>NZ_CP199214.1:107500-4430000 GCF_052446685.1 Stenotrophomonas sp. LC732 | reverse complement strand
CCGCACGCCGAAAGCCCAAGGTTTCCTTGCGCAACGTTAATCGGCGCAGGGTGAGTCGGCCCCTAAGGCGAGGACGAAAGTCGTAGTCGATGGGAAGCAGGTTAATATTCCTGCACCTCGCGTAAGTGCGATGGAGGGACGGAGAAGGTTAGGTGTACCAGGCGTTGGTTGTCCTGGGGAAAGGCGGTAGGTTTGGATCTTTGGCAAATCCGGGATCCTTTAAGACCGAGCACCGAGACGAGCCTTTATGGCGAAGTCACTGATACCACGCTTCCAGGAAAAGCTCCTAAGCTTCAGCTTACGCAGACCGTACCGTAAACCGACACAGGTGGGTAGGATGAGAATTCTCAGGCGCTTGAGAGAACTCGGGTGAAGGAACTAGGCAACATGGCACCGTAACTTCGGGAGAAGGTGCACCCTTTTTGGTGGCTCGTGCGAGCTATAGCTGAAGAGGGTCGCAGTAACCAGGCCGCTGCGACTGTTTATCAAAAACACAGCACTCTGCAAACACGAAAGTGGACGTATAGGGTGTGACGCCTGCCCGGTGCTGGAAGGTTAATTGATGGGGTCAGCCGCAAGGCGAAGCTCTTGATCGAAGCCCCAGTAAACGGCGGCCGTAACTATAACGGTCCTAAGGTAGCGAAATTCCTTGTCGGGTAAGTTCCGACCTGCACGAATGGCGTAACGACAGCGGCGCTGTCTCCACCCGAGACTCAGTGAAATTGAAATCGCTGTGAAGATGCAGCGTTCCCGTGGCAAGACGGAAAGACCCCGTGAACCTTTACTATAGCTTTACACTGAACGTTGAGTTCGTCTGTGTAGGATAGGTGGGAGGCTATGAAACCATGGCGCTAGCTGTGGCGGAGCCATCCTTGAAATACCACCCTGTCGTGCTTGACGTTCTAACCTGGGCCCATTATCTGGGTCGGGGACCGTGTATGGTGGGTAGTTTGACTGGGGCGGTCTCCTCCTAAAGAGTAACGGAGGAGCTCGAAGGTACGCTCAGCGCGGTCGGACATCGCGCACTGTGTGCAAAGGCATAAGCGTGCTTGACTGCAAGATCGACGGATCAAGCAGGTAGGAAACTAGGACTTAGTGATCCGGTGGTTCTGTATGGAAGGGCCATCGCTCAACGGATAAAAGGTACTCCGGGGATAACAGGCTGATACCGCCCAAGAGTTCATATCGACGGCGGTGTTTGGCACCTCGATGTCGGCTCATCACATCCTGGGGCTGTAGTCGGTCCCAAGGGTATGGCTGTTCGCCATTTAAAGTGGTACGCGAGCTGGGTTCAGAACGTCGTGAGACAGTTCGGTCCCTATCTGCCATGGGCGTTGGAGATTTGAGAGGGGCTGCTCCTAGTACGAGAGGACCGGAGTGGACGAACCTCTGGTGTTCCGGTTGTCACGCCAGTGGCATTGCCGGGTAGCTATGTTCGGAAGCGATAACCGCTGAAAGCATCTAAGCGGGAAGCGCGCCTCAAG
This sequence comes from Stenotrophomonas sp. LC732, assembly GCF_052446685.1. Taxonomy (NCBI): domain Bacteria; kingdom Pseudomonadati; phylum Pseudomonadota; class Gammaproteobacteria; order Lysobacterales; family Lysobacteraceae; genus Stenotrophomonas; species Stenotrophomonas sp. LC732. The sequence continues at coordinate 4,428,516 of NZ_CP199214.1, read as the reverse complement.
ATGAGATCTCCCGGGGCACAAGCCCCCTGAAGGAACCATGTAGACTACGTGGTTGATAGGTCAGGTGTGTAAGTACAGCAATGTATTGAGCTAACTGATACTAATGATCCGTGCGGCTTGACCATATAACCTCAAGTTGCCTTGGCTTTACGACAGCGTCGTAAGAGCATCCAAGTGCACGCTACGTCACAAGAACTATGCGAGGCTGGCGCCTTGTCCCCCGGGACGAGTGCGACGCTCCAAAAGCCTCCCTGGTGAAATTAGCGCTGTGGAACCACCCGATCCCATCCCGAACTCGGAAGTGAAACGCAGCTGCGCCGATGGTAGTGTGGCTCAAGCCATGCGAGAGTAGGTCATCGCCAGGGTTTACACCCAAAACCCCGCTGCTTGCGCAGCGGGGTTTTTCTTTGTGCGCAGAACATGCGGGTAGTGCCGGCCGCCGGCCGGCACCGCCATAGCTGCACACCGGCCGGTAGATGCACGCCATGCGTGGATATTCTCCGCGGGCAGCCCCAGCGCCAACCAAGGTTGGCGACTACCGAGGGCATGCGGGCGCACAGTAGATTCACGCCATATGTGGATGCGGCACCAGCCAGGGTTGGTCGCTCCTCACGGCAGGTCCGGAAGCGGCCTTTTTTTCCTGACCCATCACGCAAAAGCAGGCAAAAAAAACGGCGCCCTGCGGGCGCCGTCTTGACCGGGATGGAACTGCAGGCCCGGATCAGGCGGCCCGCGAGACCTCGTGCGGTTCCTGCTGGCGGAACACCGATACCGCCTCGGTGAGCGTACCCGCCTGCGATTGCAGCTCGCGTGCGGCCGCGGTGGCTTCCTCCACAAGCGCGGCATTCTGCTGCGTCGCCTGGTCCATCTGCACCACGGTCTGGTTGATCTGCTCGATGCCGACCGACTGCTCCTGCGAGGCCGCCGAGATCTCGTGCATCAGGTGGCTGACATTCTCAACGCCCCCGACAATGCCCTGCATCCGCTGGCCCGCATCGGCCACCAGCTGGGCGCCTTCGCCCACCTGGCGACCTGCCTCATCGATCAGCTTCTTGATTTCTTGAGCCGCAGCGGCGGAGCGCTGCGCCAGCACGCGCACCTCGCTGGCCACCACCGCGAAGCCACGGCCCTGCTCGCCGGCACGGGCGGCCTCCACTGCCGCGTTGAGCGCGAGGATATTGGTCTGGAAGGCGATGCCATCGATCACGCCAGTGATGTCGCCGATCCGCTTCGAGGCTCCCTCGATCGCCTGCATGGTGTCGACGACCCGCTGCATGGCGACGTTGCCATCGCTGGCGGCGCTCTGGGTGGTGATCGCCAGCTGGCTCGCCTCGCGCGCATGGGCAGCGTTCTGGCGCACGGTGGCGGTCAGCTCTTCCATCGAAGCGGCGGTTTCCTGCAGGTGCGCTGCCTGGCGCTCGCTGCGCTCGGACAGCGCGCCATTGCCCGCAGCGATTTCGCTGGCAGCGGTGCTGATCGAGGACGCGCACTGCTGGATACGGCCCACCATGCGCGCCAGCTGGCCGGCGGTGGCGTTGGCATCGCGCTGGATCGCGGCAAACGCGCCGTGATACTCGCCATGCATGCGTCGATCGAGATCGCCGCTGGCCAGCGCCGAGAGCATCTGCCGCACCTCGTCAACCGTACTGCCCAACGTATCCAGCAGCTGGTTGATGCCACCGGTGAGGCCATCGAGGAAGCTGGCACCTTCGGTTGCCTGCAGGCGCTGGTCGAGGTCGCCGGCGGCGGCGGCCGCGACGATGCCGGCGACGGCGTTCTCCAAGGCGAGCTCATGGGTACGGTCATGCCACTCCACGGCAAAGCCCAGGCGCACGCCCTGTGCGTCGAAGACCGGAGTAACCACCTGTGCGAAGTGCACCGGGCCGATCTGTACCTTGCCGTTGTGGCTGACCTGCAGGCCATTGAGGATGGCGCGGATCCGGTCCGGGTTGGCGTGGAAGCGATGGATGCTGCTACCGACCAGGCGCTCGGCATCGAAATCGGGGAAGGCCTGGCGCAACGTTGCCTGCTGGTTGCGCAGCAGGGCCACCACCGAGCGGTTCACGTAGCGGATCACGTGATCGTTGTCGGCAATCATCATCGCGGTGCGCGAGGCATCGAGGGCCTGGCGGATCTGCGCGTTCTCGGCGTGTGCCTCCGCTTCGCGTCCACGCTGGGCCTGCACATGGCGTGCGGTGTCGGCCAGCGCATGGGCCAGCGAACCCGGTGCGTAGGCGGTGGTGTCAGCATGTGCATCAAGATCGGCGCCGGTGGCGATGTCGCGCGCCAGCGCGGCCAGCCGGCGGGGACCGTGGCCAAGCGCTTCGGTCTGCTGGCGGAGCCGCAGTGCGACCTGGCCAAGGAACAGGGTCAGGCCGGCCAGCATCGCGGCCTGCAGCAGCGCCGGCCCCACCGCAGCACCGGCCGGCAGCGGGGCCAGCAGTGCAAGCGTGCCGATGCTACCGGCCAGCCACACCGGCAGACGATCGCGATGGTCCAGCAGCACGCCCAGCAGCAGGGCGATCGGCAACGCCGGCGACAGGCCGGTGATCGCGGACAACAGGGCCAGCTGCAGCGCGACCAGGATTGCCAGGGCGTTGCGGGCGATGCCGCGGCCTGCCAACGGACCGGCCAGCCACAAGGCGGGCAGCACAGCGCCCGCGACCAACGCGGCGGCCACACCGTGCGGACCGCGCAGGGCCAGCACCAGCCCGGTCACGGCCAGTGCCGCGCTGCCGGTCAGCAGGCGGCGGTCAGCACCGCGGGCGAGCTGTTGCAGGTGCGACAGGCGGGCGGTATCGGGGGGACGGGCGGATGCAATGGACATCGGAGGCTCCTGGGTCAGCAGACGACAACGAGCACGCCGCAACGCACGCAGCAGGGCGTGACGAGGGCGGGTGCCGGGAATTCGAGGGATGCGGCGCGATCAGCGACGCGGAGACGGGACACCGCGGCCACATCCTGTGGGTGACGGTGCAGCAGAGCGGGCATGCGGACTTCCTTGCAGAACCAGACACATGCCGCAGGACCGACCGGGCCCGCGTGCAGCGGGCGCAGGGGCCCGCAACTGATGTATCGGCCGCAAACGCGCGGAGTGAAGCGCGCGGACGCCTGCGCTCAGCCGGCGTTGTCGTTGCTGAAGAAGTGCAGGATCACGCCTGCGATCTGTTCCGGATCTTCCATGTGCAGGTGATGGTTGCCGGGAAACACTGCCAGCCGGCCATCCCGCAGGTGCTGCAGGCGATCGCTGCGCATCGGCTCGGGATAATACGACTGCGCCGGCGTGGCATAGATCACCTGTGTCGGGCAGGCGATGGCCTGCAGCAGGTTGTCGATCTGGCCCTCGCTGAGGCGGATCGCGGTGGGCAGCATCAGGCGCGGATCGCTGCACCAGCGATACCCGCCTTCGACCGGTTCCACGCCGCGCTCGACCAGCAGTCGTGCGCACGGTTCGCTGAGCTGGTTGGTCATCATCCGTGCGCGGATCGGCGCGGCCAGGTCGGGGAACACGCGCAGCTGCTTGCGCGCCAACGCACGGGTGGCGCTCACATGCTCGCGCAGGCGATGGGCGGTCTCTTCTTCGGGGCCGCGCAGGCCGCCGAGAGCTTCGATCGCCACCAGGCGCTCGACGCGGTCGCTGACCGAGGCGGTGAGGCTGGCGATGCCGGCGCCCATCGAATGGCCGAGCAGGCTGAAGCGGTCCCAGCCCAGGGCGTCGGCCACATCAAGCACGTGGCAGATCGCGGCCGCCGTGGTGTAGCTGGCACCGGCCGGCAGGTGCGCGCTGTGGCCATGGCCGGGCAGGTCGATCGCCACCAGCTGCAGCGACGCCAGGTGCGGCGCCAGCGGCACGAAGCTGGCGGCATTGTCGAGCCAGCCATGCAGGGCCAGCACGCGCGGGCCGTCGCCGCTGTTGCGCAGGCCGGCGACGCGGGTGCCGCCCACCTCGAGTTCAAAGGGTTGCAGACTCATGCCAGCGAGGCCACGGCCAGTCGCGCCAGGGCGCGCGCGTGTTCCGGTTCGGCATTGAGGCAGGGGATGTAGCGCATCGTCGCGCCACGTTCGGCCAGCGTTTCGGTGAAGCCCATCGCGACTTCTTCCAGCGTTTCCAGGCAATCGGTGGCGAAGCCGGGGCAGACCACGTCGATCTGCTTCACACCGGATTCGGCCAACGCCCACAGGCTCGGCTCAGCGTAAGGCTGCAGCCAGCGCTCGCGGCCGAAGCGCGACTGGTAACCCATCTGCCAGTCGTCCTTGCCCAGGCCCAGCGCGTTGGCGATGGCCTGCGCGCTGGCCTCGCAGCGCTGCGGATACGGATCACCCGCGTCGGCCAGGCGCTGCGGGATGCCGTGGAAGGAGAACATCAGTTTCTGACTGCGGCCGTGCTGTTCCCAGTAGCGGCGGATCGAGCCGGCAACGGCCTCGACCCAGCCCGGGTCGACCGAGTAGTCGCGTACCAGACTGACGGTCACGCCCGGGTTGCGCCGCTGCCAGGCGTCGACGCGGTCCTCGACCGAGGCGGTGGTGGTGGTGGAGTACTGCGGGTACAGCGGCAGCACCACGATGCGGCGTGCGCCTTCGGCGGCGAGGCGGTCGAGCTCGTGGGCCAGGGCCGGTTCGCCATAGCGCATTGCGTGGCGCACTTTCAGGGTTGGCAGCAGGGCCTGCATCGCCTGCGCCAGCTGCCGGGTATGGACCATCAGCGGTGAGCCATCCGGCAGCCAGACCTGGGCGTACTTGGCCGCCGAACGGCTGCTGCGCAGCGGCAGGATCAGTCCGCGCAGCAGCGGCTGCCACAGCAGTGGCGGGATCGCGACCACGCGGCGGTCGGACAGGAATTCGGCCAGGTAACGGCGTACGGCGGGGGCCGTCGGCGTATCGGGCGTGCCTAGGTTGACCGCCAGCACGGCGGTATCGGGTGCGTCGAGCATGGGGTGCATTGTCGCCGATCCGGTGCCGCGCCGGGATGCAGGGTTCGGATTGCTGGCATAGCGCGCATCTATGTGAGCAGAGAACGCTCATTGGGGATTCATGACAACACTACTAATTTCAGTCACTTGCTATATCTTCCTATGGACTGACTTCTGGAGCCTGCCATGCGTCGCCCGATCCAAGCCCTGCTGATCGCCGCCAGCCTGCTGTCCAGCCAGGCCATGGCCGGACCGCAGGAAGACCAGCGCGCCCGCAATGCCGTGCGCGTGCTGGCGGAGATCCAGGAAATCCCTGAACAGGGAATTCCGGACAAGTTGCTCGACGAAGGCCGCGCGGTCATCGTCATTCCCGACACGATCAAGGCCGGCCTGGTCATTGGCGGTCGTCGCGGCCACGGGCTGATGTCGGTGCGCATGCCCAATGGCGCCTGGTCCAGCCCGGTATTCGTCAAGCTGACCGGTGGCAGCATCGGCTTCCAGGCCGGCGTGCAGTCTTCGGACGTGGTGCTGGTGTTCCGCAACGACCGCAGCCTGGACAACCTGGTCAATGGCAAGTTCACGCTTGGCGCCGATGCCGGCGTTGCCGCCGGTCCGGTCGGCCGCAATGCCGCCGCCGCCACCGACGGCCAGCTGAAGGCCGAGATCTGGTCGTGGTCGCGCGCGCGCGGCCTGTTCGCCGGTGTTGCGCTGGATGGCGCGGTGCTGCAGATCGACGATGCCGCCAACCTTGACGCCTACGGCAGCAACACCACGCCGCGCATGATCTTCGAAGGTCGCGCCGTCGGTTCGCCGTCGATGGACGTGGTCGCCTTCCGCGATCGCCTGGAAGAGGCCACCTACGCGGCCCGCAACAACCGCAACGGCAACGGTGGCAATGCACCGCGTCCGGCGCCGGCGCCGGCTGCCGCCCCTGTGCCTGCGCCTGTTCAGGCAGCACCGGCGGCCCCGGCCGAAGCCACCACCGCGCCGCTGCAGAACGTTCCGCAGAACCCGCCGCCGCAGCAGCAGGGCTTCCAGCCGGTCAACGACGGCGAAATCCGCACGGAAACGCTGGGCGGAAACTGACTTTCGTCACGCGCGCGGGCTAACAGCCGGTGCGCTATGCTCGACAGCCTGATCACTAACGTAACGAGCGTCTTTATGGGCAGTTTCAGCATCTGGCATTGGTTGGTCGTGCTGGCCATCGTCCTGCTGGTGTTCGGCACCAAGCGCCTGACCAGTGGCGCCAAGGACCTCGGTTCGGCGGTCAAGGAATTCAAGAAGGGCATGCGCGACGACGACAAGCCGAACGCGCAGCTGGGCGACGAGTCGCGCAGCCAGGACGCCTCGCGCACCGCGCAGGACGAGCACGACCGCACCCCTCGCTGATCCGGAGCGGTCGCGGTGTTTGATATCGGCTTCAGCGAATTGCTGGTGATCGCCGTGGTCGCCCTGGTGGTGCTCGGTCCCGAGCGCCTGCCCAAGGCGGCCCGCTTTGCCGGCCTGTGGGTGCGTCGCGCCCGCAATCAATGGGATTCGGTGAAACAGGAACTGGAGCGCGAACTGCAAGCCGAGGAGATCAAGCGGCAGATGCAGGACGTTCGCCAGGGCATGCAGGACACCGAGAACCAGCTGCGTGCCAGCGGCGAAGCGATCCGTCGCGAAGCGCAGGAGGCGCAGCAGCAGGGCGATACGCTGGCGCAGGAGGTACGCGCACCGGCGCCTGCGGATCTGCCGCCGCATATGAGCGGCCTGACCCGTGCCGATGCACCGGTACAGGAGGGCGTCGCTCCCGAGCCGACGCCGGCGACACCCCCTGAAGCCGGTGCGCCGCCGCCGCCGCGCACGGAGCGCCAGCCATGAGTGAACAGGATTTCGGCGAGAGCTCGCTGGTCGAACATCTGGTGGAACTGCGCGGCCGCCTGGTGCGCGCATTGCTGGGCCTGGGCGTGGTGCTGCTGGCGCTGCTGCCGTTCACCCAGAAACTGTACAACGCGTTGGCCGAGCCGCTGGTCTCGCAGCTGCCGAACGGGCAGACGATGATTGCCACCAATCCGGCCGGCGCCTTCTTCGCGCCGTTGAAGCTGACCTTCTTCGTTGCCCTGTTCGTGGCGGTGCCGTGGCTGCTGTACCAGCTGTGGGCCTTCGTCGCGCCCGGCCTGTATGCGCGCGAGAAGCGCCTGGCGGTGCCGCTGCTGGTGTCCTCGGTGCTGCTGTTCTACACCGGCTGTGCCTTTGCCTACTTCCTGGTGCTGCCGGCGGTGTTCCACTTCCTCACCACCTTCAGCCCGGACGTGATTGCGATCACCCCGGATGCGAATGCCTACCTGGATTTCGTGCTGGCGATCTTCTTCGCCTTCGGCGGCAGCTTCGAACTGCCGGTGGCGATGGTGATCCTGGTGCTGCTGGGCTGGGTGACGCCGCAGCAGTTCAAGGAAGGCCGCGGCTACGCGATCGTCGGCATCTTCGTGCTGGCGGCGGTGCTGACCCCGCCGGACGTGGTTTCACAGCTGATGCTGGCGATCCCGATGTGCCTGCTCTATGAGCTGGGCATCCACGCCGCACGCTGGCTGGTGCCGTCGTCGGCAGTCAAGAAGCCCGCCGCCTGAAAGAAAAAAGGGGACGGAGGGGATTAAGTCGTTTATGCCCAGTGTGTGCAGCTAACGACTTAATCCCCTCCGTCCCCTTTTTTCATCAGGCGTGGAAGATGTCGCTCGAGGTCGGCGTGGTCGGGATCGGCGGTGCGGCGCGGCTGCCACGGTGCACGAACATCTGCTTCCACGCGGCGTAGACCGCGCCGACATACAGCGGCATCAGCACCGTGGTCAGCACCAGCTGGGCGATGAAGGCGGCGGCCAGCGGGCCGCCGATCAGCATCGCGATCTGGATCACGATCACGAACAGGATGTAGATGCAGAACGCGGCGATCAGGCCGAGCACGGCGAACACGATCATTGCGCCGATGTTCTCGATGCAGCCCTGCAGGCTCAGGCGCAGCGCGTGCATGCCGCTCTGCTTGTCGAACACCACCAGCGCCGGCTGGGTGAACATTGCCAGCGACAGTGCGACCGCGCTCAGGAACACCAGCAGCATCCACAGTGCGATGCGCTTGGCCGGCAGGTTGGCCACCAGCGCCGCGGCATCGTCCGGCTTGATCTGCTGGCCACTGCGGCTGATCTCTTCCATCTTGGTCATGACCTCGCTGAAGGCGGTGAAGCCTTCGCGGCCGATCATCAGGAACAGCAGCGCGCCCAGCAGCAGCACCGCCAGCACCTGGATCGCCAGCGGCACCAGCAGGTGGCTGACGCGGTGGTCGCGGATCGGCTGCAGCAGGTGCGAGGCCAGGCCCGGGCGACCTTCGTCGATCTCACCCACGGCGTACAGCATGCCGCCGAACATGATCGGCGAGATGGCCAGGGTCATCAGCTGCACGGCCATGCCGGCAGCGCCGGGAATCAGCGTCGACAACAGGGTGACCACCCAGCTCACCAGCAGCCAGGTCAGACCGATCCGGGCCAGCTGCAGCGGCGCACGCCGATACAGCGAGAACGTATCCAGCAACCACTGGGCGCCCGCCGAGGCCGGCAGCTTGCGAATCTCTTTCATGGACATCCGGGAAGGACAGGAGGGGGCCGGGCGCTTGCCCGTGCCGCCGATTATCCCTGTTTTGCCGCCGGCTGGGCTGAAGACAGCCGCGCCTGGCGAACGAAGCGGCGCAGCAGCTGGCGCGCCAGCGGTGCGGCGCTGACCGCGCGCTCGATGCTGCGGGCACAGCCGCCATGGCGGCCGATGCAGTCGGCGCGGGCACGCACGTAGCCGCGCATGTGGTGGGTGGCGAACTCGGGGTGGAACTGCACGCCCCAGGCCTGGCGCCCCCAGCGGAAGGCATGGCAGCCATCCAGCGGCGAGCGTGCCAGTACTTCGGCACCGTCAGGCGCGCGCAACACGGTCTGCAGGTGGGTGGCGTGGGCGGCGAAGTGCTGCGGCAGGCCCTGGAACAGCGGGTCCTGCGCGGCCTGCGGCTGCAGCTCCAGTTCGATCGTGCCCGACTCGCGCCCGGCCGGGTTGTAGGCCACCTCGCCACCCAGCGCGTGCGCCAGCAGCTGGTGCCCGTAGCAGATACCGAACACGGGCAAGTCGTCGTGGGCGGCCTGGCGCAGCCATGCGGCACTGCGCTCACTCCACTCGGCGTGGTCGGTGACGAAGGCGGCCGAGCCGGTCACCAGCACGCCGGCGAAGGCATGCGGGTCGGGCAGGGCATCCCCGTGCTCGACATCGACCACCACCGTCTCGTGCTCTTCCAGCCCGGCGGCCACCCGGATCCAGTGCGGGAAGCGCCCGTAGCGGCGCAGCGACGGCACCGGGCGGCCGGTTTCAAGGATCAGGAACGGGGCTGGGTTCATCCGGGGGCGGCAGGACTGACAGGACTTCCTCGATTGTAGTCAGCCCCTGCGCCACCTTTTCAAGCCCGGCCTGGCGCAGGGTTCGCAGCCCTTCAGCCCGCGCGGCACGGGTGAAACCGGCCAGATCCATGTCGGCGCGGATCTGCCCACGCAGCCGCGAGCCCAATGGCAGCAACTCATACAGGCCGATGCGGCCGAGGAATCCGGTGCGCCGGCACTCCAGGCAACCAACCGGCCGACAGGGCGTGGCGGCATCTGGATATGCAGCTTGGCTATCAGCCAGCACCGCCCAGTCGGCAGCACCAAGGGTGTGCGGCTGCTTGCAGTGCGGGCACAGGGTGCGCACCAGGCGCTGGGCGAGGATGCCGTTGAGGGTGCTGGCCAGCAGGTAGTGCGGCACGCCCAGGTCGAGCAGGCGGGTGACCGCCGACGGCGCGTCGTTGGTATGCAGCGTGGACAGCACCAGATGGCCGGTCAGCGAGGCCTGCACCGCCATCTGCGCGGTTTCCAGATCGCGGATCTCGCCGATCATGATGATGTCCGGGTCCTGCCGCAGCAGGGTGCGCACGCCGCTGGCGAAGTCCAGGTCGATGTTGGCCTGCACCTGCATCTGGTTGAACTCGGGCGCGATCATCTCGATCGGGTCCTCCACGGTGCACACGTTCACGTCCGGCGTGGCCAGCCGCTTCAGCGTGGAATACAGGGTGGTGGTCTTGCCTGAGCCGGTCGGGCCGGTGACCAGCACGATGCCGTGCGGGCGTTCGACCAGTGCATTCCAGCCGGCGGCCTCCTGCGGGCTGAAACCCAGCTGGTCGATGCTCTTGAAGGCGGCATCCGGGTCGAAGATGCGCATCACGCACTTCTCGCCGAAGGCGGTGGGCATGGTCGACAGGCGCATCTCGACCTCGCGGCCGCCCGGCGAGCGGGTCTTGATGCGGCCGTCCTGCGGGCGCCGGCGTTCGGCCAGGTCCATGCGGCCGAGTACCTTGATGCGGCTGACCACGGCGGTCATCACCGCCGGTGGCACCTCGAAGACCTTGTGCAGCACGCCATCGATGCGGAAGCGCATGCGCCCCATCTCGCGGCGCGGTTCCAGGTGGATGTCCGAGGCGCGCTGTTCGTAGGCATATTGCAGCAGCCAGTCGACGATGTGCACGATGTGCTGGTCGTCGGCATTGACGTCGCCGGTACGGCCCAGCTCGACCAGCTGCTCGAAGCTGGGCAGGGTGGTGCTGGCTTCGCCGCGGACATCGCCGCGCGCGCCCCGCACCGAGCGGGTCACCCCGTAGAACTCCATGGTGTAGCGGTGCAGGTCGAGCGGATTGACCACCGCCAGCTCGATGCTGCGGCGGGTCAGGTGCTGCAGGTCGCGGCGCCACTCCTGCACCAGCGGCTCGCTGGTGGCCACCAGCACCCGTTCGGCATCCACCGCCAGCGGCAGGAAGCGGTGGCGGCGGGCGTAGGCATGGGAGACCAGCGCGGTGACCGCAGCGACGTCGACCCGGGTCGGATCGATGCGCAGGTAGCGGCTGCCGGTGCGCCGGGCCAGCCATTCGGTCAGGCGTTCCAGGGTCAGTTCGCCACCGTCGCGGGCGGCCAGCTTGAGGTTGGACAGCAACACCAGCGGGTGCACTTCACTGGCGTTGCGCGCGCCCTGTGCGGAAAACCGCATGCGCTCGACGTCGTGCTCGGCCACCAGGCCATCGGCCAGCAGCGCTGCGCAGACCTGTTCGAAATGCAGGCGGCCCCACGGCAGCGGGATGTCGCCTGGCTCGCCGGGCGTGCCCACCGGCAGCCGATGTTCCATCTGCCTGCTCCTCCCGGGTACGGAATGCCCCGCAGGTCGGCCGTTATACTAACGCACCCCCTTGCCGGCCAAGACTCGTACGCATGTCCGCGACCCCGACCGTTCCGATCACCTTCCAGGGCCTGATCCAGACCCTGAACCAGTTCTGGGCCCAGCAGGGCTGCGTGCTCATCCAGCCGCTCGACCTGGAGGTGGGCGCCGGTACCTTCCACCCGGCCACCTTCCTGCGTGCGATCGGTCCGGAACGCTGGAACGCGGCCTACGTGCAGCCCTCGCGCCGCCCGACCGACGGCCGCTACGGCGAGAACCCGAACCGCCTGCAGCGCTACTACCAGTACCAGGTGGCGATGAAGCCGGCGCCGGACAACATCCAGCAACTGTACCTGGATTCGCTGAAGGCGCTGGGCATCGACCCGCTGGTGCACGACCTGCGTTTCGTCGAGGACAACTGGGAATCGCCGACGCTGGGCGCCTGGGGCCTGGGCTGGGAAGTCTGGCTCAACGGCATGGAAGTGACCCAGTTCACCTACTTCCAGCAGGCCGGTGGCCTGGAGTGCCGCCCGGTGCTGGGCGAGATCACCTACGGTCTCGAACGCCTGTGCATGTACCTGCAGAACTGCGACAACGTCTACGACCTGGTCTGGACCTACGGCCCGGACGGGCAACCGGTGACCTATGGCGACGTCTACCACCAGAACGAAGTCGAGCAGAGCACCTACAACTTCGAATACGCCGACGTGGACGAAATGTTCCACCGCTTCGATGCCTGCGAGCGTGAAGCGCAGAAGCTGGTCGAGGTGGGCCTGCCGCTGCCGGCCTACGAGCAGGTGATGAAGGCCAGCCACACCTTCAACCTGCTCGATGCACGCCGCGCGATCAGCGTGACCGAGCGCCAGCGCTACATCCTGCGCGTGCGCGCGCTGGCCCAGGCGGTGGCCAAGGCGTACTACGAGCAGCGCGAGAAGCTGGGCTTCCCGGGCGCGAAGAAGGCCTGACGGGCCGTCCGCACCCACCCGCTTTTCATCAACTCCCCGGGGCGCCGGACGCGTCGCGCGCTGCGCCCCCACCACAGGATCGAACCGATGAGCCAACTGTCCCCCCTGCTGATCGAACTGGGCACCGAGGAGCTGCCGGTCAAGGCGCTGCCGGGCCTGGCCCAGGCGTTCTTCGACGGTGTTGTCGAAGGCCTGCGCACGCGCGGCGTCACGCTGGAACTGGGTGATGCACGCCCGCTGTCGACCCCGCGCCGCCTGGCCGTGCTGCTGCCGGGCGTGGGCCTGGAACAGCCGGAACAGCACAGCGAAGTGCTGGGCCCGTACCTGAACATCGCACTGGACGCCGAAGGCCAGCCGACCAAGGCGTTGCAGGGCTTCGCCGCCAAGGCCGGGATCGACTGGACCGCGCTGGAGAAGACCACCGACAACAAGGGTGAGCGCTTCGTGCACCGCGCGGTGACCCCGGGCGCACGCACCGCCAGCCTGCTGCCGGAGATCCTGCGCGAGGCGATTGCAGCGATGCCGATTCCCAAGCCGATGCGCTGGGGCGGCCACACCTGGGGCTTTGCCCGCCCGGCGCACTGGCTGGTGCTGCTGCACGGTACCGAGGTGGTGGAGGCCGAACTGTTCGGCCTGCAGGCCGGCCGTGTCAGCCGTGGCCATCGCTTCCACCACGACCAGCCCGTGTCGCTGGCCCAGCCGCAGGACTATGTTGAAGCCCTGCGCGCCGCCTTCGTGCTGGTCGACCCGCGCGAGCGCCGTGCGCGCATCGTCGCCGAGGTCGAGGCCGCCGCGGCCAGGGCCGGTGGCAGCGCCCGCATCACCGACGACAACCTGGAGCAGGTGGTGAACCTGGTCGAGTGGCCGTCGGCGGTGCTGTGCAGCTTCGAACGTGCGTTCCTGGCAGTGCCGCAGGAAGCGCTGATCGAAACGATGGAGATCAACCAGAAGTTCTTCCCGGTGCTGGATGCCGCAGGCACGCTGACCGAGAAGTTCATCGGCATCGCCAACATCGAATCGAAGGACGTGGCCGAAGTGGCCAAGGGCTACGAGCGGGTGATCCGCCCGCGCTTTGCCGACGCCAAGTTCTTCTTCGACGAGGACCTGAAGCAGGGCCTGGCGTCGATGGGCGACGGCCTGAAGACGGTGACCTACCAGGCCAAGCTGGGCAGCGTGGCCGACAAGGTGGCGCGCGTGGCCGCCTTGGCCGAAGTGATCGCACCCCAGGTGGGTGCCGATGCCGTGCAGGCCAGGCGGGCTGCCGAATTGGCCAAGAACGACCTGCAGTCGCGCATGGTCAACGAGTTCCCGGAGCTGCAGGGCATCGCCGGCCGCCACTACGCCGTGGCCGGTGGCGAATCGACCGAGGTGGCGCTGGCCATCGACGAGGCCTACCAGCCGCGCTTCGGCGGTGATGACATCGCGCTGTCGCCGCTGGGCAAGGTGCTGGCCATCGCCGAACGCGTCGACACGCTGGCCGGTGGTTTCGCCGCGGGCCTGAAGCCGACCGGCAACAAGGACCCGTTCGCGCTGCGCCGCAATGCGCTGGGCCTGGCCCGCACGATCATCGAAAGCGGCTTCGAGCTGGACCTGCGCGCGCTGCTGGCCAGCGCCAACGCCGGCCTGGCCGCGCGCAACGTGCAGGCCGATGTCGGCGAGCTGTACGACTTCATTCTCGACCGCCTGAAGGGCTATTACGGCGACAGGGGCGTGCCGGCCACGCACTTCAACGCGGTGGCCGAACTGAAGCCGGCCTCGCTGTACGACTTCGACCGCCGCCTGGATGCGATCGGCACCTTCGCCGCACTGCCGGAAGCCGAGGCACTGGCTGCGGCCAACAAGCGCATCCGCAACATCCTGCGCAAGGCCGAGGGCGACATTCCGGCGCAGATCGACCCGGCGCTGCTGCAGGAAGACGCCGAGCGCGCGCTGGCCGAAGCGGTCACCGCCGCCATCGACGACACCGGCGCCAGCCTGCACCAGAAGGACTACGTGGCCGTGCTGGCACGCCTGGCGCGCCTGCGCCCGCAGGTCGACGCGTTCTTCGACGGGGTGATGGTCAATGCGGACGATCTGGCGCTGCGTGGCAACCGCCTGGCGCTGCTGACGATGCTGGGCGAGCGCCTGGGCAAGGTCGCGGCGATCGAGCATCTGTCGAGCTGATGCCCGTATCGGTAGTGCCGGCCGCTGGCCGGCATTACCCCCGCGCACCGCATCGCCGGTGGATGTCCATCGGGGTCATTGCCGGCATCGCGCACGATGCCGGCATCCTCGCCTGCATTCACGATGATCGCCACAAAGGTGCGTATTTTGACCGCCACTTAACAACCGATCCCGAATGACGTGATGCATTTCGCATCGTCACCTTCGGTCGGTATGCTGTCCCGCATGCAGCCAAAGAAATACGCCCTGCCGCTGATGGTCCTGTCGTTGGCCGCCACTTCCGTGGCCCACGCGCGCGGCACCATCGACAAGGTGGACATCAAGGGATTGGACAAGGGCGACGACGCCGCAATCATCGAGAACATCCAGGAATCGCTGTCGCTGTACGACACGATCGGCAAGGAACAGGGCGAATCACGCCTGGAGTACCTGCTGTCGCAGGCCGAGCGGCAGACCCGCCAGGCACTGGAACCGTTCGGGTACTACAACCCGGTGATCAAGGTCGAGGCACCGCGCGAGGACGAACACGTGCGTGTGCTGATCCATGTCGACAAGGGCACTCCGGTGACCGTGCGCCGCGAGCACATCGACATCACCGGCCCGGCGATGTACGACCAGTACCTGCAGGATGACCTGGCCGCGTTCAAGCCGCGCAAGGGCCAGCGCTTCGAGCACACCCAATACGAAGCCAGCAAGATCACCATCACCCGGCGCCTGGCCGAGCGCGGCTACTTCGACGCCGACTACACCCAGCGCCAGGTGCAGATCACCCGCGCCGACAACGCCGCCGACATCGACCTGACCTGGGACAGCGGCCGCCGCTACAACATGGGCCCGGTGCGCTTCCAGCAGGACTACTTCGTCGACAAGCTGTTCGATCCACTGGTCTACTGGGACCAGGGCAGCTACTACCACGAGGGCAAGCTGGACCGGCTGCGCGAGTCGCTGACCAAGCTGGACTACTTCAGCGTGATCGACATCCAGCCGCGCCCGGACCAGGCCGACGAGAACGGCGAAGTGCCGGTGGACGTGAAGCTGACGCGCGCCAAGCGCACCATCTATACCGCCGGCCTGAGCTACGGCAGCGAGAGCGGCCCGGGTGTACGCGGTGGCATCGAGCGACGCTTCCTGAACAACCGCGGCCACAAGATGAACACGCAGCTGGACTATGCGCAGAAGCGCAAGAGTCTGGTGACCAGTTACCGCATCCCCGCCTTCAACTGGCTTGACGGCTGGTACACCTTCGCCGCCAGTGCGTATGACGAGCAGACCGATTACATCGACCTGCGCAACTTCAAGCTGATCGCCAGCCGCAGCGGCGAGATCAACGAGCACTGGACCGCGATCGCCTCGATCAACGCACTGCGCGAGCGTTGGCGCTATGCCTCCGGCACTGAATTCACCGATGCCGTCTACAACACCTCGACGCTGGTGTACCCGCAGATGGTTGCCGACTACGTCAACGTCGACGACGAGATGTTCCCGCGCAAGGGCATCAGCGGTACTGCGACAATGCGCGCCGGCGTTGAAGGTGCCGGCTCGGATACCAGCTTCGTGCAGGCCAACGCCGTGCTGCGCTGGTACATCCCGGTGGGTGAAAGCAACCGCCTGATCCTGCGCGGTGAAGGCGGCACCACGTGGACCAGCGACCTGGTGGCGATGCCACCGAGCCTGCGCTACTTCGCCGGCGGTGACCGCAGCATCCGCGGTTACGCCTACCGCGAAGTCGGCCCGCGCACACCCAAACCCGACAAATACGCGCTGGGCGCCAAGAACCTGGTGATCGGCTCGGCCGAGTACGAGCACTACTTCAATGGCGGCCCGTGGGGCGCGGCGGTGTTCGTCGATACCGGCAGCGCCTTCGACAACACCATTGACCTGCACACCGGCGTCGGCTTCGGCGTGCGCTGGAAATCGCCGGTGGGCCCGGTGCGCGTGGATATCGCGCATGGCCTGAACAACCCGGATTCACAGTTCCAGCTGTACCTCAACATCGGAGCGGACCTGTGAGCACGCCCGCACCCACCCCGAACACGCCGCCGCCGCGCGTGCGTTTCTACCGCCGCCGCCGCTTCTGGGCGTGGTCCGGCGTGGGCGTGATCGGCCTGGTGCTGCTGGCGTTGCTGGCGGTGTACTGGCTGCTGCAGACCGTGGCCGGCCGCGATGTGCTGCTGGCACAGGTGGTGGCGCGACTGCCGGCGGGCGCCAGCTTCACCTGGGACAAGGTGGACGGCCCGGTGGCCGGTCCGCTGACCCTGTACAACGTCGACTTCCGCTACGACGACATCCATTTCCACGCCGAGCGCGCGCACCTGGAGCCGGACCTGCGCCCGCTGCTGGGCCGCAAGCTGCTGCTGGACAAGCTGGAGCTGACCAACGCCACGCTGAACCTGGCCAAGAGTGACGAGCCGTTCAAGCTGCCATCGTGGCCGGATTCGCTGCCGCAGATCGAGATGCCGCTGGCGATCCAGGCCGATGCCATCGCCATCGACGGCTTCCGCATCAGCCAGGCCAACGAACCGGTGATCGACATCAGCCGGGTGCGCGGCGGCATCGAGATCGCCAATGGCGAGTTCCAGGCGCACAAGCTGGTGGTGGACAGCGACATGGGCAACTTCACCGCCCAGGGCCGTTACATTCCGGCCGAGGACTACGACACCGATGTGACGGTGACGGCGGTGCTGCCAGCACCGCGTGGGCGCACCGCCGCTACGGTGGGCCTGGTCGCACGTGGCGACCTGTCGCACATGGAAGTGGCCGTAGCCGGGCGCGCGCCGAAGCCGCTGCACGCGATGCTGGTGTTCGATGGCCGCACCGACCCGAGCTGGAGCGCCAGCATCCGCAGTGACGAGCTGGATCTGGCGCTGTTGTCGCCAGCATTGGCGAGCTCGGCGATTGCGCCGTTGTCGCTGGACTTCACCGCCGCCGGCAAGGGCGGCAATGCCAACCTGCGCGGCAGGGTGAAGCAGGGCGACCAGGAGCTGGAACTGGCACCGTCGGTGGTGTCGCTGCAGGACCAGGTGCTGAAGGTCTCACCGCTGCTGGTGAAGGGCCTCGGTGGCGAAGCGCGGCTGGAAGGCACCGCCGACTTCAGCCAGGACGATCAGCAGAAACTCAATTTCTCGGTGGTCGCACGCGATCTGACCTACGTGCCGGCACCCGACCCGAACACGGCTGGCAGCGCACCGGTGCCGGTCACCCTGAAGGAAGCACGCTTCGGCCTGGCCGGTACCCTGAAGGCCTGGGCGGCTATCGGCCGTGCCGAGATCGAACGCGAGGCGCAGAAGGCGCAGCTGCAGTTCGACGTACGCGGCAATGACCAGGCCGCGTCGATCCACCAGCTGCAGGCGCAGACGCCGGGTGGGCAGCTGCAGGTGGAAGGCCAGGTGGCCTGGGCGCCGCAGCTGGACTGGGACGCCAAGGCCACGCTGAAGGACTTCGACCCCGGCTATTTCGTGCCGGGCTGGAACGGCCGCCTGTCCGGCAACCTGGCCTCCAAGGGCCATCAGCTGCCGCCGCCGGCCAATGCCGCACCGGGCACGGCCGGCACGCTGGAAGCCACCGTCGACCTGCCGTCGCTGAAGGGCATCCTGCGCCAGCGCAACCTTGATGCACAGGGCAAGTTCGCGCTGCAGGGCGCGCAGGGCCAGGGTGACCTGAAGCTGTCGCTGGGCAGCAGCCGGGTGACCGCGTCGGGCAAGGTCGGCGACCGCCTTGACATCGATGCACGTTTCGAACCGCTGCAGCTGAGTGACCTGCTGCCGGGCGCCGACGGTGGCCTGCGCGGCCAGGTGCAGGTGAAGGGGCCGCGCGATGCGCCGGACATCACCGCCGACCTGGTCGGCAATAACCTCAACTGGGAGGGCTACGGCGCCGAGAGCGTGAGCATCAAGGGCCACCTGCCGTGGCGCGGCGACAGCGGCACGCTGGCGGTGCAGGGCCAGCAGGTCAACGCCGGCATGCTGCTGGAGCGCTTGAACGTGGATGCGCAGGGCAGTGTGTCCAACCTGCGCCTGGCTGCGCAGACCCGCAATGAGATGGGCGCGATCGAGCTGCAGGGCAGCGTGCGCCAGCAGGGGGCGCAGTGGCGTGGCGAGCTGGCCTCGCTGCGCATCGCACCGGTGAAGGGTGATGCGTGGTCGCTGCGTGCACCGGCGGCGTTCGCGATCAACGGCAGCACCTACACCCTGTCCGAAGCCTGCCTGGCCGCCGCCAGCAGCGGCGCGCTGTGCGCACAGGCCAACTGGCCGCGAGAAGGCCTGGTGCTGCGCAGTGACGCGCTGCCGCTGGCGCTGGTGCAGCCGTGGCTGCCGCCGCAGTCCGGCCGCCGCATCTACCTGCGCGGCGACGTCAGCCTGGACGCGCAGATCCGCCCGCGTGGCGCGGCCTGGGAAGGCCATGTGGAAGTGCGCTCGAAGGAAGGCGGCGTGCGCCTGGGCGAGAACCGCAACACCGTGGGCGATACCACCCGCGGCGAGCTGGTGCGCTATGACCAGTTCTCGCTGAAGCTCGACATGACCCCGGCCAGCATCAAGGGCTACCTGGGCATGGGCTTCCAGGGCAATGGCTTCGTCGACGCGAAGATGCAGACCGGCTGGGAAGCCAGCGCACCGCTGAACGGTGAGCTCTACCTCAACATGTCGCGGCTGTACTGGCTGGAGCTGTTCTCGCCGGACATCGTGCGCCCGACCGGCCTGATCGAAGGCCACGTCAGCCTGCGCGGTACGCGCGGGCAGCCGTCGCTGGGCGGCGACGCGCAGCTGAGCAACTTCAAGGGCGAATTCCCCGCGCTTGGCCTGACCTTCGACCAGGGCAAGGGCAGCTTCGTGGCCCAGCCCGACGGCTCGGCCAAGATCACCGCGCAGGCCAACTCGGGCCAGGGCACGCTGTATGTCGACGGCGGCCTGTCGTGGTTCGGTGATGCACAGCCGCTGCAGCTGAAGATCCACGGCGAGAACGTGCTGCTGTCCAGCACCAGCGAGCTGCGCATCGTCGCCAACCCCAACCTCGACTTCACGTTGGCCAAGGCGGCGATGGAGCTGCGTGGCACCGTGCACGTGCCCGAGGCCGACATCGACCTGGAGCGCCTGGACCGTGGCACCTCGGTGTCCGAAGACGTGGTGGTGCTGGACCCGGCCGATCCGGAAGAGTCGCGCACCTCGCCGCTGGACATGGACCTGACGGTCAGCCTCGGCGACAAGGTGAAGATGACCGGCTTCGGCCTGAAGGGCGCGCTGACCGGCAAGATGCAGGTCTGGGCCAAGCCCGGCCGTGAAATGACCGCCAATGGCGGCCTGGAAGTGAGCGGCCGCTACAAGGCGTATGGGCAGGACCTGACCATCACCCGCGGCAACCTCACCTGGAACTACAACGCGGTGTCCGACCCGCGCATCAACATCCGCGCCGAGCGCCGGATCGGTGATGTCACCGCCGGCATCGACGTGACCGGGCGTGCGCAGCAGCCGCGCGCGGACGTGTGGTCCGATCCGGCAATGTCGCAGTCCGAGGCACTGGCCTATCTGGTGCTGGGACGCAGCCTGACCGGTGCCAGCAGCGACCAGGCGCAGCAGGTCAACGCGGCCTCGGCGGCGCTCTCGGCGGGCAGCGGCCTGCTGGCTTCGCAGCTGGGCGCCAAGCTGGGCCTGGACGACGCCGGCGTGAGCCAGTCGCGCGCGCTGGGCGGCTCGGTGATCGGTGTCGGCAAGTACATCTCGCCCAAGCTGTACGTCGGCTACGGCGTGTCGCTGGTCGGTGCCGGTTCGGTGATCACGCTGAAGTACCTGCTGCGCCGCGGGTTCGACGTGGAAGTGGAGTCGAGCACCGTGGAAAACCGCGGGTCGATCAACTGGCGGCGGGAGAAATAACCCGCTGCCCCTCAACCACCCTCTGTGTCGGGATCGGTCTGGCTGACAACGGCGAAGGAGGGGGCTGGCCTGCGCGGACGAGGCCCGTGCGTGAGCATGCCGTGCCCATCAAGCGCCGACGGTGGCTCGACGGGCGCTGGCGCGGACGCCGTCCGCGATGGGGTGCCTCCAACGAAAGGCGTCAGCATGAGGACGCCAGACACGATGACCACCGAGACATGGATTGCCACGTGTTTCATGCTGGACGTGCTGATCGCGATAGGGCGAGCGGCATCACCGAGCAATGCCAGCGCCGCCAGAACGGCCAGCACGACGAGAGCGCCCAGCAGGCAGCGGACAATGGCCACCTGCATCTTCATGAGATTGAAGTGCCCGGGTTGGGATACCGCCATCCAGAAGGCGACCTGATCCGTGTCCAGTGGCGCCAGCGTGTCACGGACACCATGCACTCCCAGACGCTGCATCGTTTGCCGCATGATGCCAGCACGCCCGGGCACGCTGGCCGACAGCAGCGATTGCAACCAGTGCCACGGTCGGGTCAAGCGTTCCATGCGGGCATGGGCCTCGGTAGCGGACACCCGGTCATGCGGTCGGTCCAGGGCTGCGGTGAGGGCCGTGTGGTTGCGCGGCTGCAGCTGCCAGCGGCGATGCAGCAGGTTGCGCCGTGCGCGGACCCGGTAGGGATCGATATCAGCCCGGATCTCATCCCAGCAGAAGTATCGACCGAGCAGATCGAAGTTGGACTCGCACAGCGGCTGGCCCTGGTGCAGCAGCTGCTGCAGTACCACGTCACCGATACGCGGCCTGTCGGCCAATGACCACAGCTCCGGGCGATGGGCCAGCCAGTGCTCGAAGCTGGCCGGGTCGGCGTCGCCGGCGGTGTTGATCAGCAGGCGCGCAAACCGGGGCAGGTTCAATGATGGCTCCACCACATCGTCCGGCATGTCGATGTCGGGCGTGCATGGATGATGCAGCACCGGCATGTGGTCCATCGGCGAATGGCTGTCGTACGGCGCCGGTGGGCCGGGTGGGCTGTTGTCTGCAGGTGGCGTCGACAGCGTTTCTGCACTGCTCTCCTCCTGCCATTGCGTGCGGTTGCGTGCCCACAGCAGGGCCTGCTGGTAAGCCTCGTGCAGCGCCTGGAATGCCACCGGGTCTTCGTCCGGGCGTGCCGCGCGCAGTCTCTGCGCGTAGGCGCGCTTGATCGCCTTTTCGTCGGCGCTGGCGTCGAGCCCGAGAGCGTCCAGTGCCCGGTTCACACGGTGTTTCCAGAAGCAGGTGGAGGCAGGTCGATCGACAGGCGACGGCACCTGTCACGCAGGAACCAGGTGGTCCATAGCAGCAGGACCAGGGCGCAGCCCACTTCGGGGACGAACATGCCGATGCCCGGTCCAATCAGGTTGCGCGGCCGGAATCCCCGGCCATCCTCGCGCCGGATCCAGCGTGCCGTCGCCAGAGCAAGGCCAGGGAACAGCAGCAGCGTACCTTCCAGCCGCAGATCCAGGCCATGGACCAGGATCAGGCTGGCGAGGGCGATCAGCGGCGCTGGCAACGCCAGTAGCCATCCCCAGCGCGAAGGGGACAGATCCAGCGTCAGCTGGCGCAGCGCCCAACGGACATGGACCCACAGAGCGCCGGCCAGGGCGAGCAGGACCCCGAGCAGCACGCCGCCTATGCCGAGCGCGGCGGCGGTGCGCAGGTCACGCTGGGCAAGACTCATGAGAGTCGAGCCACCGGCAATCGCGAGCGTCAGGGCAGCCAACAGGCCGCCCCGCAGCGCATTGACCTGGCAACGCCAGCGGTTGGGACGGGAAACGTCGGCAAGGCTGCGCCAGAACTGCACCTGCTGCCGATCCCAGGCGGCGGGCAATGGCTCCTGGCCGCCGCGTTCCAGCGCATCCAGCAGCGCGTTGACCTCAATGATGTGCTCGGGCAGCTGCGCCTGCCAGAGGGATCGTCGCGCGTGCCATGGCTGCGACAGGTAGCGCAGGCAACGCGCAAGGGTGACCCTCCCCAGCCGCAGGCTGCCCTCCTCCTCCAGCAGCGCCGACAGCTCCGCCGCATTGCCGGATTCGGCAGCCCAGCGCCGATGACCGCGCGACTGGATCGATGCCAGCCTGTCCGGATCCACGCCATCGTGTACATCATCCCAGCCAAAGCAGCGTGCCAGCAGACCCATGTTGGCTGCGCTGACGCTGTTGTGACTGCGTGCCAGTTCATCCAGCAGCGCGTCGCCCACCAATGGCTTGTAGCGCAGCGACCACAGCACCGGCGTGGCCTCCAGCCAGGGGCCGAAGTCTTCAGGGGAAGACAGATGGGCCATGCGCAGGATCGTGTGCGCATGGCCCGATACGTGGACCGCTCCCTCCAGTTCCGCCACTGGTGCCGTGCGCAGCAGCACAGGCGTGCCGCGAGGTGGCCATGGAGGCGAGTACGAACGCGTTTCGGGCGGCGCCCATGCCACGTCTGCGTCGGGCGGCCAGGGTGCGATGTCGGTTGCATGCTCCGCCGGTTCGTCTTCGTCCGCGATATCGGCCAGCGCTTCCTGGCGGACCCAGTCCAATGCCGCCTGATAGGCCTCATGCAGGTGCTGGAAGGCGACCGGATCCTCGTCGGGTCGAGTCACCCGCAGGCGCTTTGCATAGGCGCGCTTGACCGCGCGCTCGTCAGCCGTTTGGTCCAGCTCCAGGACGTGCAGTGCCCAGCTCATGCATCGCGCTCGAGGGCGTCGAGTGCCTCGTCCAGCTGACGGCGATGACGCTCGACGGCAACGGCATCCTGGCTCTCCAGCACATGGCGGAAGCTGCTCAGCCACGACTGCAACTGTTCACGGTGATGGATGCGTTCCTCGTACAGGCGCTCGGTGCGGGCGATCACCGCGAGGTTGGGCTGGGCGTCACGCGGGTGGATCTTCAGCGCTTCCAGCGCGCGCAGGCGCTGCTGGATCTCTTCGGGTGACAGCAGCCCGGGATTCTGTTCCAGGATGAGCTCGTGGCGCCTGCCGGTGGCATCCTCGGTGACTTCGACCTGCAGCAGCCCGTTCACGTCGTAGGTGAAGCGGGCGGTGACGCTGCGTTCCTGCATCGGGACAGAATGGGTCAGCGGCACGGTCAGCTCACCGAGCTTGATGTTGCGATCCACCGTCGGGCTCTCGCCCTGGAACACGTCGATGCGGATGGCACTTTGCCGCTCGTGCAGCGGGTAGAAGCGATCCTCGCGGCTGACCGGCACCACGCTGTTGCGCTGGATGATCGGGTGGAAATAGCCGCTGCGCTCGCCACCGGCAGCATCCTGGCGGGACACCTGCGTGCCAAGCGTGTAGGGGCAGACATCGGTCAGCACGACTTCGCGCAGCGATTCGTCGCGCGCCTTCAATCCCGCTGCAACGGCGGCACCCAAGGCAATCGCCTGGTCCGGATGGACATGGCGCAGCGGCAGCCGGCCGAACATGCGGGTCGCAAGCCTGCTGACCATCGGCATGCGTACCGCACCGCCGACCAGGATGATGTCGTCCAGGGCCTCGGGCTTGAGCCGGGCGTCGCGGATCGCGCGCTCGATGGGCGCGCGCATGCGCAGCAGCAGTGGCTCGCAGAGCTGGGCGTAGCGAGCTTCATCCAGCTGCCACTGGCGTTCGCTGCCGGCCAGGGGCAACTGCAGGCTGGCAGTGCCGCTCTGGCTGAGTTCGCGCTTGAACAGTTCCAGCCGACGCAGCAGCTGCGCCTGCTCGGCAGCGGACAGGTCGCTGGCGGACGTGCCCTGGTCGGCATGGAAGGCCTGCACGAGTACCTGCAGGAAATCCTCGCCGCCCAGGAAATTGTCGCCGGCGCTGGCATGCACTTCGACCACGCCATCGAACAGTTCCAGGATGGAGACGTCGAAGGTGCCGCCGCCCAGGTCCAGCACCAGCACGCGGCCTTCGCCGTCACGCTCCTGCAGACCATAGGCCAGCGCAGCGGCCGTGGGTTCATTGATCAGGCGCTCGACGCGGATGCCGGCCAGTTCGCCGGCGGCCCGGGTGGCCTTGCGCTGGGCGTCGGAGAAGTAGGCCGGCACGCTGATCACCGCTTCCTCCACCTTGTGGCCCAGGGCGGCTTCGGCGTCGGCCAGCAGCGAGCGCAGCACCATGGCCGAGAGCTCCTCGGGACGGAAACTGCGCTCACCCAGCCGGGTCTCACGGTCGCTGCCCATCCAGCGCTTGAAATGGGCCACGGTCTGCTGCGGATGGCTGACCAGGCGGTCACGGGCCGGCTGGCCGACCAGTACGGCACCATCGACGAGGCTGACCACCGAAGGGGTCAACAGCTCGCCATGGGCATTGGGGAACAGCTGCGGCCCTGCTGCCGTGTGCCTGCCGATGAGGGAATGGGTGGTGCCAAGATCGATGCCGACGATCATCTGCGAACGTCCGATGTGCAGAAAACGGCAATTCTAGGAGCGCGGCGCAGGCCTGACTATCGGGCGTTGCCCGACAGCGCCCCACGGGCTATGGTCCCGGGCTGTTCTGTCGTACCGGATTGCCTCATGTCACCACGCAAAGCCCTCCCCACCGCCCTGGCCCTGGGCCTGACCCTCGCCACCGGCGCCCACGCCGATGAAGGCATGTGGATGCCGACGCAGCTGCCGGACCTGGCCCAACCGCTGCAGGCCGCTGGCTTCAAGGGCAATCCGGCCGACCTGGCCAACGTCACCGCGCCGCCGCTGAGCGCCGTGGTGCGCGCCGGTGGTGGCACCGGTTCGTTCGTGTCCGCCGACGGCCTGCTGCTGACCAACCACCACGTGGCGATGGGCGTGATCCAGTACAACAGCTCGCCCGAGCACGACCTGATCGCTGGTGGCTTCATCGCCAGGGACCGTGCCGACGAGCGCCCGGCCAACCCGGACTTCCGCGTGCTGGTCACCGTCGGCTTCGACAAGGTGACCGACCAGGTGCTGGCGCAGGCCCGTGGCAAGACCGGCCGTGCCTACTTCGACGCCGTGGATGCAGCCAGCAAGCAGATCGTGGCCGAGTGCGAGAAGGACGGCAGCGTGCGCTGCTCGGTGGCCAACATGTACTACGGCACCGACTTCTACCGCATTGCCCAGCTGGAACTGAGCGACGTGCGCCTGGTGTATGCGCCGCCGCGTGCGATCGGCAACTACGGCGATGAGATCGACAACTTCATGTGGCCCCGCCACACCGGCGACTTCACCCTGCTGCGCGCCTACGTGGGCAAGGACGGCAAGCCGGCCGCCTACAGCAAGGACAACGTGCCCTACCAGGCGCCGGCACACCTGCAGATGTCGGTGGAAGGCCCGAAGGAAGGCGATTACGCGATGCTGGCCGGTTACCCGGGCATCACCTACCGCCACCGCACCGCGGCCGAATTCGCCGGCCAGATCGATACCGTGCTGCCGCGCCGCGTATCGGTGTTCCAGCAGATGATCGACACCATCGAGGCCGCCAGCGCCAAGGACGCGCAGGCGCGTACCCGCTACGCCTCGCAGCTGCAGTCGCTGAAGAACAACCGCAAGCGCGCCGCCGGCGAACTGGAAGGCCTGCTGCGCAGCGATGCGAAGGCCCAGCGCGCCGCCGACGAGACGGCCATGCTGGCTGCCACCGACCGCAGGTACCAGGGTGACATCAAGGCGCTGCTGGCCAACCTGTCGCAGGGTGCGGCGGTGGGCGAGCGTGACCTGCTGCTGGAGCAGATGGCCGCGCAGAGCCAGCTGCTGCGCTCGGCGCTGCTGCTGGAGCGCCTGCGCATCGAATCGGCCAAGCCGGACGCGCAGCGCGAGAGCGGCTACCAGCAGCGCGACCAGGCGATGATCGAAGGGGTGCTCAAGCAGGTCCAGCGCCGTTACGCGCCGGAGGTCGAGAAGGCCCTGCTGACCACCCTGCTGACCCGCTACCAGCAGCTGCCGGACGCGCAGCGCGTGGCCGAGTTCGACGCGGCCTTTGGTCGTACCCCACAGCAGCTGGCCAAGGCGCTGGACACCCTGTATGCCGGTACCCAGCTGGGTGAGGAAGCGCAGCGCCTGTCGCGCTTTGCCGCCGCACGCGAAGGCAAGGCACTGGCCGCCGATCCGCTGATCAGCGTGGCCGGTCCGCTGGTGGCCGCGCAGCTGCGCATCGAGAACGAGAGCAAGACCCGCGAAGGCGAGCAGCTGCGCCTGCGCCCGGCGTACATGCAGGCGCTGTTCGCCTGGCGTGCCAAGCAGGGCCGCGCGGTGTATCCGGATGCCAACCGCACCCTGCGCATCAGCTACGGCAAGGTCGAGGCGCTGCACCCGCGCGATGGCGTGACCTACTCGCCGGTGACCACCGTGGCCGGCATCGTCGAGAAGAACACCAACGCCTATCCGTTCGATGCCCCCAAGCCGTTGCTGGCAGCGATCGCCAAGGGTGACTTCGGCAGCACCGCCGATCCGGCACTGAAGACCCAGACGGTCAACTTCCTGACCAACCTGGACACCACGGGCGGCAACTCCGGCTCGCCGGTGCTCAACGCCAGGGGCGAACTGATCGGCCTGAACTTCGACAGCAACTGGGAGTCGGTCAGCGCCAGCTGGTGGTTCGACCCGCGCTACAAGCGCGCCGTGCACGTGGACATGCGCTACCTGCGCTGGCTGCTGGCCAAGGTCTACCCGGCGCCCGAGCTGCTGAAGGAAATGGGCGTGCCGGCCCAATAACGCCGGTACCTGGCAGGCGCCCACCGCTTCCTGGTGGGTGCCCATTGATTCCCGGTAGGTGCCCACTGTTAGTGGGCACGGATGTCCCCGTCACGACCAACGGTCGTGACCCACCAGACGGATCAACGATCGTGACCTACTGCCATGCCCCACCCTTGCGGTCCTTCCTCGTGACCTACCCGCACGACCAGCGGTCGTGATCTACTGACCCCTGTCCTGACGGAAACGCACGCGTGGTCTCCAGCTGGATCCTGCTGCTGGTCTCGGTTGCCTATGCCGCGCTGCTGTTCGGCGTGGCGTGGTGGGGCGACCGTCGGCCGATGTACCCCGACCGGCCGTGGCTGCGGCCGGTGGTCTACAGCCTGGCACTGGCCGTGTACTGCTCGTCGTGGACCTTCTACGGCGCGGTCGGCACCGCCGTGCGCAACGGCGTGGGCTACCTGCCCATCTACATCGGCCCGCTGCTGCTGCTGCTGTTCGGCTGGCGCATCATCGAGCGCCTGGCGCTGATCGCGCGCAGCCAGAACGTGGTCTCCATCGCCGACTTCATCTCCTCGCGCTTCGGTCGCTCGCGGCGGCTGGCGGCGCTGGTGGCGATCATCGCGCTGATCGGCATCATTCCGTACCTGGCGCTGCAGTACAAAGCGGTGGCGATGAGCCTGCAGGTGCTGACCGGCAACACCGGCCCGACCGGCTTCTTCACCGATCCCGCGCTGTACGTGGCGCTGCTGATGGCGCTGTTCGCCACCCTGTTCGGTACCCGCCAGGTCGATGCCACCGAACACCACCACGGCATGATGCTGGCCATCGCCTTCGAATCGGTGATCAAGCTGCTGGCGATGTTGGCCGTGGGCGTGTTCGCCTACCTGTGGCTGAGCAACCGCACCGACGCGGTGGTCGAGTCGGTGCATACGCTGTTCACCGGCCTGCCGCCGGTGGGCTTCATCTCGCAGACGCTGCTCAGTTTCCTGGCCATCATCTGCCTGCCGCGCCAGTTCCACGTGGCCGTGGTCGAGTGCGGCGATGTGCGCGACGTGCGCCGCGCGCGCTGGATGTTCGGCGGCTACCTGGTGCTGATCTCGGGCATGGTGCTGCCGATCGCCACCGCCGGCGTGACCCTGTTCGGCACCGGCGGCAGCGTCGCCGACGACTCGATGGTGCTGGCCCTGCCGCTGGCCGAGGGCCGCAACGCGCTGGCGCTGATCGCCTACGTGGGCGGCTTTTCGGCGGCCACCGGCATGGTCATCGTGTCGTCCATCGCGCTGGCTACCATGGTCAGCAACGACCTGGTGATGCCGGTGCTGCTGCGTCGGAGCGGTGACCACCAGGAGGCCGCCGACGTCGCCTCGCGCGTGCTGTGGATCCGCCGCCTGGCGATCCTGCTGCTGGCGTTGATGGCCTACAGCTACTACCGCACCAGCAGCAACGACAGCACCCTGGCCTCGTACGGCCTGATGGCGTTCGCAGCGGTGGCGCAGTTCGCGCCCGGCCTGATCGGCGGCCTGTACTGGCGCGGTGCCAGCCGGCGTGGCGTCGAGGTGGGCATGCTGCTCGGCTTCGCCACCTGGCTGTACACCCTGCTGTTGCCGGCGATGACCATGGCCGGCTGGGTCGATGCCGCCTGGGTGCAGCACGGCCCGTTCGGCATTGAGTGGCTGCGCCCGCAGCAGCTGTTCGGCATGACCGGCTGGGATCCGCTGACCCATGGCACGTTCTGGTCGCTGCTGGTCAATGCGGCGACGATGATGCTGGTGTCCGCACGCTGGCGACCCGGCGTCGACGAGCGCCTGCGCGCTGCCCCCTTCCTCGACCCGTATGCCGAACGCCCGTCGGTGGCCGGCGGCTGGCCCGGCCACGTGCACGTGGGCGACCTGCTGGCACTGGCCTCGCGCGTGGTCGGCGAGCGCCACGCGCGGCGTTCGTTCTTCGAGCAGGCGCAGTCGCTGGGCCGCGAGCTGCAATCCTCGGCGCCTGCGGACCGGCCGTGGGTACAGTTCACCGAGCGTCTGTTGGCGGCCTCGATCGGCGCGGCATCGGCGCGCCTGCTGCTGACCAGCCTGCTGCGTGGCTCGGGCATGGACCTGGGCGAAGTGGTGGCGGTGCTGGACGAAGCGGGGCAGGAGCTGCGCTTCAACCGCGAGATCCTGTCGACCACGCTGGAGAACATCAGCGCCGGGGTCAGCGTGGTTGATCCGGACATGCGCCTGACCGCATGGAACCGCCGCTACCAGGACATGTTCGGCTACCCCGACGGCATGCTCTACGTGGGCCGCCCGGTGGCCGACCTGATCCGCTACAACGCCGAGCGCGGCGAGCTGGGCGAGGGCGATATCGAAGTGCAGATCAACCGCCGCATCGGCTACATGCGCGCCGGCTCACCACACGTGTTCGAGCGCACCCGCAGCGACGGCAAGGTGATCGAGATGCGCGGCCAGGCGCTGCCCGGCGGCGGTTACGTGACCAGCTACAACGACATCACCGACTACAAGCACGCGGAAAAAGCACTGCTGGAGGCCAACGAGACGCTGGAACAGCGCGTGGCCGAGCGCTCGCACGAGGCCGAGGTCGCGCAGCAGTCGAAGACCCGCTTCCTGGCGGCGATCAGCCATGACGTGCTGCAGCCGTTGAACGCCGCACGGCTGTTTGCTTCGGCGCTGCGCGACAGCGACCATGTGAGCGACGAGCAGAAGCACCTGGCCGAGCGCGTGGATGCGTCGCTGCGTGCTGCCGAAGAACTGCTTGATGGCCTGCTGGACGTGTCGCGGCTGGATGCCGGTGGCCTGCACCCGGTGATCGGCGAGTTCGACGTGAGCGCGCTGATGCGCGAACTGGCCGCGCAGTACACGCCGGTCGCCGCCGGCCGTGGCCTGCGCCTGGACCTGTTCACGCGTCCGGCCTGGGTGCGCAGTGATCGCCGCCTGCTGCGCCGCGTGCTGCAGAACTTCCTGGCCAATGCGCTGCGCTACACCCGTCAGGGCCGCATCGTGCTGGCGGTGCGCCAGCGTGGCGATGAAGTCGAGCTGCAGGTCTGGGATACCGGCCCGGGCATTCCCGAGCACCACATGCGGCAGATCTTCGATGAATTCCATCGCTACCAGCAGCCGTTCGACTGGGGCGAGCAGGGATTGGGCCTGGGCCTGTCGATCTGCCAGCGCATCTCGCGCCTGCTCGACCATCGCCTCAGCGCACGCAGCCGGGTCGGCAAGGGCTCGATGTTCTCGATCATCCTGCCGCGGGTGGCGCCGCTGCCGGGCTATACCGAACTGGCCGCGCCGGTACAGGCCGCAGCCGCGCCGCTGCGCAGCGATTCGCTGGCCGGCCTGCGCGTGCTGTGCGTGGACAACGACGAAGAGATCCTCGACGGCATGCGCGCGCTGCTCGGTCGCTGGCAGGTGCAGGTGATTACGGCATCGACGGTGGATCAGGCGCTGGAGAAAGTGGCCGAGCGGCCGCAGGTGATGCTGGTGGACTACCACCTGCACGACCGCATGGACGGCCTGGATGCGCTGGTGGCGCTGCGTGAAGCCGCCGGTTACCCGCTGCCGGGTGCGTTGTTGACCGCCGATGGCCGCGACGAACTGAAGCGGATGGCACGCGAACGCGGCTACCGCGTGCTGACCAAGCCGATCAAGCCGGCCTCGCTGCGCGCCTTCCTGGGCGCGCTGCGCGATGCCGGCAATAGCGATGCCTGATCGGCAATTGTAGAGCCGAGCCCGTGCTCGGCTCCCGAACGCATGGCGGCGCCGATATAGCCATCGCTATACAAACCAGCCCTGCCTGCGCGTTTCGCTGGAAATGCGCCACGTGCGGATCGCGATGCTAAGCTTCGCGTCCCCTTGGGGAGTAGCCGGATTCCTTCGCAGGAATCGTCCACGTCAACATACTCGGCCAGTGCGCCGTGGCGTGGACAACCATGATGGTTGGCGAGACCAGCGGCCCGCGCGCGCAACGTCAGGTTGGGCGCGAGCGCAGGCCGTGCGTCCGTCCCAGCCCGACCTCAGCCACCGCCCATGTCCCCCATTTCGATCCTCCTGATCGGCTTTGCCATGTCCACCGATGCCTTCGCCGCTGCAATCGGCAAGGGTGCGGCCATGCGCAAGCCGGTGTTCCGCGATGCATTGCGTGCCGGCATCATCTTCGGCGTCATCGAGGCGATCACGCCCATCATCGGCTGGCTGCTCGGTCGGGCTGCCCTGCAATACGTCGAAGCCTTCGACCACTGGATCGCCTTCGGCCTGCTCGGCGCACTGGGCATCCACATGATCTACAACGGCCTGCGCCCGGACAGTGCCGAGGAAGACGAAGACCCCTCGCAGCACCACGGCTTCTGGAAGCTGGCGCTGACCGGTTTCGCCACCAGCATCGACGCGATGGCGGTGGGCATCGGCCTGGCCTTCATGGACGTGCATATCGGCGTGATGGCCGCGGTCATCGGCCTGTGCACGCTGACCATGGTCACCGCCGGCATCATGCTCGGCCGCGTGCTGGGCAGCATGGTCGGCAAGCGTGCGGAGATCATCGGTGGCGTGATCCTGGTGATCATCGGCGCAACGATCCTGTACGAACACCTGCACGGCGTGGGGTAACGCCCGCCCCTGTAGAGCCGAGCCCATGCTCGGCTGCTTCACATGGCAGCCGAGCGTGGGCTCGGCTCTACATTGGAGCATTCGCCGACATGCAGCACGGCATTTCGCTGATGGAGAGGCTGTCATGCGTGCCATAGCCTCTTCGCATGGCCAGTCCCGCACTCCGCTTTGGTCGCTGGTCGCAGACCGGCAATGTCTACGCGATCACGGCTGTGACACGCGCACGCCGTCCCTGGTTCGACGACAAGGCCAATGTCGATCTGCTGATCGAAGCGCTGCGCACCGTAGAGCGGACGGGGCGGACCTCCTCCCTCGCCTGGGTGGTCATGCCGGACCACCTGCATTGGTTGGTCGAGTTGCGTACCGGAACGCTGGCCGGCTGCATGCAGATCCTGAAGTCCCGGGGTGGAAGATCCATCGCCAGGCGCGTTGATGCGAACGCACCGATCTGGCAGCCGGGGTACTACGACCATGCGTTGCGCAGCGATGAGTGCCTGCGCACGCAGGCGATGTACATTGCGGCCAATCCCGTGCGTGCTCGGCTGGCCACGCGCATCGGGGAATACCCCTATGTATGGAGTCGATGGCGGCTTTGGGGGTGATCGGTATTGAGGCCAAGAGCAGCCGAGCATGGGCTCGGCTCTACAGGGGCATCATGAAGGCTGCGGAGCCGAGCACATGCTCGGCTCCGCAGTCCGTTACGATCAATCTTCTTCCGGCGGCAGCACGATGGCGTCGTCGTCGATGGCCAGCTTGCCGGCCATCAGCACGGCCTGGGTGCGGTTGGTCACGCCCAGCTTGCGCAGGATGGCGGTGACGTGGGCCTTGATCGTCGCTTCGGAGACGTTGAGGTCGTAGGCGATCTGCTTGTTCAAGCGGCCGGCGCCCAGCATCTGCAGCACGCGGAACTGCTGCGGGGTCAGCTCGCGCAGGCGCTGGCCGACTTCGCGTTCTTCGCTGCCGGTGGGCGGCACGTTGTGCGCTTCCGGCGGTGCCCAGGTCTCGCCATCGAGGATGGTGCCCAGTGCGTGGCCGATGGTGTCCGAGTCCGCAGACTTCGGAATGAAGCCCAGCGCGCCGTGGTCGAGCGCGCGGCGCATCACCGTGGCTTCTTCGCGTGCGGACACCACCACCACCGGCAGGTGCGGGTGCAGCGAGCGCATGTGCACCAGCGCGTTGAAACCCTGCGCACCGGGCATGTTGAGGTCCATCAGGACCAGGTCGGCGTCGTTGTGCTGGTCGGCCAGTGCATACAGCGCTTCCACGCTGTCGGCCTCGAACAGCTGCACGCCGGGGATGACCCGCTGCACGGCCCCACGCAGGGCTTCGCGGAACAGCGGGTGGTCATCGGCAATCAGGAGGGTGGTCATGGTCGGGGGGAACCGTGGGGGGAAACTGCATGGGGCCAGATCCTACGACGGTCAGAGCCCGTTCCTGGCGGAACGGGATCCGGCCCCGGGATCCGGCCCCGGGTCGTACGTCAGCGCACCTTGCGCTCGTCCACCAGCGAGGCCACCACCGATGGGTCGGCCAGGGTCGAGGTATCGCCGAGCTGGTCCGGCGCGTTCTCGGCGATCTTGCGCAGGATGCGGCGCATGATCTTGCCCGAGCGGGTCTTCGGCAGGCCCGGCGCCCACTGCAGGTGGTCCGGCGTGGCGATCGGGCCGATCTCCTTGCGCACCCAGGCGACCAGTTCCTTCTGCAGTTCGTCGCTCGGTGCCTCTTCGGCCACCAGTGTCACGTAGGCGTAGATGCCCTGGCCCTTCACGTCGTGCGGGAAGCCGACCACGGCCGCTTCGGCCACCTTCGGGTGCGAGACCAGCGCGCTTTCCACTTCGGCGGTGCCGATGCGGTGGCCGGACACGTTGATCACATCGTCAACGCGGCCGGTGATCCAGTAGTAGCCGTCCTCGTCGCGGCGGCAACCGTCGCCGGTGAAGTAGCTGCCCGGGTAGGTGCGGAAATAGGTGTCGATGAAGCGCTGGTGGTCGCCGTACACCGTGCGCATCTGGCCCGGCCAGGAATCACGGATGATCAGGTTGCCCTCGGTCGGGCCGTCCTGGACCTCGCCATCGGCATTGACCAGCGCCGGCTGCACGCCGAAGAAGGGCAGGGTGGCCGAACCGGGCTTGAGGTCCATCGCGCCGGCCAGCGGCGAGATCAGGATGCCGCCGGTCTCGGTCTGCCACCAGGTATCGACGATCGGGCAGCGGCTGTCGCCGACCACTTCGTAGTACCAGCGCCAGGCTTCCGGATTGATCGGCTCGCCGACGCTGCCGAGCAGGCGCAGCGACGCGCGCGACGTCTTCTTCACCGGCTCCTCGCCTTCGCGCATCAGCGCGCGGATGGCGGTCGGGGCGGTGTAGAAGATGGTCACCTTGTGCTTGTCGATGACGTTCCAGAAACGCGAGGTGTCCGGGTAGTTCGGCACGCCTTCGAACATCAGCGAGGTCGCGCCGTTGGCCAGCGGCCCGTACACGATGTAGCTGTGGCCGGTGACCCAGCCGACATCGGCGGTGCACCAGTAGACGTCGTCTTCGCGCAGGTCGAACACCGCTTCATGGGTGTAGGCCGCGTACAGCAGGTAACCGCCGGTGGTGTGCAGCACGCCCTTGGGCTTGCCGGTGGAACCGGAGGTGTAGAGGATGAACAGCGGGTCTTCCGCGTTCATGCGTTCCGGTTCGCAGGTGGACGGCTGGCTGTCCACCACATCGTGGAACCAGCGGTCGCGCGGGGCCTGCATGTCCACCGCGCCGCCGGTGTGGCGCACCACCAGCACGGTTTCAACCGTATTCGTGCCCGGCAGCTTCAGCGCGGCATCAACGTTGGCCTTCAGCGGAATCCTGCGGCCACCGCGCAGGCCCTCGTCGGCGGTGATGATCAGCTTGCTCTGGCAGTCGCTGACGCGGTCGGCGATCGAGTTCGGCGCGAAGCCACCGAACACCACCGAGTGGATCGCACCGATGCGCGCGCAGGCCAGCATGGCCACCGCGGCGTCGACGATCATCGGCAGGTAGATGGTGACCCGGTCGCCCTTCTTGACGCCGAGGTTGCGCAGCGCGTTGCCGAGGCGGCAGGTGCGCTCGTAGAGCTCGCGATAGGTCACATGCTGGGCCGGTGCATCCGGGCCGTCCGGCTCGAACAGCAGGGCGGTCTTGTCGCCGCGCGTTTCCAGCTGGCGATCCAGGCAGTTCACGCTGGCATTGAGCTCGCCATCTTCGAACCACTTGATGTGGAAGTCGGACAGGTCATAGCTGACGTTCTTGATCTTCGTCGGCTTGCGCATCCATTGCAGGCGCTCGGCGGCCTTGCCCCAGAAACCATCCGGGTCGGTCACCGACGCCTGGTACTGCTGTTCGTACGACGTCTTGTCGATGCGTGCCTTGGCGGCGAACAGCGGATCGACGGGGTAGATATCAGCCATGGCACCCTCACTTGCACGTTGACTTTGTATGTGCGGTCGCAGCATCGCAACGACCGATCCCCCTCAGTTTGCCCCATTCACCCCCGGCCGCGTCACCACCCTGGTTAGACCATGGTCGAAAGTGAGCGCCCAGCAGGGCCGGGTTCGACCAATGGCCAATAGCCGCTGTGCGCGAACGCCCCGCAGTCTCGGCTCGACCGTGCCCCACGCGCGGCATCACCTTGCCACTTGGGAGAGAGGGCAACATGAGCCACCGTACGTTGAAAGCCGTGCGCACACCTTTGGCGGCCTGCCTGTTGGTCGCCCTGGTCGCACCGGGCATGGCGTTCGCAGAGACCGCCAAAGAGAAGGCACTGGAAGCACGCGTTGCTGAACTGGAACGCCAGGTCCAGCTGCTGCTGTCTTCGCAGCAACAACAACAGACCCAGATCAGCCAGACCCAGCAGGCGGTGACCGAAGTGCGCACGGTGCAGGCCGGGCAGAAGCCGGTCGCCTCGGTGCCGGCGGGCAAGCAGCCGATCCAGGTCACCACCATCACTCCGGGCGCCGCGCCCGGCACCACGGTCAAGATCGGTGGCTTCATCAAGGCCGACTTCCTGGCCACCCAGACCAGCGATGGCCAGCTGGCCGACGACGCCACCGGCCGTTCGCTGTACCTGCCGGGCCAGACCCCGGTGGAAGGCGCCGGCGGCAGCGGCAAGCGTTCGGGCACCGACTTCAACGCCCACGCCAAGTTCTCGCGCTTCAACCTGGGCATCGACAACGTGAGCGAATCGGGCAACAAGGCCGGTGCGTTCTTCGAGATGGACTTCTTCGGCAACTCGCTGGGCAACCAGACCGCCACCAATACCTATGGCGTGACCCTGCGCCACGCCTACATGTACTGGAACAACTGGATGGCCGGCCAGACCTGGTCCAACTTCATGGACGCGGCCGCGCTGCCGGAGGCGGTCGACTTCGTCGGCCCCACCGACGGCGTGATCTTCGTGCGCCAGGCCCAGGTGCGCTACACCCAGGGCGGCTTCAGCGTCGCACTGGAAAACCCGGAAACCACCACCCTCACCGGTACCCGCAACCCGGTCACCGGGGCCTGGACCAACGCCAGCGCCAACTCCGACCGTGGCAGCCTGCCCGACCTGACCATGCGTTATGGCTGGAAGGGCGACTGGGGCACCTTTGGTGTCGGTGGCATCGTCCGCCAGTTGAAGGTGGACAACCAGACCACCGGCGCGAAGGCCGACAAGGTGGCTGGCGGCCTGACCCTGGGCGGCAAGTGGGTGATGGGTGACAGCGATTCGCTGCACTACCAGCTGACCGGCGGCGAAGGCATCGCCCGCTACATCGGCCTGGGCATCACCGCCGACAGCGCCTACGACGTGGCCCGCGACGAGCTCAACCCGACCGGCGTGCTGGCCGGCTACGTGGGCTGGCGGCATGCGTTCTCGCCGAAGCTGCGCACCAACCTGATCTACGCGCGCAGCGACTACGACAACGACAGCATCCTCGGCCCGCTGGTGACCAAGAGCGTGCAGAGCATCCGCGGCAACATCTTCTATTCGCCGCTGCCCAAGGTCGATATCGGCGCCGAGCTGATGTACGGCCGTCGCGAAGTGGAGAACGGCAACAAGGGTGACATCACCCGGTTGCAGTTCACCACGAAGTACAGCTTCTAAGAGCGTGCCGGCCAGCGGCCGGCACCTACCGAGATGGGGTGCCGGCCAAGGTCGGCATCTACCGAGATGGGGTGCCGGCCAAGGTCGGCATCTACCGAGATGGGGTGCCGGCCAAAGTCGGCACCTACAGAGATTGTGTGCCGACCAACGGTCGGCACCCACCCACAACGATTGCTTCGGAGGGGAAGCGTCTTATGTCCAGCACTGCACCAGGCCCGCACCATGCGGCGGGCACCCTGACCAAGGGCCACAAGAAAGTCATCTTCGCCTCGAGCCTCGGCACGGTCTTCGAGTGGTATGACTTCTTCCTGTACGGCTCGCTCGCGGCCATCATCGCCAAGCAGTTCTTCAGTGGCGTCAATGAAACCACGGGCATGATCTTCGCCCTGCTGGCGTTCGCTGCCGGCTTCTTCGTGCGTCCGTTCGGCGCGGCCTTCTTCGGCAGCCTCGGCGACCGCATCGGCCGCAAGTACACCTTCCTGGTCACCATCCTGATCATGGGCATCTCGACCTTCCTGGTCGGCGTGCTGCCCAACTACGCCTCGATCGGTTTCGCCGCACCGGTGATCCTGATCATCCTGCGCCTGGCCCAGGGCCTGGCGATGGGCGGCGAGTACGGCGGTGCCGCCACCTACGTGGCCGAGCACGCGCCGGACGACAAGCGCGGCCTGTACACCAGCTTCATCCAGTGCACCGCCACGCTGGGCCTGTTCCTGTCGCTGCTGATCATCCTGGCCTGCCGCATGACGCTGGGCAACGAGGCCTTCGAAGCCTGGGGCTGGCGCATCCCGTTCCTGGTCTCGATCCTGCTGCTGGGCATTTCGGTATGGATCCGCCTGCAGCTGAGCGAATCGCCGCTGTTCCAGCAGATGAAGGCTGAAGGCAAGGGCTCCAAGACCCCGTTCCGCGACAGCCTGAAGGGTGGCAACCTGAAGCTGATGCTGCTGGTCCTGCTCGGTGCGGCGGCCGGCCAGGCGGTGGTCTGGTACGGCGGCCAGTTCTACGCGCTGTTCTTCCTCAGCAGCATGCTGAAGGTCGATGCCACCACCTCCTACCTGCTGATCGCCGCTGCGCTGGCACTGGGTACGCCGTTCTTCATCTTCTTCGGCTGGCTGTCCGACCGCATCGGTCGCAAGAAGATCATCCTGGCCGGCTGCCTGCTGGCGGCCATCACCTACATCCCGATCTTCAAGGGCCTGACCCACTTCGCCAACCCGGCCATCGAAGAAGCCCGCAGCAGCTCGCCGGCCCTGGTCGTGGCCGATCCGGCTACCTGCTCGTTCCAGTTCGATCCGGTCGGCCTGCGCAAGTTCACCAGCTCCTGCGACGTGGCCACCGCCGCGCTGACCAAGGCCGGTGTGCCGTACGACGTGCAGCCCGCCGCCGCCGGTTCGCTGGCGATGGTGAACGTGGGCAGCGCCAGCGTCACCTCGTATGAGGCCGCCGGCCTGACCAAGGAAGAAGGCAAGGCCAAGGCCGATGCGTTCGGTGCGGAACTGAAGACCGCCCTGACCACCGCCGGCTACCCGGCCAAGGCCGATGGCGCCCGCATCAACATCGCCGGCACCATCTTCATGCTGTGGCTGCTGGTGCTGTACGTGACCATGGTCTACGGCCCGATCGCCGCCTACCTGGTCGAACTGTTCCCGACCCGCATCCGCTACACCTCGATGTCGCTGCCGTACCACATCGGCAACGGCTGGTTCGGTGGCTTCCTGCCGGCGATCTCGTTCGCGCTGGTGGCCGGTACCGGCAACCTGTACTACGGCCTGTGGTACCCGATCGCGATCGCACTGATGTCGGTGGTGATCGGCGGCCTGTTCCTGCGCGAAACCAAGAACGTGGATATCACCAAGTAACCGGTGGGTTCCATGCAGTGAAGGAAAGGCCGCGGTGCAGACCGCGGCCTTTCTGCTTGTGGGCCGTGCCCACTCGGCCCGCATCCGGTAGTGCCGGCCGCTGGCCGGCAACCTCCTGAATCGCCGCGGACATGAAGCCCTTGCCGGCCAGCGGCCGGCACTACCATTGCGTTGCGCAGCACCCCGTATAGTCGGCCCATGACCACCACCACGCCGGCAGACCTTCCCGCCCTCCTGCACACCCTGCGCAGCGCCTGGCAGGCCCAGCGCCCCACGCTCGACCAGCGCGAAGCCGACCTGCGCCGTCTGCGCGAGGCATTGAAGCCGCGCCTGGACGAAATGGCCCAGGCCATCGCCGAGGACTTCGGGCATCGCGCCCACGTTGAATCGAAGCTGGCCGATGGCATGAGCGTGCTGTCGGCCATCGACCACCTGCGCCGCCACCTGCGGCGCTGGTCGAAGCCGCAGCGGGCATCGGCGGGATGGAAGCTGTGGCCGGCGCGCGCGCAGCTGCGGCCGACGCCGTTGGGCGTGGTCGGGGTGATCTCACCGTGGAACTACCCGGTCACGCTGGCATTGGTGCCTTTGGCCACCGCCATCGCTGCGGGCAACCACGTACTGCTGAAACCTTCGGAACACACGCCCCGCACCAGCGCGTTCCTGGCCGATCTGCTGGCCAGCGTGTTCCCGCCCGATCGGGTGGCGGTGGTGCAGGGCGGGGCGGATGTGGCCGCAGCGGTGTCGTCGCTGCCGCTGGACCATCTGCTGTTCACCGGCTCGACGGCGGTTGGCCGCAAGGTGATGGCCGCCGCCGCTGAGCATCTGGTACCGGTCACACTGGAGCTGGGCGGCAAGTCGCCGGCGATTGTCTGTCGCGATTTCCCGCTGGACAAAGCCGCTGCGCGGCTGGCCACCGGCAAGTGGTTCAACGCGGGCCAGACCTGCATCGCGCCGGATTACGTGCTGATCGATACCGTTCGCCAGCGCGAATTCGTACAGGCGCTGCAGCAGCAGGTGCGCGAGCGCTATGGCGACTTCAGCGATGCCGACGACTACACCCGCATCATCAATGAAGGCCAGTACCGGCGCCTGCAGGGCTACCTGGCACAGGCGCGGCAGCGCGGGGTGCCGGTGATTCCGCTGGCGCAGGTGGATGACGCGCGCGCCGACCGCGAGCGCCTGCTGGTGCCGACCGTGGTGCTGGACCCGCCGGACGACCTGGACCTGATGCGCGAGGAGATCTTCGGCCCGATCCTTCCGGTGCGGGCCTACCCGGACCTGGAGGCGGCGCTGGCGGACGTGCTGTCCCGCGACCGGCCGCTGGCGCTGTATCCCTTCAGCCACGACCGCGCGGCGGTGGAGCGCATCCTCGGCCAGGTGGTGGCCGGCGGGGTGACGGTGAATGACACGCTGCTGCACTTCGCCGCCGATGGCCTGCCGTTTGGCGGGGTAGGGGCCAGCGGCATGGGCGCGTACCACGGCCGCGCCGGGTTCGATGCGATGAGCAAGCGGCTGCCGGTGCTGTGGCAGTCGCGCTGGGCGGCCAGCGACCGGCTGCGGCCGCCGTATT
This sequence comes from Stenotrophomonas sp. LC732, assembly GCF_052446685.1. Classification (NCBI taxonomy): domain Bacteria; kingdom Pseudomonadati; phylum Pseudomonadota; class Gammaproteobacteria; order Lysobacterales; family Lysobacteraceae; genus Stenotrophomonas; species Stenotrophomonas sp. LC732. The sequence goes on along the minus strand of NZ_CP199214.1, from coordinate 4,388,593 downwards.
CGAGGATTGCGGGGTTGTTGCGGTTCCTGCTGCGATGAAGCCACGCATGGCGTGGCTCCACTTGATTCAGGGCCTGATTCTTCTGTAGAGCCGAGCCCACGCTCGGCTGCTCTTGGCTGGTCCAGGCAGACACAGCCGAGCGTGGGCTCGGCTCTACAAGGCAACCCAAGCCCACCCGGGTAGAATGCCCCCATGAAGATCGCCTCGTGGAACGTCAATTCGCTCAATGTCCGCCTGCCGCACCTGGAGCAGTGGCTCAAGGACTTCGGCCCGGACATCGTCGGCATCCAGGAAACCAAGCTGGAGGACCACAAGTTCCCCGATTCGGCGCTGATCGCCGCGGGCTACCGCAGCGTGTTCGCCGGCCAGAAGACCTACAACGGCGTGGCGCTGCTGTCGCGTGAGCCGGCGCAGGACGTGCAGATCGGCATTCCCGGTTTCGAGGACGAGCAGAAGCGCGTCATCGCCGGCACCTTCGGCGACCTGCGGGTGATCAACCTGTACGTGGTCAACGGCCAGGACATCGGTACCGACAAGTACGACTACAAGCTGCGCTGGCTGGAAGCGGTGCATGCCTGGATCGCCGGAGAACTGCAGCGCCACCCGAAGCTGATCGTGATGGGCGACTTCAACATCGCCCCGGACGCGCGCGACGTGCACGACCCGGCGGTGTGGAACGACAACCACATCCTGACCTCCACCGCCGAGCGCGGCGCATTGAACAAGCTGCTGCAGCTGGGCCTGCACGATGGCTTCCGCCTGCACAACGACGAGGCGGGTACCTTCAGCTGGTGGGACTACCGTGCCGCCGGCTTCCGCCGCAACCTGGGCCTGCGCATCGACCTGACCCTGGTCTCCGATGCGCTGAAGGGCAGTGCGGTGGCCTCGGGCATCGACCGCGAGCCGCGCACCTGGGAACGCCCGAGTGACCATGCGCCGGCCTGGGTGCAGATCGGTTGAACGAACAGGGCCCGACGATTGCCGGGCCCGTTCTGGAACATCTGCCGGCCAGTGGCCGGCACTACCCTCAGATCACCGTATGCTCTTGCGGGTGAACAGGTTGACGATCGCCAGCAGGATCACCGCGCCGATCAGCGAGAACAGGAAGGTGCGGAGGGTGATCGCTTCGTTGATGCCGCCGCCGAATAGCCAGCCGGAAATCAGCGCGCCGACGATGCCGACCACGATGTTGAGGATGATGCCCTGCTGGGCATCGCGCTTCATGATGATGCTGGCCAGCCAGCCTACGATGCCGCCGACGATCAGCCAGATGATGATGCCCATGATCGAACCTCCGGTGGGGAACTGTGACCAGTTGACGCGCAGGGCTGTGAACCCGTCGTGGAATTGCGTGATGGGCGTGTGCGCATGAGCCTGCCAGCCACCCTCGATGGCCCCTGGCGCTTCGGTCCGGTGACGGTCTGGCGGCGCCCGCATGTGCCGGGCCAGCGTGGTGAACCGCAGGCGCGGCAGGTGCTGGCACAGGCATTGGGCGCCGACCCGCAGACGCTGCCGCTGGTCCGCGATGACAAGGGCCGGCCGGAACTGAGCGGCCCGTTGGCCCACTACGGCACCGGCTGGAGCCATAGCGGCGAGGTGCTGCTGGTGGCGCTGGGCGAAGGCGTGCGGCTGGGCGTGGACCTGGAGCTGCTGCGGCCGCGACCGCGCCTGCTGGAAATCGTGCGGCGCTTCTTCCACCCGCAGGAGGTGGCCTGGCTGGAACGCCTGGATGAGGCCGGGCGCGAGCACTGGTTCTTCCGCGTGTGGTGCGTCAAGGAGGCCATCCTGAAGGCGCACGGGCAGGGCATCTCGTTCGGCCTGCACCGCCTGCAGCTGGCGCCCGGGCCCGATGGCGCCCTGCACCTGCGCTGGTGCGACCCGGAACTGGGCGAGGCCGCGCGCTGGCACCTGCACGAGTGGCAGGCCAGCGGCCAGTTCCGCGCCGCATTGGCCTGGTATCCACACTGAAGCGGGGAATCGGCGCGCAAAACCGGCGATAATGCCGGCATGAGCGAACACCCACTTCCCGCCAGCGTGTCTGCCACGCTGGAACAGGGCCTGGCCAGCATGGGCCTGGACGCCGCGCTGGCGCCGCCGTTGCTGCGCTACCTGGCCCTGCTGCACCGCTGGAACGGCACCTACAACCTCACCGCCATCCGCGACCCGCAGGAGATGGTCACCCGCCACCTGCTCGACTCGCTGGCGATGCAGCCGTTCGTGGCCGACGGCAGCCTGGCCGACCTTGGCACCGGCCCCGGGCTGCCCGGCATCCCGCTGGCGATCGCCTGCCCGGGCCTGCAGGTCACCCTGGTCGAGAGCAACGGCAAGAAGGCGCGCTTCATGCGCGAAGCCGTGCGCCAGCTCGGCCTGGGCAACGCCCGCGTGGCCGAGTCGCGCGCCGAGGCGCTGGACGAGGCCGGCCGCTACGACCAGCTGACCGCGCGCGCGATGGACACCCTGGCCGGCATCGTCCGCGTCGGTGGCCACCTGCTGCGCCCCGGCGGCGTACTGCTGGCCATGAAGGGCGTCTACCCGCATGAGGAGATCGCGGACCTGCCGGCGGGCTGGCAGGTGCGCGAGGTGACCCCGTTGAGCGTGCCCGGCCTGGCCGGCGAACGCCACCTGGTCACTGTTACAGGCCCCTGATTCCCGCCGCCAGCCCCTTGTGGAACAACGGGTTGGCGATCCACGATTTCCGCAAGGGGCCGGTTGTACGCATAATGACCGGTCCCAGCACACGTCGACGAGGCACACCCGCATGGCCCGCATCATCGCCATCGCCAACCAGAAGGGTGGCGTCGGCAAGACCACGACCGCCGTCAACCTGGCCGCTTCCCTGGCCAACGCACCCAAGCGCGTGCTGTTGGTCGACCTGGATTCGCAGGGCAACGCGACCATGGGCAGTGGCGTGGACAAACGCGAGCTGGCCGCCTCCACCTGTGACCTGCTGCTCGGCGAGAACAGCGCTGCCGATGTACGCGTGCAGACTGCCGAGGGTTACGACCTGCTGCCCGGCAATATCGACCTGACAGCCGCCGAGATCCAGCTGATGGGCCAGAGCGAGCGCGAGCAGCGCCTGAAGCGCGCGCTGGCGCCGATCCGCGACGAGTACGACTACATCCTGATCGACTGCCCGCCGGCGCTGTCGCTGCTGACGCTCAACGCGCTGGCCGCCGCCGACTCGGTGATCGTGCCGATGCAGTGCGAGTACTACGCGCTGGAAGGCCTGAGCGCGCTGGTGGAAACCATCGAAGCGCTGCGCACCAGCCTGAACCCGGCGCTGGAGATCGAAGGCGTGCTGCGCACCATGTTCGACGTGCGCAACAACCTGGCCAACGCAGTGTCGGCCGAGCTCACCGAGCACTTCGGCGACCGCGTGTTCCGCACCATCGTGCCGCGCAACGTGCGCCTGGCCGAGGCACCCAGCCATGGCCAGAGCATCGTCGGCTACGACCGCGCCTCGCGCGGTGGCGTGGCCTACCTAGGCCTGGCCGGCGAGATCATCCGCCGCAACAACGAACGCAACAAGGCCGGCAAGGCCGTGGAGATCGTCTGATGACCAGCAGCAAGCCGGCAGCCAAGAAGCGAGGCCTCGGCCGTGGCCTGGATGCGCTGTTGGGCCCGAAAGGCGCGGTCAGCCAGGTGCAGGCCACCACCGCGGTGATCGAGCCGCTGCCGGGTGAAGTGCTGCGCAAGTTGCCGGTCGGCCAGCTGCAGCCGGGCAAGTATCAGCCGCGCCGCGAGATGGACGAGGGCAAGCTGTCCGAGCTGGCCGACTCGATCAAGTCGCAGGGCGTGATCCAGCCGATCCTGGTGCGCCAGCTGCCGGCGGGCAACTACGAAATCGTCGCCGGTGAACGCCGTTGGCGCGCATCGCAGCTGGCCGGCCTGGACGAAGTGCCGGTGGTGGTGCGCGAGCTGGAAGACCGCACCGTCATCGCGATGGCGCTGATCGAGAACATCCAGCGCGAAGACCTCAACCCGCTGGAAGAAGCCGAGGCGCTGCAGCGCCTGATCAGCGAGTTCACCCTGACCCATGCCGAGGCCGCCGAGGCCGTCGGCCGCTCGCGCGCGGCGGTGTCCAACCTGCTGCGCCTGCTGGAGCTGCCGGTGGCGATCCGCCTGCTGCTGGAAACCCGCCGCCTGGAAATGGGCCACGCCCGCGCGCTGCTGACCCTGGCTCCCGAGCTGGCCGGCAAGCTGGCCCAGGAAGCAGCCGATGAAGGCTGGTCGGTGCGCGAGGTCGAGCGCCGGGCGCAGGCCTTCGCCGCCGGCAAGGTGCCGAGCAACCGCCCGGCGGCCACGCCGAAGGTGCAGCAGGCCGACATCGCCTCGCTGGAAACCGAACTGTCCGAAGCATTGGGCGCCAAGGTGGCGATCCATCATGGCCGCGGTGGCAAGGGCAAGCTGATCATCCACTACACCGACCTGGATACCCTGGACGGCGTGCTGGAAAAGCTGCGCACGCGCCAGGGCTGAGCCCGGCGCAGTGACAGGGGCGCGGCCCGTTCCTGCCGTGTCCCGCCAATGACAGGGAACGTACCGCCGCGCGCGCCGTGGGATGTACTGCCTTCCGGCCCGTGGCCTCATCCAGGGAGCAGGACATGAGCAACGCATTCGACGACGTCAGCCCGGGCGGCAGCCCGATCCTGGTGCACAGCCGCCAGAAGGACTTCACCCCGCCGCAGGGCGAAGAACACATCGAGGCGATCGGCGCGCACATCGAGCGCCACCTGGGCCCGGTGTCCGGCGTCTTCCACGAGATCATCTCCGACCTGGTGCACATCGACGTGCACGTGGTGCCGGCTACCGACCAGTTCCCGTATCTGCGGCTGGTGACTTCCGGCATGAGCGATCTGCCGATGACCGTGCCCGCCGAGGTGGATGCGGACGTGCCGCGCTACATGGAGCTGATGGTGACCCTGCCGGCCGACTGGCCGATCTCGCAGGACGCCTTCGAGGACGAGCGCAACTACTGGCCGGTGCGCCTGCTGAAGGGCATGGCGCGGCTGCCGCACGAGTACGACACCTGGCTGGGCTTCGGCCACACCATTCCCAACGGGCATCCCAGCGAACCCTACGCGCCGGGCGTGGGCTTCGACGGTGCCATCGTGCTGCCGCCGGTAACCACCCCGGAAGAATTCGCCGAGCTGGTGCTGGAAGATGGCAGGACCATCGCCTTCATGGCCCTGATGCCGCTGTACCCGGAGGAGATGGACCTGAAGCTGAAGAAGGGCGCCGAGGCGCTGCTCGACCGCTTCGATGCGAAGAAGATCCAGGACGTGATCGAACCCGGCCGCACCAATGTGGCCAAGAAGCGTTTCGGGCTGTTCTGAGCCCGCAGCGTATCCTCTGCACCTGTACTCATTGATTTCCAGGCAACTGCAATGACCATCCTGCTCACCGGCGCTGCCGGCTTCATCGGTGCCTACACCGCCCGCGCGCTGCTGGAGGCGGGCCAGCCGGTGGTCGGCCTGGACAATTTCAACGACTACTACGACCCGCAGATCAAGCGCGACCGTGTGGCCGCACTGTGCCCGACCCTGGACCTGCGCACCCTCGACCTGACCGACCGCGAGGGCCTGGCTGCGCTGTTCGATGAAGTGCAGCCGACGGCGGTGATCCATCTGGCCGCCCAGGCCGGCGTGCGCTATTCGCTGGAAAACCCGCACGCCTACGTCGACAGCAACCTGGTCGGCTTCGTCAACATGCTCGAACTGTGCCGCCACCGTGGCGTGCAGCACCTGGTGTATGCCTCCAGCAGCTCGGTCTACGGCGATTCGGCCACGCCGCCGTTCTCCGAGGACCAGCGCGTAGACCAGCCGCGTTCGCTGTACGCGGCGACCAAGGCGGCCAATGAGCTGATGGCTTACACCTACGCGCAGCTGTACGGCCTGCATGCCACCGGCCTGCGCTTCTTCACCGTGTATGGCCCGTGGGGCCGGCCGGACATGGCACCGCTGCTGTTCTCCCGCGCGGTGCTGGCCGGGCGGCCGATCGACGTGTTCAACGAAGGCCGCATGCAGCGCGATTTCACACATGTCTCCGACATTGTGTGCGGTATCCTCGGCGCCCTCGCGCATCCGGCCGACGGCCCGGTGCCGCACCGGGTGTTCAACCTCGGCAACCATACGCCGGTCGAGCTGGAGCGCTTCATCAGCGTGATCGAGCAGGCCGCCGGCCGCCCCGCGCAGAAGGTGTACAAGCCCATGCAGCCCGGCGACATGGTGCGCACGATGGCCGATACCCGGCGCGCACATGACGCTTTCGGCTTCGATGCGGTGACCCCGATCGAAGAAGGCCTGCCGCCTGTGGTGCAGTGGTGCCGCGAGTATTTTGGCGATCGCGCCTGAGGATGGATCCTCACGCCGCGGGGTTCATCTTCGGATAACCTCGGCAGCGGAGAATGCGCGGTCTTTGTCCCCCCTTTGGCCGAGTGCCTTATGAGCCAACCCGAGCTTTCCGTTGTCGTCCCGGTATTCAACGAGCGCGACAATGTCGCCCCGCTGGTCGCCGAAATCACCGCCGCGCTGCGTGGCCGGCTGCCGTTCGAAATCGTCTACATCGACGATCACTCGCGCGATGACACCCTGGCGGTGCTGCAGGGACTGAAGGCGACCACCCCGGAACTGCGCGTGCTGCACCATGTGAACCAGAGCGGGCAGAGCACCGCGGTGCGCACCGGCGTCAAGCACGCGCGCGCGCCGTGGATCGCGACCCTGGATGGCGATGGCCAGAACGATCCGGCCGATATCCCCAAGCTGCTCGCCGCACGCGACGCCGCCGAGGCGCAGGTGAAGCTGTTCGCCGGCTGGCGCGTCAACCGCCAGGACAGCGGCAGCAAGCGCTGGGCCAGCAAATGGGCCAACGCCATCCGTGCACGCATGCTGCGCGACGATACGCCCGATACCGGCTGCGGCATCAAGCTGTTCGAACGCAGCGCGTTCCTCGACCTGCCGTACTTCGACCACATGCACCGCTACCTGCCGGCGCTGATGCAGCGCGCCGGCTGGAAGACCACCAGCGTGCCGGTCAACCACCGCCACCGTACCGCTGGCGTGTCCAAGTACAACAACCTCGGCCGCGCGCTGGTCGGCATCCGCGACCTGCGTGGCGTGGCCTGGCTGATCACCCGCAGCAAGCGCACCGCGGTGGAGGAGCGCTGATGGATCTGGAGCTGCATTGGCTCGACCAGCCGCTGACCTGGCTGTACTGGACCGGCCTGCACGTGACCGGCTGGAAGCTGATCGGCTATACCGGCGCGCTGATGTTCGGCGGCCGCTGGCTGGTCCAGTTCGTCGCGTCCAAGCGCGCCGGCAAGCCGGTGATCCCGCGCCTGTTCTGGTACATGAGCGTGCTCGGCAGCCTGATGACGCTGAGCTACTTCCTGTTCTCGGCCAAGCAGGACTCGGTGGGCGTGCTGCAGAACCTGTTCCCGGCGTTCACCGCGCTGTACAGCCTGCACCTGGACATCAAGCACCGCGGCTGGAAGCGAGACAAGGCCAGCCACTGAGGCCCCGGGGGTCGGATCCCTTTTCATGGGAAAGGGCTCTGACCCCGTCCGGATCACCCCGTCCGGATCCGCGGCGCATCCACGCATGACGTGGGTCTACTGCGTACCTGGCTACCGTGCCTGGTAGCTGCCAACCTTGGTTGGCACACGGGGAACCCAGCGCCAACCAAGGTTGGCGGCTACCGGGGCCCCGGTCTGCTGCGCAGGCAGGACCTTCGTCCCATGCCACGGGCGATGGGCGGTGCCATGATCGGGGTCTGCCTTCCCGGGAACCTGTGCTCGTGAAAACCCGCCTTGCCGTTGCCCTGCTGATCGCCCTGTCCGCCCCCGCCGTGGCCCTGGCCGCGCCGCCCGCCACCGCCGCACCGTCCGGCGTGGCCACTGAATCGCCCGCCGACGCCGCCTTCCGCGCGCTGTACGAGAAGGAATGGAAGTGGCGCCAGCAGGGCGGTGGCGAGGCCAGCGAGGACGAGGACGCCCCGGCGAACGCCACCCGCATGCCCGACGTCGGCCCGGCCGCGCAGCAGGCGCGCCTGAAGGTGTGGGATGAGACCCTGGCCGCGCTGAAGAAGATCGACCCGAAGACCCTGTCGGCCGACAACCAGGTCAACTACGCGATCTACCACGACCAGGTGTTCAACCTGGCCGAAGAGACGCGCCTGCGCGGCTACGAGATGCCGTTCAACGCCGATTCCTCGTTCTGGTCCAACCTGTCCTTCATGGCCCGGCGCGAGATGAAGACCGTGCAGGACTACCAGAACTACATCGCACGCCTGAATGATGTACCGCGCTACTTCGGCCAGCAGACCGAGAACATGCGCGCCGGCCTGAAGCGTGGTTTCAGCGTGCCGCGCGCGGTGCTCGATGGCCGCGAAGTGTCCATCGCCACCGTCGCCGAGCTGAAGGACCCGACCGAGTCGCCGCTGTACGCGCCGTTCAAGAAGCTGCCCACCACCATCCCGGCCGCCGAGCAGGCCAGGCTGCAGGCGCAGGCGCGCGCGGCGATCAGCGGCAAGGTGGTGCCGGCGTTCCAGCAGCTGCGCACCTTCTTCGTCAACGAGTACGTGCCACAGGCGCGCACCACCCTGGCCGCAGAAGCGATGCCCGATGGCAAGGCGTACTACCGGCAGCAGATCCACGAATACACCACGCTGGACCTGTCGCCGGACGAGATCCACCGCATCGGCCTGGGCGAGGTCGAGCGCATCCAGAAGGAAATGAACGACATCATCAAGCAGGTGAAGTTCAAGGGCAGCTTTGCCGAGTTCCTGACCTTCCTGCGTACCGATCCGCAGTTCTATGCAAAGACACCGGAAGAGCTGCTGTCGCGTGCCGCGTGGATCTCCAAGCGGGCGGACGGCCAGCTGGGCAAGTACATGACGTTGCCGCGCGCGCGCTTCACCATCGTGCCGGTGCCGCCAGACATCGCACCGTTCTGGACGGCCGGCCGCGGTGGCATGGGCACCTACTGGCTCAACACCTACAACCTGCCGTCGCGCCCGCTGTACAACCTGCCGGCGCTGACCCTGCATGAATCCGATCCGGGCCACTCGCTGCAGGGCGCGATCGCCGCCGAGCAGAAGAACCTGCCGGAGTTCCGCCGCAACGCCTACATCTCCGCCTATGGCGAAGGCTGGGCGCTGTACTGCGAGAAGCTGGGCGTGGAGATGGGCATCTACGAAACCCCGTACGAGGATTTCGGCCGCCTGACCTACGAGATGTGGCGTGCCGCGCGCCTGGTGATCGACACCGGCGTGCACAGCAAGGGCTGGACCCGCGAGCAGGCGTTGGCCTACCTGCGTGACCACACCGCGCTGAGCGAGCATGAAGTGACCACCGAGGTGGACCGCTACATCTCCTGGCCTGGCCAGGCGCTGAGCTACAAGCTGGGCGAGATCGCCATCGTGCGCCTGCGTGCGCAGGCCGAGAAGGAGCTGGGCGACAAGTTCGACATCAAGGGCTTCCACGACACCCTGCTCAAGCAGGGCTCGGTGCCGCTGCCGGTGCTGGAACAGCAGATCCAGGCCTACATCGCCGAGCGCAAGAAGGCCTGACCGTGCAAGGGTAGTGCCGGCCGCTGGCCGGCAACCCGACCCGGTCACGGGGTCGGATCCCTTTCCTGTGGAAAGGGCTCCGACCCCCTCTCGCCTCACCCCACCGGCCGCGGCTTGGCCACCCGTGCTGCGAAGGTCGGCAGCACCAGCAGGGTCAGCACGGTGGCGGTGATCAGGCCACCGATCACCACCGTGGCCAGCGGCTTCTGCACCTCCGCACCGGAACCGCTGGCAATCGCCATCGGGATGAAGCCGACGATCGCCACCAGCGCCGTGGTCAGCACCGCGCGGATGCGGCTGGAGGCACCGTTGATTGCTGCCTGCAGCGGCAGGTCGCCGGCGTCCAGGCGTTCGCGGATCGCCTGCATCAGCACCAGGCCGTTCAACGTGGCCACGCCGGAGACGGCGATGAAGCCAACTGCCGCCGATACTGAGAACGGCATGCCTCGCAGCAGCAGCGCGAGGATGCCACCGACCAGCGCCAACGGCACGCAGCTGAACACCAGAATGGCTTCCTTGCCGCTGCGCAGGGCCATGAACAGCAGGCTGCCGATCAGCAGGAACACCACCGGCACCACGGTTGCCAACCGCTTCTCCGCGCGCTGCAGGTTCTCGAACTGACCGCCCCAGGTCAGGTAGGCGCCCGGCGGCAGCGCCACGTCGGCCACCGCGGCCTGCGCCTCGCCGACGAAGCCGCCCAGATCGCGACCGCGCACGTTGGCCTGCACCACCACGCGGCGGCTGCCGTTGTTGCGGCTGATCTGGTTCGGCCCTTCGCTCACGGTAATGCGCGCCACCGACGACAACGGAATCACGAGCCCCGATGGCGTGGCGATCGGCAGCGAGGCCAGCTGGTCCGGATCGTTGCGCGAGGCATCGTCCAGGCGCACCACCACGTTGAAGCGGCGGTCGCCTTCGAAGATCTTGCCGGCCGTGGTACCGCCGATGCCGGTGGACAGCGCATCACTCACATCTGCAGCGCTCAACCCGTACTGTGCCGCCGCCACGTGGTCGATCGCCACGTTGAGCGTGGGCAGGCCGGAGATCTGTTCCACCCGCACGTCGGCCGCGCCATCCACCGCACGCAGCTTCAACGCCACCTGGTCGGCCACCTTCTGCAGCTGGCTGAAGTCATCACCGAAGATCATTACGGCCAGGTCGGTACGCACGCCGGAAATCAGTTCGTTGAAGCGCAGCTCGATCGGCTGGCTGAACTCGAAGCTGTTGCCCAGCTGCTGCCCGGCCAGTTTCTCGAAGCGCGCCACCAGTGCGTCCTTGGCCAGCGTCGGATCGGGCCAGTCCTTGCGTGGCTTCAACACGATCACGCTGTCGGAAATGTTGGTCGGCATCGGGTCGATCGCCGCCTCGGCGGTACCGGTGCGCGAGAACACGGTTTCCACTTCCGGCTGCTTGGCAATCGCCTTTTCCAGCGCCAGCTGCATTGCCAGTGACTGCTCCAGCGAGGTCGATGGCACGCGCAGGGCCTGCATCGCCACGTTGCCTTCATCCAGGGTCGGCATGAACTCGCGGCCCAGCAGCGAGAACGCGCCGATGCCCACCACCACCATCATCACCGCACCGGCCAGCACCGTGCGCGGGTGCGCCACGGCCTTGCGCACCACCGGTTCGATGCGCGCACGCAGCACGCGGATCAGCCTGGTTTCGTGCTCGCCGTCGTCCGCGTGCGCATCGCCGTCCTTCACCTTGGGCTCGCGCACCAGCAGCGCGGCCATCGCCGGCACGAAGGTGAAGGAAAACAGGAAGGCACCGACCAGGGCCAGCATGAACGTGGCCGCCATCGGGTGGAACGTCTTGCCCTCCACGCCCTCCAGCGTGAGGATCGGCGCGAACACCAGCAGGATGATCAGCTGGCCGAAGGCCGCAGGGCGCGCCATCTTAATGGCCGAATCGGCGGCTACGCGCAGGCGTTCCATCGCGGTCAGCGCACGGCCCAGTTCGGCGCGGCGCTGGCCCAGCATCAGCAGTGTCGACTCGACCACGATCACCGCACCGTCCACCAGGATGCCGAAGTCCAGCGCACCCAGGCTCATCAGGTTGCCACTGATGCCGAAGCGGTTCATACCGATCACTGCGAACAGGAACGACAGCGGAATCACCAGCGCGGTGATCGTTGCCGCACGCAGGTTGCCCAGCAGCAGGAACAGCACCACCACCACCAGCAGCGCGCCCTCGGTGAGGTTCCTGGCGACGGTCTTGATGGTGGAATTGACCAGCACGCTGCGGTCCAGCACCGGTGCCGCCACGATGTCGGCCGGCAGTGACTTGTTTACCTGTTCCAGGCGCGCGGCCGCTGCCTGGGCCACGGTGCGGCTGTTGCCACCGGCAATCATCAGCGCGGTGCCCAGCACGGCTTCATGGCCGTTGCGGCTGGCCGCACCCAGCCGCGGCGCGCGGCTCAGTTCCACCGTGGCCACATCGGCTACGCGTACCACCACGCCATTGCGGGTCGCCACCGGGGCCTGTGCCAGGTCGTCGGTGGTCAGCGCCAGGCCGTCGGCACGTACCACCAGGCCCTCGCCGGCACGCTGTACGAAGCCGGCACCGGCCTGCACGTTGGAACGCTGCAGCGCAGTGACCAGGTCGGCCAGGCCGAGGCCATGCGCGGCCAGTTTGGCGCTGTCCGGATGCACGCCGTATTCCTTCACGTAGCCGCCGACCGTATCGACGCCGGCCAGCCCCGGGCTGGAACGCATCTGCGGCGCGATGATCCAGTCCTGCACGGTGCGCAGGTAGGTCGCACGTTCTTCGGGCGTACGCAGCAGGTTGCCTTCCGGTGTGCGGTAGACCTCGCCGGCCTGCCAGCCCGCTTCATCGGGTTTGGCCAGTTTGGCCGGATCGAACGCGGTGAAGTCCACCGTCCACATCAGCACCTCGCCAAGGCCGGTGGTGACCGGCGACAGCATCGGTGATGCACCATCGGGCAGGTCTTCCGATGCCTCGCGCATGCGTTCGGCCACCTGCTGGCGGGCGAAGTAGATGTCGGTGGCATCGGTGAAGATCGCGGTGACCTGCGAGAAACCATTGCGCGACAGCGAACGCGTGGTGGTCAGGCCGGGAATGCCGGCCAGCGCGGTTTCCAGCGGATAGGTCACCTGCCGCTCGATCTGCTCCGGTGTCAGCGCCGGTGCCACCGTGTTGATCTGTACCTGACGGTTGGTGATGTCCGGCACCGCGTCGATCGGCAGCTTGCCCAGCTGGAACAGGCCCACCGCGGCGATCAGTGCGGCCATGAACACCACCAGCCAGCGGTGGCGCACCGCTGTTTCAATGATCAGCTTGAACATGGTCGCCTCCTCAGTGGCCGTGCTCGGCTTCGCCCTTGGCCAGCTCGGCCTTGAGCAGGAAGGCATTGGCACCGACGATGCGCTCGCTGCCGGTCAGCCCAGCGAGGATCTCGATGCGGTCACCGGCACGGCGCCCGGCCAGCACCGGCTGCGCCTTGAAGCCACCTTCGACGGCGACAAACACCGCGCTGCTGCCATCAACGTTCTGCACTGCATCGGCCGGGACGCTGAGCGAACCGTCCTGGCCTTCGGTGACCACCACGGCCGAGACCGGCGAACCGGCCGGCGGCAGCGACGCATCCACCGGGGTGGCGCGGATCACCGCGACGCCGCCCTGCTGGCGCACATCGGCGGCCGAACCGGTGACGGTGGCGGTGAAGCTGCCACCCGGCACGCTCACTTCCAGCGTCATGCCGGGCGTGACCTGTGCGGCCAGCGCCGGCGGTGCGGTGAACACCAGCTCGTTCATTGTCGGGTCGGCGACATCGGCGACTGCACTGCCGGCGGCGACTACACCGCCCGGAGTGACCTGCACGTTGCCGACGATGCCGGCCACCGGGCTGGTGATGCGCACGCGGCCACTGGCATCGGGCGCACCGTTGGCAGCGGCCTGGGCCTGCGCGGCAGCGGCCTGGGCCTGTGCCGCCAGCGACCGTGCGCGCGAGGTTTCCATCTCCTGGCGGGCGACCACGCCCTGGTCGACCAGCGCCTTGTCGCGACCATAGGCCAGGCGCGCGGCCTCGGCCTCGGCCGAGGCGGCCAGCGCATTGGCGCGGAACACCGCCGCTTCGCCGCTGACCACGATCGCCAGTGCCTGGTTCTGCTTCACCGCGGTGCCCGGTGCGACCAGCACGCGTTCGACGCGGCCGGTCACGGTCGACGCCACCGAGGCGCGTGCACCGACCGACGGTTCGACCCGGCCGGACAAGCGCGTGGAGCTACCGCCACCACGACCGACCGCGACCACTTCGATACCGGACGCCTTGATCTGCTCAGGAGTCAGCTGCACGACACCCTCATCGCCATCGGCGGGCGCCTTTGCGGATTCGGCCTTGGCCGCCTTGCTGTCGGCGGCATGGCCGTGGCCATCGTCGGTGCCGGCCTTGGCCGCAGCCGGGTCTTCATTGGCAGGTGTCTGCGCGTTGCCAGCGCAGCCGGCCAGCAGCGCGGCCAGCAGCACGCCGCCGATCAGCGGGAAAGTACGGGAGAGCGTCATGGGACCTCCACAAAAGGTGCGCGCCCTTCAAGGCGGGCAAGATCGATTTCCGCGGCGACGCGCGACAGGCGCGCATCCACGGCGGTGCCGCGGGCGGCGATGAGGGCGCTGCGCGTGCTGCGCAGTTCCAGCTGCGAGATGCGCCCGGCGTCGAAGCCGATGCGGGCCAGGCGATACGCCTCTTCGGCGGCGACCACGCTTTCATCGGCGGCGCGGGTACGGCTGCCGGCGGCCTTCAAACCGGCCACCGCGGAGAGGCGTGCCGCCTCGCTGTCGCGGCGCTGCTGGTCCAGGCGTGCCTCGGCCGCGCGCTGGTCGGCATTGGCGGCGCGTATGCCCCCGCGGTTGCGGTCGAACAGCGGGATGCTGAGGCTGACCCCGAGGTTGTAGGCGCGCTCGCCCCCCTCGCGGAAGCGGGTCTGCGCGGCAGTGACGCTCAGGTCGGGCAGGGCGCGCTTGCGCTCCACGTCGACCAGCTTGCCCGCCGCATCCGCTTCGGCTTCGGCGATGCGCACCGCCAGCGCGGTATCGGTGGCACCGCGTGGCAACGGCGGCGCGCGGTCGAGCAGGCTGTCGCCGATCGACTGCACCGGCGCATCCAGCAGCGCGGCACCGGCCAGGCGGGCCAGCGCGGCATCGCGGAAGGCCTGCGCCTCATCCAGCGCGGCGCTGGCGTTGGCGACTTCGCTCTGCGCCTGCACGGCGCGCAGCTGCGGCTCGCGGCCCTGCTTGACCATCGCGTTGACCGCGTTGGCGTCAGCGCGGGTGAGGCTCAGTGCTTCTTCGGCCAGGGTGTAGCGGCGCAGTGCACTTTCCGCCTGTGCATAGACCACCGCCAGCTGGCTGGCCACGTCGCTGCGGCTTTGGGCACCACGCAGGTTGGCGGCCTGTGCCTCGGCACGGGCGGCACGGACACGCGCGCCACGCTGGCCCCAGACCTCCAGCGGCTGGGACAGGGTGAGCACGGTATCGGCCTTGCCCATGCCGCCATAGGAGCCGGTGCCCCAGACGTTTTCGGCGGAGTAAGAGAGGGAAGGGTTGGGCAACGCACGGGCCTGGTCGGCGCGCGCGTCGGCGGCCTCGGCCAGCGCCGCACCGACGCGGGTGCCGGGCAGCTGGTCCAGGCGTTCAAGCAGGGTGTCGTAGGAAGGGGCGGCTTGCGCCATCACCGATGCCGCCGGGGCCAGGCCCAGCAACACGGCGACGGCCCGCCCGGCCGCACGCAGCGGCCGACGTGTCAGGGTCGACATGAAGAATTTCCGGAGGTGAGGGGAACCGAAGCCCGCGAATGCGGGACGCGCTCAACTCACGCCCGGGGAGGACGCGTCAGTTCATCCTGGGCGACCGCATAGGTCGCCGCGTCGCCGGCATTCATCCAGCGCGCCGGAAGCGGCGCACCGAAGGCGGCGAAGGTACTGGCCGGCAGGCTCAGATTGGAGTGGTGGCAGTGGTTGTGGCCACAGGCACCGACGTGCTTGCCGTCGGCATCGCCATCGGCATCCGGTGCGGACTCCACATGCACCGTGCTGGCATGCGGTTCCACCGTGCAGGCCAGCGCGTCGGCCACCGGCACGACCACGAATGCCGCCATCAGCAGCATCAGCAGGGTCGAACGGAGGTGGCGGGTGATCCAGCGCATGGACGGCAGGCTAGCAAGCGGTTTTCGCCGGATACAATATCAATGGACGCTTCGGGAATTCGTCGGAATCTCCCGTTCAGCTGGGCCGGGCGCGGGGTCGGATCCCTTTCCTCCGGAAAGGGCTCTGACCCCACCACATCGTTCGGGTGCGCCGCGCACATGTGCTCTGGTAGGTGTCGACCTTGGTCGACACGCTTTTCGACCCCACCGCGTTGCCGCCAGCGGCCGGCACTACCCGTATCACGGCAGCTTCGCGATCACCTTGATCTCGAACTGGAACCCATACAGCCAGGTCACGCCGATACCGGTCAGGGTCGGGTGCGGCGCCTCGCCCCAATACTCCGGCACGATTGCCCAGGCCTTCTCAAAGTTCTTCTCTGGATCGACCAGGAACACGGTCACGTCGATCACGTCATCGAACGTGCAGCCGGCAGCAGCCAACACCGCATTGAGATTCTCGAAAGCGCGGCGCACCTGCGTTTCGAAGTCTGGCTCGGGCGAGCCGTCCTCACGGCTGCCGACCTGGCCGGATACGAACAGGAAGCCGTTGGAACGGATCGCAGGCGAGTAGCGGTTGCGCTCGTACAGGGCCTGGCGGCCGGCGGGGAAAACGACATCACGCTGTGACATGGGGAAGATCCCGTGGGAGAGAACGCCATCCTCCCCGTCAGCGCTGTCTGGATAAACCGCGATGATCGGCCTAGATTGATTGTCAATTCCAAACAATCATGGCCCGCCATGGACCGTTTCGAGGCGATGCGGGCCTTTGCCCGGGTGGTGGAAACCGGCAGCTTCACCCGCGCCGCGCAGACCCTGCAGATCAGCCGCACCACGGCCACCCAGCTGGTGCAGCAACTGGAGGCACACCTGCGGCTGCGCCTGCTCAACCGCACCACGCGCCGGGTCAGCGTCACCGCCGACGGCGCGGCCTACTACCCGCGCATCGCCCGCCTGCTGGCCGAGCTGGAAGAGGTGGAAGGCGGGCTGGGTGACGCGGCCAGCCAGCCGCGCGGACGCCTGCGCGTGGATGTGCCCGGGCCGTACGCGCGGCTGCGGCTGGTGCCGGCGTTGCCGGACTTCCAGGCGCGCTACCCGGAGATCCAGCTGGACATCGGCGTGAGTGACCGCGAGGTCGATGTCATCGCCGACAACGTCGACTGCGTGATCCGGGGTGGCACCCCGGCCGACCCGGCACTGGTAGCGCGGCCGCTGGCGGCGCTGCCGATCGGCTTCCACGCCAGCCCCGGCTATGTGCAGCGTTTCGGCCTGCCGACCGATCCGCGCGCGCTGCAAGGGCCCGATCACCACATGGTTGGCTTCCTCAGCCCGCGCAGTGGCCGCGCACGCGTGTTCATTGCACAGCGCGGCGATGAACGCGTTGAGGTGCAGGGCCGCTATACGGTCGGCTTCGATGATGGAAACGCCTATCTGGCCGCTGCGTTGGCGGGGTTGGGCGTGGTGGCGCTGCCCAGCTACATGGCCGAGCCGCACGTGGCGCGCGGCGAGCTGTTGCCGGTGTTGCCGGACTGGCAGCTGCCGCCGATGCCGATGCATGTGATGTTCCCGCCGAACCGGCACATGAGCCAGCGGCTGCGGGTGTTCATCGATTGGGTGGTGGAGGCGTTGGGTTGATCGCGCGCGCGCATCTGTAGAGCCGAGCCCACGCTCGGCTGCTTCTGGCATCACCAAGCCCGCGCTACGCGCGCCAGCCGAGCGTGGGCCCGGCTCTACCGGCATGCGAAAATCACTACAGCACGTAACAGGAAACATCGCCACGCATGAGTCGCATCGTCGCACTGGATACCGAAACCACCGGCATCTCCCACCGCCTGGGGCACCGGGTGATCGAAATCGGTGCCGTCGAACTGATCGATGGCCAGCTCACCGGCCGCCAGTTCCACACCTACCTGCAGCCGCAGCGCAGGGTCGACTGGGGTGCACAGCGCGTGCACGGCATCAGTGATGCGATGCTGGTGGGCAAGCCACTGTTTTCCAGCAAGGCCGCCGAACTGCTGGACTTCCTGCGCGGCAGCGAGATGGTCGCGCACAACGCCACCTTCGATGTGGGCTTCCTGGACAACGAGCTGCGTCTGTCCGGTATTCCCGGCACGCTGGCCCAGCATTGCCGCATCACCTGCAGCCTGAAGCTGGCGCGCGGGCGCTGGCCCGGCCAGGGCAACAAGCTCGATGATGTGCTGCAGCGCCTGCGCATTCCCAGCCAGCGCGGCCTGCACGGCGCGCTCAAGGATGCCCATCTGCTGGCGCAGGTGATCCCGCACCTGCGCTGAGGCCTGGCCGCTGTTACACCGGCCGTAACCAGCGCTCGATCATCGCCACGCCACAGGCCACCCCGTCCTCATGGCCCATCGCCACGCCCAGGGCCGCCGCGCGTGCGCGTGTTGCGTCGCTTTCAACGAAGGTGATGGCTGCCGCCAGCGTTGCTGCATCCAGTCGCTTCGGTGACAACGGTGGCGGTGCCACGCCCAACCGATACAGGCGATCGGCCCAGAAGAACTGATCCGCGGCGAACGGCATCACCAGCGAGGGAATGCCGGCGCGGCAGGCCGAATGCGTGGTGCCGCTGCCACCATGGTGGATGGCGAGTGCGCAATGCGGGAACAGTGCTTCGTGTGGCGTCGGGCCGAGCACGAACACATCTGCTGGCAGCGCACCCGTCGGCAATCCGGCCCACCCTGGAAACAGCAGCACCCGGCGCGGTGCCAGCGCCTGCAGCAGGGCCGGCAGCACGCGCTCGCGATCGAATCCGGTCATGCTGCCAAAGCCCAGATAGACCGGCGGCGGCCCGGCATCGAGGAAGGCCTGCAGATCGGCTGGCGGCGTCCAGGGCGCATCAGGAAGCCGCCATTGGCCACAGGCGATGTGGTCGGCCGGCCAGTCCGCCGGTGGCGGCAGCAGCTGCGGCGAGATGCCATAGAGCATCGGCAGGCCGGACCACAGCGCGCGACGCGGCGATTGCCCCAGTTGCTGGCGTGCCGCGTTGATCGGCCGACGGAACTGGCGCCAGATCAGGCCGTTGACCCACCCGTAGCTGGCCCGGTTCAACCAGCCCGGCGAGCGTCCGGGTGGCAGGAACGGAGAGCGGAAGGCTCGCGTCGGGGTCAGCGGAATCATGCCGGTGCCGATGACCGGCAGACCCCGACGTTCGCCCACGCTCATGCCGACAAGGGCCGCCAGTCCGCCGGTCAGAATCGCATCGCAGCCTTCGGCGGCGGCATCGGCCTGGCGCATCCAGCCGCTGACATGCTGCAGCGCCATCCGTGCCAGACCGGTACTGGCGGCGGCAACACCGTTGCCCCGCGAGACAAGGGCGACCACTTCGTCATGGATGTCACCCTCAAGGGCCGCGTGGGGCACATCCAGGGCCTGCGCGCTGCCCAGGGTGCCGCCATCGGCCAGCAGTGTCACCGCGTGGCCTGCGCTGATCAGCCCATGGCAGAGCATGGCGAGCGGACGCGTATCGCCTTCGGTTCCGTAGGTCAGGGCCAGCAGCCGCATGGAAAGCTCCGCAGTGATCCGGGCCAGTATGCCGGTTGGCGAAGTCCCCCCGGCCCCGCCGGTCCAGTCCCCGCCTGTGGGTAACTTGCGCAAGTGCTTGAACCCGTGCATAATGCGCGGCTCGCTGTGTCCGGTTTTCTACCGGGCGGCGCCCCCGGGAGCACGTCCCCGGCCGCCCAACGCCAGCGTAACCCTTTGATTCTCTTGACGTGTGGTGGGCAACCATCGAGGCCGCCGTCGCCCGGGCTACGGGCTGACAACTACTACTATCGAGGTGCGCAATGTCCCGCGTATGCCAGGTTTCCGGCAAGCGAGTGCAGACGGGTAACAACGTCTCGCACGCCAACAACAAGACCCGTCGTCGTTTCCTGCCGAATCTGCACGAGCGCCGTTTCTGGGTGGCCAGCGAGAACCGCTGGGTCAAGCTTCGTGTTTCCGCGCATGCACTGCGCACCATCGACAAGAACGGCATCGATTCCGTTCTGGCTGAGCTGCGTGCGCGCGGCGAAAAGGTCTGAGGAGTAAAGCATCATGGCAGGCAAGCGCGATAAGGTCCGTATGATTTCCTCGGCCGGTACCGGCCACTTCTACACGACCGACAAGAACAAGAAGAACACCCCGGGGAAGATGGAATTCCTGAAGTACGATCCGGTCGTGCGCAAGCACGTCCTGTACAAGGAAGGCAAGATCAAGTAATCCGCACGGATTGCTGATCCCCGCGAAGAAACCCGCCCTTGTGGCGGGTTTTTTCATGCCTGGCGTGCAGACTTCGGTAGCGGCCGACCTTGGTCGGCACTGCCGCACTCCCTGCGCACGCTGTCGCCAATGGCACCCTGCCTGAGGTGAAGGGCCGAATGCGATAAGTGATTGTTCCTACCGGTTCTGCCGCCTCGCGCGGTTCAAATCGATTGGAACGACGGGCCCCGCCGTGCCCATGATGGCTGGCCGCTGCGGTTGCAGTGGTCGGGCTTGCAATCCCGTCGAATCGGTAGCCAGTAAACTCGCCCGCAGTTGCCGGAAAGCTCCGCCGACGGCGGGCGACCCATCTGCCTCTATGGCGGACGGTGCGTGGGGGCCTCGCGCCCGCCGGTTTGGTGGCTACCGTTCCCGGTATTGCAACCACGCATCGTCCGCCACCTTCACGGTGGCCAGATCCGTTGAAGGAGGTTGCATGAACACCCCATCACACCGGCAGGACCTGGAACTGGGCTGGCTGCGCCTGCAGCGCATGCTGCAAGGCATCGAGGGCATGGCGCTGCTGCTGTGCGACCACCATCTGGCACTGGCCAACGGCGCGCCGTCGCCGCTGCCGGAGGCGCAGCTGGAGCGGGCCGCACAGGCGATCGCCTGCATGGCGCTCAACGGCCGCCGCCATGCCGACGCGGTGCGGCAGCTGTGCGAGGTGCCGGTGCGGCATTGATCCATCCTGTAGAGCCGAGCCCACGCTCGGCTGCTGTGCGGTCGGACCGGAAGGCCGTCGAGCGCGGCTCGACTCCACAAGGGCCGGTGGGCAGAATGGCCCATCACCTCCCGACGGGCGACACGATGCTGTTCGAGTGGTTGCTGGGTTCGTACCTGCTGCTGATCGACTGGCTGATCCGGCTGGTTGCACTGTGCTGGATCCCCACCCGCACCACGCCGGGGGCGGCGCGCAGCTGGCTGCTGCTGGTCGGCTTCGTGCCGCTGCTGGGCCTGCCGCTGTACCTGCTGTTCGGCCACCCATGGCTGTCGCGCGAGCGCATCCGCCGCCAGGCCGAGGCCTCGCAGGTCATCCGCGAGGAACAGGCGCTGCAGCATCGCCTGCGCTGGACACCGCAGCCGGACACCGCCAGCGCCGAGATCGTGCCGCTGGTGCAGCGCCAGGGCGACTTCATGCCGGTGCACGGCAACGCCGTCGATCTGCTGACCGACTACGACGAATCACTGCACACGCTGATCGCCGACATCGACCAGGCCGAAGACCGCGTGCACCTGCTGTACTACCTGATGTTCGACGACGCGGTGGGCGAGGCGATCGTCGAGGCCCTGCAGCGTGCGGCTGCACGTGGCGTGCAGTGCCGCGTGCTGCTCGACGCGGTGGGCGCCAAGCGCGGCCTGCGTGCCTATCGCAAGCGCCTGCAGGCGCGCGACATCGAAGTGCGCGCGATGCTGCCCGGTGGCCTGCGCTGGCGCCGCAGCGGGCGCATGGACCTGCGCAACCATCGCAAGATCGCGGTGATCGACAACGAAGTGGCCTATGTCGGTTCGCAGAACCTGGCCGGCCCGCAGTTCGTGCCTGGCCACCCGAACCGCGAGCTGGTGGCGCGCGTGCGCGGCCCGGCGGTGGCGCATCTGGAAGCGGTGTTCGCCAGCGACTGGTACATGGAAACCGGCCAGCGCCTGGACGTGATCGCCGATGTGCCCGAGTGCAGCGACGACATCGCCACCCAGTTGCTGCCCAGCGGCCCCGCCTATCCCTACAGCAACGCACGCGATGCGGTGGCGGCGCTGATCCACCTGGCGCGGCGCCGGCTGGTGATGGTCACCCCGTATTTCGTGCCCGACGAAGCCACGCTCAGCGCCTTGCGCATTGCGGCCTTGTCCGGCGTGCAGGTGCAGCTGATCCTGTCGGCCAGCAACAACCAGCGGCTGACGTCGTGGGCGCAGGAGGCCTACTACGACGAGCTGCTGCGCTGTGGCGTGCGCATCGCGCTGTACGAGCCGCAGTTCCTGCATGCCAAGCACATGAGCGTGGACGAGGACATCGCCGTGCTCGGCTCGATCAACATGGACATCCGCTCGTTCGCGCTGAATGCCGAAATCGGCCTGGTCTGCTACGACCGTGCGCTGGTGCAGCAGCTGTGCGCGATCGAGGATGGCTACCTGCGCGAGTCGCGGCAGCTGGACCTGCAGCAGTGGCGCAGCCGTCCCACGTGGCGGCGCAGCCGCGAAGGCATCGCACGGCTGGCCGATGCGTTGATGTGAAACGGCGGCAACCGCCCGCTTCGGCAATCCGGCCCGTCATCGCCGATGGCCTACAATCGGCGCATGACTGATTCACCGCGTAATGGCGAACTGGACCTGGCAATCATCGGTGGTGGTGCGGCCGGGGTGCTGGTGGCGATCCAGGTGTTGCGCCAGGCCCAGGCGCCGCTGGCGCTGGCCATCTTCGAACCGGCTTCGCAGCTGGCGCAGGGCATCGCCTATGCCACGCCGTGGCCGGAGCACCTGCTGAACGTGCCGGCGGCGAAGATGAGTGCGTTTGCCGACCAGCCCGGCGATTTCCTCGACTACCTGATGGCCGCCAACGCCTACCCGGGCGAGGCGCGCGAGGTGCTGGGCGAGCGTTACGTGTGCCGCCACTACTTTGCAGCGTACCTGCAGCAGCGCCTGCAGGAGGCCGCCGCGGCCAGCCCGGCACAGCTGCAGGTGATCGTGCAGCCGGTACTGGGCCTGCAGCCGGATGACCACGGCTACCAGCTGGCACTCGGCGATGGCCAGACGCTGCACGCCGCACAGGCAGTGCTCGCCATCGGCAACAGCATGCGGCCGCTGCCGGTAGCCGGTGCCGAGGCACTGCCCGCCGATGACGTGATCGAGGCCTGGGACTACGACGGCGTACGCACCCTGGCCGGTGAGCAGGCCGTGGCCATCGTCGGCTCCGGCCTGAGCATGGCCGACACCGTGCTGGCGCTGGTTGCAGCCGGCCACACCGGCCCGCTGCATGTGATCTCGCGCCATGGCCTGCTGCCGCTGCCGCATGCGCATGGCGGCCTGCCCACGTTCGACCCGGCTGCGCTGCTGCCGATGAGCCTGCGCCAGCGCCTGCGCGCGTTGCGCGGGTTCGCGCGCCAGGCGCAGGCCGACGGCCTGCCGTGGCAGGGCGTGATGGACCGCATCCGTCCGCACGGGCAGGCGCTGTGGTGCAGCCTTGACGCGGCCGACCAGCGCCGCTTCCTGCGCCATGTGGTGCGCTACTGGGACGTGCACCGCCACCGCATCGCCGAAGAGGTCGACGCACAGCTGCAGGCGCTGATCGAAAGCGGCCAACTGCGTATTCACCGGTCCCGCCTGCAACGCATCGGCCGCGAAGGCGATGCCCTGCGGCTGTCGGGTCGCGACGCCTCCGGCAAGGATCAGCACTGGACGATCGGCGGCGTGATCAACGCCACCGGCGTGGAAACCCGCGCCAGCGCGCTGCGCAATCCCTTGCTGCAACAGCTGCAGAGCGATGGCCTGGCCCGCCCCGGCCCGCACGGGCTGGGCCTGGACAGCACAGTGCCGGGCGACCGCCTGCGTGCGGCCGGTGGCCAGCCGCAGGCGCGGCTGGGCGTACTCGGCAGCCTGCGCATCGGCAGCCTGTGGGAAAGCCTGGCGGTGCCTGAACTGCGTCAGCAGGCACAGGCACTGGCCACCCAGGTGGTCGCAGGAGCCGCGACGGCGATGCCGTAAAATGGGGGCATGGATGTCTCCCACCTGCTTGATGGCCTGAACCCGGCCCAGCGCGAAGCCGTCTCCTCTCCCCCCGGCCACCACCTGGTGCTGGCCGGTGCCGGTTCCGGCAAGACCCGCGTACTCACCCACCGCATCGCCTGGCTGCATGAAGTCGATGGCGTGCCGACCCACGGCATTTTCGCGGTGACCTTCACCAACAAGGCGGCCGGCGAGATGCGCCACCGCATCGACGCACAGCTGCCCCATGGCAGCCGTGGCATGTGGATCGGTACCTTCCACGGCCTGGCCAACCGCCTGCTGCGCCTGCACTGGCAGGATGCGAAGCTGCCCGAAGGCTTCCAGGTGATGGATTCGGACGACCAGCTGCGGCTGGTCAAGCGCGTGGTGCAGGCGCTGGAGCTGGACGATGGCAAGTACCCGCCCAAGCAGATCGCGTGGTGGATCAACGCGCAGAAGGACGAGGGCCGCCGCCCGCAGCACATCCAGCCCGAACCGCACGACGCGTGGCTGGAAACCATGCGCCAGGCCTACATCGAGTACCAGGCGCGCTGCGACCGCGCCGGCCTGGTCGACTTCGCCGAGCTGCTGCTGCGCGCGCACGAACTGCTGCGCGACAACCCGGCGCTGCTGTCGCACTACCGCGCCCGCTTCCGCGAGATCCTGGTGGACGAGTTCCAGGACACCAATGCCATCCAGTACGCCTTCGTGCGCGTGCTGGCCGGTGATTCCGGCCACGTGTTCGTGGTCGGCGACGACGACCAGGCCATCTACGGCTGGCGCGGTGCCAAGGTCGAGAACGTGCAGGGCTTCCTGCGCGATTTCCCGGGCGCGCAGACCATCCGCCTGGAGCAGAACTACCGCTCCACCGCCAACATCCTCGGCGCTGCCAACGCGGTGATCGCGCACAACCCGGATCGCATCGGCAAGCAGCTGTGGACCGACAGCGGTGACGGCGAGCCGATCGACCTGTACGCCGCGTACAACGAGATGGACGAGGCACGCTACATCGTCGAGCGTGCCCGCCAGTGGGTGCGCGACGGTGGCAGCTACACCGAAGTGGCCGTACTCTACCGCAGCAACGCGCAGTCGCGCGCGCTGGAAGAAGCGCTGCTGAGCGAGCAGGTGCCGTACCGCGTGTATGGCGGCATGCGCTTCTTCGAGCGTGCCGAAATCAAGGACGCGCTGGCCTACCTGCGCCTGCTGTCCAACCGCAACGATGACGCCGCGTTCGAGCGCGCGGTCAACACGCCCACCCGGGGCATCGGCGACCGCACGCTGGACGAAGTGCGCCGCGAGGCACGCGCGCAGGGTATCTCGCTGTGGGAAGCAACGATGCTGGTCACCCAGGGCAACGCGCTGGCCGCACGCGCGCGCAATGCGCTGGCCGGCTTCCTGGGGCTGGTCAACGAGCTGCAGGCGCAGACCGTGCACATGACCCTGGCCGAGCGCGTGGACCACGTGCTGGCCCGCTCGCAGCTGCGCGAGCACTGGAGCAAGGAAAGCCGCAATGCGCTGGACTCGGAGTCGCGCACCGACAACCTCGACGAACTGGTCTCGGTGGCCTCGCGCTTCGTGCGCCGGGCTGACGACATCGAGGAAGTGGGCGAGGACATGGACGAGCTGGTCGCGTTCCTGGCCTATGCCGCGCTGGAGGCCGGTGAGGGCCAGGCGCAGGCAGGCGAAGAGGGCGTGCAGCTGATGACCCTGCACTCGGCCAAGGGCCTGGAATTCCCGCTGGTGTTCCTGGCCGGCCTGGAAGAAGGCCTGTTCCCCAGCGCACGCTCGCTGGAGGAAAGCGGGCGGCTGGAAGAAGAGCGCCGCCTGGCCTATGTCGGCATCACCCGCGCGCGCCAGAAGCTGGTGCTGAGCTATGCCGAATCGCGCCGCATCCACGGTCAGGACAACTACAGCCTGCCGTCACGCTTCCTGCGCGAGATTCCGCGCGAACTGCTGCACGAAGTGCGCCCGAAGGTGCAGGTCTCGCGGCCGGCCTCGATGGGCGCCAGCCGGGTGATGGGCCATGCCTCGATCGAGGCGCCGCCGGTCAAGCTCGGCGCGCTGGTCACCCATCCCAAGTTCGGCGAAGGCATGGTGACCGACTACGAAGGCAGCGGCGCGCACGCCCGCGTGCAGGTCGAGTTTGCTGATGCCGGCAGCAAGTGGCTGGTGATGGCCTACGCCAACCTGACGGTGATCTGATCGCCGTCGAGGGGTCGGATCGCTCCCGCAGGGAGGGCTCTGACCCCATCGCGGAATGCACGTGGTTGGGGCCGGAGCCTTTTCCGTTGGAAAAGGGCTCTGCCCCCATTAGGCTGCGCTCATGACCCGCAATGTGCTCTTCCTCTGCAGCCAGAACCGCCTGCGCAGCCCGACGGCCGAGCAGGTATTCGCCGATTGGCCGGGCATCGAGACCGCCTCGGCCGGGCTGCTGGCCGACGCCGAGGAAGTGCTCAGCCCCGAGCTGCTGCAGTGGTCCGATATCGTGTTCGTGATGGAGCGCGCCCACCGCAACCGGCTGTCCAGCCGCTACAAGGCCTGGTTGAACGGCAAGCGGGTGATCTGCCTGGATATTCCGGATGACTACGAGTACATGGACCCGGTGCTGGTGGAACTGCTGAAGCGCAAGGTCACGCCGTTCCTGCGTTGACAGACTGTTGTAGAGCCGAGCCCATGCTCGGCTGCTTTTCCGGCCAGAAGCAGCCGAGCATGGGCTCGGCTCTACAATAGGTGGCACTTCTTCCAGGAACGCCCCCATGACCGAACCCACGCTGCACGTCACCGTGAAGTTGAACGCCCGGCTGCAGCCGGAGCACCGCCACGAACTGTTCGAGGATCCGCTCGACGCGCTGCTGCAGGCGGCCCAGGTGGGCGAGCTGACCGGCGGCGGCACCGCGATGTCCGACCTGGGTGAGGTCGAATACGGCGATATCGAAGTGGCACTGGTCGATGCCGCGGGCGTGCCGAAGCTGATCGACCTGCTGGAGCAGCTGGGTGCACCGAAGGGTTCGCAGATACAGGGCGCAGGCGAGGCCGATCGCAGCTTCGGCGTGACCGAAGGCCTGGGCATCTACCTGGATGGCCTGAACCTGCCGGACGAGGTCTACGAACAGTGCGATTCCAACCACGTGTTCGAGCAGCTGTCCGGGAACATCGACGGCCTGGGCGAGATCTGCAGCTGGTGGCAGGGCCCGACCGAGACCGCGCTGTACATGTACGGCCAATCGTTCGAGGCGATGCGCGATGCGATTGACGAGTTCGTGGCCAGCTACCCGCTGTGCCAGAACGCGCGCGTGGTGCAGATCGCCTGAGCGACGTTGTTGTAGAGCCGAAGGTAGCGGCAGGAGCCGCTGCCAACGTCGCTTGCGACGGCCCGAAGGGTGCCGGTCAGGACGACCGGCATAGCCCATGCTCCGCTGCTTTTCCCGCCAGAAGCAGCCGAGCACGGGCTCGGCTCTACAGAAGAGGGCGGGCCGAGCCCCTGTCCCCCGGACCACGTGACGGTGCGCACACGCCGCTGCGCGGCGCCGGATTGATCCTGCTCAAGGCGCCGCCTGCACATACGGTGTGCAATGGTGTCGTTCCCATCCGGCAGACCGCCACGGAGCCCCACCATGTACAAGCGCATCCTGATTGCCACTGACGGGTCCGAACTGGCCGACAAGGGCCTGGCCAAGGGCTTGGAGCTGGCCAAGGACCTCAACGCCGAGGTCGATATCGTCACTGTTTCCGAGCCGTGGGCCGTCGGAATGTACGACGCCATGGGCTGGAGCGTGGGCTACATGAACAGCCCCGAATACAAGGCCGACCGCGAGGAAGGCGCGCAGAAGGTGCTGCAGCCGGCGCTGGCCAAGGCCGCCGAGCAGGGCATCACCGCCAACCCGGTGCACGTGCTGGACCGCTATGCGGCCGACGGCATCATCGAGACCGCCGGCGAGCGCAACAGCGACCTGATCGTGATGACCTCGCACGGCCGCCGTGGCGTGACCCGTGTACTGCTGGGCAGCCAGACCGCCGAAGTGCTGGCACGCAGCACGCTGCCGGTGCTGGTCATCCGCTGATCCATACCCGCTGATTCAAGCGTTCCCGGGGAGGGGACCCGACGCCGGCCGCAGGATGCGCGCCGGCGTTGCTTTTTTGTGGGGGATCGGGGCCGTGCCGGTGGCCCTGAGGGGGTCAGAGCCCTTTCCTGTGGAAAGGGATCCGACCCCGGTCACAACCCCGGTCACCTCACCAGCTGTACAGCTTCCAGTAGACCGGCGACACGCCGTCCTTGTCGTTGTCCATGCGGCCGTCGCCGTTCTTGTCGTACATGTAGAACGGGGCACCGCGCGACGGGGTCACCTTGACCATGCGCAGCTGGCCGGACACGCGGTATTCCTCGATGGTGTCACCGTTGTCCATGGTGCGCTTGGATACATCCGCGCCCTTGACGTCCACCGGGGGAGCGCCCGCGCCACCCATGCTGGCGCAGCCAGCGAGCAGGAGCAGGGAAGCCAGCATCAGGGTCTTCATCGGCGGGGCCTTTGCCTGGAAAGAGCCCTGATTATGCCCCATCGCGGTGTACGGGCCGTGTCGCCGCGGTGCAGGCACGGGCGCGTAGAATCGGCACATGAGCAGATTAGTCCTGATCGACGGGTCCAGTTACCTGTACCGCGCGTTCCACGCGCTGCCGCCCCTGTCCAATGCACAGGGTGAACCCACCGGCGCGCTGTTCGGCGTGGTCAACATGCTGCGTTCGACGCTGAAGGAGCGCCCGGCCTACGTCGCGTTCGTGGTCGACGCGCCGGGCAAGACCTTCCGTGACGACCTGTACGACCAGTACAAGGCCAACCGCCCGCCGATGCCCGATGAGCTGCGCAGCCAGGTCGAGCCGATGTGCCGCATCGTCGAAGCGCTGGGCATCAGCATCCTGCGCATCCCCGGCGTGGAGGCCGACGATGTGATCGGCACGCTGGCCCTTCAGGGCCTGGCGCAGGACCTGAAGGTGACCATTTCCACCGGCGACAAGGACTTCGCCCAGCTGGTGCGCCCGGGCATCGAGCTGGTCAACACCATGACCGGCAGCCGCATGGATTCGGATGCGGCGGTGATGGAGAAGTTCGGCGTGCGCGCCGACCAGATCATCGACCTGCTGGCGCTGATGGGCGACGCGGTCGACAACGTGCCGGGCGTGGAGAAGTGCGGGCCGAAGACCGCCGCCAAGTGGCTGGCCGAGTACCAGTACCTGGACGGCGTGATGGCGGCCGCGCCGGCCATGAAGGGCAAGATCGGCGAGAACCTGCGTGCCGCACTGGAGCGGCTGCCGCTGAACCGCGAGCTGGTGACCATCCGTACCGACGTGCAGCTGGACGCCAGCCCGACCACGCTGGCCCTGCGCGAGCAGGATGTGCCGGAGCTGACCGAGCTGTATACGCGCTATGGCTTCACCCAGGCGCTGAAGGAGCTGGGCGCGCCGGTGCCGGCACCGGTGGCCGCCAGCGAGGCGACCCCGAGCCTGCGCGGCACCGCCGCTGGCTTCGCCCGTGGCAGCGTCGAGGCGCCCGCCGCTGGCACGCTGGATCCGGCACTGTCCGCGCCGGGTGAGTACGAGACCGTGCTGACCGCCGAGCAGCTGCAGGCCTGGGTCGAACGCCTGCAGCAGGCCGACCTGATCAGCTTCGATACCGAGACCGATGCGCTGGACGCGATGCGCGCGCGCCTGGTGGGCATCAGCCTGGCCGTCGAGCCGGGCAGGGCGGCGTACATTCCGGTCGGCCACGACTACCCGGGTGCGCCGGCCCAGCTGCCCATGCAGCAGGTGCTGGACGCACTGCGCCCGGCGCTGCAGGACCCGGCGAAGAAGAAGCTGGGCCAGCATGGCAAGTACGACCTGCATGTGCTGCGCCGCCACGGCGTGGCGGTGCAGGGCTACCACGACGACACCATGCTCGAGAGCTTCGTGCTCAATTCCACCGCCACCCGCCACGACATGGATTCGCTGGCGCTGCGTTACCTGGGCTACAGCACCATCAAGTTCGAGGACGTGGCCGGCAAGGGCGCCAAGCAGATCCCGTTCTCGCAGGTGGGCATCGACGAAGCCAGCCGCTACGCCGCCGAGGACGCCGACATCACCCTGCGCCTGCACCACGCATTGCAGCCGCAGCTGCTGGCCGAGCCGGCGCTGGACAGCGTGTACCGCAACATCGAGATGCCGCTGGTGCCGGTGCTGGCCAGCATTGAAGCCAATGGCGTGCGGATCGACACCGACGAACTCCGCCGGCAGAGCCAGGACCTGTCCTCGCGCATGCTGGCCGCGCAGCAGAAGGCCACCGAGCTGGCCGGGCGCAGCTTCAACCTGGATTCGCCCAAGCAGCTGCAGGCGGTGCTGTTCGACGAGCTGAAGCTGCCGGCGGTGGTGAAGACCCCGAAGGGCCAGCCCAGCACCAACGAAGAGGCGCTGGAGGCGATTGCCGACCAGCATGAGCTGCCGCGGGTCATCCTGGACTACCGTGGGTTGGCCAAGCTGCGCAGCACCTACACCGACAAGCTGCCGGAGATGGTCAACCCGGACACCGGCCGGGTGCATACCAGCTACCACCAGTCCGGTGCCGCCACCGGCCGCCTGTCCTCGTCGGACCCGAACCTGCAGAACATCCCGATCCGCACCGAGGACGGCCGCCGCATCCGCCGCGCGTTCATCGCCCCGGAAGGCTTCCAGCTGCTGGCGGCCGACTATTCGCAGATCGAACTGCGGATCATGGCCCACCTGTCCGAGGACCCGGGCCTGGTGCGTGCCTTCGAGCAGGGCGCCGACGTACACCGTGCCACCGCCGCCGAGGTGTTCGGGCGCACGCTGGAGGAGGTGACCCCGAACGAGCGCCGCGCCGCCAAGGCCATCAACTTCGGCCTGATGTACGGCATGAGCGCCTTCGGCCTGGCCCGCAACCTGGGCATCGACCGTGGCCAGGCGCAGGACTACGTGGCGCTGTACTTCAGCCGCTACCCGGGCGTGCGCGACTTCATGGAGCGGATGCGCCAGCAGGCCCGTGACCAGGGCTACGTGGAAACCCTGTTCGGCCGTCGCCTGTACCTGAACGACATCCACGCCCGCAACCAGGGCCTGCGTGCCGGTGCTGAACGCGCGGCGATCAACGCGCCGATGCAGGGCACTGCCGCCGACATCATCAAGCGCGCGATGGTGGATGTGGACCAGTGGCTGCGTGACAGCGGGGCGCCGGCACGGATGATCCTGCAGGTGCACGATGAACTGGTGTTCGAAACCGAAAGCAGTTTCGTCGAGGACCTGCGTTTGCAGGTCGTGGAGCGCATGTCGCAAGCGGCCAAACTGCGGGTGCCACTGGTGGTCGACACGGGCGTCGGCAACAACTGGGACGAAGCGCACTGACGGTGTTTCAGGCCGAAAACGACGTGAATTTGTTCATGAGTCGGGTGTTTCTGACTCGACCATGAATGTTGCCCCTATTGAAATTCATTAAATGGGGCCCCTTCACGAACCGTTAGTGTTCGAAGTGCTTCTATAACTCCCGACAGGCGCAACGCCTGTTGTGGATCTCTCCCATCCCCTGGAGCAGATCTCGGAACGGGGACTCCTCCCCAAGTGCCCGTTCCCCGGCCCCGTTGACCTCCCCCTGGTCAGCGGGGCTTTTTATTTGCGCCAACGGAAACACACACTGGGGGTCAGATCCCTTTGCCCGCCGGGCAAAGGGATCTGACCCCAGATGCTAGGCTGGGCCACCGTTCCGCAGGGGAAGACCATGCCCGACCTGTTCGCCCTGGCCATGCCGTGGTGGGAATTCATCCTGCGCGCGGTGGTGGTCTATGTCGTGGTGCTGGGCATGGTCCGGCTGGGCGGCAAGCGGGCTCTGGGGCAGATCACGCCTTTCGACGTGCTGCTGATCGTGCTGCTGGGCAACGCGGTGCAGAACGCGCTGCTGGGCACCGACACCTCGCTGGGCGGTGGCCTGCTGCTGGCGGCCACCCTGATCGTGCTGAACTACGGGGTGGGCTGGTTGACCACCCGGAATCGGCGCATGGAGCGGATGATCGAAGGAGAGCCCACCGTGATCGCGCGTGATGGCCGGCTGTTGGAGGGCGTTCTCCGCCGCGAACTGATCAGCCGGGCCGATTTCGATGCCGCGCTGCGCCAACAGGGCGGGCTGCAGATCGAGGACGTGCAGATCGCCTTGCTGGAGACGACCGGGCACATCACGATCATCGCGCGGAAGAGCACCTGACCTCGTAGCGCCGGGCCGATGCCCGGCTCAACAGGTGCCTGGCCTCAGGGAGCGGCTTCAGCCTTCAGCGCCGGCCAGTTGCGCGTCGCGTCCACATCGCAGGCGACGTGGGTGCCCTTGCCGTCCTTCGCGCAGATCGCAGCCATGGCCTGCGGAATCTTCGGATCCGCGGTATGCGCATACACCGCGGCCATTGCCAGGCAACCTTCGCGCACACCCGCGCTGCACAGCGTCTGGAAGTAGGACAGCGATGCGGCCCATTGTTCGTTTTTGAACAGTGCCTCGCCGGCAACCTTGCAGCCCAGCAGCTTGCCATCGGTGCAGCAGGCCTTGGCGCCGTCCTTGCGGTCCAGGGTCGGGCAGTCCAGCGGCAGGGGGATCTCCACGAAGGCCACCGGCGGTGCGCAGCTGGCATTGCCTGAGCCCGGCTTGCGCTCGTAGTAGGCGAAGCGGTTGCCGCCGTCGACGCTGGCCAGGTTTCCGTTCTTCAGCGGCTGCAGTACGAAGTCGCTGCCGACGTCGCGATGGATGAGGATGCGCCCGTCCTGCAGGCTCGCGCGCAGGCGCTGGTCGCGGCCCCCGGCTTCCACCAGGCCACCATCGAGGAAGCGCAGCTGCGAGAGCACGCCGTACTCCGCTTCATAGCTCCCACAGGGCAGCGCGGAAGCCGGCACCGGGGCCAGTGCAGCGGCCGGTACCGAGGCCAGTCGGGCAAGCGCCTCGGCGCGGCCGCAGGCCACGCCCTCCGCGCGCTGGGCGCACGACAGCTGCAGCGCCTGATGGGCCTGCAACAGGCGCCCACCACTCCACAGCGCCTCGGCAACGTCGGCGCAGAACGCCTCGCCCTGCTGCTGCCGGCACAGTGCGGCCAGTTCATCGAGCTGCGCGGACGGCAAGACAGGGTCGTTCGAATGCTGCAGGCCGAGCACGGCCTTGCCCATCATCTCGGCGCCGACCACCTCGGCGATCGCCCTGCAGCCCTCGGCATTGAACGACGCCGAATCCTCCTTGCAGATCTCCGGCATCGGCGGCTCGGAACGTGCAGGCGCCGGCGCTGCGTCCTTGGCCTGCCGCTGGTAGGTCTCCAGCAGCTGCATGCAGGCCGCGCCCACGCCTTCGGCGCACCAGGCATGCAGCTTCAGCGGTTCGGCTTCCGGCAACGCCTCCAGGCACTCGGAGGTGTTCATTACGCAGCCGCCCTCGATGGGCTCCGGCATCGTCTTGCAGGCGGCGGTGTGCTCGCGGGTGAATTCGCGATAGGGGGTGCTGATCGTGCGATCGTTGTCCGAGAAGTACCAGTTTTCCAGGCGGCCGGTGGACAGGTTGCCGGTGCCGAGCACGTCCTCCTGGCGGGCGATGCGCAGCTGCTCGGTGGCTTGGTAGGGGCCGGACAGGAAACCATGGCCTTCACTTTCGATGGTCAGCGTGGTGTTGCCGTCGACGTCCTTGTAGGTGCCGCAGGCCATCGATTGCGCGGCGGCCGGCAGGCTGGCCGAGGCCAATGCAAGCAACAGCAGGGAGCGCCAGCCCGCGGCGCGGGGGCGGAAGGGAACAGCAGCAGGCATGGGGTCATCCTTGAAGGAGGCAGTGCAGGGCCTGTCCGGCGCGGGGCGCACCACAGGCGTAAGAAGGCGCCACGGATCAGGCGTGGCGCCGGACGATCAGAGCCAGTCGCGTGGCACCAGGTAGTCGGCCAGGCGCGCCTCGGCGCTGCCCGCTTCCGGGGTGAAGCCGTACTCCCAGCGCACCCGCGGCGGCAGGCTCATCAGGATGCTTTCGCTGCGGCCACCGCTCTGCAGCCCGAACAGGGTGCCGCGGTCGTAGACCAGGTTGAACTCCACGTAGCGGCCGCGGCGGTACAGCTGGAACTCGCGTTCGCGCTCGCCATATGCGGCGTCCTTGCGCTGCTGCACGATCGGCAGGTAGGCGTCGAGGAAGCCATCACCGACCGCACGCAGATAAGCGAAATCGCGCTCGAAATCGCCGTGCAGGTCATCGAAGAACAGGCCGCCGACGCCGCGCGTTTCATTGCGGTGGCGCAGGAAGAAGTATTCATCGCACCAGCGCTTGTGCGCGGCATAGCGCTCGTCGCCGAACGGTGTGCACAGGTCGCGGGCGACCTGGTGCCAATGCTGCACGTCCTCGTCGAACGGGTAGAACGGAGTCAGGTCGAAGCCGCCGCCGAACCAGCTGGCCACCACTTCGCCGTCGCGCTGCGCCTGGAAGAAGCGCACGTTGGCATGGGTGGTCGGCACGTAGGGATTGAGCGGGTGGAACACCAGCGACACGCCGGTGGCGCGCCAGGAGGCGCCGGCCAGTTCCGGGCGGTTGGCCGAGGCCGACGGCGGCAGGCGGCTGCCGGCCACGTCGGAGAAGCCGATGCCGGCCTGCTCGAACACCGCGCCGTCGCGCAGCACGCGGGTACGCCCGCCACCGCCCTCGGCCCGCTGCCACAGGTCTTCCTGGAAGCGGGCCTGGCCATCGACGGCCTCGATCGCTGCACAGATCCGGTCCTGCAGGTCGGTGAGGTAGGCGCGCACGCGCTCGAATTCGTTCATGGCGCTACTTTACCGCAGGGCCCGCCCGAAGCTGCGGGCAGGCCTTGGCCGGCTCATCGCTTGCGGTTGGAAGCGCGCGGCGCCGGAGTGTCCTCGGCCGTCGCTTCGTCCACCGCCTCCTGCAGGACACGGCCCAGCTCCAGGGCGCTCCAGTTTCCGGTGTCCAGCACGTCGCAGGCGACGTGGCGCCCGCTGCGGTCGGCGGCACACAGCCGCTCCAGCGTCGCATGGGCGTCGATGTCGCTGCTGCGGCCCTGCGCTGCGACCAGGTCTTCGCAGCCCTCGCGCACGCCGGCACGGCACACGGTGGTGTAGTGCTCTGCCGCCTGCCGCCACTGGCCGGACAGCGCAAGACGGTTGCCAAGAATGTTGCAGCCCTGCAGCTTACCCTGCGCGCAGCAGGCTTCGGCACCGCCGCTGGCCAGCGCCTGCGGGCAGTCCTGAGGCAGCGGCAGCACCGTGTAGTGTTTCGGCGGGCTGCAGGTGCTCGCGCCCTCGCCGGTCGGCACGAACACCTGGAAGCGTGTCCACGTGTCCAGGCCCAGCAGCTGGCCCCCGGGCAACGGCCGCAGCACGAAGTCGCCGCCCTTGTCGTGGCGGATGCGGATGTCGCCGTCTTCGACACGAGCACGCAGTTGGCTGTCCCAGCCGATGCCGACCCGTCCTGCATCGCCGAAGTCCAGCGTATCCATCAGGCCACCTGCGGCGCGGAAGGTGCCGCAGGGCAGCGCCGTAGCCGGCTGCGGCCGCAACGAGGCGCCCAGCGCCTGCAATGCAGGCAGGCGCTCGCAGGCGGCGCTTTCCTTACCGGGCGCGCACGCTGTGGTCAGTGCCTGCACCGCCTGCAAGGGGTCGCCGGATTCCCACGAGAGCTCGGCCACGCGGCTGCAGAAGCCGCCATGGCCGACCTGCTGGCACAACTGCAACAGCTGCTGGCGCTGCGCGGCCGGCACCACCACCGGCGTGGAGGGTGACAGCACGGAGCTCACGGCTTCGACCATCGCCGCACCCATCGCGGCCTTGACGATCTGATCCTGCAGCGCCGGATCCGCTTCCAGCGCCGCTGCACAGGCCGGTGTCTCGTTGCTGAAGCCGCCATTCCGGCACGGCACAGGCAGTTCGATGCCGGCCAGTGCGGTATCGAGGATGGCCTGTTGCTGCGCCTCATCCGGCGTGGCCGGCGCCCTGGCCTCGTCATGCCAGCGATCGGCCAGCTGCAGGCACATGCCGGGCACGCCTTCCCGGCACCCTGCTTCCAGCGCGGCCGGGGGCGCTTCACGGCGGTTGTCCAGGCACGCCGCCGCATCGGCCAGGCAGCTGCCTTCAGCCGGCCTGGCTGCGGCGGCGCACTGTGCGGGGGCCTGCAGGATGTAGACCGTGCCATCCACCTCGACCGTGCGGCCACGATCGCGCACCTGCAACGCGCTGGGCAGGCCGTACTCCAGGTTCACCAGTTGCAGCTTTCCGTCGATCTGCTGGAACGCGACCGGAGACGGCGCACTGCCGAAGTGCTTCTGCTCGCCGCGGTTCGGTGAGCTGATGCGCAGCGTGCCGCTGCCTTCGTCGGCCTTGAACAGGCCGCATTGCGGTGACTGTGCGGCGGCCATCGGCGCGGCCAGCAGCAGCGCCCAGACCAGCCAGCGGCGGCGCGGTGCGGGTGAATGCATGTCGTCTCCTTGACGATCGAACGGGAAACTCCAGGCGCTACGGCGAACCACGGCCCTCGCGCGGGGGCGTGCATTGTGCCGTGCCGGGCACCGGCTGGTAGCGCTGGTAACCGGTCTGCGTATCCATGCCAAGCAGATCGCCGTTGCCCAGCTGGCGCAGGACAAGGGTTTCGCCGTCCTGCTGAAGGTGGATGGCGCCGTCTTCCAGTCGGCCGCGCGTGCCATCGCCGAAGTCGAGCCTGTCGATCGCGCCGCCATCGGCCTGATAGCGGCCACAGGGCACTTGCTGGAGAGGCACGAGGCGTAGATCGGTGCCGAGTTCACGCAATGGCGCAACACGTTCGCAGGCACTGGCGCGCCCAGCATCGCAGACCACCTGCAGCGCCTGCACGGCCAACGCGGGTTCCAGCGCGATCAACTGCTGCTCGGCCACCTCGGTACAGAAGCGACCACCACGGTGTTGCAGGCACAGCTGCTGCAGACGATCACGTGCAGC
Organism: Stenotrophomonas sp. LC732; assembly: GCF_052446685.1. Taxonomy (NCBI): domain Bacteria; kingdom Pseudomonadati; phylum Pseudomonadota; class Gammaproteobacteria; order Lysobacterales; family Lysobacteraceae; genus Stenotrophomonas; species Stenotrophomonas sp. LC732. Next base: position 4,351,961 of record NZ_CP199214.1, on the reverse strand, counting down.
GCCCGGAAGCGGCGAATCCGGCGCGTCTTCGTCTACCTGTTGCAGACGTTCGCCCAATTGCTGCATGGCGGCAGCCAGCGCATCACTGGTTTGCGTCTCGCAGGCCTCCGGATCATGCCCAGGTGTGGGTTCGCGGCAGATGCCCGGGCGCTCGAAGCGGGCCGGGCCGGTGTCATTGGCTACTGCTGCGCTGTTCTCGCGCAGTTGTCGCAGCAGCGTCGAGCAGCCTGCGCCAACGCCTTCATTGCACGCGCGCAGGGCCTGGCCGGGTGAGGCCGTGGGCAGCTGCGCGATGCAGTGGCTGCCGGCGGCGCGACAGCTGCCGTCCATCACGCTGGGTTCGATGGCGCAGGCGCGGGAGTGGCTCAGCGTGTAGGTCACCACGTCGTCCTCGATGCGGTGCCCATCGGCGCTGATCCGGATCGGTTGCGCCACGCCATCGTCGAGCATGACCAACCGGGTCTGCGCCGCACTGCGATCGACCCATAGTGGCTCCCGTTCACGGATGTCGTTGTGGCGGTAGCCGCTGCTGGGGGTGGTGAACACGAGCGCCATGCCGCCATCGGCGCTGCGGTATTCGCCACACTGCAACGCGTCGGCGCTGGCAGGCAGCGCGGCGAACAGCAGTGCGGGAAGAAGCATCAGCAAGCGCATGCGACAGTCCTTGTCGAACGGGGATCGGTAGAACTCAGTGGAAGCGCGAGCGCACATCCGGCCGCAGCAGGCGCCAGGCCAGCCAGCCCTGCAGGCCGAGAAGCACGAACGACATGCCGACCACGGTCAGCGTGATCAGCCAGCGTTTCAGCTGCAGCTCCTGCAGCAGGGCCGGGTCATCGGCCAGCAGCGGAATGAAGTCGCCCATGAACAGGTCCAGCCACCAGGCGGCCGCGAAGTTGGTCAGGCCACTCAGCAGCAGCAGTACCACGAAGCTCCACAGGCCCCAGCGCCGTTCGCGCAGCAGGCCCCAGCTGGATACGGTCGAGGCCAGGCACAACAGCGCGACGACCATCGATGCGGCTACCGGGTGCGCCAGCAGCCAGATCAGGCTGTGCAGCTGCTGGTGCTGCACTTCGCTTTCCACCAGGCGCCACAGCGCGAGGTTGTGCAACGGCCACAGCACCAGTCCCTGCAGCACGAAGTAGATCGTCAGCACCAGTGACAGCCAGAACGAGGCCTGTGCGACAGGACGCACCCAGGCGTGATAGGCCGGGGAAGGCAGCGAGGGGATCGACGGGATCGACATTGACATCCGATGTCCTTGCAGTCGGCGCCCGCCTGCTCAGCGGGCCGTCACCCGGGTGGCGACCGCCGGCAGGATATGGTGTTCGCTCAAGGGTGCCAAGGGCAGGCCATGCGGTGGTTGCAGCGGCACCCAGGCCAGTTCGGCAATTTCGGCGCACGCCTGTGGCGTACCGTCCACCTGCACCCACCAGGCCTGGGCCTGCACGCGGTGGCCGGGCTCGTTCACTGCCCAGTCCTCGAACGTGCCCAGTGCGATGGCGGCACCGGTGCACAGCTGCACGCCCAGTTCCTCGTGCAGTTCGCGGGCCAGCGCCTGCAGCGGTGCTTCGCCGGGTTCGGGCTTGCCACCGGGCTGGATGAAGCGGCGGGCACCGTGCTTGCGCACCAGCAGCGCCCGGCCGCGGTCATCCAGGATGACCGCGGCCACGATCCGGATCATGGCCGCGGCGTTGCTCACTTCAGGTTCTGCTCGAACAGCTTGAGGATGCGCTTGTACTGGTCCAGCCAGGAATCGGCACGCACGTAGCCGTGGCGTTCCAGCGGGTACGGTGCGATCGACCAGTTGTCCTTGTGCAGTTCGATCAGGCGCTGGGTCAGGTTCACCGAGTCCTGGAAGAACACGTTGTCATCCATCATGCCGTGGGCGATCAGCAGGTTGTCCTGCAGGTTCTGCGCGTACTCGATCGGCGAGGACACGCGGTACGCCTCCGGATCGATGTCCGGGGTGTTGAGGATGTTGCTGGTGTAGCCGTGGTTGTAGTTGTGCCAGTCGACCACCGGGCGCAGCGCGGCGCCGGCCTTGAACGTGCCCGGCGAACGGAACAGCGCCATGAAGGTCATGAAGCCGCCGTAGGAGCCGCCGTAGATGCCGGCGTGGTCACGGTCGCCCTGCTGGGTGTCGACCAGCCAGTCCAGGCCGTCCTTGTAGTCTTCCAGTTCCGGGTGGCCCATGTTGCGGTAGATGGCCGTGCGCCAGTCGCGGCCGTAGCCCTCGCTGCCGCGGTAGTCCATGTCCAGCACGATGTAGCCCTTCTGCACCAGCAGGTTGTGGAACATCTGCTCGCGGAAGTAGGCCGGGTAGCGCTGGTGCACGTTCTGCAGGTAGCCGGCGCCGTGCACGAACATCACGATCGGGTACTTCTTCCCCGGTTCCTTGTTTTCCGGCTCGTAGTACTTGGCCCAGACCACGCCGGCACCGTGCCTGGACGGTACCGCGACCAGCTTCGGCTGGATCCACTCACGCGCCTTGTAATCGGCGGTGCGGGTATCGGTCAGCACGCGTGCCTGGCCACCGGTGCTGGGCAGCACCGCCAGCTGCGGCGGCAGGTAGGCACCGGAGTAACGCACCAGCAGCTGCTGGCCATCCGGCGACAGCGAGAAATCCTCCACGCCATTGAGGCTGGTCAGCTCGCGTACCTGGCGGTTGCCGGTGTCGACCGCGCAGACTTCGTAGTCATGCGGCTCCTGCTGGTTGCACAGGAAGTAGAAGCCCTTGCCATCGGCCGACGGCACCGGTGCCGAGGTCTCCCACTTGCCGCTGGTCAGCGCCTGCGGCTTGGCGGTGCCGGCCTGGGTGTACAGGTGCGAGAAGCCCGATTCCTCGGACAGCAGCCACAGCGTGCGGCCATCGGCCATCCAGCCGAAATCGTTGAAGCCCCAGTTGATCCAGGCGTTGTCGGTCAGGCGGTGGCGGTTCTGCACGCGGCCGTCGGCGGCATTGACGCTGATGATCCAGCGGTCCTTGTTGTCGTTGGCACGCAGCATCACCGCGGCCTGCTGGCCGTCGGCGCTCCAGCGGATGCCGCCGCCCATGAAGTCGCTCATCACCTGCACGCTGCGCTCGCCCTTCAGCGCATCCTTGCCGGCCTTGCGGCGCAGCTCGGCCAGCGGGTCGGTCCTGATGCCCGGCAGGCTGGACAGCGAGACTTTCTCGGCCTTGCCGGTGCGCACGTCCACGTACCACAGGGTGTGTGGCTCGAAGCCGTTGCGGCCGACGCGGGTGCGGGTGTCCTCGGTTTCCTCGTAGCCCGATTCGGTCACGTACAGCGGCATCTTGCTGGTGCGGCCGTCGTCGAAGTCCTTCGGCTTGGTCACCACGATCAGGTGGGTCAGGTCCGGCGACAGCACGCTGTCACCGATCTCGACGTCGGCGCCCAGGTACACCGGGCCCGGTGCGCGGGTCGGGTCGGCCTGGCGCCAGCGCTGGTCCTGGTCCTTCAATGCCTCGCGCTGCTCGCGGTCGCGGCGCAGGGTTTCCAGCGTGCGCAGCTGCTGGTCGCGCAGCACGTCGGCCTTCGGTGGCGTACGCGGGTCCTTCTCGGCCTTCAGGCTGGCCACCTGCTGCACGCCGCTGGCGGCGGTCCAGTGGAACCAGTTCTGGCCGACGCGCCAGATCACGCCGTTGTCGGCGGCAAAGTTCACGTTGCCCGCGCGCTCGTTGCTGCGGGTGAGCTGGGTCAGCGCGCCGCTGCGCAGGTCGCGCACGAACACATCGCCATTGCGCACGAAGGCGCTGCGGCTGCGGCTGCGGTCGTAGACCGGCTCGGCCACGTCCAGGGTGCCGCGCTGGTCATCGGCCACCTGCGCGGCCACGCCACCGGCCACCGGCTGGCGGAAGGTATCGCGTACCGGGCTGCCGTTGCGCTTGAGCTGGTACTCCACCTGCTGGCTGTTCCACGACCACCAGGCCTTCTCGACCGGCGGACCGATCCAGTCCGGGTCGGCCATGGCCTGTTCGATGGTGATCGGCGTCGGCGCGGCATGCGCAGCCGGTGCGGCCAGCACGGCCGACAGCAGGAGGGACAGGGGCAGCACTCGGGACATGGGCGGACGGCACCAGTAGAGGAAACCGGGCAAGCGTAGCAGCCGCACGGGCCCGGGGCAGGGGCCACAGGTCATGGCAGCGGAATCGGCAAAATGGCCCCCTCCAGGTCGCTGCGACGGCGTGTGCGGCATGATGGCCATTCCGTTCGGATGGAACCGATATGTACTGCTACGACTACAGGATCTCGCTGCGCGTGCAGCACCCAACAGAGGCCGGCGCCGGGATTGCCGCCCGGCTGGATCTGGAACCGGCGTTTTCCCGAGACGTCGGAACCGGATACCGGGATCGCGACGGCAGCCTGATCAGCGGGCATGCGGAGACCCGCGTGGTGTTCGTACTGGAGAGGGGCAAGGACGGCTGGCTGATGGATGCCTGGCCGGCGTTGGTCGATCTCCTGCGGGCACGCGCCGATGTGATCGGGGAACTGCTGCAGGAGGGGGCTTCGATCGGCGTGCGTGTCGGCATCTTTGGAAAGACCGCATGGGCGGGTTTTGTGCTGGATCAGCAGTTGCTGCGACTGTTGGCGGACCTGCAGCTGGGTTTCCAGGTGGAGACCTATTTCCCGGAGCCGGCGGACACGCCCGGCGCCAGCGACGAGGTGGCAGGCAGCTAGTGCAACCGGTTGCCGTGGTCGCGCATCCATTCTCCTGAACCCGCATCATCCATCGAACAGGAGCCCGACCATGCAGGAACTGATCCCGATCACCCTCTTCATCTGCATCGCCTACGCGATCCATGCCATTGCCGATGCGCGCGCGCGCAGCAAGCTGGTGGCCCCGCACGTGCCGGAGGAAGTGATCCGCTCGCTGGCCGTGCTGGAAGAAGAGCGGCGCCGCCAGGGGGCGTTGCGCTGGGGCATCAGCCTGGTCTGCCTGGCCCTGGCCATGGCCCTGCTGGAGGCCATCGGTGCGCGTGACCTGACCTTCGGTGCCGCTGCCGCGCTGGTCGGCAGTGCCGGCCTGGGCCAGCTGCTGGCCTGGCACTTCACCCGTCCTGCCGCACGCAAGGGCTGAGCCGGCGCATGCCACGGGCACAGGGGGCGCCCCGCGCATGAGCCTGCTCGGCGAAGCGCTGTCGGCACTGCGGGGCCGTCGCCGCGAGGATACGGCGGCGACGGCGGCTCCCCCCAAAGCGCTGGACGCGGACCAGGCCCTGGTGCGGGCCATCATCGATGGCTCACAGTCGGCCTTCGCGCAGCTGGTGGAGACCCACCAGCGCACCTGCGCGCATGTGATCGGACGCATGGTGGGCGACCGCGACCAGGTGGCTGACCTGCTGCAGGAAACCTTCCTGGCCGTGTTCCGCCAGCTGCACCGGTTCCGCTTTGAATCTTCGTTGCGTACCTGGGTTTCGCGGGTGGCCTACACCACTGCACTACAGCACCTGCGCCGGCGGCGGCTGGAGGCGCAATGGATGGTGGCGGTGGAGGTGCCGGAGGAACTGGGGATCGGCGATGAAGGCCCCGGGCCCGCCGAGTTGAGCGAGGCGCTGCAGGCCGGGCGCCAGCTCGGCGCGGCACTGGAACGGCTGAGCGCGCCGCAGCGCCTGATCGTCGGCCTGCATTACCTGGAGGATTTCGATCTGGCCGAGATCGAGCAGGTGACCGGACTGGCACGCGGTACCATCAAGAGCCACCTGCACCGCGCGCGCCAGGTCCTGAAGCAGGAACTGACGCGGCATGCCACTGTCGGAGAGCTGCTGTGAACCCACCCACCGATCCTCGCGATGCGGAAGCGCGCGTGCTGGCACAGGCGTTGCGCGAGCAGGCGCAGCAGGAAGCAACGCCGGATGTGAGCGAGGCGCTGCAGAAGCGCATTGCCGCTGAGTCGCGCGACGGTGGCGTGGGCTATGTGGTGGTGCAGGTGCTGTTGTTTGGCGCGCTGCTGGCTGCAGCGGCCTGGTATTTCTGGCTCTGAGGCGCCCTCTGGGCGGTGGGCCGTTCCAGTCGCCGTTGGCAGATGCCGACCTGGGTCGGCGTTTGGGCGTGTGTGCCAACCAAGGCTGGCAGCTACCAGAACGGTTGACCCCTGCGACAAAGTGAAGCAGCGCGTCACCCGGTCGCATCCCACCTTAACGAAATCCTCCTAAAGTGGTCCGGTATCCCACCGGTCGCAGGCAGGAGGCGTCCCTTGGACGCGTTGTTGTTGTCCCGGATCCAGTTCGGATTCGTCATCAGTTTCCACGTGCTGTTCCCGGCCTTCACCATCGGCACGGCCAGCTGGCTGGCCTTCATCGAATGGCGCTGGCTGCGCACGAAGTTGCCCGTGTGGCGCGAGCTGTATTTCTTCTGGCAGAAGATCTTCGCGGTGTCGTTCGGCATGGGCGTGGTCAGCGGCATCGTCATGGCCTTCCAGTTCGGCACCAACTGGCCGCGGCTGAGCGAGGTGGCTGGTACGGTCATCGGCCCGCTGCTGACCTACGAGGTGCTGACCGCGTTCTTCCTGGAAGCCAGCTTCCTCGGCGTGATGATGTTCGGCTGGGGCCGGGTCTCGCCGCGCCTGCATTTCCTGTCCACCTGCATGGTGGCGCTGGGCACGTTGTTCTCCACGTTCTGGATCCTGTCGTCCAACAGCTGGCTGCATACGCCTGCCGGCTACGAGATGGTCAACGGCATCGTGCATCCGGTGGACTGGTGGCAGGTGGTGTTCAACCCCTCGTTCCCGTACCGCTTGGCGCACATGGCGCTGGGCTCGTTCATCACCACCTGTTTCGTGATTGGTGGCGTCGGTGCGTGGTACCTGCGCAGGGGCACGCACGTGGAAGCGGGGCGGCGCATGCTGATCGCCGCCGTTGCATTCGCGGCATTGACCGTGCCGGTGCAGATCTTCGTCGGCGACATGCATGGCCTGAACACGCTCAAGCACCAGCCGATGAAGATCGCGGCGATGGAAGCGCACTGGCATGAAACCGAGGAAGGCGAGGGCGTGCCGCTGGTGGTGTTCGCGCTGCCGAACGAGAAGGAAGAGCGCAACGATTTCGAAGTGGCCATCCCGAAGCTGGGCAGCGTGATCCTCACCCACAGCCTGGACGGCACCTTCGACCCGCTGACCTCGGTACCGGCCAGCGAGCGGCCGCCGGTGACGCCGGTGTTCTTCGCCTTCCGCATCATGGTCGGGCTGGGCACGCTGATGCTGCTGTTGGCCTGGGTGTCAGCGTTCCAGCTGTGGCGCAGGAAGCTGCTGGATTCACCGTGGCTGCTGCGCGGATGGAACTGGATGCTGCCGAGTGGCTTCATCGCGCTGCTGTCCGGTTGGTTCGTCACCGAGATGGGGCGCCAGCCGTGGGTGGTCTACGGCGTGCTGCGCACCGCCGATGCGGTTGGCCCCCAGAGCGCGTGGATGACGGCGTTGTCGCTGGGCGTGTACGTGGTCGGCTACGCCTTCGTGTTCGGCTGGGGCATCTGGTACCTGGTGAAGATCCTGCGCCACGGGCCGCAGCCGTATGCCGAGGGGCCGTCCCTGGACCATGGCAGCCATACGCCGGCACGCCCGCTGTCGGCGGCTGACGAACCGCTGGAGGAGCGCTGACATGGACCTGATGACCTGGCTGCCGGTGGCGTGGTTCGCGGTGATCGGCTTCGGCGTGCTGATGTATGTGGTGCTGGACGGCTTCGTGCTCGGCATCGGCATCCTGGCCCCGTTCGCCGAGGACGAGGAGCAGCTGGACCTGATGATGAACACCGCCGCGCCGATCTGGGACGGCAACGAGACCTGGCTGGTACTGGGCGGCGCCGGGCTGCTGGCGGCGTTCCCGAAAGCCTATGCGGTGCTGTTGTCGGCGCTGTACCTGCCGGTGCTGCTGCTGGTGGTGGCGCTGGTGTTCCGCGGCGTGGCGTTCGAGTTCCGCTTCAAGGCACATCGTTCGCGCCGGCTGTGGAGCGTGGGGTTCGGCCTGGGCTCGCTGCTGGCCACCTTTGCCCAGGGCGTGATCCTGGGCACGCTGGTGCAGGGCATCCCGCTGGTGGACGGTGCCTACCAGGGCGGCGCGTTCGCCTGGTTCAGCCCGTTCGCGATGCTGACCGGTGCCGCGCTGGTGGCCGGCTATGCGCTGCTGGGCAGCACCTGGCTGATCCTGAAGACGGAAGGGCGCGTGCAGGCGCTGGCGCGGCAGATGACCCGCCCGCTGGTGGTGGCGGTGATCGCGGCGATGGGCCTGGTGAGCAGCTGGCTGCCGTTCCTCGATTCGCGGTTGATGGACCGCTGGTTCAGCGACGGCAACTTCTGGTGGCTGTCGCCGGTCCCGCTGCTGACCCTGGCGGTGGCGGCCGCGCTGTGGCGCAGCGCGACCCATCCGCGCCGCGACCTGCCGCCGTTCCTGCTCAGCCTGGCCCTGTTCGTGCTCGGCTTCCTTGGCCTGGTGCTGGGCATGTGGCCCTACCTGCTGCCGCCGTCGATGACCCTGTGGCAGGCCGCCGCGCCGGCCTCCTCGCTGGGCTTCACCCTGGTCGGGCTGGTCATTCTGCTGCCGGTCATCCTCGGCTACACGGCGTGGTCGTACCGGGTGTTCCGCGGCAAGGTGCACGCCGACACCGGTTACCACTGATCGTTTGAATGCGGGGCCGGCCGGTGCCGGCCCCCGCGTTGGGGAATGTGAAACCTGCACACCCCGCGCAGGACGTGCTAGCGTGCGCTCCTTTCCGGCGGCCAGGGGGGCAGCCGGCGACGTCCTGGACGGACGCACGGCTGCAGGAATGGGGGGCCGCCGCGCGTCGCCGTAATGGCTCGTGCCTATCGTTCTCCCGTTGAAGCACCATCGCTAAATGATCGAATTCTCCATCGTCGACTGGGCCGCCTGGGCGCCCGGCCTGAGCGAGCGTAGCCAGTGGCTGGGCTGGGCCGATGCGCCGTATCCGCCGCAGGGCGAAGACACGCCGGCGTTGGCCGAGATCCCGGCGATGCAGCGCCGCCGCATCGAGCGGCTGGGCCGGATGGCGATCCAGGCTGCCTGCTGGTGCGAGGACGGGCAGGGCGCTGACAGCCAGGTGCCGCTGGTGTTCGCCAGCCGCCACGGCGACGTGGCCCGTTCGATGGACCTGCTGGGGGCGCTGGCCAGCGATCAGCCCCTGTCCCCCACCGGGTTCGGCCTGTCGGTGCACAACGCGATCGCGGCGCTGTACTCGATCGCCCGCGGCCACCGCGGCAACTACCTGGCGCTGGCCGCCGGCCAGGCCACGGTCGAGACCGCCTGCCTGGAGGCCGCCGGGCTGCTGGCCGATGGTGCCCGCGAAGTGCGGGTGGTGGTCTATGAGTCGCCGCTTCCTGAAATTTACGCGACGTTTGCCGACGAACCCGACCCGTTCTTTGCCTGGTGCTGGCGTTTGACCGCGCCGACAGCGGGCCAGCCGACGCTCTCGCTGCAATGGGAGGCGGCGCCGGAGGCCACCGCCACCGCCCCGGGCACGCTGCCGCACGCGCTGGACCTGCACCGCTTCCTGCTGTCTGGCGCGCCGGCGCTGGAGCACGTGGCCCAGGGCCAGCGCTGGCGCTGGGGACGCCGTGGCTGAGGCGCTGCGCCGCCTCGATCATGCCTGGCGGGTGTTCGGCACCGGCCTGAGCTTCGCCGCATTTGGCGTGGGCGGCCTGCTGCTGGGCGTGCTGGTGATGCCGGTGCTGCTGCTGATGCGCGACCCGGTGGTCCGCCGCCGCCGGGCCCGCCGCGTGGTCCAGGTCGCCTTTGCCAGCCACCTGCGCCTGATGCGTGCGCTGGGGGTGATGACCTACCAGATCGAGGGCGGGGAACGCCTGCAGCGCGACGGTTTGCTGGTTCTGGCCAATCACCCGACCCTGATCGACGTGGTCTGCCTGATCTCGCTGCTGCCCAACGCCGATTGCGTGGTGAAGCGGGCCGTGGCCTGCAACCCGTTCATGCGCGGCCCGGTGCGGGCGGCCGGCTACATCGCCAACGATGACGGGGCCGGCCTGGTCGACGACTGCGTAGCGGCGGTGCATGCCGGCGGTACCCTGGTGATCTTCCCGGAGGGCACCCGCAGCGTGCCGGGCCAACCGCCGCGGCTGCAGCGCGGGGCCGCCAACATCGCCGTCCGCGGCCGGCTGGACATCACCCCGGTACGGATCACCTGCACCCCGCCCACGTTGACCAAGGGACAGAAGTGGTATCGTGTCCCCTCACGTCGCTTTCACGTTCGGCTGCAGATCGGCGAAGATATCCCGATCGCGCCCTTCCTGGCCGATGACGACTCGCCAAGGGGGGATGCCTTGGCAGCACGCCGCGTCACCGAGCACCTTTCTCGTTATTTCGACCTGTCTGGAGATCCGCCCCGTGCAAGCACTTGAGCACGAGATCAAGGAATTGATCATTTCCTCCCTTTCGCTGGAGGACATCACGCCGGAGGACATCGATCCGACCGCGCCGCTGTTCGTCGAGGGCCTCGGCCTGGATTCGATCGACGCGCTGGAACTGGGCCTGGCGCTGCAGAAGAAGTACGGTGTCAGCCTCTCGGCCGATTCGGAAGAAACCCGTCGCCATTTCTCCAGCGTGCGCGCGCTCGGCGAGTTCGTCGCCGCCCGCCAGTCGTAACGGCGCCAGGAATTGCCATGACCAAGAATGAACTGTTCGAACGCATCGTCAGCATCCTGACCGACAGCTTCGAGATCGAAACCGCCCGGATCACCCCCGAGGCCCGCCTGTACGACGACCTGGACATCGACAGCATCGATGCGGTCGACCTGATCGTGCAGCTCAAGCCGCTGCTCGGCCGCAATCTGCAGCCGGAAGCGTTCAAGGCCGTGCGCACCGTGCAGGACATCGTCGATGTCGTGCATGGACTGCTGCCGGACCAGGCAGCCGCCTGACCGCAGCGCCGGCGGCTTCGCCATGGCTCGCGCACGTACCGTCGTGGTGGCAGCGATTTCGCTTGCCTACCCGCTGCTGGTGTACCTGGCGATGGGCCGTTTCGAGCCGCGCTGGTTGTCGCTGCTGCTGTTCACCCTGGCCCTGCTGCGTGCACTGAGCACGCGACAGCCGCTGTGGTGGGCCGCCGCCGCTGGCACCGGCCTGCTGGCGGTGCTGGCCACCGTGCTCAACCAGGCCCTGCCGCTGAAGCTGTACCCGGCGCTGGTCAACGTGGTGATGCTGGCGGTGTTCGGCACCAGCCTGCGCTTCGGGCCGCCGCTGGTGGAGCGCCTGGCGCGGCTGCAGGAGCCGGACCTGCCGCCGTTCGCGGTGGCCTATACCCGCCGCGTCACCCAGGTGTGGTGCGGCTTCTTCGTTCTCAACGGCAGCCTGGCCCTGCTGACCGCGCTGTACGCGTCGGACCGGGTCTGGATGCTCTACAACGGATTGTTGGCGTACGTGATGATGGGCGTGTTGTTCGCAGGGGAGTGGCTGGTGCGGCGGCAGGTGAAGGCGGCGCACGCGCATGGCTGAGTGGATTGCCCTGGACCAGCTGCTGCTGGAGGCACGGCCGCAGCGCAGCGTCGGCCTGTGCGACGGCGAGGTGATCGACCATGCCGGCTTCCGCCAGCGCGTACTGGCCTGGCGCGCCGCCTTTGCGGCCGCCGAAGGCCGCGACTGGGCCCTGTACTTCGATGATGCCGTGGCCTTTGCCGCCGCGCTGTTCGGTGCCTGGCATGCCGGCAAGCGGGTGTTCCTGGCCGCCGACAACCTGCCAGCCACGCTGCAGGCGCTGCAGCCGCAGGTGAGCGGCTTCGCAGGCGACGTGTCCGCCGACTACCGCTCGCTGGTGGCGCTGGACGCCGCGCTGGACGATGAGCTGCAGGCGCTGGACGAGCGCGCCTGCGAGTTGTGCGTGTTCACCTCCGGCAGCACCGGCCAGCCCAGTGCGATCGGCAAGCGCTTGGACCAGCTGGCGCGCGAGGTGGAGGCGCTGCAGGCCGCGTTCGGTGCGCAGATGGAGGGTGTGCAGGTCCATGGCACGGTGTCCCACCAGCACATCTACGGGCTGCTGTTCCGCGTGCTGTGGCCGCTGGCCGCCGGCCGCCTGATTCATCCGCGCCGGTTCTTCCACGAAGACCTGGTGGGTGCGCTGGCCGGTACCGATACGGTGCTGGTGGCGACGCCGGCCCACCTCAAGCGCCTGCCCGGGCAGCTCGACTGGGCCAGCCTGCATGGCCGCCTGCGCGCGGTGTTCTCCTCCGGTGGTCCGCTGCCGGAAGACGCAGCGCGGCAGGTGCGGCAGTGGCTGGGCGTGGCCCCGACCGAGGTCTATGGCAGCAGCGAGACCGGCGGCATCGCCTGGCGCCGCTGGGACATCGACCTGCCGCCGTGGCAGCCGCTGCCGGGCGTGCAGTGGCGCATCGACGATGGCTGCCTGGCGGTGGCCTCGGCGCACCTGGACACCCCCGGTTGGTGGCGCACCCAGGACCGTGTCGAAGCCCTGGCCGACGGCCGCTTCCGCCTGCTGGGCCGGGCCGACCGCATCGTCAAGATCGAGGAACGCCGGGTGTCGCTGGATGCGCTGGAACGCGCGCTGCGCGAAGACGCCGAGGTGGATGACGCGCGCGTGCTGGTGCTGCCCGGGCAGCGCGAGCAGCTGGCCGCCGTGGTGGTGCCGGCCGATCCGGCGCTGCTGGAGGGCGGCGACGCTGCGCGGCGGGCGCTGGGCCAGCGCCTTGGCGCCCGCCTGGCGCATGCGCATGACGCAGTGACCCGGCCGCGTCGCTGGCGCCTGGTGCAGGCGCTGCCGATCAATGCGCAGGGCAAGGTGACCCAGGCCGCGCTGGCGGCGCTGTTCCAGCCGTTGATGCCGGTGCCGGCGTGGGATCACCGCGATGCCGCCAGCGCCACCCTGCGCATGACCCTGGACCCGGCGCTGCGGCCGTTCCAGGGCCACTTCCCGCAGGCGGCAATCCTGCCCGGCGTGGCGCAGCTGGACTGGGCGGTGCGCTTCGCCCGCCAGGCGTTTGTGATGCGGGGCGCGTTCGTGCGCATGGATGCGGTGAAATTCCAGCACGTGGCCCGCCCCGGTGACGAGTTGACCCTGCAGCTGGACTGGGATGCCGCACGCAACGTGCTGGCCTTCCGCTACACCTCCAGCCACGGTGTGCATGCCAGCGGCAGGGTGGTTTTCGCTGCTGCGGACTGACCCGGCCGTTGCCGGTGCCGCATTCGCGCCACTGGTGGTGATCCCTGTCTACGACCACGAGCACGCCATCGCGGCGGTGGTCGATGGCGTGCAGGCCGCGGGACTGCCCTGCCTGCTGGTCGACGATGGTTCGCACGATGGGTGCGCGGCGGTGCTGCGCGCGCTGGCACAGCGCCAGGGCGTCGACCTGCTGCGCCTGGACGTCAACCAGGGCAAGGGCGGGGCGATGCTGGCCGGCTTTGCCGAGGCCGGCGCGCGTGGCTACAGCCACGTGCTGCAGATCGATGCCGACGGCCAGCACGATACCACTGACCTGCCACGCTTCATCGAAGCCGCGCGCGCCCATCCCGAGGCGGTGATCTGCGGCATTCCGGCTTACGACGCCAGTGTTCCCAAGGCGCGCCTGTATGGCCGCTACGCCACCCACATCTGGGTCTGGATCAACACGCTGTCGCTGCACCTGCGCGACACCATGTGTGGCTTCCGCGTGTATCCGCTGCCGCCGGTACTGCGCCTGATCGGTGAAGAGACCATCGGCCGGCGCATGGATTTCGATACCGAAGTGATGGTGCGGCTGTACTGGCGGCAATTGCCGGTCGAGCACCTGGCCACGCGTGTGACCTATCCATCCGATGGCGTGTCGCACTTCGATGTGTGGCGCGACAACGTGCGCATCAGCCGCATGCATACCCGCCTGTTCTTCGGCATGCTCTGGCGTGCGCCGCGGCTGCTGTGGCGCCGCCTGCGGGGGCAGCGCTGAGATGGCGGCCGCGCAGGGTGCCCCGCACTGGGCCGACATCGGCGAATCGACGTCGGTGGCCGGCGTGCTGTTCCTGTGCTGGGTGCACCGCTGGTTCGGGCGCTGGCCGTTCCGCCTGTGCGTGTGGCCGGTGGTGGCCTGCCATTGGCTGGGCAACCGTATAGGGCGCCAGGCTTCGATGCAGTACCTGCAGCGGCTGCAGGCGCACAGCGGCGTGCTCGGCCGCGCGCCGACATGGCGTGACAGCCTGCGCCACTTCTTCGCCTTCGCCGATACGATGCTGGACAAGATCCTCGGCCTGGGCGGGCGCTACCCGGCCGAGCGCATCCACCTGCATCGTGACCTGGTGCTGCAGAAGATCGCGCGCCGCGAGGGCGGGCTGATCCTCACCGCGCACATCGGCTGCCTGGAGCTGTGCCAGGTGCTGGCCGAACAGGTGCCGGGGTTCCGCATCACCGTGCTGGTGCACACCGCGCATGCGCAGCGCTTCAACCGCCTGCTGCAGCGGCTGGACCCGCTGGCGGCGGTGGAACTGGTGCAGGTGACCGAAATGGGGCCGGCCACCGCGGTGATGCTGGCCGAGCGCGTGGCGGCGGGGGGCTTCGTTGCCATCGTCGGCGACCGCACGCCGGTACAGGGTGGCCGCAGCGTCACTGCCGATTTCCTGGGCCACCGCGCGCCGTTCCCGATCGGCGCCTATGTGCTCGCCGCGGCGCTGGGCTGCCCGGTCTACACCATGGCCTGCCTGCACGAGGGCGACGGCTATCGGGTGGCATTCGAACAGTTCGCCGAACGCATCGTGCTGCCGCGTGGCTCGCGCGACGCCGCGCTGGCCGAACAGGCACAGCGCTTCGCGCGCTGGCTGGAACTCCAGGTCATCCAGTCCCCGTTGGACTGGTTCAATTTCTTCCCCTTCTGGGATCAGGCTCCGCATGACGACTGACGCCGTACCCGTGTGCCGCTTTGGCGACGCACCGTTGACCATCGAAGACGTGGTTGCCCTGGCCCAGCGCCAGTGCGAGGCCGCACTGAGCGACGCGCCGGCGTTCCGCGCGCACATCCAGCGCGGTGCCGACTTCCTCGACCGCCTGCTGCGCGAGGACGGCGTGATCTACGGCGTGACCACCGGCTACGGCGACTCGTGCACGGTGAACATCCCGCCGGCGCTGGTGGCGGAACTGCCGCACCACCTGTACACCTACCACGGCTGCGGCCTGGGCCGTTACCTGGACCCGGTCGAGACCCGCGCGGTGCTGGCCGCGCGCCTGGCGTCGCTGGTGCGCGGCATGTCCGGCGTCAGTGTGCCGCTGCTGGAAGGCCTGGCCACGCTGCTGCAGCACGACGTGCTGCCGATGATCCCGGCCGAAGGCTCGGTCGGTGCCAGCGGCGACCTGACCCCGCTGTCGTACGTGGCGGCGGTGCTGTGCGGCGAGCGCGAGGTGCTGCATGACGGCCGCGTGCAGCCGGCGGCCGAAGTGCTGGCGAAGATCGGCATGACCCCGCTGAAGCTGCGGCCGAAGGAAGGCCTGGCGATCATGAACGGCACCGCGGTGATGACCAGCCTGGCCTGCCTGGCCTGGCAGCGCGCCGATTACCTGGCGCGCATGGCCACGCGCCTGACCGCGTTCAACGTGCTGGCCAGCGACGGCAACGCGCACCACTTCGACGAAACCCTGTTCGCCGCCAAGCCGCACCCGGGCCAGGGCCGCATCGCTGCGCGCCTGCGCAGCGACCTGCACAGCGAACGCCCGCCGCGCAACGAACAGCGCCTGCAGGACCGCTATTCGCTGCGCTGCGCGCCGCACGTCATCGGCGTGCTGGAAGACAGCCTGCCGTTCCTGCGCCAGCTGATCGAAACCGAACTGAACAGTGCCAACGACAACCCGCTGATCGACGCCGACGGCGAGCGCATCCTGCATGGCGGCCACTTCTACGGCGGCCACATCGCACTGGCGATGGACACCCTGAAAAACACCGTGGCCAACGTTGCCGACCTGCTCGACCGGCAGCTGGCGCTGGTGGTGGATGCCCGCTACAACCATGGCCTGCCGGCCAACCTGTCGGCGGCCACCGGCCCGCGCGCGGCCATCAACCATGGCCTGAAGGCGCTGCAGATCAGCGTGTCGGCCTGGACTGCCGAAGCGCTGAAGCAGACCATGCCGGCCAGCGTGTTCTCGCGTTCCACCGAGTGCCACAACCAGGACAAGGTCAGCATGGGCACCATCGCCGCGCGCGACTGCCTGCGCGTGATCGAGCTGACCGAACAGGTGGTGGCGGCAATGCTGATCGCCGCGCGCCAGGGCCTGGCGCTGCGTGAGCGGGTTGGCCTGAATGCGCAGCTGCATGGCAGTCTGGCCGACATGTACGCCGACCTGGGGCAGCGCATCGCCCTGGTCGAGGAAGACCGCGCGCTGGATCGCGAACTGCGGGAACTGCTGGTGGAGATCCGCGCGCAACGTTGGGAGCTGTATGCCGGTGAATGAGGCCATCGAACGGGTTGGCGAAATTGCGTTGACCCCTGCCTTCCATGACTGCGATCCGATGAACGTGGTCTGGCATGGCAACTATTTCAAGTACTTCGAGATCGCGCGCTGCGCGCTGCTCGGGCGCTACGACTACGACTACCCGCAGATGCTCGAATCGGGCTACCTGTGGCCGGTGGTCGATGCGCGGGTGAAGTACGTGCGGCCGCTGCTGTTCAACCAGGCGCTGCGCGTGGTCGCGCGCATCGTGGAATGGGAGAACCGGCTGAAGATCGAGTATGAAATCCTCGATGCGCAGAGCGGCCAGGTGCTGACCCGCGCGATGACCATCCAGGTCGCGGTGGACGCGGCCAGCAAGGAAATGCTGTACCAGTGCCCGCCGGTACTGTGGGAACGCCTGGGAGTACCTGCGCCGTGAACCCCCTTGTCCGTCTTTCGAGCGTGCTGCTGTGCGCGCTGATCTTCGTTGCCGCACCGCAGGTGCAGGCGGCCGACCCCGCCATCGATGCGATCACCCAGGCGGTGGCGCGGCCGGACGTGCTGCGTGGCCAGTTCAGCCAGGAAAAGCAGGTCAGCGGCTTCAGGAACCCGCTGCGCTCGCAGGGCCAGTTCGTGGTCGCGCGCCGGCACGGCGTGATCTGGACCACGCTCAAGCCGTTCCCTTCCGAAGTGGTGGTCACCGCCGACCGCATCCTGAGCCGCCAGCGCGATGGCAGCACCCGTGTCGAGCTCGATGCACGGCAGCAGCCGGCGATGCGTTCGGTGAACGCGATCATGTTCGCGCTGATGAGTGGCGACGTGCAGGCGCTGTCCAGCCAGTTCAACGTGGCGGCCAGCCGTGAAGGGCAGGGCTGGCGGCTGCGGCTGACGCCGAAGTCGGCGATGCTGGCCAAGGCGTTCCAGTCGCTGACCCTGCAGGGTGACCGCTACGTGCGCCAGGTCGAGATCGTCGAGGCCAACAAGGACCGCACGCAGATCCAGTTCAGTGCATTGAGCGAGGCGCCGGCCACCCTCACCGCCGACGAGGCACGCCGCTTTGAGTGAGGCCGTCGCATCGAACGCACCGGAGCGGCTGCGGCGCTGGTGGCACTGGCTGGGCATCGCCTGGCTGTTGCTGCTGCTGGTACTGGGCGCGCAGCAGTGGCACCTGTGGAGCCAGCAATCGCGGATCGACACCGACATCCTCGCGCTGCTGCCGCAGGATGCGCATGACCGCCTGTTGAGCGACGTCACCCGGCGCATCGCCGACGGCAGCTCGCGGCAGGTGGTGGTGCTGCTGGGCAGCAGGGACGGCGCCGCCGCCAAGCGTGCGCAGGCGGCCTTTGCCGCGGCCATGGCCAAGGACACTGACCGAGCCCTGCTGGTGCCCAGTGGTTCGATCGAAGGCTGGTTCGATGAGGCGCGCGCGTTCTACGCGCCGTACCGCGACCGCCTGCTGACGCCGGCCCAGCGCGAGCAGCTGCAGGGCAGCGAACCGGGCGCGTTGGCCGAGCAGGCGTTGGCCGCGCTGTACGGCCCGATGGGCGCTCCGCGCCTGACCGACTGGCGGCAAGACCCGTTGTCGTTGTGGCCGCAATGGTGGCAGCAGCAGGCGCAGGGGTCGGGGTTGCGGCTGGGCGATGACGGCCTGCTCGAAGCCGAGGGCAGGCACTGGGCCGTGCTGCAGTTCGATACACCGGGTTCGGCGTTCCAGCTCGACGGTGAGCGTCATCTCGACGGCCTGCTGGAACGTGCCGGGCGGGCTGCCAGGGCGGCAGCACCGGAGCTGGAAATCCTGCATGCCGGCGTGCCGCTGCACGCCGAGGCGGCCGCGGTGCAGGCCAACCAGGAAATCAACACGATCGGCTGGGGCTCGCTGGCCGCGGTGCTGCTGCTGGTGTGGCTGGCGTTCCGTTCGCTGCGGCCGATCCTGCTGGTCGCCGCGTCGTTGCTGATCGGTTGTGGCGTGGCGCTGGCGGTGACCGTGCTGGTGTTCGGCAAGGTGCACGTGCTCACCCTGGTGTTCGGTGCGTCGCTGGTGGGCGTGGCCGAGGATTACGGCATCCACTGGTTTGCCTCGCGCCAGGCCGAGCCGGCCGATCGCCGCTGGAAGCTGCTGCGGCACCTGTTGCCGGGCCTGTGGCTGGCCTTGCTGACCAGCGCGCTGGCCTACCTGGCCCTGGGCCTGGCCCCGTTCCCGGGCCTGCGCCAGATGGCGCTGTTCTCGGTGGTCGGCCTGGCCGCCGCGTTCCTCACGGTGATCTTCTGGTTCCCGTGGCTGGATGGCGGCGAGATCCGCCAGACCCGTTTCTCGCAGTGGCTGGGCAACACGCTGGAGCGCTTCCCGCGGTTGCATGGCCGCCGGCCGGTGACGGTGTTCGTGGTGATCACGCTGGCGCTGTCTGCCATCGGCATCGCCCGCCTGCACAGCAATGACGACCTGCGCAGCCTGCAGTCCTCACCGCCGGCACTGATGGCCCAGCAGATCCGCCTGAGCCAGCTGCTGGGCATGCCCAGCCCGGCGCAGTTCTATCTGGTGCAGGGCAGTGACGCTGCACAGCTGCTGCAGCGCGAAGAAGCACTGACCGAACGCCTGCGTGTACTGGCCAACGACAAGCGCATCGGCGGTTACCGCGCGATCAGTGACTGGCTGCCGTCGCCGGCACGCCAGCAGGCCGATGCGGCGCTGACCGCCAAGGTGGAACCGGGCGTGCTGCAGGCCGTGTCCGATGCGGTCGGAGAACCCTTGCCGCGCCCCGACTTCGCCACCACGCCGCTGACCGCGGAGGCGTTCCTGGCCTCGCCGGCCTCGCAGCCGTTCCGCCACCTGTGGGTGGGTGAGGTCGGTGGGCAGATGATCAGCGTGGTGATGGTCGATGACCTGTCGCGCGCCGATGCGCTGGCGACCCTGCGCGGGGCGGCCGAAGGCCTGCCCGGCGTGCGCTGGGTGGACCGCACCGCCGACTTCTCGCAGCTGCTGGGCCACTACCGCAAGCTGATGGGGGGGCTGCTGCTGGTCGGCATCGTGCTGGTGTTCGGCGCGCTGTGGCTGCGCTACCGCCGCCAGGCCTGGCGCGTGTTCGCGCCGACCCTGATTGCCGGTGCGTTGACCCTGGGCCTGCTGGGCCTGTTCGGCCAGCCACTGCAGCTGTTCAACGTGCTGGCACTGATGCTGCTGCTGGGCATGGGCATCGACTACGGCATCTTCCTGATCGAGCACCGCGGCGATGCCAGTGCCTGGCTGGCGGTGTGCGTGGGCGCGGCCAGCACCTGGCTGTCGTTCGGCCTGCTGGGACTGTCGCAGACCCCGGCGCTGCGCGCGTTCGGCCTGACCCTGCTGTTCGGCATCGGCCTGGTCTGGCTGATCTCGCCGCTGTTCCGGCCGCCGCCGCATGATCTGCCGCGGGCCTGAGCCTGCTTCCGACTTCCTTCTTTCCACTTGATCGAGCAACAAGGACGCACCGATGAATACTGCTGTGGATGCTGTCGAACGTACTGAAATCCTGATCATCGGTGCCGGCCCGGCCGGCTCCGTGGCTGCGGCGATGCTGCGCCAGCAGGGCCGCCAGGTGCTGATGCTGGAGCGCCAGCAGTTCCCGCGCTTCTCCATCGGCGAAAGCCTGCTGCCGCAGAGCATGGAGTACATCGAGGCCGCCGGCCTGCTGCAGGACGTGGTCGAAGCCGGCTTCCAGCACAAGAACGGCGCGGCCTTCGTGCACGGCGAAGCGCGTACCGCATTCGACTTCAGGAAGAAGTTCTCGCCGGGCTGGGGCACCACCTACCAGGTGCAGCGCGCCGACTTCGACAACGTGCTGGCGCGCGGTGCCGAGCGCATGGGGGCCACGCTGCGTTTCGGTGATGAAGTGCTGTCGGTCGAAGCCGGCGAGCAGCCGGCGGTGACGGTGCGCCGCCCGGACGGCAGCGAGTACCGCATCGAGGCCGATTTCATCCTCGACGCCTCGGGCTTCGCACGCCTGCTGCCGCGCCTGCTGCAGCTGGAATCCCCGTCCAACTTCCCGGTGCGCGGGGCGATCTTCTGCCACGTGCGCGACAACATTCCGGCCGAAGCGGACTTCGACCGCAACAAGATCCTGATCACCACCCATCCCGAGCACGTCGACGTCTGGTACTGGACAATCCCGTTCTCCAACGGCTGCTGCTCGCTGGGCGTGGTCGCCGAACCGTCGTTCTTCGAGCGCTACGAGGGCGACGACCTGCAGAAACTGCAGGCCATCGTCGGCGAGGACCCGAACCTGACCCGGCTGCTGGCCAATGCCGAATGGGCGGTGCTGCCGGTGCGCCGCATCACCGGCTACTCGGCCAATGTCAGTTCGTTGTGGGGGCCGGGCTATGCCCTGCTGGGCAATGCCGGCGAGTTCCTCGACCCGGTGTTCTCGTCCGGCGTGACCATCGCCTTCAAGTCCGCGCAGCTGGCCAGTGCATGCCTGGCGCGCCGCTATGCCGGCGAAGCCGTGGACTGGGAAGCGGAGTTCTCGGTCCCGCTGCGGGCGGGCGTGAAGACCTTCCGCCGCTTTGTCGAAAGCTGGTACGAAGGCGGTTTCCAGAAGATCATCTACCACCCGCAGCAGCAGCCCGAAGTGCGCGACATGATCAGCTCCATCCTGGCCGGTTACGCCTGGGACACCAACAACCCGTACGTGGCCGATGACAGTGGCCGCCGCATGCGCGTGCTGGAGCAGCTGTGCGGCGCCTGATCGCCCCTGCGACAGCACTGCTGCTGAGCCTGCTGCTGGTGGCCTGCGCCGGCCGCATGCCGAAGCCGTTGGTGGAACTGCCGCCGCTGCGCCTGTCGCCGGCCAGCCTGCCGGCGCCGCTGGCGTTGCAGCAGCAGTTGCATTTCCGGTTCGGCACGCATGAGCGCGACCTGGATGCACTGCTGGAAGCCGATGCGCAGCAGGTGCAGCTGGCGGTGCAGGCGATGGGCCAGACCGGCGTGCGCCTGCAGTGGGACGGCCGGCAGCTGACCCAGCAGCGCGCGCCGTGGCTGCCGCCGCAGGTGCGCGCCGAGCGCGTGCTGGATGACCTGCAGTTCGCGCTGTGGCCGACCGCAGCCATCGCGGCCGCGCTGCCAGCCGGCTGGCAGGTCCGTGACGATGGCCATCAGCGCAGCCTGTCGCGCGACGGCACGGTGTGGCTGCAGCTGCAGCGCCTGGACGATGGCAGCGTGCAGCTGGACAACCGCGCCGAAGGCTATGCGCTGCGCATCGAATCGATCGACATGGCCGGGCCGGATCGATGAGTGCACCGATCTACCTGAACGATCTGGGCGTGGTCTGCGCGCTCGGCGATGGCCGCGACGCGGTGGCTTCGGCGATGTTCGCCGGCGTGCCGGGCGGGCTCAGCGACAACGATACCCTGCTGCCGGGGCACACCCTGGCGCTGGGGCAGGTGCGTACACCGCTGCCGACGCTGGAAGAACTGCCGGCCGCCCTGCGCGGGCGCAACAACGCCCTGCTGGACGTGGCACTGGCGCAGATCGCACCGGCGGTGGCCGCCGCGATCGCCCGCCACGGCGCCGAACGCGTGGCGGTCGTGCTGGGCACCAGTACCTCGGGCATCGGTGAATCCGAGCAGGCCCTACGCACCCATGCCGAACAGGGCCAATGGCCGCCCGGGTTCGATTACGCCCAGCAGGAAATGGGTACTGCCGCGCAGTTCGTGCGCCAGCGCAGCGGTGCTCAGGGGCCGGCGTGGACCCTGTCCACCGCCTGCTCGTCCAGTGCCAAGGCACTGATGTCGGCTGCACGCATGCTTCGGGCCGGTATCGTCGACGCCGTGATCGCAGGTGGCGCGGACTCGCTGTGCCGCTTCACCGTGGCCGGCTTCAGCGCGCTGGAATCGGTGTCGGCCCTGCGCTGCAATCCATTCTCGCAGTACCGTGCCGGCATCAACATCGGCGAGGGTGCCGCGCTGTTCCTGCTCACCCGCGAACCCGGCCCGGTATGCCTGGCCGGCTGGGGCGAATCGGCCGACGCGCACCATATGTCCGCCCCCGATCCGCAGGGCCTGGGTGCCATCGATGCCCTGCAGCAGGCGCTGCAGCGCGCCGGCTGGGCGGCCGATGAAGTGGACTACGTGAACCTGCATGGCACCGCCACCGGCCACAACGATGCGATGGAAAGCCTGGCGGTGTCGCAGGTGCTGGGCAACCAGGTGCCGGCCAGTTCGACCAAGCCGCTGACCGGCCATACGCTGGGTGCTTCAGGCGCGATCGAAGCTGCACTGTGCTGGATCGTGCTGGCCGGGAACCCGCAGCAGCAGCTGCCACCGCACTGGTGGGACGGCGTGGCAGACCCCGCGCTGCCGGCACTGCCGCTGGTCGCACCGGCCACCCGCCTGGCACAGGCACCGCGGCGGGTGCTGAGCAATTCGTTCGCCTTCGGCGGCAGCAATGCCGTGCTGGCGCTGGAGCGTCGATGAACACGCTGTACGCGATCGAAGAGGTGGTGCCGCACCGCCAGGACATGTGCCTGCTGGAGCGCATCACGCACTGGGACCAGGACACCATCGAGGCCGAACTGGTGGTGCCCGACGCGGGCCTGTTCGTCGAGGAGGGCCGGGTGCCGGCGTGGGTCGGCATCGAATACATGGCGCAGGCCATCGCGGCCTGGGCCGGTTGCCGTGCGCGTGCGGCGGGCAAGCCGCCGCAGTTGGGCTTCCTGCTTGGCAGCCGCCGCTACAGCAGCCCGCGCAGCAGCTTTCCCAGCGGATCGCGGCTGCGCGTACAGGCGCGCTGCGAGCTGTTGGGTGACAATGGATTGGGGATGTTCGCCTGCCGCATCCTGGCAGGCGAGGACGAATGGGCGACAGCCAACGTGTCGGTGTTCGAACCGGCCGATGCGATGGCCTATCTGGAGAGTGGACAGGCATGACAGGGAATCGAAGCGTGCTGGTGACCGGCGCCAGCCGAGGCATCGGCCGGGCCATCGCGCTGCGCATCGCGCGTGACGGCTTCGACGTGGTGGTGCATTGCCGCAGCCGCCTGGATGAGGCACAGGCCGTGATGGCCGAGATTCACGCGTTGGGCCAGCAGGCCCGCGTACTGATGTTCGACGTGGCTGATCGCGAGGCCGCACGCGCTGTGCTGGAGGCCGATGTCGAAGCGCACGGCGCGTACTACGGCGTGGTCTGCAACGCCGGCATCGCCCGTGACGGTGCCTTCCCGGCACTGTCAGCGGAGGATTGGGACCAGGTCATCCACACCAACCTGGACGGTTTCTACAACGTACTGCATCCGCTGATCATGCCGATGGTGCGCCGGCGCAAGCCTGGCCGCATCATCACCCTGTCGTCGGTGTCCGGACTGGCCGGCAACCGCGGGCAGGTCAATTACAGCGCCGCCAAGGCCGGCATCATCGGTGCCACCAAGGCCCTGGCGCTGGAACTGGCCAGCCGCCAGATCACCGTCAACTGCGTGGCCCCGGGCCTGATCGAGACCGAAATGCTCAACGATGAAGTGGTTGAACACGCGCTCAAGCTGATTCCCGCCGGCCGCGTCGGTCGTCCCGACGAAGTGGCGGCCACGGTGGCGTTCCTGCTGTCCGAGCCGGCCGGCTACATCACCCGCCAGGTGATCTCGGTGAACGGAGGCATGATCTGATGGCCGCCGATCGTCGCGTGGTGGTCACCGGTGCCGCCGCCATCAGTCCGCTCGGCCACGACTGGCCGACCATCGAGGCACACCTGCGCAGCTGCCGCAATGCGGTGCGTGCGATGCCCGAGTGGGATGTCTATGCCGGGCTGAACACCAAGCTGGCCGCGCCGGCGCAGGATTTCGAGCTGCCGCCGAACTACAACCGCAAGACCACCCGCTCGATGGGCAAGGTCGCGATCATGTCGGTGCGCGCCACTGAGGTGGCGCTGCGTGAAGCCGGCCTGCACGAGCATCCGGTGCTGCGCAGCGGCCGTACCGGCGTGGCTTACGGCTCGTCCTCGGGCAGCCACGAGGCCACCGGTGAATTCGGGCGCATGCTCAACGAGTTCACCACCGATGGCATCAGTGCCACCACCTACCTGAAGATGATGAGCCACACCGCGCCGGTCAACATCGGCGTGTTCTTCGGCCTGTCCGGGCGCGTGTACACCACCTCCAGTGCCTGCACCTCCGGCAGCCAGGGCGTGGGTGCGGCCTATGAAGCGATCCGCAGTGGCAAGCAGACGGTGATGGTGGCCGGCGGTGCCGAGCAGCTCGATGCCACCGCAGCGGCGGTGTTCGACACCCTGTTCGCCACCAGCGTGCGCAACGATGCGCCGCAGACCACCCCGCGCCCGTTCGATGCCGGCCGTGATGGCCTGGTGCTGGGCGAGGGCGCCTGCACGCTGATCCTGGAAGACCTGGAGCACGCGCAGGCGCGCGGCGCCACCATCCTTGCCGAGGTGGTCGGCTACGGCACCAACAGCGATGGCCAGCACGTCACCCAGCCCAGCGCCGACACCATGGCCCAGGCCATGCGCCTGGCGCTGGAGGATGCCGGCCTGGACGCGGCGCAGATCGACTACGTCAACGCCCACGGCACCGCCACCGACCACGGTGACATCGCCGAAACCCAGGCGACCGCGCAGGTGTTCGGCAACCGCGTGCCGATCAGCTCGCTGAAGAGCTATGTCGGCCACATGCTGGGTGCCTGTGGGGCCTTCGAGGCCTGGCTGAGCATCCAGATGATGCGCGCCGGCTGGTTCGCGCCGACCCTGAACCTGGCCGAGGTCGACCCGCGCTGTGGCCAGCTCGACTTCATCACCGGGCAGGGCCGCGAACTGCAGGCCGAGTACGTGATGAGCAACAACTTCGCCTTCGGCGGCATCAACACCTCACTGGTGTTCCGCCGCTGGAGCGAGTGATCCACCGCCCCACCGCACTGTTTCCGCCATCCACCCGCACCCCTGACAAGGAGAAGTTTCGATGCGCCGCACTCTCATGATCGCCACTGCCACCGCGCTGCTGGCCCTGACCTCCACCGCCTCTGCCCGCGATACCCGCGTCGAGCAGTCCCTGCAGGAGCTGGTCAGCTCGCAGGCTGCCAAGGACGCCGGCATCGACGGCAGCGTGCGCTTCTACCTGGCCGGCCAGCCGGTCAGCGTGCAGCAGCGCCTGGGTGAAGACGTGACCAACAAGAAGACCAACGCCGCCAACAAGAGCGATGCCGAGGCCTGCCGCTGGGTCGCGCTGTCGGCGCTGCGCGCGCTGCAGGACGGCGCCAGGTCGCGCGGCGCCAACGCCGTGGTCGACATCGTCAGCTACTACAAGAAGAACGAGTTCAAGAGCAGCACCAATTACGAGTGCTACGCCGGCACCATCCTCGCCGGTGTCGCGCTGAAGGGCACCTACGCCAAGGTCAAGTAAGCGCCCGCGTGGCGGCGGCGTTGGCTGAACGTCGCCGCCACATTGCTGAACCTCGCAAGGGAAACGCCGCCGATCGCGCCGCCATCGTCGGCTGACGGCTTTCCCCGGTGTCGGCTTTCCGACACAATCATGGCTCTTCCCGGGTTATCGTCCCGCGGACATGCACGCCTACGTCTATAAAAGCCAACTCAAGCCGGACACCTACGTCTACGTTCCCCGACGCGATGATTTCAGCGCGCTGCCCGCGCCGCTGCTCACCTCGCTGGGGACGCTCGCCTTCGTCCTGGAGGTGGCCCTGGATGCCCAGCGCCGCCTGGCCCAGGCCGATCCTGAAAAGGTCCGCAGCGAAATGAGCGAACGCGGGTTCTACCTGCAGGTACCGCCGTCGGTGGCCAGCCTGATGCCGCGACACTATGACTGACACCTCCCGTCCGCGTGCCCTGTCGATCGCCTTCGCCGTGGGTGCCATGCTGGCGTTGGGCGCTGCGGTGGGCGGTGTGCCGGGTGCCATCCTTGCCGCACTGGCGCAGCCGGCGTTCGCGCTGGGCGTGTCGTGGTGGCGTCGCAGCCGTGCGCTGCTGCCGCTGAAGGTGGTCGCACGCCAGGACCTGCCCGCACTGCTGGCGCTGTGGGCTGCCGCGCCACTGCTGCTGGCGCTGCTGCTGGCCTGGCCGCTGGCGGCCCTGCGTGACAGCGGCAGCCTGGCGGCGGTGCTGGGCCTGAGCGTGCTGGTCAGTGCCGGCCTGCTGGCGGCCTGGCGCACCTGGCCGCTGTGGAACGATGTCGAACGCCTGGATGGCAGCCTGGCCCAGCACTGGCAGGCGCTGGCCGGCCGCGACCTGACCGCCTGGCGTGGTCTTGGCGTGGCGGCGCTGGTGATCGCCTTGGCCGCACTGGTGGTGCTGCCGGCCTGGCCGGGCCTGTTGCCGGACGGCGCACGCTGGCCCGCCGCACTGGCGGTCGTGCTGCTGTCGCCGGCGCTGCACCTGCTGCTGCAGCGGGTCGCGCCCGCGCCGCTGGTGTCGCTGCGCCCCAGCCCGTTCGCCGCTGCCAGCAGCGAACAGGAACCGATGTTCCCCGCTGCGGCCGAAACCGCGCCGCTGGAGGCGATGGCGCCGCAGGAACTGACACCGGCCCTGTATGAGGCCGCGCGCCAGGGCCGCGTCGACCGTGGCCTGCAGCTGCTGCAGGCCGGTGCTGATCCGTATGCGCTGCCGGACCCGAACTGGCGTGACCAGCGCAGCCTGGCGGTGCTGGCGGCGGTGCTGCCGGACCTGCGCCTGCTGCGCGAGCTGATTGCCCGCGGCGTTGATGTGAACGCGCCGCACCGGGGCATGACCCCGCTGCTGGCCGCCACCCGTGACAGCTGGCATGGCCGCCCCGAAGCGGTGATGACCCTGCTCGCCAACGGTGCCGATTCGCGTGCCACCGACAGCGATGGCAACACCCCGCTGCACCATGCCGCACGCAGTTCCGACCCGGGCGTTGCCGCGCTGCTGCGCGATGCCGCTGCCGAAGTCGATGCGCTGAACCGCGAGGGCTGGTCGCCGCTGGCGGTGGCCTGCCAGGTCGGCAACTGGCGCCTGGCCCGCTTCCTGCTCGAGCGCGGTGCACGCAGCGAACCGGCCGACGGCACCCCGGTACTGCTGGCCGCCGCCGCCACCGAGGACGACGATCCGGCCGGCGTGCAGCTGCTGCTCAAGCACAAGGCACGCGCCGACGCGCGTGATCGCCAGCGCCGCAGCGCGCTGCACGAGGCAGCGCTGGCCGGCCACGTGGAGATCATCGGCGTGCTGCTGGGCGCCGGCGCCAACCTGGAAGCGCGCGATGCACTGGGCCGCACGCCGTGGCTGGAAGCCGCCCGTGCCGGCCGTGCAGCCGTGGTCGAGCACCTGCTGCCGCACAAGCCGGACCTGGTCGCGGTGGACGGCGAAGGCCGCAATGCGGTGCAGCTGGCAGTGATGGCCGAGGATGTCTCGCCGCTGCTGATCAAGCGCCTGGTGGAACTGGGCATCGCCGCCGACGCCACCGACCCGGTTGGCCGCCGCGCGGTGGACTATGCGGCCGAAGCGGGCCGCTGGGCGATCGTGGCCTTGCTGGACCCGTCCTATCCGCTGCCGGCAGCCGTCAGTGATGGCCTGGCCGAGCGCGGTGAAGCGGCCAGCGCCAGCGGCCTGTTGCCGGACCGTCCGCCGCTGACCCTGCTGCGCGAAGCGCTGGGCTTCGGCAACACCGATGGCATGGCCGCGCTGGCCAGGCTGTGCCAGCCGGAAGAACTGGGCGGCCTGCTGCTCGATCCGGAGCTGGCCCTGGAGCCGCGCGCGGTCGATTGGCTGCTGGCCCACGGTGCCGATCCCTATGTGCGCGACGCCTGCGCCGATACGCCGATGTTCGCGCTGCTGTCGCGCGGCATCGACGCGGTGCCGGCGCTGCAGGTCATGCTGCAGCGCGGCCTGTCGCCGGCTGGGCGCGGTGGGCTGGCACGCTTCCTGGCCGCCTGCGCACAGCACGACCAGGCCGCCCGCGGCCTGGAACAGTTGGCGCTGGAACTGCTGGAGCGTGGCGCCGATCCGTTCGCCGCTTCGCCGGCCGGTGACCCACCGCTGTCGCTGGCGGTACGCCTGGGCTGGCTGCGCCTGCAGCAGGCCCTGCTCAAGGCCGGTGTCGATCGCGAGGCGCGCGACAGTCATGGCATGACCGCATTGCATCTGGCCACCGCACTGGCCCGCGAAGGCGCACTGAAGCTGCTGGTGCAGCACGGTGCCTCGCCGGAAGCACGTGCCGCCGACGGTCAGACGCCACTGGGCGTGGCGCTGTCGATCGGTCGCCGTGACCTGGCCGACTGGCTGGACTGGCGGGTGTGGCCGCTGCCGCGCCGTACCCTGCGCGAGGCCGATCTGCCGGCCGCTGCGATGGCCGGTGATGTAGACGCCGTGCGCCGCCTGATCGATCTGGGATTTGCCGTCGACGCGGTCGACGCACAGGGCTGCACCGCGCTGCTGCGTGCGGCCGGTGGTGGTCACCTGGCCGTGACCGACCTGCTGCTGGCGCGCGGTGCCGATCCGCAGCACGCCGCTGCAAGCGGTGCGACGCCGCTGTCGGCGGCGGTCAGCATGCGCCAGGTCGACATCGTTTCGGCCCTGCTCGATGCCGGCGCCAAGCTGGAACACCGCCTGCCGGGCGGGGTGACCGTGCTGATGCTGGCCTCGGCGCTGGGCCTGCCGGACATCGTCGCGCGCCTGCTCACTGCCGGTGCCGACGTGCATGCCGGTGACGCGCAGCAGCTGGGCCCGCTGCACTGTGCCGCGCTGTACGGTTTCAGTGCCCGCGACCGCTCGCGCCTGCTGGCCCTGCTCGACACCCTGCTGTTGGCGGGCGCCGAGCCGGACCAGGCCGCCGCCGGTTCGGTCACGCCGCTGCTGCTGCTGCTGGGCGCACGCGCCGAGCCGGGTACCGCCTGCGACGAGCAGGTGGTGATGGCGGCGGTAGAGCGCCTGCTGGATGAGGACGTCAGCCTGGACGTGCGCGATCCGCGCGGCTTCGGCCCGCTGCATCTGGCCGCCCTGCATGGACTGCCGCTGCTGGTGCAGCGCCTGTTGCGCGCCGGTGCCGATCCGGAAGTGCGCGACAGCCTCAACCGCAGCCCGCGCGAGATCGCGGTGATGCGCGGCTTCATCGACGTCGCTGGAGAGTTCGAACCGCGCGTGCCGGGCGTTTCGTCGATGGCGCGGTTCCTGCGCGACAACGGCTGACAGGCCGGGGTCGGATCCCTTTCCAACGGAAAGGGCTCTGACCCAACACCGCGCTGCCGGAATCTGCAGTGGGTAGTGCCGGCCGCTGGCCGGCAACCTCATGAGACCTCCGGGATCCCGAGGCTGCCGGCCAGCGGCCGGCACTACCGGGTCCACCATCGATCGGGTGGGCGCCGTCAGCGCTCCTTGTTGCCGTCGCTTTCCGCGTCGGCCTCGAACAGATGCATCAGGTCGTTGCGTGCGTCGCGCGAGGTCTGGATCACCGCTGCCTCGTCGTCGTACACCAGATACTGGTCGCGCAGCAGCTGCTCATCGTGCTCGCGGAAGCGCTGCACATGGCGTTCGGCCACGTCCGGCGCCACGCCCAGCGCGGTCAGCACGCGCCCGCTCATCTCAAGGCTGGTGCCGAACACTTCGCGGAACGGCTCGGCCGACATGTCCATCAGGCGCCACGCATGCTGGCGGTTGCGTGCACGCGCCAGCACCGTCGCGTCCGGGTACAGCCGGCGCACCATGCGTACCGCGCGCAGGTTGGTCTCCGGGTCATCCACGGTGATCACGAACACATCGATGTGCTCGCCCCCCGCCGCACGCAGCATCTCCGGCCGGGTCGGATCGCCGTAGTACAGCTGGTTGCCGAAGCGGCGCAGGTCGGCAACGGTGTCCGGGTTCGCCTCCAGCGCCACGAACGGCACCTTCTGCGCGGTCAGCAGGCGCGCGATCACCTGGCCGAAGCGCCCCATGCCGGCGATCAGCACCTTGGGCCGGTTGTCCGGCGCCACCTTGTCGGCCTCGGCCGCCGCGCGTGGTGCGGCTTTTTCCTGGCCGAGCAGCTTGAGCAGCGCGATCATCAGCAGCGGCGTGATCGCCATCGACAGGCCGACGATCGCCACCAGCCGGTCGTGGTTGGCGTTGCCCAGCAGGTGCGCGCGCTGTGCCTCGTTGAATACCACGAAGGCAAACTCGCCGCCCAGCCACAGCACGCTGCCCAGCAGCAGCGATTGCCGCGAGCTGAGCCGGGCGACACGTCCAACCGCGTAGAGCAGGCTGAACTTGACCACCAGCAGGATGCCGACACCCGCGGCGATCAGCCACGGCTCGGCGGCGATGCGGTCCAGGTCGATGCCCATGCCCACTGCGATGAAGAACAGGCCCAGCAGCAGCCCCTTGAATGGTTCGATCTGCGCTTCCAGCTCATGCCGGAACTCCGAATCGGACAGCAGCACGCCGGCCAGGAACGCGCCGAGGCTGGGGCTGAGGCCGGCTTCCTGCATGAACCAGGCGGTGCCCAGCACCACCAGCAGGGCGGTGGCAGTGAATACTTCCGGGCTGCGGGTCCGCGCAATGATGCTGAACACCTTGCGCAGCACCGGTCGTCCGCACAGGATCACCACCGCCAGCGCACCCAGCGCCACGGCCGCATCTTCCCAGCGCAGGGTCTCGTTCTTCACTCCGCCCAGCAGGGGGATGGCCGCCAGCAGCGGGATCGCGATCAGGTCCTGGAACAGCAGGATGGCGAACCCGAGCCGGCCATGGTCGCTGTTGATCGCCTTGTGCTCGGACAGCAGCTGCAGGCCGACCGCGGTGGACGACAGCGCCAGCGCCACGCCGACCACCAGCGCGCTCTTCCACTGGAAGTGATCGAGCAGCAGCAGGCCGCCCAGCACCAGCCCGGACAACGCCACCTGCGCCGCGCCGGCGCCGAACACCGAGCGCCGCATCACCTTCAGGCGTGCCGGTGACAGCTCCAGGCCGATCACGAACAGCAGCATCACCACACCGATCTCGGCGGCACCGAGGATGCGGTCGGCGTCCTGCACGAAGCCCAGCCCGTCCGGGCCCAGCACCACGCCGGCCGCCAGGTAGCCCAGTACCGCGCCGAAGCCGAACTTCTTGAACACCGGCACGGCGATGACCGCCGCCAGCAGCAGTACCAGGGCCAGTTCCAGACCACCGCTATGCATGGGAATACCTGGTCATCGGGGGAGCCCGCTGTGCGTCCGTTCGGATGGGGGAGGGCGTGGCGAGCGCCACCACGACATTATGCGCGCCGGCCTGTGTATGCACGAGAACAACCGGCCGGGCGGGAAACCAGCGCGGGGCGCCCAGGTTGACCTGCATGGCCCACGGGTCCAGACTGCCCGCCGCTGGCGGCGCGTCCGTTGGCATACGCATCCCGGAGTCCCCAACCCATGTCCAGCGACAGTAGAAGTCGACCTCGTTCGACGCCAGCGATGGCCACCGCCTGACACCGGGACGGTTTGCCTGCGTTGGCGTTGCGCGAGGTCGCATCCCCACAAGGCAAAACCGATGAACCAGAAGCAATTGCTGCGCCCGGTGGCCGATGCCGCCGCACTGGCCGCACCGCTGGCGAACTACAACACCGCCGACGCGGTGGAATTCCTCAACACGCTGGACCTGACCCGCGCCGCGGAAACGCTGGCTGCGCTGCCGTTGCCGCGTGCAGTGAAGATGCTCGAAGCGCCGGAGCTGCACCGCAGCGGTGAGCTGGTGGCCGCACTGCCACCCGCGCGGGCTGCGGCGCTGCTGGGCCTGATGGCCGACGACCGCGCCACCGACATCGTCCACGAGCTGGATGAGGAAGAGCGCGCGCGGTTGATCCCGCTGCTGGGCACCGACGCCCGCCAGGTCATCCAGAAGCTGCTCAGCTACCCGCCGAACACCGCCGGCGCACTGATGACCACCGAGTACGTGGCGGTGCCCGCCAGCTGGACCGTGGCGCAGACCCTGCAGCACATCCGCCAGGTCGAGCGCACCCGCGAGACGGTGTACGCGATCTACGTGCTGGAGCCGGCCAGCCAGCAGCTGCAGCAGGTGGTGACCATGCGCCGGCTGATCACCGGCCTGCCCGAGGAATCGATCCTGGACGTGGCCCAGGTCAATCCGCCGGTAACAGTGGATGCGCTGATGGACCAGGAAGAGGTGGCACGGCTGATCCGCCGCCACGACCTGCTGGCGATTCCGGTGGTCGACGCGCAGCAGCAGATGCTCGGCATCGTCACCGTGGACGACGTGCTCGATGCGCTGATCGAGGAATCCACCGAGGACGCGCACAAGTTCGGCGGCATGGAAGCGCTGGACAAGCCGTACATGCAGATCGGCTTCTTCGAGATGCTGCGCAAGCGCGCCGGCTGGCTGAGCGTGCTGTTCCTGGGCGAGATGCTGACGGCCAGCGCGATGCAGCACTACGAGGACGAACTGGCGCGCGCGGTGGTGCTGACCCTGTTCATCCCATTGATCATGAGTTCGGGTGGCAATTCCGGCTCGCAGGCCACCTCGCTGCTGATCCGCAGCCTGGCACTGCGCGAACTGCGCCTGCGCGACTGGTGGAAGGTGGCCCTGCGCGAAGTGCCGACCGGCATGGTGCTGGGCGCCATCCTCGGCTGCCTGGCCATCGTGCGCATCGTGATCTGGCAGCTGGGCGGCCTGCACGACTACGGCGAGCACTGGATCCTGCTGGCGATCACCATCGGCGCCGCGCTGGTGGGCATCGTCACCTTCGGTTCGCTGTCCGGCTCGATGCTGCCCTTCATCCTGAAGCGGCTCGGCTTCGACCCGGCCAGCGCCTCGGCCCCGTTCGTGGCCACCCTGGTGGATGTGACCGGCCTGGTGATCTACTTCAGCATCGCCGCGATGATCCTGCACGGCACGCTGCTGTAACAAAACATGCACGCCGGGGTCGGATCCCTTCGCGCAGCGAAGGGCTCTGACCCCGGATATCCGCAGCAGGGGTCGGAGCCCTTTCCTGCGAAAAGGGCTCCGACCCCGCCTCCGACCCCATCGCCACGGAATTTGGGTACCGTAGGCCCATGAGTACCTACCACCTGCAGTCCGTGTTCCGTCCGCAGTCGCTCGCGGTGATCGGCGGCAGCCCGCGCGAGCGTTCGGCCGGGCGCGCGGTGATGCGCAACCTGCGTGGCACCGGCTTCCCCGGCAAGGTGGCGTGGATCAATCCGCGGCATGCCGAGATCGATGGCATCCGCACGGTCAAGCGGCTGAAGGACCTGGACTGGGTGCCCGACCTGGTGGTGATCACCGCACCAGCGGCGATCGTGCCGCAGGTGGTGCGCACTGCCGCCGAACGTGGCGTGCAGGCGGCGATCATCCTCACCGCGCACCTGGGCGAAGGCCCCGGTTCGTTGTCTGCACAGGTAGAGGCGGTGGCGCGCAAGCATGGCCTGCGCATCCTCGGGCCGCATTGCCTGGGCGTGATCGCGCCGCACGCGCGGCTCAATGCCAGCATCGCCGCACATTTTCCGCAGGCCGGCGACCTCGCGCTGATCTCCGAATCCTCGGCCATTGCCGCCGCGCTGGTGGAATGGGGCGTGGCGCGCTCGGTCGGGTTCTCCGCCGTGGTCTCGCTGGGCGATACGATGGACGTCGACTTCGGCGACCTGCTCGACTACTTCGCCACCGACTACCGTACCCGCGCCATCCTGCTCTACGTCGAGCAGATCAAGGACGCGCGCAAGTTCATGTCGGCCGCGCGTGCCGCCGCCCGCGCCAAGCCGGTGGTGGTGGTGAAGTCCGGCCGCGCCGAGCGCGTGCAGCCGGGCAGCCGCGATACCCATGTGCAGGCCCTGGCCCGCGCCGATGATGTGTACGGTGCGGCCTTCAACCGCGCCGGCCTGCTGCGCGTCGGTGCGCTGGACGAGCTGTTCACCGCCGCCGAATCACTGGGGCGGCTGGGCACCTTCCCTGGCCGCCGCCTGGCCATTCTCAGCAATGGTGGCGGCGTCGGCCGCCTTGCCGTGGACCAGCTGATCGCGCTGCGTGGCACGCTGGCCACCCTGTCCGACAGCACGGTGCAGAAGCTCGATGCGGTATTGCCACAGGGCTGGTCGCGCAGCAATCCGGTCGACATCGTGGTCGACGCCGATGGTGACCGCTATGCCGCGGCCATCGAAGCGCTGCTGGCCGACAACGAGAACGACGCGGTGATGGTGGTCAACGTGCCGACCGCGTTCACCTCATCGGCGGACGCCGCGCAGGCACTCACCCGCACGCTCGGCCTGCGCCCGCGCCACCACCGCGACAAGCCGGTGTTCGCGGTGTGGCTGGGCAACGACGACCAGGCCACCGCCACGCTCAACGCGGCGCGGGTGCCGACCTATCCGACCGAGGCCGAAGCCGTACGTGGCTTCCAGCATCTGGTGCGCTACCGCGAAGCGCAGAACGCGTTGATGGAAACGCCGCCCAGCCTGCCGCAGGACTTCAGCGTCGACACGGCCGCCGCGCGCGCACTGGTCGATGCCGCGCTGGCCAACGGCCAGCAGTGGCTGGACCCGCTGGCTACGCATGAACTGCTCAAGGCCTACGGCATTCCCTCCGCGCCGGTGATGCATGCGCGTGATGCGCACGAGGCGATGGACCTGGCGCAGCCCCTGCTGGAACGCGGTGCCACGGTCGCGCTGAAGATTCTCTCGCCGGATATTCCGCACAAGTCGGAAGTGGATGGTGTGCGCCTGAACCTGTCCACGCTGCCGGCGGTGCAGAGCGCGGCCAACGCGATCCTGTCGCGCGCACGCCAGCTGCGGCCGGATGCGCGTATCGACGGCCTGCTGGTGCAGCCGACCATCGTGCGTCCGAAGGCGCGCGAGTTGATTGTCGGCATCGCCGATGATGCGACGTTCGGCCCGGTGATCGTGGTCGGTCGCGGCGGCACTGCCGTCGAAGTGATCAACGACAAGGCGCTGGCGCTGCCGCCGCTGGACCTGCGCCTGGCCCACGAGCTGATTGGCCAGACCCGCGCCTCGCGCATCCTCAAGGCCTACGGTGACGTGCCGGCGGCTGACGAGCGCGCACTGGCGCTGGCGCTGGTGAAGCTTGCACAACTGGCCGCCGACATTCCCGAAGTGCGTACGCTGGACATCAACCCGTTGCTGGTCGACGGCAAGGGCATCCTCGCCCTCGACGCCCGCGTGGCGGTGGCGCCGTCGCGCATCCTGCACAAGGGCCGCGGCCATCCACGTTTCTCGGTGTTCCCGTACCCGAAGGAGTGGGAGCGCACCATCGAACTGTCCGATGGCGGCCGCGCCTTCGTGCGCCCGGTGCGGCCGGAGGACGACGCGCTGTTCCGTGCGTTCTTCGCCCGCGTCAGCGACGAGGACCTGCGCCTGCGCTTCTTCCAGTCGGTGAAGCACTTCAGCCACGAGTTCATCGCGCGCCTGACCCAGCTCGACTACGCGCGCTCGATTGCGCTGGTGGCGATCGAACCGCGCAGCGGCGAGATGCTGGGCGCGGTGCGCCTGCATGCCGATGCGGATTACCACCGTGGCGAGTACGGCATCCTGATCCGCTCGGACCTGAAGGGCCACGGCATCGGCTGGCGGCTGATGGCGATCATGATCGAGTACGCCAAGTGGCTGGGCCTGGACGTGGTCGAAGGCCAGGTGCTGCGCGAGAACAGCACCATGCTGGCGATGTGCCAGAGCCTGGGCTTCAAGACGAAGCTGGACCCGGACGACCCGACGGTGATGATGGTGACCCTGCCGGTGCAGCAGGTCGAGGTGCCCGACGTCCCGCCGGTGGCCTGATTCCTGTAGAGCCGAGCCTACGCTCGGCTGCCTTGCATCACACGGGCACGCCTGAGCCGGGCATGGGCTCGGCTCTACAGCTTCAACGCATCGGCTCCACCACCACCGCCGTGCCATAGCACAGCACTTCGGTCAGCCCGGTCATCACATCGGTGGCGTCGTAGCGCATGCCGATGATCGCGTTGGCACCCAGCTGCCGCGCATGCTTGACCATGTCGCGGTAGGTTTCCTCGCGGGCCTGTTCGCACAGTTCGGTATAGATGGTGATGTTGCCACCGAAGAGCGTCTGGATACCGCCGAGGAAGTTGCCGACGATCGAGCGCGAGCGCACGGTGATGCCGCGCACCACACCGAGGTTGCGCACGACGCGGTGCCCAGGCAGCTCGAAGGCGGTGGTGACCAGCGCATCATCGAAGCGGAGCGCGGGTGGGGTGGGGGTGCCGCTGTTGTAGGGGTCTGCCATGGTCGCGTCCGTATCGCTGCCTTCTGAGAGTCGAGCCATGCTCGACGGGCCGTGCAGCAGTCGAGCATGGCGCGACCCTACAACGCAACCGCCTGTTGCGGCATGGTTCCGTCACCGTGCTGGCCCGACAATACCCCCATGACCGACCGTATTCCCCTGCTGCTGCTGCCCGGCCTGCTCAACGATGCCGAGCTGTGGCGCGCGCAGCTGGCCGACCTGGCCGACATCGCCGACTGCACAGTAGGCGACCAGACCCGTGGCGAGACCCTGCAGGCGGTGGCCGAGGACGTGCTCGCACAGGCACCGGAGCGCTTTGCGCTGGCCGGTTTCTCATTGGGCGGCTTCGTCGCCCAGCAGATCCTGCGCATTGCGCCGGAGCGCGTGCTGCAGCTGGCGCTGATCGATACCTCGATCCACGCAGATTCACCGGAACGTGCCGAGCAGCGCCGCAGCCAACGTGCCAGCGTGCGCCTGCCGGGGAAGTTCCACGGCTTCGGCGATGTGCTGATGCGCAGCTACATCGATGCGTCGCGGCTGGATGACTACGTGCTGGTGCAGCGCGTGCGCGACATGACCGCCCGCCTGGGCGCGGACGTGTTCCTGCGCCAGAGCGCGCTGGAACGCCGCGATGGCCATGATGTGCTGGCCGGCTACCGCGATCCGCTGCTGATCGTGTGCGGCGCGAACGATCGCATCACGCCGCTGGCGGTGAGCGAGGAAATGCACGCGATGGTGCCGCACTCGCAGCTGGTGGTGGTGCCTGACTGCGGGCACCTGGCACCGATGGAGAAGCCGGACGAGGTCAGTGCGGCGATGCGTGGGTGGTTGCTGCAGGCGCGACACTGACCGGCTCGATGGGGGCGTCGTTCCAGCCCATCCGGTTGTAGAGGTGGTAGCGCAGAACGCCGATACGCTCATGCAACATCACTTCGATCAGCAATAGATTGAATGTGGAGGGCAGCCACCCCCGGGTGGCACGGAGGCGGTCGCTGGGCAGGCCCTCGGCCACGACGCCGAAGTGACGGAAGTAGATCAGGCTCCGCGTGAGATGCAGGCCCGAGGTCACCAGCACCACCCGCGGGCTGTTGCGCCCGATGATCCCACTGCTGTTTCGGGCGTTCTGCCAGGTGTTCCTGCTGGCACGCTCGCGGACAATCCTCTCGGTGGGCACGCCCAGCGCAATCAGTTCGCGTGCGTAGACATCGGCCTCAGCGACATCGCCCTTGGCAGTGACGCCTCCGCTGGCAAGCACCGTACAGACCTCCCGCGTGCGATCGCATTCGTGGTAACGCTGTGCTGCCCTCATCAGGCGGCTGTAACCGGCCAGCCCGGGCCTGGAGCCCCGGGCATCGTGGTCGATGCCGGCACCCAGTACCACGATCACAGTGCGCGGATGAAGTGCACCGTGATCAGTGACAGAAGGGGTGCCCTGCGCGCGATCCAGCAACCATTGCGTGACCGGGGCGCTGGCACTGGCTGCCATGGCCAGCGGAAGCGTCGCCAGAAACGCAGCACTGCGCAGACGGCGTTTCCAGACCAGCACGCTGCATGAAAGCAGCAGGAGAAGTGTCAGTGTCAGCATGGTGGTCCATGAGGAAAGTTTGAAAGAATTCCGATGGCGTAGCGCATTCGTTGCCTACATGCTGGATGCCATGGATCTGAAGCGACTGTCACTCCCGGCCCGATGTGCTGCCATCGTAGGCGGAATCATGCTCGCGGTGGCTGCAGGGCATCTGCTGGGTGGCTGCTTTCCGCAGTTCTTCGTACAGATCCATCAGCGGATGCAATAGCTCGCGGGTCCTGCATGCTGACGCCTGAGGTCTCCAGTCAGGCGTAACAGGACGCTGGAATACATCCGTTCAGGTGTTGAATGCGACAGATGGAGGAAGGCGATGCAAAGCTTGAAGTCCCGGTTTGGGCTGAACGCAGGTCCACACGCCATGGACCGGCCTGAGCTTGGGGAACGCTCGATGCTAGGTCTCATTGCGGCAACGTCGCCCCACCAGCTGCCTTCATTCACCGCAGCGTTGGACGCGGCGATATCGCAGTGGATGAGCAAGGCGAAGGACGAATCCTTCGGTGGCTTGGAGCAGGAGCTGGCGCGTCTGCATGCCTTGAAGAGCGTGACCTCAGCGTTGGGCAGCGCCGAGGTAACGCTGGCCTGCGACGCATTGAGTGACTGTCTCCGCTCGGGTACAGAAGCGTACGCTGTGCGGCGGCGGGCATGCGCGTTGGCACTGTCCGCGCAGCGTCTTCTGCATCGTGCGACGGCGCATTTCCGGATGGAAGGAGGCTGACGTGCACCAGCCCTGTGTGTGCTCGCAGGCTTCCGCACCGGCAGCATTGCTGCAGGCAGCCCGTGCGCTGGAGATGCACCGCCTGGCCTGGCTTCTGTCGTGCCTTCAGGAGCCACGCGCCAGCGGGTTCCGGGTCCTGCTGCAGGTACTGGTGGTGCTGTGGTGCTGGCAGTGGGTGGATGGCCCGCAGCCGGTTCTGGCCAATGAGGCGGCCCGCGTGCTGCCGGTGGCCGTTGCCCTGCTCGCGGTATCCGGGACATGGGCACTTGTTGCAAGGCTCTGCATGGAGCGCTGCCACCGCTGGTGCGATGGGGTAGGCCTTCTGCTCAGCCTGGCAATGGTTGCGATCCAGGTGGACGCGGCGTTCATCCTGCTGATGACGCTCAATGCAGCCCTGCCTTTCCTCGTGATCTCCGCGACCGCGGTGTATGGCCGCAGGGCAATTGCTCCCGCGATTGCATCGACTGCGCTGGCATTGCTGTGGGCCGCGCCTGAAGGCTACTGGGTCTCTCGGCCCGCCTACCTCGCCTACGCGCTGGCATTGACGATCCTGTTGCCGCTGGTAGCGGCGTTGCTGGTAGCCGCGATGCGTGACATAGCGCTGCGTGCCATTGCTTCGCGTGAGGCGCAGGGCCGATTCGTCAGTACGATGAGCCACGAGCTGCGGACGCCGCTGAACGCCATCATCAGTGGGATCCAGCTGCTGGAAGTGGGGACGGCAAGTACGGCCCAACGGCATGCACTGGCGACGGTCGCAACGCAGGCGCAGGCGCTCAGGCACCGCATCGATGATGTACTGGACGCAGCCAGCATCGATGGTGGCCGGCTGCAGTTGCGGCTTCATCCTTGTTCGCTGCGGTCGATCATTGAAAGCGTGCAGGCGACCTGCATGCCGGCTGCCGCCGACAAGGGCGTACTTCTGCAGCTGGATGGGAGTGAGCCCGATGTCTGGATGCTGGCAGACGGCGGACGTATCGAACAGGTGGTGACCAATCTTGTCTGCAATGCCATCAAGTTCACCCCGATGGCGGGCGAGGTGTCGGTATCCATCGTTGCGGTCCGATCGGGTGACGACTGGCAGGTTCAGATCGAGGTCTGCGATTCCGGCACGGGGATCGAAGCCGCGGACTTGGAGATGATCTTCTCGCCGTTCGTACAGCTCAGCCAAGGTGAGGCACGCTGCGAGCAGGGTGTCGGGCTGGGGCTGTACATCGTGCGGCTGATTTCCGATGCCATGGGTGGGACGATCAGCGTGAGCCGCAATGAAGCAGGCGGTGCCTCATTCGCGTGGCGCTTCACGGTGGCCTCAACCACGGAGGTGGACCCTCTTCCTTCCCTTGAAGAACTTCTTCAGTCACACGCAGCGTCGGTGCGACCGCTGCACTGCCTGCTGTTCGAGGACGTGGAAACCAACCGTGACGTGGTAGAGCGCCTGCTGCAGAGCGCCGGTCATCGCCTCAGCTCCCGCCACGATGGTCACGACGCGCGCGCAGTAATCGCGGCAGTCGAGCCTGATGTGGTGCTGCTGGATCTGCACATGCCCGGCTGCAGCGGATGGGAGGTGCTGGAGTCGCTAGCCAGGGACCCCGGCGCGCCACCGGTTCTTGTAATGAGCGCGGATACGCGGGTACAGGTGATTGAAAGAGCGCGTGCGCTGGGGGCTGCCGGTTTTCTATGCAAGCCACTGGACATCCACGACGTGCTGGATATGTTGCGCGGTGTTGCCGAGCGCTGACCGTCCGGCAGGTGCCGACCTTGGTCGGCACGGTGTTTCATCGATCGATCAGACGTCTGCGCCGACCAAGGTCGGCGTCTACCAGAGCAGTCGCGCGCCGTCGTTGGAATCAATCCCAGGCCGGGGCGATGCCTTCCGGGTTGGCCAGGCGATGGCCGCGGTCGAGCTTGGCGATCTGTGCCATGTCTTCGTCGGTCAGGCGGATCGCTGCCGCTTCCAGGTTGCTCGCCAGGTTCTCGCGCTTGGTCGAGGACGGAATGACCGAGAAACCCTGCTGCAGCGCCCAGGCCAGCGCGACCTGCGCCGGCGTGGCCTGGTGGCGTCCGGCAATGGCCTGGATCACCGGGTCCTTGATCACCTCGCCGTAGGCCAGGCTCATGTAGGCGGTGATGTGGATGCCGTTGTCCTGCAGGAACTTCACCAGCAGGCGATTCTGCAGGTAGGGGTGGATTTCGATCTGGTTGGTGGCAATGGCACCGGCGCCGAGGATGCCGATCGCCTTGCGGGTCTGCGCGATGGTGAAGTTGGAGATGCCGATCTCGCGGGCCAGGCCCTGCGCCTTGGCTTCAGCCAGTGCGGCCAGGTACTCCTCCATCGGCACGTCGACCTTGTCGTTCGGCGATGGCCAGTGGATCAGCGCCAGGTCGACGTACTCGGTTCGCAGCTTTTCCAGGCTGGTGCGCAGGCTGGCCAGCAGCGCATCGCGCTTGAACGCGGTGATCCAGACCTTGGTGGTCAGGTAGATGTCGTCGCGCGGCACGCCGGAATCGGCGATGGCCTGGCCGACCTCGGCTTCGTTGCCGTAGATCTGCGCGGTATCGATGGCGCGGTAGCCGACCGCCAGCGCGTTGCGCACGGAGTCGATCACGGTCTGGTCTTTCAGGCGGAAGGTACCGAGACCGAAGGCGGGGACAGTCATGGGGGCTCCAGCAGAGGGGGAGGGAGGCGGGAATATCCACGAAAGGGTAGGCCAGCGGCCGTGTGCATGCCGGCAACGGTGCATTGCATCGACGTGTACGAAGGCAGGTGGTGGTGGGTGCGGACCGTTGGTCCGCACTGTTCATGCCGCCACCCGTGCAGCGTTGGACGCTGCCGGCCAGCGGCCGGCACTCCCCCTGTCTGCGCTCGACGGTAGTGCCGGCCGCTGGCCGGCAACCGGATCAATCAAGCCGCGCGTGCCAGCCCGCCCTTCGCCGCCGCCGTGGTCGACAGGTCGAACACATCCACCGCATCGATCAGGCGGTTGGCCTGCTGCTCCAGGCTGCGCGCGGCGGCGCTGGCTTCTTCCACCAGCGCGGCGTTCTGCTGGGTCGTGCCGTCCATCTGGATCACGGTCTGGCTGACCTGTTCGATGCCCGCGCTCTGCTCCTGCGAGGCCGCGGAGATCTCGGCCATGATGTCGGTCACGCGCTGCACCGATGCAACGATCTCGGCCATGGTGTCGCCTGCCTCGCGCACGCGCTGTGCGCCATGGCCAACCTGTTCCACCGAGGCTTCGATCAGTGACTTGATCTCCTTCGCGGCTGCCGCCGAGCGCTGCGCCAGCGTACGCACTTCGCTGGCGACCACCGCGAAGCCGCGGCCCTGTTCGCCGGCGCGTGCCGCTTCCACCGCGGCATTCAGCGCCAGGATGTTGGTCTGGAACGCGATGCCATCGATCACGCTGATGATCTCGGCGATCTGCCGCGACGAGGTCTCGATCGCGCCCATCGTCGCCACCACCTGGCCGACCACGCTGCCACCGTGCGAGGCGACCGTATGGGCGCCGATCGCCAGCTGGTTGGCCTGGCGCGCATGTTCGGCGTTCTGGCGCACGGTGGAGGTCAGCTCCTCCATCGATGCCGCCGTCTCCTCCAGGTTGGCCGCCTGCTGCTCGGTGCGGCGCGACAGGTCATTGTTGCCGGCGGCGATCTCCGCGGCGGCGGTGTGGATGTTGCCGGAGGCGTGCTTGATGTCGGTGACGATGGTGGCCAGCTGCGTGGCGGTGGTATTGGCATCGCCGGCGATACGGGCGAACACCCCCTGGAAATCACCGTGCATGCGCGCGCCGAGACGGCCATCGGCGATCGCGCGCAGCATCGTCGAGACTTCGCCGAGGTTCAGTTCGGTAGTCTGCATCAGGCGGTTCAGGCCTTCGACCATTGCACGGAAATCATGCTCGAAGCGGGCACTGTCGCCGCGCTGGCTGAAGTCACCGACGGCCGCCGCCTCGGCCAGGCGGCGGATCTCGCCATTGATCAGGCCGAGGTTGTGCTTGGCCATGTCCAGCGCTTCGGTGATCACGGCCTTCTCGCCGGGCAGGCGTTCCATGTCCTGGCTGAGGTCGCCGACCGCGTAGCGGCCCATGATCGAGATCGCGCGCATCTTCACCCGGATATGCGCATCGACCAGTGCGTTGCAGTCGGCCACCATGGTGCCGAACGCGCCGGGGAAGGCAGCGGCGTCCATGCGATGGCTGATGGTGCCGGCTTCGTGCGCCTGCGCCATCGCGGCCTGTGCATCCAGCACGCTGCGCAGCGTGGATTGCACCGCCTGCATGGCCTGCGCGAGGCGACCGATCTCGTCGCGGCTGCGCACCTGTACGGCGTGCTGCAGGTCACCGGCGGCCACCGCGCGCGCCGCTGCTTCCACTGCCAGCACCGGCTGCACCACCGCACGCCGCAGCCACCAGGCCAGACCGATCAGCAGCAGCACGGCGGCCAGCACGGTCAGCGCCGCGCACAGCAGCAGGGTCTGCCGGGCCTGCTGCGAACGGGACGCCACCGCCGCTTCAGCCACCTGCGTGGCGTGCGTGCTCAGCGCATCCAGAGCCATCGCCACCGGGCGATCCTTGCCGCGCACCAGGTTGTCGCCAGCCGCGGGATCGTAGCCGGCCGCGGCAAATGCCTGCAGCGCCGCGTGATAGTCCTGCTGCAGCTGCGCGTGCAGGCCAACGAACGCCTGCGCCAGCTCACGCGTGCGCGGGTCCGGGCTGGTGGCCAGACCCTTGGCCAGCTGCCCGACCAGGCGGCCTTCGCTGTCGAAGCCATCCAGATGGCGTTGGCGCAGCGCATCGTCGTGCCCGCGCAGCAGCACGTTCTTCCATTCCTGCACCTGGCCACGGAACTCACGCTGCAGGCGTTCGGCATCGCGGCTGTGCGCGACTTCGGGCGGGACCTCGGTGGACAACTTCAACCAGGCGGAGGCCAGGCCTGCCA
Organism: Stenotrophomonas sp. LC732; assembly: GCF_052446685.1. Classification (NCBI taxonomy): domain Bacteria; kingdom Pseudomonadati; phylum Pseudomonadota; class Gammaproteobacteria; order Lysobacterales; family Lysobacteraceae; genus Stenotrophomonas; species Stenotrophomonas sp. LC732. Next base: position 4,308,247 of record NZ_CP199214.1, on the reverse strand, counting down.
GCGCGCACAGCAGGACCACGGCCAAGCCAACAGAGACCGCGCCGAGCAGCTTGGACTGCAGGCGCGGAGCACGGACAGACGCATTCATCGGGAAGCACTCTCGGGAAGGGGCAATGCGGTATCGACCCGCTACGCTTCCGCTGAAGTGCGACGAACATCACATTAGCGTTTCGTTTAGTGATGTGAAGGAAGTGTTTCATAGGACAAATGTGTCCATATGGAACAAATGCGGACCCCTGGACAGGGGATATAAATGTAACTAATGTAGTTACATGAAATCCGCGAACCCGCTCTCTGACGCCCTGCATGTGATGGCGCATCTGGTCGGCCAGGATGGCCCGCGCACCTCCGGGCAGCTGGCGTCCTGCCTGCCGACCCATCCGGTGGTGATCCGCCGTCTGCTGGCGCAGCTGCACAAGGCCGGCCTGGTACGCAGCACCCGCGGTCATGGCGGTGGCAGCCAGCTGGCCCGCGACGCTGCAACGATCACCCTGCATGACATCTATCTGGCCGTGGGCGCACCACCGCTGGTGCAGGTCGGCGCCCGCGACGCCGGCGGCGGCTGCCCGATCCAGCAGCTGGTCAACAGCGCGCTGCTGGAGGGGGCGCGCGAGGCACAGCGGTTGCTGGAGGCGCGCCTGCGGGCGACCACGCTGGACCAGCTCGGCGCCGACTTCGCCCGCCATCTCGCCCATCACCGTTCCCTGGAAGGTCCTCATGAATCCTGATGTGCTCATCGTCGGCGGCAGCTACGCCGGCATTGCCGCCGGCCTGATCCTGGCCCGCGCCCGGCGGCCGGTCACCGTCATCGACGCCGGCTCGCCGCGCAACCGCTTCGCCAGCCATTCGCACGGGGTGCCAGGGCTGGATGGCATCAGCGGCGCCGAGCTGCTGAAGACCGCGCGCCAGCAGCTGCTGGATTACCCCAGCGTGCGCTGGGTGCATGCCGAGGCTGTGCAGGCCAACGCCAGCGCAGAGGGCGTGGAAGTACGTACCGCCGATGGCCAGGTGCTGGCCGCGCGCAAGCTGCTGCTGGCCAGCGGTATCGCCGACCAGCTGCCGGAACTGCCCGGGCTGGCCGAGCGCTGGGGCAGCACCGTGCTGCACTGCCCCTACTGCCATGGTTACGAAGTGGGTGGCGGCGCCATCGGCCTGCTTGGCGGCCATCCGATGTCCGCCGGCAAGGCGCCGCTGTTTGCCGACTGGGGCAATGTCACCTTCTTCAGCCAGGGCCTGCCGATCACCGATGAGGAACGGGCTGCCATGCAGCAGCGCGGCGTGCAGATCGAGACCTCGCCGGTGCTGGGCGTGCAGGGCGACCAGCCGACCTGGCTGGAAGTGGAGCTGGCCGATGGCCGCCGCATCGCCCAGCGTGCGCTGTTCGTACCGGCCACCCAGGCGATGGCCACGCCATTGGTGCAGCAGCTTGGCTGCACCTTGGTCGAGAGCCCGCTGGGGGTGCTGATCGAGGTCGACATGATGAAGCAGACCTCGGTGCCGAACGTGTATGCCGCAGGCGATGCGACGACGGTCGGCAACATCACCCTGGCCATGGCCGAAGGCGTGCGCGCGGGCATCGGCGTGCATCATGCGCTGGTGGCCGAAGACAGCGTGCCGCGCTGAATGTGCCGGGGTCAGATCCCTTTCGCAGAAAGCGATCTGACCCCCGACGCGACGTGCTGCTCTGGTAGAGGCCGGCCTTGGCCGGCACCGCTCCGTTACCCCTTCACGCACAGCACCTGGCGCAGGGTGTGCACCACCTCGACCAGGTCCAGCTGCGCTGCCATCACATCGTCGATCGACTTGTACGCGGCCGGTGACTCGTCCAGCACGCCGCTGTCCTTGCGGCATTCCACGTGCGCGGTGGCCTCGCGGTGCTGGGCCAGCGTGATCTGCTGGCGCGCCGTGCCACGGCTCATCACCCGGCCGGCACCGTGGCTGCAGCTGTGGAAGCTGTCGGCGTTGCCCTTGCCGCGCACGATGTAGCTGAGCGTGCCCATGCTGCCGGGAATGATGCCCAGCTCGCCTTCGCGCGCACTCACCGCCCCCTTCCGGGTCACCAGCAGTTCCTGGCCGTGGTGCGTCTCCTTCTGCACGTAGTTGTGGTGGCAGTTCACCGCCATCGCTGCCAGCTGGAACTTCGGCAAGCGGTGGCGCATCTCGGCCAGCACGCGCGACATCATCGCCTCGCGGTTCTGCCGGGCGTAGTCCTGCGCCCACGACACGGCTTCGACGTAGTCATCGAACAGCGGCTCGCCTTCCATGAAGAACGCCAGGTCCTTGTCCGGCAGGTGGAAGCCGAGCACGCGCCGGGCCAGTTCCTCGCGCGCCTTCTCGATGAAGTAGGTGCCGATCAGGTTGCCGGTGCCGCGCGATCCGCTGTGCAGCATCACCCACACCGTGTCCGTCTCGTCCAGGCACAGTTCGATGAAGTGGTTGCCACCACCCAGCGTACCCAGCTGGCGGTCGAGCTTGTCGGTGCGGATTCTGCGGTGCCTGTCCTTGATCTTCTCCAGGCCGGCGGCCAGCCCGGACTGCACGAGCCGCGTGTGGATGCTGTCGGGCATGCGGTGATGCTCGCCGCCGCGTCCGTTGCCGACCGGAATGCTGCGCTCGATGCTGTTGCGCAGCTGCCGCAGGTCGTCGGGCAGGTCGTTGGCGCGCAGCGTGGTGCGTACCGCCGCCATGCCGCAGCCGATGCCGACGCCGACCGCGGCCGGGATGATCGCACCGCGGGTCGGGATCACCGAGCCGACGGTCGCGCCCTTGCCCAGGTGCACGTCCGGCATCACGGCCACCCACGGCCCGACGAACGGGATCGCGGCGATGTTGCGCAGCTGCTCATGCGCCTGTGCTTCCAGCGGCACACCGTTGACCCAGCCCTTGATCGGCGTGGTGCCCTCGGCGTGCAGCCATTGATAGTTGTGTTGAGTGTCCATGTCTTCGTGTATGTCCTTGATGGGCCGGCGGCGCGTCCCTGCGCCGCCGCTGCCCCCTACCTGATCGTCACCAGCTGCTTCAGCACGCCATCCAGGCCGCCGAATACGGTGAGCGTGTCGATCTTCTCGGTGACCTTCTCCAGTGCCTCCAGCTCCTTCAAGCGCATCAGCACCGGGTTGTCCTCGATCAGCTTTGCGGTGTTGAGCTGCGAACGCGTGGCGTTGGCCTCCTCGCGGCGACGGATCACGCTGGCCTGGGCCTGCTTCTCGGCCAGCACCACGCCATTGAGGATCTCCTTCATCTCGCCCGGCAGGATCACGTCCTTGATGCCCACGCCGAGCAGCCGCACGCCGTGGCCCTCGATCGCGGCCTGCACATGGGCGGCGATCTCGCCGTCCAGCGCCGCCTTGTCGCCCAGCAGCTCGTCCAGGCTGCGCGCGGCAATCGCCTGGCGCAGGCCGAACTGCAGCTGCCGGTAGACGAACTCATCGGCATTGCTGAGCGTGCGGTGTGCACGCACCGGGTCGATCACCTGCACGGTCGCGGCCAGGTTCACCCGCAGGGTCACCTTGTCGCGGCTGAGCAGCTCCTGGCCGGACACGTCCAGCGAACGTGCACGCAGTTCCACGCGCTCCACCGACACGTTGCCGTTGAAGTTCCAGAACGCGTGCAGGCCGGCGTCCAGCGTCTGCCGCAGCGTGCCATCGATGAACAGCAGGCCGACCGACTCGCTTGGCACGGTGCTGATCACCGCCACACGCGGCAGCACGCCCAGCTGGCCCAGGCGTTGCTGCACGTCCGCCGGGATGCGCGGCTCGTCACCCAGCGCCATCACGCGTACCTGGGTGTCGACCGAACCCCGCCAGTACAGACGGCGGCTGCCCGGCGGCAGCACTTCATCGATGCGGCCGTTGCGCAGCAACAGGCCGACTTCGGTGGCGCTGACATTGGCCATCACGAAGTGCGTGTCCAGCGTCGCGCCCAGTGCCTCGATCAGGCTGTCCTGGTCGCTGCCGGTATAGGCCGCGCCCTTCGATGCGGTGTGGATGTCCACGTGCGGGCGGCCGCCGAACGGCGACAGGCGGTGCACACCCGGCAGCAGGATCTGCTGGAAACGACGGTTGCGATACACCAGGCCGCGCTCGCCGTCGCCGATCACGACCTTGATGGTCCAGAACATGGGAGTCTCTCCTTGTATGGCTCTGGTGGTTCGACCCGTTGCGGATGAATCGCCATGACCCGGGTCGATCAGGTCGTGGCGCGGCCGCCTGCACACCACGTGCAGGCAGCGGAAGAGGGCGGCCATCGGCGGACGGTCCGCGCGCGGAGCCTTCGGTGCACCGGCAGTGCTGCCATCGCCGTTCCCGGCAGGCAGCACCGGGGCGGAACGTGGCTGGCAGTGGCGGCGGGCCGGGGCCCGGCGTGCGGTCCGTTGCCTTCCACGCCCCGCCCGAAGGCGATGGCGGTGGACTGCGACGATGGCCGCTGGGGCTTGCGCCCCGGGTGTTGCTTCAAGTCATGACGTGACAGGTCATGTGGTTTGGAGTGGGAGTCGAACCCACGACAGACGGAATCAGGATCCGTTGCTCTACCCTACTGAGCTATCCAGTTGGGGACCGCGCGGAATCGAACCGCGTACCGGCGAACCGGCGCCTGCCTCCAGCAGGCGATCCAAGCGATGGCATGTCCGCGACCTCCGGCATACGCCACGGCAACGCCGCGCGCACCAGCCCGTGATGGAAACGGGACCGTTGGAGAATCGAGGGTGCAGGCCACCGACATTATCGACGAGCGATAATGTTTTGATGCGATGCAGATAATGTCCGGGCGCAGCCGATCGCGCGAAGTAAATCCTTCGGCGGGGCGGGAGAAACCTGGGTCAGTGAGCGGCGGGTTGCCGCGCGGGGTGCAGTTCTGGCATCGCGGGTCCTTGTGCCGACGCAAACGAAAACGCCCCCGGGACTTGCGTTCCGAGGGCGTCGTCAGGCCTCGGAGATCGGGGTGGCCGATCTCCGCAGGGCGGGTATCAGGCCGTTGTCAGCTGGTCTTCCTTGCCAAACGCGCGCGCCAGCCCGTCCATGCGCAGGCATGGCAGCAGTTTGGCGATGGCGACGGAATGCGCGTTCAAGGGAAGTTTCCAGTGGTTGTTGAAACGAGGTGCGCACGATAAACCACGATTTAGTCGCGTGCAACCATTTTGTTCAATTGTTTTCTTCGGCACGTGGGCAATGCCGGCCGGCGGCCGGCACTACCGGGCCTCACGCTTCGGCGCTGGCGGCGTCCAGCTGCGCGACATCCTGCACGCTCAGCGACACGTTGGCCGCTGCCAGCAGATCGTGCAGCTGTTCGACGCTGGTGGCGCTGACGATCGGCGCGGTGATCGACGGCCGCGCGATCTGCCATGCCAGTGCGATCTGTGCGGCGCTGGCACTGTGCTTGCTGGCCACGTCATCCAGCGCCTGCAGGATGCGCAGGCCGCGCGGGTTCAGATAGCGCTTCACCACCGTTTCGCCACGTGCCGGGCTCTTGGCCGCATCGGCCGGTGTGCGGTACTTGCCGCTGAGGAAGCCACTGGCCAGGGCGTAGTAGCCGATCACGCCGATCTGTTCGCGCTGCACCAGCGGTTCCAGCTCCTTCTCGTAGCCGGCACGGTCGTACAGGTTGTACTCCGGCTGCAGGGTTTCGTAACGCGGCAGCTTGTAGTCGGTGGACACCTTCAGCGCATCGGCCAGGCGCGTGGCGCTGTAGTTGGAGGCACCGATGGCGCGCACCTTGCCGGCTTCGATCAGGCGGCCGAACGCGGCCAGGGTCGCTTCCAGTGGCGTCGACTCATCATCCTCGTGGGCCTGGTACAGATCGATCACGTCGGTCTGCAGGCGGCGCAGCGAATCCTCGACCGCCGCATTGATGTTGTCCGGGGTCAGGCCGGGGCGTTCGGCCCATTTGGCCACCTTGGTCGCCAGCACCACCTTGTCGCGCTTGCCGCTGCGCGCGAACCATTTGCCGATCAGCGTTTCCGATTCGCCGCCGGTGTTGCCCGGCACCCAGGCCGAATACACATCGGCGGTGTCGACCAGGTTGAAGCCGGCGTCGACGAAGGCATCGAGCAGGGCGAAGCTGGCCTTCTCATCGGCGCTCCAGCCGAACACGTTGCCACCGAAGGCGAGCGGACGTACATGCAGGCCGGAACGGCCCAGTTCGCGGGTTGCCGTCATGGGCACGGACTCCTTGGGGGAAGTGCTCCAGAATAAAACGCGTAGTGTGACCGTGCTGCGGCGGCGACCACAAAACAGTGTTCCGCGATACGCACGCGGCTAACGTTTTGTGAACACCTGGGGCGCCGCGGCTGCTAGTCTCGCCGCATCTTCCGCTGGAGTCGCTCCGATGATGCCTGCTTCGTCCCTGCGTGGTTGCCGCCTGCTGCTTGCTTCGGCCCTGCTTGCCGCTGTTCCTGCGTTTGCCGCACCGGCCACGGTCGCGCCGGCGAAGATCCAGGTGTCGCCGGCCATCGACGCGGCGGTGAAGGCGCCCACCCGCGATGCCAACAACGTCAAGCGCGACGGTTTCCGCCACCCGGCGCAGACGCTGTCGTTCTTCAAGGTGACGCCGGAAAAGACCGTCATCGAGATCACCCCCGGCAACGGCTGGTACTCGGAGATCCTGGCGCCGCTGCTGCACGACAAGGGCCACTACGTTGCTGCGGTGGTCGATCCGATGGCGGTGCCCGAAGGCCGCGGCCGTGACTACCAGCAGCGCAGCCGCGACAGCCTGGAAAGGAAGTACGCCGCTGCACCGGCACAGTTCGGCAAGACTGCCGTGGTGGCCTACGATCCGGCCAAGCCGGTGTTCGGCCCGGCCGGTTCAGCCGATGTGGTGCTGACCTTCCGCAACGTGCACAACTGGCGCAAGGCCGGCCAGGCGCAGGGCATGTTCCAGGGCTTCTTCAACGTGCTCAAGCCGGGCGGCGTGCTGGGCGTGGTCGAGCACCGCGCCAAGGCCGACGTGGCCGACGACGATGACACCGGCTATGTCGGCCAGCAGCAGGTGATCGCGATGGCCGAGGCCGCCGGCTTCAAGCTGGACGCGCGCAGTGAGGTCAACGCCAACCCGCGCGACACCAAGGACCACCCGAACGGCGTGTGGACGCTGCCGCCGACCAACCAGCACGACAAGGCCGATGATGCGAAGTACCAGGCGATCGGCGAAAGCGACCGCATGACCCTGCGCTTCATCAAGCCGTAAGAGGGGTGCCGGGCTGGCGCATGCTGACTCTGTAGAGCCGAGCCCATGCTCGGCTGCTGTTGCGTTCCGCCGTGCTGTGCGCGATGAGCCGAGCATGGGCTCGGCTCTACAGCCGAGTGGCGCGTGGCGCGGCATGGGACAATGCGCCACCCGCCGACTGCCGTGCCCGCAATGCTGATCGCCTTCAACAAGCCCTTCAACGTGCTCTGCCAGTTCACCGACCGCAGCGTACCGCCGCGGCCGACGCTGGCCGGGTTCGGCCTGCCGCCGCGCGTGTATGCCGCCGGTCGCCTGGACCATGACAGCGAAGGCCTGCTGCTGCTGACGGATAACGGCACGCTGGCGCACACGTTGACCGACCCGAAGCACAAGGCCGACAAGACCTACTGGGTGCAGGTGGAAGGCACGCCCAGCGATGAGCAGCTGCAACGGTTGCGCGATGGGGTGGAGCTGAATGACGGGCCGACCTTGCCGGCGAAGATCGAGCGCCTCGATCCGGCGCCGTCGCTGTGGACACGCGATCCGCCGGTGCGCTTCCGCAAGACCGTGCCCGATGCCTGGCTGGCGATCACGATCCGCGAGGGCCGCAACCGCCAGGTGCGGCGGATGACCGCGGCAGTGAACCTGCCAACGCTGCGGCTGGTGCGGGTGGCGATGGGGCCCTACCGGCTGGACGACCTGCAGCCGGGGCAGTGGCGGCAGATCGGTTGAAACAGAAAGGGCCGGATACCTCGCGGCATCCGGCCCTCTCGTAGCTGGTAGGGTCAGAGCCCTTCCTGCGGAAGGGGTCTGACCCGGGCAGCTTCACGCGTCGCTGCCGATATCGCTGTGCTCGTCCACCACGGTGTCGTTGCGGCGGTCGCGTGCGTTGATGCGCTGCGCCTGCCCATTCACCACGTGGCCATTGGCAGCCTTCTTCTTCTGCTGCTTGCGGTACAGCGCATAGCCCAGCAGGCCGACGCCGACGGCAGCCGCGGCAATGGTCACGGCCGGGTTGCGGCGGGCGAACTTGGTGGCGACCTTGCCGCCGGTCTTCACTGCGCCGAGGGCGGCGCCGGTCTTGATCCAGTCCGCGTTGCGCAGGCTGCCACCGGCGCTCTTCAGGCCATCGCCGGCGGTGTGGGCCAGCTCCAGGGCGCGCTCCAGAGCGCGGTCGGTGATTACGGTCAGCTTGCTCATGCGGGGGTCCTTTGCCTCGGGTCGAAGTCCAGTGTCGCGTGTTGCCCGTAAACGGTATGTCAGTCGGGGACGCACGTGGTGTGACTTTACCGCAGCCATTCAGGATCAGGCAGGCTCCGCACCCGGTAGTGCCGGCCGCTGGCCGGCAATGCTCTCCGCCTGGTGCCAGGGGGCTGCCGGCCAGCGGCCGGCACTACCAATCAGGTTCCGCGCGGCTTGGCCCGGTGCGTGGCCGTCGCCGTCCACGGATCATCCGGCCATGGGTGGCGCGGGTAACGGCCCTTCATCTCCTTTTTCACTTCGGCGTAGGTGCTTTCCCAGAAGTTGCGCAGATCCTGGGTGACCTGCAGCGGGCGGCCGCCGGGGGAGAGCAGGTGCAGGGTCAGCGGCACGCGGCCATCGGCGATGCGCGGCGTGTCGGCCAGGCCGAACAGTTCCTGCAGCTTCACCGCCAGCACCGGCGGCAGCGGATCGCCGCTCTCGCTGTCCAGCGCATAGGTGATCGGCCGCTCCAGTCCGGACGGCACGGTGATGCGGGTCGGCGCATGACGCTCGACCAACTGCCGTTGTGACCACTCCAGTGGCGATTTCAGCGCCTCGCCGAAGCTGGATTCATCCAGCGCATCCAGTCGCGTCCTGCCGGCGAACGCGGGCTGCAGCCATTGTGCGCGCGTGGCCAGCAGGGCATCGTCGCTGCAGTCGGGCAGGCCGAGCTCGGGCATCCAGCGCCGCAGCGATTCCACCCGTGCCTGCCACTGGCGCAGGCCCTCGGTCCACGGCAGCGCCTGCAGGCCGAGCTCGGCCACCGCATCGGTCAGCGCCTGCGCGGCGTGCTGCGGATCGACCCGGCCGGCCGAGCGGCTGTCCAGCACGATCCGGTCGAAACGGGTCTCGCGCAGCGCCACCAGGGCGCGTCGCTCGCTGTCCCAGCGCACCACGTCTTCGGTGACGAAGCGCTCCGGCCATGCCTTGCGCAGCTGGCCTTCATCCACCGGTGCGGCACGCAGCAGCAGCGCATCGCGCGCCTCGAAGCGCAGTTCGCTGGCCACCAGCCACGGCTCACCGCGCAGGTCACTCAGTTCGTGCAGGCGCGCGCTGCGGCCATTGGCCAGCAGGTAGCGCAGCGGATCGCCGGGATGCTGGAAACCGATCCGGTCGGGAAAGGCGTGTGCAAGCAGATCGCCCAGTTCGTGCGCCTCGATGCTGGCCGGCGGCGTAGCCTCGCAGCGCAGGCGGCGACGCCACTGCTTGGCGGCGGCATCAATGGCGGCCAGCCCGCTGCGGTTGGCATCGCCCGGCGCGCGGCCAGTGCGGAACGCGGCCAGTGCGCGCCAGCGGGCCGCCAGCGCGTCACCGCCCTGGCGCAGCGGGTCGCGCGCTTCCAGCAGGGCGGCCAGATCGGCGGCCAGCGCCTGCGCGCGGGCATCGGGCGCTGCCAGCAGCATCGCCGCCATCCGCGGGTGCGTACCCAGCGCCAGTACACGGCGCCCGAGTGCGGTGATCGCGCCCGAGTCCGACAGTGCACCCAGGCGTTGCAGCAGTTCGCGCGCCGCACCCATCGGGCCGGCCGGTGGCGGGTCGAGGAAGCGCAGGTCGCTGCTGCCCCACGCGGCCAGTTCCAGCGCCAGTCCGGCCAGTTCCACCTGGTCGATCTCGGCGCGGCGCTGCGGCTCCAGCCGCTGCGACTGCGGCCACAGCCGCCAGGCCACGCCCTCGGCCACGCGACCGGCACGGCCCGCGCGCTGGTCGGCCGACGCCTGCGCGATGGCCACCACGTCCAGCCGGGTGAAGCCGCTGTTGGGGTCGTAGCGCGGCTCGCGCGCCTGGCCGCTGTCGATCACCACGCGCACGCCGGGCAGGGTCACCGACGACTCGGCCACGTTGGTCGCCAGCACCACGCGACGGCGGCCATCGCTGGCGGCCTGCAACACGCGCGCCTGTTGTTCGACCGGCAGCTCGCCATGCAGCGCCAGCACCTCGACGTTGCCATCGAGTGACTCCTGCAGGCCGGCCTGGACGCGCGCGATCTCGCGCTGGCCGGGCAGGAACACCAGCAGGTCACCGGGGTGCTCGGCCAGTGCCTGCTGCACCGCGCGGCGCACCTGCAGTTCCAGGGCTTCATCGCGGCGCGCCGGGAAGTGGCTGATCGCCACCGGATAACTGCGGCCCTCGCTGCTCAGCCGCGGCGCATCGAGGAAGCGTGCCAGCCGCTCGCCGTCCAGCGTGGCCGACATCACCACCAGGCGCAGGTCGTCGCGCAGCTGCGCCTGCACGTCCAGCGCCAGCGCCAGGCCCAGATCCCCACTGAGATGGCGCTCGTGGAATTCATCGAACAGGATCGCGCCGACGGTTTCCAGCATCGGGTCGTCCTGCAGCATCCGGGTCAGGATGCCCTCGGTGACCACCTCGATGCGGGTGCGCGCGGAGACCTTGTTCTCGAAGCGGATGCGGTAGCCGACCGTGCCGCCGACCTCCTCACCCAGCTGCCGTGCCATGAACAGCGCCGCGCTGCGCGCGGCGACCCGGCGTGGTTCCAGCAGGATGATCTTGCGGCCCTGCAGCCACGGCGCGTCGAGCAACGCCAGCGGCACCTGGGTGGTCTTGCCGGCACCGGGCGGGGCCTCCAGCACCAGCCGTGGTTGCACGGCCAGCTGCTGCTGGATCTGCGGCAGCAGCGGGGAAATCGGGAAGAACGGGGCGTTCATATGCAAAGGATAAGGGGCCACGGCAGGCGCAGGTACAATGCGCGGGCACTTTTCCCCCGCGATGACCATGCACCTGATCGATATCGGCGCCAACCTGACCCACGACTCCTTCGACCGCGACCGCGATGCCGTGCTGGACCGCGCGCGCCAGGCCGGCGTGGTGCAGATGGTCATCACCGGTGCCAGCCGCGAGCACTCGCCACTGGCCCTGCAGTTGGCCCAGCAGCACCCCGGCTTCCTGTACGCCACCGCCGGCGTGCACCCGCACCACGCGGTGGAATACACCGAGGAATGCGATGCCGAAATGCGCGCGCTGCATGCCCACCCGGAAGTAGTGGCGGTGGGGGAGTGCGGGCTGGACTACTTCCGCGATTTCTCGCCGCGCCCGGCCCAGCACCGCGCGTTCGAGCGCCAGCTGCAGCTGGCCGCGGACAATGGCAAGCCCCTGTTCCTGCACCAGCGCGATGCGCATGCCGATTTCATGGCACAGATGAAGAACTTCGAAGGCCGCATCGGCCCGGCGGTGGTGCATTGCTTCACCGGTGAGCGTGACGAGCTGTTCGACTACCTGGACCAGGACTGGTACATCGGCATCACCGGCTGGCTGTGCGACGAGCGCCGTGGCGCGCACCTGCGCGAACTGGTGAAGAACATCCCGGCCAACCGCCTGATGATCGAGACCGACGCACCGTACCTGCTGCCGCGCACGCTGAAGCCGATGCCGAAGGACCGCCGCAACGAACCGATGTTCCTGTCGCACATCGTGGAAGAACTGGCGCGTGACCGTGGCGAGGACGTGGCAGTGACCGCCGCGAATGCAACGGCCGCGACGCGTACGTTCTTCCGCCTGCCCGGCGCAGGTTGATGGTAGTGCCGGCCGCTGGCCGGCAACACGATTGATTGCCGGCCAGCGGCCGGCACTACCGGAGCAGGTCGCGCAGGCCCTCACGGTAGCTGGGGAACCGCGGCGCCCACGCCAGTGCTTCACGCGTGCCACGGCTGTCGATGCGCTTGTTGCTCTGGTAGAAGCGTCGCAGGGTCGGGCTGAGTGCAGGGTCGTCCCATGCCACGGCAGGTGGCATCGCAAACCCGCCCAGCTGCGCGGCGAAGGCCAGTACCTCCTGCGGCGGTGCCGGCTCGTCATCGGCCGGCAGATACAGGCCATCCACGCACGGCCGCTGCATCGACGCGATAACGACCGTCACCAGGTCATCCACGTGCAGCCGGTTGAATAGCAGCCCGGGACGCACTACGTGGCGGGCACGTCCCTGCGCCAGCTGCAGCAGCGCATTGCGCCCCGGCCCGTACAGGCCGGGCAGGCGGAACACTGCCGATGCGATGCCGCGTTCTCCTGCAAGCTCACGCCATTGCGCTTCGGCCCGCAGGCGCTGCACGCCGGCTGCTTCAGTGGCATCGGCTGCGCTGCGCTCGTGGACCCAGCCGCCGGCGCGGTCGGCATACACCGAGGTGGACGACAGATAGCCCACCCAGCGCAATGCCGGGCTGGCCCGCAGCGCGGGCAACAGCAGGCGCAGCGCAGGATCGCCATCGGCGTCGGGTGGCACGCTGCACAGTACGGCCTCGGCCTGCGCGATCTCATCGAGCAGGGCGGGCGATGGCGTGGCATCGGCACCCAGCGGATGGCGACGCAGACCATCGCGTGGTGCCGATGCGGGATCGCGTACCGTGCCAGCGACGTGTGCGCCCAATGCCTGCAGATGTCGGGCCAGCGCACAGCCACTCCAGCCCAGCCCGAGGATCAGCACCCGCGAGGGCGATGCACTGGCGGCGGAGATGATGCTCACGCGCCGCGCAGTGCCTGGTAGGCCTGCAGGCTGCTGTAGGCGACCTGCAGCAGCAGGGCTTCCTGGTCGGCCTTGCGCGCGCGGGCCAGCATGTCGCCGACGATCTGTTCGGCCTCCACCTGTTGGCCGGCTTCCAGGTCACGCAGCATCGATGCCTTCAGTGCCGAGCCGGCCTGGGTCAGGGTGTCGCGCGCGGTGTCCTGCGCGGCCACGGGAACCGGTTCACCGGCGGCTTCGGCCACGGCCAGGCATTCGTCGTACAGGCCGCGCACGATCGCCTCGCCATCATCGGTGGCAACGATGGTGCCGATGTCGGCGCGCAGCAGGCAGGTCGCCGCCGCCAGCGCGGTAAGGAAGGTGTACTTGATCCATTGTTCCTGGCCGATGTGTTCGCTGGCCAGGTGATCAAGATGGGCCTGCGCGCAGACCGCAGCGAAGGCGCGCACGCGCGCCGAGGCCGCGCCGCTGTCGCGCTCGCCGAAGGTGAGCTTGGCCGGTTTGCCCAGGTGCAGCACCGCACCGTCGGGGGCCTTGGTGGCGCTGATGAAGCACAGGCCACCAAGCACGGCGTCGCGGCCGAAGCGCGCGTCCAGTGCGTTGTAGTGATGCAGGCCGTTGAGGATCGGCAGCACGGTGGTGCCTGCGCCCACGGCCGGGGCAATGGCGTCGATCGAGCTGTCCAGGTCGTAGGCCTTGCAGCTGAGGATGACCAGGTCGAACGGCTTCTGCGCGGCCAATGCGGGCAGTGCATCAGCGGTGACATGCTGCACGGGGAAGCTGGCATCGCCGAGCGGGCTGCGGATGACCAGGCCGTCGCGATCCAGCTGGGCGGCGCGCGCGGGGCGCACGAGGAAGGTCACGTCCACACCGGCCTGGGCCAGGCGACCACCGAAGTAACCGCCGGTACCGCCGGCGCCGAGGATCAGGATGCGCATTGCACGTTCACCGTGTTCTGGGGAATCAGGATTTCGATTGTGCCGGAGATCGCGGCCAACGGCGGTGCCCCTCGTGGTGGTTCGCGGGAAGCACGGTTCAGTGGGGTTGGCTGGGTGCGGCCACCACGGAAAACAGATCAGGAGCGGAAGCGGGCCGCTCGCTGCGCGAGCGCGTGTAGAACCGCGCTCAGGGCAGCTGTTCGCTGAAGCCTTCGGTGTATCCCAATAGAAGCGTGGTGCGGGAGGACAGCGTTGCAGCCAGTTGTGACCAGGTGTCGTGCGTTCCGGCAGCGTAGACGCGCTGCAGGTCCGCGACCAGAGCGTCCGCTTCCGCAGGCGACGGCGCGCTGTCACGCTGGAAGCCCAGCCACGATGCGCCAAGCCCGAACAGGCGGTAGTCGTAATGCTCTTGCAGGTGCCGGATCAGGGCGTGGTTCTGGAAGATGTTCCAGTCCGCGCTGAAGTAGCCGTTGGGCAGGGCGGCGATCAGCAGGTCGTCACGATCCACGGGCACCTGTTGCACGCAGACCACCTCGTCGACGATGAGATCCGGTGCGGCATTGGCCGCGACCAATGCCTCGATGTCTGCGTCATTGCACATCAGCGTGCCCGCCAGCGTGCTCCATTCCAGCCGATGCGTCGAATGCTCAAGCTGCGCGACCACATGCGCCAGCAACCGCCCGCGTGCCGCCAACGCATCGTCGGGGGTCGCCGGGTCTTCGTCCTCGTAGAGCGCGATGCGCGCGTCGTCTGACGCGTGCATGCTGGTGTAGCGGCACTGGCCGGCATCATCGAGCGTGCACAGGTAGCGATACCGGGGATCAGCCGCGTGCCGCGAGGCCAGGTATTCCAGCACCTCATCCAGCGTGGGTGAATCGCCCAGCAACGCATGGCTGAAGGCATCGATGGGGCCGTCCGACACGGCTTTGTCCAGCGCAATGGAAGTGATCTTCATCGCCACAGCCTAGCTGCAATCCCGAACGAGAAAAGCGGAACATCGGCTTTGCCGTGAAAGCTCCATCCACGCATGGCGTCCATCCATCGTGTCGACCAAGGTCGACACCTACCAGCAGCAGCGCAGAACGACATCCCGGCAGATCGCCGGAATTTGCCATCCCCCGGATAGTCAGCTTTTGCCGTTGCCGTTGCCGTTGCCGTTGCCGTTGAAGTTGACGTTGCCGTTGAAGTTGACGTTGATTCGGCGGGTGCAGGGCCGCAGGCCCTGCAGGCCACCCTTAGCTGCGCATGCCCACGCCACGGCGCAGCAGCCACAGCGCCAGCGCCGTCAGCGCCACCACGAAGCCGATCATCAACCCATAGGCCACCGGCAGCGGCACATCGCTGCTGCCCAGCAGGCCATAGCGGAACGCATTGACCATGTAGAAGATCGGGTTCGCGTGCGTGGCCGCTTCGGCCCAGCCCGGCAGCAGCTTCACCGAATAGAACACGCCACCCAGGTAGGTCAGCGGGGTCAGGATGAAGGTCGGCACGATCGCCACGTCGTCGAACTTCTTCGCATACACCGCATTGATGAAACCGGCCAGCGAGAAGATCGTCGCGCCCAGGATCACCGTGGTCAGCATCACCAGCGGGTGCGGAATGCGCACCGGGGTGAAGAACATCGCGATGATCAGCACGATCACGCCCACCATCAGGCCGCGCAGCACGGCGCCGGCCACGTAGCCCCACAGGATCACCCAGTTCGGCATCGGGCTGACCAGCAGCTCTTCCACGTGGCGGCCGAACTTGGCACCGAAGAACGAGGAACTGATGTTGCCGTAGCTGTTCTGGATCACGCTCATCATCACCAGGCCCGGCACGATGAACTGCATGTACGTGTAGCCGCCCATGTCACCCACGCGCGACCCGATCAGGTTGCCGAAGATCAGGAAGTACAGGGTCATGGTGATCGCCGGCGGCACCAGGGTCTGGCCCCAGATGCGCATGATGCGGGCGACTTCGCGGCGCACGATGGTCATCAGTGCGATGCGGTTGCGCTGGCCGTCGGTCAGCTCGGTGGTGCTCATGCAGGCTTCTCCAGGTTGCCGGTGAGGCGCACGAACAGCTCCTCCAGGCGGTTGCTCTTGGTACGCATCGAACGCACGCGGATACCGGCCTCGTTGAGCGTGGCGAACACGCGGTTGAGGTCCATTGCGCGCGGCATGTCGATGTCCAGCGTGTGCGGGTCCGGCGCGGTCAGGGTCGCGCCCTCGATCACCGGCAGCTGCGCCGGCAGGTCACCGTCGATGTCCAGCAGGAAGCCCTCCACGTCCAGCTTGGCCAGCAGGGTGCGCATCGGCCCCTGCTCGACGATCTGGCCATGGTTGATGATCGCCAGGTGGCGGCACAGGTACTCGGCTTCTTCCAGATAGTGCGTGGTGAGGATGATCGTGGTGCCGGCAGCGTTGATCTCCTTCAGCACGCGCCACATGTCGCGGCGGATCTCGATGTCCACGCCGGCGGTCGGCTCATCCAGGATCAGCAGGCGTGGGCGGGTCATCATTGCGCGGGCGATCATCAGCCGGCGCTTCATGCCGCCGGACAGCGTGCGGCTCATCACCTGCGCCTTTTCCCACAGGTGGGCCCGCTTCAGTTCCTCTTCGGCGCGCTGCTCCGCTTCCTCGCGCGGCACGCCGTAGAAGCCGGCGTAGTTCACCAGGATGTCGAAGGGCTTTTCGAACAGGTTGAAGTTGATTTCCTGCGGCACCAGCCCGATCAGGCGCATGGTGGCGCTGCGGTTGCGCACCAGGTCGCTGCCGAACACCTCCACCTGGCCCTCGCTGAGGTTGACCAGGGAGCTGATGATGCCGATCAGGGTCGACTTGCCGGCACCGTTGGGGCCCAGCAGGGCGAAGAAGTCGCCCGGGGCCACTTCCAGGGAAACCCCCTTCAGGGCCTGGGTGCCGTTGTCGTAGGTCTTGCGCAGGTCGCGCACGCGCAGGGCGGGCGCCGTATCGTTCTGGGATGCCAAGCTCGAAGCCTTCGCGCCCATGGGCTGGCGCTGGAGAGGGGCGGGGAGGGGCTATTATAGAAGACCCCGAGGGCTTGCCCCGGCTACACACTGTCCCGAAAAGTCGTGCCTGTTCAATTCCCCCTCAAGCTGGTCGGCCGCCGCATGCTGGCCCCGACCGTCGGCCACTACCAGTTCGTGCGTGACGATGGGCAGCCGCTGGATTTCCAGCCCGGCCAGTTCATCCAGGTCCATTTCAGCTACGCCGATGGCACCGAAACCAAGCGCAGCTACTCGCTGGCGACCATTCACGACCACGCACTGGGCCCGGGCGAGGCGGTGGATATCGCGGTCAGCTTCGTGCCCGGTGGCGCCGCCACCGCGCTGTTCGAGGCGCTGGAGCACGGCGGCCAGATCAGTGCGTCCGGCCCCTACGGCCGCTTCTGCCTGAATCCCGGTGACCACAATGCCCGCTACCTGCTGATCGCCACCGGTACCGGCGTTACCCCGTACCGCTCGATGCTGCCGCTGCTGGAAAAGGCCATGGCCGAACGTGGTGCGCAGATCGTGCTGCTGCAGGGCGCGCGCAGCCCGGGCGAGCTGCTGTACAGCGAGGACTTCTACAGCTTCGCCGAAAAACACCCGAACTTCCGCTATGTTCCGTGCCTGTCGCGCGAACTGCCCGCCGATCCGCATCCGGACGTGCAGCACGGTTACGTGCAGCAGGCGCTGGCCGGTTTCACGCCGGACCCGGCCACGGACATCGCCTACCTGTGCGGCAACCCGGACATGGTCGATGCCTGCGCCGAGCTGCTGAAGGCCGCCGGCCTGGGCAACCCGCAGATCCGCCGCGAGAAGTACGTAAGTTCAACCTAGCCGTGATGCTAGTTCACCTTCTTTGCTTGCAGATCGAGGTCACTTAGCATCGGTACGTCCTCCCTCGCCGCAATCGAATGCGCTGGATCCTTCCCCCTAGCGGCTTCTTCATTGAAGCCAATGTCCCAAAACTGCAGTTCATTCCCATTGAATCGCCCAGGGTTCCGTAGACACCTCGCAGCCATAAACTATGGCTTAGGCGGAGGTGGTTATGAGCACGAAGCGGTACACCGATGAGTTCAAGATCGAGGCGGTCCGACAGATCGTTGAGTACGGCCGTCCGGTAGCGGAGGTTGCCGAGCGACTGGGCGTGTCGATCCATAGTCTTTACGGCTGGAAGCGGCAACAAGGCAAAGGCGATGTTGGCCGGCGTGTCGAGCAGGACCAGAACGCGGAAGTGCGCCGCCTCAAGGCTGAGCTACGCAGGGTCACTGAAGAGCGAGACATCCTAAAAAAAGCCGCCGCGTACTTTGCAAAGGGGTAAGAGCAAAGTACGCCTTCATGAAGCAACACGCAGATGAGTTCGGCCTCGCGGCGATGTGTCGGATGCTTGGCGTCCATCGCAGTGGCTACTACGCCTGGCTAAAAGAGCCGGCAAGCGCTCGCGACAAGGACGATCAGCGGTTGCTCGGCCTAATCAAGCACAGCTGGCTGGAAAGCGGCTCTGTGTATGGCCACCGCAAAGTGACCACAGATCTGCGCGAGCTTGGCGAGACGTGTAGTCGTCATCGCGTGGCACGCTTGATGAAGAGCGAGGGGCTGCGGGCAATGGTCGGCTACGGTCGGCGACCACGCCCATTGAGCGGCCCTGTTGGATCAGTCGCCAAGAACGTTCTGGCTCGCGGCTTCAAAGTCAGTGAGCCAAATCGCGCGTGGGTCACGGACATCACCTACATCCGCACGTACGACGGCTTCCTGTACTTGGCGGTAGTGCTTGATCTGTTTTCGCGTCAGGTCGTTGGATGGGCAACCCGACCAACTCAACATACGGACCTGGTTTTGCAGGCGCTATTGGCTGCAGTGTGGCGGCGCAAGCCAAGCCCCGGGCTTCTGCTTCACTCCGACCAGGGAACCCAGTTCACCAGCGAAGACTGGCAGAGCTTCCTGCGCGAGCACGACATCGTGTGCAGCATGAGTCGACGAGGAAACTGCCATGACAACGCAGCGATGGAGAGCTTCTTCCAGCTACTGAAGCGGGAGCGTATTAAGCGGAGGATCTACAGCAATCACGACGAGGCACGGGCCGACGTCTTCCAGTACATCGAGATGTTCTACAACCCAAAACGGCGGCACAGTTCCAACGACGGGCTGTCCCCGGTAGAGTTCGAGAAGCAGTACGCACTAAACGGCTGACGACTGTCTAGAAAACCCTGGGCGATTCACTCCATAGGGTTGAGCTATTGTCGATTTGAGACCGTTAGATGGCCGCCATTAGTCATCAGTCAGGTAGTCATCCCGAAATTCGCCCCCTTGCCACACTGCTGCCGGCCGGCGCCGAGATTGGAGCCCGGCAACGAGAAGAGAGCTAGGAATCTCAGAGAAAACGCTAGCTGGCCTGACGCCGATCGCCTAGCCAACGGTGAAGTCGAGGGGAGAGATGAAGCAGAGTTTGGGCTTCCGAGGGATGCCTGAAGCCTCTGGATGCGGATCCCAATAGGCGCCCTGCTTGTCTTCAGCTATCTATAGGCTGAATGAATTATTCAGGCATTTCGACTAGCTATTTGTAAGTGCGAGCCCTGCCAAGGGTTAGTGGGCTAGCAATGTGGTTGAGCTTCTCTATGTCAGCAGCAAATAGGTCCGGCTGGTGCCGGCCGCGGGCCGGCAACCCCACGAACCTGGTAGTGCCGGCCGCTGGCCGGCAACCGCACGAACCCCGGTAGTGCCGGCCGCTGGCCGGCAACCGCACGAACCCCGGTAGTGCCGGCCGCTGGCCGGCAACCCTGGAAACCGGAGGCGACCCCACGCCGCCCCCGGTGCCCTGCCTTCAGTACTCGATCCAGGCATCACGCCAGGCAGAGCCGGTACCCGGGCGGTAGGCCTCTGCATTGATGTTGCACCAGGCGCCTTCCGGGAACGGGCGGCAGGCATACAGCTTGCCGTCGGTGCCCTTCACCACGGTCTGGCCCGGCGTGTAGCTGCCGATATCCGCGGGGTATACGAAGTCGTAGTCGTCAGCCGGCGGCGGATCGATCGGATCGACCGGATCCGGCACGCGGGTATCGAGCTGGAACAGGTGGCCTGGCTTCAGATAGACGCGGTTCCCGGTAGCCGAGGCGACGGGCGTGATCACGCCGTTCTTCATCACCCCCACGCGCGCCTGCTGCGCAGTGCCATTGACCTTGTGGGCCAGTGCCAGCGGCCACTGGTTCGCAGCGGTCTGGCCGGCGGCAAGGGTGATCTGCGGGCTTTCCAGATCGTTGCCCTGGGCGTTGAAGACCCGCAGGGTCAGGATGGTGCCCACGTCCAGCGCACCACGGGCAGTGACCGGACCCGCGTCCTGCCACTGCGGCGGCGGGGTCACACCACCGCCCCCCTCGAAGCGCACGTCTGCGCAGGTATAGAACGCCTCGCCCGAATCCGAGCGCTGCCAGGTGTTGTAGATGATGTGCTGGCCGCTGCGCTTGGGTAGCGGGCAGTCCAGCTTGTAGACGTCACCGGAGACCGGCACGTTGCCCAGCGTGCAGAATTCCTGCAGGTCGGCCCAGCGCAGCGGGCTGCCCGGTTGCCAGCCATCGCGGGTGACATAGAACTTCCACTCGCGGGTGGCATGCGGGGCCGGCGCCTTGAACTCGAACGCGTAGTGGCCACGGGCGTCGGCACGGATCGGCGAGGTCTGCCAGTCACTGCGGTTCAGATCCAGGCCGCGGTACTTGCTGTTGCCGCCGCTGCACAACTCGCCATCGGGCACGACGGCCTGGTGGTTGCCATGGGCCTCGGCCTGGTTGATCCCGGCCCAGTCATAGAACGGTTGCGCACCACCGATGGCCTTGGCGGCAGCGCAGGCGGGGTTGGTGGGATTTTCGGGATTGCCCTGGTAACAGGCATAGACACGGCTGGCGGGTTTGGACAGGGTGCCGTGGGCGAACGCGCTGCCAGAGGTGGCAATGCCTGCGATCACAGACAGCGTGATGACGGTCCGGTGTGACAGATGCATGGAGATCTCCTGTGGGTGGTGAAACCCCGCGAAGTCTCGGCATCCCACCCGCCCGCATCCATCGGATTACGTTGAAAAAAGCATCGCGTGGTTGCATATGGGAACGGCTTCCCACTCACACGCTGGCGCGTCTCACGCTATGCAGGGAACGGCGCTCTGCCACCGTTCCCTGTACCCGGTCTCAGTATGCAATCCATGCATCGCGCCAGGCCGCACCCACACCCGGCCGGTACGCCTCGGCGTTGACGTTGCACCATGCACCTTCCGGGAACGGGCGGCAGGCGTACAGCTTGCCGTCGCTGCCCTTCACCACGGTCTGGCCCGGCACATAGCTGCCGATGCCCGCCGGGTACACGTGGTCGAAATCACCGCCCGGTGACGGTGTACCCGGGTCGGGCACCTGGGTATCGAGCTGGAAGCGGTTGCCGTCCTTCAGGTACACGCGGTTGTCGGTGGCCGAGGCGGTCGGCGTGATCACGCCATTGGCAAGCACGCCCACGCGCGCGTGCTGGGCACTGGCATTGACCTTGCGGGCGAGCACCAACGGCCACTGCGCGGGTGCGGTCTGGCCGCTGGCCAGGGTGGCCTCCACACGTTCGACGTCATTGCCGTTGGCGTTGAACACGCGCAGCGCCAGCGTCGTGCCAACCGGCAGCTCACTGCGTGCGGTGACCGGGCCGGCGTCCTGCCATTGCGGTGCCGGTGCGGTCCCTCCGCCTCCCTGGAAGCGCACGTCCATGCAGGTATAGAACGCCTCGGTCGAATCCGAGCGCTTCCAGGTGTTGTAGATCACATGCTGGCCGGTGCGCTGCGGCAACGTGCACTGAAGCTTGTAGGTGCCGTCGGCCGACAGCGGCGTATTGCCCAGCGTGCAGAACTCCTGCAGGTCGGCCCAGCGCAGCGGGCTTCCCGGCTGCCAGCCTTCGCGGGTGACGAAGAAGCGCCAGTCGCGCGTGGCGTGTGGTGCGGTCGCCTTGAACACGAAAGTGAACTTGCCATTGGCATCGGCCTGGATCGGCGTGGTCTGCCAGTCACTGCGGTTCACGTCCAGGCCGCGGAAGGTCGGGTTGTTGCCGCTGCACAGCTTCCCGTCGGGCACCACGGCCTGATGGTTGCCGTTGGCGTTGGCCTGGTTGATGCCGTTCCAGTCGTAGAACGCCTGTGAACCGCCAATCGCTTTTGCAGCGGCACAGGCCGGGTTGGTCGGGTTCTCGGGATTGCCCTGGAAGCAGGCATAGACGCGGCTGACCGGCGTGGTCATCGTGCCGTGGGCGAACGCGCTGCCGGCCAGGCACAGGCCCGCAGCGGCGAACGAGGTGGCCAGCAACAGCGGTGTGGATCGTAATGACATGGCGCATCCTTGTGGTCGTCGAAAGGGAACGGTGACCGCAGGAGCTGCGCTGCGCGGCGGACTTTCGGCGGCACCACGGCGAGTATCGAGCCGCACTGCAGGGGACGGAACCATCGCAGTGCCGATCCGTGACTGCGCATGTGAAGCCCTTCCCGCAGGCTTCACGCAGGGCTGAACGGATGCGCTGGACGTCACGTGACCGGCGTGGCATCGATCACGTCATGGAGATCACGCGACGCAGTCCCGGTACCCACCCGATCTGCCTGGCACGAGAAACAGCCATGCGCCGCGTTGTGCAGCTGCACGAACGCCACCGACGGGTCGGCAAACAGTGCATCCAGGTGGTCGGCCACCTCGGTGCCCGCGCAGACCTGGGCACCGCACATCAGCGCGGCGTGGTCATAGGCACGCATCGAGATCATCCGGCGCTGCACATACGGGGGCACCTCGCCCGGCGGCAGGACGCAACGGGTCACGCCGCGCTGCACGAAGATCGGGCCGGCGGCGCGGTACGGCGAATGCAGCGGCAGGTGGACGTGGGACAGCAGGAGCAGCTCGCTGCCAGGCGCGGGGTCGCTCAGGCTGATCCGGCAGGGATGTCCGCCGTTGGCGCCGGCCCAGCGACGCTGGATGCCGAGCGTGGCGAGCGCGCTGTCGCTCATCTCGAACAGGTGCAGGAACGGGCGGTGGTCGATGCCGCCGAGGTACCACGCGTGCATGGGCGTCTCCTTGGGTTTTCCGCGGATTGTGCGCATGCGCCGGTCGCCGTGCTCGCCGTTTTCAGACCCCGCATCGCCGTCGGGCCGGAACACTGGCCCTTGGGGTGCTGCTGGCCGCCGCCGATGCCGCCCTGCACGGGCCAAGGCCGAGCGCGGGACTGCCAGGTCTGCGCGCCGTCGGCGGCGGATTCGTCATTGCCCATCGCCGTCGGCGCGCTGCCCGTGTAAGTTGGGTCACATCTTCCGCGGCAGCCCGTCGTGGTCGACAGGAACGTCCTCCAGGGGAAACGAGCACGATGCAAAGACACCACCTCGCGCTGGCCGGGATGCTGGCCAGCCTGATGCTTGCCGGGTGCAGCCAACCGCCGCCGGCCGCCGCCGGAAGCGCCAGCGATGCACCCAGCCGCCGCTTCGGCACGATCGACTTCCAGCCCTGCACGTTGTCCACCGAAGGCGCCAGCGCCAACGTGGAGGCGCAGTGCGCCACCCTGCAGGTGCCGGAGAACCGGGCCCAGCCCGATGGCCGCCGGATCGGCCTGCGCATCGCCTGGCTGGAATCGGGCAGCAGCGGCGCCAGCCAGCCCGACCCGGTGTTCTTCCTGGCCGGCGGCCCCGGCCAGGCGGCCAGCGAGGTGGCGGTCATCGTCGATACCGCACTGCGCCAGGTGCGCAAGCAGCGCGACGTGTTCCTGATCGACCAGCGCGGCACCGGCGGCTCCAACCCGCTCAGCTGTCTGGGCGCAGATGGCAAGCCGCTGCAGATGGACGAGGATGCCGCGCCTTCCGAGGCATCGCTGCGCGACTACGCCCAGCGCTGCGCCGCATCGCTGCAGGGGCGTGCCGATGCGCGCTTCTACACCACCACCGAGGCGATCGCCGATCTGGATGCGGTGCGTACGGCGCTCGGTGTGGACCAGCTGAACCTGGTTGGCGGCTCCTACGGTACCCGCGTGGCCCAGCGCTATGCCGGGGCCTATCCGCAGCACACCCGCAGCATCGTCATCGATGGCGTGGTACCGAACGAGCTGGTGGTCGGTGGCGACTTCGCGACCACCTTCGAGGATGCGATCGCCCTGCAGTCGGCGCAGTGCCGCAAGGATGCCGCGTGCAGCAAGCGTTTCCCGACCGATACCCGCGCGCAGCTGCGCAGCGTGGTCGACACCCTGCGCCGTGCACCGGTCTCGGTCGAGTATCGCGACCCGGGTACCAACGCACCGCGGCAGGATGTCCTGACGCCGGACAGCGTGGTCGGCCTGGCCTTCGCCTTCTCCTACGTGCCGCAGTATTCCTCGCTGCTGCCACTGGTGCTGGATGAAGCCGCGCACGGTCGTTATGCCCCGTTGGCATCGCTGGCGCGCGGCGCGAACCGCAGCATGGATTTCCAGATCAACCGCGGCATGCAGTGGTCGGTGATCTGCAGCGAGGATGCGCCGCGCTACCACGCGCCGGCCGAGGACCCCGAGCGGCTGTTCGGCAACGAAGTGGCCAGCGCCTTCTTCGCCGCCTGCCCGGTGTGGCCGCACCGTCCGGCGCCGGCAACCGATGCCGTGCCGCTGCGCAGCGACGTGCCGGCACTGCTGCTGTCCGGTGAGCTGGACCCGGTGACCCCCCCGCGCTACGCCGCACAGGTGCTCAAGGGCCTGCCCAATGGCCGTGCGCTGGTCGCCCGTGGCCAGGGCCATGGCACGTTGACCGCCGGCTGCATGCCGCGGCTGCTCGGCCAGTTCATCGACAAGACCGATGCCAAGGCGCTGGATGCCGGCTGCCTGGACACGCTGAGCTACGTGCCGGCGTTCACCTCGTTCAACGGATGGGAACCATGATCGTCGCCGACAACCTGCACAAGGCCTTCGATACCCGCACGGGCCGCATCCAGGCGGTCGCCAACGTCGGCTTCCGCGCCGGCGATGGGCAGATCACCGGCCTGCTCGGCCCCAACGGTGCCGGCAAGACCACCACCATGCGCATGCTCTACACGCTGATGACCCCTGACCAGGGCAGCATCAGCGTCGATGGCATCGATGCCGCCGGCAATCCGGTGGAGGTACGTCGCCACCTGGGCGTACTGCCCGATGCGCGCGGCGTCTACAAGCGTCTGACCGCGCGCGAGAACATCGCCTACTTCGGCGAGCTGCATGGCCTGTCGGCCGAGCGCATCCGCGAACGCATCGAGGTGCTGTCGCACGCGCTGGACATGGGCGACATCCTCGACCGGCAGACCGATGGCTTCTCGCAGGGCCAGCGCACCAAGACCGCGATTGCCCGCGCGCTGGTGCACGATCCGCGCAACGTCATCCTCGACGAACCGACCAACGGCCTGGACGTGATGACCACGCGCGCGCTGCGCCGCTTCCTGCTGGGCCTGCGCGAAGAGGGTCGCTGCGTGATCCTGTCCAGCCACATCATGCAGGAGGTGGGCGCGTTGTGTGACCACATCGTGATCATCGCCAAGGGCACGGTGATGGCCGCGGGCAGCGCCGATGATCTGCGTGCGCAGGCCGGTGAAGCCAACCTTGAGGACGCGTTCGTGAAACTGATCGGCAGCGAAGAGGGCCTGCACGCATGAGCATGATGTCGACCCTGATGACGGTGATGCGCAAGGAACTGCGCGACCTGTCGCGTGACCGCCGCACGCTGCTGCTGACCCTGCTGTTCGGGCCGCTGCTGTACCCGGTGCTGCTGCTGGGCATGGGCAAGCTGGCCGAGAGCCGGGTGCGCACCCAGATCGAGGAGCCGTTGCAGATCCCGACGATCGGCGCGGAGAACGCGCCGAACCTGGTGCGCTTCCTCGCCGCACAGGGCCTCAATGCCGCACCGGCGCCGAAGGACCTGGCCGAGGCCATCCGCAGCCAGGATATCGATGTGGCGCTGCGCATCAGCGGGGACTTCGGCAAGGACTGGGCCGAGGGCAAGCCGGCGCTGGTGGAGGTGATCAAGGACAGCACGCGTCGCGCGGCCGAGGTACCCAGTGCACGCCTGGAGGCGGCGCTGGCCACCTACAACGGCCAGGTCGGTGCCTTGCGCCTGATGGCACGCGGCATCGATGCACAGGTGGCACGCCCGCTGGACGTGGCGCGCCAGGACCTGGCCAGTGCCGAGGCCAAGCGCGGCATGATCCTGTCGATGCTGCTGCCGGTACTGCTGACGCTGACCTCGTTCATCGGGGGTGCCTACCTGGTGATGGACGCCACCGCCGGCGAGCGCGAGCGGCAGTCGCTGGAACCCCTGCTGGCCACGCCGGGCTCGCGCAGCGCGATCGTCAGCGGCAAGATCGCCGCCGCCTGCGTGGTCGGTTTCGTGTCGCTGCTGCTGACCCTGGTCGCGTTCAAGGTGAGCGCGCAGATCGCACCCGGCAACATCGGCCGCCAGTTCAACATGAACGTCGGCTCGATGCTGCAGATGTTGCTGGTGATGCTGCCGATGCTGCTGATCGGCACCTCGCTGCTGACCTTCCTGTCGGCCGCGGCCAAGAGCATGAAGGAAGCGCAGAGCCACATGACCTGGCTGATGCTGCTGCCGATGCTGCCCGGCTACGCACTGGTGGCCTATCCGCTGAAGAGCGAGATGTGGCAGTACGCCGTGCCGTTCCTGTCGCAGAACCAGATGCTGCTGAAGGTGATCCGCCACGAGACCATCACCCCCGCAGTCTGGGCGATCTACCTCGGCGCCAGCCTCGGCTTGGCCGCCGTGCTGTGGTTCGCCGCCGTGCGCCGCTACCACAACGAGCGCCTGGCCATCTCCGGCTGACCCCAAAAAGGGGACGGAGGGGATTAAGTCGTTTCTGCCCCTCCCGTCCCCTCCTTGCGCGGGCGGCCTTGTCTTCGCATCGCCACCGGCCGCCCGAGCGTCTTCTCTACCATCCGCAGGAACGCAGCATCCCCCAACGGACGCTGTTTGGCGCTATGACTGCGGATTGCGGGCAGATCGGCGGACGCATTCACATCGCGCAGGAATCGCGCATACACCGTCGTCCTGTTGCGAGCGGTCGCGGCCAACGCTCTGAATGCGGGATGCGGGGTCAGCATGGGGTCATCGCGTCGTTGAAGGTTGCCGTGCACGCTGGACCACGGATGATCTTCAGCACTGACCGCAATGCCGGCACGAACGGGATTGCGTTCGATGTAGCGGTATACGCTGAGCAGGTAAGCGTCGCTGTCGATCATCGAGGAATGGAAGCGGCCCTGCCACAGGGGACCGGTGCGGCCGTGCCGCTGGTTGAAAGCCTGCACATAGTTGTTGCCCTGCATGCGCATTGCATCGGCCAGCCCACGCTGCGTGGATGGCGTGGCCAGCAGGTGGATGTGGTTGTCCATCAGTACGTAGGCATGCAGTGCGACGCGGTGCTTGAGGAAAGCGCTGTGCAGCAGATGCAGGAACAGTTGCCGGTCGATGTCGTCGACAAAGATCGCACCCTTGTTCACACCGCGCTGGACCACGTGATAGGCCTGGCCGGCCAGCATCAGGCGCGCTTGTCGGGGCATGGGATTCCCAGGTCGAAGGGGGCCTCAGCCTGGCATCGGCACCGTGGCGTAGGGCATCAGGTAATGCCGCGCAGGCGTATCGGAGGAGTCAGAAGCGACTTAATCCCCTCCGTCCCCTTTTGCGTACCGCGCGGGCGTTACCCCCATCTCGCGCTTGAACACGTTGATGAAGGAACTGGGCGTGTCGTAGCCCATCGACAGGGCGACGCTGATCACCGGTTCGCCTGCCAGCAGGCGTGGCAGTGACAGCAGCACGCGCAGGCGCTGCCGCCACTGGCTCAAGGTCATGCCTGTTTCGGCCTGCCAACGGCGGGCGAGGCTGCGGCTGGACAGTCCGCTGGCGGCTGCCCACGCTTCGACGCTGCGCAGGTCGTCCGGCGAACGCGCCAGCGCCGCCGCGATCCGCCGCAACCGGCGATCCCGCGGCTGTGGCAGGGCAAATGGCAAGGGAGTGCTGGCACGGATCTCATCGGCGATGACGCCGGCCAGGCGTGCCTGCGCAGCGTCCAGTGCCTGATGGGGCCAGCGCAGTGCGCGCGTCACCGCCGCCTGCAACAGCGCATCGGGTTGGAAAATACGGGGCAGCGGGGGCAGATCCAGGCCGGTATCGGCGCGGACGTACAGGCTCCAGCCATCGAATGCGTCTGCCCCTACCAGGGCGTGGGGCAGCAAGGGCGGTATCCAGGCAACATGCCCCGCCGGCAGCAGCCAGTGCAGGTCGCCGGCCTCGATCCGCAGCAGGCCGTGGTGGGCACCCAGCAACTGGCCGCGCACGTGCTGGTGGCGCGCGGTGCGGCGCCGTCCCGGCACCCGCAGCTGGGAGGCCATGACGAGGGGACCGCCTTCAGCGTTCGCCAAAGCGGGGTCAATCAGCACAGGTGATGTCTGATCTGCCATATCCAATGACAGTTATACGGCAGAACTGCCGATGACTGGGCGTCACACTGGGCTCCCGATCCCACAGGAGCATCACCCATGCAGCCGCAGGACATTCTTCCCGACCATCAGGACGAGGTGCAGGTAAACGGCCTCACCGTGCGCAAGGGCAGCGTCGGCGCCTTCCTCGCCAGCGTCCGTGACTGGCAGGACCCCGCCAGCGATGACGCCACCCGGGCCACCGCCGAAGCAGATCTGCGTGGGCTGCTGCCGGGCCTGCATGCGCTGGGCCTGTTCCAGGTGCTGGCCGCGCGCGATCCGGCACTGCAACGCCTGATCGACAGCCTCTCCTGAAACGAACACGGCCCGGACATGCCGGGCCGTGTCCTCATTGCGGGGGGCGGAAATGACTTAATCCCCTCCGTCCCCTTTTTGCGGTCAGGTG
Organism: Stenotrophomonas sp. LC732; assembly: GCF_052446685.1. Classification (NCBI taxonomy): domain Bacteria; kingdom Pseudomonadati; phylum Pseudomonadota; class Gammaproteobacteria; order Lysobacterales; family Lysobacteraceae; genus Stenotrophomonas; species Stenotrophomonas sp. LC732. The sequence goes on along the minus strand of NZ_CP199214.1, from coordinate 4,279,589 downwards.
CCGCCCGGGGCGAATACCAGGGTCCGGCGGGTGGTGACCGGTGCGCTGACCGGCTCGAAGCGCCAGCGCTTGACCGCGTTCATGGCTTCGCGATCGAAGACGCGCGACGGTGTTGCGCGCAATACGCGGGCGTTGGTCACTGAGCCGTCGGTGCCGACGGTGATTTCCACCAGCACTTCGCCGGAGGTGCCTGCACGCAGTGCCTCGGACGGATAGCGCGGCGCCGGGGTGCTGACCGGGCGCAGGTTCGGCGCCGCAGCGGCCGCTGGAGCCGCGGCCTGGCGTGCGGTACTGGCCTGCTGGGCGGCGGCCTGCTGCTGCTTCAGCTCGGCTTCGCGGCGCGCGGCGGCCTGGCGCTCGGCTTCCTGGCGCTCGTTGTCGCGGCGGGCGGCATCCTGCTGCGCAGCGATCTGCTTGGCCGCGTCGGCTTCCTTGGCACGCTGCTCGGCCAGGCGCTGCTGTTCGGTCTGCTGCTTGCTGCGGTCCTCGGCGTCCTTCTTGGCCTTCTCGGCTTCGGCCTCGGTGCGCTTGGCCGCGTTCTGCACGCCCTTGGCCAGGCCGTCCTTCAGGCGCGGCAGGGCCGGCGCGGATGCATCCACCTTCTCGATCAGCGCCACCAGCCGCTGCGCTTCGGTGTAGTCCTCGCGCCCCAGGTGCTGCTCGGCGGCGATCAGGGTGTACGGCAGCAGGTCGGTCAGCGCGCTCTTCACCGAGGCGTCGTCCGGGGTCTTGTCGCGCAGGGCGAGGTAGTACTCGATGGCGTTGTCGCCGGCCGGCGCGTACATGCGGTTCTCGCGCAGGGCCTGGCTGGCCGACTCACGCAGCTGCTCGGTGCCCATCGACTGCACCTTGGCGGCGACCACCGGTGCGGCCGGTGCAGCGGCGGTGGGGGCGGCGGCCGGAGCCGGTGCTGCGGATTCTTCCTTGCCCGAGCAGGCGGCCAGCGCCAGTGCCAAAGCAACCGGCAGCCACCGGCGCGCGGCGGTGATCGTTGAGACGTGCGACATCCTGCTCCCCTTTAGAAGACGACGTGACGTAAATCATTGATATGCATGGCCGGGACCCGTGGTCCAGGCGCGGCAGGGTGGCGTTTCCCGACGCCACTGCCGGCAACGGCGAGGATGCAATCTAGCATCCCGGCCACTGCCCCGCACAAGGGGTGGTGGCCGGGTGGGGCTGCGGCGATCATGTCGTGGCCGGCGGCGACCTCAGTGGTCGTGTGCCTTGTCGTGCGACTTGCTGTGGCCGTTGGACATCAGCTTGTCGGTCCAGGCGATGCCGATCGCCGACAGGATGAACACGCAGTGGATGATGGTCTGCCACAGCACGCCTTCCTGGGTCATGGTCGTGCAGGTATCGACGCCAGCGTTGTAGAAGCTGGTCGAAGCCGAAGACACTGCTGCCGCCCATTGTTCCGGCTTGCACAGTGGCAGTCCCTTCAGCGCGCTGGTGGCAATGAAGGTCTTCAGCAGGTGGATCGAGGAGATGCCGATGATCGCCATCGCCAGCTTCACCTTCAGCACGCTGGCGTTGACGTGGCTCAGCCATTCCGGCTGGTCCGGGTGGCCTTCCAGGCGCAGGCGCGAGACGAAGGTCTCGTAGCCGCCGACGATCACCATCACCAGCAGGTTGGAGATCATCACCACGTCGATCAGGCCCAGCACGATCAGCATGATCTGCTGTTCGCCCATCGACACCGAGTGGGACAGCAGGTGCCACAGTTCCTTGCCGAACAGGAACACGTAGACGCACTGGGCAAGGATCAGGCCCAGGTACAGCGGCAGCTGCAGCCAGCGCGAGGCGAAGATCAGCGAGGACAACGGGGACAGGGGACGAGGACTGTGGCTCATGCAGGACAGTGCGTTTCGGGGGAGCCGCGAGGTTACCGGCCCGCCATGACGGTGCCAACCCAACTCACGCACTAGACTTCAGGTTCCTTTCCGCACCCCGAGCCGACGCCATGATCGACCTGTATTACTGGCCCACCCCGAACGGCCACAAAGTGACCCTGCTGTTGGAGGAAGCCGGCCTGGAGTACCGCATCCACCCGGTCAACATCGGCTCGGGTGACCAGTTCAAGCCAGAGTTCCTGGCCATCTCGCCCAACAACAAGATGCCGGCCATCGTCGACCACGCCCCGGCCGATGGCGGTGCCCCGCAGAGCGTGTTCGAGTCCGGTGCGATCCTGCTGTACCTGGCCGAGAAGACCGGCCGCTTCCTGCCCAGCGACCCGCGCGGCCGCGTGGCCACCCTGGAATGGCTGTTCTGGCAGATGGCCGGCCTAGGCCCGATGAGTGGCCAGATGGGCCACTTCAACGTGTACGCACCAGAAAAGATTCCCTACGCGATCGAGCGCTACGACAACGAGGTGCGCCGCCTGCACGGGGTGATGGACAAGCGCCTGGCCCAGCACGCCTTCCTGGCCGGCGACGAGTACACCATCGCCGACATGGCCAGCTACCCGTGGATCGGCGCCTACGACAAGCTGCCGGTGGACTTCGCCGCGTTCCCGAACCTCAAGCGCTGGCACGAGGCCATCGCCGCGCGCCCGGCCACCCAGCGCGCCTATGCGCTGCGCCAGCAGGTGAACCCGAACGCCGGCAAGCCGCTCAGCGACGAAGAGCGCAAGCACCTGTTCGGCCAGCGCTGACCCGCCGCGGGGTCGGATCCCTTTGCAACGCAAAGGGCCCTGACCCCAGCACCGCAGCATGGGCAGAAGGTCATGCTGCCTTCCTGCACGGGCTTGGTTAGGATGGGGGAACGACCGCCCCGCGCCTGCCGCCGGGCGGACCTGCCGTTTGCCGGGATCCTCCATGCGCCACCTGTTCGCTTCGCTTGCCCTCATGCTCGCCACCAGTACCGCCGCCCACGCCGAGAAGCTGACCCTGGAGGCCATCACCGGCCCGCTGCCGCTGTCCGGCCCGACCCTGATGAAGCCCAAGGTGGCGCCGGACGGTTCGCAGGTCAGTTTCCTGCGCGGCAAGGACAGCGATCGCAACCAGCTGGACCTGTGGACCTACGACATCGGCAGTGGCCAGACCCGGTTGCTGGTTGATTCCAAGGTGGTGCTGCCCGGCACCGAGACCCTCAGCGATGAGGAAAAGGCGCGCCGCGAGCGCCAGCGCATCGCCGCGATGACCGGCATCGTCGATTACCAGTGGTCGCCGGACGCACAGCGCCTGCTGTTCCCGTTGGGCGGCGAACTCTACCTGTACGACCTGAAGCAGCAGGGGGCGGCGGCCGTGCGCCAGCTGACCCACGGTGAAGGCTTCGCCACCGACGCCAAGCTGTCGCCCAAGGGCGGTTTCGTCAGTTTCATCCGCGGCCGCAACCTGTGGGTGATCGACCTGGCCAGTGGAAAGCAGCTGCAGCTGACCCGCGACGGCAGCACCACCATCGGCAACGGCGTGGCCGAGTTCGTCGCCGATGAAGAGATGGACCGCCACACCGGTTACTGGTGGGCACCGGATGATTCGGCGATTGCCTTTGCCCGTATCGACGAGGCACCGGTGCCGGTGCAGAAGCGCTACGAGGTCTACGCCGACCGCACCGATGTGATCGAACAGCGTTACCCGGCCGCCGGTGACGCCAACGTGCGCGTGCAGCTGGGCGTGATCGCACCGGCCGCCGAGGCGCAGCCGCGCTGGATCGACCTGGGCAAGGAACAGGACATCTACCTGGCCCGCGTCGATTGGCGCGATGCGCAGCACCTGAGCTTCCAGCGCCAGTCGCGCGACCAGAAGCAGCTGGACCTAGTGGAAGTGGCACTCGACTCCAACCGCCAGCGCGTACTCGCCCACGAAACCAGCCCGACCTGGGTGCCGCTGCACAACAGCCTGCGCTTCCTTGAAGACGGCAGCGTACTGTGGTCGTCCGAGCGCACCGGCTTCCAGCACCTGTACCGCATCGACAGCAAGGGCAAGGCCACCGCGCTGACCCACGGCAACTGGCCGGTGGACGAGTTGCTGGCGGTGGATGAGACGGCCGGCAAGGCCTACTTCCGCGCCGGCATCGAAAGCCCGCGCGAAAGCCAGATCTACGCGGTATCGCTGCAGGGCGGTGAGCCGCAGCGCCTGTCGAAGGCGCCGGGCATGCACAGCGCCACGTTCGCCCGCAATGCCAGCGTCTATGTGGACAGCTGGTCCAACAGCACCACGCCGCCGCAGATCGAGCTGTTCCGCGCCAACGGCGAGAAGATCGCCACACTGGTGGAAAACAACCTGGCCGATCCCAAGCACCCGTATGCGCGCTACCGCGACGCGCAGCGCCCGGTCGAGTTCGGCACGCTCACCGCCGCCGACGGCAAGACGCCGCTGCACTACAGCCTGATCAAGCCGGCCGGCTTCGATCCGTCCAAGCGCTACCCGGTGGCGGTGTATGTCTATGGCGGCCCGGCCAGCCAGACTGTCACCGACAGCTGGCCCGGCCGTGGCGACCATCTGTTCAACCAGTACCTGGCCCAGCAGGGCTACGTCGTGTTCTCGCTGGACAACCGCGGCACCCCGCGCCGCGGCCGCGACTTCGGTGGTGCGCTGTACGGGAAGCAGGGCACGGTGGAAGTGACCGACCAGCTGCGCGGCGTGGCCTGGCTCAAGCAGCAGCCGTGGGTGGACCCGGCGCGCATCGGCGTGCAGGGCTGGTCCAACGGCGGTTACATGACCCTGATGCTGCTGGCCAAGGCGTCGAACCAGTACGCCTGCGGCGTGGCCGGTGCCCCGGTCACCGACTGGGGCCTGTACGACAGCCATTACACCGAGCGCTACATGGACCTGCCGGCGCGCAACGACGCCGGTTACCGTGAAGCGCGCGTGCTGACCCACATCGATGGGCTGCGCTCGCCGTTGCTGCTGATCCACGGCATGGCGGACGACAACGTGCTGTTCACCAATTCGACCAGCTTGATGAGCGCGCTGCAGAAGCGCGGCCAGCCGTTCGAGCTGATGACCTACCCGGGTGCCAAGCATGGCCTGTCCGGCGCCGATGCCCTGCATCGCTACCGTGTGGCCGAAGCCTTCCTGGGGCGCTGCCTGAAGCCTTGAAACACAGACGGGAAGGAGCCCGCCGATGACACTGCCGCCGCCGATTCCCACCCACGGCCCGAAGCCCGCCGGCTGGTGGTCCCGCCACTGGCGCTGGGCGATGCCCGTGGCCGTGCTGGTGGTGCTGGCCGGGGCTGGTGGCACGGTGGCCTGGAGCGTGCTGCGCTGGAGTGAGGCGGCACGCGAGAGCCCACCGATGCGCGAGGCGATGCGTCGCGCCGGCTGCAGCATCGAACTGGTGGAAGCCTTCGGCGAGCCGCTGCGTGCCGAATCGATGCCGCTGGGCAGCATGCAGACCGCGCTCAACGGCCAGCGCGATGTCGGCCTGACCGTGGCCCTGGAAGGCCCCCGCGCACACGGCCGGTTGTTCGTGAAGGGCACCCGCAGTGACGACGTGTGGGACTACCCGGTGATGTACGTGCTGGGCGAGAACAAGCAGACCTTCGACCTGACTGCGCTGGATGACGATGAGGCCGCGCAGGAATGCGAACTGCAGGCCTGCCGCGAACGCGGCGAATGCCCGCTGACCGCAGCGTTGTGACCTCCGGCCGATTGTCGCCACCGCGCTGAGCGCGTAGGGTGCGGGCAACCCTGTCCTGGAGTGCACCATGAAGCCGATCGCGTTGGCCGTTGCCCTGGCCCTGACCGCCGCCCCGCTGCTGTCCGCACCGCCGGCGCTGGCGGCACCCGCCGCCAAGGCCGCCACACCGGCCAGCCCGGCCTGGGTCGCCCGCAGCAACGCACTGGCGCAGATCCTGCTCGATGCGCAGGGCCCGTTCCAGCCGGAAGAAACCGGCTTCTTCGGCGTGCCCGGCTACGACGACAAGGTGGCCGACCTCGGCGCGGACAACGGCAAGCGCTACCGCGCCGCGATGGCCAAGGCCCGCGACGAACTGAAGGCGAAGCTGGCCACCGAGCAGGATCCCAACGTCCGCCAGGACCTGGAGATCATGATCCACGCCGCCAACCAGAACATCGAAGGCAGTGAGCTCAACGAGAAGTACCTGCTGCCGTGGAGTGACGCGCCGCAGACGGTGTTCAGCGGCCTCAACCTGCTGCTGTCCGACCAGGTGCCGGCCGAGCGCCGGGCCAAGGCGATCGACCGCCTCAAGGCTTACGCCGGCCTGCAGCCGGGCGGCACCGCGTTCACCACGCTGGCCCGCCAGCGCTACGAAGAGCGCTTGAAGGACAGCAGCCTGCTGCAGCCGACGAAGATCGAAGTGCAGCAGTCGCTGGACAACGTCGAGACCTACATCAGCGGCATCGAGTCGCTGCTGAAGAAGTACCAGATCGCCGGCGCCGATGAAGCGATGAAGGCTCTGGCCGGGCAGATGAAGGACTACGCCAGCTGGACGCGCTCGACCGTGCTGCCGAAGGCGCGCACCGACGCACGGCTGCCGGCGCCGCTGTACGCCTACCAGCTCAAGCAGGTCGGCATCGACATCGACCCGAAGCTGCTGATGCAGCGTGCGCAGCTGGAGTTCATGGAAACCCGCTCGGCGATGCAGCAGCTGGCGCCGCTGGTGGTGAAGGAGAAGGGCCTGAAGGTGGCCGACCCGAGCGACCCGGTGGCGGTGATCCGCGCGCTGAAGGCCGACAAGATCGCCGACGACCATCTGGAAGGCCACTACCGCAAGGTGATCGATGCGATCGATCCGCTGATCCGCGAGCATGCCATCGTCGACGTGCCCAAGCGCGCCATGCAGATGCGCCTGGGTTCGGCCGCCGAGAGCGCGGCCAGCCCGGCCCCGCATTTCCTGCCGGCGCCGCTGGTCAACAACACCGGGCAGCAGGGCACCTTCGTGCTGCCGCTGGGCAACCCGGCCGCGGGCCCGGGCGCACAGTACGACGACTTCAACTTCGGTGCGGCGGCGTGGACGCTGAGTGCGCATGAAGGCCGCCCCGGCCACGAGCTGCAGTTCACCGCGATGGTCGAGCGTGGCGTGTCGCTGGCACGCACCATGTTCGCGTTCAATTCGGTGAACGTGGAAGGCTGGGCGCTGTATGCCGAGGCCGAGATGGTGCCATACGAGCCGCTGGACGGGCAGATGATCGCCCTGCAGTTCCGCCTGCTGCGCGCCGCACGCGCGATGCTCGACCCGATGCTCAACCTCGGCCTGACCGACCGCGCCAACGGCGAGCGCGTGCTGATGGAGCAGGTCGGCCTGTCCAAGGCGATGGCCACCCAGGAACTGGACCGCTACATGGTGCGCATGCCGGGCCAGGCCGGCAGCTACTTCTACGGCTACACCCGTATCCTGGAACTGCGCATGCAGACCGAGCTGGCACTGGGTGCGAAGTTCGACCGCCTGGCGTTCAACAACTTCCTGCTCGACCAGGGCCTGCTGCCGCCGGACCAGCTGGCCGACGCGGTGAACAAGGTGTTCGTGCCGAAGTACAAGCGCTGAACACCCCCCGGTAGTGCCGGCCGCTGGCCGGCATTCCCCTGACGTCGGGAGGATTTCTGAGGTTGCCGGCCAGCGGCCGGCACTACCCGCGGTGATGCTGCCGCGTCACCGCTGCGGGGTGATCACCTGCGTCGGCAGTCGTGCCGGGGGTTCCGGGTTCGGCACCCAGATCGCCACGCCGGCGGCGCGCTTCTGCGTGGTCGGAATACCGATGCCGACGCCACCGCCGACATGCGAGCCGAACGTGCCGGCACCCACCGACATGCCCACCGGTGAGCCGCTGCTGCCCACGCCCATCAGCACCACGCCATTGGCGCCCAGCGCTGCGGCCTCGCGCTTCAGGCGCGCCACCGCTGCATCGGTCTGGCCCTGCGTGCCGAAGCCCACGGCAGACGCCGATTCCAGCTGGGCGATTTCCTGGGAGCCGGCCGGCGGCGTCGAATAGATCTGCACCAGTGCCGGATCGATCGGCGCGCGGGCGCGCCCCAGCATGACCTTGGAGGTGCTGGCACAGCCAGCGGCGACCAGCAGGATGGCCGCCAACGCGGCCCAACGGATGTTCATGGCACGACCCCTGTAGGACTGGTTGCGATCATCGGCGGGCCACTCTGAATCGGCGCCAACACCCGGCCCAGAGCAGGCACGGCGGCACGCTAGCACGGTGCCGGTGACAGCCCCGCCAACGGCAGTAGGCGGCGACGGCGGGAACGACTATGGTGCACAGACAGGAACCAACTGCGGGAGAGTGGAATGGGCGTGATCAGTCTGTTGTGGGGCGTACTGGCGCTGTTGTGGATGATCCTGGCGCTGATTCCGCTGCTGGGCTGGGGCAACTGGTTCCTGATCCCGTTCGCCGCCGTGGGCGCGGTGATCGCCGCGCTGGGCATCCTGTTCACCCACCCGACCAAGCGCGGCCGGGCCTGGGCCGGGCTGGTGCTGAACGGCATCGTGGTGGTGGTCGGCATCCTGCGCCTGGGCCTGGGGGGCGGCGTGATCTGAGCCGCATCGCCGGGTGCGACAGGGCGTCGCAGGTACACGGCCGCGGGCCGGGCAGGGGCGTACAATGAACGGCTGCGCGAGCCCCCCGCGTGCCTGTGAATCCGCGCCCGGCGCGGCTGCCCCATGATCATCCGACCCCGTCCCCACGGCTGGCAACTGCTGTACATCCTGCGCGGCTCGATCGTAAAAGCGATCGCGCCGAAGGTGCTGGCCATCCTGATCCTGTCCATCGCGGTGGCCGCGGTGGTGGAGCTGGCGCCGCCGACCGGCATCGAGCGCGTTTCCGTCACGCCGTTCACCCTGCTCGGCCTGGTCCTGTCGATCTTCCTCAGTTTCCGCAACAGCGCCTGCTACGACCGCTGGTGGGAAGGCCGCAAGCTGTGGGGCCAGCTGGTCTACGAATCGCGTTCGCTGGCCCGCCAGGTGAACCTGCTGCTGGCCGATGACGCCGGCCGCCGCCGCCGCATCGCCTACCTCACTACGGCTTTTGCCCATGCGCTGGCCGCGCGCCTGCGCGGGCGCATCGTGGCCCTGGCGGCGTTGCCGTGGCTGGACAAGCCGCAGCGCGAGCAGCTGGGCCAGCGCGAGAACGTGCCCGACGCATTGCTGTCGATGATCGCTGCCGAGCTGGCCAACGCCCTGCGCGCCGGTGAACTCGATCCGATCCTCTACACCCAGCTGGAAGAGCGCCTGCACGCGATGTCGTCGATCCAGGCCGGCTGCGAGCGCATCCTCACCACGCCGCTGCCGTTCGCCTACACCCTGCTGCTGCATCGCTGCGCATGGATGTTCTGCGTGCTGCTGCCGTTCGGCCTGGCCAGCTCGCTGGGCTGGGGCACGCCGGTGCTGTCGGCGGTGCTGGCCTACGCCTTCTTCGGCCTGGACCAGCTGGGCGAAGAAATGGAAGACCCGTTCGGCCTGGAGCCGAACGACCTGCCGCTGGACGCGCTGGTGCGCACGATCGAGATCGACCAGCTCGACGCGCTCGGCGAACGCCCGTTGCCCGAACCCCTGCTGCCGCAGGGCTACCTGTTGCAATAGCCACTCCTCGGAGCCTGCCATGTCCCACCCGCTTTACCGCCCGCGCCGCATGCGCCACGACGAGTTCTCGCGCCGCCTGATGCGCGAGAACACGCTGACCACCGACGACCTGATCTACCCGGTGTTCGTGCACGAACGTGCGGGCCGCACCGCAGTGCCGTCGATGCCGGGCGTGGAGCGGCTGTCGATCGAAGAGCTGCTGAAGGTGGCCGAAGAAGCGCTGGAACTGGGCATTCCAGTGATCGACCTGTTCCCGGTGATCGACCCGTCGCTGAAGTCGCTGGACGCGTCGGCGGCGTGGGCCGAGGACGGCCTGGCGCAGCGTGCGATCCGCGCGCTGAAGTCGCGCTTCCCGGAACTGGGAGTGATGACCGACGTGGCGCTGGACCCGTACACCACCCACGGCCAGGACGGCATCATCGACGACAAGGGATACGTGCTCAACGACATCACTGTTGAAGCGCTGGTCAAGCAGTCGCTGTCGCATGCCGAGGCCGGTGTGGACATCGTCTCGCCGTCGGACATGATGGACGGCCGCATCGGCGCGATCCGCCGTGCGCTGGATGCCGACAACCACATCAACGTGCGCATCATGGCCTACTCGGCCAAGTACGCCTCGGCGTTCTACGGCCCGTTCCGTGATGCGGTGGGCAGCGCGGCCAGCCTTGGCAAGGCCGACAAGAAGACCTACCAGATGGACCCGGCCAACGGCGACGAGGCCCTGCGCGAGATCGCGCTGGACCTGGAAGAGGGCGCCGACATGGTGATGGTCAAGCCGGGCATGCCGTACCTGGACCTGGTGCGCCGGGTGAAGGAGACATTCGGTGTGCCGACCTTCGCCTATCAGGTGAGTGGCGAGTACGCGATGATGAAGGCCGCCTTCGCCAACGGCTGGCTGGACGAACGCGCCTGCGTGCTGGAGTCGCTGCTGGGTTTCAAGCGGGCCGGCGCCGATGGTGTGCTGACCTATTTCGCGCCGCAGGTGGCGCGATGGCTGCGCGAGCGCTGACAATAGCGCCACGATAGACGGAGGACTGCGCGATGGGACCCGAACTGGGATGGGTGCAATGGCTGATCTGGGGCACCGGTACGCTGGTGTTCGGCGCCATCATCGTCGCTGTCTTCATCGCCGCCTGGCGGGCCGGCAAGCGCCCGCCGGAACAGCTCTCCGCTGCCCGCCACGTGGCCCGTGAGCAGGCGCTGCCGGAGACCGTGCAGGCCGAGCTGGCCGCGTTGAACCAGCGCAAGGACAACGGCCAGCTGAGCGAGATGGAGTACGAGCAGTTGCGCGCCAAGGTGTTGTCGCGCTGACAGGGCGTTTCATCCACGCATGGCGTGGATCTACTGGTAGTCGCCAACCTTGGTTGGCGCTTTCACGTATGCCAACCAAGGTTGGCATCTACCAAACGGCCATCCACGCATGGCGTGGATCTACCGCGCGCACCCGGCCACCGCCGCCACCTTCGGCACCGCCAACCGGTACACGTCCACGCCGCCGGCACGTGGTGCCTTCGCTGCACTGCTGGCCACCATCATCTCGCCCGGTTTGGCGTTGTCGATCACCGGCGCACCGGTCCAGCCGCCGGCCTGGTTGAACGACAGCCCCAGCGGCTGCAGCGCTACACCGCTCCACGCACAGCCGCTGCTCCAGACCTGCGCGGTACTGCCGTTGCCGCGGCTGAACACCACGGCGCCGTCCTGGCCCAGCCAGTCGCCGTCGGTCTCGTCGTCGACGCTGTTCAACGCGCTCAGTGCGCTGGCCTGGCCGCGCAGGCCCTGCGCATCCAGCGTCGCCACGAACAGGTCCCAGCCGGCGCCACGGCCCTGCTGGCGGGCAAACAACAGCTGCTTGCCGTCCGCGCTCAGGGCCGGCCCGCGCTCTTCCCGGCGCCCACCGTCACCGGCCAGCGGCTGCGCCGGGCCCAGCCGGCCGTCGGCGGCCAACGCGGCGCGGTACAGCGCCAGCGCGCCCTCGCGGCCGGCCGCGAACAGCAGCCAGCGGCCGTCACGGCTGAAGTAGGGATCGCGGGCTTCACCGGCCACGCCTACCGGCAGTACCTGTGCCTGCTGCCAGCGACCGTCCACCACGCGCGCCTCCCACAGGCCCCAGCCGGCCTCGCCGCGGCGGGCGAAGACGATGCGCTGGCCATCGGCGCTGATCGTGGCGCGACCCTCGTCGGCGCGGGTCGAGACCACGCCCATGCCTTCGATGCCGTACTCGTTCAACGCCATCGCCACGGGGGCAGAGAGTAGACTGGCGGCGAGCACCAGCAGGGGCGGGGTGATGCGCATCATCCGGTTCCGTGCACGAAAGAGCATCAGTCTAGCCAGCTTGAGGATTCCATGACCGACCGTTACGCCGTCTTCGGACACCCCGTTGCCCACTCGAAGTCGCCGCAGATCCACGCGACGTTCGGTCGCCAGGAAGGCATCGCCATCGACTACCGCGCGATCGACCTGGCCCCGGATGCGTTCCTGGCCGGACTGGAGGCCTTCGCCGCCGAGGGCGGTGTCGGCGCCAACGTCACCCTGCCGCACAAGGAAGCCGCGTTCTCGCTGTGCACCACGCTGACCGCGCGCGCGCGCCGCGCCGGCTCGGTCAACACACTGCTGCGCAAGGGCGACCGCTGGCACGGCGACACCACCGATGGCATCGGCCTGGTGCGCGACCTGACCGACCGCCACGGCCTGGACCTGCGCGGCCGCCGCGTGCTGATGATCGGCGCCGGTGGCTCGGCGCGCAGCGTCGCCCCGGCGCTGCTCGATGCCGGCATCACCGAACTGGTGGTGGTCAACCGCACGCCGGAGCGCGCCGACGAACTGATCGACGCGATGGGCGAGCCCGGCCGTGCGATCAGCCGCTACTGGGAAGACCTGCGCGACCTCGGCGACTTCGAACTGATCGTCAATGCCACCTCGGCTGGCCGCGACCGCGACGTCGAGTTCAAGCTGCCGCTGTCGCTGGTCAATTCGATGACCACTGCCGTCGACCTGAACTACGGCGAGGCGGCCATCGCCTTCCTGGCCTGGGCCCGTGCGGCGCAGTGCCGCAATACCGTCGACGGCCTGGGCATGCTGGTCGAGCAGGCCGCCGAGAGCTTCCTGCAGTGGCACGGCGTGCGCCCGCAGACCGGCGAGGTCTACCAGTCGCTGCGCCAGGGCTCGGCCGTGCTGGCCGGCGAGGACTGACCGATGGACAGCACAACCCTGATGGTGACCGTGCTGAGCATGGTCGGCGTGCGCCTGCCGGTGCTGATCGCGCTGTGCGTGGGCCTGGTCTGGGTGGTCGGTGCGCCGCGCGATGCCACCCGCACCGGCGCGCTGGTCGGCCTGCTGCTGTTGCTGCTGTCCAGCCTGGGTGGCCTGGCGGCGGGCATGCTGCCGATGTGGCTGGTCAGCAGCGGCAACTTCAGCGCCATCTCGGGCATGAGCGCCATCTTCGGCGTGGTGCACTTCGCGCTGGCGATGGTCGAGGCCATCGGCGTGGTGCTGCTGGTGTGGGCGCTGGTGCGCCTGCTGCGTAGCCGTCCCGCCCCGGTCGCCTGAGCGCTGGCGCCGGGCCACGCCCGGCGTGTTTCGCCCTTGTGCGGCGCGGGCTTCGGACCGTGCGCGCCGGCGGGCGTCGTCGCTGGCTCGTTCAGGGTGCCAGCAACAGTGAACGCGGCCGGCCATGCGACAATGACCGGCCTGATCCAGCTACGGTAGTTCCCGGCGTGACCGAAACCGTCGCCGCTCCGCGCACGCTCGATGACACCTTGAAGGACGCGATCCGCAAGGCGTACACGACGCTGCAGGCCAATACCCCCGGCTTCTCCACCCGTCGCTCGCAGAGCCAGATGATCGGCGTGGTGTCGCGCGCGCTGTCGAAAAGCGGTGGCGTTGGCGTGGTCGAGGCGCCGACCGGCGTCGGCAAGAGCCTGGGCTACCTCACCGCAGGCGTGCCGATCGCGCTGGCCACCAAGAAGAAGCTGGTGATCAGCACCGGCACCGTGGCGCTGCAGTCGCAGCTGGTCGAGCGCGATATCCCGAATTTCCTGAAGGCCACCGGCCTGGAAGCGACCGTGGCGCTGGCCAAGGGACGCACCCGCTACCTGTGCACGCGCAATGCCGCCGAGGCGCAGGGCGAGGGCTCGCAGGGCGGCATGTTCGAGGATGACGCGCCACTGTTCGACCGGCCGCTGGCGCCGATCGAGATGGACATCGCCAAACGCCTGACCGACGCCTTCACCAGCGGCAGCTGGGATGGCGATATCGACAATGCGCCGGAGACCATCAGTCCCGGCCTGCGCAGCCGCATCACCACGCCGGCCTCGGGTTGTGCCGGGCGACGCTGCGCCTATTCGGCGCAGTGCGCGGTGCTGCGCTCGCGCAATACGGTGCGCGACGCACAGATCGTGGTCACCAACCACGCGCTGCTGCTGTCGGCGCTGTCGATCGGTGACAGCGACAACGGGCAGCCGTTGATCGCGCCGCCCTCGGACATGCTGCTGGTGCTGGACGAAGGCCATCACATCGGCAACGTGGCGATCGACCAGGGCGCGGCCAGCCTCGCGCTGGACGAGATGGCCAAGCGCACCGGCCGCCTGCAGATCCTGATCGCCGGTGCGTACCGCGCGGTCGACAAGGACCGGCTGGGCAACCTGCTGCCCAACGAAGCGATCGAAGTCGCCAGCAACGTGGGCAAGCAGCTGCGCGCGTTCCGTGATCACATCGAGCGGGTGTGGATGCCGGCGCCGGCGGACGAAGAGCCGATGTGGCGCGCGGCCAATGGACGCTTGCCCGAGGCCTGGCGCGAGCCGATCGAGGCACTGGCCGACGATACCCGCAGCCTCTACAACTGGGCCCATGCGGCCACCACGCAGGTGGCCAAGGGCAAGCCGGACGATGCCGCGCGCGAGCGCCTGCAGCGCAACCTGGGCATGGCGCTGGAGATGATCGAGCAGCAGTACAACCTGTGGCAGGCGTGGCGCCGCGAAGACAAGGACGGCGCGCCGCCGATGGCGCGCTGGGTGACTGCCACCCGCGATGGCGACCTGGTGCTGCACGGTTCGCCGGTGTCGGCCGCGCACGTGCTGCGCAAGCTGCTGTGGGATGAAGTGGACTCGGTGGTGATGACCTCGGCGACGCTGACCGGCGGTGGCGACTTCCAGTCGCTGGCGATCGACAACGGCATTCCGGAAGAGGCCGAGATGGTCTCGCTGTCGTCGCCGTTCGACCTGCCCAACCAGGCCGAACTGATCGTGCCGAAGTTCCCGGTCACGCCGGACGACCGCGAAGGCCACCCGCGCGAAGTGGCGCGCTACCTGGACACCGAACTGGACTGGGCCAAGGGCTCGATGGTGCTGTTCACCTCGCGCTGGAAGATGGAGAAGGTGGCCGGGCTGATGCCGGCCGCGCGCCGCAAGCAGGTGCTGGTGCAGGGCGAGATGTCCAAGACCCGGCTGATCGAGGAACACCTGAGGCGTGTCGAGGCAGGCGAGGGCTCGGTGCTGTTCGGCCTGAACTCGTTCGGCGAGGGCCTCGACCTGCCCGGCGAGGCCTGCACCACGGTGGTGATCACCCAGGTGCCGTTCGCCGTGCCGACCGACCCACAGACCGCCACCCTCAGCGAGTGGTTCGAGGGACGCGGGCTCAACGCGTTCAACCTGATCGCCATTCCGCATGCGCTGCGCACGCTGACCCAGTTCGCCGGCCGCCTGATCCGCACCTCCACCGACACCGGCCGCGTGGTCATTCTTGATTCGCGGCTGCTGACCCGCCGCTACGGCAAGCGCATCATCGACGCGCTGCCGCCGTTCAAGCGCGTGATCGGCTGAAAAAAGGGGACGGAGGGGATTAAGTCGTTTGAGGCACAAACGACTTAATCCCCTCCGTCCCCTTTTCCCAGGTGCCGGCCAGCGGCCGGCACTACCGGATCGGCATCAATCGCCGAGCAGGGCGGTGTTGCGTACGGCGCCCTTGTCGGCGCTGGTGGCCAGCAGGGCGTAGGCCTTCAACGCGCTGGTAACCTTGCGCGGGCGTGGCGCGCGCGGTTTCCAGCCACGTGCATCGGCGTCGGCGCGGCGCTGGGCCAGCGTGGCCTCATCCAGCAGCAGGTCGATGCGGCGGGCCGGGATGTCGATGCGGATGCGGTCGCCGTTCTCCACCAGACCGATGACACCGCCGCTGGCGGCTTCCGGCGAGACGTGGCCGATCGACAGGCCCGAGGTGCCGCCGGAGAAGCGGCCATCGGTCAGCAGCGCGCACTGCTTGCCCAGTCCTTTCGATTTCAGGTAGCTGGTGGGGTACAGCATCTCCTGCATGCCCGGGCCGCCCTTCGGCCCTTCGTAGCGGATCACCACTACCTCACCCGGTTGCACCTCGTCGGCGAGGATGCCGGCGACGGCCGCGTCCTGGCTTTCATAGACACGCGCGGGGCCTTCGAACACGTGGATCGATTCGTCCACGCCGGCGGTTTTCACCACGCAGCCATCCACGGCCAGATTGCCACGCAGCACGGCGAGGCCGCCTTCCAGTGAGTACGCATGCTGCAGCGAGCGGATGCAGCCCTCGGCGCGGTCCATGTCCAGGGTCGGCCAGCGCGTGGCCTGGCTGAAGGCTTCCTGGGTGGGGATGCCGGCCGGGCCGGCCTTGAAGAAGGCATGCAGGGTGTCGTTGTCACTGCGCACCACGTCCCAGCATTCCAGCGCGTCGGCCAGGCTGGCGCTGTGCACGGTCGGCACCGTGGTATCGAGCAGGCCGGCGCGGTCCAGCTCACCGAGGATGCCGAACACGCCGCCGGCGCGGTGCACGTCCTCGATGTGGTACTTCGGCGTGTTCGGCGCCACCTTGCACAGTTGCGGCACGCGCCGCGACAGCGCGTCGATGTGGGTCAGGTCGAAGTCGACCTCCGCCTCCTGTGCTGCGGCCAGCAGATGCAGGATGGTATTGGTGGAGCCGCCCATGGCGATGTCCAGGGTCATCGCATTGGCGAACGCGGCCTGGGTGGCGATGCCGCGCGGCAGTGCGCTGGGGTCTTCGCCGCCATACCAGCGATGGCAGAGTTCGACGATCAGGCGGCCGGCGCGGCGGAACAGCGCCTCACGGTCGGCGTGGGTAGCCAGCGTGGTGCCGTTGCCGGGCAGCGACAGGCCCAGCGCCTCGGTCAGGCAGTTCATCGAGTTGGCGGTGAACATGCCTGAGCAGGAACCGCAGGTGGGGCAGGCGCTGCGCTCGAACGCGGCGACTTTCTCGTCGGAGGCGCTGTCATCGGCGGCCACCACCATCGCATCGACCAGGTCCAGCTTGTGCTCGGACAGCCTGGTCTTGCCCGCTTCCATCGGCCCGCCGGAGACGAACACCACCGGGATGTTCAGGCGCAGCGCGGCCATCAGCATGCCGGGGGTGATCTTGTCGCAGTTGCTGATGCACACCAGCGCGTCGGCGCAGTGCGCGTTGACCATGTACTCCACGGCGTCGGCGATGATCTCGCGGCTGGGCAGCGAATACAGCATGCCGTCGTGGCCCATCGCGATGCCGTCGTCCACGGCGATGGTGTTGAATTCCTTGGCGACGCCGCCGACCTGTTCGATCTCGCGCGCGACCAGCTGGCCGAGATCCTTCAGGTGCACGTGGCCGGGCACGAACTGGGTGAAGGAGTTGGCGATGGCGATGATCGGCTTGTGGAAGTCGCCGTCCTTCATGCCGGTGGCGCGCCACAGGGCGCGGGCGCCGGCCATGTTGCGACCGGCGGTGGAGGTGCGGGAACGGTATTCGGGCATGGCGGGCGGAACGGGCGGGCCGTACGACGTGGGGGTCAGCCGATCATGGCCAATTTTTTCGGTTGCTGCTGCAACCACCTTCACCGCTTGCAGCGGCTTGGCGGTCCGCGCATTTCCCCTTATCCCCGCGCCTTCGGCGCGCCCCCCTTGAACAACAAGGGGGCTTCTTGCCGGAGACTTGGCTGCGCGCGCCGGGCATGACCGGGCGCCGCGGGATGTGTGCCAACCAAGGTTGGCACCTACCAGAGCGGTGCGTCGCCTGGGGTCGGATCCCATCGCGGCGCGATGGGCTCTGACCCCAATGCCGACGAAAATGAAAGTCCGTTCATCTTTCGCACTTTGCCGATTCCGGTTGCTGGCCCGGATTTGGCATCATTGGGGCATTGATCCGTCGACAGGGCATGAGGCCATGAAACGTTCCCGCACCACCGCGCTGCTGCTGATGAGCGCCGCGCCGCTGCTGTTCACCGCCTGCCAGAAGGAGCCGGAGGTGAAGGTGCAGGAAGGCCTGTATACCTCGGTGGAGGCCTGCACCGAGGCCACCGGCGATCCGTCGTCGTGCCGCAATGCGTTCGCTGAAGCGCAGAAGCAGGCCGCCGATGCGGCGCCGAAGTACGCCAGCAAGGAAGCCTGCGAGAAGGACTACAAGCCGGAGCAGTGCGTGCAGCAGCACACCTCGGCCGGTACCTCGTTCATCGGCCCGATGATGATGGGCTTCTTCATGTCGCAGATGCTGAGCAACCGCGGCGGCCTCGCCCCGCAGGCGCCGGCGTCGGCACCGGCCTACCAGGACAAGAATGCGGGTTGGGCGCGCCCGGCACCGGGCGGCACCGGTGGCCTGAACACCGCCAGCGGCATCGGTGCTGGCAAGGCCGGCCTGGCCCCGGTCACCAGCGAGCCGAACCGTGCGGTCACTGCCAGCCGTGGTGGCTTCGGCAACACCAGCGCACGCCGCAGCACCAGCGGCAGCTACGGCGGCTGATCGACCCATGCAGCGCATCCGGATTGCCGAGCGTGCCCAGTGGCGGGCGCGCGCGGAAGAGGCGGGTTTCCGCTTCCACACCATCGACGGCCAGCCGTACTGGGATGAACGCGCGTATTACGCCTTCACCCTGCGCCAGATCGAACAGGACATCGAAGACCCCAGCGCCGAGCTGCACCAGATGGCGCTGGATCTGGTCGGTGATGTCATCGGCAGCGAACGCTTGATGGACCAGCTGGCGATTCCGTCGCACTACCGCGACTGGATCGCCGACAGCTGGCGCCAGCGCCAGCCGCACCTCTATGGCCGCCTGGACCTGGCCTACGACGGTACCGGCCCGGCCAAGCTGTACGAATTGAACTACGACACGCCGACCTCGCTGTTCGAAGCCAGCTTCTTCCAGTGGCAGTGGCTGGAAGACCAGCGCAATGCCGGCCGCCTGCCGCAGCATGCCGACCAGTTCAACGCGATCCACGAAGCGCTGGTCGAGCGTTTCGGCGACCTCGCCACGCAGCTGCCGCCGCCGCTGTACTTCAGCGCGGTCGGCACTTCGGAGGAAGACCGTGGCACGGTCGAGTACCTGCGTGACTGCGCATCCCAGGCCGGCCTGTTCGGGCAGGCCATCGCCATCGAGGACATTGGCCTGTCCGAGGACGGCCGCTTCACCGCGCTGGACGACTCGGTGATCGGCACGCTGTTCAAGCTGTATCCGCTGGAAGACCTGATGGCCGAGGAATTCGGCCGCGCGCTGCCCGGCTCGGGCGTGCAGCTGCTGGAACCGGCCTGGAAGGCGGTGCTGAGCAACAAGGGCATCCTGCCGCTGCTGTGGCAGCGCAACGTGGGCCATCCGAACCTGCTGGAGGCGCATTTCGATGACGGCAGCGCGCTGGCGTCGGGCTGGGTGCGCAAACCGCTGTTCTCGCGCGAAGGGGCCAACATCGAGATGCACCTGGCCGATGGCAGCACCCAGCGCAGTGACGGTCCCTACGACGGCCCGGCGATCATCCAGCGTGCGCATCCGCTCACCCGCTTCGAAGGCGGCTATCCGCTGATCGGCAGTTGGGTGATCGGTGACCATGCCTGCGGCATCGGCATCCGCGAGGATGACAGCGCGATCACCCGCGACAGTGCGCGCTTCATGCCGCACGCGATCGTCGACGAGGCGCCGACGCGGATCTACGTCTGATGACGGTGCGGCGCAATCGCGACCTGCGGCCTGCGCCGCTGCCGGGCCGGCATCTGGATGACGGCCACGCCCTGTGGCGCTATTCGGACCGCATCGCGGTGCGCTGCCACCGCTGCGATACGCCCGGCTGGGTGGTGCGGACGCCGGAATCGCGACGTTTCCGCTGCCTGGGCTGCAGCGCAGCCCTCGACAGTGGATGCGGCTGCGGTTGCTGTGCCGCGGGCGACTGGGTCGGGCCCGTGTGCTACAGCGGCTATCGTCCCTGCGGATACTGCGGGCACAAATGGGTCCGCGCCGAGCTGCACCGTGCGCGTGCAGTGTCGCCGTTGCGGACGCTGGCGGCGGACTGCAGTCAGTGCGGACGCAGCAGCGAGGTGGAGGTCACGTTGTCGCGATGGCGTGGCAATGAGGCGATCGATCCGCATTTTGGCTTGCCGCTGCGGCTGGTCGAAAAGACTGCGGCCGGCGTGCTGTGGGCCTACAACGAAGCCCATCTGCAGGCACTGCACGACTACGCTGCCGCGCCTCTGCGCGAGCGCGCGGGCGTTACCAACGGTTCGATGTTCTCGCGCCTGCCGCAGTGGATGAAGCTGGGCCGCAACCGGGTGCTGCTGCAGCGTGCGGTGGAGCGGTTGCAACGTCGGTTGCTTCAGGGGTAGTCCCGGCCGCTGGCCGGCAACCGTTGTTGGTGGATGCCGACCCTGGCCGGCGCTGTGGATTTCGTGCCAACCAAAGTTGGCACCTACCAGGGCGATGCGGCGGTTGTTGCAGGGGGTAGTGCCGGCCGCTGGCCGGCAACCGGTTTTGGTAGATGCCGACCCTGGTCGGCGCTGTGGATTTCGTGCCAACCAAGGTTGGCACCTACCAGGGCGATGCATCGGTTGTTGCAGGGGTAGTGCCGGCCGCTGGCCGGCAACCGGTTTTGGTAGATGTCGAACTTGGTCGGCGCTGTGGATTTCGTGCCAACCAAGGTTGGCACCTGCCAGGGCGATGCATCGGTTGTTGCAGGGGTAGTGCCGGCCGCTGGCCGGCAACCGGTTTTGGTAGATGCCGACCTCGGTCGGCGCTGTGGGTTCGTGCCAACCAAGGTTGGCACCTACCAAGGCGATGCGGCGGTTGTTGCAGGGGGTAGCGCCGGCCGCTGGCCGGTAACCGGTTTTGGTAGATGCCGACCTTGGTCGGCGCTGTGGATTTCGTGCCAACCAAGGTTGGCACCTACCAGGGCGATGCATCGGTTGTTGCAGGGGGTAGTGCCGGCCGCTGGCCGGCAACCGGTTTTGGTAGATGCCGACCTTGGTCGGCGCTGTGGGTTTCGGGCCAACCAAGGTTGGCACCTACCAGGGCGATGCGGCGGTTGTTGCAGGGGGTAGTGCCGGCCGCTGGCCGGCAACCGGTTTTGGTAGATGCCGACCCTGGTCGGCGCTGTGGGTTCGTGCCAACCAAGGTTGGCGCCTACCAGAGCGATCGCGGGTATCAGAGCAGCCCTTCGCGCTTCACCGCCAGATAGCGTTCCACCAGCGCGCCGGGCAGGGCATCGGCGGTCACGTCCAGCACCATCACCTTTTCGCTGCGCAGGGCCTCATGCGCCTTCGCGCGTTGCTGCAGGTACAGCGCGGCGGCACCGGCCTGGGTGGCGTCTTCCAGTGTCTGCACCTCGCCCTCCAGTGCGCCGTCCAGCTCGCGTTCGCGCAGGCTGGCCACGCACACCAGGTGGCGCCGCTGCAGCAGGCGCACTGCCGCCAGCAGGTCTTCGATGTCCTCATCACGCACGTTGCTGACCAGCATCACCAGCGCACGCCGGCGCTGGCGCAGCGACACCTCGGTGGCGGCGGCCAGGTAATCGGTGGCCACCGCGCGTGGCTGCAGGTCGTAGCTGGCGCGCAGCAGGTGCTCGACCGTACCCATGCCGCGCTGCGGCGCCACCCAGCGGCGTTCGCCCCCGGCAGCGTACAGGCCGGCAGCGTCGCCCTGGCGCAGCGCCAGGTAAGCCACCACCAGCGAGGCGTTCAAGGCATGGTCGAAGTGCGAGAGCCCGCCTTCGCTGGCCAGCATGCGCCGGCCACTGTCCAGCATCAGCAGCAGCTGCTGGTTCTTCTCGTCCTGGTATTCGCGCGAGATCAGCTTGCGCGCACGCGCGGTGGCCTTCCAGTCGAGCTGGCGCAGGCTGTCGCCGATGCGGTACTCGCGCATCTGGTGGAAATCGGTGCCTTCGCCACGGCGGCGCTTCACGTGCGCACCGACCAGCCGCGAGGCCTGGTCGGCACTGAACAATGCGAAGCGGGTGAGCGGCACGAAGTTCGGATAGACCCGCACCTCCAGCGCCGGCGGCAGCGTGCGTTGCTGCCACCACAGGCGCCACGGCGAACGCATGCGCAGGTGCACCCCCTCGAAGCGGAAGTGCCCACGCTGCAGCGGCTGCAGGTGGTAGTGCAGGGTGGACGCCGTACCGGCCTGCAGGCGCACGCGCTGCGGCAGCGCTTCCAGCGGCCAGCCGCCGGGCACCAGGTCGAACACCTGCACCGTCATCGATTGCTCGGCCTGCAGGCGCAGCGCCGCCTCGCGGCGCACGCCCAGCGCCAGCGCTTCGGGCAGCTCGCGCTGTACCTGCGGCGACGGGCGCCGCGACTGCCGCCACAGATCCCACAAGGCGGGCAGCGCGATGACGACGGCTGCCAGCGCCCAGCTCCAACGCGGCAGCCACCCGCCCAGCACCAGGCCGCCCAGGGCAGCCCAGGCCAGCAGCAGCGCCAGCAGCAGCGGGGCCGGTCTCATCGGCGCGGTGCTTCCACCTTGGCCAGCAGCGCGCCCAGCACGTCGTCGGCGTCCTGGCCTTCGATCTGCAGCTCCGGGGCCAGTGCAATGCGGTGGCGCAGCGCCGGGCGCGCAATGTCGCGCACGTCGTCCGGCGTGACGAAGTCACGGCCGGCCAGCACCGCCTGCGCGCGCGAGGCACGCACCAGCGCGATGCTGCCGCGGGGGCCAGCGCCGACCGCGATGCCCGGCCACTGCCTCGTGGCCGCCACAATCCGCACCGCGTAGTCGATCACTTCGTCATCGACGGTGATCGCCGCGGTCGCGCGCTGCAGTTCCAGCAGCTCGCCGGCCCCCAATACACGCGGCACCTGGCTCAGGTCGAAATCGCTGGCGGCACGGCCACTGGTGATCGCGGTCACCATGCGCTTCTCGTCCTCCAGCTGCGGGTAGTCGATCAGCACCTTCAGCAGGAAGCGGTCCAGCTGTGCTTCCGGCAACGGGTAGGTGCCTTCCTGTTCCAGCGGGTTCTGCGTGGCCAGCGCCATGAACGGCGGCGCCAGGGTGAAGGCCTTGCCTTCGATGGTCACCTGGCCTTCCTGCATCACTTCCAGCAGGGCCGACTGGGTCTTGGCCGGGGCACGGTTGATCTCGTCGGCCAGCAGCAGGTTGGTGAACACCGGGCCGCGACGGATCTTGAAGCTCTCGCTCTTCGGGTCGTACACCGCGTGGCCACTGACGTCGCTGGGCATCAGGTCGGGGGTGAACTGCACGCGCCCGTAGTCCAGCTCCAGGGCCTGTGCCAGTGCACGCACCAGCAGGGTCTTGCCCAGACCGGGCACGCCTTCGATCAGCACGTGGCCACCGGCCAGCAGCGCCACCAGGATCTGGTCCAGTACATCGGCCTGGCCGATGAAGGCGTGTCCAACGGCGGTGCGGATGGCATCGACGCGTTCGATCAGGCGGGCGTTGGCGGCCGCCGGCAGCTCGGGGACTTCGGTCATAGCAGGGATCTCATCTGGAGCAGCAAGCGGATGCGCTCGCGCAGGGCGGAGGAATCGTGCGGTGGCGGGGGCGTGAGCGCGCTGGCAACACGGCCTTGCGGCCATTTCAGCAGCTCGGCGATGGCCTGATCGCGCGGCGCACCGTCCAGTGCAGCGGCTACCGGTGCGCGCAGGCGCAGGCGATGCAGGAACAGGGCGAACACGGCGTCGTACAGGCGCGTGCCGTGGCCGAAGCGCAGCAGCAGCTCGCCACTGGCACGCACGTGCTCCAGCAGCGAGCGGCGTTCCAGCACCGGCGACGGCAGCAGGCTGCCGAAGCGCTGCGAGCGGGCCCACAACCAGCCCAGCAGGGCCAGCAGCAGCGGCGCCCACAGCGGCCAGCCCTGGTAGAACAGGCGCGCCCACAGTGACGGCGGGCGGCTGGCATAGACCAGCCAGAACGCTCCCTTGCCGTAATTCGGGTCGAGCAGGTAACGGGTCAGGTCGCGGTGCGAGAGATCGTGCAGGCCATCACTGGCCTTGCCTGCGGCCGACGCCAGGCGTGCCGCAGGCGAATCCACCTCGCCGCGCATGAATTCCATGTCGGCCAGCACGCTCACCTTGCCCTGGCCATGGTGCAGGCGTGCGAACACCAGGCTGTGCTCGTTGCCCCAGCGCCGTTCGGCCCGCGCATTGGCGGCAAAGCCCAGCGTGAAGCGACGGCCGCCGCAGAACTCGACGTGGCTGGGATCATCGATGACGTGGAATGGCTGGCAGTCGCTCTGCTGATACAGGCTGTCCACGCCCAGCTGGTCCAGCAGGGGCCCCTGCGTGCTGCTGGCGTCGTCCTCGGCGGGCGGCGGCGTACGCACCAGCAGATGGCCACCACCATCAACCCAGGCCAGCAGGGCCCTGGCCGCCGGCGCCGGCAGTTCGCTGCTGTCCTGCAGCAGCACTACCGTATCGTGCGGGCCCAGCGCCATCTGCTTCAGGTCCAGCCGCGGCCGCGAGTGCACCGCGATGCCATCGGCACGCAGGGCCTGGCCCAGCACGTACAGCGGGTTGTAGCCAGCTTCGCCCTGCGGCGGCAGCTGCACGGTCTCGGTCACGCGTTCGTGCGTGCGCAGGTAAAGGATCGTCAGCGGCACGCCGAACAGCACCAGCGCGCCCAGCAGCAGCGACCAGAACAGGCGCGGACTCATGCCAGCCACCTGTACTGCCGGCGCAGGGTATCGGCCAATGCATCGAAATCGGCGCGGCTGGGCAGGCGGCCACCGTAGGCGGCGTACTGCCACATGCGCACGATGCGCGCGAACAGGTCACGGTCGGTGGCATCGGGCATGCGCCGCGACGCGCGCAGGCATTGCGCTTCGGTAGCACCGGGCGGAAGCGCGATGCCGCTGCGCTCGCCCACCGTGCGCACGCTGGCGCGGTACAGCAGGGCCAGCGCCTGCCGCGGCCGCCCCTGGTCCCACAGCAGGCCGGCCTGGGTGGCCACGTCCGGCGGCAGCACGACCGGCAGTTCCACCGGTTCTTCCACTACCTGCGGTGTGGCCTCGGCCTTGCGCCGGCCACTGCCGCGCAGCCACGGCAGCCACAGCCGTGCGGTCAGCAGCAGCACCAGCAGCAGGACGCCCAGCAGGCCCCACAGGCCCCACTCGGCCAGGCGTGCCAGCCAGGCGATGCCGTCCTTGCGCGCTTTGCGTTCACCCTTGCTGTTGGTGTCACGCTGCAGCTGCTTGTCTTCCTTCTTTTTTTCCTCGGCCTGCTCGATCGGCTTCCAGCGCGTGACCTGGCGGGTCGGGCGCTGCAGCGGATCTTCATAGGCGCGGTTCACCGCCTGGCGGAAGCCGGCGGTGTCCACTGGCGCTGCACCGAAGATCATGGCCGGTGCGTTGGCCGGATCGTTCGCCGCAGTGGCCGGTTCCTCCGCGCTGTCCTCGTCCTCTCCGGCATCGTCTGCCTGTTCTGCGGCCGTCTGCGCGTCCTGCGCATGCACTGGCGCGGAGGCCAGCGGCAGGGCAAGGCACAGCAGCAGCGCCAGCGTCGATGCCGCCGGCAGCAGCCGCTCGCGCAGGCGGCGCAGGGCGATCTCCACGTCCCACGCTTCCATCTGCGTGCGCCGGTTCAAGTACAGGCCGAAGCCGGCGCCGACGTAGAACGGACCGATCAGCACCGAGGCCAGCCAGCACGCCAGGTTGAAGCCGGCCCGCGCCCAGGCGGGTGTGTCCTGGCCGATCATGTCCCACGCGGCACGCCATGATTCGGACATCAGCTCCAGCGGCATGAACATGAACACCGCGCCGATCGCACCGGACACCAGCACCGCTTCAAACGCCATGCAGGCCACGGTCAGCACGGCGGCGGCACCCGCCGCACCAGCGGCCACAGCGCGGCGGCGTGCACCGCGCTGGGCCGGCGCATTGCCCTCCAGCAGGTTCACCGGCAGGCACAGGCTGCGCAGCACGCTGAAACGGCGCCAGCCCAGGTAGCCCCAGAAACCTGCATTGCCCCAGCTGCGTTGCGCGCGCAGGGCCGCCAGCGTACCGACCGGCTCGCCGAAGATGCCACGCGACAGCACGTACAGCGGCGCCCGTTCGAACAGCGGCTTGCACCACCACATTGCCAGCCACGCCCAGCCGAATGCATCCAGCCACCAGCCCAGCGCGTTGAAGACCACGAACAGCGGCGCACTGGCCAGCAGCCAGCTGCCCCATACCGCGCGTGCGTGGCGGCGCGACAGGGCACTGCCCAGCTCCATTGCTTCCCAGCCGCTGCGCGCGCGCAGCACCACGTCCAGGTGGTCAATGCGCATGGCCGCCTCCGCGTCCGCCGCGCCACAGCCACAGCAGCACGCCGGCCCACAGCATGCCGGCCACGCTGAACTTGCCCCACGCCGGCACGTCGGCAATCGACGACCAGAAGGCTTCGATGAACGCGGCCACCAGCAGCATGAACGCCACGCCCAGGCACAGGCGCGCACCGATGCGGCCGCCCTCGACCAGTGCATCCAGGCGGCTGCGCCGGCCGGGTGCCAGCAGTTTCATGCCCAGCTGCAGGCCGGCACCGCCGGCGATCACGATCGCGGTCAGCTCGAAGGCACCATGGCCTGCGACGAAGCGCCAGAACGGATCACCATGGCCGATGTGCTGCAGGTGGCCCGCCACCGAACCGATGATCACGCCGTTGAACAGCAGCACCAGCAGCGTGCCCAGGCCGGCCAGCAGGCCGCTGGCGAAGGTACGCAGGGCGATGCTGATGTTGTTGAGGATGTAGTGGCCGAACATCATCCAGTCGGTGCCGCTGTCGCGTCCCAGGCGCTCGGCGGCCGGATCGTACATGCGCTCCATCTCGGCGATCTGGCGGTTGTCCATCACCATGTGGATCAGGTCCGGATAGACCTGCACCAGCACGAAGCAGGCCAGCGCCGGCAGCGCGAACATCGCCAGCGCCACCCACATGCTGCGCGCCTGGCTGCGCACCAGCAACGGGAAGTCGGCCACCAGGAATTCCAGCGCACCGCGCCAGCGCGTCGGCGGCGTGCGGTACAGCACGCTGTGGCCCTGCTGCATCAACTGCTGCAGGCGCTGCACCAGCTGCGGGCTGTAGCCGCGCTCGCGGGCCAGCGCCAGCTGCTGGCACAGGCGCCGGTAGCGCTGCGGGAAGGCGGTATCGTCCAGCGCGAGCGCGCTGGCCTTGCGCCGCGTGCGGCGCGAAGCACCGGCGCGCAGCAGCAGCCAGTGTTCCAGGTCCTGCCATTCCTGCTGGTAGCGGGCGACGAACTGTTCCTGCTTCATCGCCGCCCCAGCAGCCAGTTGGCCATGGCATACAGGCGCAGCACGCCGACCTGGCCGTGGGTGCCGGTCAGTGGCTCGGCAATGCCGGCCAGTTCCTGCTGGCGTGCCGCCGACAGCCGCGGCGCGCGCTCGGCGAAGGCCATCAGCGCCGCCTGTTCTTCCGGTCGCAGCGGCTGCGGCGGGGCCAGCACGCTGTCGATGGTGGGCGGAGGCGGCAGGTACAGCACCGGTGCATGCACCACCACGGTACCGGCCACCAGGTCGCCGAGGCGGCGGCCGTGGGAATCGAACAGGCTGCTGATCAGGCCCAGTGCATAGCCGAACGGCAGCATGTCCACGGTGCGCAGCAGGTTGCGGGTGATGGCGGCCATCCAGCCCACCGGCGCGCCATCGCGCGCGAGCACGTGCAGGCCCAGTGCGCGCTTGCCCAGGGTGCGGCCCCACCGCGCTTCGCAGACGATCGGGTAGGCCCAATAGACCAGGAACATCAGCACCAGGCCGAGCCCGGAGCCGAACGAATCCAGCAGTGCCAGCGGAATCGACATCAGCACCAGCACCGCGATGCGCACGCCCAGATCGATCAGCCAGGCCATCGCCCGGGGCACCGGGCCGGCCGCCGGCAACTGCAGCGGCACACCCTCCGGCGTCACCACCTCGCGGTAGGTATCGAGCATCGGTGCGGCCATCAGTGCGATGGCCTTCGTTGTGGGCGGCGGAGTCCTCTCCGGCAGGCAGCCACAGGCATGGGGGTCTCGACAGGTCCTGGTCGGGCCCAGACTTTAGCAGAGCCGCATGGCGGCGTTGGCCGTTCAGCCCAGGTATTCGTCCTTCAGCCGCACGTAGTGGTCGGCCGAATAGTGCAGCGACTCGATCTCCTTGTCGCTCAGCGTGCGCGCCGGGCGGGCCGGGTTGCCCACCCAGAGCTCACCTTCACCGACCACCTTGCCCGGGCCGACCACCGCTCCGGCACCGACGAAGCCATGGCGTTCCACACGGGCGCCATCGAGGATGCAGGCGCCCATGCCGATCAGGCTGTAATCACCGATGGTGCAGGCGTGGATGATGCAGCCATGGCCGACGGTCACGCCTTCGCCGATCAGGGTCGGGTAACCGGCCTTGTTGTACGGGCTGTGGTGGCTGACGTGGATGATGGTGCCGTCCTGCACATTGGTGCGCGCACCGATGCGGACGTAATTGACGTCGCCGCGGATGATCGTACCCGGCCACACTGATACGTCCTCGGCCAGTTCCACGTCACCGATGAGGGTGCAGGCCGGATCGATGTACACGCGCTGGCCGAGGACGGGCATCTTGTCGCGGAAGGGGCGCAGCGGGTTCATCGGTGTCTCCGGAAATCAGGGCGTTCACCGCGATGATACCTGCGTGGTAGTGCCGGCCGCTGGCCGGCAACGTCATGGGCGTACCTGGAATTCTGCGGTTGCCGGCCAGCGGCCGGCACTACCCGAGTCAGGTGCAGCCGCTCAGATCGGCGCGTGCTCGGCCAGCATCTGCCGGAACAGCTCATCCAGCCATGCCGCATCACCGTGTCCAGCGGGCAGCTGCGGCGCCTGCGCAGTCCGGATGGCCAGTTCACGATCGATGAAATCGCTGATCGCCGCGATGCGTGGTCCGGCACTGACCTCGGCACTGGCGCGTTTAACCGCCAGCAGGGCATCGATGGCTTCACGCACCGGGCCGTGCGGCAGCAGCCGGTCCAGCAGGTCCTCGAAGGCCATCGGTGGGGGGGTCTGTTCGTGCTCGATCCACTGGCAGGCCAGCAGTGGGCGCAGCACGTACAGGTACTTCTTCGTGCGTACCGTTTCGCCACGCAGGTAACCGCGATGGTTCGAGCGCGCCATGTTGAAGTAGTGCCACCACGTGCCCAGTGGTGAATAGAACGACTCAGCTGCCTTCCAAAGCTGCGACACTGCGGTGTGATCCTGCTGGTAGATGATCGGCGAGCGCAGCCATTCAATCAGTGTCGGATTGGATTTTGAAACCAGGCGCAATGCCTTGCGCAGGTCCCAGCCGCTGACATCGAGCTCATCGTCGATCGGCAGTTCGATCACGTCCCGCTGCGCATCGCCGGGGCCGGTGCTCTCGTTGACGGTGAGATACCACGGCTGGCGATGCACGTAGATGAAGCGTGCATCGTAATCGCTGTCCGGCGAAGAGAAGCCCCAGCCACGGCTGCCGGACTCGCACGCCAGCAGAACGCGCACGTCGTGTCGCTGTTCGATGTCGGCGAGGCTGGAAAGAATGGCGGCGCGCTTGTCCGGCGCGATCGGGTGGATGTCGTCCATGCAGTCGTGATCCGTTGATGTCGAGCGTGCCCGACTGTAGCGCAGTTGCGCACGGGTAGTGCCGGCCGCTGGCCGGCAACCTCAATGGGCGCACCTGGAATTCTGCGGTTGCCGGCCAGCGGCCGGCACTACCGGCTAGGGTTCGTAGCTGTAGCCCATGCCGTACACCGAACGGATCGGTTCGCCTTCCATGCCGGCGTCGGCCAGCTTGCGGCGCAGGTTGCGCACATGGCTGTCGACGGTGCGGTCGACCACCACGCGGTGGTCCAGGTAGAGGCGGTCGAGCAGCTCATCGCGCGCCCAGATCCGGCCGGGCGTGGCCAGCAGGGTGCGCAGCAGGCGGTATTCCACCGGCGTCAGGTCCAGGCCCTTGCCGTTCCAGGTGGCGCGTGCCGCCGGTTCGTCGATATGCAGCCCGCTGTTGGCGCGTGCAGCGGGGTCCGGGCGGTAACGGCGCAGCACTGCCACCACCCGCGCCACCACCTCGCGCGGACTGAACGGCTTGCAGATGTAGTCGTCGGCACCGATGTCCAGGCCCAGCAGGCGGTCGATCTCTTCCACCCGCGCGGTGACCATGATCACCGGTACGTCGCTGCCAGCGCGCAGTTCGCGGCACAAGTCCACGCCATCGCGTTGCGGCAGCATCAGGTCCAGCAGCACCAGGTCGGGCTGGTAGCGCGCGAATGCGTCGATCACCTGGCCGCCATCGTCCACCCATTCGCTGGTCATGCCGGCGGCGGCCAGGTAGTCGCGCAGCACCGAGGCCAGGCGTGGCTCATCCTCGACGATCAGGATCTTCGCGGACGCGGCGGGGGACAGGCTCATGCGGACTCCGGCAGGGTGACGACCACGCGCAGCCCGCCCAGCGGCGAGGGCTCGGCGTGGATATGGCCGTGGTGGGCGAGGATGATGTTGTGGCTGATGGCCAGGCCCAGCCCGCTGCCGCCGCTGGCGCGGTTGCGCGAACTCTCCACCCGGTAGAAGCGCTCGAACAGCAGCGCACACTTGTCGGCCGGTACGCCCGGCGCGGTGTCTTCCACGATCAGCTGCACGCCGGCAGGCACGCGCGCAGCCTGCACGCGCACGCGGCCGCCGCCATGGGTATAGCGCAGCGCATTTTCCAGCAGGTTGGCCAGCACCTGCTGCAGGCGGCGCTCGTCACCGGACACCTGCAGCGGTGTGGCGGGCAGCGCTTCTTCCAGTGCCAGCCCCGCCGTGGAGAAGCGCACGCGCATGCCATTGAGCTCGCTACGCACCAGCGCCACCAGGTCCAGCGGGGCGAAGCGGTAGGCCAGGCCGCCGGACTGGGTCATCGACAGGTCGTGCAGGTCGTCGATCAGCTTGCCCAGCTGGCGGATCTCGCCCTGCAGGGCACCCAGGTTGGCGCGGTCCAGCGGGCGGATACCATCCTCGATCGCCTCCAGTTCGGCGCGCACCACCGCCAGCGGCGTGCGCAGTTCGTGCGAGATGTCGGCAATGAAGGCGCGGCGGTTGCGCTCGGTGTCGTCCAGCGCCTGCGCCATCCGGTTGAAGTCGTTGACCAGTGCATCCAGCTCGTCATCGCTGGTGCGCTCGATGCGGGTGGCGTAGTCGCCGGCGGCGAGCCGGTGGGTGGCGGCGGCCAGCTTGGCCAGGCGCTGGCGCAGCGCGCGCGACACCAGCCAGGCCAGCACTACGGTCACCAGCAGCAGCGAGATGCCGATCACCCACCATGCGCGCATCTGGGTGTTGTAGAAATTCAGGTCGTTGGTGGCGATGACGGTCTGGAACGGCACCATGCCCAGCCAGCCGACGGTGTGCCCGTCCAGCTGTACCGGATGCGGCTCGTCGTCGCTGATCGCGTCCGGGTTGCCGGCCACGAACCGATGCTGCGCATCGAACAGGCCCAGCCGCGAGGGAACGCCGGTCTGGTCGGACAGCGGCGGCACGGGCCCCTCGTGCCCATGGCCCAGGTCCGGGCGCAGCAGCCGCGCCCAGCGGTCACTGTCGCCGCGCAGATGCTCCCAGCCGCCGTGCGTGCGGTACTCGCGCTGCAGGTGTGGCATCACGCGCTGCATGCGCAGGTCGCCCTGGTCGTTGAGGTAGTCCAGGAAGCCGGTCTGGAACGCCACGCGGCTGGCAATGCCGTTCACTGCCAGCACCAGCAGGCAGGCGGTGAAGATCGCGAGGAAGGTCTTCGCGGTCAGGCCGAATTTGAATCGAATCTTCGCCATCGCCGGGCCATTAGCGGCGCATGCGGCGCCGAAAGCAAGCGCCCGCTGAGCCGGTCGCACAATCTCCATATTCTCTGCACACTTTCACGGCAGCGTGCACGGGTCAACGAAAGGCCCCCACGCCCCCATGTCACTCCTGCGTCCGCTGTTCCGCTCCCCCCGTGCGTTGATGTTGCCCCTGCTGCTGGCCCTGGCGGCCTGCTCGGCGGGCAGGACCGAGGCCCCGGCCACCCCCGAAGTCGGCGTCATCACCGCCCGCGCGCAACCGCTGGCACTGCAGCAGACCCTGCCCGGCCGGGCGGTGCCGTTCGAGGTGTCCGAGGTGCGGCCGCAGATCGGTGGGCTGATCCGCCAGCGGTTGTTCACCGAAGGCCAGCAGGTCAAGGCCGGCCAGCTGCTGTACCAGGTCGATCCGGCGCCGTATCAGGCCGCCTTCGATACCGCGCGTGGCCAGCTGGCGCAGGCCGAGGCCGCTGTGCTGTCGGCGCAGCCGAAGGCCGAGCGCACCCGCACGCTGCTGGGCATGGACGCGGCCAGCAAGCAGGACGCCGACGATGCCACCTCGGCACTGAAGCAGGCCCAGGCCAACGTGATTGCCGCGCGCGCGGCATTGCAGGCCGCGCGGATCAACCTGGACTACACCCGGGTGACCGCACCGATCGACGGCCGCATCGGTACCTCCAGCGTCACCGCCGGCGCGCTGGTCGCCGCCGGCCAGGATGCGGCGCTGGCGACCATTCAACGGCTGGACCCGGTCTATCTGGATGTGACCCAGTCCAGCACGCAGATGCTGGCGCTGCGCAAGCAGCTCGACGCCGGCCAGGTGAAGGCCATCGATGGCAAGGCCCAGGTGAAGGTGCTGCTGGAGGACGGCAGCACCTATGCCCATGAGGGCACGCTGGAGTTCGTCGGCAGCGCAGTCGATCCAGGCACCGGCAACGTGGTGCTGCGCGCGGTCATTCCGAACCCGGAGGGCCTGCTTCTGCCGGGCATGTACCTGAAGGCGGTGTTGCCGATGGCCACCGATGCGCGTGCCCTGCTGGTGCCGCAGAAGGCGGTGCTGCGCAATGAACGTGGCGAGCCGCTGCTGCGCCTGCTCGACGCAAAGGATCGCGTGGTCGAGCGGCGGGTCAGCACCGGCCAGGTGGTGGGCAACCAGTGGCAGATCACGCAGGGCCTGAAGGCTGGCGAGCGGGTGATCGTCAGCAACGGCAGTGCGGTAGCGCTGGGCCAGCAGGTGAAGGCGGTGGCGGCCACCACGGCGCAGCTGGCGGCGATGCCGGCGGTCGACCCGAACGGCAACACCGACGAAAAGTCGCACTGAGGCCTGCCGCGCATGGTTCGTTTCTTCATCGACCGGCCGATCTTTGCCTGGGTGATCGCCATCGCGGTCAGCCTGCTCGGCCTGCTCGCGATCCTGATCCTGCCGGTGGACCGCTACCCGCAGATCGCCCCGCCCACCATCACCATCCGCGCCACCTACACCGGCGCCTCGTCGCAGACCGTGGAAAACGCGGTCACCCAGGTCATCGAGCAGTCCCAGCAGAGCCTGGACCACCTGATGTACATGACCTCGACCAGTGCTTCCGATGGCTCGGCGCAGGTCAACCTGGTGTTCGCCACCGGCACCAACCCGGACACCGCGCAGGTGCAGGTGCAGAATCAGCTGCAGGCCGCGATGGCGACGCTGCCGCAGGCGGTGCAGCAGAACGGCCTGACCATCACCAAGTCCAGCGGTTCGATCTTCGAGGTGCTGTCGTTCACCAGCGAAGACGGCAGCATGGACAACTTCGATGTCGCCAACTTCATGGAAGCGCGCATCGACGACCAGATCAGCCGCGTCAGCGGTGTCGGCAACATCCAGCCGATCGGCCAGGAATACGCCATGCGTATCTGGCTGGACCCGGAAAAGATGCGCCAGTACGCGCTGATGCCGTCGGACATCGAGACCGCACTACAGGCGCAGAATACCGACGTGTCGGCTGGTGAACTCGGTGGCCAGCCGGCGCTGAAGGGCCAGCAGCTGGATGCGACCGTGACCGCGCGCAGCCGCCTGCACACGCCCGAGCAGTTCGCGCAGGTGGTGCTCAAGGCCGATGCCAATGGCAGCGTGGTGCACCTGGGCGACGTGGCGACGATCGGCCTGGGCCCGGAAAGCTATGACAGCATCAGCACGTTCAACGGCAAGCCGTCGGCCTCGCTGGGCATCGAGCTCAACGCCGGTGCCAACGCCATCGCCGTCTCCAAGGCCGTCGAGGCACGGCTGCAGCAGCTGCAGAAGTACTGGCCGCATGGCTACACCTACCACGTGGCGTTCACCACCACGCCGTTCGTGACCATCTCGCTGAAGGAAGTGGTGATCACCCTGATCGAGGCGATCGCGCTGGTCGTGCTGGTGATGTACCTGTTCCTGCAGAACTGGCGGGCCACGCTGGTCCCGACCATCGCGGTGCCGGTGGTGCTGCTGGGCACCTTCGGCGTGCTGGCCGCCTTCGGCTATTCGATCAATACGCTGACCATGTTCGCGCTGGTGCTGGCCATCGGCCTGCTGGTGGACGACGCCATCGTGGTGGTGGAGAACGTGGAGCGGGTGATGACCTTCGAAGGGCTGGCACCGAAGCCAGCCACGTTGAAGGCGATGGGCCAGATCACCGGCGCGCTGGTCGGCATCGTGCTGGTGCTGACCGCGGTGTTCCTGCCGATGGCGTTCTTCAGCGGTGTCACCGGCGTGATCTATCGCCAGTTCTCGGTGACGATCGCCGCTGCGATGATCCTGTCGGTGCTGGTGGCGATGACCATCACCCCGGCGCTGTGCGGCAGCATCCTGCACCAGATTCCCAAGGGCGGCCATCCGCATGGCGACCACGCTGGCGAGCCGGGCTTGCTGGGCAAGTTCTTCATCTGGTTCAACCATCGCTTCGAGCGCACCTCCAACCGACTGCGCCATCGCGTCGACCGCTTCCTCGGCCGGCGCACGCTGGGCGTACTGTTCTACCTGGTGCTGAGCGTGGCCACCGGCCTGTTGTTGTGGCACCTGCCGGGCGCGTTCCTGCCCGATGAAGACCAGGGCATGCTCAACGCGCTGGTGAAGCTGCCCGCCGGGTCCACCCTGGAGCAGACCCGTGCCGTGATGGATCGCCTGAGCGCCGCCGCGGTGAAGGACGACAGCGTACTGTCAATCCAGGCCACCGCAGGTTTCAGTGTCAGCGGCAGTGGCCAGAACGTCGGCCAGGCCTTCATCCGGCTGAAGGATTGGGACGACCGCAAGGACGATGCCGATACCATCGCCGCGCGCTTGACTGCGGCCATGGCCAGCGTGCCCGATGCGCAGGTGTTCATCACCTCGCCACCGGCCATCCTCGGCCTCGGCGATGCCGGTGGCTTCACCCTGGAACTGCAGGACGAAGGCGGTGCCGGCCATGCCGCCGCCGTGGCCGCGCGCAACACGCTGCTGAAGGAGGCTGCCAAGGATCCGAAGCTGGTCAACGTGCGCTACGCCAGCCTGGAAGACGCGCCGGTGTACGCGGTGAAGGTGGACGACGCCAAGGCGCAGGCGATGGGCGTGAATCCGCAGGACATCAATGACACCTTGAACGCCGCGCTGGGTGGCGACTTCGTCAACAACTTCATCTACAAGGGCCGCATCAAGAAGGTGTTCATCCAGGGCACGGCCGAAGCCCGCATGCAGCCGCAGGACATCGAGCGCTGGAGCGTGCGCAACCAGGCCGGGCAGATGGTACCGCTGTCGTCGCTGGTCAGCGCGCACTGGACCAGTGCGCCGGCCGCGCTGCAGCGCTACAACGGCGTCTCGGCGATGGAGATCACCGGCCAGCCGGCACCGGGCGTCAGTTCCGGCGAGGCGATGGCCGAGATCGCACGCCTGGCCGACACGCTGCCGGAAGGCTTCAGCCATGCCTGGTCGGACATGGCCTACCAGGAACAGCTGTCGGGCAACCAGGCGCCGATGCTGTATGCCATCTCGCTGCTGTTCGTGTTCCTGTGCCTGGCCGCGCTGTATGAAAGCTGGGCGGTACCGTTCGCGGTGATGCTGGCGGTGCCGGTAGGCGTGTTCGGCGCCGTGCTGATGATGAACCTGCGTGGCCTCAACAACGACGTGTACTTCCAGGTCGGTCTGTTGACCACGATTGGCTTGGCTGCGAAGAACGGCATCCTGATCGTCGAGTTCGCGCGCATCCTCGAGCAGCAGGGCAAGCGCACCCGCGAAGCGATCCTGCAGGCGGTCTACCTGCGGCTGCGCCCGATCGTGATGACCTCGCTGGCATTCCTGATGGGTGTGCTGCCGCTGGTGTTCGCCACCGGCGCCGGTTCGGCCGCGCGCCGTTCGCTGGGTACCGGCGTGGCCGGCGGTACGGTCGCCTCGATGGTGCTGGGCATGTTCTTCGTGCCGTTGTTCTACCTGCTGGTGCGCCGCCTGTTCCCGGGCCGCGCGCCGGCCGACGCCACTGCCCCGGAGGCACGCCCATGAAGGCGATGCTGCTGCGCGCCCTGGCGGCCGCAACGATGACCACCGTGCTGGGCGGCTGCGTGAGCATGGCCCCGCACTACCAGCGCCCCGAGGCGCCGGTGCCGGCACAGTTCGCCAATGCCGCCACCGGCGAGACCGGGCCAGCACTGGCGATGCCGGCCTGGCGCGAGGTGTTCCTGGAGCCGCGCCTGCAGCAGGTCATCGCGCTGGCACTGCAGAACAACCGCGACCTGCGCGTGGCGGTGCTGCAGGTGGAGAAGGAACGCGCCCAGTACCGCATCCAGCGCGCGGCGCTGCTGCCGTCGGTGGATGCCAGCGGCAGCGTGACCCGTTCGCGGGTGAGTGATGCCAACAGCGAGATCGGCGTCAGCCAGGTGACCGAATCCGATGCCGTGCAGGTGGGCTTCAGCAGCTGGGAACTGGACCTGTTCGGGCGCATCCGCAGCCTGAAGAACGAGGCGCTGCAGAACTGGCTGGCCAGTGCCGAGAACCAGCGTGCGGCGCGCACCAGCCTGGTCGCCGAAGTGGCCACGGCCTGGCTGGCGCTGGCGGCCGACGAGCAGTCGCTGGCGTTCACCCGGCAGACGCTGGACAGTCAGCAGCAGACCCTGCAGCGCACCGAGGCCCGCCATGCACAAGGCCTGGCCTCGGGCCTGGACCTGTCGCAGGTGCAGACCAGTGTGGACGCCGCGCGCGCTGCGCTGGCCAGGCTGCAGACCCAGCAG
Source organism: Stenotrophomonas sp. LC732 (assembly GCF_052446685.1). Taxonomy (NCBI): domain Bacteria; kingdom Pseudomonadati; phylum Pseudomonadota; class Gammaproteobacteria; order Lysobacterales; family Lysobacteraceae; genus Stenotrophomonas; species Stenotrophomonas sp. LC732. Next base: position 4,242,916 of record NZ_CP199214.1, on the reverse strand, counting down.
GCGCAGGATCGTGATGCGCTGCAGTTACTGGTGGGTGCTCCGCTGGACGCGGCATTGCTGCCCAGCGCACAGGCACTGGACGGCACCGTGGCGCTGGCGCCGTTGCCTTCCAACCTGCCCTCGAGCGTGCTGCTGCAGCGTCCGGACGTGCTGTCCGCCGAACACGCGTTGCAGGCGGCCAACGCCGATATCGGCGCCGCGCGCGCCGCGTTCTTCCCGACGCTGACGCTGACTGCCAACTACGGCCACAGCTCCACCGCGTTGTCGACGCTGTTCTCGGCCGGCACCCGCGGCTGGTCGTTCGCGCCCAGCATCACGGCGCCGATCTTCCACGCCGGTGCGTTGAAGGCCTCACTGGATGCCTCGAAGATTGGCAAGGACATCGGCATCGCTCAGTACGAGAAGGCGATCCAGCAGGCCTTCAGTGAAGTGGCCGATGCCCTGGCCACGCGCGATCACCTGGGCGCGCAGATGGAGGCACAACGGGCACTGGTCGCCGCCAGCCAGCGCAGCTACACGCTGGCCGAGGCGCGCTATCGCACCGGGCTGGACGGCTATCTGCAGGCGCTGGATGCGCAGCGCAGCCTGTTTGCCGCGCAGCAGGACCTGATCGCGCTGCAGCAGCAGGAAGCGGGAAACCGGGTGACGCTGTTCAAGGCGCTGGGCGGTGGCGCAGACGCACGGTAACGCGCCCTGCTCTGGTAGGTGCCGACCTTGGTCGGCACGGAAGCATGGAGTGTCGCGATCTGATGATTCGTGCCGACCAAGGTCGGCACCCACCAGAAGCGGACGGTGCTGCCTACGCCACGCGGCCCCGGCGTGCACGCTCCAGGTGCACCAGCAGCAGCGAGATTGCCGCCGGGGTCATGCCCGGGATGCGCTGCGCCTGGCCGATGGTCTGCGGGCGCGCGCGCTCCAGTTTCTGCAGCGCTTCGGCCGACAGCCCGCGCACCGTGGCGTAGTCGAAGCCCTCAGCGATCGGCGTGGCTTCATGCCGCTGCTGGCGCTCGATCTCCTCGCGCTGGCGGTCCAGGTAGCCGGCGTACTTCACGCCGATCTCCACCTGCTCGGCCACCTTGGCGTCGGCCACGGCCGGGCCCAGCGACGGCACCTGCATCAGCTGCGCGTAATCCAGCTCGGGGCGCTTGATCAGGTCCAGCACGTTGGTTTCGCGGCTGACCGCCACGCCCAGCGTGTCCTGCACTTCGCGGCCCAGCGCATTGGCCGGGGTCGCCCACAGCGCGCCCAGGCGCGCGCGCTCGGCGGCGACGGCGGCCTGCTTGGTCTCGAACGCGCTCCAGCGCTGGTCATCCACCAGGCCCATCTCGCGGCCGGCCGGGGTCAGGCGCTGGTCGGCGTTGTCCTCGCGCAGCTGCAGGCGGTATTCGGCGCGGCTGGTGAACATGCGGTACGGCTCGTTGGTACCGTGGGTGATCAGGTCATCCACCAGCACGCCCAGGTAGGCCTCGTCGCGACGCGGGCACCAGCCGTCCAGCCCACGCACCTGGCGTGCGGCGTTGAGGCCGGCCAGCAGGCCCTGCGCGGCGGCTTCTTCATAGCCGGTGGTGCCGTTGATCTGGCCGGCGAAGAACAGGCCGTTGACCAGCTTGGTTTCCAGCGAAGCCTTCAACCCGCGTGGATCGAAGAAGTCGTACTCGATCGCGTAGCCCGGGCGGGTGATGTGCGCGTTGCCGAAGCCGCGGATGCTGCGCACCATCTCCAGCTGCACGTCGAACGGCAGCGAGGTGGAGATGCCGTTGGGGTAGATCTCGACGATGCCCAGGCCTTCGGGTTCGACGAAGATCTGGTGGCTGGCCTTCTCGGCGAAGCGCACCACCTTGTCCTCGATGGACGGGCAGTAGCGCGGGCCGATGCCTTCGATCTGGCCGCTGTACAGCGGCGAGCGGTGCAGCGCGTCGCGGATGATCTGGTGGGTCTGTTCGGTGGTGTGGGTGATCCAGCAGCTGACCTGCTGCGGATGCTCGTCCACCGAACCCAGGAAGGACATCACCGGGCGCGGCAAGTCGCCGGGCTGCTCATCCATCGCGCTGTAGTCCAGCGAGCGGCCGTCGATGCGCGGTGGCGTGCCGGTCTTCAGGCGGTCCACCTGGAACGGGCGCTCGCGCAGGCGCGCCGCCAGCGTGGTGGCCGGCGGGTCGCCCATGCGGCCGGCGGCGTACTGGGTCGGGCCGACATGGATCTTGCCGGCCAGGAAGGTGCCGGCGGTCAGCACCACGGCCTCGGCATCGAAGCGCAGGCCGGTCTGGGTGATGACCCCGCGCACGGCGTCGCCTTCGATGACCAGGTCATCGACGGCCGCCTGGAACACGGTCAGGTTGGCCTGGCCTTCAACGATGGCGCGGATCGCCATGCGGTACAGGTTGCGGTCGGCCTGGCAGCGGGTGGCGCGCACGGCCGGGCCCTTGGAGGCGTTGAGGGTGCGCCACTGGATGCCGGCACGGTCGGCGGCATGCGCCATCGCACCGCCCAGGGCGTCGATTTCCTTGACCAGGTGGCCCTTGCCGATGCCTCCGATGGCCGGGTTGCAGCTCATCGCGCCCACCGTTTCGATGTTGTGGGTCAGCAGCAGGGTGCGCACGCCGGTACGGGCCGCGGCCAGCGCGGCTTCGGTGCCGGCGTGGCCACCGCCGATGACGATGACGTCGTAACGATGGAAGGACGGGTTCATGGGGCTGTTCAGCTGGGGGCGGGCGCGGCCGGGGCGGCGCCGGGGTGGCGATTTTAGCGCCATTCGGGGCCGCGGCGTCGGTGCAGGCCGGCCGGCGTCGAAATCAGCCCTAAAGTTGGCAGGATTATTGCAGATAACCCAATAGCACCCACCGTGGCTGGCGCCGCAGGCGCCCGTGACCGGAATTGGAACAGGGGCCGGTACAGGCGCACGGTGGGGGAGCAGAGGGCCGGCAGTCGGGGGACTGTCCGGCCCTGTTTTTTTGGGATTGCCGGGAAAGGCCCGACCACGCATGGCGTGGATCTACCGACGCTGGGGCTCTCTCCGGTTGGCGACCCGGCAAAACAGACGGCCCCGCAGTGCGGGGCCGTCTGTCTTCAGAGGTGCCGACATCCGACAGGGCCGGAACAGGGGGGATCCAGATGTTCCTGTCGGATATCGACGTAGAGATTTTTGCGGCGGCCCGTCTCGCTTTTTGTCACTTTGTGACGCGGGCCGTCACCGGTTCCGTAGAGTGCAACCTGGACCGGGTGAAATGCAAGACGGTTCAGCGCTCAACTGTGCGCTGCGTCCCACGATCCATGTTGCGCCACGGGGAACCGTTCATCCTCGGCGCGCTCGGCGCCGGGGTCGGACGGGCCGGCGGTGGCGGCGTCGACGGCTGGATGTTCGACTGCGGCGGGCGACGCATCGAGTCCATGTTCCGCCACGGCGAACCGCCGTTGTACGACGGCCGCGGCGGCGGCGGCGGACGGTTCTCGCCACCGTTGCCGGGCGGGCGCGGTGGCGGACGGTGGTTGTGCGGCGGGCGGTAGATCGGGCGCGAGTAGTACGGATTGCCATAGCCGCCGTAGTAGCCGCCATAGCCGCCGTAGTAAGGGTAGCCGTAGTTGTAGGGATAGCCGGCCGGGTAGCGGTACTCCACCGACGGCGCACCGTGGTAGTAGCTGCCGCTGCGGCCACCGCCGACATAGTCGTAGGTGGTGCAGCCGGTCAGGGCCAGCAACAGGCCACCGGCAAGCATCAGGCGCGTTTTCATGGTGGGTCCCCCCAGAGGACGGGTTGTGCAGTCAGCTTCGTGCGCAGGCGTTGAATCGGCCCTTAACTTCACTGCCCAGGATGAATGAAGGTGAAGGCCCTCATGCTGGCATGACCTGTGCCGGGGTCGCCAGCGTGGGGCCATACGTTAATCTTGCGTCATGAGCGATTCACTGTTGCCCCGTGCCGACGATGTCCTGGCTGCCGCTGCGCGGATCGCGCCGCACGCCAGCGTGACCCCGGTGCTGCGCTCGCGCACGCTTGATGCGCTGGCCGGCGCGCAGCTGGCGTTCAAGGCCGAGCACCTGCAGCGCGGCGGCGCATTCAAGTTCCGCGGGGCCTGCAACGCGGTGTGGTCGCTGGATGCCGATCGCGCCCGTGCCGGCGTGGTCACCCATTCGTCCGGCAACCACGGCGCTGCCCTGGCCCTGGCCGCGCGCACCCGTGGCATTCCCTGCCACGTGGTGGTGCCCGAAGGTGCGGTGGCGGCCAAGCTGGCCAACATCGCCCGCCACGGTGCCACGCTCTGGCGCTGCCCGCCGACCATCGCCGACCGCGAGGCCGCCTGCGCCAAAGTACAGGCCGATACCGGCGCGACCCTGGTCCATCCCTATGCGGACCCGGCGGTGATGGCCGGGCAGGGCACCGCGGCCCTGGAGCTGCTGCACAGCGACGGTCCGTTCGACGTGCTGGTAGTCCCAGTCGGAGGGGGCGGCCTGGCCAGCGGTACCGCCCGGGCCCTGCAGTTCGCCAGTCCCCAGACCCGGCTGGTGCTGGCCGAACCGGCCGGTGCCGACGACACCGCGCGCTCGCTGGCCGCAGGCGAGCGCCAGGGCGCGTTCACCCCTGACACCATCTGCGACGGCCTGCGTACCCTGATCGGCGCCCCCAACTTCGCGCTGCTGCGCGCGGCCGGCGTCGAGGTGATCGTGGTCGACGACGCCGCCACCATGGCCGCGATGCGCCTGCTGTGGGAGGTGCTCAAGCAGGTGGTCGAGCCGTCCTCGGCCACCGTGCTGGCCGCGGTGCTGGCACAGCCGCAGCGGTTCGCCGGCCTGCGGGTGGGCCTGGTGCTGTCCGGTGGCAATGTCGACCTGCCCGCGCTGCGTTGGGGGGCGCCTTGAGCCGCGACGGGCACCGGCCCCGCACCGGCCTGCTGGGCTGGCTGTGGCGGCTGTTCGTGCTGCTGGTGGTCTGGCTGCTGGGCGTGACCGCCTGGATCGTCTGGGTGGGGGAGCGCGACCAGGCAGCCAAGGCCGACGCCATCATCGTGCTCGGTGCGGCGGCCTATGACGCCAAGCCGTCGCCGGTCTTTGAAGAACGCATCCGTCATGGCCTGGATCTCTATGAAGCCCGGTACGCGCCACTGCTGATCTTCACCGGCGGCTACGGTGGCACCGGCGCGCGCTTTTCCGAATCGCAGGTGGCGCGGCGCTATGCGCTCAAGCATGGCGTGCCGGACGATGCGATCCTGATCGAGACCGCCTCGCGCAACACCGTGCAGAACCTGGTCGAGGCCAAGCGGCTGATGGACCAGCGCGACCTGCACCGGGTGATCATCGTAAGCGACCCGTTGCACATGGCGCGCGCGCTGCGCCTGAGCAAGGCGCTGGGCATCGATGCGCTGGCCTCGTCCACGCCCAGCACGCGCTTCCGCAGCTTCCACACTAGCTGGCGCTTCCTGGTGCAGGAAATCTATTTCTTCCACCGCGACCTGGTGCGGCCGCCGCTGAGTTCGCCGGCCAACACCTGAGGCGGAAACCTGATCTGGGCAGACGCCCATCGTGGAATCGTGAGGTTGCCGGCCAGCGGCCGGCACTACCAGCCGGTCAGGTCTGCCTGCGCCGGATCGGGATCGCCGACACCGCCCGGATTGGGTGGGTGCCGACCAAGGTCGGCACCTACCCGGGCGATTCGCGCACGGTGTGGCATGCGGTAGTGCCGGCCGCTGGCCGGCAGATGTCCATCGTGGAATCGTGAGGTTGCCGGCCAGCGGCCGGCACTACCAGACGATCAGGTCTGCCTGCGCCGGATCGGGATCGCCGACATCGCCCGAATTAGGTGGGTGCCGACCAAGGTCGGCACCTACCCGGGCGATTCGCGCACGGTGTGGCATACGGTAGTGCCGGCCGCTGGCCGGCAGAGGTCCACCGTGGAATCGTGAGGTGCCGGCCAGCGGCCGGCACGACCGGGCGATCAGGTCTGCTTGCGCCGGATCGGAATCGCCGACACCGGCACCGAGGCCACGTCATGCCCGCCTTCGCGGATCGGTGCGCCCGGGTCCGGTGCCCAGGCGTGGGCATAGATCACTTCCCAGCTGCTGGGCAGCTTGCCGTCGGCGCGTCGCATCGGTTCATACACCGCTGCCGCCGCGGCGAAGCGGCCACGCCCGGTCAGCGTGTGGCGGCGGTCCACCCGCGCATTGGTCGCGCCCATCGCGCGCAGCTCCCGCATCAACGAGGGCAGGTCGTCGTAGGTCAGGGTGAACAGGTCGCGGTCCAGCACCGGGTCGCGGAAACCGGCCATCATCAGCGCATCGCCGAACTGGGCGATCTGCGCGAAGCGGCTCACGTGCGGGCGGTCATCGGCGGCCGCGAACGCTTCGTTGAGTTCGACCAGCGTGTCCGGGCCGAAGGTGGAGCACAGCAGCAGGCCGCCGGGCTTGAGCACGCGGCGGAAGCCGGCAAACACCGCCGGCAGGTCGTCCACCCACTGCAGGCACAGGTTGCTGAAGATCACGTCCACGCTGTTGTCGGCCAGCGGCAGCGCGGCGGCGTCGCCGCACAGGCGCTGGAACGGCTTCCACCAGCCGGCCTGGCGCTTGGCCTGATCCAGCATCGGCAGCGCCACGTCCAGCGCGATCACCTGCGCCTTCGGCCAGCGCTTCTTCATCAGCGCACTGGCGTGGCCGGTACCCGCGCCGATGTCCAGCACTACCTCGGGCTTGCGTGCCTCCAGGTAGTCCAGCGATTCCACCAGCCGCGCCTGCACCTCGCGCTGCAGGGCGGCGGCGGCGTCGTAGCTGTTGGCGGCGCGGGCGAACGCGCGGCGGACATGGCGGGCATCGAAGTGGGACGGCATTGCGAAAGTCTCTTAGAACGTACCGGGGTAGGCGCCGCCGTCGATCAGCAGGTTCTGCCCGGTGAGGTAACCGGCCTGTGCGCTGCACAGGAAGGCGCAGGCCGCGCCGAATTCATCCGCCGTGCCGAAGCGGCCGGCCGGGATCTGCTGGCGGCGGCGTTCGGCCACTTCGGCAGCATTGCCGTCCTTGCCCGCACTGTGGGCGAAGTTGGCGCGCAGGCGGTCGGTGTCGAACTGGCCGGGCAGCAGGTTGTTGATGGTGACATTGTGTGCCACGGTGCGGCGCGACAGCCCGGCGACGAAGCCGGTCAGGCCGCTGCGCGCGCCGTTGGACAGCGCCAGGATGTCGATCGGGGCCTTCACCGCCGAGGACGTGATGTTGACGATGCGGCCGAAGCCACGCGCGATCATCGCGTCCACGGTGGCGCGGATCAGCGCGATCGGCGCCAGCATGTTGGCGTCCAGTGCGGCGATCCAGTCGTCGCGCTCGAAACTGCGGAAGTCGCCCGGCGGCGGGCCACCGGCATTGGTGACCAGGATGTCCACCTGCGGGCACGCGGCGAGCGCTGCGGAGCGACCGGCCTCGGTGGTCACGTCGGCGGCGACCACGCGGACTTCGGCGGCGCCGGGCAGGGCGCGCAGCGCTTCGGCGGCGGCCTGCAGCGCAGCCTCACCACGGGCCACGATCACCACGTTGACGCCCTCGCGCACCAGCGCACGCGCGCAGCCCAGGCCCAGCCCCTTGCTTGCGCCGCAGACCAGTGCCCAGCGGCCGTTGATACCCAGATCCATGCATCAATCCTGCGGAATGAGGAAGGCGCTCATTGTCCGCCATCGGCCGGTGACAGGCCGGCAACGAAGTGTTGCAGGGCGGCGGCCACCTCGTCGGCATGGCCGAGGAAGGGCGCATGGCCGCCGTGGGCGATGGTCAGCGCCTGCGCACCGGGGGCCAGTGCCGCGGCGGCCTGCATTGCCGCCGGAGACACCAGCCGGTCACGCTGGCCGGCGATCCACAGGCTGGGCTTGGCCAGCGTCGGCAGTGCGCCACGCAGGTCGGTGCTTTCCAGCAGGCGCAGGCCTTCCAGCAGGGCGCGTTCGGTGGGTGCACCGCGCTCGACCAGGCGCTGGCGTAGCGTGCGCAGCTCCTCGCGGGCGTGTGCCGAGCCCATGACATCCAGCGCCAGGAAGCGTTCCAGGGTGCCACCGAAGTCGGTGGCCAGCTCGCGCCCGAACTGCTCGAACACCGCCGGCTCCACCGCATGCGGCCAGTCTTCGCTACGCACGAAGCGCGGCGTGGCCGCGATCATCGCCAGCCCGCGCACCTTCGGCAGTGTCGCGGCGGCGTGCAGCGCGAACAGGCCGCCCAGCGACCAGCCGCACCACACCGCAGGCGGCGTGGCCGCGGCAATGGCATTGACCACGAACGGCAGGCGCAGCGGCGTGGTGTCCTCGCGGCTGTGGCCATGGCCCGGCAGATCAACCAGATGCAGGGTGAAGTGATCGGCCAGGCGTTGCACCAACGGCGCGAACACGCCGCCCTGCAGGGCCCAGCCATGGATCAGTACCAGGTCCGGCCCCTGGCCGGTGACGTCGATATGCATGGGGAAACGGCAACAGGCTCAGGCAAAGACAGGCAGCGGCGGTGGCGCGGCCTCACGCGCGGCCAGGTCGACGCGATCGCGCGCGCTGGCAATGGCTTCGACCAGGCCACGCACCTGCTCGGGGGTGTGCAGCGCGGACAGCGTGACGCGCAGGCGCGCCTTGCCTTCGGGAACCGTGGGCGGGCGGATCGCGCCGACCAGCCAACCGGCCTGTTCCAACGCCTGGGACATCGCCACGGCGCGATGGTCATCGCCACACAGCAGCGGCTGGATCGGCGTTTCCGAGGCCATCAGGTCCAGGCCATGGCGGCGGGCTTCGCCGCGGAACAGCGCGATCAGATCGGTCAGTTTCGAGCGCCGCCAGTTGTCACGGCGCGCCAGGCGCACTGCTTCCAGTGCTGCTGCGGCCAGCGCCGGCGGCATCGCAGTGGTGTAGATGTACGGGCGTGCAGTTTCGGCCAGGTGCTCGACCAGGTCGTCGCGGCCCAGCACCAGCGCGCCGGAACCGCCCAGTGCCTTGCCCAGCGTGACCAGCTGCAGCGGCACATCGTCCACGCCCAGCCCGGCGGCGGCCACGGCACCACGGCCATCACCGACCACGCCCACGCCGTGCGCATCGTCCACATAGAACAGCGCCTGCTGCAGGCGTGCCACCAGCGACAATGCACGCAGCGGTGCGATGTCGCCATCCATGCTGAACACACCGTCGGTGGCCAGCATCGCCGCGCCATCGGGCGCGTGCTTGAGCTGGCGCATCGCGCCTTCGGCGTCGAGGTGCGGATAACGGCGCAGGCGCGCACCCGCCAGCCGCGTCGCATCGAGCAGGCTGGCGTGGTTGAGCTTGTCCTGCACGCACACATCGTTCTCTTCGCTCAGCAGCGCCTGCTGCACGGCCAGGTTGGCGGCGAAGCCACTGCCGAACAGCAGCGCGCGCGGGTAGCCCAGCCACTCCGCCACTTCGCGCTCCAGCGCGTCATGCAGGGCGTGGTGGCCGCAGACCAGATGCGAGGCGCCCGCGCCGGAGCCTTCGCGTGCGGCCGCATCCTGCAATGCGTTGACCACGCTGAACTGCTGGGCCAGGCCCAGGTAATCGTTGCTGCAGAAGCCGGTCAGCCACTGGCCGTCCACCTCCAGGCGGACGCCATCACGACGGCTGACCGTGCGCCGCGTGCGGCGACGGCCTTGGGCATCGCGCAGGGCGCGTTGGGCGTGGAGGCGGGCGGTCAGGTCGGGGCGGGCCATGGCGGCTGAATGCGGCGACGGGGCGGCTAGGGTAGCGCGTTGCCGCGGCGCCTGCTTGCGGCCCGTCTCAGGCCGCGTGAGCGCAGCCACAGGCGGGCGCATCGGCGCTGATATCAGCGTGCACGGTGCCGCCGTGGTCGTGGCCCTCGGCATCCACCTGCACCGCCATCGGCTGCAACCCCAGCCGCGCGAACAGGGCCAGGTCGCGCTCGCTCTCCGGGTTGCCGGTGGTCAGCAGCTTGTCGCCGTAGAAGATCGAGTTGGCACCGGCCACGAAGCACAGCGCCTGCAGTTCGTCGCTCATCGCCTCGCGACCGGCCGACAGCCGCACCATCGAACGCGGCATGGCGATGCGTGCCACCGCGATCATGCGCACGAACTCGAACGGATCCAGCTCGGCGCTGCCATGCAGCGGCGTGCCCGCCACCTGCACCAGCTTGTTGATCGGCACCGAATCGGGATGCGCCGGCAGCGTGGCCAGCGCCAGCAGCAGGCCCACGCGCTGCGCGCGCGTCTCGCCCATGCCGACAATGCCGCCGCAGCAGGTTTTCAGACCGGCATCGCGCACGTGCGCCAGCGTGTCCAGGCGGTCCTGGTACTGGCGCGTGTGGATGATCGAATCGTAGTAGTCCGGCGCGGTGTCGAGGTTGTGGTTGTAGTAGTCCAGGCCCGCATCCTTCAGCGCACGCGCCTGCTCGCCACTGAGCATGCCCAGCGTGGCGCAGGTTTCCAGGCCCAGCGCCTTCACCCCGGCGATCATCGCCGCCACCTTCGGGATGTCGCGGTCCTTCGGCGATCGCCACGCGGCACCCATGCAGAAGCGCGATGCGCCGGCAGCCTTGGCCTGGCGTGCCTTGGCCAGCACCGCGTCGGTGTCCATCAGCTTCTGCGCGTTCACCCCGGTGCTGTAGCGCTGTGCCTGCGGGCAGTACGCGCAGTCTTCCGGGCAGCCGCCGGTCTTCACCGACAACAGCGTGGACACCTGCACCTGCGCTGGGTCGAAGTGCTCGCGATGGACTGCGGCAGCGCGGAACAGCAGCGCGGGGAACGGCAGATCGAACAGCGCCTGCAGTTCGTCGTGTTGCCAGTCGTGGCGGATGGCAGCAGCCATGGCGGGACCTTGGGGTACGAGTGAAGCGAGGGCGGCAGTGTGGGTGGGTTGGTGAGTCCTGTCAACTTGGCTGTTTCTCATCTGGTTTACATTGGTTGACCGCCATGAATGGGCGCTACGGTGTAAGTTCATTGCTGCATACGGACGCGCGAGCACGTGCCATGAACAGCTACCAGCCCTACCCGATCCGCCGCGACGCGGTGCTGTGCAGCCTTGCCGAACTGCCCGACGGCGGCCTGCGCGTGGTGCTGGATGATCTGCGCCAGTCCGACACGCCAGGGGAGTGGAAGAACCACGTCTTCGTGACCTTCAAGGACTACCCGGCAGGGCAGCTCGATCCGGCGACGTTGCCGAAGGAGGAGCTCGAGGCTTTCGGCCACTATGTGCTGGTTCGCCTGTTGGCCATCAATGGCTGCCTGCGCGATACGGACGAGCGCTCCGACAACGATGCCCATCTCACTGACCTGGCGCGGCAGAACATCGCCGCGCTGACCAGCGAGGACATCGCCTCGATCGATGAGCAGCTGTTCTCCCTCTGCGACGGGCAGTTCCGAAAGATCGCCTACATTGTGGGCATGGTCATGTCGCTGCAGCCGAAGTGCCGATCGGGAATTCCCGATGTGTTCTATGCAGGGCGTGTACGCATGCTGGTGGAACGGGGCATGTTGCAGGCACAGGGCGACCTCGCGCGGATGGGCTGTTGCGAAGTGCGCGTCCGGCAGTAGGCTTGCGCCCACCAGGACCTGGCTGGAACTGTGCTTACATCTACCTGCTGGAAGGACACATGCTGAAGTCCATCCAGAAGATGGCGGCAGCCGAGGCAATGAAAGAAGGATGCGCATGGAACCGGACACGATGCCGCAGGGCGGAAAGCTGCTGATACTCGATCTGGATGAGACGCTGGTGCATGCCAGCGAGCGTGAACTGGAGCGACCCGCAGATTTCCGCCTCGTCGGCTACCACGTCTACCTGCGGCCCCAGCCCAACGTGCGTGCGGTGGAGAAGCGCCGGTGGCGGGAGCGCCTGCAGGCATAGGTAGCTGCACAGGGCAGGTGCTATCGGCGAGCACCCGCACTCGCGCGTTTCACCGCATCCTGCAAGGGCTGCAGCCACAATAACCGCTGCCCAACGCAAGCGCTGGCGCGCAGACTGTGCCCCATGACCGATCTCCATCGCCTCCGCGGCCGCATCACCGCGCTGGTTCTCAGCGAGGCCTGGCGCCGCCGTGCCGCGCTCTGGGGCGGCGCGGTGGCCGTGGCGTTGGTGGCCATCCTGTTCGCCAAGGCCAGCGACGCGGCCTTCCATCTGTTCCAGCGCATCACCGCGCACTCGCCGTGGTGGGCCCTACTGCTCACGCCGGGCATCTTCGCGCTGCTGGCCTGGTTGACCAGTGGCGTGCTGCAGCCCACGCGGGGCAGCGGCATTCCGCAGGTCATCGCTGCGTTGGACAAGCCCGATGAGCCATTCCGGAAGACCAATCTTTCGCCTGCGGTCTCAGCCGGCAAGCTGCTGCTGACCTCGTTGTCGCTGCTCGGCGGCGCGTCCGTCGGACGCGAAGGTCCCACGGTGCATGTGGGTGCCAGCCTGATGTACCTGTTCGGCCGCTGGTTCGGCTTCAAGGATCCTCGCGAGCTCTCGCACTTCCTGCTGGCCGGTGGTGCAGCGGGCATTGCCGCGGCGTTCAACACGCCGCTGGCTGGCATCGTATTCGCCATCGAGGAGCTCAGCGGCCGTTTCGAGCATCGCTTCTCCGGCACCCTGCTGACGGCGGTGATCGTCGGTGGCGTGGTGTCGCTGGGCCTGCTTGGCAACTACACCTACTTCGGCCATGTGAGCGCGCGGCTGCCGCTGGGGCAGGGCTGGCTGGCGATCCTGCTGTGCGGCGTGGTGGCCGGGTTGCTGGGCGGCCTGTTCGCGCGCGCGGTGCTGGCCAGTGCGGCGGGCCGCCCGCGTTGGCTGGGCCAGCTGCGCCAGCGGCATCCGGTGCTGCTGGCCGCAGGCTGCGGTCTGGCGGTGGTGGTACTGGCTTTGACGTTCGGCGACGGCGCGTTCGGCACCGGCTACGAACAGGCGCGCAGCCTGGTGCAGGGGCAGGCGTTGGTCGGCCACGAGTTCGGGTTGATGAAGCTGCTGGCCAACCTGGCATCGTACGTGGCCGGCATACCCGGCGGCCTGTTCTCGCCCGCGTTGGCGGTCGGCGCGGGGCTGGGCCACAATCTGGCGGTGCTGATGCCGGGCGTGGACCCACGTGCGTTCGTGCTGCTGGGCATGTGCGCCTACCTGACCGGCGTCACCCAGGCACCGCTGACCTCGGCGGTGATCTCGCTGGAGCTGACCGACAGCGGCGATCTGCTCCTGCCGATCCTGGCCACGGTGCTGATCGCGCGGGGCGTGTCCGGTCTGGTATGCCGGGTGCCGATCTATCGTGGGTTGGCGGAGGTGTTGACGGCGTCGGCCGTTGCATCAACCGGGCCTGGGCAGGGCGGACGCCTTTCCTGATCGGCAGCACCCTCTGCAGTTGCGGGCAGTCCCGACACTGCGATCGGTGCTTCGCCGATGGCCGCACATGGGCAGCGCGATGAAGCATGGGCAATGCGTATTGATCTCCTGCATTCGGCAACCCGTGTCTCCCGCGCACTGCTGGGTGTCCTGCTGCCACTGCGCTGCCTGGTCTGCGGCGATCCGGGCCATGATGATCTCGATCTGTGCCGCGCCTGCCTCGCCGGACTGCCCTGGGCCGGTCGCGCCTGCCTGCGGTGTGCACTGCCGTTGCCGGATGAGGGCCTGATCGTCTGCGGCAGCTGCCGCGAGGAAGCACCACCGCAGACGGCCACCCACGCCAGCCTGCTGTACCTGCCGCCGGTGGACCAGCTGCTGCTGCGCTACAAGTTCCATCAGGACCTGGCGGCCGGTCGCCTGCTGGCGCAGTTGATGCAGCGCGCACCACCGCCCTGGTCCTGCCCGCCGCTGGTGCCGGTGCCGCTGCACCGCCGGCGCCTGCGCCAGCGCGGCTACAACCAGGCTGCCGAGCTCTGCCGGCTGCTGCCGTTGCCGGTCTGGCAGGGGCTGTACCGGCGGCGGCACACCGCACCGCAGTCCGAACGCACGGCCGAACAGCGCAGGGAAAACCTGTTCGATGCGTTCGATGTCCACGGGCCGGTGCCCACGCATCTGACCGTGGTGGACGACGTGATGACCACCGGCAGCACGGTGATGGAAATCGCCGAAACCCTGCGCTGCGTGGGCGCCAGAGAGGTGCGGGTATGGGTGTGCGCGCGGGTGCCGTGATCGCTCCCTTCATCGCCACGGGCTAGGATGAACCCGGTTCCGGATCGAAGGAGTGACCATGAATTCCCCCTTGTCTCCCTTGTTGTCAGCGGTTGGCCGCAGCTGGTGGATCCTGCTGCTGTATGGCCTGGTCGCGCTCGGCTTCGGCATCATCGCCATCGGTTGGCCGCTGTCCGCAGCCATGGCATTGGCCTGGACGCTGGGCGTGATGGCCATCATCGAAGGGGTCATCAGCCTGTTCGCACTGATCAGTGGTGGCAGCGGCGCCTCGCGCGGCTGGCTGGCGCTGTATGCCATCGCTTCGCTGGGCTTCGGCATCCTGGCGGTGATCAACCCGCTGGCCACCGCCAGCGTGCTGGTGCTGTTCCTGGCGGCGTGGCTGCTGGTAGCCGGCATCTATCGCATCGTCTTCGCGATCCGCGTGCGCAAGCAGATCCAGGGCGAGTGGCTGCTGATCCTCAGTGGCGTGCTGGCGGTGGTGCTGGGGCTGCTGTTCGCGGCCAATCCATACGCAGGCGTGGCGGTGACCACGCTGTGGATCGGCATTGGCAGCCTGCTGTACGGGCTGCTGCAGGTGCTGGTGGCATTCAAGCTGCGGAAGCTGAAATGAGGGGCGCGCTTCCGCTCCTGCTGGGCGCGGCGCTGGTGCTGGCCGGATGCATGCCGGGTGCCACGCCCGGTGCGCTGGCAGGCAAGGATCATGCGCCGCGCGCCGGCGTGGATGTGCGCCTGAGCGCGGTCGATGCGGCTGGCAACGGCACTCCGGCGCACTGGCAAGGTGAAACCCTGGCGCTGCGCGAGCCGCCGATTGCCGGCAGTGCGGACATCGCCGATGTGCGCTACGTGCTGGACGATGCCAAGCAGCCAGGCCTGCAGATCCGCTATCGGCCAGAAGCGCATCAGCGCATCCACGATGGCACCTCGGCCCTGGTGGGCCAGCGCGCGGCGATCAGCGTGGACGGCCGCGTGCTGATGGTGGCGACGGTGAAAGGCCCCTTCGGGGAATCGATGATGCTGAGCGGGCTGCCGAGCATTGCCGAGGCACAGGCGCTGGCCAGGCACATCACCGGTCAGTGACGGGCGCGCCAACACCACCGCGCTACGCGCGGAGGTCGACCAAGGTCGACCGCTACCGTGCGAACCGTGCCTCGATCTCCTCCAGTGACTTGCCCTTGGTCTCCGGCAGCCAGAACGCGGCTACCAGGAAGAACACGAACGTGCACGCCGCCCAGAACAGGAACATGCTGGCGTAGCCGTAGTGGCCCACCGTGGGCAGGAAGATGGCGGCGATGGTCGTGGACACGAACTGGTTGATCAGCAGGGCGATGCTCATGCCGTTGGAGCGGATGCGATTGGGCATCAGTTCCGACAGTGCCAGCCACACGCAGACGCCGGGGCCGACCGCGAAGAACGCGACGAACACCAGGATGCAGGCGGCTACCGCCCAGCCATGCGCCGGCGGCGGCACCGGGCCGATGCGGGCCTGCTCGATGCGCAGCGGTGCCTGTGCGGCCTTGGCCGGGTCGGCGAACGGGTTCAGATGCAGCTTGCGGAAGAACGCGCCGATCACACTGTCCGGCTGCACGGTCCCGGCACGCTCGATGCGCAGCTCGCGGTCGGTCAGGCTGTCGCTGCGCAGGGCTCGCACATTGGTGAAGTCACCGTAGGCGTACGACACGGTCAGCTGCATCGGCCGGCCTTCGCTGTCGATGCCGGCGCCCAGGCGCTGCCACTGTGCGTCGTCCAGCACCAGCTGCAAGCCATCGGCGCTGACCGCCGCCTGCAGTTGCGGCTGCACGTCGGCGCGGCCACGCTCGGCCTGGAAGAACAGGGTGGCGGCGGCCAGCAGGGCCACGCAGATGCCGCCGCTGCCGAGCATCAGCAGGAACTTGCGGCCCTTGCGGTCGACCAGCAGCAGCGCGACCACGGTCATCACCGCGTTGAGCAGCTTGATCGCCACGTCGGCGCCGTTGGCCACCGAGCCGGACAGGCCGGCCTGGTTGAGGATGTTCACCGCGTAGGCCAGCACCGAATTGATGCCGGTGGCCTGGGTGCAGGCCAGCACCACGCAGGCCAGCACGAACGGCACCACGTAGCGTCGGCTGAGCAGTGGGTCGCGCTTGCCGTCGCTGCTGCTCGATTCCGGCGCCTGGATCTGTGCAAGGGTGGGTTCCACGTCGGCAGCAGGCAGCACCCGCTGCAGGCTGCGGCGGGCATCATCGACGCGGCCGCGGCGCACCAGCCAGCGCGGCGATTCGGACAGCCAGAAGATGCCGGCACAGAACAGCAGGCCTGGCGCCAGGCAGCTCCAGAAGATGGTGCGCCAGGCCTGGTCCTTCACCGTGAACAGTTCCTGCGCCTGCTGCGCCAGCGGCAGCGAGCGCACGGCTTCGGTGGCGGCATCCACCGCATGTGCGTGGTACAGCCCGATCAGTGCCGCCAACACCAGGCCGATGGTCAGCAGCAGCTGGAACATCGCCGCACCGCGTCCACGCCGCTCGGGGCTGAGCACTTCGGCCAGGTACAGCGGGATCACCACGCCGATCAGGCCGCCACTGATGCCCTGCAGCAGCCGCCCGAGCAGCAGCGGCGTGTAGCCCGAGGCCAGCGCCATGATCGGAATCGACGCGGTGAACAGCAGGCCGGCCAGCAGCATCGCACCGCGGCGACCGATCAGGTCGGCGACCATGCCGGCGAACAGCGAGGACAGCACGCTGCCCAGCAGTACCGCCGCCACCACGAAGCCGAGTTGCTGGCTGCTGAGCTGCCAGGCGTGGCTGGCCGTTGCCTCCAGGTAGGGCAGGGCACCGGCGATGATGCCGATGTCGATGCCGTACAGCAGGCCGCCGAGGCCGCCGATGAAGAGCAGGTAGCGTACGGGCCAGCGCGGGGCGGTGCTTGCAGTCATCGGCAGTTCCTGTGGTAGCGCCGGGCCAGGCCCGGCGGCGGTTCGTCGCAGAGTGCATTCTGTAGAGCCGAGCCATGCTCGGCTGCTTTCCGTTCCGATATCGAGGTTCCCCATGCCGCGCTTCGCGCGGTGAGCCGAGCATGGCTCGGCTCTACAGGGAGCCCGCGCGGCATCCGGGCCGCATCGCTTGCGTCAGGTCAGATCGACCACGCGCCCACCAATGACCACCTGCTGCAGGCGCAGTTCGGCGTCCAGCACCACCAGGTCGGCGCGGGCGTCGGGCGCGATGCGGCCGCGATCGCCCAGGCCCAGATAGTCGGCCGGGAAGGTGGAAACCCGCTGCGAGGCGTCGGCCAGGTCCAGGCCGACGCGCACCAGGTTGCGCAGCGCCTGGTCCATGGTCAGTGCGCTGCCGGCCAGCGAACCCGTCGCCAGGCGCACGCAGCCGCCGCACTTGTGCACGCGCTGCTCGCCCAGCGCGTACTCGCCGTCGGGCATGCCGGTGGCGGCAGTCGCGTCGGTCACCGCGTACAGGCGCGGGATCGCGCGCGCGGCCAGCCGGATAACGCCGGGGTGGATGTGCTGCAGGTCGGGGATGATCTCGGCGTACTGCGCATGCGCCAGCGCCGCCGCCGCAATGCCCGGGCGATAGTGGTCAACGCCGGTCATGCCGTTGAACAGATGGGTGAAACCGGAGGCACCGGCCTGCAGCGCCGCCACGCCCTCCTCGTAGGTGCCGGCGCTGTGGCCCAGCTGCACGCGGATGCCCATCGCCGAAAGCGCGGGTATCAACGCGGTGTGCTCGCCGATCTCCGGCGCCAGCGTCATCACCCGGATCGGCGCCAGCGCGTGCAGCTGCTGCACCAGTGCCACCGTCGCCTCGATCGTGCGATTGGGCTGTGCGCCCAGCCGCTGCGGGCTGATGAACGGTCCTTCCAGATGCACGCCGACGATGCTGGCGGCGTCGGTATCAGGCGCCGCCATTGCCGCAGCGACGCCGTGCAGCGCGTGCTCGATCTCGTCCAGCCCGGCGGTCATGGTGGTCGCCAGCAGCGTGGTGGTGCCGAAGCGCAGATGGGTGCGGGCGATGGTGCGTGCCACGTCGCCGCCCTGCATCAGGTCCACGCCGGCCGCGCCATGCACATGCAGGTCGACGAAGCCGGGCAGGATCACCGGCAGCTGCAGGTCGTCGGCGCCGCTGTGGTCGTCCACCTGCAGCCGGCGCACGCGTGAATCGAAGTGGACGTGCCCGCGCCGCCAGCCCAGCGGGGTGAGGATGCGGCCATGCAGGGTGCGGGTGTCGGTCATGCGGTGGGCTCGGCGATGATCACTTCGATGCCCAGCCGCTGCAGCCCTTCGCGGGTTGCATCGTCGATGCCGGCGTCGGTGATGATGGCGTGGATCTGGTCCAGCAGGGCGATGCGGTGCAGGCTGACGCGGCCGAACTTGGAGGCATCGGTCAGCACCACGATGCGGCGCGCACGCTCGACCATGCGGTGGTTGAGGCGGGCTTCGGCCTCGTCGTGGGTAGTCAGGCCGAACTGCAGGTCCAGGCCGTCCACGCCCAGGAACAGGGTGTCGAAGCTGTACGAGTTGAGGCTGGCTTCGGCCTGGCTGCCCTGCAGCGACAGCGACTGCTGGCGCAGCAGGCCACCGGTCAGCAGCACGGTGATGCCCGCGGCATTGGCCAGTTCCCAGGCGATGTTCAGGCCGTTGGTCATCACCGTCACGTCGCGATGCGCGCGCAGGTGGCGGGCCAGCGTCATCGTGGTCGAGCCGGAATCGATGATGATGTTGTCACCCGGCTGCACCAGGCGCGCAGCGCGCGCACCGATCGATTCCTTCAGTGGCAGGTTCAGCGCGTCCTTCTCATGGATGTCCTGTTCCTGCGGCGGCGTGCGCACCAGGGTCGCGCCGCCGTGGGTGCGGTTGGCCAGGCCCTGCGATTCGAAGTGGGTCAGGTCGGCACGGATCGTCACCGCCGACACGCCGAAGCGCTCGACCAGATCGGCCACCTGCACCGAGCCGTGCTCGATCAGCAGCTGCAGGATCTGTTGCCGGCGGGAGCGGGTGTTGCGCATGGCCATTCTCGGTTTTGCGGGAAAAGGTAGAGATTAGCCGTTCGCAGGAACGCCGGCAGCCGAACCTGCGTTCTGCGTGCGGGGTCCGGCCTGGTTGGCGCTGCAGGCACGGGCGTACTCACCCAGGCACAGGCCGATGCGGTGCTGCACCAGCGCGGTGGGGGTGTTGGCCAGGCTGCCTTCGCGCACGGCGCGGTACTGCTCCGGCAGGTACTGGCTGAGCAGCACCAGCGGCGGCGCATGCTGCTCCAGGTTGGCGAACAGGGTCTGCACCGCCTGTACCAGCGCCGGCTCGCCCCAGTAGTAGCGGCAGCGGTCGCTGAAGGAATAACGGCGCAGCAGGCGCAGCGCGGCGGCATCGCCCTGGTAGTAGGACTGCCAGTACTTCGGCTGCGCCACCATCACCTCGTCCAGCACCTGCGGCAGGCGCGAGCACTGTGCGGCCGGCAGCAGTTCGGCCTCGATCGCGGCCAGCGCGAACAGCGCCTCGCGGTAGGCGAAGGTGGCCGCCGGGCCGACCTTGAGGATGGCGAAGTGGTCGCGTACCAGCGCATGCAGGCCGCTTTCGCGCTGGTAGTCGGTGGAATGCGCTTCGAACACGATGCGCGGCTGCCGCTCGAGGAAGTCGGCCAGCGCATGGGCGGCGTCCGGGTTGTACTCATGCACGCTGCTGTGGTCGAAGTCCACGCCGGGCTGCACCACCATCGCGATCACGCGCTGCCACGCATCGCGCAGCTGTGGCGTGTCGAACGCCTGCTGGTGGATGGCCAGGGTCTGCGCGGCGGCAGCCGGCGTGGTCACCTGCAGGCCTTCGGCCAGCGAGGCTTCGCCGCCGGGAATCGGCACCTCGGTACCGATCACGTAGACCGGCGGCGGCAGGCCGTGTTCGGCGGCGGTGCGTTCGGCGATCTCGGCAAGCTCGGCCGAACGTGCAGCGACGATGGCATCGGGCAGCGGCACCGGGTCATCGGCGCAGGACATGCTGCAGTCGAGGTGGATCTTGTGGAAACCGGCGGCGACGTAGGCTTCGATCAGCACGCGCGCGTGGGTCATCGCTTCGGCCGCCGGGCGCTTCTGCCAGGCATTCGGGCCGAGATGGTCGCCGCCCAGGATCAGCCGTTCGCGTGGGAAGCCTTCCTCATCGGCCAGGGCGCCGACGTAATCGCGGTACTGCGGCGGGGTCATGCCGGTGTAGCCGCCGAACTGGTCGACCTGGTTGGAGGTGGCCTCGACCAGCAGCACGGTGCCATGTGCCTGTGCCACGTGCATGGCCGCGCGCAGCACCTGCTCGTTGCTGCAGCAGACGCTGTACAGGCCGACATTGGCACCGGCGCGGTGGGAAGCAAGCAGGGTCTGCAACGGGGACATGGTCAGGCTCCGGACATCAGGAAAACGAGGGTTGGCAGGCGAGCAGGGCGGCACCACGTGCGCCACCGGCATCGCCGAAGCGTGGCGGCACGATTGGTGGCACCTGCACACCCTTGAACAGGTGGGCGGCGATGGCGGCGGGCAGGTGCTGGTACAGCGGCGCGTACTGCGAAAGGCCGCCGCCGAGCACGATCACGTGCGGGTCCAGCGCCAGCACCAGCGCGGCCAGGCTGTGGCCGAGCAGGTCGCGATGGATGTCCAGCGCCTTGCGCGCGCGGGCATCACCGGCTTCGGCCAGGGCGATCACCGCGCTGGCGTCGGCGGCGCTGCCACCAAGGTGGCGCTCGATCATCGCCACGCCACTGCCGGACACATAACGCTCCACGCAGCCCTGCAGGCCGCAGGCGCAGTCGATCAGCGGCAGGCCGTGGCGCTGCAGCAGATGACCGGGCACGCTCCAGTGGCCCCATTCGCCGGCCAGCCCGTTGAAACCGGTCAGCAGGCGGCCCTGCACGCAGAAACCACCGCCAGCACCGGTGCCGAGGATGGCGCCGAACATGCTGGGGTAGCCGTCGGCGGCACCGCCGTGTGCTTCAGACAGGGCAAAACACTGCAGGTCGTTGCCGAAATGCAGCGGGCGTTGCAGCCGCGCCTGCAGATCCGCGGCCACGCTGTGGCCGGTCAACGCAGGCACGTTCGCGCTGAGCTGGCGGCCACTGCGGCGGTCGCGCACGCCGGGCAGGGCGATGCCGATCGCCGCATCACTACGGCCCAGTGCGGCATCGGCCTCGGCGACCAGCGCCACGACTGCCTGCAGGAAACCGTCGTAGTCACCCTGTGGGGTGGCCACGCGGCGGCGCCAGGTAACCTGCATCGCCACATCGCACGCCACCAGCTCGATCTTGGTGCCGCCGATGTCGATGCCGTAGCAGGCGTGGGCGATCAGCTCAGCCATGGTGGATGGTGACGCCCTTGACGACGCGGTTGACGGTGCCGTCCGGGAACGGGTTGTCCGGGGTCAGGCCCAGCGCGGCCGAGCGCTGTAGTGCGAACAGCTGCGCAAAGCCCAGCCACACCGGTGCCAGCCACGGATCGTCCAGTGCCGGCACGGTGAGGGTGTATTCGTCGTCGGCGCCGATGTCCGAATGCGGACCGATCGCCAGCACCTGGCCGGCCACGCCGTCGCGGCGCAGTTCTTCCAGCAGGTCCTGTTCGTAGCGGCGCGCCAGCGGCTGCACGCTGCGCAGCACCACCACCAGGGTGTTGCCATCCAGCGTCGACTTCGGGCCATGACGGAAGCCCAGGGGTGTGTTGGCCAGCGCCAGCACGCGGCCAGCGGTGAGCTCCAGCACCTTCAGCGCGCACTCGCGTGCCAGTGCTTCCAGCGGGCCGCTGCCGAGGTAGATGATGCGGTTGAACGGGCGCTGCGCCAGTGTCGCCACCGGTGCATCCCACTGCGCCAGGCCTTCGCGGGCCAGCGCGGCGATCTGCTTCAGGCGCGTCACGCGCGCATCCCACGGCGAACGATCGAACACGGTCAGCGCGGCCAGCAGCATGCAGGTCAGGCTGCTGGTCATGGCGAAGGCGCGGTCGCAGCTGGCCGACGGCATCAGCAGGGTGCAGGTGTCGGCACGGCCGGCGCCACGGCGGGCCAGCTCGCCATCGGCGTTGCAGGTGATGTCGAGGAAGCGCGCGTCATCCACGTCGCTGCGCACGCGGTCCACCGCCGCCACGCTCTCCGGGCTGGAGCCACTGCGGCCGAACGAGACCAGCAGGGTCGGACGGTCGCGCTGCAGGTACAGCGCCGGGTGGGTCAGCAGGCTGGTGGTGTGCACCACGCGCACCTCGGCGGGCCATTGCGCGTTGATCGCGTCGGCCACCATTTCGGCGATGAAGCCGGAGCTGCCGGCGCCGGTGAACAGCACGCGCTGGTTGGGATCGTTGAGGCTGTCGCCGAGGAAGGCCTGCAGGCGGTCGCGGGCACGCGACAGGTCCTGTGCCAGGGCGTCCCACAGCGCAGGCTGCTGGGCGATTTCGGTAGCGGTATCGGCTCCGCCAAGGCGCTGCCAGGCGGACACATCGGAAAGCAGGGTGACGTCCATTCGGAGGTTCCAGTTGGGCCAGCGCACCATCTGCGTTTTCTTTCGAAATGTCAAACATCGAAAGTAAAAAGAAAGAAAAAAGGTGGGTGGCTTTGCCTTGCCCGCGATGCCGGGAAAAACGAAAGGACCGACGGAATTCCGTATCGCACAATGCTTAACAGGCGCCTGCAAGCGCTTACACAAAGTATTGCGGCGCAGCAACTTTCGTTTCAATGGAGTATATCTTCCTTTTTCCTTTCAATTTGTTGACATCTTTCGAATCGCTGCCCTAGAGTCGGCCCAACCGCTTTCGAAACGCCCGGTGAACGGGTTGGGAGTCCGCGTGGAAAACTGCGTTCGTCGCTCGCCGCTGATGCTGGCCCTGGTGCCGGCCTTGATGCTGGCGTCCATGACGGCCCGCGCCGAGCCGGTCGGCAACCTGCGTACCGTCCGCGCCAGCGCCAGCCGCGACGGCGTGCAGGGCTGGGACCTGCAGACCGACAAGGGCGCGCGCATCCGCATTGAACTGCCGGCGACCGACATCATCCGCGTGCAGGCCGGCCGCAACGGCACGTTGACCGGCGCCGGCGACAAGGCCGCGCCGATTGTGCTGCCGCAGCCCAAGGCGAGCGTGCAGGCGCAGCTGGAAGAAGACGCACAGGAAATCCGCGTGCGTACCGAGGCACTGGTACTGCATGTACAGCGGCAGCCGCTGCGCCTGCGCCTGGAACGGCTGGACAATGGCCAGCCCACCGCGCTGTGGCAGGAACTGCAACCGCTGGACCTGGATGCCACGCAGAGCGTGCAGGTGCTGTCCTCGCAGGCCGATGAGGGCTACTTCGGTGGTGGCCAGCAGAACGGCCGTTACCAGTTCAAGGGCCGCGAGCTGGAGGTGTCCTATTCCGGTGGCTGGGAAGAAGGTGATCGGCCGAGCCCGGCGCCGATGCTGCTGAGCAGCCGTGGCTGGGGCATGCTGCGCAATACATGGAGCGATGGCAGCTACGACCTGCGCCAGAGCGACCAGGCCACGCTGCTGCATCGCGAAGACCGCTTCGATGCGTACTACTTCGTGGGCGCCGACCTGCCCAAGCTGATCGAACGCTACACCCAGCTGACCGGCCGCCCCAACATGGTCGCGCGCTGGGCGCTGTCCTACGGCGATGCCGATTGCTACAACGACGGCGACAACAGCAGGAAGCCCGGCACCGTGCCCGAAGGCTGGAGCGACGGCCCGACCGGCACCACGCCCGATGTGATCGACAGCGTGGCCAAGCAGTACCGCGCCCACGACATGCCCGGTGGCTGGATCCTGCCCAACGATGGCTACGGCTGCGGCTACAAGCAGTTGCCGGAAACCGTGCAGGGCCTGGCCAAGTACGGCTTCCGCACCGGCCTGTGGACCGAGAACGGCGTCGACAAGATCGCGTGGGAAGTGGGCAAGGCCGGCAGCCGCGTGCAGAAGCTGGACGTGGCCTGGACCGGCAAGGGCTACCAGTTCGCGATGGACGCCAACCGCCAGGCATTCAACGGCATCCTCGACAATTCCGATTCGCGCCCGTTCCTGTGGACGGTGATGGGCTGGGCCGGCATCCAGCGCTACGCGGTGGCATGGACCGGCGACCAGAGCAGCAGCTGGGATTACATCCGCTGGCACGTGCCGACCCTGGTCGGTTCGGGCCTGTCCGGCATGGCCTACGCCAGCGGCGATGTGGATGCGATCTTCGGCGGAAGCGCCGAGACCTTCACCCGCGACCTGCAGTGGAAGGCGTTCACGCCGGTGCTGATGGGCATGAGCGGCTGGTCGTCGAACGCGCGCAAGCACCCGTGGTGGTACGACGAGCCCTACCGCAGCATCAACCGCGACTACCTGAAGTTGAAGATGCGCCTGACGCCATACATGTATGGGCTGGTGCACGAGGCCGCGCAGACCGGTGCACCGCCGGTGCGTGGCCTGATGTGGGACAACCCGCGCGACCCGCATGCGCAGGATGAAACCTACAAGTACCAGTTCCTGCTCGGCCGCGACCTGCTGGTGGCGCCGGTGTACCGCAGCCAGGCCGCCAGCCGTGGCTGGCGCCGCGACATCCACCTGCCGGCCGGCGGCTGGATCGACTACTGGGATGGCCGTCGCGTGCAGGCCGCCGCCGATGGCCGCCAGCTCGACCGCCAGGTGGACCTGGCCACGCTGCCGGTGTTCGTGCGTGCCGGTGCGATCCTGCCGATGTACCCGTCGATGCTGTTCGATGGCGAAAAACCGCTCGATGAAGTGACCTTCGACCTGTACCCGCAGGGCGACTCGCAGTACACGTTGTACGAAGACGATGGCAACACGCGCCGCTACCAGCAGGGCGAGTCGAGCACGCAGGTAATCCGCGTGCAGGCGCCGGCGCAGGGCAGTGGCCCGGTGCAGGTGCAGATCGACGCCGTGCAGGGCCAGTACAACGGCCAGCTGGCGCAGCGCCGCTACGGCCTGCGCGTACTCAGCCGGCAGGCACCACGTGCGGTGCAGGCCGGTGGCCGCGCGCTGCCGGCGCTGGCCGATGCTGCCGCCTTCAACAGCGCCAACGAGGGCTGGTACTTCGATGCCAAGGACCGCCGCGGCACAGTGCATGTGCGCACTGCCACCCAGGACATCCGCCAGCCACTGCAGCTGCAGCTGGACTTCGCAGTCGCTGCCGCAGCCACCGATGATGCCTATCCGGCCGCACCGGTGCTGGGCCGCGAACTGCCGGCCGACAGCCTGCTGGTGGTCAACCGCCCGGCCGAAGAGCCTGGCCATGCGTTGGAAAATGCTTTCGACGACGATCCGGCCACCTGGTTCCGCAGCGTGCGCAACCAGGCCGTGCGCACCGGCGCCCACGAGTGGGTGATCGGCTTCGGCGAGCGGAAGATGATCGATGGCATCGACATCGCGCCACGCAATGACAAGAACTGGAAGCACGGGCAGGTACGTGACTATGAGGTCTACCTGGGCGACAGCAACGGTGAGTGGGGCGAGCCGATCGCCCGTGGCCGCCTGCAGTTGAAGGAAGGCGTGCAGCGCATCGACTTCCCGGCCCACGCCGGCCGCCTGCTGCGCTTCCGCGTGCTGAGCGTGCAGAACCCCGAAGGCGACGGCGCCAGCAGCACCGACCCGATGGTCACCGCCGCACAGGGCAGCGCCCGCGCGTTCGATGCACTGCAGCCGCGCGATGTTGGCCCGATCGCCCTGTCCACCTTCCACATTCTCGAACACCAGGAACCGGAGCGACCGGCCCGGCAGCGCTATCTCTCCGAGCTGCCGGTGCCGGCCGCGCTGGCCAGCCAGCTGCGTACCGACCAGTCCTTCCGTGGCGACGCCGGCATGCGCATGAACGGCCTGCAGTTCCGCCGTGGCCTGGGGGTCGGCGCCAGCAGCCGCATCGACCTGCGCCTGCAGGGCGGCTGGCACCTGCTGCGTGCCGACCTCGGCATCGACGACGCCTGCCGCAACGCCGGCGGCCTGCAGTTCCAGGTATGGGGCGACAACCGCCTGCTGTACGACAGCGGCCTGGTGAAGGCGCCCGGCGTGGTCAAGCCGGAGCTGGACATCCGTGGCCTTTCCACCCTGAGCCTGCGCACGCTGGGTGCGCAGGGCAGCCAACCCGCCCAGGTCTGTGCCAACTGGGCCAACGCCGTACTGATCGGCCAGGAGGGCGACTCCGCCAGCATCGTCGCCCCATGACCCCCACGTAACACCGCTCCTCCCCCGCCCCATCCCGACTACGGCCCTCATGGCCGTGGCCCGGGAGCGTTTTGCCCGCCGAACGCCCACGCGCTCACTCAGTTGCGCCGCACCCTTGCCAGGAGAGAACCCCGATGTTGCCCGCCCGCCACCACCGCCCCCCCTGCCGCCCGATCGCTCCGCTGACGCTGGCCATTGCCGGCGCGCTGTTCTCGCTTGCCGCTCCTGCCTTCGCCCAGGAGAGCAAGGACAACGCCACCGACCTGGCCCGCATCGAGGTCACCGGCTCCAACATCCGCCGCACCGACGTTGAAACCGCCTCGCCGGTGCAGGTGATCAGCAAGCAGGACATCCAGAACATGGGTGCGCGCACGCTGCTGCAGGTGCTCGACAACCTGCCGGCCGCACGCCCTGCGCAGCAGGATGCGCGCTCGCTGTTCACCGGTTCCGATGGTGCCTCGCAGGCCAACCTGCGCGGGCTCGGCGCACAGGGCACGCTGGTGCTGCTGAACGGTCGCCGCCTGTCGTACTACGGTGCGCCGGCCGGCTTCCAGACCCAGTTCGTCAACATCGATGCGATCCCGGCGGCGGCCATCGAGCGCATGGAAGTGCTGACCGACGGCGCGTCGGCCGTGTACGGTACCGACGCGGTGGCCGGCG
This sequence comes from Stenotrophomonas sp. LC732, assembly GCF_052446685.1. Lineage (NCBI taxonomy): Bacteria > Pseudomonadati > Pseudomonadota > Gammaproteobacteria > Lysobacterales > Lysobacteraceae > Stenotrophomonas > Stenotrophomonas sp. LC732. The sequence goes on along the minus strand of NZ_CP199214.1, from coordinate 4,216,065 downwards.
TGATCAACGTGATCACCAAGCGCAACTTCCAGGGTGCCGAGATCAGCTTCACCAACGACACCTCTTCGCGCATCGACTCCTATGGCGAACGCCAGGCCAGCATCACCGCCGGCTTCGGCGACCTGGCCGAGAACCGCTTCAACATCTACGGCGCGGTCAACATGTACCGTCGCGACGCGATTCCGCTGAGCGATTTCTACGACAAGCGTCCGGACCAGTACTACGTCAACAACCCGAACTACCTCAACAACCTGCGCCTGGGCGTGGGCAGCAAGCCGGGCGAGTTCAACCCGGGCACCTACTTCGCCTTCGATCCGGTCACCGGCCGCCGCGTGCAGGAAGCTGCGCCGGGCTGCAGGAACGTGCTGACCAGTGAAGCGGCCGGTCCGCGTTGCGTCTGGGAAACCTGGATGAACAACGAGATCGATGCCGGTGCCAAGTCCGAGCGCAACACCGCCTACCTCAACGGCACCTTCCTGGTGGGTGACAGCACCGAGATCTTCGCCGAGGCGACCTACACCGACATCGACCTGCGCGCCAACGGTGGCACGCCGCGCACCTACGGCACCACCACCGGCAACCCGACCAGCTGGTTCTCGCGCAATACCGGCAACACCGTCAACCAGTTCCTGTACCCGTTCCTGGGCCCCAACAACGAATACAACCATGCCAGTCCGCAGTTGAAGGCGATGATGGGCGGGGTGGTCGGCCTGAACTACCTGCTGCAGGATGCCGGCCCGAACTATTTCGGCCAGCGCAATACCGACAAGAGCTACCGCGTGCTGGCCGGTGCGCGTGGCAACCGGGGTGACTGGAACTGGGAAACCGCCTTCGCCAGCGCGGGTACCCACTCCACCACCTACCAGACGATCAACGTCAACACCAAGGGCTTCGAGAAGGCCTTCGGCCCGTACACGATCGATCCAGGTACCGGTCGGGTGATCATCTCCGACCATCCGGCGTACAAGTTCGGCGAGATCAGCGAAGCCAACGCCGCGCTGATCCGTGAAGCGTTCCCGACCTTCGACATCCAGTCGTGGACCCGCCTGCACACCCTGGACGGCAAGATCGAAGGCCCGCTGTTCCAGCTGCCGGCCGGCGAGATGCGCGCCGCGTTCGGCTTCAACGCCAGCCGCGAAACCTTCTACACCCCGGGCAACGCCGATGCGGCCAACGGCCTGATCACCCAGCAGGGCGGCTCGTGGTTCGACGGCAAGCGCAACACCTACGCGCTGTTCGCCGAGACCGTGGCACCGATCACCGACAAGCTGGAGCTGGACGCCGCGGTCCGCGTGGACAAGTACCCGAACTTCAGCGCCAACGTCGCGCCGAAGATCGGCTTCAAGTACCAGGCGTTCGACCAGCTGATGCTGCGCGGTACCTACTCCACCGGCTTCCGCGCGCCGAGCCTGGCCGAGTCCGGCAATGGCGGCGTGTTCGCACAGCTCGGTGGCTTCCGTGACGAACTGCGCTGCGGCGAGACCAATGCCATCGCCAACCTGCTGCTGAAGTCGCAGCGGCCGGGCGATGTCGATCTGGGCAAGAGCCTGCTGAACGTCGATTGCAGCCGCACCGTGGCGCGCATGACCCAGCCGAACAAGGACCTGAAGCCGGAGAAGGCGAAGATCGCCACCCTCGGCTTTGTCTACGAGCCGGCCAGCTGGCTGTCGGTGTCGGCCGACTACTGGTTCATCTACCGCAACAACGAAATCGTCGCGCCGGACTATCGCCGCATGGAAGACATCATCTCGATGTCGCGCTCGCCGATCACCGACAGCGACCGTGCCAACCTGGCCCAGCTGGCGGCAATGTGCGCCGATCCGGCCAGCGGCGTGAGCTGCCCGGCCACTCTGCCGGGCTACTCCGCCGGCAACGTGGCCAGCGTGGTCGGCCAGTACAAGAACCGCGGCAAGACCCTGATCGACGGCTTCGACATCGATGCGCGCAGCCGCTTCTCGCTGGGCGACTGGGGCAACCTGAACATCGGCCTGGCCGCCACCATCGCCAACCGCAACCGCTTCTACATGGACGCCGAGAACGGCTGGTACTACGGCGACGTGGTGGGCTACTACAACAACCCGCGCCTGCGTGCCACGCTCAATGCCGACTGGACCTACAAGCAGGTGACCACCAGCATGTTCGTCAATTACGTGGGCGGCACCAAGTGGGCCACCGACCAGATCGACGAAGAGAGCAACAACAAGGAAACCTGCACCGGCGGCTACCTGGCCCTGCAGAAGAGCAAGTGCGATGGTGCACCGTCGTGGTGGACCGCCAACATGAGCGTCACCTGGCGCCCGGATGATGCGTGGAACCTGAGCTTCACCGTCAAGAACCTGTTCAACCGCCTGCCGTTCTACGACCCGAACAGCTTCCTGGGTGACTCCAGTGACTACGCAACCATCTTCGGCCGTGGTTACAGTGTGACCATCGGCTACCGGTTCAAGTAATTCCGTTTGCGTGACCTGGCGTGCCGGCTGCGGCCGGCACGCTGCCAAGAGGAGAGATGTTTGCCATGAAGCGTAGGGAATTCATCGCGGCCAGCGCCGCTGTCGCCGCCAGCAGCCTGCTGCCGCAGACCCCCGCCTGGGCACGCGGGCGCAAGGTGCGCCTGGCCATGATCGGCACCGGCATGCGCGGGCTGGTGCTGCTGAAGGAACTGGTGCGTCGCGACGACGTCGAAGTGGTTGCCGTCTGCGATATCGAGCCGATCATGCTCGGCCGTGCCACAGAGATGGTGGCGAAGGCCGGCAAGCCCGCGCCGAAGACCTATGGCCAGGACCGCGACACCAACGCCTGGAAGCGACTTCTGGAACAGAAGGGCATCGATGGCGTGATCATCGCCACGCCGTGGGAATACCACGCACCCATGGCGATTGCCGCGATGCAGGCCGGTGTGGCCGTCGGCTGCGAAGTGGTGGCTGGCATCACCCTGCAGGACCACTGGGACGTGCTGAAGACGCAACTGAGCACCGGTACCCCGTACATGCTGCTGGAAAACGTCTGCTATCGCCGCGACGTGATGGCGGCATTGCAGATGGTGCGCCAGGGCCTGTTCGGCGAGCTGGTGCATCTGCAGGCCGGCTACCAGCACGACCTGCGCGGCGTGAAGTTCAATTCCGGCGACCCGAACCAGCCGTACGACAGCGGCGTGGAGTTCGGTCCCAAGGGCTGGAGCGAAGCACGCTGGCGCACCGAGCATTCGGTGGAACGCAATGGCGAGCTGTATCCCAGCCACGGCATCGGCCCGTGCGCGATGTACACCGGTATCAACCGTGGCAACCGCTTCACCCACATCAACGCTTTCGCGACCAAGGCGCGTGGCCTGCACGAATACACCGTGGCCAAGAGTGGCGGCACCACCCACCCCAGCACCAAGGTGAAGTTCAAGCTCGGCGACATCGTGACCACCACGCTGGCCTGCGAGAACGGCGAGACCATCCTGCTGCAGCACGACACCTCGCTGCCGCGCCCGTACTCGATGGGCTTCCGCGTGCAGGGCACCAAGGGCCTGTGGATGGACGTCAACCATTCGATCCACATCGAAGGCCGCAGCCCGCCGCACCAGTGGGAGGAGTTCAAGAAGTACCAGGATGAGTACGAACACCCGCTGTGGAAGCAGAATGCCGACACCGCCGCCAGCGCCGGCCACGGTGGCATGGACTGGTTCGTCATCCATGCATTTGTTGAAGCACTGAAGGCCAAGGCACCGATGCCGATCGACATCTACGACGCGGTGACCTGGAGTGCGATCACCCCGTTGAGCGAGCAGTCGATCGCCAACAGCTTCCAGACGCTGGAGTTCCCGGACTTTACTGCTGGTGCGTGGAAGACGCGCAAGCCGATCTTCGCGTTCGACGGTAAGTATTGAGGTTTACACCCTTCCACGCTGTGACGGAGACGCCGGGCACTGCCCGGTGTTTCTGTTTCTGGAGGCATTCGCCTTGTAGAGCCGAGCCCACGCTCGGCTGAATTTCCGACACGTTCCCCCCCCCTGAATCAGAAAACTCTGAAATCCGACCCGCTCCACAGTTTCTGACTTGAATGTGTAAACGACATCGGAGATAACGTCCCCCATGCGGTCAGGCCGCATTCCGGACCAGGGACGATCCGAAGCATGACGTGGTGAGGCAACCGCCCCACGTTCTCGTTCCTGCCGGTGCTGTGTTTGTCCAGGAAGGAGAACAGGGATGTTGGAACGACTGAAGACCATTTCGTGTGCCGCACTGGCGATGATCGCGCTGGGGAGCTTGGCTCCTTGGGCTGCGCAGGCGCAGGAGGTGCAGAAGAAGTGGGAGAGCTACCTGTCGATGGGCCAGCCGCGAGCCACCGAAGCGGCGGTGCAGAAGGACATCAAGTCGCTCTTTTCCCAGTACGAAAAGGACAAACCCTTCGATTGGCATGTCAAACGCCAACGCGTCCTTGGAAAGAAGGTCATCTACGACTACCGGGTGAGACCCGAGAAGATCGTTACTACCGACTGGGTCTACATCCACTCAGGGCAGGAGTACTCCTCCGAAGATCAGATTCGTAGCGTGATCCTCGCCACCCGCGTCAGCGACCCGCAGTGCCCGGCGACTTCACTCACGGAGGATCCTTGGGTGGAGCTCCTTGGACTTGGCAGGGGCGACGACGGTAGCGTCACCAACGAGGAGAAGGATTTCCATTACACCTTGAACTTCTATCATCAGAGCACCCAAGAATGCTCGTCGATAGTGGGGTGGGAGCGTGTGCGCCGGGCCAGAACGGCGCTTTGTCCGAATCGACCGTCCCTGACGTGGAATGAGGCCCTGCAGATGTGCTCACTGGTCCAGCAGGACGAGCCGCACATGTCGCCCATGCTCTCCTACACAAGCGCGCCGCTGCCGCCGCAGCAGTGTCCCGTTGGTAACCCGTGTGACCCGACCACTGGCGATAAATCCCAGCCTGAGCCGGATTTCAACCTTGGATGGGTGAACTTCCAACGCCACTATCACTCCCTGACAAGCACGGCGGGTGGCGCGTTGGGCACGGGCTGGACCCATTCCCACAATCTGCGGCTTACCGCAGGCGTAGACGATTCCACCTTCCCTCCCAGCCCCGAACTGAAAGTTGGGCTGATCGGCGCCGATGGCGGGCAGACCGCATTCCAGAAAGTGGGGGCAAGCTACGAAGCCATGGACGGAAGCGGCGATCGCGCGGTCCAGCAGGGCACCAACTGGCAACTTTCACGTGCCGGAGAGCGCATTCATTTTGATGCTGATGGCTTGATGCAGCGCCGCGATTTCGAAGACGGAACGTCGCTGACCTATGCACACGACGGCCGCGGCCGCCTGCTCAGCATCACCCATTCAACCGGCCGACGCGTGGACGTCCAGTACCTCGCGCCGGGCGACGATTCACTGATCTCGGCCCTGGTGATCGCCGGCCAGCCTGTGGTGAGCTACGCCTACTCCCCGGCCGGGGAACTGATCACCGCGACCTATGCAGACGGTGCCAGCCGTACGTATCATTATGAGGATGCCCGCTTCCCGGGCTACCTGACCGGCGTGACCGCCGAAGACAACCAGCGCTACAGCTGGTACGGCTATGACACGCAAGGGCGAGTCACCTGCAGCCGCCATTCCGGCGATTGCAGCCAAGCCGACGTGGGCATTGATGGCGTGCGCCTGGAGTACACCCCGGCAGGCACCACCATCGTCACCGACGCACTGGGCAAGCAGAGCACCTACGCCTTGACCGCCAGCGGCACCAGTGGCCTTCCGCGCAAGGTCAATGGCATCACCGAAAGCAATGGCAGCATCACTCGCGCCTATCTGCCCGAGGGCACCGATTTCCGGCGTCGGCTTCAGTCAGTGACCGATCGCCGTGGCGTTGTTACCAACTACGCCTATGCGGAGGCCAGCGACGCTGCCGCAGGTGCTGTCAGTGTGACCACCACCACCGAAGCGGCAGGTACTCCGGACCAGCGCATCAGCGAAACGCGCGTGGCCATGGACAGCAATCGGCTGGTCCAGCAGACCGTTGGCAACCGTGAGATCCGCATCGCGCGCAATGCGCGCCTCCAGCCGACCACCATCACCGTGCGCGACAGGGTGACCGGTGACACCCGCGTCACCACGCAGACCTACTGTGAGGCAGAGGGCCCGGAGTGCCCGCTGGTGGGACTGCTGCGTAGCGTGGATGGCCCACGCAGTGATGTGGCGGATGTCTCCACCTATGCCTACTACACCGCGGACGACGCGGGATGCGCGACCAGTGGTGCCTGCAGTTATCGCAAGGGCGACCTGCGCAGCGTGACCAATGCGCTGGGCCAGACGGTCGAGACCTTGGCCTACGACGCGTTCGGGCGGCCGTTGTCGGTCAAGGATGCCAACGGCGTGGTCACCGATTACACCTACCATGCGCGCGGCTGGCCGACCTCGGTCACCGTGCGCGGTGCCACCACAGCCGAGGACCGGGTGACCCAGATCAGCTACTGGCCGACCGGCCAGGTCCAACAGGTCACCGAGCCTGACGGCAGCAGCGTTACCTATGTCTACGACGCCGCCCAGCGGCTGACGGACATCGCGGACAGTGCGGGCAACACCATTCACTATGCGCTGGACAACGCCGGCAACCGCCTCAAGGAAGACACGCTGGATGCAGGCGGCACCCTGCGCCGCACCCTGGCACGGACGTTCAACACGCTCGGCCAGCTGACCGCGCTGAAGGACGCTGGCAATCACGCCACCGGCTTTGCCTACGATGCCAATGGCAACCCGCAGACGGTGACCGACGCCCTGCAGCGCGTGACCAGCCAGCAGTACGATCCGCTCAACCGACTGGCGCAGACCCTGCAGGATGTCGATGGCGTGGCAGCGGAGATCCGCAGCCAGTACAACGCGCTGGACCAGGTCACCCAGGTCACCGACCCGAAGGGCCTGCATACCACCTACGCCTACAACGGGTTCGGTGACCTGACCGGGCAGGTCAGCCCGGACAGTGGCGCCAGCAGCTTCACCGTGGATGCCGCCGGCAATCGCAAGACCGCTACCGATGCGCGTGGCGTCACCGCCACCTATCACTATGATGCGCTGAACCGTTTGATCGGAGTTGCCTATCCGGACCCCAATCTGGACGTGGGCTACAGCTATGACGTGGCGCCGGCCGCCTGTGCCGCAGACGAGCGCTTCGCCAAGGGGCGCCTGGGGCAGGTGCTGCACGCCAATGGCAGCACCCAGTACTGCCACGACCGCTTCGGCCAGATCACCCGCAAGGTGCAGACCGTCAACGGCGTTGCCAGTACGCTGCGCTATGCCTACAGCAAGTCGGGGCGCCTGACTGCGTTGACCTACCCCGACGGCAGCGTGGCCGACTACGTGCGCGATACCCAGGGGCGCATCAGCCAGATCGGCCTGACCCGGCCCGGCCAGGCACGCCGGATCGTGGTGAACAACGTGACCTATGCGGCCTTCGGCCCGGCGACGGGCTGGACCTATGGCAATGGCCGCCAGCTGCAGCGTCCGCTGGACCTGGACTATCGCCCGCAGGCGGTGCATGACCCGGCCGCAGGCGGCCTGTCGCTGGGCTATGGCTACGATCCCGTCGGTTCGATCACCGAGCTGAAGAACGGCGCAGGCTCGTCGGTGCTGGCCAAGTACGCCTACGACGCGCTGGGTCGCCTGACCCAGACCCAGGACGGGACGACAGGCACGCCGATTGAAACCTATGCCTACGACGCCACCGGCAATCGCACCGCGCTGACCACCTCGGCAGGCACGGCCAGCTACACCTATCCCGCAACCAGCCACCGGCTGACCGCCGTGGACGGCGAAGCGCGCGACCATGACGCGGTGGGCAACACCACCCGCATCGGCGGCAAGTCGTTCATCTACAACGATGCCAACCGCATGAACGCGGTGAAGCAAGGTGATGCCGTGCTGGAAAGCTACGGTTACAACCACCGCGGCGAGCGCGTGCTGCGTACCCCGGCCGGTGGTGCAGCGCAGATCACCCTGTACGACGAAGCAGGGCAGTGGCTGGGCAACTACTCGGCCACAGGCCAGGCGGAGCAGCAGGCCATCTGGCTGGACAACTACCCGGTGGCGTTGATCAACATGCCGGCTACCGGCGTGCCGGAACTTGCCTACGTGCAGCCGGATCACCTGGGCACACCGCGCGTAGTGATCGACCCGGCGCGCGATGTGGCGATCTGGGAGTGGAGCAACAAGAGCGAAGTGTTCGGCAACCAGATTCCGAGTACCGACCCGGATGGCGATGGTGTGGTGTTCGAGCTGGCGTTGCGTTTTCCGGGCCAGCAGGCGACGGATGTGAGTGGGTTGTTCTACAACTACCAGCGTGAATACGACCCGGCTGTGGGGCGGTATTCGCAGAGTGATCCGATTGGGTTGATGGGGGGGATCTCGACCTATGGGTACGCTAGCGCTTCCCCGGCAAGGCGGGTCGACCCTCACGGGCTCACCGACCTAAACTATATTCCACCCCACGACAATCCTGATTCTTATCTGGGCAATAAAATGATTCCGTCGCCCCCGAATATGCTTACCATTAGCATTCACCACAACGGAAATAACTTCATAGGGCCGGATGGTAGAAGCATGTCTGTTGAATCGCTGGCGCAGTCAATTTGAATCGCCCAGGGTTCCGTAGACACCTCGCAGCCATAAACTATGGCTTAGGCGGAGGTGGTTATGAGCACGAAGCGGTACACCGATGAGTTCAAGATCGAGGCGGTCCGACAGATCGTTGAGTACGGCCGTCCGGTAGCGGAGGTTGCCGAGCGACTGGGCGTGTCGATCCATAGTCTTTACGGCTGGAAGCGGCAACAAGGCAAAGGCGATGTTGGCCGGCGTGTCGAGCAGGACCAGAACGCGGAAGTGCGCCGCCTCAAGGCTGAGCTACGCAGGGTCACTGAAGAGCGAGACATCCTAAAAAAAGCCGCCGCGTACTTTGCAAAGGGGTAAGAGCAAAGTACGCCTTCATGAAGCAACACGCAGATGAGTTCGGCCTCGCGGCGATGTGTCGGATGCTTGGCGTCCATCGCAGTGGCTACTACGCCTGGCTAAAAGAGCCGGCAAGCGCTCGCGACAAGGACGATCAGCGGTTGCTCGGCCTAATCAAGCACAGCTGGCTGGAAAGCGGCTCTGTGTATGGCCACCGCAAAGTGACCACAGATCTGCGCGAGCTTGGCGAGACGTGTAGTCGTCATCGCGTGGCACGCTTGATGAAGAGCGAGGGGCTGCGGGCAATGGTCGGCTACGGTCGGCGACCACGCCCATTGAGCGGCCCTGTTGGATCAGTCGCCAAGAACGTTCTGGCTCGCGGCTTCAAAGTCAGTGAGCCAAATCGCGCGTGGGTCACGGACATCACCTACATCCGCACGTACGACGGCTTCCTGTACTTGGCGGTAGTGCTTGATCTGTTTTCGCGTCAGGTCGTTGGATGGGCAACCCGACCAACTCAACATACGGACCTGGTTTTGCAGGCGCTATTGGCTGCAGTGTGGCGGCGCAAGCCAAGCCCCGGGCTTCTGCTTCACTCCGACCAGGGAACCCAGTTCACCAGCGAAGACTGGCAGAGCTTCCTGCGCGAGCACGACATCGTGTGCAGCATGAGTCGACGAGGAAACTGCCATGACAACGCAGCGATGGAGAGCTTCTTCCAGCTACTGAAGCGGGAGCGTATTAAGCGGAGGATCTACAGCAATCACGACGAGGCACGGGCCGACGTCTTCCAGTACATCGAGATGTTCTACAACCCAAAACGGCGGCACAGTTCCAACGACGGGCTGTCCCCGGTAGAGTTCGAGAAGCAGTACGCACTAAACGGCTGACGACTGTCTAGAAAACCCTGGGCGATTCATATCTTGCGTGCAGCGGTGCTGCTCTTGCCAATGCTGGGGGGCTGCAGCATTCACCAGTTTCAACATACGGAATGGAAGTCGGACTGGGTAGATGTTTCGTCCGGTGCGATTTTCCCTGGCAATTCAACGACTCTGCCGCTTGACCGCATTTCCACGCTTGATCCTGATAGTGAAGCAGCCATTGCGGAGTGGATGTTGAAGCATTCGCTGGCCGTGGTATCGGCATCAGAGGTTGAAGGGAAGATCGGTCCAATGCCGTTGAGTGACCTGAAGCCAGCGCCCGGGGAGAGCGTCTACTTCGTCAGGGCCGCTCCGGATGAAAGTGGGGGCAAGTTCATCGGCTACGTCAACGACAAGGGACTTCTCATCCTGTACGGGGTGATGGGGGGCTGCGGTGAGCAGAAGCAACGGGTGGTTGCCGTGAGCCTTCGGGAGAAGCCCGCCAACGTATTCGGTCGATGCTCGGCGGCGCTATAGTGCGCTGAAGCGCCGAGCTCCGCCTACTGCCTGGCGGATGACGCCAGGTGTGCGACCAATGGCGCGCTCGGCAACCGCAAGGGAGATCGGCGCAGCGCGACCAATGCGTTCGAGCAGATCGTTCTGGGGAGGTAATGGAAAACAGTCAAAGGAAATCGGGGTTGCTCAAGAGTTCTCTCGATGCCAAAGGCTTCTTCCTGCGCGCTTTGTCTGTCGCGTCCGTCTGTGTGCTCGCCCTGAGCGCATGCGAGAATGACCGCTTAGGGGAGCTGCAGCTGAAACCCATCTACGCGGAACTGAGTAGTGCGTATTACGGTGGGATGTGCGAGGGTGCAGCCGGTCCAGACGCCAGTATCGAGAAGGTTCGTGCGGTGCGCATTGGTACGATCGCTGGTGATTGCGCAGTGCTCTATTTGGACGGAGTAGATAGGAAGGGTGAGCCCGTGATCTATGGAGCGAAAACTGGGGATCGGCCTGAATGTGCTGGATTGATACGAAAGCTCGAAGTCGGACGGGCAAGCGCGGCAGTTCTCGGCAGGGCGCGGGAAATATGCAGATAGTGATTTTCAGATATTCTCCGTATGACCTCCACTGTTGGGGGGCGCAGATGCCCGCTGTGGGCCGGCAGTCGCAATCTTCTTCTCAGTGCCAGCCTGGCCTTAAGAAACTCGAATTCGGCGTCTAGTATGAAGATGAATTTGGATACCTTGGAAAAGGTCTCATCAATATTGTTCGACGCGCTCCGCTCCAGGGGCTTGCAAGAGAACTGGCCGCACTGTTCAGGAGGTATCGGATTCCACTGGCCCAGCTGCGAACGCTGGAGGCAGGCAGGTACTCTCGAGCGCTGCGCGATGCGTTGCGCGAGTAGGGCGCCAAGCGGGATGCAAGGTGCATGAGCTCCCGCGCTCCTCCACCAAAGAACGCGATCGGCCTGCACGCCCTCGGAGAGGTACAAGATGAAAGCCAGGCAGATTCTTCGGTACGGGCTGGCCTACGCGGTGTCGTGTGGAGCACTCTGGCTGTTCCTGCACTTTGTGGGCAGGGCGCTTTACGCCTTCGACTCACATCAGGTTTTCTTCTGGCTGTATGCCGTCAGCCTTCTGTTGCTGGGAATTGGCGCACGAGTTCCCGCCGCGGGCCGCCTGACGATCAAGCGGCTTGCCAAGGGGGCAGGCCTAGGGCTGCTCGCGGGCCTTCTGGCCCAGGTCGTGGTGCTTGTACTGGAAGCCTATAGATTCAGCGGATTCAGGCCATCGCTGCTCTGGCAGGTACCGGTTTCGCTGACGGTGATGAGCGTCGTGCTGCTCACGCCGCTCTGGGGCGCAGTGCTGGTTGCCCTCACTGCCGCTTGCCGCCGCGACAACAACCCACATCAGGCCTCGAACCCATGAAGCGCCTGACTGCCTTTTGCCTCGTGGTTGCACTGACATCCTGTGCGGCGCATCCGAACCGCACCACGAAGTGTCCACCGGCCCATTTCACCTACGTCGGCACCGAGAGAGTCGACGGACTGACCTACGGGCGCTTCCAGATCACCCACAACGCTGATCAGCCGCTTCAGCTGTGGGTGGATGAGAGACGCAGGTTGAACTCAAGGACCGCTCGCGCAGAGATGAGGCGTAAAGGCGAGGATGCCTGGCGACCTTACAACGTGATCCTTGAGGAAATCACACCGGGAGCGATCGGGCTGTCGATCGGGCAGGGTGAACAGCAGAGCGTTTTGTTCGATGGTGATGGCGTGTTCCTGCCCGGCCAATCCAGTGCGGACACGGAGTACTCCATCGTGGTACGGGATGCAGCCGGTTGCGAGCATCGCTCGGCAACGTTCATTCCCTGACATTCCTGGCGGCGTGCCGGACACCTCGCGACATCGCAGCATCGCCCAGTTGGGACGCTGCGTACAGGCAATGAAGGAAAAATGGCGCGCCCGGAGGGATTCGAACCCCCGACCAATGGCTTCGGAAGCCACTACTCTATCCGGCTGAGCTACGGGCGCGTTGTAGAACCGCCGCGCCGTCGGCCGGTGCCGGGGCGGGCATCGCAACGCCATGAAGCGGTGCGGGACCGGCATTCTATCCAGTTTCGCCGAACAAATCTCCCCCCACGGGCAAAGCCGTGCCGGAGGGGCAGGAGTATCCTATCGCCATGGCTGATACCCCCCTCACTTCGCCGCAGTCGCCGGCGACGCCGCGTTGGCGGCATTACTGGAGTCTGATGCGCGCTGATCGCCCGATCGGCACGCTGCTGCTGCTGTGGCCCACCTGGTGGGCGTTGTGGCTGGCCGCGGGCGGCCTGCCGCCGCTGTGGACGCTGTTCGTGTTCACCGCCGGCGTGTGGCTGACCCGCTCGGCCGGTTGCGTCATCAACGACTACGCCGACCGCTGGCTCGACCCGCATGTGGAGCGCACCAAGGCGCGCCCGCTGGCCACCGGTGCGATCAGCGGCCGTGCCGCGCTGGCGCTGTTCGCCGTACTGATGCTGGTGGCGTTCGGCCTGGTGCTGACCCTGAACGGGCTGACCATCGGCCTGAGCTTCATCGGCGTGTTCCTGGCTGCCAGCTATCCGTACCTGAAGCGCTACACCCATCTGCCGCAGGTCTACCTGGGCATGTCGTTCGGCTGGGGCATCCCGATGGCGTTCGCCGCCGTGCAGGGCGAGGTGCCGATGCTGGGCTGGCTGCTGTATGCCGGCAACATCCTGTGGTCCACCGCCTACGACACCTGGTACGCCATGGTCGACCGCGAGGACGACCTGAAGATGGGCTCGCACTCCACCGCGATCCTGTTCGGTGATCTCGACCTGGTCATCCAGGGCGTGCTGTACGCACTGTTCCTGGCCACGATGGCGCTGGTCGGCGTGCGCGGCGGGCTGGGCGGGTACTACCTGGCCGGCGTGGCCGTGGCCACCGCGCTGGTGGTGTACGAGTTCTGGATCTGCCGCAACCGCGAACGCGGCCCGTGCTTCAAGGCGTTCCTGCACAACAACTGGGTGGGTGCCGCGCTGTTTGCCGGCATCGCCGCGGACCTGGCGCTGCGTTGATCCCAAGGCCTGGTAGAGCCGGCCGCTGGCCGGCTGCGCCCGTGCGCGATCCCGAGGTTGCCGGCCAGCGGCCGGCACTACCGCCTTCCACCACCTGCGATGATGCTTGGATCTGGTAGAGCCGGCCGCTGGCCGGCTGCACCCGTGCGCGATCCCGAAGTTGCCGGCCAGCGGCCGGCACTACCGCCTTCCACCACCTGCGGTGATGCTTGGATCTGGTAGAGCCGGCCGCTGGCCGGCTGCACCCGTGCGCGATCCCGAGGTTGCCGGCCAGCGGCCGGCACCACCGCCTTCCACCACCTGCGATGATGCCTGGATCTGGTAGAGCCGGCCGCTGGCCGGCTGCACGACCATCCCGATTGGGAAATTGCCGGCCAGCGGCCGGCACTACCGTTCTGTGCCGCCTACGACCAATAGGTGGCTGACAGCCCGCACCCCACCGCCCAGAATCGATCCATCGAACCTGGGAGGGTAGGCGATGGCCTCTACGGCAGCAGTACAGGACGGCTGGATGGCGCGCGCAGCGCTGCGTTCGGCCGCCTGGGCGGAAAAGTGGTTCCCCGACGCGTATGTGTTCGCGGTGCTGGGCGTGGTCATCGTCGCGCTGGCCGCGATGGGCTTCGGCTCGACCCCGCAGGCCACCGCCAGCGCCTTCGGTGACGGCTTCTGGAGCCTGATTCCCTTCACCATGCAGATGGCCTTCGTGGTCATCGGTGGCTACGCCGTGGCGACGGCGCCGGTGGTCGCACGCTTCATCGATTTCCTCGCCCGGGTGCCGCGTACCGGCCGCGGTGCGGTGCTGTACGTGGGCCTGGTCAGCATGCTCGCCTCGCTGCTCAGCTGGGGGTTCTCGCTGGTGTTCGGTGGCCTGCTGGTGCGTGCGCTGGCCCGTCGTACCGAACTGCGCATGGACTACCGCGCCGCCGGTGCTTCGGCGTACCTCGGCCTGGGTGCGGTGTGGGCAATGGGGCTCAGTTCCTCGGCCGCACAGCTGCAGGCCAACCCGGCCAGCATGCCGCCGGGGCTGGTGGAGATCACCGGCGTGCTGCCGTTCACCGAAACCATCTTCCTGTGGCAGTCGATCGCGCTGACCTCGGTGCTGATCCTGGTCTCGCTGCTGATCGCCTGGCTGACGGCACCCGCGGCGGGTAGTGCGCGTACCGCCGAGGAGTTCCCCGGTGCTGCACAGGCCGAGCCGCAACCGCTGCAGCGACGCACGCGCCCGGGCGAATGGCTGGAATACAGCCCGCTGCTGACCGTGCTGCTCTCGCTGCTGGCGTTCGGCTGGCTGTTCAACGAGTTCGCCAACAAGCCGGTGATCACCGCCATCGCCAACCTCAATACCTACAACTTCCTGTTCATCTCGTTGGGCCTGCTGCTGCACTGGCGCCCGCGCAGCTTCCTCAACGCGGTGGCCAAGGCGGTGCCGAGTACCACCGGCGTGCTGATCCAGTTCCCGCTGTACGGCGGCATCGCGATGATCCTCACCCACGCCGCTGGCGGTGACGGGCAGACCCTGGCGCACCGGCTGTCGAGCCTGTTCGTGCACGTGGCCAGCACCGATTCGTTCGCGCTGGTGATGGGCGTCTATTCGGCCGTGCTGGGCTTCTTCGTGCCGTCCGGTGGCGGCAAGTGGATCATCGAGGCGCCGTACGTGATGCAGGCCGCCAACGAACTGAAGGCGCACCTGGGCTGGGCGGTGCAGGTCTACAACGCGGCCGAAGCCCTGCCCAACCTGATCAACCCGTTCTGGATGCTGCCGCTGCTGGGCGTGCTGGGCCTGAAGGCACGCGACATCGTGGGCTTCACCTTCATCCAATTGCTGGTGCACATCCCGCTGGTGCTGGGCCTGTTGTGGCTGCTGGGCATGACCCTGGCGTATGTACCACCGGTGATGCCGTAGTCCAGTATCCCCGGATCATGCGGCTTCCTGCTTTGAAAGCCGCATGGCCAGAACGCGCGCTGCTCAGATTTCATTGGGCTTGTTGCCCAGTGCGGCATCCGCTTCGAACCAGCTTCGCGCAGTATTGCCAACATACTTGGTCAACGCATAGTTGGCCCCTGAGCCGATGACGACTCCGATGCCGAACGGAATGGCTTTTTCCAGCGCCTTGCGGGTAAAGGTGATGCCGATCTTCTTGAAGAGTTCCTTGAGAGCTTGCAACACGGCGCCCTTCAAGTACTGACGGACCATCTTTACGCCAGCATTTGAGGCGATCCGAGTCGACGCTTCGACGCCGAGCTTCTCCAGAGAACCTCCTGCGGCGATGAGAAAAGCCAGGTGCCTGGCGTCTTCGCCATTCACGTCCCATCCATAGGCCTCAGCCAAGCACATGGTCATGTCGACCTGCAGTTTCATGCTGATGCTTGCATCGGCGAGACCACCGCCAACCATTGCCAGGGCCGTACCAATTCCCGGGATGACCCCGGTCAGAGCAGTCGCTCCCCCCGTGGTGGCTGACATCCGGCAATAACGGCTGATGATCTTGTCGGCCACCAACCCTGCAACCTCGTGCTGGCCGCGTGTTGGATCCCGGGAGAGAATCTGGCGCCTGTACTGGGTGACGAGGGCCTTCGCGTCTGCGGGACTGATCGCGATGCTCTCGACCGCTTTGAGGAGGCGAGAGTCACTTGCTTCTGCAACCACGGCGTTCATTTAGACGTTCCTTGTTGATGCTTGGAAAGATGGGCCGTCCATAGCAGCCCGTCCGCAGCCTATCGGCTTCGGGTAGCCATTCTTGAGCGAACGCTCGCGCATTCCGGTGCGCCCTACAGCACTGAATACGTGCTCCTGTCATTACCACATAAGGACATGCCGAACCCGCATGAATCCTTCAGCGGCTTGTGCCGCAAGGACTTTCGCGTGTTCATTCACGCGCGTACACACAGGTGTAGCTGTCCGCCAACGCGCGATTAACTCTTCGCTGCAGACGATGGCCCCGTCCACCGCATTCCGCGCGTGGCTTTGGAGATCGGACATGGCACAGCAGAACCAGAACCCGAACCAGAAGCAGCAGGGCCAGCAGAACCAGCAGGATCAGCAGCAGGGCCGTGGCCGCGACCAGCAGCAGCAACAGCAGCAGGAACAGCAGCAGCGCAACCAGCGCAATCAGCAGCAAGGTGGGCAGGACGAGGAAGAGTGACGTCGGTACCCACCCTGGGCAACCCCCGAAGCCCCGCCGCGCGCGGGGCTTCGCTTATTCCAGCACGCCGATGCGTTGCAGCACCGGCGCGGCCGACATGTCATTGGGATTGGTGCCGGGCTGATCCTGCGGCACCTCCATGCCCATGCCGCGGTACAGATCGACCCAATGCTGTGCGATCTGCCCGGTCTGCGGATTGCGGAAGTTCATCGGCTGCAGCGCGAACACATGGTGCGCACGGAACGCACGCTCGATGAAGTCGGAACAGTAGTAGCTGTCCTCGTTCAACACATACGACGTGTTGTACGGCTTGCCCAGCATCATGCGCGCGGTGGCGACCGCATCCTTGATCGCCGCCTGCTGCGGTGCCCGCAGGCGATAGACCACGATCTGCCGCTGCTTGGCCCGGGCGCTCTGGCGGAACTCGACCAGCGATTGCCGACGCGATCCCTTTTCGTCCGCATGCAGTACCTCCCAGCCGTTTGGCGCCACAGCGACCAGGGCCACATGATCGAAGCTGGGCGCGCCCTGCTTGCCGGTGGCATCGTCGATGGCCGCACTGAGGCCGCTGCGGCCGGCGGTGACGAACAGCAGATCGCCTTCGTGGACATCGACGGCCATCGCCAGCGCTGGCCACAGGGCGGGCAACAGCAGGCCGATCATGAGCAGGAGGCGACGCATGGAGAGTCTCGGACAGGCGGAGTGCCGGAATTGTAGGGCGCGCGGTAGCATGGGACGACCCAACCGGATTCAGGATGAGCCCATGCGTCGAAACCGTTCCGCTGCCGTGCTGATGCTTGCCTGTGGCGTGGCCCTGGTTGCCTGCACGCCCGAGGCCCAGGTGACGCCCACGGAAGTGGCGCCTGCACATCCCGCGCCGTCGTCCACGGCGGCAGCGGTCCAGCCCGCACCGGTGCCTGCCAGCGGTGAATGCCCCTACTCGCAGTTCGATGCGTTCCTGAAGCACTTCGGCAACGAGATCGCGCTGCAGGAAAAGGCCACCGCCGATCCGCTGCTGGACAGCTACATCGATGCCGAGGCCGAGCCGGAACCGCGCAAGGTGGAAAGCCGCCTGGCGCTGGCCGATGTCGAGTGGCCGGTGATGCCCGATCCCGCCGCGTTGGCCGGGCAGGGCCGCGAGATGCAGGTCAGCACGCTGGCCGATGGGCAACGACAGGTACAGATCCGCACGCCGGACAGCAGCGACCAGCAGACCTACACCTTCGCGCAGTCGCCCTGCTGGACGCTGGTCAAGCGCGAGGATGAGTCGATCTGATGCCTGTCCCGGCACAGGCGCGGCCGGGCGGGGGCTGCTAGGCTCGGAGCCTGATCCAGGCAGGGAGACGCCGATGCAGGCTCGCAGGATGTGCACCATCACCGCCACCATGACTGTCATGCTGGCAATGGCACCCTTCACCGGCGTCCAGGCGCAGTCGCTGCCGGCCGACGATAGCGCCTACTTCGCCAGTGCGGCAGCCGAACAGGCCGCGCGCGGCGAGCTGGGCAAGCGTGTCGAGGCCCTGCAGCAGGCTTCCGCGCTTGCACCTGCGCAACGCTTCCATCAGGCCGAGGCACTGCAGGCGCAGTGCCTGCGCCATCACAGCTATCTGCATCTGCAGGCCGCACGCAACGCCCGTGACCATCGCCCGACGCAGGCGCTGGACCAGGTGATGGGGCTGTGCAGCCGCATCGCCCACACCGGCCGCGCGGCGCTGCGCGAAGCGCCCGCAGACGCGGCGTGGGCAGCACCGTATGCCTTCCTGCGCGCGCGTGCGCTGAAGGACGCCGCAGCACCGGCCAGTACCGCACTGGATGAGGCCGTGGAGGCCCTGGCCGATCCGGCGCTGGACAGTTTCGCACGGCTGCGTGGGCAGATCCTGCGCAGTGCCGAGTACCCGCAGATCGAGCGTGATGGTCGGCACTGGGACACCGGGCACGACAAGCAGGCACTGGCCCAGCAGCGGGACCGCGCGTTGCGGGAAGCGGGCTGGAAGGGTTACTGGCAGGGCCTGCACTCGCGCCGCGAGCCGATGGCCTCGGTGCTTCTGGGCCTGGTGCAGGTGAACGATGCCGCCGCGCGCCTGCAGGGCGATGGTTCTGCACCGGCGCGGGGCTACCAGCGCATGGGCCTGGATGCATCGGCGGTGGATGCTACGCTGCAGGCGATCGAACGCCATGCACGGGACCGTCGCGCCTACCAGGACATGCTGCTGCGCCACGCCGCGCGTTCAGGCATCGATGCGCCGCAGCTCTGGGATACCACGTTGCCCGATGCCGGCTATATGCCGCCGGTACTGACGCTGGCGCAGCTGCGCGACAATGCCGCCGATGCCATGCAGCACCTGGGGCCGGCATACGTCAGTGAGCTGCGTGCGCTGCTCGATCCGGCCAACCGGCGCATGGATCTGGCCACCGAACGTGGTGACCGCAGCCAGGATGCGTTCTCGGTAAGCGCTCCCGGCGTGCCGGCAATGCTGTTCGTTGGCGTGCGCCGTGGTGATCTGGAAAGCGATGTCGAGATCGCCCATGAAGCCGGTCATGCCATGCACGGTGAGTGGATGCAGCGCGGCCATGCCTCGCCGCTGCAGCGCAATGGCAGCCAGTGGCTGACCGAGGCCTTCGCCATCTACAACGAACTGCGCTTCCGCGACCAGCTGTACCAGCAGGCAGAGGACCCGCGGGCCAAGGCCTATTACCTGAAGTCACTGCTGGACGATATGGTGCTGCAGCTGTTCACGTCTTCCGAAGAGGCGCAGCTGGAGCAGTCGATCTACGAGGGCGTGGCGGACAACACGCTGGGTACCGCCGATGACCTGGACGCGTTGACCGGCCGGGTGCTGGCGCGCTTCGGTCAGGACCCGGAGCGCTATCCGCAGCTGCGCAACGGCTGGATCGGCAAGCGCCTGATGTATGACGACCCCAACTATCTGGTGAACTACCTCTATGCAGGGCTGCTGGCCGTGCAGCTGTTCGTGCAGGATCAACGCGACCCGGCAGGGTTCCGTGAACGCTATCTCGCGGTGCTGGGTGAAGGTTTCGATCGTGCGCCGACCGAGCAGGTGGCGCAGTTGCTGGGGCACGCGCCCGACTGGCCGGCGCTGGTCGATGCCGATATGCAGGTGTTCAATCAGGCGGCCGCGCAGCTGCAGGCGCTGCATGCGCGGATCGAGGCAGGGCAGGGCACGTGAAGATGCTGCGCAGGACGACGTGCACCCGGGCCACGGCATGGCTGTTGATGCTGTTGTGCCTGTTGCCGATGGTGGTGATGGCCGGTGCTGCGGTCCCTGCGCTGGATGACCCGGTGGTGGACGCCGCCAACGCACTTTCGGCGGATACCCGCGACATACTGCGCACGCAGGCCTTCAAGTTGCAGGCACGCACCGGCGCGCAGCTGCAGGTGCTGGTGGTCGACCATGCTGGCGACGAGGGCATCGAGGCCTACGCACAGCGGGTGTTCGACCAGTGGCAGCTGGGCCGCGAAGGCGTTGACGATGGCGTGCTGCTGCTCGTGGCCGTGCAGGACCGCCGGGTACGCATCCAGACCGGTTACGGTCTGGAGGGCGCGATTCCAGATGCCTATGCCGCCCGCATCATCGACAAGGCGATCGTGCCGCGTTTCCGCGATGGCGACCTTGACCAGGGCCTGCTGGATGGAACGAAGGTCGTGGTCGCGCTGATCGATGGCGAGGACCTGCCGGCCTGGGAAGCGCCAGCGATGCGCAACGTGTTGCCGGCCGATTGGCGCAGCGCGGATTCCGTGGTTGCACTGACGCTGCTGGCCGGCTTCCTTGCGGGTCTGTGGCGCTCACCGCCCTCGGCGCCCGCGGCCAGGATGCCGGACGACCTCGCACGCAGGCACCGCGAGCGCCAGCGTGGAGCGCCACGCGAGGTCACCACGCCGCAGGCGCGCCCGAAGCGATTGCCGGCCTGGGGTCGCCCGCTGCTGGTGACGGCTGTGGTAGCCGCGGGTCTGCTGTCGGCGGCTATGTGGGCGCCACGCCAGGCATTGGCAGCGGTCTGCCTCGTATTGGCGTTGTGCGTACCGGTGGCGAGCCTGCTTGGCTGGTGCTGGCGCCGCAGCCGAGGTGTGCGCGTGGTGCTGCTCGGCATGCTCGGGGTCAGTTCGGGGTTCTTGGTGATGATGATGCTGCGTGGCCAGTTGCCGCCCAGTCTGGCCCTGCACACGTTGCTGGACCTGGCGGCAGGCATCGTAGCCATGCTGCTGTTCTTCCTCGTGCAGGCGTGCCGCGCGCGCTGGCACAAGGACCGCCGCAGCTTCGGGGTGAGGTTCGCAGTGCTCTTGCTGCTGACCGCTGGCTACGTGCTCTTCGCACTGCTGGCCATTGATCGCGCCGACCCGGTGGCACGCCTTGCCGCGACGATCGGGTGGAGTGCCGGCACGCTCGTGCTGTACTTCGCCTGGATTTTCACCATGCTGCCCGGTGAGAAGGCACGCGGCAGCCGCAGATCATCCGTCGGCCACCGCGGTGCGTCCAGCTCCCCGTCATCAAGTTCGTCTGCGAGCAGCTCCAGCAGCTGGTCCGGAGGCGGCGGCCGCAGCGGCGGAGGTGGTGCGTCGGGCAGCTGGTAGTTCAGGCTGCCTGTACCCGCCAGCCGAGCACAACGTCCTCCACGACACCGGGGCCAGCCACGTCGCCGACCTGCAGCAACAGCCCCTGCGCATTGGGCAGGTCCTTCTGCTCGGGAAACCACCGTCGATCGGCCGCGACCACGATCAACAGGCCCTCGTCGTCGCCCATCGGTGCGAACTGCGGCGAAGCCGGGCTGATCGGCTGCAGGCCGAAACGTTGGTTGGACAGTTCGCGTACGGCCTCGACATCGCGGCTGGGCAGGCCGACTTCGCTCAGGCAGGTCAGCTCGCTGCCATGGAACACGCCTTCGCGAGCGCTGGCCGGCAGGCGGCGGCGGCCGATCAGTTCAAGGATCAGGCCGTCCGGGCCGGTGAAGTACACCGACTGCGACTGCCAGCTGCTCTCCAGCGCGAAGTAGTCCAGCCCCGCCGGATTGCGCTGCAGCGGCGTGCGCTCACGCAACCACGTCATTGCCTCGCTGAAGCGGTTGTCCGGCACGTTGAAGGCCAGATGCACGCCACCCACCGGACGTCCCGCCGCAGGCTGAAGTTCGAGGGTGCTCCAGCCGACGTGCACATGGTTGCCGACCACGCGCTGCTGCAGCACATCGTGGAAATATGTGGCCACGGAAGCGACGTCGGATACCGGCAGAGTGAGGTGCAGCAGGCGCATGATCGATTCTCCGTGGACGCGCCCACTGTAGCGCCGGGCGATGCCCGGCGGCCACTAGCGCAGCGAATGGTTGAAGAACCGTATTGCCGCGTCCGCTGCCTGCGCGTGGGTCTGCGCCTTCGGCACCGATGTGCTGCACAGGTCCTGCAGCCGCTGTTGTCCGGCCGGGGTGCATGCGGCGAGGAAATCGTAATGGCCGACACCGGGCAGCACCTGCAGTGCAGCGCCCGCAATCACCGCACGCGCAGCCTCGCCATTGGTCTGTGGTGGCGCGACCGTGTCCGCCTGGCCCAGCACGATCGACACCGGCTGTTTCAGTGAGGAGAGCTGCTCGGGCGCAAAGGCCTGCACGATTGCCGGCGCCAGCAGGAACACCGCGCGCACGCCGGGAATGGCGCGTGCGTCGTTGGCGTGGGACATCCATGGCGACAGCTCGGGCGACGCCGCAGCGGCAACGCGCGCCTCCATCGTGTGCGTTGCCGCCTCCTGTTGGGGCCGGCAGACGCCGTCATCCGGATGTGCGGTGCAGAAGTCCCGCAATCGCTGCAGGTCCGGTCGCGCACCGGCTGCCAGCAGCGCGGTGTAGCCACCGGCCGAGAAGCCGGCGACCCCCAGGCGCTCAGGATCGACATGCGGGCCCAGCACCGGATCAGCTTGCACGGCCGCCAGTGCGGCACACAGGTCATCGGCGCGCAACCAGGTCAGAAGGCTGCCGGGCAGGGTCATGGTGTCAACGCCGTTGTTGCCTGGATGATCCACCGCAATCACCAGATATCCGGCCCGCGCCAGCGCCGTGCCCAGCCAACCCATCATGCGCGCGCTGCCGCCGTTGCCATGCGAGAGCAGCAGGGTCGGCAGGCGATCACCCGCGACCGGCGCATCCTTGGCCGACCGGCCGGCGTCGAACAGCGGCGCGTCGGGTGGACCGATGGTCAGCGCGTTTTCGCGGCTGCCGGCCTGTGCCGGATACCAGACCGTGTAGCGCAGCGCGTCGCGGTGCCCTGCGTCGCGCACGGCGGCGCTGGCCAGCGTCGTCGTGCCGTGGCGCTCGCCGGCGACGCCGCTTTCGCGGGCGGCGCCGACGCTCGCGAACGCCAGCAGCATTCCTCCCAGCACAGCAGCGGTCATGCGCATCTTCAACTCCTTGTCAGTGGGGACGTTCTTCCACCGGCAGCCAGATCTCCACGCCGCCGTTGCCGCTGTGCTCGTCGAACCGGGCGTCGTAGCGCTCCAGGTCCGGCGCATCGGCAAGGCCCAGGTTGGACGCAGGGAGATAATGATCCAGCAACCAGAACCAGGTCGAGCGGATGGCCGAGATGTGTCCGCCGTGCCAAGCCACCAGGTAGCGGCGCGCCGGGATGTCCACGCGTCGCCAGTGCGCAGGCACGCTCGGCACCGTGCTTGCCGGTAGTGCCGCAATGTAGTCGAAGCCACCATCGTCATCACTGTTGCAGCACACGCCGAAGCTGACCGGTGCCGGCGTCGGCCACTCGCGGTTGAGCTGGGCCCATTGGCCCGGAATCGCGCCGCTGCTGTCGCGGGTATGCCGCATGCCGACGCCTGCCAGCTGGAACGCGGGCGTATCGAGCAGCCGGGGGGCTTCAATGCAGGCTGACGGGGCCTCGTCCAGGCGGATCGCCTGCACCAGCGTCAGCCCATCGGTGCCCTGTTCGCGTACCCGTTCCGGTGTCTGCCCGAACTGTTCGC
The DNA here is from genome assembly GCF_052446685.1 of Stenotrophomonas sp. LC732. Classification (NCBI taxonomy): domain Bacteria; kingdom Pseudomonadati; phylum Pseudomonadota; class Gammaproteobacteria; order Lysobacterales; family Lysobacteraceae; genus Stenotrophomonas; species Stenotrophomonas sp. LC732. The sequence goes on along the minus strand of NZ_CP199214.1, from coordinate 4,192,591 downwards.
TGAAGGCGCGGGTGAAGGCAGCATGGGTGGTGTAGCCGGCCCCCAGCGCCACCTGCAGGATGTCGCCCGCGCCGTTGGCCAACCGCTGCGCGGCAGCGGTCAGGCGGCGCCCGCGCAGGTAGCGCACCACCGAGGTGCCGGTGCGGGCCTGGAACAGGCGTGACAGATGAAACGGCGACAGGCCGGCCGCAGCGGCGATGTCGGCCAGCGCCAATGGCTGGTCCGCATGGGTTTCGATGTACCACAACGCCTTGCCTGCCGCGCTCATCCTGCCGTTCCCCGCATCCAATGCCGGCACAGTAGCGGATCGGCAGGCGCGGCGTTTAGCAGTTCTTGCGCTGCCGGGGCTTTGCGTCTGCCTGCGTACCGGCAACAATGCGTGCTTCATGGACGTGATGGGGGGCAGGGAGATGCGATCGACGACGTGGGATGCCAGGCCAGCGGAGCCCGGCCGATGATCGAGATGATCGAAATGCTGCTTGTCCTCTGGGTACTTCCCAGTCTGTTGACCCTGGCGCTGATGCTGCTGATGTTGTTCGGCGCGCCACGGTGGCGCGGCAACCCCTGGGTGTACCGTGTCGGCTTCGCGTTGCTGGGCGGGTTTCTGACACCGACGTTGTTGGGGGCCGGTCACGGTGGGTTGCCGTGCGCGACTATCGGCGGGCTGGTGATGATACTGACGCAGCTGCAATGGATCGGCGATCTGCAGGTCGACTTCATGGGGATCGGGATTCGCAACAGGGGCATCTGGATCATGTCCACCCCCGCCTTGGTGGTGTTCGCCGCCATGATGTTCGTTCCGCTGCGAACGGCACGGCCGGCCCGATTCGGCTTTGGCGACGACGCCAACGGCTAGCCGCTGTGTGCGGGGATGGGGCGTGGGTCTGCATTGCCACCCATGCATGGCGTGGATCTACGGATGAGCCCTGGCAGGGGCCAACCTTGGTTGGCGCATCAAGCTGTCGTACTGACGTCATGCCTCCTTCACACATCGCGCCGAGACTGCGCGCCTTGTCCAGGCCTGTTGTGTGCGCACAGGTGCTGGCCCTGTCGCGTCCTCCCGGAGCCCTGCCGTGCATCGTTCGAAGCTTTCGCGTTCCATCCTCCTTGCCCTTTCCATGGCCAGCGCAGGAGGCGCGATCGCAGCGGAGGCCGATGCGGTCGATGCCGCCGGCGGCAGCCGCGCCGCACCCACCCAGCTCGACGCGATGCTGGTCACCGGTACCCGCGCGTCCAACCGCACCCAGTTCGAAACGCTGGCGCCGGTGGATGTGTTCAGCAAGGAAGACATCAGGTCCGTCGAATCCACCGACCTGAAGGACGTGCTGGCCCAGCTGGTGCCGTCGTTCGTGGTGCAGCGCCTGCCGATGGCGGACGGCCAGGTGTTCGTGCGTCCGGCGACGCTGCGTGGCCTGTCGCCGGACCAGACCCTGGTGCTGGTCAACGGCCGCCGCTTCCACCGCAGCGCGCTGCTCGGCAACCGTGGTGCACAGGCCGCTGATCTGGCACAGATTCCAACCAGCGCGATCAAGCGCATCGAGGTGCTGCGTGATGGCGCGTCGGCGCAGTACGGCTCGGACGCCATCGCCGGCGTCATCAACATCATCCTGGAGGATGGGCCGGGTAGCGAGATCACCGCCGGCTACTCGCAGTACGCGCAGGGCGACGGTGCTTCGCGCGATTTCAGTGCACGCACCGGCTGGTCGCTGGGCGACTATGGCAGCCTGGTGCTGTTCGCCGAATCGTCCACCTCCGACGCCACCTCGCGCACCCGCCAGCGCCCCGATGCCATCGCCTTCCAGGCCGCGCATCCGGAGCTGGAGGTGCCCAACCCGGTGCAGCGCTGGGGCCAGCCGGAACTGGAAAGCCGCCGCGTCGGCTTCAACGTAAAGGCCAACGCCAGCGATACGCTGGAGCTCTATGCCTTTGGCCTGTACAGCCACAGCGATGGCGTCAGCGATTTCAACTGGCGCAACCCGGACACCACCACCGGCGCGTACCGCACCACCGCCATCTTCCCGGGCTGGATCCTGCGCTCGCTGTATCCGGTCGGCTTCAGCCCGCAGTACGGCAACGTGCAGAACGACCTGCAGCTGGTCGGTGGCCTGCGCGGCGAGATTACGCCGAAGCTGCGCTGGGATGTCAGCGCCTCGTATGGCCGCAACGCCATCGACTATCGCCTGAAGAACTCGATCAATGCCTCGCTCGGCCCGGCCAGCCCGACCGACTTCGATCTCGGCCGCCTGACCCAGACCGAGAAGAACGCCAACGCCGACTTCAACTACGAATGGGACGTGGCTGCGCTGTCCAAGCCGATCAACGTCGCCTTCGGTGGCGAGTTCCGCCAGGAAACCTACCAGGTGCGCGCCGGTGATCCGGCCTCGTACGCGGTGGGTCCGGGCGCGGCTGCGGGCCTGGAGGCCAACTCCAATGGCGCGCCGGGCTTCTCGGCCAGCCAGGCCGGGCAGTGGAGCCAGGGCAGCAAGGCCGCCTACGTGGACATGGAAGTGCCGCTGGGCGAGCGCTGGAGCATCGGTGCAGCCAGCCGCTATGAGGACTTCTCCAGCTTCGGCAGCACACTGGACGGCAAACTGTCGGCGCGCTTCGCGATCACCCCGGACGTCGCCCTGCGCGGCACCGTGTCCACCGGCTTCCGCGCGCCGACGCCGGCGCAGCTCAACACCACCAGCACCACCCAGGGGTTGGATACGCGCACGCTGCAGATCTTCACCAGCGGCCGCCTGTCGCCGAACGATCCGCTGGCGCAGCTGCTCGGTGCCAGGCCGTTGAAGCCGGAAGAATCGCGTACCGCATCGCTGGGCCTGACCTGGCGCACCGACCTGGGCCTGTCCGGCTCGGTGGATGTCTACCAGATCAAGCTCACCGACCGCTTCAGCCAGTCGGCCAGTTTCGCCATTCCGGCCGGTACGCCCAATCCGCTGGGCTATACCTCGGTGAACTACTTCACCAACGACTTCGACACCACCACCACCGGCGTGGACGTGGTCGGCAATTGCCTGCGCGACCTCGGCGCGGGCCGCATGACGCTGACCCTGGCCTACAACTACAACCGCACCCGCGTGGACAACGGCAGCACCTCGGTGGCCACCAACGAGACCCAGCGCGTGCTGTTCGAAGATCGCCTGCCCGAGCACAAGGGCAGCCTGACCGGCAGCTGGGACATCGGTGCCTGGTCGCTGATGGCGCGCATGCGCTACTACGGTGCCTGGACCGATTCCAGCGGCAATGCGGTGGGCGATATCTACCAGCGCTTTGGTGCGATGAGCTTCCTCGACCTGGCCGTCGGCTATCGCATCAACGAACATCACAGCCTGCGCGTGGGTGCCGACAACGTGTTCGACCGCTATCCGGACGAAGCCACCTTCCAGGCCAGTCGCGGCCTGGTCTACTCGCGCAATGCGCCGTACGACACCGACGGTGCCAACCTGTACGCACAGTACCGGCTGAGCTTCTGATGGACCGCAACCGCCGCGTCCTGTTGCGTGCCGGTGCACTGCTGCCGGCTGCAGCTGCGCTGTCTTCACTGCCCGCCATGGCGGCCGCGGGTTACGCTGCGCCCATGCAGATTCCCGCAACGACCGTAGCGCCGGACGCGCTGGCCCGCGATGAAGGCTACTGGGCCGCCGTGGCCAGCCACTTCGACATCACCGATGAAGTGAACCACCTGGAGAACGGCTACTGGGGCGCGATGGGCCGCGAGACGCTGGCCAGCTACCAGCGCCACACCGCCGAGGTGAACCGTGGCAACGCCTGGTACGGCCGTCATGAGTTCCCGGCGCAGTACATGGCGGTGCAGCGGCAGGTGGCCGAACTGCTGGGCGTGGGCGCCGACGAGATCGCACTGACCCGTGGCGCCACCGAAGCGATGCTGGCGCTGATCGGTGGCTACAACCGCCTGCGGCCCGGCGACCAGGTGCTGTACGCCGACATCGACTACGACAGCATGATCGGTGCGATGCGTTGGCTGCAGCAGCGCCGTGGCGTGCAGGTCGAGCGCATCGCGCTGCCGGTGGTGCCCGACCATGCGCAGATCCTGCAGGCCTACGAGGCCGCGTTCGCGCGGCTGCCACGCCTGAAGCTGGTGCTGCTGACCCAGGTCAGCCATCGCCATGGGCTGGTGCTGCCGGTGGCCGAGATCGCCGAGCGTGCACGCGCACGCGGTATCGACGTGATCGTCGATGCGGCGCACGGGTTCGGCCAGATCGACTACGCGGTGCCGCAGCTCAAGGCCGATTTCGTCGGCATCAACCTGCACAAGTGGATCGGCGCACCGGTCGGTGTCGGCGCGATGTACGTGCGCAGGGGCCGCGTTGCGGACCTCGACCCGTACATGGGCGAGACCGACGACGGCCGCGTGGGCAGCCGCGTACACACCGGCACGGTCAACTTCGCCGCTTACCTGGCACTTCCGGAGGCGATTGCCCTGCACCAGCGCATCGGTGCGGACAACAAGCAGGCGCGCCTGCGTTACCTGCGCGAGCGCTGGACGCTGCCGGCGCGGCAGATGGCGCACATCGAAGTGCTGTCTTCGCCGGATCCGGCGTTGGCGAGTGCATTGGCCAGCTTCCGCCTGAGCGGGCGCACCAGCGTGGCTGACAACATCGCGCTGCAGAAGCGCCTGTTGGATGAGCATCGCGTGTTCACCACCCATCGCGACGGCTTGGACTCCGGCGCCTGCGTGCGGGTGACGCCGTCGGTGTTCACCCGGCCGCAGCAGATGGATGCGCTGGTGAAGGCCCTCTCCGCCTTGGTCTGACCCTGCTTTGGTGGGTGCCAACCTTGGTTGGCACATTCCAACCGTGCCGGGGAATCTTCCGCCGGCCAGTGGCCGGCGCTACCGATCGGGTGGGTGCCAACCTTGGTTGGCACATTCCAACCGTACCGGGGAATCTTCCGCCGGCCAGCGGCCGGCACTACCGGTCGGGTGGGTGCCAACTGTTGGTTGGCACATTCCAACCGTGCTGAGGAATCTTCCGCCGGCCAGCGGCCGGCACTATCGGTCGGGTGGGTGCCGACCGTTGGTCGGCACATTCCAACCGTGCTGAGGAATCTTCCGCCGGCCAGCGGCCGGCACTACCGGTCGGGTGGGTGCCGACCGTTGGTCGGCACATCCCATTCCAGGGCTACCGCTCGATCGCCGGCAACGCGTCCGACAACAACAACCGGTCAATCCGTTGCAGCGCACTTTCCAGCTGCCGGCGATCGGCCGCCAGCCCCAGCGACAGCCGCACGCCGTTCTGATGCTGCACCCCCGGCGGGCAGAACGCCGATGAGGGCGCGATCGCCAGCCCCTGCAGCTGTGCGGTACGCACCAGGGTGGCGTCAGTCCATGGCGCTGGTACCCGGCACCAGGCATGCAGGCCTTCGGCGCGCAGCAGCAGCGAAGGCGCCAGCAGGTAGCGCGCCATGCGCATGCGCTCGTGCGCTTCGCTGCGCACCTGCGCCAGCAGCGATTGCGCCGAACCATCCAGCAGCAGCTGGCTGGCCAGCGCCGCCACCAGCGGATGCCCCATCAACCGGGTGGCGCGCAAGGCCGAAGCCATCGCCTCGGCGTGCGCAGCGCTTGGGCACTGCACGAACGCAGTGCGCAGGCCGGGGCTGATCACCTTCGACAGCGTCGCCACGTAGAACACATGGCGCGGTGCCAGCGCCGCCAGCGGTGTCTGTGCATCCTCGGCGAGGTGCCAGTAAGGATCGTCTTCGATCGCCAGCAGGCCTTCCCTCTCCAGAACACGCGCCAGCGCTTCGCGCCGCTGCAGCGGCAGGCTCAGCGCGGTCGGGTTCTGGCAGGTGGGGTTGAGATAGACCAACCGCGCGCCGCTTTCGCGTGCCAGCCGGGCCAGCGCATCGGGGCACATGCCGTGTTCGTCGCTGTCCACCGGCAGCAGCCGCCGGCCCAGTGCGGCGGCGGCCTGCAGCAGGCCCGGATAGACCAGCGCATCGCAGAGGATCGCATCATCGTCGCGGCCCTGGCTGACCAGGATCGCGGCAAGCGCCACCTGCGCGCCTTCGGTCAGCAACAGGCTGGCATCCTCCACCGCGCCCAGCATCGGTTGCAGCCAGCGCGCTGCCGCGTGGCGGTCGGTGGGATTGCCGCCGCCCAGGTGGTAGGTCATCAGGTTCGGCGCGTTGCTGCGCGCAAGCACGGCGGCGGCACCGCGGCGCAGGGTTTCGGCCAGCGCATCGGCATCGGGCACCGGCGGCACGTTCATGCTCAGGTCCACCACCTGGTCGAAGCCGGCCTTGGGTGGTGCGATGAAACTGCCTTGTGGCCCGCGCGCCTCGATCAGGCCGCGCTTGCGCGCTTCGTCGAACGCCCGCGTTACCGTGGTCAGGTCGACGCCGAGCTGCTGCGCCAACGCACGCTGCGAGGGCAGGCGTTGTCCTGGTGCAAGCCCACCGCGACGCACCGTGCGCTCCAGCGAATTGACGATGCGCAGGTAGATCGGCCCGTTGTGCGCGAGCACGTCCTGCACCCATTCGCGGGCTGCGACATCCGGTCGCGGCATGTACGGAGCATGTCGGGGCGTATCGTTGCTTCCAACGGCGGGAGCCTGTCCATAACCATCGGTCGGTTCGGACAGGTGACCGCCGTTGTTGCTTGTGGCGGCCACAGCGGCCAGCGTCAGTGGTGTCATTGCGCGTCCTCAGCGCTTGGCCTGCCAGGGGCAGTAGCAGCCCACGGCAAGCAGTCCTTTCGGGCGCACGGTTTCGCCGCGCACCAGTCTGTCCAGCAGTGGTTCGACGAAGCTGTTGGCCGAGTTGCAGACCATGCCGATGCTGTACGGGCCGGCATAGGCGAGGTGGCCCTGCCGGTCCCAGATCGCCACGGCAGGGCTGGCCGGGATGTGTTCGATGCCGTCGATGGTCGGCAGGTTGATCACCTTGTTGCGCAGCGGCTCAGGCAGTTCGCCCTGGGTACCGGGGCGGCGGATCGCATAGAAGTCGATGCCGGCGCGGCGGTACATGCTGATCAGGTAGCTCAGGTGTGCGCCGGTTTCGCGGTTGCAGACGGCACACGCCGGGTCCCAGAAGTGCACCACGCGGATGCGGCCGGTATCACCGGCCAGATCGGACGGCAGGCGCAGCTGCGAGTCGTCGAAGACGATGGCCTGTTCGGTGAACGTCGACTGCGCGCTGTAGCCGAAGTACTGCCACAGCGCAGCCGCCACGCCGGCCATGAACAGGCAGGCGAGGGCGATCATCGTCGGCAGCAGCCAGCGGCGGCGCGGCGCGGCTGCGCCCATCAGGACGCGTCCCCGCCGAACTTGTGCACGTACTGCTTGCGCATCTCGCGGCAGGAGTCGGCCTGCGCGCGACGCTGGATCTCGCTACGCGACGGATCCTCGCTGCGCTGCACGCATTGCTCGATGGCGTGGCGCTCGGCGGCCTGCACATCCACGGTCTGCGGCTGCAGGCAGACCCAGGCCAGCGCGGCCAGCATCAACACCACAAAGCCACCACAGCCGGCCATTACCAGGTGGAACTTCAGTCTCTCGGCGCGCATCGACGCACGTCCCTTCATCCATACATTGCATACAAAATATCATCTTGTATGGATGAGGCGCCATGCGCCCGGTTCAGACGATGGCGTTGTGCCGGGCCCCGGGGGCCTCAGACAGGATCTCGTTCAGTTTGGCCAGCGCCCCGGCCAGCGCATCCTGGTCAACTGCGCCGCCCAGCGACAGGCGGATGGCGTTGCCCGGTGGCGGTTCCTCCACGCTGAAGGCGTCCGAGCTGGCGATGCCCAGACCCTGTTCCTGTGCGGCCTGGATCAGCCGGTACTGGTCCAGCCGCGGCGGTAGCGGCAGCCATACGTGCAGGCCGGCCGGGTGCGCCCGCGCGCGGGACGGCAGGTACTGCGCGGCAATCGCCTGGCGCTCGCGCAGCTCCTGCTGGAAGCGCTGCACCATGTCCTGGGCCTGGCCGCTGCGGATCCACTGCGACGCCACCGCCACCATCGACTGGGTCGGCATCAGCGCGATCGCACGCAGGGCGTCCAGCACCGGTTCCATCGGTTCGCCGCCCGGCACCACCAGGTAGGCGGTGCGCAGGCCCGGTGCCAGGCACTTGGACAGGGTGGAGATGTAATACACCGGGCAGCCGGCGTCGCGGTGGGCGGCCAGCGGCGGTGCGGCGTCCCCGGCCAGCAACCAGTAGGGATCGTCTTCGATCACGGTCAGATCGTGGCGCTTGGCAACCGCCAGCAGGGCCTGCCGGCGTTGTGCCGACATCGTCGCCGTGGTCGGGTTCTGGATGGTCGGTACCAGGTACAGCAGGCGCGGGCGGCGCAGCTGGCAGGCCTCTTCCAGCGCTTCGGGCAGCATGCCTTCGGCGTCCATCGCCACCGGCACCACACCCCGCTGCAGCACGCGCGCGGCGGCCAGCAGGCCCGGGTAGGTCAGCTGCTCGGCAGCGATCAGCTCGCCCGGCTGGGTGCGGGCCAGGATCAGTGCGCACAGTGCGGTCTGCGCGCCGGGGCAGATCACCACCTGGTCGGCACCCACCGTGCCCAGCACCGGTGACAGCCACTGCACGGCGGCGGCGCGGTCCTCGCGGGTGCCGGCGCCGACGTGGTAGCTCATCAGTTCGCCCTGGCCCAGCTGCTGGCCCACGTGCTGGAAACCGGCCTCCATGCACTGTGCGAACGGCGCGCTGCCCAGCAGCGGCGGGATGTTCATGCTCAGGTCCACCGAGGTGCTGCGGTTGCCGGCCGACAGCGCGATGAAGGTGCCGCCGGCGCCCTGCGCATCCAGCAGGCCAGCCTGGCGCAGCTCGGCAAAGGCCCGGGTGACCGTGGTCAGGTCCACGCCCACCTGCTGGGCCAGGTCGCGCTGCGGCGGCAGCCGGTCGCCCGGACGCAGCACGCCGTCATCCACTGCCTCGCGCACCTGCTGGGCGATCTGCAGGTACAGCGGGCCAGCGCCCTCGCGGAAGGGGCGAACCCAGGTGCGATTGGGGTGTTTCAGGCGGCGGCCGGCGGCAGGTGGCGTCATCGGTCAGTTTTTCCATACGTGCAGATGCACAAGTCCATACAATGATGTATCTTGTATGGGCTTGATTGGAGTGGATCGCTCTCTTGTAGGCGATCTCGTACCCACAGTGTAGCCGCTCCACGCCCGGGCGCTGCGCGCAGGCGAGCCGGTCAAGCGCGCTTCTTCAACAGGGTTGACCTCCAATGAATATCTGCTGGAACCGCATCCGCCTGGCGCTGGTCGCCCTGGCCTGCGTCGGCCTGTCGGGCTGTGACTGGGTGCTGCTGGATTCGAAGGGCATGGTCGGGCTCGCCCAGCGCGACCTGATCCTGATCTGCATCGGCCTGATGCTGATCGTGGTGATACCGGCCATCGTGCTGACCTTCGTATTCGCCTGGCGCTTCCGCGCCGGCAACACCAAGGCGAAATACACGCCGGACTGGTCGCATTCCACCAAGGTGGAGATCGTGGTCTGGGGCGTGCCGCTGCTGATCATTGCCGGCCTGGCCGTGATCGTGTGGAAGTCGACCCACGAACTGGACCCGTACAAGCCGCTGGACGTGGCCGGTGAGCCGCTGCACGTGGACGTGATCGCCACCGACTGGAAATGGGTGTTCGTCTATCCGGACCTGGGCATCGCCACGGTCAACCAGCTCAACTTCCCGGCCAACCGCCCGCTGGCGTTCAACATCACCTCCAACTCGACGATGAATACCTTCTTCATCCCGCAGCTGGGTGGGCAGATCTACGCGATGGCCGGCATGCGCACGCAGCTGCACCTGATCGCCAACGAGCCCGGCCAGTTCCGTGGCATGTCCGGCAACTACAGCGGGCATGGCTTCTCGAACATGAAGTTCATTGCCACCGCCAGCAGCAACGAGGAGTTCGAGCGCTGGGTGGCCGAGGTACGCAGCGCACCACAGGCGCTGGACTTCAACCAGTTCAAGGCGCTGGCCGCACCGTCGAAGAACGCGCCGGTGCAGCACTTCTCCAGCGTCGAACCGCTGCTGTTCAAGAAGGTCATCGACCAGTTCATCGGCGTCGGTGAGAACACCGCTGCTGCGTCCCCGGCGGGTGCTGCCGGTGGTGCCCAGGTTTCCCAGGAGTAACGAACATGTTGGGTAAATTGACGTGGGAGGCCGTGCCGCTGCACGAGCCGATCGTCGTGGTCACGCTGGCGGCCATGGTGCTGGGTGGCCTCGCGCTGCTTGGCGCGGTGACGTACTTCAAGCTATGGGGCGTGCTCTGGCGCGACTGGTTCACCACCGTGGACCACAAGAAGATCGGCATCATGTACGTGGTAGTGGCGCTGGTCATGCTGGTGCGTGGCTTCGCCGACGCGCTGATGATGCGCGCGCAGTTGGCCGCGGCCGGGCCAGGCAGTGATGGCTTCCTGCCACCGGAGCACTACGACCAGATCTTCACCGCGCATGGCGTGATCATGATCTTCTTCGTGGCCACCCCGTTCGTGGTCGGCCTGATGAACATCATCGTGCCGCTGCAGATCGGCGCACGCGACATGGCGTTCCCGTTCCTCAACGCCTTCAGCTTCTGGATCTTCGTGGTTGGCGCTGCGCTGATGATGATCTCGCTGGGCGTTGGCGAGTTCGCCATGACCGGCTGGGTGGCCTATCCGCCGCTGTCGGGCATCGAGTTCAGTCCGGGCGTAGGCGTGGACTACTACATCTGGGCGTTGCAGGCCTCGGGCATCGGCACATTGCTGACCGGCGTCAACCTGTTCATCACCATCCTGCGCATGCGTGCGCCGGGCATGACCCTGATGAAGATGCCGGTGTTCACCTGGACGGTGCTGGTCACCAGCGTGATCATCATCGCCGCCTTCCCGATCCTGACCGTGGCGCTGGGTGCGCTCACCCTGGACCGCTACCTGGACTTCAACTTCTACACCAACACGTTGGGTGGCAACCCGATGATGTACGTGAACCTGGTGTGGGCCTGGGGCCACCCGGAGGTGTACATCCTGGTGCTGCCGGCGTTCGGCATCTTCTCTGAAGTCACCGCCACGTTCGCGCGCAAGAAGCTGTTCGGCTACAAGTCGATGGTGGGCGCCACGCTGGCGATCGGCATCCTGTCGTTCATCGTCTGGCTGCACCACTTCTTCACCATGGGCTCGGGTGCCAGCGTCAATGCCTTCTTCGGCATCATGACGATGATCATCGCCATCCCCACCGGGGTGAAGATCTTTACCTGGCTGTTCACCATGTACGGCGGCCGCGTCGAGTTCAGCGTACCGATGCTGTGGACCATCGCCTTCCTGGTCACCTTCACCATCGGTGGCATGACCGGCGTGCTGCTGGCCATCCCGGGCGCGGACTTCCTGCTGCACAACAGCCTGTTCCTGGTCGCCCACTTCCATAACACCATCATCGGCGGCGCGCTGTTCGGCTACCTGGCCGGCTTCGCCTACTGGTTCCCGAAGGTGTTCGGCTTCACCCTCAACGAGCGCCTGGGCAAGTGGTCGTTCGCCTGCTGGGTGATCGGCTTCTACCTGGCCTTCATGCCGCTGTACATGCTGGGCTTCATGGGCATGACCCGCCGCATGAACCAGTACGACAACCCGGCGTGGACGCCGTACCTGATCGCCGCCTTCATCGGTGCACTGTTCGTGTTCGCGGGCATCATCCTGATGCTGGTGCAGATCTACGTGAGCGTGCGCGACCGCAAGCGCAACCTGGACCTGACCGGCGACCCGTGGAACGCACGCACGCTGGAATGGGCCACGCCGTCGCCGCCGCCGTTCTACAACTTCGCCGTGGTGCCCAAGGCCGATGAGCTGGATGCCTTCCACGAAGCGAAGAAGCGCGGCCTGCCGCCGCCGCCGAAGACGTACGCCCCGATCCACATGCCGAAGAACACCGGCGTGCCGCTGATCCTCAACATCTGGATCCTGGTGCTGTGCTTCGCCCTGGTCTGGCACATCTGGTGGATGGCCGCAGCCAGCTTCATCGCGATGATCGTGACCCTGATCGTGCGGTCCTACGATGAGGACGTGGATTACTACGTCAGTTCCGAAGAGGTGGCGCGCACCGAAGCGGCCAACCTTGCCAAGCTGAAGGAGGTACGCGCATGAACCTGTTGACCCGCCCGGAGCTGGCCAGCGACACGCAGGCGCACGAGGACCACCACGAGCACGACCATGGCCACGAACAGGGCGGCATGAAGGTGTTCGGCATGTGGGTCTATCTCATGTCCGACCTGGTGCTGTTCGGTTCCCTGTTCGCCTCGTACGCGGTGCTCAGCACCGCCTACGCCGGCGGCCCCACCGGCAAGGACCTGTTCTCGTTGCCGTTCGTGATGGCCGAGACCTTCCTGCTGCTGGTCTCCAGCATCACCTACGGCCAGGCCGTTCTGGCCATGCATCGCCACGATGCCTCGGCGGTGCTGCGCTGGCTGGGCGTGACTTTCGTGCTCGGTGCCTCGTTCATCGGCATGGAGATCTACGAGTTCTCGCACCTGATCCACGAAGGCGCGGGCCCGAGCACCAGTGCCTACCTGTCGGCGTTCTTCGCGCTGGTCGCCACCCACGGCCTGCACGTGGCCAGCGGCCTGATCTGGATGGCGGTGGTCATGCACCAGGTCTACCGCCGTGGCCTGACCCCGACCAACATCACCCGCGTGTCGTGCCTGAGCCTGTTCTGGCACTTCCTGGACCTGGTGTGGATCTGCGTCTTCACCTTCGTCTACCTGATCGGAGCCTTCTGACATGGCCCACGTCGAAACCTCGCGCGCCGGCAATGCGCACGGCTCCACCAAGTCCTACCTGATCGGTTTCGTGCTGTGCGCGCTGCTGACCGTGGTGCCGTTCGCACTGGTGATGAATCCGGTGCTGTCGCGGCCGCTCACGCTGTTCCTGCTGGTCGGCTTCGCAGTGGCGCAGATCCTGGTGCAGCTGGTCTATTTCCTGCACATGGACCGCAAGTCCGAAGGTGGCTGGAACCTGGCCAGCTTCGTGTTCACCCTGGTGATCCTGTTCATCGTCGTCGCGTTGTCGGTCTGGATCATCTGGAGCATGCACTACCACATGATGATCAACTGAGCTGGCGAACCGTGAAAGGCATTGCGTTCCCCCATCGTGGCCTGCGCCTGGCCGCAGGCCTGCTGCTCGGCCTGCTGGCCGGCTGCAGCGCGCAGTCGCGCATGGACTTCTATGCGAAGGACATCGCCTGCGAAGAACTTGGCCAGCATTGGTCGATGCCCGACAGCCACGGCACCGTGCGCGGCCCGAAGGACCTGCAGGGGCAGGTGACCTACCTGTTCTTCGGCTTCACCAGCTGCCCGGACGTGTGCCCGACCACGATGGTCGAGCTGAGCCAGGTCAAGCACCTGATGGGCAAGGATGCCGATCAGCTGCAGGTGGTGTTCGTCAGCGTCGACCCGGCCCGCGACACGCCCGAGGTCGCGCGCACCTATGTGGAAGCGTTCGATCCTAAGGCAATCGCGCTGGTTGGCAACGATGCGCAGCTGGCCGCGATGGCCAGCGACTTCAAGGCGTTCTACGAAAAGGAACCCGGTCAGGTACCGGATACCTACACCATGAGCCACATTGCCGGCGGCTACGTGTTCGACCGCCAGGGCCGCCTGCGCCTGTTCGCGCCGTACGGCATGCCGGTGGAAAAGCTGTTCTCGGACGTGCAGCGCCTGCTGCTCGAGCCCGGCCACCCGGCCGCCGGCAACGACGCGCTGGCCAGCTGCCACCTCAAGCACAGCGGCACACTGGCCGCGCGGTAACGCCGGTGGGTGCCAACCTTGGTTGGCACGTCCGAATCTGCTCCTGGTAGATGCCAACCTTGGTTGGCACAGCTGTAGAGCCGAGCCCATGCTCGGCGCCGCGCGCACCGCGCCTGCGGCACCCCGTAGACAGCAGCCGAGCATCGGCTCGGCTCTACACGCGCGCGGCCCCGGCAGGTGCCGACCGTTGGTCGGCACACCCCCACACCAATCCCCGGCCGGCCAGGAGAGCCAGCCGGCCGGGGTACCGCTCAACGCCTTACTTGGTCTCTTCCCACTGCACCACGTCCGGCTCGGTGGCGCGGATACCAGCGGTGGACAGCAGCCTGGTGGTCGCATCCAGTGCCGCGTTCACCGACGGGTACTCCACGATGGCCTGGCCCGAAGCCTTCGACACCTTCACCACGGTGCCACCGGTGGCCGTAGCCGCGCGCTGGGCCGATGCTGCATCGGTGAAGAACACCTTGACCCGCGAGGTCGCCACCACCGGCGCTCCGTCACGGGAGACCGCCGCCGCGAACTTGCCGGCACCGGCATCAGCAGGCGCCGCCGCGGCGCCATCCAGCGAACGCTTGGTACGCGCGCTGGTGGTCGCCGCCGCCTGCGGGGTGATCGTGAACTGGCCGCCGCTGGCCTGCTTTACCGTTGCCGAGGGCGACAGCTGGAAACGCGTGCCGCCCACATCGAACGAGCGGCCGGTAGCGGACGCCTTCAGTTCCTGAGCATCCACGGTCGACAGGGTCCTGGCCGGAGGGGTCTGCCCCGAGCTCTGTGCCCAGGCAGGGGAGGTCATCGCCGCGAAGGCGAGCGTGCTCAACAGAATGGTGGTCTTCATCATCAGTGCCCCAGAACGCGGATCTTGAAGAATTCGAGGTTGCCACGCGATGCAGCGGTCGCGGCCTGCCCCATGTCGGTCACTTCCAGCGTCCAGGTGCCCGTGGCGTTCTCATCCAGGAAGGCATTGCTGGACAGCAGGTCCCAGCTGGTGAAGTTGCTCTGCGCGCCACCCGTGCCCGAACCGATCGCGGTGAACGCCGGTTGCACCACGCTGCGGGTACCGCTGGGCGACACCAGCACGAACTGCAGCTGGCGCGTATTGCGGTGGTTGACCCGGAAGCCCAGCTGCACGCTTTCGATGTTGCGCGCGCCGTTGGCCAACTGGAAGGTCAGGCGTGCGGCGGCGGCCGAGGTGTTGCCGATGGCCACGGTACGCGTGGTGTTGCGCCAGCCGCTGTCGACCAGCGCACCGAGCGACTGGAAGTTCTCGGCCACCTGCACCGCGCGTGCAGCGTTGACCACGCCGAAGCCATACCAGTTGCTGTAGGCACGGCCGGCAGCATTCACCGTCCAGCCTGGCACCAGCGTGCGCCCGTCGGCCAGCGTCACCGCCGGCTGGTTCGGGTGGTTGCGGGTGGCGGTGGTGGCCAGGATGTACTTCACATCGCGATAGGACAGGTTCGGATTGGCTTCCAGCACCAGTGCCGCCACGCCCGAGACCATCGGCGCTGACGCCGAGGTGCCGTTCATCTTGGCGGTGTAGTTGCAGGTGCTGTCGATGGCCGACAGGTTGCTGTCCAGCGTGTTCTGGCGGTTGGTGTTCTTGTTGCTGCCCTGCGCGCACCCGGTCACGTCGGTGGTGACGATGGCCGGGTCGTAGGCGCGTGCCACCAGGCCGGGGGCGTACTGGGCCTGCAGGCCGTATTCGCCGCCGAAGGCCGACACCCACAGCGCCGAGCCGGTGGAGGAATACGACGAGCGCACGCCATCGGCACGCACCGCGCCTACCGTGATCACGTTGAACAGGTTGTTGCGCGGATCGCGTCCGGCCGGCACGCAGCCGGTGTTGCGGTTCTTGGTGTCGGTGGTGCAGACATCCTGGGTCTGGCTGATCGAGGCATTGTTGAAGTTGTTGCCCGCCGACTTCACGTAGATGCCGCCGCGGCCACCGCGCGTACCCGACAGTGCCTGCTCATACGAACGAATCGTGTTTTCGCTGTACGCCAGCGGCAGGTTCGGATTGCCCGGGCCGGCGCCCCAGCTGTTGTTGAACACCTGCACGTCGGCCGATTCCGCGCCGTCCCACCAGGCGTACTCGATGTTGCTCTGCTGGTTGCCCAGGGCTGAGCGCGAAATCGGATTGAAGCCCTTCAGCGTCGCCGCCGGCGCCACACCACGTACGCCCAGGTTGTTGGCGCCCACCGCGCCAGCAATGCCGCCGACCATGGTGCCGTGGTTGTCGACGTCCGGGTTGGTCGGGGTGGGGTTGTTCGAGCCGTTGGTGAAGTTCTTGCCGGCCACCGCCGCCACGTTGGCCGCCAGGTCCGGATGCGCGATCTGCAGGCCATCATCGACGATGGCGATGGTGACACCCTGGCCACGGATGCCGTTGCGGAACAGGCCATCCACGTTCAGGTCGTTGCCGGCCACCGGCAGGGTGTCGGCCGGGACGGTCTGCCCGGTGTTGAGCAGGTGCCACTGGATACTCGCCAGCGGATCGGCCTGTTGGGCCTGCGCGGTGGCGGCCAGGCTGCCCAGCACCAGGGCAGTGGCAAGGGCCAGGCGCGCGGAGCGCGGTGGCGCGGAGCGTTGCGTGTGTCGCTTCATACACGAATCCTTCTGTTGTGAATCGGCATGGCAGGACGGCGGGGCGGAACTGCCCCATCGCAACGAGCCAAACGCGACACAACGGAGAACCCCCTACCTCTTCACATCCGCAATGTACGAATATGCAAATTGCGTCACAAACACTTAGTACGTCAGGTTATGACAGGGCGCGCGAATGCCTTCACGCCATCTTCGCGCGTCTGCTTCGAGGGCCGGAAACGTGGTAATCACATGCAGGTGAAGACACGCATGAAGAATGGACGCCAGCGTGCACGTGCGCGCGCAGACCAGACCCCGCTCTCGGTCGCCGCCATCCGCAAGGTGGTGCTATCCGTGCATACGCGCAGCCACGACTATGGCGACGATGCCGATATCAGCGAGTTGCTGCCCGAGCTGGCCGCATTCGGCATCACCATGGTGAAACCGCTGCGGCTGTTGATGAAGAAGCACCGGCGCGCGCTGCTGCAGGAGGAACGGACCGTCATGCGACGCGCAGAGACGCTGCATCTGCGCACCGAGTGGCGGCACGGTGGCATAGACGTGCATGCAAACACCAGCCGCTACGCCATCGGCGGCCTGGTCCGCACCAGCATGGAACACGAATTCGGCTTCGAGACGATGCTGCCCTTCCACGAGGTGCGCGAGGACGAACCCGCGTAGTGCGGTGCCTGCCCGGTGGGTGTGGCAGCGCCGCCGGGGCATCATCGCGCGCCCTCACATCGCGCTGTGCTACTACAGCCCGTGCACCCTTCCGCACGGAGCACGATGATGGTCAATCCGCTCGCCCAGGCCCATCGCGGCCTCGGCACCACGCTGTTCAGCCTGTTGAACCCGATACCCTTCGGCTTCTTCGTCGGTGCACTGATCTTCGACGCGATCTATCTCAACAGCGCCGAGGTGATGTGGGGCAAGGCCGCCGCTTGGCTGATCACGTTCGGCCTGCTGATCGCCATCGTGCCGCGCCTGATCAACCTGTTCGCGGTCTGGCGCCGCAACGGCACGGCCACCCGCATCGACCGCATCGACTTCTTCCTCAACCTGGTCGCGGTGGTGCTGGCCATCTGGAACGCCTTCGTGCACAGCCGCGATGCGTATGCCGTTGCTGTGCCGGGCACGATCCTGTCGGCGCTGACCGTGGCCCTGATCGCCCTGGGCCTGATCCTGTTGTCATTGCAGCCGCCGGTGCTGCAGGGAGGTCGTCATGGCTAAGCACATCCTGCCCGCCGTGGCCGCGCTGGCACTGGCCGTCACCCTGTCGGCCTGCGCCGGCAAGGCCGAATACCATCCGGCCGACCAGTCGGGACCGCAGCCGCCACTGCCCAAGCCGGCCAACTTCCTGATGCCGCCGATGCAGGTGCCCAAGGGTGTGGGCTGGGCCGACGGCCAGGCCCCCACGGTCGCCGAAGGCCTGAAGATCGAGCGCATCGCCGCCAACCTGCAGCACCCGCGCCGGCTGCTGACCCTGCCCAACGGCGATGTACTGGTGGTGGAAGGCAATGGCCCCGGCGAAGAGCCGGTCACCACACCCAAGCAGTGGATCGCCGGCAAGGTGAAGGCGCGCTCGGGCAAGGCTGGAAAGGGCGGCAACCGGGTCACCCTGCTGCGCCGCTCGCCAGGCACGAACACCTGGACCCAGCACGTCTACATCGAAGGCCTGCACTCGCCGTTCGGCATCCAGCTGATCGGTGACACGCTGTATGTGGCCAACACCGGCAACATCATGCAGTACCACTACGTGCCCGGCGAAACCCGCATGTCCGACAAGGGCCGCGAGTTCACCGACCTGCCCAGCACCATCAACCACCACTGGACCAAGGAACTGCTGGCCAGCCGCGATGGCAGCAAGCTGTACGTGGGCGTCGGCTCCAACAGCAACATTACTGAAAATGGCCTGGCCGTCGAATACCGCCGCGCGGTCGTGCTGGAGGTGGACGTAGCTACCCGTGGCAGCCGCATCTTTGCGTCGGGCATCCGCAACCCGACCGGGCTGGACTGGGAGCCGAGCACTGGCCAGCTGTGGGCCGTGGCCAACGAGCGTGATGAGATCGGTGCCGACCTGGTGCCGGATTACCTCACCTCGGTGAAGGAAGATGGCTTCTACGGCTGGCCCTACAGCTACTACGGCCAGCACGTGGACGAGCGCGTGCAGCCGCAGCGGCCGGACCTGGTGGCCAAGGCGATCGTGCCGGACTATGCCATCGGCTCGCACGTGGCACCGCTGGGCCTGTTGTTCTACACCGGCCAGGCACTGCCGGCGCAGTACCACGGCGGCGCCTTCATCGGCGAGCACGGCAGCTGGGACCGCTCGCCACTGAGTGGCTACGAAGTGGTCTACGTACCGTTCAAGGACGGCAAGCCGACCGGGCGGCCGCAGACCGTGGTCAGCGGCTTCACCTCGAAGGACGAGAAGACCCTGATGGGTGCGCCGGTGGGCATGGCGATGGATGCCGAGGGCGCACTGCTGGTGGCCGACGACGTGGGCGACGTGGTGTGGCGGGTGTCGGCGAAATAGCTGTGTAGCGTCGAGCCACGCTCGACTGCTGTGGATCCGGCCTTTGTAGAGCCGAGCCCATGCTCGGCTTACGCGCGCAGCGCGCGGGTTTCCGTGCACCGAGCGAACAGCAGCCGAGCATGGGCTCGGCTCTACAGTTCGGCGGTACTGCTGCGGAACCCGCTGAACACCGATTCGGCGGCAAATCCCACGCCGCCCAGCAGCACGCCGAAGTACACCACCGTGGCCACCACGAAGCCGTAGCCGGCTGCCACCGCCGCACCATCGCGCTGGATGAAGCCAATCGCAAACGACATCAGCGCCAGCGCCGGCAGCGTGTTGCTGAAGGGAATCGGCCCGGCCGGCGCCATCAGCAGCAGGGTCGCGAACACCAGCATCAGGTTGTTCAGGCGCATCATCTTCTTCGAGCGCACCATCACCGCCAGCCGCATCGGCCGCGACAGCCGCTCCATGCGGTGCACCCATTTCAGCGCACGGCCCAGGTTGGCCTTCAGCTTGTCGGTGGCGATCTCGCGGCGCGCCAGCTTCTGCGGCACCCACAGCGGGCGGTTGCGCACCCGGCTCAGGCCGATCAGCAGGATCGAGGCGCCAAACACCGTGCTCAGCCCGGGAATCGACACCGGAATGATGAAGATGGCCGAGAGCAGGATCACGACCAGCAGCAGGCCCTCATCGCCCAGCGCGCTGAGCAGGGTGCCGACGCTCACCTGGTCGCCGGGCAGCTCGTCGATCATCTGCTCGATCTGCTGGGCCAGGGGGGCGCTGTCGTTGGTTTCGGGGGCACGGTAGGTCATGCGTCGCAAGGTTCTCCAGGGAAGGGCGGTCAGCGGGCCGTCCTGCGGTGGGGGACGCACAGGCTCCTGCAGTATCCCGGCCAACGTGGGCAAAGAGGTGAACCGGGCATGAGGGGGTAAACTGGCGTGCCCCGCACGAGTTGAACGCAATGGACATGGGCCGCAGGCAATCGACCATCGAACTGGTCGCCATCGACATGGATGGCACGCTGCTGGACCCGTCGCACCAGCTCACCCCCCGCGCCAGGAAGGCCATCGCGCAGGCGCGGGCGCTGGGCGTGCACATCGTGCTGACCAGTGGCCGCCCGGTTCCGGGCCTGGCGCCGTACCTGCACGAGCTCGGCATCACCGGCAACGACGACTACTGCATCGCCTGCAATGGCGGCCTGGTGCAGCGCATCGGCACGCGCGAAACCGTGGTCGAGTACCCGCTCAGCTTCGACGACTTCCTGTTCTGCGAGCAGGTCGCCCGCGACCTGGGCGTGCACTTCCAGGCGCTGGACAGCCAGCGCATGTACACGCCCAACCAGGACATCAGCTACTACACCGTGGCCGACTCGCATCTTTCGCGGATGCCGCTGTCGTATCGCCGCGTGGAAGACATGGACCCGTCCATGTCCTTCATCAAGCTGATGATGATCGACGAACCCGAGGTGCTGGACGCTGCCATCGCGCGCCTGCCCAGCGCGCTGACCGAGCGCTTCGCGGTATTGAAGAGCGCACCGTTCTTCCTGGAAGTGTTCGACCACCGCGCGGGCAAGGGGCCGAGCCTTCAGAAGCTGGCCGAGCACCTGGGCATTGAGCGGGCCAACGTGATGGCCATCGGCGACCAGGAGAACGACCTGACCATGCTGCAGTATGCCGGCACCAGCGTGGCGATGGGCAATGCCATCGACGCGGTGAAGGCGGTGGCGCGGTTTGAGACCAGCAGCAATGCCGATGAAGGCGTGGCGCGCGCGATCGAGCGTTTCGTCCTGCAGTAGCCGCGCGTCCCTATGCTCTGGTAGCTGCCAACCTTGGTTGGCACACACAATCGGCAAGCGCCGACCAAGGTCGGCCTCTACCAGGCCCCATTCGCCCCGGCAGGTGCCAACCTTGGTTGGCACACGAGCACCGACCAAGGTCGGCCCCCACCACGCCGGGGCTATACCCACGTATAGCCCACCCATCCCCACCGCCATCGGCGCTGTACCACCGCGCAATGGCGGATGCGGCAGTGCGATGCAAGAATTCCGCACGTCGAAATCACCCCACCGAATCCCACGGCAGATGATCGTCTTCGTCTGCCACTGACCGGCACGCACCGCGCCGTCACGCCTTCAACGCAACCGCATCGCCAGCCAGGGCGCCGACACCGGCGCTGCAACGCGCTGGGCGTGCGCCTGCGCGGCTCTCTCCCTGCACCCTGGATCTACTGCCATGAACACCCCACCCACGACGCGCCTCGCCCTGGCCATCATCGCGGCCACCACTGCACCTGCCTACGCCGCAGACACGCACGACGCCGCGCTCGACACGCCCACCACGCTCAACGCCCTGCAGGTCATCGCCACGCCGCGCGGCGCGGCCGTGGCACCGACCCAGGTGGTCGGTCCCAACCGCTACATCATCAAGGCCGAGGACCTCGACGCGATGGTCACCGGCAACAATGGCCTGGCCATGCTGAAGCAGGTGCCGGGCGCGAGCTATACCGCCACCGATGGGCTGGGCCTGGATATCTCCGCCACCAGCCTGTTCGTGCGCGGCTTCCGCATGAACGAAATGGGCATCACCTTCGAAGGCGTGCCGCTGAATGACAACGGCTTCCTCTCGCTCACCGGCACCAGCGTGGTGAACGTGGGCGTGCCCGATGGCATCGGCGCGATCACGGTCAGCCCCGGTGGCGCACCGGTCAGCGTGTTCTCCAGCAGCGTCAACGGCGGCAGCCTGGAATACCACCTGCGCGAGCTGCAGGACACGCCCAGCCTGCGCGTGAAGCAGGGCGTGGGCAGCAACAGCACGCTGGTCACCACCGTATCCGGGCAGAGCGGCCAGCTCGGTGAGCATGGCCCGAAAGTGCTGGTCGACCTGCAGCGCGTGTCCGCCGACAAGTACCAGGGCGAGGGCACGCAGAACTTCCTGCGCGGCGACCTGAAGCTGCAGCAGGACGTCGCCTGGGGCGATGTCACCGTGTTCCTGTCCGACAGCAAGGCCAAGGTCTGGGGTTACAACAACATTTCCTTCGACATGATCCGCAAGCTGGGCTGGAAGGCCGACATCTTCTACCCGGACTACGCCTGGGCGTACTACGTGGCCTCGCCGGAGAACGCAGACAAATCCTGCGGCGCCTATACCTGTGGTGAACTGTCCGGGCTTATTCCCTACGACACCGGCCAGAGCACGCGTGACCGCGTGTCCTCGATCAACCACCGCTTCCAGATCAGTCCGGCGCTGAGCGGCAACGTGCAGCTGTACAACGCCAACAGCCACACCCAGGCCACGCTGACCGACCCGAACGTGCCGTCGCCCAACGGCGCGCCGTTCTCCGAACAGGTGCAGACCCCGCGCCTCAACCGGCTGGGCGGCATGGTCAACCTGCAGTTCGAGACCGGCGCGCACACCGTCACCGCCGGCTTCTGGCAGGAGAAGAGCAAGGCCGCCGCCAAGACCGAGTGGTACCAGCAGCCGCTGCTGGGCGAGGGTCCGCCGCTGAAGGCCACCGGCCCGTTCGATGTGTACGGCCCCGCGTTCAAGACCGACAACGCATCGAGCTGGGTGACCCGCTCGCGCCAGTTCTACTTGCAGGACGACATCGTGCTGAACGACACGCTGAAGCTGGGTGTCGGCTTCAAGGCCGTGGACTTCCGCACCAGCGGTGGCGGCCTCGGTGATGCCAAGGACCGGCCGGTGAACGGCACGCTGCGCGCGAAGAGCAACTTCCTGCCGCATGTCTCGCTGTTCTGGAGCCCGACCGAATCCACCGATGCCTTCATCGACCTGGCCAATACCATGAACGGCTACCGCGTGGCCCAGCGCGGCAACATCGGCTACACCGCCTCGGCGTGGACCATCACCGACCAGGAGGAGTTCGACCGCGTGGCGGGTACGCTGCGGCCGGAGAAGAACTGGAACCTCACCGTGGGCGCATCGCATCGTTTCGACCGGCTGACGATCACCGGCGACGTGTTCTACAACGACATCCGCAACCGCTTGCTGTCGGCCGCCATCGGTACCCAGTTCGCGCAGATCAACACCGTGCGGCTGATGCCGAAGATGCACGTGATCGGCGCCGACCTCGGCATCACCGCCGACCTGAGCGACCACCTGCAGTTCTACCAGGGCGTGGCCGTGGCCCGTTCGTACTACGACAGCGATTTCGTGGTGGGCGACACGGTGTACCCGATCAAGGGCAACGCCCAGCCGGGCTACCCGCAGATCTCGCTGGTCAGCGACCTGTCCGCCCACTTCGGTGACTGGCGCTTCGGTGCCACCAGCACCTCGTACCTGCGCCAACCTTTCACCTACGAGAACGACATCCGCGTGCCGACGTTCTGGCAGGTCAATACCTATGCCGCCTACCGCTTCGGTACGGACAGCGTGGTGCCCGGCCTGGAGCTGCGGCTGGACGTGAGCAACCTGTTCAACCGCCACAACATCGGCACCGCCACCATCGCCGGCTCGTCGTTCTCGGGGGATTACCAGACCCTGCAGCGCAGCGCGCCACGGCAGCTGATGTTCAGTACCTCGATGGCGTTCTGAGGCGATGAGGGTGGGGTCAGAGCCCTTTGCTGCGCAAAGGGATCCGACCCCGCAGCCACCCCGTGATCGGGGTCAGAGCCCTTTGCGCAGCAAAGGGCTCTGACCCCCAAAACCCGCCTAGAAACCCGCCTTGCGCAAACAACAGGGGTTTTCTGGCGGCGACGCAAGGTTCCCACAATGTTGCTGGGTCATCCTGTTGGCATGGCACAGCACAACCCGCGAACCCCGTTGTTCG
This sequence comes from Stenotrophomonas sp. LC732, assembly GCF_052446685.1. Lineage (NCBI taxonomy): Bacteria > Pseudomonadati > Pseudomonadota > Gammaproteobacteria > Lysobacterales > Lysobacteraceae > Stenotrophomonas > Stenotrophomonas sp. LC732. The sequence continues at coordinate 4,168,963 of NZ_CP199214.1, read as the reverse complement.
GCATCCGGGGCCCAGGACGGCCCCGGCAGGCTCTGTCCGTGGCGCCGGCGATCGATCTGCAGGGCGAGTACCAGTTCTGGCAGGTCTACGAACGCGTGGTCCGCCCGCTGCCCGGCGGTGGGCTGCGCCGGGCCTGGCTGGTGTGCCAGAAGGTGTACCGGGACCGCCTGCGGTTCCCGCATGACACCCGTGAAGCCGCGCTGGCGCGTGTGCTTTTCGGCAGCAACAGCACGCCCGAGCGCGCAGCCGAACTGCAGGACCTCTTCGGCCTTGTCAGCCGCCGCATGGCGTCCGTTGCCGTCCGGCGACAGGCGCCCATCCCGGGAAAGTGAATCACTGGCCAGGAATCGACACGCGTTGATGGCTTTCTCTTGGTCCGCCTGCTTTTGGCCTATTCTGGGGCGGGCTGGTAAGGACGGGAAACGATGGAAATCAGACGATCTGCACGCCTTGTGATCGTTGCTGAGGATGCGGTGTTGCTGTTCCGGTATCACGATGAACACCACGCTCCCTTCTGGGCTACACCGGGCGGGGAGCTTCTGCCCGGGGAGGGATATGCGGACGCCGCACGGCGTGAGCTCAGGGAGGAGACCGGATTGGATCTGCCGATAGGCGTGCGGCTGGAAAAGCGCGATGCCGTCTACGCGGTCGCCCGAGCAACGCCCGCGCGATGGCTGGAAGAATATTTTCTGGTCCGCAGCCCCAACCAGCCCGACATCCAGCGTGACGGATGGACGGAGGAGGAAAATGCCACGATCAGGGCGTGGAAATGGTGGCGCGTAGAAGAGATGAGAGAACAGCCTGCTTCCCTGTTCAAGCCGGAATGGCTGCCGGATCTTTTTGAACGTGTGCCCGCATGACGCGGCCTGATTCTGCCCGCTGCGATTACGTGCTCGCCTTCCCCCGGTCCAGCTGCCGGTAGCCAATGGCCTCGGCCAGATGCGCCGTCTGGATCGTTTCGCAACCCGCCAGATCGGCAATCGTGCGCGCCACCCGCAGAATCCGGTGCATCGCCCGCGCCGACAGCTGCAGGCGCTCGATGGCCTGTTCCAGCATGTCCTGATCTGCCTCGCTCAGTCGGGTACAGGCCCGCAGTGCCGCCGGCGGCAGATGCGCGTTGAGCCCGCCACGCACCTGCTGCTTGGCATGGGCGGCTTCCACCCGTGCACGTACCGCCGCACTGGGCTCCCCCAGCGGCGTGCTCTCCCGCAACTCCACTGCGTCCATACGGGCCACACTGATATGCAGGTCGATACGGTCCAGCAACGGACCAGACACCCGCGCACGGTAACGGTTGATACGCTCGTCGCTGCACAGGCAGCGATTGCTGCGGTCACCGGCCCAGCCGCAGGGGCAGGGATTCATCGCGGCCACGAGCTGAAAGCGCGCGGGATACTGCACGCTGCGTGCCGCGCGGGCGATGCGGATGTGGCCGGACTCCAGCGGCTCGCGCAGGGTTTCCAACGCACTTCGATTCCACTCGGGAAGCTCATCGAGGAAAAGGACACCGTGATGGGCCAACGAGATTTCGCCAGGGCAGGGCGGATTGCCGCCACCCACAAGCGCCGCCGCGCTCGCACTGTGGTGCGGTGCCCGGAAGGGCCGCTGCCGCCATCGTCTTGGGTCCAGCCCTTCGCCACTCACCGAGGCAATCGCGGCCAGCTGCAACGCCTCGGCTTCCTCGGTATCCGGCAACAGGCTGGGCAGGCGCGAAGCCAACAGCGTCTTGCCGCAGCCAGGGCTGCCGATCAACAACAGATGGTGCCCACCGGCGGCCGCCACTTCCAACGCGCGCCGTGCATGCGCCTGCCCCCGCACGTCGGCCAGATCGGGCAGGGGCAACGGTGTCGTGTCCACGCGCTCCACGGGCGGCAGCAGGCGCGGATTGCCCAGACCGGCACAGCACTCCAGTAGCGTGCGCGCCACGCGCACATCCGCGTGCTCGGCCAGCGCCGCCTCGGCGGCATTGCCGGGCGGCACCACCAGGATGCGGCCGGCATCAGCCGCCGCAATCGCAGCAGGCAGCGCTCCGGCCACCGGCCGCAGTTCGCCGGTCAGCCCCAGCTCGCCCAGGAACTCGTATTGCAGCAGCGACTGCGGATCGACCTGGCCACTCGCGGCAAGAATGCCCAGCGCGATGGCCAGGTCGTAGCGCCCACCTTCCTTGGGCAGGTCGGCAGGCGCGAGGTTGAGCGTGATGCGCCGCTGCGGAAAGTCGAAGCGTGCACAGAGCAGCGCGGCACGCACGCGCTCGCGGGATTCGCGCACGCTGGTCTCGGCCAGGCCGACAATCTGGGTGGCGGGCAGGCCGCCAGAGAGGTGCACTTCCACCCGCACCAGCGGGGCATCGACCCCGGCGCGGGCACGGCTGTGGACCAGCGCCAGGCTCATGTGTGGATTCCTGCAGTCGGGCGCTTGATGATGCGGCAGGTGAGCTGCAGCCAACCATCGGGAATTGCTGGTGAAGCGGCTAGGGGGATTCCGGCAGACGGTTGGGGAATGTCTTCCTCCTCTGCGGAAACAAGATTCGGCCATCAAGTGAACGATGGACGCCAATTCGCCGTGCTACTCAAATTGACGTGCTACTCAAATTGAATGGTGTCGGTTCCACATGGCCACGCATTTTCCAAGCGCCACGCCAATTCCGCTTGGGGCATTCCAGGTGGTGCAACCATGGATGCTTCTGGAAGAACAGCGTGGCAACAGCCACCGCTTGATTCACGTCAACTCGCACTGGTTTTCAATGTGTCTTCCCCAGCCATCGGGGGCTGTGATATGAAGACGGAATCTTGCTGGAAGGCTCTTTCAATGGGGATGAGGAGGATGGAAACGTTTGAGGAGACTGATCGTCGTGTTTCCCTCGTCCTTTTGGGGTTGGCGAAGCGCATTCCCGAACGGGTCCCCGTGGGGGCCTGGCTCTGTTGCACACTACTGATGAGCCTGGCGCTGACGCCATCGGCAAGTGCCGAGACGGTCACCTACATTCATACCGATGCGCTTGGTTCGGTGGTTGCCGAGACCGACGCCAATGGCAACGTGGTCAAGCGCTATGACTACGAACCCTATGGGGCCGTTGTGGGCGGGCAGGTTGCGGATGGACCTGGATATACGGGACACGTGAGCGACGCTGCCACTGGGCTGAGCTACATGCAGCAGCGCTACTATGATCCCCAGTTGGGACTCTTCCTCTCGGTGGATCCGATCTCTACGCATTCAAGCACGAAACACTTCAATCGATACAGCTACGCTTATGGCAATCCGTACTCCTTCACCGATCCGGACGGAAGGGTTCCGGTAATGCCATTCATCTACGGTGCCGTCCTGGGCGGCCTCGCAGACATCGCGGTCCAGAAAGCCATGAATCCGGATAAGCCTATCGACAAAGTGGAGGCTGGCATTGCTGCTGCGGTTGGCTCAGTCTCCGGAGGCGCTGGTGGAGTGGCCGTTGCGGCAGTGGGTTCCGGCACGATTTCGGTAGGGCGTGCGGTTGCCATACAGACCGTGGTCAATGCGGTGGCGGGCGGTGCTGGCTCCGCCGCAGAGAGCGCAATCAAAGGGCAACCCATCACGGCGGAGGGCGTCGCTTCAAATGCGATCGGAAGTGCAGCGGGTGGATTGGCAGCCTCCGGGGTTGGCGTTGCCATGGGTGATTTCGCAGGCCCAGCCGCACGGGGATCACTCCAACGGCTGAGTCAATCCCGCGGCCCGGGTGGGCCGAACATGGCAAGTGCCACTGCGTCAACTGGAACTGCGATTCCCAGGCAATCGGCACTCCAGGGTGCGGCGTCCCAAGCGGGCCAGGGTCTGGCGGGAGCAGGGGCGACTGTCGTACAGAAGGACCTGGAGAAGAAGAAATGAGTCCCTTGTTGAAAGGCCTCATAGGCACTCAGCTTCTCGCTGCGGTCTTTGGCGTTTCTTACTTCGCAGTTCTCACGTACCGCAATTACCCGGACGCTATGCATACGGGATTGCGTATTTGGGGCTACTTCGCGGTGATCTTCCTATTCCTTCATCTGTTTCTTGCGTTGAAGCAGTGGTGGGAAAGTTCGCGTCGAAGGCGATAGGCGGGCACCGTCCCGTGATTTCGTTTGCACCAAAGAACAAGTCGGCCAATGGGCGGCTTGTGCTCTTTGCGGGGAGGTTTACCGGCGTGCAAGTGAAAGCATGCCAATCTCCACATTGGCTGCTGGAAAAACTGCGTTCACTTCAAGTCCCTCGCGGCTTGCAAGTACTGATGGCCCTCTCGCTCGCCATGGGCCTGCCGGGGTGCCGGGATGAGGTGGAGAGTTCAACGTATCCCATTGGCCAGACGGGAGAGACGTGTACAGCCTACAAGGGCCTCGACCGCCAGCCGCCTGAAGTAGTTGTGGCCGAGCTTGCCAAGCGAGGGTTGGATAGCAGCCGTTTGGTGCATAGGACAGTCTGCGGCCCGATCACAAGTTGGGAAATTCTCCCCGCAGGGGCGTCGATCGATCGGATACCTCCGCCAGACGCATATGTAAGCGTCCACCTGCTGGAAGACGGCTCGGTTTCCGTCAGTACAGACCGCCCCTGACGTTGGCGCCGCCCTTGATGATCGAGCGGCGGGCGGCCCCTTACTGTGCAGATGCAGCGCCACTATAGGCGTCAGCCTACGAAGGCACTTCAGCGCTGAAGTCGTTGGTGGGATCGGCCTGGCGGTGCGCCGGCGCCCCAAGCAGACACCGCTGCTCATCCAGCACCAACCCATTGAAGCGCCCAAACCGTGCCTCAACCCACGAAGGCCCCGCGCTTTCCACCAGCAACCGCCCCTGGCTCTGGTGCAGATCCAGCCAACGCTCGAAGCTGATGCGCAGCCGTTCGATATCCGGCGCCCGCCACCGTGCATCGGCGGGCATGCGGATCAGCACGCGCGAGGGCGCGTTCTCCACCTCCATCACCAGCACGCCCTTGCAGCGGATCTCGAAGGACATCACCCCGGCATAGCGCGCGTGCAGTTCAAAACCCTCGTGGGCCTTCGCGGTCACGAAGCCGAGTGCATCACTGTGCAGCAGGCGGTAATCGGCTGGCTGCAGCTTCTGGTAGGCCCGGACTGATCGCCCGCTGGCTCGGGCCACTCCACCCACATCGCGCCGATCACCGCGATGCACACCACCGCAGCGGCAAGGCCGTGCATCTTCATTCGTCACCCCGCACACAGGCAGAAAGGTCCGCGCCATAAGCGCGCTCAGTCCTTGGGTCGCATCCGCTCGTGGATGAAGGCAGTCAGCGCGAGATCGGCCATCACCAGCCCCTCCATCACCCGGTCGCCCACGTACTGCTCCGGCTCGCCGTTCTGGCGCGTGCGCTCGGCCGCCAGCAGGATCTCCTGCACGATGCGCTGGCCGGTGAGCGCGCAGTCGGCGTCGGACAACGCCATCTGCCTGCTGCGTAGAGGGTGCCGCTCGGGCCAGGGCTGGCCATCGGCCGCAGCGCCCGCGCCGATGGCGTGCAGGATGGCGATGAGGCTGTTGGGGGCCAGGGCTGGCGCGGCCGAGGGCACTTGCTGGATGGGCGGCGGGGGCGGGGAGTGCGGTGTGGTCATGGCAGGCTCCGTGCATGCAGGCGGACGCCGCCACCGATAAAGGTGGCGGGCAGAGCGTGGCTCGAAAACCGGATGTTGGGAACCGGCGGGTACAAGACCCCCACGCCCCGCCCGCCATAGCCGGCAGACGGATTGCCAGCCGGCACCACGCGCGATGGTGCCGGCTGGCAAGCGCAAACTACTTCCCAACAAAACGGGCTTTCGAGTCCCGACCACCGATGCACGGTGGCGCGGTAACGATTACCTGCAGTTGTTCGGAATGCCAACGGGTAGGGGTCAATGCCGCCAAAACCCGAGACGCTTTTGGCATTGTCGCATAGCGAGGAAAGCGGCTAGAGCATTGGCGTGCTAGGCGGAACGGCACTTCTGGAACGGAGTCGACAGAACCTTCCGTCAGAGATGTAAGGCGCGGCAAATGCGACAGCATTGGTCCGACGGTCGCTGATGGATGCCGCGTAACTCGCCTCCATGCGTGAGTGACTTTCTGCCTATTGACCCCGTGGGCCGTCACGCAGAATCTGACTACCGCTGTAGTCACCAGGAACTGTCCTGCCCGCAGCAGGAAGGTTCTGCGGCGTTTGAACGGACTCCACCCACTGGCGCAGGCCGCTACAAGGATCACTGCACGTGTTACGCCGCAATCGACTTCTTCTGTCTGCGGGTCTGCTCCCGCTTCCGTGGTTCCTGTTCTGGACCAGCGTTGCTGCGCTGTTCGCGCCGGGCTACAACCCGCTTGCGCAGCACGCCAGCGAGCTGCTGCAGGCGCCCACGCTTGCAAGCATCTGCGGCAGGATCGCCGCCCTCGGCTCCGGCGTGGGCTTCGTGGCGTTTGCCATCGGGATATGGCGGGAGTCCGGCCGGCGGATTGCCGTAGGTGCAGTCTGCTGGTTGGTCTTTGGCATTTCCATGCTGAGCAACGGGCTCTGGCCCATGGGCCATCCGATGCACGGCTTCTACACCATCGGTATCGCAAACATCATTGCACCGGCGATGTCGCACATCGAATTGAGCGCATAGTCTGCCAACCGAAGGGCTTATGCTCTGACCGCGTTGGTGAGCATCGCGAGCATCGTCTATCTCTGGTTGAACGTGGTGGGCGTGGACCCGGAGGGCTACCGGGGGCTGACACAGCGCGTGTTCTCGTCGCTCAACTCGCTGTGGCCGTTCCTGGTTGGGCTGTACCTGCTGCGCAGGGATTCAAGCGCGCTGAAGGCGCAGGCTGCGCATTGATGGGGGCGCGCGACAGGAACATAGAGGGCCGAACAAGGACTTCTCGATTCTCCGGCCCCAGCTCAAGGTGATCTTCTCGGGATTCATGCCAGTGTGCTCGCTGTTCAAGCCGTGGGTGCTCTTCAACCATCTGTTCCTTGATGCTGGCACCACGGGTGGCAAGAGGGGGAAGGTCGTGCGCGCCTTCTGCTATAAGTAGCGCAACCGCGCCCAGAGAAGGCTCTTGCGATTGATGCCCGCTCTTGGCTGAATGCAAACGTGCCGGCGCCAGACAACGCGACCCTGAATGCTAGAGGCCGCTCTCGATCCGAAGCGGACGTTCGTCCCCTTCAGCCCTACGCGACACCTGCCAGTCCAGTGATTCGTCTACCTGAGGTTCTTGGTTCTCAATGATCGATCTGCCTTGTCCATCGTGTGGCTTCCTGACCCTGGAAGACGTCTACGGGTCCCATGCCATATGTCCGATCTGCAACTGGGAGGATGACGGAGTGCAACTTGCCAACCCCACATCCACCGGCGGAGCCAACGGCGAGTCTCTGGCGCAAGCGCAGCAGAATGCTCTTTCCAGTTTCCCCCTTGGCGTCGAGGTCGCAAGCGGCTTTCGCCGCGGATCTGGCTGGCGCCCTTTGTCCAGCACGGAGATCGGGCACTACGAAGCTCTAAGGGGCGGCAATCACTGGCACAGCAAGAGTGTCTCGTACGAGAAGGAGGCTTACTGGTCGATGCTGGGCGTTCTTTCGATCTGAAGCACTTCGCGGCTCAACTCATGGCGTTCGCGAATGTCCACCACTGGCCTTGGATTCAACCGGTCGACGCAACACACTGAAGACTGCTTACCGGCAGCAGGAGTGTTGCAGATGGAGCGCAGGCCAAGGATCTACTACAGCGACGCCCAGAAGGCTCTGATGTGGGAGCGATGGCGACGAGGCGAATCGCTGCACAAGATTGCAACTCTATTTGACCGTCACCATAGCTCGGTTCGCTCGGTTCTGTCCGAGTCCGGAGGTATCCAGCCAGTCCCACGCCGCCGATCAGAGCGCGTATTAAGCTTGGCGGAGCGTGAAGAAATCTCCCGGGGTGTGGCTGTTGGGAAGTCCATGCGTGCCATTGCGAGCTCGCTCGGACGGGCCCCGTCGACCATAAGTCGCGAGCTACACCGCAACGATGGGGTCAATGGCTATCGAGCGAATCTGGCTGATCAGCGTGCCTGGCAGCGTGCGCGACGCCCCAAGCTCTGTAAGCTCGGCTTGCATCGAGCGCTTGCGATGAGAGTGGCAGCAAAGCTGAAGCAGCAATGGGGGTTCACCCCCGTTTTCACGGACACTTACGAGAAGGCCGATCAAGGCCATGAGGAGTGTTCATGTCGAAGCGAAGGAAGTTCAGCACCGAGTTCAAGCGCGGTGCGGTTGAGCAGGCCAGCCAGCCGGGCGTCAGCTGTGCCCAGGTGGCCCGGGAGCTGGGGATCCGGGATGCATTGCTGACCCGCTGGAAGCGGGAGGCCCAGAGCCGGGGCCAGGTGGCCTTCGGTGGCACCGGGACGCCCCGGGACGAGGAACTGGCGCGGCTCAAGCGCGAGCTGGCCCGGGTGAAGAAGGAGCGGGATTTTTTGCGAGAAGCGGCGACGTTCTTTGCCAAGGGATCATCCTGAGGTATCAGGTGATCGAACGTTGCCGCGATGAGTTTCCAGTGCGACTGATGTGTCGTTGCCTGCGGGTCTCGGCCAGCGGTTACTACGACTGGAGTAAGCGCTTGCCCAGTGCCCGGGAGCGCGACAACCAGCGCTTGCTCGGCCGGATCCGTGAGTTGCATGAGGACAGCCGGGGCACATTGGGCGCCGGCCGGATGCATGAAGACCTTGCCGAGGAAGGCGAGACGGCGAGCCTGAACCGGGTGGCGCGTCTGATGGCGACCGATGGCCTGCAGGGTTGGCCGCGACCGAAGCGGCGAGGCCAGCGCGGCAAGCCGGCGCTGACGCCGCCGGGTGTGCGCAACCTGCTGGAGCGGGACTTCACCGCGTTGGAGCCGGAGACCAGGTGGGTCACCGACATCACCGAGCTCAAGACCCGGCAAGGCAAGCTGTATCTGTGCATCGTGCTGGACCTGTTTGACCAGCGGGTGGTGGGGTGGTCAATGCATCATCGTCAGGATCGTCAGATGGTGATCAGGGCCGTGCAGATGGCGGTCTGGCAGCGCCAAGGCAGCCATCCACTGATCCTGCACTCCGACCGTGGCAGCCAGTTCCGAAGCGGCGACTACCAGCGTTACCTGGCGGCCAACGGCTTGGTGTGCTCGATGAGCGCGGTGGGCCACTGCGGTGACAACGCCGCGTGCGAAGGCTTCTTCGGCCTGCTCAAGCGCGAGCGGGTCTACCGCATGACCTACCCAACGCTCGATGCCGCGAGGGCGGATGTGTTCGAATACATCGAGCGGTTCCACAACCCGAGGATGCGACGAAGGGTCGCCAGGCAAGACCAGAAGTTCTCAGCCCTTTTACAACCGTCCGTGATTTCGGGGTAGAACCCTGGTCACCACAGCAGGTGTCCGGTTGGTTGAAACGCACCAATCCTGAAGATACGAGCCGCCAGGTGTCTCACGAGACAATCTACCGAACGCTCTACATCCAGTCCCGAGGAGCCCTGAAGCAGGAGCTGTTGGCGCACCTACGGCGGACTCGTGCCATGCGCCGCTCACGGCATCACACACAGAAAACAGCTGATCACGGCAGGATCAAAGACACGATCTCCATCAGTGAGCGTCCGCCTTCGGTTGAGGACCGGGCAGTACCTGGCCACTGGGAGGGCGACCTGCTATTTGGTGACCGCGATAGCCAGATTGCGACGCTCGTGGAGCGCAAAACCCGTTACGTCATGCTGGTCAAAGTTGACGGAAAGGACTCTGAGACCGTGGTGAATGCGCTGATCAAAAGTGCCCGCCGCCTGCCTCGGGAACTGTACCGATCTCTGACTTGGGATCGCGGCAAAGAGATGGCGGCGCATCGCCGCTTTACGCTCGCCACCGACATCCAAGTCTACTTCTGCGACCCACACCATCCCTGGCAACGCGGCACCAATGAGAACACCAACGGACTACTGCGACAGTACTTCCCTAAGGGCGTCAGCCTTGCCAATATCTCTCAAGCTCAGCTTGATGCAGTTGCCCGCCAACTGAACGAGCGGCCCCGCAAGACGTTAGGCTACGAAACACCCGTCGAGCGATACCGACGAACCGTTGCGTCGATCGGTTGAATCCAAGGCCGAGAGCGGACATTGGCTCGCGCAGGGTATTTCCTGTGGATCACTGACCAGCCAGCGACCCGTAGCGGACATGGCCCAAATGTCTTGAACGTGGATTTCGCGGGGCTTCTGATCCTATGCCTGGATCTGGCCATGCGCCGGCTTGATGGCCGAACCCAGCCGCCCTAGGATCGCGCTGTATCAGGGGAAAGTACGCCACATGGTGCTTTGTGGGCAGGTCGTATGACCGGATCCAAGGGTCCATCCATCAGGGAGTCAGTTCCCATGAGAAACATGACAGTGCTCCTACTCGTGCTTGCGATTGCCAGCGCAGCTGCAGTCGCGGCGGATCGCCCTTCGGCACAGGCCGTGCTCAATCGCGTTGCCAACGAAGGGGGGCGCAAGGTGCTTTGGGACCTGTGGCAGCACGAGCGGGAGTTTGGGCAGGTCACCGCTGGCATCGAGTCAGGCGATCCTGCATGGCTTGAGGTTGCGGCTGCGCTAAAGCCGTTTTCAGATGCGGGCGCCTCGCTATCCATCAATTACGCGGTAGCCCGTGCATTGCCCAAAACGCCAGAGCGGGTCTTGGCATTGACCACCCAGGGATTCAAGGTCGAGGACATCTGCACATCGCCGTTCATCGAGCCAGATCCGGGAGTCGCGGAGGCGTATGAACGACGTACTCTTGCAGCACTTTCACGGATGAAGGGCACAGCGCTTGGGTCCGTTGCGGCAGAATGCGCGGCGCAGGTCCGGCTTCCGGATGGCGCTTGATGATTTGCACGGCTGGGCTTTTGGGGGGCGGTGCGGGGAATGAAGATATTTCGCCGGCAATTGTTCTACGTTCAAGTGCACCAGGATCACTTCATCGCTCGCTTGGTAGGTGGTGACAGAACCATTCGTCGCCAGTGCCGCGCCCTTGGCAATCGCGCGGGGCCGATCAAAGACTTCTCCGCCATGCGACCCATGCTGAAGGAACTCTTCTCGGAACTCGCGTCCGGGTTCTCACTCCTCAAGCCGTGGGCGCTCCTGCACTTTGATCCGGTCGAGTATCCGATCACGAAGGAAGAGCTCGCGGGGTTCCAGACGGTTGCCATGCGCAGTGGGGTGAGCTTCTGCTTGCTCTCCACGTGGGAGCAGCGGCATGAAGACAAGGACTTGTTGGACATGTTCAAGTAGGAACCGGCCAGCTCTCCGTTTGAGCCCAAGCCGATTCCCCGGTTCGGCCTATTCTGAAGCTGCTGTCGTCCGGTTCCGGCTGGAATCTGACATCAACGAGGCCTACGCACTGGAATACATTCCGAAAAGGACAGCTGGATTCCCATGGCAGCATTCGATCATTCCCTGGTGACCCTCCGATTCTTCGGCGACGACCTCCTGCCCGAAGAAGTCAGTGCCTTGCTCGGGGCGACCCCGACCGCATCGCATCACAAGGGCCAGGAACTCAGAGGCAGCCGATCAGGCACCGTGCGTATCGCTAGGACTGGAAGCTGGCAACTTGATGCGGAGCGTCGTGAGCCTGAAGATCTGGACGCTCAGATCTTCGAGATCCTCGATCAACTCACCGGCGATCTCGCCGTATGGCAGGCTCTGGCACGCTTCCGACCTGATCTGTTCTGCGGTCTTTTCATGGGCAGCAGCAACGGTGGTGTCTCGCTTTCGCCTCGCGCGCTGCTCGCCTTGGGTGAGCGCGGCATTGAGCTCGGGCTGGACATCTATGAAGCCGATGAAGAAGTGCGCAACGCCCAGCGCCAGCAGGCCATCAGTTGATGATCTCCCCACTCCCCGAAGCAACAAACGCCTTCAACTGCCGAACGAACTCCGCGTCGTAGGCTTCCCACTCCGTAACCTCCCCAACCACCCGCAACGGCTGCGCACTCCGATACGATCGCGTCGGGTTGCCGGGAAACTTCTTGTTGGTCACGTTCGGATCGTCCTCGAACGGCCCGGTCGGCTCCACCACATACACGCGCGGTCGCCCTTCACCGCGAGCCATCTCCGCAGCCAACCCGGCGCCCTTGGCAATCGTGGTGAAGTAGATGTGGTTCATCACCACGCTGTCGCGATAGTTGGAGCGGAAGCCCGCGCTCAGCAAGTCGCCCACGGCCAGGTCAGCGCGGGTGCCGTGATAGAACGGCCCAGCCACCTGGTCGCAGGTGTCATGCGAAACGGGTGTCCAGTCGGTGTCCTGTGCCATTGCTGCTGCCCCTCTCTGTGCTGCCGGATCGACAGGCCGGCGAGTCTAGGGCGCCCGGTGGGCCTTGCTGCAAGGCCCCATCCGGGAAATAATCTGTAAACGGGAGGCGCGGTGCGCCTCCTTTTTTTCATTCTGCGGCGTTGCGCCCTTCCAGCTCGCGCACGGCGGTTTCCAGCGCGTCCAGCTTCTGGCGGGTCTTCAGCAGCACCGCGCGCTGCACTTCGAACTCCTCGCGGGTGACCAGGTCCAGCTTGGCCAGGCCGGCCTGCAACGCGCTCTTGAAGGTGGCCTGCAGTTCCTCGCGCGATTCGCGCAGGCCCGGCGGCACCAGGTCGCTGAGGCGACGGGCGAGGTCATCGATTTGGTTCAGGTCGATCATAGGGTGCTCCGTGGGGGTGGGCCCGTGCATCCGGCGCGGGCAGGCCGTTCGGGCACAAGGATACTGCCGGCACCCACTGCCCGGACAGGCGGCAGCGGCTTCGCACGGGCCGTGTTCAGGCGCTATCCTCCACGCCGGAAGACAGGAGATAGACGATGAAGATGGTCATGGCGGTGATCAAGCCGTTCAAGCTCGACGACGTGCGCGAAGCGCTGGCCGAGCGTGGGGTTACCGGGATCACGGTGACGGAAGTGAAGGGCTTTGGTCGCCAGAAGGGCCATACCGAGCTGTACCGTGGCGCGGAGTATGTGGTCGATTTCCTGCCGAAGGTGAAGCTGGAAGTGGCGGTAACCGATGACCAGGTGGAGGCGGTGGTTGAGGCCATCGTGAAGGCCGCCGGCACCGGCAAGATTGGGGACGGCAAGGTGTTCGTGTACGACCTGGGCAGCGTGGTGCGTATCCGTACCGGCGAGTTGGACGCGGACGCGTTGTAACCCGCTCGGCGGGATGTTGTAGAGCCGAGCCCATGCTCGGCTGCATTTCGCGCGATGCAGGAACAGCAGCCGAGCGCGGGCTCGGCTCTACAAAGAGCGGTAAAGTGGTCGAGCGAGCTCGACCCCTACCGCCGCTTGGCCCACTTGTAGAACCGCTTCCAGCCCTGGCGCACGGCGGCGACCCAGCCCGGGTCGGCCACCAATGCGGCCTGCGCGGCACTCGGCGCCTGGCCGGTCACGCGCTGGCGGATCTTCAGCAGGTTCTTCATGTCGCTGCGGCGCATCTGCCGGCTCAGCGGGCCACGGCGCAACCAGCGGGGTACGCGCCAGGCGGAGGTGAAATCCAGCAGCACCGGCACGCCGCCACTGACCACCACGTTGGTGCCATGCAGGTCGTTGTGGGTGATGCCGGCGGCATGCAGGCGGCTGAGCGCGTGTTGCAGCTGCTCGAACACGTCATTGCCGACGGCCTGCGCGGTGCTCAGGGTCTGGCCGGGGATGAACTCCATGCCCAGCGCCAGGCCACCCAGCGTGCCGAGCAGCGCGGGGGCATGCTTCCAGCCGCCGAGGCGCTGCAGCATGCGTGCTTCACGGCGCACCATCAGCCGCGCGATCAGCGAAACGGGAGTGCCGCGGTAGCGGGAGTAGTCCTTGATGACCGCCTCGCGCCCGTCCAGGCAGGTGCGGTAGACGTCGGGGGCCAGGAAACGTTCGCCGCGCTTGAGCAGCAGCGGGGAGGCGGCATCATTGCCGCAGGAGGAGGGGGGAAGAGCAGGAAGATGCATGTCGGGGTCTCGGACGACCCGGTGGGTGGCGCAAAGCGTCAAGCGAACCGGTGTTACAGGGAGTTACTAAGTTTTCGTTAATTTTAGTACTCGCCAGTTCGCTATTCCACGATTTGTCGGAGAAATGTCGGGGTCGTGGCTGGAACAGTTCGTCACGCAGAATCGGACAATTCCGTCTCACTTATAAGGTTTGCCCCGCTGAATCAATGAGTTGGGCGCGCTTCCAGCCCATTCATTGGCGGCGCGCTGAACGCCACGCACGTCCAGCTTGACCCCGGCGCACGCCCTGCCGACCATAAGCTGTTAACCCGCGACATCGGCGGCCGCCCCCCTCCGGCACGTCCCCGTCCCCTGCCGCGTTCCGAACCGGTGCTGGCCGCCTGGCCGTGCATCGCCCCGTTTCCCGTTCCGGCCGCGGCTGGAGGAAAGTGCTTTGATCATCAAAATCGTCATTGCAGCGCTGTTCGTGGCCTGCGTGCTGTACATCCACTTCCGTGGCAAGGTCCGCGCGCGCTGGTCGCGCCAGCTGCTGGACCACTCCAGTTTCATGGCCCCGATCAACGTGGTCATGTACATGTTCTCGAAGGTGCCGACCACGCCGTTCCTGGACCCGGGCAAAGAGTTCCCGCAGCTGGAGCCGCTGCGCCAGAACTGGCAGATGATCCGCGACGAGGCGCTGGCGCTGCGCGACGCGCAGAAGATCGCTGCCTCCAGCACGTTCAACGATGCCGGCTTCAATTCGTTCTTCCGTCGTGGCTGGAAGCGCTTCTACCTGAAGTGGTACGGCCCGTCGCACCCGTCGGCGAAGACGCTGTGCCCGAAGACCACGGCGCTGATCGAGTCGATCCCGGACGTGCGTGCGGCGATGTTCGCGCAGCTGCCACCGGGCAGTGAGCTGCGCCCGCACCGCGACCCGTTCGCTGGCTCGCTGCGCCTGCACCTGGGCCTGAGCACGCCCAACGACGATGCCTGCTACATCGAAGTGGACGGCATCAAGAAGAGCTGGCGCGACGGCGAGTGGATGATGTTCGACGAGACCTACATCCACCATGCGCACAACGAGACGCAGCAGGACCGGGTGATCCTGTTCTGCGACATCGCCCGCCCGCTGCGCTTCGGCCTGCCGGGGCTGTTCAACCGCGCGGTGGCGGCCACGCTGCTGGCCGGTGGTGCATCGCCGAACCTGCCGGGTGACCCGACCGGTGGCGTCAACAAGGCGTTCGGCAGTGTCTACAAGGTGCGCCTGAAGGCCAAGGCGCTGCGCGAGCGCAGCGTGGTGGCCTACCAGCTGATCAAGTGGGGCCTGGTGGTGGCGGTGATCGCCGGTATCTGGGCGCTTTGACTGTAGAGCCGAGCCCATGCTCGGCTGGGTTTACCGCAACCTGTCCGAAGAGCAGCCGAGCGTGGGCTCGGCTCTACAGAAAGCAGAAAACCCGCGCTGTCGCCAGCGCGGGTTTTTGTTTGGATCAACCCTTCAGTGCCGCCTGCACGAACGGCGGGGTCACCAGCACGCCGGTGTGCAGCGCGGCGGTGTAGTACAGGGTGTTGAAGGTCTTGGCGGCCGAGTCGGCCTGGCGGAAGTCGAAGCTGCTGTCGCCCTTGCGCGCCATGGTCACGCTCCACCAGCCGGTGGGGTAGCACGGCTGCGGGAACGGCAGGGTCTTGAACGAACCGAAGCCGGCCTTGCCCATCTCGGTGCGCATTTCGTTGATCAGGTCCAGCTGCATCAGCGGCGATTCGGACTGCTGCACCAGGATGCCGTCGTCCTTCAGGGCCTTGAAGCAGCTCTCGTAGAAGGCCTTGTTGAACAGGCCTTCGCCGGGGCCGACCGGGTCGGTCGAATCGACGATCACCACGTCCACGCTGCCGGCCGGGCAGTTGGCCATGTAGGCCACGCCGTCGTCGAACAGCAGCTCGGCGCGGGCGTCATCGTTGGAGTCGCACAGTTCCGGGAAGTGCTTGCGCGCCATCACGGTGACCTGCTCGTCGATGTCGCACTGGGTCACGCTCTCCACGCCGCTGTGCTTGAGCACTTCGCGCAGGGTGCCGCAGTCGCCGCCACCGATGATCACCACGCGCTTGGGCGCAGCGTGGGTGAACAGCACCGGGTGGCTGATCATCTCGTGGTAGAAGAAGTTGTCCTTGCTGGTCAGCATGATGGCCCCGTCGATGGTCATCAGGTTGCCCCAGTCGGTGGTCTGGAAGATCTCGATTTTCTGGAACGGCGACTGCACCTCGTCCAGCTTGCCGGTGATGCGGTAGCCGATGGCCGAGCCGGTGCGCTCGAAGTGTTCGATGTACCAGTTGTTGCTGTCAGTCATTGGAAAACAGTCCTGTTCGGAGGGGTGGAGCCGGGCTGGCGGGCGGGGCCGCGTGGCACAGATGCCACATCCGGACGGATCGGCCCGTTCAGGTTGGAACCTGTCACGGGCGCGGGCGCGCATGATAACGAACCTGTGGGCATATAGGCGTTATCATGCCCCCCCTTTTATTGCCAACAAGGCCGACTGAAATGACCGATTGGTCCCTCGACCAAGCCCGCAAGACCTACTCGATCCCGCATTGGGCGGACGGTTACTTCGACGTGGATCAGGCCGGGCACATGGTGGTGAGACCGACCGGGGCGGACGGCCCGGTGGTATCGCTGCCCAAGGTGGTGGACGCTGCGCGCGCGGCCGGTGCCAAGCTGCCGCTGCTGGTGCGCTTCCCGGACATCCTCGGCCAGCGCCTGGGCAAGCTGCAGGCGGCCTTCGCCCAGGCCCAGCAGGACTGGGAGTACAGCGGCGGCTACACCGCCGTGTACCCGATCAAGGTCAACCAGACCCGCGGCGTGGCCGGCACCCTGGCCAGCCACCACGGCGAAGGCTTCGGCCTGGAAGCGGGCAGCAAGCCCGAGCTGATGGCCGTGCTGGCGCTGTCGCGCCCGGGTGGCCTGATCGTCTGCAACGGCTACAAGGACCGCGAGTACATCCGCTTGGCCCTGATCGGCCGCAAGCTGGGCCTGCAGACCTTCATCGTCATCGAGAAGCCGTCCGAGCTGAAGCTGGTGCTGGAAGAGTCCAAGGCGCTGGACGTGAAGCCGGGCCTGGGCGTGCGCATGCGCCTGGCCTCGCTGGGTGCCGGCAAGTGGCAGAACAGCGGTGGCGACAAGGCCAAGTTCGGCCTGTCGCCGCGCCAGCTGCTGGACCTGTGGAAGTCGCTGCGTGACACCGAGTACGCCGACTGCCTGAACCTGCTGCACTTCCACATGGGTTCGCAGATCTCCAACGTGCGCGACATCGCCAACGGCATGCGCGAAGCCACCCGCTACTTCGTGGAGCTGTCGCGCCTGGGCGCGAAGATCACCCACGTCGACGTGGGTGGTGGCCTGGGCGTGGATTACGAAGGTACCCGTTCGCGCAGCTTCTGCTCGATCAACTACGGCCTGCATTCCTACGCCAGCAACATCGTGCAGCCGCTGGCCAATGCCTGCGAAGAGTTCGGCCTGACCCCGCCGCGCATCGTCACCGAGTGCGGCCGCGCAATGACCGCGCACCACGCGGTGCTGATCGCCAACGTGTCGGAAGTGGAAGAGGCACAGGAAGGCCGCGTGCCGGACCAGCACGACGACGAGCCGGCGGCGATCCGCCACCTGCGCGAGATCCACGACGAACTGGACGTGCGCCCGGCGGTGGAACTGTTCCAGGAAGCGCAGCATTTCCATGCCGAAGGCCTGGCCAGCTACGCGCTGGGCCAGATCGACCTGCCGCAGCGTGCGCGCATCGACGACCTGTTCTACGCCATCGCCCATGGCGTGCGTGCGCGCCTGAGCTACGACGAGAAGAGCCATCGCCCGGTGCTGGACGAACTGAACGAGCGCCTGGTCGACAAGTATTTCGTCAACTTCAGCGTGTTCGAATCGATCCCGGACGTGTGGGCGATCGACCAGGTGTTCCCGATCGTGCCGATCGAGCGCCTGGATGAAACCCCGGACCGCCGCGGCATCATCGCCGACATGACCTGCGACTCGGACGGCATGGTGGAAACCTATGTCGAGAACGAGAGCCTGGACAGCTCGCTGCCGCTGCACAAGATGAGGCCGGGCGAGAGCTATCGCATCGGCTTCTTCATGGTCGGCGCCTACCAGGAAATCCTGGGCGACATCCACAACCTGTTCGGCGATACCGACGCGGTGGAAGTGCTGGCCGATGCCGATGGCTATGCCATCACCCAGCAGCGCCGCGGCGACACCACCGACGTGATGCTGGACTACGTGGGTTACCGCCTGGACGAACTGCGTGCGACCTATGCGCAGCGCGTGGCTGCAGCGCAGCTGTCGCCGGAACGCGCACAGGAACTGTCGGACGCGCTGGAAGCCGGCCTGACCGGTTACACCTACCTGTCCGACGAGCCGCTGGTGTGATGGACGGCGCCGGGTTTGCCCGGCGCCACCGTTGCCGATGAGCGCGCGCGCGATCTTCCACCTGTTCCTGCATGCCGCCGTGCCAGCGTTGCTGGCATGGCTGTTCTGGCGCAAGCGCTTTGCCTCGGCGTGGCTGCTGATGCTGCTGGGCTGGATCATCGACCTGGACCATCTGCTGGCCGACCCGATCTATGCACCGAACCGCTGCAGCATCGGGTTCCACCCGCTGCACACCGCACCGGCCATCGCAGTCTATGCCGGGCTGTGCGTGCCGAAGAAAACGCGGTTGTTCGGCATCGGTTTGATCATCCACATATTGCTGGACGCGATTGATTGCTGGTGGATGCATCACCGTTGATGCTTGGTGCGTGTCGACCAAGGTCGACACCTACCGGGTGCACGGCGACCGGTCGGATTGGCGCTCGGTAGAGCCGGCCGCTGGCCGGCTTCCGCTGGGTGTTCCCGGTGATCACGTGGCTGCCGGCCAGCGGCCGGCACTACCCACCGTTGGGTTGGCCGCGTCACGCCACCGGCAACCACAACGTCGCACGAAGGCCCGGCTGCGCATTCTCCAGCTGCAACCGCCCGCCATAGCTGGCAGCGATATCGCCCACGATCGCCAGGCCCAACCCGCTGCTGCCTTCGCGCTCGTCCAGCCGCACACCACGCTGGGTGACCCGTTCCAGCGCGTCTGCGGCCAGGCCGGGGCCATCGTCGCGCACTTCGACGCGTAGCTGCCCTTCGCTGGTTTCCGCTTCGACAGTGACCTGCTGTTGCGCCCAGCGCCCGGCGTTGTCCAGCAGGTTGCCCAGCATCTCCTCCAGATCCGCACTGGCGCCGGCGAACTGCAGCGCCGGATCGATGCCTGCCGCCGTGAACGCAATGCCACGTTCGCCATGCACGCGTGCCATCAGCCGGCACATCGCCTGTGCGACGGCCGCCACGTCGGTGCGCTGGCGATGGTCGGCAGCCAGTCCTGCAGCCAGGTAACGGTCAACACTGGCCTGCATGCGCGCACTCTGCTCGCGCACGGTGGCACGCCAATGCGTGCCGTCGCTGTCAGCTTCGGTGGCCAATACGCTCAGTGGAGTCTTCAGCGCGTGCGCCAGATCCTGTGCACTGGTGCGCGCGCGCGCGACCATGCGTTGCTGGTGGTCCAGCAGCGCGTTGAGTTCCTCACCCAGTGGTGCGACTTCCGCGCCCAGTCCCTGTGTGTCGATGCGCTGCGCATCGCCGCGACGTACCCGTTCCAGCTGCGCACCGAGGCGATGCAGCGGGCGCAGGCCGAAGTGCACCTGGCTGGCCAGCACCGCCAGCCACGCCGCGACCAGCACGCCCAGTGCGATGGCGGTGCGCTTGCGGAACGCGGCAACATCGGCATCCAGCGCGCTGCGGTCGGTGGCGACCACGGCTACGAACGGTTCGCTGGCGCGTGGCAGGCGCACCTGCTGCACGCGTGCACGCAGGAATTGTTGCAGCGGCCCGGGCAGATTGCGCGTGGCCGGCCCGGCGGCCTTCGCCGGCAGGGTTTCATCCCACAGCGAGCGCGACTGCAGCAGCACGCGGCCATCGGCACCGGCGATCTGCCAATAGGCACCGGAAAACACGCGCTGGAAGCGCGCATCATTGGGTTCCTGGCGCAGGCGCAACTGCCCGTCCGGGTCCACTTCGGCCTGTGACAGCAGGGTCAGTATGTCCTGCTGCAGTTCGTGGTCGAGGCGGTCGCGCGCGCTGCGCTTGAACAGCTCGCCCAGCAGAGCGCTGGCCAGCAGCGAGACCAGCAGCAGCCCGACGCCGCCGGCCAGCAGCAGGCGCCGCCGCAGCGACGGTTGCCGGTTCATGGCTCGGCCAGCCGCCAGCCCTGGCCGCGCACGGTCTGGATCAGGTCGATGCCGAGCTTGCGGCGCACGCGTCCGAGCAGCACGTCCAGTGCGTTGGAGTCCGGGTCGTGGCCGCCGTCGAACACCTGTTCGCCCAACCGGTCGCGGCTGATCACCTGTCCGCTGTGGTGGATGAAGTAGCTGAGGAGGCGGAATTCCTGCGGACTCAGTGGCAGCGCCTGTCCATCCAGCTCGAAGCGGCCGGCATTGACGTCCAGCTGCAGCGGGCCGCAGTGCAGGCGCGGGCTGGCGTGGCCATGGCTGCGACGGATCAGGGCGCGCAGGCGCAGCACCAGTTCGTCGGCCTGGAACGGTTTGGTCAGGTAATCGTCGGCGCCGGCATCGAAGCCGGCCAGCTTGTCGTGCCAGCGCCCGCGCGCGGTCAGCACCAGCACCGGAAACCCCCGGCCGTTGCCGCGCCAGCGCTCGATCACGCTCAGTCCATCCAGCCCGGGCAGGCCGAGGTCGACGATGGCGGCCTGCAGGTCTTCGATCTGGCCGATTTCTTCGGCCTGGCGACCGTCGGCGACCACCGCCACCACATAGCCGGCCTGTTCCAGCAGGGGCACCAGGCGCTGTGCCAGTGCGGCATCGTCTTCGGCCAACAGGATGCGCATCAGTCGTCGAGCTCCGTCTTCAGCAGCTTTCCGCTGCGCGCATCATAGTCCAGCTCCACCACCACGCCGTCGCCGCGCAGGATCTCCACTTCGTAGACGCCGTCGTCCAGCTCCACTTCCAGCAGCTGGCCGGGGTAGCGCTTGAGCGCATCGCGCACCACGCTCTCCAGCGGCATGTAGCGGCCCTGCTGCACGGCGCGACGCGCGACCTGCTGCGCCGGGTCCTGCAGGGGCGCGGCGGCGGTCGGGGCGTTGGCCAGGGCCAGCAGCAGGGGCAGGGTGGCGAGCACGCGGGTAACGAAAGAGAGAGGGGTACAGGCGCGAGTGTGGCGGGGATGACTAACAGCCGGCTAACAGCCACGGCTAAGGCGCTGTTAACCGGGCCATGCATCGTGGCGTTGCCGGGATGGTCCGGCCACGAACAGGAGAACCCCCATGTTGAAGTCGCTCACCCTCGCCACTGTTGCCCTGCTTGCCGTCGCGCCGGCCGTACAGGCCGCGCCGCTGGGCATGGCCCAGGTTGAACAGACCCTGCGCAAGGCCGGCTACACCCAGATCCACGAGATCGAACGCGATGATGGCCTGTGGGAGGCTGACGTGAGCCGCGCCGATGGCCGCTTCAGCGAGGTCTACGTGGACCCGAAGACCGGCGAGATCTTCGATGAGCACAGCGGCCGCGCGCTGCTGACTACCGAGCAGGTGCTGGCACGGGCGCAGTCGCATGGCCTGCGCGAGATCCATTCGCTGGAACGCGATGGTGCTACCTGGTCGCTGGAAGCCCGCAATGCCCGCAACCAGAAGGTAGAGGTGCGCCTGAGCGGTCATGATGGCCGCATCCTGCACAGCGAGCGCGATGGCTGGCTGGATTGACGTTGGCCTCTGTAGAGCCGAGCCCATGCTCGGCTTTGCGGCCAACCGTAGCCGAGCATGGGCTCGGCTCTACAGGGGCTGGCTTACCAGCCGTACGGCGGCGGGTAATCCCAGCCCGGCCCGCGGCCGTAGTAGCCGCCATACGGGCCGAAGAAGCCCGGGCCCTTGCCCTCACTCACGTGGATGTTGAGGTTGACCCCGTGGGTCTTGCCTTCATCGGTGGTGTAGTTCTTGCTCAGGTTCAGCGTGGCCGCGTTGTAGTGGCTGTTGCCGCCGCTCTTCGAATAGCCGATGCCGGTGGTGAAGCTGCCGGACACCTTGACCTTGTCGTCGGTCACGTCGGCGATCTTCGCATCGTCGTGCACGCGCGGGCCGCTCTTGTCACCGTAATAGGTGCCGGGCGGGTCCTGCTGCAGGGCCGGGTCGTTGAGGTAGCGCATCGGCGCCTGCGGCAGCGTCAAGTCCAGGCCGGCAGCCTGCGGCGCAGTGGCGCCAGCGGCGGACTGGGCCAGCACGGTTCCCGGCAGGGCCAGGCACAGCAGCAGGGTCAGGGGGCGGATCATGACGGCGCTCCAGCGGACAGGTGGCCACGCAACACGCGGCGGTACAGGCCGACGCTAGCAGGGGTTGCTTGAATGATGCCTGTCGGCGCCCGCTTGCGGTAGAGCCAGGTCATGCCTTGCTGCACGCTACAACCGTTCGAACCCGAACAGCCTTTCCAGCGCATGCCTGCGGCGCTCGATCCGGGCCCGCAGCAGCTGGGCGCCGATCATCGAATAAGTGATGCCGTTGCCGCCGTAGGCCATGGCCAAATGGACCCGCGGCCCCCACTGCGCGTGCGGGCCGAAGAAGGGCAGGCCGTCGGCGGTTTCGGCGAAGGTGCCGGCCCAGGAAAAGGCGGGTATCGGATCCAGTCGCGGGAACCAGTGCCGCAGCTGCTTCATCAGCTTGCCGGCCTTGCCATCAACGCGCCGGTCGCGCCGGGCGGGGATATCGATGGCGTCGTCCAGCCCACCCACCAGCAGGCGGCGGTCGCCGGTGGCGCGCAGGTACAGGTACGGGCGGGCGCTTTCCCACACCATCGTGTTGCGCAGCCTGCCGAGCACGTCCGCTTCGATGGGATCGGTGATGAAGGCATAGCTGCTGCGGTTGCGCGCAACCCGCTGTTCCAGCCACGTCTGGTTGGCATAGCCCATGGCCAGGACCACGTGGCGGGCACGGACCGTGGCGCCGGCCTCGGTCATCGCGGTTACGCCCTGCGCGCCAGGCTTGAGCGTGTGCAGCACGGTGCGGTCGTGCACATGGCCGCCGCGGCGGCGCACTCGTTTGAGCAGGCCGTAGGTGAGACAGTAGGGATCGACCCGCGCCGCCTGGCGGGTCAGCAGGGCGCCGCCGGCATCCACGTCGAAACGCTCGCGAAGCGCTTCGCGGTCCAGCCAGCGGGCATCCAGGCCGATGCTGCGCCGCGCCTCACCTTCGGCCATCAGGCGCGGCACGTCGCGATGGCGGCTGGCCAGGTACAGGCTGTCCATGCGCTGGAAATCCACGTCCTTCAACCCGCGTGCCACATCGCCCAGTGCCGGGATTGCCTCCGCGCAGGCCCGGTACGCCCGTGCTGCGGCGTCTTGCCCGTAGCGTTCGGCCAGTTCGAGCAGATGGGTATCGATCTCGTACTGCAGCAGCGCGGTGCTGGCCGCCGTGCTGCCCCAGCCGATGTCACGCTGCTCGATCACGGCCACGTCATGGCCATGGTGGGACAGCTCGTCGGCAATCAGCGCGCCGGTGATGCCGCCACCGACCACCAGCACATCGCAGCGCAGATCCTTCTCCAGCGGGGGGAACGCCTGGATCAGTCCGTTGCGTACGGCCCACCACGGGTAACCGCTTTTCAGGTCCATGCGTGCGTGGGGCTCAGGCTGTGGGTTTGCCGGTATGTGGCGTCTGGATCAGTTCGGACAGATCGAAGCCCTGCAGGCGGGCCGCCGCCAGATAATGGTCCTGCACGGTCGCGTCCAGGCGCGGCTCGCGCGCCAGCAGCCACAGGTACTTGCGATCCGGGCTGCCGACCAGCGACACGCTGTAGTCCGGGGCGATCTGGATCACCCAGTAGTCGCCCTTGGCGAACGGCAGCCAGCGCAGGCCCTTGGGCAGGAAGCTGACCTCCAGCCGCGCGCTGTCGTTGTCGACAGCGCAGGCCTCGCCGGTGGCCTCTTCGATCTCGCCGTCCATGCGGCAGCGGTTGGTGACGCCGACGTTGCCGTTGTCGAGCAGGGTGTAGTGCGCCGATACGTCGGTGCAGCCTTCCGGCTCGTGGCGCATCGGCAGGCGTGCGATCTCGTACCAGGTGCCCAGGTAGCGCGGCAGCTTGAGGTCGGCGACGGTTTTCAGCGGCGGGTGCTCGGTCATCGGCGGTCGTGGCAGGGGTGGGCCTCCACGATGCCGATGGCCTTGCCATGGGCGGGTGAAGCCGGGGCGATGGTCGTGTCCAGAACGTTCCGTCGCCCCGGCGGAGCGCCCGTTGTCACCGGCCTGGGGGTATCCTGCCGCCAGCGCCGTGTTTTCCTGATCCAACCGAGGTGGAGGTGCCGATGTACCAGGTGATCCTGTTGAAGAGTGAATCCGCGTTCGCGCGCGAACAGTGGCCGCAGGTCGACGAACTGGTCGACTACGAAGGTGTGAGTTACAGCCTGCGCGCCGGCCCGCGCCAGCCGCTGCCGACCGACCACGACTGGCACCCGGTGGCGGTGTACGCGCCCGATGAGATCACCGAGGAAGAGTTCCAGGACTGGTATGCGCTGCAGCAGCCGACGGTGGAAGAGCTTCGCCTGAAGTACTGATGCGCGACGCTGGCGGGGCCGCCCATCCGGCCTTGACCGGCTCTGCCGTATAGTCGCGCGCAGGCGCGGTGGTCCGCGCGAACCGGTGTGGCTGCGTGTCTTCTTTCCTGCGATCGATCCGTGCACGGGGGCCCTGGTGGGTCCTGCTGCTGTGCACCGCCTTCCTGCTGTCCGCGCCGGTGCTGGCGCAGGATGAGGACCCCACGCCGAAGCAGCAGCTGGCGGATATCGATTCCAGCCTGAAGGATGTGGAGCGCAAGCGTGGCGATGCAGAAGCCACCGAGACGCTGGCGATGCTGTCCGAGAATGCCTCGCAGGCACGGCGCGATGCCGAGGCGCTGGAAAAGGCGCTGCAGCCGCAGCTGGACCGACTCAACGAACAGCTGGCGCAGCTGGGAACGCCGGCAGAAGGGGCCGCTGAGCCGCCGGAGCTGGCGGCGCAACGGCGCACCCTCACCAAACAGCGTGACGGCCTGGCCGCTTCGGTGGTGCAGGCCAAGGCCAGTGCCGTGCGTGCGCAGCAGCTGGCGGCGGACATCGAGCAGCAGCGAGCCGCGCAACGCACGGAAGAACTGGGCCAGAAGGTCGCCTCGCCGTTGTCGCCCGCGCTGTGGAGCAAGGTGGCCGAGCGTCTGCCGATCGATATCGCGCGGGTTGCGCCATTGGCCGGGCAGGGCCGCGATGCGCTGGTCGCCGGTATCCGCGCCCATGGCTGGGGCACGCCGTTGCTGGGCCTGCTGGCCGCGCTGGTGATGATGTTCCCACTGCGGCTGTGGCTGCGCAGGCTGGGGCGCCGTTTTGCTGCGTCCGAACGTGCGCCTGATGGTCGACTGCGCCGGTCCGGCCTGGCCATGTGGCTGCTGCTGGTGGGCACGCTGCTGCCCGGTTACGCCGTGGTGGTGCTGATGGCGGCGCTGGATGCCATCGATGCGATCGCGCCGCGCCTGCAGGTGGTGGCCGACGGCCTGGAGACCGCAACGTTCCGCGCGGCCTTCATCGCCGCACTCAGCGCCTGCCTGCTGGTGCCCAAGCGCCCGTCGTGGCGGCTGTTGAACCTGGACGACACCGCCGCGCTGAAGCTGCGCAAGTACGCCTGGGGCGCGGCGGCGCTGGCCTGGCTGAGCACGGTGCTGGTGGCCCTGGACCAGGCCACGCGCACCAGCGACGTCACCACGGTGGCGCTGGACGGACTGATTGCGCTGACTTACCTCGGCCTGATCATGGCCATGCTGGTGACCCTGGCGCGCCTGCATCGCCGGCAGACCGCCGAGGCCGAGGCCAAGCTGGAAGCGCAGGCCGATGGCGTGGGTGCAGCCACGCCGGTGCGCCGCAGCAGCTGGCTGGTACTGGCCCGGGTAGCGGGCAACATCGCGGTGGTGGCCGCCATCATTGCCACATTGCTGGGCTACCTGAATTTCGCCAAGTTCGTGAACCAGCAATTGATCGGCGGCAGCATCGTGGTGTTGGCCGCGACGTTGCTGTTCAAGTTCGTCGATGACCTGAGCACGTGGATGCTCAACGCCGACAGCAAGGTCGGCCAGACCATCCTGCTCAGCACCGGCCTGAGCGTATCGCGGCTGGAACAGGCGGGCGTGCTGCTGTCGGCGGCGCTGCGTACCGTGGTTGTGTTGATCACGCTGCTTGCGCTGGTGGCACCGTTCGGCAACATCGGCGCGGTGGTGGAGCGCTTCACTTCACTGTTCACGACCGGATTCGATATCGGTGGCACCAAGCTGGCACCGGCGGGGATCGTGTTGGCGGTACTGGCGCTGCTGGCCGGCCTGGCGATCACCCAGCTGGTGCAGCGCTGGCTGACCGACACCTACCTGCCCAAGACCGAGCTGGACCTGGGCGCGCGCAATTCAGTGAGTACCGTTGCCCGATACGTGGGCATCATCATCGCGGTGATCTGGGCGCTGTCGGCGATGGGGCTGCAGCTGAGCAAGCTGGCCCTGCTGGTCAGCGCACTGTCGGTGGGTATTGGCTTCGGCCTGCAGGTGATCACCCAGAACTTCGTCTCCGGCCTGATCCTGCTGGCCGAGCGCCCGGTGAAGATCGGCGACTGGGTGAAGCTGGGTGACCAGGAGGGCGACATCCGCCGCATCAGCCTGCGATCGACCGAGATCCAGGTGGGCGACAAGTCGACGCTGATCGTGCCCAACTCCGAGCTGGTCACCAAGACCGTGCGCAACATGACGATGGGCAACAACCAGGGCCGCATCCAGATCCAGTTCGCGGTGCCGCCCAGCACTGATGTCGGCAACCTGCGGCAGGCGCTGCTGGATGCGTACACCGCGCACACCAACGTGCTGAAGCAGCCGGCGCCGACGGTCTACATCGACAGCATTGCCGGTGGCCAGATCACCATCAACAGTTTCGCGTACGTGGCCAGCCCGCGGCAGGTGTATGCAACCCGCAGCGATCTGTACTTCAGCCTGCTGCAGATCCTGGCCGAGCGGAACATTCCGCTGTCGACCCCGACCGACATCCACATCATCCGCGCCCCCCAGGAGTAGGGGTTGTTTTGCAGGGCTGCGCCCTGCCCCCCCAGTAGTGCCGGCCGCTGGCCGGCAACTTCAACAGCAACAGCAAAAGCTGATTTCCTGCGGGATGGCGGGGTGGGTCCGGTTGCGGGAGACGCCGTAAACCCCCAGGCCGGCCCAGCCGCTGGCGGCTGTGCGTTTCGGGCGCTTGCGAAGCAGTGCTTCGCAAGCAAAGCGCCCTCACCCATGGGGGCTTGGCCGCGGCATCCATGCCGCGGACACTCCCGCGACCGGACCCACCCCGCCTTCGACAGTTTCCCGCGATCTGTCGGAAATGCTCTTGGGGTCAGATCCGTTTTCCGGAGGAAAACGGATCTGACCCCATCTTGATTTTCGATATCTGACAGAGTGTGTCGACCAAGGTCGACACCGCCCCGCCAAACCACGGATTGCACGCTGTTGCCGTTGCTTCTGAGGTTGCCGGCCAGCGGCCGGCACTACCACGGGTGCAGGGCGCAGCCCTGCAAAGAACCCTATCCCCGTGGTCGGCTGCGCGAGGGCACCAGTGCGAACGTATCCACCGCCAGCTTCTCGGCATGGTTCAACCACGCGCGGATCTCCAGATCATCCACTTCGTGGTCCAGCCCGAACGACACGTTGATCTTGCCGTCGGCATCGGGCTGCACCCACTGCTGGGCCAGCACCACCTTGCGCTGCGAGGACACCGCCTCGATCCAGAAACCGCGATCCGGGCGCGTGCTCGCCACCAGCTGCAGCATGTACTGGCCGGCACGGGTGCGGCGGCCCTTCTGGGTGATCATGTGCGCCTGGCGCACGCTCGGGCGCGGGCCCTGGAATGCGTCCAGCGGTGCATCGACCGCGATGCCGCCGCGCAGGTCGTTGTCGCGGTACAGCTTGATGCCGTTGTCGCGGTTGACGAGCAGGGCACACCAGTCGCCGTCGGCCGAGCCGTCCTCGAATGCGGTGCAGCGATCAACATAGGCCAGCGTGTTGTCCGGATCCGCGTCATCGAACTGGCGCGAGGTGTTCTCCAGGTAGACCGACTTCAGCCCCCAGTCCTTGTCGTACTCCAGCAGCACCGGTGGCTGCACGTGCTGCAGGCCGACCACCACCTGGTCATCGCCATCGATCTTCAGTTCGCGGGTCGGTTCGCCCAGCCACAGTGAGCGGGCGAAGGCCAGATACTGCGGGTAGTCGCGGCCACCATCGCGCCGGGCCGCCACGCTGGCGCTGGGTGCGCGTTGGCTGTCGATCAGCGAGCGGCCAAAGCCCATCGTCTTCAGGTTCGGGTCCAGCAGGCTGAGCAGGGTGGCACCCGAATCCAGGGTGGTGCCGGCGTCGGCGCTGAGCTGCTGCGGGGCAATGCCATCGCCCAGGAACAGCAGCAGGTTCTCGCGCTTCTGCCGGGTCAGGATGTGGGTCAGATCGTTGGGCATCGCCAGGTGGTCGGAGGCGATCACGATCAGCGTGTCCTTGCCGTACGGGCTGGCCTGGATGCGCTGCACCAGCTGCGAGATCAGCCGGTCGCTGCACTTGAGCGCGTTGAGCATGTTGATGTTGCCGTACTGGCTCTGGTAGCGCTCGCCCTTGCACGATACCGGCAGGTGGCCCGCCGGGTGGTGGGTGTCCATGGTCAACGTGGTCAGCATGAACGGTGAACCGGCACGCGAGAGCTGCTCGAAGCGCTGGTAGGCGGTATCCAGCAGCACGTCGTCGTGCACGCCCCAGGCCGAGTAGTGGCTGCGGCCGATCTTCTTCTGCTGCTTGAACCATGCCAGGTCATGCACTTCATCGAAACCGTGGCTGGCCAGGAACTGGCCCTTGCCGGCGAACTGGCCGTTGGCACCGCCCAGGTAATGGTTGGTGTAGCCCTGCTGCTTCAGGTAGTCGCCCAGGCAGACCGCCTTGGGCAGGAAGCTGCCCATGCGGTCCATGCTGTTTTCATCGCCCTGCGAGGTGGTCAGCGGCACGCCGCACATCGACGACACCAGGCCGGCGATGGTCCAGCCGCTGCCTTCGGCCGAGGCCAGCCCACGCACGTCCAGCGACTCGGACGCCAGGCGGTTGAGGTTGGGCATCAGGCCGGGAAACACGGCCTCGTCCAGATAGGTGCGTTCCAGGCTTTCGCCGTAGATCCAGACGATGTTGCGCGGGCGCTGCAGCGGCTGCGTCGGCACCTGGTACTCAGGGGCGATGCGGGCGAAGTCGACCGGGCGCAGCTGCTGGTACAGGCGCTGGCCGTCACGGGCCAGCGGGCTGATCATGATCGTGGCCACCCACACGGCCGCGAAACCGGCGAACAACGCGCCACCGTGGCCGGGCCGGCGCCAGCGCTTCACCCGTGTGGCGAACAGTGGCAGCAGCGAGACCAGCGCCAACACGATGAAGCCGGCGATGTAGCCCTTGAAGTCGGAGACACCGGCACCTTCCATGTCGGCGCCGAGGTGGTACAGGGTGGCGGCATTGAGCCCATCACCGGACAGCTTGTCGATCAGCCACCACGCGCTGAGCATGAGCAGCAGCAGCGAGAACGCGCCGGCCTTCCACCACACCCACTTGTCGGACGCGAGGAACAACCAGCACAACAGCAACAACGACAGCAGCAGTATCCAGAGCATAGGCAGCTTCGGCAGTGACGGGGTGGTGGTGATGGACGTCGTACCGACGCGTGTCCATCCGACCGGCGCTGCCGCAAGCACATGCATGTGACAGGCCGATGACCCGATAGTGCATGCACGAACCTGACTGAAATGTTTGTTGAAATGACGCGCGCGTAATCGCGCTCAGAAGGTAAAAAGAGCGTGAAAGGGGTAGCTGGATTACATTAAAAACTGCATGAATACGGGCGTTTTCGTCGATGCGCTAGCGATGCC
Organism: Stenotrophomonas sp. LC732; assembly: GCF_052446685.1. Classification (NCBI taxonomy): domain Bacteria; kingdom Pseudomonadati; phylum Pseudomonadota; class Gammaproteobacteria; order Lysobacterales; family Lysobacteraceae; genus Stenotrophomonas; species Stenotrophomonas sp. LC732. The sequence goes on along the minus strand of NZ_CP199214.1, from coordinate 4,139,099 downwards.
CGCGTTCTTCCCGTGCCCGCGCACGACGGTCGAACAGCAATGCACTGGTCACGATGCCCAGGCCGAGCACCACGCCGATGAACAACAGGATCAGGGCGATGAGCGGGTAACCGAACAGGTGCCAGCCGGTGTCGATCCTCATCATCATCGCGGCGGCCATGATCAATGCGGCGCTGATGATGCCGGCCGCCACGCGGTTGGCGATCTTCTGCAGGTTCTCCATCAGCCGCGATTCTTCCAGGCCGGTGACCTTCATCTGCAGGCGGTTCTCGGCCAGCAGCGCCATGATGTCCGACAGCTTGCGCGGCCCATCACGCAGCAGCTGCTGCAGCTCCATCGCCTCGCTGGCGATGTTGGCTGCAGACAGCGACTTCTTCAGGCGCGCACGCATCACGTGCTGCAGCTGGCGCTCGACGATGCGGCGCGTGTCCAGCTCTGGCGCCAGCAGCCGGCACACGGTTTCCAGGTTGAGCAGGGCCTTGCCGAGCAGGCTCAGTTCCGGCGGCGTGCGCAGGCCGCAGGCGGTGGCGATGCGCACCATGTCCAGCACCACGCGGCCTTCGGAGAAGCTGCCACTGGCCGCATAGCGCGCGATCAGCTGACCGGTTTCGCGCAGGTAGCGCTCTTCATCGAAGGCCTCCAGCCGCGTGCTGATACTGATCAGGTCATCGGCCACTTCCTCGCCACGGCCGTCGACCGCCGCGAACAGGATCTTCAGCAGACGCTCGCGCAGGCGCGGCGGCATGTGCGCGACCATGCCCAGGTCGAAGATCGCCAGCCGGCCGTCGGGCATCACCCGCAGGTTGCCCGGGTGCGGGTCTGCATGGATCTCGCCATGCACGAAGATCTGGTCCAGGTAGCCGCGGATCAGCGCCGCCGCCAACGGGTCCATGTCCTGCTCGGTGCGGCGTACGCCGGAGATCGCATCCACGCGCACGCCGGTGGCAAGCTCCATCGTCAGCACGCGCTGGCTGCTGTAGTCCCAGATCGGCTGCGGCACCCACAACCGGCGGAACGGCCGCAGGTGCCGTCCGAAGCGCGCCAGGTTCTCGGCCTCGGCGTGGTAATCCAGCTCCTGCATCAGGGTCTTGGCGAACTCGTTGAGCCAGTCGCGCAGGCGCACGCGGCGTCCGACCTGGGTCAGGTGATCGGCGGCCAGCGCGAAGCTGCGCAGTGCCTCCAGGTCCGAGCGCAGCTGCGCGGCCACTTCAGGCTTCTGCACCTTCACCGCCACCTGGCGGCCATCGTGCAGCACCGCGCGATGTACCTGCGCGATCGAAGCACAGCCCAACGGCTCGGGATCGAACGAGGCAAACAGCTTGTTCACCCCTACGCCCAGTTCCTGCTCGATGATCGCGTGGATGCGCTCGACCGGGATCGGCGCCACCTTCTCCTGCATGCGCTCCAGCGCCGTGGCGAACTCCACCGGCACCATGTCCGGCCGCGTGGACAGCATCTGGCCCAGCTTGACGAAGGTCGGCCCCAACGCTTCCAGGTCGCTGACGAACTGTTCCGGATTGCCGTCGGCGGGCACGTCGGCCTGGTTGCTTGCCGCATCCAGGTTCATGCCCGAAAACACGCCCGAATGGCGGTAGCGCATCAGCAGGCGCAGGATCTGGCTGCGCCGGCTCATGCCTTTGACCAGCGGGGGATTGCCATTGGCGGCGGACGGATTGCTCAAGCGGGACTCCCATGCGACGAAGACAGGTAGCGCCGGCTGCGGGCCGGCAATGTCCGGATTCCGCAGTGTCGCCGGGGGGCGGTGGGCATGCGGTGAACCCGGTGTCTTCCGCAGTCCACACCGGATCGGTCAGAATCCGCCTATTCCCTTTCTTGGACGCCCCATGGCCGGTGCCAGCCTGTTCGCCCTGCTCGACGATATCGCCACCCTGCTCGACGATGTCTCGGTGCTGACCAAGGTCGCCGCGAAGAAGACCGCCGGCGTGCTCGGTGACGATCTGGCGCTGAACGCGCAGCAGGTCACCGGGGTCAACGCCAACCGCGAACTGCCGGTGGTCTGGGCGGTGGCCAAGGGCTCGCTGGTCAACAAGGTGATCCTGGTGCCGGCGGCCCTGGCGATCAGTGCGCTGGAAGCCTGGCTGCACAGCCGCGGCTGGAACGTGCCCCTGATCGTGCCGCTGATGATGATCGGTGGTGCCTTCCTGTGCTTCGAGGGCGTGGAGAAGCTGGCGCACCGCTTCCTGCATTCGGCCGACGACGATGCCGAGCGCCAGACCGAACGCCGCAAGGCGCTGGCCGACGCGCAGGTGGACATGGTCGCGTGGGAGAAGGACAAGGTGAAGGGTGCGATCCGCACCGACTTCATCCTTTCGGCCGAGATCATCGTACTGACCCTGGGCGTGGTCGCCACCGCATCGTTCACCAACCAGCTGGTCACGCTGGCCGTGGTTGCACTGGCGATGACGGTCTTCGTCTATGGGCTGGTGGCGGGCATCGTCAAGCTGGATGACGTGGGCCTGTACCTGTCGCGCAAGGGTGGGGCTGTTGCCGCCTTCGGTCGCGGCCTGGTTGCGTCGGCACCGTGGCTGATGAAGTTCCTTTCGGTGGCCGGCACCATTGCCATGTTCCTGGTCGGCGGCGGCATCCTGGTGCACAACGTGCCGGCGCTGCACCACGCAGTACAGGCGCTGGGCGGCGAGGGCCAGTGGGGCTGGCTGGTCAGCGCGGCGGGCAACATGGTGGTGGGCATCATCGCCGGCGCCATCGTGCTGGCGGCGGTGACCGGGTTCCAGAAGCTGCGCGGCAAGTAGTCGCCGGCAGGTTCTCCGGTAGAGGCCGACCTTGGTCGGCGCTTTGTTTCCCACGCGTGCCAACCAAGGTTGGCACCTACCAAAGCGGTTCAAGGTGGTCGGCATCGTCGCCGGCGGGTTCCCCGGTAGAGGCCGACCTTGGTCGGCGCTTTGTTTCCTGCGTGTGCCAACCAAGGTTGGCACCTACCAAAGCGGTTCAGGGTGGTCGGGATCATCGCCGGCGGGTCGCCGGGTAGAGGCCGACCTTGGTCGGCGCTTTGTTTCTGCGTGTGCCAACCAAGGTTGGCACCTACCAACGTAGTTTGCTGCGGGCCGGACGGTCAGCCTGCCTGCACGCGGTTCTTGCCCTGCCGCTTGGCGGCATACAGCGCGTCGTCCGCGCGCCGCAGCAGGGTTTCGGTGTCGTCGCCGGGTTGCCATTGCGCCAGCCCGGCACTGAAATGCACCGGTACGCGCCGGTCCTGCACGGTCAGCACGCGATGCGCCAGTGAACGCTGAAGGCGCTGCACCGTGGCCATGCTGTCGGCGCCTTGGGTTTCCGGCAGCACCAGTACGAACTCGTCGCCGCCCAGCCGCGCGATGCCATCGGTGGCGCGCAGCAGCAGCTTGCAGACGGCCACCAGGTGCTGCAGCAGTGCATCGCCACCGGCATGACCATGTGCATCGTTGGTCTGGTGGAAATCATCCAGATCGATCACCGCCACGCCCAGCGGCGAGTTGTTGCGTGCGGCACGGGCCAGCTCGCGTTGCAGCAGTTCGTCCAGGCCGCGGCGGTTCAGCGCCTGGGTCAGTGGATCGATGCGTGCCAGGTCACCGGCCGCGCGCAGTTCCTGCTCCAGCTCGGCGATGCGCTGCTCGGCACGCTCCACTTCCTGCCGTGCGTTGGCCAGGTGATCGCGCGCCTGCGCGGCCTGCTGCTGCACCTTGCCGGTGTCGCGCATCACGTCCTGCAGCAGCTGGTTGAGGTCGGCGATGCTGCGCGCCTCGCGCAGCTGCAGTGCGTAGCTGCCGATGCGATCGTGGTACTCGCCGGTGCTGGTGGCCATGCCATCCATGCGCTCGATGAACTCGCCCATCAGCCCGCGCATCGCCGCCTTCGAATCGTCGATGCCCTGGCGCAGCAGGCCCTGCTTGTAGATCACTTCGCGCAGTTCGGCGCGGGTGCGCTCGACCGCCTCAGCTTCCAACGGCCCGTCCAGCAGCTGGCGTACCGCGGCGATCTGGCCCTGCAGCCAGCTGCGGTCATCCAGCAGCTCGCTCACGTTCTCCAGCAGCAGCGCGAACAGCTCCAGCAGCAGTGCCTGCTGCTCCTGCCAGCTCTCGGCACGCACGCCGACCTGGTGGCCAAGTTCGCGCACGCCCTGCTCGATCGGTTCCAGCGCCGTGCCTGGCTGCCACTGGCGCAGGTGCATGGCCAGTGCCTGCGCCTGTTCGCGCAGGTCCGGGTCGTGCTGCAGCAGCGCCACCACCGCGCCGCCCAGCAGCAGCCGCAGCTGCTCGGACAGGCGCAGGCTTTCGGGTTGCCCATCCGGCGAATGCTGTTCGATGGTGCGGATGTACTTGTCGATCAACTGGCGCATCGCGCGCCCGTAGCGCGGCCAATCGGCACTGGCCTGCGCCGACTGCAGGCGGTCGCCCATATCGCCCAGCTCGCCGGGCAGGGTGGCCATGCCGTTGGCGAACGCGGCCAGCAGCGGTTCCGGCGCGTCGGCGCCTGCGAACAGCTGCTGCAGCGCCACGCCACCGCCGCCCTGCAGCACCACGCGGTCGCCCAGCCCATCGTCCATCACCGCGCGCACGCGTGCCGGCGGCCCAAGGGCGGTACCGGGGGCAGGGCGGTGGTCGGGCTGGTCCGTCATGGAGCGAATCCTGGGGGCTGGCAGGGACTGGTTCCAGCATATCGGCGCGGCCGCCGACGGCTTGAACGGCTAGGATGGGCGACAGGATGCCGCAGTGGAGGTGGTGATGCGCGTGATGTTGCTGGGGGCGACCGGCCTGGTCGGTGGGCTGACCCTGCCCCGGCTGCTGGACGACCCGCGCTGCAGCGCCCTGATCGCCCCGACCCGTCGCCCGTTGGGCGCAGCCCACGGGAAGCTGGAGAACCCGGTACTGGCCTTCGATGCGCTGCCCGCCGCCGCCGGGTGGGCGGGCGTGGACGCGGTCATCTGCGCGCTCGGCAGCACCATTGCCCAGGCTGGCAGCCGCGAGGCCTTCCATCGCATCGACCATGATTACCCGCTGGCGTTCGCCCGTCTGGCGCAGGCGAAGGGTGCGCAGACCTATGTGCTGAATTCCGCAGCCGGTGCCGATCCGCGGTCGTCGATCTTCTACAGCCGGGTGAAGGGTGAATTGGAGCGCGATCTGCGCGCGCTGGGCTTCACCTCGTTGACCCTGGTCCGCCCAGGGTTGATCGGCGGCGAGCGCAACGAGGTGCGGCGCGGTGAGCGTCTCGCGCGGAAGGTGCTGGGCGTGCTGGGGCCGGTACTGCCGCGGGCGTGGCGGATCAACCCGGCGAGCGAGATCGCCAAGGCGCTGGTCGAGGCCGCGCTGGCCCCGCAACCGGGTGAGCACGTGGTGGCATCGAGCGCACTGGCCGGCTGATGTCGCGTGCGCTGCGCCTGACCCAGCTCCAACAGCTGCTGCGCCGCCATCGGCGGCCGGTGGCCGGCCAGGTGCTGGCCGACGCGCTGGGAGTCAGCCTGCGCACGCTGTACCGCGATATCGAAACCCTGCGCGAGCAGGGCGCCGACCTGCGCGGCGAGGCCGGCGTCGGCTACCAGCTGACGCCGAGCGATACCCTGCCGCCGATGACCCTGCCACCGGCCGAGATCGACGCGCTGGTGCTGGGCCTGCGCTGGGTTGCGGCCCGTACCGAACCCGCGTTGGCCGAAGCCGCACGCGATGCCCTGGCGCGCATCGCCCATGTGTTGCCCGCAGCGCGGCGCGAGGCCCTGCGTGACAGTGGGCTGCGGGTGGGCCCTTCGCGTGCGGCGGCCAAGGTTCCCCCAGCTCGTCTGCAGGCCGTGCGAGAGGCTGTCGGTTCACAGCAGCGCCTGAAGTTCGGCTACGAGGACGCGCACGGCCAGCGCAGCGAGCGCATCGTCTGGCCGTTCGCGCTGGGCTACTTCGATGAGGTGCCGATGCTTGCGGCGTGGTGTGAGCGCCGCGAGGATTTTCGCCATTTCCGCCTGGATCGCATCCGCCAGGTGCGCGTGCTGGAGGAGCACTACCTCGTACCACGCGCCACGCTGCTGCGGCGCTGGCAGAAGGCGCAGGGCATCGCGCCGGACTGGCTGGATCGTTCGTAGCGTCGGGTCTGCTCGACTGTCATTGCGCTTCGCTTTCTGCTGCTGGTGCGATGGGTTGGCGGCTTTTGCTCTTTGCTCTTCGATCTTTGCTCCTGGTAGGGGTCGAGCTTGCTCGACCGCCTTTGATCTTCGCGAACAGCAGTCGACCAAGCTCGACCTCTACCAGGGCAGTGGCAACGGCAGTCGAGCAAGCTCGGCCTCTACCAGAGCAGGAGCGACAGCAGTAGAGCACGCTCGCCGCTACTGACAGAATCTGTCAGCAGGGCCGTACCACCATGATCGCTCCCAACAACGGAGCTTCCCCATGTTCACGCCCAGCACCCTGCTGCAGTACGTGCGCGACGTCGCCACCAGCGCCACCTTCTACAGCGGCATCCTCGGCAAACCGCCGGTCGAGCAGTCGCCTGGCTTCGCCCTGTTCCTGCTCGGCGATGGCGCCGCACTCGGCCTGTGGCAACGCGATGACGTGCAACCGCCGGTGTCTGCGCAGGCAGGCGCCGCCGAACTGGCGATGGTGGTCGCAAACCCCGAGGCCGTGCAGCAGATGCACGATGCGTGGCGTGGGCTCGGCGTGCAGATCCTGCAGTCACCGGTGACGCTGGAGTTCGGCCACACCTTCGTCGGTGCCGACCCTGATGGCCACCGGCTGCGTGTGTACAGCCGCGCCGAAGGCATGGTCGCGCGCGATTGATCGCCCGCATTGTGTAGATCCACGCCATGCGTGGATGCCGGAAAAAAAACGCCGGGCAATGCCCGGCGTTTTCTCCAAGTCATGTGCCAACCAACGGTTGGCACCTACCGGTCAGGTGGCCGATCAGCTGGCCAGTGCCAGGTCGTCCATCATCGCGCGCAGGAAGCGGGCGGCTTCACCGCCCGTGGCTGCGCGGTGGTCGAAGGTGACCGACAGCGGGATCACCTTGTGCGCTTCCACGCCGCCCATCACCGGGGTCATCTGGTGGCGGGCACGGCCGGCACCGACGATGGCCACGCACGGCGGCACCACGACCGGGGTCGCGTAGCGGCCGGCGAACATGCCGAAGTTGGACAGCGAGATGGTGTAGCCACTCAGTTCCGACGCCGCGATCGAACGCGATTCCACCTGCTCGCGCAGGCGGTTGACGCCTTCGCGGATGCCGCGTGCGTCGAGCATGTCGGCGTTGCGCAGGGCCGGCACGAACAGGCCGTCGTCGGTGTCCACGGCGATGCCGATGTCCACCTGCGCGTGCAGGGTACGGGTCAGCGCTTCACCGTCGAACCAGGCGTTCATCGCCGGCACCTTCTGCGCGGCGACCACGATCGAACGCACCAGGCGGGCGGTGACGTCGTTGCCCGGCAGCCAGGCGTGGATGTCGGCGTCGTCGTTCAGCGTGGTCGGCACGACCTTGCTGTGCGCATCGGCCATCACGCGGGCCATGTTGCGGCGCACGCCCTTCAGCGGTTCCGGCTGGCCCTTGGCGACCACGCCCGGCGGCTGGGTACGCATCGGCTTGCCGGCGGCGGACAGCGGCGTGCGGGCTTCGCTCTGCACGGGGGCAGACACCTGCGCCGGGGCCGGCGCGGCATAGGCAGCAGCGGCAACCGGTGCCGGAGCAGCGCCGAGCTTGGCGCTGCCATTGGCGGCGGCCTGCTTGACGTCGGCCATGGTGACCGCGCCATCGGTGCCGGTAGCGGCCACGCGGCTCAGGTCCACGCCCAGCTTGCGGGCCATCGCACGCACGGCCGGCACGGCCTTGACGCCACCGACGGCCAGCGCCTGTTCGGCATGCACGGCATTGGAGCTCTGCATCGCGCCGACCACGGTACCGGCGTCATCGCGCTCGGCCGCGGCGGGCTTGGCCTCCTCGGCGGCAACCGGAGCGGCCGCAGCCGGCAGCGGCGGCGGGGTCGGTGCGGCCGCCGGTGCAGCGTGGCCATGGCTGTGGCCGGTGTCCTGGCCATCGGCACGCTGCGGCAGGTTCGGGTCCAGTTCGAAGCTGGCCAGCACCGAGCCGGTCGGGATGATGTCGCCGGCGCCGCCGGACAGCTTCAGCACCTTGCCGGAGAACGGCGAGGGCACTTCTACCACGGCCTTGGCGGTCTCCATCGACACCAGCGGCTCGTCCAGCTTGATCACATCGCCTTCCTTGACGAACCACTCGACGATGGTCGCGTCCGGCAGGCCTTCGCCCAGGTCGGGCAGGTTGAAGTTCTTGGTCTGGCTCATTTGCAGTTCTCTTCCAGCAGTTCCAGTTCGCGGGCCGGCAGCCAACCCGTCGCGCCATTGGCGCGCTCGGACCACCACCACCCGCCGTGTTCGTGATGAAGCTTCACCATCTCGCCGCTTTCCACATCCAGCTCGCGGGCGTCGTAGTCGCACAGCGCTTCGGCGCGACCCTCGTCCAGCAGCTGCAACCAGGCGATGGGCGCCCATCCAGCGCGCCCATCGTTGGTGCGTACCCAGGCAAACGCCGGCCATTCCTCGTCACGGACACCTACTTCGACGATCTGGCCGGTGCGGAACCGGAGCGGGTTGGGATACTGGCTGCGGTAAGCCCCCAGAAGGCGGGCCCGCATGTCAGCCGGCCGCCACCGCGCGCTTGGCCGCAGCCACGATCCGCTCAACGCTCGGCAGGTACTTCATTTCCAGGCGGAACAGCGGAATGTGGGTGTCGTAGCCAGTGACGCGCTCGACCGGTGCCAGCAGGTCGTAGATCGATTCCTCGGCCAGGCGCGCGGCGATCTCGGCGCCGAAGCCCGCGGTCTTCGGGGCCTCCTGCACGATCACGCAGCGGCCGGTCTTGGCCACCGATTCGGCGATGGTGGCGAAGTCCAGCGGACGCAGCGTGGCCACGTCGATGACTTCGGCACTGATGCCTTCGCCGGCCAGCTTGTCCGCCGCTTCCAGCGCTTCCTTCACCTGCGCGCCCCAGGTCACCAGGGTCACGTCGGTGCCGTCGCGCAGCACGAAGCAGACGTCCAGCGGCAAGGCTTCGCCGTCGTTGACGACCACTTCCTTGTACTGGCGGTAGATGCGCTTGGGCTCCATGTAGATCACCGGATCCGGCTCGCGGATCGCGGCCAGCAGCAGGCCGTAGGCGCGCTGCGGCGACGACGGCAGCACCACGCGCAGGCCCGGCACGTTGGTGAAGATCGCCTCGTTGGCTTCGCTGTGGTGTTCCGGCGCGCGGATGCCACCGCCCCACGGCACGCGCAGCACCATCGGGCAGTGCAGGCGGCCACGCGTGCGGTAACGCAGGCGTGCCGCGTGGCAGACGATATGGTCGACCATCGGGTACATGAAGCCGTCGAACTGGGCTTCGGCCACCGGCTTCATGCCCTGTGCGGCCAGGCCGATGGTCAGGCCGGCGATGGTGGTTTCGTCCAGCGGGGTATCGAGGATGCGGTCCGAGCCGAAGCGCTGCTGCAGCCCGGCGGTGGCGCGGAACACGCCGCCGTTGACGCCCACGTCCTCGCCCAGCACCAGCACCGACGGGTCGTGTTCCAGCTCCCAGGCCAGCGCCTGGGTGATGGCTTCGATGAGGGTGATCGGGGTGGTGGTCATGCTCTCTTCTCCGCGCGCGACCGCAGCGCTGTCGGCGGCGTTGGTGTGCGCGCCGGGCGCGCCGTTCTTGATCTCATCCATGGCGCTTCTCCAGGGCGATCGCCTGGGCACGCTGGGCCAGCAGGTCCGGCGGCGGATCGGCATACAGGAAGTCGAACATCGCCTCGACCGGCTGCACCGGCGTGTTGAGGTACAGGTTCACTTCCTCGTCCACGCGCTTGCCGCACTCGGCGACCCAGGCGCTTTCCTCATCCTCGCTCCACACACCGGCGTTGATCAGGTACTTGCGCAGGCGCAGCATCGGCTCGCGCTGCCAGGCATCCTTCACTTCGGCGTCGTCGCGGTAGCGGCGCGCGTCATCGGCGGTGGTGTGGTCGGACAGGCGGTAAGTCATCAGTTCCAGCACGGTGCCACCGTCGCCGGCCAGCGCACGTTCGCGCGCCTGCTCCATGGCAGCCAGCACGGCGATCAGGTCGTTGCCGTCCACCTGCAGGCAGTGCAGGCCGCCAGCCAGGCCCTTCTGCGCCAGCGTTTCGGCACCGGTCTGGGCCGAACGCGGGACCGAGATGGCCCAGCCGTTGTTGACGATGCACAGGATCAGCGGGAGCTTGTAGGCGCCGGCCGAATTCAGTGCCGCGTAGAAGTCGGTCTTGGAGCTGCCGCCGTCGCCGCACACCGCCACGGCGATCTGCGGTTCCTTGTTGAGCTTGAACTTCAGCGCGGCGCCTGCGGCATGCAGGCACTGGGTGGAGATCGGCACGCAGAACGGGAAGTCCTTGGCCGCGTTGCCGCCGTAATCGTTGCCGCGTTCGTCGCCGCCCCAGTACATCAGCACGTCGTGCGGGCGCACGCCACGCATGAACATCGCGCCATACTCGCGGTACGAAGGCGCGAACACGTCGTCCTTCTGCATCGCCGCGCCGATACCCACGTGCGCGGCTTCGTGGCCCAGGCAGGCGGCATAGGTGCCCAGCTTGCCGGTGCGCTGCAGTGCGATGGATTTGCTGTCGAACGTACGTACGAACAGCATCTGCTTGAACAGCGGTACCAGGACCTTGGGGTCGCGCAGCGACGCGGGCAGGTCATCGCGGACGAGTTTGCCGTCCGTATCCAGGTACTGCAGGTATTCGATCTTGAATTCAGCGGCAACCGTCATTGCGTACTGCACCTTCGACAGAGAAGTTACAAATGATATGAATCGCCATGTTAAGGAACGCGTACGGAATAGCCTTCCTGCGCCGCAACACGGCAACGCCCTGTTTTACCCCTGCCGGCGGGTGGGGGGCCAATAACAACAACGTATTCAGTCGTTGCTGCAAAGCATCAGAATACGCCTCTGGCTGACTGCTGGCGCAACGACCCGATCGGTTCCACGCGCAGGCCCCGCATCGGCCAATGCTCCACGGGGCACCGCACGCCCCGGTATGGACCCGGCGGCTGCCAGCGCGGCGGCAACGCGCTACCCTTGCCGCCCCCGATCTGGTCCCGCCCATGTCCGTCGACAACAACCAACGCGATCTCGAAGCCGGCATCCACACCGACCTGCAGGGACGCCTGACCTACGGCGGCTACCTGCGGCTGGACCAGCTGCTCAGCGCGCAGCAGCCGCTGTCCAACCCGCCGCACCACGACGAGATGCTCTTCATCATCCAGCACCAGACCTCGGAGCTGTGGCTGAAGCTGCTGGGCCATGAGCTGCGTGCCGCAATCGGCTTCCTGCAGCGCGATGAAGTCTGGCAGTGCCGCAAGGTGCTGGCGCGCAGCAAGCAGGTGCTGCGCCAGCTCACCGAGCAGTGGTCGGTGCTGGAAACGCTGACCCCGTCCGAATACATGGGCTTCCGCGACGTGCTGGGCCCATCGTCGGGCTTCCAGTCGCTGCAGTACCGCTACATCGAGTTCCTGCTGGGCAACAAGAACGCGCAGATGCTGCAGGTGTTCGAGCACGACCCGGCCGGGCAGGCGCAGCTGCGCACCGTGCTGGAGGCGCCGAGCCTGTACGAGGAATTCCTGAAGTACCTGGCCCGCTTCGGCCATGCCGTGCCGGCGGTGTACGAATCCCACGACTGGACCCAGCCGCATGTGGCCGACGACGCGCTGCAGCCGGTCTTCGAGCGCATCTACCAGGACACCGACCGCTACTGGCGCGAGTACGCGCTGTGCGAGGACCTGGTGGACCTGGAGACCGCCTTCCAGCTGTGGCGATTCCGACACATGCGCACGGTGATGCGCGTGATCGGCTTCAAGCGCGGCACCGGCGGCTCGTCCGGCGTGGGCTTCCTCGCCAAGGCGCTGGAGCTGACCTTCTTCCCCGAACTGTTCCAGGTGCGCACCAGCCTGCAGGCGGCACCCCCGGCAGAACTGGGCTGACCCCCATTCAGCTTGGACCCCGGCCATTGGCTGGATCGTTTCAGATGCAAGTTCAGCGAGCAGGCTGGCACCTGCCTCAAACGGCGTGTATTTGACGTGAACGGCAGAAGTCGGTGATCCTCGCGCGTTGCTCCAACTGCACAGCGGACGTGCTCGTCATCCACCGAACCAGGAAATCCGCATGAGCGTAAACGCCACTGCGAACACCCCAGAGCCGGCGCTGCCGGACTTCAAGACCACGCTGGGCCACCCGCGCCCGTTGTGGATGCTGTTCATGACCGAGTTCTGGGAGCGCTTTGCGTTCTACGGCATCCGCTGGGCGTTGGTGCTGTACATCGTCGCCCAGTTCTACAACGGCAGCGCTGCCGGTGAAGGCGACGCCAGCCGCATCTATGGCGCCTACCTGGCCCTGGTATACGCCGCGGCGATCTTCGGTGGCTACGTGGCCGACCGGGTACTGGGCTACCAGCGCTCGATCCTGACCGGCGCGATCATCATGGCCGCCGGCCTGTTCATGATCTCGCTGCCGCAGGAGCACATCTTCAAGCTTGGCCTGGCCACGATCATCGTAGGCAACGGCCTGTTCAAGCCCAACATCTCGACCATGGTCGGCAAGCTGTACGGCCTGAAGGACGAGCGCCGCGACTCCGGCTTCACCATCTTCTACATGGGCATCAACATCGGCGCGATGATCGCCCCGGTGCTGACCGAGTACCTGGCCCGCAAGGTGTTCGGTACCGACGCGATGCCGTCCTACAAGGTCGTGTTCATCGCCTCGGGCGTGGGCATGCTGATCTCGCTGGTGTGGTTCTACATCGGTCGCGCCGGCCTGAAGGGCATCGGTGCACCGCCGGCCGGCGCTGAAGGCTTCGGCCGCATCATCATGGTGCTGGCCGGTGCCGTGGTCGCCATCCCGGTGGCGTACTTCCTGCTGGCTACCGGTGCCACCGCGCTGGCCTGGATCCTGGGCGCGATGTTCACCGCGCTGGCCGTCCTGCTGCTGGTCGAGGGCATCCGCGAAGGCAAGGTGCAGCGCGACCGCGTGATCGCCATGCTGATCATCTTCGCCTTCAACGTGATGTTCTGGATGTTCTTCGAACAGGCCGGCAGCTCGTTCACCTTCCTGGCCGAGAACATCGTCAACCGCCAGTTCGGTGACTGGACCTTCCCGACCGCGTGGTTCCAGTCGGTCAACTCGGTGGCCATCATCACCCTGGCACCGGTCATCGCCTGGATCTGGGTGGCCATGGGCCGCGCCAATCCGTCCATCCCGCGCAAGTTCGGCCTGGGCCTGCTGTTCAACGGCGCCGCCTTCGCCCTGCTGATGTTCGCCCTGTCGCAGATGGTCGTTGACGGCAAGATCCCGTTCTGGACCCTGTTCATGGTCTACGTCATCCAGTCGGTGGGTGAGCTGTGCCTGTCGCCGATCGGCCTGTCGATGGTGACCAAGCTGGCCCCGGTGCGCCTGGTCGGCTTCGGCATGGGTGGCTGGTTCCTGTCCACCGGCATCGGCAACAACCTGTCGGGCATCTTCGCCGGCGTGGTCAGTGGTGAAGGCGGCATGACGGTCGAGTCGGCCCTGAAGGGGTATACCTTCGGGTTCTGGGCCCTGATCGGCTCCGGCGTGGTGCTGTTCCTGATCGCCCCGCTGATCAACAAGCTGATGCACGGCGTCAAGTAATGATGAGAGGGTAGAAGGCATGCGCAGCAAGCTCGGTGGTGCAATGGTGGTGGTCTGTGCGGCGCTGATCGGCGCCTGTTCGCAACCGCAACCGCCTGCCGCCGCCGAGCCCACGCAGCCCCTGGATACCCGACCCACCGAGCCACCGGTTGCTGACCCCAGCGAACCGGTGGCCTCGGGCAACACCCCGGTGGCGGCGGACATCGCCGCCATCGCCGGGCTCGGCGCGCAGTTCGACCCGGCCCGCAACCCCGCCGACGACCTGGCCACCGCCAAGGTGGAAGCCCAGCGTGGCAAGAAGCGGATCCTGCTGGAGGTCGGCAACGCCGCCTGTGAGCGCTGCCGGGCGCTGGACGACGTGGTGGAAGGCAACGGCGACCTGCGTCGCTTCCGCGATGCCCACTACGTGTGGGTGAAGGTCAACGCCAGCGACGAGCAGCCCAACACCGCCTTCTTCGCCCAGTACCCGGTGATGGCTCGCGACTACCCGTACCTGCTGGTGCTCGATGCAGATGGCGGCCTGCTGGTATCGCAGGCCACCGGCGAGCTGCGCAGGGGCGAGGCGTTCCAGCCTGCGCGTGTGAGTGCCTTCCTCAAGCAGTGGGCGCCTACCGTTGGTCGGCACTGAGGCGCATCCACGCCTGGCGCGGATCTACTGCGCGCACCGTCACACTCTCTGAATCGGCGTCTCAACTTCACCGTGAGCACGCCGTTACCGGCAAGGACCTCAGTCGACATCCCGTCGATGCAACCTTCCGGAACGCCCATGCACAGCGACCACGCCGAACGATTGCCCGAACCCGCCAGCGACCTGGCCGAGGGTGGGGCAGGCGAGGGCGTGACCCTGCCGCCGCAGGAAGCGCTGCTGGATGACGCCGGTACCGGAGAGGACAGCGTCGACCTGGCGCCGCCACGCCATCGCCTGCCGCAGATCGCGCTGCCCGACAACGTGGTGCTGAAGGGGGCGGTGCAGAAGCTGGTCGAGCAGAAGTCCCGGCTTGATGCGCTGGCCGCCGAAGGCCAGCTGGCCGGGCTGCTGCCGCCCGAATGGCAGGGCCACGGCGCGCGCGCGATCGAGCTGTCCACCTTCATCCAGGGCGTGCTGCCCTTCCTGCAGACCGGCGAGCGTGGCGAGACCGCCCCCGCGCGACTGCCGGTGCGCCATGTGTTGGGTGACGACAGCCGCTGGGGCCTGGACGATGCGGCCGAACCGAAATCACTGGCGTGGTATCTGGCCAGTGACGAGCGCGCCACGGCCGGCAGCAAGGATGTCGCCGAGGCGTATCTGGTGGGCGCACTGGGCCTGGCGTGGATGCAGGAAGGTCGCAGCCGCCCCGGCTTCCTGCGCGCGATGGGCCAGGACAGCCTGGCCGCGCGGGTGACCATGCTCGGCTATCCGCCGGCCAACGAACTGGCGCTGTACAGCGTCACTGCGCACGGCCAGCCGCAGATCTGGTGCGTGCACGGGCGCCGCCGCATGCGCCCGCTGGTGGCGCCGTGGTTGAGCGTGCCGCTGCTGACCGCCTACGGCGTGCCGGCGCCGGTTGCGTGGCCGTCCAGCTTCCCGCCGGTGGAAGCGGTGGCCGAGCTGCTGGCGACCGCCCGCCTGGGGCGCGCGCTGCCGGAAGTGGACCTGGCCAAGGCCGTGGCGAAGATCGCCGAGGACGCCGCCTCTGACGCCTGGCAGCCGGTCAGCCTGCTGCAGCTCAACACCTGGTCACCGCGCTGGCACTTCTTCCTGGGCACCTTCGTCGGCCTGCCGTCGTTGCTGCTGGTGGCGGCGGCGCTGGCGCTGCCGGGGGCGGTCGAAGCAGCGACGGTGGCCGCCTCGCTGGGCTTCGCCGGCGGCGCCATCGCAGCACTGGCCGTGCCGTGGATCCACGCACGCCGCAAGCACCTCAGCTGAAAAAAGGGGACGGAGGGGATTAAGCCGCAATCAGCACAGGTGTGTCCAAAGCGACTTAATCCCCTCCGTCCCCTTTTCTTTCAGACGCCTTCGCCCATCCGCTCCAGGCCTTCGCCGGCCAGGCGCAGGATCAGCTTTTCCAGCACCTGCTCTTCCTCTTCGCTCAGCACCGACATCAGCTTGCGGGTGATCTCGATCACCATCGGCGCGATGGTCTCGTACACCTCGAAACCGGCGGCCGACAGCGCCAGCACCGAGCGGCGGCGATCGTCGCCGTGGGTCTCGCGCTTGATGAAGCCGCGCTCCAGCAGGCGGGCCACGGCGCGGCTGACCGCCACCTTGTCCATCGCCGTGCGGTCGGAGACCTCGCTGGCCGAGGAGCCCGGGTACAGCGCCAGGATGGTGATGACCCGCCACTCGGGGATCGCCAGACCGTAACGATCGCCGTACAGCTTGGCGATGTTGCCGCTGACCCGGTTGGACAGCACGCTCAGCCGGTACGGCAGGAACTGTTCCAGGTCGAGCAGGACGTGCGAGGCACGCAGGCGGGTCGAAACGGGATCGGCGGGGCTCATGTTGCGGTGCACCTTGCTGGTGGTTTCAAGTGTAACTATAAGGGGTGGGTCCAGACCCTGCATTCTCGCCGGGTCCCTACCTGCCCGCACCTGGTTTGTACCGATGCGGTACCGATTCGGAGCCACGCCATGAATACCGCAGTCCCGACCGCCTCGCATCCCAACCCCGGCATGCAGGTCACCACCTTCGAGAACCCGATGGGCATCGACGGCTTCGAGTTCGTCGAATTCGCCGCCCCGGCCGGCCGTGGCCAGGAGCTGCACGAGTACTTCCGGAAGATGGGCTTCAGCGCGGTGCTCAAGCACAAGCAGCGTCCGATTACCGTCTATCGCCAGGGCGACGTCAACTTCCTGGTCAACGAAGACCCCGATTCGTTCGCCGCCGACTTCGCCGAAAAGCATGGCCCCTGCGCCTGTGGCTTTGCCATCCGCTTCAAGAAGCCGGGCCAGGAGGTCTACCAGACCGCGCTGGGCAACGGCGCCGAAGCCATCGCCTTCAAGCCGGACAGCAAGGCGGTCAGCGCGCCGGTCATCAAGGGCATCGGCGACTGCATGCTGTACCTGGTCGACCGCTATGGCAGCGCCGGCAGCATCTACGACGGCGACTACGAGCCGATCGCAGGGGCCGACCTGCACCCGTTCGGCTTCGGCCTGACCTTCATCGACCACCTGACCCACAACCTGTACTTCGGCAACATGCAGCAGTGGTCGGACTACTACGAGCGCCTGTTCAACTTCCGCGAGATCCGCTACTTCGACATCAAGGGCCTGAAGACCGGCCTGGTGTCCAAGGCGATGACCGCACCGGACGGCATCGTGCGCATCCCGCTGAACGAATCGTCCGACCCGAAGAGCCAGATCAACGAGTACCTGGACGCGTACAAGGGCGAGGGCATCCAGCACATCGCCTGCTTCACCGAGAACATCTACGAGACCGTCGAAGCGATGCGCGCGCAGGGCGTGGATTTCCTCGACACGCCGGAAACCTATTTCGACGTGATCGACCAGCGCGTGCCGAACCACGGTGAAGACGTGGCGCGCCTGGCCAGGAACAAGATCCTGATCGACGCCGATCCGGAAACCCACCAGCGCAAGCTGCTGCAGATCTTCACCCAGAACTGCATTGGCCCGATCTTCTTCGAGATCATCCAGCGCAAGGGCAACGAAGGCTTCGGCGAAGGCAACTTCACCGCGCTGTTTGAAAGCATCGAGCGCGACCAGATCCGCCGCGGCGTGCTGTAAGGTCCGCAGGCAATGTCAGCGTCCCGCCGGCATTGCCTGTCCGAATGGTAGTGCCGGCCGCTGGCCGGCAATCTCTGGAGTTCCCATGTCCCCCGCCATCACCGCCCGCGGCTACCAGTCCGGCTTCGGCAACGAATTCGCCACCGAGGCCGTCGCCGGCGCGCTGCCGGTCGGGCAGAACTCACCGCAGAAGGTGGCCCACGGCCTGTACGCCGAACAGCTGACCGGCACCGCCTTCACCGCGCCGCGCGGCAGCAATCGCCGCAGCTGGCTGTACCGGATCCGCCCCGCGGTGACCCATGGCGAGTTCACTCCGTTCGCGCAGTCGCAGCTGCAGTGTGATTTCGGCGCACAGCCGGCTTCACCGAACCAGCTGCGCTGGAGCCCGCTGCCGCTGCCGGAGCTGCCGACCGACTTTGTCGAAGGCCTGTACACGATGGGTGGCAACGGCTCGCCCGACGCGCATGCCGGCGTGGGCATCCACCTTTACGCTGCCAACCGCGACATGGTCGGCCGCTACTTTTACGACGCCGACGGTGAACTGCTGATCGTGCCTCAGCTGGGCGCACTGCGCCTGCTGACCGAGCTGGGCGTGATCGAGATCGAGCCGCAGCAGATCGCGGTGATCCCGCGCGGCGTGCGGTTCCGCGTGGAACTTCCCGATGGCCCGAGCCGCGGCTACATCTGCGAGAACTACGGCGCGCTGCTGAAGCTGCCCGACCTTGGCCCGATCGGTTCCAACGGCCTGGCCAACCCGCGTGACTTCGAGACCCCGCACGCGGCGTTCGAGGATGTCGATGGCGATTTCGAACTGATCGCCAAGTTCGAGGGCCGCCTGTGGCGCGCGCCGATCGACCATTCGCCGCTGGACGTGGTGGCCTGGCACGGCAATTACGCGCCGTACCGCTACGACCTGCGTCGCTTCAACACCATCGGTTCGATCAGCTACGACCATCCGGACCCGTCGATCTTCCTGGTGCTGCATTCGCCCAGCGACACACCCGGCACCAGCAACATGGACTTCGCGATCTTCCCGCCGCGCTGGCTGGTGGCGCAGAACACGTTCCGCCCGCCGTGGTTCCACCGCAACATCGCCAGCGAGTTCATGGGCCTGGTGCATGGCGCCTACGACGCCAAGGCCGAAGGCTTCGTGCCGGGTGGCGCATCGCTGCACAACTGCATGAGCGGTCATGGCCCGGATGCGCCGACCTTCGACAAGGCCTCCAATGCCGATCTGTCCAAGGCCGATGTGATCAAGGACACGATGGCCTTCATGTTCGAGACCCGCGCGGTGATCCGCCCGACCGCGCAGGCGCTGGCCGCCGGCCATCGCCAGGGCGATTACCAGCAGTGCTGGAACGGCCTGCGCAACAACTACCGCTGACCCGGAAAAGGGGACGGAGGGGATTAAGCCGCAATCAGCACACGTGTGCCTGAAACGACTTAATCCCCTCCGTCCCCTTTTTCTTCAGGCGGCCTCGGTGAACGCGTCGCAATGCTCCAGCGGCAGCGCTTCCAGCAGGCGTTGCCGCACACGCTGGCAATAACCCTCCGAGGTCAGCCCGGGCAGCATCTGCATCGCCGAGTGCAGCACCTGCAGTACTTCACTTTCGGCGCGCGCCTGCTGCAGGTCGCGGAACAGCGCCGCCGCCTGCGGGTGGCGCTGCATTTCCAGGATGCCCAGTACATAGATGCGCGCGGCCACCAGCGAGCGGCGGCGCTCGCTGCCGGTTGCGGGTGCAGCCGGTGCCGCCGCCGGCGTGGTGGGTGCCGGTGCTGCCGCGTCTGCGGGTGGTGGCGGTGCGGCTGTGGCGCCGGTACCGGTGCTCAGGTAGCCGGCCTGCACCAGCTGGATGACCATGGCGGGCGCGTCCTGGCCGAGCAGGCCGGTCAGGTCGGCGATGCTGCGCTGGCCGTCGCACAGGATCAGCAGCCGCCGCTGGCGCATGTCCAGCGGCGCGCGATGGGCCTGCAGCGCGGTTCGGGCGAGTTCGGTCTTGCGCGGTTGCATGGAAGGGACAGCCAAGTCGGTGCACGCCGAGCCTGAACGAAGGCGATGAAACCGCGATGACAATGCAGCGCCTGCACACGGGATGGGCTAGCGTGCAGCCATCTTCGTGCCAGGGAACCGCACCGATGAAGCACCTTCCGCTTGCTGGTCTGTTGCTCCTTTCGCTCACCGCCTGCAGTGCTGGCCCCGACAAGCAGGGGGCGGCCGGCAGTGGCAGCGACACCCCGGCCGAAACCGCCTCGGCGACCGGGCCCGCGCAGTCGGCGGATCCCGACCTGGCCGCCCGCCCGGCCAACGACCTCCGCAAGGACAGTCCAGCGCGCCTGGACGGCTTCGGCGGCGTCACGCTGGGCGCCGGCATCGCCGAGGTCCGCAGCGGCTTCGGCACGCCGCTGCAGGGACTGGGCACCGACGCCAATGGCAAGCCCCTGCCGGCCGACGACAGCAACGACGGCTGCTACTTCCTGCGTCCGCAGGGCGCCGAAGACCCTCGCCTGATGATCGAGGCACGCAAGCTGGTGCGCTACGACGTGCGCAGTGCGGCGATCGTCGCTCCGGGTGGCGGCAAGGTCGGCATGACCCTGGGCGAGCTGCAGGTGCTGTACCCCGAGCGCGCCGACGTCGGCCCTGACAAGTACGACGAGAAGGCGCAGCACCTGCGCGTGCGACCGGCGCAGGAAGGCGGGGCGGTCATCGACTTCGCGCTCGGCGCCGATGGTCGGGTCAGCGCCTGGCGCGTCGGCCAGACCCCGCAGGTCGATTACGCCGAAGGCTGTGGCTGATCCTTGATCCACCGCCCAGCGATGCGCTCGGGCCAAGCGTAGAATCGCGCCACCACTGCTGGGGAGTGCTCGATGATCGCCATTGCCATTGCCTGGTTCCTGCTCGGCCTGCTGTTGCTGGCGCTGGGCGGGGATTCCATCGTCAAGGCCGTGTCCGGCCTGGCCCAGCGCTTCGGTGCCAGCCCGTTCACTGCCGGGCTGCTGCTGCTCGGGGTGACCACCTCGTTGCCGGAACTGGCGGTCAATGCGCGTGCGCTGGCGGTCGGCCAACCGGAGCTGGCACTGGGCAATGCCGTGGGCAGCAGCATCGCCAACCTGGGCTTCACCCTGGCGGTGGCAGCCATCGCCGCGCCCCTGTTGCTGCGCGCGCGCCTGCAGACGGTGCTGTGGTGGTCGCTGCTGGTGGCCGGCGTGCTGCTGGTCCTGTTCGGGCTGGATGGTCGCCTGGCGCGCTGGGAAGGCGGCGTGCTGGTGGCAGGCTTCATCGTCATGCAGGTGCTGCTGCTGCGCCGCGGCCGCGTTGAGCGTGCCGAGGTGCAGGCGGCCATCGCCGAGTCCGCCCTGAGCCGCACCAGCCTGCCGTTGAACGTGCTGCGGGTGCTGATCGCAGCGCTGACGCTGTACTGGGGCGCGCGCCTCGTCGTGGGCGCCGCCGCTGACTTCGGTGCCGCGCTGGGCTGGACACCGCTGCTGGTCGGTCTGCTGCCGGTGGCGATCGGCACCGCACTGCCGGAGGTGGCAACCGCAATTGCTGCCGCGCGTCGCGGCCACGGCGACATGGTGCTTGGCCACGTGCTGGGCTCCAGCGTGGTCAACCTGCTGCTGGTGATCGGGGCGATGGCGGTATTGCAGCCGTTGGCGTTGCCGGCCTCGTTCGTGCGCCTGGAACTGCCGGCACTGCTGGCGTTCGCCCTGGTGCTGTACCCGATGCTGCGTGGCGATCTGAAGATCAGCCGCAGTGAAGGCGGAATCCTGCTGGTCGCGTTCGCCGGCTGGTTCGTGCTGGAGCTGCTGCTGGTCGGCGCGGCATGAGGTAGTTCCGGCCGCTGGCCGGTAACCTCACTGCCTCTGACGGAACCCTTGCCACTGCCGGCCAGCGGCCGGCACTACCGGTTCTGCGTGGCTTCCTCTTCCCGCGCCGGTTCCGGCGGCGGAAGCTGTTCCTCGGCAGCCGGCTCGTTGCCCGGCAGGCTGGGACGGGTTTCCATCAGCAGCGACAGCGCCGCCTTGGCCATCATGTGGGCGCTGATCGGCGCGGTGATGAACAGGAATACGGTGATCAGCAGCTCGCGCGGCTGCGGGTCCTGGCCCAGGAAGATGTGGTAGCAGACCGAGCACACCAGCACGCAGCCCACGCCCAGCGTGCTGGCCTTGGTCGGCGCGTGCAGGCGCTTGAAGAACGTGGACAGCTTCACCAGCCCCAGTGCGCCGACCAGGATGAAGAAGCAGCCGAACAGCAGCAGGATCGACAGGCCGATCTGGATCGCGGTGATCATTCGACGATGTCCCGGCGCAGCACGAACTTGCTCAGCACCACGGTGCTGCCGAAGCCGAGCATGGCGATGACCAGTGCGGCTTCGAAGTAGATCGCGGAGTTGAGGTACATGCCGAACAGCATCAGCTCGGCAATGGCGGTCACCGACAACGTGTCCAGTGCGAGGATGCGGTCGGGCACGGTCGGTCCGCGCAGCAGGCGCCAGGTGGCCAGCAGCATGGCCAGGCCGACCACGTGCATGCACACCACCAGCGTGGTCTGGATGATCTGGAATCCAGTCATGGGAAGATCTCCATCAACGGCGCCTCGTAGCGGCGCTTGATCGTATCGATCAGGTCCTGTGGGTCCTCCAGGTGCAGCACGTGCACCAGCAGGAACTTGCGGTCGTCGCTGAGCGCGGCCGAGACCGTGCCCGGGGTCAGCGTGATCATGCTGGTCAGCGCCGCGATGCCGTGGATGTTGGCGATGTCCAGCGGCAGCCAGATGAAACCGGGGTGAATCTTCTTCTCCGGGCCCAGCACCTGCAGGGCCACGCGGATGTTGGACATCAGGATGTCCCACAGGGTCACGCATACCAGCTTGGGCAGCGGCCGCAACGTGCCGATGCGCGCGAACTCGCGGTCCAGGCGTGCGGCGAACAGCGGCACCACCACGCCCAGCACCAGCCCCAGCACGATCTGGCCGAGGGTGAAGCTGTCGGACATCAGCAGCCAGAACGCCACCACCATGATGCTGAGCATTGGCGAGGGAATCAGGCGACGGAACAGGGAGCGCTGGGCGGTCATGGCTGGCGGATCTCCGGTGCGGTCGCGCGCAGCTGCTGCACGTACTCGCCCGGTTGCAGCAGCTGTGCGGCGGTGGCGTCGGTGTAGCGCATCAACGGTGCAGCGGCCAGGGTCATGGCGATACCGTAGGCCAGCAGGATGCACGCGGCGTACAGCTCCACCCGGCGCAGAGGAGCCTTGCGCGGCTTCGGTGCCTCCGGATCGACAGGCGGCACGCGCCAGAACAGGCGGATGCCGCCGCGGGTCAGGCCCATGATCACCAGCAGGCTGCTGACCAGCACCGCGGTCCAGACCGGAGCGGTGTACTGCGCCGGCATGCCGGCCAGCAGTGCGGCCTTGGCCAGGAAACCGGACAGCGGCGGCAGGCCGGCCACCGACACCGCGCCGATCAGGAACAGCACGGCGGGTGTCTCCTTGCCCGGCATCGGCGCGACCACTTCCTTGCGGTCGCTGGCACCGCCGCGACGACGGCGGATCAGGTCGGCGATCAGGAACAGCGCGGCGGCGACGAAGCTGCTGTGCGGCAGGTAGTACAGGCCGGCCGACAGCACCTGCGGTGTGCCGACCGAGAAGGCGATGAACAGCGTGGCTGCCGACACGATCACCAGGTAGGAGATCAGCACGCGCAGGCGGGTCGCGGCGAGGGCGCCCAGGCCGCCCAGCACCAGCGTCGCCACACCGGCCCACAGCAGCCAGTCACGGCCGTAGCCGGCCATCGCGCCGGCATCGTCGCCGAACCACAGCATCTGGATGCGCAGCACCGAGTACAGGCCGACCTTGGTCATGATCGCGAACAGCGCAGCCACCGCCGCCGGTGCGCGTGAATAGGCTTCCGGCAGCCACAGGTACAGCGGCATCAGGGCGGCCTTGGCGCAGAACACCAGCAGCAACAGGCCCATCGTCGCCTTCACCAGGGTCAGCTGCGCCGGCGGTACCTCGGCGATGCGCTGCGACAGCTCGGCCATGTTCAGCGAACCCAGCGTGGCGTACAGCAGGCCCAGCGCGATCAGGAACAGGGTCGAGGCGGTGACGTTGAACACCACGTAGTGCAGGCCGATGCGCATGCGCAGGCCGCGGCCACCACTGAGCAGCAGGCCGTAGGAGGCGATCAGCATCACCTCGAAGAACACGAACAGGTTGAAGATGTCGCCGGTCAGGAACGCACCGTTGAGGCCGACCAGCTGGAACTGGAACAGCGCATGGAAGTGCGGTGCGCGGCGGTCCCAGCCCGAACAGGCGTGCAGCAGGCAGGGAATGGCCAGCAGCAGGGTGGTCAGCAGCATCCACGCCGACAGCCGGTCGGCCACCAGCGCGATGCCCAGCCGCGACGGCCAGTCGCCCAGCAGGTAGACGCTGATCTCACCACTGGCGGTGGTGGCAAACAGCAGGCCCACCGCCAGCGCCAGCGCCGACAGCGCGGTCCAGGCCACCGCGCGCTGCACCCTGGGGCCATAGCGGCGGTGTTCGACGAACAGCGACAGTGCCGCACCCAGCAGCGGAATCAGGATCGGCAGGATCACCAGGTGGTTCATGCGCGGTCCTCGCCCTGGCGTGGTGGAACGCGCTCATCCTGCAGGTCGTCATCCGGCTCGTGGGCGTCCACATGGTCGCTGTGGTTGTCGCTGCGGCTGCGCATGGCCAGCACGATGCTCACCGCGGTCATCGCGAAGGCGATCACGATCGCGGTCAACACCAGCGCCTGCGGCAGCGGGTCGGTGTAGTTGCCCAGGTGGCTGTCCACGCCGTCCTGCAGTACCGGCGCCTTGCCCAGCACCACGCGGCCACCGGCGAAGATCAGCAGGTTGGTCGCATAGGACAGGAAGGTCATGCCGAGGATCACATCGAAGCTGCGCGCACGCAGCAGCAGGTAGATGCCGATGGCGGTCAGCACGCCGATCGCGGTAGCCAGGGCCAGTTCCATCAGTGCATCTCCCCGGTGCGTGCCGAGCGGCGTTGCAGGTCGATCTCACCCTTGCGGGCGGTACGGGTACGCGATGGCTTGATCGTGCCCATCATCGACAGCATCAGCATGGCACCGCCGAACACCACCAGATAGACGCCGATGTCAAAACCAATCGCACTGGCCAGCGGCACGTCGCCGATCAGCGGCAGGTGCAGGTCGAGGTGGCCGCTGGTCAGGAACGGCACGCCGAACAGCATCGACGCGCTGCCGCTGAGCAGGGCGATCAGCAGGCCCATGCCGATGCAGCGGATGTAGTCGAAGCCGAAGCGCGACTCCACCGACGCGGTGCCCTGGATCACGTACTGGATCAGCAGCGGCACCGCCAGCACCAGGCCGGCGATGAAGCCGCCACCCGGCGCGTTGTGGCCGCGCAGGAACAGGAAGATCGACACGGTCAGGGTCAGCGGGAACATGATCTGGGCCAGGTCGGCCGGCACCGGCAGCTTGATCGGCGGGCCGGGCATGATCTGCTCCGGCGCCATCCGCGTGCGCCGCAGCAGGGCATGCACCACCAGCGCGGCGATGCCGAACACGGTGATCTCGCCGAAGGTATCGAAGCCGCGGAAGTCGACCAGGATCACGTTGACCACGTTCTGGCCATAGGCCTCGGGCAGGGCACGGGCGAGCAGCTCGCCGGCCATGGTGTTCGGCGGCAGGGTCATCGCGGAATAGGCCAAGGCGCCAAGTCCGGCACCGGCGATGATCGCGATCACCGCGTCACGGCGCTTGCGCCAGCGCGGCCGCTCCGGCCCGGACTGCGCAGGCAGGTAGTTCATGCCCAGCAGCATCAGCACCAGGGTCACCATCTCCACCAGCAGCTGGGTCAGGGCCAGGTCCGGCGCGGACAGGAACACGAAGGTCAGCGCCACCATCAGGCCGACGCCGCCGACCAGCAGCACCGCCAGCAGGCGCTGCTTGTAGATACGCAGGGTAGCCACCGCGCAGGCCATCATCACCAGCCACAGCGCCCAGCCGAGCAGCGGGATCGGCTGTGGCCTGGTCCAGTTCGGCGAGGCGGGGTTGGCCACGAACGGCGCGGCGGCGGCCACGATCGCCACCAGCACCAGGCCCAGCAGCATGCGCTGAAGGCTGCCGTTGGCGATGCCGTTGGTCAGGCGCATGGCCAGTGCGGAGATCGCGTCCAGCTGCGCATGGAACACATTGCGGCCAGTGCTGACGTTGGTCACGGCGTGCAGGTTGATCAGCTTGCGCAGGCCGAAGTACAGCGCCACGCCGCCGATCACGCCGATCGCGCTCATCGCCAGCGGCAGGTTGAAGCCGTGCCATACCGCCAGGCTGTACTCGGGCATGGCGTCGCCGAGGATCGAGGCCGCAGCGGCGTGCAGCACCGGCGCTACGGTCAGTGCCGGTGCCACGCCCACCGCCACGCAGATCACCACCAGCAGTTCCACCGGCACCTTCATCCAGCGCGGCGGTTCGTGGGGCACGCGGTCCAGGTCGTGCGGGCCGGGGCCGAAGAAGGTGTCGTGCACGAAGCGCAGGCTGTACGCCACCCCGAATACGCCCGCCAGCAACGCTGCGATCGACACCGCCGTGCGCATGATTCCCGGGCCGCCGGCCGTGATCGCTTCGGCGAACAGCATTTCCTTGGACAGGAAGCCATTGAGCAGGGGGATGCCAGCCATCGCCAGCGAGGCGATGATCGCCAGCGCGCTGGTGAACGGCATCAGCCTGCGCAGGCCTCCCAGCTTGCGCATGTCTCGGGTACCGGTCTCGTGGTCGATGATGCCGGCGGCCATGAACAGCGAGGCCTTGAAGGTGGCGTGGTTGAGGATGTGGAACACGCCGGCCACCACCGCCATCGGCGTGGACAGGCCGAACAGCAGGGTGATCAGGCCCAGGTGGGAAATGGTCGAGTACGCCAGCAGGCCCTTCAGGTCATGCTGGAAGATCGCATTCCAGGCGCCGATCAGCAGGGTCAGTGCGCCGATGCCGCTGACCGTGTAGAAGAACAGGTCGCTGCCGGCCAGTGCCGGATGCAGGCGCGCCAGCAGGAACACGCCGGCCTTCACCATGGTGGCCGAGTGCAGGTAGGCCGAGACCGGGGTCGGCGCCGCCATCGCGTGCGGCAGCCAGAAGTGGAACGGGAACTGCGCGCTCTTGGTGAAGATGCCGGCCAGTACCAGGAACAGGGCGTAGGGGTACAGCGCGCTGGCGCGGATCTGCTCGCCAGCGGCCAGCACCACGTCCAGGTCGAAGCTGCCGACGATGCGGCCGATCAGCAGCACGCCACCGAGCAGGGCCAGGCCACCGCCACCGGTGATCACCAGCGCCATGCGTGCGCCTTCGCGGGCGTCCTGGCGGTGCGACCAGAAGCCGATCAGCAGGAACGAACTGATGCTGGTCATTTCCCAGAAGATCATCAGCAACAGCAGGTTGCCCGACAGCACCATGCCCAGCATGGCGCCCATGAACAGCAGCAGGTAGCAGTAGAAGCGGTGCGCGTTGTCCTGCTGGCTCAGGTAGTAGCGCGCATACAGCACCACCAGCGCGCCGATGCCGAGCACCAGCCCGGCGAACATCCAGGCCAGCCCGTCCAGTCGCAGGGTGAAGTCCAGCCCGAGCTGCGGCAGCCAGGGCACCAGGGTGCGGACCACCTGGCCATCGAGCACCGACGGGGTCAGCCAGCCGAGGATGGCCAGCCCGCCCAACGGCGCCAGCGCCGCCAGCCAGGCAGCAGTCGAGCGCGAACTACGGGGGAAGGCCGCAACAGCCGCTGCCATCAGGAACGGCAGGGCCAGCAGCAGGGGCAGGCTGGGGAGCATGCAGGGAATCCATGATTCACGAGCAGGTCAGGGAGGATAACAGGCTGCGAAATGTCGCCGAAACCCATCGAACAGCGATCAATTGCATGTAACGTTCGCTGATTCATTTTTTCTGCGATGCAACATCACATTCCTGCATCCCTTCCCTGGCTGCCCTCGGGGGACACCCTACGCCCACGCAGGGAGACCGCAGGCCCTGTCGCACAGGGGCTGCCGTCGACGGGCGGGCAATGGGGAGCGGATCACCGGCGCAGGCTGGCAGGGCTCCCGTGGACTACGGGTGACGGAATCCGCCCGTTCAGGAAACGACGGCCGCTGTCGGCCGCCGCCAGGTCAGTAGCGCCAGTCCAGCTTGCGGTAGAACTTGGCCATCACCCAGGCCGGGCCGATCAGCAGGTAGGTCAGGTCGGTCAGGAAGCTGGGCTTGCGGCCCTCGAATTTGTGGCCGATGAACTGCGCGATCCAGGCCACCACGAACACGCCCACCGCCAGCCAGCGCAGGGCCTGCAGGCCGATCTCGGCCTCCAGCAGCCGGCACAGGCAGCCGAACACGAAGAACTGGATGAGCATGCCGATGCCCAGCGGGCGCGACAACTTGTTGTAGAAGCACCACGCGCTGAACATCGCCAACGCCGACCAGATGCCGTACTGGAACCAGGTGATCAGCGGCGGCAGGCACCACAGCAGGGCCACCACCGACCACAGGATCGCCGGGACCGCCACCACGTGGATGCGCTGGTTGATCACATTGCGGTGGTCGTCGGAGTAGCTGGCGAAATAGCGGTCGATCGGCCGCGCAAGCTGGGTGGATGTCTGCATGCTGCGTCGCTTCCTCGGGCAACGGTAGTGCCGGCCGCTGGCCGGCACTCCAGAGCATAGCCGAGTTCGCGAGGTTGCCGGCCAGCGGCCGGCACTACCGCGATCAGAGCGCCCCCCGCCTTTCCGGCCGGGGGGACGCGGGGGGATCAGTCGACGCTGATCCCGGCCAGGCGCTGCAGCGCCTCGGCGTACTTGGCGCGGGTGCGCTCGATGATCTCGGCCGGGATGCTCGGGCCCGGGGCGGTCTTGCCCCAGTCCAGCGTCTCCAGGTAATCGCGCACGAACTGCTTGTCGTAGCTCGGCGGGCTGGTGCCCACTTCGTATTCGTCGGCCGGCCAGTAACGGGAGGAATCCGGCGTCAGCATCTCGTCCATGATGTACAGGCGGCCATCGGCGTCGGTACCGAACTCGAACTTGGTATCGGCCAGGATGATGCCGCGCTCGCGGGCGTAATCGGCCGCGAACTTGTAGATGCGCAGGGTGGCGTCGCGCACGCGCTCGGCCAGTTCCGCACCGACCTGCTTCACCATCGCATCGAAATCGATGTTCTCGTCATGGTCGCCGACGGCGGCCTTGGTCGAGGGGGTGAAGATCGGCTCCGGCAGCTGCTCGGCCTGGCGCAGGCCGTCGGGCAGGTCGATGCCGCTGACCTTGCCGGTGCGCTGGTAGTCCTTCCAGCCGCTGCCGATCAGGTAGCCGCGGGCGATCGCTTCCACCGGCACCGGCTTCAGCTTGCGGGTGACCACCGCACGCTTGGCGTACAGGGCTGGGTCCACGCCTTCGGGCAGCACGCTGGCCACGTCGATGCCGGTCAGGTGGTTGGGCATCAGGTGCGCGGTCTTGGCGAACCAGAAGTTGGAGACCTGGCAGAGCATCTCGCCCTTGCCCGGAATCGGGTCAGGCAGGACCACGTCGAACGCCGACAGGCGATCGGTGGCGACCATCAGCAGGTACTCGCCCGGCGGGGTTCCGGCTGGCAGCCGCTCGCGCGGGATATCGAACACATCACGCACCTTGCCGCGATGGCGCAAGGGCAGGCCGGGGAGATCGGATTGCAACAGCGTGGTTGGCACGGGCACTCCTGGGGCGTTGTCGATACGGCTGCTGCCCAACGGACCCGGCGGGCCCGCTGACCAGCGGGCGGCCTAGTGTAAAGCGGTCCGGGCCCGCTGTGACGTAAAATGAGCGTCCATTTCGTCGGTCGACCCCGGAGCGCCATGCGCTGGTACGGAAAACTGCTCGGATTCATCGCCGGCGCCCTGCTGTTCCGGCCCAATCCGCTGTTCGGCGCGGTGGTCGGCCTGTTGATCGGCCACGCCTTCGATTCGGACTGGTTCCGCCTGAACAAGGAGAACCCGTACCGGGAGCTGGGGCTGACCTCCGAGGCCACCGATGCCGAGGTCGAGCGCGCCTACCGCAAGCTGATCTCGCAGTACCACCCCGACAAGCTGGGCGGTGCCGCCCCCGAGCTGCAGCAGCAGGCCGAGCAGAAGTCGCGGCGGATCAATGCCGCCTACGACCGCATCAAGACCCTGCGCAAGCGCTGATTCCAGAGTCCCGCCTGCGGGCGGGAGAACCTTTTCCCCGTTCCGAAGGCCCCGGCCATGTCCAACTGCCTCATCGCCCCCTCCATCCTGTCCGCCAACTTCGCCCGCCTCGGCGAGGAAGTCGACAACGTCCTCGCCGCTGGCGCGGACTGGGTCCACTTCGACGTGATGGACAACCACTACGTGCCGAACCTGACCATCGGCCCGATGGTCTGCCAGGCGCTGCGCAAGCATGGCGTCACCGCGCCGATCGACGTGCACCTGATGGTCGAGCCGGTGGATCGCATCATCCCGGACTTCGCCGAGGCCGGTGCCACCTACATCAGCTTCCACCCGGAGGCGAGCCGCCACGTGCACCGCACCATCCAGCTGATCCGCTCGCTGGGCTGCAAGCCGGGCATCGTGCTCAATCCGGCCACTCCGGTGGACATCCTCGACTGGGTGCTGGATGACCTGGACCTGGTGCTGCTGATGTCGGTCAACCCGGGCTTCGGCGGCCAGGCCTTCATCCCCTCGGCGCTGGACAAGCTGCGCGTGGTGCGCAAGATGATCGATGCCAGCGGCAAGGACATCCGCCTGGAGATCGATGGCGGCGTGAAGGCCGACAACATCGGCGAGATCGCCGCTGCCGGCGCCGACACCTTCGTCGCCGGTTCGGCCATCTTCAACGCCAGGACCAGCTACCAGGATGTGATCGCGCAGATGCGCGCCAACGTCGCTGCGGCACGCTGACAAAAAGGGGACGGAGGGGATTAAGCTCGCCTGATCCCCTCCGTTTCCTTTTCCGCCCATGGCACTGTTGAACATCCGCCCGGCCACCGTCGCCGATGCGGGATTGATCCTGCATTTCATCCGCGAGCTGGCCATCTACGAGAAGGCCGAGCATTCGGTGCAGACCGATGAGATCGGCATCGCCGAGAGCCTGTTTGGTCCCGATGCCACGGCACGCGCACTGATCTGCGAAGCCGACGGCGAGGCCATCGGCTATGCGGTGTATTTCTACAACTATTCCACCTGGCTGGGCCGCAAGGGCATCTACCTGGAAGACCTCTACGTCAGCCAGGAAAAGCGCGGTGCGGGCGCCGGCAAGGCACTGCTGAAGTACATCGCGCGCCAGGCCGTGGCCGAGGGCTGCGGCCGTTTCGAATGGTCGGTGCTGGACTGGAACACCCCGGCCATCGAGTTCTACACCGCTGCCGGTGCCAAACCGCAGGACGAGTGGACCGTCTACCGGTTGCAGGGCCAGGCGCTGCACGATTTCGCCAACGGGTGAGATGACGTGCATCCACGCTTGGCGTGGATCTACTGCTGGGCAAAAAAAAAAGCCACGCCAATCACTGGCGTGGCCTCGCTGCATGCGTGGGAGGCTGATCCTGCCTCCATCCATCGTCCCTGCTATGGCCTTCCATTCTCCAGCAACTGAATGACACCTGCGTGACATTCACCGCGGGCAAACAGCGCATTGCTAGCCTGTGCCACCCCCTCCTGGAAGTACCGCATGACCACCCCGCGCTGGCGCCTGATCCTCAATGGCAAATCCGCAGGCAACGAGGAACTGCGCGAGGCTGTCGGCCATTGGCGCGGGCAGGGCGTGCAGCTGGACGTGCGGGTGACCTGGGAGGACGGTGACGCCGAACGCTACGTGGCCGAGGCCATCGATCATGGCGTGGACGTGATCGTTGCCGCCGGTGGCGATGGCACGCTCAGCGCGGTGGCCGAAACCCTGGCGCATCGTGAGGAAGCGGCGGATGCGCTGCCCTCGCTGGCGCTGATCCCGATGGGGACCGCCAACGATTTCGCCACGGCTGCGGGTATTCCGACCGAGCCTGAGGGCGCGTTTGCGTTGATCGGACAAACCACGCCGCGTGCCATCGATCTGCTGCGCGTGGATGCCGATGGCACGCCCTGGTGGTGCGCCAACCTCGCCAGCGGTGGCTTCGGCACGCAGGTGACGGTGGAGACCGATGCCGGCCTGAAGAAGATGCTGGGCGGGCTGGCCTATGTGATCACCGGCATCGCCAAGCTGGGCCGCATCGAGCCGATCACCGCGCGGCTGTCCGGCCCGGATTTCGCGTGGGAAGGCGACTTCATCGCCCTGGGCATCGGCAATGGCCGGCAGGCCGGCGGTGGCCAGCAGTTGTGCCCGCAGGCCGTGATCGACGATGGGCTGCTGGATGTCACCGTGCTTCCGGAACTGGAAGGTGAGGTCACCGCCACGCTCGGCCAGATGCTGAAGTCGGGCACCCAGGCGGCGCTCGAACAGCTGGCCACGCGCGCGCGGCTGCCGTGGCTGCAGATCGACGCACCGAAGGCGCTGACCCTCAACCTGGACGGCGAACCGGTGCAGGCCCGCCAGTTCCGCATCGCGTGCGTGCCGGGCAGGGTGCGGATGCACCTGCCGACCGGATGCCCGTTGCTGGCCGGGTAGGGGGTAAAGTCGACTGTTGGTCGACTGCTTTTCGTTCCGACGGCGTAAACCCCCGCGCTACGCGCGCAAGTCGACCAACAGTCGACTCTACCGGTCCGCGTCGTTGGTTCCCGTGGCCGGCCCCGGCCGTCCCGTGGTTCAGTTTTCCAGGGTTCCCCTCCCGCCCCGGCTGCGATACAGTCAGGGGGTGTCCAGCCTGACGACCCCGCATACCCTTTCTTCCGCACGCCGTTGGTGGCGATGGTGGCCCGTTGCCGTCGTCCGCCCCCATAACGCTGTGTCCCGGAAGGAAAGTCGTCTTGAACTCGCACGCTCAGTTTCAGCAGCAGGCCGCTGAAGGCCACACCCATATTCCCGTCGTCCGTGAAGTGCTGTCCGACCTGGACACGCCGCTTTCGGTCTATCTGAAGCTCGCCGACGGCCCCAATACCTACCTGTTTGAATCCGTCGAAGGCGGCGAACGCTTTGGTCGTTACTCGATCATCGGCCTGCCGGCGCGTCGCGTGTACGCCTTCCATGGCCACACGCTGACCGTGCGCGAAGACGGCCAGGTGGTGGACACCCGCGAAATGGCCGACCCGTTCGCCGAGGTCGAGGCGCTGCGCAGCGCCCACTCGGTGCCGAAGCTGGAAGGCCTGCCGGGCTTCACCGGTGGCCTGGTCGGCTGGTTCGGTTTCGAGTGCATCGGTTACATCGAGCCGCGCCTGGCCCCGCCGGCCGGCCGCGATGAGCTGGGCACGCCGGACATCCTGCTGCTGGACTCCAACGAGCTGGCGGTGTTCGACAATCTCAAGGGCCGGCTGTACCTGATCGTGCACGCCGACCCGCGGGTCGAGGGCGCTTTCGAACAGGCGCAGGCGCGCCTGGATGCACTGACTGCCAAGCTGCGTGCACCGGGTGCCGGCTATCCGGCGCCGCTCAACAGCGACGTGCTGGACGAGTCCGACTTCGTCTCCGGTTTCACCCGCGAAGGGTTCGTCGATGCGGTCCAGCGCAGCAAGGAATACATCCGCGCCGGTGACATCTTCCAGGTGGTGCTCAGCCAGCGCCTGAGCGTGCCGTTCAAGGCGCGCCCGGTGGATGTGTACCGCGCGCTGCGTGCACTGAACCCGTCGCCGTACATGTACTTCCTGGATGTCGGCGACCTGCAGGTGGTCGGTTCATCGCCGGAAATCCTGGTACGCCTTCAGGATGGCGAAGTCACCGTGCGCCCGATCGCCGGCACCCGCCCGCGTGGCGCCACGCCCGAGCTGGACCTGGCGCTGGAAGCCGAGCTGCTGGCAGATCCGAAGGAACGCGCCGAGCACCTGATGCTGATCGACCTCGGCCGCAACGATGCCGGCCGCGTCTCGAAGGCAGGTACCGTGGAGGTGGGCGAGCAGTTCGTGATCGAACGCTACAGCCACGTGATGCACATCGTCAGCGAAGTGACCGGGCAGCTGCAGCCGGGCCTGAGCTATGCCGACGTGCTCCGTGCCACCTTCCCTGCCGGCACGGTCAGCGGCGCGCCGAAGATCCGCGCGCTGGAAGTGATCCGCGAGCTGGAACCGATCAAGCGCAATGTCTACGCCGGCAGCATCGGCTACATCGGCTGGCACGGCGATGCCGATACCGCGATCGCGATCCGCACCGCGGTGATCAAGGATGGCCGCCTGTATGTGCAGGCCGGTGCCGGCATCGTCTACGACTCGGACCCGGACAAGGAATGGGACGAGACGATGAACAAGGGCCGCGCGCTGTTCCGCGCCGTCGCCCAGGCCGCCAAGGGCCTGTGATCCTCCCCGTG
Source organism: Stenotrophomonas sp. LC732 (assembly GCF_052446685.1). Classification (NCBI taxonomy): domain Bacteria; kingdom Pseudomonadati; phylum Pseudomonadota; class Gammaproteobacteria; order Lysobacterales; family Lysobacteraceae; genus Stenotrophomonas; species Stenotrophomonas sp. LC732. Next base: position 4,105,306 of record NZ_CP199214.1, on the reverse strand, counting down.
CCGTGGCCTGCGCCGCGGCACCTTCCGCTGTTCCCATTCAAGACAAGGAGTACCGCATGAAGCTGCTGAGCGCATTGCTGTGGTCGTCACTGCTGGCCACGATGGCCCCGTCTGCGTGGGCGCAGGCCAACACGATTCCCTCGCAGCCGCACCTGCTGGTGAAGGGGCAGGGCAGCCGCACGGTGATGCCGGACCGGTTCGGCCTGCAGTTGAACATCGAAGAGACCGACATGGACGCCGACGCCGCGCGCCGCCGCGTGCAGGACAACGTTGCCCGCGTGCTGGCACTGTTCAAGCAGCACAAGGCGGTGGAGGGCAGCGTGCGTGCGGACAACCTGCGGATCGGCCCGGCCACGCGCTATGAGCAGAACCGGCAGGTCTTCATCGGTACCCGCGTATCGCGCCAACTGCGTGCCAGCTTCGCCAGCGTGAAGGCGATGCAGGATGTGCTGGGGGCGTTGAAGGCCAACGAGAACGTACAGGTGAGCAGCCTGGCGCCGACCTATTCGGGCGAAGTGGCGCTGCGCCGCGAACTCAAGGGCGAGGCAGCGGCCCAGACCCGCGAGTCCGCGCAGGGCCTGGCCAAGGCCTATGGAACAAGAGTGCGTGGCCTGTACAGCATCTCCGATGTGGCGCCGGACTTCGCCTACGGCATCCGGGCCGGGCAATGGCCGCAGCAGGGCGAGGACGGCGGGGACCTCGACAGGATCTCGGTGACCGGCAGCTACGCGCCCGCCTCCGCGCCCGCGCCCGCTGAGCCCGAATCCATTGAAGCCGGCCCCATCACCTACACCGAAAACGTGTACGCCATTTTCCTGATAAGCGACGGAACCTGACCATGTTGTGGATGATCGACAACTACGACAGCTTCACCTACAACATCGTGCAGTACCTGCAGACGCTGGGCGCCGAGGTGAAGGTGGTGCGCAACGATGCGATGAGCGTGGACGAGATCGCCGCGCAGAAGCCCGAGCGCATTGTCATTTCGCCCGGCCCGTGCACGCCCAACGAAGCGGGCGTGTCGCTGGAGCTGATCCAGCGCCTGGGCCCGACCACGCCGATCCTCGGCGTGTGCCTGGGCCACCAGGGCATCGGCCAGGTCTACGGCGGCACGGTCATCCGTGCCGGCAACATCATGCACGGCAAGACCTCGCCGATCCGCCATGAAGGCAAGGGCGTGTTCGCCGGCCTGCCGGACCGCTACCAGGCCACCCGCTACCACTCGCTGGTGGTGGACAAGAACAATCTGCCGGACTGCCTGGAAGTGACTGCCTGGACCGAGAACGACGACGGCTCGATCGAAGAGATCATGGGCCTGCGCCACCGCCAGTTCCCGGTGGAAGGCGTGCAGTTCCACCCCGAGTCCATCCTCACCGAACACGGCCACGCCCTGCTGCGCAATTTCCTGCAGCGTCCGGCGGCCTGATCCAAGGAGCATTCCCATGAGCTTCTCCCCCCAGGAAGCCCTGCATCGCACCATCGAACACCGCGAAATCTTTTTCGACGAAATGGTCGACCTGATGCGGCAGATCATGCGCGGCGACGTCTCGCCGATGATGACCGCGGCGATCCTGACCGGGCTGCGCGTGAAGAAGGAGACCGTGGACGAGATCGCCGCGGCGGCCACCGTGATGCGTGAATTCGCCCGGCCAGTGCCGGTGGCCGATACCTCCAACCTGGTTGATATCGTCGGTACCGGTGGCGATGGCTCGCACACCTTCAACATCTCCACCTGCGCGATGTTCGTCGCGGCCGCCGCCGGCGCGCGCGTGGCCAAGCATGGCAACCGCAGCGTGTCTTCCAAGTCCGGCAGTGCCGACGCGCTGGAAGCGCTGGGCGCGGTGATCGAACTGCAGCCGGATCAGGTGGCCGCCGCCATCGAGCAGACCGGCATCGGTTTCATGTTCGCGCCGATCCACCATCCTTCGATGAAGGTCGTTGCGCCGGTACGCCGCGAGATGGGCGTGCGCACCATCTTCAACATCCTCGGCCCGCTGACCAATCCGGCCAGCGCGCCGTCGGTGCTGATGGGCGTGTTCCATCCCGATCTGGTGGGCATCCAGGCCCGCGTGCTGCGCGAGCTGGGCACCGAGCGCGCCATGGTGGTCTGGGGCCGCGACAACATGGACGAGATCTCGCTGGGTGCCGGCACGCTGGTGGGCGAACTGCGCGACGGCAAGGTGCGCGAGTTCGAGATCCACCCGGAGGACTTCGGCATCGCCATGTCGGCCAGCCGCAACCTGCGCGTGGACAGCCCGGAGCAGTCCATCCAGATGCTGCGCGCGGTACTGGACAACGAGCCCGGCCCGGCGCTGGACATCGTTGCGTTGAATGCCGGCGCCGCCCTGTACGTTGCCGGCGTGGCCAGCGACATCGGCGACGGCCTGGCCCGCGCCCGTGCCGCCATCGCCAACGGCAGTGCCCGCCAGCGCCTGCAGCAGTATGTTGAGACCACCCGCGCGCTGGTTGCCTGAGCGCGCGGTTCAGCCTGACCCCGTCGATGGCCGATAATGGCCGTCCTCACCGCCCCCGCACCGAACCGAAGACGATGAGCGACATCCTGCAGACGATCCTGGCCCGCAAGGCCGAAGAAGTGGCCCAGCGCCGCGCCCAGCGCCCGCTCGAGGCGCTGCAGGCCGCCGTGGCCGGCGCCCCGCCGGTACGTGGCTTTGTGCGCGCCTTGCAGGCGGCGGTGGCCAACGGCGATCCAGCGGTGATCGCCGAGGTGAAGAAGGCCAGCCCGTCCAAGGGCGTCATCCGCCCGGACTTCCGCCCGGCCGACATCGCCGTCAGCTACGAGTTCGGCGGCGCCAGCTGCCTGTCGGTGCTGACCGACGTGGACTTCTTCCAGGGCGCCGACGCCTACCTGCAGCAGGCGCGCGAGGCGTGCACGCTGCCGGTGCTGCGCAAGGACTTCGTCATCGACGCCTACCAGGTGTACGAGGCACGCGTGCTGGGCGCCGACTGCATCCTGCTGATCGTCGCCGCGCTGGACGACACCCAGCTGGCCACGCTGTCCGAACTGGCGCTGTCGCTGGGCATGGACGTGCTGGTGGAAGTGCACGACATCGACGAGCTGGAGCGTGCGCTGCAGGTGCCGGCGCCGATGATCGGCATCAACAACCGCAACCTGCGCACGTTCGAAGTGTCGCTGCAGACAACGCTGGACATGCAGAACGCGGTGCCGCGTGACCGCCTGCTGGTCACCGAGAGCGGCATCCTTGGCCCGCAGGACGTGGCGCTGATGCGTGACGCCGGCATCCATGCCTTCCTCGTCGGCGAAGCTTTCATGCGCGTGGAAGAGCCGGGCGAGGGCCTGCGTCAGCTATTCTTCGCGGCATGACAACGCACTATCCAACGCCGCGCGAGGATGCGCCGCTGGTGGTCTTCGACTTCGACCACACCCTGTACGACGGCGATTCGGGCACCCACCTGTTCGCCTCGCTGATCAAGCGCAACCCGCTGCGCATGCTGGCGGCGCTGCTGGTCACGCCGATCGCCGGGCCGATGGTGGCGATGCTGCCGACCCGTCGCGCGGGCATCTCGGTCTATGTGTGGATCGGCAGCTTCGGCCTGCACCGTGCGCGTGACTTCAACAAGGTGATCGACGCCTATGTGCTGCGCAACCAGGCGCAGATGCGCGCCAAGCTGCTGCCGCAGGCGCTGGAGGTGTTCGCCGCGCACCGCGCCAAGGGCGACCGCGTGGTGGTTGCCACAGGTGCGCCGCCGGAGCTGGCGCGCGCGATCCTGGCTTTCGTGGCCCACCAGGACGTACCGGTGATCGGCACCGAGGTCGGCCCACGGCTGGGCGGCGTCGGCCCGACCCGCCACTGCCACAATGAAGAGAAGATGCGCATGCTGCGCGAGCGCGGCTACGGCGACATCGATATCGCCTATTCCGACAGCACCGCCGACCTGCCGCTGCTGCTGGCGGCCAAGGCGCCGGTAGTGGTGAACCCGAAGCCGGGCCGGGTGGCGTTCTTCCGCCGCGTGCTGCCGGCGGGTACCCGCATCCTCAACTGGGGTTGCGTGGACCGGGGCGGCGACAAGGCCTGATCCCGCCGCACGGTGATGGATCTGCCGGCCAGCGGCCGGCACTACCCCTCTCCGTCGCGGTTGTGCCGGCGCTTCTCTGTCCCGGTAGTGCCGGCCGCTGGCCGGCAAACGCTCAGCGGTACAGGTGCCCGTACACCGCGTGGCCAATCTGGAACAGGCTGATCCCCAGCACCAGCACGCCGACGGCCACCAGCACCCAGCGCTCCTTCACCCGCTTGACCAGGATGGCGGCTACCGGCGCGGCCATCATGCCGCCGATCAGCAGGCCGGCGACGATCTGCAGGTGCTGCACCCCCATCGACAGCAGGAAGGTCGCCGACACCGTCAGCGTGACCACGAACTCCGCCGCATTGACCGTGCCGATCGTGGTGCGCGCCTGGCCACCCCGGGCGAGCAGGGTGGACGTGGCGATCGGCCCCCAGCCGCCGCCACCGCTGGCGTCGAGCAGGCCCGCGAAGAAGCCCAGCACCGGTACCCGGCGGATCTCGCCCTTGGGCATCCAGCGTCCGGCCGCGCGGGCCAGGATGATGATCGCCAGCACCAGCAGGTACAGGTAGATCAGTGGCCGGATGATCTCGCCCGGGATCTGCGTGAGCACGTACGCGCCCACGGCACCGCCCACCGCGCCAGGCAGGGCCAGGCGCAGGAACAGGCGCTTCTCGACATTTCCGGCTGCGAGGTGCGACACACCCGAGGCGCCAGTGGTGAACACTTCAGCGGTGTGGATGCTAGCGCTGACCTGCGCCGGGGGCAGGCCCATGCTCAGCATCACCGACGAAGACACCAGGCCGAACGCCATGCCCAGCGCGCCGTCGACCAGCTGTGCGCCCAGGCCGATGAGGATGAACCACCAGAATTCGCTGCTCAGTTCCATGCCCCGAGCCTAGCGCGCGAAGGAGTGCGGACCAAGGTCCGCACCCACCGGGTGCTCAACGGTCAACGGGTGCCGTACAGCACCACGGTCTTGCCACGGGCATGCAGCAGGCCGTCGGTCTGCAGCTTCTTCAGCACGCGGCCGGCCATTTCCCGCGAGCAGCCGACCAGGCGTGCCAGCTCCTGGCGGGAGACGCGCAGCTGGCTGCCCTGCGGATGGCTCATCGCCTCCGGTTCCTGCGCCAGGTCGTGCAGGGTGCGCACGATCCGGTCGGTAACGTCCAGGAATGCCAGGCGGCTGGCCTTTCGACTGGTGTCGAGCAGGCGCTTGGAGATCTGCTGGCCCAGCGCGTACAGCAGGCGCGGGGCGTCGGCCGACAGCGGGCCGAGGAACAGCTGATGCAGGCGCTCGTAGCTGATTTCAGCCAGCTCGCAGGCGGTACGGGTCCGCAGGATCACCTCGCGGCGGTCCGATTCGACGAACAGGCCCATCTCGCCGACGAACTCGCCGGCACCGAAGTAGCCCAGCACAAGCTCGCGATCGTCATCTTCCTCGGCCATGATCGAAACCGAGCCGCTGATGACGTAATACAGGGTTCCCGCCGGGTCACCGGGTCGGAAGACGTCGGTACGGGTGGGATATCGCCGCCTGTGGCTGTGCGCCAGGAAACGATCGATTGTGGCGATATCCAGGGCCAGTGGACTGCTAGCTAGGCGCACGGTTGACACGATAGGGGCGCTCCCTCTGCGCATGAACGGATTCACGGGGTCGATAGCGGAGCTTAACCAGCGCAATTGTTAAGGGCAAACAGTGTGCCAGAACTCTTGCGTCTTCACGTTCCCCCCGGGGGCAGTTTGCCCCATAATTCCCCCTTTCCCTTCTTACACAGGAATCGACCGCCGTGGTCAAGCCGTTGCCTCGCCTGAGGCTGCAGGGTTTCAACAACCTCACCAAGGCGCTGAGCTTCAACATCTATGACGTGTGTTACGCGCGCACCGAAGAGGAGCGTCAGCGTTACATTGAATACATCGATGAAGAGTACAACGCCGACAGGCTGACTCAAATCTTGACCGATGTCGCCGAGATCATCGGCGCCAACATCCTGAACGTGGCCCGCCAGGACTACGACCCGCAGGGTGCCTCGGTGACCATCCTGATCTCCGAAGAGCCGGTGATCGACAAGAAGCAGGCCGGCAAGGAACTGATTCCCGACGCCGTGGTCGCGCACATGGACAAGAGCCACATCACTGTCCATACCTACCCGGAAACCCATCCGCAGGAAGGCATCGCGACGTTCCGCGCGGACATCGACGTGGCCACCTGTGGCGTCATTTCGCCGCTGAAGGCCCTGAACTACCTGATCGAGAGCCTGGAATCGGACATCGTGATCATGGACTACCGTGTCCGTGGCTTCACCCGCGATGTGAAGGGCAAGAAGCATTACATCGATCACAAGATCAACTCGATCCAGAACTTCCTGGCCAAGAACATCAAGTCGCGTTACGAGATGTTCGACGTCAACGTCTACCAGGAAAACATCTTCCACACGAAGATGCACCTGAAGGACTTCGACCTGGACCAGTACCTGTTCGAGGAAAAGGCCAAGAACCTGTCGTTCAAGGAACGCATGAAGATCGAAGCGCTGCTCAAGCGCGAGATCGAAGAGCTGTTCCACGGCCGGAACCTGTCCGAGTAAGCCCCATGTGCGATGCCCGCAGGCATCGCCGCCCAGGCGGGACGACCCGCCCCGTGGAACCAGTGCCTCGCACGCGTTACGGTTCCACGGTGATGTACCGACCCACGGCCCGGTGTGAAAACACCGGGCCGTTTCGTTTTTCCCAAAAAGGTAAGGAGCCCCCACCCATGCCCTGGATCTATCTGCTGCTGGCCGGCCTGTTCGAGATCGGTTTCGCCCTCGGAATGAAGTACTCCGAAGGCTTCAGCAAACCCCTGCCCACCGTTGCCACGGTGGTGTCCGCCCTGATCAGCCTGTACCTGATGAGCCAGGCGATGAAGAGCATCCCGGTCGGCACCGCCTACGCGATCTGGACCGGCATCGGCGCCATGGGCGTGGCGGTGCTGGGCATCTATCTGTTCAACGACAGTGCGTCGCCGGCCCGCCTGGCCTGCGTGGGCCTGATCGTAGCCGGTGTGATCGGCCTGAAGCTGGTCTCGCCCAACTGATTGATGGCCCGACCAACGGTCGGGCCCCACCGTCGCCCCCGCACCTCCTGGTAGGCCCGCACCGTTGGTGCGGGCGACCCTTCAAATGCGGTAGGCGATGGTCTTCATCACCCTGGAAGCCAGCGCCATCGCGCCCGGGATCGGGAACGGCAGGCGGCGTGCGCCGGCCTGTTCGGCGTGCTCCGCATGGCGGGCCTCGTCCTCCTTCATCACCTGGATGACCGCGCGGCTGCGCAGATCGCCGGCCGGCAGGTCGACCAGGTGCTCGTCCAGATGGGCTTCCACCTGGCGCTCGGTTTCAACCACGAAGCCCAGGTTCCAGCCGTCGCCGCGCAGACCCGCCAGGGTGCCGATGGTGTAGCTGCCGGCGTACCACAGCGGATTGAACAGGCTCGGGCGGCTGTCCAGTTCATCCAGCCGGGTCGCGCACCAGGCCAGGTGATCGGTCTCTTCCTGGGCCGCTTCCAGCAGGTGTTCACGGGTGGCCGGGTCGCGGGCCACGGCCGCCTGGCCGAAGTACAGGCCCTGTGCGCAGACCTCGCCGACATGGTTGATCCGCATCAGCCCCGCGGCGTGGCGGCGCTCGGCGCGGTCCATGCCCGGCTCGCCGGTGCCTGCGGCCGGGTAGGGGCGGGCCGCCGGAGGGTTGCCGAACACCGTGTCCAGGGCGCGCTGCGCCTCGGTCAGCAGGTGGTCCAGCGGGGTGGTCTGGCGGAGCACGGTCATGGCGGCACGCGGTGGGGCGGGAGACCCGCCGATTCTCGCCCGCCCCCGCTCCCCTGCCAACCCGGGGCAGGGGCCAGCTTGCACCGAGGGCGTGACCTGCGTACAATCCCGCCTCTTGCGCTTCACCTTTCACAACGCGTGGCAGAGTTCCGGCGAGTCCTTCGCCGCAATGAGCCCGACCTAACCTAGAGTTCTTCATGAGCACTTTCACTGCCAAGAACGAGACCGTCCAGCGCGACTGGTACCTCGTCGACGCCGAGGGCAAGACCCTGGGCCGTCTCGCCACCGAGCTGGCCCGCCGTCTGCGCGGCAAGCACAAGCCGGTCTACACCCCCCACGTTGATACCGGCGACTACCTGGTCGTCATCAATGCAGAAAAGATTGCCGTCACCGGCAAGAAGCTGCAGGACAAGATGTATCACCGTTTCACCGGCTACATCGGCAACCTGAAGACCGAATCCCTGGCCCAGGCGCTGGAGCGCCACCCGGAGCGCGTGATCGAGATCGCCGTGAAGGGCATGCTGCCGAAGGGCCCGCTGGGTCGCCAGATGTACCGCAAGCTCAAGGTCTACGCCGGCACTGAGCATCCGCACGCCGCACAGCAGCCGCAGGTTCTGGATATCTAATCATGGCTATCACTCAAAACTACGGCACTGGCCGCCGCAAGTCCTCCACCGCTCGCGTGTTCCTGCGCAAGGGTTCGGGCAACATCACCGTCAATGGTCGTCCGCTGGACGAGTTCTTCGGTCGTGAGACCGCGCGCATGATCGTGCGCCAGCCGCTCGAGCTGACCAAGAACACCGAAAGCTTCGACATCCTGGTCACCGCCGCTGGCGGCGGCACCACCGGCCAGGCCGGTGCGATCCGCCTGGGCATCGCCCGTGCGCTGGTCGAGTACGACGAAACCCTGAAGTCCGAGCTGCGCAAGGCCGGCTTCATAACCCGTGACGCCCGTGAAGTCGAGCGTAAGAAGGTCGGTCTGCACAAGGCCCGCCGCGCCACCCAGTTCTCCAAGCGCTGATTTACCGCGCCTGGTTGGGCTCCTGCGGGAGCCCGCTGGTTGGAAAAGCAAAAGCCCGGCTTCGGCCGGGCTTTTGTCGTTTTGGAGTCAGGCATTTCGTGGTTGCCGGCCAGCGGCCGGCACTACCCGGGGTTTCGCATCTCGGAAGGGGGGGGGTCAGAGCCTTCTCCTTTGGAAAAGGATCCGACCCCGGGCCTCTCTCTGGAGGGGAGCCCCCTTGATGTTCAAGGGGGCGCGCCGACAGGCGCGGGGATAAGGTGGGATGCGCGACCAAATTAAAAGCAAAAGGCCAGATCTTTCGATCTGGCCTTTTGCTTTTAATTTGGCTGCCCCGGATGGATTCGAACCACCGAATGCCTGAGTCAGAGTCAGGTGCCTTACCGCTTGGCGACGGGGCAAAACGTGCAACTATTTTCTCACTTTTCACACTGAAAAACAACTTGATTTTCAGTGTGGTGGCTATGGGTGGACTCGAACCACCGACCCCAGCATTATGAGTGCTGTGCTCTAACCGGCTGAGCTACATAGCCTTGGTGAGCCCGCTATTCTGCGGATGTGTATCGACCCTGTCAACACTTTTGTGTCGTGCTTGTGGGCCGACAGAGGGCATGGGATAGTCCCGACCAGTAGATTTTCTTAGGAGTCCGCATCGTGATCGATCCGGACGGCTATCGACCGAACGTCGGCATCGTGCTGATGCGGCAGGACGGCCAGGTGTTCTGGGCACGACGCGTGCGCCGGGATGGCTGGCAGTTCCCGCAGGGTGGCATGAATACCGACGAGACGCCTGTCGAGGCCATGTATCGTGAACTGCAGGAAGAGACCGGCCTGCTGCCTGAGCATGTGGAAGTGCTCGGGGCCACGCCCGGCTGGCTGCGCTACAAGCTGCCGGCGCGGGCCATCCGCCGCAACGAGCGGCAGGTCTGCATCGGCCAGAAACAGGTCTGGTTCCTGCTGCGCCTGACCGGCGACGAATCCCACGTGACGCTGGACCACACCGACTCGCCCGAGTTCGACCACTGGCGCTGGGTCGACTTCTGGTACCCGGTAGAGCACGTGGTGATGTTCAAACGCGGCGTCTATGCGCGTGCCCTGCGACACCTGGCGCCACTGGCGCGTGGCGTGGCCGGGCAGGGCGTCACCGCCATGCCCAAGAGCGCCGCCGAGGCCTGGATGCCGGGCCACACCGCCGGGCACGATCGCCCGCGCAAGCGCCCGCGGACCCGAGGGTACTGGCCGAAGAAGGTCACGGGCGACGGCCCGGCCAGCTGACCGGCTGAACGGTATCGAGAATGGTTCAGGTCTCTGATTGACAACCATTCTCGTTTCCATTGGAATAGCCACCAGGCCGCTTCTGGCCTGTCAGCCCGGTTCACGCCTGTGTACGTCTGCATCTGCAACGGAGTCACCGACCACCAGATCCGCGAAGCCGCCAGCCATGGCGTCAGCACGGTGGCCGAACTGACCATGCGTACCGGTTGTGGTGCCACCTGCGGTTCCTGCCTGGACATGGCCGGCGACCTGCTGGCCAAGGCACGTGCGACCCACGATCTGCCGCTGCCGGTATTGGGCCTGGCGCAGGTCGCCTGATCGCCTTTTCGCGGCGCGTTGACGCCGCGCTTTCGCATCCTTCACCTTCGGCCGCGCAGGCCAATGCGCACGATTCGCGTTCCTTCACGACCGCACGCGAGGCGCTAAAGTGCCTGCGTTTTCAGCGTGCAGGAGCACCCCCATGAAGGGCGACACCAAGGTCATCGAATTCCTCAACAAGGTCCTCTACAACGAGCTGACCGCGATCAACCAGTACTTCCTGCACGCCAAGATGCTGAAGAACTGGGGCATCAAGGAACTGGCCGAACACGAGTACAAGGAATCGATCGACGAGATGAAGCATGCCGACATGCTCGCCGACCGCATCCTGTTCCTTGAAGGCCTGCCGAATTTCCAGGCGTTGGGCAAGCTGCGCATCGGCGAGAACCCGACCGAGATCCTGCAGTGCGACCTGTCGCTGGAACGCGATGGCGTGGTCACCCTGCGCGAGGCCGTGGCCTATTCCGATTCGGTTGGCGACTACGTCAGCCGCCAGCTGTTCGTGAAGATCCTCGATTCGGAAGAGGAGCACATCGACTGGCTGGAAACCCAGCTGGACCTGATCGAGCGTATCGGCGAGCCGAAGTACCTGCTGAGCAAGCTGGAAGAGTGAGTCAGCTGCCCTGGCCGGCGCGGTGCTGTGCCAGGTAGCCCGTCAGTGCAACGCGCGCCCGGGCGAATTCCGCAACCAGCAGCGCCACCGCCACTGCGGGGCGCTGCAGGCTGCCACTACGGGCTTCGTGCTCGATCCGCTGCGCGATCGCCGACAGCGACAATGCGCCGACGTTTGCACTCGATGACTTCAGGCTGTGCGCTGTGGCCTGCAAGCGCAGCTCATCGCCGTTCTGCGCGGCCAGCTGCAACTGCTGCACCATCACCGGCGCATCTTCAAGAAAGACCATGACGATCTGGGTGGCAGCGTCGCCGATCACGGTGTGCAGTTCATCCAGCACGTCGCGGTCGATCACCGGTTTCGGCGCGGCTTGGCTTGTCGTCTCCTGTAGAGCCGAGCCATGCTCGGCTGATGGAGTGGGAGTGCAACTGGCCGTCAGCCGAGCATGGCTCGGCTCTACAGACGGCTCCACAGAAAATTGTCCAGGTGATGCAGCTTTGCCGCCACCCCAACGCAGCAGCAGCGCATGCAGCGTGGCGCGCGCGATCGGCTTGGACAGGTAATCGTCCATGCCCGCCTGCAGGCAGCGCTCGCGGTCACCGGCCATGGCGTTGGCGGTCATGGCGATGATCGGCAGGCGGGCGCGCCCGGTCTCCACTTCTTCGGCGCGCCAGCGGCGCGTGGCGGCGTAGCCGTCCAGCACCGGCATCTGGCAATCCATCAACACGATGTCCACGCCGCCTTCGCGTAGGGCGGCCAGCGCCTGCTCGCCATCGGCGGCGTTGCGCACTTCGCACTGGAACACGCGCAGCAGTTGTTCGGCGACCATCCGGTTGACCGTATTGTCCTCCACCAGCAGCACACGCAGATGCAACGGCGGCAGCGTGGCAGCCGGTTGCTCGTTGTCCGCGCTGGCCAGCAGCGCAGCGGGGCGGGCGGGGGCGACCGGTGCAGCCAGCAGTGCATGCAGGGCCGCATCGTCGAAGTGCGGGGGCAGCTGGCGCTGGCGCTGGCGTTGTGGAAGTGCGCCCTCCTGCAGCCACAGCACCTGCAGCGCATCGTCGTCACCACGTTCACTCAGCGCCAGCTGCAGCGTGGCCTCACCGTTGCGGCGTGCGCGGGCATCGACCAGCAGCCATGCCGGTGCCGGTTGTCCGGGCCGCGCGGGAGCGCGCAGGCGCTCGACCACGGCATCCAGCTGTGCCAGCACCTGCACCTGCAGCCCATGGTGGGCGGCGATGCGCTCGATACGTGCCTGCAGCGTTGCATCGGCACTGAACAGCAGCAGCGGTGCCGGTGCGCGCGCCATCGCCGGCAGGTCGCCAGCGACCTTCAGCAGCGGGATCTCGAACCAGAAGGTTGCGCCCTGGCCCGGCGTGGAGTGCACGCCGATGTGCCCGTGCATCAGGTCGATGATGCGCTTGCAGATGGCCAGGCCCAGGCCGGTGCCGCCATAGATGCGGGTGGTGGATGCGTCGGCCTGGCTGAAGGACTGGAACAGGCGCGCCTGCAGCGCGTCGTCGATGCCGATGCCGGTATCGATGATCTCGAAGCGCAGCTGGTGCTGCGCGGCACTTTCACCCAGGCGCAGCACGCGCAGCTGCACCTGGCCGCGGGCGGTGAACTTGATGGCGTTGGCCAGCAGGTTGCTCAGCACCTGGCGCAGGCGCACCGGGTCGCCGCGCACCGGCAGGCGCACCGATGGATCCAGTTGCAGGCCCAGGGCCAGGCCCTTGGCGTCGGCGGCCCGCTGCATCAGCTGTACCACGCCATCGAGCAGGTCGCGCAGGTTGAAGCTGGTGATCTCCAGTTCCAGCGCCTGCGCTTCCAGCCGGGAGTAGTCGAGGATGTCGTCGACGATGCGCAGCAGCTGTTGCGAACTGGCCGAGGCGGTGGCCAGCATCTGCCGCTGGTCTTCGCCCAGCGGCCCGCGTGCGATCAGCTCCAGCATCGGCAGGATGCCGTTGAGCGGGGTGCGTATCTCGTGGCTCATCGTGGCCAGGAACTCGCCCTTGGCCAGCACGGCCGCCTCGGCGGCCTGCTTGGCCTGCAGCAGCTGTTGTTCCAGCTGGCCCTGACGTTCGGTGGTATGGCGAAGCTGGTCGCGTTCGGCGGCCAGCGCACTGTGCGTGCGCTGCAGCTGGGCCAGCGCATGGTTGCGCGCGCGCAGGCGCAGGCCCAACAGCAGCAGCGCGATGGCGGCCGCAGCAAGGGCAACCAGCAGCACGCCCCACAGCGGCACGTCAGAGCACCGCGTTGTGGAAGTCGAAGTTCAGGTCGCTGCCGGCCGACTGCACCATGTTGCCCTGGATGTAGTCGACGCCGCCTACCCACATCGCCGCTGCAGCCTGCGGATCCTCGATCTGCTGGCCGATGATCTGCAGTCCGGCGGCATGGGCCTGTTCGATCGTCTTGCGCAGTTCCTCGCGCGTGGCCGGATTGGAGTGGCTGCTGGAGAAGCGCGCAGCCATGCGCACGAACGACAGCGGCAGCTGGGTCAGCAGTGCATCGGCCTCGCCGCTGGGTTCGAACTGGCTCAGGCAGAAGCGCACCCCCGCGCTGGCCATGCGCTGGCAGAACTGCTGCAGCGGCACGGTGTGGATCAGTGCGTCGGGCAGGCGCACGTCGATCACCAGCGCACTGCCCGGCAGGTCACGCTGCTGCAGTGATTCCAGCAGCCAGTCGGCGAAGGCATCGCGCTGCAGGGTGCGCAGCGACTGCGAGACGAACAGGCTCAGCGGCTGCGTTGCGTGCCGGTACAGATCCAGCAGGCCCAGTGCGTGGTCCATCACCTGCTGGTCGAGGTCGGCGATGCGCCCGGCGGCTTCCGCGGCGGGGATCACCTGGCCGGCCGCCAGCACCGTGCCATCGGCCTGGCGCAGGCGCAGCAGCAACTGGTATTGCGCGGTGTTGCCGCCTGCCACAGCGACGATCGGCTGGTAGGCCAGTTCCAGCTGGCCCTCCAGCAGCGCCAGGTGTTCCTGTTCGGTGACCGCCTGGCGATGCACATGGCCCGCCACGCCGGCGCTGAGCAGGCGCGCCTGCAGGGTTGTGCGCTCAACCGCTTCCAGCGCACTGCTGGCATCCTCGAAGCCCGGCGACAGCGGCGCATAACCGACCACGCCGCGCAGATGCACGGATTCGTCGTCGCGGATCACGAAGGCGCGGGCCGACAGCTGCTCGCGCAGGCTCGCGGCGATGCCTTCGAGGGCGTCCTCGTCGGCGTTGCGGGCCAGTAGCAGGAAGCTGTTGTCGTTCAGCCGCGCCAGCAGGTGCGGATGGCCGGCTTCGGCCAAGCGCTGCCCGGCCTGCACCATCAGCCGTTCAAACGCGGCATAGCCATAGCGTTCGCGCAGGCCCAGCGCACTGGCCACTTCGATGAAGAACACGCCGCCCCGGTCGCGGTGGGCGAGTGCGGTGTTGAGCTGCTGCAGCACATGGTGGCGCGTCGGCAGGCCGGTTTCCGGATTGCTGGTGGCCGGTGCGCCGGTGGCGCCCGGCAGGGTCGCGGCCTGGGCACGCGCGCGGCGGATGCGGTTGGCCACCGCTGCGATCAGGTGGCGCGGCCGGATCGGCTTGCTCAGGTAGTCGTCGGCGCCGCTGTCGAGCACTTCGAACTGGCGCTCTGGATCCGGATCGCCGCTGAGGAACACGATCGGCAGCAGCTGCAGGCCGGGCTGCTGGCGGATCAGCGCGGTCAGGCGCATGCCGTCCAGCCCGGGCAGGTGCAGATCCATCAGGATCAGGTCGGGGCGGTGCTCCTTGATCGCCTGCAGCGCGGCATCGGCATCGCTGTGCACGATCGCCTGCATGCCGGCGCCGTGCAGCACGCTCTGCGCGAACAGCGCCTGGGCGCGATCGTCTTCAACGATCAGCACGCGGTAGGGCGAGTCCGAGGGCGGCGGGGCCAGATCGTTGTTGCCGGCTTCGGCCAGTGCGATCGGGCCGGGCAGCGGCGGCGGTGCGCTGTTGACCGGCGCCGGGGCATCGGTCGCGATGGGCGGCGGGGTCGCAGCCGTCGGTGCGGCCACAGCGGGGCCTGCCGCCTCGGGCGCCCAGCGCTGCCAATGATCGGCCGGAGGGGTTTCAGCGCGTCCCGGGCGGGCGCCCGCGGGGGATTCGTTTGCGGCCATCGGTGCTCCTGGTGTTCGCGTCCATTATGCGACAAGCCCGGTGCTCAACCGGTACTGCTGTGCCCCGGCGGTGCTGCCGATGCACCGCGCGCCAGCCAGCGCACGCCCTTCCACAGCGCGCGCCAGACCAGCCACACCAGCAGCGCGCCGGCCAGGCTGCAGGCCAGCACCACCACCAGCGCGATCCACGGGTGTGCCAGGGCCAGCGCCAGGCCACCGACTACCACGGTGTCCTCGGCGGCGGAGGCGACCCAGTTGCTGGCCGGTTCCGGCGAGGTATTGAGCAGCGCGCGGGTACCGGCCTTCAGGCCGTGGCTGGCGAGGGCGACGCCGGCACCGGCGGCGAGTGCGCCGGCGCCGAGCTGACCGTCCGGCGACAGGGTAGCCGCTGCGAGGAACGCGCCGGCCGGCACGCGTGCGAGCGTCTGCACCAGGTCCCAGACCGAGTCCACGCCGGGAATCTTGTCGGCGAAGAACTCGGCGATGGCCAGCGCCGCCGACGTGCCCAGCACCCACCAGGATTCGGTGGCCTGCAGAGCGGGCGGCAGGTCGACCCAGCCGAGCAGGCCGGCAAGGCCGACGCCGAACACGGTGAGGTAGACGCGGATGCCGGCCAGCCAGGCCAGCAGGATGCCGATCACGAACAGGTGGGCTTCGGTCATGGCGATGCTCCGGCGACGGAACTGTGCAGGGGACCACACTATCGACGATGGCATGCCTGAACGCCACAGACCGTGGCCGGCCACGGCGCAGGAAACCCACCCGTCCTGTCATACACTAGCCCGTCGTTTGCCACAGGGGCCGTACCGGTGTCGCCCTCGCGATACCCCGGAAACCACCCATGACCAACCGTCCTCCCATGCGCGTGCAGGTACGCCTGCCCGGCGCGCCGCAACCGCCGGCCGACCGTCGCCGCCTGCTGGTGATCGGCGGCATCTGGCTGCTCAGCCTGGTGCTGGCGGTGCTGGGTGGCTGCTGGATGGCCACGCCACGCGATGCCCAGGGCCAGCGCCTGCAGGCTGCCGAGAAGCGCGCCGAGACGCTGCAGGCGCAGCTGACCGAGCTGCGCCAGAAGCAGGCCACGCTGGAAGCCTCCGACCGCATCAGCCGCGCCGCCAATACCGAGGTGCAGTCCTCGCTGGCCGAGCGCGATGAGGAAATCGCCGGCCTGCGCGCCGACGTTGCCTTCTATGAGCGCCTGGTGGGTTCGACCAGCCAGCGCAAGGGCCTGAACACCCACTCGATCGAGTTCAGCCCGGAAGCGGCCGGCACCTGGCAGTACACCGCCGTGCTGACCCAGAACCTCAACCGCGGCGCCATCAGCCAGGGGCAGATGCGCTTCACCGTGGAAGGCGTGAAGAACGGCAAGCTGGCCACGATCAGCTGGGATGATCTGCACCAGCGCAGCAAGGTGCCGGGACAGGATTACTCGTTCCGGTACTTCCAGCAGCTCACCGGCAGCGTGATGCTGCCGGCTGACTTCACCCCGCAACGCGTGCGGGTGACATTGGGGAGTGGTACGGGGGGTACCACCCAGGTATTCGACTGGAAACAGGCCGGTGCGCCGGCCAGCAAAGGGGAGTAGGCAGATGTTCGGAAGCAGCAAATCCAACCGTGAAGGCCAGCTGGTGGTGGATGCCCTGATCGGCAACCAGGTGGTGATCCGCGGTGATGTGGAATTCAGTGGTGGCCTGTATGTGGAAGGTCGCATCCACGGCAAGGTGATCGCCACCGAAGGCGCCAGCGGCGCGACCCTGACGGTCGCCGAACATGGCGTGATCGAGGGTGAGATCCGGGCCCAGGTGGTGGTCATCAGCGGCCGCCTGGACGGCGATGTACACGCCACCGAGAAGGTCGAGCTGACCCCCAGCGCACGGGTCAATGGCAACGTCCATTACCAGGTGGTGGAGATGAATGCGGGCGCCCAGCTGAACGGCCGCCTGATCCATGCCAGCGCCCCGATGGCGGCCCTGCCGGCGCCGGAAGGCGATGAGGCCAATGGCGGCAAGGGCGACACCGCCGCACGCCGCAAGCTGGCCGAGGCGATGGCTTGAAAGCCATCCCCGGCACCCCCATGCTGGCACCATGAGCACGCTAGTCTCCCTGCCCGGCGCCACCCCGCTTGCCGCGCCCGATTACCAATCGCTGGAGCGCCCGCTGAACTTCACCGAGTCGGCGGCCGCCAAGGTCAAATCCCTGATCCAGGAAGAGGGCAACCCCGACCTGGCCCTGCGTGTGTACATCGAGGGCGGCGGCTGTTCGGGCTTCCAGTACGGGTTCGAGTTCGACGAGAACCGTGCCGAGGATGACCTGGCGGTACAGACCAGCGGGGTGACCCTGCTGGTCGACCCGCTGAGCCTGCAGTACCTGATGGGCGCCGAGGTGGACTACACCGAGAGCCTGACCGGTGCCCAGTTCGTGATCCGCAACCCGAACGCAAAGACCACCTGCGGCTGCGGCAGCAGCTTCAGCATGTAAAAGGCCTGTGGCCGGAATGTGCCAACCAGGGTTGGCACCTGCCAGAGCGGGTAGATCCACGCCATGCGTGGATGATCCTTCCTGCATCCACAACGGCAGATTGCGCACAGCGCCGACCTTGCCACCCGCATCGATTGGCGGCACGCTTGCAGGATGCCCAATACTCCTTCGCCGCTTTCCGGTTTCGCCTTCGTGGGTGAACCGCTGGAGCGCGCCGATGCCCTGCGCGAAGATGCCGATGCACTGGCGCGCCTGTGGCCGGGCGCGCGCATTCTCGTGCTCGATCAGGACGGCAGCGCCTTCACCGGCGATGACGATCAGCCACTGGCGCTGACCGGCGCCGACATCGGCGGCGGCCCGGGTGCCGCGATCTTCCTCGGCCTGCGCGGAGAGCAGGCGTGGTTCTCGGTTGAAGCCACCAACGTCACCATCAGCGCGCCACGCCGGCTTGATCTGCGCCAGGCCGCGCTGCTGTGGTCGATGGCCGATGCGACCGCCTTCAGCTATGCCCGCGGCATGTCGTACTGGCACTCGCGCACCCGCTTCTGCGGCGTGTGCGGCGGCGCCGTGGCGTTTGCCCGTGGTGGCTTCGTCGGCCGCTGCGGGCAGTGTTCCACCGAACACTACCCGCGTGTCGACCCGGCGGTGATCGTCGCCGTGGAAAACCAGGGCCGGCTGCTGCTGGGCCGGCAGTCGAACTGGGCCCCGCGTCGCTACTCGGTGCTGGCCGGCTTCGTCGAACCCGGCGAGACCTTCGAGCAGACCGTGGTGCGCGAAGTCCATGAAGAGAGCAAGGTGCGGGTGACGGCCTGCCAGTACCTCGGTTCGCAGCCCTGGCCATTCCCGGGTGCGCTGATGGTTGGCTTCCGCGCACAGGCGCAGGATGACCTGCCGACCGTGGACGGTGAGCTGGAAGACGCGCGCTGGTTCAGTGCCGACGAGGTCGGCGCGGCACTGGCGCGCGACGTGGAGGACGATGGCCAGGGTATCCGCCTGTCGCCGCCGATCTCGATTTCGCGCGGCCTGATCGAGCATTGGTACCGGCAGCAGAAGGGCTGAGCCGGGCCGGCTGGGGCGATTGCATTGCCGCCACCTGAACACGGCCCGGGTTACAGTGCGGGTCATCGCGGAGGGCGCCGCTGCGACAGGTAAGGTAGCGGCGCCGAGCGTTTTGTTTCGTAGGGAGACCTGCCATGTTCACCACTCTGGCCGCCGTGCTGGTGGCACTGGCCCTGGGCCATGTTGCTCCGGCCGCTGCTGCCTCGCTGCGCCGTTTCGACGGTTTCCGGCGTTGGCTGGGCTGGCTGGATGCGCGTGGTGGCAAGGCTTGGCAGGGACCGGCCGGCGTTGCCTTGGCACTGCTGCCGCCGCTGTTGCTGATGGTGCTGCTGGCGTGGCTGTTGCGCGGGGTGCTGTTCGGCCTGCCGTCGCTGCTGCTGGGCGTGGCGGTGCTGGCCTGGTGCTGGGGCCCGCGTGACCTGGACCGCGATATCGAGGCCATTATCGATGCCGATGATGCGGCGACGCGGCAGGCTGCAGTGCGCAACCTGCAGTCGGCCGGCGGCAGCCTGCGCGAGGACATTCCGTCACTGGTCGAGGCGACGGTGCTCAACGCACTGCGGCGCTGGTTCGCGGTGCTGTTCTGGTTCCTGTTGCTGGGCCCGGCTGGCGCGCTCGGTTACCGGCTGCTGGCGCTGATGGCGGAGAGCCCGATGCGCGCACGCGTGCCGGTGGAGCCGCTGGCGCTGGCGCAGCGCCTGCTGGGCTGGATCGAGTGGCCGGTGGCGCAGCTGATGGCATTCTCGATGGCGCTGGTGGGCAATTTCGATACGGCGTGGAAGGCCTGGCGCCAGGCCCATGGCGAACGCCTGGCCGGCAACATCGGGTTCCTTGGCGCGGTGGCGCGGGCCAGCGTCAACGCCGAGCTGCGTGAGGATGCGCACGATTACGCCGAGGCAGGGTTGCTGCCGGTGTGGCAGCGGTTGCCGGACCTGCGTGATGCGATGAGCCTGGTGTGGCGGATGCTGCTGCTGTGGCTGGCGGTCCTCGCCCTGCTGGTGATTGCAGGCTGGGTGACGTAGTTGTTTTGCAGGGCTTGCAGCCCTGCACCTGCAGAGGCCAAAGCCAATGCCAGAGCCAAAGCGGCTCTGGATTGCTGAGGGTTGGGCGGGGCGGTGTGGGGCTGCAGGACACGCCGTAAACCCGTCCCTGGGGGCTCGATGGCGCCATCCATGGCGCCAACGGTCCTGCTGCCCCACACCGCCCCACCCCCGACAGTTTCCCGGTGACGGTGGGTCAACCGCGACTGCCGGTGGGTGTCGACCTTGGTCGACACGGTCGATCCACGCCATGCGTGGATACAGAGCGAAGCGATCCGCTTCCGCTTTTGATCTTCTCTTTCTTTTCCGTGGTGGACGCACACGGAAACTGTCCGTGGTCGGGCGGGATGGATTTGCGGGGGTGTCCGCGGCATGGATGCCGCGGCCAAGCCTCCACGGACGGATTCACGGCGTCCCCCGCAAACCCATCCCGTCCGGCCAACCCCAGGGCTTCTGCCTTCAAACGCCGCCCGCCACGAGGGGCTGCGGCCGTTGGCTGGAAACCTAGATCGGTGCCAGTGCAGTGAACGGCGCCCACGGCAGGTTGCGCAGCAGCGCATACCCGGGCAGCACCCAGAGCCAGAACGTTGGATTGGCCAGTACCCGCATGAGCGGGTCGAGCACGCGCGGCCGGATGCCGGCGACGTTCAGCATCATCAGCAGCAGGAACGGCAGGCTGATGACCAGCAGCGGGTTCATCGCCATCGCGCCGGGCAGGTCGAAATGGACCAGTGAATACAGGCAGCGGGTGCTGCCACAGCCCGGGCAGTACAGGCCTGTCAGCGCGTACAGCGGGCAGCTCGGCAAAGGATTGCCGGCGACATACGGATTGACGTTGCGCAGCACCACCGCGGCACCGGCGGCCAGGCCGGTGGCGGCCATCAGCGGTGCCCAGCGGGCGAATCGGGAGCGGGCGGGAAGTGCGGACATTGCAGCAACGGATCCGGCGCAGGCGCCGGATCCGTCCACGCGGATCAGTAGCCGCTGTTGTTCATTGCACCCATGCCGCCGACAGCGACGATCAGGATGCCGTACAGCACGCCGACCACGACGGCGGCGATGGCCGACCAGATCGCCCACTTCTTGGCCTTGGCGGCGGAGTCCTGGGCACCGGCGATGTCGCCAGCGGCCAGCTTGCCGTTGACCTGCGCGGCGTAGACGATCGACACGATGCCGGCCGGCAGGCAGCAGAACAGGGTGCTCAGGATGGCCCAGACCAGATTGTTCGGGACCTGCGGAGTGGCGGTGTTCATGGGTTCAAGCTCCTTGATGGGTGGTGGTGGTGAATCATTGGTCGGAAAGAGCGCCCAGTACGGCCAAGCCGCCGAACAGCCCGAACCACAACAGCAACAGGACCGGCAGGGCCACGGCCGAAGCCACCGCCCACCAGCCCGCCTTGCGCGACGCACTGTAGGCCCCCGGCAGGTCGCCGGCGGCGCGGCGGCCATCGACCTGGGAGGCATAGACGATCGACACCACGCCCAACGGCAGGCAGCAGAACAGCGTCGTCAGGATCGCCCAGACCAGATGGTTGGGGATGTAGACCGGACGGCTGAGCGGTGGCGGTTGATTCAAAGCGAGACTCCATTCCTTGGTGGCCGGCCATGATGAAACGGCCGAACCTCCCCCCTGTGGGTGCGTAATCTACCTCAACCCGCGCTGCATGTATGCGGTTACAGTCAGATACTGGCCGGTATGGCCCTTGATCTGACGCATCTGACGGACCTCTGCGATGCATCGGAGGGCGAGGATGGGGGCTTGTCGCTGGGACGGTCTACCCGTGTCCGTGCGGTCGATCAGGCGTGATCACCACGCAGGGCCCGCACCTGGGCCTCCAGCACCGGGGCGCTGGTGGCGTGGCCATCCACGGCCGGTGCCGCCACCACCTCGACCGTGGCGCGGAAACGACGCGGCACCCGCATGCGGCCAAGGCGGCTGTCGCGGCGGCTCCACATGCTCGACCACATGCCGCGCAGCGCCATCGGCACCACCGGCACCGGCCGCCGCTCGAGGATCTTCTCGACGCCGGACTTGAACGGCGCCATCTGCCCGTCGCGGGTCAGCGCGCCCTCGGGGAAGATGCAGACCAGTTCGCCTTCGGCCAGCGCCGCGTCGATCTCATCGAACGCACGCTGCATCAGCGCCGGGTCTTCGCGCGCCCCGGCAATCGGGATCGCCTTGGCGGTCCGGAAGATCCAGCGCATCACCGGGATGTTGAAGATCCTGTAGTACATGACGAAGCGCACCGGACGCGGAATCGTCGCCGACAGGATCAGTGCGTCCATGTAGCTGACATGGTTGCAGACCAGCAGTGCGGCGCCTTCGTCCGGCACGTTGGCCTCGATGCCGTGCGGGCGCAGCCGGTACAGGGTGCGCACCATCAGCCAGCTGAGGAAGCGCATCAGGAATTCGGGGACGATGGTGAAGATGTAGATCGCCACCAGCGCGTTGGCGATGGCCAGCGCCAGGAACTGCTGCGGAATGGTCCAGTGCAGCAGCTTGTGGGCGGCCAGCGACAGCAGCGCCGCAGCGACGATGAAGCCCGAGTTCTGGATGTTCAGTGCGGCGAACACGCGCGACATCTGCGCCTTCGGCGTGCGGCTCTGGATCAGTGCGAACAGCGGCACCACGAAGATGCCGGTGAACAGGCCGATGCCGATTAGGTCGATGACGATGCGGATGCTGCCGGGCTGCTGCAGGAACGGCCCGATGGTCAGCCCGTGCACTGTCGCTTCGCCGCTGCGGGCGAAGTACAGGTCGAGCAGGAACGCGGTCATGCCGAACGCGCCCAGCGGTACCAGGCCGATTTCCACCGTACGTGCTGACAGCTTCTCGCACAGCAGCGAGCCGACGCCGGTGCCCACCGAGAACAGGGCCAGCGCGAAGATGTACAGGGTCGGCTGGCCGCCCAGGTTGGTCACCGCATAGGCCGGCAACTGCGAGGTCAGCACGGTGCCGACGAACCAGAACCAGGACACGCCCAGGATCGAGTTGCGTACGGCTTTCTGCTGGCGCGCCATGCGCAGCACCGCCAGCGATTCCGGCAACGGGTTCCAGTTGATCTTCAGATTCGGGTCGCCGGCATCGACCTTGGGAATCAGGCGGGCGGCGATGTTGCCGCAGATCGCCAGGGCGATGATCGCGCACGCGGCCACCACCGTGCCGTGGCTGCCAGCCACGGTGAACACCAGGCCGCCGACGATCATGCCGGAGAGGATCGACATCGAGGTGCCCATCTCGACCAGGCCGTTGCCGCCGGTCAGCTCTTCTGGCCTGAGCACCGACGGCAGCACTGAGTACTTCACCGGGCCGAACAGGGTGGACTGCATGCCGGTGCAGAACAGCGCGACCAGCAGCACCGGCAGGCTCTGGGTGAGGAAGCCGGTGGCCGCCAGCGACATGATCACGATCTCCATGGTGGTGGTGATCACGATCAGTCGCGATTTTTCCAGTTTGTCGGCGATCTGCCCGGCCAGCGCCGAGAACAGGAAATATGGCAGGATGAAGATGGCCGGTGCCAGGGTGGCGTACAACCCCAGTTCTTCCTCCGGCACAGCCATGAACAGCAACATGCTGATGATCGCCTGCCGGTACACGTTGTCGTTGAACGCACCGAGCGCCTGGACCACGAAGAACGGCAGGAAACGGCGCTGGCGCAGCAGGGCGAACTGGTTGTGACCGGACATGGAACCTCCTTGACCGGCGCAGCCTAGCATTCCTTCCCCTCCGCTGTGGATGCGGACCTGTGGGTGCGGACCGTTGGTCCGCACACCTGCCAGCACTCTCAGACGATATCGTCGACCACGCCGCCATCCACGCGCAGCGCCGCACCCGAGGTTGCCGAGGCCTGCGGCGAGGCCAGGTACACCACCATGTTGGCCACTTCCTCGACCGTGGCGGTGCGCTGGATCACCGAGGACGGCCGGTGCGCCATCACGAACTCACGGCCGATCTGCTCCAGCGGCTTGCCGCTGCGCTGGCGTTCATCCTCGAACATCGCCGCAAAACCATCGGAGAGGGTCGGGCCGGGCAGCACCGCGTTGACGGTGACGCCACTGCCGGCCACGCGCTTGGCCAGGCCGCGCGACAACGACAGCTGCGCGGTCTTGCTGACCCCGTAATGGATCATGTCGGCGGGAATGTTGCGCGCTGATTCGGAGGAAATGAACAGCACGCGGCCCCAGCCGGCATCGACCATTGCCGGTAGCAGCGCACGCGACAGGCGCACGCCGGACATCACGTTGGTCTGCCAGTAGCGCTCCCAGGTCGCGTCATCGGTCTCGAAGAAGTCCTGTGGGCCGAAGATGCCGGCGTTGTTGACCAGGATGTCGACCTTGGGCAGGCCGGCCAACAGTGTTTCGACACCGGCTGCATCAGAGAGATCGGCGGCGACGCCGAGCACGTCGGCTCCCGGCACGGTGGCGAGCAGGTGCCGGCGGGCGCGCTCGACGCTGTCGGTGCTGCGGCCATTGAGAATGACTCGCGCACCAGCGCTGGCCAGTCCTTGGGCGATGGCCCGGCCGATGCCGGCGGTGGAGGCGGTGACCAGCGCGGTGCGGCCACTGAGCTCGATTTTCATGGCGATAGTCCGGAGCGGGGGGATTGCCCAGTATCCGCGCGGCCGCGTGATCGAACCGCAGCGCCAGGCGCAACGCGCCGTTGCACACGGCGCAATTGACCCATGCCACGCGTGGGTGGGATCTCCGATCAGCGATGAGGAGTCAGGTCAGGCTGGTCACCGCTTCATTGGCCGCTGCCCGCACCTTCGGCAGCATCCGCAGTACCAGCGCCATCTGCGTGCGGATCAGCTGCAGTTTCGGCGGCATCGCCTCGTCGATCTGCTCCAGCTCGGCGGCCACCGCGCGGTCGGCGTCGTTGTCATCGTCGGCGACCGGTTGCCGTGCGGTCAGCGCCGAGGCCAGTTGCTGCAGTGCCTTGCGCACGCGCTCGCCGGCCGCCAATGCCAGCGGGTCGCCCGCATAGCTGTCCACCTGGTCGCGATGCGCGCCCAGCGCCGACAGGTGTCCCAGCAGTGTGTTGGACAGCGCCAGGAAGCGGAAGCCGGCATCCAGATTGCGGCGCACATGGCCGGGCTCACGCAGCATGTTCGACAGTGCGGTGGACAGCGCGGCATCGGCATTGTGCATGTCGCGCCGCGCGATGCGGTAGGCCAGGTCGTCGCGCATGCCGCTGCGGTACTGGCCCAGCACCGAATCCAGGTAGCGAGCCGCAGTGTCCAGCACGCGTGCCAGGACGAGATGCAGCTGCCGGCCCTGCCAGTCGGGCAGGACCAGGAACGCGGCCGCCGCTGCGATCGCGCAACCCAGCACCGTATCGACCATGCGCGGCACGATCAGCACGAAGCCGTCGCCGATCAGGTTGAAGCAGGTCAGTGCCATCACCGTGATCGCCGCCGACGCCACCAGGTAGCGGTCGGTGCGGGTGAAGAAGAACAGAAGTGCAGAGAGCAAGGCGATCAGCAGCTGCACGTGCAGCTGCGGGAACAGCTGCAGCAGCGCCCAGGTCAGCACCAGTCCGGCCAGGGTACCGACGATGCGCTGGGCCAGGCGTTGGCGGGTGGCGCCGAAGTTGGGCCGGCACACGAACACGATGGTCAGCAGTACCCACGAACCGTTCTGCGCATTGAACAGGCGGATCGCTGCAAAGCCGGCAATCAGCGCCAGCGCCATGCGCAGCCCATGCCGGAACAGCACCGAGCCGGGCGTAAGCTGCTGGCGGATGCGCACGCCCATCTCGCGCAGGGTGTGTGGGTTGCTGTCGCGCAGGCGGGTATCGACGTTGTCCAGGCTGGCTTCGGAGCGCTCGGCATCCAGCAGGCGCCGTTCGATGCTGCGCAGGTTGTGCACCAGCAGGTCCAGCGAGCCCAGCAGGCGCTGCCATTGCGGCCGCTGCTGGTCGCGCAGGTAGGCCAGCGCATCGGCCAGGTCGCGCCCGGCCTGCTGGTTGCCTTCGCCGTACACGAACGGACGGCGCAGCCGGATTGCCTCGCCCAGGCGGGCACAGGCCTGTCCCTGCAGGTCAAGCAGGCGCTGGCAGCGGTACAGCACGTCGCTGTGGAAGAACGCGTCCACCAGCGCGCCGTACGGGTAATGCGAGGAACTGGCGCGCTCGTGGAAATCCTGCGCCATGTAGTACAGGCGCAGGTAAAGGCCGGAGTTCACGCCGGGTCGGCCGGAGCGGCCGAAGCGGGCCAGGATCGCGGTCTTGGCCTCGTTCAGCGCGCCGACCACGCGGCGGTTCTGTTCGGCCAGGTCGAGCTGGCGACGTTGCAGGTCGGCTTCGCGCACCGGCTCGAACAGCGCGGCCTTCAGCTGCAGGTAGCGGCCCAGCTCAACGTACAGTCGCGCCACCCGCTCGCGGACCGGCCGGTTGGCGAACAGCGCGGTCCACAGGATCGACAGCAGGCCGTACCAGACCGCACCGGCCAGCAGGTGGCTGACCGCTTCCAGCGCACTGTGCAGGTCGCTGGCACCGTGCTGTTCCAGGCCGATCATGGTGTAGATCGCCAGCGTCACCGTGGCCTGGGCAATGGACGCATAGCGCTCGCCGAGCGCGCCGAGCAGGGTCAGGCCGAAGGTGGACAGCGCCAGCGCGCCGATGAAGATCCACGGCCACGGGAACAGCCAGATGACCGATGCTGCGGCAATGCAGAAGCACAGCAGCGACAGCGCCACCGCCTTGGTCCGGCCCCACCAGTTGTCATCGGTTTCGGCGATGGCACTGGCGATGATGCCGAGGAACACGCCGGGCAAGGCGGTCAGCGCATCCAGCTGCCAGCACACCGCCAGCGCCGCGGTCAGGGCGATGAACACCCGCAGGCCGTAACTGGCCTTCTCGTGGGCCCACAGGCGGCTGAGGCGGGATTGTCGGGCGGACATGCAGGCTCGGCGGAAAGGTCTCCGACCATTATTGCGGGTGTGGGGTGAAATATGGAGTGCGGACCAACGGTCCGCACCCACGGTAGTGGTAGTGCCGGCCGCTGGCCGGCAGATGTGCGGTACGGAGAAAGCCGGCCAGCGGCCGGCTCTACCCATAGATCCACGCCGCGCGTGGATGGGCCCTTCTAGGCCCGCTGCGCGCGCTTGAGCAGCTTGGCTTCGCGCCTGCGTGCGCGGCGTGCGCGCCAACGCTCGGCCAGGCACGAGAAGATCACGTACAGCGCCGGCGTGCTGAGAAGGGTCAGGCTCTGCGAGAACAGCAGGCCGCCGATCATCGCGATGCCCAGCGGGCGGCGCAGCTCGGACCCTTCACCCAGACCGATCGCCAGCGGCACGGCGGCCAGGATCGCGACCATCGTGGTCATCATGATCGGGCGGAAGCGCACGATGCTGGCCTCGCGTGCGGCATCGCGCGGCGCCAGCCCATGCTCGCGCTGCGCCACCAGGGCGAAGTCGATCATCATGATCGCGTTCTTCTTGACGATGCCGATCAGCAGAACCAGCGCGATCATCGAGATCACCGACAGTTCGGTGTTGGTGCCGAACAACGCCAGCAGCGCACCGACGCCCGCCGCCGGCAGCGTGGACAGGATGGTGACCGGGTGGATCAGGCTCTCGTAGAGCATGCCCAGCACCAGGTAGACGGTCAGGATCGCGGCAAACACCAGGATCAGCATGTCGCTGGGATCTGAATTGAAGCCGAAGCCCGCATCGTCGGCCAGGCGGATGTCGCCAGGCATGCGCATGCCGGCGACGGTGGCATCGATGATCGCCTTGGCCTCACCCATGCTCACGTTCGGAGCCAGGTTGTAGCTGAGGTCCATCGTCGTGTACTGGTTCTCGTGGGTGATCTGCGAGGGGGCCAGGCCGGGCATCTGCGTGGCCACCGCGGTGATCGGCACCATGTCGCCGTTGCGCGCACGCACGTACACCTCATCCAGCGCCGCCGGGGTGGCGGTCTGCGAGGGCAGGGCGTTGACCACCACGCTGTACTGGTTGATGTCCGAATAGATGGTGGAGATCTGGCGCTGGCCGAACGCACCGTACAGCGCGCCGTCGATGGCTCCGACCGTGATGCCCAGGCGCGCGGCCTTGGCGCGGTCGATCTGGATGTTCTGGCGCAGTCCGGCATTGTCCACGTCGGTGCCGACGTCACGCAGCTTCGGGTTCTTCTTCAGTTCCGCCTGCAGCTTGGGCAGCCATTCCTGCAAAGCAGCCAGGTCGTTGCCCTGCAGGGAAATGCGGTACTGCGCGCCCTGGCTGGAACCGCCGCCATCGTTGCTGGGCAGGTCCTGGATCGCGCGCAGGCGCAACTGCAGGTCGGGGTAGCGATCGGCCTTGGCACTGAGTCGCGCCAACGCATGTGCGGTGGTTTCGCGGCGACCGTCGCTGCGTGACTTCAGCTCGATGTTGAACTGTGCACTGGAGCCCTGACGGCCGCTGCCGAGGCGCACACCCACGGTTTTCACTGCCGGGTCGGCCATCAGCATGTCGGTGATGCGACGCTGGCGGGCGACCATGTCCTCGAAGGAGACGGTGGCGCTGGAATTGGCGCGGCCCCAGATCAGGCCGGTGTCCTGCGGCGGGAACGCGCCCTTCTTCACCGCCCCGAACAGGAAGATGGTGACGCCGATCAGGATCAGCGGCGTCAGCGACAGCAGCAGCGCGTGGCGCAGCGAGAAGTCCAGGAACACGGTGTAGATGCGCAGCATGCGCTCGTGGCCGGCATCCAGCCAGCGTCCGAAGCGCGACGGCGGCGCGCTGTGGTCATGGGCGCTGAGGAAGCGGCTGCACAGCGCCGGGGTCAACGTCAGCGAGACGATCATCGAGACCACGATGGCCGCCACCAGGGTGACGGTGAACTCGCGGAAGAACGCGCCCATCATGCCGCTGGCGAACAGCAGCGGGATGAACACCGCGACCAGCGAGGCGGTGATCGAGACAATGGTGAAGCCGATCTCGCGCGCACCGGTCAGCGCCGCCTGCATGCGCGGCATGCCCTCATCGAGGTGGCGCATGATGTTCTCGATCACCACGATCGCATCGTCCACGACGAAGCCGATCGCGATCACCAGCGCCAGCAGGCTCAGGTTGTTCAGGGTGAAGCCCATCACGTACATCACCAACGCGGCACCGGCCAGCGACAGCGGTACGGTCACTGCGGCGATCAGCGTCGGTGCCAGCCGGCGCAGGAACAGCGCCATGGTCAGCACCACCATCGCCAGGCTGATCAGCAACGTGATCTGCACTTCATGCAGCGACGAGCGGATGGTCGGCGTACGGTCGAAGTACGGCGTCATCGTGGTGCCTGGCTGCAGGTAGTCGCGCAGGGTCGGGATCTGCGCCTTGACCCGGTCCACGGTCTCCACGATGTTGGCGCCGGCACGGGTGAACACGTACATCACCACCGCCGGTTTGTGGTCGAACCACGCGGCCTGGTAGGCGTCCTGCTGGCCGTCGTAGACGTTGGCGATGTCCTTCAGGCGGATCACCCGGCCATCGCCCTGGGTCTTGACCACCAGATCGGCGAAGTCGGCCGCACGCGCCACCGAATCGTTGGCGATGATCGAGGTGGTGGTGTTGCCGTCGCTGAGGAAGCCGGTGGGCGAGGTCACGTTGGCCGCGCGCACCGCATTGCGCAGGTCATCGGCGGTCAGGCCCAGCGCGTTCATCAGGCGCAGGTTGACGTCCACGCGCACCGCTGGCGTCGACGCGCCGGCGATGTCGACCGAGGCGACGCCACTGATCTGGCGGATGCGCTGCGCCAGCAGCGAATCGGCGACGTTGTACAGCTCATCGGCCGACTGCGTCTGCGAGGTCAACGCGATGGCGATCACCGGGTCATCGTTCGGGTTCGCCTTCTGGTACATCGGCGAGCCCATGCCCGAGGGCAGGTCGGCCTGGGCCGAGTTGATCGCCGTCTGCACGTCCAGCGCGGCCGAGTCGATGTTGTGGCCGCTCTGGAAGATCATGAACACCAGCGAGCTGCCTTCCGAGCTCGACGAGCGCATGCGGTCGATGCCCGGCAGCTGGCCGAGATGGCGTTCCAGCGGCGCGGTAACCGTGGAGGCCATGGTCGCCGCATCGGCGCCGGACTGGCTGGCATGCACGAAGATCACCGGGATCTCGATGTTCGGCAGTGCCGATACGCCCAGGCGCAGGTAGCAGATCAGGCCGACCATGAACAGGCCGATGGCCAGCAGCGCGGTGCCGATCGGGCGGCGGATGAAGGGGCCGGACAGGTTCATCGCGCGGCCCCCCGCAGCAGCGGGGCGTGGATCATGCCTGCGGCTCCTGCAGCGAACCGTCGCGCAACGCACGCTGCTCGCGGCGGCGGGCAAGCCACTCGGAGAAGCGCTCCATGTACAGGTAGATCACCGGCGTGGTGTACAGCGTGACCAGCTGCGACAGCAGCAGGCCGCCGACGATGGCGATGCCCAGCGGGCGGCGCAGCTCCGAGCCGATCCCGGTGCCCAGGGCCAGCGGCAGCGCGCCCAGCATGGCCGCGGCGGTGGTCATCATGATCGGGCGGAAGCGCAGCAGGCAGGCACGGCGGATTGCTTCGTGCGCGTTGGCACCGGCGCGGCGGGCCTCGATCGCGAAGTCCACCATCATGATGCCGTTCTTCTTGACGATGCCGATCAGCAGCACGATGCCGACGATGCCATCCACCGACAGGCTCAGGCCGCACAGCATCAGCGCCAGCAGCGCGCCGACACCGGCCGGCGGCAGCGTGGAGATGATCGTGATCGGGTGGATGTAGCTCTCGTAGAGCACGCCCAGCACGATGTAGATCACCACCAGCGAGGCCAGCAGCAGCCACACCACGTCCGTCTGGCTGCCAGTGAACTCGGCGGCCTTGCCGATGAACTCGGCATGCAGGTGGGTGGGCATGTCCAGGCTGTCCTTGGTCTCCTGGATTGCACGCACCGCTTCGGACAGCGAATAGCCCGGCGCCACGTTGAACGAGACCGTCACCGCCGGCAGCTGCTGCTGGTGGCTGACCACCAGTGGCGCGCTGCTCACCTTGCCTTCGGCCAGCGCCGACAGCGGGATGATGTTGCCTGCGCCGACGGTGATGCCGGTGTTCTGCGCGCCGATGCCGGTGGCGGTCGACGAGTTCGACGAGGTGACCTGGCCGAAGCTGGTGGCATTGGTGCCGGTCAGCGCGCCGGCGCCATTGGAGGCCACCGCCAGCTGCTCCATCAACGCGGTGCTGGTGCGGAACTCCGGCGCCACTTCCAGCACCACGCGATACTGGTTGAGCTCGGTGAAGATGGTGGAGATCTGGCGCTGGCCGAACGCATCGTAGAGCGTGTCGTCGATGGTCTGCATCGGCACGCCCAGGACACTGGCCTTGTCGCGGTCGATGTTCAGCTCCAGGGCGCGGCCCTGGTTGGACAGGTTGTTGTCGACGTCAGCCAGTTCCGGGCGCTTGCGCAGCGCTTCGGTCAGGCGCGTGGCCTGGGTGGCCACCGTTGCCGAATCGACGTCCGACAGCGAGTACTGGTACTCGGTAGCGGCCACGCGGGTATCCAGGGTCACGTCCTGCACCGGCTTCAGGTACAGCGCCACGCCGGGAATGCCGGCCACCGCCTTCTGCAGGCGCGGCAGGATCTGCTCCAGGCCATCGCGCTGGCTGCGCTCCTTCAGCACGATCGACAGCTGGCCCTGGTTGAGCGTGGGGTTCATGCTGCCGGCACCAATGAACGCCGACACGCCGGTCACATCCGGATCGTGCCGCAGTGCTTCGGCGACCTGCTTGGTGCGCTGTTCCATCTGCGGGAAGGCGATGTTCTGGTCGGCCTGCACCACGCCGGTGATCAGGCCGGTGTCCTGTTCGGGCAGCAGGCCCTTGGGAATCAGCACGTACAGCAGCACGGTCAGCACCAGTGCACCACCGGCCACGGCCAGGGTCAGGCGCTGGTGGCCCAGCACCCAGTCCAGGCTGTGCTCGTACAGGCCGACGGTGCGCGTCCACAGGTTCTGCTTGCCGGCCGCTGCCGCGCGCTCATGCGCGTCTTCGCCCTCGGGCAGGGCGTCGGGCTTGAGCAGGTAGGCACACATCATCGGGGTGAGCGTCAGCGAGATCAGCATCGACAGCACCACCGCGATGCTCAGCACCCACGCGAACTCGTGGAACAGGCGGCCGGTGACGCCGGGCATCAGCAGCAGCGGCAGGAACACCGCTACCAGCGAGACGGTCAGCGACAGCACGGTGAAGCCGATCTGGCGCGCGCCGATCTCGGCCGCTTCCTTGCCACTCTTGCCCTGCTCGATGTAGCGCACGATGTTCTCGATCATCACGATCGCATCGTCGACCACGAAACCGGTAGCCACCACCAGCGCCATCAGCGAGAGGTTGTCCAGCGACATGCCGGCGAACGCCATCACCGCGAAGGTGCCGGCCAGCGACAATGGCACCGCCACCGAGGGAATGATCGTGGCCCACAATCGGCGCAGGAACACGAAGATCACCGCCACCACCAGGCCGATGGTGAGGATCAGGGTGAACTGCACTTCATGCACCGAGGCGCGGATGGTCTCGGTACGGTCGTTGAAGATCTCCAGGTGCACGTCGGCCGGCAGCACGCCCTGCAGCTGCGGCAGGATCGCGCGGATGCGCTCGACGGTCTGCACGATGTTGGCACCAGGCTGGCGCCGGACTTCCAGCAGCACCGCCGGCTTTCCATCGGCCCAGGCGGCCAGCTGGTCGTTCTCCACGCCATCGATCACCTCGGCCACGTCCGACAGCCGCACCGGGCGGCCGTTCTTGTAGCTGATGATCGTGTCGCGGTACTCGGCGGCGCTGGCCAGCTGGTCGTTGGTGCCGATGCTGTAGGACTGCGTCTTGCCGTTCAACGAGCCCTTGGGCGCATTGACGTTGGCCTGGGTCAGTGCGCTGCGCAGCTGCTCCAGGGTCAGGCCCATGTTCGACAACTGCGCCGGATTGACCTGGATGCGCACGGCAGGGCGCACGTTGCCGGCGATCGACACCAGTCCCACGCCCTGCACCTGCGACAGGCGCTGGGCCAGGATCGAGTCGGCGTAATTGTTGACGTCGCGCAGCGGGCGCGTGTCGGAGGTCAGCTTCAGGGTGACGATGGCCGCGTCGGCCGGATTCACCCGGTTGTAGACCGGCTGGTAGGGAAGCGACGAGGGCAGGGTGGCCTGGCGGATCGCCGCCTGCACGTCCTGCGCGGCGATGTCGATGTCGCGGTCCATCGAGAACTGCAGGATGATCGTCGACAACCCGGCCGACGAGTCGGAGGTCATCAGCTCCAACCCGGAAATCTGCCCGAACTGGCGCTCCAGCGGGGTAGTGACCAGCGAAGCCATGGTGGTGGCGTTGGCACCGGGGTACTGGGTGGTGACCACCAGGCTGGGCGCATCGATTTCCGGCAGCGCCGACACCGGCAGCTTGCGGTAACCGAGGATGCCCAGCAGCAACAGGCCCGCCATCAACAGCGAGGTGGCGATCGGGCGGCGGATGAAGATCGTCGAAAAGCCCACGGACTGATCCTTGCTGGCACTTCAATGTCGGCGCCGGCGGGTATGCCGGCGCGAGGGAGATCAGTGGCCTGCGCTCAGCGCGGGCCACCACCGCGACGGCCACCGCCGCCTGCGTTCTTCTGCTCGGCCGCCTTCAGTTCGGCCTCGGTCGGTGCGGCCGGGGTCTCCCCCGGCTTCAGCGCGGTGACCTTGCTGCCCGGCTTCAGGCGGAACTGGCCTTCACTGACCACCCGCTCGCCGCCCTTCAGGCCTTCGGCGATCTGCACCTGGCTGTCGCCCACTTCCACGCCGCTGCGCACGGTCTGCATCTTTACGGTGTTGTCGCCCTGCACGATGTAGACGTACTCGCCATCCGGGCCACGCAGCACCGCCTGGGTGGGGATGACCACACCACCGGCGATCGTGCGCAGCTGCATGCGCACGTTGACGAACTGGCCCGGCCACAGGCCGTTGTCGGTGTTGTCGAAAATCGCGCGCGCCTTGAACGTGCCGCTGTCGGCACTGATCAGGTTGTCGACCACGTCGAGCTTGCCGTCGCCGGACAACACATGCGAATCGGCACGGTCCAGCGCGGCCACCGGCACCGTGCCGGCGGCCTGCGCCTGGCGCACGTCGCCGAGCTGGCGCTCGGGCAGGTTGAACAGCACGTGGATCGGATGGATCTGGGTCAGCGTGACCAGCGCGGTGCCGGCGTTGACCACGTTGCCCGCGTCGACCGCGCGGATGCCGGCGATGCCGGAGATCGGTGCGGTGACCTTGGTGTACTGCAGCTGCACCTGCGCCGAACGCATGCTGGCCTCGTTGGCGGCCACGGCGCTTTCGTACTGTGCCACTTGGTTTCGCTGTGTATCCAGATCGGTCTTGGCGACGTACTGGCGATACTCAGGCGCGTTCGAGCGCTGGAAGTTGGAGCGCGCAGTGGCCAACAGGGCTTCGTTCTGGCGCTTGGCTGCGGCGGCCTGGTCATAGCTGGCCTGGGCCGTGCGCGGATCGATCACCGCCAGCACGTCACCCTGCTTCACTTCCTGGCCTTCGCGGAAATTCAGGCTCATCAGCTGGCCGCCGACCTGCGGGCTGACGGTAACGGTGTTCATCGCAGTCACCGTGCCCAGCGCGCTGGCATACACCGGCACGTCCTGGCGCGTGGCCTCCACCACGGTCACCGGTACTGGACCGGCATTCGGATCCTCGCCGCCCTGGCGCGCCCCCGCAGCTGCACCACCGGCCTTGTCCTTGCCCCCGCCCATGACGCGCAGGCCGACCACGGCCAGCACCAGCACTGCCACGACCAGCAGCACGATCTTCCAAACACGTGACATTACGAGGACTCCGAGAGGGCTGGACCAGGCGGGACGCCGGGGCAATGCGCAAAGCATACCTGTGCCACATCACGTTTCCTGCATGACGGATGGGACGGGCGCTAAGACCGGATCGAGCGCCGGAGGTTCCCGTGGCGGCGGTGTTGCCCTACATTCAGCTGGAACCCTTCTGCTGTGGAGATTGCGATGCGCCGTTCGCTGCTGCTGTCCGCCCTGCTGCTGGCCCTGCCGGCCCTTGCCCACGCCCAGGACGGGCAGCGCCCGGAAGTGACCGCCGCCGCGCAGCGGCTGCAGGCCAAGGTGGTCGAATGGCGCCGCGATTTCCACCAGCATCCGGAGTTGTCCAACCGCGAGGCGCGCACCTCGGCCGAGGTCGCCAAGCGCCTGCGTGCGATGGGCCTGAAGCCGAAGACCGGCATCGCCCACCACGGCGTGGTTGCGATCATCGAGGGCGGCAAGCCGGGGCCGAAGATCGCCCTGCGCGCCGACATGGACGCGCTGCCGGTGACCGAGCAGACCGGCCTGCCGTTCGCCTCCAAGGCCACTGACCAGTACCGCGGGCAGACCGTGGGCGTGATGCATGCCTGTGGCCATGACGCGCACACCGCGACCCTGCTCGGCGTGGCCGAAGCACTGGTGTCGATGAAGAAGGACCTGCCGGGCCAGGTGATGCTGATCTTCCAGCCGGCCGAGGAGGGCGCACCGCCGCCGGAAGAGGGTGGTGCGGCACTCATGCTGAAGGAAGGCCTGTTCGCCGATTTCAAGCCGGAAGCGGTGTTCGGCCTGCATGTGTTCTCCAGCGTGCAGGTGGGTCAGATCGCGGTGCGCGGTGGCCCGTTGATGGCGGCCTCGGACCGGTTCGGGATCAAGGTGATCGGCCGCCAGACGCATGGTTCGGCGCCGTGGAACGGGGTTGATCCGATCGTCGCCACCGCCGACCTGGTGGGCACCGCGCAGACCATCGTCAGCCGCCGCGCCAACCTGTCCAAGCAGCCGGCAGTGCTGACCTTCGGCGCGATCAACGGCGGCATCCGCTACAACATCATTCCCGATGAAGTGGAGATGGTCGGCACCATCCGCACCTTCGACGAAGGCATGCGCCAGCAGATCTTCGCCGACCTGCGCAACGTGGCCGAGCACACCGCCGCCGCGCATGGTGCCAAGGCGGTAACCGAGATCTACGAAGCCGACGGCAACCCGGCCACGGTGAACAACCCGGCATTGACCGCGAAGATGCTGCCGAGCCTGCAGGCGGTGGTGGGCAAGGACAACGTATACGAGCCACCGCTGCAGATGGGTGCGGAAGATTTCTCGCTGTACGCCAAGGAAGTGCCGGGCATGTTCTTCTTCGTCGGCTCCACCAGCGCGGGCATCGATCCGGCAACGGCGCCGGCCAACCATTCGCCGAAGTTCCTGCTGGATGAGAAGGCGCTGGATGTCGGGTTCCGCGCGCTGCTGCAGGTGAGCCTGGATTACCTGCACGGTGCCGGCACCCCGGCGGAGTGAGGGTTTCCGCAGGGCTTGCAGCCCTGCACCCGCTTGGATCAACGGCAACGTCAACGTCAACAGCGGGCATTCCGTGGGATGGCGGGGTGGGTCCGGTTGAGGGGGACGCCGTAAACCCGTCCCTGGGGGCTTGGCCGCGGCATCCATGCCGCGGACACCCCCTCAACCGGACCCACCCCGCCTTCGACAGTTTCCCGCGGCTGTTGGTGCCCGCTGCTGTTGGTGGGTGCCGACCGTTGGTCGGCACGGCGGACGTCATGAACGTCTGAAGGATCGGATTCTGATTTTCCTGATCTTTCCCGTGGTGGCGCGGGAAATTGTCCGTGGCCGGGAGGGTGGGTTGGCTGGGGGCGTGTGATCTGGCCCCCCGTCAGCGGACGCCAAGAAGCGATACTTTGATCGCACTTGGAGGTCCCTTATGTCCCGTATCACCCGTCGTAGCTATACCGATGAGTTCAAGCACCAAGCCGTGGAGCTGGCCGAGTCGCTCGGGCCGGCCGCAGCGGCCCGTCAGTTGGAGATGTCGGTCAAGACGCTGGCAAATTGGCTTGACGCGGTCCGTGCTGGCCGGTCGTTGACCTCTGAGGCTCGCAGGCCAGCCACCGACCTGGAAAGCGAGATCAGCCGCCTTCGGGCCGAGAACGCCAATCTGAAGATGGAGCGGGAAATCCTAAAAAAAGCGGCGGCGTTCTTTGCCAGAGAGTCCAAGTGAGGTACGCCTTCGTCGCCAGTCAAAGGACTCAGTACCCGACCAGGTTGTTGTGTCGGGTTCTTGGGGTTTCTGTCTCTGGATTCCATGACTACCTGCACCGGCAGTGTGCCCAAACGTGCGATGTCGATTTGGCCCTCCGTACCGAGCTTCGGGCCATTCATGTGACCAGCAGGCGCAGTTATGGGCGACGTCGGCTGGTCAGGGCCTTACGAGCCAGGAATCATCCAGTCGGCCACAAGCGCGTGGCACGGTTAATGGCCGAGGAGCGAATCCAGGGCAAGGCCAAAGGCCGATTCCGACCCAAGTCCTCTGGCGGCTCATCTCAGCTCGCCCCCAACCTGCTGGATCGGCAATTTGCCCCCGGAACCGGACCGACGGCGTGGGTCGGGGATATCACGTATGTCCCTACCCGCCAGGGATGGCTGCATCTGGCCGTGGTCATCAGCGTCCAGACCCGGCAGGTGCTGGGCTACAGCGTTTCCACGCGTCTGACTGAAGAGCTGGTGGTGAAAGCATTTGCCAATGCTTGGGCTCTGCATCCACAACGACCCGGCCTGATCTTCCATTCAGATCGTGGTGGGCAGTACTGGGGAAACGAGTTTCGCCAGCTGCTGCAGTCCCATGGCGTGGTCCAAAGCATGAGCCGGCCTGGCAATTGCTGGGACAACGCGGTGGCCGAGAGCTTCTTTGCGACGCTCAAGACAGAAGAGGCTGCCGAGCCTTACGCCAGTAGAGAACAAGCCAGCCAGTCCATCGCTGCTTACATCCACGGCTTCTACAATCCAGCCCGGCTACACTCGGCGCTGGGCTACCACTCGCCTAACAACTACGCCCGGCAGCTCCGGACTGCCGCCTGAAACGGCTTCATGGCGTCCGTTTTCAGGGGGCCAGATCAGTGAGCCGCATGGATGCGGCGACCGAGCCTCCATGGATGGATTCACGGCGTCCCCCGGCCAACCCACCCTCCCGGCCAGCTCCTGTATCCGGCAACACAACCACCACGGAGGGGCTCCGCCGTTGGCCGGCCCGGCCGAAGGCCCGCCGTCCGCGCGATACAATGGCGCCCATGAACACCCCACAGGATTCCAGCCTCGGTCGCGAGGTCAGTTACCCGTCGCAGTACGATCCCGGCCTGCTGTTCCCCATCCCCCGCATCGGCGCCCGCGCCGAGATCGGCCTCGATGACGCCGCGCTGCCGTTCGTCGGCCACGACCGCTGGCATGCCTTCGAGCTGAGCTGGCTCGACGCGCGTGGCAAGCCGCAGGTCGCCGTCGCCACCGTGCAGGTGCCGTGCACCTCACCGCGGTTGATCGAATCGAAGTCGTTCAAGCTGTACCTGAACTCCCTCAACAGCACCCGTATCGACAGCGCCGAGGCACTTCGTGGGCGCCTGGTGGCTGAC
The DNA here is from genome assembly GCF_052446685.1 of Stenotrophomonas sp. LC732. NCBI lineage: Bacteria > Pseudomonadati > Pseudomonadota > Gammaproteobacteria > Lysobacterales > Lysobacteraceae > Stenotrophomonas > Stenotrophomonas sp. LC732. Next base: position 4,067,121 of record NZ_CP199214.1, on the reverse strand, counting down.
CTGTCGGCCTGCGCCGGTGCGCCGGTGGAGGTCGAGTTCGGCCTGCCGGGCCTGCGCGAGACGCCACTCGGTGAATCCATCGACGGCCTGGATGTGGAGATCGACTGCTACGGCCCGCCGCAGGCAGACTTCCTCGCCGCTGATACCGGCGAGGTGGTGGAGGAAACCCTGGTCTCGGCGCTGCTGAAGTCCAACTGCCCGGTTACCGGCCAGCCGGACTGGGCCACGGTCAGCCTGCGCTACCGCGGGCCGAAGATCGACCGCGCCGGCCTGCTGCGTTACCTGGTCAGCTACCGCGAGCACGCCGAGTTCCACGAGCAGTGTGTTGAACGGATCTTCAGCGAGGTGTCTGCGCGCTGCCAGCCGCAGTGGCTGGAAGTGGAGGCCCGCTACACCCGTCGTGGCGGCCTGGATATCAACCCCTGGCGTGCCAGCCCGGGCATCGCCGCCCCGGCCGCGACCTACCGCGAACTGCGGCAGTAACCGCCACAGGCGGTTGCCCGTTGCGCCGGGCCATGCCCGGCGAGCGCCGGCCATCGGCCGGCACTACCATGATTCGCAGGCGGTTACGGGTGGAGCCGGCCGCTGGCCGGCAATCGGCCAAGGCCGGATCCCCCTGGCACAGCCGGCCATCGGCCGGCACTACGGGGCGTCCATTCCCCCGATTGTTCAGCCGCCCCGGGGGGCGGCTTCACATCTGCACCATCCCCATTTAACAACCTCCATGGCACCGTGCGAATCACGTAGTCATGCAGACGGGAGTTGTGGATGAGTACCGAGAAGAAGGCCGATTTCTCCGGCGTCAGTGGCAGTGTCGACAGTACCGCCGAGCAGGTGCCGAAGGCGGACTTCTCCGGCGTCAGCGCTTCGGTGGACAGCACCGCAGACGTTGTCAGCGGCGGCACCTATACCGTGCAGAAGGGTGACTCGCTGTCGAAGATCGCCAAGCAGCATCTGGGCGACGCCAATGCCTGGAAAAAGATCTTCGAAGCCAACCGTGATGTGCTTGATGACCCGGACAAGATCTTCCCGGGCCAGACCCTGAAACTGCCGCCGAAGTAAGCCGGCCATCGAACGCCGTCCGACAATCCCTGGGAGGAACCCCGAATGATCAAGACCACCCCGCTACAGACCGCCCTGATCGCCGCCCTGCTGGGCAGCGTTGCCCTGGTCGGTTGCAAGAAGAAAGAAGAGTCGACCGACAGCAACGCCGCTCCGGCAGCGACCGCCCCGGCCGAACCCGCAGCTCCCGCGCCGATGACCGGCGCACCGCCGCCGATGGCCGAAGCCGCTGCGGTCAACGTCTCGTCGGTCACCGTCGGCAAGACCGCCGCCGCCGACAAGTCGGTTGCGACGACGGCTTTGTTCGCACCGAAGGATGACATCATCGTCTCGGTCAAGACCGACGGCGCTGCAAACAACGTCACCGTTGGCGCCAAGCTGACCTATCAGGACGGCCAGGTAGCCGGCGAACAGAACGCCACCCTGAACACCAGTGGTGCGGAAACCACCAACGTCACGTTCAAGAATGCAAAGGGCTGGCCGGCCGGCAAGTACCGCGCCGAGGTCACCGTCGATGGCAAGGCGGCCGGAACGCCGCAGGAGTTCGAGGTCAAGTAAGTCCTGCCGACTCTCTCCCGGCAGGGCTCACGATGGACGCAGCCGCGAGGCTGCGTCCTTTTTTGTTGGGCGATGCCCGCTTTAGGGAGGCTAGCGGGGTACGCTGAACGGAACACGGACAGGTCGGGGGACAGCATGCTCAGCTGGATTGCGCTCACACTCGCAATGGGCCCCGCGAATCTCTGGAGCTACGGCTGCGACCACTTTCTGTACGGTGCCTGCCTGCGCGTGCCGACAGGCATGTCCGTGACCTACGAGGCTCCTGTTGACTTTGGTCTGCACCGCATCAGGCATGACGGTAGGGAAGTCGCCTTGATCTACGAGGGCGATGCCCCCGAAAAGCCTGCGTCAGGAAGCACGCCGGATCTGCGCTTCACGGACGGCGGATATGTCGTGTCGGGGTATGCAAGGGCGGAAGGAGGTTCCACCCGGTACGACGTCTACGTTCGACCCGGATCGTCTGGCGCCGGTTCGCTGCACATCCGAGGCTCTGCAGCGACGGCTGATGAACTCGCCAGCCTGGCCGCCGTCGTTGGGGGATTCCGCATCTGCAACTTCCAGCAAAGCAAGCGCTCACAGACATTGACCTGTCCAAGGCGTGCCGAGTGGGGGCAGCGATTGTCGGAGTGGGTCATGCGTGCCTCAACGAGCGGGAAGTCGAATTAGCCATCAAGCCTCAGCTTCCTGACCGGAAGCGAGCCAACGACGAAACACAGCGGTCCAGTACCGCCGCGTATGGCGCGGCTTTGCCCCGCGCGGCTGAAAACGCGACAATGCAGGGGTTTCCCCGCCGCGCGCCCACCCTGACGGCGACGGGGGAAAGCGTGGGGCCCGGCCCCGCGCGCGACACGGTTGCACGTGGCCCGGCGCTGGCGCCGGCCTTCCCCTGAGCACTGCTACAGAGTCCAAGTCCCCCATGTCCAAGATCCTCTACACGCTGACCGACGAAGCACCGTTCCTGGCCACCCAGTCGCTGCTGCCGATCGTCGGCGCCTACACCGCCACCGCAGGCATCGTGGTGGAAACCCGTGACATCTCGCTGTCCGGCCGCATCCTGTCGCTGTTCCCTGAACTGCTCAGCGACGCGCAGAAGGTCAGCGACGACCTGGCCGAGCTGGGCCAGCTGGCGACCACCCCGGACGCCAACATCATCAAGCTGCCGAACATCTCCGCCTCGGTGCCGCAGCTGAAGGCGGCCATCAAGGAACTGCAGGACCAGGGCTATCCGCTGCCGGATTACCCGGAAACCCCGGCCGACGACCAGCAGCGCGACTACAAGGCGCGCTACGACAAGGTCAAGGGCAGTGCGGTGAACCCGGTGCTGCGCGAAGGCAACTCCGACCGCCGTGCACCGCTGTCGGTGAAGAACTACGCGCGCAAGCATCCGCACCGCATGGGCGCCTGGGCGTCGGATTCGAAGTCGCACGTCGCGCACATGGCCGCCGGTGACTTCTACGGCAGCGAGAAGTCGGCCACCCTGGCCAACGCCGGTTCGCTGAAGATCACCTTCCACGGCAAGGACGGCAGCGCCGTCGTGCTGAAGGAGAAGACCGCAGTGAAGGCGGGCGAGATCGTCGATGCCGCCGTCATGAGCCGCAAGGCACTGGCCGCGTTCATCGGCGAGCAGATTGCCGATGCCAAGGCCCAGGGCGTGCTGTTCTCGCTGCACCTGAAGGCGACCATGATGAAGGTCTCCGACCCGATCATGTTCGGCGTGGCGGTGAACGAGTTCTACAAGGACGTACTGACCAAGCACGCCGACGTGCTGAAGCAGGCCGGTTTCGATGCCAACAACGGCATTGGTGACCTGGCTGCGCGCCTGCCGTCGCTGCCTGAAGCCACCCGCGCCGCGATCGAGGCCGACCTGGCCGCCGAGTACGCGCAGCGCCCGGGCGTGGCCATGGTCAATTCGGACAAGGGCATCACCAACCTGCACGTGCCGAGCGACGTGATCGTCGACGCCTCGATGCCGGCGATGATCCGCGACTCGGGCAAGATGTGGAATGCCGAAGGCAAGCTGCAGGACACCAAGGCGGTCATTCCGGACCGCTGCTACGCCGGCGTGTACCAGGCCGTCATCGACGACTGCAAGGCGCACGGTGCCTTCGACCCGGCCACCATGGGCTCGGTGCCGAACGTCGGCCTGATGGCGCAGAAGGCCGAGGAGTACGGCTCGCACGACAAGACCTTCCAGATCGCCGCCGATGGCGTGGTCAAGGTCACCGATGATGCCGGCGCCGTGGTGTTCGAGCACGCCGTGGAAGCTGGTGACATCTGGCGCATGTGCCAGACCAAGGACGCGCCGATCCAGGACTGGGTCAAGCTGGCCGTCGAGCGCGCCCGCCTGAGCAGCACCCCGGCCGTGTTCTGGCTGGACGCCGCCCGCGCCCACGACGCGCAGGTCATCGCCAAGGTCGAGCAGTACCTGAAGGACCACGACACCACCGGCCTGGATATCCGCATCCTGCCGCCGGTGGAAGCCACCGCGTTCTCGCTGGACCGCATCCGCAAGGGCGAGGACACCATCTCGGTGACCGGCAACGTGCTGCGTGACTACCTGACCGACCTGTTCCCGATCATGGAACTGGGCACCAGCGCCAAGATGCTGTCGATCGTGCCGCTGATGGCCGGTGGCGGCCTGTTCGAGACCGGTGCCGGTGGATCGGCCCCGAAGCACGTGCAGCAGTTCGTTGAAGAGGACTACCTGCGTTGGGATTCGCTGGGTGAGTTCCTGGCCCTGGCCGCGTCGCTGGAACACCTGGGCAACCGCTACGACAACGCCGCTGCCCGCGTGCTGGCCAAGGCGCTGGACGAAGCCAACGGCCAGTTCCTGGACAACGACAAGTCGCCATCGCGCAAGCTGGGTGGCATCGACAACCGTGGCAGCCACTTCTACATCGCGCTGTACTGGGCCCAGGCCCTGGCCGCGCAGGACGAGGACGCCGCCCTGAAGGCGCGCTTCGCCCCGCTGGCCAAGACGCTGACCGACAACGAGCAGAAGATCGTCGAAGAGCTGATCGCAGTGCAGGGCAAGGCCGTGGACATCGGTGGCTACTACCGCCCGGACGTGGCCAAGGCCAGCAAGGCGATGCGCCCGAGCGCGACCTTCAACGCCGCGCTGGAGCAGCTGCGCGGCTGATCCACTGCCGTTCGGCCGTGACACCGGAACCCGCGCTTCGGCGCGGGTTTCTTTTTATGGCGCTGGGGTCAGATCCCTTTTGCAAGCAAAAGGGATCTGACCCCATTCGACCCGTGTCCAGAACCGTGACATCCGTCGGTCGTCGGAATGCCGTCAACGGGGCATGAAACTTGCCCGCGATGGCGGTCGCAGAATGGATCGGGGCCGTTTCGCAGTCGCCTTGAATCTGAGCAATCGATCACGACGGCCGCCGCTGGCGATGCCCTAGCCTTGGCGACGCGAGGCCACCGGGGAGGTGGCCGCACGGGGAACACGGATGGCACGCGTGCTGGTAGTGGGAACCGATATCCAGGGCGAGCAGGCCCTGCTGCAACGGCTGCGCCTGGCCTCGGCGCTGCCGGATGGCCAGGTCCGCCGCAGCCAGGATCTGGACGATTGTGATCTGCTGGTCATCCGCGATACCCCGGCGCTGCGCAACGCCGCCCAGCGCATGCGACAGCAACGTCCGCGCCTGCAGTGCTGGATCGAGGACATCGGCGGCCAGCTGCGTGATGGCGACGGGCATCAGGACGTGCTTGATGACGGTGCCATCGGTCGCGCGTTGCGTCGCATGCAGTTGGCACCGGAGCCCCTGGTCATGCAGACACCTGCGCCGATCCGCCTGGCAGATGGCGCGCACGCCATCACCCGCCTGCTGCGCGAGCGGCTGCCGCTGCGACAGGGCCAGGCACTGCTGGGTGATGCAGGCGAGCCTCTGCTGCTGATGGATCTGGAGCACGATCAGGCCGTGCTGTTGCAGGAGCCGGCTGCGGCGCTGGTGGAGCGGCTGGCCGATGCCTTTGAGCGCCTGCAGCTGGACGCGCTGACACCGGCGCGCCTGCAGGCCCTGGCCGGCGAGCGGCCACGCCAGCCGCTGCGGCCACTGCTGTGGCAATGGGCGCAACGCAGCCGCCATTGGCAGGCGCTGGACGAGCGCCTGCGCGGCGCCTCGGTGAAGCTGCTGCGCTGGCCGGACTTCCGCGTACTGGGCCATGACCACGATGGCTTCCGCCTGTGCTCGCTGCTGCTCAAGCGTGCGTGCACGGTTGAGGAATGCGCGATGCTGCTCGAACTGCCGGCGGCGGCCGTTCGCGATTTCATCCATGCCGCCTATCTGTGTGGCTACGCGCAGCTGCAGGCCGCCCCGGCGACGCTGATGATGGCGGCAGGTGGCACCCGCACCGACAACGGACTGCTCGCCCGCCTGTGGCGGCACCTGCGCGGGAGCGAGCGCAATGCGTGAGCACAAGGTGGTCGTGCTGGGCGGCATGGGCAGCGGCAAGTCGACGCTGGTACGCAGCATCGCGGCTGGCGCGGTGGTCGACACGGATGTGGCCAACAGTGATCGCCTCGGCGCCGACAAGGCCTCCACCACCGTGGCGCTGGACTACGCAGACATCGACCTGCCCAACGGCGAACGCCTGCGTCTCTACGGAACGCCCGGCCAGCAGCGCTTCGATTTCCTGTGGCCGATCCTGCTGCAAGGCGCGCGTGGCGCGGTGCTGCTGCTGGATGCGCGCCGCGCCGGCCTGGCCAGCGAGCTGGAAGGCTATCTGCAGGTGCTGCAGCCGTTCGCATCATCCTTGGCACTGGTCGTGGCGGTCACCCACCTGGACCAGGCACCGCAGGCCGCACTGGATGACTGGGCCATCCGTGCCTGCCTTGACGACCAGCCGCTGCCGCTGCTGGCCGTGGATGCCCGTGACCGAGGACAGGGACTGCTGCTGATGGATGTACTGATGAGCGAAATGGAAGCGCACGCACTGGTGGCTGCACATGGCTGACGGGCAGCTGGCGGTACTGCCCGACGCCGGTCAGCGTGAGCGCCTGCAGCCCCTGCTGCAGGACCTGCAGCAGCGGGTCGAAGGCGTGCGCACGGTCGTGCTGGCCAGCGTCGATGGCTTTGCCCTGGTCAGCGCCGGCGCCGAAGGGCGCGGCGAACGGCTGGCGGCGATGACCAGCGCGATGCTGGCGCTGGCTGCGGCGGTCGGGCGCGAACTGGTGCTGGGCGATCTGCAGACACTGATGCTGGAAGCGGCGGGCGGAAAGGTGCTGATGCTGGCGATCCAGGCCGAAGGGCGCGCACCGTTGCTGCTGATGGCGGCCTGCGACCAGCGCAGCGTGATCGGCCAGGTGCTGTGGCAGAGCAGGGAATGTGGCCAGGCGATCCTGGCCGAACTCGGCGGATCGTGAGCCCGGCCGCAGGGGAACAAGGGGCTCGGACCAACATCGACAAGGGGTGCGACGTGGCTGGATTGAATGATTCGTTGAACGCACTGATGGGCATCGACGGCGCGCAGGCAGTGGCGCTGGTCGATTACGAAAGCGGCATGCTGCTGGGCGAAGCCGGTGCCGGCATGGACATGGAAGTGGCCGCCGCCGGCAATACCGAAGTGATCCGCGCGAAGATGAAGACCGCCGCATCGCTGAACCTCAACGACAGCATCGAGGACATCCTGATCTCGCTGGGCAAGGCGTACCACATCATGCGCCCGGTGGCGAAGAAGAAGGGCCTGTTCTTCTACATCGTGCTGGACCGTACCAAGTCCAACCTGGCATTGGCCCGGCGCAAGGTGCAGGACGTGGAGGCCGAACTGGCGATCTGAGCGGCCGCCTCCGTAGCGCCGGACCATGCTCGGCTGCTTCCAGCCGAAGCAGCCGAGCACGTTCGGCGCTGCCTTCAGGCTGCTGGAAGCAGCAGTGCAGAGACGAACGAGAGAGCCTTGCTGTCGCGTGCGGCGAAGTACCTGGGCGCATGATCTGGCAGCCACACTTCGTTGAAGTGGCGGCGGAAGTCCTCGTAAAACTCGTTGGGATACAGCTTGGCCTGCACCGTGCGGCCGTCCGGGTAGGCGTGGTCATACGTGGGCAGCGCATCGGTGTCGACGCCGCGATGATCCCTCAGCCATTTGCAGAACAGTCGGCCTTCGGAGATGTCCGGCACCAGCGCCTGCGGGAGCGTATAGCCCGCCTGCTCCAGCGGTGCGATCAGGTTCAACGTCAGCTCGTTGAGCATCGAGAAATGGGTGTACGGCACCTTGGCACGGTTCTGCATGTAGCGGTCGATGTGCACGGGCAGCAACGCATTGGCGCGACCCTGCTGCCATTCCACCACCCACTGCGAGACCTTCACTGCGAACCTGCGCGACAGCCACTGGCCGAGGTGGATGGCGAGGTACGGGTGGATCCAGGTGCCTTGCATGGCCGGGTTCCCACCGGATACCACGTGGATCAGCTCATTCTCGGACAGCTTCGTCTGCGCCATGAGCTCCTGCAGGAACTCCTCCGTCGATTTCAGTGCCCGGTAGTCGGACCAGCGCTTGCCGACGGACTGGCACAGGGCGGTCGCGCTGATGTAGCCGTCGCGGGCGCGCTGCGGGATGACGTTGCCTTCCTCCACGCGCGGAATAAAGGTCATTTGCTGCATGCGTCACCTCGTGCCGTTGTTGGGCCTGAAAGGGTAGGCAGCAGGGAGGCATCAGGTCTGTAGGAATCGTTGCGTTTGTCGCGGCATGCAGTGGCCCTACACAAGCCACCCCACGCCAGCGTATGGTGAGGCAGGTCCTCCCGGGTGAGCCCTGCATGTCCGAGCCTGACACCGTTGCCGACTTGGCGTCGCGCATCGCCGGCGCCATTCACGCCGGCTTCGAGCAGTATCACGCCCGCTTTGCGGCGATCACCGCCCGTGCGCGGCAGCGTTTCGAGCAGCGCGACTGGGTGGGCGCGCGCCGGGATGCAGTCGAGCGCATCGCGTTGTACGACCTGTGCATCGCCGAACAGATGGATGCGCTGCGGCGTCTCGCCGGCGAAGCGATCGGGGAACGCGCGCTGTGGCTGCAGGTGCATGCGCGCTATAGCGCACTGCTGCGGGGGCTGATCGACGCCGAGCTGTACAAGACCTTCTACAACACGCTGTCGCGGCGCTTGTTCTCCACCCGTGGCGTGGACCCGGCGCTGGAGTTCATCGCCTTCGATGTCGAGCCGTCCGATGCGATCACCCACCCGGTCGCACGGCATACCTATGCGGTCTCGCCGACGCGGCCGGTGGAGGCTCTCCAGCGCGTGCTGGCCGATTACCGCTTCGACATTCCGTATGCGCACCAGCTGCGCTGCGCGGCGACCATCGCTGTGCGCCTGCAGGATGATCTGGCCCACTGGGGTGATACGCCGGTGCGCAGCATCGAGCTGCTCGACACCGTGTTCTACCGGGAGCGCCGCGCCTACCTGGTGGGTCGCGTGTTCGGCGAACACCGCTTCTCACCGTGCGTGATCGCCCTGGTCAACGATGGGCAGGGCCTGCGTGCAGATGCGGTGCTGACCCGGCGTCGCGATGTCGCCCATCTGTTCGGCGTGTCGCGCAGCTATTTCCAGGCCGACCTGGCCACGGTGGGCGATGCGGTGGTGTTCCTGCGCAGCCTGTTGCCGGGCAAGCCCATTGATGAGATCTATACGGTGTTGGGCCGCGCCAAGCAGGGCAAGACCGAGCGCTACCGTACCTTCTTCCGCCACTTCAACGAACATCCGCAGGAGCGGCTGGTGCATGCCGAAGGCACGCCGGGCATGGTCATGGCGGTGTTCACCCTGCCCAGCTATCCGCTGGTGTTCAAGCTGATCCGCGACCGCTTCGCGTGGCCGAAGTCGATGTCGCGGCAGCAGGTGGAAGAGAAGTATGCGCTGGTGTTCAACCTCGACCGTGTCGGTCGCCTGCTTGATGCGCAGCCGTACCGCCATCTGCGTTTCCCGCGCGACCGCTTCGCACCGGCCTTGCTGCAGGAGCTGCTTGCGCAGTGCGCGCAGAGCGTGCGCGTCGATGGCGACCAGGTGGAAGTCGCACTGTGCTACGTGCAGCGTCGCTTCCGTCCATTGAACCTGTACCTGCGCGAGCAGGGCGGCGACGCGGTGCGTGCGGCGGTACTCGACTACGCGCAGGCGATCACCGACATGGCGCGCAACAACATCTTCCCCGGCGACATGCTGCCGAAGAACTTCGGCGTATCGCGGCATGGCCGGGCAGTCTTCTACGACTATGACGAGCTGTGCCTGGTCAGCGACTGCGTGTTCCGCGCCTGGCCGCAGCCGCGCACGCCGGAGGAAGCCATGGCCGACGAACCCTGGTTCCATGTCGGGCCACGCGACGTGTTTCCCGAGCGCTTCGGCCCGTTCATGGGCCTGCCGGCGGGCGAGCTGGCGGCGGTGCGCGAACATTACCGGCACCTGTTTGATCCCGCGTGGTGGCAGGGCCTGCAGGCGCGCTTCGCCAGCGGTGATTATCCGGATACCCCGCCCTATGCGGCGGTCCATCGCCTGGCCTGAACGGCGTGGCGTGGACTGCCCGCCGGTCCCGCTCGGACTGCGGTACGCTCGGGGTTCACCTCATCACCATGGATCCGGCAATGATGCGTTCCCCCCTGTTCCTTGCGCTGGCCCTGGCGTTCGCCGCCGGTGCTCCCCTGCTGCCGGCCGATGCCATGGCCCAGAACGCGCGCGCCGTGCGCGCCACTGCCGAGATGAGCATGGTGCTGTCGGGCAGTATCGACGTGGCGGCCGATGGTTCGGTCAGCACGCTGGTCCTGGACCAGCGTGCCATGCTCGCACCCGGCATCGTGTCGTTCGTGGAAGGCGCCATCCGCGGCTGGCAGTTCGAACCGACGTTGCGCGATGGCACGCCGGTGGCCGTCCACGCGCCGCTGCGCGTACGCCTGCGTGGCAAGCAGCAGGAAGACGGCAACTACCAGATCAGCATGACCAGCGTCGACTTCAGTGAATATGATCCGAAGGCTACCGATTCGATCACCCAGAAGCGCATGCCGCCGCCGCGCTACCCCGAAGAGGCCTTCCGCAATGGCGGGCAGGGTGACGTACTGCTGCTGGTCAAGGTCGCACGCGACGGCACCGTGGCCGATGTCATTGCCGAGCAGGTGAACATGACCGTGGTCGCACCGGAACGGACCATGGCCAGGATGCGCGACATCTTCGCCAAGGCCAGTATCAGTGCGGCCCGCAAGTGGACCTTCTCGCCGCCGACCACCGGCGAGGACAGCACGCGGGATTCATGGACCGTGCGCGTGCCGGTCACTTTCGCCCTGAACAACAGCGACAACGGCCAGCCGGAACGCTACGGCCGCTGGCGTGCCTTCATCCCCGGCCCGCGCCAGGCCGCACCCTGGCGCACGCCGGATGGCGCCGGACAGGCGGGAAGTGATCTGCTGCCGGCTGGCGGCGTGTACATGGCCGATGGCACCCAGCGCGGCCTGCGCCTGCTGACGCCGCTGGCGCAGCGCTGAGCCCGGTGCGATGGAGCGGTCGGCCAGGCCGGCCGCTTTTCAGTCCGCGTACGGGTAGACCACCACGCGGTTGCGGCCCTGTTCCTTGGCCATGTACAGGGCCTTGTCGGCCAGCCGCAGCGCCTGCTCGGCATCGACATGGAAGCTGGGGAAGTGGGCCACGCCCATCGACACAGTGATGGTGCCGACCGGCTCGAACGGATGATCGGCGATGTGCTGGCGCAGGCGCTCGCCGGCCTGGCGCGCCGAGTCGGTACTGATGCCCGGCAGCAGCAGCAGGAATTCCTCGCCACCGGCACGGCAGAGGATGTCGCTGTCGCGCGAGTAGCGGCGCATCTGGTCGGCGATATGGACGATGGCGGCGTCACCGACGTCATGGCCGTGGCTGTCGTTGATCGATTTGAAGCGATCGATGTCCAGCGCCAGGATCGCGAACGGAATGCCCTGCACCTGCAGCGCATCCAGCGCCTGCTGCAGGCCGCGGCGATTGAGCAGGCCGGTCAGCGGATCGGTGCGGTTGGCGCGGTTGAGTGTGCCAATGCGGTCCTGCAGGGCGTTGAAGCTGTGCAGGACCGCCTGCTTGAGCTGGGCAACCTCGAAGTACCATGCGCGGATGCCGCTGACGTGGTTGATCGCGCTGCCGGTGTCCTCGCCACCCTGCACGTTGCGCGCCAGCTGCCACAGCGGCATCGAGATGCGCCGGGCGAACCACCAGGTGATCAGCAGTGACAGCAGGCCGAGCGGGATCGCGTTCCAGATCACCGCGGTCATCAACCGTGACAACGGCTGCAATGTGGCCTCGGTCGGCCGCTGGGCGATGATGCCCCAGCCAGTGGCCGGTACCGGCGCGTAACCGGCCAGCATCGACACGCCCAGGTTGTTACGGACCTGCTGCGCGCCGCGCTCACCGCGCACCACCGCCTTCACCGCCGGGTTGCCGACCACGTAGTCGCCGACCCGCTTGCCGTCGGCGTGGTACAGCAGGCGGCCATGGCGGTCGACCACGTACAGGTAGGAGCCGTCGCGGTAGTAGTGCTTGCCCAGCAGCGTATGCAGCGCGCTGCGCTGGCGCAGGTACAGGGTGCCGCTGACGTAGCCGCGATAGTGGCCCTGGCGGTCGAAGATCGGGTGCGACAGCGAGACCAGCAGCTTGCCTGTGGTCGACTGGTACGGGTCGCTGATCATCGGCTGGCGTGCAGCCAATGCGGCATTGTTGCCGACGCTGTGCAGGATCTCGCCCTGCAGCTGCAGGGTCTGCGGCGAGGTGGCGATCACCAGGCCGTCGGCGTCCACCACCAGCGAGGAATTGAAGCTGTTGGTCTGCAGCTGCAGGCGGCTGGCCTCGTCCTGCGCCTGTGCCGGATCGAGGTCACTCTGGCCGAGCCGGGTGGCGGCGTAGGCCAGCTCCTGCTGCGCGGCCAACAGGAAGTTCTGGGTGGTCTCGGCCAGCTTGGTGGCATAGACGCGGTTGGCTTCCAGGGTATTGCCGACCAGCTGGTCGCGCTGCACGCGGTAGCTGGCCAGCAGGGTATTGGCCAGGGCGATGATGGCGCTGAGCAGGGCCAGGGCGAGGATCAGCTTGCCCAGGTTGAGGCGGGGAGACAGCGTTCGCATGCGTCGACGGATCCGGCAGGAGGCTGGACCCGACCGGTTCTCCGGAAGGGGCGACAGCGGAATCGGTGGCCACGCCCGCAGGGCCGGGCAGGGTATCGGGCGGATTATCGCCAAAAGTCGGCGGCGGCAAAGTGAAGTGGGTCGCCCTGCAGGCAAAAAAAAGACCTGCCGCAGCGAGCTCGGTGCCAGGACGCGTGGGCGCAGGGTCAGTCTGGCTGGTCAAGGAAATCTACAACTATTCGCATGGTACCTGCCCCCGGGAACTGAAAGCATGGTGCGTTTGGAGGATGCACGTTCATGCGATTTCTGCTGCAGAGCTTGAGGGTTCTTCCTTGCGCAACCCATCGAGGCCACTTTGTCGAATCCCATCTTTCGCGGGTTCGCATGCACCTGAATGCCGGTGACCATGCTTCGGCCGAGGCCGTGATGGCGGGGGTGCCGGCTGAAACCCATGAGCACCTTGTCTGGCGCTTGTCGGTGGAACGTCGGGTTGGTCGATGGATCAAGACGTGGACGCAGGCGTTGCCACAGTCCTCTCACCCTCTACTGGTTTCTGCATATGCGGAAATCAACAAGGCATGGTCAGTCCGCGGTGAGAGCTACGCAGCGGATATCCCGATGTTGCGGCGACGCAGATACCCCGGGATCATGATGCAGGCATCTCGGAAGCTCTCGGACATCGTGGCCCAGGAGCCTGGCAATGCAATGGCGTTGGCTGGCCTGATTCACTGTGACGTCGTGGTCGGCACCGGTGACGGAAACAGGGATGACTGGCTCAATGCGGCGATGGCGGCCGAGCCGTTCCATTGCCCTTCGATCGTGCAGTATGCGAGAGGGACATGGCAGCGCTGGGGAGGCGAGCCGGATGATCACTTTCGATTTGCCGATTGGGTGGTTGAGAACGCGCCCGCTGGCAGCTGCTCGCACATCGTGGCTGCACAAGCGCTGCTGGATGATGCCCTGACCGTGGCGGACGGCTTCAGCTCAATGCGAGGAATCTCCCGCCATCTCGGAAACGAGACAACCGCTGCGTGGCTACGCCGCGCAATACTGAAATGGGCCGGTGCCACGCCGGAAACCCTGGAGTGTCGTCTGCGGGACATTGCATCCCTTCATGGCGACAGCTATCACGGGATCTGCATGGAGACATTTGCATTTGCGGCGTATCTCGCGGGTGCCAAAGATGAGGCCCGCCAGCTGCTGATCGCATTGAGGGGGCGATTGCAGGCTGATGTATGGGAGATGCTCTTGCCGTCCATTCCCGGCTGGCTGGCTGCCGTTGGCCTCAGGCATCGGGCGGCGCACCTGGCGCATGATCGCATCTGTCGTGATCTGGAGTTGGACCCGCGGCAGATCTGCCGATAGCTCCATGGTGCCCACGGACGGGGACGCTGGTTCCAATGAAGAGGCCCCGCATCGCGGGGCCTCTACTGGTTCCATCTATGCCGTGGATCAGCGCTTCATCGAGCCGAAGAACTCGTCGTTGGACTTGGTGTTCTTCATCTTGTCCAGCAGGAACTCCATCGCGGCCATTTCATCCATCGGATGCAGCAGCTTGCGCAGGATCCAGATCTTCTGCAGCAGTTCCGGCTCGATCAGCAGGTCTTCGCGGCGGGTGCCGGAACGGTTGATGTCGATGGCCGGGAACACGCGCTTTTCAGCGATACGGCGGCTCAGGTGCACTTCGCTGTTGCCGGTGCCCTTGAACTCTTCGTAGATCACCTCGTCCATCTTCGAGCCGGTGTCGACCAGCGCGGTGGCGATGATGGTCAGGCTGCCGCCTTCCTCCACGTTGCGCGCGGCACCGAAGAAGCGCTTCGGGCGGTGCAGGGCGTTGGCGTCCACACCACCGGTCAGCACCTTGCCCGAGCTCGGCACCACGTTGTTGTAGGCGCGGGCCAGACGGGTGATCGAGTCGAGCAGGATCACCACGTCCTTCTTGTGCTCGACCAGGCGCTTGGCGCGCTCGATGACCATTTCGGCCACCTGCACGTGGCGCGCGGCCGGCTCGTCGAAGGTCGAGCTGATGACCTCGCCGCGCACGGTGCGCTGCATTTCGGTCACTTCTTCCGGGCGTTCGTCGATCAGCAGCACGATCAGGTGCACGTCCGGATGGTTGGTGGTGATGGCAGTGGCGACCTGCTGCATCATCATCGTCTTGCCGGCCTTCGGCTGGGACACGATGAGCGAGCGCTGGCCCTTGCCCTGCGGCGCCATCAGGTCGAGGATGCGGCCGGTGATGTCTTCCGACGAACCGTTGCCACGCTCCAGGGTGAAGCGGCGGCGCGGGAACAGCGCGGTCAGGTTCTCGAACAGCACCTTGTTCTTCGACGCTTCGATCGGCTCACCGTTGATGGTGTCGACGATGTTCAGCGCGAAGTAGCGCTCGCCGTCCTTCGGGAAGCGGATGCGGCCGGAGATGTGGTCGCCGGTGCGCAGGTTGAAGCGGCGGATCTGGCTGGGCGAGATGTAGGTGTCGTCCGGGCCGGCCAGGTAGCTGGCTTCGGCCGCGCGCAGGAAGCCGAAGCCGTCCGGCAGGATTTCCAGCACGCCATCGGCGGCAACGCCGTCGCCGTGGCGGGTCAGCACCTTCAGCAGGGCGAAGATCACGTCCTGCTTGCGGGCACGGGCCACGCCTTCGGAGATCTGCAGCTGCTCGGCGATCTCCAGCAGCTTCTGTGCCGGCATGCGCTTGAGGTCGCTCAGCGAGTAGACCGGGAAGCCCTCGGGCACGTTGGCGTGCGGGCGCGGCACGAAGGGCTGCTGCTCGCCGCCGTCCTGCGGCATGCCGTCATCGCGGCCACCGCGGTTGCGGTCGCGGTCGCGACGGTTGCGGAAACGGTCGCGGCGATTGCCCTGGCCCTGCTGGCCGTTCTGGTTGTAGGGGTTGTTGTTCTGACCCTGGCCCTGGTGCTGCCCACCGCCCTGGTGGTTCTGCTGGCGCTGTCCGGATTCGCGGCCTTCGCCACCCTCACCGCCGCCGGAGGCGGGGGCTTCAGTGGCAGGCGCGCTCGGCGCGGGGGCGGCTGCAGCCGGTGCCGGCGCTTCGGGCGCGGCTGCCAGCGGCAGGGTCGGTTGCGCCGGAGCGGCGCTGGTTTCGGCGGCTGCCGGGGCGGCGGCCTTGCTCACGCGGGGCTTGCGCACGCGCTTTTCGGCGGGCGCATCGGCGCTGCCGGTTTCGGAAGTGTTATCGGACAAGAGCGTTATTCCTCGCTTGAAGGTGCGAGCGCCCGGCTGGGGCGGCGAACGTTGGGAATGGGTCTGGAAGAAACTGCGTCCAGAGGGTGCGGCACGCGAGCGCGGCCGGATATGCCGACACTATCATCGGCCTGCGGCGGCATGCAAGGGTCGCCGGGAACAGCATTCATGATGGACGCGGGGCGCCCGCCGGCAGCCGCGGGCGGCGGCTGCCGGGAACAGCAGGATCAGGCCAGGGCCTTGTCCAGCAGGCCGGCCAGCTGGGCCTTGCCCACCGCACCGATCTGCTCGCCGACCTTCTCGCCGTCCTTGAACACGACCAGGTACGGAATCGAACGCACGTGGTACTTGGCGGCCAGTGCGCGGTTGTGGTCGACGTTGACCTTGGCGATCTTGGCGCGGCCCTGGTAGGCATCGGCCAGTTCGTCCAGCGCCGGGGCGATCATCTTGCAGGGGCCACACCACTCGGCCCAGAAATCGACCAGCACCGGTTCCTTGGAATTCAGCACTGCGCTATCGAAGTCGGCGTCGCCGACATGTACAACCTTGTCGCTCATCTTGGTTTCTCGTCTTGGATTGCACCCGGCCATGCCGGAGGTGGGTGAACTGGGCCATGCCCGGTGGCGCGACCCTCGTCGTTGCCTCGCGGCGCACTGCCGCGGTGCGTTCGGCGGGATGCCTGGACGCTCACGGCCGGCAGTGTACCCCTATCGCAGGGCAGGGACAGGCGCCGGTTGGAACCCAGCGTATCGTGATCGCTTCGATGGCCGGTATGTGTCGGATTTCACTGTCTTCCTGTACATGGGGCTGGCAGTGGGCGACACCAGCGAACCCGGGCAGGCCGTTCAAGTCCGGTGTGGCTGGGTGAAGGTGGCGTCTCTGGACGTCATGAGACGCCGCATTCCGGTTTGCCTGCCCGAGTGCGGTAAACTGGGGCATTGTGCGGCGCGCGGACCGGTGGTCCCAGCCTGCCAACCCGCCGCAGGGGCCGCAGTTTGCGACGGTGCCCCTAGACGATGAAGTGCCAGCCGCCCCACGGGCCGGCGGCCATACCAAGACGGACTCATGAGCGACAAACCGCTGACCGATTTGACCTTCTCCTCCTTCGAGCTGCATCCGGCCCTGCAGGCCGGCCTTGAAGGAGCCGGATTCACCCGCTGCACCCCGATCCAGGCGCTGACCCTGCCGGTCGCGCTGCCCGGCGGTGATGTTGCCGGCCAGGCCCAGACCGGCACCGGCAAGACCCTGGCCTTCCTGGTCGCTGTCGTGAACCGCCTGCTGACCCGCCCGGCGCTGGCCGACCGCAAGCCGGAGGATCCGCGTGCGCTGATCCTTGCCCCGACCCGCGAACTGGCCATCCAGATCCACAAGGATGCGGTGAAGTTCGGTTCCGACCTGGGTCTGCGTTTCGCGCTGGTCTACGGTGGCGTGGATTACGACAAGCAGCGTGAGCTGCTGCAGCAGGGCGTGGACGTGATCATCGCCACCCCGGGCCGCCTGATCGACTACGTCAAGCAGCACAAGGTGGTTTCGCTGCATGCCTGCGAGATCTGCGTGCTGGACGAAGCCGATCGCATGTTCGATCTGGGTTTCATCAAGGACATCCGCTTCCTGCTGCGCCGCATGCCGGAACGCACCATCCGCCAGACCCTGCTGTTCAGTGCCACCCTCAGCCATCGCGTGCTCGAGCTGGCCTACGAGCACATGAACGAGCCGCAGAAGCTGGTGGTCGAAGCCGAGACCATCACCGCTGCGCGCGTGCGCCAGCGCATCTATTTCCCGGCCGACGACGAGAAGATCCCGCTGCTGCTGGGCCTGCTGTCGCGCAGTGAAGGCGCGCGCACCATGGTGTTCGTCAATACCAAGGTGTTCGTCGAGCGCGTCGCCCGCTCGCTGGAAAAGGCCGGCTACCGCGTTGGCGTGCTGTCCGGCGACGTGCCGCAGAAGAAGCGTGAGAGCCTGCTCAACCGCTTCCAGAAGGGCCAGCTGGAAATCCTGGTGGCCACCGACGTGGCCGCGCGTGGCCTGCACATCGACGGCATCAAGTACGTCTACAACTACGACCTGCCGTTCGACGCCGAAGACTACGTGCACCGCATCGGTCGTACCGCGCGCCTGGGCGAAGAGGGTGATGCGATCAGCTTCGCCTGCGAACGCTACGCGATGGGCCTGCCGGACATCGAGGCCTACATCGAGCAGAAGATCCCGTCCGAGCCGGTCACCAAGGAACTGTTGACGCCGCTGCCGCGCCCGGAACGCCCGGCCCCGGCTGCTGGCGAGGAAGGTGAGGAGAACGAGAGCGTCGGCCAGATCTTCCGTGAAGCGCGCGAAGCCCGCGCCGCTGAAGAAGAGCGCCGTGGTGGTGGTCGCAGTGGGGGCCGCTCCGGCGGCGGCCGTGGCGAGCGTCGCGACGGTGAGCGCAGCGGCGAGCGCCGTTCGCGTGGCCCGCGCAAGCCGCGCGTGGAAGGCGAGCAGGTTGCAGCTGCCCCGGCCGAAGGTGCTGAAGCCGCTGTCGCCCAGGCTCCGCGTCCGCCGCGCCCGCCCCGCGCCGAGGGCGCGCCGGAAGGTGCCGTGGATGGCGAGCGCAAGCCGCGCAAGCGCCGTCGTCGTCGCCACGGACGTCCGGTCGAGGGTAGCGAGGGTGTGCAGGCCAACGCCGGCAACGGCGCCAGCCCGGTGACCCCGGTGCAGGTGGTGGCCAAGCCGGTGCGCACGGTGGCCGACAGCGGCGATTCGTTCCTGACCCGCATCGGCCGCAAGATCCGCCGGATGCTGTCGGGCAGCTGATCGGCGCTGCCGATCAGCGGGAAGCCCCCGACCGTTGGTCGGGTGGCTTTGAACGGTAGTGCCGGCCGCTGGCCGGCAACCCACATGGCTGCCGGCCAGCGGCCGGCACTACCTATCGCGCGACCGTCTCCACGAGGTCGCGCCGCTCCTGCATAATCGGGGCATGAGTGTCCTGCGCTTCGACAATGTCAGCAAACAGTACGCCGGTGGCCACGAGGCGCTGATCGATGTCAGCTTCGAGGTCGCGCCGGGCGAGATGCTGTTCGTCACCGGCCATTCCGGTGCGGGCAAGAGCACCCTGCTCAAGTTGATCCACCTCGACGAGCGGCCCAGCCGCGGCGCGGTGGTGTTCGACGAGCGCAACCTGCTGAAGGTGCGCGGCGGCGACGTGCCCCGCCACCGACGCGCGGTGGGCGCGGTCTACCAGGACCACCGGCTGCTGATGGACCGCTCGATCGCCGAGAACGTGGCGCTGCCGCTGATCCTGCGCGGCACCCGCCGTGGCGACATCAGCAAGCGCGTGCGCTCGGTGCTGGAGCGGATGGGCCTGGGCCATCGCGAGAAGGCGCTGCCCTCGCAGCTGTCGGCCGGCGAGCAGCAGCGCGTGGGCATCGCCCGCGCCATCGTCGGCGAGCCCAAGCTGCTGGTGGCCGATGAGCCGACCGGCAACCTCGACCCGACCCTGGCGGCGGAGATCATGGCCCTGTTCGCCGAGCTGCCCTCGCGCGGCACCAGCGTGCTGGTGGTCAGCCACGACCTGCCGCTGCTGCGCCGCATGCGCAAGCGCGTGCTGATCCTCGACCATGGCCGGCTGGTGGATGACATCTCGCCGCAGGACCTGGCGGAGTAACCGATGGCGAAGAACGAAAACAGCGAAGTCGCCGCCCCCTCGCGCGTGGGCGTCTGGTTCCAGCACCACGTGCACAGCGTGGTGTTCAGCCTGGGCCGCGCCTGCCGCAAGCCATGGGCGACCCTGCTGACGGTGATGGTCATGGCGCTGGCGCTGGCGCTGCCGCTGGGCCTGTCGATCGCGCTGGACAACCTCAAGCAGTTCGCCGGCAGCGTGCAGCAGTCGCGCGACATCAACGTGTTCCTGAAGGGCAACGTCGATGCACCCGGCGCGCTGCGCCTGGCCGGCCAGCTGCGCGACCGCGACGACGTGGCCGAGGTGAACGTGCGCACGCCCGAGCAGGGCCTGCAGGAACTGCGCGATGCCGGCCTGGGTGAGGCGATCGACGCACTCAACGACAATCCGCTGCCTTCGCTGCTGGTGATCACTCCCGGCCAGGGCAAGGACGACGCACGCCTGGCGCGCGCGCTGGAAAGCCTGCCCGAGGCCGATCTGGTGCAGCACGATGCGCTGTGGCGCCAGCGACTGGATGCCTGGCTTGCCTTCGGTGCGCGGCTGGTGCAGGTGCTGTCGGTCCTGCTCGGCGCAGGTGCCGCGCTGGTGGTCGGCAACACGGTGCGCCTGGACATCCAGGCCCGCCGCGAAGAGATCGGCGTGCTGCAGCTGCTCGGCGCCAGCGATGGCTTCATCCGCCGCCCGTTCCTGTACCTGGGCGCGTGGTACGGCCTGGGCGCCGGCGCGGTGGCGCTGGCCCTGATCGGCGCTGCGGGTGCCGCCCTGCGCATGCCGCTGGCCGAACTCTCGCGCAGCTACGGCAGCCCGTTCGTACTGCACGGCCTGGACCTGCTGCACGGCGGCCTGGTCCTGCTCGGCACGCTGCTGCTGGGTTGGCTGGGCGCCTGGCTGGTCACCGGCCACTTCCTCCGCCAGACCCGCCCGACCGACACCTGAGACCGGCATGCAACCGCAAGCGCTGAAACACCTTGAAGGGCCCGCGACGCGGGTGATGGTGGTCGATGGCTCGAAGCTGGTGCGCAAGCTGATCGCCGACGTCCTGCAGCGTGACCTGCCGGGCGTGGAGGTGATCGGCTGCAACAGCATCGAGGACGCACAGCAGGCGCTGGCACAGGGGCCGGTGGACCTGGTGACGACCTCGCTGACCCTGCGCGATGGCGACGGCCTGGCGCTGGCGCGGATGGTGCGCGAAGCGGCCGGCCAGGCCTATGTGCCGGTGATCGTGGTCTCCGGCGATGCCCAGCAGCACCTGGAGCAGCGCCGCTTCACCGAGTACGTCACCGACTATTTCGACAAATCGCTCGGCCATGAAGCACTGGCGACCTTCATCCGCGGCTACGTGCAGCCGCAGACCATCCCCGGTGCCACCATCCTCTATATCGAGGACAGCCGCGTGGTGGCCGAGGCCACCAAGCGCATGCTGGAACGCCAGCAGTTGAACGTGCTGCACGTGGTCAGCGCCGAAGAAGCGTTCACCCTGCTCACCGCCGAGTCGCTGGGCCGCAGTCGCCACCGCATCGACCTGGTGCTGACCGACGTCACCCTGAAGGGCGAACTGAGCGGTCGCGACGTGGTGCAGCGCGTGCGCGTGGATTTCGGCTACGGCAAGCGCCGCCTGCCGGTGCTGGTGATGACCGGCGATGGCAACCCGCACAACCAGACCGGGCTGCTGCAGTCCGGTGCCAACGACCTGGTGCTCAAGCCGATCGAAGAACGGCTGCTGGTCACCAAGGTGCTGTTCCAGCTGAGGCTGGCCCGATTGAACGATGGACCTCTGTTGCGATGATGGATGAAGTAGCCGACACCCCGACGATCCAGCTGGAACCGAGCTGGAAGCAGCACGTCGGCGATTACCTGTTGCAGCCGCAGATGCGCGAGCTGTCCAGCTTCCTGCGCCAGCGCAAGGCCAGTGGCGCGGCGGTGTTCCCGCCCGGCCCGCAGATCTTCGCCGCGTTCGACGCCACGCCGTTCGAGCAGGTGAAGGTGGTGATCCTCGGGCAGGACCCGTACCACGGTCGCGGCCAGGCACATGGCCTGAGTTTCTCGGTGCCGCCGGGCGTGCCGGTGCCGCCGTCGCTGCTGAACATCTACAAGGAGATCGAGAGCGATCTCGGTATCCCGCGTCCGGACCACGGTTGCCTGATTCCGTGGGCGCAGCGTGGCGTGCTGCTGCTCAATGCGGTACTGACGGTGGAAGAGGGCAAGGCCGGTGCGCACCAGGGTCGTGGCTGGGAAGGCTTCACCGACCACGTGGTGGATGTGCTCAACCGCGAGCGCGAAGGGCTGGTGTTCATGCTCTGGGGCGCCTATGCGCAGCAGAAGGGCAAGGTGATCGACACCCGCCGCCATCGCGTGCTGAAGTCGCCGCATCCGTCGCCGCTTTCGGCCCATCGGGGCTTCCTCGGCTGTCGTCATTTCTCGATGGCCAACGAGTACCTGCAGCGCCGCGGCCAAGCCCCGATCGACTGGTCGCTGCCGCCGCGCTCGGCACTCTGAGGGCCGGCGGGCCGCTGGGCCTGAACACCGGGCAACGTTCCCGGGCCTGAATGGGCCTTCAGAACGGCCCGTTCAGCTCCGCTTGACCGGAATCGGCCGCTTTACGGCAGGTAATTGCTTGAATTCCAAGGGATTGTGAATCCCGAAAAGCATGCTCGCCACTGTCATCAAATCGCGCTACGGTAGGGCTCTGTTTGGGACCAGTGTTGCATCAATGGGATGCTGGAACTTTTTCCTCCTTTAGCAGTCCAAATCCCGGACTGCTAAGATGGGTGCCTATGAGCCAGAACACCTCTACTGCCCTTGTGGCAAACAATCTCCCGATTCCCAGTGCGCTCGGTTCGCTGGACGCCTACATCGGTGCCGTGCACCAGATCCCGGTGCTGTCGGTCGATGACGAACAGGACCTGGCCCGTCGCTTCCGCGACGGCAACGATCTGGACGCTGCCCGCGAGCTGGTGCATTCGCACCTGCGCTTCGTGGTGCACGTGGCCCGCGGCTACAACGGCTACGGCCTTGCCCTGGGCGACCTGATCCAGGAAGGCAACATCGGCCTGATGAAGGCGGTCAAGCGCTTCGACCCGGACATGGGCGTGCGCCTGGTCTCCTTCGCGGTGCACTGGATCCGTGCCGAGATGCACGAGTTCATCCTGAAGAACTGGCGCATCGTGAAGGTCGCTACCACCAAGGCGCAGCGCAAGCTGTTCTTCAACCTGCGCAAGTCGAAGACGCGCCTGGGCTGGATGAACGCGGCTGAGGTGAGCGCGGTGGCCAAGGACCTGAACGTGTCCGAGCGCGAGGTCATGGAAATGGAGTCGCGCCTGTCGGGCCGCGATATCGGGTTCGACGCGCCGACCGACGAGGACAACGAGCACGCGCCGCCGTCGCCGGCTGCGTTCCTGGTTGCCGATGACGAAGACCCGTCGATGGCCTACGAGCGCGAGGACAGCGAAGACAACCAGATGCAGCTGCTGCGCGAAGGCCTGGCGGAACTGGATGCCCGCTCGCGCGACATCATCCGCCGCCGCTGGCTGGACGCGGACAGCAAGGTGACGCTGCAGGAACTGGCCGACGAGTACGGCGTGTCGGCCGAGCGCATCCGCCAGGTTGAAGCGAACGCGCTGAAGAAGATGAAGGCGCTGTTCACCGCGTAAGCGGGGTGGCGTTGGATTGAAGAAGGGCCCGGCGGAGATGCCGGGCCTTTTTGTTTCTGGAGCGCATCCACGCATGGCATGGATCAATCCTGACGCCAGGGCGGCAGCTGCGCCGACCGGAGCATGCGCTGGACGCTGATTTTCACGCCGTACCACTCGGTGGCACGGTATGATCATGTCACGTGTCTTCCGCACTCGAAGCTTCAACCGCAGTACACGACGTTCTTCACTGACCGATAGAGCCTTGTGCCGCGCGGCGGTGGAAATGCGTCAAGGACTGATTGATGCAGATATAGGGGGCGGCCTTCTCAAAAAGCGGGTTGCGCTGCCGGGCCGCGGAAAGCGCGGTAGCGCCCGCGTTATTGTCGCAACTAAGGTGGGGCGCTACTGGTTCTTTTTCTTCTGCTACGAGAAGAACGCGCGCGCGACCATCAGTAGTGCGGAACGGGACGCCCTTCAGCTGTATGCGTCTGAGTTCTTGAGAATGAGCCCTGAACAGTTGGACAGGGCAGTTATCTGCGGAGAACTGCAGGAGATTTGCCATGACAAAGACGGTTGAACATGGACGTGCAAAGAGTGCGATCCTCGATGCGGTGCATGAAGGCGCGGCGGGCCTTTACGCCAGCGGCTTCATCGACAAGCGGCGCATGAGCATGTACGAGGCGCTTTGTCTGAGGCCTGTGCCCGAATACAGTAGCGCCCAGATCCGTGCACTTCGCACGTCGTTGGAACTTAGCCAGCCGGTGTTCGCAGGTGTGCTCAACACCAGCGTTTCGACGGTCCGTAGCTGGGAACAGGGCGGGAAGAAGCCGAGCGGGCCGTCGCTGAAGCTTTTGAACCTGATTGATCGGAAGGGTCTCGAAGCAGTCCTGTAAAGCAAAGGCCCGGCAATGCCGGGCCTTTGCTTTACTGTGGTATTCAATCCGCGCCATGCATGGAAGCGGGGGGGTGCCTCACCCCTCGCGTGCGATCGCGCGCCAACCAATGTCGTTGCGGTGGAACGCGTTGGCCCAGCTCACCTTGGCCACGCCGGCATAGGCATTGGCCTGCGCGTCGCGCACGCTGTCGCCCAGTGCGGCCACGC
The DNA here is from genome assembly GCF_052446685.1 of Stenotrophomonas sp. LC732. Taxonomy (NCBI): domain Bacteria; kingdom Pseudomonadati; phylum Pseudomonadota; class Gammaproteobacteria; order Lysobacterales; family Lysobacteraceae; genus Stenotrophomonas; species Stenotrophomonas sp. LC732. The sequence goes on along the minus strand of NZ_CP199214.1, from coordinate 4,042,841 downwards.
ACAGCACGCGACCGCCCGCACTGACCACGTGGCCCTGCGCATCCAATGCCGTACCGGCATGGAACACCTTGGCACTGGTCGGCACGTCGTCCAGGCCGGAAATCACGTCACCGGTGATCGGCGCTTCCGGGTACGGCCTGGCCGCCAGCACCACGCCCAGCGACGGGCGCGCGTCCCACTGCGCTTCGACCTCATCCAGGCGGCCATCGATAGCCGCTTCCACCAGCTCGACCAGGTCCGACTGCAGGCGCAGCATCACTGGCTGGGTTTCCGGGTCGCCAAAGCGCACGTTGAATTCGATCACCTTCGGTGCGCCGCTGGCATCGATCATCAGGCCGGCGTAGAGGAAACCGGTGAACGGGATGCCGTCGGCGATCATGCCCTGCACGGTGGGGTTCACCACCTCGCGCATCACCCGTGCATGCACCTCCGGCGTCACCACCGGGGCCGGCGAATAGGCGCCCATGCCGCCGGTATTCGGGCCGGTGTCGCCGTCGCCGACGCGCTTGTGGTCCTGCGAGGTGGCCATCGGCAGCGCATGCACGCCGTCCACCATCGAAATGAAGCTGGCTTCCTCACCGTCGAGGAATTCCTCGATGACCACGCGCGCACCGGCATCGCCAAACGCGTTGCCGGACAGCATGTCACGCACCGCGTCCTCGGCCTCGGTCAGGCTCATCGCCACGATCACGCCCTTGCCGGCGGCCAGGCCGTCGGCCTTGACCACGATCGGTGCGCCCTTCTCGCGCACATACGCCAGCGCGGCGTCCACCTCGCTGTGCACGGCGTAGAACGCGGTGGGGATGTTGTGGCGGGCCAGGAAGTCCTTGGCGTAGGCCTTGCTGCCTTCCAGCTGCGCGGCGGCGGCGGTTGGCCCGAAGATGCGCAGGCCGGCGGCGCGGAAGCGGTCGACCACGCCGGCCACCAGCGGTACTTCCGGGCCGACCACGGTCAGCGCTACGCCTTCGGCCTGGGCCAGCGCCAGCAGGCCGTCGATATCGGTGACCTTGACTGCCACGTTGCGGCACGTGTCTTCGCTGGCGGTACCGGCGTTGCCGGGCGCCACGATCACTTCGGTGACACGGGAGGACTGGGCCAGCTTCCATGCCAGGGCGTGTTCGCGGCCGCCAGAGCCGATGACGAGGATCTTCATGGGACAGGGTTCTCGGGTACGGAAGAGAAAAGCCGGGCAGGGCCCGGCTTGGTGATGCGGATCAGTGGCGGAAGTGGCGCACGCCGGTGAACACCATGGCCAGGCCATGTTCGTCGGCGGCGGCGATCACTTCGGCATCGCGCATCGAACCGCCCGGCTGGATGACCGCCTTGATGCCGGCGGCTGCAGCGGCATCGATGCCATCGCGGAACGGGAAGAAGGCGTCGGAGGCCATCACCGAGCCCTCGACCACCAGGTTCGCATCGGCGGCCTTGATGCCGGCGATGCGGGCCGAGTACACGCGGCTCATCTGGCCGGCACCGACACCGATGGTGCGGTTGTCCTTGGCATAGACGATCGCGTTGGACTTCACGAACTTGGCCACGTTCCAGGCGAACAGCAGATCGGTGAACTGCTTGTCGGTCGGCGCCAGCCTGCTGACCACCTTCAGTTCGTCGCGGGTCATGCCGCGGTTGTCCGAGGACTGCAGCAGCAGGCCCGAGCCGACGCGCTTGCTGTCGAAGTTGTTCAGGCCGTCGCCGTGCGGGATGCGCAGTACGCGCACGTTGGCCTTCTTCTGCGCGTACTCCAGCGCGGCCGGCTCGTAGTCCGGGGCGATCAGCACTTCGACGAACTGGCGGTCGAGGATCACCTTGGCGGTGGCGGCATCCAGCGGCTTGTTGAAGGCGATGATGCCGCCGAAGGCGCTGGTCGGGTCGGTGGCGTAGGCCAGCTCGTAGGCATCGCCGTTGCCGGCGCCGACGGCCACGCCGCACGGGTTGGCGTGCTTGACGATGACGCAGGCCGGCGCATCGAACTGGCGCACGCATTCCCACGCCGCATCGGCGTCGGCCAGGTTGTTGTAGCTCAGCTCCTTGCCCTGCAGCTGCTGGAAGGTGGCCAGCGTGCCCGGCACCGGGTACAGGTCGCGGTAGAACGCGCCGCTCTGGTGCGGGTTCTCGCCATAGCGCAGGTCCATCACCTTCACGAAGGTGGAGTTCATCTGCGCCGGGTACTCGGCACGGGCCGGCACGGCGGCGTCAGTGGCGGTGACCGCCGACAGGTAGTTGCTGATCGCCGCATCGTACTGGGCGACGCGGTTGAACGCGGCCACCGAGAATGCGAAGCGGGTGGCCGCCGTCAGCTGGCCGTTGTTGGCCTCCAGCGAGGCCAGCAGCTCGGCGTACTGCGACGGATCGGTGGCCACCGCCACGCGGGCGAAGTTCTTGGCAGCCGAGCGCAGCATGGCCGGGCCGCCGATGTCGATGTTCTCGACCGCGTCGGCCAGGGTGCAGTCGGCCTGGGCGGTGACCGATTCGAACGGGTACAGGTTCAGCACCAGCAGGTCGATGGCACCGATACCGTGCTCGGCCATCACTGCGTCATCCAGGCCGGAGCGGCCCAGCAGGCCGCCGTGCACCATCGGGTGCAGGGTCTTGACCCGGCCGTCCATCATTTCCGGGAAGCCGGTGACCTCGGCCACGTCCTTCACGGCCAGGCCCGCATCGCGGATCGCCTTGGCGGTGCCGCCGGTGGACAACAGCTCCACGCCGCGTGCCGCCAGCGCAGTGGCCAGCTCGACCAGGCCGGTCTTGTCGGAAACGGAGAGGAGGGCCCGGCGGACGGGCAACAGATCAGCAGTCATGGGACAGAATCGGCAGCGGAGCGGGGCCGATATTGTAGGCGGTGGGGGCCGGTGGCGGGCGCCGGCGGGGAAAATCGACCCGCACCCACGGCCTGTGGCCGCCTTCAGCACAGCCTGGCCGGGGGCGGTCCGCAAGCAATTCGATGGGGCGCGCTGCTCCAATCGGGTAGGCTGTGCCGGAACTGCCAAGGATCAGCGGGTTCGGATCGTGTCGATCTATGCATTGAAAGGACGTTTTCAGGACCTGTTGCGTCCGGCCGTACGCGGTCTGTACCGCATGGGGATCACCGCCAATGCGGTGACCGTGACCGCGGCCGTGGTCTCGCTGCTGGTCGCTGCCGCCGTCTGGTGCTGCGCGCCGGCCCAGCCCCTGCTGTACCTGCTGCTGCCGCTGTGGATGCTGCTGCGCATGGCGCTCAACGCCGTGGACGGCATGTTGGCCCGCGAGTTCGGCCAGCAGTCGCGGCTGGGCGCCTATCTGAACGAGCTGTGCGATGTGATCGCCGACGCGGCGCTGTACCTGAGCCTGCTCAGCGTGCCGGGCGTGCGCCCGGAAGTGCTGTGGCTGGTGGCCTGGACGGCGTCGCTGAGCGAGTACGCCGGGGTGCTGGGGCTGATGGTCGGTGCCAGCCGCCGCTATGACGGCCCGATGGGCAAGAGTGACCGCGCCTTCGTCGTCGGCGTGCTGGGTCTGCTGCTGGCGTTTGAGTGGGTTGGCGCGATGACGGTCACTGGCGTGGCTGCGGCCATGGCGGTGCTGTGCATGCTGACCATGATCAACCGCGTCCGTCGCGGACTGCGGGAAACGGCGGTTTCGTCGAATTAATCAAGCAGATACAAAAAGACAATCAGGAGATTGCATGCGTCAGGCGCAGGAACGGGAATTCCACAGCTTCGACCAGGTACCGCTGTTCTACCGGTACTGGGCGGGCACCACCGCAACCCCGGCCACCCAGGCCATCGTGCTGCTGCACCGCGGCCACGAGCACTCCGGGCGCGTCACCCACCTGGTCGATGAGCTGGACCTGCCCGACACCGCCTTCTTCGCCTGGGATGCGCGCGGCAATGGCCGTTCGCCGGGTGCGCGTGGCGATGCACCGGGCTTCCCGGCGCTGGTGCGCGACCTGGACAGCTTCATCGCCCACATCGGCGCCGAGCACGGCATTGCGGTGGAAGACATCGTGGTGATCGCGCAGAGCGTAGGGGCGGTGGTCGCCGCGACCTGGGTGCACGATTACGCGCCACGCCTGCGTGCGCTGGTGATGGCTTCACCGGCGTTCAAGGTGAAGCTGTACGTGCCGTTCGCGCGGCCGGGCCTGGCCTTGATGCAGAAGCTGCGCGGCAACTTCTTCGTCAACAGCTACGTCAAGCCGCAGTGGCTGACCCATGACCCGGCGCGGGTGGAAAGCTACCGTACCGATCCGCTGATCACCCGGCCGATCTCGGTGCGCGTGCTGCTGGGCCTGTACGAAGCGGCCGACCGCATCGTGGCCGATGCGCAGGCGATCAGCGTGCCGGTGCAGCTGCTGGTGTCCGGCTCGGATTTCGTGGTGCACCGTGGCCCGCAGGATCGCTTCTATGAGCGCCTGTCCAGCCCGATCAAGGAGCGGGTGCACCTGCCGGGCTTCTTCCACGACACGCTGGGCGAGCGCGATCGGGCACCGGCACTGGCGCGCATCCGCAGCTTCATCCAGGCGCGTTTCGCCGAACCGTTGCGCGAGCTGTCACGGCGCGACGCGCACCGCCATGGGCCGACCTTCGAAGAGTCGGAGATCCTGGCCTGGCCACCGGAACGCAACAGCCTGGCCGACCTGCGCTGGCGCGTGGTACGTGGCGGCCTGCGCTTCGGCGGCACGCTGTCCGAAGGCATCGCGCTGGGCCTGCAGACCGGTTTCGATTCCGGTAGCACGCTGGACTACATCTACCGGAATGAGGCGCGCGGCAAGGGCCCATTGGGGCGGATGGTCGACCGCAACTACCTGGATGCGATCGGCTGGCGTGGCATCCGCGTGCGTGGCCAGCACCTGCAGGAACTGCTGCGCGACGCCGCACAGCGCCTGCGCGGGCAGGGCACGCCGGTGCGGGTGCTGGACGTGGCCGCCGGCCATGGCCGCTATGTGCTGGAAGCACTGGGCCAGGGCGAGCAGCGCGCCGACCGCATCGTGCTGCGCGACTTCAGCGATCTGAACGTGACCCAGGGCCAGGCGTTGATCCAGCGCCTGGGCGCGGCCGACATCGCGCGCTTCGAGCAGGGTGATGCGTTCGACCCGGCACAGCTGGCCAAGGTCGATCCAGCGCCGACGCTGGCGGTAGTCTCGGGCCTGTACGAACTGTTCCCCGACAACGACGCCGTGCTGCGCTCGCTGCAGGGCATTGCCGCAGCGGTGCCGGTGGGTGGCTACCTGGCCTATACCGGCCAGCCCTGGCACCCGCAGCTGGAATTCATTGCCCGTGCCTTGACCAGCCACCGCGGTGGCGCGGCGTGGGTGATGCGCCGCCGTACCCAGCAGGAGATGGACGAACTGGTGCGCCTGGCCGGGTTCGAGAAGGTGGCGCAGCGTATCGACGACTTCGGCATCTTCACCGTATCGCTGGCGCGCCGGACCGCGTGATGGCGACGCTCGCCGCATCCCCACTGGCCGCAGAGGGGCGCCCCTGGCGGCGCGCCCTGTTGTGGCTGGCCCTGCTGGGTCCGTTCTTCTTCGCCAGTTATGGCTTCGCCAACTGGATGGCCGGCCGCCACGCTACCCTGCCGGTGATGGCGTTCGGCTGGGAGACCCGCATCCCGTTCGTGCCATGGACCATCGTGCCGTACTGGTCGATCGACCTGTTCTACGCGGTCTCGTTCTTCCTGTGCCGGCAACGGCTGGAGCTGGACCGGCACGCATTGCGGCTGTTGAGCGCACAGCTGATCGCCGTGAGCTGCTTCCTGCTGTGGCCGCTGCGCTTCAGCTTCGAGCGTCCGCAGATCGGCGGTGTGTTCGGCTGGCTGTTCGATGTGCTGCTGGGCTTCGACAAGCCGTTCAACCAGGCACCGTCGCTGCACATCGTGTTGCTGATCGTGCTGTGGGTGAAGTTCGCACAGTACCTGCACGGCGTGTGGCGCTGGGTGCTGCATGTGTGGGCGCTGCTGATCGGCGTATCGGTGCTGACCACGTTCCAGCATCATTTCATCGATATCCCGACCGGCCTGCTGGCCGGCTGGTTGTGCGTCTGGCTGTGGCCGGAGCAGGGCACGCCCCCGCTGCGTGCATGGCGCACGGCACGTGATGCCAAGCGCTGGCGCCTGGCGGGGGTGTACCTGCTGGGGGCCGCTGTGCTGCTGGTGCCGGTGGTGCTTCTGCGTGGCGCCGCGTTGTGGCTGCTGTGGCCGGTGGTGTCGCTGCTGCTGGTGGCGCTGGCCTATGCCGGGCTGGGTACCGCGGTGTTCCAGAAGCGCGCCGATGGTCGCCTGACCATGGCGGCACGCTGGCTGCTGGCGCCGTACCTGGGCGCAGCCTGGGTCAATTCGCGGCTGTGGACGCGGCGTGCGCCGCATCCGGTGCCGGTGATGGATGACGTGTGGCTGGGACGCATTCCCTGTGCTGCGTTGCCAACACCGCTGGTCGGCGTGGTCGATACCTGTGCTGAACTGTCCTGCCGCGCGCCGGGCGCGGCGTATGCCAGCGTGCCGATGCTGGACCTGGTGGTGCCCACGCCGGAACAGCTGCGCGAGGCGGCCGATGCCATCGAGCGTCTGCGCGTGCAGGGGCCGCTGCTGGCGTGCTGCGCGCTGGGCTATTCGCGTAGTGCCGCCAGCGTCGCCACCTGGCTGCTGCGCAGTGGTCGTGCCGTCGATGCGAACGCGGCAGTGGCGATCGTGCGGGCTGCACGCCCCGGCATCGTGCTGCACGCGGCGCATCTGCATGCCATCATTGCTGCGGCAGGAGCGCGCGCATGAGCACGGTTCCCGATCTGGTGACCATGCACCTGCTGCTGCGCCAGGGGCGTTGGCCGGCGCTGCTGTCGCTGGGGATGTTGCTGGTGGCACTGCTGCTGCTCGGCACCGAGCCGGGGCTGGCGATGATCGCTGCCGGCCTGTTGCTGCTCAGTGTTGCCGCGGGCATCGCACAGGCCTACCACGCGTGGCGGGTGGGGCTGGATGCCAGCCTGCTGCAGCTGCTGCGCGATGAAGGACTGGAGGGCGAAGCCGCCGCACGCCGCATCGATCAGCTGCTGCACGACAGTGGCCTGCGCCGCGCGTCGCCCGATGCGCCACTGCGTGGCTGGGATGCGCGCTGGTCCGGCATGCGCCGCCTGCTGCTGCGCCAGTACCTGCTGACCGCAGTGCAGTTCGCACTGCTGGTGCTGGCCGTGGTGTGGCCGCAGACGTGAATGGGAGTGACCGATGTTTGCCGAACTGATTGCCCGCGCCTGCAGTGGCGCGATCCATGTGGTGACCGGCGCACGCGCGCTGTGGATCGGTTGCGCGCCGTCCAGCGAGCGCCGCGTGTACTACGGCAACCACGCCAGCCATGGTGACTTCGTGCTGATCTGGTCATCGATGCCACCGGCACTGCGGCGCCAGGTGCGCCCGGTGGCCGCGGCCGAGTACTGGCAGCGTGATGGCCTGCGTCGCTACCTGATCGATGCGGTGTTCAACGGTGTTCTGGTCGAGCGCGAGGCCGGCCATCGCCAGCAGGACCCGTTGCAGGTACTGCGCGATGCGGTGGACGAAGACTGCTCGCTGATCCTGTTCCCGGAAGGCACGCGCAATATCGGCGATGAACCGCTGTTGCCGTTCAAGAGCGGCATCTACCACCTGGCGCGGCAACGGCCGGAGCTGGAGTTCGTGCCGGTATGGATCGACAACCTGAAGCGGGTGATGCCGAAGGGGCGGTTCCTGCCGTTGCCGCTGCTGTGCACGGCCACCTTCGGCACGCCGCTGCGGCTGCAGGCCGACGAGGACAAGGCCGCATTCCTGGCCCGCAGCCGGCAGGCGCTGCTGGACCTGGCGCCGAATGGAGGTCGTGCATGAGTTTCGTGCTGGATGTATCTGGCGATCTGGCAACGCAGAGTGTCGGCCAGCAGACCGGCCTGCTGTTTGCCGGCGTCGGCGCGGTGCTGGTGCTGGCCACGCTGGTGGCCGAGACCCTGCGCTGGCGCCAGCGCGGTCAGCCCAGCGCGGTGATCGCCAACCTGGTGTCGCGTATCCGTGCATGGTGGGTGATGGCGATCGTGGTCGGGCTGGCGCTGTTCTTCGGCCGCGCCGGGGTGATCGTGCTGTTCGCGATCATTTCGTTGTTCGCGCTGCGCGAGTTCATCACCCTGGCGCCGACCCGTTCAGGCGACTACTACGCGCTGCTGGCTGCGTTCTACATCGTGCTGCCGTGGCAGTACTACCTGGTGTGGATCGACTGGTACGGCATGTACACGCTGCTGATCCCGGTCTATGCGTTCCTGTTCCTGCCGATCCTGTCGACCATCGGTGGCGATACCACGCACTACCTGGAGCGCACCGCGAAGGTGCAGTGGGGGTTGATGATCTGCGTGTTCTGCATCTCGCACGTGCCGCTGCTGCTGAACCTGCACGTGCCCGGTCACGACCCCTCGCGCAACGTGCTGCTGTTCGCCTTCCTGGTGATCGTGGTGCAGTCCTCGGACGTGTTGCAGTACATCTGGGGCAAGCTGCTGGGCCGGCACCTGATCGCGCCGAAGCTGTCGCCGTCGAAGACGGTGGAGGGCTTCGTGGGTGGCGTGCTGAGCGCCAGCGCGCTTGGGGCGGCGCTGTGGTGGATCACCCCGTTCACGCCGCTGCAGGCGTTCGGCCTGTCGCTGCTGATCAACCTGATGGGATTCTGGGGCGGCCTGGTGATGTCGGCGATCAAGCGCGACCGTGGGATCAAGGACTGGGGCCACATGATCGAGGGCCATGGCGGCATGCTCGACCGGCTAGATTCGGTGTGCTTCGCCGCGCCGGTGTTCTTCCATGTGGTGCGGTACTACTGGAAGGCGGGCGGCGGCGGGTGATCCCGCCGGGGCTGCATCCACGCATGGCGTGGATCTACCGGTAGTGCCGGCCGCTGGCCGGCAACTGCGACATCCTGCCATCGTTCATGGGGTTGCCGGCGAGCGGCCGGCACTACCCGCGCGCGCTCAGGCGCTGATGCCGTATTCCTTCAGTTTCTTGCGCAGGGTGGCGCGGTGGATGCCCAGCATCGCGGCGGCGCGGCTCTGGTTGCCTTCGCAGTGGTTGAGCACTTCCACGAACAGCGGGATTTCCATCTCGCGCAGCACGATCTCGTAGACATCGTCCGCGTCGCAGCCATCAAGATCACGCAGGTAGCGGCGCACGGACTGGGCGACGTGTTCACGCAGCGGTGGCCGGGGAGCGCCACGACTGTTGTCAGGACGAGAGAGGACAGCGTTCAAGGGGGTTCCCGATTCGGTTGGCCCGTGCGCGCGGAGCGCGCGGCCGGACGAGGTGGTGGCGGCCAGTCTAGCGCGAGCGTGCCCGACCTGCCACGGCGGGTCGCCTCTACCCTGGTCAGAGGAAGTCGAAGGTGAATGCGACGGTGGACGCGGCGGGTTCCTGCACGCGGAACGCGATGCGCGCACTCTGGCCCGGTTCCAGCACGGTCGTGGCCGGGCTTTCGCCAAGGTATTGCGCGGGCGTGAACACGCCGCTGCCGATCACCCGGCCATCGGCATCGGACAGTGACAGGCGCAGGTCCGGCCAGGCCTGTGCCCAGCGCGCATCGTTGCGGATGCTGGCCTGCACCTGCAGCACACCGGCCTGGCCGGGCAGGGGGCGGATCTCGCGGCTGGTCATGGTGAACGCGGTCGGCTCGTGCCAGGCCGGCAGGCTGCAGCGCAGCACGCCGCACAGTGCGCCCAGCCAGGTGCGGTTGCCGGCGTCGGCGGCCAGGCGCGCACGATCGGCCAGCACGCTCTGCAGTACCAGCAGCAGTGCCAGCCCGGCGACCAGCACCCAGTGCCAGCGCGGCGTCGGCAGCGCGCGCGGCCGCGAAGTGCCCAGGAAGCTCGGCGCATCGCCGGCCACCGCCTGCGCGGCCGGGCCGGCAAGGACGGGTTCGATCACGGTCGCTTCGTCGAGGATGACGGTGTCATCGAGCTGTCGCGTCTCCGCCATCGGCGGCAGCGCCGCGTCGACCGGGTCCCCGGACTTCGCGGCAGGGATGTCATGCGCCGACGGGTCGGGCGTGCGCGCGTCGGTCGCAGGTGCGGCCTCGCCTTCCGACGCGGGGCGCAGGAAGGTGGCCAAAGGGCGGCGCGGCGGGTTCGGCTCGGACATGCTCAGGGCGCGGGCTCGGATCCAGCGGTCATTCAATCACGATCAGGCGCGGCGCGTGCCGGTGATGCGCATCCAGTCGCCATCCTGGGTGGCCTGCAGATCGTCGAACCACGCGGCATAACGCTGCAGCAGTTCGCCTTCCTGGCCCTGCAGGATGCCCGACAGGGCGATGCGACCGCCGGCGGCGACGCGTGCGGCCAGCAGCTCGGCCAGCGCATCCAGCGCCGAGGCAAGGATGTTGGCGACCACGATCGGGTAGGTGGCGACCGGTTCGTCCTGCGGCAGGTACACCTGCATGCGGGCCTGCTCGCCATTGCGCTCGGCATTGTCGGCGGTGGCGACCAGCGCCTGCGGGTCGTTGTCCACGCCGATCGCTTCGGCGGCGCCCAGCTTCAGCGCGGCGAGCGCGAGGATGCCCGAGCCGCAGCCGAAGTCGAGCACGCGCTGGCCCTGCAGCTGGCCGTCCACGGCCAGCTGGTCCAGCCAGCGCAGGCACAGGGCGGTGGTCGGGTGGGTGCCCGAGCCGAAGGCCAGGCCCGGGTCCAGCCGCACCACGGCGGCATCGGCGGCCTGTGCAGCGTCCGGCAGTTCATGGTTCCACGGCACGATCCAGGTGCGGCTGCCGAAATCCATCGGCTGGAACTGGTCCAGCCATGCGCGCTCCCAGTCTTCGTCTTCGACCGCGCGGAAGCTGCCATTGCTCCAGTCCAGTTCCGGGTCGAAGGATTCCAGGGCGGCCAGCAGCAGCAGCGCATTGCTGTCGGCGGGGAACAGCGCGCTCAGCACCAGGGTGTCCCATAGCGGCGTTTCACCCACGCCGGGTTCGAGGATGGCCTGTTCGTTGCTGGTGTCGGCTTCGGCATCAAGCAGGGTCACGGCCAGTGCGCCGACGTCCTCCAGCGCATTTTCATAGCGGGGCTGGGTGGCTTCGGTGCAGCGCAGGGTCAGTTCCAGGAACGGCATGGCGGTGGGGACAGTCGCGGGAAAGGGGGCAATGCTAGACCATCGGGGCGTCTCCGTATTGCCTGAGATGCCGCTTTGAGATGAATGGGGGCAGTTCAGACAGGCCTGCCGGGCCTTGCTAAACTCGGCGCTTTCCTGCGTGCCGTGAACGCTCACCACCGCCGATGGCCTTCGCTCCGACCCTGAAAACCTGGTTGCTCGTGCTGCCGGCGGTGGCCGTGCTGGGCGTGGCCGGGTATCGGGCCAGCGGCCATGCTGCTGGCGTGGCGTCGACGTCGACGCCGCCGGACCTGCCGCTGGCCATGGCCAGCCGTGACGGCGGAGCGCCGCTGCCGGTGGTGCCGGAAGCCCTGGCGCGGCGGCTGGCGGCTTTCGAGCGCGGCAACACGCTGCCGTCGGGCCTGCCGCTGGACCTGCGCGCCGACATCGAAGACGCCAGCGACCTGTATGCCTACGCCCAGCGCCTGCGCGCACAGGCCGACAACGGCAATCACGAGGCGCGCTGGATGCTCAGCCGCGTCTATGACTATTGCGCGCAGTACGCACTCGATCCGGGTGGCTACCGCCTGGACAACAACGTACTGAGCGGGTTGGGCCTGACTGCGGCGCCGGCGATGATCGAGGCACGCGAGCGCGTGGCACAGCGGTGTGGCGGTTTCGTGCCGGGCGACAAGCTGGGCGCGGCGCTGGTGCTGGCCGAACGCCGCAAGGCGGCCGCGCAGGGCAACCTGGCCGCGGAAGCGTCGCTGTTCGCCGAGGGCGAGCCCTTGCATGACAGTGCCGAGTACCGCCGCGACCTGGTCGAGCGCGTGCGCACCTCGCGCGACCCCGAGGCCTACATGGCCATCGCGCCAGGCATGGGCGTGCGTGCGGCCGGTGACCGCGCGCTTGACGGGCTGGTGGCGGGCGAGCAGCTCAGTGAACTTGCATGGCGGCTTGCGGCCTGTGAACTCGGCCTGGCCTGTGGAGCGGACAGCGTGCTGGTCAACAATTTTTGTGCGAACGGAGGGATCTGTTCGCAGGATGGAGCGCAGGATTTCCGGGATTTCGTGTATGACGCTGCGGTATCGCGGCAAGGTGCTGGGAAAATGAAGGAATGGATCAAGCGATTGGTTGGAAAGAGGGACGGCCGATGAATTACCGTCGATTCCTGCATGGGGCCAAGTTCTGGTTCTGGGTGGCGCTGTTCGTGGCCTACTCGGCTGGGGCGGTTGGCCTGCTGATGATCGATACCTACGAGGACCGCTACCGGCATCTGTCGAAGGTGGAGCTGACCACGGTGAAGGCGCAGGAAGACGTGCGCCGCGCCGGTGCCAGCCAGGTCGCTGCGGTCTACCGCGCGCAGAGTGGCATGCCATTCGCTTCACTGCCGGCCGGCAGCACCTTCCAGGTGGTGTGGCCCGATGGTTCCACCGAAACCATGGTGATCGTCGATCCGACCTCGCCCAATGGCGTGCGGCCGCTGGCCCATTCGCAGATTCCGGCCGACGTGGCCGACAAGCGCTGACGTGCTCGCTGAGGAGCCGAGCCCATGCTCGGCTGTGCTTGGCGGCAAGCCGAGCATGGGCCCGGCTCTACAGGAACAGAAAAGGGCGGGGAGATCCCCGCCCTTTTCATGTCCAGCACCTGGCGCCGATCAGGTCAATGCGATCGGCTTGTTCTTGCGCTCGGCCAGGCGCTTTTCCAGGTAGTGGATGTTCTGGCCACCGGCCTGGAAGCCCTTGTCACGCATGATCCGCTGCTGCAGGGCGATGTTGGTCTTGATGCCATCGACCACCATTTCGCTCAGTGCCACCCGCATGCGGGCGATGGCGGTTTCGCGGTCCGGGCCGTGCACGATCAGCTTGCCGATCATCGAGTCGTAGTTCGACGGCACGCGGTAGCCACTGTAGATGTGGGTGTCCACGCGCACGCCGGGGCCACCCGGCGGATGGAAGCCGGTGATGGTGCCCGGGCTCGGCACGAAGGTTTCGGCGTCTTCGGCGTTGATGCGGCACTCGATGGCATGGCCGGTCAGCACCACGTCGCTCTGCTTGATCGACAGCTTCTGGCCGGCGGCGATCTTCAGCTGCTCGGCCACCAGGTCGATGCCGGTGACCATTTCGGTGACCGGATGCTCCACCTGGATGCGGGTGTTCATCTCGATGAAGTAGAAGCGGCCGTCCTCGTACAGGAACTCGAACGTGCCCGCGCCGCGGTAGCCGATGCGGATGCAGGCTTCCACGCAGACCTTGCCGATCTGCTCGCGCTGCTCGGCGGTGATGCCCGGCGCCGGTGCCTCTTCCACCACCTTCTGGTGGCGGCGCTGCATCGAGCAGTCGCGCTCACCGAGGTGGATGGCATTGCCCTGTCCATCGGCCAGCACCTGGATTTCCACGTGGCGCGGATTCTCCAGGAACTTCTCCATGTAGACCTCGCCATTGCCGAACGCGGCCTTGGCCTCGCTCTTGGTGGTTTCGATCGAGGTCTTCAGCGACGCTTCGGCGTGCACCACGCGCATGCCGCGACCACCGCCACCGCCGGCCGCCTTGATGATGACCGGGTAACCGATCTCGCGGGCGATCTTGGTGTTGGCGACGATGTCCTCGCCGAGCGGGCCGCCCGAGCCGGGCACGCACGGTACGCCCGCGGCCTTCATCGCGCGGATGGCTTCGACCTTGTCACCCATCATGCGGATGGTGTCGGCCTTGGGGCCGATGAAGATGAAGCCGGATTCTTCCACGCGTTCGGCGAAGTCGGCGTTCTCCGACAGGAAGCCGTAGCCCGGGTGGATGGCCTGGGCATCGGTGACTTCCGCCGCCGCGATCAGGGCCGGGATGTTGAGGTAGCTCTGCGGCGACGGCGCCGGACCGATGCAGACCGACTCGTCGGCCATGGCCACGTGCTTGAGGTTGCGGTCGACCGTGGAGTGCACGGCCACCGTGCGGATGCCGAGGGTATGGCACGCGCGCAGGATGCGCAGCGCGATCTCCCCTCGGTTGGCGATGACGACTTTGTCGAGCATGGCGCGCCCCTCAGCCGATCACGAACAGCGGCTGGTCGAATTCCACCGGCTGGCCGTTCTCGCCGAGGATGGCAACGATGGTGCCGGAGGTGTCGGCTTCGATCGGGTTGAACATCTTCATCGCTTCGATGATGGCCAGGGTTTCGCCTTCCTTGACCTGCTGGCCCACGGTGACGAAGGCCGGCTTGTCCGGGGCGGACGAGGCGTAGAAGGTGCCGACCATCGGCGAGCGCAGCACGTGGCCTTCCGGCAGTGCCGGGCCCGGCTTGGCGCTGCCGCCGGTGGAGGCTTCGGTCGGCGACTGCATCGGCATCGCCTGCGGCGCCGGGGCGGCCGGAGCGGCATACACCGGCGCGGCGACCGGGGCGGCATAGCCGGCTACCGGGGCGCGCGACAGGCGCACCGACTCTTCGCCTTCCTTGATTTCGATTTCAGCCAGGTTCGACTCTTCCAGCAGGTCGATCAGCTTCTTGATTTTGCGGAGATCCATGGTGGCCTCTTTGCTCGTGATGTCAGTGTGGTGGAGAGTGCGGTTGCACTCGGTTCAAAGCAGTTCGTAGAACTCGCGCAGCTGCCGCGTACGGTCGCGCGTCTGGGTGATCAGGCATTGCATCTTCGCGGGGTTGCGCGAGGTGCCGTCTGCATTGAAGGCATACACCGCCTCGCAATCTGCATCGCGCAAGGTGATCCAGATGCGCTGGGCCTTCACCAGCTGCTGTTCGGCCGCCGCGCAGCGGCTGCAGCTGCCATCGGTTGCCTGCGCCTTCAGTTCGCCACGCGCCTGCGCGTAGACGGCGTTCAATGCGCTGTCGGCATCATCCAGGCGATCGGAATCGCACATGTCGCGCTCGTAGCCGCCGCTTGCCTGTGCGCAGTCGATGCCCGCGGCCGCGCGCTCGGCAGCGACACTGGCGCCGCACAGACCGGCCCACAGCAGGATGCCGGCAAGCACACGCGGCGGCATCTTCACGCGCTGGCCGCCTGCACGCGCAGCAGCGCCGCGTCCATCGCGTAGCGGTAGCTGTCGGCACCGAAACCGCATACCACGCCCACTGCCTTGTCACTGAAGTAGCTGTGCTGGCGGAACGGCTCACGGGTATGCGGGTTGGACAGGTGGATCTCGATGAACGGCACCGCCACCGCCGCCAGCGCATCGCGCAGGGCGACCGAGGTGTGGGTGAAGGCGGCGGGGTTGATCAGGATGAAAGCGGTTCCGTCGCTGCGCGCAGCCTGCACGCGGTCCACCAGCACATGCTCGGCGTTGGACTGCAGGCGTTCCACGGTGTGTCCGGCGGCCGATGCCTGGGCAGCCAGGGCCTGGTCGATGTCGGCCAGCGTGGTGTGGCCGTAGACCTCCGGCTCGCGGGTGCCGAGCAGGTTGAGGTTGGGGCCGTGCAGGACCAGCAGCTTCGCCATGGGATCCGGAAGACGGGAAAGGGCGGCAGTCTGGCGGAACCGGCGGATGCTGTCCAGTTCGGCGAAGTTTGCAGCGTTTCAATCGTATGTTTGAAATCTCCCGTAGCGCTTGCGGCCGTATGGCGGGCGCTGGATCAAGGCGCGCTGAACGTGGTGCTGGACGGGGATGCATGCACGTAGGCCGACGATGCCGGCATCCACGCCATGCGGGGAGGACGGGGTTCGGTGGGCAGCACACTGCGCCCCAACATGGAGCTCTCCGGCACCCGGCCGCTCAGATCTCCAGCGGCACCGTCGGCACCACGTTCGGGAACACCTCTTCCAGCGGTTCCGGCTGCCCGGGCTTCGGCGCCGGCCAGTTGTAGGCATTGACCGGCTGCGCGCGGTTCACCCACAACGCGTAATGCAGATGGTCGGCGCGGCCATCGCCGGTATTGGGGTGGATCAGGATGGTCAGGCCCAGGCTGTTGAGCTGCAGCCAGGGCACCAGCACCGGCAGCAGGTCGTTGGTGAAGCCGAAATAGAACGACGGGGTGACGTGCGGCCCGCGTGGCTCAAGGTTCCAGTTGCCCAGCTCCACAGGGAAGCGCTCGGCGGCCCAGCGCCGCAGCAGCGCGGCCTTCTCGAAGCTGTCCTCGTCGAAGTAGATGTGGGCGTGGTAGCTCTTGATGGCGGTGTAGGCACGTGGCCGGGTGGGCAGCGTGGCCTCGCCGGGGCGCACGCTGGCCGGCCGCGGGGTAGGCTCGCTGGCCGTGGCCTGGCCCCATGGGCTGCGGCCCTCGGACGCCGGCGGAACGATGGCGCGGAAGCCGGGTCGCCCGGGTTCGGTGGTGTTCACGGCGTTGTCGCTGCGCGCGGCTGCGGTGGCAGCCGACGCGCTGGCCAGGCCGCCAGCGGCCAGCCCGGCCGACGCGATCAGGCGACGGCGCGCGGGTGAAAGCAGGTCGGCCCAATGGGCGTCATCGTCGCCGGCGTCGATCAGGGTCTGCGGGTCCGGGTGCATCTGGGGCTCCGTGGGGCACTGTGTGGCAGGCAAGCACGCTCGGGCAGCGTGCACGGTGGTGTCCAATAAGCAGCCGGCATCACCTCATGCACGCTGGCCCACGCCGTGATTGAGTGCCGCCGCAGCGTGGGCTAGGGTGCAGGTCCGCCGCCCGGGAACCCGCCATGACCCCGCTTGATGCCGACACCCCGCGCAAGCGCGCGCGTTTCCGCCAGCTGCATGCGCGAGGTTGTTTCGTGCTGCCCAATCCGTGGGACGTGGGCAGCGCCCGCTACCTGCAGCGGCAGGGCTTCCAGGCACTGGCCACGACCAGTGCCGGCTGCGCCTGGAGTGAAGGGCGGCCGGATGGGGCGGTTTCGCTGCAGGCCACACTGGAACATCTGCGGCTGATGGCGGCCGCGACACCGCTGCCGTTGAACGCCGATTTCGGTGATGGCTTCGGCGCCACGCCACAGGCAGTGGGCGAGGCGGTGGCGGCGGCCATCGACACCGGTATCGCGGCGCTGTCGATCGAGGACGCCAGCGGCGTGGTCGATGCGCCGCTGCGGCCGATCGGGCAGGCGGTCGAGCGACTGTGTGCGGCACGTGCGGCCATCGACCGCGCGGGGGGCGATGTGCTGCTGGTCGCGCGGGCCGAGAATTTCTTCGTTGGCGTGCCGGATCTGCAGGACACCCTGCAGCGCCTGCGCGCCTATGCCGAGGCCGGCGCCGATGTGCTGTATGCACCGGGCATCAGCACGCCCGAACAGATCAGCGCGGTGGTTGCCGCTGCAGGGGCGAAGCCGGTGAACCTGCTGGTGGGTGGACCGACACCGCTGAGCCTGCAGGACATCGCCGCACTCGGCGTGCGACGGGTCAGCCTGGGCGGTGCGCTGGCGCGAGCTGCGTGGGGTGGGCTGATGCAGGCCATCGAGCCGATCTTGCAGGACGGCCGCTTCGATGGCCTGCAGCAGGCGGCTTCGGGCGCGGCGTTGAACGCGCTGTTCCGCTGACACACGCCCAGGCCTGCAATGGATCCAGCCCGGGCGTGGATGGACGCGCACCTGCGACTACAGCGCTTCCATTCCACCCCTGGGCAGCGTCACGCCCGGCTCCAGCGCCGGCAGCAGTTGCTGCAGCAGTGCCGGGTTGTCCAGCATCGCCGCGCCGTCCAGATAGCGCCATTGCGTTGTACCGACGCGTCGCACAGCAACCATGAATGACGTGCTGCGCATCGGCGCTTCGCGCACGCGCAGCAGTGACTGGCGCGGTACGAAGCAGACTTCCTCGTCACCGGCCGCATAGGTGCGGCCCGGCACGCCTGCCTCGTCGCTGATGATGCTGACGCCGGCCTTGCGCAGCGCCTTCACGGTGTCGCGGGTCGCCCGCGCATAGGCCTCGTCGCCACCGGCCAGCTGCTTCAGGCTGGGATGGGTACGCGCGATGATCAGCTCGGTATCGCCACGGGCGAAGGCGCCCATCATCGCCTGCACCTCATTGCGCAATGCGGCCGAGTCTTCCGGACTGAGTTCACCGGCCAGCGCGGGCGTAACGTCCATTGCCATCGGCAGGGCCAGCAGAAGGGCAAGCAGATACCGGTGCATCGTCGGGCAGCTCAGTGGGAACCGCCGCACTATACGGTGGATGCGGAAACAGCGTCCCACGCATGGCGCTGGTATCCCGGGCGACACTACTTACTATTGGTAGTTAGTGAACTCCGGACATGCCCCATGCACACCCTCATCGTTACCGCCCACCCTGAACCCGGCGCGTTGACCCATGCCATCGCCAGGCGCATCGGCGAAGCCATCACCGCGTCGGATGCCGCCAACAGCGTGACCCACGCCGATCTGATGGCTGAAGGCTTCGATCCGCGCTTCAACATGCAGGACCAGGCGCTGTTCCGTGGCACCGGCGCAACTCCGGCTGACGTCGCCGCCGAGCAGGCGCGGCTGCAGGCTGCCGACACGCTGGTACTGGTCTATCCCCTGTACTGGTGGTCCTTCCCCGCGCTGCTGAAGGGCTGGATCGATCGTGTGTTCACCCAGGGCTGGGCCTACCAGGACGGCGCCGATGGCAAGGTGCAGAAAAAGCTGCAGCGGTTGGGCGTGCATCTGGTCGGCATCGGCGGGGCTGGCGCGGACATGATCGAACGGCGCGGCTACGGTGCGGCGATGAAGACCCAGATCGACATGGGCATCTTCGACTACTGCGGCGCGCGCGCGCTGTCGTCCGACCTGCTGCTGGACGCCGATGCCGGTGCAGCCGAAGCGCATCTGCAGACCGCGCTGGCGATCGGCCGTAAAATCGGTGCTCCGATGCGCTGACCGCCGTGCTCCACCGATGCCTGCCAACGCCGCTCCCACGCGCCGCCGATTGACCCGCGAGCAACGCGCCCGCCAGTTGCTGGACGTGGCCTGGGCGCTGATCGGTGAAGAAGGCACCGACGCATTGACGCTGGGGCGGCTGGCCGAGGCGGCCGGTGTGACCAAACCGGTGGCCTATGATCACTTCGTGACCCGCAACGGACTGCTGGCCGCGCTCTACGATGACTATGACGGGCGGCAGACGGTGGTCTTCCACGAGCGTATCGGCCGTGCCAGGGCGCAGCTGGCCGATCGTGCGGCGGCCATCGCCTCCGGCTACATCGACTGCGTCCTCAGCCAGGGCAGTGAAGTGCAGGGCATCCTCGCTGCGCTGGTGGGCGCGCCGGAACTCCATGAAGTGCGTCGGCGCTACCAGCAGGACTTCATCGACAACTGCGACACCTGGCTGGGCCCGTTTGCGGCCGATGGCACGGTCCCCCTGGCCGGACGCTGGGCGATTCTCGGTGCGGCCGAAGCCCTGTCCGAAGCCGTGGCGGCAGGCGCGCTGGACAAGGTCGGCGCCGAGGCCGAGCTGCAGCGCTTGATCGTGGCGACGGTCAAGCGACGCTGATCCGCTCAGGCGTCGGCGGTGGTGTCGGCCAGCGCCGCAAACCCGGCGGCCAGCCTCTCGCGCACAAGGGCATCGCGTGCGTCGCGGCTTTCAGCGCCCAGCACCACGGTGATCAGGCGTACCGGCAGGTTCCGCCCGGGCACAGCCCGGCAGGCAGTGGCGGCCAGGCAGAAGCCTGCGGCCTGGGTGTAACCGGTCTTCAATCCGTCCACGCCGTCTTCGCCAAGCAGTGCGTTCTGGTTGCTGCGGCTGAAGCGGCCATGCGCGAACGTGCGCTGCGCGGTGATTGCCAGGATCTGCGGATGGTCATTCAGCAGGCAGGCGGCGAGTACCGCCATGTCGCGCGCGCTGGAGGCATGGTGCGGGGTGGTGATGCCGGACACGCTGGCGAACCGCGTGCTGCGCAGGCCAAGCTGGCGCGCGTGCCAGTTCATGCGGCCCAGGAACGCAGGCTGTGATCCGTCCAGATGGCGTGCGATGGCCAGCGCCGCATCATTGCCGGAGACGATCATCAACCCTTCCAGCAGGCGCGCCAGCGTGACCGTTTCGCCGGGCACCAGGCCCATGCGTGTTTCATCATCGGCTACGGCATGCACATCCTCGGCGGCGATGGTGACCGCCTGGTCCCACGTGCCACCGTTCTCTTCGACGCATCCGTAAGCGGCGTAGGCGGTCATCAGCTTGGTCAGCGAGGCCGGTTGCCGCGCGATGTCCGCGTTGTGCTGGTGGACCACCGCGAAGGTTGCCGCTTCCAGGGTGATGGACGAAACCGGCAGGTGGGCAGGCGCAGGAGCAGGCATGGTGGCGGTGATGACAGCGACAGCCAGCAAGGATAGTCCGCAGCGGCTGCATGAAGCCGTACTGCCAAAGCCCTGCGGCGCCCACGGCAACGCCCGGTTGCGCCCGGGCTGCAGTGGAGGCAGCCTGCGCACATGCAGCCGCATATCCGCATCGACGGTCGTGTCTTCGCCTACGTCTTCCCCTGTGCGTGGGAGGACTACGCGAAGATCGGCTTCTCACGCGATCCGCTCGGGCGCATCAGCGCATTGCACCGGCGCTGGTTCGAGTTCTTCGACCTTGATGCCGGTACGCTGGTGGAAGCGGAGAGCGAGCGCGATGCGCGTGATCTGGAGCTGCAGCTGCGTTCGCCGTTCAAGGCGCACCGCGCGCCGGCGCCGATGACGGTCCAGGACAAGGCCGGAGGTCGCACCGAATGGGTGCGTGGTGCCAACCAGGCGTTGTCGCTCGCGGTTGATGCGTTGGGCGCACAGGGCTATCGCTGTTTCCAGCTCAAGGCTTGGCTGCAGGCCGCCCAGCGCCTGCGCATGGACCGGCTGCACGACTGGGCGGCGGTGCAGCTTCCGGAAGAGGATGGCCTGCGCATGCCCGGTGGCCCCGGCGAGCGCGTGCTGCGTGACACCCTCGACGGTTGCCGGGCGCTGGATATCGACCCAATGCCATGGCTGCCTGAACACGTCCAGCGTTGGTATGCAGGTTGAGCCGTGTTCAACGGCCACGCGGTTGCTGAACCGGCGCGGCCGGTTGCGGCGCACCCGTGGGGGAGCCGGTGGACGGGCAGGCCAGCTGCCGGGCCAGTTCGGCGTTGGCCACGTGGCCCTGCAGGAACAACAGGCTGCCGTAGATGTTCATGAGCGTCCCTCCACTTGAGTGGATTGCACGATACGGGCAGCATGGACGCGGAAAAAGCGACATTTCCGCAAGCATGCCTTGAGAGGAATTCAAGCCTGATGTCCCGTCCGCCCCTTCACGCCCTGCAGGGCTTCGTGGCCGCCGCGCGGCTGGGCAACCTGTCACGCGCAGCGGCGTCGATGAGCCTGACCGTCAGTGCGCTCAGCCATCAGATGCGCCAGCTGGAAGAGCGGCTGGGGCAGCCACTGCTGGTCCGCCAGCCACGCGGCGTCACCCTCACCCTGGAAGGGCAGCGCCTGCTCGACCAGGTCGGCCCGCATCTGGATGCGATCAACGAGGCCTTCCAGCCCTATGCCGCACGCGCCGAGCACGTGCTGACGATCAGCGCGGTACCGTCGATGGCGTCGGCGTGGCTGGTGCCGCGCTTGGGGCACTTCGTTGCCGAGCATCCACAGATCGAGATCAACCTGCAGTCGAGTGAACGCCTGATTGACTTCGAGCGACAGCGCCAGTTCGACGCCGCGCTGCGGCTGGGCAGCGGGCAGTGGCCGGGCCTGGTGGTGGAGCCGCTGTTCGACGAGTGGCTGCTGCCGATGGCCAGCCCGGCGCTGATCGAACGCATGGGAGGGATCGACCGCGTGCCGCTGAACCAGTGGCCGCTGCTGGGGGATCCCGATGGCGCGTGGGGCGCCTGGTTCGCGCTGAGTGGGCAGAACCCGCCGCCGCGCTTCGTGGCGGTGCTGGATGATTCGGAGGCGCATCACCGTGCGGCGCTGGACGGGGTGGGCGTAGCGCTGGGACGGGTGACGCGGGCGCGCCTGCTGCTGGATTCGGGCCAACTGGTGGCGCTGTCCAGCCTGCGACTGAAAACCGCCTGGCCGCATTGGCTGGTCTACCCGCAGCGCTCGGCCCGCCATCGCGGCTTCCTGGCCTTCCGCGACTGGCTGCACGCTCAGGCGGCCGAGCACGTCCGGCACATGGCAGACGCGCATTTATAGCGTCGAGCCATGCTCGACTGCGTGTGTCCCGCGGTCACCGTACCAACGTAACCGCCTGCCCGGCACGGGCGAAGGCTTCGCCCAGCAACGAGCCTGCCTTGATCGCCTCCACTTCCTCGAACAGCGCCTGCAATGCATCGGCCGGGCGCGAGGCCGGCGCCGCGACCGCCTGCTGGATCACGGTGAAACGGTCGGCCAGCACGCGGTGGCCGGGATGCGCCTGCGCCCAGGCGGCCAGCGGCTGGCGCACGCCGGCGGCGGCATCCAGGCGCTGCAGATCGAACAGGGTGATGGCAGCGGCCGACGTCTCGGCCCGCTCGATCATGGCGTGGCGCAGTTCGCGGCTGAGGAACAGGTCGTAGGCGGCGCCACGACCGACCGCGATGCGCAGGCCATCGCGGTCCAGGTCGGCCACCTGCTGCGCAGGGCTGTCCTCGCGCACCAGGTAGGTGCCTTCGATCTCCACATAGGGGGCGCTGAAGGCGATGCGGTCGGCGCGCGCCGGATCGATGGCCAGGAAGGCCAGGTCCCAGGCATCCTTGCTGGCTGCAGCGACCACCGCGGCCGCGGCGTCGTGGCAGGTGAAGCGTGCCTGCACGCCCATGCGCTGCGCCAATGCCGTGGCCAGTTCCAGTGACGGCCCGCGCGGTGAGCGCGCGTCCCCCTGCGCCAGTACTGGATTGCCCAGGTTGATGGCCACGCGCAGGAAGCCCAGCGGTGCCAGCGCACCACGATGATCGGCCAGGGACATGCAGGACTCCGCGAGGAAAGGGCGGTCCAGCATGCCAGTACGGACCTGCAAGGCAGTGTCAGCATCCGGTTATCCTGCGGACATGAACCCCATCCTGCACGTCGAGATACCGGTCACTGACCTGGGCCGGGCCATCACCTTCTACCAGCACTGGCTGCAGGTGGCGGTGGACGAACCGATCCTGCTGCACGACTGCAGGATGGCCTACCTGCCGTTTGCCGATGAGGCCACCGGTGCCAGCACGGCGCTGGTGCGGGGGGCCGACTATCTGCCCTCCGTCCACGGTGCGCGCATCTACATCGGGGTTGATGACCTGGATGCCAGCCTCGAGCGTGCGCTGCAGGCCGGGGCCGAGCTGCGCTTCGGCCCGGCCGATGCCGGTGACTGGCGCGTGGCCGAGATCGCCGACAGCGAAGGCAATCGCATTGCGCTGCAGGCGCGCGTGATTCTGTAGGGCCGAGCCCATGCTCGGCTGAGCTGGAGCGGCTGGGCCAACAGCAGCCGAGCATGGGCTCGGCTCTACAAGGGCGCGGCGCGCGAGCGCTGCAGCCAGTCGTTGATCGCCGGGTCCAGCCGTGGGTCGTCCGGCAGCTGCATGCCGAAGCGCTGCTGCAACACCTCGCGCACGTCGCCCACATCGCGCAGCGGACGCTTGTCCGGTGCCTGGCCGGGACGGTACTCGGTGTAGTTGCCACTGCCGATGGTGCGTCGCCAGTCCGGCCCGGTCAGGGATGCGCGCAGCTGGCCGGGGAAACTGGAATCGGGATGGGTGCACACGTACCAGTTGCCCACGACGTTGTCGATCGGTGCCGGCGCGTGCAGGTCGAAGCGATACATCGCCCGCCAGCCATCGCCGGACTCGGCGGACAGCACGAAATCCCCCTCGCCGGGCAGGCGCTGCAGCAGGAAGCGCTCGTGGGGCGTGGCCTGCGGCTGCGGATCATGCAGCCGCAGCGGCACGGTCGGGGTCAGGCTGCCGAAACCGGCATCCACCAGCCAGTCATCGCCGTCCACCTGCACGCGCAGCAGCAGGTGGGTGCGTGCGGTCAGTTCGCCGTCCTGGGCGGCCAGCAGCACGCGCGCGCTCAACGGCTGTGCATCGAAGCCCAGCGCCTGCAGCAGTGCCAGCAGGCCGCCATTGAGTTCGAAGCAGTAGCCGCCACGACGGTCGTCGAGCAGCTTGCGCTGCACGCTGTCCAGGTCGATCGGTACTGCATCGCGCAGCAGGCAGCTGAGGGTTTCGAACGGAAGCAGTGCGTTGTGGCGCTGCTGCAGCAGGGTCAGGCCCGCCAGCGTCAGCGGTGGCGGTGCATCCAGCTTCAGGCGTTGCAGGTAGCGGGGGACATCGAGCGTCGTCATGCGCGCGCCGGGCGGGGGAGGGAGATCTACTGTGCTCTCCCAACCGGGGTTGAGGTCAAGCATTGCGCGGGTGTCATCCCCCCGTCGCCTGTGCCGGGTACAAAGGCCGCGTCCGCCAGCAATCGGTGGGAGTGAACCAGGAGCGCCCTAAAGTTGCGCCATTTCCCGCCGATACAGGTGCGTCCTTACGCCTGGAGCCTGTCATGTCGGCCGTCGTCCCCCACCTCCGGTCCCTGCGCATGCGGCTTGCCGCACTGCGCTCGGCGTCCCCCGGCCTGCTGCTGTGGCTGCAGCCGCATCGGCTCAGTGTGGCCAGCAAGCTCAAGGCGACCCTGTGGGTCTGTGGGCTGGGCCTGATCGCGATCGCCGCCGTCTACGCCTGGACCGGCCATGCCAGCACGCAGGCGGCGCGCAGCCAGGCCAGCTACCAGCACGGCAGCGATCTGGCCGCGAGCGTGGCCACGCAGGTGGCCGAGGCGCGTCGTCTGCAGACCCAGTATGCACGTAGTTTCGACGATGCCGACCGCGCGCAGCTGCTGGCGACGCAGAAGGCGCTCCAGGCCGATCTTCAGGCGCTGCGCGCGATGCCGATGGATCCCGGCCGGCGCGAGGCGCTGCAGGCACTGACCGAAGCCGCCGGCGCGTTCTCGCAGGGTGTGGCCGCCCTGTTCGAACGCGTCGATGAGATGGGTCGTGGCGATGCCGGCCTCGCCGCGCAATTGCAGCAGGCCGCCGACGCCCTGCAGGCGCAGGTGGATGCGTTGCAGCGGCCTTCGTTGGCGTTGTCCGTGCAGAAGATGCGCCGCCAGGAGGCACTGCTGCTGCTCGATGGCGACTCCACCCATGCCGACCGTGCGAGCGAAGAAAAGCTGCCGTTCGATCTCGCACTGGTGGGCCTGCCGACCGATGCGCAGGATGCCCTTCGCAACGGCATGGAGGCCTATCAGGCCGCATTGCTGGGCTATACCGCCGCCCGCGTGGGCCTGGATGTAGAGGCGCAATCGCTGCTGGATACCGCCGCCGGCGTGGCGCCGGCGCTGGCCGCCTTCCAGCAGGCCCAGGTGGCGGCGCTGGCCAAGGCACAGGCGCGCCAGCAGGCCGGCGCACGCACCATGAGCGTGCTGTTCGCGGTGACCCTGCTGCTGGTCGCCGGTGTGTTGATCACCAGCCTGGTGCTGGTGCGGCGTGCGGTGCGCCAGCCGATCCAGGACACCCTGCGCTTCGCCAGCGACATCGCCGACGACCGACTCGGCACCACCCTGCGCGTCTACAACGCCAACGATGAAATCGGCCAGCTGGCGCAGCGCCTGGTCGACATGCAGCAGCGCCTGCGCGCGCGCATCGAGACCGAGCGTGCCGTGGCGCGCGGCAACACCCGTGTGCGGCAGGCATTGGACAGTGCGCAGACCGGGCTGATGGTGATCGATGCCGAGGGCCAGGTGGCCTACGTCAATCCGGCACTGCTGCAGCAACTCGAGCGCGAGGCCGAAGATCTGGTGGGCAGCGATGCCGTGCGCCTGCATCCGGCGCTGACCAGCCTGGCCGGCGCGCGCCAGCGCGAGGAGCGCGAGATCGGCCATGCCGGCGTGCGCTACCAGCTGATTGCCAACCCCATCATCGACGAAGGGCAGTTCCTCGGCGTAGCGGTGGAATGGCGCAGTCGTGCGCTGGAGACGCTGCTGGAAACCGAGGTCGCTGCCCTGGTCGATGCTGCAGCACGCGGCGACCTGCATGGCCGTATCGTGCTGGAGGGCAAGCAGGGCTTCGTGCGCACCTTGTCGACCAGCATCAATCGCCTGCTGGCCACCTTTGAAACCAACCTTGGTGACCTGCAGGCACTGCTGGCTGCGCTGGCCCGCGGCGACCTCAGCGTGCGCATGGAGGGGGACCTGCAGGGCGTGTTCGCGCGCATGCGCGACGATGCCAATGCCACCGTCGCGCAGCTGGGCCGCATCGTCACCCGCATCCAGCAGGCCACCTCCAGCCTGGATACCGGCGTTGGCGAGATCGTCGCCGGCCATCACGATCTGTCGCAGCGCACCGAGCAGCAGGCCGCCAACCTGGAAGAGACCGCGGCGTCGATGCAGGAGCTGACCGATACCGTCGGCCGCAACGCCGATGCCGCAGGCCGCGCCGATGCACTGGTGCAGGGCGCGGCGGCGGTGGCCCAGCGGGGTGGCGAGGCGGTCGGCCAGGTGGTCGCGACCATGCATGGCATCAGCGAAGCCTCGCGACGGATCGGCGACATCACCCAGTTGATCGACGGCATCGCCTTCCAGACCAACATCCTTGCCCTCAATGCGGCGGTGGAAGCGGCGCGTGCCGGCGAGCAGGGCCGCAGCTTCGCCGTGGTGGCTGCCGAAGTGCGCCTGCTGGCGCAGCGCAGTGCCGAGGCGGCCAAGCAGATCAAGGGGCTGATCGAGGATTCGGTGGCGCGTGTCGGCCAGGGCAACCAGCAGGCCGCGCAGGCCGGCACCACGATGGGCGAGATCGTCGGCAGCGTGCAGCAGCTGGCCGAGCTGCTGGCAGGTATCCGCAGTGCGTCGCAGGACCAGCATGCGGGCATCGCTCAGGTGAACCAGACCATCGTGCAGATGGAAGCCAGCACCCAGCGCAACGCCAGTCTGGTGGAAGAGGCCGGTGCCTCCACGGCGCAGATGCAGGCGCAGGTGCGTGCCTTGGCAGAAGCCGTGGGCGCGTTCCGCTTGCAGTCGATGCCGCAGGCGCGCGCGGCGGCCTAGTCAGGCGAGCGTGGGCTCGGCGCTACATCGGCTGCACGAACACTGTAGAGCCGAGCCCATGCTCGGCTCACACCAGCGTTCGGCGGCAGGAATCAATACACGTCGCGGCGGTAGCGCCCGTTTTCCAGCAGCGTTTCCACCGCTTCATCACCCAGCGCGGTTCGCAGCACCTGGTCCACGCCTTCGGCCATGCCCTGCAACGACCCACAGACATGGATCACCGCACCACGGTGCATCCAGTCGCGCAGCGCATCGACGGCCGCACGCAGGCGATCCTGCACGTAACCACCCTCGCCATCGCGCGAGAACGCCAGGTCCACCCGCGTGAGATGGCCATTGGCCTGCCAGGCTTCGATCTCGTCGGCGAACAGGAAGTCGTGTGCGCGCTGGCGTTCACCGAACAGCAGCCAGTGCCCGCGCTCGCCTGCGTGGGCAGCTTCGCGCAACAGGCTGCGCAGCCCGGCGATGCCGGTGCCGTTGCCGATCAGCACCATCGGCGCGCCGCTGACGCGATGGAAACCGGGGTTGCGATGCACGCGGGCGACGATGCCGGCACCGATCGGTGCATGCAACGACAGCCAGCCCGAGCCCAACCCGGCGCGACCGGAGGCGTCATGCACCAGCCGCACCACCAGCTCCACCACGCCGTCATCCGTGCAGGAGGCGATCGAATACTCGCGGCTGGGCAGCAGCGGCAGCCCGGCCAGCCACAGGCAGGCATCCTGCACCGCCAGCGCGGCATCGGCCTCGGGCAGCTCGCGTTCACTGGCCAGTGCCAGCAGCGTGCGCGGATGGCCATCGACCAGCAGGGGCTGCAGCGGATCCAGACCGTGTCCCTTCAGCACGGCACCGGCATGCCGCGCGTTGTGGCGGGGTGCGATGTGCAGGATGTCACCCGCCTGCCACTGCACGTCGGCCGGTGCGGCAAGACGGATACGCCAGATGGCTCCGCCGACGCTGCCCGGGTTGAGGTGGTCGCGGCCGAGCAGGCGCCACTCATGCATCTGCGTAGCCGCAGGCAGCACGCTGTCATCGGTGACGATGCCGGTGAGCGTACCCAGCTGCTGCTGCCATTGGCGCAATGCCGGCACCGAAGCGGCATCGACATCGATGCGCTCGAACAGCGGGCGCGCGCCGTTGCCGATCAGCCAGCCATCGAACTGGCGGCCGAAGCCGCAGTAATGCGGGTACTGGCGGTCGCCCAGCGCGAGCAGGCCGAACTGCAGGCGCGACAGGTCCAGGCGTTGTGCGAGCAGCAGCCGCGCCGCGCGGCGCGTGGCATCCGGTGGCTCGCCGTCGCCGAACGTGCTCAGCACGAGCAGCGCCTGGGAGGTGGCCTGCAGCGTCGCGGCACCGACGCGGGCCAGCGATAGCACCTGCACCGCATGACCGGACGCCTGCAGCTGCGCGGCCGCACGCCACGCCAGTTGTTCGCCCAGTCCGCTCTGGCTGGCATGCACCACCAGCCACGGCGGACCACGGCCATCGGTGGTCGTGGCCGGCAGCGCGCGGCGCAGCCCTCGCGCTGCACGCTGGCTGCGGCGGCGGTCCAGGTACAGCATCCAGCCGGTGATGAAGAACAGGCTCATGCCCAGGCTGCTGAGCATCACCACCACGCGCCCGGGCACACCGAAGTAGCTGCCCGAATGCAGCGCGAACACGCTGGTGGCCAGCTGTCCGCCCGCGCCCTGGCGTGCGTACGGGCGGGCATCGAGAACCGCGCCGCTGGCCGGATCGAGCTGCAGCAGATCATGCGCACGGTCGTGGTGGCCGCCGCGCTGCGACGGATCACCGGCCATCACCCGCACGTTCAGCGCCTGCCCCGGCTTCTCCGGCAGGCGCAGGTCGATGAAGCCGGTGCGCACGCCGGGTAGCGCGTACAGCGTGGCCTCGATGCGATGGACGTCCAGTGCCGCGTCGGCGGCAACCGTGTGCTTTGCCGCCGGCGCCACACCGAGCAGCGTGTTGGCCGCGTTGCGGTACCAGTCAAACGACCACCACAGGCCGGTCAGCGCACTCATCAGGTAGATCAGCAGCACCCAGGTGCCGACCACCGAGTGCAGGCTCCACAGGAAGCCTCGGCCGCTGCGCGTCCACTCCACCGCCAGCCAGCTGCGCCAGTGCCACCAGCGTCGTGGCCAGCGCAGGTAGAGACCGGACAGGGTGAAGAACAGCAGCGCGATTGCACAGCTGCCGGTGATCCACTTGCCGCGCTCACCGGCAGCGAGGTGGCGATGCAGGTCCTCGACGACGTCGAAGAATGCCTGCCCGCGCAGGGCGCTGAAGCGCTCGCCGCTGTACGGATCGAAGTACACCCAGTGTTCCTTGCCGCCGGCAAAGCGCGCGACCGACGGCCGCTGTCCGGTGGCATCCACGCGCAGGCGTTGCAGGGGGCGCTCGCTGCCAGCCTGCAGCAACGGCACCAGTTCGCTGAGTGCAAGGGGATGCTGGCCGTCCGCATGGTGCTCGGCGATCTCAGCGAAGCCAGGATTGGCCGCGCGCAGCAGCTCGTCCTCGAAGGACAGCATGGCGCCGCTGAGGCCCATCAGGGCCAGGACGGCACCACCGGTAATGCCCAGCAGCCAATGCAGTTGGAACAGGACGTTCTTGAACATCGAAGGAGAGGGGCCCGGGAGGCTGCCGCCCGCATCCTGCGCAACAGCAAATGAGGATTAGTCGCGGAATTCTCCGCGGCGCCCCGGCTGCGGTCAAGCAGGGGTTGCCGGCCGGGCTGCGCCCGGCACCCGCGGTAGTGCCGGCCGCTGGCCGGCAACAGCACAAACAGTGGATTTTTAGCAGGTAGGCGGGGTGGGTCCGGTTGCGGGGGACGCCGTGAACCCGTCCATGGAGGCTCGGTCGCGCCATCCATGGCGCTCACGCCCCCTCAACCGTACCCACCCCGCCTTCGACAGTTTCCTGCGATCTGTCGGAACGACGTTCTGCTTTGGTGGGTGCCGACCGTTGGTCGGCACGGGGTCTGATTCCGTTCTGAATATCGATATCTGACAGATGTGTCGACCAAGGTCGACACCTACCAACAGCCGCCGGAATCTGTCGAAGGTGGGGCGGTGTGGCTGTGCAGGACCGTTGGCGCCATGGATGGCGCCATCGAGCCCCCACGGACGGGTTTACGGCGTGTCCTGCACGGCCACAGCGCCCCGCCATCCCACGGAAAGCCCGCTTTGGCTGTTGCCGTTGCATTGAGCAGGGTGCAGGGCTGCAAGCCCTGCAAAAACACCCTCACTTCACCCAGCCGTCGATCTCGCCGTGGGCGAACGGCCCCAGCTTTGCCTTCACCCGCCGTCCCTGTGCATCGAACAGCACGCTGTAGGGCAGCAGGCCCTGCGTATTGCCCAGCTGCACGCTGGCATCGCGTGGCCCCGGCGTCTCGACCACGATCGGGTAGTCCACCGGCACCCGCAGCAGGAAAGCGCGCACGTCGTCCGGAGCATCCAGCGCAATGCCCAGCACCTGCACACCGTTGTCGCCCTGGGCTTCGGCGAAGCGGGCCAGTTCGGGCATCTCTTCCACGCAGGGCGCACACCAGCTGGCCCAGACATTGATCAGCAGCGGCCGGCCGGCGAAGCGGGCGCGCAGGTCCAGCGGCTGTTCCGCCAGGTCCGGCAGGATCAGCGCCGGCAAGGGATCACCCACCTGCAGGGCAGGCTTCACGGCCGTCGCTGTGGAAGCCGTCGTTGCCGCGGCCGGTGCAGACGGGCCGGGTGAGAATCGATGCCCGGCCCACAGGCCGAGGCCGGCGGCCAGCACCGCTGTCCACAGCAGCGCTGGCCGTTGCCACTTCATCGTGCGGTGCGCAGCAGCGCTTCCTCGACCACCGCCTGGGTCAACAGGGTCGGCAGCACGGTCGGCGGCGCACCCGGGCCGTACACCACGTACAGCGGCACGCCCACGGCCTTGTGCTCTTCAAGGAACGTGGTGATCTGCGGGTCGACGTTGGTGTAGTCACCGCGCATGTACACCGCGTTGGTGCGCTTGAGCAGTTCCTTGAACTCCGGCCGCGACAGCACGGCACGTTCATTGGCCTTGCAGCTCACGCACCAGTCGGCAGTCATGTTGACGAACACCACGCGGTTGTCCGCACGCAGGCGGTCCAGCAACTGCGGCGAATACTCGACCACGTTCTCGCTGGCGGCCTGTGCGGCCCGCGCCGGTGGTGCCAGCTGGGTCACGCCCCAGGCAGGAACCAGCGCGCCGATCGCCAGCAGCACGCCGAGCAGGGTCACCGCACGCGAGCCGGTCCAGCGATTGCGCTCGAACAGCCACAGGCCGAAGGCGAACAGCAGCAGGCCACCCAGCACCAGTGCCATGCCGTCCACGCCGCGCTGTTTGCCCAGCACCCACAGCAGCCACAGCGCGGTGGCATACATCGGGAAGGCCAGCACGTGCTTGAGCGTTTCCATCCACGGGCCGGGCTTGGGCAGGCGGCGTGCCAGCGCTGGCACGAAGCCGATCAGCAGGAACGGCAGCGCCAGGCCCAGGCCGAGGAACAGGAATACGGTCATCGCCTTCAGCGGCGGGGCAATGAACGCGTAGGCGATCGCCCCGCCCATGAACGGGCCGACGCAGGCGCTGCCGACCAGGCAGGCCAACGCACCGGTGAAGAAATCGCCGGCCGGCCCGCTGCGGCTGGCCAGCGACTGGCCGAGGTTGCCGATGCCACCGCCGAGGGTAAACACGCCGGACAGGCTCAGGCCCACCGCGAACATGATGTAGGCCAGCGCCGCCACCACGCCCGGGTGCTGCAGCTGGAAGCCGATGCCGACGGCGTTGCCGATCGCGCGCAGGCCCACCATCAGCGCGCCGATCACCGCGAACGCGACCAGCACGCCCAGCGTGTACCAGAGGGCATGGCTGCGTGCCCGCTCAGGGCTTTCGCCACTCTGCGCCAGGCTCAGCACCTTCAGCGACAGGATCGGCAGCACGCAGGGCATCAGGTTCAGCACCAGGCCACCGGCCAGCGCCAGCAGCAGCACCCACACGAACGAACGGTCCGGGTTCGGGGTTGTCGCCGGTGGGCGCGTGCGCAGTGCGTTGCCATCGCGCGCGTCGGCGGCGAACTCATTGCGCGCACCCTCACTGCCGCTGGCGGCGGGAGTGGCAATGCCGTCGTTGGGGACGGTCGGCAGCAGGCGCAACGGTGCGCCGTTGGCGGATTCACGTGGCACGCCGGCGGCGGGCAGCGGGCTGATCACCTCGTTGCGCGCTGGCGCCTGGTCAATGCTGGCGGACAGCTTGCCAGCGGGAATCGACAGCTTCACCCGGCGGGTCATCGGCGGGTAGCAGATGCCATCGGTCTGGCAGCCCTGGAAGGTCACCACCAAGGTGCTGTCGACGGCATCAGTGACAGTGCGGCGCAGCGGCAGCGGCACTTCCACCTGGTTGAAGTAGACCGAGACATCGCCGAAGTGCTCGTCGCGATGCGATTGCGCGGCTGGCCAGCGCGGCTTGCCGGCCAGCACGCCGGCGCTGCCTTCCAGCTTCAGCGAGGTGCGGTCGCGATACAGGTAATAGCCGGGCGCTGGGCTGAAGCGCAGCAGCAGGGTGTTGCCGTCACTGGCGATGGCATCGAAGCCGAACGCCTGTTCCGACGGCAGCGGCAGGGCCTGGCTGTTGTTGGCCGCGCCCGGCAGGCGCAGGCCACCGCTGTTGCCGGCACCGGCCAGCGGGTTGTTGAACGGGCTGGCCGCACCGGCACGCGCGGCAGGCACCGCCGCCGCCGCACCGGCGCCCGGCAGGGTGACCTGCACCACGCGCTTCTGCGGCGGGTAGCAGACACCGGCATCGGCGCAGCCCTGGTAACGCACTTCCAGGCTGATGGTGCCGGCAGCCTCGGACGGCGTGCCGGGCAGGGTGGCCTGCAGGCGCTCGCGATAGGTCTCGACTTCGCCGAAGAAATCGTCGTGGTGCTTGTCGCCCTTGGGCATCTGCAGCGCGCCGGCATTGAAGGCCGGGTCGGCCTTGACGCTGGTGCGGTGGCGATAAAGGTAATAGCCCGGTGCGATCTTGAACTGCAGTTGCACCTGGCCCCGTTCGGGGGCACTGGCGGTCAGCGCGAACGCCTGGTCCACCGGCAGCAGGTCCTTCTCATCCAGCGCGAAGGCCGGCAGCGAGAGCCACAACAGGGCGCACAAGGCGGCGCCGCGCGCAAACAGAGTCTTCAATCAGTGTCCTCCCGGGTCTGTGCCCGGATCCAGTCCAGATACGCCGGCAGGCCGGCCCGGGTTTCGACCGCGATGCACTCCGGGAGTTCATACGGATGCAGTGCGACGATCCGGGCAATTGCGTCATCGACGCGGCTCGCGGTGGTTTTCACCAGCAGCTGCAGTTCGGCGTCGGTGGTCACCTCCCCCTGCCAGCGGTAGGTCGACTGCGCGCCATCGAGGCGGGTCACGCATGCCGCCAGGCGCTCGCCGACCAGCGCGTGCGCGATGCGCTCGGCACTGGCCCGGTCCGGGCAGGTGGTCAACAGCAGCAGGACGGGATCGACGGTCGACATGACCGCCGAGTATAGGGCCGCCGCCGGGTCAGGGCCCGGCGGCGGCAGTGGACCGCTGCGTTGCGCGGTCAGTTGGCCAGCTGGCAGGTGGCCGGCTTGGCCGAGGTGAACAGGGCCGGGGTTGCCCACTCGGGGTGGTCGATGAACGGGTTGCGGTTGCCCTGGAAGCTGTAGATCACGTCATTGCGCGCACGCTCGGCATCATCCGGCGGATCGGACAGGTGCCAGTCGATCAGCGTGGACAGCAGGCCCATGTAGGCCGGCGAACTGCTGGTCTTGACGATTTTGCTGCGGTCGTCGGTCAGCTCCAGGTCCGGCTCGGACTGGCCGGTGGCCGCATCCTTGCCGCCCTCGTAACGGATCGCCATGTACATCACCGCACGCGCCATGTCGCCCTTGCGCTTGCCCCACACCTCGAAGGTGCCGGTGTTGCCGTCCGGCGTGCGCACCCAGTTGGAGTTGCCCGGATAGCCGCCGCTGCCGCCGCCCTGGCCGTTGTTGGCCTCGGTGGCGCGCTCGCCGCAGTTGGCGTCGCACTTGCCGAACGGCTTGTTGCCACGGTCGGCGTTCCACTGCGCGTCGGTCAGGTACAGCATGTGGGTGTCGGTATACGGCGCGTACGGCAGGCCCTTGTCACCGGTGGTGGTGGCAAAGCCCAGCGAGTTCGGCCAGGTGTGCTCGCGGTTGTACTTCAGGCCACTGCCACTGCCGGCGCGATCGGTCACCTTGGCGTAGCTGTGGTTGCGATATGCATCGAGGATCCTGCCGGAATTGTTCGGATCCTCGTCGGCGATTTCCAGAATGGTCCAGGTACTGGTGCCCGAGCCGCTGTAAGGGTAGGCGGTGTGGCCCTTGATGGTGGCATGCAGCGAGCAGCGCAGCTGGCTGGGGCTGCTGGTGTTGACCTTGGAGTAATAGCCGGCCGGCACGCCCGGGTTGCCCGGGTCCGGATTGCCGCCGGTGCTGGCCACGGTGAAGGCGATGCGGCTGTCGGCGGCCGGGTGCGCGCCCTGCAGGTCGGTGATGCGCGCGGCGCGGATGTCGAAGCGGCAGGCCTCACCGGCCACCAGCGCAGTGTTGGTGGACAGCTTCACGCTGCGGCCGCTGGCCGGGAAGGTCAACGGCACGCTGCCGGAGGTGCCGCAGCTCAGGGCGAAGGCGCCACTGGCCAGGTTCACCGTCTCGCTGAACACCACTTCCAGGTCGGCGGCGGCCGGGAAGGTGCTGCTGCCCTGCGCCGGGGTGGTGGTGGAGACCGACGGCGGTGTGTTCGGGCCCGGGGTTCCGCCGCCACTGAAGGTCTGGCCGTTGTTGCAGCTGCCGAAGGTCTGCCTGGCCGACTCGGCCCAGGTGAAGTGGGTGTACTGGCTGCCGCTGCCGGTCAGCTGCAGCGAGGTGCCCGCGGCCGTGCTGTTGGTCTCGGCCACCGGGATGTTCTGGCTGGTCATGCCGGCGGCAGGGCCACCGGAGGCGGTGATGGCGCCCTCGTAGCTGAGGAACTGGACCACCTTGCCGCTGGCATCGACCAGGGCGATGCCGTCGTTGGGGCCGTTCTGGATGCCGTTGGTCGGGTAGTTGACCACGGCGATGGTCGCGCTGCCGCAGCCGGCGGCGGTGCCGGCCGGGACCGGGTTGTTGGCGTAGACCGCGGCCGCCGAAGGATTGCTGCCGTTGTAGAGGTAGAGGCGGTAGCCGGACAGGTCCTCGCCCGCGGTGGCGACCACTTCGATGGCTTCGCCGACGTCACCGGCGGCGGTGCTGTCGTCGTAGTGCAGTTCGTTGATGAAAACCTCGGCCTGGGCCGGCGCGGCGGCCAGTGCCAGCAGGCAGGCGGCGGCAAGCGGGGACAGCAATCGCATCGACTACTCCTTGTGATTGGGAATGCCTGACCGAGCCTAAGGCCGATCCAGTGACACTTTGTCGTAAATGAACGTCAGATATCTGACAGTGCGACGCTTGTCACCGAAATTGTCCAAGACCGACGCCTTGGCCGAGGCGCGCGGGCGGAAAAATTTTTTCATTCCGCCCTTGAAAGGGGGCGGCGGGGCTCCATCTCTGCCCTGCTCCCGACGTTGTCGGGTTTCTTCACGTGCGGTTCTGGCACTCGCCTGGGGTGAGTGCTAACATCGCCGGACTTTTTTAGACCAATCAATCACTTAAGAGGTCTCCTATGAGCATCAAGCCGCTGCACGACCGCGTTGTGGTCAAGCCGATCGAAGCCGACGAAATCTCCGCCGGTGGCATCGTCATCCCCGACTCGGCCAAGGAAAAGTCCACCAAGGGTGAGGTCGTGGCCGTTGGCCCCGGCAAGCCGCTGGACAACGGCAACGTGCGCGCGCCGTCGCTGAAGGTCGGCGACAAGGTCATCTACGGCCAGTACGCCGGCAGCTCGTACAAGAGCGAAGGTGTCGAATACAAGGTCCTGCGCGAAGACGACGTGCTCGCCGTCATCGGCTGAGCCCCGGCGCGACCTGTTTCAACCTGATCCCAAACTCCCAGCCGCCGGGCATCGTCCGGCGCTACCAATGAGGTAAATGCAATGGCTGCCAAGGATATTCGTTTCGGTGAAGACGCCCGTTCGCGCATGGTGCGCGGCGTCAACGTTCTCGCCAATGCCGTCAAGGCCACCCTGGGCCCGAAGGGCCGCAACGTCGTGCTGGAAAAGAGCTTCGGCGCGCCGACCATCACCAAGGACGGCGTCTCCGTCGCCAAGGAAATCGAACTGGCTGACAAGTTCGAGAACATGGGCGCGCAGATGGTGAAGGAAGTTGCTTCGCGCACCAACGACGATGCCGGCGACGGCACCACCACCGCCACCGTGCTGGCCCAGGCCCTGATCCGCGAAGGCGCCAAGGCCGTTGCCGCCGGCATGAACCCGATGGACCTCAAGCGCGGTATCGACAAGGCCGTTTCGGCCGCCGTCGCCGAGCTGAAGAACATCTCCAAGCCGACCGCCGACGACAAGGCGATCGCCCAGGTCGGTACCATCTCGGCCAACTCGGACGAGTCGATCGGCCAGATCATCGCTGACGCGATGAAGGAAGTCGGCAAGGAAGGCGTCATCACCGTTGAAGAAGGCTCGGGCCTGGACAACGAGCTGGACGTGGTCAAGGGCATGCAGTTCGACCGCGGCTACCTGTCGCCGTACTTCATCAACAACCAGCAGTCGCAGACCGCTGACCTGGATGACCCGTTCATCCTGCTGCACGACAAGAAGATCTCCAACGTCCGTGACCTGCTGCCGGTGCTGGAAGGCGTCGCCAAGGCCGGCAAGCCGCTGCTGATCGTGGCCGAGGAAGTTGAAGGCGAAGCGCTGGCCACCCTGGTGGTCAACACCATCCGTGGCATCGTCAAGGTCGTGGCCGTCAAGGCCCCGGGCTTCGGCGACCGTCGCAAGGCGATGCTGGAAGACATGGCCGTGCTGACCGGCGGCACCGTGATCTCCGAAGAAGTCGGCCTGTCGCTGGAGAAGGCCACCATCAAGGACCTGGGCCGCGCCAAGAAGGTGCAGGTCTCCAAGGAGAACACCACCATCATCGACGGCGTCGGCGACAAGGCCAACGTTGATGCACGCGTGGCGCAGATCAAGACCCAGATCCAGGACACCTCCTCGGATTACGACCGCGAGAAGCTGCAGGAACGCGTGGCCAAGCTGGCCGGCGGTGTTGCCGTGATCAAGGTCGGCGCCTCGACCGAAATCGAAATGAAGGAAAAGAAGGATCGCGTCGACGACGCCCTGCACGCGACCCGTGCGGCCGTTGAAGAAGGCGTGGTTCCGGGCGGCGGCGTTGCCCTGGTCCGCGCGATCACCGCGCTGGCCGGCCTGAAGGGCGCCAACGAAGACCAGAACCACGGCATCCAGATCGCCCTGCGTGCGATGGAAGCCCCGCTGCGCGAGATCGTGGCCAACGCCGGCGACGAGCCGTCGGTCATCATCAACAAGGTCAAGGAAGGCACCGGCAGCTTCGGTTACAACGCCGCCACCGGCGAGTTCGGCGACATGCTGCAGTTCGGCAT
This sequence comes from Stenotrophomonas sp. LC732, assembly GCF_052446685.1. Classification (NCBI taxonomy): domain Bacteria; kingdom Pseudomonadati; phylum Pseudomonadota; class Gammaproteobacteria; order Lysobacterales; family Lysobacteraceae; genus Stenotrophomonas; species Stenotrophomonas sp. LC732. Next base: position 4,005,414 of record NZ_CP199214.1, on the reverse strand, counting down.
CCTGGACCCGACCAAGGTGACCCGTTCGGCGCTGCAGAACGCCGCCTCGATCGCTGGCCTGATGATCACCACCGAAGCCATGGTTGCCGAAGCTCCGAAGAAGGACGAGCCGGCCATGGGTGGCGCCGGTGGCATGGGCGGCATGGGTGGCATGGGCGGCATGGACTTCTAAGTCCACGTCCCCGGCGGTCGTTGCCGACCCTGGTCGGCACGCCCTCCCGATGCAAGGAAGAACCCCGCCGCAAGGCGGGGTTTTTCGTTGCCCGGTTGCCGCCGCAGCAGCGCATCGCTACGCTCGGTGGCCATGCCTACCTCCTTCATCGTCGTCGACGACTTCCTTTCTCCTGCCGATGCGCAGGGGCTGCGCCAGGCGGCGCTGGGCCTGACCTATCCGGTGCAGGAGGGTGCATTCCCCGGCCGCAATTCGCAGCAGCGGCTGGAACTGGATGGGCTGTCCGGCGCGGTCTCGCGGCTGGTCAACGAACCGCTGCGGCCGGTCAACCCGCTGCAGTCGCACGGCAAGTTCCGCCTTACCCTGGCCGGTGACACCGGCCGCGCCAAGGTGCACGCCGATCACTCGCACTGGTCGGGCATCCTCTACCTGAGTGCACCGGAGCACTGCGAGGGCGGCACCGAGTTCTTCCGCCACCGCCGTACCGGCACCGAGCGCATGGCCCTGGATGCAGCGGAGCTGGCCGCATTGGGCTATGCCAACGGCGGCGACATGCATCGTGACATCATCGAGCGCGACAGCAACGACGACAGCCAGTGGGAAATGACCATGCGCATCCCGATGCGTTTCAACCGGCTGGTGCTGCTGCGGCCCTGGTTCTGGCATACCGCCGGGCCAGCGTTCGGCGACCGCCCGGAGAATGGCCGGCTGGTGTACCTGATGTTCTTCGAGCAGGCGCGCTGAGCGGAGCAGGCATCCACGCGTGAGGTGGATCCACACGCCATGCATGGTTGCTCCCATCCCTCCGCACTCCCCGCCCAGGGATCATCGCGCCTTCATTCGACGAAGGCCTTCGCCGCGCCGTACTCCCACTGCCATGGCACGCCGGTATCACCCAGCACGAACGCCACCAGTGCCGGGAAGGTGGCCTCGGCCCGTACATCGTTGCCCAGGATCACCACGCAGCGTTTGTGCCGCTCGATGCACACCAGGGTGTTGCCGACCGCATCGTCGTGGCCGCCCTTGTAGAAGCCTGCACCCTGGGGGCCACGGAAGGTCACCACGCCCAGGCCCGCGGCCAGATCCCGGTGCTGCTGTGCAACGGGCAGCTCCGGCTGCAGCGTGGGGAACTGGCTGGCGGTGGTGATCGGCAGCTGCGGCCGCACCAGTTCCCTGCGCATTGCCGCAGACAGCCCATCGCCGCGCACATAACCGGCGGCGAAGTGGGCCATGTCGGTGATGGTGGTATCCATCGATCCTGCCGCCCGCACACGGCTGCGTTGATCGTGCGGCTCTGTATTGCCTTCGACGGTCCAGCCATCGGCCAGGTTGCCGGCGAAATCCGCGCGCCACGACATGCTGGTGCGCGCCATGCCGAAGCGATCGAACACGCGCTGCTGCATCAACGCACCCACATCCTCGCCCAGTCGCCCACGTTCGATCACGAACTGCAGCAGGATCAGGCCCTCGCCGGAATAGCCGTAGCGGCTGCCGGGCTCGAAGTGGAACTTCAACCGGCCATCCGGTTCGAGAAAGCCGAAGTTGGCAAAGCCGCTGGCGTGATTCAGCAGCTTTCGCGGCGTGAGCCGGCGCCAGCGTGCATCACTCGCCAGCACGCTGTAGTCGGCGTACTTCTTCGGTTCGGGCGGGTAGTCTGGCAGCGGCACGTCCAGAGCTGTGGCGATGCTGGCATCCAGATCGATCCCCCCGTCCTGCGCCAGCTGTGCGACCAGGTGGCCGAAGGCCATCTTGGTGAGCGATGCGGCATACATCACGGTGTCGGTGCGCAGCGGCTCGCCTGCGGCGTTGCGTTCACCGTAGGCGGCCACATGCACCACCTTGCCGTCATCGATCACCGCCAGCGCCATCCCGCGCGCATGGGCCGCCTGCATCAGCCGCCGTGCTTCGGCATCGATGCGAGTGGGCGAGGGCACGGGTGGCGGCGCGGCCAGTACCGCCAGCGGGAGCAGCGTCAGCAACATCAGGGTGGCACGGCACATGCGTGGAACTCCTGGTGGGGCGCACGGTGATGCTACGCCGGGCTGCCGCTGGCGTCATCGCCAGTTGTCAGCCGGCCTGCGGCCGGCGCAGGCAGATCCGTGCTGCGCCGGCACCGATGTCCACCTGGCCGCCGCGCATTGCATCGGCACCGAGGATCAGCGCCGGCCGGCCCTCCAGGCCGATCGCCTTGAACACCGGCAGTTCGCTGATGCGGACCTCCATCGACGGGTGCTGCCAGCCGCCGCCGGTCATGCCGGGCAGGGTGTACAGCCAGGTTGCCTGCTTGCCGCCGCCCAGGCCTTCGGTGCCCTTTTCACGCACCCGCACCCGCGCGTCGCTGCCGTCGGTGCGCAGCCCCAGTGCGCGGGCGGCTTCGGCGTTGAGGACGGTCTGTGCGGCACCGGTGTCGACCACGGCGATGGCGTCCACCGCAGGCGCGCCCAGTGCAAGCGTGATGAAGCCGAACTGGCGCAGGCCGCCAGTGCGGCCGGGCAGCGCATTGGGCTGGCAACCCGGTCCTTCCAGGTTCAATCCGCCGGGTGTCCACAGCGCCAGTTGATTGCGGCCGAAGTCCCAACGGGTGTCCCAGCGCCCGGTCAGATCGTTGCCGATCAAGCCGTCGATGGCTGGATCATCATCCTTCGGCAACGATGACAGATCGACGTTCATGGCTTGGGCCTGCAGCTGCCAGCTGCCCAGCTGCCAGGACGTGCTGCGCATGCGCTGCAACCGCGCCGAAGCTGCACTCGCCCCTTGCGCCTGTGATACCTCTGCATCCGCATCCTCCAGGCCATAGCGCCGCACGACGCGGGCATCGACCAGCGTTGCCCCCGCGGCACTGTCGACCACGAAGCGCAGCGGTTCGGCGCGCCCGTCCAGCGAGACGGCCACCGCCGGATGACCGCCCTGCATCCACATCGGCAGGATGTGCGCGGCGGCGTTGGAGGCGAGCGCAGGCAAGGGAGCGGCGAACAGGGGCAACAGGAAGAGGCGCAAGGGAAGACTCCGCAGTGATCGTGGGTGACCATTGGCGCACGGCGGCGTATCGCCGGAATATCGGCGTTGATACCGTCCTGATACACAGGTGCTGGATACTGTCCGAATGAGTACTCCCATCCGTGTCATCGTCGTCGACGACGATGCCAGCATCCGCGACGCCATCGCCGACCACCTGCTGCTGCACGGCTACCAGGTACGCCTGGCGGCGGATGCGGCGGCACTGGACGTGCTGCTGCAGGCCGAACGACCGGACCTGATCATCCTCGACTGGATGATGCCCGGTGAGGATGGGCTGTCGGTCTGCCGCAGGCTGCAGGCGAGGGCGATCCCGATCCTGATGCTGTCGGCGATGGGGGCTGCACCGGACCGCGTGATCGGCCTGGAGATGGGCGCGGACGACTACCTGGCCAAACCCTTTGATCCGCGTGAACTGCTGGCGCGGGTACGCGCACTGCTGCGCCGTCAGGACAAGCTGCGCACGCAGGTGGCCAGCGAGCTGCGGTTTGATGGCTGGCGATTGCTGCCCGACCAGCGTCGCCTGTTCGCACCGGACGGTGCCGAGCTGGTGCTGAGTCGTGGCGAGTTTTCCCTGTTGCTGGCGCTGGCCGAACGTCCCGGGCGGGTGCTGGGGCGTGAGCAGCTGCTGCAGTTGAGTCGCGGAGAAGCCAGTGACAGCGTGGACCGTGCCATTGACCTCGCGATCAGCCGCCTGCGCCGCAAGCTCGGGCAGGCCGCGTCCGGGGCAGAAGCCCTCGTGCAGACACTGCGCGGGGAAGGGTATCGCTTCGACGCTGAGGTACAGGTGCTGTGAGCAGCCGGTGGTCGACCACACGCTGGATCGCGATGCTGGCGCTGGCCAGCCTGCTGCTGGCAACCCTGGCCAGCGTTGCAGTGGTGGGTTGGATGCCCCGGCCCGCGCCGCCACCGATGCGGCTGGACCATGCGATGCAGGTACTGCGTGGGGAACAGGCGCCGGCGTCACTGGGATTGCGCAGGGCGACGCAGGACGCGCCCCCCCAAGGTAGCGCCAGCGACTGGCTCGCGCAGCTGGCGGCCGCGCAGATGGGCATGCCGGCCGAGGATGTACGCCTGGCATGGACGGGGCAGGGCAGGGCGCCCGATGTGCAGGTCATCGAGGGTGGCGCGGTACTGGACGCCTCCGGTCGTGCTGGCGTGCTGAAATCACAGGCCGCGCTGCTGACCGCGATGCAGTGGCCGCCGTTTGAACTGGGGATGCGCCAGGCCGACGGCCGCTGGCGGGTGGTCGGCAGCGACCATAGTGACCTGGCGGCCTGGCGCCGCCAGGTGATGCTCGCCCTGTTGGGCGGTGCGATCCTGCTGGCGCCGTTGGCGGCGTGGGCGTCGATCCGGTTGGGGCGCCCGCTGCGGCGCCTGGCCGAAGCGAGCGCACGGGTCGACCTGCAGGCCGAATCGCCATTGCCCGACGATGGCCCACGCGAAGTGCAGATGCTGGCCGCCGCGATCAGCACCGGTCGCGAACGCCTGCGGGTCCAGGCACAGGACATGACCCATATGCTGGCGGCAGTGGCGCATGACCTGCGCACGCCCCTGACCGGCCTGCGCCTGCGCGCCGAGTTCGCTCCCGCACCACAGGCCGCCCGGATGGTGGCGGACATCGAACGCATGGACGCGATGATCGAGCAGGTGCTCGACTATGCACGCGGCGAGCTGCAGCCCTTGCAGATGCGCTCGCTGGATCTGGCTGCCCTGCTGCAGGAATGCCTGCAAGGGGCGCTGCTGCGCGGGGTCGACATTTCGCTTCAGTGCCCGGATACGCTGCCGTGGCATGGCGATGCGCTGCTGCTCCGGCGCGCGGTCGACAATCTCATCGACAACGCCGAGCGTTACGCGGGCGCCGTGGAGCTGCATGTCGCCGTGTGGGGACATGGGGTGCAGCTGGATGTGATGGATCGCGGGCCGGGCATCGCCGAAGCTGATCGTGTCCGCCTGCTGCAACCGTTCCAGCGCAGCGAAAGCTCGCGCAGTCGCGCTACCGGTGGGACCGGGCTGGGACTGGCCATGGCCGCCAACGTGGCCAGGCGTCACGCAGGCGAACTGCAGCTGCTGCACCGCGAGGGTGGCGGGCTGATCGCGCGCGTGCTGCTGGGAAAGCTCCCCTGATATCGGCTGTGATTTACAGGTAGCGGCTATCGGTGATATGATTAGGCGCCTAACCATATCGCGTTCGTGAGATGATCGAAGCCAAGCATCAGGCCCTGCTGGAGGAATCGCAGCGACGCGGCCACGCCAACATCGCGCAACTGCGCCTGTGCTTCCAGCTGCTCTCGTTGTCCTCGTCGATCGATCGCGACTGCGACGCGCGGCTGGCACCGCATGGGCTCAGCGAGGGCCGCTTCGTCGTGCTGTTCCTGCTGCACGGGGCCGGTGGCACGCTGCCGCCGCACCTGCTGGCCGAGCGTGCTGGCGTGACCCGTGCCACCATCAGCGGCCTGCTCGATGGCCTGCAGCGTGAAGGCCTGCTGCAGCGTCGCAGCGATGACGGGGATGGCCGCCGTCTGCAGATCGTATTGACCGCACCGGGAAAGCGCTTGGCCGAGTCGTTGTTCGAGCAGCACACGCAATGGATCAGCGGCCTGTTCGACGGCCTGGATGCGGGTGAACAGCAGCAGCTGTCGCAGCTGCTGCACAAGGTCTGGCAGCACACGGACGGCGGGCGGGAATCGGCAGCATGAGCACGCCCGTTCCTGCGCAAAGGCTGCATGCACTCAACAGTGGCAGCGCTGCTGCCACCCATCTGGCCGAATGCCTGGCCGTGGATTTCACCGCGCTGTTGCAGGTGGTGGCGCCTGCCCTTGAGCCGGAATCGCTGCAATGCATGCGCGACGCCTCAGGGAAGGGCATCACCCAGCGCATGGCGCTGGCGGCGCGGTTGCTGCACGAAGCCGGACAGGGGGAGCCTGCGCGCTGGCAGGCGCATGCGTCAGACACGGTGCGTGGCTGGGCCTGCTACCTGATCGGCGGCGACGCCGACGCGACGCTGCCGGCCAAGCTGCAGGCGATGCGGCCACTGGCTGACGACCCACACTTCGGCGTGCGCGAATGGGCGTGGCTGGCGCTGCGTGCCGACATTGTTGCCGCACCACTGCAGGCGCTGGAGTACCTGCAACCATGGACGCAGGAAGGATCGCCGTACCTGCGCCGCTTCGCCTGCGAAGCGCTGCGCCCGCGCGGCGTGTGGGCCACACATGTCGCGCTGTTCAAGCGGCAGCCGGAACTTGCAGAGGCGATGCTGGAAGCACTCGCCGACGACCCGGAGCGCTATGTGCAGGACTCGGTCGGCAACTGGCTCAATGATGCCGGCAAGACACAGCCGCAGTGGCTGCGTGCGCTGTGCGCGCGCTGGCAACAGCAGCACCCTGGTGATGCCAATGCCTACATCCGCAAACGCGCCATGCGCTCGCTCCGGTAGTGCCGGCCGCTGGCCGGCAACCCCCCAAACCTTCAAGGAAGAAGCAGCATGTCGCACACCTTCATCGAGCTCTATACCGCCACCCCCGCCTGGACCACGCTCCAGCCCGAGCAGCGGAATGCCTTCTTCGCCCGTATCGGTGCAGGCATGCAGCAGTTCGATCCGGTCCGCATCACACTGCTGGCGATGGGCCGCATTGCCAGGGGCGTACAGCACGGCAGCGATGAGCAGTTCTATGCGGTCTGGCGCTGTGCAAGCCGCGCGGACGCCGATGCGCTGGTGGCCGGCATTGCCGCCACCGGTTGGCATCAGTACTTCGCCACCATCAACGCCGTCGGCGCAGACGATGGGATGGGGCAGCACCTTGCCGACCTGGCCGCCTTGTAGCAGCGTCTCCGGACGCGCATGGCACATGCGCCTGTCACCCGGACGCGGTAAACAGGACATTGCCCATGTCCATCCGCAGGGAAGTTGATCATGCAGAGCACGCTCCAGGTCACGCTGTTCGGCCCGCTTGGCGACAGCCCGGCATTGCAGTTGCCGGGGCGGGAAGGGCCGTCGGTGGCCATCCCGGAGGCGGCCCTGCGGCGGTTGGTCTCCGACCTCTACACCACCCGTTCCCTGCTCAATCCCGAGCAGCTGGACGAGGCCAGGCAGGAGCTGGACCGCGTGCTGGAGCGCTGGGCCGACATCCACGAAGGCCTGTTGCTGGACGTGGAAGTGCATGGCAAATGAGCAGCTTTGCGTGGCTGCTGCCGCGTGGGCAGCGCCGGCGCGCGCCTCGCTGAACCGCACCCGCGGTTGCGGATGAAACATTTTGCACTGCGCAAAAGCTGTGCTATCAATACACCCCATGAACGCAGCCGCCACCCGCTTTTACTGGTATTACTTTCCGAAGCCACTGGCGGAGGAAGGACTGCGCTCACCCTGAAGAAAGCTTCAGACGCATTCCCGAAAGCCGCCAGCGAACCTGGCGGCTTTTTTCATGCCGCCACGCTGGGGACCCCAACGTTCCGGAGATCTCCTGCAATGCCCCCGCACACCGACGACCTGCGTATCCGCACCATCGAACCGCTGACACCGCCTGCCCAGCTGCTGGCGATGCTGCCCTGTGACGATGAAGCCTCCGACACCGTCAGCGCCTCGCGCGCGGCCCTGCACCAGATCCTGCACGGCCGTGACGACCGCCTGGCAGTGGTGGTGGGCCCGTGCTCGATCCACGACCCGAAGGCCGCCATCGAATACGCCCAGCGCCTGAAGCCGCTGCGCGACGCGCTGGCCGGCGAACTGGAAATCGTCATGCGTGTGTACTTCGAGAAGCCGCGCACCACGGTGGGCTGGAAGGGCCTGATCAACGACCCGGACCTGGACGGCAGCTTCCGGATCGACAAGGGCCTGCGCATTGCCCGCGGCCTGCTGCGCGACATCAACAAGCTCGGCCTGCCGGCCGGTGTCGAATTCCTCGATGTGATCTCGCCGCAGTACATCGCCGACCTGGTGGCGTGGGGCGCGATCGGCGCGCGTACCACCGAAAGCCAGGTGCATCGTGAGCTTGCCTCGGGGCTGTCGTGCCCGGTCGGCTTCAAGAACGGCACCGATGGCAACGTCAAGATCGCCGCTGACGCGGTGGGTGCGGCGTCCAATCCGCATCACTTCCTGTCGGTCACCAAGCAGGGCGGCACCGCCATCGTGTCGACCACCGGCAATCCGGATTGCCATGTGATCCTGCGTGGCGGCAAGCAGCCGAACTACGACGCCGGCAGCGTCGCCGACGCCTGCCAGGTGCTGGCCAAGGCCAAGCTGCCGACGCGCCTGATGATCGACGCCAGCCACGCCAACAGCCTGAAAAACCCCGAGAACCAGCCGAAGGTGATCGAGGACATCGCTGTTCAGCTGGAAGACGGCGAACAGCGCATCGTTGGCGTGATGATCGAGAGCCATCTGGTCGGTGGCCGCCAGGAACTGGTGGAAGGCCAGCCGCTGGTCTACGGGCAGAGCATCACCGATGGCTGCATCGACTGGGACACCACCGTGACGGTGCTGGAGCGTCTGGCTGCGGCCGTGCGCGCCCGTCGCGACGTGAAGGTGTCCGAAGCAGCCTGATCGAAGCCGCCTGAGTGCGGCACGTGTGTGGATGGCGGCCAGCGCCTGCGGGGGTGCGGCCGCGATCAGGGCCGGTCGGAGTTGGAGGCCGGCCCATCTGCACCGGCGATGCGCCTGGCGCTGCGCATGAGCGACAGCGCCAGGTACATCGCCGGGGTGGTGATACGGCTTCCTGTAGCGTCGAGCCATGCCCGACCTGCGCGCGAAGCGCGTTGGTTTCCTGCAAAGAGCAGTCGAGCATGGCTCGACTTTACGAAGAGGCTCAATGCACTTCGTCGTGGTAGACGAACTTCGGCATTTCCCAGCGGTAGTGGATCGCCAGCAGGCGCAACGCGAAGCCGCCGCCAAGGCAGCACAGGATCGCGGTGGCATCGGCCACGCCCCAGTGCAGCAGCAACAGATAGGCCGCGCCGGTCAGCAGCGCGATGATCGCGTACAGCTCCTTCTGGAAGATGAGTGGCACCTCGTTGCAGAGGATGTCGCGCAGCACCCCGCCGAACGCGCCGGTCAGCATGCCGGCGATCAGCACGATCGGCATCGCATGGCCGGCCTCGCGCGCGATCGAGCAGCCGATCAGGGTGAAGGCGATCAGGCCCAGCCCGTCGAGCACCAGGAAGGTGCGGCGGAAGTGGTGCATCCAGCGCGCCACCCAGGTGGCGATCAGCGCCGCGCACACGGTGAAGCCCAGGTACTCGGGGTGCTTCACCCAGCCCAGCGGGTAGTGGCCGAGCAGGATGTCGCGCAGTGAACCACCCCCGAGGGCGGTGACGCAGGCGATCATGACCACGCCGAACAGGTCCATGCGGCGGCGGCCGGCGGACAGTGCGCCGGTCATGGCTTCGGCGGAAATGGCGATCAGGTAGATGATGGACAGCAGCATGGGACAGGCTCCGGGCGCGGTGGGGCCGGCCATGCGCGACCACCGCCACTGCCTGCGCAATGACGGGATGACGATGACCGGTGCCGCTCCCGCTGTCCTTTTGCCTGAGAGTTCAGCGGCATGGGCCGCGTGCCCCTTCGGCGGATCGCCCCGGGCATGCCCGGTGACCTCTCTCCAGCTCGGCGAGTCGAATGCATGGTTGGTGGGATTCCAGCCCACCGGCCTGAGCGATCATGGGAGCCTGCGCCTTCGGCGGGCGCCAGCGCGGCGCCTCTCTCCTGCATTCGGGCGCCAGTATATCCGCTGCAGTGCAGCACGGCATAATCCAGGCATGGCCCCATCCCTCCGCCCGTGGTTCCTGTACCTGCTCGAATGCCGCGATGGCAGCTATTACGCCGGCATCAGCACCGATGTGGAGGCGCGTTTCGCCGCCCACCAGGCCGGCAAGGGCGCGCGCTACACCCGGGCCCGGCCGCCGCTGCGCGTGCTGGCCGTGCGCGAATACCCGGACCGGGCCGCCGCCTCGCGGGCCGAGTGGCAACTCAAGCAGCAGCCCCGCGAACGCAAGCTGGCCTGGCTGCAGGCAACGGATCCTGCGCTTCTGTAGAGCCGAGCCCACGCTCGGCTGTTGTTCCGTCTGCCCGATGCGGGAGCCGAGCATGGGCTCGGCTCTACAGTAGATCCACGTCATGCGTGGATGGGCCATTCGGCCCATGCGATGATCGCCCCGCGCCCAGAGCCGGAGACCCGGATGTCCACGATTGCCCTGCTGTTCGCGCTTTCCGCATCAACGAGCCCTGCCGCCGACCCCGCCACGATCGCGGCCGTCGAAGCCACCTGCCACGACTACGTCGATGGCCAGCTGGAGGCCGATCCGCAGCGCGTCGCCCGTTCGCTGCACCCGGACCTGGCCAAGCGCGCGGTCCTCGGCGATACACCCGGCGAGCGCCTGGGCCTGCGCCGGATGTCGAAGGAAGAGCTGGTCTCGCTGACGAAACAGGGCGCGCTGAAGACCCCGAAGGATCAATGGGATCGCCGCTGCACGGTGCTGGACGTGACCGGCAACGCGGCCTCGGTGCGGCTGGAAACCCCGTGGTTCGTCGACTACTTCCACATGGGGCGTTTCGACCAGCGCTGGGTCATCGTCAACGCACTGTGGTACCCGAAACCGAAGGCGCACTGAGCGATGCGTGCCGCCGGCAACGCATGGATCTCCGTCGTCGTGCTGGTCGCCGGCATCGCGCTGCTGCCTGGCCTGCTGTATCTGCTCGGGCTGGCATTGGTGGACGGCCGGCCGAAGCCGGCCGACCGCGCGCCCAGTGGCGTGGCTGCGTGCAGCGGTGAGCCACGGGCGGGATACCAGCCAATGAACCCCTGGCGCTTCACCGCCCAGTTCTTCGACAAGGACGGGATGAAGAACAAGGTGCCTGAAGTGGAGCGGGAGGCCTTCTGGATTGCCCGGCGCCACCTGTGGCGGCAACCTCGGCGCGGCATGCTGCGCTGGCATCTCAGCAGCACCGCGTTGGCGATCTGGATCACCCGGCATTGGAGTACCGCGCAGATTGCGGACACCGCGAGGAAGGAGGACTTCTGCCGGACCTGGTCGAAACGGCGGGTGCCCGGTGGCCAGATGAACCGGTAGATCCACGCCATGCGTGGATGGCGCTCCATGTTTGTTGACGGGGTCAGAGCCCTTTCCCGCGGAAAGGGATCCGACCCCTGTTGCGTGCGGCCTTACCGCCTCGGCCGCCGGTCATCCTGGTCATCACCGAAGATGATGCGCGCGCTGCGCTGGTAGCTCCAGTACGCGACCGCCCAGTTCAGCAGCACCACGATGCGGTTGCGGAAGCCGATCAGGAAGAACACGTGCGCGGCCAGCCAGAACCACCAGGCCAGCACGCCGGAGAGCTGCAGCCGGCCCAGGTGCACGATCGCGGCCATGCGGCCAATGGTGGCCAGGTTGCCGTAGTCGGCGTACTTGAACGGACCGGGCTCGGGCTTGCCGTGCAGGCGTGCACGGACCACCTCGGCCACGTACTTGCCCATCTGCTTGGCCGCGGGCGCCACGCCGGGAACCGGCTTGCCGTCGGCCTGGCTCAGTGCGGCCAGGTCGCCGGCCACGAACAGCTCCGGGTGATCGGGCAGGGTCAGGTCCGGCTGCACCTGCACGCGGCCGGCGCGGTCCAGCGGCACGTCCAGCGTGCGCGCCAGTGGTGAAGCGGCTACGCCGGCGGCCCAGACCACGGTGCGGGCCGGCACGAACTGCTCACCGAGCTTGAAGCCCTGGCTGTCGATGTCGCTCACCGGGGTACCGGTCAGCACTTCCACGCCCAGCTTTTCCAGCTGGCGGCGCGCCTTCAGCGAAAGCACTTCCGGGAACGAGGACAGCACGCGCGGCCCAGCCTCGACCAGCCGCACCTTGGCGCTGGCCGGATCGATGTGGCGGAATTCGTTGCGCAGCGTGTGGCGCGCGATCTCGGCCAGCGTGCCGGCCAGTTCGACGCCGGTGGGACCACCACCGACGATGGCGAAACTCAGCCACGCCGCCTTCCTGGCCGGGTCCGGTTCGGCCTCGGCGCGTTCGAACGCCAGCAGCAGCTTGCGGCGCAGTGCAATGGCATCGTCCAGCGTTTTCAGGCCAGGGGCATCATCGGCCCACTGGTCGTTGCCGAAGTAGGCGTGGGTAGCGCCGGTGGCCAGCAGCAGGCTGTCGTAGTCCAGCGTGCTGCCATCGGCCATGCCGATCTGCCGTGCCTGCTTGTCGATGGCGACCACTTCGCCGAGGCGGACTTCCACGTTGCGCTGGTGGCCGAGGATGTGGCGCAGCGGTGCGGCGATATCCGGCGCGGACAGGCCGGCGGTGGCCACCTGGTACAGCAGCGGCTGGAACAGGTGATGGTTGCGGCGGTCGACCAGGGTGATGCGTATGCGCTCGCGGGCCAGGGCACGGGTGGCCCAGAGACCGGCAAAACCGCCGCCGACAACGACCAGGTGGGGAACGCGCTCGCGACTCATCGACTCACTCCAGTGGGGGCATTGGGGGAAGCGCCTGGCATCTTCGCACGGCGGCCACCTGTCACGTCAGCGCCTGGGTGGATCGGCGATACTCGGGTTCAGGCAACCGCCCGCGAGGAATCCATGAGCGAACCGGAAAAGCGCATCGCCCTGTTGATCGATGCCGACAATGCGCCGGCCTCGAAGATCGACGAGGTCCTGGCCGAAGTCGCCCGCTATGGCGTGGCCAACGTGCGCCGTGCCTACGGCAACTGGAAGAGCCCGCGGTTGAAGGGCTGGGAAGCGGTGCTGCACGAATACGCGATCCGCCCGATCCAGCAGTTCGCCTACAGCAAGGGCAAGAATGCGTCGGACATGGCGATGGTGATCGATGCCATGGACCTGCTGTACGCGCGCAACCTTGATGGCTTCGCCATCGTGTCGAGCGATGCCGATTTCACCCCGATGGTGATGCGCCTGCTGACCGACGGCGTGAAGGTGTATGGCTTCGGCGAAAAGAAGACGCCGGAACCGTTCGTCAACGCGTGCTCGAAGTTCACCTACCTGGAAGCGCTGGGCCAGACCCACGCCAGCGTGCCGGATGCCGAGCAGGCATCGAGCGAACAGGCATCGAACGAGCCCGTCGCCAATGATGATGCACGCCCGCGCAAGAGCGGGGCGGAGATGCGCAGCGACACCCGGCTGGTGAAGATGCTGCGCCGCGCGGTGTCCTCGGCCGAGGGCGAGGATGGCTGGTCGCACCTGGGGCCGGTCGGCAGCCAGATCGGCAACCAGGCCTCGTTCGATCCGCGCAACTATGGCTACGGCAAACTCAGCGATCTGCTGGCGGCGATCGGCCTGTTCGAGCTGAAGAAGGACGGCAAGTCGTCCTACGTGCGCGCGCTGCCAAAAAAGAACCGGTAGTGCCGGCCGCCGGCCGGCAGCGCGCAGGCGCCCGATCCCGCATCCGGCACGCACATCTCCACTCCAATCAGGCGTATCGTTGCCGCTCGCATTGCCAGCAAGGAAAACCCGCATGTTGAAGATCTGGGGCCGCCGCAATTCCAGCAACGTCCGCAAGGTGCTGTAGTGTGCCGAGGAGATCGGCCTGCCGTACGAATCCATCGAAGTCGGCGGCAGCCATGGCGGCACGCAGACGCCGGAGTACCAGGCGATGAATCCCAACGGCCTGGTGCCGGTGATCGAGGACCACGGCCTGCCGCTGTGGGAATCGAACACCATCGTGCGTTACCTGAGCGCGCGCTATGCGCTGGGCACGCTGTACGCCGAGGACCCGATGGAGCGCGCGCAGGCCGAAAAGTGGATGGACTGGAGCACCTCGCGGATGGCGCCGCTGTACAGCGACCTGGTCTGGGGCATCATGCGCACCGCGCCGGCCGACCGTGACGAAGCGCGCATCAGCGCGGCCATCGTCCGTGCCGGTGACTACCTGGCGATGGCCGATGCCACCCTGGCCACGCAGCCATGGCTGTCGGGCGGGACGTTCGCCATGGGCGACATTCCGCTCGGCTCGCTGGTGTACGCCTGGTATGAACTGCCGATCCAGCGCCCGGACCTGCCGCACCTGGCCGAGTGGTATGCGCGCCTGCGTGAGCGACCGGCCTACCAGCGCGGCGTGATGTCGCCGCTGACGTAAGCGAAGGCGTCCGGGGTCAGAGCCCTTTTCTGCGAAAAGGGATCCGACCCCCTGGCCATCGGGGTCGGATCCCACCCAGCGGGTGGGCTCCGACCCCTCAATACAGATCCGTCGGATCCACATCCAGCGACCAGCGCACCTTGCGTGCTTCCGGCAGCGCGTACAGCTGCGGAACCAGTTGCGAAAGCACGCCATGCAGCGGCGGCCGCTGCAGGGCAGACAGCAGCAGCTGCGTGCGCTGGTAACCGGCCCGCCGCGGCATCGGCGCCGGCATCGGCCCGTAGGCCTCGACCACGTTCTGTTCGCCCAGCAGGTGCCGGGCTGCCAGCAGGAATGCATTGGCATGCTCCACCTGCTGCGCTTCGGCGCGCATCAGCGCCAGATGCGCGAAGGGCGGGAATCCGGCCGCCTGGCGCTGGTTCAACTCGGCTTGCGCGAACGGATGGTAGCCACCGCTCACCAGGGTTTCCAGCAGCGGGTGCCCGGGGTGATGGGTCTGCAGCCAGACCTCGCCCGGGTCGCGCGCACGTCCCGCGCGGCCGGCCACCTGGATCAGCTGCTGCGCCAGTTTTTCGCTGGCGCGGAAGTCGGCTGAGAACAGGCCCTCATCGATACCCACCACCACCACCAGGGTCAGCTTGGGCAGGTCGTGGCCCTTGGCCAGGATCTGCGTGCCGACCAGGATGCCGGGCTGGTCGCCCAGTTTCGCCAGCTGCTGTTCCAGCGCGTCGCGCCGTGAGGTGGTGCCGCGGTCGATGCGCACCACCGGGAAGTCGGCGAAGGCCGCAGTGAGATGTTCTTCCAGGCGTTCGGTACCGATGCCCTGCGGTTGCAGTGCCAGGCTGCCGCAGGCCGGACATGCCAGCGGCGCCGGTTGCCGCGCGCCGCAGTGGTGGCACTGCAGGCGACGACCGCCACCATGCACGGTCATCGGCGCATCGCAGCGCTGGCATGGCGCGGTCCAGCCGCAGTCGTGGCACAGCAGCACCGGTGCGTAGCCGCGGCGGTTCTTGAACACCAGCACCTGCTGGCCACGCTGCAGATGCTCCCCGATGCCGGCCAGCACATCGGCCGAGAGGCCGTCATGCAGCGGGCGCTTGCGTACATCGAGGATGCGCACGCGCGGTGGCCGCGCATCGCCGGCGCGCTGTTTCAGGCGCAGGTGGGTGTAACGCCCGGCGTAGGCGTTGTGCAGGGTTTCCAGCGAGGGCGTGGCACTGCCCAGCAACACCGGAACGCCCAGCGACTTGGCCCGGACCAGGGCGAAATCGCGCGCGTGGTAACGGATGCCGTCCTGCTGCTTGTAGCTGCCGTCGTGTTCCTCGTCGACGATCAGCAGGCCGGCCTGGGGCAGCGGCGTGAACACCGCTGAGCGGGTGCCGACGATGACGCGCGCTTCGCCGCGTGAGGCCGCTGCCCAGACGCGCGCGCGCTCGTTGTCGTTCAACCCCGAGTGCAGCGCATGCACGGCGATGCCGAGGCGGCCACGGAAGCGTGCCAGGGTCTGCGGGGTCAGGCCGATTTCCGGCACCAGCACCAGCGCCTGCCTGCCCTGCGCCAGGCAATGGATGATCGCCTGCAGGTAGACCTCGGTCTTGCCGCTGCCGGTCACACCATCCAGCAGGAACGGCTGGAAGCCGTCGGCGGCATTGATCGCGGCCACCGCCTCGGCCTGGTCCGGGTTGAGCGTGGGACCGGGCAGTGGCTGCGCGTGTTGGGGGGCCACGCTCAGCGCAACCCGCTCGGCCAGCCCGCGCTTGGCCAGGCTGCGCGCGGCGGTGCGCCAGTCCTGCATGCGTTCGCCCAGCACGTCCTCATCCACGATGGCTTCGGCCAGCAGCTCGGCCAGTTGCCGTGGACGGCTGCCTGCGCGCAGCTTTTCACGCTGGGCGTGGCCTTCGGTGGTCAGCTGCCAACCCCAGTGGTGTGTGTCGGGCAGGACCTCGCCATGGCGCAGCGGGCCGGGCAGGGCGGTGCTCAGCACCTCGCCCAGTGGCGCATGGGTGTAGCGCGCCAGCCATTGCAGGCTCTGCCACAGCTCCCCCTGCAGCAGCGGCTGCGGGTCGCACCAGGCCAGGGCCTGGCGCAGTCCCTGGCCGTCGTCGGTCTGGCCGTGCCCCACCACCACACCGACCAGCTCCCGGTTGCCGAACGGCACCTTCAGGCGGCAGCCGACCGCGACCGCCGGTGCATCGCCCTCCGGCGACAGGTAGTCGAACAGGCGGGGCAGGGGGACAGGCAGGGCGACCTGCAGGGTCGGAATCGGTGAAAGCATCGGGCCAGTGTAACGGGCCATGCGCGCGCGAACGGCAGCAGCGGGAGCGGCGGGGCGGCGCCCGTTGAATCATAAATGTCACCTAAATATCGGTGTCCATTGGAGATTCAGTCTTATCCACATGTTCTGTGGATAACGTTGTGCGTTAACGGCCATCGGAAACGTAGAAGGCCGATGGCGACGGCCTCACGCTTGGGTTGGTCAAAAAATCGCCACACGACAAAAGACAATAAAATCAATATCTTAAGTGTGAAACAATGCTGAAACAGAGTGAATTCAGCCCGAAGCCACAGTTTTCGCCGGAGGGGGCGTGGTGCTGTGCACAACCTGCAGCACGAAGTGCCTGTGGGCGCAAGTCCTACGGGCGTCGATGGCCTGCCGCTATCATGCCGGCAGACCTTTGGAGTGACCGATGACGGCTGTGCCCGCCCCTGTTTCCTCGACCGCGGCCGGCGCGCTGTCGGCGTTCCTGCGTGGCGTCGAGCGCCGTGCCCTGGTGGTCGCTGAACTGCAGTGCGGCGATGCCGCGCGCGCCGAGCAGACCCTGGTGGCGGTGATGCGCGCCTTTGCCGCAGTGGCCAGCGACCTGCCGATGGCGCAGTGGCCGACCCGCTTCTGGACCCTTCTGGGCCAGCGCCAGGCGCTGCGCGAGCCGGTGGGCGGGCAGTGGCTGCCGCCGTTGGCCGTGCTGGGCGCGATGCCGCCGCTGCCGCGCCTTGCGCTGCTGCTGCGGGTGGGGGGCAGCCTGGACGAGGGCATCGCCATGCGCGTGCTCGACCAGGACGAGGCGGGCTACCAGCACCTGCTGGCCGACGCCTGCCCGCGTGATGCCCACGGCCAGCCGGATGCCTCGGCCTGGCGCCAGTTGGCCGAACAGGTGCAGGCGCGTATCCGTGAGTTGCCGGCCGCGCGCCTGCAGCAGCTGCAGCAACCCGCCGCCGCGACCGCCCACAATGAAGCCCCGACCCCGAGCTGGCGCGCACCGCAGCGCGATGAGCGGGCGGCCGCCAATGGCAAGCGCCGTCGCACGAACGCCAAGCCACGTTGGCGCGGTCCGCTGATCCTGCTGGCGACCGTGGCGATACTGTTGGCCGCAGCGCTGGGCTGGCGCCACTGGCAGGGGCATTCCTTCGGCAGTGATGCACCGCTGCCGGAGGGGGTGGTGGGCGAAGCCGGTCCGGTGACGGTGGAAGCCCTGCCACCCAGCAAGGTCAACGCCACGCCGGATGCGACCACGGCCCAGGCCACGGACGACGCAGCGATGCTGGCCGATCGTGACTACCCGCTGGTTGCCGATGCCGACCTGTACGCGTGGACTGCCGCGGGCGGCCCGCTGCCGGTGGATGAATCGCAATCCAGGCCGAGCCGGCCGGAGCCGGCCAGTGCCACGCTGGAAACCGCTGCTGCCGATGAATAAGTCCGTGTTCGCCAGCCTGCTGCTGGCCCTGCCGTTGTCGCTGTCTGCCGCGCCGCAATCGTTGAACGTGCCGTTGCCGCCACCGACGTCGCCGGCCACGCCGGTGGCTTCGCCAGCACCGTCGGCGGCAGCACCCTCTGGCTTCGCCCAGCTCGATGCGCAGCAGCAGCGCCAGCGCCGCGCCGACTACGCCGCCTGGCGCGCGCTGCCGGAAGGAGAGCGCGAGCGCATCCGCCAGGCGGCTGCGCGATTCAATGCGCTGCCTGCGGACCAGCAGCAGCGCCTGCGCCAACAGTTCCGCGACCAGGACCAGGCGTTCCGCGACGGGTGGCGGCTGGGCCCGCAACTGGGCCTGGAATTCCCCAAGCTGCATGGCTTGTTCGGCTTCGTGCCGCCGGAACAGCGCGAGACCGCGCTGGCCGTACTGCGCCAGCTCAGCCCGGCGCAGCTGGCCCAGCTGACTCTGGTCGCGCAGCGCACGCCACCGCAGGAACGCGACGCAGTGCGCAGCGCTTTCCTCGCCGTGCCCGCCGCCGAGCGCGACAGCTGGCTCAAGCGCCAGGCCGGCCAGTAAAAAAGGGGACGGAGGGGATTAAGTCGCATCCGGCACTAGCGGGCCTGAAACGACTTAATCCCCTCCGTCCCCTTTTTGTGTGGGGCGGCTGAAACCCAGCATTCACGCCATGTCATGGGAATGCTGGCGCCGCCCGCGTAAGATGGGCGCCCGCAACCCGGTGCCTGTGCCCTTCGCGCGCAACCGCAGTTCGCGTCAAGCACCTTATGTCTACTGCAACCTCCACGCCGCGCTTCAGCAAGGAAGTCGGCGCCACCGGTCTGCTCGCCCTGCCGCTTGTGCTGGGCCATGTGTCCACCGGTCTGATCTCCTTCGTCGACAACGTGATTGCCGGCCACCACGCCACGGCCACACTGGCCGCCGTCACCATCGGTACGGCGCTGCTGTGGCTGCCGATGCTGATTCCGATCGGCACCCTGATCTCGCTCACCGCCTCGGTGTCGCAGCTGCATGGCGCCGGCCGCGAGCGCGAGATCGGCCCGCTGTTCCGCCAGGCACTGTGGCTGGCCTTGGGGCTGGGCCTGATCATGTTCACCTTCCTCACCGTGGTGCCGCCGCTGCTGCCGTCGTTCGGCATCGCGCCGGACATCGTGCCGGGGGCGACCGCGTTCCTGCATGCGGTGCGCTGGGGCGGACCTGCGCTGACCCTGTACTTCTGCATGCGCTATCTCAGTGAAGGCATGCACTGGACGCTGCCGACGATGCTGCTCGGCTTCGGTGGCCTGCTGGTGCTGGCACCGATGGGCTATGTGCTGGCCAACGGCAAGCTCGGCTTCCCGGAAATGGGCGCCGAAGGCCTGGGCATCGCCTCGGCGGTGATGATGTGGCTGCAGGCGATCGCCTTCGCCACCTACCTGTGGTTCACCAGGCGCTTCGCCCATCTGCAGCTGTTCTCGCATTTCGAAGGGCCGCGCTGGAAGGCGATCTGGGACTTGCTGCGCACCGGCCTGCCGATCGGCATCACCGTGCTGATGGAGGGCGGCCTGTTCATCGTCACCGCGCTGCTGATCGGCCGCCTTGGTGCCAACGAAGCCGCTGCGCACCAGATCGCGATCAATGTCGCGCAGCTGTGCTTCATGATCCCGATGGGCGTGGCCGAGGCCACCACCGTGCGCGTCGGCCATGCGGTCGGCCGTGGTGACGGCTTCGGCGTGCGGCGTGCGGCCTGGGCCGGTTACGCGATCATCATGGGCACGCAGACGTTGTCGGCGGCGGTGCTGCTGTTCGGCCACGATGCCATCGTCGGTGTATACACCAACGACCTGGCGGTGGCCGGCCTGGCCTCGACCCTGCTGCTGTACGCGGCCACCTTCCAGTTCCCGGACGGCATCCAGGTGCTGTCGGCCGGCGCGCTGCGCGGCCTGAAGGACACCCGCGTGCCGATGTTCATCGCCATGTTCGCGTACTGGGGCCTGGGCATGCCGCTCGGCGCCGGGCTCGGCCTGGGGCTGGGCATGGGCCCGCAGGGCATGTGGATCGGCCTGATCGTCGGCCTGACCGCCGCTGCCATCCTGATGGGCTGGCGCCTGCGCCGCAGCAGCCAGCGCATCGGGCAATCCGCGCTGTCCTGATCTTCCCGCCCGCCACGTTCACCCGTGACGGGCGATCCCCTGACTTGTGTCCGATGCTGCATCACGCGGCACCGGCTATGCTGGTACCACGGCAAGAAGCCATCCGGAGCGTTCCATGAATCAACCCGTGCCCCCGCTGCCCCCGGCGCGTCGCAACCCCGTCGCCAGTTTCTTCATCGGGCTGTGGGACGTCATGAACTTCACCCGCCGGTTGATCCTCAACCTGGTGTTCTTCGGCCTGCTGTTCCTGCTGCTGGTGATGTTCGTCATCGCCGCCGGCATGGGTGCCGGTGCCAGCAAGTCGCTGCAGGACCGCACGACGCTCGTGATCGCGCCGGAAGGCCGCTTGGTCGAGCAGTTCAGCGCCGACCCGGTCAGCCGCGCGCTGGCCAAGGCGGTGGGTGACAACGGCGCCGAGGAGATCCAGCTGCGCGATCTGCTGCGGGTGATCGAGTCGGCCAAGGAAGACAAGAAGATCGAGCGCGTGGTGCTGGAGCTGGACAAGCTGCAGCCGTCCGGTTTCGCCTCGCTGCGTGAGGTGGCCGCCGCGCTGCAGGACCTGCGCGCCTCCGGCAAGCAGCTGGTGGCCTACAGCGAGAGCATGGGCCAGTCGCAGTACCTGCTGGCCGCGCAGGCCGACGAGGTCTACCTGGACCCGATGGGTTCGGTCGTGCTCGAAGGCCTCGGCCGCTACCGCCAGTACTTCCGCACCGGCCTGCAGGACAAGCTGGGCGTGGACGTGCACCTGTTCAAGGTGGGCGAGTACAAGTCCGCGGCCGAGCCGTACGTGCTCGACGCGGCGTCGCCGGCCTCCAAGGAAGCCGACCTGTTCTGGATGAACGACGTGTGGCAGCGCTACCTGGGCGACATCGCCAAGGCCCGCCGCCTGGATCCGGCACAGCTGGCCGCCGGCATCGACACCCTGCCGGAAGGCATCGCTGCCGCCGGTGGTGACCTGGCCAAGTTCGCCCTGCAGCAGAAGCTGGTGACCGCGCTGAAGACCCGCGAGGAATTCGAGGATCTGATGATCGAGCGCGGCGTGGCCGACGAGGATGCCGACGGTGGTTTCCGCAACGTTGACTTCGGCCGCTACCTGGCCCTGCTCGACGCGCGCCGCAACCCGGTGGACTCGCGTCCGCAGGTGGCCGTGGTGGTGGCCGCCGGCGAAATCAGTGGCGGTGACCTGCCGGCCGGCCGCATCGGTGGCGAGTCGACCTCGGCGCTGCTGCGTGCCGCGCGCGACGACGACAACGTGAAGTCGGTGGTGCTGCGGGTGGATTCGCCGGGCGGTGAAGTGTTCGCCTCCGAGCAGATCCGTCGTGAAGTGGTAGCCCTGCAGGCCGCTGGCAAGCCGGTCGTGGTGTCGATGGGTGATCTGGCCGCTTCCGGTGGCTACTGGATCAGCATGAACGCCGATCGCATCTATGCCGATCCGTCGACCATCACCGGTTCGATCGGCATCTTCGGCATGGTGCCGAACTTCAGCCGCGCGCTGGACAAGATCGGCGTGCACACCGACGGTGTCGGCACCACCCGCTTCGCGGGTGCGTTCGATGTCACCCGCCCGATGGATCCGGCCGTGGGCCAGGTCATCCAGTCGGTGATCAACAAGGGTTACGCCGACTTCACCGGCCGTGTCGCCGACGCCCGCAAGAAGCCGGTCGAGGCCGTGGACGAGGTCGCCCGTGGCCGCGTGTGGAGCGGTGCACAGGCCAAGGAACGCGGCCTGGTCGATGCCTTCGGTGGCCTGAAGGACGCGGTGGCCGATGCGGCCAGCCGCGCCAAGCTGGGCAAGGCCGATGCCTATCGCGTGCGCTACATCGAGAAGGCGGCCACGCCGTTCGCGCAGTTCGTCAGCGGTTTCGCCGGCAGCCGCGCCGGTGCCTGGATGCTGTCCGATTCGGGGATGGCGCGGATGATGCTGGCACGCACGATGCCGGAAGTGGACACTCAGTTGCGCTTCGTCGAGAACGCGGCCCGCGAGAAGGGCAATGGCGCTCCGGTGAAGGCGCTGGCGTACTGCTTCTGCGGATTCTGATCGGCAACGGTACCGAATGAAAACGCCCGGCTCTGGCCGGGCGTTTTCGTTCATGGGGTCGGATCCCTTTGCCCCGCAAAGGGCTCTGACCCCACAGGTCACTGCGTCGCGTCGGCCTCGGCCTTGCGTTCGCGTGCGGCGGCCTCTTCCACCGCTTTCTGCGCGCCCTTGGCGCGGTCCAGCGGTTCCTGCATCGCACGCGACATCGCTTTGGGCACCGGTGGCTTCTCCGGGTTCGGCGTCGGCGGCCGCTGGCAGGCCACCAACAGCACGCCGGCCAGCAGGGACGAGAACAGGGTCAGGATGCGCATGGCGGCTCTCCGCAGTGGGCGTACGTGCAGTGTCGCATCCTCGGCAGAGGGCCGCCGTGAGCGCGTATCCTTGCGGCATCGAAACACAGCGGGCGCGGCCCCGGAGGACTCATGACCCAGCAACGGTGGCGCCTGGACGGCCAGACGGCCCTGATCACGGGTGCCAGCGCCGGTATTGGCCTGGCCATTGCGCACGAACTGGCTGGCCTCGGCGCCGACCTGATGATCGTCGGCCGCGACATCGACATGCTGGAAACGGCGCGCGACGAACTGCTGGATGTCTATCCGCAGCACCAGGTGCACGCGCTGGCGGCCGATGTCTCCGATGACGAGGACCGTCGGCAGATCCTGGACTGGGTGGAAGATCACAGCGATGGCCTGCACATCCTGGTCAACAATGCCGGTGGCAACGTCACCAAGGCGGCCACGGAATATTCCGAGGACGAATGGCGCAAGATCTTCGAGACCAACCTGTTCTCGGCCTTCGAGCTGTCGCGCTACGCGCATCCGCTGCTGGCCCGGCACGCGTCGTCGTCGATCGTCAATGTCGGCAGCGTGTCCGGGCTGACCCATGTGCGCAGTGGCGTGGTCTATGGCATGACCAAGGCGGCGATGCACCAGATGACCCGCAACCTGGCCGTCGAGTGGGCGGAGGATGGCATCCGGGTCAACGCGGTGGCGCCCTGGTACATCCGCACGCGGCGCACGTCCGGTCCGTTGTCGGACCCGGACTACTACGAGGAAGTGATCAACCGCACGCCGATGCGCCGCATCGGCGAGCCGGAGGAAGTGGCCGCAGCCGTTGGCTTCCTGTGCCTGCCGGCGGCCAGCTATGTCACCGGCGAATGCATCGCGGTGGATGGCGGCTTCCTGCGCTACGGGTTCTGATCTTCCAAAAGGTAGTGCCGGCCGCTGGCCGGCAACTGGAATCATTTGAAGATCCTGCGATTGCCGGCCAGCGGCCGGCACTACCGGGTGGCTGTCACCCCGGTACCGGGCAGTTGCTGGCCTCCAGCACGCCCTGCAGCCGTTCGCGTTCCCCACGGGCGTTGTCGCGGTTTTCCGGCGAGGCGAACCGCTCACGGCCACGTGCGTCGCGGAAGCGTTGCTGCCAGCTGCTGCAGCGCTGCGCGTCCGGCAGTTCCTCGCAGCGGTCGCGCACCACTTCGCAGCCGGCGGCATTGACCGGCGTGGCGCCGCCCAGTCCCTGCACGGTCATCAGTTCGCAGCGCCCGGGGGCGGCTTCGTATTCGTGCAGGTAGCCACCGCCCTGGCTGTCGGTGCACTGGAAGATCGGTGGCAGCGGCGGCTTCGGCGGCGCATTGCTGTCCGGCGCGGCATCGGCCTGGCGTGGCAGCGATGCACTGTCGAGTATCAGATCGCCGCCTTCGCGTTCGACCATGCCAGCTTCCATGATCGTGCGTCCTTCGCCGGGGCGACGAGGCGCGGGTGCGGGAACGGACGGCGCAGTGGCCGCGGCCGGTCCGGGCGCGGCCGGCACGGGTGCCGCTGACGCCGGCGCCGGCGGAGCACTGGCCGGCACCCTCACCACCTGCTGCTTGCTGCCGGCAGGGCAGGGCGTGCGTTGCAGGGTGGGCACATCGCTGCTGCTGGAGGTACAACGGTAGATCACCCCGTCGTCGGCCAACGCGTTGCCGGCGAACAGGCCCAGGGCCAGCCAGATCAGGTTCTTCATGCGCACAGCGTACATGCCCCGGCAGGCATTGCGCTCAGCGTTCGCAGTCCCGCGACAGGCGCGCGTCGATGCCACGCTGTTCATTGCTGATGGCGGTGCGCTCACTCTGCAGCGCGCTGTTGTAACGGCGGTCCAGTTCCCAGCGGCGGTCACGCAGGCGCGCACAGACGTCCTGCGGCGGCAGCGCATGGCAGCTGTCACGGACCAGCACGCTGCCGGCCGGCACCTGCACGCCGACGCCCACCGCAGGCGGCCGGTAGCCTGTGCCTTCACCGATCGGCGCACCGACCGGCGTGCCGAAGCCCGGGCGTGGACCGGGATGGACCGCGCCGTGGTGCCCGTGCGGGAGCCACACGCTGGTCCACAACGGGACCCAGCGCGGATTGCCCTCGTTGCTGTCGCTGGTGTAGCGGCGACCGTCGTCGCTCACGCACTCGTACAACGGTTGTGGCGGCTGGATGTAGACGTGGCGGACTTCGCGATCGCGCATCACCGGAACCTCGCTGGGCACCGCGGGAGGGGCGTCACTGCGCACCACCCGGGGTGCCGGATCGCGCGGGCGCTGCAGGTCACGCACCTCCTGCCGGCCGCTGCTGCAGGGCCTGTCCTGCAGGGCCACGGCGCCATTGCTGGCGACGCAGCGGTAGACGCGCACGTCCTCGGCGGCCGGTGCGGTCCATGGCAGCAGCAGGCACAGGCCCAGGGCGGTGCGCAGCAGGTTCATGGCGGCAGGGTGCGTGATTGTGCGTGGCAGTGCAATCGTCCGCTCAGGAGCGCAGCACGTTGCCGCTGAGCGCGTCGCGGATCGGGGTGGGCTGGGCCAGGCCGCCGGTTTCGCCATCGAGGATGCCATCGAGCAGGCGCAGCAGGCGTGGATCCAGCTCGGCACGGCTGCGTGCCGGTGGTTCACCGGCCAGGTTGGCGCTGGTGGAGACGAGGGGCCCCCCCCAGGCGCGGCACAGGGCGGCGACCAGCGGGTGCGCGCTGATGCGCACGGCGATGCCGCTGTGCTCGCCGGTAATCCAGGGCTGGGCGCGCGGACCGGCCGGCAGGATCCAGGTGTTGGCACCCGGCCAGCTGGCCAGCACCGCGCGCTGGCGGGCATCGGGCAACGCCTGCAGGCGCACCCAGCCCTCCAGCTGCGACAATTCGGCGGCGACCAGGATCATGCCCTTCTCGATCGGGCGCTGCTTCAGCCGCAGCACCATGTGCACCGCCGCCTCATGCGAGGGATCACAGCCCAGGCCCCAGACCGCTTCGGTCGGATAGGCGATCACGCCGCCGGCGCGGAGCGTGGCGACAGCAGAGTCCAGGGTGAGTTCTTTCATGGCGGCGACCGGCCCGACGTGGGCCCCCATTATCCCCCTGCGGCGTGCAGAAGGGGTGGACCCTGGCCCGGTAGTGCCGGCCGCTGGCCGGCATCGGGTGCTTCTGGATGTTGCCGGCCAGCGGCCGGCACTACCCCTTATCCACGCATGGCGTGAATCTACTTCGCGGCTTTCTTGACGGCCTTCTTCGCCGGTGCCTTCTTTGCAGCGGCCTTCTTTACCACGGCCTTCTTCGCCGCCTTCTTGGCAGGCGCCTTCTTGGCTGCGGCCTTCTTCGGCGCCGCTTCCTTCTTCACCG
Source organism: Stenotrophomonas sp. LC732 (assembly GCF_052446685.1). Classification (NCBI taxonomy): domain Bacteria; kingdom Pseudomonadati; phylum Pseudomonadota; class Gammaproteobacteria; order Lysobacterales; family Lysobacteraceae; genus Stenotrophomonas; species Stenotrophomonas sp. LC732. The sequence continues at coordinate 3,979,649 of NZ_CP199214.1, read as the reverse complement.
CCGCCTTCTTGGCCGGTGCCTTCTTCGCGGCAGCCTTCTTGGCGCCGAAGCCCTTGCGCACGGGCTTGCCGGTTTCTTCCATCAGCTGCTGCACTTCGGCCAGGGTCAGCGATGCCGGCTCGCGATCCTTGGGGATCTTGCCGTTCATCCTGCCGTCGCTGATGTACGGGCCGAAGCGGCCGTTCAGCACCTGGATGTCGCTGCCCTCGAACTCCTTGATGATCCGGTTGCGCGCGATCTCTTCCTTCTCTTCGATCAGGAACACGGCGCGGGCCAGGTCGATGGTGTACGGGTCGTCTTCCTTCTTCAGCGAGGCATAGGTGCTGCCGCGCTTGGCGAACGGGCCGAAGCGGCCGATGCCGACGCTGACCGGCTCGCCGTTGTCCTCGCCCAGCGCGCGTGGCATCAGGAACAGTTCCAGCGCGTCTTCCAGCGAAATGGTGTGCATCGACTGGCCGGGGCGCAGCGAGGCGAATTTCGGCTTCTCCTCGGCGTCCTCGGCGGTGCTGCCGATGGCGGCGTAAGGCCCGAAGCGGCCGAGGCGCACGCTGACCGGCTTGCCGGTCTTCGGGTCGGTGCCGAGCTCGCGCGCGCCACTGGCCTCGGCGCGGTCCACCGATTCCTTCTTGTCTTCCACCAGCTCCTTGAACGGCTCCCAGAAGCGGGCCATCAGCGGGATCCACTCTTCTTCGCCACGCGAGACGGCGTCGAGCTCGTCTTCGAGCTTGGCGGTGAAGTCGTAGTCCACGTACTGGGTGAAGTGGCTGGACAGGAACTTGGACACCGCGCGGCCGACGTCGGACGGGCGGAAGCTGCGGCCTTCCATTTCCACGTACTTGCGGAACAGCAGGGTCTGGATGATCGAGGCGTAGGTCGACGGACGGCCGATGCCGTACTCTTCCAGCGCCTTCACCAGCGCCGCTTCGGTGTAGCGCGGCGGCGGCTGGGTGAAATGCTGCTCGGCCTGGATGCGTTCCAGCGGCACGCGGTCGCCCGGCTTCATCGCCGGCAGCTTGCGGCCTTCGTCCTCGTCTTCGGCGCTCTTGTTGTCCTTGCCTTCCTCGTACACGGCCAGGAAGCCGGGCACCACCACGGTGGTACCGCTGGCACGGAACACGTGCTCGCTGCCAGCCGACAGGTCGACGCTGACCGTATTGAGCGTGGCCGGAATCATCTGGCAGGCGACGGCGCGCTTCCAGATCAGTTCGTACAGGCGGCGCTCGTCGTCGGTCAGGAAGCGGGCGACCTGCGACGGAGTGCGCAGGGCCGAGGTCGGGCGCACCGCCTCGTGCGCTTCCTGGGCGTTCTTGGACTTGGTCTGGTAGGTGTTCGGCTGGTCGGGCAGCGAGGCGATGCCGTAATCACGGGCGATCACGTCGCGGATTTCGGCCAGCGCGTCCTGCGACAGGTTCACCGAGTCGGTACGCATGTACGAGATGAGGCCGACGGTGCCTTCGTCACCGATCGCCACGCCTTCATACAGCTTCTGCGCCACCTGCATGGTCTTGCGGGTGGTGAAACCGAGCTTGCGCGAGGCTTCCTGCTGCAGGGTGGAGGTGGTGAACGGCGGCGCCGGGCGGCGCTTGCGCTCCTTGCTGGCCACGTCGGTGACATGCAGCGAGCCCTGCGCGGCCTGCTGGATGCGCAGGCGGGCGGCTTCGGCGGTGTCGCCGTCGGTGATGGTGAACTGCTCGAATTTCTGCCCGTCCAGCTTGACCAGCTTGGCGTTGAAGTGCTGCGACGGGTGTGCGCACTCGGCGGCGATCGACCAGTACTCGCGGGCGATGAAGGCTTCGATCTCTTCCTCGCGCTCGACGATCATGCGCAGCGCCGGGCTCTGCACGCGGCCGGCGGACAGGCCGCGCTGGACCTTGCGCCACAGCACCGGCGACAGGTTGAAGCCGACCAGGTAGTCCAGCGCGCGGCGCGCCTGCTGGGCATCGACCAGGTCGCTGGCGATCGCGCGCGGCTGGCTGATCGCTTCCTTGATGGCGCGCGGGGTGATCTCGGTGAACACCACGCGCTGCATCGGCTTGTCCTTGACCAGCCCGCGTTCCTTCAGGATCTCGGCGATATGCCAGCTGATCGCTTCACCTTCGCGATCCGGGTCGGTCGCCAGCAGGATGTCGTCGGCGCCCTTGGCGGCCTTGGCGATCGCGTCGACATGTTTTTCGTTCTTGTCGATCACGTCGTAGTGCATGGCGAACCCGTTGTCCGGGTCGACCGCGCCTTCCTTCGGAATCAGGTCACGCACATGCCCATACGAGGCCAGGACGGTGTAGTCCTTGCCGAGGTATTTGTTGATCGTCTTGGCCTTGGCCGGCGATTCGACGATGAGCAGGTGCTTGGGCATGGCAGCAGTGTCTGTGGGGCGAGCCGCAGGGGAGGGGCCGCTAGGGTGGAGCAAACGGCCGCATTAGTGAAGCGGCCACGGACAAATCAATACGCTGAACGCCCGGTAGTGTGCCGGGCGTTCAGGTTTCACCTTATTAGAGGAATCACGCCCGGCCAGCCCCTGTCAAGCAGCCAGACGTGAGGATGGCCGTTCATGAGGCCATCTTGGCGATGAAGCCGACCGCGGCCACCAGCAGCACCAGGCCCGCCAGCACCAGCAGGCCGGTGAGCACCAGGATCACGATGGTGACCGTGCCCAGCTCATGGCGCTGCAGGTGCGGCTGGTCGGTATAGGCCCAGCGGTCGACCACCAGGGTGTCGCAGATCATGTCGTGCAGGCCCTGCTTGCGCTCGGTGAAGGCGGCCATCAGGAAGCCGATGCCGAGGGTGAAGCTGCTCAGCAGCATGGCCCAGTAGCGGCCGAAGGCGCGGCCCTTGGTCAGGCGATCGCCGTTGCTGCGCACGACCTTGATGCCGACCGCCATCTTGCCCAGCGTGGCGCCACCCTGCGAGGAATGGAACCAGGTGTAGTAGGCAACGCCGATGGCCATGTTGATCAGCGCGCTGGCCACCTGCGCGACGATTTCGATGGAGGTCTCGCCGCTGCCCACCGCGCCCATGCTGGCGCCAAGCACCACGCCGATGATGGCGCCGATGATGCCGCCCGGAATGGCCAGCACGAAATAGTCGATCATGTACGCCGCTACGCGCTTCCAGAAGCCTGCGTAGACCACCTCGCCGCCGATCACCGGCTGCGGGCCACCGGCACCGGAAGCGGCCGGGGCGCTGTAGGGCGAGCTGCTGAGCGCACCCGTGCCAGGCAGCGGTGCAGTGCCGTTGTCGATGGCGGCGTAGTCGCCGCGCAGGTCGAAGCCGCCGCTGGCGGTGGCCGTGCTGGCATCAGCCAGTGTCTGCAGGCCGAGCTCATCGACCACCTGGCGCAGTGCAGCCCACTGGGCCATGCCTTCGCGCCAGACCAGGGTGTCCAGGTTCAGTTCGCCCCGCTGGAAGCGCTGGCGGATTTCCTGGACCGGCAGCGGGCCCTGGCGTTGCTGTCCTTCGGCGTAGTACCACTCGGTCATTGCATGTTCCCTGTTGGATCGTCCTTGGAGGTGCTGCCGTGCGCGTGGCTCAGCCGCGGCACGACGGCGGCAGGTACTTGTCGTCGCTTTCACCGCTGCATTCCCAGCGGCCGCTGTCGCGATCATATTCCAGCCACAGCAGGTCGCCATCGAGGCTCTTGCCGGGCACGGCCAGCGTTGCTTCGATGCCGCAGTGGCCGTTGTTGAAGCGGCCGATGTTCACCGCCGACAGGCCGGCCTGGGTGAAATCACCCGGCGCCGGGAAGCCGGCATCGTTGGCACCGGGGCAGCGGCCTTCGTCGTCGGCGAAGTGCTGCACCTGCTGTTTCAGCGGCTGCAGGGCATTGACCGCGGTGGCAACCTTGGCACGCACGGTGTAGTCGTTGTAGGCAGGCAGGGCGATCGCCGCGAGGATGGCCATGACCGGCACCAGCACCAGCAGCAGGCCGCCGCCGATGATCGCGGTCAGGGCGCAGCCGGAGAGCTTCTTTTTCGGCGGCGGCAGCACCCCGGCCGGGGTCTGCGTGGCATAGGGCGTGGACGGTGGCAGCACCGGTGGTTGCGGCGGCGGCGGCGCAACCGGTTCCGGTTCGGGCTCCGGCTCGGGTTCCACGGCCGGCGCGGCGACGTCCAGCGCCGGCACGATCAGGCCCAGCTCATCGACCACGCTGCGCAACGGCTGCCATTGCGGCAGGCCGTCGCGCCAGACCAGGGTGTCCAGGGAGATCTGGTTGTTGCGGAACAACTCGACCAACTGTTCCGCCGGCAGCGGGCCTTGCTGCCGGTTGCCTTCTGCGTGGAACCACTCGCTCACGGGGACGCTCCTGAATGCGCTATGCCCCCAAGTGTACGGTCAGTGCAGGGGTTCTGGCTCGTCCATGAACATCTGCGTCTCCATCCAGGCGTAGGCCGCTTCGGAGCCGGGCTGGTTGAACAGCACCATCAGCACGACCCACTTCAGGTCGTCCAGGTCCAGTTCGTCCTGGTCCAGGGCCATCGCCCGGTCCAGCACCAGCTCGCGCTGGTCGGCGTCGAGGATGCCGTGCTGTTCCAGGTACAGCAGGAAGCCGCGGCATTCCACGTCCAGCTTGTCCAGCTCGGGGCCGTGGTAGACGCGCACGGGGCCATCGACCCGCGCTTGGGCCACGCTCGGCCGCTGCGCGGCCAGGGCATCGAGCCAGTCGAACGCCTTGTTGATCTCGGTGGGGCTGAAACCGGCCTGGATCAGGCCGTTCTGGAGCGAATCGCGGTCACGGATCAGGTCCGCATCTTCGCTGAAATAGTGTTCAAACAGGTACAGCAGTACATCCAGGATGCTCTCTTTCATTGCCCCTCGGCCTGCGTCGCGCGACGCTGTGGAGGTGAAGAAACTAGGGAGTTCGACAGTAGCGGCCGTGTACGCACACCACGATTCCCGCCAGTTCCATGGCCAGCAGCATGGAGGACACCTGTGACGCCGTCAATCCACAACGCGTGATCAGTGAATCCATACCGCTTGGGTTGTGGTCCAGCGCCCGCCACAAGCACTGGTAGTCAGGGTCGTCGGCCCAGCGCGCCGGCAGGAGCGCCGGCGGTGCCTGTTCAGTGGGGGTGGCCAACCGCGATTGCAAGCCCGGCAGCTGCTGGCGAAGGGCGGGGGCGAGCAGTTCCAGGACCTCCTCGGGGCGCTCGACCAGCGCCGCGCCCTCGCGGATCAGGCGATGGCAGCCGGTCGCGCGCGGGTTGAGCACCGACCCGGGCAGGGCACAGACCTCGCGGCCTGCCTCGGCGGCCAGGCGCGCGGTGATCAGCGCGCCCGAGCGCTGCGCGGCCTCGACCACCACGGTGGCCAGCGCCAGTCCGGCCACCAGCCGGTTGCGCGCAGGGAAGTGGCTGGGACGGGCAGCCGTGCCCGGCAGGTACTCGCTGAGCACCACGCCTTCGGCGGCGATCCGCGCCTGCAGCCGCGCGTGGCTGTCCGGATAGGCCCGGTCAGGGCCGGTGCCGATCACTGCCATGGTGCAGCCGCCGGCCTCCAGCGCAGCCTGGTGCGCGGCCGCATCGATGCCTGCGGCCAGGCCGCTGGTCACCGCCAGGCCGGCCTCGACGAAGCAGCCGGCAAAACGCGCGGCCAGTGCACGCCCGCCCGGGGTGGGCGAGCGGCTGCCGACCAGCGCCACCGAAGGGCGCCAGGCCAGGCAGGGATCACCGGCCACGAACAGCGCCAGCGGCGGGTTGGGTACCTCCAGCAGTGATGGCGGAAAGGCCGGATCGGTACACGTCAGCAGGTGATGGTTGTCCTGTTCCAGCCAGCGCCGGGCGGATGTCCAGGCCCGGGTATCGGGGCGTTCCAGGGCGGCGCACTGCTCCGGCGTGCAACCGTGCGCACGCCAGGTCGCAGTGCCTTGCGCGATGGCGGTTTCCGCATCGCCCGCGGCCTGCAGCAGGGCCCGTCGGGACGCCAGTGCGCCTCCCGCCATCAACAGGCGCAGCAGCGCCTCGTATGCATGTGTGGTCATCCCCCACTATCGGCCGCACACAACAAAGGCGCCCTAGGGCGCCTTCGCATGTGGCTGTCAGGTTTTGCCGGAGGTGCCTGCCGGCCCGCGGCCGGCACTCCAGTGGTGGCCGGGGCAGTCCGGCAACCGTTACTTCGCGTCCGGGTGCAGCGCGTTGTAACCCACCTGCACCGGCTTCACGCCCTGCATCACCAGCGCGTAGCTGACGTTGTCGAAGGTGCGGAACACCATCGCATGCGCGGCATATTCATCCGGCAGCGAGACCCGGCCTGCGCCGGTGCTGAGCGAGTCGTCCATGCGCGAGGAGGTCGGGTACTTCATGCGGTGCGCTACATGGCGGCCCGGGCGCCACAGCGAGAACACGGTGCCGTTGTCCACGCCCTGGGCACGGCCGGCCGAAATCGCGATCACGTCGCGTGGGCCACCGGCGGTGAACATGTCGGTGACCGCCAGCACGCGCACGTCCACGCCCTCGACACCCGCAGCGGGTACGTGGGGCACGAACTGCAGGTCGTACGGCCGGGCTTCGACCGGCACCAGGCGGTCGCCGGCGCGCACTTCGCGGCCGCCGACGTTCTTGTCCAGCACCAGCGTGGAGGCCTCGACCTTGCCGCCGGCGATCTGGGTGATGGTGCCGGTGGCGACCTGGGCCAGTTCATAGCCGAGCACGCCACGACGTGCGTTGGGTGCGTTGTAGGCCTTCCACAGGTTGCCGCTGCCCGGGGTGACGTCGCCATTGGCGGTCAGGTCCTCGGTCGGCTTGGGCTGGGCGTAACGCACGGTCGGGCGTACCACGGCCCAGCGCTGGCCCACCTGGGCATCCGCCAGGCGCACGTAGACGGTGTCGCCACCGGACACGCGCAGGCGGCTGTCCTCCAGGCCGACGACGTAGGGCAGCTGCTTGACGCTGTCGACAACGCTCAGCTGCTTCAGGAACGGCTCTACCTGGGCCAGCGGAATGGCGTCGATCGGGGCCTCCTGGCGCGGACCGGCCTGGGACACGGTCACCCGGTCCAGGTAGGCCAGGCTCAGCACGTCACCTGGATAGATCAGGTGCGGGTTGGCGATCTGCGGATTGGCTTGCCAGATCTCCGGCCACAGCCAAGGCTTCTGCAGGAAACGTGCGGCGATATCCCACAACGTATCCCCTTTTCGGACCACATAGGTGTCCGGGTGCCCGCCATTCACTTCCACGGCGGTAGCATAGGCAGCCACGGTCAGCATCGCCGCGGCGACGACCGTACGAAAACGAAGCAACATAGGTGTGAAGCCCTGATTCCCCAACAGGTCCACGCACTATAGTCCAGAAACCGGGGCGCAAGGCAAGCGTTGGAGCTAGAATCTGCGACGTATGCCGGCGTGCCGGCCCCCTACCCGGAAACAGCCATGGCCCTTCTCCCCATTCTCGAGTTCCCCGATCCGCGCCTGCGTACCAAGGCTGCGTTGATCGACGCCGCCGAAGTCACCACGCCGGCCTTCCAGGAACTGATCGACAACATGTTCCTGACCATGTACGACGCCCCGGGCATCGGCCTGGCCGCCACCCAGGTGGACGTGCACAAGCGCTTCATGGTCATCGATGTCAGCGAAGAGAAGAATGAACCGCATGTGTTCATCAACCCGGAAATCGTCGCCAAGGACGGGGGCCGGGTGTACCAGGAGGGCTGCCTGTCGGTCCCGGGCATCTTCGCCGACGTGACCCGCGCTGACACCATCACCGTGAAGTACCTGGACCGCAACGGCCAGGAGCAGCAGCTGGAGGCCGGTGAAGTGCTGGCCACCTGCATCCAGCACGAGATGGACCACCTGGACGGCAAGCTGTTCATCGACTATCTGTCGCCGCTCAAGCGCGAGATGGTTCGCAAGAAGCTGGCCAAGCAGCGCAAGCACGTGGCGTGATCGCCAATCCGGGCCGCCCTCCGGGTGGCCCGTGCCTGCGCGACGCGCGCGGGCTGTACGGCGCCGGCCGACGGCGCCGTTTTCTTTCCTGCACGAATCCATCCTGCAAGTGGGGTAGCCATGAGGATTGTCTTTGCCGGTACGCCGGAATTCGCGGTGTCGTCGCTGCGCGCCGCGGCGCGCCACCACGAGGTCGTGGCCGTCTATACCCAGCCTGATCGCCCGGCCGGGCGCGGCCGTGGCCTGGCACCGTCGCCGGTCAAGCTCGAAGCCGTGGCCCGTGGCATTCCGGTCTACCAGCCCGAATCGCTGAAGGATGAAGCTGCCCAGCGGCAGCTGCGCGACCTGCAGCCGGACCTGATGGTGGTGGTCGCCTACGGCCTGATCCTGCCCAGGGCGGTACTGGCGATCCCGACCCACGGCTGCTGGAACGTGCATGCCTCGCTGCTGCCACGCTGGCGCGGTGCCGCGCCGATCCAGCGCGCGATCCAGGCCGGTGACGCAAAGACCGGCGTGTGCCTGATGCAGATGGAAGCCGGCCTGGATACCGGCCCGGTGCTGCTGCACCAGGAGCTGCCGATCGCGGCCACCGATACCGGCGGCCAGTTGCATGACAAGCTGGCCGAACTGGGCGCACAGGTGCTGTCCGACGGCCTGGGCCTGCTGCGTGCCGGCATCAAGCCGATCGCGCGGCCGCAGCCCGAGCAGGGCGTGACCTACGCGCACAAGCTGGACAAGGCCGAAGCCCGCCTGGACTGGGCGCAGGACGCCGCTGCCCTGGCGCGCACCGTGCGCGCCTTCAATCCGTGGCCGATCGCCGAGGCCACGCTGGCCGGCGAGCGCGTGCGCATCCACGGCGCGGTCGCTCTTGACCTGGCCCACGGCCAGGCGCCGGGGGCGGTGCTGGCGGCCAGCCGCGATGGTATCGACATCGCCTGCGGCCAGGGCGCGCTGCGCCTGCGCACGCTGCAGCGCGAAGGCGGCAAGGCGATCACCGCCGCCGACTACCTCAATGCCCGCCGCGACCTGCACATGGGGGCATAAGCGGTGTCGAAGCAGAATGATTTCTCCGTCGCCAAGGCGGCGCCGGGCGCGGCCACCCGCATGCTGGCCGCACGCGTACTGGCGCAGGTGTTCACCCGTGGCCGCTCGCTGAAGGCGGAACTGGCCTGGGCACTGCCCAAGCTGGCCGACAGTCGTGATCGGGCCTTGCTGGAAGCGCTGTGCTTTGCAGTCCTGCGCCGCCGCAGTACCTACGACGCTGCCTTGCAGTCGTGGATGCAGAAGCCGCTGTCGGCGCGTGATGCCGACCTGCGCACGTTGCTGATGGTGGGCTTCGCGCAGCTGGACGTGCTGGAACTGCCGGCGCATGCGGCCCTGTCGGCCACGGTCGACGCCGCCCGCGCGCTGGGCCGTGAGCGCCAGGCCGGGCTGGTCAACGCGATCCTGCGCCGCGCGCAGCGCGAGGGGTTCCCGGAGCAGCCTGCGCGTGACGCCTTTCCGGCGTGGCTGGCCGATGCCGTCGAGCGCGACTGGCCGTCCCAGGCCCAGGCGATCTTTGCTGCCAGCCTGCAGCCGGCGCCGCTGTGGCTGCGTGCCAACCGCCAGCAGGGGGGCCGTGACAAGGCGCTGGCCACGCTGGCCGAGGCCGGCATTGCTGCCGAAGCCAGCCCGCTCAGCGCCGACGCGCTGCGCCTGGTGGCGCCCATCGCGGTGAACCAGTTGCCGGGGTTCGCCGACGGTGCGCTGTCGGTGCAGGACCTGTCGGCGCAATGTGCGGCGGACGCGCTGGCACCGGCGTCCGGCGCCCGCGTTCTGGACGCCTGCGCGGCACCGGGTGGCAAGTCGGCGCACCTGCTGGAGCGTGACCCGAGCCTGCGCCTGCTGGCGCTGGATATCGATGCGCGTCGCCTGGCGCGTGCCCGCGATACCTACACCCGCACCGGTGTAGGTGAGGGCGCGCAGACCCGGGTGGCCGATGCCAGCGACCCCGGTGCGTGGTGGGATGGCACCCCGTTCGACGCCATCCTGCTGGATGCGCCGTGTTCGGCCACCGGCGTGATCCGCCGCCAGCCGGACGTGATGTTCCACCGCCGCGCCGAGGATATCGATGCGCTGGTCGGCGTGCAGGCCCGCCTGCTGGAGGCCTGCTGGTCGATGCTGCGCCCGGGCGGCGTGCTGCTGTACGCCACCTGTTCGATCCTGCGCGCCGAGAACATCGATCAGGTGCGGGCCTTCCTGAAGTGGCATCCGGACGCGGTGGCACAGCCGCTGGATGACAGATTCGGCCTGGACTGCGAGGGGATCGCGCGCCAGCGACTGCCGGGTGACAGCGATGCTGACGGTTTCTTTTACGCGCGTCTGCTAAAAACGGCCTGACCCCCGCTGACGTTGCGAGTCCCATGCTGAAATCCCGCGCGTCGCGCGAGACGTGGTTGTTCGTGGTGATGGCCCTGCTGGTGCTGGGGGCCGGGCTGGGCCTTCGTGATCCGTGGCCGTCGGACGAGCCGCGCTTCGCGCTGGTGGCCAAGCAGATGTTCGACAGCGGCCACTGGCTGTTCCCGCACCGCGGGACCGAGCTGTACTCGGACAAGCCGCCGATGCTGATGTGGTGGCAGGCCACGCTGTACAGCCTGGTCGGGCAGTGGCGCGTGGCCTTCCTGCTGCCGTCGCTGCTGGCGGCACTGGGCACGCTGTGGTGCGTGGTCGACCTGGGCCGGCGGCTGTGGACGCGGCGGGTGGGGCTGTATGCCGGCTGGGCGCTGCTGTTCGCGCTGCAGTTCACCTTCCAGGCGAAGAAGGCGCAGATCGATCCCCTGCTGCTGCTGTTCATCACCCTGGCCAACTACGGCCTGCTGCGCCACCTGCTGCTGGGGCCGGCCTGGCGCTGGTGGTGGCTGGGCTGGTTCTTCGCCGGCATCGGCGTGATCACCAAGGGCGTGGGCATGCTGGCGCTGCTGATGATCGTGCCCGCGGCAATCGCCACGGCGCTGCAGTGGCCACGGGTGGGCCTGCACGCGCGCGACGCGCGCTTCTGGCTGGCGCCGCTGGCCTTCCTGCTGGCGGTGTCGTTGTGGCTGGCGCCGATGCTGCTGGCCGGCTTTGCCACCGGCTCGGACGAATATCGCGCCTACATGGACGATATCCTGTTCCAGCAGACGGCGCGGCGCTACACCCATTCCTGGGATCACCACCAGCCCGCCTGGTACTTCCTGGCGACGATGCCGCTGATGTGGATCCCGGCATTCCTGGCCCTGCCCTGGGCGATTCCGGCCTGGCGCCGCCGGCTGCAACGCCGCGACGCGCGCTATCTGCTGCCGCTGGCCTGGTGGCTGATGGTGGTGCTGTTCTTCTCGATTCCCGCCGGCAAGCGCGACGTCTACATCCTGCCGGCGCTGCCGATGTTCTGCCTGGTGCTGGCACCGCTGTTGCCGGGGTTGCTGAAGCGACGCGATGTGCAGGCCGTGGTGGGGCTGTTCACCGGCCTGCTGTCATTGGGCCTGGCCGTGGCTGGCGCGATGGCGGTGCTGGGTGACCCGGCCTTCGAGCTGCGCCTGACCCATAGCCGCGGGCTCGCCTCCGGGGCCGTCGACGCGCTGGCGTGGACGATCCTGGCGATGGGCCTGTGGGGCGGATTGAGCCTGCTGGCCTGTGGCCGTCGCCGGCAGCTTGCGCTGGTGTCGAGCCTGGCGGTGGTCTGGGTGCTGTACAGCCTGGTCGGCTACCCGCTGCTGAACGATTCCAGTTCGGCCCGTGGCCTGATGCGCGCGGTCGGTACCCGCCTGGGCCCCGATGCCGAGCTGGGGCTGGTGGCCTGGAAGGAACAGCACCTGCTGCTGGCCGACCGTCCCGCAGCGACCTTCGGTTTCGAGACTGACTGGGACGAGCAGCTGGTGGCGGCCACGCGCTGGCAGCGGCTGGCGCCCGGACGCCGTTGGCTGCTGGTCCACGAGTACGCGATGCTGTCGTGCGTCGACCGCAACCGCTCCGAACTGGCCGGCGTGGCCAACCGGCGGCGCTGGTGGCTGGTGCCGGCGGCGGCGGTGACGGTGCCGTGCGTGGTCACTGCCGAGGAGCGGGAACGTGAACGGCGTTTGCAGGAACATGACTAGCCAGCACGATTTCCGCTTGTCCAGTCTGCCCAAGCGGGTCCAAAGGCAGTAAAACAGCAGGCTGGGACGGCCCGCGTTGGCCTGTCCCATTCTTCCAGCAGATTGCAGCGATACTTCCCGACGTGCCAGCTTCACCGGACAACCTGAACCTCATGGCCGGCGACCCGCTGGGCGTTCCCGTCGGTGGCCGTCACGGGGTTGCACACGGGCTGGCCCAGCTGGGGCTGTTCTGCCTGCCGGCACTGGTGCTGACCGTGCCGATCAACCTGTTGCCGTATGGTCTCCTGCTGCTGCTCAGCACCCTGCTGGCGCCGGAGCTGCTGTGGCGCGCGCGGGGCATGGCCGGCCAGCCGGTGAAAGTGCTGGTCTGGCTGATGCTGGCGGTGCTGGCGCTCGGCGTACTGTCGGTGGTGCTGTTCGAACAGGGCCTGCGTGACGTCGACAACCGTTCGCGATTCGTGGTGATCCCATGGATCGCGCTGTGGATCTGCGCGCTGCGTCCCAGCCTGCGGTGGCTCTGGTACGGCTCGTTGACCGGCCTGCTCGCCACCTTCGTGATGTCGCTGTGGCAAGTGCTGGGCGGCGCCCCGCGCGCGGAGCTGTTCACCAACGCCATCGTGCTGGCCGACATCGTGATGGTGTTGATGGTGCTGCTGGTGTTCTGCCGCCCGTCGCGGCGCTGGTCGCTGGTGATCCTCGGCATGGCCGCCGGCTGCGGCACCATCGTGCTGACCGGCAGCCGCGGTGTGTTCGCCGCCTTGCTGGCGCTGCTGGTGGTGCTGGCGCTGAGCCTGCGCTGGCGTACCGGTGCGGCGCGCCTGTCGGTGCTGGCCGGGATGCTGGCGATCGGTGCGACGCTGCTGCTGTCGGTGCCGGAGCTGCGCCACCAGGTCCGCCTGAGCGAGCTGCACAGCGACGTGCAGCGGATGGAGCTGGGCGACAGTGATTCTTCCGCCGGTGCCCGCGTCGAGCGCCTGCAGGTAGCCTGGCAGACCTTCCTCGATCATCCGCTGGTGGGTGTTGGCATCGGTCATTTCGACAGCGCGATGCAGCGCGTGCCGGTCTGCCGGGAGAACCCGGAAGAGTTGCGCTGCCACCTGGGGCATGCCCACAACGACGTGGCCGAATGGGCGGCGACCCAGGGTGTACCGGGCCTGCTGCTGTTGCTGGCGGTGTATGGCATCCCGCTGTGGTTGTTCGTGCGCCTGCATCGCCGCAGCGGACGGGCGACCTTCCGCGGGCCGGCCGCTGCCGGCGTCATGCTGGTGATCACCTACGCGTTGTGCGGGCTGACCCAGTCGATGTTCGCGCACCAGATGACGGCCAGTTTCTACGTGACCCTGGTCGGGCTGCTGACCGGCCTGTCGATCGTCGAAGGCGCGCGCCACCGGGCGATCACCGGCGGCTCGTGATGCGTCGGCGCGCCGGGCGGGCCCCGGCGATCAGGGGTTCGGCGGGTCGGCCACGGGCTGGCCGTTGCCCAGCATCCACAGCATGATGGTCTTCTGTCGCACGTAGTTGGCGCGCACGTAGGCGTAGACCAGGCCGTGCCAGCCGTCGCGGAAGCCGCCACGGAACACGAAGCCGCGCCAGAACCGCCAGGCCGGCGCCAGTACCAGCTTGCCCAGCGTGGCCCGCTTGCCGCGTGCGAACTCGTGCTCGGCCATCATCCGCGCGTACTTCTCGGTCTTGGCCAGCTGCTGCTGCAGGGAGCGGTACGGGTAATGGATCAGGTCGCCGCGCAGGGTGCCGACGCTGCCGTCGACGCTGGCCGCCTCGTGGATCTCGCGCTTGCCGCGCCAGCCGCCGCGGCGGCGGTCGAACAGGCGCATCACCCGGTCCGGGTAGGCGTTGCCATGGCGCAGGAACCTGCCGAAGTACTCCGACAGGCGCGCGAAGCGATAGCCGGCATGGCCGGCGAAGCCACCGTCGCGGGCCCGTTCGATGGCTGCGCGCAGTTCCGGGCTGATCCGCTCATCGGCGTCCAGGCACAGCACCCAGTCGTGGCTTGCCTGCTCGACGCAGTAGGCCTTCTGGCTACGGAAGCCATCGAACGCGCGCTGCAGTACGCGGGCGCCTGCGGCCTCGGCGATGGCCAGGGTGGCATCGGTGGAGTACGAGTCCACGACGATGATCTCATCGCAGAAGGCCAGCGAGGCCAGGCAGTCGCCGATGCGGCCGGCCTCGTTGAACGCGATAATGCAGGCCGAGATGCGAGGCCGTTCGATGGGAGCGGTCGTGGAGGACATGATGGCCGGGTACCTGTTGTTTGCGACGGAGCGCTATGCGCTGCCTATTCTCGCCCCGTTGGCGCAGGCCTTGCACGCCTCCGGGCAGGAGGTGGCGGCCTGGTTCGAGGACGGCGCGGCCGCCAGCAGCCTGCCGGGCGTGCCCAACATCGGACTGAAACAGGCCCTGGCGATGCGGCCGCGTGCCGTGTTCAGCGCCGCCAACTGGGTGCCGACCTTCCTGTCCGGCGCCAAGGTACAGCTGTTCCATGGCTTCAACGTGGAGAAGCGCGACAGTGCGCGCGGCCACTTCCGGGTGCGCGGCATGTTCGACCTGTACTGCACGCAGGGGCCGGCCACCACCGCGCCGTTCCGTGAGATCGCCGCCCTGCAGGGCCACTTCGCCGTAGCCGAGACCGGCTGGCCGAAGCTCGACCCGCTGTTCCGCGACGACGGTGGCGAGAGCGCCGCGCTGCGCGCAGCGGCGGGCGGGCGCCCGGTGATCCTGTTCGGTTCGACCTTCACCGAGCGCCTGAGCGCAGCGCCCCACCTGCATGCGCAGATCGCCGCCGATATCGCTGGCGGTGAGCGCTACTGGCTGCTGACCCTGCACCCGAAGTGCCCACCGGAACTGTTCGAGCGCTACCGCGCGCTGGCCGGTGCCCATGCCCGCTTCATCGAACCGGAGCAGGTGATGGCCGCACAGCGCGCCGCCGATGTGCTGGTGTCGGACACCTCGTCGATCGTTTCGGAGTTCATCGTCCAGCACAAGCCGGTGGTGACCTTCCGCAACCGCGTGCCCAAGCCGCACATGATCGACTTCGACGACCCGGCGCAGCTGCCGGCGATGCTGCAGCGCGCGCTGCATCCCGACGCCGCGCTGCAGGCGGAGATCGTGCGCTACGCCGACGCCATCCATCCGTACCGCGATGGCCTGTCCAGCGAGCGGGTGATCGCCGCCACCGAGGATTTCCTGTCCGGTGAAATGGGCGTGCTGCGGCGCAAGCCCTTCGGCAGCTGGGTGCGCGACCTGCAGATCCGCAAGGACCTGGGGTACTGGGGCCCGTCGCAGCGCTGATGCCTCGCCGACCCCGCTCGCGGTAGTGCCGGCCGCTGGCCGGCAACCTCGGGAATGTCTGCGGTTGCCGGCCAGCGGCCGGCACTACCGGTGTTGCTTACCAGCGCAACTTGCGCCGCGCCAGCGCCGCGGCCAGCTGCTCCATCACGTGTTGCGCCTGTGCCTGCGGCAGGTAGCGCAGGGTCAACGCCACATCACCGTGCGCACCGGCCGTATCCAGCTGCAGGCTGCTGGTGCCGAGCAGCTTGTCCAGCGGTGAACGCTGCAGGCGCAGGCCCTGCACCTTGTCCAGCTCGGCCCAGCGCCACCAGCGCTTCCACCAGCCGCCGCGCACGGCCACGTAATGGGCATCCAGATACCAGCCCATGCGCGCCATCTGCCGATGTGCCACCAGCAGCGCCACCGGCAGCCAGGCCAGCACGATCAGGCCCCATGATCCCCAGCGCCAGTACGCGGCCGCTGCCAGCAACGGCACCAGCAGCAGCGCGCCCAGGCACAGCCGCCACCAGCCACGCTGCGGAATGGACTGCCATTGCGCTGGCGGCCACCGCAGTTGAGGCAACAGGTGCTGCACCAGCTGCTCGCAGCGCATTGCCGGTGCCAGCGGTGCCAGCTCGCGCAGGGCGCGGTCCTCGTCGCGCGAGGGCCCGCCGGCAGCGCTGTCGATGCGCAGCTGGCGCAGGCCGAACCAGCGATGCAGGGTGGTTTCGCGCAGCGTCCAGGCCTGGATGCGGCGACGCGCTACACTGCTGCGGGTGCGGCTGAGCAGGCCGGCCGAGACGGTCAGGCGGCGGTCCTGCTCGCTGAGGGTGAAGCCGTGATAGCGCAGCAGGGTCAGCACCACCGACAGCGCACGCAGCGCCAGCCAGCCCAGCAGCAAGGCTGCGGCAAGCAGCAGGAAGGCGCCGGCCACGCCGGGATGCAGGTGGCTTGCGTAGCCGAAGGCTTCCCGGCCGCCACGCTGGATGGCCGCGTCCATCACCGGCCGCGGCACGGTCTGGAACAGCACGCCGAAAGCGGCGATCGCCAATGCCCAGCCGCGGTTGGACAGCAGGCCCATGCGCACCACATCCCAGCTCGACAGGCGCAGCAGCACCTGTTCGGTGTCGGCGTCGGTGATCGAGGGGGCGGCCACGACGTCGGCGGCCTGCGGTGCCTGCCCACGCTGGCGCACCAGTCGTTCCAGCGCCAGCGCCTGGTCCAGCTTCAGCACGCGCATTTCGGCTTCCGGACGCACGCCGCCGGCCGATTCCAGGCGCAGCTCGGCCACGCCGAACAGGCGGTGCAGCGGGTTCTGCCGCACTTCCACGTTGTGGATGCGGGCGAACGGGATCTCGCGGCGGTTGCGCGCCAGCAGTCCGCTGCGCACGGTGATCGCGTCGCTGCCGATGCGGTAGCGGTAGCTGAGGTACTGCAGCACCGAGACCAGCACCAGCGCGGCAATCGCCGACAGCGGAATCAGCTGCGCCCACATCGGGTCGCGGTCACCGCGCTGGCCGAACACCAGCAGCGCCACCAGCGGCAGGAAGTAGTGGCGCAGCTGCATCAGCAGCACGAACAGCCACGACCACGGGTGCAGGCGATGGTCCTCGCCACCGGCAGGCAGCGATGCGGGCAGGGGCGGCGGCAGGCTCACAGGGCGTCGGCGTCCTGGTCGAGCTGATGGGACAGGGTGTCACGCAGGCGCTCGGCGTCGGCCTCGTCCAGGCCGCTCACGGTCACTGCGCTCATGCGGGTCCCGGCGGTGTGCACGATCAGCGTGGCCAGGCCGGCACGGCGTTCCAGCGGGCCGCGGCGCAGGTCCAGGTGCTGCACGCGCGAAATGGGGATGCGCGTTTCCAGCTGCCACATCAGGTCGCGGCGCAGGCCCAGCCCTTGGGTATCCAGCCGCCAGCGGGTGCGGGTCAAGCGCCGGTGGCCAAGCCACGCGCCGAAGACGATGCCGATCAGCAGCCCAAGGGCGGCCGTCCACAGGCCGCCGGGCAGCTCGAAGAACCACGCGGCCGCGGCCAGCGGCAGGCCCGGCACGAACAGTCCGCCGAAGGCGCCTTCCAGTGCGGCCAGGCGGGCGGCGCGCTGCGGCAGCGACTGCCAGGCATCGGCAGGCGGGGAGGTCAGGGGAACGTCGATCACGCGGGCTCCGTCAGGTGGCAGGGCGGGCGGTGGCGGCAGGGCCGCACCGCGCAGACGGTAGCAGGTCGACCGCGCTACTGGGCAGCCTGGATCAGCGCGTCCACATCCAGCATGTGGCCGGCACGATCGGCCTTGGTGCGCAGGTAGTGTTCGTTCTCGGCAGTGATCTCGCCGGTGACCGGAATGCAGCCCAGCACCTCGATGCCGGCGTTGCGCAGACGCTGTGCCTTGGTCGGGTTGTTGCTGAGCAGGGCCACGCGCGAAATGCCCAGGCCATGCAGCATCGCCACCGCACTGCCGTAGCGGCGCTCGTCGGCACCGAAGCCCAGCTGTGCATCGGCATCGATGGTGTCCAGGCCGTCGTGCTGGTAGCCGTAGGCGCGCATCTTGGCGGCGATGCCGGTGCCGCGGCCTTCCTGGTCCAGGTACAGCAGCACGCCGCCGCCCAGTTCCTTCAGCTTGCGCAGGCCGCGCCGCAGCTGGTCGCCGCAGTCGCACTTGAGTGAGCCGAACAGGTCACCGGTCAGGCACGAGGAGTGCACGCGTACCGGCACCACCGCCGACAGGTCCGGTTCGCCGACGATGATCGCGACCTGGTCGCGCTGGGCCACGCCGCCGCGGAACACCGCGAAGGTGGTCATGCCGACGTCGCGCAGCGGTACCGGCGAACGGGCGACCAGTTCGTAATCGTGGGCGGCGTGTGCCGCGCCTTCGGCCAGATCGCAAAGCGCCACTTCAGCAGCACCCTCGAAGGTGCGGTCAGCTGCGTCCAGGCGCACGGCCACCATGGCCGGCAGCAGCAGGCCCAGGCGGGCCAGCTCCACCGCGCCGGCATCGAAGGCGTCGCCGGCCGTCCAGTCGTCCGGCATCGGGCCGGGCTCGCGCAGGTAGCCCAGCGAGGGCAGGGCATCGAAGGCAACCCCCGCCAGCGGCAGGCGCGCGCCTGCCGGTGCCTCCACGCCGAGCACGCGGGCGCGGGTGGCGGTCAGGAACAGGTAATGGCGCTCGCGTGCGGCAGCGGCGAAGGCAGCGAAGCTGCTGGCAGTGGCGCTGTCCAGTGCAATCACCGCCAGGCGCTGGCCCTGCCCATCGTGGAGCAGTACCGGGCGACCGGCACGCAGTTCGGCCACCGCGCGTTCGCAGCGGATCGCGGCGGGGTCGCCGAACAGGGAAGAGGCAGCAGGCATGGCGGGACCGGGGGAGGCGGACATCGCAGTCTCTATGGGGGCGCCGGCGTCGTATTCAACGTGGTGCGGCCGCCGGTCGCAGGGGCCGGATGGGCCTGGGGGTGGGGGCCGTCAGTGCGGATGCTCTTCGGTCGCATACGGATCTTCCTCGCCGCTGCCCGGTGGCCGCAGCGTATAGCGCTTGTAGGTCCACTGGTACTGCGACGGGTCGCGGCGGGCGATGCGCTCGATGCCGGCATTGAGCGCGGTGGCGGCCACCTGCGGGTCCGGATCGGCCACGGCCGGGTCGGTCGGCTCGATGTGCAGGGCGAATTCCATGTCCGGCCCGATGCGCTCGCACCAGCCATACAGCACGGTGGCGCCGGTGCGCTCGGCCAGCCGGTTGACCAGGGTCATGGTCAGCGCCTGCACGCCGAAGAACGGCACGAACACGCCATCGCCGGCCTTGGGCTGCTGGTCGGGCAGGATGCCGGTGGCGCCGCCGTCCTTGAGCACCTTGAACAGCTGGCGCACGGCCGGGCCCTCGGCGCGTACCTGCTGCACGTTCTGGCCGCCGCGCACCAGCTGCAGGAAGGCGTCGCTGGCCTCGTCTTCCGGCGGCTTGTAGACGATGGCGATCTGCCCGCGCGAGGCCAGCCACTGGTTCAGCAGCTCCCAGTTGCCGAAGTGCGGTGCGGCCACGATCACGCCCTTGCCGCTGGCCAGGGCCGCGTCGTACAGGGCTTCGCCGTGGCGCTGCTTCAGGTGCAGCCGCAGGTTGTCGGCCGGCTGCCGGCTCCACAAACGCAGGGTCTCGATGGCCTGCAGCGCAGTGGAGCGCAGCAGTTCGCGGTGCAGGCGGTCGCGTGCAGGACCGTCCAGCTCCGGGTAGGCCAGTTCGAGGTTGCGCCGGGTAACGCGGCTCTCACGGGCATTGACACGAACCCACGTCCACGCCAGGGCGTGTGCGAACCCCCGCAGCAGCGGCCAGGGCAGGCGGGCGAACAGGGTGGTGGCGCGGTAGACCAGCCGGGCTTTGCGTTGCGGATTCATCGGCGCCAGTTTAGCCAAGGGCGCTGCTATCGTGGCCGGCCCCGTTCATTGGAAGCCCACGATGCTCGTCCTGATCCAGCGTGTCAGCCAGGCCGCCGTCCATGTCGACGAGGAGGTGGTGGGGCAGATCGGCCCCGGCTTGCTGGCCCTGGTCGGCATGGAACCGGGGGATAGCGAGGCCCAGCTGCGGCGGATGGCCGAACGCCTGCTGGGTTACCGGGTGTTCGCCGACGAGGCCGGGAAGATGAACCGGTCGCTGCGCGACACCGGTGGCGGCCTGCTGCTGGTCAGCCAGTTCACCCTGGCGGCCGATACCCGTTCGGGCATGCGGCCGAGTTTCACCAGCGCCGCACCGCCGGACGAGGCTGAACGCGGGTTCAATCGATTTGTCGACATCTGCCGTGAAAATCATGCGCCAGGGGTGGAAACGGGCCGGTTTGGTGCCCATATGGTCGTCAGCCTGGTCAACGACGGTCCCGTGACCTTCCTTCTCAGGCCCTAGGCCGCCGGGACCACCGCCCGGCAGGCAGGGCCCCGGGCTGGTATAATGCTACGTTCCCTATTTCTCCCTAGCCGGTGGCGCGAGCACTACATGGCCAACGAACGTCCTGCCCAATCCGAAATCAAGCAACTGATCAGCAAGGGCCTGGAACAGGGCTACCTGACCTACGCCGAAGTCAATGACCATCTGCCGGACGACATGGTCGACCCGGAACAGATCGAAGACATCATCGGCATGATCAACGGCATGGGCATCGATGTCCATGAAGTTGCGCCGGATGTGGAAACCCTGCTTCTCAACGACGGCAACACCGGTAACCGCGAAGTCGATGACACCGCGGCCGAAGAAGCTGCCGCCGCGCTGAGCGCGCTCGACACCGAAGGTGGCCGTACCACCGACCCGGTGCGCATGTACATGCGCGAAATGGGCACGGTCGAGCTGCTGACCCGCGAAGGCGAAATCGCCATCGCCAAGCGCATCGAGGAAGGCCTTTCGCAGGTCCAGGCCGCCCTGGGCCAGTTCCCGGTTTCGGTCGAATCGCTGCTGACCGACTACGAGGCCCACAAGGAAGGCAAGAAGCGCCTGGCCGAAGTGATCGTCGGCTTCAACGACCTGGCCGACGAAGAGCCGGCGCCGCCGGCGGTCGCTGCCGATGACAGCAGCGATGCCGACGCAGAAGGCGACGAGGACGAGGACGATGACGTCGAGGGTGGCGAGGAAGAAGCCGCACCGACCGGTCCGGATCCGGAGGAAGTCGCTGCGCGCATGCAGGCGCTGAGCGATGCTTTCAATGCCTTCAAGAAGGCGGCGACCAAGGGCGACAAGAAGAACCTGCCGCGCCTGCGCGAAGAGATGTCGGCGGTGTTCGTCACCCTGAAGCTGCCGCTGCCGCTGACCGACGTGCTGACCAAGCAGCTGCGCGACACCATGGCGTCGATCAAGGCCCATGAGCGACGCGTGCTGAACCTGGCCACCGTCACCGCGCGCATGCCGCGCAAGGACTTCATCCGCTCCTGGGAAGGCAACCAGACCAACCTGGAGTGGGTGGAAGACGCACTGAAGCGCAAGCAGAAGTGGTCGTCGGCCCTGCGCGAAGTGAAGGACCAGATCATCGCCGAACAGCAGGCGACGATCGACATCGAGAAGCTGACCCAGCTGGACCTGGAAGAGCTGAAGGAAATCAGCCGTGCCATGGCCTACGGTGAAGCCAAGGCGCGCAAGGCCAAGAAGGAAATGGTCGAGGCCAACCTGCGCCTGGTGATCTCGATCGCCAAGAAGTACACCAACCGTGGCCTGCAGTTCCTCGACCTGATCCAGGAAGGCAACATCGGCCTGATGAAGGCCGTGGACAAGTTCGAGTACCGCCGCGGTTACAAGTTCTCGACCTACGCCACCTGGTGGATCCGCCAGGCGATCACCCGCTCGATTGCCGACCAGGCGCGCACCATCCGTATTCCGGTGCACATGATCGAGACGATCAACAAGTTGAACCGCATTTCCCGCCAGATGCTCCAGCAGTACGGCCGCGAGGCTACGCCGGAGGAGCTGGCCAAGGAAATGGACATGCCGGAAGACAAGATCCGCAAGGTGATGAAGATCGCCAAGGAGCCGATCTCGATGGAAACCCCGATCGGCGACGACGAGGATTCCCATCTGGGCGACTTCATCGAGGACACCAACGTGGAGTCCCCGATCGAGAACACCACCAACATCAACCTGTCTGAAACCGTGCGCGACGTGCTGGCCGGCCTCACCCCGAGGGAAGCCAAGGTGCTGCGCATGCGCTTCGGCATCGACATGAACACCGACCACACGCTGGAAGAAGTCGGCAAGCAGTTCGACGTGACCCGCGAGCGCATCCGCCAGATCGAAGCGAAGGCGCTGCGCAAGCTGCGTCACCCGAGCCGCTCGGAGCAGCTGCGCAGCTTCCTGGATATCGATTGATTTCCAGCGGCTGGTGAAGCGTTGAGAGAAACCCCGCCTGGTGCGGGGTTTTTCTTTTTGGGGTGCCTGGACATGCCCGACGGGGCTTGCCGATGACGCATCTGCCGTTTGAATTTTTCCTGCGACGGTCGCACGCTGATCGCGCAGATGCTCAACACATCCCGTAGGCGGGCCGGTCATCACCGGCGCCGATGCAAGCGCGCGGCAGGTCACGTGCAACTCATACGGCCTGCGGCATTGATTCGTCATGCATCTGGAGTCACGCCATGAAGGATGTGGAGCACGATGTTCCCGAGCCCGTGCAAACCGATTTCCCGCCGCTGCTGGACTGGGATGAGGTGATGCGGGATGAGTGCGAGGATCGATTGGGATTTGCACGCCGTACGACGTATGCGCTGCTGACGCTGTCGGAGGCCGGATTGCTTGCCGGCTTCAGCGGCGACAACCAACAGGGACTGGAGCAGATCAGAAGGATGGTTGCGTTGTTCCAGGCATGCCTGAGGCGGCAGGTATGGCTCGCGGAAGCGGCGGAGAGGCGGCTGGGGCGTATTTCGGAGGCGTTTGCCGCCGCCGGGTAGCCGATCGAGCGCGGCCTCCACTACACTGTGACGCTGCGCCGGGCCTATAGCTCAACGGTTAGAGCAGGGGACTCATAATCCCTTGGTTCCAGGTTCGAATCCTGGTGGGCCCACCATAAGAAGCAGGTGCTTGGGCGTCGGGCCCGATGCCTCTACCGCGTCGGCGGAAAGAACATTGGAAATAATTCTCGGACGCCGATAGGGTTCCACGGGATTTACTGCGCATCGACAGGCAATGGACACTTGTTGCCATGACAAGGAAGGCAGCAAGAAACGAATTGGTTGGTCCTCGCCGGCAGGTGCGCGGAGAGTACACGGAGGCGGCCACGCCGGCTGGCTCTATCGCCAGGACCATATCTCCATGGTAACGCTCGAAAGCGGCAAGATAATGGCCTACAGGGAGTACTGGGATCCTTACGTTGCGCTGAGAGACTTCGGGCTGGTCAGGCCCGGTGTTGCCGCTCGGTAGCCCTGAACAGCACACGGCGTCGTGGCGTGATGCGTGCAGCGTGCCTTGGCAGCACCTGGATCAGCTTTCTGGAAGCTCGATCAGGAATCCCCTCCTTATGTAGTGCGGGATCTTCACGTACTCGGCCCTGACGCGTTCGGCGAACTCCGGATCCAGGTGCCAGTCACTCTTGTCCACCGCGAAATAGTTGACCCACTGCGCGGTAACGATTGGCCCTGGCCAATGACGGGCCAGTGTCATCAGATATCGACGCGCGGAACAGATTTTTCCGATGGCAATGACGCTCCGTCTCTCTTCGAGAGGCAGCATGCGCTCGGCAAGCTCGCGCGAGCGCCATACGTTCTCACCAGTGTTCATGGCGAACGGCTCGATGATGAGCACATGCTCTGGAATTCCCAACTCCATGAGGCGGGTAGCCATGGTTTCGGCTTCTGAATCGTGAAGACCTGCGGTCATGCCACCGGAAACGACTGCCTTCCGGAACATTCTCTTGTGCCACAGGGTGACTACTGCCTGGCAGAAATCCTCCACTCCGTGCCGAGTTCCGAAGATCAGTGCGAGATCTGAGCGTACTGCAGGGCGCTCCGGCATGACGTAGTCGCCTATGCGCTCGATGTCTTCCAGTTGCATGGCTGCTTCCCTCATGGTCAATTTGGCTGGCTTCTAAGTTGACCACTGGAGTATTACGGCCTGTGGGTTCTCGAGTTGGTACGAAGACCCTCTTCGACGCGCAGGTCAGGGGGGCGGCCCACAATCTGGTGGTGCATCTCCTGGATACCCCGCATGACATTCGTCGTGATCGCGTCCGCCAGCGCAGTCGCGAGAAAGGCGCAACGTTCCCCATGGAGGTACCCGCTGCCTTCTTTGAGCTGGCGAGCCAGCATTGGGAACCGATGGACCCAACCGAATGCGAGATCTACGACGTCAGGCAATCACCTGGAATCCAAGGCCCCCTTCTGACTGACAGGGATACCAAGGCCCCAACGCCGCTGCACGCTCCTGATACATGAGGTAGCGCGTCATCGCCCCGCAGCCGCGATGCTGATTCATGGGAGGAGACGGCGGCAGCCGCAATGCGGCTGCCGCTCATGTGGACGTCCTGCTGCTTGCAACTACTTCGGCATCAACACGGTGTCGATCACGTGGATCACGCCATTGGACTGGCCGACGTCGGCGATGCTGATCCCCGCCTTGCCGCCCTTGGCATCGATGACCCACAGCTTGCCGTCATGCAGTGCGACGGTGAGGGATTCACCTTCAACGGTCTTCAGCGTGGCCTTGCCGCCGTGCTTCCTGGCATCGGCCATCAGCTGCGCTGAACTGTAATTGCCTGGCACCACGTGGTAGGTCAGGATCTTGGTCAGTTGTGCCTTGTTTTCAGGTTTCACCAGCGTATCGACCGTACCTGCGGGCAGCTTGCTGAAGGCTGCATTGGTGGGCGCGAAGACGGTGAAGGGGCCGACGCCATTGAGGGTATCGACCAGGCCCGCTGCCTTGACCGCAGCGACCAGGGTCGTGTGGTCCTTGGAGTTGATGGCGTTCTGGACGATGGTCCTGGTGGGATACATCTCCGCTCCGCCGACCATCACGGTACTGGCGGCGAAGCTCATTGAAGTGGCTGAGACGAGTACGGCGAAGCTGACTGTGGCGGCTATCCGCTGAAGGGCTTTCACGGCGCGTTCCTCTATAGGATGCCCGCAAGGCGCGGGCATCCTACATACGCGCTGGCGCGGCCCTTGGATGCAGGCAGATGCATCAGTGCGCGTTGTCGCTTGAAACGTCGCAGCGTTGTAAAAGCCGAGTGAACGACTGCCCCAGCCGGCGGCTACGCAGTACGAACTGCGCGCCGCTCAGCGGCGCGGATGGCGGATGTCGGAAGCGCAGCCAGAAAGGCGCGCGTTGCTGATGGCCTGGCGGACACCACAGCCACGGCATGACAGCACGGTTCCACCGGCAACGTGTTCCATCTCATGCTCGTCCCACACGCTCGTCGATCCGCAGGCGGTGCAGGTGGCGACGATCTGCAGTGCGCGGGCCAGGTCGCCCTGCTCCCCAGCCTTGTAGGTGAGATCGGTGATCTGAAAAATGCCGGTATGACTCATGGGAATGCCGGGGGGTGCTTGTTGACGAACGATAGGGCCCACCGGGTATCGGTCGTGTCGGTGCTGTGTTGATGGATGGTTGAAGTGCAGGCTATTCGTCGCTGCGTCGATTGAGCTCTTCAAGCCGTGCGCGGCTGACTGACTGGTGATTGCCGCAGGTTGGGCAACTGAGGGCGGCCGCACCGTCGAGATCGACAAGGCCATGGTTGGGAATGGCCCTGAACTGCCAGGAACACTTGATGCAGGAGCAATCGATTCGGGTGACCTGCAGCAGGGTGCCGTCTGCCCGCGTCACTCCCTCGACGCTGATTACGTAGAACTGTCCGATGTCACGCATGAAGATGAACGAAATTCCTGAATCCGTAGGGCGCCATCATGCTGTCTTGTGGGCCATCTGGGACAAAGGTGGCTTGGTCGAATTCTGAAGAGTTAAGAATTCGAGTGACGATGCGGAATGGTGTCGACCCATCGCCAGCATGCCGGTGTCACCGCGCGGGGTCGTCGACCACAGGCATGCTGGGCGTGCGGATGCTGATTCCGATCCCGACAGGAGATCGCATGATGCGCAGTGCTTGTGCGTTCTTCGTTCTGGCTGCATCGCAATGCGTTCGGGCATTCGCGTCCGACGCTGGCGAATCACCCAGGTCAAGACGCCGGCGCCGATCATCGATGGCCTGCAGTACAAGCGCGCCTTCAATGTGGCCGGACCCTCACGGCCGAGGGTTACGGTGCCATCGAGTTCCTGGATGCACAGGGCAAGGTGATCCACACGCTGGCGCCAGAGGCCGAACTTCGCCGCTAGCGCGTGCACACTCCGAATCGAGGCTTACCCGCGCCGACCGCGCCCGTCGATGCTGTAGCGCCCGGCCCCGGTGCAGGCCAGCAGCAGGAACCCACCGGCCAGCCCCAGGTTCTTCAGGAACATGATCTGCTGGGTCTGGTCGGCGAAGTTGTGGTGGAAGATGAAAGCGGTGACCAGGCTGAAGCCCACCAGCACGATCGACACCAGCCGGGTCTGGAAGCCGAGCAGGATGCACAGACCACTGCCGATCTCGAAGGCGACCGTTGGCCACAGCAGGATGCCGGGCACGCCCATGGCTTCCATATAGGCCTGGGTGCCGCTGAGATCGCCGAGCTTGCCCAGCCCGGAGACCAGGAACAGCGCCATCAGCAGGATGCGCGCAAGCAGGTAGGCAAGCGAATGCGATGAGGTGCTCACAGGGATGTCCTCGGGGATGGCCGACGAAGGCGATCGGAGCCCACCCGCAGTGAAGCCCGTGTCTACGCGGGGGCAAGCCGCCTTGACAGGCGCCGCGCGGCAGTAGACCTTTCCAGCATGACGATCGATATTGAATCGCTCAGCCTGCGGGAGCTGGGCGCCTTGGTGGTTGCCGCTGAACAGCGGAAGCAGCTGATTTCCAACCGCCGTCCTGCCAGCGCGGTGCGGCGTATGCTGAAAGCCGCCGCGGCGGAAGCGGGATATACCCTCGAAGAACTCTTTGGCGATGAAGCCATCGAAGCGGGCGCACCCAGCCGGAAACCGGCACGGCGCAGAACCGGCAAATTGGCCGCCAAATACCGAGACCCGGAATACAAGCGGCTGACCTGGTCCGGCCGCGGGCGCATGCCGCGTTGGCTCGCTTCCAGGATCCAGAAGGGCCACAAGGTCACCGACTTCCTGATTCCCGGGTTGGCGCGACCGACGGCGCGCAAGGGCAGCCCGATCGGCAAGCGCACGGTCTTCAAGAAGGATTGAACCTGCCACGCTGCTACCCTGCCGGGGTCTTTGAACGAAGGAGCGCGGGATGGCACACGATGCAGGCAGGACGATCACGCCCACGATGCTGTATACCGCCGCGGCAGCGGCCGTGCTGGTCAGCCTGCTGGCCTGGGCGGTGGAATGGAGCGGGATGGCCTATGTCTGCCCATATTGCCGCGTGCAACGCACGGTCATCGGCGTGCTGGGCCTGCTGACGCTGTTCGCGCGCCCGGGCGGCATCGTGGTGCCCTGGCTGTCGTACAGCGCGGGCGCCTTCGCGTTCGTGGTGGCGGCGATGCAGCACTTCAACGGTTGGAAGCGCATTTCCGCCGGCGACTTCAGTTTCAACGAACAGTGGTACATCGATCCGTGGCTGCTGTCGGGCTGCGCGATGCTGGTCCTGGTGGCGCAGCTGATGCTGGTGCAGGCCGCCTGCCGGCGCAGGTTGCACTGACAGTGTCGTCGCTGCGGGAGAAGTGCCGGGTATGGCAAGCGCTCTCAATCCTTCAAAGCGGTAGTGAGATCGCGTGTGGCGCGCGATGCTCATGAAGTATGCCGTCGCACAGGATCCTCTACATACTGAATCCATCGGGCAACATGGCACGAAAGTTCAGCGTCATGCGTGATCGTGAAGGCGGCATCCGTTGCGACAAAATGGAACCCGGCGCGATGGATTGCGAACCCTTCGTCATCATCGACGAGCTCCCGGTCGAGCAACCGGCGATCAACTATCTTCAGTTCAAGCGCATAGTCGCTCAATCGGTGATCAGCCTGTCTGAGCCCGGCTACCCGACCAATGTGTACGATGACATCCAGAATCCGCAGAGAAGGGATGCGGTCAGCCAGCATCTGGGGCAGCGTTTCGAGACTTACATCTACCTGGCTTCCGGCGCGTACTCGCTTGGCATCGATGTCTGGGCGCCGCAGAAGATCCGCTATGCTGACGGGTCCACCGCTTCCTACAACTACAGCATGATCAACCGTCGCTGGGAGCCCAACGCCCTCCTTTACAAGGACAGGTTCGGTAACTCCATTCCGCTTAGCGTTACACAGTTGAGCGAGGGGCGAGGCGGCGTTACGCATCGCTTCGAATTCCCGAATGGGAATGCCACCGATATGGGAAGCTTCGTCAATGCGCTCAACAACATCGGTGTCCCGGTGACGGGGGCGGGCAATCAGTCTGTCACCTGCACCAGCACGATCAGGCTGACCGAGGTCAAGGTGACCTGCAACCGGAACTGATGAGGAATAGATCGATGCGAGTTTCACCAGGCCTGGGTTCCACGGTCATATTCGGTACTTCCTTTGTGGGAGCACTGCTATGCGGGTTCGTGTTTCCATCCATGTCGGCAGGTTCCCCGGAGCTGACCCCTTGGATGTTCAACGGCCTGCTGGCGTGCGGTGCGGTTGCGCTTTTTAGTGCTCCCTTTGGCTGGCGGGGTTACCTGAACTGGAGATCGCGTCGATTGAAGTAACGCATGGGGCCTGCGTGACTGCTGGCCCCTTGTTACCTGGGAGGAGGCGCAGCGCTAGGCGTCCTGGAAAACCGCCAGCTGCGCAGCAAACGCACGCTGGTAGGCGGGCCGCTGCGTGGCCCGGGCCACATAGGTGGCGACCTGTGGGTACTCGTCGAGCAGGCCGCTGCTCTTCAGGCGCAGCAGCACCGAGACCATCATCAGGTCGCCCACGCTGAATTCGCCGTCCAGCCACGTTGTCCTGGCCAACCACGTCGATAGTTGGGCCAGCCGCGTCCGGACCCGCTCATCGAGCATTGGCAGCCGTTGCGCGTACCAGGGTTGCTCGCGCTCAAGCACCCAGGCCATGGAGCGCTCGACGATGGGGGGCTCCACCGTGTTCAGCGCAGCGAACACCCACATGATCGCGCGCATGCGGGCGTCCGGATCGCGCGGCAGCAGGCCGGGGTGCTGTTCGGCCAGGTGCAGGGCGATGGCGCCGGATTCGAACAGGGTCCGGTCGCCCTCCTGCCACGTGGGAATCTGCCCGAACGGATTCCGTGCCAGGTGCGCGGGCTGCTTCAGCTCGGCGAAGCTGAGCAGTTGTACGTCATAGGCCACGGCCAGTTCCTCCAGCGCCCAGCGCACGCGCATGTCACGGGCCAGGCCCTGGCCGCGGTCGGGGGAGGCGGCGAAGGCGGTGAGGATCGGTGGCATTGGAGCGCTCCTGCAGGCCGATGGGCCTGCCTTTCCTGTTCCGACGAGCGACGGGGCGGGAAATCGACAGCCCTCGATGCGGGCCTTCACCCTGCCCGATGCTGCTCCCGATACTGATCGGGCGTGCACTGCGCGTGCCGCTTGAACATTTCGGCAAACGCGCTGACGCCTGAATAGCCCAGCTCCCCGGCGATGCGGCTGATCGGCTTGCGTGTGCACAGCGCCTCGGTGGCGCGCACGAACTTCACACGCCCACGCCGGCCGCCGAGTGACATGCCCAGTTCACTGCGCGCCATGCGCTCCAGCATGCGCACGCTCATGTGAGGCCGCTGCGCGATCTCGGCCACGGATTCGGCCGTGCATTTGCCGCCTGCATCGTGCTGATGCAGCGCCGGAAGATTCCGCTGACGGTGCTGGAGTCACTGTTCCTGCAGGCCACGGCGGCGTCGCTGATCCTGCTGCCGGTGCAGCTGCCGGAGTGAACAACCTGACCGCGGTGGGCTGTTTCGGTTTCGCTGCGGTGTGTGCATCGATCCTTGCGCCCCTCAGCTGGATGACCGGTCTTTCGCGCTTGGGCGCGGCGCGCGTTTCGGGATTCTTCAACCTGGTGCCGATCGTGACCGCCGCACTGGCGGTGATGCTGCTGGGTGAGTCACTCAGCGGATGGGGTGCTGGGTGGCAGCCTGCTGGCGGTGTCGGGTGTGGTACTCGCTGAATATGCCGCCAAGCACGGGTGCGGAAGGCCGATGCGGCCCGATATTCCAGCAAGGTCTGCACGAAACGTGCACCTCACGTCGACGTTGTGCGATGCCGTTGCGCTTCAGTCTGGCAACCCCATTCCCCGCCCGCGCAGGAGCCCATCGATGAATACGCCTGGAAAGCCGAGACCCACCTGGAAGCAATGGCACGTGCTGCTGGTGATCCTGGCAATCGCGCTGCTGGTCACTCTGATCATCGTCACCGTACCGTGGTAACGCGTGCAACGCGCTCAGATTCCGTGAAAGCCGACGATGCTTGAAATGACGAAGTCAGCAGGTGTTTCGCATGGTGATGCGTGCATCAATTCGTGCTCACCTGGTTGGCACACGCGATTGCACACAGTGGGGTCGAAGGCAATGCAGATGCACTGCCATTCTCCACTGACTTTCGAGCACACAGGAGCGACGCCATGAGCACCCAGTCCACCATCGAACATCGCCTCAACGACCTGATCGAAATCGCCCGCGATGGCAAGTCGTTCTATGAAGAAGCGGCCACCAAGGTCAAGGATGCCGAGCTGTCGGCACTGTTCACCCGCATCGCTGGCGTCAAGGGCCGCATCGTGGCGGCGTTGAGCGGCTCAGTGGCCGCCAGCGGTGGCAAGCCGGCCGAACATGGCACCGTGGTCGGTTCGATGCAGCAGTTCTACGGCAAGGTTCGAGCCGCTTTCGGTGACACCAACTATGGCTACGTGGCTGAACTTGAAGAATCCGAGGACCGCCTGCTGGGCGCGTTCAAGGATGTGCTGCAGGACAACGAGCTGCCGCCGGCCGTGCGCCAGGAAGTGACCCAGCTGCTGCCGGAAGTGCAGGAGTGCCACAACGTCATGCGTGCGCGAAAGCACGCAATGAAGGCCGCCTGACCGCAGCGGTCGGCCCAATCAGCGGGACTGGCAGCCGGGGCGGTTTACCGCCCCGGCTGTTGCATTTGCGGCCCGCGCCGATGGCCTTTGATCAGGCCGCGTCGTCGTTCAGCATGTAGCCCAGCCCACGCTTGGACTCGATGCTGACGCTGGCCGAGCGCAGGGCACGGCGCAGGCGTGATACGTGCGGATCCAACACGGTGGTACCGCCGTCGGCGCCGGCCAGGTGCACGGCAGCACTCAGCACTTCATGGCGGACGATCCGGCCCTGGCGGGCGCAAAGGGCTTCCAGCAGCAGCAGCTGGCTGCGCGGCAGGCTCAGGGGCGCACCGCCTACCAATGCCATGCGGTTGGAAAAATCGAACGTGAAATTGCCGATTCTCAGAATGTGGCCGGCATCAGCGTCGAGGCGCCGGGTAATCGCGCGCAGCCGCGCGGCCAGTTCGTCGAACTCGAACGGCGTGGGCAGGTAGTCATCGGCACCGGCATCCAGGCAAGCGATGCAGTCGGCAGCGTGGTTGTGGCGCCCCAACAGCAGAATGGGCAGCCAGGTACGCAAGCCGCGCACGATCTGCACCAGCTTCAGTGAATCGCCTTCGGGCAGCCAGCGGTCGAGAATGAGGGCGCGGTACTCCACGGCCTGTACCGCGGCCTTGGCCAGTGACCAGGTTGCCACGAGGTCCACCAGCATGTTGCGGCTCTGCAATACGTTGCGAAGCGCCTGTGCAAGTTCGGCGTCGTCCATGGCCACGAGGATGCGCATGCTGCGTCTTTTCCTGATTGCTGGATCCGGCGGGCGTGCAGGCGCACTGCGTAGCGTCCGTCATGGTGGTGAGGTCGCAGCGGGGCCGAGCAACGGTCACGGCTGCAGCAGGTGCTGCAGCTGGCTGATCATCCCCCCCCGGGATGCCTGTCCTGGCATTGGCAGATGCAGGACGCGCAGCGCGGGCAGCGGACGGCTGCCTGCCAAGCGATCTCTACGTCGTATGGAGACCTGCCACGTGGCGGTGCATCACGCTGTGGCAGATGTCGAGGTGGTGGGCGCGCACCACCACCTCAGGCAAGCCGGAGAGGCTTAGCCGTTGCAGCAGTTGCTGTCGGAGCTGCTGCAGCTGTTGCCCAGGTTTTCCTGCTGGTTTTCGATCATCAGGCGCTGCAGATTCAGGACGCGATTCATATCAACTCTCCTTAGTCGTACATGGGATCGGGAGGCATGCGTGCCTCCCACGCGTTACGCAATGAAATGATTCACTGCGCGATTGCACCACGCAATCTCAAAGCCCTGTTGCAGTTGCTGAAGAACCCCGGTCTATACGTGGCGGATGGAAAATGGCATTGCCGATTGGAATGAGTCAAGTCAATTGTGGAATGAGAATCGCCTGCGCAATGTAGCGGCAAGGTACGGTGGCAATCATCGATCTGCAGGGACATTCCGGGCGGCTGCATTGCAGCGATAGCCGGCGGATTTCACGCCGTGCTTACGAATGAAGCAGGCAGGGAATCCGCATTCCGCATTTTGCGATGCCTGCAGGCTGGAGCGCCCGCAATGCATCCATCGCGCATGTGCGAGGCGTTCGGGGATGTGTGCACCGGGCAAATGAGCCGTGGAACCGACCAGGGAGAGACGATGTCAGCGCGTCAACGATCACTGCGTGAAGCACGCCACATGGACAAGGCCGCCTATGTGGGGGGCGACGAGCGGTTCTACGAATTGAGCTACAACCAGTACCGGCCCAGCGAAGATTTCCGCAGTATCGTTGAAGCGGAGATCGAGGCGGCCGGCATGGCGTGGACGATCCATCGCATCGGTGTCTGGTCGCACCTGGCGACGCATGGCGACCCGGTCGCCGGCAACCTGCCGCCGCAAGGCTGGAAGATCCACGTTTCAGCCACGCAGGAGAACTGCCAGCGGTTGCTGCGCACCGTCACCCGGATGGCCCTGGCCGAGCGCGTGAAGTTCAAGTTCGCCAATGACATGAACACGATGCGCATGATGAGCTCCAAGCGTTGGCCACGCGGTGGCTCAGGCAAGTTCATCACGCTCTATCCGCTGGACCTTGCGGTCTTCACGCGCTTCATCGAGCAGCTGCATGGGGCGCTGAAGGACGAAGATGGCTCGTACATCCTGTCCGATCGACGCTACAAGGACTGCCGCTGCCTGTATTACCGCTATGGCGGCATGCGCCAGGTGTACCGGCTTGATTTCATCGGCCAGAAGGTGCCGATGCTGGTAGCGCCCGACGGCAGCCATGTTCCCGACCTGCGCAATCCCTATTTCGAGGTGCCTGCCTGGGAAACCGACCCGTTCCCCAGCGAGGATGATCCCGGCGAGATGACGTTGAAGGAGGGCCGCTATCAGGTGCAGGCCGCGCTTGGGTTCTCCAACACGGGCGGGGTCTACCTGGCATTGGATCAGGTCACCGGGGAGGAAGTGGTCATCAAGGAGGCGCGGCCGCATGTGGAAATGCACGGGGAAGGGCTCGACGCCACCAGCCGGCTGGCACGCGAACGACGCAATCTGGAACTGCTGGGCCCGGTGGGCGCCTCGCCGCGCTGCCTGGATGCATTCACCGATTGGGAAAACAGCTATCTGGTGGAAGAGCGCCTGGATGCATTCGATCTTCGCGAGCTGATGCTCAAGCACTCGCCGCTGATGAAGGCCCGTCCCAGTGCACGCGATGGTAGTGACTACTACGGGATGTGCGTGACCATCTTCACCGGTCTGCTTCGCGCGGTCGACCGCGCACACAAGGTGGGAGTGGTGATCGGTGACATCTCGCCGTCCAACATCATGGTCGACCGCAGCAACATGCGTGTGCGCCTGATCGATCTGGAGGCCGCGTTCCTGGACGGCAGCGATGAGTGGGATGACATCCACACGCCCGGATTCCGCCGGATCATGAAGGGTCGCAAGCGCGCCAGCTGTTTCAGGGATGACCGCTATGCGACCGCGGTGGTGATGTTCTACTGCCTGTTCCCGCTGATGGCCATGGCCTACATCCGTACCGACCTGTTCCAGAAGGTGCTGCCGGTGATGATGGAGGATATCGGCTGGCAGCACACGCCAGTGGCCGAGGTCATCCAGGCGCTGGTGGACGACCGTATCGACCTGGAAGAGGCCGCACAGCTGCTGCAGCAGCCGGCGACCCTGCAGGCGCCGTTCTCGTCGCCGCAGCGCCCGTTACCGGCGCCGCGCCACTGTATCCGGCGGCTGCTCGCGTTCATGGATGCACACAGCCGGCTGCAGCCGGAGCGGACGCTGTTCCCACTTGATCCGTTCGCGCACTCCACCAACACGATGAGCCTTGGTCTGGGGGCGACCGGTGTGATCCACGCCTTCCATGGGGTGGGTCATCAGCCGTCGCCGGCGGTGATGGAGCGCTATGCGCAGGAGCTGCAGGCCCTGGATCGCACATCGCTACCGCCGGGGTTCCTCACCGGCCTTGCCGGCATCGCCTGGTCGGCGCTGCTGCGTGGCGAGGTGGAACTGGCCCGCAGCCTGCTCGACAGCGCTGACAGCAGTGACCTGTTGCATGCGCATCACTCGCTCTATCACGGCATGGCGGGTATCGGAATGGCGCACCTGGCCATGCATCACGCGACCGGCCTGCCCGGGGATCTCGACAGGGCGCTGTCGCTGGCGCGGCGGCTTGCAGACACCGTCCACCACGGAGAGCGGGGTGCCTACTGGCAGGACGAAGGTGGCGTCCGCATCGGCATGGGTTACGGCCAGGCCGGGGTGGCGCTGTTCCTGCTGAGGCTGTCGCAGCTCAGTGGTGATCCGGCATGGCGCGTGCTTGGCGAGCAGGCACTGCGACACGATCTCTCCTACGGCTTCGAGCTGGAGACCGGGGTGACCACCTTCCCCAGCTCACCGGAAGAGGTCAACACCTATGAACCCTATCTGGAGCAGGGGACTGCGGGCATCGCCAAGGTCGCGATCCGTTACGGCCTGTGGCAGGACGTGAATCGGCTGGTGGATGACTTCCATCGCAAGTATTCCGGCTTCTGCGGCCTGTTGTATGGCCTGTCGGGCATGCTGGATGTGTTTGTCGACGCCCATCTCTACTCCGGTGACCCGAGGTACCTGCAGATGGCGGAGCGACCGTACCAGGGCATCGTCGATCTGTATCTGTTCGAGGAGGAGGAGGGAATGGCGGCGGTGCCGGGCGAGAATCTGTTCCGCATTTCCTTCGACCACGGTACCGGCATCGCCGGAGTGATCCGCGCCCTGCATCGGTACGACACGCTGGCGCCGGATGAGTTCTTCCTGGATGCACTCGATGTGCATGGCGCGGTGGTACGGGAAGTGGACGGAGCCGGGGTGGGGCAGGCGGCGATTGCATGAATGCGCGCCCGCACCCGGCCGGACAGCCACTTCAGCGCGAGCAGACCGCGCAGCGGCACAGTGTGCGCGCCATCCTCGCCAGCTTCGCGATCCTGCTCGGCCCCCTCCGCGGGCGCTACCTTGCGGTGGCCGCCACCACCGCGATGTTCGGCGGACTGGGCGGGCTGCTGCATCCGCTGCTGATCCGCGCGATCTTCGACGAGGCCGCCAGCCGGCAGGATTTCAATCGCTTCCTGCTGCTTACCGGTGCATATCTGCTGCTGTGCCTGGTGACCAACCTGGGCAACTACAGCTGCGCGCTGTGGCAGCAGCGCGTGGATAACCGCATCGTGGAGCGCATCGGGACCTCGTTGCTGGCCGCCTACTATGGCCGCAGTTATGACGAGGTGGTGCAGAAGGGGGCTGGCTACTATGTGGCGCGGATCCGCTCGGACGTGAAGGATGGCGTGGTGCCGATGCTGTCGGTCGCACGCACCACCCTGACCCAGGCGGTGACATTCGTCGCCTTGATCGCAGCCCTGCTGATCATCTCCTGGCGTGCGTTCCTGGTGCTGATGGCCATCATTCCCATCGCCACCACGGTCAGCGTGCTGGTCGGCCGACGCATCCGCGAGCTGACCGTGGTGGAGCGTGACCGCGAGGCCGAACTGGTTTCTTTGCTGACCCGGGCCGTGTCTGCCTTCAAGATGGTCTGTACGTTCGGCCTGGGCCCCAGGACGGTGCAGGCCCATGACCGCAGCCTGCGCGAGGTGCTGGATTCGACCTACCAGCGCTTCAGGGTGGTGAGGACCCTGCAGGGTGCGAGCGACCTGACGATGGTGATCTCGGATGTCTGCTCGATCTTCGTCGGCGCACTGTTCGTGTTCCGCCAACAGATGACACTGGGTTCGTTCATCGCCTTCATGAACGCCTTCTGGCGCTCAGCCACGACGCTCATCGGCATCTTCAAGAACATTGCCGAGATGCACAGCCACGGTGTGGTGGTGGTGCGGGTGGCGGAGTTCATGACCGCGCCGGCAGCCGCGGCGTCGGCCACGCACATCGAGGGTGGTCTGCTGGCGACGTCGATCGGCTACGGGTACGGCGCCACTCCCGTGTTTTCGGATTTTACCCTGGCCCTTTCACCCGGTGAACGTGCACTGGTGATTGGCGACAATGGCAGCGGCAAGACGACCCTGGCCAACGTCCTGGCCGGGTACTTCCAGCCCGTCGCCGGCCAGCTGCTGCGACCGGCGCGTATCCGCGCCATCACGCTTCCTCTGCAGTTCCCTCCGCTGAAGGTGCGCGACCTCGGCGCCGATCCGGTGCTGCTGGCGCGACTGGGGATGGACGGCGACGGGATCGCCGACAGCCTGCCGGAAACCCTGTCGGCAGGGCAGCAGCAGAAGATCGCCCTGGCGATGGTGCTGGGCGAGGACGCCGACCTCTACATTCTTGATGAGCCGGTCGCCAACCTCGATACGGCCAGCCGCGAGATTGCGATGGACGCGATCTTCGCACGCAGCCATGGCCGCATGCTGGTGATGATCATGCACGGCGCCGAGGCCTACCGCGCCCGATTCGATCACGTACACGAACTTGGCAGGTCCATGTGGCAACCGGCACGGGTCACGCCCGTGCACGTCCGGGGAGAGGCATGACATGAAGTCGATACAGGGTGCAGAAAAGGGTGCGGGCATGCGCAGACTGGTCTACTGCGCGCAGGTGGCGCTGCACAATACACTGCGGAGCAAGGCCATCACCGCCCTGATGGTGCTGGCCATCGCGGTGGGAATTGGAGCCAGCATGACCACTTTGACCGTGGTCTACCTGCTGTCCGGCGATCCCTTGCCCGGGCGCAGCGGTGACCTCTACTACCCCCAGCTGGATGCCAACCCGAACTCGAAGGGCCGCGAGCCGTACGACGTGCTGGACTATCGCTCGGCCTTCGACCTGTGGTCGTCCGGGCGCGCGGATCAGCAGACACTGGTGGTCACCAATCCGGTCAAGCTGCGGCCCGATCAGGGCAGTGCGCCACCGGTCATCCGCTCATCGATCTCCACCACCACCGACTTCGCGACGATGTTCGCGGTGCCGCTGGCACATGGGCGCTGGTGGTCACGCGAGGAGGATGACGCGCGCGCACGTGTGGTGGTGATCTCGTCGGAGCTCAACGAGCAGATGTTCGGTGGGGGCGACAGTGTGGGGCAGACACTGCGGGTCAAGGACACCGCGATGCGCATCGTGGGCGTGCTCGCGCCCTGGCGACCCTCGCCGCTGTTCTACAAGGTGCGGGGCGGCCGCTTCAGCGGCGGCAACACGTCGGGCTTCTTCGCCTCGGCCGACGATCTGTTCATGCCGCTGACCTCCAGCCTGGAGATCAATGACGGCGACTTCGTGCCGTTCACCTGCTGGTCCACGCCGGAGGAGCGCGGCCGGCTGCAGACCGCGCCGTGTGTCTGGGTACACCTGTGGGTCAAGCTGGACAGCGCCGCCAAGGTGGCCGCCTATCAGCGGTTCCTGCAGAACTATGCCGCTGAGCAGAAGGCCCTGGGCCGGATCAGCCACGCCGACAACACGCGGCTGCGCTCATTGATGCAGTGGCTCGACTTCAACCAGGTGGTACCCAGCGACGTGAAGCTGCAGGCCATCCTGGCCTTCGCCTTCCTCGGGATCTGCATTGCCAATGTGGTCGGTCTGCTGCTGGCGAAGTTCCTGCGCTACAGCGGCGAGATCGGCTTGCGTCGCGCACTGGGCGCAAGCCGCGCGGCGATCTTCCTGCAGTGCGTGGTCGAGGCCGCGCTGGTGGGGGCACTGGGTGGCACGCTGGGCCTGTTGCTGACCTGGCTCGGCCTGAGCGCGGTGCGCAGCCAGCCGGTGGCCTATGCGGACCTGGCGCGGCTTGATACCACCATGCTGCTGTTCACCCTGGCGCTGTCGGTGCTGGCCAGCCTGCTGGCGAGCCTGATTCCCGCGATCCGTGCCAGTGCGGTCCAGCCCATCGCCCAACTGAAGCTTCTGTAGAGGAACCACCATGCAGATCGGCATCGTACTTTCGGCCCTGCGCCGGCACCGCCTGGCGACCTTCCTCATCGCGATGGAGATCGCATTGGCCTGCGCCGTGCTGTGCAACGCGATCTTCCTGATGATCGAGCGGAACGCTGCAATGCAGCTGGTCAGTGGCCTGGACGAGTCACGGCTGGGGGTGATCCAGCTCGACGGCATCGATGCCGAGCGCGCCAACGATGTCAACGCGCGGGTCGTTGGTGCATTGCGGGGGCTGAGCGGCGTGACGGCGGCCGGGCTGGTCAGTGCCATGCCGTTCGGCAGCCCGGGCATACGCGCCGGCGTCAACCTGGACGAGGACCAGCAGGTGCCCGGCGGTGTTCTGGATTTCTACCTGGCCGATGCCGTGGCCCTGGACGCGCTGCAGTTGCACCTGGTGGGGGGGCGCATGCCCGGTGCGGACGAGTTCGCACCGACCGATGAACTGGTGCCGGCCAATCCCCCGGCGCTGGTCACCCAGGAGCTGGCCCAACGCTACTGGCCCGGCGAAAACGCCGTGGGCAAGAGCCTGTGGGCGATGGACACCCGGCTGCGGGTGATCGGCGTGGTCGAGCACATGGCCGTATCCCGCCCCGGCCGCGGTGAAGCCAAGGGCTCGGACTGGTCGGTGATCGTGCCCGCATCGCAGGGGCCGCGCCTGACCGGCCGCTATCTGGTGCGCGCCGAGGCCGGCGACATGAACCGCGTAATGCGCGATGCGCAGCAGGCAATCCGCCGTGTCGCGCCGGACGTGGTGTTCGATGTCGAGGGCAGCCGGCGGATCTCCGAACTGCGCGAGCGGCATTTCGAAGGTGACCGGGTCATGATGGGGCTGCTGGGCGGTGTCATCATCGCACTGCTGGCTGCCACTGCCCTGGGCATTGTCGGACTGGCCAGTT
The DNA here is from genome assembly GCF_052446685.1 of Stenotrophomonas sp. LC732. Taxonomy (NCBI): domain Bacteria; kingdom Pseudomonadati; phylum Pseudomonadota; class Gammaproteobacteria; order Lysobacterales; family Lysobacteraceae; genus Stenotrophomonas; species Stenotrophomonas sp. LC732. Next base: position 3,940,589 of record NZ_CP199214.1, on the reverse strand, counting down.
ACTGGGTGGAGCAACGTCGCAAGCAGATCGGCATCCGCCGCGCGCTGGGGGCCACGCGCACCGATGTGATGCGCTATTTCCAGATCGAGAACCTGCTGATTGTCTCCATCGGCATCGCGGCCGGGGCTCTGCTGGCCTACGCGATGAACCTGACCCTGATGCGCTTCTACGAACTGCCGCGCCTGCCACTGCTGTACCTGCCGGTGAGTGCGGTGATCCTGCTGCTGCTGGGCCAGGCGGCGGTACTGCTGCCGGCGCTGCGTGCCGCGGCCATCGCGCCGGTGTCGGCCATCCGTTCGTTGTGAGTCCCGCAGCTGCCTTGGCCGGTCGCTGCTTCCATCTGCAAGCGAGAATTCCCATGCTCAGGATGCAAGGCGTCAGCAAAGTGTTCCAGGTGGGTGAAGTCATGACCCATGCATTGCGCTCCATCGACCTGTCGGTGCAGGAGGGCGATTTCCTCTCGATTACCGGCCCTTCCGGCTCCGGCAAGTCCACACTGCTGAACATCCTCGGTCTGCTCGAGGGCTTTTCCGGCGGCCACTACGCGATCGGCGGCGTGGATGTAGGCGGCATGCGCGACGCGGCGCTCAGCGCGCTGCGCAACGAGAAGATCGGCTTCGTGTTCCAGGCGTTCAACCTGATTCCGGATCTGACCATCCAGGCCAATGTGGAGGTGCCCCTGCGCTACCGTGGCATGGCGGCAGCCGAATGCAGGCAGCGTGTGGCCTCGGCACTGGCCCAGGTCGGACTGGGCAGCCGCATGTCGCACTATCCCGGCGAACTGTCGGGCGGGCAGCAGCAGCGCGCGGCGATCGCCCGCGCCATCGCGGGTACGCCGGCCCTGCTGCTGGCTGACGAGCCGACCGGAAACCTGGACTCGCAGATGTCGCAGGGGGTCATGGAGATTCTGCGTGAGCTCAACCAGGGCGGCATGACCATCATCATGGTGACGCATGACAGGGAGCTGGCGGCGTGCGCGGGTCGCAGCGTCCACATCGTGGATGGGCAGATCGTCGAGGTCACAGCGCAGGCCATGCAGGCTCTGTGCGCCTGAGCTGAAAGGGAATCACCTGCAAGCAGAAGGGGCGGCCGATCGGCCGCCCCTTCTGTTTTCATCGCACTGCAGGCACAGATCAGAAACGCACGGACCAGCGTGCATTCGCACCATGGTCACGGCTCTCGCTGCCGAACTGGCCGCTGTAGCCCAGCTCCAGCTGCTGGCGCGAGGTGAGCCACGCCGACAGGCCCAGTTCGGCCACCACCGCGTTGTCGGCGATCGGCGCGCCGTTGACCGCGAACGTGGAGCTGCCATTGGCAAACGCAAGGTTGGCGACCTGGCTGCGATCCCCCGAGGCACGACGATAGCCGACGCCCCCGCGCAGGTGCAGCCAGCTGTCCTGCTGGAACGAAGCCTTCAGCCCCTTGTCGAAGCGCACGCCGGCGGTGGCGATCGTGGTTCCGGTGTCGTCCACCTTGCCCTGCAGCGCCGCTGCTCCACCGCGTTCGCTGATGCGCTTGAGGTCCACTTCCACGCGCGCCACCTGCAGGTACGGCTCCAGCCCGGCTTCGGGGCCACCGAAGCGATAACCAGCTTCGATGAAGGCCTGGCGGGTGCGGGCGTCGTAACGCGCGCTCAGGCTGTCACTGAAACCTGCGAAGGCGACTTCACGCGTGCTCTTCACCTCGTGCTTGCTCCACGCCACACCACCGCGCAGGCCGAAGCCGCCCCAGGTGTGGCTGGCATAGGCACCGAAGTGCGTGTTGTCGATCTTCGACTTGGCGCGGCGGTCCTGCTGCTTGACGTCGGTACGGCCGGTACCGGCCAGCACGCCGACCTGCCAGCCGGAGAACTCGCGGTCGATGCCGACCAGCAGGCCGTTGCTGTTGGCCTCGGTGCGGGCGGTGTTGAAGTCACCGTCCAGCCTGCTGTTGCCACCGATGGCCTGCACCCATGCACCCGTCGCATCACCCACGTCGCTGCCGGGCGCGGTGGCGCCGGCACGGCGTGACAACGCGGCATCGCGCACGTAGCGGCTGCCCTCGACCAGGGCGATGGCCGTGGCCGGATGCAGCTCGCCGCTGAGGCCATCGAGCACGCCACCGACCTGCTGCGGGAACAGCTGGGTCAGCGGCTTGGGCAGGCCCTGGGCGATCGGCAGCAGGTCGGCGGCGGCCGCCACCGCACGCTGGTTGGGCGTGTTGGCAGCCGTGGCCAGCGAAGCGCCACGGGCAACGTCGATGCGCGTGCCATTGGCACCGTAGGCCAGGCTGAACTGCAGGAAAGGCGAGAACGCACTGAAGTCGGTCTTGGCGAACTGGCCGCTGATGCCACCGTCGGCACGCAGGACGTTGAACTGTTCGCCGAGGTAATACACGCCCGGTTCCGGCAGGGCGACCAGGGTGCCGCCGAGGGTGGCGGTGCCGGTCACGTGCAGCTGGTCACTGCGGCCACCCGGTGCCAGCTCCGCCGCATACACGCCGGTGGCGCCCTGCACGTAGTTGCCGTTGATGGTCAGCGTGCCGATCGAGTTGCCCGGCGCGATGATGCCGTCCACGCGGGTGTTGCCGAGCGTGCCGACGCCCTTCAGCAGGCCATTGGCGCCGACGGTGGTGGTGCCACCGGTCTGCGTGCCGTTGAAGGACACCACGCCGCCGTTGACCACCAGGTTGCTGTTATCCAGCACGCCGCTGGTGCTGACCGTGCTGACGCCACCGGTGGTGGTCAGGGCGGTGGAGACCAGCCTGCCGTTGAGCAGCAGCCGGCCACCCTGGACCTCGACCGCCGAGGTGAGCGTGTTGGCGCCGTTCAACTCCAGCATGCCGTCCTGCACCACGGCGCCGTTGAAGCTGTTGTTGCCGCTCAGGCGCAGCCAACCGATACCGGATTTGGTCAGCTTGCCGGGGCCGCCGATGTCGTTGGTCCAGTTGTCCCACGCATCGCCTTCCCAGACCTTCAGGCCGCCGGCCCTCTGGTTCATCACCACGTTGGTGTCCACGCGCAGCGAGCCATAGCCCTCGATGGCCTTGCGCAGGTCGACCATGCCCCAGCCGTAGATTGCATCGATGCCTGGCGCGCCGAGATCGCGTGCGGTGGTCAACAGCACGTCGCGGACCTGGGCGTTGTCCAGGTACGGGAAGCGCTCCATCAGCAGGCCGAGGGCGCCGGTGATATGGGGGGCGGCCATCGACGTGCCGGTCTTGGTGCCGTAGACGTAGTTGGTGTTCTCGCTGTCGATGATCAGCCGCACGTAGGCGGAGGTGTTCTCGATGCGGCCCTGGATATCGCCGGAGACGATGGTGCTGACGATATCGGTACCGGGGGCCGAGATGCACCAGTTGGCGGCAACCCCGCAGATGCTGGAACTGCCATCGATCACGTAGTCGGTTTCACCTGCGGCGGCGTCGGGCCGGCGGACATTGGCGACCGCCAGCCAGTACGGTTCCAGTTCGGGCTTCCAGCGCGGCATCGAGGCGGTGATGCCGGCAACCGCACCGCTGCCGTTGCCAGCCGACCACACCTGGATGAGAGTGGAACCCGGGGCATCGCCGTTGTTGGCGTAGATGCTGCCGTATACGCCGTAGTCGGCACCGATGCTGGCGTACTGCTGGTCCAGCGCGGCGGCGGTCATGTTGCGCGTGGAAATGCCCCAGCTGTGATTGATGGCGCGTACACCCTGCGCTTGGATCTGCGCATACATGTCCAGCGTGGCGGCATCATCCGGATCGGTGCGGTACACCGCGCGCGGACGATAGAACCTGTCCGGGTCCAGGCGCCACTCGTAGTAGGTGTCACCGAACACGCGGGCGGCAGTGAGATCCGCACCAAAGGCCACGCCATGCATGCCGGTGCCATTGCGGTTGGCGCCGATGGTGCCAAGCACATGCGTGCCGTGATCGGCGTAGCTGAAGCCATAGGGCTGGCCGGCGGCGATCAGGCGTGCCGCCAGTGAGGCCGGAACGCCGGCGCCCAGTCCGTAGTAGTTGTAGCCGGGCTGTTCGCCGCGGGTCTGCCCGCAGGCGCCGGCCCCTGCGACCACGCCCGGCGTCGCACAGTCGGCACCGATGGTGATGCTGGAGGTATTGCGTCCTGCAAACTCCGGATGCGCCAGTGCGGAGCCCGAGTCGAACAGCGCCAGGCGTACGCCCTTGCCGGTCAGGCCGCGCGCATAGGCGTAGTCCGCGCCCATCGCGCCCAGGCCCCAATCGGCGTTGAATTCGTCGCTGCGCCAGCTGGCCGGATCGCCGGGATTGCCAAGAACGGCGGTGCTGCTGGCGGCAGCTGCCGTGGCCGTGGTTGCAGGTGCGGTGCTGGCAGCGGGCTGCGCCCACGCGGCCTGCAGCTGGCGCTGCTGCTGCCAGGCCTCGAGTGATTCGCTGGCCATGGCTGGCAGTGCGGTGGCCAGCAGCAGCGAGCTGGCGACGGCAAGCGCCAGCGGGCGATGCGACAGGGAGCGGGACGAACGGCCGTACAGCGGGTGATTCATCGGACAACTTCCTTGGTTGACGGACAACAAGGCCGTTAACGCCAAGGCATGGCGATATCCCCCAGTAATGTGAAGGGAATTTTATGAACGTGTTAATGTTTTGTGATCGGTGCATGGTGCGGCTCCAGCGGGCAGGGCACCGTGACCCTTCCTTCCGAGGCTTCGGAACCGCCCATGCGTACCGCATTCCGTAAACCACCGTTGGCGGTATTGGGCGGTGCCGATCCTGGCAGCGACGCGTTCGAGCGCGCAGCTGGTGGCCAGGTGCCCAGCGTCATCCCGGAAGGCAGCATGCCGCCGGCCGACTGGCCGGCCACGGTGGTGGTGCCCTGTGGCATGGGGGATGCGCGCAACCTGATCATGGCCCTTGCCGGTGATGCCTGCATCGTCAGCGGTGGGCGCGCCTGCACGATCTCGGAGGTTTGGCTGCACAAGCGGCCGCTGCTGCCGCTTGCAGGGGCAGGTGGCGGGTCCGACGCGCTGCCGGACACCCCGCCGGACGAGCGCGGCAATTCGCCGATCCTGCCGTGGCGCAACAGTGATGAGCTGGCCGGGCAACTGCGTGTCCTGGGAATGCTGCAACACTGAGTCCAGCCGCATCCGCCTTCACCCAACGTCCCGTGTGCAGCGCTAAGGTTGCCCGGCCTGGGCTCACCAGGCTTATCAAGGAGTGATGTCGATGCGTACTTTCAGGAAAGTGATCGCCGGTGCTGTGTTCGCGTTGGCCTGTAGTGGGTCGGTGGCCGTGGCCGGACCGGTCCAGCCCTGCGATTTTCCCTGCTGGAAGGCCTACCAGGCGTGTGTAGCCGGTGGGGGTGATGCCATGGAATGCCAGTACGAATACGATCGATGCGTCATGGAGCGCTGCGGCGCGGTGTAAGCCCAGCCATGATCGGCTGATGACGGGCCCCGTCCATGACGGGGCTCTTCTGTTTGTGCGCAGGGTCGGGCACTTTCGGCGCATTCTTCCTGGTGGAGTGGAACATGGCCGTCATGCGTGTCGTCGCCAACATCGCCACGTCTGATCCCGCCCGCGCCGCTGCATTCTATGGCGAGCTGCTCGGCATGCCGGTGGTGATGGACCATGGCTGGATCGTCACCCATGGCGGGCAGGGCAGTGCGCTGGCGCAGGTCAGCTTCGCCAGCGAAGGGGGTTCCGGCGCACCGGTGCCGGACCTGTCTATCGAAGTGGACAACCTGCAGGAGGTGCTGGAACGCATGCACGCGGCTGGCATCGCGCTGGACTATGGGCCGGCCGACGAGCCCTGGGGCGTGCGGCGCTTCTTCGTCCGCGACCCGTTCGGCCGGCTGTTGAACATCCTCGCCCACGCCTGAGCGACGGCGGGCGCTTCAGCGACGGGTGCCGCCACGCTTCGGCGCCGGCGACACGCCGACCATGCGCAGGCAATCGGCCACCACCGCCGCAATGAAGGTGTCGGCGTCCTGCGTGGGCGCAGCGATCAGGTCATCGGTGGCGCCATGTACGCCGGCATAGATCAGCGAGGCCGTGATCTGCGGTGCCGGCAGCTGCCACAGGCCTGCACGGGTGCCCGCCTCGAGGATGTCGAGCAGCTGCTGCTGGATGGCGTTGCGCTCGGCATTGCCGCGCTGGTGGTGGTGATGGTTGGCGTAGACGACGTCGTGCAGTGCGTGCGTGCGCACATAGGTCTCGATGTTGGCGCGGATCCAGGCGCACAGTCGCGCCACGCCATCGTGGGCAGGCTGCTGCTGAACGGCATGGTCGACCTCGGCCATGAACTGCAGCGTGTAGCGCTGCGCCAGCGCCTGCAGGATCTCGGTGCGCGAGGCGAAGTAGGTATAGAACGTGCCCTTGGCCACGTCGGCGGCGGCCACGATGTCACTGATGGTGGTCGCTTCCACGCCCTGTGACAGGAACAGCGCCTGCGCGGCGTCCATCAGCTCTTCCTGGCGGGTTTCAGCGGGTTTGGTGCGGGGCCTGGCGACTGCGGGAATCTGCATGGGGCGGGGTCCGGGTGCGACGGTCGCCATTCTAGCTTCCTCCGGCAATGACTGACCGCCGGTCATTGACTGACGGTCAGTCAGCAAACTACGATGCGCGCACGCTCCCTCCCGGCATCCGCACATGCAACGCTTCCGACGGCCGGCCCTGGTGCTGGCGGCCTACCTGGGCACCTTCCTCGCCTCGCTGGACATCAGCATCGTCAACGTCGCGCTGCCGACGCTGCAGCAGGCACTGCACACCGACATGGCCGGGCTGCAGTGGGTGATCAACGCCTATGCCATCGCCCTGTCCGCAGTGATGCTGTCGGCGGGGCCGCTGGGTGACCGCTATGGCCACCGCCGCATGTGGCTGCTCAGCGTGGCGACCTTCACCGTGGGCTCGCTGCTGTGTGCCTGCGCAGGCAGTCTTTCCGCACTGGTGGCGGGGCGGGCGGTGCAGGGGGTGGCCGGCGCCCTGCTGATCCCGAGTGCGATGCCGATCCTCAGCCATGCATTCCCTGATCCGCGCCAGCGTGCACGCGCGATCGGGGGCTGGTCGGCGTTCAGCGCGCTGGCGCTGGTGCTGGGGCCGCTGCTGGGAGGCGAACTGGTGCAGCGCGCAGGTTGGCCCAGCATCTTCCTGATCAACCTGCCGCTGGGCCTGCTTGCACTCGCGCTGGGGGCCTGGGGCATTCCTGAGCGACGGCATCCGCAGCACGCCGCGCTGGACCCGGCCGGGCAGCTGCTCAGCATCGTCGCGCTGGGTGCACTCAGTTACGGCCTGATCGCGATCGGCGAGCACGGCCTGCTGGCACCTTCGACCCTGCTGGCGCTCGGCATCGCAGCATCCGGCCTGGCGCTGTTTGCGTGGGTCGAGCGCCGCGTGGCGCGGCCGCTGCTGCCGCTGGACCTGTTGGCGAAGCCGGGTTTCGGCATGCTCAACCTGGCCTCGTTCGTGCTTGGATTCACCGCTTATGCGAGCCTGTTCTTCCTGTCGCTGTTCTTCCAGCAGGCGCAGGGACATGGGGCTGCGCAGGCCGGTGCGCAGCTGGTACCGCAGTTCGTGCTGATGGCGGTGGTGTCGCTGCTGTTCGGCCGTCTGGCGGCGTGGTTCGGGCTGCATGCCGCGCTGGTGACGGGCTATGCAATGACAGGCATGGCGCTGTGTGCGATTGCCACGTTCGAGCCGACTACAGCGCACGGCCAGGCCAGCGCACTGCTGATGCTGCTCGGCACTGGCATGGGACTGGCGGTACCTGCGACCGGCATGGCGGTGATGTCATGCGTACCGGCCGAGCGTGCCGGCATTGCGTCGGCCACGATGAACGCGCTGCGCCAGGCGGGCATGAGCCTGGGCATCGCGCTGCTGGGCAGCCTGATGGGCCTGCGCGCGGTACGCCAGTTCACTGCGACCGCGCAGGCGGCAGGGCAGCCCGCAGTGGCCGCACAGGCGCGCACGCTGATCCTGCAGCCGTCGTCACTGCTGCCGGGGACACAGATACTGGCCTGGTACCGCGGCGCGATGGCCAGCGGTTTCGGCTGGGCGATGGCTGTCGCGGGCGTGCTGGCCCTGTTGGCGGCGCTCGCCCTGTACCGCCAGTGCAGGCGCGCCTGAGCACGCTGCGGTCAGCCCTGCTGGCGTTGCGGCCCTTCCTTCGTCGGCGCGGGTTCGGCCGCGTGCTGCCGCTGTTGCCGTGCATTGGCGTGGCGCGCGTGCCCGCCTTCGCGGCCGATCGCTGCCATGTGCTGGCGATTGCGGCTGATCGCCTCGCCGCCCTTGCGGCCTGCCACGCGTGCCTCGGCCGGGCTGAACTCATGTGCATTGCCGGACGCATGCGCGGCGCGTCCACCCTTTGCGGCAATCGCGCGCTGCTTGTCCCGGTCCATCGAAGCGAAGCCGCGATGGGAGGTGCCGTGATGCTGGTCAGCCATGTGAAGGCTCCCGGTGCATGGAAGGGGAGCTCATCCTTGCGTGTGCCCGGCTAAGGCAGTGTCCGCACCGGCGGTGCTGCCCTCACGCCACACCGCACTGGCTTTCACGGCGCAACTACGCCGCTGCGCGATGAGCGCCGCTTGGCTAGGATGGACCGGCATGGCGGATGACCGCCCAGACAGGAAAGGACGCCGTGAACAGATTCGGATGGCTTGTACTGCTGGCCTGCGCTGCACCGGCCCATGCGGACACTGCGCTGCTGAGCGGCAGTTTCGTTCACTTCGGTTACTCGTCCACCGATGAGCAGCTGCCAGCGGCGCAGCTGCCGCTGTTCCTCGACGAACTGCGGGACCTGGGCAACGACACGCTCATCATCGGCCAGACCCGCGCCACCCGTGCCGGCGTGGGCTGCGCCAGCAGCGCGCAGGATTTCGAATGGATCGCCGGCTTCCCGGCCAAGCTGGGCACGGTGCTGGACGCGGCCGCAGCGCGTGGGATGAAGGTCGTGGTCGGCACCACCTACAGTTCGGGCCAGTGTGCGGCATTCTGGCAGGGCTCTAACGCTGCAGCGGTGGCGCAGGACGCAGCGCAGTCGATGGCGCAGCTGGCCCAGCAGTACGCGATGCATCCGGCATTCGCCGGCTGGTACATCACCGATGAGCCCGCGCAGGTACCGGCCGAGCGTGCGTCGTTCTATCGTTCAATCGTTTCCACACTGAAAGCGGCGACGCCGTCCAGGCCGGTGATGGTGGCGCCCTATCTGGCATCCTCCAGCGTCGACCCGGCCAGCGTGGCCAGTGCTGCGCTACGGTTTCGCTCTGCCACGGGGGTCGACGTGCAGATCTGGCAGGACGGCATCGGCGCGGCGTCGCACGCGAAACTGTTCCAGTGGGATCGACCGGGCTATTCCACCGAGCAGTACTACCAGGCGTTGTCGGCGCAGCTGGGCGCCAGCGCTGTGTGGGCCGACATCGAGCTGTTCAACCATGGCAGCCCGCTGTTCCTTGATACCGGTAACGGCCTGTCCGGTGCATACCGGTCGGCGTCGGTGCAGCGCATCAACCAGCAGTTGTGGAGCGCGCGTTCGGCTGGCAAGCGCGTTGCCTGGCTCAACCAGTACCACCTGTCCGAAGTGGTCGGCCCCGGCCAGGGCTACGGCGAGGCGCCGCGGATGATGAACACCTATCGCGGGTTGTACGGGTTGGGTGCCTCGTACCTCGTCGATCCGGTGCAGACCACCTATCACTACAGCGTGGCGCCGGCGACCAGCTATCCCGACGGCAGCGGCCATGAGCTGTTCGACCGCCGGGTAGGCGACCCGCGCAATCCGATGGACGCGGGCTGGGTAGGCGTGCACGGCAACGTCAGCATCACCATCGACCTGGGCCAGCGCCGACGGGTGGACTGGATCGGCCTGCATACGATGACCCGCCCGGCCTGGGGCATCGTCACGCCGACTTCGGTGGAGGTGATGTGCGCCGAGCCCGGAACTGCCGCCGTAACCATCGGCACGCTGTCGGCACCCTTCACCCAGTCCGGCGTGATGGGCTCGACCGAAGAGGAGTACGTGCTCGGCAATGCAGCCCCCCTGGCTGCGCAATGCCGCACGCTGGAGCTGCGCGTGGCCAACGTCAGCTGGACATTCCTCAGCGAGATCGAGATGGCTGCAGAGCAGTAACGCCTCAGCGCCGGCGGGCGTCCTGCAGGCGCTGTGCGAAGGGCCGTTGTTCGAGCGCCACCAGTGCTTTGCGCAGCACCTGCTCCAACGACTGCCCCAGATCGGCATCGAGGCTGCGTGCCGCCACTGCGGTGGCCTGCCATTGCGCCTGCAGCACAGGCATCGCGCGCTGCGCGCGCGGGCTCAACTGCAGGATGCGTTCGCGCCCGTCGTCACCATTGGCAGTGTGCAGCCAACCATCGCGCACCATCGCCGCCACGGTCTGGCTGAGCGCCGAATGGCTGAGCCCGCAGGCCAGCGCGAGGTCCTTGATCCGGCAGGGGCCCTGCGCCATCAGCGTGCGCAGCACCGGCGTGTAGCGCGGCCGGTAGTCCAGTTGCAGGTGCCGGTAGGCCTGCTCGACGGCCGGGTCCAGCTGGTCGAGCAGGGCGCGCAGCAGGGTACCCAGTGTGGCGTGTTGGAGATCCATGAGCGGGATGATATATAAGCGCTTATATATCCTCAATGCGGGGTGGATGATGGCGGTCTCCTGGATGCTCGGCGCGCTGCTGGCGACGGCCTGCCCGGCGCAGGATGCGGTGCTGCAGGCGGCCGCCAGCGCCGTGCAGGCGCAGTACCTGGACGAGGCGGAGGCCGCCCGCATCGCCGATGCCCTGCGCAGCTGGTCGGCGCAGCAGCGGTATGCGGACAGCTGTTCGGATCCTGCTGCGTTCAGCGCACGCCTGAACCAGGACCTGGACATGTTCGATGGCCACTTCCACGTTGAGCGCGTGGACGCAGCTGCCGGCCAGGACGACTGGTTGATGGCCTGGCGTGCCGATGCCCGCAGCAATGGTGCCGGTGTGCGCGAGGTGCGGGTGCTGGAAGGCAACATTGGCTACCTGCGGTTGAGTACTTTTTACCCGCTGGATCTGGCGCGGCCGAAGTTCGCTGCGGCCTTCACGCTGCTGGCCGACACCGATGGCCTGGTGCTGGATCTGCGCCAGAACGGGGGAGGCGACGATGCAAGTGCCGACCTGCTGGTGCGCACGCTGCTGGACGCGAAGATCGGCGCGGTGCAGCAGCTGGACCAGCGTGGCCGGCGCACGCCGGTACCGCTGCCGCCTGCCAGCCTGCCTGTGTACCTGAAGCCGCTGGTGGTGCTGATCGACCGGCGTACCGGTTCGGCGGCCGAGTTCGTCGCCTATTCGCTGCAGGCCCTGGGCCGCGCGCGCATTGTCGGCACGCGCAGTGGCGGTGCCGCGCATATGTTTGGTGATCCTGTGTTGCTGCCCGATGGCTATCAGATCAGCATTCCCGACCGGCAACCGATCAATCTGCGCACCGGCGGCAACTGGGAAGGCACCGGCGTGAGGCCTGATGTGGCCGGCGGCGACGATCCGCTGTTCATCGCGCGGCAACTGCTGGCGCCTGCGAGGTCGTCAAGATGAACGCACGATTGCATGGCTGTCCTATCGCAGATGCGCGAATGCATGCCTAGAATCGAAGCATCCCGGTAGTTCCCGGGCGCTTCGAGTGAATGGACTCAATGAAGATTCTGTTGACCGGCAGTTCCGGGCGCATCGGGCGCGCGATCTTCGGTGCGTTGGCGGCCGCCCACGAAGTGGTGGGGCTGGACCGCAGCCCGTTCGCCACCACGCGCATCATTGCCGATGTCACCGATCGCCAGGCGGTCACGCGTGCGGTGCAGGGCGTGGACGCGGTCATCCATACCGCGGCCCTGCATGCTCCGCATGTCGGCCTGGTGCCGGACGCGGTATTCCAGCAGATCAACGTGGAGGCAACCGCGCACCTGCTGCAGGCCGCACGCGAAGCCGGCGCACGGCGTTTCGTGCTGACCAGCACCACCGCGCTGTACGGCCATGCCGTGGTAGCCGGTGGCTGCCGTTGGATCGACGAAGACACCGAGCCACTGCCGCGCACGATCTACCATCGCACCAAGCTGCAGGCCGAGACCCTGGCTGAAGCTGCCGCCACGCCGGGCTTCAGCGTTCGCGTGCTGCGCATGGGCCGGTGCTTCCCGGAACCGCCCGAGCGCATGGCGATGTTCCGCCTGCATCGCGGCATCGACGCCCGCGATGTGGCCAGCGCACACGCTGCACTGCTGCTCGACGAAGGCGCCCGATTCGCCCGCTATCTCGCCTGCGCACCGACGCCGTTCCGGCGCGAGGACTGCCTGGAACTGGCCACCCACCCGCGCAGCGTGCTGGCCCGTCGCGCGCCGCAGCTGCTGGCCGAGTTCGAACGCCGTGGCTGGCCGCTGCCATTGAGCATCGACCGTGTCTACGACAGTGCCCGCCTGCGCAGTGAGCTGGGCTGGCAACCGTGCTTCGGGCCGGACGACGTGCTGCAGCAGTATGCCGTCGGCAGCATCGAGGTACTGCCGCGCGCGCAGTGGATCAAGGACCGCGTGGCCGAGTGAGGCCATCGCGACGGACGGGTGGCTGACCCGACCCTGAGCAGATTCAGGAATGTGCAGGCCGGTCGCCTCAACCTCGTTGGCGGGCGGCCGCTAACCCGGTGCGCTTCCAGCGCCGGGCCCGCCCGGCGGCCGGTGGCCTGCGCGACGGATCGCGCGCCTGCGCGGTGCCTTCGTGGTGCCGGTCGTCCTGAACTGCCTTGCGGACCCTCCCATGCCTTCTTCCCGTTCCGCCGCTGCCCGCCGCCCGGGCAGCATCGCCCACAAGCTGATGCTGGGCACCGCCGCGATCGCGCTGCTGTGCTTCGGCCTGACCGCGTTCCTGATCTACCGACAGGCCAGCGCCAGCCTGATCAGCGCCTCGCGCCAGACCATGACCAGCGAGGCGACCGCTGAGGCGCGCCAGGTGGCGGCCGATCTGGGCACCGCCTTTGCCAGCAACGATGCCATGGTTGAAGGCGTGCTGGCCCAGCGCGCCCGTGGTGACGTGCCCGACCGCGCCAGCCTGGCGGCGGTGCTGGGCGAGCAGCTGCGCGCCCATCCCGAATGGCTGGGCAAGAGCACCATGTGGGAGCCCGATGCCTTCGACGGCAAGGATGCCGAGTTCGTCAACACCGAGGCGCACGATGCCACCGGCCGCTACATGAGCTACTGGGCCTGGCAGGAGGGCAAGCCGCAGCAGTCGGTGATGACCGATTACACCGAGACCGCCAGCGGTTCCGGTGACTGGTACATGGTGCCCAGCCGCGACAAGCTGCCGAAAGTGAGCGAACCGTATGCCTATGACATCGCCGGGCAGCAGGTGCTGATGAGTACGCTGAGCACGCCGATCATCGAGAACGACAGGTTCCTCGGTGTGTTCACCGTCGACTTCTCGCTGGCAGCGTTGCAGAAGCACCTGGCCACGCTGAAGCCGATGGGGGCCGGCCGCGTCGAACTGCTGTCGCCGAAGGGCGTGGTGCTGGCCTCGGCCAATGCCGCCGAAATCGGCAAGCCTCGCAACGACGCACTGACCCGCAGCATGCTGGCCGAGATCGCCGCCGACCGCCCCTTCGAGGCCTTCAGCCCCGATGCGGCCGGCAACGTGCGCGTGTATGTGCCGCTGCGCGTGGGCGATGCCCCGCAGCGCTTCGCGCTGGGCGTGGTGATGCCGCATGCGGTGATCGTGGCCGAAGCGCGCCAGCTGCTGTGGCTGACCCTGCTGGTCGGCGTGATCGCCGCGCTGACCCTCAGCGCCGGTGTCTACATACTGCTGCGCCGCCTGGCGATCCGCCCGCTGGCCGAAGCGGTGCGCGTGGCCGGTGACGTCGCCGCCGGCAAGCTGGACAGCACCCTGCCAGCGCGCAGCAACGACGAAGTGGGGCGCCTGCTGGACGCGATGCAGGGCATGCGCGGCCAGCTGCAGGCGGTGATGGCTGCGCAGGCCGAAATGGCGCGCCGCCACGATGCCGGTGAACTCAGCTACCGCATGGATGCCGCGGCGTTCCCGGGCGAGTACGGCCGCATGGTGGCCGACAGCAACCAGCTGGTGGCCTCCAGCAACGCGATCACCCAGCGCCTGGTTGAAGTGATGCAGCGCTATGCCGTCGGCGACCTCAGCGTGGACATGGAAGCACTGCCGGGCGAGAAGGCGGTGTTCACCGCTGCGATGGCGACCACCAAGCGCAACCTGGCCGCGATCAACGAGCAGATCCAGCAGCTTGCCGCTGCGGCCGCCGCCGGTGACTTCGCCGTGCGCGGTGATGCACTGCGCTTCGACCACGATTTCCGCCGCATGGTGGAGACCCTCAACACCATGATGGAAGTCAGCGACCACAACCTGGCCGCACTGTCGACGCTGCTGCGCGCGATCGCCGGCGGTGACCTCAGTACCCGCATGCAGGGTGACTTCCATGGGGTGTTTGCGGTGATGCGCGACGATGCCAACAGCACCGTGCAGCACCTGACCCAGATCGTCGGCCAGATCCAGCAGTCGGCAGCCAGCATCCGCCTGGCCGCCGGTGAGATCGCTGCCGGCAACAGCGACCTGTCGCGCCGTACCGAACAGCAGGCTGCCAACCTGGAGGAAACCGCCGCGTCGATGGAAGAACTGACCTCCACCGTGCGCCAGAACGCCGACCACGCGCTGCAGGCCAACGCGCTGGCCGGTTCCGCGGCGGGCGTGGCCAGCGAAGGCGGCCAGGTGGTCAGCCAGGTGGTGCACACCATGGAGCAGATCGAGGCGTCTTCGCAGCGCATCGCCGAGATCATCTCGGTGATCGATGGGATTGCGTTCCAGACCAACATCCTGGCGTTGAACGCAGCAGTGGAAGCGGCGCGCGCCGGTGAGCAGGGCCGTGGCTTCGCCGTGGTTGCCAGTGAAGTGCGCGCGTTGGCGCAGCGTTCGGCGGGTGCTGCGAAGGAGATCAAGGAGCTGATCGACGCCTCGGTGGCCCAGGTCGGTGCCGGTGCGCAGCTGGTGCACGGCGCGGGGCGCACCATGCAGGACATCGTCGGTCAGGTCGGTCGGGTCAACGAGATCATGGCCGAGATCTCGGCCGCGTCGCGCGAACAATCGGCCGGCATCGAGCAGGTCAACCAGACTGTGGTGCAGATGGACGAAACCACCCAGCAGAACGCCGCGCTGGTGGAGGAAGCCAGTGCCGCCGCGCGCGCGATGGAGGAGCAGGCCGAGCAGCTGGCGGTGGCGGTGTCGCGCTTCCGCCTGCAGGCCGAGCCGGCGGCCGTGGCACGCCGCGCGGCCTGATCGCGCAAATGAAGACGCCCGGCGGGGGCCGGGCGTCGGTTGCGTCCTTGCCGCGCATCCCTGCGCCGGTCTGATGGCTTAGAACATTCCTTCAAACGGGTTCCAGCTGGCGCGACCTTCCACCTTCTCCAGGTAGTAGCTGTAGTTGGTGCTGGAGGCGACCAGCAGATTCATCGCGATGAACAGCATGCGCCCGACGACGTCGGGAAGGAACATGCTGATGATGGCCAGCGCGATGTTGATGCCGATGACCACCAGCGCCTTGCGCCACATGCCCAGGATCAACAGGTAGATCGCACCGAAGAACAACGCGAAGAAGTTCAGGTTGATCTTCAGGCGGTCACCGAACGACAGCGCCTTCCAGGCCTGCTTGAAACCGGGATTCTTGGGCGCGCCATGCTGGCGGAAGAAGTTGAAGCGGAACTGCCACTTCGGGCTGAACTGGGACAGGTCAGTGGTATTCATTTGGGGGAAACATCCCTGTGAGAAAACGTTTTCATGATAAGGCAAGTCCTATTCAGGATCCAAGGGCTGCCGTCAAAAATGTGACGCGTGCCGTGTTCCACGTGCTGCGGCCGGGTGCCGCACCGTCACCCGCCCGCCTTGTTTTTAGGATAGGGTGCGCAGTTCCGCTGCCGCCCCGGTTGGACCCGTGCGGCGGCGGGATGTCCATGGAGGTTGCATGACCACACCTGCTACACCGGAAAACGCACCGGGACCGGTGCTCCTGCCGACACCTGAAGTGGTGCAGGCACAACAACTGCTCGCACGCCAGCAACTGGCGGTGGCGATGGACCGTGCGCGCACGGCCGCCACGCGGGACGCGGCACCGGCCGCGCTGGAAAGCGAGTAACCCGCAATACCGTCGATCGCGCTGGCATGTCGCCAGCGCGATCACGGCGCGTGCCGCCGGTCAGAAGCGCGCGGTCATGCTGAGGAAGTAGCTGCGCCCGGCGACGAAGTAGTCGGTGGAGCCTTCCGCATACAGCTTCTTGTCGGCCAGGTTGCTGACGCCACCGCGCAGGGTCAGCACCTCGTTGACGTTCCATGCCACGGTCAGGTCATACAGGGTGTAGGCCTTGAGGAAGGTCGTGGCGGTGCCGGTCTGCTTGCCGGTGTACTGCGCCGACAGGCTGCCGGAGAACACCGTATTCGGCGTCCAGTCCAGCGACGAGTAGCCGGAGAATTCCGGCGTATCGATCAGGTTGCGGCCGGTGGTCAGGTTCCTGGCTTCCTTCATCCAGGTTGCCGAGGTGCGCCAGCGCCACTGCTCGCCGAAGCGGACGTTGAAGTTGCCTTCCATGCCGCTGGTGCGCGCGCGCTGCACGTTGCTCATGCGCGTCCACCAGATGCCGTTGAAGCGGCCCAGCGGTGCGTATTCGATCTTGTTCCGGAAGTCGGTGTGGAAGTAGGTCACGCCAACATCGATCAGGTCATTGTCGAAGCTGATGCCGATCTCGCGGTTGGTGCTGGTTTCCGGATCCAGGTCCGGGTTGCCGGCCATGTAGCACCCGCCGCGGGTATAACCCAGCGGGATCAGCGAGGTGCAGCCACGGCCGCCGGACTGGGTGGCAGCGGTGGCCGAATTCTCGGTCAGGCTGGGCGCACGGAACCCCTTGGAGACGCCACCGCGGATGGTCCACTGTTCGGCCGGATGCCAGACCAGGTACGCACGCGGGCTGACGTGGCCGCCGAACTTCTCATGGTGGTCCAGGCGCGCGCCCACGGTCAGGGCCAGGGTGCGGTGCAGCTTCAGTTCGTCTTCGACAAAGAGCGCCCAAGTATCCACTTCCAGGCTGGAGCCGCTGACGGCGTTGCCGGCGTAGTCGATCGGCGCGCGGCCGATGGTATCGGTGTTGGTCAGTTCCTGGCGCTTCCACTGCCCACCCACGGCAAACTGGTGTTCAACGCCCAGAGTGAACGGCGTGGTCAGGCTGCCTTCGATGATCGTGTCGGTGGCCTCTGAGCGGCCGGTGGCGCCGATGTCGTTCTTGTATTCGGTCCAGTACGCGCTGAGCCTGGAGGTGCCGAAGCTCCACGTGCCATCGTGGTTGAGCGCCAGCGAGCTGCGCTTGAGCTCACTGGCTCCCCAGGCGCCTTCGTCCTGCTTTTCCAGCGACGCATCGATGAAGGCCTGCTGCACGCCATGGCCGGCCTCCAGCGACAGTTCCTGTGCGTCGCTCAGCTTCCACTGCAGCAGCGCATCGACAGTGCGGTCCTTCTCGCCGGCGTAGGCATTGCCGTAGACACCGTGGTTGGACTGGTCCGAATCACGGCGCATGCTGTTGGCACCGATGCGCAGGCCGAAGCGTTCGCCCAGTGGGCCGGAGAAGGTCGCGCCGATCTGCTGGGTATCGCCGCGCTTGCCATCACCGGGACGGGTGTAGCTGTGGGTGGCGCTGCCGTTCCATTCGTCGCCGATGCGCCGGGTGATGATGTTGATCACCCCGCCCATGGCGTCGGAGCCGTACAGCGAGGACATCGGCCCACGCACCACTTCGATGCGTTCGATCTGGTCGGGCGAGATCCAGTTCAGGTCCTGGCGGCCGAGGTCGGGGCGGTAGTTGGTCGCGGCCGAGCTGCCCATGCGCTTGCCGTCCACCAGCACCAGCGTGTAGTTGGACGGCATGCCGCGCAGCTTGATCTTGGACTGTTCGCCGACGGCGCTGAGGCCGCCGGTCACGCCCGGCACGCGGCTGAGCAGGGTGGCCAGGTCGGGAACCGGCTGGCGCTCGATGTCCTCACGGCTGATCACGCTGATGCTGGCCGGGGCATCCTTGATCCATTGCTGGCTGCCCGAGGCGGTGACCACCACGGTATCCAGATCCTTGGTGGAGGCATCGGCGCCGGCCTCTGCAGCGGCCAGGCCTGGCAGGGCCAGCAGGCAGGCGGAGGCCAGGGCAGGGGCCAGGCGGGTGCGCGGCAGGCGCGCGGAACGGGAACGGGACGATGGGGACATGGCGGCTTCCATGGGAGGTGGGGTGACCCGGTGGAAGCAGCAGGCGCAGGCAGACAGCAGGCAGCCACCCTTCCGTGGGTCGTCGGTGCGCGCGGTGTGGACCGGCGCAGCTGGGTGGGTCGCGGCCGTGCGGGAAGACGGTGACCTGCCTGGTTAATGAAATGATAACCGTTCGCGTTTGATACGATCCAGTACCCGGGGCGATGCAATGACATCTGGCCATCCCCCGACGTGATCGCCTGCTATTTGCTGAATGGGGATAAATCCCGGCGTAGGCCTTCGCACCCGGCTTACATTCAGCGCCCTAGACTGGGCCGCATTTTCGATTCCGCCCCGTTGGAGATCGTGTGGGTTCCGGTAGTGACAGACATCGACTGTGCGGCCTGAAGCCGACACAGTCTGGACAAGTGCGGGCGCCGGGAAAGCGCGCCGGGAACCTTGGTGCATGCAGCCCGGCCGGGATGGCCGGCCGTGCCGACGGCGCGGAGTAGGCGGCGATGGGGGTGCAGACCATCCATGCGGAAGCAGAAACGCCCCGGCTCGACGCCGGCTGGGCGCTGCTGCCCGCTGAATCGCCGTTGCAGATGCCCGAACAGACCCTGCGCGAAGGTGCACTGAAGGTCCGGCGGCATCGCACGTCGCCGCGCCTGATCGGCCTGCGCCGGCTGTACATCTTCGGTGGCACGCTCGGCATGACCGCCGTGGCCACGCGGATGATGTGGCGGGTGCTGTCGGCCAATGGCATCAGCGTGCTCGAAGCCTGCCTGCTGGTGCTGTTCGTTGGCCTGTTTGCCTGGATCGCGCTGTCTTTCGCCAGCGCCCTGGCCGGCTTCCTGACCGCCGTGTTCGACCGTGGCTATCGCCTCGGCATCGACCCGGACAAGCCGCTGCCGACCGTGCACAGCCGCACCGCGCTGCTGATGCCGACCTACAACGAAGACCCGCGCCGCCTGCTGGCGGGCCTGCAGGCGATCTACGAGTCGGTGGCGGCCACCGGCCAGCTCGGCCGATTCGATTTCTTCGTGCTCAGCGATACCCGTCGCGAGGACATCGCCGCTGCCGAGGAGCGGGTGTTCGGCGAGCTGCGCGAGCGGGTGCCGGACGGGCAGATCCGCCTGTTCTACCGCCGCCGTGGTGACAACAGCGGGCGCAAGGCCGGCAACATCGCCGACTGGGTCCGTCGCTTCGGCGGTGCCTACCCGCAGATGCTGATCCTCGACGCCGACAGCCTGATGACCGGCGACAGCATCGTGCGCCTGGTGGCCGGCATGGAGCACAACGCCGACGTCGGCCTGATCCAGACCCTGCCGTCGGTGATCGGCGGCCGCACCCTGTTCGCACGCATGCAGCAGTTCGGTGGCCGCGTGTACGGGCCGGTGATCGCTCGTGGCGTGGCCTGGTGGCATGGCGCCGAGAGCAACTACTGGGGCCACAACGCCATCATCCGTACCCGCGCCTTCGCCGACCACGCCGGCCTGCCGGCGCTGCCGGGGCGCAAGCCGTTCGGCGGCCACGTGCTCAGCCATGACTTCGTCGAAGCAGCGTTGATGCGTCGTGGCGGCTGGGCCGCGCACATGGTGCCCTACCTCGGTGGCAGCTATGAAGAGGGCCCGCCGACGCTGACCGATCTGCTGGTTCGCGACCGCCGCTGGTGCCAGGGCAACCTGCAGCACGGCAAGGTCGTGGGCAGCCGCGGCCTGCACTGGATCAGCCGCACGCACATGCTGATCGGCATCGGCCACTATTTCACCGCACCGATGTGGGCAATGCTGATGCTGATCGGCATCGCCATCCCGCTGTTCCAGGAGGGCATCGACTTCAATGCCCTGCTGCACCTGTCGCCCAGCGTGTACTGGCGCGCACAGGACGAAGAGCAGGTGGTGCGCCTGTTCGCCGCCACGATGGCGGTACTGCTGCTGCCCAAGGTGCTCGGTTACCTGGCGATGCTGCTGGACCCGGTCGACCGCCGTGGCTGCGGCGGTGCGATCCGTGCCTTCGTGTCGATGCTGGTGGAAACCGTGCTGGCCGCGCTGATGGCGCCGGTGGTGATGTACGTGCAGTCGCGGGGCGTGGCCGAAGTGTTGTCCGGCCGCGATTCCGGCTGGGATGCGCAGCAGCGTGACGACGGCGGCATCTCGTGGCTGGCACTGATCCGCGGCTACGGTGGCCTGGGTGTGTTCGGCGCCTTCATGGGCGTGCTGGCCTGGGCCGTGTCGCCGTCGCTGGCGGCGTGGATGGCGCCGGTGGTGATCGGCATGGTGTTGGCCATTCCGGTGGTGGCGCTGACCTCCTCGCGTGGTCCGGGCGCCTTCCTGCATCGCCTGGGCCTGCTGGACATTCCCGAAGAGAACATCCCGCCACCGGTACTGGTCCGCGCCGCGCAGCTGCGGCGCGAAGCGGCCGAGCAACCGCCGCTGTACTGATTGCCCCACGCCAGCGGCATAATGCGGCTCGAACTTGAAGGAGCCGCATCATGCTGCAAACGGTGGAACAGGAAACCGGCGCCTCGCCGCAGTGGTCGGTGATCTGGCTGCACGGCCTCGGCGCCGATGGCCATGATTTCGCGCCGATCGTGCCGGAGCTGGTGCGGCCGCACTGGCCGGCGCTGCGCTTCGTGTTCCCGCACGCACCGGTGCGGCCGATCACGATCAACAACGGCGTGCCCATGCGCGGCTGGTACGACATCGTCGGCATGGACTTCCGGTCGCGTGCCGACATGGCCGGCGTGCAGGAATCGGTGGTGCAGCTGGACGCGCTGATCGCGCGCGAGATCGAGCGTGGCGTCGCGGCGGAGAAGATCTTCCTGGCCGGCTTCTCGCAGGGTGGTGCGATCATCCTGACTGCTGCGCTGTCGCGTACCGCGCCGCTGGCCGGCGTGATCGCCCTGTCCACCTATCTGCCCGAAGCCGACAGTGCCACGCGCGTTGAAGGCGCGGTGCAGGTGCCGGTGTTCATGGCCCATGGCAGTGGCGACCCGGTGATTCCGCAGGCCGTGGCGGCCCACAGCGCACAGGCGCTGCGTACGCTGGGCCTGGACGTGGCGTGGCACAGCTACCCGATGGCCCACCAGGTCTGTGCCGAGGAAATCCAGGCACTGGGTGACTGGCTGCAGGAACGGCTGGGCGCGGCCTGAGCCATGCCCCTGGCCAGCCCATCGCCGTGGATGCCGGAACTGTGCCGCCTGCCGCGGCTGGCGGCGATGCTGGGCCTGGCCGAGCTGGTGGTGGTGGTGCTGGCCCTGGCCCCGGATGGCAGCCGCCACTGGACCGTTGGCGAGCTGCTGTCGGCCAGCGGCTTCGCGCTGTGGCTGGCGCTGGCCGTGACCGCCAGCCTGTGCCTGCTGCGGCAGGCGCTGTCCAGGCTGCCGCAGGTGATGGGGGCGGTCGCTGCCATCGCACTGGCGGCCCTGATCGCGGTCGTCTGCGCCGGCATCGTGCACGCGCTGTACGCGGTGCTGGGTGACAGCTTCGCCAACGGCATCAGCTTCTGGCGCTTCACCCTCGGCAGCGCCGCCACCACCGCGCTGATCACCGCGCTGGCGCTGCGCTACTTCTATGTCAGCGACCGCTGGGCCGCCCAGGTGCAGGCCAATGCACGCGCCCAGGCCGATGCGCTGCAGGCGCGCATCCGCCCGCATTTCCTGTTCAACAGCATGAACCTCATCGCCAGCCTGCTGCATCGGGACCCGGCGGTGGCCGAGCGTGCCGTGCTCGACCTGTCCGATCTGTTCCGTGCTGCGCTCGGTGCAGGCGAGGGCGATTCCACCCTGCGCGACGAATGCGAACTGGCCGAGCGCTACCTGTCGATCGAATCGCTGCGCCTGGGCGAACGCCTGCAGGTGCGCTGGCAGCGTGACGAGCCGCTGCCGTGGGACCTGCCATTGCCAAGGCTGGTACTGCAGCCGCTGGTGGAAAACGCCGTGCTGCATGGCATTTCGCGCCTGCCCGAGGGCGGCACCATCGAGCTGCAGCTGCTGCGCGAGGGCAACGATCTGCAGATCCGCGTGCGCAATCCCGCGCCTGATCCGCAGGCGCCCGGGCTGGCCCTGGCGCGGGGGGCTGGCCATGCCCAGCACAGCATCGGCCATCGGCTGGCCTGGCGCTTTGGCAGTGCCGCGCGGATGACGGCTGGCTGGAGCGAGGGCTACTATGCCTGCCAGGTGACAGTGCCGATCCAGTGAGGGGACGATCGTGAGGGTAGTCATCGCCGATGACGAACCACTGGCGCGTGAGCGCCTGCGCAGCCTGTTGGCCGCACAGGACGGCGTGGACGTGGTGGCCGAGGCCGGCAACGGCGAGCAGGCCCTGCACGCGTGCGCGGAACTGCAGCCGGACCTGGTCCTGCTGGACATCGCAATGCCTGGGCTGGACGGCCTGGAAGCAGCCCGCCACCTGGCCAGCTTCGAACCGCGGCCGGCGGTGGTGTTCTGCACTGCCTACGATGCGCATGCGCTGTCGGCCTTCGAAGCGGCAGCCATCGATTACCTGATGAAGCCGGTGCGCGCCGAACGCCTGGCAGCGGCGATTGCACGGGCACGCACGTTCCTGGCCGGTCGCGATGGCCAGCCGCAGGCGCACAGCGGGCAGCAGGCACGCAGCGTACTGTGCGCACGCCTGCGCGGCAGCCTGCGGCTGATTCCGCTGGACGACATCCACTACCTGCAGGCCGAAGAGAAGTACGTGGTGGTGCACCACGCGCGCGGCGAGGACCTGATCGAGGAATCGCTGAAGTCGCTGGAAGAAGAGTTCGCCAGCCGCTTCATCCGCATCCATCGCAACTGCCTGGTGGCGCGGCACGAGCTGGTGGAGCTGCGGCGCGGCTCCGGCGGGCAGGTGCAGGCGGTGCTGCGGCATGGCAGGCAGCCGCTGGAAGTCAGCCGCCGCTGTGTGGCGACGCTGAAGCAGGAACTGCGGCATCTGTGAGTGGTCCCGCGCGGCCTGCGGCCGCGACTGCTATGAAATCAACAGCAACAGCAACAGCAACAGCGGGTCATGGCTCGTTGTTTCTACGTGCTGGGCCGGGCCGGGGTGGGGCGGCGGGACACGCTGCAAGTACATCCATGTAAGCTCGATGGCGCCATCCATGGCGCCAACGGTCCCGCCACCCCACCCCGGCCCAACCCTCTCGTTTTTCCCGCGTCGGACGGCAAAGGCATTGTTGTTATCGGGTGGGGGAAGAGGGGTCAGATCCCTTTTCCTGCGGAAAAGGGATCTGACCCCGGAAGCCGTCGGCTGTTGCCTTTGCTTCTGCACTCTTTTTTTGATCTTCCGTGGCTGGCGCACACGGAAACTGTCAGGGGCCGGGGCGGTGGGGTCATGCGGGGTGTCTGCGGCATGGATGCCGCGGCCAAGCCCCCAGGGATGGGTTCACGGCGTCCCCTCATGACCCCACCGCCCCGGCCAAGCGCGGCTGTTGCTTTCACGACCCCGCCGCCAGCCACGAGGGGCTCCGCCGTTGGCCGTATCCGCGCCGAAGGCGCGATAATGACCGGATGGAAACCGTCCGCATCGCCACCCGCAAGAGCCCGCTCGCCCTCTGGCAAAGCGAACACGTCGCCAACCGCCTGCGCCAGGCCCATCCCGGGCTGCATGTGGAACTGGTGCCGATGAGCACCCGCGGTGACGAGGTGCTCGACCGCTCGCTGGCCGCCATCGGTGGCAAGGGCCTGTTCCTGAAGGAGCTGGAGCTGGCCATGCTGCGCGGTGAGGCCGACTGCGCCGTGCACTCGCTGAAGGATGTGCCGATGGAACTGGACGAACCCTTCGCGCTGCCGGCGATGCTGACCCGCCACGATCCAGCCGATGGTTTCGTCTCCAACCTGTACGCCTCGCTGGACGCGCTGCCGATCGGTGCGCGGGTCGGCACCTCATCGCTGCGCCGCCAGGCCCAGCTGCGCGCGCTGCGCCCGGATCTGGAATTGCTGGACCTGCGCGGCAACGTCAACACCCGCCTGGCCAAGCTCGACAATGGTGGCTACGACGCCATCGTGCTGGCCGTGGCCGGCCTGGAGCGCCTGGGCCTGGGCGGGCGCATCGTCGCGCGCCTGCAGCCGCCGCAGTGGCTGCCGGCACCGGCGCAGGGCGCGGTGGCGGTGGAGTGCGACGGTGGCAATACGCGCCTGATGGCGCTGTTCGCCACGCTTGATGACGCCGCTACGCGCGCCTGCGTGGAAGCCGAGCGGGCGATGAACCGCGCGCTGCATGGCAGCTGCCACGTGCCGGTGGCGGCCATCGCGCAGTGGCAGGGCGACGACCTGCACCTGCAGGGCCTGGTCGGCAGTGCCAGCGATGGTCGTGCGGTGCGCGCCGAGGCGGTGGGACCGGCCCGGGATCCGGAGGCGCTGGGCCAGCGCGTGGCGAAAATGCTGCTGGAAGCCGGTGCCGGCGAACTGCTGAACGTCTGAGCTACCGCCGGTAGTGCCGGCCGCTGGCCGGCAACCGCGTGCCACCACTTGAACGCAGTTGCCGGCCAGCGGCCGGCACTACCGGAAGAAGAACGGGCGCCCTGGGCGCCCGTTCTGCTTACTTGAACTTGTAGACCACGTTCATCGTGGTCAGCGTATCGGTCTTGCGCTTGTCTTCGGCCACGTCACTGTTGTAGCGCGCCTGCCAGCCGGCCTTCAGTGCCAGGTGCTCGTTCATGCTCACCGAGACACCGAAGTCGTTCTGGCCGAAGGTGTTGTACGAACCGGATTCGACCAGCAGCGTGTTGACCAGGTCGGTGTTGTCAGTCAGCGAATACTTCATGTCGAACAGGCCACGGCCGATCAGGCCGGTGCGGGTGCGGTCGTCCTCGGTGCTGTGGGTGCGGCGCACACCGGGGCCGATCTGCGCGTCGAACGAGAAGCGCTCGGTGTTCCACAGGCGGGTGCCGTAACCCAGACCGAACGAGCTCTGGCGGTCGTAGGTGGCGAAGTCGTCGCGTTCCGTACGCACCGTCGCGGTCAGCTGGCGGTGTTCGCCCAGCTGCAGCGCGCTGCCGGCACTGCCGGTGTAGCGGTTGGCGGTGGTGTTGTTGCGGCGGGTGGTGGTGCCGTCGTCGTTGGTTTCGGTCACCTTGGAGCTGGAGCGCAGGCCGAACAGGTCCATGCTGTGCACCCAGTCACCGTCGGTGTAGCGCAGGCGCAGGCGGCCGTTGAAGCTCTCGGTGCTGCTGTTGCCGCGTGCCGAGGCAAACCCGAGCTCGCCACCACTGCCGCTCCACGGCGAGGACATCGCCGCCAGTTCGGAGGCATCCTGTGCGTATGCGAGCGGCGCACACAGCAGCAGGGGGATCAGCAGGGACACGCGCAGGGACATCGAGGCTTCTCCGGAACGGTTGACAGCCGGTGATGATACTGGAAGCGTGATGGCGGTCCGAATCGATCCAATGCGCGCTTCAGCGAACGTTGGCGCGGTCGCCTATTCAGGGCAGATCGACGCGCACCTCAGGGTCGTTGAAGCGCGAATAGCGCAGGCGCAGCTGGAAGCTGCGGCCATTGCTGCTGCCGCTGCGTACGATCTGGCGTGGCAGGCCCTGAGCATCCACCCAGTACTCCAGGCGTTCGCCGGGCTGGGTGCCGCGCAGCCGGTAATGCCGGGTCTGCACCCCGTCCAGCGACTGGCTGCCGAGGTCTTCGGCCTTCAGGTCGGCGGACAGGGCATCGGCCGGCAGCGGGTTGCGCCACTGCTCAAGCAGGCCAGGCGGGGTCGGCACCTGGCGGATCGCACCGTCAACTTGCAGGAACATGGTGTCGCCGATGATGGTCTGCGGACCGGCCGGAGTTTCCACCCGGAAACGATCGGGCGCGACGAAGTCCATGGCGCTGCGCACCGGCTGTGGTGCGCCCAGCACCTCCAGTTCGGCGTGGAAGCTGCGCAGGGCCGCGAAACGCTGGCTGGCGCCCAGCACCGCCTGCGTCGGATCGGCGACGGGTACCGGGGGCTCGGCGCCGGCCGGCGCCGGCGCGCGATCACAGGCGGCCAGCAGCAGGCAGGCCAGCAGGGACAGGGCAGGCAACCGGCGCATCGGGCATTCCATGGGGGTGGGGGCGACCACGATAGCCCAAACGTCCCACACAAGACCCGCGACTCGGACATAATCGGGGGTATGGACCGATACGAACGCATCACCGCCCTGCATCGTCTGCTCAAGTCCGCGCGCTATCCGGTGACGGTGGCGACCCTGCAGGACAAGCTCGGTTGTTCCCGCGCCACCGTCTACCGCGACCTGGCCTTCCTGCGCGATGCGCTGATGGCACCGATCGAGGGCGACGGCGAGGCGGGCTTCCGCTACCAGGCTGACGAGAGCGACCGTTTCGAGCTGCCCGGCCTGTGGCTCAGCTCGGAGGAGCTGCATGCCCTGCTGGCCTCGCAGCACCTGCTGGCGCGGACCGGCGGTGGTGTGCTGTCGTCGGTGCTGGCACCGCTGCAGCAACGCATCGAGAGCCTGCTGGCGGCCCAGGCCGGCGTGTCCAGCTGGCCGGTCGACCGCGTGCGGGTGATTCCGCACCGTGGCCGCAAGTTTGACGAAGGCAGCTTCCGCAGCGTCGCATCGGCCGTGCTGGAGCGCCGCCAGCTGGCGTTCGAGTACCGTGCCCGTTCCACCGACGAGCCGACCAAGCGCACCGTCTCGCCGCAGCGCCTGACCCACTATCGCGACAACTGGTACCTGGATGCCTGGGACCATGACCGCGACGCCCTGCGCAGTTTCGCGGTCGACCGCATCCACAAGGCGCGGGTGGTCGACAGCACCGCGCGCGACGTCGCCGACAGCGAGCTGGACGAGCAGCTCGGCGCCAGCTACGGCATCTTCTCTGGCGCGCCGAAGGGCTGGGCGACCATCCTGTTCAGCGCCAAGGCCGCGCGCTGGGTGGCCGACGAGCACTGGCATTCCAAGCAGCAGGGCCGCTTCCTGGCCGACGGCCGCTATGAGCTGAAGGTGCCGTACAGCGTCTCGCGCGAGCTGCTGATGGATGTGCTGCATTACGGCTCGGATGCCGAGATCGTCGAGCCCATGATGCTGCGCGAGCAGGCCAAGGCGTTGCTTGAGCTGGCCCTGAGCAACTACGAAAACTCCTGACACTCCCCCGAGAATTCAATCCCCCATGAAAAAGACCCTGTTGCTGCCCCTGCTCGCCGCTGCGCTGGCCCTGACCGCCTGCGGCAAGTCCGGCGAGCCCTCGCAGAAGCTGGTGGTGGCCGCCACGGCCGTGCCGCATGCCGAGATCCTCGAGGTGGTCAAGCCGATCCTCAAGCAGGAAGGCGTGGACCTGGACGTGCGGGTGTTCAATGACTACGTGCAGCCCAACGACCAGCTGGTGCAGAAGCAGGTGGATGCGAACTACTTCCAGACCGAGCCCTACCTGGATGCCTACAACCGCGACCGCAAGACCGACCTGGTGAAGGTGATCGGCGTGCACATCGAGCCGTTCGGTGCGTACTCGCGCAAGGTCAAGTCGCTGGCCGAGCTGCGCGAAGGCGCCGACGTGGTGATCCCGAACGACCCGAGCAACAACAGCCGCGCGCTGATCCTGCTGCACAAGGCCGGCGTGATCGAGCTGAAGGACCCGACCAACGCACTGGCGACCCAGCGCGACATCATCGCCAATCCGAAGAACCTGAAGTTCCGCGAGCTGGACTCGGCGATGCTGCCGCGCGTGCTGGACCAGGTCGACCTGGCCCTGATCAATACCAACTACGCGCTGGACGCAGGCCTCAACCCGACCCAGGATGCGCTGGCGATCGAAAGCAAGGACTCGCCGTACGTGAATTTCCTGGTCGCGCGCCCGGACAACAAGGACGACGCCCGCGTGCAGAAGCTGGCCAAGGCCCTGACCAGCCCGCAGGTGAAGGCCTTCATCGAGACCAAGTACAAGGGCGCGGTGCTGCCGGCGTTCTGACGCCAGCGCCCATTCGCCTGTAGAGCCGAGCCTATGCTCGGCTCTGCTTTTTGCGGTATCCCGCCAGCGGCAGCCGAGCATGGCTCGGCTCTACAGTGTCACTCCACGTGCCGCAGCAGGGCAGGGCATTGCCGTTTCAATCGACGTGGAAGGCGAGGGTCGCGGCCACCGCCTGCTGCCATCCCGCATACAGTTTCTCGCGCCGGGCCACCTCCATCCGTGGCTCGAAGCGCCGGTCCAGGCCCCATTGCGCGGCGATCTGTTCGCGGCTGTTCCAGAACCCCACTGCCAGGCCGGCCAGATAGGCCGCACCCAGCGCGGTGGTCTCGGTCAGTCGCGGCCGCAGCAGCGGCACACCGAGAATGTCGGCCTGGAAACCGGCCAGGAAGTCGTTGCCGATCGCACCGCCATCAGCGCGCAGCTCGGTCAGCGCGATACCCGCATCGGACTGCATCGCATCGAGTACATCGCGGGTCTGGTAGGCCATCGCTTCCAGCGCGGCGCGCACGAAGTGCGCCTTGCGGGTGCCGCGGGTCAGGCCGAACATCGCACCGCGCACATCACTGCGCCAATAGGGCGCGCCGAGGCCGACGAACGCCGGCACCAGGTAGGCGCCGCCACTGTCGGGCACCTGCGCAGCCAGCGCCTGGCTGTCGCTGGCGCGTTCGATCATGCGTAGTCCATCGCGCAGCCACTGCACCACCGAGCCGGCGATGAAGATCGAACCCTCCAGCGCGTACTCCACGCGCCCGTCCAGGCCCCAGGCAATGGTGGTCAGCAGGCCGTTGCGCGACCGCACCGCCTGCGCGCCGGTGTGCATCAACATGAAGCAACCGGTGCCATAGGTGTTCTTGACCATGCCCGGCTGGAAACAAGCCTGGCCGAACAGCGCCGCCTGCTGGTCACCGGCGATGCCGGCGATGGGGATCGGGTGGTCGAAGAAGAACTGCGGCCGGGTGTGTGCGTACACCGCGCTGGAGTCGCGCACCTGCGGCAGCATCGCGCGCGGAATGTCCAGCAGGGCCAGCAGGTCGTCATCCCAGTCCAGCGTGTGGATGTTGAACAGCAGCGTGCGCGCCGCATTGCTGTAGTCAGTCACATGTGCCTGGCCACCGCTGAGGTTCCACACCAGCCAGCTGTCGATGGTGCCGAACAGCAGCTCACCACGTTCGGCGCGCTGCTGCGCACCATCCACGTGGTCGAGGATCCAGCGCACCTTGGTCGCGGAGAAATAGGCGTCGATCAGCAGCCCGGTCCGCTCGCGGATCAGTGCTTCATGCCCGTCGGACTTCAGCCGCTCGCAGATGGCGTGGCTCTGCCGCGATTGCCAGACGATGGCGTTGTGGATCGGCTGGCCGGTGGCACGGTCCCAGACCACGGTGGTTTCGCGCTGGTTGGTGATGCCCAGCGCGGCGATATGGCGTGGGTCGATCTGCCCGCGGCTGAGCAGTTCGGTCAATGTGGCATAGACGCTGGTAAGGATCTCGCGGGGGTCATGCTCGACCCAGCCGGGCTGCGGGAAGATCTGCGCGAACTCGCGCTGCGCGCTGCCGACGATGTCGCCGGCGCGGTCGAACAGGATCGCGCGCGAACTGGTGGTGCCCTGGTCGATGGCCAGCACGTAGCGGGGCGTCATGCAGCGTCTCCAATGGCGATGGGGAAATCCTAATGCATCGATCGCGTCGCGCGCGGCTGCCCTGGTAGAGCTGCCAACCTGGGTTGGCACACGTGGCAACACGGGGGTCAGAGCCCTTTCCGTGGGAAAGGGATCCGACCCTCCATCCACGCCTGCAGCCGTGCCACCTGCGCAGCATCCAGGCGCAACCCCAGCTTGCTCCGGCGCCACAGGATATCGTCGGTGTCACACGCCCACTCGCGTTCGCGCAGGAAGTCCACTTCGCGTGCATGCAGGCCACCGCCGAAGTCCTCGCCCAGATCGTGCAGGCCGTGTACACCCTGCAGCAGTCCCGCGCTGCGACTGCCATAGGCCCCGGCCCAGCGTCGCGCGATACCTGCGGGCAACCACGGTGCCAGCGCCAGCAGGCGCGAGCACGCCTGTGCGGCGTCGCCCCAGTCGCTGCCCGGCAGCGGGTCTCCGCGCGCCGTCCAGGCCGGTCCCATCTGTGGCAGGGCAGGGCGCAGCAGGTCCAGTGCCTCCTCGGCCAGCACCCGGTAGGTGGTCAGCTTGCCGCCCAGTACATGCAGCGCCGGTGCCGGGTCCACCTGCACCTGCAGGCGGTAGTCGCGGCTCAGCTGCGCTGCGCGCGGATCCGGGTCGGCCAGCAATGGACGGACACCGGCGAACGCCCAGACCACCTCGTCCGGGGCGATGGGGTCACGCAGGTAGCGATTGGCCGCTTCGCACAGGTAGGTCACCTCGGAAGGCAGCACGCTGCAGCGCGCCGGGTCACCGCGATAGTCGGTATCGGTGGTGCCCACCAGCAGATGGTCGTGGGCGAAAGGCAGCAGGAACACCACCCGCCCGTCGGGCTGCTGCAGCAGGCAGGCGCTGTCATCGGGCCACGGCCTGCGCAGCACGATGTGGCTGCCCTGCACCAGGCGCAGCGCAGGGCCGCCGCTGCGCGCCTGCATCCGTTCCAGCAGGCCCCCGGCCCACGGGCCCGCCGCATTGACCACGGCGCGGGCATTCACGGGGTGCCGCTGGCCATCGGCGGATTCCAGAACAGCCCGCCACCGGCCCTGCACGGGGTGCAGGTCGATGCAGCGGCTGCGCACCTGCACCTGTGCGCCCCGCTGCGCGGCATCCAGGGCGTTGAGCAGTACCAGCCGCGCGTCATCGACCTGCGCATCGGCGTAGCTGAAGGCCTGCCGCAGCGCCGGGGAGAGCCACTGGCCGAGCGGATCGTGTTGCAGTTCCAGTGCGCGTGACGCGGGGAAGGCGGGGCTGCGCCGGCCCAGATGGTCGTACAGCCACAGCCCCGCGCGCAGCATCCAGCGCGGGCGCAGGTGCGGTTCCCACGGCAGGACGAAGCGCAGCGGATGGACCAGATGGGGCGCCTGCCGGCGCACCACCTCGCGTTCACCCAGCGCCTTGCGCACCAGCCCAAACTCGCCCTGCTCCAGGTAGCGCAGGCCGCCGTGGATCAGCTTGCTGCTGGCGCTGGAGGTGTGCGCGGCCAGGTCATGCTGTTCGCACAGCAGCACGCGCAGGCCGCGACCGCTGGCGTCACGGGCGATGCCGGCGCCATTGATGCCGCCACCGATCACCAGCAGGTCGACGTCGTCCATCGTGTCTCCGCGTCCTGTGTCTGTAGAGCCGAGCCGTGCCACCCTTGACCGTGGGCGCCATTGAACGTAACGCATCGCAATGCGCGCGGAGCCCGCCGCTCGACTCGGGATAGGGGGCTTGGCTCGACTCTACAAAAAAGCAGCCGAGCATGGGCTCGGCTCTACACGCGGAACGCGGGTGACGGAAACGACGACGGGCCCCGAAGGGCCCGTCGCGTTGCATCAGTGAAGCAGGTGCTGCCTGGATCAGAAGCGGGCGCCGATGCCGAAGCCGACGGTCCACGGATCCATCTTGGCTTCGCCGATCTTCTCGCCGCCGACCTTGATGTCCGGGCGGGCGCGCATGTACCGGGCGTCAGCGCGGGCGAACCAGGTGGAGTTGATGTTCATGTCGACGCCGACGGTGCCGATCACGCCCTTGGCATCCTTGAAGCGGATGTCGGTGTCAGCACCGTTGCCCAGCTTCTCGTTGCTGAAGCTCGACTGGTAGTAGCCCACGCCCACGAACGGGCGGAACACGTTGTCGGCCTGGCCGAAGTGGTACTGGCCGCTCAGCGCGACCGGCTGCTGCTCGACCGAACCCAGGCGGGCGTTGTTCGGGCCCTTGAACTTGTTGTCGAACTTGTCGGCAGCGCCCCACAGCTCAACGGCCCAGTTGTCGTTGATGTAGTAGCTGAAGCTGACGGTCGGCGCCGGGCCACCGTCGGTCTTCTTCACGCCGGTGATCGGGTCGTTCTTCGGCTCCAGCAGCGAGATGCCGCCAACAACGGCAAAATGCTTGCCCGAAGCGGTATCGGTGGTGCTGCTGTCCTGGGCGAAAGCGGCCGGCGCGAAGGCGGCGGAGGTCAGCAGGGCGAGACTCAGGATACGGATGGAGCGCATGGGGGTATCTCCTAATGTTTCTTGTTTTGGGCCCCCGGTTGCGGGGCGAGCACACCGTAGTCGCCCCAACATGAATCGAATCCGACGCACGTTAAAAAATAGTTTTCCTTGTTCAGCGACGGGTGCGGAATGCCTTTATTCATGGCGTTTTCTGCTCTCGCCGACATTCATGCAGTTGGAGAAGATGTGAGCGCAGCAACGTTGTGCATTGGCCTGCCAGCGCAGGTGAACGTGGGATGCCGGGTGCTGCTGCTGGGCTCGATGCCAGGCGTGGCATCCCTGCAGGAGCAGCGCTACTACGCGCATCCTCGCAACCGCTTCTGGCCGCTGATGGCCGATATCTGCGGTTTCGACGCGGATCTGCCCTATGCGCAACGGCTGCAGGCGTTGAACGCCGCAGGCATCGGCCTGTGGGATGTGATCGGGCGCTGCGAGCGGCGCGGCAGCCTGGATGCGGACATCGTGCGTGGCACGGAAGTGGCCAATGCACTGCCGGAACTGATCGTCACGTTGCCTGAGCTGACGCTGATCGGCTGCAATGGCGGCGCGTCATTGCAGGCATTCCAGCGCTGGGTGTTGCCGCGGCTGGAGGCCCCGCCGAAGGTGGTCGCGCTGCCGTCGACCAGCCCTGCCAATGCGGCGTGGTCGTTGCCGCGCCTGCGCCAGGCCTGGCAGCCGGTGGCCGACGCGCGGGCGACATGAAGCGGACATCGCCTGGACAATACGCTACCGACTGGTCGCGCACCCGACCCATGGGCAACAGCCTGTCCCGGCTGCGTGCGTACTGAAAACACCTGTAACGGTTGGCGCTGGACCCCGCTGGCCGCACAATAGACGTTTCCCTACACCAGATTGCCGGAGTTATCCCCATGGCCGAAATCAAGGAAGCACTTGTCCCCGATATCGGTGACTACAGCGATATCCCGGTAATCGAGGTGCTTGTCGCCGTCGGCGACACGGTCAAGAAGGACCAGGGCCTGGTGACGCTGGAAAGCGACAAGGCGACCATGGAAGTGCCGTCCTCGGTGGCGGGCGTGGTCAAGGAGCTCAAGGTCAAAGTGGGCGACAGCCTGTCCGAAGGCAAGGTCGTGGCCCTGATCGAAGTGGCCGAAGGCGAAGCCGAAGCCGCCAAGCCGGCCGCTGCCGCACCGGCACCGGCACCGGCACCGGCACCGGCCAAGGCCGCTGCCCCGGCTGCCGCCACCCAGAGCGCGCCGGCCGCAGCTGCGCCGGCCGCTCCGGCTGCCCGCGGTGGTGCGGTTGAAGCCTTGGTGCCGGACATCGGCGACTACGCCGGCATTCCGGTCATCGAAGTGCTGGTCGCCGTGGGCGATACGGTCAAGAAGGACCAGGGCCTGGTCACGCTGGAAAGCGACAAGGCCACCATGGAAGTGCCGTCGTCTGTCGCCGGCGTGGTCAAGGAGATCAAGGTCAAGGTGGGCGACAATCTGTCGCAAGGCGACGTGGTTGCCATCATCGAAGCCGAGGGTGCTGGCGCGCCGGCGCCGACCAAGGCCGCTGCAGCTGCCGCTCCGGCTGCCGCAGAGACCGCCACCAAGGTCGAGCCGGTCGCTGTGCCGGCGCAGCCGGACAAGCTGGCGGCCCGCGAGATCGCCTCGGCCGGTACCCCGTCCAGCCCGCCGGTGCAGTTCAATGCCGATGGCGTGTTGCCGGCCAAGGTGCCGTACGCCACCCCGGCGGTGCGCGTGTTCGCCCGCGAGCTGGGCGTGGACCTGCTGCAGATCAACGGCACCGAGAAGGGTGGCCGCATCACCAAGGGTGACGTACAGAAGTTCGTCAAGGCCGCGCTCAGCGGTGGCGTGCCGGCCGCTGCCGGTGGCGCCGTCGCCGCTGGTGGTGGCCTGAACCTGCTGCCGTGGCCGAAGGTCGACTTCAGCAAGTTCGGCGAGACCGAAGTCCAGCCGCTGTCGCGCATCAAGAAGATCTCCGGTGCGAACCTGGCCCGCAACTGGGCCATGATCCCGCACGTCACCCAGTTCGAGCAGGCCGACATCACCGACCTGGAAGGCCTGCGCGTGGCGTTGAACAAGGAGAACGAGAAGGCCGGCATCAAGCTGACCATGCTCGCCTTCCTGATCAAGGCCAGCGCCGCAGCGCTGAAGAAGTTCCCGGAATTCAACGCCTCGCTCGATGCCAGCGGTGAAAACCTGACCCTGAAGAAGTACTTCCACATCGGTTTCGCCGCCGACACGCCGAACGGCCTGGTCGTGCCGGTCATCCGCGACGTGGACAAGAAGGGCGTGGTGCAGATCGCGCAGGAAACCGGCGAACTGGCCAAGAAGGCACGCGACGGCAAGCTGGGCCCGGCGGACATGAGCGGCGGCTGCTTCTCGATCAGCTCGTTGGGCGGCATCGGCGGCACCGCGTTCACCCCGATCGTCAACGCACCGGAAGTGGCCATCCTCGGCGTCTCCAAGTCGTCCATCCAGCCGGTCTGGAACGGCAAGGAATTCGCACCGAAGCTGATGCTGCCGCTGTCGCTGAGCTACGACCACCGCGTCATCGACGGCGCACTGGCCGCACGCTTCACCACGTACCTGTCGCAGGTACTGGCCGACATGCGCCGCGTGCTGCTGTAAGGCACCGCTTCGCCCCCACCGTGCGGCCGCAGCCCCTGGCGCGGCCGCGTGAACAGATGCAGTGACAGCCCGCCGGCGCCGCCGGGCGGGCACGAGGAAAACCCACCATGGCCACGATTGAAGTCAAGGTTCCCGACATCGGCGATTACAGCGATGTGCCGGTGATCGAAGTGTTGGTCGCCGTTGGCGACACGGTGAAGAAGGATCAGGGTCTGGTGACCCTGGAGTCGGACAAGGCCACCCTGGAAGTGCCGTCCTCGGCCGCCGGCGTGGTCAAGGAAATCAAGGTCAAGCTGGGCGACACCCTGTCCGAAGGCGCCGTGGTCGTGGTGCTGGACGCTGAAGGCGCCGCCGAAGCCCCGGCCAAGGCCGCCGCGCCGGCTCCGGCCGCCCCGGCCAGCAAGCCGCCGGTGACCCCGTCGCACCGCGCCCCGGCCGAACCGGCTGCGCCGAAGCCGGCGCTGTCCAGCGGCAAGCCGGCCGACATCGAATGCGAGATGGTCGTGCTGGGCTCCGGCCCGGGCGGCTACACCGCGGCCTTCCGCGCCGCCGACGTCGGCCTGGATACGGTGCTGGTCGAACGTTACGCCAGCCTCGGCGGCGTCTGCCTCAATGTCGGCTGCATCCCGTCCAAGGCGCTGCTGCACGCCGCCGCGGTCATCGACGAAGTGGCCCACGCCGGTGATTTCGGCGTCGAGTTCGGCAAGCCGACCATTACCCTGGACAAGCTGCGCGCGTACAAGGAAAAGGTCGTCAACCAGCTGACCAAGGGCCTGGCCGGGATGGCCAAGCAGCGCAAGGTCCGCAACGTGCAGGGCGTCGGCAGGTTTGTTTCGGCCAACGAGCTGGAGATCACCGCTGCTGATGGCAGCACCCAGCTGCTGCGCTTCCAGAAGTGCATCATCGCCGCCGGTTCGCAGGCGGTGAAGCTGCCGAACTTCCCGTGGGACGACAAGCGCGTGATGGATTCCACCGATGCGCTGGAGCTGGCCGAAGTGCCGGGCTCGCTGCTGGTCGTCGGCGGCGGCATCATCGGCCTGGAAATGGCCACCGTGTACAGCGCGCTGGGCAGCAAGGTCACCGTGGTCGAGTTCATGGACCAGCTGATGCCGGGCGCCGACAAGGACCTGGTCAAGCCGCTGGCCGACCGCCTGAAGAAGCAGGGCATCGAGGTGCACCTGAAGACCAAGGCCTCGGGCGTCACCGCCGATGCCAAGGGCATCACCGTGACCTTCGAAGCCGCCGAGGAAGGCCAGGCGCCTGCGCTGGCGCAAGGCACCTTCGACCGCGTGCTGGTGGCCGTGGGCCGCTCGCCGAACGGCAAGAAGATCGATGCCGAGAAGGCCGGCGTGCAGGTCACCGACCGCGGCTTCATCCCGGTCGATCGGCAGATGCGTACCAACGTGCCGCACATCTTTGCCATCGGCGACATCGTCGGCAACCCGATGCTGGCCCACAAGGCCACGCACGAGGGCAAGCTGGCCGCTGAAGTGGCAGCCGGCCACAAGAAGGAGTGGGTCGCCCGCGTGATTCCGTCGGTGGCCTACACCAACCCGGAAATCGCCTGGGTCGGCGTGACCGAGACCGAAGCCAAGGCCAAGGGCCTGAAGGTCGGCGTGGCCAAGTTCCCGTGGGCCGCCAGTGGCCGCGCGATCGGCATCGGTCGCACCGAGGGCTTCACCAAGCTGATCTTCGACGAAGAGACCCACCGCATCATCGGTGGCGCGATCGTCGGCGTGCATGCCGGCGACCTGCTGGCCGAGATCGGCCTGGCCATCGAGATGGGGGCGGAAGCGGAAGACATCGGCCACACCATCCATGCGCATCCGACGCTGAGCGAGTCGGTGGCGATGGCCTCGGAAATCTACGACGGCACGATCACCGATCTGTACATGCCGAAGAAGAAGTAAGGCGTCCGCGCCGTTCCGAACGAAAAGCCCTGGCATCTGCCGGGGCTTTTTTTCTTCGATCAGTGCTGCAGCAAAGGGTGGGGCCACTGCACGGGTGGCAGGCATTTCGACAAATGTCCCCCGTCGTCCGCCTGCGGCGGTCGCCTCCTCCTTTACTTTGTCGAAATGCCCGCCACCCGCGCAGCGGCTCGGCTTGCGGACGGTCGAGAGCAGTGCCAAAGCCGCCCGGATGCCCTCTCCCTCCGGCGCTCGACCACGCCTGCGTCTACGGCAACTGCCACCGCGAAGGTCTGGGCCGCTGTGCGGGTGGCAGGCGTCTGGACAAATGTCCCCCGTCGTCCGCCTTCGGCGGTCGCCTCCTCCTTTACTTTGTCCAAACGCCTGCCACCCGCGCAGCGGCTCGGCTTGCGGATAGTCGAGAGCCACAGCCTGGCCCGCCTGGATGCCTGACACGCGAGGGAAGAGGGGCTTGTGTGCGAAGTAAAGGAGGAGGCGCCGGCCGTAGGCCGGCGCCGGGGGACATTCGCACGCAAGCCCCTCTTCCCCCAGCGCTCGACCACGCCTGCGTCTACGGCAACTGCCACCCACGCAGCGGCTCGGCTTGCGGATAGTCGAGAGCCAGTGCCTGGGCCGCCTGGATGCCTGACACGCGGAGGGAGCGGGGGTTGTGTGCGAAGTAAAGGAGGAGGCGTCGGCCGCAGGCCGGCGCCGGGGGACATTCGCACGCAGCCCCCGCTCCCTCCAGCGCTCGACCAACCCCGCTTCTGCTCTCTGCCAGCAACCCACAAAAAACGCGGCCCCGATGTTCCGGAGGCCGCGCCAGGAGAGAAGATGCCGTGGAAGGGGCAGGGGATCAGAACACGAAGCTGATACCGGCCACCGGGCCCTTGAATTCCTGCTTCAGGCCGACCGTGCCGTCGCTGCCCTTCTTGTCCACGTCCAGCTTGAACCAGTCGTAGCCGGCGAACACACCGAAGTTCTTGGTGAAGCGGTAATCGACGATCGCATTGGCGCGGCTCAGGTCGCCCTTGTAGTCATCGAAACTGCCCCAGCGCGTGTTCAGGTACTGGCCCTGCAGCGTGATCATCCAGCGCTCGGACGGAGTGAAGGTCATGCGCGCACCCACCACCGGTGCCACGCCATCGGCCTTCTCGTTGAGGAACTGGCCTTCATACACCGTGCCCAGGTCCGCGTAGCCCTTGGTGCTGACCTTGGCGTACTCGCCACCGATCTGCAGGCCCAGGTCGAAGGTGTCGGTATCGACGACCGAGTAGTCATAGACCAGGCTGGCCACCTGGTACTTCAGCTCGCCCTTCACGAAGCTGCCGGCCGGCACGCTCTCACCGCCGAAGGAAATGCCCTGGTCAAGCGTCTCGCGACGGTCCTTGTCGTACTTGAAGTAGTTGAACAGCAGGCGCTGACGGTTGCTGATGCGGAACATGCCGTCGATGCGCGGCTCCCATTCCTTGCCACCCAGCTTGAAGTCCTGGTCCAGGGAGATGTCCTGGCCGGCCACGGTGGTGCTGCCGCGCAGCGTGTTGTCCGAATCGATGTTCATCGCACCCAGACGGATGGCGAAGCGGTCGTCGCCTTCGGCGGCGTGGGCGGCATTGGCGAACGAGGCGCCGGCAGCGAGCAGGGAAAGGGCGAGCAGGGTGGGTACGGGGCGCATCGAAGAGTCCTTGCAGTGGTTCATCAGAATGAAGACCACTGTGCCGGACGCCGCCGTCCACCATCCGTGAACGTATGGTCCACGGAGTGTGCACGGTTCAGCCCTGTCGCGACGACGCAAAAAGATGGCCCCGGAGACGGGCTTCGGGGCCATCGTGGGACCTGCGGGGCGGAGCGTCGACGAGGTTGCTGCAGGCAGGTCGAAAGATCGGACCGGCGCATCCAGCGAAAGTTCCGCGCCTGCGACCAAAGTTCAATACTGCGGTGCAGCATCACGCGGACGTCATTGTCCCCAGGGTGGCACGCAAAAATGTAACCGTTACCGCAACTTGCGGCTTCCAGGGATGAACAGGCAGCGGTTGTCTCGCAAATTGTCCCATTGCTATAATTTGGCGGCTCGATGAGGCCCCCCTGCTGTAGCCGCCTCAGCCCTCCACTTGCAACCACGCGGGACGTCCTGTGCTGAACTCCGTTGATGCGGGTCGGCGACTGATGCTGCGCGCCGCGGTCTACCCGCTGGCCGCGGTGGCTGTCCTGGCCCTGGCCTTCCTGCTGGTAGGTCCGAAGTATGCCCTCGGCGCGCTGGCGTCCGGTGTGGCCATTTCGGCCGGCGGCTGGGTTGCGGCACGGATGGCTCTGGGCGGTGGTGCGGTGGCCGCAGGATCGGCGATGGCTCGCCTGATCATTGCGATCGTGGCCAAGTGGGTCGTGGTTTTCGGCGTCCTGCTGGTGGGGTTCCTGGTCTTCAAGCTGCCTGCATTGGCGCTGTTGGCCGGTATCGCCGTCGGCTTGATGTTCCAGGTCCTGGCCATGGCCAGGCGTTGACAGAATTCAATTAACTGAAGGTTCCGGACACATGGCGGGCGAGGCTCTAACCCCTACCAGCTACATCCAGCATCACCTGCACAACCTGACCGCACCGGTCGGCAAGGGTGAGGGTATGTTCTGGCATATCCACGTCGATACCTTCCTCACCGCCGTCCTGATGGGCCTGGTGATCGTTGTCGCGTTCTGGCTGGGGACCCGCAAGGCCACCGCCGGCGTGCCGGGCAAGTGGCAGGCCTTCGTCGAGATCTGCCTGGAGTTCGTCGACCGCCAGGCCAAGGACACCTACCACGGCAAGAGCAAGCTGGTCACGCCGATCGCCATCACGATCTTCTTCTGGATCCTGTTGATGAATCTGCTGAAGATGATCCCGGCCGATTTCATCGCCAAGCCGCTGGAATGGGTGGGCGTGCACTACTGGAAGCCGGTGCCGACCGCTGACGTCAATGCCACCCTCGGCATGGCCATCAGCGTGTTCTTCCTGATGCTGTTCTTCGCGCTCAAGTCCAAGGGCCTGGTCGGCTTCGTCAAGGAATTCCTGACGGCGCCGTTCGGCAAGTGGATGATGCCGTTCAACCTGATCCTCAACATCGTCGAGTGGCTGAGCAAGCCGATCTCGCTGGCGATGCGACTGTTCGGCAACATGTTCGGCGGCGAAATCGTGTTCCTGCTGATCTGGGTGCTGGGTGGTGCCGGTTTCTTCGGTGCCATCGCGGGTGGTGTGTTCGGCCTCGGCTGGATGCTGTTCCACCTGCTGGTGATCCCGCTGCAGGCCTTCATCTTCATGATGCTGTCGATCGTGTACCTGAGCCTGTCGGAAGACGCTCACTGAGTTTCAAGCTTCAACGCGTTTCAACCTTCATCCGTTTCATCACCCTTAGCAACTTAAGTTCCTGGAGATAACCATGTACTTCGCCGTCCTGACCAACTTCGCGCAGATTCAGAGCTCCACCGCCCTTGCCGTCGGCATCATGATCGGCCTGGCCGCGCTGGGCGCCGGTCTGGGTCTGGCCATCATGGCTGGTAAGTTCCTGGAGTCGGCCGCGCGCCAGCCGGAACTGATCCCGGTCCTGCAGGTCCGCATGTTCATCACCGCCGGCCTGATCGACGCCGCGTTCATCATCTCGGTCGCCGTTGGCCTGCTGCTGGCCTTCGCCAACCCGCTGTCGGCTGCCTTTGCTGGCGCCGTCACCAAGGCTCTGGCCGGCTGATACAGCGGTTTGAGACGACCGGGTGCTGATGCACCCGGTTTCGGATGAAGGCCGGATGTGCCGCTTCGGCGGCACGTCCACCCCGAAACCAGCGATCGAGCTAACCATGAATATCAATTTCACCCTTCTTGCGCAGGCGCTGGCCTTCGCTGGTCTGATCTGGATCATCGCGACCAAGATCTGGCCGCCGCTGATGAACGCGATCGAAGAGCGCCAGCAGAAGATTGCTGAAGGCCTCGCTGCTGCCGACCGCAGCCAGAAAGATCTGGCCCAGGCGCAGGAGAAGGTCAACGAAGCGCTGAAGGAAGCCCGCACCAAGGCCAACGAGATCATCGATCAGGCCCACGCGCGTGCCAACCAGATCGTTGATGCAGCCCGTAACGAAGCGATCACCGAAGCCACCCGTCAGAAGGAACTGGCCCAGGCTGAAATCGACGCCGCCGCCAACCGTGCCCGTGAAGATCTGCGCAAGCAGGTGTCCGCGCTGGCCGTGACCGGTGCCGAAAAGCTGCTCAAGCGCGAAATCGACGCCAACGCCCACAAGGCGCTGCTCGACGAGCTGGCCTCGGAGATCTAAGGATGAGCCAGGCCCTCACGCTTGCCCGCCCGTACGCCCGCGCCGCGTTCGCGACCGCGCGCGACGAAGGTGCGTTCGCGCCGTGGTCGGACGCCCTGGCGTTCTCCGCCCACGTCGCCGCCGACCCGCGCGTGGCGGCCCTGCTCGCCAACCCGGAGCTGGGTCGTGACGACGCCGTCGCCCTGCTGGCGCCGGTGTCGCACGGCGAGACCTACTCGCGCTTCCTGGCCATCCTGGCCGAATCGCATCGTCTGCCGCTGCTGCCGGAAATCTCCGGCATGTTCGACGCCCTGCGCGCCGAAGCCGAGCACGTGGTCAAGGCCACGGTGACCTCGGCTTCCGAGCTGTCGGCCGGCGAGCTGGACGCGATCAAGGTCGCGCTGCGCAAGCGCTTCAACCGCGAGGTCGACGTGACCACCGCGGTCGATGCTTCGCTGATCGGCGGCGCCGTGATCGACGCCGGCGACGTGGTCATCGATGGTTCGCTGAAGGGCAAGCTGGCCCGTCTGCAGACCGCGCTCGCTAACTGAATTCATTTAACGTCCGGCCCCGCTGCCGGCACTAGGACTTGACGATGGCAACCACGCTCAACCCCTCCGAAATCAGCGAACTGATCAAGAACCGCATCGAGAAGGTCAAGCTGGCCGCGGAATCGCGCAACGAAGGCACCGTGACCAGCGTGTCCGACGGCATCGTGCGCATCTTCGGTCTGGCCGACGTGATGCAGGGCGAAATGATCGAACTGCCGAACAACACCTTCGCCCTGGCCCTGAACCTGGAGCGCGACTCGGTCGGCGCCGTGGTCCTGGGTGACTACGAGCACCTGCGCGAAGGCGACGTCGCCAAGACCACCGGCCGCATCCTGGAAGTGCCGGTCGGCCCGGAACTGCTGGGCCGCGTCGTGAACGCGCTGGGCGAGCCGATCGACGGCAAGGGCCCGCTGGGCACCGACCTGACCGCTCCGGTGGAACGCGTTGCTCCGGGCGTGATCTGGCGCAAGTCGGTCGACCAGCCGGTGCAGACCGGTTACAAGTCGGTCGACTCGATGATCCCGATCGGCCGTGGCCAGCGCGAGCTGATCATCGGTGACCGCCAGACCGGCAAGACCGCCATGGCGATCGATGCGGTGATCAACCAGAAGGGCACCGGCATCAAGTGCGTGTACGTTGCGATCGGCCAGAAGGCGTCGACCATCGCCAACATCGTGCGCAAGCTGGAAGAGAACGGCGCGCTGGCCCACACCATCGTGGTGGCCGCGACCGCTTCCGAATCGGCTGCCATGCAGTACATCAGCGCCTACTCGGGCTGCACCATGGGTGAGTACTTCATGGACCGCGGCGAAGACGCGCTGATCGTGTACGACGATCTGTCCAAGCAGGCCGTTGCCTACCGCCAGATCTCGCTGCTGCTGAAGCGTCCGCCGGGCCGTGAAGCCTACCCGGGTGACGTGTTCTACCTGCACTCCCGTCTGCTCGAGCGCGCTGCCCGCGTGTCCGAGGAATACGTCGAGAAGTTCACCGAAGGCAAGGTCACCGGCAAGACCGGTTCGCTGACCGCGCTGCCGATCATCGAGACCCAGGCCGGCGACGTGTCCGCCTTCGTTCCGACCAACGTGATCTCGATCACCGACGGCCAGATCTTCCTGGAAACCGACCTGTTCAACGCCGGCATCCGCCCGGCCGTGAACGCCGGTATCTCGGTGTCGCGCGTCGGTGGCTCGGCCCAGACCAAGATCATCAAGAAGCTGTCGGGCGGCATCCGCATCTCGCTGGCCCAGTACCGCGAGCTGGCTGCGTTCGCGCAGTTCGCCTCGGACCTGGACGAAGCGACCCGCAAGCAGCTGGAGCGTGGCCAGCGCGTCACCGAGCTGATGAAGCAGAAGCAGTACGCGCCGATGTCGATTGCCAACCAGGCGCTGTCGATCTACGCCGTCAACGAGGGTTACCTCGACGACGTGCCGGTCAACAAGCTGCTGGCGTTCGAAGAAGGCCTGCACGCCCACTTCGCCAACACCCAGGGCGAGCTGATCAGCAAGGTCAACGCCACCGGCGGTTGGGACAACGACATCGAAGGTGCCTTCAAGAAGGGCATCGCCGAGTTCAAGACCACCGGCAGCTGGTAATCGCGGTCCTGTAGAGCGGAGCCGCTGGCTCCGCTGGACCAGATGACAAACGGTTGAACAACGCGGGGCATCAGCCCCGCGCCACGGGAAACAAGAGATGGCAAGCGGACGCGAAATCAAAACCAAGATCAAGAGCGTGCAGAACACCCGCAAGGTGACGCGCGCCCTGGAAATGGTCTCGGCCTCCAAGATCCGCAAGGCGCAGGATCGGATGAAGACCTCGCGTCCGTACGCGCAGGCGATGAAGCAGGTGATCGGTCATCTGGCCCAGGCCAGCACCGACTACCAGCATCCGTTCCTGGTCGAGCGCGAGCAGGTCAAGCGGGTCGGTTTCATCGTGATCTCCTCCGATCGCGGTCTGGCCGGCGGCCTGAACAACAACCTGTTCCGCAAGATGCTGGGCGAAGCCAAGGCATGGCAGGACAAGGGTGCCGAAGTGGACCTGGTGACCATCGGCCAGAAGGCTTCGACCTTCTTCCGCCGCGTGAAGGTCAACATGGTCGGCAGCGTGACCCACATCGGCGACGTGCCGAAGCTGGAATCGCTGATCGGTGTGATCAAGGTCATGCTCGACGCCTTCACCGAAGGCAGGATCGACCGCGTGTACCTGGTCTACAACCGCTTCGTGAACACCATGGTGCAGAAGGCCAGCTTCGATCAGCTGCTGCCGCTGCCGCCGGCTGAGAAGCAGGTCGCTCACCACGACTGGGACTACCTGTACGAACCCGATGCCGCGACCGTGCTCGAGCACGTGATGACGCGTTACATCGAGTCGCTGG
Organism: Stenotrophomonas sp. LC732; assembly: GCF_052446685.1. Taxonomy (NCBI): domain Bacteria; kingdom Pseudomonadati; phylum Pseudomonadota; class Gammaproteobacteria; order Lysobacterales; family Lysobacteraceae; genus Stenotrophomonas; species Stenotrophomonas sp. LC732. The sequence continues at coordinate 3,896,702 of NZ_CP199214.1, read as the reverse complement.
TGTACCAGGCACTGCTGGAAAACGTCGCCTCCGAGCATGCGGCACGCATGGTTGCGATGAAGGCGGCGAGCGACAACGCCAACAAGCTGATCGGCACCCTGCAGCTCGTCTACAACAAGGCGCGCCAGGCAGCGATCACCCAGGAAATCTCCGAAATCGTCGGCGGCGCGGCAGCAGTCTGACCGCGTTCGTTCAAAGCACACATTAGAGGATGCAGCAATGAGTCAGGGCAAGATCGTTCAGATCATCGGCGCGGTCGTCGACGTCGAATTCCCGCGTGAATCGGTGCCGAAGGTGTACGACGCACTGAAGGTGGAAAACACCGAGATCACCCTCGAAGTCCAGCAGCAGCTGGGCGACGGCGTGGTGCGTACCATCGCCCTCGGTTCCACCGACGGCCTGAAGCGCAACCTGGTTGCCGTCAACACCGGCCGTGGCATCTCGGTGCCGGTCGGCGCCGGCACCCTGGGCCGCATCATGGACGTGCTTGGCCGTCCGATCGACGAAGCCGGCCCGGTCGCTGCCAGCGACAACTGGGAAATCCACCGCGCTGCGCCGTCGTATGAAGACCAGTCCCCGGCCACCGAGCTGCTGGAAACCGGCATCAAGGTCATCGACCTGATGTGCCCGTTCGCCAAGGGCGGCAAGGTCGGCCTGTTCGGCGGCGCCGGCGTCGGCAAGACCGTCAACATGATGGAACTGATCAACAACATCGCCAAGGCGCACAGCGGTCTGTCCGTGTTCGCCGGCGTGGGTGAGCGTACCCGTGAGGGCAACGACTTCTACCACGAAATGAAGGACTCCAACGTCCTGGACAAGGTGGCGATGGTGTACGGCCAGATGAACGAGCCGCCGGGCAACCGTCTGCGCGTCGCCCTGACCGGCCTGACCATGGCCGAGTACTTCCGCGACGAGAAGGACGAAAACGGCAAGGGTAAGGACGTCCTGCTGTTCGTCGACAACATCTACCGTTACACCCTGGCCGGTACCGAAGTGTCGGCACTGCTGGGCCGCATGCCGTCCGCCGTGGGTTACCAGCCGACCCTGGCCGAGGAAATGGGCGTCCTGCAGGAGCGCATCACCTCGACCAAGAACGGTTCGATCACCTCGATCCAGGCCGTCTACGTTCCCGCGGACGACCTGACCGACCCGTCGCCGGCGACCACCTTCGCCCACCTGGACTCGACCGTGACCCTGTCGCGTTCGATCGCCTCGCTGGGTATCTACCCGGCCGTCGACCCGCTGGACTCCACCAGCCGCCAGATGGATCCGCTGGTCATCGGCCACGAGCACTACGACACCGCCCAGCGCGTCCAGCAGACCCTGCAGAAGTACAAGGAACTGAAGGACATCATCGCCATCCTGGGCATGGACGAACTGTCCGAAGAAGACAAGCAGGCCGTGTCGCGCGCCCGCAAGATCGAGCGCTTCTTCAGCCAGCCGTTCCACGTGGCCGAAGTGTTCACCGGTTCGCCGGGCAAGTACGTGCCGCTGAAGGACACCATCCGTGGCTTCAAGGCCATCGTCGATGGCGAGTACGACCACCTGCCGGAGCAGGCGTTCTACATGGTCGGCGGCATCGAAGAAGCGGTCGAGAAGGCCAAGAAGATGGCCGAGAAGGCCTGATCCGGGACGGGCGGGAGCGATCCTGCCTGACCTGACGCCGGCGCCGGGCAACCGCCCGCGCCGGTGGACCCCCACGGCGGCATTGCGCCGCCGCGAACAGCGAAGAGATTTGCATGAGCACGATCCGTTGCGACATCGTCAGCGCCGAGCAGGAAATCTTCCGTGGCGAAGCGACCCTGGTCGTGGCCACCGGTGAGCTGGGCGAACTGGGCATCGCGCCCAAGCACGCGCCGCTGATCACCCGCCTGAAGCCGGGCAAGGTGGTGGTGACCACGCCGAACGGCGAGCAGCTGGATTTCGCCATTTCCGGCGGCATCCTGGAAGTGCAGCCGCAGGTGGTGACCGTGCTGGCCGACACCGCGATCCGCGCGCAGGACATCGACGAAGCCTCGGTCCGCAAGGCCAAGGAAGAAGCCGAGCGCATCCTGGCCAACCGCGGCGAAGCGATGGAAGTGGCTGAAGCCCAGCAGAAGCTGGCCGAAGCCGTCGTCCAGCTGCAGGCGCTGGAGCGCCTGCGCAAGAATCTCAAGCACTGAGGTTCGCGCGTCATCAAGCACAAGCGCCGGCTAGCTGCCGGCGTTTTTGTTTGTTCGCCACAGGAGCAGGGAATGCAGCACCACTCGACAGCGATTGAAGGCGGCAGCTGGCAGCGGCCGTGGCGCACACCGGCAGGCGTGTTCCTGATTGCGTGGATCGTTCTGTGCCTGCCATGGCTCAGTGGCATCAAGACCATTCCCTTTGATGCCGTGCAGCAGTTCTTCCCGGCGGTCAGTTTCAGTGCCGAGCAGTTGCGTCACCTGCAGGCCCCCTGGTGGAATCCGTATCTCTACGGTGGCTACCCGCAGGTGGCCGATCCGCAGATGATGACGCTGCAGCCGATGATGCTGCTGCCGATGCTGCTGGCGCCGGGCTCCCTGCACCTGTTCACGGTGGTGGTGCTGCTGCATGTGCTGGCAGGCGGCCTGGGTGCACTGCGGTTGAGCCGCGTGCAGGGCATGCCGCCGCCGGCGCAGCTGCTGTTCGCGCTCACGCTGATGTTTGGTGGCGTGGCCGCGTCGCGCCTGCAGCACACGCCGATGATCATCAGCTACTGCCTGCTGCCCTGGCTGTGGCTGGGCCTGGAGCAGGTCCGCCGGCGGGGACGGATGCGCGACATCCTGCTGGCCGGTGTGGCCGGCGGGATGTGTGCGCTTCAACTGACCCAGGTCACCTATTTCATCATCCTCGCGTGCGTGATCTACGCCGTGGCTGCTGTCGTGCTGGCACAGGGGCAGCGCATGCGCCTGCTGTGGCAGCTGGGCGTGGTGGCCATTCTCGCCGGTGGTATCAGTGCGCCGCAGTGGCTGTCCACGCTGGCCTGGCTGGACCAGACCAATCGCAATGGCCTGACGCTGGAAGCCGCGCTGCCGGGTACCATCCACTGGCAGACACTGGTGACACTGCTGTCGGGCAACGTGTTCTCGCAGGGGCGCGGCGACAGCTGGGCCTTCGGTGATATCAGCGCCGATTACCTCTATGTGGGGGCAGTGCCGCTGGCGCTGTGGCTGCTCTGGGGCGGTGAGGTGCTGCGGCGCAAGCCGGCGGCGACGCGCGTCGCGCTGTGTGCGCTGACGCTGGCGATCATGGTCGCGGTGGGTGGCGCCACGCCGCTGTTCCCCTGGTTGTTTGGCTGGCTTCCGGGGCTGGACCTGTTCCGGCGCCCGTCCGATGCGCTGTTCCTTACCGTGCCTGCGGCGGCGTGGCTGGGTGCCAGTGCCCTGCAGGTTGCCCTGCAGCGGCAGCCATTGCGATTGCATCGGGTGTCCGTGGCGGTCGTCGCAGTGCTGGGCGCGTGCGCTGCGTGGCTGGCGATCGATCATGGTCATCCGCTCGCTTTCGCCTGGCTTGCGGTCAGCGCCGCGCTGGGCGTAGCCGCGGTGTGGGTGCTGCGCCGCCACCAGTCACCTGCGCGCTGGGTGCTGGCGCTGGTGCTGTTGGACCTGCTGCTGTTCAACGTCGGCACCAGGTTCAACGCGGGCAGCGGCACAAAGTCGGTGCTCACCGCCGATCGTGCGGGTCCTGCGCAGCGCGCCTATGCGCTGCTGGCGGCAGAGCGGCATATCGGCATACCCGAGCGCGCGGTGGTCTTCGGCATCGGCGGACTCACCAACGGCGCGGCGGTGCATGCCATTGCGCTGGCAAACGGCTACAACCCGCTGCTGGCAAGCGACTATCTGCAGATGACCGGGATGCCGGGCGAGCCGGTGGATACCTTCCAGCAGAAGGTCCCCACTGCCTGGATGCCAGACACCGCTGCTCCCCTGTACGACCTGTTGGGCGTGCGTTGGCTGCTGGCCCAGGAACCGTTCCCGGGCTCCAGCGCGCAGGGCGACCAGGTCGAACTTGCGCGGCGTGACAGCGTGCTGCCACGGGTGCTGAATCCGCGGCAGGTGCGCCGCCATGAGGAGCGTCTACCGCCTGCGCCGCTGTTCAACCAGACCGATTTCAACCGGCAGCTATGGCTGCCGGCAGCCGCCAGCAGCCACTGTGCCGAACAGGATGCCGGCGAGGCCACGGTACAGGTGCTGCGCTACCAGCCTGGACGCATCGAGCTGACGGTGGTGGCCGACCATGCAGCATGGGTGGTGATCAACGAAACCACCGGTCGTGGCTGGCAGGCGCAGCTCGAGGATGGCCAGGTACTGCCGCTGCTGCGCGGCAATGGCCTCTTCCATGCGTTGTGCGTGCCGGCTGGGCAGCATCAGGTGCGGTTGCGCTACAGCGCGCTGCAGCTGTGGCGTGAGGGACTGGGAGCGCGCCTGCGCCGTGACGGTGATCGCTGATCGCTGACCGCTGACCGCGATCAGCGGTACACCACGTAGCGCATCAACAGGAACGACACGCACGCCAGCCCGCCTTCCACCAGTGGCTTGGCCAGCCAGGTGTACTGCAGGCCCAGCGCGTGGTCGACCAGGCTCACCAGCAACGTGCTTGCCGCGGTCAGCAGCAGCCACAGCGCGAAAAAGCGTGCGAAACGCCTCCAGCCCAGCTTGTGGGTGCCGGCCTCGGCAAAGGTGTAGCGGCCGTTGAGCCAGAAGCCCAGCAGCATGCCGGCCAGGCGCCCGGCGACGTTGGCCGGTGCGACCGGCATGCCAAGCGCGGTGGCGACCACGAACACCAGCCAATCGACCAGCAGCTGCACGAGCCCGATCACGAGGTAGGCGCTTCCCTGGCGGACAAGGCTCATCGGCATGGTGAAGGAGGAGGGATGCCCATGTTAACGGCGTACGCTCTAGAATCGTCGGCAACGAACCACGGACTGCCGTTCCCATGACCCAAGCCCTGCACGTCATCATCCTCGCCGCCGGCGCCGGCAAGCGCATGAGGTCGGTGCTGCCGAAGGTGCTGCAGCCGGTCGCCGGCCAACCGATGCTGGCGCACGTGATCGATGCGGCCCGCGAACTGCAACCGGCGGCCATCCATGTGGTCTACGGCCATGGCGGTGAGGCGGTGCGGCAACAGTTTGCCGACCAGCCCGACCTGCAGTGGGCTGAACAGGCGCAGCAGCTGGGTACGGGCCACGCGGTGGCGCAGGCGATGCCGCAGGTGCCGGATGCCGTGCAGGTGCTGGTGCTGTACGGCGATGTACCGCTGATCCGCGCGCAGACCCTGCGCGATCTGCTGGCGCAGCCAGGGCGGTTGGCGGTACTGGTCGCCGAGGTTGATGACCCGACCGGTTACGGCCGCGTGCTGCGCGATGCCGAAGGCAAGGTGGGAGCGATCGTCGAGCAGAAGGACGCGACCGACGACCAGCTGCGCGTGCGCACGATCAACACCGGCATCATCGCCGCGGAGTCGACCGCGCTGCGCCGCTGGCTGTCGCAGCTGTCCAACCGCAATGCACAGGGCGAGTACTACCTGACCGACGTGTTCGCGTTTGCCGCGCATGAGTACACCCCGGCCGAAATGGCGCTGGTGGCCGACGCGCAGGAAGCCGAGGGGGCAAACGATCCCTGGCAGCTGTCTCAGCTGGAGCGTGCCTGGCAGCATCGCGCCGTGCGTGCGCTGTGCGCACAGGGTGCACGCGTGCGCGACCCGGCACGACTCGACATCCGTGGCACCGTCACCGTGGGCAGTGACGTGCTGATCGATGTCGATGTCGTTCTCGAAGGCAACATCGTGCTCGGCGACGGCGTTACCATCGGTCCGTTCAACCGCCTGAAGGACGTTACTCTCGGCCCCGGTACCGAAGTACGCGCGCACTGTGATCTGGAGGGTGTGGTCACCGAAGGCGCGGCGCTGGTCGGTCCGTTCGCGCGCCTCCGCCCAGGTACCGTGCTGGCCGATGGCGTGCACGTCGGCAACTTCGTCGAAACCAAGAAGGTCACCCTCGGCGTCGGCAGCAAGGCCAACCACCTCACCTATCTGGGTGATGCGGTGATCGGCAGCAAGGTGAACATCGGTGCCGGCACCATCACCTGCAACTACGACGGCGTGAACAAGTCGACCACCACCATCGGCGACAACGCGTTCATCGGTTCCAACAGTTCGCTGGTGGCGCCGCTGACGATCGGCGAGGGCGCGACCATCGCTGCCGGTTCGGTCATCACCCGCACCGCCCCGGACGGCAAGCTGACACTGGCCCGCGCACGACAGGAAACCATCGATGGCTGGAAGCGCCCGGTCAAGAAGTCCTGAGCCACGTATTCCGCATGCCGACGAGCTCGGCGTGCTGCCGGCAATTGAACAGCGTGCCGGCGAACTGCTGAAGGATCACGAAGCCCATCCGGTATTTGCCGGCCACGGCCTGGATCTGCCGACGCTGCAGGACGGCCTTCAGCGGGGCCAGTTGTGGGTTGTGGACGGCCCCGGCGGCGACATTGCCGGTTACCTGCTGGGCGGCGAGCTGTGTGGCGAGTTCCATGTCCTGCAGATGGATGTGGACCCGGCGCACGCGCGTCGTGGCCATGGCCGCGCATTGCTGCGGCACGCCTTGGCGCAGGCCAGGGCCACCGGCTTTGCTGCAGCGGTGCTGACCACCTTGAGCGATGTGCCATGGAATGCAGCCTTCTATGCCAGCGAAGGGTTCGACGTAGTGCCTGAGGCTGAGTGGAACGACGGCCTGCGCGCCGTCATGGCCGAAGAGGCTGCGCTCGGGTTTCCGATGCACCTGCGGGTGGCGATGCGGCGGACCTGGTAGGTGCCGGCCCTGGTCGGCACATCCGCGCATGGCGTGGAGCTACCCGATCGGCCCGCTCAACCCACCGGCAACAGGATCGACACGCACAACCCGCCATCGCCGCGGTTCTGCAGCGACACGCGGCCACCGTGCGCTTCCACGATCTCGCGCGTCAGTGCCAACCCCAGGCCGGTGCCGTTGCGCTTGGTCGAATAGAACGGCATCAAGGCGTTCTGCAGCACCTGCTCGTTCATGCCCTTGCCGCGATCCAGTACGTCCAGGCGCAGCCATTGCGGCAGCCGCGTGAGTTGCACCTGTACGTCATCGTTGGGCGGATCGGCCTCGGCGCAGGCTTCATGCGCGTTCTTCAGAAGATTCAGCAATGCCTGCCCGAACTGCGCGATGTCGATGCGGCTGCTCAGGTCCTCGTCCGGCTCGCGTTCCATGGTGAACGGGATCTGCTGGCGCAGGCTGGACAGGAACGGCGCCCAGTGCACGGTCTGCAGTTGCGGCTGCGGCAGCTTTGCGAAGCGTGCATAGCCACGGATGAAGCCTTCCAGGTGGCGTGCGCGGTCCTCGATGGTGGTGAAGATCTCCGGCAACCGGTCGAAGCGTTCGCGCTGCACCAGCACGCCACCGGAGTGGGCCAGCGAGGCGATCGGTGCCAGTGAGTTGTTGAGCTCGTGGCTGATCACCCGGATCACCTTCTTCCACGTCTGCACTTCCTGGCGGCGCAGTTCGGCGGTGAGCAGGCGTACCAGCAGCAGGTCGTGCGGACGTCCGTTGAGCTGGAAGGCGCGGCGCGACAGGTGGTAGACCTGCTCGTCATCCTCGTCGCCGTCCTCGCCCTCGGCATGCACCGCGAACAGGCTGTCGCCGCCGCGGGCGATGGCATCGCGCAGCTCTACCGGCACCTGTTCCAGCACCTCTTCCAGACGCTGGCCTTCCAGCTTCCAGCCGCCATGCAGCAGCTTGCGCGCAGCCAGGTTGGAGAACACCACGCGGGCGATGCCATCGCCGCCGGAGGCAATCAGCAGCATGGCCACCGGCGTGTTCTGCACCATGGTGTCCAGCAGCAGTTCGCGCTGCACCAGGCCCTGCCGCTGTTCGCGCAGCACATCGCCCAGCTCGCGGTGCGCCTGCACCAGGTCGCCCAGTTCGTCGTTGCCCGGCCAGTACACGCCGAAGTTGTACTCGCCGTCGCGGTAGCTGCTGGTGGTGCCGGACAGTGCGCGCATCAGCGAGCGCACCGGTGCGGTGGCGCGGCGCAGGGTCCACCACATCAACGCCAGCAGGATCACGGCCGACGCCGTGGTCACCACCCAGCCATGGTTCATCCAGTACGCCAGCAGCCACGGCAGCGCAGCGGCCAGCGCCAGCACCGGCAGCAGGCGCAGGAACAGGCGGAAGGTGAACGAGCGCCGCTTCATTCGCGTGGGATGCCGTGGCGGTCCATGCGCCGGTACAGGGCCTGGCGGCTCAGGCCGAGTTCGGCAGCCGCCTGGGCGATGACGCCGTGGTTGCGTGCCAGCACGTCCTCGATGCGCTCGCGGTCGGGATCGTTGCCAGCGCTCGGTGCGGGGCGTGGCGCCGGTGCGGTGCGCGGCAGGTTCAGGTCGGCCACCTCGATGCGGTTGCCGGTCGCCAGCAGTTCGGCACGCTGGATCACGTTGCGCAGTTCGCGCACGTTGCCCGGCCACGGGTGCCGTTGCAGGGCGGCACTGGCGGCACTGGACAGCGGCTTGCCGGCCGTCAGGAAACGCTCGGCCAGTGGAACGATGTCGCCCGCGCGCTCGGCCAACGGCGGTAGTACCAGTTCCACTGTATTGAGGCGGTAATAGAGATCTTCGCGGAACGTGCCGTCGCGGATCATCGCCGGCAGGTCGGCATTGGTCGCGCTGACCACGCGGACTTTGACCTGGCGTTCGCGATTGGAACCCAGGCGCTCGAAGCGGCCGGTTTCCAGCACGCGCAACAGCTTCATCTGCCCGCCCAGCGACAGGTTGCCGATCTCATCCAGGAACAGCGTGCCTCCGTCGGCGGCTTCGAACTTGCCCTCGCGTGCCTTGTTGGCGCCGGTGTAGGCGCCGGCCTCGGCACCGAACAGTTCGGCCTCGATCAGCTCCGACGGCAACGCGCCGCAGTTGACCGTGATGAACGGGCCCTTGGCCACCAGTGAATTGGCCTGGATGATCTGCGCGATCTTCTCCTTGCCGGCACCATTGGGACCGGTGATCAGCACCGGCAGCTCGGAGCGCGCGACCTGGCAGGCCAGGGCGATGACGCGCTCGCTGGCCGGATCGGCGAAGACCGCACCGCACAGGTCGTACTTTTCTTCCAGCGCATTGCGCTGGCGCAGCTCACGGCTGCGGCGGCGGTCCAGTTCGCGCCGCGCCTCGGACAGCTCCAGCAGGTTGTTGACCGTGGTCAGCAGCTTGCGGTCGTCCCAGGGCTTGGCCAGGTAGTCGGCGGCGCCGGCCTTGACCAGGTCCACCGCGCTGCTCAGGTGGGTCCAGGCCGTCAGCAGGATCACCGGCAGGTCCGGGTGGCGTGCGCGGATCTGTGCGAACAGCGCTTCGCCCTCCTCGCCGGAGGTGGTGTCCTCGCTGAAGTTCATGTCCTGGATCACCAGGTCGACCGGCTGCGACTCGAGCAGGGCCAGCCCCTCGGCCGGGCTCTGCGCCTGCAGGGTGTCGATGTCGTGCAGGGAGAACAGCACGTCCAGTGCAGTGCCCACACTGGCGTTGTCGTCGATGATCAGGATCGAAGGCATCAAGCGGTTCTGCAGAAAGGGATGGGCGGCGCCGATGGAGCCGTGTTCGTGTCCATACGCCGGGAGAGCCCGGCGCCACCCATCAAGCATAGCCAAACCCGTAGCCGTCGGGGCGGCGGGCTCAGCGTCGGGGCGGCGGCGGTGGCGGTGCTGGCGGAGGCGGAGCGACCAGCGCCCTGCGCCAGGCAGCGGCGTCCACCGCGACCGTCAGTTCCTGCCTGTCGCGCTGCAGCAGGAGATAGGCCCTGGCGGCGCTTGAACGCCGCAGGGCCTCGGCAAGATGCTCGATCCTGCGTACGGTGGTGTCATCCACCCGCAGGATGCGATCGCCGCTGCGCACGCCGAAGCGGGCTTCCGGGCCGGCGGCTTCCACGCGCACCTGGCCTTCGCTCGAACGCAATGCCAGGCGCGCATCGTCCTGGCGCCACTCCAGTGTCTGCGAGCTGCCACCGCCGGCCAGTGCCGGCAGTGGCAGGAGCATCATCATCAGCATCCAGCGGATACGCATCTCATGCGCCCCGCGTGGCAACCGCAGGCGGTACCGCTGCCGCGCGCCGGGCCGGTCCGAACACCGCGATCTGGCCAAGCACCCACAGCAGCAGTGCGCCCAGCGGCAGGTAGTGCAGCGGCATGCGCGGCAGCTCGTACATGTTCATCAGTGCCAGGTTGATCGCATAGGCGGCCAGCATGCCCAGCACGATGCCCAGCGTGGCCAGCAGGAAGTTCTCGGTCTGGAAGTAGCGCAGGATCTGCCCACGCGTCGCGCCGAGCGCGCGACGGATACCAATCTGCTTGCTGCGCTGCTGCACCCAGAAGCTGGCCAGGCCGATGATGCCCAGTGCGGTGACCACCAGCAGCGAGATGCACACCGTGATCAGCAGCCCGACCATGGCCCTGTCGTTCTTGAAGTAGTCATTGCGCTGCGCCTCATAGGTCAGCTTCTCGCGCACCAGCCGGTTGGGGTCGTTGCGTTCAAGCGCGGCGATCGCGCCCTTGAGTACTTCCTCGCGCCGTTCCGGAGCGGTGCGCAGGACGTACGGGCCCTGGGTGAAATCGGTCCGCACAGGCAGCACCATCGACAGCGTGGTGTTGTTGTTGTAATCGGTGGGCGTGGCCAATGACGCGACAATACCCACCACGTGCAGTGGCTGCTTGCCCATGTAGAACGTCTTGCCCAGTGCGTTCTCGCCGGGGTACAGCCTGTCGGCGAGCGTGCGGCTGATGATCACCGAGGAGGCGGTATTGGTGGAGGCGTTCTTCTGTGCATCCTCGACGTTGCTGTATTCACTGGGCTGGAAGTCGCGGCCGGCGGTCAGCTGCAGTCCAAGCGTGGACAGTCCACCTTCGCCGAACATGTACATGGTGACGAAGGCGGTCGGACGTTCCTGTTCCTGCTTCAGCGAAACGCTGGTATTGGAGGAGTTCGGGCGGAACGGCAGCTGGTTGACCTTCGCGGCGGCGGTGACCCCGGGAACGGCGCGCAGGGCGGACAGGTCCTCCTGGGTGCGGGCCTGGCCATTGGTCTGCTTGCCGATGCCGCTGACCCGGACGAACACCAGCTCGTTCTCGGCCAGGCCGCTGGTCTGGCTGATCCGTTCAACGCGCTGGGTGACCAGGAACAGGGCATTGCAGACGATGGCGCAGGTCAGGGCGACTTCCAGCACGATCAGGGCGGCGGCTGTCTTGTGCCGGCGCAGGGTGCTGAGGATGGGGCGGATATCCATGGGAGGTCCTCGTACTCGTGCTTACTGCGACTTGAGCTGGATGGCCGGGGTAACCTGCATCGCGCGCCAGGCGGGCAGGAAACCAGCGGCGAGGCTGGCGAACAGGGTCAGGCCAATGGCCAGCAGCAGCATGCTGCCGTCCAGGTGGGCCAGGCTCGCGTAGTCCACGGGTTGCTGGCGCACCGCATACAGGCCGAGCAGGGCCAGGCCGATGCCGAGCACGCCGCCGGCAACGCCGATCGCACCGGCTTCAACCAGGCATTGCAGGAAGATCTGCCCACGGCTGGCACCGAGGGCGCGGCGCACGCCGATCTCGCCGCTGCGGCGCAGGAACTTCGCCAGCAGCAGGCCCACCGTGTTGACCAGGCAGACGCCGAGAAAGCCCAGTGCCAGCCACATCTGCAGGCGCACGTCGCTGGGCACGGCATTCTTGAACGTCAACCACTCCATCACCGGGCGCAGGCGCACGTTGGTAGGGCGCTCGAAACGGCCCGCTGCGCGCTGCTGGTCCGAGTAGTTGGCCAGGTAGCTGCGGTAGTCCTCGACCTTGGCCGGATCCAGCTCCACCCAGTACTGGATCCAGCTGCAGGGCGCGTTGATCGAGTTGCTGCTGCCATCCGGATTCTCGCCGAAGCAGTTCATGTTGCCGTTGCTGCCGAACTCCAGGTCCATCGCAGTGGAAAACGGCACCAGCAGGTCTTCATCCTTGCCGTAGTTGCCGGTGGTCAGATCGAAGAAGTGGGGTTCGGGATTCCACTTCTTCATCACGCCGATCACCCGCAGTGAATGGCCACTCAGGCGGATCTCGCGACCGGTGCTGTCGGCACCCTGGAACAGCTTGTCGTTGATCGCTTTCGACAGCACCACCACCCGGCTGCGATTGTCATCATCGCTGCTGTTCCAGGCACGCCCGTACTGCATCGGCACGTCGAACATCGGGAAGAAATCGGCCGACGTCCAGCGCGTATCCACCGAGAACGGCTTGAGCGTGCTGAGCTCCGGTTCCACCGTGCCGCCGCCCGCGCTCATCATCGCCTGGCGGATGCCGCGCTTCTCGCGCAGCAGGGTCTCGGCGTCGCGCCGTGTCATCTGTTCCTCAGGCTCCTCACCCGGGGTATAGCCGCCGCGCGGGCGCGGATCGATCTGCACGTAGAACAGCTGGTCGCTCTTGCCGGGAATCGGGTCGCCGGACAGCACGTGGAACACCGTCAGCGTGGTCATCGAGGCACCGATGCCGAGCGCGATGGCGACCACCATCAGTGCGGTCAGGATCTTGTTGCGGCGGAAGCTGCGTACCGCCAATCGGGTGTAGTAGGCGAACATGGGAGCGCCCTCACTCGTTGACGGCAACGATGTGGCGCGGCGGGGTAGCCAGCACCGGTTCGCGCACCAGGTCGGTCACCTGGCCATCGACGATGTGCACGTTGCGCTGCGCGCGCGCGGCCAGTTCCGGGTCGTGGGTGACCATCACGATGGTGGTGCCGGCGGCATTGATCTCCTCCAGCAGTTCCATCACGCCGCGGGCCATCTGCGTATCCAGGTTGCCGGTCGGTTCGTCGGCCAGCAGCAGGCGCGGGCTGCCGGCCAGCGCACGCGCGATCGCCGCACGCTGCTGCTGGCCGCCGGACAGTTCGTTCGGGTAGTGCTTCATGCGTGAGCCCAGGCCGACCTGGGTGAGCGCCTTCTCGATGCGTTCGCGGCGCTCGTTGGCACTCATCTTCCGGTAGCGCAGCGGCACGTCGACGTTGTCGAACAGGTTCAGGTCGGGAATCAGGTTGAAGCCCTGGAAGATGAAGCCGATCTTCTGGTTGCGCAGGCGGCTGCGGGCGTCATCGCCCAGCGTGCTCACGTCCTGGCCGTCAAGCAGGTAGGTGCCGCTGGTGAAGGTTTCCAGCAGGCCGGCGATGTTGAGGAAGGTGGTCTTGCCGGAGCCGGACGGGCCGGTGACCGCGACGAACTCGCCTTCCTTGACCTGCAGTTCCAGCGAGCGCAACGCGTGGGTTTCCACCTGTTCGGTGCGGAAGACCTTGGCGACCGAACGCATTTCGAGCATGTACATGGGGTGTCCTCTCTCCAGGATTCAGGTATCAGGTATCAGTTGACGGAGACGCGTTCGGCGTCCTTGAACAGGTCGCTGCCGGAGACCACGATGCGGTCGCCCGGCTGCACACCCGACTTGATTTCCACTTCGCCCAGGCTGCTGACGCCCAGTTCCACCGGACGCCGCACCGCGGTGCGGCCATCCATCACGTAGGCCACGCCATTGCCCTGTTCGACGAACGGGCCGCGCTCGACCTTCAGCACGTCCTTGCGGGTATCGAGCAGCACGCGCACCGACATCCGCTGGCTCTGGCGCAGGCCTTCCGGCTGCGCGCTGGCGAAGCGCACGCGGGCGTTGACCTCGCCGTTGACCACTTCCGGCGACACCGCGCTGATCTCGCCCGGGAACGGCTTGCCATTGCCGCCGGTCAGCTGCGCCGGCATGCCGATCGCCAGGTCGCGGGCGAAGCTCTCCGGCACCTTGATCTCGACCTCGAACTTGGACAGGTCGACCACGCCCAGCACCGGCGCGTTGGCAGCCAGGTTGGTGGACTGGACCGCCTGCACCTGGCCGACCTGGCCGTCAAACGGTGCGCGCAGGGTCAGTGCGTCGACCTGGCGCTGCACTTCGGCCACCACGGCCTTCTGGCGGTCGGCCAGCAGGCGCTTGTTGCGGGCATCCAGGTCGGCGCCCTGGCTCTGCAGGCGCGCATCGGTGGTGGCGTTGGCCAGGGTGATATCGGCCTTCTTCAGCGAGTCCTTGGCCTTGGCCAGGTCGATCTGTGGCACCGCACCGCCGTCGTAGCCGCGCTGGAAGCGCTGCAGGTCGCGGTCGGCGGCCTGGCGCTCGATGGTGGCCTGGTCGGTTTCCTTGCGCGACTTGGCGCGGGCCAGGGTGGCGTCCAGCGCGGCACGGCTGGCCTCGGCTTCCAGGCCGGCCAGGGTGGCCTGTTCCTGGGCCAGCTTGCTGCGCAGTTCCGGGCTGTCGATGACCGCCAGTTCCTGGCCCTTCTTGACCACGTCACCGGCGACCACTTTCAGGTCCACGGTGCCGGCCGAGATGGCGTACAGGATCGGGCTGTTGGCGGCGATCACCCGGCCGTCGGCGGCGATGTCGCGGACCAGGTCGCCGCGCTTCACTTCGGCGATGCGCACCCGGCTGCTGTCGAAGGAGCGGCTGGCATTGGACCAAGCATGCACGGCCCAGCCGATGCCGGCCAGCAGCACGATGGCGCCCAGCGCCGGCCAGCGGTAGCGCTGCCAGTTGGCGCGGGTGGCGCCGGCCGGGGCGGAGGAAACGATCTGGTCCTGTGCGGAAGTGTCGCGGATCATCGGGTGCGTGCCTGACGGTGGTAGCCAGTACCAAGCACGTAGCGTGCCAACTTTATTTCCTTTCAGTTCAACAGGTTGGGCGGGCCGCTGGAGTGTCCGGGTGTCCGCGGACACCTTTCCGGACACTTTCATTAAGCGGACAGGAGGGGGAAGCCGGACACGCGGGCTAGAATGCGCCGATCGTCTTCAAGGAAACGCGTGACATGTGTGGAATCGTGGGTGCAATCGCCGATCGCGACGTGGTGCCGGTGCTGATCGAAGGCCTGAAGCGGCTTGAGTACCGTGGTTACGACTCCTCGGGCATCGCGGTGATCGATCACGCCGAGCGCCCCGAAGTACGTCGTGTCCGCCGCACCGGTCGCGTGTCGGAAATGGCCACGGCGGCCGAGGCCGAAGGGTTCAATGCGGTGCTGGGTATCGGCCACACCCGCTGGGCCACCCACGGCGGCGTCACCGAGGCCAACGCGCATCCGCACATCAGCCACGGCGTGGCGCTGGTGCACAACGGCATCATCGAGAACCACGAAGAGCAGCGCGAGAAGCTGCGCGCGCTGGGCTACACCTTCGAGTCGCAGACCGACACCGAAGTCATCGCGCACCTGATCCATTATCACCTGAAGGGCGGCGATGACCTGCTGGTGGCGCTGCAGCACACGGTGAAGGAGCTGACCGGCGCCTACGCGCTGGCCGTGGTCAGCCGCGCCGAGCCGGAGCGCTTCGTCTGCGCGCGCATGGGCTGCCCGCTGCTGGTGGGCCTGGGCGAGGGCGAGAACTTCGTCGCCTCCGACGTCTCGGCGGTGATCTCGGCCACCCGCAAGGTGATCTTCCTGGAAGAGGGCGACACCGCCGAGATCCGTCGCGATGGCGTGCGCATCTTCGATGAGCATGACCGGCCGGTCGAGCGCGATGTGCACCTGTCCGACGTGTCGCTGGCATCGCTGGAGCTTGGCCCGTACCGCCACTTCATGCAGAAGGAAATCCACGAGCAGCCGCGCGCGCTGGGCGACACCATCGAGGCGGCGATCGACGCCGGTGGTTTCCCGGCCGAGCTGTTCGGCAAGAATGCCGAAGCGGTGCTGTCGGGCATCGAGGGCGTGCAGATCATTGCCTGCGGCACCAGCTACTACGCCGGCCTGACCGCGCGCTACTGGATCGAGGCCATCGCCGGCCTGCCGTGCAGCGTGGAGATTGCCAGCGAGTACCGCTACCGCGCCGCGTATGCCAACCCGAAGCACCTGATCGTCACCATCTCCCAGTCCGGCGAAACGCTGGATACGATGGAGGCGCTGAAGTACGCCAAGGCGCTTGGCCACAAGCACACGCTGTCGATCTGCAACGTGCCGGAAAGCGCGATTCCGCGCGCCAGCGAGCTGGTCTGCTACACCCGCGCGGGCGCGGAGATCGGCGTGGCTTCGACCAAGGCCTTCACCACCCAGCTGGCCGCGCTGTTCCAGTTGACCGTGGTGCTGGGCAAGCTGCATGGCCGCATCGACGCGGCGCAGGAAGCGGATTACCTGGAGCAGCTGCGCTTCCTGCCGGGCAGCGTGCAGCACGCGCTGAACCTGGAACCGCAGATCGCGGCGTGGGCCGAACGCTTCGCGCGCAAGTCCAATGCGCTGTTCCTGGGCCGTGGCCTGCATTACCCGATCGCGCTGGAAGGCTCGCTCAAGCTCAAGGAGATTTCCTACATCCACGCCGAGGCCTACCCGGCGGGCGAGCTGAAGCATGGCCCGCTGGCGCTGGTGGACGAGGACATGCCGGTGGTGGTGATCGCCCCCAATGACAGCCTGCTGGAGAAGGTGAAGTCGAACATGCAGGAAGTGCGCGCCCGTGGTGGCGAGCTGTTCGTGTTCGCCGACCAGGACAGCAACTTCAATGAGTCCGAAGGCGTGCACGTGATCCGCACGCCGCGCCATGCCGGCGTGCTCAGCCCGATCGTGCACACCATTCCGGTGCAGCTGCTGGCCTACCACACCGCGCTGGCACGCGGCACCGACGTGGACAAGCCGCGCAACCTGGCCAAGAGCGTGACGGTGGAGTAACACTCCCGGATCCGTTGAATGCTGCATGCGAAAAGGGGCCCGCGTGGCCCCTTTCGTTTGCGTGGTTGGCCATGCCAAGTGGGACAGCCGCCGGGTGTTCTGTCCGCCGTCGGCAGCAGGCAATCATTCTTTAATGCGTGGCATTGGCTGTATTCAGCGGCGGTTTCAGCCGCGGTGCCATTCTCTGGATCGTCGATTGGTTCCCACGACGAACTGTCCTATCGATGCCGGTAGTGACCGATGGTCGCAGTCGTAGAATCGATTTGACCGAGGTCCGGGTTGAGCGGTTGAGCCCACCTCGTTCGCGTTGCAGCACATCGCCTGCCGATCCATTCCACGCGGCGGCCGGGTGCGCCAGACGTGCGCTGAAAGGTCTGTTCCCGGGGAGGGGGCGTATCGGAAGAGCACACTTTTTTGACTTCAGTGACCTGCATCAGGAAACAAGAATGAACGTCCGCGAACTCCTGCAATCCAAGAAAGAAGCTGTCATCACCATCGACGCCGAGGACACCATCGGTGCCGCCGCCCACAAGATGAGCGCGAACAGGATTGCTGCGCTGGTGGTGATGAAGGACGATGCCCCGGTCGGCATCATTTCCGAGAAGGACATCGTGCGTACCCTGGCCGACGACGGCCCGCAGGCCGGCCGCCGGGTGATCTCCAGCCTGCCGTCCACCGGCCTGGAAGGCATTGCGCCGGACGCGACGCTGAAGCAGGCCATGTCGTTGATGACGTACTCGCGGCGCCGTCATCTGATGGTGACCGACGGCAACCAGCTGGTCGGCATCCTCAGCCTGGGCGATATCGTGAAGAACCTGCTGGGCGAGCTGGAACTGGAAAAGGCCGTGCTTCAGGACATCTACATGGCCGCCCACTGAGGGCTGCAGCGCTGGAAGCAGGGAAGCCGGGCATTGCCCGGCTTCTTCGTTCACGGCTTCGGTGATATCAGAACGTGACCTTTACCGAGTCGGCGCTGTAGTTCGCAGGACCGTGATAGACCACTTCGATGTTGTTGCCGTCCGGGTCGAGCACGAAGGCGCCGTAGTAGCCCGGGTGGTAGGGGCGTTCGCCCGGCGCGCCGTTGTCGGTGCCGCCGGCGGCGATCGCGGCGGTATGGAAGGCATCGACGGTGGCGCTGTCGCGGGCCTGGAAGGCCAGATGGTGGCGGCCGGTCAGCTGGCCGGCGGCGGCCTCGCTGCTGGCGCTGGAAATGAACAGCTCATCGGCCCAGAAGTAATCATCGCCTTCGCCGGCGATCGGGATGCCGATGGTGTCGAACACCGCCTGGTAGAAGCGGCGGCTGGCGGCCAGGTCACGCACCACCAGCTGCAGATGGTCGATCAGTCGGCCGCGGTGCAGTTCCATCGTTTCCATACGAACCTCGCAAAAAAGGGGACGGAGGGGATTAAGTCGCTTCCGGCCAATAGTGCCAGAAACGACTTAATCCCCTCCGTCCCCTTTTTGTCAGTGGGCGATGATTTCGACCCAGTAGCCGTCCGGGTCCTTGATGAAGGCCAGATTCTTCATGCGGCCGTCGGTCAGGCGTTTCTGGAAGGTCACGCCGAGGTCCTCGAAGCGCTGGCAGGCGGCCTCGATGTCCGGCACCGACACGCAGATGTGGCCGAAGCCGCGCGGGTCGCTGTTACCGTCGTGGTACACCGCACCGGCCTGGGTTTCGGTACCGTGGTTGTGGGTCAGTTCCAGCACGCCCGGCAGGCCGGCCATCCACAGGCGGCGCTGGCTGTCGTCTTCTGGCACCACTGCGCCGGCCGGCACGTAGGCCAGGAAGTACAGGCTGAACTGGGCGTCCGGGAAGTCGCGCTTGTCGATCAGCTGGTAACCCAGTACGCGGGTGTAGAAGTCCAGCGAGGCGGTGATGTCCTTCACCCGCAGCATGGTGTGGTTGAACACGAAGCCGCTGGTTTCGGCCGGGGCCTGGGCGGCGACGCCGGGGACATCGCGCAGGGCGGGAATGGTCATGGGGGAGGTCCTTCAGACGGGGCCGTTGCCGGCCGGATGGCCGCCATTCTACCGGCCCGCACCTGACGGCACCGCGACGTACAATGGCCGGATCGCACCGTTCCGTCCTGATAACGATTGCCCGCCATGTCGCAGCGTGAATGGGTGGCCGCCGCCATCCGCAAGATCGAAGCCGATTTCAACCGTTCCGCCGATACCCATCTGATCCCGCTGGCGCTGCCCGGGTTCGAGGGCATCGACCTGTACCTGAAGGACGAGTCGAGCCATCCCACCGGCAGCCTCAAGCACCGGCTGGCGCGCTCGCTGTTCCTGTACGCGCTGGCCAACGGTTGGTTGCGCGAGGGCCGGCCAGTGATCGAGGCCTCCAGTGGCTCGACCGCCGTGTCCGAAGCCTATTTCGCGCGCCTGCTGGGCCTGCCGTTCATTGCGGTGATCCCGGCCACCACCTCGCCGGAAAAGATCGCGGCGATCGAGTTCCATGGGGGCCGCTGCCACCTGGTCGAGCGCGCCTGCGACCTCAACTGTGATTCGGAAAAGCTGGCCCGCGAAACCGGCGGCCACTTCATGGACCAGTTCACCTATGCCGAGCGGGCGACCGACTGGCGTGCCAACAACAACATCGCCGAATCCATCTTCAAGCAGATGGCCGAAGAGCCCAGCCCGGTTCCGGAATGGATCGTGTGCAGCCCGGGTACCGGCGGTACCGCCGCCACGCTGGGCCGTTATGTCAGCTACCGCCGGCATGACACCCGCATCCTGTGCGCGGACCCGGAAGTGTCGGTGTTCTTCGACGGCTACAAGGCTGCCGTGGCCGGTGAACAGGACTGGCGTGGACTGACCTGTAGCGGTGGCTCGCGCGTGGAAGGCATCGGCCGGCCACGGGTGGAGCCGAGTTTCATCCCGACCAGTGTCGATGCGATGGTGAAGGTGCCCGATGCGCTGAGCCTGGCCGCGATGCGCCATGTCAGCCGCCAGCTCGGCCGCCGTGTCGGTGGCTCCACCGGCACCAACTTCATCGGCGTGCTGCAGGCCGCGCAATGGATGCGTGAGGCGGGCCACCAGGGCAGCATCGTCAGCATCCTGTGCGACAGTGGCGAGCGCTATGCGCAGAGCTATTACGACCCGGCGTGGTATGGGCGGCAGGGGATCGATGTCGACGGCGCCGATGCGCAGCTGGCGGCGGCGGTGGCCGGGCAGGGGTTGCCCGAACTGCCGTGGTGCAGCCTGGAAGCGTTGTAACGCGGCAACGCACGGCCGGCTGTGCATCGGCTGGGTAGCGTCTACTGTTGGTCGACCGCTCCACGTTCAGGTCGCCAGAATCCCGCGCTGCGCGCGAAAGTCGACCCACAGTCGACTCCACCCGGTCGCCGGGGCGTCTCAATATCCCGCTGCGGTGAACGCATCCAGCACCGCATCGCGCAGCGCATCAGGCAACGCCTCGATGTCCATCGCGCGGTCATCCAGGTGCAGGCTGGGGTCCAGGATGCTGGCGCGTCCCTGGGCCAATGCCTGCAGCCACAGCAGCACGCAGATCACGAACTCGCGCTCGTGGCCCAGCTGCAACTGGCTGGCGCCGCGCTCGATCACCTCGAACGGGTACCACTCCTGGGCATCGTTGAACGTGCCGCCCTGCTGCAATACCGCCTGCAGCTGCTCCAAATGGCGGGGGGCGTCGTCGCCGGCATCGCACAGCGCGGCGATCCAGGCCAGTTCTGCCGGGCTGGCGGACAGCGCCAGCGAGCGCGCCGGTGAGATGGATGCCACTGCAGCCAGACCTTCCATGTAGGGCCTCGTTCGGTAAGTACCGCTGCGGACTCCCCCGCAGCCAGAGCTTCGGTGCGCGGCCGTCAGGCCGACGTGAACGCCGGCGCATGCCCCCTTGTCAGCCGCGCCTGTCAGCGCCATATCTGGGAAGCTGCCCGCCCGCCGGGCCCGTTCCCTGGAGATCTGCCGTGACCGTTGCCAACCCCCTGCTCGACTTTTCCGGACTGCCGCGCTTTGACGCGATCCGCCCCGAGCACGTCGCGCCGGCGCTGGATGTGCTGCTGGCCGAGGCCGAAGCTGCCGTCAGCGCAGCCGAGCGGGTGCAGCCGGTGCGTTGGGACACCTTCGTCACCCCGCTGGATGACGCCACCGAGCGCCTGTGGCGTGCCTGGGGCCTGGTCGGCCACCTGCAGGGGGTGGTCAACACCCCGGAACTGCGTGAGGCCTACAACGGCAACCTGCCGCGGGTGACCCGTTTCGCCAGCGCGCTGGGCCAGAACCTGGCGCTGTATCGCCAGTACCAGGCACTGGCCGCCAGCCCGGAGGCGGCGCATTTCAATGAAGCCCAGCGCAAGGTGCTGGACAACACGCTGCGTGACTTCCGCCTGGGCGGTGCCGAGCTGGCACCTGAGGCGCAGCAGCGCTTTGCGGCGATCAAGGAGGAACTGTCGGCGCTGTCGGCGAAGTTCTCGCAGAACGTGCTCGACGCCACCGATGCATGGTCGCTGTACATCGAGGACGAAGCACGACTGCTGGGCCTGCCGGAAGACGTGAAGGCTGCCGCGCGCGCTGCGGCAGAGAAGGACGGCAGGACCGGCTGGAAACTGACCCTGCAGATGCCGTGCTACCTGTCGGTGCAGACCTGGGGTGAAGACCGCGACCTGCGCGAGATCCTGTACCGTGCCAGCGCGCAGCGTGCATCGGAGTTCGGCGATGACGCGCTGGACAACAGTGGCAACATCGACCGTATCCTTGCCCTGCGCGCCGAACTGGCCGCGTTGCTCGGCTTCGATTCGTACGGCCATTACTCGGTGGCGACCAAGATGGCGCAGGATCCGGCCGAAGTGCTGGGTTTCCTGCGTGACCTTGCCGCGCGAGCCAAGCCGTTCGCGGCCAAGGACCGCGCCGAGCTGGAGCAGTTCGCACGCGAGCAGCTGGGCATCGATGACCTGCAGGCCTGGGACCTGGCGTTCGCCGCCGACCGCCTGAAGCAGGCGCGTTACAGCTATTCCGAGCAGGAAGTGAAGCAGTATTTCACCGAACCGAAGGTACTGGGCGGCCTGTTCTCGGTGATCGAGCAGCTGTATGGCCTGCATGTGCAGGAAGACAGCGCACCGGTGTGGCACGAAGACGTGCGCTTCTTCCGCCTGGTCGATGCGCAGGGCGCGCTGGTCGGCCAGTTCTACCTGGACCTGTACGCACGCGAGGGCAAGCGCGGCGGTGCGTGGATGGACGATTGCCGCAACCGTCGCGTGCGTGGCGACGGCAGCGTGCAGACGCCACTGGTCTACCTGGTGTGCAACTTTGGCCGGGGCGCCAACGGCAGGCCGGCGACCTTCAGCCACAATGAAGTGACCACGCTGTTCCATGAGATGGGCCACGGGCTGCACCAGCTGCTGACCCGCATCGGCGAACTGGGCGTGGCCGGCATCAACGGCGTGGAATGGGACGCGGTGGAGCTGCCCAGCCAGTTCATGGAGAACTTCTGCTGGGAATGGGACCACCTGCAGGGCATGACCGCGCACGTGGACAGTGGCGAGCCGCTGCCGCGCGCGCTGTACGAGCGCATGCTGGCGGCGCGCAATTTCCATAGCGGCATGGCCACGGTGCGCCAGCTGGAGTTCGGCCTGTTCGACATGCTGCTGCACAGCCAGTTCGAACCGGCGCAGGACAGCGTGCTGGCACTGCTGGACCGAGTGCGCGCGGAAGTGGCCGTGAACCACCCGCCGGTCTGGAACCGCTTCCCGCACCAGTTCAGCCACATCTTCGCCGGTGGTTACGCCGCGGGTTACTACAGCTACAAGTGGGCCGAAGTGCTCAGCGCCGATGCCTACGCCGCGTTCGAGGAAGCGCCGCAGGCACTGGCTGAAACCGGTGCACGCTTCCGCGATGAGATCCTGTCGCGTGGTGGCAGCCGCCCGGCGGCGGAGAACTTCAAGGCCTTCCGCGGCCGCGCGCCGCAGATCGACGCGCTGCTGCGGCACTCGGGCATGGCGTAAGCGAAAAAAAGGGGACGGAGGGGATTAAGTCGTTTGTGCACAAACGACTTAATCCCCTCCGTACCCTTTTTCTATTCGGCGTAGATCATCTTCCGGGTCATGCCGCCGTCGACGATGAAGTCCTGGCCGGTGCTGAAGCCGGACAGCGACGACAGCAGGTACACCGCCAGCGCGCCGATGTCCTCGGGGCGGCCGACCCGGCCGACCGGGTGCTGTGCCTGGTCGATGGCGGAGTACTCCGGTGCGTGTCGCCGCGAGGGGGCCTGCCAGGCCGTGGTGCCGATCCAGCCCGGACTGATGCTGTTGACCCGCACCGTTGGGCCGGCACTGATCGCCAGCGCATGGGTGAACGCCACCAGCCCGCCTTTGGCCGCAGCATAGGCCTCGCTGTGCGCTTCGGATTGCCAGGCGCGGGTCGAGGCGATGTTGATGATTGCGCCGGCGGCGCTGGCCGTCAGCGCCGGTAGTGCATGCTTGCTGCACAGGAAGGCACCGTGCAGCGAGGACAGGCGGCGCTGCCACTCATCCCAGTCCATGTCCTGCAGCTGCGTGCCATGCGGTCCGGCGATGCCCGCGTTGTTGACCAGCCCGTCGATACGGCTGAAACGCCGCAGGGCCACGGCGATGAAGTCGCGCACGCTGGCTTCGTCGGTGATGTCCAGGCGCTGGAATGCGGCCTCGCCACTACGCTGCCATTCCGCCAGGCACGCCTCGCCGGCCTCCACGTCCAGGTCGCCGATCAGCACGCGTCCACCGGCACCGAGCACGGCCTGGGCGATGCCACGGCCGATGCCGTTGGCGCCGCCGGTGACCAGCACCACCTTGCCCGACAGCGGCGCGGCCGGCCATGCGGCAATCGGCGGTACCGTGCTCACGTCAGGTCTTCGCCACGCAGGCGGCGATGCCAGCCGTCCACGCCGATGCGGTCCAGGGTCTGGATGTTGCGCTCGACGATCACGTCCGGGTCCGGATAGACATCCACTGCGCGCGCCACGCTGTCTTCGCGCAGCAGGTGCAGGGTGGGGAAGGGCGCGCGATTGGTGTAGTTGCTGGCGTCGTCCGCTGCCACGCCGTCGAACTGGTAGTCCGGGTGGAAGCTGGCCACCTGCAGGATCCCCTGCAGGTCCAGTGCCTCGATCGCCGCATCGGCGTTGTCGAGGAAGTCGTTGTAGTCGAGGAAATCGGTCAGCACCTGCGGATGCACGATCAGCGTCGTGTCGATCTGCTCGGCCGGCGTGTCGCGCAGCAGCACCAGCTCCTCGGCCAGCTGTTCAACCAGCGCTTCTGTCGTGGTCGCATCGCTGAGCACGATGCGGACCTGATCCTTCACGTATACCGCCTTGGCGAACGGGCACAGATTCAGGCCGATGACGATGCGCTCCAGCCACAGGCGGGTGGCAGCGATCGGGTCATCGGTGGGCAGGGGGGAATCGGTCATGGCGGGCACGTCGGCTGGCGGGGCCGCCATTGTAGGCGCGTCGCTGGCAACGCGCCGTCGTGCCTGCCGCTGGCAGCGCCGGGGCAGGCCCGGCGGATGCCTCAGTCGCGGAAGTTGTTGAACTGCAGCGGCAGCTCGAACTTGCCGGCCTTGAGCACGGCGATGGCGTCCTGCAGGTCGTCGCGCTTCTTGCCCTGCACGCGCAGCTTGTCGCCGTTGATCTGGCTTTCCACCTTCAGCTTGGCATCCTTCAGCGCCGCCGCGATCTTCTTGGCGATCTTCTGCTCGATGCCCTGCTTGACGGTGATCTTCTGCCGGGCCTGGGCCAGGTTGGTCTCGATGTCGCCGAACTCCAGGCTGAGCACGTCGATGCCGCGTGCGGCCAGGCGAGCACGCAGGATGTCGTTCATCTGCTTGAGCTGGAATTCGGTCGGCGCGGTCTGGTTGATGACATCGCCGTCGCGCTCGAACTTTGCGTCCACGCCCTTGAAGTCGAAGCGGGTGGCCAGTTCGCG
This sequence comes from Stenotrophomonas sp. LC732, assembly GCF_052446685.1. Classification (NCBI taxonomy): domain Bacteria; kingdom Pseudomonadati; phylum Pseudomonadota; class Gammaproteobacteria; order Lysobacterales; family Lysobacteraceae; genus Stenotrophomonas; species Stenotrophomonas sp. LC732. Next base: position 3,872,091 of record NZ_CP199214.1, on the reverse strand, counting down.
GTTGGCCTGGTCGATGGCGTTGGTCAGCTCGTGGGTGTCGACTTCGGACACGACGTCGAAGGAAGGCATGGGCGGTGCTCCGCAGGTTTCAGTGGCGATCATTCTATCGCGAGGGCCCGCATGCCCGCCCTTTGTAGCGCCGAGCCCACGCTCGGCGGCTTTGTGAAGGGCAGCCGAGCGTGGGCTCGGCTCTACAGAAAGCGACGACCGGGCGATAATGGGCCATGAACGTGCAACGCTCCCCTTCGCGTGCGGTGGCCTGGATGGTCGCTGCGGTCGCCTGTTTCTCGCTGATGGACGCTGGCATGAAGCAGCTGTCGGCCAGCTATCCGACCCTGGAAGTGACCTTCCTGCGCGGCGCGGCCTCGTTGCCGTTCGTGCTGGTCTGGGTGTTGGCCAGCGCCGGCCCGCGCTCGCTGGTGCCGCGTCGCTGGGGCCTGCACCTGCTGCGTGGCGCGCTGGGCATGGCGATGATCGGCTGCTTCGTGTTCGCCCTGCGCGACCTGCCGCTGTCCACCGCCTACACCATCTATTTCGTCGCCCCGCTGCTGATCGCCGCCTTGTCGGTACCGCTGCTGGGCGAGCGGGTCGGGCCACGGCGCTGGGTCGCCATCGGCATCGGCCTGGTCGGCGTGCTGGTGGTGCTGCGGCCGGGCGTGGACGGTTTCATCTCGGTGCCCGGCCTGATGGTGCTGGCTGCGGCCACCGCCTATGCCGTGGCGGCGATCACGGTCAGCCTGCTGACCCGCACCGATACCTCGCAGTCGATGGTGGTCTGGTTCCTGGTGATCATGGCCATCGGTGCCGGCCTGCTGTCCCTTCCCGGCTGGGTGCCGCTGCAGCTGGCGCATGCGCCGCTGATCGCCGGCATGGGCCTGGCCGGGGCGCTGGGCCAGATCGCCCTGACCAAGGCGTTCCAGCTGGGCGAGGCCTCGATGATCGCGCCGCTGGAGTACAGCGGGCTGGTCTGGGTGATCGGCTGGGACCTGGCCTTCTGGGGCCAGCTGCCTGATGGCTATACCTGGGTGGGCGCCGCGATCATCGTGGCTTCGGGACTGTACCTGCTGCATCGTGAGCGCCTGAACCGGGTGCAGCCACCGAAGCCGCTGGACCATCCCTGAGCCGGTTGGGCCTGGGAATGGGGTCAGAGCCCCTGCGGGGATCCGACCCCGGGGTCGGATCCCCGCAGGGGCTCTGACCCCAGCCAACACGTCGGCGCGGGCGGCTTAGAATCAAAAGGAATAACATTCTGGCCCATGGCGCGGGCGCGCGACCGCCTGCGCTGGTAGGCTGCACGCCCCCTTCCGTCACCCAGCCGGTGAGCCACGCCCGTGATCGAGTTCCAGCGCCTGCACAAATCCTATGCCGTTGCCGGCCGCGAAGTCAGCGCGCTGCAACCGCTGGACCTGACCATCGAGGCCGGTGAGGTATTCGGCATCATCGGCCATTCCGGCGCCGGCAAGTCGACCCTGATCCGCATGATCAACCGCCTGGAAGAGCCCAGCGGTGGCCGGCTGCTGATCGGTGGCGAGGATGTCACCGCACTGGACGCGGACGGCCTGCGCACGCTGCGCCGGCGCATCGGCATGATCTTCCAGCACTTCAACCTGCTGTCGTCGCGCACGGTGGCTGGCAATGTCGCCTTCCCGCTGGAACTGGCCGGCACGCCGCAGGCGGAGATCGACGCGCGCGTGGCCGAGCTGCTGCAGACCGTGGGCCTGGAAGCGCATGCGCAGAAGTATCCGGCGCAGCTGTCCGGCGGCCAGAAGCAGCGTGTCGGCATCGCCCGTGCGCTGGCGACCCGCCCGCAGATCCTGCTGTGCGACGAGGCCACCAGCGCGCTGGATCCGCAGACCACCGCCTCGGTGCTGTCGCTGTTGTCGAAGATCAACCGCGAGCTGGGCCTGACCATCGTGCTGATCACCCACGAGATGGACGTGATCCGCCGTGTCTGCGACCGCGTGGCCGTGCTCGATGCTGGCCAGATGGTCGAGACCGGTCCGGTTACCCGGGTGTTCCTGCATCCGCAGCACCCGACCACGCGGCGGTTCGTCAGCGAATCGGAGCACGTGGACGAAGGGGCGTTGCACCGCGATTTCGACGTGGTGGGCGGGCGCATCGTGCGCCTGACCTTCCTCGGCGGCGACACCTACGAACCCCTGCTCGGCAGCGTCGCGCGCCAGACCGGGGTCGACTACAACATCCTGTCCGGCCGTATCGACCGGATCAAGGACACCCCCTATGGCCAGCTGGTGGTCGCCCTGGTGGGCGGTGACCAGTCCGCCGCGCAGGCTGCCTTCGTGGCTGCCGGCGTGCATGTCGAGGAGCTGCGTCGATGATCATCGCCACTGCCGGCGGTTTCTTCCGTCACCTGGATGCGGGCAAGTGGGCCGACATCGGCCAGGCCACCTTCGACACCCTGCTGATGCTGCTCGGTTCGCTGCCGCTGACCCTGGCCATCGGCCTGCCGCTGGGCGTGCTGCTGTACCTGTTCGGGGCGCCGCAGATGAAGCGCCGGCCGTTTGCCTATGGCGTGCTGGCTCTGGTGGTGAACCTGCTGCGCTCGGTGCCTTTCATCATCCTGATGATCGTGCTGATCCCGGTCACGCTGTTCCTGATGGGTACCTCGCTGGGCGTGCGCGGCGCGATCGTGCCGCTGGTGATCGGCGCGGCGCCGTTCTACGCGCGCCTTGTCGAGACCGCGCTGCGCGAAGTGGATCGTGGCGTGATCGAGGCGACCCAGGCGATGGGCGCCACCACCTGGCAGCTGGTCACCCGGGTGCTGCTGCCGGAAGCACGCCCGGGGCTGATCGCCGGGGCGACGGTCACCACCGTGGCCCTGATCGGCTTCACCGCGATGGGCGGTGCGATCGGTTCCGGTGGCCTCGGCGACCTGGCGTTCCGCGATGGTTACCAGCGTTCGCACACCGACGTGGCGCTGGTCACCGTGGTCCTGTTGCTGGTCCTGGTGCAGCTGCTGCAGATGCTCGGCGACCGCCTGGTCGCGCATTACAGCCGCAAGTAACAGAATGCCGGGCGGCAGCCGGCCAGCGGCCGGCTCTACCCGATTGCCGGGAAAAAAACGGTAGTGCCGGCCGCTGGCCGGCAATTCCACGTGCGGTCAACGCGCGTTCGGTACTTCGTAGCCCAGCTTGCCGACCTGTTCCGGATGCTGAGGCACGCGCTTGAGCTTGTCGGTGTTCACGCCGTACTCGTCGCGCAGGCGCTCGGCCAGCTCCTTGTACAGGGCTTTGTCCATGTCCGGCTTGCGCGCGAAGATCCAGGCCATTTCGCGGCCCGGATAACCGATCAGTGCCCATGAATAGTCCGGGGCCACTTCCAGTACCCGCGAATGGGTCGGCACCACGCGATAGAACCAGGTTCGCCAGCCATGGTTGCCGCTGTCCGGATCGACGCTGGCACGTGCGCGAATTTCCTGCAGTGGTTCGCCGAAACCATCACGGTAGCGGTAGGTGATGGCGACCTTGTGCTCGTCGCGCAGCTCGTACTCGTTGACGCTGGCGACATGCCCGCGTTCGATGAAGTTCGGCACGCGGCCGATCACATACCAGGTGCCCATGAAGCGCTTCAGGTCGATCGGCGCCCCCGGGTCGGCCGCGTCCGTGGCGCTGGCGCGGGGCGACGGCGGCTCACTGGCGGCCATGGCAGGACCTGCCAGGGACAGAGCCAGCAGCACGGCGCAGAACGGGCGGATCGAAGTCATGCGGGAGCGGGCTCCAGTGGGCTTGCACGCGCATGGTCGACTGTGTGCACGCGATCCGTCAATGGTGTCGCATCCTGTGAGAAGGGGCTTGCCCAAGCTGTGTTGCATTGTCTACCGGAGAAGCCCCCATGAGCGCTCGTTCCGTCCGTCGCCCTGCAACTGAACGCGCCATCGAACGCGCCGACCCACGCCTGCTGCGCGGCGTGCGGCAACTGGCGCTGGCCGGGCTGGCGCTGGTCCTGGTCTGGCCGGGGGCACGCGGCAGCAGCGCGTGGCTGGGCTGGCTGCCGATGTGGCTGGTGGGCATGCCGCTCGCCGCCTGGTGGGCGCTGCTGCGCTTTCCGCTGCCGCGCCCGTCATGGCGATGGCGGGCGCGGCGTACCGGTGGACAGGCGCGCCGTCGGCCGGCTTCCGCCGCACGCGGCCGGCGCGGTCCGGCGGCCACGGCCTGACCTTCGACACGGGGGAGGCCGCGACATTCCGTGCTAGCGTTCCCCGGCTTATGACTGCCTGGAGCTGCAATGTCACGACTCGCTTCCGCCTGCCTGCTGGCCGGCATGATGACCGCTGCCTCGGTGGGGACCGCCGTGGCCGCTGAAGACACCGATCGCTACGCCTGGCTGGAGGACGTCACCGGCGACAAGCCACTGTCCTGGGTCAAGGAACAGAATGCCAGGTCCGAGGCGCGCCTGGCGCAGACCCCGGCCTTCAAGCAGATGGAGACCAGCATCCGCGAGGTGCTCGACTCCGACGCCAAGATTCCCGGCGTGCAGAAGATCGGTGACTACTACTACAACTTCTGGAAGGACCAGCAGCACGAGCGCGGCCTGTGGCGCCGCACCACCCTGGCCGAGTACCGCAAGGCCTCGCCGCAGTGGGAGACCGTGCTCGACCTGGATGCACTGAACAAGGCCGAGGGCGAGAACTGGGTCTGGCACGGCGCCGACTGCCTGCGCCCGGATTACAGCCGCTGCCTGATCGCGCTGTCGCGCGGCGGCGCCGACGCCGACGTCACCCGTGAGTTCGACCTGGCCAACAAGACCTGGATCAAGGACGGCTTCTTCCGTCCGGAGTCGAAGGGCGGCCTCAACTGGGTCGATCGCGACACCGTGTTCGTCTACACCGACTTCGGTGCCGGCTCGATGACCACCTCCGGCTACCCGCGCGTGGCCAAACTGTGGAAGCGCGGCACGCCGATGGCCTCGGCCACCGTGGTGTACGAAGGCAAGCCGGAGGACATGTACATCGCGGCGATGCACGATGACACCCCGGGCTTCGAACGCAACCTGGTCAGCCGCACCCTGGCGTTCTACAACAACGAGCTCTACCTGCGTGGCGACGACGGCACGCTGACCAAGATCGACGCGCCGAACTCGGCCGAGAAGGGTTTGCACAAGCAGTGGCTGACCCTGGAACTGCGCGATCCGTGGACCGTGGGCGGCAAGACCTACGCGTCCGGTTCGCTGCTGGCGACGAAGCTGGACGACTTCCTGGCCGGCAAGCGCGACTTCGACGTGCTGTTCACCCCGACCGCGACCACCTCGCTGGCCAGTGCCAGCTGGACCAAGAGCCACCTGGTGCTGAATGTGCTGGACGACGTCAAGAACCGCCTGTCGGTGCTGACCCCGGGCGCCGACGGCTGGCAGACCAGCCGCTTCGTCGGCGCCCCGGCCTTCGGCACGCTGGGCGTGGCTGCGGTGGACAGCAATGACAGCGACGCGGTGTGGCTGACCGCCACCGATTACCTGACGCCGACCACGCTGGCCCTGGCCGAGATCGGCCAGGCACCGGAAACGCTGAAGACCATGCCGGCCTTCTTCGATGCCAAGGGCAAGGTGATCGAGCAGCACTTCGCCACCAGCAAGGACGGCACCCGCGTGCCGTATTTCGTGGTGCACGACAGGGCGATGAAGCTCGATGGCTCCAACCCGACCCTGCTGTATGGCTACGGTGGTTTCGAGATCTCGCTGACCCCGAGCTATTCCGGTGGCATGGGCCGCGCCTGGCTGGAGAAGGGCGGCGTGTACGTGGTCGCCAACATCCGCGGCGGCGGCGAGTACGGCCCGCGCTGGCACCAGGCGGCGCTGAAGCAGAACCGTCACAAGGCCTATGAAGACATGGCCGCGGTGGCGCGGGACCTGGTCAAGCGCAAGATCACCAGCGCCAAGCACCTGGGCGTGCAGGGCGGCAGCAACGGTGGCCTGCTGACGGGCAACATGCTGACCCAGTACCCGGAGCTGTTCGGTGCGGTGGTGGTGCAGGTGCCGCTGCTGGACATGAAGCGCTACAGCCACCTGTTGGCCGGCGCCTCGTGGATGGCCGAGTACGGCAACCCGGATACCAGCGACTGGGAATTCATCAAGACCTTCTCGCCGTACCACCTGTTCAACGCGAAGAAGAACTACCCGCCGGTGCTGTTCACGACCTCCACCCGCGATGACCGCGTGCACCCGGGCCACGCCCGCAAGATGGCGGCGAAGATGATCGACGCCGGCAAGGACGTGACCTACTACGAGAACATCGAAGGCGGCCACGGCGGCGCAGCCAACAATGCACAGGCCGCGCATATGTCCGCGCTGGCCTACAGCTTCCTGTGGGAGCGGTTGGGCGGCAAGTAAGCAGAACGGAAAACGCCGCCCCAGGGCGGCGTTTTTCTTTACCGGTAGTGCCGGCCAGCGGCCGGCACTACCCTCAACGTGATCCCTGCCAACGCTTCAACCCGCGCGCGATCCGCGCCACCGCCTCCTGCAACCGCGGTACCTGCTGGGTATACGCCAGCCGCACATGCTGGTTGGCGCGATGGAAGCCGAAATCCAGGCCCGGGGTGAATGCCACGTGCTCGGTTTCCAGGAAGTGCGCGCAGAACGCCTGCGCGTCGTCGGTGAACGCGCTGACATCGGCGTACAGGTAGAACGCGCCCTGCGGCTCGACTTCAATGCGGAAGCCGAGCTCACGCAACGCGGGCAGCAGGAAGTCGCGGCGTTGGCGGAACGCTTCGCGGCGCTGTTCGAAGATCGCCATTGATTCCTCGCTGAAGCAGGCGAGCGCGGCGTGCTGGGCGATGCTGGAGGCGCTGATGTACAGGTTCTGCGCCAGCTTTTCCAGGTCCGGTACCGCTGCAGGCGGTGCCACCAGCCAGCCCAGCCGCCAGCCGGTCATGCCGAAGTACTTGGAAAAACTGTTCAGCACGAACGCGCTGTCGTCCACCTGCAGCACGCTGGGCGCATCCAGGCCGTAGGTCAGGCCGTGGTAGATCTCGTCCACCACCAGGTGGCCGCCCCGCGCGTGCAGGGCCTGCGACAGTGCCGCCAGTTCGTCGGCGGACAGCACGGTGCCGGTCGGATTGGCCGGTGAGGCGACCAGCGCGCCGACGCTGTCGTCATTCCAGTGCTGTTCCACCAGCGAAGGGGTCAGCTGGTAGGCGGTGTCCGGGCCGACCGGCACCAGCTGCGCGCCGCCCTCGACGAGGCGCAGGAAGTGGCGGTTGCAGGGGTAGCCGGGGTCGGCCAGCAGCCAGTGGCGGCCGGGATCGACCAGCAGGCTGCTGGCCAGCAGCAGCGCACCGGACCCACCCGGGGTGACCAGGATGCGTCCGGGATCGACATCCAGCCCATAGTGGCTGCGGTAGAAACCGCTGATCGCCTGGCGCAGCGCCGGCAGGCCGCGCGCGGCGGTGTAGCGGGTGTGGCCGGCGGCCAGTGCGGCCTGGCCGGCACGCACGACGGGTTCGGCGGTAGTGAAGTCCGGTTCGCCGATTTCCAGGTGGATCACATCGTGGCCTGCCTGTTCCAGCGCCTGCGCGCGGGCCAGCAGGGACATCACGTGGAACGGAGCGATTTCATGGCTGCGCCGGCTGTAGCCCGGCGTGTGGGGCGGGGTGCTCATGTGCCCATGGTACGCCGGCCGGCGCAACCCATGACGTTCCGCAGGGTTGCCGCATTGCCGAGATTGGGGTCAGATCCCTTTTCGGGAAAAGGGATCTGACCCCGTCGAAGACCATTGCATTGATGCGCCAGGAGCCTTATCTCATGAAGTCCACTCTCTGCCTGTTGCTCGCCAGCCTGATGACCACGACTGCTACCGCCGCCACGCCGCCCGTTCCGCCGGATGCCGCCAAGCATCCGCACGTGGTCAAGGCGCCGTTCGGCGCGACCCGCAACGATGACTATTACTGGCTGCGCGACGACAAGCGCGAGAACAAGGACATGCTGGCCTACCTGCAGGCAGAGAATGCCTACGCCGACCAGCTGCTGGCACCGCTGAAGCCACTGGAAGACACCCTGTACAAGGAGATCGTCGGCCGCATCAAGCAGGACGATTCCAGCGTGCCGGCGCGCGAGCGCGGCTACTGGTACTACAGCCGCTTCGAGACCGGCCAGGATTACCCCATCCACGCGCGCCGCAAGGGCAGCATGGAGGCGGCAGAGGAAATCCTGCTGGACGTCAACGCGATGGCCGCCGGCAAGGGCTACTTCAGCGTCGGTTCGATGGAAGTCAGCCAGGACAACCAGCTGCTGGCCTGGGCCGACGATGACGTCGGCCGCCGCCAGTACACGATCCGCTTCAAGGACCTGGCCACCGGCACGGTGCTGCCCGATGTGATCACCGGCAGCTCCGGCGACCTGGTCTGGGCCGACGACAACCGCACCGTGCTGTATGTCGAGAACGATCCGGAAACGCTGCTGACCGTGCGCGTGAAGAAGCACGTGCTGGGCACCCCGGCCAGCGCCGACACCGTCGTCTACGAAGAGAAGGACGACAGCTTCTACATGGGCATCGGCCGCACCCGCGACGATCGCTTCATCACCATCGGCGTGCACAGCACCGTGTCCTCGGAAGAGCGCTACGCGCCGGCCAGCGACCCGACCACCTTCACCGTGCTGGCGCCGCGCCAGCGCGATGTCGAGTACGACGCCGACCACCATGACGGCCGCTGGGTGATCCGCACCAACGACGGTGCGAAGAACTTCAAGCTGGTCACCGCACCGACCGATGCCACCTCGCGCGCGCAATGGAAGGATTGGATCGCGCACGACGATGCGGTGTTCATCGAAGGCTTCGAACTGTTCGACACGTACACCGCCATCGCCGAACGTTCCGAGGGCCTGGAGCGCATCCGCCTGCTGTTCAAGGACGGGCGCAGCGACTACGTGAAGGCCGACGAGCCGGCCTATTCGATGGGCCTGGGCGATAACACCGAGGCCGATACGCCGTGGCTGCGCTACGTCTACACCTCGATGACCACCCCGACCACCGTGTTCGAGCTGAACACCGCCACCGGCGAGCGTCGCCAGCTGAAGGTGCAGCCGGTGATCGGCTATGACGCCTCGAAGTACGAGACCGACCGCGTCTGGATCACCGCGCGCGATGGCGTGAAGGTGCCGGTGTCGCTGGTCTACCGCAAGGGCTACCAGAAGGACGGCAAGGGCGCGCTGTTCCAGTACGCCTACGGCAGCTACGGCATGTCGATGGATCCGTACTTCAACCAGACCGCGGTCAGCCTGCTTGATCGTGGCGTGGTGTATGCCATCGCCCACATCCGTGGCGGCCAGGAGATGGGACGCGACTGGTACGAGAACGGCAAGCTGCTGCACAAGCAGAACACCTTCAACGACTTCATCGACGTCACCCGTGGCCTGGTAGCACAGGGCTGGGCGGCGAAGGATCGCGTGGCCGCGTCCGGTGGCAGCGCCGGCGGCCTGCTGATGGGCGCGGTGGCCAACCAGGCGCCGCAGGATTACCGGGTGATGGTGGCGCAGGTGCCGTTCGTCGACGTGGTCACGACCATGCTCGACCCGACCATTCCGTTGACCACCAACGAATACGACGAGTGGGGCAACCCGGAGCAGAAGCCGTATTACGACTACATGCTGTCCTACTCGCCCTATGACAACGTGAAGCAGCAGGCGTACCCGGCGCTGTACGTGGGTACCGGCCTGTGGGATTCGCAGGTGCAGTACTGGGAGCCCGCCAAATGGGTGGCCAGGCTGCGTGATGACAACACCGGCCACTACCCGATCCTGTTCCGCACCAACATGGAAGCTGGCCACGGCGGCAAGTCGGGGCGCTTCCAACGCTACCGCGAACTGTCCGAGTCGTACGCGTTCGTGCTGCAGCAGCTGGGCATCGCCCAGCCGTAACGGCGAAGGGGCGCCGGGCGCTGCCTGGCACCCCGAACCGGTATCCTTGCGGCCATGAGCCAGCCCGAGCCATCTGCACCCCGCGATAGCGCCACGCCGCCGCGCGTGGTGCGTTTCCGCTGGGCATGGTGGCTGCTGGCGTACGTCAGCCTGGGCACCGGCATCGTCGGCATCTTCGTTCCGGGGCTGCCGACCACCGTATTCATCCTGATCTCGGCCTGGGCCGCCTCGCGCGGTTCGGAGCGCCTGCATACCTGGCTGCTGCAGCATCCGCGTTTCGGCCCGGCCATCGCCAACTGGCAGGCACACGGGGCGGTCAGCCGCTATGGCAAGTGGATGGCGACGATCACCATGGCGGTATGCGCCGGCATCATGCTGTGGTGCGTGCCGATCGCTTGGGTGAAGTGGTTCTCGATCGGCAGCATGACCGTGGTCGCAATCTGGCTGTGGACGCGGCCGCTGCCACCGCCGCCCGCGGATTGAGCGCCGGCGGTAGTGCCGGCCGCTGGCCGGCCACCCGATTCCCTGCACCAACCGCTCAGCCGCCAATGGCTATACTCGGGGCATGAAGATCCCCCATCGAAACGCCATCCTGATTCCGCTGGCAGCGGCCTCGCTGCTGCTCCTCGCCGCCTGCGGCAACAAGGGACCGCTGGTACTGCCGCAGAAGCCGGTGCCGGTGGAAGAAACCGTCGAACCCGCTGCCGAGCCCGCCACCGAGGCGACCGCGCCGCAGACCCAGGGCAGCGGCACCCCGGCCACGACCGTGGAGCCGGCCGCACCGGCCACCCAGCCGGCGCCAACGCCCGCGAAGAAGGCGGGCAGCGGGAATGAGTAAGGCCGGTTCCAGGGCCCTGCGTTTCAGCAAGATGCATGGCGCGGGCAATGATTTCGTAGTGATCGACCTGCGTGACGGCACCGCACCGCCCACGCCCGAGCTGGCCGCGCGCCTGGCCGACCGCCACACCGGCGTTGGCTGCGACCAGATCCTGACCATCGAGGCACCACGTGCGGACGGTTCGGTGGCCTCGTACCGCATCTGGAATGCCGACGGCTCCAATTCCGAGCAGTGCGGCAACGGCGCGCGCTGCATCGCCGCCTGGCTGGTGCGCGAGGGCAGTGCGCAGGGCGTTGCATTCGTCATCGACAGCCCGCTGGCCAGCCATGAAGTGAAGGTGCTGGGCGAAGGGCAGTTTGCGGTGACGATGGGCGTGCCCGCCTTCGAGCCGGCCAACGTGCCGCTGATGGGCTTTGCGCACGCGCGCGAGGAATACCTGCTGCCGCTGCAGGGCGAGAGCGTACGCTTCGCCGCGGTGTCGATGGGCAACCCGCATGCGGTGATCGAAGTGGGCCTGGTCGATGCTGCACCGGTCGAGCGCGTCGGTGCGCTGCTGCAGCAGCATGCGTCGTTCCCGCGCTCGGTGAACGTGGGCTTCGCCCAGGTGATGAGCCCGGCCCACGCCCGCCTGCGCGTGTTCGAGCGCGGTGTCGGCGAGACCCTGGCCTGCGGCAGTGGTGCCTGTGCCGCCGCGGTGACCCTGATGCAGCGCAGTCGCCTGCAGCGCGATGCCCGCATCAGCCTGCCCGGTGGCGACCTGCGCATCCAGTGGCCGGGCGATGGCCAGCCGGTGGTGATGGCGGGCCCGACCGCATTCGTCTTCGAAGGGGAGTGGATCGCATGACCGAAACCGTCGACAAGCTCGGGGCCCATGAAGTCGCTGCCTGGTTGCGGCGTCATCCCGGCTTCCTCAAGCAGTTCCCGGACCTGGCCCTGACCCTGGTGGTGCCGCGTGACGACGGCCCGACCGCGTCGCTGGCCAGCTACCAGCTGGAAGTGCTGCGCGAGAAGAACCGCGAGCTGGCACGACGGTTGGCCGATCTGGGCGCGACCGCCCAGGTCAATGAGCGGCTGGCGGTGCGCACGCACCAGCTGACCCTGGCGCTGATGAAGCAGGACAACGCGGCTGACACCCTGCGCGCGATGGCCGCCTCGTTGCAGGAAGACTTCGCCGGCGACCTGGTGCGGCTGGTGGTGCACACGCCAGTGGCCGGGCTGGAACAGGCCGACTGGCTGCGGGTGATTGCCGCGGATGATCCGCAGCTGGGCCCGTTCCGCGATTGCCTGAACGATGGCGAGCCGATCTGCGGCCGCCTGCAGCCGGAAAAGAATGCCGTGCTGTACGGCGTGCGCAGCGAGGAAGTGCAGACCACCGCGCTGCTGCCGCTACCGGGCGTGGGCCTGATCGCGGTCGGCAGCCACGACCCGAACCGCTTCTACCCGGGCATGGGGACGTTGTTCCTGCGCATGATGGGCGACGCGCTGGTCACTGGCCTGAAGCGCTTCCCGGGCTGAGCAGGTTGCGACGACGATGAGCGCGGTACAGGCCTTCCTGCAGCACCTGCAGGTGGAGCGGCGGATGTCGGCGCATACGCTCGACGCCTACCGCCGCGACCTGGACGCGCTGTCGGCCTGGGCCGAGCCGCGTGGCGTGGCGGTGGAGGCACTGGATGCCGAGGCCGTGCGCCAGTTCGTTGCCGACGAGCACCGGCGTGGCCTGTCGGCCAAGAGCCTGCAGCGCCGCCTGTCGGCCTGCCGAAGCTTCTATGCCTGGCTGCTCAAGCACGGGCGTATCGAGGTCAGCCCGGCAGCGACGCTGAAGGCACCGCGCGCACCGCGCCGGTTGCCACAGGTCCTCGACGCCGATGAGGCGGTGCAGCTGGTCGAGCTGGAGCCGGAGGGTGAGCTCGGCCGCCGTGACCGCGCGTTGCTGGAACTGTTCTATTCCTCTGGCCTGCGCCTGAGCGAAGTCTGCGCGCTGACCTGGCGCGATCTGGATTTCGACAGCGGGTTGGTGAACGTGCTGGGCAAGGGCAACCGCCAGCGCCGGGTGCCGTTCGGCCGGCCCGCGCGCGAAGCCCTGCAGGCGTGGCGCACGGAAAGTGGGGGCGGCCCGGCCTCGCCGGTGTTCCCCGGCCGCAACGGGCCGATCAGCCAGCGTGCAGTGCAGATCCGCATCCGCCAGCTGGCGCAGCGCCAGGGCCTGTTCAAGCACGTGCACCCGCACATGCTGCGGCACAGTTTCGCCAGCCACATCCTGGAATCGTCCGGCGACCTGCGCGGTGTGCAGGAGCTGCTGGGCCACGCCGACATCGCCACCACGCAGATCTATACCCACCTCGATTTCCAGCACCTGGCCAAGGTCTACGACGCCGCGCATCCGCGCGCGAAGCGTCGACGCAGCAACGAGGGCAGCGGAGAAAGCTGAACGTTGCCCCTGCGGCAGCCGGTCGCGGGTGGCTTGAAGGGCGCAGCGCAGTCCCCACCTCTGGTTCTGTCACCCCGGAGGCATCATGGACCCCAGTCAGAACCCCAACGTTTTCCACGCCACCACCATCGTCTGCGTCCGTCGCGGCGAGCACGTGGCCATTGCCGGCGACGGCCAGGTCACGCTGGGCCACACCGTGATGAAGGGCAACGCGCGCAAGGTGCGCCGCCTCGGCCGTGATGGCCAGGTACTGGCCGGCTTCGCCGGTGCCGCCGCCGATGCCTTCACCCTGTTCGAGCTGTTCGAGGCCAAGCTGGAAAAGCACGGCCAGCTGCAGCGTGCTGCGGTCGAACTGGCCAAGGATTGGCGCACCGAGCGCCGCCTCGGCAAGCTGGAAGCCCTGTTGGCGGTGGCCGACAAGGAAACCTCGCTGATCATCAGCGGCACCGGCGATGTGATCGAGCCGGAGGACGGCATCATCGCCATCGGCTCGGGTGGCTCGTATGCACTGTCGGCCGCACGCGCCTTGATGGCGCACACCGAACTGGATGCGCGCACCATCGCCAGCGAAGCGATCGGCATCGCCGGCGACATCTGCATCTACACCAACCGCAACGTGGTGGTCGAGGAGCTGTGAGGGTAGCGTCGGCCGCTGGCCGGCAACCTCATGATCCCCCGCACGCGTGCCTGGTTGCCGGCCAGCGGCCGGCACTACCGACAAAGAATCCGTGAGCACATCCATGTCGAAGATCGAAGTTTCCTCCGCCACCATGACCCCGCGCGAGATCGTGCAGGAACTGGACCGGCACATCGTCGGCCAGCACGACGCCAAGCGCGCCGTGGCCATCGCCCTGCGCAACCGCTGGCGCCGCATGCAGCTGGTGCCCGAGCTGCGCAATGAAGTGATGCCGAAGAACATCCTGATGATCGGCCCGACCGGCGTCGGCAAGACCGAGATCGCGCGTCGCCTGGCCACGCTGGCCAACGCACCGTTCGTGAAGGTCGAAGCCACCCGCTTCACCGAAGTCGGCTACGTCGGCAAGGACGTCGAGCAGATCATCCGCGACCTGGCCGATACCGCGGTCAAGCTCTATCGCGAACAGGCCAAGGTGCGCGTACGCACCCAGGCCGAAGAGCGTGCCGAAGACCGCATCCTGGATGCGCTGCTGCCGCGCCGCAGCGGTGGCATCGGCTTCGATCCGGAAGTCGCCCGCAACGAGCCGTCGGCGCAGGACAACGAGACCCGCATCAAGTTCCGCAAGATGCTGCGCAACGGTGAGCTGGACGAGCGCGAGATCGAACTCGACCTGGCCGCAAACGTCAGCATGGACATCATGACCCCGCCGGGCATGGAGGAAATGGGCCAGCAGCTGAAGTCGATGTTCGCCAACCTCGGCGGCGGCGCCAAGGCGCACAAGCGCACGCTGACCATCAAGGCCGCGCGCCCGCTGCTGATCGAGGAAGAAGCGGGCAAGCTGGTCAACGAGGACGACATCCGCACCGCCGCGATCGAGGCCTGCGAGCAGCACGGCATCGTCTTCATCGACGAGATCGACAAGGTCGCCAAGCGTGGCGACAACGTGGGTGGTGGTGACGTGTCGCGCGAAGGCGTGCAGCGCGACCTGCTGCCGCTGGTGGAAGGCTCCAACGTGTCCACCAAGTACGGCACGATCAAGACCGACCACATCCTGTTCATCGCGTCGGGCGCGTTCCACCTGGCCAAGCCCAGCGACCTGATTCCGGAGCTGCAGGGCCGCTTCCCGATCCGCGTGGAGCTGGGTGCGCTGAGCAAGAACGATTTCGTGCGCATCCTGACCGAACCGAAGGCCGCGCTGACCAAGCAGTACGAAGCACTGCTGGCCACCGAAGGCGTCAAGGTCAGCTTCACTGCCGATGCCATTGATCGTCTGGCCGAGATCGCTTTCCAGGTGAACGAACGCCAGGAAAACATCGGCGCGCGTCGCCTGCATACGGTGCTGGAGCGCCTGCTGGATTCGCTCAGCTACGAGGCACCGGACCGCGACGGCGAAACCCTGGCCATCGACAGCGCCTACGTGGACAAGCACCTGGGTGAGCTGGTGCAGGACCCGGACCTGAGCCGCTACATCCTGTAATGCCTGGTGGGGTCGGATCCCTCGCCGTGGCGAGGGCGCTGACCCCGCCCACTGCAGCAGAAAAGGCCGCCGCAAGGTGGCCTTTTTCCTGTGCGGTCAGTGCGATTGCCGGGTGCGGTAGTCCCGCAGCACCTGGTCGATCACTGCACTGGTGCGGGCGGCGCTGATGCCGTTCGAGGGCGAGTGCCCGTTGCCGCGCAGTTCGTCGACGAGGGAGGCGATCAACGGCTGCTGGATCGACGACGGGTTCGGGATGTCGAAGGCCTGCACGCCCGCTTCGGTTTCCAGCTCCACCGGAACGTCCTCGAAGGTGGCAAAGCGCAGCTGCCCCCGGTCGCCGGTGATCTCGATCTGATCCTGGCGGCGGAACGCGCAGAAGCTCCATTGCGCGATGCCGTGCGTCCCCGTCCCGGTGCGGAAGCACATCGAGACGCTGTCCTCGGCGGCGTAGGCGCCGGTCAACGAGCTGGCCAGGCCACGCACATCGCTCAGCGGCCCCAGCAGATGGTCGAGCAGGTCCAGGGTATGCGAGCCCAGGTCGACGAACAGCCCGCCGCCGGCGATCGCGGGGTTGGTCCGCCAGAAGTCAGGCGATGCGGCATCCACTGAATGCGGCCGGTGCAGGGTGGCGCGCACGGCGCGCACTGTGCCGATCGCGCCGTCGTCCAGCAGCTGCTTCACCTGTGCGAAGCGGGGCAGGGCACGGCGGTAGTAGGCCACGAACACGGGCACGCCGCTGCGGGCGCTGGCCGCGATGATGCGCTGGCACTCGTCGTGGTCCATGGCCATCGGCTTTTCGATGTAGACCGGCTTGCCCGCAGCAATCGCCTGCAATGCGTAGTGCATGTGCGTGGAGGGCGGTGTTGCAACGTAGACCGCGTTCACCTCCGGATCGGCGATGAGTGCATCGGCGTCCGCGTACCAGCGCGGAATCGCGTGGCGGCGTGCATAGTCTTCGGCCAATGCGGCATTGCGGCGCATGACCGCCACTACCCGTGAGCCCGGCGTGTTGGCCAGGGCTGGCCCGCTCTTCTTCTCGGTGACGCTGCCACACCCGATGAAGCCCCACACCACGTTGTCCAGGATCATCGATCTGCCCTTGCAGGGGGGGCCGCAGTGATGGGAGCAGCCTCGTTCACGCCTCGGGCAGCGGCTCGGGGACGGTGCCGGGAACGAACACACCATCCTTCACGTAGGCGGCCAGGGTCATGTCCAGCGCGAGCATGCCGTCGCGCTTGAGGTCCATCAGTTCCGGTTCGACCATCGCGCCGTGCAGCACGCCCAGCACGGTGGCGTGCAGCATGCGCGCGGCGATTTTCGGGTCGGCGCCTTCGCGCAGCTGGCCCAGATCGCGGGCGCGGCGCAGGGCACGCTCCATCCGGTCCAGCGCATCGCGGAATCCGGCCTGCTGCATTTCGGTCAGCACCCTGGTGTCCGCCGACGCATCGCTGCGCAGCATGATCTCCATGGTCTTGCGCAGGCGCTCGTCCTCGGACAGCTCGATGAACGAGTGGATCATCACCGCGCGCAGATCGTGCACCGGGGTGTCGCGCTGGTCGGTGGAGGTGCGCTCCAGTTCCTGCATGAAGGGCAGGTGCACGCGCTCGACGATGGCGGCCAGCACCTCGCTCTTGTTCTTGAAGTGCCAGTAGACCGCGCCACGGGTGTAGCCGGCGCGGGCACCGATCATCTCCAGCGTGGTACGGGCCACGCCGTGTTCATGGAAGCAGGCTTCGGCGGCGTCAAGGATGCCTTCCCGGGTTGCCTGGGTGTCCTCTTTGGTCTTGCGGGCCATGGGTGTGGGTACGAGTGCGGGTGAAACGTGGCTGAATTGTACCGGTTTACAAACAAACAAGCATATATGTATATTTCGCACCCATCATTCCCGTGGTGTGCGTGGCAGGCCGGTCCGGCGCCCACTCCACCCGGGTGGGCGCGATCTGCGGGCTTTCACCGGAAGGGGAACGTCCATCGATATCAGCTCCCTCTGAGATTCCTTCCTCCAAGAGCCTTTCCGTCATGTTGCTGAGCCGAATCCGACCCTTTGCACTGTCGCTGGCAATCGCCGCGACCGTGGCTGCCTGCGGCGGCCAACCCCAGGCCCCCGAGCAGGGCCCGGGTGACGTCACCGTGGTCACGCTGAAGTCCGAGACCGTGGGCCTGACCCGCGAACTGCCGGGCCGTACCAATGCCTTCCTGGTCGCCGAAGTGCGCCCGCAGGTCAATGGCATCGTGGCCAAGCGCCTGTTTACCGAGGGCGGCATGGTCAAGGCCGGCGAGCCGCTGTACCAGCTCGACGATGCCAGCTACCGGGCCCAGGCCAACAACGCCCGCGCCCAGCTGGCCCGCGCCGAAGCCACCGCCAATGCCGCGCGCCTGAGTGCCAAGCGCATCACCGAGCTGGCCAAGGTTGATGCGGTCAGCCAGCAGGACCTGGAAAACGCCGTCGCCGCGCAGAAGCAGGCCGAGGCCGACGTCGGTGCCGCCAAGGCCTCGCTGGATGCGGCCAACGTCACCCTGGGCTACGCCCGCATCACCGCGCCGATCAGCGGCCGCATCGGCAAGTCCAGCGTCACCCAGGGTGCGCTGGTCAGCGCCGGCCAGGCCAACGCACTGGCCACCGTGCAGCAGCTGGACCCGATCTATGTCGACCTGACCCAGTCCTCGGCCGAGCTGCTGCAGCTGCGCCGCGAACTGGCCGCCGGCCGCCTGCAGGACAACCAGACCCTGCCGGTCAGCATCCTGATGGAAGACGGCAGCACCTTCGAGCACAAGGGCACGCTGGAGTTCTCCGAAGTCAGCGTCGATCCGACCACCGGCAGCTTCGGCCTGCGCGTGAAGGTGGACAACCCGGACGGCCTGCTGATGCCGGGCATGTACGTGCGTGCGGTGATCGGCGGCGGCGTGCGCAGCGACGCGGTGCTGGTGCCGATGCAGGGCATCGCGCGCGATCCGAAGGGCGACACCACCGCGATGGTGGTCGGCAAGGACAACAAGGTCGAAGTGCGCCCGGTCAAGGTCAGCCGCACGGTCGGCGACAAGTGGCTGGTCGAGGACGGCCTGAAGGCCGGTGACAAGGTCATCGTCGAAGGCCTGCAGAAGATCGGCCCCGGCATGCCGGTCAAGGCCACCGAGAAGGGCGACGCACCGGCCAAGCCGGCGGCAGCCGCCCAGCCTGCCGCCCCGGCCGGCGACGCGAAGTAAGCGGAGAACCCCATGGCACGCTTTTTCATCGATCGACCCATCTTTGCGTGGGTGATCGCCATCATCATCATGCTCGCCGGCGGCCTGGCGCTGTTCAAGCTGCCGGTCTCGATGTACCCCAACGTCGCACCGCCGGCGGTGGAAATCAGTGCCACCTACCCGGGTGCATCGGCCAAGGTGGTCGAGGACTCGGTGACGCAGATCATCGAGCAGAACATGAAGGGCCTTGATGGCCTGATCTACTTCTCCTCCAACAGCTCGTCCAACGGCCAGGCCACCATCACCCTGACCTTCGAGAGCGGCACCAACCCGGATATCGCCCAGGTGCAGGTGCAGAACAAGCTGCAGCTGGCCATGCCGCTGCTGCCGCAGGAAGTGCAGCGGCAGGGCATCAACGTGGCCAAGTCCAGCTCGGGCTTCCTGAACGTCATCGCGTTCGTGTCCGAGAACGGCAGCATGGACGCCAACGACATCGCCGACTACGTCGGTTCCAATGTCGTCGACCGCCTGAGCCGCGTGCCAGGCGTGGGCAACATCCAGGTGTTCGGTGGCAAGTACGCCATGCGCATCTGGCTGGACCCGAACAAGCTGCATACCTATGGCCTGTCGGTGCCGGAAGTGACCGCCGCGATCAAGGCGCAGAACGCCCAGGTGGCGATCGGCCAGCTCGGCGGTGCGCCGTCGGTGAAGGGCCAGCAGCTCAACGCCACCATCAACGCGCAGTCGCGCCTGCAGACCCCGGAACAGTTCCGAAACATCATCGTGCGCGGTGCGCAGGACGGTGCCGAGCTGCGCCTGGGTGATGTCGCCCGCGTCGAGCTGGGTGCCGAGTCCTACGACTTCGTCACCCGCTACAACGGCCAGCCGGCCAGTGGCCTGGCGGTCACCCTGGCCACCGGCGCCAACGCGCTGGATACCGCGGCCGGTGTGGATGCCGCGCTGGAAGACATGAAGGGCTTCTTCCCGGCCGGCCTGAAGGCCGAGATCCCGTACGACACCACCCCGTTCGTGCGCGTGTCGATCAAGGGCGTGGTGCAGACCCTGATCGAAGCGATCGTGCTGGTGTTCGTGGTGATGTACCTGTTCCTGCAGAACTTCCGCGCCACCCTGATCCCGACCATCGCCGTGCCGGTGGTGCTGCTGGGTACCTTCGGCGTGCTGGCGATGCTGGGCTTCTCGGTGAACATGCTGACCATGTTCGCGATGGTGCTGGCGATCGGCCTGCTGGTGGACGATGCCATCGTGGTGGTGGAGAACGTCGAGCGCATCATGTCCGAGGAAGGGCTGTCGCCGCTCGAAGCGACCCGCAAGTCGATGGGCCAGATCACCGGTGCGCTGGTGGGTATCGGCCTGGTGCTGTCGGCGGTGTTCGTGCCGATGGCCTTCATGAGCGGCTCCACCGGCGTGATCTATCGCCAGTTCTCGGCCACGATTGTCTCTGCGATGGCGTTGTCGGTGCTGGTGGCGATCGTGCTGACCCCGGCACTGTGCGCGACCATGCTCAAGCCGCTGAAGAAGGGTGAGCACCACGTCGCCCACCGTGGCCTGGCCGGTCGCTTCTTCAATGGCTTCAACCGTGGCTTCGACCGCACCAGCGAAAGCTACCAGCGCGGCGTGCGCGGCATCATCCACCGTCCGTGGCGCTTCATGGGCATCGTGGCGGCGCTGTTCGTGCTGATGGGCGTGCTGTTCGTGCGCCTGCCCAGCTCGTTCCTGCCCAATGAAGACCAGGGCGTGCTGATGGCGCTGGTGCAGGCGCCGGTCGGTGCCACCCAGGAACGCACGCTGGAATCGATCGCGGCACTGGAAAACCACTTCCTGCAGAACGAGAAGGATGCGGTGGACTCGGTGTTCTCCGTGCAGGGCTTCAGCTTCGCCGGCATGGGCCAGAACGCGGGCATGGCGTTCGTCAAGCTGAAGGACTGGAGCGAGCGTGACGCCGACAATGGCGTGATGCCGATCACCGGCCGTGCGATGGCGGCCCTGGGCCAGATCAAAGATGCCTTCATCTTCGCCTTCCCGCCGCCGGCCATTCCGGAGCTGGGGACCGCCTCGGGCTACACCTTCTTCCTGAAGGACAACAGCGGCCAGGGCCACGAGGCACTGGTGGCCGCGCGCAACCAGCTGCTCGGCCTGGCCGCAGGCAGCAAGAAGCTGGCCAACGTACGCCCGAACGGCCAGGAAGACACGCCGCAGTTCCGCATCGACATCGACGCGGCCAAGGCGACCTCGCTGGGACTGTCGATCGATCAGATCAACGGCACGCTGGCCGCGGCGTGGGGCAGCTCGTACATCGATGACTTCGTCGATCGTGGCCGCGTCAAGCGCGTGTTCGTGCAGGCCGACCAGGCGTTCCGCATGGTGCCGGAGGACTTCGATCTCTGGTCCGTGAAGAACGACAAGGGTGAGATGGTGCCGTTCAGCGCCTTCGCTACCAAGCACTGGGATTACGGTTCGCCGCGCCTGGAACGCTACAACGGTGTGTCGGCAATGGAAATCCAGGGCGAACCGGCCCCGGGTGTCGCCTCCGGTGATGCCATGGCCGAGATCGAACAGCTGGCCAAGCAGCTGCCGGCGGGTTTCGGCATCGAATGGACGGCGATGTCCTACCAGGAACGCCAGGCCGGCTCGCAGACGCCGCTGCTGTACACGCTGTCGCTGATGATCGTGTTCCTGTGCCTGGCCGCGATGTATGAAAGCTGGAGCGTACCGACCGCGGTGCTGCTGGCGGCCCCGCTGGGTATCCTCGGCGCGGTGCTGGCCAACACCTTCAAGGGCCTGGAGCGCGACATCTACTTCCAGGTGGCGATGCTGACCACGGTGGGCCTGACCAGCAAGAACGCGATCCTGATCGTCGAGTTCGCCAAGGAAAACCTGGAAAAGGGCGCCAGCCTGATCGAGTCGATCATGCACGCCGTGCGCGACCGCCTGCGCCCGATCGTGATGACCTCGCTGGCCTTCGGCATGGGCGTGGTACCGCTGGCGATCTCCACCGGTGCCGGCTCCGGCGCCAAGCAGGCGATCGGCACCGGCGTGCTCGGCGGCATGATCGTCGGCACCGTGCTCGGCGTGTTCTTCGTGCCGCTGTTCTTCGTGGTGGTGCAGCGCGTGTTCAAGCGCAGATCCACGACGTGACCTGTAGCGGTCATGCCGGCCTCAAGCTGGCGTTATCGAAACGGTAGTGCCGGCCGCTGGCCGGCACTGCCTCCTGCCATCCGGCAGTACCGATGGAAGTGATCCCCATGAAAAGTGCATCCCTGTTCCTCTCCATTGCCGCCACGCTCGCGCTGGCCGGCTGCTCCACCCTGGCGCCGAAGAACACCGCCGTCGCTCCGGCGATTCCTGCGCAGTGGCCGGCCGAGGCCGCGCAGGGCGAGGTGGCCGATGTCGCCGCCGTCGGCTGGCGCGATTTCTTCACCGATGCGCGCCTGCAGCAGGTGATCGAGCAGTCGCTGCAGAACAACCGCGACCTGCGCGTGGCCGTGCTCAATGTCGAGCGCGCGCGTGGCCAGTACCGCGTGCAGCGCGCCGATCGCGTGCCCGGCGTGGCCGTGACCGGCCAGATGGACCGCCGTGGTACCGATGCCGGTGTCACCGAGCAGTTCAGCGCGGGCGTGGGTGTGGCCGAGTTCGAGCTGGACCTGTTCGGTCGCGTGCGCAACCTCAGCGAGGCGGCGCTGCAGCAGTACTTCGCCGTGGCTGCCAACCGCCGCAACGCGCAGCTGAGCCTGGTGGCCGAGACCGCCACCGCGTGGCTGACCTATGGGGCTGATGCGCAGCGGCTGAAGATCGCCGATGCCACGCTGAAGACCTACGAGGATTCGCTGCGCCTGGCCGAGGCCCGCCACGAACGCGGCGGCAGTTCGGCGCTGGAGCTGACCCAGACCCGTACCCTGGTCGAGACCGCACGCACCGATGCCGCGCGCCTGCGCGGCCAGCTGGCCCAGGACCGCAACGCACTGGCGCTGCTGGCCGGTGGCCAGCTCGATCCGGCACTGTTGCCGGACAGCGTCGAACCGCAGCTGCTGGCGCTGGCCCCGCCGCCGGCCGGCCTGCCCAGCGACGTGCTGCTGCAGCGCCCGGACATCATGGCCGCCGAACACCAGCTGCTGGCCGCCAATGCCAACATCGGTGCGGCACGCGCAGCGTTCTTCCCGAGCATCTCGCTGACCGGCAGCATCGGCAGCGGCTCCAGCGAACTGTCCAACCTGTTCGACAGCGGCACCCGTGTGTGGAGCTTCCTGCCGAAGATCACCCTGCCGATCTTCCAGGGCGGCAAGCTGCGCGCCAACCTGGCCATCGCCAACGCGGATCGTGATATCGCACTGGCGCAGTACGAGAAGTCGATCCAGGTGGGATTCCGCGAAACGGCCGATGCGCTGGCGTTGAATGTCAGCCTGGATGAGCAGGTGAGTTCACAGCAGCGCCTGGTGGAAGCGGCCGAACAGGCCAATCGCCTGTCGCAGGCACGCTACGACGCGGGGCTGGACAGCTTTGTCACCCTGCTTGACGCGCGGCGTACCGCCTACAACGCGCAGCAGACCCAGCTGCAGGCGCAGCTGGCGCAGCAGGCCAACCGCATCACCCTGTACAAGGTGCTGGGCGGCGGCTGGCACGAGCGCGGGTAAGCAGTGCTTCTGGTAGGTGCCAACCTTGGTTGGCACGGATGCGTCAGCGCAGGCGGCTGGCCCTGTGCCAACCAAGGTTGGCACCTACCTGGAGATCGAGGGTAGTGCCGGCCGTTGGCCGGCATTGTCATTCGGAGGCCTGCTATACCGCTTCATCGTCGCGCCGCGCCGCATGGCAGGCGCGAACGCGCGCCAGCGCATCGCCGGCTTCGCGCGCCATCTGCTCGTACTCGGCGCGGATCTCTTCCAGGCGCGCTTCATCCAGTTCTTCCAGATCCAACAGTTCGTTGTTGGCTTCGGCCGTCGCCCGGATCAGCTCGTCCAGCTTGATCTGCATCGCGGCAGTATCCGCGTTCTGCGTGTGCTGGATCAGGAACACCATCAGGAAGGTGATGATGGTGGTGCCGGTGTTGATCACCAGCTGCCAGGTGTCATTGAAACCGAACACCGGGCCACTGATGCCCCAGATCACCACGATCGCTACTGCAGCCAGGAAGGTCCACGGCGAGCCGGTGGCGGCCGCGGCCTTCTTGGCGATCGTATTGAACAGGTTGCGTGCTTTCATCGTCGTCGTCCCACTCAGGTGACGAGGATGATCGGCAGTGGCCCGTGCAGGGGTTGTGCAGCGGCGGTCAGGCGCGCATGCGCTGCAGTCGTGGCGCCTGCAGGCTGCGCACCGGGCTGCTCTGGTAGACGTGCTGCCAGCAACGGTCGACGAACTCACGGGCCTGGGCTTCGCTCAGCCGCGGCATGATCTGGAGGGCGTATTGGGTCTGGAACATCTCGTCACGTTCGGCCTCGCTGGCGCGCGGCTGGGTGATCAGCGAATCACAGGCGAACTTGATCCACGGCACGTACGAGCCGAACGAGTTGTGCGGCAGTGCGCCTTCGGCATGTTGGCGGCGCCAGTGGTCAAGCTCGGCGTCAACGTTGATGACCGGAGGAATGGTGGGGACTTCAGCGTGCATGACAATCCAGTTCGGTTGAGTGGAAAGGGAGTGGGGGTTCATCCGAGTGTGGCGTATATGGCGGTGCATGCCGCGTCAGCGGGATGTGGAGCCTGCGTTGGCATGGCCGATCAACTGCGCATGTTCGACCGCACCGAGGTCTTCGGCCAGAGTGGCCATCGCATTGCACAGGCGTTCGTGGTCGAGCGGGTGGCGGCGGACCAGCTCCAGTTGCATGTGCTGATAGGCAGTCCAGAACGGCGCGCCGCGCCGGTGCAGCGCATATTGCTGCTGCAAGCGTTCGCGGATCGGATCGAGGATCGGGTCTGTCGTAGGGCGTACGGCGTGCGCGCACATGGCTGGCTCCGCCGGGGAAAGGGTGCCCCGGTGAACCCACCGTAGGCGTGTCAGCCGCGTGGGGTGTTACCGCAATGTGTGCGCGTGACCTGGCTGACTGTGCGCGCGGTCACGCCGATGCCCGCAAAGGCCGCCGGCACAAGGGCGCACCGGCGCTGAAGCGTTCATTAAATGTGTTGCAGAGACGAGCGCGCGTGGCTCATTCGCCGATGTCCTCGTTCCAGATGTCGGGATGACGGCTGATGAAATCGCCCAGCAGGTCCACGCATTCCTGGTTGTCCAGGTCGATCACGTTGACGCCGTTTTCGCGCAGCCAGTCGATGCCGCCCTGGAAGGTGCGCGATTCGCCCACCACCACGGTGCCGATGTTGAACTGGCGCACCAGGCCCGAGCAGTACCAGCACGGGGCCAGGGTGGTGACCATGATGGTGTCCTGGTAACGGCGCTGGCGGCCGGCCTTGCGGAAGGCGTCGGTTTCGCCGTGCACCGACGGGTCGCCTTCCTGCACGCGGCGGTTGTGGCCGCAGCCGAGCAGGCGGCCGTCGTTGTGGTACAGCGCCGCGCCGATCGGCACGCCGCCCTCGGCCAGGCCCTGGCGGGCTTCGGCGATGGCGGTCTGCAGCAGGGCCTGGTAGTCGGGCGTGGTGATCATGCGGGGCTCCGGTAAGTCGTGGCCCGCCATCATACGGGCAGGGGGTGCCGCTGGCCCCCGGCGGTGCGATAATCGGGGCCATGAGCGAATCCCCCTACAAAGCCGGTACCACCCATTTCGGGTTCCGCGACGTCGCCGCCAAGGACAAGCAGAAGCTGGTCGGCCAGGTGTTCACCTCGGTCGCGCGCAACTACGACCTGATGAACGACCTGATGAGCCTGGGCGTGCACCGGGCGTGGAAGCGCTACTACGTGGCCACCGCGCAGGTGAAGCCGGGCGACCGCGTGCTCGACCTGGCCGGCGGCACCGGCGACATCGCCGCCCTGCTGAAGGAGCGCGTCGGCGCCGAGGGCTCGGTGGTGCTGGGCGACATCAACGCCGGCATGCTGTCGGTCGGCCGTGACCGCCTGACCAACCGCGGCCTCGTGCTCGGCCTGGACTACGTGCAGTGCAACGCCGAAGCCCTGCCGTTCCCGGACAACAGCTTCGATCTGGTCACCATTGCCTTCGGCCTGCGCAACGTGACCGACAAGGACGCTGGCCTGCGCGAGATGTACCGCGTGCTGAAGGTGGGCGGCCAGGCCCGCGTGCTGGAATTCTCCGAAGTCACCGCGGACTGGTTCAAGCCGATCTACGACTTCCACTCGTTCAAGATCCTGCCGAAGCTGGGCAAGCTGTTCGCCAACGATTCGGACAGCTACCAGTACCTGGCCGAGAGCATCCGCAAGCACCCGCCGCAGGACGAACTGAAGGCGATGATGGGGCAGGCCGGCTTCGAGCGCTGCCACTACAAGAACCTGACCGGCGGCATCGTCTCGATCCACTCCGGCTACAAGCTGTAAGCCCGGTGTTCCGTAGTGCCGGCCGCTGGCCGGCATCTGCGCGGCCAATCACTGGGCGACGGGGTTGCCGGCCAGCGGCCGGCACTACCGGTGCTGTGCCCGCCATTACCCCGCACCGCGCAACGCCTGCGCGGCCGGAGGGAGGTACCATTGGGGTTTGATCCCCGTAACGGTCCCGATTCATGCGTAATCCGCTGATGCTCCTTCCGCTGGCCGTGGCCCTGGCCGCCGGCTGCTCCCAGGAGGCGGCCGCGCCCGCCGCCGCCCCGACTGCCGCAAAGGCCCCCGCCGCCCCAGTGAACGCCGAGAACCGCAGCCACGACGAAAGCTCGTATGCCGAGCCGGACAAGGTCGTCATCAAGGACATCGCGCTGGATCTGAAGCTGGACTTCGACCAGAAGCAGATCGGCGGAACCGCCACCTACACCCTGGAATGGAAGCAGAAGGACGCCAGGCAGCTGGTGCTCGACACCCGCGAGCTGACCGTGTCCAAGGTCGAGGCCGTCGGTGCCGATGGCGCGCGCAGCCCGCTGCAGTTCGCGCTGGCCCCGGTCGACAAGGTGTTCGGCAGCAAGCTGACCATCGAGACCCCGGAACAGCCGGCCAAGGTGGAAGTGACCTACCACACCGCACCGACCGCCTCGGGCCTGCAGTGGCTGGCGCCGTCGATGACCGAAGGCAAGAAGCTGCCCTTCATGTTCAGCCAGTCGCAGGCCATCCACGCCCGCTCCTGGGTGCCGCTGCAGGACACCCCGAGCGTGCGTTTCACCTACAGCGCGCACGTGGTCTCGCGCCCGGACGTGATGGTGCTGATGAGCGCCGACAACGATCCGAAGGCCGCGCGTGACGGTGACTACACCTTCAAGATGCCGCAGCCGATTCCGTCCTACCTGCTGGCCATCGCCGCCGGCGACCTGGTGTTCGAGCCGATCTCCGGCCGCTCCGGCGTCTGGGCCGAGCCGACCATGGTCAACAAGGCGGCCAAGGAATTCGAAGACACCGAGAAGATGATCGGTGCCGCCGAGAAGCTGTACGGCGAATACCGCTGGGGCCGCTACGACATGCTGGTGCTGCCGCCGTCGTTCCCGTTCGGCGGCATGGAGAATCCGCGCCTGACCTTCGCCACCCCGACCGTGATCGTCGGTGACAAGTCGCTGGTCTCGCTGGTCGCCCATGAACTGGCGCACAGCTGGTCGGGCAACCTGGTGACCAACGCCAGCTGGAAGGACATCTGGCTCAATGAAGGCTTCACCACCTACGTCCAGGGCCGCATCACCGAAGCCCTGTACGGCAAGGAGATGGCCGAGATGGAGAAGCAGATCGACCAGACCGACCTGCTGGCCGAAGTGAAGGACATGAGCCCGGCCGACCAGGCGCTGGCGCTGCCGCCGCTGAACGAGCGTGACCCCGACGAAGCCCTCAGCCAGGTCGCCTACGTCAAGGGTTCGTGGTTCCTGGAATTCCTGGAGCAGCGCTTCGGCCGCGAGACCTTCGATCCGTTCCTGCGCGGCTGGTTCGATGACCATGCCTTCCAGAGCGCGAACACCGACCAGTTCGTCGCGTACATGAAGAAGAACCTGCTGCCGAAGAATCCCTCGGCAGTGACCGAGGCCGAACTGAAGGCGTGGCTGGACGAGCCGGGCATTCCGGCGTTCGCGGCCAAGGCGCAGTCGCGCA
Source organism: Stenotrophomonas sp. LC732 (assembly GCF_052446685.1). NCBI lineage: Bacteria > Pseudomonadati > Pseudomonadota > Gammaproteobacteria > Lysobacterales > Lysobacteraceae > Stenotrophomonas > Stenotrophomonas sp. LC732. The sequence continues at coordinate 3,844,540 of NZ_CP199214.1, read as the reverse complement.
ACTTCAGCAGCGTCGATACCGCGCGCATTGCCTTCGCCAGCGCCGGCACCGTGCCGAGCAGCCAGGTCATCGCCGACTGGAGCACGCAGGAATGGGTGCGCTTCATCGACGGCCTGGGTGCGACCCAGCCGCTGGACAAGCTGGCCACGCTGGACAAGGCGTTCCACTTCACCGGCACCCCGAATGGCGAGATCGCCATGCGCTGGTACCCGCTGGCGATCCGCAGCGGCTACGAGCAGGCCAATGAAGGTGCTGCCGCGTTCATCGAGCGCGTCGGCCGTCGCAAGCTGATCCTGCCGATCTACGCCGAACTGGTGAAGACCCCGAAGGGGCTGGAGCTGGCCAAGCAGGCCTTCGAGAAGGCCAAGCCGGGCTACCACCCGATCACCACGGCCTCGGTCCAGGACATGCTGGCCAAGGCTGAAGCCAAGTAACCGGTGGTGCCGGCCGCTGGCCGGCAACCGGTCACTGCTTCACCAGCTACGGCGGGGAAACCCGCCGTTGCTGTATCCGCTTTTCGCTGCCGATAGAATCGGGATGCACTCGCATAGGACCTCCGCCATGAAACGACTGATCCTGCTCACCGCCTGCACCCTGGCCCTGGCCGCCTGCAGCAACCCCGAGGAAGAGCGCAAGGCGCAGGAAGCCGCCGCGGCCGCCGTGCAGGCGCAGAAGGAAGCCAAGGCCGAGGACGTGGCCAAGCAGTACGACATGGCCGTGGCCGCGCAGGACTGGGAACGCGCGCGCCTGCATGGCGCCTCGCTGCTGGACCAGTACAAGGACACCGCCGCCGCCGAGCGCATCGCCGCGGGCTTCGACGAGGTCAAGGCCAAGGGCGATGCCGCGCGCGACCTGCGCCGCATGCAGGCGCTGTGGCAGTACAACCAGATCCCGGTGGGCAACAAGGGCAACCAGGTTTCGGCGCAGATCTACAGCAAGGAACGGGTGGACGTGGATGGCAGCGGCGCCAAGCCGGTGCAGCTGGTGTTCCGCGATCACCCGGAGTGGAAGCGGCACGCTTACCTGGTGCTGCAGGCCGGCGATTTCCGCTGCCCGCAGTGCACGGTGAAGGTGACCGTGGACGATGGCAAGCCGGTGTCGATGGCGGCCTGGCGCCCGAAGACCGATGAAGCCATCGCCCTGTTCATCACCGACCAGAAGGCGTTGTGGAAGCTGGCGCGCAAGGGCAAGTCGATCAGCATCGAGTTCCCGGTCAAGGCTGGCGGCACGCGTACGGCCGTGTTCGAGACCGGCGGTGTCGACGCCAGTCGCATGCCGCAGTGGTGGCAGTGATGACCGCGACGGGCAGCGCAGTGCACGCGTTGTCCGCGATCCGGCACTGGGTCTTCGACATGGATGGCACGCTGACCGTCGCCGTGCATGATTTCGCCGCGATCCGCCGTGCGCTGCAGATCGCGGCCGAGGAGGACATCCTGGACCATATCGCAGCGTTGCCGGATGCGCCGGCGCAGGCCAAGCGTGAGTGGCTGCTGGATCACGAACGTGTGCTGGCCGAGGAGGCGCTGCCGGCGCCGGGTGCGGTGACGCTGCTGCGTGCGCTGGCAGCCGACGGTTGCCGGCTGGGCATCCTGACCCGCAACGATCATGCGCTGGCGAAGCTGACGCTGGACGCGATCGGGGTCGGGGAACTGTTCGATGATGCCGACATCGTCGGCCGTGATGAAGCGGTGCCCAAGCCCTCGCCGGATGGCCTGCAGCAGCACCTGCGGCGCTGGGGCATTGCAGCGAGGGAGGCGGTGATGGTCGGCGACCACGCCTACGACCTGGAGTGCGGCCGCGCCGCGGGCGCCCATACCGTACTGGTCAACCTGCCGGAAAACCCGTGGCCCGGCCGTGCCGACTGGCATTTCGCCGATTGCCGCGCGCTGTTGGCGGCCTGGCAGGCCGCATGACCGTGTAGAGCCGAGCCCACGCTCGGCTGCTCTGCGGTCAGATCGCGCAGGCGCGCGCAAGCCGAGCATGGGCTCGGCTCTACAGAGAGCAGGCAACGTGTCGGTCGGAAGTTCCGGTAGTGCCGGCCGCCGGCCGGCAGTGTCGACCCAGGTCGACACCCACCGAGCGATGCGCGGGCAGTGCGGCTTACGCGCCCAGCGCGTAACCGAACTGCTGCTTGAACTGCTCGTTGAACTCGTCGAAGGTGAAGCGCTGGTTCTGCGTGCCCGGGTGCTCGACCTTCAGCGCGCCCATCAGGTTGCCCATGCGGCCGATGGTCAGCCAGTCGTAGCCCTTCTGGATGCCGTAGATCAGGCCGGCGCGGAAGGCGTCGCCACAGCCGGTCGGGTCGACCACGCGGCGCTCGTGCGCCGGCGGGATGTCGTAGCTCTTTTCCGGGGTGTGGATGACCGCGCCCTTCGGGCCGCGGGTGGTGATGTAGGCCTTGACCCGGCTGACGATCTCCTTTTCGTCCCAGCCGGTGCGCTCCTGCAGCAGGTTCGACTCGTAGTCGTTGACCACCACGTAGTCGGCCTGGTCGATGAAGGCGCGCAGCTCCGGGCCGTTGAACAGCGGCATGGCCTGGCCCGGGTCGAAGATGAACGGGATGCCGTCCTCGTGGAATTCCTGTGCGTTCTGGATCATGCCTTCGCGGCCGTCCGGGCCGACCAGGCCCAGGGTCACGCCCGGCACGCCGCGCACATGGTTCTCGTAGGAACGCATCATCGCGCCCGGGTGGAAGGCGGTGATCTGGTTATTGTCGTGGTCGGTGGTGATGAACGCCTGCGGGGTGAACAGCTCATCGATCACGCGCACGCGCGACAGGTCGATGCCCAGGCCTTCGAAGTACTCGCGGTACGGGCCGAAGTCCGAACCCACGGTGCCCATCGGGATCGGCTGGCCGCCCAGCAGGTGCAGGTTGTAGGCGATGTTGCCGGCGCAGCCGCCGAACTCGCGGCGCATGCGCGGCACCAGGAAGGACACGTTCAGGATGTGCACCTTGTCCGGCAGGATGTGATTCTTGAACTGGTCCGGAAACACCATGATGGTGTCGAAGGCAAGAGAACCACAGATCAGAGCGGACATCGATGTAAGCCTATGCGGTGAATTTTGGGGTGGGCCAGCCCGGTTCAGCGGGCAAGCAAACGGCGCCCTTGGGCGCCCGACGGCGCAAAGGTTACCCGCTGGTGCCGCTCAGGGCCAGAACCGGGTGATGCCCGATCAGGCCGAAAGCCTGTGAAGACGCGGGTTCAGCTAGTTTTTTCCTTGCTCGGCGGCAGGCGGGTTGCTAGGCTTGTCGGCCTCGATTTCTGCCCATTTTTTCGCCATCCCGCGGCGGGCACGACACCCCTCAGGACTCCTTCCTCAGATGTTCAAGAAACTCCGTGGCATGTTCTCCAACGACCTGTCCATCGACCTGGGCACGGCCAACACCCTCATCTACGTGCGCGGGCAGGGGATCGTGCTGAACGAGCCGTCGGTCGTGGCCGTGCGCCAGGACCGTGCCATCGGTGGCACCCGCTCGGTGGCAGCCGTGGGCGCCGAAGCCAAGCAGATGCTGGGCCGTACCCCGGGTCACATCACCACCATCCGCCCGATGAAGGACGGCGTCATCGCCGACTTCACCTACACCGAGGCGATGCTCAAGCACTTCATCAAGAAGGTGCACAAATCGCGCGTGCTGCGCCCGAGCCCGCGCGTGCTGGTCTGCGTGCCGGCCGGCTCGACCCAGGTCGAGCGCCGCGCGATCAAGGAATCGGCCGAGGAAGCCGGTGCCCGTGACGTGTTCCTGATCGAAGAACCGATGGCGGCCGCGATCGGCGCCGGCATGCCGGTCACCGAGGCCCGTGGCTCGATGGTCATCGACATCGGCGGCGGCACCACCGAAGTGGCGGTGATCTCGCTCAACGGCATCGTCTATTCGGCCTCGGTCCGCATCGGCGGCGACCGCTTCGACGAGTCGATCACCAACTACGTGCGCCGCAACCACGGCATGCTGATCGGTGAAGCCACCGCCGAGCGCATCAAGGTCGAGCTGGGCTGCGCCTACCCGCAGGCGGAAGTGATCGAGATGGAAATCTCCGGCCGCAACCTCGCCGAGGGCGTGCCGAAGATGATCAAGATCAGCTCCAACGAGGTGCTCGAGGCCCTGCACGAACCGCTGTCGGGCATCGTCAGCGCGGTCAAGCTGGCGCTGGAGCAGACCCCGCCGGAACTGTGCGCCGACGTCGCCGAGCGCGGCATCGTGCTGACCGGTGGTGGCGCCCTGCTGCGCGACCTGGACCGCCTGATCTCCGAGGAAACCGGCCTGCACGTGCAGGTGGCCGACGATCCGCTGACCTGCGTGGCCCGCGGTGGCGGCCGTGCGCTGGAGCTGGTTGACATGCACGGCAACGAGTTCTTTGCGCCGGAATAAGCCGTCCCGGCCGTTCCTGCCTGCCGCGCCCTTCCGGGGTGCGGCCCGCCGTGATGGCGGGCCGGCACCGGCGGGGCGCCCGCGTGTTTCCCTTTCGCCTTCTGCCAGTTGAATCGTTGCCGTGCCGCCCTACGCCGGTCCTCCCGTTGCCTCCCGATCCGGTGATGCCGCCAGCCCCCTGCGGTTGCTGGCCTATCTCGCGTTGGCCATCACCCTGATCGTGCTCGATGACCAGGCCGGCTGGCTGGCGCGCCTGCGCGAGCAGGCCAACAGCCTGGTGCAGCCGGTGTGGGCGCTGGCCGGCCTTCCCGGCAAGCTCGGCAACCAGGTCAAGGATTCCGCCGCCAGCCATACCCAGCTGGTGACCGAGAATCGCGAACTGCGCAACCAGCTGCTGCTGGCCAACGCGCGCCTGACCCGCCTGCAGACCGCCGCGCTGGACAATGCCCAGCTGCGCGAACTGCTGAACGTGGCCGAGCGCAGCGGCCTGGACGTGCAGCTGGCGCCGATCCTGGACATCGACCTGGACCCGGTGAAGCAGCGCCTGGTGCTCGACGCCGGCACCCGCGAAGGCGTGCACGTCGGCCAGGCGGTGATCGATGCCGGCGGCTTGATGGGGCAGGTGATCAGTGTCACCGGCGGCACTTCCACCGTGCTGCTGCTGACCGACCCCGACCACGCGGTGCCCGTTACCGTGGCCCGCAACGGCGTGCGCCTGATCGTCTACGGCCGCGGCGACACGCTGGAGCTGCGCGACATTCCGCTCAGCGCGGGCGTGGAAGTGGGCGATGAGATCGTTACCTCCGGCCTCGGCGGGCGTTTCCCGGCCGGCTTCCCGGTCGGCACCATCACCGGCCTGCGCCCGGACGACACCCATGCCTTCCTGGTCGGCGAACTGAAGCCGGCGGCCCAGCTCGACCGCGGCCGCGACGTGCTGCTGCTGCGCCCGGGGGCGGCGATCCGCATTCCGCCGGGACTGCGCCTGCAGCTGGAAGAAACCGCCCCGGGGGGGCCGGCCACCGGCACCAGCGTGCCTGCGGGAGCCGCGCCAGCGGCAACGACGCCGGCTCCGGCCAGCTCCCCGGTAGTGCCGGCCGCTGGCCGGCAACAGCCCTCGTCGCAAACGAGGACTGTTGCCCCCGCATCCTCCCTTACCCCCGCGCCTTCGGCGCGCCCCCCTCAGCCGACTGCACCTTCGGCGCAACCGGCCCGCGCATCCTCCCTTACCCCCGCGCCTTCGGCGCGCCCCCCTCAACAAGAGGGGGGCTCCACCCCAGCCGGGTCCACGGTAGTGCCGGCCGCTGGCCGGCAACCGACCACGCCGGAGGCCCAGCGATGAGCCGCCTGCGCGACAACCCGTGGGTGCTGCCGGCCAGCCTGGTGGTGGCGCTGCTGCTGGGCCTGCTGCCGTTGCCGGCGCTGCTGCAGCCGCTGCGCCCGTACTGGCTGGCGCTGGTGCTGGCGTACTGGGTCATCGAAGCTCCCGAACGCGTCGGCCTGGGCATCGCCTTCGCCAGCGGCGTGGTTGCCGACCTGCTGTACGGCGGCGTGCTGGGCGAACAGGCGCTGCGGCTGGTGATGCTGGCCTTCATCCTGCAGCGCTTCCGCGCCCGCATCCGCTTCTTCCCGATGTCCCAGCAGATGCTGGCCATCGGCGGCCTGCTGTTCAACGACCGCATCGTCAGCGCGCTGGTCCACATCGTGGTGGATGAGCCGACCCTGCCGTGGTCGTACTGGTGGGCACCGCTGCTGGGCATGGGCCTGTGGCCGCTGGTGTTCGTGCTGCTGGACGCGGTGCGCTTCGGCAAGCGCGGGCGCTGAGCCATGATCCCGCGCCGCCAGGTCAAGAACCCGCACGCCGAAGCCGAACAGTTCCGCCGCCGCGCGGCGCTGGGCTTCCTGGGCGTGCTGGTCTGCCTGCTGGGCCTGGGCGGCTGGTACTTCAAGCTGCAGGTGCTGGACCACGACGTCTATGCCACGCGCTCGGAAGCCAACCGCATCAAGCCGCGGCCGGTGGTGCCCGGGCGCGGCATGATCTACGACCGCAATGGCCGCCTGCTGGCCGAGAACGTGCCGGCCTTCCGCCTGGACGTGACCCCGGACAAGGTCAAGGACATGGACGCCACCCTGGAAGGGCTGGCGAAGATCATCAACATCAGCCCGGAAGAGCTGGAAGCGTTCAACAAGTCGCGCAAGGCGCGCCGCAAGTTCCTGCCGGTCACGCTGAAGCTGCGCATGAGCGACGAGGAGATGGCGCGCTTCGCGGTCGACCGCTGGCGCTTCCCCGGCGTCGAGCTGGAGCCCTACCTGACCCGCCGCTACCCCTACGGCGATCTGTTCGCGCACATCATCGGCTACGTTGGCCGCGTTGATGACAAGGATCTGGAGATCCTCGGCGAAGGCAATGCCGCGCTGACCCACATCGGCAAGTCCGGCCTGGAGCGTTACTACGAGCAGCAGCTGCGCGGCAAGGTCGGCTACGAGCAGGTCGAGACCAACGTGCAGGGGCGCGCGATCCGCACCATCGGCCGCGTCGCCGCGCAGTCCGGCGCCGACCTGCGGCTGTCGATCGACGCCGACCTGCAGCGCGCCATGGTGGCCGCCTTCGGCGACCAGGAAGGCTCGGCGGTGGCGATGGACCCGCGCACCGGCGAAGTGCTGGCGATGGTCAGCCTGCCGTCCTACGACCCCAACCTGTTCGTCAACGGCATCTCGCATGCCGACTTCAAGGCGCTGAACGAAAACCCGTCGCGGCCGCAGTTCAACCGCCTGGTGCTCGGTGGCGTCGCCCCCGGTTCCACGTTGAAGCCGCTGATCGGCCTGGCCGGCCTGGATTCGGGCGTTCGACGCCCGGAAGACAAGGTGCTGTCCACCGGCATGTTCTATCTGCCGGGCACCTCGCGCGGCTGGGGTGACGCCCACCGTGGCGGCCATGGCTGGACCGACCTGCGCAAGTCCATCGCCGAATCGGTCAACACCTACTACTACAAGCTGGCGCTGGACCTGGGCATCGAGCGCTTCGACCATTACATGGAGTACTACGGCTTCGGCCAGCCGACCGGCATCGACCTCACCGGCGAGATCGGCGGCATCCTGCCGTCGCCGGCCTACAAGCGGAAGAGCCGCAAGGAAGCCTGGTACCCCGGTGATACGGTCAACATCAGCATCGGCCAGGGTGACTGGAAGGTCACCCCGCTGCAGCTGGCGCGCGGCGTCAGCGGTCTGGCCGACGGCCAGCTGCGCACCCCGCACCTGGTGATCCAGCAGCGCGACGGTTTCGACAGCGACTGGTCGGCGATGCCGGCTGGCGAGAGCAAGCCGGTCAGCCCCAACCCCGCCAACGTGCAGGCCGTGCGCGAGGGCATGATGGCGACCATGCGGCCCGGCGGCAGCGGCTGGCGCGTGGCAGTGGGTGCGCCGTACGTGATGGCCGGCAAGACCGGTACCGCGCAGGTCATCAGCCGAAAGGGCACGGCGGCAGTGAATCCGAAGAGCCTGCCGATGCACCTGCGCCATCGCGCGCTGTTCGTCGGCTTCGCACCGGTGGAAAACCCGGTGATCGCGATCGCGGTGGCCGTGGAAGGCGGCGGCTATGGTGGTTCGGCGGCCGCGCCGATCGCACGCAAGGTGTTCGACGCCTACCTGCTGGGCAAGATGCCCGAAGGCATGCAGCCACTGGACAGCGAGCGCGGCACCACCGCCATCGGCGCCACCGCGTTCGACAACGAAGATGCCGGCGCGCGCCAGGCTGGCGACCTCGCCGCGGCGCAGCTGGGTGAACATCCGGTGCTGGTCGGCGTGCCGGCGCCGGAACCTGTACCCGCACCGCAGCCGGGTACGCCGGCCGCCGCCGCGTTGCCCGCCACGCCACGCCCGACCGTCGCGGAGCCCGTACGATGAGAGTGTTCCTGCGCTGGGCCGGCGACATGCTGCGCCGCTTCTTCAGCACGCTGGACTGGGTGCTGTGCCTGGCCCTGGGGACGCTGATGGTGATCGGCCTGGCCACCCTGAAGAGCGCCGGTGGCGACAGCCTGGTGATGGCCCAGGGCGCGCGCTTCGCCGTGGGCATGGCCGCGCTGTGGGGCATCTCGCGGGTGCCGATCCTGCGCATCCGCTCGGCTACGCCGATGATCTACGCGATCTCGATGATCCCGTTGCTGGCGGTGTTCGTGCTGGGCACCGGCAAGTACGGCCGGCAGTGGCTGGACCTGAAGTTCTTCTACCTGCAGCCGGCCGAGCTGCTGAAGGTCAGCCTGCCGATGATGGTGGCCTGGTACCTGCACAAGATGCCGCTGCCGCCGCGCTTCAACACCGTGCTCGTGGCCCTGGTCATCATCGGCGTGCCCACCGGCCTGGTGATGCTGCAGCCGGACTTCGGTACTGGTGTGCTGATCGCTGCCAGTGGCGTGTTCGTGCTGTTGTTGGCCGGCCTGCCGTGGTGGTGGGTCGGCCTGGGTGTGGGTGGCGTGGCCGCGGTCGCGCCGGTGGCCTGGTTCTGGTTGCTGCGGCCGTACCAGAAGGACCGCATCATGATGTTCCTGGACCCGGAGATGGATGCGCTGGGGGCCGGGTGGAACATCATCCAGTCGAAGATCGCGATCGGTTCCGGCGGCTTCGATGGCAAGGGCTGGGGCGAGGGCTCGCAGTCGCACCTGAACTTCATTCCCGAACAGACCACCGACTTCGCGTTCTCGGTGCTGAGCGAGGAGTTCGGCTGGATCGGCGTGGCCACCGTGCTGGCGCTGTACCTGGTGGTGATCGGGCGCTGCCTGTGGATCGCCAGCCAGTCGCGCGATTCGTATTCGCGCCTGCTGGCCGGCGCCACCGGCCTGGCGTTCTTCGTCTATGTGCTGGTGAACGGCGGGATGATTTCCGGCCTGCTGCCGGTGGTGGGCGTGCCGATGCCGCTGATCAGCTACGGCGGTACCTCGGCGGTGTCACTGCTGGCCGGCTTCGGATTGGTGATGGCGGTGCGCAGTCACAACCCGGTGCACGGCGGCTACGGCTGAGTACGGCGTCGGGGTCAGATCCCTTTTTCCACAGGGAAAAGGGATCTGACCCCACAGCCCGGCTACGGAGATCAGAAGCACCCTGACAGCTTCACGCAAGCGCCCGTTGCTAGCGTGCTGCGCGTGGAATGGAAACGACTGTTTGGCGGCTGCCGTGAGGCAGTGCGCACGATCGATCTGCCGTTGCTGGTCGCATTGCTGATCCTGATGGGCGCGGGCCTGGCGGTGCTGCACAGTGTGTCCGGGCCGGTGGCCGGGCAGGCGGCGCGCTTTGCGGGTGGACTGCTGGCGATGTGGCTGCTGTCACGTGTTTCGCTGCTGCGCCTGCGCGCGTGGACACCAGCGTTGTACGCGCTGTCGATGCTGCCGCTGATGGCGGTGTATGTGATCGGCACCGGCAAATATGGGCAGCGCTGGCTCAACCTCGGCGTGTTCTACCTGCAACCGTCGGAGCTGCTCAAGCTCAGCCTGCCGTTGATGATGGCCTGGTACCTGCACCGGCAACCGCTGCCGCCGTCGCCGCGCACGGTACTGACCGCCGCGGTGCTGATCGGCGCGCCGGCGGTGTTGATCCTGATGCAGCCCAACCTCGGCACCGCCACGCTGGTCACCGCCAGCGGCGTGTTCGCGTTGTTGCTGGCGGGCCTGCACTGGGGCTGGGTGGCGACCGGCGCGGCGGGGCTGGCAGTGGCCGCGCCGCTGGCGTGGTTCGGTCTGCTGCGTCAGTACCAGAAGGATCGTGTGTTGACCTTCCTCGACCCGGCGGCCGACCCCCTGGGCACCGGCTGGAACATCCTGCAGTCACGCATCGCGATCGGCTCCGGGGGATGGCAGGGACGCGGCTGGGGGCAGGGCACCCAGGCCACGCTGGATTTCCTCCCCGAATACACCACCGACTTCGCGTTTTCGGTGCTGGCCGAAGAGTTCGGCTGGATCGGCGTGGCGACGCTGTTCGCGCTGTACCTGTTCGTGGTCGGGCGTTGCCTGTGGATTGCCGTGCACGCGCGCGACACGCATGCACGGTTGCTGGCCGGCAGCCTGGGGCTGGCGTTCTTCGTCTACGTGCTGGTGAACGGCGGAATGATTTCCGGCCTGCTGCCGGTGGTGGGCATTCCGATGCCGCTGATCAGCTACGGCGGGACATCGGCGGTTTCGCTGTTGGCCGGCATCGGGTTGGTGATGGCGGTACGCGGGCACCGGCCCGTGCACGGGGGATAGGGTTTCCAGCCAACGGCGCAGCCCCTCGTGGGTGGTGTCTGGGTGGCTGCGGAAAGCAGAAGCCGCGGGTGGGCCGGTCGGGTTGGGTACGCGGGGGACGCCGTGAATCCGTCCCTGGAGGCTTGGCAGCCGCATCCATGCGGCTGACACCCCCGCGTACCCAACCCGACCGGCTTCTGACAGATTTCGGAGGTCTGCCACCCACGGAGAAGAAAAAGAAGATCAAAAGCGGATCGCGACGCTGCGCTTGCTCGTGAGCCGAGCATGGCTCGGCTCTACACACGGCAATGAAGCGACCCGCCAGGCCGCCTTTGCTTTTGATCTTCTCTTTACTTCGCCGTGGGTAGACGCGCACGGAACCTGTCCGTGGCCGGGTAGAGGGGCTGCGCAGGGGCGTGAGCCGCATGGATGCGGCGACCGAGCTTACATGGACGTACTTGCAGCGGCCCCTGCGCAGCCCGTCTACCCGGCCCCACCCATGAACTGCTTTTCGCGGCCACCCACGAGGGGCTGCGCCGTTGGCTGGAAACTTCCTGACTGCGCAACGCCCGTTGTGTAAGCGTTCTCACACCGATGCACGACAGCACGCCCGCTGACGAAAGTCCGCAAAAAACGTTAGCTGGTTCACACTTTTACACCGCGTTGATCTTGATCAATGGACTTGTCGTAATCGGCCTGCACAATGGCGGCCCGTTCGGCACGGCGCGCCGTCAATCGTTGCAGCGCGAGGGGGCGTCGGGCGGGAAGCAGTACTGATCCAACGGGTACAGGGAGCGCGGGGCACTGCCACTGGGGAGCGGCAGCCGCGCAGGTACCGACCGGATCCGGTCGCCGGTTGCGTCTGCGGGGATGGGGACGCAACCGGCAACCTCTATCTGAATGGGGAAGGGCGATCACGATGCCTTCACATTTCCCGCTGGTCGCAGGCAAATCGTTGTGATTCATGGTGTTAGGGGTTTTAATTCATCCATGACCTGCTAACCTGCGACGATGATTCGACGCACTCTGGCCTGCATGCTCACCCTCGGCCTGGTCGCCTGCGCGACCCAGCCGAAGTCCCCACCGTCTTCGCCCCAGGCCAGCAGTACGCCGCGCCAGCCCGCCGCCAAGGCCCATGGCCCGGCCGAGGCCGCGCCTGAAGCCACCGCCGCCACCGCGGCGCCGGTCGATCTCACCCCGGTGCCGTTCGAGGTCGCACGGGCCCGCTTCATTGCCGATACCGCCAAGCGCTATGGCCTGAAGCCGGAGCAGATCAGCAGCGTGCTCGACCAGGCGCAGGTGCGCCAGCCGATCATCGCCGCGATGTCGCGCCCGGCCGAACGGGTCAAGCCGTGGAATGAGTACCGGCCGATGTTCATCAGCAAGGCGCGCATCGATGGCGGCCGCGCGTTCCTTGCCGAACACCGCGCCGAACTGGATCGCGTGCAGCAGCGCACCGGCGTGCCGGCCGAAGTGATCGTCGCGATCATCGGTGTGGAAACCAGCTACGGCAGGAATGCTGGCAGCCATCGCGTGCTCGATGCGCTGTACACGCTGGCGTTCTATTACCCGCGCAGCGGCGACCCGGCCAAGCTGGAACGCGAAGTGCGCCGCGAGCTGTTCTTCCGCGATGAGCTGGCCAAGCTGTTCGAGCTGGGCCACGAAGAGAAACTGGATATCACCACGCTCAAGGGCAGTTACGCCGGTGCTATGGGCATGGGCCAGTTCATGCCGTCCAGCTATCTCGACTACGCCGTGGACGGAAACGGTGATGGCCGCCGCGACCTGTTCACCAGCTACGACGACGTGTTCTCGTCCATCGCCAACTACTTCGTGAAGAAGGGCGGCTGGGTGCGTGGCGGGCAGGTGGCCGTGCCGGCCACGCTGGCGCCGGGCCGCGAGGAGTTCAATCCGACCGAATGGATGCCGACCTGGACGATGGCCGACCTGGCGCAGCGCGGCTACCAGCCGGGCGCGCCGGTGCAGCCGGGCGCCACCGCCACGCCGATCACGCTTGAAGGCAGCACCGGCAAGCAGTACTGGCTGGGCTTCCAGAACTACTACGCGATCACCCGCTACAACCTCTCGAAGATGTACGCGATGGCCGTGTTCCAGTTGTCCCAGGCCATCGCCGGACAGGAGCTGCCCCCGGCATGAACATCAGATGGCTGGTCCCAGGCTTGATCGTCCTCGCGCTGGCTGCCTGCAGCAGCGCGCCGAAGAAGCCGGCCACGGCCGGCCATGGTGGCAAGTCCGGCGGCACGCTGGTGCAGGGGCGTGGCTCGCGCCCGGCACACTGCCCGGAAGGGTCACCGTACGCGGCGGCCAAGGAAGACCTGAGCACCCGCGGCAACTACACTGCCGGTGGCCTGTACAAGCCGGGCGTGCGTGACAGCACGCCGGATTACATTCCCAACGTGGCCTGCATTCCCGAGCCGGAAGTGACCGCCGAGGAGCGCTCGGCGATCGGCAACAAGTCGCCGTACGTGGTGCTGGGGAAGTCGTACAAGGTGCTCGACGATACCCACGACTATGTCGAGCGCGGTACCGCGTCGTACTACGGCGCCAAGTTCCATGGCCGCCTGACCTCCAACCGCGAGGTCTACGACATGTACCAGTTCACCGCCGCGCACAAGACGCTGCCGCTGCCCAGCTTCGCCCGCGTGACCAACCTCGACAATGGCGAGTCGGTGATCGTGCGCGTCAACGACCGCGGCCCGTTCCACGATGGTCGCGTGGTCGATCTCAGTTATGCCGCCGCCGTGCGCCTGGGCATCACCCAGCGCGGTACCGGCAACGTGGAAGTGCGCGCGCTGCAGCCGGGCGAGAGCAACCTGCTGGCGCAGAAGCCGTCCCGCCGCGAGCGTCGTGCCGCCGAAGCGGCAGCTGCGGTGGCCAGTGCACGCCCGGCAGCGACCGCGCGCGCCACTGCCGACAGCGATATCGATCGCCTGGTCAAGCGCCTGCCGGCCGATGGCATGCCGGCACGCGGCCAGCCGGCCACCACCCAGGGCGTGGCCAGCACCGTGCCGGAGGTGGCGGTCAGCAGCCTGCCGCCGAGTGCACCGCTGCGCAGCACCGCACCGGCGCCGGTTGCAGTCGCCAGCGCCGCGCCGCGCGCCGTCGCGCCGGCACCCGTGCGCACCGTCGCCGCCACGCCGGCGGCACCCAGCCTGTCGCAGCAGGTGGTGGGCGCGGTGATGGTGCAGGTCGCCAGCTTCTCCAGTCGCGACAACGCCAACCGTGCGATGGGCCAGCTCAACGCTGCCGGCATCGTCGGCGCGACCATCAGCGACATCGCCGCCGGTGGCCGCACCCTGTTCCGTCTGCGCGTTCCTGCCACCGACCATGCCAGTGCCGCGGAACTTGCCGGCCGCATCGCCGGTCTGGGCCTGGGTTCGCCGCAGATCGTCAAGGATTGATCCGCCCGGGCCGGTGCTGCCGGCCCAGGCTCCCCCGGCCTTACAATGGCCGCTACGTTCCACCCTCCATTCCCGGCCGTCCCCTGGAGCCTGCTGTCCAATGAATTTCCGTTCCGCCGCCACCGCCCTGGCCGCCACCCTGGTGGTGGGCCTGGCTTCCGCCCAGACGCCGCTGCCGACCCCGGCCACGCCGGCGCCTGCCGCCGCCGCTGCCGCCCCGGCCACCGTCGCGACCCCGCCGGCCCCGGCCCCGAGCGTGTCCAAGGCCTGGGTCCTGATGGACTACGCCACCGGCCAGGTGCTGGCCGGCGAGAACATCCACGAGCAGCTGGCCCCGGCCAGCATCACCAAGGTGATGACGTCGTACGTGGTTGCCGCCGAGGTCAAGAACGGCAAGGTCCGTGCAGATGACCAGGTGATGATGAGCGAGCGCGCTTGGCGCGAAGGTGGCGCCGGTACCGACGGCAGCTACAGCGGCTTCCCGGTCAACCAGACCGCACGCCTGGAAGACATGGAAAAGGGCATGGCGATCCAGTCCGGCAATGACGCCGCGATCGCCCTGGCCGAGCATGTGGCCGGCAGCGAAGAGGCCTTTGCGTCGCTGATGAACAGCTACGCCGCCAAGATCGGCATGAAGGACTCGCACTTCGTCAACGCCCACGGCCTGACCGCACAGGGCCACCACAGCACCGCCTACGACCTGGCGCTGCTGGGCCGCGCGATGGTGCGTGATTACCCGGAAACCTACGCGTATAACAAGATCAAGGAATTCCAGGTCGGCAACATCAAGCAGCCGAACCGCAACCTGCTGCTGTGGCGCGATGGCAGCGTGGATGGCATCAAGACCGGCCACACGTCCGAAGCCGGCTACTGCCTGATGAGCTCGGCCCAGCGTGGCGACCAGCGCCTGATCGCCGTAGTGCTGGGTGGTGCGTCGGAGAAGCAGCGTGCCGACGACAGCCTGGCCCTGCTGAACTGGGGCTTCCGCTTCTTCGAGACCCACCGCCTGTACGAACCGGGCAAGGCCGTGGCCGAGCACAAGGTCTGGAAGGGCACCACCGACAAGGTACAGCTGGGCGTGGCCCAGCCGATGCTGGTGAGCGTGCCGCGCGGCCGCTACAACGACCTGAAGCCGAGCATCGACGTGCCCAAGACCCTGGAAGCACCGTTCACTGCCGGCCAGCAGATCGGCACCGTGAAGGTCACGCTGGATGGCAAGGTCATCGCCGAGGCACCGCTGGTGGCCGTGGCCGCCGTCGAGCAGGCCGGCTTCTTCAAGCGCCTGTGGGACAGCTTCTGGATGTGGTGGGAATCGGAATGATCCACGCCTTGGCGTGGTGAACGAAAAGGCCGGCCAATGCCGGCCTTTTCTGTTTCGGAAGGCCGCTTCCCCCCGCACGCGGGGGGTAGAGCCGGCCGCTGGCCGGCTCCGCATGAGCCCATCCGGATGCGGGTCGTGCCGGCCGCTGGCCGGCTCCGCATGAGCCCACCCGGATGCGGGTCGTGCCGGCCGCTGGCCGGCTCCCCAGCAACTCATCCGGAACTGCCGGCAGCCGGCCAGCGGCCGGCACCACCTGCAGCGCCTGACTTGCAGCGAGCGATGCGGTAACCGGTGTGCCGACCAACGGTCGGCACCTACCCGCTTCACCCTCAGCCCCTCGCCTACAGCGAGCGGCTGATGGTGAAACTGCCGAACACCGGCGATTGGCGCTGGCCGTTGAACTCTCGCGTGCTGTGGTAACGCGCAGCGGCGAACTTCCAGCGTCCGTACATCACGGCCACGCCATAGCCGCCGTAGGCCACCACATGGCGCTTGTCCACGCTGTGACTGTTGCGGAACGTGTTGCCATCCAGCGTGATGTCGCGGATCACCCAGGCCGCGTCCGAGGTCGCGAACAGGTGCCAGGACCAGCCATTGGGACGGCCGCTGCGGGTCGGTGCCGTGTTCTCACCGGCCGGGCGCAACGGCGTGCTGCCGAAGTCGTCCGGCAGCTTCCAGCCGAAGCGCACTTCACCGCCGAGGTTGGCCTTGGTTTCCAGGTTGCCGATCGAGCCGCCGTAGTGGCTGATCGCGTCCCAACCCCAGCCGTCGGCATTGATGCTGGCATCACCCGGCCAGCGGCGCATGCGCTCATGGGTCAGCATGAACAGCGGCTCGTTGTGCAGCTGGTTGTCCCAGCCCTTGAATTTCTCGTCGCCCAGCACTTCGTGCACGGCATTCTGCACCTGCTTGCCCTGTGCCCACGGGCCAACTACGCCCAACGTCAGCTGGGTGGTCTGCAGGCGGTCGCCGCTGCGCGCATTGAAACCGAAATTTGCGATCAGTACGCCCGCGTAAGGGCGGTCTTCCTCGATCAGGTCCCTGCGGCTGAAATCGGTCGGGGTGAAGATGCCCTGGCCGATACTGAAGATCATGTTCTGCTGTTCGAACCTGCCCGGATGCAGGCCTTCCAGGTACTGGTTCACCCAGCGCGCCATGCGTGGAAGGCACGGGTCGTCGGTGTAATCGACCAGATTGGGCGAGACCAGGGTCAACAGCGCACCGTTGGTATAGCCCTGGTCCTGGTGGCGGCCGCCGAACAGGTCGTTGTCGACGCGGAAATTGACCTGCGGCGGGTGATCGCGCATCGCGTCCGGGCCACATTGTTCGGCCGCCTGGGCGGCAAAGGGGAGGGCAGAGGCCAGCAGGCCGGCCAGCCCGAGGGCTGCGACACTACGCATGGATGGAATGCTCATGGGGAAGGGGGCGGTTTTCTGTCGTTTTCTGCAACGCTACGGTACTCGTGCCCGCGCGCCGGAACGAGCACGTTGGGATCACTTGTCTGTTCCGAAAACAACATTGTCCGGCGGACACAATTCGTTACCCGCGCACGCGCCGCAGGCCTGGCGTGAAGGCGACTGCAGGCCGCGCGCATGATGCCCCGGTCATTGAGGGGCCGAAAGAACCAGTCAGCTGCCGTTGGGCTCTCCGCCCGCGCTTTTGGGCCACCTGCAACGCAGCAGGCCGCCAGTGCTGTCTTTGACGTTGGTGAATACTCTTGGGTTTGTTGCCCTGCGGCCCGATAATGGGGCCATGGAAATCAAGTCCGACAACCCCGACCACGGCTTCCAGTTCCCCGGCCAGTTCGAGCTCAGCGCCATGGGCCCGGCCAACCGCGGCCTGGAGCATGAGCTTCCCCGTCTGCTGCTGGCTGCCGGCATCGATGTGGTGAACGAACGCATCAGCTGGAAGCATTCGTCCAACGGCAAGTACGTGTCCGTCCGCATCGTGTTCAAGGCCGCGAGCCGCGAGCAGTACGACCTGGCGCACCAGGCGCTGCGCGACCACCCGGAAGTGAAGTGGACGCTGTAGCCGACAGCTGCCCGGCCGAAGCCGCCCCGGAAGACCGCGCGCCGCGTCCGGCGGTGGTCCGCGACCTCGGCCGCCAGGCGTACGAGCCGGTGTGGCGCGCCATGCAGCGCTTCACCGACCAGCGCAGCGACGCCGACGCCGACGAACTGTGGGTAGTCGAGCACGATCCGGTGTTCACCCTGGGCCAGGCCGGCAAGGATGAGCACGTGCTGGCGCCGGGTGACATCCCCGTGCTGCACGTGGACCGTGGCGGCCAGGTGACCTATCACGGGCCCGGCCAGATCGTGGTCTACCCGCTGTTGCGCCTGCCGCGGCTGGGCATCGGTGTGCGCGACTACGTGTGCCGCATCGAGCAGGCCCTCATCGATACCCTGGCCGAGTGGAACATCGGCGCCGAACGCCGCGAGGGCGCCCCGGGCGTCTACGTCGGTGGCGCCAAGATCGCTGCGCTTGGCATCCGCGTGCGCCGCGGCTGCACCTTCCATGGCCTGGCCTTCAACGTGGCCATGGACCTGGAACCCTTCCACCGCATCAACCCCTGTGGCTATCAGGGGTTGCAGGTGACCTCGGTGGTAGACTTGGGCGGCCCCTCCGGGCTGGATGCCGTCAAGCCGGTGCTGCTGGACCACCTGGCCCGCCAGTTCGGCCTGCTGCTGCAGCACACGCCGGAACTGCCCGATCTTTCTGCGGCCGCCTGACCGCCTCCCGGAACTGCCATGACTGAAACCACCGCCCGTTCCATTCCCCTGCAGATCGTGCAGGGCGACTCTCCGTCCGCCGCGCCGTTGCAGGCCGGGGTCAAGCAGCTGGGCGGTGACAAGATCAACCGTTCGCCGGTGCAGTTCGCCGACGCGCCGGTGCTGCGCAAGCCGTCCTGGATCCGCGTGCGCATTCCCTCGGGCAACGCCGTGCAGAACCTCAAGGCCAAGCTTCGCGAGAACCGCCTGGTGACGGTGTGCGAGGAAGCCAGCTGCCCGAACATCCACGAATGCTTCGGCCATGGCACCGCCACCTTCATGATCCTCGGCGAGGTCTGCACCCGCCGCTGCTCGTTCTGCGACGTGGCCCATGGCCGCCCGAAGCCGCCGGATGCCAACGAACCGGCCAGCCTCGGCCAGACCGTGGCCGACATGGGCCTGAAGTACGTGGTGGTGACCAGCGTCGACCGCGATGACCTGCGTGACGGCGGTGCCCAGCACTTCGTCGACTGCATCACCGCCATCCGCGAAAAGTCGCCGGGTACCCGCATCGAAGTGCTGACCCCGGACTTCCGTGGCAAGGGCCGCATGGAGCGCGCGCTGGAGATCCTGGCGCAGAACCCGCCGGATGTGTTCAACCACAACATCGAGACCGTGCCGGACCTGTACCGCAACGTGCGCCCGGGTGCGGACTACCAGTGGTCGCTGAACCTGCTGAAGAACTTCAAGGCACAGCACCCGGACGTGCCGACCAAGAGCGGCATCATGCTGGGCCTGGGCGAAGACTTCGAACAGATCAAGGCCACCATGCGCGACCTGCGCGCGCACGATGTGGACATGATCACCATCGGCCAGTACCTGCAGCCGACCGCGCATCACCACCCGGTACTGAAGTACTGGACCCCCGAGGACTACAAGGCGCTGGAAGACTACGGCTACGCGCTGGGCTTCAGCCACGTGGCGTCCGGCCCGATGGTGCGCTCGTCGTACCACGCTGACGTGCAGGCCAAGGGCGCCGGCATCTCCTGAGGCGGGTGCGGACCGTTGGTCCGCATACCTCTGCCTGCCGCAGAGCCGAGCCCATGCTCGGCTGCTTGCTGCCGGCCAGCCGAGCATGGGCTCGGCTCTGCATGCATTCACAATTTGCTACACCGGCCCGGCTAGGCTGGTTTTCCACCGAGCGCGGCCGGATGACAAACCCGGCAACTTTCGGCACTGTCGTGGTGTCTGAACACCCTGCAGTCTCCCCCTTGGCAAGGCGCCTTCGAGCACGTCAATGAAATTCAAAGCCCCCGCATTCCTGATGGCCCTGGCGCTGGTCGCGCCGCTGGCGCTGGCGGCCAAGGCCGACTCGCCCGCATTGCCCGCGGCGGCCACCGCCGATCAGGTGACCACCTCCAAGCTGGTGTACGGCCTGTTGTCCGACAGCCGCTACGCCTACCGCCCGCGCGCGCTGGACGAGGCCACCTCCAAGGACGTGTTCAAGCGCTACCTGGAGACCCTGGACGGCGGCAAGCAGTACTTCACCCAGGCCGACGTGGCGCGCTTCGCGCCGTTCGAAGCCAACATCTCTTCGGCCATCCGTGGCGGCGAGCTGGAGCCGGCGTTCCAGGTGTTCGCGGTCTACAAGCAGCGCGTCGGCGAGCGCGTGGCCTATGCGCGCAAGCTGCTCAAGCAGGAGCCGGACTTCACCACCGACGAGCGCTTCGAATACGACCGCAAGAAGGTTCCGTGGGCGGCCAGCAGTGCCGAACTGGATGAGCTGTGGCGCAAGTCGGTGAAGAACGACTGGCTGCGCCTGAAGCTGGCCGGCAAGAAGCCGGACGACATCCGCAAGACGCTGGACAAGCGCTACGCGACGCTGGAGAAGTCGGTCAACGAGCTGAAGGGCGAAGACGTCTTCCAGTTCTTCATGAACGCCTACACCAGCGCGGTTGATCCGCACACCGACTACTTCACCCCGCGCACCGCCGAGAACTTCAACCAGGCGATGTCGCTGTCGCTGGAAGGCATCGGTGCGCAGCTGCAGCGGCAGGACGACATGGTGGTGATCCGCGAGATCATCGCCGGTGGTCCGGCCGCAGTGGACGGCACCCTGAAGCCGGGGGACCGCATCGTTGGCGTTGGCCAGGGCAAGTCCGGCCTGGTCGAGGATGTGATCGGCTGGCGCATCGACGACGTCGTGGCCAAGATCCGCGGTGCCAAGGATACCCAGGTCAAGCTGGAATTCATCCCGGCCGCCGAGGGCGTGGACGGCAAGCACCACACGCTGGTCCTGACCCGCCAGAAGGTGCGCCTGGCCGAACAGGCCGCCAAGGGCGAGACCATGAGCATCCCGGCCGCCAACGGCGAACCGGCGCGCAGGATCGGCGTGATCAAGCTGCCGACCTTCTACCAGGACTTCGAAGGCCGTCGCCGCAATGCCGCTGACTACGCCTCGGCCACCCGCGACGTCGCCAAGCTGCTGGCCGGCTTCAAGAACGACAAGCTGGATGGCGTGGTGCTGGACCTGCGCAACAACGGGGGGGGCTCGCTGGATGAAGCGATCGAACTGACCGGCCTGTTCATTGAACAGGGCCCGGTGGTGCAGGTGCGCGAGTCCGGTGGCCGCGTTACCGTCAACAGCGACCGCAACCAGGGCGTGGCGTGGGATGGCCCGCTGGCGGTGCTGATCAACCGCGGTTCGGCCTCGGCCTCGGAGATCTTCGCCGGTGCCATCCAGGACTACGGCCGTGGCCTGGTGATCGGTGAAACCAGCTTCGGCAAGGGCACCGTGCAGAACATCGTCGACCTCGATCGCTGGCCGAGCGGCGAGACCCAGCGCTTCGGCCAGGTCAAGCTGACCATCGCCCAGTTCTTCCGCATCAGCGGCAGCAGCACCCAGCACAAGGGTGTGGTGCCGGACCTGGCCTTCCCGGCCAGCGTCGATGCCACCGAATTCGGCGAAAGCACCTACGACAACGCCCTGCCGTGGACCCGCATCGCCGCCGTGCCGCACACCCAGTACGGCAACTTCGCGCCGCTGCTGCCGAAGCTGGAGACCCGCCACGACGCGCGCATCGCCACTGACAAGGAATTCCAGTGGTGGAACGAGGACGTGGAGCAGTTCCGCACCGAGGCCGCGAAGAAGTACATCTCGCTCAACGAGGCGACCCGTCGTGCCGAGCGCGAGCGCCAGGACGCCCAGCGCAAGGAGCGCCAGGTGCAGCGCAAGGAACTGGGCCTGGCCCTGGACCCGCTGGCCGACGACAGCAGCGACGATGGCCTGACCGGCAACGAGCGCGACATCGTCAAGGATGCCGCCCGTGAGAAGGCCGCTGAAAAGCGTCCGGACCCGCTGCTGCGCGAGTCGGCCTCGATCCTCGCTGACGCGGTCAATCTGCTGGCCAATGACCGCCCGCTGTCGGCCCAGGTGCTGCCGCAGTCCACCGGCGCGGGGCGCTGGGCGGACTGAGCCGGCCACGGCATGTGACACCTCAGGGGCCGGCATTGCCGGCCCCTCGGCGTAAAAGGGGACGGAGGGAATTAAGTCGTTTGTGGCACAAACGACTTAATTCCCTCCGTCCCCTTTTTCGTGCATGAACCGGGAGCAACGTGGGAAGGTATGTCGACCTGCCGCACACGGGGGTGGGACTACCCTTGGTGCTTCCGTTCTCGCAGGAGTACCCATGCGGGCCTCCCGTCTTTCCAGCGCCGCCGTGGCGCTCACCAGCGCCCTGATCCTCTCGGCCTGCGGTGGCCGTGCCGCCGACAGCACCGTGTTGCGCGAGTCCTTCGATTCCGGCGATACCTTCTCGCGCACGGTCGATGGGCGCCCGGGCGAAGCCTGCGAAGCGGCGCGCCGCACGCTGCTCAGCCAGGGCTATGCCATCGCCCGTTCCGACGATGCACAGGTGGAAGGCAACAAGAACTTCCAGCCGCGCGAGGATGACCATGAGCAGCTGGTGCTGCGCATCTCCTGCGCCCCGCGTGGCGGCCAGACGCTGGTGTTCGTCAGCGCAGTGCAGGATCGCTACGCGCTGAAGAAGAGCCCGACCTCGGCCAGTGTCGGTGTGGGAGCGCTGGGTTCGGTATCGCTGCCCTTCGGCAGCAACGACGACTCGCTGGTGAAGGTGGCCAGCAGCACGGTCACCGATGCCGAGTTCTATCGTCGCTTCTTCCAGCGCCTGCAGCAGTACCTGCCGGCCGCGGCGGGCAAGCCGTCGCCATCGCCGGCAGCGGCACCGGAGCCCGCACCCGCACCGGCGGTCACGGACCAGGGCTGAGCGTGCGCGGCAGGTGGCTGATTGCAGCCCTGCTGCTGGCGCCCGCGTGGGTCGTCGCAGCGCCATCCCCGGACTGTACGCAGGGCCTGCTGCAGCGGTTGGGGTGGCGCTTCGAGGATGCCGAGCTGCGTGCACCGCAGGTACACAAGGGCCCGGTGTGTACGCGTTCCTCGCTCGCCGCGGCACAGGCAGCGGGTGACCTGCGCGTACGCTGGTCGGCGGATCTGCCTGCAGGCGAACGACAGGCACTGCTGCAGCAGCTGCTGGAAGACCCTGCCACGGTCTGCGCCTATGCCTTCGAGCTGGGGGCGGCCACGCGGCGCGCGACCTCGGCATTGCAGGGCAATGCCACGTTCCGCTTCTCCGGCCCGCAACTGGGCTGGATCGGCTTTGGTCTGCGCGGCGCGCCGGCACAGGGCTGGCAGCGTACGCGCAGTTTCGGCCGTGGCTTCGTGCCCAGTGCGGGCAACAGCCATGCGCTGCAGGCGTTCTACAGCGGTGCCGTGCGCGCCGAGTGCGGTGTCGGCCGCCAGGTCGCGCAGCTGGCCACCCAGCGCGAGCTGTATGGCGATGCGTTCGATACGGAGTTCGCAGCGGATGAACTGTCGATCGGCACCTTCCTCGCGCTGCGCGCCACCGACAGCATCCTGCTTGGCGCGCACGCGGGCGAGTTCTTCGCCGATGGCAAGGCGGTGCGCACCTCGGCGATGGGGCGGCAGGCGTTCGTGGGTGTGCCCGGCTTCATCGAACATGTGTACGACAACGGTACGCTGGATGACCTGAGCAACCAGGCCGAGAACTTCGTGGTCGTCACTGTGGGTGAGGGCGCTGCGCAGGCGCTGGCGCAGCACGGCGGCCTGGCCTGGTACGACCAGCGCAATGCCGAACTCTGGAAACTGGCGCAGGACATCCCGCGCATCGGCCAGCGCTACTTCGAGCGCCTGCTGTTCGAGCGCGATCCGCAGTTGCGCGCACGGCTGGCGCCGCGCTACCACGACACGCTCGCGCGCATGGACCAGCTGCTGGACGATCCGTTCTACCAGCAGTTCGTGATCTATGTGCATCCACGCGGTATACGTCCCATCGGCTACCACGTCGCCCGCCTGCTCGATCGCAACCCGCGAACCCCGTTTTCAATCGACCTGGCGGTGCACAATCTGCATACCACGCTCTACCGGCGTTGGCGCGAGGCGCAGCTGCGCCACTGCGCGGCTACCGGCAGGCCAGGCAGCCTGACCCTAGACCCCAACTGAAGGTGAAACAATGGATATTGCAATGATCGGCCTCGGCCGCATGGGCGCCAACATGGCCCAGCGCCTGCATCGCGGCGGCCACCGCGTGGTCGGCTACGACCCGGGCGAAGGCGCCCGCCAGCGCGCCGCCGAGGCCGGCCTGGAGGTGGTTGATTCGCTGGCCGCCGCCGTGGCCGCGCTGCCGGTGCCGCGCGTGGTGTGGCTGATGGTACCGGCCGGCGAAACCGTCGACCAGACGCTGGGCCAGCTGACCCCGCACCTGGCCGAGGGTGACATCGTCATCGACGGCGGCAACTCCAACTACCAGGACTCGATCCGCCGCGCCAAGGCGCTGGCCGAGGATGATCTGGGCTACGTCGACTGCGGCACCAGCGGTGGCGTGTGGGGCCTGCAGGAAGGCTACAGCCTGATGGTCGGTGGCGAAGCGTCGGTGGTGGAGCAGATCGCACCGTTGCTGCGCACGCTGGCCCCGGCCGAAGATCGTGGCTGGGGGCGCGTCGGCCCGTCCGGTGCCGGCCACTTCACCAAGATGGTCCACAACGGCATCGAGTACGGAATGATGCAGGCCTATGCCGAAGGCTTCGCGCTGATGGAGCGCAAGCAGGAGATGGAACTGGACCTGGCCCAGGTGGCCGAGGTGTGGCGCCACGGCAGCGTGGTGCGTTCGTGGCTGCTGGACCTGAGCACCGAAGCCCTCAAGCGCAATCCTTCGCTGGATGGCATTGCCCCGTACGTGGAGGATTCCGGCGAAGGCCGCTGGACCGTGGCCGAAGCCATCGCGCTGGATGTGCCGGCGCCGGTGATTACGCTGTCGCTGCTGGAACGCCTGCGCTCGCGCGAATCGAATTCGTTCACCGACCGCCTGCTGTCGGCGATGCGCAATGAATTCGGCGGCCACGCGATCAAGAAATCGTAAGCACGAAGCCGGGGTCGGATCCCTTTCCGCAGGAAAGGGCTCTGACCCCATGCAGGCAGTCGAGCATGGCTCGACTCTGCAAAAGCCGTCTCCGATGGCTTCCACGTCGATGTGTCGACCAAGGTCGACACCTACCGTCGGGCGCGGGACTCTGTCGAAGGCGGGGTGGGTCCGGCTCCCGCAACCGGACCCATCCTGCCATCTCACGGATTGCCGTTTTTTGCCGTTGCTGTTGAGGTTGCCGGCCAGCGGCCGGCACTACCGCTTGTGCGGGTGCAGGGCGCAGCCCTGCCGATCACCCCAACGCGATCCGCCGCCCTTCGCGCGCGCTGTCCATGCCGGCCTGCAGCAACCGCATCAGCTGCAGCGCCTGCACCGGGCTGACCGTGGCTTCGCCCTCGCCGTGCATCGCCGCCGCGAACTGCGCATACAACCGGCGATAGTCGCCGGGCAGGTTGTCGACGGTGCTGCGTTGCACGTTGTCTTCGGTATCGCAGCGCACCAGCTCGCCATGCCGCGGATCGATGCCCCAGCCTGGTGCGCCCGGCGCGACGCCGCGGCGCAGCTGCGCCTCCTGCACGTCCAGGCCGTGCTTGATCCAGCTGGCGGCGCTGCCATGCACACTGAAGTGCGGCGTCTGCGCTGCCACCAGGGAACCGGCGTGGACGATCGCCCGATGCCGTGGGTAGTGCAGTATCGCGTGGAAGTAATCGATGCCGCCGCCACCTTCGCGCTGCACGGCCAGGTCGGCATCGATTGCCTCGGGCCAGCCGAACAGCACCAGCATCTGGTCCAGCAGGTGCGGACCGAGGTCGTACCACAGGCCACTGCCGGGCCCGTCCTGTTCGCGCCAGCGGTCGCGCACCTGCGGACGGTAACGGTCGAAGTGCGCGTGGCACTCGGCCACGTCGCCCAAGCTGCCTTCGGCCAGCAGCGACTGCAGGGTGAGGAAGTCGGCATCGAAACGCCGGTTCTGGAACACGGTGGCGATGCGCCCGGCATCGCGTGCCGCAGCCAGCACCGTTTCCGCTTCGGCCACATCCAGCGCGAACGGCTTGTCGACCAGCACATGCTTGCCTGCCGCCAGCGCCGCGATGGCCAGTGGCGCGTGCTGTTCGTTCGGCGTGGCGATCACTACGGCATCCACGGCCGGATCATCGAATACCTGCTGCGGCGTGGCACGCACGTGCACATCGCTGAACGCACGCAGCAGGGTGTCGCGTTGTGAACTGACGATGCTGTGCAGCGCCAGCCCGGGGGTGTGCTGGATCAGCGGTGCATGGAAGACGCGGCCGGCGAGGCCGTAGCCGATTAGGGCCAGTTGCAGGTCGGGGCGCATGGCAGGGCTCCGGCAGTGGGAAGGGCAGGGTAAACGACGGGGACTGGCAGTCCAAAACTGAACGGTTGCCATTGGAAACGTTTCGATTCACGGCGGCATGACCGCAACGCCACGCCTGCTCTACGGTGGGTTGTCCAGACTGGCAGCACATTCCGAAGGAGTACGACACGATGAGCAATACCACCCGCACGCTGATTGCTTCCGCCCTGACCCTGGGCCTGGCGCTGTCCTCCTCGGCCGCATTCGCCAAGGACCCGGCCGCGAAGAGCCCGCCGACCAGCACCCATCCGACGACCCATGCTGATCGTCACGACTCCAATGAGCCGGTGACCGATACCTGGATCACCACCAAGGTGAAGGCCGATCTGCTGGCCAGCAGCAACGTTCCGGGCACCGAGATCAAGGTGGAAACCGTGAACGGCGTGGTCAGCCTGAGCGGTGCCGTCGCTACGCAGGCGGAGAAGGACAAGGCGGTCAACACCGCCAAGGGCATCAAGGGCGTGACCCGCGTCGATGCCGCCGCGCTTAAGGTCAGCGCCGCTGCCAAGCGCTGAGCATCCACCGACCGTTGAACAGGGTGGGCGCCCCGAAGGGGGCGCCCACTCGCGTATGGGGCCGGCTGCGGGGGCCCGTTCAGCCTGCCGCGCTTTGGACTCCAGAGTTGTGATTGCCTGCGCTATATTGCCGGTTCCGCCGCAGCCGGGCTCGTCCCGGGTCCCGCTCCGCGGCCGTGCTGACGAGGAACTATGGCGCTGGTTTTCAGTGACGACATCTGGGACCGCTGGCGGTTGCCGGCCCTGGCGCTGGCGGCTGCCGCGATCATCGTGGTGCCGTGGTTGACCCTGCGCAAACTGCAGCAGGACAGCGAAGAGGCGATGGCCTGGGTCAACCACACCCAGTCCGTTGGTGTGGCGCTGCAACAGTTGCAGGCCGATGTGCGCGACGTCGAATCCGCCGCCCTGACCCTGTCCAAGGGCGTGGATGCGCCCGGCCTGCGCGAGCGGATGGCCAAGGCCAACGAGATCCCCGGGCGCCTGGCCGAACTGGGCCGGATGACCCGTGACAATCCCGATCAGCTGATCCGCATTGGTCGGATCGAATCGATGCTCGAAGGCCGCATGGCGCTTGCCCGCGAGCTGGCCCGGTCCGAACCGAACTCCGACCAGCGTGAGCTGGTGCAGGACCTGAGCACGCGTTATCCGATCCGTGGCCTGGTGGAGGAGCTGCAGGCCAGCGAGCAGAATCTGCTGGCACTGCGCGCCCAGCAGGCCGCGCGCCAGCGCAAGCAGACCGAACTGGTGTCGTGGAGTTCGCTGGCGATCCAGCTGGCCCTGCTCGGCCTGGTGCTGTGGCTGCTGCAGCGGCAGATCGGCCGCCGCCTGCATGCGGAACGGCAATCGCTGCGCTCGGCCGCACGCGCGGCGTCGGTGCTGCAGACCGTGCGCGAACCGATCGTGCTGCTCGACCGCGACCTGCGCGTGCAGCTGCACAACCCGGCGTTCGCCGAACTGTATGACCTGCAGGACGAGCGCGCCGATGGCCTGCTGCTGGAAAACATCGGCGACGGCGCCTGGCGGGATCCGGTGGTGCGCCAGCGCCTGGCCGATGTGCTGTCGCGTGGCCGCGAACTCTGGGACTTCGAGCATGAGCAGCGTACCGCCGATGGCATGGTGCGCTACATGCTGCTCAACGCACGGCGCATGCCGCTGCCCGACACCGATGACGAAGTGGTGCTGCTGACCATCAGCGACGTCACCATGCAGCGCGCAGTGCAGCTGCGCGTGGAAGAGCTGAACCGCCAGCTGGAGGGCAAGGTCGCGCAGGTGTCCGAGGTCAACCGCGAGCTGGAAGCCTTCAGCTACTCGGTTTCGCATGACCTGCGTGCGCCGCTTCGCCACGTGGCCGGATTCTCCGACAAGCTGTCGCGCCACCTCGGCGACGCCGCCGATGACAAGAGCAGGCATTACCTGGAGGTGATCTCCAGTTCGGCCCGGCGCATGGCGGCGCTGATCGACGACCTGCTGGTCTATTCGCGGCTGGGCCGCGCGGCGATGCGCCAGCAGGCGGTGGACATGCAGTCGCTGGTGGCCGATACCCGCGCCATGCTCGATGCCAACCTGCAGGCCGAGGCCGAGAACAGCGGCCATGCGCACCACGTGGAGTGGAGCATCGCGCCGCTGCCGATCGTGGTGGGCGACGAGAACATGATCCGCCAGGTCTGGCTGAACCTGCTCGGTAACGCGGTGAAGTACTCGGGCAACCGCGAGCCGGCGAAGATCCGCGTGGACTACCAGCCGCAGCCCGATGGCGGCCATCAGTTCACGGTCAGCGACAATGGTGCAGGCTTTGACATGGCCTACGCCGGCAAGCTGTTTGGTGTATTCCAGCGCCTGCACAAGGCCAGCGACTACCCGGGTACCGGCATCGGCCTGGCCAGCGTGCGCCGCGTGCTGACCCGCCATGGCGGCCGTATCTGGGCCGAGGCCGAACCGGACGTCGGCGCCACCTTCCACTTCTACCTGCCTCCCGCGATCGACGCGGACAAACAAGGGCCTTCTGCATGACCACTCTGCGCACCATTCTTCTCGCCGAAGACAGCCCGGCGGATGCCGAAATGGCGATCGATGCCCTGGAAGAGGCGCGTCTGGCCAATCCCATCGTGCACGTCGAAGACGGCGTGGAAGTGATGGACTACCTGCTGCGCCGCGGCGCCTTCGCCAATCGCGAGGAAGGCCTGCCGGCGGTGCTGCTGCTGGACATCAAGATGCCGCGCATGGATGGCCTGGAAGTGCTTCGGCAGATCCGCGAGCATGAAGAACTCAAGCGCCTGCCGGTGGTGATCCTGTCGTCCTCGCGCGAGGAAAGCGATCTGGCCCGCAGCTGGGACATGGGCGTGAACGCCTACGTGGTCAAGCCGGTGGACGTGGACCAGTTCTTCGGCGCGGTGCAGACCCTGGGCAAGTTCTGGGCGTTGATCAACCAGGCACCGGAACTCGAGTGAGCCCATGCCCCTGACCGGTCCCGCCCTGGGGGCGCTGCGCATCCTGCTGGTGGAAGACTCACCAGAGGATGCCGAGCTGATGTCCGAACAGATGCTCGACGCGGGCCTGGACGCCCGCTTCGAGCGTGTCGAGAGCGAGGCGGAACTGCGCCAGGCACTGGCTGCGTTCCAGCCGGACATCGTGCTGTCCGACCTGAGCATGCCGGGGTTCTCCGGTGATGACGCGCTGCGCATCGTGCGCGAGACCTCGCCGGACGTGCCCTTCATCTTCGTCTCCGGCACGATGGGTGAGGAGAACGCGGTGGCGGCGCTGCAGAAGGGCGCCAATGACTACATCATCAAGCACCTGCCGGCGCGCCTGCCGTCGGCGGTGGCGCGTGCGATCCGCGATGCACGCAGCGCGGTGGAGCGTGCACGGGTGGAAACCGAGCTGATGCGCGCGCAGCGCCTGGAAAGCCTGTCGCTGCTTGCTGCCGGCCTCAGCCATGACCTGCGCAACATCCTGCAGCCATTGCTGATCATGCCGGACCTGCTGAAGGCGCGCACCGAGGATCCGCAGCTGCACCACCTGGCCGATGTCATCGCCGAGTGCGGTCGCCGTGGCCATGAGATGGCCGAATCGATGCTGTCGTTTGTGCGCGGTTCGCGCAAGCCGAGCGAGCGCATCGAGATCGATGGCCTGTTCGATGCGGTTGCACTGCTGTTGCGCAGCAACGTGCCCGATGCCGTGCGCCTGGAACTGCAGGTGCAGGACGAAGGCCTGGTGGTCGATGCCAACTACACCGAGCTGCAGCAGGTGATGTTGAACCTGGCGCTCAACGCGATCCAGGCGATGCCCAACGGCGGTCGCCTGAGCCTGACCGCCAGCCATGCCGGCCAGCGCGATGGCGTGGACTGGATGCGGATCTGCGTGGCCGATGAAGGCATCGGCATGGATGCAGACACGCTGTCGCACCTGTTCAATCCGTTCTTCACCACCAAGGCCGACGGCACCGGCCTGGGCCTGATTTCCTGCAAGCGCATCGTCGAAGGTGCCGGCGGCAGCATCCATGTCAGCAGCCAGCCGGGGCAGGGCACCTGCTTCGAACTGCACTTGCCGATGCACGAAGCCAGCGACGGCAGTGAGCCGATCGAGCAGCTGGTGGCCCTGGGCAGTGGCCAGTCGATCCTGGTGGTCGATGGCGAGGCCACGCGCCTGTCGTTGCTCGGCAATGCGCTGTCAAGCCAGGGATATCAGCTGCAGCTGGCCTCCGATGGCCCGGCGGCGCTGCGCTGGATGCAGCAGGAGGCAATGCCGGCGCTGGTGATTGCCGACGCCGGCTCGAAGTTGTTGCCGGCCAGCCAGCTGCTGGGCGAGATGGCCACGCTGGGCTATCGCGGCCCGGCGCTGGTGCTGGAAGACGCAGCGGTGGAGGTGGCGGCCGATGCATTTCCCGCTGGCGTGCAGGTGCACGTGCTGCGCAAGCCGCTGCAGATGCAGCAGGTGTTCCGCGCGGTGTCCGAAGCGCTGGGCTGATGTCGCGGTAGTGCCGGCCGCTGGCCGGCATCCCTGTGTGGTGGGATCAACGCGGTTGCCGGCCAGCGGCCGGCACTACCGTCCGTTGGTTTCCCAGGGAAAGCGCGGCAGGGCGTCCACTGCCTGTTCCAGCCGCCGCGACCAGTTCTGGTGGATGTCCGCATACAGCGTGGAATCCGCACCCAGCCGCAGCTGCTGGCCGATGCGCAGTTCGCCGTCGCGCAGCAGCGCCAGGTCGATCGGCAGGCCCACCGACAGGTTGGAACGGATGGTGGAGTCCAACGAGACGATCGCCGTGCGTGCGGCATCCTCCAGGCGCGTGGCCGGGCTGAGGATGCGGTCGAGGATCGGCTTGCCGTACTTGGATTCACCGATCTGCAGGTAGGGCGTCTCCGGCGAGGCGGCGATGGCGTTGCCGAGCGGATAGATCATGTACAGCCCGGGGCGCTCGCCGGCGATCTGCCCGCCGAAGATCAGCGTGGCCTGGGTATTGACCCCATCGTGGCCATGTTCGCTGTGGTTGGTGTGCACCTGGCTGTCCACCAGCAGCTGGCCGACGTACTCGGCGGCTTCGAACAGGTGGGGCATGTCGCGCAGGTTGGGCACGCGCCGCTCTGCGGCGTCGCGGCCCAGACGCGACACCAGCAGCTGGGTGGTGGCCAGGTTGCCAGCCGCCATCAGCACGTAGGCTGCCTGGCCGGGATACTCGAACACGTGCAGCTTGCGGTGCACGCGCACATCGTCCAGCGAGGCATTGGTCCGGGTGTCGGCAGCGAAGACCAGGCCCTCGTCCACCTCGATTCCAACGCAATAGGTCATGTCGGTGCCCTATCATGTGCATCCCGGATTGTAGGCAGGCCGCCGTGACGACGGCATGTCCACGCCCCCATTGCTGCCACCTGAACCGCATGACGACCGTGCTCCTGAGCCTGGGCAGCAATGTCCAGCCCCGCCGCTACCTCCACGCCGCGGTGGCGGCCCTGCGCGAGCGCTTCGGCGCGCTGCAGGTATCGCCGGCCTACCGTACCGCCGCGGTCGGCTTCGATGGCCCGGCCTTCCTCAACAATGCGGTGGCGATCGAGACCGATCTGCCGCTGCAGGAACTGGACGACTGGCTGCACGCGCTGGAAGACGCGCACGGTCGCGACCGCAGCGGGCCGCGCTTCTCCGACCGGACCCTGGACATCGACGTGGTGTTCTATGGCGACCTGGTGCTGGAAGGCCCGGGGCACCTGCGCATCCCGCGGCCGGAGCTGAAGCACGCGTTCGTGCTGAAGCCGCTGGCCGACATCGCGCCGGGCTTCATCGACCCGGTCAGCGGCCAGGACCTGGCCACGCTGTGGCGCGCGCACCCGCAGTTTGGCGAGGCGTTCGAGGTGGTGGATCTGGAGTGACGGGGTCAGATCCCTTTTCCCGCCGGGAAAAGGGATCTGACCCCGTTGTGGACCCCGGCAACCTTTCAGCTGACCGTACGCCCGCCATCCACGCGCAGGGTGTGGCCGGTGACGAAGCTGGCCTCGGCCACCAGCCAGTACACCGCCTCGGCGATCTCCTCGACGGTGCCGATCCGCGCCAAAGGCGTGCGTGCCAGCAGCGCCTCGCGGGCGAAATCATCCTTGCCCTGTTCCGGCCACAGGATCGCACCCGGCGCTACTGCATTGACCCGCACCTTCGGCGCCAGCTCCAGCGCCAGCGCGCGCGTTGCCATCTCCAGCGCGGCCTTGGCCATGGTGTAGGCGATGTGGTCACGCATCGGGTCGGTGCCGTGCAGGTCGGTGAGGTTGACGATGCAGCCCTGCTGGCGGCGCAGGTAGGGCGCTGCCGCCTGTGACAGCAGCAGCGGCGCGCGTGCATTGACCGCATACAGCGCGTCCATCGCCTCGGCGGTGACCTGGCCGAGCGGGGTGGGGAAGAAGTTGGAGGCGTTGTTGACCAGCGCGTCCAGGCGGCCGAAGTGGGTGACGGCCTGTTCGACCAGATCGGCCAGGGCGTCGGCGTCACGCAGGTCGGCCTGCAGGGCCAGCACGCTGCCCGGGCGCACGTTGTCGAAATCGAACGCAGCCTGCTGCAGCTCGGCGCTGGAGGTGTTGGCGTGCAGCACCACCGACCAGCCACAGGCGTGGAACTGGCGGGCGATGGCCGCACCGATCCGGCGCGCGCTGCCGGTGATCAGGACCACGGGGTGGGTATCGCTCATCGAGGGTCCTCCAAGGCTCGGCTATCCTGTGCACCATTGTCACCGCATTCGAAGACGCCATGCAGCCCACCTTCCCCCTGCCCGAAGCCGATGCCCTGGCCCACAGCGACCAGCTGGCCGCTGCCCTGCGCGCCGAAATCCTTGCGCAGGGCGGGGCAATGCCGTTCTCCCGCTTCATGGAGCTGTGCCTGTACACCCCCGGCTGGGGCTATTACAGCGCCGGCGCCAGCAAATTCGGCGGCAGTGGCGACTTCACCACCGCGCCCGAGCTCGGCAGCCTGTTCGCCGGCAGCGTGGCCAACGCGCTGGCGCCGGTGTTCGCCCAGCTGGGTACGCAGGCGCGGATGCTGGAACTGGGCGGTGGTACCGGCGCCTTCGCCGAAGCGGTGCTGCTGCGTCTGGCCGAGCTGGACGCGCTGCCGTCGCGCTACGCCATCCTCGAACCCAGCGCCGACCTGCGCGAGCGCCAGCAACAGCGCCTGCAGCAGAACCTGCCGGCCGAGCTGGCCGCACGCGTGGACTGGGTCGATCGCCCGTTCGAAGAGGACTGGGAGGGCGTGGTGTTTGCCAACGAAGTGATCGACGCGCTGCCGACGCCGCGCTTCCTGATCCGGGATGGCGAGGTCTACGAGGAAACCGTGGAACTGGACGCCGAAGGCAACTTCATCCGTGGTGCGCAGCCGGCCGACATCCTGCTCAACGGTGCGGTGCGCCACATCGAGCGCTACCTGGAGCGCCCTTTCGCCGAGGGCTACCGTTCCGAGGTGCTGCCGCAGCTGCCGTACTGGTTGCAGGCGGTGGCGGGCGGCCTGCAGCGCGGTGCGATGCTGTTCATCGACTACGGTTACAACCGTGGCGAGTTCTACCAGCACGACCGCGATGAGGGCACCGTACGCGCGTTCTACCGCCACCACGTGCACAACGACGTGCACCGCTGGCCGGGGCTGCAGGACATCACCGCGTCGGTGGATTTCACCGCGATGGCCGAGGCCGGCAT
This sequence comes from Stenotrophomonas sp. LC732, assembly GCF_052446685.1. Lineage (NCBI taxonomy): Bacteria > Pseudomonadati > Pseudomonadota > Gammaproteobacteria > Lysobacterales > Lysobacteraceae > Stenotrophomonas > Stenotrophomonas sp. LC732. The sequence goes on along the minus strand of NZ_CP199214.1, from coordinate 3,811,009 downwards.
GCACGGCGGTTTCGAGCTGGCGGGCTACTGCAGCCAGGCCAGCTTCCTGCTCGGCAACGGCCTGGACCAGGTGCTGTCGCTGGCCGAGGAGCGCACCGATGAAGTCGGCCGCATCCAGCTGCGCGACCAGGTGAAGAAGCTGACCCTGCCGACCGAGATGGGGGAGCGCTTCCAGGCGATCGGCCTGCAGCGCGGCGTCGACTTCGAGCCCGCCTTCGAGCTGGGTGACCTGAGCTGGCGCCTGTGAACGATGCGCTGCCGCTGATCAAGCCACTGCGGCGGCCGCGGCTGTGGACCGCACTGTGGTTCAGCGCGGTGTTGCTGGTGATCGTGGTCTGCCTGATCCCACCGCCACCGATTCCGTTGCCGGAAAACGGCGACAAGGGTGAGCACTTCCTCGCCTATTTCATCCTGGCTGGCAGCGCGGTACAGCTGTTCCGGCACGGACGTCCGCTGCTGTGTGTGGGCGTGGGCCTGGTGCTGATGGGGATCGGCATCGAGTTCGCGCAGGGCGCATTGACCGATGACCGCATGGCCGATCCGATGGACGCGCTGGCCAACACGATCGGCGTGCTGGCCGGCCTGGCTACGGCACTGACCCCGCTGCGCGATCTGCTGCTGCGCTGGCGCGGGTAAAGTTCCTGTAGAGCCGAGCCCATGCTCGGCTTCCTCCCAAAGGCAGCCGAGCATGGGCTCGGCTCTACAGTAGATCCACGCCATGCGTGGATCGATCTCCCAAAGGCAGCCGAGCATGGGCTCGGCTCTACAGTAGATCCACGCCATGCGTGGATCGATTGCGCCAGGACAGGCTTGGGGTCACTTCCCCAGCGTGACCTCATCCAGCACCCACATCGCCGGGCGCGTGTCGCCGGTGAAGTTGATGCACAGGTCACCGGTGCCCTGGGAGCCCTTCGGCAGCGTCGCACGCAGCGTCACGAAGCCATCGGCATCCGGCGTGGCCGGCAGCGGCACTTCGGCCAGCACCTTGCCGCTGCAGTCGCCGCGACGCACCAGCATCTCGCCATGCGCACGCTTGGCCTTCTCGAAGCGACGCTTGGGCTCGTCGTGGGCCAGCTGGAAGTAGTACGGAATACGCCCCGCGCGGACTTCCACGCTGCCGATGCCGTCCAGCTGTGCCTGTGGCCAGCGCCAGCATGGCTGGAAGATGTCCACGTTGAACACTGCGCGGTTTCCCTCGCGCGGGCCATCGTCTTCCAGGCGCAGCACCAGCCCCTTCTTGCCTACGCAGCTGAGCAGTTCGTCACTGCGGCGGCTGAGCAGCGATTGCGCACTGAAGTCCGCGACCGTCGGCTTCGCCGCCAGCATCTGGCCCTGGTAGAACGCGGCGGCCTGCACCGTGGTCGGCAGCGTACTGGTCAGCGGCTGCTGGTACAGCGGCGACTGCGCCGTCACCGGCTGGCCATCGGTGCTGTAGCGCACCTCATAGCCCAGCGGGTTGGCCAGCGACACGGTCACCGTGTTGGCGGCGCGGTTGTCGGTGTAGTCCACGCCCACTTCGAACGGGGTCTGCGCGTAGGCCAGGCCCCAGGCGCGGTAGCGTTGCAGCTGCGCGGGCAGGCGCGCGAGGAAATCGCGGAAGTCGCGATGCTCCGGCCTGCTCCAGCCGGTCTCGGCCACCGCGGCCAGGCGCGGGAACAGGTTGTGCTGCAGGCGCGCATAGGTGCGCGTGTGTTCGGTGAACATGTTGGCCTGCAGGCCGAGGATGTGCCCGCGCTTGTCAGCGGCCAGCTCGGCCGGCACGGGCTCGAAGTTGTACAGCTTGCCGAGGTTGACCTGGGCCGGGCGGCCCGGCGGTTCGTTCGGCGAGGCCGTCTGCAGGTAATCCAGATAGAGGTAGCCCACCGGCGACATGACCACGTCATGGCCAGCACTGGCCGCGGCCAGGCCACCTTCGGTGCCCTGCCAGGACATCACCGTGGCCTGCGGCGGCAGCCCGCCTTCAAGGATTTCATCCCAGCCGATCAGGCGCCGGTCGTGCTCCTCCAGGAAGGTCTCCAGGCGCTTGATGATGTGGCTCTGCATGGCCATTTCATCCTTGATGCCCAGCGCACGCATGCGCTGCTGGACCTGCCTGGAGGCTTCCCACTGGTCCTTGACCGCCTCGTCGCCGCCGACGTGCACGTACTTGGCCGGGAACAGTTCGATCACTTCCTCCAGTACGTTCTGGAGGAAGGTGACAGTACTGTCTTCCACGTTGAACAGGTTCGGGAACACGCCCCATTCGCTGATCGGCTTCAGCGGGGTATTGATCGAACCCAGTTCCGGGTATGCGGCAATCGCTGCGGTCGCGTGCCCCGGCACATCGATTTCCGGAATCACCTGGATATGCAGCTTCGCGGCATAGGCAATCACTTCGCGGATCTGGTCCTGCGTGTAGAAGCCGCAATACGGATGCTCCTTGCCAGTGACCGGATCGATGCCACCGTCGCCGGCCGGCAGGCGGCAGCTGCCCACTCCGGTCAGCTTCGGATAGCGCTTGATCTCCATGCGCCAACCCTGGTCATCGGTCAGGTGCCAATGGAAGGTGTTGAGCTTGTGCGTGGCCATTGCGTCGAGCACGCGCTTGATCTCGTCCAGGCTCTGGAAATGCCGCGCCGAGTCGAGCATGAAACCGCGCCAGCTGAAGCGTGGCGCGTCCTGGATCTGCACCGCTGGCAGCACGCCGTTGCTGCCGCCGGTGGCGAGCTGGGCGAGGGTGGTTGCGCCGTAGAACAGGCCGGTTTCGTTGCCGGCCTGTACCACTACGCCCTGTGCGGTGCTTTCCAGCGTGTAGCCCTCGCCGCTGTCGCGGAAGGTGGGCACGATCTGGAAGCGGATGCCACCGGTCCTGGCCGCCGCCTTGCCCTTGGCCAGCCCCAGGCGCGGGCCGCCACTGCGCGCCAGCAGGTCGGCGAACTGGCTGGCGACGCGCTGTGCGGCCTCGCCTTCGGCCTGCAGCACGGTATCGGCGCGCACGGTGATGCCGCTGCCCTGGCCAGGCTGCACATTGCTGGGGGCGGGAATCAGCATCAGGCTGCCGGCACGCAGCTGCGGGCCGGGTGCCTCAGCGGCCGGCATGGGGTCGGGGGCAAGTGCCGGCAGTGCCGGCAACAGGGCGAGCAGGCTGCCCAGCAGCACTGCGCTGCGCATCCGGGCGCGGGAAGGCTTGACCATCGGTACGACTCCTTGGAACGGTGCGATGAACGCTATACATGAAAAACGCCGGGCCCGGAATGACCCAGGCCCGGCGTGCGTGCACGACTCGGCGATGTTGCCGCCGCTGGATCAGTACTTGAAGCGGAAGTTGAGGTAGTACTGGCGACCGTTGCTGTAGAACGAGGTCGGGATGGCCGCGGTCTGGTAGTACTTGTAGGTCGGGTTGTTGAGGTTCAGGCCATCCAGGGTGATGCTCAGCCAGTCGGTGGCCTTGTAGCTCAGCGACGCCGACAGCGTGCCGAAGTCATCCTGGTAGTACGGATTGGTGCCCGACAGGCTGATCAGGAACGAGGAACGGCGGGTATAGCTGACGCGGGCGCCAAAGCGCTCGTTCTCGAAGTAGGCACCCACGTTGTAGGTGTTCTTCGAGGTGCCCAGCAGGTTGTGCGAGCCGTCCGACCAGGTGTGCGAGGTGGTGCCGTTGGCGTAGGTGTAATTGGCATTGACGCCGAAGTACTCGCCGATCGGCTGTTCGTAGGCCACTTCCACGCCGGTGACCTTGCCGTCCGCATTGATCGGGGTGGAGATCTGGTAGGTCTCAAGCTGGTTGGTCAGTTCGCTGTACAGCTGGCGCGAGACCACGTCGAAGGCGATGTAGTCCTTCAGGTTCATGTGGTACGCGCCCACCGACAGCAGGCCGCGCGGCATGAAGTACCACTCCAGGTTGGCGTCCAGGTTGGTCGACAGGGTCGGCTTGAGGTTCGGATTGCCACCGCCGCCGGTGCGGTTCAGGTCCGAACCGTACGAGGAGGCACCCAGTGCCGAGTAGTCCGGCAGGGTCTGGGTCTGCGAGGCGGCGACGCGCAGCACCAGCGAGTCGTCCAGGTCGAACTTGATGTTGGCGCTGGGCAATACGCGGTTGCGCTTGTTCTGGAAGGCCAGGCGCTCCCACATGCCGAACAGGCTGCTGACATCGGCATCGGCGGCCTTGCTGACGGCGTTGTAGGTGTCGATGTCCTGCTTGATGTTGACGTAGCGCAGGCCGACGTTGCCGCTCCACCAGTCGCCGCGGAAGTTGGCCTGCACGTAGCCGGCGAAGTTCTTTTCCTTCACCTTCCACTCGGCGCCATAGTTGTGGCGACCGGTCGGGCCATCATTGCCGGCCAGCCAGGTGGAGTTGTTGGTCACCGCGTCCTTCAGCGCGCCCGGGGTGAAGTACCAGAGGTTGCGCGGGAAGGTGCCGCCGATGTCACCGGCAAAGCCGCTGGGATAGTTGGCCGTCGCACCGTTCTTCAGCGCGCTCCAGATGTCACCCGGGGTTGCACCTTCCGGCGACAGCGCTTCGCGCTTGTGGTCGGCGAAACGCAGGCCGAAGTCGATCGAGCTCAGCACGCCGCCATCGTTGAAGTACTGGTTGAAGTCGAGCGTGGCCCACTTCTCCTTGTCTTCAGCGGTGACCTGCTGGTTGCCCCAGGTGCCGAAGCTGGTCACGCCGTTGGGCGAGATGTCGCCGCCGACGTTCCAGTCGATCGGCGAGCCATTGCCGTGGGTAGCCCAGCTGGCGCCGCCGCCGTTGGCCAGGGTGACCTCGGCGATGTACTGGCGCGGCGTCTCGCCGGTACCCTTGGTGCTGCCGGCCTGGAACTTGGCGGTCAGGCTGTCGCTGATCTGCCAGTCGGCATCGAAGGTGACATAGCTCGACTTGGCCTTCGACTCGCGGTAGATCATGTCGTACACCGCATAGTCGGTGCCGGGCACGCCCTTGTAGTTGGCGTTGGTCAGCACGCCGTCCTTGACCACATAGCCCGGATCCGGCGCCTGCGACTTGGCGAAGCTGTTGCCGAACATCATGAAGTTGCGGTTGTAGTTGTTCGCCTTCAGCTCGGAGCTGAAACCATTGAGGCCGAGGGTGAGGCTGTCGCTCGGCTTGAACTGCAGCGAGACCAGGCCGCCCTTGCGCTCGCGGGTCTGTTCGAACAGGGTCGAACCCAGCAGGCCCGGAACGTTGACGCCGATCAGGTCCGGATTGGTCCTGGCGACCGGATCGTTTGCGCCGATCTTGAAGAAGCCACCCGGGATTTCCTGCGCTTCACGGCGCAGTTCGCGCTTCTGGCTGAAGCCCTGCACCATCACGCCGAAGGTGCCTTCGTCGTTCTTGTAGTTGAACAGCGCCGAATATTGCGGGTCGTTCGACTTGGCCTGGTCCGAGCGCACCAGGCCGATCGAGCCTTCCGCGGTGAACGGCTTGGAGAATTCCAGTGGCTTGCGGGTGATGATGTTGACGGTACCGGTGGTGCCGCCGTCCTGCAGCTTGGCCTGCGAGGACTTGTTCACTTCCACCGAGCTGACCAGTTCGGACGGCAGCAGCGAGTAGCTGACGCTGCGGCCGACGTTGTTGCCCTGGCTGAGCACGAACCAGTCGGCCGAACCGACGGTGTGGCCGTTGATCAGGGTCTGGGTCAGGCTCGGGCTGGTGCCGCGCAGGCTGACACGGTCGGCTTCGTCGAAACCGCCTTCATCGGCGCTGGACGAGCTGATGTTGACGCCCGGCAGGCGCTGCAGGGTGTCGGCGACGTTGTGCGCCGGCAGCTTGCCCACGTCCTCGGCGGTGACCACTTCCACGCGCGCATTGGCTTCGCGCTTGGTGTCCAGCGATTTTTCCATCGAACCACGGATGCCGGTAACGGTCACGGTGTCCAGGTCGGTGGCGGTCGGGGCAGCCTGCTGCGCGTGCGCACTGAAGGCGATGCAGCTGACGATGGCGGCCGAAAGCAGGGTCTTGCGGGTATTCATGATGTCTCTCCTCATCACTCGATTGGATGCCGGCGGCGGTGTTCGATAACGGTTGCGATGACATGCGCGGGGCGGCGGCGAAGTCCCGTGCGTTGGCGTGCCACGTACTGCGTGCTGCGATTGCGTTGAAGCCTGTTGCGGTGTCAGGCGGCCGACTGCTGCTGCAGGTACCAGCTGGCAGCGCCGACCACGCCCAGCTGGCCGTGTTCGACGACCTTCACCGGGATGCGTGCCAGTGCTTCGCCCATCGGCCCCTTCTGCAGGTAGCGTTCGACGAAGGTGCTGGCGTGCAGGTATTCGCGGATCTGCGGCAGGATGCCGCCGGCCAGGTAGACGCCACCGTGGGCACCATAGAACAGGGCCATGTCGCCGATGGTGCTGCCGAGCAGGCCGCAGAACACATCCAGCGCCTGGCGCGCGTGCGCATCGGTATCGGCCATGGCGGCGGCGGTGACCGCATCGGGGCTGGCCAGCGTCGGTGCCTGCCCCTGCAGCGCGCACACCGCGCGGTACAGGTTCATCAGGCCGGGGCCGGAGATCGCATGTTCGATCGACACGTGGGCGCGGTCGCGCTGCATGTGGCGGACGATGGCCATTTCCAGTTCGGTGCTGGCCGCCAGGGTCGGCTGGCCGGCTTCCGTCGGCAGGACCACCGGGCCGTGCGCAGTGGGGATCCACAGCGCGGCGCCGAGGCCGGTGCCGGGACCGACCACCAGGGTCGGGCCACGCGTGCCGGTGTCCGGCCCGCACAGGTGCAGCACGCCGCTGGCGTCCACCTGCGCAGCGGCATAGGCCACCGCTTCGAAGTCGTTGACGATGTAGACCCGCTGCAGGCCGACATCGGCCTCCACCTGGCGCGCCGACAGTGGCCACGGCAGGTTGGCGGTGATCACCGTGCCGTCCTCGCGGGCGTAGCCGGCGCTGGCAACCACGCAGTGCGTGGGGCGTGGGCCTTCGCCCAGGAAGTCGGACAGGATCGCGCTGAGACCGGCGTGGTCGGCGTTGCAGTACTTGCGGTATTCCAGCACCTGCACCGGATGGGCGGCATCGCCGCTGGCCTGGACCCGGGCCACGCGCACATGGGTGCCACCGACGTCGGCGGCCAGGAACGAGGGCGCGACGCGGGACAGGACATGGGCCGGGGCGGGGTGGCTGGCGGTCACGCGGGCTCCTGCTGCAGGTGGGGCCGGCCCCGGGATCGGGAGCGGCGATTGGGCCGGAGTCTGTAACCGCGCTGACAACGATGTCAACGAGTTCGTGACACTTTCGTTGCTGCGCCGCAACGAATGCGCCACGTGGTAAACGTTTACATGGCGTGAATGCGGGATTCACGCGGGAACCGTTGTGCCATGGGGCTCAAGCCGCGCAGCGCATTCAGCGAGATGCACGGCGACCGCCTTGCGCAGTGCAACATGAGGCGCAGGGGGCGTCGGACGGAAGTTGACAAACCGCAGCTGTCCATCGAAAGAATGTGACAACGTTGTTCCCAGCCACTCTCCGACGCCGCGTTCTGCGGCTGTCGCCGCAGGAGCCCTCCTGATGTCCGCCGTCCCCGCTGCAAGCGCGCGCCCGAACGTGGCCACCTCCATCGCCATCGTCGGCGTGCTGTTCTTCCTGATCGGCTTCTTCACCTGGCTCAACGGCCCGTTGATCACCTTCGTCAAGCTCGCCTTCGAGCTCAGCGAGGTCGGCGCCTTCCTGGTGCTGATGGTGTTCTACCTGTCCTACTTCTTTCTGGCGCTGCCCTCGTCGTGGATCCTGCGCCGCACCGGCATGAAGAAGGGCCTGAGCCTGAGCCTGCTGGTGATGGCCGGTGGTGCCGCCCTGTTCGGCGAATTCGCCACCCAGCGCTGGTACCCCGGCGCACTGGGCGGCCTGTTCGTGATCGGCAGCGGCCTGGCCCTGCTGCAGACGGCCATCAACCCGTACATCTCGATCCTTGGGCCGATTGAAACGGCGGCACGCCGCATCGCGCTGATGGGCATCTGCAACAAGATCGCCGGCATGCTGGCGCCGGTGCTGATCGGCACCCTGGTGCTGCATGGCATCGGCGACCTGGACAAGCAGGTGCAGGCCGCCGACGCGGTCACCAAGGTCGCGCTGCTCAACGAATTCGCCGCCAAGATCCATGCGCCGTACCTGGCGATGGCCGCGCTGCTGGTGGTGCTGGCGGTGGCCGTGCTGTTCTCGCCTCTGCCGGAGATCAAGTCCTCCGAAGCCAATGCAACGCCGTCAGGTGCACCAGGAACCGCCGAGCGCCGCAGCATCTTCCAGTTCCCGCATCTGTGGCTGGGCGTGCTGTGCCTGTTCGTGTACGTAGGCGTGGAGGTCATGGCTGGTGATGCGATCGGCACCTACGGCCACGGTTTCGGCTTGCCGCTGGACCAGACCAAGATGTTCACCTCGCTGACGCTGGGTGCGATGTTGGCCGGCTACGTGGTCGGCCTGCTGGCGATCCCCGGCCTGGTCTCGCAGTCGCGCTACCTGACCATTTCGGCAGTGATGGGCGTGGTGTTCTGCCTGGGCGCCTGGGCTACGCACGGCTACGTCTCGGTGGGCTTCGTGGCGCTGCTGGGCTTTGCCAACGCCATGATGTGGCCGGCCATCTTCCCGCTGGCGATCCGCGGCCTGGGCCGCTTCACCGAGACCGGCTCGGCCCTGCTGGTGATGGGCATCGCCGGCGGCGCGATCATTCCGCAGCTGTTCGCCGTGCTCAAGCAGCACATCGACTTCCAGCTGGTGTTCGTGCTGCTGATGGTGCCCTGCTACCTGTACATCCTGTTCTATTCGGTGGTGGGCCACCGCGTGGGCCTGCCGCAGGACCGGAGCTGATCGGCGATGATGGACGGCAGCCAACCCCAGGAAAAACCGATGCGCAGAGCGACCATCAAGGACGTTGCCGAAAAGGCCAAGGTCTCGCTGAAGACGGTATCGCGGGTGATCAACAACGAGCCCTCGGTGATGCAGGCCACCCGCGCGCGGGTGCTGCGTGCCATCGCCGAGCTCGATTACGAACCCGATCCGTCCGCGCGCAACCTGCGCAGCGGCACCACCTTCGTGATCGGGCTGGTCTACGACAACCCGAACCCGTACCACATCATCGGCGTGCAGAACGGCGTGCTCGCCGCCTGCCGCGAGACCGGGTTCGGCCTGCAGATCCATCCCTGTGATTCCAGTTCGCCGCTGCTGGCCGATGAACTGGCTGACTGGGTGCAGCGTTCGCGCCTGGCCGGGCTGGTGCTGACCGCACCGATGTCCGAGCGCCGCGACCTGATCCAGGCGCTGACCGCGCGTGGCATCAAGCTGGTGCGCATCATTGCGGCCACCGAAGATCCGGCCGACGGTGCCTGCGTGTTCGTCGACGACCGCGAGGCCGCCTACGAGATCACCGAACACCTGATCCAGCTGGGGCACCAGCGCATCGGCTTCCTCTGGGGCGGCAGCTCGCACCGCTCCTCGGGCGAACGCTATGCCGGTTATGAGGCCGCGTTGAAGGACTACGGCATGACCGTGGACAAGCACCTGGTGGTGCAGGGCGACTACACCTTCGACGACGGTTTCCGTGGCGCGCGCCGCCTGCTGGCGCTGCGCGAACCGCCTACCGCCATCTTCGGTTCCAACGACGAAATCGCTGCCGGCGTGCTGGCCGCCGCCAAGTCGGCCGGCATGAACGTGCCCTACGACCTGTCCATTGCCGGTTTCGAGGACAGCCCGTTCTCGCGCCAGTCGTGGCCGCCGCTGACCACCGCCAAGCAGGCCACCGAAGACATCGCCCGCCATGCCGCGCGCCTGCTGATCGCGCAGCTGCGCAGCGACGCCTACGACGATGCGCCGGCACCGCTGCACAACCAGGGCTTCGTGCCGCAGCTGGTGGTGCGCGGTTCGACCGCGCCGATGCGCCCGGCCGGCGCACGCCCCCTTCCTTCCGATCCTGCCTGAGCCTGCCATGTCGCTGTCAGACCCCACCGCTACCCTGATGTTCGCCGAGGCCGCTGAAGCGGCCGACGTGGTCGCGCGCCAGTTCTCGCGCAACCACGCCACCCTGGAAACCCTGGCCGCCAGCCTGCGTGCCGCGCCGCCGCCGTTCGTGGTCACCTGTGCACGCGGCAGCTCCGACCACGCCGCCACCTATGGCAAGTACCTGCTGGAAACCCAGCTGGGGCTGGTGGTCGCGTCGGCCTCGCCATCAGTGGGCTCGGTCTACGCCGCACCATTGCAGCTGCGCGGCGCACTGTTCATCGTCATCTCGCAGTCGGGCAAGAGCCCGGACCTGCTGCGCAACGCCGAGGCGGCCAAGGCCGCCGGCGCGCGCGTGATCGCGCTGGTCAACGTCGAGGATTCACCGCTGGCGCAGCTGGCCGACACGGTCATCCCGCTGCATGCCGGCCCCGAGAAGAGCGTTGCAGCGACCAAGAGCTACCTGGCCTCGCTGGCCGCATTGCTGCAGCTGGCCGCGTACTGGAAGCAGGACAGCAGCCTGCGTGCGGCGCTGGACCTGCTGCCGGACGCGATGCGTGAAGCCTGGCAGTGCGACTGGAGCGCGGTGACCGAGGGCCTGGTCGAGGCCACCAACCTGTTCGTGCTCGGCCGCGGCCTGGGCCTGGGTGCGGCGCAGGAAGCGGCGCTGAAGTTCAAGGAAACCTGCAGCCTGCACGCCGAAGCCTACAGCTCGGCCGAGGTCAAGCACGGCCCGATGGCGCTGGTCGGCCGTGGCTTCCCTGTGCTGGCCTTCGCCCAGCCGGACGAGACCGGCGCCGGTACCCGTGCGGTGGTCGATGAATTCACCGCACGTGGTGCGCAGGTGTGGATGGCCGGTGCCGGCGGCAACCTGCCGGTGGCTGCCGCGCCGCATCCGCTGTGCGCACCGCTATTGACCGTGCAGAGCTTCTATCGCGCCATCAATGCGCTGGCGCTGCGCCGTGGCTTCAACCCGGACCTGCCGCCGCATCTGAACAAGGTTACGGAGACGGTGTGATGGTGACGGTGCTGCGCAATGCCCGCATCCTGGCCAGCGATGAGTTCCGCGACGACCTGGCGGTGGTGATCGAGGACGGTCGCATCAGCGCGCTGCTGCCCGACGCAGCACCCCAGCTGGGCCACGCGGCCGAGCAGGTGGACCTGGGAGGCGGCTGGCTGCTGCCCGGCTTCATCGATGTGCAGGTCAATGGCGGCGGCGGCGCGCTGTTCAACAACACGCCGGACGTGGCGGCACTGCGCACCATCGCGCAGGCGCACCGCCGCTTCGGTACCACTGCGATGCTGCCGACGCTGATCAGCGATGACGTGGCGATGATGCGCGAAGCCATCGGTGCGATGCGCGAGGCCATTGCGCAGGGCGTGCCGGGCGTGATCGGCATCCACCTGGAAGGCCCGTACATCGCGCCGGCGCGCAAGGGCACGCACGATGCCAGCAAGTTCCGCGTGCCGGACGAAGCGGAGATTGCGCTGGCCGCATCGCTGGACAACGGCGTGACCCTGCTGACGCTGGCCCCGGAGCGCGTGCCGCTGGAGACCATCCGTGCGCTTGTCGAGCGTGGCGTGATCGTCGCCGCCGGCCACACCGCCGGGACCTACGAAGAGATCCGCGCCGGGCTGGATGCTGGTGTGCGCGGTTTTACCCACCTGTACAACGCGATGTCGCCGCTGCAGGGCCGCGAGCCCGGCGCGGTGGGCGCCGCGCTGGAAGACCGCGACAGCTGGATCGGCATCATCGTCGATGGCGTGCATGTGCACCCGGCCAGCCTGCGCGTGGCGTTGGCGGCCAAGCCGCGCGGTCGCCTGCTGCTGGTGACCGATGCGATGCCGCCGGTTGGAGCCGACGATCCCAGCTACGTGCTGTATGGCGAAACCATCACCGCCATCGATGGCGTGGTGCGCAATGCCGCCGGTTCGTTGGCCGGCTCGGCGCTGGACATGGCCACCGCCGTGCGCAATACCGTGCAGCTGCTCGGCCAACCGCTGGCCGAAGCGGCGCGCATGGCGTCGACCTATCCGGCGCAGTTCCTCAACGTCGACGACCGCCTTGGCCACATCGCCGAGGGCTACCAGGCCGACCTGGTGCTGCTGGACGACGCCCTGCAGGTCCGTGGTACCTGGATTGCCGGACAGTACGAGGCCGCCTGATGAACAGTATGCCGCCACGCCGTCTGGGCTCGATCGATGCCCTGCGCGGCATCACCGTGGCGGCGATGCTGCTGGTCAACAATCCGGGCGACTGGAGTGCGGTGTTCGCGCCGCTGCGTCACTCGGAATGGCATGGCTGCACGCCCACCGACCTGGTGTTCCCGTTCTTCCTGTTCCTGGTGGGTGTGTCGATGGCCTTCAGCGTGGCACCGCGCGCGCTGGATGCCGCTGCACGGCCAGCATTGGCGCGCGGGGTGCTGGAGCGTGCACTGCGCATCCTGCTCGCCGGCGCGTTGCTGCACCTGTTGATCTGGTGGGCGCTGCATACCCATCACTTCCGCATCTGGGGCGTGCTGCAGCGGATTGCGGTATGCGCAGCGTTGGTGGGTGTTCTGGCGGTGTATGCGCGGCCGCGCGTGCAGGCTGGCGTGCTGGTCACGCTGCTGGTGGGCTACACCGTGCTGCTGCTGGGCATCGGTGATCTGGCGCCATGGACCAACCCGGCCAGCCGCCTGGACACCACGCTGTTCGCACCGTGGATCTACCAGTGGCACGCCGATACCGGACTGGGCCATGACCCGGAAGGATTGCTGAGCACGCTGGGTGCGCTGGCCAGTACCGTGCTCGGCCTGATTGCCGGTGGCCTGCTGCGCAACGGTCGTGCGGCGGCATTGGCTGGCCTGGGTGTGGCAACCGCCGTGCTGGGGCTGCTGCTGGCCACGGTGCTGCCGTTGAACAAGCAGCTGTGGACGCCCAGCTATGTGCTGTGGACCGGCGGCCTGGCCGCGCTGGCGCTGTGGCTGGGCCATGTGTTGATCGACCAGAAGCGATGGCCGCCGCTGGGCCGCCGTTTCGGGGTCAACGCAATTACCGCCTATCTTGGCGCATCGGTGATGTCGGTGGCGCTGATGGCGACCGGCGCGTGGGGCTGGATCTGGCAGCAACTGGCCGCCGCGATGCCGCACGCGCTCGAGCTGGCGTCGATGCTGCAGGCGCTGGCGTTCGTCGCGCTGTGGTGGGGCGTGGCGTGGTGGCTGGACCGGCGGAAGATCTATCTGAAGATCTGACGGCTCCGGGTCGGATCCCTTTCCGCAGGAAAGGGCTCTGACCCAACCCGGGAGGCCACCTCATCCAGACATGGGCATGACCCCGCAAAGATGAACGATTTCAGGCACGTAGAGGTGGGGTGATGCCCGATCAGGTTCGCATCTGAACTGTGATGATCGGCACGCAAATTCACCTGCCGAAACCGTTCACCATGGCGCAGACTTCGCTCGCAGTACCGCATATCCGCAGTTCCTGATCCCCTGTCCAGGAGTGCTGTATGTCCCGTGCCGTCCCGCGCGCAGTGCGTATGCGCCGCCTCACTGTTTCCGTACTGCAGGCTTTGGCTGTTCCCTCCGTCATGCTGTTGACCGCCAGCGCCGCCTGGGCCGGCTGTGACAGCGTTGCCCCCGTCGCCGGCCAGACGGTCACCTGCGATGCCAATGCGCCGAACCCGCAGACCGTTCCCGTCACCGCCAATGGCGCCGCCGGCATCACCGTCACTGTCGCCAGCACGGCGCAGCTGCAGCAAAGCGGTGGCAGCAGCGCGATTTCGCTTGTCGGGGCCGGTGGGCACCTGTTGTCCAACCTGGGCACGATCAGTTCGGTGGGCGGCGTGGCGGTGCAGCTCGGTGGCGGCAGCCGCGTCGAGAACTCGGGCAGCATCAGCACCGGCAACAACACCGCCCTGCAGTTCGTCGGCGCGGGCGACAGCGTGCTGGTCAACCGCGGAACGATCAGCGGGCGCACCGGCGTGCAGTTCGGTGCCGGCAATGATCGCCTGGACATGCAGGCTGGCAGCATCAGCGGCAGTGTGCTGCAGGGCGATGGCAATGATGCGCTGCTGCTGGACAACGGTACGATCGACAGCGTCGACCAAGGCAGTGGCGATGACCAGATGACCGTCACCGGCGGCACCGTCACCGGCGTGGTGGCGCAGGGCAGTGGCCGCGATGATTTCGTCATGAGTGGCGGCACGGTCGGCGCGCTGCAGCAGGGCGACAACATCGATACCTTCCGCATGAGCGGTGGCCGCATCATCGGTGCGTTCGAGGATGGTGACCAGGCGTGGATGACCGCTGGCCGCATCGGCCGGGTCAACATGAAGCTGGACAAGAACCTGTGGGACCAGTCCGGCGGCACCGTGGACGGCAACGTGGTGACCGGCTTCGATACCGACACCATCATCATCTCGGGTACCGCCTACATCGGCGGCAACATCAGCGTCAGCGGCGGCAACGACAGCGTGACCATCACCGACGGCACCGTGCGCGGGCAGGTACTGCTCAGTACCGGCAACGACACCTTCAACTGGAATGGCGGCGGCATCGTCTACGGCGCGATCGACATGGGGCCGGACAACGACGTCGCCAACCTCGGCAACCTCAACCAGGGCAACCTGGGGGCGGTGCCGCTGTTCGACGGTGGCGGTGGCATCGACCAGCTCAACTTCCACAACGTCAAGACTGCCGGCGTGGGCCGCTTCCAGAACTGGGAGGCGATCAGCCTGGCCAACAGCACAGAGCTGACCTTTGATGGCGACCTGGTGCTGGGCGACAGCGGAACCGGCACCGGCACGCTCACCGTGGACGACACCAGCACCGTCTACGCGGGCAGTGGCGGCCATGCAGTCCGTCCGTTCAACAGTGGTGCACTGGTGGAGATGGCCAATGCCGGGCGCATCGACCTGACCGGCACCGGCGCAGGCGACGTGTTCACCGTGCGTGGCAACTATCGTGGTGACGGCGGTGGCCTGTACCTGCGTACCGTGCTGGGCGCGGACAATTCCAGCAGCGACCGCCTGGTGATCGATGGCGGAACCGCCACCGGTACCACCGGCATCGGCGTGCTCAATGCCGGCGGCAGCGGCGCCGCCACGCTGGCCGATGGCATCCTGGTGGTGCAGGCCTTGAATGGTGGCCGCACTGCGCCGGGCGCGTTCTCGCTGTTCGCACCGGTTGCAGCCGGTGCCTACGAGTACTTCCTGTTCAAGGGTGGTGTCAGCGCCGGCACCAGCGAGAACTGGTACCTGCGATCGACGCTGGTGACCGGGCCGACGCCGGCACCCAACGGCGGCGGCACTGCCACGCCACCGCCCCTGACGCCGCCGGTCGCACCGCCGCCGGCGATCACCCCGGCACCGCCGCCGCCGCCTGAAGGCGCTACCGATCCGAACCTGACCGCCGGCGAGGCCGCGCCGCCACCGCCGCCACCAGAACCGGCGCCGGTGGCGCCGCCCAGCGACCCGGCGGTGCCGGACGTGCCGGTGGCCGGCGGTGCGTTGCCCGGTACCGGCACCCCACCAACGCCGGGTGCACGCCCGGCCGAAGGCGCGGTGGTGCCGCTGTACCGCGTGGAGACCGCCGCCTACGCCGTGGTGCCACCGCTGCTGCGCGAGACCTCGCTGGCCAGCCTCGGTACCTTCCACGAGCGGCAGGGCGAACAGCGCCTGCTGTACAACCAGGGCATATTCCGCACCGCCTGGGGCCGGTTGGTGGGGCAGAGCAGCGAGATCCACTGGAGGGGTGATGCGCAGCCGGGCTTCGATGGCGATGTGATGGGCCTGCAGGCCGGTCTCGACGTGTGGGCTGCGGCGTCTGACAACCACCGCAACCAGATCGGCGTATTCGTTGGCCGCACCCGCGCGCAGGGCAAGACCACGGGTCTGGCACTGGGCTGGGAGAACGTGCAGGTAGGCCAGAACCGCCTGGATGACAAGCACGTGGGCCTGTACTGGACCTTCACCGACAGCAGTGGGGGTTACATCGACGCCGTGGCGATGCAGAGCCGCTACGACGGCCGCGTGCGTTCCTCGCGTGGGCTCGGCTTCGGCCTGAGCGGCGACGGTACCAGCGTGTCGGTGGAGGCGGGCAAGCCGCTGCTGCACTTCGGGCAGTCCGCATGGTGGCTGGAACCGCAGGTGCAGGTGATCTGGCAGCGCACTTCGCTGGATGACCGTCGCGATGAAGTATCGAGCGTGCGCTTCGACAACGATAACGCCTGGACCGGCCGCATCGGCCTGCGCCTGGCGGGCGATTACCAGTTGGCCGACAACGGCTGGCAGCCGTATTTCAAGCTCAATTACTGGCATGGCCGTTCTGGTGAAGACCGCATCCGTTTCGACGACGACGTGATCATCAATTCGCAGCGCTCACGCGCGCTGGAAGCCGGCGTGGGTGTGGTCGGGCGTTTCAACCGAACGATCAGCGCCTATGCCGTGGCCGACTACACGCGCGAACTGGGCGGCGACCGCAACGAGAAGCGCCGCATCATCGAAGGCAACATCGGCCTGCGTGCGGACTGGTGACAACCGCAACCTTGGGTAGGTGCCGACCTTGGTCGGCACGAGTCCCACCGACGCCACGACGCTGCTCTGGTAGGTGCCGACCTTGGTCGGCACGAATCCCACCGACGCCATGACGCCGCTCTGGTAGGTGCCGACCTTGGGCGGCACGGATCCCACCGGCGCCATGACGCCGCTCTGGTAGGTGCCGACCTTGGTCGGCACGAATCCCGCCGGCGCCATGACGTAGCTCTGGTAGGTGCCGACCTTGGTCGGCACGAATCCCACCGACGCCATGACGTAGCTCTGGCAGGTGCCGACCTTGGTCGGCACGAATCCCACCGACACCATGACGCTGCTCTGGTAGGTGCCGACCTTGGTCGGCACGAATCCCACCGGCGCCATGACGTTGCTCAGGTAGGTGCCGACCTTGGTCGGCACGAATCCCACCGGCGCCATGACACTGCTCTGGTAGGTGCCGACCTTGGTCGGCACGAATCCCACCGACGCCATGACGCCGCTCTGGTAGGTGCCGACCTTGGTCGGCACGAATCCCACCGGCGCCATGACACTGCTCTGGTAGGTGCCGACCTTGGTCGGCACGAATCCCACCGGCGCCATGACGCCGCTCTGGTAGGTGCCGACCTTGGTCGGCACGAATCCCACCGACGCCATGACCTCCGCGCAGCCGAGCATAGGCTCGGCTCTACAACAGCGGTGCGCATGCATCCGGTTCCACCAACGCCCCGGCATGATCGGCCAACACGACCACCGCATGTAGCAGCCCTTCCTCCACCTGCGGCGGACACTGCGCCTGCGCATCATCCATCTCGCGCGCCGACTGCGCCGCCAGCAACACGCCCCCACACGCAGACACTGCCGCCAGGCAGCGCGTTGCCTCGGCCAAGTCCCGGCCGCGCGCCTCGCTGAGTTGCCGTTCGCGCCACGCCTGGCCGTCGGCCGCGTGGCTGTGAGCGATGCCGCGCAGCCGCGCGAAGAATGCGGAGGGCGGCGCCTGTTCGTCGACTTCGGTGAGCGCATCTTCCAACGCTTCGGCTGCGGCGTTGGACAGCTGCAGGCCGGGCAGTGCACCACCGAGCAGTGCATGCAGGCGTGGATAGGTGGGGTGGGGCGTGTTCATGGCGGCAACCTCACGAGGCGAGGCCACCTGCGGGATGCAAGGTGGCGGGCGGTGCGGGTTGGCGTGCCGGTGAAGCTCTTCACGAGGAATGACGCCGGCGGATCCGGGGATCCCCTCGCACCGCCCGCCGCAGAACGACGGACGGTGCATTGTTCGGGCCGGCAACGACGTTGCAAGCCTGCTCGTGAAAAACTTCATTCAGGACGCCAATCCCGACCAGCGCAGGAGGCGCCGGCAAAGCCACCTTGGCGCGTTGTACGGCGCGATGACATGGGCAAAGTTGTAATGTTGTGATCGCAGTGAGCGTGTCTGCCTGCAATCTGCGGAGGAGGCAAATACGACAGTTCGCGCGTGGCGCAAGCGATCATGCCCCGGTTATGCTGCGGTCCTGATTCAACGACAAGGAAGCGTCGCATGCAGGTTCGCAAGGGAGTGCGTCGCATCGGCGCGCTGATGCTCGTGTTGCTGGCGACCGGCGCCATGGCCGATACGCCAGGCGCGGTCGAGATGCCCTCGCCGGAGGCCCAGGCTGAGATCCTCAACCTGCTTGAACGCCAGGCGCTGTATCGCGACCGGGTGGACTGGCCCGCCATCCGCATCCGCCTGCAATCGGCGCAGGGGGATCCCGTGCAACGGCTGGCCGTTCTGCGCGAAGCCATTGCGCTCAGCACCGGCCACCATGGTGCGTGGACCACGACCCAGCGTCAGCGCGAATCCCTAGCGCGTGCGCAGCAGGCCGGTGCCGCCGCCGTGGACCGGGCCAAGGCCGCTGATGCGGTGGATGCGCGCATCGGCTGGGTGGTCATCGAGGGCTATGCCTCCTCGCCGGGCGCGACGCCGCAGGAAAAATTCCGCCAGGACATCCAGCGTGCCGCGCGATGGCAGCAGGTCATCCGCAGCAAGGACGACGGCGCGCGCTGTGGCTGGATCGTCGACCTGCGGGACAACGGTGGCGGCTCCATGTGGCCGATGCTGCTGGGCATGGCCCCGCTGTTGCGCACCTCGGTGGTGAACAACGAGGACGTCGGCGCGTTCGAAACCGCGCAAGGGCCGCAGCGCTGGACGTTGACGGCGACTGCGGTGCAGCTGGCGGGCAGGCCGCTGCTGGACTTCGGCCAGTCCGGCCATGTAGTGCGGCAGCCTGGCGCACCGGTGGCGGTGCTGTTCGGGCCCCGCACCGGCAGTTCGGGCGAGGCCTCGGTGCTGGCGTGGCGTGGCCGCCCGCAGGCGCGGAGTTTCGGCCAGCCGACCGCGGGTGTCTCCACCGGCAATGTCGTGCACACCCTTGCCGATGGAAGTCGCCTGCTGCTGACCACCAGCGTGATGCGGGACCGCAATGATCGTGGCGATGGCTTGAAGATCGAACCCGACCAGCGCGTCGAGGGTGACGCGGCCACTGTGGCCGCCGCCCAGGCCTGGCTGCTGGCCCAGCCCGCCTGCCAGGGCAACCGGACATGATCCTGATCGGCCAACAGGAACGGGTGCTGATCGTCGGCCCCACCGAAGCGCACCACTGCCTGCGCTGCCAGACGGAAACCGAGTTCGCGCCGCAGCTGCGCTACAAGATGGCGCGCATCGACCTGCTGTTCGGCTTCACCTACCAGCGCCGCTACGAGCTGGCCTGCACCCGGTGCGAGCACGGCTGGGTGCTCGATACCGAGACCATGGACCAGCAGCTGGGCGGGGTGCCGATCCCGTGGCGGCACCGCTTCGGCCTGCCGTTGATGCTGGTGGGGGTCGCCGCGCTGGCGGTGGCCGGTTGGATGTGGCGGCACGGATACATCGGTTGAGGACCGGGCCTGTTAAAGTCTGCCCTGCAATCACGTACCGGAAACCGACCATGGACCACGACACCCCGTTCGAACCCCTCAACGATCTCGAGGTGCGCCTGCTGCAGGCCCAGGACGGCACGCTGACCGCAGCGCAGTTCCTCGACGGCCTGCTGACCTCGACGGCGTTCGTGCTGCTGGACAAGGCCATTGGTGAGGATGGCGCCTGGGACGAGAGCATCTCGCCGCTGGTGCTGACCAGCGAGAGCGGCGAGCCGATGTTCGCGGTGTTCACCGCGCCCGAGCGCGCCGGCCTGTGGCACGAGCAGCTGCCGCAGTTTGCCCATGCCATGCCGATCGCGGTGCACGCGCTGCTGGCCGGTATCGGCGACGGCGTCGGCCTGGTGCTGAACCCGGGCCTGGACGTGGGCATGGAGATGATTCCCGATGCCGTGGCCCAGCTGAAGCAACGTGCGGCGGCGATTACCCGTGGGATGGCGCACTGAAGCCAGTGATATAGGGGTGCCGGCCAGCGGCCGGCACTGCCCATAGCAGTACGCGCGGACGTTGCGGATCAGCGGGCGGCGGCGATGGCTTTCACCCGCGCCTTGGCCAGCGCTTCGCCGATGGCCGGGCCCTTCAGATGCGTGGTATCCAGATCCCGCGCCTGCACTGACAGCGCCGCCTGGTGCAGGCGCTTGAGCGTTTCGCCCTGGGGGTAGTCGGCGTCCTCGAAGCCGAGCCGGCCGCGCTTGTCGGCCTCGCAGCACAGTGCGATGCGGGCCACGCGTTCCGGCCGGCGCAGCGCATCACAGCGGCCCAGCAGTTCCAGCACGGTGGCATCGCGCAGTTCGTCGATGCGGTGCACGTTCAAGTGCTCGCGACACACCGCTTCGGCCAGCTGCTGGTGTTCGGCGGGAATCTTCAATCGTGCGCACAAGGCCTTCAGCGGCTTGATGCCGCGTTGCTCGTGCATGATGTGGCGCGGCCACTCCTCCGGCGGGGTCAGGCCCTTGCCCAGGTCATGGGTAAGCGCGGCAAAGCCGACCAGGTCATCGCCCGGCGCCAGTTTCGCGGCCATGTCGCTGACCATTTCCTGATGGATGCCGGTATCGACCTCGGGGTGGAACTCAGCACGTTGCGGCACGCCATACAGCGCTTCCAGCTCGGGCAGGATCGGGCCCAGGGCGTGCGCATCGTGCAGCGTACGCAGGAAGGCAGAAGGCCGCTCACTGACCAGCGCCTTGCGCAGTTCCTGCCAGACGCGTTCCGGCACCAGCGCGTCCAGCTCGCCGCTGGCGGCGACCTCGCGCATCAGCGCCATGGTCTCTTCGGCGACGGTGAAGCCCAGTGGTGCGAAGCGCGCCATGAACCGGGCCGCGCGCAGCACGCGCAATGGATCTTCCACGAACGCGGGGCCGACATGGCGCAGCACGCGTTGCTCGATATCGCGCACACCGCCGTAGGGATCGACCAGCGTGCCGGTGTCTTCGTCGCAGGCAATCGCGTTGATGGTGAAGTCGCGGCGCTGCAGGTCTTCTTCCAGCGTCACTGCCGGGTCGGCATCGACCACGAAGCCGCGGTAGCCACGGCCGGATTTGCGCTCGGTGCGCGCCAGCGCGTATTCCTCAGCGGTCTTCGGGTGCAGGAACACCGGGAAATCGCGGCCGACGGCGGTGAAGCCCTGCGCTTCCATCTGCGCGGGCGTGCCGCCGACCACCACCCAGTCATGGTCGCCGGCAGGTCGCTGTAGCAGGCGGTCACGCACGGCGCCGCCGACAAGATAGATCTTCATGGCTGGAATCATCGCATGCCCGGCGCAGACGCACCGGTAGTGCCGGCCGCTGGCCGGCAACCGCAGTCACCCCGAAGCTGCCGGCCAGCGGCCTGCACTACCGATACAGCGTCCAGCCCGATCCAGGCCAGCAGGCTCATCGTTTCCCTCCCCAGCGAGTGGATGCCGGGGAATGCCGGCCAGCGGCCGGCAGTACTGTGTTGCGATCAATCGCCGCCCTGGTCGGCGTTGGCGGCGCAGCTGAAGCGCTTGCGCTTGTCCACCAGGCGGCCCATCAGGCGATCGCTCAGCGGCAGCGCATCACCATTGAGGCGCCAGTCGTAGATCACGCTGAAGGCCAGCACGCGGGCCACGTACTCGCGGGTTTCCTTGTAGCTGATGGTCTCGATCCACAGGTCCGGATCAAAGCCCGGGCGCTGGCTCTGCCAGCGTGCGGTCGGGGTCGGGCCGGCGTTGTACGCGGCGATGGTCACGTAGGGCAGGCCGTCGTACTTGTTCATCAGCTGGCGCAGGTAGGCGGTGCCGATGGCGATGTTGGTGTCCGGGTCGTACAGGCTGTCGGCGCCGCCGTAGCCGGTCAGGCCGATCGACTTGGCCACGCCGGCACCGGTGGCTGGCAGCACCTGCATCAGGCCCATGGCGTTGGCAGGCGAGCGCGCACGCGGGGTGAAGGTGCTCTCGGCGCGGATCTCCGCCGCCACCCAGGCCGGGTCGATTGCGTTGCGTGCCGATTCGCGGCGGATGGTGGCGTCGTGGTGCAGCGGGAAGCGCAGGTCGTACAGGCGCTGCTCCTGCGGCTGCTTGCCGAGCGCGAACACGGCGCGGTCGAACCAGCCGTTGTCCTGCGCCACGCGCACGGCGAGGCGACGCTGGGTGTCATCGAAGCGCGACAGTGCACTGTTCCATTCGGCCACGGCCCAGCCAGCGCGATCGATCTGGTACAACGCCATCGCGCGCTGGATGGCCGGGTCGCGCGCGATCACCGCCTGAGCCTGCGCGCTGTCGTTGGGCTGCCACGGGCACAGCGTGTAGCCCTGCTGCAGCTTGTCGGCGGCGAGGAAGCCGTGGAAGGTCGATGCACGCGCGGCCTCGCGGAACAGCGGCTGCGCCTGCTGGGCCTGGCCGGTCTTCTCCAGCATGCGGCCTTCGAAGTAGCGCCAGCGCGGGTCGCTGCGCTGCTTGCTGCCCATCTTGCGGATGGCGGTCAGCGCCGCGGTCCAGTCGCCGCGGGACATCGCTTCGCGCACGCGCCACTCGTGCAGGCGTTCGTCATAGGCCGACTCCGGCACCGCGTTGAGGCGGCGTGCCGAATCGGGCAGGTAGGACGCCACCGTCCACAGCGCGATCTGGTACAGCACCTGGCCCTGCTGGGCGGCACTCAGCCCCAGTGCCTGCGCGTACTGCGGCAGCTGCTGTTCGGTGGCGGCCGGGTCGGCCTTGGCCAGCTTGGCCAGGCCATCGGTGGCGATGCGCCGGCTGCGCTCGTTGCGGGGCCAGTTCAGGGCGCTGGCGTTGGGCTTGTCGACGAAGGCGGCGTAAGTGTTGGCCAGTGCCAGGTCAGTGGCAGGCAGGCCGCGGGCCGCGCTGCGCATCACGGCGGGCTGCTGCGCGTCGGCGGCAGCATCGATCCGTTCCCAGCGCAGGGCGTCGCTCAGGCCGCCTTGTGCCTGCAGCACGGTGAACACCGCATCGCAGCTGTCCGGCAGCGGCTTGCCGTTCTTGCGCCACAGCTCCTGTGCTTCGCTGATCCACTGCGGATCGACCTTGCCGGTCACCTGGCGCGCGGTCAGCTGCGCACAGCGCAGGCCGGCGTTGTCGGTGGGCGCCCAGTTGGCCAGCAGGGTCGGCCAGTCCTGGCGGCGGGCGAGCGAGGGCAGCCACACGCTGCGGAACGTGCTGGCCACGGCCTGGCCCTCATAGCGCTTGAGGAAGGCCTGTGCCTGCGCGGTATCGACGGTGTCGATGTTGCGGCGCAGGTTGGCGTACTCCAGCCAGCCATACGCCGGATGGCGGCTGAGCGCAGCGGCCTGGCCAGGATCGAACTGGCCGCGTTCGGCGGCCGCGATCGCGGCTTTCAACTGCGCGTTCTGGGCATCGAGGGACTGGGCATTGGCGCAGCCGATCAGCAGCGTGGTGGCCAAGGGCAGCAGGGACAGGGCGGTCGAAGAGCGTCGGGTCATGGCATGCAGCATAGCGGGCAGTGGCTGAATTCAGTTTCGCATTGCGTGCACGCAATGCGTGGGCAACGATAGCTGAATGACTCCGCACAGGCCCCTGCCGCAGGCGGGCGCAGGCGTCGTAACGTCGGCCTTGGGCGAACCGCCCGGCTGCAGGGAGCGGCACATGGCGTTCAGTAGCGCAGGAAGAAGCGGCCCGCTGGCGGACATCAATGTCACGCCACTGGTGGATGTGATGCTGGTGCTGTTGATCATCTTCATCGTAACCGCGCCGATCGTGGCCCGGCCGATTCCCGTGCAGTTGCCACAGGCCACCGATCGCACGATCGATCGCCCCGAACCGCCGCCGCCGATCGAGCTGCGACTGGATGCGTCGAACCAGCTGAGCTGGGATGGCCAGCCGATGGCGATCGGCGATCTGCAGGGGCGCCTGCAGGCGCAGGCCGGCGAGCATGCCGGCAACCTGCCGGAGCTGCGCATCGCCACCGATCCGGCGGCCGAGTACGAAGGCATGGCGCGGATATTGGCTGCGGCCGAAGCCACTGGCATGGAGCGCATTGCCTTCGTGCGGTGAGTTTCGTGCGGTGAGTCCGGCAACGGGCGGCCTGCCATCGGCAGGCCGCTCTTCCTGCGAGGGAACGTGGCATGCGATACGGGACACAGCACGCGGCCTCACTGATGGCCGCCCCCAATCTGGCACCGCTGGTGGATGTGTTGCTGGTGTTGCTGGCGCTGGTGATCACCGCGCTGCCGATGGCGCAGGCGACCGGCCTCCTGGCGCTCCAGCAGCGCACCTCGTGCCCACCCTGGCCGGCGTCCTCACCCCAGCCGATCCACCTGCGCATCGACGCGGCGGGGGCGATGTTCTGGAATGGCCAGCCGCTCGACGCTGTCGCGTTGCAGCGGCACCTGGTGCAGGCGCAGCAGATGCCGCAGCAGCATCGCCCCTGGGTGCACCTGGCGACCGCCGACGACACCGACTACGAAGACATGGCACGCGTGCTGCTGGCCGTGAGCCAGCATGGGCTGCGCGTCGACGCGCCCGGTCACTAGCGCCTGCACCGACAAGTCCCCTTGATGAGTTGTGGCGGATCTCGGCGCGCGCTGACGCAGCCGGCATCAAAGTGGAGGGCGGTGAACAGTACCGTCCGGTTCTAAACGGTCCTCATCTGACGTAAATGGCTGTCAATTGCGTCAATTCCGCGTGAAAGAGTGTCGATCATCACGCCGTGATTTTTACCGCTTGTTTACAAAGGAGACGCTGCCGCCATGCAGGGGGGAGCGCGGCAGTCCATGTCCCGACATTCCTTTGGAGAGAGAGCGAATGAAGCACCTGCACCACCGCCCGTTGGCGGTTGCCGTCACGCTGTGCGCGATGGCCTTGGCACCCCTGGGTGCCGCTGCACAATCCACCACCAACCTCGACGCGGTGGAAGTCACCGGTACCCGCATCAAGCGCGCTGAAGTAGAGGGCCAGGTCCCGATCCAGACCCTGACCCGTGGCGACATCGAACGCACCGGCCTGACCTCGATCGGCGAAGTGCTGCAGCAGCTCACCGGTTCCGGCTCTGCGCTCAACGCCAAGTTCAACTCGTCCGGCAACTTCGGTTTCCCGCCCGATGGCAGTGGCGTGGGTGCCGGCTCGGCGCAGGTCGATCTGCGCCACCTGGGTGCCAAGCGCGTGCTGGTGCTGGTCGACGGCATCCGCTGGGTCAATGAATCGTCGGCGTCCGGTGTGGGCTCGGCCACCGACCTCAACACCATTCCGCTGGCCATCGTCGAGCGCATCGAGGTGCTGGAGGACGGTGCTTCGTCGCTGTACGGCTCCGATGCCATCGCCGGCGTGGTCAACATCATCACCCGCCGCGATTTCGATGGTGGGCAGGTGACGCTGAACTACGGCGAGTACAGCAAGGGCGACGGCACGCAGAAGGGCGTGGACCTGGCCTGGGGCAAGAGTGGCGATCGCTTCAGCCTGTTCCTGGGCGCCAGCTGGACCAAGCAGGACCCGGTATTCGCCAAGGATCGCGAGCAGTCGCGCTTCCCCATTCCCGGTACCGGCCTGGCGTTCGGCAGCGGTGGTATTCCGCAGGGCCGTTTCATGTTCACCGACCCGAACACCGGTGCGGTGCAGAACATCGTGCCCAATACCGGCGTGAGCAATCCGCGGTACGACGGCAGTGCCGGCTGCAGCCGCACGGATGACTATCACTGCTTCACCACCGCCGACCGCTTCAACTTCGCCGAATACAACATGGTGCTTACGCCGTCGGAGCGCAAAGGCCTGTTCGGCCAGTTCCGCTTTGACATCACCGACAACGTGCAGTGGTACATCAAGGCGCTGGGCAACCGCCGCGAGTCGACCAACCAGGCCGGCCCCGAGCCGCTGTTCTTCGGCCCCGATGGCGCCACCGGCAATCCGTTGGCCGACAACATCGTGGTCTCGCGCCTGAACCCGTACAACCCGTTCGGCTTCGATCTCGTCTCCGGCGACAACATGAGCCTGATCGGTCGTCGCCCGGTGGAGGGCGGTGCGCGCGTGTTCAAGCAGAAAGTGGACACCACCTACTTCGCCACCGGCCTGGTCGGTGACTTCCATGCCGCCGACCGCAGCTGGTACTGGGACGTCAACGGCATGTACAGCAAGAACAAGGCCGAGCAGACCAACTACGGCAGCTATGACATCTACAAGGTGAACATGGCGCTGGGCGATCCCGCGGTGTGCGCGGCCACGCCTGGCTGCGTGCCGTTGAACATCTTCGGTGGCGCCGGTTCGATCACCCCGGACATGCTGAAGTGGATCCAGCCGGTGGTGCGCGACCGCAGCCAGAACGAACTGAGCCTGTTCACCGCCAACCTGTCCAGCGAGCTGTTCTCGCTGCCGGCCGGTCCGGTGTCCTTCGCCACCGGCTTCGAGTACCGCAAGTACAAGGGCGCCTACCAGCCCGATCCGCTGACGGTGATCGGCCACTACAACGGCGTGCCGTCGCAACCGACCTCCGGTTCCTACGACGTCAACGAGGCCTACCTGGAGTTGAGCGTGCCGATCTTCGCCGACTCCTCGTTCGGCAAGAAGCTGGACCTGAGCCTGGCCGGCCGCTATTCGGACTACTCCACCTTCGGCGGCGAGTTCACGCCCAAGTACGGCCTGCGCTGGCAGGTGACCGATGACTTCGTGCTGCGCACCACGTACGCCGAGGGTTTCCGCGCACCGTCCATCGGTGAGCTGTACGGCTCTGCCGCACGTGCCGACCTGCAGCTGTTCGATCCGTGCTCGGTGGGCCTGGGCGGCACGCCGCCGCGTGGCAGCGCGGCCAACTGTGCTGCACTGGGCGTACCGGCCGGCTTCCAGCAGGCCAACTCGCAGATCTCGGTGACCACCGGCGGCAACCGCGAGCTGGACCCGGAACGCTCGCGCAGCTTCAGCGCGGGCTTCGTGTGGAGCCCGTGGTTCGGCAACAACGCCTCGTGGTCGGAGCGCTTCGATGTGGAAGTCACTTTCTACCGCCATGCCATCGATGGTGCGATCCAGGCCATCAACGCGCAGACCCAGCTGGACCTGTGCGTGGATACACTGGACCCGATCTACTGCAACGGCATCACCCGTGCCAGCACCGGTGCGGTCAGCAGCTTCAACAACCGCCTGACCAACCTGGGTTCGATCAAGACCGACGGTTGGGACGTGGATCTGTTCTGGACGCTGCCGCAGACCTCCATCGGCCAGTTCAAGCTGGGGTGGAAGAACACCTTCGTCGGCCGTTACGAGGCCACTGGCGCGGCCGGGCAGAAGCAGCCGCAGAAGCCGGGCGTGGAAGTGGCCGACAGCTCGATCCCGGAGTGGACCAGCAATGCCAGCCTCGGCTGGACGATGGATCGCTGGAGCGCCAACTGGACGGTGCGCCACATCTCCGAGCTGACCGAGAACTGCGGCGATGCGGCGGCCTTCCCGGTGTGCAGCAACCAGGCTGCGGGCACCAACACGCTGTCGGCCACCACCTTCCACGACATGCAGGTGGGCTACAAGATCGACTGGATGAAGGGGCTGCAGCTGACCGCGGGCCTGAACAACGTGTTCGACAAGGATCCGCCGATCTGCCTGTCGTGCTCGTTGAACGGCTACGACGCTTCGACCTACGACATCCCGCGTGGCCGTTACTGGTACCTGCGCGCGGACCTGCGCTTCTGATGTGACGGTGGCAGCGCCGGTCAGTTCCGGCGCTGCCTTGCGGGTGTAGAGCCGAGCCCGCGCTCGGCTGATTCTCTGAGCCGAGCATGGGCTCGGCTCTACAGGTGCGGGGCGTGCGAACCCCGCGTCTGATCAGAACGCCCAGGTGAACGTCAGCGAGCCATTGCGGCCATCGCCGTAGGCACCGTAGCCGTTGATCTGCGACAGGTACTTCTTGTCCAGCAGGTTGTTGAGGTTGGCCTGCACGCTGAACTCCGGCGAGATGCGGTAGCGCAGGAAGGCACTGACCAGTGCGTAACCTTCCTGCTCGAAGCGACCCACCACCGGCGCGGCGTAATAGATGCGGTTCTGCCAGTTGGCACCGCCACCGATGGTCAGTTCCTGCAGCGACTGCGGGGTGTAGCTGGTGAACAGCTTCAATGCGGTCTGCGGCAGGTTGGTGTTGATGTCGGCACCGTTGATGTCCTTGGCCACATAGCGCGACGCACCGAAGGTCGCGTTCCAGCCCGGTGCCAGTTCGCCGTTCACTTCGAATTCGAAGCCACGGCTGACGGTGCCGCGTGCGGCGATCGAGGCGAACTCACCCGGACGGCCGATGATCGGCTCGCTGGTGACCTGGGCGACGTTGTCCTGCTCGATGCGGAACACCGCCAGCGAGGCGTTCAGCCGGTTGTCGAACCAGGCACCCTTGACGCCCACCTCGTAGCTCTTGCCGTCGACCGGGTCGAGATAACGGTCGTTGCGGTCACGTGCGGTCTGCGGCTGGAAGATCTCGGTGTAGCTGGCGTACGCGGAGTAGGTATCGTTGATGTCATACACCAGGCCGGCGTACGGGGTGGTCACCTTGTGTTCGCGGTCGTCGTTCTCGCCTTCGCTCTTCCAGTTGGTGTAGCGCGCACCGAGGATCAGCTTCAGCGGATCAGCCAGCGACAGACGGGTGGCGGCATAGCCGGCCTTTTGGGTGATGGTGCCCTGGCTGGCCAGCGCCAGCGGGTTCCAGTTCGGCTGGGCGATGTTGCCGGTCCAGTCGAGATAGGAGCTGAAGGGATTCCAGCCGGTGCCGGGGCCACCCATCTGGAAGTCACCGTAGTTGGCGAATTCGCGCTTGTTGTAGCTCAGGCCGGCCATGAACTGGTGCTCGCGGCCGAACAGCTGGAACGGGCCGTCGATGTAGCCATCGATGCCATCGACCTTGCGCTCGGTGTTGTAGAAGCCGGCCATCGGCGTGACGCCGGTGCCGGTGGCCTTGTCGAACGCGGTGTAGGACGGATAGAACAGCTTGTCGTCGGCGTTGGTGCGGTCGTGGGTGGCGCCGATCCTGAACTTCCAGCCGTTGCTGAAGGCGTGCTGCAGGGTGGCAAACGCGCGCTTGCTGGTGGTGTCCCAGTAGGTCCAGTCCGGCGACGGATTGAACGAGGTCGGGTAGTTGGTCGGGCTGCCATCGGCGTACCACATCGGGAAGCCGCCCCAGGTCGCACCATTGGCGCGCTTCTGCTGGTAGTCGTAGCCCACGCTCAGCTGGGTGTCCGGGGTCAGGTCGGCATCAATGACGGCGTAGCCCAGCGTCTTGCGCTGGTTGTAGCGGTCCATCTGGCCGTCGGTATCCAGGTAGCTGCCGATCACGCGACCGCGCACGCTGCCGCTGGCGTTGAGCGCGCTGCCCACATCCACCGTGGTGCGGGTGCGGCCCCAGCTGCCGACGTTCACCGACACGCTGCCGGTCAGCTCGGCGCTGTCGGCATGCTTGCGGATCAGGTTCACCGAAGCGGACGGGTTGCCGGCGCCGCTGAGCAGGCCGGTGGCGCCGCGCACCACTTCCACGCGGTCGTACAGCGCCAGATCCAGGCCGGAGTCACCGTAGCTCCAGTTCTGCACCATCTGCGTCGGCAGGCCGTCGAACTGGTAGGCATCGATGTAGAACCCACGCGCGTAGAACTCGGTGCGCTCGCTGTCGGACTGGGTGCTGGTCACGCCGGTGGTGTTGGCCAGCACGTCGATGATGTCGTCGAGCTTCTGATCTTCGATGCGCTGGTGGCTGATGATGCTGACCGACTGCGGGATCTCGCGCGGTGCCAGGTCGAAGCGGGTACCGGCCGAGGTGCGGCGCACCGAATAGCCTTCGGCGCGTTCGCCCTTGACCATCACCTTGTCCAGCGTGGTCGGGTCGGCGGCGGTGTCGGCGAAGGCGGCCGGGGCCAGGGCGCAGAGTGCAACGAGTACGGCAACGGACAGCCGCTGCGGCTGCGGGATACGGAAGGCGGAACAGGTCATGGGGGTCCTGGACGAGCACGCGCGCTCGGCCGGCATCCAGAAGGCGAGGCGCTACGGGTGGGAAACGGGCGGGCAGGCCGTCCTGGCACCACCGGAAACGAAAGAAATGGTAATACGAACTATTCCTATTTACAAATCATGAACGAGGTAGGCGCTCACCCGGGCCGCGACGCAGCGCATGGTGTTCAGCGCAGCAGCGGCAGCGGATCGCGCGCGCCATCGGCGCCGTAGATGCCCCAGTGCAGGTGGGGCGGCGTGCCCTTGGCATTGCCGCTGTCGCCTACATGCCCGAGCAGGTCGCCGGCCTGGACCACCTGGCCGCGCGCCAGGCCCTCGGCCCAGTCGTCCAGATGGGCGTAGTAGTAACGTTCGCGCCCGGGCCCGATCACCCAGACCTGGCGGCCACCGAGGCCGCGCTCGCTGACGTCCGCGATGACGCCGGCAGTGACGCTGCGCACCGCGGTGCCGCGCTTGGCGAAGATGTCGATGCCGGCGTGGGAGCGGTCACGGCCACGTGGTGCGCCGAAGGTGTCGGCGATCTGGCGTGGCCGCACGCCGTCCACCGGCACCGCCAGTTGCGTGGCCGGCGGCATACGAGAGAGTGTCCACAGCAGCTTCGGCGCAGCGGCCCATGGGCTGTTCCACAGCGCCATCGCGGCAATGAGGGCGATGGCCAGCCACAGGCCGCGCAGCAACCAGCGGCGCAGGCGACGGGCGGGGGAGGGCGATGTGTTCATGGTCTCCGACTGTAGCGCCGAGCCATCTTCGGCGGCTGTTGCTGTGCGGTCAAAGCGCAGTCGAGCATGGCTCAGCGCTACAGAACCGGGGCCAGCGGCACTTCGAAACTGCGCTTCAACGTCCCCAGCGCGACCGACGTACGGAAGCGCTCGATGTTGTCATCGCCGCCGAACAACCGCTCGGTAATGGCCTCGTACTCTTCCATCGACGCCGCCGAAAGCAGCAGCAGGAAATCGCCATCGCCGGTGATCGAGTAGCACTGCTGCACCGCCGGGTCGTCCTGCACGCGGCGCTTGAACGGCGCCACGTGATCACGCTGCTCGCTGACCACGCGCACTTCGACGATGATGGTCAGTGGCCGCCCGACCTGGGCGGCGGCGATCACCGCCACATTGGCCGCGATCACGCCGCTGTCCTGCAGGCGCTTGATGCGGCGCTGCACGGCCGGCGTGGACAGGTGCACGGCCTCGGCGATTTCGCGCTGCGGCAGGGTGTTGTCCCGCTGCAGCAGGTCGAGGATGGCGCGGTCGAAGCTGTCGAGCACGGGGGCGGTGGCCATGGCGAGCAGAAGTTGCACGAACGGGCCGTCAATTGAGCCAAGTGCTCGGCGCTGGCGCAATAGACTTTGCCCATGCAGACCTCACGACTCGCGCCGATGTTGCCGGCGCTGGCGGTGCTCGGCTCGGTCACCTCGCTGGCCATCGGCACCTCCTACGCAAAACACCTGTTCCCGCTGATCGGCGCGCAGGGCACCAGCGCGCTGCGCGTGGGCTTCTCGGCGCTGTTGTTGCTGCTGTTCTGGCGGCCGTGGCGCTGGAAGACCAGCCGCCCGGATGCGATCACCATCCTGCGCTACGGCCTCACCCTGGGCCTGATGAACCTGCTGTTCTACATGGCCCTGCGCACCATTCCCTTCGGCATCGCGGTGGCCATCGAATTCACCGGGCCGCTGACGGTGGCCATGCTGTCGTCGCGACGGCCGATCGATTTCCTCTGGGTGGGCTGTGCGGCGGTGGGGCTGCTGTTGCTGCTGCCGATCGGCGGTGGTCCGGCGCTGGATCCCGCTGGCGTGCTGTATGCGATGGGGGCTGCGGCGTGCTGGGGCCTGTACATCGTGTTCGGCAAGCGTGCCGGCCACCTGCACGCCGGGCATTCGGTGTCGCTGGGGCTGCTGGCGGCATCCCTGGTAGTGGTGCCGGTGGGCGTGGTGCATGCCGGTGCCGCGCTGCTCGACCCGAAGATCCTGGCCGCCGGGCTGCTGGTGGCGCTGGTGTCCAGCGCGATCCCGATGTCACTGGAGATGATGGCGCTCAAGCGCCTGCCGAAGGAGACCTTCGGCATCCTGATCAGCATGGAACCGGCGGTGGCCGCGCTGTGGGCGATGCTGCTGCTGCACGAGCACCTGCATGGGCTGCAGTGGCTGGCGATCGGCTGCACGGTGCTGGCCTCGGTGGGCAGCACGACGACCGCGCGGCGCCTGAAGGCACCCGTCACCGCCTGAAAAAAAGGGGACGGAGGGGATTAAGTCGTTTATGCCCCGATTTAGGGGAGCGCCGGGCGGCGCCCGGCGCAGAGCGTGCGGACCAACGGTCCGCACCTACCGTAACGGCGGGTCAGCGCAGGGCGTCGGCCGGGACGTCGATCTGCATCGCCAGGGCGAGGTGATCGGAGAACGCGGCTGGTACGGCTTCCACGGTACGAGTCTGCAGGCCACTGCTGACCAGGATGTGGTCGATGGCGCGGTCGGGGCGCCAGCTGGGGAAGGTCGGCACGATGCAGCCCGGGGGCTGCAGCCGGGTCTTCTGGTACAGCACCTGCATTTCCGGGCGTTCGGCCAGGCAGTTGAAGTCGCCCATCAGCACCGCGTTGGGGTGGTCGGACAGCAGCTCGGCGATGAAGCCCAGCTGCGACATCCGCGAGCCCGCGCCCAATGACAGATGCGCCACCGCCACCGCCAGGCCATCGGTACCATCGCCGAACTTGGCCAGCAGCACGCCGCGCCCGCCGATGCGGCCGGGCAGGGCATGGTCCTGCACTTCCACCGGTTCCAGCTTGCTCAGCAGGCCATTGGCACTGGATGCCACGCCGCCCATGCGCCGGTTCGGCTGGTGGCTCCAGTAGTTGAAGCCGGCGCGCTGGGCCAGGTAGTGGGTCTGGTTGGTGAAGCCCGAGCGCAGGCTGCCCGGATCGGCCTCCTGCAGGCCGACGATGTCATGGTCGCGCGCCAGGGTGGCGATCGCGTCCAGGCTGCTGCGCTTGCGCCCCGCCGGCAGCGCATGTGACCAGCTGCGGGTCACATAGTCGCTGTAGCGGCGGGTACTTGAGCCGGCCTGGATGTTGGCCGTCAGCAAGCGCAGGGTCCGTGTACGGGGGGAATTCACGGCCGGGAAATGCTTCTCTTGGATCAGTGAGCCTGGGCCGCACCGCGTTCGCGGGCGATCAGGTGGTCGGCGATGCGCAGCATGTCCGGGAAGCTCTTGCCCTTCACCAGGTACTTGCCGTTGACGATGATCGACGGGGTGCCGCTGATCTGGCTGCGCTGGGCGAACTGCTTGGCCGAGTTGGTCTTGGCGTTCACCGCGAAGCTGCCCATGGTGGCGGCGAACTGCTTCGGATCCACGCCATAGGCGGCGTAGAACTTGGCGATGTCTTCCACCGAGTCACGGCCGCGCTCGCCCTTCAGGGTCTTCTGCGAGTGGATGGCGGCGTACAGCGCTTCGTGGGTCTTTTCCTGCACGCCCAGGGTCTGCGCGGCGTAGAAGGCACGGGCGTAGTCATCCCAGGTGCCGCCGAACATGGCCGGCACGTAGACGAAGTTCACGTCGCTGGGCAGGCCGGCCTTCCACGGGCCGACCAGCGGCTGGAATGCGGCGCAGGCCGGGCAGACGTAGCCGAAGATCTCGGTCACTTCGATCTTGCCGGCAGCCGGCTGGAACGGCTGGCCGTTCGGGATCACCTGGTAATCGGCGCCTTCCACCGGGGCCGGGCCGGTCAGCGCGGCGGTGGTCGGGGCCGGCGCCGCGGCGGGGGCGGCTTCGGCCGGGGCCTTTTCGCCTTCGGCGGCAGCCGGAGCGGTGCCTTCGCTGCCCGTGGCCGGCGCAGCGGCCGGTTCGGCGGTGGCCGGGGCGGCTGCCGGTGCGGCCGGGGCCGCGGTGGTGTTGGTGCTGCCGTCATCAGCCTTGCAGGCAGCCAGGATCGGCAGCAGCGCTGCGAGGGCGAGGGCGTAACGGATCTTCATGGAAACGTCTCCAGCATCTGGAAAGGTGGGGGCCGGCGCCAGGCGCCAGCCAGGGGGAAATGATGACATGCGGCGGCGACAGCGCCGTGTCGAGGGTGGGCGTTGGTTCAGCGGCCGCGGGCGGCGCGGGCCTGCGCGATCAGCGCCGAGGCGATGCGCAGCTGGTCGTCGAAGCTGTTGCCCCGCACCAGGTACTGGCCGTTGATGATGATGGCCGGGGTGCCCGGGATCTTGGTGCGCTGGGCGAACGCGCGCGCGGCCTCGACTTTCTTCTGCACGGCATCGCCGCGCAGCGCCTGGAGGTAGCGGTCCGGGGTCACGCCGTAGGCCTTGTAGAACGTGGCGAGCTCATCGGCCGAGACGTTCTGCATCGGCAGCGATCCCTGCTCGTGCAGGGCCTTGAACACGGCAGCGTGGCTGCGCTTGGCCACGCCGACTTCGTCGGCGGCGTAGTAGGCCAGTGCCCAGGCATCCCAGGCGCCACCGAAGGCGGCCGGGACCGGGGTGAAGCGCACGTCGGCCGGCAGCTTGGCCGCCCAGGCTTCCAGTTGTGGCTCGAAATGGGCGCAGTGCGGGCAGGTGTAGCCGAAGACCTCGACCACCTCGATCTTGCCGGCCAGCGGCTGGAACGGGCCCGGCTGGGCGATGCGCTCGTAGTCTTTGCCCTCGACCAGCGGGGCATTGGCGGGGGTGGCGGCGCAGGCTGCCAGCGGCAGCAGCACCAGCACGGACAACAGCAGGCGGGAAATCAACCTCATCGACACGCATCTCCGTTGAAAAAAGCAACGCCGGCGCGGTCGCCGGCGTGAAGGAAACATACCGCAGCCGTGGGCCGGCGTCGCGGCCCGGGCCGACCAGTGGTGGTCAGGGGGCGGCAGCCGGTTGCGTCGGCGTGGCCGCAGCGGCTACATCGTCGGCCTTGTTGTGCAGGCCCTGCAGGTAGCTCGACAGCGCCTGCACCTCCTGCTCGCTGAGCTTCTGCGCGACCGTGGCCATGATCTGGAAGTGCGCCTTGTCGGTCTCGTTGGTCTGGCCGGCCTGGTACTCCTGCAGGCGGCGCGCGACATAGCTGGCGTGCTGCCCACCGAGGTGCGGATAGGCCGGGCCGGGATTGCCGGCACCGCTGGGGCCGTGGCAGGCCATGCAGGCCGGCAGGCCGCGCTTGGCATCGCCGCCGCGGTACAGCTGCTGGCCGATCTCGTAGAACTTCATGCCCTTGTAGGGGCCATCGGTCACTGCCGTGTCATCGGCGATGCCGGCGTTGGCCTTCTGCGTGGCGAAGTAGGCGCCGATATCGCGCATGTCCTGCGGGGTGAGGTTCTGCACGAACGGCACCATCGCCACCGCCGCGCCGGAACTGCGCTGGCCGTTGGCGATCAGGGCCATCTGCTGGGCCACGTAGCGCTCGCTCTGGCCGGCAATGGACGGGTACATCTCCACCGTGGAGTTGCCGTCGGCACCATGGCAGGCCGCGCAGGCCGTCGCCTTGGTCTGGCCGGCCTTGGCATCGCCCCAGTGGGTCTTGCTGAAGTCCACCTCCAGCGAGGCGGTATTGATCGGCCCGTTGTCGGGCAGCGGGGTCAACGTGGTCTGCGCGAACGCAGCAGCGGCAACGACTACAGCAGTGGCAAGGGCGGATACGGCAAGAACGCGAGCGTGGCGCATGCTGAAGCTCCGTATGGACCGGGCCGGACGGTGGCCGCCGGCATCGCCCGGATTATCAACGCCGTTTCCGCGCACGGTCAACGCAGCAGTGCAGCAAAATGGCCGCAGCGGCCGCCGGCACGGGCGCGCGGCGCCGCAACATGCGATCCTAGGCACATGTCATTGCTCATCGAACGCGCCCGTTACCACCTTTCGGCCCACAACGTGCGGCAGCTGCCGCCCGACGAAGGGGCTGAAGTGGCCTTCGCCGGCCGCTCCAACGCCGGCAAGTCCAGTGCGCTCAACGCGCTGACCCGCCAGAACGCCCTGGCCCGTGTCTCCAAGACCCCCGGCCGCACCCAGCAGCTGGTGTTCTTCCAGGTCACCCCGGAAGCGCATCTGGTCGACCTGCCCG
Source organism: Stenotrophomonas sp. LC732 (assembly GCF_052446685.1). NCBI lineage: Bacteria > Pseudomonadati > Pseudomonadota > Gammaproteobacteria > Lysobacterales > Lysobacteraceae > Stenotrophomonas > Stenotrophomonas sp. LC732. Next base: position 3,775,236 of record NZ_CP199214.1, on the reverse strand, counting down.
GTTACGGCTACGCCAAGGTGCCGCTGGACCTGCAGGCGCACTGGCAGGCCTTCATTGACAAGTATTTCCGCACCCGCGAGGCCCTCAAGGGCCTGGTGGTGGTGATGGACATCCGCCACCCCCTGAAGGACTACGACCGGCAGATGCTGTCCTATGCCGTGCAGCGTGGCCTGCCGGCGCACGCGTTGCTGACCAAGGCCGACAAGCTCAGCCGCAGCCAGCAGATGCAGTCCCTGCAGAAGGTGCGCAAGGAGCTGCAATCGGCTTACGGTGACAGCGTCAGCGTGCAGGTGTTCTCCGGCGAAGACCGTACCGGCGTGGACGAAGCCCGCGGCGTGATCGGCGGCTGGCTGGGGCTGGAATAAGGCATTTACGGTCGCCCGGCTGGCAGCCGGGCGCTACCGGGCAGCCGGGCGCTACCCGATCGGGTGGGTGCCGACCTTGGTCGGCACACCCTCACAACGGCGAATACTCCGCCGGCACCCACGCATAGGCCTGGCCCTCGCCACGCACATGGCCCAGGCCCGGGAACGGCAGGTGCGCACCGGCCACCCACCAACCGTTGGCGGTGGCCTGCTGCAGCAGCCCGCGACGGCTGGCGATGGCCGCCTTGCGGTCCGAATCGGCCTCGAATGCCGCTTCCGGGTGCGCGAACTGCACCGCATGGAAGTGCAGCACATCACCCCACACCAGCAGTGACTGGCCCTGGCTGTCGAACCGGTAGGAGACATGGCCGGGGGTATGGCCGTGGGTGTCCATCGCCACCGCGCCACCGGGCAGGGCATCGCCGGGGCTGAACGTGCGCAGGTGGCCGCTGGCCTGGTAGGGCGCGACCGCGTTGCGTGCCAGCGGGAAGGCGAAGCGCACGCCCTTCGGCGCCGTGGCCTCGCTGGCCGGGCTGAGCCAGTAATCGGCATCGGCCTTGGACAGCCACACCGTGGCATTCGGGTAGGCCGGCTTGCCCTGCGCGTCGAGCACGCCGCACAGATGGTCCGGGTGGGCGTGGGTCAGCAGCACCTCGTCCACCTCGGCCGGGTCCACGCCGGAGGCGCGCAGGTTGCCCAGCACCTGGCCCAGGCCGGGGCCGAAGCACTGCGCGGTGCCGGTATCGACCAGGGTCAGGTGGTTGCCCTGGCGCACCAGGAAGGCGTTGATCGCGGTCTGCAGGCCCTTTTTGTCTTCCGGTACGTAGCGGCCTTCCAACAGGCGGCTGACCAGTGTCGGCGGCACGTCGACCACTTCCTGCCGGCCCAGCGCGACCACGCCGTCGAACAGGGCGGTGACCTGCAGCGCACCAACGCGCTGGTGGTAGACGCCGGGCACCTGCTGGGTGGGAGCGGGCGAGGTGGCTTCGGCCAGTGCAGCCAGCGGCAGGGACGACAGGGCCAGCAGCAGGGCGCCGCGCAGCGGCAGGGGACGCAGGATCATGGCGGTTCTCGGTGGATGACGGGCGGTTCCGTTGTGCCCAGCGTGCCGTGGCCGGCGTGTGCACGGCGCTCAAACCACTGCGCGGAATGCTCAGGGAAGGGGGGGCTGCAGGGCTGCGCCCTGCACCCGCAGAGGCAACGGCAACGGCCGAAGCAACAGCAACAGCGACAGCGGGCTATCTGGGATGGCGGGGTGGGTCCGGTTGCGGGAGACGCCGTAAACCCCGCTCCGCGGTCCGGCCCAGTCGCTGGCGGCTGGGCGTTCGGGCGCTTGCGAAGCAGTGCTTCGCAAGCAAAGCGCCCTCACCCATGGGGGCTTGGCCGCGGCATCCATGCCGCGGACACTCGCAACCGGACCCACCCCGCCTTCGACAGTTTTCCGCGATCTGTCAGCTCGCGGGGTCAGATCCGTTTTCCGGAGGAAAACGGATCTGACCCCACGAATTTCATTCGATAACTGACAGATGTGTCGACCAAGGTCGACACCTACCAACAGCCGCCGGAATCTGTCGAAGGCGGGGCACTGTGGGTTTGCGGGGTGTGAGCCGCATGGATGCGGCGACCAAGCCCCCATGGACGGGTTTACGGCGTCCCCGCAAACCCACAGTGCCCCGCCATTCCACGGAATGCACGCCGTTGCTGCTGCTGTTGCTTCGGCTGTTGCTGTTGCCTCTGCGGGTGCAGGGCGCAGCCCTGCCGAACCCCCTCAAATATCTGTGGGAGCCAGCCCGTACTGCTCGGCGAAGCGCTTGCTGAAACTGGCCGCAGACCGGTAGCCCGCGCGCGCGGCCACGGTCTTCAACGGCAGGTCGGTGGTGTAGAGCAGCTGCATGCCATGTGCCAGCCGGGCCTCGGTGAGCAGCTGGCGCAGGCTGGTGTCCTCGGCCGCCAGGCGACGGCGCAGGGTCGCGCCGCTCAGCGCGAACTGCGCTTCCACATCGCGTGATTGCCAGTCGCGTGCTGGTTCGGCGGCGATGCGGTCGCGGATCTGTTCGCCCAGGCTCGGTGCCTGCGGCAGCAGCAGGTTGCCGTGGCCCTGTCGGCACAGGGTCAGCACCAGCGAGGCCAGGGCCAGCCGCGCGTCGCTGTAACGGCCGTCCTGCAGCGATTGCCGCCACTGGCGCAGCACCGCGCCATGGTCGATCAACGGCAGTCGCGCCATCGCCTGGCCGGGGGCGGGAAGCTCTTCGTTCCAGAGCGTACGCGCCGCCGCCAGCACTTCGGTGCAGAGCGGCACGATGGCACTGAGGTAGCGGCCGCTGCAGGGATCGGGGGTGTTGACCACGTCGATGCGGCACCGCTGGGTCAGCAGCAGGATGTCGCCGGGAACGAACGTCAGCGACTGGTGTGCGGTACGTACCTGCTTGCGGCCTTCCAGCAGGATCGCGAACTGCGGTTGCGGAACCTCCACCGAGCTGGCGCCATGCTCGCGGCGTGCGGTGATGCAGGCATAGCCCTCGGCGCGCCCGCAGCCGGCCAGGCTGGCCATCTCGGCCAGCAACGCAGTGGCCGCTGGCAGCATGCCGGTCATGACACCTGGGCACCGAACAGGCGACCGACGCCGGCCGCCGCAGCCATCGCCAGCGCGCCCCAGAACATCACCCGGACCGCGCCGCGTACAGGCGGTGCGCCCCCGGCCTGGGCCGCCACCGCGCCGGTCAGGCACAGGCCGAGCAGGGTGCTGGCCGTGGTCATCAACGCAACCTTGTCGGTCGGCGCGAGCAGGGCGGTCAGCACCGGCAGCGCCGCACCGCAGGTGAACGCACCGGCCGAGGCCAGCGCCGCCTGCAGCGGGCGCGCGCGCAGGGTGTCAGTGATGCCCAGCTCATCGCGGGCGTGGGCACCCAGTGCATCGTGGGCGGTAAGCTGTTCGGCCACCTGCCGGGCCAATGCAGGCTCCAGGCCGCGGTGGCGGTAGATCGCGGCCAGCTCCTCCAGTTCGCTGTGCGGGTCTTCGCGCAGCTCGCGCTTTTCCATGGCCAGGTCGGCCGCTTCGGTGTCGGCCTGGGTCTGCACCGACACATACTCGCCGGCGGCCATCGACATCGCGCCGGCCACGGTGCCGGCCACGCCGGTGGCAAGGATAGTGGTGGCGGAGGCGCCGCTGGCCGCCACGCCGACCACCAGGCCGGCCACCGAGACGATGCCATCGTTGGCCCCCAGCACGGCGGCACGCAACCAGCCGACGCGCTCGGAGCGGTGCAGTTCGGGGTGTCGCGAATGACGGTTCATGACGCCGAGTGTACGAGGGTCAAGAGGGCGTCGGTAGGATGCTGAAACCCGTCACCGTCGCATGACGCAACGGGGTGCCACGCTATAGTGCGCCCTTGCGATGGAAGGCCGCGAGCCCCACATCCCCCGCCACCGTCCAGCGAGCCTTCCCCTTGTCGAGCCCCAGCCACGTCGCCGATACCCCCATTACCGACCGCTCGCAGCTGGTGGAGGTGATCGCCTCCGGCGAGAAGCCCCGCGCGCAGTGGCGCATCGGCACCGAGCACGAGAAGTTCGGGTTCCGCCTGGATGACCTGCGCCCGCCGACCTTCGAGGGCGAGCGCGGCATCGAAGCGTTGCTCAACGGCCTGGTCCGCTTCGGCTGGGAGCCGGTGCAGGAAAACGGCAGCACGATCGCGCTGCTGCGCGACGGTGCCTCGGTGACGCTGGAACCGGCCGGTCAGCTGGAGCTGTCCGGCGCGGCGCTGGAGACCATCCACCAGACCTGCGTGGAGACCGGCACCCACCTCAACGAAGTGGCACAGGTGGCCGGCGAACTGCAGCTGGGTTTCCTCGGCATGGGCTTCCAGCCGAAGTGGAAGCGCGATGAAATGCCCTGGATGCCGAAGGGGCGCTACAAGATCATGCGCTCGTACATGCCCAAGGTCGGTTCGCTGGGCCTGGACATGATGACCCGCACCTGCACGGTGCAGGTGAACCTGGACTACGCCACCGAAGCGGACATGGTGAAGAAGTTCCGCGTGTCGCTGGCGCTGCAGCCGATAGCCACCGCGCTGTTCGCCGATTCGCCGTTCACCGAAGGCAAGCCCAACGGCTACCTGAGCTACCGCTCGCACATCTGGACCGACACCGACGCCGACCGCACCGGCATGCTCGACTTCGTGTTCGAGGATGGTTTTGGTTACGAGCGCTATGTCGACTACCTGCTCGACGTGCCGATGTATTTCTCCTACCGCGATGGCATCTACCACGACGCCAGCGGGCAGAGCTTCCGCGATTTCATGCAGGCCAGGCTGCCGGTGCTGCCGGGTGCGCTGCCGACGCTGCGCGACTGGTCGGACCACATGACCACCGCGTTCCCGGAAGTGCGCCTGAAGAAGTACCTGGAAATGCGCGGTGCCGATGGTGGCCCGTGGAGCCGCCTGTGTGCGCTGCCGGCATTCTGGGTGGGCCTGTTGTATGACGACACCGCACTGGATGCCGCCTGGGACCTGGTACGCGATTTCACCCTGGCCGAGCGCCATGCACTGCGCGACGGCGTGCCGAAGCATGCGATGAACCTGCCGTTCCGCAATGGCACGGTGCGCGACCTGGCCCGCGAAGCGGTGAAGATTTCCGTCGAAGGCCTCAGGCGCCGTGCGGCGCGCAATGCCGACGGCCAGGACGAGAGCAAGTTCCTGGACGTGCTGCAGGAGATCGTCGAATCCGGCCTGACCCCGGCCGAGCGCAAGCTGGCGCTGTTCCATGGCCGCTGGCACGGCGACGTCGATCCGGTGTTCCGCGAGTTCGCGTACTGAGTGGATTGCGGTAGTGTCGGCCGCTGGCCGGCAGATGTATGGGGTTGCCGGCCAGCGGCCGGCACTACCAGAAGAAAAACCCCGGCATTGCCGGGGTTTTTCTTTTTCGCATCTGCCCTGGATCAGGCGGCGTTCTGCATCGTCGCCATGTCGATCACGAAGCGGTAGCGCACATCGTTCTTCGCCATGCGCTCCCAGGCTTCGTTGACGTTCTTGATGTCGATGATCTCGACGTCGCTGACGATGCCGTGCTCGGCACAGAAGTCCATCATTTCCTGGGTTTCGGCCATGCCGCCGATTGCCGAGCCGGTCAGGTGCTTGCGGCCGAAGATCACGCTGCCGCCGGTCAGCGGCGGGTCCAGTTCGGTCAGCACGCCGACCAGGCACATGGTGGCCTCGCGCTTGAGCAGGCCCATGTACGGGTTGGTGTCATGGCCGACCGGGATGGTGTTGAGCAGGAAGTCGAAGCTGCCGGCGTGCGCCTTCATCTGCGCGGCATCGCGCGAGACCAGTACCTCATCGGCGCCCAGGCGCTTGGCATCGGCACCCTTTTCCGGCGTGGTGGTGATCATCACGACGTGCGCGCCCAGTGCCTTGGCGAACTTCACGCCCATGTGGCCAAGGCCACCGAGACCGATCACGCCCACCTTCTGCCCCGGGCCGACCTTCCAGTGGCGCAGCGGCGACCAGGTGGTGATGCCGGCGCACAGCAGCGGGGCGGCCGCCTTCAGGTCGAGGGTGTCGGACACCTTCACCACGAAGCGCTGCTCGACCACCACGTGGTCGGAATAGCCGCCGTAGGTCGGCGCGCCGGTTTCGCGTTCACGGCCGTTGTAGGTCCAGGTCGCGCCTTCGGCGCAATATTGCTCCAGATCGTGCTCACAGGCGTCGCAGTGGCGGCACGAGTCGACCATGCAGCCGACGCCGGCGTGGTCGCCGACCTTGAAGCGGGTGACGTTGCTGCCGACTTCGGTCACCCGGCCGATGATCTCGTGGCCCGGCACCATCGGGTAGATCGAGCCACCCCAGTCATCGCGGGCCTGGTGCAGGTCGGAATGGCAGATGCCGCTGTAGAGGATCTCGATGCGCACGTCGTCCGGGCCGACCGCGCGGCGTTCGAACTCGTACGGGACCAGCGGGTCGGTATGGGAATGGGCGGCGTAACCACGGGCGAGGGACATGGGGAATCCTTGGCAGGGTTTATCGAAAGGCGTTTTACAATACGCCCCGCAACCAGCAGCAAGAAGCGCGGATATCGGCATGATTCATCAAGTGAAACTGCACAATCGTGGCCACTGACAACCTCTCCCACCTGGCCGCGTTCGCCGCGGTCGCCCGCCACCGCAGCTTCCGCCGTGCCGGCGCCGAGCTGGCGCTGTCGACCTCGGCGGTGAGCTACGCGATCCGCGCGCTGGAGGAACGGTTGGGGGTGGGCCTGTTCCATCGCACCACCCGCAGCGTGGCCCTGACCGAGGCCGGGCAGCGCCTGCTGGAGCGCCTGCAGCCGGCGTTGGGGCAGGTGCACGACGCACTGGAAGAATTGAACCACTTCCGCGCAGCCCCGGCCGGCCTGCTGCGCATCAACGCCACCCGCGCGGCGGTACCGACCCAGTTGGGGCCGAGGCTGGCGCGCTTCCTGCACGCCCATCCCGACGTGCGGGTGGAGCTGACCGAAAATGACGGCCTGGTCGACATCGTCGCCGAGGGCTACGACGCCGGCGTGCGCCTGCATGAGTTCGTGCCGGAGGACATGGTGGCGGTGCCGATGGGGCCGCCACTGCGCGGGCTGATCGTCGGCTCGCCGGACTACCTGCGGCGTCGGCCGGCACCGCAGCATCCGCGCGACCTGGCCGCGCACGAATGCATCCGCTTCCGCTTCGCCAGTGGGCACCTGTACAAGTGGCAGTTCGAGCGCGATGGGCAGGCGCTGGAGATCGACGTGCCCGGGCGGTTGACCCTGTGCGAGCAGGGCACGATCGTGCGCGCCGTTCTGGATGGCATCGGCCTGGCGTACGTGCTGGAAGACACGGCAAGGCCGTACATCGAATCGGGGCAGATGGTGGCGGTGCTGGAAGACTGGAGCGAGCCGTTTGCCGGCTTCGCGCTGTACTACCCGAAGCAGCGGCAGATGCCGGGCGCGTTGCGTGCGTTCGTGGATATGTTGCGCGAGTGAGTTGCGATGGATGACGTGGTGCCGACCAACGGTCGGCACCCACCGGGGCAGGCCATTGCCAACCAACGGTCGGCACCTGCCGGGGCAGGGCGTTGCCGATCAACGAATCGACATCGGCCGGTAGATCCACGCCATGCGTGGATGGCACCACGCTACGGCCCTTGCAACACCGGCGCCAACAACGCCACGCACTCACGCAGATGCATCTCCACCGGCGCATCCTCGGCCACCACGCCGATCACGCGTTCGCGCAGCGGCTCGGCCACGGCCATCGCCAGGATCAGCCGCGCCATGCATGCGGAATCTCCCTCGCGCAGCAGTCCACGCTGCTGCTGACGTGCCAGCCAGTCGGCCAGCAGCGCACGGCCGCGTTCGATGCCGTTGTCGAGGTAGGCCTGCAGCAGCGCGTCCTTGCCGGGGAAATCGGTGGCCAGCAGGCGGAACACCTGCACCGCCTGCGCCGATAGCGCCTGCGTGCACACCGCGTGCAGGATGTCCTGCAGCAACGGCACGACCTCTTGGGCATTGCGCGCATCACGCTGCAGCTTTGGCGCGAAGCCGTCGGTCCACTCACGCACCGCCAACCCGACCAGCTCCTCGCGGTTGCTGGCATGGCGGTAGACGGTCTTCTTCGCCACCCCGGCGTGCGCCGCCACCGCTTCAATGGTGGTGGCCTCGTAACCCTGTGCCAGCAGCAGCTCCAGCGTGGCCTGCAGCACCGCGTGGCGGACTTCGGCTTCCGGTCGCGCAGGGCGGCCACGGCGGCGGGTCGGTGATGTGGGCGCGGGCAGGGTGGTGCTGTTCATTGCGCCCATCTTACCGCACCCGATTAATTGCGAAACGGAAAGCGTTTCCTTATTGTCGGGTCTCCCAACCCGTAGGAGACTCCCATGGATACCGCTGTGAACGCTCGCCCCTGGCTGGACCACCACGATCTGCTGGACCCGGCGCCGATGCATCTGGAAACCGGCATCCAGCGCCGCGAAGACGGCACGCTGCTGGTGGCGGTGCGCACCGATCTGCACGGCTGCAAGGGCCGCATGCTGGACTGGTGGTTCACCTTCTTCGAGACCACCCAGCACATCCGCTGGTGGCATCCGGTCGATCATGTCGAGCATCGCGGCTGGGACGCGGCCTGGCAGCGCGGGCGCAGCTACCACGGCGCCAGCATCCATGCGGTGGAATCGCTCGCTGACATTCCGCCGGTGTCGGCGCGCCTGAAGTTCCATGACCCGCGCACCTTGCTGGTGCCCGAACGCCTGCAGGCGGCACAGGATGCAGGCCATGTATCGGCAGTGATCGCCGCGCGCATCGGCTTCGGTGATCACGTGCGTCTGGATGTACAGGGCGATCCCTGCGATGGGCAGATGCTGCATGTGGCGCGCGATACGCCGTTTGGCTGCGTGCTGCGCAGCCGCTTCGTGCTCGGCCTGGACAGCGCCGATCCGCGTCGCGATGCCGGCGACGCGGTCGGCCTGGGCCTGCTCAGGCACTGCTATACGGAGTTCAGTTTCCTGTCGCGGCTGCTGCCTTCGCTGTACTACGGCGAGCGCGCCAACGGCGAAGCAGTGCCGTTGCCGTGGTGAACGGCGCGCCGGTCATTCAACCAGTGCATCGTAGCCTTCGCCACTGAACTGGATCAGGCAGAAGCCATGCCCGAACGGATCGGCCAGTACGGCGATGCGTCCCCAACGACGCTCGCGCACGGACTGCTCGAGTGTCGCCCCGGCCGCAACTGCACGTGCCAGCGCGGCTTCAATGTCATCCACCACCCAGTCCAGGTGCAGCGGCGTCCAATGACGCTCGTAGTCGCGCACGTCGCCGTCTTCCGTGGCGGCGCTGCCGGCGTCGTTGTGCAGCAGGTAGAGCGGCGTTGGCCCACCGAGCAGCTCCACGGCGCCCGGGCCGAGACGGCGGCCGATGCGCAGGCCGAAGGCCCGGATGTAGAAGTCTTCGGCGGCGGCCAGGTCGGGCACGTCCATGTTGACGATGAAGCTGTGGGCAGTGGCGTTCATGGTAGCGATGGGCGGCATCCGGTGGTCGCAGTCTAGTCCTGCCGCGTGGTGCCGCCGGTTCATCTCCTGCGCGGATTCGGGCAAGCTGGGCGGTCTCCATCGACAAGGACATCCATGAGCGCGCTATCCGGCATCGAACAGGCCACGGGCCAGACCTTCCCGCCCCTGTTCAAGCAGTTGCATGCAGCGGGTCGGTTGAGCTGGGGTGCTCCCCATCCGGAATGGTCCGAGGTGGTATTCCCGGCGCTGCAGGCAGAACCGCCGGTGCTGCTGTACGCCCAGGACTATGAGCCGTTGGAGGACGATGAACTGCTCGAGGCGTGGCAGGAGCTGACCGCGGAGGATCATTACAATCCCCTGCGCACTGACCTGCAGTTGCTGCCCTTTGCGCGGACCGGCGCGGGTGACAGTTACTGTTTCTGGAGCAACGCGCCCGGTTTCAGCGAACCGCCGGTGGTGATGGTGTGGCATGACGACGACCGTGCCGACGTGCTGGCCGCCAGCTACCAGGATTTCGTGTTCCGCAAGATGGTCGAAGCGGTTGCCGACTACCAGCGGCCGTACACACTGCTGTCGCACGGCGAGCTGGCCGGGAATCTGCAGCGCTGGCTGCAGACTCACCATTCCTTCCTGCGCGGCGACCAGTATGCGGCATTGCAGCGGCTGTTCGCCCGCGTTGACGATATTGAAGAAGGGAACTTCAGCGAAGACGAGGCACAGGCCATCGTCGCTGAAGTGATCGGCTTCGAGCGGTTGGACGAGTCGTTCGCCTACGTGCGCGAGGACGCCTGAGGGCTGGGGTCGGATCCGGGCGCAGCGTGGCTCTGACTCCTTGTTCGCCGAACAGGGGTCAGAGCCCTTTCCGTTGGAAGGGCATCCGACCCCGTGCGGGCCCCGTGCGGGATCAGTCTGCGGCCGGGTAATCGAGATAGCCCGCCTCGCCGCCCCCGTAATAGGTGCTGCGGTCGGGCGTGGCCAACGCGATGTTGCGCTGCAGGCGTTCGACCAGATCCGGGTTGGCGATGAACGGCTGGCCGAACGCGGCAAGGTCGATGGTGCCGGCCTCGACCAGCTGCAGGGCGCGTTCGCGGGTCATGCCGCCGGCCAGGATCACGGTGCCACCGTAGGCCTGCTTGAACTGCTGCAGGAAGGCCTCGCCCAGCACCGACTGGCCCGCCTGCTGGTTGTCGTTGAGATGCACATAGGCCAGGCCGCGCTTGCCCAGTTCCTCGGCCAGGTACAGATAGGTGGCCTCGTTGTCGGGGTAGAACGGCATGTCGAAGGTGAGATTGTTCGGTGCCAGGCGCACGCCGATGCGCTGCGCACCGATGCGCTGGGCCATCGCATCGACGGTGTCCAGGATCAAGCGCGCGCGGTTGGGCAGCGAGCCGCCGTAGTGATCTTCGCGCTGGTTGATGACCGGGTTGAGGAACTGTTCGAACAGGTAGCCGTTGGCGGCATGCAGTTCGATGCCGTCGAATCCGGCGGCGATGGCGTTCTCTGCGCCGCGCACGAAGTCGTCGACGATGCCGGGGATCTCTGCGGTCTCCAGTGCACGTGCCGGGGTGGGATCGGCGTGGCCGCGGCTGCCATCGTCCAGGTACACGAACGAGGTGTTCTTCGGTGCGCTGGCCACCGGGCGGGTACCGGCGCTGACCGGTTGCCCACCGTCGGGCTGCAGCGAGGAATGCGACATGCGGCCGACGTGCCAGAGCTGGGCGAAGATCGTGCCCTGTGCGGCATGCACCGCCTCGGTGACGAGCTTCCACCCGGCCACCTGCTCGGCCGACCAGATACCCGGGACGTCAATGTAGCCCTGGCCCTGCGGCGAGACCGGGGTGCCTTCACTGATGATCAGGCCGGCGCTGGCGCGCTGCCGGTAGTACTGCGCGGTGAGTTCGTTGGCGACCGCACCGGGGTTGCGGGCGCGGGTCATCGGGGCCATCGCGATGCGGTTGCGCAGGGCGGTGCCTGCCAGATCGAAGGGGCGGAACAGGGCGGCGATCATGTCGGTCATCTGGGTGTGGGGGAAGGCGCCAGCGGCGCGATGCACACAGGATGGAGTTGACATGCGGACGCATAAAGCGCTTCGATCTCCCTGGGCGCGGGACTATTTGTCCCCAATGGAGCGTGATAGATGCTGCCGCTGGAATCGTTGAATGGCCTGGTGACCTTCGTCACCACGGCCCGCTCAGGCAGCTTCACCGAGGCTGCCGACGCGCTGGGCATCTCGCGCTCGGCAGTGGGCAAGGCCATCGCCCGGCTGGAAGCGCGGCTGGGCGTGCGCCTGTTCCACCGCACCACGCGGCGCATCGCGCTGACCACCGATGGCGAGGCGTACTACGCATCGTGTGCGGCGGCGCTGGAAGAAATCTCCGCCGCCGAGGCCTGCCTGGGGTCGGCCGGCCTGCCCAGCGGACGGCTGCGCATCGACATGCCGTCCTCATTCGGGCGGCTGGTGGTGCTGCCCGTGCTGCTGCGCCTGTGCCGGCAGTACCCGGACCTGCAACTGACGATGACCTTCACCGATCATTTCGTCGATCCCGTCGAAGAGGGCATCGACCTGCTGATCCGCTTCGGCGGATTGCACCAGGCCGAGCACCTGGTGGCGCGGCGGCTGGGTCGCCAGCGCCTGGTCACCTGCGCATCGCCGGAGTACCTGCAGGCGCATGGCGTGCCAGCGACCGTGGAGGAACTGGCGCAGCATCGCAGCATCGTCGGCTTCCGCCATGGGCAACCGGTGGCGTGGCGGATTGGCAGTGATGACGCCGAGGGAACATTCATCCCGAACGCGGCCTACCAGCTCAACGATGGTGACGCGGTGATCGATGCGGCCATCGCAGGACTGGGCATCTGCCAGATGCCCATTTCACTGGTACGCCGACATCTGGAATCCGGCGCGCTGCACTCGGTGCTGGATGCGCACATGCAACGGCATATCGACATCCATGCGCTGTGGCCACCGACCCGGCACCTGCGGCCGAAGGTGCGCTATGTGGTGGATGAACTGGCGCGGCTGGCGGGTGAGGGCTTGTTCGATTGAACCGGCACGATTGAGCGGGATGGTTGCCTGTGTATACTATCCCCCAGTATAGTTTCGAGGTGGCCTGGTCATGCCGCACTCCCCCGAAGAGAAGAAGAAGGTCCTGGCCCGCGTGCGCCGCATCCGTGGCCAGTGCGATGCGCTGGACCGCGCGCTGGAAGCTGGCGCCGACTGCGGGCCGGTGCTGCAGCAGATCGCCGCCATCCGTGGCGCGGTCAACGGCCTGATGTCCGAGGTGATGGAGGCCCATCTGCGCGAGGAGTTCGGGCAACCCGCCGCCTCCGACGAACAACGCGCCGAACGCGTGCGCGACATGAGCGCGTTGATCCGTTCGTACCTGAAATAAACGACGGCGCAACATGGCGCCGCCCATCCTGTCATTGCCTGTCTCTGGAGAGTCCACCATGAAGTCCCGTGCCGCCGTCGCCTTTGGTCCCGGCCAGCCGCTGCAGATCGTCGAGATCGACGTCGCCCCGCCGAAGAAGGGCGAAGTGCTGGTGAAGATCACCCACACCGGTGTCTGCCACACCGATGCGTTCACGCTGTCCGGCGATGATCCGGAAGGCCTGTTCCCGGTGGTGCTGGGCCATGAAGGCGCCGGCATCGTGGTTGAAGTGGGCGAGGGCGTGACCAGCGTCAAGCCGGGCGACCACGTGATTCCGCTGTACACCGCCGAGTGCGGCGAGTGCCTGTTCTGCAAGAGCGGCAAGACCAACCTGTGCGTGGCCGTGCGCGCGACCCAGGGCAAGGGCGTGATGCCCGATGGCACCAGCCGCTTCAGCTACAACGGTGAGCCGCTGTACCACTACATGGGTTGCTCGACCTTCAGCGAGTACACCGTGGTGGCCGAAGTGTCGCTGGCGAAGATCAATCCGGAAGCAAACCCGGAACACGTCTGCCTGCTCGGTTGCGGTGTCACCACCGGCATCGGCGCGGTGCACAACACCGCCAAGGTGCAGGAAGGCGACAGCGTGGCGGTGTTCGGCCTCGGTGGCATCGGCCTGGCGGTGATCCAGGGTGCGCGCCAGGCCAAGGCCGGCCGCATCATCGCGGTGGACACCAATCCGTCCAAGTTCGAACTGGCGCGCGAATTCGGCGCCACCGACTGCATCAACCCGAAGGACTTCGATAAGCCGATCCAGCAGGTCATCGTCGAGATGACGACCTGGGGCGTGGACCACAGCTTCGAGTGCATCGGCAACGTCAACGTGATGCGCGCGGCGCTGGAATGCGCGCACCGTGGCTGGGGCCAGAGCGTGGTGATCGGCGTGGCCGGTTCGGGCCAGGAGATCTCCACCCGTCCGTTCCAGCTGGTGACCGGCCGCAAGTGGATGGGCACCGCCTTCGGTGGCGTGAAGGGCCGCAGCCAGCTGCCGGGCATGGTCGAGGATGCGATGAAGGGCGATATCGAACTGGCCCCGTTCGTCACCCACACCATGGACCTGGACAAGATCAACGACGCCTTCGACCTGATGCATGAAGGCAAGTCGATCCGTTCGGTGGTCCACTACTGAGCCGCGGCGTGGGCTGGTTCGACGCCCTGCGCAGGCCGCGTGCGGAGGATCCACGCGCGGCCCTGGTCGACCCGATCGAGCAGGCGCTGCGCGCGCTGAGCTGGGTCGAGGGCGACGTGGGTCCACCGCGCGCGGTGGACTCGCCCTTCGGCATTGATGAAATGCCGTTCGAGCACTGGCTGGCACAGGTATTCCTGCCGCGCCTGCACGAAGCCCGCGCCGACGGCCTGTGGCCACCGCGCAGCGACGTGGCGGTCGCGGCGTATCGCAACCTGGACGGCCAGCCTGGCGTCGAATCGTTGCTGCGCCTGCTGGCACAGCTGGATGAACTGATCAACCAAGGCGTCCACGCCGGGCGTGGATAAGCCGACCAAGGTCGGCATCTACCAGAAGCACGCGTGCGCTGACGCGCCGCGCAGGAGAGCACCATGGAACGCATTGAACACCGCGCCTGTTTTGGCGGTTGGCAGGATGTCTACCGCCATCATTCGACCACGCTGGGCTGCGACATGCAGTTCGCCGTGTACCTGCCGCCGCAGGCGGAAACGCAGACGCTGCCGGTGCTGTACTGGCTGAGCGGGCTGACCTGCACCGAGCAGAATTTCATCACCAAGGCGGGCGCGCAGCGCTATGCGGCCGAACACGGCGTGATCATTGTCGCGCCTGATACCAGCCCGCGCGGTGATGACGTGGCCGATGCCGAAGGCTACGACCTGGGCAAGGGCGCAGGGTTCTACCTCAACGCCACCCGTGCGCCCTGGGCGAAGCACTTCCGCATGCATGACTATGTAGTGCACGAGTTGCCGGCGCTGATCGAAGCGGAGTTCCCGGCGACCGGCGCACGCGCCATCAGCGGGCACTCGATGGGCGGCCACGGTGCGCTGGTGATCGCGCTGCGCAATCCGGGGCGCTACCGCAGCGTGTCGGCGTTCTCGCCGATCGTCGCGCCCAGCCATGTTCCGTGGGGGCAGAAGGCCTTCCACGCCTACCTTGGCGACAACCCGGCCGACTGGGCGCAATGGGACGCCTGCGCGTTGATTGCCGCGGCCAGCGAGCGCCTGCCGTTGCTGATCGACCAGGGCGAGGCGGACGAGTTCCTGCAGACCCAGCTGCAGCCGCAGCGCCTGCAGGAGGCCTGCGCCGCTGCCGACCATCCGCTGACCCTGCGCCTGCAGCCCGGCTACGACCACAGCTACTACTTCATTGGCAGCTACATCGGCGAGCACATCGCCCACCACGCCCGCGCCCTGCAGGGCTGAGCCCCCGGGAAAAAGGGGACGGAAAAAGGGGACGGAGGGGATTAAGTCGCATTTGCCGCTGTGCCGCAAACGACTTAATCCCCTCCGTCCCCTTTTTCAGCGATGGATCACACCCTCGTGGCGTCGCCCCGCGCTATCGTGCGCGTAGACGGCCTTGCGGATCGGGGGATGCATGCCGGTAGTGCTGGCGCTGCTGTATCTGCTGTGCCATGGCCTGGTGCTGGCCTTGTGGCCTGGTCCGGCCGGGGTAGGCTCCTTCGTTTTCCTGACCGGTGCCCCGTTGCTGGCGGCGGCCGCCTGCCTGTGGCGGGCCCGCCGCGACCGCGCGGCACTGGGGTGGCGCGCCACGGCATTGGCGCTGCTGCTGTGGGCCGGCGGCATGGCGTTCAACATGATCGACGCCCTGGGCGCCGGGCGTGCCGATTTCACCCCGCGCGCAAGCCTGTTCCTTTACGTGCTCTACGGTGTGCCCCTGGTGTTCATCCTGGCCAGGGCGCGCCGGGAACGGGTCAGCATCAGCCTGATCGATGCGGCCATGGCGGCGCTGCTGGGCGTGCTGTTCTTCGTGCACGCGCAGTCGTTCGCCGCCCGCGTTGACATCGACGACCACGCGTTGTCCAACATGCAACGCATGTTCGATATCCAGAACCTGTGCATCGCCGTGTTCGCGGTGGTGCGCTGGCTGGCCGGCGACGTTCCCGAGCGGCGTACCTTTTTCCGCGCGCTGGCGATGTATGCGGCGACCTACCTGTTGGTGGCGTATTACATCAACCACTACACCTCCGGTGATGCGTTCGGTGCCTATGCCGATCTGCTGATCGATCTGCCGTTCCTGCTGCTGGCGCTGCTCGCACTCAGCCAGGCACCGGCGCGGGTCCTGACGCCGCATCCGCGGATGGCGCGCACGGTGCAGGCGGCGGGCCCGATGATCCTGCCGCTGCTGCTGCTGGTGGTGGGCACCCTGGTGGTCGACCATGCCCGGCCCCTGGCCGTGAGCGGTTTCGTGGTGGCGACGCTGGGGTTCGGCCTGCGCAGCATCCTGCTGCAGGTGGACCTGATGGAACGGCAGGCCTCGCTGGACCAGCTGGCGCGCCAGGATGGCCTGACAGGCGTGGCCAACCGGCGCGAGTTCGACGCGCTGCTGCTGGCCGAGTGGAATCGCGCACGGCGCAGTGGCACCGAGCTGGGCCTGCTGCTGTTGGATATCGATCATTTCAAGGCCTTCAACGACCGCCACGGCCATCCCGCCGGCGACCGCTGCCTGCAGGCCGTGGCAGCGGTACTGAAGGCGAGCGCCGGTCGCGCCGGTGACAGCGTCGCACGTTATGGCGGCGAGGAATTTGCGGTGATCGTGCCCGGAAGCGCGCTGTCGGGCGTTCTGGCGCTGGCCGAGCGCCTGCGCCAGGCGGTGGAAGCGCTGCCGTTGCCGGAAGGATCGGTCAGTATCAGCATCGGCGTGGGTTACCTGCATCCGCCGGCTCTGGCCAGTGCCGATCAGTTGCTGGCAGACGCCGATGCCGGCCTGTATGCCGCCAAGCGGGCTGGCCGCAACCAGGTGATCCTGCATGCGCACGTGCTGGATGACGAGGGCAGCACGCACGGAACGATGGACTGCTGAGCAGCTCTCTGCATGCGATCACACGCGGGGCGCGACGGCTTATCGCTGCCGCAACCAGCCGGTCGGATCGAGCAGCCTCAGCCCGACCGGTGACAATGAGCGCTGCCGCAACGGCAGGTTTGCCGCCTGCACGGCCATCGCACAGCGTGCCAGTTGCCGGCGCAACGGTGCCAGCGTGTCGTCTTCGCGGGGCCGCGCATGCCGCCATTGTGCGATGCGCAGCAGGCAGACCAGCAGGTCCAGTTCACTGGCGGCAATGAAGGGAGAGCCGGCCGGCAGCAGATCGATCGGAGCGGCGGGGGTGGCCAGCAGCGGCAGCAGGCCGATGAAGGCGTCGCAGCCCTCCTGGCCAAGCCCGAGTCCGCTCAGCTGGGCAAGGCCATCGGCCTGCAGATCGGGGTCGCGCAACTGCCGTATCGCGCCCAGCAGCGCCTGTTCGCCCCGGCCGAACTGACGGCCGAAGGTGCGGTAGTTGACCCGGGTGGGAAACAACGGGGAACGGGAGGCCATGGTGGCTAGGGTTGGGGGTCGCGGGTTTCCACCAGCACCGGACAGGGCGCGTGGTCGATGGTCCATTGCCCGATCGAGGGTTCGAACAGGCGTTCCAGCCGGGACAGGTGGCGATGGCCGATCACGATCAGGTCGCACTCCAGGCGCCGGGCCTGCTCGCTGATGACTTCGCCGGGATCGCCGGAGGGGATCTGCGCGATGGCATCGACGCCGCGCTCGCGCAGTTCGGCCAGGGCTTCGGCCAATACTGCCTCGGCGCGGGAGCGCTGGCGGGCGGCTTCCGGATACTCGGTGCGATCGGCTTCGCTGGCATCGGCCGCCAGCGCGAATTCGGGGTCGAGCACGCACAGCAGGTGCAGGCGGCTGTGGGGGCCGGCGATGGCGGCGGCCAGGTCCAGCACGCGTGCGTGCTGGGGGCCACCATCCAGGGCGACCAGCAGGGTAGTGAACATGGATGTCTCCTTGGCAGGACGGGGATGGTCGCCGATGTCACCGCGCGCACCCATGCCGTGCGCGGCAGTCAATGAATGCGTCGAACGCAATCCACGGTGGTCGCAAGTGCCGTAGAGTCATCTGATTTACTGGAGACTGTCATGCCCCTGCCGGACCTGAACCTGTTGCTGGCACTGGACGTGCTGATTGACGAATGCAGCGTGGCCGCCGCCGCGCGCCGCATGAACCTGAGCGCGCCGGCGATGAGCCGCACCCTGGGCCGGATCCGCACTGCGCTGGGTGACCCGGTGCTGGTGCGTGCCGGCCGCGGTCTGGCGCCCACGCCCCGCGCGCTGCAGCTGCGCGAGCAGGTCCGCGATGTGATCGAGCAGGCCCACCGCGTCTTCAACGCTGGTCGTGAAGTGGACATGCGCGTGCTCGAGCGAACCTTCAGCGTGCGCGCCAATGATGTCTTCATCGGTGGATTTGGCGGTCGGCTGCGCGAGATCTTCCGCCAGCAGGCACCGCGCGCGGTGCTGCGCTTCGTACCCGAGGGCGATACCGACGATGATGCGATGGCGCAGGGCCGGATCGACCTGTACATCAGCACCGCCGGCAAGCATGCGCCCGATACCAAGGTGCAGAACCTGTTCAGTACCTCGTTCATGGGCGCCGCGCGCGAGGACCATCCACTGTTCGACGAGGAGATCAGTGCAGAGCGCTTTGCCGCGTGCGACCACATCGCGGTGTCGCGCCGTGGCCTGCCGCGTGGGCCGATCGATGATGACCTGGCCACGCTCGGCCTGCAGCGCCGCGTGGCGCTGATCAGCCCGACCTTCCACGGTGCGATCTTCGCGGCGGCCGAATCAGACCTGATCCTGCCGCAGATGCCAAGCGTGATGCTGGAGCGGATCGTCAGCATGCGCCTGCCGCTGCGCCTGTTCCCGCTGCCGATCCCGGTGCGTACCGCGGCCATCGTGCAGGCCTGGCATCCGCGGCTGGACAACGATGCCGCGCACCAGTGGCTTCGCCGTTCGATCAAGACCATGTGCGAGCGCGTCGAGGACGCCCACCGCTGAGACCCGCAGGCGTGCGCTGGACGCACGCCTGGGGTGCCGGCGACGCCATTTTTCACAGGGTACCGGCTCCCTAGACTGCGCTCCCCGGAGTTTCACTGAGCGCATTCCAATGACCCTCAACATGCCGTGCACTGCACGGATCGGCGCCTGGCGATGAGTGCGCCGGCCGCCGCTGTCCCGGCCGCCGCAGCGCCCCGTCCTGCCGCCGCCCCCGGGCTCGATCGCCGCATTCTGGTCGGCCTGTGTGGCGTGCTGCTGGCGGTGCTGGTGTCCGGCTTCAACGAGAACATCACCAAGGTCGCCCTGGCCGACATCCGTGGCGCGATGGGTTTCAGCGTCGACGACGGCAGCTGGATCGTCGCCCTCTACAGCGCGATGTCGGTCAGCGCGATGGCCTTCGCGCCGTGGTGTGCCGCCACCTTCTCGCTGCGCCGCTTCGCATTGGCGATGATCGGTGGCTTCATGGTGCTGGGCGTGCTGTGCCCGCTCGCCCCGAACCTGCAGGTGTTCCTGCTGCTGCGTGCATTGCAGGGCCTGTGCGGCGGTGCACTGCCGCCGTTGCTGATGAGCGTGGCGCTGCGCTTCCTGCCGCCTGGCATCAAGCTGTACGGCCTGGCCGGCTACGCGTTGACGGCGACGTTCGGCCCGAGCATGGGCACGCCGCTGGCCGCGTTCTGGGTCGAGCAGGTGGGCTGGCACTGGGCGTTCTGGCAGATCGTGCCGTACTGCCTGGCCGCCATGGCGATGGTCGGCTGGGGCCTGCCACAGGACCCGCTGCGGCTGGAACGCTTCGCCCAGTTCGATGGCGTTGGGCTGCTGCTCGGCCTGCCGGCGCTGGTGCTGCTGGTGCTGGGCCTGGTGCAGGGCCCGCGGCTGAACTGGTTCGATTCGCCGATGATCACGCTGATGATCGGTGGCGGTGCCGGCCTGATGGTGCTGTTCATGATCAACGAATGGTTCCACCCGCTGCCGTTCTTCAAGCTGCAGTTGTTGGCCAACCGCAATCTCAGCTACTCGCTGGTCACGCTGGGGGGCGTGCTGTTCGTGCTGCTGGCGGTGATCTCGATACCGTCCGGCTTCCTGGCCAGCGTGCAGGGCTACCGGCCGCTGCAGACCGCACCGATGCTGCTGTGGGTGGCACTGCCACAGGTGATCGCGCTGCCGCTGGTGGCGGCCCTGTTGAACATCCGCGCGGTGGACTGCCGCTGGGTGCAGGCCACCGGCCTGGCGATGCTGGCACTGGCCTGCTGGCTGGGCTCGCACCTGGACGTGGCCTGGATCCGCGACAACTTCCTGTGGGTGCAGCTGCTGCAGGTGTTTGCCCAGCCGATGGCGGTGCTGCCGCTGCTGATGCTGGCCACCGGCGGCTTGGCGCCACAGGATGGCCCGTTTGCCTCGGCCTGGTTCAACACGGTCAAGGGCTTCGCTGCGGTGCTCGCCGGTGGCGTACTGGATGCCATCGCCCAAGGCCGCCGTCATTTCCATTCCACCGTGCTGGTCGACCGCCTTGGCGAGCAACCGTGGCTGGCCGATGGCCCGCAGCTGGGCGCGCGCCTGCATGCACAGGTACAGGCGCTGACTTCTG
Source organism: Stenotrophomonas sp. LC732 (assembly GCF_052446685.1). Lineage (NCBI taxonomy): Bacteria > Pseudomonadati > Pseudomonadota > Gammaproteobacteria > Lysobacterales > Lysobacteraceae > Stenotrophomonas > Stenotrophomonas sp. LC732. Next base: position 3,754,832 of record NZ_CP199214.1, on the reverse strand, counting down.
CCGACCTGTACTGGGTGGTCGCACTGGTGGCGCTGGCCTTCATTCCCCTCATTGCCTGGATGCCCACCCGCATCCATCCGCCACGCGCCGTGGCCTGAACCTTTCGCAGGAACCCCCTCATGACGATCAATCGAACCCCTCTCAACACCGGCCTGGGCCTGGGCGTGCTGGCCCTGGCCATCGGCGCGTGGCTGCTGCTGCGCGATGGCGGTCACCAGACCACCAACAATGCGTACGTGGTGGCCGACTACACCCTGGTAGCGCCGAAGATTGCCGGCTTCGTCAGTGCCGTGGAGGTAGAGGACAACCAGTCGGTGAAGGCCGGCGACGTCCTTGCCCGCATCGACGACCGCGACTACCAGGTGGCACTGCAGGCTGCGCGTGCCGACCTTGCCAATGCCCGTGCGCAGCTGGCCAATGCGCAGGCCGCACTGGCCCAGCAGGACTCGCTGATCGCGCAGGCCAGGGCCAGCGTCGATGTCAGCCGTTCCGAACTGACCCTGGCCAGTGCCGACCAGCAGCGTTACCGCGAACTGGCCCGTGATGGCGCCGGTACCGTGCAGAACGCGCAGCAGGCGCAGTCGAAGCAGGCCGTGGCCAGTGCGCATCTGCAGCAGGGCCAGGCCGCACTGTCGACCGCACGCCAGCGCACCGACATCCTCAGCGCGGGCGTGCAGGCTGCACAGGCGGCGGTGCAGCGTGCAGAAGCGGCACAGGCACGCGCCGAACTGGATCTGTCGCACACCGTGCTGCGCGCGCCGATCGATGGCATGGTCGGTCGCCGCGCAGTGCGCGTCGGTGCCTACCTGACCCCGGGTACGCCGGTGGCTGCGGTGGTCCCGCTGAAGCGCGCCTTCGTGGTCGCCAACTTCCAGGAAACGCAGATGACCCGCATGCAGGCCGGCCAGCAGGTCGAACTGAAGGTGGACGTATTCCCGGGCACGCCGCTGCGCGGGCACATCGACAGCATTGCACCAGCCACCGGCGTCACCTTTGCTGCAGTCGCACCAGAGAACGCCACCGGCAACTTCACCAAGGTGGTGCAGCGCATTCCGGTGAAGATCGTGCTGGAGCCGGGCCAGCCGCTGCTGGACCAGCTGCGTGCCGGCATGTCGGTGGAAGCCAGCGTTGACCTGGGCAGCCGCGCGCGTGCGCAGAGCGTGCAGCACGGACCGGGCCACAAGCGCGGGGAGGGCGCATGAGCGCCATCACCGTGTTCCGCACCTTCGTTGCGGCCACCCTGTGCACGGCCCTGGCTGCCTGCGCGATGGGCCCGGACTTCGTACGCCCGGAGGCGGAACTGCCCGGCCACTGGCGGGGTGGGGCTGTCGCCGGCAACGCCATCGATCAGGACGCCGCCTGGTGGGCCGGCTTCGACGATCCGCTGCTGGGGCAGCTGGCCCACCAGGTGCTGGCGGCCAACCTGGACCTGCAGCTGGCCGCCAACCGCGTGCAGCAGAGCCGCACCGCGCGCGGCATCACCGCCGCCGATCGCCTGCCCAGCGTCAGCGCGAGCGCCAGTGGCGTGCGTGCACGCAACAGCGAGGTGGGCCTGAATGATCCGTCCGGCAACGGCGGCCGTGATGACTACGGGCTGTTCCAGGCCGGTATCGGCCTGGGCTGGGAACTGGACCTGTGGGGCCGCGTGCGGCGCCAGGTGGAAGCGGCCGACGCGCGCGTGCAGATGGCCGAGGAGGATGCACACGCCGTGCGCATCGCGCTGCTGGCGGAAACCGCGCGTGATTACCTGCAGCTGCGTGCGACGCGGCAGCTGCTGGCGATCACCGAGGACAACCTCAGCATCGCGCATGACATCAAACGGCTGACCGAGGCGCGCCAGAAGCAGGGCGTGGCCAGCACGCTGCAGGTGTCCAGCGCGGCCGCGCAGGTGGCTTCGCTGCAGGCGCGCATCGCGCCGCTGCGGCATCGCGAATCGCAGCTGCGCAATGCGCTGGCGTTCCTGCTGGCACAGCCGCCGCAGGCACTGGACGCGCAGCTGCAGGATGCACGCCGTGACTGGCCGGCGTTGCCAGCGGTGGCGGTGGGTCTGCCGAGTGAACTGGCCGAGCGTCGCCCGGACATCCGTCGTGCCGAGGCGGCACTGCATGCGGCAACGGCCGGCATCGGCGTGGCCAAGGCCAGTTTCCTGCCGCGCATCACCTTGAATGGTGACGCAGGCTTCCAGGCCAAGCAGCTGGATGACCTGGATGGCTGGAACGCGCACCGTTTCAGCATCGGGCCGTCGATCAGCCTGCCGATCTTCCAGGGCGGGCGGCTGAAGGCGAACCTCGCGCTGAGCAGGCTGCAGCAGCAACAGTCGGCCCTGCAGTTCCGCCGTACCGTGCTGCAGGCCTGGCATGAGGTGGACGACGCCATGGATGGCTACAGTGCCGAGCAGCAGCGCACGGTGCGGCTGCACGTGGCGGTGGATGAGAGCGAGACGGCACTGGGGGCGGCGCGCCGGCAGTACCAGGCCGGCGTGGTCGACATGCTGGACGTGCTGACCACCCAGCGCATCGCGCTGGACAACCAGGCCGCGCTGGCCAACAGCCAGGCCGCCGCCGCGATCGCGCGTGTAGAGCTGTACCGCGCGCTGGGCGGTGGCTGGTAGCGATAGGGGAAACGCCGGGCCATGCCCGGCGGTTCGTCGGTAGTTGCCAACCTTGGTTGGCAGCTTTTTTGGAGGGCCAACCAAGGGTGGCGTCTACCAGAGCATGGTCATCGGCACCGGGTCGATCACGACACGGGCACGGTAGCGCCGGGCCATGCCCGGCGGGCGGGTGCCTCAACGCACGTCGCGCAGTTCCCAGTGGCTGCCGGCCAGCAGGCGCAGGCGCTGCTTGAACACGTCACTGTCGATGCGGGTGGTGGCGACCAGGTTGATGCGCAGGTCCTTCTGCTCGCCGGTCACGGTGGCCTCCGGGTCGGTCACGCCCCACTGCGGTTCCACCGCATCCGGGTCGGGCTGCTTGGCCTTCCAGCGTTCGAACAGCGTGCCGCTGCGCAGGGCATCCTGCAGCTCTTCGGCGAAACCGGCGGCGCCCTGCGAATGGAAGGACAGGTCAGGGTCGTTGCCGCGGGCCTTGGACGGGTCGGGCAGGCTGATGTGGTACTGCGCAGGCATGGAGTTCTCCTTGAAGTGCGGCAAGGCTGGCACAGTCGGGGTGGAATCGATGTGCAGATTCCGGCCGTGGCCAGCGCTCATTCGAACCGATGCGGCCCATCGGCAAATCCCACGGTGACCGCGCCCTTGCCGACGTTGACCATGCCGGTCAGGCTCATCACCGATTCGTACACGGTCACGCCATGGCCGGCGCAGACCTCTTTCATCTGTGCATAGCCGGGCTGGCTGCGCAACTCGTCCAGTTCGCCGCCGTAGCTGACGCACACCGTCGGCGTCATCAGCCCGGCACGCACGCGCTGGCCGACCACCGCGAACAGCTTCTGCACGGCGCTGTCGAAGCCCTTGATCTTGGCCACCGGCCCGGTCTCGCCACGGTAGCCGTGCAGCACCGGCTTGATGTCCAGTGCACTGCCCAGTGCCGCGCTGAGCAGGCCGACACTGCGGTCGCCCTTGTGCCGCGCGCGTGCGCGCATGTAGTACAGGTCGCGGGTGATCATGTAGCCGTGCACGTTGCCGGCCAGTTCTTCCAGCCGTTCGCGGATCTGCTGCACGCTGGCGCCGCTGTCACGCAGGCGGACAGCCTCCACCGCGGTCACGGCCTGCGCGGCGAACAGGTTCTGGGTATCAAGTACGCGCAGCGCGAACGGCGAGTTGTAGCCCGCTGCCTGCCGCACCGGCTTGTAATCGTTGAGGATGGCGAAGCTGGCCTGCAGCGCGTTGTCGTGGATCGGGCTGCGGGTCTTGGTGATGGTCATGCAGAACACGTGGTCGTAATCGATCACCAGCTGCTGCAGGAACAGGTCGCGGATCTGGTTGACGCTGAAGGGGATGGTTTCCGCTTCAGCGCCATGTTCGGCCACATGCGCGTGCAGGAAGCTCAGGGTGGCCTGCTCATCGCGATGATCGGCCAGCACGGCTTCGCCGATCCGTACGGTGATCGGCAGCAGCACGATGTTGTGCTCGGCAATGAAGTCCTGCGGCAGGTCGCAGGCCGAGTCGACGACGATTCCGATGCGCATCCGCGGCTCCCCCTCCAGGGCGGTTGTAGGTTCGGAAATGTGAAATCTATCTCAAATTCTGGCGTGGCGCGCGAGGGAAACGCGGCACGCCCTGTTCAGCGACTGCGCTGCACGGCCACCGGAAGCTCGGCCAGGCGCTGCCATTCGGGCTGCCGCAGCAGATCCGGGTCGGCCAGCACCGCCGCCATCAGTGGGTGGGCGTCGTTGCCCCAGAACAGTTCGCCATCGATGGCCAGGGTCGGCACGCCGAACACGCCGGTTGCAATGGCGGCTTCGGTGTTCCTCCGCAGCTGCTCCTTGACCGCGGGAGTCGCGATGGCGCTGGCGACATCCTCGATCCCCAGCCGCGCGGCTGGTTCGCGCAGGGCCTCGGCGCTGTCGGCGGCATTGCCGTCGCGCCAGATCCAGTCGAACAGCACGTCCACCGCCCGTGCGCTGCCACCCGCGGCCAGGCACAGGCGCAGGGCAGACAGCGGATTGAACGGGTGGCCCGGCGGGAACCGCAGCGGTGTGCCTTCGGCCTGCGCGGTCCACAGCAGCTGGCGGTAGATGAAGCGGCGCTTGGCCGGAATCTCGGCCGGCCCGAGGTTGCCCAGGTGATGCAGCACGGCACCAAAGGCGATCGGCACCGGCTGGATCCGCGGGAATTCGGGCAGCTGCTTCAGCTTCTGCCAATGCAGGTAGGAGTACGGCGAAACGAAGTCGAAATACCAGCGCAGGGTGGCCATGGTGGTGTCCTTCAATGCGGTCAGGGCTGCGCGTTGCGCAGCAGGTAGCGATCGCGCAGCTCGGTCTGGCGCGAGCGCATCGGCATCGCCCGGCCGCCCAGCCAGACCTGTTCGGCATAGTGCGCCACGTCCAGCGGGTCGCCCTCCCACAGCACCAGGTCGGCACGCTTGCCCGGCTCGATGCTGCCGATCTGGTCGGCCACACCGAACGCCTGCGCCGGCACCCGGGTCAGGCCGGCCAGGCCGTCGGCCCAGGGCAGTCCATTGGCCACGGCATTGCCGGCCAGCTGGCGCATCTTGCGGGCGTTGTGCGAGGCGTCGCCACGCTGCACGAACGAGACCGCCACGCCGGCCCGTTGCAGGCGTGCCGCATTTTCCAGGGTTGCACCGATCTGGTCGAAGCTGGCCGGCAGGTTGGACAGCACGTCGACGAACACCGGCACCTGCGCGGCGGCCAGCTCCGGTGCCAGCTGCCAGGCTTCGCTGCCACCGGCAATGGCGATCTTCACCTTCTCGCGGGCGCCCCAGCGCAGCAGCTGGCGGATGTCCGCCGCACGGTCCACCTCCACCACGATGCGGCCCTGGCCGGCCAGGTAGCGGCCCAGCGTGCGGCGCCCGGCCGGGGTCAGCAGCGCATGCGGTGAGTCCGCGGCGACCTGGCCACGCGCCTCGTCCACCATCTGCTGCAGCAGCATCCATTGCGCCGCACGCGAATGCCCGGTCAGTTCCACTGCGGCCGACCCCAGGCGCAGGAACAGCGCGCGCGGCCCGAGGGGATCGGCGCTGCCGTCCAGCCGCATCACACCGCCCTGGCCAGCGACGAAGCCGCCACCGGTGGCGGCCCCCAAGGCGGTGAAGCCGATGCCGTCCAGGCGCGCCACCGGGATCAGCACCGAGGCCGGGTTGTAGGCCAGGGTGACATCGAACTCGGGGCGCAACGGTTGTTCGCCGATCTTCAGCGTGCTGTCGACCGTGCTCGCTTCACCGGAGACTTCTTCGATGCCGATCTCGGTGATGCCCCCGAACAGCGCGGGTGTCAGCGGGCGGCCATCGGCCTCGACGACGTTGGCCCCGGCCGGTGCGGACAGCCCGTTGCCGACTGCGCGGATGATGCCGCCCTGCACCAGTACATCGGCGTGCTGCAGGCTGCCGCGCGCGCTGGCCGTATGTACGGTGGCGTTGCGGACCAGCAGGTCCTGCGCCTGCGCGGCTGCGGAGAGGCAGGCCAGCATCATGACCGTAACGCCGAGCCATGCCCGGCGACCCTTGTTCAACGCGCCCATCAGTGCACCTCCTGGCCGAGCTGGAAATCGGAACGCGGCGTCGCTGCCGGCGCACTGCGGTCGTACAGGCGGCGGCCGTCGATGAAGACCTGTTCGGCCAGCGCGTAGGAACCGAAGGGGTTGCCGTTCCACACCACTACGTCGGCCATCTTGCCGGCCTCCAGGGTGCCGGTCTGGCCTTCAATGCCCAGCGCTCTGGCGGCATTGGCCGTCATCCAGGTGATGGCATGTTCGGGCGTGATCTCCGGCATGTGCGCGCGGCGCGCGGCGGCGATCACCTTGGCCGCTTCCTGGTTCAGGCGCTGGATGCCTTCGGGCGAATCGGAATGGACGATGGCGCAGCTGTTCTTCGGCCGGTCGACCAGTGCGATGTTCTCCGGAATGCCATCGAAGGCTTCCATCTTGAAGCCCCACCAGTCGGCCCACAGCGCACCGCAGACGCCGTCGGCGGCCAGCCGGTCGGCCAGCTTGTAGGCCTCCACGCCGTGGTGGAAGGCCGCCACCTTGAAGCCGAATTCCTTGGCCAGGTCGAGCATGGTGGCCATCTCGTCGGCGCGGTAGCAGTGGATGTGCACGCGGATGTCGCCTTCGATCGCGCCGGCCAGCGTGTCCAGCTTGAGATCGCGCTTGCCGCCGGCATCACCGGCGCTGTCGCCCTTGTCGCTGCCGAACCAGCCCTTGCGCTTGGCCGGCTTGGGTTTGTTCTTGGCGATGTAGTCGGCAGCATCGATGAAGGCGGCGCGGTAGCCGGCAACGTTGCCCATCCGCGTGGCTGGGGCGACGTTCTTGCCTTCGCCGTAAACCCGTTTCGGGTTCTCGCCGCAGGCCATTTTCAGCCCCCACGGAGCACCCGGGAATTTCATGGCCTGGTAGGTGATGGCCGGCACGTTCTTCAGGGTCACGCCACGGCCACCGACCAGGTTGGCCGAGCCAGGCAGCACCTGCATGCTGGTCACGCCTCCGGCCAGGGCTGTAGCGAAGCCCGGGTCCTGCGGCCACACCGAGTGCTCGGCCCAGACATTGGCGGTGACCGGTGCGGTCATCTCGTTGCCGTCGCTGTGCGCGCCGACGCCCGGGCTGGGGTACACGCCCAGGTGCGAGTGCACGTCGATCAGGCCCGGGGTGACCCACTTGCCCCGCGCATCGATGCGGGTGACCCCGGCATCGGCCTGCAGCTGGCGGCCCACGGCGGCGATGCGGCCCTCGCGCAGCAGCACGTCGGCGTTGTCCAGGCGCTGGCCGGTGCCGGTGAGCACGGTGGCGTTCTGGATCAGCACCGGCGCATCGGGATGCGCCCGGTAGGTGCTGGGGTAGGGATCGGCGACGAAGCGCGAGGCGCCCACCGCCGGTGCCGTGCTCAACGAAACCAGCGCCAGCCCAAGAGCGGCGCGCAACACCATCGATGCCATGCAGAGATCCCCAACCCACGCGTGAATCCGCCGACGCTATCCGTCGTCGATACCACTTGCCAAGTGACCTTGGGCAGGGGCAGGGGTGGGGATTTTCCTATACAAAAATTCTGAACGAAGCATTAATTTTTTGTGACACCTGCCGCTACCAACGGGTGGGACAGCGAGCGCTGACCCGCCGTGAGGTGTGCTTTCCATTGCTCCATGACGGAGCTGCACCTGAAATATTTCAAGGAATCAAGGACGTAACTGCAGATGATTGTCTTCCCGTCGTATCGCTCCACCGCTTCCCGCCGCTCGATCCTCCCCTCACCCCTGGCCTCGGCCATTGTTGGCTCGCTGCTGATGGCCGCCGCTCTGCCGGCGCTGGCCCAGGACAGCAACGCAGACGCCTTGTCGCGTTACCAGTTCCAGCGCAGCCTGCAGGCCGCGTTTGCCGCACCGGTCCTCACCGCTTCGCCGTCGCTGGCCGTCGCCGCCGCCGATGTGGAAGTCGATCCGGAACCCATCATGGGCAAGCCGGGTGATGCCGCCAGCTGGCGCACCACCGAATTCAACAGCGACTGGGGCCTGCAGGCGATCAACGCCGATGTGGCCTACGCACGCGGACTGACCGGCACCGGCATCCGCCTGGGCGTGTTCGACAGCGGCACCGGCCTGGACCACGACGAGTTCGCCGGCAAGGACCACCGCAGCATCCATCTGGCCGATGTGCTGGCCGATGGCAGCCTGTGCGCGCGCGAAGTGCTGAGTGGCCCGGACGCCTGCTTCGCCAGCGACGGTGGCCAGGTGGCCGTGTCCTACCAGCTGCTCGACCCGGACTATGCCGATCTGCTGGAGCGCAATGGCTTCTACGAAGGCCTGAGCTACAACGTGCACGGTACCCACGTGTCGGGCACCATCGCCGCCAACCGTGATGGCCACGGCACCCACGGTGTTGCCTTCGGCGCCGACCTGAGCGTGGCCCGCCTGTTCTCCAACAGCGCCACCTACCTGTCGGTGGTGAATATCGGCGGTTCCCTGTATCTGGACGAACAGACCATCGCCGCCATCCAGGCCGACGATTCGATCTACCCGCAGCTGTATGCGCAGATGAACGAGCAGGGTGTGCGCGCCATCAACCACAGCTGGGGCCTGGCCAACGAGCCGACCACAGCGGAAGACCTGGACATGTACCAGTCGCACCCGGTGTTCGCCGCCAGTCTGGCTGCGATGGCCGAAGGTTCGCGCAGCAGCGGCCTGATCCAGGTATGGGCCGCTGGCAACACCGATTCGCCCAACACTTCGCCGGAAGAAGCGCCGATTGCCGGCATGTATGCCTCGCTGCCGCGCGCCGTCGCCGACGTCGAGCCGTACTGGCTGGCCGTGGTCAACGTCAATCAGGACCTGGAGCTGAGCAACCGCTCGATGCGCTGTGGCCTGGCGGCGAACTGGTGCCTCGCCGCGCCCGGCTCGAACATCAACTCGACCGTGTACGGTCCCGATTCGGTGATCGAAGGTGATTTCTACGATGACAATGGCAACCTGGTGGTGGACATCATCAGCCAGACCCCGTCGTCCGATTACGAGGAACTGAGCGGCACGTCCATGGCCGCCCCGCACGTCACCGGCGCGCTGGGCCTGCTGTTCGAGCGCTTCCCGTACCTGGACAGCGCGCAGGTGCGCGACGTGCTGCTGACCACCGCCACCGACCTGGGTGCTGCAGGCGTGGACGATGTCTACGGCTGGGGCCTGATGAACCTGGCTGCGGCCGTCGAAGGCTACGGCTCGCTGCGCGTGGACACCGAAGTGGTGATGAACCAGAAGGCCGGCGGCCTGAAGGTGTGGGAAGGTGATGCATGGGACGACTGGACCAATGACATCGGCGGCCCGGGCAAACTGACCAAGAGCGGCATCGGCTGGCTGCGCCTGAGCGGCGACAACAGCTTCAACGGCGCGGTGGTGCGCGAAGGCGTGCTGGAACTGGACGGCGTGAACACGCTGACCAGCGCCGTGGACGTGACCGGCGGAACCTTCCTGCTGAACGGCACCCTGCAGAACACAGCGCTGAACAGCCTGGGCGGCAGCAGCCGCATCACCGCCACCGGTGTGCTGGACGGCTCGGACCTGACCGTCACCGGCGGCGTGGTGTCCTTCAACGGCGTGCAGACCGGCGGCAGCACCTTCGTGGGTGAAAAGGGCACGCTGAAGGGCGTGGGCCAGCTGGGAAACACCACCGTGGCCGGCATCATCGCTCCGGGCAACTCCATCGGCACGCTCACCATCAACGGTGACTATGTGCAGACCGCCACTGGCGTGTACCAGGCCGAGGTGGCCCCGGGCAGCCGCAGCGACCAGCTGCACGTGACCGGCACCGCCACCCTGGGCGGCACCCTGGTGGCGCTGCCGGAACCGGGCACCTACTACCTGGGCGAGCAGTTCAACTTCATCCAGGCCGACGGCGGCGTGAACGGTCGGTTCGCCAGCACGGATTTCAGCGCCTTCTCGCCCTTCCTGCAGTTCGGCCTGGCCTACTCCGCCGCCGGCGCGCGCATTGAAGTGACCCGCGGCAACGCGCTGGCTACCGCGGCCACCACCGCCAACCAGTTGGCCGTGGCCACCGTCGTCGACGGTCTGGCGGTCAACCAGGGCCTGCCGCGTCCGCTGACCATGCTGTTCCCGGAACAGGTGGGCAGCGCACTGGACAGCCTCAGCGGCGAACTGCATGCCGCCACCAGCGCGGCCCTGCTGGAAGGCAGCCGCTACGTGCGTGATGCCGCGCTGGCCCGCCGTGCCGGTGCCGCTGCACCGGGTGCCGAAGGCGGCGACGCCACCGGTGTGTGGGTGCAGGCCCTGGCCGGCAGCACCACGCTGGACGGCAACACCAACACCGCCCGCACCGAAGCCAACAGCAACGGCCTGCTGGTCGGTGCCGACCGCGAGTTCGGCGGCTGGCAGGTGGGCGTGCTGGCCGGTACCGGCCGCACCGACGTGAAGCAGGGCGAAGGGCGCCGTGCGAGGTCGAAGGTGGACAACACCCACTTCGGCGCCTACGCCAGCCACAACTGGGGCGGTTTCGGCCTGCGTGGCGGCCTGGCATGGAGCGAACACGATGTGGACAGTACCCGTGAGCTGGCGTTCGCCGGTTACAGCGACACCCTGAGCGCCCGCTACGACGCGCGTACCCGCCAGGCCTTCATCGAAGCGGCCTACCGCTTCGGTGGCCGCGAGGCTGGCCTGGAGCCGTACGTGCAGGTGGCCCGCGTGGAAGTGGACACCAAGCACGTGAACGAGCGTGGCGGTGCTGCGGCCCTGCAGGGTTCGGTGGACGACGTGCGCACCACCCTGGCCACGGCCGGCGTGCGCTTCGACAAGGGCCTGAAGGCCTCGTTCCAGCAGGACAGCTGGTTGCACGTGCGCGGCGCGGTGGCGTACCGCCACGCCAGCGGCGACCGCAACCCGTCGGCCCGCCTGGGCTTTGCCACCGGCGGTGACAGCTTCGTGGTCAACGGTGCACCCATCGCCGACAGCGCGGTGGTGGCCGAACTGGGCCTCTCGGCCTGGCTGACCGCCAAGCAGCAGCTGGAACTGGGCTACAGCGGCCAGTTCGGCGACGAAAGCCGCGACCACGGTGCCAACCTGCGCTGGTCGGTGCGTTTCTAAGCCACCGGCTCCCGCAGGGAAACCAGGAGGGGCGGCCGTTGTGCCGCCCCTTCTCTTTGTGTGGCAGGGCAGGCGCAGCGTTGCCTACAATGGCGCCCCTGCAGAACCGGACCGAGCATGAAGAGCAAACAGGAAATCGTCGACAACTGGCTGCCGCGTTACACCGGCGTTCCGCTGGACCAGTTCGGCCAGCATATCCTGCTGACCAATTTCGGCGGCTACCTGCACACCTTCTCCGCGCTGACCGGCGCCCCGGTCATCGGCCTGGACCGGCCGATGGCCAGCGCCACCATCGATGGCATCACCATGATCAACTTCGGCATGGGCAGCCCCAATGCCGCGATCATCATGGACCTGCTGTCGGCGGTGATGCCCAAGGCGGTGCTGTTCCTGGGCAAGTGCGGTGGCCTGAAGCGCAAGAACCAGCTGGGTGACCTGGTGCTGCCGATCGCAGCGATCCGCGGTGAGGGCACTTCGGGCGACTACCTGCCGCCGGAAGTGCCGGCCTTGCCGGCGTTCGCGCTGCAGCGTGCGGTCTCGACCATGATCCGTGATCTCGGCCACGACTACTGGACCGGTACCGTCTACACCACCAACCGCCGGGTCTGGGAGCACGACGAGGCGTTCAAGGAGCGGCTGCGGGCGATGCGCTGCATGGCCATCGACATGGAAACCGCCACCGTGTTCGCCGCTGGCTTCGCTAACCACATTCCCAGCGGCGCACTGCTGTTGGTGTCGGACCAGCCGATGATCCCCGATGGGGTCAAGACCGAGGCCTCCGATGCCAAGGTCAGCTCCCAGTTCGTGGAAAACCATATCCAGATCGGTATCGAGGCGCTTAAGCTTATCCGGCGCAACGGCAAGTCGGTCCGCCACCTGCGCTTCGACGAATGATGATGATGGCCTGGCGCGGCGCGCCGGCCCTGGGGAGTAGGTGATGGACGTTGCCGCGCACGTGGTGGAATTCTGGAAAGAGGCGGGCCCTGCGAAGTGGTTCGCCCGCGATGATGCGTTCGACGCGCAGTTCCGCCAGTTGTTCCTGGATGAGCATTTCGCAGCCGCCTCGCGCGCGCGCGAACACTGGCTGGGCAGTGCCGAGGGCGCACTGGCGCTGATGCTGCTGCTGGACCAGTTCCCGCGCAACTGCTTCCGCGGTAGCGCCCATTCCTACGCCACCGATGGCCTGGCCCGGCACTACGCCATGCGCGCCATCGAGGAAGGCCTGGACCTGCAGCTGGTGCCCAAGCTGCGCGCCTTCATCTACCTGCCGTTCGAGCACTCCGAGGATCCGCTGGACCAGGACCGCTCGGTGGCGATGTTCGACGTGCTGGGCGACAAGGAATACTTGCAGTACGCCGAGCTGCACCGCGACATCATCCGCCGCTTCGGTCGCTTCCCGCACCGCAACGCCGTGCTGGGTCGCATTCCTTCACCGGAAGAGCTGGACTACCTGGCCGAAGGCGGTTTCGCCGGCTAAGAAAAAGGGGACGGAGGGAATTAAGTCGTTTTTGCCACAAACGACTTAATTCCCTCCGTCCCCTTTTTAGGGGTCAGATCGCCTTTCCGCAGGAAAGGGCTCTGACCCCGGGCCTTCAATCAGTACTTCGGCACGCCGTTGTCGACGTCTTCCGACCAGGCGTTGATGCCGCCGGTGACGTTGAACACCTTGGTGAAGCCCAAGGCGCGGAACTGCTCGGCGGCCTGCGCGCTGCGGCCACCGTGGTGGCACATGAAGGCCAGCGCGGTGTCCTTGGGCAGGGCTTCCAGCGCGGCGCGGCCGTTGCCGTCGAAGGTCTTGAACGGCACGCCCACGGCGGCGATTTCACGCTCGTCGGCCGGGCGCACGTCCACCAGGGTGATGTTGCCGGCACGCACCAGGTCGTCGGCATCGCGCACGCTGATTTCCTGCACCGGCTTGGGCGCATTCGGGTTGTCGATGGCCAGACCCTTGCCGCGGATGTCGTCCACCCAGTCGATGGTGATGCCGTTGGCGCGACGGGCGCTGGCCAGGTCGAACTGCACGCGCAGGCCGTTGGACTCGGCGGCGATGGCGCCTTCGTCGTGCGGGGCCAGCTGGAAGTTCGGCTGGAAACCGGCGTCGATGGACAGCTGCAGAGCAGCGCCCGGGGCATCGGCCAGCGCGCCCTTGAGCATTTCCACGGCCGCCGGGGTGACGGTGATGCTCGGCGGGGTACGGTCCGGCGCGGCCAGGCCCAGCACGCTGCTCAGCTCGCCGCTGGCAGCCATCTGCAGCACGATGTCGCTGCCGCCGACCAGTTCGCCGTCGATGTACAGCTGCGGAATGGTCGGCCAGTCGCCATAGGCCTTGATGCCTTCACGGATTTCCTGGTCGGCCAGCACGTTGACGTGGGCGAACTCGACGCCGAGGTCCTGCAGGGCGCCCACGGCCTTGGCCGAGAAACCGCACTGCGGCATCGACGGCTGGCCCTTCATGAACAGCACGACGCGGTTGGCGTTGAGGATGGATTCGATGCGCGAACGCAGGGCGGGATCGAGGGACATGGACGTCGGGGTTCCGGGAATTCGAATCATCAATTCTACCCCTCATGGCATCATGGGGGATGAGCAACGCAGGAACATTGCATCGCATCCCGACCCGGCCCTGGCGCTGGCTGCCCTGGCTGGTGGCGTCGCAGCTGGCCGTGATCCTGGTCTGGGCCCTGGCCGGCTGGCACTGGGGGCTGCCCGTGATGGTGGCCAGCCACGCACTGTTCCTGGTGCCGGTATTCCTGCCCAACAGCCGCTTCTACGCGCCGGTGCTGAGCCGGATGGGAGAGGCCGGAAACAGCGTCTGGTTGACCATCGATGACGGTCCCGGCCCGGAGACCCGTGCGGTGCTCGACCTTCTGGACCGCTACCAGGCCCGCGCCACCTTCTTCCTGGTGGGCGAGCGTGCGCTGGCACAGCCGGAGCTGGTGCAGGAGATCCTGCGCCGCGGCCACGACCTGGGCAACCACAGCCACAGCCATCCGCAGGCGCGCTTCTGGCGGCTGGGCCCGGCAGCGATGCGTGCCGAGATCGAGGGCTGCCAGCATGCGCTGCAGGCGGTAAGCGGCCGCCCGGTGCGCTGGTACCGTTCGGTGGTGGGCATGACCAATCCGTTCGTGGCGCCGGTGCTGAAGGCGCTGGGACTGGTGCGCGTGGGCTGGAGCGCCCGTGGCTACGACGGTGTCGGCTGCACGCCGGAGGGCGTGCTGTCGCGGCTGCTGCCGGACCTGCGCCCGGGCGCCATCGTGCTGCTGCATGAGGGGGCCGCCCACGGCCACAACCTGGCGATCATCGAACGCGTGCTGCAGGCGCTGGACGAGCGGGGGCTGAAGGCGCGGCTGCCGGTTCCGTAACGCCGGGCCCTGGTGGTGTGGAGCAGCCGAGCATGGGCTCGGCGCTACAAGGGTTGGCGATCATCCTGTAGCGTAGCGCCGGCACATGCTGCACTCGGCGCTACAACGCGGGGCGTTCGGCCACCAGCAACCAGCTGTTGAACGGCGTGCGCCCGTGCAGGGGGCGCGGGGCCGTCACTTTCAATCCGGCCTCGGCCAGTGTCGCCTGCAGCACCTGCGGGTCGGGGTAGTGGCGCGGCCGCGTGCCCATCCAGCCGACCAGCCAGGCCAGCCGGTCCGCCACCCGCGTGGTGCGGTCGCGGCCATCGCCGGTGGCCAGTGGCGTGCGCAGCAGCAGGCGGCCGCCGGGAGCGACCCGCATACTGGCCTCACGCAGAAGTGCCTGCTGTGGGCCCGCGTCCAGGTACTGCAGCACATCCAGCAGCAGCACATGCCCGGCCTGCGCCGGCAGCGGCGCCTGCACGTCCAGGCAGTCGAAGCGCACAGCGGGCAGGCCGGTGGCGGCACGCTGGGCGCGGGCGATCTTGCCGGCATCCACGTCCACGCCCCGGTAGGGCTGGGAGCCACCGCGCTGGCGCAGCACGTGGGCGAACAGGCCCAGCCCGCAGCCCAGGTCCAGCACGGGTTGCCCGTCGCCAGGCAGGTGCTGCAGCACGCCGTCATACAGCGGGTCGCTGCCCAGCTTGCTGCGGGTGTAGTAGTAGTCGCGGCGGCTGGCCCAGGCGTGTGCGGGGCGGAATGCCTCGGCGATCGCGCGGGCCTGCGCGGCGCTCAAGGGTGTGCAGGGCAGGGGCGGGCCGTTCCGTGGCGTGCCATCCATCGGGTCAGTCCGTTCCGCCGAGCAGGTGGGCGGCGACCGGCAGCGCGCGCGCGCTCCACAGCGCGTACATCCGTGCTGAAGGGTGCAGGCCGTCGTCGGCGATCATCGCCGGGTCGCCACCGTGGTCACGGCTGATGTCGGTGATGTCGACGAAGGCCACGCCCTGCTGGGTGCAGATCACTTCAGCGGCCGCGTTGAATTCGTCGGTCTCGATCTCGATCGCGGCCAGGTCACGGCCGCTGCCGATACCGAACGGCGTCGCGCCCCAGTCGGGGAAGGACAGCACCAGCACACGCCCGGGGCGGCCACCGGCAAAGCCGATCGCCCGCTGCAGCAGGGCGTGGAACTGTACGCGGTATTCGTCCAGCGGCCGGCCGCGGTACTGGTTGTTGACGCCGATCAGCAGACTGACGAAATCGAACGGGCCCTGCGGCGCGGCCGCATCGATGCCGGCGTCCAGCTCGTCGGTGGTCCAGCCGGTGGTGGCGATGGTCTGCGGGTCGGCCAGCGCCACATCCTGCGCACGCAGGGCGGCGGCCAGCTGGTGTGGCCAGCGGCCTTCAACGGCAACGGCTTCTCCGATGGTGTACGAATCGCCCAGCGCCAGGTAGGACAGCGCCACGGCTCAGGCCACCGAACGGCGCGGCTTCAACGGTACGACCTTGGTCGCGTCCTCGGCACGGCGGGCCAGCACGCGGTCGATGCGGGCGAACACATCGCGCATCACCGAGGCTTCCGGCAGCAGGGTCACGCGGAAATGATGGCGGTAGGGCACGTTGAAGCTGGAACCCGGTACCACCAGCACGCCTTCATTGTTCATCAGATCCAGCGCGAAGTTGTGGTCGTCGAAGCCCTTGGCAGCGGCACCGACCACGGCCGGGAACGCGTACAGCGCACCGGCCGGCGCGACCAGCGACAGGTGCTCACTGGCTTCGCAGGCTTCGATCACCGCGCGGCGGGTTTCATACAGGCGGCCGCCCGGGGTGCACAGTTCGGAGATGGTGTCCGGGCCGTTCACTGCGGCCTCGATGGCGTACTGGCCCGGCACGTTGGCGCACAGGCGCAGCGCGCCGAGCAGGTCCAGCGCAGCGCGGAAGTCGCCCAGGCGCGCGTCGTCGCCGCTGAGGTGGGCCCAGCCCACGCGCCAGCCGCAGGCACGGTGCACCTTGCTCAGGCCACTGAAGGTCAGGCACGGGTGGTCGCCGGCCAGCGGCGCGACCGGCTGGAATACCGCATCGTCGTACAGGATCTGGTCGTAGATCTCATCGACCAGCAGCAGCAGGTTGTGGCGGCGCGCGATCTCGACCACGCGCTCGAGCAGTTCACGCGGGTAGCTGGCGCCGCTGGGGTTGTTCGGGTTGATCAGCACGATGGCGCGGGTGCGCGAGGACACCAGCGTCTCGATCTCGCTCGGGTCCGGCTGGAAGCCGTTCTCGGCGGCGCAGCGGTAGTACACCGGGCGGCCATCGTTGAGGATGGTCGAGGCCGACCACAGCGGGTAGTCGGGTGAGGGCACCAGCACTTCGTCGCCCGGGTTGAGCAATGCGCGCAGCGACAGGTCGATCAGTTCGCTGACGCCGTTGCCGACGAACACACGGTCGGGGTGCGCATCCGGTGCGCCACGGCGGGCGTAGTACGCCGCGATGGCTTCGCGTGCGACCGGCAGGCCCTGCTGGTGGGTGTATGGATCGGTGCGGCCCATGTCATCGGCGATCGCGCGCTGCAGGTGCTCGGGCGCGCGGAAACCGAAGTTGCCCGGGTTGCCGATGTTGAGCTTGATCAGCTTGCGGCCCTGCGCCTCCAGCTCCCGGGCTCGCCGCGCCAGTTCTCCGCGGATTTCGTAGCGCACTTCGGAAAGGCGCTCGCGGATGGCCAGGGGCTTGGGCGAGTTGGTGGACATGGGGGCTGGGCCGTCAAAAGGCATGGGGATTCCATCCTACCGGAATTGCTGCAGTGCATGGCAAGGGTGCCGGGCTTGTCATTGCTGGGCTGGCAGGGCGCCGGCGCAGGTAGAATGGCGGCGATGACCCAGACCCCCGATTTCATCGCCCTGCAGACCATCGGTTGGCCCTGGCCGGGCCCGGCGCAGCAGGCCGACTGGCAGGCCGTGATGGCCGCGCACCCGCAGGCCCGCCCGGCGCGGGTGATCGAACAGCACCGCACCCACTACGTGGTGGCCGATGGCCCGGATGCGTCGATCAAGGCCGAATCGCTGCCGGAATGGCAGCGCCCGCGCTTCCCCAGCCACGAGCGGCCTGCAGTGGGCGACTGGGTGCTGCTGGACGGCATCCGCATTGTCGCGCTGCTGCCACGCCGCACCGCGATCAAGCGTGGCGCCGCCGGCGAGCACTACCACCAGCAGGTGATCGCGGCCAACATCGACACGGTGTTCATCGTCTGCGGCCTGGATGCCGACTTCAATCCGCGCCGCATCGAGCGCTACCTGCTGCTGGTCGGCGGTGGTGGTGCAGAACCGGTGGTGGTGCTGACCAAGGCCGACCAGACCGAGTACAGCGAGGATGCGCTGGCGGTGCTGGAAGAGCTGGAGATGCAGGGCATCGCGCTGCATGCGATCAACGGCCTGGATGCCGACAGTGTGGCGGTGCTGCAACCGTGGCTGGGCCCGGGCCGCACGGTGGTGCTGGTCGGTTCCTCCGGTGCCGGCAAATCCACGTTGACCAACACCCTGCTTGGCGAGCAGCGGATGAAGACCAACGCGGTGCGCGCCAACGATTCGCGTGGCCGCCATACCACCACCCACCGCGCGCTGATGCCGTTGCCGACGGGCGCCTGCCTGATCGACACCCCGGGCATGCGCGAGCTGAAGCCGACCGGCGAAGAGACGCTGTCCGAAGGTGGCTTCGCCGACATCGAGGCGCTGGCCGCACAGTGCCGTTTCAACGACTGCAAGCACCAGCAGGAACCAGGCTGTGCGGTGCGGGCGGCGATCGAGGCGGGCGAGATCGAAGAGAGCCGGCTGCTGAACTACTTCAAGCTGAAGGAAGAAGTGGCTGCCGCTGCCGCCAAGCTGGCGGTACGCCAGGCCGAGACCGCGCAGGAGCGCGGCGGCAGGAAGGGCAAGGGCCAGCAGTTCCGCCCGGCAGGCAAGCCGCGTAGGCGGTAACAAGGCAGCCGAGCATGGGCTCGGCTCTACAGCTGGTCCGCGGTGGAGTCATTTCATGTAGCGCCCGAGCCAATGCTCGGGCGGCGGCGCACCGCGCCGGGCACGGCAGGGCGTTATAGTCCGCGCATGGAACCGACTGCGACGCTGGACCGTGACGTGGCCCACCATGCAGCGCTCGATGCGCGCCTGGTCGAGGCCGTGGGAGGCATCCGCCTGCTGGGCCTGACCAGCTGGCCGGCCACGCTGCAGGCACCGTTCCTGGACAGCGTGGCGCGTGGCCAGCCGGTGCTGCCGAAGGTGGATTACCCACGGCTGGACTTCAGCGAAGAACGTCGCGCGCTGGCCGCGATCGCTGCCGACTGCGACGACAGCCATCCACTCGGCCACTACGTGCAGCAGTCAGCGCAGAGCTGGGACCTGGCCGCGCAGCTGCTGGAAGGGCTGGGCACCGCCGCCGTTGATACCTGTTCGGTGCAGCTGTTCGGCGCCCCCGAGCAGCCGCTGCCGGGCAATGGCCCGAGCACGCGCGACGCGGCGCGCCACTTCATACAGATTGCCGCCGAACTGGACCACGAACTGCTGGCGCCGGAAGAGCAGGTGCCGGTCTCGGCCATCGCCCTGCAGCTGCAGCTGCAGAATGATCTGGATGCGTTCTTCGAATCGCGCATCATCCAGGTGCAGCTGGATCCGGAGCTGGTGTCCAAGGCCGCCGCCGGCCCGACCCGCATCCGCCTGCGCACCAGCGCGCGCTTCAGCGCCTACGACCGCGCGCAGTTGTTCCACCACGAAGCGCTGGTGCATTCGCTGACCGCATTGAATGGCCGCGGCCAGCCGGTACTGCCGAGCCTGGCGTTGTCCTCGCCACGGGTAACGGCGACCCAGGAAGGGTTGGCGACCTTCGCCGAGCAGATCACCGGCAGCATCGACATCGAGCGCCTGAAACGCATCAGCCTGCGTACCGAAGCGATTGCGATGGCACGCGAAGGCGCTGATTTCATCGAAGTGTTCCGCTATTTCTGCGATGCCGGGCAGAACGCGGAAGAGAGTTTCGCCTCGGCCCAGCGCGTGTTCCGTGGCGTGCCGCCGAGTGGCGGCCTGGCCTTCACCAAGGACACGGTGTACCTGCGCGGCCTGGTATCGGTGCACACCTTCTTCCGGCACATGCTGGCCGAGGACCGCCTGCAGGTCTGCCGCTGGTTGTTCGCCGGCAAGATGAGCCTGGCCGATGCGATCGCGTTCGCGCCGCTGTTCGAGGCGGGGGTGCTGAAGCCGCCGCGCTGGCTGCCGCATTGGGTGAGCCGGGCGAACGGCCTGGCCGGCATGCTGGCGTTCTCGCTGTTCGCCAACCGGATACGGATGGACCAGCTGGCGCCGGAATGAAATGCGTTGGCGGATCCTCCTGCGCCTGCCTGCTATCGGCTGGGAGGAGGCGGGGCACCCTGGTCAGGACACGCAAAAGCCCCTCCATGGTGCTCGATGGCGCCTTGCTCGTGTGCGCTGTCCTGCGCACACGGCAAGACCGGGGTTGCGCGTCCTGCCCAACCCGCCCGAGGCATGCCTCGGGCCCATGGCGCCAACGGTCCTGACCAGGGTGCCCCGCCTCCTCCAGACAATTTCCTGCGGGCGCGGCAGCAGGTCCACCAGAGGGATTGCGTTTGAAAAGCTTGAAAAGCAAAGCGCCGGGCAATGCCCGGCTCTTTGCTTTTGCTCTTGCTTTCCATTGCCTCCGCGCCGGCGCTGGGAATTGTCGAGCGCGGGTAGGCAGGCCCATGCAGGACCGTTGGCGCCATGGATGGCGCCATCGAGCCCCCAAGGACGGGTTTACGGCGTGTCCTGCATGGGCCTGCCTACCTGCGCCATACAGCAACACTCAATGCGCCGCAGCGCCCGCTTCTGACCTAGAACTCTGCCGCCACCGTCATGAACAGCTGCCGCGGCGCACTCGCATGGATCGCATAGCGCGTGCCCTTCGGATCGGTCGGTGCGAACGAACTCAGCTGGCCGGCGTAGCGCTTGTTGGTCAGGTTGGTCGCGTTCAACGACACCCGCACGTTGCGCAGGCCCAGGCCCGGGCCGAAATCGTAGCCCGCACCGGCGTCGAAGGTGGTCACGCCCGGCACCGACTGGTCGTTGGTGTAGGTGTAGTAGCGCTTGCCGGTGTACTTCGCACGCAGGCTGGCGAAGAAGCCGTCGCGGTTCCAGCTGATCTCGCTGGAGGCCATGCGCTGCGGCGTATCCACCGTGATCTTGCCGGCCACCGGAACGATCGCCCCGCCCGAGGTGTAGTCATCCTCGTAGGTGGTCTTGTTCCAGGACAGCGCGTTGTACCACTGCAGGCCATCAATCGGCTTGAGGATGAAAGTCAGTTCCGCGCCATGGCTCTTCACCGAACCGACGTTGATGAAGCGCGTCACGCACTCCGGGCGCGTGCCGACTTCGATGCTCGAACACGGGTTCAGCGACAGCAGGCGGTTGTCGAACTTGACGTTGTATGCAGCGATCGAGGCCTGGTACTTCTCACCGAAAGTGCGGAAGCCGGCTTCCAGGCTCTTGGACTTCTCCGGCTCCAGCCCGGCGCTGGCCGCGAACGATTCCGGCGACACCTGCAGCGGGCCGCCGCTGCCACCGCCGACGAAGGCGGCGATGTTCTCGGCGTAGGAGGCGAACAGCTCGTTGTTGGCGTTGAGCTTGAAGCCCAGGCCTACCTGCGGCAGCACCGATTCCTTGGCGGTCAGCGTGCCCGACGCAATGCGGGTTTCAACGCCGGGCTGCGCGGTGGCGCGCATGCGGGTGTTGGGACTCTTGATGCCCACGTCTACGGTCAGGCGCTGGTCCAGGAAGCGCATGCGGTCCTGCACGTAGAACTGGCGCGTGCGGATGTCGAAGTCCTGGTTGAACAGCAGGCGGTCGGGGTTCTTCAGGTACAGATCGTCCAGGAACGGGCCGCTGATGTAGTAGAAGTTGCGCGACACGTTATGGTCGTTCTGCTCGTACCACAGGCCGGCTTCCAGCTCGTGGATGCCCACCGTCCACGACAGCGCGGCGGTCAGGCCATCGCGGTTGATCGTGTAGTTGGTGCTGCGGATCGAGATCGGCAGCATCCTGTCGGTACCCGGGTAGGACGGCTGGCCCGGTGCCCACCAGTGGCCCTGGCCACGGTTGTCGTGGTGGTAGGCCAGCAGCTTCAGGCGGCCCTGCTCGCCCAGGCGCAGGTCGGCATCGACCGAGTACAGGTTGTCGTCGCGCAGCGCACGGCTCTGATAGTACGCATCGTCGATGCTGTTGACGCCGCCGCTGAACTTGCAGCGCGCCTTGTTGTAGGTGCCAGGCGCGCAGTACGCGGCGGCGACGGCGCGATCCCAGTCCGGCGCGTAGATGTTCCAGTCATATCCCAGTCCGCGTGCCAGCATGTCCTTGGACAGGTAGGCATAGTTGGCCTGGCTGGCGCGCGAGGTCGCCACGAACGCACCGAAACGGTGGTCGCCAACGTTCCACACTGCCTTGGCATTGAACTGGCGGGTGGTCTGGTTCTGGTACGGCGCGGCCCACATGTCCTGGTCCTGGTGCACGCCGGACGCATAGGCCGAGAAGCCGTTGAGGTCGCCGGTGTCCACGCGCAGGTAGCCGCGGCGCTGGTGGTTGTCGCCGACGGTGACGCTGGCGCGGCCACCGAATTCGGTGGACGGATCCATCGAGAAATACTGGATGGTGCCGCCCAGGTTGCTGGTCGAGGCCACGCCCAGCGAACCAATGCCCTGCGACAGTTCGGCGCCGGCCAGGTTCTCGGCGATGATCGCGCGGGCGATGCTCAGGCCGTTGTAATTGCCGTAGCTGTTGTCGCCCAGCGGGATGCCGTCCAGCGTGTAGCCCAGGCGGCTCTTGTCGAAGCCGCGCAGGCTGATGGTCTGCGATTCCTCGTTGGCGCCAAAGGCATCGTTGGACTGCACCGACACGCCCGGAAGGCGATCGAGGATCTTCTGGCCACTGGTGCCCGGCGGCAGCACCTGCTTGTCCACGGCAGTGATGCGCTGCACCTGGCGGGTCTCGCCCTGGCCGATCACAGAGACGGTATCCAGCGTCTGCGCGCTCAGCGCGGCATCGGTGCTGGCGCCGGTATCGGCGGTGGTGGCGGCATGGGCGCTGGCAGCGGCGGAGAGCACGATCGCTACGGCGATCGTCAGGTGTCGGGTCTGCATGGTGGTCCGTTGCATGGGAGGTGATCACCGGCACGCGTGCGCGGTGCAGGGCCACTATGCGAACGGAACATGAAACCTTCTTTACGGAAAACCAACGAATGGTGCAGGGCACCCGCGCAGGTCCCGCAGCCGGATGAAAAAAGGGGCCGGATTCCCTTCGCAAGCAAAGGTTCACCGGCCCCGCGCACTCCGTGGGGGAGGCGGTCCACGCGCAGCGTGGAGACTGGCTTACCCCATGTACAGGCCACCGTTGACCGGATAGTCGGCGCCGGTCACGTACGAGGCTTCATCCGAGGCCAGCCAGGCGCACAGGCCGGCCACTTCCTCGGGGCGACCCAGGCGGCGGACCGGCACCGAGGCCGCCAGCCGGTCCAGTACATCCGGCGGGAAGCTGCTGATCGCCTGGCTGGCGATGTAGCCCGGCGACAGCGTGTTGACGGTGACGCCGCGCGAAGCCACTTCGGCGGCCAGCGCACGGCTGAAGCCATGCATCGCGGCCTTGGCGGTGGCGTAGTTCACCTGGCCGATCTGGCCCTTGTGGGCGCTGACCGAGCCGATGTTGATGATGCGGCCCCAGCCCCGCGTGGCCATGCCGTCGACCACCTGCTTGGTCAGGTTGAACAGCGCGTTGAGGTTGGAGGCGATCACCGCGTTCCAGTCCTCCACCGTCATCTGCCGGAACAGCAGGTCGCGGCTGCCGCCGGAGTTGTTGACCAGTACATCGACCTCACCCACTTCGGCGCGGACATTGGCGAACGCGGCGCTGGTCGAGGCCCAGTCGGTCGCGTTGCCTTCGGAGGCGATGAAGTCGAAGCCCTGTTCGCGCTGCTCGCGCAGCCAGTTGGCCTTGCGCGGCGAGTTCGGCGCGCAGCCGGCAACCACGGTGTGGCCGCTGCGGGCCAGGCTCTGGCAGATGGCAGTGCCGACACTGCCCATTCCACTGGTGACGTAAGCGATTCGAAGCGTCATTGCAGAAGGCTCCTTGGCAAAGGGTCAGGCGGCGAGGGGATACAGGCCGAACAGCAGGCTGCCGATCATCAGCAGCATCGAGATGGCGATGGCCCACTTCAGGGTGAACTTCTGGTGGTCGGCGAATTCGACCTTGGCCAGGCCCACCAGCAGGTAGGTGGACGGCACCAGCGGGCTGAGCAGGTGCACCGGCTGGCCGGCCAGCGAGGCGCGCGCCATTTCCACCGGAGTAATGCCGTAGTTGCCGGCGGCCTCGGACAGGATCGGCAGCACGCCGAAGTAGAACGCGTCGTTGGACATGAAGAAGGTGAACGGCATCGACGCCACCGCGGTGATCACCGCCAGGTACGGGCCCCACGACTCCGGAATGACCGCCAGGAAGCTGTGCGACATCGCTTCGACCATGCCGGTGTTGTTGAGGATGCCGGTGAAGATGCCTGCGGCGAAGATCAGCGACACCACCGACAGCACGTTGCCGGCGTGGTTGACCACGCGGCGGCGCTGCTCGGCCAGGTTCGGGTAGTTGATCACCAGGGCGATGGCGAAGCCGACCATGAACAGCACCGGCATCGGCAGCACGCCGATGATCAGCGCGGTCATCAGCGCCACGGTCAGGGCCAGGTTGACCCACAGCAGCTTCGGGCGCTTGATGTCCTCGGCGTCTTCCACGGTCGGCAGCGGATTGCTGTCATCGGACACGCTGTTGTCCATCCAGCTGCCGCCCTTGGGCAGGGTCACCACGCCGAGGCGACGGCGTTCCTTCAGGCCCAGGTACCAGGCCAGCAGCAGCACGCCGGCACAGGCGATCACCATCGACGGGATCAGCGGCACGAACACATCGGCCGGGTCCACGTGCAGCGCAGTGGCCGCGCGTGCGGTCGGGCCGCCCCACGGGGTCAGGTTCATCACGCCGCCGGCGAGGATGGTCACGCAGGTCATGTTCAGCGCGTTCATGCCCAGCCGCTGGTACAGCGGCAGCATCGCCGAGACGGTGATCATGTAGGTGGTCGAACCGTCGCCATCGAGCGAGATCAGCATCGCCAGCACGGCGGTGCCAAGCACGATCTTCATCGGATCGCCCTTGACGAAGCGCAGGATCACCCGCACCAGCGGATCGAACAGGCCGGCGTCGATCATCACCCCGAAGTAGAGGATGGCGAACATCAGCATCACGCCGGTCGGCGCGATCTTCTTGATGCCCTCCAGCATCATCTCGTCGATGTCGGCACCGAAGCCACCGATCAGCGCGAACAGGATGGGGATGGTGATCAGGGCGACGAGCGGCGACAGGCGCTTGCTCATGATCAAGTACATGAACGTAATGACCATGCCAAAGCCGAGGATGCTCAGCATCATCTGCAGACTCCTTGCGAAAACAGGACGTGGGGAGTGGAAGGGGCCGGGCGCCGCGCGCCCGGAATGGCAGGCCTAGAAGTCGTACTGCAGGCGGCCGGTGACCGCGCGGGTGCGGTCCACCGTGACCCCGGCCAGGCGGTCGCGGTTGCGGCTTTCGATCACGTTGAGCATGAAGCGCAGGTTGTCGCGCAGGTACCAGTTGCCGCCCAGCGTCCAGGCTTCGGTGCTGCCGCGGCGCAGGTCCGGCGCGCCATCAAGGTGCTGCGCGCCCCACATCTGGTCGTAGCGCAGCGCCACTTCGAATGCACCGGCCTTGTGGCGGATGTCCTTCACCCGCGCGAAGCGTCCGGTCTTGCGGTCATAGGCGCGGCTTTCGCCGGTGACGAACCAGCTGAGCATGCCGTAGGCGGCCATCACGTCGCCGCGCTGGGCGCCGTCATCGAAGGTGGCGCCACTGAACTCGCCCTGCCACGACAGCGGGCCGCGCACCTGCGCGTATTCCAGCGACCACTTGTTGACGTCGGTATCGCGGCCGGCGGAGAAGTCGACCAGGGTCAGGCGGCTCTCGTCGGACAGGTGGCCGGCCGGGCGCGGGCGGATGCGCAGGCCGGGCACGCCATTGGCGCCGGGGTTGTCGTACGCCTCGCGGGCCAGCGACAGGCCCAGGTGCAGCACGTCGCCGTCGCTGGGCGAGGGCGCCCAGGTGATGCGACCACCCGCCGCGCGACCCTTCACCTGCCAGGCGTCGATGCTCTCCAGGCTGTAGAGGCTGGCCGCCCAGGTGAAGTCGCCCGGGTTGGCCTGCCAGGACGCACCCAGGCGGTACAGCGGCGCCAGCGTGGTGCCGGCGTTGCCGCGCTCCAGGAAGCTGCCGTAGTTGGAGCTGGTACGGTCATCCAGCGAGAAATACTGCTTGAACTGGCCCACGGTCAGCTTGCCCGCCTTGCCGAAGCTGCGGGCCAGGTAGACATCCTTGGCCTCGACGCGGTCGCCGGAGAAGTCGGCTTCCAGCTTGTAGTCGACCACGAAGAACTTGCCGGACACATCGACCCATGCACGGCGGATCTCGGTGTCATCCTTGTTCGGCGTTCCGCGGTTGTCGTTGTCGAAGGTGGCGAAGTCCAGGTGCAGGCGGCCACCCAGGGTGGCGGTGACCGGACGGTCGTCTTCGGCGAAGGCCGGCACCGACAGCGCAGCCAGCGCCATCATGGCGGCAGGACGCCGCCAGGCAAACGTGAATTCCACAAACCCTCCCAGGTGCGCGCCAGGCGCGCGGCAATCGTGGGCACCGGACGGTGCGCGGCCGCAGTCTGGGTCGGGCAAGCTGTCATCGTCCTGTCAACGGATTGTGCGGTGCAGCGAAAAGCAGGCCGCTGGGCTCGCCGTGCCGCGCCCGGCGAGCCCAGCGGCGGCATGCGGTAGCATTCGGTTCCCCTCCCACCCGTGTGCCCATGCGCCTGCTGCTGGTCGAAGACAATCCGGATCTGGCCGATGCGATCATCCGCCGGATGCGCCGCAGCGGGCACGCCGTGGACTGGCAGGCCGATGGCCTGGCCGCTGCCAGCGTGCTGCGCTACCAGAGCTTCGACCTGGTGGTGCTGGACATCGGCCTGCCCAAGCTCGATGGCCTGCGCGTGCTGGCCGGCATGCGCGAGCGCGGTGACAGCACGCCGGTGCTGATGCTGACCGCGCGTGACGGCATCGAAGATCGCGTGCAGGCGCTGGATGTGGGGGCCGACGACTACCTGGGCAAGCCGTTTGATTTCCGCGAGTTCGAAGCGCGCTGCCGCGTGCTGCTGCGGCGTGCGCGCGGCCAGGCCAGCGAAGTGGTGCAGATTGGCGGCTTCCAGTTCGACAACGCGGCGCACCGGGTCAGCCTCGACGGGGAGCCGATCGAACTGCCCAATCGCGAGTACCGCCTGCTGGAGATCCTGGTCGGCCGTCTTGGCCAGGTGGTCGGCAAGGACGAGATCGGCAACGGCCTGTTTGGTTTCGATGACGAAGCGGGCCCGAATGCCATCGAGTTGTACGTTGGTCGCCTGAGAAAGAAGCTGGCGGGCGCGCCGCTGCGCATCACCACGGTGCGTGGCGTCGGTTACCTGCTGGAAGCCAGCGATACCCATGCCGACGCCGATGGCTGACACGCGTGCTGCGACTGCGGCGCCGGGTTCGCTGCGGCGCACGCTGCTGCTCTACCTCGGCGTGCTGCTGGCGGTGTTCGCGGTGGCCCTGCTGTTCGCCGCACGCGATTACGGCCAGCGCGCCGCCAACCGATCCTACGATCACCTGCTGGTGTCCTCGGCGCTGTCCATCGCCGATTCGGTGGCCCTGGTCGACGGCCAGTGGCAGGTCGATCTGCCCTATGCGGCGCTGGACCTGCTGGCGATGGCGCCGGAGGACCGCGTGTTCTACCGGGTGGCCGACAGCCGCGGCACGCTGATCACCGGCTACGGTGATCTGCCGACACCGCCGCGCAGGCCCGGTACCCAGCCGCAGCTGTTCGACGCCCCCTACAGCGGCGAAACCGTGCGCTTCGTGGTGGTCGGCCGCAGTTTCGCCGCGGCCTCCGCGCAGGGCGAGGTGCAGGTGCAGGTGGGCCAGACCCGGCGCGCGCGAAGCCGTTGCGCAGGACATGGTCAATCGTGCATTGCTGGCGATCGGTGTGTTGTCCGGGCTGCTGCTGGCGCTGGTGGCGTTCGGCGTGCATCGTGCGTTCCGGCCGCTGGTGCGGGTGGAGCGCGAGCTGTCGCGCCGCGAGCCGTCCGACCTGAAGCCGCTCGATGCCCGCGTGCCACGCGAGATGGACCAGATGGTGGCCGCGTTGAACCGCTTCATGGAGCGCCTGTCCAGCAGCAACGAGACACTGCGCGCGTTCATGGCCGAGGCCGCACACCAGATGCGCACGCCACTGGCGGCATTGCGAGCTCAGGCGCAGTTGGCGCTGGATGATGACGATCCGGAGGACATGCGACGCAGCCTGCAGGCGATCGAGCGCAACGCCACGCATATGAGCCGGCTGCTCAACCAGCTGCTCAGCGATGCCAGCGTGATCCATCGTTCGCACCTGCAACGCTTTGCGGCGGTGGATCTGGCCGAGACCGTGCACCAGGCGTTACATGAAGCACTGCCGCAGGCAAGCCCTGCACCGCGCGTGCAACTGGCGATGACTGCCGAGCCGGTGCAGGTGCATGGCGACGCGCTGCTGCTGCGCGAGGCAATCAAGAACCTGGTCGACAACGCGTTGAAGTACGGCGGCGACGGCCCGTTGCAGATCGCGCTGACCGTGGAAAGCGGGCAGGCCGTGCTGACCATCGCCGACCATGGCGCAGGCATCGCGGCTGCCGATGCCGAACGCGTATTCGAGCGCTTCGCGCGTGGCGAAGGCGCGCCATCCGGCGGTGCCGGGCTGGGCCTGGCCATCGTCAAGCGGGTGGTCGACAGCCACGGCGGCCGCATCGACCTCAGCAACCGCCCGCAGGGCGGGCTGATCGCCACCATCCGCCTGCCACGGAGCAGTCCATGATCCGCCTGTTTGCCACGGCCGTTGCCCTGCTGCTGGCCCTGCCGGTGCTGGCCGCGCCCGGCGATGTGCGTCGTTTTCCCGCACAGGGGGCGGCCACCGCGCAGCTGCGCATTCACGGCACTACCGACATCGAAGTGTTCGCGGTGGTGATTGCCGATTACCAGCGGCTGCACCCGGGCACCGAGGTGGTGTACGAGGACATCATCACCCAGGACCTGTACGCGCGTTACCTGCACGACCGCGGTGGACCGGCATCGCCGGACCTGCTGATCTCCAGCGGCATGGACCTGCAGACCAAGCTGGTCAACGATGGCCACGCGCTGCCACATCGCTCGGCGCTGACCGCTGCGCTGCCAGCCTGGGCGCAGTGGCGCAACGAGGCCTTCGGCATCAGCTACGAGCCGGTGGTGATGGTCTACAACACCCGCGCAATGCCTTCGGCAAAGGTGCCGCACACGCGCCGCCAGCTGCTGGACCGGCTGCGTGCCGAAGGTGCACCGCTGCGCGGCAGGGTCGGCACCTATGACATCGAGCGCAGCAGTGTCGGCTACCTGCTGGCAACCCAGGATGCGCAGCGCGGCAGCATCGCCGGCGCGCTGCTGGGGGCGCTCGGCGACAACGACGTAGTGCGCGAAGAGCGCACCGGCGTGCTGCTGGACAAGGTGGCCAGCGGCGAGCTGTCGCTGGTCTACAACGTGCTTGGTTCCTACGCGCAGGCACGGGTGGATGCCGGCGCGCCACTGGCCATCGTCGAGCCTGAGGACTACACGCTGG
This sequence comes from Stenotrophomonas sp. LC732, assembly GCF_052446685.1. Lineage (NCBI taxonomy): Bacteria > Pseudomonadati > Pseudomonadota > Gammaproteobacteria > Lysobacterales > Lysobacteraceae > Stenotrophomonas > Stenotrophomonas sp. LC732. Next base: position 3,725,503 of record NZ_CP199214.1, on the reverse strand, counting down.
TGGTGCTGCGCACCGCGGTGATTCCGCGTACCGGCCCACACCCGGAAGAAGCGCGGCGCTTCCTCGACTACCTGCTGTCGCCCCGTGGCCAGCAGGTGCTGTCGCGCGAGGCGCGGCTGATGCCGATCGTGACCGGCAACGCACGTGGCGACGATGCGCCCGGCCGCAGCCGGCGTCCGATCCAGCTCGGCCCGGGCCTGCTGGTGTACCTGGATGCGCTCAAGCGCCGCCAGTTCCTCGATGCCTGGCGCAGCAGCGTCGAGCCGGCGGGGCGCTGAGGCTCCGGCCTGCCCGTACAATGGCGGCATGAGCGAATACACCATCCTGATCGCCGACGACCACCCGCTGCTGCGTTCGGCGGTGGTGCAGTCCTTGCGGCAGAGCCTGCCGCTGGCGCAGGTACGCGAGGTGGCCAGTGCCGATGCGCTGGCCGAGGCGCTCGACGCACAGCCGGACGTGGACCTGGTGCTGCTCGACCTGACCATGCCCGGCGCGCACGGTTTTTCCGCGCTGCTGCACGTGCGCGGCTCGCATCCGGACATCCCGGTGGTGATCCTCTCCTCCAACGACCATCCGCGGGTGATCCGCCGTGCCCAGCAGTTCGGCGCCGCCGGTTTCATCCCGAAGTCCGCGCCGGCCGAGACCATCGGCGAGGCCGTGCAGGCAGTACTCGATGGCGGCCTGTGGTTCCCGGCGATGGCCGCCGAGCGTTCCGAGGCCGATGCACTACTGGCCAGCCGCCTGGCCCAGCTGACCCCGCAGCAGTTCCGCGTGCTGCTCTGCCTGGCCGACGGCCTGCTCAACAAGCAGATCGCCTACACCCTGGGGCTGGCCGAGAACACGGTGAAGGTGCACGTCACCGCCATCCTGAAGAAGCTCGAGTGCCACAGCCGCACACAGGCGGCGGTGCTGGTGAAGGCGCTGGAGCCCGAGGGCGACGCCGGCATCGGGCTGTAGTTTCCAGCCAACGGCGCAGCCCCTCGTGGGTGGACACGTAGAGCAGTTCATGGGTGAGGCCGGGCAGGTGGACTGCACAGGGGCCGCTGCAAGTACATCCATGTAAGCTCGGTCGCCGCATCCATGCGGCTGACACCCCCGCGCACCCAACCCGACCGGCCCACCCACGGCTTCTGCTTTCCACGACCAACCAGACACCACCCACGAGGGGCTGCGCCGTTGGCTGGAAACTACCCGCGATGGCGGATCAGCAACTGACTCATCAGTGCCCGCAGCGCCGGCGGCTTCACCGGCTTGGCCATCATCCCCCAGCCGCGTTCGGCGGCCATCTCACGCAATCCCGCATCGCGCTCGGCAGTAACCAGCACTACAGGCGGGCGGGCCTGCCACAAGTCTGCCAATGTCTCGTACAGCACCGGCCCATGGTGATCGCCCATGCGCACATCCAGCAGCACCAGCTCCGGTACTGCGCCTGTTGCTGCCAGCTGCAGCGCCGCCTGTGGGCCATCGGCCAGCGCCACCTCGCAGCCCCAGCGCTCCAGCAGCGCGCGGCTGGCCGCGCACACGTGCGGATCGTCGTCGATCACCCACACCCGGCGACCGCGACGCGGGTTGTCCGCCGCCGGTTCCTGCACCAGCACCGGCACAGGAGCAGTAGCGGGAATCGCGCTGGCTTCGCCGAACGGCACGCCCACCGCGAACACGCTGCCCTGGCCCAGCTGCGAGCGCAGCCGGATCGGATGCCCAAGCAGGCGGCCGATGCGATCGACGATGGCCAGGCCAAGGCCGGCGCCGCGCTGCTGGCCGTCGTGCAGGCGGCGGAACTCCTCGAAGATCTCGCCCTGCAACGCGTCGGGAATGCCGGGGCCCTGGTCGTGCACCTCGATCCACAGCATGCCTTCACGGCGACGGCAGCCGAGCAGCACGCGGCCGCGTTCGCTGTAGCGCAGCGCGTTGGACAGGAAGTTCTGCAGGATTCGGCGCAGCAGGGCTTCATCGCTGACCACCACCGCATTGGTATCGACCCAGTCGACCACCAGGCCACGCGACTGTGCGGCGATGCCGAATTCGCGCGCCAGCGTCTGCAGCAAAGGCCCGAGCCGGAACGCCTGCACTCGGGTCGGCAGGCTGCCGGATTCCAGGCGCGCGATATCCAGCAGACTATTGAGGATCGCATCCTGCGCGGCCAGCGCAGCATCGATGTGGTCCGCAGTCTGCTGCTGCGCCGGGTCGCCCAGCTTGCCGCGCAGCACCGAGACGAACATGCGCGCCGCGTTGAGCGGCTGCAGCAGGTCGTGCACGGCCGAGGCGACGAATCGCGTCTTGTAGCGGTTGGCCTGCTCGGCTTCGCGGCGTGCTTCTTCCAGGTCATGGGTGCGCTCGGCGATGCGGTGTTCCAGCGCATCGGCCAGCGAGCGCAGTTCGCGCGCGGCGTTCTTGTAGCTGGTGATGTCGGCATAGCTGGTGACGAAGCCGCCGTCGGGCAGCGGGTTGCCGCGGATTTCCAGCACGGTGCCATCGTCTTTTTCGCTCTCGCGCATGTGCGGGCGGCCGCTGCGCAGGTGATTCAGGCGGCGCTCGATGGCTTCATCGACCGGGCCCGGACCAAGCAGGCCACGGCGTGCGTTGAAGCGGAACAGTTCCTCGATCGGCCGGCCGACGCGAACCAGGTCCTGCGGGAAGCGGAACAGTTCCAGATAGCGCGAATTCCACGCGACCAGGCGCAGTTCGCGGTCGATCACCACCACGCCCTGCGGCAGGTGTTCGAGGCTGCGGCTGAGGCCGCTGTCGGCATCGGTGGCGGCCTGCAGCAGGCCATCCTGCGCGGTACGCAGTTCCTGTGCATGCTGCTTGAGCAGGGTTTCCAGCTCGCGGCGGCTGCGCAGGCGATGCTTGGCCAGTCGCCGGCGCTGCTGCACGAACAGCACCAGGAAGCCCAGCGCCAGCCATGCAGCGCCACCGGTGAGTGCTGCGGCGCGGCCGGCGCCGGTGGCGGCACTGGCATCGTGCAGCAGGTGCAGGTTCCAGCCTTCGGCGGGCAGCGGCAGGCTCTGCCACAGCATCGGCTGCGGCAGCGCCGGATCCAGCAGGCGCACCATGCGGCCGCCATCGGCCAGCACGTCTTCGGTGCGTGCGCGCAGGGGCTGCAATGCGCGGTCGGCGTACTGGCGGGCGTCCAGCATCTCGCGGCGCTCATCGGCCCCCAGCGGGCGCAGCAGCCGGTAGCGCCAGCTGTCCCGGTTGGCCAGGAACACCACGTCGTGGTCGTCGCTGGCCAGCACCACGTCCGGGCTGCTCAGCCATTCCTGTTCCAGCGCGGACAACTCGACCTTGATCACCACCACGCCCAGCCGCTTGCCGTCTTCTTCGATGGCCTGCGAAAGGTAATAGCCGGGCACGCCGGTGGTCATGCCGATGCCGTAGAAGCGGCCACGGCCCTGCGCCAGCGCCTGGCGGTAGTAGGGGCGGTAGCTGTAGTTCTCGCCGACGTTGGTGGTCGGCTGGTCCCAGTTGCTGGCCGCCACCGCCACACCGTCGTGGCCGACCAGGGTCAGGGTCGAGGCACGGGTGACTTCGTTGGCGCGTTGCAGCTTGAGGTTCAGCCGCTGCCGTTCGCTGGGCGAGGGCGGCACGCGCAGTGCATGCAGCAGATCCGGGTCAAGTGCCAGCACCTGCGGCAAGGTGCCGAAGCGGTCGATGCGCTGTTGCAGGCCCTGGCCATACAGCTGCAGCTGGCGTTGCACTTGGCTGCTTTCCTCGCCGAGCGCGCGCCGCCAGGCGTAATGACCGGCGGCGACCGCGCACAGCACGGTACCGCCGACCATCACCAGCAGGGTCAGCAACAGCATCCGGTGGCGGCTGAGCCAGTACATGGCGGCAGTCTACGCAGGGCCGGCGGGCGTGGCGTGCACGCCCGCCGGGGTCTGACGTGGAAGGGGTCAGAAGTGCATCTGCGCGCGCAGTTCGAAGATCTCCGGCGTGCTGTGCACGCCACGACGGCTGGCGTCGACCTTCACGTAGTTGGCCTGGAACTTGAAGTGGCTGGTCAGGTACCAGTTCGCGCCCAGCGTCAGGTCGTGCTGGCGGCCGCCGAGGATGCTGCCATCGTCCAGGTCGAGACGGCTGTATCGGGCCAGCAGTTCGACCGCGCCGTAGTTGTGCGCCGGCTTGATGTTGGCCACCGCGCCGGCGTTGTACGGACGCGATTCGCCGGTCAGCACCCAGCTGGCCATCGCGTACTGGCCACTGCCGGTGTAGTCGGGCTTGCCGTCACGACGGGTGACCGTAGCGCGCAGCGCTTCGGCCTGCAGCGAGAACGGGCCCCGGATCCAGATGCCTTCCAGGCCGGTGCGGCGGATCTGGTCGGCGGTGACCAGCGCACCGGAATCGACGTAGCGGATGTCGGTCAGGCCGGCTTCCGGGCGCGCGCGCAGGCGGGCGCTGGCCTCGTGATGCACGTCGCGGCCATCGCTGTAGCCACGCGGGTTTTCCTGCGAGTAGGCCAGGCCCAGGTGGATCACATCGCCCGGTGCCTTCACCGGCGTCCACACCGCACGCACCGCCTGGGTGGTGCCGGGGTTGTCGCCCTGCAGGTCCTTGCCGCCATAGGCCCCGGCCTGCAGCAGGTACTGCGGGCGCTCCAGCACCCACTCCACGCCGGTGCGGCGGCCTTCGTAGAAGGCCTGCACCGGCAGCGAGGTTTCCAGGAAGCTGCCGGCACGCGAAGAGGTGTTCGCATCCAGGCCGACCGGGGTCTTCATGTAGCCGAAGCGGAAGCGGCCGACGTCACGGCCGAAGAAGGCCTTGCTCTCGAAGCGCACGAACACGTCCAGCCAGGTATCGGCCTGGAAGTCGTAGTAGACCATCGCATCGTAGACGCCCTTCTTTTTCAGCGTCGCGCCGAATTCCTTGCGGCGCACGGCATCGTCGTCCTCGAGGCCACTGGCCGAGGAGAAGTCGTTGTAGTCGTAGGCGATGTTGGCGGTGGCCGCCAGCTCGGTGCCATCACCGAAGGTGTACTTGGTCGGCCAGTTGTCGAAATCGGCGGCCGAGGCGAAGGCGGGAAGGGCGGCCAGCGACAGGGCCAGCAAGGTGGGATTCGGGCGCATGTTGGGTGCGGCTCTCTCAGATTGCGTGTGGACAGGACATCAACGGCCGCAAGGGCCGGAACTTTCGCAAAGACTCACCCAGCCGTTCAGCCCGGGCCACCAGCCTCCCCAGGATCGGGCGGTGCGGCGCCAGTGTAGGCACCTGTGCCACCTGAACCGGGAGGCTAGTACCAATAGGTTATCTGCGCTGGCGTGCCTGGCGCGTACAAAGGCGTCCATTGGTCGCACCTCCTGTGCGTGCTGCACAGGGCCTGCGATCAGTTTCCACGGTAACGGTTCCCGTGCAGCTCCGGGGCCGTACGTGCCTGAAAACGCCCCTTCCGGAGTCCGCCATGCACATCCCGACCGCAGCACCGGTGCCTGCAAAGCCGTTGCCGATCTATCGCCAGCTGTACTTCCAGGTGATCGTGGCGATCGTCCTGGGCGCCATCCTCGGCCATTACGAGCCGTTGATCGGCGAGAAGATGAAGCCGCTCGGTGATGCCTTCATCAACCTGGTGAAGATGATCATCGCGCCGGTGATCTTCCTCACCATCGTCACCGGCATCGCCAGCATGACCCACCTGCGTACGGTGGGCCGGGTCTTTGCCAAGGCGATGGCGTACTTCCTGTTCTTCTCCACGCTGGCGCTGATCGTCGGCATGATCGTGGCGCACGTGGTGCAGCCCGGCGCCGGCATGAACATCAACCCCGCCGAGCTGGACCAGACCGCGGTGCACAGCTACGTCGAGAAGTCGCACGACCTGACCCTGGTCGGCTTCCTGATGGACATCATCCCGAAGACGCTGCTCAGCGCGTTCGTCGACGGCAACATCCTGCAGGTGCTGTTCGTGGCCGTGCTGTTCGGCATCGCGCTGGCGATGGTGGGCGAGAAGGGCAAGCCGGTGCTGAACTTCCTGGAGGCGCTGGTCGCTCCGGTGTTCAAGCTGGTGCACATCCTGATGAAGGCCGCCCCGATCGGCGCCTTCGGTGCGATCGCCTTCACCATCGGCAAGTACGGCGTCGGCTCGCTGATCAACCTGGCCTGGCTGGTGGGCTCGTTCTACCTCACCGCCTTCCTGTTCGTGGCGGTGATCCTCGGCGTGGTCTGCCGCCTGTGCGGCTTCTCGGTGTTCAAGCTGGCGCGCTACCTGAAGGCCGAACTGCTGCTGGTGCTCGGCACCTCGTCGTCGGAGTCGGCGCTGCCGTCGCTGATGGAGAAGATGGAACGCGCCGGCTGCAGCAAGTCGGTGGTGGGCCTGGTGGTCCCGACCGGCTACTCGTTCAACCTGGACGGCACCAACATCTACATGACCCTGGCGGCGCTGTTCATCGCCCAGGCCACCAACACCGAACTGACCCTGGGCCACCAGATCGCCCTGCTGCTGGTCGCCATGCTCAGCTCCAAGGGCGCGGCCGGCGTCACCGGCGCGGGCTTCATCACCCTGGCCGCCACCCTGGCCGTCGTGCCGGAAGTGCCGGTGGCCGGCATGGCGCTGATCCTGGGCGTGGACCGCTTCATGAGCGAATGCCGCTCGCTGACCAACTTCATCGGCAATGCCGTGGCCACCGTGGTGGTCTCGCGCTGGGAAGGCGCGCTGGACCGCAACCGCCTGAAGCTGGCGCTGGATGGCCGCGAAAGCGAACTGCCGCCGCCGGTCGATGCGCTGCCCGAGGCACTGCCGGCCAAGGGCTGATCCAGGTGTGTGGTACCGCGGGGCCGGTCACGACAGTGGTACGGCCCCGCGGCGTTTCAGGGCGTCCCATGGCTGTCATGGGCAACGCCGAAGCTGACATCGCGGTACCGTCGCATACGGCACGGAATTGTGCGGTCGCAGCATGCTTGCGACAGGATAGCGACAGGTCCAGACGCTCCAACGGGGGTATCATCCCCTGTCCCTTCTGCCCATTCATGTAACCCACATCGATGTCCAACGAAGATTTCAAACAGGCCGCCCTCGATTACCACCGGATGTCCCCCCCGGGAAAGATCAAGGTTTCCGCTACCAAGCCCATGCTGACCCAGCGCGACCTGTCGCTGGCGTATTCGCCGGGCGTGGCGTACGCCTGTGAAGCGATCAAGGCCGACCCGCAGCAGGCCAGCGAGCTGACTGCCCGCGGCAACCTGGTGGCGGTGATCTCCAACGGCACCGCGGTGCTGGGCCTGGGCAACATCGGCGCGCTGGCCGGCAAGCCGGTGATGGAAGGCAAGGGCGTGCTGTTCCAGAAGTTCGCCGGCATCGATGTGTTCGACATCGAAGTCGACGAGACCGACCCGGACAAGCTGGTCGACATCATCGCCTCGCTGGAACCGACGTTCGGCGGCATCAACCTGGAAGACATCAAGGCGCCGGAATGCTTCGTGGTCGAGCGCAAGCTGCGCGAGCGCATGAAGATCCCGGTGTTCCATGACGACCAGCACGGCACGGCGATCATCGTCGGCGCGGCGGTGCTCAACGCCATGGCGATCACCGGCAAGAAGATCGAGGACGTGAAGCTGGCGACCACGGGCATGGGCGCGGCCGGCATTTCCTGCGTGAACATGCTGGTGCAGCTGGGCCTGAAGCCGGAAAACATCCTGGCCTTCGACCGCGAGGGCGTGATCCACACCGGTCGTACCGACCTGGATCCGGAAAAGCAGCGCTATGCGCGCGACACCGACAAGCGCACCCTGGCCGAGATCGTCGACGGCGCGGACATCTTCCTGGGCCTGTCGGCGCCGGGCATCCTGACCGCCGACATGGTCAAGACCATGGCGCCGGATCCGGTGATCTTCGCACTGGCCAACCCGACCCCGGAAATCATGCCGGAACTGGCGCGCGCCGCCCGTCCGGACGCGATCATCGGCACCGGCCGTTCGGACTACCCGAACCAGGTCAACAACGTGCTGTGCTTCCCGTACCTGTTCCGTGGTGCGCTGGACGTGGGCGCCACCGCGATCAACGAGGAAATGAAGATCGCCTGCGTGCGTGCCATCGCTGCACTGGCCCGCCGCGCCGCCACCGACATGGGCTCGGCCTATGGCGGTGACACCCCGAGCTTCGGCCGTGAATACCTGATCCCGCGTCCGTTCGACCGTCGCCTGCTGGTGGAGCTGTCGGCCGCCGTGGCCCAGGCCGCAATGGATTCGGGCGTGGCCTCGCGCCCGATCGACGACATGGGCGCCTACCGCGACAAGCTGGCCCAGTTCGTCTACCGCACCAGCCTGATGATGAAGCCGGTCTACGACCGCGCGCGCAGCGACAAGCAGCGCGTGGTGTACGCCGAAGGCGAAGAGGAAGTGGTGTTGCAGGCGGTGCAGAACGTGGTCGATGACGGCCTGGCGCACCCGATCCTGATCGGCCGCCCGGAAGTGATCGAGTCGCGCATCGAACGCCTCGGCCTGCGCCTGAAGATCGGCGAGAACGTTGAAGTCACCAACATCAACGATGACCCGCGCTTCAACGAATACTGGCAGTACTACCATGGCCTGACCGGCCGTCGTGGCGTGACCGTGGCCGCGGCGAAGAACCTGATGCGTTCGCGCCCGACCCTGATCGCAGCAGTGATGGTGGCGCGTGGCGAAGCCGATGCGATGCTGACCGGCATCGTCGGCCGCTTCCACAAGAAGCTGGGCTACGTGCGCAGCGTGCTGCCGCTGGAGCCGAAGGTCACCTCGACCTCGGCGATGACCGGCGTGATCAACCAGCAGGGCGTGTTCTTCTTCGTCGATACCCACGTGCAGGAAGACCCGACCGCCGAGCAGCTGTGCGAAGCGACCCTGCAGGCGGCCTACCGCATGAAGTTGTTCGGCATCGAGCCGAAGGTCGCGCTGCTGTCGCACTCCAACTTCGGCAGCCACGATTCGAAGGACGCGCTGAAGATGCGCCAGGTGCGCGAGCTGCTGCTCAAGCGCAACCCGCGCCTGAACGTGGACGGCGAAATGCAAGGCGACACCGCATGGGATGAAGCGCTGCGCCAGAAGCTGCTGCCGGGCTCGACCCTGCAGGGCCGCGCCAACCTGTTCGTGCTGCCGAACCTGGAAGCGGCCAACATCGCCTACAACCTGGTGCGCGTGTTCACCGATGGCGTGGCGATCGGCCCGATCCTGATGGGCGTGAACAAGCCGGTGCATATCCTGACCACCAGCGCCACTTCGCGCCGGATCCTGAACATGACCGCGATCGCGGCGGTCGATGCGCAGATCCGCAAGCAGCTGGAAGCGGAAAAGAAGGCATAAGCCTTCTTTCCCACTTCCGCTGCCCACGCATTCTTCCTCTACCCCCGCCTTCGGCGCGCCCCTTCAATAAGAAGGGGCTCCTGGTCGGGAGAATGATGGCGCTGGCGCGGCTGGACGTCGGCGCAAGTGAAAACACCGGGCATTGCCCGGTGTTTTCATTTGCCGCAACGGCCGCCGAACCTGCCACACGCGCTACGCCGCCCGGTCATTTCCCTGCAACGCCGTTGCGGCCCAATACGCCCACGCGGCCCGGCCGTGGGAAGGGACCGGACCGGCCTTCCCACCCTGGGCCCGACCAACTTTCATGGGCGAGGGTGTCATGCGTAATCGAGTCACGCGGCGATATTTCCAGCAGCTGTTCGCGCTGTACGCCGGTTTCGTGCAGTCGCGCTGAGGCGTAGAAAGCAGCGAGGTAGAGTCGACCGTTGGTCGACTATCGCGCGAAGCGCGGGGTTTTCGGGGGCTGTACGAAAGTCAGTCGACTAACAGTCGACTCTACCCAGTCGCCCCAATTCCCAGTTGACCAGCCAGTCAGCGCCGCTTGCCGCGGCGTGCAGGGGCCGGCGGCGGTGCATCCGACCGCGGCTTGGCGTACTGGGCCCACAGTGCGGGCAGTGCCTTGCCGGTGTGCTTCTGCCACAGGGCCGGTGCATAGCGGCCATCGCGCAGGGCCGTGTCCAGTGCCAGCACCAGGCCCGGGTGTTCGGCGTCGGCCCATTTCAGGAACGCACCGGTGACCCGGTAGCCGCTGTCGAAGTTCTGACCCTTCTCGACCTTGCCCGGCAGCGACCAGCCCGCGGCGGCATTGTCCATGCCGTAGCGGTCGCGTGCGTAGTCGGCGATGCCCTCCACCAGCCAACCCGGCACCCGTGCGTCGCCATGGCCCGGATAGCCCTGCACGATGTGCATGGCCTCATGGGTGACCAGGTCGATGTCGTTGGGGTGCTGCGCCAGCCAACCCGGATTGATGGTGATCGTTGCCGCCTGGTCCTTGTCACCGACGAAGGCGATCCCGGTGTAGGCCGGATCGATCACGATGCGCACCATCGATGGCGCGGCCGGGTGGAAGTCCGCACGTTCGCGCAGGTAGGCGAAGTAGAACGTATCGATCACCCGCTTGCGCTGCGGCGCGGCCAGGGCGCCACGGGCGTCCTGGTAGTTCAGCGTCACGCCGTCGCGGGTCAGCTGCGCATCAAAGGCCTGGGTCTGGCCGAAGCTGGAGAAGGAAAGGGCAACAAGGGCCAGAGGCAACAGACGGTAGCGCATAGGGCTCATTGTACGGCGCTGGGCGCCAACAGTTCGATCTCCGCCAGCGGCAGCCGGCCCGGCGCGGCCAGGCGCAGCCGGTACTCGCTGTAACGACCGGGTCTGGCGATGCGGAACGGACGGGTCTGGCGGGCAGACTCGAAGGCTTCGCCGCTGCGCTGGTCGAGCACGGTCCAGTGGCCGTTGCCATTGCGCGCTTCCAGCGTCCATTCGCCGCCCTGGATGCGGCCGTCACCGCTGGTCAGCGTATACATCGTCGGCGTGCCATTGCTCAGGCCGGTCAGTGCGATGGTCGCGCCGCCACCCAGGCCGACGGTGGTGGCCGCATCGTCATCGACCAGCGCCGGCAGGGCGCGGCCATCGGCCAGCGTCGCCTTCGCGCCGCTGCCGAGCAGGTCGTGCAGCAGCTGCGGGCGCTGGCCACGGGCGGTCAGCGAGCGCGGCACGTCATCCACGCCGCTGCCCCAGCGCGACGGCTGCGGGCCCATCACGAAGTCCAGCGTCGCGCCCTTGGCGATCAGCTCGTGCGGCACCCAGGTCTTCGTCCAGGGCGTGCCGTTGATCTTCAGCGACTGCACGTAGACGTTCTCTCGCGAATTGTTGGCCGCGTTCACGGTCAGCACCGCGCCGCCCTGCAGTTCCACCCGCGCGTGGCGGAAGGCCGGCGAACCGATCACATACTCCGGGGCGCCCATGCGCAGCGGGTACAGGCCCAGCGAGGCCAGCACGTACCACGCCGAGGTCTCGCCATTGTCCTCGTCGCCCGGATAGCCCTGGCCGATCTCGCTGCCGACGTACAGCCGCGACAGGATCTCGCGCACGTGCTGCTGGGTCTTCCACGGCTGCCCGGCGTACAGGTACATCCACGGGATGTGGTGCGCCGGCTGGTTGCTGTGCGCGTACATGCCCATGCGCACGTCGCGCGCCTCGGTCATCTCGTGGATGGTGCCGCCGTAGGAACCGGCCAGTGCCGGGTCCGCGGTTTCCGGCGTGGCGAAGAAGGCATCCAGTTTCGCCGCCAGCTTGTCGCGGCCACCGTACAGCGCGGCCAGGCCTTCGCCATCGTGGGCGGCGGTGAAGGCGAAGGTCCAGCCATTGGACTCGGTGTAGTCGTGGCCCCACACGCGCGGGTCGTAGTCCTTCGCGTCCACGCGCCAATGGCCATCGGCAGTGCGGCCCTGGAAGAAACCGGCGGCCGGATCGAACATCGTCGTGTAGCTGGCGGCGCGATAGCGGAAGTAGTCGGCCTCGGTGCTGTAGCGCTCGCGTGCGGCCGGCGTGGTCGCACGCTTGGCCAGCGCGTCGGCCATGTTGGCGATGCCGAAATCATTGAGTGCGCCTTCCATCGTCCACGACATGCCTTCATGCACGTCCGCGCTGGCGTAGCCACGGAAGGTCGAACGGTCCATGCCCTTGCGGCCGACATGGCGGTCGGGCGGGACCACGGTCGCGTTCTTCAGCGCGGCGGCGTAGGCCTCGGCCGGATCGAAACCGCCGATGCCCTTCAGCCACGCATCGGCGAAGGCCACGTCCGAGCTGGTACCGACCATCAGGTCCGCATAGCCCGGCGACGACCAGCGTGCGATCCAGCCGCCGGCGCGGTACTGCTCGATGAAGCCCTGCACTAGCTGGCCGGCATCGTCGGGCGTGAACAGTGCATAGGCCGGCCAGGTGGTGCGGAAGGTGTCCCAGAAGCCGTTGTTGACGAACACCTTGCCATCGCGCACGCCGGCGTAACTGCGGGTCGCGCTGCCTTCGGTGTTGTCATCGCTGGCGCTGGCCTGGTTGGCGTAGCGCCACTCCGGTGCGGCGGCGCTGCCCACGTTCTCGTGGCCGGAATTCGGGTACAGGTACAGCCGGTACAGGCTGGAGTACAGCGTGGTCTTCTGGTCGTCGCTGGCATCGCCGATGTCGAAGCGGGCCAGGCGCGCGTCCCACGCGTCCTGTGCGCGGCCGGCCACGCTCTCCAGCGTATCGGCGGCGGCGATTTCCAGTGCGAGGTTGTGCCGCGCCTGCTCCACCGAGATCAGCGAGGTGGCGATGCGCATCGTCACCCGCCGCTCACTGCCGGCATCGAACTTGATGTAACCGGTCGGGCGCCCGGTGTCGAGGCGGCCGCTGCTGCGCCAGGGCTTGTCGAAGCTGGCCACCACGTACATGCGGCTGGCGCCGTTGGAGAGGCCGCTGCGCGTATCGGTGTAGCCGGACAGCGTCTGTGTGGCGGCATCCAGAGTCAGGCCACCACGTGCATCGACGTTGTCGAACAGCAGGTTGGCGTCACCGCCTTCGGGGAAGTCGAAGCGGAACAACGCGGCATGATCGGTCGGTGCGATGGCGGCAGCGATGCCGTTGTCGAAGCGCACGTCGTAGCGGTAGGGGCGCGCGCTTTCATGGCGGCGATCGAACGACAGCGCGCGCTTGCGGCGGTCGGCCTCCGGCACGCCACGGCTGGCCGAGGGCATCACCTGGAAGGTCTGGCGGTCACCCATCCACGGGCTGGGCTGGTGGCTCAGCGCAAGCGCCTGCAGCTGCGGGCGGTTCTGTGCGTCGTTCTGATCGTTCCAGCGGTACAGCCAGTTCAGTGCGCCGGCATCGGTCACCGGGGTCCAGAAGTTGAAGCCGTGCGGCACCGCCGTGGCCGGGAAATTGTTGCCGCGCGAGAAGGTGCCGTTGGCCTGGGTGCCGCGGGTGGTCAGCACCCAGTCGGAGACGCGCTGTGGCTGCTGCCGCGGCTGTGCGTCCAGGCGCACGTCATCAATCCAGCCAGAGACCGGCGCGCCCTCGGCACTGGCCACCTCCAGCTCGATCGCCACCACGCGGCGGCCCTTCAGCGTGGGTACGTCGCCCAGCCGCACTGCCTTGCGCGCCCACTGTTGCGGGTACAGCGTCTTCGATTCGCCCTGCGCGAGCGCGCCGATCGCCACCCCATGCTGGTCGCGCGCCGTACCGGCCGACACGCGGCTGCCATCGTCCAGCAGCAGGTCCAGCGAGACATAGGTCGAAGCGACGGTGTCCTTGCCGACGATCTCCGGCAGCACCAGCCACGACAGCGTGGTATCGGCCTCGATGGGCAGGTCGGCCTTGAACAGTTCGCGCCGCGCGCTGCCGCCTTCGCTGCTGTAGCGCAGTGCATGCAGGCCGCTGTAGCCGGCGTTGCGCTTGGCCGCGTAAGGCGCCGCAGGGCCGTTGCCGATCGTGACCTGAAGTGCACCCGCGGCCTGCGTCGGGGCAGGTTCGCCGGGCTCGAACGAGGTCTGCAGCCCCTGTGCCAGCACCGGCATCGCAGTGGTCGCACAGGCCAGGGCCAGGGCGAGTGGAAGCAGGGCGCGGCGCGGATCGGACAGGGTCATGCAAGGGTCTCCCGGAAGGGCTGGCGGCGGGCAGAACCCGCATCGGCGGACACCACGGACAGCATCGCTCCGCCCGCCAGGCTGGCAGTGGAAGAGGCGATGCCGGTCCGGTGGGGGCGGGCCATGCGATCGGGTTGGATTGGGTGGGTCGGGGTGCGACCTGGCCCGATCCTGCAACAGCCGTCGCGCGCTGGCAAGTGCCATTTAGTTCGATCCAAATGCGGGAAATATCGCTGGAGTCGATTCTGGCGAGCGAACCTGCCGGAACGACCGCGAAATCCCCGGCGCCGCCGCCGCCCGGCGTGCGGCGGGGAGATGCGAGGCATCGGCGGGAGCGCGCAAAGGCCCGTTGTGGCGCAATGTCGGTGCGGCCCAGATGCTAGAATCACAGGCCTCGCAACCCGTTCACCGACATCCGCCATGAGCCATACCGCCACCGCGCCCGCCAACGCCGAGAAGCGCTACACCGTGCACCGCAGCGATCTGCCGTTGAGCTGCCCGACCCCGGAAATGGCGCTGTGGAACTCGCATCCGCGCGTGTACCTGCCGATCGAAGACGAGCCCAACGGTGAAGCGCAGTGCCCGTACTGCGGTTCCGTGTTCGTGCTGGCCGACTAAACGGCGGCCCCTTCGATGCGCCGATTGACCGTGGTGCAGTTGCTGCCGGCGCTGCACTCCGGCGGTGTCGAGCGCTCGACCCTGGAAATCGCTGCTGCCCTGGTCGCGGCCGGCCATCGTGCACTGGTGGTGTCCGCCGGTGGCCGCCTGGTGCAGCCGCTGCTGGACAGCGGTGCCGAGCACCTCACCCTGGACATCGGCCGCAAGTCGCTGCTGACCCTGCGCCATCTGCCGACCCTGCGCCGCCTGTTTGCCGAGGTCGGTGCGGACATCGTGCACGCCCGTTCGCGGCTGCCGGCCTGGCTGGGCCTGTACGCGATCCGCGCCATGCCCGCCGCACAGCGCCCGCACTGGGTGACCACCGTGCACGGGTTGAATTCGCCCAGCCGCTACAGTGCGGTGATGACCAGTGGCGAACGCGTGATCTGCGTGTCCAATACCGTGCGCGCCTTCGTGCAACGCCACTACCCGACGGTGCCGGAAGAAAAACTGCAGGTCATTCCCCGCGGTGTCGATGTCGGCCAGTTCCCACGCGTAGCACGTGCCGACCGTCGCCCGCGGCTGGCCCTGGCCGCCGATTATCCCTGGCTGGCGCAGGTTGATGGCCCGCTGCTGCTGTTGCCCGGGCGCGGTACCCGGCTGAAGGGCCACGCCCACGCGCTGCAGCTGCTGGCCGACGTGCGTGCCGCCGGCGTGCCTGCGCAGCTGTGGATGCTGGGTACCGAGGAACCCGGGCGTGAGGCCTACGTGGCCGATCTGCGCCGCCAGGCTGCGGCACTGGGCGTGGCCGAGGCCGTACAGATCAGCACGCCTACCGCACGCATCGCCCTGGCCTACGCCGCCAGCGATCTGGTGCTGCAGCTGTCGGACAAGCCGGAAGCCTTTGGCCGCACCGTGGTCGAGGCGCTGTCGGTCGGCCGCCCGGTGCTGGGCTGGGACCACGGTGGCGTCGGCGAACTGCTGCAGCAGTTGCAGCCCGGCGGCGCGGTGCCGCTCGGCGACGCGCGCGCGCTGGGTGAACGTGCGCTGGCCCTGCTGGCGCAGCCGCCATCCTTGCCGACCCGCATCCCGTTTACCCTGCAGGCCATGCAGCGCGATACCCTCCGCCTCTATGCCGATCTCGCCGGCTGACCCCGCTGCCATCGTGCGCGACGACCGCGCTGGGCGCTGGGCACCCTGGTGGGTGCTGGCGTACGTGGCGATGTGGCCGTTGCCAGGCATCGCTGAAACCGTGCTCGGCCTTGGCGCGCTCTATGCTGCCGTGCGCATGGTCATGCGCCGGCTGCAGCGCCGCCCGCACCTGTTGAGCACGGCGGCGTGGGCCCTGACCTCGATCCTGTTCCTCGGCTACTGGCTGCCACAGGCGTTCTCGGCCATCGATGCGATCGATCCGGCGGCCTCGTGGACCAAGGCTGCCGCCGGACTGCGCTACCTGCCCTTCATGTGGCTGGTGGCGATCGCGGTGGCCACACCGGAACGGCGGCGGCTGACCTTCGGCGGCCTGGCGCTGATCACCGGCGCGTGGACGCTGGACGCGTTGGTACAGGCGCTGGCCGGCACCAGCCCATGGTTCTGGTCGCTGGAGCACCTGAAGCTGGCCGTAAGTGGCCACGCGCTGTGCCCGGCCGACGAAGCCGCACTGGCCGACCGCCTCAGTGGCGCGCTCGGGCCCTGCAACCTGAAATTCGGCCAGGTGCTGGCCAGCCTGTCACCCTTCCTGCTGCTGCCGATGGCGCGGCGTTTCGGCAGTGCGGGGTGGTTGCTGGCCGCCGCCGCAGTGGGATGCGTGCTGCTGCTGGCCGGTTCGCGCGCCTCGTGGATCACCTTTGTGCTGGTGCTGGCCTACAGCGGCCTGCGCCAGTTCGGCTGGAAGCGGCTGCTGCTGCTGGCCCTTGTGGCAGCGCTGGGTACGGCCGCACTGACAGCGGGCGTGCCGCAGCTGCGCGAGCGTGTTGCGCGCACGGCACAGGCATGGAACGAAGACGGGCAGGGCGTTGACGAGGCGCTTTCGGGGCGCGCGCGCATCTGGACGGCGGCGGTGTGCATGATCGAGGAACATCCGGTCAACGGTGTCGGTGCGCGCGGCTTCCGTGATGCGTATCCGGCCTGCGTGTCAGACGAGGGCCCCGCCGTGTGGGGCAATCAACCGGCATTGCACGCCCACCAGATCGTGCTGGAAATCCTGGCCGAGACCGGCGTGCTGGGCCTGCTGCTGTGGCTGGCGGCGGTGGCGCAGGCCTGGCGGGCCTGGCGCTATGCACCGCCGGCGGCGCGTGACCGCGCCCGCCCGGCGATGCTGGCGCTGGCGGTTACCGTGTTCCCGCTCAATACGCACCTGGCGTTCTATTCTGCGTTCTGGGGCGGCCTGACCGTGCTGCTGGCGGCCCTGTTCGCCGGCAGTCTGCTGGCCCGCGAATCGGACGAATCTCCGCCGATGCAGTAGTTGCCAACCTTGGTGGGCTCCCCGGGACCGGCCTCGGTTCATCCGGCGCCAACCAAGGTTGGCGACTACCGCGAGGACGCCGGCCCTTCCACCGCATCCGGCTATTTGTAGAAATCACTCCGGCCGCCGGGCTGGCGCTTGAAGCGGCGGTGGATCCACAGGTACTGGTCGGGGGCTTCGCGCACCATCTCTTCGATGGCCTGGTTGACCCGCGTGGTATCGGCTTCCACGTCCTCGCTGGGGAAATTCTCCAGCGGTGCGCCGATCTTCAGCACGTACTTCCCGCCTTCGCGGCGGTGGAAGTACGGGATCACTGCACAACCGGTCATCCTTGCCAGCTGGTGGGTGGCGGTGATGGTCGAAGCGGTGTGGCCGAAGAACGGCACGAACACGGTGTCCTTGCCACGCATGTCCTGGTCCGGCGCGTACCAGAGGAAGCCGCCCTTCTTCAGGTGGCGCACGGTCGCGCGGATGTCCTCGTTGGCGAACATCGCCTTGGCATAGCGCAGGCGGCCGAACTTCACCGCCCACTCGTACACCGGGTTCTTGTGCTTGCGGTACATGCCGGACAGGTCGACGTAGTCGCACAGCAGGCGTCCGCACATTTCCAGGGTCATGAAGTGGCCGGAGACCAGCAGCACGCCGCGGCCTTCAGCCTCCATCTGCCGCAGGTGTTCCAGGCCTTCGATCCGTACCTGCGGGCGGATGCGGTCGATGCTGCCCCACCAGGCGCGGATGCACTCGAACACGCCCACGCCCAGCGCATCGAAACTGTCGCGCACCAGGCGCTGGCGCCAGGCTTCGTCCTTCTCGGGGAAGCACAGCTGCAGGTTGACTTCGGCGGCGCGGCGGCGGCTGCCGAGCAGGCGCCAGGTGATCCAGCCGACGCCCCGGCCCAGCGCGCGCTGCAGCATCCACGGCAGGCGAGCGATGGCGAAGGCGCCGAACATGGCGGCGAACATCGGCCAGTTGCGCGGATCGCGCAGCGATGGGCGGACGGCGGTGGAGGCATCTGACATGGGGCCATTCTACCAAGGCGGCCGCGTGTCTTTCCCCGGGGGCTCCCGTATCCTTGCCGCATGCGCAAAGACCCTGTCGAATGGATCCTGCGCGGCCTGTATTCGGTCGTGCTCTACATCCTGCTGCCGATCACCGTGTACCACCTGGTCTGGCGCGGTTTCCGGGTTCGTGAATACTTCCGGCGCTGGGATGAACGCTATGCCTCCTATCCGCAGCCGACCGGGCAGCCGCGGGTCTGGCTGCACGCGGTCTCGGTGGGCGAGGTCAATGCCGCCGCGCCGCTGGTCAATGCCCTGCGCCAGCAGCGCCCGGACATCCGCTGGGTGATCACCACCATCACCCCGACCGGCTCCGAGCGCGTACGCGCGCTGTGGGGCGACGCCCTGGACCATGTCTACCTGCCGTACGACGTGCCGGGCAGCGTCAACCGTTTCCTCGGCCATTTCCAGCCCAGCCTGGCGCTGATCCTGGAAACCGAGCTGTGGCCGAACATGCTGTTCGGCTGCCGTGACCGCGGCATTCCGGTGTACATCCTCAACGCCCGGTTGTCGGCGCGTTCGCTGCGCGGCTACCGGTTGCTGGCGGCACTGATCCGCCGCGCGCTGCGCACCGTCACCTGCGTGGCCGCGCAGTCGCAGGACGATGCCGAGCGCTTCGTGCAGCTGGGGGCGGATCCCGGCCAGGTGCAGGCGCTGGGCAACCTGAAATTCGACATCGCCACGCCGGATGTGCAGGGTTTCGTCGAACAGTTCCACGCGCGGGTACCGGCCGCTCGTCCGGTATGGATCGCCGCCAGTACCCATGATGGCGAGGAGCAGGCGGTGATCGACCTGCACCGGCGCCTGCGCCAGCGGCATCCGGAGCTGCTGCTGCTGTGGGCACCGCGACATCCCGAGCGTTTCCCGAAGGTGGAAGCGCTGGCGCGCGAACAGGGCTGGAGCGTGGCGACCCGCCGCGTGGACCAGTGGCCACACGCGGCCACCGACGTGTTCGTCATCGACACCCTTGGCGAGCTGATGCCGTTCTATGCCTGCGCCCAGGTCGCCTTCGTCGGCGGCAGCCTGCAGGCCATCGGTGGTCACAACCTGCTGGAGCCGGCCGCGATGGGAACGGCGGCGGTGACCGGCCCGCACCTGCACAACTTCGCGGAAATTTCCCGGCGCATGCGCGAGGCCGGGGCGCTGCTCATCGGCGAGGACGCGCAGGCGGTGGGCGATCTGCTGCAGCACCTGCTCGACGATGCCCAGGCCCGCGAAGACATGGCGCGGGCGGGATGCACGCTGGTCAGCAATGGCCGCGGCGCGCTGCAACGCACGCTTGCCCTGGTGGCGCCGCACCTGCCACCACCGCGCGAGTGATCGCGGCAGCGCGGAGTCAGCGGCGCTGACGAGCATTGTCGTGATCAACTTCATCAATTCTGCTTAGCGACGATTTTTCTGTCGTTGCTGGACCGACCCTGCCGCTGGCAGCGTGCCTGCCATCACATCGTTGCGCACATTCCACCGATTCTGATTCCGCAGGGCGACGCAGGCTGCCAGCCTGCTGTCGACCGCGCTTGGGCGGATATCAAGGGAACTTGCGATGGACGGCGACAGGGGCGGGGACGGCACGGGTGGGGCCGGACTGGGGACGGACCATCTGGCGGTGGTGGCGTTGACACTGTTGGTGGGCGGCAGCGTGATCGCACTGGTGGGCCAGCACACGGCGGCACAGGCAGGCCCCGCCATCGTGCTCAGCCTGTTGCTGGCTGCACTGGGGGCCGGCCTGGTGCTGTGCTGCCTGCAGGATCTGGTGCTGCGGTTGCCGGCGGGCGAGGGCCTGCACGGGCTGCTGGCTGCCAGCTGGGGGCCGCGGGTGGCGGGCGTGTTGGGCATGGCCCTGCTGCTGGAGCTGGTGGCGACCACGGCGGGCGTGGCGCAGTCCATGGCCCTCCATCTGCACGCGGTGCTGGCCGCCGAAGGCCTCCAGCCCTGCGACTGGCTGCCGGAACAGGTCACGGCGGCGGTGGGCCTGCTGATGCTGGGCGCGCTGGCATTGCTGCCGCCACGGCGTGTGGTGCTGGTGGCCTGCGCCCTGTTGACGGTGAAGATCGGTGCGGGGCTGTTGCTGCTGGCGCTGGCGGCACGTCATGTGCATTACGCGCACTGGATCCCCTGGCTGCCACCGGCGACCGCGCCGTATCGCTTCGGGCTGGGCGGGGTGCTGGCGGCTGCGGTGCCGCTGCTGGGGGTATTTGCCAGCGTCGGCTTGGCACTGGGCTTTCCTGCGTTGCGCCGCCAGGGCGCGATGTGGCAACCGGCAGTGCTGGCGCTGGTCTCGTTGCTGGCGATGCTGCTGCTGATCGTGCTGGCAGCACTGCAGGCAGGGCTGGTCGAGTTTTCCGCGCTTGCCAGTACCCGGCCACTGTCGGTGGCGCTGCAGATGCATCCGCAATTGGAGTGGATGCTGCCGTTGTTGCCGCTGGCGGGGGCTACGGGCCTGGCCGCCCTGCAGCTGGTGCTGCTGATGCTGGCCTTGCGGCTGGCAACATCGCTGTGGCCAGGGGCGGGTGATGCAGTGGGACGCTCCCGCGGTGTGATCGTGGCGGTGGTCGGACTGCCGGCGGTGATGCTGGTGCTGTGGCTGCCGTTGGGCACCCTGCCGGCGCTGCCGGGTCCGGCAACCCTGCTGGTGATGGCGGCGCTGTGCCTGGCGGTGCTGCGGCGGCGGAATGACATGAGGCAGGGCGCAACCGGTCGCGAACTGGTGCTGCCGATGCTGGCGCCCTTGGCGGCCGCGCTGTGCGTCCTTGCGGCGTTGGAACGCCTGCGGGCATGGCCGGGCTGAGGGTTCGCGGGGCCACGCAACGGGTAGCTGCGGGCGGCTGCACCGCCTGCAAAAAAGCCACCCTTGCGGGTGGCTTCTTTGTTGCCGGCAGGGCGACGGATCAGTGCGTGGTCGTTGCCGGATTGCCCGCGTCCTGGGTCAGCAGGCGGTTGACGTCCTGCAGCTCGGCCACGTCCAGCGCACCCAGCGACTGGCTCAGCAGCAGGCGGTTCTGCAGGAAGGTGTAGCGGGCCTGGGCGTAGTCCAGCTGCGCCGAGAACAGGATGCGCTGGTTCTGGATCACGTCCAGCACGGTACGGGTACCGACTTCCAGGCCGACCTGCGAGGCGTCGTACGCGCTCTGTGCCGAGACCACGGCCAGGCGACGGGCCTCCACTTCGCTGATGCCCTGTACCAGGGTCTGGTAGGCATTGCGGGTGTTGCGGTCCAGGGCGCGCTTCTGCTGCTCGTAGCCGTCCTGGGCGATGTCACGCTGGGCCAGCGCCTGGCGCACGCCGGACTGGGTGGCACCACCGGAGAAGATCGGCACGCTCAGGGTCAGGCCGATGCTGTTGGTGCGGGCGTCCGGCGACAGCGAACCGGAACCAGTGCTGTCACCCCAGGTCGCGCTCTTGCCCCAGCTGCCGCCCAGCGACAGGGTCGGGTAATGGCCGCCACGGGCGGCCTGCACGCCAGCCTCGGCGGCGCTGACCTTCAGTTCCTGCGCCTTCAGCGCCGGATTCTGGGTGGTGGCCTGCTGCACCAGCTCATCGATGTTGCCACGGTTGGCCGGCACTTCCGGGCGGAAGTCGGCCGGCAGCCCACGCAGGTTGGTCACCGGCTGGCCGGTCAGTTCGGTCAGGGCCTGGTAGTTATCGGCCAGGGTGTTCTGCGCAACGATGGTGTTGGCACGCGCCTGGTCGTACTGGGCGCGTGCTTCGTGCACGTCGGTGATCGGCGCCAGGCCCACTTCCAGGCGCTTGTCGGCGAAGTCGAACTGCTTCTTCGCGGCCGCTTCATTGGTCTGTGCGGCATTCAGCGATTCGATCGCCACCAGCACGTTGAAGTAGGCCGCCGAGGTGCGCACGATCAGGCTGTCGTTGGCCGAATCGAGGGTGAAGTCCGCCGCCTTGCTCAGCTCGCGCTGCGAACGCAGGTTGTTGATCTGGGTCCAGTTGAACAGCGTCTGGCTGCCGTCGATCGTGTAGGTGCGGCGCTTGTTGGTGAACGAGCCGGAGTTGGCGTCGGCGTTCGGCTCACTGCGCGTGCGGTTCAGCTGGGCCTGGCCGTTGATCTGCGGCAGCAGGGCGGCGCGCGCCTGCACGGCGCCTTCCTTGTCATACAGCCGGGTCGATTCGGCGGCGGACAGCTGCGGATCGCCATTGCGCGCCATTTCGTAGACCTGCAGCAGGTCGGCGGCATGGGCGGACAACGGCAGCAGGGCAGTGGCCAGCGCAACAGCGAGGGATCGGCGGATCATTGCGGCTTCCTTGGACTCAGAGGTGGAACTGGGGGGCCGGGGCGGCACCACGCAGGTAATCGATATCGGTCTCGAACAGGGACTCGCTGCTGCCGTCGGCCTTGACCAGCAGGGCCTCCATCGCCGGCGAGCGGCCGTGGATCACGAACAGGCGACCACCCGGACGCAGCCACGAGGCGAACTGTGACGGCACCACGTCGACCGCACCAGTGACACAGATCACGTCAAAGCGGCGTTCGGTCTGCCAGGACAGGGCGTCGGCCACTTCCACGCGGACGTTGGTGCCCAGGCCGGACGCGTCCAGGCGGGCGCGCGCGGCGGCGGCCAACTCCGGGTCGATTTCCAGGCTCAGCACGTCGCGCGCCAGCGCGCCGATGCAGGCCGACAGGAAGCCGCTGCCGGTGCCGATTTCCAGCACTTCGTCACCCGGCTGCAGGTCCAGCGCCTGCAGGGTACGGCCCTCGATGACCGGCTTCATCATCTTCTGGCCATGGCCGATCGGCAGTTCGACGTCGGCGTAGGCCAGTGCCCGGTGTGCATCGGCGACAAAAGCCTCGCGCGGTAGGCGGGCCAGGACGTCGAGCACCTTGATGTCCAGCACGTCCCAGGGACGGATCTGCTGTTCCACCATCAGTTCGCGGGCGTGGGCGTAATCAATCGTCATGAGGTTCAAATCCAGCGCAGTGGGCCGGCCATTTTACCGGTGCCGGAGGCCGGCGGCGCGCCCAGAGCATCAGCTGCCGGGTGGCCGGGGTCGCAGTGCCGGAAGTCATCGCGACCTCCGGTTCGTTCAGTTTTGGTTATTCAGCCGTCCCGGCCCCTCGCGGCGCATAGGCGCGCAGGAAGAAGTCGATGCTGGCAGTCACGTGGGCAAGAGGGTCGCATTCCACCGGTGACAGTGGCATGCCGCACATCATATGCATGTGCACTTCACCCTTGACCAGGGTCAGGAACTGCTCGCCAGCCAGCGAACAGTCGGTGATTTCCAGCTCGCCGCGCTCGGCGCGTGCCCGCAGGAAGTCAGCCAGGGCCTCGCAGGTACGTTCCGGTCCTGCCTTCCAGAACAGCTCGCGCAGGCGTTCGTCGGTCTCCGGCGCCATCATCATGCGCTGGATCGAGATCGCCGCATCGGACGTGATCAGTTCGAAGAAGGCCAGACCGATCCCGATCAGCTGGTCGCGCAGCGGGCCGTCCGCGTCGGCCACGAACAGGGCATCGGGCAGCATTTCAATGCACTTCGACTGCACGGCCTCGGAGAACAGGGTCTCCTTGTCGCCGAAGTGGCTGTACACAGTCAGTTTCGAGACGCCGGCCTGAGCGGCGATGGTGTCCATGCTCACGCCGGTATAGCCCTGTTCGATGAACAGTGTCTTGGCTGCTTCAAGGATCGCCGCGCGCTTGCCGAGGTCCTTGGGGCGCCCGGGTCCGGCGGCCTTGGCAGCGGGCTTGGCCGACGGCTTGCGGGAAGTGTGAGAACTCATCACGACAATACTAGACCAAGCGGTTCGATATTTATACTATACCGGCCGGTTTATTAAATTGGGCCGGCAGTCGCGGCTCCCCCCTTAGTTGCAACCCTGCGTTTTCAGGACGTTGACCGATGAAGATCGTGCGCTGGATGGGCGGTATGGTGTGGATGGCTGCGCTGGCAGCCTGTTCGGGACAGGAACAGGCGCCCCAGGCGGCCGTTCCGGTGCTGGTGGTTCACCCTGGCGAGCAGGCCGGGCAGGCGCCGGCGGCGTTCCCGGGCACGGTGCGTGCGCGGCAGGAAAGTCCACTCTCGTTCCGCGTTGGCGGCAATCTGGTCAAGCGCCACGTCGATGCCGGGCAACGGGTGAAGAAGGGCGACGTGCTGGCCGAGCTGGACGTGGCCGACTTCGCGCTGCAGGCCCGCGCCTCGCAGGCGCAGCTTGCTGCGGCCGAAGCCGATCTGGTGCGTGCCCGTGATGACCTCAAGCGCTACCAGGTGCTGGCCGACCAGCAGCTGGTCAGCCGCTCGCAGCTGGACCAGCAGTCCGCCGCCTTCAAGGCCGCGCAGGGCCAGGCCAACGCCGCCCGCGCCAACCTCGATGTGCTGCGCAACCAGGCCGACTACGCACAGCTGCGCGCGCCGTCCGATGGCGTGATCGCCAGCCGCGAGGCCGAAGCCGGGCAGGTGGTGTCGGCCGGCCAGACCATCTTCAACCTGGCCGCCGATGGCGGGCGCGAAGTGCTGATCGACCTGCCCGAGGCCACCATCCGCGACTATGCGGTGGGCCAGCCGGTCGAGGTGGAGCTGTGGAACCGTCCTGGCCAGCGCCTGCCAGGCACGATCCGCGAGATCGCCGCTGCCGCCGATCCACAGGCACGCACCTATGCAACCCGGGTCAGCCTGCCCGCCGATGCGCTGGCCGATGTCGAACTGGGCCAGAGCGCGCGCGTCTACAGCAGCGCCGGCCGCCACGGCACCCTGCAGCTGCCGCTCGGTGCGCTGCAGCGCGGTGCCAACGGTGCCGCCAGCGTGTGGGTGGTCGATCCGGCCAACAGCACGCTGAAGGCCGCGTCGGTCACCACCGGTGCCTATGGCAGCGAATCGGTGCCGGTGCTGTCCGGCGTGAATGCGGGTGACTGGGTGGTCGCTGCCGGCGGACACCTGTTGCGTGCCGGCCAGCCGGTGATCGCCGTGGACCGCCAGAACCGCCCGGTGCTGAAGCCGGCCACGCCGGCCGCTGCCGCCAAGGCCAAGGAGTAAGCCGGTGCGCCGCTTCAATCTTTCCGAGTGGGCGTTGTCCAACCGCCCGCTGGTGCTGTTCGCGATGCTTGCCTTCGCGCTGATCGGCGCATGGTCGTACAAGCATCTGGGCCAGTCCGAGGATCCGCCATTCACCTTCAAGGCGATGGTGGTGCGCACGCTTTGGCCGGGCGCCACCGCCGAACAGGTCTCGCGGCAGGTGACCGAGCCGATCGAGAAGGCGCTGATGAACACCGGCGAGTACGAGTTCATCCGCTCCTATTCGCGCCCCGGCGAATCGCAGGTCATCTTCATGGCGCGCGACAGCCTGCGTTCCAAGCAGATCCCGGACCTGTGGTACCAGGTTCGCAAGCGCGTGGGCGACATCCGTGCGACGCTGCCGCGCGAGATTGTCGGCCCGTTCTTCAACGATGAGTTCGGCGACACCTACGGGAACATCTATGCGTTGACCGGCAAGGGCTTCGACTACGCGGTGATGCGCGACTACGCCGACCGCATCCAGCTGGAACTGCAGCGCGTACCCGATGTCGGCAAGATCGACCTGGTCGGCCTGCAGGACGAGAAGGTGTGGATCGAACTGTCCAACACCCGGCTGGCAACGCTGGGTGTGTCGATGCAGCAGGTGCAGCAGGCGCTGGCCGACCAGAATGCGATCACCGGCACCAGCTTCTTCGAGACCGCCACCGATCGCGTGCAGCTGCGCGTGACGGGCCAGTTCAACGACATCGACGCCATCCGCCAGTTCCCGATCCGTGCTGGCGACCGCACCGTGCACCTGGGCGACATCGCCGAGGTCAAGCGTGGCTTCGCCGATCCGGCGTCGCCGAAGATGCGCTTCATGGGCGAAGAGGCGATCGGCCTGGCGGTGGCGATGAAGGATGGCGGTGACATCCTCAAGCTGGGCGCCAACCTCGACGCCGAGTTCGAGCGGCTGCAGAAGACCCTGCCGGCCGGCATGCAGCTGCGCAAGGTGTCCGACCAGCCGCAGTCGGTGGAGGAGTCGGTTGGCGAGTTCGTGCAGGTGCTGACCGAAGCGGTGGTGATCGTGCTGCTGGTCAGTTTCTTCTCGCTGGGCCTGCGCACCGGCCTGGTGGTGGGCGTGACCATTCCGCTGGTGCTGGCGATGACCTTCTTCGTCATGCATTACTTCGACATCGGCCTGCACAAGATTTCGCTGGGCGCACTGGTGCTGGCGCTGGGCCTGCTGGTGGACGATGCGATCATCGCGGTGGAGATGATGGCCACCAAGATGGAGCAGGGCTTCGATCGCCTGCGCGCGGCCAGCTTCGCCTGGGAATCGACCGCGTTCCCGATGCTGACCGGCACATTGATCACGGCAGCCGGCTTCCTGCCGATCGCCACGGCGGCATCGAGCACCGGTGAATACACCCGTTCGCTGTTCCAGGTGGTGACCATTGCACTGGTGGTGTCGTGGATCGCAGCGGTGCTGTTCATCCCGTACCTGGGCGACAAGATGCTGCCGGACCTGTTCAATCCGCAGCCGCCGAAGCCCGGCAGCCTGTCCGCGCGTTGGCTG
The DNA here is from genome assembly GCF_052446685.1 of Stenotrophomonas sp. LC732. Lineage (NCBI taxonomy): Bacteria > Pseudomonadati > Pseudomonadota > Gammaproteobacteria > Lysobacterales > Lysobacteraceae > Stenotrophomonas > Stenotrophomonas sp. LC732. The sequence continues at coordinate 3,698,989 of NZ_CP199214.1, read as the reverse complement.
GCCAAGCGCCAGCAGTGGGCCGACCGCTATCCGCCGCTGGCCAACCTGATCGCACCGCCGCAGCATGGGCACGACCACGATCCCTACCAGCGCCCGTTCTACCGCAGCTTCCGGCGCTTCCTCGACGCCTGCCTGCGCCGCCGCTGGTGGGTGATCGCCGCGACCGTCGCCCTGTTCGTGTTCTCACTGATGATGTTCCGCTTCGTGCCGCAGCAGTTCTTCCCGGACTCGACCCGGCCGGAACTGATGGTGGACATCGAGCTGGCCGAGGGGGCGTCGCTGCGCTCGACCCAGGCCCAGGCCGAGAAGCTGGAGAAGCTGCTGTCCAGCCGCGAGGGCATCGCCAACTATGTGTCCTATGTGGGTACCGGTTCGCCGCGCTTCTACCTGCCGCTGGACCAGCAGCTGCCGGCGACCAACTTCGCCCAGTTCGTGGTGCTGGCCAAGGACATCAAATCGCGCGAAAGCACCCGTGACTGGCTGCTGCACGAGGTGATTCCGAAGTTCCCGGACGTGCAGATGCGCGTGACCCGCCTGGAGAACGGCCCGCCGGTCGGTTATCCGGTGCAGATGCGCATCTCCGGCGAGCACATCGAGAAGGTGCAGGCGATCGCGCGCCAGGTCGAGGCCAAGGTGCGTGAGAACCCGCACGTGATGAACGTCAACCTGGACTGGAGCGAGCCGAGCAAGGTGGTGCGGCTGGTGATCGACCAGGAGCGTGCCCGCGCGCTGGGCGTGAGCAGCGCCCAGGTCAGCCAGTTCCTGGCCAGTTCGCTGGCCGGCCAGTCGGTGAGCGTGTATCGCGAAGGCAACCGCCAGATCGAGATGCTGCTGCGCGGGCCGACCGATGAGCGCAACCAGCTGGAGCTGCTGTCCAGCCTGTCGATGCCGACCGCCAACGGCGGCAGCATCACGCTGTCGCAGGTGGCGACGATGGAGTACGGCTTCGAGGACGGCATCATCTGGCACCGCAACCGGTTGCCGACCGTGACCGTGCGCGCCGACATCAGCGATGGCATGCAGGCGCTGGACGTGGTGCACCAGATCGTGCCCACGCTGGATGGCATCCGTGCCGAGCTGCCCAGCGGCTACCTGCTGGAAACCGGTGGCACCGTGGAGGACTCGGCGCGCGGGCAGAACTCGATCAAGGCCGGCATGCCGCTGTTCCTGGTGGTGGTGGCGACGCTGCTGATGCTGCAGCTGCGCAGCTTCTCGCGTGCGGCGATGGTGCTGGTGACCGCGCCGCTGGGCATCATCGGTGCGACCCTGTTCCTGCTGCTGTTCCGTGCGCCGTTCGGCTTCGTCGCGCTGCTGGGCACGATCGCGCTGGCGGGCATGATCATGCGCAACTCGGTGATCCTGATCGACCAGATCCAGCAGGACATCGATGCCGGGCATGATCGCTGGCATTCGATCATCGATGCCACGGTGCGCCGCTTCCGCCCGATCGTGCTGACCGCGCTGGCGGCCGTGCTGGCGATGATTCCGCTGTCGCGCAGCGCGTTCTATGGCTCGATGGCGATCTCGATCATGGGTGGTCTGATCGTGGGTACGGTGCTGACGCTGGTGTTCCTGCCGGCGTTGTACGCGGCGTGGTTCCGGGTGAAGCCGGACGAATCCGGGGCGTAATGCCCCGGGTTCTGCGGCTGCACCCATCCACGCATGGCGTGGATGGATCTGCTCGCGGAATCTGCCTTCTGTAGAGCCGAGCCATGCTCGGCTGCTCTTCGCTCTTCGCTCTTCGCTCTTCGCGCGATGATGGGATGAGTCGAGCATGGCTCGACTCTACAGAAACATCCCCGCATGGCGTGGATCTACCGCAACTGGTCCTTGTCCTGGTAGGTGCCAACCTTGGTTGGCACTGCAGCATGCATCCACACATGGCGTGGACTGATCTGCTCGCGGGATCTGCCTTCTGTAGAGCCGAGCCATGCTCGGCTGCTCTTCGCTCTTCGCTCTTCGCTCTTCGCTCTTCGCTCTTCGCGCGATGATGGGATGAGTCGAGCATGGCTCGACTCTACAGAAGCACCCGCGCATGACGTGCATCTACAGCAGCGGATCGTTGCCCTGGTAGGTGCCAACCTTGGTTGGCGCTGCAGCATGCATCCACGCATGGCGTGGACTGATCTGCTCGCGGGATCTGCTTTCTGTAGAGCCGAGCCATGCTCGGCTGCTCTTCGCTCTTCGCTCTTCGCGCGATGATGGGATGAGTCGAGCATGGCTCGACTCTACAGAAGCACCCACGCATGACGTGGATCTACTGCAGCTGCAGGCCGATCCGCAGCACTGGCAGCAGCCACTCGACGAACACCTGCACGCGCAGTGCACGGTGTTGCCGATGCGGTTGCAGCAGGGTCACCGGCAGCGGCTGCGCCGCGTACTGCGGCATCACCTCCACCAATGCGCCTGACTGCAGCTCGGCCTGCACGTCGTAGCGCGGAATCTGCAACAGCCCCAATCCCGCCACGCAGCACGCGATCGAGGCCTCGGCGCTGTTCACGCGTACCCAGCCGGGCATCGGCAGCGTGCGCAGCTGGCCGCCATCCTGCCATTCCCACGGTTCCACCCGTGCCGTGGTCGGCGATGCGTAGTTCACCGCGCGGTGCTGCTGCAGGTCGGCAGGGTGCTGCGGCATGCCGTGCTCGCGCAGGTAGGCCGGCGCGGCCACGTTGACGAAGTCGAGTTGGCCCAGCGTGCGCGCCACCAGGCTGGAATCGCCCAGCTGGCCGACCCGCAGCACGGCATCGCAGCCGTCTTCGATCAGGTTCACCGCGCGGTCGGTCATGCCCAGGTCCAGTTCCACCTGCGGGTAGCGCGCGAAGAAATCCGGCAACGCCGGGGCGATGATGCGACGGCCGATGCGGCTGGGTACGTCGATCTTCAGCAAACCGGCCGGTTGCGCGTCGTCCTGCCGGAACAGCGACTCGGCGTCTTCAACCTCCGCGATCAGGCGCAGGCAGCGGGCATGGAACACGTCGCCGTCATGGGTGGTGGATACCCGTCGGGTCGAGCGCTGCAGCAGGCGGGTGCCAAGCCGCTGTTCCAGCTCGGCAATCGCCGCCGAGACGGTCGAGCGGGGCAGGCCGAGCTGGTCGGCAGCATGGGTGAAGCTGGCGCATTCCACGACCCGGGTGAAGATGCGGAAGCGATCGATCCGGTCCATTGTTCGCTGGTCCTGGAAAGTTAAGTCAATGTGGCGGGCTTTATCCGCATTTTCTGCACGATATCGTCGTCAGGGCAGGGTTGCCACCCCGGGCAGCCCCCTCCTGAGACCGAAGCCATGACCGACCATTCCCTCAAGGGCAAGACTGTGCTGATTGCCGGTGGTGCCAAGAACCTGGGCGGCCTGATCGCCCGCGACTTCGCCCGCCAGGGTGCCAGCGCCGTCGTCATCCACTACAACAGTGCCGCCACCCAGGCCGATGCAGAAGCAACCGTTGCCGCCGTGCAGGCGGCCGGCAGCAGGGCGGTAGCCCTGCAGGGCGACCTGACGTCGGCGGCAGCGATGGAGCGCTTGTTCGCCGATGCCGTGGCCGCAGTCGGCCGTCCCGACATCGCCATCAATACGGTCGGCAAGGTGCTGAAGAAGCCGCTGCTGGAGATCAGCGAAGCGGAGTATGACGAGATGAGCGCGGTCAACGCCAAGGCCGCATTCTTCTTCCTCAAGGAGGCCGGCCGCCAGGTCAACGACGGCGGTCGCATCTGCACCCTGGTCACCTCACTGCTGGGTGCGTTCACGCCGTTCTATTCCAGCTATGCCGGCACCAAGGCGCCGGTCGAGCATTTCACCCGCGCGGCGTCAAAGGAGTTCGGTGAGCGCGGCATCTCGGTGACTGCGATCGGGCCGGGCCCGATGGACACGCCGTTCTTCTACCCGGCCGAGAGTGCCGATGCACAGGCGTACCACAAGACCGCGGCCGCGCTCTCGGCGTTCACCCGTACCGGCCTGACCGACATCGCCGACATCGTGCCGTGGATCCGCTTCCTGGTCACCGATGGCTGGTGGATGACCGGGCAGACCATCCTGGTCAATGGTGGGTACACCACCAAATAATGCAGCCGTGCATGGCGTGGATCTGCTGCGCGACATTCGAACGATCCACGCATGGCGTGGATCTACAGTAGAGCCACCCCATGGGTGGCTGCGCACAATGACCAAAGGCAGAGGCGCCACGCATGGAGTGGCGCCATCGGATCAGTTGAGTTTGGCCAGCACCGCATCCGTGGCGGCGGGGGTACTCACGGCCTGGCCCTTGGCGGCCAGGTCGGCAGTGAACACCCCATCATCCAGCACCGCGTGCACCGCCGCTTCCACTGCTGCGGCTTCGTCTTCCAGCCCCAGCGAATGGCGCAGCAGCATCGCCGCGCTGAAGATCGTCGCGTAGGGATTGGCGATGCCCTTGCCGGCGATGTCCGGGGCCGAACCGTGGATCGGTTCGTAGATGCCGACCGCACCCGGTTCACCCAGCGAGGCCGAGGGCAGCAGGCCGAGTGAGCCGGCCAGCATCGAGGCTTCGTCGGTGAGGATGTCGCCGAACATGTTCTCGGTGACGATCACGTCGTACTCGCGCGGCTTGGCCAGCAGGTGCATGGCCATCGAATCGACCAGTTGGTGCTCCAGCGCCACCTCCGGGAACTCCTCGCGGCCGATGCGCGCGGCCACGTCGCGCCACAGGCGCGAGGTTTCCAACACGTTGGCCTTGTCCACCGAGGTGACCTTGCCACGCCGCTGCCGGGCCAGGCGGAAGGCACTGCGCAGCACGCGCTCGATCTCGGCCACGGTGTAGCGGCACAGGTCGCTGGCACTGTCGGCATCGCGGGTCTTGTCGCCGAAGTAGATGCCGCCGGTCAGTTCGCGCACCACCACGAAGTCCACACCCTGCAGCAGCTCGGCCTTGATCGGCGAGGCGTGCAGCGCGGCCTCATGGGTGCGCACCGGGCGCAGGTTGGCGTACAGGCCCAGCGCCTTGCGGATCGCCAGCAGGCCCTGTTCCGGACGCACCTTGGCGTTCGGGTCGGACCACTTCGGGCCACCGACTGCGCCCAGCAGTACCGCGCTGGCGGCCTGGCAGGCGGCCAGGGTCGACGCCGGCAGCGGTTCGCCGTGGCGGTCGATGGCGATGCCGCCGATGTCGTGCTCGCTGAAGGTGAAGCTGTGGTTGAAGCGTTCGGCGACGGCCTTCAGGACGGCGACTGCCGCGGCGGCCACTTCCGGGCCGATGCCATCACCGGGCAGGACAACAATTTCAGCGTGCATGCTCACTCTCGTAACGTTCGATTTCAGGGACACGGCCCAACAGATACCCCAACTGGTCGACACCTTCCAGCAGGCAGGTCTGCGAGAAGCCGTCCAGCGGGAAGGAATAGACGCGGCCGTCCGGCGTGCGCAGTTCGCGCGCGGCCACGTCGATGGTCAGCTCATCATCCGGGCGCTGCATCAGCGCCTGCACGTCGGCCTCGTCCAGCACGATCGGCAGCAGGCCGTTCTTCAGCGAGTTGCCACGGAAGATGTCGGCGATCTCGCTGCTGACGATGGCGCGCAGGCCCAGGTCGGTCAGCGCCCAAGGTGCATGTTCGCGCGACGAGCCGCAGCCGAAGTTGCGACCCGCCAGCAGGATGCTGCGGCCGGCGTTGTGCGGCTGGTTGAAGGCGAAGTCGGCCACCGGTGAACCGTCGGCCTGCCAGCGCCAGTCATTGAAGGCGTTGCGGCCCAGGCCGGCGCGTTCGGTGGTGGACAGGAACCGCGCCGGGATGATCTGGTCGGTGTCGATGTTGGTCTGGCGCAGCACCACGCTGGCCGAGGTCAAGGTACGGAAACCGGCCATCACGCCACCTCCTGTGCGAACAGCTCGCGGGTGTCGGCGACATGCCCGTTCACCGCGGCCCACGCCGCGCTCATCGGTGAGGCCAGCAGGGTGCGCGAACCGGGACCCTGGCGGCCTTCGAAATTACGGTTGCTGGTGCTCACGGCCAGCTGCCCGGGCGCGACCAGATCACCATTCATGGCGATGCACATCGAGCAGCCCGGCTCGCGCCATTCGGCACCGGCCGCGCGCACGATCTCATGGATGCCTTCGGCCTCGGCCTCTCGCTTGACGATCTCCGAGCCCGGCACCACCAGCATGCGCACCCGGTCGGCGACGCGACGACCGCGCAGCACCTGCGCCACCTCACGCATGTCACTCAGGCGGCCGTTGGTGCAGGAACCGACGAACACCACGTCCACCGGCGTTCCGGCCAGCGCCTTTCCGGCCTGGAAATGCATGTAGTCCAGGCCCTTCTGTGCGGCGGCATCGTTGGCGGCCGGGATCGGCGCATCCACCGCGATGGCGGTACCCGGGTGGGTGCCCCAGGTCAGGGTCGGGCGGATATCGGCGGCGTCGATGTGCACTTCGCTGTCGAAGCGCGCGCCGTCATCACTGCGCAGCTGCTGCCAGCGCGCCACCGCAGCCTCGAAATCGGCGCCCTTTGGGCCGCGCGGGGTGTTGGCGACGAAGTCGAAGGTGACCTGGTCCGGCGCCACCATACCGGCACGCGCACCCGCTTCGATCGACATGTTGCACAGGGTCATGCGCTGTTCCATGTCCATCGCTTCGATGGTGCTGCCGCGGAACTCGATCACGTGGCCGGTGCCGCCATTGACGCCGATCACGCCGATGATGTGCAGAACCACGTCCTTGGCGCCGACACCCGGCGCCAGCGGCCCATCGACGGTGATCGCCAGCGTCTTCGCCTTGCGCTGCAGCAGGCATTGCGTGGCCAGCACGTGGCCGACCTCGCTGGTGCCGATGCCGAACGCCAGCGAACCGAAGGCACCGTGGGTGGAGGTGTGGCTGTCGCCGCAGACGATGGTCATGCCCGGCTGGGTGAAGCCCTGCTCGGGCGCGATCACGTGGACGATGCCGCGGTTGTCCGAGGCCATGTCGAACAGCTCGATGCCGTGCTCGGCGCAGTTGCGCGCCAGCGTGGCGACCTGAGCCTCGGAGGCGGCGCTGGCATAGGGCAGCGTGCCGTCCGCGGCGGCCGGCAGGGTCGGCGTGGAGTGGTCCATCGTCGCCTTGGTGCGGTCCGGCCGGCGCGGCGACAAGCCGCGTTCGCGCAGTTCGGTGAAGGCCTGCGGCGAGGTCACCTCGTGGATCAGGTGCAGGTCGATGTACAGCACGGCGGGCGCGCTGTCGGATTCGGGAACCACCACGTGGGCGTCCCACAGTTTGTCGTACAGGGTGCGGGGTGCGGAAGTCATGCGTATGCCTGGCAGAAGTACGAAATAGCGAACATCAGTAAGGAAAGCGGAACGGTCAAGTCAGCGACGGCGGGCGAGCACACGCAGGCGCACGTAGTCGGCCAGCGGCTGGCCAGATGCGTCACGCGGCAGCTCGGCCAGCAGTGCGGTGGCCGCCTCGCGCACGGTGGCGCGGGCCTCGGCCGGCAGGTCGTCCAGCAGCGTTGCGGCGAATACCCGCAGCCAGCCGGCCACGCCGGTCGGCAGTGCGGTCGGGCGCGGCGTGCACTCGATCAGTTGCACCTGGAAGCCATGCTGGCGCAGGCGATCGGCGTAGGCATCGGCCGTCGGGAAGTACCACCGGAAGGTGCTGGCGCCATGCCCGTGGGCCACGCGCGCGGCCTGCACGGCCGCGATGATCGTGGCCACGTTGCCGTGGCCGCCGAACTCGGCGACGAAGCGGCCACCGGGGCGCAGGGCGCGGCGCACGCCTTCCAGTACGCGGTCCGGAGTCGTCATCCAATGCAGTGCCGCATTGCTGAACACCGCATCGAACTCGCTGTCGAACGACAGTGCGTGGCCGTCCATCAGCTGGGCGTCGACGCCGCGCGCACGGGCGGCGATCACCAGTTCCGGCGAGGCATCCACGCCGTGGATGCGCGCACCGCTCAGGGCCAGTTCGGTGCTGAGTACGCCATCGCCACAGCCCAGGTCGAGGATGCGCTCACCGGCGCGCGGGTCGAGCAGGCGCGATACCGCACCGCCGAGCAGCGGCACGAAGCCGGCATCGATCGCATAGTCCTGGGCGTTCCACTGCTGGCCAGCGGCGCTGGCCGGGGTGGGGGTGTCGAAGGCGCTCATGGTGGGATCCTCAGGCGGTGGCGGAAGCGGGAACGTCGGTGCTGCTGTGGACGGCGGCCTGACGCTGGCGCAGCAGGCGGTTGGCCACATCCAGCCAGGCCAGCGCGGAGGCTTCGATGATGTCCTTGCTGGTGCCGGTGCCGTCGTACTCCACGCCGTCATGGCGCACACTCAGGTTGGCTTCGCCACGCGCATCGGCACCGATGCCGACGCTGTGCACGTGATAGCTGTCCAGCATCAGCTGCACGCCGGTGGCGGCCGAGAGCGCGCCGAACAGCGCATCGACCGGGCCGTCGCCCTGCGCGGTCTCGGCCACGCGGTTGCCATCCGGGTCGGACAGTTCGACCAGCGCGTTGGCGCGGCTGCCGACGTCGCTGATGGTCATCGAGGCCAGGCGGTAGCCCTGCGCGCTGGAGCCGCCCTGCATCAACGTCTGCAGGTCGGCATCGGTGACCACGCGCTGCTGTTCGCACAGACCCTTGAACTGCTCGAACACCAGCTTCAGTTCGTCTTCGTCCAGCCAGAAGCCCAACGCACGCAGGCGCGCTTCGACGGCGGCGCGGCCACTGTGGCGGCCCAGCACCATCTGCGAATCTTCCCAGCCCACGTCTTCCGGACGCATGATTTCGTAGGTGCCGCGATGGCGCAGCATGCCGTGCTGGTGGATGCCCGATTCATGGGCGAACGCGTTGGCACCGACGATGGCCTTGTTGCGCTGTACCGGCATGCCGACCAGACGCTGCAGCAGCTGCGAAGTGCCGACGATGCGTGGGGTGTTGATCGAACTGTCCTGTTCGTAGAAGGCCTGGCGGACCTTCAGCACCATCGCGATCTCTTCCAGCGAACAGTTGCCGGCGCGCTCGCCGATGCCGTTGATGGTGCACTCGACCTGGCGTGCACCGCCTTCGATGGCGGCCAGCGAGTTGGCCACCGCCAGGCCCAGGTCGTTGTGGCAGTGCGCGCTGAAGATCACGTTGGCCGCGTTCGGCACGTCGGCGACGCCGGCGATGACCTGCTGGAACATCGCGCGGATTTCTTCCGGCGTGGTGAAGCCGACGGTGTCGGGCAGGTTGATGGTGGTGGCGCCGGCGGCAATGGCCACGCGCGAAACCTCGATCAGGTAGTCCAGCTCGGTGCGGGTGGCATCCTCGGCCGAGAACTCGACGTCGTCGATGTAGGAACGGGCCAACGAGACGTGCTTGCGTACCGACTCCAGCACCTGCTCGCGGGTCATCCGCAGCTTGTGCTCGCGGTGCAGCGGGCTGGTCGACAGGAACACGTGCAGGCGCGGGTTGGCTGCCGCTTCCAGTGCACGTGCGGAGGTCTCGATATCGGCCTGCAGGCAGCGCGACAGCACCGCCAGGCTCAGGCTCGGGCGGCGCAGCTCGCGGCCGATCAGCGCCATCGCCTCGCGGTCGGATTGCGAGCTGGCCGGGAAGCCGGTCTCGATGATGTCCACGCCCAGTTCGTCCAGCGCACGCGCCATCACCAGCTTCTGCGGCGGGCTCATGCTGCAGCCGGGGGACTGCTCGCCGTCACGCAGGGTGGTGTCGAAGATGCGGATGCGCGGGGTGGTAATTCGTTCGATGGTGGTCACAGGGAAATCTCCTCGACAGCGGGTGCGACGGCTTGCAGGGGGGAAGGGGAAGAGGCGGGGGAGGCGAGGGCGCTGGCCTTGGTCGGCGAGCGCGGGGTTTCGCTGCGCCGTCGCCGCGGTTTGCGTGGCGGGCGCGGACGGATGTCGGTGAGCAGGCCGGCCAGGACACCGGCATCGATGTTGCCGCCGGACACCACCGCACACTTGCGGCGGCCGGCGACGCGGCGGCCGGCCGCCAGCGCCAACGCGCCCGCGCCCTCGGCGATGATGTGTTCCTCCAGCGCAAGCCGGACCAGCGTTTCGCGCAGTTCGGCCTCGCGCACGATCACCACATCGTCCAGCAGCGAGGTGCACAGGCGGCGGGTCAGGAAGCCGGGAATCTTCACCCGCACGCCGTCGGCCAGAGAGGCAACCGGGGCGATCTCGCGCACGTCGCCGCGGATCGCACGTGCCATCGAATCGACGCCTTCCACCTGCGCGCCAATCACGCGCACGCCCTGCGATTTCAGCGCCAGTGCAACGCCGGAGGCCAGTCCACCGCCGCCGATCGGCACGATCACCACGTCCGGCGCGTGTGCGGCCAGCTCGATGCCGACCGTGCCCTGGCCCGCGATCACATCGGCGTCGTCGAACGCGGACAGGAAGCGGTAGCCGTGTCGCTGTGCCAGTTCGACCGCGAAGGCGTAGGCCTCGTCGTAGCTGGTGCCGTGCTGGCGAACGGTCGCGCCCCAGTGGGCGACGCCGGCGATCTTGGTGGCCGGTGCGCCATGCGGCATCACGGTGATGGCCGGCACGTCCAGGCGGTAGGCCGCCCACGCCACGCCCTGGGCATGGTTGCCGGCCGAGGCGCAGATCACCGGCCGGGTATCGCCGCGCTCGCGGCCGGCCAGCAGCGCGTTCAACGCGCCGCGTACCTTGTAGGACCCGGTGCGCTGCAGGTTCTCCAGCTTCAGCCAGGTGCCGAAGCGCTCGGCATGGTGCAGCGGGGTAGGCGGCAGGAAGCGCCGCAGCCGGGCCTGCGCCGCCAGTACGTCGGCGACGCTTACGTCGCCGACATCGCTTTCCTGGCTGGCATCAGCGGCCGGCATGGGCCACCAGCGCGGTGCGGGCGACCGCCGCATGCGGGCACGGGCGGCGAAGAAGACGCCTCCGTACCGGCACCGTGGTCACTACGGTACGGGTGTTCATACGGATGCTCCTTCCACGGCAGTGACCTGCACGGACACGCAGTCGTAGATCTTCTCGATCTGCCGGCACAGCGTTTCCGCCGGGCGCTGGCCATCCACCACCAGCTGCAGGTGCCAGCGGCCATCGTCGTCGGCCACCGGCGCACCGCTGATCGCGCGCGGTGCGAAGCCGCGGCGTTCGGCCATGCCGATCACGCGCAGCAGCGCGCCTTCGGCCGGGTGCAGCACCAGGTCAAGCCGGTATTGCATTGGGGGTCTCCTGGCGGGCATGGGCGGGGTTGCTTTCCAGCATCGTGCTGTTGGCGGTGTTCGGCGGCACCAGTGGCCACACGTTGGCACGTGCATCGATGGCCACGTGCAGCAGGGCCGGGCCCGGTTCGGCCAGCAGCGCGGCCAGGCCGCCTTCCACGTCGTCGCGGTTGTCGATGCGGGTGGCGGCGATGCCGAACACCTGTGCCAGCGCCACGAAGTCCGGGTTGTCGGACAGGTCGATCTCGCTGTAACGCTCGGCGAAGAACAGTTCCTGCCACTGCCGCACCATGCCCAGCGAACTGTTGTCCAGCAGCACGATCTTCACCGGCAGGCGGCAACGCGCGATGGTCGCCAGCTCCTGCACGTTCATCATGAAGCTGCCGTCGCCGGACACCAGCACCACGGTGCGCTCCGGGCATGCGAACTGCGCACCCATCGCCGCCGGCAGGCCGAAGCCCATGGTGCCCAGCGCGCCACTGGTCAGGTGGTTGCGCGGGTGGTTGAAGCGGCAGTGCTGCGCCACCCACATCTGGTGCTGGCCGACATCGCAGGCGATCACCGCATCGGCCGGGGCCAGCTCGCTCAGGCGCTTCAGCAGCGCCGGGGCGTAGATGTGCTGGCCCGGTGCGTCGTAGCGTGCCGAGAAGCGGTCGCGGTGCTGCGCGCAACGCCTGCGCCACGCGTCCTGGTGGGCCTTGGGGGAGGGGAAGGCCGCACGCAGGGCACGGATGGCATGGCCGACGTTGCCAGGCACGGCGACATCGGCGCTGCGCAGCTTGGAGATCTCGTAGGCGTCGGCATCGATATGGACGACGCGGGCGAACGGTGCGAACTCGGCCAGCTTGCCGGTGGCGCGGTCGTCGAAGCGTGCACCCAGCACCAGCAGCAGGTCGCTTTCCTGCACCGCCATGTTGGCCGCGCGGGTACCGTGCATGCCCAGCATGCCCAGTGACTGCGGATGGCTGGCCGGCAGCGCGCCCAGGCCACGCAGGGTCATCACGGTGGGGATGGCGCTGGCTTCGACGAAGTCGCGCAGGTCCTGCACCGCATCGCCCAGCGCGATGCCGCCACCGGCGTAGACCACCGGCTTCTCGGCGGCCGCCAGTGCGGCGATGGCTTCGGCGATGGCCGCTTCGGCCGGCGCAGGTGGCGGCTCGACGCTGCTCGGCACGTGCGCCGGCAGGTGGCTGGCATCGGCCAGCTGCACGTCCTTGGGCAGGTCGATCAGCACCGGGCCGGGCCGGCCCTCGCGGGCGACGCGGAAGGCATCGGCGACCACGCGCGGCAGGTCGTCGACGCTGCGCACCAGCCAGCTGTGCTTGACGATCGGCATGGTCAGGCCGAACACATCCAGTTCCTGGAAAGCGTCAGTACCCAGCAGCGGCGTGGCGACCTGGCCGGTGATGCAGACCATCGGCACCGAATCCAGCATCGCATCGGCAATGCCGGTGACCAGGTTGGAGGCGCCCGGGCCGGAGGTGGCCACGCAGACGCCGACCTGGCCGCTGGCGCGGGCGAATCCATTCGCCGCCAGTGCGGCACCCTGCTCGTGGCGGACCAGGATGTGCTTCAGCGACGAATCCACCAGCGCGTCGTAGAACGGCATGATGGTGCCGCCGGGATAGCCGAACAGCGTGCGGATGCCTTCGGCTTCCAGCGCCTGGGTCAGCCAGCGCGCGCCGTTGGGCGGCGCGCTGCGGTGTGTGGAAGAGTTCATGGGGGAACCTTGCAAAGCGGGTGGGGGAGGGCCGCGCGGTTACGCGGCCTGTCCTTGCAACCAGACCATCTTGGCGCGCAGTTCCTTGCCCACCTTCTCGATCGGGTGCTCCAGGTCGGCCTGCTTGAACCGGTTGTAGTTCGGCAGGCCCGCTTCGTACTCGGCCACCCAGTTCTTGGTGAAGGTGCCGTCCTGGATGTCCTTCAGCACTTCCTTCATGCGCGCCTTGGTGCCGGCGTCGATCACCCGCGGGCCGCTGACGTAGTCGCCGTACTGCGCGGTCTCGGAGATGAATTCCAGCATGCGCGAGATACCGCCTTCATAGAACAGGTCGACGATCAGCTTCAGTTCGTGCAGCACTTCGTAGTAGGCGATCTCCGGCTGGTAGCCGGCTTCGACCAGGGTTTCGAAACCGGCCTGCACCAGCGCCGAGGCACCGCCGCACAGCACCGCCTGCTCGCCGAACAGGTCGGTCTCGGTCTCTTCCTTGAAGGTGGTCTGGATCAGGTTGGCGCGTGCACCGCCGAGGCCGGCCGCATAGGCCAGTGCGTACTCGGCCGCCTTGCCGCTCTTGTCCTGGTAGACCGCCCAGATGCAGGGCACGCCACGGCCGATCTCGTACTCGCGGCGCACCAGCGCGCCCGGGCCCTTGGGCGCAACCAGCACCACGTCCAGGTCGTCGCGCGGCCTGATCATGTCGAAGTGCACGTTCAGGCCGTGCGCGAACAGCAGCACCGCACCCTGCTTCATGTTCGGCGCCAGCACGTCGTCGTAGAGCTTCTTCTGCACCATGTCCGGGGTCAGCACGGCAACCAGGTCCGCATCCTTCACCGCGTCGGCCGGTGCTTTCACGGTGAAGCCGTCGGCCTGTGCCTTGACTTCGGTCGGGCCGCCCGGACGCAGGCCTACCACCACGTCGAAGCCGGATTCGCGCAGGTTCAGTGCGTGGGCGCGGCCCTGGCTGCCGTAGCCGATGACGGCGATCTTGGTCTGGGGCAGGTCGTTGGTGCTCATGGGGGAGGTTCCTTGCGGTGGGAAGAAAAAAAGAACGGCCGGTCGTCGAGGTGACGTACCGGCCGGTCAGGGGAAAGCGGTGGAGGAGGCACCATGCGCCGCGCAGGCACAGCCACCACGAGGCGTGGCGGCGGTGTGGGTCCGGGTTTTGCGTTGGGCGTTGTGCATGGTGGTTGCGTCTGAAACCAGGTTCTGAAATGAAAAAACCCGCACCGGGGCGGGTGCGGGTTTTTGAAGAGTTCCGGTGTATTCGTTGCTTACACGCTGGCTCGTCCCGCACCTGTTGGTTGGGTAATAAGTACGAGCACAAGAATCGAACGCAGCGAGCCGGCGCCGATGTCGGCGGCTTCGTTGTGGGTTCGCGGTGGCGTGTTGTGATGCAACATGTGATCGAGAGAAACACAGCCGTTTTGGCGATGTCAACCCTCGCGACGGAATTCTTGTTGGTTTCCGTTGCATCCGGCGCAATCGCCTGTGGCACAAGGATGGTTGCCGCTGAAAGTGTTTCGGTGAACCGGAATTCACTCCTTTCAGGGCGGTTTTTGCGCGGAATCCGGCGGATCCTCGCCTTGCTGGGTGCGGACCTTGCACACCCGCCCCAGGATCAACGTCCATGACCTCTGCCCGATACCCCAGGATGGCCGCAGCGGCGAAGATCGGGGGACCACCCTTCCATCGGAACCCGACCGTGTCCCGACGCCTTGCCCGTTCCCTGCTGGCCGCCGCTGTACTGGCCGCTGTGCCCGCACTGTCTTCGGCCGCCGACCGCATCACCGGCCACACCTTTGCCACCCGTTCGGAGGTGATCGCCCCGCATGCGATGGCCGCTACCTCGCAGCCGCTGGCCACCCAGATTGCACTGGACGTGATGAAAGGGGGAGGCTCGGCGGTGGACGCGGCGATCGCCGCCAACGCCGCGCTTGGCCTGATGGAGCCGACCGGCAACGGCATCGGTGGCGACCTGTTCGCCATCGTCTGGGACCCGAAGACGCAGAAGCTCTACGGCTACAACGGTTCGGGGCGCTCGCCGAAGTCGCTGACCCTGGCCGAGTTCCAGCGACGTGGCCTGAAGGACATCCCGGCTACCGGCCCGCTGCCGGTCTCCGTGCCCGGCGCGGTCGACGGCTGGTTCGCGCTGCACGACCGCTTCGGCCGCAAGCCGATGGCCGACAACCTGGCGCCGGCCATCCGCTACGCGCGCGAGGGCCATCCCGTCGCCGAGGTGATCGCCTACTACTGGGACCGCTCGGTGCCCAAGCTGTCGCAGTACCCGGGCTTCAAGGAGCAGTTCACGATCAACGGCCACGCCCCGCGCAAGGGCGAGATGTGGAAGAACCCGAACCTGGCCAGCACCCTGCAGCAGATTGCCGACGGCGGACGCGATGCCTTCTACAAGGGCGCCATTGCCCACACCATCGGCGACTACTTCAAGGCCAATGGTGGCTACCTGAGCTACCAGGACATGGCCGACCACCATGGTGAGTGGGTCGAACCGGTCAGCAGCAACTACCGTGGCTACGACGTGTGGGAGCTGCCGCCGAACAGCCAGGGCATCGCCGCCCTGCAGATCCTCAACGTGCTGGAAGGCTACGATTTCTCGAAGATCCCGTTCGGTTCACCCGAGCACGTGCACCTGTTCGTTGAAGCGAAGAAGCTGGCCTTCGCCGACCGTGCGCGCTTCTATGCCGACATGGCCTTCCAGCCGGCGCCGGTGCAGAAGCTGATCTCCAAGGAATACGCCGCGCAGCGCCGCGCACTGATCTCGATGGACAAGGCGCTGAAGGAAGTGCAGCCGGGCACGCCGAAGCAGCTGGAAGAAGGCGACACGATCTACATGACCGTGGCCGACGCCGACGGCATGATGGTGTCGTTGATCCAGTCCAACTACCGCGGCATGGGCAGCGGCATGGCGCCGCCGGGACTGGGCTTCATCCTGCAGGATCGTGGCGAGATGTTCGTGCTGCAGAAGAACCATCCCAACGGCTATGCACCGGGCAAGCGGCCGTTCCAGACGATCATCCCGGCGTTCATCACCAAGGGCGGCAAGCCGTACGCCAGCTTCGGCGTGATGGGCGGCGCGATGCAGCCGCAGGGCCACGCGCAGATTGTGATGAACCTGGTGGATTTCGGCATGAACCTGCAGGAAGCCGGTGACGCACCGCGCATCCAGCACGAGGGCTCGACCGAACCGACCGGACAGGCCACGGCGATGACCGACGGTGGTGAAGTGAATCTGGAAACCGGCTTCCCGTACGAGACGGTGCGTGCGCTGATGCGCAAGGGGCATCGCATCGTGTTCGCCGATGGGCCTTATGGCGGGTACCAGGCGATCATGCGCGACCCCGAGAGCGGGGTTTATTACGGAGCTTCGGAGAGTCGCAAGGATGGGCAGGCGGCGGGGTATTGAGGTTTCCCGGCCACCGGGCGCAGCCCCCTCTGCGGTGATGGTTCAGCGATGCTTGGCTTGGCCGGGCGGGTGGATTGTCTGGGGGACGCCGTGAATACGTCCCTGTAGGCTCGGTCGCCGCATCCATGCGGCTCACGCCCCCAGCCAACCCACCCGCCCGGCCACGGACAGTTTCCGTGTCCGTCACCGCAGGAAAAGAAAAAGAAGAGCAAGAGCAAAGGCAACGGCAACAGCCGCGGGCTTTGGGTTGGGGTCGGATCCGTTTTCCGCAGGAAAACGGATCCGACCCCTTCTTGTTTTCCGATACACATCTTCCACGCAAAGCGTGGAAAACCAACCGTCACCGGAAATCTGTCGGGCGTGGGGCGGTGTGGGTGGGCAGGACCGTTGGCGCCATGGATGGCGCCATCGAGCCCCCAAGGATGGGTTCACGGCGTGTCCTGCCCACCCACACCGCCCCACCCAACCAGCAGCAACCCGGAGCCGCCTTTGAATTTGACCTTGGCCCTTGCCTGGAAAAGCGGTGCAGCCGCAGGCTGCAAAACACACTCAATCCTGATCGTGCGCGCGTGCGGCCTCGGCCTGGGTCTCCTCCTGCGCCGCCATCTCGCGCGCGATCCACGCATCGATCATGTGCCGCTGGCGCTGCGCCTGTCGCCGCTCACGCGTGTACTCCTGGTCGAGCACGCGGTACAGCGACACCATCACCAGCACCATCAGCAGCGCGAATGGCAACGCCGCAATCGTGATCATGCCCTGCAGTGCATCCAGGCCACCGGCCAGCAGCAAGGCCGCTGCGATCAACGCCACCGCAATGCCCCAGGCCAGCTTGCGCTTCAACGGAGGATCGCCTGCTTCGTCAGTGGACATGCTGGCCAGCACCAGTACCGCCGAGTCGGCCGAGGTCACGAAGAAGATCATCAGCAGTACCAGTGCGATGCACGACAGCAGCAGCGGCAGCGGCATGCTGTCGAACAGCGTGAACAGCACGGTCTCGTAGCCATTGCCCAGCGCCTGCACCAGGTCGGCATGGCCGAAGATCTGTGCCCACAGCGCGGTGCCGCCGAATACGGCGAACCAGAAGAAGCCCAGCAGCGTCGGCGCGAGCACTACGCCGATCACGAACTCGCGCACGCTGCGGCCGCGCGAGATGCGTGCGATGAACGACCCCACGAACGGTGCCCACGAGATCCACCAGGCCCAGTAGAAGATCGTCCAGTCCGCCACCCAGGTGCTGCCGGAGAACGGTGACATGCGCAGGCTCATCGTCACCAGCTGGTTGAGGTAGGAGCCCAGCGTGGTGGTGAACGTATCGAAGATGAAGCCGGTCGGCCCCAGCACCAGCAGGATGGCCGCCAGCAGGGCAGCCAACGCCAGGTTGAAGTTGGACAGCCACTTCACACCTCGCTCCACGCCACTGGCGGTGGACGCCATATACAGCACGAAGGCGACGGCAATGATGGTCATCTGCACGGCGACGGTAGCCTGCACGCTGAAGACGCGCTCGATGCCGGCGGCGATCTGGATGGTGCCGAAGCCCAGCGTAGTCGCGACACCGATCGCGGTGGCGACCACTGCAGCGATGTTGACCGCCCTACCGATCCAGCCGCGATGGTGGCGGCCGATGATCGGCTGCAGCATGTCGCTGACCAGGCCGCGGCCGTTGCGGTTGAACTGGAACCAGGCCATTGCCAGCCCGATCAGCGCATAGATGGCCCACGGGTGCAGGCCCCAGTGGAAGAATGCATAGCGCATCGAGGCGCGTGCCGCATCCAGGCTCTGCGGAGCAAGCCCTTCCGGTGGCTTGCTGAAGTGCGAAATGGGCTCGGCGGCGCCCCAGAACACCAGGCCGATGCCCATGCCGGCGGCGAACAGCATCGACATCCAGCTGGCTCGCGAGAACTCGGGCTCGGCGTCTTCGCCACCGATGCGCAGGTTGCCGAAGCGACCGAAAGCCAGGTACATCAGGAACACCAGGGCCAGGAATACCACCAGCAGGTACAGCCAGCCGACGCTGCGGATGACTTCTGCCAGCATCGACTGCACCACGGCATTGAAGGGGCCTGGTGCAATACCGGCAAGCAGCACCAGCAGCAGAACGAGTGCGATGGAAACGCGAAACACCATGAAGGAGCTTCTCCGATCAAGGGATTGAGGGGAGCGAGCAGAGCTTGCAGCGAAGGACCGGCGGCATGCAGCGCGAACCGGGCAGGGGCCGCGTCGGCGTCGAAGGAGGCATCGGTCGCTGGAGGGCGACGGACGTGCACGTTACTGAACGCGACGTCATGGTTCTGTTAACGAACAGCGATCCGGATCAGATCCGCTTTCCACAGGAAAGCGGAACTGACGGCGGGGGCAACTCCCGGAGCGGGCGCTCTATGCTCTAATGCACGCCAAGAAGCGGGGGTACCGCGGCCATGTGGCCACGGTTGAGACAGTCCCTTGGAACCTGATCCGGCTCATACCGGCGTAGGGAAGCTTTGCAGTGCAGCCGTGCCCGGACACCGCCCAAGGACCGTCCGTGCGCGGTCGCAGTGCGCCGCCGCTTCGTCCCTGACCTTCCTGGACGATGCCCGATGAACGCACAGCTCTCCGCCCTGCAGCAACAGGCCCAGCAACTCTCCGAATCCGTGACCCGGCCCATTCCCGGCTCGCGCAAGATCCACGTACCCGGTTCGCGTCCGGATCTGCAGGTGCCGATGCGCGAGATCGCGTTGACCCGCACGCCGACGCTGTTCGGCGGCGAGGAGAATGCACCGGTCACGGTCTACGATACGTCGGGCCCGTACACCGATCCGGACGCGCGTATCGATCTGTCCGCGGGCCTGCCGGCGCTGCGTCGTGGCTGGGTGGAGGAGCGCGGCGATACCGAACAGCTCGACGGCCTGAGTTCGTCGTTTGGCCGCGATCGCGAGCACGACCCGAAGCTCGATGCTGTGCGCTTCCCCACACGCAGCCTGCCGCGCCGTGCACGTGCAGGCGCGAACGTCACCCAGATGCACTATGCGCGCCGCGGCATCATCACGCCGGAAATGGAATTCGTCGCCATCCGCGAAAACCAGCGGCTGGACGCGATCCGCGATGCCGGCCTGCTGCAGCAGCACCCGGGCGAGGCGTTCGGCGCCTCGATCCAGAAGATCATCACGCCGGAGTTCGTGCGCGATGAAATCGCGCGCGGCCGCGCGGTGCTGCCCAACAACATCAACCATCCGGAAAGCGAGCCGATGATCATCGGCCGCAACTTCCTGACCAAGATCAACGCCAACATCGGCAACAGCGCGGTGTCCTCGGGCATTGCCGAAGAGGTGGAGAAACTGGTGTGGGCGATCCGCTGGGGTGGTGACACCGTGATGGACCTGTCCACCGGCAAGCACATCCACGAAACCCGCGAGTGGATCATCCGCAACTCGCCGGTGGCGATCGGTACCGTGCCGATCTACCAGGCGCTGGAGAAGGTCGACGGCCGCGCCGAAGCGCTCACCTGGGAGATCTTCCGCGACACGCTGATCGAGCAGGCCGAGCAGGGCGTGGACTACTTCACCATCCACGCCGGCGTGCTGCTGCGCTACGTGCCGCTCACCGCCAAGCGCGTGACCGGGATCGTCAGCCGTGGTGGTTCGATCATGGCCAAGTGGTGCCTGGCGCACCACAGGGAGAATTTCCTCTACACGCACTTCGAAGACATCTGCGAGATCATGAAGGCCTATGACGTGACCTTCTCGCTGGGTGACGGCCTGCGCCCGGGCTGCATCGCCGATGCCAACGACGCGGCCCAGTTCGGTGAGCTGGAGACGCTGGGTGAGCTCACCAAGATCGCCTGGAAGCATGATGTGCAGACCATGATCGAAGGCCCCGGCCACGTGCCGATGCAGCTGATCAAGGAGAACATGGACAAGCAGCTGCGTGAATGCGGCGAAGCGCCGTTCTACACGCTGGGGCCGCTGACCACCGACATCGCGCCGGGCTACGACCACATCACCAGCGCGATCGGTGCGGCGATGATCGGTTGGTTCGGCACGGCGATGCTCTGCTACGTGACGCCGAAGGAACACCTCGGCCTGCCCAATCGCCAGGACGTGCGTGACGGCATCATGGCCTACCGCATCGCCGCGCATGCGGCCGACCTGGCCAAGGGCCATCCGGGCGCGCAGGTACGCGACAACGCACTGAGCAAGGCGCGCTTCGAGTTCCGCTGGGAAGACCAGTTCCACCTTGGCCTGGATCCGGAGAAGGCCAGGGAGTTCCATGACGAAACGCTGCCGAAGGATGCGCACAAGCTGTCGCACTTCTGCTCGATGTGCGGCCCGCACTTCTGTTCGATGAAGATCACCCAGGATGTGCGTGACTACGCCGAGGCCGGCATGAAGGAGAAGTCGGAGGAGTTCCGCGCCGCGGGTGCCGAGGTCTACCACCAGGGGTGATGCGCAGACGGTGGTACCGGCCCGCGGCCGGCACTACCGCTCATCACGCCGCTCCCGGCTATCCTCCGCCCATCATCCCGGGGAAAGGACACCATGCCTGTTGCCATGACCACCCGTTGGCTGGCCATTGCCCGCCGGCATCCTTCGGCCTGGTTGCTGGGCGCGCAGCTGCTGGCGGTGCTGCTGTATCCCGCGCTGGATGACACCGCCGCCGGCCGCGCGGCACTTGGCATGTTCGGCATGGCGGTACTCGGCCTGGCGCTGTGGGTGGTCCAGCGCAGCCCGCTGGGCACCTGGCTGGCGCTGTTGCTGGCCATTCCCTCGGTGGTGTTCTCGTTGGCAGGTGCATTGCTCGAGCGCACCGCATTGCTGACCACCGCGCAGGTGCTGGAGAGCCTGCTGTACTTCTACACGGCTGGCGCCCTGATTGCCTACATGCTCCAGGACCACAAGGTCACCCGCGACGAACTGTTCGCAGCTGGCGCAACCTTCACCCTGCTGGCGTGGGCGTTCGCCTTCGCGTTCGCGGTGTGCCAGCAGTGGTATCCGGGCAGTTTCCAGGGCACCGGCGGGCAGGCGCAGCGCAGTTGGATGGAGCTGCTTTATCTCAGCTTCAGCTTGCTGTCTGGAGTCGGCTTGAGTGACGTCGTGCCGCTTCATCCACAGGCACGAGCACTGGTCATGCTGGAGCAGTTTTCCGGCGTGATGTACGTGGCTTTGGTGGTTTCGCGGCTGGTCGGATTGACCATGCTGCGGCGCATGTGAAAATGAACGCCAGATAAAAATTTCGCGCCCAAGAGGGCGCGAATGATGTCGCGAATTATGTGAATGCGTCGGCGAGAGAGAGCCTGATGTCGACCACGCGATAGGCGAGGTAACTTGCATAGGCTAGTATTCGCGCGCTCGATTGTTTTTGCGGTATGCGCCGATGCTTTGTGCGGAGTCTGGCTTTTCGCTGTTCCCAGGACGGGACCGTAACGAAGGCAAACACTGCCCGGGACCTGTCTCTACTGTGTAGCAGAAAATGAACAGCAGCGAAATACAGCCACCCGTGTCCGATCGGATACGGATAGGAGAGTGCATCGTCACTCTGTCCTCGCGCGAAGTCGAGGTCGTCGGTGCGCGTCGTCCGCGCCGGCTGACGCCGAAGGCGCTGGGCGTGCTGCGCGTGCTGCTGCGGCAGCCGGGCCGTGTGGTCACCCGCGACGAGTTGTTCGCCGAGGTGTGGCCGGACACGCTGCCGACCAACGATGTGCTGACCCAGGCCGTTACCCAGCTGCGCAAGGCGTTCAGCAACGACGACGACAGCGGCCAGGCCTACATCGAGACCATTGCCAAGACCGGCTATCGGCTTCTGGTACCGGTACAGGCGCTGGACGATGCGGAGCCGTCGGCTGCGGGCTTGCCTGACGACGAAGGTGTGGACGTGCAGCCCGCACTCGCCGCCGCTGCGGTGCTGCCCGCGCGCGCGCAGGAATCGCGCCGCCGCTGGCGCCATGTCCGCCGCCGCGTGCTGCTGGCGCTGGGCGTGTTGATGCTGGCCACGCTGCTGGTGATGACCACGCTGCTGCTGCGCCGCGCACCGGCCAGCAGTTCGCCGGTGGAGGCCGCCGTGGAGAACGGCACGCGGGTGATCGGCAGCCCCCAGCGTCCCTATCGGTTGATCACCGCAACCAGCGGCTTTGAAACCTATCCCACGCTGTCACCGGATGGTTCGCTGGTGGCCTATGAAGGCGCCAACGAAGATGGCAATGGCGGTGGTGCGATCAAGGTACAGACCTCCGGCAACGCGCCGGCGCGCCAGTTGCTGGCGCCGCCGGCCGGTGCCGTCGATCGATTCCCGAACTGGTCGCCGGATGGTCGCGAAATTGCCTTCGCACGGTTCTCCGCCGACGGTGGCTGCCAGGTGCTGATCGCCAGCGCAACCGGTGGCGCCCTGCGCCAGGCCACGCGCTGCGATGGCACCGAGCTGCTCAGCTTCGACTGGACGCCCGATGGTCGCGGCCTGGTGTTCGGCAGCATGGTCGGGCGCTACGCGCACCGTGGCATCCGCGTGCTGGACCTGGCCAGTGGTCAGTGGCGCGCGCTGGCGTACAGCGTCGACCAGGACGACTTCGACTACGCACCGCGTTACTCGCCCGATGGGCAATGGCTGGTGTTCGTGCGCAATCCGCAGCTGGGCGATCTGTGGCGGGTGCCGGCCGCGGGCGGTAAGCCCGAGCAGCTGACCAACGAGGCGGCAGAGCTGCGCGGATGGGCCTGGCTGGACGATGGCCGCACCATCGTGTTCGGTCGCCGCGTCGACAGCGAGGCGCGGCTCTATTATCTGGACGTCGAGCGGCACACGCTGCGCGATGCCGGCCTGGATGATGCGCAGTGGCCCGCCGTGTCGCGACGTGGCGGGATGCTGGCCTTCGTCCACCGGCGCGCGCAGTTCGGCGTGTTCAAGGTGCCGGTGCAGGGCAGCGGCGCGCCCGAACGCCTGTTTGCATCCAGTGGCCGCGATGGGCAGCCGATGGCAGCGCCGGATGGCCGCCAGCTGGTCTTCACCTCGGATCGCTCCGGCAGCTTCGCCCTGTGGTGGGCGGACATGCAGCGGCCGGATTCGCTGCGCCCCATTGAAGGGCTGCGGCCGGAAGCGCGGCAGGCACCGGACTGGTCGGCCGACAGCCGCCAGCTGCTCGTGGTCGGCCGCGACGCGCATGGGCGCACGGTGGTCTACGAGATCGCGCCACGCGATGAACGCCTGCAACCTTTGCCGGTCCCGGCCGAACAGCCGCTGCAGGCCCTGTATGGCGCGTCGCCGGAGCAGTTGTTTGTGGTCGAGCGCGATGCCGACCAGCGCACCCGGTTGAGTCTGTTCGACCGCAGCACCCAGCCCTGGCGCCGGTTGGCCAGCATCGAAGGGGTGTCGCAGGCGCGCTTCGACCGCAGCAGTGGCCGCGTGTTGTTCACCCGCCTGGCCGCCGGTGGCCTGTGGTCGGCCGATGCCGCGTTGTCGTCGGGCAGCGTGCAGCAGATCAGCGATGACCGGCCCAGCCGCTGGCGATACCGGGCCTGGACCGTGGCCGGCAACACTGGCGTCGGTTACCTCGGCACTTCGAGCACGTGTGGCACCACCTTCGTGCGCATCCTGCCCGGCCGCGCGGAGCCGGAACGCTGCCTGGATGCGGAACGGCTCAGCGCCGGCAACGGACTCAGCGCCAGCGCTGACGGGCGTGACCTGTTCGTGGCGATGGCGGTCAGCGATGGTGCCGACATCGGTGTGATGCGGTTGCCCGAACGCCCCCCCGCGCTGTTCCCGGCGTTCTCCAAGTTGTTGTTTTTCAGTGGAAATGGGCCTTCGTAATTTCTTCGTCTGGATCTCGTCGCGAATTCGTGGCGATCTCGTCGGACTTTCCTGACGCGGTGCCGCCTGATTAGGCAAAACGGAGTCCTGTACTAGGCAAATCCGTGGTGCCCCCATGCGTCAACTCTCGCTGGCCGATCGCGGCCAAACCGTCTCCCTGGACCGGTCGCTCGACGATGTCACGCCGACCTGCCTGGGCGTGGCCCGGCTGGGCAGCCTGCAGACCGCCGGCTCCAGCTTCACTGTCTGGATGCAGGTGCGTGGCAGTTCGTGGGTGGAGGCCAAGGAAGGACGATTCCGCCTGCGCCAGGGCGAGTGGATCGCCTTCGAGAAGGAATCGCGGCCGTTGGTGCAGGCCGGTCGCAACGGGTTGTGCGTTGGCCTGAACCTGAACGTTGAAGCGCTTCGCGTGCTGACCGAGATGGCCGACTGTGGCCTGTATGCCGGTCGTGGCCGCATGAACCGCAGTGACGCCCGCGTTGCGCTGCGCTTGTGGCGCGATGCGCTGGCCAGCGGCCAGCCGGCCCAGGCCTTGCGTCCGCTGCTGCTGCACCTTGCTGGCCTGCAGCGTGGCCTGGCCGACAACGTGCAGCGCTGCCCAGGCCGCTCGCGCAGCCGCAAGCGCCAGGTGTTCGGCCGCATGCAGCGTGCGCGCCTCTATCTGGAAGGCAACAGCCACCGGGTGGTGCGCATCGGCGAACTGGCCGAACTGACCAACTTCTCCAGCTGGTACCTCTCCAAGACCTTCCAGAGCCTGTACGAGGAAAGCCCGCAGTCGCTTTCGGCACGACTGCGCCTCGAACGCGCCGCCGACCTGCTGCGCGACACCGACATGATGGTGGGCGAGGTCGCCGCCGCCAGCGGCTTCGACAACTGCTGCAGCTTCGCGCGTGCGTTCCGCGCCCGCTACGGCCAGTCCGCGTCGCGCTTCAGGGAGAACGGCGGCTTGCTCCCGCCACAATCCGCAAAGTCTCCGGTTGGTTCGCGCAAATACAGCGCTGCAACGCAATCGTAACGTGCTGGGGTGTTTTAACACGCTGCTAACACGTACCTTGGAGAGATAGATGAACGTTCGTAATCCCGCAGTGCGGTTCGGCTTGCTGCCGGCCGGCATTGCGCTGGCGCTGGCGCCGGCCTTTGCTTCGGCTCAGGAAGCAAAGGGCACCACCGACCTGGACCGCATTTCGGTCACCGGCTCGCGCATCCGCGGCGCCTCGGTGGAGACCCAGCAGCCGATCCTGACGATGACCCGCGAATCCCTGGAAAAGCAGGGCTTCTCGAGCGTCGCCGACGTGCTGAACAACCTGACCTCGGCCGGTTCCCCGGCCATTTCGCGTTCGGAGTCGCTGGCTTCGGGCGAGAACGTGGGCGGCTACTACGTCGACATCCGCAACCTGGGCGCCGAGCGCACCCTGGTGCTGATGAACGGCAAGCGCCTGGGCGCTTCGACCTCGGGTCTGCAGGACCTGAGCCAGATCCCGATGTCGGCCGTTGAGCGCATCGAGATCCTGAAGGACGGCGCCTCGTCGATCTACGGTTCCGACGCCATTGCCGGCGTGGTCAACGTGATCACCCGCAAGAACTTCGACGGCGGCGAAGCCAATGTCTACGTCGGCCAGTACGGCAAGGGCGACGGCGACAGCGAAACCTATTCGATGACCCTCGGTGCCCGCGGTGAGCGCGGCAGCCTTACCCTGTCGGCCGAGTACTCGAAGCAGGATCCGGTGTGGGCCAAGGACCGCTGGTACAGCCGTGACGGCTCGCTGGGTCCGAACTCCACCTCGGCTGATTGGAGCCCGATCAGCCAGAACGGCAGCTGGTGCAACCCGAAGCTGTACGACTGCAGCAAGTCGAGCGCGGTGTGGCAGACCCTGAACCCGGGTGGCAATCCGAAGAACCCGAACGACTACCACGCGATCACCGAAGACGAGTTCGCCAACTCGAACGAGCAGATGACCCTGCTGACCGGTGTGAAGCGCAAGTCGGTCTACATCAACGGCACCTACGACTTCACCGATTCGATCAGCCTGAACACCGACGTGCTCTACAACGAGCGCCAGACGTTCCAGCAGATCGCCGGCTATCCGTACCAGTCCGCTTCCAAGTCGATCAACACCCCGCTGTCGGCAGACAGCGCCTTCAACCCGGTTGGCCAGGACGTCAGCTTCCGCCGCCGCCTGTGGGAAGTGCCGCGTACCACTGACAGCCAGCTGAAGACCCTGCGCTTCGCTCCGACCCTGACCGGCTTCTTCGAGCTGGGTGGCAAGACCTTCGACTGGGATGTCGGCGCGCTGTGGAACCGCAACGAGTCGATCAAGAGCAACCGCGGTGACATGAGCCTGATCGGCGCGCGTCAGGCGCTGGGCCCGTCGTTCATCGATGCCGGCGGCGTTGCCCGCTGCGGCACCGCCGCCAACCCGATCCTGGGCGATTGCCGTCCGTGGAACCCGCTGCTGCCGTACGGCGTTGAGGGTCAGGGCTCGCTGGCGAACCAGGAGCTGCAGGACTTCCTGTTCCCGACCTTCACCACCCGTGGCGTCACCAAGACCACCAGCTTCACCGCCAACCTGTCGGGCGCCATCGTGACCCTGCCGGCCGGCGACCTGGGCTTCGCCCTGGGTGTCGAGCACCGCAAGGAAGAAGGCAGCTACGTGCCGGACGCCTTCGCACAGTCGGGTCAGTCCACCGGCCTGGGCCAGAAGCCGACCCGCGGCCAGTACGATCTGAACGAGGTCTACCTCGAACTGAACGTGCCGCTGCTGGCCGACATGGCCTTCGCCAAGGAACTGACCCTGAACGTTGCCAGCCGTTATTCGGACTACAGCAACTTCGGTGGCACCACCAACAGCAAGTTCGGCCTGACCTGGCGTCCGCTGGATGAACTGCTGGTCCGCGGCACCTACGCCGAGGGCTTCCGCGCTCCGACCATCAGCGACCTGTACGGTGGCCTGAGCTCGAGCTTCGAGTCCTACATCGATCCGTGCGGCGTGAAGGCTCCGGGCAGCGTTGCAGGCAATGCCGCGTGCTCCGGCGCAGGCGTGCCGGCCAACTACGTGCAGCTGGGCCAGGCAGGCAAGGAATGTTCGACCCTGCCGTGCCAGTCGGGTGACCAGTTCATCTCGGGTGCCAATCCGAACCTGAAGCCGGAAACCTCCAAGAGCACCACCTTCGGCCTGGTGTGGAGCCCGCGTTGGGTGCAGGGCCTGGACGTGTCGCTGGATTGGTACAAGTACGAAATCAGCGACATGATCATCGCTGACAGCGTCGACCGCATCCTGCGTGACTGCTACGTGCTGGGTAACGCTTCGCGCTGCTCGAGCGTGACCCGTGCGGCTGACGGCCACGTCAGTGCGATCACCTACGGCACCGCCAACCTCGGCAAGATGGAAACCCAGGGCTACGATCTGGGCATCAAGTACCGCCTGCCGGAACTGGCCATTGGTCAGTTCAGCATCGACTGGCAGACCAGCTACACCGCCAAGTACGACGAGCAGCGCCAGAACAGCGCGGGCGACAACATCATGGTCGGCCGCGTCAGCGAGCCGGGCCTGTTCCGCGTGCGTTCGAACCTGGGCGTCAACTGGCAGTACGGCGATTTCGGTGTGAACTACACCGCGCGCTACTACTCGGGCATGAAGGAAAGCTGCATCTCGCTGGCTGACGGCTGGTGCGATGCTCCGAACCACATGGCCAACGGTGAGACCGATCCGCTGCGTCACACCGGTTCCAACACCTTCCACGACCTGCAGGTCAGCTGGAAGGCGCCGTGGGATGCGACCATCGCCCTGGGCGCGAACAATGTGTTCGACCACAAGGGTGCCCTGCAGTACTCGGCTCCGAACTCGGCGTTCGCCTACTACGGCGGCTTCGACGTGGGTCGCTTCCTGTACATGAAGTACACCCAGCGCTTCTGATTCATCGAAGTGCGGTAGCAACAGAAGGAGGGCGGACCGCAAGGTCCGCCCTTTTTCTTGTAGGGGAATTCCGGAAATTGTTGGAAGGTGAGCGCAGTCACGGTCCCGTCGTGTCGTAATCAACACAGTCAGGAGGTCCACTACCGGACGCTTGCATGTGGAGAGGGATATGAAGAACACGTTGCTGCGGCAGGCATCCGCCGCTGCATTGATCTACGCAACGCTGGTGGGCGCGGTGTTCGCGCAGGGCCTCGGGGTCTGCGGCGGTGGGCTCTACTGCGAGGAGTTCCGCCAGCAGTGCCTGGCCAGTGGCAAGTCACCGGTCATCTGCGAGTCGCAGTACCGTCGCTGCGTGCAGGACGCCTGCGGTACCCGCTGACATGGAAAGGGCGCACCTTGTGGGTGCGCCCTCTGTCATCCGGACATCATACAACGCGCTCAGGCGTCGCTGGGCACCAGTCCCATCAGCGCATTGGCGTGTTCGCGCCATTGCGGCAGTTTGTTCAGCACGCCTGCGCG
This sequence comes from Stenotrophomonas sp. LC732, assembly GCF_052446685.1. Classification (NCBI taxonomy): domain Bacteria; kingdom Pseudomonadati; phylum Pseudomonadota; class Gammaproteobacteria; order Lysobacterales; family Lysobacteraceae; genus Stenotrophomonas; species Stenotrophomonas sp. LC732. Next base: position 3,670,529 of record NZ_CP199214.1, on the reverse strand, counting down.
CTGCAGGTAGTCCTCGTCCACCGGATCGCCATTGACCAGCGCCAAGGCCACGTGCACCGCACCGGTCACCCAGAAGCTGCGGGTGTTGGCGCGCTGCGGCTGCAGGTGGAAGGCCACCGCTTCGATGATCGGCATCGGCAGGCCCCACAGGCCCAGCAGGTAGGCGCCGGCCTCGGCATGGCCAGGGCGGGTGTCGCCGGCCAGCGAGGGCTCGCTGCGCTCGTTGCGCACACCCGGCAGCAGCAGGCCGATGTCGGCCAGCAGCGCGGCAGTCGCTCCCAGTTCGGCACTGGATTCGGGCAGCAGGCGTGCGGCGAGCCGCGAGGCCAGCAGTGCGCGCTGTTGCAGCGAGTTGCGCTCGGCGGCCGACAGCGTCGGTGCGGAGAACACTTCGCTGGCCAGCACCAGGTCACGCAGCGTGGCCAGGCCCAACCGGGTCACGGCGGTGCGCAGGTCGGCAATGGTGCGGCCCTGGCTGAAGAAGGCCGAGTTCGACAGTTGCAGCACCTTGGCGGCGATCGCCGGATCGGCGGCGACCAGCTTGGCGACATCGGCACTGTCGGCGTCGTCGTCATGTTCCAGGGCCTGGGTCAGGCTCAGGTACAGGTGCGGCGGCGAGGGCAGTTTCTCGATACGGCCGATGGCATCGCGCAGGCGCGGGCTGTCCAGCACTTCGCGCAGTTCTTCCAGGCTGGTCAGTGCCTCCAGCAGCACTTCCGGCGCCAGCGGCAGCGGTAGGAAGCGGTGGGCGACACCAATGAGGCGCGCCGGCGGCGGCCGGTTGCCATGCTGCGCATCGACCAGCGCGATGCGGATGGTCTCCGGGCGCAAGGTCCGGATCTGCCCCAGCAGCGTGGTGGCATTGAGATCCGGCAATTGCGGGCAGACGATCACCGCGTCCACGCCCTGCGTGGCCACCGCGGTCATCGCGGCCTGGCCATCGGTGGCGGTCAACGGCTGCCAGTCTTCCCCAAGATCGGCAATGAATTCGGTCAGCTCGGCCGGCAGGCTGGCTGCATCCCCAACAAGCAGAATACGCACGACACATTCCCCTGGCTGTCTCGACGATGGATGTCGATGACGTGTGAAGTGACGCAATTTACCTAATACGGCAGCAAGAGTGATGTGCCGTCGTCATGAAACGTGACCCGCATCGCTCCGGCAGGGTACCGCCGGAGCGATCCGGTTCAGGCTCAGGCCTTGCTGTCGAGATGGCGCTGGTGCGCCTCGATCAGGATCTGCTTGGCCTCAGCGGCGCCGCCCCAACCGTCCAGCTTGACCCACTTGCCCTTCTCCAGGTCCTTGTAGTGCTCGAAGAAGTGGCCGATGCGCTCCAGCCAGTGGCTCGAGACCTGGGCGATGTCTTCGACGTGGGCGTAGCCGCTGAAGATCTTCGAGACCGGCACGGCCAGGATCTTCTCGTCGCTGCCCGCCTCATCGCTCATCTTCAGCACGCCGACCGGACGGCAGCGCACGACCGAGCCCGGCACCAGCGGCAGCGGCAGCACCACCAGCACGTCGGCCGGATCGCCGTCGCCACACAGCGTGCTCGGCACGTAGCCGTAGTTGCACGGGTAGCGCATCGGGGTGGAGAGGATGCGGTCGACGAAGATCGCGCCGGTTTCCTTGTCCACTTCGTACTTCACCGGCTCCGAGTCCTTCGGGATCTCGATGATGACGTTGATTTCTTCCGGCGGGTTCTTGCCGGGCGAGACGAGTTCCAGACCCATGGTGTGCTCCAGGTGGGGGGGATATAGACGGATAGCTCACCATTTTATGCCTTTGCCGGGCGCTGTGCAGCGTAGGGCAGGGCCGACCCGCGCGCTCGGCCCTGGCGGAGGGCCAGGGCGGGGTTTCCCGATGGGTTCCACCCGGTCCCCTCGGCAGGCTGGAGATCCATACCAAGGAGCCTTGCCATGAACTGGAATCGTTTGGGCTGTTACGCCCTGTTGCTGCTGGCACCGCTGCCCGCGTTCGCGCGGGGGGCGCACGTCAACCTGATTGACTACCCCAGCGATGAGACCGCGTGGGAAAGGGCCTTTGCGCTGGAGGACGCGGTCGCCGGTGAATTCGCCGCGTTGTGTGCCGACACCTTCTGTGAAGGTGACTACAGCAATTACCGGGTGATGGAGTTCCGCTGTGCCGTGCTGGCCCATCGGGGCACCGTGCAGCGCTGCGTCCTGGTGGTGGCGGCCAGCGAACTGGAAGTACAGCCCGATACGGGACAGGTGCAGGTCGACAACGGCAGCTGGGTCTGCCCGATCGAATTGCAGCCCGGGGTGCCAGTCGAGGCGTTCTATGCCTCACTGGAAGCGCCGGGCGGCCTGGTCGCGCCTCTGCCCGGGCGTGACCACGGCATCTTCGATGGGCTGCCTGAATGCCTGCGCACGCAGGGGAGGGTGGGCTGATGGGCAGCTTCCGTAGATGCTGGCTGTTGTGCGGCGTGCTGTCTGTCGGCCTGTTGTACGCCGGTGCCGTGCAGGCTGCGCCGGCGTTCGTCGATGCGCGCGATTACACCGGCCCGGGGGGCGGCCACGAGCGTTTCCTGGCTGCCGAGCGGCAACTGGTGCGTGGCTTCGATGAGGTGTGTGGCGATACCTTCTGCGAGGGGCAGTACATCAATCTGTGGGCCATGCGCCTGCGCTGTTCCGTGGAACAGGCCACGGGGGTGGTTGTCCAGTGTGTGTGGACATTCGCCGGCAGCGACACCTGGGTAAAGCCCAGCGGCCTGATCAAGGTCAACCGCGGACGCTATGCCTGCGTGCTGCCGCTGGCAACTGGGACACGCCTGGAAACCCTGCTGCAGGTGTGGGAAATGGGGGATGGGTTTGACGCGTTGCACGCGCCGTTGCCCGGCACGACAAGCAATACCTACGACGCGCTGGTTGATTGCCTGTAGGTCTCGTGACTGATGAGAACGTGACTGATTCGCATTTGCAGAGTAGGATGCGCGGCGCCTCCCGTCTGTCGTCCCGGCTCCGCGCATGTCCTCCAATGCTGCCTCCCTCACCGAACTGCTGATCCGCGAGCGGCCAGCGCTGCTGCGCCGGGTGCAACGTATTCTGGGGGGCGACAACGGCGCCGAGGACGTGATCCAGGCGGTGTGGTTCAAGGCCCGTGGGGTCGATGACAGCCAGGCCATCGACAATCCGCGCGCCTATCTGTACCGGCTGGCCGCCAACCTGGCCACCGACCACGGCCGCGAGTCGACCCGGCGCAACCGCCTGTTGGCCGATCACTACCTGTGGGGGCCGGACGAGGTGATCTCCACCGAAGAGCAGGCCATGGCGCAGGACGAGCTGCAGCGGGTACTCGACGCGGCCGGCCATCTGCCGGAGCCGACCCGCACCATCTTCCGGCTCAACCGCCTTCAGGGCCTGACCCAGGCCGAGATCGCACGCCGCCTTGGGGTATCGGTGACCACGGTGGAGAATCACGTACGCACCGCGCTGCAGCGCCTGGCCTGGGCCCGCAGCGGCCGATGATCGCGCCGCCTTGGGGCTGGCCTTCGCGCAAACGTCTTGATCATTGGACCGTGGATGCGGTCCAGTTCCCCCGCCCCGCGCTTGAATGCGCCTGTCCGCCAGCCGATGAGCCCGCCGAACATGCTGCCTGCCGCCAATGACGATGCCCTGGCCGAGCAGGCCCGGGACTGGATCGCGTGGCTGGCCTCGGGCGATATCAGCGACGCGCGCATGCAGGCGTTCGAACACTGGCTGCAACAGCCGGGGCACCGCAGGGCCTTCGAACACGAGCGCGCGCTGTGGCGCAGCGTCGGGCCGCGAGCGCAGCCGGCCCGCGTGGCTGGTCGACGCCCGCGCCGACGGCGTTGGGCCATGGCTGCGGCGGCAATGCTGGCGATGCTGGTGGCATGGCCGGAGGCGTGGCTGCGCCTGCAGTCCGATCACCGCAGCACGCACCAGGTGCAGAACGTACTGCTGCCTGATGGCAGCCGTGCGGTGCTGGACGCCGACAGTGCGATTGCCGTGCACTTTGATGCGAACGCCCGCCAGGTCGAGCTGTTGCGCGGGCGTGCCTGGTTCGAGGTCAGTCCGGATGCGCAGCGACGTTTCAGCGTGCGCGCCGGCAATGGCGTGGTCGAGGACATCTCGACCGCCTTCACCGTGGCGCGGGGCCGCGACCAGGTGGAAACCCAGGTCGGGCAGGGCAGGGTACGGATGGCCAGCCCGGTTGACGGTGGCTGGACCTACCTGCAGCAGGGCCAGCGCGCGGCCTACGGTGAACACAGTGGTGTGAGGCGATTGGGGGACGTTGCGGCCGACAGCGTCGGCGCCTGGCGTCAGGGCGAGCTGCTGTTGGAACAGGCCCGCGTCGCTGACGCGGTGCAATGGGTGGGGCGCTATCGCGCTGGCCCGACCTTCGTGCGTGGTGATCTATCGCAGCTGCCGGCGGTAAGCGCGGCGTTGCGCATCGACCGCCCGGAACAGGCGCTGGATGCGCTGGCCGCGACGGCTGGATTGCAGGTGACCCGGCTGCCGCTCGGCGTCGCCATCGTCCATCGGTAGATTCACGCCATTGCCCCGGTGCCGACCAACGGTCGGCACCCACCACTGCAACCAGCCACGCAACCGTCGGCACCTGCTTCGACTGCAAATCCCCTTGGGGTTGCCACGCTTTCATCCGTCTTACTCCGCGAACGTACCCGCCGCCGCCACGTACGTCGCCGTGTCCGCCCGTGTTGCGGATGACGCCGCGTTCGCGGCACCGATTACCTGACAGGTTCCCCCATGTTCGACTTCCATCGCCCGGGCCGCGTGCTGCGCCCGTCCCGCCTGTGCATCGCGTTGCTCGCCGCCGGCCTGGCCAGTGCCGCGCCGTCCGTACTGGCGCAGAGCGCCAGCAGCGACCACGCGGCCGTGCTGCGCTTCGATATTCCGGCGCAACCGCTGGATGACGCGCTGCGCAGCTACATGCGCCAGTCCGGTGTGCAGGTGGTCTATCCCGCATCGCTGGCACGTGGCGTAACCTCTCGCGCGGTCGGCGGCAGCCTGTCGGCCAACGAGGCGCTGCAGCAGCTGCTGCAGGGCAGTGGCCTGGCAGTGCGCCGGGTCAGCGCCGATGCGGTCACCCTGGAAGCGGCAACGCCGTTGCAGGCCGACAGTGGTGTGATCGTCACCGACACGCTGAGTGTGGCCGGCGACCGCGTCGGGAGCGGCGCGACCAGTGATGAAGCACGCCTGCTCGACAGCTATCGCAGCGTGGGTTCGACCACCACGCTCAATCGCACGCATCTGGAGCGTTTCCGCGGCACCTCCAACGGCGACATCGTCAAGGGTGTGGCCGGTGTCACCGCCGGTGATCCGCGCGTGGGCAACGGCTTCGACGTCAACATCCGCGGTATCCAGGGCCAGGGCCGCGTGCCGGTGATCATCGACGGTGGCCAGTCCAGCATGGATACCTACCGTGGCTACGCCGGCCAGTCGCAGCGCACCTACCTCGACCCGGACCTGATCTCCAGCCTGACCATCACCAAGGGGCCGAGCCTGCAGGCCAACGCGTCCGGTGGCATCGGCGGCGTGGTCGAGATGGAGACGTTGAAGATCGGTGACGTGCTGCGCGAGGGCCGCGACGTCGGCGTGCGCGTGCGCGGCGGCCTGGCCAATGGCAGTGCCAACAGCCTGCCGTCCTACAGTGCGGCACCGCGCACCGATCGCAGCGCCACCGGCAGCCAGTTCTTCAACGTGGCCGCCGCAGGGCACTGGGACCGCTTCGATCTGGTCGCCGCTTACGCCTACCGTGACAACGGCAACTACTTCTCCGGCCGCCATGGCTACGACGACTTCCCGCAGGATCGGCGCACGCTGGCGCCGCTGAATCCGCCGCGCACCGACGTTTTCAATACCTCTTCGCGCTCGAAGTCGGCGCTGCTCAAGGGCACCTGGCGCATCGACGACACGCAGACGCTGGAAGCCGGCTATCGCCGCTATGAAGGCACTGCCGGCGAGATCATGGCCTCGCAGATCATCCGCGTGGATCGTGACCGCATTCCACAGTGGGATCCGGGCCACGTCGACATGGACAGCTACAGCCTGCGCTACCGCTTCAATCCGGACAGCGAGCTGATCGACCTGCGCGTCAACGCCGCGTACACCGACACCGACAGCGTGATGTACAACAGCCTGACCGGCATCACCCCGTGGTACTTCGACCGCCGCACCGAGTGGTATGACGCGCCCAGCTTCAGCGGTGACCCCGGCTACAAGGATGCCTACCGCAATCCGCTGCGGCACAAACGCTTCGGCCTGGATGCCAGTAATACCTCCAGGTTCGACACCCGCGCCGGTGCGTTCACCCTCGACTACGGACTGTCCTACAGCGACGAAGACATCGCGCCGGGCAGTTCGGGGCCGGTCATGCACGATGACCTGGTCAACAACCGTTTCCTGCGCAACGCCGAGCGCAAGGAGTACAGCGCCGTGGCCTCGCTGAAGTGGCAGCCCGATGAGCATTGGGAACTGCTGGCCGGCGGCCGCTGGAACCGCGTGGATGTACATGACCGCAACCGCCTGGCCACGCCCGATGCCTATGAAGTGCAGGGACAGTACCGCTACACCGAACTGCTCAATGGCAACCCGGCGCTGCCGTCGTGGCGGGCCAAGCGCATCGCGCTGCTGAACTGGTACCCGGATGCCAACGGCAACTTCACCCGGGAATCGCTGCTGGCCTCGCCGTACAAGAAGGGCACGGTGGCCGACATCGGTGGCTGGAACTTCTACGACGCTGGCAAGGCGCAGGATCTGGAAGTGCCGGTCAGCTGGAGCTGGTCGCAGCCGATCCGCCGCCGCGACAGCGCGTTCTCGCCGACCGCCAGCGTGGCCTATCGCTTCAGCGAAGACACCATGGTCTACGTGAAGTACGCCGAAGGCACCAAGCTGCCGAGCCTGTTCGAGACCACGCTGGGCCTGCTCACCGCCGCCAAACCGGTGGGCGAGCTTAAGCCGGAGCGCGCGCGCAGCTGGGAAATCGGCGCCAGCACCCTCCGCTACGACCTGTTCACTGCCGGCGACCGCCTGGCGCTGAAGCTGGCGTATTTCGATACCCGTATCGACGACCTGATCACCCGTGACTACCGCACGCTGTCGGCGGGCCTGATCCGCAACGTCGACCAGTTCAAGGTCTCGGGCATGGAGTTCCAGTCCAGCTATGACAGCGGCAAGGTATTTGCCGATCTGTCCGCGCACTACTACTTCAAGGCCAAGACCTGCGCGCCGGACATCGCCGCCGAGCGCCGTGCCTATGGGGCGCAGCGCAGGAACGGCGAGCTGGCCAACACGCCCGACTGCGTGGACGGCGGCTTCGAGGGCTCGTACACCAATACCCAGAACCCACCGCGCTACATGGTCAACCTGACCCTGGGCTCGCGCCTGTTCGACGAGCGCCTGACCTTCGGCACCCGCGTGGTCCACAACGCCGGCCCGATCAGCAAGCTGGACAAGGACTGGAACGTGGGCCTGTCGGCGATCCAGCAGCTGTACCGGCCAACCACGCTGGTGGACCTGTTCGCCAGCTGGAGCTTCAACGACCAGCTCTCGGTGGAAGCCGGCGTGGACAACCTGACCGACCGCTACTACCTGGACCCGCTGGCCCTGGGCGTGATGCCGGCACCGGGCCGCACCGCGCGGCTGGCGCTGACCTGGAAGTACTGATCGGTCGCGGATGAGCGCTGGGGTCGGATCCCTTTCCTCCGGAAAGGGCGAGCGGCGGGGTCGGATCCCTTTCCTGTGGAAAGGGCTCTGACCCCAACAGCGCGGGATACCCCGCTTACAGCCCCGTCGCCGCCTTCACCGCGTCCTCGTGCAGCGACTCGTTCAGCTCATCCACCACGGTGGTCCATGCCGCATCGGCCTGCAGCGACTCGGACAGGAACTGGCGCTGCGCATCGTTCCAGTACGGTGCCTCGACCACTTCCACATCGGTGGCCAGCTGGTGCTCGCGGATGAAGCGGGCGATGCCCTCGGCGCTGGCGTCCAGGCCCAGCTGCAGGAACAGGTTGGTCATGCGCGGTTCGGTGGTGATCATCGTCGGTTCCTGCGGTAAGAAGGGATGCGCCATTATCGGCGCACATAGCCTTGGGGAAAGCCCCGTGGCGAACGTCTACAGCAGGACGACCCCCTTGGCATCCCCCATGAACGCACATATCGCCCCTGAAGACAGCCGCAGCCTGCGGCTCAAGGTCGCCACCCGCGACAGCCATGGCGCCCTGGACAAGCGCATCATGGCCGGTGACATCTTCGCCGACCGCAGCAACTTCGCCCGGTTCCTGCGCGTGCAGTACCGCTTCCATCGCAGCATCGATGCGCTGTATGCCAACCCTGCGCTGGACGCACTGCTGCCGGACCTGGGCGAGCGCCGCCGCCTGGCCCAGGTGGCGCGCGACCTGCAGGATCTGGAGCAGACGCTGCCCGGGGCCGACATCGCGGCGTTGCCGTCCGATCTGGAACTGCCCGCCGCGTTGGGGTGGCTGTATGTGGCCGAAGGGTCCAACCTCGGCGGCACCATTCTGTACAAGATGGCCGCCAGGCTCGGCCTGGATCGTGATTTCGGCGCCCGCCACCTGGCCGCGCATCCGGATGGCGCGGCGCGCCACTGGCGCGAGTTCACCGATGCGCTGGACGCGGTACCGCTGAGTGCCAGGCAGGAGCAGCAGGTGATCGATGCGGCCGACGCCGCGTTCCGCAGCGTGCACGGCCACGTCGAAGTGGAATTCGCCTGATGCCTGGTGCCCGCCTGCGGATGCAGCGCTGATGCGTTGGCTCTGGTTCGCGCTGGGATGGTTGATGGTCGTCCTCGGGGTGATCGGCGCGTTGCTGCCGGTGATGCCGACTACCATCTTCCTGATCCTCGCCGTGGGCTGCTTCGCACGCAGCTCGCCGAAGTTCGAGCAGCGCCTGCTGGCGCATCCGCGCTACGGCCCGTCACTGCGGCTGTGGCGTGAGCAGGGTGCGGTGTCGCGCAAGGGCAAGGCGTTCGCCAGTGCCGGCATGGCCGTGGGTTTTGCGCTGTTCTGCTGGGGAGCGCACCCGTCGTGGCGCCTGCTGCTGGGCGTGGGCCTGTTCTTCGCGGTCAGCGCCGGCTACGTGCTCAGCCGACCCGCGCCGCGGCTGCAGCCCCATCCGGCCGTGGAAGTGGACGACGCCAATGATCCGCGTGCGACCCGCCGTCGCGCAGCGACCCCTGATGCTGATGGAAACCGAGACGATGCTGCCTGCTGACCTGGCCCCTGTGGCCGCCCCCGCATTGACTCCGTGGGGCATGTACCTGGCCGCCGACGTGGTGGTGAAGGCCGTGATGATCGCGCTGGCACTGGCGTCGCTGGCCACCTGGACCGTGCTGCTGGCCAAGGGCTGGGAGCTGGCGCGGCAGGCCCGGCAGCTGCGTGCGGCACGCGCGCTGTTGCTGCAGTCCGCACAGCTGCCGACGCAGAGCGAAGAAGCGACCCTGCAACAGGGCGCCGCACTGACGATGCTGGATGCTGCACGCACCGAACTGCGCCTGTCGCAGGAGCTGGACAGCCACGACGGCATCAAGGAGCGCGTCGCCTCGCGCCTGGAGCGCATCGAGCTGGAAACCGCGCGCGTGCAGCGGCGCGGTATCGGCGCGCTCGCCAGCATCGGCGCGGTGGCGCCGTTCGTCGGCCTGTTCGGTACGGTGTGGGGCATCATGAACAGTTTCATCGGCATCGCCCACAGCAACACCACCAGCCTGGCGGTGGTTGCGCCCGGCATCGCCGAGGCCCTGTTGGCGACAGCGCTCGGCCTGGTCGCGGCGATTCCCGCGGTGCTGGTCTACAACCATTTCAGCCGCGTGCTGGCCGGCCTGCGGGGGCTGCTCGGCGATCTGTCGGCGGCCGTGCAGCAGCTGGTGTCGCGCGATCTTGATCGTGCCGTCCCGCGTGCCGCTGCGGCGCCGCTGCGCGCGGTGCACTGAGGCGCGACGATGGCGATCAGGACCGCGTCCGACCGCGACGATGCCCCCGAAGAAGCGCACGAGATCAATGTCACGCCCTTCATCGACGTGATGCTGGTGCTGTTGATCATCTTCATGGTGGCCGCACCGCTGGCCACGGTGTCGGTGCCGGTGCAGCTGCCGGCCAGCAGCGCCAATGCCGCGCCGCCGGAACAGGCACCGGTGTACGTGACCGTGCAGGCCGACCTGTCGCTGCGCGTCGGCGAGCAGGCGGTGGCGCGTGACGGGCTGGCGGCTGCATTGCAGGTGGCCACCCACAGTGATACCGCGCAACGCATCTTCCTGCGCGCCGACACCCGCGTGCCCTACGGCGAACTGATGGCCACCTTGGATGCGCTGCGTGCGGCGGGCTACCTGAAGGTGGCACTGGTCGGCCTGGAGCAGCGCACGCAATGAGCGGACTGCGGCGCTGGGCGACCAGCCTGGCGATCGTACTGCTGGTGCACGCGCTGTTGATCGGCGCGGCCTGCTGGTGGGTGGCGCGCGCACCGGTGCAGGCTGCAACGGCTCCCCCGGCAGCGCTGACGCTGGAGCTGGCGCCGATGGCGCAGGCACCGCCGGCGCCGCCGCGCGAGGTCGCCACCGGGCCGCTGCAGCAGCAACAGCAGCGGCAGCAGGCGCCAGCGCCAGCCGTGCGTGAGCAACCCAAGGCACCCGTGCAGCCGCAGGGTGAGCTGCCTCCGCCAGAAGCGCCGGAACCAGCGCCCGCGCCGGACAGCGCCGATGCCAACGTCGCGCAGACCAGCGCACCGCCGCAGGTGGCCGCCGACGCTGCCGCACGCTACACCGCGCCGCAGACCACGGCGGGTGAGCGCAGTCGTGCCGAGGCGACCTGGGAAGGACGCCTGCTCGGGCACCTGCAGCAGCACCGGCGCTATCCACGCCAGGCCGAGCGGCTGCGCCAGCAGGGCGTGGTCTACGTGCGCTTTGCCGTGGCCCGCGATGGCGCGGTCTCGGGGTTGAAACTGGGCCGCAGCAGTGGCTTCGCGCTGCTCGACCAGGAGACGCTGGACACCGTGCAGCGGGCCAGCCCGCTGCCGGCGCCGCCGGCCGAAATGGCCGGCGACCCGGTGGAAGTGATGGTGCCGGTGTCGTTCTTCCTGCGTGGGCGGTGATTGACGGTGGGGTCGGATCCCTTTCCGCAGGAAAGGGCTCTGACCCCATCGAGGCCGTCATCCACGCATGGCGCGGATCTACAACAGCGGCACCAGCAGCAGCGCCACGATGTTGATGATCTTGATCAGCGGATTGATCGCCGGGCCGGCGGTGTCCTTGTACGGATCGCCGACGGTGTCGCCGGTCACTGCCGCCTTGTGTGCCTCGCTGCCCTTGCCGCCGAAGTGGCCATCCTCGATGTACTTCTTGGCGTTGTCCCAGGCACCGCCGCCGGTGGTCATCGAAATGGCCACGAACAGGCCGGTCACGATGGTGCCGATCAGCAGGCCGCCCAGCGCGCGTGGCCCCAGCAGCAAGCCGACCACCACCGGCACCGCCACCGGCAGCAATGACGGCACGATCATTTCGCGGATCGCCGAGCGGGTCAGCATGTCCACCGCCCTGTCGTACTGGGGCTTGCCGGTGCCCTGCATGATGCCGGGGATCTCGCGGAACTGGCGGCGCACTTCCTCCACCACCGCACCGGCGGCGCGGCCGACCGCTTCCATCGCCATCGCACCGAACAGGTAGGGAATCAGGCCGCCGATCAGCAGGCCGATGATCACCGTGTGGTCGCTGAGATCGAAGCGGAACTCCTGGCCGGGATTGGCCGCCTGCAGGTTGTGGGTGTAGTCGGCGAACAGCACCAGTGCGGCCAGCGCCGCCGATCCGATCGCATAGCCCTTGGTCACTGCCTTGGTGGTGTTGCCCACTGCATCCAGCGGATCGGTGATGTCGCGGATCTCCGAGGGCAGCTCGGCCATTTCGGCGATGCCACCGGCGTTGTCGGTGATCGGGCCGTAGGCATCGAGGGCGACAATCATGCCGGCCATCGACAGCATCGCAGTAGCGGCGATGGCGATGCCGTACAGGCCGCCCAGCGCGAAGGCTCCCCAGATCGCCGCACACACCGCCACCACCGGCAGCGCGGTGGACTTCATCGAAATGCCTAGGCCGGCGATGATGTTGGTGCCATGGCCGGTGGTCGAGGCCTGCGCCACGTGCTGCACCGGCTTGTACTGGGTGCCGGTGTAGTACTCGGTGATCCACACGATCAGCCCGGTCAGCACCAACCCGATCAACGCGCAGCCATACAGCGCCATCGGCCCATGCACGTTGTCGGACATCAGCCCGGTGGTGATCGGATAGAACGCAATCGCCGCCAGCACGCCGGAGACGATCACGCCCTTGTACAGCGCACCCATGATCGAGCCGCCCGGCTTCACCTTGACGAACAGCGCACCGATGATCGAGGCGATGATCGATACGCCGCCCAGCACCAGCGGGTAGAGCACCGCGTTGGCGCCGGCCTCGGCCAGCATCAGGCTGCCCAGCAGCATGGTGGCGATCACGGTCACCGCGTAGGTCTCGAACAGGTCGGCGGCCATGCCGGCGCAGTCACCGACGTTGTCACCGACGTTGTCGGCGATCACCGCCGGGTTGCGCGGATCATCTTCGGGAATACCGGCTTCGACCTTGCCGACCAGGTCGGCGCCGACGTCGGCTCCTTTGGTGAAGATGCCGCCGCCCAACCGCGCGAAGATCGAGATCAGCGACGAACCGAACGCCAGCCCGACCAGCGCGTGCAGCGCCTGCTCCATCGGCAGGCCCATGCGCAGCAGCAGTGCGTAGTAGCCTGCCACGCCCAGCAGGCCCAGCCCGACCACCAGCATGCCGGTGATCGCGCCGCCGCGGAAGGCGACGTCCATCGCCGCGCTGATGCCCTGGCGCGCCGCCTCCGCGGTGCGCACGTTGGCGCGCACCGACACGTTCATGCCGATGTAGCCGGCGGCGCCGGACAGCACCGCACCGACCGCGAAACCAATCGCGGTGTACCAGCTGAGGAACACCCCGACCAGCACGAACAGCACCACGCCGGCGATGCCGATGGTCAGGTACTGACGGTTGAGGTAGGCACGCGCACCTTCCTGGATCGCGGTGGCGATCGCAACCATGCGCTCATTGCCGGTGGGTTGGCGCAGGATCCAGCGCGCCGAGACGATTCCGAACAGGATCGCGAGAATGGCGCAGCCCAGCGCCAGTGACAGCCCGTGACGTTCCAGCATTAGACCCCTCCGCAGAATGGATGTAGGCATCCAGTGGCGATGAACGGCACCACGAGGGGGACGACGGGCTGCAGCCTGGAACCAACCCGTACCGACCTTGGTGGTCGTCCGACGTATGGCGGTGTTCAGCATTCCCTGGTGCCCGCAGTATGCGTGCCGCTCTTTGTAGAGTCGAGCCATGCTCGACTGGCCCGTGGGAGCCGCGCCGCATGACCCGTGGGCGCCCTGCCAATGAACGCGTCGACATGCGCGCGGACCCGCCGCCAGGCAAGGGCATGATTTGCGAGCCACCGGCCTTTGCACCCCGTTAAGCCAGCCTCTGCAAGCCTGCGCGGAGTCCCGATGGAGATCCCCCATGCGCCTGTCCCTGTTGATGCTCGCCGCCCTGGCCCCGGCCGTGCCGGCACTCGCTGCGGAAACCCCGGAGCTGCAGCGTGCCGTGGGCGCACCCCAGGCGGTGGGCGCGGTGCATACGCTGCGGCAGATTCCCGAGGCCTGCGCACGCCTGGAAGGTGCGTTCACCGGCGATGCCGCCGCCCCGTACCGCTTCTCCGCCGTGCGTACCAGCGAGCAATGCCAGCCACGTGCGCGCTTCGTCGACTACACCAAGGCACAGCCGAGTGCCGACAAGGGCTGGAAGCTCAACGATGTGATCCGCGTGCCCAACGCGGCATGCCCGGCGCAGCAGGCGGTGGTGCGGGTGTGGCGCCTGCCGTCGAGCAACAAGGTCGAGCTGGATGGGCAGGGCCAGTCGCGCATCTATCTGGAAGAGGCCAAGAAGCAGGCGGCAGCCGGCCAGATTCCGCAGGTGACGATGTTCGCCGCGCAGCTGCAGATGGAAGGCAAGGCCTGCAACTGAGATGATGCGTGCGCTGCGCCCACGCAGTCGTCCACGGGAGGTAGTGCCGGCCGCTGGCCGGCATCCGGCTGATCTCACTCCGCCAGCGTCGCCCCGCGCGCCACCAGCAGCTCGCGCAACGCCCTGCGATGGCAATGCGCTTCGTCCTCGCAGTAGCAGCCCACGCTGAGGTCGCTGTGCTGCGACATCGCGGCCAGCAGGTCCAGCGCGTGCGCGGCATCGGGCGCTTTCATCTCGGCCTTGTAGTGGCGGAAGAACGCAGTCCAGTCGGCGGCGGTCTTCGCCTCATGGGCCTGTTTCACCAGCTCCGCGCTGGGTGACAGAGTCGGGAACCAGACGTCGTACCAGTCCCGTTTCGCGAATTCGCTGCGGGGCACGCCGCGCGGTGGTCGCCGCACGGTGCCGATGCGCAGGCCCTCACCGGGTTGGCGCGGGCTGCCGAGACGAACAACACGCAGTGCCATGATGACCTCCAGGCGGGGCGTCCATCATCCTGCGATGCACGTGCGCCAGACGTGAACCGCTGGGGAAACGAAAAGGCCCAGGCGCCTGCGCACCCGGGCCTTTTCCCATGCCGGCAGCGGTCAGTTGCCGCGGCAGTCCTTCAGCCACAACACCCGACCGATCTGGTCGTAGCTGTCGACCACGCCGGTCAGCGTGACTTTCTCGCGCGGGCGCAGGGCCAGCGCATACGCGGCCTGGTTGGCTGCGAACGAGCAGGAAATGGCCACACGCTCAAAATCGATGCTGCCATCGCTGGGCAGGTCGAAGCTGGTGTTGTAGGTGCCGCCACTGCGCAGCACGGTGGTGATGCGACCGGTGATGGCGTAGGTCTTGCCCTTGTAGCGCGGCTCGACCGCGGCCGGGTTGTCCTTGTTCTGGTTGCGCAGCTGGAAGCCGAAGCGGTCGGCGGCAATGGTCACCACCGAGGCCTGCGGAGTGGCCTTGGCCGCCTGTTCGCCCGCCTTGCCTGGCTTGATCTGGTTGAGCAGCTTGCACATTTCTTCGCGCACGCCGTCGGCCGGGGCGATGGCGCCCTTGTTGACCTTCACCACCATGCCGACGGTGCCTTGGCCGCCTTCGGAGGTGGCACTGATGATCATCGGAATCGGCTTGTGGGCCATGGATTCCGGCTCTTCGATCAGCATCGAGCCGCCTTCCACGTCCTCGCTGAGGACGTCCATGTTGGCGTTCTTGGCGATTACCCGCATCTGGCCGATGGCGCTGGCCACGGTCAGGTCAGGATGGGTGACCGATGAAGTGAAGGTAGTGCCGACGAAGGGATTGCCCTTCTTCTGGAAGTTGCTTTCGCAGGTCGCAGCGAAGGCCGGCGCGGCAGCACCGCACAGCAGCGCGGCGATCAGGATCGGGTGCTTCATGGTTACAGTCCTTGTGAAATGGCAGCACGGGCCCGGGCCTTGAGGGCCGGGCAGCGTCGAATCTGGCTTGCAGCGGCCCCTTTGCCCCGGGCCGGAGCCCGATTGTGGGGCGCTTCGGCGGCCGCCGCAATGCGCCCTGTGCGCCGCACAGGACGCAGGCACACTTCAGCCCTCGAAGGCCGGCAGCTTCTGCTTCACCGCCACGTTCTTCAGTGTCACGTACTTCGGCAGGCCGTCGGTGCCATAGGGAAGCGGCGCTTCGCCCTTGATCAGCGGCGACAGGTAGGCGCGCGCCTTGGCGGTGATGCCGAAGCCATCGCGGCGGATGAAGCCGGCCGGCATCTTCTTCTCGTGGTTGGCGATCTTCGACAGCGGGGCTGCTTCGATCTTCCAGCGATAGGGCGCATCGCTGCTGCGCACGATCACCGGCATCACGCCGTTCTGGCCCTTCAGTGCCAGCTGCACGGCGGCCTTGCCGACCGCCTGTGCCTGCTCCCAGTCGGTCCTGCTGGCCAGGTGGCGGGCCGAGCGCTGCAGGTAGTCGGGCAGCGCCCAGTGCACCTTCAGGCCCAGCTGATCCTTGACCCGTGCAGCAAGGTGCGCGGCCACGCCGCCCAGCTGCGAGTGACCGAACGAGTCCTTGCCGCCGCCTGCGTCGGCGACGAAGCGGCCATCTGCGGTCGCGATACCTTCCGACGCCACCACCACGCAGTAGCCGACGCGCTCGACCACGGCCTTCACCTTGGCCAGGAATGCGGCCTCGTCGTAGGCGCGCTCGGGCAGCAGGATGATGTGCGGTGCTTCGTCATCACCGTTGCCAGCCAGGCCGGCGGCCGCGGCCAGCCAGCCGGCGTGGCGGCCCATCGCCTCGTAAATGAAGACGCGGGTGGAGGTCTCGGCCATCGCCGCCACGTCCAGCGCCGCCTCGCGCACCGAGACGGCGGTGTACTTGGCCGCCGAGCCGAAGCCGGGGCAGGTGTCGGTCACCGCCAGATCGTTGTCGATGGTCTTGGGCACGCCAATGCAGGTCAGGTCGTAGCCGGAGGCCTTGGCCAGCTGCGAGACCTTCAGCGCGGTATCGGCCGAGTCGTTGCCGCCGTTGTAGAGGAACCAGCGCACGTCGTGCGCGCGCAGCACCTCCAGCAGGCGGTCGTAGCGGGCGCGGTCGGCGTCCAGCGATTTCAGCTTGACCCGGCACGAGCCGAAGGCACCGCCTGGGGTATGGGCCAGCGCGCGGATGGCCGCGGCACTCTCCTTGCTGGTGTCGATCAGCTCCTCGCGCAGGGCGCCGAGGATGCCGTTGCGGGCGGCCAGGACCTTGATGCCCTTGGCCCGCGCCTGCTCGATCACCGCCGCCGCCGTGGCGTTGATGACGGCGGTGACACCGCCGGACTGGGCATAAAGGAGAGTACCGTTGCGCATGCTTCTACCTGCTCGGGGGAGGGGACATTGCAGGGACATTACCCGGATGCGGTAAAGTGGCGCTATTGCGGTGCAGCGATACCG
Source organism: Stenotrophomonas sp. LC732 (assembly GCF_052446685.1). Lineage (NCBI taxonomy): Bacteria > Pseudomonadati > Pseudomonadota > Gammaproteobacteria > Lysobacterales > Lysobacteraceae > Stenotrophomonas > Stenotrophomonas sp. LC732. The sequence continues at coordinate 3,653,577 of NZ_CP199214.1, read as the reverse complement.
GACCGTCCGGGACGCGAACCTTCTTTGTTTTCAACACGTTGGAGTCAGGTCAATGCGATTGGTTCTGTTGGGACCGCCCGGTTCGGGCAAGGGGACACAGGCGACGCGCCTGAAGGAAAAGCTGGGCATCGCCCACATTTCGACCGGTGACATGCTGCGCGCGGAAATCGCCGCCGGCACCGAGCTGGGCAAGCAGGCCAAGACGGTGATGGATGCCGGCAACCTGGTGTCGGACGACATCCTGCTGGGCATGCTGGAGTCGCGCCTGACCCAGGCTGATGTCGCCAAGGGCTTCATCCTCGATGGCTACCCGCGCAACGTGGCCCAGGCCAATGCGATGGACGGCCTGCTGGCCAAGATCGGCCAGCCGCTGGACGCCGTGGTGCAGCTGGACGTGGCCACCGAGCTGCTGGTGGATCGCATCGCCGGTCGTGCCAAGGAGCAGGGCCGCGCCGATGACAATCCGGAAGCGGTGCGCCAGCGCCTGCAGGTCTACAACGAGCAGACCGCCCCGGTGGTCGATTTCTACGCCGGCCGTGGCACCCTGGCCCGCGTCGATGGCGTCGGTGAGCTGGACGAGATCGAAGCCCGCATCCTGGCGGCGATCAAGGCCTGATCCGGCCGGGCCGGCGCGAATTGCCGGCTCCCCGGGCGCAAAAAAACACAGGCCTGGTCCGCGAGGATCAGGCCTGTGTCGTTTGACAGGCGCCAGCGAAGTGCTTGCTCAGGGCCCCGCAGCATGAGCTCCCTTGGGGATGGCCTCTTGGGGAGTAGGACCGGTTCGGGTACTGCGGCTGGCAGTTCGAATTGTGTCCGGGTTCACAGAACATCGCTATCGGGAATTCCCTGACAGCTGATTGGAGTTTTCTCACATCCCGTGTAGGGGTTGTCTTACCCGATAGCGGACATTGGCCCTATACAGCCGTCATCGGTCACAATCCTCGGTCATGAGCAGCGTACATATCCTTGCAATTGCCGGCACCTTCATGGGCGGCGTGGCCGCCCTGGCGCGGGAACTCGGGCATTCCGTCAGCGGCAGCGACCAGGCCATCTACCCGCCGATGTCGACCCAGCTCGAACAGCTGGGCATCACCCTGGACCAGGGCTACCGTGCCGACAGCGTGCCGGCCGGCACCGACGAGGTGGTGATCGGCAACGCGCTGTCGCGCGGCAATGCCGCCGTGGAAGCCGTGCTCGATGCCGGCCAGCGCTATATATCCGGCGCGCAGTGGCTGTCCGAGCAGGTGCTGCCGGGCCGCGACACGCTGGCCGTGGCCGGTACCCATGGCAAGACCACCACCACCACCATCCTCACCTGGCTGCTGGAAAGTGCAGGGCGCTCGCCCGGCTTCCTGATCGGCGGCGTCGCCGAGGATTTCGGAGTCTCCGCGCGCCTGGGCCAGGGCCGCGAGTTCGTGGTCGAAGCCGATGAGTACGACACGGCCTTCTTCGACAAGCGCAGCAAGTTCGTGCACTACCGGCCGCTGGTGGCCATCCTCAACAATCTTGAATACGACCACGCCGACATCTTCCCGGACGTGGCGGCGATCCAGCGCCAGTTCCACCACCTGGTGCGTACCGTGCCCGCACGTGGGCGGCTGATCGTCAACGGCGAGGATCAGCGCCTGGCCGAAGTGCTGGCGATGGGCTGCTGGACTCCGGTCGAGCGGTTTGGTTTCGATCCGTCGCTGGAGTGGCATGCCGAGCTGCTGGCCGCCGATGGCAGCGCGTTCCGCGTGCACCATCGTGGGCAGGCGCTGGGCGACGTGCAGTGGTCGCTGCTGGGCCGCCACAACGTGCTCAACGGGCTGGCCGCGCTGGCCGCTGCGCATGCAGTGGGCGTGGCGCCGGCCACGGTGATCCCGGCGCTGGCGCGCTTCCGCAGCGTCAAGCGCCGCATGGAAGTGATCGGCAGCCATGGCGGCATCACCGTCTACGACGATTTCGCCCATCACCCCACCGCGATCGCCACCACGCTGGAGGGCCTGCGTGCCAGGGTCGGCGATGCGCGCATCGTGGTTGCGATGGAACCGCGCAGCAACTCGATGCGGTTGGGCGCACATGCGCAGGCACTGGCACCGTCGCTGGCGCTGGCTGATGAAGTGGTGTTCCTGCATCGCCCGGAACTGGCCTGGGATGCCGCTGCGGTGATCGCTGCGGTACGTGGTGACGCCCACGCGGTGCCGGATACCGACGCATTGCTGGCGCAGCTGCAGTCCAGCGTGCGTAGCGGCGACCACGTGGTGTTCATGTCCAACGGTGGCTTCGACGGCGCCCCGCGCCGCTTCCTCGCCGCGTTGCAGGCCCGATGAGCGTCGACAGCCCGCTGCCGCTGTTTCCGCTGCACACCACGCTGGTGCCGGGTGCGGCGGTGGGCCTGCGTGTTTTCGAGCGCCGCTATCTGGACCTGGTCCGCGACAGCGGCCGCAGTGGTGAGGGGTTCGGTGTCTGCCTGATCCTCGATGGCGAGGAAGTCGGCGCACCGGCGACGCCGGCGGCCTACGGTGTGCAGGTGCGCATCGAAGACTTCGATGTCGGTGCCGATGGCGTGCTGCAGCTTCGCCTGCGCGGCACCCGCCGTTTCCATGTGGAGCGTACCCGCGTGCGCGACAACGGCCTGGTGGTGGCCGACGTGCGCTGGTGCGAGGAAGACCCGGACGACGAACTGCGACCACAGCACGCGCTGCTGGCCACGGTGCTGGGGCACATCATCGAACAGGCCGGCGAGGCTTATGCGCCGTCCAACCCGGCGTTGCTGGACCAGGCCAGCTGGGTCGGCTGGCGGCTGGCCGAGCTGTTGCCGCTGAGCGAGCAGCAGCGCCTGCAGCTGCTGCAGATGGACGACCCGCACCAGCGATTGCAGCAGTTGCTGGGCTGGATGCCGTAGCAGCCTGCCTTGGGTGGGTGTGCACCTTGGTGCACACGCTGGGGCATGCGTGGAATGCCATCCACGCACGGCGTGGATCTACTGATCTACTGTAGAGCCGAGCCTATGCTCGGCTTGATGGTTCCCGCGAAGAGCAGCCGAGCATGGGCTCGGCTCTACAGTGGGTGATCGCGCACCGGTGCCGGTCAGGGCGCCGTGGTCTTCAACCGCAGCACCGGCAACCCGGTTTCGCTGTGCACATCCTCGCGCTGCGGCAGGTCCTGCACGGCGTCCTTCACTGCGTTGAGCGCCGGGTCGACGCCACGCAGCGGGTGCCACATGCCGATCCACTCGAAATGACGCTCGTAGCGCAGGGTCTGCGCACTGCCCAGCCATAGCGGCGTATTGCCCGGTTGCAACTGCGCAGGGGCTGGCCACAGGCGCAGTACGTAGCGCTCATCGCGGTGTGTACCCGGGCGCACCATCAACAGCGCTTCCACGCGCGTGTCCAGCGTGGCTGGCAGCACCGGCAGTTCGTCGGCACCCGTGTTCTTGTCCAGCATCAGCAGCGCCTCCTGCCAGCCGGCCTGTTCCTGCCGCTTCCAGCCGCGTGCTTCCAGCTGCGCCTGCAGCGGGGCCAGCGGGCCCGCCACCTGCACGTCCAGCGGCCAGCGCTGGTCGTCGTCGAACTCGTTGCGGCGCGCCGGCAGTGTCGCCCAGTCGTGCTGCCACCAGGCCTGCATGTCCATCGCCTGCGCCGCCGGCAGGGTCGGCTCGAAGCGTTCCAGCTTCACCGGAATGTGGCGCGGCGCGTACCACATCGCCGCCACGGCGAAGACACCGTAGAACAGCCACGCCACCGGCTTCACCCAGAACGAGCGGTTGAAGCGGCGGCGGTAGGCGATGCCCAGCACCAGCAGCCAGAACGTACCGAACAGCATGCCGCCGATCACATCGCTCAGCCAGTGCGCGCCCAGGTACAGGCGCGAGAAGCCGATCAGGCTGACCACGATGCCCGACACCAGGTACGGCCAGACACGGGTGCGGCCAGGCATCTCGCGGGCGATCAGCACCGCGAAGAAGCCGAAGGTGATGGTGGCCATGGTCACCGACACCGACGGGAAGCCAAAGCCACTGCTGGCATCGACCGGTCGCACCACATCCACCGTTGCGCCGAGCAGCATGGTCAACGCCAGGCCGAAGGCAAGCGCGGCCAGCCAGTGCGCGGCTGCCATCCAGCGGCGGCGCCAGATCAGGTAGCCCATCGCTGCAGCGGTGGCCGGCAACAACACCTGCCAGGCGCCCAGCGATGCCAGCGCGGCCATCGGGTAATCGGCCAGCGGATTGCGCAGCGCCAGCATGGCCTGGTGCACCAGCAGGTCGATCGCCAGCGGCTCGCCATGGGCGACCACCACGGTCAGCAGCGCGAACCAGCCCCAGCCCAGCACCAGCAGCATCAGCGCCAGCATCGCCAGCGGCACCGACTCGCGGCGCTTCGGGTCCAGCACACCGACGGTGTAGCGGCCCAGCGTCGGGTGTCGGTTGGACCAGTCCAGCAGCCGCGCCAGCCAGTTGTCCATGCGCGCGGCCGACCAGCGGTAGCCGTACAGCACGATGGCCCAGACCAGGCCGAGGATCACTGCCAGCAGGCCGACCACCACCACCAGGCGCCCTGCGACGGCGGCCACCGCGTCGTAGGCCTCGCCGAGCACCCAGCCCGGTGCCAGGAACAGCACCGCCCACGAAATGCTGGCGATGCCACTGGCCTGCATGTAGCGGCTGGCCGGCATTTTCATCATGCCGGCGATGGCCGGCACGAACGGCCGGATCGCGCCCACGTAGCGTGCTACCAGGATGCTCTTGAAGGCATTGCGGCGGAACAGGTTTTCGCCGCGGTCGAGCAGCTGCGGGTAACGGCTGAAGGGCCACACGCCACGCAGGCGGTCACCCCAGCGGCGCCCGATCCAGTAACTGATGCCATCACCGGCGAATGCGCCCAGTGCGGCTGCCGCCACCGCATACGGCCCGGAGATCTGGCCCAGCCCGATGAACACGCCCACCGCGAACAGCAGCGGCAGGGCCGGCACGATGGCGCCGAGAATGATCACCGCATCGCAGAAGGCGATGAGGAAGATAACGGCACCCGCCAGCACGGGGTGAGCGGCAATCCACGCGAGGGTGGCGTCGATCCATGAAGAGTCCATTGCCCGATTATAGGGGCGTGAAGGTGACTGGTTCCCAGCCGCTTGGTGACCGTTTGCAACGGGCGCCATCGCCTAGAATGGGCACATGCCGCATTCGTCAGACACGCCCTCGCACGCCCTGAAGGCCGACAGCTTCGGTCGCATCCTCCTTGTGGAAGGGCCGGCCGGCTCCTTTGTACGCCGTGATCTGGGCGCCACACCACTGTGGTTGCGGCTGCCGGCCTGGTGGCTGGCCCGCCGTGAAGCACGCGCACTGCGCCACATCCACGGCATGGCCGATGTGCCGCAGCTGCTGGCGTGGGATGGACGTCATCTCGACCGCAGCTTCATGGCCGGCGACGCCATGTACCAGCGTCCGCCTCGCGGTGACCTGGCCTGGTTCCGCGCCGCGCGTCGCCTGCTGCAGCAGCTGCATCGCAATGGCGTGGCCCACAACGATCTGGCCAAGGAAGCCAACTGGCTGGTCACCGACGATGGCCGCCCGGCGCTGATCGACTTCCAGCTGGCGGTGATCGGCAACCCGCGCTCGCGCTGGATGCGCCTGCTGGCCCGTGAGGACCTGCGCCACCTGCTCAAGCACAAGCGCATGTACTGCCGCGAGTCGCTCACCCCGGTGGAAAAGCGGGTGCTCAAGCGCACCTCCTGGGTGCGCGAGCTGTGGTTCGCCACCGGCAAGCCGGTCTACCGCTTCGTCACCCGCCGCATCCTGCATTGGGAAGACAACGAGGGGCAGGGGCCGAAGCCGTGAGCCGTACGCAGGTGGTGACCGGCCCGCCGAGCGCAGGCAGCATCCTGCGCCCACAGCTGGCTGGCGCCGACTTCGTGCACGCCTGCCAGGCGACGACCCGTCGTGATGGGCGCTCGGCCTTGCAGGCCTATCGCGACATGGCGGCGACCATTCCCGGCTGGTTCGATGGGCTGATGGCACTGCGCAATCGCGGCATGCGCCTGCTCGGCATGAAGCACCTGGGCTCGTTGCGTGCGGTACAGGACATCGCGCAGCCGCGTCCGGGGCAACGGCTGGGCATCTTCACCCTGCAGTCGCTGGATGACGATGCCATCGTGCTGGAAGACGACGACCGCCACCTGCGTGTGCAGCTGGCCCTGCAGTGGCAGGGCGATGTGCTGGAAGTGGCGACGGTGGTGCATACGCACAACGCGTTCGGGCGTGTGTACATGCTGCCGGTCGCCCCGGTGCATCGGCTGATCGTGCCGCATCTGCTGAGGAAGCAGGTGCAGGCGTACCGGTAGATCCACGCCATGCGTGGGTGCATTAAGCAATTCAATGGTCGCGTGCAAGTGCCAGATGATTGCCGTTGACGACCCCTTCCATCTGTTCGCAGCGCTCGCCTAGAATCAGGAACGAGAGAGTCGCATGGAAGCAACGTCGCGCCGTCCTGGCGCGGCTACGCATGCGGACGCGAGGGGAAAATTGTGAAGCGAGTTGCTGCTTGGCAGTGCCGTGTTGCTACGGCACTGACGCTGTGCGTGGTCGCAGGTTCGGTCTCGGCAGTCGAGCCCTACCAGGAATACCGCAAGCTCATTGAGTCCGCCCAGAACCTGACGGCGCTGAAGGATGATCTTTTCGGCGAGAGCGTCAGCCTCTACAACGGCAAGACTGAGTTTGCCGTCACCGACGTCAGCCTGCCAGGCAACAACGCCCTGCCGGTGCAGATGCGGCGCCGGTTCAGTGTCGAGATGGACCTGGTCGGGAGTGGCAGCTTCAACGCCAGTCTCGATGGTGTGGGCGGCTGGGAGGTCGACACGCCGTACATCACCGGCATGTTCCCCGGCGCGAGCGCCTGGCTGAACAATCGTTGCAGTGGCGACATGGTGCCTCAGTGGCCCATTTCCTTCCGGCTCAACGAAGTCTGGCAGGGCAACATGATCCATGTCCCGGGTGGTGGTGATCGCACCATGTTGGGGGCCTGGAACAACACGCCGATGCCGACAGACGGCGTTGCACGCAAGTGGAGCACCTCGCATCGCGATGCCATCGACTGTATTCCAATGAAGTCGGGTCTGGCTGGCGAGGGCTATCGGGTCAGGACCACCTCGGGCGAGTCGTACTTCTTCGATACCGCGTTCACGCGCTTTGGCGGCACGCTGGAGCGCTCGGGCGGCGAAGGAGACAGGACCAAGATCGCTCGCACGCGCATCTACCTCATGGCCAGCCGTGTAGAGGACCGGTCGGGCAACTGGGTACAGTACGAGTACAACGGCAACGGTCACCCGACCCGGATCTGGTCCAGCGATGGCCGCGAGATCACGCTGGCCTACAGCGGCACGCTTCTGGTGTCGGTGACTGCCGCGGGCCGTACCTGGAACTATGGCTACGGTCAGGTCGAAGGCCAGAACCGCCTCACCGCAGTTACCCAGCCCGATGGAAGCACTTGGTCCTACGCCTACTCCAGCGCGCTGCGCGCCTGGGAGAAGGTGAACTGGGACGGCAACAGCAACGAGACCTGTCAGGAGCAGCCGCCGGAGCGTGACGGTACGCTGGTCATGACCATCAAGCATCCGTCCGGTGCGATGGGTGAGTTCCAGTTTTCGAATGGTCGCCAGTACCGCAGTGGCGTCCATGCCAGCGAGTGCATCCGCCGGATCGCACAGTCGGCGTACTACTACGAAATCGTCACCCCGTTTTTCTACGACGTAGTCTCGCTGAGAGCCAAGAAGATCTGGGGACCGGGCCTGCCGAAGGTGCTGCAGTGGAGCTATGACTATGGCAGCGGCTACGAGCCGCTCTGGGGCGGCGTGGGCGGTGCAGCCATCTACCCCTGCACGACCTGCAAGAAGGAAAAGCAGGTCACGATCTCAAATCCCGACGGAACCCGCACGGCCTACCGCTATGGCTCGCAGTACGCGCTGAATGAAGGGCGGCTGCTGGGTAGCAGCGTCATTGACGCGGCCGGGAATGTGGTCAAGAGCAGCACCTCGGTCTACATGACCGAAGACGAAGTGAAATCACAGCCATTCGCCCCGCTTCACGGGATGATCTACAGTGGCGACGAGCCGAGCACAGCTCAGGTGCGGCCGGTCGTGGCCGAGGCCATCCAGCAGGATGGCGTGACCTACCAGACCAGCATATTGTTGTTCGATGATCTGGCTCGCCCGTTGCGTGTCAATAGCGCCAGTCCTTTGGGCAGCCGCACCGATGCCACTCAGTATGCGGACGACCGAAGCAGATGGATTCTGGGCGCGATCGCGAAGGTCACCAACGAGAATACCGGCGTGGTGGTCGAGCAGACGACGTTCGATGGCCTGATGCGGCCCACGGAAGTGCGTTCGTATGGGTTGTTGAAGCAGGTACTGGGCTACAACCCTGACGGAACCGTGGCCATGGTGGATGACGGTCGTGGCAATCGCACTACGCTTTCCGGCTGGAAGCGCGGCACGCCACAGCAGATCCAGTTTGCCGACGGCGCTGTGCAGTCGGCGGTGGTGGACGACAATGGCTGGGTCAGCAGCGTTACCGATGAGAACGGTGCAACCACCCAGTACGGCTATGACGCAATGGGACGCATGGCCACCATCGACTGGCCGGCGGGCGACAGTGTGGCTTGGGCACGTACGACACAGAGTTTCACCGCCATCAACGGCGACGAGTACGGTATCGGAGCGGGTCATTGGCGGCAGACCGTCGCAACCGGAAACGCGCGGCGCAACGTCTATTTCGATGCCTTCTGGCGTCCGCTGCTGACTGAGGAATATGACGAGTCCTCGCGTGGCGTGACCCAGCGCTACCAGAGGTTTGCCTACGACGAAGCGGGTCGGCAGGTGTTCGCCTCGCACCCTGGCGAGTCTGCTGTGCTGAGTACAGGTACATGGACCGGCTACGACGCGCTGGGGCGACAGACCTCGGTGTCCGTCGACAGCGAGGCCGGTCTGCTGACATCGCTGACCAGTTATCTGGCGGGTGGCGGCTTGAAAGTGGTCGACCCCAAGGGCAATACGACGCTGACCACTTTCCAGGCGTTCGGTGCGCCGTCGACGGAATCCCCGGTGTCGATCATTCACCCGGCGGGCGCGTTCACCGATATCGATCGCGACATCTTCGGCAAGCCGCGCTCGATCGTGCGCCGCAACCAGGACGGCAGCGCCCGGATTGCCCGCAATTATGTGTATGACGGTCATCAGCAGCTCTGCAAGAGTGTGGAGCCGGAGACCGGCGCAACGCTGATGGGTTACGACGCAGCGGGCAATCTTGCCTGGAGCGCAGCTGGCCTGGACCTTTCCAGCACCACGGCATGCGACGCTGATGCTGGACCGGTTGCGGCCCGCAGGATCGTTCGTGGCTACGATGCGCGCAATCGGCTGTCGACACTTGCGTTCCCGGATGGGAATGGCAACCAGGGCTGGACGTATACAAGGGACGGCAAGCCGGCCACGGTGACCACGGCAAACGATGCGGGGACGACGCAGGCGATCAACACCTATACCTACAACAAGCGTGGGTTGTTGACGGCCGAAACCTCCAGTGACAGCACCCTCGGCATCCAGTCGCTGGGATATGCCTACAACGCCAATGGCGCACTTTCAGGCCTGACCTATCCGAGTGGGCGCTTCGTTGACTATGCGCCCAACGCGCTGGGCCAGCCGACCAAGGCCGGAGGCTACGCCTCAGGGGTGACTTACTACGCCAATGGGGGCATGAAGCAATTCACCTATGGCAATGGCATCGTGCACACGATGGCGCAGAACCAGCGCCAGTTGCCTACCCGGGTGGTCGACAGTGCCGGAGCGCTGGACACGACCTATGAGTACGACGCCAATGGCAACGTCGCGCGTATCGTCGACAATCTGGACGGGCAGCGCACGCGCACCATGGCCTACGACGGACTGGATCGTCTGATTCAGGCCACCTCGCCTTCGTTTGGCGGAGATGGCGTGTACCGCTACACCTACGATGCTGTGGACAACCTGCGTTCGGCCGCGCTGACCGGTGTCAAGGATCACGTCTATTGGTACGACACCCATAACCGGCTTACCAACGTACAGAACAGTGGAGGCGCCACCACTCTGGGCTTGAGCTACGACGCACAGGGCAACCTCTCCAGCCGCAACGGCGTCGGCTACAGCTTCGACTTCGGCAATCGCCTGCGCAGTGTGGCCAGCGCGGAGCGATACCGATACGACGCACATGGCCGGCGCATCCTGTCGGCGGGCGCCAATGACGGTGCCACCATTCGATCGCTGTACGGCAACGACGGTGTGCTGCGCCGGCAGGAAAATGCCCGGGAGGGCCGCAATACCGAGTACATCCACCTCAATGGCAGCCTGGTGGCGCAGGCCATCCAGGTCGTCGCGCCGGTTACGCCGGTCCTGACCGCGCCCGCGTTCAGCAACAACGGTGCCTATGCACTGCAGTGGACGGCGGTGTCTTACGCCAGCCGTTATGAACTGCGAGAGCAGGCAGCTGGCGGAGCTTGGGCCACGATCTACAACGGCGCCGAACGTAGCTGGAACACGTCCGCGAAGGCGGAAGGAACGTTTGGCTATGCTGTCCGCGCTTGCCAACAGGACAGCTGCAGTGGCTGGTCGGCGACGGCCAGTGTCGTGGTGCAGCGTCCTCCTGCGGCAAAGGCTGCTGTAAGCGCGCCCGCAACGGCATTCAATGGCAGCTACAGCATTACTTGGACGGAAGCGGCGGGCGCGGCAACCTATCGCCTGCAGGAGCAGGTGGGAGCGGGCGCCTGGCAGACGGTGCAGGAGAGCGCGGCGCGCAGTCTCGCGGTCTCCGGCAAGCCGGCCGGGACGTATGGGTACCGGGTCTTTGGCTGTAACCCAGCGGGCTGTGGTCCTGAATCAGATGTTGCCCGGACCCAGGTGATCTATCCGCCTGCAGCGGCACCTTCGCTCAACGTGCCGGGGCAGAGTCTCGATGGCAACTATACGATTGCGTGGAGCAGCGTCGACGGCGCATTGCGCTATGCACTGGAGGAGAGCTTCAACAATGGTGCATGGGCACAGGTTGCCTCACTGGCCAGCACCAGTCAGGCATTCGGTGGCAAGGGGACCGGCAACTATGCCTACCGCGTCCGGGCCGGCAACGATGCGGGGTGGGGCGTGTACTCGGCGACGAGTGTTGTTTCAGTGATCCGGCCACCGGCACCGCCCAGCCTGAGTGCGCCCGCAGGAACCTCGTCGGGCAGTGTCACGTTGAATTGGACGGGCGTTGCCATGGCGGCCAGCTACCTGCTGGATGAGAGTGTCAATGGCGGAACCTGGACGGCGGTCCAGAACGACGGTTCGACCCAGTCGCAGCGCAATGGTCTGGTGTTCGGCAACTACGCCTATCGCGTAAGGGCATGCAACATCTCTGGCTGCAGTGACTTCTCCAACACGGTGGTCGTCGCTTCCAATCCGCCCCCGGGTACGCCGCAGTTCATTCATTCCATCAAGTCGCAATGGAAGGAAGGGCGCGCCACCAAAATCTCCTGCGAGGTGAAGTGGACCAGCATGCCGGGTGCAACCAACTACGAGATGATGGCCTACGGCGGAAGGCTCGAGTATTCCGGTCCGGAGAGCTCAATCGAAGCTCAGGGCGCGGTCTACTGCGCGGAAGTACAGATTGTGCGCGCCTGCAATGCCAGCGGTTGTTCAGCCTGGTCCAACCCGTATCCGCAGAGCGTTGTGGATTACGGCGACCTGACCAACCCTCGGTGACCTGAAAATGAAGATCAAGAAAATTCTGGTTGGTGTCGCTGTTCTGTTGGGACTGTTGCTGGGCACGGTGAGTGTTTCGGCGCAGGAGATCGTCCAGTATGTGCATACCGACGCGCTGGGTTCCCCGGTTGCCATCTCTGATGCCAACGGCGCGATCGTCGAGCGCACCGTTTATGAGCCCTATGGTGCGACCGTAGGTGATGCGAAGGGGGATCGCCCGGGATTCACCGGGCATGTGTCGGACTCGGCGACGGGTCTGACGTACATGCAGCAGCGGTACTACGATCCGTTGGTCGGGATATTCCTATCGACAGATCCGGTCGACGTGGGCTTGGACAACGGAGCCCTATTTAATCGATACATGTATTCGGCACTGAACCCCTATACTTTCGTTGATCCAGATGGCCGCTGCACTGGCTCTAGAATCACGAATAGTGACGGTACTTGTAAGAGTACCGGTGGGAACACGACGGCCACTGGGCCGACATCATGACTCCGCGATTCCGAGGGCGCCATCCTCTGGCTCATCTCCGAGCGTGGCATCTGGCGGAGAATCAAACTCCAACTGGCAAGAGATAAAGTCGCGTCTTGGCTTGTCGGGAGATTTGACAAAGAATGGAAACATCTTTGACGTCGGTGCCCTTTTTCATGATATCGCGATACCCGCAATGTACTCGCGGGGCGGCGGAGGGCTGGCTTCTGTTCCTGCTGCAATTCCAATGCTTGCTCGATTCAATTTTGCGGTACGAGCAGAGCATGTATTTAGAAGCGCCGCAGGGCATGTGAATCCCACTACGGTTGCTTCACAAATGAGATTTGTTGGTCTTTTCCAGCGTGTCAGCTCAAACCCGGCGAACCTAAGGGTGGATGCGGTTGCCGCGCGGCTAATGACGCAAGATGCAGCCTCTGCCGGTGTCAGTACGTACACTCAGACGATGAGGGGAGGGGCGCAGGTTTGGGTTCATGTGCGGAATGGTGAGATAGTCAACGCAGGCGTTAATGCCGCCGGAAAGGTAAGATGATGATTGATTCTGATGAATTGACTGATGTGGCGAAAACTCTTGCCTGGTACAAGAGTAATTTCTTCGAGGGCTGTGAAGAGAGCTTTGTTGCGGATTTTATGGTTTTTTGTTGGCAGGCGGTTGATCCCGGTCGCGTTGCTTCGCTGGATTTAGATGATGAAACTGTAGATGCATGCGCCGACATGCTCTCTGAGTTGAAGCTCTTTGTTGATGAGAGATGCGGGGAATGGGGGGCGCCTGCTTTCTGGAGGCGCTATATCGATTGGGCGGACTACGCCGCAGATTTTCCGCTTGATGAGTGCAAGCTGTTTATGCGAGAGACTGTTGGTTATCTTGAGCCTTCATTTTTCGTATTTACGACCACCGGCGGCACTGAGATGAGGTCCGAAGCAATGACGATTTTTGCCGAATACTCGCAGTCCCGCAAGGCGCGGGCTGCCTATGTTCGATCGGTAATTGAAAGTCGGCTGACGACTGACTCCTTCTATCAGCGATCCCGTTGATTCTCTCTGTCGCGAGATGCGAGAAACTGCTGCTGCGGTCGTCGTTCGGCTTTGTGGTCAGGGCAAAGCCGATATGTATGCTTCGCGCGGTCGATGTCGCCGGGCATGGCCCGGTCCACAGAGCATCTCGGCGCTTAACGCTAACGCTTAATGCCTTACGGCGTCGCCGGCACCACCTGCTGGCCAATGAAGTTGCGCTTGGCGTCGAAGTCGTACGCGATCTGCAGCTGGCCCACATCCGGGCAGGCGTGGCAGTCGCGCAGCGGCGTGCGGTACAGCAGGCGGACGCCACCGTTCTCCAGCGGCGTGGCCCCGGCCGACTGCGCCGGTGCGAACGGCGTGGCCTGCGGGTGGTCCTTCAGCAGGGCCTGCACGGCGGGGTCGGCACGCAGGGTGTCGTCCAGCTGCACGGCATCCACATCGATGCGCTTGCCGGTGGCGTCGACCAGGCGGGTGCCCTCGTTGGTGTTGGCGCGGAACGGATACTCGACCGTCGCAATGCCCAGGCCTTCGTTCTCGTGCCAGGCCGTCACGTAGGCCAGCTCGCCCCCGGTGGACAGCTGTTCGGCGGCGGTGATCGCGTCGGCGCTGGCGCCGCCGGCGCGCATCGCATCGCGCAGGCAATCACGCGTGGCGGCGTTCTCACCCTGGCGGCAGGCGTTGAGGTCGCCATCCCACACCACGGCCTCGCTCCAGCGCAGCTTGCCGTCGGCGGCGGCCTTCTCCGCGCTGGGCGTGTCACCGGCAGGTGGCTCCTTGCCCGGTTCCGGCGAACGGCCCTGGCAGGCGGTCAGCAGGGCAAGCCCCAGGGCAGGCAGCAACAGGCGGGAACGGCGCATGGCGTGGACCTCGTGCGTTGTCTGGAGGCCCAAGTATCGTCAAGGCCGGGTGAACTCCACGTCGGCGCGGCATACTAGCGGCTCATTGCATACGCTGGAGTGTGGGACGTGGGCAGTCTGCAGGGCAAAACGCTTTTCATCACCGGTGCCTCGCGTGGCATCGGCCTGGCCATCGCACTGCGCGCTGCGCGCGACGGCGCCAACGTGGCCATTGCGGCCAAGTCGTCGGTGCCGAATCCGAAGCTGCCGGGCACCATCCACACCGCGGCCGAAGCGGTGACGGCGGCAGGCGGGCAGGGCCTGGCCCTGAAGTGCGACATCCGCGAGGAAGAGCAGGTGCACGCGGCGGTTGCGGCCACGGTCGATACCTTCGGTGGCATCGACATCCTGGTCAACAATGCCAGCGCGATCTGGCTGCGTGGCACGCTGGATACGCCGATGAAGCGCTTCGACCTGATGCAGCAGGTCAATTCGCGCGGCAGCTTCCTGTGCGCGCAGGCCTGCCTGCCGTACCTGCTGCAGGCGCCGAACCCGCACATCCTCACTCTCGCGCCGCCGCCAAGCCTGGAACCGCAGTGGTGGGGCGCGCATACCGGCTACACGCTGGCGAAGATGGGCATGAGCTTCGTCACGCTCGGCCTGGCCGCGGAATTCGGCCCGCAGGGTGTGGCGGTGAACGCGCTGTGGCCGCGCACGGTGATCGCCACCGATGCGATCAACATGATTCCGGGCGTCGATGCGGCCGGCTGCCGCACGCCGCAGATCATGGCCGATGCTGCGCACGCGGTGCTGGTGCGCGAGGCGGCGGGTTTCCACGGCCAGTTCCTGATCGACGATGACGTGCTGGCACAGGCGGGTATCACCGATCTGTCCGGCTATGCGGTGGATCCATCGCGTCCGTTGTTGCCGGATCTGTTCCTGGAGTGATCGCGCGTCGCCGGCAGAGGCCGAGGGCTGCGACCTTCGGCCTGCTGCGCTAGAATGCGCGGCTGTAATCGTTTTCAACAAGGACGTGAACCCATGTCACGCACTCTTTCCGTCGCGGCGCTGGCCGCTTCGCTGTCGATTGTCCTGGCTGCCTGCGGCGGCAAGGCACCCGCAACCACTGGCGACGCCGGCCCTTCCAGCACGCCCGACGCCAGCGCGGCGCCGTCCGACGCACAGCAGCAGTTGACCGCCAAGCTCAACGCCTACATCGGCTGCTTCAACACGCTTGATTCGAAGACCCACGGCAGCATCGAGTCCTATACGCGCTGGATCAAGGACGTCGAGGCCGGCCCGAGCGGGCGCGAGACCCAGGTGTACGGTCCGTTCGAGATCAGCGATTACGACATGAAGCAGTGCGATGGCCCCGTGACCGAGGCAATGGCTGCCAAGCCGGCGCTGGCTGAGCTCGATGCCGCTGCTGGCCATTACCAGCAGGCGCTGAAGGCACTGGTGCCGCTCAGCAAGGACGCGCACGACTATTACGATCGCCAGGACTACGAAGACGACCAGTTCGCCAAGGGAAAGCAGCTGCACGCGCCCTTGATGGCCGCCTTCAAGGAGTTCGTGACTGCCAGCGAAACGTTCAACGCCGAGCTGGAGCGCCAGAACGACGCCGCCCAGCGCGAGCAGCTCAAGGTATTGGAACAGGCCGAGGGACGCACGCGCGAGTACTACCGTCTGGCAATGATGCTGGAAGCCAAGGCCATCATGGATCTGATGAGTGAGGATGACTTCGATCAGGCCAAGGCGCGCGAGCGCCTGGATGCGTTCAACCGCATTTCCGACGAAGCGCATGCGAAGGTGGCTGATCAGGAGCCGGGCAAGCTGGACTGGAACAGCTTCGAGCGTGAAGCCGAGAACTTCCGTCGCGAAGGCAAGGAGCGGCTGCAGCGCGTCAGCGAGAAAAAGCCTTACAGCGATTTCGAACGACGCATGCTGGATTCGCCCTCGATGGCGCCGCGTGGCTCCGCCAACAAGCTGATGCAGGAATACAACTCGCTGGTTTTCCAGAGCAACCGCCAGTAGCGAAGCTCAACGTTATTTTTGTCGCGATCGAGCAGGATGATTGCGACATGACGCGCCCCGCAGCCCCGAATGCCAGCACCTTCCCGAGGTGCTGGAGCGCGCGCCCGCGCCATGCATGAAGATGCCTGCAGTTTTCACTGGTGCAAGGAACTGATTTGAACGCATCCACACGCCTGATTCCCGTTCTCCTGCTTGGCGCGCTGGCCGGCTGCAACAACCCGGCGGGGCTGGCGGTCGCCGACCCCGGGCTGGGGAAGGTGAACGCCTACATCGAGTGTTACAACGGCGTCGAACAGCCCATCCGCGAGGGTTTCCAGACCTATACGGGCTGGATGAAGGATCCCGAGGCCGGCCCGACCGGCAAGGAAGCGCAGCCGCGTTCACCCGGCAAGCTGTTGTCGCACCGGGTCGACCATTGCGGCCAGCCGCTGACCGATGCGCTGGCAAAGACCCCTGCCACGCCGCTGGATGCACCAGCGCGATAGTACCAGCGGGCATTCCAGGCACTGAACACCCTGATCGAGCGTGCCGATGGGTACTTCACCCGCGAGGACTATCGTCGCGATGGTGGCGAAGGGATGCGCAGCCAGCATACCCCGCTGATGCAGGCCTATGCTGATTTCTTCAAGGCCAGCGAAGCGATGGATGCTGCGCTGGAAAAGAACGAGAACGATCGCCGCGCCGCCCAGCTGAAGCAGATCGAGGAAAGCGAAGGCCGCTCGCTGGCCTATTACCACCTGCGCCTTGTCGGCGATGGCAAGCAGCTGGCGATGGCGTTCCAGAGCGACGCACCGGACGTTGCGGCGTTGCGCGGCCAGCTGGCCGACTATCAGGCGCTGGTGACGGAAATCCAGAACAGTGGTGTCGGCAAGGACGACCCGATGTGGGGTCATGTGCAGCGTTCGGCCGACAAGCTGGTGCGTACCGCCGGTCGCGGTGTCGAGCGTCTGGAGCAGGGCAAGCCGATCACCGCCGATGCGTTGGCCGCCGAGCGCAAGGCGTCGGGCAGCTGGCTCACCACCGATCCTGAGGGCGCGCAGTCGACGATCCTGGATGCCTACAACGACCTGGTGACCACCAGCAACCGCATGCGTTGAGGAGGATCCACGCATGGCGTGGAGCTACCGAGGGTAGTGCCGGGTCACGCCCGGCACGCACCCTGCGGGTTTGGTAGTGCCGGCCGCTGGCCGGCATGTGCCTCAATGGCTGAATGCATCCGGTAGTTCACCCCCGCACTTGCGGCAATGCCGTGCATCCGGCTCGTGGCCTTCCAGCCCGCAGTGCGGGCAGCCACGCGCATCGCGGCGCGCGGCCAGCTCGGCTTCACGCATGGTGCTGGCCAGCTCCGCGGTGTAGATGCCGGTGGGCACGGCGATGATGCTGTAGCCGATCAGGATCAGCACCGACGTGACGAAGCGGCCAAGCACGGTCTGCGGCACGATGTCGCCGAAGCCGACCGTGGCCATGGTCACCACCGCCCAGTACATGCTGGCCGGGATGTTGGTGAAGCCGTGTTCGGGGCCCTCGATCACGTACATCAGCGCGCCGGCGATGATGGTGATGGTGATCACCGTGAACAGGAACACCAGCACCTTGCGCCTGCTGCGCCACAGCGACGTCATCAGCACGCCGCTTTCCTCGATGTAGCGGGTCAGCTTGAGGATGCGGAACACGCGCAGGATGCGCAGCGCGCGTACCACCAGCAGGCTCTGCGCGCCAGGAATGAACATCGACAGGTAGGCGGGCAGGATCGACAGCAGGTCGATGATGCCCCAGATGCTCACCGCGTAACGCAGCGGGCGCTTGACCACGGCCAGCCGCAGCAGGTACTCGGCGGTGAAGATGATCGTGAAGGCCCATTCCAGGATGTACAGGCCGGTGGACCATTCGGCATGCAGGTGCTGCACGCTGTCGATCATCACCACCAGGATGCTGGCGACGATCGCCACCACCAGGATCAGGTCGAAATTGCGCGAGGGCCGCGAGTCGTGGCGGTAGATGATGTCGAACCACCGGCGGCGCCAGCCGGTCTCGGTGGCGGGGTTCAGCTGGGGGGCAGAAAACGGTCGCATGGGCGCATTGTGCCGCAGGGGTTCCGGCGCGAGAATGGGGATTCCTGAACCCTGCCGACTGCCATGACCGCCGCTACCGATCCGCTGATCTCCCTTTCGCACTATTACCTGCCGGTCTACAAGCCCCGTCAGGTGGTACTGGAGCGAGGCCAGGGCGCCCGCGTGTGGGACAGCCAGGGCCGTGAGTTCATCGACCTGGCCGCCGGCATCGCCGTGTGCGGGCTGGGCCACAACGATCCGGACCTGGTGGCCGCACTGGTCGAGCAGGCCGGCAAGCTCTGGCACACCAGCAACGTGTTCTACAGTGCGCCGCCGCTGCACCTGGCCGAGGAGCTGGTGAAGGCCAGCCGCTTCGCCGAGCGCGTGTTCCTGTGCAACTCCGGCGCCGAAGCCAACGAAGTGGCGATCAAGATGGTCCGCAAGTGGGCCTCCAGCCAGGGCCGCCCGGCCGACAAGCGGGTGATCATCACCTTCCGTGGCAGTTTCCACGGCCGCACCCTGGGCGCGGTGACCGCCACTGCCCAGCCGAAGTACCAGGAAGGCTACGAGCCGCTGCCCGGCGGCTTCCGCTACATCGATTTCAACGATGAAGTACAGCTGGAAACCGCGATGGCCGCCGGCGACGTGGCGGCGGTGATGCTGGAGCCGATCCAGGGCGAGGGCGGCGTGATGCCGGCCAAGTCCGGTTTCCTCAAGCGCGTGCGCGAACTGTGCGACCAGCACAACGCACTGCTGGTGCTGGACGAGATCCAGGCCGGCATGGGCCGCACCGGCACGCTGTTCGCGCACTGGCAGGACGACGTGGTGCCGGACATGGTTACCCTGGCCAAGGCACTCGGTGGCGGCTTCCCGATCGGCGCGATGCTGGCCGGCCCGAAGGTGGCCGAGACCATGCAGTTCGGCGCGCACGGCACCACCTTTGGTGGCAACCCGCTGGCTGCTGCGGTGGCCCGCGTGGCGCTGCGCAAGCTGGCCTCGGCGGAGATCGCCGCCAACGTCAGTCGCCAGTCCAAGGCGCTGCGCGATGGCTTCGCCCGCATCAACGACGAGTTCGGTGTGTTCAGCGACGTGCGTGGTCGTGGCCTGATGCTGGGCGCGGTGCTGAGCAAGGACTTCGCCGGCCAGGCCGGTGCGATCCTCGACCACGCCGCCGAGCACGGCCTGCTGACCCTGCAGGCCGGCCCGGACGTGCTGCGCTTCGTGCCGTCGCTGAACATCACCGACGAAGAAGTGGCCGAAGGCCTGAAGCGCCTGCGCGCGGCGATTGCCGCGTTCATCGCCGCGCGCTGAGGCCATCGTGCCGGGGTCGGATCCCTCTCCTGCGGAGAGGGCTCTGACCCGTTGCTGAGGAATGCCCGTAGAGCCGAGCCCATGCTCGGTTCATCGCGATGCCAGGCCACAGCAGCCGAGCATGGGCTCGGCTCTACAGTGGTTCACGCAATCCGGTAACGCTTCAACACCTTGCCCAATCCCCGGCCATCGCGCACGGTTTCCGCGTGCAGGCCGGCAGCGCGCGCGCCACGCACATTGGCGAACAGGTCATCGACGAACAGCGTGCGCGAAGGTGCCACGCCCAGCGCTTCCAGCGTGCGCAGAAACACCGCCGGCGCCGGTTTGCGCAGGCCGAAATCCGCACTGCAGAACACGCGCGCCTGCAGGGCAGGAAACAGTTCCGGCAGCAGGGTGGGCAATGCCTGCTGCATCAGCGCGCCGTTGTTGGTCAGCACCGCGATTGGCAGTTGCAGGGCCTGCAATCGTTGCAACACGGCCGCCTGAGGATGGCTGGCGGCCCGTCGCGCCGCGGTCCATGCAGCCACATCGACAGTCGTGCCCAGAAGCTCTCCCAGCTGCGCCAGATAGGCCGGGCCATCCAGCGTGCCATTGTCATGCGCTGCTTCCAGCCCGCTGTCGTACAGCGCGGCCTGTACGGCGTGCGTCGGAACCTGCAGTGTCCGGGCCAGATGCAGCACGCGTTGCCCGCGCTGGTACTGCACCAGCACGCCATCCACATCCAGCAGCAACAGGTCGATCCGCATCGGCTGAGCATGCCATTGCGATGAGTGCGCGGGAAACCCTGGAGCTGGCATGCGACAGACGGTCGCAGACGGCGCCGCAGGGGGCTGCCTAGAATGGCGCTTGAATCCGCAGGAGATGCAATGATGAAGGCTTGGAGGGTGGCAGTGGGACTGGGTGCGCTGATGCTGGCGCCGTCGGCGATGGCGCGGGTGTGTGCGGTGAGCATCGACAGCACCGACCAGATGAGCTTCAGCAGCCGCGAGATCAAGGTTGCCGCTGATTGCACCGCCGTGGACCTGACCCTGCGCCATACCGGCAAGCTGGCGGTCACCGCGATGGGCCACAACTGGGTGCTGACCCGCAGCGCTGATTACCAGCCAGTGGCGATGGCGGGCATGCGCATGACCCTGGCTGACAGCTACCTGCCGAAGGCCGACAAGCGCGTGCTGGCGCACACCAAGGTGATCGGTGGCGGCGAGACCGCGCGCGTGCGTTTCTCTACCCAGGGCCTGCAGAAAGGTGGCGACTACACCTTCTTCTGTTCGTTCCCCGGCCACTTCGCGATGATGAAGGGCAAGTTCCTCTTCGGTTAGAAAAAAAAGGGGACGGAGGGGATTAAGTCGTTTGTGCACAAACGACTTAATCCCCTCCGTCCCCTTTTTGCGATCAGCCCTTGGTGGCCTTGAACGCCACGCGTGCAGCGGCGAGGGTGGCCTCGATCACCGCATCGTCGTGCGCGCTGGACAGGAAACCGGCTTCGTACGCCGACGGCGCCAGGAACACGCCCTGGTCCAGCATCGCATGGAAGAAGCGGTTGAACGCCGGGATGTCACAGGCAGTGGCCTGCGCATAGGTCTCCACCTTCTCGCTGGTGAAGAACAGCCCGAACATCGCGCCCACGCGGGTGGTGGTCACGGCCACGCCGGCTTCGGCGGCGGCCGCTTCCAGGCCGGCACACAGGCGCGCGGTGCGCTCGGCCAGGTCGGCGTGGAAGCCCGGCTGCTGGATCAGTTCCAGCATCGCCAGACCGGCGGCCATCGCCACCGGGTTGCCGCTCAGCGTACCTGCCTGGTAGATCGGGCCGGCCGGGGCGATCTGCTGCATCAGCTCGCGGCGGCCGCCGTAGGCCCCGACCGGCATGCCGCCGCCAATGATCTTGCCGAAGGTGGTCAGGTCCGGGGTGATGCCGTAGTGCGCCTGTGCGCCGCCGAGGGCGACGCGGAAGCCGGTCATCACCTCGTCGAAGATCAGCAGCGCGCCATGCTTCGTGCACAGTTCGCGCAGGTGCTGCAGGTAGCCCTCGCGCGGCGGGATGCAGTTGGCGTTGCCGACCACCGGCTCGATGATCAGGCCGGCAATGTCGCCACCCTGCTGCGCGAACAGCGCAGTGGCCGCTTCGAAATCGTTGTAGGGCAGGGTCAGGGTCAGTTCGCTCAGCCCGGCCGGGACGCCCGGCGAGGTCGGCACGCCCAGCGTCAGCATGCCGCTGCCGGCCTTGACCAGGAACGAGTCGCCATGGCCGTGATAGCAGCCTTCGAACTTCACGATGCGGTTGCGGCCGGTCGCACCACGCGCCAGGCGGATCGCCGACAGCGTGGCCTCGGTGCCGGAGTTGACCATGCGCACCATCTCGCACGACGGCACCAGGCGGGTGATGGTCTCGGCCATGGTCACTTCGGCTGCGCACGGCGCGCCGAAGGACAGGCCGTTGTCGATCGCCTTCTTCACCGCCTGGCGCACGGCCGGGTGGTTGTGGCCGACGATCATCGGGCCCCAGGAACCGACGTAGTCGATGTAGCGGTTGCCGTCGACGTCGTACAGGTAGGCGCCGTCGGCGCGCTCGACGAAGAACGGTTCGCCACCGACCGATTTGAACGCGCGTACCGGCGAATTGACGCCGCCCGGCAGCAGTTGCTGGGCGCGGGAGAACAGGGCGTGGGACTGGTCGTGGTTCATGGGGCTTTCCTGGGCGTTACGCGAACTGGGCGAGGTAGGCGCGCTGGGTCGCGACCGGGTCTTCGGCGGCGAACACGCTGCTGACCACGGCGACCAGATCGGCGCCGGCGTCGATGATGGGACCGACATTGTCCGGCGTCAGGCCGCCGATCGCCACCCGCGGCACGCCCAGTGCGGCGCTTTGCCGCAGCAGG
The DNA here is from genome assembly GCF_052446685.1 of Stenotrophomonas sp. LC732. Lineage (NCBI taxonomy): Bacteria > Pseudomonadati > Pseudomonadota > Gammaproteobacteria > Lysobacterales > Lysobacteraceae > Stenotrophomonas > Stenotrophomonas sp. LC732. The sequence continues at coordinate 3,631,223 of NZ_CP199214.1, read as the reverse complement.
TCGGTATGCGCGCGGCTGCTGGTGACCTTGGTCGTGGTCGGGAAGAACGCGCCGAAGGCCACGTAGCTGGCGCCGGCGGCCACGGCCTTCTCTGCATTGGCCAGCTGGTCGTAGCAGGAGGCGCCGATGATGGCCTCGGCACCGAGCAGGGCGCGTGCGCTGGGGATGTCACCGTCGGTGCCGCCGAGGTGCACCCCCGCCGCGCCAACGGCTTTGGCCAGCGCCGGGTCGTCGTTGACGATCAGCGGCACGCCGTGTTCCGCGCACAGCGCCTGCAGGGCGGTGGCCTGCTCCCGCCGCAGCGCGTCACTGGCGGTCTTGTTGCGGTACTGCAGCCAGGTGGCGCCAGCGGCCAGCAGCGGCGCGGTACGGGCCAGCAGGCGTGCGGTATCGGGCTCGTCCGGGGTGATCAGGTAGACGCCGCGGGGCGCCGGGGAAGCAGAAGTCATCGATGGCTACCGGTGAGTGGACCGCGATGGGACAATGGCGGCCCGTGAATCCAGCCCTGATTATCCGATGAGCGATGCCACCCCCACCACCTTGCGCACCTGGATGTGCGTGGTCTGCGGCTTCCTGTACAACGAAGCGGAGGGCCTGCCGGAGGAGGGCATCGCGCCGGGGACGCGCTGGGAGGACATTCCGGAGACCTGGACCTGCCCGGACTGCGGGGTCACCAAGGCCGATTTCGAGATGGTCGAGGTCGATTGATGAGGGTAGGTGTGGACTGTTGGTCCACACCCCGGCACCCTCAATGCAGCCGCGGCATCGGTCCGCCGAGGTCGATCAGCTTCTCGCGCAGCCACTGCGCATCACTGGCTTCCGGGTTGCGCTTCAGGTACTGCCCCAGGTCGTGGCGGGCACCGGCCAGGTACTCCAGTTGCAGGTAGGCCAGGCCGCGGTCACGCAGCGCATCGTCCTGCTCCGGGGCGAGCTTCAGCAGGCGGTCGGCACTGCGCGCGGCGCGGTCCCATTCGCCGGCCTCGGCATACACGCCGTGCAGGTTGCGCAGCATGCGCATCAGGATCGCGCGCGCCGGCGCCGGGTCCAGAATCTGCGCCAGCACCTGGTCGTCGGGCATCTGCCCGCCCAGGTGTGACTTGGCGCGTTCGCGCAGTTCGTCCACGTCCAGCGGGCGACCACCATTGAACGGGTCCATCACCAGCACGCCGTCGTCCACCGGCAGGCGCACCAGGAAGTGGCCGGGGAAGGACACGCCGTCGAGCGGAATGCCCAGCCGCCGCGCGACTTCCATCTGCACCAGCGCCAGCGAGATCGGGTTGCCCAGCCGGCGCTCGAATACCTGGTTGAGGTAGCTGTTGCGCGGGTCGTAATACTCGTCGTGGTCGCCGCTGTAGCCCAGCTCGTCGAACAGGTGGCGGTTGATCGCCGCCATCTTCAATGGACTGTTGTCGATGCTCTCCACTTCCGAGCGGAGGTGGTCGACGTGGCTCTGGATCAGCGCATCGTAGGTCGACGGCTGCAGATCGGGGTATTCATCGCGCGCGATCAGCAGCGCGGTCGGCAACAGTGGCAGCGCCTCGTCTTCGAGGTCGGCCAGTGCATCCCAGTCGGGGAGTGTGATCCGGTCCTGCATGGCCACAGACTGGCGTCATTCGCAGGCCGTTTCAAGCGGTGCCGCGTGAAAAATGCAGGGGTCAGATCCCTTTCGCGTGCGAAGGGGATCTGACCCCTGCAGGGTTGCCGGCCAGCGGCCGGCACTACTGCGGGTGCCGGGCGCAGCCCGGCCGTACCTTACTTTTCGATGCCCGGGCCGAATTTCAGCTCCGTGCCGTCCTTCAACTGCAGCTTCTCGGCCTGGCCGGCGTTGAGTTCCAGCACGTAGCGCGCCGGGCCACCGCTGGGGTAGGGCGGGCACATGTCGCCGGCCGAGCACGGCGGTACGTCGCGCTGCTGGCTGACCAGCCTGCGCTGGCTGTCGAAGTACAGGATGTCCAGCGCGATCCTGGTGTTCTTCATCCAGTACGCCTGCATTTCTTCGCGGTCGTGGATGAACAGCATGCCGTGGTCGGCCGCCATCTGGTCGCGGAACATCAGCCCGCGCGCGCGGGTTTCATCGTTGGTGGCCAGCTCCACCTGGTAGCGGGCGCCATCCAGCTCGACCCAATGGCGGGCCGCGTCGGTGGCACAGCCGGCCAGGGCCAGCAGCGGAAGCATCAGCAGCGAACGCAACAGCGACATGGTCAGGATCCTTCGGAAGGGTCAGAGCACGACCGGCGGCTCGCCGCCGACGATCACCACGTCGGCGCGACGGCGCGCGAACAGGCCCACGCAGACCACGCCCGGCAGTTGGTTGAGCTCGCGCTCCAGCTTTTCCGGATCGGTGATCTGCAGGTTGTGGATGTCCAGGATCTGGTTGCCATTGTCGGTGACCACGCCTTCGCGCCAGGTCGGCTGGCCGCCGGTCATGTCGCGGATCTGCCGGGCGACCAGGCTGCGCGCCATCGGGATCACTTCCACCGGCAGCGGGAACCTGCCCAGCACCGGCACCTGCTTGCTCGGGTCGACGATGCAGATGAAGCGCTCGCTGGCCTCGGCGATGATCTTCTCGCGGGTCAGTGCGGCGCCGCCGCCCTTGATCAGGCACTTGTTCGGATCGCACTCATCGGCGCCGTCCACGTACAGCGACAGGTTGCCGCTGTGGTTCAGCTCGATCACTTCGATGCCGTGCTGCTTCAGGCGCGCGGTGCTCTGCTCGGAGCTGGACACGGCGCCCTTGATGCGGTGCTGGATGCGGGCCAGGGCATCGATGAAATAGGCCACGGTGGAACCGGTGCCGACACCGACGATCATGCCGTCTTCGACGTATTCGATGGCTTTCTCGGCGGCCAGGCGCTTGGCTTCGGACATGGGAGAACTCTCAGGCAGGGAATCAGGATTTCTTTTCCAGCGACAGCAGCAGCTTCCACTGCGCGGCGGTCACCGGGAACACCGACAGGCGGTTGCCCTTGGCAACCAGCGGGAAGCCTTCGCCCAGTTCCTCGGCGTGCAGCTTGATCTCGTCCAGCGCGATCACCTGCTTCAGCTTGCGGTCGAAGGCCACGTCCACCAGCATCCAGCGCGGGTTCTCGCGCGTGCTCCTGGGGTCGTAGTAGTCGGATTTTGGATCGAACTGGGTGTCGTCCGGATAGGCGGTGCTGGCCACCGTGGCCAGGCCGACGATGCCCGGCACCTTGGTATTGGAGTGGTAGAACAGGATGCCGTCGCCCACCTGCATGCCATCGCGCATGAAGTTGCGCGCCTGGTAGTTGCGCACCCCGTTCCAGGGTTCGACCTTGACCTTGGCCAGGTCATCGATGGAGAAGGCGTCCGGTTCGGACTTCATCAGCCAGTAGCGCTTGCGGGCGGTCATGCGTTCACGGGGGCAGCGGAGGGGAACAGGGTGCCGTCTTCGGTGCAGATCGCATCCACCGGCACGTCCCACGACGCCACCGGCAAGGACTCGACCTGCTGCACCGCGAACGCAGCACCGACCAGCCAGGGCGGCGCCGGCCGGTCATGGCGGAAGGCGAAGCTGCGATCATACCAGCCGCCCCCCATGCCCAGCCGCCGGCACTGTGCGTCGAAGCCCACCAGCGGGGCCACCACCAGCGCCATCTGCGCCGGTTCCAGCGTATCGTCCAGCGCTACGTCCGGTTCGGGAATGCCGTAGCGGTTGCTGGTCAGCGCCTGCCCCGGCCGCCACGGCGCGAAGCGCAGCACCTCGCCGGCCAGCACCGGCAGGCAGTAGGTGAGCCCTTCGGGCAGTTGCAGCTGCCAGCGGTGCAGGGCGATTTCGCCATCCAGCGCCCAGTAGCCGGCCACGGCGCCTTCGCGTGGGGCGAACGGCAGGGCGAGCAGGGCATCGGCAAGGGATTCGGCGGCAGCAATGCGCTCACCGGCGGAAAGGTCGCGGCGGCGTTGCCGCAGGTCGTGGCGCAGGGCCTGGCGCGGGTCGGTCATGGCAGCGTGCGGCAAGGATCAGCCGCCATTGTGCCGGAAAGAACAAGGGCGACGCCCGAAGACGCCGCCCTTGCTGGAATATTGCATTCTCCGCAATGTCGATGCATGCGAAACGACCTTGAACCCGGGGGCTCAAGTGGGAACGCTGGAGAACCATCGGGCTTCCCGCTACAAGGCGGACCTGCACTCCCGGCGCTGTCGCGCTCCCGGTGTCGTTCTTAAGGGACAAGGCGAATGTTTGCACATGCCGTCGAGTACCGCAGAGAACGCGTGGCCATTATAGCCAGCGTGCAGGATCTGGATAGGCCGTTCGTCGGCAACAGTCCGTGCCAATTCAGATATGCGAAAAGGGGACGGAGGGGATTAAGACGTTTCCGGCACGGATGGGGCGAATGCGCCTTAATCCCCTCCGTCCCCTTTTTCTAGGGGGTGCCGTCGATCGCGCGGTCGAGGCGCCTGTTCAGGTCGGCCAGCGTCTGCTGCAGGGCCACGGCCTGGCGGGCGTTCTCGTCGCGCAGCAGCTGCAGTTCGTGGGCCAGGTTCAGTGCGGCCAGCACGGCGACGCGGTCGACGGCGGCCATGCGGTTGCTGCCGCGGATTTCGCGCATGCGCGCATCGAGCAGGCGCGCGGCGGCCATCAGGCTGTCGCGTTCATCGCCGCCGACACCCACCGTGTATTCACGATCGAGGATGCGGACACTGACCGGTTCGGCGCTCATGTGTGCTGCTCCAGGGATTTGAGCCGGCTGATCATTGCTTCCACCCGCGAGCGTGCCTGCTCGTTCTTGGCCAGCAGCGTGGAACGCTCGGCCACCAGCTGTTCCTGCTGGTGGCGCAGGCTGCGGTTCTCCTCGGCCAGGCGCTGGTTGCGTTCGAGCAACGCTTCCACGCGGGCGGCGAAGTCCTGCAGCTGGGCAAGGGGATCGGCGGGTTCCATGCGGGCACGATAGGCAAGCCGGGCAAGGGCGGTCAAGCGTTGTCGCAGCAAGGCCTGGCGGCCGCAGAGAGGACGCCGCCGGGTTGCTACACTACGGGGTCTCACGGGCGCGCGCGTGCGCGCCCCGGGTTTCCTTCTCCGAACGAGCCGCACGATGACCGAACTTCCCTCCGTCGACGACGTTACCCGCGCCAGCCAGGAACTGGGCCTGGGCGCTACCGCTGCCGAGCTGCACGGTGCGCTGTGTGGCTGGCTGGCCGCCGGTGGCGCCCCCGGCAACGACTGGCCGGCACGGGTGCTGGCCGACGACAACCTGCCGCCGGTGGCCGCCGACAGCGTGCTGGGGCAGCTGCTGCAGGCGACCATCAAGCAGCTGGAAGACCGCGACTTCGCCTTCGAACTGCTGCTGACAGACGGCGACGACGTGTCCGCGCAGGCCGATGCCATGTTCAGCTGGACCCGCTCGTTCCTGGGGGGGTTCGGCCTGGGCAGCGGCGGCCGTCGCCCGACCTTGTCCGAAGAGGGTGAAGAAGCGCTGACCGACATGGCCAGCCTGGCACGCGCCTCCAGCGAGGATTTCGAAGCGGGTGGCGATGATGACGACGAAGCCCTGTCGGAGATCGAGGAGTTCATCCGCGTGGCGGTACTGCTGCTGCACGGTGACGTGGTGCTGGCCTCGCGCCATCGGCAGCGCCTGAACTGATGGACATCAAGCAGCGCACCGGCATCGCGGCCGGCGAATACAAGCGTCGGCGCCGCCAGCTGATGGACATGGCCGGCGAGGACGCGATCCTGGTGCTGCCGGCCGCGGCCGAGAAGGTGCGCAGCCTCGATACCCATTACCCGTTCCGCCAGGACTCGGACTTCCAGTACCTGAGCGGTTTCCCGGAGCCGGAGGCGGTATTGGTGCTGATCCCGGGCCGGCGCCACGGCGAGGCCATCCTGTTCTGCCGCGAACGTGATGCCGAGCGCGAAGCCTGGGACGGCAGCCGTGCCGGCCAGGAAGGCGCGGTGGCGCAGTACGGCATGGACGATGCGTACCCGATCGATGATCTGGACGACATCCTGCCGGGCCTGTTGGAAGGCCGTTCGCGCGTCTACTACCACTTCGGTCGCGACGCCGATTTCGACCTGAAGCTGATCGGCTGGGTCAACCGCGTGCGTTCGCAGGTGCGCCACGGCGCGCAGCCGCCGCATGAATTCCTTGAACTGGGCCATCTGCTGCACGAGCAGCGCCTGTTCAAGTCCGGTGCGGAAGTTGCATTGATGCACCACGCCGCGCAGATCAGCGTGCGTGCGCATCTGGCGGCGATGAAGGCTGCCAGGGCCGGCATCCACGAATACGAGCTGCAGGCCGAGCTGGAACGCGTGTTCCGCGCCAGCGATGCAGTGCCGGCGTATTGCAGCATCGTCGGTGCGGGCCGCAACGGTTGCATCCTGCATTACCGGGACAACAACGCGCGTTCGCGCGACGGCGAGCTGGTGCTGATCGACGCCGGTGCCGAGTACCGTGGCTACGCCAGCGACATCACCCGCACGTTCCCGGTGAATGGCCGCTTCAGCGCCGAGCAGCGTGCACTGCACGACCTGGTCGGCGATGCGCAGGCCGCAGCGCTGGCCCAGGCCAGGCCGGGCGTGCCGTACGAGGCCGGTCACCTGGCCGCGGTGCAGACCCTGACCGAGGGCCTGCTGCGGCTGGGCCTGCTGAAGGGGACGCTGGAAAAGAACCTGTCCGAAGGCCTGTACCAGCGTTTCTACCGGCACAAGACCGGGCACTGGATCGGGCTGGACGTGCACGATGTGGGCGATTACCGCCTGGCGGGCGATTCGCGGCTGCTGGAGCCGGGCATGGCATTCACCATCGAGCCGGGGCTGTACATCGGCGTGGACGATACGACGGTGGAACCGCGCTGGCGCGGCATCGGCATCCGTACCGAGGATGATGTGCTGATCACCGACGACGGTCATCGCGTGCTGACCGAAGGTCTGGCGCGCAGCGCCGACGAGATTGAAGCGGTGATGGCGGGGTAAGGGGTGTTCTGCAGGGCTTGCAGCCCTGCACCCGCAGAGGCAACAGCAAGAGCAACAGCAACAGCAACAGCAACAGCAACAGCGCGCATTCCGTGGGATGGCGGGGCACTGTGGGTGTGCGGGGACGCCGTGAACCCATCCATGGGGGCTTGGTCGCGGCATCCATGCCGCTCACACCCCGCAAACCCACAGTACCCCGCCTTCGACAGGTTCACGCGGCTGTTGGCAACTGCGGTTATTGGCACGCGCGGCTGTTGGTAGGTGTCGACCTTGGTCGACACGGAGCGAGCGCAGCGAGCGACCCGCTTCTGCTTTTCTTTCTTCTTTTTCCGTGGTTGGACGCAGCAGGAAACTGTCAAAGGACGGGCGGGGTGGGTTTGCAGGACCGTTGGCGCCATGGATGGCGCCATCGAGCCCCCATGGATGGGTTTACGGCGTGTCCTGCAAACCCACCCCGCCCGGCCAAGCGCGGCCTTTGATATCAGCGCCCAACCACGAGGGGCTCAGCCGTTCGCCGCCGCAAACGCCGGCCGCGTCAGGTTGTCCGCCTCGCCCTCGGTGCACAGCACTTCGTCTTCAATGCGGATGCCACCATACGGACGGAAGAAATCCACGCGGTCCCAGTTGATCGCATCACCATGGCCGGCATCCTTCACTTCGTTCAACAGCATGTCGATGAAGTACAGGCCCGGTTCAATGGTCACCACCATGCCCGGTTCCAGTACGCGGGTCAGGCGCAGGTACGGGTGGCCCGCCGGGCGCTCGATGCGGCCGCCCTCGTCGCTGGCCGCGAAACCGGCCACGTCGTGGACCTGCAGGCCGATCAGGTGGCCGATGCCATGCGGGAAGAACGCGGCGCTGACGCCGGTCTCCAGCGCGGTCTGCGGCGAGACCTTGATCACGCCGAAGTCCTTCAGCACGCCCATCAGCGAAAGATGTGCGTCCACGTGCAGCTGCCTGTAGTCGAAGCCCGGGCGCACCGCTGCGCACATCTGCTGCTGGGCGGCGTCGACGGCAGCAATCATCGCAGCGAATTCGTCGTGGCCCTGCGCGGCGTAGGTACGGGTGATGTCGCTGGCGTAGCCGTGCGCGCTGGCGCCTGCATCGATCAGGAAGCTGCGCAGCGGCTGCGGCGCCTTGCGGCCCAGCTCGGTGTAATGCAGCACGGCGGCATGTTCATTGAGCGCCACGATGTTGCCGTAGGGCAGCTCGTTGGCATCCTGGCCCACTGCCTGGCAGTACGCCATGTGGATGCTGAATTCGTCGGCGCCGTTGCGGAACGCGGCTTCGGCGGCGCGGTGGCCGCGCACGCCCAGCACCTGCGCCTGGCGCATCAGCGCGATCTCATACGGCGTCTTGCTGCCGCGGTGCCATTCCAGGTAGTTCACCACCGGTGCCGGGTTGTTCGGCACGTACCTGCCCAGCGCGCTCTGCGGCTCGCCGAGGATCGCGCAGCGCGACGGGTCGGCCGGCAGCAGGGCCAGCGCCTCTTCGGGCTTGCGGATGATGTGGATGTCGAAGTGCTCCACCCACCAGCCACTCGGTGCGTCCGGTACCACGTGCCAGTAATCGAAGGGCTGGTGGAAGATCACCGCCGGGCGCTTGCCCGGGGTGAACACGATCCAGCTGTTGGGCACCCGGGTCAGCGGCAGCCAGGCCTTGAACTGCGGATTGACCGCGTACGGGTAGTCGCGATCGTCGAACACCTGGTAGTGCAGGGTGCCGCTGGGCACGACCAGATGGTCGAAGCCGCCGCGGGCCAACGCCTGTTCGGCACGTCGGCACAGCACGGCCAGGTGGTCGGGGTACAGGGCGCCGGGGTCTTGCTGGATCATTGCGGTGGCTCGACACGGAAAACGGCCCTAGATTCTGCCGCATACCGGGAAAAACCGCTGTGCTGGAACCGGCACTCAGGCCGTCGAAACCGGTGCCTCGTCGCTGTCTTCGCCTATCCACTGGCGCAGCAGCTGCCGATGTTCGCGTGACAGGGTGAGGAAGCGGAAACCGGTCCAGCTCTGGCCGGGCACATGCGCCGGCTCGCTCCACAGCAGGTGCACGCCCACGTCAATGGCCTCGTGGCGGCCGTCACCGATCGGCAACGGGAAGCGGAACTGGTACAGCGCGTCCTCGCGCAGCGGGGTGCTGGCCAGCATCAACATGCCAGTCTCGGAGACATTGCCGAGCCGGCCCACCACGCATTCGCGCATCTGGTCGGTGACCGGTACCAGGTCCGAGACCTGGCGACGCGGCGCGCGGCGGGTGTCCTGCGGCGGTTGCACGTTCAAACGGACGCCTCCCTGTAACGGCCGCCGGCCAGCGCACGCAGCGCACCGAGGCTGGCCTGCCATGCGCGATCGACCAGCCGCCCCTTGTCTTCGGTGACCAGCTGCGCGCGTCCGGCGCTGAGCTGCCGGGCCAGCGTATCAAGGTCGGTATCGGCGATCTTCTGCCCGCGCGGATTGACGAACAGGGCGTGGCCGGTCAGCAGGCTGTACCAGGACAGGCGCTGGCGGCGCAGGGTGCCGTCACCGTTGTCGATGTCGAACCAGCTGCCAAAGGGCAGGGTCACGAGCTGCTGGTAGGCCGCCTCTTCGGCGCTGCTGCGCGGCGTGCGCGGGGCGTCGGCGCTGCCGCTGGCAGCATGTTCGCCCAGTCGTGCACGTGCCTTCAGGCGCGCACTGAGCTCGGTGCGCGAGGTGCTTTCATCCTCGCCTCCTGGCGTGGCCAGGCGGCGCGCAACGGCGGCGGCTTCCTCGGCGTGATAGCCGACCTGCACGAGCGCCGATTCCACCTCGTTGGCCAGCACTGCATCGGTGCCACCGTTGGCATCGACGGCCTGCGCGGTCACCGCGGCGATGCGCTCGGTCTGTAGCAGGCGTTCCTGCCACTGCGGCGAATCTTCGCCATGGCGCAGGCGGGTGAGGGTGAGTGCATCGGCCCAGGCCTGGCGCAGCAGGGTCTGCACGAAGCGCGGCGGCGCCTGTGTGTCGCAGCACTGGTCGATCTGCGCATTGGCCTGGCGACGCGCCAGTTCCAGCCGTTCCTTGCCACGCGCGGCCTCGACGTGGCGGCGCTCGGCCAGTTCGGCGCGATGGGCCGCCGCGCGCTGATGCTGCTGTACGTCTTCGTTGGCGGCGGCGAAGGCCTCGGGCGAGCGTGCATCCTGGCCGAGCAGACCCTGCACGCTCTGCGCCATGCGCTGCAGCAGCTGGGGGTCCACGTCATCGTCGCCCAGCCAGTTGGCGCCGACTTCGGCAATCTGGTTGAGCAGTTCGCGTGCAGGGTGTTCATCGCGCACGAAGAAGCCGGGGTCGGCCATCGCCGCACGCGCCAGTGGTACCTGCAGGCGCGCCAGCAGGGCGGCCGGCACCGGGTCGGGGCGCTGCTGTTGCTGCACCTGCTGCATCAGCAGGCGCAGCAGGTCGAGGTTGTCGCGGTCGTGGCTGCCCAGCTGGGCCTGCGCGCCGTGCTCGCTGCGCAGCTGGGCGACCACCGCGGCCTGCAGGTCGGCGACGCCGGTGGCCGCGCTGGACTGGGCCTGCAGCCGCGCGAGGACCGCATCGACGGCCGCACTGGGCACGGCAGCGGTGTCCGCAGGAGGGGCAGTGGCATGGCGGGCCTGCTGCAGCAATTCATGCAGCGCACTGCCGGTGGACGTGGTCACGCCAGCGGTGGCTGCGCCCGGCGTACCCGCGTCGTTGAATGCGTCCTGCACCAGGTTCGACCAGGAACCGGCCGGAGCGGAGCCGTTCCAGCCGGTCAACGGCGCGGCGGAACGCTTGGCAGGCTGGGTTGTGCGGCCGCCGCCCACCGACTGGGTGATGATCCGCCGGGTGCTCGACGAGCGTGCCAGGTACGGGGTGTAGACCAGGCCCGGCAGCACGCCATGCTGGGCCAGCAGCGCATTGGCGCGGTCCAGCACATCGCCCAGGCGTTCCAGCACCTGCCGCTCGAAGCTGCGGTACAGCGCAAGCTGCACCTCCACGCCAAGGGCGTCCTGTTCGGCGATCCGGCGCACCATCGCGCACAGGGCCTGCGGTGCCAGTGGCAGGGTGTCGGCCTCGAACGCCGGCGCCGCCGCGAGCACGCCCAGGCGCTGTCCCAGCAGGTTCAACGTATTGGTTGAACGCAGGGTCTCGCGCCGGATCATTTCGGTCAGCAGCAGGTCGCGATCCACCTCGTGCTCATCGACCAGCGACAGGCCGAGCGCGCCCGGTAGCGGCGGCGGCGAAGCAGGGGCCGCAGCGGCGATGGACGGCTCGCGCAGGCCCGCCAGCGCTTCGGCCACGGCATCGAGCATGCGGTCGGCGAAATGGCCGGCGAAGGCGTGCAGCTGGCCACGCTGGGCCATCAGGTCCGCCTGCTGCATCGGATTGCGTGCACGGTCGGCGTCGTGCAGCAGCGTCTGCTCCAGCGCTTCGACGGTCAGGATCAGGGGCGCGGCCAGCGTTTGCCGGCACAGGCCGATCAACGCACCCAGCAGTTCACGCACCCGCGATGGCAGGTCGCTGGCGGCCAGGCGTGCTTTGTCGGCAGAGGTGATGGAAAAGACAGCTGACATCGGCGAGCGGTACCCGGATTCCCGCGGATCGATCCTGTGAATCTACCGTGTCGGCCGCAGTCGGCGCTACTTTAGGCTGAACGTGTCTCACGTTCATCGGGCAGGGCCGACGGATGAACGGTAGTGCCTGCCGCTGGCCGGCAGCGCTGTCTTTACCAGAGTGCCGGCCAGCGGCCGGCACTACCCGGTATGGCGGAAGGCTTATTCCTCCAGGAACAGGCTCACCACATCGTTGGTGAACCGGCGGCCCAGCTCGGTCGGCTGCACATGACCCTCCGCCACCTCCAGCCAGCCGCGCTGGACGGCCTCGGCCAACGGAGCGTCCAGCACGCCGCGCGGCAGCCCGGTGCGCGACTCGAAATCGCGAAGGCCGAACCCTTCGTGCAGGCGCAGCAGGTTGAGCATGTACTCGAACGGCAGGCGCTCGGCTGCGATCACATCGTCACCCCCGAAAGAGGCCGGCGTGCCAGCGCTGTCCAGGTAGGCCTGCGGATGCTTCAGCTTCCAGCGGCGCAGCACGTGTTCTTCGGCGCCCGAGCTGATCTTGCCGTGCGCACCGGCACCGATGCCCAGGTAATCGCCGAAACGCCAGTAGTTCAGGTTGTGCGCGCTTTGCCGGCCGGGGCGCGCATAGGCGCTGACCTCGTACTGGCCGAAACCAGCCTGTGCCAGCAATGTCTGGCAGTGTTCCTGCATGTCCCAGGCGTTGTCTTCATCGGGAATGCCCTGCGGCGGCCGCGCGAAGAACACCGTGTTCGGTTCCAGGGTCAGCTGGTAGTGCGAGATGTGCGCCGGTTGCAGTGCAAATGCACGCTCCAGGTCGGCCTCGGCGCCGGCCAGGGTCTGTTCCGGCAGCGCATACATCAGGTCGATGTTGAAATTGTCGTAGCCCGCGTCCTGCGCCATCTTCACCGCGCGCTCGGCTTCGCCACCGTCGTGGATGCGGCCCAGGCGCTTGAGCATGGCGTCGTCGAAACTCTGGATGCCGAAGCTCAGGCGGTTCACGCCGGCCGCGCGGTAGCGGTCGAAACGGCCATGCTCGGCGGTGCCCGGGTTGGTTTCCAGGGTGATTTCGGCGTTGGGGGCAAAGCGCAGGCGCGCGCTGGCCTGCTGCAGGAAGCGGTCGATCGCTTCCGGCGGGAACAGGCTGGGCGTGCCGCCACCGAAGAACACGCTGTGCACCACCCGGCCCCAGACCAGCGGCAGGTCCTGGTCCAGGTCGCGCAGCAGTGCATCGATGTAGGCCTCGAACGGCAACTCGCCCTTGGCCTGGTGCGAATTGAAATCGCAGTACGGGCATTTGCGCACGCACCACGGCAGGTGCACGTACAGCGACAGCGGTGGCGGCACCAGCCGCGGTGCGCTGTCGTGGTCAGCGGAGCAGGCTTCGCCGGGCAGGTGGTTGCAGTGGTCGTGGGCGTGCGGCATGGGCTTCATCGGTAGTGCCGGCCGTTGGCCGGCTTCCCTGGTTCGATCAGGTCGGGCGTCAGTACAGCGTCGCCAGCTGCTGCTTGAGCTGCTGCAGGGCAACGGCACGGTGGCTGATGGCGTTCTTCAGCGCCGGCTCCATTTCCGCGGCGGTCAGGCCGTGGGTGGTGTCCAGGAACACCGGGTTGTAGCCGAAACCATTCGTGCCACGCAGCTCACGGATGATCTGCCCTTCCCAGCGGCCTTCGCAGATCAGCGGCTGCGGGTCGGTGGCGTGGCGCAGCAGCACGATCACCGCATAGAAGCGGGCACTGCGCTGGCCATCGGGAACACCGGCCATCGCGTCCAGCAGCTTGGCGTTGTTGGCAGCGGCGTTGGTCGGGTGGCCGGCATAGCGCGCGCTGTACAGGCCCGGTGCACCACCCAGGGCATCGACGATCAGGCCGGAATCATCGGCCAGCGCCGGCAGGCCGGTCGCTTCGCAGGCGGCGCGTGCCTTCAGCAGCGCGTTCTCGACGAAGGTCAGGCCGGTCTCTTCCACGTCGCCCAGGCCCAGCTCGGCGGCCGAGGTGATCTGCAGCGGCAGGTCGGCGAGGATCTCCTGCATCTCCACCAGCTTGCCGGCATTGTGGCTGGCCAATACCAGTTTCTTCATTGACGGGGCTCCAACAGGTCCCAGGTGTTGCCATACAGGTCGCGGAATACCGCGACCGTTGCATAGGGTTCTTCGCGCGGTGCTTCCAGGAACTCGACGCCGGCGGCCAGCATCGCCGCGTGGTCGCGGTGGAAGTCGTCGGTGTTGAGGAAGAAGGCAACGCGGCCACCGGTCTGGTTGCCGATGCGGCTGCGCTGTTCCTCGTCGCTGGCACGGGCCAGCAGCAGGGCGGCGGCGCTGCCGTCGGTCGGGCCGACCACCACCCAGCGCTTGTGCCCCTGGTCGATGTCTTCGAGCAATGCGAAGCCGAGCTTGCCGGTGTACCAGGCAATGGCTTCGTCATAGTCGGCCACCACCAGGGTGGTCAGGGCGATGCGCCGGTTCATGCCGACAGCGCCGCCTGCTGCGCGGCCAGCAACTCGGCCACGCCCTTCTCGGCCAGGCCCAGCAGCGCGTCCAGTTCATCGCGACGGAAGGCGTGGCCTTCGGCGGTGCCCTGCAGCTCGATGAAGCCGCCACCGTCGTTCATCACCACGTTCATGTCGGTGTCGCAGTCGCTGTCTTCGGCGTAGTCCAGGTCCAGCACCGGGGTGCCGCGGTACACGCCCACCGACACTGCTGCAACTGCGCCCAGGACCGGGTTGCGCTTGATGTCGCCACGCTTCATCAGCACGCTCACCGCATCGACCAGGGCCACATAGGCGCCGGTGATGGCGGCGGTGCGGGTGCCACCGTCGGCCTGCAGCACGTCGCAGTCGAGGGTGATGGTGCGTTCGCCCAGCGCATTGCGGTCCACGCAGGCACGCAGGCTGCGGCCGATCAGGCGCTGGATCTCCAGCGTGCGACCGCCCTGCTTGCCACGGGCCGCTTCGCGGTCGCTGCGGGTATGGGTGGCGCGCGGCAGCATGCCGTACTCGGCGGTGACCCAGCCTTCGCCCTTGCCGCGCAGGAAGCCCGGCACGCGGTTCTCGACGCTGGCGGTGCACAGCACGCGGGTTTCACCGAAGCACACCAGCACCGAACCTTCGGCGTGGCGGGTGAAGCCGCGTTGGATGACGACCGGGCGGAGCTGGTCGGGCTGGCGGCCGCTGGGGCGGGAATCGGACATGGTGCGGGTTCCGTAATGGCGAGGGAGTACGCCGCCACGCCCGCGGCCTTCACGGGGCGGGCAAGGGGGCTCTGGTGAGGGCGCTAGGGTACCATTCCCCCTTTGCACGCACCGGACACATTCCATGATTCGAAGCATGACCGCCTATGCCGGCGGCGAGCGGGTCACCCCGTGGGGCACGCTGGGCTGCGAGCTGCGCTCGGTCAACCACCGCTTCCTGGAGGTCGGCACCCGCCTGCCCGAGGAACTGCGGGCGCTCGAACCGCAGCTGCGCGAGCGTATCGCCGCGCGCCTGAGCCGCGGCAAGCTGGATCTGGTGATGCGCCTGCGCGCGCCGGAGGCGGCTGCCAACCTGCAGGTGGACGAGGCCCTGCTGGGCCAGCTGGGCCGCCTGGCCCACCGCCTGACCTCCGATTTCCCGAACCTGCAGGTCAGCTTCACCGATCTGCTGCAGCTGCCGGGCGTGACCCGCGGCGAGGCCACGGATGCCGCCGCCCTGCAGGTCGAGGCGCTGGCCCTGCTGGACCAGGTGCTGGACGGCTTCGTCGAAGCGCGTGAGCGCGAAGGCGGCAAGCTGGCTGCGGCCATCAGCGAACGCGTGGACGGCATCGAACGCATCGCCACCGAAGTGCGCACCTTGATTCCGGCCATTCGCGACGGCCAGCGCGCCAAGCTGGCCGCCCGTCTGGCTGACCTGCCGCACCCGGTCGACCCGGGCCGTGCGGAGCAGGAGCTGGTCCTGTGGCTGCAGAAGCTGGACGTGGATGAAGAGCTGGACCGGCTCGGCAGCCATATCGTCGAGATCCGCCGCGTGCTCAAGCAGCGCGAGCCGGTCGGCCGCCGCCTGGACTTCCTGCTGCAGGAGTTCAACCGCGAAGCCAATACGCTGGGCTCGAAGTCGGTGGACAGCCGCACGTCCAATGCCGCGGTGGAGCTGAAGGTGCTGATCGACCAGATCCGCGAGCAGGTGCAGAACATCGAATGATGTTGCGTGCAGCGATACAGCAGGGGCGCCTTCGGGCGCCCTTGTCGTTCCAGCGCATCAGCGCACGCTGACGCCCGGCGCCCCTTCACCCAATCGCCCGACCACGGCCGCCTGGCCGAACCCTGCGTCGTGGAAGCAGGCCAGCACCGCATTCACTGCCTCCGGGGCGCAGGACACCAACAGCCCGCCACTGGTCTGCGGATCGGTCAGCAGTGGCTGCCAGTGGCCGGCCAAGCGTTCGGCGAAGCGCACTTCGGCGCCATACGAGGCCCAGTTGCGGGCGGAGGCGCCGGTCACGCAGCCGCGCTGCAGCAGCTCCAGCGCCTGCGGCAGCAGCGGCACCTGTGCACTGTCCACTTCGGCAGCGACGCCGCTGGCGCGGCACACTTCCAGCAGGTGGCCGAGCAGGCCGAAGCCGGTGACGTCGGTCATCGCGTGCACGCCGTCCAGCGCGGCCAGCGGCACGCCCACGCTGTTCAGGCGGGTAGTCGACGCGATCATCTGCCGGTAGCCCTCTGCATCCAGCACTTCTTTCTTCAGCGCCGACGAGTACACGCCCACGCCCAACGGCTTGCCCAGCACCAGCACATCGCCGGCGCGGGCATCGGCATTGCGCTTGAGCCGCTGAGGATCGAGCACGCCGATCGCGGCCAGGCCGTAGATCGGTTCCACCGAATCGATGCTGTGGCCGCCGGCCACCAAGATGCCGGCGTCGGCGCAGGCACGCTCGCCGCCCTGCAGGATGCCGCGGATGGTGTCCTGCGGCAGGGTGTTGATCGGCATGCCGACGATGGCCAGCGCGAACAGCGGCCGCGCGCCCATCGCGTACAGGTCCGACAACGCGTTGGTGGCGGCGATGCGGCCGAAGTCGAACGGGTCGTCGACAATGGGCATGAAGAAATCGGTGGTGGCGACGATTGCCTGGCGATCATCGAGGCGGTACACCGCGGCGTCGTCGCTGGTCTCGCGGCCCACCAGCAGTTCGGCCGGTGCGGGAAGTGCTGGAACGCCGCGCAGCAGTTCGCTCAGCACGCCCGGCGCGATCTTGCAGCCGCAGCCGCCGCCATGCGCGAGAGAGGTCAGTCGTTGCGGGGCATCGGCCGTTGATGGGGCGGGTGACTGCGCGTGCGTGGCCATGCCGACATCTCCTGCGGAAACACGAATGGCGGAAGGCAGCAGGAGTCGAACCTACCAGGGAACGATCGACGCCCCCTACTGGGTTTGAAGCCCAGCCACATGCCCGGATGCGCATGCCTTCCGAAAGTACGGCGGTACCGGTGGGCTCAGTCGCGGGCTGCGTTCCACTGCAAGTCGCCGCGCGGCCGATGCTGGTCACCGACGCGTCGAGTGTAGCCAACGCGATTGAAGAACTCCAAGATCTGGATGCTGCGTTTGCGGCCCAGGCCGATGGCATCGCGGAAGGCCGCCGCATCCACCGCGCCGCTGGCCTGTGACAGCTGCGCGACGATCGCGGCGAGTTCCGCAATGCGCGCGGGTGCATAAAACAGGTCCGGCACCACCTGGAACAGTTCGCCACGTGCGGCGGCGCGGCGCAGGACGGCGCGGACATCGTCTTCGGTCAGTCCGAAGTCGGCGGCCAGAGTACGCACCCACGGCGGATCGAAGCCACCGGCGTGCAGTTGCGGCAGCACGCGTTCCAGCAGCAGGCGCTCGCGTTCCGGTGGCGCATGGTCATGGCCGGGCAGGCGCCACCAGGCGCCCACGCGTTGCACGCTGCCGTCGTCCAGCAGGTCCTGCAGCAGCGCATTCCAGAGCCCCGTCGCAAGCGCGGGCAGGGTGCTGCGTTGCAGGCGCCCGCTGTCGACACCGGGTTCGTCCGGGCGTCGCTCATGCCAGCTATGCAGCGATGTGATCACCTGCTCGCGCAGCACCTGCCAGTGCGAGGCAAGGATGACCACCGTGTCCTCGCGGGTGATGATGCGCTGTGCGTCTGGAGGAAGATCGATCCGGTCGGCCGCGCGCCGGCAGTAGCGTTGCAGCGCGGCCATGGCAATGCCGAAGGGCGCCTGCTGCAACAGCGGGCCGATTCCCGCACCTGTGGCCAGCTGCTCCAGTGCGCCCAGCCAGGCGAGCCGTGCCGGGCTGCGCCGGCGCCGCTGTGGCGGGTCCGGGTCGAGCACGACGCCACCGCCCAGCGTGTGGGTCGCGGCGGAATCGCGGGCGATGAAGCGTTCACCACACATCGCACAGACCGGTGCATCGAACACCAGCTGCACCAACTGCCCATCACCTTGGTCACGGTCCTCCAGCAGCACCACATGGGCCTGCCGGTGCATCGTGCCCCAGTGGATGTGCAGGGGTGCCCAGTCACGCAGTGGTGCTGCCCGTGCGGACAGGCGCAGGCGCACATCGACGCGGGTGGTGGCCAGCAGCGCGCGCGGGTCGGCAATCCAGTCGCCACGATGAATCTCGTCGCGGGCGATGGCGGCCAGGTTCAACGCGCAGCGCTGTCCGGCCATGGCGTGGTCACTGGCCTGGTTCTGCGCGTGGATGCTGCGTATGCGCACATCGGTGGCGGCGGGCATCAGTTGCAGGTGCTCGCCCACCGTGACGCCGCCGCCATGTACCGCGCCGGTCACCAATGTGCCGTGGCCGGCCAGCGAGAACACGCGGTCCACCGGCATGCGGAACAGCTCGCTGCGCAGCGCGGCCTGGCGCGCGTTGGCCTCGCCGGCGGCCCATGCGTGCAGGTGGGCGCGCAAGGCGTTGATGCCTGCGTCATCGGGGGACGTGCTGTTACAGGCGAACACGGGGGAACCCTGCAGCGGCGTTCCGGCCAGCAAAGCGGCAATCTCGATCTCGACCCGGGCGATGCGCGCGGCGTCCACGCGGTCGATCTTGGTCAGCGCCACCGCGCCGCGATCCACGCCCAGCAGCTGCAGGATCGCCAGATGCTCGCGGGTCTGCGGCATCACGCCGTCGTCGGCGGCGACGACCAGCAGGGTGACATCGATACCGGTGGCGCCGGCCACCATCGTGTGGACGAAGCGCTCATGACCCGGCACATCGACGAAACCCAGCGTTGCGGCGGGGCCCGTGCCGTTCGCGCTTTCCACCGGGACATAGGCATAGCCCAGTTCAATGGAGATGCCGCGCGTGCGTTCTTCCTGCAGGCGATCGGTTTCGATGCCGGTCAGTGCCCGCACCAGGCGCGTCTTGCCATGGTCGATATGCCCGGCGGTGCCGACGATCATGGTTGCAGCGTGCTCCATTGGGCGAGGAAGTCCGCTTCGTCGGCCGGTTCCAGGCAACGCAGGTCCAGCCACAATGCGTCCTCGCCGATGCGGCCCAGCACCGGTCGCGGCAGCTGGCGCAGGCGCTTGGCCAGGCGGTCCAGACCGCCACGTTGCGCAGTGGTGATGCGCAGGCCGGCACTGCCGAGCTGCGCCTGTGGCTGCGCACCACTGCCGATCTGGCTGTGCATCCGTGCCTGTTCAAGCATGTAGCCGGTCGGCAGCGCCGAGCGCAGCGGCGGCAGCAGGCGCTGGGCCTGCGCATCCATGTCCTGCTGCGGGCGCGAGAGCGTACGCAGTGTCGGCAGCCGTTGCGCCAGCAGCTCCGGCTCGCGGTACAGCGCCAGTACCGCCTCCAGCGCGGCCAGGCCCATCTTGTCCATGCGCAGCGCACGCTTGAGCGGGTTGCGGTTGATCCGCGCGATCAGGTCGGCGCGGCCGGCGATGATGCCGGCCTGCGGCCCACCCAGCAGCTTGTCGCCACTGAACGAGACCAGGTCGGCACCGGCCGCCAGTGTTTCCTGCACGGTCGGCTCGTGTGGCAGGCCGAAGGCCGCCAGGTCGCACAGGCTGCCGCTGCCCAGGTCCACCACCAACGGCAGGCCATGGTCGTGCGCGATCGCTGCCATCGCCGCGGTGTCGACCTTGGCGGTGAAGCCGGTGATCGCGTAGTTGCTGGCGTGCACCTCCATCAGCAGTGCGGTGCGCGCGCCGATGGCATGGGCGAAGTCGGCCGGGTGGGTGCGGTTGGTGGTGCCCACTTCCAGCAGCCGCGCGCCGGCACTGCGCATCACATCGGGAATGCGGAAGGCACCGCCGATTTCCACCAGTTCGCCGCGCGACACCACCACCTCGCGGCGGTTGGCCAGGCTGTTGAGCAGCAGCAGGACCGCCGCCGCATTGTTGTTGACCACGGTGGCGGCTTCGGCGCCGGTCAGCTCGCAGACCAGCGCCTGCACCCGTGCATCGCGGTCGCCGCGGCGGCCGCGGGTGATGTCGAATTCCAGGTCAACCGGTGCGGCCATCGCGCGGGTGACGGCCTGCACCGCGGACTCGGGCAGCAGGGCGCGACCCAGGTTGGTATGCAGCACGGTGCCGGTCAGGTTGAACATCGGCTGCAGGTTCAGCCGTGCATCGGCGATGAGTGCGGCATCGAGCGCCGCGACCAGTGCCGGGCCTTCAATGGCCTGATGCAACTGCTCGGCCGAGAGCTGCGTGGCACTGATGCGCTCACGCAGCGCCTGCAGATGTACGCGCAGCAACTGGGTGATGCGGCTGCGGCCGTGGCCCTCGATCAGTGTTGCCAAGGCAGGCAGGCGCAGCAACCGGTCCAGCGAGGGCAGCGCGGAAGCCGATGCCGGGGTGGGGGGCGTGGCTGTCATCGCCTCACTCGCCGTCGGATTGCCACAGCAGCGGATTCTGGCTGGCGCGTGCATAGCCTTCCTCGCCCAGCAGCAGGTCCAGCGCCAGCGTGCCAAGGTCATCAGCCACCGGTTCCAGCGACGGATCTTTTTCCAGATACAGGATCTTGCGGTAGCTGTGGCAGTGGTCGCAGGTTTCTGCACGTACCGCGCTCTCGCGCACCGCCTGGCCGGCATCGCCGTCGGCATCAGCCAGGGCGCGATAGGCGATGTCCTTGCCAGCGGCGCCACACTGGCTGCACTGCACGCGCACGTAGTGCCACTGGCAGGCGCACAACGAGCACGACAGGTAGCGGTAGGAGGCATAGGGCGGGCGGGCCTGCACCACGCTGGCCACCGGCAGGGTGCCGCACAGCGGGCACAGCCCTGGCGCATCGGCCAGCGGCTTCAGGTCGCTGGGGCGGCAGCTGGCCGCCAGTACTGCCCAATACACCTGCAACGCATTCATCACCAGCAGCGCAGCGACCGCGTCGACCGGGGGCGCGTCAGCGCGTTCCAGCACGGCGTGGGCCTGCGCATCCAGCCAGGTGTCGTCGGCGGCGGCGACGCGCAGCAATTCCTGCCGTGTTTCCGCCGGTAGCCCCGCTTCGTCGGCGCAGTGCCGGCACAGCGTGCGCAGCCAGTCGCGCCAACGCCCGTCCAGATGAAGCGTGTTGGCGGGCCGCAACGGCATGCCGGCACTGGCGGCCGCGCTGGACTGCTGCGCGCGCGCGTGGTCCTGCAGCGCCTCGCGTTGCTGGGGTGTCAATTCCTCCAGCAGCGCCTGCTGTGCATCGGCCAATGCCGCCAGCAGCTGCAGGTAACCGCCGATGGCGCTGTGCGCGGCCAGGCTGCGCAGGCGCGCCGCGCGTGTGGCGAACAGCGACCCGGTATCAGGCAGGATGATGCGCGGCACGTCGCGCGAGGCGAGCGTCTCGATCTCACCGGGTTCAAGGATGCGTTGCGCCATGCAGGGCCAGCCAGAAGAACCAGCCTCCATCCTCGCCGTTGTCGGCGCTGGCGTCCAGCGCACTGTAGGCCATTTGAAATGGTCGGAGTCAGATCCGTTTTCCACAGGAAAACGGATCTGACCCCATCGGTTGTTGCCGTGTTCATCGTGTCGACCAAGGTCGACACCTGCCAAAAGCACCGGGGAACTGTCGAAGGCGCCTCTGCAGGTGCAGGGCCGCAGGCCCTGCCGTTACCCCTCTTCCCGACGTCCGCGCAGGATGTCCCGGAACCACTGCCGGTGGTGCTTGTACGCCCACCCATAGGTCACCTTGCCCTGGGTCATCGCCCGCACCGAGCCCTTGATCCAGAGCGCCGCATAGATGTGCACCACGATCGCGCACACCAGCACCCAACCGAACAACGCATGGGCCAGCACCGAGAAGCGGATCAGCCCGATCGGGAAGAGATGGCTGAAGTATTGCCGCCAGATCACGAAGCCGGTCAGCAGCAGTGCCGACAGGCAACCAATGATCGCCCAGAACAGGAGCTTCTGGCCGGCATTGAAGCGGCCCACCGGCGGCAGCCTCTCATCCTCGTTGCGCAGCACATCGCGCATGCCGCGCATCCATGCGCGATCGTCGGCCGTCGGCAGATTGTCGCGCCACATGCGGAACGCCAGAAACGCAAAGCCGACCACCATGGCCAGCCCGACGAATGGATGCAGGATGCGCGTCCACGGGCCGCCACCGAACAGCTGGGTCAGCGGGAACAGGGCGGGATGGAACAGTGCCAGCCCGGACAGCGCCGTCAGCACGAAGCAGATCGCCACGATCCAGTGATTGATGCGGGTCGGCGCGCGGTAGCGGATGATCTGCCGCGGGTGCGGGGCGTACTTCATGGCCGCTGCTCCTCTTCGATCTTCTTCGCCTCGTGTTCGGCTTCCTCTTCTTCCTCGTCATTGACCGTGTTGCGGCCGATGCCGATGTAATGCAGGAAGCCGGCGAAGGCGGTGGCGGCGATCGCCAGCACGCCCAGCGGCTTGGCCACGCCCTTCCAGACTTCCACCATCGGGCTGATCCGCGGGTCCTTGGGCAGGTCGGCGTACAGCTCCGGCTTGTCCACATGCTGCAGCACGTACATCACGTGGGTGCCACCCACGCCCTGCGGGTCGTACAGGCCGGCGTTCTCGTAGCCGCGCGATTTCAGGTCTTCCACGCGGCCGGCCGCGTGCTCGGTCATCGCCTGCTTGCTGCCGAAGGTGATCGCCCCGGTCGGGCAGGTCTTCACGCAGGCCGGTTCCTGGCCCACCGCCACCCGGTCCGAACACAGCGTGCACTTGTAGGCCTTGTGGTCCTTCTTGGAAATGCGCGGCACGTCGAACGGGCAACCGGTCACGCAGTAGCCGCAGCCGATGCAGTTCTCTTCCTGGAAGTCGACGATGCCGTTGGCGTACTGGATGATCGCGCCCGGCGACGGGCAGGCCTTCAGGCAGCCCGGGTCGCTGCAGTGCATGCAGCCCTCCTTGCGGATCAGCCACTCCAGCTTGCCCTTCTCGTCCTCGTACTCGCGGAACTTCATCACCGTCCACGACTGGTCGCTCAGGTCGGGCGGGTTGTCATAGCTGCCAACGCAGCTGCCGACCTCGTCGCGCAGGTCGTTCCATTCCATGCAGGCGACCTGGCAGGCCTTGCAGCCGATGCATTTGCTCACATCGATCAGCTTGGCGACCTGGCCGGTGTGCGCACCGCGCGCTTCCGGCGAGGGCGTGGTGGTGGCCGAGCGGCGGATGATGTCCAGCGATTGCAGTGACATGGCGTGTCTCCTACACCTTCTCGACCTTGACCAGGATGCACTTCGATTCGGGCGTCTGCGAGTTGCCGTCACCGATGGCGTTGGTCAGCGTATTGGCGATGTATCCGGGCTTGGCCGCACCGAGGAAGCCCCAGTGGATCGGCACGCCCACCTGGTGCACGGTCCGGCCATCGATCTGCAGGGCCTTGATGCGCTTGGTCACCATCGCCACCGCTTCGATGTGTCCACGCTTGGAACTGACCCGCACGCGGCTGCCGTTGCTGATGCCCAGCTCGTCGGCCAAGGCCGCGCCGATCTCGACGAACTGCTCGGGCTGGATGATGGCGTTCAACTTGCCGTGCTTGGTCCAGAAGTGGAAGTGCTCGGTCAGGCGGTAGGTGGTGGCCACATGCGGGAACTCGTCCGGCGAACCGATCTGTGCGCGATCGCTGGCGAATACGCGGGCGGCCGGGTTGTTCAGCGTCAGTGCCTGGCCGGGGCTGAGCGGATTGCTGCGCAGTGGCGTGTCGAATGGCTCGTAGTGCTCCGGGAACGGCCCTTCGGCCATGCCGGCCTTGGCGAAGAAGCGGGCGATGCCTTCCGGGTTCATGATGAACGGGCCCATCCCGCCGGCGGGATCTTCGTCGGCCTTGAAGTCCGGTACGTCCACGCTGCCCCAGTTCTTGCCGTTCCAGGCCAGCAGCGTGCGGCGCGGGTCGAACGGCTGGCCGGCCACGTCGCACGACGCGCGGTTGTACATCACGCGGCGATTGGCCGGCCACGCCCAGGCCCAGCCCAGCGTGTTGCCGATGCCGGTGGGGTCGCTGTTGTCACGCCGCGCCATCATGTTGCCGGTCGGGCCCCAGGCACCGATGTAGATCCAGCAGCCGGAGGAGGTGCTGCCATCGTCGCGCAGGTCGCCGAATGCGGCCAACTGCTCGCCGGCCTTGCGCACCAGCTTGGTCGGGTCCTTGGGATCGAACACGTCGGCCAGCGCCTTGCCGTTGTATTCCATCGCAAGCTCTTCCGGCGTCGGCAGCTCCGGGTTGGAATACTTCCAGGCCAGGTCGCGCACCGGCTCCCACCACGCACCGCCGTCCTTCTCGTACATCGCCTTGATGCGATGGAACAGCTCGGACATGATCTCGATGTCGCTGCGCGCTTCACCCGGCGGATTGGCGCCCTTCCAGTGCCACTGCAGCCAGCGCGAGGAATTGACCACCGCGCCGTTCTCCTCGGCGAAGGACGTGGTGGGCAGGCGGAATACTTCAGTCTGGATCGTGCTCGGGTCGACGTCGTTCAACGCGCCGTGGTTCTGCCAGAAGGCGATGGTCTCGGTTTCCAGCGGGTCCATGCTGACCATGAACTTCAGCTTGGAGAACGCGCTGATCAGCTTGCCCTTGTTAGGCGCCGAGGCCAGCGGGTTGAAACCCTGGCAGATGTAGCCGTGGATCTTGCCCTCGTTCATCAGCTCGTACGCCTGCAGCATGTCGTACGGCTTGTCGAGCTTTGGCAGGTAATCGAAGCACCAGTTGTTGTCGGCGGTGGCGGCATCGCCCCACCACGACTTCATCAGGCTGACGTGGAACTTCGGATAGTTCTGCCAGAACGACATCTGGTTGGCGCGCAGCGGCTTCTGCGTGCGCTTGGCGATGTAGGCGTCGTAGTCCTGCTCGTCCTGCCTCGGCAGCGTCAGGTAGCCGGGCAGCAGGTCGGACATCAGGCCGATGTCGGTCAGGCCCTGGATGTTGGAATGCCCGCGCAGCGCGTTCATGCCGCCACCGGCCACGCCGATGTTGCCCAGCAGCAGCTGCACCATGGTGCCGGCACGCACGTTCTGTGCGCCGATCGAGTGCTGCGTCCATCCCAGCGCGTACAGGATGGTCATCGCCTTGTCCTTGCCGGCGGTGGACGCGATCATGTCCCAGATCTGGCGGATGCTGTCGGCCGGCGTGCCGCAGATGCGCTCGACCATCTCCACGGTGTAGCGCGCGTAGTGTTGTTTCAGCAGGTTGTAGACGCAGCGCGGGTCCTTCAGCGTCGGGTCGCTGCGTACGTAGCCGTCGTCACCGTAGGCGTAGTCCCAGCTGGAACGGTCGTAGCTGCGCTTTTCTTCGTTGTAACCCGAATACAGGCCGTCCTTGAAGGCGAATTCGTCCTTCACCAGGAACGGCATGTCGGTGTAGTTCAGCACGTACTCGTGCTGGATGCGGTCCTCGGTCAGCAGGTAGTTGATCAGGCCGCCCAGGAACACGATATCGGTACCGGTGCGGATCGGCGCGTACACGTCGGCCACCGCGGCCGAGCGGTTGAAGCGCGGATCGACCACGATCAGCCGGGCCTTGTTGTGTGCCTTGGCCTCGGTCACCCATTTGAATCCGCACGGGTGTGCCTCGGCGGCATTGCCACCCATGATCAGGATCAGGTCGGCATTCTTGATGTCGACCCAGTGGTTCGTCATCGCACCACGGCCTAGCGTCGGGGCAAGACCTGCCACCGTCGGGCCGTGTCAGACACGTGCCTGGTTGTCGAATGCCAGCATGCCAAGGGAGCGGACGACCTTGTGGGTCAGCACCGCGGTTTCATTGCTGGTGGCCGAGGCCGCCAGCATGCCGGTGGTCAGCCAGCGGTTGACCGTCTGCCCGGCTTCGTTCTTCTGCACGAAGTTGGCATCGCGGTCTTCCTTCATCAGCCGCGCGATGCGGTCCAGCGCATCGTCCCAGCTCAGCCGCTTCCACTCGTTGGAGCCCGGTGCCCGGTACTCGGGGTAGAGCAGGCGCGACTTGCTGTGGATGATGTCGGCCAGGCCGGCGCCCTTCGGGCACAGCGTGCCGCGGTTGACCGGATGGTCCGGGTCACCCTCGATATGGAAGATGCTCGCCTCGGCGTTCTTGGCGCCGTCGCCGAGGCTGTACATCAGGATGCCGCAGGCCACCGAACAGTAGGTACAGGTGTTGCGGGTCTCGGTCGCGCGGGTCAGCTTGTACTGCCTGACCTCCGCGAGCGCGATGCCGGGCGCGAAGCCCATCAATGCCAGGCTGGAGCCGACCAGGGTTGTCCCGGTCACTTTCAGGAACTGGCGGCGGCTCATCGATGGCATGCCGTTCTCCTGGGATGGCGAGGAGGCACGGGCCTCCGGGCTGTCGTTGGGTACGGCCCGGTTATAGCACAGGCCCCCGCACGCCCATGTGGCACAAGGCCCGGCGCCGGCGGGGCGGGCGCGCAACGGGGCCGCTCTGGTAAAGTTGCGTGCCCGCCCCCCGGGGAAGCGTCTGCCGGGCCTGGTTCCAGGATGTTCCGCGCAGCCCCCGCCGTCCTGGCGCGATCCTCCGCGCCGGATCTGGAACACCGAGGAAAAATTTTGCGAAATCAACCAGTTGGGTTCCGCGCATGAGCGCCCCGTCGAAGCCGTCGGACGCCGTTGCGCGCGGCACGCTGTACATCGTTGCCGCCCCCTCCGGCGCCGGCAAGAGCAGCATCGTCAATGCCACCCTGGCGCGTGACCCGCAGATCGCGCTGTCGATCTCCTTCACCTCGCGCGCGATGCGCCCGGGGGAAGTGAACGGCCAGCACTACCATTTCGTCTCTGCGGAAAGGTTCGAGGAAATGATCGCCGCCGGCGACTTCTTCGAGCATGCGTGGGTGCACGGCGACTGGAAGGGCACGGCCCGGCAGTCGGTGGAGCCGCAGCTGGCCGCCGGCCAGGACGTGCTGCTGGAAATCGACTGGCAGGGCGCGCAGCAGGTGCGCCAGCTGGTGCCGGGCACGGTCACCGTGTTCATCCTGCCGCCGTCCAGGCAGGCCCTGCAGGATCGCATGCGCAAGCGCGGCCAGGACAGCGAGGCGGTCATCGCCCAGCGCCTGGGCGCGGCGCGCGATGAAATGCTGCACTTCAACGAGTTCGACTACGTCATCGTCAACGAGGTGTTCGACACCGCCGTGGACGAGTTGTGCGCCATCTTCACCGCCAGCCGCCTGCGCCGGGAGGCCCAGAAGGTCCGCCACGCCGGCCTGATCCAGGCCCTGCTGACTCCCGATCCGGGCGCAACTGACTGATTCCAAAAGAATCGGGTAGGGGTTGGCTTGATTTTGTCCAGCCCCTGCCAGTACACTCCGTCCCCTTTCCCTCATTCGACTGAGCGGCCGACCGGTCGCCGGGAGCCCGTATGGCCCGCATCACCGTAGAAGATTGCCTGGAAGTCGTTAACAACCGTTTCGAACTGGTCATGATGGCATCCAAGCGTGCCCGCCAGCTCGCCAACGGCGTGCAGGCCACGCTGGACAACAGCGAGACCGAGGACAAGCCGACCGTGCTGGCGCTGCGCGAAATCGCCGCCCGCAAGATCGACAACGCGCTGATCGACGAAGTCGAGAAGGCCGAGCGTGAGCGCGCCGAGCGCGAAGCGCTGGAGTGGGCTGCCGCCGAAGTGGTCGCTGACGAAGACATGTCCAAGAACGACGATTGATCGCATCGATCAACGTAATTGTTGGATACACCGAACAGCCCGCCCCGTGCGGGCTGTTTCGCATTCAGGATTTGCCGTAAACGTCGCGCTGGAATAGGCTGCGGGCATGAACCCAGGCCCCACTGCCAAGGTCGCCGCAGCCCCCACTGCCGCCGTACCCGACTACGTCCTCCAGCTTGAACGCGCCGCCCATTACCTGCCGCCGGAACAGCTGCCGCTGTTGCGCCGTGCCTGGGAAGTCGGAGCCTCCGCGCACGCTGGGCAGACGCGCAAGTCGGGTGAGCCCTATATCACCCACCCGGTGGCGGTGGCCCAGGTGCTGGCCGAGCTCGGCCTGGACGTGGAAGCGCTGATCGCCGCGATCCTGCACGACACCATCGAAGACACGCCGCTGACCCGCGAGGCGCTGGCCGCCGAGTTCGGCGAAGCCGTGGCCGAACTGGTCGACGGCGTCACCAAGCTGGACAAGCTGAAGTTCCGCGACCGCCAGGAGGCGGCCGCCGAGAGCTTCCGCAAGATGCTGCTGGCGATGTCGCGCGACCTGCGCGTGATCATGATCAAGCTGGCCGACCGCCTGCACAACATGCGCACGCTGGGTGCGCAGAGCCGCGAAGCGCGCGGCCGCATCGCCCGCGAGACGCTGGAGATCTACGCGCCCATCGCCCAGCGCCTGGGCATGAGCCTGGTCAAGAGCGAGCTGCAGAACCTCGGTTTCAAGGCGCTGTACCCGTGGCGCCACGCCATCATCGAGAAGCACATCCGCAGCCAGCCGGTGGTGCGCCGCGAAGCGATGGCGCAAGTGGAAGTGCAGCTGTCGCAGCGCCTGGCCAAGGAGGGGATCGAGCATCGGCTGATCAGCCGCATCAAGACCCCGTGGAGCATCTACAACAAGATGCGCGACGAGAACAAATCCTTCGACCAGGTGATGGATGTGTTCGGCTTCCGCCTGGTCGTGCGCAGCGTGCCCAGCTGCTACCACGCGCTGGGTTCGGTGCATGCCACCTTCAAGCCGCTGGATGGCCGTTTCCGCGACTTCATCGCCATTCCCAAGGCCAACGGTTACCAGTCGCTGCACACGGTGCTGTTCGGGCCGTATGGCTCGCCGATCGAAGTGCAGATCCGTACCGAGGAAATGGACCTGATCGCCGAACGCGGCGTGGCCGCGCACTGGACCTACAAGTTCGGCGGCGATTCGCCCAACAGCGCACAGAGCCGTGCCCACGCGTGGATCGTCGAGCTGATCGACTCGCAGCGTGCCGCCGGTTCCTCGCTGGAGTTCCTGGACAACGTCAAGGTCGACCTGTTCCCGGACGAGGTCTACCTGTTCACGCCAAAGGGCAAGATCCTGGCCCTGCCGCGCAACTCCACCGCGCTCGATTTCGCCTACGCCGTGCATACCGACGTCGGCAACATGGCGGTGGCCTCGCGCGTGGACAA
The DNA here is from genome assembly GCF_052446685.1 of Stenotrophomonas sp. LC732. NCBI lineage: Bacteria > Pseudomonadati > Pseudomonadota > Gammaproteobacteria > Lysobacterales > Lysobacteraceae > Stenotrophomonas > Stenotrophomonas sp. LC732. The sequence continues at coordinate 3,602,259 of NZ_CP199214.1, read as the reverse complement.
GAAACTGGTGCCGTTGCGCACCAAGCTGGTGTCGGGGCAGTCGGTGGAGATCATCACCGCACGCTCGGCCACGCCGAAACCGCAGTGGCTGGAATTCGTGGTTACCAGCAAGGCGCGCACTGCCATCCGCCACCAGCTCAAGCAGCTGGAGCACGAGGATGCCGTGCAGCTGGGCCACCGCATGCTCGACCGTGCGCTGGAAGCGATGGATTCGTCGCTGGAGCGGCTGCCGAAGGGGCGCCTGGATGCGTTCCTGGCCGAACACCGCTTCCCGCGCCTGGAAGCCCTGCTGGCCGAGGTCGCACTGGGCAACTGGATGCCGACCCAGGCCGCGCAGGCGCTGATGGCCTACGCCGAACTGCGTGGCGGCCCGCATTCGCGCCACCACTCGCAGGAAAAGATCCTGATCAACGGCAGCGAGCGTGGCGTGGTCACCTTCGCCGGCTGCTGCCAGCCGATTCCCGGCGACGAGATCATGGGCTACCACACCGCCGGCAAGGGCATCGTGGTGCACCGCATGGACTGCCCGAACCTGGCCGAGCTGCGCAAGTCGCCCGAGCGCTGGGTGCCGATCGGCTGGGACACCACCGTCTCCGGTGACTACGACACCTCGCTGGTGGTGGAAGTGGAGAACGGCACCGGCGTGCTGGCACAGCTGGCCGCTGCCATCGCGCAGAGCCACTCCAACATCGAGCGCGTGGACTACCTGGATCGCGATTTCAACGCCGCCGTGCTGGCGTTCAACATCCAGGTGCGCGACCGCAACCACCTGGCCGAAGTGATGCGCCGCCTGCGCCGCCTGTCGGTCGTGCAGTCGGTACGCCGCCAGTAGGTCCACGCCATGCGTGGATGACGTTCCGCGCACACGACGTACGGGGTCGGATCCGTTTCCCGCCGGGAAACGGATCCGACCCCCAGCCGATGCCGCGCCCACCCGGTACAATCACCGCTCTGTTTTCCCCCAAAGCACCGGAGCGACCCATGTCCCGCCAGATCATCAACACCGAAAAGGCCCCCGCCGCCATCGGCCCGTACTCGCAGGCCGTGCGCGCCGGCAACACCGTGTACTTCTCCGGCCAGATCCCGCTTGACCCGGCCACCGGCGACATCGTCGGCGCTGGCGACGTCGAAGCGCAGGCCCGTCGCGCCTTCGACAACCTCAAGGCCGTGGCCGAAGCCGCCGGCGGCTCGCTGGACAAGGTCGTGCGTCTGGGCCTGTACCTGACCGACCTGGGCGAGTTCGCCAAGGTCAACGCGGTCATGCAGGACTACTTCCAGGCCCCGTACCCGGCCCGTTCCACCATCGAAGTCTCCGGCCTGCCGAAGGGCGCCAGCTTCGAGGTCGACGCGGTGATGGTCATCGACTGACCACCACGTGGCACGCAAGGCGGCGGTCACCCCGGTCCTGTCACCGTCCGGCGAAGCATCCCTGGCGATGCTCGCCGGCGTCGGTCCGGCCGTGGCCGCCAAACTGCAGGCGCGTGGCCTGGCCACCCTGCAGGATCTCTGGCTTCACCTGCCCCTGCGCTATGAAGACCGGACCCGGCTGACCCGCATCGAAGACCTGCGCAACGGCGTGCCGGCGCAGGTGGAAGGGCGGGTGGTCGCGGTCGAGCGCGGCATGCGCTATCGACCGATGCTGAAGGTCGCGGTGGAGGACGAAGGGCAGGGCACCCTGGTGCTGCGCTTCTTCCATTTCCGCCAGCAGCAGGTCGGCCAGTTCGCGGTCGGCAACCGGCTGCGCTGCTTCGGCACGCCCAAGCCCGGCCACCTCGGCCTGGAAATCGTCCATCCCAGCTACCAGGTGCTGGGCCGCAACGATGATCCCGAACTCGGCGACCGCCTCGACCCGGTGTATCCCACCGTCGAAGGCGTGGGCCCGATGACGATGCGCAAGCTGATCGGCCAGGCCCTGGATCGCCTGCCCGAGGAGAGCACGCTGGAACTGCTGCCCAGCGGTTGGCTCGATGGCCTGGGCCTGCCGTCGCTGCGCAGCGCGCTGCTGACCGTGCACCGGCCACCGCCGGATGCCGACCTCGCCGCGCTGGCCGCCGGCACCCACCCGGCGCAGCGCCGCCTGGCGATGGAAGAACTGCTGGCCCACCACCTCAGCCTGCGTCGCCAGCGCATTGCCTTGCAGGCACACCATGCGCCGCCGCTGGCTGGTCCTGGCAAGCTGGCCAAGGCGCTGCTGAAGCAGCTGCCGTTCGCGCTCACCGGCGCGCAGGCGCGCGTGTTCAAGCAGATCCGTGAAGACCTCGCGCGCCCCAGCCCGATGCTGCGGCTGGTGCAGGGCGACGTCGGTTCCGGCAAGACCGTGGTGGCCGCACTGGCGGCGATGCTGGCGGTGGAGCAGGGCAAGCAGGTCGCATTGGCAGCGCCCACCGAACTGCTGGCCGAACAGCATCTCAACAACCTGCGCGGCTGGCTGGAGCCGCTCGGTGTGCGTATCGCCTGGCTGGCCGGCAAGGTCACCGGCAAGGCGCGCGCCAAGGTGATGGAGCAGGTCGCCAGTGGCGAAGCGCAGGTGGTGGTCGGTACCCACGCGCTGATGCAGGAGGCGGTGGTGTTCCAGGATCTGGCCTTGGCCATCGTCGACGAACAGCACCGCTTCGGCGTGCACCAGCGCTTGGCGCTGCGCGACAAGGGCGCGGGCGGCAACAGCGTGCCGCACCAGCTGGTGATGACCGCCACGCCGATTCCGCGCACGCTGGCGATGTCCGAGTACGCGGACCTGGATGTGTCGGCCATCGATGAACTGCCACCGGGACGCACGCCGGTGCAGACCGTCGCCCTCAACAATGACCGTCGCCCGGAACTGATCGAGCGCATCGCGCTGGCCTGCGAGGAAGGGCGGCAGGTGTACTGGGTGTGCACGCTCATCGAGGAAAGCGAAGAACTGGATGCCACCCCGGCGCAGGCCACCTACGAATCGCTGCAGGCACTGCTGCCCGGCGTTCGCGTGGGGCTGGTGCACGGACGCCTGAAAGCCGCCGAAAAGCTGGCGACGATGGTGGCGTTCAAGACCGGCGAGATCGACCTGCTGGTCGCGACCACGGTCATCGAAGTGGGCGTGGACGTACCCAATGCTTCGTTGATGGTGATCGAGAACGCCGAACGCCTCGGCCTGGCCCAGCTGCACCAGCTGCGCGGCCGCGTGGGGCGTGGTTCGGCGGTATCGCGCTGCGTGCTGCTGTACCAGGCTCCGCTTTCGCAGATGGCGCGCGAGCGTCTGCAGACCATGCGCGAAACCAACGATGGTTTCGTCATCGCCGAGAAGGATCTGGAACTGCGCGGCCCCGGCGAACTGCTGGGCACCCGCCAGACCGGCCTGGCCGGTTTCCGCATTGCAGACCTGGCCCGCGATGCCGGCCTGCTGCCCGGCGTGCATGACCTGGCCGAGCGGCTGCTGGCCCAGCAGCCCGCGTTGGCCGATCGCGTGGTGCAGCGCTGGATCGGCACCGCCGTGCGCTACGCCTCGGCGTAAGTGGCGGGGTCAGGCCCCTTTGCACAGCAAAGGGCTCTGACCCCATCCCCGGGACGCTCATCCCCGCATGGCGTGGATCTACTGTAGAGCCGAACCCATGCTCGGCTGCCGTTCGCGCTGCGCGCGTGAGTCGAGCATGGCTCGACTCTACAGAGAGCTCTTCCCTGCCATCCGCGGGAAACCCGTTTTCGGCGTTGCTGTTGAAGTTGTCGGCCAGCGGCCGGCACTACCGCGGGTGCAGGTCGCAGCCCTGCCGCCCCCCATACTTGCAACGGTCATCATCCCGGTCCACACTTCGTTGCCGATCTGAAGACGGCAACGATGACCCACAAGATCCCCCTGTTGATCGACACCGACCCCGGTGTGGACGACGCCCTGGCCCTGCTGATGGCCTTTGCCGATGAACGGCATGACGTGGTCGCCCTGACCATCGCCGCCGGCAATGTCGGCCTGCAGTACACCGTCCGCAACGCCCTCAAGCTCTGCGACATCGTCGGCCGCACCGACGTGCCGGTGTTTGCCGGCAGCCCGGATCCGCTGCTGCATCCTTCCGTAGACGCTGCCCACGTGCATGGCCGTGATGGCTATGGCGACGTGGACCTGCCGCCGCCGAGCCGCCAGGCCGAAGCCGAGCATGCTGCGCTGGCCATCCTGCGCCTGTCGCACGCGCATGCCGGCGAACTGATGCTGGTGATGTTGGGCCCGCTGACCAACCTCGCGCTGGCACTGAAGCTGGACCCGACCCTGCCCCAGCGCATCAAGCGCATCGTGGTGATGGGCGGCGCGGTCACCTGCCACGGTAACATCACCCCGGCGGCCGAATTCAACATCGCCTTCGATCCGGAAGCCGCGCATGTGGTGTTCACCTCGTTCAAGCACCTGCTGGTGTCGGACTGGGAGGCCACCGTCGCCCATGGCCTGCCGCTGGAGGAAGCCGAGAAGTGGCTGCAGGCCGACTCCGATCGTGCCCGCTTCTACGAGCTGATCTCGCGCAAGACCCGTGGGCTGTCCGAAGACAGCAAGGGCGGCCGCTGGTACACCGCCGACGCGGTTGCCATGGCCTGGGCACTGAACCCGGAAGGGCAGCTGCGGGTCGAGTCGCGTCCGCTGAACGTGGAGCTGAATGGTACGTTCAGCCGCGGCGCCACCATCGTCGACTGGAACCGCCAGACCGGCCAGCCGGACAACTGCGATCTGCTGATGGCCTACGACCAGCAGCGTTTCGAGACCCTGGTACGCCAGGCCCTGGGCGCGGACTGAAGCCGATTGACCGGCACCGGTTGCCCCGGGCGGCAACCGGTGCTTATAATGCCGCTCTTGACCACCAGCCCATTTACGGTGTGAGCCCATGAAGGCCGATATCCATCCGAACTACCGCGACGTCGTCTTCCATGACGTCACCTCCGATTTCAAGATCCTGACCCGCTCGACCATGGCGACGAAGGAAACCATCAAGTGGGAAGACGGCAACGACTACCCGCTGGTGAAGGTTGAAATTTCCTCGGCTTCGCACCCGTTCTACACGGGCAAGCACAAGGTCATCGACACCTCGGGCCGTATCGACAAGTTCCAGAAGCGCTACGCGCGCTGATCTGTCGATCCAGCTTCGAACCGACGGCCGCGCTCTGCGCGGCCGTTTGTTTTTCCCCAACGCCTACCCAACGGGCGTTTGGATGGACAGAACACTGCGTTCGTGTGACAACGCTTTTGCCGATCCGGGCCGCTTGCTGGCCGGGTTCTGGCCGCCTGCCGTCTACGACTTCTGTCTAGCGCCGGGCAAATGCTGCTGTGCGATAATGGCATGATCCCCGGCACAGGCCGAGGACGTCATTCACGTGCCTGACCAATGCGCTTGGGCAGGCGCCTTCCCATGAAGGAGCGCACACAGTGTCCGATCTTGATCAGGTCACGCTCAACGCCGGCGATAAGTCCGTCGTTCTGCCCGTCATCAAACCCACCCTTGGCAACGACTGCGTCGACATCGCGAAGCTGACCAAGGAAACGGGGTTTTTCACCTACGATTCCGGCTTCACCGCGACGGCCAGCTGCAAGTCCGCCATCACTTACATCGACGGCGACAAGGGCGTGCTGCTGTACCGCGGCTACCCGATCGAGCAGCTGTCGGAAAAGTCGAGCTACGTCGAAGTGGCCTACCTGCTGATCAACGGCGAGCGCCCGAGCGCCGAGCAGCTGAAGGCCTTCACCGATGAGCTGACTGCCGAAGCCAATGTCGACGACTCGATCAACACCCTGATCGGCAGCTTCGCCAAGGACGCCCACCCGATGGCCATCCTGGCTGCTGCGATCGCGCAGCTGTCGGCCATCTACCACGACGCGCTGGACCTGTCCGACGCCGAACAGCGCCGCCAGGCCGCCGTGCGCCTGATCGCCAAGGTGCCGACCCTGTCGGCGCTGATCTACCGCCATGGCAAGGGCCTGCCGGCCAACAAGCCGGACACGTCGCTGGACTACGTCAGCCGCTTCCTGAAGCAGACCTTCGAGTCGGCTGACGGCCAGTACGATCTGAACCCGGATGTGGTCAAGGCGCTGGACCTGCTGTTCATCCTGCACGCCGACCACGAGCAGAACGCCTCGACCTCGACCGTGCGCCTGGTCGGTTCGACCGGTGCCAACCCGTACGCGTCGGTCGCCGCGGGCGTCACCGCGCTGTGGGGTCCGGCCCACGGCGGTGCCAACGAAGCCGTGCTGAAGATGCTGGAAGAGATCGGCAGCGCCGACAACGTCGAGTCCGCCGTGGTCAAGGCCAAGGACAAGACCTCCGGCTTCCGCCTGATGGGCTTCGGCCACCGCGTCTACAAGAACTTCGATCCGCGCGCCAAGGTCATCGGCGAGATGACCAGCAAGGTGCTCAAGCAGCTGGGCGTGCAGGATCCGCTGCTGGACGTGGCCGTGAAGCTGGAACAGGCCGCGCTGCAGGACGAGTACTTCGTCGCGCGCAAGCTGTACCCGAACGTCGATTTCTACAGCGGCATCATCTACAAGGCGCTGCAGATCCCGACCGAAATGTTCACCGTCATGTTCGCCCTGGGCCGTACCTCCGGCTGGGTCTCGCATTGGCTGGAACAGCAGGTCGATCCGGAAATGAAGATCGGCCGTCCGCGTCAGGTCTACACCGGCAGCGACGTGCGCGACTACCAGGGCTGATCGCCCGCGTAGGTTGTGCCGAGAGCGCCCCGCATCCGCGGGGCGTTTTTTTTCTGTCGCCCTGGTGGGTGCCAACTTGGGTTGGCACGCTTTCGACATTCGCGGAAAACCATCCACGCATGGCGTGGATCCACTTGTTCCCGCCCCTGGTTGGCACGCTCCCCATCCACGCGTGGCATGGATTTACCGCGTCCCCGCCTTTGGTAGGTGCCAACCTTGGTTGGCACGCTCCCCCATCCACGCGTGGCATGGATTTACCGCGTTCCCGCCTTTGGTAGGTGCCAACCTTGGTTGGCACGCTCTTCAACGCGCCAAGACCGCGTGATTCAGGGGTCTCACCAGCTTCACAAGCGCTCGCGCAGCCTCAGGACGCCAGCTGCATTCGCAGCACCTGAAATGGAGCGTCCATCCCGATGAGTACCCGATTCGACCCACCCGAGCGCGGCCCGCTCGGCGCTGACGTCGCCGCTGTCGTCACTGCCCCCATCGTTCCGCCCGCCAGCGAAAGCGCGGTGTCGTGGGGAGCCATCTTCGCTGGCGCCGCCGCCGCCGCTGCGCTCTCTCTCATCCTGCTGATCCTCGGCGTGGGCCTGGGGTTGTCGTCGGTGTCGCCCTGGTCGTTCGAAGGCGTCAGCAAGGAAACCTTCGGCTGGTCCAGCATCGCCTGGCTCACCTTCACCGCGCTGGCCGCTTCCGGCCTGGGTGGCTATCTGGCGGGTCGCCTGCGTACCAAGTGGACGCAGATCCACGGCGACGAAACCTACTTCCGCGACACCGCGCACGGCTTCGTGTCGTGGGCGGTGGCCACGCTGCTGACCGCGGGCCTGCTGACGTCGGCCATCGGTGGCGTGCTGGGTGCGGGCGCAAAGGTGGCCGGCGCCACTGCCGGTGCCGCTGCGTCCACCGTCGGCGTGGCTGCAGCCGGTGCCAGCGGCGCTGTGGCGGCTGCACCGGAAGGCGACCTCGACTATTGGGTGGATGCGCTGTTCCGCAGCACGACCCACGCAGGGCCGGCCGATCCCGCAGCGCCGCCGCCGGGCGCACCGATGGACCCGGATGCCGCGCCACCGCCGGCAGCGGGCGCCGGTCCGCGCGACGCGCGCATGGCCCCGCCGCCGCGACCGGCGCCGGGCAACGGTCCGATCGGCGATCGCCGCGAAGTGCGTGCCGAAGTGAACCGCATCATCGTCAACAGCCTGCAGGGGGAAGGCTTGGATCCGGCCGATACCCAGTACCTGTCACAGCTGATCGCGCGCGATACCGGGATGAGCCCGGCTGAAGCGCAGGCCCGCGTGACCGATGTGCAGACGCGCATGCGTGCAGCGCTGGAGAAGGCCAGGAATACCGCCAAGCAGGCTGCCGACGATGCGCGGAAGGCGACCGCCTACGCCGCATTGTGGCTCTTCATCACCCTGCTGATCGGCGCGTTCTTCGCCAGCCTCAGCGCCACCTGGGGCGGCCGCCGCCGCGACCTGTAATCCACCCTTCCATGCAAGGAGACCTGCCATGAAGATGATTCTGCTCTGGTTGCTGGGCGTGCCGATTCCGCTGCTGATCCTGTACGCGATCTTCTTCTGATCGCGCACCACCGCGCCGTGTCATCAGGCCGCCGAAAGGCGGCCTGATGCCATCCCGCAGATCCACGCCACGCGTGGATGCCCCACAGTAGAGTCGAGCCATGCCCGACTCTACAAACGCAATGCAATGAGGTTTATTGCATTCAAACAGTGAGGGAAATTGCATAACCCTCAAACATAGAGCGCCTTCAAAAATTCTCCTTAACGTTCAACGTTTTAGGAATGCTTGAATGGCCTGCATGGCAATGGATTTCTAACATTCTCTCCGTCGCCCGCACCCATCCCCGCGGGCGGCGCTTCCCTCCCTTTTCTCCTTGGGGAGGGGAGCTTTCAAATTCCCCCTTGTCCGAGAGAGACAACCATGCACGCCATTATCAAGAAGGCCGCGCTCGCTGCAGCGCTGGCTACTGCTTCGCTGTCCGCGCACGCGCTGGAAACCAAGATCACCGTCTACGCCGACGTCGACCCGACCCTGGCGCTGCTGCGCGACGATGGCACCCCGCTGCCGGACACCGTGCAGCTGACCCACGATCCGCTGCGTGGCCTGCTGCCGTCGACGCAGCAGGTGCGCATCCATTCCAATGACGAAACCGCGGACATCGAGGTGCGCCTCGGCCACGATCCGGTGCTGCTCAATGGCGCCACGCGCGTGCCGCTGGCCGTCAGCCTGAACACCGACGCGCTGACCACCGCGGTCACCGAGTTCAAGGCGGCTGACCTGTTCAACGGCGCCAGCTCGACGCCGGGTGCCTCCATCTCGATGCCCCTGACCATCGCCCAGGCGGGTGCAGGCGGCCCGCTTACGGTCAACGGCCGCTACGAAGGCATGGTCTACATCGTCATGAACCAGAAGCCCTGATCCACGGCTTCCCGCGCCGGCCCGCACTCCGGGCCGGCCGCTACTCCAGCGGTACCCCCCATGACCCCACATGCCCCCGCCGTTACACGGCTGGCGGTCGCGCTCGCCCTGGCACTGGCTGCTCCCTCGGTAGCGGCCCACGGCGTCCCCGCCGGCTTCGAGGATCTGGTCGAAGGCCAGACCGAACAACTCGACATCCAGCTGTTCGGCCGCTCGGCCGGGCTGTCGCCAGTACGCGTGACCCTGGAGCACGTGCAGCTGGAAGACCCCGCGCGCGTGCTGCAGGCGCTGGACCTGCCTGCCGAAGCACAGGCTGCGTTGCTACCGGCGCTGTCGCAACCGTTGCCGCGCAACAGCCACCTGGCCTGCTGTTTTGGTGGCGCCACGGCGGGGTGCGGCTATCTGGACCCGCCCGAAGAGCCCACCGCGGCGCGCGCGCTGTACGACGAAGGCGAGGGCGCGGTGCGCCTGTTCGTGGCGCGTCAGTGGATTCCCGGCGAGCCGGCAGCGGAGCGTTACCACACGGTCACGGCCAACGCCGAGAACGCCTTCCTGCACCAGCAGACGCTCAATGTGAGCGGTGGTCGCGATTATCAGGCACTGTCCGCGCGCGGCGTGGGCACGCTGGGCCTGTTTGATCGCGGCCACCTGTCCGCCGACTGGTACTACACCCAGCAGCGCTACCGCAGCCGTGGCAGCAACGACGACTTCCAGTTCGACAACGTCTATTACCGCCATGACCTGGGCCAAGCGCATTACCTGCAGGCCGGGCGCATGGACCGCCGCAACCTGTCCAGCCCGCAGGGCGGCACCTTCAGTTTCAGCATGCTGCCGCTGGACCGTTTCCAGGGCGCACGCGTGGGCACCACCCAGGCCTATGTGGACACCGACGCGGCCGTGCAGGCCACGCCGCTGACCGTGCTGCTGGCGCGCGATGCACGCGTCGACGTGTTCGACGGCGAGCGGCTGCTGCAGACCTTCTACCTGCAGGCCGGCATCAACCAGATCGACACCCGCAATTTCCCCTTCGGCAACTACCTGGTGCGCATGCGCATCTACGAAGATGGTGTACTGGCGCGCACCGAGGAGGCACCGTTTGACAAGGGCGGCGACTGGACCAACAGCCAGTGGCAGTGGTTCGTGCAGGGCGGCCGTCGCAACGAGCGCCGTAGCGACCGTTTCGATGGAGAAAGCGTGGCAATGGCCGGCGTGCGCGTGCCGCTGGGCCGCGATGCCGCACTTACCGCGGGCGCCGCCAACCTCGGCGGCCACAGCTACGGCGAGCTGCGCCTGGACCTGCGCCGCGTGCTGGCCACCCAGGAAATGCGCGCCTCGCTCAGCGGCATGCGTGGAAGCGATGGCAGCAATGGTCAGCAGCACCAGCTGTCATACCGGCGCAAGGCGTCGTGGAATCTTTACCAGCAGCGCATGCGCGGCAAGGCCTGCCAGTTCGAGGCCGATGCACGCGACCAGCTGGGCTGCACCAACTCACTCAGCGGCTCGGTATCGCTGCCGCTGGCCGGCGGCAACGTCTACGTGGGCTACACCCGGCGCCAGACCTGGCGCACCGGCTGGCATCGGCCTGAATTCGAGCAGGACCCGTTGTTCGGGCTGGATCCCTTGCTGCCGCCCGGTCCGCTGGAGCCGCGCCGCGAGCCCGTGCTCAGCCGGACCTGGCAGGCCAGCTTCAGCCGCAGCCACCGCTGGCAGGACTTCAGCGTGTCCACGCGCGTGGGGCTATGGCAGCAGCGCAGCACCGACAGCGTGCGCGGCAGCAACGAGCGTGACCGTGGCATCTACTTCAACCTCAGCCTGACCCGCCTGCAGCGTAACCATGACAGCAGCGGCCAGCGCCGCTACGCGGTGGACGTGCGCCAGCCGCAGCATCAGCGCCCGGCCATCGACTACAGCGTGGGCCAGAGCCTGCGCCAGGACCGGGACACGCACTATCGGGAGCTGAACGCCGAATTGCGCGCCAACAACAACGATCGCTACAGCGCGTCACTGAGTGGCCAGCTGCAGAACGGCATCGGCAACACCGCCGCCAGCATCGCGCACTATCAGCAGCGCGGGCGTGGCGAGACCGGCTACAGCGGCAGCCACAGCTCCGGCTTCGCACTGGGCCGTCGTGGTTTCTACTGGAGCGGTGCCAACGGTGCCGAGGCCGGCCTGGCCGTGCAGGTGGACGGTTTCGACGATGCCGACCTGCATGGCGTGGCCGCGGAATTGCAGGTGGGGGGACTGCGCCGACAGCGTCTGCAGATCGGCGAGCGCCGGCTGCTGCCGCTGCAGGCCTATCAGTCGCAGCGCGCCGAAGTGCAGGACGCCAGCACGCTGGACAGCATCGCCGCGATCCGCGTGACCGGCGTGGGCGGAGCACGGCCGATGTTCCTCACCCCCGGCAAGCTGATGCGCATGCCAGTGCCGATCGAAGTGACCTACACCTTCATTGGCAATGCCAAGGACCTTGCGGGGTCGCCGCTGGGCGGCGCCCGCATCCTCAACGCGCCGGTGCCCGGCACCAGCGCCAACGGCAGCTTCGTTGCCGATTTCCCGCGCCGCGAAACAACGCTGTACCTGCTGCAGGACGACCGCCTGCTGCACTGCCCGTTGCAGGTGCGCGAGCGCCGCCAGGTGGTGCTGCTGGTCGGCGCCGTGCACTGCGAGCCGCTGGCCGTGGCCCAGCTGCCCCCCGAGATCCGCCAGCAGGCCCGCGTGACCCGCCTGCTGCAGGAACGCGCGTTGATCGCCGCCACGCCCCAGACCGCTGCTGCAGGAGGTACGCCATGAGCCGGCGTTGGATGTGTGTGTTGATGCTGGTGTGTGCGCTGGTGCTGGTGATGCCACAGGCGTGGGCGCAATGGCCGCCGGAGACGCATCCGACGGACCAGAGCCGGGACATCGTGCTGAGCTGGGATCGCTCGGCGGTGCCGGGTGATGTGGAGCTGTGGGCGCCGCGGACGGTGCTGGGGTTCAGTCATGACCTGGCGTTCAAGTATGGGCAGATCCATGTGGTTTGTGGGTCTGCTTCTGACGCTGAATTTGGGAGATGCGAAACAGAAGGACGGTTGAACATCGTTCTTGGTGAGTCGGAAGTGTGGATTCGAATGGTTGAGCAACGGACCGGGCTCCGCACTGATATCCGAGCAGTTGGGCATGTTCGCAGGATCTTCTCTGGTCGCGTCTGCTCCGCCGACTTCTGGGATAAGAACAAGAGATGGCTCAACGCCGCGTACTGGTTCGAATGCTCTCCCGGCATAGAGTTTCCTCTTGGAACTGGTGTGGAGCTCAACCTCACCGCAGCCGAACTCTCCAGACTCGTCGCAGGCCACTGGAAGGCCACGATGCGCCTGAACATCAAGGCCGATCCAACCGCACCACCCGTCGCCACAACCACCTTCAACTTCGACTTCACCGTCACCGACTACGACGCGATCTCGATCTACTTTCCCGGCTTCGATGGCATCGCGCCGCTGGTCAACATGGACCTGCGCTACGACCCCATCCGCAAGATGGTCGGCGGCTACAAGGAAGTGGACATGTGCCTGTACGACGGCGTGGGCTCGCAGAGCGAGTTCCTCGGCGTCACCGTGCGCGACAGCGGGCCACGGCCCCCGCCTGGGCGGGACTACGCGGTCTGGCACGGAGATGGCGGCAGTGACGACACCCAACGCCTCGACTACCAGGTCGGCCTGAAATACGGCGGAAACCTGCTGGCCATGAAACACGGCGAGGAACAGCTGCTGCGCGGCATCGACAGCGCGCAGCTGCGCCTGGTGATGCTGCCGGGCATCAATCAACCCGTGTACTGCGTGCCCACGCCGCTGGTGCTGGAAACGCCGCCTACCCCCATCGCCAGCAAGCGGCCCGGTCTTTACGACGGCGAGCTGACGGTAGAGCTGCGCGTGCCGACCGCCAAACCCTGATCCCACGGAGCCTCATCATGAAGAAGCTGCTGTTCTGTCTGCTGCCGTTGAGCGCGCTGCTGGCGCCGCCGGTACATGCCAACCTCTCGATCCATCCGATGCGCGCGGCCGTCGATGGCAAGCGCGGTACGCAGATCCGCGTCTACTCGCACTCCACCCAGCCGCAGTACGTGCAGGCACGCCTGTTGCGCATCGCGAATCCTGCGCAGGTTGGCGAGGAAGAGGTGGACATGGAGGCGGCCGACGCCGCGGTCGCCATCACCCCTGGGAAGTTCGCACTCAGTGGCGGAGGCAATCGCCTGATCCGGGTCATTCCACTGCGCAGCGTGGAGAAGGAAGTGGCCTACCGCGTCTACTTCGAGGGCGTCAGGGGACCGGACGGGACCCTGCTCGAGGGTGACGAGCAGGCGGCACAGGCCAACGTCGGTGTCAGCCTGGTCTGGGGCGCGCTGGTGAACGTGCTGCCCGCCAACGGCAGCGTGGATCTGCAACTGCAGGGCGACACCCTGCGCAACGTGGGGACCTTGCGGGTCGGCATCACCGGACTGGCCGAGTGCAGCGCCAGTGGTGCCTGCACGACCCACGACTTTGCCAAAAGCCTGTACCCGGACGCGGAGCTGAAGCTGCCGTTCCAGCCTCAGCCGGGCAACACCGTGCAGCTGCATTACCGCCTGTCCAAGGACGGCTACCGCGAGCACACAACCACCCTGGCGCCAAGCGCCTGATCGTTCCTGGCCCCGCGCTGTTCGCGGGGCCTCATTTCCGATGTCCTGTTAAGGGAGAGAGCATGAACCACATCTATCGTCGTATCTGGAGTGCCGCCAAGCAGTGCTGGGTGGTTGGCAGTGAGTTGAGCAGTCCGCGCGGCAAGTCCGCTGGAGGCAGGGCACTATTGCTGGTGGCGGCACTGGTGGGCCTCCCTGCCGCAGCGCACGAGCACTCGGAGGAAGTGGCTGAGGGCGAGCGTGAAGGGACCGACTCCACTCAACTCCTGTTGCCCTCTCCGTGGCGCTTTTCGTCATTCTCGAACCAGGTAAATGCGGGTTACACCCAGCTGGCTCTGGTAAATGACAGCCAATATCGGAATGCCACGATCAGCGGTGATATGCAGATGATCCTGGGTTCACGGTCGAGCATCAGTGGCTGGGGATCGGTGGTCTACGGCACCGAATCATCGTTGTCGGGGTTGGGAAGTGTGCTTGTGGGGAATTCATCGATTGCACGCGGCGACAGGAACGTCGTCGTTGGATACGGGTCTGAGGCCAAGAGCGGATACTCGACAGTCGTAGGCGCCAGCTCGATCGCATCAGGAATTGGTGCAACCGCACTGGGGCATGACGCCAGGGCATACGCGAGCAACTCCATTGCGGTGGGCAGCGGTGCCAGGACGGTGGAGAGTTCCGCAGGTGTTTCCCGTATTGCTATTGGCGGGAACGCCTTCGCTGGAACGGCGGGATATTCAGGTGCCATCGCGTTGGGAGGGAACGCACGTGCCGAGTACAGTGGAGTTGCGCTGGGGCATCATGCCAAGGCGAGCGCCCATGGCTCGATAGCCATCGGAGCATATTCCGAGGCAACGGAAAGCAATTCGGTGTCCGTTGGCAGCTCATCGACGAAGCGGCGAGTGACCAATGTGGACGATGCGCGATTGAGCACCAGCAGCACGGATGCCGTTACCGGAAAGCAGCTCCACGCCACCAACAGCAATGTAGCGGCCGCGCGTTCGGTCGCGGACTCTGCCAAGACCAATGCTGACAGTGCGCTGGCAAAGGCCGATGGGCTCTCAGGCCTTTTGAAAGAGAAGTCTCCTTCGGGAAATATCCTCATAGGTGCAAGCAATAGCGGCTCTGTACTGGACGTCCGCAACAGTGCCAGCGCCAATCGCAAGATCACGGGCGTGGCGGATGCCACGCTGAGTACGTCCAGCACCGATGCTGTGTCAGGGAAGCAGTTGAATGCCACCAACACCAAGCTGGCAGATGCACAGCGCGTCGCAGACGCGGCAGCCGCGCGCCTGAACGCATCCGCCCCGGCTATCGGGCTGGCGGCAGAGGCGGAAGGGAGCGGAAGCACCGCCAGCGTAGCGATGGGGCGCTCGGCGAAGGCCTACAACACCAACAGCATCGCAGTTGGTGCAGATGCTCGGGCCGGTGTCGACGCCAACGGCGACAAGAGCGCTGCCACCGGTGCAGTTGCTCTCGGTGCTGCAACGCGTAGTGGCAACGGCGCGGTGGCGGCTGGCCTGCGTGCTTCGGCAGTGGGTGATCGCGCCGTGGCCGTAGGCAATGATGCAACGGCCGCGGCGGCCCATGCCGCCGCGCTGGGCTACAAGGCAGATGCGAGCGGCAATCAGGCCGTCGCCATTGGCCGGGAGGCCGCCGCATCGGGTTTGTATTCGACGGCGCTTGGCAATCTTGCAAAGGCGGGTGCCGAAAGTGCCATTGCGTTGGGCGACCGCGCCCTGGCATCGCACACGGGAAGTGTCGCTCTGGGCAACGCCTCGCAGACCACCGGCATCAATCAGGTCTCGGTCGGCAGCTCCAGTATCAAGCGCAAGATCGTCAACCTGGCGGATGGCGCTGTCAGCAGCAGCAGTACCGAGGCCGTTACGGGCAAGCAGTTGAATGAAACCAACGGCCGGGTAACGACTGCACAGAATGCCGCGAATGGCGCGCAGGCCACTGCCAACGCCGCACAGGTTGATGCCACCAAGGCCTTGGCTGAGGCCACCGAATTGGGTGGTCTGGTCGGGCAGGTTTCGGCCACGGGGATTGTCCGCCTGGGTGAAAAGAACAGCGGCGCCGTAGTGGATGTGCGCAATAGCGCAAATGCGAACCGTAAGCTGGCCGGCGTGGCCGATGGCGTGGTCAGCGCCAGCAGCTACGAAGCCGTGAATGGCAGGCAGCTCAATGCCACCAATGAGAAGGTGGTAGCTGTGGAAGGCATGGCCACCTCTGCGGCTGCGGACGCGACCCTGGCAAAGGTGGATGCGGCCAAGGCGTTGGCCGAAACAGCGGTTCTGGGCGGGCTGGTGGCGCAGGTTTCTGCAGCGGGAGCCGTGCGGTTGGGTGAGGAGAACAGCGGTACGACGTTGGACGTACGCAACAGCGCCAATGCCAACCGGAAGATCAGCGGTGTGGCGGATGGGGCTGTCGGTGCCAGCAGCAGTGAAGCTGTGTCGGGTCGGCAGCTACACGCTACCAATGGCCGGATTTCAGATCTGGAAGGTCTAGCTCAGTATGTGGGTATTGGTGTGGATTCGTTTAGTCAGCGTGCTGAGGCTGGTCTGATGGGAGTTGCAATCGGAGATTCCGCGAGGGCACTAGAAGAGGGAGCAACCGCTATCGGTGCGCTATCTTCTGCCGTTGGCGTTAATTCGGTTGCAGTTGGACGAGGCGCCACTGTGTCAGCGGCCGCTTTGAATGGATTCGCGTTGGGAGCTGGCGCTAGTGTGGCTTCGAGTGATGGAGTTGCGGTTGGTGCAAGTTCAAGGGTCCATGCCGGCGCGGAGGGGGCACTGGCACTGGGCGCGGGATCGGAAGCTACTGAGGCGGGAACTGCATCCTTTGGCAGTGTTGGCACAGAGCGCAGGATAGTGAACATTTCCCGAGGTCTCGGTGAACACGATGCCACTACCGTCTCCCAGCTTAAGGACTCCCTCGCCACCCTCGGCGGCGGCGCAGGCATGGATGCGAACGGCAACATCATTGCCCCTACTTATGCAGTGCAGAGTGGAACGCAGAGCAGCGTCGAGGACGCGCTGATGGCGCTCGATGGCGCTGTCATCACCGCAGACCGTCGCGCGGACAAGGTGGAAGGCCAGCTCAGCTCGATCTTCCAGGACTCACCTCCGACCCGCGCCGACGGCATGAACCAGATCGCGCTGAATGGCGTGAATGGCATGGTGCTGACCAACCTGGCTGACGGCCGAGTGGCGCCAGGAAGCCGCGATGCCGTAACCGGCAGTCAGTTGTACGCCGCAGAGCAGAAGATCTCGCAAAATCGGAACGATTTGGAGACGATGCGCAAGGAGCGGGAGATGGGCGAGCAGGCCATGCGTGGATTGGATGCGAGCGGTCCGATCGATTTCGGCGGTGCGCGTTTGACTGGCGTGGCGGAGGCGAAGTTGTCGGCTGATAGCTCGGACGTTGTGCGCGGAAGTCAGCTCTATGAGACCAATGGTCGACTCGATGCACTGGAAGATGCTGGTCAGTTTCTCAGTGTGGGTACAGGTCCCACGACTGGCCGCGCGGAGGCCGGCCGAGCCGGGGTCGCGCTTGGCATCCTTGCAAAGGCGGGCACCGAAGGAGGAACTGCGATTGGGTCACGCTCTCTTGCGTTGGGGGTGAACTCGGTGGCACTTGGGCGGGGATCGACCGTCTTCAATGGTTCCGATTTCAGCATTGCCATTGGGACGGGCGCGGAAGTCGGAACGTATGATGGTGGAACCGCAGTTGGTGGGATCGCTCTCGGCATCGGTGCGAGGGTTCGGAATGGTGCCGACGGTTCGATGGCGCTTGGGTTCGGCTCGTATGCGACCGAGGTAGGAGTTGCATCGTTCGGTAATGGTGAGATGAAGCGCCGCCTTGTAAACATCGCCAACGGCACCGCCAACCACAACGCCGCCACCGTCGGCCAGCTGCGCGGTGCACTCTCCGCCCTCGGCGGCGAAGTCGATACCAATGGCAACATCGTCGGCCCCAGCTTCAACGTGCAGGGCCAGTCCCAATCCACGCTCAATGGTGCATTGGAAGCGCTCGACGGCGCCGTCGTCAGCACCACCTCGCGCGTGAACCAGGTCGAATCCCAGCTCCGCTCCGTGTTCCAGGAAACCCCCTCGGCCCGTGCAGACGGCACCCACCAGCTCACCCTGGCCGGTGCCAACGGTATGGTCATCTCCAACGTGGCCAACGGCCTGATCGCGGCCGGCAGCCGCGATGCGGTCAATGGTGGCCAGCTGCATTCGATGCAGCAGCAGATCAACGGCCGCATGGATGGGCTGGAGCAGCGTATCGACGATCATCCGCAGGCCCGCGCCATGTCGACGGCGGCCACGCCTTCGCCGTCCACCGAAGAGACCGCGCCGGCGCCGGAAACCAGCGGCTCGCCGCAGATCGCCTCAACCGGTGAAGGTGGCAAGCCGGCCCCGCAGCCGAAGCCGAAGCAGGACGACACGCCCAAGCCGCAGGTCGACACCGCCGACCTGGAGAAGATGCTGGCCCGTGCCAACGAGTACACCGATGGTGCGATCAGCACCTTCGAACGCCGCCTGGACAAGATGGACAAGCGCTTCAACCGCATGGCGGCGATGAGCAGCGCACAGAGTGCGATGGCGATGAATACCGCCGGCCTGGCCACCTACAACCGCCTGGGTGCGGGCGTGGGTTACAGCGAGGGTGAGTCGGCGATGGCGGTGGGCTACCAGCGCGTGCTGAACGAGAAGGGTTCGGCCACCTTCAGCCTCAATGGTGCGTTCACCAACAGCGGTGAGCGCAGCATGGGTGTCGGCGTGGGCATCGGCTGGTAAGCCGTGCAGTCCCGGCGTGGTGCGCGTAATGAACCCCGCCGCGCCGGGGTCCTTGCCGAGGAGATGGCAATGTATCGATGGGTAAGCCGATTCATCAGCTACCGCACGTTCTATCTGTGGCGGGCGCGTTTCTACTACTACACCCGCAATCTGGATCGCTGGGTGCAGTTCACCTTGTTGTGCCTGGTGGGCATGGTGCTGGTGCTCTGGTACCACTGGCGGGTGGCGAGCGTGCCGCCACCGCGCGTGCATCCGGAGGCCGCCGCGGTGCGCGTGGAGAACATCACCCAGGAGGCGATCCATCGCATCGTGCTGGTGCGGCATGGCGGCCCGACACCGGGCGAGCCGTTCACCACGCCGGAAGACGTCCGCGCGGGAACGCTGCGCACCCTGCGGGTGCGACAACTGCTGGACAGTGAGAGGGTGTGGCAGCTGAAAGCCCACATGCTGGCCGACATGGCGGCATACATCGAAGCCACGGGCAGCTGCTTCCCCTTCCCATGCTGGCAGGTGAGCCACCGGCTGGAGCTCATGCGTGCGGCGGAGGCGGAGAACGCGGCCATCAACCGGGGGCTGGAGCCGGTGCTGGAGGTGCCGTTGGATAGGATGCCCAACCTCAACGGCGGTGAGCGCGCGCGGATACAGACGGCGTGGTCGGACCCGTTCGGCGATGTCTACAACCAGACTTGGTTGCTTGGCGATCTGCAGAACATGCACGCGCGGATGATGATGGCGTACCCGCAGCGGGTGGGAGCACCGTGGCTGATGCGCCTGCTTGGCGATGAGCCGGAGGAGCAGCACCATGATGTCTGGTAGGTCAGCGCGCCTTCTGTAGAGCCGAGCCATGCTCGGCTGCTCTTGGGCCAGGTGTCCGGATGCCTGAGGCACAGTGCGGACCAACGGTCCGCACCCACCAAGGCCGGAGCTACCGCTACCCGCCGATATACGCGGTGATCTCCGCCTCGGCCAGCAGCTGCCGCAACTGTGCGACAGACGCGCGTCGCATCGGCTTCTCATCCACCGGCGACAAGGGCGCCTGGCGCAGGGCGTCATACGGCAGCACGGCCAGGTCGAAGGTCAGCTCTTCGGCGCTGAACACCCACACCGGCACGTCCAGGCTCCGTTCGCGGTCCATCCGCAGTCGGCGCGTCCGCGACTCGGCGGGAATGCCGTGCTCGTCCAGGAAGCGGTGCACGGCTTCCGGGTCGTCACTGTGCAGGTGCAGCTGCACGGGGCTGTTGGCATCGGCGGTGCCCTCCAGCACCGGGCCGGCCAGGCGAGGGGCGAAGCCGTGCAGGAACTCCAGCGCACGCATGGCAGCCTCGCGGCGGCGCTGCAGCTCATTGCCATGCTGGGGCCCGGAGAACAGCCGCTGGTACTCGCGCAGGGCGTCTTCGATCTCGGTATTGCGGGGCAGGGAGGCATCGTCGTGGATGCCGAGACGGCTGGCGGCCTTCAACTTGGCCTGGTGGTAGTCGCGGATGCCGCCTTCGGCCATCAGGCGGGCGGCTTCGTGGGCGAGGCGGTGGCGCCGCTCGCGGGTCTGGCTGGCAGCATGCTGACGGGCGCGATGCATGCGATGACTCCTGTTGCGACCTGGCTACAGACTAGCGCACGGATGTGACATCCGCGTGGGTATTTCATGGAGGCGAGCAAGTGGGTGCCGTTGATCCTGTAGAGCCGAGCCCATGCTCGGCTGCTCTACCGCAGGCGCCCGGAGCCGAGCATGGGCTCGGCTCTACAGCCGCATGGGTGCCAACTCACCGTTGGCACCCACCAGAACCTTCCTCAGAAGATATCGAACGCGGCGGCGTCGGCCTGCGGCGTATTGAGGTTCAGGTCGTAGTCGGTCAGGCGGTCCATGTCTTCCACCTTCACCCACTCGGTCGCGCCGTTGAGGGTGGCCTGGACCATGCCGCTGGGCGGGTCGTTCTGCGCGATCGGGGTGTCCTTCAGCGCGGTGCGCATGTAGTCGATCCAGATCGGCAGGGCCGCCTTGCCGCCGTACTCGCGGTAACCCAGCGAACGGAAGTCGTCGCGGCCCACCCACACGGTGGTCACGTACGGGCCACCGAAGCCGGAGAACCAGGCGTCGCGGTGGTCGTTGGTGGAGCCGGTCTTGCCGCCCACGTCCTCGCGGCCGAGCACCTTGGCCTGGACGCCGGTACCGCGCTGGACCACGTCGCGCATCATCGATACCAGCTGGTAGGCGGTGCGGGCGTCGATCGCGCGCGGGGCTGTGCGGGCATCCGGGTTGGCCGGTGCCGCCGGGGTTTCGACCTTGGCTTCGGCCTTGGCGGCGGCCGGGTCCACCTTCGGGGCCGGAGCGCCGAAGTTGAAGCCGTCCACCACCTGGTTGACCGGCTGGTCACTGCTGCCGGCGCAGTCGCGGCAGGCCAGCGCCGGGTTTTCCTTGAACACCAGGTTGCCGTCGCGGTCATTGACCTGGTCGATCAGCCAGGTGTCCACGCGCGAGCCGCCGTTGGCGAACACGGCGTAGCCGCGCGCCACCGACAGCGGGGTCAGCGAGGCGGTGCCCAGCGACATCGACAGGTTCGGCGGCAGCTCCGATTCGGCAAAGCCAAACTCGCTGATGTACTTGCGTGCGTAGTCCACGCCCATGCCATCGAGCAGGCGCACCGACACCAGGTTGCGTGACTGCACCAGCGCTTCGCGCAGACGCATCGGGCCGCGGAAGCCGCCGCCGTCGTTCTGCGGGGCCCAGGTCTTGCCGCGGCGGTCGCGGAACACGACCGGGGCGTCGAGCACGATCGAGGCCGGGTTGTAGCCCTTGTCGAAGGCGGCTGCGTAGACGAATGGCTTGAAGCTCGAACCCGGCTGGCGGCGGGCCTGGGTGGCGCGGTTGAACTTGTTGCCGGAGAAGCTGAAGCCACCCACCAGCGCCTTCAGCGCGCCGCTGTGGGCATCCAGCGAGACCAGCGCGGACTGGCCGCGCGGGATCTGGTCCAGCAGCCACTCGCCCTCCTTGGCACCGGCGCGCACGCGCACGATGTCGCCGCGCTGCACCAGCTTGCCCGGGGTCTTGTTGGTCCACTTGGCGGCACCGGCCGGCAGCACGATCTCGCTGCGGTTGGCGAGCACCACGGTGGCGCTGCCGTCGGCGCCGGTGCTGGCGACGATCGCCGGCAGCAGGCCGGCCTGGCCGTACATGCCGCGCAGGTGCTCGGCCAGGGCGGCGGCGTCTTCGCCGGCACCCACCTGCACCTGTTTCTCCACGCCGTGCCAGCCGTGGCGGTGGTCGTACAGCAGCAGGCCGTCGCGCACCGACTGGTTCGCGGCGGTCTGCAGGGTGGAGTCGATGGTAGTGGTGACGTGATAGCCCTTGTTGACCACGTCGCCGCCGAAGCGGGCGATCATCTCCTGGCGCACCAGCTCGGCCACGTACGGGGCATCGACCTGCACCGGCGGCTCATGCGCGGTGGCGTGCATCGGCACGGCCTTGGCCGCGTCGGCCTCGGCCTGGCTGACGAACTTCAGGTCGGCCATGCGCTGCAGCACGTAGTTGTCGCGGCGCTGGCGGGCACGTTCCGGGTTGGAGATCGGGTTGCCAGACGAGGGGAACTTGGGGATGCCGGCCAGCGAGGCCATCTCGTCCAGGTCCAGCTCGTTCAGCTTCTTGCCGTAATAGAACTCGGCGGCAGCGGCCACGCCGTAGGCGCGGTTGCCGAAGAAACTCTTGTTCAGGTACAGCTCGAAGATCTCGTCCTTGCTCAGCTCGGACTCGATCTTCCGCGCCAGCAGGATCTCGGCCAGCTTGCGGGTGTAGCTGTACTCGGAGCTGAGGAAGAACTGGCGGGCCACCTGCTGGGTGATGGTGGAGCCACCCGGCACGCGCTTGTCGCTGGTGGTGGCCAGCAGCCAGACCGCCCGGCCGATGCCCATGTAGTCCACGCCGCCGTGCTCGTAGAAGCGGGCGTCCTCGGTGGCCAGGAAGGCCTGCTTCAGCTTCTCCGGCACGTCCTTCATGGTGATCGGGGTCCGCCGGGTCTCGCCGAACACCGCCATCAGCTTGCCATCGGCAGCATAGACGTACATCGGCTCCTGCATTTCCACGTCGCGCAGGGTCTGCACGTCGGGAAGCTTGGAGGAAACGGCGTAGTACAGACCGCCCACGGCGGCCGCGCCGATCAGCGCCAGGACCAGGACAATCAGGAAGATCCAGCGCAGCCAGCGGCGGAGTCGAGTCATCGGGTTCAGATTCCGATTGCGAATTTCGTGGTCGCAGAGTATAGATTACGCAAGGTGCCGGCTGGGGTCGGCACCGGGGAGCGCAAGGGGAACAGTCAGGGGCTGCATGGTGAATCCGTGAAGGAATTCACAGCAGGGCCGTTGCCATTTGCTAAGAATACGTTATTAATGCTTGGGCGCAGGTCTTGCGTCCAAGTGCCCGTCGGCAGGGGAGAAACCGTGGGGCTCATCCCAAAAAGTCAGTCGCCGCTCGTAGGCGTCGACATCAGTTCGACTGCGGTAAAGCTTTTGCAGCTGTCCCGCAGCGGCAATCGTTTCCGCGTGGAACATTACGCTGTGGAACCTCTGCCGCCCAATGCGGTGGTGGAGAAGAACATCGTTGAAGTGGAGGCCGTGGGTGAGGCCATCCGTCGGGCGATGAACCGTTCAGGCAGCAAGGCCAAAGTGGCCGCTGCCGCCGTCGCGGGGTCGGCAGTGATCACCAAGGTGATCCCGATGCCGGCCGATCTCGACGAAAACGACATGGAAGCCCAGATCGAGCTGGAAGCGGTCAACTACATTCCGTATCCGATCGAGGAAGTGAACCTGGATTTCGAGGTGATCGGGTCGATCCCGAACAACCCGGAGATGGTCCAGGTGCTGCTGGCCGCGTCGCGTTCGGAGAATGTCGAGCTGCGCCAGTCCGCGCTGGAACTCGGTGGCCTGCAGGCCAAGGTGATGGACGTGGAGGCCTTCGCGGTCGAGAACGCCTACGCCCTGGTCGCCAGCGAGCTGCCGGTATCCATCGATGGCGTGGTCGCGCTGGTCGACATCGGCGCCACCATGACCACCCTCAATGTCCTGCGCGGCGGCCGCAGCCTCTACAGCCGCGAGCAGGTGTTCGGTGGCAAGCAGCTGACCGATGAGATCATGCGCCGCTACGGGCTGAGCTACGAGGAAGCCGGGCTGGCCAAGCGCCAGGGCGGCCTGCCGGAAAGCTACGAGATGGAAGTGCTGGAGCCGTTCAAGGAAGCCACGGTCCAGCAGATCAGCCGCCTGCTGCAGTTCTTCTACGCAGGCAGCGAATTCAACCGCGTCGATCACATCGTGCTGGCCGGCGGCTGCGCCGTGCTCGGTGGCCTGCCGGAGATGGTCGAGGAACAGCTGGGCGTGCCGACCGTGGTCGCCAACCCGCTGGCGCAGATGACCCTGGGGCCGAAGGTGAACGCGCATGCGTTGGCCCAGGATGCCCCCGCGCTGATGATCGCGACCGGTCTGGCGCTGAGGAGCTTTGACTGATGGCACGCATCAATCTATTGCCCTGGCGCGCCGAGCGGCGCAAGCAACGCCAGCGCGAGTTCTACGCAATGCTGGGCATGGCCGCCGTCGGTGGCCTGCTGCTGTCGCTGATGATCTGGTTCTACTACGACCGTCAGGTGAGCGGCCAGATGGACCGCAATGCCTATCTGGAAGCCGAGATCGAGAAGGTCAAGGAACAGAACAAGGAGATCGACCGCCTCGACGCGCAGAAGGAACGCCTGCTGGCGCGCAAGAAGGTGATCGAGGAGCTGCAGGCCAAGCGCTCGCAGATGGTCCACCTGTTCGACGCGCTGGTGCGCACCATTCCCGACGGTGTGGTGCTGACCGCGCTGAAGCAGGAAGGGGATGTACTGACGCTGGAAGGCCGCACCCAGTCCAACGCCCGCGTTTCGGCCTACATGCGCAACTTGGAGACCTCCGGCTGGATGACCAACCCGGAGCTGTCGATCATCGAAGCGCGTGACCCGGAGAAGGACAAGGACGGCAAGGCCGGCCCGCTGGCCGACATCAAGGCGCTGCCCTACGTGTTCGTGGTCAAGGTGAAACTGCCGGCACAGAGCGAAGAGGTGTCGGCGACGCCGGGCCTGAACGCCGATGGCTCGGTGGCGACGGCTGCCCCGGCACCGGTGGCACCGTTGGCCGCAGGTCCGGATGCCGCGACGCCTGCGGCCCCGGCAGCGGGCCAGCCGGCAGCAGCTCCCGCCGCACCGGCCACTGCACCGGCCACGCCGGCCAAGCCGAACCAACCGGCCGCTCCGGCCGCCGCGCCGGCCCCGGCACCTGCCCCGAAGCCTGAGGGCAGCCGCCTGGCGCAGCCGCCGCAGGCCTTCAATGCGCTGCTGCAGGGGGACCGCGCATGAGCCAGAAGATCGACATCAAGAACCTGGATTTCAACGACATCGGCAACTGGCCGCAGAAGGCCAAGATCGTCTTCTGCTCGTTGCTGGCGCTGGTCATCATGTTCGTGGCGTGGATGCTGCTGATCAGCGGCAAGCGCGAAGAACTGGCCGGCCTGGAATCGAAGGAAGTCGAGCTGCGCACCGAGTTCACCAAGCAGCAGGAACGCGCGGTGAACCTGGGGCCGCTGAAGCAGCAGTTGGCGCAGATGGAGCAGGTGCTGCAGCAGATGCTGCGGCAGCTGCCGAGCAAGACCGAAATGCCCGACCTGATCATCGACATCTCGCAGACCGCGCTGTCCAGCGGCCTGACCAACGAGCTGTTCGAGCCGGAGCAGGAGCAGATCAAGGAGTTCTACGCCGAGAAGCCGATCAAGCTGCGCATGGTGGGCAGTTACCACCAGTTCGGCGCGTTCGTCAGTGGCGTGGCCTCGCTGCCGCGGGTGGTGATCCTGACCATGCATGACATCAACCTCAAGCCCAAGGAAAAGACCGGCGGCAACGTCCGCAGCGGTGCACTGGAACTGTCCGGTACGGTCAAGACCTACCGCTACCTGGACGAGACCGAGGTGCAGGCGCAGCAGGCGGCCGACGCTGGCAAGGAGGGCAAGAAGTGATGCGCGCGCAGACCGTACGTGGTGCGATGGTGCTGGCTGTGCTGCTGCTGGCTGGTTGCGGTCGTGGCGTGACCAGCACGCCCGGCGACGCACCGAACCTTGAGAAGTGGGTGGAAGGCGAGCGCGCGCGACCGGCGCAACCGCTGGAGCCGCTGCCGGTGATGCAGCAGTTCGAGACCTTCGAATACTCCGCGCAGGGCATGCGCGATCCGTTCACCGATGCCTGGACCAATCCGCAGCAGGGGAACGGCGGATTGCGACCGGACCCGAACCGGCGCAAGGAGCCGCTGGAAGGCTTCCCGCTGGATGCGCTGGACATGGTCGGCACCATCGGTACCGGCGCAGGTACCGTGGCGCTGGTGATGGGGCCGGACAAGGTCACCTACCGGGTTCGCCCGGGCGGTTACCTGGGGCAGAGCGACGGGCGGGTCACGGCGGTCTTCGAAGACCGCGTGGAGCTGATCGAACTGGTGCCGGATGGCGCGGGTGGCTGGCTGGAACGGCCGGCAACGCTCTCGCTTGAAGATCAATGATCGTTTACTGGGGATAGCACGATGACCTTTCACCAAGCCAAGGGGCTGCGTCCCATCCGGCGCTCTACCTTGAACCGTGTCAGCGCGCTGGGAGTCGCGCTGATGCTGGCCTGCGCTCCGGCGCTGGCTGCCGCACCGGCGGAAAAGCCGGTGGGCGCCACCGTGGCACCGGCCGCCGCGCCGGCGGGCCTGTCGGTGGCCAAGATCGATTTCAAGCGTGGCGATGACGGCGCCGGGCGCCTGATCGTGCAGTTCGACGGGCAGGGCGCGATCCCTGACCTGCGCACGCAGGGCAACAGCGTGGTGGTCGACGTCGGCAATGCCCGACTGCCGGCCAACCTGCAGAAGCCGATGAACGTCACCGACTTCGCCACGCCGGTACAACGCATCGACGCCAAGCCGTCGGGCGCCGGCACCCAACTGGTGCTGAGCACCGGTGGCGCGGTGGAGTCGCTGGCCTACCAGAGCGGCAACGAATACGTGGTCGAGATCAGCCCGCGCCAGGCCCAGGCCGCCGTGGGTGCGGTCACCGCCGGCAGCGTCACCCAGGCGGCCAAGGCCGTCGGCCAGCGCGGCTTCACCGGCAAGCCGGTGACCTTCAACTTCCAGGACGTGCCGGTGCGCACCGTGCTGCAGTTGATCGCCGAGGAGTCCAACCTGAACGTGGTGGCGTCCGACTCGGTGCAGGGCAACGTGACCCTGCGCCTGGTCAATGTGCCGTGGGACCAGGCGCTGGACATCGTCCTGCGCGCCAAGGGCCTGGACAAGCGTCGCGACGGCAGCGTGATCTGGGTGGCGCCGCAGGCCGAACTGGCCAAGTTCGAACAGGAAAAGGAAGACGCGCGCATCGCCATCGAGAACCGCGAAGACCTGCAGACCGACTACATCCAGATCAACTACCACAGCGCCACGCAGATCTTCAAAGCGCTGACCGAGGCCAAGGGCATCGGCGGCAGCGGTGGTGGTGGCAGTGGTGGTGGTTCGGGCAGCTCCTCGCAGGAAGACAGTGGCTTCCTGTCCTCGCGCGGCCGCATCGTGGCCGACGAGCGCACCAACACGCTGATGATCAGCGACATCCCGAAGAAGATCGCGCGCATGCGCGAGCTGATCAACGTGATCGACCGCCCGGTCGACCAGGTGC
This sequence comes from Stenotrophomonas sp. LC732, assembly GCF_052446685.1. Lineage (NCBI taxonomy): Bacteria > Pseudomonadati > Pseudomonadota > Gammaproteobacteria > Lysobacterales > Lysobacteraceae > Stenotrophomonas > Stenotrophomonas sp. LC732. Next base: position 3,575,023 of record NZ_CP199214.1, on the reverse strand, counting down.
TGATCGAAAGCCGCATCGTCATCGCCACCGATACCTTCGCCCGCGAACTGGGTGCGAAGTTCGGTGTCAGCGGCAGCCGTGACAACGTGTACTTCAGTGGCAGCCTGGATGCCAATGCCGAGACCCGCAAGTCGCAGGTCGCAACCGACCTGGCCAATGCCAAGGCCGAGCGTGACTGGGAAGCCGGTGGCCGGGTCGGCCCGCCGCCGGTGAAGTCCGGCTCGGCGATCACCCGCGGCCTGAACTGGAACCTGCCGGTGGCCGCCGCCAGCAACCCGGGTTCGCTGGCACTGTCCATCCTCAATGCGGGTTACCTGCTGGACGTGGAGCTGTCGGCCATGCAGGAGGAGTCGCGAGGCGAGGTGATCTCCAACCCGCGCGTGGTCACCACCAACCAGCGCGAAGCGATGATCAAGCAGGGCAAGGAAATCGGCTACGTCACCATCAGCGGTGGTACCGCTGGCGGCGTGGCGACCCCGAACGTCCAGTTCAAGGAAGTGGTGCTGGAGCTGAAGGTCACCCCGACCATCACCAACGACAACCGCGTGTTCCTCAACATGCAGGTGAAGAAGGACGAAGTCGACCAGCTGATCCAGCTGGAGGGCTACGGCACCGTGCCGTCGATCAACCGACGCGAAGTCAACACCGCGGTGCTGGTCGAGGATGGGCAGACCGTGGTGATCGGTGGCGTCTACGAGTTCACCGATCGCAACAGCATCAGCAAGGTGCCGTTCCTGGGCGACGTGCCGTTCCTGGGCAACCTGTTCAAGAAGCGCGGTCGCAACAAGGACAAGGCCGAGCTGCTCGTGTTCGTCACCCCGAAGGTGCTGCGCGTGGCCAAGCAAAACTGAGCCCGCGCCTCCCGCGAAACGAAGAAGGGCCGCCCCGTGCGGCCCTTCTTCGTTTGGGCTGGCGGCATGCACGAAGCAGATCCATGCCCAGCGTGGACGGCTGTTCAGCGGTTCTTGATGCCAATCGCAGGGCACCCTGCGATGATGTCGGGAACCCGTGCCGTCCTGCGCCGGTCAAAGGCCCCCATGAACCTGCCACCGCCGATGCCCGAAACCGTCTCGCCGCCGCCCGCGCCGGCCACCTCCCGCCTGCATGCGGCGTTCACCCAGCTGCGCGACGCGCTGTCGGCCGAGATCGTCGGCCAGGCGGCACTGGTCGAACGCCTGCTGATTGCATTGTTGGCCGACGGCCATCTGCTGGTGGAGGGCGCGCCGGGCCTGGCCAAGACCACGGCGATCCGTGCACTGGCCTCGCGCCTGGAAGCAGACTTTGCCCGCGTGCAGTTCACCCCCGACCTGCTGCCGGCCGACCTCACCGGCACCGAGATCTGGCGCCCGCAGGAGGGCCGCTTCGAGTTCGTGCCCGGCCCGATCTTCCACCCGATCCTGCTGGCCGACGAGATCAACCGGGCACCAGCCAAAGTGCAGTCGGCGCTGCTGGAGGCCATGGGCGAGCGCCAAGTCACGGTTGGCCGCCATACCTATGCGCTGCCGCCGCTGTTCCTGGTGATGGCCACGCAGAACCCGATCGAGCAGGAGGGCACCTTTCCGCTGCCGGAAGCGCAGCTGGACCGTTTCCTGATGCATGTGCGCATCGGTTACCCGGACCAGGCCGCCGAATCGGAAATCCTGCGGCTGGCCCGTGAGCGTGCCCGTGGTGCATTGGGCGAGGCTGCGCCGGCGCCGGACAAGATGCCGATGCAGGACGTGTTCGACGCCCGCCGCGAAGTGCTGGACCTGCACATGGCACCGGCACTGGAGCGCTACCTGATCGAACTGGTGCTGGCCTCGCGCGATCCCGCGCGCTACGACGCCGGCCTCGGCCGCCGCATCGCCTGGGGGGCAAGCCCGCGCGGTTCCATCGCACTGGAGCGCTGTGCCCGTGCGCGGGCGTGGCTGGCCGGCCGTGACTTTGTCACGCCCGACGACGTGCGTGCAGTCGCCGCCGACGTGCTGCGCCATCGCGTGCTGCCCAGCTATGAAGCCACCGCCGAGGGCTGGGACGGCGAGCGCCTGGTGCAGGAGCTGCTGGCCCGGGTGCCGGCACCCTGAGCCTGCGCATGACCGATCCATCCCTGGAACAGGCACCGTCCGCGCTCGAAGGTGACGGGCTGCGCCCGCAGCTGGCCGAACTGGTCGCGCTACGGCGGCTGGCACAGCGTCCGCCGCCGCCGCGCCGTGGCCGCACCGGCAACGCGGGCCAGGCACCGTCCCAACTGCGCGGCCGCGGCATGGAATACGCCGAGTCGCGCGAATATGTAGCTGGCGATGACGCGCGCCACATCGATTGGCGCGTGACTGCGCGCACAGGCCGCGCCCATACCAAATTGTTCCAGGCCGAGCGCGAGCGGGTCAGCCTGATCGTGGCCGATACGTCGCCGGCGCTGTACTTCGGCACGCGCGTGCGCTTCAAATCGGTACAGGCCGCCCGTGCCGGTGCGGTTGCCGCGTGGTCGGCGCAGCGCCGCGGCGACCGCGTGGGTGCGCTGCGCGGCAGTGACCGCGAAGCGCCGATTGCCCCTGCGGGCGGGCCACGCGGCGTGCTGCGCGTGCTCGACGCGCTGACCCGCTGGTATGCACAGCCGCCGGTCGACGATCTGGGCCTGGCGCGTGCACTGGATCATGCCGGTCGCGTGCTGCGCCCGGGGGCACGCATGCTGGTGCTGGCCGATCCGCAGCAGGCCATCCGCATTCCGCCCGCGCGCTGGAGCGCGCTGGCCCAGCATCACGATCTCAGCCTGGTGCTGCTGGTTGATCCGCTGGAACTGCATCCCCCCTCGGCGGCGCTGCAGTTCCAGACCGCACAGCAGCGCATCGGCCTCGACCTGCGCCGCAGTGAAGTGCAGGCGCATTGGCAGGCACACTTCGTCGAACCGCTGCAGGAACTGCGGCGCCAGCTCGGCGCACGCCGTGTCGATGTGCAGGTGCTGTCCACCGATGCGCCCAGCGACGCGTGGCTGGCGCCATCACCGACCGAGGTGCCGGCGTGAGCGCCGCGCTGCCGCTGCGCGATGTGCAGTTGCCACCGGCACCTTCATGGTGGCCGCCTGCCCCCGGTTACCTGATGGTCGGCGCGGCGGTGGTGCTGGTGCTGTTGGTGATCGCCGTGCTGATGTGGCGGCGTCGCCGTCGCCGCCAGCGTTGGTTGCAGCTGTTCGATAGCGAACTGGCAGCCACCACCGACGCTGCGGCCGAACTGGCGGCCATTGCCGGATTGCTGCGCCGTGCCGCACGCCGTGCAAAGCCGGGCAGTGAATCGCTGCGCGATGATGCCTGGTGGCAGCGTGTAGACCCCCAGGGCACGTTGCCCGATGCGCGTCGCAGCCTGCTAGCCGAAGGCGCGTATCGCCCACGCGTCGACAGCAGCGACGTGGCGGCCGTGCGCAGTTGGGCCCGCGAGCGCTATCTGGCGATGCTGCTGGAGCGCCGCCGATGAACCTCTGGACGACCTATTGGCCATGGCCGGACCTGCAGCTGGCATGGCCACTGGCATTGCTCGCGCTGCCGTTGCCGTTGCTGATGCGCTGGTGGAAGCGCCGTGCAGAACCGGGCGCCGCGCTGCGTGTGCCCTACGCCGCCGCCGAGCTCGAAGCGCTGTCCGGTGGGGGCCGCGTCGACGTGTCGTGGCTGCGCACGCTGCTGCTATGGCTGGGCTGGTGCGCGCTGTGCATCGCGCTGGCACGGCCGCAGCAGCTGGGCGAAGCCATCACGCCGCCGCAGCAGGGCCGGCAGATGATGCTGGCGATGGACGTGTCCGGCAGCATGGGCGAGGGTGACATGGTGCTGGGAGCCCAGGCGGTTGATCGCCTCACCGCGGCCAAGGCCGTGCTGGCCGACTTCCTGGATCGTCGTGCCGGCGACCGCGTCGGCCTGCTGATTTTCGGTGATCGCGCCTACACGCTTACGCCGCTTACCGCAGACCTGGCCAGCGTGCGCGATCAGCTGCGCGACAGCGTGGTCGGCCTGGCCGGGCGCGAGACCGCCATCGGTGATGCCATCGGCCTGGCGGTGAAGCGCCTGCGCAGCCAGCCGGAGGGACAGCGCGTGCTGATCCTGTTGACCGATGGTGTCAGCAACGCCGGTGTGCTGGAGCCGCTGCGCGCCGCGGAAGTCGCGCGCGCCGAAGGCGTGCGCATCCACACGGTTGCATTCGGCGGCGATGGCAGCATGCGCCTGTTTGGTATCCCGATTTCCACCGACCAGGATCCGGTCGATGAGGCCACCCTGAAGAAGATCGCCAGCATGACCGGTGGCCAGTTCTTCCGCGCGCGTGACACCGCGCAGCTGGCCGGGATCTACGCCGAGCTCGATCGCCTGGAGCCGGTCGCCGCGAAGGGGCCGAGCCTGCGTCCGCGCGAAGAACGCTATGCCTGGCCGTTGGGGCTGGCGTTGCTGCTGGGCGTGCTGGCCTGGCTGTGGCCGGAGCGTCGCCGATGATCGCGTTTGCTTCGAATCTCCCCGATTGGAGCGCATTGCACTTCCTGCGACCGGAGTGGTTGTGGGCGCTGCTGGCGTTGCCCCTGATCCTCGCGCTCGCGATGTACCGGCAGCGACGCAGTGATGCGTGGCGGCAGGCGGTGGACGCACACCTGTTGCCCCACCTGCTGGCCGCGGGCGCGAAGCGTCGAGTGCGCCTGCCATGGGCGCTGCTGCTGGGCTGGACACTGGCATCGCTGGCCATGGCCGGGCCGAGCTGGCGCCAGCAGGCACAACCGATGTTCCAGGCCAGCGCACCGCTGCTGGTGGTGCTGGACCTGTCCAGCCGGATCACGGCAACCGATCTTCCGCCGTCGCGCCTGCTGCAGGCGCGGGCGAAAGTGGGCGAACTGCTGCGCGCGCGCCAGGGCGGGCAGGTGGGGCTGGTGGTGTATGCCGATGATGCCTACACCGTGGCGCCGCTGACCGACGACGGCAGCAATGTTGCGTTGTATCTGGATGCGCTGTCGCCGGACGTGATGCCGCGTGATGGCCAGCGTGCCGACCGCGGCATCGACTGGGCGACACGCTTGATGCGGCAGATCGGCGCGTTGCAGGGGCAGATCCTGCTGGTCAGCGATCAGGCGGACAGCGAAGCTGCACTGGCGGCGGCGCAGGCACGCAGCCTGGGCCTGCAGGTGTCGGTGCTGGGCCTGGGCACGCCTGCCGGTGCGGCCTACCGCGATGGCAATGGGCAGATCCGCCTGGCCGCGCTGGATGAGGGCAGCCTGCGTGCAGTCGCCACTGCCGGTGGCGGCCGCTATGCGCGCATCTCTGCCGATGACGGCGATCTGCGTGCGCTCGGTGTACTCGACGCGCGCGACGGCACGGCGGCGCAGCGGCCGGGCGAAGGCAAGCAGTGGCGTGACGAAGGCTTCTGGTTGCTGCCGCCGGTGATGCTGCTGGCATTGCTGGCCTTCCGCCGTCGCGCGGTGCTGGCCGCGGTGCTCGCGGTGGGTCTGCTGCCATGGATGAATGACGCGCAGGCGCAGGCCCCTGCGACGCCTGTCTCGCAGCCGGCGCAGGGCACGCTATGGAAGCGCAGCGACCAGCTGCAGCATCAACGCCTGGCCGAGGGGGTTCAGGCCTACCGCAAGGGCGACTTCGCCACTGCACGCAGACAGTTCGAAGGCATCGACAGCGATGCCGGTTGGTACAACCTGGCCAACACGCTTGCACGCGAAGGCAACTACGACGAAGCGATCGCCGCCTACGACCGCGCACTGGCGCTGCATCCGGGCATGGCCGATGCAGTGGCCAACCGCGCCGTGGTCGATGCCGCACGCAAGCGCAGGCCATCCGGGGGCGGCCAAGGCCAGGATCAACAGAAGCCACCGCAGAACGGGCAGCAGAAGCAACCGCAGGGCCCGCAGGGCCAACAGAACCCACAGGGACAGCCGAAGCAGGGCCAGCAGCAACCCGGCCAGGGCCAGCCGCCGTCGGGCCAGCAGGGCCAGCCCAAGGCGGGTGACAACAACGCGCAGTCGGAGCCTCAGCCTGGCGAACGTGGCCGCGATGGCCAGCAGGCACCGCCGCAGGTGGAAGATGCCAAGGCGCAGGCGCAGGCCGATGAACAGCAGCGCCAGCGCATGCAGCAGGCGATGCAGCAGGCACGCGAGGGTGAGGCCGGCAAGGACGGCAAACCGGTACCGGGCAGTGAGGGCCGCACGCCGCGCCAGCGCGAGGAGCAACAGGCGGTGGAGGCATGGATGCGGCGTGTGCCGGATGATCCGGGCGCATTGCTGCGGGCCAAGTTCCAGCTGGAAAACGAACGCAGGAAGAGGGAAGGGCGATGACGCGGTCGATCAACATGCACGGGCACTGGCCTCGACAGGTACTGGCGGCGCTGCTGTTGTGGCTGCCGCTGCTGGCCTGGGCGCAGCCGCGCGCGTGGCTGGACCGCGACCGCATCGCGATGGGCGACACGGTCACGCTCAATATCGAGAGCGACCAGGGCGCCCCTGACTTCACGCCATTGCGCACCGACTTCGACCTGAGCGGGCAGACCAGCAGCCGCCAGGTGGAATGGAGCAATGGCAGCATGCAGCAGCGCAACCTGTATGGCGTGGCGCTGACACCACGACGTAGTGGTGCGCTGGTGGTACCGGGCCTGCAGGTGGGCAGTGTGCGCACCGCACCGCTGACGCTGCAGGTCGATGCGGCCGCCGTGGCGGGGCCCGACAGCAATGCGATGGCCTTCATCGAAACCGTTGTCGATGACGATACGCCGTATGTGCAGCAGAGCGTGGGCGTGGTGGTGCGGCTGTACTTCGCCTCGCAGCTGGCCTCCGGCGAGCTGGTGCTGGATACCCCGGCGGGCGCGTCGTTGCAGCGTGTGGGCGACGACCGCACCGATGTACGCCAGGTCAACGGGCGCCGCTACAACGTGGTCGAACGGCGTTTCCTGCTGATCCCCGAGCGCAGTGGCGCGTTGCGCCTGGCCGGTGCCCGTTTCAGTGGGCGCAGTGCGGGTGGCTTCTTCGACGACTTCTTCGGCGGTGGCGATGGCCGCATGAATGCCACCGGCGCAGACCGCACGCTGCAGGTGCAGGCACAGCCGGCGCAGGCCCCGCAGCCGTGGCTGCCACTGCAGAGCCTGCAGCTGCGCTACACCAGTGCGCCGACCAGTGCCCGCACCGGTGAGGCCGCCAACGTGGTGGTCGAAGCGGTTGCCGAAGGCGCGACGCGCGCGCAGTTCACCGACCTGCCGGTGCCGGATGTCGGCACCAATGCGCAGGTGTTCGCCGAACCGGCACAGTACGAAGAGACCTTCAACGGCAGCACGCCGCGCCTGAAGATCACCCGCCGCTATTCGATCGTGCCGCGCCAGCCGGGTTCGCTGGTGGTGCCGGGGCCGCGCCTGCCCTGGTGGGATGTGCGTAACGGCAAGGCGCAGGAGGCGAAGCTGCCGGACCTGACGCTGGCCGTCGCGGCCGGCACCGGCACTGCCTCACCGGCGCCATTGCCGCCGATCGACACCGATGCCGCGCTGCCGGGCGCCGATGGCCAGGACAGCCGCATCGCCGCGACCGATCCGCGTGCCAGCGGCCTGTCCGAGCGTCCGTGGCCGTGGATGGCGGCGGCCATCGGCCTGGCGTTGCTGTGGCTGCTGACTCTCCTGTGGGGCTGGCAGCGAGGTCGGCGCCCGCGCGCAGTGGCGCCTGTAGCGGGCAAGCCCTCTGTGCCGACTGCGGCGGGCGGGCGTGCCGGCCTGGCAGAACTGCGCCGCGCGCTGGATGGCGAGGGCTTCGACCAGGTGGAAGCACAGCTGTGTGCGATGGCTGGTGTGGAACGCATCGAGCAGGTCATCGCGCGGCTTGGGGATGCAGCCCAGCGTCAAGTGCTGCAGGACCTGCAGCAGGCGCGGTGGGGCGGGCAGGGGGATCTGGCGCCGCTGCGCACGCGCCTGCGCGAGGTCTTCCGTGACGGACCGCACTGGTCGGCGGCTGCGGGCACCGCCGACACTGACCTGGCGCCGCTGTATCCGCCGCGGCGAACCTGAACCGGCGCCGCTTGCGCGCTTTGTTAGAGTGCATTCATTTTTCGAGGAAACCCGCGTATGACAGCAGCTGCTGCCGACAAGAAGAAGTTGCCCCTGCATTGGAAGATGGGCATCGGCTTTGCGATCGGCCTGGTCCTGGGACTGATCGTGCACGCCCTGGGCGGCAGCGTCGATGGTCTGCAGGCTGGTGCCAAGTGGGTAATGGACTACGTCACCACCCCGGCGTCGGGCCTGTTCCTCAACCTGATCTTCATGCTGATCGTGCCGCTGATCTTCTCGGCGCTGATCATGGGCGTGTCGGAGATGGGCGACATCCGCGCCCTCGGCCGCATCGGCTGGAAGACCCTGGCCTACACCGTGCTGCTGTCCGGCATCGCGGTGGGCATCGGCCTGGTGCTGGTCAACCTGCTCAAGCCGGGCGCGGGCGTCGATCCGCAGACTGCGGCACTGATGCTCTCGGAGAACGCCGAGCGCAGCAAGGAAATCGTCGCTGGCATCCACGGCACGCCGAAGGGCATGGACATGCTGCTGTCGATCGTGCCGAGCAACGTGCTGCAGGCCGCGTCGGACAACGGCGCGATCCTGTCGCTGATGTTCTTCGCGCTGATGTTCGGCATCGGCATGGTGCTGACCGACAATGAAAAGGTTGCCCCGCTGCGCCGCGCCATCGAAGGCGTGTTCGAAATCTCGATGACCCTGATCAACCTGGTCATCCGCCTGGCCCCTTATGCGGTGGCCTGCTTCATGTTCAACCTGGCCGCGCTGTTCGGCTTCGAGCTGATCATCCGCCTGGGTGCCTATGTGGGCGTGGTGGTGCTGGCGCTGGGCCTGCACATGATCGTGACCTACGGTACCGCGGTGTGGCTGTCCGGCCGCTCGCCGCTGTCGTTCTTCCGCGATACCCAGGAAGCAACGGTGATGGCGTTCTCCACCGCCTCCAGCAATGCCACCCTGCCGACCGCGCTGCGCGTGGCCGACCAGATGGGCCTGCCGCAGCGCGTGTCGCGCTTCGTGCTGACCGTGGGTGCCACCGCCAACCAGAACGGCACCGCGCTGTTCGAGGGCGTGACGGTGATCTTCCTGGCCCAGTTCTTCGGCGTTGACCTGAGCATCGGCCAGCAGATCATGGTGATGGCGGTCTGCATCCTCGGTGGCATCGGTACCGCCGGCGTGCCGTCGGGATCGCTGCCGGTGGTGGCGATGATCTGCGCGATGGTCGGTGTGAATCCGCTGGGCATCGGCCTGATCCTGGGCGTGAATCACTTCCTGGACATGTGCCGTACCGCGCTGAACGTGACCGGCGACCTGGCCCTGACCACGCTGGTGGCCAAGGGCGAGTCGCACGATGGCCCGGCCCTGGGTCCGCAGCAGGACTGAGTCCAACGCCACTGCTGGCGACCTGATCGGGGTCGGATTCCTTTCCGCAGGGAAAGGGCTCCGGCCCCTTTCACATGCGGAATCCGGCGGAGATCACGTCCTTGCGGGCCAGCGGCCGGCACGACCGGGCAAGGTGAACTGACCCCCCGCCCGGCGACTATGGGACAATAGGCCGCCCGCACGTCCGCGGCCGCCTCCCGATTCCGACAGAACCATGACGCAGCCTACCCGTCGCCAGTTGGCCAACGCCATCCGCTTCCTTGCCGCCGATGCGGTTGAAACCGCAAAGTCCGGCCACCCCGGCATGCCCATGGGCATGGCCGACATCGCCGAAGTCCTCTGGAACGACTACCTCCGCCATAACCCGAGCAACCCGCACTGGTTCAACCGCGACCGTTTCGTGCTGTCCAACGGCCACGGTTCGATGCTGCAGTACGCGCTGCTGCACCTGAGCGGCTACGACCTGCCGATCGAGCAGCTGAAGCTGTTCCGCCAGCTGGGCAGCCACACCGCCGGTCACCCGGAACGCCACGAGACCCCGGGCGTGGAGACCACCACCGGCCCGCTGGGCCAGGGTTTCGCCAACGCCGTGGGCTTCGCCCTGGCCGAGAAGCTGCTGGCACAGCGCTTCAACCGTCCGGAGCTGGAAGTGGTCGACCACCGCACCTGGGTGTTCATGGGCGATGGCTGCCTGATGGAAGGCGTGTCGCATGAAGCCGCTTCGCTGGCCGGCACCTGGGGCCTGCACAAGCTGGTCTGCTTCTGGGACAACAACCACATCTCCATCGACGGCAACGTCGAGGGCTGGTTCACCGACAACACCCCGGAGCGTTTCGAGGCCTATGGCTGGAACGTGGTCCGCGACGTCGATGGCCATGACCCGGACAGCATCAAGGCCGGCATCGAGGCCGCGCTGTCGCAGAGCGACAAGCCGACCCTGATCTGCTGCCGCACCACCATCGGGTTTGGTTCGCCGAACAAGGCGGGCAAGGAATCCAGCCACGGCGCACCGCTGGGCAAGGACGAGCTGGAAGCCACCCGCAAGCAGCTGGGCTGGGAATACGGTCCGTTCGAGATCCCGCAGGCGATCTACGACGGCTGGCGCGCCAATGGCGCCGGCACCCTGCGTCAGGCCGAGTGGGAACAGCTGTTCGACAAGTACGCCAGCCAGTACCCGGCTGAAGCAGCCGAACTGACCCGCCGCTCGCATGGCGAACTGCCGGCCGACTTCGTTGCCAAGGCCGATGCGTACATCGCCCAGGTGGCCGCGGAAGGCCCGACGATCGCCTCGCGCAAGGCGTCGCAGCTGGCCATCGAAGCCTATGCCCCGCTGCTGCCGGAAATCGTCGGCGGCTCGGCCGACCTGGCGCACTCCAACCTGACCCTGTGGAAGGGCAGCACGTCGGTTGCCAGCGACGACGCCAACGCCAACTACGTGTATTACGGCGTGCGCGAGTTCGGCATGACCGCCATTGCCAACGGCCTGGCCCTGCACGGTGGCTTCATTCCGTTCGACGCCACCTTCCTGGTGTTCAGCGACTACGCCCGCAACGGCGTGCGCATGAGCGCGCTGATCCCGGCGCACGCCATCCACGTCTACACCCACGACTCGATCGGCCTGGGCGAAGACGGCCCGACCCACCAGCCGGTGGAGCACCTGGCCTCGCTGCGCTACATCCCGAACAACGACGTGTGGCGTCCGTGCGATGCGGTCGAGTCGGCGGTGAGCTGGAAGGCCGCGATCACCCGCCAGGACGGCCCGAGCTGCCTGGTGTTCAGCCGCCAGAACCTGCCGCACCAGCCGCGCAGCGCCGAGCAGATCGCGCAGATCGAGCGCGGCGGTTACGTGCTGGCCGATGCCGCCGGTACCCCGGATGTGATCCTGATCGCCACCGGTTCGGAAGTCTCGCTGGCCACCGAAGCCAAGGCCCAGCTGGATGCGGCTGGTCTCAAGACCCGCGTGGTCTCGATGCCGTCCACCGACGTGTTCCTGCGCCAGGACGCGGCCTACCGTGAATCGGTGCTGCCGAACGCGGTGCGCAAGCGCGTGGCTGTGGAAGCCGGCGTCACCGGCTTCTGGCGCCAGTTCGTCGGCCTGGACGGTGCCGTGATCGGTATCGACACCTTCGGTGCCTCCGCCCCGGCCGACCAGCTGTACAAGCACTTCGGCATCACCACCGCGCACGTGGTGGAAGCCGCCAAGGCGCTGTAAGCAGCATCGCGACGTAATGAGGAAAGGCCGGCGCACGCCGGCCTTTTCTTTGCCGCAGGAAAAAGGGGACGGAGGGGATTAAGTCGTTTGTGCACAAACGACTTAATCCCCTCCGTCCCCTTTTCTCAGGCGGTGCGCGCCAGTGCCAGCCGCAGCAGGCGCGCGTCCAGGCGTTCGACGAAATCCTTCGGTGCCTGCAGGCCCATGCGTTGCAGGTACACCGCATCGCCGTCGCCGGCCGGTTGCCGTAGTGCTGCCCAGACGGTACGCAGCTTGTCGCCGCGGGTCTGCGTATTGGCCTTCAGCCACGCCAGCGCTTTCACCAGCACCTGCTCGATCTCGTTGAAGTCACTGCCCAGCGGATAGTCCGGCAGGCTGCCATCGGCGCGGAACGGGGCCAGCGCCGCTGTCAGCGCCTGCGGCGTATTGCGCTGCTGCCGCTGCGGATCCGGTTGCGCGACCGCCAGCAGTTTGCGCGAGGCGTGCGCCTGCTGCAGCAGGCCGCCCTGGAACGGGGCCTCGGTGATTGCGGTCATCGCATGCACGCAGTCCTCGTCGGTCAGTCCGCGCAGGTCGGCAATGCCGTATTCGTTGAGGTAGATGTCGCGCAGGTGGCGCGGAATGGTGGTGTGCCCGTAGTTCCAGCGCACGTTGGATTCGCGTCGGCCCTTGTCATCGCGCGCGGCGCGGAACATCAGCACGCTGCGGGCTTCCGGCAGGGCATGTGCCATCGCCACGAAGTTGTACTGGCCGCCCACACCGGATACCACGCGTCCATCGTCCAGCGCGTCGGACACCGCCGCGCCCAGCGCGGTGGCCATCATGCAGGAGTTGAAGAAGCGCGCATGGCGGCGCTGCAGGCGTTCCAGCGTTTCGTTGCCGCCGTACAGCTGGTTGATCTCGCTGATGCGGCGCATGCCGATCGCACGGCACTCGTCCTCCGGCAGCGTGCGCAGCCACTCGTAGAATTCCGGCGAGCCCAGGTAGAACGCGCCGTGCAGGTACTCACCTTCGGCCGCCAGTGTGGCGTGGTCGATCGACAGCGTGCTGCCGTTCTCGATGCGCTGCATCAGCGCCAGGTCATCGTGTACCTTGCGCTTGATCACCCCGGTCTGCACCAGCCTGCGGAAGCCTTCGTTGAGCATCTCGCTGCAGCCGTACAGGCCCACTTCGAACGGGTCCACGCCGCCGATCTCCTGCACCAGCGGGTGGCTGGCCAGCTGCGGATCCAGCGCGTGCAGCACGCGGCGGTAGCGCGCGTTGTCGGTGTGGCGCAGCACCAGCGCATGGCTGAGCGCGTCGGCCAGCGTACCGATGCCGATCTGCAGCGTGCCGCCATCGCGCACCAGCGTGCTGGCGTACAGGCCGATGGCGTAGTCGACATCGCCGACCGGCTGCCGCGGCAGCCCGAACAGCGCCGGGTACGGCGGCGGTGGGGTGATCACCAGATCGAAGAACGAGACATCGACCGTGGCCGAGCCGCCCAGGTAGGGCAACTGGGGATCGATCTCGGCAATCAGCAGCGGACGCGGCAGGCCACGCGCGGTCATCGCGTCCAGCGTGTCCTGGGTGATGTCGTTGTTGCACGACAGGGAAAGCCGGCGGTCGTTCGGGCGCATCGCCACTTTCTGCACGATCACCTGTGGCGCGCGCTGCGCCACCGCATCGGCGGCGTGGGTGTAGTTCAGGCTGGTATAGCTGGACTGCGCCTGGCGCGACCCGAGCAGGGCGCCGGACTGCATGTAGAACTCTTCCACCTGCACATGTGCAGGCAACGCGTCGCGCGCGATCGCATCGGCATAGGCCAGGCGCGGGAAGTCGTCGCCGAAATGGCGCTGCGCGAACGGTGCCAGGAAGCGGGCTTCCAGGCCGTTGCCCCGCGCCTTCGGCGGATTCAGCGACAGCGCGGTATACAGCTGCAGCGGCCGCGACGGATCATGCTCGACGCGCGCGTAGAGGGCATTGAGCAGCCGATGCGGCTTGCCCAGTGCCAGCGGTGCCCCGATCCGCAGCGGCCCGTCCACGCGCGCAAACAACCAGTCGACGGCGGCGTCCAGGTCGGTGAGGTGTTCGGTCATGCGCGGCGGTCCTGCGTCGGGGGAGTGCGGGCATTACAGCATGTCGGGCTTGAACCGCCGTCGACGCGAGACTTCCGCGCCGGCCACCATGAACTGCCCATCGCCGCGGTAATGCACCGTGCGCGGCAGTTTCGGCCGGGGCGCAACATGGGCGTGCACGATTTCCCAGATGAACAGATTGCTCGCTGCCACCTGGCTGTCGTCGTACAGGCGGCATTCGAAGCACGAATGGCATTGGCCGACCAGTGGCGCGCCGACCTCACGCGCGGGCAGTGCGTCGAGCCCGAAACGGGCGAACTTGTCGACCTCGCGGCCGCTGCAGTTGCCGATGTCCACCACGGTATCGAGCAGCTCCACCCCGGGCACGTTGATCACGCACTCGCCGCTGCCGCGCGCCAACGCGTGGCTGTGGTTTGCGTCCCACAGGTAGGTGGCGACCAGTGAAGGCGAGAAGCCCATGACCATGTGCCAGCCCATCGTCATCAGGTTGCGCTGGCCGCGCCATGCCGTGCTGACCAGCACGATCGGGCCGGGTTCGAGGAAGCGGCGGGCCTGCTCGACCGGGAAATCCTTCTTCGGCAGTGCTTTCATCCGGGGCCAGGGGCGGGAGGAACCGATGCTGGCGCAGCCGGGATGAACCCGGAGTCGAGGGGCTTGACAGGCAGTTCGATTACGCGCGTAATCAATATGTCGATTACGGATGTAAACCATGGCCCCGATCAGCGAAGCCGAAGCCGTCGTGATGGAGGTGCTGTGGCAGCAGGCACCGCGTAGTGCCGATGACGTGGTGGCCGCGCTGGCCCATCGCGACTGGGCCGAGCCGACCATCAAGACCCTGCTCAACCGCCTGCTGACCAAGGGCGCGATCACTGCCGAGCGCGATGGACGGCGTTACCTGTACCGGCCGCTGCTGCAGCGACAGGCGTGGGTGGAGGCGCAGAGCCAGGACTTCATCGGCCGTGTCTTCGAAGGGCGCGTGGCGCCGCTGGTCGCGCACTTCAGCGAACGCGGCCAGCTGAGCGCGCAGGACATCGCCGAACTGAAGAAGCTGATCCAGGAGCTGGACCATGACTGAGCTGCTCGAAGGACTGTGGCGGGCCAGCTTGTGGCTGGCCGTGGGTGTGGTCCTGCTGGCGGTGCTGCGACCGCTGCTGGTGCGGTTGGGGGGCGCTGGGCTGGCCTACCGCAGCTGGTGGCTGCTGCCGCTGCTGCTGGTGGCCCTGACGCTGCCATTGCCACAGGTTGCGGTGTTGCAGCAGGTACCCACGCTGCCGCTGAAAGTGATGCCCGGTGCCCTCGATGCCCTGAGCGGGCCCTCGTTGCCATGGGCCGGGCTGTTGTTCGCGCTGTGGGCATTGGGTGCGGGCATCCGCCTGTTGCGCGACCTGCACGCACAACATCGTTTCGAACGGAGCATGGGGCCACTGACGCCGCGCACCGATGGCAGCTGGCAGGCCAGCGGCGATCCCGGCTTGCCCGCGCTGGTTGGCCTGTGGCGCCCACGCATCGTGGTTGGTCCCGACTTCGACCTGCAGTTCACCGCACAGGAACAGAGCTTGATCCTGCAGCACGAGCGCAGCCATCACCGTCATGGCGATCACTGGGCCAACGGTGCGCTGCTGCTGGTGCGCGCGGTGTTCTGGTTCCACCCGCTTCTGCCGTGGGCTGCGGGCCGCTTCCTGCGCGACCAGGAACTGGCCTGCGATGCCCGCACCATGGCTCCGCAGCCGGCGCTGCGCGGCCTCTACGCCAGCACGCTGCTGAAGGCGCAGCTGGTCCACCCGGTTGCGCCCGCGGTCTGCCATTGGCGCAGCCAACCCGTGTTGAAGGAGCGTATCGCCATGTTGAAGCAGTCCAAGCGGAAGGCATTGCCGTGGGTGTCCGGGCAGGTGCTGGTGGTCGGGTTGTGTGTGGGCATGGGCGCGGTGGCATGGGCCAGCCAGGGCGGCGCGGCCGGGAGCCCGGGGATCGGTGTCGAGCCGTACGCAACGGCGGAAGAAGGTGCGGCCAAGGCTGGGCTGGACCGTCCGATCCAGATCGACAGGATGCCACCGCCGTCCTATCCGAAATCCGCGTTCGAGCAGCGCCAGGTAGGTGTGGTGAACCTGCGCGTGGAGGTGGATGCGCAGGGGCGTCCCAGCGATGTCCGCGTGCTCAGTGCCACCAATCCGGGCGTGTTCGATGCGGTGTCGATCGCTGCGGCACGCAGCTGGACCTATCGGCCGGCGATGAAGAACGGTAAGCCGGTTGCAGCGGCGGTGAAGATTCCGATCACGTTCGCCATGGACAACACCGAGGACACCCAATGAAGTCCGCTGCGCTGATCATGGCGGCAGCGCTGCTGGTGGGGTGTGCGAGCCAGGACCGCCTGACCACGGTGGATACCCGCAGCGAAAATGTCGGCCACCAGCGCCTGCAGCCGCAGGCGGGCAGCGGCGGTGGACAGTCGCAGGTGTATTCGCTGGGTGCGACCGAAGGCTACCGGATGCCCCAGCTGTACGCGGCACCAGACCCGGAGGTTGGCGATCGTGACCCGCGCGCGGAACTGGCGCCGACCACGATCTGCCTGCAGGTGGTGGTTGATGCCAATGGCGCCGTGGAGCGAAGCCTGCCATTGACCGATCGTCCGGAGTGCGCGGCAGGTGCTGCGGGCGAGAATGCGCCCCTGCTGCAGGCTGCCCAGGAAGCCGTGGCGATGTGGAAGTACTCGTCCGCAGCGGTCTGCCACTTCGCGGCGGGCAAGGTGCCTGCCGACCGCGGTGACTGCCGGGGCGCCGAGCGCGTCGAGCCGGTAGCGGTCACCCTGCAGTACGCCTTCACGTTCGAGATCGTGAAGGGCCAGCACGTGGTGCGGATGCAGGGAAAATGAACGCTCGCGGTCCGCGATGGAAACCGATGGCGCCGGGCTCTGCCCGGCGTACGTCAGGCCCCGCCCTGGATATTGGCCTTTACCGCAGGCTGCATCAGCTTCGGTTCTTCCAACGTCGCATCGCGGGCCTGGCGCACGCTGACGAACTCCGCCTCGGCCACGCCGTCGTGCACGTGGATGTTGTGCGCGCGCTGTTCACCGATGGTGGTTTCGTTGGCGAAGTCGCGGCCGCCCGGGCCGTAGTCGTGGCAGACGAACACGCGGGTGGCATCCGGCAGGGCCAGCAGGCGCTGGATCGAGCGGTACAGCTGTGCGGCATCACCGCCGGGAAAGTCGCAGCGGGCAGTGCCGCCGTCGGGCATGAACAGCGAGTCGCCAGTGAACAGCGCATCGTCGATCAGGTAGGCGATGCTGTCGCTGGTGTGGCCGGGCACGGCGATCACCTGGCAGCGCAGTTCGCCCAAAGTGAAGGTCTCGCCGTCGCTGAACAGGTGGTCGAAGATCTCATCGGCGCCCGGAAGCTGCAGGCCATAGCGTGGCGCAAACGTCGCCTGCACCGCCCGGATGCCTTCACCGATGGCCAGCGTGGCCTGCGGAAAGCGCTGCTTGAGCCGGCGCCCGGCCGACACATGGTCGGCGTGGGCATGCGTCTCCAGCAGCCAGCGCAGCTGCAGGCCCTGTTGTTCGATGGCCTGCAATGCCGCGCGCAGCGGTGATTCGCTGCTGGCGTCGGTGTCCGGGTCGTAGTCCAGGACCGGATCGATCAGCGCCGCCTCGCCGCTGGCCGGGTCGCTGACCAGGTAGCTGAAGGTGTTGCTGTCACGGTGGAAGAACGACTGCACCTGGACCGGCATTGGAGCTCTCCTCAGCGCGTGCCGAGCACGCGGTTCAGCAACTGCGCCAGGTTTTCACCGGCCAGCCGCAGCTGCGCTTCGGCCAGCGGCCGGTAGCGCTCGGTGTACTCGTCACCGATTTTACGCGAGGCCGGATAAACGCCAGGTTGCATGGAGATGCGGCAGCTGGCCTCGGCCCAGACCTGCGGGTCGCGCTGCGGGTTGGACTGGCGCGCCAGCTTCGGTGCGCGCTGGCTCTGCAGCACCGGCAGGTAGCCGGCATCGTCCAGCTTGCGGGTGTTGAGCATGCCGCTGTCCCACAGCGAGTGCAGGTTGGTACCGCGGTTGCCGAACTGCAGCTGGAAATCGTTGCCGCCCTTGTCGTGGGCGTAGCCGGCGTGCATCGGCTGGTGGATGTCGCCGACCAGGTGCACGACGAACTTCAGCGCCTGCAGGCGCTCGCCGTCAGTCAGGCTGCGGTCCCCCAGAATGGCGCTCTGCGCCTTGAGGGCTTCGACGATGCAGTTGCCGTTCCTGCAGTGCTTCGGTGCTTCGTAGTGGCAGTCGTCTTCGGCAATGTTGACGTAGTGCCAGCCGGCCGAGCGACGGCCCAGGCCCGGGTCCTTGGCGCGCAGCTGGTCGGCCCAGGGCGCGATGCTGGCCAGGGTGGCGTCCGGTTCGGTGGCCAGCAGGCGGTCCACTTCGGCGCGGGCGGCGGGGGTGAGGCGGGCGTCGGCGACTTCGGCGACAAGGCGGTGGCCTTGCGCGCCCCAGGCATGGGCAGGGGCGGAGACGGACAGCAGGGCCGGCGCCAGGGCGGCGGCGAGGAACAGGGAGTGCAGGGCTTTCATGCGCCCATTCTAGCGGGGTAGGTGGATTGAAGAGCGGCGCGTTCCTGTTCCGAAGTGGAAGCGTAGAGGGAGGGGCGGCGGGACACGCCGTAAATCCGTCCTTGGAGGCTCGATGGCGCCATCCATGGCGCCAACGGTCCCGCCGCCCCTCCCTCTGCGCTCCCCTCCAAACATGGCCGCGGAGGCGGATGCAAACGTCAAATGCAACATCAAAAACAAATGCAGGATCAAAATCGGCCTCCTGCAATTACAGGCAATCACTGCGCCACGGATGCACGGGTTCTGCTCTTGCCTTTGCTTGAGCTGGTACGCACGCGGTGATGGGAAGGGGCAAGGCGGGGAGCGGAGCCGGGACCGTTGGCGCCATGGATGGCGCCATCGAGCCCCCAGGGATGGGTTTACGGCGTGTCCCGGCTCCGCTCCCTGCCTTGCCCCAGCTCCGGAACCGCTTCAGTCCCAGGCACAAAAAAGCCCCGGCAATTACCGGGGCAACATGCTGCGAGGGTTTTGCGTGTAGCGGGGGAGCGGGGGCGAAGCCCCCCGCGCCCAATACACCGCTTTAGAACTTGAAGACGTACGAAGCGCCGTAGACCAGCGGATCGATGTTGACCGTGCCGATCTTCTCGCCGTTCAACTTCACCTTGCTGTCGATGTCGATCCAGCGCATGTCCACGCGCAGGGCGCCCTTCTCGCCGATCGCAAAGTCCACGCCGGCGTGTGCGGCCAGGCCCCACGAATCCTGCAGCTTCAGCTTGCTGCCGGCCAGCGCACCCGTAGTGTCTTCGCTGAAGAAGGTGGTGTAGTTCAGGCCGGCGCCGACGAACGGCGACACCTTGCCCTTGCTGTTGAAGTGGTACTGCAGGGTGACCACCGGCGGCAGCTGCTTGGTGCTGCCGACGCGGCCCAGGCCGTTGATGTTGATGTCGTGCTTGAACGGCAGCGCGGCCAGCACTTCGATGCCCAGGTTGTCGGCGATGAAGTACTCGCCGGTGATGGTCGGCTTGACGTCATTGTCGACGTCGACCTTCAGGGTGCCGCCGGCCAGCCAGCCGTTGTTCGACTTCGGCGCCACCTGGTGCACGCCGGCCGAGACGGTCCAGTCGCCCTTGGACTGCGCCATGGCCGGGGCGGCGGCGAGCGACAGGGCGGCGGCCAGGCTGGCCACGATCAGGGGGGAGGTCTTGCGCATGGGGGTCTTCTCGTTGCTGGGTGGATGGCGACAGTCTCGGCCTCACGCCGCGCTAACGCTTTGATCCGGATCAAATCCTGTCCGTGGGCCGGCCGGCGGTCCCGGCTGGCCCACGGTGGCCGGCGGCGGTTTGCTAGACTTGTGGGCCCTATCCATCCCGCCGCACCTGTCGCGGCCGCAGGAGCTTGAGAAATGGCAATCAAGGTTGGTATCAACGGTTTCGGTCGCATCGGGCGTAACGTCCTGCGCTCGGCGGTGCTGAACTTCGGCGACGACATCGAAATCGTGGCCATCAACGATCTGCTGGAGCCGGACTACCTGGCGTACATGCTCAAGTACGACTCCGTGCACGGCCGCTTCAAGGCCGACGTGGCGGTGCAGGGCAATGACCTGCTGGTCAACGGCAAGAAGATCCGCCTGACCCAGGAACGCGACCCGGCCAACCTGAAGTGGGATGAAGTCGGCGCTGATGTGGTGCTGGAAGCCACCGGCCTGTTCCTGACCAAGGAAACCGCGCAGAAGCACATCGATGCCGGCGCCAAGAAGGTCATCATGTCGGCCCCGTCGAAGGACGACACGCCGATGTTCGTGTACGGCGTGAACGACAAGACCTACGCCGGCCAGGCGATCATCTCCAACGCTTCGTGCACCACCAACTGCCTGGCCCCGCTGGCCAAGGTCATCAACGACAAGTGGGGCATCAAGCGCGGCCTGATGACCACCGTGCATGCGGCCACCGCCACCCAGAAGACCGTCGATGGCCCGTCCAACAAGGACTGGCGCGGCGGCCGTGGCATCCTGGAAAACATCATTCCCTCGTCCACCGGTGCGGCCAAGGCCGTCGGCGTGGTCATTCCGGAACTGAACAAGAAGCTGACCGGCATGAGCTTCCGCGTGCCGACCTCGGACGTGTCGGTGGTCGACCTGACCGTCGAGCTGGAAAAGGAAGCCACCTACGCCGAGATCTGCGCCGAAGTGAAGGCACAGAGCGAAGGCCCGCTGAAGGGCATCCTGGGCTACACCGAAGACAAGGTGGTGGCCACCGATTTCCGCGGCGAAACCTGCACGTCGGTGTTCGACGCCGATGCCGGCATCGCCCTGGACGGCACCTTCGTCAAGCTGGTGACCTGGTACGACAACGAGTGGGGCTACTCGAACAAGTGCCTGGAAATGGCCAAGGTCATCGCCGCCAAGTAAGGCCGGCGTAGATCGCAGACGAACCCCGGCCTGGCCGGGGTTCGTCGTTTAAGGGGCCCACCCTGTCGTAGCATGGGGCGGTCGACCGCTGCCGCTGGGGCGCGGGAACGCAATGGAAGCACGCAATGGAAGCACTGATCGCACTGGTCGTATTGGTCCTGTTGGCCATCCCCCTGCTGCTGGTGGTGGCGCTGGTGATGATCTCCGGCCTGCGCCGCCGCGTCGCGGCGCTGGAAAGCGCGATGGCCGCCGCGCCTGCCACCGCCAGGCCGGCCGCCAGCGCGCCCACGCCCGAACGGGCTGCGGCCACGCCCACGGCCAGTGCCGATCCACCGTTCCTGCGGCCGGTCGCCGCTGCTGCGCCGCACCCCGCGCAGCCAACGGTGCGCGAAGCAGCGCCGACCGAGGCGCCTGTTCCCCGACCTGCTGCGCCACCGCCGGTGCCACCGGTGCCGGTGCAGCCGCCGCTGCCTTCCGAGCCGGCACTGCCCAACGTCATCGAGCGCGGCATCAGTGCGGTCAAGCGCTGGTTCACCGAAGGCAACGTGCCGGTCAAGATCGGCATGCTGGTGCTGCTGGCCGGTGTCGCGGCGCTGCTGAAGTACGTCAGCGACCAGGGCTGGCTGGTGTTGCCGATCGAGCTGCGCCTGGCCGGCATCACCGTGGGGGCGCTGGGCCTGCTGGCCTTTGGTTGGCACCAGCGCGAGCGCCGGCGCCTGTTTGCGCTGGCATTGCAGGGCGGTGCCATCGGCGTACTGCTGCTGACCATCTTCGCGGCCTTCAAGCGCTTCGACCTGATTCCGCCGGGCTTCGCCTTCGCCAGCTCCATTGCCCTGGTGGCCGGGCTGTGCGTGCTGGCGGTGGTGCAGAACTCGCGCACGCTGGCCGTGCTGGGGATCCTGGCCGGCTTCATGGCACCGCTGTGGCTGTCCACCGGCAGCGGCAATCACGTGGGGCTGTTCAGCTATTACGCGGTGCTCAACGCGGGCATTTTCGCCATCGCCTGGTTCCGCCCTTGGCGCGCGCTGAACCTGCTGGGCTTCGCCTTCACTTTCGGCATCGGCACCTTCTGGGGCGTGCTGCAGTACGTACCGGACAAGTTCAGCAGCACTGAGCCGTTCCTGCTGTTGTTCTTCGTGTTCTACCTGCTGATCCCGCTGCTGTACGCGCGCCGCCAGCCGGCCGGCCGGCGCGATCTGATCGATGGCAGCCTGGTGTTCGGCGCGCCGCTGGTCGCATTCTCGTTGCAGGCAGGCATGCTGCACGAACAACCGATGACGCTGGCACTATGCGCGCTGGGCCTGGCCGCGATCTACGCGGTACTGGCACGGGCGCTGATCGCACGTGCGTCGTACACCATGCTGGCGCAGTCGCATGCCGTGCTTGCGGTGGGCTTCGCCACGCTGGCGGTGCCGCTGGCCTTGTCGGCGCGTGCCACCGGTGCCGTGTTTGCGCTGGAAGGTGCAGGCCTGGCCTGGTTGGGGCTGCGCCAGAAGCGCTGGCTGCCGCAGGTATCCGGCGCGTTGCTGCAGATCGGCGCCGCATTCGCCTTCGTTGCCGGTGGCGACCACTGGCACGAAGACCTGCGCTTCCTGATCAACCCGACCGCCATCGGCGCGCTGTTGCTGGCCCTGGCCGGCTTCGCGTCGGCGTGGAGCTACCAGCGCAGGCCACGTCATGAGGTCGCACTGGTGTACTACCTGTGGGGCCTGCTGTGGTGGCTGGGCGGCCTGATCCATGAGATCACGCGCTTCTTCCCGTACCGCACCGAAGTGGACGCGTTGCTGGTGCTGGCCGCGGTCACTGCCTGGCTGGTGGCCGAAGTGCAGCGTCGCCAGCCGGCGCGTGCACTGGGCGTGACCGCACTGGCCATGCTCGCGCTGGGCTTCCCGCTGGCCCTGGTGCAGAGCGATGCACACCACCAGCCGTTCGCCGGTTATGGCGCGCTGGCCTGGGCGGTGTTCGCGGTGCTGGGCGTGCGGACCCTGCTGTGCCTGCGCCAGGGCGGCGATACCGTGGCCCGCATCGCGCAGTTCCTGTGGTGGCTGCTGTGGCCGTCGCTGCTTTCGCTGCTGGCCCTGTGGGGCGGTGGCGAAGCCGATCTGGCGCAGGGCTGGACGACCCTGCTGGTGACCTTGCCATGGCTGCTGATGGCGGCACTGTCGCTGTGGCGCTGGAATGCGCTGCGCTGGCCATTGGGACAGGCCTTCGACAGCGTGCGCGTCCCGCTGCAGTGCGTGCTGTTCGGCCTGCTGTCGATCAGCTGGCTGTTGGGCCAGCTGCTGCCGGGCGACGCCGCACCGCTGTTGTGGCTGCCGGTGCTGAATCCGGCCGAGATCGGCCAATGGTTGAGCCTGTTGCTGCTGGCGCGCTGGCTGTACAGCAATCAGGGATCGCAGGCCCCGCAGGCATTGCTGAACATCCGCATGCCGCTGCTGGCACTGGCGGCCTTCGTCGCGCTGACCAGCCTGGTGCTGCATGGCGTGCACCAGTGGGGTGGGCTGGCGTGGAACGCGTCGATGATGCGCTTCAGCCTGGCCCAGACCAGCCTGACCGTGTTGTGGAGCGTGCTGGGCGTGATTGCCTGGGTGTGGGGTTCGCGTCGTGGCCAGCGTGTGCTGTGGATGGTCGGTGCCGTGCTGATGGGCGTGGTACTGGCCAAGCTGGTTATTGTCGATCGCCAGCACCTGGGCAACCTGCTGGGCATCGCATCGTTCATCGCCTACGGCCTGCTGTGCACGGTCGTGGGTTATCTGGCACCGGCTCCGCCGAGCGTGGCGCCGACCGTGGAGGAAAAGCAATGAGGAAGTGGAGCAGGGCGCTGCTGCCGGCGATGTTCGGCATGCTGGCCGCCGTCGTGGTGCAGGCGGCTGATTACCGCACGCAGTATGCCGAGCAATGGCCGCTCACATTGTCCAGCGCGCAGTCCGGTGCCTACCGCATCGTGCTGGAGCCGGCGATCTACCGCCGTGCCGTGAGCCCCGACCTCAGCGACCTGCAGGTGTTCAATGCAGCCAGCCAGCTGCTGCCGTCGGCACTGCTGGCGCCGGACCAGCCGCTGGCGCAACCGCCGGTGCAGCGTGAACTGCCGTGGTTCGTGCTGCCGCCGCTGGCCGATGCCCAGCGCAACGATCTGCAGCTGCTGACCGAGCGTGATACCGATGGGCGCGTGCGCCGGGTCGAAGCACGGGTGAGTGGCGGGGCGACGGCGAACGGGCAGGGCGGCTGGCTGATCGACGCCAGCATGCTCGACCAGCAGCCGCTGGCGGCGCTGGTGCTGGACTGGGCCGACAGCGGCCAGCCGCTGCAGGCGCAGGTTCAGCTGGATGCCAGTGATGACCTGCAGCACTGGCGATCGATCGGTCGCGACGTGCCGCTGGTGGATCTGCAGCGCGCCGGCAAGCGCCTGCTGCAGCGCCGCCTGCAGGTGGACGGCACTGCACGCTACCTGCGCATCCTGGCGCAGGGCGACTCGCGGCTGCCGACCCTGCGCGGCGTGTTGGCGGAACTGCCGCCAGCGCCGGCCACGCTGCCGTGGGAATGGCTGTCGCTGGAGCCGACGTCGAAGGGCAAGGGCGAATACACCTTCGAGATGGATGGCCGGTTCCCGGTGGCGCGCGCCGATGTGGCCAGCACCGACAACAGCCTGGTGCAATGGACGCTGTTCAGTCGTGATGATGAGAGTGCCGAGTGGCAGCGCCGCAGCGCGCCGTGGATCGCCTACCAGGTGCAACAGGGCACGCAGGGCCAGCGCCAGCAGTCGGCGGCGCAGCCGCTGGGCGGCGTGCACCGCGACCGCTACTGGAAGCTGGTGGCGAATCCGGCGGAATCTGCCACTGCGCCGACGCTGCGCCTGGGCTACCAACCGGAAGTGCTGGTGTTCCTGAGCCAGGGTGCGGCGCCCTACGCACTGGCGGTGGGCAGCGCGACCGCGCGCCGCACGGACGCGCCGATCGGGGTGTTGATCGAGGAACTTCGGCAGCGCAACGATCCGTCGTGGCAGCCGACGCTGGCGCGACTGGAAGGCAGCCCGGAACCGCTGGCGGGTGACGCGGCGCTGAAACCGCAGCATGACTGGAAGTCGTGGCTGTTGTGGGCGCTGCTGGGTCTGGGCGTGCTGGTGGTGGGTGGCCTGGCGCTCAGCCTGCTTCGGCAGAAGCCGACGCCTTCGGCTTAGGTTCCGGCGAACGGCGCAGCCCCTCGTGGGTGGCTGCAAAGCGCGATCCCGGGGATGGGCCGAGCGGGTGGGCTGGGCAGGGGACGCCGTGAATCCGTCCCTGGAGGCTTAGCCGCGCCATCCATGGCGCGGATTGATCTGGCCCCCCGTCAGCGGACGCCAAGAAGCGATACTTTGATCGCACTTGGAGGTCCCTTATGTCCCGTATCACCCGTCGTAGCTATACCGATGAGTTCAAGCACCAAGCCGTGGAGCTGGCCGAGTCGCTCGGGCCGGCCGCAGCGGCCCGTCAGTTGGAGATGTCGGTCAAGACGCTGGCAAATTGGCTTGACGCGGTCCGTGCTGGCCGGTCGTTGACCTCTGAGGCTCGCAGGCCAGCCACCGACCTGGAAAGCGAGATCAGCCGCCTTCGGGCCGAGAACGCCAATCTGAAGATGGAGCGGGAAATCCTAAAAAAAGCGGCGGCGTTCTTTGCCAGAGAGTCCAAGTGAGGTACGCCTTCGTCGCCAGTCAAAGGACTCAGTACCCGACCAGGTTGTTGTGTCGGGTTCTTGGGGTTTCTGTCTCTGGATTCCATGACTACCTGCACCGGCAGTGTGCCCAAACGTGCGATGTCGATTTGGCCCTCCGTACCGAGCTTCGGGCCATTCATGTGACCAGCAGGCGCAGTTATGGGCGACGTCGGCTGGTCAGGGCCTTACGAGCCAGGAATCATCCAGTCGGCCACAAGCGCGTGGCACGGTTAATGGCCGAGGAGCGAATCCAGGGCAAGGCCAAAGGCCGATTCCGACCCAAGTCCTCTGGCGGCTCATCTCAGCTCGCCCCCAACCTGCTGGATCGGCAATTTGCCCCCGGAACCGGACCGACGGCGTGGGTCGGGGATATCACGTATGTCCCTACCCGCCAGGGATGGCTGCATCTGGCCGTGGTCATCAGCGTCCAGACCCGGCAGGTGCTGGGCTACAGCGTTTCCACGCGTCTGACTGAAGAGCTGGTGGTGAAAGCATTTGCCAATGCTTGGGCTCTGCATCCACAACGACCCGGCCTGATCTTCCATTCAGATCGTGGTGGGCAGTACTGGGGAAACGAGTTTCGCCAGCTGCTGCAGTCCCATGGCGTGGTCCAAAGCATGAGCCGGCCTGGCAATTGCTGGGACAACGCGGTGGCCGAGAGCTTCTTTGCGACGCTCAAGACAGAAGAGGCTGCCGAGCCTTACGCCAGTAGAGAACAAGCCAGCCAGTCCATCGCTGCTTACATCCACGGCTTCTACAATCCAGCCCGGCTACACTCGGCGCTGGGCTACCACTCGCCTAACAACTACGCCCGGCAGCTCCGGACTGCCGCCTGAAACGGCTTCATGGCGTCCGTTTTCAGGGGGCCAGATCAGATACCCCTGCCCAGCCCACCCGCCCGGCCTCTGACAGTTTCCGTGTGCGTCCACCCACGGAAAGAAAAAAAGAAGAGCAAAAGCTGCTTGGCTGGGCGCTCTTTGTAGAGCCGAGCCCACGCTCGGCTGCTGCTCGCGGTAGACCCAGCCGAGCATGGGCTCGGCTCTACATTAGTTTCTCCGACATCAGAAACCGCTCTTGCTCCTGCCTTTGCCATCCGCTCCGCCTCATGAACCTGTCAAGGCCGGGATGGTGTGGGGTGGCAGGGGTGTGTGATCTGGCCCCCTGAAAACGGACGCCATGAAGCCGTTTCAGGCGGCAGTCCGGAGCTGCCGGGCGTAGTTGTTAGGCGAGTGGTAGCCCAGCGCCGAGTGTAGCCGGGCTGGATTGTAGAAGCCGTGGATGTAAGCAGCGATGGACTGGCTGGCTTGTTCTCTACTGGCGTAAGGCTCGGCAGCCTCTTCTGTCTTGAGCGTCGCAAAGAAGCTCTCGGCCACCGCGTTGTCCCAGCAATTGCCAGGCCGGCTCATGCTTTGGACCACGCCATGGGACTGCAGCAGCTGGCGAAACTCGTTTCCCCAGTACTGCCCACCACGATCTGAATGGAAGATCAGGCCGGGTCGTTGTGGATGCAGAGCCCAAGCATTGGCAAATGCTTTCACCACCAGCTCTTCAGTCAGACGCGTGGAAACGCTGTAGCCCAGCACCTGCCGGGTCTGGACGCTGATGACCACGGCCAGATGCAGCCATCCCTGGCGGGTAGGGACATACGTGATATCCCCGACCCACGCCGTCGGTCCGGTTCCGGGGGCAAATTGCCGATCCAGCAGGTTGGGGGCGAGCTGAGATGAGCCGCCAGAGGACTTGGGTCGGAATCGGCCTTTGGCCTTGCCCTGGATTCGCTCCTCGGCCATTAACCGTGCCACGCGCTTGTGGCCGACTGGATGATTCCTGGCTCGTAAGGCCCTGACCAGCCGACGTCGCCCATAACTGCGCCTGCTGGTCACATGAATGGCCCGAAGCTCGGTACGGAGGGCCAAATCGACATCGCACGTTTGGGCACACTGCCGGTGCAGGTAGTCATGGAATCCAGAGACAGAAACCCCAAGAACCCGACACAACAACCTGGTCGGGTACTGAGTCCTTTGACTGGCGACGAAGGCGTACCTCACTTGGACTCTCTGGCAAAGAACGCCGCCGCTTTTTTTAGGATTTCCCGCTCCATCTTCAGATTGGCGTTCTCGGCCCGAAGGCGGCTGATCTCGCTTTCCAGGTCGGTGGCTGGCCTGCGAGCCTCAGAGGTCAACGACCGGCCAGCACGGACCGCGTCAAGCCAATTTGCCAGCGTCTTGACCGACATCTCCAACTGACGGGCCGCTGCGGCCGGCCCGAGCGACTCGGCCAGCTCCACGGCTTGGTGCTTGAACTCATCGGTATAGCTACGACGGGTGATACGGGACATAAGGGACCTCCAAGTGCGATCAAAGTATCGCTTCTTGGCGTCCGCTGACGGGGGGCCAGATCAGTGAGCCGCATGGATGCGGCGACCAAGCCCCCATGGACGGGTTTACGGCGTCCCCTGCCACCCCACAGCACCCCGGCTCACCCTCAGCACCAAGAAGCGCCAGCGCTTTGGCTGTTGCAGTTCGCTGTTGCCGTACGCCTCTGCCTGCCGCAGGCATCGCCACCCGATACAATGGCCGCCTGCCGTAGCCCGGCATCCCGTCCCTGAGCCAAAGAGTTGCCCATGTCCATCGTCCGCATGACCGACCTCGACCTCTCCGGCAAGCGCGTGCTGATCCGCCAGGATCTGAACGTGCCGATCGAGAATGGCCGCATCACTTCCGAACAGCGCATCACCGCTTCGCTGCCGACGCTCAAGCGCGCGCTGGAGCAGGGCGCGGCAGTGATGGTCACCTCGCACCTGGGGCGCCCGAAGGAAGGCGTGTGGAGCGAGGCCGACTCGCTGGCGCCGGTCGCCCAGCGCCTGTCCGAGCTGCTCGGCCGCGAGGTTCCGCTGGTGCGTGACTGGGTCGACGGCGTCGACGTGCAGCCGGGCCAGCTGGTGCTGCTGGAAAACTGCCGCATGAACGTCGGCGAGGGCAAGGACGACGAGGCCCTGTCGAAGAAGTACGCCGCCCTGTGCGACGTGTTCGTGATGGATGCCTTTGGTACCGCACACCGCGCGCAGGCCTCGACCCATGGCGTCATCCGCTTCGCCCCGGTCGCGGCCGGTGGCCCGCTGCTGATGGCCGAGCTGGACGCGCTGGCGCAGGCGCTGGACGCACCGGCCAAGCCGCTGCTGGCCATCGTTGCCGGCAGCAAGGTCAGCACCAAGCTGGAACTGCTGGCCAACCTGGTCGGCAAGGTCGACCAGCTGATCGTTGGTGGTGGCATCGCCAACACCTTCATCGCTGCCGCCGGCTACAAGGTCGGCAAGTCGCTGTATGAGCCGGACCTGCTGGACACCGCGAAGAAGATCGTGGCCGATGCCAAGGCGCGTGGCGCCGACATCCCGCTGCCGGTCGACGTGGTCACCGCCAAGCAGTTCATGCCGGACGCTGTTGCCGAAGTGAAGGCGGTCGACGCCGTCGCCGAGGACGACCTGATCCTGGATATTGGCCCGCAGACCGCTGCGCAGTACGCGCAGCTGATCGGAAAGGCCGGCACCGTGGTCTGGAACGGCCCGGTCGGCGTGTTCGAGTTCGAAGCCTTCAGCAAGGGCACCGAAGCGCTGGCCCGCGCCATCGCCAGCTCGCCGGCATTCTCCATCGCGGGCGGTGGCGACACCCTGGCGGCGGTCGACAAGTTCGATATCGCCGGACAGGTCAGCTATATCTCCACTGGCGGTGGTGCGTTCCTGGAGTTCCTGGAAGGCAAGACCCTGCCGGCCGTCGCCGCGCTCGACGCGCGCGGCGCATGAGTGCCGACCGTAGCAAGGATGTCCTGTTCTTCGACCTCGACGGCACGCTGATCGATTCGCAGGTGGGCATCACCGCCTGCATCGCCTATGCGCTGCAGAAGATGGACCATCCGGTGCCGCCGCAGGAGACGCTGCTGGGCTGGATCGGTCCGTCGCTGCGCACCACCTTCGCGCCGCTGTTCGTCGAACCGGCACGGGTGGAACAGGCGGTGGGCTACTACCGTGAGCGCTTCGACGTCGAAGGCTGGCGTGAACACACGGTGTACCCGCAGGTGGAAGACACGCTGCGCACGCTGCATGGCCGTGGCCACCGCCTGGCGGTGGTCACCGCCAAGAACGAGCCGCATGCGCGCCGCATCCTTGCGCACCTGCCGTTTGGCGGGCTGTTCGAGGAGATCATCGGTTCGACCCTGGATGGCTCGCGCAGCCACAAGCCGGAGCTGGTCGGGGAAGCTCTGCGCCGGCTGCAGGTGCAGCCCGCACAGTGCTGGATGATCGGCGACCGCCGCATGGACATCGAAGGCGCGCGTCACCACGGCCTGCGCAGCGTGGGTGTGCTGTGGGGCTTTGGCGGTGAGGCGGAACTCACCGCGGCCGGCGCTGGCCAGCTGGCACGCGAACCGGCGCAGCTGGAAACGCTGCTGGCCTAGCTTCCTGTAGCGCCGAGCCGATGCCCGGCTGCTCCGGCGAGTGGCCAGCCGGGCATGGGCTCGGCTCTACGGAATGCCCTGCGCCAGCGTATGTCCGGACAATGTCCGTTGCATGACCTGCGGAGTCAGGCAGCACAAGGCTGTAACCGTATACATGCGGCGTGAAGGATGTGCTAATTTCCGTTCTTTAACGGGAGAGGCCCATCCACCATGTTCGAGCGTCAGCGTCGCACCAAGATCCTTGCCACCCTCGGTCCGGCCACTGATCCGCCGGGCGTGCTGGAGGATCTTTTCCGCGCCGGCGTCAATGTGGTGCGCCTGAACTTCAGCCATGGCGATCCGTCCGGCCAGGCCAAGCGCGCCGCCGAAGTGCGTGCCGCGTCGGCCCGCGTGGGCGTGGAAGTGGGCATCCTGGCCGACCTGCCGGGCCCGAAGATCCGCATCGAGCGCTTCGCCGAAGGCAAGGTGCAGCTGAAGGCGGGTGACCGCTTCGACCTGATCGCCAGCGAGAACGCCGGCCCGGGCAACGCCAGCCAGGTGGGCGTGAGCTACCTCGGCCTGCCGCAGGACGTGGGCCCGGGTGATGTGCTGCTGCTCGACGACGGCCTGATGCAGCTGCAGGTGGTGGAAGTGCAGGGCGAGCGCATCGTCAACACCGTGCTCAACGATGGTGTGTTGTCCGACCGCAAGGGCCTGAACAAGCAGGGCGGCGGCCTGTCGCTGGGTGCCCTGACCGAGCGCGACAAGGAACTGATCGGCATCGTTGCCAAGATCGGCGTGGACTTCATCGCCGTGTCGTTCTGCCGCAACGCGCAGGACATGAACGACGCGCGCGACATCGCCCGCTCGCACGGCTGTGATGCCGCCCTGGTGTCGAAGATCGAGCGCACCGAGGCGATCGAGAACCTGGAAGAAATCGTCGAGGCCAGCGACGTGGTGATGGTTGCCCGTGGCGACCTTGGCGTGGAAATCGGCGATGCCGAGCTGCCGGGCCTGCAGAAGAAGATCATCAAGGCCTCGCTGGCGCAGAACAAGGTGGTGATCACCGCCACGCAGATGCTGCAGTCGATGGTGGAAAGCCCGATCCCGACCCGCGCCGAAGTGCTGGACGTGGCCAACTCGGTCATCGACGGTACCGACGCGGTGATGCTGTCGGCGGAAACCGCCGCCGGTGCCTACCCGGTCAAGGCGGTGGAAGCGATGGCACGCATCTGCCTGGGTGCCGAGCGCCAGTTCCAGACCGAGACCGATTTCAACGCCTCGCCGCGCAACCTGGAACGTGCCGACCAGGCAATTGCCATGGCCACCATGTTCCTGTCGCAGCATGTGGGCGTGCGCGCGATCGTGGCCATGACCGAATCCGGCGGCACCGCGCGTTACCTGTCGCGTTTCCGCGCCAAGGCGCCGGTGTTCGCGGTCACCCGCCACGACGGCGCGCGTCGCCAGATGGCGCTGATGCGCGATGTGTTCCCGATCAACTTCGACAGCCGCGGCCTGACCCCGCGCGAAGCGGCGCGCGGCAGCATCCGCCTGCTGGTCGAATCGGAACTGCTGCAGGCCGGTGACCGCGTTGTGTTCACCAGCGGCGAGCACATGGAAACCCATGGTGCCACCAACACCCTGCGCCTGCTGGAAGTGGGCGAGGATGGCCGCGCCATCGGCCTGGGCGATCTGTAAGCCCTGACGGTCGGGTCGGCGCTGCCGATCTGGGGTCAGAGCCTATGTGGGGATCTGACCCCGTACTGACCAGGGGTCAGATCCCTTCAGGGCTCTGACCCCATGCCGCAGGACATCCTTTGTCCTGCGTAGACGTGGAAGCGTTTCCATCCTGTCCTCCACGGCGAGGCAACGGGCAGCAGGGCTATACTTAGGTTTTTCCCGCACCCGCCACAGGAAATACATGAGCATCGAACAGCTGGCTGAAACCGCCCAGGCCATGGTCGCCCCGGGCAAGGGCATCATCGCGATCGACGAATCCACCGCTACCATCGCCAAGCGTTTCGCCGGCGTCGGTATCGAGAACACCGAGGAGAACCGTCGCGCCTACCGCGAGCTGCTGCTGACCACGCCGAAGCTCAACGAGCACATTTCCGGCGCCATCCTGTACGACGAGACCATCCGCCAGTCGACCAAGGACGGCGTGCCGTTCGCCAAGTACATGGCCGACCACGGCATGATTCCGGGCATCAAGGTGGACAAGGGTGCGCACCCGCTGGCCGGCTGCCCGGGCGAGCTGGTGACCGAAGGCCTCGACGGCCTGCGCGAGCGCCTGCAGGAGTATTACAAGCTGGGCGCGCGCTTCGCCAAGTGGCGTGCGGTCATCAACATCGGCGAGAGCATCCCGTCGGGCACCTGCATCGAGTCCAATGCCCATGCGCTGGCCCGCTATGCAGCGCTGTGCCAGGAATGCGGCCTGGTGCCGATGGTCGAGCCGGAAGTGATCATGGACGGCGACCACGACATCGAAACCTGCTACGAAGTCACCGAAGCCACCCTGCGCTCGCTGTTCGACGCGCTGTACCAGCAGAACGTGCTGCTGGAAGGCACCATCCTGAAGGCCTCGATGGTCATCTCCGGCAAGGACTGTGAAGAGCAGGCCGATGTCGAGGAAGTGGCCGAGTCGACCGTGATGTGCCTGAAGAGCACCGTGCCGGCGATCCTGCCGGGCGTGGTGTTCCTGTCCGGTGGCCAGAGCGACGAGCAGTCCACCGAGCACCTGAACGCGATGAACCAGCTGGGCAACCTGCCGTGGCCGCTGAGCTTCTCCTACGGCCGCGCCATGCAGCAGGCCGCGCTGAAGCTGTGGGCCAAGGACATGAAGGGCAACTACGCTGCTGCCCAGAAGACGGTGTACGAGCGCGCCAAGGACAACGGCCTGGCCGCGCTGGGCAAGTGGAACGGTTGATCCGTCCCATCGCCGGATGAACAAGGCAGCGCCGGCATCACGCCGGCGTTTGCTTTTGCGGGTATCTTTTCCGCCCCCGCGTGCCTGGCCGGTATGCGGGAACCACATGGAAGGCCAAGGAGAAACAACATGCGTTTGGCAGCAATCACACTGGCCGTTGCCACGGTCCTGGTCGCCAGCGGTTGCAACCGCATCGGCGGCGGCGCGGACGCGGGCAAGGCCGCGTCACTCGATTTCGACAAGCCGGTATCCGGCGAGATCACCTCGCGCAGCGGCATCAACTACAACGACGGCAGCCACCACCAGCTCTACCAGATCAAGCTGGAAGACAAGCAGCTGGTCGGGCTGAAGCTGACCGGTTCGCTGAGCGGCTCGATCGCCGTGTTCAACAACGGCAGCCTGGTGGCCAGCAGCAACACCGGCTACGAGCGCGAAGGCGACGTCTCGGTGGCCTTCCGTGCCAACGGTGGCGGCACCTACCAGGTGGCGGTCAACGCCAACGGCTCGACCGACTACGGTCCTTACCGCCTGCGCGCCGAGAAGCTGGTGCCGTACGACGGCAAGCCGCTGGCGGGCAGCGGCGAGATCGTCGACATGCTGGCCGGTGGTTCCCAGGACTACACCCTGCAGGTGGACAAGGCCGGCCTGTACGAGATCCGCCTGGTGTCGGATGTCTTCGATCCGGTGCTGAAGCTGTCGGGCCAGGGCGTGGATGCAGAGAATGACGATGGCGGCGACAGCACCAACTCGCGTCTGACCCTGTCACTGAAGCCGGGCAAGTATACCCTGACCGCGCGCGGCCTCGGCGACGGCGTCAGCGGCATGTTCACCCTGTCGGCCAACCGCATCGAGCTGCCCGGCAATCTGGTCGAGCGCGATGGCACGGCACTGCCGAAGTCGGGCAGCGTGTACACGATGCTCGACAACGATGGCCGTCGCCGCTTCCTGCTGTCGCTGGACCGCCCGGCCGATGTGCGCCTGGATGCGATTTCCAGCCAGGTTGATACCGCGCTGCGCGTGGTCGGTGGCGACGTCGAGCTGACCGACGACGATGGTGGCAACGGCACCAATTCGCGCCTGGAAGAGACCCTGCCGGCCGGTCATTACACGGTCGACGTGTCCAGCCTGAACAATGGCGCGGGCATGGTGGAAGTGCGCGTGCAGGTGGATGGCGCCAGCGCCGATGGGGCTGCGGCCTCGGCGGCACGCGCCGCAGCCGACGCAGCCGCCGTGGCCGATGACGCCGCGGTGGAAGCTGCCAGCCGTTGAGCGTGACCCACGCCATGCGTGGCTGAGCACAACGGTGCAACGGAAAAGGCCGGGTACTGCCCGGCCTTTTTCTTTACGTCGCGCACCGGGATTCAGTGCGCGGCGGCAAAACCCGCATCACCCAGCGGCGGCAGCATCGACCCGCGCGGTTCGCTGTCCGCGCTTTGCCCGGCGGCGCTCAACGCCTGCTGGTAGGCCTTGGCCGTAGCGGTATTGAACGCCACCAGCACGATGCGCATCGGTTGCGCATGGCTGCGCTGCCACGCCAGTGTTTCGGTCACTGCGATCTGCGCCGCCTGGTACAGCGGATAGCCATAGACGCCGCAGCTGATCGCCGGGAACGCGATCGACTGCACGCCCAGCGACTCGGCCAGCTGCAGCGACTTCCAATAGCAGTTGGCAAGCAGCGCCGGTTCGTCGCGCTGGCCGTCATGCCAGACCGGGCCCACCGTGTGCAGTACATGGCGCGCCGGCAGCGCATGGGCGCTGGTGGCGCGCACTTCGCCCGTCGGGCAACGCACGCCCGGGCGCAGCTCCGGCAACTGCGCGCACTCGGCCAGCAATGCGGGGCCGGCCGCGCGATGGATCGCGCCGTCGACACCGCCGCCACCGAGCAGTGTTTCGTTGGCCGCGTTGACGATCGCATCCACCGCCAGGGTCGTGATGTCACCCTGCCAAACCTCGATCTTCATGCGTCCGTCTCCTGCCTGTGAGGTGATCCGCGCAGCATCTGCGCCGGCTGTTCCCACGGTAGGGGACAGGGCATCGATACTGCGTCATGACCGTCTCACGCGGTGCGATCCGACG
Organism: Stenotrophomonas sp. LC732; assembly: GCF_052446685.1. NCBI lineage: Bacteria > Pseudomonadati > Pseudomonadota > Gammaproteobacteria > Lysobacterales > Lysobacteraceae > Stenotrophomonas > Stenotrophomonas sp. LC732. The sequence continues at coordinate 3,540,309 of NZ_CP199214.1, read as the reverse complement.
GCCTTCACGCACGATGGCGGGCGACGCCTTCACGCAGGCTGAAGCAGAACGGGGTCAGATCCTTTCCCGCATGGGAAAGGCTCTGACCCCTGTCGCTGATCCACGTGGGTGGGGTCAGAGCCCTTTCCCTGCGGCAAAGGGATCCGACCCCGGGCGGTTTACGGCAGGCCGGCCAGCCAGTCGTCGTCGGAGCCTTCGTTGACATCGGCGAACAGCGGTGTGGAGAAATAGCGTTCACCAGTGTCCGGCAGCATCGCCAGGATCACCGAGCCGGGTTCGGCGCGGGCAGCCACGTCCAGCGCGCTGGCCACGGTGGCACCGGCAGAGATGCCGACGAAGATGCCTTCCTCGGCGGCCAGGCGGCGCGCGGTGGCGATCGCGCGGTCATCTTCGACCGAGACCAGTTCGTCCACCACATCGCGGTTGAGCACGTCCGGCACGAAGTCCGGGGTCCAACCCTGGATCTTGTGCGGCTTCCAGTCATCGCCCTTGAGCAGGGCGGCGCCGGCCGGCTCGGTGGCGATGATGCGGGTCTGCGGGCGCGCGACCTTCAGCACTTCGCCCACACCAGTGAGCGTGCCGCCGGTGCCCCAGCCGCTGACGAAATAGTCCAGCCGCTTGCCGGCGAAGTCGCGCAGGATTTCCGCGGCGGTGGTGTTGCGGTGATAGGCCGGGTTGGCCGGGTTGGCGAACTGGCTGGCCAGGAACCAGCCGTGCTGTTCGGCCAGTTCGGCTGCCTTGCGCACCATGCCGCTGCCGCGTTCGGCGGCCGGGGTCAGGATCACCTTGGCACCATAGGCACGCATCAGCTTGCGGCGCTCGACCGAGAAGGTCTCGACCATGGTCGCCACGAACTTGTAGCCGCGCGCTGCGGCGACCATCGCCAGTGCCACGCCGGTATTGCCCGAGGTGGCCTCCACGATGGTGTCGCCCGGCTTGAGCAGGCCACGCGCTTCAGCGTCGAGGATGATCGCCAAAGCCAGGCGGTCCTTGACCGAGCCGCCCGGATTGAACGACTCGACCTTGGCGTAAACGCTGACCTGCGGCGGTGCCAGACGCTGCAGCTTGACGATGGGGGTGTTGCCGACGGTGTCGAGGATGGAGTCGTACAGGGCCATGGAAGCGCTCCGGAGACGGGGCCGCGCCGGGCTTCGGCGGGCGAAGGGGGAGGGCTGGCTGTTCAGGCCAGCGGCTGCCGGCTGACCGTAGCGCCGGCATATGACGCCCGGAAATGACCAGATACCTTTCTTAAACAACCTTTGGTTATAAGCTGGTGACGGCAATTGACCCTAGAGTGGACCTCCGCCCCACGCCGCCTGCCTGCCCATGACGCTGACCCAGCTGCGCTACCTGGTTGCCATCGCCGACGCCGAGCTGAACATCACGCTGGCCGCCTCGCGCGTGCATGCCACCCAGCCCGGCTTGTCCAAGCAGCTCAAGCAGCTGGAGGACGAGCTGGGTTTCCTGTTGTTCGTGCGCAAGGGCCGCAGCCTGGAGTCGGTCACCCCGGCCGGGACCGAGGTGATCGCCCGCGCCCGCGCCGTGCTGGCCGAGGCCAACAACATCCGCACCTACGCCGCCAACCAGCGGCGCGAGAGCCAGGGCCAGCTGATCCTGACCACCACCCACACCCAGGCGCGCTTCGTGCTGCCGCCGGCGGTGGCGGCGATCAAGCAGGCTTACCCGCAGGTCAGCGTGCACCTGCAGCAGGCCGGCGAAGCCGACGCGCTGGATCGCTTGAACCAGGGTGACGCGGATATCGCCATCATCAGCACCGCTGGGGGAGAGCCCACCGATGGCATCGCGGTGCCACTGTTCCGCTGGCGACGCCTGGTGGTGGTGCCCAAGGGCCACCCGCTGGACCGCGCCGGGCGTGCACCGGACCTGGCCGCGCTGGCCCGGCAACCATTGATCAGCTACGAATCCTCGACCCGCCCGAATTCGTCGCTGCAGCGTGCGTTTGCCGCCAACGGGCTGGTGCCGGATCTGGCGCTGACCGCGCTGGATGCCGATCTGATCAAGACCTATGTGCGTACCGGCCTGGGCGTGGGCCTGCTGGCCGAAATGGCGGTCAGTTCCAACGACGAAGACCTGAGGTCGTGGCCGGCGCCGGACCCGATCAGCGAGTGCATCGCCTGGGCGGTGCTGCCGCGCGACCGCGTGCTGCGTGATTACGCGCTGGAGCTGGTGCATGTGCTGGCACCGCAGATCGATCCCCGCGACCTGCGGCGGGTGCTGGATGGCAACCAGGCGGCCGCGTGGCCGGTGCCACCGACCTGGGAATCACTGACCCAGACCATCACGGTGTGAGGGGTTGGTCGAGCAGGGCTTGCAGCCCTGCACCTGCCGCGGCATTCAAGCAACAGCAACAGCAACAGCAACAGCAGAAGCGGCATTCCGTGGGTTGGCGGGGCGGTGTCGGAGTGCGGGGACGCTGCAAGTACGTCCCTGTAAGCTTGGCAGCCGCATCCATGCGGCTGACACCCCGCACTCCGACACCGCCCCACCTCTGACAGATCTTCGCGGCTGTTGGTAGGTGTCGACCTTGGTCGACACGGTAGATCCACGCCATGCGTGGATGAAAGCTGTCAGATATCGAAATACATCTGGGGTCAGATCCGTTTTCCTTCGGAAAACGGATCTGACCCCAAAGCCGTTCCAACAGACCGCAGGAAACTGTCGAAGGCGGGGTGGGTCCGGTTGCGGGAGTGTCCGCGGCATGGATGCCGCGGCCAAGCCCCCATGGATGGGTTTACGGCGTCTCCCGCAACCGGACCCACCCCGCCTACCCACAGGAACCCGCTTTTGCTGTTGCTTCGGCTCTTGCCGTGGACGTGGCCTTTGCAGGTGCAGGGCGCAGCCCTGCCGATAAACCCCTCCTGCGACGGTTCGTCGCACGGGCAACCCTGGACCCGGCTCTACACTAGCGGGATGACCCGGCTGTCCCGCCCGCAGCGCCTTCTGCTCCAGCTTGCCGTCCTGGCGACGCTGCTGATGGTGCTTGCGCCGCTGGTCAGCCGCGCGCTGCATGCGCAGCCGATGGACCACGCTGCGATGGCCGGCATGGACCACGCGCACATGCAGCATGATGGTGCCGTAGCGGGCCAGAGCCCCTTGCCCGCGCACACGGATCCGACCCCACCGGCCGATCCCCACGCCATGCACGGCGAAGCCTGCGAATACTGCGTGCTGGCGATGCGCCTGCTGCCGTGGCTGGCCGTGCTGGTGCTGCTGTTGCCGCTGTTGTGGCGGCCGCGGCTGGTGTTCCCCTGGTCGCGGCAGGTGCTGCCCGCGCTGTGCTGGCCGGCGCATGCCGCGCGTGGGCCGCCGCCTTTCTCCATCGTTCGCTGATGTCCCTGTCGAATCTGCCGCACGACGCCTGACCGGGCGCCGTGCGCGCGTGCGTACCTTGGAGCTGTTCCGATGAAAATGACTTCCCGCCCCGCGGGCGCCTGTGCGCGTCTGCCGGTTGCCCTTGGCCTGGCCGTAGCTGCAACGCTCGCCCATGCCGCGCCCGCCGAAGAGGCGCGTACCCTCGACACCCTGGTGGTCACCGCTGCCGCACCGTCCTCGCCACTGCACTGGGTGACCGACCCACGCCTGCCGCGGCAGCCGGTACCCGCCAGTGATGGCGCCGATTACCTGAAGACCGTTCCCGGTTTCTCCGCCATCCGCAACGGCGGCACCAACGGTGACCCGGTGCTGCGCGGCATGTTCGGTTCGCGCCTGAACATCCTCAGCAATGACGGCAACCTGATCGGTGCCTGCCCGTCGCGCATGGACAATCCGCTGTCCTACATCGCGCCGGAAAGCTTCGACCGGCTGACCATCATCAAGGGCCCGCAGAGCGTGCGCTGGGGCGCAGGTGCCTCGGCTGGCACCGTACGCTTCGAGCGCGATACACCGCGCTTCGAAGAGCCGGGCCTGCGTGCCGATGCCAGTGCGCTGGTCGGTTCGCGCAACCGCAACGACCAGGTGCTCGACCTGACCCTGGGCAACCCGACCGGCTATGTGCGCGCCAGTGGCAACCGTTCCGAAGCCGATGACTACAAGGACGGCCACGGCGATGTGGTGCCATCGAAGTGGCGCAAGTGGAACGGTGACGTGGCGATCGGCTGGACGCCGGATGCCGACACGCTGCTGGAAATTTCTGCCGGTGCCGGAGATGCGATCGCACGCTATGCGGGACGCGGCATGGACGGGGCCGCGTTCGAACGTACCAGCTATGCCGCGCGCTTCGAGAAGCGCAACCTGCCGGGTGCGTGGGACACGGTGCAGGCCAACGTGTACTACAACGAGGCCGATCACGTGATGGACAACTATACGCTGCGTGCGCCGAACCCGAACAGCATGATGCCGATGCCGATGGCTTCGAACGTGGATCGCCGTACCCAGGGCGGCCGGGTCAGTTCCGAGTGGCGCTGGCAGGACGTGCAGCTGGTGGCGGGCGTGGACGGCGAAGACAGCCGCCATCGTGGGCGCATGGGCATGGGCCGCGGCACCTATCGCCAGGTGGCGTGGGAGACCGATGCCCACTTCCGCCGCTATGGCGTGTTCACCGAGTTGACCCTCGGCGCCGGCACCGATCAGCGTTGGATCAGCGGCCTGCGCATCGATCGCGCCAGCGTGCGCGACGAGCGGCAGTCGCTCCGCAGAATGATGGGCAACATGCCCAATCCGACTGCGGGCCAGCGTCGCAAGGAATGGCTCGGCAGTGGCTTCCTGCGCTACGAGCAGGATCTGGCCGACGGCCTGACCTGGTACGCCGGCCTCGGCCACAGTGAACGCATGCCCGACTACTGGGAGCTGTTCTCGCCCGACCACGGCCCGGCCGATGCGGTGAACGCGTTTGCCGGCATCCAGCCCGAGCGCACCACCCAGCTCGACGCTGGCCTGCAGTACAAGGGACCGCGCGTGCAGGCCTGGGTCTCGGCGTACGCCGGGCAGATCCAGGACTACATTCTGTTCACCTACCACCGCAGCGGCGCGATGGGGATGAGCCAGGCCAGCAACGTCGATGCGCGCATCGCCGGTGCCGAGGCGGGGCTGGAAGTGAGCGTGGCCGAACAGTGGAAGCTGGGTGGCACGCTGGCCTATGCCTGGGGCGAGAACCGCGACCAGCAGCGTCCGCTGCCGCAGATGCCGCCGCTGGAAGCGCGCCTGAGTGCGAACTGGGAAGGCCAGCGCTGGAGCGCCGGTGCGCTGCTGCGCGCGGTGACCCACCAGCACCGTGTCGCAGATGGCCAGGGCAACGTGGTCGCACAGGATCTCGGGCCGAGCGCGGGCTTTGCCACCTTCGCGCTCAACGCGGCGTACCGTTTCGGTTCGCAGCTGCAGCTCAGCGCAGGCGTCGACAACCTGTTCGACCGCGCCTACAGCGAGCACCTGAACCTGGCCGGCAGCGCCGACTTCGGCTTCCCGGCCGACCCGGTGCGCATCAACGAGCCGGGGCGCAGCGTGTGGATGAAGCTGAACTACCGGTATTGATCCGCCGGATGTAAAAAAACGGGGCCGGATCCCCGCCAGGATCCGTCCCCGCCCGACGCCCTCCGTCGGGCAGCTTCGACTCTACGATGACTGACCCGGTGGTGCACGACGGGATACACCCCGATACACGCCGACACTGCCCATGGCAGCCTTGCACGGAATGGGTTCAAGGCGCTATCGCAGCCCTGGTTCCACGCTGGTAAACGCTTGGCACATACCGCTTTCAGGGGCACTTGCCTACACTCGGCGGCCGTGGATCAATTTGGACCGTTCATGTTGGCTCGTATCGCTTCGACCCTGGCCCTTGGCCTCAGCCTGGCCGTGCTGGCCGGGTGCGCAGGCAAACAGGAGGCCGCCGCGCGTCGGCAGGGAGAAGCGGTGCCGGTCACTGCGCAGGTCGTGCAGTCCCGTCAGTGGAGCGACACCCTGCAGGCGCTTGGCACGGCCAAGGCGCGCGAATCGATCAGCGTGACCGCCAAGGTCAGCGAGATCGTCGAGAAAGTGCATTTCGAAAGCGGCCAGCACATTGCGGCCGGTGCGCCGATCGTGACCCTGCGTGGGCAGGCCCAGGAGGCCGCACTGGTGCAGGCGCAGGCGACCTTCCATGAAGCCGATCAGCTGTACAAGCGCCAGCGCGAGCTGGCCGCCCAGCGGCTGGTGTCCAGCGCCACGCTGGATACGCAGAAGTCGATCCGCGATGCCGCCGAAGCGCGCGTGATGCAGATGCAGGCAGACATCGGTGATCGCCGTGTGCGCGCGCCGTTCGCCGGCGTGCTCGGCATCCGCCAGGTCAGCCCTGGCTCGCTGGTGACCCCGACCACGGTCATCGCCACGCTCGACGATATCGAGCACATGCACATCGATTTCCAGGTGCCTGAAGTGGAACTGGCTGCGCTGGGCGTCGGTGACAAGGTCAGCGCCACCAGCGTGGCCTGGCCGGGCCGCACCTTCGAGGGCGTGGTCAGCACCATCGATGCGCGCATCGACCCGGCCACCCGTGCCGTGACCGTGCGCGCCGACTTTGCCAACGGCGACCATGCGCTGCGTCCTGGCATGCTGCTGGACGTGCGCCTGTTCCGCCCCGAGCGCCCGGCGCTGGTGATTCCGGAAATCGCCGTGGTGCAGGTCGGTCGCGATACCTTCGTGTACCGCATCAAGGTTGACGACAGCGTCGAGCGTGTGGACGTGGTGACCGGCGCGCGCCGTGCCGGCGTGGTCGAGATCAGGCAGGGTCTGGAAGCGGGCCAGCGCATCGTGGTCGATGGCACCGGCAAGCTGCGTCCGGGCCTGAAGGTTGCCGCCAAGGACGCAGCGCCCGCCAGTGGTGCAAAGCCCGCTGAAGACGCTGCGCCGGCCGCGGCCGAGGGCCACGGCGGATGAAGCTGTCCGACATCTCCATCCAGCGGCCGGTGTTCGCCGTGGTGATGAGCCTGTTGCTGCTGGTGCTGGGCGTGATGTCCTTCACCCGCCTGACCCTGCGCGAACTGCCGGCCATCGACCCGCCGATCGTCTCGGTCTCGGTGGACTACACCGGCGCCTCGGCGGCGGTCATTGAAAGCCGCATCACCCAGGTGCTGGAAGATGCGCTGGCCGGCATCGAAGGCATCGATACGATCAACGCGCGCAGCACCAACGGCCGCTCGCAGGTCAGCATCGAGTTCACCTCCAACCGCGATATCGAAGCGGCGGCCAACGACGTGCGCGATGCGGTCAGCCGCGTGGCCGACCGCATGCCGGAAGAGGCGCGGCCACCGGAGATCGCCAAGGTCGAAAGCGATGCCGACCCCATCATCTGGTTCAACATGGTCTCCTCGACCATGGACACGCTGGAGCTGAGCGACTACGCCGACCGTTACGTGGTCGATCGCTTTTCCAGCCTCGATGGCGTGGCCCAGGTCCGCATCGGCGGCCGCCAGCGCTATGCGATGCGGATCTGGCTGGACCGGGACCAGCTGGCCGCACGCGGGCTGACCACCGGCGACGTGGAAACCGCGCTGCGCAACGAGAACGTGGAGCTGCCGGCCGGCCGCATCGAGTCGACCGACCGTGATTTCACCCTGCGCGTGGAGCGCAACTACATCAAGCCCGAAGATTTCGCGACCATCCCGCTGGGCAAGGGCCGCGACGGTTACGTGGTGCGCATGGGCGACGTGGCGAAGATCGAGCTGGCCTCGGCCGAACGCCGCGCGTACTACCGCAGCAATGGCGAGCCCGGCATCGGTCTGGGCATCGTCAAGACCTCCACCGCCAACTCGCTGGACGTGGCGCGTACCGCGCGCGCTGAAGCCGAGCGGGTGGCGCTGACCCTGCCCAAGGGCACGCAGATCTTCGTCGCCTTCGACAACACCACCTTCATCGAAGCGGCGGTGGACCGCGTCTACGCCACGCTGGTGGAGGCGATGATCCTGGTGCTGGCGGTGATCTGGCTGTTCCTCGGCAGTTTCCGCGCCGCGTTGATCCCGGCGGTGACGGTACCGGTCTGCCTGGTCGCGGCGTTCATCGCACTGTATGCGTTCGATTTCTCGATCAACCTGCTGACCCTGCTGGCGCTGGTGCTGTGCATCGGCCTGGTGGTGGACGATGCGATCGTGGTGGTGGAGAACGTGCAGCGCCGCATCGACCTGGGCGAACCCCCGCTGGTGGCCTCCAAGCGCGGCACCGCGCAGGTCGCCTTCGCGGTGATCGCCACCACCGCCGTGCTGGTGGCAGTGTTCCTGCCGGTCGGCTTCCTGGAAGGCAACACCGGGCGCCTGTTCCGCGAGCTGGCAGTGGCGCTGGCCGCCGCCGTGGCGTTGTCCGCGTTCGTGGCGCTCACACTGACGCCGATGATGGCCTCCAAGCTGCTCAAGCCGCACACCGGGCAGGCGCCACGTGGCCTGCACGGCTTCATCAACCGCAACCTGGAACGCCTCGCGGGTGCCTATGGGCGGGTGCTCGATCACCATGTCGACCGCACCTGGATCTACCTGCTGGTGATGGTGGCCGCGCTGGTCGCCAGCTGGGGCCTGCTCAAGCTGCTGCCCTCGGAACTGGCGCCGGCCGAAGACCGCGGTTCGTTCCAGATCATGATCGACGGCCCGGAAGGTGCCGGCTACGACTACACCGTGCAGCAGGTGCAGCAGGTGGAGGCGCTGCTGGCCCCGCATGTCGGCCCGGACAAGCCGATCGTGCGTGCCAACCCGCGCGTGCCCGGTGGCTTCGGTGCCAGCGAGGAAATGCACACCGGGCGCGTCAGCATCTTCCTGCAGCCGTGGCGCCAGCGCAGCGAGGCCACGCCGGACGTGGCCAACGAACTGCAGAAGGAACTGGACACCATCCGTGGCGTGCGTGTGCGTACCCAGGTCGGTGGCGGCCTGGTGCGCAGCGGCGGGCAGCCGTTCCAGATCGTGCTGGGTGGGCCGGAATACGCGGAGATCGCGCAGTGGCGCGACCGCATCCTGCTGCGCATGGCCGACAACCCCGGCCTGGTCGGCCCCGACTCGGACTACAAGGAAACCCGGCCGCAGATGCGGGTCAACATCGACCGCCAGCGTGCGGCCGATCTCGGCGTGCCGGTCACCGCGATCGGTTCGGCGCTGGAAACCATGATGGGCTCGCGCCGCGTCACCACCTTCGTCGACAACGGCGAGGAGTACGACGTGCTGGTGCAGGCCGGACGTGACGGTCGCGCCAGCCCGGCCGACCTGGCCGCGATCCGCGTGCGCGCCACCTCTGGCGAACTGGTGCCGCTGTCCAACCTGGTCACGTTGAGCGAAGTGGCCGAGGCCGGCACCCTGAACCGCTTCAACCGCCTGCGCTCGATCACCATCAGTGCCGGCCTGGCGCCGGGCTATCCGCTGGGCGAGGCCATTGCCTGGGCGCAGAACGTGGCCCAGGAAGAGCTGCCGCAGTACGCGCAGGTGAACTGGAAGGGTGAATCGCGCGAGTACCAGAGCGCCGGTGGCGCCGTGCTGCTCACTTTCGCCATGGCCCTGCTGGTGGTCTACCTGGTGCTGGCCGCGCAGTTCGAGAGCTTCATCCACCCGCTCACCATCATGCTGACCGTGCCGCTGGGCGTGCTCGGCGCGCTGGTCGGGTTGTGGGTGAGTGGCGGTACGGTGAACCTCTTCAGCCAGATCGGCATCGTGATGCTGGTTGGCCTGGCCGCGAAGAACGGCATCCTCATCGTCGAATTCGCCAACCAGCTGCGCGACGATGGGCGCAGCGTGCGCGAGGCGATCATTGAATCGGCGATGGTGCGCCTGCGCCCGATCCTGATGACCTCGATCGCCACCGTGGTCGGCGCCATTCCGCTGGTGGTGGCCGGTGGTCCCGGTTCGGCCAGCCGTGGCACGATCGGCATCGTGATCATCTTCGGCGTGACCCTCTCGACCTTCCTGTCGCTGTTCGTGGTGCCGGCGTTCTACGCGCGGCTTGCCCCGTACACCCGTTCGCCGGAAGCGGTGAAGCGCGAGCTGGAGAAGCAGGAAGCGGAATCGCCGTCGGTGGGCGGCCATGCCTGACCGGCACACCGACGGGATCGGGGCCCTCGCTGACGGGGTCGGACCCCTTTCCCAAAGGGAAAGGGCTCTGACGCCACTTCGAGGCGACGGCTTCCAGCTGCGCCCCTGGCGCCCGGATGATCTGGAATCGCTGCTGCGCCACGCCAACGATCCCGAGGTGTCGCGCGGCCTGCGCGACCGTTTCCCGTACCCGTACACGCGCACCGATGGCGAGGCCTTCCTCGCCGGCCGCGTGCTGGCCCCCGGAACCCTGAATCTGGCCATCGAGATCGACGGCCATGCCCTGCGGCAGCGTCGCTGCCCAGCAGGGCATGGCCGAGCGTGGGCACACCGCCGAACTGGGCTACTGGCTGGGCCAGGCCTATTGGGGGCAGGGCGTGATGACCCGTGTGGTCGGGCTGTTCGCACCGTGGGTGATGGACGAGCTGCGCCTGTTCAGGCTGCAGGCCACGGTCGTCGACTTCAACCTCGGCTCGGCGCGGGTGCTGGAGAAGAACGGCTTCCAGGAGGAGGGCGTGGAGCGCTGCGCGGTCTACAAGCGCGGCGTGCTGCACGACCTTCGCCGTTTCGCCCGGGTACGCACCCAGCTGCCCTGAACACGCGGGCTGGCCGCTGTAGAGCCGAGCCCATGCTCGGCTGCCCTCGGGGGCCCAAGCCGAGCATGGGCTCGGCTCTACAAACAGCGCTACCGCAGCGGCCTGCGATCAGGGAGAATCGACCGGTCCCTTCCAGCCGACGGGACGTCCTTACAACCCGCCGACTGGAGAGAGCGCGCGTGGAAGCAACCGTACACTTCATCAACAGCATCATCTGGAGCAAGGCACTGATCTTCGTGTGCCTGGGCGCCGGCCTGTTCTTCAGCCTGCGCACGCGCTTCATGCAGATCCGTGGCTTCTTCGAGATGTGCCGCCTCACCGTCAAGGGTGAGAAATCCGACGCCGGCGTGTCCTCGTTCCAGGCCCTGGCCATGTCGATGGCCGGCCGCATGGGCATCGGCAACATCGCCGGCGTGGCTACGGCCATCGCCTTCGGCGGCCCCGGTGCGATCTTCTGGATGTGGGTGATGGGCTTCCTCGGCGCGTCCACGTCGTATGTGGAATGCACCCTGGCGCAGATCTACAAGACCAAGGACGCCGAAGGCCGCTACCGCGGTGGCCCGGCGTACTACATCGAAAAGGCCATGCGCCTGAAGTGGTACGCGCTGGCCTTCGCCATCGCCACGATCATCGCCGCCGGCTTCCTGATGCCGGGCGTACAGGCCAACGCCATTGCCGACAGCATCATCAACGCTTGCCGTGGCACCGCGCTGTGCGGTCCGCTCGATGGCCAGGCCTTCGGCATGGAATCGGTGCAGGCGCTGAAGCTGGGCATCGGCATCGTGGTGGCGCTGCTGCTGGGCGTGGTGATCTTCGGTGGCGTCAAGCGCATCGCCAACTTCGCCGAAGTGGTGGTGCCGTTCATGGCCGCCGGTTTCATCCTGATGGCCATCGTCATCATGATCATCAACTACGACCGCGTGCCGGAGATGTTCAACATCATCTTCAGCAGCGCCTTCGGTACCCACGCCGCGTTCGGCGCGATGATGGGCCTGGCGGTGGAGTGGGGCATCAAGCGTGGCATCTATGCCAACGAAGCCGGCCAGGGCTCGGGCCCGCATGCAGCGGCCGCCTCGGAAGTCTCGCATCCGGCCAAGCAGGGCTACGTGCAGGCCTTCGCGATCTACTTCGACACCATGATGGTGTGCACCGCCACCGCGTTCCTGATCCTGGCCAGTGGTACCTACAACGTGTACTCGCCGGTGGAGGGCGCCGCGCCGATCTTCCAGGGCCTGGCCGGCATTCCCGAAGGTGCGGGCTACGCCCAGGCCGGCGTGGAAGCGGTGCTGCCGGGCTGGGGTTCGGCGTTCGTGTCGATCGCCATCTTCTTCTTCGCCTTCACCACCATCATGGCGTACTACTACATGGCCGAGACCAACCTCAGCTATGTGAACCACAACAGGAAGCGCCCGCTGACCGTGCTGGTGCTGCGCCTGGGCATCATCGGCATGGTGGTGTTCGGCGCGTTCCATAATGCGACCCTGGCCTGGGCGCTGGGTGACATCGGCGTCGGCCTGATGGCCTGGCTGAACATCATTGCCATCCTCATCATCCAGAAGCCGGCGATGCTGGCCCTGCGTGACTACGAACGACAGAAGAAGCTGGGCCTGGATCCGGTGTTCGACCCTGATGCCCTGGGCATCAAGAACGCCGATTTCTGGCGCCAGCGCAAGCAGGAGAGTGTGTAAGTGAACAACCCCTGGAACAACCGCCGCCCGTCCGCCCGTCCGCCGCGCGCAACGCCGTTGCCGCGCCCGGAGGTGCCGGCCACGGGCGGTGGTGGGCGCGGTGGCAGCGACGAGCTGCGCCTGTACGGCCTGAATGCCGTGCTGGCCGCGTTCGAAGCGCGGCCACAGGCGCTGCGCAAGCTGTACCTGCTGGAGGCGCGCATTCCGCGCCTGCAGCCGCTGCTGAAGTGGTGCGTGGCCAACCGCGTGGGGTATCGCGTGGTTGAAGACGGCGATCTGAACAAGCTTGCCGGCACCACCCACCACGAAGGCGTGGTGGCCGATGTGCTGCGCGCACCGGCGCTGCCGCTGGCGCAGTGGCTGGAGCAGGTCGGCGACGGCCCGGCGCTGGCGCTGTGGCTTGATGGCGTGGGCAACCCGCACAACCTCGGTGCGATCCTGCGCTCGGCCGCACACTTCGGCGCCAAGGCGCTGCTGCTGCCGGCCGGCAGCACGCTGGCGCTGTCCGGTGCCGCCGCGCGCGTGGCCGAGGGCGGTGCAGAAGCGGTGCCGCTGGTGCAGCTGCCGGAGACCGCCCAGGCGATGACGCAGCTGCGTGCGGCCGGCTTCGGCCTGGCGGCGACCCTGGTGGAGGGCGGTGACGACGTGTTCCGCACCTCGCTGCCGGCCCGCCTGGTGTATGTGATGGGCGCCGAAGGCGAGGGCATGGACCGCAGCCTGGCGGGAGCGTGCGACCAGCAGGTCTCGATTCCCGGCAGCGGCGCGGTGGAGAGCCTGAACGTGGCCTCGGCCACGGCGGTACTGCTGGCGCAGTGGGCGAGCCGCCGCGGCTGATCCGGTATCCCGGGTCGGATCCCTCGCCGCAGGCGAGGGCTCTGACCCCTTCCAGGGTCCGTAATTGCGTCAAGCGCGCATGATGTTTTGAAAGTTTCCTTATTGGTCAGCCGCTTCCGGCAACGCAGGGTGGAACTCCATCCCACGTTGTCCAGAAGAGGCTGCCATGCATCACCCACGCTGTATCCTCATCGCATTGCTGGTCCTGACCAGCGTCCTTGCCAACGGCCGTGCCGCAGCCAGCGAACGCAGCCTGGACGGCGTCAACTTCACCGGGCCGCTGATCACCCCCAACCCGGCTGGCCTGCCGCAGGGCAACTGGTACATCGAACCCTATCTGGTGCGGATCGACAGCCGCGATCATTACGACGATGGCGGCCATCGCCGCCGCAGTGGGCAACGCAGCGGCGCATGGGCAACGGTGGTACCGATCATCTACGGCTTCAGCGACCGGGTGATGGGGCAGGTCAATCTCAGTGCATCGCGTGCCGAACAGGGCGGCGCGCGCAGCAGTGGTTTCCGTGCCGGTGACACCACCGCGCGCCTGCAGTACCTGTTGCAGGCGCCCAATGCCGATGGCACGCGTCCGGCCGTCTCGGTTGCGCTGGTGCAGCGCTTCAGCACCGGCAGCCATGACCGCATCACCGGCAATCCGCTCGATGCGCAGGGCGACGGTGTGCAGCGCACCACTGCCGCATTGGGCGTGCAGCAGGTGGTCTGGCTGGGTAACGACCGCCCGCTGCGCTGGCGTGCCCAGCTCAGCGCCGGGCCTGCGCCGTCGCGGACGGCGATCTCCGGGGCCAGCGTCTACGGCACCGACGACAGCTTCCAGGGGCACATCTCCCGGGGGTCGGTGCTGGGCCTGTCGGTCGGCGCCGAGTACAGCTTCAATCCGCGCTGGGTGGGCGTGATGGAAGTGGCCGCCAGCCGTGAGACCGGCCAGCGCCTGAGGGGTTTCGCGCGCAACGCCAGCGGTGGTTTCGAACGCATCGACGAGCATCGCCCGGCCAGCCGCAGCGTCACCCTGGCGCCGGCCGTGGAGTACCACTTCAGCCCGTCACTGGGCCTGATCGCCGGCGTCGAGTTCAGCGTGGCTGGCCGCAACACCGGCCGCATCATCAGCCCCCAGGTCGCCCTGGGCATGTTCTTCTGAGGGGCCGCCGATGAACATCGAATCCATCGTCAACGCGATCCTTGGCGTCGTCTGGAGCCCCTACCTGGTGGTGCTGTGCCTGCTCACCGGCCTGTACTTCAGCGTCCGCACGCGCTTCATCCAGCTGCGTGCATTGCCGGACATGCTGCGCCTGATGTTCCGCCATGAGCGCTCCGATGCCGGCGTGTCGCCGTTCCAGGCGTTGTCCCTTTCGCTGTCCAGCCGCGTGGGCGTGGGCAACATCGCCGGCGTCGCCATGGCCATCGCCTTCGGCGGGCCCGGCGCGATCTTCTGGATGTGGATCGTCGCCTTCCTCGGCGCATCCAGTGCCTTCATCGAATCCACGCTCGCACAGATCTACAAGGACCGCGACGGCAAGGGGCAGTACCGGGGCGGCCCGGCGTACTACATCGAAAAAGGCCTCGGCCAACGCTGGTATGCAGTGCTGTTCGCACTGGTGACGGTGCTGGCGGGCGCGATGCTGGCTGGCACGCAGTCCAATGCGATCACCAGCGCGGTGAACGAAGCCTGGGACGTACCGGTGATGACCACCACCGCGGTTCTGCTGGTGGTGCTGGGCGCCATCCTCATCGGCGGTGTACGGCGCATTGCGCGCGTGGCCGAATGGGTGGTGCCGCTGATGGCCGTGGCCTACCTGCTGGTCGCGGCGCTGGTGATGGTGCTCAACGCGGACAGGGTGCCGGAGGTGATCATGCTGGTGCTGCGCAGTGCATTCGGCGTGGATGCGGCGTTCGGCGCGATGATCGGCACCGCCATCCAGTGGGGCGTGCGCCGTGGCGTGCTGTCCAACGAGGCCGGCATGGGCAGTGGTGCGCATCCGGCCGCCGCCGCGGAAGTCTCGCATCCGGTCAAGCAGGGCCTGGTGCAGTCGTTCTCGGTCTACATCGACACAATGGTGGTGTGCAGTGCGACCGCCTTCCTGATCCTGTCCACCGGCCTGTACAACGTCTACGACCCGGCGGTGAACGGTATTCCGGATGAGGCGCGCCTGCTGCTGGGCAATCTGCCGGGTGTCGAAGCCGGCCCACGCTTCGTGCAGCACGCGGTGGAATCGACGCTGCCGGGCTTCGGCCGTTCGTTCGTGGCGCTGGCGATCCTGCCGTTTGCGTTCACCACCATCCTGGCGCTGTATTACATGGCCGAGACCAACGTCAGCTATCTGTGCCGCGATCGGCCGGCGGCGTGGCTGATGGGCGTCTTCCAGTTGCTGTTCCTGGCAGCGACCGGCTACTCGGCGGTGAACAGTGCCACAGTGGCCTGGTCGCTGGGCGACATCGGCGTCGGCCTGATGAGCTGGCTGAACATCATCGCCATCCTGCTGTTGCAAAGGCCTGCCCTGGCCGCACTGCGCGATTACGAGGCGCAGAAGCGCAAGCAGCGTGATCCGCTGTTCAAGCCGCAGACGATCGGGGTAAGCAACACCCGGGTCTGGGAGAGCTAATACGATCAGGGGTCAGATCCCTCGCCAAGGGCGAGGGCTCTGACCCCCTGTGTCACCGCATCACTCGTTCGGCGGCGTGGTCGCCTTGGCCTCGCTGCCGAAGCTGCCGTCGGCTTCCGCCGCCAGGTAGGCGAACACCGTATACGCGGCCACGTTCTGCGCCAGCGCCTTCGGGTCGATCTTGTCCAGCGTGTCGTCGGCGGTGTGGTGCAGGTGGAAGTAGTCCGAGCCATCCTGCGCCAGCCACGCCCACGCACCGCCCTTGGCGGCCAGCGGGCCGACGTCCGGGCCCGGGCCACCCTTGTCGGCCTGGTACTCGATGCCCAGCGGCTTCATTACTTCGGCAATCTGCTTCGTCGCTTCACGCGAGCCTTCCGGATTCGGTGAACCGGTATTGAAGGCGTAGATGCGGCCTGCGCCGAAGTCGCTCTCGGCGGCCAGCTGGTGCAGGGCCACGTCCTTCGCGTGCGCTTCGGCATAGGCCTTGCCGCCGTAGAGGCCCTGTTCCTCGTTGGCGAAGGCGATCACGCGGATGGTGCGCTTCGGTGCCTGCTTGAGCTGGCCGATCAGGTGGCCGGCGGCCATCGTGATGCCCACGCCCGCGCCGTCATCCACGGCGCCGGTGCCCAGGTCCCACGAATCCAGGTGACCACCGATCACCACCACTTCCTTCGGCAGGCTGCGGCCGGTGATCTCGCCGATCACGTTGTACGAGGTGGCGGTGCCGTCCCAGCCGCAATCCAGTGCCACCTTCACCGTGGTGCTGCCACGCGCCAGCAGGCGGGCCAGCTGGTCGGCATCGGGCACCGACAGCGCGGCCGACGGCACCGGGGTCAGGCCGTCATCGAAACGGGTGATGCCGGTGTGCGGCACGCGGTGCGAGTCGGTACCGGCCGAGCGCATCAGGAAGCCGACCGCGCCCTTGCGGATGGCTTCGGATGGGCCCTTGCTGCGGATCGCACCGCCGCGGCCGTAATCGCGGCCATCGCGGAAGGGCAGCATCTGGTAATCGACGAAGGCGATCTTGCCCTTCAGCGAACCTGCCGGTGCGGCCTGCAGCGCGGCCAGATCGGCGAAGCGCACCACCTCGGCTTCCACGGTACCACCCGGGCTGCCGCCCAGTGCGGTGATCTGCAGCGGCTGCGGGTTCCTGCCGGTCACGGCGGCGTGTTCGCTGCGGCGCTCCCATTTCGGGAACGTCACCGGCTCCTTCCAGACCTTGTCGAAGCCCAGGGCCTTGAACTTGGCTTCGGCCCAGGCAACGGCGCGGGCATCGGCTTCGCTGCCGGCGATGCGCGGACCAATCTCGGTGGTGAGCGACTCGACCACCTTCCAGCCGGTGTCATCGGCCAGCGCCTGGTCGCGCAGCTGCGCGGCGGTCGCCAGCGAGGCGGGGGGCAGGGTGGTGGTGCGCGGTGCCGCGAAGGCCGGGGCGGCCAACAGGGCGAGGGAGGATGCGATGGCAAGGACGCGGCGACGCATGGACAACTCCGGGAAGGGACCTAAGCCTTGGAGCTTAACAGTCGTTCAGCCCGGCGCATGGGCGGGAGGTCATGGCTGGCGCGGATGCTGTTTTCCGCCAGATGCAGCAAAGCGAAAGCCCCGCCGGAGCGGGGCTTTCGCCTGCTTCTGTAGAGCCGAGCCCATGCTCGGCTGCCTTTTGCAGATCAGCCGAGCGTGGGCTCGGCTCTACAGGTGGGAGGGGCGCCCATAGGCGCCCGGTACCCTTACTTCTTCAGGCTGTCGCGGATCTCGCGCAGCAGCACCACTTCTTCGGCCGGCGCCGCCGGTGCCGCTTCCTTCTTGCGCGACAGGCGGTTGATCGCCTTGACCACGATGAAGATCGCGAAAGCCACGATCACGAACTGGATGACGGTGTTGATGAAGTCGCCGTAGCCAACCACCACCGCCGGGATCTCCTTGCCATCCGGTCCGAGCCGGGCTGGCGACAGCGTCCAGGCCAGGCTGGAGAAGTCCACGCGGCCGATCAGGTAGCCCAGCGGCGGCATGATGATCTTCTCGACCAGTGCGGTCACGATCTTGCCGAAGGCCGCGCCGATCACCACGCCGACGGCGAGGTCGATGACGTTGCCGCGCATCGCGAATTCCTTGAACTCGGTGAGCATTCCCATTGTTGTTTTTCTCCGGTGGGGAAGTGGACAGCGCGCAGGGTAGCGCAGGTGATGTCAGCCGGCGATCACGCCGTGGCGCTCGGCCACGTTTTCCAGGCGCGCGCTGAAGCGGTCGCCGGGCTTGAGCGCGGCCACGCCGGACGGCGTGCCCATGAACACCAGGTCGCCAGCACGCAGCTGCCACAGCTTGGACAGCTCATGCAGGATCTCCGGCACGTTCCAGATCATCTGGTCGAGCAGAGCCTGCTGACGCACCTCGCCGTTGACCTCCAGCGACAGGTTCAGCGCGGCCAGGTCGCCGACTTCCTCGGCGTGGACGATTTCGCTGATCGGCGCGGAGGCGTCGAAGCCCTTGGCCGCGTCCCACGGGTGGCCCTTGTCCTTGGCCGCGGCCTGCAGGTCGCGGCGGGTCAGGTCCAGGCCGACGGCATAGCCGTAGACCAGTGCGTCGGCGTCGGCCACGGCCAGCTCGCCGGCGGGCGCATCGCGGCCGATCGCCACCACCAGCTCCACTTCGTGGTGCAGGTTGGCGGTCGCTGGCGGGTAGGGGATTGCATCGTCGTGGCCGACCACGATCGCATCGGCCGGCTTGCTGAAGAACATCGGGCGGCCACGGTCATCGGCCGCCGGCACTGCCGCACCCATTTCGCGGGCGTGGTCGGCGAAATTGCGGCCGACGCAGTAGATACGGTGCACGGGGAAACTGCCACCACCGGCTACCGGCACACGCGGCAGGGCTACGGCAGGGATCACATCGGAGACATCGGACATGCGGGCATCCAGGAAGGGCGTGCCCGCAGTCTAGAACGCATGGCGCCCGCCGTCAGCGGGCGCGCAGGAGGTGGATCAGCGCGAGGCCGGCAACACCGGCTTGCGTACCACGCGGTACTCGCCTTCGACCACGGTCGGGTCGACCGGACGGGCAACACCCGGCTTGCGCGAGGCCAGCAGCTTCCACGCCAGGCCGACCAGGATCATCGCCGCACCGACGAACACACCGATGAACACCATCGCGGCCAGGATCGCCAGGCCAAGCAGGCCCACGGCAACGCGCACCAGCGGGTGGCGCGGCTTGCGCGGCGCGAACAGGGTGCGGAACTGGTTGAAGGCGGATGCGCGATTGAACATGGCGGCTCGATAGGCTGGGATCAGCGAAACCAGAGTATCGGGACGCGCCACTGTCATTGAGTGAAAAACTCGTTAAATATAGCCTGTGCTTATTACGGATCAATGACTTGTGTTCATGTCGCAGCCAGTCACCTGAGTGGGCATGCGACAATGCGGGTTTATCGTACGAGCCTTCGCCATGACTGCCGCTGCTGCCCTGATCGCCCTGGATGCCATTGCCGATGGCGCGTTTGCCGAGGTCGAAGCGGTGGTCGATGGAGATGCCGAATCGCTGGTGCTGTACCGCGACGGCGCGCAGGTGCGCGCATTCCTGAACATCTGCCCGCATGCCGGCCGCCGCCTGGACTGGGCGCCGGGGCAGTTCCTGAAGAGCCGCGAGGGCCACCTGGTGTGCGCCGCGCATGGCGCGTCGTTCGCGCTGGACAGTGGCGACTGCATCGCCGGCCCGTGCAAGGGCGACCGCCTGCGCGCGGTGCCGGTGGACGTGCGCGACGGGCAGGTCTACCTGGCTTGAGGCCAGAAGCAGTCGAGCACGGCTCGACGCTACAAAAGCCGTGTCGACCAAGGTCGACAGCTACCAGAGCGAGATCCGTGCCGATCAACGGTCGGCACCCACCACCAGCCGCGTGAAACTGTCGAAGGCGGGGTGGGTCCGGTTGCGGCGGTGTCCGCGGCATGGATGCCGCGGCCAAGCCCCCATGGACGGGTTCACGGCGTCCCCCGCAACCGGACCCACCCCGCCATCCCACGGAATGCCAGCCTTTGACGTTGACGTTGATTCGGCGGGTGCAGGGCGCAGCCCTGCCAACAAACCCCAACCCTCAGAACATCAGGTTGATCATCAGCACCACCACGCAGGTGTAGATCAGCGACAACGGGCCGCCGACCCGCCACATCTCGCGCGGGGTGTAGTTGGCCGGGCCGGTGATCATCGAGATCACCGGGTTGGAGGCCGTCATCAGGTTGTTGGACGCCGACAGCGCCACGATCAGCGCGAACGCGGTCGGGTTGCCACCCGCCGCCAGTGCCAGGTTCACCGCAATGGGGACCATCACGATGGTCGCGCCCACATGGCTGATCACCAGCGAGAACGCCGTGGTCAGCAGCGCCAGCGCCACCTCCAGCACCCACACCGGAATGCCGGTCGGCAGCTTGTCGATGGTATGGCCGGCCACCCACGCGGCCGCACCGCTGGAGTCCATCGCCCAGCCGAGCGGAATCAGCCCGGCCATCATGAACACCGTCTTCCAGTTGATCGAGGCATAGGCCTCGTCCATGCGCAGCACGCCGGTCAGCAGCATGCCGGCCACGCCGGTCATCAGCGTCAGCGCCACCGGCAGCTTGCTGGTCAGCGCGATCAGGATGGTCAACGCGAAGATCGCCATCGCGATCTTGAACTTGTGCGGGCGCTGCTCGCCGGTCGGGTAGTCGGTCACCACCACGAAGTCGCGGCTCTTGGCAGCCTGCGCCAGGTCGGTCCAGATGCTGTGGAACACCAGCATGTCACCGGCGCGCAGCTGCACGTCACGCACGTCCTCGCGGATCACCTGCTTGTCGCGGTTGATCGCCAGCAGGCTGATGCCGCGCTCCTTGCGCAGGCGCAGGTCGGCCGCACTCTTGCCGATCACGTTCGAGGTCGGCGGCACCACCGCCTCGGAAATGCCGGCGCGGCTGGGGTTGAACAGGTCGCCCAGGTGCTTCAGGCGCGAGGACATGCGCAGGAACTGGTTCTGCGCGAAGTCGCTGATCTGCTGGCGCGGGCCCATCGCACCGAGCACGCTGCCGACCCAGATGCGCATCTCCGCCGGCGGCGCCAGGCGGGTGTCATTGCCGGTCTTCAGGGCCAGCAGCAGTGGCGCATCGTGCAGGGTCTCGGCCTCGCCCAGGGTCATGCCGACCAGCGGGCTTTCGGCGCTGACCACCAGCTCGAACACATCGCCTTCGATGCCGTAGGTCTTGGCAAAGTAGCTCTCGGTTCGCGCCGGGGTGACCCCGTCGTTGACCAGGTTTTCTTCCTCGATCAGCTTGCGGTCGCCGTAGTAGCGGAAGTACAGCAGCGAGGCGACCAGCAGTGCCACGCCGATCGGCAGCGGCGCGAACATGCGCAGCGGCTCGATGGTGGCCAGGCCGGAGGGCAGGTTGTTGTTGGCCGAGGCCAGCAGATCGTTCAGCAGGATCAGCGGCGAATTGCCGACCATGGTCAGCGCACCGCCCATCACGATCGCCGCCGAGATCGGCAGCAGCAGGCGCTGCATCGTCAGCCCGGTGCGCGCTGCCAGTCGCGAGGCGACCGGCAGGTACAACGCCATCACCGACGGGTTCTGCATGAAGGATGAGTTCAGGCCGGCGATGGCCGTGGTCATCATCAGCAGCCGCTGCTCGACACCGTGGCCGCGCCGCAGCAGCCAGGCGGCCAGCCGGTTCAGCGCCCCGGTGCGGTCCAGACCCGCACCGAGGATGGTGGTGGCGATGATGCTCATCACCGCGTTACCGGAGAAACCGCCGAAGATTTCCTCCGGCGCGATCAGTCCGGTGACACCGAGCACCACCAGCACCACCAGCGCGACCACGTCGGCGCGGATGCGCTCGAACAGGAACATCGCCATCGTGAAGCCGACCAGCCCGAGCACGAGCTTCATGTCGTTGGTCAGCGTCAGCGCGGTATCCATGTGGGGCGCGGCGTCCTCAGGCGATCGTCAGGTGCGGTCGTACAGCAGGTCCCAGACGCCATGGCCGAGCTTCTGGCCGCGGGTCTCGAAGTGGGTCTGCGGGCGCCAGTCCGGGCGCGGCACGCTGCCACGCGGGCCGGCACGGTTGACCAGGCCGGCGGTGGCATCGAGCACATCCCACATCTGCTCGGCGTAGTCTTCCCAGTCGGTCGCGCAGTGCAGGCGGCCACCCGGGCGCAGCTTGCGCACCAGCAGTTCGGCGAACGCCGGCTGCAGCAGGCGGCGCTTGTTGTGGCGCTTCTTGTGCCAGGGATCCGGGAAGTAGATGCGCACTTCATCGAGCGCGCCGTCGGCGATCTCGTTCTGCAGCACTTCCACCGCATCGTGGTGGTACAGGCGCACGTGGTCGGCATTGTCCTCGGCCAGCGCGTTCAGCAGACGGCCCACGCCCGGGGCGTGCACCTCGATGCCGATGTAGTCGCGCGACGGGTCGTGCTGGGCGGCGAAGCGCAGCGCGGCGCCGTTGCCGAAGCCGATCTCCAGCACCTTGTGTGCCGGGCGGCCGAAGGTGGCGTCCAGATCACGCAGCTGACCGGTGTAATCGATGCCGAAGCGCGGCCAGCGCTCGTCGAACGCGCGCTGCTGGGCAGGGGTGAAGCGGCCCTGGCGCAACACGAAGCTGCGCACCTCGCGGCGGCCCTCGCTCACGGTGAAGGGCTTGGGCGGGGCCTTGGAACCGGCGCTGTCAAAAGGATTGGTCATCAGCCGATCAGCCCATCCACCGGCGAGGAGGCGCTGGCGTAGCGCTTGCGCGGGATGCGCCCGGCAAGGAAGGCCTCGCGGCCGGCCTCGACCGCCTTGCGCATCGCGCTGGCCATCAGCACCGGGCTGCGCGCACCGGCAATGGCGGTGTTCATCAGCACGCCGTCGCAGCCCAGCTCCATCGCGATCGCCGCGTCCGACGCGGTACCGACGCCGGCGTCGACGATGATCGGCACCTTGGCGTCTTCGATGATCTGCAGCAGGTTGTACTTGTTCTGGATGCCCAGGCCCGAACCGATCGGCGCGGCCAGCGGCATCACCGCAGCGCAGCCGATCTCTTCCAGGCGCTTGGCCAGGATCGGGTCGTCGGAGGTATAGACCATCACCTCGAAACCGTCCTTGACCAGCTGCTCGGCGGCCTTCAGGGTCTGCATCACGTCCGGGTAAAGGGTCTTCTGGTCGCCCAGCACTTCCAGCTTGGTCAGGTTGTGGCCGTCCAGCAGCTCACGGGCCAGCCGGCAGGTACGCACGGCGTCCTCGGCGGTGTAGCAGCCGGCGGTGTTGGGCAGGATGGTGAAGCGCTCCGGCGGCAGCACGTCCAGCAGGTTCGGCTCGCCCGGGTTCTGCCCGATGTTGGTGCGGCGGATGGCCACGGTGACGATCTGGGCGCCAGCGGCCTCGGTGGCCAGGCGGGTTTCTTCCAGGTCCTTGAACTTGCCGGTGCCGGTCAGCAGCCGCGAGCCATAGGTCTTGCCGGCGATCACCAGCGAATCGGGGGAGACATGAACGTTCATGGCGCGATTATCGCTTATCCGCCTGAAGATGGGGTCACGCAGAGGGCGGGGTCGAGCGTGGGGTCAGATCCCTTTGCCATCGGCAAAGGGATCTGACCCCTGAACACCCGCGCAGGCCTCAGCCCCCGCCCAGCGCGTGCACGATCTCCACCACGTCGCCTTCGGCCAGGACGTGCTCGCCATGGCGGCTGCGGCTGACGATCTCGCCGTTGACCTCCACCGCCACCCGGCGCTGCAGCAGCTGCTCGGCCTGCAGCAGGTCGTGGAGGGTCGCCGAAGCGGGCAGGGTACGGGGTTCGCCGTTGAGCTGGATGTTCATCGCCGCATTGTCGCCGATGGCCTGCGCGGATCGGAACCCTTGCAAATTTCGTTGATCGCCAGCCCCGGCACAGCGTGGTCCAGCGCCCTCAGGCGACAATCCATGCGGCGGCGCAGCGTGAGCAAAACGCGGCGCAGTGGAACCATTCACCGTGCGCCGGCGTACGTCCGCCGGGTCCTCAACGATATCCCCACAGGAGTTTTTTACATGCTGCTCAGCAAACGCCCGATCCGCTCCCTGATGGCGGCCGCGATCGCGCTGGCCGCGCTTCCGGCCATGGCAGGCGAATCCCCCTATTCCAAGGCCGTGTTCTTCGGTGACAGCCTGACCGACGCTGGCTATTTCCGCCCGCTGCTGCCGGCCGATGTGCGTCCGGTGACCGGCCAGTTCACCACCAACCCGGGTTGGGTGTGGGCGCAGCAGGTCGCCAACTACTACGGCCTCAACGGCACGCCCAACGGCAATGGCCAGAACGGTGACAACTACGCCGTCGGCGGCGCCCGTGTATCGGCCGACGAAGCGGGTGGCCTCGGAGCCATTCCGTCGCTGAAGTCGCAGGCGACCCGTTACCTTGCTGCGAATGGTGGCAAGGCCGACGCCAATGCCCTGTACACCGTATGGGGCGGTGCCAATGATCTGTTCGCGGCCACGCGCGCAGCGGCCGGTGGTGCCTCGCAGGCCCAGGTGCAGGGCATCATCGGCGCCGCGGTCACCGACCAGATCGCGCTGGTGGGCGCCCTGAAGCAGGCCGGTGCCCAGTACGTGCTCGTGCCGAATCTGCCGGACGTGGGCATCACTCCGCAGTTCCGTGGCCCCAACGCCGCCGCCGCCACTGCACTGTCGGCCGGTTACAACAAGGCCCTGTACGGTGGTCTGAAGCAGGCGGGCATCGAGTTCATTCCGCTCGACACCTTCAGCATCCTGCGTGAAGTGACCGCCAACCCGGGCATGTACGGCTTCACCAACGTCACCAGCACCGCCTGCAAGATCGATCCGGCCAACTCGACGCAGAGCATCCTGACCTGCAACCCGACCAGCTACGTCAGCCCGGATGCGGCCAACACCTACCTGTTCGCCGATGGCGTGCACCCGACCACCGCGGGTCATCAGCTGCTGGGTCAGTACGCGGTCTCGGTGCTGGAAGGCCCGCGCCTGCAGCAGGTGCTGAGCCACTCGGCACAGACCATCGGCCGCTCGCGTGCCGACCAGGTCAGCATGCACCTGGGTGGTCGTCCGGCTGACGGCCTGTCCTGGTGGGGCGGCGTGCGCGGTGACCTGCAGCGCTACGACCACGCAGACCTGTACGACGGCCTGGCCCCGGCCGGCCTGTTCGGTATCGACTGGGCCCGCGACGGCATGGTGTTCGGCGGTTTCGCCGGCTTCGGCCGCCTCAGCGCCGACTTCGGCAACAGCCGTGGCGACTTCACCCAGAAGGACACCACCGCCGGTCTGTTCGCCGGCTGGTATGGCGACCGCATCTGGGTGAACGGCCAGGTCAGCTACACCTGGCTGTCCTATGACGTGAACCGCAAGGTCCAGCTGGGCCCGGCCACCCGTGAGCATGGTGGTTCGCCGGACGGCAGCAACCTGACCGCCGCCCTGAACGCCGGTTACGAGTTCGGCACCGAAGGCGGCTTCCGCCACGGCCCGATCGCCTCGGTGATCTGGCAGAAGGTGAAGATCGACGGCTACACCGAAAGCGCCGCGGCCGGCACCCTGGCCACCGCACTGGGCTATGACCGCCAGAACGTCGATTCGACCGTCGGCCGCCTCGGCTGGCAGGCCCGTTTCGATGGCGGCGCCGTCAAGCCGTACGCGCAGGTGACCTACGATCACGAGTTCGAGGACACCAAGCAGGCCAGCGCCTGGCTGCAGACCCTGCCGGAACTGGGCAGCTACCGCGTGCCGGGCCTGAAGTTCGACAAGAACTACGCCACCGTCGTGCTGGGTGCCCGCACCGAACTGTTCGGCCTGCAGAGCAACTTCGGCCTGAGCGCGTCGACCGGCCAGAAGCGCGCGCAGGACGCCACCCTGTTCGCCAACTTCAGCGGCACGTTCTAAGCAGCACCCGCTGGGGTCGGATCCCTTTCCGCAAGGAAAGGGCTCTGACCTGTTGCGCCGGGGGTCGGATCCGTTTCCGCCAGGAAACGGCTCTGACCCCATTGCGGCATGCTGCCATTGCGCAACACTGGCCCAACCGCATAGACTTTCACCGCGCACTGCGGGCGTAGCTCAATGGTAGAGCTGTAGCTTCCCAAGCTACTGACGTGGGTTCGATTCCCATCGCCCGCTCCAATCGCGCCACGCGCGTAGACAGAAGGCCGCTCATCAGCGGCCTTCTTCATTTCTGATTAGTTTCATATCCACGCCCATACGCGCCCGGTTAGCGTTGCCGCATTTCCTACACGGAAGCAGCGCATGGAAACGAAGGACGACGTCGTCGGCAGCCTTCATGAGATCTACAAGAACTCCGGTGCCGGCACCTCCCGCCAGCTGGCCGCAGTGCGCGCACTGGGTCGCGCCGGTGGGCCGAAGGCCGCGCAGCTTCTGTGGCAGATCTATGAGGGGACCTCGGCCGGATCGGTCACGCAGATGGCCTGCATCGCAGCGCTGGGTGAATCCGCGCGCGGGTTCTGAAGCGGAACCAGCCCGCATGGTGATGCGGGCCTGTGGTGTATCCGGCGACGGTTACTCTTTCGCCGGAATCGTCGCCGCAGGAGCCGGCCACTACCGGCGCAGGCGGCACGGGCCAGGCATCATCCACCCGCCACACGCCCGCGCTATGCTTCGCGCCTGCCGACCGATCCCACCGCGATGAAGCTCGCCATCCTGTCCCGCAACAGCTCCCTGTATTCCACCCGTCGGCTGGTCGAGGCGGCGCGCGCGCGCGGCCACACCGTGCGCATCCTGGACCCGTTGCGCTGCTACATGCGCATCGCCGCCGATGGCTTTTCCATGCACTACAAGGGCCGGCCAATGACCGGCGTGGACATGGTCATTCCGCGCATCGGTGCCTCGATCACCCGCTACGGCACCGCAGTGCTGCGCCAGTTCGAGCTGATGGGCGCGCGCACGCCCAATCCGTCCGACGCCATCCTGCGTTCGCGCGACAAGCTGCGCGCGCACCAGCTGCTGGCGGCCAAGGGCATCGACATGCCGGTCACCGTGTTCGGCGACAACCCCGACGACACCGTCGACCTGCTGTCCATGCTGGGCCCGCCGCCGCACGTGGTGAAGCTCAATGAAGGCACCCAGGGGCGCGGCGTGATCCTGACCGAGAAGGCCAGTGCCTCGCGCGGCATCGTCGAAGCGCTGCGCGGCCTGTACGCCAACTTCCTGATGCAGGAATTCATCGGCGAGGCCAAGGGGGCCGACCTGCGCTGCTTCGTGGTGGGCGACCAGGTGGTGGCGTCGATGCAGCGGCAGGCACCGGAGGGCGACTTCCGCTCCAACCTGCACGCCGGGGGTACCGCCGTGGCGGCCAAGGCCAGCCGTGCCGAGCAGCAGGTGGCGGTGCGTTCGGCGAAGGCGCTGGGCCTGTCGGTCTGCGGCGTGGACCTGATCCGTTCCGCGCGCGGCCCGCTGGTGCTGGAGGTCAACTCCACGCCCGGGCTGGAAGGCATCGAAGCGGCCTGCGGGGTCGACGTGGCGACACGCATCATCGAGCACGTAGAGAAGATCAAAAAACCCTGATTATCCATGGGGTTATGATTCTCACGGCAAATGATCCGGGCCTTTAACGAGGCTTTAATCGGATCCGGCGTAGGCTTCAGCGAACCGCAGCTCTGCCTCTCAGCAGGATCGGTATCGGGATACGACTTCAGGCCCAGGCGGGTGCACCGTCTGGGCCTTTTTTATGCCTGTCGGCCCCATGCCCAAGGTCTCTTGTGGAGGCCGCGTGACGGTCGTAGAGTTGGCCCTTCGTTCCGGGATGGATCGGGAGGTTGGCGATGTACCGCATCATGATGATCGCGTTGCTGCTGGGCCTGTCTGGCGCTGTTGCCGCCAAGCCGGAGAAAGTGGCTGTACAGATGGACCGGCAGGGCTCGGTCGCCGAGCAGATGCGTCAGGTGGAAACCGCCCTGGCCGCCCCCGACTATGCCGAACTGTCCGCCGAGGATCGCGGCCAGGTGCAGCAGTCGCTGTCGCGTATCCGCCAGCACATGGGCGAACGCCAGACCGTGCAGGAGCTGCCGCCGCAGCTGCAGGCCGAGGTCTTCAACGAGCAGGAACGCATCAACACCCTGTTGGCGCGTGGCCATGAAGACAGCCGGCAGATCTGCAGGTACGAAAGCACCACCGGCAGCAACATGCCCAAGAGCCGCTGCCTGACCGTGGCCGAACGGCGCCGGATCGAAGAGAAAGGCAAGGCGCTGATCAACGACCAGCGCAGCTACAACACGCTCAGCCCACCGCCCGCCGGGCGTTGACCGCACCGCCCTTCGGCCCATCGAGTGTGCTGTGACGACGCATCGGTGGCACCGCAGGATCGATGTTCCACTCATGGAAGAACCTGGAGGTAACGATGCAGCGCATGACCCCCTTCGCCCTGATGCTGGGCCTGGCCCTGGCCACCACCGCCCACGCCAAGCCCGAGAAAGGGCAGGTGAAGTTCGACGCCAACGCACCGGTGGCCGAACAGATCCGCAACGTTGAGACGGCGATCAACAGCGAGGACTACAGCGAGATCGGGCTGGAAGACAAAAGCCGCGTGCAGCAGGCGCTGGGCCGCATCAAGATCAAGATGGGCGACCACGAACGCGTGGAGCAGGTCAGTCCGCAGGACCGCACCGAGATCTTCAACGACCAGGAAGTGATCAACACGATCATGACCCGCGCCCACGCCGACAGCCGCATGGTCTGCCGTCGTGAACGCACCACCGGCAGCAACATGCCGCAGAGTGTCTGCCTGACCGTAGCCCAGCGCCGCAAGGCGCAGGAAGACAGCCGCAAGGCGCTCAACGACAATCAGCGCTTCAACAACTACAAGCCCTGATCGCTGCCGGACCGATCGCATGCCGCCATCGGTCACCCTGCCGTGCGTCCCTTGTGGGCGCATCGGCGGAATCGTAAAGTCGAGACCCTATTCATGGACGAACATGGAGCTCGTCATGTACCGCAACACGACACTTGCCCTGATGCTGTCGCTCGGCCTGGTAGCCACCGTGCAGGCCAAGGCGCAGAAGGACACCGTGCAGATGGATGCCTTCACCCCGGTGTCCGAGCAGATCCGCCGCGTTGAAACGGCCATGGGCAGCGAGGACTACAGCGAGATCGGGCTGGAGGACAAGAGTCGCGTGCAGCAGGCTCTGAACCGGATCCGGATCAAGATGAATGGCCGGGAGAAGGTGGATGAGCTGGCCCCGCAGGAGCGCAACGACCTGTTCAACGAGCAGGAGATCGTCAACACCATCATGACCCGCGCCCAGGCCGACAGCCGCATGATCTGCCGCCGCGAGCGCCTTACCGGCAGCAACATGCCGACCAGCGTCTGCCTGACCGTGGCCCAGCGTCGCAAGGCCCAGGAAGACAGCCGCCGGGCGCTGACCGACCAGCAGCGCATCAGCCGCTGACCGCTCGCCGAGGGGGCTTTTGTCGGTGTCGGCCCTTCGGTACGAAATGTTAAGAATGGAACCTGTATCGTTCAGCAGGTAGACGTCGCGTCCACCCACGCAGGGGCATCCTGAGCGGGTGGGCCTGGCCCCCCGACGACCCTTCAAGAACCAGAGGTCCCAGTGCGCATTCTCGTAATCGAAGACAACAGCGACATCGCCGCCAACCTTGGCGACTACCTTGAGGATCGTGGCCACACCGTGGACTTCGCCGCCGACGGCGTGACCGGCCTGCACCTGGCCGTGGTCCACGAGTTCGACGCCATCGTTCTGGACCTGAACCTGCCGGGCATGGATGGCATCGAAGTGTGCCGCAAGCTGCGCAACGAAGCGCGCAAGCAGACCCCGGTGCTGATGCTGACCGCCCGCGACTCGCTGGACAACAAGCTGGCCGGTTTCGATTCCGGCGCCGATGACTACCTGATCAAGCCGTTCGCGCTGCAGGAAGTGGAAGTGCGCTTGAACGCGCTGTCGCGCCGCGGCAAGGGCGTGCAGACCCGCGTGCTGGAAACCGGCGACCTGGAATACAACCTGGACACGCTGGAAGTGCGCCGCCAGGGCAAGCTGCTGCAACTCAACCCGACCGCGCTGAAGATCCTGCAGGCCCTGATGGAGGCCGCGCCGGCCGTGGTTACCCGCCAGGAGCTGGAAACCCGCGTGTGGGGCGAGGAGCTGCCCGACTCGGATTCGCTGCGTGTCCACATCCACGGCCTGCGTGCGGTGGTCGACAAGCCGTTTGAAGTGCCGCTGATCCAGACCCGCCATGGCATCGGATACCGCATCGCCACCCCGGAAGCCTGATTCCGTGGCAACCAAGGGGGAGCGCCGGCGTTCGCCGTATCGGCGGCGCCTGCGCAGCCGCATCATCGTCTCGTTCGTGTTGTTGGGCTTCTGCCTGACGACACTGTTCGCGTTTGCCACCAACTGGGCCCGCATGCGCGTGGAAAACCAGCTGGTGGAAGACGTGATGAACCGCAACATCAACGAGTACGTGCGGCGGTTCTACGAGAGCCCGGATCGCAACCCCGACCTGCCCGTGCAGCAGATGCGTGCGCGCCTGATCAAGCCTGACAAGTTTGACGCGCTGCGCGAGGAAGAGCCGGACTGGTATGAGTTCAAGGATGGCCTGTACAACATGGGCGGCGTGGACGAGCGCGGCCAGCGCTATTCCTACAAGCTGGCCGTGCGCAAGACGCCCGACGCCTGGGCGTTCCTGGCCTATGACATGACCGACAGCGTGCGCGGTGGGCAGCAGCTCAACCGCGCGCTGGTGCTGTCGGTGCTGGTGTTCAGCCTGTTGTCGCTGGTGCTGGGCTGGTGGTCGGCATCGAAGGTGATGAAGCCGGTTTCGGACCTGGCCGCGCGGCTGCGTGCCTATCGCGGCGGCACCAGTGATCCCGAGCCGCTGGCGCCGCGTTTCCCCGACGACGAAGTGGGGCAGCTGGCGCAGGCGCTGGATGATTATTCGTCGCGACTGACCGAAGTGGTGCAGCGCGACCGCGAGTTCAATGCCGACGTCAGCCACGAACTGCGCACGCCGCTGGCGGTGATCCGTGGCGCCACCGAACTGCTGCTGACCCGGCCCGGCCTGGATGAGAAGGTGCTGCAGCGGCTACAGCGCATCCAACGCGCCGAACAGCAGTGCAGCGACCTGATCGGCGCGCTGCTGCTGCTGTCGCGCAACGAGCGCGGGCAGGGCACCAGCAACGTCGCGCGCGTGGCCGAACAGCTGCTGGACGCCCACCGCGCCCAGCTGGGTGGCAAGCCGCTGGAGCTGGCGCTGGAAGGCGAGCGCAACCTGGTGATCGATGCGCCGGAGGCGGCCTTGTCGGTGGCGCTGGGCAACCTGATCGGCAACGCGGTGAAGTACTCGCAGGATGGCGAAGTGCGCGTCTTTGTCGGCAGCAATTCAGTGTCGGTGACTGACAGCGGCCCGGGCCTGAGCGAAGAAGACGCCGCCAAGCTGTTCCAGCGCGGCTATCGCGGCACCCATGCCGGCCATTCGCAGGGCGGTGGCATCGGCCTGTCGATCGTCAGCCGCCTGTGCGATCTGTACGGCTGGCAGGTCAGCGTGCGCCCCGGTGGCGAGCGCGGCGTGATCGCCACGCTGACGTTCTCGCCGAAGCCGTTGTAAGGGCCCCTGCTTGGGTGGGTGCTCCACTTGTAGAGCCGAGCCTGCGCTCGGCTGCCGTGGCTTCCCGAAGCCGAGCATAGGCTCGGCTCCACAGCGGGTTCGTGTCGCGCCCTCTGTCGCTTGTGCCACCGAATTCCCCTCGCAGGAAGGATGGGCCAGAAGCCCAACACGACATCACCGTGACCGTTGCCACGTAGCGCGCGTGTCCGCATGCACGCATTCGTACACCCAACAGCGGCTTGAGAATTTCCTTACAGATCACAGTGCTGCGTGATGGCCAGATGGGGCGGCCGGGGCAGGTGCCCTGGCCGGGATTGGCGTCCTGAAAAAAAACCTTCAACTCAAGCGCTCCGGGTGGGCTGCGGCTCATCATGGAAAATGCATCGCCTGCCTCGTTTCGGCGGATGGTGCGTGGGGATTCATCAGAATCCGCTGGAGTCTTTTTCCTCGCGCTTGAGTTGTTGGGTCTCCGGTACGCCAACCCGCACCGTCCGCCACCTCGCATCCGCAGGTGGCTCGTCGTCTGCGAGGAGATTCACCATGTCCGCACGCCCCGTGTTCCCCCAACTGTACGCACTGATCGGCGAAGCCGCTGACCTGCTGCCGGCCGACGTGGCCGAGCGTGTCGAAACCCTGCTCGATGATCCCAAGGATCTGCTGCCCGCGCTGCTGGCCCGCATGGACGGTCGCGATGCCGCCGACGGCCGGCGACTGGAAGCGCAGGGCCTCAGCCCTGCCCAAGCGGCCACCATGGCCGGTCTCAGCCGCACCCTGGCCGGCTTGAATGCACTCATGCAGGTGCTGCACGCCGCCGAAGCCGCCCGCGAACAGGGCGGTGCCCACCAGCAGCTGAGCCCGGATGTCGTCGACGGCCTGCTGCTCGGCGCCCGCGAACTGGCCCGCTACGCCCGCCTGCAGCTGGAGTAGGTCCACGCCACGCGTGAATGCAGAACGCTTTGTAGAGCCGAGCCCATGCTCGGCTTGATGATCGCAGCCGAGCGTGGGCTCGGCTCTACAGCAGTTCCACGCTGGTGCAGGGTAAATCGCCGCCATGCGCGGATGCGCTTCGGTAGTGCCGGCCGCTGGCCGGCAACCAAGCCTCAACCCCCAGCCAGCCCCAGATACCGCTCATGCAGCGCTTCCACCTGCGCCTGCAGCTCTTCCGGGTGACCATCGTTGACCACTACATCATCGGCCAGTGCCAACCGCTGCGCGCGGCTGGCCTGGGCGGCGATCATCTTGTCGGCCAGCGCGGCGTCGATGCCGTCGCGCTGCATCAGCCGGGCGTGCTGCACGGCTTCGGGCGCATCCACCAGCAATACCCGGTCCAACCACGGGTAGGCCTGCCGCCCACCGACCTCGGTCAGCAACGGAATGGCGGCAATCGCATAGGGGCTGGCGGCCTGCTCGCACTGCTGTTGCATCAGCAGGCGGATGGCCGGGTGGGTGATCGTTTCCAGTGCCGCCCGTTCGGCCGGGTCGGCGAATACGTGGGCCCGCAGGCGCGCCCGGTCCAGGCTGCCATCCGCCTGCAGCATGCCGGCGCCGAAGCGCTCGGCGATACGGTCCAGGGCCGGGCTACCGGCGGCAACCACCGCGCGGGCGGCCAGATCGGCGTCGGCCACCATGATGCCCAGCGCCTCGAAGCGCCGGGTCACCTCGCTCTTGCCGGCGGCAATGCCGCCGGTCAGGCCAACCACATAGCGGCTCATGGGGATTCCCCTCAGCGCAGTCCGCTCAACACCAGGTACTGCTCCACCACGGGCGCGCCCCACATGAAGTACAGCCAGCCCGCGATGGCCAGGTAGGGGCCGAACGGGATCGGCGTGGCGCGGTCACGGCCCCGGGTGTACAGCCAGATCGAGCCGATGATGGCGCCCAGCACCGACGACAGCAGGATGATCGGCAGGATGCCCTTCAACCCGCACCAGGCGCCGAGCGCGGCCAACAGCTTGAAATCGCCGTGGCCCATGCCTTCCTTGCCGGTCAGCTGCTTGAACAGCCACCAGACCATCCACAGCGACAGATAGCCCACCGCCGCGCCGACCAATGCAGGCTTGGCCGGCATGTACAGGTTGTCGATGTTGCCTATCAGGCCCAGCCACATCAGTGGCAGGGTCAACTGGTCGGGCAGCAGCTGGGTGCGCAGGTCGATGCCGGACAAGGCGATCAGAAAGCAGGTCAGCACGATGGCGCCGAAGCCCTGCCAGCCGAAGCCGAACTGCCAGACGCAGGCCAGCACCAATACCGAGGTCAGGGCCTCGACCAGCGGGTACTGCAGCGAGATCGGCGCCTTGCAGTGGCGGCACTTGCCGCCCTGGATGATCCAGCTGAACAGCGGGATGTTCTCGTACCAGCTCAGCTTGTGCTTGCAGTGCGGGCAGTGCGAGGGCTCGACCACGATCCCCGGTGGCGGGGGCTTGTAGAAGTCCGGTTCTTCCAGGACCTCGCGCGCATCGCGCTTCCACTGCCACTCCAGCCGCTTGGGCAGGCGCAGGATGACGACGTTGAGGAAACTGCCCAGCAGCAGCCCCAGGGCGGCCGCGGCGGGGTAGCCGAGGCCGGGATGCTGGTCTAGAAATGCCATGTAGTGATTATCCGACGACGGAAGCGAGCTTGAAGATCGGCAGGTACATGCCGATGACCATGCCGCCTACGATGGTACCAATGATCACCATGATGATCGGTTCCAGCAGGCTGCTCAGGGCGTCAACGGCGTTGTTGACCTCCTGCTCATAGTACTCGGCCACCTTGAACAGCATGGCGTCCAGGGCGCCCGCCTCTTCGCCGATGCCGGTCATCTGGATGACCATGTGCGGGAACAGGGCGGTCTGCTTCATGGCCATGTTGACCGGGTAACCGACAGACACGTCGTCGCGCATGCGCAATACGGCATGCTCGTAAACTGTATTGCCGGTGGCGCCGGCCACGATGCTCAGTGCTTCCACAAGTGGCACACCGGCCTTGAAAGTCACCGCAGTGGTACGCGCAAAGCGTGCGATCGAGCTGTTGTGCATGATCTGCCCGATGACCGGCAGCTTCAGTACCAGCCGGTCAATGCTGTGCTGAAGTTTCGGCGAGCGCTTGTAGGCCGCGATGAAGCCTACGACCGAGCCGATGATGACCAGCAGGATCAGCCACCACCACGAGACCATGAATCGAGACATGTTCACGATCATCTGGGTGAAGGCCGGCAGGTCCGCGCCGAAGCCCTTGAACACGTCCTCGAACTGCGGCACCACCCAGACCAGCAAAATGCCACTGACCAGCAGGGCCACTGCCAGCACCATGGCCGGGTAGAACATCGCCTTCTTGATCTTGCCCTTCAGGGCCTCGATGTTCTCTTTATAGTTGGCAACAGTGTCCAGCACGGTTTCCAACACGCCGGCGCCTTCACCAGCCCGCACCAGGTTGCGATAGAGCTCGTCGAACTGTACCGGGTACTTGCTGACAGCCTCATAGAGCGACGAGCCGCCCTCGATGTCGGTGCGCAGGCCATCCACCATCTTCTTCATGCGCGGGTTCTTGTGCCCGTTCGCGATGATGTCCAGCGACCCCACAATGGGTACGCCTGACTTCATCATGGTGGCCATCTGCCGGCTGAAGAAAGCGATTTCCTTGGGTGTGATCTTGCTCCCGGCCGCGCCAAACAGCGGCTTGGGCTTGGGTTTGACCACGCCGGGATTTATGCCCTGGCGGCGTAGTTCAGCCCGCAGCAGGTTCGCGTTCTTCGCGGCCTGCTCCCCTTTCATCTTCACGCCCCGCTTGTCGGTCCCCTCCCAGACAAACGGCTGCAGTTCCGTGGTGCTGCGCACCACGGGCTCCTTCTTGATCGCACTGCGACTGACAGACATATCGGCTCCCCAAGACCCGCCATCCCCAGGCGGGCGTCTAGCCGTCGATGGTAGCGGGTTCATGCCCGTCTGGGCAGTTGCCAAGGGGCCCATGATGCGAATTCGTGCCGGTTGCCGGCCAAAGGTGACGCACTGCGTCACATTGCCGCGTCCATCGCAGATTCGCATCCGGGGGGTTCCCATCCGTGAAATAGCTGCCATCATGGGCGCGGGGAAATCCAGGGGGAGGCGTGCCGGGGTTGGCACGCAACCTGCGTTGATCCACCCGCAGGGGGCAGGACCCGCTCAGCTGGCCGCTGGTCAGACCGATCCTGACTTCTGAAATCAACCACCACTTATCTTGGGGATGTACCAAATGAAGAACCAGAAGGGCTTCACCCTTATCGAACTGATGATCGTTGTTGCGATCATCGCCATCCTGGCCGCCATCGCCCTGCCGATGTACCAGGACTACGTGGCCAAGTCGCAGACCGCTGCGGGTCTGGCTGAAGTCACCGGTGGCAAGTCGGCGACCGAAGTGGCGATGAATGAAGGCAAGGACGTGACGACTGCTGCGGATATCGGCCTCAAGGTTTCGACCCGCTGCACCAAGCTGGATGTCAAGGGCACCGCTTCGACTGGCGAAGCCAGCATCGCTTGCACCCTGGCAGGTAACTCGCAGGTCGCCAACAAGACCATCACCCTGTCGCGCGCGGCAGCTGACGGTACTTGGAGCTGCGCGACCACCGTTGTGAAGAAGTACGCACCGACGGGTTGCACCGGCGTCTAATGAGACGAGAAGAGGGCCCCGCGAAAGCGGGGCCTTTTTTATTTTGTCGGGACCTAATGAGAGCTTTGGGGGGCTCCATGAAAAAAGCGCACGGTTTTACGTTGATCGAATTGATGATTGTTGTTGCGATCATCGCGATTCTCGCCGCCATTGCGTTGCCGATGTATCAGATCTACGTTGCCAAGTCGCAGCTTGCGGCGGCGCTGTCAGATATTCGGCCTGGCAAGACAACCATGGAAGCAATTGCTCAGGAGAACCGAGATTCGGATCTTGTGACGGCCAAATACATTGGATTGAAGGAGACCGTGCGGTGTTCGTCGGTATCTGCGGAACTCAGCGGAGCGGGTGTCGGCACCATCAGTTGTACCGTCGCTGGCGGTGGAGCAGTGCAAGGCAAAGATCTCATCCTTCGCCGCGCAGCCGACGGCACCTGGACCTGCGACGGCAGCGCCTTCGAAGCGCGCTATCGCCCAACCGGCTGTTGATCACACTTCGGCCTGCCAATGGGATGTTGGCGGGCCGTTGACGGGGCTATCATCCCCGGGGGAGTCAGGATCGTGCCTGCCGGGCTGGGAGTGCCGGGCGAGGCAGTCATGCTGAAGGATTGGCGTCGTCGTCGGCCATCGGGTCGCGGCAGGTTCTGCTGCCCTGTGCGGTGCCTCTGGAAGGCGCGCCGCACTGCCTGACCCATGATGAGCCAAGGATCCATATGAACGCCGTAACCACCGCCAATCTCGTCGGCATCACCGGCCTGGCCCGTCGCCTGGTCCAGGATGGTGCGCTGGACGAGGCTTCCGCCCGCGACGCCATGGCCAAGGCCGCTGCGGCCCGGCAGCCGCTGCCGACCTGGTTCGCGCAGAACAAGGTGGTCGGGGCGGCCCAGTTGGCGGCGGCCAACGCGGTCGAGTTCGGCATGCCGCTGTTCGACGTGTCCACGTTCGACGCCAGCCAGAACGCGATGAGCCTGGTCAGCGAGGAGCTGCTGCGCAAGCACAACGTGCTGCCGCTGTTCAGGCGCGGCGGCAAGCTGTTCGTTGGTACCAGCAATCCGACCCATTCGCTGGACGAGATCAAGTTCCACACCAATCTGGTGGTGGAGCCGATCCTGGTGGATGAAGACCAGATCCGCCGCACGCTCGAGCAGTGGCATGCCAGCCATGACACGCTGGGCGACGCGCTGGGCGGTGACGACGATGGCATGGGCAACCTGGATGTTGCGGCCGGAGACGAGGATCTCGGCGCCGGTGGCGACTCCGGCATCGATGCCAAGGGTGATGACACCCCGGTGGTGAAGTTCGTCAACAAGGTACTGGTGGACGCGATCCGCAAGGGCGCCTCGGACATCCACTTCGAGCCCTATGAAGACGACTATCGCGTGCGCCTGCGCATCGATGGCCTGCTGAAGATGGTCGCGCGCGCGCCGGTGAAGCTGAACCAGCGCATCGCCGCGCGCCTGAAGGTGATGGCGCAGCTGGACATCGCCGAGAAGCGCGTGCCGCAGGACGGACGCATCAAGCTCAACCTGTCCAAGACCAAGCAGATCGACTTCCGCGTGAGCACGCTGCCGACCCTGTTCGGCGAGAAGGTGGTGCTGCGTATCCTGGACGGCAGCGCGGCCAAGCTGGGCATCGACAAGCTGGGTTACGAGCCGGACCAGCAGAAGCTGTTCCTGGACGCCATCCACAAGCCCTACGGCATGGTGCTGGTGACCGGCCCGACCGGTTCGGGCAAGACGGTGTCGCTGTATACCGCGCTGGGCATCCTCAACGACGAGACGCGCAACATCTCCACCGCCGAAGACCCGGTGGAAATCCGCCTGCCCGGC
This sequence comes from Stenotrophomonas sp. LC732, assembly GCF_052446685.1. Classification (NCBI taxonomy): domain Bacteria; kingdom Pseudomonadati; phylum Pseudomonadota; class Gammaproteobacteria; order Lysobacterales; family Lysobacteraceae; genus Stenotrophomonas; species Stenotrophomonas sp. LC732. Next base: position 3,502,589 of record NZ_CP199214.1, on the reverse strand, counting down.
GTCAACCAGGTGCAGCAGAACAACAAGCGCGGCATGACCTTCGCCGCGGCACTGCGCTCGTTCCTGCGACAGGATCCGGACATCATCATGGTCGGCGAAATCCGCGACCTGGAGACGGCCGAGATCGCGATCAAGGCGGCGCAGACCGGCCACATGGTGCTGTCCACGCTGCACACCAACGATGCACCGCAGACCATCGCGCGCCTGATGAACATGGGCATCGCGCCGTACAACATCACCAGCTCGGTGACGCTGGTGATCGCCCAGCGCCTGGCGCGCCGGTTGTGCAACAACTGCAAGCGCCCGGCCAACCTGCCCGAACATGCGTTGCTGGCCGAGGGCTTTACCCAGGCGCAGCTGGATGCGGGTATCGAGCTGTACGAGGCGGTCGGCTGTGACGAGTGCACCGAGGGGTACAAGGGCCGCACCGGTATCTACCAGGTGATGCCGATGACCGACGAGATCGCCACGATCGTGCTGGCCGGTGGCAATGCGTTGCAGATTGCCGAGGCCGCACAGCAGATCGGGGTGAACGATCTGCGCCAGTCGGCGTTGAAGAAGGCGGCTGCTGGCGTCACGAGCTTGGCCGAGATCAACCGCGTTACGAAAGATTGAGGCGGAGAGTGATCATTGTAGAGCTCCGCTGGGTGGGGCTCTTTCCATAGTCACGCGGCGATCGGACTGACAATGTTCATCCATTCAAGGATGGGCTTGGCCACTGCATGATCGTCCGTACGGCAGTCGAAAATTTCGATATTGCCGAGTTGTATCCGACATACCGTGAACGCTTCTTCTTCGTTCAGGCTGTTGTCGGTCAGAATGCAGGCATCAGCCACGCCCGCTGCAGCCGCAATGGCCCTTTGCGTTCGAGGAAAGCGCGAGGTCAGCTTTCCCGGCTGGACGTTGTGTCCGCCGCTGGCAACACGTGTTAGAACCCGTGCGATGGAAAGTTGATCATTGGCCAACCCAACAAAAACCAGAATGACGAAGTAGCCCGCCTCCTGCAGTTGTTGGATTTGATCAATCTTTGATTCAAACGTACCGTCGCCACGAGGCTGCCAGTGCGAGAACACCGTCTCAAACGCAAAGGGAACGTTTGCCGTCATCGCGTGGCCGACGAAAGCCTGGACTCCTTGCTGTGCGACCTTCATCCATGCGTCATTTTCGTCTCGTAGTTGCACCGCCCATTGTGGGAGCGCCTGCTTGTTCGCATCTGGCAGGATGGACAGCATCATGCGATCAGCATTGATCAGAGGAATCTGCAACGAATCGGCCAAGTGTTCATACCACAATGTCGATTTACCAGACCCATTGTGGCCGGCAAGAATGACCGCAAGCGGGCGATTAGTTTCTGCCCTTGCCTGTTCTATACGGCCGAATGCAGTCGCCAGGTCAGGCGGCGTTTTCCTTGAACTTGCCATTGATAAACCGTCCTTGGGCTATCTTTCCATCGAGGCGGCGGATGATCACGCCAGGATGCTGTGGGTCTGCACTGTAGTAAGGAACGCCTCGCGCTTCCTTGAGTGTGACGCCAGGGCGGCCTAGTGCCTGGCCAAGTGCTTGTAGCGCGCGCTGGCTTTCCGCACGGCCTTGCCGCCCAGCCTTGGCGTCTAGCGCTGGACTATTGATGAGTACTGAGCCGAACTGAATCTGGCGCCAGTTGTCCGTGGCCTTCTTGGTACCTGGCTTCTGACGGGCGACGGCAACGCGGTCGGCGACCACAAGCGTTTGCCTGTATGGCTGCGGGGGCGATTTCCGGGACATGGAGCGGACGCTATCAGATCATTCGGGCGACAACAAGGTAGCCTGATCAATGGATGTTGCGTCCATTTACTTATTCAGTTTGTTGGACCATCTGATGCCCTTTCCTTCGGAAGGGATCCGACCCTGTCCTTACTCCATCCCCAGCTTCTTCAGCTTGTAGCGCAGCGCGCGGAAGGTGATGCCCAGCTGCGCGGCGGTGCGGGTCTTGTTCCAGCGGTTCTCTTCCAGCGCGCGCTGGATGGCGCTGCGCTCGAGCTGTTCGATGTACGAGGGCAGGGCGGCGCTGCCCGGCTGCAGGTCCACCACGGCCTCGGCGTGTGCTGCGCTGCCGGGCGTGCGCGGGGCATGCTGCGGCAGGCGCAGGTCGTCGGCGCCGATGCGGTCTTCTTCGGCCAGGGCCAGCGCGCGTTCCAGGATGTTCTCCAGTTCGCGCACGTTGCCGGGGAAGGCGTACTGGGCCAGTGCGTCCAGCGCCGACGGCGCCAGCAACGGCGTCGGGCGGCCATGGCTGCGGGCCAGCCGTGCCAGTACCGATGCGGCCAGTTCCGGCAGGTCCTGGCGACGCTCGCGCAGCGGCGGCACCCTCAGTTCGATCACGTTGATGCGGTAGTAGAGGTCGTGGCGGAAGCGCCCGTCCTCGACCAGCTCGGCCAGGTCCTTGTGGGTGGCCGAGAGGATGCGCACGTCCACCGGCTCCTCGGTAGCCGCGCCCACCGCGCGCACTGATTTTTCCTGGATCGCGCGCAGCAGCTTCACCTGCATCTGCAGCGGCAGCTCGGCCACTTCGTCGAGGAACAGGGTGCCGCCATGCGCGGCCTGGAACAGCCCGGGCTTGTCGGCGTGGGCGCCGCTGAAGCTGCCCTTGCGGTGGCCGAAGAATTCGCTTTCCATCAGCTCGCCGGGAATGGCGCCGCAGTTGACCGGCACGAACGGGCCGGCCGCGCGGGCGCCCTGGGCGTGGATGGTGCGTGCGACCAGCTCCTTGCCCACGCCGGATTCGCCGAGGATGTAGACCGGCGCCTGGCTGCGCGCGACCTTGCCGATGGTGGCGCGCAGCACGTCCATGGCCGGCGAATCGCCGAGCAGGCGTGCGCCCTGTTCGGCGGCGGGGCCGGGCGCAGGGCGCTCGGTGTTGTTCAGTTCCAGCGCGTGCTTGACCAGGCCGCGCAGCACGGCGATATCCACCGGTTTGCTGACGAAGTCGAAGGCGCCGGCCTTCAGCGCTTCCACGGCCAGGTCCATGCTGCCGAAGGCGGTGATCATCGCCACTGGCGTGCGCGGGTAGTGCTGCGCGATCTCGCTGACCAGCTCGATGCCATTGCCGTCCGGCAGGCGCATGTCGGTGATGCACAGGTCGTACGGATTGCTGGCCAGCAGTTCGCGCGCTTCGGCAAGGTTGGCTGCCGTACTGATGCGCAGCCCCATGCGGCCGAGCGTCAGTACCAGCAGTTCGCGGATGTCGCGTTCGTCGTCGACGACGAGGGCGCTGCGGGTTTCGTTCATGGGCGTGAAAGATAAACGAGGGGGCTGGAAGCGACAAATGTTTGACGCACAGAATCGAGATCAGGTGGGCAACAGCGTATGCGGGCCGGGCAGCACCAGGCGGAAGCAGGAGCCTCCAGCGGGAACCGGGATGTAGTCCAGCCGCGCCTGGTTGGCCCGGCACAGCTCGCGGGCGATATACAGGCCCAGCCCGGTGCCATGCTCGGACGTGGTGAAGAACGGTCGGAACAACTGTGCGGCCACACTCTCGGGAATACCGGGGCCACGGTCCATCACGTCGATGACCGCACTGCGCTCGTGCTGCGCCACGCGCAGGCGCACCCGCGCCGGCTGCTGGCCGATGCGGCCATATTTGAGCGCGTTGTGCACCAGTACGGTCAGCACCTGGTAGAGGTGCTTGGTGTCGACCTGGGCCAGCACCGAGGTGTCGTTGATGATCGGCTCGATGCTGTCGGTCTCCAGCGTCTGGCCCTGCTTGTACTCCAGCACGAAGCGGCGCACGAAGGCGGCCAGGTCGATGTTCTCCGGCGTGGCGCGCTCGCGCCGGGCCAGGCCCAGCACGCTTTCGACGATGCCGTTGGTGCGCTGGCACTGCTGGCGGATGATCTGCAGCAGGCGGCGGTCGCTTTCGTTGAAGCCGGTGCCTTCTTCCAGCAGCTGCACCGCGTAGTTGATCGCGGCCAGTGGGTTGCGGATCTCGTGGGCGAGGCTGGCCGAGAAGCGGCCCATCGCCGACAGGGTGAGCGATTCGGCGCGGCGCGAGACCACGCTGGAGTCGTCCAGGAACACCAGGGCCAGGTCGCTGCCGGCCAGCAGGCGGGCAAAGCGCGGCTGCACTTCGGGCTGGTCGGGGTTGAGCTGCAGCGGCAGTTCGTCCTGCGCCCAGCCATTGCGCCAGCGCTGCAGGCGACGGGCGAGTTCCGGGGCGGCGCTGGCCAGGTCCAGGCGGCCGCTTTCGCCGCTGCCATCACTGTCACCGAGCAGCATCGAGGCCGCCTCGTTGGCCAGGGTGACGCGGTTGTCGGCGTCGACCACCAGCACGCCGGTACGCATGCGGCGGATGATCAGCTCGTTGATCTGGAACAGGTTGGCCACTTCATCGCCGCGCTGGTTGGCCAGCTGCTGGTTGCGGCGCGCGCGGCTGCCGACCTGGTAACTGATGAAGGCCAGTGCCAGGTAGCTGGTGGCGAACATGGCCAGTTCGGCCAGGGTACGGGTGGGATCGCCGCCTTCCAGCAGCTTCCAGGTGTACTCCACGCCGGTGGCGAGGCTGGCGGCCAGGGCCAGGCCCAGCCCCAGGCTGAGCGGGAGCAGGGTGGCGGCGGCGGCGATGTTGAACAGCAGCGACATCGAGATGCCGGCGCTGGCACCGGGCAGGGCATGTGACAGCAGGGTGGCGGCGACGATGTCCACCAGCACGCCGCTGACCACGATCGGGCGCAGCCAGCGTTCGTTGCGGCCGATCACCAGGGCCAGCAGGGACAGCACCAGGTAGATGGCGGCGACGGTGTCGGCCAGCCGCGGGTGGTGCGCTTCGCCGACCATGGCCGACAGCGGGCTGTAGAGCAGGGCGGCGATGACCGAGGCGATCAGCACCCGGTACAGCGCGAAGAAATACAGCTCACGCCGCGGAATCGATTCGATGCGGTCGATCAATGAAGCACTGGGTGACACGCCGGAACTCCCCTTCTGGCTGCCTGGGTCTGGACGCTGCGGCGGGCCTGCCCGGCGTCCCCTGAGGCCGGGCGGGCACGTCGCTTCGATGTAGCCTGCGGTGGAAGCAGCAGGGCAAGCCCGACTCTACACACCTTGGTCGGCCAGTATAGGGCCCCAGGCAGGGCGCCGCCGGAGCCGCCCGGATCGCGCATTTGGCCCGGGATGGATACCGGTGGCCAGTGGGCCGCCGGGCGCAACTGCCTGAATGACGGCGGAAATCTGGCCGCGTCTGGCGTTTTGTACAGACTTCTTTGCGCCCCGGCGCCGGCTCGGCCACAATAGTGGGCCCGCCGCGGTCCATGCCGGCGCCCCGCCGGGGCCCTGAGGAATTGCGTGCGGTCGTTCCTATTCCCACGGTGACGCATGAATTTCCACGAATACCAGTCAAAACAACTGCTTGCCGAGTACGGCATCCCGGTCCCGGCCGGCAAGGTCGCTGCGACCCCGGACGAAGCGGTTGCCGCTGCCAACTCCCTGGGCCAGGGCCCCTGGATGGTCAAGGCGCAGATCCACGCTGGCGGCCGCGGCAAGGCTGGCGGCGTCAAGTTCTGCAAGACCACCGACGACGTGAAGGCCGCTGCGGCCAAGATGCTCGGCACCAAGATGGCCACCTACCAGACCGCAGGCGTTGAACTGCCGGTCAACCTGGTGCTGGTGACCACCGCCGGCGAGATCGTCAAGGAACTGTACCTGTCGGTGCTGGTCGACCGTGGCACCAAGACCATCACCTACATCGCCTCTTCGGAAGGCGGCGTGGAAATCGAGCAGGTTGCTGCTGAAACCCCGGAGCTGATCCACTCGCTGAACGTCGATTTCGTCGAAGGCGTGCAGGGTTACCACGGCCGTGATTTCGGCTTCAAGCTGGGCCTGACTGCCAAGCAGGCCGGCCAGTTCGCCAGCATCATGGTGAACCTGTACCGCCTGTTCAACGAAAAGGACCTGGCCCTGGTTGAAATCAACCCGCTGGCCATCCTGGACGACGGCAACCTGTACGCGCTGGACGGCAAGTTCGACAGCGACGACAACGCCGCGTTCCGCCAGAAGGCCCTGGTCGCCATGCGCGACAAGACCCAAGAAGATCCGACCGAAGTGATCGCTTCGGAGCTGGACATCAACTACGTCACCATGGACGGCAACATCGGCTGCATGGTGAACGGCGCCGGCCTGGCCATGGCCACCATGGACGTCATCAAGCTCAACGGCGGCGAGCCGGCGAACTTCCTGGACGTGGGCGGCGGTGCCAACAAGCAGCGCGTCATCGAAGCGTTCAAGCTGATCCTGTCCTCGGACAAGGTCGAAGGCATCTTCGTCAACATTTTCGGCGGCATCGTCCGCTGCGACATGATTGCCGAAGGCATCATCGCCGCCGTGAAGGAAGTGGGCGTCAAGGTTCCGGTCGTGGTGCGCCTGGAAGGCACCAACGTGGAAGAAGGCAAGCAGCTGCTGCGCGACAGCGGCATGGCCATCATCCCGGCTGACAACATCAACGATGGCGCCAAGAAGATCGTTGAAGCTGTCAAGAACGCTGCCTGATTCGACACCAAGGAATTCCCATGTCTGTTTTGATTAACAAGAACACCAAGGTGATCGTGCAGGGCTTCACCGGCCAGCAGGGCACCTTCCACGCCACTCAGATGATCGAGTACGGCACCCAGGTTGTTGGCGGCGTGACCCCGGGCAAGGGTGGCACCACCCACATCGATCTGCCGGTCTTCAACACCGTTGCCGACGCAGTGCAGAGCACCGGCGCCAACGCTTCGGTCATCTACGTGCCGCCGCCGTACGCGGCCGACGCGATCCTGGAAGCCGCAGCTGCCGGCATCAAGGTCATCGTCTGCATCACCGAAGGCATCCCGGTGCTGGACATGCTGCGCGTCAAGAACGTGCTGACCCGTTCGCATCCGGACACCGTGCTGATCGGGCCGAACTGCCCGGGCGTCATCACCCCGGGCGAGTGCAAGATCGGCATCATGCCGGGCCACATCCACCAGCCGGGCAAGATCGGTATCGTGTCGCGTTCGGGCACCCTGACCTATGAAGCGGTCAAGCAGACCACCGAAGTCGGCCTGGGCCAGTCCACCTGCATCGGCATCGGTGGTGACCCGATCAACGGCCTGAACTTCGTCGACTGCCTGAAGCTGTTCAACGAAGACCCGCAGACTGAAGGCATCATCATGGTTGGCGAAATCGGCGGCGACGCCGAGGAAGCCGGCGCCGAGTACATCAAGAACCACGTGAAGAAGCCGGTCGTCGGTTTCATCGCCGGTGCGTCGGCTCCGGCCGGCAAGCGCATGGGCCACGCCGGTGCGATCGCCTCGGGCGGCAAGGGCACTGCCGAAGGCAAGTTCGCCGCCATGGAAGCTGCCGGTGTTGTCACCGTCCGCTCGCCGGGCGACCTGGGCGCTGCCATCGCCAAGCTGGTGAAATAAGATCGACTGCCTCCGGCAGACGATGCTGTAGAGCCGGCCGCTGGCCGGCTGCTTGAACACAGAAAGGCCGCCTCCGGGCGGCCTTTCTGCGTCTGGCGTGGGGTCAGATCCCTTTTGCTGTGCAAAAGGGATCTGACCCCGGCGTTACAATGGCGGCATTGCAACCACAGGCTGGAATCCCATGGCTTCGATCCGCATCGCGATGGCGCAGTTCGACTTCCCGGTCGGCGATGTCGCCGGCAACACCGAGCGCATCATCGAGATGATCGGCCAGGCGCGCGACGAGTACGGCGCCGAGCTGGTGATGTTCCCCGAGCTGGCGGTGAGCGGCTACCCGCCGGAAGACCTGCTGCTGCGCCCGGGCTTCCTGTACGAGTGCGAGCAGGCGATGGCCCGCATCGCTGCCGCCTGCCGCGGCATCACCGCCGTGGTCGGCTGGCCGCAGGCGGCTGGCGCGGTGGTCTACAACGCCGCCAGCGTGCTGCGTGACGGCCTGGTCGAGCAGACCTACCGCAAGCGTGAGCTGCCCAACTACGCCGTGTTCGACGAGCGCCGCTACTTCGATGTCGATCCGGATGGCGGCAGCTGCGTGTTCGAGGTCAACGGTATTCCGGTTGGCCTGCTGATCTGCGAGGACCTGTGGTTTGCCGAGCCGCTGGCCGACACCATGCGCGCCGGTGCGCAGCTGGTGGTGGTGCCGAATGCTTCGCCGTACGAGCGTGGCAAGCATGCCCAGCGCGACGCCGTGCTGGCTGCACGTACCCGCGAGAGCGGGGCGGCGATCGCTTACCTCAACGTGGTTGGCGGCCAGGACGCGCTGGTGTTCGATGGCGCCTCGGTGGTGGCCGACGGTGATGGCACGGTGCACCCGGCCGCTGCTGCCTTCGTCGACCAGTGGCTGGTGGTGGAGTACGACGGCGCCAGCCGCCGCTTCATGCCGCACGTGTGGATGGACGACGGCGACGAGAGCATGGACGCGCTGGCCTGGCGCGCGGTGACCCGTGGCATCCAGGACTACTGCCGCAAGAACGGCTTCAAGAAAGTGTGGCTGGGCCTGTCCGGCGGCATCGACTCGGCGATCGTGCTGGCCATGGCGGTGGACGCGATGGGCGCGGAGAACGTAACCGCCGTGCGCCTGCCGTCGCGCTACACCGCGGGCCTGTCCAACGACCTGGCGGCCGAGCAGTGCCAGGCGCTGGGCGTGAAGCTGGAGGCGGTGTCGATCGAGCCGGCGTTCAAGGGCCTGATGGAAGCGTTGGCGCCGATGTTCGAGGGCACCGCGCCGGACGTGACCGAAGAGAACCTGCAGTCGCGCAGCCGTGGCGTGATCCTGATGGCGCTGGCCAACAAGTTCGGTGGCCTGCTGCTGACCACCGGCAACAAGAGCGAGTATGCGGTCGGCTACGCCACCATCTACGGCGACATGTGCGGTGGCTATGCGCCGCTGAAGGACCTGTACAAGACCGAAGTGTTCGGCCTGTCCAAGTGGCGCAATACCGTGGGCGGCGCGCCGGTGATCCCGCCGGCGGTGATCAGCCGCCCGCCGTCGGCCGAGCTGCGCGAGAACCAGCTGGACCAGGATTCATTGCCGGCTTATGACGTGCTGGACGGCATCCTGTACCGCTACATCGACCAGGAACAGTCGCGCACGGAGATCGTGGCCGCCGGTTACGATGCGGCCGTGGTTGACCGCGTGCTGCGGCTGGTGCGCATCAGCGAGTGGAAGCGGCACCAGGCCGCGCCGGGGCCGAAGGTCTCGCGCCGCGCGTTCGGTCGCGAGCGTCGTTACCCGATCAGCAACGGCTACAAGGGCTGAGGCAGCGGTTGGCAGGTGATGCCGGCCGCTGGCCGGCAACGCCCTATAGCGCGTATCCGGCATGGCGTGGATCTACCGGGCTTCGTCGAGCCGTTGTTCGAGGCCTGCGATCTCCGCAGCGTCGTTGAAGTGGTCGCCCTCCAGTCGTGCACGCACGAACGCCAGGGCATCCGCCGCCGCCGCATCCAGCGTGCCGCGATGATCGACCGGGTAGCGCCGGAACGCGACCGGCTCGCCTCGCACGGCCAGGCCTGCGGCGTACAGCAGGGTGGTCAGATAGGGCACGTCGCGGTCCTCGCTGCCATGGGCCAGCATCAGCGGCTGGCTGAAGCCGCGGCGCGGTACGCCCAGGTAGTCATGCAGCACCGCCCAGATGCCCGGCACGCTGGTCAGTGGTGCAGTAAACATGCTGCCGGTATCGGCGCCGTCCAGCGTGGCGGTCAGTTCGCTCAGGCACTGCTCGCGGGCCACTGCCACACGGGCACGGCCTGCGTCGCTGAGGACGCGGTCGATCTGAGGCGCGACCTGCAGCAGGCCGTCGAGCAGATACGCGTGATATGCGTTGGGTGCGCCAGGATTGGCGGTGCGGTTGCCGGGATTCATCACCAGCGCGGTCAGTTCGACTGCGGTGGGCGTTCCGGCGGTGAAACTGCCGCGGTACTGCAGGGATGGGCCGCCATGGGAGGCGGCCAGATGGCCTGCTGTCAATGCGGCCGCGCCCCCCTGCGAATATCCGACCGAGACCCAGCGCGGCGACAATGTTGCCGTACCCAGGTACTGGCGGCTGGCCTTGACCATGTCGATGGCGTTGCGCGCCGCGGTACGCACGTGCAGGTAGGCATGAGTGCCTGGGCTGCCCAGGCCCTGGTAGTCGGCGGCGGCGACGGCATAGCCCTGGGCCAGGAACACGTCCAGGAAGCGTCCGTCGCGTTCGGCATGGGTGGGGCCGGAGACCGAGGGCGCACAGCGATCCGCAATGCCTTGGGTGCCATGTGCCCAGGACACCACCGGCCACCCGCCCGCAGGCGCCGCGCCGGCGGGCAGGTACAGCAGGCCGGTGCCTTCGGCCAGCTGGCCGCGGTGGTCCGGGGTGCGGTAGTGCAGCTTGTAGGCCTGCGCGGCCTTCGACGGCACCCATGACGCGCGATAGGGGGCAGCAGACAGCAGATCGCCCGGCGCGGCCGGTGCAGCGGCCAGGGGGCGCGGGGATAGCGCCAGCAGGGCGGTGGCGATGAGGCAGGACAGGGGACGGAAACTGCAGCGCAGTGGGGCCATGGGACGCTCCGTGATGGCCGGTGTGGCCGTTGCGCCGCAGTGTGGAGCGCCTCGCCCAGGCGGGCTGCGACCGGCGTCGCATCCGCGCTGGATTCGTAGCATTCCTAGGTGCCGGCCCCGGCGCGGGGAGGCGGATGAGGAAAGCAGTCGAGCGTGGCTCGACTCCACAAAGAAGAAGGGCCCCTTTCGGGGCCCTCTCTTATTTCTTTTCCAGTCGCGCGTTGCGCTGGCCGGTGCTGGCGGACTTCTCGCCGGCGAACGGGTTCAGCTTGCGGATCATCCACGGGTACTTCGGCCACTTGCCTTCCAGCCACGGGTGATCCGGCTGGTTCAGCTGCAGGACGCGACGGGCGTCGTCGGCCAGGGTCTTGTTGCCCAGGTGGGTGTAGGAATCGGCCAGCACGGCCACGGCGTCGTACTGGAAGGCGCTCTGCGGGTAGGTTTCCAGCAGGTAGTTGGCGCGGCCCACGGCCGAGACCCAGGCGCCGCGGCGCATGTAGTACAGGGCGTTGTCCAGCTCGTGCTGGGCGAACACGTCACGCAGCTCCAGCATGCGCTGGCGCGCATCGGCGGCGTAGCGGCTGTTCGGGTAACGATCAACCACGATGTTGAAGTCCGAGTACGCCTGGTGCGGCGTGGACAGGTCGCGGCGGCTGGCATCCAGCGACCATACGCGGCGCAGGAAAACCGTACTGCGGTTGGAATTGGCCAGGCCGCGCAGGTAGTACAGGTAGGCGATGTTGCGGTGCGTCGGGTAGGTCCGGATGAAGCGGTCGATGCTGGACACCGCGTCATCGTGCTTGCCGGCCTTGTACTGGGCGTAGGCGGTTTCGATCATCGCCTGCTCGGTGTACGGGCCGTACGGATACTGGGCCACCAGGCGGCGGAAGCTGGCTTCGGCGCCGCTCCAGTTGCCGCCCTGCATCAGCTTGTGGCTTTTCTCGTACAGCTGTTCGACCGGCACGCCTTCGTCGGGGCGATCACCCTTCTTGGCGCCGCGGTGGCAGCCGGTTGCGGCGATGACCAGCACCAGCAGCAGGGCGGTGAGGCGGACGGGCGCGGAGAGCATGGCGGAGCGTCGGATCATGGGGTCGAGGCGGGACGCGGCTGGAATACGAAGGGTCGATGATAGCCTAGTGTCCTGTCCAGCGACTGAAACCGGCCGCCGGGACCCCAAAATTTCAAAGAATGCCCCCTGCCATGTCTGAACAACCCTCTGAATCGGCCCGCCAGGCCATCGTCCCCGACACCGCTGCCGGCCGTCGTTTCGATGCCGTCGTGGCCGAACTGTTCCCCGAATATTCGCGTTCGCGCCTGACCGAGTGGATCAAGTCCGGTGACGTCCTGCTGGACGGCGCCCAGGTGCGCCCGCGCGATCCGCTGCGCGGCGGCGAGGTGGTGACCCTCCATGTGGTGCTGGAAACCCAGACCGACGCCCAGCCGGAGGACATCCCGCTGGACGTGCTGTTCGAGGACGAGCATGTGCTGGTGATCAACAAGCCGGTCGGCCTGGTGGTCCACCCCGGCGCCGGCAACCACAGCGGCACCCTGGTCAACGCGCTGCTGTTCCGCGACCCCTCGGTGGCGGTGCTGCCGCGCGCGGGCATCGTGCACCGCCTGGACAAGGACACCAGCGGCGTGATGGTGGTGGCCAAGACCCTGGAAGCGCAGACTGCATTGGTCGAGCAACTGGCGGCCCGTGACGTGCACCGCCAGTACCTGGCCATCGTGATGGGCGCGCTGGTGGCAGGCGGTACCGCCGATGCCCCGATCGACCGCCACCCGCGCGACCGGCTGAAGATGGCGGTGCGCGAAGACGGCAAGGAAGCGGTGACCCACTACCGCCTGCGCGAGCGCTTCCGTGCGCACACCGCGCTGGAGTGCCGCCTGGAAACCGGCCGTACCCACCAGATCCGCGTGCACATGGCACACGTGCGCCATCCGATCATCGGCGACCCGCTGTACGGCGGTGCGCTGAAGCTGCCCAAGGGTGCCAGCGACGAGCTGGTGGCCGCGCTGCGCGGCTTCAAGCGCCAGGCCCTGCACGCCGAGACCCTGGAGTTCATGCACCCGATCACCGGTGAGCCGGTGCGCAATACCGCGCCGGTGCCGGAGGACATGCTGCACCTGATGAAGGTGCTGCGCGAAGACAGCGAAGCCTTCGCCGCCCGCGAGCGGGATCGCTGGTGATGGCCGCCGCGCTGCCGTTGCTGCAGGCGGACTGGCCGGCGCCGGCAGGCGTCCATGCGCTGACCACGCGCCGGCATGGCGCGGGCATTTCGCCGGCGCCGTTCGCGCAGTTCAACCTCGGCAACCGGCACGCGGCCGATGGTGATACCCCGGCCAACGTGGAGCACAACCGCCAGCTGCTGCAGGAGGGGCTGGCACTGCCCTCGGCACCGCACTGGCTGCGCCAGGTGCACAGCAGCACCGTGCTGCGCTTCACCGCGCCGCCGGTGCCCGGCACCAGCGAACCGGTGGCCGATGCCGCAGTGACCTCGGTGCCGGGCGTGGTGCTGGCGATCCTGACCGCCGACTGCCTGCCGGTGGTGTTTGCCGCGGCCGATGGCAGCGAGGTGGGTGCGGCCCATGCCGGCTGGCGTGGGCTGGCTGACGGCATGCTGGAGGCCACGGTGGCCGCCCTGCAGACGCCGCCGGCGCAGCTGCGGGCTTGGCTGGGCCCGGCTGCCGGGCCGGCCGACTACGAGATCGGCGAAGAGGTCTACCACGCCTTCGTCGGCCATGATCCGGCCGCCGGGGCGGCGTTCGTGGCCACCCGCGCAGGCCACTGGAAAGTGGACCTGTTCGCGCTGGCGCGGCAGCGGTTGCAGGCGGCGGGGATGGACCCGGCGCAGGTGTATGGCGGCACGGTGTCGACCATGGCCGATCCTGACCTGTATTCGCACCGGCGCGACCGTCGTACCGGGCGCATGGCGACCCTGGCCTGGATCGCGCCCTGACCACGCCGCTGTTCGCGCGCGTGCTGGGGCCGGCCTTCGCCACCCTGGCAGCGCCGGTGCAGGCGCTGCATGCCGCGCCGTTGCCCTGCCGCTACGTGGGGCAGGCGCGCATCGTGCGAGGGCGGCACTGGCTGGTGCCGCTGTTGGCCGCGTTGGCGCGGCTGCCGAAGGACGGCGACGCGCTGCCCACCGAAGTGGCGTTCAGTGCACGCGGGCAGGGCGAGCAGTGGGCGCGACGGTTCGGCCGCTGGCCGATGGTGTCGCGGCTGTGGGCGCACGAAGGGCTTCTGCGCGAGCAGCTGGGCGCGGTGCGCTTCGAGTTCGCGTTGCAGGCCCGCGAGGGCGGCATCGACTGGTCGGTGCGGCGGGTCTGGGCGTTCGGGCTGCTGCCGCTGCCGACGCGTTGGTTCGGCGGTGTGCGCTGCCGTGAAGCCTGGCGCGGCGAGCGTTACACTTTCCTGGTCGATGTGACGCTGCCCCGGGCCGGAGCCCTGATCCGCTATGAAGGCTGGCTCGAACCACAGTGACGGCGCCGCCGGGACTGGCAGCGCGGTGATCGTGTTCGACGGCGTGTGCGCCCTGTGCAACCGCTGGGTGCGCTTCCTGCTGCGTTTCGACCGCAAGGGGCGCTACCGTTTTGCGGCGATGCAGGGGCAGCAGGGCAGCGCGATGTTGCGCGCGCACGGGCTGGACCCGCAGGACCCGATGTCGTTCCTGCTGCTGGACGCGCAGGGCACCTGGACCGATACCGATGCCATCCTGCGTGTACTGGCCGGGCTGGACGGCGTCTGGCGCCTGACCGGCGTGCTGCGGATGGTGCCGCGCGGCTGGAGGGATGCCGCGTACCGCGCGCTGGCCCGCAACCGCTACCGCTGGTTCGGGCGGCATGATGCCTGTCATCTGCCGGCACCGGAGCAGGCTGCGCGGTTCCTGGATTGAAGAAAAAGGGGACGGAGGGGATTAAGTCGTTTGTGCACAAACGACTTAATCCCCTCCGTCCCCTTTTTTCTCAGCCTTCCAGTGCGTCCAGGTAGCTGCGCCGCCAGTGGTTGATGTCGTAGGTGCGCAGGTGCTCCATCATGGCGTGCCAGCGCTCCTTGCGCTTGCGCAGCGACATCGTCGCCGCGGTGGCGATGGCGTCGGCAACGCCATCCAGGTCGTGCGGGTTCACCAGCAGTGCCTGCTTGAGTTCGTCGGCGGCGCCGGCCAGCAGCGACAGCACCAGCACGCCCGGGTCCTCCGGGTCCTGCGAGGCCACGTATTCCTTGGCCACCAGGTTCATGCCATCACGCAGCGGCGTGACCAGCCCCACCGCCGCTGCACGGTAGAAACCGGTGAGGGTGGCATGGGTGAAGTTCTGGTTGACGTAGCGCAGCGGCGTCCAGTCCGGCTCGGCGTGGCCACCGTTGATGTGGCCGGCGATCTGCTCCAGCTGGCTGCGCAGCTGCCGGTACTCGGTGACATCACCGCGCGAGACGGGGGCGATCTGCAGGTAGGTCAGCGACCCGCGCTGGTCGGGATGGCGCTCAAGGTACCGTTCGAAGCCGAGGAAGCGCTCGGGCAGGCCCTTGGAATAATCCAGGCGATCAACGCCGATCGCCAGTTGGCGATCCCGCAGGCTGGCGCGCAGGTTCTTTACGGCGGCCTTGGTGGCGGCGGTACCGGCCTGGCGCGCGATCAGCTCGGTGTCGATGCCGATCGGGAACGCCGCCGCGCGGAAACGACGCCCGCCCGGTGCCTCCAGCTCGCCGTTGGCGAGTACCCGACCGCCGCCGAACAGGC
The DNA here is from genome assembly GCF_052446685.1 of Stenotrophomonas sp. LC732. Taxonomy (NCBI): domain Bacteria; kingdom Pseudomonadati; phylum Pseudomonadota; class Gammaproteobacteria; order Lysobacterales; family Lysobacteraceae; genus Stenotrophomonas; species Stenotrophomonas sp. LC732. The sequence continues at coordinate 3,487,344 of NZ_CP199214.1, read as the reverse complement.
GCAGGTAGGTCTGGAAGCGATCGGCGTCGCGCTGGGTCTGGAAGCCCACCAGGTCATAGGCGTAGAGCGCGGAGAACAACCGCAGGTGGTCGGGCATCGCCTGCAGCAGGTCGGCCGAGGGCATCGGGATGTGCAGGAAGAAGCCGATGCGGCAGCCGATGCCACGCTCGCGCAGCAGTGCGCCAAGCGGGATCAGGTGATAGTCGTGGATCCAGACGATGTCATCCTCGCGCAGCAATGGCGCGAGCTTGTCGGCGAACAGGGCGTTGACCTTGTGGTAGGTCTCGCGGGTGGCACGGTCGTAGTCGACCAGATCCAGGCGGAAGTGCAGCAGCGGCCACAGCGTGCGGTTGGCAAAGCCGTTGTAGTAGCCGTCCACCTCGCGCTTGCTCAGGTCCATGGTGACGTAGTCGATGTCACCGTCTTTCTGCCTGTGCAGCGTGCCGCTGCCGTCCTTTACCGTCTTGCCGCTCCAGCCGAACCACAGGCCGCCGCGTTCCTTCAGGGCGGCCAGCAGGCCGACAGCCAGGCCGCCGGCGCGGTTCTCGCCGGGTACGGCCACGCGATTTGAAACCACCACCAGACGACTCACGATGCCTCCTGCCAGGACCGCGACAGGCGCATCGCGGCAGTGATCAGGCCGACGTGCGAATAGGTCTGCGGGAAATTGCCCCAGGCCTCGCCGCTGTCGAAGGCCAGATCCTCCGACAGCAGGCCCAGGTGGTTGCGCTGCTTCAGCAGCAGCTCGAACATCTCGCGCGCCTCGTCCATGCGCCCGATCGCCGCCAGCGCATCGATGTACCAGAACGTGCAGATGGTGAAGCTGGTTTCCGGCTCACCGAAGTCATCTGGCGCGACATAGCGGTACAGCGAATTGCCATGCTTGAGGTCGCGGCCGATCGCATCGACGGTGGCGATGAAGCGGGCGTCCATCGCATCGATGAAGCCGATGTCGGCCAGCAGCAGGAGCGAGGCGTCCAGGCGATGGCCGCCGAAGGTATCGGTGAAGTGGCCCAGTTCCTCATTCCAGGACTCGGCCATGATGCGCGCATGGATGGTGTCGGCGCGCTCGCGCCAGTAGTGTGCACGGTCATCGCGCTTCAGGCGCACGGCGATCTTGCACAGGCGGTCGCAGGCGGCCCAGCACATCGCGCTGGTGTAGGTGTGTACCTCGGTGCGGCCACGGAACTCCCACAGGCCCGCATCGGGCACGTCATGCAGGGCGAAGGCCTGTTCGCCCAGCGGTTCGAGGCGGGCGAATGTGTGCGCGTCGCCGGGATCCTGCAGGCGGCGGTCGAAGAACAGCTGCGTGGAGGCCAGCACCACGCTGCCGTAGACATCGTGCTGGCGCTGCACCCAGGCCAGGTTGCCGCGGCGTACCGGGCCCATGCCGCGGTAGCCGGACAGGCTGGGCACTTCGTCTTCGTCCAGCTTGGCTTCAAAGCCGATGCCATACAGCGGCTGCAGCGTGCCGTCGGTGGTGGCCAGGTTGAAGATGTAGCCGAGGAACTGTTCCATCGTGCGCGTTGCGCCGAGACGGTTCAGCGCCCGCACCACGAAAGCTGCGTCACGCAGCCAGCAGTAGCGGTAGTCCCAGTTGCGCACGCTGCCGGGTGCTTCCGGAATGGAGGTGGTCATCGCCGCGATGATCGCGCCGCTGTCCTCGTACTGGCACAGCTTCAACGTGATCGCACTGCGGATGACCGCGTCCTGCCACTCCAGTGGAATGGACAGGTAGCGCACCCATTCGCGCCAGTAGTCGCGGGTGCGCTGGAAGGCTTCCTGCACGTAGCCGCTGATCGACCGGTTGAGCGACTCATCCACGCCCAGGATCAGGTGGATGGGATGGTTGAGCACGAACGGCAGGCCATCGCGCACGAAGCGCACTGGCACATCGGTGGTCAGCCGCAGCACGTGCTCCGGCAGGATCCAGCGCACATGGTTGCTGCCCCAGGTCGACTCTGGCACGCGTGCGCCCCAGTCGGCCAGCGGGCGCGCACGCACGGTGATGCGCGGGCTGCCGGCCAGCGGACGCACCTGGCGGATCAGGCTGACCGGCCGGTAGAAGCGGTCGTTCTGCCGCCAGCGGGGGGCGAAATCCAGGATTTCCAGTTCGCCGCCGTGCGCGTCGCGGAGCACCGTGCGCAGGATCGCCGTGTTGGTGAGGTATTCCTGCTCGCTGCTGGCGAAGTCTTCCAGCTCGATGGCGAAGTCGCCACCGGTCTGCTGGTTGGGGCCGAGCAGCGCACAGAAGGTAGGGTCGCCGTCGAAGGTGGGCAGGCAGCTCCAGACAACGCGGGCACGTTTGTCGACCAGGGCGCCGAAGCTGCCGTTGCCGACCACGCCCAGATCAAGATCGGGTTGGGTCATCACGCGGTACATCTCGGTTGCGGCCGTGGGGGTTGGCCGGGTCAATAGGCATTCTCACGCAGCCAGGCGTGCACGCTGCGTATGTCGGGCAGCGCGAACACCGCCGCGCTGGGTTCACGTTCACCCACCAGCACGCTCCAGCCATGCTGGCTGTTGGCGGCATCGAAGCCGAATTCATCGGTGAGGTCGTCACCGAGAAACACCGGCAGGCGGCCGCGGAAGGGCAGGTACTGCATCATCCGGCGCACGGCACGGCCCTTGTCGGTGCCGACGGGCACGAACTCGACCACATGGTCGCCGGGTTGCAGGCGGTAACTGGCGCGGCCCCGCACGTGGCGATCGGCGAAGGCGCGCACATCACTTGCCGCGTGCGGCGCACCGCGCCAATGCAGGGCCAGGCCGACGCCCTTGTCTTCCACCAGCACGCCGGGATGGCCGTGGGCAAAGCGCATCGCCTGCTGGTGCAGCGCGTGCAGCCACTCGGCGGTGTCGTCGTCGTGTTCGTCGCGCAGCACACGACCATCCTCGCCGCGCAGTTCGTGCCCATGCAGGCCGGCGGCAGGCAGCTGGAGGGGAGCGAACAGCTGGTCCAGCTGTTCAAGCGGTCGGCCACTGACCAGTGCCACGGCGCCTTCCAGGCGGTCACTGATGCGGCCGATGGCTTCGCGCACATCCGGCAGGAGCTGCACGGCATCCGGTCGTGCAGCGAATTCGATGAGGGTGCCATCGACATCGAGGAACAACGCACAGGCGTCGTCCAGCAATGGCGGTGGCGGACGCAGGGGGAGCGGTTCAGCCATGACGACCAGCCTGCCAGCCTGAGCGTGTACGTGGGGTCGAGGGCAGGCTGCGGATCAGCTTCGGTGGGTGCCGACCGTTGGTCGGCACGGCAGGTCAGCCTGCATCCAGCCCAAACAGCGCGGACCAACGGTCCGCACCCACCCAATGCGATCAGAACGTATAGCGGACGCGGCCGTAGTAGTACGCGCCGTTGCTGCCGATCGGCGACAGCACGTCGTACGGCAGGTTGCCGAAGTAGTGGATATCGCTGTTGGATCGATCCGGGTAGTTGTCGGTCAGGTTCTGGCCACCGATCGCCACGCTCCATTGCGGGGTGATGCGGTACTCGACTTCGGCATCCAGCTGCCATTCGGCCTGGTAGGTCTGGCGCGGGATGTAGCCATCACCGAAGTTGAACACCCGGGTGGCGCTGCCGTAACGGTTCACGCGGGTGCTCAGCGACCAGTGGTCGTTGCTCCAGGCGGCCGAGAAGCTGCCACGCGTGCGCGGGGTGGCATCGGTCAGGGTGTTGGTCTCCTCGATGCCGAACAGTACGTAGTCCGGGTTCAGCGCGCGCAGCTGCGCCGGCGTGGCCAGCACATTCTTCAGCGTGGTCTTGGTGTAGGCGTAAGTGCCGGTCAGCAGCAGCTGGCCATCGCCCAGCGACTGCCGCCAGTTGCTTACCAGCTCGGCGCCACGGGTGCGGGTATCGGCGGCATTGACGAAGAAGCTGGCGCTCTGCAGGCCACTGACGCCGTAGCTGGCGGCCACGTAATCGGTCAGCGCATCGCCGGTGATGCTCTCCGACAGCGCGATGCGGTCGTCGATATCGATCTGGAAGAAGTCCAGCGACAGGTCGAAATGCTCGCCGATGCGGCTGGTGAAGCCCAGCGAGGTGTTGATCGACTTCTCCGGCTTCAGGTTCTGCGCACCCAGGCCACGCGCGATCGGATTGTTGACCGACAGCAGCCGGCCCTGCACCAGCTGGCCGCCGGCGTTGTAGCCGGTGGAGGTGGATTCGTAGCCGATCTGCGCCAGCGACGGAGCGCGGAAATTGTTGGAGATGGCACCGCGCAGTGCGAACGCCGGGGTGAATTCGTAGCGCAGGCCGAGCTTGCCGGTCAGTTCGCCGCCAAAGTCGTCGTTGTGCTCGTAGCGCGCGGCCAGGTCGGTGGAGAACTTCTCGCCGAACTGGCTGGACAGGCTGGCATAGGCGCTGGCCACGTCGCGCGACAGGGTGGCGGCGTCCTGTGGGGTCAGGCCGCCACCGGCCTGCGAGCCGGTCGGGCGGTCGGTGTACGGGCCCGCCGCATAGCTGGCCGGGTCGCCGGGGCGGGTCTGGTAGCGCTCATGGCGCGCTTCCACGCCCAGGCCCAGCGTGTGGCTGATGCTGTCGCTCTGGGTGAACACGCGGCTCAGATCGAGGTTGCCCACGGTCTGCGCGTACTCGTAGTCGGCGGTCTTGAAGCGGGTCGGGCTGGTCGGGCCCAGCGACGCGTTGAGCGACTCACGCAGGCGGTAGGTGAAGTCGTTCTGGCCGTAATCCAGGCTGCTGTCGTAGCTCCACTCGCCCCACTGGCCGCGCACGCCGGCCACGGCCTGTACGTCGCGGTTCTCGCCTTCGGAGATCGGTCGGTATCCGTTCGGATAGACCTGCTTCCAGTTGGCATCGCCATCGGGATAGCGGAAGTAGTTGGCGCCTTCGGTGTCGCGCTGGTTGAAGGTGCCGAACGCGTAGAACGTTGAGGTCTGGCCCACCGGAATCTCGGTGTTCAGCCACAGGTTGATGTCCTTGCTCTTGCCATCGCCCAGCACATAGTTGCGCTTGCCCTGCAGCGCCAGGTTGTCCGGCGTCTGGTCCCACGGTGGAATCTGGTCAAAGCCAGCGCGGTTGGTGCCGTTGCGGTGCTTGTATTCCAGGCCGACGCGCAGGAAGCCGCCGTCTTCGCCCAGCGAAGTGCCGACCTTGGCGCTGATGTTGCCGGTCTGGCCATCGGTGAGGGTGCGGCCGATCGGCTTGAGGTCGGTGTGGTTGGCACCGTAGCTGGCCTCGATCTCGCCGCCGTCGCCGCCGTTGTCGAGGATCACGTTGATCACGCCGGCCACGGCGTCCGAGCCGTAAAGCGCACCGGCACCGTCGCGCAGCACTTCGATGCGCTTGATCGCGCTGACCGGGATCGCATTGAAATCGACCGGGGTGGTGCCCTTGCCGATCTTGCTGTCGGTGTTGACCAGCGCGGTGTGGTGGCGGCGCTTGCCGTTGACCAGCACCAGCACCTGGTCGGGGGACAGGCCACGCAACTGTGCGGCGCGTACGTGGTCGGCGCCACCGGAGTTGGATTGGCGCGGGAAGTTGAACGACGGCAGCAGCGCCTGCAGCGCGCTGCCCAGTTCACCGTTGACCACGCCGGCCTTGCGGATGTCCTCGGCGGTGAGCACATCCACCGGCGAGGTGGATTCGAGCACGGTGCGATCGGCGGCGCGGGTGCCGGTGACGATCACGGTGTCCAGGTTGGTGGCGTCCTGGGCCAGGGCCGGGATGGCAGCGGAGGAAAGCGCGAGGGCGATGGCGAGGCCGAGCGGCGACGCGGGCAGGCGGGCGGACATGGAGGGCTCCAGCAACAACGACGACGGGGAAGGGGGAGATAGTTTCACTTACATCCATCCGGATGAAGCGATATATTATCTTCGCGTGATGGCCGGTGCCGATGCAAGTCCCTGCCGGTCCGGCATGAGCTGATGCCCGGTTGGCATCAGCACGCCGGGCCAGTGGCGCTGTACGCTGCCGGCTCGCCCTGTTCCCCTTCCCCGGAGCTGTACCGATGAAACACCTTGGCCTCGTCTTCGCCGTGCTGCTGGCCACCAGTGGCTGCGCCAGCCTCTCTTCGCAGGCGCCCAGCGCCTATGCCACGGCCACCACCGCCGAACTGAAGGGCGATGCCGCGCGTCCGTCCGCCGGCCACGGCTGGGTGCGCAGCGAGCTGTACTTCGGCGTAGGCGAAGAGCAGGGCGCCGGCAACCGCCCGCAGGCCGACACCATCAGCGAGGCGCAGTGGCGCACCTTCCTGGACAAGGAAGTGACCCCGCGCTTTCCGGATGGCCTGACCGTGTTCGATGCCTACGGCCAGTGGCTGTTCCGCGGTGATGCCTCGCCCAACCGTCTGCGCACCAAGGTGCTGGTGGTGCTGCACGAAGACACCCCGCAGCGCCGTGCCGATATCGAGGCGATCCGCCTGGCGTGGAAGCAGCAGACCAAACATCAATCGGTGCTGTGGTCGCGGCAGCCGGTCGAGGTATCGTTCTGAGTGGAAGGTGCCGCCGAGGTGCCGCAGGGAGCAATGATGAACTACAGGGAATGCATGCTGGGCCTGGCATTGGCAGGCGTACTGGCACCGACGGCGCAGGCGGGTGGGGACGACGGCGAAACGCTGCGCTTCCAGGTGGCCGCGCATGTGCAGGCGCATGCCGATCCGCAGCAGGACGGCAGCATCGCGGTGCAGCTGTCACCGTCAGGCAAGCGCCAGACGCTTGAGGGCGCGGCCGATGCCGACGGCAATTCGCGATGGTCGCTCGAAGATGTCGATTTCGATGGCTACCCGGAACTGGTCGCGCGCGCCTCGGTGGGCATGGTCAACGAAGCGGTGACCGTGTACCGCTTCGATCCGGCCAGTGCCGGGTTCCGCGCGCTGCAGGCCGATACCCACGGCAAGGACAGTTGCGGTGACCTCATGGGGCTTACGGTCGACCGTCCGAGCCGCACGCTGACCAGCAGCTGCCGCAGCGGCCCGATGTGGTACACCGATCAGTACCGGTTTGCAGGCGCGAAGCTCTATCTGTACCGCGCCGAGAGCGTGCTGATGCTGGGCGATACGTTGAACGCCGCGCTGCAGTGGGAACAGACCGGCGAGCAGGGCCCGCTGGCGGTCTGGCGCACCTATGATGCCGCCGGCCGGGTGCTGGAAAGTGCCATCGCCGATGGCCTGGGTGCACCGCCGGATGGACCGTTGCGTGGCCAGCAGGCCACCGTGGTACCCGCGCGGCTGTTCCTGTTCGATCGACCCGGCGCATCCAGCACCAGGCGTTACCTGGTGCAGGGAGACCGCGTGGAGATGCTGGATGAACGGGATGGCTGGGTGAAGCTGCGCTACCGCAACCCGAAGCAGGGCGCGGTGGAGGGCTGGATCAACGTCAACGATTGACTCGATCTCCGCCGGTAGTTTGCCTATCGAGGTGATGTGCGCCTTGCCCACGGAGGCATCACTTCTTCGGGTCTAGCCTCGGATGCTCTCCCCTCGAGGATGTATCCGATGAGCAAGCGCGTTGCCGAGATCGTTGTCGATACCCTGCAGCAGGCGGGCGTCCGCCGCTGTTACGGCATCGTTGGCGATACCTTGAATCACGTCACCGATGCCCTGCACCGCAGTGAAATCGACTGGGTACATGTACGCCACGAAGAAGTGGCCGGCTTCGCTGCCGGCGCCGATTCGCTGGTGAGCGGCGAGTTGACCGCCTGTGCGGGTTCTTGTGGTCCCGGTGGCCTGCACTTCATCAACGGCGTCTTCGAGAGCAATCGCAACCGTGCACCGATGGTACTGATCGCCAGCCAGGTGGTGACCAGTGAGCTGGGCATGGAATTTCCGCAGGAAGTGGACTTCAAGGCGGTGTATGCCAGTTGTTCGGTGTTCTGCGAGCAGGTGCACAGCCCGGAGCAGGCGCGGCGCGTCGTGGCCCTGGCCTGCCAGGCCGCGATCAGCCGCCGTGGCGTGGCGGTGGTGATCCTGCCGGCCGACATCAGCCAGGCCGAGGTGAAGCACGATGTGCCGTTCTCGGTGCACTACACCCAGCCGGTGCTGCGCCCGTCCGATGCCGAGCTGCAGCGCATCACCGAACTGCTGGGGCAGGGCAAGCGCATCGGCATCTATGCCGGTGCCGGTTGCCAAGGCGCGCACGCGCAGCTGCTGGAGCTGGCCCGGCGCCTGCAGGCGCCCATCGCGCATACCTCGCGCGCCAAGGATTTCGTCGAGTCGGACAACCCGTACAACATGGGCATGACCGGCATCTTCGGCATCGAATCCGGCTTCCACACGCTGATGGAGTGCGACACGCTGCTGCTGCTCGGCGCCGATTTCGCCTGGGGCCAGTTCTACCCGGACAAGGCCACGATCATCCAGGTCGACCGCGATGGCAGCCACCTCGGCCGCCGCCACCCGGTGAACCTCGGCGTGGTCGGTGACATCGCACCGACGCTGGACGCGCTGCTGCCGATGCTGCCGCCGCGCGAGGACAGCAGTTTCCTGGACGAGTGCATCGGGCATCGCGACAAGGCGCTGAAGAAGCGCGAACAGGAAGAACAACCGGGCGAGGGTGAACTGATCCATCCGCAGCACCTGACGGCATTGCTGTCGAGGCATGCCAGCGACGATGCGCTGTTCACCGCCGACGGCGGTTCGCCGATGGTGTGGGTGCTGCGCCATATCCGCGTCAACGGCCGCCGCCGCACGCTGACCAGCCTGCTGCACGGCACGATGGCCAACGCGATGCCGCAGGCGCTGGGCCTGCAGAAGGCCTTCCCCGGCCGGCAGGTGATCTCGCTGTCCGGTGATGGTGGCCTGGCGATGCTGCTGGGTGACCTGCTCACGGCAGTGCAGGAGAACCTGCCGATCAAGGTGGTGGTGTTCAACAATGGTTCGCTGAACTTCGTCGAGCTGGAGCAGAAGGTGGAGGGCCTGCTGGACAACTACACCGACCTGAAGAACCCGGACTTCGGCCGCCTGGCCGAGGTCATCGGCTTCCACGGCCGCACGGTAACCCGCAGCGAGGATCTGGAGGAGGCGGTGCTGGATTTCCTGTCCCAGCGCGGCCCGGCGCTGCTGGACGTGCATACCAGCCGCGCGGAGCTGGTGATGCCGCCGCAGATCGAGGCCAAGCAGGTGGCAGGTACGGCGTTGTATGCCGCCAAGGCGGTGTTGAATGGCCGCTTCGACGACGTGAAGCATCTGCTGGTGGACAACTTCCTGAAGAAGTAGGGCGCGATGCAGGGCTGCGCCCTGCACCCGCGGTAGTGCCGGCCGCTGGCCGGCCACTCGGAAGCAACGGCGGCCATCCGTGTGGTAGGTGTCGACCTTGGTCGACACGGTAGATCCACGCCATGCGTGGATGAACGAACGAATGATCGAAATAATCTTCTGTAGAGCCGAGCCATGCTCGGCTCAGAGCCTTCGCGTACAGCGGGCGAGCATGGGCTCGGCACTGCAGCGAGAGCCTGCCTTGGCTTTGGATCTTTTGATCTTCTTCCGTGGCTGCCGCGCGCAGGAAACTGTCAGGGGTCGGTCGGGTGGGCTGCGCAGGACCGTTGGCGCCATGGATGGCGCCATCGAGCCCCCATGGGTGAGGGCGCTTTGCTTGCGAAGCACTGCTTCGCAAGGCCCGAACGCACAGCCGCCAGCGGCTGGGCCGGTCTGGGGATTTACGGCGTGTCCTGCGCAGCCCCCCCGACCGGCCGAACTCGCAATGCCGGTCGACTAACAGTCGACTCTATCCGCGACCAGCCACGAGGGGCCCCGCCGTTGGCTGGAACCCATCATTCCACGACGGAATTGGCGCGCCGGCCCCGCTGGGCCTACCATCGGCGCTCCCCACCCCCACCGCCCCTTCCATGTCCGCTCCCGCTTCCGCCGTACCGCGTCGCTGGTTCGTCGCCGGCGACTTCAACGGCTTCTTCGGCCTGGTCGTCGACAACCTCTCCATCCTCGGCTTCATCGCCATGGCCCTGGTCGGGATCTTCCAGTTCCCCGCCGACGTGGTGTTCGGCCGAATGTTCCCCGGCACCGCCTTTGGCGTGCTGGTCGGCAACCTGCTGTACACCCTGATGGCGCGCCGGCTGGCGGCACGTACCGGCCGCGACGATGTCACCGCCATGCCGCTCGGCCTGGATGCCCCCACCAGCATCGGCATGGCCCTGCTGGTGCTCGGCCCGGCCTTCCTCGCGTTCAAGCAGCAGGGCATGGACCCGCACGCTGCGGGCATCGCCACCTGGCAGCTGGGCATGGCCGCGCTGGTCATCATGGGCGTGCTCAAGTTCGTGCTGTCGTTCTTCGGTGAAGCGGTCACCCGCGCACTGCCGCGAGCTGCGCTGCTGGGTTCCATCGCGGGCATCGCGCTGGTGCTGATGGGCCTGCTGCCGCTGCTGGAAACGCTGCGCTCGCCGCTGGTCGGCTTCACCACGCTGGGCCTGCTGCTGTATGTGCTGATCGCCAAGGGCAAGCTGCCGGTGCGTGGCCCGGGCGTGCTGCTGGCCTTCGTGTTCGGCACCGTGCTGTATTACGGACTTGGCCTGGCCGGGCTGGGCGCGCCCGGCTTCCATGTGCCGGAATGGGTGCCGCCGCAGGTGGTGCTGCCGCTGCCGACGCTGGGCTTCCTCGATGGCCTGCCCACCGCGATGACCTACCTGCCGCTGCTGCTGCCGTTCGGCCTGCTGATGGTGGTGGGCGGCATCAATGTGTCTGAAAGCGCACGCGCGGCTGGCGATGACTACCGCACCCGCGACATCCTGCTGGTGGAAGCGGTGGCCACGCTGGTGGCGGGTGTCTGTGGCGGTGTCGCGCAGACCACGCCCTACATCGGCCAGCCTGCCTACAAGCACATGGGCGCGCGCAGCGGCTACACGCTGCTGACCGGCCTGTTCGTCGGCATTGGCGGCATGCTCGGCATCATCTCCGGGTTGGTGCAGTGGCTGCCGCTGGCGGTGCTGGCACCGATCATCGTGTACGTGGCCATCGACATCACCACCCAGGCCTTCCAGGCCACGCCGCGCCACCATACCGGCGCGATGGTGTTCGGTTTCCTGCCGTCGGTGGCCTACCTGCTGGCGATCAAGGCGCCCGGCTGGATCGCACCGGACCAGCTGCCGCAGCTGCTGACCAAGCTCGACGGCCATGGCCTGCCCGAGCTGGCGGTGATTTTCACCCTCGGCAACGGCTTCATCATCACCTCGATGCTGTGGATCTCGGCGGTAGCCGCGATGGTCGATGGCCGCCTGCGCCGTGCCTGCGGCTTCCTGCTGGTGGCGGCGGTGCTGACCCTGTTCGGCCTGATCCATTCGGTGGACCCGCGTGGCGGCATCTACCTGCCGTGGGATCTGGACGGGCTGGCACGCATCATCAGCTTGCAGTTCGCCGGCGCCTACGTGGCATTGGCGCTGCTGCTGGGCCTGCTGTCGCTGCAGAAGCAGCCGGTGCAACCGCTGGATGATCGCACCGATCATTGACCGGTGACGCCGGGCATGGCCCGGCGTTACCGCTCCTTCCACTTCTGGTGCTCTGTTGAGCCGAGCCTGCGCTCGGCTGCTCTGAGCCGAGCATGGCTCGGCTCTACAGGGGCGTGTTGCAGGCGGCGAATGATCACAGCGCGCTCTGCCGGCCAGCGGCCGGCACTACCGTTCGGCGTCCAGTTCCGGGTAATGGCGGAAGATGCCGTTGGTGTTGAACGGCAACCGCCGCTCAGACGCCAGATAGGCGGCGATGTTGGGTCGTTTCGCCACTCGTTCCTGCAGCGCGCGCAGCCGGGGCAGGGTGGGGCCGAGCGCCTGCATGCGGCGCGGAAACATGTAGTCCAGCCCGCTCAGCAGCTGGAACAGTGACAGATCCACATAGGAGTGCTCGCGCAGTGCATGGCGGCCACCGTTGGCGGCCATCACCTGCTCGAAATAGCCGAGGAACTTGGGCAGGCGCTCGCTGCGCAGTGACGCGGCTCGTGCCTTGGCCTCGGTCTTCTGCTGTTCGTAGTACTTCGATGCGGCGATCGGATGGTGGGTGTCGTGCACCTCGGCTACCAGGTCGGCGATGGTCAACTGCAGTTGCAGCGCCTGCATCCGCCGCGATGCGGCCTGCGGCACCAGGTCCAGCGTCGGGCCGAGGAAATCCAGGATCGCCGCGACCTGCGCGATGACCTGGCGGCCGGCCTTCAGGAACGGCGGCGCAAAGGGCTGTGCCCCTTCGTTGCGACCCTCCAGAAACGGCTGCATCACCGCATCGCCGTGCACCCGCGCCATGTCGATGTAGTCGGCGCCGGCATCTTCCAGCGCCAGGCGCACGAACTCGCCACGGCCCTGGATGCCGGTCCAGTAGTACAGCGCGTACTGCATGGCAGAGTCTCCACGGGACAGGACTCCTAGCCTCGCGCGGGTGGCGCAAAGCAGACGTGAGCGTGGACGACGCGTGCCTGAACCCGAACGGCAGCGGAACAGGCGGGGAACCGGCTGCAATCGATGGGGTCACACCTTCTCCATTGCGTGTGAAACGAGGTGCTGCATCATGCAGAGTGGAAAGGCGGTCTGGCCCTGGGTGTTGGGTGTGGTGGTGATCGGTGGCGCGGGCGGCTGGTTGTTCCGCGATCAGCTGAAGAGCCTGGCCGACGGTGTCCCGGTGCCGGTGCAATCAAACCCTGCCAGTACCAGTGCACCGGCACAATCGCAGGCGGCCGCAGAGCCCGCGCCAGCACCACCATCGATCAGGCATCCGCTGGATACCGAGGCCGCCGCCGACCCGGCGCTGCCGAAACTGGCTGACAGCGACGCCGCGGCCTGGGGCGCACTGAGCCAGCTGTTCCAGGGCGAGGGGCCGCTGACCCTGCTGCTGCGTGATCACCTGATCCAGCGCCTGGTCACCCAGGTCGACAACCTGGACAAGCCCAGCGTGCCGCCGACCGCGCTGGGCGCGCGGCCGCTGCCGGGCAACCTGCAGGTCGATACGGGCGAAGGCGGCGAACGCATCGCCGCCAGCAATGCGGCACGCTATGCGCCTTACGTACAGGCGTTCACTGCGCTGGACCCGGCGGCAACGGCTACCGCTTACAAGCGCTTCTATCCGCTGATCCAGCAGGCCTATGCCGACCTTGGCCGGCCCGAGGGCTATTTCAACGACCGCCTGGTCATGGTGATCGACCACCTGCTGGACACCCCGGAACTGGCCCAGTCGCCGCTGGTGCAGCGCGATGAGCGCGGCCGCTATCGCTTCGTCGATCCCACCCTGCAGTCACGCTCGATCGGGCAGAAGGCCCTGCTACGCATGGATCCTGCACAGGCGCGGGCGATCAAGCAGCAGCTGCGGGCGATCCGCAGCGCGATCACCCGCTGAGCCCGTCCACCGTGCGGAACTGATCGGGATCAACGCGCCGACCACACGCGCTCCGGCATGCTGGCCGCAGGCTGACTGGCCCCGGGGTGCAGTCGCAGCCACCCTTGAAACCGGGTGGGGCAACCGCATCTTTCCAGCATTGCCGGCCCAGGCCGGCCCTGAAGACCGATGAGGATTCGCAATGCGGATGGACAAGCTCACCTCGCGTTTCCAGCAGGCGCTGGCAGACGCACAGTCGTTGGCCGTGGGCCGCGACAACAGCATCATCGAACCGGTTCACCTGTTCAGCGCGCTGCTGGACCAGCAGGGTGGCAGCACGCGCCCGCTGCTGGCCCAGGCCGGGGTGAACGTGCCGGTGCTGCGCGAGCGCCTGACCGAGGCGCTGGACGCACTGCCGAAGGTATCCGGCCAGGCCGGCAACGTCTCGATGGGCAACGATCTGGGGCGCCTGCTGAACCAGACCGACAAGCTGGCGCAGCAGCACGGGGACGCCTTCATTGCCAGCGAGTGGTTCGTGCTGGCGGCGCTGGACGATGGCGGCACACTGGGCATGGCGCTGCGCGCCGCTGGTGCCGACAAGACGCGCCTGCAGGCGGCGATCGACAAGCTGCGTGGCGGCGAGAACGTGCAGTCGGAGAATGCCGAGGAGCAGCGGCAGGCGCTGGAGAAGTACACCATCGACCTGACCGCGCGGGCCGAGAGCGGCAAGCTCGACCCGGTGATCGGCCGTGACGAGGAAATCCGCCGCACCATCCAGGTGCTGCAGCGCCGGACCAAGAACAACCCGGTGCTGATCGGCGAACCCGGCGTGGGCAAGACCGCGATCGTGGAAGGGCTGGCCCAGCGCATCATCAACGACGAAGTACCCGAGGGCCTGCGCGGCAAGCGCGTGCTGTCGCTGGACATGGGCGCGCTGATCGCCGGGGCCAAGTTCCGCGGCGAATTCGAGGAGCGACTGAAGGGTGTACTCAACGACCTGGCCAAGAACGAAGGCCAGATCATCCTGTTCATCGATGAACTGCACACCATGGTCGGCGCGGGCAAGGCCGACGGCGCGATGGATGCCGGCAACATGCTGAAGCCGGCGCTGGCACGCGGCGAGCTGCATTGCATCGGTGCGACCACGCTGGACGAATACCGCAAGTACATCGAGAAGGACGCTGCGCTGGAGCGCCGCTTCCAGAAAGTCTTCGTCGGTGAGCCGTCGGTGGAGGACACCATCGCGATCCTGCGCGGGCTGAAGGAAAAGTACGCCGTGCACCACGGGGTGGAGATCACCGACCCGGCCATCGTGGCCGCCGCCACGCTGTCCAACCGCTACATCACCGATCGCCAGCTGCCGGACAAGGCCATCGACCTGATGGACGAGGCTGCCTCGCGCCTGCGCATGGAGATCGACTCCAAGCCGGAGGAGCTGGATCGCCTGGAACGCCGGGTGATCCAGCTGAAGATCCAGCGCGAGATGCTGAAGAAGGAAAAGGACGAAGCCTCGCGGCAGCGGCTGGCCGATCTGGAGAACGACATCGACGGGCTGGAGCGCGAGTTCTCCGACCTCAATGAAATCTGGAAGTCGGAGAAGGCTGCGCTGCAGGGCGCCACCAAGATCAAGGAGCAGGTCGAGCAGGCCAAGCTGGAACTGGAAGCCGCGCAGCGCCGCCAGGATTTCGCCAAGATGAGCGAGATCCAGTACGGCCTGTTGCCGCAGCTGGAAAAGCAGCTGGCCGCGGCCCAGGAAGCCGAGCACAAGGACTTCAAGCTGGTGCAGGACCGGGTCACCGACGAGGAGATCGCCGAGGTCGTGTCGCGCTGGACCGGCATTCCGGTCAACAAGATGCTCGAAGGCGAGCGCGACAAGCTGCTGCGCATGGAAGAAGTGCTGCACAACCGTGTGGTCGGCCAGGAGGAAGCGATCAAGGTCGTCTCCGATGCCGTGCGCCGTTCGCGTGCAGGCCTGTCCGATCCGAACCGTCCGGCCGGCTCGTTCCTGTTCCTCGGCCCGACCGGCGTCGGCAAGACCGAACTGTGCAAGTCGCTGGCCGAATTCCTGTTCGACAGTGCCGACGCGATGATCCGCATCGACATGAGCGAGTTCATGGAGAAGCACAGCGTCGCCCGCCTGATCGGTGCGCCCCCGGGCTATGTCGGCTACGAGGAAGGCGGCTACCTGACCGAGGCGGTGCGTCGTCGCCCGTATTCGCTGATCCTGCTGGACGAAGTGGAGAAGGCGCATCCGGATGTGTTCAACATCCTGCTGCAGGTGCTGGACGATGGCCGCCTGACCGATGGCCAGGGCCGCACCGTGGACTTCCGCAATACCGTCATCGTGATGACCTCGAACCTGGGCTCGCACCAGATCCAGGACATGAGCGCCGACGACAGCCCGGAGGCCTACACGCAGATGAAGGCAGCGGTGATGGGCGTGGTGCAGGCGCACTTCCGTCCGGAGTTCATCAACCGCCTGGACGACATCGTGGTGTTCCACCCGCTGGACAAGCAGCAGATCAAGCAGATCGCGCGCATCCAGATGCGCGGGCTTGAGAAGCGGCTGGCCGAGCGCGGGTTGAAGCTGGCGGTCTCCGATGCGGCGTTCGACCTGCTCGGCAACGTCGGCTTCGATCCGGTGTACGGCGCGCGCCCGTTGAAGCGTGCGATCCAGTCGCAGCTGGAAAACCCGCTGGCGCAGCAGATCCTGTCCGGCGCCTTCGTCAACGGCGATACCATCGAAGTCGGCAACGACGGTGGTCGCCTGGTGTTCGCCAAGGCTTGAACCGGTGGCGCCCCGGCCATGGCTGGGGCGCCATCCGAGCCTTGGCAGCGCACGATGGTCCTGTTTCACTTTCGCAAGGATGAGGAGAACCGCATGGACGTTGCCCGCAGGGCTTCACTCTGCATGACGCTGGCGTTGGCTGCTGTTTGTGGACACGCCGCGGCCGCCGAACAGGTCCAGCTGCCGCCGATGAAGGGCTACCAGCAGGCCCACCAGAGCACCGACGCGCAAGGCAACCGCATCACCGAGTACGTGCCACAGGGCCAGACCGTGCACGACTGGACCGACATGGTCACCGTCAACGATGCGCCGAACAGTGGCCATGTGAGTCCGCGTGAGTTCCTCGGCATCATCGAGGCGGGGTGGCGCATCGCCTGTCCGGCGGCGCAGAGCCACTGGATCCGCGAAGGTGAAGAAGGGGGACGGCCCTTCGCCCTGCTGATGCTCAGCTGCCCGCGGAATCCGGGGACAGGCAAGCCGGAGTTCACCTGGATCAAGGGCGTGCAGGGCAGGCAGGGCTTCCACACCGTGCAGAAGTCGTTCCGCTCCGAGCCGGAGAAGGAAGACGTCGTGCAGTGGATCGGCTGGCTGCGCGAGGTCGGGTTGTGCGGCAGCAGCGACGCACCGGCCTGCCGCTGACCGCAGAGGGAAAGGGCGCCCAGCGGCGCCCTTCATGCATCAGAAGCGGTGGGTGTAACCGCTCATCAGCCCGAACTGGTTTGCCTTCTGCACGATCGGGCTGTTGGCCGCATCGCCGAGCAGGCGCGTGCCTTCGGCCGAGATGTACCAGTTGCCGTTGCGGCCCACGCGGTGGCTCCACTTCAGGCCGACACCGGCACTGACCAGGCCGGCCTTCGGCCTGTGCTCGGCGAAGCCCGTGCGTTTGGCCTGTTCCGGGCTGACGCCGTACCAGGTCTGCATGTAGCCGCGGTTGCCGTAGTCGGTGGAAACACTGCCGCTGACCACGCCACCGGCCAGGTCGAACAGCGGCATGCTCAGGTTCAGATGGATCTGCTGGGTGGCCAGGCCGTTCTCGGCCTTGTCCTCGTCCTTGCGGGTGAACTGCCAGGAGCCGCTCAGCACGGCTTCGCCCAGCGTATAACCAGCCGAGACGCCGACCAGGGGACGGGTATCGATATCACCCATGCCGCGCAGGAAGTCCGAACCGCCCAGCAGCGAGTCCTTGTCCTTGCGGATGCCGCTGGCGCCGACATAGGCACGCACGCGCGTGTGCTCGCCGAGGGAGGTGCCCCAGCCGATGCCACTGGTGCCCAGAAACCATCCCCCCGGCGAGGTGACATCAAAGGACAGCGACGGCGTCGCACGATACTCCTCGCTGCCGCTGTAGCGCGGTGCCACGCCGCCACCGGCGGCGAGCTCGAAGGTCCAGTGGTCATCCTTGGCGTGGGCGATCGGGGCGGCGAACAGCGGCAACACGGCCAGGCAGAGCAGGGCGGGGGAACGGCGAAGCTGGGACATGGAAACTCTCGGCAATGGGAGGAAAGCAGCGCGCGCATCCGGCGAGTGCTGCAGGGTTGCCAGCGTGGCGATATGCCGGCCACCGATCCGTCCGCAGTTGTGCGGGAGTTGTAATCAACTGTAATCGCGCCCTTGGGCGTTCAGCTGGCAGCCAGCGGCCAGTGCATTTCCAGGCGCGCGCCGCCCAGCGTGGCGCGACTGATGCGCAGCTCGCCGCCGTGGCGGGCTGCAATGCGGCCGACAATGGCCAGGCCCAGGCCGAAGCCGCCGGTATCGCGGCTGCGGCTGTCGTCCAGGCGGGTGAACGGGCGCATCACCTTTTCCCGATCGGCTTCGGCGATGCCCGGGCCGTCATCGTCCACGCGCAGGCAGGCGCGGCCGCTGATACCGACCAGCGAGACCTCCACCTGCGAACGCGCGTGGCGCAGCGCATTGCCGACCAGGTTGCTCAGCGCCAGCTGCAACAGGCGTGGCTCGGCATCCACTCGCGGCAACGCGCTGGGCTGCACGCGCAGGACAATGCCGGCACGTTCGGCATCGCGGCGGGCATCGGCCAGGCAGGCCTGCAGCCAGTCGTTGGCTTCGATGCGCTGCATCGGTTCGCCCTCGCTGGGATGCTCCAGCCGTTCGTAGGCCAGCAGTTCGCTGACCAGCCGGTTGAGCTCGGCCAGGTCGCCGTGCAGGCCCTGCGCCAGCCGTTCGCGGCGTTCGCGGTCATCGCTGTCCTGCATCAGGTCCAGGCCGAAGGCCACGCGCGCGATGGGCGTGCGCAGTTCGTGCGAAATGGCATGGGTCAGGTCGCGCTGGCGCTGCACCAGTTCGGCCACGCGTGCCGCCATGCGGTTGGAGTGTTCGACGATGACCCGGATCTGCGAGCGAGGCGAAACCTGCGCACGTGCCTGCAGGTCGCCGGAACCGATGCGGTCGGCGTGCCGGCGCAGTGCTTCCAGGTCGCGCCAGAGCAGGCGCACCCAGGCATACAGGCTGGCGCCCACCAGCAGCAGGATGCTGAGGTAGGCGGCGATGGTCATGTACGTCGTCATCTGCACCGCGCCGGGAAGGCGCAGGTGCAGCCAGCGGCCACCGATGCCGTCGATGGGCAGCAGCACCTGCTGGTACTGATCGCGCACGATGAAGCCATCGGCCTTCACGGCCTCCTGTTCCTGCGCGTCGAGCGCGGGAGGTTTGTCGAGCAGGGTCAGGGCGATGCCGTAGTGTGGCTGCCACTGTTGCAGGCGCTCACGCTGCTGGATGGCGTCCAGGCCGGCCAGGCCACTGCGCAGGGCGTACACCTGCCCGCGCACCTGCTGCACGAACACGCGATCCTGCACGGGCGTGTAGATGCCATCCAGGATGTGGTTGAGAAAGAACACCGACACCAGGAAGCAGGCGCCGGTGATGAACCACAGCCACAGGAACAGCCGCTTCATTCCGACCAGGCCGCAGGATTGAACTGGTAGCCGCGCCCCCACACGGTCTTGATCCGCCGCGGTTCGCGCGCATCGTCGCCGAGCTTGCGGCGCAGCTTGCCGATGCAGACGTCGACGCTGCGGTCCAGACCGTCGAAGCCGATGCCGCGCACCGCCTGCAGGATCTGGTCGCGCGACAGGATCTGCCCCGGCTGGCTGGCCAGCAGCCACAGGATCTCGAATTCCGTGGTGCCCAGCTCGACCGGCTGGCCGTGCAGGTGCACCTCGCGCTGCATGCGATCGATCAGCAGCTCACCATGCATCAGCCGGCTGGGCGTGCCGGTGTTGCTGCTGCCGTGGCGGCGGCGCAGCAGGGCGCGCAGGCGGGCCAGCAGCAGGCGTGGCTCGATCGGCTTGTGCACATAGTCATCGGCACCCGATTCCAGGCCCAGCACCTGCTCGATGTCGTCCTCACAGGCGGTCAACATCAGGATCGGCACATCGGAGAAGCTGCGGATCTGCCGGCACACATCGATGCCCCCCAGGCCGGGCAGCATCAGGTCCAGCACCACCAGTTCCGGTGCATGCTGGCGGCAGGCGGCGCTGGCGAGGTCGCCGCGTGCCACGTGCTGCACGGCGAAGCCATGTTCGTGGAGATAGTCGCTGACCAGTTCGGCCAGGCGACGGTCGTCCTCCACCAGCAGGACCGACGTGGGCGAACTGCTGGCAGGGGGAGTCCAGGGGGATGGCTGCATGCGTGGGGCCTCCGTTCCCAGGCAGGAGCGCCCGGCGGCGCAGCCTAGCAACGCCCCATGACGACTGCCTGAATCGCGGCCAACCTGATAACCGCGGGTACGGACGTCATCGCCAGCGGCTTTCAGCGGGCGGCCCCGGCTGGCCTATGGTGGCGGTTTCCCGGATGGAGCCTGGTGCAATGAGCGACCCGCAGTGGCAACTGGAAACCCTGGCCGTGCACGGCGGTTACCGTCCCGACCCGACCACCCGCGCGGTGGCGGTGCCGATCTACCAGACCGTGGCGTATGCCTTCGATGACACCCAGCACGGCGCCGACCTGTTCGACCTGAAGGTTCCGGGCAACATCTACACGCGCATCATGAACCCCACCACCGACGTGCTGGAGCAGCGCCTGGCCGCGCTGGAAGGCGGCATCGGCGCGCTGGCGCTGGCCTCGGGGCAGGCCGCGATCACCTATGCCATCCAGACCATCGCCGAGGCCGGCGACAACATCGTCGCCTCCAGTGCGCTCTACGGTGGCAGCCTCAACCTGCTGGCGCACACGCTGCCGCAGTACGGCATCCAGGCGCGCTTTGCCGATCCGGCCGACCCGGCCGCGTTCGCCGCGCTGATCGACGACCGCACCAAGGCGGTGTTCGTCGAATCCATCGGCAACCCGCGCGGCAATGTCACCGACATCGCCGCCATCGCCGAGGTCGCGCATGCCGCCGGGGTGCCGCTGATCGTCGACAACACCGTGGCCACGCCGTTCCTGCTGCGCCCGTTCGAGCACGGCGCCGACATCGTGGTGCATTCGCTGACCAAATACCTCGGGGGACACGGCAACAGCCTGGGCGGCGCGATCATCGATTCCGGCCGCTTCGACTGGACCGCACAGCCCCAACGCTTCGCACGGCTCAACCAGCCCGACCCCAGTTACCACGGCGTGGTCTATACCGAAGCCCTGGGGCCAGCGGCCTACATCGGCCGCGCGCGGGTGGTGCCGCTGCGCAATACGGGCGCTGCGTTGTCGCCGTTCAACGCGTTCCTGATCCTGCAGGGCATCGAGACCCTGGCCCTGCGCATGGAACGCATCAATGCCAATGCGCTGGCCGTTGCGCAGTTCCTGAAGGCGCATGCCAGGGTAGCCTGGGTGCGCTACGCCGGACTGGCCGACGACCCCGAGCATGCCGCCGCGCAGCGCTATCTGGGTGGACACGGCTCGGGCGTACTGACCTTCGGTCTGCCCGGTGGGCGCGAGGCCGGCGCCCGCTTCCTCGATGCGCTGAAGCTGTTCACCCGCCTGGTCAACCTGGGGGATGCGAAGTCACTGGCCACCCATCCGGCTTCGACCACGCATCGCCAGCTGGATGCAGCGGAGCTTGCCAAGGCCGGTGTCAGCGAGGACACCGTGCGGCTGTCGATCGGCATCGAGCACATCGGCGACCTGCGCGCGGACCTGGAACAGGCCCTGGCCGGCGCCTGATAGCTGCGCGCTTGGTCGTCATCGCCACAGGCGATCACCGCCGGCACCGCGATGGGTTACGGTGGAACTGCCTCTCCAAGGCATGGCAACGTGGCGATCCAGATCCCCGGTCGATGCGGGTCGACCGGGGATTTTTTTGTTTCCGGGGTCAGATCCGTTTTCCTGCGGAAAACGGATCTGACCCCGCGCGCCGCCGTGTCGACCAAGGTCGACACCTACCAACAGCAGCGGGGAACTGTCGAAGGCGGGGTTGGGTCCAGTTGCGGGAGTGTCCGCGGCATGGATGCCGCGGCCAAGCCCCCATGGAAGGGTTTACGGCGTCTCCCGCAATCGGACCCACCCCACCATCCCACGCTATGCCCGCTTTTGCCGTTGCCGTTGTTTCGGCAGGTGCAGGGCTGCAAGCCCTGCCGCACGCACACTCCTCACACCACCGGAATGCTGTGCTGCCCCAGATTCCGGTACGGCGGCGTGGACATGATCATCTCCGCCAGCGAATACGCCAGCTCGCGCTCGGCCATCACCGTGCCATCGGCGCCGTGCTCCAGCAGATGCTTCACCTCGGCATCGCTGTGTGCGCGCGCCAGCAGGGTCAGGTCCGGATTGATCGCCCGCAGCTTGGCCAGCGCCTCACCGGCTTCCAGCGGCTGCGGAATCGCCAGCACCGCGATCTTGGCGCGCTCCGGATGGGCCTCGGCCAGCACCCGGTCGGCGGCGGCACTGCCGCGGATCGCCGCCAGGCCCTTGGCATGTGCCTGCTCGACGTGTTCCTTGTTGTCATCGATCACCAGCACCGGCACGCCACGGTCGCGCAGCACCTGCGCCAGTTCGCTGCCGACGCGGCCGTAACCGATCACGATGGCGTGGTCATGCAGGTCGCGCGACGGGCCGATCGCTTCGGGCGGCTCGGGTACCTGCGGAGACTGCTCCTGCTTGGCCTGCCAACGGTCCAGCAGGCCGAACACCAGCGGGTTGAGCATGATCGACACCAGCGCGCCGGCCAGCACCAGCGACTGGCCTTCCTTCGGCAGGATCTGCAGCGCCACGCCGAGGCCGGCGATGATGAAGGCGAACTCGCCGATCTGCGCCAGGCTGGCCGAGATGGTCAGCGCGGTGCTGGTCGGGTGGCCGAACGCACGCACGATGAAGAATGCCGCCGCCGACTTGCCGAACATGATGATGGCGACGGTGGCCAGCACCTGCCACGGATGCTGGACGAGGATGTTGGGGTCGAACAGCATGCCGACCGACACAAAGAACAGCACCGCGAACGCATCGCGCAGCGGCAACGAATCATGCGCGGCCTTGTGGCTCAGCTCCGATTCGTTGAGCAGCATGCCGGCGAAGAACGCGCCCAGCGCGAACGAGACGCCGAACAGCATCGCCGAGCCGAACGCCACGCCCAGCGCGATCGCCAGCACCGACAGGGTGAACAGCTCACGCGAACCGGTACCGGCGATGCGCTCGAGGATCCACGGGATGACCCGCCGACCGACCACCAGCATCACCGCCACGAACAGGCCCAGCTGCACGAAGGTCCAGCCGATGTCGGCCAGCACGCTGCCGAGCGAGTGCGATTCCTTGGCCGCGTCAGGACCGAACACACCGGCCATCACCGGCATCATCACCAGCGCCAGCACACAGGCCAGGTCTTCCACGATCAGCCAGCCGACCGCGATCTTGCCGCGCATCGTTTCCAGCAGGCGGCGTTCCTCCATCGCCCGCAGCAGCACCACGGTACTGGCGGTGGCCAGCGAGAAACCGAAGATGACGCCATGGATGGCCGGCCAGCCCATCAGCGAGGCCACGCCCCAGCCGAGCAGGGTGGCCACCGCGATCTGGCCGATGGCGCCGGGGATGGCGATCGCCTTGACCGCCATCAGGTCCTTCAGCGAGAAGTGCAGGCCGACACCGAACATCAGCAGCATCACGCCCAGTTCGGCCAGCTGGTTGGCCAGCGCCTGGTCGGCGACGAAGCCGGGAGTGAACGGGCCTACGCAGATGCCAGCAACCAGGTAACCGACCAGGGGAGACAAGCGGAGCTTGTTGGCCAGCGCGCCGAAGATGAAGGCGAGCCCCAGGCCAACGGCAACGATGTTGATCAGGTCGGTGTCATGGTGCATCGGCACTCGCAGGAAATCGGGGGATGCCCCGATTTTCACCGATGCGGTCACATACGGCAAACCTGGCCAGCGTATCGGATCGTTGCGTGGGCGGCTTGTACGGGCGAGATATCAAGCCTTGTTGAGAGATGGCAGGCCCTGACGGGCCGAATGGTGCCTACCTATGGGGGGCTCCAGGCGTAGCCGTCGATGATCACACCATCTGCCGGCGCTGGGTCTCTTCCAGGGCAGGCTCCGCCTGCTGCGGCGAGGCGGCCAGCTGCTTGTCCAACTGATGAATCTGCCGCAGCGACTCCGCAACGGGTGGCTGAAGGGCCGTTTCAATGTTGATGTGGGCACGCAGATGGCCCGGGTCATCCAAGGCTCCTTGAATGACGAAGATGTTCTCCGGCCTTGGGGGCTGACCAGCCGGCAAGCCCAATACCACATGGTCGATCCGTTCCAGACCTTGTGCCCGGGCAAGTTGGGTGAGGCTGGCCGCCATGCGTTGGCTGGCTTCATCAGATGCGCGACCCAGCGATGCGTCCAGCGCGTGGACGCCGGCGAGTGCCTGCTGGTGAAGTGATGCCGAGGCATCGCTCAGCGATGGGATGCTGGTTTCCGGCCGTTCGGTTGCCGGTTGCGGCTGCGAAGGACTGGTGGGCCGCACGCGCTCTGCCTTACGAATGGACTCGATCAGCTGCCGCGGTGTATCGGTGAACAGCAGTTCGCCTGCATCCAGGGACTGCCCGGTAACCTTGTTCACGGTACTGGTCGCCCACGATGCGCAGGTATTGCCATATGACCAGGTGACATTTTCGCCCAAGGCCTGGTCAAGTCGCTTGACCTGCTCGGGAGTCAATTCGTAATAGCGTGAGGCCGAAGGTGTGGCCCGGGCTTCCATGCCTTCGCGGATGTCCGAACCTGGGCCATTGTCCTCAACGAGTGGATGGTTGTCTGGCCACAGGCCATGGAACGTCGTATGGCCGTTTCGCGTCACCGAGATCCAGGCGTGGCCGTCCACGAACTGATTGAACGACCCCTGTGTATTGGGGTCTACGTGACTATGGATGCCGAGGACGACCTTGTCGCTCATGGGATGCCCTTACGGAAAAATCTGTGTTTCGCCATCGGCGTACAGCATCACCACGCGCGGCGCCATCAAGGGAATTTCCTGACGGGCCGGGCCAGCAGGTCCGGGCTTCACGTCGCGCCGCAGCATGGTTGTGCATTGGCCGGATATGGGGCAGCGATCAACAACGACTTTCATGGTGTCCCCTTCCACGACATAGCTCATCCCTGCCGCGTAATACATGCTTTCCATCGGTTCATTGAACTGGACCTGGAGCTTCGACGCGGAGAGCTGGGTGACGACGACCGGCTCAAGGCTCGATTTGGAATAGCTGGGTTTCACGTGATCTCCTGAACACCCTGACAGGGGGGCCGCCAGCGCAACCCACGCGAGCGCAGCGTACACATGGCGGCGAGTGATGCAGGCTCTCGTCACGGAGCGGCTCCTTCGTTGGTCCGCTGATTATGCACGGGACGACCTATGAGGCGCGTGCAACAGCGCACAGCCTGGAAACCGGGTGCAGGAGCTGGCAACGGTATACGGTCAGGGCCGCGCCTGCCCCGAGGCCGCGGGCGGGTGTGTGGAGCAGCGCCGGGCAGGGCCCGGCGCACCCATTACCCCTTACCAGGTGTACTTGATCCGCCCGTACACATACGCGCCGTTGAAGCCGAACGGCGAGTAGTTGCTGTACGGCAGCATGCCGAAGGTGGAGTTCTGCAGGTCTTCGGTGCGGTCCGGGTACTTGTCCAGCAGGTTGTCGGCACCCACGGTCAGGGTCCAGTTGCTGCTGGGCTTGTAGCTGGCCGAGGCATCCACCACCCAGGCGTCGCCGTAGGTCTGGTCACGCAGCGCGGTGGCCGAGTTGCGCACGGTGAATTTGCCGTAGCGGGTGGCGGCCAGGCCCAGCTCCCAGTGGTCCGAACGCCAGGTGCCGCTCAGGATCGCCTTGTCGCGCGGGTAGCTGTCCTCGATGCGACCGATCTCATCACGGCCGATCAGCGACTGGGTCAGGCCCAGCGTGCCGAACACCGGCGGGGTGCCGCCAACGCGGCGCACTTCGGTGTCGTTGTAGCTGTATGCCGCGGTCAGCTCCAGGCTGCTGGCGCTGAACGGTACCGTGTAGCTGGAGACGAAGTCGACACCGCGGGTGCGCGTATCCAGGCCGTTGGTGAAGTAGGAGAACGCGGTCACCTGCGGCAGGCCCAGGGTGCCCAGCAGCGCGCTGGTCGCGGCATTGGTGGTGATGCTCGACGACAGCGCGATGCGGTCATCGATGTCGATCTGGTAGGCATCGACGGTGATGTACAGGCGGTCGACCGGCTGCAGCACCAGGCCCAGGCTGTAGGAGGTGGAGGTCTCGGCCTTCAGCGGCGAGGCGCCCAGCGCCTGCGCGGCCTGGCTGGTGGTCGGGAAGGTGCCGCGCTCGACGAATACGCCATTGAGGAACTGGCTGGTCACCGCTTGGTAGCCCTGCTGCGCCAGTGAGGGCGCGCGGAAACCACTGGAGGCGGTGGCCCGCAGCGCCACCTTGTCGGTGAACGCGTAGCGCGCCGACAGCTTGCCCGAGAAGCGGTCGCCGAAGTCCGAATAGTCTTCGTAGCGGCCGGTGATGCCGGCCGAGAACTTGTCGGTCAGGTCCGCTTCCAGGCCGGCATAGACCGCGTAGTTGTGGCGGTCGGCATGCACTTCATTGGTCGGGGTGAAGCCGCCGAAGCCCTGCGCGCCACTGCCCGTGTACGAGTTCAGTTCGCCCGGGTTCTGGTCCCACTTCTCCTTGCGGTACTCACCGCCGAAGGACAGCGTGACCGGGTAGGCCAGGCCCCAGTCCAGCGACTTGGTCAGGTCGGCATTGAAGATGTCCTGCTGGTACTTCAGCGTGCCGTCGTAGAACGAGCGCGGGCTGGTCGCACCCAGGCTGTAGTTGATGCTGTTGCGGGTGTGGAAGTCCAGGGTGTTCTCGCCGTGGTTCAGGCTCAGGTCCCAGGTCCAGCCGTTGTCGGTGTTGCCCTTGACCCCGGCCACCAGCGAGCGGTCCTTGGAATACTGGTTGATCTCCGGCACGTAGCCGTCCGGGTAGGTCTGCGCCAGCAGCGCGCTCTGCCCGCTGTGGTTGCGCGAACGGTAGAACGCGAACGAGGTGATGTCGCGGTTGCTGAGCAACGCGCTGGCGTAGCCGGTCACGTGGTCGCTGAAATCGAAGCTGGCGTTGGCCGACGCAGCGGTGGCATCCACGCGCGGGTCGCCGACGATGAAGGTCTTCTGGCCGATGCTGGGGAAGTTGCCGGTATTCGGGGTGGTACCGCGGTACGGGCCGGCGCGGTTGCTCTCGTCCTGCTGGCTGATCTGGCCGGCCACATGCACGCGGCCACGGCCGTTGCCGAACTCGACGCCGGTGTCGCCGGACAGCTGGTACTTGTTGCCGTCGCCGGCCGAGTACTGGCCGTAGTCCACTGCCAGGCTGCCGCCACTGCCGCTGCCCTTGAGCACGATGTTGATGACGCCGGCGATGGCATCCGAGCCGTACTGCGCCGACGCGCCGTCGCGCAGCACTTCCACGCGCTCGATGGCGGCGATCGGGATCGCGTTGATGTCCACCGCCGACGAACCACGGCCGATGCTGCCGTTGACGTTGATCAGCGCCGAGGTGTGGCGGCGCTTGCCGTTGACCAGCACCAGCACCTGGTCCGGCGACAGGCCGCGCAGCTGCGCCGGGCGCACGCCGCTGGTGCCGTCGGTCAGCGCCGGGCGCGGGAAGTTCAGCGAGGGCAGGGCGCGCGACAGTGCGGTGGCCAGTTCACTGGTACCGGTGGACTGCAGCACTTCGGGGGTGATGATGTCGATCGGCGACTGCGATTCGGCGACCGTGCGGTCGGCCACGCGGGTGCCGGTGACGATCACCGTGTCCAGGGTGTTGGCGGCGGTGCCGGCCTGCTGTGCAGCGGCGACGAACGGAGAGCCACCGAGTGCGACAGCGACGGCGGCGGCGATCAGGCGGGTCTTGCGGGTCATCGGGATGGGCTCCGGTTGGCGGGGGCGGCACCGGAATCGACATCACGAGCGTGAGGCGGACGGCGGTTGTTGCGGTGCGCAATACAGCAATTAACGGGATATTCAGTGCCTGTCAAATGCCAGGCGTCAGAAAAAACGTTGCAGCAGCAACCATTTAGCCCGGATCAGCGCTGGCAGGAAGGGACCCCGGGACGCGCGCGGCGGGGACGTGGGAGAGAGGAACGTCGGCCACTGCGCATCCCGGGACGCGTCAAGTATTCGTTAACGCTAGAATTGCGTCGCAGGAACAGTGCTCACCAGCACATTCCATCCGGTTATATGGACCCCTCCCCCGATGATCTCCCTTCGTAATTTCGCCTTGCGCCGCGGCGAGCGGCTGCTGTTGTCCAATGTCGACCTGACCCTGCACGCCGGTTACCGGGTAGGTGTGGTCGGCCGCAACGGTGCTGGCAAGTCCAGCCTGTTCGCGGCGGTGAAGGGCGAGCTGGAGGCCGACAAGGGTGACGTCGACCTGCCCGGCAAGGTGCGCATCGCCAGCGTGGCCCAGGAAACCCCGTCGCTGCCGGATCCGGCGCTGAGCTTCGTGCTGGGCGGCGATACCGAGGTGGCCGCGGTGCTGGCCGAAGAGGCCGAGGCGACCGCGCGCGAAGACTGGGAGGCGGTGGCCAACGCGCACACCAAGATGGCCGAGATGGGGGCCTACGACGCCGAAGCGCGTGCCGGCAAGCTGCTGCACGGCCTCGGCTTCCCTGCCGAGACGCACCACCGTGCGGTGTCCTCGTTCTCCGGCGGCTGGCGCGTGCGCCTGAATCTGGCCCGCGCGCTGATGATGCCCAGCGACCTGCTGCTGCTCGACGAACCGACCAACCACCTGGATCTGGACGCGGTGTACTGGCTGGAACAGTGGCTGCTGAAGTACCCGGGCACCCTGCTGCTGATCTCGCATGACCGCGAGTTCCTCGACAACGTGGCCACCCACACCCTGCACCTGCATGGCGGCGGCGCCAAGCTCTACCCGGGCGGCTACACCGATTTCGAGCGCCAGCGCGCCGAACAGCTGCGCCAGCAGCAGATCGCGCATGAAAAGGAACAGGCCGAGCGCGCCCACCTGCAGAGCTTCATCGACCGCTTCAAGGCGCAGGCCAGCAAGGCCGCGCAGGCGCAGAGCCGCATGAAGCGCCTGGCCAAGCTGGCCGGCACCGAAGCGGTGCGCGCCGAGCGTGAGTTCCGCATCGAGTTCGCGCCGCCGGCGAAGCTGCCGTTCTCGCTGATCCGCCTGAACCACGTCGAGGCCGGCTACGGCAAGGACGCGGTGATCCTGCATAACGTCGGCTTCGGCCTGGAAGCGGGCCAGCGCATCGGCCTGCTCGGCCCGAACGGTGCCGGTAAGACCACCCTGGTGAAGACCCTGGTGGGCGAGCTGGCGCCGATCGTTGGCGAGCGCATGGCGCATCCGGACCTGAAGATCGGCTACTTCGCCCAGCACACGGTGGAGTCGCTGCACGAAGGCCAGTCGCCGATGGAGCACTTCCGCGAGATCGCCCCGGACGCACCGAACCAGTCGTTCCGCGATTTCCTCGGCAAGTGGAACTTCCCGGGCGACCGTGCATTCGAGCCGGTCGATGGGTTCTCCGGTGGCGAACGCGCCCGCCTGGCGCTGGCGCTGATCGCCTGGCAGCAGCCGAACGTGCTGCTGCTGGACGAACCGACCAACCACCTTGACCTGGAAATGCGCGAAGCACTGGCCGAAGCGCTGGCCACCTTCGAAGGCGCGATCGTGATGGTCTCGCATGACCGCCACCTGATCGGCCTGGTCTGCGATACCTATTGGCGCGTGGCCGATGGTGTGGTCGAACCGTTCGATGGCGACCTGGACGCGTATGCCGCGTGGCTGCGCACCCGCCCGCAGGCGCAGGGCACCAAGGCGCGCATGGAGCAGGTGGAAGAGCCGGTGGTGGTCAAGACCGCACCGGTGGCGCAGGTGGTGCAGAAGAAGCCGGTGAACCCACACAAGCTGGCGGCTGCCGAGGCCAAGGTGGCCGAACTGGAGGGCGCGCTGGCCGAGCTCGACCGCCAGCTGGCCGACCCGGCCAACTATGCCGATGCCACCCGCATGGCGGTGATCGGCCGCGACCGCGAAACCACCGCCGCGCAGCTGGAGAAGGCCGAAGCGGCGTGGATGGAGCTGCTGGAGTCCTGATCACGCAAAAAAAAAGTGGACGGAGGGGATTAAGTCGTTTGTGCCACAAACGACTTAATCCCCTCCGTCCCCTTTTTTGTTACGTGCCCTGCGCCTGCAGCCACTCGCGGAAGCGCTTGGCCGGTTCGCGCTCGGCGCGCGAGCGCAGCCGCGTCAGCCAGTAGCGGCCCAGCTCCAAGGTGGTGCCGAAGGGCTGCAGCAGGCGGCCTTCGGCCAGTTCCTGCTCGAACATGCGCAAGGGCAGCAAGGCCACACCGGCGCCCCCGGCGGCGGCCATCGCCACCGTCAGTGAGGAATCGAACACCGGCCCGCGGGCTTCCACGCCGCTCACCCCGGCCGCCTGCAACCAGCGCGGCCATTCGTCGCTGCGGTAGGAACGCAACAACGGCAGTGTGGCGAGGTCGCGCGGTTGCTTCAGCCGCCGCGCCAATGCGGGGGCGCACAGCGGTGCGAAGGGCGCATCGAGGATTGCCGTGCAGGCCTGGCCCTGCCAGTCGCCATCGCCGAAGCGGATCGCCAGGTCCAGCCCTTCGCCGGCCAGGTCGATACGGTTGTTGTGGGTCTGCAGGCGCAGCTCGATGTCCGGGTGCGCGGCTTCGAACGCCGCCAGCCGTGGCAGCAGCCAGCCGGTGGCGAAGGTACCGACCACGCCCAGCGTCAGCACCTCGCGTGCCGGGCCACCGGTATAGCGCGCGATGCTGGCGGAAATGCGCTCGAACGCTTCGTTGAGCACCGGGTACAGCGCTGCCCCTTCATCGGTGAGCGCCACGCCGCGCGGCAGGCGATGGAACAGGCGGATGCCGAGCCGGTCTTCCAGGCCCCGGATCTGGTGGCTCAGTGCGGCCTGGCTGACGCACAGCTCCAGCGCGGCTCGGGTGAAGTTCTGGTGGCGGGCGGCCGCCTCGAACGCACGCAGCGCGTTCAGTGGCAGGGTGGGGTGCAGCATCGGAGAGCCGTGAGCCAGGGGGATGGCTGATCCTACCCGTTCAATGAGGAATTTCGTAAATCTCAAACATTTGATCGCGTCAGGCATGAGTTCAACTTATGGCTTGCCTTGATTTTTCGCGCTGGTCGGCTGCAGGGGAGGCGCCAATAATCGAGCGGTCACCAGGAGAACCCCTATGCTCGCCCGTCGCCGATTCCTGCAGTTCAGTGGTGCTGCCGTTGCGTCCTCGCTGCTTGCCCCGGCGCTGGCGCAACCGGTTTCCGCCTCGTCTGGCATACCCGCCGCGAACGCCGCCATTGCCGGCGCCGCCGATTTCGCCGCGCTGGAGAAAGCCAGCGGTGGCCGCCTGGGTGTCACCGTGCTGAACACCGGCAACGGCCGTCGCATCGGCGGGCATCGGCAGGATGAGCGCTTCCCGATGTGCAGCACGTTCAAGTCGATGCTGGTCGCCCATGTGCTGAGCCTTGCCGATGCAGGCCGCGTTTCGCTCGACACCCGTGTGCCCATCGCCGGGAAGGATCTGCTGTCCTACGCTCCGGTGGCGCGCCGCCACGTGGGCAAGGATCTGACCGTGCGCGACCTGTGCCGGGGCACGCTGACCACCAGCGACAACACGGCGGCCAACCTGCTGCTGGAGGTGGTGGGCGGGCCGTCGGCGCTGACGGCATTCCTGCGCGGGCAGGGCGACAGCATTACCCGCAATGACCGCAACGAGCCGGACGTGAATCTGTTCGCGAAGGGAGACCCGCGCGATACCACCAGCCCGGCCGCGATGGCCACCAGCCTGGCCCGCTTCGCGGTGGGCAATGGCCTGCAGCCTGCATCGCGCCGGCAGTTCGCCGATTGGCTCATCGACAACCAGACCGGCGATGCCTGCCTGCGCGCCGGGCTGGGCAAGCGCTGGCGGGTGGGGGACAAGACCGGCAGCAACGGTGATGACACGCGCAACGACATCGCCGTGCTGTGGCCGCATGCGGGCGGCGCGGCGTGGGTGGTCACCGCCTATCTGCAGGGCGCATCGGTCGATGACGACCAGCGCGCAGCAGTGCTTGCACGGGTGGGGGCGCTGGCCGATGCGATGATCGGATGAGGTAACCGGGGTCATTGGGAAATGGCTTGCCGGATCGGTCGGGCACGCGCATCCTGCGCGCGTTCGAACCCCACGGAAGACCCCGATGAGCCATGAGTTGATCTACCTGCTGCTGATCTTCGCGCTGCTGGTGATCCCGCGCGCACTGCAGCGCTTCAGCCTGCCGGCGCCGTTGACCTGCCTGCTGTTCGGCATCATCGGCATGCTCTGGCTGGGCGACCAGGCACACGACGCGGTGATCGGCCTGCTGGCCACGCTGGGCATTTCCTCGCTGTTCCTGTTCGCGGGCCTGGAAGTGGATCTGCAGGCGCTGCGGCGTGGCATGTGGCCGCTGCTGGCGCACCTGGTGATCCGTACCGGCACGCTGTTCGGCGTGGGCTGGCTGGCCTGGCGCTATGCGGGGCTGCCATGGCAGGCCGCTGGGCTGCTGGCGCTGGCGCTGCTGACGCCCTCCACCGGCTTCATCATGGATTCGCTGTCGCGGCTGGGCCTGAGCGAGGACGAGAGGTTCTGGGTCACCAGCAAGGCCATCGCCGGCGAACTGCTGGCGCTGGCGGCGTTGTTCATCGTGCTGCAGGCCGGCGACCCGGGCCACATGGCGCTGTCCAGCCTGGCCCTGCTGGCGATGATGATCGGCCTGCCGCTGCTGTTCATCGCGCTGGGCCGCTGGGTGGCGCCGCACGCGCCGGGCTCGGAGTTCTCGCTGCTGGTGATGGTCGGCATGGTGGCGGCGTACATCACCTATCTGCTGGGCGTGTATTACCTCGTGGGCGCGTTCATCGCCGGCCTGGTCGCGCGCCTGCTGCACCAGCGCATGCCGCTGCTGGCCTCGCACGAGAACCTGCACGCGCTGCGCCTGTTCGCCTCGTTCTTCGTGCCATTCTATTTCTTCAATGCCGGCACCAAGGTGCCCAGCGAAGCCCTCAGTTTCGAGGCGCTGGGGCTGGGCATCGTGATCACCCTGGTGGTGCTGCCGCTGCGCATCGGCGTGGTCTGGCTGCAGCGCCGGGTGATGTTCGGCGAGAGCTTCCGCAGCAGCCTGCGCGTCTCGCTGGCGCTGGCCCCGACCCTGATCTTCACCCTGGTGCTGGCGGCGATCATGCGCGAGCGTTTCCAGATTCCGGCGGTGCTGTTCGGCGCGCTGCTGCTGTACGCCGCACTGACCACACTGTTGCCGTCGCTGGTGTTCCGCACACCCTTCGACGTCGATCCGGTGGAGCAGGAGCCGGCGGGCGAGGGCGAGTCCGCGCCGGTAGCGGCCACCGAGACGCGGCCGGAACCTCACATCGCCGAACGCTGACCGGTTGCCGCGCGCGGTTTGCGCCCGTCGGCCATGGCCGTTAGGGTTGGGGCATGAAACTGCCTGCCGTTGTCACCGCTTCCGCCCTCCTGCTCAGCCTCGCTGCCTGCTCGCAGCGTTCCGATACGGTCGCGCATGATCTGGCGACCGCACCGGCCGATGCCTTCATGGCTGCCATCGCCGCGCATTGCGGCCAGGCCTATGAGGGCCGGGTGGTGGAGGACACGCCGGCACCGACCGGCAAGGACCCGTTCGCCGGCCAGCGCCTGGTCATGCATGTGCGCGGCTGTGCCGACCCCGCCCATGAACTTCGGATTCCCTTCCATGTGGGGGATGACCATTCGCGCACCTGGGTGCTGACCCGCACCGAAAACGGCCTGCGCCTGAAACACGATCATCGCCACGAAGACGGTAGCCCCGACGCGATCACCCTCTATGGCGGCGACAGCACGCCACCGGGCACCGCCGAGCGCCAGCGGTTCCCAGCCGACTCCGATTCGGTGGCGATGTTCCGTCGTGCCGACATGCTGGCCTCCACGCACAACACCTGGGCGATGGAGATCGACCCCGACCAGACTTTCGTCTACGAACTGACGCGCCCGGAAGGCCGCCGTTTCCGCGTGAAGTTCGACCTGAGCAAGCCGGTCGAACTGCCGCCCGCACCGTGGGGCGACGAGAAGGCGCCGGCACCCTGATCTTCGGGTCGGATCCCTCCTGCGGAGGGTCCGACCCGGTCACTGCATGAACCCACGGGTCAGAGCCCTGGCCGTCGGCCAGGGATCCGACCCCGGGGCTCAGCGCGCGCTGAAGCGTGCACGGCAGCCGTTGCTCACCCACACCTGGCCGCGTGCATAGCCCCAGCTGCGGCCTTCCTGGCAGGCACTGCCGGACAGCTGCTGCTGCAGCACCGGCCGGCCCTGGCGCTCATCCCAGTCGCAGTTCTGCGTGCGGTTGTTGTTGCTGCTGCAGGTGATCGAATAATTGCTGTTGCCGCCGCCCCAGCCACCGCCGCCGCCCCAGCCGCGGGCCTCGGCGAACTCGGCGCGGCAGCCGTTGCTGACCCAGACCGCGCCGTTGCGCACGCCCCAGGTGCGTCCTTCGTCGCAGGGGCTGCCGGACAGCTGGCGGACCAGGCGGGCGTTGCGCCAGCCGACCGGGCAGCTGCGCTCACGGTTGCTCTGGCTCTCGCAGCGGATGGTTTCGCCGGGACGGCCGTTGTTGCCGCCCCAGCCACCGCCATTGCCACCGCCCCAGCCGCCGCGGGCTTCAACGAACTCGGCGCGGCAGCCATTGCTGACCCAGATGCTGCCATTGCGGCTGCCCCAGGTGCGGCCCTCGTCGCAGGCGCTGCCGGACAGCTGGCGGACCAGCTGCGCATTGCGCCAGCCGGTGCTGCAGACACGTTCACGGTTGTTCTGGCTTTCGCAGCGGATCACCCCGTCCTGCGCAGCGGCCGGAGCAGAGGGCAGGGCGAGCACGGCCAGAGTGCTCAGGGTCACGGCCAGGCTGGCCAGGGACAACGATTTCATGGCGGCATCCCATACGGTGGCAGGTGCCCGACTATAGGGACCGGGGCGATCAAGCCGGCGTGACTGCCCGGATTTGCCCCGGCCGGGGCCTCGGCCGCAGAATACGAGGCTTTCCGGCCCCCATCCGGTGCCGGCGTTCTCCAGCGGAGCTTCCCCCATGCGTACCCACTTCTGCGGCCTGGTCGACGAGACCCTGATTGGCCAGACTGTCACCCTCGCCGGCTGGACCGACGTGGCCCGTAACCAGGGCGGCGTCTGCTTCATCGATCTCCGCGATCATGAAGGCATCGTGCAGGTGACCGTGGAGGTCGACAACGCCGACGTGTTCGCCGTGGCCGCGTCGCTGGGCTATGAGGACGTGCTGCAGGTGGAGGGCGTCGTGCGCGCCCGCCACGCGGTGAACGACAAGATGCGCACCGGCAAGGTGGAAGTGATCGCCACCGCCATCACCGTGCTGAACAAGGCCGCCCCGCTGCCGTTCCACGCCCACGAGAACCCGGGCGAGGAAACCCGCCTGAAGTACCGCTACCTGGACCTGCGCCGCCCCGAAATGCAGCGCATGCAGCGCACCCGCATCAAGCTGGTGCAGGCGCTGCGCCGCCACCTGGACGAAAAGGGCTTCCAGGACATCGAGACCCCGATCCTGACCAAGGCCACTCCGGAAGGCGCGCGCGACTTCCTGGTGCCGGCGCGCATGCATCCGGGCGAGTTCTACGCCCTGCCGCAGAGCCCGCAGCTGTTCAAGCAGATCCTGATGGTGGCCGGGTTCGACCGCTACTACCAGATCGCGCGCTGCTTCCGCGACGAGGCCCTGCGTGCCGACCGCCAGCTGGAATTCACCCAGCTGGACATGGAGTTCGCCTTCGTCCGCGAACGCGATGTGCAGGACTTCGTCGAGGACATGATCCGCGCCATCTTCAAGGAAGTGGTCGATGTCGAGCTGGATGCCAGCTTCCCGCGCATGACCTGGGCCGAGGCGATGCGTCGCTATGGTTCGGACAAGCCGGATCTGCGCATCGCGCTGGAACTGGTCGACGTGGCTGAACTGGTCAAGGACAGCGAGTTCCCGGTGTTCACCGGCCCGGCCAACGATGCCGAAGGCCGCGTCGCCGCGCTGCGCATCCCGGGCGGCGCGTCGCTGAGCCGCAAGCAGATCGACGAGTACGCCGCGCATGCCGCCAAGTACGGCGCCAAGGGCCTGGCCTACATCAAGATCGCCGACAACGGCGAAGTCAGCTCGCCGATCCAGAAGTTCTTCAGCGAAGAGCGCTTCGCGGCGCTGGTGGCCCATGTCGGTGCCGGCAACGGCGATATCGTGTTCTTCGGTGCCGGTGGCTACAACAAGGTCTCCGACTTCATGGGCGCGCTGCGCCTGAAGGCCGGCAAGGACTTTGGCCTGGTCGCCGACGGCTGGGCACCGCTGTGGGTCACCGACTTCCCGATGTTCGAGTGGGACGAGGAAGAACAGCGCTACGTCGCCCTGCATCACCCCTTCACCGCACCGGCCGTGGACGACATCGCCGACCTGCGCGCCAATGCCCGTACCGCCGTCTCGCGCGGTTACGACATGGTGCTCAACGGCAATGAAATCGGCGGCGGTTCGATCCGTATCCACCGTCCGGACATGCAGAGCGCGGTGTTCGAGCTGCTGGGCATCGGCGCCGAAGAGGCCCGCGCCAAGTTCGGCTTCCTGCTCGACGCGCTGAACTACGGCGCGCCGCCGCACGGTGGCATCGCCTTCGGCATCGACCGCATCGCCGCGCTGATGGCCGGAACCGAGTCGATCCGCGACGTCATCCCGTTCCCGAAGACCACCGGTGCACAGGATCTGATGACCGACGCGCCGTCGCCGATCGTCGACGCGCAGCTGGCCGAAGTGCACATCCAGGTTCGCCCCAAGACCAACTGATCAGGAGATCCAGGCAATGACCGAGTTTGCGTTTTCGCTGGAGTGGGAAAAGCTGGGCAATGAAGGCTCCGAGGCCACCCTGGTCACCGAGCGTGCACGCGTGTTCGGGGGGTGGCTGGTCCGCGTCGGTACCAATCCGGCCGCGATGGCCCTGACCTTCGTCGCCGACGGCGAAGGCCGTTGGGACGGTGAAGACTTCGGCGTCGAGGACTACGAGGACGACGAAGAGGAAGAAGAGTACGACGAGGACGAGGAAGGCGAGGAAGAAGAGGACGAGGACGAAGAGGAATACGAGGAAGAGGACGAGGAAGAAGAAGCGGAATCGCCTGGAAAGGCTTGACCCGCGCTTCGCCCTGACGTCAACTTCCTGCATGTATTCGATCCGCCGCGCCACTGTGGACGACGCGCCGACCCTGTCGGCGCTGGCCGCACGCACGTTCACTGAAACCTTCGGCCATCTGTACCCGCCGCAGGACCTGCAGGCCTTCCTCGAGGAGGCCTACACGGTCGAGCGCCAGCGCGTGATCCTGTCCCACCCCGATTACGCGGTGTGGCTGCTGGAACTGGATGGGGAGGCGGTCGGCCATGCCGCCGCCGGCCCCTGTGGCCTGCCGCATCCGGATGTGAAACCCGGTGACGGCGAACTCAAGCGCCTGTACCTGGTCAAGACGCAGCAGAGCTGCGGCTGGGGCAGCCGCCTGCTGGAAACCGCGCTGGCCTGGCTGGAACACGAAGGCCCGCGCACGTTGTGGCTGGGCGTGTGGTCGGAGAACTTCGGCGCGCAGCGCTTCTACGCCCGCTACGGCTTCGAGAAGGCCGGCGAGTACCTGTTCCCTGTCGGCGACACCCAGGACCTCGAATTCATCCTGCGCCGCGCGCCGCGCGCGGCCTGACGTTCACCGCCGCTTGCCGCGCGCGCGTGTTCAATCACCTCACGTTCCTGCCCCGCTGACCGCCAGGCTGTTTGCATGACTCCCCCCGTATTGCTGCTGCATGGCATCTGGAATGCCCGTGCCTGGGTCGGGCCACTGGCCTGGCGCCTGCGCGCGCGTGGTTTCCAGGTACACGCGTTCGGC
Organism: Stenotrophomonas sp. LC732; assembly: GCF_052446685.1. NCBI lineage: Bacteria > Pseudomonadati > Pseudomonadota > Gammaproteobacteria > Lysobacterales > Lysobacteraceae > Stenotrophomonas > Stenotrophomonas sp. LC732. The sequence continues at coordinate 3,449,952 of NZ_CP199214.1, read as the reverse complement.
TATCCCTCGGTGTTCGGTGGCCCCGATGTGGCAGTGCCGCAGTTGCTGGAACGTCTGGCCGACGCCGGGCCGTTGTCGCTGGTCGGTCACAGCCTGGGCGGACTGCTGGCACTGGAGGCGCTGCGCCGCGATCCGCAGCTGCCAGTGCAGCGCGTGGTCTGCCTGGGCTCGCCGCTGCGCGGCAGTGGTACCGCGCGCTCGTTGTCCGATCATGGCTGGGGCCTGGCGCTGGGGCGCAGCAGCGAGCTGCTGCTGGACGGCCTGCCGGACTGGCAGGGCAAGGCCGAGGTTGGCCTGATCGCCGGTTCGGTACCGCACGGGCTGGGCAGCCTGCTGGGCGCGATCGACGATGCGTCCGACGGCACCGTGGCCCTGGCCGAGACCCGCCTGCCGGGCCTGGCCGACCATTGCGTGGTGCGTACCAGCCACAGCGGCCTGGTGGTGTCGCCCGACGCCGCGCGGCAGACCGCGCATTTCCTGCGCCACGGCCACTTCGACCACAGCCGCGACGCGGCGGCGGCATAGGGGCAGGGGAGGCGGGGCCGCCTTGTAGCGCCGAGCCCATGCTCGGCTGCATTCCGTCGGGCCCATTGAGCCGAGCATTGGCCCGGCGCTACAACAATACGGGCCTAGACACGGTTGCAGCGCCCGATCAGGTAGAATCCGCGCCTTGATCCTGAAGCAGCCAGACGGTAGCACCCATGGGTAGAGGCCCCTCCATCGAAGCCCGCAAGAACGCGTCCGACGCGAAGCGCGGCAAGATTTTCACCAAGATCATCCGCGAGATCGGCGTTGCCGCGCGCGGCGGTGGAGGCGACCCCAACAACAACCCGCGCCTGCGCGTGGCGGTGGACAAGGGCCTGGCCGTGAACATGTCCAAGGACGTGATCGAGCGCGCCATCAAGAAGGCCACCGGTGAACTGGAAGGCGTCGATTACGAGGAAATCCGCTACGAGGGCTATGCCCCGGGTGGCGTGGCCGTGATCGTCGACTGCCTGACCGACAACCGCGTGCGCACCGTGGCCGACGTCCGCCATGCGTTCAGCAAGTGCGGCGGCAACATGGGCACCGAAGGCTCGGTGGCCTTCATGTTCAAGCGCCTGGGCGTGCTCAGCTTCGCCCCGGGTGCCGACGAGGAAGCCATCACCGAAGCAGCCATCGAGGCCGGCGCCGACGACATCGTGGTCTACCCCGATGACGGCTCGATCGACGTGGTCACCAGCCCTGACGCGTTCAACGCAGTCAAGGACGCAATGGTCGCCGCCGGGCATGTCGCCGACCACGCCGAGATCACCTTCCGCGCCGACAACGACATCAAGGTCGAAGGCGAGGTCGCCCTGCAGGTCAAGAAGCTGCTGGACATGCTCGAAGACCTGGACGACGTGCAGGACGTGTATTCCAACGCCGAACTCGGCGCCGACGCCTACGCCTGAGCCGTCCTCGACGGCCTGGGCGCGGGCCGTTGAACGGTCACCGCGGACAGTCATGAGCCCATACGCCTGCCAGCGCCCCCCGTTCCGCCCCGCCAGGAGCGCGGCATGACCCGCATCCTCGGCATCGACCCCGGTTCGCAGCGGACCGGGGTCGGCATCATCGATGTCGACGCCGCCGGCCGCGTCAGTTACGTGCACCACCAGCCGCTGGTGCTGCTGGGCGCCGACGACTTCCCGCAGCGCATGAAACTGCTGGTGCTGGGCCTGGCCGATCTGTGCCGCGAGTACCAGCCCAATGAAGTGGCCATCGAAAAGGTGTTCATGGCGCGCAATCCCGATTCGGCGCTGAAGCTGGGCCAGGCCCGCGGCGCGGCGATCTCGGCCGTGGTGCTGCGCGACTTGCCGGTGCACGAATACGCCGCCAGCGAGATCAAGCTCGCGGTGGTCGGGCGCGGTGGCGCCGAAAAGCAACAGGTTCAACACATGGTCGGGCTCATGCTCAACCTGAAAACCAAGCTGCAGGCCGACGCGGCCGACGCGTTGGCGGTGGCGATCACCCATGCCCACGTACGGGCGACGGCCAACCGCCTGGGGCTCAGTGCCCGCCAGGCGTGGGGCCGCAAATGAGGAGCTGCACGCAATGATCGGTCGACTGCGCGGCATCGTCGCCTACAAGGCGCCGCCGTGGCTGGTGGTGGACGTGAACGGAGTGGGCTACGAACTGGAGGCGCCGATGAGCACCTTCTACGACCTACCCGAGCTCGGCCGCGAGGTCACCCTGTACACCCATTACTCGCAGAAGGAAGACAGCGTCTCGCTGTACGGCTTCCTGCGCGAGGGCGAGCGGCGCCTGTTCCGCGACGTGCAGAAGGTCAGCGGCATCGGCGCGAAGATCGCGCTGGCCGTGCTGTCCGGTGTCAGCGTCGAAGAATTCGCGCGCATGGTCCAGGCCGGCGACATCACCGCGCTGACCCGCATCCCGGGTATCGGCAAGAAGACCGCCGAACGCATGGTGCTGGAACTGCGTGACCGCGCGGCCCAGTTCGGTGCCGGCGGCGCGCTGCCCACCGGCAGTGGTCCGGCCCCGGCCGATCCGCTGTCCGATGCCACCGTGGCCCTGCAGCAGCTGGGCTACAAGCCGGCCGAAGCGGCCCGCATGGCCCGCGATGCCTTCAATGAAGGCGACGAAGTGGCCACCGTGATCCGCAAGGCGCTGCAGTCCGCGCTGCGCTGAACCGCGTCCCTTTCCCCCAACCTACCGCCTGAGCTTCGCCAGGAGTCCCATGTCCAGCAGTCAAACCCCGCACGCAGCCGCCCCCGGCGGCCATGGCCACGCCCCCTCCGCTGGAGGACTGGCGCTGGTCATCGGTGCGATCGGCGTGGTGTTCGGCGATATCGGTACCAGCCCGCTGTACACCCTGAAGGAAGCGTTCTCGCCACACTACGGGCTCAACAGCGACCACGACACCGTGCTGGGCGTGCTGTCGCTGGCGTTCTGGGCGCTGAACCTGGTGGTGACCCTGAAGTACGTCACCATCATCATGCGCGCCGACAACGATGGCGAAGGCGGCATCATGGCGCTGATGGCGTTGACCCAACGCACGCTGCGCAACGGCTCGCGCTCGGCTTATGTGGTGGGCATCCTCGGCATCTTCGGCGCCTCGCTGTTCTTCGGCGACGGCGTGATCACCCCGGCCATGTCCGTGCTCAGTGCGGTCGAAGGCCTGGAGGTGGCCGCGCCCGGACTTCATGTCTTCATCGTGCCGGTCACCCTGGTGGTGCTGCTGGCGGTGTTCGCCGCGCAACGCTTCGGTACCGAGAAGATCGGCAAGGCGTTCGGCCCGATCATGGCAATCTGGTTCGTGTCGCTGGCGGCAATCGGCATCTACAACATCGTCGATGCGCCCGAGGTGCTGAAGGCCTTCAACCCCTGGTGGGGCATCCGCTTCTTCATGGAGCACGGCTGGCACGGCATCTTCATTCTCGGTGCAGTGGTGCTGGCGGTGACCGGCGGCGAAGCGCTGTATGCGGACATGGGCCACTTCGGGCTGCGCCCGATCCGCCACGCCTGGTACTTCTTCGTGCTGCCGTGCCTGGTGCTGAACTACCTGGGGCAGGGCGCACTGGTGCTCAACCACCCCGAGGCCCTGAAGAATCCGTTCTTCGAGGCAGTGCCGTCGTGGGCGCTGTACCCGATGATCATCCTGGCCACCATGGCGGCGGTGATCGCCTCGCAGTCGGTCATCACCGGCGCATTCTCGGTCTCGCGCCAGGCCATGCAGCTGGGCTACATCCCGCGCATGCGCATCAAGCACACCTCGCACGACACCATCGGCCAGATCTACATCCCGGGCATCAACTGGGGCATTGCGGTGATGGTGTTCGGGCTGGTGCTGGCGTTCCGCAGTTCGTCCAACCTGGCCGTGGCGTACGGCATTTCGGTGTCGGCCACGATGCTGATCGACACCCTGCTGCTGGCCGTGGTGGCGCGGACGTTGTGGCCGAAGTCGCGTGGCTGGCTGCTGCCGCTGTGCGTGGTGTTCTTCATCATCGACCTCGGCTTCGTCATCGCCAACGGCGCCAAGCTGCTGCAGGGCGCCTGGTTCCCGGTGGTGCTGGGCATCTTCCTGTTCACCATGATGCGCACCTGGCGCCGTGGCCGCGAGCTGCTGCGCGACGAGATCCGCAAGGACGGCATCCGCCTGGATACCTTCCTGCCGGGCCTGATGCTGGCCCCGCCGGTGCGCGTGCCGGGCACCGCGGTGTTCCTCACCGCCGACCCGACCGTGGCGCCGCATGCGCTGATGCACAACCTCAAGCACAACAAGGTGCTGCACGAGCGCAACGTGTTCCTGCACGTGGAAACCCTGCCGATCCCGTATGCGATGGAAGGGCAGCGGCTGAAGATCGAATCGGTGGGTGACGAGTTCTACCGCGTCTACGTGCGCTTCGGCTTCATGGAGACCCCGGACGTGCCGCTGGCGCTGATGCGCTCGTGCGACCACGGTGGCATCTATTTTGATCCGATGGACACTACCTTCTTCGCCAGCCGCGAGACCATCGTCGCCACCGCCAACCGCGGCATGCCGATCTGGCGTGACAAGCTGTTCGCGCTGATGCATCGCAACGCCGCCCCGGCCACCGGCTTCTTCCGGATTCCGGGCAACCGCCTGGTCGAACTCGGGGCCCAGGTCGAGATCTGACGCGCGCGGGGTCGGATCCCTTTTCCGCAGGAAAAGGGCTCTGACCCCATGTTCCCGGTGTTCCGGTTCGGGGTCAGAGCCGTTTTCCTCTGGGAAACGGATCCGACCCCATACGCTTTTGCCGCATAATCAGCACATGACCGACGACCGCATCATCGGCGCCGGCGCCACCCGCGAGGATGACGCCGCCGACGCCAGCATCCGCCCCAGGCGCTTGGCCGACTACCTCGGCCAGGCCCCGGTGCGCGAGCAGCTGGAGATCTACATCGAAGCGGCCAAGGCCCGTGGCGACGCGCTCGACCATGTGCTGATCTTCGGGCCGCCCGGCCTGGGCAAGACCACGCTCAGCCACGTCATCGCCAACGAGCTGGGCGTGGCCCTGCGGGTGACCTCCGGCCCGGTGATCGAGAAGGCCGGCGACCTCGCTGCACTGCTGACCAACCTGCAGCCGCACGACGTGCTGTTCGTGGACGAGATCCACCGCCTGTCGCCGGTGGTCGAGGAAGTGCTGTACCCGGCGATGGAAGACTTCCAGATCGACATCATGATCGGCGAGGGCCCGGCGGCCCGCTCGATCAAGATCGACCTGCCGCCGTTCACCCTGATCGGCGCCACCACCCGCGCCGGCCTGCTGACCGCGCCGCTGCGCGACCGCTTCGGCATCGTCCAGCGCCTGGAGTTCTACAGCGTCGAAGAGCTGACCCGGATCGTGCGCCGTTCGGCCACCATCCTCGGCATCGACTGCACCGCCGATGGCGCCGGCGAGATCGCGCGCCGCGCGCGCGGCACCCCGCGTATCGCCAATCGCCTGCTGCGCCGCGTGCGCGACTACGCGCAGGTGAAGGCCGGCGGCCACATCGACGAGGCCGTGGCGCAGGCGGCGATGAAGATGCTCAAGGTCGATCCGGAGGGCTTCGACGAGCTCGACCGGCGCCTGCTCAAGACCCTGGTCGACTACTTCGACGGCGGCCCGGTCGGCATCGAATCGCTGGCCGCGGCGCTGTCCGAAGAGCGCGGCACGCTGGAAGACGTGGTCGAGCCGTACCTGATCCAGCAGGGCTTCCTGGTGCGTACCGCGCGCGGCCGCATGGCCACCCACAAGGCTTACCGGCACATGGGCCTGAAGCCGAAGAACCCGCCGCAGGACCTGTTCGCGGAGGTTCCCGATGTCGGTTGAGCCCCGATTCAGTTGGCCGACACGCATTTACTGGGAAGATACCGACGCAGGTGGCGTGGTCTACCACGCCCGCTACGTGGCCTTCATGGAACGGGCCCGGACCGAATGGATGCGTGCGCTCGGCTACGGCCAGGAGCGCATGCGCGCCGAGCACGGGATGGTCTTCGCGGTGCGCTCGATGCAGATGGATTTCATCAGGCCGGCACGGCTGGATGACACCCTGCAGGTGACTGCCCGCCTGGTCCAGCTGAAGAAGGCCAGCATGGTCTTCGACCAGCAGATCCTGCGCGACGGCGAGCTGCTGCTGTCCGCGCAGGTCCGCATCGCCGCACTGGAAGCGGCCAGTTTCCGCCCGCGTGGCATGGACGATGCCGTCCTTGCCGTGCTGCAACCCCACCTCCACCCCGAATCCGAACATTGAGGAACAACGGATGATCGCAACGCTCCTGGCCCTGCAGGCCACGGTCACCGAGGCACTGCCGGCCGACGTCAGCAACGCCGCGACACAGACCCTTGCCCAGGCCACCACCGGCGGCGGCATCAACTACCTCGAACTGATGGCCAAGGCCAGCCTGCCGGTGAAGATCATCGTGCTGCTGCTGCTGGTCGGCTCGTTCGTCAGCTGGGTGATCATTTTCCGCAAGGCCCGCGTGTTCAAGCAGGCCACCCGCGAAGCCGACGAGTTCGAGAACCGTTTCTGGTCCGGCGCCGACCTGGGCAAGCTGTACAGCGCAGCCACCGACCGCAGCCGCAGCGTGACCGGCCTGGAAGCCATCTTCGAAGCCGGTTTCCGCGAGTACACCCGCCTGCGCGACAAGCGCCGGCTGGATGGCCGTGCGCAGCTTGAAGGCGCGCAGCGCGCGATGCGCACCACCTATACCCGCGAAGTGGACCAGCTCGAGCGCAACCTGGAGCTGCTGGCCAACATCGGCTCGACTGCCCCGTACGTGGGCCTGGTCGGTACCGTGTTCGGCATCATGGTGACCATGCACGACATGATCAGCAGCGGTGCCCAGGCCGGTATCGCCGCCGTCGCGCCGGGCATCTCCGAGGCACTGTTCGCCACCGCCATCGGCCTGTTCGTGGCGATCCCGGCGGTGTGGGCCTACAACCGCTTCACCACCCGCGTGGAGCGCATGTCGGTGCGGTTCGAGACCTTCGCCGAAGAGTTCAGCTCCATCCTGCAGCGCCAGAGCGCTGGCGACGAGTAAGCGCCTGACCCGGGAGTCCAAGCCATGTCCGCTGCCATCGGTCGCCGCAAGCGCCGCAAGCTGAAATCGGAAATCAACGTCGTTCCCTACATCGACGTCATGCTGGTGCTGCTGATCATCTTCATGGTCACCGCACCGCTGCTCACCCTGAGCTTCGACGTCGACCTGCCGCAGTCCAACGCCAAGGCGCTGGAGAGCAAGCAGGACCCGGTGATCGTCTCGGTGCGCCAGGACGGCCAGCTCAGCCTGAAGCTGCCCGACGCCAAGGAGCCGGCCGCCGTGTCGGCCGAGGAACTGGAAGGCCGCCTGGCCGGCATCGCCGCCCAGGACAAGGGCGTGCGCGTGATCGTCGCCGCCGACCGCGCCGTGGCCTATGAGAAGGTCATTGCCGCGATGGACGTGATCAAGCGCGCCAAGGTAGACAAGGTAGGCCTGGCCACCGATGCACGCTGACGCCCTGCCACCCCCGCATCAGCGCGAACCCGGCTGGGGTCTGCCCCTGGCGCTGGCGTTGCTGGTGCACCTGCTGGTCGCGCTGGTCTTCATCGTGGCCTGGCTGTGGTCGCCCCAGCGCAACACCGATGCCGCCGCTGGCGACCCCTCGGTCGAGGCCAGCCTGGCGCTGTCCGCCTCCGAGGCGTCCGCCGCACGCCAGGCGCTGCGCCAGTCGGAGAAGCTGGAGGACCTGCCGCCGCCGGTCGCCGAGCCGATCCCGGTGCCGGAAGACACCATTCCGCCACCGCAGCCGATTCCCGAGCCGCGCCCGCAGGACGCGCCCACGCCCCAGCAGCAACAGGCGCAGGAGCGTGTTGCGCAGCCGGACACCAAGGACCAGGAAGCGGTGAGCGCACTGGCCATCTCGCAGGAGAAGGCCAAGCAGGAACAGGAAGCCAAGCGCCGCCAGGAGCAGATCGACCTGACCGAACGCAAGCGCCAGGAAGAAGCGGAGCAGAAGCTGCGCCTGGCCAAGCAGCAGGAAGCGGACGAGAAGAAGAAGCTGGCCGAGCAGGAGCGCGTCGCGGCTGACAAGGCCGAGGCCGAGAAGCAGAAGAAGATCGCCGAGATCCGTGCCCGCCGCGAGCAGGCCGAGAAGGAAGCCAAGCTGGCCGAGCGGAAGCTGCGCGAGGTCGCCGCCGCGCGCAATGCCGCAGGCAGTGCCGCTGCCGGCTCCAGCGGCGCTTCCCAGCCGGCGGCCGGTGGTGGTGGCAACAGCGACGATCTTTCAGCCAAGTACGCCGCAGCGATCCAGGCCAAGGTGCTGTCGCAGTGGGTGCGCCCGGATACGGTGCCGCTGGGCCAGCGTTGCCAGATCACCATCACCCAGATTCCGGGCGGCACGGTGATGCAGGCCAAGGTCAGCCCGAACTGCCCCTATGACGAGGCCGGCAAGCGTTCGATCGAGGCCGCGGTGCTCAATGCGCAGCCGTTGCCGTACCGCGGCTTCGAGTCGGTGTTCGCGCGTACGCTCAACTTCACCTTTACCGCCCAGGATCGCTGAGGCGGGCAGGGCAGGGGTGGCCTCGGGCCACTCCTGCCCACGGATGTCGCGCTTGCCTCTGGCGTGCTCGGTTTCGGCCGGGCAGGCTGCAGGCTGCTGTCGAACACCGCCCCGAGGGGCGGCGTGACCGGGGCAGGCAGGTGCGATGTTAGCCACGACGTTAACGGTGCGTGAGAGGACGGGCTGGAACTGACCCGGAATTCACGTACCCTTGGTTCATGATTGCGAAGCGGTTCACTCCCGCTTTGTTATCCCTCGTTCCGGTTTCCCCCTATTGAGCGCTCCATGAAAAAGATGCCTCGCTGGCTTGCCGTGTTTGCGGCCCTGTTGCTGCCCTTTGCTGCCGTCGCGCAGCAGAAGGGGCTGGATATCGACATCATCGGCGGCAATGCCTCCGCCCTGCCGATCACCATCGTGCCGATGCCCTACCAGGGTTCGTCGGCCGCTCCGCAGACCGACGTCGCCGGCGTGGTCCGCGCCGACCTGGAGCGTTCGGGCCAGTTCCGCACGCTGCCGGAAGCGCAGATCGTCGAGAAGCCCGTGCGTGGCGGTGACATCCAGTTCGCCACCTGGCGCGCGCTGAAGCAGAACTACATCGTGGTCGGCCGCGTGCTCGATGCCGGTGCCGGTGCCTACCGCGTCGAGTACGAACTGTTCGACGTGCCGAAGGGCGAGCGCCTGCTGGGCCTGGCGATGACCGCCCGTGGCAACGCCATGCGCGACGTCGCCCACCAGATGGCCGACGCCATCTACGAGAAGATCACCGGCGTGCGCGGCGCCTTCTGGACCCGCATCGCCTACGTGACCGCCAGCGGCAAGGGCGATGCCATGCGCTATGCGCTGATGGTGGCCGACTCCGACGGCTACAACCCGCAGACCATCGTGCGTTCGGCCGAGCCGCTGCTGTCGCCGTCGTGGAGCCCGGATGGCAGCAAGCTGGCCTACGTCAGCTTCGAGCGTGGCAATTCGGCGATCTACATCCAGAACATCGGCACCGGTGCGCGCGAACTGGTCACCAGCTTCCGCGGCATCAACAGCGCCCCGGCGTTCTCACCCGATGGCCGCAAGCTGGCCCTGACCCTGTCGCGTTCGGGCAACCCGGAAATCTACGTGATGGACCTGGGCAGCAAGCAGCTGACCCAGCTGACCAACCACTTCGCCATCGACACCGAGCCGACCTGGGCGCCGGATGGCAGCGCGGTGTACTTCACCTCCGACCGCGGCGGCCGCCCGCAGGTCTACAAGGTCGGCGCCGGTGGCGGCAGTGCCGAGCGCGTGACCTTCCAGGGCAACTACAATGCCAAGCCCTCGGTGTCCTACGACGGCAAGAAGATCGCCGTTGCGCAGGGCTCGGGCAACAGCTACAAGATCGCGATGATGGACAGCTCGCTGGGTTCGCCCCGCTGGAGCACGCTGTCCCCGGGTTCGCTGGATGAATCTCCGAGCTTTGCGCCCAACGCAAGCATGGTGTTGTACGCCGCCCGCGAGGGTGGCCGTGGTGTGCTGTACGCCGTTTCCGCCGATGCGCGCGTGCGCCAGCGGTTGGTTCTGGCTGACGGAGATGTGCGCGAACCGGCATGGTCCCCATACCGTACCCAGCGCTAAAAGAGTGTTAATATTTTCGCTGTCTTGAACCCCTCATCGGCCTAGGAGCCACAAAGGTATCGCCATGAACAAGTCCACCCGCGTTCTGCTTGTTTCCCTGCTGTCTGTGGCCGTCCTGGCCGGTTGCTCGAAGAAGGTGAAGGAAGAGCCGGCAACCCCGGTCGACACCGGCACCTCCACCACCACCCCGACCGGTCCGTCGACCTCCGGCCTGTACGGCCCGGGCGACCTGGACACCGACGCTTGCCTGCGCCAGCGCGTTGTCTACTTCGACCTGGACAAGGAAGACGTGAAGCCGGAATTCCAGGCCATCATGGCTTGCCACGCCAAGTACCTGCGTGACCGTCCGTCCTCGCGCATCACCCTGCAGGGCCACACCGACGAACGCGGTTCGCGCGCGTACAACCAGGCCCTGGGTGAGCGTCGTGGCAACGGCGTCAACTCGGCCCTGCAGGCCAACGGTGGCTCGGCTTCGCAGCTGACCGTCGTGTCCTACGGTGAAGAGCGTCCGGTCTGCACCGAGTCGAACGAGTCCTGCTGGTCGCAGAACCGTCGCGTCGAAATCGTCTACACCGCGCAGTAATCCATGCGCACTGGCATCAAACTGATGCTGGTCGTTGCGGCAGCCCTCGTGGCTGCCGCACCGGCGCATGCACAGCGACAGAGCCTGGCCGACCGTGTCGGCGCGCTCGAGCAGCAGATGTACAACAACAGCGCCAACCAGGACCTGTTGAACCAGATCAATCAGCTGCGGCAGCAGGTCACCAGCCTGCAGGCCTCGATCGAGCAGTTGCAGCACGACAACGCCCAGCTCAAGCAGTCCGCCCAGGACCAGTACCTGGATCTGGACAGCCGCCTGAACCGGTTGGAAGGGGGCAATGCCGCCCCGGCCCTGCCGCCCGTTCCGGCGAGCGCGCCGAAGGCCGCACCGGCCCCGGCAAAACCCGCAGCGGCGGCCACTTCCGAGCGGCCGCCTTCCGTCCACGGTGATGCCGGCAGTCTTGCCGCCACCGGCGACGAGCGCACCTCCTACAACGTCGCCTTCGATTCGCTGAAGGCCGGCAAGTACGATGATTCGGCGCAGTTGTTCCTGAGCTTCCTGCAGCTGTACCCGAACGGCGTCTACGCGCCGAACGCGCTGTACTGGCTGGGCGAGAGCTACTACGCCACCCGCAACTTCCCGATGGCCGAGACCCAGTTCCGCGAACTGCTCTCGCGCTATCCGACCCACGACAAGGCCGCCGGCGGCCTGCTCAAGGTCGGCCTCTCGCAGTATGGCGAGGGCAAGGTCGACCAAGCCCAGCAGACGCTGGAGGCCGTCGTGGCGCAGTACCCCGGCTCGGACGCCGCGCGCACCGCGCAGGACCGTCTGCAGTCCATCCGCCTCGGCAAGCAGATCCGCTGATCCGCTGACCCGGCGTACAATAGGTGCCCTGTAGAGCCGAGCCCACGCTCGGCTGCTTTCGTTTCCGGTTCGGCAAACCCGCCCGGATCCGGCAGCGCCGGGCCCTGTCTGCCCGGTTGTTTTCGTAGAGCCGAGCCATGATCGGCTGCGTTCGTTACCGGCCACGGTAGCCCACCCGCCACGTGTCCCACCAAGAAGTACCCGCCATGACCGCCGTTACTCCGTCCAGCGCCGCCGCCACGCCCAGTGAGATCGTGCAGTCACCCCTGCCACGCCTGAAGATCACCGAGATCTTCACCTCGCTGCAGGGCGAAGCCGATACCGCCGGCTGGCCAACCGTGTTCGTGCGCCTGACCGGCTGCCCGCTGCGTTGCCAGTACTGCGACACCGCCTATGCCTTCCACGGCGGCACCTGGTGGGATATCGACGACATCGTGGCCGAGGTGCTGGCCCAGGGCGTGCGCCACGTGTGCGTGACCGGTGGCGAGCCGTTGGCGCAGAAGCGCTGCCTGGTGCTGTTGGAAAAGCTGTGCGATGCCGGCATGGACGTCTCGCTGGAAACCTCCGGTGCGCTGGACGTCAGCGCGGTGGACCCGCGGGTGTCGCGCGTCGTCGACATCAAGACGCCGGGTTCGGCCGAAGCGGCCCGCAACCGCCTGGAAAACCTGCCGCTGCTGACCGCCCGCGACCAGATCAAGTTCGTCATCTGCAACCGCGAGGACTACGACTGGGCCAAGGCGATGGTCGCCGAGCACGGCCTGGTGCAGCGCTGCACCGTGTTCTTCTCGCCCAGCAAGGGCGAGATCACCGCGCGGCAGCTGGCCGACTGGATTGTCGAAGACCGGCTGCCGGTGCGCTTCCAGATGCAGTTGCATAAAATCCTGTGGAACGACGAGCCGGGCCGATGAGCAGGCGCAGCGTTCCCTGATGTAACTCCGGCGCGGGACAGCGTGCTGGCTTTCCCCTCCCAACCGGATGTTTTTCCCATGAAGAAGGCAGTCGTGCTTCTCTCCGGCGGCATGGATTCAGCCGCCGTCATCGCCATGGCCCAGGAACAGGGCTTCGCCGTGCATGCCCTGAGCGTGCGCTATGGCCAGCGCCATACCTCCGAACTGGACGCTGCCGCCCGCGTGGCCAAGGCCCAGGGCGTGGTCGCGCACAAGACCGTGGACGTGGACCTGCGCAGCATCGGCGGCTCGGCACTGACCGACGACATCGACGTGCCGGAGGCCGGCGGTGCCGGCATTCCGGTCACCTATGTACCGGCGCGCAACACCATCATGCTGTCGCTGGCCCTGGGCTGGGCCGAAGTGCTTGGCGCCAACGACATCTTCTGCGGCGTCAACGCCGTGGATTACTCCGGCTACCCGGACTGCCGCCCCGAGTTCGTGGCGGCGTTCCAGGCGCTGGCCAACCTGGCCACCAAGTCGGGCGTGGAAGGTGCGGGCATCAAGGTGCACGCACCGCTGCAGTTCCTCAGCAAGGGCCAGATCGTCAGCGAAGGCGTGCGCCTGGGCGTGGACTTCGGCCTGACCGTGTCCTGCTACAACGCCGACGCTCACGGCGCCGCCTGCGGTCATTGCGATGCCTGCCGCCTGCGCGCGCAGGGCTTTGCCGAGGCCGGCGTGCCCGACCCCACGCTGTACGCCTGACCGCGTCTGGTAGAGCCGGCCGCTGGCCGGCTTCACTGCAGGTGCGAACCGCCCCTTCTTGGTGGGTGCAAGCCCCCCCCTCTCGGTGGGTGCGCCCGCCCCCCTCTCGGTGGGTGCGAACCGTTGGTTCGCACTCCTTGACCTACCGGGCCTGCAACCATCCCGATGCCTCGATGAAGCCGCGCACCGCGTCCGGATCGGCGTAGTCCAGTTCGATCATCCGCGCGATGGCGGCCCCCTCGTCGGTCTGTTGGCGCATGTACTCCTGCGCGATGCGGTATCCGGCGTAGTAGCCCAGATCACTCACCCCGAACGGATTGCGCGCGCTGTTGTACAGCCAGTTGTCCAGGCTGTCACCGTGCATCTCGGCAAGGAAGCGCGTGCGGATTTGTGCCTCGTGCGCGGGCCCATAGGCGTACAGCGGCAGTGCCGGACGGCGACCGCTGATGCGCTCTGCCACGTATTCGGCCACGCCCTCGCGCACTGCGTACTGGGCCAGGCTGCCGGTGGTCTCGCGCTGCTGGGTATGCACGTACTCGTGCAGGTTGTTCTGCGCGTTGTTCGCACCGGGGCGGCTGTCGTAGAAGATCCGCAGGCGGCCGCGCATCGGCGCGGGCAGCTCGCTGACGTCCACGCGCTCATCGCCCAGCGCCATCTCCGCCCCGATCAACACCTTGTCGCCCAACGTGGTGCCGCCGGTACGCAGCACGCCCATCGCGTAGGTGATGGTGGCCGGACGCAGTGCAGGGTAGAGCGCGCGGAACGCGTCCAGGTCCCGGTCCAGCGTGGCGCTGGCCTGCTGCGCGTTCGCAGTCAACGGCCGTACCGAAGTCCAGAAGCGTGGCCATGACTGCATGGCCTCGGCGTATTCGCGGGCCGTGTAGTTGCGGACCTGCATCAGTGCATGCAGTCCGGGGCTGCCGGGATCGATGTAGCGTTGCTGGACCAGCACCACGCGGCGTTCGGCATCAGGTTCGGCGCGCACCGCGTCATAGGTGGCCCAGAAGCGGGCGATGTCGTCAGTGACGACCTGGGACGTCGAGGCCACTGCTGTGCAGGGCAACAGCAGGATGGCGATCAGACAGCAGGTGAGGCGCATCCGTGGCTCCGGGTGGTGAACATGGATGGGATGCGTGGAAGGCCCGGAAGGTTTAAGCGGGCTGACCCGACTGGGTAGTGCCGGCCGCTGACCGGGACACGCAACACCCCTGTACTTCGCGCGACCCGGCAAAGTAGGGTAGAATGCGGACCCCGCCGAAAGGCCGGGCGATGCATCGGGCCGTTAGCTCAGTCGGTAGAGCAGAAGACTTTTAATCTTTTGGTCGAAGGTTCGAATCCTTCACGGCCCACCAATTGCATCAACGACTTAGGCGCCCTTGCGGCGCCTTTTTCGTATCTCCGGAAAAATTGCCGGAAAAATTAAGTGGTTCCACGCTCAAGTGCGTTCCTCCTGCCGGGCGGTTGAACGACCGGCAGTTCATGGTCGTAGCGCTGCCGCATCGTTTCGGTAACGTGGCCGCCTGCAGCCTTGTTGTCCCCGTCCGTGATGCCCCGGTGTTTAAGCCCGTGCAGTGCGAAGCGCTCGCTCTTGGAGATCACCCCGACGCGAATCGCCTCGGTAATGAAGCGTTGCCAGGCACTGTCGAGGGCAGACTTGGTGATGGGATCGCCACCTCGCTCCACCAGCAAGAACCTGTCGCTAGCGCGCAGCGGAACAGGGCGCACGCGGCCCTTCCGGTTCCAGATGCGGTGGCGCCGCGCCAGCAGCTGATCCCACGCCTCGATCATCGCCTCATCCCATTCCGTTACGTTGTCACGCGACCCTTTGCGGCGATTGCTATGTACCCCCTCGACCTGGCGGTGCGCGTCAGTCAGTGTGCAGACCTCGATGCCGCGTAGGCGGACGCTGTAGGCCAGGATCATCACCGGGGCCAGGTAGTCGGGAAAGCTGCCCTTGGCATTGGCGGGAAGCGCGCCCCGTTCGCGCGCGAACGCCAGCACTGCGCGAAACGCTTCCTGCGACGGCATGCGTGCGTCGCCGCGTTCTTTTGCCTGGCGTACGCCTTTGGCAGGGTTGGTCTTGCAGTAGCCCATTCGTACACCCCACGAAAGGGTGAGCCGTAGGTAACGGTGCAAATGATTGGCCTTGCTGGGGTACGCGGGTAAGGCGGGCTGGGTGCGATTCGCTGGGCGGCCTGCAGCAAATGTCTCCACCAGCCGTTGCACGACAGGCGTTGTGATGCGTTCGACCTGGATAGATCCCAGCAGGGTCCCATCCTTTCTAACGTAGTTCGCCAACACCTCGGCGTAGCCCAGGTAGTTCCTGCGGGTGCCGGCGGCGAGTCGTTTGAAATCGCTCGATTCGTGGTAGCGGTCGAAGAGAAAGCGTAGCGTGCCGCGTCCTACGCCTGTGCGCATCTCTTCCACGATGGCGTGCAGATCGGACAGACGGGCGCTGGCGTGGGCGACCGTACGCTTTATGCGCCGGCCACCCTCCGCGTGATCTTCGTAGACGAACCAGCGGTCGTCGTGCCAGTAGATCCCCTTCGGCAATGCGTCCTGCTCGATGTGCCCAGGTATGGCCGGGTTGAACTTCCTTTTTCTGCCGCGTGTCATCAGATGTTGTCCTCTTCCCTTACGTCTTCGGGCTGCGGATCGATCAATCCCAGCGCGGCGTTCACCGCGTCGAGGGTGGTCCAGATTCCGCCTCGGCGGTCGTATTTGTAGCGGATGCCTTCCCTGTCTGCCCAGCGGCGGACGGTGACGGCCCTTGGGGGTGGGCCGCCGGGAGCGCAGATCCGCTGCAAGTCTGTGAAGTGGAGGATCTGCGCCATGCTCAACCTCTGCCTGCGGCGAACAATTTCATCTGTAACACGTTGTTCGGCAAGGGTTCCTCCACTGCCGCGGCGGTCGGCTGCAGGCCGTGTTGCTTGTGCCAGTGCGCCCACGCCAGGTCGAACGTTGGGTGCTTCGCCGTGGTACTGCAACGGCATTCGATGAGATGGCCGCCGCCCGCGCCCTCGCGACGTAGATCGTGGATGTACCGCGCCGGGTGGTTATCCGGGCAAGCGGGGAGGGGGCGCAGTGGCGTCTTCTGCCGCTGTGTCATGCGGCCTCCCGCGCGCCGTCACAAACCACACAGGGTGCGGCCAGCGCGGACGCCACGGCGACGATGTACGCACCCTGGGCGAAGGGGCTGGTACCGGCCAAGATGTCGGCGGCGACGTGAGGAAGGCCAGCGCTCTCGAACTCAGCGGCGAGGAATCGGCGGGCGGCGTCGATATCAACCATGGGCCACCTCCCGGCGCACAGCCATGGGAGTACGGCGGCGCAGCGCCTGCGGGATCTGGCCCACGGCCAGGCCGCTGTGCCGGCGGCGGGGTGGGCGGGTCTGCCACATCTTGAGCATGGCGGCGCCAGCGCCCGGCAGCAGCACGCACATGGCCAGCAGTGCAACGAAATCAGCCATTGGCCACCTCCTGCGCAGCCTGCGCCACGGCAGCGGCGGTTGCCCGCTTGCCGGGCAGCATATTGGCCACTTCGTAGGGGAACGGAATGCGGTTGGCCAGGTCGGCAAGCTCGGGCGAAATCCACCTGGTCTCGTCGTTGAAGTCGTTTCCCTTCACCAGTTCCCAGCCCTTCCTGCTGCCCCTGCGGCGCTCGAACACGCACTGCGCGATCTTGGCCGGTCCCATGTTCAGCATCGCCGTGGCGATGACGCGGTTGTGGGTGATATGGAGGGTGACCGTAGCGCTGGCGTCGGAATCACCGTCTGCCACAGCATTCACACAGTTATGCACACCCGTGATAGCCTCCGCTCCGGGTCCGGTGCTGGAATCCAGCGACTTTGCGAGGGTGGTCATGGCTTGGCCTGTCATCTGTTGCATGGTTCTCTCCTGAACTTCGTTGGTGGATGGCCTTGGGGGCGGTGTTGGCGCACTCCCCGCCGGGCCTTTGCTGTTGCTGCGGGTCTACTTCTGGAACACCCAGCACTTCACGGTGCTGCTGAGCATCGGGGTGGAACGAATCGCGCTGTTGACGGCGGTGTTGGCGCTCACGAACTTGTGACGCTTGGACTCAACCAGCAGTCGGCGCAGGTCGCCAATGTCAGGCACCTGCTGGCCGTAGTAGCCCGCCTTCTGAATGAACTCGTTGAGGTTTATGGCGATGCGGGTGTCGTCGCGCGAGTGGTTCAGCACGGTTCGCCTGTCGCCACTGGCCTGCATCTCGATGTACTCGTACGCATCCCAGAACTCGGAGACGATGCGGTGATCGGCGCCTATGGCGTCCTGACGTTCGGTGGCCATCTTGACCAGGGCGTCTCGGGTCTCGCGCACCATGTGTTCCGGCAGGTTGACCACCAGCCGTAGCGCATCGAGCAGGGCAAGCATCTGCGCGTGGTTCTTGATGATGCGCTCGACGCGCAGCTCTTTCTCCTCGCGCAACCTGGCTTCGTAGAACCGAACGCGCTCGGCGAACTTCTCCATCACGGCGGTTTCCGCCTTGAGCGCTGCCAGCAGGAAGTAGCTCAGCTTCTCAACCGGTAGCGCATTGAGATTGTCCGCAGCCTGCCGGCTCTCGGTCGTCGCAGTCGGTTTCTTGAAATGCAGCTTCACGATGCGCGTGAGAATGGCTTCGCTACCATCAACAGGCGCGTTCTGGCTGATGACGATGGTTCCCTGGAACGGCGGCTCGTAGGTTTCGTTGCCGCCGTTGCGCACACCGCGCGTGGCCAGGGTGCCGCCGCCGTAGTAGTCCTTCAGTTCGTCCCACTCGAACGATTTGGCGTGCGCCTTGTCCCCGTTGTCGCTGCGGTCTGCTTCCAGCAGCACAATGGGCATGCCGGAAATCTGCCCCATGGCGCGGGCGCGGCCGGCCTTCGTGGACTTGGCGGGGTCAAAGCCTTCATGGTCGGCGCGGGCGAGCAGCTTCCATAGGAAGTTGAGCAGCGTGGTCTTGCCGGCGCCGGCCTCGCCCGTGGCTTCCAAGAACGGGAACGACTTGTGACTGCTGCGGATCTGATTGGCGTACAGCGAGCCGAACCAGAACGTGAGGGCCACGATCCCGTGCGTGCCAAAGCACGTCCAGAGCCAGGCAAGCCAGTCGGTGGAGTAGTTTTCGTGATCGCGCTGGATGTCCATGCGGATCGACCGCTGCGTGGTCTTGATGCGCAGCTTGTTGAACTCGAAGTAGTCCTCGGCGTTGGCGAGGGTCACCTCGCCGGCGCGCACGGCCAGGTCAGGGAAGATGTATGCCTTATGCTCGGGGCTGTACCCGACGAAGTCGACCGTGTCGACCTTTTTGATGTTGAACAGCTGGTCTTCCATCATCCGGTCCAGCTGCTGGCCGCTACCGCTGAACACAGCACCCTGGGCAAGGCTGATGATGCGCTTCTTGAACTCGGTGGCACTGGCCACCTGGGCGCCGGTGAAGGTGCCCTTTACCGATGGCGCGTCGTGCGGGAAGTCAACGCGGAAGTAGTACCAGCTTTCGTCGGTCGCTTCGTGGCGCTGGAAGTAGAGCGCCTCGGGGTAACAGTTGGCGATCTGCTGCACCGACGCGCAGGCGCGCTGGATCTTGGCCACCGCCTCATCGCTGAGCGTGCCTTCTTCGTCGTCGGGGTTCTTCTCCCGCATCATCTTGTCGAAGCGCACCGCGTCGAACTCGAACCAGAACAGGCGCGAGGCGAACTCGATGTGGAACTCGGTCTTCTGCTCGCGCTGGTAGATCACCAACCCCTTGTCGACGGCCGTTCGGGCCATCAGCACCGCGCCATTGTGGCGCGCCTGGTCGAGGTCGGCCTGCCACTGTGCGTCGCCGTCCTCCGCCGCCTGCGCACGCAGGTGCAGATCGTTCCAGTCGGTCTTCTTCTCGCCCACCTGCTCGATCTGCGCGGCCATGCAGCGATAGCCCAGCTTCTCGGCCCGGCGAGCGTGCTTGATGGTGTAGGCGCGTGCGGCCGGCTCGTTGTCCAGACCCCACACCAGCACCGGCAGATCGTTGGGACGTGCGGCCTTCAGTTCCTTGAGGGACAGTTCGGGATAGGCGTTGCTCGACATGGCGGCAACGGCGCAGATGCCGCGCTGCAGGAGCGCGATGGCGTCGAAGATGCCCTCCACGATCCAGACCTCGCGGGCGGTGCGCAGCTGATCCTGTGCGGCAGCACCCCACCACACGCCCGCGTAGCTCTCACCCGGCGCAAAGCGGGCCTTCTGCTTGCCGAAGCGGTGAGGGCGGTCGATCAACCGCTCCCACCATCCGCCCTTGACCAGCGGGAACCGCACCGTGGCGGTACCCTCGCGCTTCGTGCGGTCGTAGTAGCTTTCCTGCGTATACAGGCCGCGCAGGGGCTTTACGTTGAAGCCGCGGCCGGTGGCCAGGTAGGCGTCAGCGGCAGCATGCGGCGCCTGTGGCGTCTGCGGGTTGCTCTTGGAGTAGTCGTCGAACAGGTCATCGTAGAGGTCGCGCACGCGCACCTCTTGCCCGCACTTGGCCTGTCGGCCACAGCGCAGCACCCACGGCTTGAGGTAGCTGGTGTAAAGCTCCTTCTTGCCGCAGTGGGGGCACTTGCCCCCGCGCATGTACTCGGTGCCGCTGCGGTGCTTGAGGCCATAGTCGCGCTGGATGCGCGACAGTACCTGTTGGCGGATTTCCTCTTGCATGACGGCTCAGCCTTCGTTCGCCGCGTGAGCGGCGGTGCGGTGGTGTTGCATGGTTCTCTCCTGACCGTCCCCGATGGCGTTGGCGCGCTACCGAGGGCGGAGTGGTGCATTACTCAACGGCGGGGCGGGACCGGCCGATGATCGCGGCGAGGTCTTCGGCCATGTACTGCGCGACGGCGGAGGTGTGATCGGCCTCGATCTCCAGCATCTTTGCCGCCTCGCTCGGCAGCTTGGCCAGCAACGCGGCTGCGTCGGCGATGCGGCACAGTCGCAGGTAGTCGGCGCTGCCGATGACCTGCGCACCGCGATCTACGCTTGCGGGTGGCCCAGGATTGCGCGCAGGTGGGACGTGCCCGTTGCGGCCGGCCATCAGTTCACCCCGCCTGGGTAGGCTTCGCCCGTGCGCAGCCACTGGAAAAAGCGCTCGGTCTCGCCCTTGGCGAGCAGGTAGACGACGGTTCCGATCTGGATACCCCCGGTAGCGGTCCTGAGCACATTCCGAGAGTGATGCGCGGTGAAGGTCGCTGCGGTGTCCGACTCGATGTGTATCAGGGCCAGAAACAGGATCTTGTGCTGGTCGAACGAGGCACGCAGGCCGAAGCCGGGAATCTGCGTCTCCAGCAGGATGACAGGGCGCAGGCAGGGGGCGGGGATGGTCACGTTGTTGGGCGGCGCCATCAGTGCGCCCCCTGGCTGTCAGCGCCGCGACCGTGCCTGCGGGCATCGCACTGTGCGGTATAGGCCATCAGCACGTCGCCCAGGGTGATGGTGAGCGGGGACACGCCCACACCGACCAGCCGGGCGATGAACGCCTGATAGTCTTCGTTGGGCCATTCGAGGGTGTCGGCGATCAGGCCGAAGGCGAGCGAAATCTGACGCGCGGCAGCGTTGCCGGGCGTGGAAGGGGCGCCGTGGGTCACGGTGACGTCTCCTGACTTGAGATTGAAATCTCGGGGAGACGTTCTTAGGCGTCGCACCGAGGGTGTCGGGAGGCTAAGAACCGGAGTCAGACCGGCGGGCAGTTTTCCCCTTGCGGGTGTTGTATAGCTGCCGCCCTCCCGACGCAGGAAAGCGTCGGCGCGCACGAAAAGCAGGCGCAAAAAAACCGCGATGCTGACGGGCGCGGATACCGCTGACTTGGAGTTCTTAGGCTCCGTGCGGCAGATCCTGCTCCCCGTCCGTGGGGAAGTCAAGTAAATCTGTGTAGAAATGTGCAGATTGGTTGAAGCTGCGGACAGGCTCATGCGGACACCTGTGCAGCAGCCGTCGAAGGCAGCACGACATACGCGCCGCCCGCTGCGATGTGGGCCTCGACCAGGGTGCGAAGCTCGGCAGCGTCGCGCTGCTTCCGCGCGAATGGCACGTACTCGATCCCAGCCGGTGCGGTGACGAAACTCGGCTGCATCGCCGAGGACCATCCATCAAATTGTGTCTTGTGGCGCATCACGGGCGCAGCACTCCCTTGCTGGCACCGTACGGCGCCAGGTCAGTTGGTCGTGGAAGGGGAAAGGTGGATCAGGTGGCGGGTTGTTCGCCGCCGTCCTGTGGTGTGACGTGGGGGGTGTCGATCCAATCCAGCTGCATTTCGCCCCGGTCCTGTCTCCAGCGTTGCAGCAGCAGGGCGCGCTCGTAGCCGGGTGTCTGCGGTAGTTCGCAGGCCGGGGCGTTCGGCATGCCGCTGGGGCTGGAAATGCTGGTCAGTTCAGAGTGGCCGGTGTAGGTAGCGCCGCATACCGGGTTTTGACACACATAGGCGTCGGTACGCAGATGGCGGTGCTGTAGGGCGCTGGTGCGCTTCGTCAACGGTGTACCGCATGCGTCACAGGTGAAGATGGCGCGCTGGCCCATGACGGCGCTCATGCCTTGGCCCTGCGCTTGGCTGCGGTCGCGACAGCCTTCGCCGCCGCCGAGGCCATACCCCGCGCGGGCTTGGTGGTGCGAATCCGGGCGGATTTGGGCGATTCTGTGTGAGAATCAGGGGCGGCTTTCATGCCGAGGGCTACAGCGGCTGCGTGGGTCTTGCCGATCCGGCACTTGCTGTCGATGCGCAAGGCGTTGTTCACGGCATGGCGGCTCAACCCGTTGGCTTCTGCGAAGGCAGCAACCGACATGCCGTTGTCGACAAGCCACTGGCGCGCCTGCTCAGCAGTGCGCAGCTTGGATGCGGTAGTCCGTCGTTTGGCGTTCATTCCGTTTCCCCTGTGTATTTCTGGGTGAAATGGTGGTGAAGTTAACTGCACCTGTCAAGGGGGAATTTGCGTGTCTGTAGGTATTCGCCTGAAAGAAGAACGGAAGCGGCTGGGTCTGACCCAGGAGGCCATGGGATTGGCCTGCGGTGTTGCCAAGCGCACGCAGATCCTGTTCGAGCAAGATGCCCACCTGCCCGGTGGGGCCTACTTCGTCGCCGCTGATGAACTCGGCGTCGATGTGACCTATGTGCTGGTGGGCAGGCGCGAGCGCCTGGCCGAGGCTGATGCCGACCTGCTCGATGCGTGGCGCAGTGCGTCGGCTTCGGCACGTGCCGCCGTGATGGCCGCGCTGCGCGGCGTGGCGCCGGCGTCGACCACAAGCGCGCCTCGAACCTCCTTCGAGAACACCAGCATCGGCCAGCAGATCAGCGGCGATGTTGATCTGCGCGGGCAAAAGATCGTTGTCAAGGCTCCGAAAGGATCGAAGAAAGCCGCCCGCTGAGGCTCACCCCACATCGCATTCAGGCCGCTAACTCGCCCGTACAGGGCGCCGGTGGGGCGCGGTTTTCGATGTGAGGGACTATGGGTTGCAGCAGTGATGTGAAGCGTGGCGAGGTGGTGTGCGTGTGCGGCGGGCCCACCGTGTTCGAGGGGGCCGTGATTGGCCAGGTGTTTACCGGCGATGTGCATATGCAGTGTCCCCATGCGCACCACCACAGCGCGCAAGCCGACGAACGCGAACGGGCGCCCACGGAGACGGGGCGCCCGTTGTCGACAGCATTGATCGCGCTTGCGATCTGGCAGGCCACTTACCCGGCGGCAGCGGTTGCGGATGACTGCGGATCTTCGCTCGCGCATGCCGCCATGTTCTTCGCCGCAGGCGCGCTCACGCGTTACTTCAAGCCGAGACTTCTGCGCTGGATTCGCCGCCGCGCTCAAGCTCCAGCGCGGTAACAAAGCCGCCGCCGCCGTCGACGGTGTGGGTAGCTTTGGACACCAGCCAATCGGTGCCATCAATTTCCGGTTTGAAGCCGCTCACCGTCACGGTTTGCTCTGGGTAGATATCGGCGCGCCCGAGTGCGAGGCGGTAGCTGAGCTGGGCGGTGCCGCGATCAAGCCGTTTGAACTCTGCCTCAGCATGCTGGCGCGCTTCCTCCGCAGTGGCATACGTGGGCTGCAGCCTTTTCTCGTTCTCTGACGTGCCCACCAGGACGCCGGTGCGGCGTGCGGCCTTGCGGTCGCCCCAGTACGCGCGCACGCCTGTGTACTTCTCGCGGTCAGCCACGGTGTAGCGGTGTTGATCGCCGGATGCGCGAGTGATCTGGACACCGGGAAGCGGCTGGCCGCTGGCTGTCTTGCTGGCGCCGATGGGCGCGAAGATCAGCGCGCCGGCTTTCACCGTGGCCACCGCATCAAACCGCTTCCCCAAGCGCGTCAGGAGATTGATATCGCTCTCGTTGGCCTGGTCGAGATGCGGGATGCGGACGGACGCAAGGTTTGTGGCAATGGACGGGCGCAATGAATGCTCGGCGGCGATTGTGCCGAGAATGTCGCCCAGGGTGGCGTCATGCCAGCTGCGCTCGCGGCGGCTGCGGACAGCTCCGGTCAGATCCGCCGAGCGCGCCCGGATGGCGACGATATCGGGAGCGCCGCTGTGCTCCACGTCATCGACCACGAACGTGCCCTTGTCGAACAATCCGCTTTCACGCCAGCCGATGGCCACCTGCAGCGTGACGCCGCGTCGCGGTAGCGCCACGCGTCCATCATGGTCGTGCAACCGCAGATTCAGTTCGTCGGCTTCGTCGCCCCGGCTCTCCGTCAGCGACAGGTCCAGCAGTCGCGGCGCGAGACGGTCGGTCAAATCCTGCCCGTCCAGCACCACGCGCCATGCAGGGATCGGGTACGGTGCCGCCCTCATGCGACCGCCTCGGTGGCGCCGTCGTCCTGGCGCTCCAACTGCATCTGAAACTCGATCAGGCGCGGCGTGCCGTCGGGAAAGAACTCCTTTCGCGTCTCGCTCAGGCTGACCAGCAGATAGGCGCCATATACGCGCCCACTGCCCTCTACCAGCGCCTGTGGCTTGCCCTGGTCGCCCAGCTCTCGCAGTGTGTCGAGCACCTGCAGATCGTCCACCAGCTCGGCGGCGATGGTGCCCTGCAGGGTGATGGTGTCGTCGCCTGGGCCGACGTACTGGCGAGCCGGGCGTGCACCCAGCCGGTCGCTGCTGGCATGGCGCCACGTCATCTGCCGCTGCAGCTGCTCATAGGCCGCTGTAGACAGGGAAAACACAAACGTGCCGTAGGTCATCATCATGGCGGTGGGCCTCAATCGCTCAGACGGGAGCCACGGCGGCTGGCCCGCTCGCGCTCGATGGTTTCAATGGTCTGGCGGACCAGGTCGGCGATGGCCTGGCCGTCGCTGCCCGGTGCCGCTGTGATCTGGATCGTGTAGCTGTTGCCGCCTGCGGCGCCCGTGGCGGCCTGCGCGGCACCCGGCGCCACTACCGGGCCGGCGCTGGCCATGACGGGCAGCGCAGCGGCGCCCAGGGCGATTCCTGCGCCTGCCTGCTTCATCCGGTCGCCCAGGGTAGCCACCTGCGACAGCGGCTCGCCCTGGCTGCGGTCGAGGCCCCCGGCCAGGCCCTGCATGGTGAAGTCACCGAACTGCGCGAACACCCGCGATGGGCTGTGGATGCCGAGCATGCCCTTGAACTTGCCCACCACGCCCGAGGCGACGCCGGCGACGGCATCCATGGCCGCGCTGCCTTTGGACACGATGCCGTTGACCAAGCCCTGCACCATGTCGATGCCGGCCTGCATCATCTGCGCCGGCCAGCCGAGCAGGATCTGATTCACGCCTGCCCACATCGCGCTCAGGCCCGAGCGGATCTTGTCGCCGTTGCCGGTGAACAGGCCCACGATCAGATTCCACGCGCCCTGCAGGTACGTCCACGCACCGCCAACAGCGTTCTGGACCACCGGCAGGATGGTGGTAAAGGCGCTGACCAGCCAGCCAATGGCCTTCACCGCCATGCGCAGGTTCACGGTCAGCACGGTGCCCACGATCTGGCCGAACCCGCGCCCGGCATCGGTGGCGCCCTGCAGCTGCTCGCTGGTGGCCTCGAACGGGGCGAACAGCTTCATCACCCAGCCCCACGCCTGGCTCATCGCCGAGGAGACCATGTCCCACACCGGGCCGAGTGGTTCCAGCGCGGTGGCCAGCTCGGCCATGATCGGATTGACCACGTCGAGGATGCCCTGCCACGTGCCGATCATGAACGCCTTGATCGGCTCCCAGTATTTCCACACCAGCGCTGCCACCACGCCGATGGCGGCGCCGATGGCCAGCACCGGCAGGCTGATGCCGCCGAGCAGTGGCAGCAGCATGCGGCCGACGTTGAACAGCATCGGGAACGCGCGCCCGCCGAGCGAAAGCACCTGGCCCACCAGCTTGCCCAGGCCACCGCCGCCGCTGAGCAGCATCACGGCCTTGTGGATCTGCGTCAGCGCCATCGCGCCGACACCACCTGCGACAACCAAGCCGCCGAGCGCAGCAGCCAGCGCGGTGCCGCCGATGGCCAGCTTGGCGATGGTGGCCACCAGCTGCGGGTTGTTCTTGACCCACTCGGCCATGCGGTCGGCGACCTTGGCCACGCGCGCAGCCAGTTCCTTCACCGTGGGCAACAGGGTCTTGCCGATGCGCTGGGACAGCACGATGGCGCTGTTCTTGAGCAGGATCAGGCCATTCTCGGCCGTGCCGACACGGGCGGCGTACTCGGCGTTCATCGATCCGCCGTACTTCTGCTCATCGGCGACCTTGCCAAAGTTCTCCTTCAGCAAATCGAGGTTGGTCAGCAGCGGCGCGATCGCGCCGATGGACTCGCGACCAAACAGCTGCGTCATGGTCGCGGCCTGCTCGGCCTTGGGCAGCTTCTTGAGCTTCTCCAATACATCCAGAATGGCGCCGCCGGCGTCCTTCTGCATGGCTTGGGCCAGATCGCCAGAGCTGAGGCCCAGCTTTTTGAACGACTCCACCTGCCGCTTCGTTGCAGCATCGCCCGAGGACAGGGTGAGCAGCATGTTCTTGATGCCGGTGGCAGACACCTCCGACTCGATGCCCATGCCGGCGACGGTGGCGCCCAGCGCCGCCAGCGGGCCGCTACCCAGGCCGGCGACCTCGCCAAGGGCACCGATACGGTTCACCACCTCGCTGATCTTCTGCACGCTGGCCGGGCCGGTGTTGCCCAGGTAGTTGATCTTGTCGGCCAGCACGACAACGTCATCCTGGCCCATGCGGAACGCGGTGCGCCAAGTAGCCATCGTCTGGCCGGCGTCTTCGGCCGTGGTATCGAACGCCACACCCATCTTCGCCGCGTCCTCGGCGAAACGGGTCAGCTCGTTGCTGGCGATGCCGGCCTGGCCGGCGGCGGCGACGATCTTGGCGATGTCGGTGGGCACCATTGGCAGGCGCCGCGACAGCTCCTGAATATCGTTGCCCATCTTCTCGAAGCCGTCCGGCGTGTCGAAGTCCACTACCTTCTTCACGTCGGCCATAGCCGACTCGAAGTCAATGGCCTGAGCGATGGGCAGGACCTGGGCGCGCAGCGCGCCGAACGCGGCCAGTGCGACACCCGCACCGTGGGCTGCTGCATTCATGCCGGCGCTGTGGATCTTCTGGCTACGGGCCTTTGCTGCGTCAAGCGCAGCCAGGCGAGCGCGCTGCTGCTCCATCTGCTGCGAGGCGGCGGCGATATCCGTGCGCAGCCTGCGCTCATGCGCACCGAGCTGGCGCGTGCTGATGCCGGCCCGATCCAGTCCCGAGCGCAGCCGCTGCAGCTCAACCTGCTGCTGTTTCTGCTGGGCGCTCAGCTGGGCGGCGGCCGTCTTGGCCTGGCTGAACTCGCGGCTCAGCTTGCGGGTGGGGGTGCCAGCCTCCCTCATCTGGCGGGCAAGCGCCGCCACGCGCGCCTGCGCCTGTTGGTAGCTCTGCTCGGTACCGCGCAGCGCCTGCTGCTGCTGGCGGTAGGCGCTCACATCGCGCTGGGCGCTGTTCAGGCGCCGGAGGGTGGCTTGCTGCGCCTGTAGGGCCGAAGCCAGCCCCTTGCTGCCGGCCATGACTTTGCGGAAGGGAGCGGTGGCCTGATCGAGAGCCTGCAGCACCACCTGCAGGCGAAGGTTGCCGCCGCTCATGCGACGACAACCGCTGCGCCGGCTACGCCGAGGGCGTGTCGGTCGGTGAGGACACCAGCGCCGCCAGCAGGCGGCAGAGCGCGCTTAATGCCCAGACCAACAACCCGCCGACCGAAGCCAGCAGGAGCAGCGCAACAGCGATGGCGATCAAGGTGGCCATGGGCGAAAGGTATCACGGCTCGGCTCCACTTCTTACACGGGCGCGCTCGCGCCATTCGATCAGTTCAAACAGCGAGAGGGCCGATAGCTCGGTGAGGGTGAATGGGAAAATCACCGCGATATCGGCCATGAAATCCTCTACGCGCTGAGGAATTCCCGCTGCGCCTTCGGCACAAAAAAACCAGCGGCGAGGGTGCCGATGGCGACCAGGTCGGCAGGGTCCAGCTTGTTCACGTCGGCAGCGGTCAGCGTCGGCTCGGTGATGCGCGGCAGCAGCGCGGCCACCGCGCTCACGTCGATCTGCAGCAGGTCCACCAGCTTGATGCCGCGCAGCTCCCCGGCGTTGGGCTTGCGCAGCTTGATGGTGGCGATGACCTGCTCGCCGCGCTGGATTGGGTAGTCGAGGGTGACCGTGTTGGCGTCGATGGCTTCGGCGCCGGCGGTGGGGGTGGCTTTGTCAGTCATGTCGTGGGTCTCTCAGGGCAGAGGTGGGCCGGGCCGCTGAGGCAGCCCGGTTATGTGGGTCAGGCGCCGATGGCGCGTCGCTGGCCGGCCAGCTGGTCCACGCCGTTGACGATGAACACCATGCCGACCATGTCGATTTCGATCTCGGTACGGCCGTTGATGCTCAGCTTGTAGTAGCTGGCGGTGGTCTTCACGCTGAACTCGGTGTCGTCACCGACCTTGCCGGTGCCGGGGTCGATCTCGCTGTGGCGGCCGCGGACGACGATCTCCAACGCGTCCACGTCGGCGCTATCTTCGCGCTGGTATGCGCCAGCGAAGCGCAGCTGCACGGCGTTGTGAGCGATGGCGCCGTACTGGCGCAGCACGTCGCGCATCAGTCCGCCGCACTTCCATTCCAGTTCGATCTTTTCCTGGCCGAGGTCGATATCGATGGGGCCGAGCATGCCGCCGGCGCGGTATTCCTCCATCTTGCGGGTCAAGGTCGGCAGCTTGACCTCGGTGACCTGGCCCAGGTAGCTGAGGCCGTCATTGAACAGGTTGAGATTCTTGAGCTTGCTGGGCATGGACATGGGAATGGTTCCTCAGTACGGCATCAGCCGTTGATACGGGCCGGGAAGTCGGCGAAGTAGCGGTCGGTGATGCGCTGGTTCAGTACCAGGTTCTCCAGCGGCGGTACCGGCGTGTAGTCGTAATCGATGGTCACCCGGCCGGCCTTCAGCTGGCTGGGCTCGTTGGCGGCTTCGTCGTACCAGGCCGATGCACCCAGCACGTAGCCCGCGTTCACCAGCTCGCGGAATTTGGCATTGATGCTCTCCAGCATGTCGCGGATGAGCGACGGATGCTCGGGCTTGTCGATGTAGACCATCTGCGCCTCTGCAATGGTGTCGGCCAGGATCTGCGCGGTGCGCGTGGCCGTCTCGAAGGCGAACAGCGGGTCGTCGCTGCAGGTTCGCGAACCCCAGAACTTGTAGCCGTTGGAGTTGATGAGGGTGGTGATGTCGGCGGCGTTCAGCAGGCCAGCGTCGGTCGCCGGATCTTGCAGATCCCAGTGCACGTCGCGGCTGATGCCGGTCACGCCGGCGACGGCCACATTGGAGATCGATTTGTGCCAACCCTGCTGCTCATCGATCATCGCGCGCAGGCCCAGGGCGCGGGCGGTCGCGAACGCCATGCTGGTGGTGGCGTCGGCAGTGTTGAACGCGACGAAGTCGGGATAGATCAGCATCAGCTCGCGCTGGCTGAACTGCTCGCGATAGGCGATGGCTTCGCTGACCGAGGCACTGGCGGCACAGCTCACGTAGGCCATCGCGCGCAGCTTCTTGGCGATGACCGCCAGCGCGGCCGAAACCGGCTGGGTGTCCAGACCGGGTGCGCCCAGGATGCGCGGACGCACGCCTACCTGCGCCTCAGCCACCAGCAGCGCCTGCATGCCGGTGAAGGTGGCGCCGTCCTTCTTGCCGATCACGTTGGCGGTGGTGGCGCTGTCGTCGGAACCTTCGGCGACGCGCACCACCACGGTAATGGCGTTGGCCTGGTCGGCAATGGCCTGCAGCGTGGCGCGCAGCGTGCCGCTGGTGCCGGCCTTGCCGACGGCGCCCAGCACGTCGGTCAGCAGCACCGGTCGGTCGAGGGGGAACAGCGCGGCGTCGGCGTCCTGCGCGGTGCAGACGACGCCGACAACAGCGGTGGCAACAGTGCGAATCGGACGCACGCCGCCATTGATTTCGATGACGCGTACGCCGTGGTGGTAGTCGGTGGCCATGAGGGAACTCCTGCGGTTATGGGGTGCGGAAGCGAAGCGGGACAGAGAGACGGGTGGTGCTGGAGGCGCCGGCGGGCACCGTGCGCTGGCCATCCAGATCCAGCACGAACGTGCCTGGCTCCTGACCACGCGAGAGGGTGATGCGGCTGAGGCGCAGGCGCGGCTCCCAACGCATCAGCGCCGTTGCAGTAGCGCCATACAGGCGCAACCGCGTGGCTTCGTTGAACGGCTGGTCGATCAGCTCCGGCAGCAGCGAGCCGTAGTCGCGGCGCTGGATGCGCGAGCCGATGGGAGTAGTGAGAATGTCGGCAATGGACTGCCGCAGATGCGCGGTGTCGTCCTTGAAACTGCCTGCCTGACCGTCCATGCCGATCATGCCGGCGGTCCCGACGTGCCGCTGCCCGGCTGCACCGCGCCGTGCTTATGCTGCTTGAGGCTGATGCCGCCGCCCACAACGTCCTCGGAAGCCTCAGCCTTGCCGTTGATGGTGACCTGGCCGGTGATGCTGGTATCGCCGTTGATGGTGACCGGCCCGTTGATCGTCACGCCACCATCTGCGGTGATCGTGGCAATGCCACCGCTGGGCAGGATGGCTGCGAGCGCATGTGACGCGCTGTCGTAGCTGATGACAGCGCCATCACTGAACTTGACCATGACAAGATCCGCATTGTCGGACGGGGCGGGGTAGTGATCGCAGTACAGGCCGCGCAGGGCGACCGCATTGGCCAGGTCGCCGTCGCTGCACACCAGCGTCACCTGCTCGCCGACGCTCGGCGGTGCCCACACCGCGAGCGTGCCGGCGGCGGATGCCAGCCATGGGATGTAGTCGGTATGGGCCTCGCCCGTGCGGACACGACACAGCGCACGCGCATGATCGACCGTCGTCACCACGCCATGGCGCAGCAGGTTGTTGATCTGTTGGGGCTGGGCGCTATCCATGCGCCCATGTTGTGCCGTGCCTCTCGCGCGCGCACGTAATGGCACGCGTAGATCGACGCGCTACAAAGCTGCGGTTACCACCAGCCGGCCGCGCCTACGCTGGCCACCATGATGGAACGGCTGACGTTCCCGCCGGCCCTTCGCATGAGGCAGTGGAACTCCACGTCCGCGCGCACATTCTGGCCCGAAGCGCTGGGCACGCTGACCTGGGCCGAGCACGACTGCGAAGCGCTGGCATTGCGCCAGTCCGGCGCCGTACTGCCAACGTTCGCCGCGCCGGCGTTTGCGAACTCGAAGCGCACGTCGTACTCGCCAGCGCCGCCGTTGCGCAGCCACATCCCGCGCTCAGCCACACGGCTGGAGTTATTGCCGCCGCCGTTGGTCGACACCCAGACCTCGTAGGCGCCATCGGCGTTGATGCGCAGCTCCACCTGCGCCGAGCTGTTGCCCTGCGCGTTGGTGTCGGACTGGTTGTGCGCGGAGAAGCCCTTGCCGTGAAACGGCAGCACGTAGGTTGCTGTGCCCTTTGCAGCCCACAGGTTCGATACGTCGACGCCGCCGGAGCGATAGCCCACATCGCCGCGCTTCTGCCCGTACTGGATGTGGGCATAGCGCAAAGGCTGCCCGCTCTGCCGGTATCCGCTGGCAGTCGGGCCATCGCCCATCACATCGGCGTCGAACAGGTCGTCGAAGTCCACGCCGCCGCTTCGATATCCGCTCGCCATGTCAGCAGCGCTCCTTGAGAGCGGCGACTTCTGCGAGCAGTTCGTCCACCAGGTCGGCGAGTTGAGCAATGGCTCGGTATGCCGGTGGCATCACCTGATCCAGCTTCATGGATGCAACTCGCTCGCCACCGAACTCGATGCTCTCAGCATCAACAGCTTCCGGCATGACGGTGGCGAACTGCTCTGCGTCGAAGAACAGACGTTTGCGTCCGTCTGGGTTGTACTCCGGCTTGTATCGGCCAATCAGGGTCGCAATGCGACGGACCTCCGCAAGGCCATAGGGCATCGGGCCGTCAACGTCTTTGAGTTTGCGCGATGAGCCGAAGTCGAAGCCGCCGGCCGTCCACAGCGCTCCGTTGCGGCCAACACCCATGACGCGAGCGAGTCCGGCGCTTGCGCTAGGCCTGACGTAGAAGTGGTGCCCGCCAGTGCCGCCGCCATAGTTGCAGATGTACTCAGAGCAACCGTAACCGTTCGTTTCGCCAGCAGCGTTCCAGAAAATCTGCGTCCCTTGGGTGTTTTGGTCGCCACCGATGAAGGCTTGCGCCCCAGCAAAGAGACTGGCGTAGATCCCGCCGCTGCCATTGATAAGCACAACGCGATTGCCTGACGAATTGCGGAATTCGTGTGAAACAGCGCGGTAGTAGGCGGTGGCGTCGGGCAGCGCGCCATCATAGCTGCTGCGGCTGTCCCAGTAGACGACGCCGGCGGAACTGAAGACGCGGCAAACAGCGTTGCCGGGATAGCCGACACGAAGACCGACGGTGGTCAAGTCACCCGTCATCGTATCGCCGGCTTTGTTCAGCTTCTTGGCAGGGTCAAAGTTGCCGCTGGTCCAGATGGTGCCGCCGGCCGAAAGGGTGGCGGTATACCCGCCCGCCGAGTTGGTGAAGTCGAAGTAAGCCCCGTTTTTAACGACGGAGGAGCCGGTATCACCCAGCACCAGGATTCCGTTACTGGCTACGCCGTTCCATCCGTAAGAACGCAGCATGGCCCCATTCACCGCCAGTGGCCCGGTGAAGGTCTCTCCGGCACGGTTGGCTTTGCCGTCGAGCGCGGGCTGCAGGCCGTCGACCTCGTCGATGGGATGCGTGTGGGGAGCCGGCGTGAACCTGTTCGGCACGCCGGTGAAATTCTTCCAGTCCAGGTAGTAATCGCCGTGCGCGCCGTCGAGCAGGTCCGCGTTGAGGCCGTTCCCATGGCCCTCATCGCGCAGCGCAGCGGACTTCAGGCCCAGCTCGACGCGGAACATGGCAGCGGTGGCCAAGCCGAGCAGCGTCTTGACGAAGGTGGAAGGCGCCCCGGTGCCGAAGCGGTTGTTGATGTATCGGGCCAGGCCGCGCGGGGTGATCGCCGTGACGTGATCGCTGCCGGCGTCCGCCTCCTGCTCGGTGGACAACCGCACTACACCCATCTGCGTGGTCGTCGCCGGCGGATTGATGAAGTCGATATCGCCGACCTCGATGCTGGTGGCGTTGATCTTGGCGAACCGAATGTCCGTGGCCAGCAACAGGGTTGCGGCCGCTGCCTTTTCCATGACGGGCGTGGACTGCGAATAGACGGCAAACAGCGTGCCGTCCTGCAGGTACAGGCCAAAGCCGCGCAGCGTGTAGGTGTCAGTACCGTCGTCGCGCACGTTCAGGTGCAGCGTGTCGTCAGCAACGGCCTTACCACCGAAGGTGGTCAGGCGCTTGAACTCCGCCGGCACGGATGCGCCCACGGTGCCCACATCGAAGTGCTGAGCAGTCAAGCCGACCTGTGTGACCTTGACCGGCGCGGTACCCGTGTTCTCTGCGTTGACGATGGCGGCAAAGCCTGCCGGCGTAATGGTGATCTGGGGGATGGGCATGGGTATGTCCTACGGTTCGCTGGCGGCCAGCTGCAGGCGGGTAGAGGTAAGCACGCGGGCCACGCCCAGGACGCCGATGGCGCCCTCGGCGTTGATGCCCTGAGTGAAGGAGTAGTGCGAACGTACGGGCTTGGCGCGGTCCACTGCAGCCATCACCTGGTCGATAAAGTCGGCGGTAGCGTCTTGCCCACCTTGACCGCTGAGGGTCAGCAGCAGCTCGAAGGTGTGGGGCTGGCCGGGCGGGTCCATCTGCCACCACTCCCGCAGCTGCACCTGTCCGCCGAAGCTGGCCACCACGTCGGCAATGCTCTGCGCGGTGCCCTTGTGCCGCTGGATCTGGAACGAGCTGGCGATGCGGGCGCGCTTGATCTGTTCCGGCCACTCGCTGTCCCAGGTGTCCACCGACACCGTCCACGCCAGGAACGGCAGAAACTCCGCCGGGCACGTCCACGGGTTCCACAGCAGGTGGTGAACCATTGGGATGCCCATCAGCTGCGCATCGGCGCCTTCCACGGCCCGTTCCAGCGCGGTGGCATTGGGGGGCAGCAGGGTGCGCACCTCAGTCATTGGTGCCCACGTGTTCGATCACCACAGCGGTGCAGTACGCCGCGCTCTGCGGACTGACCGTGATATCTGCGGCGGGACTGTCCAGCTGCACGCGCTGCACGCCCTCTACATGCAGGGCCGAATACAGCGCCGAGAGAGGAACGTCACGGCCCAGCCGCTGCGACTGGCTCAGGAAAAGCCGCATGCGGCGGTTGGCCTCGGCAATGACCAGGGCGCTGTCAGGTCCGTTGAAGGTGGTCAGCTGCGCGCGCACCTCGTACGGCTCAATGGTGGCTGCCGCCACAGTCACATGGTCGGTGAGAGGGCGCACGTTCCCGTTGAGCAGGGCCGATTCCACCGCAGCCAGCAGCTGCCCAGAGGGCGTGCCATCGCCCTCCCGTGAAAGCACGGTCACCACGACTTCGCCGGGCGAAGGGCTGGCCACGCTGGCGTCGAGTACGGCCACGTCGGCCGAAAGGGTGTGGAAGATGTAGGCCCCTTCGGGGCCAGCAACCGACAGGCCCTCAGGCGCCAGCTGGATGCGGCGTCGGAAGTCTGAATCGCTTTCGTAGGCCGCCGGTGTGCCCGTCTCGGGATCTGCGGGGGTCAGTAGCTTTCGCTGAACCCCGTACGGCACCGCCAGGTTGTCGAGGTCGCCGCGTTGGGAGTACGGAAGAAGGAGGCCGCGAGCGCGCTGGTTGAACTGCTCGCGCAGCAGCACCTCTCGGTACGCGCTGGCCTGCAGGATCTTCACCACCGGGTCGGATTCGACAACGGCGGTGTACTCCGGGCAAAGGCGGCGGAACTCAGCCAGACGCTCGGCGTAGATCGACTCAAACGAGCGCTGCTCGAAGATGTCGGGCGCCGGCAGCTTGTCGACTTCGATGGCGGTAAATGTGGACACGACAGCGCCGATTCGGGGATGCGTTTCAGCATCCCATCGCGCGCGCGCGTGGCCACCGGCTACGCCGTGTAGGGCGGGGGATTACGCTACAGACCGTCCAGATGGTCGAGGATCAGATCGCGCACCAGCTGTTCATCGGCGGGCGAGAAGCCCAGCAGGCGCCGACGTGCATAGGTAACGCGGGGCCCGCCCTTGCTGACCGCATCGCTGCGGCCCTCCTGATGGATCAGTGCAATGCGCGATACGCGGCCGGTGAAGCCGACAGCCACCTCATTGGGGGTCACACGTACACGAAGGTGCCGCGCCTGCCGGATCTTGGCGAACATTGCGCCGCGCTTGATGCGTCCGGCCTTGGCCCGACGCAGGGGCGCGGCACGGCGCGCCGCGTAGGGTGTGCCATCGGGGTTTTTCTGCGTTGCGATGCGCTGCTGCTGTGCCCGGCGCAGCGCGGTACCGACTTTGCGCGCCAGCTTGCCGCGTTCGGCCGGCTGCAGACGCCGAAGCAGGGGCGCGGCCCAGGCTTCCAGTCGCTGTAGATCCTCGCTCACTCCGTGATCGCCGGCAGGGTGGCGATCTGGACACCGTCTGCGACCAGGACGCCGCCGGCCAGCGTGTCGGCGTGGGCATCCTCTGCAGGAGGCTCGGGCAGGTGCTGCAGCTGCACGCTGCCATCAGCGGCGCGGGTGACCAGCACCCGTTCGGTGAGCGGCATCTTGATGGCCAGATCCACCAGGCTGTCGCCCAGCACGTCCACCTCAAAGGTCAGCTTCTCACGGTTGGCAGGGTTGGCCAGTAGTTCGGGCTGGTGACGGGTCAGCCACTGCAGCAGCGGCACCATGACTGCCTCGGGTGCGCTGCCAAAGTCGGTCAGCACCAGGTCCAGGGTGTAGCGGTACTCGAACGCCAGACCCGGCCGGTAGGTACCGGCCAGGCCGCCACCGTCGACAAAGATCAGCAGCTTGTCGGGGTCGCTGGCCAGTGCCGGGACGGCGGCGACCAGGTGGTCGCGCAGCAGCTGCGGCTTCTTCATGGCGTACCTGCCTGCCGTTCAAGCTCGGCGTGCAGCTCGCGGGCCAGTTCCTGCAGGGCCACTACCTGCTCGGCGGTGGCGTGGCAGGTGGCGTAGTTGCTGGCGACGGTTTCGGCGACGGCAGAGAGCGGAGTGGCGGCGGCGGGCGCATCAGGATTTCCGGCAGGGCCGGCGGTGGGGCTGCCGCTCGCAGCGGTGTCGTGGAGCTGCACGAAGCCAGCAGGAACAACACAGGCAGCATCAGCGTTCGCGGTGACATAGATGGGAACCTCTTTGACGATGGTGTCGCCGCGCTCGTGCACCAGCTGTACGCGGTCCACGTACTCGGTCACGACGCGGGTGGTGCCTTCGGCCAGCTTGAGGCTGCTGGCCAGGGCGGCGTTGTCGGCGACGGCCTTGGCCAAGGCCGCGTTGGCCTTGTCCAGCGCGATGGTGGCGCGGCTGACGCGCGACTGCTGGCAGCTGAAGAGGCCGGCGGTAGCCAGCACCAGGGCGGCCAGTGCGAGGGTGCGGTAGAGCATCAGCGCGCCCCCAGCGCGGCCAGGCCGCGCGTGGTGCGGGCGGTGCGGTCTGCCATGCCATTGGGCGTGGCGCGGCTGCGGGCGTTGCCCAGGTTGATGACGCGGCTGGCGGTCAGCACGTCGCGCTGATCGGCGTAGGTGTTAAGGCCGTTCTCTTTCCAGAACGCAGCCCCCGCCATGGCGCCGATCTCCGGCTCGATCAGCAGGCCCGGCTGTTCTTCCAGCGGCTGGCCGATCAGCTGCCCCATGCGGCGGTAGTTGCCCCGGCCGGTATGCTGCAGCGGGCCACGGCCGCGGAACAGATAGCCGTCGCCGCTGGCCTCGCTACCGTTGCCGTTGCGGTTGGCGTAGACGCGGTTGCCGAGCTTTGCCGGCTGATGAACGAACGCGGCGGCCTCGGCTGGCGAAATGTACCGGCCGAACACTTCCAGCAGGCGTTCGCGGCTGTAGCTGAGCGACTCTTCGACACGCGAGAGGCTCAGGCTCTCGTGGCCGACCTGTGCCAGGAAGTAGGCCGCGCGCACCGGTGTGTTGATGCCGAAGCGCCTCATGGCCGCGTTCAGCGCCTCGGCCCAGCGCTGTGCGCGCTGCAGCGGGCACTGCATGATCTGAGCGAGCAGAGCAGGGGTCAGCATGTCAGTTGCTCCCGAACAGGTGGGCCACATTCCCACGCGCCCGATAGACGGCCACCAGCAGCACCACCAACAGTGCCAGCTGCCAAGCGGTGACGCGGGCGCCGGCGCCCTGCAGGATGATCTGCAGGGCCTGCCCGCCGGTGCTGGCAATCAGCAGCCAGGCGCACCAGGCGATGCCGTGGCGATGGTTGGCGTTGGGGGCCGGCCGGTAGGTCAGCAGGCGCACGCAGATGGCCACGCAGCACAGCAGCGTGGCGGTGGTCAGTAGGTCAGCCATCGGAGCCTCCGCGCGGCAGGCGGCTCGGATCGGCGCTGCGGCTGCGCTCGATCAGGGCCAAGGTGAGGGTGATGATGGTGGCCGCGCACAGGAACGCGGCCAGGCCGCTGGACGCCACGTCAAACCGGCGCATGACCTCCGTGCCGCCCATGTAGCCGGCCACCACGCTGATGGCCAGGTAGATCAGCCGCTTCCAGAGCGACAGATCCTTGGCGGATACGACGAACAGTGTGGCACCGGCGAACGCGCCGATGAATGCGTCCGTCTCGATGCCCGGCAGCAGCGAGGCGAGGCCGACGCCGGTGGCCAGTGCGGCCATGCTGCCGGTGGAAGTTGGTTCGGTCATCTTCAATCCCATAGCTGGACAAGGGGACGCATCACTGCGCCGGTTGAGGGTGTCGGTACGTCCGGCAGTTCCACCACGGTGCCCATGGGCAGGACAGGGCCGTGCAGGCTGATTCCATAGTTCAGCGCCATCACCCTCTCGACCATGCCGGCGGTGGTTCCGAGGTGCCGATGACACAGCGCGTCGATGGTGTCGCCCTGTAGCGAGCGGACGCGCATCAGATCAACTCCACCGTGACCCGGCGCAGCCCCTGCAGATCGCTGATGGCGTTGCGGTGATCGCGCCGCATCTCATCAATGGTCGGGGTCAGATCGTCGGCGCGTTGATTGCCCTGGGCGGTAGCGTCGTAGGACCGGTAGCGTTCGTGCAGCTCCACGGCGGTGCAGCACTGCACTGCGCGCCGGTACAGCTGCAGCAGCACAGACTCTCCGTCGATCTGCTGCGCCGGTATGTCTGCCAGCGCAGAAAAGCCGTCCGCTTCCTTGCGGGCCTGCCACAACGCCAACTCCCGCGTGACCGAAGCCACGGCCAGCACCACGGTGTTGCGCAGCCGTGCCGACAGCACGTCACCCGGAACCCGGATGGCTTCGCGCAGCGCGTCCACGTCGATCTCCGGCCAGAATGCACCGGCGGTTACGGGGGCGAGCTTGGGTGCGGGTGATGCGTTGGCGGTGAAGGCGCTCATGGTGTGTCCGTAGGTCGCCGGTGGTCGGGGCGTCACACCAAGGGAGAGAGGTCTTGGTGATCGGCCCCGAGCCGGCGGGGTCGCGGGGTACGCTCGGTGTGAGGTCAGTCGTTGGACTGGCTGGCCTCGAACTTCTTCTGCAGGCGCTCGGCGCGCTTGAGGTCTTCCTTGCCGCCGCAGCTGTCATGCAGCTGGATGGCGGTGCGCAGGTCTTCGATGGCCTGGGCGACTGCGCCGGCGCTCAGTGGCGCGGCCTCGGTATCGGTGGCCAGCAGGCTGCGTCCACGCGCCAGCAGCAGACGGGCGCGCACTTCGTCGGGCATGTCCTGGCCCTCGGTGAGCGTGGCCGCCCGGTCGATCACATTCAGGTCGAACGGGGCGCTGGTCTTGAGCGCGTTCAGCGCGGCCAAGCCGATTTCCTCAGCCACCACGCAGGCCGCTGTGCGCTTGTGGGTGTCCGGCATATCCAGACCGTGGGCCAGGACGTACCGCGC
Organism: Stenotrophomonas sp. LC732; assembly: GCF_052446685.1. Lineage (NCBI taxonomy): Bacteria > Pseudomonadati > Pseudomonadota > Gammaproteobacteria > Lysobacterales > Lysobacteraceae > Stenotrophomonas > Stenotrophomonas sp. LC732. The sequence continues at coordinate 3,411,391 of NZ_CP199214.1, read as the reverse complement.
AATGTCGAGGCCGGCATCGAACAGCCCGGCATCGAAGTGCCACAGCATCAGCGTGGAGACGATATCGTCCTTGCCGCCGGCGTCCGCCGACAGCACACCCTCCAGATACGGGGCATAGGACGGCAGCAGCGCAGTCTTGAGCTGGGCCTTGCCCTGGGTGGACTGGATCTGTTTCAGGCGGGCACGGTCAGATGCCAGGCGCACCTGCATCTGCTGGTAGATGGTAGTTCCTTCCATCAGGTTGCTGCCGGCGGTGCGCGCCGCCTCCTTTGAGGCGAGCGCACGCTTCACATGACGGCTGGCGGGGGTGTCAGCCATGGTCAGACCCCGAACTCGATGTTCTCGGCCACTGCGCCCAGGCCGTAGTCCTCCACCACGTAGTCATCATTGGACGACTCGAAGTTGGCGACGCGGTTCTTGTTCGGCTGCTCGATGATGTGACGGCGGCGCGAGGCAATCTGCCAATACAGCGACAGGTTGCTGAGGCTGGTCACCATCAGCGATTTGGCCGGGAAGAACGGCACGATGACCGGCTGCAGGCCACCGATGCGCTTGGCGCCCAGGATCAATTCGGCCGCGACCTTCTCGGTGGGAGCGTTGTCACGGTTGATGATCGGGAAATACTTGTCGTGCACCAGCTGGCGGCCACAGATCACCACCAGGCTGGGATCTTCCTGATGCCATGGGTCGATCATGTTGGCGACCAGGTCCATTACCAGCGCGTCGATGTTGCCGTAGTCAGCGCCGGCACCGCCGACCTTGATCTTGCCGCTGCCATCGACGCCTTCGGTCATGACGCGCTCTTCCGCATGCTCGCGGTACTTCTGCAGCCAACCCTTGTTCACATCCTGCAGCATCGGATTGGCGACGCGGTCGGTGTTGATGGCAATGCTGGTGCCGTGCCAACCGATCATGATCCGGTCCAGTGCCTGGCGCTGGATGATCGCGTCGCGGATCAGGGTCTGGAACTCGGGACGGTGCGCCCAGGCGTCCAGACGGGCATAGGGCAGGGCGGTGTCAAAGTCGGTCTTCTGGCACTCGTAGGTGTTGGACACCAGCGAGGTCGGATCGGACGGATTGCGCTCGCCATTGCCGCTGGTATCGGTGCGGCCGGCAATGGTGCCGGTGATGCCAACGCCAACCTTCTGGCCCTTCAGTTCGTTCACGCCGACCATGTTGATCGCTTGCAGGAACGTGCTGCTCTCCTGCATGCGGGCTTCGAGGCTCTGCTGCACGGTCGGCTCGACAGAGAAGGTGTTGGCCACGCCGCTGACGTTGTTCAGCGTTGCAACCTGCTGGGTATAGCCCTCGAACAGGCGGCGGGTTTCGGTACGCATGGGAAGCTCCGTAGATGGTGAAAGAGAGGCCGATCAGCAGTCGGTGATGTTGGCGGCGTCCACGTCCTTGCCACCCGGAACAACCGGACGCTGGGTGAATGCCTGCGGGGTTTCGTCCAGCTTCTTGCGCAGGCCGGCGACCTGAGTGGACAGGGTCTGCACCTGCTCGCGCAGTGCGCGGTTGTCCTGGCTGAGCTTGGCCATGGCCGCATCCTGCTCACCCACCGCGCCCAGCAGCTGAGCGGCGAACTCGGCCACGTTGAACTCGGGATCTTCCTTGGCCGGTGCCGGCGCGGCCTTCTTGCCCAGGCCCAGGCTCGAAAGGAACACAGCGACCGGGCCGGGGCGGGCTTCCGGTTCATCCTCGGCGGTGAACTTGATGACCGTCTCGGTGGCTTCGGTGAACAGGTTCTCCGGGGCCTGCTTGCGGTCCTTCAGCGGGCTGTTCTCTGGGTGCTGGGCCGAGAACGCGAGCATGCTGGTGCCCAGGCTGGCGGGGGAGTCGGTCACGGCCAGGCCGAACAGGTACGCCTTTCCGCTGTCGGCGAACTCCGGGGAAATCTCGATGCTGGTAAAGACCTTCTGCTTGCGCACGTTGACCATGTCGACCAGGTCATCGGTTGGCTCGACCTGGGCGAAGAGCGCCAGCTTCTTCTTGCCGGCAATCTCGACTTCCTCGGCCTTCACCGCCAGCACGTCGCCATAGGCGCGGAACGGGCTGTCCGGCAGCGTGCTGCGGAAGTGTTCCAGCCAGATGCGTGCGCCGTACACCTCCGGGTCGTAGGTTTCGGCGATGTCCGCGATCTGCTGGCGTTCGATCACGCGGCCATCGGTGGTGGCGCCTTCGACGGCGACACGAAAGAACTCGGAACGCTTCTTGGTTTTGCTGGCCATCTCGCCCTCTGCTGGTGTCGTTGCGCATCGGTTCTCGATGCGATGACCCATGGTCGAATGAGGGCGCTGTAGCGGCAACGCGGTCAGTTTGTAAGCCGCTGTTCTACGTGGGTTTTTCGTGTCGCGCGCGCGTGGCGGCGGGCAACCTGTTCACGTGACCAGCGTAGCCGAAAAACTCCACGTCGATCCACGACGCCAAGCCAAGTTCCTGTACTGGATGGGTTGGCGTGTGTGCGATATCGCCTCGCTGATCGGCGAGAAGGAAAAGACGGTCCACAGCTGGAAGGCGCGCGACGAATGGGACCGCGCAGACACCGTCGAGCGCATCGGCGGCGCATTGGAGGCACGCCTAGCCATCCTGATCCACAAGGAAGGCAAGACCGGCGGTGACTTCAAAGAGATTGATCTGCTGCACCGCCAGCTGGAACGGCAGGCGCGCATTCAACGGTACCAGGGCGGTGGCAACGAGACCGACCTCAATCCGGCGGTGGCCAACCGCAACGCGTCTCCCAAGAAGAAGGCGCGCAAGAACGAGTTCAGCGAGGAAGAGATCGAGCGCCTGCAGACGGCATTCGTAGATGGCTGTTTCGACTACCAGCGCGATTGGTACCGGGCGGGCAACGAACGCACGCGCATCATCCTGAAATCGCGCCAGATCGGTGCCACCTACTACTTCGCCCGCGAGGCGCTGATCGACGCGCTGACCACCGGTCGGAATCAGATCTTCCTGAGCGCATCCAAGAGCCAGGCGCACATCTTCCTCGGCTACATGCGCGGCTTCGTGCGTGAGGTGCTGGACCGTGACCTGACCGGCGACCCGATCACCCTGGCCAATGGCGCCGAGCTGTTCTTCCTGGGGACCAACGCCCGCACCGCACAGGGCTACCACGGCAATTTCTATTTTGACGAGTTCTTCTGGACATACGGTTTCAACCAGCTGAACAAGGTCGCCAGCGGCATGGCGATGCACAAGAAGTGGCGCAAGACCTACTTCAGCACGCCGTCGACCATGGCGCATGAAGCCTTCGATTTCTGGACCGGTGAGCGCTTCAACAAGGGACGCTCGGTGTCCCAGCAGATCCAGCTGGACGTGAGCCACGCGCGCCTGATGGGTGGCCGGCATTGCGAGGACGCGATCTGGCGCCAGATCGTGACCGTTCTCGATGCGGCCGGCCGTGGCTGTGACCTGTTCGATATCGAGGAACTACGCCGCGACTACAGCGCCGAGGAATTCGCAAATCTGTTGATGTGCGAGTTCGTGGATGACAGCGCCAGCGTGTTCCCGCTAACCATGCTGCAGCCCTGCCAGGTCGATAGCTGGGTCGAGTGGGCGGATGACTACAAGCCGTTTGCCGTCCGTCCCTACGGCGACCGCGCTGTGTGGATCGGCTACGACCCGGCCGAGACCGGCGACAGCGCGGGCATTGTGGTGGTGGCCCCGCCGCTGGTGCCCGGGGGCAAGTTCCGCGTGCTGGAACGGCACCAGTTCAAGGGCATGGAGTTCAAGGACCAGGCCGCGTTCATCGAGCAGATCACCAAGCGCTATTGGGTGACCTACATCGGCGTGGACGCGACCGGCATGGGCACCGGCGTTGCACAGCTGGTGCGCCAGTTCTTCCCCGGCGTGACCGTCTTCAACTACTCGCCCGAGGTGAAAACGCGGCTGGTGCTGAAAGCCTATGACGTAATCAATGACGAACGCCTGGAGTACGACGCCGGCTGGACCGACCTCACGCAATCGCTGCTGGCGATCCAGAAAACCATCACCCCCAGCGGGCGCCAGGTGACCTACACCGCCGGGCGCTCGCGCACCACCGGCCATGCTGACTTGGCCTGGGCACTCATGCATGCGCTGCAGAACGAACCGCTGGAAGGCGGACAGGCTGCGCGCGGCACCATGGAGATTTTCTGATGACCGACACCGACCAGGGCGCCATGGCCGCGCCGCCGGTGAGTATCGAGGCCTTCACCTTTGGCGAGGCCAGCCCTGTGCTGGAATCGCGCGGTTTCCTCGACTACCTCGAATGCTGGCGCAATGGCCGCTACTTCGAGCCGCCGGTCGATCTGCAAGGGCTGTCGCGCACCACGCGCTCCAACCCGTACCTGCACAGCGGCCTGACATTCAAACGCAACATGCTGGTGCGCACGTTCCGACCGCACCGGCTGCTGGGCCGCGAGGCGTTCTCGCAGCTGGCGCTGGACTACACCACCTTCGGCATGGGGTATGTCGAGCGTCGCCGCGCTATGTCAGGAGCCGCGCACAGTCTTGCGGTGCCGCTGGCGCAGTACGTGCGCCGTGGCGTGCAGCCCGGTGAGTTCTTCCAGGTGCGCGCCGGACGGGTAGAGCATGAGTTTCCCGCTGGTGAGGTGTTCCAGCTGCGCGAGGCGGACGCGGATCAGGAAATCTACGGCCTGCCGGAATGGATGCCAGCCGTACAGGCCGCGTTGCTGAATGAGTCGGCCACGCTTTTCCGCCGGAAGTATTACAACAACGGTTCGCACGCCGGCTACATCCTCTACATGACCGATCCCCAACCCGAGGGCATGGACGTGGATGCGTTACGCGACGCACTGCGGCAGTCGCGCGGGCCGGGCAATTTCAAGAACCTGTTCGTTCACTCGCCCAACGGGAAGAAGGACGGCCTGCAGGTGATCCCGGTCAGTGAGGTGGCGGCAAGGGATGAATTCACCGGCATCAAGAGCGTGACCCGCGATGACATGCTGGCCGCGTTACGGGTACCGCCGCAGCTGCTGGGCATCGTGCCCCAGAACAGCGGCGGCTTTGGCTCGATCCGGGACGCAGCGGCGGTGTGGGCGGCGATGGAGCTTGCCCCGCTGCAGACGCGCATGACCGCGATCAACGAGTGGCTGGGGCAGGAAGTGATCCGCTTCGACGTCTTCGAGCTGGGAGCGGCAGCGGCATGAGTCAAGCACGACAGAACCTGCGCTGCGGCGCCTGCGCGCGCCTGTTGGCCAAAGCGGCTGGCGACTACGACCTACAGATGAAGTGCCCCCGGTGTGGGGACATGAACCACATGAAGGCCCAGAGCCTCTCCACGGATCGCCACGAGCGACACCACGAAGAAGGCTCTACCCATGAAGAACGAACTGATCCACGGCGATGCGCTGACCGTCCTGCCGACCCTGCGGGCCAACAGCTTCGACGCGCTCATCACTGATCCCCCGTATGCCAGCGGCGGCACGCACGCCTCCGCCCGCCAGCGTAGCCCGAACGAGAAGTACATGCAGAGCGGTGGCCCGCACCTGCATGCGGACTTCCCCAGCGACGAACGCGACCAGCGATCACATCTGGCATGGATGCACCTGTGGCTTGCGCAGTGCCACCGCGTCCTGCGCGATGGCGCGCCCGTGTTGCTGTTCACCGACTGGAGGCAGCTGCCGCTGACTACCGACGCGCTGCAGTGCGCCGGCTTCATCTGGCGCGGTGTGGCGGTGTGGGACAAGACGGGCGGCGTGCGACCGCAGCGTGGCCGCTTCTCCAACCAGGCCGAGTACGTTGTGTGGGGCAGCAAGGGCGGGATGCCGCTGGGCCGGGCGGCACCCACGCTGCCGGGTGTTTTCCGCGAGGCCGTGCGTAGAGCGGACAAGCACCACCTCACTGGCAAGCCGACCGATCTCATGCGCCAGCTTGTGCGCATCTGTGAGCAGGGCGGCCGCATCCTCGACCCGTTCGCCGGTTCTGGCACCACCCTGGTGGCCGCGGATGCCGAGGGGTACAACTGGACCGGCATCGAGATGACGGCGCACTACCTCGATGTGGCCAAGTCGCGCTTGGCTGCACAGTAATCCATCCGCACCACAGCCCACCACAAGCCGCCTTCGGGCGGCTTTCTTCATTGCCTACGCCAACCTATCCCGCTGGATTTGTGGCCATCGTGCTTGGAATGAGCGGACTCGTTCGGTAAGGCTGGCTTGGAGGGGCTCAATCTCCGCGCGCCTGCCTTCGTCGACGGATAGGTTCAGGCCGACCAGCCCGATCAGGCACGCGACGACTGCGACCCGGTTAACTATGACCGCCATGTCGTCTGGGCCGACCTGCGATTGAAGCGTGTCCCCGCCGTCATACAGGTCAACAACGATGTTGCCGCCATGCACGAGGCCGTGCCAGTCCTTCACCTCAGCGCCCAGGTCATTCAGTAAGCCCGGTTCGTCCGGGCAGATCGTCGGGCCGACAAGACCCGCGATCAGTCGCGGGCTGAAATCTCTTGGGTCTTTCGGATTGCGCCGAGGAAGCTTCCCCTTATGGAGGAATGACGCTACTTCGTCGTCGGTCGCTTCCAATGCGAAGAATGCCGCCCGCAGCCAGACCTCCAGCAAAGGGCGCCACAGGGTGAGCACCACGATGTGCGTGCGCACCGGGTCCGTGCGCAGCAGGTGACAGGCCGACCATGCGATGTCCAGAGCGTAAACCAGCAGGCCACCGGCAGCCATGCGCCGCTCAGTCCGAGGGCCGCCAGCACCATCTGCCATTGCCGCGCGGGTGGCGTCGATGACCTGCTGGGCATCGGCAGCCAAGGCAATCAACGATTCGCGGGGAAGGGAGCGTCGCTGCGAGTCGTGGCGGCGCATCTCTGCGAGCGCGCGGTCCATTGCGTCCTTGAGTAGATCCACGTGCCTTGCTCCTGATCGGGGAAGCAGCATAGCGCCGGGCGGGCGCGACACCGGCTGCCCCAACCACCTTCGGCCGCTGACCTGGGCGCGCGCACTCGTCTCCCCGCCACGCCTGCCCACTTCATAGGGTGCTTTTTCTGCACTCCCCGCAGCAAAGCCCAGCCCCAGCCCTGTCTGGCGTTCTCCGGGGTTTCCAGCCATCGCTTGGCCCTGCGGTTCCCTGCGCGAGAGGGGCGCCTGCGAGGCCCTCTGCGGGCGTTCCTTGGCCCTTCTCGACAGGTCCGATTTTTGAGGTGACCACGGGAAGGAGGTAACCAGGTAACACGCTGCCCCGAACAGGGTCTAAGCCTTTGATTACAAAAGCATAAAGGTGATTACCTTTTGAGGTGATGGGAGGTAATTTTCTGCCGCCTACAAAGTAATGTCATTGATTCATAAGGGATTTTTACTCTGACGATGTTACCTCCCCAAAAGGTAATCGGGTTACTCGAAGGTTACCCTATTGTTACCTTCACAAAGATCGCATAAGTAATTGATTTTAAAAGTTAAATGGCCGAGTTTGATGGGCTGATTACCTTTGTTACCTCTTTCCCGTGGTCACCTCAAAAATTGCACTCTATCGCGCGTAAGGGGCCATCAGCTTCCCTGCCGCCGCACGCGCTCACGCTTGCAACCCGCGCCCTTGTCGCAGCGTTTGCGACGCCCAGCCGTATCCTGCCGGCCATGCCGCTGCCCCCCGACTTCTACTGGACGACGCGCTCTGCCAGCCTCTCGGACGATGCCCCCACGGTCGTCGCTTGCAGCGGCGTATGGGTGGTCGTACTGCTACAACGGGTGAACGATGGGATGTGGATCGCCAGTCTCGACAGGCACCGACATGGTCCCGGCGGGCCGTCCCGCCGGTGTAGCAGTTACGAGCAGGGCCGCGCCGGCGCCGAGATGTGGGTGATCAGGCACGAGACCCGCCTGCGCGAGGATGTTGCCAAGATCGAGGCCTATCGAGAGGCGGTGCGGGCGAACAGGTTGGCCAAGCTGCACATTTCCCCGCCTTTCGATGGGGCTGGGTAGCGCGTGCCATACAGACGAAGTCGAAGGCAGGTCGCGTCTTTCAGAATCGCCGTTTGCTGATACCTTCGCAGGTTGGAACTTGACCAGCGGGGGGACGATGAGCAGCCAGTCGGCATTCTGGACGGCAGACACCATCAGTGCGGCGGGTACAGCATTGTCGGCCCTGCTTGCTGCAGGGGTATTTGCTTATGACCGTGCCTCAGCCTGGTCGCGGAGGCGTTCGGACGCTTCCCGCCTGTCGCAGCTAATTGCTGGCGATCTAGGACTGGAGATAGCGCAGCTTCGTTCAATTAGTGCATTCATTAACGGAAATGCCGAGACGGCCGGCTATTCGAATGGCCTGGGACTTCTAAGTGCCAAACCAGGTGCAGAAGCAGCTCTGCTGGTCTATTTGAAGCAGTTCAATACGGCGCGAATAGATCGAATTTGCGAGACCACGAACGTGTTTGATGCCGGCTTGAGCGACCGACTGTCGCTCATTATTACGTTGAGGGCCGGGGCCTTGATGTCGGTGGAAACAATGGAGTCGATGGAGCCAGATCAAGACAGGGCTGATGTCGCGAAGCATGTATGCCTACAAGTGAACGCCCTACAGCGCACCATGATCGAGGTGTTCAATGCAATCATCGCTTCTCGGGGAGTTCGTTCACTACAGGTCGAGTGCCTGATTTCTTCCTAGCGCTCAACGCTCCTCGTGCTGGGGGCCTCGATTGATCAGACGTAGATCGCCTTCAACTCACGAGCAAGCACACCGAATGCCGCGCTTACCATTCCCTTTGGGAAGGGGATGTAGACGATCCCGCTCAGGTTGGTAGGTACGCTGACGCCTTCCTCATGCAAAATGAATCGCCCAGGGTTCCGTAGACACCTCGCAGCCATAAACTATGGCTTAGGCGGAGGTGGTTATGAGCACGAAGCGGTACACCGATGAGTTCAAGATCGAGGCGGTCCGACAGATCGTTGAGTACGGCCGTCCGGTAGCGGAGGTTGCCGAGCGACTGGGCGTGTCGATCCATAGTCTTTACGGCTGGAAGCGGCAACAAGGCAAAGGCGATGTTGGCCGGCGTGTCGAGCAGGACCAGAACGCGGAAGTGCGCCGCCTCAAGGCTGAGCTACGCAGGGTCACTGAAGAGCGAGACATCCTAAAAAAAGCCGCCGCGTACTTTGCAAAGGGGTAAGAGCAAAGTACGCCTTCATGAAGCAACACGCAGATGAGTTCGGCCTCGCGGCGATGTGTCGGATGCTTGGCGTCCATCGCAGTGGCTACTACGCCTGGCTAAAAGAGCCGGCAAGCGCTCGCGACAAGGACGATCAGCGGTTGCTCGGCCTAATCAAGCACAGCTGGCTGGAAAGCGGCTCTGTGTATGGCCACCGCAAAGTGACCACAGATCTGCGCGAGCTTGGCGAGACGTGTAGTCGTCATCGCGTGGCACGCTTGATGAAGAGCGAGGGGCTGCGGGCAATGGTCGGCTACGGTCGGCGACCACGCCCATTGAGCGGCCCTGTTGGATCAGTCGCCAAGAACGTTCTGGCTCGCGGCTTCAAAGTCAGTGAGCCAAATCGCGCGTGGGTCACGGACATCACCTACATCCGCACGTACGACGGCTTCCTGTACTTGGCGGTAGTGCTTGATCTGTTTTCGCGTCAGGTCGTTGGATGGGCAACCCGACCAACTCAACATACGGACCTGGTTTTGCAGGCGCTATTGGCTGCAGTGTGGCGGCGCAAGCCAAGCCCCGGGCTTCTGCTTCACTCCGACCAGGGAACCCAGTTCACCAGCGAAGACTGGCAGAGCTTCCTGCGCGAGCACGACATCGTGTGCAGCATGAGTCGACGAGGAAACTGCCATGACAACGCAGCGATGGAGAGCTTCTTCCAGCTACTGAAGCGGGAGCGTATTAAGCGGAGGATCTACAGCAATCACGACGAGGCACGGGCCGACGTCTTCCAGTACATCGAGATGTTCTACAACCCAAAACGGCGGCACAGTTCCAACGACGGGCTGTCCCCGGTAGAGTTCGAGAAGCAGTACGCACTAAACGGCTGACGACTGTCTAGAAAACCCTGGGCGATTCAATTCCATGACTACCTGCACCGGCAGTGTGCCCAAACGTGCGATGTCGATTTGGCCCTCCGTACCGAGCTTCGGGCCATTCATGTGACCAGCAGGCGCAGTTATGGGCGACGTCGGCTGGTCAGGGCCTTACGAGCCAGGAATCATCCAGTCGGCCACAAGCGCGTGGCACGGTTAATGGCCGAGGAGCGAATCCAGGGCAAGGCCAAAGGCCGATTCCGACCCAAGTCCTCTGGCGGCTCATCTCAGCTCGCCCCCAACCTGCTGGATCGGCAATTTGCCCCCGGAACCGGACCGACGGCGTGGGTCGGGGATATCACGTATGTCCCTACCCGCCAGGGATGGCTGCATCTGGCCGTGGTCATCAGCGTCCAGACCCGGCAGGTGCTGGGCTACAGCGTTTCCACGCGTCTGACTGAAGAGCTGGTGGTGAAAGCATTTGCCAATGCTTGGGCTCTGCATCCACAACGACCCGGCCTGATCTTCCATTCAGATCGTGGTGGGCAGTACTGGGGAAACGAGTTTCGCCAGCTGCTGCAGTCCCATGGCGTGGTCCAAAGCATGAGCCGGCCTGGCAATTGCTGGGACAACGCGGTGGCCGAGAGCTTCTTTGCGACGCTCAAGACAGAAGAGGCTGCCGAGCCTTACGCCAGTAGAGAACAAGCCAGCCAGTCCATCGCTGCTTACATCCACGGCTTCTACAATCCAGCCCGGCTACACTCGGCGCTGGGCTACCACTCGCCTAACAACTACGCCCGGCAGCTCCGGACTGCCGCCTGAAACGGCTTCATGGCGTCCGTTTTCAGGGGGCCAGATCAAAGCGCCGCTGCAACGATGCGGTGTTGCAGGTGCTATCGACTCCCCGGCGCCCGCTGGCAGCGGGTGCGGGGAAGCGGCGCTCCGCGCACCCGCTTCCGTCGCTGCTGCCCCACGTCACTCACCTTAAAAAAATTACCTTTAAGGTAACAATAATGGTAATTTCAGGTAATTGATCTCATCAGAACCGGCCGTTTCCGGCCGGCCAGGGACGCTGTCAGCCGTAATGCGCGCGCAACAGCCCGGCGTCGTGGAAGGAAATGCCCTCGCGGATGCACTCCTCCGCGCGCTCCATGTCCTTGTGCAACTGGATCAGTGCGTCGTCGGCGAGCTGCTCGATGTTGACCACACCGCAACATGCCTGGTCGATCACATGCTGCATGGGTTCGCCCCAGCGTCGGCGTACGTTGCGGATCATGCGGCAATGCCACTCGCGCATGATCGCGTCCATGCGCCTCTCCCCGCGGACCACATGTGCGTCTCCCGCCACCACCCGCAATGCCGGCGCCGGGGTGCGCTCGCCGCGCAGTTCCTGGGTCCTAGCGGCCAACCGCTGTGCGAGCTCCTCGAGTCGCGTGTGAGTCATCCTTTGCCTCCCTGATCCGTCTTGCCAGAAGCTTCGTCAGGTCGAGCACATTGTCCGGTGCAGAGGGCTGACCGAACTCGTCCACGACCATGAATGCGGTCTCCAGCAGCACGGGATCGTAGATCCATTCCGGTGGATCGCCGACCAGCTCCAGGTAGTGCGAAAGCACCTTGACCGCAGCGCTCATTTTCTCGAAATCCAGTCCCGTAGATTGAGACTGAAGCGACACGTCTCCGTCCTGATCGACGCGATCCAGCGTTCCATGTGGAAGCTGCATCACTGATTCAAGATCGCGCGCAAGCCGATGGCCGATGCTCTTCGGGTTGCTCTCGGAAATCCACTGGCTGACCTGGGGCTGGGCCCAGCGGGTGCCACCGTACAGGCGGGCCCACTCGGCCGGGCCGCCGGCGGCGGCCACGCGGAGGCGCATGTTGAGGGTGCGAGCGGTACTGGCGTCCATCTGTAGATGGTGCGCTGCATTACCAATCCAGCAAATGACCAAAACGGTATTGACTATCCATTACCGTGGCAGTAATGTGTGGCCCATGAACCTCATCGACTACGCCATCTCCCAAGGGGGCTACGGCACCCCCAGCTGTCCCGTCATGCGCCGCCTGGCCCACCAGACCGGTTGCGCGCTGCGGACCCTCTACATGATCGCCCGCGGCCACAAGCTGCCCGGCGCGCGCCTGTGCCGGCGCATCGAGCTGGCCACTGCGGGCGCCGTGCGCCGCGAATCCCTGCGCCCGGATGTGTTCGGTCCGACCCCGTCGCCCGTCAAAGGAGAAGCCACCCATGCAGCTTGATACGTTCGGTGAGTATGTCCGCAGCCGCCTGGAGCACTGGGGCGGCGAATATGCGCTGCATCGCGACTGCGAATACCTCGGCTTCCAGTCGCGCAACCTGCTGGCGGTGCTGATCGAGCATCGTGGTGACATGCCGGGGCGGGCCCAGGGCTACAAGCCTCTGGAAACTGATCAGCTGGCGCAGCAGATCGAAGACATCATCACGGCGGTCGCGCGTGACAACGTGGCGATGGCCTGTGCGCTGCGCGGCTACTACTGCGGGCGTGGCCGACGCAAGGTCGAACGATTCGAAACGGCGAATCTGCTGCTGGCCAACAGCGGGCAGCGGCCGGTATCCAACCGGCATTACCTCAACCTGGTCGAACTTGGCTTCCAGCGCGTACGTGGCTGGATGGAGGGCATCGCCCAGGCCGCATGAGCGGCGGAACCGATCTTCCGCCCGCCTCCCGACCGGAACAACCCTCGTGCCGAGCCGGCAGCGGGGCGGGCACCTCTTCGGGCCACGTCGATGCGACGCGGCCTGCATTCCCTCCAGGACCCATCATGAAAGAAGAAATCATCAGCACGGCCGGCGCGGCGGCCATCAAGTCGGCGCCGCCGGTTACCGTCGCCGGTGCGCTTGCAGCCGGCATCACCCTGGACCGCCTGGTCGTGGTCCTCACCATCATCTACCTGGCGGCGCAGATTGCCTATCTGGGCTGGCGCTGGCTGCGCGAATGGCGCCGCAGGGAGCGCGAATGAGCCGGCCCGGCAGTACATTGCCGGTACGCAGCCTGGTCGCCGCGCTTGCGCTGAGTGCTGCGGGCCTGATCGCCATCGTTGACCGCGAGGGATACACCGACGCCGCAGTGGTGCCCACGCGCAATGACCGACCCACCTATGGCTTCGGCTCGACCGTTCGCGAGGATGGCACGCCGGTGAGGCTGGGCGACCGCACCACGCCGGTACGCGCGCTGCATGCCGTGCAGGCTCATCTGGCCAGGGAGGAAGGGCAGTTCCGCGCGTCGCTGCCCGGTGTGGCGCTCAGCCAGGGCGAGTACGACGTCTATGTCGATTTCCTCTACCAGTACGGCATCGGCAACTGGCGCGCGTCGTCGATGCGCCGGCATCTGCTGCAGGGTGAGTATCACCAGGCCTGCGATGCCTTGCTGCTGTGGAGGCGGGCAGGGGGCTACGACTGTTCAACCCGCATCGACGGCCGCCCCAACACCGTGTGCTGGGGAGTGTGGGAGCGCCAGCAGCAGCGCCATGCGCGTTGCCTGGCGGAGCAGTGACCCATGCCGCGCATGCTGGTGGTGATGGCGTCGCTGGTGCTGTGGTCGTTGCTGATGTTCATGACTGGCTGGCGTTGGCGCGGTGATCGCAGCGACCTCGCGATGGCGCGTGCCGATGCGGAGCAACAGGCCGGCGCGGTGCAGTCCGAACGGCGGTTGCGCCGGGATCAGGAAGAACGGAGCGAGGCGATGGCCTCACTGGGGGAACAACATGAACAGGATCGTGAGCGCGCGGCCGAGGTGGATGCCGATGTGGTGGCTGCCCTGCGCGCTGGCACTCTCCGCCTGCGCGACGACCTCGCCGCGTGCCATACCGGCCGTCTGTCCGAAGCCGCCGCCCGCACCGGCGAACGTGATGCGGGCGCCCAGTTACGAGCAGAGGTTGCGGCAGCGCTTGTTCGAATCGGACGCGATGCCGACGACCAGCTCCGTGCCTGCCAGGCCGTGATCGAACTGGATCGCCGTTGAGGGCGCCGGCGCAGTTATGCTGGCCGTCCTCTCGAAAATGGAAGTTCGCATGCGCGTCGTCGCTCTCTCCGCCCTGATCCTGCTGGCCGCCGCAGGGCCGGGCCTCGCAGCTGTTCCCACCGTGCCGGCAGCACCGCCGGCATCGACCGCTGCGGCCGCACCACTGGTCATCGGCGAGACCTTCACCGTGCAGTCGAAGGCACTGGGCGAGACCCGCCGCATCAATGTCTATCGTCCGCAGCCCTGGGGCCTGGATCCGAAGGCGCCGCTGCCGGTGCTGTACATGGCCGATGGCGGCATCGGCGAGGATTTCCTGCATGTGGCAGGGCTGGTGCAGGTGCTGACCGGCAATGGCAGCATGCGTCCGTTCCTGCTGGTCGGCATCGAGAATACCGAGCGCCGCCGCGACATGACCGGCCCCAGCAGCGACCCGCAGGACCAGAAGATCGCGCCACGCATCGGTGGCTCGGCGGCCTACCGCAGCTTCCTGCGCGATGAACTGATGCCGCAGGTACGCCAGCGCTACCCGACCACAGACGAGCGTGCGCTGATCGGTGAGTCGCTGGCTGGCCTGTTCGTGGTCGAGACGCTGCTGCAGGAGCCGACGCTGTTCAACAGCTATATCGCGCTGGACCCCAGCCTGTGGTGGAACCGTGGTGCGATGCTGGCCAGAGCATCCCGGCAGCTGCCGGCGGTGACGCGTGCACAGCCGCACGTGTTCCTGGCCAGCAGCGGGCAACCGGAACTGGCCGCCTCCACGGCACGACTGGCCGCGCTGCTGCAGCAGGCCTCGCCGTCGCCGCTGGTGAAGTACCTGCCGCTGCCGGAGGAAACCCACGCGACCGTCTACCACCCGGCCGCATTGCAGGCGCTGCGCACACTGTTCCCGGCGCCGCCGCCGGCCTCGCCCTGACCGCGCGTGGCGCGGCGCCGCGCGACGTGTGAGGATGCGGTAGCGACGCCACCCGGGTGCGTCGCCCGCAACGGGAGAGTGTGGATGCAGCGTGTGCGTGGATGGAGTGTGGCGGCCTGCCTGGCCATGGGGGGCTGTGCGATGTCGGTGGCGCCACCGGCAACTCCGGATGAAGCGAAGGAAAGCGCGGCCACCGCCGCGCAGGGCGTGGTGCTGCCGGATACCGAGGCGTTGCGCGTGCACGACCCGGTGGGACGCGATTACCCGATCTGGGTGGCGTTGCCGGCCGACTACGCCGCACATCCGGAAAAGCACTATCCGGTGCTGTACGTGACCGATGCGCTGTACAGCTTCCCGCTGGTGCGCAGCGTGCGCAACCTGGTCGGGCAGAAGGGCGTCAACATCGAGGATTTCATCCTGGTCGGGCTGCCGCCGCAGGAAGGCCTGACCTCCAGGCAGAGCCGCTCGCGGGATTACACGCCGAGCGATCCGGCGCGCACCGATCCGCGTGACTACAGCGACGACGTCAGCTACGGCGGCGCCGCGCATTACCGCGACTTCCTCGCCGAGCGCGTACTGCCGCTGATCGATGCGCGCTACCGCACCGATCCGGCACGGCGAGCCTATGCCGGTCATTCCTATGGCGGCCTGTTCGGCGCCTACGTGCTGACCACGCGCCCGGACATGTTCCGCAGCTACATCCTGTCCAGCCCGTCGCTGTGGTTCGACAACCATCGGGTGCCGCGCATGCTGGCCGAAGCCAAGGCGCCTGCGCAGCCGACCACGGTGGTGCTGTCGATCGGCAGCTTCGAAACGGTCAAGCCGGAGCCGCGCTATTTCACCCGCAACGACATGCTGCGCCACAACGCCGAGTTCGCCGAGCAGCTGCGCAGCAGCGGGCGATCATTGAAGGTGGAGAACATGGTGATCGACGGCGAGGACCATTTCACCGTCTACCCGGACATGATCACCCGCGCGCTGCTGAAGGTGTTCCCGGGTACCGGGCCGTACAGCAGCGGTTGATGAGTGCCTCAGGCCGCCTGTGCGTCCGGCCCGGTCAATACGCCCACATCGGCGTGCCGGAAGCACAGCCGGATGGCGTCGAGCAGCTCGCTCATGTTGTAGGGTTTGGGCAGGAAATGGATGCCGTCGCGGAGCTGCGGCAGCACCTGGTGCTGGTCCATGCCCGACGTCACCAGGATCGGCAGCTGGGGATACAGGCTGCGGACCCGGTTGGCGGCTTCAATGCCACTGATCGCACCCAGATTGACGTCGGTGAACAGCAGGTCGAAACGCTCACCGGCCGCCAGCAGGCCCAGCGCCGCTTCGGCAGAGCTCACGCCCACTACGTGGCAGGCCTGGCTTTCCAGCGCCAGTCGGCTCAGCTCGCGGGTTTCCTCGGCGTCCTCGATGAGCAGGACGCGGGGTTCAACGTGGCGCTTGGACAGCAACATGACGCGACAACTCCGGACAGCAACGGTGAAAAGGCGCGCAAGTATGCGCAAGCCGGTAGTGATCCCGACGTGCACGGCAAGCTAAGCGGGCGTTACAGCCCTCTCTGGCGCCTGAACCGCACGTGCCAGGCCAGCACCGCCACCGCGAGCAGGGCGGTGCCGATGCGCAGGCCGGTGGCCTGCCAACCCAATGCGATGGCGTCATCGAGGCTGAACACATTCCAGGCAAGGTTCATCGAAACATGCAGGATCAGGCCGCACCACAGGGTGTCGCCGTCGAGGTGGTCGAGCCAGGCGAAGATGAAGCCGCCCAGCGCGATCACCGCGCCAATGAACAGTGCGATGCCGCCGCCGTCGAACCCGCCGAAGCCGAGCCAGTGCACCATGCCGAACAGCAGTGCCTGCGGCAGCGCGAGCAACGGCCACGGACCGCGCACGATCTTCACCAGCAGCACGAAGCCGAGGCCACGGAACAGCACTTCCTCGGCCAGCGGGAACAGCGCGGCCAGCATCGTGGCATCCAGCGCAGTCAGTGCCGTGTTCGGAGTTCCGAGCAGCGCCAGTCCCAGCCAGCAGGGCAGGCTGGCCAGCAGCACCCACAACGGGCCGCCCCAGCCGTTTCCGCGCAGTCCCAAGCTGGCCATCAGGCCCATGTCGCGGGGCCGCAGCAGCGCGACCAGCAGCAGTGCCACCAGCACCGCCAGCGCGTTGTCCAACAGGCTGCCGCCATAGGGGATGGGCAGTGCGGGAACCGGTGTGCCGATGGCCGCGGCGATATCCCGCAGGTTCAGGCCAAGGCCGACACCCAGCAGCACCAGCAACAGGCGCGCGGTGGTGGGCAGGCGGGACAACACGGTCATGTACGCATTCCCTGCGGGACAAGGGCGCAGTGTGCCGCGCGGTACGCATGTGGGCACGCGCCGGAAGTCCCTGTGCCATCGGTCACGCGTTGCCGCACAGTCATCGCGGTGCAGGTACAGTCGAAACCAGACCGACAGGAGCAATACCGATGCTGTGCCCCGTGTGCAAGACCCAGACGCTGCAGATGGCCGAACGCCACGGCATCGAGATCGATTACTGCCCAAGTTGCCGCGGCGTGTGGCTGGATCGTGGCGAGCTGGACAAGATCATCGAGCGCGCAGGCGCCGGTGCGGCCGTACCGCCGCCAGCGCCCGTGCTGGCTCAGCCGGCCTCGCCGCCACCGGTGATGCACCGTGATACCCGCCACCTCGGCCAGCGCTACGAGGACAACCGGGGCCAGGGCTACAAGAAAAAGAAGAAGGACAGCTTCCTGTCGGAACTGTTCGATTTCTAGTTTGTAGCGTCGAGCCATGCTCGACTGGATATTGCGGCCCCTGGCCAAGCATGGCTCGACGCTACATGGGCTGCATGATCACGGCCGCCGCAGGATGAACTCGCGGTCGTGGGTATCACCGACGATGAAGTCGTACTCGCCGACCTTGCTGCAGCCATAGCGCGCGTAGAAGCGCTGCGCGCCGAAGTTTTCTTCCCATACGCCCACCCACAGGGTGCGGCGCTGCGGCTGGTCCAGCCAGGCCATGAACGCGTCCATCAGGCGTGCACCATGGCCGCCGTTCTGGTGTGCGGCCAGGATGTAGAACCGCTTCAGTTCGATGTCGCCCTCGCGTGCATCGGCATGCGGCAGGGTGTTGGCACCGGCGGCCAGGTAGCCGACCACGGCGTCGCCGTCCATCAGCAGCCAGATGGCGCTGCGCGGGTCGGACAGTTCGCTGCGCTGCGGTTCGCTGCTGTAGTGCGCCTGCAGGAAATCATGCAGCTCCTGCGGCGGATAGGAATCGCCCCAGGTTTCGTTGTAGGTGGCGATCGCGATCGCCGACAGGGCGTCGACATCGGCAAGGGTGGCGCGGCGGATCTGCAACGACATGGTGGTGCCTGTACTGGAGCGTGGCGCAGTGTAGCCGGCCCCGGCGGCTGCCGGGGCTGGCCATTGCTCACGAACCGCTGCTCAGAACCACATGCGTACGCCGGCGACCCAGCGCGTGTCGCGCGCGTGGTCACCGGCATAGTCGGCGGTGTCGCCAAACGTGCGCTCGTGGCTGATGCCGATGTATGGCGCGAAACGGCGGCTGAACTCATAGCGCAGGCGTAGCCCGGCTTCGACCTTGTTCAGTCCGCGACCAATGCCGTACTCCGGTTCATCCTTGGCCGCGATGGTGGCTTCCAGCAGCGGCTGCAGGATCAGGCGGTTGGTCAGCAGCACGTCGTACTCGACCTCGGCCTTGGCCAGCACTTGGCCGCCGGAACCCATATACAGCGTGGCCGAGCTCTCGAACTTGTACGGTGCCAGCCCCTGGATGCCGATGGCCGCCCACGTGCGCGAGTCGGCCGGGCGGAAGTCCTGGCGCACGCCGACCAGCACGTCCCACCACGGCGACACGCTGCGGCCATACAGTGCTTCCAGCGACGATGACTCGGTGCGGCCGCGGCTGCGTTCGCCATCGGTGCGCAGCCACAGGCGGTTGATGTTGCCACCGATCCAGCCGGTGGCCTCCCAGGCCTGGCCGTTGCTGCTCTTGCCGTCCCAATGTTCGAGGCGGTCGATCAGCAGCAGGCTGTTGATCTCCGGCGCATGCTCCATCGCGCCGTGCGCGATCGGTGGGAATGCAGCGGCACGATCGGCATCGGACGGCACCGGGATGGGGTCGCGCGGTTCGGTGGGCGCGGGCGTGGCATGGCCCATTGCCCCGTGGTCCATCTGCGAATGGTCCATCGCCGCCGGTTGCATCGCGTCATGGTCCATCTTCGAGTGATCCATGCCGGCATGATCTGTGGCGCCCGAATCCATCTTCGAATGATCCATCTTCGAGTGATCGACCTGTTCGACCGGCGCGTTGGCGGTCTTTGCGGGCGGATCCATCGCGGCCATGTCATGCCCGGCGTGCGACTGCGCGAACACCGGCGATGCGGCGGCCAGGCCCACGGCCAGCAGGCTGGGGGAAAGCAGTGAGCGGCTCATTCTTCGATCCTCACTTCGCGCATCATGCCCGCTTCCATGTGGTACAGCAGATGGCAGTGGTAGGCCCAGCGGCCGAGCGCATCGGCGCGCACGCGGTAGCTGCGGCGGGTGCCGGGCGGCATGTCGATGGTGTGCTTGCGCACCTGGAATTCCTCCTGCGCGTTCTCCAGATCGCTCCACACGCCATGCAGGTGGATCGGGTGCTGCATCATGGTGTCGTTGACCAGCACGATGCGCATGCGCTCGCCGTAGTTCAGCCGCAGCGGTTCGGCGCTGGCGAACGGAATGCCATCGAACGACCAGGAGAATTTCTCCATGTGCCCGGTCAGGTGCAGTTCGATCTCACGGCTGGGCTCGCGGCCATCGGGGTCCTCGAACAGGCTGCGCATCGCGCCATAGGTCAGCACCTGGCGGCCGTTGTCGCGCAGGCCGATGCCGGGGTCGTCCAGCTTCGGTTCGGTCGCCGAGCTCTGCATGTCCACCAGCGGGTTGTTGCGCTCGCTGGGCGGGTGCTTTGGCGCCTTGCTGGCGGCATCACCGCCGCCATGCGCACCGTGGCCCATGCTGGCGCCGCAGCCGCCTTCCATGCCCTTCATCGCGGTCATGTCGTGCCCGCCATGACCGCCACCGCCCATGTCATGCCCCATGTCGCTCATGGTCAGCAACGGGCGCGGGTCGCGTGCAGGGATCGGCGCCTGCAGGCCATGGCGTACCGCCAGCGTGCCGGCGGCGAAGCCGGTGCGGCCCATGTCCTGGCAGAAGATGGTAAACGCGTCCTGGCCGGTGGGCTCGACCAGCACATCGTAGGTTTCGGCCGGCGCGATGCGGAACTCATCGATGCTGACCGGATGGATGTACTGGCCATCGGCGGCGACCACGGTCATCTTCAGGCCGGGAATGCGCACATCGAAGTAGGTCATCGAGGCGCCATTGATGAAACGCAGCAGCACCTTCTCGCCGCTGCGGAACAGCCCGGTCCAGTTGCCGGCCGGGGCGGTGCCGTTCATCAGGTAGGTGTAGGTGTGGGCGTTGATGTCGGAGATGTCGGTCGGCGTCATCCGCATCCGCCCCCACATGCCACGGTCGGACAGCGCGGCTGACCAGCCCCCGCGCTTCACGTCACGCAGGAAGTCGGGCAGGGTGCGCTTGTAGTAGTTGTCATGCTCGGCGAGCTTCTTCATGCGCCGGAACAGCGCACCCGGATCCATGTCGGTCCAGTCGGACAGCATGATCACGTGCTCGCGGTCGTGCCGGTACGGCGCCGGTTCGGCCGGATCGATGATCAGCGCGCCGTACAGGCCGGCCTGCTCCTGGAACATCGAGTGGCTGTGGTACCAGTAGGTACCCGACTGCTTCAGCTGGAAGTGGTAGTGGTAGGTCTCGCCGGGGCCGATGCCGTTGAAGCTCAGGCCGGGCACGCCGTCCATGTTGGCCGGCAGCAGGATGCCGTGCCAGTGGATCGAGGTCGGGTGGCGTTCCAGCGTGTTGCGCACGAACAGGTCCACGGTCTGGCCTTCGCGCCAGCGCAGGATCGGCGCCGGCAGCGATCCATTGACGGTGATCGCCGGGCGGGTGCGGCCGGTGAAGTTGGCCAGTGATTCGCCGATGGCCAGTTCGATGCGGGTGTCGCTGAGCACGGCTGGGGCGCCGGCCAGGCGCGGGGTGGCCGTGGCGGCGGCGAGCGCGCGCTGTGGTACGCCGACGGCGGCGATGCCGGCAACCACGCCGCCGGCGGCCAGGCCCTGCACGAACAGGCGGCGCGACGGCATGGGCACGGCGCCCGGACCGGGGGGAATGCGGGTATTCATGGTGGTGACTCCAGACACGTAAAGACGCCGGCAGGTGGCCGGCTACGGTGCGCAGGGCGCACGGTGCATGTGGAATCAGCCGATGGGAGGGCGTGAGATCGGCGGCAGCGGCGGCGCCGGACGGCCGGTGGCCGGCATCGGCTGTGGTGCCAGCGACAACGCCGGGCCGGCCATGAACGGCAACGGCTGCACCACCAGCAACGGGTGCTGGGCACAGCTGCGCACGCAGTCCTTGATCTGGCAGTGGGCGTCGTGGGCGGGGGCCTTGGCCTGCGGGGCCGGGTCGGCCTGCATGCCGGCGTGGTGGCAGTCGGCGTCACCGCCAGCTGCGGCGGCCGCGACGGCGTGTGCCATCCGCCCCATTTCTTCATGACCGCTGGCCATGGCCGCGTTCAGCCCGTTGAGCAACAGGCTGAGCATGAGCACGACACGAAGCAGGGTCGAAGCCAGGGACATGGCGCTAATCTAGCCGCAAGCGGGCGCGGATGCACTTCCGGCTGAATGGCCGGTTCAAGGTTGGAGCTGCACCAAGGTGGAGCCGGGCCCGCGCTCGGCTGCTGTTCGCGCAGGGGCAGCCGAGCGTGGGCTCGGCTCTACAGGGGCGCCCGCGGGCCGTTGGGACCATGCCCGGCGGCCGCGCAGCGCGGCAACGCGATACCGTCAGCCCTCTTCGCGCACGATCTCGACCAGGCGCGGGCCGTAACGGCTCAGCTTGGTGCCGCCGATGCCGCCGACCCGTGCCAGTGCATCCAGGCTGGTCGGGCGCTGTTCGGCGATGTTGCGCAGGGTGCTGTCGTGGAAGATCACGAACGCCGGCACGTTCTGTTCGCGGGCCAGTTCGGCACGCAGGCCGCGCAGGGCGTTGAACAGCGCCAGATCCTGCGGCAGTACCGACAGCCCGGTACGCTGCGCACTGCGCTCGCGCCCGCTGGTGCTGCTGGCCGGGTCGCGGCGCATGCTGATCTGTCGGCGGCCGGTCAGTACGTCGCGGCTGGCGTCGGTCAGGCGCAGGCCGCCGTGGCCCTCGCTGTCCACTTCCAGCAGGCTGGCGGCGACCAGCTGGCGGAACACGCTGCGCCAGGTGCGCGCATCCAGATCGCGACCGATCGCATAGGTGCTGAGCTTGTCGTGGCCCTGCTGCTTCACCTTCTCGTTCTCGCTGCCACGCAGGATGTCGATCAGGTGGCCGACGCCGAAGCGCTGGCCGCTGCGGTAGACGCAGCTCAGCGCCTTCTGTGCCGGAATGGTCGCGTCCCACGAGGCCGGCGGTGTCAGGCAGTTGTCGCAGTTGCCGCAGGGCTGGGGGTAGGTCTCGCCGAAACCGGCCAGCAGCACCTGGCGGCGGCACTGCATGGATTCGCAGTAGCCCAGCAGATGGTCGAGCTTGGCCCGCTCCAGCTGCTTGCGCTCTTCGCCGGCCTCGGACTGCTCGATCATCTGCTTGAGCAGCACCACGTCGCCCAGGCCGTAGCACAGCCAGGCCTCGGCGGCCTCGCCATCGCGACCGGCGCGGCCGGTTTCCTGGTAGTAGCCTTCCATCGACTTGGGCAGGTCGGTATGCGCGACAAAGCGCACGTCCGGCTTGTCGATGCCCATGCCGAAGGCGATGGTGGCGCACATCACGATGCCGTCCTCGCGCAGGAAGCGGCGCTGGTTGTTCGCGCGCACGTCCGGCGGCAGGCCGGCGTGGTAGGGCAGGGCGTTGAAGCCCTGGCCGCAGAGGAATTCAGCGGTCTCCTCGACCTTGCGCCGCGACATGCAGTAGACGATGCCGGCCTCGCCACGGTGGCTGCGCAGGAAGTCGGTCAGCTGCTTGCGGGCGTTGTCCTTCTGCACCACGGTGTAGCGGATGTTGGGGCGGTCGAAGGAGCTGACGAAGTGGCGTGCTTCCTGCAGATCCAGGCGCTCGGCGATCTCGCGCTGGGTTGGCGGATCGGCGGTGGCGGTCAGCGCGATCCTCGGGATCTGCGGCCAGCGCTCGTGCAGCACGGTCAGCTGGCGGTATTCCGGGCGGAAGTCGTGGCCCCACTGCGACACGCAGTGTGCTTCGTCGATGGCGAACAGGGCGATCTGGCTGCGCGACAGCAGCGACAGGAAGCGACCGGTCAGCAGCCGCTCGGGAGCGACATAGAGCATGTCCAGCTCACCGGCGAGCAGTTCGCGCTCGACGCGGCCGGCAGTCTCGGCATCCAGGGTGGAATTCAGGTACTCGGCGCGCACGCCGAGCTGGCGCAGGGCTTCGACCTGGTCCTGCATCAGCGCGATCAGCGGCGAGATGACGATGCCGCAACCGTCACGCAGCAGGGCCGGGACCTGGTAGCACAGCGATTTGCCGCCGCCGGTGGGCATCAGCACCAGGGCATCGTGACCGGCAGCCACATGCTCCACGATGTCCTGCTGCGGACCACGGAAATCGTCGTAACCAAAGACGCGTTGGAGCAGGTCGTGCGCGGGACGGGAAGCCATCCGGTTAGTTTACCCCGGAGGGAGGGGTAGGGGTTCGGCAGGGCTGCGCCCTGCACCTGCTGCAAGCCAGTGCAACGTCAAAGGCAACAGCCGGCTCTGGGCTGTCTGCTTATTGGGCGGGGCGGTGTGGGCTTGCAGGACACGCCGTAAACCCGTCCTTGGGGGCTCGATGGCGCCATCCATGGCGCCAACGGTCCTGCAAGCCCACACCGCCCCACCCCCGACAGTTTCCCGGTGACGGGGGCCAGATCAATCCACGCCATGCGTGGATGAAAACTGTCAGAACTCGACAAACAAGATGGGGTCAGATCCGTTTTCCTGGGGAAAACGGATCTGACCCCAATGGCTTTGCCGGCAGATCGCGGAGAACTGCCGAAGGCGGGGTGGGTCCGGTGGCAGGGGTGTCTGATCTGGCCCCCTGAAAACGGACGCCATGAAGCCGTTTCAGGCGGCAGTCCGGAGCTGCCGGGCGTAGTTGTTAGGCGAGTGGTAGCCCAGCGCCGAGTGTAGCCGGGCTGGATTGTAGAAGCCGTGGATGTAAGCAGCGATGGACTGGCTGGCTTGTTCTCTACTGGCGTAAGGCTCGGCAGCCTCTTCTGTCTTGAGCGTCGCAAAGAAGCTCTCGGCCACCGCGTTGTCCCAGCAATTGCCAGGCCGGCTCATGCTTTGGACCACGCCATGGGACTGCAGCAGCTGGCGAAACTCGTTTCCCCAGTACTGCCCACCACGATCTGAATGGAAGATCAGGCCGGGTCGTTGTGGATGCAGAGCCCAAGCATTGGCAAATGCTTTCACCACCAGCTCTTCAGTCAGACGCGTGGAAACGCTGTAGCCCAGCACCTGCCGGGTCTGGACGCTGATGACCACGGCCAGATGCAGCCATCCCTGGCGGGTAGGGACATACGTGATATCCCCGACCCACGCCGTCGGTCCGGTTCCGGGGGCAAATTGCCGATCCAGCAGGTTGGGGGCGAGCTGAGATGAGCCGCCAGAGGACTTGGGTCGGAATCGGCCTTTGGCCTTGCCCTGGATTCGCTCCTCGGCCATTAACCGTGCCACGCGCTTGTGGCCGACTGGATGATTCCTGGCTCGTAAGGCCCTGACCAGCCGACGTCGCCCATAACTGCGCCTGCTGGTCACATGAATGGCCCGAAGCTCGGTACGGAGGGCCAAATCGACATCGCACGTTTGGGCACACTGCCGGTGCAGGTAGTCATGGAATCCAGAGACAGAAACCCCAAGAACCCGACACAACAACCTGGTCGGGTACTGAGTCCTTTGACTGGCGACGAAGGCGTACCTCACTTGGACTCTCTGGCAAAGAACGCCGCCGCTTTTTTTAGGATTTCCCGCTCCATCTTCAGATTGGCGTTCTCGGCCCGAAGGCGGCTGATCTCGCTTTCCAGGTCGGTGGCTGGCCTGCGAGCCTCAGAGGTCAACGACCGGCCAGCACGGACCGCGTCAAGCCAATTTGCCAGCGTCTTGACCGACATCTCCAACTGACGGGCCGCTGCGGCCGGCCCGAGCGACTCGGCCAGCTCCACGGCTTGGTGCTTGAACTCATCGGTATAGCTACGACGGGTGATACGGGACATAAGGGACCTCCAAGTGCGATCAAAGTATCGCTTCTTGGCGTCCGCTGACGGGGGGCCAGATCAGTCCGCGGCATGGA
Organism: Stenotrophomonas sp. LC732; assembly: GCF_052446685.1. NCBI lineage: Bacteria > Pseudomonadati > Pseudomonadota > Gammaproteobacteria > Lysobacterales > Lysobacteraceae > Stenotrophomonas > Stenotrophomonas sp. LC732. Next base: position 3,386,125 of record NZ_CP199214.1, on the reverse strand, counting down.
TGCCGCGGCCAAGCCCCCAAGGACGGGTTTACGGCGTCCCCTGCCACCGGACCCATCCCGCCTACTCACAGGAGGCCAGCTTTTGCTCTGGCTCTGGCCTTGGCTTTAAGGCCTCTGCGGGTGCAGGGCGCAGCCCTGCCGGGCCCCCCAACTCTTACTGCAGCAGCGAGCGCAGCATCCAGGCGTACTTCTCGTGGGTCTGCAGCCGCTGGGTCATCAGATCCTCGGTCGGGGCGTCGTCTCCCTTGGCCGCCACCTCCAGCACTTCACGTGCCGTACGGCAGACTGCTTCGTTGGCGACCACCAACTGGCGTACCATTTCACGCCAGTCCGCGCTGTCGGTCAGGCCCGGTTCCTCGGCGATCGAGGTCAGCGCAGCGAACTCCCGGTAGGAGCCCGGGGCATTGAAGCCCAGCGCGCGGATGCGCTCGGCCACGTCGTCCAGTGCCGCCCACTGCTCGGTGTACTGCGTCTCGAACATGGTGTGCAGCGAGTTGAACATCGACCCGGTCACGTTCCAGTGGAAGTTGTGCGTCTTCAGGTAGAGCGTGAACGCATCGGCCTGGAAGCGCGACAGACCGTCGGCGATCTTCTTGCGGTCGCCCTGGGTGATCCCGATATCGATGTTCGGCGCCGACGGTGCCGCCGCTGCAAGCTTCTGCTTGCCGGTCTTGGCCCTGGTCGTGCTCTTGGTCTTCGCCATGGGGTTCCTCCTTGTGGAATCGTTGGCCTTCACAATAAACCGGTCGTGATGACTGGTCGCTATCAAAGTTTTGAACGAACCGATTGATGAACTCTATCGATAAAAATCCATCGTCCCGCCTGCGCCAACAGCGCGCCGCCATCGACGGCGCCATGAGCCGCGACCGGGGCCGTTTGCTGGGGATGCTCTCGCGTTGCCAGGCCAAGCCACAGGATGCGGCGTTGGCCGCTACCTTCGAGCAGGCCTTGCAGGCGTCGTTGCAGCGCCGGCAGGTCCGGGCGCAGCAGCAGCCGTCCATTACTCTGGACCCGCAGCTGCCGATTGCGCGTGAAGCCGACGCCATCATCGGGCTGATCCGCGACCATCAGGTGGTGGTGATCGCTGGTGAAACCGGCTCGGGCAAGACCACCCAGCTGCCGAAACTGTGCCTAGCCGCAGGCCGTGGCCAGGCCGGCATGATCGGTTGCACCCAGCCGCGACGGATTGCCGCACGTGCGGTGGCAAGCCGCGTGGCGCAGGAACTGCAGAGCGAACTGGGCCAGCTGGTCGGCTACCAGGTGCGCTTCAACGACAAGGTCAGCGACGACAGCCGCATCAAGTTCATGACCGACGGCATCCTGCTGGCGGAGATCGCCAGTGACCGCTGGTTGTCGAACTACGACACGATCATCGTCGACGAGGCGCACGAACGCAGCCTCAACATCGATTTCCTGCTGGGCTACCTGAAGCAGCTGCTGCGCAAGCGCCCGGACCTGAAACTGATCGTCACCTCGGCCACCATCGATACCGAACGCTTCGCCCAGCATTTCGACAATGCGCCGGTGATCAGCGTCGAAGGCCGCACCTACCCGGTGGAAGTGCGCTATCGCGCGCTGGAAGGCGAGGGCGAAGACCAGGGCGAACGCACCGTCAACGACGCCATTGTGTCGGCCATCGACGAGATCACCCGCCTGGATGCGCGCGGCGACGTGCTGATCTTCCTGCCGGGCGAACGCGAGATCCGCGATGCGCACCAGTCGCTGGAGCGCCGCAAGTACCGCAACACCGAGGTGCTGCCGCTCTATGCGCGGCTGTCCAACCAGGACCAGGACCGGGTGTTCAATCCCGGGCCGAACCGGCGCATCGTGCTGGCCACCAACGTCGCGGAGACCTCGCTGACGGTGCCGCGCATCCGCTACGTGGTCGATCCGGGCTTTGCCCGCGTCAAGCGCTACAGTCCGCGCAACAAGCTGGACCGCCTGCACATCGAGCCGATCTCGCAGGCCAGCGCCAACCAGCGCAAGGGCCGCTGCGGCCGTATCGCCGAGGGCATCTGTTACCGCCTGTACGCCGAAGCCGATTTCCAGGCGCGGCCGGAGTTCACCGATCCGGAAATCCGCCGCTCCAGCCTGGCCGGGGTGATCCTGCGCATGCTGCAGCTGGGCCTGGGCCGCATCGAGGAGTTTCCGTTCCTGGAAGCGCCGGACGAGCGTGCGGTGGCCGATGGCTGGCAGCAGCTGACCGAACTGGGTGCGATCGACGCCGAGCGGCGCATGACCACCATCGGCAAGCAGATGGCACGCCTGCCGGTGGACGTGAAGCTGGCGCGCATGCTGGTCGCCGCGCAGGCCGCCGGCTGCCTGCGGCCGATGCTGGTGATCGCCTCGTTCCTGGGCATCCAGGACCCGCGCGAACGTCCGCCCGAAGCACGCGGTGCCGCCGACAGCGCGCATGCGCAGTTCGCCGATGGTCGTTCCGAGTTCGTTGGCGTGCTGCGCCTGTGGGATGCCTACCGGCAGGCCCATGAAGACCTGACCCAGTCCAAGCTGCGCGACTGGTGCGGCCGTCATTTCCTCGGCTTCCTGCGCATGCGCGAGTGGCGCGAGCTGCACCGCCAGCTGCGGCTGCTGTGCGAGGAACTGGGCTGGAAGGAAGAGGCCAACGAGGCGTCGATGGCGCCGTTGCTGGCCGGCAGCAGTGCGCCGGCGGCAGCGCGTGATGATGCCGCCGCAGTGAAGGCCACCCGTGGCCAGTTGCACCGCGCTGCACGCCTGGCCCGCGAAGGCAAGGCCGAAGCGGCGCCGACGCCGGTGGCCGTACGTGCACAGAAGGAGCAGGCACCGGCGGGCGGCGGCTTCAGCGAACGCGTGCGCGCGGCTGCCTACCAGACCCTGCACCGGGCGTTGGTGGCGGGCCTGCCGACGCAGATCGGGCACCGCACCGAGAAGGGCGATTTCCAGGCGCCACGCCAGCGCCGTTTCCTGCCGTTCCCCGGTTCGGCGCTGTCCAAGCGCCCGCCGCCGTGGTTGCTGGTGGCCAACCTGCTGGACACGCAGAAGGTCTGGGGCATGACCCTGGCCGCGATCGAGCCGGACTGGGTCATCGCCGAACTGCCGCACCTGCTGCTGCGCAAGCACTTCGACCCGCACTGGTCGCGCGCGCAGGGCCAGGTGCTGGCCTCCGAGCAGATCAGCCTGTTCGGCCTGGTGCTGGCACCGAAGAAGCCGGTGCACTACGGCCGCATCGCACCGGGCGAGGCGCACGACATCTTCGTGCGCCAGGCGCTGGTGACCGGCGAGATCAACACCCGCGCCAGCTTCGTGGCCGACAACCAGAAAGTGCTGGAGGTCGCCCGCGAGGAGGAAGCGAAGCTGCGCCGCGCCGGCATCGTGGCCGACGAGGACTGGCAGGCGCGCTGGTACCTGGACCGGGTGCCGCCGCAGATCCATTCGGCCGCAGGGCTGGATACCTGGTGGAAGGGGCTGGCGCCGGAACAGCGCAAGACCCTGCACTGGTCACTGGTCGACCTGTTGCCGGGTGAGGGCAGCGAACAGGAGCGCTACCCGAAGTACCTGCCACTGGGCCAGGCGCGCCTGCCACTGCACTACCGCTTCGAGCCGGGTGCCGATGATGACGGCGTGACCCTGGACGTGCCGCTGCACCTGCTCAACGCGCTGGACCCGGTGCAGCTGGGCTGGCTGGCGCCTGGCTTCGTCGCCGACAAGGCTTCGGCACTCATCCGCAGCCTGCCCAAGGCGATGCGCCGCAACTACGTGCCGGCGCCGGACTTCGGTCGTGCGTTCTTCGAGGCATTCCCGCAGCCCAGCGCCGATGCCATCACTGGCGAACTGGCGCGCTTTTTGTCACGTGCCACCGGCGCGACGGTGACGGCGCTCGATTTCGAACCCGCTTCGATCGAACCGCACCTGCACATGAACCTGCGCCTGCGCGACGAGCACGGCAAGGTGCTGGCGACCTCGCGGGATCTGGATGCGTTGCGCGCGAAATTCGGCGGCCGTGCCGGCGATGCCTTCGCTGCACGGGCGGGGCGCGAGATGGCGGCCGATGGCCTGCGCACGTTCCCGGCCGCGCCGATTCCGCTGCAGGTGCCCGGTGAAGCCGGCGTTCCGGCCTATCCGGCGCTGCTGGACGAGGGCGACAGCGTGGCGCTGCGCATCTTCGCCGATCGCCAGCAGGCGCAGGAGGCCCACCCGCTGGGTGTGCGCCGGCTGCTGGAGATTGCCCTGGCCGAGAAGGTCAAGCAGGCGCGCAAGCAGCTGCCGGTGGGTGCCAAGACCGGCCTGCTGTATGCCGCGATCGAATCGCAGGAACGCCTGCGTGGAGACCTGGTGGATGCGGCGATGAACGCGGTGCTGGCCGAAGGCCTGGAAGACATCCGCGATGCGGCAGCCTTCGAGCAACGCCGCGAGCATGCGGCCAAGGCCCTGTTCGGCGAGGCGATGTCGCGGCTGAAACTGGCCGAGTCCATCCTGGCGCTGGTGGCGGAACTGAAGCCGTTGCTGGAGGCGCCGTTGATGGGCTGGGCGCGTGGCAACCTGGACGACATGGAAGCGCAGCTGGCCGGGCTGATCCACCCCGGCTTCCTGCGCGACACGCCGGCCGACGCGCTGGCGCAGTACCCGCGCTACCTGAAGGCGATGATCCTGCGCACCGAGCGTGCCAAGCGTGATCCGCCGCGTGACCAGGCGCGCATGCTGGAATTGCACCCGTTCCTGGAGGCGCTGGAAGCGGGCGAGCAGCAGGGCCTGCGTGATCGCCCGCAATGGCAGGCGCTGCGTTGGGATCTGGAAGAGCTGCGGGTGTCGTTGTTCGCGCAGGAGCTGGGGGCACGCACCGGCATTTCGGCGAAGAAGCTGGCGCAGCGGGTGGCTGCACTTCGCCAGGCGTGAACGCGCGCCATGGTCGCCCCATCGGGCGACCATGGCCGCCGGGCATGGATCCGGCACGGCCGGAATGCCCGGGCGTTACTTGGTGCGACGAACCTTCGGTTGCACGTTCACCCCGTCCACCTTCATGTACCAGGCGCCCATCACGCCAGGGCGCATGCTGACGTTCGGCGCTTCCTTGCGGCCACCGGAATAGTGCGTGGCGTCTATCTGCTCCCACTCCTGGCCGTTCTGCAGCACGTAGCGGCGGCCCTGGCCGAAGCCACGGAATTCGCCCTGCAGGGTGCTTTCGATCGGTTCGCTGCTGCCGAAGTCCAGGAAGCCGCGGTTCTTCTTGATCACTTCCTGGCGGCCTTCTTCGCGCGCTGCGGCGACGGCCTGGGTGGTGGCCGCCTCGACCTTGCCCTGCAGCCAGCGGTTGAGCGTGGCCAGTTCAGCGGCGCTGAGCTTGTCCAGGCCGGCGGCCTTGAACTCGGTGGGCGACATCTGCTGCTGCAGGTCGCCCTCCACCACGCGCTGGGCCAGCGCAGGCGCGGACAGGGACAGCAACACGGCGGCACAGGCCAGCAGCCGTGGACGGACGCGCAGGGCAATCGAAGGCATGGCGGGTCTCTCCTGGATGTGTTGGCGAGTGTAGCGGCATGTCTTCATGCCGGGTGATGGTGGCCGCAGTGATTGTCCCTGAACGACGCCGGCGCTAGTGTAGGGGCCTCTGTCTTGCCTGCTCGATGCTGTGAACCGCGCTTCCGTCCCTGGCCTGGATGCCTTGTTGAACCGTCCCTCGGCAGCGGTGCTGCCTGCTCCGCTGCGCCAGGCCCTGCGCGAGCATTGGGAAGCGCCGGATTGCGACCACCAGATGCGTGCCACCTGGTCGGTGCTGGGCGATACCCTTGATGCGCTGGCGATGCTCTCGGCCGACGAAGGCGCGGTGGTGGCAGCATTGCTGTTCGACCTGCCGGGCCTGCGCGCCAGCCTGGACCAGCTGCCGCTGGGCAGCCACCAGGCGGCGGTGATCGGCCTGCTCGATGGCCAGGATGCGGCCGACCCGGTGTGGGCGCTGCACGCCGGCCGTGAGGCCGGACGCAACAGCGAGGGCCTGCGCCGGCTGCTGCTGGCGATCATCCGCGACCTGCGCGTGGTGCCGATCCTGCTGGCGCGCCAGCTCGCGAGGATGCGCGCGGCCGACAAGCTGGACGACGAGCAACGCCGCGCGCTGGCCCAGCTGACCCGCGACATCCACGCGCCCCTGGCCAACCGCCTGGGCATCTGGCAGCTGAAGTGGGAGCTGGAGGACCTGGCGTTCCGCCACCTGGAACCGGAAACCTACCGCCGCATCGCCCGCGAGGTGGACGAAACCCGCATCGCCCGCGAGCGTTACGTCGAGAACGTCAAGAAGGTGCTGTCGCGCGAGCTGGTCGCCCAGGGCATCAAGGCCGAAGTCAGCGGCCGCCCGAAGCACATCTACAGCATCTGGCGGAAGATGCAGAAGAAGCGGCTGGCCTTCGACCAGCTGTATGACATCCGTGCGGTGCGCGTGATGGTCGACGACGTCGCCGCCTGCTACGCCGCGCTGGGCGTGGTGCACGCGCTGTGGGCGCCGGTACCAAGCGAGTTCGATGATTACATCGCACGCCCGAAGGCCAACGACTATCGCTCGCTGCATACCGCCGTGGTCGGCCCGGAAGGTCGCACCATCGAAGTGCAGATCCGTACCCATGAAATGCACTCGCAGGCCGAGCTGGGCGTGGCCGCGCACTGGAAGTACAAGGAAGGCGGCAAGGGCGCGGAGAAGTCCTTCGATCGCAAGATCACCTGGATGCGCCAGCTGCTGGAGCAGGCGCAGGACGGGCAGAGCAATGAACTGGCCGGGGCGCTCGATGCCGAGCTGACCGAGGACCGGGTCTATGCGCTGAGCCCGAAGGACGAGGTGCTGGACCTGCCGCAGGGCGCTACGCCGCTCGATTTCGCCTACCAGGTGCACACCATGGTCGGGCACCGCTGCCGCGGCGCCAAGGTCAACGGCCGTATCGTGCCGCTGACCTATCGCCTGCGCAGTGGCGACCGCGTCGAGATCCTGACCGGCAAGGAGGCCGACCCGCGCCGCGACTGGCTGATGCCGGCCAATGGCTTCCTGGCCAGCAACCGCTCGCGCGAGAAGGTGCGCAGCTGGTTCCACAAGCTGGACCGCGCGCGCAACGTGCAGGCCGGTCGCGAGCTGCTCGAGCGCGAGCTGAAGCGGCTGGGCCTGCAGCACTCGGACCTGGCCGTCGCGGCCAAGAAGTTCCATGCCGACAGCGTCGATGACCTGTACATCCAGGTGGCGCTGGGCGATACCGGCCCGAACCAGGTCAGCCGGACGTTGCTGGAGGCGGAACGTGCCGCCAGCCAGCCCGCGCCCGCGCCGACCCTGCCGCGGCCGACCGCGCGCCGCGAGAACCTGGGCAAGTCCAAGTTCACCGTGCAGGGCGTGGGCAACCTGCTGGTGCAGCTGGCACGCTGCTGCCAGCCGGTGGCCGGCGAGCCGATCGTCGGCTACCTGACCCGTAGCCGTGGTGTCACTGTGCATCGTGCAGACTGCGCCGCGCTGGCCCGGCTGGCCGCCGCCAGCCCGCAGCGCATCCTGCCGGTGGAGTGGGGCCAGGCCGGTGGCGGCTACGAAGTGGACGTGGTGGTCGACGCGGTCGACCGCCGCTGGCTGCTGAAGGACATCACCAACCTGATCGCCCAGGAAGACGCTTACGTGCTCGACATCCACAGTGACAACGTGCGCAACAGTGGCCGTGCCCATCTGCGGCTGCGGCTGAAGGTCAGCGACTACGGGCAGTTGTCGACGCTGCTGGGCAAGCTTGATGCGCTGCCGGGCGTGAGCGAGGCACGTCGCCTCGGCTGAGCTTCACGCTGCCCCGGCTACCCTGCACGCATGGAACGCGAGCCCCCGCATCGCCCGCATGGCGCTGAACATCCTGCGCTGGACCGCGTCCGTCGCGAGGGTCGCTGGTGGTGGCTGCAGGCACGCCATGCGCGCCGGGTCTGGCGCTGGGCGCTGCTTGCGGCGCTGGCCGTGTTCGTGCTGCTGGTCCTGCTGCGCAAGCCGCTGGCCGACTGGTTCTGGGATGAGCCGCAGATCGAACAGCTGCTGGCCGAGGGGGATCGTGCGCTGGCCGCCGGTCGTTTGAGCGATGCCGATGGCAGTGGTGCGCGCGAGCGCTACCAGGCGGTGCTGGCGCTGGACGGTGATCGCCCGCAGGCGCGCCAGGGCCTGGCCAATACCGGCGCGGCAGCGCTGCAACAGGCGCGCGATCGCCTGCACGCCGGTGACCTGGACGGCAGCGCGCAGGCACTGGCACTGGCCCGTGAGCTGCAGGTGCCGCAGGGCGAAGCCGATGCGGTCGCCCGCCAGCTGCAGGCGCGACGCAGTGCCGGAGCCGGTATTGGTGCGTTGTTGGCCCAGGCGCGCAACGCGTTCGCGGCCGGACGCCTGGATGATGGCGACAGCAGTGCGTTGCCCTTGTTCCAGCGCATCCTTGCCCTGCAGCCGGACAACCTGCCGGCGCTGGAAGGTCGCGAAGATGCGCTGAGCGACCTGCTGCTGCAGGCGCGCACGCTGGCAGGGCGCGGAGAGCTGGCCGAGGCGGCCGCGATCCTGCGTCGTGCCCGCCAGTTCGATGCCGGTCATGCCGATCTGCCGGCCAGCGAGGAAGCCCTGGCGCGCGCGGTGGACCAGCGCCTGCGGCAGGCGCAGCGGGCACTGCAACGACAGCAGCTGGACGCCGCGGCCCAGGGTTTCCTGGCAGTGCTTGCGGTGGCGGCCGATGATCCCAATGCCCAGCGGGGGCGTGAGCAGGCGCTGCAGGCGGTGGTCGTGCGCAGCCAGACATCCGCCGACGACTTCCAGTTCGATGCGGCGCAACGCGATGCAGCTCTGGCGGCGGAGCTGGGCGCTTCGCAGGCAATCCGGCAACAACTGGCACAGCGCCTGCAGCGTGCGCGCCAGGCGCAACAGGCCCTGCAGCAGCCCGCGATCAGTACGGCGCAGCGCGAACGCCAGCTGCGCGACCACCTGCGCAAGATCGAGCGTGCCGAACGTGCAGGGCAGTGGATCAGCCCACCGGGGCACAGCGCGTTCGACGCACTGCGCGAAGCCCAGTCACTGGCCCCCCGCGACACGCGGGTCAAGGCTGCCGCAGCACGCCTGCTGCCCGCCAGTCGCCGCTGCTTCGACGACAATCTGCGGCAGAACCGGGTACAGGCGGCGGGTGCCTGCCTGCAGGCCTGGCAGACGCTGTCACCGACCGCAGCGGGCCTGCCCTCGGCGCGGCTGCGGTTGGCCCAGCGCTGGCTGGCGATCGGCAGCGAACGGCTCGGCAATGGCGACCTGGCCTTTGCCGCGCACGCTGCCGAACAGGCGCGGTTGCTGCAACCGGACCTGGCCGAACTGCCGGCGTTCGAAGACCGCCTGCGTCGCGCCGGTGGACGGGCGGACTAGGCGAAGAACACCCGCTGCACGGTCGCGCGGGCGGCATCAAGTGAGAAATGCTGGGCGACGTTGGCCAGGCCGGCATCGGACAACTGCTGCCACAGCTGTGGATCCTGGTACAGGCGGATCACCGCATCGGCGAAACCGACAGCGTCATCGGCCACCAGCACGTCCTGGCCGGGATGCAGGTGCATGCCTTCCACCGCGCAGGTGGTACCGACCACCGGCTGGCCGTGGGCCATGCTCAGGTTGATCTTGCCCTTCACGCCGGCGCCGAACCGCAGCGGCGCAATGGCGATGCGCGCGCCGTCCATGTAGGGCGTGATGTCTTCGACGAACCCGTGCATCTGCACACCGGGCTGGCGTGCGGCCAGTGCCAGCAGCGACTCCGGCGCCGCGGCGCCGATGCAGTGCAGGCGCACTTCCGGCAACCGGGCGCGGATGCGGGCAAAGACCTCGCCGATGAACCATTCCATGCCGTCCAGGTTCGGCGGATGACGGAAGCCACCGACAAACACCAGGTCGCGCCGCTGCTCGAATACGGCGCCGGCACCGGCGACCTCATGCAGGTTGGAGATCAGCTCCACCCGCACCTGCGGCGCATCGGACTGCAGCTGCTCCCGTTCGGCCGCACTGACCAGCACGGTGATGTCGCACTGCTCCATCACGGCCAGTTCGCTGCTGCGGGTACGTTCCGCTGCACGCAGCAGGGTTGCGTCGCCGGCGACTTCGGCACCGCGGCGTTCGCGCAGGTAGTGCAGGTCAACGGTGTCGAACACGGTCCGTGCCTGCGGTGCATAGCGCTTGAGCAGCGGCAGGCATTCGTGGGCGACGTGGTGACGCACCAGCATTGCCACGTCGAAACGCGATCCGTGGCTGCGCAGCCAGCCGGCTACGCCGTCCAGGAAGGGCGCGTACCAGACTTCCACGCCCATCCGTTGCAGCGCTTCGGTGGCCGCACCGGCGTGCTCGCGCCGGGTCGGTACGAACACAACGTGGGCGCCGCCCTGCAGCAGCAGGCGGATCAGATTGACCTGGCGCAGTGACCCGGAATCGCGATCCGGCTGCGGTGCTTCCTCGTCCAGGATCAGCACCTGGCGCCGGCCGCGCAGCAGCAGCGCCGGAGACGGCACTTCGCCGACCGCCGGATGACGGCCCAGTTCGGTGGCCCAGCGGGCGGCGAAGATGGCCTGGTTGCGTACCTGGTAGGCCTTCACCCCGCTGCCGGTGTCGGTACCGTTGCTGGTCCCTTCGTCGTGGATCACCCGGCTGGCCGGCTGCACCAGCACGCGCAGGCCGTGTGCACGCACGCGGAAGGCCAGGTCGGTGTCCTCGTAGTAGGCCGGCTTGTAGCGGGTGTCGAAGCCGTCCAGCTGCTGCCAGAGGGCGCGTGGCAGCATCAGCGCCGCGCCCGAGCAGTAGTCGACGTCGCGCAGGCTGGCAAAGCGCGGATCATCGGCGGCCTCGAAGCGGCCGTAGCTCCAGCCACTGCCATCGGCGAAGATCACCCCGCCCGACTCCTGCAGGCGGCCATCCGGGTACAGCAGCTGGCTGCCGACCAGGCCGGCGTCGGGCACGCTGCCGAAGGTGTCCAGCAGGGCGTCGAGCCAGCCCGGCTGCGGCACCGTATCGTTGTTCAGCAGTACCACGTAGCGGCCGCGTGCGCGCGATACACCGTCATTGCAGGCTTCAATGAAGCCGCCGTTGTGCGCACGCACTTCATAGCGCAGCCCGGCCACCTGCGGCATCCACTGCACGGTGGAATCGCTGCTGCCGTCATCCACTACCAGGATCTCGCACGCGGCGGCCGGCGGGTGCGCCGCCAGGGCGCGCAGGCAGGCCACGGTGTGGGCGACGTGGTTGTAGACCGGGATGACGATGCTCACCTCCGGCGACTCGCTGAACGGCACCGTGAAGGGGGCGAAATCCTGCGCTGGCGGCAGGAACAGTGGCGTGCGCGGGGCGGGGACGGCGCGCTGGGCATGCACGCGGATGCGTTGCCAGGTGGCCCGCCAGCCACGGGTGCGCAGGCTTGCCAGGCTCCGGCGGGCCAGGCCCGACAGGCGGTTGATCAGGTATCGGATCTCGGCCAGGGACATCGCCATCCGGTTGCAACTCCAGCTTAAGCAGGGGAACCCGGGAGAATTCGCCAGCCGCAGCGGCTGGGGTAGACTCGCCAGACCCTACATTCTCGCATTCCCGTGCCCCGACGCTACGATTCCGACGACATCGACGATTCCGACGACGACCAGCAGGACAACGGTCCGCTGTGGCGGCGCCGGCTGATCACCTGGAGCATGGCTGCGGTCGCGTTGGGATTGGGTTTCCTCATTCCCTATACGCTGTACCTGAACCAACAGGTGACCCAGCGTTTCGGTGAACTGCGCTGGCAGATCCCGACGCGCGTGTACGCGCGCCCGCTGGTGCTCACCCCCGGCAAGGCGATGGATGCGTCTACGCTGAAGACCGAGCTGGCCGCCTCTGCCTACCGCGATGACGGGCAGGGCAAGGAGCCGGCCACCTATGCGGTGAACGGCGGGCGCTTCGTCATCTCCAGCCGCGGCTTCAACGACGTTGACGGCCGGGTGGCCCCGCGCCGGGTGGAGCTGTCGCTGGCCGATGGCGGCGTGGCCTCGCTGCGCGACGCCGACAACCGCAAGGCGCTGAAGGCCGCGCGGCTGGATCCGGCGCGCATCGCCACCCTGTACGGCCAGAAGCAGGAAGAGCGCCGCCTGATCCGCATGGACGAGGCGCCGGACCTGCTGGTGACTGGCCTGCAGGCGGTGGAGGACAAGGACTTCAACCGCCACCACGGCATCGACCTGTCCGGCATCGCGCGCGCGGTGTGGGTGACGATCCGTTCCGGTGGCCAGAGCCGCCAGGGCGCTTCGACGCTGACCCAGCAGCTGGCCCGCAGCGGCCTGCTCGGCATCGGCAAGGAGCAGACGGTCACCCGCAAGTTCAATGAGGTGCTGTACGCACTGATCATGGAAGCGCGTTATGACAAGCGCACCATCTTCGAGGCCTATCTCAACCAGGTGTACCTGGGCCAGCGCGGCAGCCAGGCGATCCATGGCATGTCCTCCGGCGCCGAGTTCTGGTTCGGCCGTGACCTGCAGTCGCTGGAGACCGAGCAGATCGCACTGCTGATCGGCCTGGTCAAGGGGCCGTCCTTCTACGACCCGCGGCGCAACCCGGAGCGCGCGCTGGATCGCCGCAACTTCGTGCTGGGCAAGCTGCACGAGGCCACGCTGATCGACGATGCCGAGTACCAGCGCGCGCTTAAGGCACCGCTGGGCGTGCCCAAGACGCCGGGCCTGGTGGCAGCCAACCGCTTCCCGGCCTACGTTGACCTGGTCCGCCGCCAGCTCGGCCATGACTATCCGGAATCGGCGCTGCAGGGCGCGGGCCTGAGCGTGATGACCGGCATGTCGCCGTCCGCGCAGGCCTATGCCGAAGGCGCGGTGACCCGCACCATCAAGTCGCTGGAAAGCAAGCGCCGCCCCGAGCTGCAGGCCGGCATGGTGCTGACCGACGTGCACAACGGCGACGTGCTGGCGGTGATCGGCAGCCGCGAGGTGTCCGAGGTCGGCTTCAACCGCGCGATCGAGGCGCAGCGTCCGGTCGGTTCGCTGCTCAAGCCGTTCGTCTACCTGCTGGCCCTGGCGCAGCCGGACCGTTACTCGCTGGCCAGCTGGGTGGATGATTCGCCGGTGACGGTGCAGCTCGGCCGCGGCCGCAACTGGAGTCCCGGCAACGCGGACAACCGCAGCCACGGCACGGTGCGCCTGATCGACGCACTGGCGCATTCCTACAACCAGGCCACGGTGCGCGTGGGCATGCAGGTTGGCCCGGAGCGCGTGACCCAGCTGATCCATGTCCTGGCCGGCATCAAGGCTGACGCCAACCCGGCGGTGATCCTCGGCTCGACCGACCAGAGCCCGTACGCGATGGCGCAGCTGTACCAGTTCCTGGCGTCCGGCGGCGAGATCCAGCCGCTGCACGCGGTGCGTGGCGTGCTCGATCCGCAGGGCAAGCTGCTCAAGCGATACGACAAGACCCCGGCACCGGCGCAGGAAGGCGACTCGATTGCCGCCAACCTGATCAGTGTCGGCCTGCAGCAGGTGGTCGCCAGCGGTACCGCGCAGCGGCTCAATGCCGATGGCCTCGGCCGCCTGCAGCCCGCCGGCAAGACCGGCACCACCAACGATGGCCGTGACAGCTGGTATGCCGGCTACACCGGTGATCACCTGGCAGTGATCTGGATCGGCAACGACCAGAACGCGCAGGCCGGCCTGTATGGCGCCACCGGCGCGATGCGGGTCTGGTCGGGCATCTTCCAGCGCCTGCCGAGCGCGCCGCTGCGGGTCAGCAACAAGGGCCTGGACTGGCAGTCGGTGGCCCCCACCGGCCTCAACAGCACCGATGAAGGCTGCCCCGGCGCGCGTCGTTTCCCGTTCGTGGTGGGCTATGCGCCTGCCTATGCGCCGTGCGCGCCGGCCGCGTCGCCGGAGGGGCAGGGCGAGGCCGAAGGCGAGGGCGGTGGCTGGCGCAGCTGGTTCGGCCTGGACCGCAAGCCGGAAGCGCCTGCCGAACCTGCCGCGGCACCTGCCGCCGCCACTCCTCCCCCGAGCCGATGATGCCGATGAACATGCGATCCCTGCTGCAGCCCCTGGCCCTGACCGGCCTCAGCCTGGCCCTGGCCGCCTGCGTGAGCAGCGCACCACCGGTGGTCAAGCCGGTCGATACCACCACGCCGGCGCAGCGCCTGGCTGCGGTGGATGCTGCAGCGGGTCCGGACGACAAGGAATTGTCGGTACAGCCGCTGCGTGATTCGCAGGTGGAAGATCTGCGGGTAACCGCACTGGCACAACGCCAGGCGAACGACCTGGCCGGCGCGGCTAGCAGCCTGGACCACGCGCTGGAGATCGTGGCGGGTGACCCGGCAGTGCTGCAGGAACGTGCCGAACTGGCGCTGCTGCAGGGCCAGTGGGCGCAGGCGGAGACGTTCGCGCGCAAGGCGGTGGATCTGGGCTCGAAGACCGGGCCGCTGTGCCGCCGGCATTGGGCGACGATCGAGCAGTCGCGCCTGGCGCGGGGCGAGAAGGAGAATGCGGTGTCGGCGCATGCGCAGATTGAGGGCTGCACGGTGCCGGGGATCAAGCGGTACTGAATTTCCAGCCAACGGCACAGCCCCTCGTGGCTGTGGGTTGGTCGCTGAAGCCAGAAGCAAAAGCCGCGCTTGGCCGGGCGGAGTGGGTTCGCGGGGGACGCCGTGAACCCGTCCCTGGGGGCTTGGCCGCGGCATCCATGCCGCGGACACCCCCGCGAACCCACCCCGCCCAACCTCTGACAGTTTCCGTGTGCGTCCAGCCACGGAAAAGAAAAAGAAAATCAAAAGCGGGTCGCGCGCTGCGCGCACTCGTTGTGGGGTCGTATCCGTTTTCCGCAGGAAAACGGATCCGACCCCTTCTTGTTTCCGTTCCACCCACCGCTTCTGAAAGGGCAGTCGAGCAAGCTCGACGCGACGCCGCGCGTGCATCCGTCACTGGGAAACTGTCGAAGGCGGGGCGGGAGGGGCAGGCAGGACCGTTGGCGCCATGGATGGCGCCATCGAGCCCCCATGGACGGGTTTACGGCGTGTCCTGCCTGCCCCTCCCGCCCCGCCAAACACGCAGCAACCCAGAGCCATGAACCACGCTGTTGCTGTTGCCGTTGCTGTTGCCCTGGCTTGAAACGGGTGCCGGGCAGCGCCCGGCCGGGTATCCTCTCCCTCTGATGTCCGACCTTGTCCATGCCAGCCGCGAAGCCCTCAGCGAAGGCGGCGCGCTCGCCTCGCATCTGGATGCCTTTGTCCCGCGTCCGGCACAGCTGCACCTGACCGACGCCATCGCCGAAGCGCTGCAGCAGCGCGACCTGCTGCTGGCCGAGGCCGGTACAGGCACCGGCAAGACCTTCGCCTATCTGGTGCCGGTGCTGCTGTCCGGGCTGCGCACCATCATCTCCACCGGTACCCGCGCGTTGCAGGACCAGCTCTACCACCGCGATCTGCCGCGCGTGCGCCAGGCACTGGGCGTTGGCCTGCGCAGCGCGCTGCTGAAGGGGCGCGCGAATTACCTGTGCCGCTACCGCCTGCAGCAGGCGCGGGGCGAACCGCGTTTTTCCAGCCCGGAGCAGGCTGCGCAGTTCCAGCGCATCCTGGCCTGGTCCGGCCGTTCGGAGTTCGGTGACATCGCCGAACTGGAAGGCTTGGCCGATGACTCGCCGCTTCTGCCGATGGTCACTTCCACGGTCGACAACTGCCTGGGTACCGATTGCCCGTTCTGGGACGACTGCTTCGTGGTGCGCGCGCGCCAACGTGCGCAGGCTGCCGACGTGGTGGTGGTCAACCACCACCTGCTGCTGGCCGACCTGGCACTGAAACAGGACGGCTTCGGTGAGTTGCTGCCGGGGGCGCAGGCCTTTGTCATCGACGAGGCGCATCAGCTGCCCGAGTTGGCCGCGCAGTTTTTCGGCGAAGGCTTCGGCATGCGCCCGTGGCAGGAACTCGGCCGCGACTGCCTGGCCGAGGCGCGCGGCGTAGGCGGCGCGCAGTCGGCCCTGCAGGAACCGGTCGACCAGTTGCAGCAGGCGTTGCTGGCGCTGCGCTCGGCGATGGAGGGGCTGCCGCCACGGGGTACGCAGTGGCGTGCGCTGGCGATGCCACAGGTGCGCGATGGATTCGATACGGTGATGGCCGGCCTGGTGACGCTGGAGCAGGCACTGCAACCGCTGCGCGAGGCGGCGGCGGGTCTGGATGCCTGTCATGCGCGGGCACGCGAGGCGGTGTCGCGGCTGCAGCGCTGGCTGGGCGATGATGAGCCCACCCTCGATTTCGATACCGATCCGGCGGAGACCCCCCGTGCCGCCGATGTGCTCTGGTATGAGCTCACCCCGCGTGGTTTCCGCTGCCAGCGCACGCCGATGGATGTGTCCGGCCCGCTGCGCGAGCATCGCGAGCGCAGCCGCGCGGCATGGATCTTCACCTCGGCCACGCTGACCGTGGGCGGTGGCTTCGACCACATCGCCACGCGCCTGGGCCTGGACGATCCGCACACGCTGGTCCAGCCGAGCCCGTTCAACTGGCCCGAGCAGGCGTTGTGCTACCTGCCCGAAGGCCTGCCCGATCCGGCGGCGCGCGGGTTTGGCACCGCGCTGATCCAGACCTTGCGGCCGGTGTTGCAGGCCTCGCAGGGCAGGGCGTTCCTGTTGTTCGCCTCGCACCGTGCATTGCGCGAGGCCGCCGAGGCACTGCGCGACGGGCCGTGGCCGTTGTTCGTGCAGGGCGAGGCGCCACGCGCGGCGCTGCTGCAGCGTTTCCGCGAATCGGGCAATGGCGTGCTGCTGGGCTCGGCCAGTTTCCGCGAGGGCGTGGACGTGGTCGGCGAAGCGCTGAGCGTGGTGATGATCGACAAGCTGCCGTTCGCGGCACCGGATGACCCGGTATACGAGGCGCGGCTGGAGGCGATCCGCAGCCAGGGGGGCAACCCGTTCCGCGATGAGCAGCTGCCGCAGGCGGTGATCGCCCTGAAGCAGGGCGTTGGCCGCCTGATCCGCAGCGAAAGCGACCGGGGCGTGCTGGTCCTGTGCGATCCGCGCCTGCTCAACCGTGGCTATGGCCGGGTCTTTCTTGAGTCGCTGCCGCCGTTCCGGCGCACCCGCAGCCTGGCCGATGTGCAGGCCTTCTTTAGGCCACAATGGCTGCCCGTGGCCGATGATGCGGCTGCCCCGGCCGCCGTTGCGGCGGGCCCGGAGCCTGCTCCCGGTGCCACGTTCCCCTTGTTCTGACCTGATCCAATGAAACTGCTTGCCTTTGAAACCGCCACCGAAGCCTGTTCCGTTGCCCTGCATGTCGATGGGCAGGTGCTGGAACGCTTCGAGCTCGCCCCGCGCCGGCACGCCGAGTTGAGCCTGCCGTGGGCCGAGGCGCTGCTGGCCGACGCCGGCATCAGCCGTCGCCAGCTTGATGGCATCGCCCTCAGTCGCGGTCCGGGTGCGTTCACGGGCGTGCGCCTGGCGATTGCCATTGCCCAGGGCATCGCACTGGCACTGGACCGCCCGCTGCTGCCGGTCTCGACGCTGCAGGTGTTGGCGCTGCGCGCACCGGCGGAAGAAACGCAGATCCTGTCGGCCATCGATGCGCGGATGGGCGAACTCTACGTCGCCCGCTTCGAGCGCGTGGACGGCCTGCCGGTCGCGCGCGATGCCGAGCGCGTCTGCGCGCCGGCAGCGGTGGCGCTGCCGGAAGGGCTGTCGGCCTACGGTGTCGGTACCGGGTTCGCCGCAGCCGAGGGTGCGCTGGTCGCGCAGCTCGGTACTGGCCTGCGCGGATTCGACGCCACGGCATTGCCGCGTGCGTCGGACGTGCTCGCACTGGCGGTGCCGGCGTTCGCGCGCGGCGAAGCCATTGCACCGGAGAAGGTCGAGCCGGCCTACCTGCGCGACAACGTGGCACTGACCCTGGTCGAGCAGCAGGCCGCGCGCGAGGCGAAGGCGAAGGCCAACGGCTGAGCCCCTCGTGGCGGGGTTGGTTGATCGCATAAACCCAAAGCCGCGCTTGGCCGGGCGGGGTGGGTTCGCGGGGGACGCCGTAAACCCCGCTCCGCGGTCCGGCCCAGCCGCTGGCGGCTGTGCGTTCGGGCGCTTGCGAAGCAGTGCTTCGCAAGCAAAGCGCCCTCACCCATGGGGGCTTGGCCGCGGCATCCATGCCGCGGACACCCCCGCGAACCCACCCCGCCCGACCTCTGACAGTTTCCGTGTGCGTCCGCCACGGAAAATCAAAAGAAAATCAAAGTCAACAGCGGATCGCTTCGCTCGCATCCACGCGTAGCGTGGATGTGTGTCGACCAAGGTCGACACCTACCAACAGCAATGATGCGTCGGGATCTGTCAGAGGCGGGGCGGTATGGGCTTGCAGGACCGTTGGCGCCATGGATGGCGCCATCGAGCCCCCAGGGACGGGTTTACGGCGTGTCCTGCAAGCCCATACCGCCCCGCCAAACCCAATATCCCGACCGCTGCTGTTGATGTTGACTTTGACTTTGCTTCCAGCGGGTCCCGGGCGGCAGGCCCGGGCAACAAACCCCTACCGGTCGTCGTGCAGGGTGCCACCCGGCAGGAACACCCAGGTGCGGGTGACCTGCAGGATGTCGATCTCGTCCTCGGTCTTCGGCAGCGGCGGGAATGGCTGCGCAAGCTGCACCACCCGCAGCGCCGCCTCATCCAGCAACGGCGTCCCGCTTGAACGCAGGATCCGGCTGCTTTCCACGCTGCCATCGCGGCGCACGCCCACGCTGATCACCACCTGGCCGCCGAGCCGGCGCTGCCGGGCCTCGTCCGGGTAATTCAGGTTGCCGACGCGCTCGGCGCGGTCGACCCAGGCGCGCAGGTAATTGGCGTAGGCATATTCGCGCGTGCTGGCCGACACGAACTTGCGGTTCGGGCGCTTGGCGTACTGCGCCGAGCGCAGATGCACCTCGGCCGCCAGCCGCGCCATCTCGGCATCACGCTGCTCGCGTGCCGTCAGCGGTGCATCCGGTTCCGGCTGCTCCGGTGTCGGGCGCGCCTGCGCCTGGGCCACTGCCTCTTCGCCGTTGCGGCTGCTGACCACCCGCGCCTGCGGCGGGGGCGCCGGCGCGGCCGATTGCTGCTGTTGCGGCACCGGGCTCAGCCCCGCCTGGGCCTGCGGAACGATGCCGGCCTGGTTGTCGCGCGGGCGCTGCGCACGGTCGTGCTCGCCGCCACCTTCCTGGCTGGCGGCGGCAAGGAAATCGGCCTGCTTCGGGGTCAGTGCGGTGCGGGTCTGGCTGAAGATCACCTCCAGCGTCGGCACCAGTGGTGCGTCGCCTTTCACCGCAAAACCCACGCCCAGGATCAGCAGGGCGTGGACCACGATCGACAGCGCGATGGTCGCGCCCAGCCGTTGCGCTTCGCGCGCCGGCGGGGGCAGGACGGCAGGTGCGGCCGCCATCAGCGCAGGCCGGCCTCGAGCGCGTCGAACAGGGTGCCGGCGATGTTCAGGCCGTACTGCGCGTCGAGCTCGCGCACGCAGGTCGGGCTGGTCACGTTGACCTCGGTCAGGTAATCGCCGATCACGTCCAGGCCGACGAAGCGCATGCCACGGCGCTTCATCTCCGGGCCAACCTGGCCGGCGATCCAGCGGTCACGCTCGCTCAGCGGGCGCCCTTCGCCACGGCCGCCAGCCGCCAGGTTGCCGCGGAACTCGTCACCCTGGGGAATGCGCGCCAGGCAGTAGTCGACCGGTTCGCCGTCGACCAGCAGGATGCGCTTGTCGCCGGCCGTGATGTCGGGAATGAACTTCTGGGCCAGCGCCAGCTTGCGGCCGCCGTCGGTCAGGGTTTCCAGGATCACGTTCAGGTTCGGATCGCCCTGGCCGCTGCGGAAGATCGAGCGGCCGCCCATCCCATCCAGCGGCTTCAGCACGGCCTGGCCGTGCTCCAGCGCGAAGGCCTTCAATGCCTTGGCATCGCGGCTGACCAGGGTCGGCGGGCAGCACTGCGGGAACAGCAGGGCGGCCAGCTTCTCGTTGTAGTCGCGCAGGCCCTGCGGGTTGTTGACCACGCAGGCGCCGGCAGCGGCAGCCACGTCCAGCACCTGCGTGTCGTAGATGTACTCGGCGTCGACGGGCGGGTCCTTGCGCATCAGCACGATCTGGCCGCGACCGAACGCGGTACGGCTGAACGCGCCCAGCTCATACCAGCCGGCCGGGTCGTCGCGCACCTGCAGCGGTGCGGTCTGGGCCACCGCCACGCCACCTTCCAGGGCCAGCCCGCCGGGCCGCACGTAGTGCAGGGCATGGCCACGGCGCTGGGCTTCCAGCAACATGGCGAAGGTGGTGTCCTTGGCGATCTTGATGTGGGCGATGGGGTCCATCACCACGATGACGTTCAACGGCATGGGCGCACCTGTCAGGCAAGGCGTTGATGGTAGCGGCAACGCCGGCCGTGCGCCTCCCCGCCGTAGTGCAACGCAGCGTCCGCCTGCCGGCAGCGCAGTCATTGCGAACCCGGTCACGTTCAGCCCGGTGCTACCCCCTGCGCGGCAGGCCGGCCTTGAAGCGGGCGCGGGAAGTGCGATATAGATACGCTTTCGCAGCGGCTCCCGCCAGAGATTGGGCCGTGCGCTTGGGGATAGGCAATGACTGAAAACACGACTGCGGGCGGGGAACTCGCAGGACTCCGGGTGATGGTCATCGATGATTCGAAGACCATCCGCAGGACTGCGGAAACGCTGCTCAAGCGCGAAGGCTGCGAGGTGGTCACCGCCACCGACGGCTTCGAAGCGCTTGCCAAGATCGCAGACCAGCAGCCGCAGATCATCTTCGTCGACATCATGATGCCGCGCCTGGATGGCTACCAGACCTGTGCGCTGATCAAGGGCAACCAGCTGTTCAAGGCGACCCCGGTGATCATGCTGTCGTCCAAGGATGGTCTGTTCGACAAGGCGCGGGGGCGCATCGTCGGCTCGGAGCAATACCTGACCAAGCCTTTCACGCGCGAAGAACTGCTGGGTGCCATCCGCACATACGTCAACGCCTGACCAGGGGGGAAAGGCACAATGGCTCGTATCGTCCTGATCGAGGATTCACCGACCGACCGCGCGGTGTTCACCCAGTGGCTGCGCCGTGCCGGCCACGAGGTGCTGGAAGCGGACAACGCCGAGGATGGCCTGCAGCTGGTCCGCGACCAGGCGCCGCAGCTGGTGCTGATGGACGTGGTCCTGCCCGGCATGAGCGGGTTCCAGGCCACCCGGGCGATGGCCCGCGATGCGGCGATCAAGCACATCCCGGTGATCATCGTCAGCACCAAGGCGATGGAAACCGACAAGGCCTGGGGCCTGCGCCAGGGCGCAGCCGATTACATCGTCAAGCCGCCGCGCGAGGATGAACTGATCGCGCGGATCAACGAACTGGTGGCCTGATGCGCTCGCCCTTCGACATCCTTGAAGCCTACGAACGACGCAGCCTGGCCCATGCAGTGCAGCTGCCCGGGCGGCAGTTCGCCCAGGACCTGTGGCGTGGCGTCGGTTACCGCGTCGGCCAGCGCCGGCTGGTGTCCGATTTCCGCGAAGTGGTGGAAATCGTGCCGATGCCGCCGGTGACCCCGGTGCCCTGCGCGCAGCCCTGGCTGCTGGGCGTGGGCAACCTGCGTGGCAACCTGTTCCCGGTGGTCGACCTGAAGTACTTCCTGGAAGGCACGCGCACCGTGCAGCAGGAAGGCCAGCGCGTGCTGATCATGCGCCAGGCTGGCGGCGACGTCGCACTGACCATCGATGAACTGTTCGGCCAGCGCAGCTTCGAGCTGGACCAGCAGATCGACGCGGGCACGTTGGCCGAAGGCCGCTACGGCCATTTCGTTGACCGTGCCTTCCATGCCGACGGCCATGACTGGGGCGTGTTCTCGCTCTCGCTGCTGTCGCGCACCCCTGAATTCCGGCAAGCCGCGGCCTGAGGCCGGGCATCGCCCCCTGCATTGAAGATCGAGGTTGAACGATGAGTACTGCTTCGGACGCCACCAAGACCGGCAAGCTGCGGCTGGGCGGCAGCAACCTCTGGCTGTTCCTGCTGCTGGCATCGATGATCCTGTTCGGCGTCAACACCGGCGTCGCCACCTGGCAGGGCAGCCGCCTTGCCGACGCCGGCTCCAAGGCCGCCGACCTGCAGGTGCTGTCGCAGCAGCTGGCCAACCAGGGACGTGACGCGGTCGGCGGCAACGCCCAGGCCTTCACCGCCTTCAAGGCCACCCGCAACGCGATCGAACAGAACGTGTCGACGCTGCAGGGCCGCTATGGCAAGGAGCCGGGCGTGTCCGGCGCCATCGCCACCCTGGGCGAAACCTGGGCGCCGCTGGGCAAGCAGGCCGGGCAGCTGGTGGCCAGCGAGCCGGCGGTGCTGGCGCTGGCCGGCAATGCCAACAACTTCACCGGCGCGGTACCGGGCCTGCAGGCCCAGCTGAACGAGCTGGTGCGCGCGATGTCCGCCTCCGGCGCCCCCTCGTCGCAGGTGTACAGCGCACTGCAGCAGGTCGTGGTGGCCGGTTCGATGGCCCGTCGGGTGACCGAAATGCGTGCCGGTGGCAGCGCCGCAGCGACCTCCGGGGATGCGCTGGCGCGTGACATCACCGTGTTCTCGCAGGTGCTCGACGGCCTGCGCAACGGCAACGAGGAACTGGGCATCACCGCCGTGCGCGGTGCTGCCGCCGTGGCCGCACTGGAGCAGTCGCAGCAGAAGTGGGAAGCGATGAAGCAGGACGCCGACGCGATCCTGGCCAGCTCGCGCCAGCTGTTCGCGGCGCAGTCGGCGGCGACCGCGCTGGGCCAGGGCTCGGCCCACATGCTGGACGACAGCCGCAAGCTGTTCGATGCGTTCTCCTCGTTCGGCTCGGTGTCCGACACCCGCCTGTTCCCCAACTTCTGGATCGGCGTGGTGTCCGGCGCGCTGTCGCTGATCGCGATCATCGGCTTCGTCTCCACCAACGTGCGCAGCCGCTCGCGCGAGCAGGAACTGCGTTACCAGACCCAGGTGGAATTCAACAGCCGCAACCAGCAGGCGATCATGCGGCTGCTGGACGAAATCTCCTCGCTCGGTGAGGGTGACCTGACGGTGAAGGCCTCGGTGACCGAGGACATGACCGGCGCGATCGCCGACGCGATCAACTATGCGGTGGACGAGCTGCGCCACCTGGTGACCACCATCAACGACACCTCGGCCAAGGTCGCGATGTCCACCCAGGAAACCCAGGCCACCGCGATGCAGCTGGCAGAGGCGGCGGGCCACCAGGCCAACCAGATCACCTCCGCCTCGGACCGCATCGGTGAAATCGCAGCGAGCATCGAGCAGGTGTCGCGCAACTCGGCCGAGTCGGCCGACGTGGCACAGCGCTCGGTGGTGATCGCCGCCGAAGGCGCCGGCGTGGTGCGCGAGACCATCCAGGGCATGGACCAGATCCGCGACCAGATCCAGGAAACCTCCAAGCGCATCAAGCGCCTGGGCGAGTCGTCGCAGGAAATCGGCTCGATCGTGGAACTGATCAATGACATTTCCGAGCAGACCAACATCCTGGCGCTGAACGCGGCGGTGCAGGCGGCGTCGGCGGGTGAAGCGGGCCGCGGTTTCGCGGTCGTGGCCGACGAAGTGCAGCGCCTGGCAGAACGTACCTCGGGTGCGACCCGACGCATCGAAAACCTGGTCCAGGCCATTCAGGCCGATACCAACGAAGCGGTCACCTCGATGGAGCAGACCACGGCCGAAGTGGTGTCCGGTGCGCGCCTGGCCGAGGACGCCGGTACCGCGCTGACCGAGATCGAGCGCGTGTCCAACGCCCTCAATACCCTCATCAAGAACATCTCCATCGCCGCCCAGCAGCAGTCGGCCGCGGCCTCGGACATCACCCGCACCATGGGCGTGATCCGGCAGATCACCGGCCAGACCTCGCAGGGTGCCGGGCAGACCGCAGAGTCGATCGGCCACCTCGCGCAGCTGGCGGCGGACCTGCGCCGTTCGGTCGCCGACTTCAAGCTGCCGGCGTGACGCGGGCAGGGCGGCGAGCAAGGAACCAGTCGATGAAGCATTTCCATTCCCCACGCCAGAATCCGCGCGGCCACCGCGCGGCGGCGAACGGAGCGCGTCCATGAGCAGTCTGCGCGATGCGATGAGCCACGCAGCGCTGGGCTGGGTCAAGCCCGAGCTGGACGAGACCCTGCGCCAGGTGCGCAACGAGGTCGAGTACTACGCGGAAGACCCGAGTGATGCCAGCCGCATGCGCATCTGCGCCGGCTACCTGCACCAGGTGCAGGGCACCCTGCGCATGGTTGAACTGTATGCCCCGGCGATGGTGGCCGAAGAGCTCGAGCAGCTGGCCAATGCCATCGGCGCCGGCCAGGTGGCCGACCGGGATGAAGCCTGTGCGACCCTGATGCGTGGCAGCGTGCTGCTGCCGGACTATCTGGAGCGCCTGCAGAACGGCCATCGCGACATTCCGATCGTGCTGATGCCGCTGCTCAACGAGATCCGCGCGTCGCGTGGCGAAGAAGGCGTCAACGACAGCGTGCTGCTGGCCTTTGCGCCGGACAGCATCACCGCCACCGAGGCCGAGCTGGACCATGCCCGGGGCAGCCTGAGCGGGCGCAACCGCGAGCTGCTCGATACCGTCGGCAGCGCAGTGAAGGAAGAACTGCTGCGCATCAAGGATGCGCTTGACCTGCACCTGCGCACCGGCGGTGCACCGGAACAGCTGCAGACCCAGGCCAACGAACTGGGCGCCGTGGCCGACACGCTGGGCATGATGGGCCTGGGCGTGGCCCGCGGCGTGGTCGTGCAGCAGCGCGACGCGCTGCGTGGCGTGGTCGAGGGGCGCCAGCAGATCGACGAGAACCTGCTGCTGGATATCGCCGGTGCGCTGCTGTACGTCGATGCCTCGCTGGACGACCAGGTTGCCCATCTGGGCGCCGGCGGCAGTGGCGAGGACGATCCGAGCGCGGTGGAGAACCGGCGCACGGTGGAAGTGCTGGCCCATGAAGCCATCGCCAACTTCGCTGCCGCCCGCGAGCATTTCGTCGCCTTCATCGAAACCAGCTGGAACCATGCCGAGCTGCAGGATGTACCGCGCCTGCTGGGCGATGTGTCCGGCGCGCTGCGCATGCTCGACCTGGGTACCGCCGCCGATTACCTGCGTGGCGTGCAGCAGTGCATCGAGGCCGAGCTGATCGGCCGCCAGCGCGTGCCCAGCGGCCGCCAGCTGGACACCCTGGCCGATGCCATGGCCAGCCTGGAGTACTACCTGGAAGCCCTGCGCGATCGTCGCCCGGGCCGCGAAGACATCCTCGAAATCACCCGCAGCAGCCTCGAGGCACTGCGCTACTGGCCGCTGCCCGAACGCAACGCCGCCGCACCGGAAGCGCCGGCAGCGTTTGCGATCGAACGTGAGCCGCTGCCGGTGCAGGTCGAGCCGCTGCAGCCCGAGCGCATCGAGGTACCGGTGCAGCCTGCTGCGCCCGCGGCCGGCGACGTGCCGGTATCGCTGCCGGACTTCACCTTCGATCCGCCGCCGGCCACACCGGCACCGAGGGTGCCCGACAACAGCCTGATGTTCGGCGCGCTGGGCACCGAGGGCGTCGTGGCCGCCAGCCCGTTGGATGCTGGCGCCTCGCCGCTGCCAACACAGGATGATGCCGAGGCATCGCTGGTCTTCGCCGCGTCCAGCGCACCTGCGCCTGATGTCCCACAGTGGGAGCTGGCGCCGTTCTACCCCGAAGCCGAGGCGGCCGCGCCCGCCGGCGACGAACGCGCGCCGACGTTCGCCAGTTTCGATCCCGTCAGCTTCGAACTGGCCGACAGCGATCACGCCGATGCACCGCAGTGGTCGCTGTCCGAGGCGCCGCAGGTGCTCGAGGAAAGCGCAGCGCCTGCGATCGAAGAGACGACGGACAGCATGGTTTCGCCCGTGACCGAATTCGATGCTGCGCCGGTGTTCGATCCGGTAGCGGCCGAACAGGGCGCGGTTGCCGAGGCCGACGACGTGGTGTTCCGCTTCGACGCCGATGCATTGGACAACGCTGACGACGTGCTGTCGCTGCATGCGATGGAAACGTTGTCGCTGGACGAGGACGCCGGGTTGCATCCGTCGCTGGAGATCGTCGATGCCGTGGCGCCGTCGCTGGCCGATGCATCGCCTGCGGCGGAGGTCAGGGTGGACGAGGCTCCGGATGACCTGCCGGCATCGTCGATCACGCCGCCGTCGATCGAAGCGCCCGCCCCGGCAGCGGAAACGTCGGCGCCGGCCGTGTCGGTGATCGATATCGACACCATCGCGCCGATCGATTTCAGCGAAGCCGATGCCCAGTTCTTCGCCGAGCTGAGTGCAGCCGCTGCCGGCTTCAATCCGCAGGCGATGCCCACCGCGACGGCACCGGAGGCGGTCGTTGCGACCGGCGCCGACGCCAATGCCGACGCGACTACGGGCTTCGACGCCGGCTTCGACGACGACGCCGAGAACATCGACGAGGACATCCGCGAGGTGTTCCTGGAAGAGTTCGACGACGAGCTCGCCAATCTGGGCACGCTGCTGCCGGCGTGGCGCATGCAGCCGGACAACATGGACCGGCTGCGCCCGATCCGCCGCATCTTCCATACCCTCAAGGGCAGTGGCCGCCTGGTTGGCGCACGTACCCTGGGCGAGTTCGCGTGGAAGATCGAAGGCATGCTCAACCGCGTGCTGGATGGCAGCCGCGCCGCCTCGCCGGCGGTGCTGGCGATGGTCGACAACGCACATGCGGCGCTGCCACAGCTGAACGCAGCGCTGCGCCACGGCCAGCGCATCAGCGTCGACCTGCAGGCCATGCAGGCCATTGCCGATCGTGTCGGCGCAGGCGAGGAAACCTACTACGTACCGCTGCCGGGTGCGGCTGCGCCGGTTGTACCGGTTGCTGAAGCTGACGGCGAAGACGAGATCAGCCGCATTCTCGACGCGGAGGCTGCCGCCTCGGCGCCGGCCGATACCGACGTGGAGGCCGAAGTGGCCGGTACGCCGGCCAACATCGACAGCGTGCTGCGCGAGATTCTCGAGGCCGAGGTGGAAGTCCACCAGGCCACCCTGCAGGACTGGCTGCGTTCGGCGCAGCAGGCGCCGCAACCGGTCAGCGATGCACTGCTGCGCGCGGTGCACACCATGAACGGCGCCTTCGCGATGACCGAAGTGCCCGAGATCACGGCGGTGACCGGCGGCGCGGAGTCCTACATCAAGCGCGCACTGGCCGCCGAGGTGGTCCCGGGTGATGAAGGCGTAGCCGCCCTGGATGCGACTGCGCAGGCGATCACCGCCACCATGGAAGCGTTGCAGGCCGAACAGCCGCGCATCGCGCCGCAACAGGTACTCGCGCAGCGCCTGCAGGCGCTGGCTGGCGCGTTGCCGGAAGCGCGCTGGCCGATGGTGGGCCTGGAAGACGAAGAAGACGATCTGGCGCTGGATGACGAACCGCCGGTGGAACTGGACGCGGATGCATCGACAGCCGTCGCGCTTGAATCCGATGCGGTGCCGCATTCGTTTGCCGCACCGGAGCAGGACGCGGAAGCACGTGCCGATACTGCCGAAGCCCCGGTCGCCGACGTGGCGATCGAGGCCGGGCTGGAGGTCGGTGAGCTGACGGCCAGCGATGATCTTTCGCGCTACTTCGATGCCGGATGGCCGTCCGTACCGGGTGAGGAGGATGCGTCGCTGCCGGTGGTCGAATCGATCCAGGTGGCCGACGACGTTCCAGCCGTTGCCGTAGCCGGTGTCGAGGCGGAGGCCGAAGGCGTGCTGCGGTTGTCCGACGATGCCGGTTTGACCGTCGTGGATGATCTGTCGCCGTACCTGGATGCCAGTGCGCTGCCGGTTGACGACCGCGACGCCGAAGAGACTCCGGCCGCTGTCGAAGCCGTCGCATCTGACCTGAATGCGCCCTCGGCCGATCACGCGCACGTCGCTGATGCCACGGCGTTCGAAATGCCTGCTGCACTGCCACTCGACAGCGAGCTGTCGAGCCTGCAGGATGAAATGGCTGCGCCGGGGTTTGCAGAACCGGTCTCGCTGGAAGCCGCGCTCGAGGCCGGCCTGCACGTGATCGACGAAGAGCAGCCCCTGGCCGACGACGGGCAATGGCCCGTGCTCGGCCTGCAGGCCAGCGAACTCGCGCCGGGCGAGGCGGAAGCCTTTGCCGAGGATGCGGACGTCGGCGGGGAGGCGGCGATCGGTGAAGGAGAGAGCGCCGATCAGCCGTCCCCGGCGACGGTGAATGAGGAGATCGCGGAGGCCGCAGCGCAGGCCACCGCCGAACCGGTTCGCTTCTTCGAACTGGAAGACGCGCCGGGCCAGGCGGAGGTC
Organism: Stenotrophomonas sp. LC732; assembly: GCF_052446685.1. Taxonomy (NCBI): domain Bacteria; kingdom Pseudomonadati; phylum Pseudomonadota; class Gammaproteobacteria; order Lysobacterales; family Lysobacteraceae; genus Stenotrophomonas; species Stenotrophomonas sp. LC732. The sequence goes on along the minus strand of NZ_CP199214.1, from coordinate 3,357,862 downwards.
CACGCCGAAGCCGCCGACGTCGATGCGGTTGCGGTATCGGATGCCGTGGCAGCCAGCGCGCCCGAAGCCGACGTGCCTGAAACCGTGACACCTGACATCCTTGCCATGCCGGTGCCGGAAGACAGCACCGATACGCTCGACTTCAGCGTCTACGATCGCGAGCTGGTCGACATCTTCGTCGAGGAAGGCAAGGACCTGCTCGACCACTGCGATGGCCTGATCAGCGAGCTGCGTGATGCACCGCAGGACCGAGAGGTGCTGGCCGGCCTGCAGCGTGACCTGCACACCCTGAAGGGTGGCGCACGCATGGCCGGCATCAACGCCATCGGTGATCTCGGCCACAGCATCGAATCGTTGCTGGAGGCGGTCGCCGCCGGTCGCACCGAGATCGAACGCCGCGATGTGCAGTTGCTGGAGCGCGGATTCGATCGCCTGCACCAGCTGCTGACCCGCACCGGTAACCACCGCGTGGTGGAACCGGCGCAGGATCTGGTCGATGCGTTCGAAGTGCGTACCACCACCGATATTGCCGCAGCAGCAGCGGCTGCCGCAGGCGCAGCGGACGTGGCGAGCGTTGCAGAAACCGCGTCGGCAGCGGTCGCCGGCCCTGCGCCGGCACTGCTCGATGCGCCGTTGTCGGCACCGCTGCCGGCCGAAGGCGTGATCGATGAAGATCCGCTGGCGCGCCCGCAGCAGGAACAGGTGCGCGTGCGCGCGGATCTGCTCGACCGCCTGGTCAACCATGCCGGTGAAGTGGCGATCTACCGCTCGCGCCTGGAACAGCAGCTGGGTGCCTTCCGCGGCGCGATGGGCGAGCTGGAGCGCACCAATGCGCGACTGCGCGACCAGCTGCGCCGACTCGACCTGGAAACCGAGGCGCAGATCGTCGCCCGCTACCAGCGTGAGCAGGACCAGGCCGATCAGAAGTTCGATCCGCTGGAACTGGACCGCTTCTCCACGCTGCAGCAGCTCAGCCGTGCACTGAACGAGTCGGCGGCCGATCTCGGGGGCCTGCAGGGCGTGCTCGACGATCTGTCACGCCAGTACGATTCGTTGCTGCAACAGCAGTCGCGCGTCAGCTCCGAGCTGCAGGATGGCCTGATGCGCGCGCGCATGGTGCCGTTCGATGGCCTGGTGCCGCGCCTGCGCCGCGTGGTCCGCCAGTCCGGAATGGATACCGGCAAGCAGGTGCACCTGACCCTGGAGGGCACCCACGGCGAACTGGACCGCAATGTCCTCGATCGCATGGTCGCGCCGCTCGAACACATGCTGCGCAACTCCGTGGCCCACGGCCTGGAGGCGCCGGAACAGCGTCGCGCCGCCGGCAAGCCGGAGGAGGGCGAAGTCGCCATCCGCCTGCACCGTGAAGGCTCGGAAATCGTGCTGGAAGTGGCCGATGACGGTGCTGGCCTGGACCGCGAAGCGATCCGCCGCCGCGCCATCGATCGTGGCCTGTTGGCCGCCGATGCGCAGCCCAGCGAGCAGGAACTGGACAACCTGATCTTCGCCTCCGGTTTCTCCACCGCCGACCAGGTCAGCCAGCTGGCGGGTCGTGGCGTGGGCATGGACGTGGTGCGCAACGAAGTGCGCCAGCTCGGCGGCTCGGTCGACATCCAGTCGGTGCGTGGCCAGGGCGTGCGCTTCACCTTGCGCCTGCCGCAGACGCTGGCCGTCACCCAGGCGGTGTTCGTGCAGATCGGTGAAACCACCTTCGCCGTGCCGGTGGCCTCGGTCAGTGGTATCGGCCGCCTGTCACGCGAACGCTTCGAGGCCGCCGACAGCAGCTACCGCTACAGCGGCGAAGACTATCCGCTGTATGACCTCGGCAGCCTGGTCGGGCAGGCCCCGGCACGCGCCGATGGCCAGGACCAGGTGCCGCTGCTGCTGGTGCGTGCCGGTGACCTGCGCGCTGCCGTGGCGATCGACCAGGTGCTGGGCAACCGCGAAATCGTGGTCAAGCCGGTCGGCCTGCAGATCGCATCGGTACCGGGCATCTACGGTGCCACCATCACCGGCGATGGCCGCGTGGTGGTGATCCTGGACGTCGCGCCGCTGGTGCGCCGTTTCCTCGCCAATCCGACCGCACCGGTGCTGGCCAATGCACCGCGCGACGAACGCCAGGTGCCGCTGGTGATGGTGGTCGATGACTCGCTGACCATGCGCAAAGTGACCGGACGCATCCTCGAACGGCACAACTTCGAAGTCAGCGTCGCCCGCGATGGCGTGGAAGCACTGGAGCGGCTGGAAGAGCGCGTGCCGGACCTGATGCTGCTGGATATCGAGATGCCGCGCATGGACGGCTACGAGCTGGCCACGGCGATGCGCGCCGACCCGCGCTACAAGGATGTGCCGATCGTGATGATCACCTCGCGCAGCGGCGACAAGCACCGCCAGCGCGCCTTCGAGATCGGTGTCCAGCGTTACCTGGGCAAGCCGTACCAGGAACTGGACCTGATGCGTAACGTGTACGACCTGCTGGGGATCGCCCGTGTCCGTGAGTGAAACCCATCCGGCCCCGGCCGTCGCCCTGCTGGCCCGCCCCGGTGCGGCGCGCGAACGCCTGCGCGAGGCGCTGTCGCATGCAGATGTGCAGCTGGTCCTGGAAGATGACCCGAACGGCCTGGAGCCACAGGTCCTGCAGGCTGCGGATCCGCAGTTCGTGGTGATCGCGCTGGAAGCGGCCATCGAGGACGCACTGGAACGGCTGGACGCCGTGCTCTCGGCACCGGGGCTGACCCTGGTGTTCGATGAGGCCGAGCTGGCCGCGCGCCGCGACGGCTGGGAGGCGCAGCGTTGGGGGCGCCATCTGGCCGCCAAGCTGCACGGCCACCAGCAGGTGTTGCCGCCGGGTGCCGAGGAAGAGCCCAGCCTGCAGCTGGAGCCCGGCCATCCGGTGCCCGCGCCGGCGCCGCAGGAAGAAGCCCTGCAGCCGCATCTGGCGCAGGCGCTGAGCTGGGCCGATGACGTTCCGGCCGACGGTCTGTATTCGCCGCCGGCACACCTGCACGAACCGATCGCGCTGGAGCAGGCCCTGGCGGCACTGCAGCCGGACGTGCCCGAACCACGGGATCCGCCTTCGCCGCCGCAAGCGCCGGCCGAACCGGCGGCGCCTGCGGCACCGCCGATCTCCTTCGATCACACCGCCTGGTCGCTGGTCGAGGAATCGATCGAAGCGCCGGCACCGGCAGAAGTGGCGGCGCCGGCCGCTGCGCCGCAGCCCTCCTTCGATACCGATCATTTGACCCTGGTCGATCTGGCTGCCGCCGCCCCGGCCGGTGCGCGCGCCGCATCAGTGCTGGTGCTGGCCGGCATCGGTGGCCCGGATGCGTTGCGTCGCCTGCTCGGCGCACTGCCCGCGTCGTTGAGCGTGCCGGTCCTGGTGCACATGCGCCTGGACGGTGGCCGCTACGGCAACCTGGTCAAGCAGATGTCGCGTGTTTCGCCGTTGCCGGTGCAGCTGGCCGAGGCCGGCCAGCGCGCCGCGCCGGGCGAGGTCCACGTGCTGGCTGATGATATCGGCGTGCGCGCGGCCAGCGATGGCCTGCATTTCCAGAGCGATGCCACCGGTATTTCGCTCGCTGCATTGCCGGCCGCACACACTGCGCTGGTGCTGCTCAGCGGTGCCGACCTGGCCCATGTCGGCCCGGCGCTGGACCTGGCGGCCGCCGGTGCGTGGGTGGCCGGGCAGGTAGGCGAGGGCTGCTACGACCCGGCTGCGGCCACCGCCGTGGTTGCTGCCGGCATGGTGGCCGGTGAACCGCAGGAGCTGGCGCAGGCAATTGCCGCGCGCTGGGGTGAGCAGGACGACAACGGAGAGGCACCATGAGCTACGCCAGCAACGACGAAATCCGCGGCGTCCTGATCCAGGCCGGCAACGAGCGCGTACTGCTGCCCAATGCCACCGTGGCCGAAATGATGTCGCGCGTACCGGTGCAGCCGGTCTCCGATGCGCCGCGCTGGCTGGTTGGCGAGATCGGCTGGCACGGCTGGCAGGTGCCGCTGGTGTCGTTCGCACGCCTTTCCGGGCTGGGCGAAGAGACGGTGGCCGGCCACAACAAGGTGGTGGTACTGAAGTCCCTCAGCGGCAACGCGCAGCGCCCGTACTACGCGCTGCTGACGCAGAACTTCCCGCAGCTGATCTCGGTGCCGCGCGACGGCCTGCTGGCCGACGCCTCCGAAGAAACCCTGCCGCAGATCGTGCACATGCGCGTGCTGCTGGGTGAGCAGAGCGCGCTGCTGCCGAACCTGGATGCACTGGAAGCGGCGCTGGATTCGCTGGCGGCCTGATCGGTAATCCGCCGGTCGGGTCGCCGGTAGTGCCGGCCGCTGGCCGGCAACCCCATGATCCCGTGGATGCCGGCCAGCGGGCCGGCACTACCACGAATCAGCCTCACCCCAGATCGCCCAAGCGCGCCTGCAACGCCGCGATCGCGGCCAGTCCGGCCGTTTCCGTGCGCAGGATCCGCGACCCCAGTTGCAGCCCCTGGAATCCTGCCGCGGCCAGTTGATCGCGATCGCGTGGCGACCAGCCGCCTTCCGGGCCGATTGCAATCACGATGCCGCCAGCGGGAGCGGCTTCCAGCGTCGACAGGCGATGTGCTCCCTGCGGATCCAGGGTCAGCCGCAGCGAATCGGCTGGCAGCGCCGCCGCAGCCTGCGCCAGCGACAGCGGCGATCCTACCGGCGGAATGCGCGCGCGCCCGGACTGGCCGCAGGCCGAGGTCACCACGTTGTTCCAGTGCGCCACGCGCTTCTCCGCCCGTGCCGCGTCCAGCTTCACCTCGGTGCGCTCGGCGTTGACCGGAATGATCGCGACCACGCCCAGCTCGGTGGCCTTCTGCAGGATCAGGTCCATCTTCTCGCCACGGGCGATGCCCTGCAGCAGGGTGATCGCCAGCGGGGATTCGTTGTCGATGGCCTGCACGGCGTCGATGAGGACCTGCACCTCGCGCTTGCCGGCCACGGTCAGCGTCGCGCTGTAGTCGTGGCCATCGCCGTTGAACAGCACGCAGGTATCGCCTTCGCGCAGGCGCATCACCCGCACCAGGTGGTTGGCGGTGTCTTCCGGCAGGGTCACGGTCTGGCCGCTGTGCAGCGCCAGGTCGATGGGGCAGCGGGTCACGCGCATGCAATCGCCTCGTCGATGGCCGCCAGCGTGGTGTGCGCCAGCAGCTCCAGTTGTTCGTCGTCCACGCAGTAGGGTGGCATCCAGTACAGCACGTCGCCCAGCGGGCGCAGCACCACACCGCGCTTGAGGGCGGCCTTGTAGGCCTGCAGGCCCAGCCGCAGGCCCGGGTCGAACGGCGTGCGCTTGTTGCCGTCGCGCGACAGCTCGAACGCCACCACCATGCCGGCCTGGCGCACGTCGGCCACGTGCGGGTGGTCGGCAAACGGTGCCGCCAGCGTGCCCATCACCGAGGCGATGCCCCGGTTGCGCGCGATCACATCGTCGTCGCGGAAGACGTCCAGCGTCGCCAGTGCCGCGGCGCAGGCCAGCGGGTTGCCGGTGTAACTGTGCGAATGCAGGAAGGCGCGCTCGCGCGAGTCGTCGAGGAAGGCGTCATACAGCGCCTGCGTCGCCAGTACGGCGGCCAGGGGCAGGAAGCCGCCGGTCAGGCCCTTGGACAGGCACATCAGGTCCGGCATCACCCCGGCCTGCTCGCAGGCGAACAGGGTGCCGGTGCGGCCGAAGCCGGTGGCGATCTCGTCGGCGATCATGAACGCGCCATGGGCATCGCACAGTTCGCGCACGCGCTGCAGGTAGACCGGGTCATGCATGCGCATGCCGCCGGCACACTGCAGGCGCGGTTCCAGGATCACCGCGCAGACCTCGCCCGGGTGCTGGTCGAACAGCGTGGCCAGGCCATCGGCCGCCTGCCGTGCGCGATCGGCCGCGCTCTGGCCCGGTTCGGCCAGGTAGGCATCGGGCGACGGCGCGAACAGGCCCTCGGCCAGCAGCGGCGCATAGACGCGGCGGTACAGCGGAATGTCACCCAGCGCCAGCGCGCCCAGGGTTTCGCCGTGGTAGCCGTTCTCGAGCGCGATGAAGCGCGTGCGCCGGGGCTCTCCGCGGTTCTGGAAGTACTGGAAGGCCATCTTCAGCGCCACTTCCACGCCGGCGGACCCGTTGTCGGCGTAGAACACCTTGGCCAGCGGTTCGCGGCCGGCCTGGCGTGGCGCCAGTGCCAGCAGGCGTTCGGCCAGGGTGATCGCCGGCTCGTGGCCGAAACCGGCGAGCATCACCTGTTCCAGCTGCCCGGCCTGGGCAGCGATGGCACCACCGATGCGCGGTTCGGCATGACCGAACAGATTGGTCCACCAGCTGCTGACCGCGTCCAGATAGCGGTTGCCGTCGTGGTCGATCAGCCATGCGCCTTCGCCACGGGCAATCGGTACCAGCGGCAGGGTGTCCGGATGCTCACGCATCTGCGTGCACGGGTGCCACAGCACCTGCAGGTCGCGCTGCCGCCAGTGGCGGGCCAGCGGGGAGGGGGTTGGGTCTGCTAGCATTTCGGGCTCATGAACATGTTGCTGCCTGCACATTCTATCGGCCCCGGCGCAGCCGCCGGTCGCCGCGGAGATTCCGCATGAACGATGACCGTGCCGGCCGTCGCTTGCCGATCATCCATCGAATCACCGATGAGGAGAACGGCCCCTTCCAGCGCCAGCACCTGGACCTGGAGTTCTCCAACGGCGAACGCCGCCGCTTCGAGCGCCTGGTCAGCCGTGGGCACGGTGCGGTGGTGGTGGTGCCGATGCTCGACGACGAGACCGTGCTGCTGGTACGTGAATACGCCGCTGGCATGCACCGTTACGAACTGGGGCTGGTGAAGGGCCGGATCGATGCCGGCGAGACGCCCGAGCAGGCGGCCGACCGCGAACTGAAGGAAGAGGCCGGTTATGGTGCGCGCCGGGTCGACGTGCTGCGCGCGATGACCCTGGCCCCGACCTACATGAGCCACCAGTCGTGGCTGGTGGTGGCGCGCGACCTGTACCCGGAAAAACTGGCCGGCGACGAGCCGGAGGAGCTGGAAGTGGTGCCGTGGAAGCTGGCCGAACTGGACCAGCTGATGCTGCGCGAGGACTTCTCAGAGGGACGCTCGCTGGCGGCGCTGTTCATTGCCCGCCAGTGGCTGCAGGGAACGCGATGATCAAGCTGACGACGGACCTGCGCGAGACCGCCATCGCCATCGCCCAGGAAGCCGGACAGGCCATCATGCAGGTGTATGCCGATGGCTTCGACGTGCAGATCAAGGACGACAACAGCCCGGTCACCGCAGCTGACCTGGCCGCCAACCAGGTCATTGAACTGGGCCTGCGCCAGCTGACCCCGGACCTGCCGATCCTGTCCGAGGAATCGGCGCAGGTGGGCTGGGAGCAGCGCCGCCACTGGGGCGCCTACTGGCTGGTGGACCCGCTCGACGGCACCCGCGAGTTCGTCAAGCGCAACGGTGAGTTCAGCGTCAACATTGCCTTGATCTACCAGGGCGCACCGGCATTCGGCGTGGTGCTGGCGCCGGTCACCGGCATTGTCTGGCATGCCATGCGCGGGGAACTGGCCTATCGGCGGCAGGGTCTGCACGACACCGTGCTGCGCACCCGCACGCCGGCCACTGCTCCGCTGCGCGTCGCCGCCAGCCGATCGCACCGTTCGCCGGAAACCGAGGCGCTGCTGGCGCGCATGGGCCGCATCGAGACCATCGCGCAGGGATCGTCGCTGAAATTCTGCCGGATCGCCGAAGGCGGCCTGGATGTCTATCCGCGGCTCGGCCCGACCTCTGAATGGGATACCGCCGCCGGCCAGTGCGTGCTGCATGCGGCGGGTGGCGCGGTGCTGTCGGCCGCGACCGGCAAGCCGTTCCGTTACAACCGCCGCGAAACGCTGTTGAACGGCGATTTCATTGCCCTTGGTGATACCAGCCTGCCGTGGCGCGACTGGTTGTCCGACTGAACCTGGAGGCCGCATGAGCGCGCACGACACCCCTGCCACCGGCAGCGAGGCAAGCCATCAACTGGAACGCCTGCTGGTCATCATGGCGCGCCTGCGCGACCCGCAGGGAGGTTGCCCATGGGACCTGGAGCAGGACTTCTCGACCATTGCCCCGTACACCATCGAGGAAGCCTACGAGGTGGCCGATGCGATCGACCGCGGCGACCTCGACGATCTCTGCGACGAGCTCGGCGACCTGCTGCTGCAGGTGGTGTTCCACGCACGCATGGCCGAGGAGCAGGGGGCATTTGCCTTCGCCGATGTCGCACGTGCGATCAGCGACAAGATGCAGCGCCGTCACCCGCATGTGTTTGCCGATGTCAGCGTCGACGATGCCGACGGGGTGATGCGCAACTGGGACGCGATCAAGCGCGCCGAGCGTGCCGCCAAGGGCGAGCAGGACACCTCCGCACTGGCCGGTATCTCGCGTGGCCTGCCGGAATGGCAGCGCGCCGTGAAGCTCCAGTCGCGCGCGGCCAGGGTCGGTTTCGACTGGCCGGGCCCGCTGCCTGTGCTGGACAAGGCGGCCGAGGAGCTGCAGGAGCTGCGAGAGGAATTCGAGCGCGGCGATATCGCGGGCAACAAGGCGCGCCTGCAGGAAGAACTGGGCGACCTGCTGTTCGTCTGCGCCAACCTGGCCCGGCACGCCGATATCGATCTGGGCGCCGCACTGCGCGGGGCCAACCACAAGTTCGAGCGGCGCTTCCGCGCGATGGAAGCGCAGGCCGAGGCGCAGGGGGAGGCGTTGGCGGCACTGGACCTGGATGCGCAGGAAGCGCTGTGGCAGCACGCCAAGGCAGCAGAAAAAGCGTGAAGACGCTTGGCCTGTTCCTGCTGACCGCGCTGGCCGAGATCGTCGGCTGTTACCTGCCATGGTTGTGGCTGCGCAAGGGAGGCAGCGTCTGGTTGCTGCTGCCGGCCGCGGCCAGCCTGGCCCTGTTCGCCTGGCTGCTGACCCTGCACCCGACTGCCAGTGGACGGGTCTATGCCGCCTACGGTGGCGTGTACATCGGCACCGCGCTGTTCTGGTTGTGGCTGGTCGACGGCATCCGCCCCAGCCGCTGGGACCTGTTCGGTGCAGCCCTGTGCCTGGCCGGCATGGCGGTGATCATGTTCGGTCCGCGCTCGCCCCCGGTGTAGCGTCGAGCCAGGCTCGACCGCGCCCACCCTTTTGTAGAGCCGAGCCATGCTCGGCTGCTTCTCCGGGGAGCAGTCGAGCAAGCTTGGCGCTACAAAGGCCAAGGCAGCCGAGCATGGCTCGGCTCTACAACGGCCGCCGGGCCATGCCCCGCAAGCGCGCAGCGCTGCATCCCGGTAAGGCGCATGATGGCAGTGACCACGGCCCCCGGAGCACGCGCATGTCCCGCTTCGCCAGCTTCCGCGAGTTCTATCCGTTCTATCTCAGCGAGCACCGCCACCCGGTCTCGCGGCGCCTGCATTTCATCGGCAGCTGCGGGGTGCTGCTGCTGGCTGCGGCTGCCGTGTTGCGCGGCCAGCCGACGCTCCTGCTGGCCGCGCTGTTCTGCGGTTATGGATTCGCCTGGGTCGGCCACTTCTTCTTCGAGAAGAATCGCCCGGCCACCTTCCGGCATCCGCTGTATTCATTCATGGGTGACTGGGTGATGTTCGTCGACATCCTGCGTGGGCGGGTGCGCCTGTAACAGGCGGTTGCGGGGAGCGCAGCCATTGCCTCGCCCGAAAGGGAAAGGGCGCGGCGGGCCGCGCTTCCGCTTCCACGAACCGCTGCGCTGCGGCACGCCTGCGGGCGACCGATCTGGGATAATGGGAATTCCTGTTTCCTCTGCTGCCGGACCGGTCATGACCCAGAAGACGCTGCTCAACGATACCCACCGCGCCCTTGGCGCCAAGATGGTCGATTTCGGGGGTTGGGACATGCCCATCCACTACGGCTCGCAGCTGGACGAACACCACCTGGTGCGTCGCGAAGCCGGCGTGTTCGACGTCAGCCACATGACCGTGGTCGACCTGCGCGGTGACCAGGTCAAGCCGTTCCTGCGCCGCCTGCTGGCCAATTCGATCGACAAACTGAAGGTGACTGGCAAGGCCCTGTACTCGTGCATGCTGAATCCGCGCGGCGGCGTCATCGACGACCTGATCGTCTACTACCTGGGCGACGATTTCTTCCGCATGGTGGTCAATGCCTCCACCCGCGAAAAGGACCTGGCCTGGCTGCGTGAGCAGGCGGGACCGTTCGGTGTTTCCGTCGAGCAGCGCCCGGACCTGGCCATCCTCGCCGTGCAGGGCCCGCAGGCGCGCGACATCGTGATCGGCCTGGCCCGCGAAGCCGACCGTGCAGCACTGACCAAGCTGGGCCGCTTCGCCGCCCTGCAGGCGCAGTCCGACGACGGCGTCGAGTTGTTTGTCGCCCGCACCGGCTACACCGGTGAAGACGGTTTCGAGATCCTGCTGCCGCAGGATGCCGTGGTCGCCTTCTGGAACCGCCTGCTGGCGGCAGGCGTGAAGCCGGCCGGCCTCGGTGCGCGCGACACCCTGCGCCTGGAGGCCGGCATGAACCTGTACGGCCAGGACATGGACGAAGAGATCAGCCCGTATGAAGCGGCACTGGCCTGGACCGTGTCGCTGGACGAAGGCCGCGACTTCATCGGCCGCGACGTGCTGGAGGCGCAGAAGGCCGCCGGCACCGCGCGCCAGATGATCGGCCTGGTGATGGACGAGAAGGGCGTGCTGCGCCACGGCCAGGCGGTGACCACCGCTGGCGGCCAGGGCGAGATCCTGTCCGGCACCTTCTCGCCGACCCTGGCCAAGGGCATCGCCTTCGCCCGCGTGCCGGCCGGTGAACTCGGCGAGGTCACCGTCGACATCCGCGGCCGGCAGGTGCCGGTGCGCGTGGTCAAGTTCCCGTTCGTGCGCGAAGGCCAGGCCCAGCCCGGCGTGCTCGCCGACGCCTGATCCGAACGTGCCGGTCGTCACTGACAGCAGTGGCGGCCGGTTGGTTACACTAGCCCCGTTTTTTCCACCCCTGCATATCTCTGGAGCAGTCCCATGAGCGAGATCCCCGGCGACCTCAAGTTCCTCAAGTCCCATGAGTGGGCCCGTGTCGAAGGCAATGGCCGCGTCACCGTCGGTATTTCCGACCACGCCCAGGGCCTGCTGGGTGACCTGGTCTACGTCGAACTGCCGGAAGTCGGCGCCGACGCCAAGGCCGGCGAACAGATCGCCGTCGTCGAGTCGGTGAAGGCCGCCTCGGACGTCTACAGCCCGATCAGCGGCAAGGTCGTCGAGGTCAACTCGGCCCTGTCCGACAAGCCGGAAACCATCAACGAAGATGCCTACGGCGAAGGCTGGATGTTCGTGATCGAACTGACCAACGCCGAAGAGGTCAACGAGCTGCTGGACCCGGACGCGTACGCCGAAGCCCTGGAGAACGACGACCACTGAGTCGTCGTTTCCGGATTCTGGAACGGCCACCTTCGGGTGGCCGTTTTTGTTTTGGCGACCGCGTCGGACTCATGACGCGGGGTTCGCTGTGCACCCTCGGCGTGGCATCAGCCGACAGGCGAACGGTGCCGATGGGCGTGCGCAGTTTTGCGCAAATCCGCGTTTCAGCCCCGCGCCGAAGCGTTCGAATGTGAAAACTTTTCGCCCCCCGTTGCGGCGCCGTTGTGCTGGCGTTGGCGGCGGTGCCGGTGACCACCGACGATGCGCGTACGCCGTTGTGCCTTGCCTGCGCCTGTCTACGCGGAGTGCTTATTTCAAGTGTTTTTTGATCAACGCCTGCATTGGCATCGATGCAGGCAACGTGCGTGCGCGCCGCTTCCACCGTCGTTGCAGGCCGTGCAGAGTGGTGGCGCCGGCGGCGCCCGGGAAGGCGCGGATGTGAAAATTTTTCGCGGGGGTTGTTGACAGTAAAAAAAACCGTGATTAGGTTTCGCCTCAGCAGACCTTGCCTGCCCAACCGAGTGCGCAGAATCAATCGTCCGATGCGAAGCAGCCCCTTCAAGACCACCGCGACCCTGATGACGGTGGACATGGCCCCGCTTCCCCCGGAGAAATGCAAGGCAACTCCCGTTCCGATGCCCGCTCCGCCGATCGAGGCGGGCATTGCCGCATCCGTAACGGCGCGCCTGACGCGCCGGCGGTCCCCGCACGCAGCATCCGCGGGTTTGATCCAACTGGGCGTTTCAACTCCCTATCACTGACGAGGAGCCATCCCATGGCAACCAAGAAAGCTGCGAAGAAGAAGCCCGCCGCCAAGAAAGCGGTGAAGAAGGTCGCGAAGAAGGCCGCTGCCAAGAAGGCAGTGAAGAAGGTCGCGAAGAAGGCAACCGCCAAGAAGGCAGTGAAGAAGGCTGCGAAGAAGGTCGCCAAGAAGACCACTGCGAAGAAGGCAGTGAAGAAGGCGGCGAAGAAGGTAGCCAAGAAGTCCGCTGCCAAGAAGGCCACCAAGAAGGTAGCCAAGAAGGCCACCAAGAAGACTGCCAAGAAGGCCGCGGCGCGCAAGCCGGCCAAGAAGGTCGCGAAGAAGGCCACTGCCAAGAAGGCCGTCAAGAAGACCGCCAAGAAGGCAGTGAAGAAGACCGCGAAGAAGGCCACCAAGAAGGCTGCCCCGAAGAAGGCAGCGAAGAAGGTTGCCAAGCGCAAGCCGGCCGCCCGCAAGAAGAAGGCCGCTCCGGTCGCTCTGCCGGCAACCCCGGCGCCGCTGATCTAAGTACTTCCCGATAGCCGCATCCTGAAACCCCCTTCCCTGGCTGCCCAGCGGGGAGGGGGTTTTTTTATGGGCCACTTGTAGCGTCGAGTCGAGCCAGGCTCGACCGCTTTGCTGACGGTCGGCGCTAGCCGTGCGGCGCCGCTGGAAAGCGCTCCATCAGGAAGTCGAGGAAGCTGCGCAGGCGGGTGGAGTGGTAACGGTCGTGCGCATAGACCACGTGCATCGGCCGACCGGCCTGACCGTATTCCGGGAACAGCTGCACCAGACGCCCCGCCTCGACATCGGCGGCCAGCAGCAGCGTCGATTGCAGGACGATGCCAAGGCCGTGCAGCGCCGCCGAACGCAGCGCTTCGCCATTGTTGATCTGCAGTCGGCCGTCGGGCACGTGGTCGAGCTCGCCAGCGTCGTGCTGCAGCCACTGGGCAAGCGCACTCGGTTCGAACGACAGGCATTGATGGCCGGCAAGTGCGTGCACGCTGCGTGGCGTGCCGTGCCTGGCCAGATACGCCGGCGATGCGCACATCATCAAGCGATAGGGGGCCAGTGCTCGGGCCACCAGCACGCTGCTGTCGGCCAGCGTGCCGATGCGCAGTGCCGCCTCGAAGCCCTCTTCGGCTAGGTCGACCACACGATCGGTCAGCGTGGCTTCGACCCGGACATCCGGATGACGGGCCATGTACTCGGCCAGCGCCGGTACCAGCGCGTGTGTACCGAAGATCACCGGTGCGCTGATGCGCAGCGTGCCCGCCGGTGAGAGCTGCTGGTGCTGCGCCTGCGCGTCGGTTTCCTCCACCAGGCGCAGGATCTCCTTGCAGCGCGCGTAGTAGTCCTCGCCGAACGGTGTCATGTGCTGGCGCCGGGTGGTACGGCTCAACAGCTGCATGCCCAGCCGGGCTTCCAATGCGCGCAGGTGCTTGCCGGCCATCGTTGCCGAGATATCCATCGCCGCGGCTGCCGCACTGAGGCTGCCCTTGTCCACGATCAGCACGTAGACCTGCATGCTCTCCAGCAGGTTCATCTGACACCCCGGGTGTTGAATGCTGAAACCTGCGTGGAGTTTATCAATCAGGGGTGATCAAACAGCATGTCGTGCACGGACCGGATTCGCCGGCCACGCTGACAGGAGAACACCATGGACTTGAATCTTGCTGGCCGTACCGCGTTGGTGACGGGCGCGGCCAGCGGCATCGGTGCCGCCGTCGCCAGGCAGCTGGCGGCCCAGGGCGTGCGCGTTGCCATCACGTCGCGGCAGCGGGCACCGTTGCAGGCGCTGGCGGCGCGGATCGAAGCCGAAGGCAGCGCCGCACCGGTCATCGTGGCCGGCGATGTCACGGTTGCCGGCGACCTCCGGTACATCGCGGACGCATCCCGTGAGGCATTGCAGCGTGTCGACATCCTGGTCAATGCCGCAGGCGGTTCCCGGCCGACCACGGTCGATGCCGATGACGATATCTGGGAGGAAGCGATCGCCCTGAACTTCTCCGCCGCACGACGGCTGACCCAGGCGCTGTTGCCCGGCATGCAGGCGCAGGCATGGGGACGGGTGATCAATTTCAGCGGTTCGATGGAACCGCGCGCGGTGAACGCCGCCACCGCGGCGAAGGCGGCATTGCACCTGTGGAGCAAGGGCCTGTCGTCGGAGGTGGCGGGGCAGGGCATCACGGTGAACGCGATTGCACCGGGGCGCATCAACAGCGCGCAGATCCTGGACCGCCTGCACCCCACCGAGGAAAGCAGACGCGCGTTCATTGCCCGCAACATCCCGATCGGACGCTTTGGTGAACCGGAGGAAGTGGCGCCGCTGGTGGCGTTCCTGGCCTCGCCGCTGGCGGGTTACATCACCGGTGCGGTGATTCCAGTGGACGGCGGCATGCACTACTTCGCGCACTAGCGCTGCGGAACTGCAGAGCCGAGCATGGGCTCGACGCTGCAACGGCCAACAAAAAGGGCGACCGATGGGCCGCCCTTCGCACACACGGTCGAGCCCGCCTGGTCAGCGCGGCGAAGCCACCGCGCGGTTGCCCGAGGCGCCCTTGCCCTTGCGCTTGTCCTGCTGCGCCGGGCTTGCGCCCTCGGCCATCAGGTTGTCGCTGCCGAAGTCGGTGTCCACATCCAGCCAGCGCTGCGCCGGCAGGCCGAGCGCCGAGTCGAGCACGGTCGGCAGCAGGCCGCTGGGCAGGCCGCTTTCGCCATTCCAGAGGATGGCGATGCCGAGGTCACGTTCCGGCACCAGCGCGACCAGGCCGCGATAGCCCTGCACGGCACCTGCATGGAACACCACGTCGTGGCCGGCGTAGTCGAAGGTACGCCAACCCAATGCGTAGCCCGCCGAGTGCAGGCGCTCACGGCGCCAGCCCGAACGCATCTCGCCCGGCGTGTTGATGAGGCTTGAATGCAGGGTGGCCAGCAGCGGTGCCGGCAGCACGTCGGGGCGATGGCCGGTGTGGGCCAGCAGCCACTGCGCCATGTCGCTGGCGCTGGCGTTGACGCCAGCCGCCGGAGCGACGCGGTAATAGGTGGGCTTGGGCGTCAGCGAGACCCAGCCGTTGCGGCTGCGCACGTGCGGACGCGCCCAGCGCGAGCTGGCCTGGATGCCGGCCAGGCCGAGGCTGGCATCATTCATGCCCAGCGGCTTGAAGATGCGGCGCTCGACCGACTGCTCGTAGAAGCTGCCCGAGGCCGCATAGACCACGTCGCCGATCAGGCTGAAGGCCACATTCTGGTAGGCGTAGCAGTCGCCCGGCAGGCATTTCAGGCTGGTGTTGGCCAGCTTCTGGGTCAGCGCGTAGTACTCGGCGTTGCCTTCGATGTCGCGGTCGTAGGCGTTGTACGGCAGGCCGACGCGATGGCTGAGCACGTCGGCCACGGTCAGGCGGTCGGTGGCTTCGGGCGAATTGAGGCGGAAGCCCGGCACGTAGTCGGTGACCTTGCTGTCCCAGCGCAGCGTGCCGTCGTTGACCAGCAGGCCGGCCATGGTGCCGGCGAAGGCCTTGGACAGCGAGGCCAGGCGGAACACGGTGTGCGCATCGACCGGCAGCGGGTTGTTGACGTCGGTGACGCCATAGCCACGCGCGCTGAGAATGCGGCCGCCCTGCACGATCGCCACCGCCATGCCTGGCACGCGCTCGCCATAGGTCAGCTGCTGCGCCATCGATTCGATGTTGGCGACGTTGAAGCCAGCCGCCGGCGCCTGGACGCGCGGCACCAGACCGGTGCGGTAGGCCGCAGGCTGGGTGTGGGCGACGGTGGCAGCCGTCGCGGATTCGATGTTGGTCGGCATCGGCGGCAACGCCGGCGGTGTCTGCGCGGTGGTGGACAAGGCAACGGGCATCAACATGCCCAGCAAACCGGTGGCCGCCGAACGGATCGGACGACGCAGGCTGTTCTTTTTCATCGGTTGGACCCGTGCGCGACTGCTGATGGCGATTCTAGCGCCGCTTTTCCCCTGTGCACAAACAAAGCGAAGATGAATGCGCATCTTGTTGAAAAAGTTGGAATTTTGACGCCCCGAAAGTGTGTATCGGAACGTGTCGTCCAGGCCGGTCGTCGCGTCCGTCCGCAGGCGCGAGGGCGCGTCACGCTGGCGATGTTGCAGTGCATTGGCTAACGTACGCGCTTCACCGCCCCGGAGCCTGCCATGCTGCTGTCCAACCGCCGTCTGTGGGCGAGGGGCGCTGCATGAGCGCTGCATCGGGCAAGGGGCCGCTGCAGGGCCTGGCGGCGGCGCTGCGCGAGTCGCCGGCGCTGTGGTGGTCGTTCCTGTACTTCTTCTGCCTGCTCAGCGGCTACTACGTGCTGCGCCCGGTGCGTGAGGCCATGGCCGCCTCGGCGGACCTGGAAACGGTGTTCCCGCCCGTGCTGATCACCTGGTTCGCCAGCCATGGCATCGTGTTGAAGGACTTCGTCCTGCAGTTCCTGTTCTCCTGCGTGTTCGTGATCATGCTGGTGCTGCAGCCGGTGTACGGCTGGCTGGTCAGCCGCTTCCCGCGCCGTGTGTTCCTTCCCGTGGTGTACGGCTTCTTCATCGTCACCCTGCTGGGGTTCTACGCACTGTTCGACAGTCACGTGCCAGGGCGGGGCATGGCCTTCTTCCTCTGGGTGATGGTCTTCAACCTGTTCGCGGTGGCGGTGTTCTGGAGCTTCATGGCCGACGTGTTCTCCAACGCACAGGCGCGTGCCTACTACGGCTACATCGGTGCGGCCGGCACCGTTGGCGCGTTCCTCGGCCCGTTGATCACCAGCGCGCTGGCGCAGCGCGTGGGCATCGCCAACCTGATGCTGGTCTCGGCAGCATTCCTGGTCGTGTGCCTGTTGTGCATCTGGCGGCTGCGGCATTGGGCGGTGCTGCGCGAACGCGAGCAGCAACTGGTGTCCGGCGAGCAACCGATGGGCGGCAGCGTGCTGGACGGCCTGAAACTGATCGTGCGCGAGCCGCTGCTGCGCTGGTTGGCGGTGATGGTGGTGTTCGGCGTGGGCGTCGGCACGCTGCTGTACAACCAGCAGGCCAGCATCGTGCGCGCGGCGTTTACCGACCCGGCGGCCAGTACCGCGTTCTTCTCGCGCATCGACCTGGCGGTGAACGCGCTGGCGCTGCTGATGCAGGTGGGCCTGACCCGCTGGCTGCTGTCGCGCCACGGCATCGCGCCGGCGCTGCTGATTCCCGGTTTCGCGATCCTGATCGGCTTCTCGGTGCTGGCAGCCTCGCCGATGCCGTTGATGGTCGCGGTGGTGCAGGTGATGACCCGCGCCAGCGAATTCGCACTGGCCAAGCCGGCGCGCGAGACCATCTACACGCGCGTGGACCGGCAGTGGCGCTACAAGGCCGGCGCGGCGATCGACACCGTGGTGTACCGCGGCGCGGACCTGGGGTTCACCTGGATCCACAAGGCACTGACCCTGTTCGGTTCGCACGTGGTGTTCATCGGCGGCGTGCTGGTGGCCGGCTTCATGACCCTGGCTGCATTCGGCGTGCTGCGCGAAGAAAAGAAGCTGCCGCGCGACCGTTGATTTGCCGGGGTCAGAGCCCTTTCCCGTGAGGAAAGGGCGCTGACCCCATTCTCCTTCCCTGTCCAAGGAACCGCACATGTACTGGATCGCACTCGCCCTGACCTTGCTGGTCGCACTGCTGCACGTCTATTTCCTGGTGCTGGAGATGTTCCTGTGGACCCGCCCGCTGGGCCTGAAGACCTTCCGCAACACACCGGAGAAGGCCGGGGCCACGCGCGTGCTGGCGGCCAACCAGGGCCTGTACAACGGCTTCCTGGCGGCAGGCATCGTGGTGGGGCTGGTGATCGATCAGCCGGTGCTGGTGACGTTCTCGCTGGCCTGCGTGGTGGTGGCGGGGTGCTATGGCGCGTACAGCGTGAGCCGCCGTATTTTCATGATCCAGGCGATGCCGGCGATCCTGGCGTTGGTGTTTCGCGCGCTGGCGTAGTTTCCAGCCAACGGCGCAGCCCCTCGTGGGTTGGTCGCGTGGAGCGGGTCATGTGTTGGGTGTGGCGGGTGGGCCGTGCAGGGGACGCTGCAAGTACGTCCATGTAAGCTCGATGGCGCCATCCATGGCGCCAACGCCCCTGAACGGCCCACCCGCCACACCCCTGACAGTTTCAGGGCGCGGCCAGCCCACGGAGAAGAAAAAGAAGTTCAAGAGCAACAGCAACAGCAAAAAGCGGCCGGTGGGCCGCTTTTGCTTTTGCTTCTGCCCTTCTTTTTTCTCTTGCGTGGGTGGACGCCGCAGAGATGCGTCCGAGGCTGGGGGCGGTGGGTTCGCGGGGGTGTCCGCGGCATGGATGCCGCGGCCAAGCCCCCAGGGATGGGTTCACGGCGTCCCCCGCGAACCCACCGTCCCCAGCCTAACCAGGGCTTTCCGCGATCAACCGTCCACCCACGAGGGGCTGCGCCGTTCGCGGGGACCTACTTCGCCGGCGACAACCACATGTCGATCACCGCGCTGAACACCTCCGTGCCCGCACGGTCGCGCACGCTCACCGTCACCGGCAGCGCATAGCCCTCGGCCGCGACGACAATCGGCTGTGCTGGCAACGCCACCGCCTGCAGCGTGCCACGTGCCTTGGCCAGGTACTGCACCTGCATCCCCTTCGGGATCCAGCGCATGCCCTTCGGCAGCGATGCATCGACCATCAACCCGGCGGTCAGTTCGGCCAGGTTGCACATCGCGATCGCGTGCACCGTGCCGATGTGGTTGCGCACCCTGCGGCGGTCGGCCAGCGTGCCTTCGCAGCGGCCGTGTTCCAGGCGGGTGATGCGTGGCGCGATGCTGGCGAAGTAGGGCGCCTTGAAGCACACCGCGCGCGAGAACAGCCAGGTGCCGGCGGGCCAGCGCTGCAGCCGGTGGTAAAGCGAGAGCAGGGGCGTGGACATGGTGGGTATTCCGGTCGGCGGATAAAGCGACGGCGGGCCGAGGCCCGCCGTCGAAGCAACGCGTGTCGCGGGCGATCAGGCTGCCTGCGAATGCGGGTCCTTGTGCTGGCGGTCGTAGTAGCTGGCCGCGCGCAGTTCGTGGGTGTCGAAGTCGTCCACGGTGATGGTGTCCAGGGTCAGCGTGCGCAGCTCTTCCAGCAGGCTGCGCTCATCCTGGGTGATCACGCCCTCGGCCACGGCTTCGTCCAGCTGCGCCTTGAAGTCCAGCGCCTCGATGCCCTTGCTCTTCAGCGCCTTCAGGAACTTGCGCTCCACCGGCTCGGCCATGATCGCCTTGCTCAGGTAGCTGTTGATACGGCCGCCCGGGTTGTTCTCGCACGGGGTCAGGAACACGCCACTGGCCAGACGGTCGCGGGCTTCATTCGGCGCCATCAGCAGGGCGGCGACACGACGGCTCAGGCGATCGCCCGGAGCCTCGGCACGACGGCCCAGCGGGAAGATCAGTGCCCACATCAGCCAGCCGATCGGACGGATCGGGAAGTTGCGCAGTGCGGCCGACAGCGACTCTTCGATCTTGTGCACGCTGTCATGGAAGGCCCAGGCCAGCAGCGGCTGGTCGGCCTGCGGTGCGCCTTCGTCGTGGTAGCGCTTGAGCATGGCGCTGGTCATGTAGACGTGGCTCAGCACATCGCCCAGGCGGCCGGACAGCGATTCCTTGAACTTCAGCTTGCCGCCGAGGGTCATCATCGAGATGTCGGCCATCAGCGCCAGGTTGGCCGAGTAGCGGTCCAGCTTGCGGAAGTAGCGGCGGGTATAGGCGTCGCCCGGGGCGGCACCGAAGCGCGCGCCGGTCAGGCCGAACCAGAACGAACGCACGGCATTGGAGATGCCGAAGCGGATGTGACCGAACAGGCTGCGGTCGAAGTCCTGCAGGCCGGCGCGGGTATCCGGATCCTGCGCGGCCTTCATTTCCTTCAGCACCCACGGGTGGCACAGGATGGCACCCTGGCCGAAGATCAGCAGGCTGCGGGTCATGATGTTGGCGCCCTCCACGGTGATCGCGATCGGCGCGGCCTGCCAGCTGCGGCCAGCGAAGTTGCGCGGCCCCAGGATGATGCCCTTGCCGCCGATCACGTCCATCATGTCCGAGATCACTTCGCGACTCATGGTGGTGCAGTGGTACTTGGCGATCGCCGACGGCACCGACGGCACGTCGCCACGGTCAACCGCGGCGGCGGTGGCCTGCGACAGCGCACTGATCTTGTACGCCTTGCCGCCGATGCGGGCCAGCGCTTCTTCCACGCCCTCGAAGCGGCCGACCGACAGGCCGAACTGCTTGCGGATGCACGCATAGGCGCCGGTCACCGCGGCACCGGCCTTGGCACCACCACTGGCGGTGGACGGCAGGGTGATCGAGCGGCCCACGGCCAGGCACTCGTTGAGCATGTTCCAGCCCTTGCCGGCCATGGCCGCGCCACCGATCAGCTGGGTCAGCGGAATGAACACGTCCTTGCCGCGGATCGGGCCGTTCTGGAACGTCGAGTTCAGCGGGAAGTGGCGACGGCCGATTTCAACGCCGGCGGTGTCGCGTGGCAGCAGGCCCAGGGTGATGCCGATGTCGCGGGTATCGCCGATCAGGCCATCCGGGTCGTACATGCGGAACGCCAGGCCGATCAGCGAAGCGACCGGGGCCAGGGTGATGTAGCGCTTGTCGAAGGTGAGCTTGACGCCGAGCACCTGCTCGCCGTTCCACTCGCCCCTGCAGACGATGCCGTAGTCCGGGATCGAGGTGGCGTCGGAGCCGGCGAACGGACCGGTCAGGCCGAAGCAGGGCACTTCGCGACCATCGGCCAGGCGCGGCAGGTACTGGTCCTTCTGTTCCTGGGTGCCGTAATGCACCAGCAGTTCACCCGGGCCCAGCGAGTTGGGCACGCCGACGGTGGAGCTGACCACCGAAGACACCGACGCCAGCTTCTGGATCACCTTGTGGTGGGCCAGTGCGGAGAAGCCCAGCCCGCCATATTCCTTCGGGATGATCATGCCGAAGAACTTGTTCTTCTTGATGAAGGCCCACAGTTCCGGCGGCAGGTCCGCATGGACGTGGGTGATTTCCCAGTCGTTGACCATCGCGCACAGCTCTTCCACCGGGCCATCGAGGAAGGCCTGTTCCTCGGCGGTCAGCTGCGGCTTGGGATAGTTGAGCAGGATGTTCCAGTCCGGATCACCGGTGAACAGTTCGCCCTCGAAACCGACCGAACCGGTTTCCAGTGCGATGCGCTCGGTCTGCGACAGCGGCGGCAGCACCTTGCGGAACACCTTCATCATCGGGCCGGTCAGCAGCGGCTTGCGGATGAACGGCAGCAGCAGCGGCACGGCGATGACGGCCAACACGGCGGCCGCGACGATCGTGGCGGTCTGGTTGACGTAGGGAATGAACCAGCAGGCGGCCAGCAGGGCCACGCTGATCAGCGTCCAGGTAACCAGCCGCATGCGGTGGTAGGCGACGAACGCGCCTGCCAGCAGCAGGGCGAGGAAGGGAAGAACGATGCTCATGAGCGTGCTCCGGTGACGTGCTCGTTTGTGGCGGACGAAGCCGCAGCGTCCGCTGCGGGCAACACGTCCAGATAGTCCAACACAGTAGCGGTAAAGGCGTCGTTGTCATCGCCGGCGACCATATGGGTGGCCTGCGGCAGCTGCACATGGCGCGCATGCGGCGCCAACGCCAGGAACTCGGCCACGGTCTGCGGCGTGACCAGGTCGCTGCGTCCGCCGCTGACCAGCAGCAGCGGGCACTTCACCTGGCGCGCGGCCTCGGCCAGTGCGTCCTGGTGCTGTTCGCTGTCGCGGGCCAGTTCGGCCACCAGGCGCGGATCCCAGTGCCAGCGCCAGCGGCCGCGGCCGTCCTCGCGCAGCAGCGCACGCAGCGACTGCTCGGATTTGCGCGGACGGTGCGGCATGTACGCCGAGATCACGTCGGCGGCCTGGGCCAGCGAAGCGAAGCCGTCGGGATGGGCGGTCATGAAGGCGAGGATGCGCTCGACGCCGGCGGTATCCCAGCGCGGGGTGATGTCGACCAGCACCATCGCCGAGAACAGGCCGGGCCAGCGCGACTCGGCCAGCAGGCCGAACAGCCCGCCCATCGATGCGGCAACCAGTACCGGCGGGCGCGGCTGCTCGCCGGCCAGCACGATCAGGTCATCGGCGAACTGTTCGCCGTGATAGGGCAGGTTGGCGGCATTCCAGTCCGAATCGCCGTGGCCGCGGGCGTCGTAGGCCAGCGTCTGCAGACCGGCGGCATTCAGTGCGCGGGCAGTGGCATTCCAGGCGTGGCGGGTCTGGCCGAAGCCATGCGCGAACAGCACCCGGCCGCGCCGGCCATGGTCGCTGGCGGTGGCTGCCAGGCGGGCGCCATGGGCGGCGTCCAGGCGCAGGTCATGGAACGCAGCGGGAGGTGGGGACGTAACCATACTTGCTAGTATGGATCGGTTCGGGGGGAAGTCAATACTGCACGGTATGGTGCGCTGCGGAAGTCCCCTGAATGGACCTCGCCTGGGAGGCTGCGACGGTTTCGACCGCAACCGCGTACTGCAACGAACCCCGGCGTATGGTTAAATCAGCCCATGAATCAACCTGACACTTCCGCCGGCGAACCGCGCGCCGGCCGCAACAGCCGCCTGAGTGCCGAAGACTGGGCCCAGGCGGCCCTCGATCTGATTGCTGAACAAGGTGTCGGCGCCGTCGCGGTGGAGCCGCTGGCACGGCGGCTCGGCGTCACCAAGGGCAGTTTCTACTGGCATTTCCCTTCGCGCGATGCATTGCTGCAGGCGGCGCTGGAACGCTGGGAACTGTTCGAACAGGAACAGGTGTTCGGCAGCCTGGAAGACGTACCGGATCCGCGCGTGCGCCTGCGCCAGCTGTTCCAGATGGTGGCGCATGAAGTGCAGCCGCACATCATCTACAGCGAGCTGCTGAAGGCACTGGATCATCCGATGGTGCGGCCGGTGATCGACCGCGTCTCGCAGCGCCGCCTCGATTATCTGGTCGCCTCGTTCCGCCAGGCCGGCCTCAGCTCGACCGATGCGCGTCATCGGGCACGCCTTGCCTACGCCGCGTATGTCGGCTTCCTGCAGTTGTCGTTGCAGCTGCAGCAGCCCAAGCAGGCGCGCGAGGATTTCGAAGCGTACGTCGAGCATCTGATCGAGACGCTGATTCCGAACGGATGAGCGCCCGAGAATGATGTCGAAGGAAGGCCGCGGCGACACCGCGGCCTTTTTTGTTGCGCGCCGGCCAGCCTCCGTCCATGGCGCACAAAGAACAACGGCCCCTTGCGGGGCCGTTGCTGCATCAGCTGATCAGAGTGCCGATCAGAACTTCTGCTTGTACTGCATGTACATGAAGCGACCGATGTCGTAGCCACCGTAGTAGGAGAACTGCGAGTTCGGTGCCGAGTACATCTGCGGGCCGTAGTGGTCGAACACGTTACGTGCGCCGACGGCGATGGTCGCATTCCACGGTGCGTTCCAGGAAACCTGGACGTCGTGGAACATGGTCGAACCACGCTTGTTCATCGGCTGGTCGCGCACCGGATCCGGCGAACCGAAGTCCGGCAGGCTGCACTCGTCGCTGTAGTAGCAACGCTCCTTGACGCTGGAGAAGTAACGGGTGCCCCAGGTCACGCCCCAGTCGCCACGCTCCCAGCCCAGCACCAGGTTCGAACGCAGGCGGAAGTTGCTGCCGAAGCCGTTGAGGATCGACACCGGCACCTGCTGCGCATTGGTGGTCTTCAGCACGTTCTTGGTGACGTAGCTGTTCTGCAGGTTGGCGTTGAAGGTACCCCAGCTGTCGGTCTCGAAGCGGTACGCCACGTCGAAGTCGAAGCCTTCGGTTTCCTGGTAACCGGCGTTACGCGGTGCGTAGGTCAGGTTGATCACGTTGTGACGGTTCGGATCACGGGTGAACGAGTTGCAGCGCTCGGCGATGCCAAGCACGTAGCAGTCGTTCAGCTGGTCATCCGGGCTGTCGGTGACGATCGTGTTGGTGATCTTGATGTTCCACCAGTCCAGGCTCATGTTCAGGCCCTGGGCGAAGGTCGGGCTCCACACCAGGCCAACGGTCTTGGACTTGGACTTTTCCGGAGTCAGGTTCGGGTTGGAGACGGCGTTGAACGGGTCCGGCGTCTGCTCATCCGGACCGCTGGCCGGCACGTAGCCCTGGCGCAGCTGGCGGAAGGTGCTGGCGGTCGGGCCGATGGCCGCGGCGCAACGGGCAGCGACGCCCGGCTGGCCGGTCGAACCGAAGTCGGTATCGCACGGATCGGTGAAGTACGCGAAGGTCTGCGAGCTGCCACCGTACAGATTGTCGATGGTCGGCGCACGGAAGCCTTCGGCGTAGGTCGCACGCACCAGCAGCTGGTCGATCGGCTTCCACTTCAGGCCGAACTTGTTGTTGGTGGTGTTGCCGAAGGTGCTGTACTTCGAGTAGCGCGTCGCGGCGTTGAAGCTCAGTTCCTTGGCACCCGGCAGGTCGGCCAGGATCGGAACATTCAGCTCCAGATAGACTTCGTTGACGTCGTAACCACCACCGGTCGGGCCGGCGGCCAGGTCGGTCGAGTAGCCGGTCTGCGACAGGGCGTCCGGATTGTACGAACCCTTGTCCTCGCGGTACTCGTAACCCAGCGCGAAGCCCAGGTCGCCGGCGGGCAGGGTGAACAGGCTGCCGGCGATGTTCGCGTAGTAGGTCTTGGTGGTGACTTCACCGGTGTTCTTGGTGGTCGGGAACAGGAACTGCTGCAGATCCGGGTTGCCGGTCAGGCCACCGTCACCGGTACGGCCGTACGGAATGGCCGGGTTCCACGGCAGGCAGCCGCCGGCGCCCGGGCCATAGATCGGGTTGGAGCCATCGACCAGGCCTGCTGCCGTGCCGCACTCGACGCGGCCGGTGGCCGGGTTGTAGAACGACGGGCCGGTGGCGGCATTGACCGCCAGCACGTTGTAGTTGCCGGTCTGGCTCTGCTGGTTCTCCGAGTTCTGGTAGATGTAGCCGGCTTCCCAGTCGAAGTACTTGTCATTGAACTGGAAGCTGCCCTGCAGGGCGCCGGTGAAGCGGAAGGTGGTCAGCTTGTTGGTCGACAGGCGCGGCACTTCCCAGCCACGGCGCATGAAGCCCATGTCCTTGCCGAAGGGGTTGTAGTAGCTGTCGGCATCCCACTTGGCACCCAGGCGCTCATACGACGCAGACTGCAACGGATAGCCTGCGACCTGGGCCTGCGACTCACGACGGGTGTACAGCAGGTCGGAGACGAAGCGGATGTTGTCGGTCAGGTCGTACTGGACGTTGGCGAACACCGAGCGACGCTTGGTCGGCGTCAGCAGGTGCATCTGCGTATTGGAGTTGCTGGTGTCACCGGTGATGCCGGCGAAGTCCTGGTCGTGGTACTGGTTGACGTCGCGGTAGTCGCCACCGCGGTTCAGCACCAGCCAGTCATCGGTATCCGGATCGATGATGGTGCCCCACTGGCTGACCGGGCTCCAGTTCTGGGCCGGGTGGAAGGTGGTGCGCGGATAACGGCTGAACCAGCGATCCTTGGCCCACACTTCCTTTTCTTCGGCGTACTCGGCGCCGATGGTGATCGAACCGCGGTCACCGGTGAAGCCGGCCACGAAGTCGTAGCTGGTCTTCTGGCCGTCGCCTTCGCCGTACTGGCCGACGTAGGCGTTGGCTTCCAGGCCCTGGAAGTTCTTGCGGGTGATGATGTTGATCACACCGGCGATCGCGTCGGAGCCGTAGATCGACGACGCGCCGTCCTTCAGGACGTCGATGCGCTCGACGATGGCCGACGGAATCTGCGACACGTCCTGCAGGCCGCTGACGCTGGCGCCGAGGCGCTTGCCGTCGACCAGCACCAGGGTGCGTTCGGCGCCGAGGTTGCGCAGGTCGATGTAGAAGCCACCGACGGCTTCACCGGAGGACAGCGGCTCGGAACGGCTGATGGCCGGGCTGCCGGCTGCGGCGATGTTCTGCAGGACGTCGGCGACCGTCTTGAAACCGCTCTTCTCGATTGAAGCGCGGCTGATGCTCAGAACGGGCTGGGCGGTTTCGGTATCGACCTGACGGATGCGCGAACCGGTGACCTCGATGCGGTCGAGGTTGGTGGCTTCCTGGGCGTGCGCCGTCGCGGTGGTGGCACCGGCGACAAGCGCGATCACAACTGCGTCACGCAGCTGGCTGGACTTGAGTTTCATTGGCTCTCTCTCTCCAAGAAATCTTGGCTGGGGTTAATGCCCGGCGGGGGAGCGAAAAAGCGCTCCCAAATCGCGAGGCTGACCCGATAGTAACGGGCGTTCGCCAAGAATTAAAGCTGTGTTAATCAAGCCTGTGATTTTGGTAAAGATGCGCTTTTCCCATGCCACTCAATAGTTTACCGGCATGGTCAGAGCGCTCTGCCTCGTTTGTTAACGCAGAATGATGAAAAAAGTTTCGATTGAAATGTATCTCACTATGTCGGTGCGCAGCGTTTCATTGCCCAGCGGCGATACCGGTTACGCAAGTGCGCGGCAGGCTTGCACATGCAAAAGGCGCCTTTCGGCGCCTTTGGGAATATCGTTGCTGAGCCTGTTTACCGGGATCAGAGATCCTGTTCGTAACGCACATACGGCACGGTGCCGTCGTCGTTGCTTTCATTGCGCGGGGAGAACGGATTCTTGCCGCGGCTGATCACATTCTCGGCGCCGACGGTGAGCTGGCCGGACCACGGGGTACGCCAGGTCAGGCCGATGCCCAGCCCTTCCCACTTGCCGGGCTTGCCCGGGACGTCGACCACGCGGCCGATGATGCTGCCGGTGAAGTTGCCGTAACCGGCGCCGATGCTCAGGCTCTTGCTGTCCCAGCGATCGACGATGGCCGGCGAGGCGTCGGCCAGCGGAACCAGGCGCGCCTTGGCGTAGGTACCGGCAATGGAGACGAAGCCTTCGCGACCGATGTTCTTCTGCGCGAACACGGTCAGATCGTTCTGCTCGGCACGCAGCGAGGGCGTCTTGTTCGGGCCCGACAACCAGGCGGGCAGGGTTTCACGGCCAGTGCCGGCGGTGATGCCCAGGCGGCTGTTGCCGCGGTTCAGCGCGGCGGTACCGCTGAAACGACGGCTGTTCAGATCATCCTCGTCGCCCAGGCTGGCCAGCATGCAATGGCTGGCCAGACCGCTGATGCTGGTGCCGCTGCTGCTGTTGCAGAGCAGGCCCAGCGAATCGCCGGAGGACAGGCCAAAGGCCGCGTCCAGCGAGTTGCGGCCGAAATGCCAGCGGGCGCCGGCCGCCTGTTCGCCGGTCGGCTCAAGGTACAGCAGCGCCTCGACCTTGCCGCTGCCCTTGTTCCAAACCGGCAGCACGGTGCGGGTGTCCTTGCTCTGCGCATGCACGCCCGTGATCGCGCCAAGGGCGATCAGCAGGGCCAGCGGTAGACGCAGGAAGGTACGCATCGGACCAGTTCAGACAGGGACAGACAACGGAAGTTCCCGTGGGGACGGGAACTCGATCCTAGGGTGTTTATGAATTCTTAACAAGCCTTGATCCTCCCCAGGTACAAGACTGCCGTTCACTGAAGTCGTTCAGGCGCCGGTACAGCCCCCTGGGCGCCGTGGAACAGTATGCCGAACTCCGTCAATGGAAAGTGATACTCGCGTCCGCAGAATTCGCAACGCACCTCGACGGCGCCAGTGTCCTCGGCGGCCGCTCGGGCCTCCTCTTCCCCCAGCGACTGCAGCATGCCGGCCACCCGCTCGCGCGAGCAGGAGCAGGCGAAGGAGAGCGGCTTTTCACCCAGCAGCTCCGGCCGCTCCTCGTGGAACAGGCGGTGCAGCAGCTGCTCGGCCGGGGTCGCCAGCAGTTCGGCCTTGCCCAGGGTCTCGAACAGGGCGCTGGCGCGCGCCCAGCCATCTTCGTCGCCTTCGTCGCCCGGCAGTTTCTGCAGCAGCAGGCCGGCGGCACCGTTGCGGTCGGCCGCCAGCAGCAGGCGGGTGGGCAGCTGCTCCGACTGGCGGAAGTAGTCCTCGAAGGCCTCGTCCAGTTCCGGCGCGGTCAGCGCGACCAGGCTCTGGTAGCGCTGCGGCTCGCGCGGGTCCAGGCCGGGGTTCTCGATGGTGATGGCGAGGATGGCGTCATCGCCGAGGCTGGACAGGTCACGCGGCGCGTCGGCGCCTTCGCTGAGCTGGGCGATGCCACGCAGGGTGCCGCCCGCGGTGCATTCGGCGAACAGGGTGCGCAGGGCAGTGCTGCTGCGCAGCTGCACTGACAGGCGGCCGTCGATCTTGGTGTGGCCGGTGAACAGGGCCGAGGCGACACAGGCCTCGCCGAGCAGCTCGGCAGCGGCGTCCGGGTACACGGCGTGGGACAGGATTTCCTGCCAGGTGGCCTGCAGGTGCACATGCACGCCGCGGACGCCGGCGTCGGGGAGCAGGAAACGGATCAGGGAATCGGAGTTGGCGGTCATCGGCTCACATCGCGCGTAAACGGGGGCGGTTGCCGGATAATGCGCCGACAACCAGATAGAAGAAGGATGCACCAGTAATGGGGGCAGCGGGAGAGCAGCACAAGGTAGTGGCGGAGGTGGCCGCACCGCGCCGGCGACGCTGGCGCTGGAAGCGGCTGCTGTGGCTGCCGGTGCTGCTGGCCGCCTTCAGCTGCCTGCAGGTGCTGGTGCTGCGCTTCATCGACCCGCCGGTGTCCACGGTGATGCTGTGGCGTTATGGCGAGGCGCTGGGCGAGGCCGACTGGTCCTATCGGCTGCATTACCAATGGCGCGACCTCGACCAGATGGCACCGAGCCTGCCGATCTCGCTGGTGGCGGCCGAGGACCAGCGCTTCCCCGACCACAATGGCTTCGATCTGCAGGCCATCGAAAAGGCCCGCGACCATAACGCCAGGGGAGGGCGCCTGCGTGGCGCCAGCACGATCAGCCAGCAGGTGGCCAAGAACCTGTTCCTGTGGCAGGGCCGCAGCTGGATCCGCAAGGGCCTGGAAGTCTGGTACACGGTGCTGATCGAGGCGCTGTGGCCGAAGGAGCGCATCCTGGAGATGTACGCCAACATCGCCGAGTTCGGTGATGGTGTGTACGGTGCGCAGGCGGCAGCCCAGAAATACTGGGGCAAGGACGCGGCCCGGTTGAGCCCGGCCGAGAGTGCGCGACTGGCGGCGGTACTGCCGGCACCGCGACGCTACAACGCGGCCGCACCGGGGCCGTATGTGCAGCGGCGCGCCGCATGGATCCAGCGCCAGGCGCGCCAGCTGGGAGGCGCGTCATACTTGTCGGAGGACTGAGGCAGGCGTGGCGTGAGCGGCGGGCGACGGGTCGTGCGCCTGGCCGGCAATGTACAATCCGGGCATGACCCGCGAACGGCTCACTTTTGTCATCGCCGCCTACAACGAGGCCCTGGCATTACCGCTGCTGCATCCACGGCTGTGCGCGGTGCTGGACGGCATGCCCGACATCGACGGCCACATCCTCTATGTGGATGACGGCAGTCATGACCGCACATGGGAGGTGATCGCGGGGTTGGCCCAGGCTGATGCGCGCGTCTCGGCGCTGAAGCTGTCGCGCAACTTCGGCAAGGAGGCGGCGCTGACCGCGGGCCTGGATCTGGTGCACGAGGGGGCAGCGATGATCCTCGATGCCGACGGCCAGGACCCGCCGGAGCTGGTGCCGCAATTCGTCGCGCGCTGGCGGGAGGGCCATGACAACGTCTACGGCACGCGCATGGCCCGCGATGGCGAGTCCTGGATCAAGCGCGCCACGGCAGCGATGTTCTACCGGGTGATGGGTCGCCTGTCGCGTACGCCGATTCCGGCCGATACCGGAGATTTCCGCCTGCTGTCCCCGCGCGCGCTGAGCGCCCTGCGCGGGATGCGTGAGCGCCACCGTTTCATGAAGGGGCTTTTCAGCTGGGTAGGCTTCAAGCGGATTGCCGTGCCCTATCACCGCCACGCGCGCGTGGCCGGCACCAGCAAATTCAGCCTGTGGCGGCTGTGGAATTTCGCCCTCGAAGGCATCACCGGCTTCTCGACTGTTCCGCTGCGGGCTGCCACCTACCTGGGACTGGCAACCGCCGCAGTCGCGTTTGTGTTCGGCCTGTGGGTGATCGTGAAGGCGGCGCTGTATGGCGACCGGGTGGCGGGTTGGCCGACGATGATGGCGGTGATCCTGTTCCTGGGGGGAGTGCAGTTGATCGCGCTGGGGCTGGTGGGAGAGTACCTGGGGCGGCTGTACGAAGAGTCCAAGCAGCGGCCGTTGTACCTGGTTGACGCGTGGCTAGCATCCGCCGTGGCAGACTCGGCCCTGCAACCCACCCTCGGAGGGCAGGCAGATGACGACGGTACGACAACTGTTGGATGGCAAGTCTCCTGAAGTACATGCGGTCGCGCCGGACGCGGCGGTGATCGATGCGATCCGGTTGATGGCGGAAAAGGGCATCGGTGCGGTACTGGTGATGGACGGGCCGCGGCTGGTCGGGATCCTGTCCGAGCGTGACTACGCACGCAAGATCGTGCTGCGTGATCGTTCATCGCGCGATACCGCGGTGGCGGAGATCATGACGGCGCAGGTGGTGACGGTGTCGCCCGGTGAGCAGGTGGAGCATTGCCTGCAACTGGTGACCGACTACCGCATCCGCCATCTGCCGGTGGTGGAGGGCGCGCAGGTGCTGGGGGTGATCTCCATCGGCGACCTGGTGAAGTCGGTGATTGATGCGCAGCGGCGCGAGCTGGACCAGCTGCAGCAGTACATCGTGGCGGGGTGAGGTGTTCGCTGGCGGGCCTGCGGCCCGCCGGCCCGCCAACAGCAAGTGCAGAAGCAGAAGCGGCGCCTTCCTGATACGTCGGAGAGGCGGAGGGCATGGGCGTGCAGGACACGCCGCAAGTACGTCCCTGTAGGCTCGATGGCGCCATCCATGGCGCCAACGGTCCTGCACGCCCATGCCCTCCGCCTCTGGAAACATTTCCGCGAGCGCGGTGCGTACATGCGCGGTGCCTCGCCTTTGGTAGCCGCCAACCTTGGTTGGCAACAGCTTTTGACTTTGCTTTTTTTTTTGACTTTGAATTTCCGCTCTCGTTCCGCGCGCGCAGGAAACTGTCAGGAGGGGGACGGGTGACGCAGGCAGGACCGTTGGCGCCATGGATGGCGCCATCGAGCCTACAGGGACGTACTTGCGGCGTGTCCTGCCTGCGTCACCCGTCCCCCTCAAGCCACCATCAATGCAGGCGCCGCGAACAACGCTGTAACCCTACTTCGCATACTGCCCCCCGCAGTCGGCATCCTTGCCCGGCCCCAGTTCGATGGTTGCCAGCAATGCCGCCGGCGGGGCGATGCTGCCTAGTGCCAGGGCCACCGCGCCGCGGATGCCCAGCGCCTTGAAGTCCGGGCGGAACGACGGGTCCTTGAAAGTGCCGGCGATGTGCAGTGGCGAGCGCAGCACCAGGATGCTCTTGTCCTTCGGGCGTGGCTTCAACAGCAGGTCCAGGCTCTCGTCGCGCAGGCTGACCGTGCCTTCGCCGATGAGGATCGTGTCGGTGGTATCCACCGCCAGCGCCTGGCTGGTCATCAGGCCGTCGCGCACGCCGAAGTCGGCGAAGGCGCAACGCAGGGGAATCTGCTTGTCGCCGGTCACCAGGAATTTCAGCGACTCGGTGATGTCCAGGCCGGCCAGTTCCATCACCAGGTTGCCGACATGGCCACGGCCCATTGCCAGGCCGACCTTGCCGCTGCTGCTGCCGAGCATCGCGGCGATCGAATTGCCGCGGCCACTCAGGTCCACCTCGCCGCCGATGCCGCCCTTGGCCTGTTCGGCCAGCTTGGCGTCGGGGAACAACTGGCCAAGCTGCACGCCGCGCACACTGGCCTTCAGCGCGGTACTGATCTGCGGCTGGCGCGCGTCCATGCGGATCGTGCTGCGGATGTCGCCGCCGGCGACGCCGAAGTTCAGTGGGTCCAGCCGCAGCACACCGTCATCCAGCAACAGGTGTGCATCCATGTCGTCCAATGGCAATGACGGCGCGTTGATGCGGTGGGCTTTCCAACGCACGTCGGCATCCATCGCACGCAGCTTGCCGAGGTTGTAGGGCGTGTCCGGCAACACACGCGCTCGCGCGGCGAGCCGTGCGGCCTCGGCCTTCTGCTCTGCATTGGCGGTTTCGCCGCCGCCGGTCTTCGGTGGCGCACCGACGAAGCCGGCCAGGTCATCGAAGTCCAGGCGTCTGGATTCCAGCGTGGCGGTCAGTCGCGGGCGCGCGCCTCCCACTTCGAACTGCAGGTTGCCACCGAGGTCGCTGTCGCCGACCTTGCCGGTGAACTGCTCGTAACGCCAGAGGTCGTGGTCACGCTTGAGCCGACCATTCAACGCGTAGGGCGGGGACGGCGGAATGGCGATGCCGAGCAAGGGGTAGAGGTCGGCCAGGTCCTGGCCGCTGAGCGCGAACTGCAGGTCGAACACGCGCAGCTGGAAGGGATTGGTCAATGTGCCGCTGGCGACGGCGTGGGTGGCGCCAGCGCGACCGTCGAGGTGGATGCGGAACGGGTGGCCGCTGTCGGTCAGCTCCAGCGGTGATTCAGTACCACCGCGCAGGGTGAATGGATTGCCCTGCCAGCGTCCCTTGCCCTGCACCAGCAGCGGTGGCGCCGCGTCGGCCTGTTTCGGCTGGCCGCTGCGCACGTCCACGCGGATATCGGTGCGGCCGAGCGCATCGAGGAACTGCAGGCGACCGTCATCGACGCGCAGCCGTTTGAGCTGGGGGCTGGTCCCGCCGGCGCTGTCACCGAGGAAATCCCAGTTGCCCGGTTCGCCCTTGCGCGGGGCGGTTTCCAGCAGCACGTCCGGCCGGGTCAGGCGCACTTCGGGCAGCTGCACGCTGCCGCGCAGCAGGGGCCAGACCCGCACGTCGATCTCGACGCGGTCGGCGCTGGCCATATCGGGTTGTTTCGCCCAGCTGGCATTGGCGAAGGTGACCGCATCGGCGCGGATCGTGCTGGTGCGGCCGAGGTCGACATCAAGGTTCCCGATGTGCAGCACGCGGCCGGTGCGTGCCTGCACCGCGCGCTCCACCGGCCCCTTGAACCAGTTCCAGTCCCACAACGCGATCAGTACCAGGATCGCCGCCAGCAGGAAGATCAGGATCGTGAGCCAGCGCCGGCCTCGTGGGCCGGGGCGGCGGAGGCGCCAGCGGGGCGTGCGCTTTGCGGCAGGGGAGGCGGCAGCATTCACGCTGCCATGGTTGCCCCCTCTTCGTGGACAGGGCGCGAAGCGACCATGTGCATGGTGTGCACGCGCTGCCGTCGAGCGGCCGTTACAGCACCTGCATGGTGACCGCGACGAAGTGGCAGACGCTGCCGCCGATCACGAACAGGTGCCAGATGGCATGCGAGTACGGGATCGATTCACGGTGGTAGAAATAGGTCCCCAGCGTGTACGACAGGCCGCCGGCGAACAGCCAGGTGAGGGTGCCGCCATCGATCGAGGCCCACATCGGCTTGATCGCCACGACCACCAGCCAGCCCATGGCGATGTAGATCACCGTTGAGAGCACCTTGAAGCGGCCGGTGTAGAACAGCTTGAACACCACGCCGCCCAGCGCCAGCGCCCAGATCGCGGTGAACAGGCCCCAGCCCCACGGACCGCGCAGGCCGATCAGGGTGAACGGGGTATAGGTGCCCGCGATCAGCACATAGATCGCGCAATGGTCGAACACCTTCAACCGGCCCTTGGCGACCGGATGCTGGATGGCGTGGTACAGCGTGGAGGCGGTGTACAGCAGCAACAGCGCGATACCGAATACGATCGCGCTGGCCAGCTGCCAGCCGTCGCCGTAGATCGCCGCCAGGGTGATCAACACCGCGCTGGCTGCCAGGGCGAATACCGCGCCCAGGCCATGGGTCAGGGCGCTGGCGATTTCTTCACGGATCGAAGCAATGGACGTCGTGGACATGGCGTAGGCATTGTTCGCGGGGAGGGGGACCCGCACCCCCCTATCATCGCCGCGATGGGCGATGCGTGCACGCCTGTCACCGTATGGTGGGTGAATGCCTGCCTTGCGTTGGCTGGGGTCAGAGCCCTTTCCTGCCGGAAAGGGATCCGACCCCGTGGCATCAGCCTGCCGAAACGGTATGCGCCGCTTCGCGGGTGGCCGAGAAGCGCACGTCCGGCGAGCGTTCCTGGGCCAGCTGCAGGTTGACCCGGGTCGGCGCCAGGTAGACCAGGTGCCCGGCGGCATCCAGCGCCAGGTTCAGCGCGTTCTTCTCGCGGAACTCTTCCAGCTTCTTCTCGTTGCTGCAGTGGACCCAGCGCGCAGTGGTCACGCTCACCGGCTCGAAGGTGGCTTCCACGCCGTACTCGTCCTTCAGGCGGTAGGCGGCCACGTCGAACTGCAGCACGCCGACGGCACCCAGGATCAGGTCGTTGCTGGTGAGCGGGCGGAAGAACTGGGTCGCGCCTTCCTCGGACAGCTGGGCCAGGCCCTTCTGCAGCTGCTTGAGCTTGAGCGGATCGCGCAGGCGGGCGCGGCGGAACAGTTCCGGGGCGAAGTTGGGGATCCCGGTGAAGGTGACCGCTTCGCCTTCGGTGAAGGTATCGCCAATGGAGATGGTGCCGTGGTTGTGGATGCCGATCACATCGCCCGGCCACGCCTCGGCGGCGATCTCACGGTCGCTGGCCATGAAGGTCAGCGCGTTGGCCAGCTTCATTTCCTTGCCGGTACGCACGTGGAAGGTCTTCATGCCGGCGCTGAAGCGGCCCGAGCAGACCCGCATGAAGGCCACGCGGTCGCGGTGCTGCGGGTCCATGTTGGCCTGGATCTTGAACACGAAGCCGGTCAGCTTGTTTTCTTCCGGGGCGATCTCGCGGCCGGTGGTGGAGCGCGCCTGCGGTGCGGGTGCGTGTTCGACGAAGAAGTCCAGCAGCGGCTGCACGCCGAAGTTGTTGACGCCCGAGCCGAAGAACACCGGCGTCTGCTTGCCCTCGCGGTAGGCCTGCAGGTCGAACGGGTGGCTGGCGCCCTGCACCAGTTCCAGCTCGTCGCGCAGGTCGGCCAGCATCTGTGCACCGATCTTCTCGGCCAGGCCGGGAGCATCGATGGACGGGAAAATGGTCGAGTCCTGGCGGGTGAAGTTGCGGCCCGGTTCGTACAGGTGCACTTCGCCGGTCAGCAGGTGGACCACGCCCTTCAGGCGCTGGCCCATGCCGATCGGCCAGGTGACCGGCGCGCACTGGATGCCGAGCACGGTTTCCACTTCATCCAGCAGCTCGATCGGGTCCTTGCCCTCGCGGTCGAGCTTGTTGATGAAGGTCATGATCGGGGTGTCGCGCAGGCGGCACACTTCCATCAGCTTGATGGTGCGCTCTTCCACGCCCTTGGCCACGTCGATCACCATCAGCGCCGAGTCCACCGCGGTCAGCACGCGGTAGGTGTCTTCGCCGAAGTCGGCGTGGCCGGGGGTGTCGAGCAGGTTGACGATCTTGCCTTCATACGGGAACTGCATCACCGAGGAGGTGACGGAGATGCCGCGCTCCTTTTCCAGCGCCATCCAGTCGGAGGTGGCGTGGCGGGCAGCCTTGCGGCCCTTGACCGAACCGGCCATCTGGATCGCGCCCCCGAACAGCAGCAGCTTTTCGGTCAGCGTGGTCTTTCCGGCGTCAGGGTGGGAAATGATGGCGAAGGTGCGGCGACGCGACGCTTCGTTGGCGACTTCGGACATGGCAGTGGCGCCCGCCCGGGGCGCTTTTCAAAGAGATAAGCGCCCGATTATACCGGCCGGGGGCGGTCAGCGCCCGGTACCGCCTTCGGCCTCGCCCTGGCGGGCGAACTGCAGCTGGCCCTGCTCGGCGAAGATGCGCACCGGCACCGAGCGCAGGCCCATGCCGCGATTGACCTGCACCACGAAGTGCAGGTGCGGGGCACTGCTGTAGCCGCTGTTGCCAGACAGGCCGATCGGCTGTCCGGCCCCTATCGCCTGGCCACGACGCACGCGCATGCCGCCGGCCTGCAGGTGGCCGTACAGTGCCATGCTGCCGTCGCTGTGCAGCACGCGGATGAAGTTGGCGCGGGCACCATCGCGTTCGCGGTCCTGGCCGTTGCCACGGAAGCCATCCTGGATCTGCATCACCGTACCCTCGCGCGCGGCCAGCACCAGGGTGCCCTCCGGCAGTGCGAAGTCGACCGCGTCGCGGTTCTCCTCGTCGTCATGGCTGAATCGTCCCTGCGGCGCCTGGTCCACGCGCAGGCGCGCCGCATCGAATGGCAGGCGGTAGGCGACATCTTCGGCCTGTGCGGCCGGGTTGCCCGGCACCGACTGCAGGCGCAGATCCAGCATGCGGCCATCGATCGGGGCGGGCAGGTGGCCGACTACCAGGCTGCTGTCGCCCTGGATCAGCGACTCGACCGGGAGGCCTTCGACCGGGTGCCCGGGGGCGGCGCGCAGCTGGATCTGCAGCGGCCCTGCCAGCCCGTTGTCGATCCGGGCCTGCCATTGCGTACCGACCGGCTGCAGGCGCAATTGGGCCATGGGGGCGGCGCCCTCGGCACTGCCTGCGCGGGTGGCCGGGGCGGAAGGGGGAGCCAGTCCCCAGCCCTGGCGCCAGTCGCCGGCGTGTGCGGTCGCGCTCGCCAGCAGAGGCAGCAGCAGGCAGGACAGGGGCAGGCGCGACATCGGCGTTTCCAGCGGAATGGACCGCCCGGACTGTACCCGATCCTGAACAGGGCGACCGGGACGGCCTTCGCATAGCTGTCCCAAGAATATTCATCGCTTTATCCGCATGAAGGGATTGACAGTGCCGGAAAGGGCTGGCATCGTGGCCCCACCATCGAGACCGGCAGAGGGACAGGCCCTTTGAAGCCGGGGCAGCCCGCAGGCGCGCAAGCGTCTGCGTAGGTGCCAAATCCTGCGGGGACCGTGGCGTCCACCGAAAGATGGTTCGAACCATGCACCACACGTGCATCTCGAACGCGGGCCCCGCGAAGGCTCGATGGCCGATTCCCCAACCGGATCCCGCCATGAGCTTCGCCGCCAGTACCGCCATTCGCCCCGAACCCTTTGTCCCCGTCAGCGTGCCGGTCGAAGACCGCGTGCATGCCGAGCGCGGTGAGTTCGCGGCGGTGCTGTCGATGCGCCACGCCGGCCCCAGCCCGGTGCGCCTGCGCTATGAGTGGGTCGGTCCGGCCAATGCACCGGTGGTGGTGCTGGCCGGCGGCATTTCCGCCCATCGCCACGTGGCGTCCAACACGCAGTTCCGCGAGAAGGGCTGGGCCGAAGACCTGGTGGGCAGCGGCCGCGCGCTGGATCCGCAGCAGCTGCGCGTGCTGGCCTTCGACTTCATCGGCGCCGACGGTGCACTGGATGTGCCGATCGATACCGCCGACCAGGCCGATGCCTTGGCGCTGCTGCTGGACCATCTCGGCATCCGCACGCTGAAGGCCTTCGTTGGCTATTCGTATGGCGCGCTGGTCGGCCAGCAGTTCGCGATCCGTCATCGTGCCCGCGTGCGCCAGCTGGTGCTGGCCAGCGGTGCGCACCGACCGCATCCGTATGCCGCCGCTTGGCGCGCATTGCAGCGCCGCGCGGTCGCGCTGGGCCAGCTGCAGTGCGGCGAAGACCACGGCCTGGCCCTGGCCCGGCAGTTCGCCATGCTCAGCTACCGCACCCCGGAAGAGTTCGGCGAGCGCTTTGATGCTGCGCCGGAGGTCATCAATGGCCGCGTGCGCGTGGCTGCCGAAGACTATCTCGACGCGGCCGGTGCGCAGTATGTCGCGCGCACGCCGGTGACCGCTTACCTGCGCCTGTCCGAATCAATCGACCTGCACCGCGTCGATCCCACCGCGATCCTGCCGCCGACCGTGGTGGTGGCCGTGGAGGGCGACCGCCTGGTGCCGCTGGCCGACCTGGTCGGCCTGGTCGAAGGGCTGGGCCCGCGCGGCAGCCTGCGCGTGCTGCGCTCGCCCTATGGCCACGATGCCTTCCTCAAAGAAACCGATCGCATCGATGCGATCCTCGCCACCGCCTTCCGCACTTCTGGAGAGTCCGCATGAGCCTGCACGCCAACGAGCCGTCCTGTAGTCGTACCACTGCCGCCGTCCGTGCCGGCATCGATCGGGACACCGCGCATGGCGCGGTCACGCCGCCGATCGTGCTGTCGTCGAACTTCAGTTTTGAAGGCTTCGGCAACAAGCGCCAGTACGATTACACGCGCAGTGGCAACCCGACCCGCGACCTGCTGGGTGAAGCGCTGGCCGAACTGGAAGGCGGCGCCGGCGGCGTCATCACCGCGACCGGCATGGGCGCGATCAACCTGGTGCTGAACGCGCTGCTGCAGCCGGGCGACACCCTGGTGGTGCCGCACGATGCCTACGGCGGCAGCTGGCGGCTGTTCAACGCGTTGGCAAAGAAGGGGCACTTCGAACTGGTCACCGCCGACCTGACCGATCCGCGAGCGCTGGCGCAGGCGCTGGCCACGCAGCCAAAGCTGGTGCTGGTGGAAACCCCGTCCAACCCGCTGCTGCGCATCACCGACCTGCGCTTCGTCATCGATGCCGCGCACAAGGCCGGTGCCCTCGTGGTGGTCGACAACACCTTCCTGTCACCGGCGCTGCAGCAGCCGCTGTCGTTTGGTGCGGACCTGGTGCTGCATTCCACCACCAAGTACATCAATGGCCACAGCGATGTGGTGGGTGGGGCGGTGGTCGCGCGCGATCCGGCGCTGCACGAGCAGCTGGTGTGGTGGGGCAACGCGCTGGGCCTGACCGGTTCGCCGTTCGATGCCTTCCTGACCCTGCGCGGCCTGCGCACGCTGGATGCGCGCCTGCGCGTGCACCAGGAAAACACGGCGTCGATCGTTGCCCTGCTGGACCAGCATCCGGCGGTCGGCGCGGTGTACTACCCGGGCCTGGCCGATCACCCGGGCCACGCCATCGCCGCGCGCCAGCAGAATGGCTTCGGCGCGATGCTGTCATTCGAACTGGCGCACTGCGCCGGTGATGATCCGCATGCGGCGGTGCGTGCATTTGTGGACGGGCTACGCTGTTTCACCCTGGCCGAATCGCTGGGCGGCGTCGAAAGCCTGATCGCACATCCGGCCACGATGACTCATGCGGCGATGACCGCCGAAGCGCGTGCAGCCGCCGGCATCAGCGAAGGGCTGCTGCGCCTGTCGGTCGGCATCGAGGCCGAGCGTGACCTGCTGGCCGATCTCGGCGCCGCGCTGCAGCGCGCCGAAGCGGTGATCGATGCGGCCGCCCGCCGCAAACAGGTGGTGGACGCATGAGCGCACTCGCCGCTGACATTCCTGCGCTGGGGGCGGGACGCCTGGCGCTGCTCGGTACGGGCACGGTCGGTTCGGCCTTCGTACAGCGCTACCAGGCGCTGCAGGCACGCGGGTTGGAACTGCCCAGCGTGCAATGGCTGGCCAACTCGCGCACCGCGCTGGAGATCGATCGCGACCTGGCGCTGCCCTTGGAACTGGCACGTCGAGCCCCCCGCGATGGCCACAGTTCGCCACCATGGGCGAGCGCCGAAGGGCTGGAGCGTGGCGACGTGGTGGTCGATGCCACGGCCAGTGAAGACGTGGCCGCCCGTCACGTGCAATGGCTGGCGCGCGGCGTGCATGTGGTGACCGCCAACAAGCTGGGCCGGGGCGCGCAGCTCGCCCGCGCGCAGGCCATTGCCGAAAGCTGTGCCGACAGTGGCGCGCGTTATGGCGACAGTGCGACCGTTGGTGCCGGGCTGCCGCTGTTGAGCAGCCTGCGCGCGCTGGTGGCCGGTGGCGATCACATCCATGCCATCGAGGGCGTGCTGTCCGGCTCGCTGGCGTGGCTGTTCCATCGCTATGACGGCCAGTCGCCGTTCTCGGCGGCGGTGCGCGAGGCGCTGGCGGCCGGTTATACCGAGCCAGACCCGCGTCTGGACCTGTCCGGCGAGGACGTGCGCCGCAAGCTGCTGATCCTGGCGCGCAGCAGCGGGCTGGCGCTGGATGCGTCGCAGGTACAGGTGGATTCACTGGTGCCTGAAGCGCTGGCAGCGTTGCCGCTGGAGGATGCCGTGGCTGCCTTGGAGCAGCTGGATGCGCCGCTGCAGGCGCGTTGGCAGCAGGCACGTGACAACGGCCGCGTGCTGCGTTTCGTTGGCCGTATTGACAGCGAAGGTGCGCAGGTGGGCCTGCGCGAACTGCCGGCCGATCATCCGCTGGCGCAGGGTGCCGGC
This sequence comes from Stenotrophomonas sp. LC732, assembly GCF_052446685.1. NCBI lineage: Bacteria > Pseudomonadati > Pseudomonadota > Gammaproteobacteria > Lysobacterales > Lysobacteraceae > Stenotrophomonas > Stenotrophomonas sp. LC732. Next base: position 3,317,579 of record NZ_CP199214.1, on the reverse strand, counting down.
ACCGACAACCGCGTGGCCATCCACAGCGATCGCTACCGCCACCAACCCTTGTTGATCCAGGGACCGGGTGCCGGCGCGGAAGTCACTGCGGCTGCGTTGCTGGATGACGTGCTGCGGATCGTGGGTTGATCGCATTGTTCCTGTAGCGCCGAGCCCACGCTCGGCTGCTCCTGACAGAACCCCGGTCCTGCCGCATGAGCCGAGCGTGGGCTCGGCTCTACAGAGGGCACGCCTGCCGGTCAGCGGGACTTCAGGGCCTTCAACAACGCGCTGTTGAACTGCTTGGGGTCCTGCACCTGCGGCGAATGGCCCAGTTCGGCGAACTCGACCAGCGTCGCGCCGGGAATCGCTGCGGCCGCTGCTTTGCCCAGCACCGGATAATTGCCCAGCGTCGCCTTCACCGCAGGCGGCGCCAGGTCGCGCCCGATCGCGGTGCGGTCCTTCTGGCCGATGAACAGCGTGGTCGGCACCTGCAGGTGCTTCAGTTCGTAGACCACCGGCTGGTTGAACACCATGTCCGAGGCCAGCGCCTGGCTCCATGCAACGGCCTGCTTGCCCGGGCCTTCGTACATGCCCGACTGCATCCGCGCCCACGGTTCGTAGGCCGGTTTCCATTTGCCGTCGTAGTACACCTCCAGCTGGTAGCGGCGGATGCTGTCATAGCTGGTGTTCATTTCGCCGGCGTACCACGCGTCGACGCTGCGCCAGGGGACGCCCAGCGCCTTCCAGTCTTCCAGCCCGATCGGATTGACCAGCGACAGGCTGCGCAGGTCCTGCGGGAACATCAGCGCGTAGCGCACCGCCAGCATGCCGCCCATCGAATGACCGACCAGGTGCACCGGGACGTCACCCAGTTGCAGCTGTTGCAGCAGGGCATGGGTGTTGGCGGCCAGCTGCGCGAACGAATACTGGTAACGCTCGGGCTTGCTGGATTTGCAGAAGCCCACCTGGTCCGGGGCGATCACCCGATAGCCGGCGGCGACCAGTGGCTTGATCGATTCCTTCCAGGTGGCGGCACAGAAGTTCTTGCCGTGCAGCAGCACCACCACGCCGATGGGTGCCTTCTTCGGCGCGATGTCCAGGTAGGCCATCTCCAGCGGCTGCCGCTGCGATTCCAGCGCGAAGGTCTTCACCGGATAGCCGTAGTCGAAACCCTCCAGCCGAGGCCCGTAGGTGGGGGCGGCCAGGGCGGCCAGCGGAAGGCAGGCAAGCAGGGCGGCAGCGATCACGCGCATGGGGCAATCCGGGGTGGGGAAGCCCCGAGCCTAACCGGAACGCGGTGACGGTGTCGCCCGTACGGGCAAGGGTGACCGGGTAGAGTCGACTGTTGGTCGACTGCTCTTCCCTCAGGCCGCGGAAATCCCGCGCTGCGCGCGATGGTCGACTGACAGTCGACTCTACCTGTGGCCCGTCGCCATCGCGCCGGAGCCGGTCGCCCTCAGCACTCGATGACGTTCACCGCCAGGCCACCGCGGCTGGTTTCCTTGTACTTGTCCTGCATGTCGCGGCCGGTATCGCGCATGGTCTTGATGACCTTGTCCAGCGACACCTTGTGCTTGCCGTCGCCACGCATCGCCATGCGCGAGGCATTGATCGCCTTCACCGCGCCCATTGCATTGCGCTCGATGCAGGGAATCTGCACCAGGCCGCCGATCGGGTCGCAGGTCAGGCCCAGGTTGTGTTCCATGCCGATTTCCGCGGCGTTCTCGATCTGGCTCGGGTTGCCCCCCAGCGCCGCGACCAGGCCACCGGCCGCCATCGAGCAGGCCACGCCCACTTCGCCCTGGCAGCCCACTTCGGCACCGGAAATCGAAGCGTTTTCCTTGTACAGGATGCCGATCGCCGCCGAGGTCAGCAGGAAATCGAACACGCGCTGTTCGTTGGCGCCGGGGCAGAAGCGGTCGAAGTAATGCAGCACCGCCGGCAGTACGCCGGCCGCACCGTTGGTCGGTGCGGTCACCACGCGGCCACCGGCAGCGTTCTCTTCGTTCACTGCCAGTGCGTACAGGTTGACCCAGTCCAGCGTCGTCAGCGGATCGCGCATCGCCGCTTCCGGCTTCGACGACAGCTCGCGGTACAGCGCCGGTGCACGACGGCCGACCTTCAGGCCACCCGGCAGCACGCCCTCCTCGCGGATGCCGCGGGTGACGCACGACTGCATCGCGCTCCAGATCTCGCGCAGCTGGGCGCGGATCTCGTCTTCGCTGCGCCAGCACTTTTCGTTCTCGAACATCAGCTGGGCGATGCTCAGGCCGCTGCGCGCGGTCTGTGCCAGCAGCTCGTCGCCGCTCTTGAACGGGTAGGGCAGCGGGGTTTCATCGGGCACGATGCGGTCATCGGCCGCGTCGTCCTGGTTGACCACGAAGCCACCACCGACCGAGTAGTAATCGCGGGTCGCGATCACTTCGTCGTCGGCGTTGTACGCGGTGAAGCGCATGCCGTTGGTGTGGTAGGGCAGCTTCTGGCGCTTGTTCATGCCGAGATCGCGCTTCTCGTCGAAGGCGATCTCGTGCTGGCCCATCAGCTGGATGCGCTTGCTGCTGCGGATGCGCTCCAGGGTGGCCGGAATGATGTCCGGGTCGATCAGGTTAGGCCGTTGGCCTTCCAGGCCCAGCAGGATCGCCTTGTCGGTGCCATGGCCGCGGCCGGTCAAGGCCAGCGAGCCGTAGACATCGGCGCGGATGCGCGCGACCTCGTGCAGGCGGCCCGGGTCGAGCAGCCAGCGATGGATGAATCGCTCGGCGGCCTTCATCGGTCCGACGGTGTGCGAGGAGCTCGGGCCAATGCCGATCTTGAAAACGTCGAACGTGCTGACAGCCATGGATGCCAAACTGCGGGTACCGGACAAGCGGCTATTCTAGCGGCTTGCCGGGCCATCCGATGGCTGCGGCGCAGCATTTCCGCCACGGGAGCCTGACTGGTGCTGACCCTGATCCAGCGTGACGATTGCCACCTGTGCGACCTGGCCCTGGCCGAGCTGGCCAAGGCGCGGGCGCCGGAGTTCGAATCGGTGTTCCTGGATGACCAGCCGGCGCTGGAAGCGCGCTATGGCACGCGGGTGCCGGTGCTGCGCGACGAGCGCGGCGAGCGCGAGCTGGACTGGCCGTTCGATGCGGCCACGGTGCAGGCCTGGTTGGCCGTCGATCAGTAGTGCCGGCCGCTGGCCGGCAACCCCTCTGTTCCCGGTGATGCCGGCCAGCGGCCGGCACTACCGGATGCGTTGCGATGCCCGGTGATGCCGGCCACGGGCACGGCATCACCGGATGGTCTTATTTCGCGTCGAACTTCACGATCGTGCTGATCGCGGTGTCGTCCGGAATGGTCTTGGTATCGGCCCAGTCACCGCCGCCGACGCCGAAGTCCAGGCGCTTGACCGTGGCCTTGCCGGTCAGTACCGGCTGGGTGCCCGGCTTCCAGGTGAAGGTCAGGGTGACCGGCTTGCTGACGCCGCGCAGTTCCAGGGTGCCATCGGCGGCGAACTGGTCGTTGCCCACGGCGCGGAAGCCCTTGGCGGTGTAACGCGCGGTGGCGAACTTGCCGACATTGAAGAAGTCGGCGCCCTGCAGGGTCGAGTCACGGTCGCTGTTGCCGCTCCTGGCGCCTGCCAGCGGAATCACTACATCCAGCGAACCGGCAGCCGGGTTGGCCGGGTCGAAGCTGAGCTTGGTGGCGAAGCCCGGGAAGCTGCCGGTGAACACTTCGCCGTCGTACTTGCTGGCGAACACCAGGATCGAGCCGGCACCGGGGGCCTGCGCATACTCGGCAGCGAGCGCCGGGGCGGTGGCCAGCATGCCGGCCAGGGCGGCGGCCACGGCGGCCGGAGTGGTCAGTTTCAGGTTCATCGGTCAGTCCTTCTGAGGGGAGGCGAGCCAGCCGCGCGGCAACATGCGAGACAGCGTTGCATCGCGCTGGAACAGGTGGTGGTAGAAGGCAGCGCCGGCATGGGCCAGCACCACCGCGATCAACAGCCAGAAGCCGTATTCGTGGAGGGCATGGGACACCGCGACGACCTGCGGGTCGGGGCCGCTCAGCTTGGGCACGTCGACCAGGCCGAACCAACGGAACGGGCGCAGGCCACTGGCCGAGTCGTACAGCCAGCCCGACAGCGGAATGGCAAACATCAGCACGTACAGCAGCACGTGGGTGGCACTGGCGATGCGTTCCTGCCAGCTGGGCACGCCCGGCACCGGCTTCGGCGCACCGGCATACAGGCGCCAGCCGAGACGGAACAGCACCAGCGCCAGCACGGTGATGCCGATCGACTTGTGCGCGGTGTAGACCCAGAAGTACTTGGGCGTCTTGGGCAGTTCGCCCATGGTCAGGCCGACCACGCCCAGGGCGAGGATCAGCAGTGCGATCAACCAGTGCAGGAGCTGGCTGACACTTCCCCACGCGGCGGGGGTGTTCTTGGCGGTCATGAAGGGTCCTTGGGGGCCGTCGTGTGGTCGGAGTGTGGAACGGGAGCGGGAGTTCCCGGGGCGTCGCTGCGGTCGAGGGTGGCTTCGGCCTCGATCCGCACCTGTACCGCATCACCGATGACCCCCGGCCAGGCGGTGATGCCGAACGCGCGCCGGCTCAGCGTCGTGCTGGCGGAAAACCCGGCGGTGCGTCGGAATGGAGGGAGCGGGTAGCGCTTGAGCGCGTTGAGGGTCACGTCCAGGGTGACTTCCTGGCTGACCCCGCGCAGGGTCAGCGTGCCGATCACATGCGCACGCTTGGCGTCGATCGGTTCGACCCGGCTGGAGACGAAGCGTGCGCTGGGGAATCGCTCGCCATCGAGCAGGCTGCGGGCCAGCGTGGCCTGGTTCCACTTGGCGTCGCCAAGGTCCAGACGCGACACCGGAATGTCCACTTCCAGGGTGGCGTCGCGCCAGTTGTCGGGATCGAACAGCACGCGGCCCTCGCTGCCGGACACGGTGCCCATGGCCTGCGAGTAGCCCGCGTGATCGATGGAGAACAGCACCCGCGTGTGCACCGGATCGAGGCGATAGGTGTCGGCGGCCGCCCAGGCAGGGGCGGTGGCGAGCAGCATCGGCAGCAGGGCCAGGCAGGGACGCATCGATGGCGGGCTCCGGAAGGTGACGCTGTGATCATACGCACAGCCCCCTGCCAACGTTGCGTGCATGGCTGCAACAGTTCGTGGTGGTGCCGCCGCTGGAAACAGCCTGTTGCAGCCATGAACCCGGCCCTGTGTGACAATCGGCCCAGGACAGGGGGTTCAGGATGACGAGCGGCTGGCGCCGGTGGTGCCGTGGCATCGCAGGTATGGGACTGCTGCTGATGGCGATGGCCACGGCGGCTGCGACCCTGGACATGGCAGAAACACCGCGCCTGCGCCGCTTCGGTGCCGCCGAAGGCTTGCCGTCACGCATGGTGGTGGCGCTGGCCGAGGATCGCCAGGGCCACATCTGGGCCGCCACCGATGGTGGACTCGCCCGTTATGACGGCAACAGCCTGCGGGTCTGGGAGCACGATCCGGAACAGCCGGGCTCGCTGCCCGGCAACGAGATCGAGACCCTGCTGATCGATCCGCTGGACCGGGTCTGGGTGGGCATCAACGGCAAGGGCGTGGCCCGCCTGGATGCCGACCGCGAGCGCTTCCGGACCTTCGACACGGTCAATTCCACCTGCCAGGGGCAGTTCTGGGCGCTGGCCTATGTCGACGACGCCTTGTGGATCGGGACCAACAACCATGGCGTCTGCCGGCTTGGCGAGGACGGCAGCGTGCGCCTCTACACCCATGACCCGGCGCAGCCGGGGGGCCTGCCCAGCAACAGCATCTTCACCAGCCTGGTCGATGCGCAGGGCCGCCTGTGGCTGGGCACCGAAGCGGGCGTGGCGCGTTGGAACGGCAGCGGATTCGAGCCGGTGGCCGCGCGGGAACTGAGCACGCTGAGCGTGCTCCGGTTGAGCCGGGATGCGGAGGGTTCGATCTGGGTCGGCAGCCAGAACGATGGCCTGTACCGCATCGATGGGCAGGACCGGGTCAGTCGTCCGCGATGGGCCGACAGCGCCCAGCTGCGCTCGGCCCTGGTCCTGGCCGATCGCCAGGGGGGCTACTGGGCTGGCACCTCCGATGGCCTGTTGCGGGGGGATGCGGCGGCGCTGCGCCGGCTGGAGGGCGACCGCGGCAGCGGCTTCCTGACCGCGCACAGCGGTGTGCTCGATCTGCTGCAGGACCACGAGGGCGGATTGTGGGTGGCGCTGCTGACCCAGGGCCTGGCCTATCTGCCACCGGACTGGCGGCGCTTCTCGATCTGGAACCAGCTCGACGGCAAGCCGCTGGACAGCCAGTACCTGTTGAGCGCGGCCAGCGATGGGAAGAACTACTACGTCGGCTCGGCGCGAGGGGTGTACCAGCTCGATGCGCAGGGCACCCTGCGCCTGCTGGCCAGCGACCGGCAGCTCGGCAGCGGCGTGGTGTGGTCGGTGCTGCCGCGCCCGGATGGGCGCCTGTGGCTGGGACGCGGCGGCCGCATCACCGTCTACGATCCGGCTACCGGCGCGCTGCGCGATCTGCGGATCGATGGCAGTGCCGACCTGCGCCAGCGCATCGACCTGATGCGGCAGGCGCCTGATGGCACGGTGTGGGTGTCGGTGATGGGCCTGGACCTGCAGCAGCGCGATGCAGAGGGCCGGCTGCTGCACCGTTATCCGCTGGAGCATTTCCGCGGGACCGCCGATGCGCCGATCGAGCAGATCCGCTTCGACGCCCATGGCCGGCCCTGGGTGATGGGTGACATGGGCATCTGGCGCGAGCAGGCTGGACGCTTCGAGGCAGTACCGGGCGTTTCGCGCGGGCCCATCTACGACCTGGTGTGGATCGATCCGCAACAGTTGTGGCTGGCGCGCCAAGGCGCGTTCGAGCGCTACCAGTGGGATGGCCTGAGCCTGCGCCTCATCCAGCGCATCGACGGCAGTGCAGGCGTGCCGCCGGTCACCATGGGCGGGCTGGCGCTGGCCGGCAACGGCCAGCTGTGGGCGACGACGCCGCGCGGCCTGCTGCGTTGGGACCCGAAAACGCGGCGCCTGCAGCAGTTCAACGAGCGCGATGGACTGTCCGATGCGGAGTTCACCGGCCGGCCACCGGCAGTGAATGCAGATGGTCGCGTGCTGGCCGTCACCCAGACCGGGTTGGTTGCCTTCGATGTGAATGCCGACGACACGGTGCTGCCTTCTTCATCGCTGGTGATCGCCGAAGTGCGCGTACGCCGCGACGACGCGCGCGGCTGGCAACCGTTGCCGCTCACCGGCACCCTGTTGCTGGGACCGGATGACCGCGATCTGCAGATCGATGCGCGGCTGCTGTCCTATGCCAGCCCGCAGGGCAACCGTTACCGCTTCCGCGTGCAGGGCTATGACCAGGACTGGGTGGAGCAGGGGGGGCGATGGCCAGCGCACCCTGTCGCGGCTGCCGACCGGCAGCTACGTCATCGAGGTGCAGGCAGCGACCGCCCGGGGCGCGTGGACGCCTTCGCAGCAGTTGCAGGTGAAGGTGCTGCCGCCGTGGTGGCGCAGCGGCATGGCGATCTTCGGCTACATCCTGCTGGGGTCGCTGCTGCTGGTGGTCCTGGTCTGGTCGGTCCGCGCGCGGCTGCGCCGTCGCCAGCAATGGCAGCTGACGGTGCACAAGCAGCAGCTGGCCGAGCAGGCCTCGCAGGCCAAGAGCCGTTTCCTGGCCACGCTGGGCCACGAAGTACGCACGCCGATGACCGGCGTGCTGGGCATGAGCGAACTGCTGCTCGCGACTCCGCTGGATCCGGTGCAGCGTGGCTACGCGGGGTCGATCCAGCAGGCCGGCAGCCATCTGCTGCGGCTGGTCAACGATGCGCTGGACCTGGCCCGCATCGAAGCCGGGCGGCTTGAGCTGGATCTGCGTCCGTTCGACCTGGAGGAACTGCTTGACCAGGTGCAGGGCCTGATGCAGCCGATGGCGCAGCAGCGCCAGCTGGAATTCCGGCGCGGTGAAAACCCGGCAGGGCCGGTCAGTGTCAGCGGAGACGAGATGCGCGTGCGCCAGATCCTGCTGAACCTGCTCGGCAACGCCATCAAGTTCACCGAGCGCGGCCACGTCGGCCTGGCCGTGCGCCTGGAAGAGAAGGGCGGCCTGTGTTTCGAAGTGCATGACAGTGGCCCGGGCATCAATGCCGAGCAGCAGCAGCGCCTGTTCCATCGTTTTGAACAGGCCGACGGTCCGCGCACCGCGTCGCGCTACGGCGGCAGTGGCCTGGGACTGGCGATCTGCCAGGAACTGGCGGTGGCGATGGGGGGGCGTATCGAAGTGGACAGCCAGCCTGGCAAGGGTGCGCGGTTCCGCGTGCGCCTGCCCCTGCCCTGGACGCGCCAGGCCGCCGGCACCGCGGGCGAGGTGGCGGCCCTGCCGGAACTGCCGCCGCTGCGCATCCTGCTGGTCGAGGACGACGCCACGGTGGCCGAGGTCATCGCCGGCCTGCTGCGGGTGCGCGGGCATGAGGTGGTCCACGTGCTGCATGGCCTGGGTGCGCTGTCGGAGATCGCCACCGATGGTTTCGACGTCGGCCTGCTCGATCTCGATCTGCCCGCGCTGGACGGTACGGCCATCGCCCGCCAGCTGCGCACCATGGGCTATGAACTGCCGCTGGTGGCAGTGACCGCCCGTTCCGATGCCTACGCCGAAACCCAGGTGCTGGCCGCCGGCTTCGATGGCTTCCTGCGCAAGCCGGTGACCGGCGACCTGCTGGTGGCGGCCATCGCCCAGGCGCGTGCGAAACGGCAGGCGACTGCGTGACTGTGCCGGCGCCGGGCGTGAACGGCGCGACTTTCGGTTTACCATGCCGACGCCCGCAGCGCGGGAATCATCAGGACCAGCGTGAGGAGGCAATCGGTGGTGTATCTGCGGGCGGCGATGCTGCTGCTGGTCCTCCTGTGCGGCGCGTTGCCCGCTGCGGCACAGCCGGTGCCTCCGAGCCCGCGGCAGGTGACGGTGTTCGATGGCCTGCCGTCCAATACCGTCAACCGCATGGCCGAGGACCGGTACGGCTACCTGTGGATCGCGACCAACGATGGCCTGGCCCGCTATGACGGCCGCACCTACCGCGTGTGGCGTTCCGAGGATGGACTGCGTGACAACCGCATCTGGACGGTGCTGGTCGATGCCCGCAACCAGTTGTGGATAGGCACCGAGAACGCTGGCCTGGTGCGCATGTCGGCCGACCGCCGGCAGCTGCACTTCTACGACCGCAGCAGCCAGCCGTTGATGGGCACCAACACGGTCTGGAGCCTGGCCAGCACGCCTGATGGCTCGATCTGGTTCGGTACCCACGAAGGCGGCCTGTACCGCCTGGACAGCCAGGACCGCCTGCAGCGCTTCCTGCCCGAGCCGAACAATCCGCGCAGCCTGCCTTCGTCGTCGGTGCCCTACCTGGCCACGCTGGCCGATGGCAGCCTGTGGATCGGCACCAAGCATGGCGTGGCACGCTGGACCGGGACCGACTTCGAGCGTGTCGGTACGGACATCATTCCCAGCCTGCTGATCAACGGGTTGACCGCCGAGCCCGATGGCAGCCTGTGGATCAGCACGATGGCCGGGGCCACCGTGCGCCGCCCGGATGGCCGCTTCGAGGCACCACCGTGGAAGCTGCCGCCAGGCGAGCAGGTGCTGGGCATGATGCTGCGCGACGAGCAGGGCGGGCATTGGCTGGATACGCGCACCGGGCTGGGACGTGCGGTCGACGGCCAGTACCAGACCGTGCCGCTGTACAGCGCGATCGCACGCGGTCCGGTGCGGCCGAACTGGACCGGTGCCTATGAGGACCGCGAAGGTGGCATCTGGCTGGCCAGCACCAATGCCGGGTTGTGGCACCTGCTGCCACGCTGGTGGCAGTTCTCGGTGCTGTCGCGGCTGGAGGACGACCCCAGCTCGCTGCGCAATGCGCTCGTGCTGGGCACCAGCCCGTCCAGCAATGGCGGTGTCTGGACCGTGGGCAGCCATGGCGCGCTGGACCGCTTCGATCCGAAGACCGGCAGGATCGAGCAGCACCGCACCTGGGTCAACGGCATGCACTGGCTGACCTCGGTGCGCGAGGACCGGCGTGGCCAGGTCTGGATCGGATCGACCGATGCACTGGTGCGCTACGACCCGCAACGGCGCGAACTGCGTCGTTGGGGCCGTGATGCCGGTACCGATGCGGCGATGGAAGGGGTCATCGAAGCGATGATGACCTGCGACGGCGACAGCCTCTGGTTGATGCTTCCCGCGGGCCTGCAGCAACGTGATCTCGACGGACGCCTGCGGCGCCAGCTGGACAATGGCCAGCGCGGCCTGCAGCAGGGCCAGCTCAACCTCGATGTGGAATGCGGTCCGCAGGACCATATCTGGCTGGCCAGCAGCCGTGGCCTGCTGCAGTGGCTGCCGGAAAGCGAACGCTTCCAGCCGGTGCCGGGTGCGCCGGCAACGGCCATCCATGCGTTGCATGTGGGCCGTGACGGCCAGGTCTGGTTGTCCGAGGACGGGCGCCTGTCGCGATACCGCTGGAGCCAGGGGCGGCTGGAACGGCAGGCGGTGGTCGGTGCCGAACAGGGCTGTCCGGCGATCTCCGCCTCTGGCCTGGTGGTGGATGCGCAGGGCGTGGCTTGGGCGACCAGCGCACGCGGCCTGGTACGTGTCAGTGCCGATGGGCAGAGCGTGCGCCTGTACGGCGTGCACGACGGCCTGCCAAGCCAGGAATTCCGCGAGCACACCCTGATCGCAGCGGCCGATGGCCACCTGGTGGCCGGAACGGCGGCAGGCGCGGTGGTGTTCGACCCGGAGCAGGTACGGCCTTCGGTACGTCGCGCGCCACTGGTGATCGAGCGGGTGGAAGTGCGCCGCAACGAACAGGTGCTGGACATGACCCACGATGCGCCGTTGCAGATCGCCGATGGCGATCGCGACCTGCGCATCGTCGCGCGATTGCTGTCCTTCGCCGACTCGGCGTCCAATACCTACCGTTATCGCCTGGCCGGCTACGACCCGGATTGGGTTGAAGTCGGTCCGGCGGGTGAGCGCCTGTTCTCGCGCCTGGCGCCGGGCAGCTACCGGCTGGAAGTGCAGGCACGCTCGGCCGACCATGTGTGGTCGCGGGTGCAGAGCCTGGAGTTCCGCGTGCAGCCGCCGTGGTGGCGCAGCCTGTCCGGCCTGCTGGTGCTGGCGTCGGTCGGGTTGCTGCTGACCAGCTGGTTCGCCTGGTTGTACCGACGCCGCCTGCAGCGGCGCCACGCCTACCAGCTGGCGCTGCACAAGCAGGAACTGGCCGAGCAGGCCTCGGCGGCCAAGACCCGCTTCCTGGCCAACCTTGGCCATGAGATCCGTACGCCGATGACCGGCGTGCTGGGCATGAGCGAGCTGCTGCTGGCTTCGCCACTGGACCCGCAGCAGCGCGGCTACACGCAGTCGATCCGGCATGCGGGCGAGCACCTGCTGCATCTGGTCAACGATGCGCTGGACCTGGCGCGGATCGAGTCCGGGCGCCTGGAGCTGCAGTCGCAGTCGTTTGCGTTGAATGGCCTGCTGCAGGATCTGGCGGCGCTGATGGGCCCGCTGGCTGCACAGAAGGGCCTGCGCTTCGTCCTGGACAACCAGCTGCCGCCGGGCCTGCAGGCGACCGGTGATGCCATGCGCGTGCGGCAGATCCTGCTGAACCTGCTGTCGAACGCAGTGAAATTCACCAGCCGCGGCACCATCACCCTGCATGCACGTTGCGATGGCGAGCTGCGCGCGCTGCATTTCGAGGTACGTGATACCGGCCCGGGCATCAGCCAGGAACAGCAGCAGCGCCTGTTCCGACGCTTCGAGCAGGCCGATGGTGCACGTACGGCAGCGCAGTACGGTGGCAGCGGCCTGGGCCTGGCGATCTGCCGCGAGCTGGCACAAGCGATGCAGGGGCGGATCCAGGTGGAGAGCCAGCTGGGCCGGGGCACCTGCTTCGGCGTCACCCTGCCGTTGCCACTGGTGGTGGACGGTGACGCCGAGGTGTCCGCCGAGGGGCATCGCGACGATGCGGCGAACATGCCACCGCTGCGGGTGCTGCTGGTCGAGGACGATGCCACCGTGGCCGATGTGGTGCGGGGGTTGTTGAGCGCACGCGGCCACGAGGTGGTGCATGCCGGCCATGCGCTGGCGGCGCTGCGCGAGATCAGTGCCGGCGATTTCGACGTCGGCTTGCTGGATCTGGACCTGCCCGGCCTGAGCGGCTTCGAACTGGCCCAGCACCTGCGTAACCAGGGCTACATGCTGCCGCTGCTGGCGGTGACCGCGCGGACTGATCCGGACCTTCAGCAGCAGGTGGAAGCGGCCGGCATCGGCGGCTTCCTGCGCAAGCCGGTGACCGGTGAACTGCTGGTGGAAGCGATCGCCAGGGCGATGGGCAGGTAGGGTTTATTGCAGGGCTTGCAGTCCTGCACCTGCAGAATCAACGTCAACGTCAACGTCAAAAGCCCGCCTTCGACAGTTTTCCGCGATCTGTCGGAGCTCGGGGTCGGATCCCGTTGCTGCGCAACGGGCTCTGACCCCAATCTGGAATTCGATATCTGACAGATGTGTCGACCAAGGTCGACACCTACCAACAACCGCGCGTTCCAACAGTCGCCGTTACCCACAGCCGCGTGAACCTGTCAGAGGTGGGGCGGTGTGGGCTTGCAGGACCGTTGGCGCCATGGATGGCGCCATCGAGCCCCCATGGGTGAGGGCGCTTTGCTTGCGAAGCACTGCTTCGCAAGCGCCCGAACGCGCAGCCGCCGGCGGCTGGGCCGGACCGCGGAGCGGGATTTACGGCGTGTCCTGCAAGCCCGCACCGCCCTGCCAACCCACGGAATGCTCGCTGTTGCTGTTGCTGTTGCTTCGGCTTCGGCCTCTGCAGGTGCAGGGCCGCAGGCCCTGCCGAACCCCCTTCACTCCGCGACGTGCTCGACCTGCCGCGGTTCGGGCTTGGTGTCGGGCAGCTGCCAGAAGATCATCGTCGAGGTCAGCGTGATCGCGCCCACGCACAGGAACGTGGCATGCAACGCCGCAGTGGCGTCGGTGCTGTCCAGGTGGGTGCCGAACGCGGCCAGCAGGCTGCCGGCGGCTGCGGCGCCGAAACCGGCGGCCAGCATCATCACCATCGACAGCAGGCTGTTGCCGGAACTGGCGAACTCACGGTCCAGATCGCGCAGGGTCACGGTGTTCATCACGGTGAACTGCAGCGAATTGACCGCGCCGAAGAACGCCAGCTGCAGCAGGCGCCAGGCCAGGTGCTGGCCGGGTGTCATCAGGATGAAGCTGGCCATCGCCAGGCCGACCAGCACGGTGTTGACCATCAGCACGCGGCGGTAACCGAAGCGCTCGACCAGCCTCACCGCCAGCTGCTTGGAGACCATGCCGGCGGCCGCTACCGGCACCATCATCAGGCCGGCATGCATCGGGCCCAGGCCGAGGCCGACCTGCAGCAGCAGCGGGATCAGCATCGGCATCGCGCTGCTGCCGATGCGCGAGAACAGGTTGCCGAGAATGCCGATGCGGTAGCTGGGCACGCGGAACAGGGCCAGCGAAAACAGCGGCGCGGTGGAGTTGGCGGCGTGCAGCCAGTAGCCCACCAGCGCGGCCAGGCCAGCCACGGTCATCAGCATCACCAGTGCGTGTGGCGTGCCGAGCCCGGAGATGCCGTCCAGTGCCAGCGACAGCACCACCATCGCGAAGGCCAGCATGACGTAGCCGCGCAGGTCGAAGCGGGTGCGGTGGCTGGCGTAATGGTCGGGCATGATCTTCATCGCGGCGATGAAACCGATCACGCCGATCGGCAGGTTGATCAGGAACACCCAGTGCCATGAGGCGATCTCGACCAGCCAGCCGCCCAGCGTGGGGCCGATCAGCGGGCCGACCAGCGCGGGGATGGCGATGAAGCTCATCGCGCGCAGGAAATCCTCGCGCGGCACCGAGCGCATCACCGCCAGCCGGCCGACCGGCAGCAGCATCGCACCGCCGATGCCCTGCAGCACGCGCGCACCGACCAGCTGGTGCAGGTGCTGGGCCAGCGCGCAGGCCAGCGAGCCGAGGGTGAACAGGATGATCGCCACCAGGAAGGTGCGCCGGGTGCCATAGCGGTCGGCGATCCAGCCCGAGGCGGGAATGAAGGTGGCCACCGCCAGCGCATAGCTGAACACCACCGACTGCATCTGCAGCGGGCTCTCGCCCAGGCTGGCCGCCATCGCCGGCAACGCCGTGTTGACGATGGTCGAGTCCAGCATCTGCATGAAGATCGCCAGGGACACCAGCCACAGCAGGGGACGCTGGCGGTTGTAGGTCGATGGCGATGTGGACATGGGGTGCGGCCGGTGCAGCGTGGGGGCCGCCATGATCGCGCACTGCGGGTCACGGCGCGATCAAGGTCGCGCCGTACCTGCATGCGGAATGCTCAGCGTTGGCTGTGCGCGTGCACTGCGTCGACCAGCACCTGTACATGCGCCGGGTCCATGTCCGGCGACATGCCATGGCCGAGGTTGAACACATGGCCCTCGCGCGAGCCGCCGTTGCCGGCGGCATAGGTGTCGAGCACGCGCGCGGCGGCCGCGGCGATCGCATCCGGCGAGGCGTACAGCGTGGTCGGGTCGAGGTTGCCCTGCAGCGCGACGCGGCCACGGGTGCGGCGCATCGCCTCGTCCAGGTCCAGCGTCCAGTCCAGGCCGAGTGCATCGGCGCCGGTCTGCGACAGCGCTTCCAGGTGCAGGCCGGTGCCCTTGCCGAACAGGATCAGCGGCGTGCGCTCGCTGCCTTCGCCGCGCTCCAGCCCCTCGGCAATGCGCTGCAGGTAGCGCAGCGAGAACTCGCGGTACATCGACGGCGACAGCACGCCACCCCAGGTGTCGAACACCTGCAGCGCCTGCGCACCGGCGGCGCGCTGCGCGCCGAGGTAGGCGATCACCGCCTCGGTGGTGACCTCCAGCAGGCGGTGCAGGGCCTGCGGATGGTTCAGTGCCATCGCCTTGATGCGCGCAAAGTCCTTGCTGCCACCGCCTTCCACCATGTAGCAGGCCAGTGTCCACGGGCTGCCGGAGAAGCCGATCAGCGGCACCTGGCCGTCCAGTTCGCGGCGGATCAGCCGTACCGCATCCATCACGTAGCCCAGGTCCTGTTCCATGTCCGGCACCGCCAGCCGGGCGATGGCGGCTTCGTCACGCACCGGGTGCCGGAACTTCGGGCCTTCGCCTTCGACGAAGTACAGCTCCAGGCCCATCGCGTCGGGAATGGTGAGGATGTCCGAGAACAGGATGGCCGCGTCCAGCGGGAACCGGCGCAGCGGCTGCAGGGTGACTTCGCAGGCGATCTCCGGGGTCTTGGCCATGGCCAGGAAGCTGCCGGCCTTGGCCCGGGTCGCGCGGTATTCCGGCAGGTAGCGGCCGGCCTGGCGCATCAGCCAGACGGGGGTGCAGTCCACCGGTTCGCGGCGCAGGGCGCGCAGCAGGCGATCGTTGCGGAGAGGGCTGGTCACGATGGGCATTCCTTGGACGGGAGGAGCAGCGGCGTCAGTCGCCGTGCGAAAGGATCTGGAAGCCGCGATGCAGTTCGGCATCACGGGCCTTCTCGAAGGCGTGGCGGGCGTCGTCGGCCTGCAGGAACAGCTCGCGCCGCAGCTGCGAGCGGCTGCCGACACGGCCGCTCTCGCGCAGCAGCTCCCAGCCGCCGAACAGGTCCGGCAGCAGGCTCAGGCGCAGGAAGCGCGGTGCCTGCGCGCCGGCATCGGGATGTTGCAGGTAGACGTGCATGGCGCCGATTGTAGCGGGGCCAGGGTGACCCCGGCCGCAACGCGGCCGGCACTACCGGACCGACAGCACCTTCAGCACCGCCGCTTCATCCACGTCCGGCACCACTTCGGCACGGCCCATCCCGCGCCACAACACCAGGCGCAGGCGGCCGGCCACGTTCTTCTTGTCCAGGCGCATGCGGCCGAGCAGGGCCTGCGGCTCCAGCCCGCCCGGGATCGCCACCGGCAGGCCGAGGCGTTCCAGCAGGGCCTGCAGGCGCGTGCGGTCGGCATCGTCGGCCAGGCCCAGGTCGGTGGACAGCTTCGCCGCCAGCACCATGCCCACCGCCACCGCCTCGCCGTGGTTCAGTGCATCGCGGCCCGGGGCCGAATAGCCCTGTTCGGTCTCGATGGCGTGGCCGAAGGTGTGGCCGAGGTTGAGCAGGGCACGCTCGCCCTTCTCGAACGGGTCGCGCTCGACAATGGCGGCCTTGTGCCGGCAGCTGCGCGCGATGGCCTCGGCCAGCACCGCATCCTCGCCGGCCAGCAGCGCATCGGCATGCTGCTGCAGCCACTCGAAGAACACGGCATCACCCAGCGCGCCGTACTTCACCACTTCGGCCAGGCCGGCACGCAGCTCGCGTGGCGGCAGGGTGGCCAGCACGCGGGTATCGGCGATGACCGCACGCGGTGGATGGAAGGCACCGACCAGGTTCTTGCCGGTCGGAATGTCGACTGCGGTCTTGCCGCCCACCGACGAATCGACCATTGCCAGCAGGGTGGTCGGCAGCTGCACGCAGTCCACGCCGCGCATCCAGCAGGCGGCAGCGAAACCGGCGAGATCACCGACCACGCCGCCGCCGAGGGCGAAGACGCAGGCGTCGCGGGTGGCGCCGAGCGCGGCCAGCGCTTCGATCGCGCGGCCGAACTCGGCCAGCGTCTTGGAGGCTTCGCCCGCGGCCAGCACGTGCTCGCCGATGACCAGGTCGGGGCGAGCGGCCAGCAGCGTCTGCTTCACCGGCGCCAGATAGCGCGGGGCGACTTCACTGTCGCTGAGCAGCAGCACATGACGGCCGCGCACGTGCGAGGCCAGCGCGGTGCCATCGGCCTGGGCACCGGCGCCGATGGTGATGGAGTAGGGGCGGTCGCCGCCAACGGCGACCTGCAGCAGGGCGGGGGAGGTCATGCGGTCAGGTCCTGGCGCTGCCATTGCGTGGCCAGCTTGACCACCAGTTGGGCGGTCGCATCGGCAGCGGTATACGGGTCGGTGTCGAGGGTGAGGTCGGCCAGTTCGCGGTACAGCGGGTCGCGGTGTGCGGCCAGATCGTGCAGCACCTGCTCGCGGTCCGGGCGCTGCAGCAGCGGCCGGCCCTTGTCGCGGGCCAGGCGCTCGAGCTGTTCGGCCACGCTGACCCGCAGATAGACCACGAAGCCGCGCCGGGCGATCAGTGCACGATTGTCCGGATCCAGCACGGCGCCGCCACCGGTGGAGACCAGCTGGCCACGGCCTTCCAGTACCCGCGCAAGCGCCTGGCGTTCATGGCTGCGGAAGCCGGCTTCGCCGGAATGCTCGAAGATGGTCGGAATGCTGGCGCCGGCGGCATCGACGATGGCCTGGTCGACATCGACGAAGTCCAGCGTGAAACGCTCGGCCAGGCGGCGGCCGATGCAGGTTTTGCCGGCGCCCATCGGGCCGATCAGGATCAGGTTCGGAGCAGGATTCATGCCTTCTGATGCTAACACCTCCGTGCCCTGGCCTTTACGTTCTTCACGTCAGGGTGGGCGTTCCTGCGGGGTCTCCCGCGCCAGACGGAGTACAGGCCATGACGGTCGCCAAGGTCATCGAAATCACTGCGTCCTCGCCGAAAAGCGTGGAAGACGCCGTGCGCAGCGGGCTGAAGAAGGTCTCCGAGACGGTCAAGGGCATCCAGGGCGCCTGGGTGAACGAGACCAAGGTGGTCACCAATGGCAGCGGCGAGATCACCGAATGGCGGGTCAACCTGCGGGTGACTTTCCTGGTGGAATAGGCGCGTTCAGCGCACGTCCTGCACCTGTCGCTGGCCGTCCAGCACCACCACGTGGTCGGCCAGGGCGGGCAGGGCGCTCAATGCCTGCCGGCTGACCCGCTCGTAGTACTGCACGAAGCGCTCCAGCTGTGGCCGGCTCATGCCGTGCCGGCCCGGCTGCGCGGCCTGCAGGTTCTGCTCCTGCTGCCAGCGCCAGCGTGGTACCACCGAGAAATCCGGCGGCTGCAGGAACCACAGGCGGTCGCAGCGCTGCCACAACGCCGGGTAGTCACGGGCCAGCGCCTGGTTGCACCAGCGCCGCCAGCGGCCATCGGCGTCGGCTTCGCGTTCCAGTGCGTTCAACGGGCTGTCCAGCGCGTCGTCATCCTGCGCGGGCGTGCCCAGGAACCAGCCTTCGAATACCAGCAGGTCCAGCGGTTGCTGCAGCTGCGGCCAGTGCGCTTCGGGCAGGCGCTCGTCGGCCAGCTTGTCGAAGCGCGGCATTGCGAAGGGCTGGCGTGCGGCCACGGCGTTCAATACCGCATGGGCCAGCGGCAGGTCGTGGGTGCCGGGCGGGCCGCGGGTGATCAGCAGTGGGTGCACCTGGCGGGCCAGCCGTTGGCGCTGTGCGCGGGTCAGGTAGACATCATCGATCGACAGCGTGGCTGCGTTCAGGCCGCGTGCCTGGGCACGGGCCACCACCTGCGCCGCCAGCGTCGATTTGCCGCTCCCCTGCAGGCCGCTGATCGCCAATACTGGAACCGCTGCGCCGCTGCCCAGCGCATCATCCAGCGCCTGTTCGGCCAATGTTTCGGGGAATCCTTTCACCTGGGGCATATACGCAGCAGCGGCCATGCAGCCACAATAGCCCAATCCGTGTGAGAAGAACGCAATCATGAGCGACCTGTACGCCGAAGCCCTGTCCACGTTTGCCGGCCTGTTCGACGAGGCCAAACAGAGCCGCGAGGTCGAGCCGAACGCGATGACCGTGGCCACCGCCGATACGCAGGGTCGTCCCTCGGCGCGCACCGTGCTGCTGAAGGCGTTCGATGAGCGCGGCTTCGTGTTCTACACCCACCTGGACAGCCACAAGGGCCAGGAGCTGCAGGCCAATCCGCAGGCTGCACTGCTGTTCCTGTGGCGCAGCCTGCGCGAGGCCGGCATCCAGGTGCGCATCGAGGGTCGCGTCGAGCAGGTTGCCGCTGCCGAGGCCGACGCCTATTTCGCCAGCCGTCCACGCATGAGCCAGATCGGTGCCTGGGCCTCGCAGCAGTCGAAGACGCTGGCAACGCGCGAGGAATTCGATGCGCGCGTGGCCGAGGTCGAAGCCCGCTTCGAGGGCAAGGACGTGCCGCGCCCGGAGGGCTGGAGCGGCCTGCGCGTGGTGCCTGACCGCATCGAGTTCTGGTATGGCGCGCAGTTCCGCCTGCACGAGCGCTGGTGCTATGAAGCCGGCGCCGAAGGGCGCTGGAGCAAGCGCCTGCTGTACCCGTAAGGCGGGGTGGTGCTGGGGCTGCTGTAGAGCCGAGCCCATGCTCGGCTGATGTTCTCGCAGGAGCAGCCGAGCATGGGCTCGGCTCTACAGCAACCTGCGTTTGTCGCGAACGGACTGGTCCGCTTCATGCACGAGCAGGTCGGCGACGGGCACACTCGCTGCGATGCCCTCGATCTGCGGAGTTGCCATGCCCTCCTGGCGTTGCCTGTTTGCCGTGCCGCCACCACGCCGCGGCGTGGAAGCGTTGTTGTTGCTGCTCGCCCGCATCGTCGCCGGTGTGATGTTCTGCGTGTCCGGCTGGAACAAGGTGTTCACCGACGCCGGGCGCGAGCGCATGGTGCATACGCTGGTCGATGCCGGTATCCCATTCCCGGTGTTCAGTGCGCCGGTACTCGGTGCGATCGAGTGGATTGCGGGTGGTCTGCTGGTGCTGGGCCTTTTGAGCCGCCCCTCGGCCCTGCTGCTGGCGGCGATCTGCGTAGTGGCTGCGCTGACCGATGGCATCGCGCGCATTCCGGCAGGGCTTGGCGTGCTGGATTGGCTGAGCTGGTTCTTCTACCTGAGCGAAGTGCCGCTGGGCGTACTGCTGCTGTGGATTGCCGCAGTGGGTAGTGGACGGTTCGCCATCGAAGCGCGCTGACGACAGGCACCCTGTAGAGCCGAGCCCATGCTCGGCTGCTTACGCGGGAACATCAGCCGGGCATGGGCTCGGCTTTACAGGTCCTCCGCGCGCAGCCAGCGCCACAGCGTGGTGCGTGACACGCCCAGCGCCTGCGCCATGCCCTCGCGATCATGCCGGTGTTCCCGCAACAGTGCTTCCAGCTTGGCCCGCGGTGGGCGCCTGCCGTTGCTTTCCACCGGCAACGCCGCGACACCTTCATGCACCAGCTCAGGCGCCAGCTGGAGCAGTCGCGCGGCATCGATCAGCCCTTCACCGGGCTGCCAGTGGATGCGCAGGCGATCGACCAGATTGCGCAGCTCGCGCACGTTTCCCGGCCACTCGGCCGCGCACAGCACCGCCAGCGCCGCCTCATCCAATGGCGCGTCGATGCCACGCAGCTGGCGGAAGAAATGCTGCGCCAGCAACGGGATGTCACCGCGTCGGGCGCGCAGCGAGGGCAGGGCAATCCGCAGCGCGGCCAGGCGGTAATACAGGTCGCGGCGGAAGCTGCCGGTCGCCGCGCGCTGCTCCAGCGACTGCAGGGTGGCGGCGACCACGCGCAGGTCCACCGGCGTCGGTTCGGTGGCACCCACGCGCAGCACTTCACGTTCCTCCAGCACCCGCAGCAGGCGGGTCTGCAGCGGCAGCGGCAGTTCGCCGATTTCGTCCAGGAACAGGGTGCCGCCATCTGCAGCTTCCACCAGGCCAACGCGGCCGCCACGCCGTGCGCCGGTGAAGGCGCCATCGCTGTAGCCGAACAGCTCCGCTTCCAGCAGCGATTCGCTGATCGCGCCACAGTTCAGCGCGACGAAGCGGCCACGGCGCCCGCTGGCGGCGTGCAGCTGGCGCGC
Organism: Stenotrophomonas sp. LC732; assembly: GCF_052446685.1. Classification (NCBI taxonomy): domain Bacteria; kingdom Pseudomonadati; phylum Pseudomonadota; class Gammaproteobacteria; order Lysobacterales; family Lysobacteraceae; genus Stenotrophomonas; species Stenotrophomonas sp. LC732. The sequence continues at coordinate 3,296,832 of NZ_CP199214.1, read as the reverse complement.
CACCAGTTCCTTGCCGGTGCCGGTTTCGCCGCTGACCAGCACGGTGCTGTCATGTGGGGCATACAGCGCGATCTGCGCGCGCACCTGCGCCATCGCGTCGCTGTCGCCGAGCAGTTCATGCGCATCGGCACGCGCTGCCGGGCGCCGGCGCGGTGCAGCGCGGTTGCTGCCGGAACGTGCCAGGGTCTGGGTCAGTTCCAGCGCATGTTCGAACGCCTGCCGCACCGAGTCGGCCGAATACAGCAGCACCCCGGGCAGGCCGGCGTGCTCGGCATGGTCGATGGCCATGCCGGTGCCGACGATCACCTCGATGCCGTTGGCGCGCAGGTCGGCGATGCAGTCGCGGGCGTCCTCGCGGGTGACGAAGCGGCGATGCTCGATATCCAGGCCGAAGCTCTGCTGGAAGTTGCTGAACACCGGTACGTCGCTGGCGTGGGTGACCAGGCCGATGCGGCTGGCGATACGCCGTGCCCGGGCCAGCGCTTCCATCAGGTCGAAGCCGTTGGCCTGGATCGGCACCAGTGGCAGCTCCAGCCGGCCGCGCAGCCAGGCCGCGTTGGAGCCGCCAGCGATGACCACGTCGCAGTGCTCGCGACGCAGGCGTTGGCCGATCACCTCCACCGCTTCCTCGAAGCCGAGGTTGATCTGTTCGATACGCGCGCGGCGGTCGAACTCGGGGATCACGTCGCCGAGCAGGCCGGTCAGCCGCGAGACGCTGACCGTCCAGATCACCGGACGGCCCGGGTCGGCATCGGCATGGCGCAGGGGGGAGCGGGGCAGATACATGGCAGCCGTTTCGGGGAGGATGTTTCATGATACATCCGTTTCAATGTTTCATATGTTCCACTGTTGCATGCCGGTCATTCCCGTGAAATCAACCGCTTGCAGCTTGGCATGGTGCTTGCGCTTCCTTTCCCGTACTTCAACCTGGATTGCCGCATGACCGCTTCTGCCCCTTTCTCCGCCGGTGCCCGCTTCCGTGAGGCGCTGGCTGCCGAATCGCCGCTGCAGGTGATCGGTGCGATCAACGCCAACCACGCCCTGCTGGCCAAGCGCGCCGGCTTCCGTGCCATTTACCTGTCCGGCGGCGGCGTTGCCGCAGGCTCGCTGGGCCTGCCGGACCTGGGCATCAACACCCTGGAAGACGTGCTGGTGGACGTGCGCCGCATCACCGATGTCTGCGACCTGCCGTTGATGGTCGACATCGACACCGGCTTCGGCCCGAGCGCGTTCAATATCGCGCGCACCGTGAAGTCGCTGATCAAGGCCGGCGCGGCCGCCTGCCACATCGAGGACCAGGTCGGTGCCAAGCGTTGCGGCCATCGTCCGGGCAAGGAGATCGTCTCGCAGGGTGAAATGGTCGACCGTGTGAAGGCCGCTGCCGATGCCAAGACCGATCCGGACTTCTTCCTGATCGCGCGCACCGACGCCATCCAGGTGGACGGCGTGGACAAGGCGATCGAGCGCGCCATCGCCTGTGTCGAGGCCGGTGCCGACGGCATCTTCGCCGAGGCCGCCTACGATCTGGATACCTACCGCCGCTTCGTCGACGCGGTGAAGGTGCCGGTGCTGGCCAACATCACCGAATTCGGCGCCACCCCGCTGTTCAGCCGCGATGAACTGGCCTCGGCCGGCGTCGCCATCCAGCTGTTCCCGCTGTCGGCGTTCCGTGCCGCCAACAAGGCCGCCGAGAACGTCTACCAGGCGGTGCGCCGCGATGGCCACCAGCGCAACGTGGTGGAAACCATGCAGACCCGCGAGGAACTCTACGACCGCATCGGCTATCACGCCTTCGAGCAGCAGCTCGATGCGCTGTTCGCCGCCAAGAAATAAGCAGTACCCTGCACCATCAAGTTTCGGAGGGAAACATGAACGATACGACCGCAACCCCGACCTTCAAGCCGAAGAAGTCCGTCGCCCTGTCCGGCACCGCGGCCGGCAACACCGCGCTGTGCAGCGTGGGCCGCAGCGGCAACGACCTGCACTACCGCGGCTATGACATCCTGGACCTGGCCAACACCAGCGAGTTCGAGGAAATCGCCTACCTGCTGGTGCACGGCAAGCTGCCGACCCGCGCCGAGCTGGTTTCGTACAAGGCCAAGCTGAAGTCGCTGCGTGGGATCCCCGCCGCGGTGAAGGCCGCGCTGGAAGAGCTGCCGCCGTCGGCGCACCCGATGGACGTGATGCGCACCGGCGTGTCCGTGCTCGGCTGCGTGGCACCGGAGAAGGACGACCACAACCACCCGGGCGCGCGCGACATCGCCGACAAGCTGATGGCCTGCCTCGGTTCGATGCTGCTGTACTGGTACCACTGGAGCCACAACGGCCGCGCCATCGATGTGGAAACCGACGATGATTCGATCGGCGGCCACTTCCTGCACCTGCTGCATGGCGAAAAGCCGCAGGATTCGTGGGTGAAGGCGATGCACACCTCGCTGATCCTGTACGCCGAGCACGAGTTCAACGCCTCGACCTTCACCTGCCGTGTCATCGCCGGTACCGGCAGCGACATGTACAGCGCGATCTGCGGTGGCATCGGTGCGCTGCGTGGCCCGAAGCATGGCGGCGCCAACGAAGTGGCGTTCGAAGTGCAGAAGCGCTACGACAACCCGGATGAGGCCGAGGAGGACATCAAGGCGCGCGTCGAGCGCAAGGAAGTGGTGATCGGTTTCGGCCACCCGGTCTATACCGTCTCCGATCCGCGCAACAAGGTGATCAAGGACGTGGCCCGCGAGCTGTCCGAGGAACAGTCGAGCATGAAGATGTACGACATCGCCGAGCGCCTGGAATCGGTGATGTGGGACATCAAGAAGATGTTCCCGAACCTGGACTGGTTCAGTGCGGTCAGCTACCACATGATGGGCGTGCCGACCGCGATGTTCACCCCGCTGTTCGTGATCGCGCGCACCGCCGGCTGGAGCGCGCACATCATCGAGCAGCGCATCGACGGCAAGATCATCCGCCCGAGCGCCAATTACATCGGTCCGGAAGACCGCGACTTCGTTGCCATCGACAAGCGCGTCTGATCCCCCTGCTGTACCCATCCGGCCGGCCGCATGCCGGCCGGGTGCTTTCGCCGCCGCACCGCCGGCATCCGGCCCGCCCCAAGCACTCCGCCAGCCCATGAATACCGATTACCGCAAGAACCTCCCCGGCAGCGCGCTGGACTATTTCGACGCGCGCGCCGCTGTCGATGCGATCCAGCCCGGCGCCTATGCCACCCTGCCGTACACCTCGCGCGTGCTGGCCGAGAACCTGGTGCGCCGCTGCGATCCGACCACGCTCGGCGATTCGCTGAAGCAGCTGATCGAGCGCCGTCGCGACCTCGACTTCCCGTGGTTCCCGGCACGCGTGGTGTGCCACGACATCCTCGGCCAGACCGCGCTGGTGGACCTGGCCGGCCTGCGTGATGCGATCGCCGACAAGGGCGGCGACCCGGCCAAGGTCAATCCGGTGGTGCCGGTGCAGTTGATCGTCGATCACTCGCTGGCGGTGGAATGCGGTGGCTACGATCCGCAGGCGTTCGAGAAGAACCGCGCCATCGAGGATCGCCGCAACGAAGACCGTTTCCACTTCATCGACTGGACCAAGCAGGCGTTCCAGAACGTGGACGTGATTCCGCCGGGCAACGGCATCATGCACCAGATCAACCTGGAGAAGATGTCGCCGGTGATCTACGTGCAGGACGGCGTAGCCTTCCCGGATACCTGCGTGGGCACCGATAGCCACACCCCGCACGTCGACGCGCTGGGCGTGATCGCGATTGGTGTTGGCGGCCTGGAAGCGGAGAACGTGATGCTGGGCCGCGCGTCGTGGATGCGCCTGCCGGATATCATCGGCGTCGAGCTGACCGGCAGGCCGCAGCCGGGCATCACCGCCACCGACGTGGTGCTGGCACTGACCGAGTTCCTGCGCAAGGAACGCGTGGTGGGTGCGTATCTTGAATTCTTCGGCGAGGGGGCGTCGGCACTGACCATCGGTGACCGCGCCACCATCTCCAACATGTGCCCCGAATACGGCGCCACCGCCGCGATGTTCTATATCGACGGGCAGACCATCGATTACCTGCGCCTGACCGGCCGCGAGGAATCGCAGGTGGCGCTGGTGGAGAACTATGCGCGCACCACCGGCCTGTGGGCCGATGACCTGGCCACCGCGCAGTACGAGCGCGTGCTGCGCTTCGACTTGTCCAGCGTGGTGCGCAACATGGCTGGCCCGTCCAACCCGCACAAGCGCGTGGCCACTGCCGAGCTGGCCGAGCGCGGCATCGCCGACAAAGCCAAGCTGGCAGCGGGCAGGGCCGAGCAGGCGCAGGGCCTGATGCCCGACGGCGCGGTGATCATCGCCGCCATCACCAGCTGCACCAACACCTCCAACCCGCGCAACGTGATCGCTGCCGCACTGCTGGCGCGCAAGGCCAACGAACGTGGCCTGCTGCGCAAGCCGTGGGTAAAGTCGTCGCTGGCGCCGGGCTCGAAGGCGGTGCAGCTGTACCTGGAAGAATCCGGCCTGCTGCCGGACCTGGAAAAGCTCGGCTTCGGCATCGTCGCCTTCGCCTGCACCACCTGCAACGGCATGAGTGGCGCGCTGGATCCGGCCATCCAGCAGGAGATCATCGATCGCGACCTGTACGCCACGGCCGTGCTGTCGGGCAACCGCAACTTCGATGGCCGCATCCACCCGTATGCGAAGCAGGCCTTCCTGGCGTCGCCGCCGCTGGTGATCGCCTATGCCATCGCCGGCACCGTGCGCTTCGACATCGAGAAGGACGTGCTGGGCGTGGATGCCGAGGGCAACGAGGTGCGCCTGAAGGACATCTGGCCGAGCGATGCCGAGATCGACGCGGTGGTGAAGGCCTCGGTGAAGCCCGAGCAGTTCCGCCGCGTCTACAACCCGATGTTCAACGTGCGCGTGGAGCATGGCGCGGCGGTCAGCCCGCTGTACGACTGGCGCCCGCAGAGCACCTACATCCGCCGTCCGCCGTACTGGGAGGGCGCACTGGCCGGTGAGCGCACACTGTCGGGCATGCGTGCGCTGGCGGTGCTGCCGGACAACATCACCACCGACCACCTGTCGCCGTCCAACGCGATCCTGGCGTCCAGTGCCGCCGGCGAATACCTGGCGAAGATGGGCCTGCCGGAAGAGGACTTCAATTCCTACGCCACCCACCGCGGTGACCACCTGACCGCACAGCGCGCCACCTTCGCCAACCCGAAGCTGTTCAATGAAATGGTGCGCAACGACGATGGCAGCGTGAAGCAGGGTTCGCTGGCGCGCGTGGAGCCGGAAGGCGAGGTGATGCGCATGTGGGAAGCGATCGAGACCTACATGGACCGCAAGCAGCCGCTGATCATCATCGCCGGTGCCGACTATGGCCAGGGCAGCTCGCGTGACTGGGCCGCCAAGGGCGTGCGCCTGGCCGGTGTGGAAGCGATCGTGGCCGAAGGCTTCGAACGCATCCACCGCACCAACCTGATCGGCATGGGCGTGCTGCCGCTGGAGTTCAAGCCGGGCACCACCCGCCTGACCCTGGGCATCGACGGTACCGAGACCTTCGACGTGATCGGCGAGCGCACCCCGCGCGCCGACCTGACCCTGGTCATCCACCGCCGCGACGGCCAGGATGTGATCGTGCCAGTGACCTGCCGCCTGGACAGCGACGAGGAAGTGGCGATCTACGAAGCCGGTGGCGTGCTGCAGCGTTTCGCCCAGGACTTCCTGGAAGGCGCCAAGGTGGCGTAAGGCAGCAGATAGCTGCCTTGTGTCGAGTTGTCGCCATGCTGGCTTCGGCCCGCATGGCGGTGGTCACGAAGGAGAGGGGCGTTGCCCCATCTGCATGGGAACGGCGTTCTACACAATCGCAGGCACGGTCAACACCGCCTTCATCCTGCTGAGCCTGTTGGGTGTGGGCGCGCAGTTGCGCTTGGTGCGCGACCGTCGGGAACGAGCGGATGCGACTGAAAGCGCCACTGCCGTGCTGTCGCTGAATCAGTTCACGGTCAGCTTCCTGGCCTACCTGTCCTTTTTCGTCTATGGCTACAGCGTCACGCCGTTCAATCACTTTATTGTCTGGCCTCGCTTGCTCGCGTCGGTGCTGGTCATGGCCATCCTGGTGGAGATCTGGCGCGACCGACGGAATCGCTCTGCCACGACCAGCCTGGTGACGGCCGTGCTGCTGCTGGCCTGCGCACTGGCTGGCCTGGCTTGGGGCGACCGTCATGTGGATGAGGGCAGGGTAGTGGCCAGCGCGATGATCGTGGGCATCACTGCCTTGCTGGCGCAGGGTTACGCGCACCAGATCCTGCTGATCCTGCGCAATGGCCACACCGGTGCGGTGTCGTTGCGGATGAGTCAGCTGATCCTGCTGATGGATCTATCCACGATTGTGTTTGCCTTCGCCATGGGCATGCGGATGGGATGGCCGTTGCTGCTGCTGGCAGTGGTGAGTGGCAGTACCAAACTGGTCATCCTTTACCTCTTCCATTGGCAGCAAGGAATGTCCGCGCGGGCGCGGCGAAGTCATGCTGGGGCGTCTGCGTGACGGCGAGGACCTCTTTTGCAAAGGCTGGCGCTTTCTACCCTTGTCGTTGTCTTTGGTGCCTCGCAGACTGTCGTGTGACAGTCCCACGGTGGAGGTCCGTATGGTCAATATCAAGGTGGTGCTGACTGATGAGCTCAAACAATTCGTGGACCAGGAAGTTCGAGAAGGCGACTACGCCAGCGCTTCCGAGTACGTTCGCGACCTTCTCCGTCAGAGTCGGCAAAGCAAGGCTGAAGACCTGCTACGCCAGTTAATCGCGGAAGGCCTTGCTTCGGGGCCTCCGGCCCCCCTGCCTCCGGGGTACTTCCAGAGACTGCTTGAGCGCGCGTCGAATCGAGAATGAAGCCAGTACATCCCTCCAACCCCAGGGCGGTGCGCGGCTCCCCGAGAATTGTTCCACTGCACACAGGAATCCGATCCATGACCTTCCTCCCGCAACTCCGTATTCCCGCCACCTACATGCGCGGCGGCACCAGCAAGGGCGTGTTCTTCCGCCTGCAGGACCTGCCCGAAGCCGCTCAGGTGCCGGGCGCCGCGCGCGATGCGCTGCTGATGCGCGTGATCGGCTCGCCCGATCCGTATGGCAAGCAGACCGACGGCATGGGCGGTGCCACCTCCAGCACCAGCAAGTGCGTGATCATCTCCACCGCCTCGGTGCCGGACCACGATGTGGACTACCTGTACGGCCAGGTCTCGATCGACACCGCCTTCGTCGATTGGAGCGGCAACTGCGGTAACCTCAGTACGGCAGTGGGTCCGTTCGCGATCGCCAATGGGCTGATCGATCCGGCCCGGGTGCCGCGCGATGGCCTGTGCACCGTGCGCATCTGGCAGGCCAACATCGGCAAGACCATCATCGCCCACGTGCCGATGCGCGATGGCGAAGTGCAGGAGATCGGCGATTTCGAGCTGGATGGCGTGACCTTCCCGGCCGCCGAGATCCAGCTGGAGTTCATCGATCCGTCCGATGACGGCGATGCGGGCGCGATGTTCCCGACCGGCAACCTGGTCGACACCTTGGACGTGCCGGGCGTCGGCAGTTTTGAGGTGACCATGATCACCGCCGGCATTCCGACCATCTTCCTCAATGCGGCCGACCTGGGCTACACCGGCACCGAACTGCAGCCTGCGATCAACGAGGACAAGGGAGCGCTGGAGCGCTTCGAGAAGATCCGCGCCTACGGCGCCTTGCGCATGGGTCTGATCAGGAACCTGGAAGATGCGGCCACCCGCCAGCACACGCCGAAGGTGGCCTTCGTGGCGCCGGCACGGGACTACGTGTCCTCCAGCGGCAAGGCCATTCCGGCCTCGGCCATCGACCTGCACGCGCGGGCGTTGTCGATGGGCAAGCTGCACCACGCGATGATGGGCACCGCCGCCGTGGCGATCGGCACTGCGGCGGCGATTCCGGGCACGCTGGTCAATCGCGCGGCCGGTGGTGGTGAACGCGAAGCGGTGACCTTCGGCCACCCTTCCGGCACGCTGCGCGTGGGCGCGCAGGCCGGCCTTGTTGACGGCCAGTGGACAGTGACCAAGGCCATCATGAGCCGCAGCGCCCGCGTATTGATGGAAGGCAAGGTGCGGGTGCCGGCCGAATAACCAGCCGGTCGGCGCTGGCATCACATGCTTCGGTAGATGCCAACCTTGGTTGGCATGGCATTGGCACCGCCCGGGCAACGTCCAGCGCCAACCAAAGTTGGCGACTACCGGGAGGCGCGGCCTGAGCTCTGAAGAGGAGATCGACGATGTCTGACAGCCACACCCCATCCAACGAGCGTGCAGCGTGGGATGCGCTGCTGGTGGACATCGTCGATTACGTACGCGACGCGCGCATCGACTCCCCCCTGGCCTTCCAGACCGCGCACTACTGCCTGCTCGACACGCTGGGCTGCGGGCTGGAAGCGCTGTCCTTCCCGGCCTGCAGCAAGCTGCTCGGTCCGCTGGTGCCGGGTATCAGCGTGGTCAACGGGGCGCGCGTGCCGGGTACGCACTACGTGCTGGACCCGGTGCAGGCCGCCTTCAACCTGGGCGCGATGGTGCGCTGGCTGGATTTCAACGATACCTGGCTGGCCGCCGAGTGGGGCCACCCGTCGGACAACCTGGGCGGCATCCTGTCTGTCTGCGATTGGCTGGGGCGCAACGCGCAGGCCCTGCATCGCCCAGCGCCGACCCTGCATGACGTGCTGCTGGCGATGATCAAGGCACACGAGATCCAGGGCGTGCTGGCCCTGCAGAATTCCTTCAACCGGGTCGGGCTGGACCACGTGGTGCTGGTCAAGGTGGCCACCACCGCCGTGGTTGCGCAGCTGCTCGGCCTGGATCGCGAACGCATGCTCAATGCACTGTCGCTGGCCTGGGTCGATGGCCAGGCGCTGCGCACCTACCGGCACGCACCCAACACCGGCTCGCGCAAGAGCTGGGCGGCCGGCGATGCGACCAGCCGTGGCGTGCGCCTGGCGCTGATGGCGGCCAGTGGCGAGATGGGCTATCCCAGTGTGTTGAGCGCGCCGACCTGGGGTTTTGAAGCGGTATCGATGCAGGGCAAGGCGCTGACGCTGGAGCGACCGCTGGGCAGCTACGTGATGGAAAACGTGCTGTTCAAGATCAGCTACCCGGCCGAGTTCCATGGCCAGACCGCGGTGGAGGCGGCGATCACGCTGCATCAGCAGCTGCGTGCGATGGGGCGTCGGGTCGAGGACATCGCGCACATCGCCATCCGCACCCAGGAAGCCTGCATCCGCATCATCGACAAGCAGGGGCCGCTGCACAACCCGGCCGACCGCGACCACTGCGTGCAGTACATGGTCGCCATCGCGCTGCTGCATGGGCGGCTGGTGGCCCAGGACTACGAGGACGACGTTGCCGCCGACCCGCGCATCGACGCACTGCGCGCGAAGATGGCCTGTCATGAGGATCCGCAGCTCAGCGCCGACTACCTGGACCCGGACAAGCGCAGCATCGCCAACGGCCTGAGCGTGCGCTTCAGCGACGGCACTGAGCTGCCCGAGGTACTGGTGGAATACCCGCTGGGCCACGCGCGCCGACGCGAGGAGGGCATCCCGTTGCTGATGGACAAGTTCCGCCGGCACCTGGCCCATCGCTTCCCGACCACCCAGCAGCAGCGCATCCTGGCCGCATCGCTGGATCCGGTGGCGCTGGCGGCGATGCCGGTGACCGACTACGTGGACCTGTACCTGCCGGGGTAGGGGACGCTTCACCGGATCTGACACCGCGCCTGCTTGCCGGGCACGTGGCTCGACCCGCTTGGGTAGGTGCCAACCCTGGTTGGCACGGCCAATGCCAACCAAGGTTGGCGGCTACCGAGACTGCCGGCCAGCGGCCGGCACTACCCGCGCCTGGGGCAATTGCCGGATTTGCGTCAACACCTTGACGTGGCCTGCCTATAATGGCCGCCTCGATCAAGGAGTGACGACATGAGCGGTCCGGCACGGCGGAAGCGGTGGGGGTGGGCGGCGGCCGTACTGGCAGGAGGCCTGTTGCTGGGGCTGGCCGGCTGCCGCAATGACAGCGGGCAGCTGCCCAAGGCCAGTGGTGAAGCCATCACCACCAAGGCCGAGCAGGTGAAGGAATTCACCCTGCTGCGTGCCTACCCGGACCAGAAGAATGACGGCCTGTCGCTGGCGCTGGAGTTCTCGCGCCCGCTGGTCGGCACCCAGGATTTCGACAAACTGGTTCGCTTCGAAGAGAAGGTCGGCACCGAGGACAGCAGCTGGACCCTGTCCGATGACGGCCTGACCCTGCGTTACCCGTTCGTCGAGGCCGGCAAGGAGTTCAGCCTGGTGGTCTTGCCGGACCTGCTGGCCGCCGACGGCAGCCGGCTGGGCAAGGAACTGAAGCAGAAGGTGTTCAGCGGCGAGCTGAAGCCGGTGGTCGGTTTCGCCTCGCAGGGCAGCGTGCTGCCGGCCAAGGACAGCCGCGGCCTGCCGGTGGTCTCGGTGAACGTGCCGGAGGTCGACGTCGAGTTCCTGCGCGTGCGCGAGAAGGACCTGCCGACCTTCTTCAGCCAGTACCAGCGCGGCGGCCGCCGTGGCAGCTGGGAGCTCAGCAGCGACTACGAGCGCAGCCCGATCAACAAGCTGGCCGAGCCGGTCTACGTCAACCGCTTCATCCTGGGTGGCAAACAGAACGAGCGGGTGCTGACCTACCTGCCGACCCAGGACATCAAGGAACTGCAGGAGCCGGGCCTGTACTTCGCCCTGCTCAAGCGCACCGGTGACTACGAGGGCGAGTTCGATACCGCGTTCTTCTCGGTCAGCGACATCGGCCTGCATACCCGTGCCTACAAGGACAAGCTGTTCGTGCACACCGCCGGCCTCAAGGACGGTGCGCCGCTGAAGGGCATCGACCTGCGCGTGCTCGACGCCAAGGGTGAGGTGGTGCTGAAGGGCAGCACCGACGGCAACGGCAATGCGCTGCTGAACTACACCCTGGATGCCACCCACGTGCTGGTCGCCAGCAGTGGCAAGGACACCAGCTTCCTGCCGTTCAACCAGCCGGCGCTGGACCTGAGTGAGTTCGCCGTGGCCGGTCGTGACAACGCCTGGTTCGACGTCTACGCCTGGTCCGGCCGCGACCTGTACCGCCCGGGCGAGACCGTGCGCCTGTCCGCGCTGCTGCGCGACAACGACGGCAAGCCGGTCAAGGCACAACCGGTGTTCCTGCGCCTGAAGCAGCCCGACGGCAAGACCTTCCGCGAGACCCGCCTGCAGCCGGGCGACCAGGGCTACATCAACTTCGAGCAGGTGATCCCCGCCGAGGCGCCGACCGGGCGCTGGCAGGTCGAGTTCCGCACCGACCCGGCCAGCAAGGAAGCGATCCAGGGCATGACCCTGCGCATCGAGGAGTTCCTGCCCGAGCGCATGAAGCTGGACCTGGACAGCGCGCAGAAGACGCTGAAGCCGGGCGAGGACCTGCGCCTGCAGGCCAACGGCGCCTATCTGTACGGCGCGCCGGCCGATGGCAACCGCTTCACTGCGCGCATGGCGGTGGCTGCCGAGCAGAAGCCGGTGGAGGGCCTGCCGGGCTATTTCTTCGGTGACCCGACCCTGCAGCTGCCGCGCGAGGCCAAGGACGTGATCGATACCACGCTGCCGGCCAATGGCCAGCTGCGTGAGGATGTGGCGTTGCCGGAAGAGGCGGCCAAGGCCAAGGCACCGATCGCCGTGGTGTTGTCCGGCAGCCTGTATGAAACCGGTGGCCGCACGGTCACCCGTACCCTGAAGCGGGTGATGTGGCCGGCCAACGCGCTGGTCGGCGTGCGGCCGCTGTTCAATCCCGACGATGGTGCTGATTCCAACGGCAACGCACGCTTCGAACTGATGCGCGTGGATGCCGCCGGCACACCGCAGCCAGCCAAGGGCCTGAAGATCACCCTGGTGCGGGAACTGCGCGACTACCACTGGACCTTCAACGACAACCGCTGGGATTACGATTTCACCCGCCGTTTCGAGAACAAGGAAACCCGCACCGTCGATGCCGGCAGCAGTGCGGTTGCCTTCGATTTCCCGGTGGAGTGGGGCGAGTACCGGGTGGACGTGTTCGATCCGTCCACCGGACTGACCAGCCGCTACCCGTTCCGTGCGGGCTGGAGCTGGGGCGATGACAACCGTGGCCTGGATGCACGCCCGGACAAGGTCAAGCTGGGCCTGGACAAGACCGGCTACAAGGCCGGTGACACCCTGGAAGTGACGGTGACCCCGCCGCACGCCGGCAAGGGCATCCTGATGGTCGAGACCGACCGCATGCTGTATGTGCAGGACATCGAGGCCAAGCCGGGCTCGACCTTCAAGATCCCGGTCACCGCCGACTGGGAACGCCACGACGTCTACATCACCGCGCTGGTGTTCCGCGGCGGCAGTGCGCCGAGCAAGATCACCCCGGCCCGCGCCGTGGGCGTGGTGCATGTGCCGATGGACCGCAAGGGCCGAACCGTGGCCGTTGGCCTGGTCGCGCCCAAGCAGATGCGGCCGGAACAGGACCTGCCGGTAACGGTCAGCGCACCGCAGCTGGCCGGCAGGGCCGCGCACGTGACCGTCTCGGCGGTGGACGTGGGCATCCTCAACATCACCCGTTTCCCGGTGCCCGACGCCGGCGCGCACTTCTTCGCCCAGCGTCGCCTCGGTATCGATGCCTATGACATCTACAGCCGGGTGATCGAGAGCTTCGATGGTGGCAGCGGCAAGCTGAAGTTCGGCGGCGACATGGCACTGCCGCAGGCCAAGCGCCCGACCGCGCGCGTGCAGACCGTGGACCTGTTCTCCGGCCCGGTGCAGCTCGATGCCAAGGGCAATGCCCGCATCCGCCTGAAGGTGCCGGACTTCAACGGCACCCTGCGCGTGTCCGCGCTGGTCTACAGCGATGACCAGTACGGCAAGCGTGACGTGGAAACCATCGTGCGCGCCCCGATCCTGGCCGAAGCCAGCATGCCGCGCGTGCTGGCCCCGGGCGACCGCAGCACCGTGACCCTGGACGTGCAGAACTTCACCGGCAAGCCGGGGCAGTTCAACGTCAAGGTGGAAAGCGAGGGTCCGCTGAACCTGGGTGAGGGCAGCCGCAGCGTGCAGTTGAACGCCGATGCCAAGACCACGCTGAGCTTCCCGTTGTCGGCTCGCGAGGGCCACAGCGTGGCCAAGGTGCGGGTGCGGGTGGACGGCAACGGCTTCAAGGCTGATCGCCGCTACGACCTGCCGGTGCGTGCGGCGTGGCCGCAGGTGCTGCGTTCGCAGGTGCGCACACTCGACCCGCTGGCCGCAGTCAGCCTCGACAACAGCCTGACCGATGGCCTGATGGCAGAGTCGGTGAATGCCCGCCTGCTGGTCAGCCCGCTGCCGCCGATCCCGTTCGCCAGTGCACTGCAGGGCGCGCTGAACTACCCGTATGGCTGTGCCGAGCAGACCACCAGCAAGGGTTACGCCGCGCTGATCCTGGACCAGGCGACGTCGTCGATGCTCGGTGCCGACGGCCTGGATGCCAAGACCCGTAGAGAGCGCATGGAAGGTGCGTTCGGTCGCCTGGCGTCGATGCAGGTGGCCAATGGCAACTTCTCGATGTGGGGTGACGACGGCTACGTCAATCCGTGGCTGACCCCGTACATCACCGAGTTCCTGCTTGATGCCAAGGACGCCGGCTTCGCCGTGCCCGACAACGTGCTGCAGAAGGCGCTCAACCGGCTCAGCGAGGATCTGCTGTCCGGCGGCAATCAGTTCTATGGCCAGGAGGATCGCGAGAAGCTGAAGTTCGCCAACCAGGCGTATTCGGGTTACGTGCTGGCCCGGGTCAACCGTGCACCGCTGGGTACCCTGCGCACGCTGTACGACAACGAGCGCAGCAAGGCGGTCGGTGGCCTGTCGCTGGTCCACCTGGGCGTGGCGCTGTCGCTGCAGGGTGATGCCAAGCGTGGCCAGGCCGCGCTGGCGGCGGCCTTCGCCAAGTCCAGCAGTGAACGTCCGTCGTACTTCGGCGACTACGGCAGTGCGATCCGTGATGACGCGCTGATGATCGCGCTGACCCACGAGAACAAGCTGGCCAAGCCCGCCTGGGATGCGCGTGCGGTGGATCTTGGCCGTGGCCTGGATGCGCGCCGCAATGCCGGCTGGATGTGGCTGAGCACGCAGGAACAGGTGGCGATTGCCCGCCTCGGCAAGGCCCTGGCCGCCAACCAGAAGGCGCTGGTGGCCGGTGAGCTGGTGATCGGTGGCAACACCGAAGCCATCGGCGAGCGCAAGCTGTTCGGCCGCAACTTCAGCGCCAGTGAGCTGGCCAGCGGCGTGCGCTTCACCCCGCAGGGGCAGCCGCCGATGTTCGCCAGCATCGACGTGGCCGGCATCCCGCGCAGCGCACCGGCACCGGACAACAGCGTGCTGGGCGTCGAGCGCAGCTACTACGGCACCGATGGCAAGCCGTGGTCGCCGCGCCCGCTGAAGGAAGGCGAAGCACTGATCGTGCGCGTCACCGTCACCGCTGACACCACGATGCCCGATGCACTGCTGACCGACCTGCTGCCGGCGGGCCTGGAGATCGAGAATTTCAACCTGGGCGATGCCAAGCAGTGGGCCGACGTGGTGGTCGATGGCATCACCATCAGCGACCGTGGTGAGGCCGCCGACACCAAGCACGAGGAGTTCCGCGATGACCGCTATGTGGCCGCGCTGAAGCTCTCGCGTGGCAGCAAGGCCAACGTGTTCTACCTGGTACGCGCGGTGACGCCGGGAACCTACTCGGTGCCGCCGCCGCTGGTGGAGGACATGTACCGGCCGCAGCTGCGCGGCGTCGGCCGCAGCAACCCGACCACGATCACGGTGGTACAGCCGTGACCGCGCGGACGGGCCGCGACGGCGCGGCCCGTCCTGCTGGCAACCTGCAATGAACAACACGATGTCGATCCGGCTGGCGGCCCTGCGCCGCCGGCTGCAGCCGCTGTGGCCCTGGCTGCGCTGGGGTACGGCCGCCACGCTGGCGCTGCTGCTGGTGCTGGATTTCGCCTTCCCGCCACCGCTGCCGAAGCAGCGTGATACCAGCACCCTGGTGGTGGCTGCCGACGGCACGCCGCTGCGTGCATTCGCCGACGCCGAGGGTGTGTGGCGCTACCCGGCTTCGATCAACAGCGTCTCGCCGCTGTACCTGCAGGCGTTGCTGACCTACGAAGACCGCTGGTTCTGGCGGCATCCGGGCATCAACCCGCTGGCGATCCTGCGTGCCAGCGGCCAGCTGCTGCGTGGCGGCCGCATCGTTTCCGGTGGCTCGACCCTGACCATGCAGGTCGCCCGCATCCTCGATCCGCATACGCGCACGCCGTGGGGCAAGCTCAAGCAGATGCTGCGCGCGGTGCAGCTGGAAGTGCACCTGAGCAAGCAGCAGATCCTGGCCCTGTATCTGGAGCGCGCGCCCTACGGCGGCACCATCGAGGGGGTGGAAGCGGCCAGCTGGGCCTACCTGGGCAAGCCGGCGGCGCAGCTGTCGCATGCCGAGGCCGCGTTGCTGGCGGTGCTGCCGCAGGCGCCGAGCCGGCTGCGCCCGGACCGTCATCCGGAAGCGGCGCAGAAGGCGCGCGACAAGGTGCTGTCCCGCATGAACGAGCTGGGCGTGTGGACGGCGGACGAAGTGGAAGACGCGCGCATCGAGAACGTGGTGGCGCGCTCGCTGCGCCCGCCGCTGCACGCCGCGCTGCTGGCGCAGCGCCTGCACTCGGCGCATCCGGGCCAGGCACGCATCCAGAGCCGCATCGACATCGGCCTGCAGCGAACGCTGGAAGAACGCGTGGCCAGCTATTTCTCGACGCTGCCTGAACGCACCTCGGCCGCCCTGCTGGTGGTCGACAACCAGACCCTGCAGGCGCGTGCCTATGTCGGCACGCTGGCGTTCGGTGACCGGCAGCGGCTGGGCCACGTGGACATGGTGCAGGCCTGGCGGTCGCCGGGCTCCACGCTCAAACCGTTCCTGTATGCCATGGCGCTGGACGATGGCCTGATCCATTCGGAAAGCCTGCTGGTCGATGCGCCGCAGAGTTTCGGCAGCTACCGCCCCGGCAACTTCGACATGGCTTTCAATGGGCCGATTGGTGCCTCCAGCGCGCTGCGGCTGTCACTCAACGTGCCCTCGGTGGACCTGCTGCAGCGGGTCGGTCCGGCGCGCTTCGCCGCACGCCTGTCGCACTCCGGCATCCAGCTGCGCTTCCCGCCGGGCAGTACACCCAATCTGTCGCTGATCCTGGGCGGCACCGGTGCGCGGCTGGAAGATCTGGTCGGTGCGTTCGCAGCGCTCAACCGCAACGGCATCGCCGGGCGCGTGCGCTACACCGATGACGAACCGATGATCGAGCGTCGCCTGGCCTCGCCGGGCGCCAGCTGGATCGTGCGCGAGATGCTGGAATCGAATCCGCGGCCGGGGTATAGCGTCGGGACGTTCGATGTCGGTGGCCGCCCGCGCGTGGCGTGGAAGACCGGCACCAGTTACGGGTACCGCGATGCGTGGGCGATCGGCAGCACCCGCCACTACACCGTGGGCGTGTGGGTGGGTCGGCCGGACGGTACCCCGTTGCCGGGCCAGTACGGCGCGGTGACCGCGCTGCCGCTGATGTTCGAGGTGGTGGACAGCCTGCCGCGCCAGCGCGGTGATTCAGCTGCTGCACCGATGCCGGCCAGTGTCAGCCAGGAGGACGTCTGCTGGCCCACCGGCGAACGTGCCGAGGGCCTGCCAGCGGCGCTGTGCCAGCGGCGGATGTCGGCCTATGTGCTGGACGGTGCGGCACCGCCGACCTTCCCCGAGCGCGAGGCGCGGCGCTGGCAGCCGGGGCGGCAGCGTTACCTGGCCGACGCGCGGACCGGTCTGCGTGTATCCGCTGATTGCCGTTTGCCGCATCAGGAAGTCGCGCGGGAGATCGCGCGTTGGCCGGCGTTGTTGTCGCCGTGGCTGCCGAAGGCCACGCGCGAGGCTTCGCAGCTGCCGGCGCTGTCGCCGGACTGCCGCGACGACGGGCGTGAGGCCAGCGTCGCGCTGCACGTGGACGGGCTCAATGACGGCGCCACGCTGGCGCGCGCGCCGAATTCCGAGCACGGCGTGCGCCTGCAGCTGCGCGCGCTGGGCAGCGAGCAGGCGGTGGACTGGTTGCTGGATGGACGCTGGATTGCACAGACCCACGGCGCGCAGCTGATGCAGCGCGAGTTCGCCGATCCGGGCGCACACACCCTGACCGCGCTGGCAGCCGACGGCGCGTGGACGCAGGTGCGGTTCAACGTCCTGCGATAGGTGCTGGGAATGGCCCGTCGACCCGACGCATCCATGCTCTGGTAGGTGCCAACCTTGGTTGGCGCGCGATAAATGCGCCCACCAAGGTGGGCATCTACCAAGGCGTTTGCGGGGCCGCTATTCCCCGATCCACCCGTCCAGCAGGTCGGCGAACTCGTCGGCGTGTTCTTCCTCCTGCGCCAGGATCTCTTCAAGGATGCGCTTGGTGGTGGTATCGCGGTCGCCGATGAAGTTGATCATCTCGCGGTAGCTGTCGATGGCGATCCGTTCAGCCACCAGGTTCTCGCGCACCATGTCGCGCAGGTCGCTGCCTTCCTTGTATTCGGCATGCGAGCGCGTGGTCAGCGTATCCGGGTTCAGGTCCGGCTCGCCGCCAAGCTGGACGATGCGCTCGGCCAGCTTGCCGGCGTGCGCCTGTTCCTGCTGCGCATGCTCGAGGAACTCGGCCTTGACCGCGTCGGCCAGCATGCCCTTGGCCATGAAATAGTGCCGGTAGTAGCGCAGCACGCACACGTACTCGGTGGCGAGGGCATCGTTGAGCAGCTTGATCACCACCTTGCGGTCGGCGCTGTAGCTGTCGGTGATCGCGCCGTCTTCGATGTTGTGCCGGGCACGCTCGCGCAGGGTCTGACGGTCACTGATGCCGGGAATCCCGGCGGCGGGCTTGCTGGCTTTGGCTGGCTTGCTGGACATTGCTGGCCGTTTCCTTCTGCGGTGGGGAATCAGGTAGGCAGGTGCTCCAGCACGTACTCGGCGGAAGACACCTCGAACTGGCCCGGCTGCTCGATCCAGGCCGCACGCACCACGCCATCGACCACGTACAGCGCGAAGCGGCGCGAGCGCATGCCCATGCCCGAGGCGCTGGCATCCAGCTCCAGGCCGAGCGCGCGGGTCAGCTCGGCATTGCCGTCGGACAGCATCAGCAGGCCGTCGGGCACCTTCTGGTCGGCGGCCCAGGCTTTCATCACGAACGGGTCGTTGACCGCCACGCAGTAGACATCGATGCCGCGCTGGCGGAAGGTCTCGAATTTTTCGACGTAGCCGGGCAGGTGGCGGGCCGAGCAGGTGGGGGTGAACGCGCCGGGCACCGCAAACAGGACGACCTTGCGGGCGTCGAACAGCGAATGCGTATCAAGTGTTTCGATGCCCTCGCGGATGCGCTTGAGGGTCACTTCCGGAATGTGGTCGCCGACTTGGATGGTCATGGGGAACTCCTTGCTGGGGCAGGCTAGTGGGCCGGATGGGACAGGGGCGTCAAGACATTGGAAAACCCGCGTGCAGGCCCCATCTTCAGGCGTTGCGGCGGGGGCTTCCAGCCACAGCCTGGGGCATCGGGATGGCAGCGGCATTGCGCAGGATCAGTCGGCCTCACCGGGGCCGCACGAGGGGCGGCGTAGCATCGCCGGCGCGTAGAATGAACCCGGGGCGGCGCCACCGGCGCGGCCGAAGCAGATCGAGGTAGCTGGATGGAATTCAAGGATTACTACGCCACCCTGGGGGTGGAACCGAGCGCGGGCGAGGCGGAGATCAAGACCGCCTACCGCCGGTTGGCACGCAAGTACCACCCGGACGTCAGCAAGGAGGCCGGGGCCGAAGACAAGTTCAAGGCGGTCAACGAGGCCTACGAGGCGCTGCGCGATCCGGAAAAGCGCGCAGCCTACGACCAGCTGCGCGCGCAGGGCTATCGCCCGGGCGAGGAGTTCAACGTGCCGCCGAACTACGGCGGCGCCGGCGGTTTCAATTTCGAGGAAGTATTCGGCGGTGGTGGCCCCAACGGCGGCTTCAGCGACTTCTTCGAAAGCCTGTTCGCGCGCCAGCGTGGCGGTGCCGGTCCGGGCCCGGGCTTCAGCAGCCAGGGCCACGCACCCAACCGCGACACCCGCGCCAAGCTGTCGGTCCCGCTGGAAGCGGCCTACAGCGGCGACAGCCTGCGCATCACCGTCAACGGCAAGCAGCTGGACGTGCGCGTGCCCAAGGGCATCCGTCCGGGCCAGGTGATCCGCCTGGCAGGGCAGGGCAACCATGGCGGCAACCTGCTGCTGGAAGTGGAGTACGCCGCGCATCCGCAGTTCGAGGTCGATGGCCGCAACATCCTCTATACGTTGCCGGTCACGCCCTGGCAGGCCGCGTTGGGTACCAGCATCAGCGTGCCGACCCTGGGCGGTGCGGTGGAGCTGAAGATCCCCGCCGACTCCGATGCCGGCCGCAAACTGCGCCTGCGTGGCCGCGGCCTGCCGGGCAGCCCGGACGGCGACCAGATCGTTGAAATCGAGATCGTGGCCCCGGCCGCGACCGACGAGGCGCAGAAGAAGGCCTACCGCAATCTGGCCAAGGCCTTCGGCGAGTCGATCTGAGCACGCCTTGCGGTCGTGCCGGCCGCTGGCCGGCAATTTCATGACCTGGGACGGTGACGCGTGGTTGCCGGCCAGCGGCCGGCACGACCACGCGCGTCTCAGCCCTGGCCGGCGAACACCCGCTCCAGCACCTCGGACAGCTCGTCTTCCGAGAACGGCTTGGTGATGTAGGCCTTGGCGCCCTGGCGCATGCCCCACATGCGATCGGTGTCCTGGTCCTTGGTGGTCACCAGGATCACCGGGATATGCCGGGTCGCCTCGTCGCGGGCGAGGGTACGGGTGGCCTGGAAGCCGTTGAGATTGGGCATCACCACGTCCATCAGGACCAGGTCGGGCAGCTCGGCCCTGGCGGTTTCGACCCCGGCGGCGCCATCGGTGGCGGTCAGGATCTGGTGCCCGAGCTTCTCGACGATGCGCTGTATCCCCAACAGCTGCGACGGTGAGTCGTCGACGATCAGAATGCGTGCCATGTTGTTCCCCATGTAATGCCCGCAGTGTAGTGCGGGCTCATTACCGGCGGGAGGGGGGCACCTGCCGTCCGTCGCCTGCCTGCGACGTTCAGTCGATCCGCACCACCGTGCGGCCCAGCGATCCACCCGCCAGCATCCGCTCGAACACTGTCCGGAGGCCATCAAGGCCGACCTCGGCGGTGCAGATGCGGTCCAGGTGCTGCGGCTTCCACTCACCGCCCAGGCGCGACCACACCTCTTCGCGCAGCCGGCGCGGCGCATTGGCCGAAGACACGCCGAGCAGCGACACACCGCGCAGGATGAAGGGCATCACCGTCATGTCCAGCGTCGGGCTGGCCGCCAGGCCGGCGCTGACCACGCTGCCGTAGGGCACGGTCTGCGCCAGCAGGCTGGCGAGCATGGCGCCGCCGGCATTGTCCAGGCCCCCGCCGAAGCGCGCCGACTGCAGCGGGCCGGTGTCGGCCAGCGCCTCGCGCGGCAGCACCTCGCTGGCACCGATGTCGCGCAGGAAGTCGGTCTGGTCCGGCTTGCCACTGACCGCGTGCACGGTGTAGCCGGCACGGCTGAAGATCGACAGCGCCAGCGCACCGACGCCGCCGCTGGCGCCGGTGACCGCCAGCGGGCCGAGCTCCGGGGTCTGGCGGTTGTCCTGCATGCGCAGCAGCGCCAGCGCCGCCGTGAAGCCGGCGGTGCCCAGCACCATCGCCTCGCGCGGGCTCAGCCCGGCCGGCTGTGCAATCACCGCACGCGACTCCAGCCGCACATACTGGCTGTAGCCGCCGTCACGGGTCTCGCTGAGGCCGCAGCCGGTGGCCAGCACCGCGTCGCCTTCACGCCAGGCCGGGTCGGTGCTGGCGACCACGGTGCCGGCCACGTCGATGCCGCCGACCAGCGGGAAGCGGCGCAGGATCTTCCCCTTGCCGGTGCCGGCCAGGGCATCCTTGTAGTTGACCGAGGACCAGTGGGCGCGGATCAGCACCTGCCCGGGGTTGAGGTCGTCGACACCGAGCCGGGTCAGGCCGCTGCGATAGCCGGCGTCGTCGTTTTCGATGCGGAAGGCGGTGAACGGGGTGGTGGGGGCCATCGGCGTTGCCTGACTTCGAGGAAAACGCCACCTTACCCCGTCGTCGCCCTTTCGATCCTGCCGATCCGCCCCATCTTGTATGATCGGTAATGGTTTCACGGCTGGCGCCGCGGGAAGGGCCCGCGCCGCAGCCCACATCTTGATGGAGCGTGCATGGCCTGGAATACACCCGGCGGCAACAAGGGCGGACAAGGCCCCGAGGACAATCGACGCGGGCCGTTCGGGTCGCGCGGCGGTGGCAATGGTGGTGGCTGGGGCGGACTGCCCGGGCCGCTGAAGGATCTGTTCGACGGCGGCATCGTGCGTTGGGTGGTGGCGGCCGTGGTGCTGCTGGTGCTGTTCTCCAGCTTCCAGCTGATCGGTGAGCAGCAGCGTGGCGTGGTCCTGCGCTTCGGCCAGTTCTCGCGCATCCTGCAGCCCGGCCCGAACTTCAAGCTGCCGTGGCCGATCGAGTCGGTCACCAAGGTCAACGCCACCGAGATCAAGACCTTCTCGATCCAGGTGCCGGTCCTGACCCGTGACGAGAACATCGTCAACGTCTCGCTGAACGTCCAGTACCGCATCGACGATCCGCAGCAGTACCTGTTCGGCACGGTCGATGCCAACCAGGTGCTGGAGCAGTCGGCGCAGAGCGCGGTGCGCGAGGAAGTCGGCCGCGCCGACCTCAATGCCGTGCTGAACAACCGTGGCCCGCTGGCCGTGGCCGCCGAGGAGCGCCTGCAGGCGCTGCTGAAGGCGTTCAAGACCGGCCTGACCGTGACCGGCCTGACCCTGCAGGACGCCCGTCCGCCGGAGGAAGTGAAGCCGGCCTTCGACGAGGTCAATGGTGCCCAGCAGGTCAAGGAACGCCTGATCAACGAAGCCCAGGCCTACGCCGCCAAGGTCGTGCCGGAAGCCCGAGGCCAGGCCTCGCGCGCCCGTACCACCGCCGAAGGCTACAAGCAGGCGGTGGTGTCCAAGGCCGAGGGTGACGCGCAGCGCTTCAGCCTGTTGCAGGCCCAGTACAAGGACGCGCCGGAAGTGACCCGCAAGCGCCTGTGGCTGGAGACCGTGCAGCAGGTGCTGAGCGAGAACCGCAAGGTGATCGGCGGCGATGGCCGCCAGCTGATCTACGTGCCGATGACCGGCGACACCCGTCCCACCACGTCGGCCCCGGCCGCAGTGGCAAACCCGGACGTGGTCATGCCGTCGCTGCCGGGCGCAGCGGTGGAAGCTTCCCGTGATCCGGGCCGGCCGGTGGGCCGCCCGACCGGGCGACCGAGCGGCCGTGAGGAGGGCAGCCGATGAAGAGTCCTATCTGGATCGCCGTGATCGTGGCGGTGGTGCTGGGCCTGCTCGGCTCGGTGTATGTGGTCCGTGAGGACCAGACCGCCATGGTGCTGAACCTGGGCAAGGTGGTGCGTTCGGACATCAAGCCAGGCCTGCACTTCAAGGTGCCGGTGGTGGAAACGGTGAAGGTCTTCGACCGCCGCTTCCAGGTGCTCGACACCGCGCCGGCGCGCTACTTCACCGCCGAGCAGAAGGACGTCAGCGTCGACTTCTTCGCCATCGGCTACATCTCCAACGTGGGTGACTACTTCCGTGCCACCGGCGGCGACCCGCGCGTGGCCAACGCCCGCCTGGCGCCGATCATCACCGATTCGCTGCGCAACCAGATCAACTCGCGCACCCTGCAGCAGCTGGTGTCCGGCGACCGCAGTGAGCTGATCGCCGAGCAGTTGAAGGGAATCAACGAGGCCGTGGCCGGCCTGGGCATGCAGATGATCGACCTGCGCATCAAGCAGGTGGACCTGCCCACCGACAGCCAGGTGATCAACGACGTGTACGAGCGCATGCGCGCCCAGCGCAAGCAGGAAGCCGCCAAGCTGCGCGCGGAAGGCGAGGAACAGTCGCTGACCATCCGCGCCCAGGCCGACCGTGACAGCACCGTGCTGATCGCCGAGGCCGAGCGCGATGCACAGCGCCTGCGCGGTGAAGGTGATGCGGAAGCCACCCGCATCTACGGCAAGGCCGGTTCGGCTGATCCGTCGTTCTACGCGTTCTACCGTAGCCTGGAGGCTTACCGCGGCTCCATGACCGACGGCAACGGCGTGATCGTGCTCGACAAGAACGACCCGTTCCTGCAGTACCTGAAGAACGACCGCTGAGGTCGCAGGGCATTACCCCACGGGGCCCGGCCAACTGCCGGGCCCCGTGCTTTTTCCGGAGTTCCGATGAAAGATCTGTTCGCCGCCGTCTGCCTGGTCGCGGTGCTGGAAGGCCTGTTCCTGTTCGTCGCGCCGTTCGCCTGGAAGCGCATGGCCGAACGCCTGCTGGACCTGCCCAGCCCGGCCCTGCGCAGCTTCGGCGGACTGGTGCTGCTGGCCGGCCTGAGCCTGCTGTGGTGGGTGCGGCACTAGACGCCCCGGCGCGGCCGCCTGCGTCTACGGGCGTGGCCTGGCCTTGGTAGCTGCCAACCTTGGTTGGCATTGCCGGCCAGCGGCCGGCACGACCGGGTGGGGCAGCTGACCGGCCTGCACCTGCGTGGCCTGGCCCTGGTAGATGCCAACCTTGGTTGGCATGCCGGCCAGCGGCCGGCACTACCGGGCGGGGCGGCTGACCGACCTGCACCTGCGTGGCCGGGCTCTGGTAGCTGCCAACCTTGGTTGGCATTGCCGGCCAGCGGCCGGCACGACCGGGCGGGGCAGCTGACCGGCCTGCACTTGCGTGGCCAGGCCCTGGTAGATGCCAACCTTGGTTGGCATTGCCGGCCAGCGGCTGGCACGACCGGGTGGGGCGGCTGACCGACCTGCACCTGCGTGGCCAGGCTCTGGTAGATGCCAACCTTGGTTGGCATTGCCGGCCAGCGGCCGGCACGACCGGGTGGGGCGGCTGACCGACCTGCACCTGCGTGGCCAGGCTCTGGTAGATGCCAGCCTTGGTTGGCATTGCCGGCCAGCGGCCGGCACGACCGGGCGGGGCAGCTGACCGCCCTGCACTTGCGTGGCCAGGCCCTGGTAGATGCCAACCTTGGTTGGCATTGCCGGCCAGCGGCCGGCACTACCGGGCAGGGCGGCTGACCGGCCGGTGAAGCCGTCCGTCGGAAAGGTGGCAGCGGACCCCGGAAACCCGGATAATGCACAAAAGCCGGACGGGCCTCCCCGTTCGGCTTTTTCCGTGTCTGGGCCCTCCATCGCCGGCCGCTCCCCGTTTGGAGCCGCCCTTCAGGTGCTGGCCAGCCCCGCCACGGTTTACCCGTCCGCGGCCCCGATGGCCGCAACAAACCGAGGAGCCCGTCATGGGTCAGTCTGTCGTAGTGTTGGGTGCCCAGTGGGGCGATGAAGGCAAGGGCAAGATCGTCGATCTGCTCACTGAGGAAATCGGCGCCGTCGTGCGCTTCCAGGGCGGCCACAATGCCGGCCACACCCTGGTCATCAACGGTAAGAAGACCGTCCTGCACCTGATCCCATCGGGCATCCTGCGTGACGATGCGCTGTGCCTGATCGGCAACGGCGTGGTGATCTCGCCGGCCGCGCTGCAGAAGGAAATCGCCGAGCTGGAAGCCTCCGGCGTGGAAGTGCGTTCGCGCCTGAAGATCTCCCCGGCCGCGCCGCTGATCATGCCGTACCACATCGCCCTGGACCAGGCGCGCGAGCGCGCAGCCGGTGGCAAGGCGATCGGCACCACCGGCCGCGGCATCGGCCCGGCCTACGAAGACAAGGTGGCGCGTCGCGGCATCCGCATCGCCGACCTGCATTACCCGAAGCAGCTGGAAGAACTGCTGCGCACCGCGCTGGATTACCACAACTTCGTGCTGACCAAGTATCTGAACACCGATGCGGTCGACTTCCAGAAGACCTTCGACGAAGCGCTGGCCTTCGGCGAATACGTGCAGCCGATGAAGTCCGACGTGGCCGGCATCCTGCACGACCTGCGCAAGCAGGGTAAGCGCGTGCTGTTCGAAGGTGCGCAGGGCGCGCTGCTGGACATCGACCACGGCACCTACCCGTACGTCACCAGCTCCAACACCACCGTCGGTGGTGCGCTGGCCGGTTCCGGCGTCGGCGCTGATTCGATCGACTACGTGCTGGGCATCGCCAAGGCCTACGCCACCCGCGTAGGCGGTGGCCCGTTCCCGACCGAGCTGGACGACGAAGTCGGCCAGGGCATTCGTGACCGCGGCGCCGAGTACGGTGCGTCGACCGGCCGTCCGCGTCGTTGTGGCTGGATGGACATCGTCGCGCTGAAGCGCGCCGTGGCCATCAACGGCATCAGCGGCCTGTGCATCACCAAGCTGGACGTGCTGGATGGCATGGAAAAGCTGAAGGTCTGCATCGCCTACGAATACAACGGCAAGCGCACCGAGTACGCGCCGCTGGACGCGCAGGGCTGGGAAGAATGCACCCCGGTGTACCTGGAGTTCCCGGGCTGGAGCGAGAACACCCACGGCATCACCCAGTGGGACGACCTGCCGCCGGCCGCACGCGCCTACCTGCGTTCGCTGGAAGAGCTGGCCGGCTGCCCGATCAGCATCGTCTCCACCGGCCCGGACCGCGACCACACCATGGTCCTGCAGGATCCGTTCGCCTGAGGTGGCGCCGGGCCATGCCCGGCGTTGGTGACAGGAAAAGCCCCGCGCACGCGGGGCTTTTTCGTTACTGTGTGGCCAGGCCAGCGGGGAAGCGACGCGATGACCAGGATGTCAGCGTGAAAGGCGGGACGGTAGTGCGGGTCACCCTGTGGGTGTCGTGGAGCCTGTGGTGCATGGCCGGCCTGGTACTTGTGTTGGGTGCAGCCGCCAATGCCCTGGCTTCGCGCACGCAGACGGTGCCGCTGGTGCTGCGCCCTGGCGCAACCGCCCAGATCACCGTCTACCGCCTCATCGATGACCAGCTTCGGCTGCGCCTGCGCTATGCCGCGGACGGTACAGAGGCTGACCCTGAAGTGCTGCTGCGCATCGAGACTCCCACCGATCATGGAGACTTCCGCGCAGGGGAGCGTTGGGGAGTGGCCGGGCAGGGCATCGACCGCGCGCTGGTATCGGTTGAGTCCAGCGGCCTCATGGCCTCCTACTTTGGTTACGGTCGCGGCGACGCATTGCCACGCGGCCGCTCATGGCTGCGGGTAACCGTGCTGGAGGTGGATCCGGCGCTGGCGGGACGCACTGCAGACATCGAGCTGCAGCCGCCGCTGGGTCTGCTGAAGCTGACCGACCTGGACTACCTCTGGCTGTGGCCGTTCTTTTTCTGGAAGATGGCGGCGCTGTTCCTGCTGATTCCGGGGGCTGCGTTGACTGTCTTCACTGTGGCGTTGCGGCGCCAGCAGCGCCGGGCATCGGTGCCGCCGACTTCAGCAAGGGATAGGGATTGATCGACTCTCCCTTCCACCACTGCTTCTCCGGCCCCAAGACATGCACTTCGAAGTGCAGGTGCGGGGCCTCGGCGCTGGCATTGCCGGTGCTGCCGACGTAGCCGATCACATCCCCGCGCTTGATCGCCTGTTTCTCGGCCAGGCCATCGGCATAGCGCTGCAGGTGCGCGTAGTAGTAGCACCAGCGTCCGCTGGGCTCGAACTGGTAGATCGTCAGCCCGCCGCGTTTGCTGTCGAACAGTTTTTCCACCGTGCCATCAGCCACCGCGAGTATGGGAGTACCTGCATCGGCCATGATGTCGATGGCATCGTGTACGCGGCCTTCGCTGCGTGCATCGGTGAAGGTATCGCGCAGCTGCGAGGCCAGGATGCCCTGCACCGGCAGCAGCAGGCCGGACGGTGCATCAGTGGCGCTGGACGGCGACAAGGCCGTGGGAGCCGGAGCGCCTACGCGCGGCGTTGCAACCGCAGCGACCGCTGGTTGCACTGCGGGCGGGGAAACCGCCACCGGCTCACCCGCATCGGGGTGCAGCCACCAGCCTGCTCCCACGCCCAGCAGCACGCCCAGCACGATCAGCTGCGAAAGACGCATCGGTTCACTCCTGCATCACCACGGGTACCGAGGTATCCACTGCGTCGGCCACACGCACCGCATCCCAGTTGGTCATGCGTACGCAGCCATGCGATTCGGTCTTGCCCACGTGGCTGGGTTCGGGTGTGCCATGCAGGCCGTAGTGCGGCTTGGACAGGTCGATCCAGACCCGGCCGACCGGATTGTTCGGGCCCGGTGGCAGCGTCGCCTTCTTTTCGCCCTTGCGCGCATCCCAGAACAACTTCGGGTTGTAGTGGAACGGCGGGTCGCGATACACGCCCAGGATCTTCCATTCGCCGATCGGCAACGGGTCGTGCTGGCTGCCCGATGACACCGGCACCTGCGCGATCAGCTTGCCCTGCGCATCCAGCAACTGCAGGGTGGAGTCGGATTTGTCGACCACGATCTTCGCCGCCTTCGGCAATGCCGCTGGTGCGATGTTGGGCACTTGGATGCGGCTGCCAGCCTTGGTCAGATCCACGCCGGGATTGAGCACCTTCAGCAACTCCGGCGAGGCGTGGAAGCGCTCGCCCAGGGCTTCTTCCACACTGCTGAAACCCAGCGATTTCAGTTTGGCCTGTGCGGCAGGTCCTTTCGGTATGGGCTGGAACGGACCGGCGACATCCTCGGCAGTCAGCGTGTAGCTGGCCAGCGGCCCCACCGTATCAGCCTGCAGAGCCTTCCAGGTGGCGTCGTCCAGCTCACCCGTCACGGTCAGCCCATGCGCGGCCTGGAAGCCCGCCACCGCGCGTCGCTGGTTGCTGCCCACTTCGCCATCGATCTGGCCAGGCGAGAAATTCGCGCGATCCAGCAGCACTTGGGCATGCAGTGCGGAGCGCACTGCGGTGTCCGGGTCGGCCTTCTCGGCAATGGGGGCGGGCAGGTTGGGCGCAGGGGACTGCGCGAAGGCGGGTGATATCAGTAGCGACAGGACGAACAGTACAGGATGGGGTACACGCATGGGCATCTCCGGCATTCACGGAACTACCATGCCTGTGCGCAATGCAGGACTGATGTGAAAAGAATCTGACGCCGGGATGAGTGGTGCCAACGTGACCATCCCTTGTGGGGCCGCGTCTGCACATGGAAAGCAACGAGGGCAGGCGACCACGGATCCGTCGCCGCCTGCCCTGATGTTCAATCCACAGTAACCATGATGTCGATGCTGTTGTTGTCCTCCCGTGACTCGCTCACGGTGTTCTGATCGTCAACCAGCAGCTGGATGGAGTGCACCCCTGGGGTCGGGCGCCAGACGTCGTTGTAAGTCCTGACATTGACGCTGGCGCCGGGTGCCAGGGTGTAGTTCTGGAGGCCGCCCCATACGCAACCTTCAATGAAACACTGCCCGTTCTTCATGGCCATCAGCCCAATCCAAGGCGCGCTGGCGGCGACCGAGCCGACATTCTCGATGGTTGCGGTGAACGAGGTTGCATCGCCGGATTTCGGACGCAGCGGCTGTGAATGGGCGCTGGTGATCCGAAGGTCTGGCTTGTCCGAGACCTGGATGATTCGAGCCAGCTGGTTGTTGCCCTCATTCGACTCCTGGATCAGCCCTTGGTCGTCAACAATGGAGGTGATCTGTTGCTGGCCACCCGCGGCTGGCCAAACGGGGCCTGCGGGGCTCAACCATACGGATTCGCCCGGCGCCAAGGCCGTTGTCAGGCCACTCCAGGGGCAGCCACTGGCTGGGCACGCGCCGTTTACCAGATAGACCGCTCCGAGCCAACCCGCAGGTGCGGGCATTGATCCGCGGTTGGTTACTGCCGTGCGGAATGTCACTGCATCGCCTGGCTTGAAACTGGCTGGAATCGTTTCGATCAGGTATGGCTGCAGATCGGGCAGATCCCCCACCATGATTTCCCGGGTCAACTCGTTGTTGTGTTCGTCGAGTTCCTTGATGCGGTCCGCGTCATCAGCGAACACGGTCATCGCATGCAGCCCTGCCGAAGGTGTCCAGCTGGGTCCCTGGTTCAGATCTATGGTGGCCTGTTGACCAGGGGCCAGACTGATGGTCAAGATTCCCCATTGGCATCCTCCCTCGAAACACTGTCCTTCCTCATGGACGAGGACACTGTGGTGATTCATGGGAGACGGAGCATTGCCGGCATTTCGGATGGTTGCCCGGAAACGGACTGGCTCCCCTGCCCGGAACTGGCTTGGAATCGTGTCGATCCGCGTGACCTGAAGGTCCGGTTGATGCGTGAGGTCATCGATCATTGAGTTGAAGATGGCAGGGCAGTTCTGCCCGTCGAACTGAAAATCAGGGCGTGCACCCGGCCAGAACGCAAAGTAGGCGCTGCCTAGGTTGCGAGGGCGGTCCGCTCCATACACGGCTTGCAATGAAGCTTCGAGTTTCACCCGGAAGCTGGTGCGCAGTCCGGGGTCATTGCAGCCGGTGTAGTTGAAAGCAGGAAGGACCGGAACCATTCCACCTCCCAGCAATCCGTGCCGTTTCCATTTCTGGTACTGAGCGACCTGTTCGTTGACGGTGTTCTGATACTGGTCAACGAAGACGACATCCTGTGCGTGTGGGCTCATTGCGTACTGGATCTGGACATCGCTCAACGTGCCCATCAGATTGGCGATGATCACCGGGCGCGCGGATGCATCGGGATCCGCTTGCCGAAGCCTTTCGTAGACCAGTTCCTGGAAGCGCTTGCAGATACCAAGGTTCTGTGGTGTCTGTGGCAGAGCTGGTTCGTCAAAAGTGTAGTAACCAACTACGATGTCTGAGTTCTGCAGGGCAAGTGCAGCAACAGCGTCAAGCTCCTGTTGAAGCCAGTCTGGTAGACGCTCGTTGCCAGGAGAGCAGGCACTGCCGGGATCTGCGTACCAGGCGTCGTGAACGGGTCCGTTGAACTGGAGCAGCACTTTGAATCTGGATAACAGCGGGTCCTGCCGCAGCGCCTGCAAACGGGAGCTGAGTTCACCCGTATTCCATCCTGTCACGGGAATCACATTCGCGCCGGCATTGTGCAGCTCGGTCAGCTGGGAGCGGACTGCGGGGTCAGCATTGCCGATGATGTTGTACGCGTAGAGGAACTTGAAGTTGCTTCCGGTGTATGCGTCCTGGGCGTGCGCGGACTGTGGGCTTGTCATGCAGGCAAGCAGGAGCGGAAGTGCACTGAGATAATGCCTCATGGTCGTCCTTGTACGATGGCGAGGGTGGCCGAGGTCTGGCATCTTGCAGATCAGCGGTGGCCCAGCATAACGGCAACAACTGCGTGGATCAGACCGCCTACGGAGATGCTGCGCATTCGTTGCTGGCAATGGCGATGCAAACGTGAACCGCGCCCGAAGCGTTCAGAATTTACGGGTCAAGACCCAGCATGAGGCCGCCGATAAGGCCACATCCCCCCGTATTGGATACCCCCATGAACTACTTGAGGAACGTCAGGGTTGCCTGGCGTCTTGGGCTGGGCTTTGGCCTGTTGCTGCTGCTGGTCGCCGCCGTGGTGGCCACCGGCGCCACTGCCAGTGTCGTGCAGAAGCGCGCGATGCAGCAGGTGGTCGACGTCAGCGTGGCCAAGGTGCGCCTGCTGTCGCAGATGCTCGATGCCAACAACCAGATGATGGTCGTGCGCCGCGAAATGCTGATCCGTCAGGGCGAAGACCGCGGCAGCGACGAGAAGCGCATCGCCGACCTGGTCAAGCGCTATGAGGCCAGCTGGACCGCCTACCAGGCGCTGCCCAGCGATGCCCAGGGCAAGACCATCGCGGAAACCATCGCGGCCAAGCGTGCCGTTGCGCGCCCGCTCAACAAGCAGACCAGCGAACTGATGGAGCAGGGCGATTATCCCGGCGCCGTGGCGCTGACCCTGGGCGCGGTGCAGGAAGCGGCCAACGGCTGGAACAAGGCGCTGTCCGATGGCGTGGACTTCGAGGAGAAGGAAAGCCGTGAAGCTGCCGCCGAAGCGATCCGCCTGGGCGAACGCAGCCTGCTGCAGCTGCTGGTGCTGGGCGGCGTCGCGCTGCTTGCCGGCATCGGCGCCTCGGTGATGATCGGCCGCAGCCTGACCGGCCCGCTGGCGCGCGCGGTGAACCTGGCCGAGCGGCTGTCCAAGGGCCAGCTGGACCAGGAGTTCCGCCTCGGTGGCCGGGATGAGCTGACCCAGCTGGGCGAGGCGATGGCCAGCGTGCGGCAGAGCGTGCAGGCGGCAATCGGCGCACAGCTGCAGATGGCTGAGCAGCACGAAGCGGGTGCGATCCGCTATCGCATGGACGACAGTGCCTTCCCCGGTGATTTCGGCCGCATGGTGCAGGCCACCAACAGCCTGGTCGAATCGCACGTGCAGGTGGAGCTGCTGATGGCCGAAGTGATGCAGCGTTACGCGATCGGCGACCTCAGCCGTGACCTGCCGGACTACCCGGGCGAGAAGGGCACGCTGACCCGCACTCTGGCCGCGGTAAAGCAGAGCCTGATGGCGATCAACGCGCAGATCGATGAACTGGCCCGTGCGGCTCGCGCCGGCGACTTCAGCATGCGTGGCGATGCTGCTGCGTTCCAGTATCAGTTCAAGGCGATGGTCGAACACCTCAACGGCATGATGGCCAGTTCCCAGGCCAGCATTGCCGATGTTTCCGACGTGCTGCGCGCGATCTCGCACGGTGACCTGACCGCACGCATGGACGGTGAGTACGACGGCGTGTTCGCGCGCATGCGCGACGACGCCAATACCACCACCGCGCAGCTGACGGGCATTGTGCGGGGCATCCAGGTGGCTGCCGACAGCATCAACAACGCGGCCCAGGAACTGGCCGCCGGCAACAACGACCTGTCGCGCCGCACGGAGCAGCAGGCGGCCAACCTGGAGGAAGCTGCCGCGTCGATGGAGGAGCTGACCTCCACCGTGCGCCAGAACGCCGAGCTGGCGCGTCAGGCCGACAGCGAAGCGCATGCCGCCGGTGCCGCCGTACGCGAGACCGAGCAGGCGATGGCGCAGATGGCCTCGGTGATGGGTGAGATCGATCAGTCCTCGGCACGCATCTCGGAAATCTCCACCGTTATCGACGGCATCGCGTTCCAGACCAACATCCTGGCGCTGAACGCTGCGGTGGAAGCCGCGCGCGCGGGCGAGCAGGGCCGTGGTTTTGCCGTGGTCGCCAGCGAAGTACGCACGCTCGCGCAGCGCGCCGGCGTCGCGGCCAAGGAAATCAAGGAGCTGATCGAAGACGCCGCTGCCAAGGTGAAGAGTGGCCTGGCGGTGACCGTTGAATCGGAAGCAGCGATCGCACGCGTCGCCCAGGCCAGTTCGCGCACCACCCAGCTGATGAGCGACATCGCAGCGGCCAGCAAGGAACAGGCCGCCGGCATCGAGCAGGTCAACCAGGTGGTGGTGCAGATGGACCAGGTGACGCAGCAGAACGCGGCCCTGGTGGAAGAAGCCACTGCGGCGAGCCGCGCGCTGGAAGAACAGGCGCATGCGCTGACCACGTCGGTAGCGGTATTCAAGGTGGAAGGCGCAGTGGCTTCGGCCGTGCCGCGCCGTGCAGCCTGAGCAGGCTGCTGACCCCGTGACAGGAATACGGCCGCCTTGAGCGGCCGTATTTGCATTGCCCGCTCAGGCAGCAGGGAGGATCGCCCTCATTGCTCCAGGACGCTGCCGAGCATGGCCCCAAGCACGTACAGCACGCCAAGCGTGGGAGGAATCACCAGAAGGTAGACGGTGATCCAGGTCATTCCGGAAAGCCAGCGTCCCACGCCGATGACGTTGAGTGCTGCGGTCTGCAGCATCACCGGCAGTTGCATGAGGATGTAGGCGCTCTTGGGGTCGCTGTTGGACCGGGCATCGAGCACCAGCCAGGTGGTCAGCGCGAGATAGAGCGCGCATAGGGCAATGCCGGTCCAGCTGAGCCAGCGTGGCTTGCGCATGCCGCCTTCCTCGTCTGTCCGGGGCCATCAGGGTAGCGCCGCGAGCAGCGGCGTGCACTTCCCTGGGTCGAGCCGATAAGCGAAGCTGCGCGGCAGCGAGTCGTGCGAAGGGACCTGAGAAGTGAGCAATGTGATGAACGCCGTGATGCTCCCGATCGTGATGCTGCCCGGGCTGGATGGCAGCGGCCTGCTGTCGACATGCTTCGTGGAAGCGATGCAGGACCAGGGGGTTACCGTGCAGGTGCTGCCGCTGCCCATGCACGGGCCACAGGACTACGTTACATTGGCGTCGATCCTGCGCCCGCAGCTTCCCATCTCTCCCTTTGTGCTGCTGGCTGAATCGTTTGCCGGGCCGCTGGCTATCGAACTGGCGGTGGCTTCACCGCCGGGGTTGCGCGGATTGATATTGAGTACGACCTTCGCGCGGCGACCGGTGCCGCTGCCAGCGGCGAGCGCACGCTTGCTTGCCCCTGCATGGCCACCGCCGCCGCTGGCGTTGCTGGCCCGGCTTCTGCTGGGGCATTGGCGGACACGCATGAACCTTCGCGAGCTGCGGCATGCGATCGCTGCGGTACCGACCGCGATCCTGCGGCAGCGCGCTGCGGCGACACTGCAGATCGATGTCCGCGCGCAGTTGCCGAAGCTCATGCTGCCGACGTTATGCCTGCATGCACGACAGGACCACCTGTTGTGGCCGCCCAGCGTGGCCGAGCTGCAGGTCTTGTTGCCCGATGCCCGGCACGTATCGCTGGAAGGGCCGCATCTACTGCTGCAGGCCCGTGCCGAGGCAGCCGCAGCCGAAGTTGCCGCATGGATGAGGGCGCTCCCCTCCTGATCGAAGACTCAGCCGCGTGCACGCGTGCGCGCGGCTTTCTTCGCCGCCGCCTTGCGCACGGTCTTCTTCGCGGCTCGCGTCTTGGCTGCCTTCTTCGCGGCGGCGCTCCGCGCGGCGGCCGTACCCGCCTTCTTTACCGCTGCCTTCTTCGCCGTCTTCTTTGCGGCCTTCTTTGTCGCGGTCTTGCGAGCCGGTGCCTTCTTCGCCACTGCCTTCTTCGCAGGTGCCTTCTTCGCCGCCGTCCTCTTGGTTGCGGCCTTCTTTGTGGCCGATTTCCTGGCAGGCGCCTTCTTGGCAGCCTTCTTGCTGGTCGCCTTCTTCGCGCCCTTGCGGGCACTGCCGGCGCGCTTGCCGCCGCCGTCCTGCTTGTTCACGGTGGCCCAGGCAATGCGCTCGGCGGTGCCTTCACTCGCGCCGCGATCACGTTCGCTTTGCTCGATGTGCTCGGCCTGGCGCTTCTGCTTTTCGGTGTATGCGGATTTGTCACCACGGGGCATGACGATTCTCCTGTCGTTGTGGTCAGGCCAGCAGGCGCAGCTTGGGCTCGCGCGCCCACTGGCGGGTGGCGGCCGCCGCCAGGAATGCCTTGGCGTCTTCTGCTTCGACGATGCCGGGGTCGTTGCCGACGCGCGCCGCCTTCAGCAGCACCTGGCCGCCCGCGTCGCTGGCGATGGCCTTCAGGTGTGCCCACGCCTGGCTGACGAATTCGACGGCTGCACTCTCTTTCGACAAGGCCTTCGCGGCTTCAAGGCTGAGCACCACGGCTACTGCATCGAACACGGCTGACGGGGTGCCCGCCAGCTGCCCATCTGCCGCCTGCAATGCGCCATCGCTCAGCGTGGCGCCTCCCACTTTTGGCGCGACCAGCTTCACGTCTGCACCTGCCTTCCGGGCGGCCTTGCTCAGGCTGGCAATCACGCGCGCGTCGGAGCCTTCGTCGAACAGGATGCCGATGCAGCGACCCTGCAGGGTCGGCTTGTTACGCCCGATCACGCGCACCTCGGGAGCGGGCGGCATGTCTCGCACCGGCGTGGCGGTTGGGGCCGGGTCGGGCAGCGCAGGCAGGGCCAGGCCATCGGCCACGCGCTGCGCCAGCGCGTCATCGATGTTGCGCAGGTGGCTGACGGTGCGCACCCGCACCTTCAGCGTTTCCACCTTGGACAGCTCGAACACCAGCGCCGATGCCAGGTGCGCCTGCTCCGGCTTTTCCAGGCTGCGGAAGAACATCCGGGCCTGGCTGTAGTGGTCGGCGAAACTCTCCGCGCGGGTGCGGCCCTTGCGGCCATCGTCGGCGCTGGCATGGCTGCGGAATCCGGGAGGCGTCTCGCGCGGGGTGTCGTCCTGCAGCGAGCTGGGATCGTAGGCGACGCGGCCCTTGGGCACCTGCATCTGCATGTGGCCGTCGCGCTGATGATTGGCAAACGGGCACTTCGGTGCATTCACCGGGATCTGGTGGAAGTTCGGGCCGCCCAGGCGCAGCAGCTGGGTGTCCAGGTAGGAGAACAGGCGGCCCTGCAGCAGCGGGTCGTTGCTGAAGTCGATGCCGGGCGGCACGTTGGCCGGGCAGAACGCCACCTGCTCGGTCTCTGCGAAGAAGTTGTCGGGCCAGCGGTCCAGTACCATGCGCCCGATCACCTGCAACGGCACCAGCGATTCGGGAATGATCTTGGTTGGATCCAGGTGGTCGAACGGGAATGCGTCGGCGTCTTCTTCGGTGAACAGCTGCACCGCCAGCTCCCATTCGGGAAAGTCGCCGCGCTGGATGGCCTCGAACAGGTCGCGGCGATGGAAGTCATTGTCGGCCGATTGCAGTTTCAACGCTTCGTCCCAGACCGTGGACTGAATGCCCAGCTTGGGCCGCCAGTGGAACTTGACGAACGTCGACTCGCCGGCCTCGTTCAGCAGGCGGAAGCTGTGCACACCGAAGCCTTCGATCATCCGCAGCGAACGCGGGATGGCGCGGTCGCTCATCGCCCACATGATCATGTGCATCGATTCGGGCATCAGCGAAATGAAGTCCCAGAACGTGTCATGGGCCGACGCGGCC
This sequence comes from Stenotrophomonas sp. LC732, assembly GCF_052446685.1. Lineage (NCBI taxonomy): Bacteria > Pseudomonadati > Pseudomonadota > Gammaproteobacteria > Lysobacterales > Lysobacteraceae > Stenotrophomonas > Stenotrophomonas sp. LC732. The sequence goes on along the minus strand of NZ_CP199214.1, from coordinate 3,260,924 downwards.
TGCGGGAAGGCGCGGTCCGGCTCCATCTTCACTGCGTGCACCAGGTCCGGAAACTTCATCGCGTCCTGGATGAAGAACACCGGGATGTTGTTGCCGACCAGATCCCAGTTGCCCTCCTTGGTGTAGAACTTGACCGCAAAGCCGCGCACGTCGCGCGGGGTATCCACCGAGCCTGCGCCACCGGCCACGGTCGAGAAGCGGGTGAATACCGGCGTCTTCACGCCGACCTCGGTCAGGATGCGTGCGCGGGTATGGGCTGCCAGTGATCGGGTCAGCTCGAAGTAGCCGTGTGCTGCGCTGCCACGTGCGTGCACGATGCGCTCGGGAATGCGTTCGTGATCGAAGTGGGTGATCTTCTCGCGCAGGATGAAGTCCTCCAGCAGCGTGGGCCCCCGAGGTCCCTGCCGCAGGGAGTTCTGGTTGTCCGCCACCGGAATGCCCTGGTCGGTGGTCATTGCCGGATGGCTGCCCCCGGCCTGCTGGTGCAGTTCATCGCCATCGCCCCGGCGGTGGCTTTCGGCAGGGACGGTTGCGCGCTTGCCGGTCGGCTTGCTGGCGGCCATGGACGTTGGCTCCGGATCATCAAAAGGAACCACGACACTGGAACCAGCCCCGTTAAACCACGGTCCGGCAAAGGTGAACGTACGGGCAAAAGCAGGCTCGGGTATGCTTGCCGCATGCGAGTCGAGCCCGCCGACATCGAAGCCCTGTTCGACGCCATCCCGGATGTGCTGTTCTTCATCAAGGACCGCCAGGGGCGTTACACCCACGTCAACCAGACCATGCTGCGGCGGCTGGGTCTGCGCGCGCGCAAGGACGTGATCGGGCGTACGGCGGCCGAAATCTACCCGACCGGCCTCAGTGCGGACTACGTTGACCAGGACGCCCGCGTGCTGTCCGGTGAGGTGATCGAGAACCTGATGGAGCTGCACCTGTTCGCCAACCGCGAACCGGGCTGGTGCCTGACCTGCAAGCGCCCGCTGGTGGTCGACGGGGCCATCGAGGGCCTGATCGGCATTTCCCGCGACCTTGGCCAGAAGGACAGCCTCGGTACCCAGTACGAGCAGCTGCGGCTGGCGCTGGCCCACCTCAACGCGCACTACGCCGAGAACGTGCGCATGCAGACCCTGCTGGACATCACCGGCTTTTCGCTGTCCAAGCTGGAGCGCAGCTTCCGCAAGGTGTTCCAGATGACCCCGCAGCAGGTGCTGACCCGGCTGCGGATCCAGATGGCCATGCATCTGCTGCATGGCGACGACAGCATCGCCTGCATCGGCCAGGCCTGCGGTTTCAGCGACCAGAGTGCCTTCACCCGCAAGTTCAAGGCTGAAACCGGTTTCTCGCCGCGTGCCTATCGTGCCCGTATCGGTGGGAACGTCGGCGAGCCGGCGCTGGCCTGAGCCGCCTGCTGCGCTGTGCCTATCCCCGTGGGCACGGGACAGGGTAAGGTGTCGCCCCTGTAGCCCGCCGCCAGCCCCGCCGATGCCCAACTCGATTCCGACCGCTTCGCCGTCCCGCCTCGGACATTCGCTCAAGCCCCGCCAGCTGATCATGATGGGCCTGGGCAGCGCCATCGGCGCCGGCCTCTTCCTCGGCTCGGGCGTGGGTGTGCAGGCGGCCGGTCCGGCGGTCCTGGTGTCGTATCTGGTCGCCGGCGCCCTGGTGATCATCGTGATGAACGCGCTGGGCGAGATGGCGGCGGCCAAGCCCACCAGCGGCGCGTTCTCGGTGTATGCAGCCGACGCCATGGGCGCTACCGCCGGTGCCACCGTGGGCTGGCTGTGGTGGGTGCAGCTGGTGATCGTGATCGCCGCCGAAGCCGTGGGTGCGGCCGGGCTGCTGGCCACGGTCTGGCCGGCGATACCGGTACCGATGGCGGCGTTGGCGTTCATGCTGTTCTTCACCGCGATCAACCTGCTCGGAGTGAAGAACTTCGGCGAGTTCGAATTCTGGTTCGCCATCCTCAAAGTCGCGGCGATCCTGGCGTTCATCGCCATTGGCGTGGCGCTGCTGATGGGATGGCTGCCGCAGGTGACCTCCCCGGGCCTGAGCAACTTCACCGAACACGGTGGTTTTGCGCCGAAGGGCCTGGCCGGGATCGGCGCGGCGCTGCTGGTGGTGGTGTTCGCCTTCGGCGGCACCGAGATCGTGGCCGTGGCGGCGGCCGAAACCGAAGACCCCGAGCGCAGCATTGCCCGTGCCATCCGCACCGTGGCCTGGCGCATCCTGGTGTTCTACATCGGCTCGCTGAGCGTGATCATCGCCGTGGTGCCGTGGACCAGCGAGGCGCTGAAGTCGCCGTTCGCCGCCGTGCTGGACATCGCCCGCATCCCGGGCGCTGGTACCGCCATCACGCTGATCGCCGTGATCGCGCTGCTGTCGGCGCTCAATGCCAACCTCTACGGCGCCTCGCGCATGATGTATTCGCTGGCGCAGCGTCGCGAAGCGCCGGCCGTGCTTGGCTGGACCGACCCGCGCCAGGTGCCGGTGATCGCCGTGCTGGCCAGCGTGCTGTTCGGCTTTGCCGCCACGGTGATGGAACTGCTGTTCCCGGACCGGGTGCTGCCGGTGCTGCTGAACATCGTCGGTTCCACCTGCCTGCTGGTGTGGACGCTGTCGCTGGTCTCGCAGCTGGTGCTGCGTCGTCGCGCGGATCGTCTGGGTACCCGACTGCCGTTCCGCATGGCCGGTTTCCCGTGGCTGACCTGCTGTGCACTGGCGATCCTTGCGCTGATCTTCGGCCTGCTGCTGAGTGAGTCGCACACCCGCCTGCAGTTCCTGTCGATGGTGGCGTTGACCGCCACGATCGCCGCCAGCAGTGCCATCGCGCGGCGCATGCGCCAGGCGTGATTCTGTAGAGCCGACCCTGCGGTCGGCTGCTGTTTGCGCGATCGCCAGCCGAGCATGGGCTCGGCTCTACAACAGGAACACACTCCGCGTGGCACTGTGCAGGCAGGCCGTCATCGGCCCGTCGACCAGGAGTACCGCATGCTGCGCAGCCGTCCCTTCCTGATGTTCACCGGCCAGGCCGAGGCCGCGCTGGCCCTGTACGCCGAAGCCTTTGCCGATTTCCGGCTGCTGGCCCTGCAACGCCATCCCGAGGGGGCCGGCGCCGGCGTGCCGGGGCAGGTCCGCCAGGCCATCTTCCTGCTCGGTGGCACCCACTACCTGTGCTTCGACAGCCTGGACGTGCACGATTTCACCTTCTCGCCGTCGATCTCGCTGTTCGTCGAGTGTTCCGGTGCCGAGCAGTTCGAGCGCGCGGCACGCGTGCTGGGTGAGGGCGGCCATTGGTTGATGCCGGTGGGCGACTATGACTTCAGCAATCGCTACGGCTGGGTGCAGGACCGCTTTGGCGTGTCGTGGCAGTTGAGCCTGGGGCAGATGCCGGACCCGTGATCGGATGCTTGTGGGTGTGGGCCTTGGTCCACACGCCCCATGAAAACGGCCCGCTTGCGCGGGCCGTTTTCTTTACCGATGCAGTGAGGAATCACGCCTCGACTTCATCATCCTTGTAGGCATCGACCGGGATGCAGGCGCACATCACGTTCTTGTCGCCGTACACGTTGTCGACACGCGCCACCGGCGGCCAGTATTTGCTCTGCTTCAGGCTGGCCAGCGGGAAGGCGGCCAGTTCACGCGGGTAGGCGTGGGTCCACTCGCTGGCGGTCACTGCGGTGGCAGTGTGCGGCGCGTTCTTCAGCGGGTTGTCCTCGCGGTCCAGGCGGCCGTCTTCGATCGCGGTGATCTCCTCGCGGATCTGGATCATCGCGTTGATGAAGCGATCCAGTTCGTGCAGCGATTCGCTTTCGGTCGGCTCCACCATCAGCGTGCCGGCCACCGGGAAGCTCAGGGTCGGGGCATGGAAGCCGAAGTCGATCAGGCGCTTGGCCACGTCCTCGGCACCGATGCCGCTGGTCTTCTCCAGCGGGCGCACGTCCAGGATGCACTCGTGCGCCACCAGGCCGTTGCGGCCGGTGTACAGGGTCTTGAAGTGCGGGGCCAGGCGCTTGGCGATGTAGTTGGCGTTGAGCTGCGCGACCTGGGTGGCCTTGCGCAGGCCGTCGCGGCCCATCATCGCGATGTACATCCAGCTGATCGGCAGGATCGAGGCGCTGCCGAAGCTGGCCGCGCTGACCATGCCGACCGGGCCGTTGTCACCCAGCTTGCCCGGCAGGAACGGGGCCAGGTGCTCCTTGACCGCGCACGGGCCGACGCCCGGGCCGCCACCGCCGTGCGGGATGCAGAAGGTCTTGTGCAGATTCAGGTGCGAAACGTCCGACCCCCACTTGCCCGGCTTGGCCACGCCGACCAGGGCATTCATGTTGGCACCGTCGGTGTACACCTGGCCGCCGTGCTTGTGGATGATCTCGCAGATCTCCACCACCTCTTCCTCGAACACGCCGTGCGTGGACGGGTAGGTCATCATGATCGCGGCCAGGCGGTCGCTGTACTTCTCGGCGTTGAGGCGGATGTCCTCGACGTCGACGTTGCCGTTGGCATCGGTCTTGGTCACCACCACCTTCATGCCGCACATCTGCGCCGAGGCCGGGTTGGTGCCGTGCGCCGAATCCGGGATCAGGCAGATGTCGCGGTGGCCTTCGCCGCGCGAGCGGTGGTAGGCGCGGATCGCCAGCAGGCCGGCGTACTCGCCCTGCGCGCCGGAGTTCGGCTGCAGGCTGACCGCGTCATAGCCGGTGCATTCCACCAGCATCGCTTCCAGCGTGTCGATGAGTTCCTTGTAGCCCAGCGCCTGGTCGGCCGGCACCAGCGGGTGGATCTGCGAGAACTCCGGCCAGGTCACCGGGATCATCTCGGCGGTGGCGTTGAGCTTCATGGTGCACGAGCCCAGCGGGATCATCGTGCGGTCCATCGCCAGGTCCTTGTCGGCCAGCGAGCGCAGGTAGCGCAGCAGTTCGTGCTCGCTGTGGTGGGTGTTGAACACCGGATGGGTCAGGAATGCGGACTGGCGCAGCAGGCCGGCCGGCAGCGCATCGGCGGTGCTGGCATCCAGCGCGTCGACGTCGGCCTGCGCACCGAACACGGCGGCCAGTGCGACCACGTCGGCGCGGGTGGCGGTCTCGTCCAGGCTGATGCCGACCGAGTCGCTGTCGATCGCACGCAGGTTGTAACCGGCGGCGCGGGCCTTGGCGTGAATCTCATCGGCGTGCACGCCGGTGATGTGCAGCGTGTCGAAGAAGTCGCCACCGACCTGCACGCCGGCCTCGCGCAGCGCGGCGGCCAGGATCGAGGCCAGGCGGTGGGTGCGCCGGGCGATGCGGGTCAGGCCTTCCGGGCCGTGGTACACGGCATACATCGAGGCCATCACCGCCAGCAGCACCTGTGCGGTACAGATGTTGGAGGTGGCCTTCTCGCGGCGGATGTGCTGCTCGCGGGTCTGCAGGGTCAGGCGGTAGGCCGGGTTGCCCTGGTCATCGACCGAGACGCCGATCAGGCGGCCCGGCATCGAGCGCTTGTAGGCGTCGCGGCAGGCCATGAATGCGGCGTGCGGGCCGCCGAAGCCGAACGGCACGCCGAAACGCTGGCTGTTGCCGACCACGATGTCCGCACCCCATTCGCCCGGGGCGGCCAGCAGGGTCAGCGCCAGCAGGTCGGTGGCCACGGCCACCAGGCCGCCGCGCGCGTGCACGGCCTCGACCAGCGCCTTGTAGTCGCCGATCTGGCCGAAGGTGTCCGGGTACTGCAGCAGCAGGCCGAAGGCTTCTGCTTCCAGTGCCTCGGCCGGGGTGCCGACGCGCAGCACGATGCCCATGGGCTCGGCGCGGGTACGCAGCAGTTCCAGGGTCTGCGGGTGCACGGCGTCGTGCACGAAGAAGGTGTCCGACTTCGACTTGGCCGAACGCTTGGCCAAGGTCATCGCTTCAGCTGCGGCGGTGGCTTCGTCCAGCAGCGAGGCGTTGGCGATTTCCATGCCGGTGAGGTCGGCGCACAGGGTCTGGAAGTTGATCAGCGCTTCCATGCGGCCCTGCGAGATCTCGGCCTGGTACGGGGTGTAGGCGGTGTACCAGGCCGGGTTTTCCAGGATGTTGCGCAGGATCACGTTCGGCGTGTGGGTACCGTAGTAGCCCTGGCCGATGAAGCTGCGCAGCACGGTGTTCTTGTCGGCGATCGCACGGATCTTCGCCAGTGCCTGCACTTCGGTCATCGATTCCGGCAGTGCCAGCGGCGCCGGCGACTTGATCTTGGCCGGTACGATGGCATCGGTCATCGCATCCAGCGACGCGTGGCCGACGACGTCGAGCATCTGCGCGATCTCGGCATCGTTGGGGCCGATGTGGCGCTCGACGAACGCATTGTGGTGCTCGAGCTCACGCAGGGAAGGGGTGTTCTGGGACATGGCGAAGGATCCGTCAGGAAAGGGCACACGCACGGGCACAAGCCGCCGGTCGGCGGTCTGCGGGGCGCCCCTCTGTCCTTTTGCCTGAGAGTTTGGAAGCGCGGAAAACCGCGGCTTCGTGCCCCTTCGGCGCCGGATCGAACCGGTCTCTCCAGAGTTGTGTTACGGGTGGTATCGGGCCTGAGCGATTACGGGCGTTGCGCCTTCGGCAGCGGTGTTCCGCTTCTCCCACCGTGTTGCCCGCCGATTATAGCCCGTTGCGGGCGCGCCAGCCGCCTGCGGGCCCGGCCGCGGCGCCTGAATGGCCGATGGCCCGCCCGTGCGTTTTGTGCACTGCTGCATGGCATCAGGCGCAATCCCCACCTATGATGGGCGGATACCCGAATTCATCTGGCGCCGTCCCTGCTGCAGGGGACTGGCGCCCGCCGTGCGTGCCGCGCATGGCCCTGCCGGACGCCTTCTCCATGACCGCCGCTGTTGCTCCTTCCACCCGCCGCATGGCCCTGCTGCTCGCCGGCCTGGCCATGTTCGGTCCGTTCTCGATCGACACCATCTTCCCCGCGTTCCCGCAGCTGGCCCAGCGCCTGGCGGTGGACGAGGTGGCGGTGCAGCAGACCATCAGCGTGTACCTGCTGTTCTACGGCCTGATGAGCCTGGCACACGGCCCGCTGTCCGATGCCTGGGGCCGCAAGCGGGTGATCCTCGGCGGCCTGGTGGTGTTCGTCGGCGCCTCGGTCGGCTGTGCGCTGTCCACCGATCTGACCACGCTGCTGGGGTTCCGCGCCCTGCAGGGCCTGTCCGCAGGCGTCGGCATGATCGTCGGCCGCGCGGTGATCCGCGACCTGTACCACGGTCACGACGCGCAGCGGCTGATGAGCCAGGTGTCGATGCTGTTCGGCATCGCCCCGGCGATCGCGCCGATCATCGGTGGCTGGATCCTGCTCAGCGGTGCTGGCTGGCCGCTGATCTTCTGGTTCCTGGTGGTGTTCGCACTGGTTCTGCTGGCGGCCACCGCCCGCTACCTGCCGGAGACCCATCCGCTCGAAGCGCGCGTTCCGTTGTCGCCGCGGGTGCTGATGCGTGATTACGTGCGCATCGGTTTCAATCCGCGCTTCCTGCGCCTGGCGCTGGCCGGCAGCATCGGTTTCGGTGGCATCTTCCTGTACATCTCCTCGGCACCGGTGTTCGTGATGCAGCACCTGCACCTGGGCGAGGGCGGTTTCGCCTGGCTGTTCATCCCCACCATCGGCGGCATGACCACCGGCTCGTTCCTGTCCGGGCGCATGGCCGGGCACACCACGCCCACCCGCCAGGTCTCCATTGGTTTCGGCCTGTGCGCGCTGTCGGTGCTGCTGAACGTCGGCTACGTGGCGCTGGCGCCGCAGTTCGTGCTGCCGTGGGCGGTGCTGCCGATCTTCCTGGGTGGCATGGGCATGGCGCTGATCTTCCCGATCCTGGCGCTGGCGGTGCTGGACATGTACCCGCACCAGCGCGGCCTGGCCTCGTCGCTGCAGGCCTTCGTGCAGCTGATGATCAGCACCGTGGTGGCCGGCGTGGTGTCGCCGCTGCTCAGCGCCAGCCCGCTGCACCTGGCGTTGGGCCAGGCTGGGTTCTTCGGCGCCGGCTTCGTGTTCTGGTACTGGGAACACCGGCGCGAACGCGCGGCGCAGGCAGCCTGCACGGGTCACTGAGCAGCGCGCAGGGGTAGGGCAGGCTGCGACGCCCGCAACGCTTGCGACGGGAAATCACCGGACTAGGCTGGGCACTCCAGCCAGCCGGTGCACAGGTGCACGACAGCCAGCCGATCCACTGTCGTTGCATGAGGTTCCCCATGGCTGCGCAGCAGACCTACCGCCTGTTCGAGGTGGCGCTGAAGGAGCGCCGCGTTCTTTCCCCTTCCCTGGACCGCATGGTGTTCACCGGTGCCGACGTGGCGCGGATGACGACCGGAGGGCCGGACCAGCGCATCAAGGTGTTCTTCCCCTTGCCCGGCCAGGAGGTGCCGCAGGTCCCCAGCGGCGAGGACTGGTACCCACGCTATCGGGCCCTGCCGGACGATCAGCGCCCGCCGATGCGCACCTACACCCTCCGCCAGCTGCGTGCAGAGCAGGGCGAGGTCGATGTTGATTTCGTGCTGCATGGCGAGACCGGGCCGGCCTCGCGATGGGCCATCCATGCACGGCCGGGCGACCGCGTGGTGCTGCTGGCCCCGGATGCTGACTGCGCCGACAGCAGCGAGGGCTGGGAATGGAAGCCGCCGGCCGGCGTTGGCCAGGTGCTGCTGGTGGCTGACGAGACCGCGCTGCCGGCAGTGGCCGGGATTCTCGAGGAACTGGCGGCCAGGGTGGATCCGCCGCGTACGCTGGCCCTGCTGGAAGTGGCGCAGGCCGGTGATGCGGTTCGCCTGAAGGCGCCGGCCACGGCCGAGCTGGTCTGGCTGCCGCGCGGGCGGGCGGCGTACGGGGCGCCCCTGTTGCAGGCGGTGCAGGCGCGCCTGGCCGCCTCGAGCGTGGTCGCTGGCGAAGAACTGGAAGAGATCGACGTTGACGCGCAGATTCTCTGGGAACAGGCCGATGCCAGCGTGGCCGGGCCGCTGTATGCCTGGGTGGCAGGCGAGGCGGGAGCGGTGATGGCGATCCGTCGCCATCTGGTCCGCGAGTGCGGGCTGGACCGCCGCACGATCACCTTCATGGGTTACTGGCGGCACGGCAAGGTGCTGGACTGACCTTGCTGGATCGAGCGCGCGTGAAGCGGTGCTGCGCGTGGGGTGCGCTATCCTTGCGCCCCCTTTCGCAGCGGTACCGCACCATGTCCACCAGCTCCAAGACCCGCCGCGACCAGCGCCGTCGCCGGGAAAAGCAGGCCGCCAACAAGGCCGCTGCCCAGGCCTCGCCGGTGGAGCCGCATGCGGAACTGCGCGACGCGCAGCGCACCCTGCTGGCCGGTGTCGTGCGCCGCGATGGCGAATGGGTGCTGGGCATGGACGGCCGTATCGCCGGCCACAGTGACTCCGCCGCGCAGGTACTGGCGCTGATCATGCAGGCCGGTGAACTGCACGAGCGCAACGGCACGCCGGTGCGCCTGATGTACTCCGATGCGCTGCGCGACGCCGCACAGGCCGAAGCGCAGGAGAAGGGCCAGACCTTCGAGGAGTTCAAGGCGGACCTGGCCGCGGCGATGGCGGCGAAGAAGGACAGCTGACAGGCATTCCGGTAGAGCCGGCCGCTGGCCGGCTGCCCGCGGGGTCTTCATCGCGTGGTTGCCGGCCAGCGGCCGGCACTACCAGGAAGGGGCGGATCCTTGCGGACCCGCCCCTTTTTTCATTTTGCCGCCGGGGCCGCGTTGGCCTGCCAGCCGCACATCTGGCCTTTGCTTGATTGCTGTTCCGGTAGAGCCGGCCGCTGGCCGGCTGCCCGCGGGGTCTTCATCGCGTGGTTGCCGGCCAGCGGCCGGCACTACCAGGAAGGGGCGGATCCTTGCGGACCCGCCCTTTTCTCATTTCGCCGCCGGTGCCGCGTTGGCCTGCCAGCCGCACATCTGGCCTTCGTTCTGCTGCTTCAGCCACTCGTTGACCGGCGTGAAGTACTCGATCATCGGGCCGGCATCGAGCTTGTCGGTGCCGGTCAGCTCCTTCAGCGTGGCCTGCCACGGCTGGCTGGCACCCTTGCTCAGCATCGCCCAGTATTTCTGGCCGGCTTCCTTGTTGCCGTAGAAGGTGCACTCATGCAGCGGGCCCTTGTAGCCGGCCGCGTCGCACAGGCCCTTGTAGAACTGGAACTGCAGGATGCGCGCCAGGAAGTAGCGGGTGTACGGGGTGTTGCCTGGCACGTGGTACTTCGCGCCCGGATCGAAGAACTCCTCGCCACGGGTACTGGCAGGCGCCACGCCCTGGTACTTGGCCTTCAGGTCCCACCATGCCTTGTTGTAGTTGTCGGCGGTGATCGAACCATCGAACACACCCCAGCGCCAGCGGTCGATCATCAGCCCGAACGGCAGGAACGACACGCCCGACAGCGCCATGCGCATCTGGTTGTTGATGACCGCTTCGCGGCTTTCGGTCGGCGCATCGACCAGGCCGATCGAGCTGAGGTACTTGGGGGTCATCGCCAGCACGATGGTGTCGCCGATCGCTTCATGGAACCCATCGTTGGCACCGCCCTGGAACAGCGGCGGCAGCGGGTTGTAGGCCAGGTCGTAATAGATGTGGCCCAGCTCGTGGTAGATGGTGGTGAAGTTCTCTTCGTTCGGCTTGATGCACATCTTGGTGCGCACGTCGCCTTCCATGTTCATGTCCCAGGCGCTGGCGTGGCAGACCACATCGCGGTCATCGGGCTTGATGAACTGGGTGCGTTCCCAGTACGACTGCGGCAGCGACGGCATGCCCAGCGATACGTAGAAGTCCTGCGCGCGTTCGGTCATCTGCTTGGCGGTGCGCAGTTCGGCCTCGCGCTGCGCCTTGTACTGCGCGGCCACGTTGGCATCCTTGCCGGCCTTGGCCAGCGCCGCGCTCAGGTTGGTCTGGTATTGCTTCTCCAGCGCCGCGGTGATGTCCAGGCTGCCGGCGCCCGGGTACGGTTCCAGCTGGTCCCACAGGTTCGACCAGTCCTGCTGCCACATGTTGCCCAGCAGGTGCGCGGCGATCAGGCCGTTGCCCACTTCGGCCTTGTCCTTGCCGTAGGTCTTGTCCAGCTTGCCGCGTGCGTAGCAGTGCAGCTGCTCGTACATCGGCTTGACCTGTTCCCACAGGCGGTCGGTTTCCGGGCCGATCTGCTCCGGCGGCATGTCATAGCCGCTGCGCCACATCTGGCCGGCATCGGTGAAGCCCATGCCCTTGGCGCCTTCGTTCACCAGGCCGACGAACTTCTGGTAGTCGCCGCGCATGTTCTTGGTGGTGCTGTGCCAGCCCTGCCAGGCGTCGAGCTGCTTGTCATAGTCGCGGCTGCGTGCCAGCACCTGCTCCAGCTCGCCCAGCTGGCGGCAGGAGTTCGGATCGTTGGCATCGGTGCAGTACTTGCCGGCGCCATAGCTGCCTTCCATGCGGGTGGCGATCTGGGTCAGCTCGGCCAGCTTGGCCGGGTCGCGCGGTGCCGGCATCGACGACATCAGCTTCAGCAGGTGGATCGCGCGCTTGCTGTCCTCGCTCATCGGCTTGCCGTCGAACTTCGCAGCCTGTTCGATCCAGCTGTTGAGCTGGGTCAGCGAGCGCTCGTTGGCCTTGGCCGCGATGCGTTCCGAATCACTGTTGATGTAGGTGGAGGACAGCCACTGCGCCGAGGTCATCTCCGGGTAGGCGGCCTTGAACTCGGCATTGATGCGGGCCACGAACTGGTCGGCGGTTTCGCCGGCCGGGGCGCTGCTGCTGGCGGTATCGGTGCCTGGGGCAGCTTCCTTCTTGCAGGCGGCCAGGGCCAGCGTGGCGGCGGCGATTGCCGAGGCCAGCAGGAGATGACGGTGTTTCACGGGCGGTCCTTGGGTGGTGAACGACGGCCGAAGGCTAGTGGGCAGCCGCTGCCACCGCAAGTGGCGGAAGTCGGCCGGGCGGCGCCCGGCACCCGCAGAGGCCAGAGCACAAGCAACAGCAACCGCCGAAGCAACCGCAACAGCGGGGTATCCGTGGGATGGCGCGGCGGTGTGGGCTTGCAGGACACGCCGTAAACCCATCCATGGGGGCTCGATGGCGCCATCCATGGCGCCAACGGTCCTGCAAGCCCACACCGCCCCACCTCTGACAGATTCCGTGTGCTGTCGGTAGGTGTCGACCTTGGTCGACACATCTGTCAGGTATCGACAATCAAAATGGGGTCAGATCCGTTTTCCTCCGGAAAACGGATCTGACCCCAAGATCGTTCCAACAGATCGCGGAAAACTGTCGAAGGCGGGGTGGGTCTGGTGGCGGGAGTGTCCGCGGCATGGATGCCGCGGCCAAGCCCCCAAGGATGGGTTTACGGCGTCTCCCGCCACCGGACCCACCCCACCATCCCACGGAATGCACGCTGTTGCTGTTGCTTCGGCCGTTGCCCCGGCAGGTGCAGGGCTGCAAGCCCTGCCGAACACCCCTCAACTCTCGCAGTTGGCGAACACGTCGCGGTCGCGTTCGTACAGCGAGGTCTTCACCTGCATCAGGCCCAGCACCGACGGGAACAGGTTGTCATGGTCGGTATACGCCGCCGAACGCTTGCGCACGCACTGCAGGTCCAGCCCACGGCTGCTGGCGAAGCCTGGCGAGAACCACATCGTCATCGGTACCCGGGTCTGCTCGGCCGGGGCGATGGCGTAGGGCACGCCGTGCAGGAACAGGCCCTTCTCGCCCAGCGACTCGCCGTGGTCGGACAGGTAGATCATCGCCGTGTCGTAATCCTGCATGCCCTGCAGCGTGCCGATGGCCTTTGTCAGGAAGTGATCGGTGTACAGCACGGCATTGTCATAGCTGTTGGTGATCTCTTCGCGCGAGCAACGGCCAATGTCACGGGTATCGCAGGTCGGGGTGAAACGGCGGAATGCGGGCGGATAGCGCTCGAAGTAGGCCGGACCGTGGTTGCCCAGCTGGTGCAGCACCACCACCCGGTCGCCGGGCCTGGCGCGTACCTGCGTGGCCAGGTCCTGCAGCAGGATCTCGTCCATGCAGCGGCCATCGGCGCACAGGCCCGGCGTGGTGGCATCGGACAGGGACTGGAAGTCCAGGCCTTCGCACACGCCCTTGCAGCCGGACTGGTTGTCACGCCACAACGGTGCGATGCCGGCACGGTTCAATACGTGCAGCAGCGACTGGTGCGCGCGGATCTTCTTCTCGTCGTAGTCATGGCGGCCCCACGGCGAGAACAGGCACGGCAACGAAACCTCGGTGCTGGTGCCGCACGAATGCATGTCCGGGAAATTGATCACGCTGGCCTGCGCCAGTTCCGGGGTGGTGTTGCGGCCACCGTTGAGCCCCCAGTTCTGCGCACGCACGGTCTCGCCCATGACGATCACCAGCAGGCGCGGCTTGCTGGCCGGCGCGCGCGGGGTGGCCTTGGCATCGGTGCCGATCGGCAGCTTCGGCGCGCGCTGCACCGGATTGTCGCCACGCAATGCACGCGGCATGCCCAACAGGACATTGGCCGGTGTCGCGAGATAGCGCACTTCACGCTGGTTGCGCATCAGTGCCGAGACATCCTGGAACGAGATCAACGCGCCGCCGACAGCCGTCACTGCCGCCACCACCAGGAAGCCGACGCGCCAGAGCAGGCTGCGGCCCCAGCTGCGGCGGCGCAGCTGCACGCGCCACAGCACCACCATCGGCAGCACTGCCAGCAGCAGTACCGGCCACAGCAGCGATACCGTCATCAGCTCGCGGCTTTCCTTGGGGTCGGTCGCCAGCACGTTGCGCAGCATGTCCGCATCCAGGTAGATGTGGTAGCGGCTCATGTAGTGTGCGGCGAATGCGGTCACCAGCAGCAGCAGGCTGATCACCACTTTGGCGTTCCAGCGCCAGACCAGGATGCCCAGCAGCACGCCGTGCGCACCCAGCAGCAACAGCAGCAGCGACAGCGCGTAGCGCAGGCTGCCCGGATGGCTGGCCATCGCGCTGTGCCAGAACAGGCCGTTGCCGGCCACCGCGAAGAACAGGCTGGTGAAGGCGATCAGTGCTTCGGTGGACAGCTGTGGCCGCCAGTGGCGAAGACCCGCCAGCGCGGAAGGGCGGGCGGGGCGTTGGACCGATGCACTCATGCGTTTGCCTCCTGGCGGTTGGGACGGTCCAGCTGACGGCGGATCAGGATGCCTTTGACGATCAGGTACAGGCCGAGTGACAGCAGCCAACATATCAACGCGGTGGCAACATCATGCGAAAGGAAATGCGCGCCCCGGAGCTGCTGGCTGATGCCGAACACCAGGCCGGTGCCGAGGCCGATCCACAAGCCTGCCCAGCGCCATGACGGGCGCCACAGCAGGGCGAAATAGTACAGGCACAGCCACGCATAGCCTGCGCTGGCGTGGCCGGCAGGGAAGCAGGCCTGTGCGGCCATGCCGGCCGGGCGCTGCGTGAAAAGCCCGATATAGGGCTGATGGCCACCGTAGCGCAGCAGGTCCCAGGGACATTCCATCGGCACCAGGGTCTTCAGCAGGGAGATCACGCCCGTACCCAGCGCCATGGCAATTACGACATAAAGCAGCGCCCATCGCAGGGTGCGATCGCCCCCCTTGCGCCAGTGGTGCACGCACAACAGGATCGCGACCAGCGCCGCCGACGTGCTCAGCCACTTGCCGGCCTTGTGCACCACCGTGCGGGTGACCCAGGCGTCCTGCAACGCCCAGTGGCCACCTTCGAGGCGGAACAGGTGATCGGCCACCCATTGATCACCGCCGAAACCCATCAGCAGCGTAAACACGGGCAGACCGATTGCGACAGGCAGCCAGAAGTGAGTTACGGCGAATCTTGACGCCAGTGGTGATGTCGCAAGCGGCGCTGCCGCATCAATGGGACGAACGGGCATGCTGGGAAGGGGCGGTTCGGGAATCCGCGCTCATGCTCGTCACCTCGATGTCGGAGAAGGGTCGGACGCTCGTTCGTGCCGGGTTAATGTTTGCCCATAACGTGTCAACGTTCAGTCTTCTTCGGCGGTCGATCCGGTCCGCTCGGCGTGGCACTTCGGGTCCCAGGCCGTACCGGGAAGCAGTTGCCAACGATTCCTGTTGGCAATGCCGATGTCGATCACCTTGGCCGGGTCCACGCAGGGGCTCATCGCATCGTCCAGCACCAGCACCCAGCGCTTGCCCGGCGCCTCGGCCAGCCACGGGCCGGCGTCATGCCATTGTTCGGCCCACGGGCGCTTGAAGCCGAACTCGCGCACCGGCCGATCTGCCTGCAGCAGGTTCTGTTCGCGCCAGGCGACCAGTGCCAGCTCCGCATCCGGGCCGATCCGCGCGCCCACCCGGCGCATCACCGCCGACGCTGATGCGTACGGATCCAGCGCCGGGATCAGCACCAGGCCGTAGAGCATCCACAGCATGCCGTGGGTCAGCAACACCAGCGTTGCGGCACGTCGCACCCGCAGCCACACGATCAACGTGGCCAGGGCAATGGCAAAGGTCAGCAGGCCATCTCCCAGCACCGGCAGCAGCGAATCGGGCATCGCCCGCCGTTCCAGCTGCGCCAGGGCCCACGGATGTTCGGTCATCAGCATCACCCCGAGCACACCGGTGGCCAGCATCAGCACCACGGTGTAGCCGAACAGGTAGCGCCGCACGCACAGCCGTCGCAGCAGGCCAGGCAACAGCGGGGCCACCGCCAGCGCCATCGCCGGCAGCATTGGCAGCACATAGACCTCGCGCTTGCCGGGGCTGGCACTGAAGAACACCAGCACCAGCAGCGCCCACCCCAGCAGCAGCCATTGCCGGCGGTCACCACGGCGGATGCGGCGCCACCAGGGTTTGAACAGCATCGGCAGCAGCAGGCTGCCCGGCAGCCACAAGGTCAGGATCACCTGCAGGTAGTACCAGACCGGCTGGCGGTGGTGCCAGGCGTTGGCGTAGCGGGTGCCGGTCTGCTTGAACAGCAGTTCGTGGGCGTAGGACTGCAGGGACGCGCTTGGCTCATGCAGCAATGCCCAGCCCAGCGGGGCAAGCCACACCGCCACGCCCAGCAGGAAGGCCGGGATCAGCCACAGCAGCGTTGCCGGGTGCGGACCGTCCACGCTGCGTCCGCGGCGGCGCTGGTACAGCCACCAGCCGAACCACGGCAGCACCATCAGCAGCGGCAGGAACCCCACGCCCTTGGTCACCGTGCCGAGGCCAGCGGCGAAACCGGCCAGCCACAGCGCGGGCAGGTTGCGGCGCTCGCACAGGTGGCGCATCAGTCCCCACAGGGCCACCGTGGTCATGCCGACCAGCACCATGTCGATCTGCGCGCGCTTGGCCATCAGGCCGAACTGCAGGGTGCAGAACAGCGCCGCGAGGGCGTACAGGGAATGCCGCGGCGACCACAGCCGCCGTGCCAGGTCCGACACCAGCCACAGGCTGAGCAGGGCGCCCAGCAGCGACGGCAGCAGGAACGACCATTGCCAGCTGCCGACCACCTCGTAAGCGGCCGCCTGCAGCCACATGAAGACCGGCGGCTTCTCCGCGTACAGCTCCACGCCCCGGTGCGGCAGCAGCCATTCTCCACTTTCGACCATGGTACGGGCCGCCAGCACGAAGCGCGGCTCGTCCGGCGGCTGCGGCTGGCGCAGGCCGATACCGGCGGCCAACGCGGCGATGATCAGCAGCCACAACAGGGGCAGGCGCCAACGGCGGGGCAGGGCTACGGGCACGGCAGGCTCCGGGAGCAAAACCGCCACTCTGACGTGGCTGGGGTAGGAAAGGCGTCGGAGCGGGCGCAGGGCGACCGCATTCCGACATGGTCGGCGCTACCATGGTACGAACTTCCGTGGATCTTTCGTGCATGCGTCTGTTGGTGATCGAGGACAACCGCCAGCTGGTGGCCAACCTGTTCGACTATTTCGAGTCGCGCGGGCACGTGCTCGACGTGGCCCCGGATGGCATCACCGGCCTGCACCTGGCAGGCAGCCACCCCTACGATGCGGTGATCCTGGACTGGATGCTGCCGCGCATGGAGGGGCCGGAGGTGCTGCGTCGCCTGCGCGCCGAGCACGCGTCGGAGGTGCCGGTGATCATGCTGACCGCGCGCGACGAGCTGCCGGACAAGATCGCCGGCTTCCGCGCCGGTGCCGACGACTACCTGACCAAGCCGTTCGCCCTGCCCGAGCTGGAAGTGCGGCTGGAGGCGCTGCTGCTGCGCGCGCAGGGCCGCAATCCGCGCAAGCGCCTGCAGGTGGGCGACCTGGTGCTGGACCTGGCGACCCTGGAAGCCCAGCGTGGTGGCCAGGTGCTGCACCTGTACCCGGCCTGCCGCAAGCTGCTGGAAGTGCTGATGCGCGCCAGCCCCGGTGCGGTCACCCGCCAGCAGCTGGAGTTCGCCCTGTGGGGCGACGAGCCACCGGATGGCGATCTGCTGCGCTCGCATGTCTACGAGCTGCGCCGCAGCGTCGACGGCCCGTTTGCCGACAAGCTCATCCATACGCTGCCGCGGGTGGGCTATCGGTTGGCGCTGATGGACGCTGCCGACGCAGGCAGGAATGCTGATGAGGGCGCGTAAGCCGGGGCCGCTGTACCGGCGGGTGGTGTGGTGGTTGCTCGGGTACCTGGCACTGCTGTCGATTGCAGTGTTCAGTGTCGGCAACTACGTGCACGAACACGCCGAGCACGCCGCGTGGCGCGCGCTGCTCAATTCCGAACTGGACAGCATCGTCGAGCATGTCGAGCACGAACCTCACTATCGCTGGCAGGACTCGGACACGCTGAGCCTGTACCGCTTTGACGCGGTCAATCTGCCAGAGAGCCTGCGCTCCCTGCATCCTGGGTTGCATGACGGAGTGATGGTCAAGGGCCGCGAGACGGCGGTGATGGTCCGTGAAACGCAGTCGATGGGACGGGTGGCGCTGGCGCTGGACATCTCCGATTTCCATGACCTGGAACAGTTCGCCACGCGCTGGGTGATGCTGGCCGGGGTGATCATGATCTTCGTCACCGTGCTGATGGCGTCGTTCGGCATGGAGCGGATGGTGCGTCCGTTGAGCCTGCTGGCACAACACATTGCCGGGCTGCGGCCGGGCGTGCAGGGCCAGCGTATCGAAGTCGATCCGCGCGGCAGCGCCGAGCTGCATACCATCGCCGGTGCGTTGAACGACTACCTGGACCGCAACGAGCAGTTCGTCGAGCGCGAGCGGGTCTTCATCAGCACCGCCAGCCACGAACTGCGCACGCCGATCGCGGTGATGACCGGTGCTGCCGAGCTCGCGCTGGAGCAACCGGGCCTGCCCGAGCGCGCCCGCCAGCAGATGCAGCGGGTGTTGCGCACAGCGCAGAGCGTGGAGCAGCTGATCGAGCTGCTGCTGGTGCTGGCGCGTGATCCGGCACGCCTGGCCGCGCGTGCCGAGCGCATCGCCCTGGACCAGCTGCTGCCGGAGATCGTCGACGACCATCGCCACCTGCTCGGTGACAAGGACCTGAGCATCGGCATCCAGGCGGCGCCGGTGGATATCGTTGCGCCGATGGCAGTGGTGCAGGCGGCGATCGGCAACCTGCTGCGCAATGCCATCGAGAACAGCGGCCGCGGCCATATCGAGCTGCAGTTGAGTGCGTCGGCGGTGCTGACGCTGCAGGACCCAGGGCATGGCATGAGCCCGGAGGAGATTGCCGCCATCCACGCGCGCATGGCCCGTGGCGGACGCGCCGATCGTGGCGGCGGCATCGGCCTGGACCTGATCGCGCGGTTGTGCGAGCACCTGGGCTGGACCCTGCAGCTGCAGCCCTGCGAGCCGCGCGGAACGCGTGTCACGCTCGATTTCAGTGCCTCGCGCCCGGCCTGATCCGGCCGTCCTGGTAGATGCCAACCTTGGTTGGCATGCGGCCCGTCGACCAAGGTCGACGCCTACCCACGCAATGGCTGTTCGCATTACCGCCCGTTCGGCCGCGCCACGTGCTGGTCGATCAGGATCACGTTGCCGTCGGGATCGGCCAGCTGCAGGTAGCCGGTCCCCTGGCCATCGGGGTCAGTGCGGACTGCCAGTTCGATGCCCTTGGCATCCAGTTCCGCCTGCAGTTCACGCACATCCTGGAAGTGGGGCAGCTCCTGCCTGTGCTGGTCCCAGCCGGGGTTGAAGGTCAGCAGGTTGCCCTCGAACATGCCCTGGAACAGCCCGATGACCGTGCCGTTGCTGCGCATTACCAGCCAGTTCTGCGTGGGATCGCCACCGGTGACCGAGAACCCGAGGGCTTCGTGGAACGCACGGGAGGCGGCCAGGTCCTTCACGGACAGGCTGACAGAGAAGGCACCAAGCTGCATGGGCCTGCTCCACAACGGTGATGCCGCAATCGTCGTCAATGCAGGGGAAGGCGACAAGCAGCGCAGCATGACCAGGCGTGAAGACAATGTTAATCTCGACCTGCGCCGCTTCATGCGGCGCTTTTTTTTCTCCGCTCTTTCGATCGACAGAGGATCCCATGCCGACCGAACCCGCTACCGCCCTGATCAGCAACGACATCGTTGGACTGGGCGTGATTGCCGCCACCCTGGCCCTGATCTTCTGGGCCGCCAGTGGTCCGACCCCGTTGTTGAAGAAGATCTTCGCCTGGGTGCCGGCACTGCTGCTGTGCTACTTCATCCCCGCCATCTACAACACCGCCGGTGTCATCGATGGCCACAACACCTCGCTGTACAACCCGGTCGCGCGCGACGTGCTGCTGCCCGCTGCGCTGGTCCTGCTGACACTGTCGATCGACCTGAAAGGCGTCATCAAGCTCGGCCCAAAGCTGCTGATCGTGTTCTGCGCCGGTACCGCCGGCATCATGCTCGGCGCCATCGTCTCGTTCCAGCTGATGAAGCTGATCCATCCGGAAACGGTGGCCGGTGATACCTGGGCCGGCATGGCCGCGCTGGCCGGCAGCTGGATCGGTGGCGGCGCCAACATGGTGGCCATGCGCGAGGTGTTCGGCACCGATGCCACCACCTTTGGCCAGTTCGCGGTGGTCGACGTGGCCTGCGCCAGCCTGTGGATGGCGATCCTGCTGTTTTTGGCCAACCGCGCGCAGCAGATCGATACCCGCAACGGTGCCGACACCCGCGCCATCGACGAGATGAAGGCACGCATCAGCGCCTACGAGGCACAGAACGCGCGCATTCCCAGCATGACCGACCTGATGGTGATCGTTGGCGTGGCATTGGGTGGCGTCGGCCTGGCCCATGCCATCGCCGCGCCGTTGTCGGGCTGGTTCAAGGCCAATGTCAGCTGGGCCAGCCAGTTCAGCCTCGACAGCCAGTTCGTCTGGGTGATCCTGTTGTCCACGGCGATGGGCCTGGGCCTGAGCTTCACCCGTGCGCGCCGGCTGGAAGCCGCAGGCGCTTCGCGGCTGGGCACGGTGTTCCTGTACTTCCTGATCGCCTGCATCGGCATGCAGATGAACCTGCTGTCGCTGCTGGATCGGCCGTGGCTGTTCCTGCTTGGCGCGATCTGGATGGCCACGCACGTGCTGGTGCTGTGGGGGGTAGCCAAGCTGCTGCGCGCGCCGCTGTTCTTCTTCGCGATCGGTTCGCAGGGCAACATCGGCGCGTCCGCCTCGGCCCCCGTGGTGGCCGCAGCCTTCCATCCGACGCTGGCGCCGGTGGGCGTGCTGCTGGGTACGGTGGGCTATGCCACCGGCACCGGGCTGGCGTATGTCACCGGCCTGATCCTGAAGTGGATGGCCGGCGCCTGAGTCCTGGCCGGACGATCCTGTTGCGGATTCGCGGCGTGCGCCGCGAACCCGCTCTGCCCGTGTAGAGCCGAGCCCGCGCTCGGCTTTCTTTTGCCTGCTGAAAGGCAGGCCTGGCCCTCAGCAGCAGCGCCCGCCGTTGCGCCCGCCGTAACGCGCTTCCTGGCGCTCGCGGAAGAACGTCTTGTAGTCCATCGGCTCCTGGTCCGGGTGCTTATCCAGCATGTGCCGGACGTAGTTGTCGTAGTCAGGAATGCCACAGCACAGTCGTGCGGTCTGCACCAGGCGCCGCCAGATGCGGCGGTGCGCCTGGTACTGGCCGGCGGGAACCAGTTGCGTGCTCATCACAGATCCACCATTTCATGCGGCTTCAGCGCCACGTACGGGGTCTCGCGGTCGCTGCGCTGCGGGTTGCGGCGTGCCGCCAGGATGGTCTTGATCGAATACACCAGCACCGCGCCGACCACCAGCAGGAACAGCGCGGTCAGGCCGGTGTTGACGTAGGCGTTGACCACGATCTGCTTCATCTGCGCCACCGACTTGGCCGGTGCAGTGATCGTATCGCTGGCGAGCGCGGCCTGGAACTTGTGTGCCTGCGCCAGGAAACCCTGCGCCGGGTTGCTGTCGAAGATCTTGATGAAGCCGGCGTAGGTGGTGCAGATCAGCAGCCACACCGCCGGTACCGCAGTGACCCACGCATAGCGGTCACGCTTCATCTTGAACAGCACCACCGTGCCCAGCATCAGCGCGATGCCAGCCAGCATCTGGTTGGAGATGCCGAACAGCGGCCACAGCGTCTGGATGCCGCCGAACGGATCGACCACGCCGGTGTAGAGCAGGTAGCCCCACAGCGCCACGCAGCCGGCGGTACCGATGATGTTGGCGGTCCACGACTCGGTCTTCTTCAGGGCCGGCACGAAGTTGCCCAGCAGGTCCTGCAGCATGAAGCGCCCGGCGCGGGTACCGGCGTCCACCGCGGTCAGGATGAACAAGGCTTCGAACAGGATCGCGAAGTGGTACCAGAACGCCATCATCGCGTCGCTGCCACTGGGAATCGCTTCGTGCAGGATCTGCGCGATGCCTACCGCCAGCGTCGGTGCACCACCGGCGCGGTGCAGGATGGTCGGTTCACCAATGGCGGCCGCGGTCGCGGTCAACTGCTCGGGGGTAATGGTGAAGCCCCAGGTGTTGGTGATGTAGTGCGCCGCCGAGGCTGCATCGGCACCGATCACGGCGGCCGGGCTGTTCATCGCGAAGTAGATGCCCGGATCGATGATCGAGGCCGCCACCAGCGCCATCACCGCCACGAACGATTCCATCAGCATGCCGCCGTAGCCGATGTAGCGCATGTGCGCTTCATTGGCCAGCAGCTTCGGCGTGGTGCCGGAGGAGATCAGTGCGTGGAAACCGGAGACCGCACCGCAGGCGATGGTAATGAACAGGAAGGGGAACATGCCGCCCTTCCACACCGGGCCATCACCGCTGGCGGCGAACTGGGTCAGCGCCGGCATCTTCAGTTCCGGCATCACCACCAGGATGCCGATGGCCAGCGCGATGATGGTGCCGATCTTGAGGAAGGTCGACAGGTAGTCGCGCGGGGCCAGCAGCAGCCACACCGGCAGCACCGAGGCGACGAAGCCGTAGCCGATCAGCATCCAGGTGATCTGGGTGCCGGTGAAGGTGAACGCCGGCCCCCACACCGGGTCGGCGGCGACCTTGCCGCCGTACCAGATCGCGGCCAGCAGCAGGATCAGGCCAACCACCGAAATCTCGCCGATCCTGCCGGGGCGGATGTAGCGCATGTACACGCCCATCAGGATCGCGATGGGCATCGTCGCGATCACCGTGAACATGCCCCACGGGCTTTCGGCCAGCGCCTTGACCACCACCATCGCCAGCACCGCCAGGATGATGATCATGATCAGGAACGCACCGAACAGGGCGATGGTGCCGGGTACCTGGCCCATCTCCTCGCGCACCAGGTCACCCAGCGAGCGGCCGTTGCGACGGCTGGACAGGAACAGCACCATGAAGTCCTGCACTGCGCCGGCCAGTACCACGCCCACCACCAGCCACAGCAGGCCGGGCAGGTAGCCCATCTGCGCGGCCAGCACCGGGCCGACCAGCGGGCCGGCACCGGCAATGGCGGCGAAGTGGTGGCCGAACAGCACGTGCTTGTTGGTCGGCACGTAGTCCAGGCCATCGTTGTTGATCACCGCCGGGGTGGCCCGGGTCGGATCCAGCTGCATCACCTTGTTGGCGATGAACAGGCTGTAGAAGCGGTAGGCGACCAGGTACAGCGAGACCGCGGCCACCACGATCCACAGTGCGTTGATGTGCTCGCCGCGGCGCAGGGCGACGGTGCCCAGACAGAATGCGCCGAGCAGGGCGAGTGCCGCCCAGCCCAGTTTGGAAAACCCTTTCATGAGGTGCTCTCTCCCGGAAAGACAGTCAAAGAGTCCTGCTTGCCCACGACAGGGTCAATTGGCACAGGACGAATCGGCGGTAGTACTTTGGTCGTACGACGGTGGCGCTGACGTGCAGCCAACATCAGGGATGGAACAATTGGTTGCGGTGCCATCCATTGGCGTACGGCCATGTGGCGTCCATCTTCAGGGGCATCCATCCCACAGGAGTCGCCATGAGCCTTCCCGAACCGGTCCGCGTGCTGCGCACCATCCGTGGCATGCCCACCTCCGACGGTGCCGGCGTGCGCCTGACCCGCGTCATCGGCGGCCCGACGCTGCCGGACCTGGACCCGTTCCTGCTGCTCGATGAATTCGGCACCGACCGGGCCGAGGACTACATCGCCGGCTTCCCGGAACACCCGCACCGCGGTTTCGAGACCGTCACCTACATGCTCGACGGACGCATGCGGCATCGCGACAACCATGGCAACGAAGGCCTGTTGACCCCGGGCAGCGTGCAGTGGATGACCGCTGGCCGCGGCCTGGTGCACTCGGAGATGCCCGAGCAGGAAAGCGGGCAGATGCGTGGATTCCAGCTGTGGGTGAACCTGCCGGCGAAGGAGAAGATGACCGAGCCGAAGTACCAGGAGTTCGCGCCCGAGCGCATTCCCGTGGTGCAGCCGGCAGCCGGCGTGGAAGTGAAGGTGATCGCCGGCTCGGTCGACGGCACCCGCGGCCCGATCGTGCAGCCGGCCACCGAGCCGCTGTATCTCGACATCACGTTGGCGCCCGACCGGGCCTGGACTTACACGCTGCCGGAAGGCCACAACGCCTTTGCCTATGTATTTGAAGGCGGACTGACGGTGGGTGAACAGGACGCCGCCCGTGATGTTGCGCGCCAGGAGCTGGCGGTGCTGGGCGGCGGCGAACAGCTGCATGTTTCGGCTGGCAGCGAAGGCGCGCGGCTGATCCTGGTGGCCGGCCGTCCGTTGCGCGAGCCGGTGATGCGGCACGGCCCGTTCGTGATGAACACGCGGCAGGAACTGATGCAGGCCTTCGTCGATTTCCAGGAAGGCAGGTTCTGAGGTAGTGCCGGCCGCCGGCCGGCACCTGCTTTTGATCAGGACCGAAGGGTTTGCCGGCCGGCGGCCGGCACTGCCTGCCGATCGAGGTGCATTGCGGGGATGCTGCCAGGCAGTCATCCCCGTCACCTTCAGCGCCCGGCGGCCACGGCCGAAGGGGTCAGGCTCATGCCCTGCGCCAGCTGCTGCAGTGAGCTCAGCTCCTGCGCGCTGTCCGGATACAGCGCAATCTGCGCGTAACGCCCTTTGTCGATCTTGACCACGCTGATGCGCCGTTCGGCGTAACCCGGCGGTTGCTGGCCGCCCAGGTCGGGCTGGTACCAGTACAGCGATTCACCGCCGAAGCTGCCTTTTTCCTGGCGCAGCGAGCGGCTCAGCGGAATGGCGGGGTCACGCGCGCTGAGCATCAGGCTCAGTACTTCGCGGCCATCAGGGGTGCTGGCGCGGCAGACCAGGAAATCGGCCTGCACCTGCTGCTGCCACTGCAGGCCACTGCTGGCTGGCAGCGAAGGACATTCGGACGGCGCCTGCGCGGCGGCCTGGGCCGCAGCGAACAGCAGGCTCGACAAGATGACAGGCACGAACTTCATGCATCCCCCAAGGTGATGAGTTGTTTGGCTCCGCCAGCAGGGCCGGCGGCCGTGGCATCCCATCCCCGGATGCCGCCCCATCCGGCATGTGCACGGACGGTCAACTCAACCTTAACGGAACGTGAGCAATCGCACAATTCGCGGTTGCAGACGTAACCATTGCGGCCGAGGGTCGGCCGCAATGGGAGTCGCGAGGATCAGCGGTCGCTGCCGATCCACTTGTAGATCAGGCCGCCGATCGCGCCGCCCAGCAGGGGAGCGACCCAGAACAGCCACAGCTGGCTGACTGCGCCGCTGCCGGCAAAGAAGGCCACGGCGGTGGAGCGGGCCGGGTTCACCGAGGTGTTGGTGACCGGAATGCTGATCAGGTGGATCAGGGTCAGCGACAGGCCGATCGCCAGCGGGGCGAAACCGGCCGGTGCCTTGCCGTGGGTGGAACCCATGATCACGATCAGGAACACCGCCGTCAGCACCACTTCGCACAGGAAGGCGGCTGCCACGCTGTAGCCGCCGGGCGACAGCACGCCATAGCCATTGCTGGCGAACGCACCCGCCTGGCTGCCGTCGATGGCGAAGCCAGTGGCGCCGGAGGCGATCTGCAGCAGGATGAAGCCGGCCAGCAGGCCGCCGGCAACCTGGGCGATGATGTAGGGCACCAGATCCCTGGTCGGGAAACGACCACCGGCCCACAGCCCGACGCTGACTGCCGGGTTGAAGTGCGCGCCGGAGATATGGCCGAACGCATAGGCGCCGGTCACCACGGTCAGGCCGAAGGCCAGCGCCACGCCGAGGAAACCGATACCCAGCGGATTGCCGTCGCCACCGAACTTGGCGGCCAGCACCGCACTGCCACAGCCACCCAGAACCAGCCAGAACGTGCCGAGGAACTCGGCGGACAAGCGTTTACCCATGCTCATGTGTTGCACTCCTTTGACGGTCGAAAGTGTGATTTATGTCACATTTCAATGATCAGCGGGTGACTGTCGCGTCAACGCCGGGTGCAGGGATACACCTTCAGATGTGTGCAACACGCGATGTTCAGTACTGCGGAAGTGGGATGAATTCCTTGTCGTCGCCCGGAATGGTGCCGAAGCGGCCGGCTTCCCAGTCGTGCTTGGCCTGCTCGATGCGCTCCTTCGAGCTCGACACGAAGTTCCACCACAGGTGGCGCGGGCCATCCAGCGGCTCGCCACCGAACAGCATCGCCTTCACCGGCGTCTTCGCGCGCAGGCGGCCGCGTGCACCGGCTTCGGGGATCACCAGGTGCTGCGCGGGAATATCCACGCCATCCAGCTGCGCGTCGCCCTCGAGGATGTACAACGCGCGCTCGCGGTGGCCGTCGTCGATATCGATTTCCGCATCGGGGTCGAGATCGATTGCCACGTTGAGGGTGTCGGCGAACACCTTCACCGGCGATTCCTCGCCGTACGCACGGCCGGCGATCACCCGCAGCCACGCGCCGTTGCGACGCTGCTCGGGCAGGGTGGCAGCGGCATGGTGGTAGAACGCCGGCTCGATCTCTTCATGCGACTTCGGCAGCGCGACCCAGGTCTGCATGCCGTGGATCGGGTTGTCGTGATCGCGGTCCGGCTGCGGCGTGCGCTCGGAATGGGCGATACCGCGGCCGGCGGTCATCCAGTTGACGTCACCGGGACGGATCACCTGATCCGAACCCAGCGTGTCGCGGTGGCCGATCGCGCCCGACCACAGGTAGGTGACGGTGGCCAGGCCGATATGCGGATGCGGGCGCACGTCGATGGCGGTGCCGGGGTGCATGAGTGCCGGGCCCATCTGGTCGACGAACACGAACGAGCCGATGCTGCGCGCCTGCAGGGTGGGGACGGCGCGACGGACTTCCAGGCCGCCGATGTCGTGCACGCGCGGGGCGATGATGGTGGTCATGCGGGCGTTCTCGCTGGCAGGGATCAGGTGGTGAGCATCGCATGCAGCTGTGACGGGCACATGCCCCGTATGGGTAACAGGGTGTTCCAGCCAACGGCGCAGCCCCTCGTGGCTGTGGGGGGGCGCTGAAGGCGGAAGCAAGATCAAAAGCCGCGCTTGGCCGGGCGGGTGGGTTGCGCAGGACACGCCGTAAACCCCGCTCCGCGGTCCGGCCCAGCCGCTGGCGGCTGTGCGTTCGGGCGCTTGCAAAGCAGTGCTTCGCAAGCAAAGCGCCCTCACCCATGGGGGCTCGATGGCGCCATCCATGGCGCCAACGGTCCTGCGCAACCCACCCGCCCGACCTCTGACAGTTTCCGTGTGCGTCCAGCCACGGAGAAGAAAAAAGAAAATCAAAATCAAACGCCGGTCGCTTCGCTCCTGGTGTCGACCAAGGTCGACACCTACCAGCCATCGCAGTTCAGCAACCGTCACCGGGAAACTGTCTGGGTGGGGCGGTGTGGGCTTGCAGGACCGTTGGCGCCATGGATGGCGCCATCGAGCCCCCATGGACGGGTTTACGGCGTGTCCTGCAAGCCCACACCGCCCCGCCCGCCTAACAGAAAAGCCAGAGCCGGCTGTTGCTCCGGCTCTGGCTTCGGCGGTTGCCTCTGCGGGTGCCGGGCCGCAGGCCCGGCCGATGAACTCAGACCACCGGTTCGCGCAGGTCGGGGTTGTCCCAGCCGGGGCGCGGCGCGAAACGGTCGCCATGGCGCTGCTGCAGCGCCTTCAACCGCTCGACGATCGCATCGGCACCGACCGCACGGATGTGCTGGATCGGACCGCCGCGGAACGGTGCGAAACCGGTGCCGAAGATCACGCCGGCATCCAGCAGGTCCGCGTCGGCCACCACGCCCTCGTGCAGGCAGGCCACCGCCTCGTTCAACAGCGGCAGGATCAGGCGGTCCTCCAGATCGGCCGGGGCCTGGTAGTCGCTGGCCACGTCCGGCTTCTTCGGCTTGCCGTTCTCCCAGGTGTAGATGCCCTGGCCATCCTTCTTGCCGCGCTTGTCCGGTTCCACCGTCTGCAGTGCGGCCGGGATCTGCAGGCCCAGGAACGGCGCCAGTTCGCGGCCGACGCCGGCGGCCACGTCCAGGCCGACGGTATCGATCAGTTCGATCGGGCCCATCGGCATGCCGAACTTCACCGCGGCCTTGTCGATCACCGGGCCCGGAATGCCCTCGGCATACGCGGTGGCCGCTTCCAGCATGTACGGGAACAGCACGCGGTTGACCAGGAAGCCCGGGCTGCCGGCTACCGGCACCGGGAACTTGCCCAGCGCCTTGCAGAACGCGGCCAGGCGGCGCTCGGTCTCCGGCGCCATGCCGTCGTGATGGATGATCTCCACCAACGGCATCTGCGCTACCGGGTTGAAGTAGTGCAGGCCCGCGAACTGCGCAGGGCGCTGGATGTGGTCGCGCAGTTCCACCAGCGGAATCGACGAGGTGTTGGTGGTCAGCAGGGCGTCCTGCTTCATCTTCGGCTCAAGCGTCTGGTACAGCGCACGCTTGGCTTCGGGGTTCTCGATGATTGCCTCGATCACCAGGTCGGCCTCGGCCACGCCGTTGCCTTCCAGGTCGGCACGCAGGCGCGCGGCCACGGCCGGGCGCTTGCTCTCGTCGCGCACCTTCTTGGCGAACAGCGCCTGCGCGCGTTCCATGGCCGGGTCGATGAAGCGCTGCTCGCGGTCCTGCAGGGTCACTTCGAAGCCCTTGTAGGCGGCCCACGCGGCGATGTCGCCGCCCATCACGCCGGCGCCGACCACGTGCACGTGGCGGATGCCGGAATCACCGCCACCGAGGCCCTTCAGGCGTTCGGTGAGGAAGAAGATACGGATCAGGTTGCGCGCGGTCGGAGTACTGGCCAGCTTCACCACGGCACGCCGCTCGGCGTCCAGGCGGGCCTGGATCGGCTTGCCGCCACTGCGCTGCCAGGTGCTGATCAGTGCGTACGGCGCCGGGTACTGGTCCTTCTTCGCCTTGCGGGCGACCTGCTTGACCATCTGCGGTGCCAGCAGCGTGCGTGCCAGCCAGGTGTTGGTGGCCCAGGCCGTGGCGCGCTGCTTGAACGGGCGGGTGGTGCCGGACAGCGCCAGTGCAACGGCCGTGTCGAGCACCACCGCCGGTGCCACCACCTTGTCGACCAGGCCGATGCCACGCGCGGCCGAGGCCGACAGGGTGCGGCCGGTCAGCATCATGTCCATCGCTGCCGGGGCGCCCACCAGGTGCGGCAGGCGGGCGCTGCCACCCCACCCCGGGAAGATGCCCAGCTGGGTTTCCGGCAGGCCGATGCGGGTGCTGCTGTCATTGGAGGCCACGCGATAGCGGCAGGCCAGGGCAAGCTCGGTGCCACCGCCGAGGCAGTGGCCGTGGATGGCCGCTACGGTCGGGCAGGGCAGCTCGGCCAGCTTCTGGTAGGTGGCCTGGCCACGCCGGATCGCGTCGTTGACGGTGCCGCGACGGTCGAATTCCTGGAACTCCTTCAGGTCGGCACCGGCAATGAAGCCGGCCTTCTTCAGCGACTGGATGACCACGCCCTTGGGCGGGTCCAGGGCAATGCGCTCAAGCAGGTCGCCCAGTTCCAGCAGCACGTCCTGCGACATCGCATTGACGCTGCTGTCCTGGCGATCCAGGGAGAGAACCACCACGCCGTCGTCGCGGATCTCGGGGTGCCAGTGGCTGAAGCGGAGACCATCGAAGCCTGAGAGCATGGACGTTCCATCCGGTTGTGTATGGAGAAGCGGCTATGATCCAGAGGTTGTTTCCCCCGCGTCAAATCCCAATAGCAGGGGAGTGGCGCCCCCGGATCCATGGCCGTGGATCGGGACGCTAACCGAATGGTGGTTAAAAGCTGGTGCGGCGCCAGGTGATCGGCGACTGAACTTTTCCCGGGATTGGCAGTCTCATTGCCCGACGTCGGTTGGGCTGACAGGAGTGCGGCCCCTCATGGCCGATGTTGATACACCTCAGGAGCTGGATCTGGAGCTGGTCCGGCGCGTGCAGCACGGCGAGAGTGCCGCGTTCGATGTCCTGGTGCGCAAGTACCAGCATCGGGTCGTGGCCCTGGTCGGTCGCTACATCGCCGACTGGAGCGAATGTCAGGACGTCGCCCAGGACACTTTCATCCGTGCCTACCGCGCGATCGGGAGTTTCCGTGGCGATGCCCAGTTCTCAACCTGGTTGCATCGAATCGCCGTGAATACCGCCAAAAACTACCTGGCTTCACACAATCGTCGTCCGCCGACCGATGACATCGACATCGGTGACGCCGAGCAGTTCGACAGCGGTACCCGCCTGCGGGACACCGACACGCCCGAGCGCGAGTTGATGCGCCAGGAGCTGGAACAGACGGTCATGAAGGCCGTCAACGCGCTGCCGGAGGAACTCCGGTCGGCGATCACCCTGCGCGAGGTGGAAGGGCTGAGCTACGAGGATATCGCGCAGAAGATGGGGTGCCCGATCGGCACCGTGCGTTCCCGGATCTTCCGGGCGCGCGAGGCGATCGACACCGAACTCCGGCCGCTGTTGGACATCGGCAGCGCCACCCGTGAGAAGAGCCGCGTATGACCAGTAATCCGTTCAACGAATCGCAGAACCATCAATCGCCCGCCGGGCAGCGCCTTGACCAGCGCCATCGCGAGCAGCTGTCGGCCCTGGTCGATGGCGAGCTGGGTGCCGATGAAGCGCGCTTCCTGCTGCGCCGGATGGAACACGACCCCGAACTGGCCGGCTGCCAGGAGCGCTGGCAGCTGCTGGGCGACGTGATGCGCGGGCAGGCCCCGGCGTTGGCACCGGCCGACTTCAGTGCCGCCGTTGCGGCCGCCATTGCGGCAGAGCCGACGCCGCAGGCCGAGCCGCGTCGCCAGGTGCGTCGCAGTGGCTGGCGCGCCTGGGGCGGCGGTGCTGCGCTGGCCGCATCTGTGGCCGCGGTCGCCCTGTTCATCGGCGGCGAGAAATTGAAGGAGGCGACGCCGGGTGAACCGCAGGCGCCGCAGGTGATCGCCAGCCAGGCGGAACTGGCACCGGCCGCGCCGACCCCAGTCACCGAGGCTTCGGTGGACACGGCCGCAGTGGCCGTGGCTGCTGCGCCGGCCGTAGCGATGGCCGCGGCGGGCCGCCGCCAGGACGCCCGCCGTGCCAGCGCTACGCGCAGCCAGCAGGCCGCGCGTGCCGCCCAGCGCGACGACACTTCGCAGCGCGCCATCGCCGCCGTGCAGGCACCGTTGACCCCGACCGTGCCGGCCAACGCCAACCGCAACCTGCCGTTCGGCGAGGTCAGCGGGCTGCAGGCCCGGCCATGGCCGCGCTCCAGCCTGGCGCCCGCCGCTGGCGGCGCGCTCAATGCCAGCTTCCCGGCCCACGCCGGTAGTGCCGCGTTCTATCCGTTCGAGCCGCGCCTGCAGGATGACCTGCCGGTGCCGCCGCGCCCGCGCGACTGAGCCGGGCGCCTTCACGCCCCGCCGTCGGCGGGGCCCGTATTCCTCTTTCCACCCGACCCGGAGGTTGCCGTCCGATGACTCCCCGACTCCGCACGCAGGCCATTGGCCTGCTGGCCCTGACCCTTCCCCTGGTGGCCTGCGCACAGGCGCCGGCGCCCGTCGCGCAGACCCAGCCCGTGCCAGCCGCGGCCGCGCGGGCACCGGCGCAGCCGCTGGTCAGTGGCCTGCCCGACTTCACCAACCTGGTCGAACAGGTCGGCCCGGGCGTGGTCAACGTCGATACCACCATCGTCCGCAACAACCGCCAGGCCGCGCGCGGCCCGATGGGCGACGATGACATGCCGGAGTTCTTCCGCCGCTTCTTTGGTCCCGACTTCCCGATGCCGGGGCAGGGGCCGGGTGGGCCAGACGGTGGCCCCAGCATCAAGGGCCGTGGCATGGGCTCGGGCTTCATCATCTCGCCCGATGGCTATGTGCTGACCAATTACCACGTGGTGGCCGACGCCAGTGACGTGAAGGTCAAGCTGGGCGACAGCCGTGAGTTCACCGCCAAGGTGGTGGGCAGCGACCAGCAGTACGACGTCGCCCTGCTGAAGATCGACGGGAAGAACCTGCCAACCGTGCGCGTGGGTGACTCCAACAGCCTGAAGCCGGGGCAGTGGGTTGTCGCGATCGGCTCGCCGTTCGGCCTCGACCATTCTGTCACCGCCGGCGTGGTCAGCGCCGTCGGCCGCAGTACGGGCGGCCCCGACCAGCGCTATGTGCCGTTCATCCAGACCGACGTGGCGATCAACCAAGGCAATTCCGGTGGCCCTCTTCTGAACACCCGCGGCGAAGTGGTCGGCATCAACTCGCAGATCTTCTCCGCGTCCGGCGGCTACATGGGCATCAGCTTCGCGATCCCGATCGACCTTGCGATGAGCGCGGTGGAGCAGATCAAGAAGAGCGGCAAGGTCACCCGCGGCCAGCTCGGCGCGGTCGTGGAGCCGATCGATTCGCTGAAGGCGCAGGGCCTGGGCCTGCCGGACAGCCGTGGCGCCCTGGTCAACCAGATCGTGGCCGGCAGTGCGGCCGCCAAGGCCGGCGTGCAGGTGGGCGACGTCATCCGCTCGGTCAACGGCAGCCCGGTCAACAGCTGGTCCGACCTGCCGCCGCTGATCGGTGCGATGGCGCCGGGCAGCAAGGTGAACCTGGTGGTGTACCGCGACGGCAAGCCGCATGACCTCAGTGCCACGTTGACCGCCCTGAGTGAAGACGGGCAGGCCAGTGCCCGCGGGCCGTCGGCCGGCGGTGCCGAGGCGGCGCCGCAGACCGGGGCCAATGCCCTGCTGGGGCTGGACGTGAGCGACCTGAGCGCAGCTCAGCGCAAGCAGTTCGGGCTCAACGGCAACGAAGGCGTGCGCATCACCGGGGTCAAGGGCCAGGCGGCGCGTGATGCCGGCCTGTCGCCGGGCATGGTGATCCTGCAGGTCGGCCGCGTCGCGGTCGGCAGCGTGGATGCCCTGAACCGGGCGCTGTCCAGCTTCAAGAAGGACGACGTGGTCATGCTGCTGGTCCGCACGGCCAATGGCAACAGCGCCTTCGTGGCGGTCAAGGCCGGCCAGTAGGGCCTGCCGGGGCCGCTCCGGCGGCCCCTGGGCCTCCCCCGAAGCCCCGCCCCGGCGGGGCTTCGGTCGTTCCGGGCCGGTGCCCGGCAGCCGGTTTTCGCGGCCGGGCGCTGGGCGTGCGATAATCGACCGTTACCCTGACGACGCCGCGCGCCGCCGCCACCTATGTCTTCTGATTCGATGCGGAACATCCGCAACTTCTCCATCATCGCCCATGTCGACCACGGCAAGTCCACGCTGGCCGACCGCATCATCCAGCTCTGCGGTGGCCTGCAGGCCCGCGAGATGGAAGCGCAGGTGCTCGATTCCAATCCGATCGAGCGCGAGCGTGGCATCACGATCAAGGCGCAGTCGGTGTCACTGCCGTACCTGGCCAAGGACGGGCAGACCTACCACCTGAATTTCATCGACACCCCCGGCCACGTCGACTTCTCCTATGAAGTCAGCCGCTCGCTGGCCGCCTGCGAAGGCGCGCTGCTGGTGGTCGATGCGGCGCAGGGCGTGGAAGCCCAGTCGGTGGCCAACTGCTACACCGCCGTGGAGCAGGGCCTGGAAGTGGTGCCGGTGATCAACAAGATCGACCTGCCCACCGCCGACATCGAGCGCGCCAAGGCCGAGATCGAGGCCGTGATCGGCATCGATGCCTCCGACGCCGTGCCGGTCAGTGCCAAGACCGGCCTCAACGTGCAGGACGTGCTGGAAGCGATCGTGCACCGCATTCCGCCGCCGGCGCCGCGCGACACCGACAAGCTGCAGGCGCTGATCATCGACTCGTGGTTCGACAACTACCTCGGCGTGGTGTCGCTGGTGCGCGTGATGCAGGGCGAGATCAAGGCCGGTGACAAGCTGCAGGTGATGTCGACCGGCCGCAACCACCAGGTCGACAACGTCGGCGTGTTCACGCCGAAGCGCAAGGTGCTGCCGGCGCTGCGTGCCGGTGAAGTGGGCTGGGTCACCGCCAGCATCAAGGACGTGCATGGTGCGCCGGTCGGCGACACCCTCACCCTGGCCGGCGACCCGGCGCCGAAGCCGCTGCCGGGCTTCCAGGAAATGCAGCCGCGCGTGTTCGCCGGCCTGTTCCCGGTCGATGCCGAAGACTACCCGGACCTGCGCGAAGCGCTGGACAAGCTGCGCCTGAACGATGCCGCGCTGCGTTTCGAGCCGGAAAGCTCCGAAGCGATGGGCTTCGGCTTCCGCTGCGGCTTCCTGGGCATGCTGCACATGGAAATCGTGCAGGAGCGCCTGGAGCGCGAATACAACCTGGACCTGATCAGCACCGCGCCGACGGTGGTGTATGAGGTCCTGAAGACCGATGGCTCGATCATCAACATGGACAACCCGGCCAAGCTGCCGGCGGTGAACCAGGTCGAGGAAATCCGCGAACCGATCATCCGCGCCAACGTGCTCACCCCCGAGGAGTACATCGGCAACATCATCAAGCTGTGCGAAGAAAAGCGCGGCAGCCAGATCGGCATCAACTACCTGGGCAGCCAGGTGCAGATCAGCTACGAGCTGCCGATGGCCGAGGTGGTGCTGGACTTCTTCGACAAGCTGAAGTCGGTCAGCCGCGGCTATGCCTCGCTCGATTACCACTTCGTGCGCTTCGACGCAGGCCCGTTCGTGCGCGTGGACGTGCTGATCAATGGTGACAAGGTCGATGCGCTGTCGTTGATCGTGCACCGCAGCCACGCTGACCGACGTGGCCGCGAGCTGTGCGAGAAGATGAAGGACCTGATCCCGCGCCAGATGTTCGACGTGGCCATCCAGGCCGCCGTCGGCTCGCAGATCATCGCCCGCACCACGGTCAAGGCCATGCGCAAGAACGTGCTGGCCAAGTGCTATGGTGGCGACGTTTCGCGCAAGAAGAAGCTTCTGGAAAAGCAGAAGGAAGGCAAGAAGCGCATGAAGCAGGTCGGACGCGTGGAGATTCCGCAGGAAGCGTTCCTGGCCGTCCTGCAGATGGACAACAAGTAAGGCCCGCACCGGCCCTGCGGGGCCGGTCGTCTGGTGACGTTGCAAAGGACCCTGAATGAAACTGTTTGAGATCCTCCTGGTCGTGCTGACCCTGGCCTCGGGCCTGATCCTGCTCGCGGACAAGCTGTACCTCGCCAAGCGTCGCGCCCAGCGCGCGGGCCTGCTCGACTCCGAGCCGGTGCTGGTGGATTACTCGCGTGCGTTCTTCCCGGTGCTGGCGATCGTGCTGATCGTGCGCAGTTTCATCGCCGAGCCGTACAAGATCCCGTCCAGCTCGATGATGCCGAACCTGCTGATCGGCGACTTCATCCTGGTCAACAAGTTCTCCTACGGCCTGCGCCTGCCGATCAGCAACACCAAGATCGTGCCGTTTGGCGAGCCGTCGCGCGGCGACGTGGTGGTGTTCCACTTCCCCGGCCACAGCGACAACGATCCGGCCAAGGGTGAGAACTTCATCAAGCGCGTCATCGGCGTGCCGGGCGACACCGTGGTCTTCGAAGGCGACGGCGTGATCCTCAACGGCGAACCGCTGAAGTACGACAACAAGGGCATCTATGCAGGCCACAAGGGCCAGGGCGAGGGTGCCAACCTGCTGGTCGAACACCTGCCGGGTCGAACCCACACCGTGCTGGAGACCGACTATCCGCGTGGCCAGGGCCAGTGGACCGTGCCGGCCGGCAAGTACCTTGTGATGGGCGACAACCGTGACAACAGCGACGATGGCCGTTTCTGGGGCCTGCTGCCGGAAGAAAACCTGCGCGGCAAGGCCTTCCTGATCTGGCTGAACTGCCAGGGCTGGTTCTGCAAGGATGGCTTCGAGCCGTCGCGGATCGGCTCGAGCATCAACTGATCGGGCATCAACCGAGTATTTTCACATCCAACGCGTATCTGGGGAGAACGCAATGAAGACGATGAACACGCAGCGTGGCATGACCCTGACCTCGTTCCTGGCGGTCCTGATCGTGGTCGGTTTCTTCCTTTACATCGGCATGAAGCTGTTCCCGATGTACCAGGAGTATTACGCGGTGCGCTCGGCGATGAAGAGCCTGGCCAACGAGCCGGGTGTGGGCAGCATGGAACCGGCCCGGATCCAGGATCTGTTCTTCAAGCGGCTGTACATCAACTACTCGGAAAACGTGAAGCCGGCCAACGTGAAGTTCGACCGCCGCGACAATGGCTGGACCCTCAAGGTCAACTACGAAGTGCGCCGTCCGCTGGTCGGCAACCTGGACGTGGTTGGCAAATTCGATTCATCCCAGGACCTGACCCGAAGCGGTGCCGAATAAACCTTTCCAACGTGGTGACCTGATCGGTCATCCCTTCCGCGACCCGGCGCTGCTGAAGCAGGCGCTGACGCATCGCAGTGCCGGTGCGCCACACAACGAGCGCCTGGAGTTCCTGGGCGACAGCATCGTCAACATGATGGCGGCCGAGGCGTTGTACCAGCGCTGGCCCAAGGCTGACGAAGGCGCGATGACCCGTGCCCGCGCCGAGCTGGTGCGTGAAGGCGCGCTGGCGGTGATCGGGCGCACCCTGGAACTGGGCGATCGACTGATCCTGGGTCCGGGCGAAATGAAGTCGGGCGGCCACCGTCGTGATTCGATCCTGGCCGACGCGGTGGAAGCCGTGGTGGCTGCGATCTACCTGGATGCCGGCTTCGAGGCCTGCCGGGCGGTGGTACTGCCCTGGTTCAGCGCTTCGATCGAGGCACTGCCGGCCTCCGGCCGGCCCGAGAAGGACCCCAAGACCCGCCTGCAGGAATGGCTGCAGGCCCGACAGAAGGCGTTGCCGCAGTATGAACTGGTGTCAGAATCCGGTGACGACCACGCCAAGCACTTCCGGGTACGCTGCAACGTAGCCGACCCGGCCGCCAGCACCGAGGGCGAAGGCGCCTCGCGGCGGCTTGCCGAACAACAGGCGGCTGCGGCCGTCCTAGAACAACTGGATTCCAAGTGAGCGAACAAACTCCCCATCATTGCGGCAGCGTGGCCGTCATCGGCCGCCCGAACGTGGGCAAGTCGACCCTGACCAATGCCCTGGTCGGCGCCAAGGTCAGCATCGTCTCCAACCGTCCGCAGACCACGCGCCATCGCCTGCTGGGCATCGCCACCTATCCGGAAGGCCAGCTGGTGCTGGTCGACACCCCCGGCCTGCACAAGGTGCAGAAGCGGGCGATGAACCGGGTGATGAACCGCGCCGCGCGTGGCTCACTGGAAGGCGTCGATGCAGGGCTGCTGGTGATCGAAGCCGGTCGCTGGGATGAAGAGGACAGCCTGGCGTTCAACGTGCTGCGCGACGCCGGCATCCCGGTGGTGCTGGTGGTCAACAAGATCGATCGCCTGAAGGAAAAGGGCGCGCTGCTGCCGTTCCTGCAGCAGGTGACCGAAGGTCGTGATTTCGCCGCCGTGCACCCGATCTCGGCGCAGAAGCGCAACGGCCTGGAAGCGCTGGTGCGCGACGTGCTGAAGCTGCTGCCGGAAGCCCCGCCGATGTTCGGCGAGGACGAGATCACCGATCGCAGCCAGCGTTTCCTGGCCGGTGAACTGGTGCGCGAGCAGTTGATGCGCCAGCTCGGCGAAGAACTGCCGTACGCAACCACCGTCGAGATCGAGCGCTTCACCGAGGATGGCAACCTGCTGCGCATCGGTGCGGTGATCTGGGTCGAGCGCGAGGGCCAGAAGGCCATCGTGATCGGCAAGGGCGGCGCCCGCCTGAAGGAGATCGGCGCCAAGTCCCGCCTGCAGATGGAGCGTCTGTTCGGGGCCAAGGTGTTCCTGGAAACCTGGGTGCGCGTGCGTGAAGGCTGGTCCGACGACGAGGCCGCGCTGAAGGCCTTCGGCTACGAATAAGCCGCGACGGTCGCTTCGATGATGATCGAGGACGACACCGGCTTCGTGCTGCACGCACGGGCCTACCGCGAGACCAGCCTGCTGGTCGAAGTGTTGAGCGCGCAGCATGGCCGTATCGGCCTGCTGGCGCGTGGCGTGTCCACCGCCAAGGGCCAGGTGCTGCGCGCCGCCCTGCAGCCGTTGCAGTGGATCCGCTTCAGTGCCCAGCAGCGGGGTGAACTGGCCCAGCTGCGGGGTGCCGAGGCGCTGGATGCCGCGCCACGCCTGGTCGGCCAGGCGATGTTGGCCGGCTTCTACCTGAGTGAACTGACCCTGCGCCTGGCCCCGCGCCAGGACCCGCTGCCGGAGCTGTACCTTGCCTACGGTGAGGCACGCGCGCGGCTGGCGGTCGGTGCCGGCCTGGCCTGGACCCTGCGCCGTTTCGAGCGCGAACTGCTGTCCGCGCTGGGCCTGGGTTTCGAGCTGGACAGTGCCAGTGATGGCCAGCCGATCGACCCGGCGGCGCGCTACGAGCTGGACCCGCAGGAAGGGGCGCAGCGCCTGCTGAGCGAGCGTGGCGGGGAGCGCCGGGCGGCGGCCACTGGCTCGGCGCTGCTGGCCCTTGCGGCCGACGAAGAACCGGATGCCGCCGATCTGGCCAGCCTGCGCCTGCCGATGCGGCGGGTGCTGGCCCATCACCTGGGCGCGCGCGGGCTGAAGTCCTGGGAAATGCTCGAGCAGCTCGCGCCGCGCAGGTAGGGGGGGGGCGGCAGGGCTTGCAGCCCTGCACCTGCCGAATCAACGTCAACGGCAAAAGCTGGCTATCCGTGGGTAGGCGGGGTGGGTCCGGTTGCGGGAGACGCCGTAAACCCGTCCCTGGGGGCTTGGCCGCGGCATCCATGCCGCGGACACTCCCGCAACCGGACCCACCCCGCCTTCGACAGTGTTCCGCGAACTGTCGGAACGGCGTGGGGTCGGATCCGTTTTCCGCAGGAAAACGGATCCGACCCCAGATTGATTTCGATATCTGACAGAAATTCATCCACGCATGGCGTGGATCTACCCGATCGCGGAAAACTGTAAGAGGTGGGGCGGTATCGGAGGGCGGGGTGTCTGATCTGGCCCCCCGTCAGCGGACGCCAAGAAGCGATACTTTGATCGCACTTGGAGGTCCCTTATGTCCCGTATCACCCGTCGTAGCTATACCGATGAGTTCAAGCACCAAGCCGTGGAGCTGGCCGAGTCGCTCGGGCCGGCCGCAGCGGCCCGTCAGTTGGAGATGTCGGTCAAGACGCTGGCAAATTGGCTTGACGCGGTCCGTGCTGGCCGGTCGTTGACCTCTGAGGCTCGCAGGCCAGCCACCGACCTGGAAAGCGAGATCAGCCGCCTTCGGGCCGAGAACGCCAATCTGAAGATGGAGCGGGAAATCCTAAAAAAAGCGGCGGCGTTCTTTGCCAGAGAGTCCAAGTGAGGTACGCCTTCGTCGCCAGTCAAAGGACTCAGTACCCGACCAGGTTGTTGTGTCGGGTTCTTGGGGTTTCTGTCTCTGGATTCCATGACTACCTGCACCGGCAGTGTGCCCAAACGTGCGATGTCGATTTGGCCCTCCGTACCGAGCTTCGGGCCATTCATGTGACCAGCAGGCGCAGTTATGGGCGACGTCGGCTGGTCAGGGCCTTACGAGCCAGGAATCATCCAGTCGGCCACAAGCGCGTGGCACGGTTAATGGCCGAGGAGCGAATCCAGGGCAAGGCCAAAGGCCGATTCCGACCCAAGTCCTCTGGCGGCTCATCTCAGCTCGCCCCCAACCTGCTGGATCGGCAATTTGCCCCCGGAACCGGACCGACGGCGTGGGTCGGGGATATCACGTATGTCCCTACCCGCCAGGGATGGCTGCATCTGGCCGTGGTCATCAGCGTCCAGACCCGGCAGGTGCTGGGCTACAGCGTTTCCACGCGTCTGACTGAAGAGCTGGTGGTGAAAGCATTTGCCAATGCTTGGGCTCTGCATCCACAACGACCCGGCCTGATCTTCCATTCAGATCGTGGTGGGCAGTACTGGGGAAACGAGTTTCGCCAGCTGCTGCAGTCCCATGGCGTGGTCCAAAGCATGAGCCGGCCTGGCAATTGCTGGGACAACGCGGTGGCCGAGAGCTTCTTTGCGACGCTCAAGACAGAAGAGGCTGCCGAGCCTTACGCCAGTAGAGAACAAGCCAGCCAGTCCATCGCTGCTTACATCCACGGCTTCTACAATCCAGCCCGGCTACACTCGGCGCTGGGCTACCACTCGCCTAACAACTACGCCCGGCAGCTCCGGACTGCCGCCTGAAACGGCTTCATGGCGTCCGTTTTCAGGGGGCCAGATCAGTCAGCCGCATGGATGCGGCTGCCAAGCCCCCAAGGACGGGTTTACGGCGTCCCCGCCCTCCGATACCGCACCGCCAACCCACGGAATGCATGCCGTTGCTGTTGCTGTTGCCTTGGCTTGGCTTGAAGCCTCTGCGGGTGCAGGGCGCAGCCCTGCCGAAAAACCCTCAATGCAGCAGGGCAGCTACCGCGGCGCGGAACCCGTCCTGGGCCTGCCCGGACTCGGGTGCATGATGCAGCTGGCGCACCGCCCGGCCCAACCGTGCCGCCCCCACGAAGCCACAGCTCGCCTGCAACCGGTGCAGCTGGCTGCGCAGCTGGCGCTCGTCGTGCTGGTCCACCGCCTGCTCGACCGCGTCGCGCACACCGGGCAACTCGGCCAGGAACAGCTCGCGCAGTGCGATCAGGTGGTTGCGCTGGCCATTGAGCGCGGCCAATGCCGCAGTCTCGTCCCAGTCCTGAACGGCCAGCTCGACCGCGGCCGGGGCCTGTGCCACGAAGATTCCCGCCGGGCTGTTGACCAGCGCACGGCGCACGGCCTTCAGCAGCTGGTCGCGGCCCAGCGGCTTGACCAGGGTGTCGCTGAAACCGGCTTCGCGCAGGCGGGCGTGGATGGAGGTATCGCCGTCGGCCGTATGTGCCAGCGCCGGTGTGTCGGGATGTGAGCGGCGTAGCTCACGCAGCAGTTGCGCGCCATTGCCATCCGGCAGGTTGACGTCGATCAGCCACAGATCATGCGCGCCGGGTTCGGCACTGGCCAGGGCACTGGCCAGCGAATCTGCGGTATCCACATCCGCCGGTAACGTTTCCAACGCCGCCTTGAAAAAACCGCGGCTGATGATGTCGTCCTCGACAAGCAGGAAGCGGGGCCGTGCGGCCCGCGGGGTCATCTGCATCAGGGCTGCCTCCATGT
The DNA here is from genome assembly GCF_052446685.1 of Stenotrophomonas sp. LC732. NCBI lineage: Bacteria > Pseudomonadati > Pseudomonadota > Gammaproteobacteria > Lysobacterales > Lysobacteraceae > Stenotrophomonas > Stenotrophomonas sp. LC732. The sequence continues at coordinate 3,220,136 of NZ_CP199214.1, read as the reverse complement.
CAGCTGGCCCAATCATCAAGCACGACGGCCACGGGCGCAAGCGGGTCCAGGCCCCGTCGGTCAGGATCTGCGACAATACGCCCCCATTTTTGCCCGCAGCCTGTTGCCACGTGGCCCGATCCCGTTCCCGCACTGACCGTACCCCATTCCAGACCGAGATCCTCGACCTCAGCCATGATGGTCGCGGTGTCGCCCGCCGTGAAGGCGAGGGCGGCAAGGTCACCTTCGTCAGTGGCGCGCTGCCCGGCGAGGTGGTGATGGCTGAGCAGACTGCCCGCAGCCGCCATTTCGACGAGGCGCGCACCCTGGAGGTGCTGCAGGCCTCGCCGCAGCGGGTGACCCCCAAGTGCCCCCATTTCGGCACCTGCGCCGGCTGCGTGCTGCAGCACCTGGACGAAGACCAGCAGATCGTGGCCAAGCAGCGCGTGCTGATGGACAACCTGGAGCGGATCGGCCATGTGAAGCCGGGCACCGTGCTGGCGCCGCTGGTCGGTGAGAGCTGGGGCTATCGCCGCAAGGGCCGCTTCTCGGTGCGCCGGGTCGAAAAGAAGGACAAGACCCTGGTCGGCTTCCGTGAACAGGATCCGCGCTTCGTCGCCGACCTCAGCCAGTGCCTGACCGTGATCCCCGAGATCGGCACCAAGGTCGAGGCGCTGTCCACCTTCATCGAGTCACTCGATGGCAAGCGTGACATCCCGCAGATCGAATTCATCGCCGGTGACCAGGCCGTGGTCCTGACCGTTCGCCATCTGCAGCCGCTCAGCGATGCCGACCGCGCGGCCTGGGCGGCTTTCGGCCAGCAGCATGGCTTCGTGATCTACCTGCAGTCCGGGGGCGTGGATACCGTGCAGCCGCTGGACGGGCAGGGTGTGCCGCTGTCGTTCCGTCTGGCGCCGTGGGATGTCGAGCTGGCGTTCCGCCCGCTGGACTTCATCCAGGTCAATGCCAAGCTCAACGAGAAGATGATCGCCCACGCCCTGGACCTGCTGGAACCGGGTGAGGACGAGCGTGTACTGGACCTGTTCTGCGGCCTGGGCAACTTCACCCTGCCGCTGGCGCGCCGCGTGCGCGAGGTGGTTGGCGTGGAAGGCGATGCCGGCCTGGTGGCGCGTGCGCGTGAGAACGCCGAGCGCAACGGCCTGGCCAACGCGCAGTTCTTCAGCGCCGACCTGACCCAGGACCAGCGCAGCACCCCGTGGATGCGCCAGGGCTTTGACAAGCTGCTGCTGGACCCGCCGCGCTCGGGTGCGATCGAAGTGCTGCAGCAGCTGCCGCTGAAGCAGTTCAAGCGCATTGTCTACGTCAGCTGCCACCCGGGCTCGCTGGCGCGCGATGCCGGCTATCTGGTCAACGAACAGGGCTTCACCCTGGTCAGCGCCGGTGCCATGGACATGTTCCCGCATACCGCGCACGTGGAAAGCATCGCGGTGTTCGAGAAGCGCTGACAGGTTGTCATCACCCATCGCGCATAATGGCGCGATGGGCATTGAAATCGAACGCAAATTCCTCGTCAGCAGTGATGGCTGGCGCACCGCCGCGCATCGGGTGATCCCGATGGCGCAGGGCTACATCAACGACATGGGCGCGCTCGACCGCGGCACCCAGAACGCCTCGGTGCGCGTGCGCATCGAAGGCGACCACGCCGCGCTGAACCTGAAGTCGCGCACCATCGGCCATACCCGCCAGGAGTTCGACTACCCGATCCCGGTGGAGGATGCGCGCGCCCTGTTGGCGCTGTGCGTCGGTGGCCTGATCGTCAAGCGCCGCCACCTGGTCGAACACGCCGGCCTGACCTGGGAGGTGGACGAGTTCTTCGGCGACAACGCCGGCCTGGTCGTGGCCGAAGTCGAGCTGGACAGCGCCGACCAGGCGATCGACCTGCCGGACTGGGTGGGTGCCGAAGTCACCGACGACGCGCGCTACTACAACGTCGCACTGGCCAGTCACCCCTATTCACAGTGGTGAAGCCCCCCAAAAAGGGGACGGAGGGGATTAAGTCGTCTTTACCCCAGCTATGCTGGAAACGACTTAATCCCCTCCGTCCCCTTTTTTCGAGGGAGGCGGGCCCCATGTGGTGGGGATGAGAATCGACATCTACTCCGACGTGGTCTGCCCCTGGTGCTGGATCGGCAAGCATCGCTTCCAGCAGGGTGTGCAGTTGCTCGGCGCCAATGCGCCTGAACTCGATATCCACTGGCAGCCGTTCCAGCTGGACCCGGACGCGGACGCCACCCCGGTGCCGCTGCGCGAGGCCTATGTGTGCAAGTTCGGTGGCGTCGAGCGCACCGAGCAGATCCTCGGCCAGACCCAGACCACCGCGCGGGCCGAGGGCCTGCCGATGGATTTCAGCCAGGGCCAGGTGCGGGTGACCACGCTGCCGGCCCATCGGGTGTTGTGGCTGGCCGGCCAGCACGGCGTGCAGGATGCGGTCGGCGAAGCACTTTTCCGTGCCCACTTCGAGCATGGCCAGAATCTGGCCGATACTGCAGTGCTGGTGAAGGCCGGCGTGGCTGGCGGCCTGGACGGTGCTGAAATCGCGCAGATGCTGGGCTCCGACCGCGGCCTGGCCGAGGTCGAAGCCAGGCTGGCGCAGGCCCATGCACTGGGCATTTCCTCGGTGCCGACTTTCGTCATCGATGGGAAGTGGGCCATTTCCGGGGCCCAGCCGCCAGAGGCCTTCGCCAACGCCCTTCGCCAGATCGCAGCCGAACAGGGCGCCCCGGCAGCTTCGGCTGACGGCGACGAGGCCTGCGGCCCGGACGGCTGCAAGGTCTGAGCAGATCGGGGTCAGAGCCCCTGCGGGGATCCGACCCCGGGGTCAGATCCCCGCAGGGGCTCTGACCCCACACTCCCCTTCGTCTGACCCCTGCGCCTGTCGGCCGGTTCTGCGACAATGCGGCACTGCGCCATGCGGGCGCGCGTTGTGGAGATCGACCATGCTGCTGATCGGCGTTGCCGGCACCGAACTGACCGCCCAGGAACGTGACTGGCTGCAGCACGACGCCGTGGCCGGGGTGGTGCTGTTCAAGCGCAACTTCGCCTCGCGCCAGCAGGTGACCGATCTGAGTGCGGCGATCCGTGCCGCCGCCCCGCGCCCGCAGCTGATCTGCGTGGACCAGGAAGGCGGCCGTGTGCAGCGTTTCCGCGAGGGCTACAGCGCGCTGCCGCCGCTGCAGGACATCGGCGCGCTGTACGCCGCCGACCCGCAGCAGGCGCTGGCTCTGGCCGAGCAGCATGCCTGGCTGATGGCCAGCGAAGTACGTGCCAGCGGCCTCGACCTGAGTTTCGCGCCGGTGGTCGACCTTGGCCGCGGCAACCGCGCCATCGGCAACCGTGCCTTCAGTGAAGACCCGCAGGTGGTGGCCGCGTTCACCGCCGCCTATGTGCGCGGCATGCATGCGGTCGGCATGGCCGCCACGCTCAAGCATTTCCCCGGCCACGGCACCGTGCTGGAAGACACCCACGTCGATACCGCGATCGACCCGCGCGCGCTGGACGAACTGCGCGCCCAGGACCTGGTGCCGTTCCAGGCCGGCATCGCCGCCGGTGCCGATGCGGTGATGATGGCGCACGTGATCTATCCGCAGGTGGCGCCGGAGCCGGCCGGCTATTCCCCGCGCTGGATCCAGGACATCCTGCGTGGCGAGCTCGGCTTCCGTGGCGTGGTGTTCTCCGATGACATCGGCATGGCCGCCTCGCACAGCGCCGGTGGCGTGCCGGCACGCGTGCACGCGCACCTGGATGCGGGCTGCGACGTGGTGCTGGTCTGTCACCCGGAACTGGTCGATGAAGCCCTGCACGCGGTGCAGGGACGCTCCCTCAATACTGCTGCGCTGCTGGGCCTGCTTGGCCGCGGCGCGCTCGGCTGGGACGGCCTGCTGGCCGACGCCCGCCATGGCGACACCCAATCCCGTCTGCTTGAAACCCTTGGAAGAACCGTCTGATGCCCAACCTCACCATTTCCCAGGCCCTGGCCCAGGCTGACCTGCTGGTCGACCGCCCCACCATCGACAAGGCCATCGCTGGTATCGCCGACGCCATCGCGCGCGATTACAAGGGCGAGGTGCCGCTGTTCCTGTCCATCATGCATGGTGCGCTGCCGTTCGCCGGCCAGCTGGCGCTGGAACTGGGCGCGCGCGGCCAGGACGTGCAGTTCGATTACCTGCACGCGACCCGCTACCGCGGTGAAACCACCGGCGGTGACCTGGTCTGGAAGCACAAGCCGGCCACCTCGCTGTTCGGCCGCCGCGTGCTGCTGATCGACGACATCCTCGACGAGGGCTACACCCTGCAGGGCGTCCGCACCTGGTGCCTGGAGCAGGGCGCGACCGACGTGCGCATCGCCGCGATGACCGTGAAGAAGCACGACCGCGCACTGCCGGACGTGACCGCCGACTACGCCGGCATCGAGCTGCCGGACCGCTACGTGTTCGGCTTCGGCATGGACGTCAACGAGACCCTGCGCTGCGTGCCGGCGATCTACGCAATGAAGGAGTAACGGCGCAGCTGCCTGCGGCGCGTCTTCTTCCGCCGCCGGCATCCTCGGGTGCCGGCGTTCGTCTTTCCATGGAGTGCTTTGAATGCAACAGATCGCCCTGGCCGTGATTGGCGGTACCGGTGTCTACAACCTGGCCAAGCTCGACGACGTGCAGACCCACGAGGTCGACACCCGCTTTGGCCGCCCGTCCGGCCCGGTGCGCGTGGGCACGCTGCTCGGCCATCGCGTGGCGTTCCTGGCGCGGCATGGCGAGGGGCACTCACTGCCGCCGCACAAGATCAACTACCGCGCCAACCTGGCCGCACTGCAGCAGCTGGGCGCGCAGCGCGTGCTGGCATTGAACACGGTGGGTGGCATCACCGAAGACTTCGGCCCGCGCGTGCTGGCCTGCCCGGACCAGATCATCGACTACACCTGGGGCCGCATCAGCACGATCTGTGAAGAAGAAGGCACCGACGTGGTCCACGTCGATTTCGGCCACCCCTATACGCCGATGCTGCGCAGCAAGATCCTGGCGGCAGCGAAAGTGACCGGCGTCACGGTCCATGACGGTGGCTGCTATGGCGCGACGCAGGGCCCGCGCCTGGAGACCATCGCCGAGATCGCCCGCATGCGCCGTGACGGCTGCGACCTGGTAGGCATGACCGGCATGCCGGAGGCCGCGCTGGCACGCGAGCTGGGGCTGGATTACGCCTGCCTGGCAATCATCGCCAACTGGGCCGCCGGCTGCGGTGATGGCGAGGAGATTACGATGGCCGAAGTACTGGCGAACGTGCAGGCGGCCAGCAACGGACTTCCGGAACTGGTGGGCGAATTGGCGCGGGGGTGATTGTCTTCCCCGAGCAAGCTTTGCATACTCAGCTTGTGCGCGGGTTCAGCGTACACCACCCATTCATTGCATAAGGTCTCGCATCACCATGCCGAACGGTACCGTCAAGTGGTTCAACGACGCCAAGGGATTTGGCTTCATCTCGCCGGAGGATGGCAGCGCCGACGTGTTCGCGCACTTCTCCGCCATCAACTCCAAGGGCTTCCGCAGCCTGCAGGAAGGCCAGCGTGTCACCTATGACGTGACCCAGGGCCCGAAGGGTGCCCAGGCTTCGAACATCACGCCGGCCGAGTGATCCACTCGACAGTGCGTTGAAAACCCCGCTCCGGCGGGGTTTTTTTTGCGTCGCGACGGGGATTGCGGCGCTGTGGGCAGGGTTCCAGGTGGCCATCCGGATTTGCGCTCGGGCACAATGCGCCGATGAAGGAACGACTGCGCATCGCCGTGATCGGCTACGGCACCGCTGGACAGGCATTGTCCATCCTGCTCTCTCGTGATGGCCACGAGGTGGAGATCTTCGAACGCGTGCCCTCGCCGGGGCCGGTTGGCGCCGGCTTCCTGCTGCAGCCCAGCGGCCTGCAGGTGCTGTGGCAGATGGGCCTGCTTGATGCCGTGCGCGCGCATGCGGCGCCGGTGCACCGTCTGTATGGCGATACGCCGTGCGAGCGCACGGTGATGGACATGCGCTATGACGGCCTGGATGCGCGCCTGCACGGCCTCGGCATGCAGCGTGGGGCGCTGTTCTCGCTGCTGGACGGGGCGCGTGCGGGTGCGGGCCAGCTGCATGCCGGCGTCACCATCGCCGCAGTGGATGCCGCACAGGGCCGCCTGCATGACAGTGAGGGCCGCATGCATGGGCCGTTCGACCTGGTGGTGGCCGCCGATGGTGCGGCTTCGACGCTGCGCGGCTCGATCGAAGGCGGCACCGGGCTGGACCGCGTGTATCCCTGGGGCGCACTGTGGTGCCTGCTGCCGGCCGAGGACTGGCCGCACCTGCAGGAGCTGCGGCAGCGCTACGTGGCCGCGCGCAAGATGATCGGGCTGCTGCCGGTCGGTACGCGGCCCGGTGATGACACGCCGCGCCTGAGCTTCTTCTGGAGCCTGCCACGCGCCGACTTCGAACGATGGCAGGCCGATGGCATGACGCCCTGGCTGGACGAGCTGCACGCGCTGTGGCCGCAGGCCAGCGCGCGCTTTGCGCATCTGCATGATGCCGGCCAGCTGGCGCGCGCGGTCTACCGTGACGCCGTGATGACGCGCTGGCATTGCGGCCGCATGGTGCTGGCCGGCGATGCCGCACATGCGATGAGCCCGCAGCTGGGGCAGGGCGTGAACATGGCGCTGCTCGATGCGCTGGCATTGCGCGATGCCGTGCGCGCACATGGCGGGGGAGGCGCTGCATTGCAGGCCTACCAGGCGCAGCGCAGGGCGCACGTTGCGGTCTACCAGCGCTGGAGCCGTTGGCTGACGCCGCTGTTCCAGTCTGATCGCGATGCCTGGGCAAAGGCGCGCGACGTGCTGCTCGGGCCGATGGGGCGCCTGCCGGGTGGGCGTGGCCACATGCTGCGCGTGCTCAGCGGTACGCAGCATGGCTGGTTCGGTTCGCTTGCGCTGGATCCGGCATTTGTCGACGCGTTGGCTGCAGGGGCGCAGATGCCTGGCATCGGCGCGATCACTGCGAATGCGTGAAGCGCGCTGTCACGCGAATTAACGGTTGCCTCACCGTGTATATGCGAGAAGTAGGTTGCACGCGATTGCGCGTCACCCGTTTTCCTTTCCGTGATTGACATCGCGCGTGGCCCGGGCGGCGTTGCCGTTGCGGCCTGTCGCGGCCCGGACGTGCCGCCTGTTGTTGAAGAGGAGGACGCCATGTGGTTCGCGGTAGAGGAGCTGGAATCGGAAATCTGCAAGCTGCGCGGACTGTTGCAGATGCTGCACGAGGACCAGCCCGACGTACTGGAGGACGTGTTCGAATTCCATGTGGGCAGCTTGATCAGTCATGCATCGCCGGAGCACCACGGACGCATCCGCGCCTGCGCACACGAGATGCTGGCGGCAATCCAGGCCTTGCCGCGGCGACGTGAAGTTGACACGCCTGAGTTCCAGTTGATGCCGCAGCTGGACATTCGTCCGGCCTGATTCAAGCCACTGGCAGTTCCACCAGGCCGTTTTCCACGCAGGCGATCATCTGTCCGCCGCTGGCGGGAGCAGGCACGATTCCGGCGGTGAACGCGGAAAAGGCCGGCAGGACCGTCATCCGCTCGCGCAGCCAGAAGGCCGGGAAGCGCCGGCGCAATGCGGGCAGTGCGACCTGCGGATGCAGGTGGCCTGCGACCACGTGCCACGCCGGGTCTGCGCACGGTTCATGGCGCAGCAGGAAGGGCGCCAGCCGCACCTCCTCGTGGATATGCACCTGCAGCTGGGCATGCGGTAGCTGCCGGTCATGATTTCCGCGCAGGACATGCACGTCCAGTGCGGTGTTGCGTTCGCGCCAGCCGAGCCATTGCTGGTACCAGGCGGCGCGATGCGCCGGCCCATGCAGGATGTCGCCCAGGATCCACAGTTCGCGGCAGGCGTGCCTGTCCAGCAGACCCTGCAGGCGTTGCAGGTCTTCGCCGGTTCCGCCGCTGGGCAGCGCGATGCCGGCGCGGCGGAACACATCGGCCTTGCCCAGGTGCAGGTCCGCGATCAGCAGCGCCTGCCGCGCCGGCCAGTAGAGTGCGCGTGCGCCCGCCAGGGTCACCGGTTCGCCGGCAAGCAGCAGTGGTATTTCATCGGCCATGGCGACGTTCCAGCTGCTGGGCCGCGCGTTGCACGCGGGTACGCCAGTCCTCGTTGCTGAACTGCCCGCGCAGGCGTTCGGCCCACAGTGGAAAGCCCAGGGGCGTCAGCGATGCAGGGCGCTGCATCGACATGCGTCGCGCGCTGATCCGGACCAGCACCTGGCGCAGCCCCGGCAGGTCGAGGCTGTCATGCAGCACTTCGCGTTCGGCCAGCGCCAGCAGCAGGTGCTCGGGGTCATGCTCGCGCAATACGTCGTACAGCAGGCCCGCCGAGGCCTGCAGCTGGCGCAGCGATCGCGGCATGCCCCCCGGCAGGCTGGGTACCAGCAGGCCTGCGACGCGCGCGATGCCACGGAACTGGCGCCGCGCAAGCTCGCCCAGGTTCACCGCCGCACGCAGATCGTCCAGCAGCTGATCGGTGGTGAACAACGCATGCCATTGCGCCGCGTCCAGGTCGATCGCCTGCGCCGGTGCCAGCACCAGGCCGTGATCATTCACGGCATAGCCGATGCTGTTGCGTTGCTGGCGGGTGCAGCGCAGTGCCAACAGGGCGGCCAGCGCCTCGTGCACGTGGCGTCCGGCGAAGGGATAGACGAAGAGGAACTGGCCTTCGCGGCGGCGTACGTCTTCCAGCAGCACGTGGTCCGGGCCGGGAAGCGCCGACACCTGCTGCTGAAGTGCCAGCAGCGGTGCCAGCCAGCGCGCTTCCGCACTGTCGTCGGCGCCTGACAGCACCGACTCCAGTTCGCTGCCGAGTGCCATCGACAGCGGCAGCTGGCCTCCCTGCCAGCGGGGCACGACACCTTCACCGCGCCCTCGTGCCAGCCGCACGAAGGCGGTCATGTCGCGCAGCTGCACCAGCTCCAGCAGGCGCCCGGCGAACTGGAAGCGGTCTCCGCGGCGCAGGCGGCTGGCGAACTGTTCCTCCACGGCGCCGAGGCCGGCCCCGCGCAGGAACTGCACGCGCACGCTGCCATCGCTGCTGATGGTGCCGATCGACAGCCGGTGGCGTAGTGCCTGGCGCCGGTCGTGCATCCGGTAGCGGCCATCGGCGTCCTGCACGACCTTGTGGAAGTCAGGGTACTGGGCCAGGGCCTGGCCCCCCTGCACGATGAAAGTCAGCACGGCCTGCCACTGGTCCTCGGCCAGGGATGCGAACGCATGGGTGCGCCGGACCTGCGCCAGCAGCGCATCACCGTGGAAGCCACCGGCCAGGGCACGGCTGACCGCATGCTGGGCCAGAACGTCCAGCGACAGCATCGGCGGCCTGCGTGCTTCGACCACGCCTTCGGCCAGTGCGCGACGCACGGCTGCGTACTCGGCCAGTTCCAGCGCATGGCTCGGCACGCAGAGGATCGCGCCACTGGCACCGGGACGATGGCGCGCACGTCCGGCGCGCTGGCGCAGGCGGGCGACGCCCTTCGGGCTGCCCAGCTGCAGTACCTGTTCGACCTCGGGAAAGTCCACGCCGAGGTCGAGGCTGGAGGTGGCGACCACGCAGCGCAGCGTTCCTGCACGCAGCCCGTCCTCCACCTGCTGGCGCAGCGCCGGATCCAGCGAACCGTGGTGCAGCGCAAGCGTGTCGTGTTCCTCGGGCCAAACCGACGCCAGCGCCTGATGCCACAGTTCTGCCTGTGCACGGGTGTTGGTGAAGAGCAGGCTGCTGCGTGCCTGCATCAATGCGTCCAGCACCCGCGGCAGTTGGGCCAGGCCCAGGTGCCCGGCCCAGGGAAAGCGTTCACCGGGTTCGGGCAGCAGGCTGCGCACCGTGGTCGCACGCGGGCGCACGCCCTGCACGATCGGCGCGTCGGGCTGTCCGGGCAGCAGCACGTCGCGCGCCTCATCCAGATTGCCCAGCGTGGCCGACAGCCCCCACAGCTGCAATGCAGGCGCGGCATCGCGCAGCACGGCCAGATTCAACTGCAGCAGGACACCGCGCTTGTTGCCCAGCAGTTCGTGCCATTCGTCCACCACCACGCAGCGCAGCTGGCGCATGCGCGGCTGCGTATCCGGATAGCTCAACAGCAGCGCCAGCGATTCCGGCGTCGTGACCAGTACGTCGATGCGGCCCTCGCGTGCCTGTCGTCGTTCGCGGTTGCTGGCGTCACCGCTGCGCAGGCCGACACGCCATCCAAGCCCCAGCCCATCGACCACGGCCTGCAGCGCACGCGCGGTGTCGCTGGCCAACGCGCGCAAGGGCGTCACCCACAGCACCTGCAGCGGGCGTACCGCACTGGCGCGGCGGGGCGAAGGCGGTGGGTCGATCATGGCCTGCAGCAGCGGTCCCCCGAACATCGCCAGTGTCTTGCCGCTGCCTGTGGGCGTGTGCAGCAACCCGGATCCGCCGGCGAGATAGTGCCGCCACATCGCGCGCTGGAACGGCAACGAGCGCCAGCCTTTCGACGCGAACCAGTCTTCCAGCCGGCGTAGTGCCTGGCTGCGGTTCATCGCGCCAGCGCCTGCAGGGTAGCCAGCTGATCGGCCTCGCTGGCTGGCTTGTCGTGGCGCCAGCGCAGGATGCGTGGAAAGCGTACGGCGATACCGGACTTGTGCCGGCTGCTGCGGTTGACCGCCTCGAATCCCAGTTCGAAGACGTGTTCGGGGCGTACGCTGCGCACCGGGCCAAAGCGCTCGCGGGTATTGGCGCGGATCCAGCGATCAAGCGCGAGGATCTCCTTGTCATCCAGGCCCGAATAGGCCTTGGCCACCGGTACCAGCGTGTCGCCGTCCCAGACGCCGAAGGTGTAGTCGGTGTACAACGTGCTGCGCCGCCCATGGCCAGCCTGCGCGTACAGGAGCACTGCATCGATGGTGAGCGGATCGACCTTCCATTTCCACCAGTCACCGCGGCGTCGCCCGGCCTGGTAGGGTGAGGCACGACGTTTCAGCATCAGCCCTTCCACGCCACGTTCGCGTGCCACATCGCGCATCGCCGCCGCCTGCGGCCAGTCTTCGGCGGCAACGTCGGGTGAGAGCTGGATCCGTGCATCACCCAGGGCACCGACGACGTCGGCAAGCCGTGCACGCCGTTCCCGCAACGGCAACTCACGCAGGTCCGCGCCATCGTGTTCCAGCAGGTCATAGGCGAGCACGCGCACCGGCGTGTTGCGCAGGGTAGCCGCACCGGGCTTGCGGCGCTGGATGCGGGTCTGCAGCGCGGTGAATGCACGCGGCAGGTCCGTGGCTTCGTCCCAGGCCAGCAGCTCTCCGTCCAGCACGCAGCCATCGGGAAGCGCCATCGCCGCCTGTTCGATTTCGGGGAAGCGACCATCCAGCCGCTCTTCGCCGCGTGACCACAATGCGACCTCGCCGCGCCGGCGCAGCAGCTGCAGGCGGATGCCATCCCACTTCCATTCCAGCAGCCAATCTTCGATGGGGCCGAGGCGTTCGGCAGGATCGCCTTCCAGTGGCGAGGCGAGGAAGAACGGGTAGGGTTGCTGCCGGTCCAGTGGCAGCTCATCCGGCGACAGCAGCTGGCCCAGCAGTGCGGGCGAGGGCACCCACTCGCCAAGCATGCGCTGGGCGATGCGCGCGATGTCCAGGCCGGACCACTCCGCCAGTGCCTGCTGCACCAGCCGCTGCGAGACGCCAACGCGCAGGGCACCGGTCAGCAGCTTGTTGAACACCAGGCGTTCGCTGCTGCACAGCTGCTGCCAGCCCGCGACGACCGCCGCACGGCGTACCGCTTCGGGCTGGTTGGCCACCGCCAGCAGATGCTGTTCGATCCAATCCGCCAACGCACGGTCGGCGGCGGGCTGGGATGGATCATCCAGCAGCAGGGTCAACGTTTCGGCCAGGTCACCGACCTGCGCATAGCTGTCTTCCACCAGCCATGGCGGCAAGCCGGATTCTTCGGCAATCCAGGCGCGCAGTTCGCCACTGGCGGCGATCTTGCGGCGTGCGCCGCCCACCTTGCCACCGCTGAGCAGGTACAGCGCCCACGCCGCATCGTGCGCGCCTGCCTGGCGGAAGTAATCGATCAATGCCGCACGCTTGTCCAGCGTGGCGGTGCTGCGGTCCAGGCGCTGGTAGAGCGCCGCGAAGGCCTTCATTCCTCGCTCCCGAAATCGGTACGGAAGGCTTCAGCCGCTACGCCGCGCTCTCGCAGGAAGGGAATCAACGCATCGGTATTGCCATGGGTGGCGATCACCCGCTGCGCGCCGGTCTGTTCGATGGTCTGCAGCAGTGCGGGCCAATCGGCGTGATCGGAAATGACGAAGCCACGATCGACGTTGCGGCGACGCCGGTTGCCGCGCAGCTGCATCCAGCCCGATGCGAAGCCCAGCTGGTAGCGGCCGAAGCGGCGCATCCACGGTGTGCCGGCGGCCGAGGGCGGGGCGAGGATCAACTGGCCGGCGGCATCCGGCTGGCGACCCTGCTCGGCCACCGCCAGCGTCTCCAGCATTGGCACGTTGGCCTGCCGATACACCTCCACACCATTGGCGATGGCACCGTGCAGCCAGGCCGGGCGATCGTCCAGCGGCAGCAGTTCGGCCAGTACCCGCTGCGCCTTGCCCAGTGCATAGCACAGCAGGATGGCAGCTTCGCCGCGCTGTTCGCATTCGCGTCGCCACGCCACGATCTCCGCAGCGACGGTGGGCGTGTCCGGCCAACGATAGATCGGCAGGGCAAAGGTGGCCTCGGTGATGAAGGTATCGCAGGGCACCACTTCGAACGGCGCACAGGTTGGATCAGGCTGGCGCTTGTAGTCGCCGGACGCCACCCAGACCTGCTGCCCGTCGTCGATGCGCACCTGCGAAGACCCCAGTACATGGCCGGCGGGATGCAGCGATACCTGCACCCGGCCCAGGCGGAACGGCACGCCCTCGGCATGCGCCTGCACCGGCACATCGCCCAGGCGCCAGCGCAGGATCGGCAGGCTGCCGTCGCTGCAGTGGTATTCGCCCATGCCCGGGCGTGCGTGATCGCCGTGGCCATGGGTGATGACCGCGCGCGGGACCGGTCGCCAGGGATCGATGTGGAAATCACCGGCGGCGCAGTACAGCCCTTCGGGGCGCAGGACCACCAGATCGTCATTGACTGCCATGCGGTCACTGTGGCCGGCCGCTCGTGCACAGGGTGAGAATCGGCCTGAACACGGGCTTGGCAGGCGATGCGGCACAATCGGACCGCAGATCTCTTGCCGCCAGGACGGACCGGATGAGTGGACCCAGCTTCAGCAGCAATGCGCCCTACGAAACCCATGTGGTGCTGAACCAGCCGCCGTCGTTCGCGGGGCGCCAGTTGTGGACCGATGACGTGGCGCTGATGGAGGCGGTGCAGCGCGAAGGCGCTGGCGGCTTCGCGCCGCGGCTGGCGGTCTATGGCGCGCTGGCGGGTGACGAACTGTACCGGCTCGGCTTCGATGCCAACCGCGATCGGCCGCGCCTGCGCACGCATGATGCGCAGGGCCATCGCATCGATACGGTGGAGTTCCATCCGGCCTATCACCAGTTGATGGGCACAGCGAAATCGCACGGGGTCGCCGGGTTGTCCTGGCACGAGCCGCAACCGGGCGGGCATGTCGCGCGCGCGGTGTTGAGCTACCTGCACCACCAGGCCGAGGCTGGCACCAGTTGCCCGTTGACGATGACCCATGCGGCAGTTGCGGTGCTGCACACGCAGCCGCACCTGGCCGAGTGGGCGCGCAAGGCCGCAGCGCCGGTCTATGACCCGCGCGATGTACCGGTGGCGGACAAGGCCGGCATCACGCTGGGCATGGGCATGACCGAGAAGCAGGGAGGCTCGGATGTGCGTGCCAACAGCACGCGCGCTGAACCGATCGATGGCGAGCGCTATCGCCTGGTCGGTCACAAGTGGTTCTTTTCCGCACCGATGTGCGATGGCTTCCTGGTGCTGGCGCAGGCGCCGGGAGGACTGACCTGCCTGCTGATGCCGCGCCGGCTGGCCGACGGCGACCGCAACGCATTCCGGTTGATGCGCTTGAAGGACAAGCTTGGCGATTGGGCCAATGCCTCCAGCGAAGTCGAGTTCTGCGGGGCACAGGCGTGGCGCGTGGGCGAGGAGGGGCGGGGCGTGGCCACCATCATCGGCATGGTGATGATGACCCGCCTGGACTGCATGCTGGGCGCGGCGGCGGAAATGCGCATGGCGCTGGCGCAGGCGCTGCATCACGCACGTCATCGCCGCACGTTCGGCAAGCTGCTGGTCGAGCACCCGTTGATGACCAATGTGCTGGCCGACCTGGCACTGGAGTCGGAAGCGGCCACAGTGCTGTCGATGCGCATCGCGCGTGCGGTGGACCGGGCCGGCGTGGATGCCAACGAAGCCGCGTTGGCGCGTGTGGGGACGGCGCTGGGCAAGTACTGGTTGTGCAAGCGCGCGCCGGCCTTCGTCAATGAAGCACAGGAATGCCTGGGCGGCGCGGGCTATGTGGAGGAATCGATGCTGCCGCGGCTGTACCGGCAGGCACCGTTGAATTCGATCTGGGAAGGAAGCGGCAACATCCAGTGTCTGGACGTGCTGCGCGCGCTGGCGCGCGAACCGGAGGCGCTGGCGGCGCTGCGCGCTGAACTGGCGGCGGTGGCCGATCGTGATGCGCGCTACGCAGCGGCTTTACAGCGGTGGGCAGCAGCACCGCCACCGGATGAGTCGCAGGCGCGGCTGTTCTGCGAGCGCACAGTGCTGTTGTTGCAGGCCGCGCTGCTGTTGCGTGCGCAAAGTCCGATGGCAGAGGCGTTCGTGCGCAGCCGGCTGCAAGCGGAGCATGGGCTGGTGTTCGGGACCCTGCCGACGGGCGTGGATCTGTCGGCGATGCTGGTGCGCGCGCTGCCGTAGGAGCGCCCACCACGGAATCAACGGAAAAAACGCAAAGCGAAAAGCAGAAAAGCCGCGGCAGTGCCGCGGCTTTTCCTGTAGCGCCGGGCCCATGCCTGGCTGCCGGTACGCCTCAGTGCTTGGCTTCTTCCTTGGCGGCGTTCGCCTTCGCGTCATTGGCGACATCACGGGCCTTGTCGGCCACCTTCTGTGCGGCGTTGGCGGTCGCATCGCTGGCGTGTGCGGCGGCGTCGGTTGCGGCGTCCTTGGCCTTGTCGGCAGCGTTGGCGGTGGCGTCTGCAGCCTTGTCCAGCGCCTGCTGGGTATCGGCGGCGGCCTGCTCGGAGGCTGCAGCGGTCTTGTCGGCGGCGTCACGGGTAGCTTCTGCCGCCTTGTCGACGGCATCGCGGGCAGCCGCGCCGGCGCTGTCAGCGGCCTGCTGCGCGTCCTGCTTGGCCTGTTCGGCTTCCGGGCCCTTGCAGGCGGCCAGGGCCAGCAGCAGGGAGGCGGCCAGCAGGGTGGTGGTGATCGGGCGAATCTTCATGGCGGTCTCCGGTACTGCAATGGATGGGGACGCCAGCCTATTCATGCCGTTGTGAAGGCGGGGTCGCGATGCCCGCGCCGCGAGGTCGCAGTGGCGCAAAGAAAAAGCCGCTGGCGAACCAGCGGCTTTTCCGGAACAGCGTGAAGAAAGAAGTTATTACTTCTTGGCTTCTTCAGCAGCGTCCTTGGCCTGCTCAGCGGTAGCTTCGGCAGCCTTGGCAGCGTCCTTGGCTTCGCCAGCAGCAGCGTCGGTCGCGGCAGCAGCGGTGTTGGCAGCAGCGTCGGTCGCAGCGTCAGCAGCGGTGGCGGCGGTGTTGGCAGCCTGCTGGGCAGCGTCGGCGGTCTGGGCGCCGGCAGCGGCGGCCTGGTCGGCAGCAGCCTGGGCTTCGGTGGCGGCTTCGTTGGCCGAAGCAGCGGCGTCCTGGGCAGCTTCCTGCTTCGAGCAGGCGGCCAGGGCCAGAGCCAGGGACATCGCGACCAGCAGCTTGTTGATGCTCATTGTGTAAATCCTCGTCGTTAGAATTAGGCAACGCGCATGCTGCGCGCCGACAACATGATGACAAGCCAAGATTGGGTGTCAAGCGATCCCGCATTCATTTTTGCGAAATCATCGTTAAATCTTTTTAAATCAATTCGATGGCGATTGCCGTTGCTTCGCCGCCACCGATGCACAGGGTGGCAATGCCGCGCTTGCCACCGCGCGTGCGCAGGGCGTTGACCAGGGTCACCACCAGGCGTGCACCGGAGGCACCGATGGGATGACCCAGCGCGCAGGCACCGCCATTCACGTTCAGCTTGTCGTGCGGGATGCCCAGCTCACGCATCGGCGCCATTGCCACCACGGCAAAGGCCTCGTTGATCTCGAACAGGTCGATCTGGTCCAGCGACCAGCCGGTCTTGGCCAGCAGCGTGTGGATCGCGCCGATCGGGGCGGTGGTGAACCACTCCGGTTCCTGCGAATGGGTGGTGTGGCCGACGATGCGGGCCAGCGGAGTGATGCCACGGGCGGCCGCGTCTTCCTCGGTCAGCAGGACCACCGCGGCGGCGCCGTCGGAGATGCTGGAGGAACTGGCGGCGGTGACGCTGCCGTCCTTCTTGAAGGCCGGACGCAGGGTCGGGATCTTGGCGATATCCGAGCGCCCCGGCTGCTCGTCGGTGGCGACCTCGACGTCACCCTTGCGGGTGGCTACCTTCACCGCGACGATCTCGTCGGCGAACGCACCGTTGGCCTGTGCGGCCTGCGCGCGCTTGACCGATTCGATCGCGTAGGCGTCCTGCTCCTCGCGGCTGAACTGGTACTTGTCCACGGCGCATTCGGCGAATTCGCCCATGGCCTTGCCGTCATAGGCGTTGACCAGGCCGTCGTGGGCCATGTGGTCGACCGCCTGGAAGTTGCCGAAGCGGTTGCCGGTACGGGAGTTCGGCAGCAGGTGCGGGGCGTTGGACATCGATTCCATGCCACCGGCGACCACGATGCTGGCCGAACCGGCCTTGATCAGGTCATGGCCGAGCATGATGGTCTTCATGCCCGAGCCGCACACCTTGTTGAGGGTGGTGGCGCCGGTCGACAGCGGAATGCCGGCGGCGATCGCCGCCTGGCGGGCGGGCGCCTGGCCGAGGTTGGCCGGCAGCACGCAGCCCATGAGGACCTCGGAGACGTCGCTGGCCGGTACGCCCGACTGTTCCAGGGCGGCAGCGATGGCGGCCGCGCCGAGGGTGGGGGTCGGCACGCCGTTGAACTGGCCGAGGAAGGAGCCGATGGCGGTGCGCTTGGCGGCGGCGATGACGATGTTGGACATGGCAATCTCGTTGATGCGTAAGCAATGTTCGGAAAGGAGACCGCGGACGTTGGAAGCGCCCCGGTTTCCCGGCAGACTGCGTGGGGGTCGGCCCAAGTATAGAGGGTCGGGGAGGGCCGCCGCTGGGCGGCACCGCACGCCTGCCGGGATGTAGGCAGGTCAACGTTCATGGGAAGGAATCGATGGAACGCACGACGATGGTTAGGTCCGCGCTGGCAACGGCGCTGGCGATGGCAATGACGGCATGTGGCGGCGGCGGAGGCGGCGGCAATGTCCGCATCGATCCCCCTCCGACCACCCCCACACCCCCAACGACGCCCCCTCCGACGGCACCGCCTCCGGCCAAGCCGCAGGAACCGGCCTTCGACGCGCACCTGTCAGTGACCAATGCGCGTGCCGCACAGGCCGCCGGCCTGACCGGGCAGGGCGTGCGCATCGGCATCGTCGACTCGGGCGTGCAGCGCAACGCAGCGGCATTGAACGGGCGGGTGGTGGGCAACCTCAACTACATCGATCCGGCGCGCAACAACCTGCTGGTGGACGACGTGGTGGGCCACGGCACGGCGGTAGCCAGCCTGGCCGCCGGCGCGCCGGTGGGAACCTGGCCGGGCGGCATCGCCCCCGGTGCGCAGATCGTTTCGGCGCGGATCATCGCCGACAAGCCGCCGGTCGATGACGGCAGCGGCAAGGGCAATTCCTTCAGCGGTCCGCTGGGCGTGGCGCAGGTCCACCAGGACCTGATCAGCTACAACGTGAAGGTGATGAACAACTCGTGGGGCGGCCTGTACTGGACCGACCTGCCGACCACCGCGCAGGTGGCGGCCGAGTACCGTCCGTTCGTCATCAACCATGGCGGCCTGGTGGTGTTCGCGGCCGGCAACGATGCGCGCACCGAACCGAGCAGCCTGGCCGCCCTGCCCAGCCAGCTGGGCGTTGCCGGCTCGCTGCCGGCGGCCGACCTGGAGCGCGGTTGGCTGGTGGCGACCGCAGTGGATCCCTATGCACCGGGCACGCTGGCCAGCTACGCCAATGCCTGCGGGCAGGCGGCGCGCTATTGCCTGGCGGCGCCGGGCAGCGCGGTCTATCCCGATGCCAATGGCAGCACCTACTACTGGAACTACGGGACGTCCTTCGCCGCCCCGTTGATCTCCGGCGCCGCCGCGCTGGTCTGGCAGCGCTACCCGTACTTCGACAACAACCTGGTGCGGCAGACCCTGCTGGGCACGGCCAAGGACATCGGCGCGCCCGGCGTGGATGCGGTGTTCGGCTACGGCCTGCTCGACATCTCGCGGGCGATCAAGGGCCCGGGCCGCTTCGACTGGGGTGATGTAGTGGCCAGTGTCGATGCGCCATCGAGCGGCTCGCTGTGGAGCAACGACATCGTCGGCAGCGGCGGCCTGGTCAAGCAGGGCGGGGGCACCCTGGTGCTCGCAGGCAACAACAGCTACAGCGGCGCCACCC
Organism: Stenotrophomonas sp. LC732; assembly: GCF_052446685.1. Lineage (NCBI taxonomy): Bacteria > Pseudomonadati > Pseudomonadota > Gammaproteobacteria > Lysobacterales > Lysobacteraceae > Stenotrophomonas > Stenotrophomonas sp. LC732. Next base: position 3,201,446 of record NZ_CP199214.1, on the reverse strand, counting down.
GCATCGAACGCGGCATCCTGTCGCTGCAGAACGGCGGTGTCATCCGTTCCAACGTGACCATCCTCGGCCAGCCCGACCCGGATTCGACCGGCCTGCAGTTCAATGGCGGCACGCCGCGCGTGATCGGCAACGTGGTCAACGGCAGCAGCGTGTTCCTGACCACCGGCAGCACCACCGGCACCATCGAGGGCAACTACACGCAGCAGGCGGGTGGCCAGTTGATGATCGCGCTCGGTGCCAATGCGCTGCAGGTGACCGGCACGGCCTCGATCAATGGTGGCGTGCGCGTGCATGGCTTCGTCTCCGGCTACGTGCCGCAGAACGGCAGCCGCCAGGACCTGGTCCATGCGGCCGGTGGCCTGAGCGGCACCTTCAGCAGCCCGGCCTCCTCCAGCGGCCTGCAGGGCCTGTCGCTGCTGCAGAGCAGCTATGGCTATGACAGCAACACTGCCTGGTTGAACCTGACCCAGGTGAGCGTGACGGCGGCGGCGACCGGGCTCGCGGCCTCGGCGCAGTCCGCGGCGCAACGACTGGAAGGTGCGTTCAGCGCCCTCGATGGCAGTCCTGCGCTGCAGGGCTCGGCCTTCGGCACGGCGGCCGGTGCGCTGCAGTGGACCGGCGGTGGCAGCGAGGGCCTGGCAGCCAGCCTGCAGAGCCTGTCCGGGCAGGCGCATGCGCGGGCCGAGTCGGCCACCTTCGACAGCATCGACATGTCGCGCCGTGCGATCGCCGAGCGCTTCGATCGCGTGCAGGCGGCGCCGCGCCTGCGCGGGGCCTGGCAGAGCGCGCTCGGTGAGGCCGGGCAGGGCAGTTTTGCCGGCAATGCCGCCGACAGCCGTGGCTGGATGGCCGGCCAGGACCTGCCGCTGGGCAGCAATGGGCTGATGGGCGTGGCCTTTGGCGAGACCCGCAGCAATGGTGGCAGCAGCTTCGGCGGCGATCGTGGGCGTGATCGCCAGGCGCAGGCACAGTTGTACGCCGGTTGGAACCTGGGCCGGGGCTATGCGCTGGCGCAGGTCGGCAGCGGCCAGTTCACCCGTGCGCTGGATCGCCAGTTGCTGCTGGGCGCCGGTGCCTATGGTGTTTCCGCACGTTACGGCGGACGCTTCAGCAGTGCCAGCGTCGAAGGCGGCTATCGTTTTGGCCGCGCGGGCGCGTCGTTGACACCGTATCTGGGTGCCAGCACCACGCGCGTGGATACCGATGCCTTCAATGAGCTGGGTGGTTTCGGCTTCGGCCTGCGTGGCGACGCCAACCGCGTGCAGCGCAGCCAGATGCTGGCCGGTATCCGCGGCGAGCGCGGCTGGGGGCGCTGGACGCTGCGCGGGCACGCCGAGTGGCAGCAACGGCTCGACGGTGCCGATGCGGACTGGCAGGCCAGCTTCGTTGGTGTCGATGCCTGGGCACCCCTGGCGGGATGGGACGCACCGCGTGGCAGTGCGCTGTTCGGCGTGGCGCTGGAGTCGTGGTGGGGCCGCAATGGCCGCCTGAGCCTGGGCTTCGACCAGCGCGTCGGTGGCGAGGGCGCGCGCCAGGCGGCGCTGCGCTACAGCACCGGGTTCTGAGCGGGAGGTCGCGCCGGGACGTCAGCTCCGGCGCGACATCGGCAGGCTCAGCCGCCGCGCAGGTTGCCCAGGCGCGGGGTGCTGCGGCCCAGCGGCATCTTCAGCTTGCCGATCGACAGGATGCGGCTTTCGGCGATGCGGTCGGCCGCACGCTGCGGCGCGATGTTCTCGCGCTGCGACAGTTCGAAGATGCGGGTGAGGTTGTGATAGATGCTGCGGATCAGGCGCATCGCGCGTTCGCGGTTGTAGCCATCGATCTCCAGCGACACGTTCATCACGCCGCCAGCGTTGACCGCATAGTCCGGCGCATACAGGATGCCGCGCGCGTGCAGTTCATCGCCGATTTCCAGGCTCGACAGCTGGTTGTTGGCGGTACCGCAGATGATCTTGGCCTTGATCCGCGGCAGGGTGTCGGCGTTGATGGCGCCTTCCAGCGCGCACGGTGCGAACACGTCGGCGTTCACTTCGTGGATCTCGTCGGGCTTGACCGCTTCGGCGCCGAAATCGCTGACCGCGCGATCAACCAGTGCGCTGTCCAGGTCGGTGACATACAGCTTGGCACCGCGGTCGCGCAGCAGTTTCACCAGCTCCATGCCGATGTGGCCCAGGCCCTGCACCGCGATGCTGGTCTTGCCCACTTCCTCGTGGCCGAACTTGAAGCACATCGCCGCCATCAGCGCCTGCAGCGCACCGTAGGCGGTGAACGGGGCCGGATCGCCGGAGCCGCCATGGACCTGGTGCACGCCGGTCACGAACTGGCTCTCCAGGTAGATGTTCTCCATGTCGTTGACGTCGGTGCCGACGTCTTCGGCGGTGATGTAGCGGCCGCCCAGCGAGTCGACGTAACGGCCGAAGGCGCGGAACAGCACCTCGGTCTTGTCCACCTTCGGGTCGCCGATGATCACCGCCTTGCCGCCACCGACGTTGAGGCCGGCCAGCGCATTCTTGTAGGTCATCGTCCGGCTCAGCCGCAGCACGTCGGCCAGTGCCTCGTCGGTGCTGGCGTAGGGGCGCATGCGCACGCCGCCCAGGGCCGGGCCCAGGGTGGTGTTGTGAATGGCGATGATCGCCTTCAGGCCGGCATCGTGGTTGTGGCAGAACACCACTTGTTCGTGGCCGGTGGTGGCGAGGGTTTCGAATAGCATGGCGTCTCCGATGGCGCGAACAGCCGCGAACTGCAGCGAACGGCCAGTGAACGGTAGGGTCCCAAAACAAAAAAAGCGACGTCGTCATGGCTGGGGGACGGGTCGCGCGGCGCCATTCTAGTCCATTCGCCCGGCCGTTGCCGTCGACGTCGGCGGCCGTCAGGTTAAAGAAGATGAAAGTGCGGCCGATGCTGCGACGACGGCGGGTGGCCGGATGGGCGTGAAGAGGCAGGGCGGTCAGTGACGGCAAGGGCATCACAACGACAGGGCGGGCGGCGATGACAGCGGCATGGTGGCGATCGCTGCGCGGCTGGCTGACACGTTCGACCGGGACGGCACCGGCGCGGCTGGTTGCCGCATCCCGCCAGGCGGTGGCCGCCGCAGCCGCAAGCCTGCAGGGCGAGGCGCTGCCGTCGCCGGAGATCGCCGCTCACCTGCAACGCGGGCTGCATGCGCTTGCGTTGTACCCACGGCTGGCCGGCGAGCCAACGCCGGTGCAGGACCCAGGCCTGGGCGAGGCGGTGGCGCGCGCGCTGCAGGACCGCGACTGGGCGGCCAGGCAGCTGCCCCGCCGGCCGCAGCTGCTGCCGCAGCTGATCCAGACCGTCAACGACGATGCCGCCTCGGCCCGGGTGATGGCCGCGATCATCGGCCAGGACCCGGTGCTGACCGGCAACCTGCTGCGCATCGCCAACAGCCCGGCCTACAAGGTCCACGAGCGCCCGGTAGAGAGCCTGCAGCGGGCGGTGACCCTGGTCGGCACCGAGGGCGTGCGCCAGATCATCAGTGCGGTACTGGTGCAGCCGGTGATGCAGGTGCAATGCGAGGTGTTCCCGCAGTTCAGCGCGATCATCTGGGAGCACGCACTGCTGGCATCGCGTGCAGCGGCCGACCACGCACGCACGGTCACCTTCGGCGATGCCTTCGCCGCGCAGTGGCTGGGCCTGGTGCAGGGGCTGGGTGCGGCGCTGGTGATGCGCCAGCTGCTGCAGGAGGCACAGGCCCGTGGCGAGCCCGTGGAGCCGGCGTTGGCCCTGCAGCTGTTGCAGCAGTGGTCGTTGCCGCTGGCGCAGCGGGTCGCTGCCGCATGGGAGTTGCCTGAGCCGGTTCACCAGGCCTTGGCGGTGGATGCGGAAGGATCGTTGGCCGACAGCCTGCGCCTGGCCAGCGCGGCCGCAGCGGCCAGCCTGTTGTGCCGCCATGGGCATGCCAGCCAGAGCCGCATGCTGGCCCTGCTGGAGCAGCTGCCCTCGGCACCGCCGCATGCATTGCGCTGGATCTGGCGGCGCCTGCATGGGCGCAACGTGGAAACGCTGGACGAGGCCGGACAGGATGAGGCCACTCCGGCGTCCTGAGCGCTACAGCTGCGATTCCACCGGCAGCCAGCTGATCACCCGCGACAACCAGCGCTTGCGCGCCGTTGCCCCTGGCTCGGCCTCCACCCAGTGCGGTGGCGGTTCGCGCTCCAGCCAGCGCAACCGGCGGCGGTCGTCCAGTGCCAGCCACCAGCTGTGCCTGGGGTCAGCCAGGCGCAGGTATTCGTCCCGCAGCTGTGTACCCAGCACCGGATCGTCGAACAGCACACCCATTTCAGTGTTCAGGTAGGCCGAGCGCGGGTCCAGGTTGAAGGAGCCGACGAAACCGCGGCGGTCATCGATCAGGAATGCCTTGGTGTGCAGGCTCGCGCCGCTGCTGCCGAACACGCCGGCATCGCCCGACTGACCCTGTGCCTTCAGCTCGTACAGGTGGACGCCGGCTTCCAGCAGTGGCACGCGGTAGCCCATGTAGCCCCCGTGCACGGCGGCGACGTCGTTGGCGGCCAGCGAGTTGGTGACCACGCCCACCTGCACGCCCCGCCCGGCCATTGCCGAAAAGCCATCGAGGCCCTCGTTGCCGGGCACGAAGTAGGGCGAGATCAACAGGGCCTTGTGCCGGGCGGCCTGCAGCTCGCTGATCAGGGTCGACACCAGCCAGGTGGCGCGATCATCCCTGCGGTGCTTCATCGGCGGGTCCGACACGATGCGCACGGCACCGCTCCAGTGCAACGGCTCGGGGCTCGGGCGCTGCCGCTGGCGTGATTCGGCCACGCGCGCAAGGTAGGGGCGGGCCACGTCCCGCTGCGCCTCGTGGTCCGATTCGCGCACCAGCAGGCGCAGTTGTGCGTCGGTATGGAAGGCAAGCGCGGATACCGGGATGGCGGTTTCGCTGTTCCAGTAGTCGTCGAAGATCCGGTTGGCCTGCTCCACGGCGGGGCCGGCGACCAGCAGGTCCAGATCCTGGAAGTTCACGTCGGTGCGCGCGCTGAAGTACTCCTCGCCGATGTTGCGGCCACCGACGATTGCGACGCGGCCATCGGCGATCCAGCTCTTGTTGTGCATGCGGTGGTTCACGCTGAAGAAGCGCTGCACCATCTCCACCATGCGCAGGATGCCGGTCCGGTTGCGGAACGGGTTGTACAGGCGGATCTCGATGTTCGGATGGGCATCGAGCGCCATCATCAGCGCGTCCTTGTCCTTGGCATTCATGTCATCGAGCAGGATGCGCACGCGCACGCCGCGCTCGGCGGCGTCGTACAGCGCCTTGGCCATCAGGTGGCCGATCAGGTCGTCGTGCCAGATGTAGTACTGCAGGTCCAGGCTGCGGCCGGCCTGGGTGGTGATCATCGCGCGGGCGGCGAAGGCATCCATGCCATCGCTGAGGAAGGCCACGCCCGACTGGCCGGGATGGGCCGCCTGCAGCGGCACGATCTGCTGGTCGATGCGGGTCTGTGCCGGCTGCAGCGGCAGCACGCGCGAAGGCGCGCCATGCGCCCGCGGCGTGAGATGGTCGGCCAGCAGCAGCCCGGACAGGACCAGCAGCACCAGCACGGCGAGGATGACCGCAGCGACACGCAGCAGGCGTCGCCACAGCGGCTTGGGCAGGCTCATGCCCCGATGGTAGAGCCACGCCATGCGTGAAGGAATGCCTGCAGGATCGACAGGGGGTCAGAGCCCCTGCCTTCGGCACGGGATCCGACCCCCGGATCCCTCTCCACGGGAAAGGGCCCTGACCCGCACACCTCAGAACCGCTCGTCGCTGCCCAGGTAGCGCCACTGCCCCGGCGGCAGCGGCCCCAGCGCCACGCGTCCGATACGCAGGCGGCGCACGGCCGTGACCTGCAGGCCGGCGGCGCTGACCGCCACACGCAGCCCCTTGGCCGTCAGGCCCTTGCCGGCGAAGCGCAGGCGCTGCTCGCTCTGCCAGCTGACCTTGGCGCCGCCCGATTCCTGCTGCAGCCGCGCCATCAGCCACGGCCCGCGCTCGGGACCGCCTTCGGCCACTTCGATCAGGTATTCCTGCTCGGTACGGCCCAGGTTGCGCTGCAGGTGGGCCAGCGTGGCCGGATCCTGGCTGACCACCACCAGCCCGCTGTCGCTGGCCGGCAGCGAGGCGGCCAGCTGCAGGCCGTGGAAGTGACGCTGCAACGGACGGATGTCGCTGGCATCAAGTTCGCTGCGGCTGTCACTGCTGACCAGGGCACACAGGGTTTCGGCGGCGACACCGGCCGGCTTGTGCAGCAGCATGCTGACCCGCTCGGCCTTTTCATCGCTGGCCTGTTCGGCCACCACGATCACCGCGCTGCCATCGACCGGGCGCTGCGGCTGCTCCACCACGTCGCCGTTGACCGTGACCCAGCCGCCTTCGATGTAGCGCCGCGCTTCGCCGCGCGGGATGCCGAGCAGGGCGGACAGGCGTTTGTCGAGACGGATCGGTTCCATGGCAGGCAGGTCGGGCAGGGGGCGCGCAGTGTAGCTGCTGCGGCCGGTCAGCGCTGGCCGCGGTTGGCCAGCTCGGTCAGGTACAGGCGGGTATCGAACTCCAGCTGCAGGTAGTCCGGCTCCATGTGCTGGCACAGCTGGTAGAAGGCCTTGTTGTGGTCGGCTTCCTTCAGGTGGGCCAGCTCATGCACCACGATCATGCGCAGGAACGCCGCGGGTGCCTGGCGGAACACGGTCGCGATGCGGATCTCGCGGCTGGCCTTGAGGCGGCCGCCGTGCACGCGGGAGATGGCGGTGTGGGTGCCCAGCGCGTGCTTGATCACTTCCAGCGTATTGTCGTAGCAGACCTTGTTGAGCGGCACCGACTTGCGCAGGTAACGGTCCTTCAGCTCCTGGGTGTAGTCGTACAGCTGGCGGTCGCTGCGCACCTCGTGCGGGTCGGGGTAGCGCTGCTGCAGCCAGGGGCCGAGCCTGCCCTGCGCCAGCAGCTCGCTGACCTGGGCAACCAGGGGTTCGGGATAACCGGTGAGGTACTTCAGGACTGCCATGCAGGGGCGGCGGGGCGTCGGTAGAATGGGGCATCCAAGATTACACGCGGTACGCACCGACCATGGCAAAGCCCAACGCGCTGCAGGAACAATTGCTCAAGGCCGGCCTGGCCAAGAAGTCGCAGGCCAGCGCCGCCGCACGCGAGCAGGCCAAGGCCCGCCAGGGCAAGGCCGAATCGACCTCGGCCGAGGTCCAGCGCGAGGCTGAACGTGCCCGCGCCGAGAAGGTCGAGCGCGACCGCGCACTGGCCGCCGAACGCAATGCCCAGGCCAGGCAGGCTGAACAGAAGGCCCAGGCCAGGCAGATCATCACGGCCCATGCCGTACCCCACAAGGGCGACGACGAGTACCGCTTCAGCGATGGCGCAGCGATCCGTACCCTGCTGATCGACCCCAAGCTGCGCAAGGCGCTGTCGGTGGGCGTGCTGGTCATCGTCGCCCACGGCGAGGGCTATGCGTTGCTGCCCCGCGCCGCCGCCGAAAAGGTGCGTGAACGCGCACCCGAAGCAATCATCGTCGACCACGGCCAGCCGGGCTCGACCGCCGAGATCTCCACCGGCAACGCAGAGGACGACGCCTATTACGCGCAGTTCCAGGTGCCCGACGACCTGGTCTGGTAAGCAAAAAGGGGACGGAGGGGATTAAGCCGCAATCGGCCTGATCGGATCCGTCGGCGTTCTGTTTGGCATCCTGAAGAGCAGCCGAGCATGGCTCGGCTCTACATGAAGGCCTTCCTTTTTGCCGGGGTGTATCGTCCCCATATCGGGCGACACACCTGCGGAGGATAGCCATGGCCACCGGTTGGGCAGGAGACGGCGCGGTCCAGGACCAGATCGACGCCACCGTCGACGACGCGATCGCCCGCGCGCGGCGCCAGCTGCGCGAGGGACCCGGTCTGGAACACTGTGAGGAATGCGACGCGCCGATCCCGTTGGCGCGGCGCCAGGCTGTGCCTGGTGTGCGGTTGTGCGTTGCGTGCCAGCAGGCGCGGGACGACGAAGACCAGGCGCATGCCGGGTACAACCGGCGTGGCAGCAAGGACAGCCAGCTGAGGTAAAGGGGTGTTTTATTGCAGGGCTGCGCCCTGCACCTGCAGAAGCAACGTCAACATCAAAGGCGCCATCCATGGCGCTCACTGATCTGGCCCCCCTCAACCGGACCCACACCGCCCCGCCATCCCACGGAATGCCGCTCTTGATCTTGCTTCGGCTTCGGCTTCGGCCTCTGCAGGTGCAGGGCGCAGCCCTGCCGAAAACTCCACCCTCAACCGTCGCCCTGGATGCCGCCGGGGGCCTGCGCCGGGTCGCGCCAGCGCCGTACCGTGCGCTGGAAGAACAGGTTGTTCGGCAGCTGCAGCACCGTGCCCTCGTGGCCCTCGCCGGTCTCCTGCAGCGTGGTGTAGATCAGGTTCACGTCGATCACCCGGCCCTTCAGGCCCGGCTTCTCGCCGTTCTCCAGCACCTCGATGTAGTCGTGCAGGCGGAACGGGCGGGTGGTGAAGATCAGCAGCGTGCAGAAGATGTTGGACAGCACGCTCCAGGCCGCGAAGAAGGCCACCGCGCCCACGGCCGCGAAGCCGGTGAACGCGGTCCACAGCACCGAGGGCTTCGCGCCGAGCAGGCTGAGGATGTACAGCAGGGCACTGAAATAGACCACGAAACTGGTGATCCGGCGCGCGCCCATCACCATCTCGGGCGGCAACGTGTAGTGCTCGGCGAAGCGGCGGATCAGGCGCCGGGCGAGCACGCGCAGGAGCCACGCGACCAGAAGCACCCCTACGATCTGCAGGGCGACGCCGGCGTAGTTCAACCACGGGTGGGTCCAGGGCGGCAGGTGATCCTTCAGCGACAACATCATGGGGCGACAACAGGTGGCAATAACGACCTTCGATGTTACCCGGCGCGTGCCGGGGATTCGACCGCCGGGGCCCAGGCCAGGCACACCAGCGCCTGGCGGTGCTGTTGCAGGCAGGCACGGCCGTTACCGGGGTGCAGCTGCAGCGACAGGCCCAGTGCCTGCAGCACGACGCAGGCGGCGATCACCAGCAGGGCGGCGCAGGTTGGGCTGGACATGGCAGGACTCCTGGACGGCAATTTCGCGAAGGACCTTCCATGGATGCAGCAGGTGTCGAAAAGGTTGCACGGCAGTGATCGTCGTCCGGCTCTAAACCTTTTCCCGGGCCGCCGCATCCAAGCGATATGCTCGACACCACCATGCCCGCGCCGCCTGCCGCCCACGACGCCGTCGATGAACCCGCCCTGGTGCGGGCGGCCGCCGCCGGCGATACCTCGGCCTATGAACTGCTGTACCGGCGGCATGCACCGCGCGTGTTCGCCGTGCTGTGGCGGCTGTGCGGGGGCCAGCAGGCGCGTGCCGAAGACGCCTTGCAGGAAGCCTTCCTGCAGGCGTGGAAGGCGCTGCCGGGGTTCCGTTTCGAGAGCAGCCTGTCGACCTGGCTGCATCGCCTGGGCGTCAACGCTGCGCTGATGGAACTGCGTGGGCGCGCCGCCGGGCAGGACCACGACAGTCTTGATGATGTGGACGGAGGACTGCAGGAGCTGGCCGTACACGACCGCTGCGCCGGTACCGAGCGCGACCTGGAGCGCGCGCTGGCGACGCTGCCGCCGAGGGCGCGCGCGGTACTGGTGCTGCATGACATCGAGGGCTGGAAACACCAGGAGATCGCCGCGCAGCTGCAGATGGCCGTCGGCAGCTCCAAGGCACAGTTGCATCGTGCGCGCGGCCTGTTGCGCGCACGGCTGGGAGACATGACATGAGTACACACGAACACGATTCCGACCACGATCTGGTGGCCCGACTGCGCGCGCTGCCTTCCGAACGCGGCCTGCCCGCCGATGGCTGGGCGCGGTTGTCGGCGCAGCTGCCGCCGCGTGAACCACAGGCGGCGCCTGCGCCGACCGGCAACGTGGTGGTGCTGCCGGGGCGTTCGCGCCGGCGCTGGTGGTTGCCGGTGGGGGCCGCACTGGCCGCAAGCCTGGCGCTCTACGCGGTGGCGCCGTGGCGCCATGCGCAACCGGACGCGCCGGTGCCGTCTACCCTGCAACTGCAGGCCGCGGCGATGACCGAGCAGTACCAGCAGGCAGTGGCCTCGTTGCCCGCAGGCCGGGCGCCGGAATGGCAGCCGGCGCTGCACGAACTCGATGAAAGCGCGGCACAGATCCGGGCCGCGCTGGCGCAGGATCCACGCGCGCCGCATCTGCTTGGCCAGCTCAAGCGCACCTATGCGCTGCGGCTGGAATTGACCCGGCAGGCGGCCTACGCCGCCGAGTCCGGCCTGACGACCTGAGGAGACCCCCGATGACACGAATCCTGATGACCTGCTGCGCCGCGCTGTTGCTGCTGCCCGCGGTGGCCCTGGCTGACACCCGGATCGACGAGCGCCACAACCTGGCCGCCGGCGGCCGCATCGAACTGAGCAACGTGGCCGGCAAAGTGAGCGTGCGTGGCTGGGACCGCAACGACGTGCAGCTCACCGGTACGCTAAGCGATGGCCTGCAGCTGCGCCAGGAGAAGAGTGCCAACCGCGTGCGCTGGGAGATCGAGTATCCGCGTCGCAACAACAACGGCGGCGCGACGCTGGTGCTGAACGTGCCGCGCTCGGTGGAACTGCTGCTGAGTACGGTCAGTGCCAGCCAGGACATCAGCGGCATCGATGTGCGCCGCCTGCAGGCCGACACGGTCAGCGGCAGCCTGAGCGCCTCCGGTCGCAGCGGCGACAGCAAGCTCAATACGGTCAGTGGCGGTGTCATCGCGCGCCTGCAGACGCCGAAGCTGGACGTGAACACGGTCAGTGGCCGCATCGAAGCCGGCGGCGGCGTGTCCGGTGACATCGGTGCACAGACGGTATCCGGCCGGGTCGAGGTCGATGCCGGGCGGGTGCAGCGGCTGGCGGTGGAAACCGTGTCGGGCAGCATCGACCTGTCGGCGGCCGGGCTGGCGCCGGGGGGCCGTATCAATGTCGAATCGGTGAGCGCGTCGGTCAACCTGCGCCTGCCACGCACGGTTTCGGCGCAGCTGTCGGTGAACAGCTTCAGCGGGTCGATCAACAGCGACGCCGGCCAGGTGGAACGGCCGCGCTACGGCCCCGGCAGCCATCTCGATACTCGGCTCGGCAATGGCGACGGTGACATCCGCATCCAGTCGCATTCGGGCAGTGTGCGGGTACGCCTGGATCGCTGAGCGCGGTCCGGCAGGCCGCGGCGGCAGCGCCGCCGCGGTCGGAGCTGGGTCAGCTGGCTTTCTTCAGCGCCCAGGTAGTGCCGAGGACTTCGATCTTGCCACCGGCCTTGCGGAACGCTGCCAGGTCCGAAGCGATCGAATCGCTGCTGACCACGGTGCTGGCGGCCGCGCCCTTGCGTTCGCTGCGGATGCTGTTGCTGGCCTTCGCGGGGGTCTTTGCCTTGCGGGGCATGGTTGCTCCTGTCAGGTGGAAGGGGAGGAAAGCGCCCAGGCATCGGCCTGGCGCAGGTAGTCCTGCCGCTCGCGGCGGCAGTCATCGCCGCCCATCGAGAACTGGCGGCAGATCGCCGGGCGCTGCGAATAGATCGTGCAGCGCAGGTGATAGGGATCGATCGCCGCGCACCAGCCTTCCTCGTTGCGCGCCATCACGGCACGGCCGTGGGTGTCGCGTGACAGGAACTGGCCGGGCACGTGGTCGCCGGGCTGCAGCAGCACGGGCAACCGGCAACAGACCGCGTCACAACGGCGGCAGTCGATGGGTGCAGGTGCTGCGTCAGGTTGTAAGGCCTCAGGGGCCTGGCGGGTGCCCAAAGCGGGTCTCAATGGCGGCTCAGGTGCTGCGCGGACCATGAACGAGCCAGGAAGGCATGGCCGCTAGGCCCGCTGGGCGGGCCAGGCTGCACCGTGGACACACACCGGCATGGCCGGTGGAAGGGGCAGCAGGGTTCTAGCCGACCAAGAGTAACTTAGACCGCGTAACGTTTTGTTAATCCTGGCTGGCTGCCGCCAGCGCAAGGCCCTGGACCACGCCCAGCGAGGGCTCGCCGTGGACCATGCGGGCGCCCGGGAAGGCGGCCGCCACCGCCTGGCGCAGGTAGCCGGCGCGGGACATGCCACCGGTCAGGAACACGGCATCCGGGTCGCCGCCGATGTCGCTGCGGACCTGGGCCAGCAGCTCGCGGATCTGCTCCAGGTAGCCATGGGCGGCGGCGGCCAGGCCGTCGGCGCTGCTGTCGGCATGCAGGTCGCGGGCGATGTAGTCCAGCGTGCTGCGGTGCTCGCTGGCAGCGCTGAGGGCGATCTTGGCGCGTTCGACGTCACGGTACAGGCGGGCGGTGTTGCCGGTGTCCTGCAGGGCCTGCAGGCGCTCGCCCCAGGGCGCGTCGACATGGTCGTACTTGTGCAGGCGGAATTCGCGCTGGCGGGTCATGTCCTGCACGGTGGCCGCTTCCACGTAGTGGTGGGCCGGCACGCGGGTGATGCCGCGGCCGAACAGCGGCATGTAGCTGGACAGGCTCAGCGCCAGGTCGATGTCGGTACCGCCGCGGGCGATACCCCAGGCGCGGTGGATGCGCGGGGCGTCGTTGCCGCCGACTTCGGCATGGGCGATGTCGGTGGTGCCGCCGCCGATATCGACGATCACCGCCTGGTGCCGCTCGCGGCTTTCGGCGTGGTAATGCATGGCCGCCGCGGCTGGCTCCTCGAGGAAATCAACCTGGTCGAAGCCGGCCTGGGTGGCCGCTTCACGCAGGATGTCCAGCGCCTGGTCGTTGCCGGCTGCGCCGATCGAACTGCGGAACTGCACCGGGCGCCCGAGCAGGGCGGCGCGCAGCGGCCGGCCGAGCTGGGCACTGGCGGTCAGGCGGATGTGTTCGAGGATGTGCGCGGCGATGCCGGTGATGGTCTGCTTCGCGCGCGGGTGCAGGTTGTAGCCGAGCATCGACTTCGGGCTCTGCACCAGGTTGCCTTCGTGTTCCTCGAAATAGGCTTCCAGCGCTTCGTCGCCGTAGACCGCGTTCTGCAGCAGGTCGTTGGCGCTGCGTTCCTTGCCGGCGCGGGCTTCCATCCATTCCCGGCGCAGCGCGCGCAGGGCTTCGCGGCGCAGCGCCTGCGGCGTGCGTTCCTGGCCGGCGGCGCGCGCCGCGCGCGCGGCGCTGTCGATCATCTGCTGCAGCTGGTGTTCCTGGCCGTCGTCGAGCTGGAAGTCGTCCGGGTCGGGCACCACGCCAGGGAAGTACACACTGGTACGGAACTGCTCGGCGTCGCCGAAGCGGATCGGCAGCAGTGTTCCCTCATGCACGATGGCGGCGGCGGAGTTGCTGGTACCGAAGTCGATGCCGAGGCGCATGGGGAGTTCCGGGGGGCGATCAGGGGCCGCGCACTCTGCTGCAGTTCGCCGCCGACTGCAAGTTCCTGCGGCCTCCCATTCCGTATCGGGAGGCCGGATCGGGTCAAGCCGGGAGCCGGGCGCCGCCCGGAAAAGGGCAGGCGAGCCGGGCGGTTACAATGGCGGCTGTTGATTCACTTTGAGGTACTTGCTGATGTCTTCTGCCCCCGCCTGCCCGCAGTGCACCCTGGAAAACACCTATGCCGATGGCGCGCTGTGGATCTGCGCCGACTGCGGCTTCGAATGGACCGCCGAGGAAAGTGCCGGTTCGACCCTGGTCGTGCGTGACAGCAACGGCAATACCCTGCAGGCCGGTGACACCGTCACCGTGATCAAGGACCTGAAGGTGAAGGGTTCCTCGATCCCGCTCAAGCAGGGCACCGTGATCCGCAACATCCGCCTGGTCGAGGACGATGCCGAGCACATCGAAGGCAACTCGGACAAGATCAAGGGCCTGGTCCTGAAGACCTGCTTCCTCAAGAAGGCCTGACCGGCCTTCAGCGCCTGGCCTGCTGCTGTGCGCGCCAGCGGGCCAGGCTGTCCAGCTTGGCCTGGTAGCGCGCCTGCTGCGGGGCACCGCCCAGCGCCTGCGCGCGCAGCAGTTCACGATCGGCGCGCCTGAGCTGGCCGGCCAGGAAATAGGCCCGCGCCAGCCCGAAGTGGAACTGGTGTGCGGTGTCGTACAGGCGCACGGCCTGCCGGTAATAGCGGATCGCCTGATCCAGTCGGCCGGCGCGTTCGGCCTCGGCGCCGAGCATGTACTGCGCGAACGGATCCTCGCGCTGCACCGACTGCAGGCGCTGCTCCAGCGCCTGCGCCTGCATGACCATGCCCAGCTTCCGGTACAGCGCGCTGGCGTTGGTCAGTGCAGCGTCCTGGCGGCCGTCCAGTCGCAGCGCCGTTTCCAATGCCCGGCGCGCGGCGGCGGTATCGCCCGTACGGTTTTCCAGCACGCCCAGGTTGTTCCAGGTGGCGGCGAAGCTGTTGTCCTGTGCCAGCGCGGCATTGAAGAAGGTGCGTGCACCCACCAGATCGCCGCTGGCCATGCGTTCGGCGCCGCGGTTGTTGTAGAAGTGTGCCAATGCCCGTGCCTGGCTGATCGGCAGCGGCCCGCGGCGGTCGTACAGCACGTTGCGATCCAGATCGACGGTGGCGAAGCGGCCGGCGAAGCCGACCCCGGCATTGACGTGGCCGACGCTGTAGACCAGGCCCTGGGCCTGGTCCTGGTACCACGACACGACCTGGCCGACTTCCTGCACGCGTGCCTGGATGCCGGCTTCGCGTGCCAGCGCGACGAACATCAGGGTAAAGGCCAGGCAGTTGGCGCGCCGCTGCTGCCAGATCTCGCTGACGGTGAAGGTCGCATCGGCGTCGTACTGCAGGTCCAGGCCGTGGCGGTCGAAGATCATCTCCACCAGCGCCTGCAGGCGCTGCTCGCGGGAGTAACTGTGATTGATCACCTGCGTGCGCAGCATGTCGCGCATCGCCGGTGGAATCGCGAACACCTGCTGCGGCGTCGGCATCGCCGGAGTGGTGGTGCTGGCAACGGCCAGCGGCGCGGCCGTTCCCGGATGATCCTGTGCGATCGCGGACGGTGCTGCCAATGCGGCCAGTGCGAGCAGAACGAATCGGGCGGCAGGACGGTACATGACGGCTCCCGGCAGCGGCGGGCGCTCCCGCCTGAGGCGAGTGTAGACCTGTGCGCGCACCGCTGCAGCGACCGTTGGTCGGACCGCACGTTCATCCACAACCGGTGTGGACCAGCGCTCGGGAAAGCTGTGGACAACCGCGTTGCGGCCTAGTGCGAAGGGCGTTGTGAGGACGTGGTGAAAAAAGCGACAGCTTGCCCGTCAACCGCGCAGGCGGGATGATCCGGGCATGGACTTTTCCCCGCTGACGCTCGCTCCGGCGCAGTGGCAGGCGCTGCAGGACAGCTATGCAACGCCACCACGCGCCTACCATCACTTCGGCCACGTGCGCGCGGTGCTGCAGCACTGCCAGGAGGTTGCCGACGGCCCCGGCTGGCAGCAGCCGGCCGAGGTCTACCTGGCCGTGCTCTACCACGATGCGATCTACGTGGCGGGGCGAAAGGACAACGAAGCACGTTCGGCGCAGATGGCCCTGCAGGCGATCACGCAGGCGCCGGAACTCGCCGCTGTCGATGCCGCCCGGGTCGAGCAGCTGATCCTGCTGACCGCCCGCCATGGCGCGCTCGGCCCGGACGATGTCGATGCCGAGGCCGCGCTGTTCCTGGACTGCGACATGGCGATCCTGGCCGCGCCGGAACCGGTGTTCACCGCCTATGACCGGGGCGTGGCCGAAGAGTACAAGGGCGTGGTGCCGGGCTTCCTGTATCGCGCTGGCCGCCGCCGTTTCCTGCAGGGCCTGCTGCGCGCACCGCGCATCTTCCTCAGCGAGTTCTTCCACCAGCGCCTCGACGCGGCCGCGCGCGACAACCTGCGGCGGCAGCTGGGTCGCTGAGCCAGCCCGCTACACTGGGGCCCGTTTCCACCGATTGCCGCTTCCAACCGTGTCCGTCCCTGATCCCGATCCCCGTCCGCTGCCGCCGGAAGAGCCCGGTCCCAACGAATGCTGTGGCAGCGGTTGCCCGCTGTGCGTGCTGGACCTGTATGCCGACGAGCTGCAGCGCTATCGCAAGGCGTTGGCCGAATGGCAGGCGCGGCACCCGGAAGCCTCCGCATGAGCCGCGCGCGTCCGGCGGCGCTGCTGGCGCTGGCCGCCCTGGTTCTGTTCCTGGTTACCGCGCTGTGGACCCAGTTCGCACGCACCGACCTGGACTGGGTGCGGGCCACGCTCAGCCTCTATCTGCACGGGCCGTGGGGGCTGGCGTTGCGTGCGGCGTACTGCCTGCTGGCACTGGCGATCACCCTGCTCGGCATCGCCCTTTATCGCGGCAGCATCGGCCCGCGGCGCAGCGCGGCGGCGCCGCTGCTGTTCACGGTCTCGGCGCTGGGCCTGGCCACGGTCGCCATCGGTGACAGCTGGCTGCCCGAAGCAACCCCGCTGCTGGCACCGTTCATCCACGGGTTGGCGGCCAACACTGCGTTCCTGTGTGCCAGCGTCGGCATGCTGCTGCAGGCCTGGTACCTGCGCCGCGAACCGGGCTGGCAATCCGCCGCCGGCCTGCTCTGGGGCTGGGCCTGGCTGGCCTTCGTGCTGCTGTGGCTGCACGTGCTGTGGCGTGGCGGGCCGCCGCGCGGGCTGGGGCAGAAAGTGGTGATCGTGGTGATCGTGGGCTGGCTGCTGTATCTGGCGGTGGCGCTGTATCGGCGCAGTCGTCGCGCCGCAGCCTGCTGAAACCCCAACGGCCTGCACCGGTACGTGCCGTGCACGTGGAGGCAGCGTATCGTGTGCGCATTCCATCGGGGCTGCGATATGAAGCGTGCAGGGCTGGGCAGGGTAATGGGCGTGGTGCTGGCGCTGGCCGCACTGCCGGCAACCGCGGAAGCGACCGTGCAGCAGTTCAGCCACGGGCGGTTCGAACAGATTCCGGTGCATATGCCGGCCGGTACCCCGCAGCGGGTGGTGATCTGGTTCCACGAACCGACTCCCGGTGGCGATACCAGCCGTCTGCCGATCGAGGCCCTGCGTGCCGACGGTGCGATGGTCGCCGCCGTGGACATCGCGCACCTGCGCGGCGTGCTCAAGCGCGAAGGCAACCCGACCTGTTCGTTCGGTTCCGGCGATGTCGAGAATTTCTCGCGCTGGCTGCAGGCCTCGCTGCATCTGCCCGGGTACCACCTGCCGCTGGTCGGCGGCGATGGCGAAGGCGCTGAAATGGCCTATGCGCTGGCTGCGCAGGCCGATACGCAGGTGTTCGCCGGCCTGCTCACCACTGGTTTCTGCCCGGACCACAACCACGAGCGCATGGTCTGCGGCGATGGCGTGAAGCGCAACACGCTGCAACCCGCCGAACTGAACTTCCCGTGGTTGAGTGCAGCCGGTGATCACGGCTGCAAGGCGGGCGAGGCCAGCGGTTTCGTGCAGCAGGTGGCGATGGCGCGCGAGTTCAAGCGCACGGCGCGTGGTGATGCCTCACCGGGCCTGGTGGCTGCAGCGCGGGTGATGGGTGCGCAGGCAGGCGTCAGCCTGGCACCGCCGCCGGCCGCGCTGAAGGGCCTGCCGGTGGTGGAAGTACCGTCGACCGGCAACGGCGACACGCTGGCCGTGTTCGTCTCCGGTGATGGTGGCTGGGCCGGCCTGGACAAGGACGTGGCGTCGTCGCTCAACGAGCACGGCGTGGCCGTGGTCGGCATCGACTCGCTGCGCTACTTCTGGAGCGAGCGCACGCCGAAGGGCTTCGCTGCTGACCTGCAGAAGATCATCGATCACTACCGCCAGCAGTGGCACCGCGACAAGGTGATGCTGATCGGTTTCTCGCAGGGGGCCGACGTGCTGCCGGCGACCATCAACCAGCTCGATGCCGATACCCGTGCAGCGCTGGACCGCATCGTGCTGCTGTCGGTAGGCAAGAAGGCCGACTTCGAGTTCCACGTCAGCAACTGGCTGGGCGGCGGCGGCGACGGCCTGCCGATCGCGCCGGAAGTGGCCAGACTGCCGGCGGAGAAAACGCTGTGCGTGTACGGCGACAAGGATGAGGACGCACTGTGCCCGGACCTGCCGGCCAATGACGGTGTGAAGAAGGTGAAGCTGCCGGGTGACCACCATTTCGGTGGTGACTATGATCGGCTGGCCGAGGTGATCCTCAAGGGCGGTATGTAGCGCTTGGTAGACGCCGACCTTGGTCGGCGCTGGGGCTGAGGGCGCCTTGGGGATGAGCGTGTCGACCAAGGTCGACACCTACCGGGCGGCAGGTGGCGCCGGGTATGCCTGGTGGTACGGGGCTTCAGTTGCGCCGCGGGTCCAGCGAGATCAGGCGCGTGGCATCCAGCAGTGCGGCCGGCAGGTGCATGCCGCCCGGCGCAGCGAGATAGCGTGGCCGCCACTGCGGGTCGAACTTCGACTTGAAGCGGCGCAGGCCACTGAAGCCGTAGAAGCGTTCGCCATGCCGCGCCAGCAGGCCGGCCAGGCGGTTCCAGCGGCCGGCCAGGCGATGCTGTGCCAGCCCGGACAGTGGCGCCATGCCCAGCGAGAAGCGTGCATAGCCCTGCGCGCGGCCCCACAGGAACAGTTCGATGAAGAGGAAGTCCATCGTCCCCTTCGGCGCCTCGTTGACGTGGCGCATCAGGTCCACCGACAGCTCGGCACCGGCCGGTGCCTGCCACAGGTTGGCAAACGCCACGATCTGGCCTTCGGCCTCCACCAGTGCCACCGGGAACCGCACCAGGTAATCCGGGTCGTAGCTGCCCAGCGAAAAGCCCTTTTCGTCGCCGGCCTTGTCTTCCAGCCACGCGTTGGAAATCGCGTGCAGGCGCGGCAGCAGGCTGGGAATTTCCTCCACCGGTGCCACACGGAAGGACAGGCCGCCGCGCTTGCCCCGGTTCCAGGCCTGGCGCAGGTCCGCACGTTCGCGGCCTTCCAAGCCGAAATCGTGCAGCGGCACCATCGCTTCTTCGCCCAGCTTGACCAGGCCCAGGCCCAGGTCGAGGTAGGTCTGCCAGTAGGACTCGCCGACCTGGTAGAACACCGGGCGCAGGCCGAGCCGGTCGGCTTCCTCGCGGAAGCGCCAGATCAATGCGCGGGCGACCTCCGGCGGGCCGACCGGATCGCCCATCGCGATCAGCGAACCGCCGTAGCGCTGCATCATCACGAAGCCCTGTTTCGCCTCGTCGCGCAGCACCGCCTTGTCGGCGGTCAGCACCAGGCAGGCCTGGGTATCGGTGGCACCGGCCAGTACCGGCGCCAGTGATTGCAGCGTGGCCTCGTCGGCGGCTGGCAGCGGGCTGCGCGTGCTGTGCAGCAGCCGCGCCAGGCCGAACATCACCAGCGCGATCGCCACGACCAGCAACGCGCGCAGCGCGCGTGGTGCGTTGCCGGATATCGCAAACTGCCACCACAGCTCGTTCTGGTATTCGACATGGCTGTAGGTGAAGAACAGCAGCCAGGTGACCGCGACCAGCACCAGGCCGAGGTTGCGCAGCCACGGCCATGACCAGGCTTCGTCCAGCAGCGCGCCCTGGCGGTAGAACTCGCGACGTGCGGCCCACAGTGCCATCGCCACCAGCACTGCCGAGACGGCGATCAACAGTTGGCCACCCCGCAGCCACAGCGGCAGCGGGGTGATCACGCACACTGCCATCGCCAGCACCCACGCGGCGTGGCTGCGCCGGGCCAGGCCCTGGCCGATCAGCAGCAGTGCGACGCCGCTGAGGCTGCCGATCAGGTGCGAGGTCTCCAAGATCGGTAGCGAGGCATTGACCAGGTGACGGCGTGGCGTCGGCAGCGTGCCGTCGATGACCAGTGCGGCGCCGATGCTGAACACCGCCAGCGCGATGATCTGCGGCAGCCACGGGCGCAGCGCGTTCCAGCCCGCACGGGTTGCCCCGGCGCTGGCCTGCAGCGGTTGGCGCAGGGCGGGCGCGAGCGCGAGCAGGGTGGCCAGCACCAGCGGCAGCACGTAGTAAGTGACGCGGTAGATCAGCGCCGCTGCCAGCACCGCCGCCGGTGCCACCTGCGGCAACAGCTTCAGCAGGCTCCACTCGAACACGCCAAGGCCGGCGGGCACGGTCGAGACCAGGCCGGCCAGCACGGCCACCAGGTACAGGCCGACGAAGCCGGGCAGTCCGGTCGGCGTGGAGTCCGGCAGCAGCACGTAGAACGCGGCACTGGCCAGCACCAGTTCGATCACGCTCAGCACGGTGACGCCGATCATGGTGCGGCGGTCGGGCAGCCACAACGCATGGCCGAACACGCTGAACTGCCGTCCATCGCGGCCGACCAGCAGCACGGTGCCGAGATATGCGAGCAGGGCGACGATGCCGACGATGCGCACGGCATCGGGATTCAATGGCAATGCCAACGCTGCCGCTGCAGGTTCCATGCACAGTGCCACGCTGATCAGCAGCCATGCCCCGAACACGAAGCCGAGCGTGCTCATCAGCACCACCTGGCCGATCTGCGCCAGGTCCAGGCCGGCGCTGCGGTAGCCACGCAGGCGCACCGCGCCGCCGGTCAACGCGGCAAAGCCCACGGTCTGGCCCAGCGTGTGCGCAAGGAACGCGGTGATGCCGACTCGCGCAGGGTGCACGCGGATGCCGCTGCGACGCAGGCCAATGGCATCGAAGCCGATCAGGCAGGCGTAACTGGCCAGGCCGAGTACCACGGTGAGCGCGATCTGCATGCCACTGAGCTGCCGGAACGCCTGGCGGATGGCCCGGTAGCCGTGCTCGTCGAACTCGTTGGCCAGGCCGTGCAGGGCCAGGGCGAGGATCAGCAGCGGGATGACGATGGTGGCAACCCGCTTCCAGGCTGGCGTGGAAGGGGCAGTGGTGGAATCGACGGGGACGGTCATCGGCGCAAGGGTGCGGCAGGAGGGGCGAGGGCGGTGTCAACGCGGGCGTGGCGCATCGTGCGCCTGTCATCGTCATTTGACCAGTGGGACCGTCGGAGCCCGGTAGTGACGTGTCGCGGAAGGTGCCCGTGCACCCACCGTCGACCGGATTGGAGGACAATGCAGGCCTGATCACCCGCAGGAGCCACGCCCATGATGGAGCGTTACGACGTCGGACCGCGCATGTCCGAAATGACCGTGTACAACAAGGTCGCCTACCTCTCCGGCCAGATTCCGGAAGACACCAGCCAGGACATCACCGGGCAGACCCGGCAGGTGCTGGCGGAGATCGACAAGCTGCTGGCACTGGTCGCCAGTGATCGCCAGCACGTGCTGCGCGCGGAAGTGTTCCTGGCCGATATCGCCGACTTCGACGGCATGAACAAGGCGTGGGACGAGTGGGTGGTCGAGGGCGCGACCCCGGCCCGCGCAACCTTCGAAGCCAAGCTGGCCCACGCCGAGTGGAAGGTCGAGATCGTGGTGACGGCGGCCGTGCCGTAACTGCGGGATGGGGTCGGATCCCTTTCCCGCGGAAAGGGATCCGACCCCTGTTACAGGGGCAGCAACTCGATGCAGTCCACCGGGCACGGCGGAATGCACAGTTCGCAACCGGTGCACAGATCGGCGATGACCGTGTGCATGTACTTGGCGCCGCCGACGATGGCGTCCACCGGGCAGGCCTGGATGCACTTGGTGCAGCCGATGCAGTCGGCTTCCACGATCAGCGCCACCTGCGGCACCTTGTGTTCGCCACGCGAACGATCAAACGGAATGGCAGGCACGCCCAGTACCTGCGCCAGCGCGCGCGCGCCGGCATCGCCGCCCGGCGGGCAGCGGTCCACGCCCACCTCGCCGCGCGCCATCGCCTGCGCATACGGGCGGCAGCCGTCGTAGCCGCACTGCCCGCATTGGGTCTGCGGCAGCAGGCGGTCGAGGCGTTCGGTCAGGGGCGGGATCAGGCTCATGCTCATGCGTGGCGAAGGCTGCGCGTCGGGGTTACTTCAGGGGTTTGCCACGGAACCAGCGCTCGTGGGCCAGCGCCAGCATCGGCTTGTCTTCGGAACTGTCACCGTAGGCATGGATACGCACGTAGCGGGACAGATCGAACTGGCGACGGATGTGCTCGACCTTGCGCGGGCCGCAGTCGCCACCGGCATAGCGACCGGTCAGGCGGCCGTCCTGGCTTTCCAGCCGGTTGCAGATCAACTGAAGGCCCAGCTGCTCGCACCATGGCCGCAGGTACAGGTCGAGCGAGCCGGACACGATCACCACGGTATGCTGCTGTTCCCTGTGCCAGCGGATCTGCTCCAGCATTTCCGGGCGCACCACCTCGGGCAGGAACTCACGCGAGAAGCCTGCGGCCAGCGTGGCGATGTCATCGCTGTGGCGGTTGCTGAAGGTCAGGCGGGTGACGCGTGCACGGATGCGTTCGGCCGAGATCAGTTTCAGCTTGTATGCGGCCAGCCACGGGCCGACCTTCCACCACGCCTGCGCCAGCTGTTCGGCGGTGGCCACGCGGCGCAGGAAACGGCCATAGGTATCGCAGGTGGTCACGGTGTGGTCGAAGTCGAACAGCGCCAGTTCCATTCCATTGCTTCCCATCGCGTTGCCTCCGCTGGCCGATGCTGCCGGCAGGCGCGGCGGTGGCCGCGCCCGCTGCAGGCATCAGCGGACCGGCATGCCCGGCTGCGCGCCGCTGTCGGCGTCCAGCAGCGCCAGCGCGCCGCCGTCGAAACCGGCCGACAGGATCATGCCTTCGCTCAGGCCGAAGCGCATCTTGCGCGGGGCCAGGTTGGCGATGAACACCACGCTGCGACCGACCAGGGCTTCCGGCTCGCCGTAGCTGCCACGGATGCCGGAGAAGATCTGGCGCTTGCCCAGTTCGCCGGCATCCAGTTCGAAGCGCAGCAGCTTGTCCGAACCTTCCACGAACTCGCACACCAGCACCTTGCCGATGCGCAGGTCGAGCTTGGCGAAATCGTCGATGCCGATATAGGCCGGAGCATCGGCGCTCTTCGCGTCGTCCCTGGCCGGGGCCGGTGTGGCCGGCTTGGCGGCGTCGGTCCTGGCGGCGGGGGCGGCAGCGGCGGCCGGCTGCAGGGTGTCCTTGGAGGCGTCGATCATGGCGTCAATCTTCTTCGGGTCGATACGGGTGAACAGCGGGGTGTAGTCGGTGATGCGGTGGCCCAGCAGCGGCTGTGCCAGTTCGGTCCAGTCATTGACCGGCGCGGCCAGGAACGCCTCGGCCTGCGCGGCGGTAGCCGGCAGCACCGGCTTCAGTGCGGTGGCCAGCACGCGGAACAGGTTCAGGCCCTGGCTGCACACGGCCTGCAGCTGCACGTCGGCGCCTTCCTGCTTGGCGATGACCCACGGCTTGACGTCGTCGATGTAGCGGTTGGCTTCGTCGGCCAGGGTCATGGTCAGGCGGATCGCCGCAGCCGGGTCGTTGCGCTCGTAGGCTTCACGGATCGGCGCCAGGCCGTCGACGAAGCGCTGGTACTGCGCCGCGTCGGGCAGCTGCGCGGCCAGCTGGCCGTCGAAGCGCTTGCTGATGAAGCCGGCGCAGCGGCTGGCCAGGTTGACGAACTTGCCGACCAGGTCGGCGTTGACGCGGGCGATGAAATCACCCAGGTTCAGGTCAAGATCGTCGACGCCACCGCCGGACTTGGCGGCGTAGTAGTAGCGCAGCGCTTCCGGCTCCAGGCCGGCATCGAGGAAGGTACGCGCCATCACGAAGGTGCCGCGCGACTTGCTCATCTTGGCACCGTCCACGGTCAGGTAGCCGTTGACGTGCAGGCGGGTCGGCGCGCGGTGGCCGGTACCGTGCAGCACCGCCGGCCAGAACAGGCCGTGGAAGTTGACGATGTCCTTGCCGATGAAGTGGTGCAGTTCGGTGGCGGTGCCGGCGCGCAGGTGCGCTTCGAAGTCTTCGCCGAGCTTGCCGCACAGGGTCTGGAAGCTGGACAGGTAGCCGATCGGCGCATCCAGCCAGACATAGAAGTACTTGCCCGGCTGGCCGGGAATCTGGAAACCGAAGTACGGCGCATCGCGCGAGATGTCCCACGCGCGCAGGCCACCTTCGGCGTTGAGCCACTCACCCAGCTTGGCCTTCACGCCCGGCAGGGCGACATCGCCGGCCAGCCATTCGCGCAGGAATGCATCGAAGTGGCCCACCTCGAAGAAGAAGTGCTCCGAATCGCGCATTTCCGGCGTGGCGCCGGAGATGACCGAACGCGGCTCCTTCAGGTCGGTCGGTGCATAGGTCGCGCCGCAGACTTCGCAGTTGTCGCCGTACTGGTCGGGGCTGCCGCAGTTCGGGCAGATGCCCTTGACGTAGCGGTCGGGCAGGAACATGCCCTTGGCCGGGTCGTAGAACTGGGCGACCGAACGGCGGCTGATGTGGCCGGCCGCTTCCAGCTTCAGGTAGAACTGCTCGGTCAGTGCCTTGTTGGCCGCCGAGTTGGTCGAGTCGTAGTGGTCGAAGGCCACGCCGAAGGCGGCGAAGTCACGTTCGTGGCTGGCCTGGATGTTGGCGATGAAGGTTTCCGGGGTGACCCCGGCTTTTTCCGCGGCCAGCATGATCGGCGTGCCGTGGGTGTCGTCGGCGCAGACGAACCAGGCCTTGCCGCCGCTCATTCGCCGCGCACGCACCCAGATGTCGGCCTGGATGTAGCCGACCAGGTGGCCCAGGTGCAGCGGGCCGTTGGCGTAGGGCAGGGCGGTGGTGACGAGCGCGGTACGGGTCATGGTCGCGGGGTGAAGCCGAGGGGAACCGCAGAGTATCGCATGCCCGCAACGACGTGACCCGGCCGGGGCCGGGTCACGGGGATGAAGCGGGGGCCGGGGCGCTTATTCGCGCTGCCAGGTCTGCGCGCGGCAGATGAAGGCGATGCAGCCGGACACGTCCAGCCTGGTGCCACCCGGCTGCAGCTCCATCTTCGACTTGTAGGTCTTGCCGTTGGCCGGGTCGAGGATGGTGCCGCCGGACCACTTGTTGGCGCCATCGGCCTTCAGGTTCCAGAGGATGGTCATGCCCTTCACCGGCTTGTTCCTGTTGGCGCCTTCACATCCATCGCAGACCGGGTTCGGGCCCTTGTCCGAGTGCAGGATGTCGACCACCTTGCCGGTCAGGGTGCCGTTGGCGGCTTGGCTGATCTCGACGATCGACTTCACCTTGCCGGTCTTGTCGTCGATGGTCTTCCAGCGGCCGGCGGCGCCGTCGGCGGCCTGGGCCGACAGGGCGGCCAGGCACAGCGGCAGTGCCAGCAGCAGGGTCTTGAAGGTGTTGCGCATGGTCCCCTCCCAGGGTTCATTCCGGCACGGTGCCGGCATGGGTCGACTGTATACCCATTCGGCGGGGTATGGGGAAGGGGGGCTTTGCAGGGCTGCGCCCTGCACCTGCAGAGGCAGCCGCAACAGCCGGAGCAACAGCAAAAGCGGACTTGCTGAGGGATGGCGGGGCACTGTGGGTTTGCGGGGCCGCCGTAAACCCGTCCCTGGGGGCTTGGTCGCCGCATCCATGCGGCTCACTGATCTGGCCCCCTGAAAACGGACGCCATGAAGCCGTTTCAGGCGGCAGTCCGGAGCTGCCGGGCGTAGTTGTTAGGCGAGTGGTAGCCCAGCGCCGAGTGTAGCCGGGCTGGATTGTAGAAGCCGTGGATGTAAGCAGCGATGGACTGGCTGGCTTGTTCTCTACTGGCGTAAGGCTCGGCAGCCTCTTCTGTCTTGAGCGTCGCAAAGAAGCTCTCGGCCACCGCGTTGTCCCAGCAATTGCCAGGCCGGCTCATGCTTTGGACCACGCCATGGGACTGCAGCAGCTGGCGAAACTCGTTTCCCCAGTACTGCCCACCACGATCTGAATGGAAGATCAGGCCGGGTCGTTGTGGATGCAGAGCCCAAGCATTGGCAAATGCTTTCACCACCAGCTCTTCAGTCAGACGCGTGGAAACGCTGTAGCCCAGCACCTGCCGGGTCTGGACGCTGATGACCACGGCCAGATGCAGCCATCCCTGGCGGGTAGGGACATACGTGATATCCCCGACCCACGCCGTCGGTCCGGTTCCGGGGGCAAATTGCCGATCCAGCAGGTTGGGGGCGAGCTGAGATGAGCCGCCAGAGGACTTGGGTCGGAATCGGCCTTTGGCCTTGCCCTGGATTCGCTCCTCGGCCATTAACCGTGCCACGCGCTTGTGGCCGACTGGATGATTCCTGGCTCGTAAGGCCCTGACCAGCCGACGTCGCCCATAACTGCGCCTGCTGGTCACATGAATGGCCCGAAGCTCGGTGCGGAGGGCCAAATCGACATCGCACGTTTGGGCACACTGCCGGTGCAGGTAGTCATGGAATCCAGAGACAGAAACCCCAAGAACCCGACACAACAACCTGGTCGGGTACTGAGTCCTTTGACTGGCGACGAAGGCGTACCTCACTTGGACTCTCTGGCAAAGAACGCCGCCGCTTTTTTTAGGATTTCCCGCTCCATCTTCAGATTGGCGTTCTCGGCCCGAAGGCGGCTGATCTCGCTTTCCAGGTCGGTGGCTGGCCTGCGAGCCTCAGAGGTCAACGACCGGCCAGCACGGACCGCGTCAAGCCAATTTGCCAGCGTCTTGACCGACATCTCCAACTGACGGGCCGCTGCGGCCGGCCCGAGCGACTCGGCCAGCTCCACGGCTTGGTGCTTGAACTCATCGGTATAGCTACGACGGGTGATACGGGACATAAGGGACCTCCAAGTGCGATCAAAGTATCGCTTCTTGGCGTCCGCTGACGGGGGGCCAGATCACACACCCCGCAAACCCACAATGCCCCGCCTTCGACAGTTTCCGGCGATCTGCCGGTGCTGGTGCGGTTGGCGGGTGTCGACCTTGGTCGACACAGATCCATGCCATGCGTGGATGACGTTTCCGGTGGCGGCGATGGGGTCAGATCCCTTTTCCGTCGGAAAAGGGATCTGACCCGGGGACGTCAACCGGCTTCGTACAGCTCCAGCGGCAGGTCGTCGGGGTCGGCGAAGAAGGTGAAGCGGCGGCCGGTGTACTCGTCCACGCGGATCGGTTCGCACACTACGCCGTGCGCTGACAGGCGCTGGATGAAGGGTTCCAGCGTGGCCACGCGGAACGCGAGGTGGCGCAGGCCCTGGGCTTCCGGGCGGCTGGGACGGGGCGGCGGCGAGGGGAAGGAGAACAGTTCCAGCTGGCCGCCGTCGGGCAGGGCCAGGTCCAGCTTCCAGGAATCGCGCGCGGCGCGGTGGTTCTCGGCCAGCACGCGCAGGCCGAGGATGCGCACGTAGAAGTCTTTTGAACGTGCGTAGTCACTGCAGATCAGTGCGGCGTGGTGGATGCCCAGCAGGGCACCGGAATCGGCGGTCATTGCAGGGTGTCCAGCCAGCGCTGGGCGATCTTCAGCGCCAGCGGATAGGGTTCGGGGTCGTTGCGGTTGGTCAGAACGATCACGGTCAGGTGTTTTTCCGGGTGGCGCACGATCACGTTGCGGAAGCCGATGCTCTCGCCGCTGTGCCATTGCACGGGGCCATTCAGCCGCCAGCCGAACCCGTAGTGCGGTACATCCGGTTCGGGCGTCGATGTGGCGGGGCTGAACATCGCGCGGCGCGAGGCCTTCGACAGCAGGCGGTCGTCGTACAGCGCCGCATCCCAGCGGGCCAGGTCGTCCAGCGAGGAATAGATGCCGCCATCGCCGAGCACGGCGCTGGTGGTGCTCTGGTCGGTGCGCCGCCAACGGCCATCGATCCAGCTGTAGCCATAGGCGCGTGCGGCGATGGTATCGATGCCGTCCTGATGGGCCACGGTGTGGGCCATGCCCAGCGGGCGGAAGATGCGCTGTTGCAGGAAGGCTGCGAAATCCTGGCCGGAGGCGCGGCCGACGATCAGTGCCAGCAGCGCATAGCCGCTGTTGCTGTAGTGGTACTGCGTGCCGGGCGCGAAGTTCAGCCGGTCCTGGCGCGACAGCAGGGTCAGCACATCGGCGTCATGCACCTGCCGAGCATCAGCCGGGTCCATCAGGTCTTCGTAGTCGGGCAGGCCACCGGTATGCGAGAGCAGCTGGCGGATGGTGATGGCGGCCGCAGCCGGGGGCAGTTCGGGCAGCCATTGCCGGGCAGGTTGGTCCAGCCCGAGCCGCCCATCTTCCACCAGCAGCAGCACCGCCGCAGCGGTGAACTGCTTGCTGACCGAGGCCAGCCGGAAGTTGCTGGCCGCGGTGACCGCCGTGCCGTCCTCCACCACCGCCAGGCCATAGCCGCGCCGGAATACCGGTTTGCCGTCATGCAGCACCAGTACGGCGGCGCCGGGCACCTGGCCGTCGTAGGCCTGCATCAGGCCGTCGATGCCCGCATCCGGTGGGGCCAGCACCGGTGCGGCAACGGTGGCCAGCGGCAGCAGGCCCAGCACGGCGGCGAACAGGGCGACGGCAGGACGCATGGCGGCTCCGGAAGGCTCAGGGTGACGGGGCGGGCGTGGCGCTGGCCGGCTGGGCCATCCAGCGTTCCATCTTGCGGTCCAGCACGTCCAGCGGCATCGAGCCGTCCTTCAGCAGTTCGGCGTGGAAGCGGCGCAGGTCGAAGGCGGCGCCCTGGCGCGCCCTGGCCTTGTCGCGCAGGGCGACAATGGTGGTCAGGCCGGCCACGTTCGACAGTGCCTGGCCAGGCTGGGCCATGACCCGCTCGACTTCGGCGTTGGCATCGTCGCTGCTCATGTCCACGGTCTTCTGCAGGTAGGTGACAGCCTGCTGCTTGCTCCAGCCCTGGGCATTCACGCCGGTATCGGCCACCACGCGGGCGGCGCGCAGCAGGCGCGAGTACAGGTAGCCGATGCGGTCGTAGGGATCGGTGTAGATGCCCAGGTCCTCGCCCAGCGTTTCGGCGTACAGGCCCCAGCCTTCGACGAAGGCGAGATCGCCACCGAGGCGGCGGAAGCGCGGCAGCTTGGCCAGCTCCTGCTGCAGGCCCAGCTGCACGTGGTGGCCGGGGATCGCTTCATGCAGGTACTGCACCGGCACGTTCCAGCGCTTGCGGCTGGGCAGGTCTCGGGTGTTCACGTACAGCACCGCGGATTGCCCGGGCAGTGCCGGCTGATAGGCAGCGGCAGCGGCGGTGAGCGCACGCTCCGGTTCCACCGCGCGTACGTCCAGCGGCGCCTTGGGCAAGGTATCCAGCACCTGCGGCAGGCGTGCGTTGACCTGCTGCTGCACCTGGCGGTAACGGTTGATCAGCGCATTGGCATCGCCGTACTGGAACTGGCGGTCGTTGCGCATGCTGCGCAGCAGCTTGGTGGGGGTGCCGCGCAGCTTGGCATCCTTCATCACCGTGGCGATCTGCGCCTGCAGTTCCTGCACGCGTTGTTCGCCCAGCGCGTGCAGCTGCGCGGCGGTCTGGTCGCTGGCGGTGGTCTGCACGATCAGGCTGGCGTACCAGGCCTGGCCATCGGGCAGTGCGCCCAGGCCGCTGCTGGCGCGCGTGGCCGGCAGGTATTCGGTGGCGATGAAGCCGCGCAGGGCGCGATAGGCCGGCATGATGCGCAGTTCGATCATGCGCTTGTACTCGGCGCTGATGCGCGCCTTGTCCTCGGCCGGGATGGTGTTGGGCATGGTGCGGATCGGCGACCAGAAGATGCTCTCTTCGGCGGTCGGCTTGATCACCGCATCCAGTTGCGGCAGCACTTTTTCCATCAGGTCGCGCGGCTGTACCACGCCGGCCTTCATGCCTTGGCGCATGTTGTCGATGGCCTGGTCGAACAGTTCGGGAATGCCCAGCGAACGGCGCGACCAGGTGTCGTAGTCCTGTACGGTGTTGAATGGCTGCGCGCCGGCACCGGCACCGAGGATCGCCATGATGCTGCCGATGTTGTAGTACTGGCTGATCGGCATCATCCAGCTCGGGTAGCGCTCGGCGGCCAGCGAGGCGCGTGCGTCGCGCACGAAGATCTCGTAGCTGAGCAGGTCCTGGCCCTGCAGGCCATCACTGCCGAGCTTCTCGACCTTGCCCAGCCATTGCGTGGTGAAGTCGTGCGACTGCTGGCGCCAGGCGGCGGACAGGATGTTGGGCAGCTGGTCGTTGTAGCGGGATTCGCCCTGGAAGGTGGCCTGCAGCGGGTTCAACCGCATCGAGGCATCCCAGTACTCGTCGTACAGGCGCTCCAGCTGTACCTGCTTGGGTACGGCACGGGCCGGCGCCACCGGACGCGGCGCGGCGCGGCGTGCCGAGCTGCCACGCGCCGGTGCGGTGGCGCGGGCGGGCCTGGCCTTGGGCTTGGCAGCCTGGCGGGTCTGCGCGGCGGCAGGGCGGCTGGCCTTCTTTTTCGCTGCTTCGGCCGACGGCACGGCACTGAACAGGAACAACGCGGCGATGGCGGCGGCCAGGGCGCGGGTGGGATGCGGCATCAGGAGCTTCCGTGGAACACAGACCGTGGAGCTTGCACGATCCGGCCGCGTACGGCCAGCGTGAAGGCGCAGTCAGCTTGCCGCCGCTGGGGCTTCAGTCAGCCGCCGCCGCCGCGCGCAGCGCAGCGGCCCTGTCTGCGCCCAGATAGCGGGTGATCGCACGCCGCATCAGGTACAGCAGCGGAATCAGGGCAATTGCAAAGCCCATCTTGTAGATGTAGTTGACGCTGCTGACGGCCAGGAACAGCGAGGTCGGCCAGTGCTGCGGGCCGAGCACGAAGGCGATCCAGATCACCACGAAGCTGTCCACCACCTGCGAGATCGCGGTGGACCCGGTCGCACGCAGCCACACGTGGCGCTCGCCGGTGGCCTGGCGGATGCGATGGAACACCGCCACGTCGATCAGCTGGCCGAGCAGGAAGGCCACCAGTGAACCGGCGATGGTCCACATGCCCTGGCCGAACACCGCTGCGAATGCGGCCTGGTAGTCCGGCACGCCGTGCCCGTCCATGGAGGTGACCCACCAGCTGGCCGGCGCCAGCGAGATCGCCGCGAAGGCGAACAGGAAGCCATAGGCGATCAGGACCACGGCCAGCCACGAGATGAAGCGCACGCCGCGCTTGCCGAAGAACTCGTTGATGGTGTCGGTCATGATGAACACCACCGGCCATAGCAGGGTGCCGGCGGTGAAGCTGAGCGAACCAGTCTGGCCGAACAGGTTCCAGTTCAGCGGATCGATGCCGAGGGTGTCTTCCAGCGCGAAGATCTTCACTCCGATCAGTTCGGCCAGCACCGCATTGCCGCAGAAGAACGCAGCCAGCACGATGAACAGCAGGACCGCGCGGTCCTGCAACGGGCGCTCGATCGGCGCCGCGGTCATTCGCTGCGATCGCCGGAGCGCGTGAACGGAACGCTGGACGGCGCGACGGCGCCGCCGGAAATGATGAAGCTCATGGCCTGGTCGACGGTCCAGTCGGTCGGGGTCAGCAGTTCCACCGGCACGATTTCCAGGTAACCCGAAGTCGGGTTCGGCGTGGTTGGCACGTACACCGCGGCCAGTTCACGGTCGGTGCCGTGTTCCTTGATCACGCGGGTGACCAGCCCGACCGACTTCATGTCGCGGTGCGGGAAGTCGATCAGCACCACGCGCTGGGTGCTGCCCGGTTCGGTCTGCAGCATGTCCAGCAGCTTCTTGGCGCTGTCGTAGATGATGCTGGCCAGCGGAATGCGCTTGATGACCGCGCCGACCCAGCGCAGCAGGCGCTGGCCCAGCACGCGGCGGCTGGCCACGCCCACCGCCAGGATCACCAGCAGGGTGGCCAGCAGGGCGATGGTGTTCTGGATCCACTCGGCCCGGACCCAGCCGAGGTAGTGCGGAAAGCTTGTCGCGATCTGCTCGGAAAGTGGCACCACCAACGGGCTGGAAATGCCCGACAGCAGCACGAACACGAACTTGACCACGACCCAGGTCAGCCAGATCGGCAGCAGGGTCAGCAGGCCGGTCAGGAACAGGCGCTGCAGGGAGGGGCGGGGGACCAGGGCGGGGGCTTCGAGCGACATGTGCGCATTGTAGCGGTCACGGCCGCTCGATTACGCTGGGCAATCGACTGCGGCAACGGCACATGGAAGGGAAGCTGTGTTGAAGATTCTGCGCGGACTGGGTTGGACCCTGGCAGGCCTTCTGGTGCTGGCCATCGTGGTGTGGTGCGCCTCGCGCATGTGGCCGGTGCCGGAATCGCGGCTACAGGCCCAGCAGCGCCTGCAGGCCCGCCTGCCTGTCCACGGCCACAACGGTTTTGCGCTGCTGTGGACGCTCGCGTTCGACGATCTGGACGCGCGCCAGCGCGAACAGGCCCTGGCCCGCGACGTGCAGCGTTGGGAGGCCGATCCGCGCGGCAATGGCGGCGCCGGACCGCAGCTGGCGGAGGACCATGACGCGCTGCGATCACGACCGGCGGCCAGCTGCGGGCCGACCGCCAGTGACTGCCTGGGCCAGGTGCGCGCCGACCCGCAGCGCTTCGTCGATGCCCACGCTGGCCACCAGCAGCTGCATGCGCGCCTGGACCAGCTGGCCGATGCGGACCACTTCGTGTCGCCATTCCGGCCCAAGGGCGACGGCATCCTGGTGCCGATGCCGACCTATGGCCTGATGATCGATGCCACCAGCGCACGCGCGCTGGCCTATGTGCAGGGCGATATCGACGGTGCGCTGCGTGGCAGTTGCAGGGGGCTTCAGCTGGGCCGGCGGCTGGTGACGGGCGGCAGTTACCTGGTGGAGAGCATCATCGGTGCCAGCCTGGTGCAGGCCAATGCCCAACTGCTGGCCGACATGCTGGTCGAACTGCCGGCCGACCATCCGTTGCCAGCGGAATGCGACCAGGCAATGCAGCCGATGCTGGCCGCCGAACAGAGCCTGTGCCGTGCGATGCAGGGTGAGTACGCGATGAGCCGGGCTGCGATCGAAACCTCGGCGCAGGAATTCGGCGGGGTGCTGGTCCTGGATCGCAGCAGCACCCTGGCGCGCGCGGCGGGCAATCTGGGCTGGGCCTGCGGCGCGGCGGCGATGGCGGCGCTGGAAGCGGATCGCCCGCTGCCGGTGCCGGCACCGCCGCAGCATGACTTTGGCTGCCTGTCGAACATCCTGGGGTGCGTGCTGACCGATATTGCCCGCCCGGTCTATCCGGCCTATTCGTCACGGACCCAGGATGCCGCCGCGATGGTGCGGCTGATCGGCGCGCAGCGCTGGCTGCGGCAGCAGGCGCAGGATCCGGTGGATGCGCTGCAGCGCCTGCCTGCGCAGTTCCGCTCGCCGGTGCGGGCACCGCAGCTGTCGGCCGATGGCCGCCGTCTGCAGGTGCCGCGGCGTTCACCGTCGCGCAGCACCGACGAGAGCCCATGGCTGTCGGTGCCGCTGGTGATGGAGAACGCCCCGGCCGCTGCTGCGCGCGATTGAGCAGCGTGTCAGTCGCTGCCCGCCAGCGGATCGAATGCCCAGCCATCACCGATGGTCTGCAGCGTCCAGCGGCGGCGGCTGTGCAGGGGCTCCCAGTGCACGCTGTCCTTGTCGTCCTCGATGCTGCCTTCGCTCCGCTTTACCCTGCCAGTGGAGAAGTTCACGCTCACCGACTCGGTCTGCCCGGAATTGCGCATCACCGAATTCTGGTCGTAGCCGATCAGCGCAAAGGCATCGTCCTTCCAACGGAAGGTAAAGGCGGTCGTGCCCATTGACCAGCTGCCCGCGCTGGCGAATGAAAACAGTGCGACCTTCAGGGTGCCCCGCTGGATGCTGACGCCGCCGTCTTCGAGCGGGTCGCTCATCACCGGATTGTCCGGGCGCGGTATCAGCTGGTGGTCCTGCACCGCCAGCACATAGCCTGACGGGCGCGACCACGCCACGGCGAGAATGCGCGGGTTGCTGTCGTACGGCGAGGGACCCAAGCCATCGTGCTCGATGACGTTGCGTGGCGCCTGCTGACGCAGCACCAGCGCCAGGTCCGCGCGGCCATCCTGGTCGAGATCGCCTTCGACACTCGATTCAAGTGCCCAGCCCTGCGGGACGAAACCGGCGGCATTGGCCGCCTGGGCCGGCAGCGTCGGATATTGCACCGGTGGCAGGTCGAGGGCGTGGGCGGTGAAGGACAGCAGGGTCAGCAGTGTGGCAAGCGCATACGGGCGCATCGGAGCCTCCATGGCAGGGAGGCCGAGGATAGCGCGCGCGTGCTGGATCAGCGTGCGTGCGGCTTCAACCGCAGGTACACCTGCTTGCGTACCTGGGCGACCACTTCGCCGCTTTCGTCGACGACATCGTTGCTGAACCAGCGCAGCACCTTTTCGCCGCCGGCCGCTTCGGCACGCAGTTCGGCCAGCAGTGCATCATCGATGCGGAACGAAGTGCGCACCGTGCCCCGGCCAGGCTTGAGGAAATCGATCGCACCGGCCCGGTCCCACACGTAATAGTCACGGCCGAGGATGTGCAGCAGGCCCAGCATCCAGAATGGATCGGTCATCGCGAACAGGCTGCCGCCGAAATGCGTGCCCACGTAATTGCGGTTCCACGGCCGCAGTCGCAGTGCCACGTCGATCTGCCGGTAATCGGGCGTGATCCGGGTGACGTGGATGCCGGTGAACAGGAACGGCGGCCAGAGGTTGATGCCGAAGCGGAACAGGCGGGCGTTCATGCGGGTCCGGGGCGCGAGGCGAGGTGCCCAGTCTAACCATTCGCATGCGTATGTTGCACCCCGGGAGTCACGTCCCGCCGTCGATCATGAACCCGTCGCGGCCGTTGGCCTTGGCCTGGTAAAGGGCGGTGTCGGCGCCTTCCACGAAATGGTGCGGTTGCAGGTCACCGTCGGGCACGCGGGTGAATACCCCGATGGTGAGCGTGACGCCGTCATCGCTGCCATCGCCCGGCGCCGGCAGTGCACGCACGCAGGCAATCAGGTCCTCGATCACCCGGCGCGCGCCCTCGGCCGGCGTATCCGGCAGCACCAGTGCGAATTCGTCGCCACCGTAGCGCGCCGCCATGTCGCGCGGGCGACGGGCATGCGCGCCGATCAGGCGGGCGACATCACGCAGCACGCGGTCACCGACCTGGTGGCCATGGCGGTCGTTGTGGCGTTTGAAGTGGTCGACGTCGATCAGCGCCAGGCTCAATGGCTTGCCACTGCGCCGCGCGGCGTCGCATTCCTGCTGCAGTGACTGCTCGAAGCGCAGGCGGTTGCCCAGGCCGGTGAGGGCATCGCGGTTGGCCAGGCGGTGCCAGGCCGAGATCCGCCACACCGCCCAGACCAGCAGTGCCAGCACCACGCCCAGCATCGCGCTGGCCGGTGCCCACCACAGGTCACCGGTGCGCAGCAGCAGCCAGCTCAGCAGCGGCGGCATCGGCAGCGAACAC
This sequence comes from Stenotrophomonas sp. LC732, assembly GCF_052446685.1. Lineage (NCBI taxonomy): Bacteria > Pseudomonadati > Pseudomonadota > Gammaproteobacteria > Lysobacterales > Lysobacteraceae > Stenotrophomonas > Stenotrophomonas sp. LC732. The sequence goes on along the minus strand of NZ_CP199214.1, from coordinate 3,166,305 downwards.
AGCGCGACCAGCCACGGCAGGCGCAGGCCGAGCAGGATCACGCACAGCGCCACCAGCACGCCACTGATGGCGTGCTGCCAGGCGTGCGGCAGCACGTCGATCTGCTTGTGCTGCAGCAGCATCGAGGTGATGTTGGCCTGGTACTCGCTGCCGCTCATCCAGAACTCGCGGGTGGTCGGGGTCAGCAGGCGAGGCGCGATGCCGCTGGCCGTCATCCCGACCACGATGCGGCGGCCATGCAGCATCGCTCCATCCACGTGCCCATCGAGCACGTCCGCATAGGACACCTGCGGCAGCCGCTCGGGCGGGCCGACGTAGCGCACGCGCACGTAATCATCGCGACGCCATTGATAGGGCGAGCCCAGCGCCGGGTCGGGGTCGGGCAGGCCGCGTACCGCACCCGCCGGCAGGTCGGCCAGTGCCAGGCCCAGTGCCGGCCAGTGCGGCCGTCCGATACCGGCGTGCAGATAGACGCCGCGGGCGACGCCGTCCCCATCCACCTCGACATCGGTGTGGCCGATCGCGGCGGCACTGGCGGCGATCTGCGGGATCGGCAGCATTTCCTCGGCCATGCGGTCGCCGGCCGCCGGTGCCGCCAGCACCGGCAGCACCACCCGGCCGTTGCGTCGGATCGCGGCCGCCAGCTCATCATCCTGGCGGCTGTCGCGACGGTCGGGTTCGGACAGCATCAGGTCCAGCGCAACGCGTTCGGCGCCGGCATCGGTCAGGCGGTCCAGCAGGCGGGCATGCACCGAGCGCGGCCAGGGCCACTGGCCGATACGCTGCAGGCTGCCTTCGTCGATGGCCACGATCAGCACGCTGGGGTCGGGGCGGTAGTCCCAGTTGCCGACCAGTGCGTCATAGGCCGCCTCGTCCTGCCGCCACAGCCATTGGCCCTGGCTGGCCACGATGGTCAGCACGCCGGCCAGCAGGGCCAGCAGGATCCGCTTCGACCATGGCAGCGGCGAGCGCCTCACAACAACAACCAGAGCAGCAGTGCACCGCCACCGGCGCCGTAGCACAGGCGGCATGGCAACGGGATCTGCTGGGCAGGGGAGAACTCGCCGGCGTGGCCGTCATCGTCGATGTACTGCACGCGCACGTGCAGCGTGCCGCTCCACGGGCGCTTGAAGCTCACCTGCGGCTGGGCCACGGTTTCATCGATCAATGGGGCCTTGAAGTCACCGCGGCGATCCACCTGCACCCGGTAGCGCTGGCCTTCGCTGCCGGCCTGCCAGCGCAGGGTGAGCTCGCCGTGCGCGGCCTCGGGCGGTTGCAGTGCCGGGTCCACCGGCTCGTTGCTCAGCTGCAGCGGCAGCGCCTGGCCATAGCGGCCCTGGTGGCCTTCGGCATCGCGCGAGGCCACGCGCCAGTAGTACTGTCCGGGCGGCAGCGGTTGCGCCAGGCGCAGGTCGGTCGCATGGGTAGCCTGCTCCTGCAGTGGCTGCCGGAAGCTGGGTTCGGCGGCGATCTGCAGCACGCTGCTGCGTGCACCGGGGGCCTGGCTCCAGCGGAAGCGCGGGCGGTCGCTGTTGATCGTCTGCCCATGCAGCGGCGATACGGTCAGCGGCGGCGGTGGCTGATCACTGAGCTCGAAATCGGCGCTCGCATCCAGGCCTTCGACGCCCTGTGCGTCGACCGCGCGCAACAAGAGGCGCAGCTGGCCGGGCGGCAGGTCGCCGATCGCCAACCGGGTGTCGGCGGTGGTGGTGGCGAACAGCAGGATCTCCGGCGTTGCCGCCTGCACCACTTCCACCCGGTAGTGATCGGCGCCAGTGACCGGTTCCCAGGCAAGCAGGGTCGGCAGCGGCGCCAGGCGCAGCGCGTCATTGCGCAGCGCCGGCGCCGGCAGCAGGGCCGAGACCGCGGCGGGGGCCGCATCGGCGCTGCTGCTGCGGGTGGACTGCCCCGGCCGTACCAGCCGCTGGCCATGGGGGTTGCCGACCTGCACCTTGCCCTGCAGGACCTCGGTGGCGCCGACGTGCCCGGTATCCCCGGCGCTGACCCGGAACAGCGTGCCGCGCACGCTGCTGGTCGCGGTGGGTGCATCGATGATGTAGCGCGAGGCCGGGCCGCGCGCCGGCGTCACCCGGTTGCTGGCGCGCCCCTGCTGCAGGCGCAGGCGGGTGTCGACCATGCCGGTGTGGCCATAGCGGCTGAGCTGGTCCAGGCGCAGGCGCGAGTATTCGCGCAGCTGCAGGCGCGAGGCATCGGCGAATTCCAGCGTGATGCTGGAATCGCCCTCGGTTTCCACGGTGTCACCGATATGCAGCTGCTCGCCGGCCTGGAGCGCACGGGTCGCCGTGCCATCGGCACCGGACAGCTCGACCTTGCCGCGCACCGACAGCACCCGGGCCGGCGCCGGTTCGGTGCGCAGCCAGCTGATCGGGAAGCGCAGCAGCTGGCCCGGCGGCAACTGGTAGGGGTTGTCGATGCGGTTGTGCTGCTGCAGCTGCTGCCAGCGCACCGAGGGTTTCAGGTACAGCCCACCCAGGTCCCACAGGGTGTCGCCGGGCCGGACCCGGTAGTTCCAGTCCTGGGCGCCGGCGATGGCAGGCGGCAGGAGGAGGGCGCAGAGCAGGGCGCCCGTTAAACGCATGGCGAACGACAGAGAGCGGACGACGGTCACAGTTTGCAATCCCGGCAATGCGGGGGTGCAGCTGCAAGACCCCATGGCCCCGACCTCATCCCCCCGAACGGATCGTGGCGACCGCAAGGCCGCCAGCGCGCGCATTATTGCCCGCGTTCAGTGCAGGGATTCTGAACGGAGCGGGCTTCCGTTCAGAACAGCAGCGACGCCATCCTGCGGCGGTACTGGCCCACCAGGTCCTCGTCGGAGATCACATTGAAGGCGTCGATCAAGGCTTTGCGTGGCAGGCCCTCCTCGAATCCACGGTCGATCCGCAGCATTTCCAGGAACTGCGCCAGGGCGGCCTCGTCATGCCCGCCCAGCAGCAGCTGCACGCCGCGCAGGTGGCGGGCCTTGAGATCCTTGCCATCAGCGGCGATGCGGGCCTCCAGCACCTCGGCCGCCGGGGCATCCTTCAGCGCAGCGGCGAAGGCCAGGCGGGCACGGGCGCGCACGGCGCGGTCGTCGGTGGCCAGATTGGCCGGCAGGCCGTCGATCAGGGTACCGGCCTCGTCCACGCCGCCGATCTGCAGCAGGGCCAGGGCCAGGTCGAGCTTCAGCTCATCCTTGTCCGGCTCGGCGGCGATCTGCGCGCGCAGTACGTCGACCTGCGCCTGCGGGTCCAGCGGGGCGTCATCCTCAGGGGCGGCATCGCCGACATCGGCCGGCACGATGCCGTGCTGGGCCAGGAATTCACGCAGCTGGCCTTCCGGAATGGCGCCGGGGAAGCCGTCCACCAGCTGGCCGCCCTTGACCAGGAACACGGTGGGCACCGAGCGGATCTGGAAGGCCGCCGCGATCTGCTGTTCCTTGTCGACATCGACCTTGGCCAGCTCGAAAGCGCCGTTGTACTCGGCAGCCAGCTTTTCCAGCATCGGGCCCAGGGTCTTGCACGGCCCGCACCAGGTGGCCCAGAAGTCGACCAGCACCGGCGTCTGCAGCGACTTCTGCAGGACTTCGGCCTCGAAGGTCGCAGTGGTGGCGTCGAATACGTAGGTCGTCTCGGTCATGGGGGAGGCATCGCTTGGCATCTGGAGACCGATTCTATGGTGACGATCGATGTCGGTCTCAACCCTGCCATCACGGAGTACGCCCTCGAGTGGTGCTGGCGGGCCGGCAGGGGCGCAGTGCAGCGTGTGGATCACCCACTAGCCGGAGGCGACAGGCTTCGATGGGGAGGCGCGCTTGCGACAGGGCGGAACTGCCATGCCTCGAGCATCACGGTAGGCGCAGCAGGCAGATATTGAAGTGCTCTGGAATGCGCCGCGCTTGGCGCATCGCGCCGCTACCGCGACAATGCCGTGGTCCATTCCTTTCCAGGTGATTGCGCGCAATGTCCGTGGTCCGGCTTGATCGTTGGTTGGGGCTGCTTGCGGCAGTCGTATTCGTCCTGGCCGTGGCCGGCTTCGGTGCCGGCCTGGACGGCTATGCCCAGGCTCGCCACCCGGTGGCGCTGCTGGGTGCGCGCGGTGTACCGCATGCGCTGGCCTTCAATCTGCTGGGTTTCGTGCTGCCCGGCGTGCTGGCGGTGGCGGTGGCTGAACGCCTGCGCCGCAGTCTGCCGGCCACTGCTGGCTGGGCGCCACGGGTCGGCAGCCAGATGCTGCTGCTGGCCGGTCTGGCCTTTGCCGCGATGGGGCTGCTGCCACTGGACGTGGATGACCTGCATGGGCCCGCCAGCCAGCTGCATGCCAGCGCCTGGATGATCTGGGTGCTGGGTTTCGTCGCCGGCACCGTGCTGCTGGGCGTGTCCCATCTGCGCCAGGCGCATGGCCGGGCCTCGGGCGCAGTGGCCCTGGGCTGCGGCGTGCTGGCCGCGCTGGCGGCGTTCGCCCTGCAGGGCACACTGCCGGCGCCGATGGCACAACGGCTCGCGTTCGCCTGCTGGCTGGTCTGGCTGGCGGCGGCCCTGCCGCTGTCGCGTCCGCGCTGAGACGCCTCCCCGAGCGCCGCGGCGCCGGCGTCCGGCAGGCAGGATTGGAGCCATTTGCCGCACTGCGGTACGCTGTACCGCTTTGCCGCCGCATCCGCGTGTTCCATGACCAGCGCTGAAACCAACGCCTACGACCCGCAGCAGGTTGAATCCGCCGCCCAGCAGTACTGGGACGCCACCCGTGCCTTCGAGGTCGACGAGACTTCGGACAAGCCGAAGTACTACTGCCTGTCGATGCTTCCGTACCCGTCCGGTGCGCTGCACATGGGCCACGTGCGCAATTACACGATCGGCGACGTGATCAGCCGCTACAAGCGCATGACCGGCCACAACGTGCTGCAGCCGATGGGCTGGGACGCGTTCGGCCTGCCGGCGGAAAACGCTGCGATCAAGAACAAGACCGCGCCGGCGGCGTGGACCTACAAGAACATCGACCACATGCGCAGCCAGCTGAAGTCGCTGGGCTATGCCATCGACTGGTCGCGCGAGTTCGCCACCTGCCGTCCGGACTATTACGTCCACGAGCAGCGCATGTTCACCCGCCTGATGCGCAAGGGCCTGGCCTACCGCCGCAACGCGGTGGTGAACTGGGACCCGGTCGACCAGACCGTGCTGGCCAACGAGCAGGTCATCGACGGCCGCGGCTGGCGCTCCGGTGCGCTGGTGGAGAAGCGCGAGATCCCGCAATGGTTCCTGCGCATCACCGACTACGCCCAGGAACTGCTGGACGGCCTGGACGAGCTGGACGGCTGGCCGGAATCGGTCAAGACCATGCAGCGCAACTGGATCGGCCGTTCCGAGGGCCTGGAGATCCAGTTCGATGTGCGCGATGTCGATGGCAGCGCGCTGGACCCGCTGCGCGTGTTCACCACCCGCCCGGACACGGTGATGGGCGTGACCTTCGTGTCGATCGCCGCCGAGCACCCGCTGGCGCTGCATGCGGCGAAGAACAACCCGGAGCTGGCGGCGATGCTGGCCGACCTGAAGCAGGGTGGCGTGTCCGAGGCTGAACTGGAAACCCAGGAAAAGCGCGGCATGGACACCGGCCTGCGCGCGCTGCATCCGGTCACCGGCGAGCCGGTGCCGGTGTGGGTCGCCAACTTCGTGCTGATGGGCTACGGCACCGGCGCGGTGATGGCCGTTCCGGGCCATGACCAGCGCGACAACGAAGTGGCCAACAAGTACGGCCTGCCGATCAAGCAGGTCATCGCCCTGAAGGATGCGCGCACCGAAGAGGAGCGCAACTGGGACGGTAGCCGCTGGCAGGACTGGTACAGCGACAAGAGCCGTGCCTTCGAGCTGGTGAACTCGGCCGAGTTCGACGGCCTGGATTTCCAGGGCGCCTTTGAAGCCTTGGCCGAACGTTTCGAGCGCAAGGCCCAGGGCCAGCGCCGCGTCAACTACCGCCTGCGCGACTGGGGCGTGAGCCGCCAGCGCTACTGGGGCTGCCCGATTCCGGTGATCTACTGCGCCAAGTGCGGCGCGGTGCCGGTGCCGGAAGAGCAGCTGCCGGTGGTGCTGCCGGAAGACGTGGCCTTCGCCGGTACCGGCTCGCCGATCAAGACCGACCCGGAATGGCGCAAGACCACCTGCCCGGATTGCGGCGGCGCGGCCGAGCGCGAGACCGACACCTTCGACACCTTCATGGAGTCGAGCTGGTACTACGCCCGCTACACCTCGCCGGGTGCCCGTGATGCGGTCGACAAGCGCGGCAACTACTGGCTGCCGGTGGACCAGTACATCGGTGGCATCGAGCACGCGATCCTGCACCTGATGTATTTCCGCTTCTACCACAAGCTGCTGCGCGACGCGCGGATGGTGGACAGCAACGAACCGGCGCGCAACCTGCTGTGCCAGGGCATGGTGATCGCTGAAACCTATTACCGCCCGAACCCGGACGGCTCGAAGGACTGGATCAACCCGGCCGACGTGGAAGTGCAGCGCGACGAGCGCGGCCGCATCACCGGCGCCACCCTGATCGCCGACGGCCAGCCGGTGGTGGTCGGTGGTACCGAGAAGATGTCCAAGTCGAAGAACAACGGCGTGGACCCGCAGGCGATGGTCGGCAAGTACGGCGCCGATACCGTGCGCCTGTTCTCGATGTTCGCCGCACCGCCGGAACAGTCGCTGGAGTGGAACGAAGCCGGCGTGGACGGCATGGCCCGCTTCCTGCGCCGCCTCTGGGCCCAGGTGCAGAAGCACGCTGCCGACGGTGCCGCCCCGGCGCTGGATGCCGCGGCGCTGGATGCCAACCAGAAGGCGCTGCGCCGCAAGACCCATGAAACCATCGGCAAGGTCGGTGACGACTATGGCCGCCGCCACAGCTTCAATACCGCGATCGCTGCGGTGATGGAGCTGATGAACGCGCTGGCCAAGTTCGAGGATGGCAGCGAGCAGGGCCGCGCGGTGCGCCAGGAAGCGCTACAGGCGATCGTGCTGCTGCTCAACCCGATCACCCCGCATGCCAGCCACGCCCTGTGGCAGGTGCTGGGTCATGGCGAGACGCTGCTGGAAGACCAGCCGTTCCCGCAGGCCGACAGCAGCGCGCTGGTGCGCGATGCGCTGACCCTGGCGGTGCAGGTCAACGGCAAGCTGCGTGGCACCATCGAGGTGGCGGCCGATGCCGCGCGCGAGCAGGTCGAGGCGCTGGCCCTGGCCGAGCCCAACGCGGCCAGGTTCATGGAAGGCCTGACGGTGCGCAAGATCATCATCGTCCCGGGCAAGATCGTGAACATCGTCGCTGCCTGATGTCCCCGGCACCGGTCACCCGCGCGGTGGCCGGTGCCATTCCATGAGCAGGGCCGGGCGCCTGATGGCCCTGCATTCACGCGGCTTCGGGCACGCTGTGTGTTGCCGTGATCGCCCGGCTCCGCCAGACTGTCTCCATGACCCGAATCCTGCTTGCCCTCGTTCTTGTCCTCGGCCTCGCCGGCTGCGGTTTCCATCTGCGCAACAAGCTGATGCTGCCGACCGACACTGCCCCGGTGAAGGTGGTCTCCACCGCCCCGTACAGTGAACTGGTCAAGCTGCTCAACCGCAGCCTGCTGGCCTCCGGTGCCAAGCTGGCCGATGAGGACAGCAAGGGACCCAACGCCCAGCTGCAGGTGCTGTCCGAGCGCTGGGGTGACCTGCCGATCGCCATCGACTCGCAGGGCCGCGCACAGGAATACAGCCTGCGCTACGCGGTGATCTTCATCTTCCGTCGCGAGGATGGCAGCGAACTGGTGCCGCAGCAGGTGATCGAACTGTCGCGCGACTATGTGTCGCCGCCGACCGACGCCACCGGTACCACCACCGAACGCGAAATCCTGGCCACGGAGCTGCGCCGGGAAATGTCCGCCTCGATCATCCGCCGTATCGACAGCGTGGTCCGCGCCGAGATCGAGAAGGGCGGCAGCCTGTCCGCGCCGAAGGCCAAGCCGATCGAGGGTGCGGTGCCGGCCGCCGACGCCAAGCACTGAGCGGCAGCGACGATGGAACTGCGTCCGGAGCAGCTGGCCAGCCAGGGCGCTGACATCCCGTTGGCGCCGGTGTACCTGATCGCAGGCCCGGAAACCCTGCGCGTGCTGGAGGCGGCAGATGCCGTCCGCGCGCGCGCGCGCGCCTCCGGCATCGGCGAACGCGAAGTGTTCGACGCCGACGGGCGGGATTTCGACTGGAACCAGCTCGACGCCAGCTTCAATGCGCCCAGCCTGTTCAGCGCCCGCCGCCTGGTCGAGGTGCGCCTGCCCAGCGGCAAGCCCGGCAAGGACGGCGCCGAAGTGATCAGCCAGTTCTGCGCCAATCCGGCGCCGGACGTGGTGCTGATGATCACCGCCAATGAATGGAGCAAGGCCCATCAGGGCAAGTGGGCCGAGGCGGTCAGCCGCATCGGCGTGCTGTCGGTGGCCTGGGCGATCAAGCCGCACGAACTGCCGGACTGGATCGAGCGCCGCCTGCGCGGCAAGGGCCTGCGTGCCGACCCGGCCGCCGTGCAACGCCTGGCCGAGCGGGTGGAGGGCAACCTGCTGGCCGCCGCCCAGGAAATCGACAAGCTGGCGCTGTTGGCCGATGGCCAGCCGCTGGATGTGGAGCGGATGGAATCGCTGGTGGCTGACGCTGCCCGCTACGACGTGTTCCGGCTGGTGGAGGCGACGTTCTCCGGCCAGCCGCCGGCCGTGCTGCGCATGCTGGCTGGCCTGCGCGGCGAAGGCGAAGCGGTGGCCGCACTGATGCCGATCGTGATCCGTGAACTGCTGGCCGGTGCCGGCCTGGCCCGTGTGCAGGCCCGTGGCGGCAACCTGGCCGCCGAAATGAAATCGCGTGGCATCTGGGAATCACGGCAGGCGCCCTACAAGCGCGCGCTGCAGCGGCACCCGGAAGGCAAGCGCTGGGAACGCTTCGTGGCCGAAGCCGGGCTGGTCGACCGCATCGCCAAGGGGCGGGCCGACGGCGATGCCTGGCTGGCGCTGGAGCGCCTGCTGGTGGCCGTGGCCGAACCGCGTGCCGTGCGCCTGCTGGCGCGGGCCTGAGCGATGAGCCTGCGGATCTATTACGGGGGCACCTTCGATCCGGTGCACCTGGGGCATCTGGCAATCGCGCGAGCCGCCCGGGACGAACTGCAGGTGGCCGTGCGCATGTTGCCGGCAGGCGATCCGCCGCACCGTGCGGTGCCCGGCGCTACCGCCGAGCAGCGCTGCACCATGTTGTCGCTGGCCATCGGCGACGAACCGGGCCTGCTGCTGGACCGTCGTGAACTGGACCGTGCCACGCGCTATCCCGGTCGTCCGTCCTACACCGTCGATACCCTGCGCGAGCTGCGTGGCGAGCTGGGCCCAAGCCGGCCACTGGCCTGGCTGGTGGGCGCCGACAGCCTGCTGGGCCTGTCCGGCTGGCACGAATGGGAGGCCCTGTTCGGGCTGGCCCACTTCGTGGTGGCCGAGCGGCCGGGCAGCCCGCTGCAGGCGTCGATCGACGGTGAACTGGGGCGTGCCCTGCAGGGGCGCTGGGCCGACAACGAACAGGCCCTGTTCGCCAGCCCGGCCGGGCGCATCCTGCGCCTGCACCACCCGCTGCGCGAGGAATCGGCCAGCGCCGTGCGCTCGCAGATCGCCGCCGGTGGCCCCTGGCGCGCCCTGCTGCCGCCGGCCGTCGCGGACTACGTCGCTGCACACGGGCTGTACCGCCCGGCCACAGCGTGAATGGCGCCGCCGTGCCATCCCCGTATAATCGCCCCCACGTTTATCGAGTCGATCCACTTTGAGCAACCAGACCCAGCCCCAGACCATCAAGGTCGATCTGCCCAGCCCGCCGCCGTCCGTGCCGGAACTGCTGGCCAGCGTCCGCCAAGCCACCGAAGACCTGAAGGCCAAGGACCTGGTCGAGATCGACGTGCGCGGCCGGTCCAGCGTTGCCGACTACATGATCGTCGTTTCGGGCACCTCGACCCGCCACGTCAAGTCGATCGCCGATGAAGTCGTGCGCTTCGCCAAGAACATCGACGTGATGCCGCTGGGTGTTGAAGGCGAGCGCGAAGCCGAGTGGGTGCTGGTCGATCTGGGCGACGTGATCGTCCACGTGATGCTGCCGCGCGTGCGTGAGTTCTACGCCCTCGAGCGCCTGTGGACCGTTGGCGACCAGCCGCCGTCCAGCGACGACGAAGTGGCCTGAGCCGCACGTTGATGCATCCCTTCGACGGCGCCGATGGCGCCGTCGACGTTTTGGAGGACCGTGTAGATGAAAGCCCGCCTGATCGCCACCGGTGAACGCGCGCCCAGCTGGGTCGCGCAGGGCTTCGCCGAGTACCAGAAGCGGCTGTCGCACTGGCTGCCGTTCGAGCTGGTGGAAATCGAGCCCGGCTTGCGCGGCAAGGGGCGTGATCCGCGCCGCGCCACTGAAGAGGAAGGCAAGCGGGTCATCGCTTCGCTGCCGAAGAACGCCTATGTGGTGGCACTGGATGTGCCAGGACGACAGCTGAGTTCCGAACAGCTGGCACAGCGCCTGGAGCATTGGCGCGGGCAGGGCCGCGACCTGGCGTTCCTGATTGGTGGCCCGGAAGGGCATTCGCCGGAGGTGTCCGCGCTGGCCGATGAGAAGTGGTCGATCGGACCGCTGACGCTGCCGCACATGCTGGTGCGCCTGGTGGTGGCCGAGCAGCTGTATCGGGCCGCCGCAATGATTGCCAATCACCCCTACCATCGCGCGTGAAGAGTGGTTATACTAGTCGTCTGCCCGAATAGCTCAGCCGGTTAGAGCACTTGACTGTTAATCAGGGGGTCGTTGGTTCGAGTCCAACTTCGGGCGCCACCTTGAGAAACCTGCATCGCAAGATGCAGGTTTTTTTTTGTCGCTACACTCTGCTGCTGCAACCATGGATGCCGATCATGCGCGTGCTGCTGTCCTCGAGCTTCCTGCTGCTGGCGATGGTGCCGTTCGCCACAACGAAGGCCGCGCCTTCCACCTGGCATCCGCCACAGGGCACCACCGAGCTTCCGTTGTGGCCGCAGGGCACGGTGATCGCGCCGCCGAAGTTGAAGGGGCCCGAGCAGGTCAGCGAAGTGATCTCCGAAGCCAGTGGCGAACACTGGATGATGCTGCAGAACGTCGCTGCGCCGACCCTCACCGTGTTTCCACCGAAGGGACCGGCCACCGGCACCGCAGTGATGGTGGTGCCTGGCGGAGGCTATCGGGTGCTGGCGATGGACCTGGAAGGCAGCGAGATCTGCGGCTGGCTGACCGCACAGGGCATCACCTGTGCATTGCTGAAGTACCGGGTGCCAGCCTCTGGCCCGAACTGGGACCCCGAGTGCAACTGCCGCGACATTCCGAAAGTGCCGATGGCCCTGCAGGATGCACAGCGTGCAATGGGCCTGCTGCGCGCACAGGCCGAGCGCTGGTCCATCAATCCCAAGCGGATCGGGGCGATCGGCTTTTCCGCCGGTGGTCACGTGGTGGCGGGACTGAGCACGCACGCGCTGCGCAGCTACGCGCCGGTCGATGCTGCGGATAAGCAACCCAGCCGTCCCGATTTCGCGATGGTGATGTATTCCGGGCACCTGTGGGCAGGGCACGGGAAGGGATTGTCGCTGGTCAGGGACATCACCGTGGATGACAAGGTGCCGCCGACGTTCATCGCGCAGGCCACCGACGATCGCACCGATGACGTGCGCGAATCGCTGGCCTATTACCGTGCCCTGGCGGACGCGGGCGCGCCGGTGGAAATGCATCTGTTTGCACGCGGCGGCCACGCATTCGGGCTGCGCATGAAGGATGCACCGGTCGCGGCGTGGCCGCAGCTGGCCGAGCGCTGGATGCAGGATATCGGCATGCTGGCGGATCGCCAGTTGTAGAGCCGAGCCATGCTCGGCTGCCTGTGTGAAGCCGAGCGCGGGCTCGGCTCTACAGTGCCAGCTCACCTCTGCAGAAGGCCACCAGCGTGGCGATCGCCACCGCCAGGATCGCGCCGAACAGTACCCACTCCCAGCGCGTGAATACCCGCTCGCCGCGCTGGCGCCGGGTCAAAGCGAACAACACCACGCCGGGCACGTACAGCAGTACCGACAGCAGCAGGTTGTCCAGGCCGCCGGCATACACCAGCCACAGCGCATAGGCGCTGGCCAGCAGTGCGACCCCGAAATCGCGCCAGCGCACGCCTGGTTCGCCGGCGTAGGCCTGCCCGCGCCAGGCCAGCTGCACGCCGAACGCGGTGGACAGGAAGTAGGGCACCAGGCTCATCGACGCAGCGAGCAGCACCAGCCCGGTGTAGCTGCCCGAACTGACCAGCACCATCAGCAGGAACAACTGGATCAGGCCATTGCTCAACCACAGTGCATTGGCCGGCACGCCACGCGCGTTCTCGCGGCCGAGGAAGGCCGGCATGGTGCCATCACCGGCGGCGGCATACAGCACTTCGGCGCACAGCAGCACCCAGGCCAGCAATGCGCCGAGTACGGAGACGATCGAACCGATGATGATCACCGTCGCGCCCCATTCGCCGACGATGGCGCGCAGCACATAGGCCATCGACGGATTGGGCAGCCCGGCCAGTTCGGCCTGCGACAGCACGCCCATCGACAGCAGGCTGACCAGTACCAGCAGCAGCCAGACCCCGAGGAAACCGATCACCGTGGCACGGCCGACGTCGGCACGGCGCGCGGCACGCCGCGAATAGATGCTGGCCCCTTCGATGCCGATGAACACCCACACGGTCACCAGCATCATGCCGCGCAGCTGCTGGCCGAGGTCGCCGAGTGCGGGCGTACCGAGGAAATCGGCGCGGAACACGTCCATGCGGAACGCGCCCGCCGCCAGGATCAGGAACAACGCGATCGGCAGCAGCTTGGCCACCGTCACCAGGCCGTTGACGATGGCGGCCGTGCGCAGGCCGCGCAGCACCAGCAGGTGCACGGTCCACAGCAGCAGTGATGAAGCGGCTACGGCGGCGGGTGTATTGCCTTCACCGAAGACCGGCACGAAGTGGCCGAGGCCACTGAAGATCAGTACGAAGAAGCTGGCGTTGCCGAGCACCGACGCCACCCAGTAGCCCCACGCCGCGGAGAAGCCGATGTAGTTGCCGAAGCCTTCGCGCGCATAGGCGTAGATGCCGGTATCCAGGTCGGGGCGACGATTGGCCAGGGCCTGGAACACGAAGGCCAGCATCAGCATGCCGGCGCCACTGACCGCCCAGCCGATCAAGGCGGCGGCCGGGCCGGCGCTGCGCGCGACGTTCTGCGGCAGTGAAAAGATGCCGGCGCCGACCATCGAGCCGACTACCAGTGCAGTCAACGCGGGCAGGCCCAGCCGTTGCGATGTCGCGGCCATGGAGATCCCCTGCGGCGCGAATGCCGCGAGCATACGGTAGCCATGTCCTCGTGAACATGTCCGCAAGAGCCAGCGGGCAAGCGCCAGCCTGCAGGAACCGGCCCGCGTGAAAACGACGAAGGCCCGGGCAACGGCCCGGGCCTTCGAAGGTGACGCTGCAACCGGTCTTACTTGAACGTGTACTTGAAGCCGACGGTGTAGTAACGGCCCAGCGCACCGGAGAAGTGCATCGGGTTGTAGTTCACCGCGCCGTAGGTGGTCGGATCGAGCGGGGCGATGCGGTCGAACACGTTGGCCACCGAGGCGTTGAGTTCGAACGAGTCGTTGATGCTCCAGCGACCGGACAGGTCCATCGTGGTGAACGAAGAGATCTTCTTCACCGGCGTACCGTCAGCGTAGAAGGCCAAGTAGCTGCCACCACGGCTGTCGATGTTGTCCATCTTGCTGATGTAGTTGACGATGCCGCTGACGCTCCACGGCCCCTGCTTCCAGGTGGTGCCGAAGTTGACCTTGTCCTTCGGCGTACCGATGCAGTTGGTGACGTCGCAGTTGCCGTGGGTACCCACGTAATCAACCGTGTCGCCGCCTTCGGTGCGCTCGAACTTCAGGATGTGGCTCCACTGCAGGTCCAGCTCCAGCTGGCCCGGGCCGATCTCGAAGGTCTGGCGGATATCGGTATCGATACCGCGCACGCGCGACGAGCTGGCATTCACGTAGCCGGTGTTGACCGCCAGGATGGTGCCGCTGTTGGCCACGCCATTGAGATTGTTGCTGTCGCGCAGCACGTTGCCGGCCAGGATCGCCGCCGCCGTGCTGCCCTGCACGATCTCGTTGGTACGCTTGATCTGCCAGGCATCGACGGTCATCGAGGTGGTCGAAGTCGGCTGCAGCACGATGCCGACCGAGTAGCTCTTGGACTCTTCCGGCTTCAGCAGCTTGTTCGGCTTGGTGATGATCGCCACCGAATTGGCGCCACATTCGCTGGCAGCGCCGCCGCTGATCTGGCAACGCACCGGGTCGACCGCAGTGGAGAAGGCGGCCAGGCCACCGTCACCGTTCTCGGCCGGGTTCGGCGCGCGGAAACCTTCGGCGTAGCTGGCGCGCAGGGCGATCCAGTCGGCCGGGGTCCACTTCACGCCCAGCTTCGGCGTAGCCTTGCCTTCGCCGCTTTCGTACTTGTCGTAACGCAGGGCGCCGGACAGTTCCAGCTGTTCCAGCACCGGTGCCGACAGTTCGACGTAGCCGGCGTAGACGTTCTGGGTGCCGTCATAGGCCGAGTAGCCCAGGCCGATGATGTCGCCCTGGTCGGTGTAGGTCTGCGGGGTCAGGCTGTTGCTGGTCTTGCGCCACTCGGTACCGATCGCCAGGCCCAGCGGACCACCCTTCAGGTCCATCAGGCTGCGCGAGACGGTGAAGTCGAACATGTCCAGGCTGGACTTGGCGCGGGCGCTGATCGTGGGCGAGATGTAGTCGTACAGCGCCTGCGAGTTCTTGCCGGCATCATCACCGATACGCCACACGCCACCGGCGCAGTTGGCATTGCCCAGTGCACACTGGACGGCGCTGTAGCGCAGGAAGCCGGTGCGCTTGTTGGTCAGGTCGGTGCCCGAGTGCAGGTAGGCGGTGTCGTAGCTCCAGTCGCCCCAGTTGCCCTTGATGCCGACCAGGAAGCGGTTGAACTCATTGGTGTTGTCGGTCACGCGCGGGCCGACATCCCAGGCCGAGTAACGCACGCGGCGCGCCGTGCCCGGGGTCGGGTTGTCGGGATGGTTCGGGCCCAGCACGGTGGCACCGGGGCCACTGTTGGCATTGACCGGGCCGCCCGGATAGCCCCAGCCGCCCGACACGCCGGACGGGGTGTTGCTGAAGATGGTTTCCTTCTTCGAGTAGCCGATCTCGGTGTAGATCTCGCCGCCTTCACCGAAGGCGAAGCTGGCGCGACCGAACACGTTGACGTACTTCTCTTCCGGAATCAGGTCGCGGTACTGCTGCGCCGGATCCCACAGGCAGCCATCGGCGGCGATGCTGGCCGGGGTCTGACCACCGATGGTGGTCAGGCCGGCGCAACCCGGCAGCGGCACCAGATGGCCGGTGGCGTCGAGGTAGGAGCCGTTCGGGCCGGAACCGCCGGAGGTGCCACCACGGGTGTAGGCACCGCCGAGGAACTGGGCGGTCTTGTCATAGCCCCACGGGCGGGTGTCACCGGTACCGATCCACTTGCGGTTCTTGCGGTCGCTGATCTTGATCGCGTCGGTCTTGCCAACGTCCAAGCTGAAGAAGGCGTTCCAGCCATCGGTGGCCAGGTCGCCGGTACCGGCGGTCAGGGTTGCCTTCCGGGCGTCGCCATCGCTGTCACCGGACAGGCCGTAGGAGCCACGCAGGATGGCGCCCTGGAAGTCGCTGCGCAGGATGATGTTGACCACGCCGGCGATGGCATCGGAGCCGTAGATCGCCGAAGCGCCGTCCTTCAGGACTTCCACGCGCTCGACGGCATCGAGCGGAATGGTGCTGAGGTCGGTGAAGACCTTCTGTCCGTCATCGGCCAGGCCATAGGTGGCCATGCGGCGGCCGTTCAACAGTACCAGCGTCGAGCCGGCGCCCAGGCCGCGCAGCGAGATGCCGGCACCACCGCCGGCGAAACCGTTGCCGAAGGTCTTGGGAATCGAGCCGGCGCCATCGGCGGTGATGGTCTGCAGGTACTCGGCCAGCGAGGTCTTGCCGGTGCGGTCGATTTCCTGGCGGGTCACCACCTGCACCGGCGACGGTGTCTCGGTGTTGGTGCGCGGGATGTTGGAGCCGGTGACCGTGATGCGGTCGAGGTTGGTGGCCTTTTCCTGCGCGAAGGCGGAGGAGGAAGCGACGGCGCCGGCCAGCAGCAGGGCGCCGCCGGTGAGGATGTGGGTGATGGACGATGCCAGGGTGCTGCGGCGGCGGCTGGCGGGCCGTTGGATCGGGTGTTTCACAGCTTCTCTCCTAACTGGAAAACCGTAGCGTTGAGGGCTGTCGCCGGATCGATACCGGGACGCGCCAATCTAGGTTTCCTGCAGGTGACGAAGTCGTGAAATTTTGCTTAATCGGAAACGCTTGGTCCCGGCCTGTCCGCATTTCCCGGGCAGCGGCAGGGACCGGCCCGGCGCGAGGCCGGGCCGGTGGTGGGGCTCAGTCGGGCAGCGAGAACTGCACCGGTACCAGGCCGATGGCCGGAACTGCCACGCCGTCACGCTGGGCAGGCTCGAAGCGCCAGTGCCGGAGCACCTGCTGGCGGGCGGCCTGGTCCAGGTTGCGCGAGCCGCTGCTGCGCTCGACGCTGACCGCGACCGGTTGGCCATGGCTGTCCACTTCCACCCGCAACAGCACTGTTCCCTGTTCGTGGTTGCGCAGGGACTGGATGGGGTAGGTCGGCGGCGGGGCGCTGCGGTACTGCAGCTGGGCGCCGGCCAGAGGGGTGGACGTGTCGATGCTGGGCGCCAGCTGCGGCGGAGCCGGTTCGGCGGCCGGCAGCGCGATGCCCTGGGTCTCCTCCACGGTCGCGGTGGGCGCCGGCAGTGGCGGTACCACCGGCTGCGTTCGCGGTTTCGGCACCACCTGGACGATCTCCTTGGGCGGGACCGGAACCGGCGGCGTTGGCGGTGGCGGGATCTTCTCGATCAGCCGGACCGGCGTCTTTTCACGCGGGACCTGCACGGCCTGGTAGGTCGCAGGGATGAGCAGCAACAGGAAGGCCAGCAGGTGCAGAGCGATCGCCGCGCTCCAGGCGGCCACCCGGGCGGGGTCGAAATGCAGGGATGCAACGGGGTACGTACGAACCATGATCCACCTCCATGCCAGTGACGAAGTCCTCAACGCACCAGGGCCCGTGGCGGGGTTGCCGCACGCGGCTGGCAGTCCATCAGTAGCGCGGCATGACGGCTACTGCCTAGAGGCAGGGGCATGATCGTTGGGCTGGCCTTCAGCCAGTGTCGGCGGGGGCACGAAAAAGGCGGGCCCCCTGCGGGACCCGCCTGTGTCGTCGACCGTGGCGGACGCGATCAGCGGCCCAGTTCGAACACCACGTCCAGGTTGACCGAGAGGGTCGATTCACCCGGTGCGACCGGGGTGGCCTTGTCCATCGCCGCACCGGCCGCCATGGTGCGCATCATCGTCATCGGGCGGAAACCGCCGCTGCTGTTCTCGGAGATGCTGACGATGCGGCGCACCTGCAGGCCCAGCGACTTGGCATAGGTCTGGGCGCGGGCCTGGGCCTTCTTCAGCGCGGCCAGGCGGGCTTCGTCATAGACCGGTTCGGGCTGGTCGATCTCGAAGCTGGGGCCGTTGATCTGGTTGGCGCCCTGAGCGGCCAGCGCATCGAGCACCTTGCCGAGCTTGGCGATGTCACGGACCTTCAGGCTGACCGTGTTGCTGGCCTGGTAGCCGGTGATCTTCGGCGCCTCGTTGTCGGCATAGCGGTACTGCGGGTTGAGGCTGACGCCGCTGGTCTGCACGTCGCGCTCGGCGATGCCGGCGGCCTTGATCGCGGCCAGCACCTTGTCCATCTGCTGGGCGTTCTGGCGCATGGCGCTGTTGCCGTCGGCGGCCTGGGTGACCACGCCGGCCGACAGGGTGGCGACGTCCGGCACGCGGGTGGCCTCGGCGTTGGCCGAAATGTTCAGCAGGGTGCCTTCGGCCGCGGCGGCGATCGACGGCGACGACGGGGCGGCATGGGCGGTCATCGAGGTTCCAAGGGCGAGGGACAGGGCGAGCAGCAGCGGGGTGGCGGTCAGGCGCATGGGATCTCCTTGTTGTGCGGTGAGGGTGGTGTCGTAGCGATGAACGCGCTGTGAGCCTGTAAGGGGTTGTACGCGTTCCGTAACGGGTTGCCGACGATTCAGGTGACGGGCTCAGGTTATGCTGTGCCGATGCTCTATCTTGCTTCCCGCTCCCCCCGACGCAACCAGTTGCTGGCCCGACTCGGACGCCCCTTCCAGGCCCTGGACCTGGAGGTCGTCGAGCAGCGCGCCGCGACCGAGAGTGCCGAACAGTATGTGTGCCGGGTCGCCGCCGACAAGGCGCGCGCCGGGCTGGCCCGGGTGCTGGCCGAGGACCCGCAGGCGCGGGTGCTCGGCTCGGACACCGAGGTGGTGCTGGACGGTGAAGTGTTCGGCAAGCCGGCCGACGCCGCCGGCGCGCGCGCGATGCTGGCGCGTCTGGCCGGGCGCACCCACCAGGTGATGACTGCGGTGGTGGTGGTCGGCGCCGACGGGCTGGACAGCGAACTGGTCATTTCCGAAGTGACCTTTGCCCCGATCGCCGCCGCCGACATCGCCGCCTATGTCGCCACCGGCGAGCCGTTGGACAAGGCCGGGGCCTACGCCATCCAGGGCGGGGCCGAGCGCTGGATCGAACATCTTTCCGGCAGCTACTCCGGCGTCATGGGGCTGCCATTGCTGCATACCGATCGTCTGCTGGCGCGCTGTGGCGTGCCGGCCCCCACTGCCGATGCCGCCAGGGAGGCTGCCGATGTCTGAGGAAATCCTGGTCAATGTGACCCCCCGCGAAACCCGGGTCGCGGTGATCGAGAACGGCATGCTGCAGGAACTGCACATCGAGCGCGGCTGGCGCCGGGGTGTGGTCGGCAACATCTACAAGGGCAAGGTGCAGCGGGTCATGCCCGGCATGCAGGCCGCGTTCGTCGAGGTCGGCCTGGAGCGCGCCGCGTTCCTGCACGCCAACGACGTGGTGCGCCCGGCCCCGGTGGCCAGTGCCGACACCGAGAACACGACGCTGCCGCCGCCGGCCAGCGTGCCGATCGTCGAGCTGCTGCGTGACGGCCAGGACATCGTGGTGCAGGTGGTGAAGGACCCGATCGGCACCAAGGGTGCACGCCTGACCACGCAGATCAGCATTCCCTCGCGCTACATGGTGCTGCTGCCGCAGTCCAAGGTGGTGGGGGTGTCCGCGCGCATCGAGGATGAAACCGAGCGCGCCCGCCTGAAGGCGCTGGTGACCGAGTTGTCGGCGCAGCACGGCGGCTACGGCTACATCGTGCGCACCAACGCCGAAGGGCAGCCGGCCGAGGCCATCGCCGAGGACATCGCCTACCTGTCGCGCGTGTGGAACGTGGTCGAGCGCCGCGGCCGCGAAGCGCCGTCGTGCAGCATCATCTATGAAGACCTGAGCCTGCCGCTGCGGTCGGTGCGCGACCTGATCCGCAAGGACGTGGACAAGGTGAAGGTGGACTCGAAGGAGACCTTCGGCCAACTGCAGGCCTTCGTCGCCAAGTACATGCCGGTGCTGGCCGAGAAGCTGGAGCTGTACTCCGGTGACCGCCCGATCTTCGACATGTTCGGCGTGGAGGACGAGATCGGCCGCGCGCTGGACAAGCAGGTGCCGCTGAAATCCGGTGGCTACCTGGTGATCGACCAGACCGAGGCGATGACCACCATCGACGTCAACACCGGCTCGTTCCTCGGCCAGCGCAACCTGGAAGAAACGGTGTTCCGCACCAACCTGGAAGCGGCGCAGGCGGTGGCGCGGCAGCTGCGGTTGCGCAACCTGGGCGGCATCATCATCATCGACTTCATCGACATGGATGATGCGGAGCATCGTCGCCAGGTGCTGCGCACGCTGGAAAAGGCGCTGGCCCGCGACCATGCCAAGACCACGGTCTATGATTTCTCGCCGCTGGGCCTGGTGGAGATGACCCGCAAGCGTACGGTGGAAAGCCTGGAGCGCCAGCTGTCGGAGACCTGCCCGCAGTGCAGCGGCCGCGGCAGTATCAAGACCACCGAGACGGTGACCTATGAGATCTTCCGCGAGATCACCCGTGCCGTGCGCCAGTTCGATGCTGCGCGCCTGCTGGTGATCGCCTCGACCAAGGTGGTCGCGCGCATTACCGATGAGGAATCCTCGGCGGTGGCCGAGCTGGAAGAGTTCCTCGGCAAGAGCATCCGCTTCCAGGCGGACGAGCAGTACCTGCAGGAGCAATTCGATGTCGTTCTGCTCTGATCCTCGCCGGCTGCAGGCCGGCGGTGGCCGATGAGCGCGCCGCCGCGCCTGCGACTGCGAAGGATCCGCCGTCATTTCATTGCCGCCTGTGCGGTGGGCCTGGTCGGGCTTGCACTGCTGGTGGGCACGCTCAGCCAGCTGCTGCCGCTGGCCGAGCGTCATCCTGACAGGATTGCCGCCTGGCTGAGCGAGCGTGCCGGCCAGCCGGTGCGTTTCGACCAGCTGCAGACCGCCTGGACCCGTCGTGGCCCGCTGCTGCAGCTGAAAGGCCTGCGCATCGGCGCCGGGCAGGGCCTGGCGATCGGCGAGGCAGAGGTGCTGGTATCGATGTACAGCGGGCTGCTGCCCGGGCGCTCGCTGACCGAGCTGCGCCTGCGTGGCCTGGCGCTGGATCTGCAGCAGGGCGAGGACGGACGCTGGACGGTGCGCGGGCTGCCGCAATCGGACAACGGCGGCGATCCGCTGGATGCGCTGCGCCGGCTGGGCGAGCTGCAGGTGATCGGAGGGCGCCTGGGCGTGCACGCGCCGACGTTGGGCATCGACACCACGCTGCCGCGCATCGACCTGCGCATGCGGGTCAATGGCGATCGCCTGCGCGTGGGCGTACGCGCCTGGGCGCAGCCCGAAGCGCTGCCGCTGACCGCGGTGCTGGACGTGGACCGTGCGCGCGGCAACGGCGAGGCCTGGCTGGGCGCCGACCCGGTCGATTTCCACGCCTGGGCGCCCTTGCTAGCGGCTGGCGGCGTGCGCCTGCGCGAGGGCAAGGGCGAGTTGAACCTGTGGTTGACCCTGCGCGATTTCGCGCCGGTGGCGCTGACCACGGATTCGGACCTGCGCGACGTGCGTATCGATGGCGCACCGATACCCGGCATGGCGGCGCCGCAGCTGCAGCTGCAGCGACTGCAGGCCCGCCTGCGCTGGCAGCGCCAGGCCGAGGGCTGGGCGCTGCAGGTACCGCAGCTGCGGCTGAAGAATGAAGACGGCGAGCAGCGCCTCGATGGCCTGCAGCTGCAGGTCGGCAAACAGCTGCAGGTCCGTTCCGGTGAAGTGCAGGCCGGCATCGCACTGCGTGCGCTGGCTCTGAGTGATCGCCTTGAGCCGGGCCTGCGTCGCTGGCTGTTCCTGTCCAGGCCGCAGCTGGACGTGCGCGCCTTGCAGCTGTCGGGCGAACGCGATGGCCCCCTGTGGGCGCAGGGTGAACTGCAGTCGCTGGGTTTCGCCAGCGTGGGCAACTCGCCCGGCCTGCGCGGCCTGGGCGGGCGCTTTGAAGGCGACGCCGACGGCTTCAGCCTGCAGCTGCAACCGCAACGGCAGCTGCAGTTCGATTGGCCGACCGGCTTCGGCGTGCGCCATGACCTGCACCTGGCCGGACAGATCGTGGGCTGGCGCGACGAGGGCGGTGGTTGGCGGATCGGGACGCCGGCGATGCGTGTGGAAGGCACCGACTACGCGGCCGACGTGCGCGGCGGGGTCTGGTTCCAGGGCGACGGCACGCGGCCGTGGCTGCAGCTGGCCGCGAAGCTGGACGACGTGCCGATGACGGCGGCCAAGCGCTTCTGGATCCACTCCAAGATGAGCAAGGGCGCCACCGACTGGCTGGACATGGCGTTGGCTGGCGGCCAGGTGCGCAATGGCGTCGGCCTGGTCACCGGTGACCTGGACGACTGGCCGTTCGACAACAATGATGGACGCTTCGAGGCCACCGGCCACATCACCAATGGCGACATCCGCTTCCAGCACGACTGGCCGCTGATGAGCCAGGTCGACGCCGACATCGCCTTCATCGGCCCTGGCTTCGACATGCGTGGACGGGGTGATCTTGCCGGCGTGGCGGTACAGAAATTCGAAGCGGGCATTCCGGACTTCGGGCACCAGCCGTTGTACGTACGTGCCGACGCGCCGAGCGAGGCCGGCAAGCTGCTGGCGATGCTGCGCCAGAGCCCGTTGCACAAGGATTACGGCGATACGCTGGACAATCTGGTCGCCAGTGGTCCGGCCCATGTGACCTTCGATCTGCTGCAGCCGCTGCATCAGGATGAAGGCGAGGGCCACCTGCAGGGCACGGTCGATCTGGCCGGCGTGAAGCTGGTCGACAAGCGCTTCCAGCTGACCTTTGACAACATGCACGGGCAGGCGCGCTACAGCAATGGCGGTTTCGGTGCCGAGGACCTGGCGGTGCGCCACCTCGGCCAGGAAGGACGGCTGAGCCTGCGTGCCGGCGGTTACGTGCATGACAGCACGCGCGCCTTCGAGTCGCAGCTGACCGCCCGCCTCGATGCCAGCGTGCTGATCGACCGTGCTCCGGAGATGGCCTGGCTCAAGCCTTACATCAACGGCAATTCGGCCTGGACCATTGGCGTCAACCTGCCCAAGGTGGCGCCCGGCGCGCCTGCGCCGCCGAGCGAGCTGCGACTGAGTTCGGACCTGATCGGCACCCGGCTCGACCTGCCGGCGCCGCTGGACAAGCCGGCCGCCGAGCCGCTGGCGACCACGGTGGCCGCGCAGCTGCCGATGGGCGCCGGCCGAATCGATGTGGCGTTCGGCCAGCGCCTGGCCCTGGCCGCGCGCAGCCACAACAACCAGACCGGTGTGCAGGTCACGCTGGGCAGCGACCATGTCGACCGCGAGCCGCCGGCGAGCGGACTGACGGTCAATGGCCGCAGCCCGACCCTGGATGCGCTGGAGTGGATCAGCCTGGCGCGCGGTGGAAGTGACGACGACGCGATGCCGCTGCGCGCGGTCGACGTGCAGGTCGGCCAGCTCAAGCTGATCGGCGGAGTGTTCGAGCAGACCCGGCTGCAGCTGCACCCGGGCCCGCAGGCACTGGACGTGCGCCTGGACGGGCCGTCGCTGGCCGGCCGCCTGACCGTACCCAACGCCGACGGCGGCACCATCAGCGGCCAGCTTGACCGCGTGCACTGGCAGTCACTGCCGGCGGCACCGGGTGCGGCCGCCGCGCCGGCGCGGGTACAGGCCGGTGCCAACGACATGGACCCGGCCAAGCTGCCGCCGTTCGCGCTGGACATCGCCGACCTGAAGTTCGGCAAGGTGGTGCTGGGCCAGGCGGTGCTGCGCACGCGCCCGCTGGCCAACGGCCTGAACGTGGACGCGTTGCGCTTCCGCGCGCCGGACCAGGAAATCGACATCACCGGCCGCTGGCTCGGCCGTACGGGCGGCGCCCGTACCGAACTGACCGCGCAGGTGCGCAGCGAGGACCTGGGCGCGCTGATGCAGAACCTTGATTACGGCGGCCAGCTGCGCGGCGGTTCCGGCCAGGCGCAGCTGCAGGCGGCCTGGAGCGGGGGGCCGTCGGACTTCCAGCTGGGCAACCTGCAGGGCAGCCTCGACCTGCATGCGCGCAATGGCCAGCTGCTGGAGCTGGAGCCGGGCGCCGGCCGCGTGCTGGGCCTGCTCAGCGTCGCGCAGCTGCCGCGGCGGCTGATGTTCGATTTCCGCGACTTCTTCTCCAAGGGCTTCGCGTTCAACCAGATCGAGGGCAGCATGCAGTTCGGTCAGGGCATGGCGCGCACCGACAAGGTGCTGATCGAAGGCCCGGCGGCCAACATCACCATCCGTGGCCAGGCCGACCTGCGCAACCAGCAGTTCGACCAGACCATCGACGTCAACCCGCGCGCGGGCAACCTGCTGACCGTGGTCGGTGCGGTGGCCGGCGGCCCGGTGGGGGCGGCGCTGGGCGCGGCCACCAATGCGGTATTGTCCAAGCCGCTGGGCGAGATTGGCGCCCGTACCTACAAGGTGACCGGTCCATGGAAGGAGCCGAAGGTGGAAGTGATCGAGCGCAGCCGCGACAAGACCCCATCACCGCCCGTGCCGGCACCTGCACCGGTCATTCCGCCGACCGTCACCGACCTGCCGCGCTCGCGCTGAGCACGGCTTCCTGTTCACGGGGCTTGCCTGAGCGCCCCCGCACCCCCAGATCGAAACCATGACTGATATCGCCCTGACGCTTGCCCAAGACCGCCTGCTGCGCCCCGGCGGCCTGGATACCGCCGGCCTGGAGCGCACCTTCGGGCAGCTGCTCGGCCCTGGTGTCGACTTCGGCGACCTTTATTTCCAGCACGCCCGCCGCGAGAGCTGGAGCGTGGAAGACGGCATCGTCAAGGACGGCGCCCATTCCATCGAGCAGGGCGTGGGCGTGCGGGCGATTTCCGGCGAGAAGACCGGCTTCGCCTACTCCGATGACATCCATGCCGATGCGCTGCTGGCGGCGGCGCAGTCGGCGCGCGCGATCTCGCGCGAGGGCGGTGCGCAGACCGGACGTTCGCTGCTGCGCGGCAATGCGCGCGCGCTGTACCCGGCGCTGGACCCGATCGACGGCATCGGCAACGAGGCCAAGGTCGAGGTGCTCAAGCGCCTGGATGGCTACCTGCGTGCCGCCGACCCGCGCGTGAAGCAGGTGATGGTGAGCCTGTCCGGCGGCGTCGATACGGTGCTGATCGCCCGCAGCGACGGCGTGCTGGCGGCCGACGTGCGCCCGCTGGTACGCCTGAACGTGCAGGTCATCGTCGAACACAACGGCCGTCGCGAGTCCGGCTACGCCGGTGGTGGTGGCCGTTATGGCTACGAAGCGCTGTTCGCCAGCGGCCGCCCCGAAGCCCTGGCCCAGGAAGCGCTGCGCCAGGCGCTGGTGAACCTGGACGCGGTGCCGGCGCCGGCCGGCATGATGCCGGTGGTGCTCGGCCCGGGTTGGCCGGGCGTGTTGCTGCACGAAGCGGTCGGCCACGGCCTGGAAGGCGACTTCAACCGCAAGGGCACCAGCGTCTACGCCGGCCGCATCGGCGAGCGCGTCGCCGCACCGGGGGTGACCATCGTCGACGACGGCACCCTCGACGGTCGCCGCGGTTCGTTGAACATCGACGACGAAGGCCACCCGAGCCAGTGCACCCCGCTGATCGAGGACGGCATCCTGGTCGGCTACATGCAGGACAGCCTCAACGCGCGGCTGATGGGCATGGCCCCGACCGGCAACGGGCGCCGCGAATCGTTCGCGCACCTGACCATGCCACGCATGACCAACACCTACATGCGCGCCGGCGAGCACGACCCGCAGGAGATGATCCGTTCGGTGAAGAAGGGCCTGTACGCGGTGAACTTCGGCGGTGGCCAGGTCGACATCACCAGCGGCAAGTACGTGTTCTCGGCCACCGAGGCCTACCTGATCGAGGATGGCCGCATCACCACCCCGGTGAAGGGCGCGACCCTGATCGGCAACGGCCCGGAGACCATGCAGAAGGTGCGCATGGTCGGCAACGATCTGGCCCTGGACGAGGGCGTGGGCATCTGCGGCAAGGACGGGCAGAGTGTGCCCGTGGGTGTCGGCCAGCCCTCGCTGTTGATCGAGGGCATCACCGTCGGCGGTACGCAGGCCTGAGCGTGGCGATGGCCGCGGCCACCGCCCGGGCCGGCGCGGACTCAGTCCTCGTCGGCCTCGTCGACCGGATCGCCGGCGTGTTCGTCGCCCGCCGTCTTCAAGCCCAGCGCCGCCGGCAGCATCAGCGTACGCAGCACCTGGAAGATCTCGCGGTAGGCGCGCGGCGGCTTGTTCTTCGCCTTTTCGGCCTGCGCGTTGCGTACCAGGGTGCGCAGCTGCTGGCGGTCGGCCTGCGGGTAGTCGTCAAGCAGGGCGGCCAGCGCCTTGTCACCGTCGGCCAACAGGCGGTCGCGCCAGTCTTCCACGCGGTGCATCATCGCCACTTCGCGGCGGCCAGTCTCGCTGTTGGCGTCCAGCGCATCGCGGATCGCGTCCAGCGTTGCCTCGTCCTCGCGGCGCATGTGCTTGGCCAGGAACGCCAGCTGGCGCTTGTGGGCGATGTGGGCGGTGATGCGCTTGCACTCGGCGATATGCGGCAGCAGGTCTTCCGGGATCGGCAGGCGCGCCAGCTGGGCCGGGGTCAACGACACCAGCTTCTCGCCCAGGGCCAGGACGTCGAGCGCGTCGCGCCGGTTCTGGCTGCGGCTCTTGTCGTGGAATTCACCGGTTTCTTCGTCGCGTCCGCGCATCGTCCCTACCTGATCTCAAAAAAAGTCGCCCGGCGTGATGCCGGGCCCAACC
Source organism: Stenotrophomonas sp. LC732 (assembly GCF_052446685.1). Lineage (NCBI taxonomy): Bacteria > Pseudomonadati > Pseudomonadota > Gammaproteobacteria > Lysobacterales > Lysobacteraceae > Stenotrophomonas > Stenotrophomonas sp. LC732. The sequence continues at coordinate 3,139,887 of NZ_CP199214.1, read as the reverse complement.
TGTACAGGATAAAGCATTGAACGTGATCGCCCCTGAAGTGGCCGTCGGCGACGACAGCCCGGCCCGGCTGGAACGGCTGGCCGACCTCTCCCAGCAGCTGCTCGACCGCGCCCGCGCGCTGGGCGCCAGCCAGGCCGAGGTCAGTTGCAGCGAGGACCGCGGACTGGAGGTCAATGTCCGCCTCGGCGAGGTCGAGACCGTGCAGTCCACGCGTGACCGCGGCATCGCCGTGACCGTCTATTTCGGCCAGCGCAAGGGCAGTGCCAGCACCGGTGACCTGAACGAGGCCAGCCTGGCCGCTACGGTCGAGCAGGCCTGCGCGATTGCCCGGCATACCGAGGATGACCCGGCTGCCGGCCTGGCCGAGGCCGCACTGATGGCCACCGACTTCCCGGAGCTGGACGGTTGGCACCCGTGGGCGCTGCAGGCCGATGAGGCGGTGGACCTGGCCCTGGCCTGCGAGGCGGCCGGTCGCGAGGCCGACGCGCAGATCCGCAATTCCGACGGCGCATCGGTGTCGAGCATGCAGAGCCTGTCGGTGTATGCCAATTCGCATGGTTTCTTTGGTCGTGAGCGCGGCACCCACCATTCGGTCGGCTGCGCGCTGATCGCCGGGCAGGGCGATGGCATGCAGCGCGATGGCTGGTACACCAGCGCGCTTGCCCGGGAGGACCTGGAAGACGTGGGCCTGGTCGGCCGTCGTGCCGCCGAGCGCACCGTGGCCCGCCTGCAGCCGCGTTCACTGGCTACTGGCAGCATGCCGGTGCTGTTCGCCCCGGAAGTGGCGCGCAGCCTGGTCGGCCACCTGCTGTCGGCGGTGTCCGGCGGCGCCTTGTACCGCCAGGCCAGCTTCCTGCTGGACAGCGTCGGCCAACGCCTGTTCCCGGAGTGGATGCAGATCGACGAGCTGCCGCACCTGCGCCGTGGCCTGCGCTCGGCCGCCTTCGACGGCGACGGCGTGGCCACCCGTAGTTCGGCGCTGGTCCGTGACGGCGTACTGCAGCGCTACGTGCTGGGCAGCTATTCGGCGCGCAAGCTGGGCCTGCAGACCACCGCCAATGCTGGCGGCGTGCACAACCTGCAGCTGGCGGCCAATGCCGGCTCGCTGGAAGAGATCGCCCGGCAGATGGGTGACGGCCTGCTGGTGACCGAGCTGATGGGGCAGGGCGTGAACGGGGTGACCGGCGATTACTCACGAGGCGCGGGCGGCTTCCGTGTCGAGAACGGCGAGATCCAGTACCCGGTGGACGGCGTCACCATCGCCGGCAACCTGCGCGAGATGTTCAGCAGCATCGAGGCGGTCGGCAGCGACGTCGACCCGCGCTCGCACATCCGGACCGGTTCGATCCTGCTGGGGCGGATGACCGTCGCCGGTAATGATTGATGGCATTGATGACGTAAGCTATGCGCGCCTGACGCAACCAGCTTGGTGCTGGTGGGTCAAGACCACCCAATGAAAAGGAGTTTTGTCGTGAGCGAATTCGATAACGTCCCGCCGCCGCCGGCAACCACCGATGCCCCGGCCGACCAGCGCACCATGGCGCTGGCTGCGCACCTGCTGGGCATCTTCACCTGGTTCATCGGCGCCCTGATCATCTGGCTGATCAACAAGGATGACGCCAGCAAGGCCTTCGTGACCGACCAGGCCAAGGAAGCGCTGAACTTCCAGATCACCGTGACCATCGCCATGGTCATCAGCATCATCCTGATGGTGGTGATCATCGGCGGCATCCTGGCGCCGATCGTGGGCATCATCAACCTGGTGTTCTGCATCATTGCCGCAGTCAAGGCCAACAACGGCGAAGCCTATCGCTACCCGTTCACGCTGCGCCTGATCAAGTAATACCGGCCGCATGCGCAAACAGGAACGCCCGGCATTGCCGGGCGTTCCTGTTTGAGGGCAGCGTCACCGGCGGCGATCAGTGATCGCGTTCCACCGCCAGCGTTGCCAGCGCGCGCAGCGCATCGGCCTCTTCGCCATGGCCGGCCAACGTGGCCTGCATGCGTGCGGCCAGTTCGCGCAGCTGCGCCTTCGCGCCGTCCATGCCGAGCAGCGCGGGGAAGGTGCTCTTGTCCTGCGCCTGGTCCTTGCCGGCGGTCTTGCCCAGCTGTTCGGAACTGGCTTCGACATCGAGGATGTCATCGCGGACCTGGAAGGCCAGGCCGAGTGCATCGGCGAAACTGTCGAGCTGGGCCAGCTGCGGCTCGTGGGCCTGGCCGCACAGCGCCCCCATGCGCACCGCTGCACGGATCAGCGCGCCGGTCTTCAGCGCATGCATGCGGGTCAGTGCCGCCAGGGTCTGCTGCTGGCCGGTGGCATCGATGTCCAGCGCCTGGCCGCCGCACATGCCGGAGGCGCCGGACGCGTGAGCGAGGGTCTGCAGGCAGGCCACGCGCAGCGTGGCCGGCAGCGGCGCATCGGCCAGCAGGCCGAAGGCACGCGTCTGCAGGGCGTCGCCGGCCAGGATCGCGGTGGCTTCGTCGAAGGCGATGTGGGTGGTCGGCTTGCCGCGGCGCAAGGCGTCGTCGTCCATCGCCGGCAGGTCGTCATGCACCAGCGAATAGGCGTGGATCAGCTCGACAGCCATCGCCGCCGCGTCCAGCTGTTCCGGCTGCGCGCCGAACAGGTGGCCACTGGCATACACCAGCAGCGGTCGCATGCGTTTGCCACCGCCCAGCACCGAATAGCGCATGGCCTGGTGCAGGCGCTGCGGTGCTTCGGCAGGCGAGGGCAGGGCGGCATCGAGCTGGCTTTCGATACGGTCGCGCCAGCGCGCGAACAGGGCTTCAGCCGTCATGGTTGGGCGGATCGAAAGGCTCGGCCGTTTCCGGCTGGGCCGGATCGCTGAGCAGGCGCACGCGCAATTCGGCCTGCTCCAGCGCCTGCTGGCACTGACGGTACAGACCGACGCCGCGTTCGTAAGCACTGAGCGACGCTTCCAGGCTCAGCTCGCCGGTTTCCATCTGCTCCACCAGCTGCTCCAGCGATTCGAGCGACTGCTCGAACTGGGCGACCGGGGAGGCGTTTTCGGGGGACTTCTTGGCCATGCGGCAAGTGTGGACGGGCTGCGCGCGGGGGTCAATTCACCAGCCGCCGGGACGCCACTGCAGCTGCGCGTCGTGGGCCTGCAACCAGGCCTGCAGGGGAGCTGCGATGACCACGTCGGCGGCGGCAAGCAGCTGCGCTCCATCGAAGACCAGCGGCAGCTGGCCGCGTCGCCAGGGGGCAAGGTGTTCGCGTTGCAGGCAGTCCTTCAGCGCATGCGAATGCTGGCGACCGGGCAGCAGGATGCGTTCGCCGCCCACACGCGCACGGACCTGGAGCGGCCGTTCGAAGGCCTCGGCGCCGTGCAGGTGCAGCTGACCGCCATCGGGCAGCGCCAATGGCGCGCGTCCATCCCATCCGGCCTGCCAATCATGGGGAAGCGCCGGCAGTTGCGCGGGCAGGAGATAGGCATGATCGCGCCATTGCTGGATGGCATGATCGTGCCAGCGCACCCGCGCCTGGCGATCGTTGCTGGCTGGCAGCAGCTCGTCCAGCGCCTGCTGCAGCACCGTGGCCGGCAGTGGGGCGGCCCCATGGCCGATCACCCAGGCACGCAGCACGCGCGCGGCGCGGCCCGGTGACACCTGGCGCAGCAGCTGCAGCGACAGCACACGCGGTGCCACCTCCAGATGCACGATCAGCTCGGCGTCCTCCTCGTCCAGCAGTTCGCGGGTCTGCCGGCAATGCAGGGCGCTGCCCGCCAATGCCGCGGCGGCGTGCGGCCAGCGCTGGCGCAGCAACGGCAGCACCTGCAGGCGCAGGAAATTGCGATCGGCGTGGTCGTCGGCGTTGCTGGGGTCTTCAACCCAGCGCAGCGCGTGCTGGTGCGCATAATCGAGCAGCGCACGGCGCGGCACCGCCAGCAGCGGTCGCCACACACGGTGTTCGCCTACGCGGCTGTCTGCGGACATCGCGGCAAGACCATCGACGCCGGAGCCACGCAGGGCACGCAGCAGGAAGGTCTCGGCCTGGTCGTCCAGGTGCTGCGCCAGCGCCAGTGTTTCGCCGTCGCGCAGTTCGGTGGCGAACGCGGCGCGTCGCGCCTGCCGTGCTGCGCCTTCCAGGCCCAGGCCCGATGTGGGGTCGATCTGCACGCGATGCACGGCCAGTTCGATGCCCAGCGCTGCGCATTGCTGCTGGCAATGCAGCACCCAGTCGTCCGCATCGGGGTGCAGGCCATGGTGCACGTGCACCGCGCGCAGCGCCGTGCCGGAGGCCTTGGCGCAGCGCCACAGCCAGTGCAGCAGCACGGTCGAGTCGACACCGCCGCTGTAGCCCACCAGCAGTGGCGCATCCAGCGGAACGAGGGCAGGGAAGGCAGTCACGGCGGCAAGTATAGGGTTGCTCGGCAGGGCTGCGCCCTGCACCCGCTACGATCCAGAGCAACGGCAACAGCAACAGCAGAAGCTGGTTTCCTGAGGGTGGGCGGGGTGGGTCCGGTTGCGGGGGCCGCTGCAAGTACGTCCATGTAAGCTCGGTCGCCGCATCCATGCGGCTCACGCCCCCGCAACCGGACCCACCCCGCCTTCGACAGTTTCCTGCGAACTGTTGGACGTGCCGATGGGGTCAGATCCGTTTTCCTGCGGAAAACGGATCTGACCCCGATTTATTTCGATATCTGACAGATGTGTCGACCAAGGTCGACACCTACCAACAGCCGCCGGAAAACTGTCGAAGGCGGGGCACTGTGGGTTTGCGGGGTGTGAGCCGCATGGATGCGGCGACCAAGCCCCCAGGGACGGGTTTACGGCGTCCCCGCAAACCCACAGTGCCCCGCCATCCCACGGAACGCACGCTGTTGCTGTTGCTTCGGCCGTGGCCGTTGCTATTGCTCTGGCGTGTAGCAGGTGCAGGGCGCAGCCCTGCCGAAAAACCTACTTCACCCGACGGCCCGCGCGGTCGATGCGGAACCACTCTCCGCCTTCCATCGGCGTGTGGCCATCGGCATCCGGCGTGCCGCGCCGACAGCCGTTGCAGACCTCGGCCACGCCATCCTGGAACGGCCACCCGAAATCGTAGGTGCCGGGCACCACCTGGCGGAACGTCAGGTCGAAGTAGCCGACGCGGTTGCCGACGCGGCCGCGCAGCAGGCCTTCCTGCGGTGTTTCCGGGCCGTTGTCCCAGGTCAGCACAGGCAGGCTGCGGCCCTTGCGGTCGACGTAGTGGAAGCCCTGGTCGGCATACACCACGGCCAGGCCGTGGTCGTCGTAGTTCAGGTCCTTCAGCGCATCGGCGCTGATCTTCGGCCGGTGATCGACCACCTCGCAGTTGGGCAGCGGCCACAACCCGTGTTCGTCGGTCAGCAGCTTGCAGGCCGGCGCCTGCGCCAGCGCGCTGGAACCGGCCAGTACGCCGAGCAGGACCAGCGACCGCGCGAAGCGGCCGCGGTCGAGGCGGGCCTGCCGCACGATCACTTGGCCTCGGCCTTGCGCTCGAAGGCCGTCGGTGCCGGCAGCTGCACCGGCACGCCCTTGTCATCGCAGGTGCCGGCCTGGCACAGGCGCTCGCGCAGGGCCGGGGTGGCCTGCACGATCATGTGGTAGATCGCGTTCTGTTCCAGCGTGCCGCGGATCGCCTTGCTGCCCGGGCCACGCGCCCAGATGCCGACATCCTCACCACCGTGCGATTCGGACTTCATCGGCACCAGTGCTTCCTGCATGTAGTCCGGATGCTCGGTGTCGACCTCGCGCAGGTTCGGGCGGCCGTTGGCCGGTTCGAAGCTGCTCGGGTTGTGCGGGTAACGCTTCGGGCCGGCCGGCTGCTGGTTGCTGCTGCCGGTATGGCCCGGGCCGTTGGCATAGCTCAGCGTGGTGTACGGCTGGCCGGTGCCGTCCAGCGCGTAGTCCAGCTTGCCGGCACCATCTTCGCCGCCCTTGTCCTTCACCTTGCCCAAGATCGGATTGCCACGTGCCGGGTAGCCGACGAAGTTCAGCGTATGCGAGTGGTCGGCGGTGACGATGATCAGGGTGTCGTCGGCCGAGGTCAGCTCGTTGGCCACGCGCACCGCGTCGGACAGCGCCACGGTCTCGGTCAGTGCACGGAAGGCGTTGCCGCTGTGGTTGGCGTGGTCGATGCGCGCGCCTTCGATCATCAGCACGTAGCCTTCCTGGTGCCTGGCCAGATTCCTGATCGCTGCAGCCGTCAGTTCGGCCAGGCTCGGCTCACCGCCCGGATCCTGCGGGCGCTCGTATTCGTAGCGCATGTGGTCCGGTTCGAACAGGCCGAGGATGGCCGGCGCATTGGCGGCCGCCGCCAGCTGCTTGCTGTTCCACACGTAGGCACCCTGCGGGTGCGCCTGCTGCCATTCCTGCACCAGGCTGCGGCCATCCAGGCGCTGGCCGACCTTGTCGTCGTATTCCGGATCGCGCTCTTCCACGGTGGTGAATTCACCGCGACCGCCGCCGAGAGCGACCAGCGGGCCGCGCCCATAACGCGAGGTCGACAGCAGCTGCTGTGCGATGTCCTTGCAGCCTGCAGCCTTGGCCGCTTCAGTCAGGTCGGTGTCGTTTTCCCAGTTGCGCTCGGGCGAGTGCGCATAGGTGGCGGCGGGGGTGGCATGGGTCAGGCGCGCGGTGGACACCACACCGGTGGCCAGGCCGGCGCTGTCGGCCAGCTGCAGCCAGGTCAGCAGGCCCTTGGACAGGCTGTCGGCGCAGTCGGTGCGGCTGCCGGCGCTGACACCGATCGCGCCCATGTGGGTCTTCACGCCGGTGGTGATGGCGGTCATGGTGCCGGCCGAATCCGGCGTCTGCGAATCGGTGTTGTAGGTCTTGCTGAACGCCGTGGCCGGGAAGCGCTCCCAGGACAGCAGGTTCTCCTCGCCCGAGCCACCCTTCTGCTGGCCTTCGTAGATGCGCGAGGCGGCCACGGTGGTCAGGCTCATGCCGTCGCCGAGGAACAGGATGACGTTCTTCGCCTTGCCGGACATCGCGCCGTTGGCGGCGGCCTGGGCGGCGCCACTGCGGTACCACCATTGCGGGGTCTCGCCGGCCGGATGGGCGACCGGGTCGACGGCGACCTTCAGGCCGGCCGGGGCAGAGGCGGGGGTGGTGCTGGCGCAGGCGCCCAGCAGCAGGGTGGTGGCGCAGGCGGCCAACAGGGAGACGGAACGGCGCATGGACGCTGGGATCTCACAAACTGTAACGGGACGTTCATTATGCCCGCCCCTGCAAGGCACGCCGATGACACACTGATTTGCCGGCCGGGCGGTCGTTCTGCGGGCCGCCTTGGGCTATCGTGCCAGCATCCCTTCCTTCCCCTCTGGATTGCCTATGAAGCTGGTCTCTGCCTGGCTGCGGATTCCATTCTGGCAGCGCGTGGTCGGTGGCTTCGTGCTCGGCGCGCTGGCCGGCTGGGCGCTTGGCCCGGCCGCGGAAACGTGGTTCGGCCCGCTCGGTGAGCTGTACGTCACCCTGATCAAGATGATCGCCGTGCCGCTGGTGTTCTTCGCGGTCATCAACGCAATCTCGTCGCTGCACGGGCAGAAGTCGGTCGCCGCGCTCAGTGGCCGCACCTTCCTGTGGTTCGTGATCACCGCGGCGCTGGCGGTATGCGTTGGGCTGGGCGTGGGGACCGTGCTGCAGCCCGGTGCCGGCGGGCTGCAGCTGACAATGGCCAGCAACTACGTGCCGCGCGAAGTGCCCAGTGTGGTGCAGGTGCTGCTGGACGTGGTGCCGGCCAATGTCTTCTACGCGCTGTCCGGCATCGGTACCAAGGTCAATGCGGCCGGTGAGACTGTGCTGGCGGCCGGTCGCGGCTCGATCCTGCCGGTGATCTTCTTCGCAGGCCTGGTGGGCTTTGCCATCGTCAAGCTGGGCGAGAAGGTGACCGAGGCGCGCAAGCTGGTCGGCCAGATGAGCGACATCATGATCCAGGTGACCCGCTTCGTGCTGGAAGTCACCCCGATCGGTACCTTCGGCCTGATCGCCGGCCTGGTCGGCAGCTATGGCTTCGAGAAGCTGCTGCCGCTGGGCCATTTCGTGCTGGCCCTGTACGTGGCCTGCGCCCTGCACATCGTGGTGGTCTACAGCGCGCTGCTGCTGGCGCACGGCCTGAACCCGCTGAAGTTCTTCCGCGGCGCGGCGCCGGGCATGCAGGTGGCCTTCGTCAGCTCGTCCAGCTTCGCCGCGATGCCGGTGGCGCTGCGTTCGATCACCCACAACCTGGGCGTGAACAAGGACTACGGTTCGTTCGCGGTGCCGCTGGGCGCCAGCATCAAGATGGATGGCTGCGGCGCGATCTATCCGGCGCTGTGCGCGGTGTTCATCGCGCAGTACAGCGGTGTGCCGTTGACCCCGGAGCAGTACGTGGTGGTGCTGATCGCCTCGGTGCTGGGCAGCTTCGGTACGGCCGGCGTGCCGGGTACCGCGGTGATCATGGCCACGGTGGTGCTGAGCGCAGCCAACCTGCCGCTGGAGACCATCGGCTATCTGTATGCCATCGACCGCATCCTCGACATGATGCGCACGATGACGAATGTGACCGGCCAGATGCTGGTGCCGGTGATCGTGGCCAAGGAAACCGGGCTGCTGGACCAGGCGGTGTATGACAATCCGTCCAGCAATGTGGGCGTGGACGATCCTGACCCGACACCGCCACGCAGCTGAGGTTGCGTGGAGATGAAAGGCCCGCCCTGACCGGCGGGCCTTTCGTTTGGGAGATGGCTGACGCGCTGCCGACCGTGGTAGATCCACGCCATGCGTGGATGGAGGCGGTGCCGACCAAGGTCGGCAGCTACCCACCATTACGCGGGCCCAACAAAAAAGCCGCTGCAGGGCAGCGGCTTTGCTTTGCGTATCAGGCGGCGCTGTGACGCCAGCCGGTCAGAGGTCGACCCGGCGGGCCTGCATGAACTTGTTGCCCCAGTAGCCACTGAGCAGGGTGTCCACGCGGACGTCCTTGCCCGAGCTCGGCGCATGCAGGAAACGGCCATCGCCGACGTAGATGCCGACGTGGTCGACGCGGCCCTTGCGGCCGAAGAACACCAGATCACCCGCGGCCAGCGCGGTGCGGTCGTTGATCAGTTCGGCATTGTCATCGTGGGCCATCTCGCGCGAGACGCGCGGAAGTTCGATGCCCAGGGCCGAACGGAACACATAACCGACCAGGCCGCTGCAGTCGAAACCGCTGTCCGGGTTGCTGCCACCCCAACGGTACGGGGTGCCCAGCAGGGTCATCGCGCGGCGCAGCAGCGACTGCACCTTGCCGTTGTCGGCGGCGGTGCCGACGACGCTGCCATTGGCGGCGCTGCTGGTGTCGTAGTTGGCGAGCAGGCGGCTGAGGTCGCCGGCCACCACGGCCGAGCGGTCCATCAGCGGAATGGTGTCGTTGGCGGCCAGGTGCGGCAGCAGGGCGGCCAGCGTGGCACTGGCGGCGGCATCGACGCGGCTGCGCTGCGGAGCGGCAGCCTCGGCCTTGGCGGCCGGTCGGGCGGTGCTCTCGGCCACCGGGGCCGGGGTCACATCGGAACGGTTCGGAGCAGTCTGCGACCAGGCCGGAAGGCTGGTCAGACACAGTGCCAGGCCAAGCAACAGCGGGCAGGCACTACGTGAAGATACGGAAGTCTGGCCTTCGCTTTTCAGGTCGTCAGTCGTCACGCGTCGGTCACAGGAAAAAAACGATGGGGCATCATGCCCTGTAAAAGCGCGGATAAGTTAAAAATTCCGTTAGTAATTCGTTAGTTGCACAGTGATGTTCGTCACAGTTTTGAATATATCGCCTGTTCATTTTAGCGAAGGACGCGTTTCGCCCCTGTGTAGTGGTCCTTCCAGTAGGGACCGCTGAGCGAGTCCAGGCGCACGGTGCCGCCGGTGCTCGGCGCATGCACGAAACGCCCTTCACCTACATAAATACCGACGTGGGTGACGCTGCCGCGGCTGCCGAAGAACACCAGGTCGCCGGTGGCCAGGCGCTGCGGGTCGATCTTCGGGCCCTGCACCGCCGCCAGGTCGCGGGAGGTGCGCGGCAGCCGCAGGTCCAGCATCTCGCGATAGACATAAGCGACCAGGCCGCTGCAGTCGAAGCCCGAATCCGGGGTGTTGCCGCCATAGCGGTAGGGCGTGCCGACCAGGCTGATGGCGCGCATCAGCACCGAGTTGGCAGCCTCGGGGTTGTCCGGCACGGTCTTTGGCCAGTTCGCCGTGGGCGGGGGCGGGGCCGGGCGGGTGGCCTTGCCACCGCCACAGGCGGTCATCAACAGGGGCAGGGCCAGCAGCAGGGCCGGGGCGAGAAACCGGCGCTGGCCGGACGAAACTGGCGTGATGTGCATGATCTCCGGATAATGCGCCACCTTGGATTGGCCGTCATGATGGCGGCGTCCCCGCCGGGCGACAACCCGCCCCAACCCGCCTGCCTCCGGCAGATCCAGACAGAGTTGCGCATGAAGATCGAAAAAGACCGCGTTGTCCGCTTCCACTACACCGTTTCCGAAGTCGGCCAGGAGCCGATCGAATCGTCCAAGGACCGCGGCGAGCCGCTGGCGATCCTGATCGGTCACGGCAACATCATCCCGGGCCTGGAAAACGCCATGATGGACAAGGAAGCCGGCGCGACCTTCAACGTCGACGTCAAGGCGGCCGATGCCTACGGCGAGCGTCGTGAGGGCCTGTCCCAGCGCGTGCCGAAGAAGCACTTCGGCAATACCAAGCTGGCGCCGGGCCAGCAGGTCGTGCTGCAGACCAACTTCGGCCCGCGTGCGGTGACCGTGCAGAAGGTCGGCATGAGCGTCGTCGACGTTGACCTGAACCATCCGATGGCTGGCAAGGACCTGCACTTCGACGTCGAAATCGTCGACGTGCGCGAAGCCGGCAAGGAAGAGCTGGACCACGGCCACGTCCACGGCGACGGCGGTCACCAGCACTGATCGCAGCGCGATCGTGATGGCAGCAATGGCCCGCTTCGGCGGGCCGTTGCGTTTCTGGAACACGCCGCGGCCATCCATGGTGCACGGGCCGGCGGCATAATGGCGGACCTGCCTGACGGACGCCCCGTGAACGCCGCTTCTCCTTCCCTGCAGCCGGTGGCTTCCGGCGAACGCATCGCCGTGCTGGACGTGCTGCGTGGTGCTGCGCTGCTGGGCATCCTGCTGATGAACATCGAGGCTTTCAGCGGCCCGCTGGACCTGGCCTTCACCGGCATTGACGTGCACTGGCGGGGCATCGATTACTGGGCCGACGCCTTCGTCTATGTGTTCGTGCAGGGCAAGTTCTTCACCCTGTTCTCGCTGCTGTTCGGTGCCGGCTTTGCGGTGATGGCACAACGCGCCGAGGTGGCCGGGCGCGACTTCACCCCGTTCTACCTGCGCCGCAGCGCCGGCCTGCTGCTGATCGGCCTGTGCCATGCACTGCTGGTCTGGTCCGGCGACATCCTGGTGATGTATGCGCTGGTCTCGTTGCCCTTGCTGGCCTGCCGCGAGGCGCCGCGCAGCTGGCTGCCGTGGATGGGCGTGATCGTCTACCTCGGCGGTGTAGCGATGATGCTGCTGGTGGGTGCGATGGTGTCGATGGCTTCGGCCGAAGAGGTGCAGGGCATGCTTGCCGAGGCGCAGCAGAGCATCGACCTGCAGCGGCAGGTGTACGGGCAGGGCAGCTGGGCGCAGGCCACTGTGCAGCGCCTGAGCGAGTTCGGCACCTCGATGGGCGCGTTGCTGATCAGCGGCCCGGAAGTGCTGGGCATGTTCCTGCTCGGCAGCTGGTTCGCCGGCAGTGGCGCGCTGGCGACGCCGGAGCGCTTCCCGCGGCTGTACGCGTCGCTGCGCTGGATCGCACTGCCGCTGGGGCTGCTGGTCACGCTGCTGGGGGTTGCCTGGAAACCCTACCTTGCACCCGGCGCCTACAACCTGCCGGTGACCGCGGCGATGGCCCTGGTCACGGTTGGCGGGCTGCCGATGTGCCTGGGCTACCTGGCGTGGATCGTGCACTGGCGCACGCGGCTGGCGTGGCTGGCGCCGGTGGGGCGCATGGCGTTGACCCACTATCTTGGCCAGTCGCTGCTGTGTACCTGGACCTTCTACCACTACGGCCTGGGCAGGTTCGAGATGATGCCGCGCAGCGTGCAGCTGCTGTTCGCGCTGCTGTTGTTTGCCGTGCAGGTGGCTGTTTCGCACGCGTGGCTGGCGCGCTTCCGCTTTGGTCCGATGGAATGGCTGTGGCGTGCAATGACCTACCGGCAGTGGCCACCGATGCGGCGCAGGACGAAGCAGGGGTGAGCGATGAGCGCGCACGCGCTGTGCTGATCGGCCGCGCGCCCGCGCATCCTCACGTCTGGCCTGCAGCGGGGCATGGCATGCTCGGCGTCAGCATGAGCGCCGGCATCGGCCAGCGGATCGCCGATCTCGTCTGCGGCCACACGCCAGCGATCGATCCTGCCCCTTACCGACCCGAGCGATTCCGATGAGCACTGCATCCTATGATTACGACCTGATCGTCCTTGGCGGCGGCTCCGCCGGCCTGGCCGGTGCGATCCGCGCCGCGCAGCATGGCAAGCGCGTGGCAATGCTGGAACCCGGCGAACTGGGCGGAACCTGTGTCAATGTCGGCTGCGTGCCGAAGAAGGCGATGTGGCTGGCGGCCGACCTGCACGAGCGCATCGGCCTGGCCAATGCGATGGGCTTCGATGTCGAGGCACGCCCGGCGCTGTCGTGGAAGGAACTGGTGATCCATCGCCAGGCCTACATCAGCAACATCCACACCAGCTACCACAAGCGCCTGGACGAAACCGGCGTGGTGCGCATTCCGGCACGTGGCCATCTGCTTGATGCGCACACCGTGGCCTGCAGTGATGGCGTGCACTACAGCGCCGAACACATCCTGATCGCCACTGGCGCGCATCCACTGCGTCCGGATATTCCCGGCGCGGAGCTGGGCCTGGTCTCCGACGATTTCTTCGACCTGCGTGCGGCGCCGGCCGAGGTGGCGATCATCGGTGGTGGTTACATCGCGGTGGAGCTGGCTGGCCTGCTGCAGGCGCTCGGCAGCCGCGTGAGCCTGCTGGTGCGCGGCAAGCGCCTGCTGGAGCGCTTCGATTACGAGCTGACCGATCAGCTGGCCGAGAACCTGAAACAGCAGGGCGTGCGGATCCATTTCGACTATCGCCTGCGCGAACTGCAGCGCGATGGCGAGCGCGTGCGGGCGTTCGGCCATGACGGCCCGATCGACAGTGTGTTCGATGCGGTGTTCTTCGCTGCCGGCCGCCGCGGCAACAGCCGTGGCCTGGGTCTGGAAGCGCTCGGCATCGACATCGGCGAGCACGAGCAGGTGCAGGTGGACGAGTGGCAGACCACCCGCGTGCCGAGCGTGCACGCGGTCGGTGACATCGCCGGCAAGGTCGGCCTGACCCCGGTGGCGGTGGCCGCTTCGCGGCGGCTGATGGACCGCCTGTTCGGGGGGCGCCCGCAGTCCAAAATGGATTACGAGAACGTGGCCAGCGTGGTGTTCTCGCATCCGCCGCTGGGCGCGGTGGGCATGAGCGAGGAAGAAGCGCGCCGGCGTTTCGACCAGGTGAGCGTCTACCACAGCCGCTTCCGCCCGATGCTGCAGGCGCTGGCCAATGGTACCCAGCGCAGCCTGTTCAAGATGGTCTGTGCCGGTCCGGAAGAACGCGTGGTAGGCATCCACCTGCTGGGCGAAGCGGCCGACGAGATCCTGCAGGGCTTTGCGGTGGCGGTGAAGATGGGCGCGACCAAGGCCCAGTTCGACGACACCGTGGCGATCCACCCGACCTCGGCCGAAGAAGTGGTGCTGATGCGCTGAGCCGGGATGTTGTGGGGCCGAGCCCTGCTCGGCAGCCTTTCGCCCCGGCCTGGCGACGCCGAGCGCAGGCTCGGCTCTACAGGGCAGCGGGCGCCCCCATGCGACAATGAGCGTCCCCCACGCCTTACCGGGCCGCTCTGCGCGGCCCGCCGTCGTCCTGATGTCCACTCCCGCTTCCCGCATCGCCACTGCTTCCCCACGCATTGCGCTGGGCGGCATCGGCCTGGCCGCGATCGGCGCCATCGCCGCGTCGGGCAAGGCGATCATCGTCAAGCTCGGCCTGCGCCACGGCGTCGATGCCACCACGCTGCTCGCCCTGCGCATGCTGATGGCGCTGCCCCTGTTCGCGTTGATGGCAGCGTGGGCCGCGCGCCGGGCCGAGCCGTTGTCCTGGGCCGACCGTGCCCGCGTGCTGTGGCTGGGCTTCACCGGCTACTACCTGTCCAGCCTGCTCGACTTCCAGGGACTGCAGTACATCAGCGTGACCCTGGAGCGGCTGATCCTGTACTTGAACCCGACCTTGGTACTGCTGATCAACGTGCTGCTGGCGCGCCAGCGGCCGGGCCGCTGGCAGATCGGTGCGCTGGTGCTGAGCTACCTCGGCGTGCTGCTGGCCTTCGGCCACGATCTGCAGCGCGAGGGTGGGCAGATCATCGTCGGCAGCCTGCTGGTGCTGGGCAGTGCCCTCAGCTATGCGCTGTACCTGTTCGGCAGTGGGCAGGTGGTCGCGCGCATCGGTGCGGTGCGGCTGACCGCCTATGCCAGCTGCGTGGCCAGCGTGCTGGTGCTGCTGCATTTCGCGGTGACCCATCCGCTGCCGCTGCTGTGGCAGGCACCGGCGCCGGTGCAGTGGCTGTCGTTGGTCAATGCCACCGTGTGCACGGTGCTGCCGGTGCTGGCGATCATGCTGGCGGTGCAGCGCGTGGGTTCGTCGCTGGCCGCGCAGGTCGGTATGCTGGGCCCTGTTTCCACCATCGTGATGAGCCTATGGCTGCTCGACGAACCGATGGGGCCGGCGCAGATCGCCGGCACCGTGCTGGTGCTGATCGGCGTTCTGCTGGTGACCCGCCTGCGGCGCTGACGCCGGAGCAGGCGCGTGCGCGCATCCTGGCGGTGATCCGCGCAATCCCGGCGGGGCAGGTGATGGGCTACGGCCAGGTGGCGATGCGCGCGGGCCTGCCTGGGCGTGCACGCCTGACCGCACGCATCCTGGGCCAGAACGACGACCCGGACCTGCCCTGGCACCGCGTGCTGCGCTCGGACGGGCGCATTGCCATGGAAGAAGGGTCGGCCGGCTGGCGCGAGCAGTCACAACGGTTGCGCGCCGAGGGTGTGCGGGTGGAGAACGGCCGGGTGCGGATGCCGGCGACCGATCCGGCGGCGGCGCTGGACGCAGCGGTGTGGGGCCCGGGCTGAGCACCGCTGGCGACTGAACAGGCCGGACCTGCGGGTCGCCAACAAGACACGATGCTGCGGCTATGATGGAGGCCGTTCCATGCCGGTGCTCCCATGTTCCCGCGACTGCCAACCGTCACCAAGGCCCTGCTGATCGCCAACGCGATCCTGTTCCTGCTGCAGCAGCCGTTCCTGCTCGGCATGCAGACCTTCGAGCCGTTCATGCTGCAACCGTTGCAGCAGGGCTTCGACGCGTTCTCGCCGGGTGGCAACTTCCAGCCTTGGCAGCTGCTGACTTACGGTTTCCTGCATGGCAGCTTCGGCCATCTGTTCTTCAACATGCTGGCGGTCTTCATGTTCGGCGCGCCGCTGGAGCAGACCTGGGGCGAGAAGCGCTTCCTGCTGTACTACCTGGTGTGCGTGGCCGGTGCCGGTGTCTGCCAGCTGCTGGTGGGTACGCTGCTGGAAAACCCTGCCACGGTGCTGGGCGCCTCCGGCGGCGTGTTCGGCCTGCTGCTGGCCTACGGCATGCTGTTCCCGAACCAGCGGGTGATGCTGCTGTTCCCGCCGATCCCGATGAAGGCGCGCACTTTCGTGATCCTGTTCGGTGTGGGCGAGCTGGTGCTGGGCATGACCGGCTGGCAGCCGGGCGTGGCCCACTTCGCGCACCTCGGCGGCATGCTGTTCGGCTGGTTGCTGATCCGCTACTGGCGCGGGCAGCCGCCGTTCAAGCGCCGCCCGCCCGGCCCACCGAAGCGCCCGAACCATCTGCGCAGCGTCAAATGATCCGAAGGATCATTTGACGCTGCAGGTGCCGACCGTTGGTCGGCACGCCTCTACAGATCCTGCAACACCACCTGCGCCGCGTTGTGCCCCGGTGCACCGGTGACGCCACCGCCGGGGTGTGTGCCCGAACCGCACAGGTACAGCCCGGGCAGGGCGCCACGATAGCCGGCCTGGCCGACCATCGGCCGTGCCGAGAACAGCTGGTTGGCGCTCAGTGCGCCGTGGAAGATGTCGCCGCCGACCAGGCCGAAGGTGCGTTCCAGATCCAGCGGCGACAGCACCTGCCGACCGAGCACGCTGGCGGTGAAGCCGGGCGCATGCCGTTCGACGGTGGCGATCATCAGGTCGGCCACGGTCTCCCGGTGATCGTCCCAATGGCGGCCTTCAGGCAACACCGGCGCCACATGCTGGCAGAACAGGCTGGCCACGTGCTGCCCGGGCGGCGCCAGCGAATCGTCCAGCGTGCTCGGAATCAGCATTTCCACGATCGGTTCGCGCGCCCAACCGTCGCGGCGCGCATCCAGCCAGGCGCGGTCCATGTAATCCAGGCTGGGTGCCATGATGATGCCGGCGCTGAGGTGATCGCCGGGCCCGGGCAGGGCGCGGAACTCCGGCAGCCGCGACAGCGCCACGTTCATCCGGAACGTGCCGGAACCGCAGCGCCAGTTCGCCATGCGTTCGCGTGTCGCGTTGGGTACCTGTGCCGGTTCCAGCAATTGTTCGTACAGCAGTTTCGGATTGACGTTGGCAACCACCGTGCGTGCGCGCAGGATCTCGCCGTTGGCCAGTTCGACGCCCACCGCGCGGCCCTGTTCGATTCGCACGCGCTGCACGCCGGCCTCCACGCGCAGTTCCGCTCCGGCCTCGCGTGCCGAGGCTGCAATCGCCTGGCTGATCGCGCCCATGCCGCCGATCGCATGGCCCCACGCACCCTTCACGCCATTGCACTGGCCGAATACGTGGTGCAGCAGTACGTAGGCACTGCCCGGTGTATAGGGGCTTGCGTAGTTGCCGACGATGCCATCGAAGCCGAACAGCGCCTTGATCGGTTCGCTTTCGAACCAGCGATCCAGATACTCGGCTGCCGACAGCGTGAACAGGTCCAGCAGCTCCTGCCGCAGCGAGGCATCCAGCGTGGCCAGTTCACGACCAAGACGGCCCATCTGCCACAGCGCAGGCAACGCGCGCCAACCACCGGCAACGCCGGCATCCGGTGGCGCGCGCAGGGCCCACGCGCGCAGCACATCGGCGAAGATCTCCAGGCGCGCTTCGTATTCGGGTAGCCGCTGCGCATCCCGCTCGGAGAACTTCGCGACCTCTGCCTGGGTGCGGCCCGGTGCCGACAGCAGATAACGACCATCCTCCATCGGCAGGAAGTTGTTGACCGGGCGATTGATGATGCGCAGCCCATGCGCATGCAGTTGCAGGTCGTCGATCACCTTCGGCTGCAGCAGGGACACCGTGTACGACGCCACCGAGTTGCGGAAGCCGGGATGGAATTCCTCGGTGACTGCGGCACCGCCGAGAACGCCACGACGTTCCAGCACCAGCACCTTCTTTCCAGCGCGCGCCAGATAGGCCGCGCAGACCAGGCCGTTGTGGCCGCCACCAACGACGATCGCATCCCAGGACATCAACACCTCGCAAAAAGGGGACGGAGGGGATTAAGTCGCAATCTGCATCTGCACACGGGGCATGGGGAGAAACGACTTAATCCCCTCCGTCCCCTTTTTTGATTGCCGCTTCGATGGTGGCGATGTCGATCTTCTTCATCGGCATCATCGCGTTGAAGGCTCGCTTGGCCAATGCCTTGTCCTTGCTGGTCACGGCTTCGATCAACATGCGCGGGCTGATCTGCCAGGAGATGCCCCAGCGATCCTTGCACCAGCCGCATTGGCTTTCCTGTCCACCGTTGCCGACGATCGCATCCCACAGGCGGTCGGTCTCGGCCTGGTCCTCGGTCTGGATCTGGAAGGAAAACGCTTCGCTGTGCTTGAACGCGGTGCCGCCGTTGAGGCCGACGCAGGGAATGCCGCAGACCGTGAACTCGACCGTCAGCACGTTGCCTTCCTTGCCATCCGGAAAGTCGCCGGGGGCGTGATGCACGGCGATCACCGCGCTGTCGGGCAGGATGCTGGCGTAGAAGGTGGCGGCCTCGAGCGCGCCGTTGTCGTACCAGAGGCAGATCGTGTTCTTGTGTGCCATGTCGGGGCTCCGCGATGGACGAAGCCGCAGCGATAGCACGCGCGGTGTTAACCCGGGATCGTGCTGCACTCGCAAAAAAGGGCGCCCGAAGGCGCCCCCTGTACTACGGGTAGTGCGCGTGGCTCAGCGCCAGACCTTGATCTGGTCGGCTTCGCTGCGCTGCATCGGCTGGCCGGCCTTGCAGCTGAAGGTGGCACCGAATGCCGGCAGGTTGGCCAGCGTGCCGTTGCTGCGCCACAGGCCCGGCGCGCGGATGTCGGCGGTCAGGCGGCGCACGGCCTCGTTCGGCGACAGCTGCTGTGCCCACAACGCCGACCAGGCGCGGAAGAAGCCCTGCTGCTGTGCCGGCTTGGCCTTCGGCTCCTGCGCGGTATAGGCCGCCCAGGCCAGTTCCAGACCGGCGATGTCGGCCAGGTTCTCTTCCTGGGTGAGCGTGCCGTTGACCTTGGCACCCTTCACGCCCGGGAAATCGTAGGCGCTGTACTGCGCGGCCACGCGGTTGCCAAGCAGGGTCCAGGCGGTCTTGTCGGCCGGGGTCCACCAGCTGCGCAGTTCGCCCTTGGCGTCGACCAGTGCACCCTTGGCGTCGATCGCACGGGTCAGCTCATGGCCGACCAGGCCACCGAAGCTGCCGAACTTGTCGGCGGCGTCGGCCTTGGCATTGAACACCGGGCCCTGCAGGATCGCCGCGGTAACGATCAGGCGGTTCTGTGCCAGGTCGTAGGCCAGCGACGGCTGCTGCGGCAGCACGTCCCAGCGGCGGTCGGCGTTGCCCTTGCCGATGCGCTTCATTTCCTCGCGGTGGCGCCAGGTCGACGCGATCAGCATGTTGCCGCCGAACGAACCGCGGCCCATCGGCTGCACGCTGTAGTCGAGGTCGCGCAACGGGGTGCCGATCTCGATCTTCAGCGCAGCCAGCTTGGCCTGCGCTTCGGTCTTGGCTTCGGCGCTCATCCAGCTGTTGTTCTTGACCGCCTCGATCTGCACTTCGCGCAGCTTGTCGACGATCCACGCCGCCTGGCGACGGTCTTCGGCCGACAGGTAACGGGCCGCATATTCGCGGCCGACCATCGGGCCGGCGGCCACGTTGATCGCCTCCAGCACGTCTTCCCAGCGCTGCGGCGGCAGCGTTTCGCCACGCAGCACGCGGCCACGGAATTCAAACTCCGCGTCGCGGTAGGCCTTGGACAGGTACGGTGCCATCGAGTCGCCCACGCGCCAGCGCAGGTAGGCCTTCCACTGGTCCGGCTTGAGCTTGGTGACCATGCCATCGAGCTGCTTGAACAGGCCCGGGTCGGCCAGCGAGACCAGGTCGTCGTCCACGCCCTGTGCCTTCAGGAACGCGTCCAGCTGCAGGTTGCGGTAACGGCTGTTGAGCTCCTTGGTGGAGATCGGCGCGTAGTTGTTGAACGGGTTGTTGATGCCGGCCAGCGACTGCGCATTGCGCGCCAGCTCGGTCTCCAGCGCGATCACCGCCTGCGATTCGGCATCGAGCCTGGCCGCCGGGGTGCCGGTCAGCGCCAGGATCTGCTTGACGTAGTTGCGGTAGCGCCCCATCAGCGCCACGGTATCGGCGTCGGTGCGGGTATAGAACGCCGGGTCCGGCAGGCCCATGCCGCCCTGCATGAAGTAACCGATGTGGCGGTCCAGTGCCTTCAGGTCGACGTCCGGGCCGAAGTTGAAGGCCACCGGGATGCCCACCTGGTGCAGTGCGGCGATCGAGGCCGGCACATCCTTGGCCTTCTTGATGGCGTTGATGCGGGTCAGCAGCGGCGCGATCGGGTTGGAGCCGTCCGCTTCCACGGCGGCTTCGTCCAGGCCGCTGGCCCAGAAGTCGCCCAGCAGCTTCTGCACGTTGCCCTGCGGCGACTTCATCGCGGCGTCGAGCAGTTCACGCTGCTGCTGGCGGCTGCGCTCGACCAGCTGGCCGAGCGCGGTGGTGGCACCGGTCTGCGGCACCGGGTTGGCCTTCAGCCAGCCTGCGTTGGTGGCGTCGTAGAAGTCGCTGCACTGGGCGCTGACGGCCGGGGCGCGCGCGGCCTTCTTCTTGGCGGCGAACGCATCGTGGGTCGGGACCAGCGTCGCCAGGCTGATGCCCAGGGCGATGGCAAGCGGACGGAAATTGGGCATGTGGAACGAATCCGTGATGGATTGAGGGCGCGCGCACTATAGCAAGCCGTGCATGGGCGCGGCATGCACGCGTCACGGTGGCGCCGCTGGGCCGTGCGCCGACCAGGGTCGGCATCTACCAACGGCCTGGGCCATGCGTGGATGACGGGCGCTGTGAAAAACAAAGGCCCGGGATTCCCGGGCCTTTGCAGGTCTGCCGCAGCGTCAGCCGTGGCTTACCAGATCACCACCTGCTGCTCGCCGGTGCGGGCCATCGGCGAACCGGCCTTGCACTGGAACGCGGCAGCGAAGGTCGGCAGGTTCGACGGCGCACCCATGGCACGGAACTGCGCCGGGGCGTGCGGGTCGGTGGCCAGGCGGACCTTGGCGTTTTCCGGGGTGTACTTGGTGCGCCACACGGTGGCCCAGTTGAAGAAGAAGCGCTGGTCGCGGGTGAAGCCGTCGACCTTCGCATCTTCCTTGCCGGCGGTGGCCTTCTGCAGGGCGTCGTAGGCGGTGGCCAGGCCGCCCAGGTCGGCGATGTTCTCGCCCAGGGTCAGGTGGCCGTTCACTGCCTGGCCGTCGACCTTGTACTGGTCGAACTGCTTGACCAGCTTGCCGGTGAGGCCTTCGAAGTTCTTCTTGTCGGCCGGGGTCCACCAGTCTTCCATGTTGCCGGTCGGCCCGAAGCGTGCGCCCTGGTCGTCGTAACCGTGGGTCATCTCATGGCCGATCACCGCACCGATGCCGCCGTAGTTCAGCGCGTCGTCGGCCTTCGGATCGAAGAACGGCGGCTGCAGGATGGCGGCCGGGAACACGATCTCGTTCTGCAGCGGGTTGTAGTAGGCGTTGACGGTCTGCGGGGTCATGCCCCACTCGGTCTTGTCCACCGGCTTGCCGATCTTGGACAGGTTGAACTTGTAGTTGAACTCGTTGGCCGCGCGCACGTTGCCCAGGTAGCTGTCGCGCTGGGTCTGCAGGCCCGACCAGTCGCGCCACTTGTCCGGGTAACCGATCTTCGGGGTGAAGGTTTCCCACTTGGCGATGGCCTTGGCCTTGGTTTCCTCGCTCATCCAGCTCAGGCCCTGGATGCGGTCCTTCAGCGAGGCGGCCAGGTTCTTCACCAGTTCTTCCATCTTCGCCTTCGCTTCCGGCGAGAAGGCAACCTTCACGTACAGCTGGCCGAAGGCTTCACCGGCATCGTTTTCGATGGTGCCCAGCACACGCTTCCAGCGCGGCTTCTGCTCCTTCTGGCCGTTGAGGGTCTTGCCGTAGAACTCGTAGTTCTCCTGCACGAAGGCATCGGCCAGGTACGGCGAGGCGCTGTCCACGGTGTGGAAGCGCAGGTAGGCGCGCCACACCGACGGATCGGTGTCGGCCAGCGACTTGCTCACTTCCTCATGGAAGGCCGGCATGGCCAGCGAGAACTTCTCCGGCGCGGCCACGCCCTGCGACTTGAAGAACTCGGTCCAGCTGAAGTTCGGGGTCAGCTTGTCGGCGTCGGCCAGGGTGACCGGGTTGTAGTACAGCTCGACGTTGCGCGACAGCTCCACGCGCGACTTGGAGGCCTTGGCCAGGCGGGTTTCGAACTTGACCACGTCCTCGGCCTGCTTGGCTGCATCGGCCGCGGCCACGCCGGACAGCTCCAGCACCTTGGCGACATGCGCCTGATAGGCCTTCAGCTTGTCGGCGTTCTTGGCATCGGTGTAGTAGGTGGTATCCGGCAGGCCCAGGCCGCCCTGGCTGGCATAGGCCATGTTCACGCCGGAGTTCTTGAAGTCGGCTTCAGCGCCGAAGCCGAACAGGAGGTTGTCACCCTTGGCGGCGCTGGTGCGCAGGTAGTTGGCGATGGCCGCCTTGTCCTGCAGGCCGTCGATCGCAGCCAGGTCGGCCTTCAGCGGCTCGATGCCCTGGGCGTTGATCTTGGCTTCGTCCATGCCGGTGGCCCACAGGTCGCCGACGATCTTCTCGATGTGGTTCGGATTCTTGACCTGCGCAACCTGTTCGGCCAGCTGGTGCTGCACGGCCACCGAACGTTCGTCGAGGATGGTGAACGCGCCCCAGCTGGTGCGGTCGCCCGGGATTTCATTGGCGGCCAGCCACTTGCTGTTGACGTAGTCGCCGAAGGCGGTGCACGCGTCCTTGGTGGTGTCCAGGTCGCTCGGCTGGAAGGCGTTGTAGGCCGGCAGCTTGCTGTCGTCCAGCTTGTAGGTGGTGGCTTCGGCGGTGGCCGGGGCGGGGGTCGCGGCATCCTTGGCCGGGGTTTCGTTCTTGCCGCAGCCGGCCAGCACGGCCGACACGGCCAGGCTGAGCAGGACGATCTTGGGAGTGCGCGTCATCACTATTCTTGGCCTCCAGGCCGAGTGAGTCAGGGAGAAGCCGCAGGTACGGCCGTGGGCCGAACGATACGCCGCCGGCCTGGCCTGCAAGGGTGTCGAAGGTCATGTCCGGGCGCAAGGGCCAGAACGTGCAAGGGCGCCCCGTGGACGCCCTTGCAGGAAGCGGTGCGGCTTACAGGCCGCCGCCGCCGCAGCCCTTGCCCAGGTAGTCGTCGATCAGCCTGAGCTGGTCACCCATGATCGCGCGGGTCCAGGCGGGACCATGCGCGTAGTCGGCGATGGCGTGGAACTCGACCGGCTGCCCCGAACCCCTGGCCTTGTTCACGAACCACTCCGACTGCTCGATCGGCACCGTGCGGTCGCGGTCACCGTGGTAGACCATCAATGGAATCTTCATTTCACCGGCCTTGTCGACCGGGTTGAGGCCGGCCACGGTCGGCGCCTGGGCCTGGCGGAAGAACGGGTTGGTATAGAAGCGCGACCAGATCTTCTTGATGTCCGAAACGCCGGCACCGGCGATGGCGCACTTGTACAGGCCATTGGGACGCACCGAAGCCGCGAACGCCGAGTAGCCGCCATAGGAGAAGCCGAACATGGCGATGTGGCCGGGCTGGGCGATCTTCTGGTCGATCATCCACTGCGCGCCATCGTCCTTGTCGTCCTGCATCTTCTGGCCCCATTCGGCATCACCGGCCATCCACAGCTTGCGGCCCCAGTCGGCCGAGCCGCGGAACTGCGGGCGCAGGACCGCCATGCAGCGTGATGCCATCAGCGGTACCCACATCGAGCCGTCGAAGTCCATGCCATCGCGTGCCCACGGGCCGCCGTGCGGATGCACCACGGCTTTCCACGGGCCGGCACCGCACAGCTCGGTGCTGGGCGTGGTCAGGAATGCCGGAATGTCCAGCCCGTCGCGTGCCTTGTAGTAGACCAGCCGGGTGGTGCCCAGCGCGGCTGGCTGGATCTGCGGATAGGTCTTGGCCAGCAGGGTCAGCTTGCCGTCGTGCAGCAGGTGATACTCGGGCGGGTTGGAAGGGCCGGAGGTAGCCACCAGCACATTGGAAAGATCGGCGGTGTAGTCGACGATGCGGTAGCTCAGGCCTGTATCGTAGTTGGCGGTGTAGCGCTGGCCGTTCGCGGTATCGACCATCGCCAGCGGCTCCTGGCGGATGCCAAGCGCCTGGCGCAGCCCCTGGTCCAGGGCCTTCATGCGCGGAGAGGTCCACTGGATGTCGTCGCCGCGCGGACCGGCGTAGCCGATTCCCATGATCTCGCCGAAGGGTACCGCACCGCTCCGGTGGCGGTTGATCAGCATCGAGCCGGCGTTGAACAGTTTGTGCTCGAACAGCACTTCCTTCTGCTTGCGGGCCGTGATGTCGTACTCGTAGACGATTGATTTGTCGCGGCCGACATTGCTGAGTACGAACGCGATGTTCGGATCATCGGCAAAGCCGATCACCTGGTTGACGTCGCGGTTCTTCACGTAGGAGCGGAAATGCTCCTCCCAGGCACCGTTGGCAGGCGAGCGGAACTCGGTGGCGACGTAGGCGCCGGTACCGTCGACGTCCTGCCGCAGGCGTGCCCGCAGTTCACTGTCCAGGTCGGTGATATAGCCCGCCACGCGCTCTTCGGTCTTCTGGATGCGCTGGGAGGTGAAGTTGCGCAGGTCGACCTTGTAGACGTCACCGGAACTGCTGCCCGAACCGTTGACCACCAGGATGTGGTCGGGATCGTTGGGCAGGGTGTCGAGCACCGTGGCGTTGGCCAGTGCCTGCTCGAGCTCTTCATTGCGACTGGAGGCGCGCGGCGGCGTGATCGGCTCCTTCCACTGCTTGCCTTCGATGTCGGTGATGAAGAACTTGCTGACGAAGGTCTTGGTCACCCGGTCGGCGCGCAGGTCGTAGGGTTGCCACAGCACGACGGCCAGCTGTCCGTTCTTGATGAACGACACGCTCTGGAACTTCATGCGGTTGGCGCCGATCACCGTGGGTGGCTTGTCCAGTGCATCGGTCCGCCAAACCACGATCACGCGCTCCTCGCCATCGGCGCGAAGGCCGGCGATGTGTTTTCCGTCTGGTGACAACGACAGGCTGGAGATGGCCGGGAAGGCGGCCATCTGTTCGATGGTGGGCGCCACAGGCTTGGCGTGCAGCAACGGTGAAAGGCTGGCCAGGGCCGCCAGCAGCAGGGCTCGCTTCATTGCAACCTCGGAATGCGTTGGCACCGGCCTGCGGAGAATCCGGTGCCTGAAATGGAACCGCCGCCCCGAAGGGCGGCGGTTGCAGGGAGCAGGATCAGAACGAACGCGTGATGTTCAGGAAGTAGCTGCGACCGAAGTAGTCGAAGCCGCTGTACAGCAGCGCGTTGCCGACGGTGCTGTAGACACCCTGCGAGATGGTCGGCGGCTTGCGGTCGGCGAAGTTGCGCACGCCACCGGTGACCGACCACTTGTCCGCTTCATACTTCACCGAGATGGCCTGCAGGAAGTAGTTCGGGGTGTACAGCTTGTACGCCGAGGTGGCCGGATCGAAGTCACCCGGGTTGCGCTCCTCGTAGTACGCGTAGCTGTCCATCTTGTCGATCCAGTCCAGGCCGTAACGCACCTGCCAGTTCTTCCACTTGTAGCTCAGGTCCAGCGAGGCGGTGTTTTCCGGACGCGACAGCATGCCGTTGTAGTCCACCAGCGGATCGTCGGAGAAGACCTTGCTGGCCTGTTCCAGGTAGTGGGTGAACTGCAGCGTGGTGCGCAGGGTGCCCGGGCCGATTTCGCGGACATAGCGGGTGGTGAAGTCCAGGCCACGGACCTTGTCGGTGGACAGGTTGATGAAGCCGTTGGTCACCACCAGTTGGTTGTTGACCGGGTTGCGGGCCACCAGGCGGCACAGACCCGAACCGGAGGAGAAGTCGGCACTGCCGCTGTCGTAGCAGCGCGACAGGATGTTCGCGCCGCCCGCGCTGTCGACGCCGTTCTTCACTTCGATGTCGAAGTAGTCGGCGGCGAAGGACAGGTCACCGAAGCCGCTGCCGAATTCCGGCTGGATCACCACGCCCAGGGTCTTGGCCTTGGAGGTTTCGGCTTCCAGGCCGGCCTCGGCACCACCCTGGGTGACCACGGTCACGCCCTGGGTGGCCAGGTAGTCCGGTGCCAGGCCCAGCGATGCGCAGTTCTGGTAACGCGGCGAGCTCGGGTTGCGATCACCATACTCGTTGCAGGGGTCGGCACTGCTGCTCAGGAAGCCGGTGGTGCCGCCCAGGAACTGTTCGAACAGCGCCGGTGCGCGGTAGGAGGTGCCGTACGACGCACGGAACGACAGCCACTTCACCGGGGTCCACAGCGCGCCGATCTTGTAGGTCTCATCCGAGCCGTAGGACTTGTAGTCGGTGTAGCGGCCGGACAGGTTGACCGTCAGTTCCTCGGCAGCGGTGACGCCGGACAGCAGCGGCAGTTCCAGTTCGCCGTAGGCTTCGAACACCGAGTCCGAACCGCGGGTCGGAGTGGCGTTGGTCAGGTTGTACAGGTCGGCATTGATCGAGTACGGCGACGGGGTGTCGTCGATGCGTGCCTTGCGGTACTCGACGCCGAATGCACCACCGGCCGAACCGTACGGCATGTCGAACAGCGGGCCGTTGACGTTGAAGTTGACCGTCGTTTCCTTGTACAGCGTGTTGCCGGTGACCGGCACGAACACCCAGTCCTTCCAGTCCTGCGGCAGCTTGCCACCGATGGTGTTGGTGTTCAGCGCCGGCGCGGCGATGCAGCCGTTGGAACCGTCCCGGCAGACATAGCCACCGGCACCGTTGGAGACCACGTCCAGGCTCTGGCGCAGGCGGCTGGTCAGGAAGCTCTCGAAGGTGTAGTCGGCGTCGCTGCGCGAGTGCATGACGTTGAAGTCATAGTTCCACTCCGAGCTCAGGTGGCCACGCAGGCCGGCATTGAAGCGCAGGAAGTCGACGTTCTGCTTGTTGGTGTCGTTGCCGAAACCGATGAACGCACGCACGCCCAGGTTCTTGCCGCTGGTCTGGTCGGTCGGAGCACCGGCAACGCTGTCACGCAGGTTGGCCGGGATCAGCGGGCTGCCCACGGCATAGTCCAGGGTCAGCTGGCGATAGCCGGTCTGGGTCGACTTGCGCTTGTTGCCCAGGAACTCGTAGTACAGCTCGGCATCGCCCAGTGCGTTGAGGTCGAAGCCACCCTGCAGGTACAGGGTGTGGGTCTTGGTCGGCGAGATCAGCGACTGGTTGCGCATGGCCGGATCGAAGGTGTCGCGGGTGTTCAGGTCCACGCCTTCGTAGCCCACCAGGCCGGTGGTGATGGCCGCATTCGGGCGCCAGCGGTTGAAGCGGGTGCCGGCGCCGCCCGGGGCCGCAACACCGGTACGGGTGTTGGTGCCGATGGTGTTCAGCGTGGTGCCGCCGGCATCGAGCGACCAGCACTTCGGCTTGCCGGTCAGCGGGTCGATGAAGTCGCCGCTGCCCCAATAGTCGCCCGCGTCGATGTCGCGGTACATGTCGGTCGGGCAGCCACCGGCCCAGCTGCGGTCGGCCAGGGTCAGCTCGTTGCGGGTGTAGTACTCATAGGAGCCGGAGAAGTGCGAGCGCTCGCCGGTGGCACCGAACATGATGGAGTAACGGCGCTCTTCACCGCCGCCGCCATCGGTGGCGTTGTGCTGTGCTTCGAAGCTGACGCCATCGACCTTCTTCTTGGTGATGATGTTGATTACGCCGGCAACGGCGTCGGAGCCGTAGATCGAGGACGCACCGTCCTTCAGGATTTCGACGCGGTCGACGATCGAGTTCGGCAGCACGTTCAGGTCGGTCGAGCCCACCGAGCCGCGGGTACCGGCCGGCGACACGCGGCGGCCATTGAGCAGGATCAGGGTGCGGGTCGGGCCGAGGCCGCGCAGGCCCAGGGTGTTGGCGCCCGGGCCACCGTCGGTGACGTAGCCGCCATAGGCGTTGTTGATCTGCGCCGCACCGGCGGTGACCGCGGTGCTCTGCAGGGCCGCCGTGGTCGAGTTGAAGCCGGCCAGGGTGGTTTCTTCACGGGTGACGACCTGCACCGGCGAGACCGAGTTGAACACGTCGCGGCTGATGCGCGAGCCGGTGACGGTCACCGTATCCAGATTGGTGGCCTTGGACTTGGATGCCTCTTCGGTGGTCTGCGTCGAGCCCGAGGCGTCCTGTGCGATCGCCGGGGCGGCCGCAGCGAGCAGCACGGCGGAGGCGAGGGCGAAGCTCAGCGGATGCTTGCTGAGCGACTTGCGATTGATCATCTGAAATCCCCTTGAATCGAATGATTGCGTCGTACACCGGGACAGGTCCTTGTCGGCGTCTCCGTGTGCCCCTTGCCCGGGGTCGGCAGCGTGCTGCCACCCGGCGCTGGTACCGGCTTCACGTGCCGATGACCCGAGATTAACACGACATTAACCGAGCCTGTCAAACGTTCACGAGGGAGTCATGAAGCTGTGGGTGATGTGCGCACCTTGCAGTGACAGGAGCGCCCATTTCTCCTTCATCTCATTGATATGTATTGATTTGTTTCGGTTCATGTCAAACGTGTCTGAACCGTGAACGGGATGTGGCCGTGCTGTGCGACGGACAAAAAAAGGCCCCGCCGAAGCGGGGCCTGGTCCAGACACGCAGTCCGGAATACGACGGGATCAGAAGTCGTACTTGACCTGGGCCGAGATCTGACGGCCGTAGACGCTGTAGAAGCCGTCGTTGAACGGGGTCGATTCGTTGCCCGGGTAGTTGTAGCGCTGGCCTTCCGGCAGCTTGTTGAACACGTTGTTGACCATCAGCGACAGGGTCAGATCGTCCTGCGCCTGGTAGTTCAGGCTCATGTTGTAGGTGGTGTACGAGCCCCACTTGCCGGCCTTGGCGCCGGAGGAGTGGACGTAGTCATAGCTGCGGCCGGTGTAGGCCAGGTAGTTCGGGGTGCTGCCGACGTAGTTGGCGTACAGGGTGGTGGTGAACTTGGAGATGGCCCAGCCCACCGACACATCGCCGCGCACCTTGGCGAAGTTGTCGTAGTACCACATGTTGTACGGATCGCTCAGCAGATCCAGCTTCTGTGCGCCCGGCAGCGGCACCACTTCACGCTTCAGCATGTTGGTGTAGTTGCCCGAGAACATCAGCGAACCGAAGCGGCCCAGGTCCTGCTGGTACTTGGCGCCGACGGTCACCGCTTCCAGGTTCTGGCTGGCCACGTTGAGCTTCGGGGTGTACACGCGGGCCAGGTTGCCACCGGCGTCGCGGGACACCCAGTCGGTCACGTTCTGGCAGCTGGCCGAGGTGTTGTTCGGCAGGCCGTTGCGGCACTGGTACTCGGCCAGCAGCAGCTGGTCGGTGCTCAGGGTCTTGACCTCGTTCTTGATCTTCCAGTTGTAGTAGTCGACCGACAGCGAGAAGTTGCTCACCGGGGCCCACACCACGCCCGCGCTCCACACGTCGGCGGTGATCGGCTTCAGGTCCGGGTTGCCGGACTTTTCGCTGTACACCGAGGTGGTCTTGTAGAACGAGCAGGCTTCGTCACGCAGCGCGTAGCCCATCTGGCTGCAGCGGTAGTAGTCGTTCTGGCCGGAGGCGAACGAGCCGCTCATGCCCTGGAAGGCATCGGACAGGGTCGGCGCACGGAATGCGGTGCCGTACTTGCCGCGCAGCAGCAGGCTCTCAACCGGGCGGTATTCCAGGCCGATGCTGTAGGTGGCCTTGTCAACGGTCTTGTCGGCGATCTTGAAGGCGTCGTAGCGGCCCGAGGCGCTGATGGTCAGCGACTCGAACACCGGCATGCGCAGTTCGCTGGTCACCGCGTAGTTGCTGCGGTGGCCGGCACCGGCCACGGCGGTGGCACCCCAGGCGTTACCATCGACGAAGGCCTGGTCGGGCGAGTAATCCCAACCTTCGCTGCCACCTTCCAGCACCACGGCCAGGCCGGCGTCGCCGCCCGGCAGGGAGAACAGCGACCCGTTGGTCACCTGCACGCGACCCAGGTTCTGCCAGGTCTTGCTGCGGTGGGTGCCATAGCCGGTGAAGCTGGCGAACTGGTCCGGGGTGATCGGCGAGTAGAACGCGGCGTAGTCCGGGTTGTAGATGGCGAAGCCATCAGCGGTGGTACCCAGGCGCGGGCCCAGCACGGTGTCGCCGAAGAAGCCTTCGATCTTGTCCTTCCAGCGCGCGAAGCGGTTCTGGTCCAGGCGGTATTCGCCGCGGGTGAAGCTGGCGCTGTAGTCCCAGTCGCCGACCATGCCCTTGCCACCCAAGGTGACCTGGTAGGAACGGCTCTCATCGGAGTTCAGGATGTTGTTGTAGTGGCCCGGGCCGATTTCTTCCGGTGCGAAGGCGCGCTGCAGGTTCACGACCTTGCCCAGGCCCTGGTCGTAGAAACCGCCCATCACCGACTTGGTGCCCCACCACAGGGCGCTGGAGCCGGAGGTGAACTCGGTCTTTTCCTTGCTGTACAGCACATCGGCGAACAGCTGGAAGTTGTCGTTCACGTCGAAGGTCATCGACGAGTAGAACTGGCCGCTGTTCTTGCCGTTCTTCAGGGTCTTGTAGCCGGCGCTGTACACCGAGCCGCACGATTCGCCCGATGCACGCTTGCCGACGGTGGTGGTGCCGTCGTACAGGCCTGCGACGTTGGCGCAGCGGGTCGGGTCCATCATGTACAGCTTGTTGTCGGCGTTGCCGATGACGGCAAAGTCGTTCGACGGCAGCTGTGCGGTGTAGCCGACCGGGTTGTTCTGCTTGGTGATGTCACGCTGGTAGCCCCAGATCGGGCTGCCGTTTTCGATCTGCACGTTGACCAGCGCGTGGAAGCGGTCGTCGAATGCATTGAAGCCCTTGGCGGCGCTGAAGCGGATGTTGCTGCCACCACCTTCGGTGTAGGTGCCGCCACGGATCGACATCGTGCCGCCGTCCATGCGTTCCTTCAGGATGATGTTGACCACGCCGGCGATCGCGTCCGAGCCGTACAGCGACGACTGGCCGCCCGGCAGGACCTCGATGCGCTCGACGATGTCGATCGGAATGCCGCTGATGTTGTTGAACGACTCGCTGCCGTTGTACAGCGCCGGATACGAGAGCATCGGGCGGCCGTTGATCAGGTACTTGGTGTAGCCCGGGTTCAGGCCGAACATGCCGGCGGCTTCGGCGCCCTGGGTGAACGCACCCGAGGTCTGTCCACCCTGCAGGCCGCCGGTGGTCAGCGACGACTGCTGCAGCACTTCAGCAACGCTGCTGAAGCCGCGGGTCTGGATGTCTTCGGCGGTGATGGACATCACCGGGGTCTGGGTTTCGACCTGGGTCTGCGGGATCAGCGAACCGGTGACGGTGATCTTGTCCAGGTTGGTCGCCTTGTCCTGGGCCATTGCCGGGGCGGCGGCCATCAGAGCGGACATCAGGGCGACGGCGAGCGTGTTGCGACGTGCGGTATTGCTGACGTGTTTCATGTAATTCCATTGGAGAGCAAAAACAAAAACGGCACTGCGCATGCGCCATCGCGCGGGCTGGAATATCCGGCTCCGCAGCTCAAAACAGTGCTCATCGAACGTAACATGAACTTAACAATCTGTGCACGAATCTGTCGCATTCCTGAATTTCAGTCAGCTTGCATCCAGCTTGTATGATGTCGGGTTATCCCCCTGACCCCGCCGGTGCCCGTTGTGAACAGTTCTCCCCGCCGTCCCCATGTCAGCCAGGTCCAGAAGGGACTTACGCCGCATGCCCGCATCCGCAACGTGATCGCGGTCGGTTCGGGCAAGGGCGGCGTCGGCAAGTCCACCACCTCGGTGAACCTGGCCGTGGCGCTGCAGCAGCTCGGTGCGCGCGTGGGCGTGCTCGATGCGGACATCTACGGGCCGAGCGTGCCGGCCATGCTGGGCCTGTCCGGTCGCCCGGAAAGCCCGGACAACAAGAGCATCGAGCCGTTGCGTGCCTTTGGCGTGGACACCATGTCGATCGGCTACCTGATCGAAGAGGACACGCCGATGATCTGGCGGGGCCCGATGGCCACCTCGGCGATGACCCAGCTGTTCAACGACACCCTGTGGGACGACCTGGATTTCCTGCTGATCGACCTGCCGCCGGGCACCGGTGACATCCAGCTGACCCTGACCCAGAAGATTCCGCTGGCCGGTGCGGTGATCGTCACCACGCCGCAGGACATCGCCACGCTGGACGCGAAGAAAGCGCTGAAGATGTTCGAGAAGGTCGAGGTGCCGGTGCTGGGCATCGTCGAGAACATGGCGGTGCACACCTGCAGCAGTTGCGGGCACATCGAGCACCTGTTCGGCGAGGGCGGCGGCGAGCGCATGGCCGCGCAGTACGGCGTGCCGCTGCTGGGCTCTCTGCCCCTGCAGATCGGCATCCGTGAACAGGGCGATGCAGGCACCCCGATCACCGTCGCCCAGCCGGATTCGGCGCCGGCCCAGGCCTACCGCCATGCCGCACAGCGCCTGATCGAGGAAGTGGGCAAGCGCCCGCGGGCTTCGATCCCGATCCTGTCGTCGCTGCTGTAAGGGCCGGGGCAGGGGCCGCCGGCCGAGGCCGGGCCCCTGCTAGAATCCTCGCGCCCCCTCGTACCCCAGGACAAAGCATGAGCATCAAGAGTGACCGTTGGATCCGCCGCATGTCCGAGCAGCACGGCATGATCGAGCCGTTCGAGGCCGGGCAGGTGAAGCAGGCCAACGGCCAGCGCATCGTCAGCTATGGCACGTCCAGCTATGGCTACGACGTGCGCTGCTCGCGCGAGTTCAAGGTGTTCACCAACATCAACTCGACGATCGTCGATCCCAAGCACTTCGACTCGGGCAGCTTCGTCGACATCACCGCCGACGAATGCATCATCCCGCCGAACAGCTTCGCGCTGGCGCGTACCGTCGAGTACTTCCGCATCCCGCGCGATACCCTGGTGGTGTGCCTGGGCAAGAGCACCTACGCGCGCTGCGGCATCATCGTCAACGTGACGCCGCTGGAGCCGGAATGGGAAGGCCACGTCACCCTGGAATTCAGCAACACCACGCCGCTGCCGGCGCGCATCTACGCCAACGAAGGCGTGGCACAGATGCTGTTCTTCCAGGCGGCCGCCGATGACGTCTGCGAGACGTCCTACCGCGACCGTGGCGGCAAGTACCAAGGCCAGACCGGCGTGACCCTGCCGCGGACCTGACGATTGCAGGCGATTTGTAGAGCCGAGCCATGCTCGGCTGCCCTGCATTGAAGCCGAGCATGGCTCGGCTCTACATGAGGGAAGGCGGCGCAATGCGCCGCCTTCCTTATTTGCCGCGACCGAACAGCATCGCGATGCCGACACCAACCAGGGCCACCGGCCACCAGGTCAACAGCAGCTTGGACAGGTTCAGGTGCGTCCAGCCGAGATTGCTGGCGAGCATGAACAGGCCGATCAGGATCAGCAGGACGGCGGCAACGAGGTTGAATCGCATCGGGTCGGCGAAGGCTCAGGACTGGGCCGGATATCCTAGCCGTTCCTTCCAGTAGGCGACATGCTGGTCCAGCGCCGCCGGCTCGTAGCGGTGCGCCGGGCCACTGCCCCAGACCGGGCCCGGCCAGGCCGGATCACCGTCATGGCGGCCGATGACATGGAAGTGCAGCTGGCGCACGATGTTGCCCAGCGCCCCGATGTTGATCTTCTCCACCCCGTCTGCGCCCTTCAGGGCCTTGCAGGCGCGGTTGAGCTCGGTGCGCAGCTTGTCCTGCTGCTCGCCGTCCAGCTCGATCCACTCGGTCACCCCGGCCAGGCGCGGTACCAGCACCAGCCAGGGGAATCGTTCGTCGTTCATCAGCCGCACTTGCGACAACGGTCCTTCCGCCACCAGCACGCTATCGGTGGCCAGGCGTGAATCGAGTTCGAATTCGCTCATCCAAGATGCTCCGAGAAGAAGTCCAGGGTGCGTTGCAGCGCCAGGGCGGCGCTGTCTGGATCATACGCATGTCCGACCTCCCGGTTGAAGGCGTGATCGGCCGGATAGACGTAGGTGGCCATCTGCGGCAGCTTCTCGCGGTGGGCCTGGACCGCTTCCGGCGGGATGCTGCGGTCCTGGGCGCCGAAGTGGAAGATCACCGGGGCCTTGGGCGCCTCGTCGAGGAACTGCACGTTGCGCGCACCGTAGTAGCTGACCGACGGCAACGCCAGGCGCAGTGCGGACAGCATCGCCACCGTGCCGCCCCAGCAGTAGCCGACGGTGCCGACCTTGCCGTAGGGCGCCAGCCGGGTGGCCGCCGCGCGCACGACCTCCAGCGCCCGTTCCATGCCCAGCGCGCCGACCCGTTCCAGGCCCTGCTTCACGCCCTCGGCGTCGTAGGGCAGCGCATCCGGGTCGGCGTCGGGGCCGTCGACCAGGTCGAAGAACGAGGGCGCCAGCACCGCATAGCCTTCGGCTGCGAAGCGCTCGGCCACGCTGCGGATGTGCGGATTGGCGCCGAAGATTTCCTGCACCACCACCAGGCCGCCGCGCGCGGTGCCGTCCGGCAGGGCCTGCCAGGCCCGTACCGGGCCGTGATGCGTATCCAGGGTGATCCACTCGGCCATCGTCATCTTCCTCGTTGCTGGGAACAGAGCTGCATTGTCGGCGCTGCGCCGGTTAGCGCGGCGTCAGCGGCTGTGCCGGATCGGGCGGCTGCGGGTTTGCGGCAGTGCGTTCCCAAGGCGGTGCAGAGGGCTGTTTCTGCATTGACCGGTGCACACCCACAGCCTAAGCTTTCAGCCACGATGACATACAAGCCTCCGGCGCGAGCCGGGGGCTTTTTTGTTGTCCGCGTGTTGCGGATCGCAACGCGCAACCGGTGGCTGTGACGGGCCAGCCACGATGACCCACTGCAGGCAGCCCCGAGCCTGATCACCCCGAACCCCAGCCGCCGCAAGGCGGCTTTTTCATTTCCAGGAGATTCAACACCATGTCCATCAATCAAGCCATTTCCGCCCAGGACTCCGCGCTGTACGTGAAGGCCGGTACCGCCCCGACCGCGCCGAACAATCCGGCCGGCTATACCGAAATCGACGGCCTGACCGCCTTCCCGTTCGGCCGCGGCCAGGCCAACACACTTGATGCCACCAACCTGCGTTCCAAGCAGATGGAGAACATCGCGGGTCTGTCCGGCGGCCAGGCCGTGCAGGTGTCCGGCCACCGCTGGCCGGTCGGCAGCTCGGCAGGCCAGGAGATCCTGCGCGACGCCGATCCGGATGCCGACCTGCACTTCCTGATGGTGCTGCCCACCGGCGATGCCGCTACCTTCGTCGCCAAGGTCGCCGCCTTCAACGTGGCCCCGGGCACCAACCAGGTGCTGACGTTCACTGCGGACCTGCTGCCGCGTGAGTTCGCGCTGGTAACCGTGGCCGCTGGCGGCACCCCGTGATGCTGCTGGGCAAGCAGCAGATCCTGGACGCGCAGGATCGCCGGCACGAGGACGTCGCCGTACCCGAATGGGGCGGCAGCGTGCGCGTGGCGATGATGTCGGCGCGTGACCGTGATCGCTGGGAGCAGGAGACCTATGGCGGTGACACGCCCAAGGTGGATGACTTCCGCGCGCGATTCGTCGGCCTGTGCCTGGTCGATGAAATGGGCGAGCGCCTGTTCTCCGACCACGAGGTGGCCCAGCTGGGCACGAAATCGGCCGCGGCGCTGGATCGCGTGTTCCGTGTCGCGCAGACGCTCAATGCGCTCGGCGATGCGGCCGTGGGAGAGCTGGAAAAAAACTGATCCGCCGGCCTGAGCGCCGGCTTCAGTTCCGGATCGCGTGGAGGCTGGGCCTCCCGCATCCGGACCACCTGCTGGCGGGAGTGACCTCCCGCCAGCTCTCGGAGATGTATGCGTTCGCACGCCTGGAGCCGTTGGACCAGCCCCTGCAGGGGATGCTCGCCCAGCTGACCAGTGTGCTGGCGCAGGTGCACGGCAATACGACCACTGCCGACGACTTCCTGCTGGTGCGACCGCGTGCGTCGCCGGAGAGGGCGGCAAAGGAGCGCTCGCAGCAGCTGCTGGAACTGTTCGGCAGCGCATCGCGGCGCAACGCTGCGGCGTGATTCCGGGCGGGGCAGGGCATTGCTTCTCCGATGCGTGGCATGCAATCGAACCTGGGGCCCTGCGGGGCCCCTCATCATTCTTGGAGGAACGCGTATGGCGTCCACTAACCAGAATCTAGACGTAGTACTGCGGGTCAACACGACGGGCTTCCGTACCGCAATGGCGGAGGCCAGCCGCCTGGCAACGCAGAATCTCAAGACACTGCGCGCGGAGGCCGAGCGGACGGCCGCCGCGCTGGCGCGCGTGCATGCGGCACCGGAGGGCGCAACGGGCAAGGCCGCGACAAAGGCAAAGGCCAACGTCGGCGGCGATGTGCTCGGCAGCGGCTTGAAGGAGCTTGGTAGCGGCCTGCTGACGGCCGCCGGTGGCCCATGGGGCATCGCCATCGCGTCGGTGCAGAAGCTGGGCGAAGCGTACCTGGACATGGTCAAGGCGTCCGAACGTGCGCGCAGCGAGTACAAGGAGCAGATGCAGTCGCTGCAGCAGATGTCGTTCTCGATGGACCAGGCCGGCCTGGGCATGGGCGCGGGCACGCTGCCCCTGGAGCAGGCGGTCGCCACGCTGCATGAGCAGGCCAGGGCGCTGCGCGAGCTGGAGGCACGCGAGAAGGCGCTGCAGGGCTCGGTCGTCCATTGGGAAGGCCGAGTGAGTCATGGCCAGCGATCGGGACGGGAAGGGGCGGGCCTGAGTGCAGCCTCG
The DNA here is from genome assembly GCF_052446685.1 of Stenotrophomonas sp. LC732. Lineage (NCBI taxonomy): Bacteria > Pseudomonadati > Pseudomonadota > Gammaproteobacteria > Lysobacterales > Lysobacteraceae > Stenotrophomonas > Stenotrophomonas sp. LC732. The sequence goes on along the minus strand of NZ_CP199214.1, from coordinate 3,103,520 downwards.
GACTACGCCGAGCTGGAGAAGGCCAGGGCGAACCTGGAAGCGTTCCAGGCGGAGGTCGCGCCGGTCCAGGAGAAGTTCCGGGGCCTGAAAGAAACGATCAGGGGCGCCCTCGACGAGAAGCTGTTCAATGCGATTGCCGCGGCCATCCAGAACGTGGACAACCAGACGCTTGACCAGCTCATCGCGTCTCTGGGTGCGACGCAATGGAACGCATTGAAGGCGACCGATGCCTTCAACGGCATGCTGGGCGCCATGCGCGGAGAGGCGTGGCGGGACGAGGTCGAGTGGATCCGGCTGACCCGTGGCGAGTACGCGGCCTGGATGGCTGAACGCGGCGCGGAGATCAACGCAAGGGGCGGCCCGGACAAGATGGACCCGGCCCAGCGCGCAGAGTTCAACAGGGATGCCGCGCGCAAGAAGGCCGACATCGAACGCAAGGCCCAGTTCCGCGAACAGCAGCAGGCCGCCCAGCAGTCGGTCAGGGGCGTGCACGAGCAGGCTGATGCGTACGCCGGGCTGATGGATCGCATCGAGAAGCAGATCGCCCAGGACCGGGTGCGGCAGAAGCTGAAGGAAGGGATGACAGAGGCGGAAAAGCTGCAGGTCACCCTCCTTGACGAGATGGAGCATGCCGAGAAGAAGCTCAGCGAGCAGAAGCAACTGCGGGTGAAGGCCTCGCTGGACGCCGCGGTGGCCCTGGCCAAGGAAGCGGCAGCCGCTGAAGCGTCGAAGAAGGCCCAGCAGGATCTGCTGAAGCTGCAGCGGGAACTCCAGCAGGCGGCGCATACACAGCAGCGCGGCAACGACCAGGCGCTGTTCGGCATCGGCCATGGCGCAGCGAGCGTGGATCGCATGCAACGCCGTTCCGCTCTGGATGAGGATCGGGACAATCGAAAGCGCGCGCTGGACGACGAGTCGCGTGGTGAGGACGGCAAGGTCATCGAGTCGGAGCGCTACAGAGCCCGGCTGGCCGAGCTCGATGCATTCCATGAACAGTCACTGCAACGCGAGGCAGAGTTCCAGGAGAACAAGAAGGCATACCAGTCCGATTGGAAGAACGGCGCAATGCGGGCGTTCGAGGACTATGCCGATGCCGCGGCCAATGCCGCCGAGTTGAGCCACGGCGTCTTCAGTAATGCATTGGGCGGGTTGGAAGACAGTCTGGTCAAGTTTGCCCAGACCGGAAAGCTGTCCTTCTCCGACCTCGCCGACTCGATCATCGCCGATCTGGCGCGCGTGGCAGCCAAACAGATGGTCAGTGGGCTGATCAGTTCGATCGGGCAGATGTTCGGACCGAAGATCACCGGCTTTTCCATCGGCGGCTATACAGGCCCAGGGGGCAAGTACGAGCCGGCCGGCATCGTCCACAAGGGCGAGGGCGTGCTCAGCCAGGAAGACATGGCTGCGCTCGGCGGCCCATCGGCATTCTTCGCCCTGCGCACTTCGCTGCGAACCGGCAATGGCCTGTCCGGTGGTGATAGCGGGGGTTATGTGCAGGTACCGATTGCCCGTGCCGGCGAGGGTGGGATGAATGTGGAAATCAACAACTACGGCGAAAGCCGGGTCAACACCCGGGAAGAGCGGCAGCGCATGCCCGATGGCAGCGAAGTACGGCGGCTGGTGATCGACATCGTGGGCGACAGCCTCAACGGTGGTGAGCTGGGCGCCATTGGACGGGCCCGATACGGATGGACGGAGGCAGTGGGATGAGCAGTTGGCCAGAATATGCAGAAATCCGCTTTGCGGATTACGGCGAGGAGATCGTCGCTTCGGAAGAGCGGACCGAGATGGAGCGCGGCCCCAGCAAGATGCGCGCGCTCAACAGCCGGGTGATGAAGAACGTGTACGCCTCGGTGCAGTTCCGCACCGCGGCTGACGCCGAGGCATTCGAAGCGTGGTACCTGCACGATGTCGGTCGCGTCGGCTGGTTCACGATGGAGCACCCGCGGACCGGGCAGCCGATCAGCGCCCGCTTCCCGCAGGGCATCGGCCGCCTGGTGCCACTGAACACCCGGTTCCGCTTCTCCAAGCGCGATCTTGTACTGGAGTACATGCGATGAGTTCCTTCCATGAGCGCCGCCAGCGCCTGGCCGACACCCAGGGACCGCTGATGCTGTTGGAAGTGTCGGCGCCGTCGATGCCGGAGGTGTTGCGGATCGTCAACGACAACGTCAACTGGACCAGCAACGGCAAGGAGTTCATTGCCGCACCGTTCGGCTTCCAGCTTCCCGACGATGTCAGTGGACAGGCACCGCGCGCGCAGCTGGTGATCGACAACATCGGCCGCGCACTCACCGAGGACCTGGAAGGGCTTGCCCCCGGAGAGATGGTGACCGCTCGGTTGATGCTGACCGATCGCGCCGATCCGGATGCCATCGAGGCCGAGTACGACCTGCCGATGACCCAGGTGTCGGTCAACACGCGCACGGTCAGTGCCCAGTGTGGTGTCGACTTCCTGATGCGCCAGCAGGCCGTGCTGCTGCATGCCAATCCGTTCACGCTGCCGGGAATCTTCTGATGCGCCTGGTCGACGTCGAGCGATGGGTGGGCATCCCCTATGACGAAGCAGCGTGCGACTGCGCCGACCTGGTGATGCAGGTGCAGCGGGCGCTGTTCGCCCGTGAAGTGGCACTGCCCGGACGCCGGCCGCGCGGGCGGCGCGGCTCGGCCGAGCTGGGCGCATTGTCGCGCGCGCAGGCGGTACCTCGCGAGGGCCCTCCACAGGACGGCGACCTGGTACTGATGATCGAACGCGGACAACACAACCCCGGCCACGCCGGGGTTTTCTTTTTCCTGGCTCATGAGGGCTGGGTCTTGCACAGCAACGAAACGAACGGCTGCAGCGTGCTGCACCGCGTTCGTGACCTGCCCGGATTTGGGCTGAGGATCGAGGGATACTACGCATGGAACTGACACCACAACCGGCGGTCGACGGCCGCCTCATCATCACCCCGCACCCGGTGCTGCTGGATGGCCAGCGCAACGTGCCGGTCGAACTGCGCCCGGGTGAAAGCCTGTACGCATTCCTCATGCGCCATGTAGACGGGCTCGATGGCCGCGCATGGCAGGTCTGCGTTGACGGGCTGGAGGTGCCGCGCGAGCAGTGGATGCACACGCGACCGCGCCATGGCCAGTTGATCGAAGTGCGCAGCGTGGTGGGCAAGGCGGTGATTCCGCTGGTGGCGATGATCGCGCTGACCTATTTCACCTTCGGCATCGGCACGCTGGTGGCCGGTTCCGCGTGGGGCGCAGGCGCCGTTGCGGGGCTCAGCGCCACCTACGGCACCGCGCTGGCGTCGGCGGTCTATGTTGCCGGCAGCGTGCTGATCAACAAGGTGCTGGGCCCGAAGCCTCCCCGTGCAGGTGGCGGTGGCGGTGTCGCCGACACGGCGTATTCCCTGGCAGCGCCGCGCAACCGTGTGCGCGCCTATGAACCGCTGGGCCTGCTGTTCGGTTCCACGCGCCTCGCTCCGGACCTGATCAGCCGCCCCTATACCTGGTTCGAGGGCGATGAGCAGTACGTCGGCCTGACCCTCAGCCCGGGCATCAACGTTGGCCGGGTGGAGGCCCTGCAGAACGGTGATTCGGCGCTGTCCAGCTACGAAGGCGTGCGCACCTGGTTTCGCGGCTTCCCGCAGATGCCCGACGAAGCGATTCCGCTGTACAGCAACGCGGATGTGATTGAAGGCGCGCAGCTGCTCGATACCGGCAGCGATGCCAAGCACGTGGCCAGCCCGTGGGTGGAACGCACCAGCTCCGCTGACTCTCTGCGCCTGCAGGTGAACATCGAGTTCCGGCTGTGGGATACCACGTCCAAGGGCAAGGACAAGGACAACCGCGAGCAGATCCAGATCCAGTACCGGCCGGTCGGCTCCGATGCCTGGCAGTCGTTCGGCAATTACAGCGTCGTGGGACGCACGCAGAAGGCGCGCCGCGTCAGCTACGGCCGCGACGTGGAGCTGGGCCAGTACGACGTGCGCGTACGCGTGGCCGGGCAGAACACCGATGGCAGTGGCGCGCAGGCGAATTTCACCTGGACCACGCTGGTCAGCGTGCAGCGCGACGACGCCAGCCATGCCGGAATTCCTGCCATCGGCCTGCAGATGAAGGCGTCCGGCCAGCTCAATGGCACCCCGGATGAGATCCGCTGCGTGGCCCACGCGCGACCGATTCCGGTGTGGAAGGGGGAAGCGGCCGGCTGGGTGACCGAGGAAACCAGCAACCCGGGCGCACAGATCCTGGCCTACGCGCGTGGCATCCATGATGAGAACGGCAAGCGCATCGCCGGCCTGGGCATGGCCGACCGGCGCATCGATATCGAAAGCCTGAAAGCCTTCATGCTGCACTGCGCGGACAACGCGCTGGGCTACGACTACTGGCTGACCGAGGTGCGCAGCCACCAGGCAGTGCTCGACGCCATCGCGCTGGCCGGCTTCGGCCAGGTGACCTGGGCCAAGGGCCGGCTGGGCGTGGCCTGGGCGGCCGATGAGCAGCCCCTGTCCGGCGTGGTCAACATGGCCACGATCAAGAAGGGCCAGTTCCAGGTCGATTACACCCTGGCCAACGCTGCCGACGGCATCGAGTACAGCTACCTGGACCGCCGCACCTGGAAGGCGGCGACGCTGCGCGTGCCGGCGCCGGGCGTGGAGGTGATGCTCAATCCGGCCAAGATCACCGGTGAGGGCGTCAGCTCCGAAGCCCATGCCGCGATGCTGGCGCGTTGGCATCTGGCGCAGAGCGTCTATCAATACAAGTCGATCAGCTACAGCACCGACATCGAACACCTGGCCTACTCGCGGTTGTCGGTGCTGGCGTTGCAGCACGACCTTACCCAGTGGGGCTTCGGTGGCCGCCTGATCGATGCCGCCGTCGACGCTGCAGGCGTTGCCACGCTGCAACTGGACGAGACGGTCCCGGCACCTTCGCTGGGCAGTGCGTTCATCGGCCTGCGTATTCCAGGCGAGCGTGTCTACCGCGTACTGCGCGTGGTTCCGGGCGCTGAGCCAAGTGACAGGCTGGTGCTGGCCGATCCGTGGCCGGCAGATGCACCGCTGCCGGGCCACAACGACGGCAATCCTGCACACGACACGATCTGGATCTACGACTTCAAGCAGACGCCGGGTACCCGCGTGCGCGTGACCGGCATCCGCCCGGAAGGTGACCTGAAGGGCGCCGCTGTGGAGGTGGTGCAGGAGGGGCCCGAGTTCTGGCACTACGTGCGGACCGGGCAGTATGTGCCGCCGTCGAATGAATCCTCGCTGCAGACCCGGCCGGTGGCCAGCAATCTGAAGGTGGTCGAGCGCCAGGTCAGCCGGGGTGGCAGCGTGCATACCGAACTGCAGGCCAGCTTCGATATCAGTGGACCCACCGGCGAAACGCGGGTCCTGTCCGATCCAGACGGCAATGCCGCGCTGGAGGAAGTGGCACGCACCAGCACGCGATCAGCGAGCTGGGCGATTCCCGGAGCGGGTACCTATCCGGTGGTCGTTCGTCCGTACAGCCCCGATGGCCGTGCCGGCGTTGCCGTGTCCACCCAGTACACCACGCTGGGTGCCGATGCGCCGCCGGTCCTGGTCGATCTGTTCGACATCGAAGAGCTCAGCGGTGGCGTGCGCCGGTATGTGTGGGGCTTCTCCGGCGACACCGTGCAGTCGGCTGATTTCGCCGGCGTGGAAATCCGCTATACCGCCGGCAGTATCGACAACCCGCTGTGGGAGCACATGACCCCGCTGGGCGATGCCGGTGGCTTCTTCACCTCCGCAATCGAAGCCGTATTGCCAGAGGCGGGCAGCTGGACGTTTGCGTGCCGCAGTCGCAACACCGCTGGCGTGCTGTCCGTCGGTGCCCGCTACCTGCGACGCTCGCTGGGGCGCAATACCGGGCAGACGCTGGAGGGAATCGGCGGTGTGGTCGAATCGGTCAAGCAGGACCTGGGCAAGGAAATCAACGCCCGCATCGACAGCGACCTGGCCGCCGCCACCCGTGCAGCCGAGGCGCTGCGTAGCGAATCGCTGCGCCTGCAGGACCAGATCACCGCCAGCGCCCAACGACTTGCCGGCCAGGCCGAACGGCTGGACCAGCAGGCGCAGGCGCTCAAGGCGAACACCGATGGCCTGGCGCGCGAAGTGCTGGACCGTGCTGCCGGCGATCTGAATACCCGCACCGAGCTGACCACGGCGGTGACCCGCGAAACCAGCGAGCGCCGGTCGGATGTGGAGAACCTGACCCGCATGGTGAGCCAGCTGTCGGCAGGCAGTGGCGTGCAGTTCGACAGCAAGCGCATCTGGTACTTCGACAGCAGCGTGGAAGGTTGGGGCGCGAATGGCGGCAGTCCAACGCTGGTGGAGGGCTGGCTGCGCCCGGCCAACCATGCCAGCGACGCCTTCGTGACGAGCCCGCGCGGCCAGGATGTCCAGGGCGCGGCGCACCGCTTCGTCAAGCTGCGCATCCGCAAGGTGGGCAGTCCTGCCTGGGACGGGCGCCTGCTGTGGAATGGTCCCGGCCAGTCGTGGGACAACGCACGCATGGTGCAGTTCGCGGAGCCAAGCTATGACAGCAACGGCATCGCGACGCTGGACGTGGACAACATTCCATGGAACGGGACCATCGTCGACCAGATCCGCCTGGATCTGTCCAAGGCGCAGACCGATGCCGACTACTTCCTGCTGGACTGGGTGGCGATCGGTCGCCCGACGCCGGGTGCGTCGGTGGCCATGCTGCAGGACGAAGCCACTGCACGCGTCGCAGCAGACAGCAGCGAAGCGGGCCGGCGCGAGTCGCTGGCCGTGCAGTTGCGCGGCAGCTACGAGGGCGGTGACCTGGCAGGGGTCAGCCAGGGCCTGATCGCGGCCGAGAAGACCGCACGGCTGAGTGGCGACCAGGTCAACGCGCAGTCGATCCAGGCACTCCAGGCACGGATGCCGGCAGGCACCGGCGCGCTGGCCACCAGTGCCAGTGTCAGCAGCCTGCAGCAGGCGATGGTGACCGCTGACACCGCGCTGGGGCGGCGCGTGGACAGCCTCGATGCCACGATGGGGGACAAGATCGGATCCAGCGCCTTCAATGCGTTGAAGACCGAAGTCGGGCAGCTCGATGGCCGGGTTACCAGCAGCAGCCAGGACCTGGTGCAGCTGAAGAGTCGCATGGAAGCGGTGATGGGCGCGGGCAGCAACCTCGCGCTCAATGGCGACTTCAACCTGGGCGCTGGCACCGGCTGGACGTTCTTCAACACCACCGCAGCATCGGTGGTGCGCGAGGGCCGCGGCAACAGCCTGTGCTGGAAGGCGGAGCCCTATGCGGGCGGAAGCAATACGGTGGTCAGCGCCGCGGTCAATGAGGGGCGCGTCATCACCCTGACCGCCGGCCGGCGCTATCGGGTGTCGTGCTGGACGCGGACCAGCGAGGACTTCGACGGCACCGCCGACAATACCAAGCTGCGCGTCGCCGACCACAACGGCAACCTGATGGGCGGCGCCACGCAGTCGTTCCCGAAATCGGTGGACTGGGTCAAGACCGAGACCTTCGTGACGTTGCCGCCTACCGGCACGGTGCAGGGCATCAAGGTCACGATCAATCGCAATGGCACGGCCGGCACGTTGTGGCTGGACGATCTGTGGGTGGAGGATGTGACCGATGTCGACGCGAACGCTGCGGCGGTCAGTGGCCTGTCGACCAGGGTGGAACAGATCGATGGCAAGCTGAGCAGTGCCGCCGAGGACGTCACCCGGCTGGCCTCGGGCATCGGCAACATGGTGGCCTACAACATCATCGCCAACGCACATATCCTCGCCTGGCCCACCGGTGGCCCCCGTGCATCGGGTGTGTACCGTGCCAATGGCAGCATCGTGCCGGGCATGGGCGCCAACCGGGGGCTGCGGGTGGGCATCATCAATGCGGACAACAGCATCACCGATACGGCGGTGTTCGATACCCATGGCAATCTGCAGAGCGAGTCGGCCCGCTTCAACACCTGGTACGACCAGACGCTGAAGGACAACCAGTACTTCATTGCCTATACGTCCGATGCAGTGGGGGCGATCAGTAGTGCCAGCAACAGCGACACCAGTGGCCTGCGCACCCGCCTGCTGGACGCGGGCCTGTCACAGGAAAACCTGGCGGCCCTGTCGGGGTCGCGGATGCTGGTGATGATCGGGCGGCGCAGGAGTGGTGCCGGCGGTGGCAGGCAGATCCTGTCGCCCTTGCCGGAGACCGGCCGTACTGGCATGTGGGTGGAAATGACCGTCACCGTGCTCAATGGCGTGCCGACCGGATCGCAGGATTCGTCGATGCTCGATCGTACGGCGCGGAGCAATGCGGACGCATTGACCGGGCTGCGCACCGACGTCAGCAAGCTCGGTACCGACCTGGTGTCCGCCGCCGACAGCCTGACCAGCCTGGCCGCGCGGGTCGACACCTCGGTGACCAGCAGCGACAACGTGCTGCGCAACAGTAACTTTGCTGGCAGTGCCGCCTGGTGGACGCTGACCCGTACCGTGTCGGCCAACACCGTGGAGTGGGTGAAGGCATCGGGCCAGAGTGGTGATGCGTTGCTGATGACGCATGGGCCGCAGGCCGGGCAGAACCCCTTCATCACGGCCAACGACGCGCGGTGGTTGCCGGTGGTTGCGGGGCGGTCGCGCCGGTACCGACTGGTGATGGTGGCTCGCGCCTTTGATGAAGCCACGGCGACCCTGGTCTGCCGGTTGCGCGTGCGAACCACGGGTACAGGCGAAAGCCATGCCGACGTGACGCTGAACCTGTCCGATGCGTCCTGGAAAACCTACACGGCCGAATGGTCTGCCGCGCAGGATCGCAACGAGATCATGCCGCAGGTGCATCTGACCAACGCCGGCGGCAAGGTGCTGTTCGACCGGATCGAGTTCTACGACATCACCGATGCGCAGGACATCGCCGGCAACGCGACGGCCATCGCCAACCTGCGCAGCGACGTGGTGCAGCTGGGCGATCGTGTCACCAGCAGTGCGTCCAGTGTGCTCAAGCTGCAGTCGGACGTGCAGTCGGTCCTCAATGGCAGCGACAGCCTGTTCCCGCTGGGTGCGTTCGAAACGTTCCAGGATGGCCAGCTGCTGGGCAGTGCGGCGGGCACGATCTACACCGCCCGCGCCGATGCTCGCCGGACCGGTGAGCGCGGTCTGGATGTGAACGTTGCGGCCAACACCAGTCCGAACACCAATGCGGACCTGTACCTCGGGCAGTGGACCCCCATCACCGGCAATCGCCGCATCTATGTGGAGTACTACGCCCGCCTGCATCCGGACAGTATCCAGCCGACCGGTGGTTCCATCCGGGTGGGCTGGCAGACCACCAACGAAGCCAATGCGGAGAATTCGTGGCCCTTGCAGGCTTACGCACTGGCCTCGCTGCGCAAGGATGGCTGGACCAAGGTCAGCGGTTACCTGGACACCGCCGCGCCTGCGGCGAAGTGGCGGATGCTGGTCAGCATTCCGGGAGGAAGTGGTGCGCGCGAAGTGGGCGTGCGCGTGCAGGTGGACGACATCCGCATGATCGATGTCACCGACGCCTACGCCGCGCAGCAGAGCGCCGCTGCCACGGCCACCGCGGTGACCGCGCTGACCACCAAAGTCGATCAGCAGGGCACGAAGGTCGACGCGCAGGCGCAGCAGCTCACCGACCTGTCCAGCGGGCTGAAGGGCGTGCTCAACACCGGAAGCGGCCTGCTGCCCAATCCCGACTTCGCCGAAGGGCTGGGGGGGTGGACGGCATCGGCGGCGGCCAATGGGGCGGTGTGGAGTACGGTCAACGGCGACGGACGCCCAGGTGTGCTGCTCAACCGCTACACGAACGTGAATCCGACCCTGCAGGCCAACGGTGGCAAATGGGTGCCGATCAACGGCGCGCGCCGCCTGCGGGTGATCGTCCGCGCCTGCGGTGCTGGCGGCGCCAACAATCTGCTGGTGCGGATGTATCGCAAGAATGCGGCAGGCCAGCAGTCCTACCAGGATCTGCGTGCCGTGTTCGCGGTGGAGGCGTTCGAGACCCGATCGTTCGACTTCGATGCCTTCAACAGCGGCATCGATGCCTGGCGCTTGAACCTCTATGTTCATCCCGACAACGGTCAGGTGCGGGTGGACAGCGTCCAGGTCTATGACATCACCGACCAGGTGGCCAACGATGCCAATGCCTCGGCCATCACGGGGCTGAGCACCTCGGTAAGCCAGCAGGGCACCAAGCTGGACACCACCGCGCGTGACCTGACCCAGCTCAAGACCCAGGTGGGCGATGTATCGGCCAGCGGCTTCTCGCAGCTGAACAGCCAGGTCAGCCAGCAGGGTACGCAACTGACCGCGCTGTCCGGGCGGATCGATGGCGTGCAGGCCTCACTGGGTGGCAAGGCGGATGCAGCCGTGGTCACCAGCATGCAGGCGCAGGTCAAGAATCTGGGCGCCGGTGGCAACCTGCTGATGAACACCACGTTCCCCTTCTGGCAGCGCTCGGGGTGGGGCTGGGGCAGTAATCCGAACGGGCGGTGGACCGAACTGGGCAACCCCACCGGCGATGACAACTGGCATCCGCAGGGGATCTTCGGGCTGGGCGCGGTGACGCCCGGCGTCGTCGCAGCAGGCGAAATGGCATGGTGGGGAACCGAGTACGACATCGCCATCGAAGGCGGCAAGACCTATTGCGCGTCCGCCTGGATCAATACCCATCGCGTGGAAGCCAAGCTGGAGATGACGTTCTTCGATGCGGCCGGCAATCACCAGGGGCTGGTGCACAGCCCGGGCGTGAGGAGCGATACCGGAACCCCGATCACGCTCGACCGCTTGACGCGCACGTTCCTGATCACCAAGGCGCCCGCCACGGCGACCTTCGCTCGCTTTCGCGTGATCGTGATCGGCACCGGTGGAAACACGCCCTATTTCTGGATGTTCCGCCCGATGCTCAGCCAGGTGGACGCGGCAGCAACCGCCCCGCCCACCTGGTCGGCCGGAGGCACCGAGTCTTCCGCGCAGTGGTCGGTCAACGTCCGTGCAGATGGCCGGGTAGGGGGCGTGCAACTGGCGTCCAGCGGCCAGGTCTCGCGTTTCGATGTGGTGGCCGACGCGTTCAGTGTCAGTGCCCCCGGTGGCGGGCGTCGTACCGAGTACAGCGATGGCAACTGGCGGGTCTATGACGAAGCCGGACGCCTGCGCGTGCGCATGGGCGTGTGGTGACCCGTGCACCTGCCCGTCGCGGTGGGTGCCCTGCATGAAAACCGTTCGGGCCGCCGGTGGATGCGGCCCTTTTTTTGGAGATCCAACATGAAGTTCAACGCACGTCTTGTCCTGCTGACCCGCGCAGTGGAGCAGTCGGGGGTGGTCAATCTGCATTTCCGGCCGGAGGGCGAGAACCTTCTTCCGCAGATGGTGATCCCGGTATCGCCGCTGGATGCGTATGCCTTGAAGTTCGGGGCACTGTACCGGTTCGAGGCGATCGAGGTGGAAGAAGCGCTGCCCATTGAAGCAGCCGCTGGCTGAGACCGGGCGGTTGCAGTGGTGCTGGATATGACCGGGTACTGACCCTTCACGGGCCAGGCGCCGCAGGCGGCAGCGGCGATTCAGGGCGCTGGCCCGAAGCCCGGTATACTGGCGCCCTTTCAGGCCCCGGCCCCCAGGAACCCCTGCCATGCCGGCAGGGGCCCAGGCCCCCAGAGTCCCGCGATTCCATGTCCCAGCTGAACCCCAAAGTCGGCTTCGTCAGCCTTGGCTGCCCGAAGGCCCTCGTCGATTCCGAGCGCATCCTCACCCAGCTCCGCTCGGAAGGCTACGACATCGTCCCGTCCTACGATTCGGCCGACGTGGTGGTGGTCAACACCTGTGGCTTCATCGATTCGGCAGTGACCGAGTCGCTGGATGCCATTGGCGAGGCGATGAACCAGAACGGCAAGGTCATCGTCACCGGCTGCCTGGGCAAGCGCCCTGAGCAGATCCGCGAGGCGTACCCCAACGTGCTGGCGGTGTCCGGCCCGCAGGATTACCAGAGCGTGATGGAAGCGGTGCATGAAGCACTGCCGCCCAAGCACGATCCGTTCGTGGACCTGGTGCCCGACTACGGCATCAAGCTGACCCCGCGCCATTACGCCTACCTGAAGATTTCCGAAGGCTGCAACCACAAGTGCAGCTTCTGCATCATTCCGTCGATGCGCGGCAAGCTGGTCTCGCGCCCGGTGGATGAGGTGCTGCGCGAAGCCGAGCGCCTGGTGCGTGGTGGCGTGCGTGAGCTGCTGGTGGTTTCGCAGGACACCTCTGCCTACGGCGTGGACGTGAAGTACGCCGAGAAGATGTGGCGCGACAAGGCCTACCAGACCCGCCTGAAGGCGCTGTGCGAAGGCCTGTCCGAGCTGGATGCGTGGGTGCGCATGCACTACGTCTACCCGTATCCGCACGTGGACGAAGTGGTGCCGCTGATGGCCGAGAACCGCATCCTGCCGTACCTGGACATCCCGTTCCAGCATGCGAGTCCGCGCATCCTGCGCCTGATGAAGCGCCCCGGTGCGGTCGAGAAGACCCTGGAGCGCGTGCAGAACTGGCGCCGTATCGCGCCGGACATCACCGTGCGTTCGACCTTCATCGTCGGCTTCCCGGGCGAGACCGAGTCCGAGTTCGAAGAACTGCTGTCGTTCCTCGACGAAGCGCAGCTGGATCGCGTGGGCGCGTTCGCCTATTCGCCGGTCGAGGGGGCCACCGCCAACGATCTGCCCGATGCTGTGCCGGAGGAAGTGAAGCAGGAGCGTCTGGCCCGCTTCATGGAGAAGCAGGCGCAGATCTCCGCCGCACGCCTGGAGGCCAAGATCGGCACCGTGCAGCAGTGCCTGGTCGACGCCATCGAAGGCGATATCGCCGTGGCCCGTTCCAGGGCCGATGCGCCGGAGATCGACGGACTGGTGCACATCCAGAACGCCGACCAGGTGCCGCTGCGCGTGGGCGACTTCGTCGACGTGGAAATCACCGAGAGCGACGAGCACGACCTGTACGGTGACGCGCTGCCCGCCGCTACCCGCCCGGCATTCGACCTCAAGATGCTGTGACCGCAGCGACGACCGCCGCCAGTGACGGGGGCGGCGTCCGTCGCTTCGTACCGCCGCCACGTGCGGCGATCGATCCGCAGGTGTTCGCGCAGCCGCTGTTTGCCGGGCTGCAGGATTTCCGTGATCTGCTGGTTGGCTCCCACTGGCCGTCCATCGCGGCACTTGACGCACGCCTGTCCCTGCCGGGTTGGCAGCTGGTCGAACAGGATGCCGCGTTGCTGGCCGATGGCCTGCACTACGAGGCCCGCATCGCGCAGGGGCGGATCGCCACCCGTGCCGACAACTGGCACGACCTGTTCAACGCGCTGGTGTGGGCCTCCCACCCGCAGCTCAAGCGGGCACTCAACGTGCAGCAGTGCCGGCATATCGAAGCCATGCCACCCGGCCAGCGCAACCGCGCGCAGGCCGCCTTGACCCAGTTCGACGAAACCGGCGTGATCGTGCGTGTGGGGGATGTCACGTTGCTGCGCGCGTGGGATGGGCATGACTGGCCTGCGTTGTTCGAGCCAACGCGCTGGCAGAGCGGTGACATCGCCATTGCCACGGTATTCGGGCACGCGTTGATGGAACAGGCACTGCTGCCGGGGCGATTGCTGGTGGGCAAGTGCGTGGTGGTGCAGGGTGATGCCGATGCTGCCTGCGTTGACGCGGTGACTGCGGCCATTGCCGAAGGCAGGGCAGTGACCGATCCGCTGCAGCTGCGGCCCCTGCCGTTGGCGGGTATTCCTGGCTGGCACGGCGTGCAGGATTCCGCCTTCTATCGCAATGCCGGGTATTTCCGCCCGTTGCGCGCAGGGCGCACATACCCGCCGCCGTTGTAGAGCCGAGCCCATGCTCGGCTGCGTTTGCCCATCAGACGAGCATGGGCTCGGCTCTACAACGGCAGCGAGGTCGGGCATGACTCGACTCTACAACGGCGCGTACTCCACCCCGATCACCGCAAAGGTGAATTGCCCGCCGGGCAGCTCCACCGAGAATTCATCATCCAGTCGCTTCTTCAGCAGCGCCCGCGCCAACGGCGAATCGATGCTGATCCAGCCCAGCCCGGCATCGGTCTCATCCGGCCCGACAATGCGATAGCGGCTGGTCTCGCCACTGTCCACATTCTCCAGTTCCACCCATGCGCCGAAGAACACCGCCAGCGGGTCGGTCGGCGTGGTGTCGACCACGCGCAGTGATTCCAGCCGCTTGGTCAGGTAGCGCACGCGACGGTCGATCTCGCCCAGCTGCTTCTTGCGATAGGTGTATTCAGCGTTCTCGGAGCGGTCACCTTCCGCGGCGGCCGCGGCCAGTGCCTTCACCACCTCCGGGCGGCGCACGCGCCACAGCTCATCCAGTTCGGCCTTCAGCCGGGCATGCCCGGAGGCAGTGATCAGTGCCGTGCTTTTTTCTGCGGGGGGGCGCCAACGCGACATGCAATACGACTTCTTTTCTGGATGACGAACGGGGAGTGGGGTCGGAGCCATCCCTGGCGGGGGGATCCGACCCTGGGGTCAGATCCCTTTCCAGCGGAAAGGGCTCTGACCCCGGCCGTGGCAGATCAACGCTTTCCGCCGAAGATGCCACCCAGGATGCCGCGCACGATCTGGTTGCCCAGCTTGGTGCCGACGGTGCGCGTGGTCTGCTTGGCCATCGTCTCGATCATGCCCTGGCGGCGCTTGGTGCCGAAGATCGCATCCTTGATCGCCTGGCCGAAACCGCCTTCCTGCGCTTCGTCCTGCTCGCGGCTGCGCGCGGCCGGCGCCTGCGCCTGTTCGACAGTCTTCTGTGCACGCTGGGCCAGCAGTTCGGCGGCCGATTCGCGGTTGATCGCGGTGTCGTAGCGACTGCCGACCGGGCTGCCGGCACGCACCTGGGCGCGCTCGGCTTCGGTGATCGGCCCCATCCGGCAGCGTGGCGGCGCGATCATGGTCTGCTGCACCGGCATCGGGATGCCCTTGTCCTGCAGCGTGGAGACCAGGGCCTCACCAGTGCCGAGCTGGCTCAGTACCTTGGCCACGTCCAGCTTCGGGTTCGGCACGAAGGTTTCGGCCGCGGTCTTCACCGCCTTCTGGTCGCGCGGGGTGAACGCGCGCAGTGCGTGCTGCACGCGGTTGCCGAGCTGGCCGAGGATGTTGCCTGGCACGTCGTCGGGGAACTGCGAGCAGAAATACACGCCCACGCCCTTGGAGCGGATCAGGCGCACCACCTGCTCGATGCGCTGCACCAGCGATGGCGGCGCATCGTCGAACAGCAGGTGTGCCTCGTCGAAGATGAAGACCAGCTTCGGCTTGTCCAGGTCGCCCACTTCCGGCAGCTGCTCGAACAGCTCCGACAGCAGCCACAGCAGGAAGGTGGAGTACAGCTTGGGCTTGAGTACCAGCTGGTCGGCGGCGAGGATGCCGATCATGCCGCGGCCGTCGTGGTTGACGCGCATGATGTCGGCCAGCTCCAGCGCAGGTTCGCCGAAGAAGTGCTCGCCACCGTCCTGCGCCAGGCGCAGCACCGAACGCTGGATCGCGGCGATCGACTGCGCGCTGACCAGGCCGTACTCGGTGGAGATGTCCTTGCGCTCCTCGGCGACGAGGCCGAGCAGGGCGCGCAGGTCGTCCATGTCCAGCAGCAGCAGGCCGCGGTCGTCGGCCAGCTTGAACACGATGTCGAGCACGCCGGACTGGGTGTCGTTCAACTCGAGGATGCGCGCCAGCAGGGTCGGACCCATTTCGCTGACGGTGGTGCGCACCGGGTGGCCCAGCTTGCCGTACAGGTCCCAGAAGAGGGTGGGGCTGGCGGCCGGCGCATAGTCGGCCACGCCGATCTCGGCGGCACGCTGGAGCAGGTTCTCGGCGCCGCTGCCGGGCACGGCCAGGCCGGAGACATCGCCCTTCACATCGGCCAGGAACACCGGCACGCCCAGTCGCGAGAAGCCCTCGGCCAGCGTCATCAGGGTCACGGTCTTGCCGGTACCGGTGGCGCCGGCCACCAGGCCGTGGCGGTTGCCGAGTTTCGGCAGCAGGGTGACGGCAATATCGTCGGTAATGCCTTTGCCGAGCAGAATCGGATCCATGGTCCAGCCCTTGTGATGAATAGCCCAATGTTAACCGCCGGCAGTGACGGTCCGAAGGTCGGCTTGCCCGGACCTTGGCGGCGCCGCTACTCTGCCTGCCTGTTTCGCACACAGTGCCATCAATGCCCGTTCCTGTCCTGATTTCCCGCGGTTGGCCGCTGCTGGCCCTGGCCGGCCTGGTTTCCCTGGCGCCCGACGCCCATGCGCAGCGGGTTTCGGCCCGGGACAAGGTGAAGGTGGATGCGCTGCAGCAGCGCATGACCGTCGCCGAAAAGCGCTACAGCGACGCCCTGCTGCTGGTCGCCAATGCCGACCCCAAGGGCAGCAACGAGGCCGACGCCGCGCTGGAGGACATGGAAGATGTCCTCAACGACTGCGTGAAGCAGAAGGGCTGCCAGATGGGCACCCTGCTGGCCAGCTACAAGCGCCTGCTCAAGCACGACGCCGATGCCGCTGCCAGCGATGACGTGGCCGACGAGGGGGGTGACCGCCTGGAAGCCGACCCGGATCACATCGGCCCGCTGACCGCGGATGTGCCCGAGGCCGCGCGCGCTGCCGCGCTGCTGAACGACAAGCGGCACGCCTTCGACAGCATGGTCGAGTACAACCCGGCGGTGCAGGCCGGCATCCGTCGCTGGCTGACCGACATGCGTCCTGCGCTGCTGACCAGCTACGAGAACTACCAGAACCTGCGCGCGGTGATGTGGCCGGAGTGGGAGAAGCGTGGCCTGCCCGAGGCGCTGCTGTTCGGCATCATGGCCAAGGAATCCAACGGCCGCGTGCACGCCTCCTCGCGTGCCGGCGCCGCCGGCCTGATGCAGTTCATGCCGGCCACTGGCCGTCGCTTCGGCCTCGGCCCGGATGGCACCGGCTTCGACACGCGCTTCGATGCGCGCAGCGCCGCCGAGGCCAGCGCCAGCTACCTCAACGAACGCCTGCGCGAACTGAACAACAACGTGGAAATGTCGGTGGCCGCCTACAACGGTGGCGAAGGCCGTGCCGCACGCGTGTTCAAGCAGAGCGCCGGCCAGAGCTTCTGGACCGACAGTGTCTACAACCAGTTCCCGGGCGAGACCAAGGACTATGTGCCGATGGTGATTGCCGCGGCCTGGATCTTCCTGCACCCGCAGCAGTATGGCGTGGAGTTCCCGAAGATCAGCGCGCAGCCGGCCACGCTGCGCCTGGCCAAGTCCACCACCATCTATGAACTGACCATCTGCCTGGGCAGCCACGGCACCCGTGATGGCTACATGCGCGCGCTGCGCAACCTCAACCCGCGCTATGAAGCCGATGGCTGGATTCCGGCCGGCACCCTGATCAACGCCACCACCCGCATCGCCGGGCTGTACCAGCGCAACTGCGTCAGTGGCCCGCGTGCCGACCTGGCCCGCACCCTGATCACCGCCGATCTGAACGCGGCGATCAAGCGCCCGACCGCGGCCAGCTACACCGGCAGCGTCGCCGTGGGCGGCGTGGTGCCGGTGGCCGACGCTGCGGCCTCCACCAGTGTGCCGACCACGCCGGTGGCGGCGGTGGCGACGCCTCGCCCGGCGCCGGCCGCGCGCCCGAAGCCGGTGCGCAGCCACAAGGTGGGCAAGGGCGAGACCCTGGGCGCCATCGCGGCGAAGTTCCAGTGCGACGTGCCGACCCTGGCCCGCGCCAACGGCCTGAAGGCCCCGGCCTACAGCCTGCGTCACGGCCAGACGCTGAAGCTGCAGGGCTGCGACAAGTAATTCCCCCGACCCCTGGAACCCGCATGGATCTCGAAGACACCCGCAACCTGTTCGCCAACCTCCGCGAAAACACCGACTGGGACATCAACGGCCCGTTGCTGTGGGGGTACTTCTTCGTGCACTCCACTGCTGAGCCGTTGCAGGCACTGGCAGAGCACCTGCAGGCGCAGGGCTACACCTTCGTGGAACTGTTCGAACAAGATCCGGAAGAGGGGGACGCGCCGTTCCACGTGCTGCATGTGGAGCGCGTGGAGATCCACGACGAAGCCTCGCTGGACCGTCGCAACCAGGAATTCGCAGCGCTGGCCGCGGAGAAGGGCGTGGAAGACTACGACGGCATGGACGTCGGCCCGGCCCCGGCCCTGCAGTAACGCGCGTACCGGTAGTGCCGGCCGCTGGCCGGCATCCCGTTGTGGAAAAGGGGACGGAGGGGATTAAGTCGTTTATGCATAAACGACTTAATCCCCTCCGTCCCCTTTTTATCAGCGCAGCTTCGCCAGGGCCTGGCCCAGCTGTACCGGGCTTTCGGCGCCCAGCTGCGGGGCGAATTCGGCCACGCCCGGCGGCAGCAGCACGATCACGGTCGAGCCGTAGTTGAAGCGTGCCATCTCGGCGAAACGCTCCAGCCTGATGCCCTGGCCGCGGTAGTCCTTGCGGGTGATGCGGTCGCCGTAGTGCGGAATCTCCTCGCCGCTCCACACGGTTTCCACGCCGGACACCAGCAGTGCACCGACCATCACGCTGACCATCGGGCCGAAGCTGGTGTCGAAGTGGCAGACCAGGCGCTCGTTGCGGGCGAACAGGCGCGGTACGCCGTTCACTGCCGCCGGACCAACGCTGAACAGGCGCCCCGGCACGTGCACGGTCTCACGCAGGGTGCCGGTCCACGGCATGTGCACGCGGTGGTAATCGCGCGGCGACAGGTACACCGTGGCGTAGAGGCCATCGTTGTATGGCTTGGCGTCCTCGTCACTGCCCAGCAGTTCGGCAGCGGTGAATGACTGGCCCTTGGCCTGGAAAATGCGGCCGGCCTCGATCCTGCCGAGCTGGCTGATGCGGCCGTCGGCCGGCATCACCAGGCTGCGCGGATCGGCATCGGCCACGCGTGCGCCCGGCTTCAGCGCACGGGTGAAGAACTGGTTGAAGGTCGCATAGCTGCGCGGGTCCGGGTTGGCCGCTTCGTCCAGGTTGACGTTGAACTTGCGGGTGACCGTGTCGATCAGCCAGCGCGACACGCGCGGATCGTCCGAGTACGCCAGCGAACGCGCCATCGAGGACAGCAGGCGGTGGGGCAGGGCATACGTCAGGGCGGTGGTGAGGCTCATGGGGCGGTTTTCTCGGTCAGCTTCTGCAGGTCGCGGGCGATCGCCGGCGCGTTGAACGGGGGGCGTACCAGGCCGGCGAGGCGGCCCTGCGGGTCGAGCACGGCCAGGCTGGCCGAATGCTCGACCGTGTAATCCTCGGGGTTCTCGTCGAAATGCTTGCCCGGCACCTTCTGGAACACGAAGCCCAACGAGGTGGCGAAGCGCTCCAGCGAGGGAACGTCAGCGGTGGCGGCCAGGGTGTCCTTGTGGAAGCCGTGCACGTACTCGCCCAGCCGGGTGGCGCTGTCGCGGTCGGGGTCGACCGAGATGAACAGCACGCGTGGGCGCAGGCTGTCGGGCAGGGCTTCCCACTGGTTCTGCGCGCCGGCCAGCGCGGCCAGCGTGGTCGGGCAGACGTCCGGGCAGAAGGTGAAGCCCAGGAACACCAGGGTCCAGTGGCCCTTCAGTTCGCCCGGGATCAGGCGGGTGCCGTCGGACTGGGCCAGGTTGAAGTCAGGCAGTTCGCGCGGCTGCGGGTACAGCGTGATCGCTTCGGTGGCCGGGGCATTGGCCGGCGGCTTCGGCGCGAACACCTGCTGGGCGGCCAGCAGGCCGAGACCCGCCGCCAGGGCGATCAGCAGGATGATGCCGGCGTTGCGATTGAACATGGGGGCTCCCGCGCGAAGTGGGCCCCATCATACCGGCTGTGGCCCGAATCGTTTCCGCCGCAACGGATGCCGCCACGGGCGCCAGCCCCTATAATCGGGGGCCACTTTGCCCGCAGTACCGCCATGACCGCTGAAACGGCCGCCGAACTCCACACGATCATCGATCTGATCCGCTACGGCACCAGCCGTTTCAACGAAGCCGGGCTGACCTTCGGGCACAGCTACGACAACGCGCTGGACGAGGCCACCCAGCTGGTGCTGCACAGCCTGCACCTGCCGCACGACCTCGGCCCGGCCTACGGCCAGGCGCGCCTGCTGCAGGCCGAAAAGCTGCGCGTGCTGGAGCTGTTCCAGCGCCGCATCGATGAACGCATCCCGGCCGCCTACCTGACCGGTGAGGCCTGGTTTGCAGGATTGAGCTTCAAGAGCGACAAGCGCGCCCTGGTACCGCGCTCGCCGATCGCCGAACTGATCGAATGCGGCTTCGAGCCGTGGCTGGCCGGCCGCGACGTGTACCGTGCACTGGACCTGTGCACCGGTTCGGGCTGCATCGCCATCGCCATGGGCCACTACTACCCGAACTGGCAGGTGGACGGCGTCGACCTGAGCGACGATGCACTGTCGCTGGCCGAAGAAAACAAGGAGCGCCTGCAGGCGCACAACGTCACCCTGATCAAGTCGGACCTGTTCAACGGCCTGTCCGGCCGCCACTACGACCTGATCGTCACCAATCCGCCATACGTCACCAACGACGAGACCGATGCCCTGCCGCAGGAATACTCCTACGAGCCGGAGATGGGCCTGCGTGCCGGCGACGACGGCCTGGACCTGGTGCTGAAGATCCTGCGCGATGCCCCGCTGCACCTGAGCGAGGACGGCCTGCTGATCTGTGAAGTGGGCGAATCCGAGCAGCATCTGGTCAAGCTGCTGCCGGAAGTCGATTTCGCCTGGATCGAATTCAAGGTCGGCCAGATGGGTATCTTCGCGGTTGAATGCCGCGAGCTGATCGCCCACAGCGCACGCATCACCGAACTGGCGGCGCAGCGCCCGTGAGCTCCAATTCGTTCGGCAAGCTGTTCACCGTCACCACGTTCGGCGAGTCGCACGGGCCGGCCATCGGCTGCGTGATCGATGGCTGCCCGCCGGGGCTGGCGCTGGACGCGGCCGAATTCGCCCACGACCTGCAGCGCCGCGCCACCGGCAAGAGCCGGCATACTTCGGCGCGGCGCGAGGCCGACGAGGTCGAGATCCTGTCCGGCGTGTACGAGGGCCTGACCACCGGCACCCCGATCGCGCTGCTGATCCGCAACACCGACCAGCGCAGCAAGGATTACGCCAACATCGGCCAGCAGTTCCGGCCGGGCCATGCCGACTACAGCTACTGGCACAAGTACGGCATCCGCGACCCGCGCGGTGGCGGCCGTTCCTCGGCACGCGAGACCACCATGCGCGTGGCCGCTGGCGTGGTCGCCAAGAAGTGGCTGGCCGAGCGCTTCGGCGTCACCGTGCGTGGCTACCTGTCGCAGCTGGGCGACATCACCCCGGCCGGTTTCGACTGGTCGGCGGTGGAAGACAACCCGTTCTTCTGGCCGCACGCTGCACAGGTGCCCGAACTGGAGGCGTACATGGACGCGCTGCGCAAGTCCGGAGATTCGGTCGGCGCGCGCGTGGACGTGGTCGCCGACAATGTGCCGCCGGGCTGGGGTGAGCCGATCTACGGCAAACTCGACGGTGAACTGGCTGCCGCGTTGATGAGCATCAACGCGGTGAAGGGCGTGGAGATCGGCGACGGTTTCGCCAGCGCCGCGCAGAAGGGCACCGAACACCGCGACCTGCTTACCCCGCAGGGCTTCGCCAGCAATCATGCGGGTGGCATCCTCGGTGGCATTTCCACCGGCCAGCCGGTGGTCGCCTCGATCGCGTTGAAGCCGACCTCCAGCCTGCGCCTGCCGGGCCCGTCGCTGGATACGTCCGGCAACGTGGTCGAGGTGGTCACCACCGGCCGCCACGACCCCTGCGTCGGCATCCGCGCCACCCCGATCGCCGAGGCGATGGTAGCGATGGTGCTGATGGACCAGGCGCTGCGCCACCGCGCGCAGTGCGGCGATGTCGGCACGATCACCCCGCGCATTCCCGGGCAGATCGATGGCTGACACGCGGCCGACCGTGTGGGTGAGCCAGCCGCTGATCGACGCGGCCATCGCGCCGCTGCGCGATCGCGTGCAGCTGCGCTGCACCGACACCGTCACCGCCTGGGCGCCGGACCAGATCGCCGGACAACTGGCCAGCGCCGACGGCGCGATCATCACGCTCAACGAGCGCATCGGCGCGGCCCAGGTGGCCGGCGCCGCGCAGCTGCAGGTGATCGCCAATGTCGGGGTGGGCTACAACAACCTGGACGTCGACGCGCTCAGCGCGGCCGGCATCCTGGCCAGCAACACACCGGACGTCCTGACCGAAACCACCGCCGATCTCGGTTTCGCCCTGCTGATGGCCACCGCGCGCCGCATCACCGAGTCCGAGCGCTGGCTGCGCGAAGGGCAGTGGCAGCAGTGGTCGTTCCAGACCATGCTCGGTGCCGATATCCACGGCAGCACGCTGGGCATCCTTGGCATGGGCCGCATCGGCCAGGGCATCGCCCGTCGCGGCGCGCACGGTTTCGGCATGAAGGTGCTGTACCACAACCGGTCGCAGCTGCCGGCGGCGACCGAGGCGGAAGTGGGCGCGACCTATGTGGACCTGGATACGCTGCTGGCACAGTCCGACCACCTGCTGCTGGTGCTGCCGTACACGCCGGCCTCGCATCATCTGATCGATGCCGCCGCACTGGCGAAGATGAAGCCGTCGGCGACGCTGGTGAATATCGCCCGCGGTGGCCTGGTCGATGAGATCGCGCTGGCCGATGCGCTGGCCAACGGTCGCCTGGCTGCGGCGGGTCTGGATGTGTACGAAGGCGAGCCAACGGTACGCCCGGAACTGCTGGCGCTGCGCAACGTCGTGCTCACTCCGCATATCGGCAGCGCCTCGCTGGCCACGCGCACGGCGATGGTACAGCTGGCCGTGGATAATCTGCTTGCCGGGCTCGGCCTGGACGGCGGCCCGTCGCGGATGCCGAGCGCGATCAACGCTGACGCGGCGATGGCCGCGCGCGTGACGCTGGGCAAAAAAACCGGGAAACGATAGGGAACCTCCGCGCGCCCCGCTTGAGGAGGTTCCCCGAACCCAGCTGTCGTGCGTGTTTTTCCCCATTCCCGTTTTCGTGAGAGTTCCCCCATGAGCAATGCACAGCGCAGTTTCCACGTCGCCGTCGTCGGTGCCACCGGCGCCGTCGGCGAGACCATGTTGTCGATCCTGGCCGAGCGTGATTTCCCGGTCGGTACCCTGAGCGTCCTGGCCTCCGAGCGTTCGGCCGGTGGCGAGATCGAGTTCAACGGCCAGAAGGTCACGGTCCAGGACCTGGCCACCTTCGATCCGGCCGGCGTCGAGATCGCGCTGTTCTCGGCCGGTGGCAGCGTGTCCAAGGAATACGCACCGAAGTTCGCCGCCGCAGGTGCGGTGGTGATCGACAACTCCTCGGCCTTCCGTTACGACGATGACGTGCCGCTGGTGGTGTCCGAAGTCAACCCGGAACAGGTCGCCAACCGTCCGCGCGGCATCATCGCCAATCCGAACTGCTCGACCATGCAGATGCTGGTGGCGCTGGCGCCGCTGCACCGCAAGTACGGCATCGAGCGCATCAACGTCTCCACCTACCAGTCGGTGTCCGGCGGTGGTCGTTCGGCCACCGAGGAGCTGGGCAAGCAGACCGGCCAGCTGCTGAGCTTCCAGGAGATCGATCCGCAGCGCTTCCCGGTGCAGATCGCCTTCAACCTGATCCCGCACATCGACGACTTCCAGGACAACGGCTTCACCAAGGAAGAAATGAAGCTGATCTGGGAGACCCGCAAGATCCTCGGCGACGACAGCATCCTGGTGAACCCGACCGCAGTGCGCGTGCCGGTGTTCTACGGCCATTCCGAGTCGGTGGCGATCGAAACCCGCGACAAGGTCACCGTGGCCGAAGCACGTGCGCTGCTGGAGCAGTCGCCGGGCATCGAAGTGGTGGACCGTCACGAGGCCGGTGGCTACCCGACCCCTGTCACCCACGCCTCGGGCACCGACGCGGTGTACGTCGGCCGCATCCGTGAGGACCTGTCGCACCCGCGCGGCCTGAACCTGTGGATCGTATCGGACAACGTGCGCAAGGGCGCCGCCCTGAATGCCGTGCAGCTGGCCGAGCTGGTCGCCGCCGAGCAGCGCTGATCACAGCGGTTGCCTCACCGGTAGTGCCGGCCGCTGGCCGGCATTGCCGTGATGGCACGTGCGTGTCTGCCGGCCAGCGGCCGGCACTACCGAAGGTCCCCATGGGTGGGTGCGGACCGCGGTCCGCACGCTTTATAGTGTCGCCATGAATAAACGGGCCAGGGGCGCAAAGCGCCCCCTCCTCTATCTTTCCACCGCGCTGCTGGCCCTGGCCAGCAGTTCGGCGCTTGCCCTGGGCTTGGGCGACATCCGTGTCCTGTCCAAGCCGGGCCAGCCCCTGCTGGCCGAAATCCCGGTGGTCTCGGCCGATCCGTCCGAGCTGGAGAACCTGCGTGTCGCGTTGGCCTCACCGGTCACCTTCGAGCGCGTCGGCCTGCAGCGGCCGACCGGGCTGGTCGGCGAACTGCAGTTCGAACTGACCCGCAATGCGCAGGGCAGGGCAGTGGTGCGGGTGACCTCGCAGACGCCGGTCGAGACCCCGTCGCTGAGCTTCCTGATCGAGGCGGACTGGGGCCAGGGCCGCCTGGTGCGCGAGTACTCGGCGCTGGTCGATGCACCGTCCAGCGCACTGGCCGTGGCCGAGCCGGAAATCGTTGCACCCGCAGGTACGCTCTCCAACACCATCGCCCGTGAGGCCGCCCCGGCGCCCGCCGCCGCGGAGAGCGTGAGCGCGCCTGCGCCGTCCACCGCCACCACGCCGGCACCCGCACCGGCTCGCCCGCGTGCAGTGGCTGCACCCGCTGCCGCACCGGCAGCCGATGGCAGCGTTACCGTCCAGCGTGGGCAGACCTTGTCGCAGATCGCCAGCGTGGTGGCCCGCGGCAACCAGGTCAGCCGCGACCGCGCAATGATTGCGCTGCTGCGGGCCAACCCGGAGGCCTTCATCCGTGGCAACGTCAACCTGCTCAGGCAGGGCGCCGTGCTGCGTATGCCCGGCAGCGATGCACTGGCGGCGGTCGATGCCGCCGAGGCCGCCGCGCTGGTGCGCGAGCATGCCGCACAGTGGCGTCAGGCGCGCACCGTGCCGCAACCGGCGGGTACTGTCGCCCCGGTCGCCACGGCGGGAACCACGAAGGCTTCTTCCCCGGCTGCGGCCACTGGGGCACGACTTGAAATCGCTCCGGCGCTGGCCTCCGACGCCGCGCACGCGGGCACAACCACCGGCACTGCAGCCGGCAGCGAGGGTGACATGCTGGGCAACGAACAACTGCGCCAGGCACGCGAGGACATCGCGACCCGCGATGCCGAGATCGGCGAGCTGAAGCAGCGGGTGGCCGACCTGGAAAAACTCAAGGAACAGCAGCAGTCGCTGATCGCGATGAAGGACAACGACCTGGCCGCGGCGCAGCAGCGCCTGGCGCAGGCACCGGATGCCCGCGATGCGGCAACGCCGTGGTACTGGCTGGGTCTGCCGGTGCTGTTGCTGGCGGCCGGCGCGGCCTGGCTGCTGCGTCGTCGCAAGCCGTCGCCACTGCCGCCGCTGCGCGAGGAAGGCGACGCCGCCGGCCTGGCCGCTGCGGTACCGGCCGGCGCGGCGCTGGATACGCTGGCCGAGCAGTCTTCGTGGTCGACGGCGGTGTCCGACAGTGGCCGCCAGGAACCGGCGATGCCTGCCTGGGCGACCGAAGCCGAGGTGCAGGATGACGTGGCTGCCGAAGCGGTCGCCGACGTCGCCGCCCAGACTGACTGGCAGGCGCAGACGCTGCGCGATGACGAAGTGGTGGAGCTGCCCGGGGCCGTGACCGACCTGCCGCGCTGGGACGAGCCGGTGGCCATGCAGGACACCCCCGTGCAGGATGAGCCGCCCGCGCAGGCGGTCCCTGACGAGATCGCAGTACCGGACTACGCGCTGCACGCCGAACAGCAGCCGCAGTTCCGCGGCGTGTTCGACCTGCCGGCCGAGCATCATGACGGCGGGGATTCGAGCGCGGCGCCGCACGACGCGCTGGCCGCGGCCGCGCATGAAGACGGTACTGCCGCGCCGGCCAGCGATGCCGGCTGGGCGCCGCGCGCCGGGCAGGAACGCCTGGAACTGGCCATCGCCTACCTCGACCTGGGCGATGCGCAGACCGCACGGACGTTGCTGCTGGAAGTGGCCGAGGGCGGCGACCTGCACTGCCAGGCCCAGGCTCGCGAACTGCTGGCCCGCCTGCCGTGACCGAACCCGCCGACAAGGACCGTGCCATGAGCCGCGAGCGCCGTATCGACTACGTTGAATTCGCCTCCAGTGACCCGGCCGACAGCCGCGCCTTCTTCGAAAAGGTGTTCGGGTGGTCGTTCGTCGACTATGGCAGCGACTACACCGCCTTCGACGATGGCCGCCTGCAGGGCGGCTTCTTCCGCGGCCAGCCGCAACGGGCCAGTGACAGCGGCGCGCCGCTGCTGGTGCTGTATGCCGACCAGCTGGCGCCCATCGAGGCAGCGGTGCGCGACGCTGGCGGTGAGATCGTACGGCCGGTGTTTTCTTTCCCCGGTGGCAGCCGCTTCCAGTTCGTCGAGCCCGGTGGCAACGAACTGGCGGTCTGGTCCGAACGCGATCCGGCCTGAGCGCCGCCCCTCCCGCAACATCGAGGTAGCACATGCGTTACGCGCTTGGCGTCGAGTACGACGGCAGCGATTTCAGGGGCTGGCAGAACCTGGGCGAGGGTGGTCCCAGCGTGCAGGCCAGCCTTGAGCAGGCCCTGTCGTCGGTGGCCGATGCGCCGCTGCAGGTGGTCTGTGCCGGCCGCACCGATGCCGGCGTGCACGGCCAGTGCCAGGTCGTGCATTTCGACACCGACGTGGTGCGCGATCCGCGCGCCTGGATGCTGGGCACCACCACCCGCCTGCCGCGCTCGATCGCGGTGCGCTGGTGCGTGCCCGTGGCCGATGATTTCCACGCCCGCTTCTCGGCGCGGGCACGCCGTTACCGTTATCGCCTGCTCAACCGCGAAGTGCGGCCGGCGCTGCAGCGGCAGACCCTCAGCTGGGAGCGCCGTGCGCTGGACGCGGGCCTGATGCATGCCGCCGGCCAGGCCCTGCTAGGCGAGAACGACTTCAGCGCGTTCCGCTCGGTGCAGTGCCAGGCGCTGCATGCACGGCGTGAACTGCAGTCGCTGCAGGTCAGCCGCCAGGGCGAGGTGATCGAGGTCGCCGTGCAGGGCAATGCATTCCTTCATCACATGGTCCGCAATATCGTCGGATCGCTGATCCTGGTGGGCAGTGGCGAGAAGCCGGTGGAATGGATCGCCGAACTGCTGGCCGGGCGCGATCGCACCGTAGCCGGTCCCACCGCACCGCCGCAGGGCCTGGTGTTCCTCGGGCCCCTGTACCCCGACAACTGGCATCTGCCCGCCGAGGTCACGCTATGAGCCGCTCCTACTACCGCACGCGCATCAAGTTCTGTGGCATGACCCGGGCCGGCGACGTCCGCCTGGCCGGTGAGCTGGGCGTGGACGCGGTGGGTTTCATCTTCGCCCGTGAAAGCAGCCGCCGGGTCGCTCCAGCCGAGGCACGCGCGATGCGCCAGGCGATCGCGCCCATGGTCGACGTGGTGGCGTTGTTCCGCAACAACAGCAAGGAAGAAGTGCGCGAGGTGCTGCGCACGGTACGACCGACCCTGCTGCAGTTCCACGGCGAGGAAGACGAGAGCTTCTGCCGCAGCTTCAACATGCCGTACCTGAAGGCGATCGCCATGGGCGGCCGTGAAGAGATCAACGCCCGCACCCTGCAGCTGCGCTATCCCAGCGCCGCCGGCTTCCTGTTCGACAGCCACGCGCCGGGCGGCGGTGGCGGCACCGGCGTGGCCTTTGACTGGGGCCGGATCCCGACCGGCCTGCATCGCCCGTTCCTGCTGGCCGGCGGCCTGAACCCGGAAAACGTCTACGACGCGGTGCTGGGTACCCTGCCGTGGGGCGTGGATGTCTCCAGTGGCATCGAACTGGAGCCGGGCATCAAGGACGGCTACAAGATGCGCACCTTCGTCGAGGAAGTGCGCCGCGCCGATTGCACGGTTCTCGAGTGATTGGCGTCATTATTTGCCGTGATTTGGACCTGGATTTGAGCCTGCACGCATTCTTCACATAGGATGGTCCCAAGCGCGCCTGCCATGAGGGCTGGCGCGGGGATCGACGGGACGCGCGCGGCGCGCCCCGAACGGGCGGCCGCCGCCCACAGCCCAGGAAGGCAAGCGATGCAGGAGTTTCTCACCGTCGTACTCGGTTACCCGACGCTGCCGTACAGCATTCTGCTGTTGGTGTCGGTGATGTATTGGGCGGTTGCGGCGTTCGGCCTGGTCGATGACGGTTTTGGCAATCTCGGCGCCGATGGCGCGCTCGAGGCGGGGACCGACCTCAGTGGCCTGTCAGCCATGCTGGCGCGCTGGGGCCTGGGTGGCGTCCCGATCATGGTGGTGGTCACCCTGCTGAGCCTGTTCGGCTGGCTCATCACCTATTTCATCCATCTGTTCGTACTGCTGCCGCTGCCGGACCTGCTGCGCTGGGGCCTGGGTACGCTCGTGGCGGTGCTGGCACCGCTGCCAGCGGTACCGCTCATCGCGCTGATCCTGCGCCCGGTCCGGCGCTTCCTGCTGCGCCTGCGGCCGGTGCCGCAGGCATCGCTGCTCGGCCGGGCCGGCGTGGTCGCGTCGCCGAAGGTGGACGCACGCAGCGGTCATGCCACGGTCGATGATGGCGGCGCCGGGCTGGTGCTGCAGATCCGCAGCGACATCGAACTGCAGCGTGGCGAGCGCATCGTGCTGGTTGAGCACATGGCCGAACAACACTATTACCGGGTGGTCCGCGCCGATGCGATCGCCCTCGATTTCCAGGACAACCTGCTTCCGGGCAACAAGGAGACTCATCAATGACGTTGGCATCCCTCTTACCGTTCCTGGCCGTCGCCGGCGGCCTGCTCGTCCTGCTGCTGGGCGTGGCCGGGCTGTTCAAGGCCTTCTACCGCAAGGTCGACCAGGGCGTGGCCCTGATCGTCAACGACATGAGCTCCACGCCCAAGGTGCACTTCACCGGTGCGCTGATCATCCCGGTGCTGTACCGCGCCGAGCTGATGCGGATCAGCCTGATCACCCTGCAGATCGACCGCCGTGGCAAGGAAGGCCTGATCTGCCGCGACAACATGCGTGCCGACATCGCCGTGGCCTTCTACCTGCGGGTGAACGAGACCCAGGCCGACGTGCTGCGCGTGGCCAAGGCCATCGGTGCCGACCGTGCGTCGGACAAGCATGCCGTCGATGAGCTGTTCAACGCCAAGTTCTCCGAAGCGTTGAAGACGGTCGGCAAGAAGTTCGACTTCACCGAACTGTTCGAGAAGCGCCAGGAGTTCCGCGACGAGATCATCGCGGTGATCGGCAACGACCTCAACGGCTATGTGCTGGAAGACGTGGCGATCGATTACCTGGAGCAGACCCCGAAGGCGCTGCTGGACCAGTTCAACATCCTTGACGCGCAGGGTATCCGCAAGATCACCGAGCTGACCGCCGCGCAGAACGTGGTGACCAACGAGCTGGAGCAGAACGAGAAGCTCGCCATCACCAAGAAGAACGTGGAAGCGCGTGAAGCGCTGCTGGCGCTGGAACGCCAGCAGGCCGAAGCCGAAGCACGCCAGAAGCGCGAGATCGAGACCATCCGCGCGCGCGAGGAGGCCGAGACCGCCAAGGTGCAGGAAGAGCAGCGCCAGCTGTCCGAGAACGCCCGCATCGAAGCACAGCAGCTGATCGAGATCCGCGACCAGAACCGCCTGCGCGAAGTGGAAGTGGCCGAGCAGAACCGCCAGCGCGCCGTGGCCATCGAGGCCGAGCGCGTCGAGCGCGCACGCCAGCTTGAGCAGGTCACCACCGACCGCGAAGTGCAGCTGCAGGGCGTGGAGCGCGACAAGGTGGTCGAGCAGGGCAAGATGGACGTGGCCAACATCACCCGCGAACGCATCTCCATCGACAAGACCGTGGCGCAGGAGGAAGAGCGCATCAAGGAAGTGCGCGAGGTCTCCGAGGCCGACCGCCAGAAGCAGGTGCTGATCCTGGAAGCCGAGGCCAAGGCACAGGAATCGCTGGTGCGCGAGGTAAAGGAAGCGCAGGCACGCGAGACCGCTTCCAAGCACCGCGCAGTGGAACTGACCACGCTGGCCCAGGCCGAACACGAAGCAGCCGGCAAGCAGGCCGAAGCCAAGCGCCTGCTGGCCGACGCGCTGCGCGCCGAGCAGGCCGCACCGGGCCTGGCCGAAGCGCAGGTGCGTGAAGCTTCGGCACTGGCCATCGAGAAGGTCGGCATCGCCGAGGCCCGCGTGATCGAAGCCAAGGCCGAAGCCAGCCTGAAGCAGGGCAGCAACGAAGCCCGCGTGCTGGCCGAGACCCTGCAGGCGCAGGCGCAGGGTGAGGAGAAGATGGGCCTGGCCCGTGCCACCGCCACCGAATCGCTGGGCAACGCCGAAGCCGGCGTGGTGCAGAAGAAGCTGCTGGCCGAGGCCGAAGGCCTGGTGCGCAAGTTCGAAGCGATCGCTTCGCTGAGCGACCAGGCACGTGGCCACGAAGAGTTCCGCATGATGCTGGACAACAGCCTGAAGCAGGCGCTGGCCTCGATCGAAGCCGGCAAGGAAGTCTCGCGCGAGAATGCCAACGTCATCGCCAGCGCGCTGCGCAACGCCGATATCGATCTGGTCGGTGGCGACGGCGGCATGTTCGAGAACCTGGTCAAGGCGGTGTCGCTGGGCAAGTCGATCGAAGGCTTTGCCGGCAAGAGCCCGATCGTGCAGGAGCTGATGCAGCGCTACCTGGGCGTGGCCGTGGCCGTGGCCGAACCGGCGCCGCGCCAGATCGCCGAGGATGCCGAAGCGGTGCCGACCGTGTCGGCCACCGTGGTCGACAGCGCCCGTTGATGCATCGGGCGATGGCTGCTGCGGCCATCGCCCGCCCGCGCCGGCCGCAACCGCGGCCGTCCGCCCGTGAGCCGGAAGCCTGCTGATGTCTGATACCCATCCGTCCGCCGAATCCACTGCACCGGAGGCCGGCGGCACTACCGTCGACCAGGCCGTTGCCCAGGGCGGTGCCTATGAAGTCCTGCGCCGCCGCCTGGCCGAGCAGGGCCAGCGCCTGCAGGGCCTGGCCGAAACGCTCAACCGCCAGCGCCTGGCCGAGTTCGGCGACAGCCGCCTGGAGGTGGTCGGTCGCTTCCGCATCCGCAGCGAAAACAACTGCGTCGGCCGTGACATCGTGCAGGTCGGGCCGGACCGCCTGCTGTTCGGCTACAACGTATTCATCGGGCTGAAGACCCAGACCCGCATCGAGGACGTGTTCGGCCTGTACCGGCTGGTGCAGGGCAGCGACGGCTACGATGTGGCGGCGCTGGAGCTGAAGGGCAGCTTCCTCGACCAGCCCGGCTTCGTGCACGACTTCAACGAGCTGTACGCCTACTACAAGCACGCGCGCCTGCTGCAGCTGATCGTGGTGGGGGACAAGCTGCTGGCGTCGTTCCAGATCGGTGAGCGCAGCAGCGACGTGCGCGTGTTCCGCTGGGCGCTGTCGCGCGATGGCGAACTGACCTATCTGGATGCGCGCGGTGAGCGCGATATCGCACTGCCGCCGCCGTTCGACTTCGAATGGACCCGGGCGACCCGCGACCTGGCGGTCAATGGCCGCCATTCGCACCTGAACATCCTCGATACCCTGTTCGTGGAGACCACCGGCGGCGACCTCACGATCAAGGTCGAGAACAACACCGAGACCGGACAGGGCATCTACAGCGAACCGGTGGAGGACAGCACGCAGTCGCTGGACGACGCCCAGTTCGAATTCGCCCGGGTCGGCTCGCTGGTGCTGCTGAAGGTGCTGCCGTACCGCGAGACGGAGTGGCGCGGGCTGATCTACAACACGCTGACCGGCGGCATCGTGCGCAACGATGCGATCGTGCAGGCCTGCGTGCAGCTGCCCGAAGACCACGGCGTGATCTTCCCGGGTGGCTATTACCTGCAGGGCGGCGAGCACAAGGCGTTCGACGCCTCGATGGCCGGCATGCAGTTCAAGCGCAGCATCCGTTCACCGAATGGTGAGGACGTGCTGTACATCTTCTATGAGCGCGAAGGTGGGCGCTCGGCGCTGTTCGTCTACAACACCATCCAGCGCGTGTTGCAGAACCCGGTGTTCGGCCATGGCTACGCCTTGATGCAGGACGGGCGCATGGTGCTGTTCCATGCCGAAGGCAGCGAACCGACCCGCATCCATCCGATGCAGGTCTGGCAGACCCCGTTCAGCAGTGACGAGTTTGCTGCAAGCCGGCCACCCGGCAACACCTTCATGGGACGCATCGGCAACGCCGAACTGGTGCGGGGCATCTCCAACCTGTTCAACCTGGCGCGCGAGATCGATGGCCAGGACGTGTCGGTGCAGCGCTACCAGCGCCTGGTGGCCGACACCCGGCGCCTGTTCGATGCCCACCACTGGCTGGGCGACGCGGCCTGCGATGGCGCCGAGGCGCTGCTGCGGCAGATCAGCGCCACCGGCGAATCGGTGCTGGACGAGTACGAGAAGGTGCAGTCGATCCGCCAGCAGTCGGCGCAGGCGATGGTCGAGGCAGAGGCCGCGCACAAGGCGCTGCTGGGCCGGCTGCAGCCGCAGAACTGGAGCGAGGTGCAGGCCTTCGTCGAGGCCCTCAATGCGATCACCGCATTGCGCGGACGGCTGCTGACCATCCGCGAGCTGCGCTACATCGACACCGCGCGCATCGAGACGATGACGGCCGAGCTGGTGGAGGCGCAGGATCATGTCGGCGCCGCCACGGGTGACTTCCTCGCCGGCGATGCCGCGCTGGTGCCGCTGACCACGCGCCTGCAGGCGCTGGATGAAGCTGCGCAGCAGGCGCAGAGTGCCCGCCAGCTGGATGAGCAGCTGGAGGGGCTGCGCGGGATGGCGGCCGATCTGGATATGCTGTCTGAACTGATGGCCGGCCTGAAGGTGGACGATGCCACCGCCCGCACCCGCGTGGTCGAGTCCATTTCGGTGCTGTACGGCCGCCTCAACCAGGCCCGCGCGCGTGCCGATCAGCGCCGCAGGTCGCTCGGCTCAGCCGAGGCCGTGGCGCAGTTCGCCGCGCAGTTCGCGCTGTTCTCGCAGTCGATCACCAGCGCGCTGGCGCTGGCCACGGACCCGGAGCGTTCCGACGAGCAGCTGTCGCGCCTGCTGGTGCAGCTGGAGGAGCTGGAGAGCCAGTTCGGCGAACACGAGCAGTTCCTCGGCGACATCCTGAGCAAGCGCGAAGAGCTGGTTGAAGCCTTCGAAACGCACAAGCAGGCGCTGCTGGATGACCGCCAGCGCAAGGCACGTTCGGTGCTGGATGCGGCCAGCCGCATCCTCGATGGCCTGGCCAAGCGCACCGAGCGCTTCGCCACCGCCGATGAGCTCAATGCGTTCTTTGCCGGCGATCCGCTGATCCTCAAGCTGCGTGAGCTGGCCGAACGCCTGCGCGCGTTGCATGACAACGTCAAGGCCGACGACATCGAAGCGCGCCTGAAGGGCGTGCGTGACCAGGCGGTGCGCCAGCTGCGTGACCGCAGTGATCTGTACGAGGCGGGCGGCAACGTGGTGCGGCTGGGGCCGCGCCATCGCTTCAGCGTCAACACCCAGGCGCTGGACCTGACCCTGCTGCCGCGTGGTGACACGCTGGCGATCCATCTGACCGGCACCGACTTCCTGGAGACCCTGCACGATCCGGAGCTGGATGCGCTGAAGTCGTTCTGGCCGGTCACCCTGGACTCCGAATCACCTGCACTGTATCGCGGCGAGTATCTTGCCGGCAGCCTGTTGATGGCCGCGCAGGAGGGGAGCGACGGGCTTGACCTGGCCACGCTGCAGCACGACGTCGCCACGCCCGAAGCACTGGACCAGCGCGTGCGTGCGTTTGCCGCACCGCGCTACCGCGAAGGCTACGAGCGCGGCATCCATGACCATGATGCCGCGCTGATCCTGCGTGCGTTGCTGCCCTTGCAGCAGGCGGCCGGCAGCCTGCGGCATGCACCGCGGGTGCGTGCGCTGGCGGTGCTGTTCTGGGCTGCCGAGCAGCGGCGCGAAGCGGTGGCGCAATGGCCGGCCCGCCAGATGGGTGCTGAAGCGCTGGCACGCCTGCTGGGGTCCGACGAAGGGCGCCTGGCGTTGCGTGCGGAAATGGCCGAGGCACTGCTGGCGTATGCGCAATCCCACGCGTTGCCGTTCGATGCCGATGCCGCAGAGGCCGCGGCCGCTTATCTGGGCGAGGAACTGGCGGCCGGCGAACCGGTGTTCAGCGGCAGCCGCCATGCGGTAGCGCTGCTGGAGGCACTGGCTCGGCAGCTGGAACAGGCCGGGCAACGCGAGGCGGTCGAACGCGCCCTGCAGCGCAGCCAGGATCCGCTGGCCACGCGCTGGGCGCTGGCCGGTCAGTGGCTGCGGGCGCTGGCGCGGATGCCGGCGCATGCCCCGCATGCCGGCTACGTCGACGAGGCTGCAGCACTGCTGCTGGTGCAGCGCCAGCTGCGTACCCGTGCCAGCGACGCCGCGCTGCAGGCGGAGGTCAGTGGCCTGCTGGGTGAACACGCACGCATCAGCAACGGCACGCTGGTGGTATCGCTGGATGATTTCCTGGCGCGCCTGAAGCAGCACCTGCGTCATTTCGTGCCAGCGTTCCATGCCTACCAGGCGCTGCGCCAGGGCATCATCGGCCGCGAGCGCGAGACCCTGCGGCTTTCCGAGTTCAAGGCGCGGCCGCTGTCCTCGTTCGTACGCAACAAGCTGATCAATGATGTCTACCTGGGCGTGATCGGTGACAACCTGGCCAAGCAGATGGGCACGGTCGGCGAGAACAAGCGCAGCGACCTGATGGGCCTGCTGATGATGATTTCGCCGCCCGGCTACGGCAAGACCACGCTGATGGAATACGTGGCGCACCGCCTGGGCCTGGTCTTCATGAAGATCAACGGCCCGGCGCTGGGTCACGAGGTGCGGTCGCTGGACCCCGCCCAGGCACCGGACGCGACCTCGCGGCAGGAGCTGGAGAAGCTCAACCTGGCGCTGGAAATGGGCAACAACACCATGCTGTATGTGGACGACATCCAGCACACCCATCCGGAGTTCCTGCAGAAGTTCATCTCGCTGTGCGATGGCACCCGCCGTATCGAGGGTGTGTGGCGCGGTCGCACCCGCACCTACGACAT
Source organism: Stenotrophomonas sp. LC732 (assembly GCF_052446685.1). NCBI lineage: Bacteria > Pseudomonadati > Pseudomonadota > Gammaproteobacteria > Lysobacterales > Lysobacteraceae > Stenotrophomonas > Stenotrophomonas sp. LC732. Next base: position 3,068,253 of record NZ_CP199214.1, on the reverse strand, counting down.
GCGCGGCAAGAAATTCTGCGTGGTGATGGCCGGCAATCCGTACACCGAGTCCGGCGAGGTGTTCAAGATTCCGGACATGCTGGCCAACCGTGCCGACATCTACAACCTGGGTGATGTGCTCGGTGGCATGGAGGCGGCCTTTACCCTCAGCTACATCGAGAACAGCCTGACTTCCAACCCGGTGCTGGCGCCGCTGGCTACGCGCGACATGGCTGACCTGTACACGCTGGTCGACCGGGCGATGGGCAAGGAGGTCTCGACCAACGGCCTGAGCCACGCCTACAGCAGCGCGGAGATCAACGAAATCACCGCCACCCTGCAGCGCATGCTGCGCGTGCGCGACGTGGTCTACCGCGTCAACCAGCAGTACATCGCCAGTGCCGCGCAGGACGACCGCTACCGCACCGAGCCGCCGTTCCGGCTGCAGGGTAGCTACCGCAACATGAACAAGCTCGCCGAGAAGATCTCGCCGGTGATGAACGAGGATGAGCTGGAGCAGTTGATCTCCGACCACTACCTGGGCGAGGCACAGCTGCTGACCACCGGCGCCGAAGAAAACCTGTTGAAGCTGGCCGAGCTGCGCGGCGTGCTGGACGACACGCAGGCGCAACGCTGGACGCAGATCAAGCGCGACTTCCTGCGCAACAAGGCCATGGGGGCCGACGACAGCGATGTCGGCGGGCGCGTGGTCGCGCAGCTGGCCGACATCGCCACCGCCCTGCAGCTTCCGCCGCCGGCGCCGGAAGCGATTGCCGTTGCCGACCCGGCACCGTGGCCGGCGTTGCTGGAGGCCCTGCATCGTCTTTCTGAAACACGTCCGGCCGCCGCGCCGGTGCCGGTCGCGGCAGCCGCCAGTGTGCCGACGACGGTCCTGGCCGACGACCTGCAGGCTGGCCTGGCACCGTTGGTGGAACTGTTGGCGGCATCGCAGGCGCAGCAGGCACAGGTGTCGCAGACCCTGGCCGCGTTCGCCGGCTGGGCGCGGCAGCAGGTCGAGCGTGGGGTGCCGAACAGTGCGGTGGCGCAGCGTGCGCGTGTGCGCCGTGCCACGACGCCGGAGGAGCGCGCGCTGGATGAGGCGCTGATGCGTCACTTCTACGGCGAGTCGTTGCCGCCGGACGACGGTGAGGAGATTCCAGCGACGACACCGAAGCCGCCGCCGCTGCCGTGACCATGCAGGCGCCACTGCCGCCACCGAGCTTGCCGGACACGGCCGATGTCGCCGCGCTGGCCGACTATGGTGCGCCGTTGCTGCAGGCGCTGGCGCGGCGCGAAACACCGTTGCCGCCGGGCGCGGGCGCAGGGCTGGTGGCCGCACTGGCACGCATCGCGCTGGCCCTGCAGGCCGATAACCCGGCGCAGATCCGGCAGCAGGCGGGCTGGTGGGGCCGCCTGCTGGGGCGCGATGTCGATCGCGAGGCGGAAGGACGTGCGCTGCAGTCGCAGCTGGGCCTGCTGGCCCTGCAGGCGCGCGAGCAGGCCCAGCAGCTGCAGCAGCAGCTGCAGCTGCGGGCCATGGCCATCGCCGGACATTCAGCGGCGGCCGCAGCGCTGGACGCCTGGGTCGAGCTGGCAGCGGTGCGGCTGGCGTCGCTGGATACCGCCGGCCAGGCCGCGCTGTCGCAACGGCTCGATCACCTGCGCCGGCTGGCCACGCTGCGCCGTCTCGAGGCCGGCCAGTGGCAGCTCCTGCAGGACCAGGACAACGTGCTGCTGCAACGCTTCGCGCGCATCCATGACGTCCTGTTGCCAGCCTGGCGGCAGGCCGCCGCGGCGGGCCAGGCCGCGGCCGGCGCCACATTGGCGGCGAAGGCCGCCACGCTGCACGCACAGATCGATGACGAGGTCGCGGCGGCTCAGGCTAGACTGCCTTGAGCCGGCCGCCGCTGCCGCTTACCCAACTGCAAGGAGACTGCCCGATGACCCAGGACAGCCAGACCCCCGGTGCCCTCGTGCCCGGCACGACTACCGCCGTTCCGCTCGATGAAGGCGCATTGCAGGCGCTTGGCCTGGTCCGCGAGGATCTGCCGCGCATCGCCGAGATCCGTCTGGAGCTGGATGACCTGCGCCCGGGCAACCTGCAGGTCTTCGGTCGCGAAGCGGCCACGCGCACCGCGGCGTTTTCCAGCCAGTTGCTGGACCAGGTGCGCAATCGTGACCTCGATGCCAGCGGCGAGAAACTGGGCGAAGTGGTGCGCATCGCACGCAGCCTGAAGCTGGACGGCTTCGCGCAGCGGTCGAAGGTGCCGGTGATCGGTGGCCTGATCGACCGCCTGCGCGTATCCAAGGGCGAGCTGGTGCAGAAGTTCAGCGACACCAATGCGCAGATCGAGCAGCTGCTGGGTGATGTCGGTGTGCAGCAGGCGTTGATGGGCAAGCGCGTGGGCGAGTTCGACCGCATGCATGACATCGTCCGCGAAGAACGCCATGCGCTGGGCCTGTATGCTGCGGCCGGCAAGCAGCGCCTGGCCGAACTGCAGGCCGAGCAGCAGGCCGGGCAGGGCAGTGAGGATCCGCAGCAGCGCATCCGCCAGAGCGAAGTCGACAACGCGATCCGCCTCCTCGAAAAGCGCGTGTCCGACCTGCAGCTGATGCAGCATGCGGCCGACCAGTCGCTGCCGATGATCCGCCTGATCCAGGCCAACGCGCTGCAGCTGATCGAGAAGTTCAACACGGTGCGCGAGATCACCATCCCGTCGTGGAAGCGCCAGTTCGCCATCCAGCTTTCGCTGGGTGAGCAGAAGGCCGCGGTCGAGCTGTCCACCGCCATCGACGATGCCACCAACGAGCTGATGCGCCGCAACGCCGACCTGCTGCGCCAGGCCTCGGTGGATACCGCGCGCAGCAACCAGCGCGGCGTGATCGACGTGGCCACGCTGCGCCACGTGCACGACCAGTTGATCGCCACGGTCGAGGAAGTGCGCAGCATCCATCGCGAAGGAATGCAGCAGCGGCAGCAGGCCGAAGTCGAGCTGTCGCGCCTGCGCGAAGACCTGCAGCAGCGACTGGCCACCCCGACTGCCAGCTGAAAAAAGGGGACAAAAAAGGGGACGGAGGGGATTAAGTCGTTTGTGCCACTTGCGACTTAATTCCCTCCGTCCCCTTTTTGTTGTCAGCGCAGTTGCTGGCCCAGCCAGTCGGCCAGCGCATCCACGCGCCCATCTGCCGGTCCATCCGGTCGCGCCAGCACCCAGAAGCCACCGGTGGCGGCAAACCCCCACGGCGCGACCAGTCGCCCGGCGGCCAGGTCCTCGGCCACCAGTGGCTCGGGTGCGATCGCCGGGCCCAGCCCGGCCACCGCTGCCTCCAGCAGGTAGTACAGGTGTTCGAAGGCAGTACCCAGCTGCAGCTTCGAGGTGTCCAGATCGTGCGCTTGCGCCCACGCCGGCCATGCCTGCGGCCGTGAGCTGGTGTGCAGCAGCGTCTCCTGCAGCAGCGCCGAAGGCGGCACATGCCGCAGTCGCTGCGCGGCCGGATGCGAGGGGGCCACCACCACGCCGACCCGTTCCGGCGCCAGCTCACGCACCTGCCAGCCCCGGGGCCACGGCCCCTGCGCCAGCAGCAGCACCGCGTCCAGTGCGGCCTGCGCCTCGGTGAAGCTGCCATCCAGCGCCGACCACTGCAGGCGTACGCCGGGCAGGGCGGCCTGCAGTGCGGGCAGGCGCGGAATCATCCAGCGCGCCAGCACGCTGCCGCTGCAGCCCAGCACCAGCGCCGGGGCCGCCGTCGGCCGGCGCAGTTCGCGCACGCAGTCTTCGATGCCGCTGAAGGCCTCGCTGCACGCTGCCTGCAGGCGCGTGCCCGCAGCGGTCAGGCGCAGGCCGCGACCGGCCCGCTGGAACAGCGCCAGGCCGAGGTGGTCTTCCAGCAGCTTCAGCTGGCGGCTGACCGCGCCGTGGGTCACGTGCAGGTCCTGCGCGGCGCGGCCAACCCCGCCCAGGCGGGCGGTGGCCTCGAACGCGCGCAGCGCATTGAGCGGTGGCAACAGCGAACGGCTCATGTGAGATTTCCTGACGGTATATGCCAGATAATATCCATTTTCCGGTCACGACCCGTGCGCTAGAGTATCCACCTGTCTCGAACCAGCGGTCGCTTCCATGTCTGCCTCCCCCATTGCCGACTACCACGCCTTCCCGGATGCCCAGGGCCATTTCGGCCGCTACGGTGGCAGCTTCGTTGCCGAAACCCTGGTCGGCCCGCTGCAGGAACTCGCCCAGGCCTATGACCAGGCCCGCCAGGATCCGGCATTCCAGGCCGCCTACGACCGCGACCTGGCCCACTACGTGGGCCGGCCGAGCCCGATCTACCACGCCCAGCGGCTGAGCGACCATGTCGGCGGCGCGCAGATCCTGCTCAAGCGCGAAGACCTGAACCACACCGGCGCGCACAAGATCAACAACACCATCGGCCAGGCGCTGCTGGCGGCGCGGATGGGCAAGAAGCGCATCATCGCCGAGACCGGTGCCGGCCAGCACGGCGTGGCCAGCGCCACGGTTGCCGCGCGGTTGGGCCTGGAATGCGTGGTGTACATGGGCGCCACCGACATCGAGCGGCAGAAGATCAACGTCTACCGCATGAAGCTGCTCGGCGCGACGGTGGTGCCGGTCACCTCCGGTTCGGCCACCTTGAAGGACGCGCTCAACGAAGCGATGCGCGACTGGGTGACCAATGTGCAGGACACCTTCTACATCATCGGTACGGTCGCCGGTCCGGATCCCTACCCGCGCATGGTGCGCGACTTCAACGCCATCGTCGGCCGCGAGGCACGCGAGCAGATGCTGGCCGAGTACGGCCGCCTGCCCGATGCGATCACTGCCTGCGTCGGCGGCGGCAGCAATGCCATCGGCCTGTTCCATGCCTTCCTCAACGACCGCCAGGTCGAGATCGTCGGCGCCGAGGCCGCAGGTGATGGCATCAGCACCGGTCGCCATGCTGCATCGATCGCCGCCGGTCGCCCGGGCGTGCTGCATGGCAACCGCACCTATGTACTGTGCGACGACGACGGCCAGATCATCGAGACCCATTCGGTGTCGGCCGGCCTGGACTATCCGGGCGTCGGCCCCGAACACGCATTCCTGGCCGATACCGGCCGCGCGCGCTACCTCGGCATCACCGATGAAGAAGCACTGCAGGCCTTCCACCTGCTGGCGCATACCGAGGGCATCCTGCCGGCGCTGGAGTCCAGCCATGCGCTGGCGCAGGCGATCAAGCTGGCGCGTGAGCGTCCGCGTGACCAGATCGTGCTGTGCAATCTGTCCGGCCGTGGCGACAAGGATGTGCATACCATCGCCGCGCGCGAAGGGCTGGTGCTGTGAGCGCGCTGCTGCGCAACAGTGGCGTGCTGCTGCTGGCGCTGGGGTTGGCCGCGTGCCAGCCGCCGGAGCCGCCGCTGCTGGCACCGGCCGCCAAGGCCACCACGCAGCCGGCACAGCAGGCGGCCGCGAATGATGACCTCGACCCGATGGCACGTGCGCCGATCGTCGATCCGCCGTCCACGGAAGATATGGACAGCGATGGCGCGCCTGCGGTGGTCTCGGTGGCGCTGGACCATGCCGGCGAGGTGCTGATCGGCCAGCACATGAGCGATCTGAAGGCACTCGGGCCGTGGACCGCGCAAGGGGCGGTCGAAGCCATCGGCGGCAGTTGCGAGTACTACGACGGCAAGGGGCTGCCGCCCGGCGTGTCGATGATGACCGATGAAGATCGCGTCGTCCGTTTCGATCTCGGCCTGGATCCGGACAGCGGGGCGCCGACCCAGCAGCCCGGTCCGTTCGGCCTGCGTGTCGGCATGACCCGCGCCCAGGCCATGGCCCAGTTCCCGAAGCCGCCGGTATCCAGCCCGCATGCCTACGACGGTGACCAGGGCGAGTACCTCACCTGGCAGGACCCGGGTTCGGACCTGGGTATCCGCGTGGAACTGTTTGAAGGGCGGGTCACCCAGATGTACTGGGGAACCAGCGATGCGATTGAACTGATTGAAGGATGTGCCTGAAATGTCCGTATCCCGACTCGATGCCTGTTTCCAGCGTCTGCGCGAACAGCAGCGCAAGGCGCTGATCCCCTTCGTCACGGCCGGTGATCCCTCGCTGGAGGCCACCGTGCCGGTCATGCACGCACTGGTCGACGCCGGCGCCGACGTGATTGAACTGGGCGTGCCGTTCTCCGACCCGATGGCCGATGGCCCGACCATCCAGCGCAGCTCCGAGCGCGCGCTGGCGCGCGGCGCCGGCAGCCGCTACGTCCTGCAGGCCGTGGCGCAGTTCCGCGAGCGCGATGCGCAGACCCCCGTGGTGCTGATGGGCTACCTGAACCCGGTGGAGATCCACGGTTACGCGGCCTTCGCCAAGGCCGCCGTCGACGCCGGCGTGGACGGCGTGCTGCTGGTCGACCTGCCGCCGGAAGAAGCGGGCGACGCCCAGCAGGCGTTCGACGCAGCCGGCCTTGCGCTGGTACTGCTGGCGTCGCCGACCACCAGCGAGGCGCGAGCCGACAAGCTGCTGGCGCTGGCCCGTGGCTATCTCTACTACGTCAGCTTTGCCGGTGTCACCGGCGCGTCCGAGCGCCTGGACAGCGATGCCGCCAGTGCCCGCCTGCAGGCGTTGCGCGCGCGTGCGTCGGTGCCGGTGGTGGCGGGCTTCGGCATCAAGGATGCCGCCAGTGCCGCGGCCATGGCCCGGCAGGCCGACGGCGTGGTGGTGGGCAGCGCGCTGGTGGCGGCGCTGGCCGAAGCGGGCTCGGCGGAAGAGGCCGCGCAGCACGCCCGGACCTTCCTCGCCCCGCTGCGGCAGGCGCTGGACGCGTAACGGTAGTGCCGGCCGCTGGCCGGCATCCTCCTGAGGGCTCGCGTGCAAGGGCTGCCGGCCAGCGGCCGGCACTACCCATCGGTCTGCACGCAAGGGCTGCCGGCCAGCGGCGGGCACCGCCCCAGCACCTAAACGTACGTCCCAGCATGGTTTTTTCCGGCTGCCCCGTGGCTGGCAAGGGGGTGCACGGGCGGGGAAAGCGGAGCTAGACTGTCCGCCTTTGCGGCCCCCGGGCCGCCCTGAACGGAAGTGTCCTCCCGCATGAGTTGGCTCAGCAAGTTGATGCCGTCCGGCATCCGCACCGACAACACCCCCAGCAAGAAGCGCAGTGTCCCCGAGGGCCTGTGGGAAAAGTGCAGCAACTGCGGCAGCGCGTTGTACCGTCCGGAACTGGAAGAGAACCTGGAAGTCTGCCCGAAGTGCGGCCATCACATGGCGATCCGTGCGCGTGCGCGCCTGGCCGCCCTGTTCGATGCCGACAGCACCACCGAGATCGGTGCGCGCCTGGGGCCGACCGACCTGCTCAAGTTCAAGGACCAGAAGAAGTACAGCGAGCGCATCAAGATCGCGCAGAAGAACACCGGCGAGTACGACGCGCTGATCGCCATGCGCGGCCTGCTCAAGGGCCGTGCGCTGGTGGCATCGTCGTTCGACTTCGCCTTCATGGGCGGCTCGATGGGCTCGGTGGTCGGCGAGCGTTTCGCACTGGCCGCGGAAACCGCGGTCGAGATCGGTGCGCCCTACGTGTGCTTCTCGCAGAGCGGTGGCGCCCGCATGCAGGAAGGCCTGTTCTCGCTGATGCAGATGGCCAAGACCTCGGCCGCGCTGGGCAAGCTGCGTGAAGCCGGCCTGCCGTACATCTCGGTGCTGACCCATCCGACCACCGGCGGCGTGTCGGCTTCCTTCGCGATGCTGGGTGACATCAACATCGCCGAGCCGCAGGCGCTGATCGGCTTCGCCGGCCCGCGCGTGATCGAGCAGACCGTGCGCGAGAAGCTGCCGGAAGGCTTCCAGCGCTCGGAATTCCTGCTGGAGCACGGCGCCATCGACCAGATCTGCGACCGTCGCGAAATGCGCGACCGCCTGTCCGATCTGCTGGCAATGCTGGGCCGTCAGCCGGCGCCGGAGGTGGCTTGATGGGAGGCCGCAAGTACTTCGGTACTGATGGCATCCGTGGACGGGTCGGCCAGGGCGTGATCTCGGCCGACTTCGTGCTGCGCCTGGGCAACGCCCTGGGCCGTGTCCTGGTCGACCAGCGCGGCCAGGACGGGCGCCGGCCGATCGTGGTGATCGGCAAGGACACCCGCATCTCCGGTTACATGTTCGAAGCGGCACTGGAAGCCGGCCTGGTCGCCGCCGGTGCGGACGTGCAGTTGCTGGGGCCGATGCCGACCCCGGCGGTGGCGTTCCTGACCCGTACGCTTGGCGTGGACGCTGGCATCGTCATCAGCGCCTCGCACAACCCGCACTACGACAACGGCATCAAGTTCTTCTCCGCCCAGGGCGAGAAGCTCGACGATGCCACCGAGCTGGCCCTGGAAGCGGCGCTGGACATCCCGTTCACCACCGCCGAATCGGAAAAGCTGGGCAAGGCGTCGCGTGCGCGCGAAGCGGTCGGCCGCTACATCGAGTTCTGCAAGGCCAGCGTGCCGCGCGCGTTCGACCTGCGTGGCGTGCGCCTGGTGCTGGACTGCGCGCACGGCGCCACCTACCAGATCGCGCCGCTGCTGTTCCGTGAACTGGGCGCCGAGGTGATCGGCATTGGTGCCGAGCCCAACGGCGTCAACATCAACGCCGGCGTGGGTTCCACCCACATCGACAACCTGGCGGCCAAGGTCCGCGAAACCCGCGCCGATCTCGGCATCGCCTTCGATGGGGATGGCGACCGCGTGCTGATGGCCGACGACCAGGGCAACCCGGTCGACGGCGATGACCTGCTGTATATCCTGGCCCGTGCATGGAAAGCCGAAGGCCGCCTGCGCGGCCCGGTGGTCGGCACGCTGATGAGCAACTACGGCATCGAGAAGGCATTTGCCGACCTGCAGATTCCGTTCGTGCGCAGCAATGTCGGCGATCGCTACGTGCACCAGGCGCTGATGGAAGGCGGCGGCGTGCTCGGCGGTGAAGCCTCCGGCCACCTGCTGTGCCTGGATCGGGCCACCACCGGCGACGGCATCGTCAGCGCGCTGCAGGTGCTGGTGGCATTGCGCAACAGCGGGCAGACCCTGCGCCAGGCGCTGGAAGGACTGGTGCGGGTGCCGCAGAAGACGGTCAACGTGCGGCTGGGCAATGTCTCGGCCAAGGCCACGGTGCAGGCCGGCAGCGTGCAGGCCGCGCTGGCTGTCGCGCAGCAGTCGGTGGCCGGCCGTGGCCGTGCGTTCCTGCGCCCGTCCGGTACCGAGCCGGTGGTGCGGGTCACGGTCGAGGCCGATGATGCGACGCTGATGCAGGACACGCTGGATCGACTGTCCGCGGCGGTACGTGAAGCCGCCGCCTGAGGCCGCTGCACATCCCCCCAACGAAAACGCCCCGGAATGCCGGGGCGTTTTCGTTGAAGGGGCAGGGCGGTGGGTTGCCTACGGCCCCGGCACCATCTTCTTCTGGCGTGCCTTGAAGCCATTGAACAGCGGTGCGATCAGCGGGTTGTAGCTCTGTGCGATGCGTTTTCGCAGCCAGCTGGCCGGGCGGTTGCGGATCGCGAAACGATAGATGCGCTCCGGGTCGCCGCCCACCACATTGCGTCCGAACGGGTGGGTGGTATGCAGGTAGCGGAAGCCGTGCTCGCGCGCCACCTCGATGTGGTCCTGGTCGAAATCGCCGTAGGGCCAGCACAGCGTATCGGACACCTCGCCAAGCTTGTCCTGCAGGACGTCGCGCGAGACTGCCAGGTGGTGGCTCAGGCCGGCACGGCGCTGTGCGCGGTCCAGGTCGTCGCGGCGCAGCCAGCGGGTGTGGGTATGGGTGTGGCAATGCACTTCGAAGGTGCCGGCGGCGATGGCCGCGCGCGCTTCGCTCCAGCGCATCATCACGTCGTCGCTGCGGTTCTGCTCGTAGATCGCCGCTTCGCAGCCGCGATGGTCCGGCGTGGCAGGCAACGTTGCCCCGGCAAGCCCGGCGTGGGGCCGCTCCGGGCCTTCGCCCATCCAGCCGGTGACCACGAACACCACCGCGTGCAAGCCGTACTTCTGCAGGATCGGGTGCGCATACACCCAGTTGTCCAGGTAGCCATCGTCGAAGGTGATCACGATCGACTTGCGCGGCACCGGCTTGCCGGCCAGGAAGCCGGCGTACTGGTCCAGTGTCAGCGACGTCCAGCCGTTGCCGGCCAGCCACGCGATCTGGCTTTCGAAATTCTCCGGTGACACGGTGATCATGCCCGGCGACGGACTGACGTGGTGGTGCATCAGCACCGGTACGGTTCGGGCATCAGCCATGTCCCAGCTCCTTCAGCCACTGGTGGTAATAGTGTTCGGTGGTCTCACCGTGGCCGTCGGGAGTGAACCGGTGCGCGCTGCGCATCCAGTCCCACCCGGCGCGGCCCATCTGCCGCCGCCGTTCCGGATCGTCCACCAGCAGGCGCAGGGCGCCTGTCAGGGCTGCATTGTCGCCCAGCCGGGTGAGGATCGCATTGCTGCCATCCACCACCATCTCCGGCACGCCACCCACCCGCGTGGCCACGATCGGCACCCCGACATAGGCGGCCTCCAGGAAGACGGTACCGGCCGCTTCCTTGTGCGATGCCAGCGCGAAGATGTCGAAGCCAGCCATCAGCCGGCATGCGCCATCGCGATAGCCGAGCAGATGGACCTGCTGCTGCAGCCCGTGCTCGTCGCGCAGCGCCTGCAGCCGGTCCATGACCGGCTGGCCATCGCCGACCACCACCAGGTGCAGGTTCGGGTGCGTCTTGCACAGCGGTACCATCGCCTGCAGCAGGTCGGCATGACCCTTGGGTTCGCGCAGCACCGCCACGCAACCGACCACGATGTCCTGTTCGCCGAAGCCGAGTTCGGCGCGCACGTCCGCGCGTACCTCCTGCAGGCATTGCCAGGGGTCGTCCTTGCGGATTTCGCTCCAGCGCGGCGGGACCGCGATGGGCGGCACGATACCGATGTGTTCGGCCGGAATGCCGCGCGCGGCCAGCAACTGCTTGACGAAGCTGCTGACGGTCAGCACCCGGTGCGGCAGGCCGGTATAGGTCAGCAGCGAGTTGACCGGGCTCATCAGGTGGCGCGAGCGCACCACCAGCGGCGTGCCGCCCAGGCGTGCACCGGCGGCGGCGATCAGTGCGTCACGGCGGCTGGTGGTGTTGACCACGTCATAGCGTTCGCGGCGCACCAGGCGCGAGACCGACCAGATGCCGCGCAGCAGGCGCAGCAGGCCACCCATGCGCAGGGTATGCACGGTGAAACCATCATCGCGTGCCAGCTGGGCCAGTCGCGCTTCGGGCTGGCACAGCAGCGCCACCTCGTGGCCACGCGCGCGCATCACCTGCATGTGGCGGAAGATGTAGATCTCCTGCCCGCCCATTCCCTTGGCGGCTTCAGTGTGCAGGATGCGCAGCGGACGGTTCATGCAGGATCGGTCCTTGAGGGTCAGCGGTTGCGGAAGCGGGTCAGCGCTTCCCATGCAGTGCGTACGGCGGCCGCATCGGGCGCCTGCTGTGGCAGCGGCCGGTAGCGCAGGTCCAGGGCGGTGGCGTTGCCGAACTTGTCGAACACATAGATGGCATCGCCATGGCGCACCGCGCGCTGCGACCAGCTTTCGACCACCAGCGCACGCGTGCCCTGCGGCTCGGCCAGCAGGTCCTGGCCGGTGCTGTAATCGGCCAGTGCGTTCTCGCAACCCAGTGCGTGGCGCATCAGTGTCGGCACCCAGTCTTCGTGCGAGCTGGTGCGTGCGTCGTGGCCAGCGGCCTTGCCCGGCCAATGCAGCACGAACGGGACCTGCAGCTGAATCGCCCAGGGTTTTCTAGACAGTCGTCAGCCGTTTAGTGCGTACTGCTTCTCGAACTCTACCGGGGACAGCCCGTCGTTGGAACTGTGCCGCCGTTTTGGGTTGTAGAACATCTCGATGTACTGGAAGACGTCGGCCCGTGCCTCGTCGTGATTGCTGTAGATCCTCCGCTTAATACGCTCCCGCTTCAGTAGCTGGAAGAAGCTCTCCATCGCTGCGTTGTCATGGCAGTTTCCTCGTCGACTCATGCTGCACACGATGTCGTGCTCGCGCAGGAAGCTCTGCCAGTCTTCGCTGGTGAACTGGGTTCCCTGGTCGGAGTGAAGCAGAAGCCCGGGGCTTGGCTTGCGCCGCCACACTGCAGCCAATAGCGCCTGCAAAACCAGGTCCGTATGTTGAGTTGGTCGGGTTGCCCATCCAACGACCTGACGCGAAAACAGATCAAGCACTACCGCCAAGTACAGGAAGCCGTCGTACGTGCGGATGTAGGTGATGTCCGTGACCCACGCGCGATTTGGCTCACTGACTTTGAAGCCGCGAGCCAGAACGTTCTTGGCGACTGATCCAACAGGGCCGCTCAATGGGCGTGGTCGCCGACCGTAGCCGACCATTGCCCGCAGCCCCTCGCTCTTCATCAAGCGTGCCACGCGATGACGACTACACGTCTCGCCAAGCTCGCGCAGATCTGTGGTCACTTTGCGGTGGCCATACACAGAGCCGCTTTCCAGCCAGCTGTGCTTGATTAGGCCGAGCAACCGCTGATCGTCCTTGTCGCGAGCGCTTGCCGGCTCTTTTAGCCAGGCGTAGTAGCCACTGCGATGGACGCCAAGCATCCGACACATCGCCGCGAGGCCGAACTCATCTGCGTGTTGCTTCATGAAGGCGTACTTTGCTCTTACCCCTTTGCAAAGTACGCGGCGGCTTTTTTTAGGATGTCTCGCTCTTCAGTGACCCTGCGTAGCTCAGCCTTGAGGCGGCGCACTTCCGCGTTCTGGTCCTGCTCGACACGCCGGCCAACATCGCCTTTGCCTTGTTGCCGCTTCCAGCCGTAAAGACTATGGATCGACACGCCCAGTCGCTCGGCAACCTCCGCTACCGGACGGCCGTACTCAACGATCTGTCGGACCGCCTCGATCTTGAACTCATCGGTGTACCGCTTCGTGCTCATAACCACCTCCGCCTAAGCCATAGTTTATGGCTGCGAGGTGTCTACGGAACCCTGGGCGATTCAAGCTGATAGTCGGAGAAGTTGCCGTTGTGGCCCCAGTAGTTCAGCTTGAGGTCGTTGAACTCTTCGGCATGGTCACCGGTGACCAGCACGATGGTGTCCTCGGCCAGGCCCTGTGCGCGCAGGTCGTCCAGCAGCGAGCCGATCAGGCTGTCGGCATAGTGCACGGCGGTGCGGTAGCGGTTGAGTTCCGGCGTCGGGTCATGCTCCGGGCCGAATTTGAGGAAATCGATATCGGCGGCCATCGGTGTGGCCACCGCCGGATAGCCCTCGGGCATGTGGTAGGGCGCATGGGTGGAGTCGAGGAACACGAAGCCGAACCACGGGCGCTGCGCGGCCTGGCTGGCGCGGATGTCCTGCTGCAGCGCACTGATGATCGCGCGGTCGCGGCCGTCTGACTTCAGCGCTGCCGGCCCCTGGTGCAGCTGGTCGCGGACATCGGCGAACACCGTGCGATCGAACTCCGGGCTGTACAACGGCGCACTGCCGTACAGGTGCAGGTCGTAGCCCTGCTGGCCCAGCACCTGGAACAGCTGCGAGCCACGCTGCTCGTCAAGCATGCTCGGCCAATAGCCGCCGGGCAGGCCGTAGAGCAGCCCGAACAGGCCGTAGCGGGTGGCATTGCCGGTGCTGAAATGGTGGTCGAAGACGCGCGCATCCTGCGCCAGCGTCGACGTGTTGGGCATCAGCTGCGGTGTCAGCACATCGTGGCGCAGCGACTCCAGTACCACCATCAGTACGTTGGGACGATGTGGGCTCTGGCAGCGCAGCGGATGCAGCGGGTACAGCAGCTGCGCATGGCGCGGGTCGGGCAGGCCGGCGTGCTGTTGGCTGACCACGCCCAGGCGCCGCATGAAGCTCTTGGCCGTGATCGGCTGCGCCCACGGCAGGTAGTTCCACTGCGCGATCACATCACGGTCGCCGCGGGCGTCGTAGTAGGCCGTGGCGACCTGGCCGCCGGCCATCAGCAGCGCGACCACCGCCCAGGCCTGCAGCACCCGTCGACGGCGCGGCGCGGCCGGCAGCAGTTTCCAGCACGCCCAGGCCAGCAGGCCCTCGGCGGTGAAGACCGCGGCAACCAGCAGGCCGACCTGCAGCCAGGTCTTCCAGGACAGGGCAACCTGGTCCTGCAGGGCGCCGCCGAACACCATGTTCACGACCATGGCATTGAGGTGGAAGCGGTACAGGGTGAAGACCTTGGCGTCGACCAGCAGCAGGCACAGCCACAGGCCCTGCAGCACGGCCGCGCTGATGCTCAGCGTACGCGCGCTGCGTGGCCACAGGCCCAGCAGCAGCGGCAGCAGGCCGGCCAGCGCACCGAACGCGAGCAGGTGGCCGGGCAGGGCGACCGCCAGATAGGCCAGGCCGGCGCCGCCGCCCGGATTGTCACGCAGCGGTACATTGCCCAGCGCAATCGCCGCGGCCAGTACCGCATTGCCGACGATGAACAGCGACCACCAGGCCAGCCGCCGCCAGCGCCGGGCGGAACCTTCAATGGCAGGGGCGGCAGGGGCAGCTGCGGGCATGGTGGGGCAGGTTCAGGGGGTGCAGGGGAGGGGCGGGGCCAACGTGACGGAAGCGTTGCTCCGCGCGCGGGTCGCGCATTGTATCGGTTTGTTTCCGTGTATCGAGTGGCGTCCCCCGGGCGATCTGTCACAATGTTCAGGCGGGCCATGAATGCGTTGGCCCCCTCAGACCCAACGACAAGCCAGGAACCGCTGTGAGCCAGATCCCCACCCTCGACATCACCCGTTTCGACAGCGACCGCGAGGCCTTCGTGGCCGAGCTGGGCGCGGCCTACCGCCAATGGGGATTCGCGGGCATCCGTAACCACGGCATCCCGCAGGCCGACATCGACGCGGCCTACGATGCCTTCAAGGCTTTCTTCGCCCTGCCGGAAGAGGTCAAGCGCAAGTACCACGTGGCCGGCAGCGGCGGCGCCCGCGGCTACACCCCGTTCGGCGTGGAAACCGCCAAGGGCTCCAAGCATTTCGACCTGAAGGAGTTCTGGCACATCGGCCGCGAGATCGCCGACGATTCCAAGTACCGGGACGTGATGGCGCCGAACCTGTGGCCGGCCGAGGTCGAAGGTTTCCGTGAGCGCGGTTACGGCCTGTATCAGGCGCTGGACAACCTGGGGTCGCGCGTGTTGTCCGCGTTGGCCCTGCACATTGGCCTGCCGGAAGACTTCTTCGCCGACAAGACCAACTTCGGCAACTCGATCCTGCGCCCGATCCACTACCCGCCGATCACCACTGACGACATCCCGAACGTGCGTGCCGGTGCCCATGGCGACATCAACTTCATCACCCTGCTGGTCGGCGCCAGTGCCGCAGGCCTGGAAGTGCAGTCGCATGACGGCGAGTGGGTGCCATTTACGTCAGATGCGGACACGATCGTGGTCAACATCGGCGACATGCTGCAGCGCCTGACCAACCACGTGTATCCGTCGACCATCCACCGCGTGGTCAACCCCCCGGGTGACCTGGCGCGCCAGCCGCGCTACTCGGTGCCGTTCTTCCTCCACCCGAACCCGGACTTCCTGATCGACGTGCTGCCCTCGTGCATCACCCCGGAGAACCCGAGCCGGTATCCGGAGGCGATCACCGCCCACGGCTTCCTCGAGGAACGCCTGCGCGAGATCAAGCTGAAGTAAAGAAAAGTGAGGCCGCCGAAAGGCGGCCTTTTTCTTTGCAGGGTTGCACCCTGCACCCGCGGTAGTGCCGGCCGCTGGCCGGCAAGTCCAAAGCCAAAGCGGCTCTGGGGTGTTCCGTGGGGAGGCGGGGAGGTGTCGGATGGCGGGGACGCCGTAAACCCATCCCTGGGGGCTTGGCCACGGCATCCACGCCGCGGACACCCCGCCATCCGACACCTCCCCGCCTTCGACAGTTTCCCGGTGACGGTTGGTGGGTGTCGACCTTGCTCGACACGGTAGATCCACGCCATGCGTGGATGAGATCTCTCGGATCGAAGTGGGGTAGGGGGTTGGTCCAGCCAGCATCAACCCGGAATGCAGCTTTTGTCTTTGCTCTTGCTCTTCTTTTTTCTTCCCGTGGCGGGCGGAACCGCCGGACTGTGTCAGAGGCCGGGCGGGTGGGGCTGCGCAGGGGCGTGAGCCGCATGGGCCCGAGGCATGCCTCGGGCGGGTTGGGCAGGACGCCCAATCCCGGTCTTGCCGTGTGCGCAGGACAGCGCACACGAGCAAGCGGCGATCGAGCTTACATGGACGTGCTTGCAGCGCCCCCTGCGCAGTCCCACCCGCCCGGCCAAGCCCCAGATCGAGCCGGGCTCTCCGCGACCAACCAAACCCCGCCCCCCCCCTCCGCCACGAGGGGCTGCGCCGTTGGCTGAAAATCCATGTAACCGCTTACAAGGAAACGGATTTTTGCCGCAACGGGTATCATGACCGGCTGACTTCACACAGGAGCCACCCGCTCATGCGCCGCAAGATCGTCGCCGGAAACTGGAAGCTGCATGGCAGCCGTCAATTCGCCAATGAACTGCTGGGGCAGGTGGCCGCCGGGCTGCCGCTGGAGGGGGTGGACGTGGTGATCCTGCCGCCGCTGCCGTACCTGGGCGAGCTGGTCGAGGACTTCGGCGAGACCAGCCTGGCCTTCGGCGCGCAGGACGTGAGCAGCAACGAGAAGGGCGCCTATACCGGCGAGGTCTGCGCGGCCATGCTGGTCGAGGTCGGGGCCCGCTATGGCCTGGTCGGCCATTCCGAGCGCCGCCAGTATCACCATGAAAGCAGCGAGCTGGTCGCGCGCAAGTTCGCCGCCGCCCAGCATGCCGGCCTGGTGCCGGTGCTGTGCGTGGGCGAGACCCTGGAGCAGCGCGAGGCCGGACAGACCGAAGCGGTCATCGCCAGCCAGCTGGCGCCGGTGCTGGAACTGGTCGGCGCGGCCGGCTTTGCCAAGGCCGTGGTCGCCTACGAGCCGGTCTGGGCCATCGGTACCGGCCGTACCGCTACAAAGGAGCAGGCACAGCAGGTGCACGCGTTCATCCGTGGCGAAGTTGCGCGCTTCGATGCTAGAATTGCTGATTCACTGCCCATTGTTTACGGCGGTAGCGTGAAGCCCGACAATGCCGGGGAACTGTTCGCGCAGCCGGATGTCGATGGTGGGCTGGTCGGCGGCGCCTCCCTGGTGGCCGCGGACTTCCTGGCCATCGCACGGGCGGCGGCCGCGAACTAATCCTAGAAGTATTGTCCGAGGGCGGTTTCCAATGCTGATGTTGATCCTCAATGTCGTCTACGTGCTGGTCGCTGTGGCCATGATCGCGCTGATCCTGATGCAGCGTGGCTCGGGTGCGGCGGCGGGTTCGGGCTTTGGCGCCGGCGCCTCGGGCACGGTGTTCGGTGCGCGTGGCGCCTCGAACTTCCTGTCCAAGTCGACCAAGTGGCTGGCCGTCGTGTTCTTCGGCATCAGTCTCTTCATGGCCTGGTATGCCGGTCACGGCACCCGTCCGGCGGCCGACCAGGACCTGGGCCTGATGTCCGCCCCGGCGGCCAGCGCGCCGGCGGCTCCGGCGGGCGAACTGCCGGCCGTTCCGAAGGCCGATCCGGTCCCGGCCGCCCCGGTTCCGGCGGCGAATGTGCCGGCTCAGGCGGAATCTTCGGTTTCTGGTGAAGAAAAGCCTTCGGAAGGCTCCCAGAAACACTGAAGCCGGTTACAATACGCGGCGCATCGGGAAGATAGTCTGATGTGATCGTTTGCCCAGGTGGCGGAATTGGTAGACGCACTACCTTGAGGTGGTAGCGACGCAAGTCGTAGGGGTTCGAGTCCCCTCTTGGGCACCATTTGTAAGTAAAGCGGGTTCGTCTGGCGCGCAAGGCGCCAGGCAGGTTCCCGTCCACTCCCCCATGCCAAAGCGCCTGCAGGCGCGGCGGCAGAGGCAAGAGAGAATCGCTGTGCTGGCCGAATATTTGCCTTCTCTGCTGTTTCTGATCGTTGCCACCGGTATCGGCATTACGCTGATGCTGGTTGGTCGATTCCTCGGTCCCCGCCGCCCCGATCTGGAAAAGCTGTCGCCGTACGAGTGCGGCTTCGAGGCCTTCGAAGACGCGCGCATGAAGTTCGACGTGCGCTACTACCTGATCGCGATCCAGTTCATCGTCTTCGACCTGGAAATCATCTTCATCGTGCCGTGGACCCAGGTCTTCATGGAGCTGGGCGCCCGTTCGCTCATCACCATGGGCCTGTTCGTCGGCATGCTGTTCCTCGGTTTCATTTACGTCTGGAAGAAGGGAGCGCTGGAATGGGAGTGATTCAGACTCTCGATGGCCTCATGAACAACCCGTCGCCGGAAGGCCGGGTTGATGACATCCTGCGGCCGGAAGGCGACAACCCGCTGCTGGAAAAGGGCTTCGTCACCACCAGCGTCGACGCACTGCTGAACTGGGCGCGCACCGGCTCGATGTGGCCGATGACCTTCGGCCTGGCCTGCTGCGCGGTCGAGATGATGCACGCCGGCGCCGCGCGCCTGGACCTTGACCGTTACGGCGTGGTGTTCCGCCCGTCGCCGCGTCAGTCCGACGTGATGATCGTGGCCGGTACCCTGGTCAACAAGATGGCCCCGGCGCTGCGCAAGGTCTACGACCAGATGCCGGACCCGAAGTGGGTCATCTCGATGGGTAGCTGCGCCAACGGCGGTGGCTATTACCACTACTCCTATTCTGTCGTGCGCGGCTGTGATCGCGTGGTGCCGGTGGACGTCTACGTCCCGGGCTGCCCGCCGACCGCCGAGGCGCTGGTGTACGGGATCCTGCAGCTGCAGAAGAAGATCTGGCGTACACAGACCATCGCCCGCTGACCCCTTCACCTGACAAGAGCGCGCCAAGCCCCCATGGCAGAGCAAGCATCCTTCATCGACCGACTCTCCGCACGTTTCGCTGGTGCGAAGGTCATCGTGGTCGAACCCCGCGGCGAAGTGACGCTGGAAGTGCCTGCCGCCGAGTGGCACGCCACCGCCCTGGCGCTGCGTGACGAGTTTGGTTTCGAGCAGGCCGTGGATCTGTGCGGCGTCGACTACCTCGGTTATGGTTCCGACGAATGGGACACCGCCGACGTGTCCTCGCAGGGCTTCAGCCGTGGCGTCGAAGGCAAGGCCCAGGGCCGCTTCGCGTGGGGCGAGTTCCCCACCGAGGAAAACGGTGCCGACGGTGCCCGCCCGCAGCACATGCCGACCCAGCGTTTCGCCGTGGTCGCCCAGCTGCGCTCGTACCAGCACAACCTGATGATGCACCTGCGCTGCTTCGCCCCTGACGAAGCGCTGCCGGTGGTGTCCTCGCTGACCAGCGTGTGGCCGGGCCTGAACTGGTTCGAGCGCGAAGCGTTCGACCTGTACGGCGTGATCTTCGAAGGCCACCCGGACCTGCGCCGGATCCTGACCGACTACGGTTTCGTCGGCCATCCGTTCCGCAAGGACTTCCCGCTGATCGGCAATGTCGAAGTCCGCTACGACGAAGAAAAGAAACGCGTGATCTACGAACCGGTCACCTCGGTGGAGCCGCGTGTCGGCGTGCCGCGCGTGATCCGTGACGACGCCCGTCTGCAGACCGCAGCCGGTGAGCGCGCGCAGGAGGCAGTGAAGTGAGCCACGTACACCAGGCCGGCGAAGCGTTCGCCAGCAACGCCGCCGAAAGCCGGCAGGAAATCCGCAACTACACCATGAACTTCGGCCCGCAGCATCCGGCCGCTCACGGTGTGCTGCGCCTGATCCTGGAAATGGACGGCGAAACCATCATGCGTGCCGACCCGCACGTGGGTCTGCTGCACCGTGGCACCGAGAAGCTGGCCGAGTCCAAGCCGTTCAACCAGTCGATCGGCTACATGGATCGCCTCGACTACGTGTCGATGATGTGCAACGAGCACGCCTACGTGCGCGCGATCGAGACCCTGATGGGCATCGAGGCGCCGGAGCGTGCGCAGTACATCCGCACCATGTACGACGAGATCACCCGCATCCTCAACCACCTGATGTGGCTGGGCTCCAACGCGCTCGACCTGGGTGCGATGGCCGTGATGCTGTATGCCTTCCGTGAGCGCGAAGAGCTGATGGACTGCTATGAAGCGGTCTCCGGCGCGCGCATGCACGCGGCGTACTACCGCCCGGGCGGTGTCTACCGCGACCTGCCGGACCACATGCCGAAGTACAAGGAATCGCGCTGGCACAAGGGCAAGGCGCTGAAGCAGCTCAATGCTTCGCGCGAAGGCTCGCTGCTGGACTTCCTGGAGAACTTCACCGTCGAGTTCCCCAAGCGCGTCGACGAATACGAAACCCTGCTGACCGACAACCGCATCTGGAAGCAGCGTACCGTCGGCATCGGCGTGGTCACTCCTGAACTGGCGCACCAGTGGGGCATGACCGGCGTGATGCTGCGTGGCTCGGGCGTGGCCTGGGACCTGCGCAAGAAGCGCCCGTACGCCAAGTACGATGCTGTCGATTTCGACATCCCGCTGGGCAAGGAAGGCGACTGCTACGACCGCTACCTGGTCCGCGTCGCCGAAATGCGCGAATCCAACCGCATCATCAAGCAGTGCGTGGCGTGGCTGAAGGCCAACCCCGGCCCGGTCATGGTCAAGAACTTCAAGGTCGCTCCGCCCAAGCGCGAGGATATGAAGGACGACATGGAAGCGCTGATCCACCACTTCAAGCTGTTCAGCGAAGGCTATTGCGTACCGGCGGGTGAAACCTATGCGGCCGTGGAAGCGCCCAAGGGCGAATTCGGCTGCTACCTGGTCTCCGATGGCGCCAACAAGCCCTTCCGCGTGCACCTGCGCGCACCGGGCTTCGCCCACCTGTCCTCGATCGATTCGATCGTGCGCGGCCACATGCTGGCCGACGTGGTGGCGATGATCGGTACCTATGACCTGGTGTTCGGCGAGGTTGACCGGTAATGCCGTCCGCCACGCCAACGCCCGCTGCAGGCAGCCGGCGCAAGCCGGCGCCGCAGTTTCTGGAATTTCACGTTATGCATTTCGCTGAGGTCGGCCGATGAAGGCGACAGGTAATTTCGAGGCGGCGCGCGACGTCGACCCGATGGTGGTGCTGAGCGACAAGACCCGCGCTCACATCGATCACTGGCTGTCCAAGTTCCCGCCGGACCGCAAGCGCTCTGCCGTGCTGCAGGGCCTGCATGCGGCCCAGGAGCAGAACCAGGGCTGGCTGACCGACGAGCTGATCGCCGCCGTCGCCAAGTACCTCGACCTGCCGCCGGTGTGGGCCTACGAGGTCGCCAGCTTCTACTCGATGTTCGAGACCGAGAAGGTGGGCCGCAACAACGTGGCCATCTGCACCAACATCAGCTGCTGGCTCAATGGCGCCGAGGACATCGTCCGCCATTGCGAGAAGAAGCTGGGCATCAAGCACGGTGAATCGACCCCGGACGGCCGCGTCTACCTCAAGCGCGAGGAAGAGTGCCTGGCCGGTTGTGGCGGCGCGCCGATGATGGTCATCAACGGTCACTACCATGAGCGTCTGACCCTGGAAAAGGTCGACGAGCTGCTGGACGGGCTGGAGTAAGGGCATGGCACATCACCACGAATCCAAGGGTCCGGTCGGCCCCGCGCCGCTGCCGCACCAGGTGGTCTACACCACCCTGCATTACGACACCCCGTGGTCGTACGAAAGCTACCTGAAGACCGGTGGCTACGCCGCCCTGCGCAAGATCCTCGAAGAGAAGATCCCGCCGGAGCAGGTCATCGAGATGGTCAAGGCCTCGGGCCTGCGCGGCCGCGGTGGCGCAGGCTTCCCGACCGGCCTGAAGTGGTCCTTCATGCCCAAGGGCAACATGCAGAAGTACATCCTCTGCAACTCGGACGAATCCGAGCCGGGCACCTGCAAGGACCGCGACATCCTGCGCTACAACCCGCATTCGGTGGTGGAAGGCATGGCGATCGCCTGCTACGCCACCGGTTCGACCGTGGGTTACAACTACCTGCGCGGTGAGTTCCACCACGAGCCGTTCGAGCACTTCGAGCAGGCCCTGGCCGACGCCTATGCGAACGGCTGGCTGGGCAAGAACATCCTCGGCAGCGGCGTGGACATCGACATCTACGGTGCGCTGGGCGCCGGCGCCTACATCTGCGGCGAAGAAACCGCGCTGATGGAATCGCTGGAGGGCAAGAAGGGCCAGCCGCGCTACAAGCCGCCGTTCCCGGCCAATTTCGGCCTGTATGGCAAGCCGTCGACGATCAACAACACCGAAACCTACGGTTCGGTGCCGGCGATCATCCGCAACGGTCCGGAGTGGTTCAAGGGCCTGAGCCTGACCGCCAACGGCGGTCCGAAGTGCTTCTCGGTGTCCGGCTGCGTGCAGAACGGCGGCAACTTCGAAGTGCCGCTCGGCACCAAATTCCACGACCTGCTGGAAATGGCCGGTGGCCTGCGTCCGGGCCGCACGCTGAAGGGCGCGATCCCGGGCGGCGTGTCGATGCCGGTGCTGACCGCGGCCGAGCTGGAGGACCTGCCGATGGACTACGACACCATCCGTGCACTGGGCTCCGGCCTGGGTTCGGGCGCGATCGTGGTGCTCGACGACAGCGTCTGCTGCGTCAAGTTCGCCTGCCGCATCAGCCAGTTCTTCCACAAGGAATCCTGCGGCCAGTGCACCCCGTGCCGTGAAGGTACCGGCTGGATGCACCGCGTGCTGGAGCGCATCGTCGCCGGCAAGGCCACGATGGAAGACCTGCACCAGCTGAAGGCGGTGGCCGGGCAGATCGAAGGCCACACCATCTGTGCGTTCGGTGAAGCGGCTGCATGGCCCATCCAGGGCTTCCTGCGCCAGTTCTGGGACGAATTCGAGTACTACATCGTCAACGGTCATTCGATGGTTGACGGCAAGAAGGTGGAGGCAGCCGCCGCATGAGCGCGCAACCCGTAAACCCGAACGTGCCACCGGATCACGTGACCATCGAGATCGATGGCAAGTCGCTGGTCGTGCCCAAGGGTTCGATGATCATCCAGGCGGCCGACAAGGCCGGTATTCCGATTCCGCGCTTCTGCTACCACGAGAAGCTGCCGATCGCCGCCAACTGCCGCATGTGCCTGGTGGACGTGGAGAAGTCGCCGAAGCCGGCGCCGGCCTGCGCCACCCCGGTGATGGACGGCATGAAGGTCGCCACCCGCAGCGAAAAGGCACTGAAGTTCCAGCGCTCGGTGATGGAGTTCCTGCTCATCAACCACCCGCTGGACTGCCCGATCTGCGATCAGGGCGGCGAGTGCGAGCTGCAGGACGTATCGTTGGGCTATGGCCGTTCGGTCAGCCGCTTCAACGAGCGCAAGCGCGTGGTGCCGGACGAGGACATGGGCCCGCTGGTCGCTACCGAGATGACCCGCTGCATCCAGTGCACCCGCTGCGTCCGCTTCACCGCCGACGTTGCCGGTACCTACGAACTGGGTGGCATGTACCGCGGTGAGAACCTGCAGATCGGTACCTTTGACGGCAAGCCGCTGACCACCGAGCTGTCCGGCAACGTCGTCGACGTCTGCCCGGTCGGCGCGCTGACCAACAAGGTGTTCCAGTTCCGCGCCCGTCCGTGGGAACTGACCGCGCGCGAATCGCTGGGCTACCACGACGCGATGGGTTCGAACCTGTTCCTGCACGTGCGTCGCGGTGAAGTGCTGCGCACCGTGCCGCGCGACAACGAAGCCGTGAACGAGTGCTGGCTGTCCGACCGTGACCGCTACTCGCACCAGGGCCTGTACAGCGAAGACCGTGCGGTCAAGCCGCTGCGCAAGGTCAATGGCGAGTGGAAGGAAGTGAGCTGGGCCGAAGGCCTGGCCGCGGCCGCCGAGATCCTCAAGGCGAACCAGGGCGACAACCTGGGCGTGCTGGTGCACCCGTCCACCTCCAACGAGGAAGGCGCGTTGCTGGCCCGCCTGGCCAAGGGCCTGGGCACGGGCAACATCGACCACCGCATCAACAACCGCGATTTCTCCGACGCCGCAACCGCCGAAGTGTTCGGCCTGCCGCTGGCCGAAATCGAAGGCGCTGACCGCATCGTCGTTCTGGGCAGCAACATCCGCCACGAACTGCCGCTGCTGCACGCCCGCCTGCGCAAGGCGCAGACCACCAAGGGCGCGAAGATCCATGTCGTCAACCCGGTGGACTTCGACTTCGCCTTCAGCATCGCCGGCAAGCAGATCGTCGCACCGTCCAAGTTCGTCGACGCGCTGGCCAACGCCGAGCTGCGTTCGGCAGTGCAGGGCGGCAACAACACCGTGCTGATCGTCGGTGGCATCGCCGAAAGCCACCCGCAGGCTGCCGCGATCCGCGCTGCTGCGCGTGAGTTCGCCGCCGCCACCGGTGCCAAGCTGTGCCGCATCCCGCAGGGCGCCAACGCCGTTGGCCTGACCCGCGCCGGTGTGCTGCCGGCTGGCAAGGACGTCGCCGCGATGCTGGCGCAGCCGCGCCAGGCCTATGTGGTGTACGGCCTGGAGCCGGGCCTGGACTTCGCCGATGCCCCTGCCGCGCGCAAGGCGCTGGCCGGTGCCCAGGTGGTGGCTTTCAGCCAGTTCGCCTGTGCCTCGACCCGCGACGTCGCCGACGTGATCCTGCCGATCGGTGCGCTGCCGGAAATCGACGCCACCCTGACCAACCTTGATGGTCGCGAGCAGTCGGCCCGTGCCGGCGGCAAGCTGCCGGGCGAGGCCCGTGAAGGCTGGCGCGTGCTGCGCGCCCTGGGCGGCGAGCTGGCCGTGGCCGGTTTCGACTTCACCGACCTGGCCGGCCTGCGCGCCAGCCTGGCCCCGGTGTCGGTCACCGTTGCCGCTTCGGCGCAGCCGGTGGTTGCCGGCGAAGGCCTGGAAGTGGCTTCGACCGCCGCGATCTACCGCACCGATGCGGTGGTCCGTCGCGCCCCGGCGCTGCAGTCGCATCCGCTCAACAACGCCCCGCGCATCGTGCTGAACGCTGAAGATGCCGCTCGCCTGCAGCTGCAGGAAGGGCAGATGGCCAAGGTCGGCACCGATGCCGGCAAGGCCACCCTGCCGGTGGTGGTCGACGCCCGCGTCGCTGCGGGTTCGGTCTGGATTGAATCGGGCCACGGCGCGACCGCGCCGCTGGGTGCCGCTCGCGTATCGGTGGTGGCTGCATGAACGAATTGCTGTTGAACGCGGTCGACCCGCTGCACCAGTGGCTGCTGGGCCTCGGTGACATCGGCGCGCTGATCTGGATCATCCTGAAGATCCTGGTGATCGCCGTTCCGGTGATCATCTCGGTGGCCTTCTACGTGGTCTGGGAACGCAAGCTGATCGGCTGGATGCACGTCCGCCACGGCCCGATGTACGTGGGCATGGGCATCTTCCAGGCCTTCGCCGACGTCTTCAAGCTGCTGTTCAAGGAAGTGGTCCAGCCGAGCAGCGCCAACAAGGCGATCTATCTGCTGGCCCCGCTGATCACCCTGGCCCCGGCCTTCGCGGCCTGGTCGGTGGTGCCCTTCGATTCGCAGATCGTGCTGTCCAACGCCAACGCCGGCCTGCTGTACCTGCTGGCGATGACCTCGCTGGGCATCTACGGCATCATCCTGGCCGGTTGGGCGTCCAACTCGAAGTATGCGTTCCTGGGTGCGATGCGCGCCTCGGCGCAGATGATCAGCTACGAAATCGCCATGGGCTTCGCCCTGGTCGGCGTGATGATCGCCTCGGGCAGCCTGAACCTGAGCAACATCGTGATGGCGCAGGCCGGCAGTTCCGGCTTCTTCGACTGGTTCCTGCTGCCGCTGTTCCCGCTGTTCGTCATCTACTGGGTCTCGGGCGTGGCTGAAACCAACCGCGCGCCGTTCGACGTGGTGGAAGGCGAATCGGAAATCGTCGCCGGCCACATGGTCGAATACTCCGGCGGTGCCTTCGCCCTGTTCTTCCTGGCCGAATACGCGAACATGATCCTGATCAGCTTCCTGATCTCGATCTTCTTCCTCGGCGGCTGGCTGAGCCCGGTCCAGGGCTGGGTCAACTTCGGCGATGTCTCGCCGCTGGTCGACTGGATCTGGAAGGGGGGCGCGCCGTGGCTGTTCGTCAAGGTGTTCTTCTTCGCCAGTGCCTACATCTGGTTCCGTGCCAGCTTCCCGCGCTTCCGCTACGACCAGATCATGCGCCTGGGCTGGAAGGTCTTCATCCCGCTGGCCATTCTGTGGATCGCGGTTACCGCCGTCATGGTGTTCTTCGGCGTGATTCAAAAGGGCGTCTAAAGTGATGAACAGGATTACCCATTACTTCAAGAGCCTGCTGCTGCTCGAACTGCTGGCGGGCCTCTGGCTGACGCTGAAGTACAGCTTCAAGCCGAAGTACACGATGATGTACCCGATGGAGAAGTTCCCGCAGTCGCCGCGCTTCCGTGGCCTGCATGCGCTGCGCCGTTATCCCAACGGCGAAGAGCGCTGCATCGCCTGCAAGCTGTGCGAAGCGGTGTGCCCGGCGCTGGCCATCACCATCGACTCGGCCAAGCGCGAGGACGGCACCCGCCGCACCACGCGTTATGACATCGACCTGTTCAAGTGCATCTTCTGTGGCTTCTGTGAGGAAAGCTGCCCGGTGGACTCGATCGTCGAAACCCACATCCTCGAGTACCACTTCGAGAATCGTGGCGAAAACATCGTTACCAAGCCGCAGCTGCTGGCCCTGGGCGACCGTCTCGAAAACGAGATCGCCGAGCGTCGCGCCGCCGATGCCGCTTACCGCTGAGGTCGAGAGATGGATTGGGTAAATATCGCTTTCTGGGTGTTCGCCATCGCGGCAACGGTTTCGGCCGGTGCGGTGATCAGCGTGCGCAACCCGGTTCACGCCGTGCTCTGCCTGGTGCTGACCTTCTTCTCCATCGCCTGCGTGTGGCTGCTGGTGGGCGCCGAGTTCCTCGGTGTGGCGCTGGTGCTGGTCTACGTCGGTGCGGTGATGGTGCTGTTCCTGTTCGTGGTGATGATGCTGGACATCGACCCCACCAAGCTGCGTGAGGGCTGGGTGCGCTACCTGCCGGTCGGCCTGATTGTCGCGGTCGCGATGCTGGCGCAGATGCTGATCCTGATCGGGGTCAAGGCGCGTTCGGTCACGCCGTTCCCGGCCGACAACGCCGCTGCGGTCGCCGCCGACAGCTCCAACATCACCTGGCTGGCACGCACGCTGTTCACCGAGTACCTGCTGCCGTTCGAGTTCGCCGCTGTCATCCTGACCGTGGCCGTGGTTGCCGCCGTGATGCTGACCCTGCGTCGCCGTACCGGCGTGAAGAGCCAGAACCCGGGCCAGCAGACCATGGTCAAGGCCGGCCAGCGCCTGCGCATGGTCAAGATGGGTGCCGAAGCACCGGTCGTGCACAGCAACAGCAAGCCGGTCGCCGGCGAGGAGACCCAGCCGTGATCACCCTTGGCCATATCCTCGCGCTGGGCGCGGTGCTGTTCGCCATCAGCCTGGCCGGTATCTTCCTCAACCGGAAGAACGTCATCGTCCTGCTGATGTCGATCGAGCTGATGCTGCTGTCGGTGAACATCAACTTCGTCGGCTTCTCGCGTCAGCTGGGCGATCCGTCCGGCCAGCTGTTCGTGTTCTTCATCCTGACCGTCGCCGCCGCGGAAGCCGCCATCGGCCTGGCGATCCTGGTGACCCTGTTCCGTACACGCCGCACGATCAATGTCGGCGAAGTCGATTCGTTGAAGGGCTGATCCACAGATGGAAATCACTCTCTCCAAGAGTCTGTTGATCGCAGTGGTGCTCGCACCGCTGTTCGGCAGCATCATCGCCGGCCTGTTCGGTCGCCAGGTCAAGCGCTTTGGCGCGCAGACCATCACCATCCTCGGCGTCGCGGTGGCCTGCGGCCTGTCGATGTATACGCTCTACCAGCTGCTGTGGGGTGGGGCGCAGCCGTTCAACCAGAACATCTACACGTTCTTCGAAGTCGGCCAGTACTCGGCCCACGTCGGCTTCATGGTCGACAAGCTGACCGCGATGATGATGGTGGTGGTGACCTTCGTGTCGCTGCTGGTCCACATCTACACGATCGGCTACATGCAGGACGATCCGGGCTACCAGCGGTTCTTCAGCTACATCTCGCTGTTCACCTTCTCGATGCTCACCCTGGTGATGAGCAACAACTTCCTGCAGCTGTTCTTCGGCTGGGAAGCGGTGGGCCTGGTGTCGTACCTGCTGATCGGCTTCTGGTTCAAGCGCCCGACCGCGATCTTCGCCAACATGAAGGCGTTCCTGGTCAATCGCGTCGGTGACTTCGGCTTCCTGCTGGGCATCGCCGGCGTGCTGTGGGTGTTCGGCACCCTGGACTACTCGCAGGTGTTCTCGCAGGCCGGCATGCTGGCCGACCCGCGCGCCCAGCTGCAGATCTGGGACGGCACGCTGCTGGGCATGCAGCTGCTGAACGAGCCGGTGATCTGGTCGATCGCCACCGTCATCTGCATCTGCCTGTTCATCGGTGCCATGGGCAAGTCGGCCCAGGTCCCGCTGCACGTGTGGCTGCCGGACTCGATGGAAGGCCCGACCCCGATCTCGGCACTGATCCACGCCGCGACGATGGTGACCGCCGGTATCTTCATGGTCACCCGCATGTCGCCGCTGTTCGAGCTGTCGCAGACCGCGCTGAACTTCGTGCTGTTCATCGGCGCCACCACCGCGTTCTTCACTGGCCTGATCGGCATCGTGCAGAACGACATCAAGCGCGTGGTCGCGTACTCGACCCTGTCGCAGCTGGGCTACATGACGGTTGCACTGGGCGTGTCGGCCTATTCGGCTGCCGTGTTCCACCTGATGACCCACGCCTTCTTCAAGGCCCTGCTGTTCCTGGGCGCCGGCTCGGTCATCATCGCGATGCACCACGAGCAGGACATGCGCAAGATGGGCGGCCTGCGCAAGTACATGCCGATCACCTTCATCACCATGTGGATCGGTACCCTGGCGCTGGTCGGCACGCCGTTCTTCTCCGGCTTCTACTCGAAGGACACCATCATCGAGGCGGCCGAGCTGCACGCGCACCTGTCCAACAGCTGGGTGGCCACCTATGGCTACTGGGCGGTGCTGGGTGGCGTGATCGTCACCAGCTTCTACAGCTTCCGCCTGCTGTTCCTGACCTTCCACGGCAAGGAGCGTTTCCGCGACGCGCATGACGATCACGGCCACGGCCATGACGATCACCACGCCGCCGACGCCCACCACGGCGATGCACACCATGGTGATGGCCACGACGACCACGGCCATGGCCACGGTCCGCACGAGCCGCACGAAACCCCGTGGGTGGTGACCCTGCCGCTGATCCTGCTGGCCATCCCGTCGATCGCCATCGGTTTCTTCAGCATCGGCCCGATGCTGTACGGCACCGACTGGGCCGGCAACCACGCGCACGATGCCATCAAGGGCCAGGCGCACACGTTCTTCACCGGCATCGTCGACTTCTACGATCCGGCTAAGAACACCATCGGCTTCCTGGGTGAGGAGTTCCATGGCCCGGTCGCCTTCGCGCTGCATGGCATGATGGCTCCGGCGTTCATGCTGACCGTTGCGGGCTTCCTGCTGGCCGCACTGTTCTACCTGTGGAAGCCGGACCTGTCGGGCAAGGCCCGCAAGACCTTTGCTCCGCTGGTGTCGGTGCTTGAAAACAAGTACGGCTTCGACAAGCTGTGGATCGATGGCTTTGCCGGTGGCAGCGTCAAGCTGGGCAAGGTCTCGCGCTGGATCGACAGCAACATCGTCGACGGCGTGGTCAATCTCTCGGCACGTGTTGTGGACGTCGCAGCCGGCGTGCTGCGTCGTACCCAATCCGGTTTCCTCTATCACTACGCCTTCGCGATGATCATCGGCCTGATTGCCCTGCTGGGCGTGCTGATGCATTACCTGCGTTGATGACCTGTACGGAATAAGAAGACGTGTCGAACTGGCCTCTACTCAGTGTCCTCATCTGGCTGCCGATCATCGGTGGTGCCCTGATCCTTGCGATCCGTGATGCGCAGACCGCCCGCTGGGCGTCGCTGGGCGTAGCGGTGCTGACCTTCGTGGCGAGCCTCTCGCTGCTGAGCGGCTACAACGCAGGCGTCGATGGTCTGCAGTTCGTCGAGACCCATGCCTGGATCCCGGCGTACAAGATCGGCTACAACCTGGGCGTGGACGGCATTGCCGTGGCGCTGATCCTGCTGACCACCCTGGTCAGCGTGCTTGCCCTGATCGGCGCCTGGAGCGCCATCGACAAGCGCGTGAACCAGTACGTGGCGGCCTTCCTGATCCTGGAAGGTGTCACCGTCGGCATCTTCGCCGCGACGGACGCAATGCTGTTCTACGTGTTCTTCGAAGCGATGCTGATCCCGATGTTCCTGATCATCGGTGTCTGGGGCGGTCCGCGCCGCATCTACGCCGCGCTGAAGTTCTTCCTGTACACCTTCCTCGGCTCGGTGCTGATGCTGGTGGCGCTGATCTACCTGTACATGAAGGGCGGCAGCTTCCAGCTGGCCGACCTGTACGCGCTGCCGCTGTCGGCCAAGGAGCAGACCTGGATCTTCTTCGCCTTCCTGATCGCCTTCGCGGTCAAGGTGCCGATGTTCCCGGTCCACACCTGGCTGCCGGACGCCCACGTGGAAGCGCCGACCGCCGGTTCGGTGATCCTGGCCGCGATCGCCCTGAAGATCGGTGGCTACGGCTTCCTGCGCTTCAACCTGCCGATCGTCCCGGACGCGTCGCAGGAATGGGCCTGGCTGGTGATCGCGCTGTCGCTGATCGCCGTGATCTACGTCGGCCTGGTCGCCCTGGTGCAGGACGACATGAAGAAGCTGATCGCCTATTCGTCGATCGCGCACATGGGCTTTGTCACCCTGGGCACCTTCATCGCCCTGTGGCTGGTGCGCGAAGCCGGCAACGCCGATGCCGCTCGCCTGGGCCTGCAGGGCGCCATGGTGCAGATGATCTCGCACGGCTTCGTGTCCGGCGCGATGTTCTCCTGCGTCGGCGTGCTGTACGACCGCATGCACAGCCGCCGCATCGCCGATTACGGCGGCGTGGTCAACGTGATGCCGTGGTTCGCCACCTTCGCGATGCTGTTCTTCATGGCCAACGCGGGCCTGCCGGGTACCAGCGGTTTCGTTGGCGAGTTCATGGTCATCCTCTCGGCCTTCCAGCGTAATCCGTGGATCGCCCTGGGCGCGGCCACCACCCTGATCATCGGCGCCGCCTACACCCTGTGGCTGTACAAGCGCATCTTCTTCGGTGAAGTGGCCAACAGCCATGTTGCCGAACTGAAGGACATCAACGGCCGCGAATGGCTGGTGCTGGGCGTGTTCGCCATCGGCGTGCTGGCCCTGGGCATCTACCCCAAGCCGCTGACCGACCTGATGGAGCCCTCGATCGCGAAGCTGGCGATGCAGATCGCATCCAGCAAGCTGCTGTAATTCCAGGATTTGATGATGACCACCTCGCCGCTGCTGCCATTGACCGCCGCTGACCTGCCACCGCTCGCTCCCGAGCTGGTGCTGATCGGCAGCGCCTTCGCCCTGATGATCCTCGACCTGTTCGTCAGCAACCGGAACAAGATCGTCACCCACCTGTTCTCGCTCGCTGCGCTGGCCGTGGTGCTGTTCATGCTGGCCACCGGCGTGGGCGGGCAGGGCGAGGTCTTCCATGGCATGTTCGTGCGCGATACCGCCGCGGACGTGATGAAGACCGGGATCGTGCTGCTCAGCGGCCTGACCCTGGTCTACGGCTGGCGCTACCTGCGTGATCGCGACCTGTTCCAGGGCGAGATCCCGGTGCTGATCCTGTTCGGTACCGCCGGCATGATGATCCTGGTCTCGGCCGGCAGCCTGCTGATGGTCTACCTGGGCCTGGAACTGCTGGCGCTGTGCTCCTACGCCCTGGTCGCCAGCAACCGCGAAAGCGGCCTGGCGTCGGAAGCGGCGATGAAGTACATCGTGCTGGGTTCGCTGGCCTCGG
The DNA here is from genome assembly GCF_052446685.1 of Stenotrophomonas sp. LC732. NCBI lineage: Bacteria > Pseudomonadati > Pseudomonadota > Gammaproteobacteria > Lysobacterales > Lysobacteraceae > Stenotrophomonas > Stenotrophomonas sp. LC732. The sequence goes on along the minus strand of NZ_CP199214.1, from coordinate 3,036,363 downwards.
GCCTGCTGCTCTACGGCATGTCGCTGATCTACGGCGCCACCGGCAGCCTGCACCTGGATGTGATCCGCGAGGCCATCCCGCACTCGGAAGAGCGCGTGCTGCTGATCACCGGTGCGGTGTTCATGATCGCCGGCGTCGCCTTCAAGCTGGGTGCCGCGCCGTTCCACATGTGGCTGCCGGACGTGTACCAGGGTGCCCCGGCACCGATCGCACTGTTCATCAGCTCGGCGCCGAAGCTGGCCGCGTTCGGCATGGCCTACCGCCTGCTGGAAATGGGCGTGGGTCCGCTGTCGACCGAACTGCAGCTGCTGATTGCCGGCCTGGCCGCGGTATCGCTGGTCATCGGCAACCTGATGGCCATCGCGCAGAGCAACCTCAAGCGCATGCTGGCGTTCTCCACCGTCTCGCACATCGGCTTCCTGCTGATGGGCATCGCCGGTGGCGGTTCGCAGGGCTACGCCGCCGCGCTGTTCTACGCACTGGCCTACGCGATCATGTCCACCGCCGCCTTCGGCGCGATCATCGCGCTGTCGCGTGCCGGCTTTGAAGCCGAGAACATCGAGGACTTCAAGGGCCTGAACGCCCGCAACCCGTGGATGGCCGGCCTGGTGCTGTGCATCATGGCGTCGCTGGCCGGCATCCCGCCGTTCCTGGGCTTCTGGACCAAGCTGGCGGTGCTGGGCGCGGCCGTCAACGGCGGCCTGCTGTGGCTGGCCATCCTCGGCGTGCTGTGCGCCGTGGTCGGCTGCTTCTACTACCTGCGCGTCATCAAGGTCATGTACTTCGATGAGCCGGTGGGCGAGGCCATGCCGCGCAGCAACGACCGCGTGCTGGGCGTGGTGCTGGGCGTGAATGCCCTGGCGCTGCTCGCGCTGGGCCTGGCCTGGAACCCGATCATGGTCTGGTGCCAGCAGGCATTTGCGCATCTTGCATGAAAGTTGACACAAAGCTGCGCGATTCGTGTAATATGCGCAGCCTGAGTTGTCACTGCAGCGGTTCAGCCAGAACATCGTTGCGGTAGCCCTCCTCGAAAGAGCAGGGCAGCAGTTCAAACACTTCCGGTGCGGGGTGGAGCAGTCTGGCAGCTCGTCGGGCTCATAACCCGAAGGTCGCAGGTTCAAATCCTGCCCCCGCTACCAACGTCGGATCGGCGCCAACCGTTTCGATGAATGAGGGAAAGCTTGCATTTGTCGCAGCAATGCCTCATGATTCCGCTTCTGATGCGGGGTGGAGCAGTCTGGCAGCTCGTCGGGCTCATAACCCGAAGGTCGCAGGTTCAAATCCTGCCCCCGCTACCAAGTAAAGAGATCGCCTTCGAAGTCCTGCTTCGAGGGCGTTTTTCTTTGGGGTCTGCGTTGTTTCTGTGTGATCGGGGTCAGATCCCTTATCCACGGGAAAAGGGATCTGACCCGGGTCCGCACCTTGCACCAGTGCGGTGCAGTCGCTATCATCAGCGGCCTAGCAGTACCCCTGAAGGCGGCCTCCCAGCGGGAGTCCGGACCCGGAAGGAGAGCCGCAACCGGCAGGCAATGCAGGTTGCAACCGGAATCCAGTCACCGGAGTCTTTCCGGAAAAGGGGCCCAACGGGCCCTTTGTCGTTTCCGGGGCGTCACGTTTCCACGCCGGCCAAGGCCGGCACCCAACCATAGAGATCAAGGCAGGCTGTGAGCGACAAGGCAACCGACATCGCGAATCTGCTCGCCCCGACCGTTGTGTCGCTGGGCCTGGAGCTGCTGGGCGTTGAGTATCTGCCGGCCCCCGGCGGTGCGACCCTGCGCCTTTACATCGACGTGCCGCTGGCTGAACAGCCCGAGCGCATCATCAATGTCGACGACTGCGAGCGGGTCAGCCGCGAAGTGTCGGCGCAGCTGGACGTCGAGGACCCGATCAGCGGCAATTACACGCTGGAAGTGTCCTCGCCGGGCGTCGACCGTCCGCTGTTCAGCCTGGAGCAGTTCGGCCGTCACCTCGGCGAATCGGCCAAGGTCACGCTGAAGCTGCCGCAGGACAACCGTCGTCGCCTGCAGGGTCGTATCGAGGCGACCGACGAGGCGGCGGGGACCATCACTTTCATCGTCGACAAGGCCGAAGTGGTCGTGTCGGCCGACAACATCGACAAGGCACGGATCATGCCCGACTGGGTGGCGCTGGGGCTGGCCCCGAGCAAGCCGACCGGTCCGGCACCGAAGCGTCCGAAGCCGAACACGAATTCTTCTTCCAACGAGCCGGCGGCAAAGAAGCCGCGCGCGGAGTGAGCCAATGAGCAAGGAACTGTTGCTGGTAGTCGACGCAGTCGCCAACGAGAAGGGCGTGCCGCGTGAAGTGATCTTCGATGCCATCGAGGCCGCCCTGGCCTCGGCAGCGAAGAAGCGCTATCCCGACGAGGAAGTGCTGACCCGCGTGGTCATCGACCACAAGGACGGCAGCTACGAAACCTTCCGCCGCTGGGAAGTGGTGGCCGATGACGTGGTCATGGAATCGCCGGACCGCCAGATTCGCCTGATGGATGCCGTCGATGAAGCCGAAGGCGTCGAGGTCGGCGACTACATCGAAGAGCAGATCGAGAACCCGGATTTCGGCCGCATCGCTGCCCAGGCCGCCAAGCAGGTCATCGTCCAGCGCGTGCGCGAAGCCGAGCGCCAGCAGGTCGTGGATGCGTGGAAGGATCGCGTGGGTGAGCTGATCACCGGCGTGGTCAAGCGCGCCGAGCGCGGCAACATCTATGTCGACCTCGGTGGCAACGCCGAAGGCTTCATCCCGAAGGACAAGGGCATCCCGCGCGACGTGCTGCGCGCCGGTGACCGCGTGCGCGGCTACCTGGCCGAAGTGCGCTCGGAGCCGCGTGGCCCGCAGCTGTTCATCAGCCGTGCCGCCCCGGAATTCATGATCGAGCTGTTCAAGCTGGAAGTGCCGGAAGTCGGCCAGGGCCTGGTGGAAATCAAGGCCTGTGCACGTGACCCGGGCGACCGCGCCAAGATCGCCGTGCTTGCCCACGACCAGCGCACCGATCCGATCGGCGCCTGCATCGGCATGCGCGGTTCGCGCGTGCAGGCCGTGTCCAACGAGCTCAATGGCGAGCGCGTGGACATCGTGCTGTGGAACGACAACCCGGCCAACTTCGTCATCAACGCGATGGCGCCGGCCGAAGTGCAGTCGATCATCGTCGATGAAGACAAGCACTCGATGGACCTGGCCGTTGCCGAAGACCGCCTGGCCCAGGCGATCGGCAAGGGCGGCCAGAACGTGCGCCTGGCCAGCCGCCTGACCGGCTGGCAGCTCAACGTGATGACCCAGGACCAGGTCACCGCCAAGTCGGAAGCCGAGCAGGCTGCGGCCCGCCAGCTGTTCATGGACAAGCTGGAAGTGGACGAGGAAATCGCCGGCATCCTGGTCAGCGAAGGCTTCGGCACCGTCGAGGAAATCGCATATGTCCCGGTCGGCGAACTGCTGGCCGTGGAAGGTTTCGACGAGGACATCGTCGAAGAGCTGCGCGCTCGTGCCCGCGATGCGCTGCTCAATGAGGCCCTGGCAGTCGAGGAAGGCCTTGAAGACGGCCAGCCGGCGCAGGACCTGCTGTCCCTGAAGGGCATGGACGAAGCCACCGCATACGCGCTGGCCGGCCACGGCGTGCGTACCAGCGAGGATCTGTCCGACCTGGCCGCCGACGAGGTCATGGACTTCGGCATCGAAGGACTGGATCAGGCGCGCGCCGCTGCGCTGATCCTGGCCGCCCGTGCCGAGGAGATCGCCCGACTGGAACGCGGCGAATGAGCCGGCAATGAACAGGGCCCTGAGCCGCTCAGGGCGTAGAATCCGCGCCACCTCCACATGCGGGGGGGCGCCCACAAGATCATAGGATCCGAATGTCGCAGCAAACCACCATCCGCAAGCTTGCCGAACTGGTCAACACGCCGGTCGAAAAACTGCTGGAACAGCTGGCCGGTGCCGGCATGAAGTTCAGCGGTCCCGACCAGGTCGTGACCAGCTCCGAGAAGGTGAAGCTCCTGGGCTTCCTTCGTCGTTCGCACGGCAAGCCCGAGCAGGCCCCGGAAGAGACCGATCAGTCTGCGAAGAAGATCACGCTCAACCGCCGGAAGCAGCAGGAAGTGACGGTCAATTCCGGTCGCAGCAAGACGACCGTGAATGTCGAGGTGCGCCAGAAGCGTACCTACGTCAAGGATGGTGCTCGCGCCATGACCCCGGACGAGGAGCGCGCCGACATCCTGCGCAAGCTGGAAGAGTCGCGTGCCCGCAACCTTGCCGAACAGCAGGCCCTGGCCGAGAAGGATCGTCTGCGCGACGAAGCCATCGTCCGTGCCCGTGAGGAAGAGGCCGCCGCCAAGGAACGCGCCGAGGCCGAAAAGAAGGCCGCCGAGGAAGCTGCGGCTGCCGCCAAGGCGGCCGAGACGCTGGCTGCCAGCAAGCCCAAGCGTGCTCCGATCGACGAAACCGCGCCGCGCCCGCCGCGCACCCCGGCCGCAGCCCCGGCTGCGCCGCGTGGTGCACCGCCGCCGCCGCGCAACGACGATCGCAACAACCGCAGCGCGCCGCGCAACGAGCGTGGCCCGGGTGACCGTTTCGCCGGCCAGATGCACCTGTCGGCAGCCGACCGTGCGCGTCGTGGCAACAGCAACAACAGCAACACCCGGGGTCGTCCGGGCGGTCGCAACCAGGCCGGTGGCCGTCGCGACATGTCGCGCGGTGGCAACAATGCCGGCCCGCACGCCTTCGAGCGTCCGACCGCACCGGTGGTGCGTGAAGTGGCGATCGGCGACACCATCACCGTGGCCGACCTGGCGCAGAAGCTGGCGCTGAAGGGCGGCGAGGTGGTCAAGGCGCTGTTCAAGATGGGCGTGATGGCGACCATCACCCAGTCCATCGACCACGACACCGCCGCGCTGGTGACCGAAGAACTCGGCCACAAGGCGATCCGCGCCAACGACAACGACGCCGAAGACGCACTGCTGGCCTCGACCGGTGAAAACCAGGGCGAAGCCACCCAGCGTCCGCCGGTGGTCACCATCATGGGCCACGTCGACCACGGCAAGACCTCGCTGCTGGATTACATCCGCCGCACCAAGGTCGCCACCGGCGAAGCGGGTGGCATCACCCAGCACATCGGCGCTTACCACGTCGATACGCCGAAGGGCGTGATCAGCTTCCTGGACACCCCGGGCCACGCCGCCTTCACCTCGATGCGTGCGCGCGGCGCTAAGCTGACCGACATCGTGGTGCTGGTCGTGGCCGCCGACGACGGCGTCATGCCGCAGACCAAGGAAGCGATCCAGCACGCCCGTTCGGCGGGTGTGCCGCTGATCGTGGCGATCAACAAGATCGACAAGTCCGACGCGGATCCGATGCGGGTCAAGAACGAACTGCTGTCCGAGCAGGTCGTGGCCGAAGACTTCGGTGGTGACACCCAGATGGTGGAGATCTCGGCCAAGACCGGCCTGGGCATCGACGACCTGCTGGACGCCATCTCGATCCAGGCCGAACTGCTGGAACTGAAGGCGGTCGATGAAGGCCGCGCCTCGGGCGTGGTGATCGAATCGTCGCTGGACAAGGGCCGCGGCCCGGTCGCGACGGTGCTGGTGCAGCAGGGCCGTCTGAAGAAGGGCGACTACCTGGTGTGCGGCATCCAGTACGGCCGCGTGCGTGCGCTGTTCGACGAAACCGGCAAGCAGCCGGAGTTCGCCGGCCCGTCCATCCCGGTGCAGGTCCTGGGCCTGTCCGGCGTGCCGGAAGCTGGTGACGACTTCGTGGTCGTCGAGGACGAGCGCCTGGCCAAGGACGTTGCCCAGCAGCGCGAGACCAAGCGCCGTGAATCGCGCCTGGTGGCCACCGCTGGCAGCCGCATGGAAGACATCATGGCGACCCTGGGCAAGGGCGAGGGCCAGCAGGTCCTCAACCTGGTCATCAAGGCCGACGTGCAGGGTTCGGTGCAGGCGCTGAGCCAGGCACTGGTCGCGCTGTCCAACGAAGACATCCGCATCAACGTGATCCACTCCGGCGTGGGTGGCATCACCGAGTCGGACGCCAACTCGGCCGCCGCTTCGAAGGCCACCGTCATCGGCTTCAACGTGCGTGCGGACGCTTCGGCCCGTCGCATCATCGAATCCAATGGTGTCGACCTGCGTTACTTCTCGATCATCTATGACGTGATCGACCAGGTGAAGCAGGTGGCCTCCGGTCTGCTGGGCGTGGAGATCCGCGAAGAGATCATCGGTATCGCCGAGGTCCGCGACGTCTTCCGCAGCTCGAAGCTGGGTGCCGTCGCCGGCTGCATGGTCATCGAGGGTGTGGTCAAGCGCAACAAGCCGATCCGCGTCCTGCGCGACAGCGTGGTGATCTTCGAGGGCGAGCTGGAATCGCTGCGTCGCTTCAAGGAGAACGTCGAGGAAGTCCGCAACGGTACCGAATGCGGTATCGCGGTGAAGGCCTACAACGACGTCAAGCCGGGTGACCAGATCGAGTGCTTCGAACGTATCGAAGTGCCGCGCACCCTGTAATGCTGCAAGGTGGCCCGGCCAACGGTCGGGCCCCACCATGTACCTGTAGCGCCCGACCGTTGGTCGGGCGACAATCGAATCAAAGGTAGTGCCCGACCGTTGGTCGGGCGACAACTGAACCAAGAGCTCCTCGTGCCCAAGACTTTCCATCGAACCGACCGTGTCTCCGCCCAGCTGCGCCGTGAACTCGGCACCCTGGTGCACAACGCCGTGCGCGAGCACGGGTTGCCCTCGGTGAGCGTGTCCGACGTGGAAATCACCCGCGACATGGCCCATGCCAAGGTGTTCGTCACCGCGCTGATGCCGGAACGTTCGGCTGAAGCCGTGGCCGGCCTGAAGGAACTGGGCTACCGCCTGCGCATGGACCTGGCCCGCGCGATGAAGCTGCGCCACGTGCCGGAGCTGCATTTCCACTACGATGACTCGGTCGACCGTGGTGAGCACATCGACAACATCCTGCGCGACCTGCCCGATACGCTGGCCGCCGAGAAGCGTCGCGAGAGCGACGAAGAATAACCGCGCGACGCCGGGCATGCCCGGCGTTGCTGCATTCCGGCTGCGCGATGTCTGATGCAGGCCGCGCTGCGGCAGCCGAGCATGGCCCGTCCCAACACTTTCCTGTCATGACCCGAATTCAGTTCCGTCGCCTGGATGGCATCCTGCTGCTCGACAAGTCGACCGGCATGAGCTCCAACGCCGCCCTGCAGGTGGCGCGCCGCCTGTTCCGCGCCGAGAAGGGCGGCCATACCGGCAGCCTCGACCCGCTGGCCACCGGCCTGCTGCCGCTGTGTTTCGGCGAGGCGACCAAGATCGCCGGCCTGCTGCTGGGTTCGGCCAAGGCCTACGACGCCGAGATCGTGCTCGGCCAGACCACCGATACCGACGATGCCGAAGGCCAGGTGCTGCTGCAGCGCCCGGTGCCGGCGATCAGTGCCCAGGCCCTGCAGGCTGCGCTGGCGCCGCTGACCGGCACCATCCGCCAGCGTGCCCCGATCTATTCGGCGCTGAAGCAGGGCGGTGAACCGCTGTATGTGAAGGCCCGCCGCGGTGACGTCATCGAAGCGCCCGAGCGCGAGGTGCAGGTACACGCCATCGAGGTGCTGGAGCAGCAGCCGGAACGGCTGCGGCTGCGCGTGACCTGTGGTTCCGGCACCTATATCCGCAGCCTGGCCCGCGACCTCGGCGAACGCCTGGGCTGTGGCGCCCACATCAGCGCGCTGCGCCGGCTCTGGGTCGAGCCGTTCCGCGAGCCTGCCATGGTCACCCTGGACCAGCTGCGGGCGATGGTCGAGGCCGGTGACGAGGCTGGCATGGACGCGTTGCTGCTGCCGCTGGCGGCCGGCCTGGCTGAATACCCGAGGGTCGACCTGGACGCCGACCAGGCCCACCGGTTCTGCGTGGGCCAGCGCCAGCGCGACCTGTCCTGGCCGCGCGGCCTGGTGGCCGTGTTCGGTCCGGACGATGCTGTCCAGGGCCTGGGCCAGGTCGACGAGAGTGGCCTGCTGGCACCGCAGCGCCGTTTCAACCTCTGACCGGGGCCTGCCGGTTCAGCCCCGGTCCTTGTCCCGGACGCCCCCGGCCGTTACAATTTCGCGGCCGTTTTCCGGCAACCTGCCTCGCGCAGGTTTCATCCTCGTAGTCCACGGCGAGCCTGGCGGTGCGCGAAGCGCGTTCCTGCCGGCCACGCATCACAGAGAAAAAAGAAATGTCGATCGACACCCAGAAGGTCATTGAAGACAACAAGCGCAGCGCGGCTGACACCGGCTCCCCGGAAGTCCAGGTTGCACTGCTGACCGCCCGCATCGAACTGCTGACCGGCCACTTCAAGACCCACAAGAAGGACCACCACAGCCGCCGCGGCCTGCTGCAGATGGTCAACCGCCGTCGCAGCCTGCTCGACTACCTGAAGAAGAAGGACGTCGAGCGCTACAAGGCCCTGATCGAGAAGCTTGGCCTGCGTCGCTAAGCAACGAATCCCCCGCGGCGCAGCGATGCGCCGCGGTTTTGTTTTGTAGTACCGCAATCCCCGATTCAGGCCGGAACGATCCGGCCACCCGCTGGCGGCAAGGGTCGCCGACGGTCCAAATTCGCAGACAGCATCCCCAAGGACACCCTCCGTGGCAAAAATCACCAAAACCTTCCAGTACGGCAAGCACACCGTCACGCTTGAGACCGGCGAAGTCGCCCGTCAGGCCAGCGGCGCCGTCATCGTCAAGATGGACGACACCGTACTGCTGGTCACCGCCGTCGCCGCCAAGAGCGCGCGCGAAGGCCAGGACTTCTTCCCGCTGACCGTCGATTATCAGGAAAAGTTCTACGCCGGTGGCCGTATCCCGGGTGGTTTCTTCAAGCGCGAAGGCCGTGCGACCGAGAAGGAAACCCTGATCTCGCGTCTGATCGACCGTCCGATCCGCCCGCTGTTCCCGGAAGACTACAAGAACGAAGTGCAGATCATCGCCACGGTGATGTCGCTGAACCCGGACGTGGACGGTGACATCCCGGCCCTGATCGGTGCTTCGGCTGCCCTGGCCCTGGCTGGTACCCCGTTCATGGGTCCGATCGGCGCGGCCAAGGTCGGTTACAAGAACGGCGAGTACATCCTGAACCCGACCGTCAGCGAACTGGCTGACTCGCAGCTGGAGCTGGTCGTCGCCGGTACCTCCAACGCCGTGCTGATGGTTGAATCCGAAGCCGCGCTGCTGTCCGAAGAAGTGATGCTGGGCGCCGTGACCTTCGGTCACCGCGAAATGCAGAAGGTCATCAACGCGATCAACGAGCTGACCGTCGAAGCCGGCACCAAGCCGTCGACCTGGGAAGCCCCGGCCAAGAACGAAGCGCTGATCTCCGCCCTGAAGGAAGCCATCGGCCCGCGCCTGGGCGAAGCCTTCCAGGTGCGTGACAAGCTGCAGCGCCGCGACGCCATCTCGGCGATCAAGAAGGACGTGTTCGAAGCCCTGGCTGGCCGCGTGGCCGCTGAAGGCTGGAACCCGGCCGAGCTGTCGAAGGAATTCGGCGAGCTGGAATACCGCACCATGCGTGACTCGGTGCTGGACACCAAGGTCCGTATCGACGGCCGTGCGCTGGACACCGTCCGCCCGATCACCGTGAAGACCGGCGTGCTGCCGCGTACCCACGGTTCCTCGCTGTTCACCCGTGGCGAAACCCAGGCCATCGTGACCATCACCCTGGGCACCGCCCGTGACGGCCAGGTCATTGACGCCGTTGCCGGTGAGTACAAGGAAAACTTCCTGTTCCACTACAACTTCCCTCCGTTCTCGGTGGGTGAGTGCGGCCGCATGATGGGCCCGAAGCGCCGCGAAATCGGCCACGGTCGCCTGGCCAAGCGCGGCGTGCTGGCTGTCATGCCGTCGCTGGAATCCTTCCCGTACACCATCCGCGTCGTCTCGGAAATCACCGAGTCGAACGGTTCCTCGTCGATGGCATCGGTCTGCGGCTCGTCGCTGGCCCTGATGGACGCCGGCGTGCCGGTGAAGGCGCCGGTGGCCGGTATCGCCATGGGCCTGGTCAAGGAAGGCGAGCGCTTCGTCGTCCTGTCCGACATTCTGGGTGACGAAGATCACCTGGGCGACATGGACTTCAAGGTGGCCGGTACCGCTGAGGGCATTTCCGCCCTGCAGATGGACATCAAGATCGAAGGCATCACCGAAGAGATCATGAAGCAGGCTCTGCAGCAGGCCAAGGCTGGTCGTCTGCACATCCTGGGCGAAATGGCCCACGGCCTGACCGCTCCGCGTGAAGAGCTGTCCGACTACGCGCCGCGCCTGCTGACCATCAAGATCCACCCGGACAAGATCCGCGAAGTGATCGGCAAGGGTGGCTCGACCATCCAGGCCATCACCAAGGAAACCGGCACCCAGATCGACATCCAGGATGACGGCACCATCGTCATCGCTTCGGTCAATGCCATCGCTGCCCAGGCCGCCAAGGCCCGCATCGAGCAGATCACCTCGGACGTCGAGCCCGGCCGCATCTACGAAGGCAAGGTCGCCAAGATCATGGACTTCGGTGCGTTCGTCACGATCCTGCCGGGCAAGGACGGTCTGGTCCACGTGTCGCAGATCTCCAGCGATCGCGTCGAGAAGGTCGGCGACGTGCTGAAGGAAGGCGATGTGGTCAAGGTCAAGGTGCTGGAAGTCGACAAGCAGGGCCGTATCCGCCTGTCGATGAAGGCCGTGGAAGAAGGCGACGCCGTCAGCGCCGAGTAATCGGTACTGCTGATTGTGCGGTGGGTGAGGACCGTCGGTCCTCACGCTTTCGCAAATGAAAAAGCGGGCTTCGGCCCGCTTTTTCTTTGCCTTGATGTCATGCAGTGCCGCTCATCCAGGTCGCTGCATGTCCTGCTGCAGTGCGTGAGCGCCGCCACGTGGCCATCGTTCTGTCACGGTTGCGCGGATCACGCCTGTCCACGGGACGACATGCCGCGACAACCGTCCCGCAGCCACATCGGTTTGCTAACGTGGCGGCGCCTTCGAACCGGGAGATCCCATGTTCCGCCAGACCGTGGCCGTCCTTGCCGTGCTGATTGCCGGTGCCGTGCCCATCGCTGCGCGCGCTGCGCCGGCGCCGCCGCCGATCTTCGGTGCCTACTACCCCGGCGGCTCGGCCGAGCGCTATCCGGTGTCGAGCATTCCCGCCGAGCGCCTGACCCATCTGTTCTATGCGTTCTCCACCATCGAGGACGGCCGCTGCGCGGTCGGCGCGGAAGCGCCGAAGAACTTCGCCGCGCTGGCCGAGCTCAAAAAGGCGCATCCGCACCTGCGCACGCTGATTTCGATCGGTGGCTGGGGTGCGGGTGGGTTCTCCGATGCAGCGTTGACCGAGGCCAGCCGCAAGCGCCTGGTGGACTCATGCATGGCACTGTTCTTCGATCACCATGCCGGCAGCTTCGATGGTGTGGATATCGACTGGGAGTTCCCGGTCAGTGGCGGGCCGAAGGAGCTGGCGCATCGCCCGCAGGATCGCGCCAACCTGACCAGGCTCGCGCAGGCGTTCCGCGTGGCACTCGACGCGCACGGGCGCAAGGTGGGGCAGCCAATGCTGCTGACCGCCGCGCTGGCCGCCGGTCGCCTGCAGACCGATGGCCCCTATGATCCGGCGGCGAGCTACGACCTGCCGGCGCTGGCCAAGGTGTTCGATTTCATCAACCTGATGAGCTATGACATGGGCACCGGCTTCTCATCGGTGTCGACCTTCAATGCGCCCCTGCATGAAGTGCAGGCCGATCCGCTGGCGCCGGAGCTGCGGCGCTGGAACAACGTGGCCGGCGCGGTGCAGTACTACCGCGAGCACGGTGTGCCGGCCGACAAGCTGGTGCTGGGCGTGCCGTTCTATGGGCGCGGCTTCAAGGTCACCGGCGATGCGCCGGATGGCCTGTATCAGCCCTACAGCGCACCGGCCGACGCCGGCGACTGGCGGGTGATCAAGGCGCGCTATCTCGACCAGCCGGGTTGGGTGAAGCACTGGCAGCCGCAGGCGCAGAGCCCGTGGCTGTACAACGCCGTGCAGAAGATCTTCATCAGCTATGAAGACCCGCGCTCGATCGGCCTGCGTGCCCGGTTCGCCCGTGAGCAGGGCCTGGCCGGGGTGTTCATGTGGGAGCTGACCGGCGACGACGAGCAGGCCAGCCTGCTCAACGCGATGCTCGGCCCGTGGCAGAAGGCGCGCATCGGCGATTGAGTCACTGGTGGCGCCGGGCCATGCCCGGCGCCAGGCGGCAACGCCATCGGCCCGTCACCGCACATTGCGACGACGCCGGCGGCGCTACGCTTTGGGCATGATCCATCTCGAACGCCTGGACCATCTGGTCCTCACCGTCGCCGACATCGAACGCAGCTGTGACTTCTACCAGCGCGTGCTCGGCATGCAGGTCGTGCGCTTCGGCGCTGGCCGTACCGCGCTGCAGTTCGGCCAGCAGAAGATCAACCTGCATCCGGCCAGCGCGCCACTGCAGCCGCATGCGCTGCGACCCACGCCGGGCAGTGCCGATCTGTGCCTGGTCACGCATACGGCAATGGTCGATGTGCTGGCGCACCTGCAGGCGCAGGCCATCGCGGTGGAGGAGGGGCCGGCCACACGTACCGGTGCGCTGGGACCGATCGAATCGGTGTACTTCCGCGACCCGGATGGCAACCTGATCGAAGTGAGTCGTTACCCGGGCGAAGAACACCCGCAGCGGTAGCGCCGGGCCATGCCCGGTGAAGGCTTAGTTGGCCCAGACGCTGTTGGGGTCGCCGTTGCGGGCGCGGCGCTGGCTGGCGACGGCCAGGCGAGCGAAGCCGAAGGCCATGGCCAGCGCGATGGCATCGACCCAGAACAGCGGCCAATGGCCACGCGCGGCGGCGCGCCACAGCCAGTCACCATTGAGTGCGCCGTGCAGGACCGGCACCAGTGCAGTGCTGAGCGCTGCGGTCCACAGCAGCTCGCGCGCCGCCTGCGCGGGGCGGCGCAGTGCGGCCCACAGCGCACAGGCTGCCCAGCTGCCGAAGCAGGCCCAGCGGATGCCATGGTCGACCGCCGACGGTGCCAACCGCTCCAGCACCAGCGCGGTGATGAAAGCGACCGAGATCGCCACGCACAGGCCGATGCACACGCCGACCGTGGCCCGCGCCATGTTCACACCGGCGCGTGGCTGTTGCGGCTGGCGACGCTTGCGCCGCGACTCGATCCACAACAGGTTGCCGGAGTAGAACAGGAACGCACCGCCGAGGCCGAGCAGGAAGTACAGCCAGACCACCACGCCGTTGCCGAACTCGCCGAAGTGCAGGGCATAGGCGGCGCTGAGCGTGGCGTGGTTGGCATCGCGCTGGCCCGGCAGCTGGGAGGCCAGGACGTTGCCGGTGGCCACGTCCAGGGCCACCGAACCGAGCGGCCCGAGTGTGCCGGTGGATTCGCCCGTGATCTCGATCGTGGCGTTGGCATCGCCGGCGTTGGCCAGCTTCAGGTAGGCCGGCTCGAAGTTGGCCACGCCCTGTGCGCGGGCTACTTCAAGCGCGCGCGCATGCAGCAGGCGCAGGCTGCCCGGCGGTGCCGGGATGCCACTGGCGTCGCGCACCGGCGCGGTGTCCATTGCAGTCGGTACCGCCTGCAGGGCCTTGCCGTCGTAGATCAGTGGATTGAGCAGGGCCATCTGCACGAACACCAGGCACAGCAGGGCGCCCGTGACCGCGAACATCAGGTGGAAGGGCAGGCTGAGCACGCCGATCACGTTGTGCGCGTCCTGCCACAGTTGTTTCAGGTTGCGGCCCGGACGCAGCGCGAACAGGTCGCCGAACAGCTTCGGCAGGTGGATCACCAGGCCGCTCAGCAGCGCCATGCCATACAGCAGGCTGACGATGCCCATCACGTAGATGCCGGCCACCGGCAGTCCGAGGCTGTAGTGCAGTTCGTTGACCAGTTCGGCCAGCCCGGTCTGTGGCGGCGTCGGGCTGCCGGCGATCTGGCCCGGCCAGGCATAGCGCCAGCTGCCGTCGTCGGCCTGCCAGTAGGCCAGGGGTTGCGGATGTTCGGCGCCGGGGAACGTCATGCCGACGTGGCGGCGGGCTTCCGGGTGTGCCGCCAGCACGTCTTCCAGCAGGTACTGCGCATCGTCCAGGCCCGCCGGCAACGCGGTGGCTGCACCGGGCGTCTGCCACAGCGGCAGGTCGTGGTGGAACAGGGTCAGCGCACCCGCGTAGAAGGCCACGAACAGGCCGAAGCCGGCAACCAGTCCGACCCAGGTGTGCAGGGTGGTGAACGTACGCAGGGTCTGCGAGCTGAACTTCATGGGGGGAGTCTCATTGCACCGCGCCGGTCAGGCGCAGCAGCGTCAGCACGGCGAAGCCGGCCGTAGCGCTGCCGGCCAGTGTCACCCAGGCGCGCAGCGCGCTGCGGAAGCTGAACGCCCACAGGGCAGCCAGCATCCACAGCGGGATGAACGTGATCAGGCTGGGCACCAGCGCGTTCTGCCAGGGGCCCGGCGGCAACCACGTCACCAGCCCGGTCGCGGCGGCGGCCAGCAAGAAGCCGGCCACGATGCCGGCGAAGGCGCGCGGCCACATCAGGGCGACTCCGTGCCCGGGCGATGCCAGGCGGCCAGTGCCGGCAGCAGCATCGCGGCCAGCATCCAGGTGCACAGCATCGCCACCAGGCCAGCGGCAAAGCCGAGTTCGGCCATCCACAGCCACAATGCGGCAGCCGCGGCGACCAGGCCGATCTCGCGGCCGAGGCGGCCGGCGCGGCGCAGGCGGGGCCAGCGGCAGTGCGGCGAGGCGGCATAGAAGGCCAGTGCCGAGAACATCGCTGCCAGCATGCCCAGGCTGCAGAAGCCCAGCGTGGAAAGGCCGACGGTGATCATTGCGGGCGGCCGCCATGGCAGCGGGCCAGCGAACGCGGGGCACGGGCGGGGCCGGCGGGAGCCGGTCGGAGCGGGTGGCGCATCACGAGGTCCTGGGGGGAAGCGGGCAGGCTGGCACGGGGCGGGCTGCGCGGACATGGTAATCATTGCGTTTTCACGCCGCCAGCGAGGGCCATTCAGCGGACCGTACGGTAGGCCTTGGGCTTTCCGGTGTGCTGGTTTAAGATCGTCGCAGAACCCTGACTGGAACAAGGTGGCCCGCGCCCAGCGCCGGCCGAGCGTGCGACATGAGCACTACCACCGCCCACTGTTGACCTGCCCCCGAAGGCCCTGTGTTCCAGGCGCCCTCGCGGCGCTTTTTTATTGCCCGGGCAATGGCCCGGGAACGCTTTCCAGCCCGCCCAGCGGGCCCCGCACGAAGCCAATGCGATGATCAACATTACCCTTCCCGACGGCAGCCGCCGCGAGTTCGAAAACCCCGTCAGCGTCATGGACGTCGCCCAGTCGATCGGTGCCGGCCTGGCCAAGGCCACCATCGCCGGCTCGGTCGACGGCGTGCTGGTCGATGCCAGTGACGTCATCGACCACGATGCCAGCCTGCGCATCATCACCGCCAAGGACGAGGAGGGCGTGGAGATCATCCGCCACTCCTGCGCCCATCTGGTCGGCCACGCCGTCAAGCAGCTGTACCCGGACGTGAAGATGGTGATCGGCCCGGTGATCGCCGAGGGCTTCTACTACGACATCTATTCCGAGCGCCCGTTCACCCCGGACGACATGGCCGCGATCGAGAAGCGCATGGGTGAGCTGATCGCCCAGGATTACGACGTCATCAAGAAGATGACGCCGCGCGCCGAAGTGATCGAGATCTTCAAGGCCCGTGGCGAGGACTACAAGCTGCGCCTGATCGAGGACATGTCCGACGACATCCAGGCGATGGGCATGTACTACCACCAGGAATACGTGGACATGTGCCGCGGCCCGCACGTGCCGAACACGCGCTTCCTGAAGGCCTTCAAGCTGACCCGCATCTCCGGCGCCTACTGGCGCGGCGATGCGCAGAACGAACAGCTGCAGCGCATCTACGGCACCGCCTGGGCCGACAAGAAGCAGCTCGAGGCGTACATCAAGCGCATCGAGGAGGCCGAGATGCGCGACCACCGCCGCATCGGCAAGCAGCAGGACCTGTTCCACCTGCAGGAAGAGGCGCCGGGCCTGGTGTTCTGGCACCCGAAGGGCTGGGCGTTGTGGCAGGTGGTCGAGCAGTACATGCGCAAGGTCTACCGCAGCAGCGGCTACGGCGAAGTGCGCTGCCCGCAGATCCTGGACGTGAGCCTGTGGAAGAAGTCCGGCCACTGGGACAACTACCAGGACAACATGTTCTTCACCGAGTCGGAGAAGCGCACCTACGCGGTCAAGCCGATGAACTGCCCGGGCCACATCCAGGTGTTCAACCAGGGCCTGCACAGCTACCGCGACCTGCCGATCCGCTACGGTGAGTTCGGTTCCTGCCACCGCAACGAGCCGTCCGGCGCGCTGCACGGCATCCTGCGCGTGCGTGGTTTCACCCAGGACGATGGCCACGTGTTCTGCACCGAGAGCCAGATCGAATCGGAAGTGACCGCGTTCCACCAGCAGGCGCTGGCGGTCTACCAGCACTTCGGCTTCGACGAGATCCAGATCAAGATCGCGCTGCGTCCGGAATCGCGCCTGGGCGACGACGCCACCTGGGACAAGGCCGAGGGCGCACTGCGTTCGGCGCTGTCCGCCTGTGGCGTGGAATGGCAGGAGCTGCCGGGCGAGGGCGCCTTCTACGGCCCGAAGATCGAGTACCACCTGAAGGATGCCATCGGCCGTACCTGGCAGCTGGGCACCATGCAGGTCGACTTCATGATGCCGGGCCGCCTGGGCGCCGAGTACGTGGATGAGAACAGCCAGAAGAAGCATCCGGTCATGCTGCACCGCGCCATCGTCGGCTCGATGGAGCGCTTCCTGGGCATCCTGATCGAGCACCACGCCGGCCAGTTCCCGGCCTGGCTGGCGCCGACCCAGGTGGTGGTGGCCAACATCACCGACGCCCAGGCCGACTACGTCTCGGGCGTGACCAAAACCCTTGCGGAGCAAGGCTTCCGCGTCAGCTCGGATTTGCGTAACGAGAAGATCGGCTATAAAATCCGCGAGCATACGTTGCAGCGCGTGCCCTACCTGCTGGTCATTGGTGACCGCGAGAAGGAAAATGGGGCTGTGGCGGTGCGTACGCGTTCTGGCGAAGACCTGGGCAGCATGAGCCTGCAGGCCTTCATCGAGCGGCTCCAGGCCGAGGGCGCGTAAGCAAAGGTCCGGTCCGGGGGCACAGGCACCCGGACCGGTTCGATACCCTTGGGAGAACGTAATATCAGCACCCCTGACAACAAACAGAACCGCAAGAATCAGGAAATCCGTGTGCCGCGCGTCCGCGTGATCGGCAGTGACGGAGAAATGATCGGCGTGTTGTCGCGCGACGAAGCGCTGTCCATGGCCGAAGATGAAGGCCTGGACCTGGTCGAAATCCAGCCGCAGGCCGATCCGCCGGTCTGCAAGATCATGGACTTCGGCAAGTTCAAGTTCGAAGCGCAGAAGAAGGCCAGCGAGGCCAAGAAGAAGACCAAGCAGGTCGAGATCAAGGAAGTGAAGTTCCGTCCGGTCACGGACGAGGGCGACTACCAGATCAAGCTGCGCAAGATGCGCGGGTTCCTTGAAGAAGGCGACAAGATCAAGGTCAACATCCGTTTCCGTGGCCGTGAAATGAGCCACCAGGAACTGGGTCGCGAAATGGCCAACCGGATCGAGACCGATCTGGGCGAGGACATCGTCATTGAATCCCGTCCGCGCCTGGAAGGGCGTCAGATGGTCATGATGATCGCGCCGAAGAAGAAGACCTGAGGCCTGACGGGCCGCCTTCCGGGGCGCCTGGCTGAATGGTTCAGGGTAAGGGGACGCCACTGGCGTCCCTTTGCTTTTGCAGAATGCCGGTGAAATGCCGGCGCAAGAGGTGCTGGGGCTGGTGGCAGGGCGGTTTTGCCTGTATCATGCCCGGCTCGACCCACCCAGGACGGGTCGTACGCCGATCATGGCAGGACGGAAAGAGCGGCCCAGGCCGCCGCCAGATCAGTCAGAAACCAGGGTCAAATCCCATCAAGGACATTGCAATGCCCAAGATCAAGACCAACCGGGCAGCGGCCAAGCGTTTCCGCAAGACCGCCTCGGGCAAGTACAAGTGCGGCCACGCCAACCGTAGCCACATCCTCACGAAGAAAGCGACCAAGCGTAAGCGTAATCTGCGTCAGACGGGCCATGTCCGTGCAGAAGACGCAGGCCGTCTGGACCGCATGCTCCCTTACCTCTGAGGAACTGAAAAATGGCACGAGTTAAGCGTGGCGTACAGGCGCGTCGCCGCCACAAGAAGATTCTGGATCTCGCCAAGGGCTATTACAACGCCCGCCGCAAGGTCTTCCGCGTCGCCAAGCAGGCGGTCATCAAGGCACAGCAGTACGCCTACATCGGCCGTAAGCAGAAGAAGCGCAACTTCCGTTCGCTGTGGATCACCCGTATCAATGCGGCTGCCCGCATCAACGGCCTGAGCTACAGCCGCTTCATGAACGGTCTGCTGAAGGCCGGCATCACCCTGGACCGCAAGGTCCTGGCTGACATCGCCGTGCACGACGCAGCCGGTTTTGCTGCGCTGGCCGAAAAGGCCAAGGGCGCGCTGGCGGCATAAGTCCTTCCCGATGCCGTAACCGTTCATCCGGAACGGTGTCAGGTCAAGGCAATGCATGGGGAAGGGCGCAAGTCCTTCCCCATTCTTTTTTGGGTCCCGGCGAGGCCATGGCGGCAGCGCGGGGACGGCGGTGGCGACAGGGGTCGGCCCTTCGCGCATCGCGATGGCAGATCGACTGGAGTTCCGGCCCCCCATGAGCGACATCCAATCCCTCACCACCCAGGCGCTGGCCGATGTGGCCGCCGCACAGAGCCCCGACGTGCTGGAACAGCTGCGCGTGGCCCTGCTTGGCAAGAGTGGCAGCATCACCTCGCAGCTCAAGCAGCTCGGCGCCCTGCCGGCCGACGAGCGCAAGGCCGCCGGTGAAGCGATCAACCAGGCCCGCGACGCGCTGACCCGCGCGCTCGGCGAGCGCAAGGCGCTGCTGGAAGATGCGGCACTGGATGCACGCCTGGCCGCCGAAGCCATCGACATCACCCTGCCGGGTCGCAACGGCGACCGCGCCGGCCTGCATCCGATCACCCGCACCCTGGAGCGCATCACCGGCATCTTCGGCCGGCTGGGCTACGAGCTGTCGGAAGGGCCGGAGATCGAGGACGACTGGCACAACTTCGAGGCGCTGAACTTCCCGCCGCACCATCCGGCGCGCGCCATGCACGACACCTTCTACTTCGGCGACGGCCGCCTGCTGCGCACGCACACCTCCGGCGTGCAGGTGCGCTACATGGGTGACCACGCGCCGCCGCTGCGCATGATCGCCGCCGGCAAGGTGTACCGCAGCGACAGCGACCAGACCCATTCGCCGATGTTCCATCAGGTGGAAGGCCTGCTGGTGGACGAGCATTCGACCTTCGCCGACCTGAAGGGCACGCTGGCCGAGTTCGTGCGCGCCTTCTTCGAGCGCGATTTCGAAATGCGCTTCCGCCCCAGCTATTTCCCGTTCGTTGAGCCGGGCGCGGAAGTGGACATCGCCTGGCAGCAGCCCGATGGCAGCACCCGCTGGCTGGAAGTGCTGGGCTGCGGCATGGTCCATCCGAACGTGCTGCGCAACGTCGGCATCGATCCGGAGCGCTACACCGGCTTCGCCTTCGGCATGGGCGTGGAGCGCTTTGCAATGCTGCGCTACGGCGTCAACGACCTGCGTGCGTTCTTCGAGAACGACGTGCGGTTCCTGAAACAGTTCGCGTAAGCCGCAACCGTGTAGGGCCGAGCCATGCTCGGCTGCTCCCAAATTCGCAGGCCCAGGCGCATGCGCCGGGCCCACCAGGATGACACCATGAAATTCTCCGAAAACTGGCTGCGCAGCCACGTCCCGACCGGCGCTTCGCGCGATGAACTGAGTGCAGTGCTGACCGCCATCGGCCTGGAAGTGGAAGACGTGACCGCGCTGGGCGAAGGCCTCGACCACGTGGTCGTGGCACGCATCGTCGATGCGGTGCGCCATCCGGAAGCGGATCGCCTGCAGGTGTGCAGGGTTGATGCCGGGCAGGGCGAACTGCTGCAGATCGTGTGCGGCGCCCCGAACGCGCGCCCGGGCCTGGTCGCGCCGCTGGCGATGGTCGGTGCGCAGATCGGCGAGCTGAAGATCAAGCCGGCCAAGCTGCGTGGCGTCGAGTCCAACGGCATGCTGTGCTCGGCCAAGGAACTGGGCCTGGACAACGATGCTTCCGGCCTGCTGGAACTGCCCGACGACGCACCGGTCGGCCAGACCCTGGTCGAGTACCTGGGCCTGCCGGATGCCAGCATCGAGATCAAGCTGACCCCGAACCGCGCCGACTGCTTCAGCCTGCGCGGCATCGCCTACGACGTCGCCGCCGCCACCCGCAGTGAAGTGCTGGACTTCGCTGCCGACGCCATTCCGGCAGTCGGCAGCCGTGAGCTGGGCATCCAGCTCGACGCCGGCGCCGAAGCGCCGCGTTACCTGGGCCGTGTCATCGAAGGCGTCAATGCTGCCGCCAAGACCCCGTTGTGGATGGCCGAGCGCCTGCGCCGCAGTGGCGTGCGTCCGGTCTCGCTGCTGGTCGACATCACCCAGTATGTGATGCTGGAGCTGGGCCAGCCGATGCACGCCTACGACCTGGGCACCCTGCAGGGCAGCATCGCCGTACGCCGTTCGCGCGCGGGCGAGACGCTGAAGCTGCTGGACGGCCGCGATGCTGCGCTGGACGACAGCTTCCTGGTGGTCACCGACGCTGACCGCGCGGTCGGCCTGGCCGGCCTGATGGGCGGCTTCGACACCCGCGTCACCGACGCGACCACCGCCGTGTTCCTGGAAGCGGCGCACTTCGCGCCGGCCGCGATCATGGGTCGTGGCCGCAAGCTTGGCCTGCACACCGATGCCGGCCATCGCTTCGAGCGCGGCGTCGATCCGGCGCTGCCGCGCACCGCGATCGAGTACGCCACCCGCCTGGTGCTGGACCTGGCCGGCGGTACCCCGGCACCGGTCACCGAGGCCGTGCGTGAAGCCGATCTGCCGCAGCCGGCGACCATCGTGCTGCGCCGCGCCCGCATCACCCGCGTGCTCGGCATCACCATCGACGATGCGGAAGTCGAGCGCATCCTGCGCGCGCTGGGCATGGACGTGGTCGCCGCCGCCGACGGCTGGCAGGTGGTCGCGCCGAGCCGCCGCTTCGACATCGCCATCGAAGAAGACCTGATCGAAGAGCTGGCCCGCATCCACGGTTACGAGCAGATCCCGACCACGCTGCCGGGCGGTGCCTCGCGCGTGGCGATGCCGAGCGAGACCCAGCTGGACGCGCTGAGCGTGCGCCGCCAGCTGATCGCCCGTGACCAGCAGGAAACCGTCAATTTCGCCTTCGTCGACGACGCGCTGCTGACCCAGTGGCAGCTGCGCGACGGCCTGGTGCCGCTGGCCAACCCGCTGTCGGCCGAACTGGCGGTGATGCGCCCGTCGCTGCTGCCGGGCCTGGTCGCCACGTTGGGCCGCAACGCCGCCCGCCAGTTGGGCCGCGTGCGTCTGTTCGAGCTCGGCCGCGTGTTCGCCCAGCAGGCCGGAGACGGCCAGCCGGCACCGCTGGAAACCCCGCGCGTGGCCGCTGCGGTCTGCGGTGAGGCGCAGGCGGTGCAGTGGGGCCTGCCGACCCGCAAGGTCGACTTCCATGACCTGAAGGGCGACCTGGAATCGCTGGCGGCCGCCAGTGGCGCGCAGCTGGAGTTCCGCCCGTCCGTCCGCGCCTACGGCCACCCGGCGCGTTCGGCCGAGGTGTTCCGCGATGGCGTGGCGATCGGCTGGATCGGCCAGATCCACCCGCGCCTGACCCGGGCGATGGATATCGAAGCCGACGTCTACGCCTTCGAGCTGGACCTGGAGCCGCTGACCGCCCGCCGACTGCCGCGCGCCGGCGAGCTGTCGCGCTTCCCGGCGGTGCGTCGCGACCTGGCGTTCCTGGTGCCTGAACAGGTGGCCTGGGCCGATCTGGCGGCCACCGTCCGCCAGGCCGCCGGCCCGCTGCTGCGCGACCTGAACCTGTTCGACCGTTACGTCGGCCAGGGCGTCGAGCCGGGATTCAAGAGTCTCGCTATGGGCTTGATTTTGCAGGACAAGTCGCGCACTCTGACGGACCGCGACGTGGATGCGGTGGTGGCCGAGGCGGTCACTGCCATCGAGCGTGAACACCACGCCCGGATCCGCGGCTGAGCGGGCAGCACTCGGGGGTAGCAGGCAATGGCATTGACCAAGGCGGAGATGGCGGAAAAGCTGTTCGACGAAGTCGGTCTGAACAAGCGGGAAGCCAAGGAATTCGTCGACGCGTTTTTCGATGTGCTGCGTGAAGCATTGGAACAGGGACGTCAGGTGAAGCTGTCGGGCTTCGGCAATTTCGATCTGCGGCGCAAGAACCAGCGCCCGGGTCGCAACCCCAAGACCGGCGAGGAAATTCCGATTTCCGCCCGTACGGTGGTCACCTTCCGTCCGGGCCAGAAGCTCAAGGAGAGGGTGGAAGCTTATGCTGGATCCGGGCAGTAACCGCGAACTACCGCCGATCCCGGCCAAGCGCTACTTCACCATCGGTGAAGTCAGCGAGCTGTGCGACGTCAAGCCGCATGTCCTGCGCTACTGGGAAACCGAGTTTCCCAGCCTTGAGCCGGCCAAGCGCCGAGGCAACCGCCGCTACTACCAGCGCCACGACGTGCTGATGGTGCGGCAGATCCGCAGCCTGCTGTACGAACAGGGCTACACGATCGGTGGTGCACGCCTGCGTCTGGACGGCCCCGATGCCCGCGAGGAATCGGCGCTGAGCAACCAGATCATCAAGCAGGTGCGCATGGAGTTGGAAGAAGTGCTGCAGTTGCTGCGCCGCTGATCCCATTTACATCGTAATCCGCTATACTTCACGGCCCGCCGCAGTGGCGGGCACATCGCAGCATCAGTCGGGGCGTAGCGCAGCCTGGTAGCGCATCTGCCTGGGGGGCAGAGGGTCGTCGGTTCGAATCCGGCCGTCCCGACCACTGTGATGAATCAAGAAGCCCGCGCAGCGATGCGTGGGCTTTTTTGTGCGTGCGGTGTATGCTGCGCGCCACTCGTACTACCGCGGCTGCTGAACCCGGTACTCACGAGAACACATCATGGATTCTGCAAGAAACCGTGCCTGGCGTCGCAGCCAGGCTCGCAACCGTGGTGGCGACCGCGCCACGACCGCCTACAGCTACAAGCCCGAGAAGAACTGGAAGCTGCTGTATACGCGCGATGCCAAGCTCGCGCGCGCACGCCAGCTGGGCTTCACCTATCCGGTCCTCAGCGCCCGCCAACTGCAGGAACAGGAATGATCAAGCTGCTGTTCGTCTGCAGCCGCAACCAGCTGCGCAGCCCGACCGCCGAAGCCATGTGGCGACGGCGACCCGGCTTCGCTGCGCTGTCGGCCGGCACCAGTCCGCATGCACGACGCCCCATCGGCCCGGCGGATATCCGCTGGGCCGATGTCATCTTCGTGATGGAGGCCAAGCACCAGCATCGCCTGCAGGCCGCCTATGCGCGCCTGCTGGAATACAAGCGCCTGCATTGCCTGGATATCCCCGACGACTATCGCTGCATGGATCCGCTGTTGATGGACCTGCTGGATGCAAAGGTGACCACGTATCTCGATCAGCTGCCGGCAAAGCGGTAGAGCAGCTCCGGATCGCCTTCGTCCAATCCGTGCACGATGCCGCTGTCGATGAAACCCGAAGCGGCGAGCAGGCGTTGCATGCCGGTATTGGAAGCATTGGTCGAAGTGAACAGCCTGCCGTGGCGGTGCAGCGCGATGGCATGGCGCAGCAGGGCGGCGCCGACGCCCTGGCTGCGTTGTTCGCGCGCCACCATCAGCATCTCGACGAAGGCTTCGCCGAAGAAGTGATGGTGGATGACCAGGTAACCGGCCAGCTGACCGGCCCATTCGGCCACGTGCATGCCACCACGGGCCTGCCAGTCGCTGATCTGCCGTGCGCGTTGCGGATCGTGGACCGCAACGCTGTCGAGCGCGATCAACGCGGAAACGTCGGCGGGCATTGCCTCGCGGATGTGCAACATCGTCGAGGAGGGATCGGGCGGCACCATCGAAGGCTCCTGGGCTGGGTGCGCCCAGTCTATCGATCGCGTCGGCCGTGTCTGCGCATCCGCCACAGCCAGCGTGTGGTCGGCAGTCAATACACACGGAACTCGGCACGGCAGCCGTCGCTGACCCACACGCCGCGGCGGTCCCAGCCCCAGTTGCGATCCTCGACGCACGGTGTCACCGACTTCTGCTTGACCAGGCGTACCTCGTGGCGCACACGGATGCGGCATTCCTTGTCCTTCTGCTCGTAGGACTCGCAGACCAGGCGCTCGCCATCGTCATCGCGGTCACGGTCCCGGCCGCGCCCCGGCCAGCGGCCGCGTCCCTGTCCGTCGGCCACGAACTCGGCGCGACAGCCGTCGGTGACCCAGAGCATGCGGCGGCTCTGGCCCCAGTTCTGGTCCTCTACGCAGCGGGTGACCGACAGCTGCCTGGCCAGGCGCATGCGGCCTTCGATCGGGCACTGCTGGGTCTTGTTGAACTGCGATTCGCAGCGCAGCGGCGCAATGGGATCGCTGTCGTAATCCTGGGCGGCCACCGTGGTGGCGGCCAGCAGCAGGGCCAGGGTGGGGAGGGCAATCGGCAGCAGCAGGCGATGGGTCATGGGGGGCCTCGGCAGGGGAATGGGCCGCAAGAATGGACCAGCCCGGGGCCATCGGAACGGATCGTTCCGGCGTTGGCTCAGTGGGGATTTAGTAGTGTGCACCGGCCCATGCAGAGCCTTACATCCCTTATCATCGCGGCACATCCGATCGCATCGGCTTACACCTTCTTAGATCTCTCCCACGCTTGCCGGCCCAGCCTGTGGCTGCCGTCACTGGCGTGCAGCCGGCGTGTGGAGGAGGATGCGCGGACCACGACGACCACAGGGGGTTGCGTTGATCAGCAGTACCGTCATTCATCGCTCGGCTGGCGCAGAGGCCGGGCAGGTGCGTGTCCTGGACACCACGTTCAAGGGCAAGCATGTGTTCATTGCGTGGGGCCTGCGCGGGCCGGAACTGGCCCGCAGCGCGGACCCGCCCGCCACCGTGGCTGCGCGCAAGGCGCTGCATGCCGTGGCCGGCCACAGCGAGGGACCGCGCAGCCCGGAGGTGTTCATCGCCAACCAGTCGGCAGTGGCGATTACCGTCTATCGGCTGCTGACCGAGGCGCGTTCGGGCGATGCCATCTTCTTCCTGTGTGATTCGCAGGCCGTGGTCGACTGGTTGATCACCGCACTGGAAGTGCAGGGCGAAGACTGACAGCGCGCAGGGTCAGGCCAGTGCCGCATCCACCGCCGCCAGGGCGTGCAGGGTGGTGGTGTCGAACAGCGGCACCGGGCTGTCCTCGGCGCGGACCAGCAACATGATTTCGGTACAGCCGAGGATGATCGCTTCGGCGCCGCGTGCAACCAGGCGCGCGATCACGCCGGCGTATGCCTGCCGCGAATGCTCGCTGACCACGCCGCAGATCAGCTCCTGGTAGATGATGTCGTGCACGCTGCGGCGATCATCGGCCTCCGGAACCAGTACCTCCAGCCCGAAGCGGTCCTGCAGCCGGTCGCGGTAGAACGCCTGCTCCATGGTGAAGGCGGTGCCGAGCAGTCCCACCTTGCGGATGCCGGCCTGCAGGATCGCCGCGGCGGTCGGGTCGGCGATATGCAGCAGGGGCAGCGGGCATCCGGCTTCGATCCGGCCGGCCAGCGTGTGCATGGTGTTGGTGCAGATCACCAGCAGCTCGGCGCCACCGGCCTGCAGCCGCCGTGCAGCATCGAGCATGTGGTTGCCCAGCAGATCCCATTGGCCGTCGTGCTGCAGCTGCTTGATGCCGGCGAAATCCACCGACCACAGCAGCAGTTGCGCCGAATGCGCGCCACCGAGGCGATGCCGCACCGCCTCGTTGATGAGCCGGTAGTACTGCGCCGAGCTTTCCCAGCTCATGCCGCCGATCAGGCCAAGGGTCTTCATGCACTGCTCCAAGCCAGAGACGGCCATTGCAGCACAGATGGCAGTGGCGCTGCCGTGCACGGGCGCCGGCATCTGTAACCGTCGCATCCACCGCCCGCTGTATGTGCCGCGTCCTGCATGGGTGCCCTATGCTGGTGCCGTCTTCTGAAGTGGAAACCGGCAATGGCCCTGCATACCTGGTGGTGGTTCCTGGCCACGGTCTTCGTGCTGTGCGGGACGCCCGGGCCGAACATGCTGCACATCCTCGGGCGCAGCGTCGGGCTGGGGTTCCGTGGCAGCGTGCCGGCCATGGCCGGCTGCCTGCTGGCGATGCTGCTGGTGCTGGCCGCATCCGCTGCGGGCCTGAGCGCGTTGCTGCACTCCTCGCCGATGCTGTTCGAAGTGCTGCGCTATCTCGGTGTGGCCTACCTGGCCTGGCTTGGCATCAAGGCGTGGCGTGACAGTTGCCGCCCGGCACCCGCGGTGGCCGATGCTGCCGAGGTCACACTGGCGCCGGTACATGGCGCAGCGACGGTATTCCGTGGCGGCCTGTGGGTTGGCCTGAGCAACCCCAAACTGTTGTTGTTCGCCGCGGCGTTCCTGCCGCAGTTCGTTGATCCGTCGCGTAGCCAGGCCGTGCAGTACAGCGTGCTGGTGGCGACCTTCGCGGCCTGCGAACTGTTCTGGTACGTGATGTACGCCGCCGGTGGCCACGGCCTGCGTCGTTGGCTTGCAAAGCCATTCGCACGGCGCTGGTTCGAGCGGCTGGTGGGAAGCGTGTTCCTGGCCTTCGCGGTGGCGCTGCTGCGCTTCCGGCCGCGCTGATTCACGCCGCACACGCGGCCTTTTCACGATTGCCGCATCGGCTGCGGCCTAGCCTGATCACACCGTTTGCGTTCCCTGCGGGGTAAGGACTGACATGATCAAGTGGGCCATCATTTTCGCCATCATCGGCATCATCGCCGGCGTGCTGGGCTTCGGCGGCATCGCCGGTGCCGCTGTGGGCATCGCCAAGTTCCTGTTCTGGGCCGGCATCATCATTGCCGTGGTGCTGTTCCTGATCGGCATGAGCGTGGCGAAGAAGGTCAGCTAGCACCTGTCGCGCAGCAGCGTGTTCAGTGCGCGCTGCTGCGCGAGAACAGGTTGATCACCAGCACGCCGGCGCAGATCAGCGCGATGCCGGCCAGCGCAGCTGCATCCAGCCGCTGCTTGAACACCACCAGGCCGATCAGCGAGATCAGCACGATGCCGACGCCGGACCAGATCGCATAGGCGATGCCGGTCGGCACCGACTTCATGGTGACCGACAGCAGGTAGAAGCACAGCCCGTAGCCGACCAGCGCGCCCAGTGTCGGCCACAGCCGGCTCATGCCGTCCGAGGCCTTCAGCAGCGACGTGGCAATCACTTCCAGCACGATGGCGGCGGCCAGGTAGATATAGGGGTTCATCGCGGGCTCCGGGTCACTGCGGGTCGCACAGCTTGAGGGCCTGCTCGGCCATCGCCAGCGCATTGAGGCGCTCTGCTTCGTCCAGCGGCCGACCATAGGCGGTGGCCCAATAGCCATCGGCCGCGCAGCGTGCCGCGTACAGGCGCGGATCGCCGGCTTCGCCGGGGAACTCGGCCAGCATCGCGCGCTTCCAGTCGCGCCAGTGCGCCAGCAGGGCCGGCTCCATCAGGTTGCCCAGGGTCAGGCCGATGTCGTTGTCCTGTTCCTGCTGCAGCAGGTGCTCGAAGTTGGCCCGCACATAGGCGCGGCTGAAGCAGCCGTGGCCGGGCGTGCCGTCCTGCAGGAGCGCGCGCACACGCGCCTCGAATTCGCCGATGAGTGCGCCGATGGCTTCATCGACCAGTGCCTGCTTGCTGCTGAAATGGTGGAACAACGCGCCCTTGCTGACCCCGGCCACGCGCGCGACATCCTGCACGGTCAGTGCCGCCAGCCCGTGCTGGCCAATCACGGCAATGGTGGCGTGCAGCAATGACTGGCGCACGCTGTCGGGCGCTTTGCGCCGCGAGCGGGGAGGGGGCGAGGACATGATGGGAAGAAACCGACTGGACGGTATGATTGTAGCGCAGCCGGATCGCGTCACCGGCGCGACCATCGGCCACCGCCCGGTGGGAGCCGGATCAATCGTCGATGCGTGCGAAACGCGCCTGCGGGCCGTGTTTGCCTGGGACCTGCTCGACGAACATCGGGTAGGGGCGTACCCACAGGCCACCTTCGCCGTAGAGTGCGCGGTACAGCACCAATGGTTCCAGCGTCTCGCTGCTGCGGACGATGTCGATCACTTCGTATTCGCCGCCCTTGAAGTGGCGATACCGGCCACGGGCGAGGTCGGGCAGGGGACTCAGCTCAGCCATGACGGGTCGTGCTCACTTGCGCGCCGGGCTGGCGGGCGTGGCGCAGTACGCGTCGATCGCCTCGGCGCTGTTGGCCAAGCCGTGTGCCTGTGCCAGCTCCCAGGGCCGCTCGCAGCGCTGGCTGTGTTCGCACCACTGGTAGCCGGCCGAGCCGATGCAGCCGTGCGCGTCGCGATCGCCGCCTACCTTGGGCATGGTGGTCGAAGGCTTGCCGTCGGCACGCGGGGCTGCATTGTCCGGGCTCGCGCATGCGGCCAGAACCAGCAGCGCTGGAATCAGAAGAAGCACCTTCATGCGCGAGCTCCGTGCGTAAAGCAACATATTCTGTCGCAAATAGCCCGTCAGCAAGCGCTCAGTGCACGGCGGCGCGGACCAACTCTTCGATCAGAATCAGATAGCTGGCCACGAAATAGAACTTCAGCAACGTCGAACGCTGGTGCGAGAAGAAGGTGCGCATGTGGAAGGGGCCCCTGTTGATGATGGTAGTGTGAAGCCCAGCTGACTCCGTGACAAGGATCACGGAATGAACGAGCTAAACGGACTCAGGGATGTGATGAGGGCGGGGTTCTGACGCACTGGCGCGGACTTTTCGTACAAATCTGATAGGCCATTCCGGAGGCGGTCGCTAGCCTGATGGTGTAACGGCGAGCGGCACGTCTGCCTGCCACCGCACCCTCTATCCGCAGGAGCCTCCCCATGGTCATCACCGTCCAATGCACTGCCCAGCGCTGGTCCGTACTGCACCCGCAGGCACGCGAGGCCACCCGCTACGCACGTGGCGCCGACGCCTTTGACGCCGCCGCCGCGCTGGCCCTGGAGCATCACCGCCGCACCGGCCAGCGCAGCACGGTGCGGGTCGAGGCGCTTGGCAATACGGTAGACGCGCTTCACGTCGGAGAGTGACGCCAGCAACCGTGACGCAGTCAGGTCCGGTTGCGTTGTTTGAATGGGGAAAAACTGCCGTTGCGCTCCCCTCTGTGCGCCGGGCCGTGAATCCCGGATGCTTGCGCCATCGTATTCATCTGGAGATCTCGATGGGCAAGGCACTCACTTGGCGCACCCTGGCCTGCACCCTGTTGCCGATGCTGGCGGCGGCCGGCGGCGCCCAGGCGCAGAGCTATGGCTACGGCTATGACGACGACCGCTATGGTGGCCGCGATGGCAGTGGCATCGTGCGCTGCGAGTCGGTCAAGAATCGCAGCAATGAGTGCCGCCTGGACGGCCGCGCGCGGTTGATCCGCCAGTTGTCCGGTTCGCCCTGTGTGGAAGGTGAGACCTGGGGCCAGTCGCGCAACGGCGTCTGGGTCACGCAGGGGTGCCGTGCCGAATTCGTCGGTGAATATCGCCGCGGTGGCGGCTGGGGTGGCAATGGTGGCGGCTGGGGCAATGGCAATGGCAACGGATGGGGCGGCGGCGATGTGGTCACCTGCCATTCCAATGGACATCGGCAGGAGTACTGCGATGCGCGCATCCGCCGGGGCGTGCGCCTGATCCGCCAGGACTCGCGCAGCGCCTGCATCGAAGGCCAGAGCTGGGGCTGGGATCGCCGCGGCATTTGGGTGAGTGATGGCTGCCGGGCGCAGTTCCAGGTGAACTGACCTTTACGGGTTCAGCCCATGAAAATCAGAATAATCTGATACAGCTCACATTTTGAACGCCGTATTGTCTGCGATCCGGGCATGTTGCATGCCCTGAATTCCAGCGGTGCCGTGTGCCATAACCGGCATGGGCATCCCTCCGCCGTCGATACGCTGTCTCAAGGAGTGAGCTGCATGTTGATCCGCCTGCAATGCGAACAGCGCCAGTGGCGCGTGCTGCATCCGGACCGGCCGGAGCCGATCGAGTTCCGCGATGGCGCCCGCGCCTACGACTTCGCCGAGACTCTGGCCCGCCTGCACTTTGTCGACACCGGTCAGCGTGCGGCCGTGCGCGTGGAAGCCAGCGGCGCGTTCGTCGAAGCGGTCAGTTACGGCTGAGCGCGGGTGCCTGCCAAGGCAGGCACCCGGAATTCCATCATCCACGCATGGCGTGGATCTACGCGTTTCAAGCCTGGAGGGTGCGGACGCTGTCCGCGCCCATTGCGCCCTGTGTGGATCTACCGGGTGGTGATCGGCCTCAGCCTGCCGCGCTGAGCGGCGGGGTACCTGCGGCGAGCTGCGGCCAGCGCTTGAGCACAGCAGCGCGGATGCCGGCGGCGTCGATGCCGGCTTCGGCCAGCAGGTCTTCGCGGCTGGCATGGTGCTGGTAGCTGTCGGGCAGCCCCAGGTGCAGGATCGGACGCAGCACGCCTTCGGCATTGAGCAGTTCACCAACACCGGAGCCGGCGCCACCGGCCACCACGTTGTCTTCGATCGTCACCAGGCCCTCATGCTGGGCGGCGACAGCCAGCACCAGCTCGCGGTCCAGCGGCTTGATGAAACGCATGTTGACCACGCTCAGGCCCAGTTCGCGACCGACCTGCTCGGCGGCGGCCACGGTGCTGCCGAAGGCGAGCAGGGCAATGCGGCTGCCCTGCAGGCGCAGTTCGCCCTTGCCGATCGGCAGGGTCGACAGGTCGGTGCCGGCTGCAACGCCAGTGCCG
The DNA here is from genome assembly GCF_052446685.1 of Stenotrophomonas sp. LC732. Lineage (NCBI taxonomy): Bacteria > Pseudomonadati > Pseudomonadota > Gammaproteobacteria > Lysobacterales > Lysobacteraceae > Stenotrophomonas > Stenotrophomonas sp. LC732. The sequence continues at coordinate 3,005,330 of NZ_CP199214.1, read as the reverse complement.
GTGCCGCGCGGGTAGCGCACGGCGGCCGGGCCCGGGTGCTGCAGGCCGGTGCTGAGCATCTGCCGGCACTCGGCTTCGTTGGACGGTGCCATCACCACCAGGTTCGGCACGCAGCGCAGGAAGCTCAGGTCGAGGTTGCCGGCATGGGTCGCACCGTCCGGGCCGACCACGCCGGCGCGGTCAATCGCGAACAGCACGTCCAGGTCCTGGATGGCCACGTCATGTACCAGCTGGTCGTACGCGCGCTGCAGGAAGGTCGAGTAGATCGCCACCACCGGCTTGCCACCCTGTGTGGCCATGCCGGCGGCGAGGGTGACCGCATGCTGTTCGGCAATCGCCACGTCGAAATAGCGCTGCGGGTATTCCTTGCTGAAACGCACCAGGCCGGAGCCTTCGCGCATCGCCGGGGTGATGCCGTACAGGCGCGGCTCGGCGGCGGCGGCATCGCACAGCCAGTCGCTGAATACATCGGTGTACGTCGGCTTCTTGGCCCCGGCCTTGGCCACCAGGCCCTTGTCCGGATCGAACGGGCCCACGGCGTGGTAACCGATCTGGTCGCCCTCGGCCGGCTCGTAACCCTTGCCCTTGGTGGTCATCACATGCAGCAGCTTCGGGCCCTTGGAGGCGCGCAGCGTCTTCAGCGTGGACAGCAGGGCGGGCATGTCGTGGCCGTCGATCGGGCCGGTGTAGTGGAAGCCCATTTCCTCAAACATCGTGGAAGGCACGAACATGCCCTTCCAGTGTTCTTCCCAGCGTTTCACGAAGCGTGCCGGATTGTTCTTCTTGTCACCGAGAATCTTCTTGCCGCCTTCGCGCAGCGCGTTGAGCGTGCGGCTGCCGGTGGCGCGGCCCAGCATCTTGGTCAGGCCGCCCACGGCCTCGGAGATCGACATGTTGTTGTCGTTGAGGATCACCAGCAGGTTTGGCTCCGGCTCCATGCCGCCAGCGTGCATCAGCGCTTCGAACGCCATGCCGGCGGTCATCGCGCCGTCACCGATCACCGCCACGATCTTGCGGTCGTCGCCTTCGGACTGGCGGGCGATGGCCATGCCCAGTGCGGCCGAGATCGAGGTCGAGGAGTGGCCGACACCAAAAGTGTCGTACTCGCTTTCCTCGCGCTTCGGGAACGGCGCGATGCCGTCCTTCTGCTTGACGGTGTGGATCTCGTCGCGGCGGCCGGTCAGGATCTTGTGCGGGTAAGTCTGATGGCCGACGTCCCAGACCAGCTGGTCGTGCGGTGTCTGGTACAGGTAGTGCAGGGCCACGGTGAGCTCGATCACGCCCAGGCCGGCGGCGAAGTGGCCGCCACTCTTGCCCACCGATTCAATGAGGTAGGCGCGCAGTTCGTCGGCAACCGCCCTCAATTCGGATTCGTCGAACGTGCGCAGGTCATCCGGCGTCTGGATGCGCGCGAGGCGGGGATAGCGGGCAGAGTCGATCATCATGTTCGCACTTTTTCTGAACGCCCATTTTCGCCCTCAAACGGGGGTGGGGCAAGCAAACGCCGCCGTCCGTGACAGGACGGTGAGGGTTGCATTTTCAGGCGTTCAGGTGCTCAGTTTCGAGCGCTTGGGCAATTGCGCCTTCAGGAAGGCCATCTGGTCGGCCAGGATGTTGCGGTTGGACAGGATCAGGTGCTCGATCCAGCTGGGCCGGTAGGGCACTGCCAGCAGGGGCATGCCGGCCTGCTGCGGGGTGCGGTCGCTCTTGCGCGAATTGCAGTGGAAGCAGGCGGTGACCACGTTTTCCCAGCAGTCCAGGCCGCCCTTGGACAGCGGCATGACGTGATCGCGGGTGAGCGTGGGGCGGCTGAACTGCTGGCCGCAGTACATGCACAGATGGGCGTCGCGGGCGAAAAGGGCCTGGTTGGTCAGGTTCGGCGTCGGGTCGATCGCACGGGAGCGGGCGTGGCCGCGGGCGGCGATGATCGGGTGCAGGTCCATGCCGCTCTGCAGGCCGCTGAAGCGGTTGGTGCCGCCGTGGATGTGCAGGCAGGGGTCGCCGAGCGTCCAGGCCACCGCCTCGCGGGCGTAGAGGCAGGCCGCATCCTGCCAGGTGATCCAGTCCAGTACGCGTCCGTGGGCATCAAGTGAGAGCAGCCGGACCGAACCGGGGCGATGCAGCGTCGTGGCGTTGGGCGATGCTTCGGCGCCCGGAGCAGAAAACGGAGCTCCGGCTTCGATCAGACCCAAGCGTGTAGTGTCTGTCTCCATCGGGAGAACAGCTTATACCTGAATCATTGCGATTTGGGTATCGCCCGGAGGGCGAAACCCAAATCGCAATGATTCAGGTCCGCGCATTCCTCCTATCCCCCGCACCTGTCGGTGCGCCCCCTTTAGCAACCCAGCCCGCCGTCGGCGCGCTGGGTTGCCCGCGCATTCTTCCTAATCCCCGCGCCTGTCGGCGCGCCCCCTTTAACAAAAGGGGGCTCTTCTCCAGAAGGATTTCAGGGGTTCTCATCCACGCGTGGCGTGGATCTACAGCAGCGGAAATCTGTCGAAGGCGGGGTGGGTCCGGTGGCGTGCGCCGTCCCCCGCAATTGGACCCACCTCGCCATCCCGCAGGAAGCCGGCTGTTGCGGTTGCCGGCCAGCGGCCGGCACCACAGGTGCCGGGCGAAGCCCGGCTCAGGCGCCGAAGCGCTCGTCGTCCATGGCCATCAGCGGCGCGGCGCCGGCCTGGATCGCGGCGGCGTGGCTGAGGGTGCGCGGCAGCACGCGGGCGAAGTAGAACCGTGCGGTCTCGCGCTTGCCCTGGGCGAAGGCGGCGCCGTGCGCGCTGGCATCGGCGGCGGCCACGCTGCGGGCCCACCAGTAGGCCAGCACCACGTAACCCGAATAGAACAGGTAGTCGTAGCTGGCCGCGCCCAGTTCGTCGGGATTGGCGGCCGCGCGCTGCAGCACGTCCATCGTCAGCTTGCCCCATTCGGCGGCCTTGGCGCGCAGCGGGCCGATGAACTCGGACAGCGCTTCGTTGCCCTCGTGTTCCTTGGCGAAGGCTTCGATCTCGGCCAGCATCAGCTTCAGGCCGGCGCCCTGGCTGGATGCGGTCTTGCGGCCGATCAGGTCCAGCGCCTGGATGCCGGTGGTGCCTTCATACAGCGTGGTGATGCGTGCATCTCGGGCCAGCTGCTCCATGCCGTGCTCGCGGATGTAGCCGTGGCCACCGAAGCACTGCAGGGCGTTGTAGGTGTTCTCGATGCCCCATTCGGTCTGGCAGGCCTTGGAGATCGGGGTCAGGAAGCTCACCAGGGTGTCGGCGCGCTCGCGCTCGGCGGCATCCTGGGCGTGGTGGGCGATGTCGATCAGGGTGGCGGCATGCAGCGCCAGCAGGCGGCTGCCTTCGACCAGCGACTTCACGGTCAGCAGCATGCGACGCACATCCGGGTGGACCAGGATCGGGTCGGCCGGCTTGTCCGGGAACCTGGCGCCGCTCAGGGCGCGCGACTGCAGGCGCTCACGGCTGTACTTCAGTGCGTTCTGGTAGGCGCGCTCGGACAGGCCGATGCCCTGCAGGCCGACACCCAGGCGCGCGGTGTTCATCATGGTGAACATGGCCTGCAGGCCCTTGTGCGGCTGGCCGACCAGGTAACCCTGCGCACCATCGAAGTTCATCACGCAGGTGACCGACCCCTTGATGCCCATCTTGTGTTCGATCGAGCCACAGCGCAGTGCATTGCGCTCGCCGACGTTGCCATCGCGGTCGACCTTGAACTTCGGGGTGACGAACAGCGAGATGCCCTTGGCGCCCGGAGGGGCGTCGGGCAGCTTGGCCAGCACCAGGTGCACGATGTTCCCGGTCAGGTCGTGCTCCCCGGCGGTGATGAAGATCTTGGTGCCGGTGATCGAGTAGCTGCCGTCGGCGTTCGGCTCGGCCTTGGTCTTGAGCAGGCCCAGGTCGGTGCCGCAGTGCGGCTCGGTCAGGCACATCGTGCCGGTCCAGCGGCCTTCGATCAGCGGCTTGAGGAAGGCGTCGTGCTGCCACGCCTCGCCGTGCTGCTTCAGCGCTTCAATGGCGCCGTGCGAGAGCAGCGGGAAGTTGCCCCACGCCAGGTTGGCGGCGTTGATCATTTCGTTGAGCGGCACCCCCAGGGTGTGCGGCAGGCCCTGGCCGCCCAGCTCCGGCGAGGCGGTCAGGCCGGTCCAGCCGCCATCGACGAACTGGTCGTAGGCCTGCTTGAAGCCGGGCGGGGTGGTCACTTCACCGGTGGCCTGGTCGAGTACGCAGCCGATCTCGTCGCCGACGCTGTTGAGCGGGGCCAGCACGGTGGCGCTGAAGCGGCCGGCTTCCTCCAGCACGGCATCGACCACGTCGGCGGTGGCGTCGGTGAAGCCCAGGCGGGCGAACAGGGGTTCGACCTTGAGCACGTCGTGCAGGGCGAAACGGAGGTCGGAAAGCGGGGCGGTGTAGCTGCTCATCGGTACGTCTCGATTTGATCAGGGCAGAGGGGAGCGGCGCCGGGCGCCGCGACGAAAGGCGGGTTCAGCGCAGCACGCCGGGCAGGCCGGGGGCCTGGTTGAGGGTGCTGCGGCTGCTGATGTCGAAGCTGCGCTGCTTCTTTTCCTGCGGCGTGGCCGCCACCGTTCCCTTCAGGGCGTAGGCCAGGGTGCGGTTGCTGGCCAGCGCGTCGGCCACCACCAGGCGCGCGGTCGAGCTGGGCACGAGGTCGACATTGATGACATCGGCGGAGGTGCCGCCGATGGAGATGCCGGGCTTGACCTGCAGGGTGCCGGCATCGCTGTCGCCGACGGTCAGCGCCAGTGAGACATCATCGAAGGTCATCGGCATCGAGCTGAAGTTCTGCAGGCGCAGGGCCACGGTCCAGTTGCCGTCGGCACGCACGGTCAGCTGCTGCAGGCTGGCCGCCGGTTCCGAAACACGCTTGACGATGCCGTTGCTGCAGGCAACAAGGGCGAGGGTGCACAGGACGATCAAGGCGGTACGGAAGCGGTGGAGCATGGGCGCAAGTCCTCTGGAGGGGGTGCGTTGGGGTAAGCATACTACGGCGTATGGTTTTATGGATCGCCCGGAGCGACCCGTCCGCAGAGGGTAGCGCGTGAAGATGGCGGTCGGGCATGCACAACGCCGGATGGCGCGCGCACGATGCGCCGGATGCGAAGCGGTTCAGTCGGCCGCGGGATCGCGCAGCGGGGCCATCAGGCGCAGTGGCCCGAGGTCGTACCCCATCGACTCGGCCTTGGCTTTCAACTGTTCGAACCGATCGCGCTCCATCTCCGGCAGGCGCGAGAGGATCCACAGATACTTGCGGCCGGGTTCGCCGACCAGGGCCCATTGATAGTCCGGGTCCAGCGCCAGCACCCAGTAGTCGGCCCAGACCATGGGCGCCCAGCTCAGCCAGTCGGGGACGAAGCGCACCTGCAGTTGCCCGGGATGGCCGGCCACCGGGCGTGCCACGCCTTCGGCGACCACGCGCTCGCCGTCACCCTTGCGGCAGGCATTGGTGACGCTGATGCGGCCGTCGCGGCGCAGGCCATAGTTGGCGGTGATGTCGCCCACGCACTGCTTCTGGAACGAGACTGGAAGATGCGCGATCTCGTGCCATTGGCCCGCGTAGCGATCAATGTCCAGGTGCTCGACCGCGCGCACCGGTTCAGTGGCGATCACCGGGAAGGCGGCCAGCAGCAGGCAGGCGAGCAGGGCGGGGCGCAGATGCATCGGCAGGCTCCAGGCAGGAGTCTGGAGCGTAGGTGCCGCGGCCCGTGCCGGTGTAAATGTTTCGTCAACCGGGCCACGGTGGTCGCCGCTTGCGCGAAGCGCGAATAAAAAAAGACCTGCATTTCTGCAGGTCTCTGAAGATGGTGGCCGAAGACGGAATCGAACCGCCGACACGGGGATTTTCAATCCCCTGCTCTACCAACTGAGCTACTCGGCCAAATTGTGTGGCTACCGCGGTGAGTGCGGTTTCCGGAAAAAAAAGACCCGCATTTCTGCAGGCCTTCGAAAGTGGTGGCCGAAGACGGAATCGAACCGCCGACACGGGGATTTTCAATCCCCTGCTCTACCAACTGAGCTACTCGGCCACATGTTTCGTTGCAGCGAGGTCGCTGCCAAGGACGCGTATATTACGGAGGTCGGCTGCCTTCGGCAAGCGTTTTGCCAAGATTTCTTCACATTGCCCTCTGCGCGCTCGCAAGTGCTTGATCCTCCGTTGTGGGGCGGGGCGTGCCCCATCGATTGTCGTCTGCGGTGGAAATCAGCAGGTCGCCGCGTTCGCCAAAGCTGCAAGGGCAAGGGGTGCGCCGGACCCGCGCGGGTCCGGGCAATGGAACGCTGTTTTCGTGGCCGCCATCGGGGATCGCCGCAGCGTAGTGTCGGCAGTCCTTTCCCGATGCTGGCAACAGCAGAGACCTGGCCATGTCCGATTGCTCCACCGCGTCCCGCATCGTGCTTGCCTCGCGTCCGCAGGGGGCGCCAAGTGCAGCCAATTTCCGCCTGGAACAGGTTGCGCTGCCGGCCCTGGCCGAGGGCGAAGTGCTGCTGCGCAACCGCTACCTTTCGTTGGACCCGTACATGCGAGGACGCATGGACGAGGGCCCGTCGTATGCCGCGCCGGTGGCGGTAGGGGCGGTGATGGAAGGCCAGACCGTGGCCGAGGTGCTGCAATCCAAGGCCGAGGGCGTAACCGCAGGCGAGCTGGTGCTGGCGCCGGGGGGCTGGCAGACCCACGCGGTGCTGCCGGCCAAGGCGCTGGGGCGTCGTCTGGATCCGGCCGGGCTGCCGCTCAGTACGGCGCTGGGGGTATATGGCATGCCCGGTTTCACCGCCTATTCCAGCCTGCATGAAATCGCCCGTCTGAAGCCGGGCGAGACGTTGGTGGTAGCCGCCGCGACCGGGCCGGTGGGCGCGACCGTGGCGCAGCTGGCCAAGCTGCAGGGCGCGCGCGTGGTCGCCATCGCCGGTGGCGAGGCCAAGCGTGCCTATCTGCAGACGTTGGGCGTGGACGTGGCGCTGGATCATCGCGTGGCTGATTTTGCGGACCAGCTGCGCGCGGCAGTGCCTGCGGGCATCGACGTGTACTTCGAGAATGTCGGCGGCCATGTGCTGGATGCGGTGCTGCCGCTGCTCAACGACTTCGCCCGCATTCCGGTCTGCGGCACCATCGCTACCTACAACGAGCGGGGCGTCGAGCAGCCTGGCCCGGATCGGCTGCCGTCACTGTTCAGCCAGATCCTGCGCCAGCGCCTGACCGTGCGTGGTTTCATCGTGCACGACTTCAACCACCTGTGGCCGGACTTCGAACGCGAGATGCCGCAGTGGCTGCGCGAGGGCCGCATCCAGTACCGCGAGGATGTGGTGGAAGGTCTGGAGAAGGCGCCGGAGGCGTTCTTCGGGCTGTTGCAGGGGCGCAACTTCGGCAAGCTGGTGGTGAAGCTGGATTGAGTGCTTGGTGGGTGTGCCGACCAAGGTCGGCCACTACCGGAAGCTGGGTGTGCCGACCAAGGTCGGCGGCTATCGGGTGGCGTCAGCCGTTGGCGACCTTTTCCCGGCGCAGCAGTTCGCGCTTGCGCGCAACGCCCCAGGCATAGCCGGACAGGTCACCGTCGCGGCGCACCACGCGGTGGCAGGGCACGGCGACCGCCAATGGATTGCTCGCGCAGGCACGTGCCACCGCACGACTCGAGCGTGGTGCACCGATATGCGCGGCAATATCCGCATACGACGCGGTCTGGCCGCGCGGAATCTGCTGCAGTGCCTGCCATACCCGCTGCTGGAAGGCGGTGCCGCGGATATCCAGCGGCAGTGTGGCGCCTCGCGAGGGATCCTCGACCAGGCCCACCACCTGTGCCACCAGTTGCTCATAGCCGTGGTCGGCACCGACCAGTTCGGCCTGGCGGAAGCGTTGCTGCAGTGACTGCAGCAGCGCCTCCGGATCGTCGCCGAGCAGGATCGCGACCACGCCGGTGGCGCTGCTGGCCACCAGCACGCTGCCCAGTGAGCTTTCGGCAAGCGCGAAGTGGATGACTTCGCCGCGACCACCTGCGCGCCATTGCTTGGGAGTCATGCCCAGCAACTTCGGTGCGTTCTCGTAGAAGCGCCCGCTGGAGCCGAAGCCAGCATCGTGGAAGGCATCGGTGATGCGCTCCTGCTGTTCCAGCCCGGTGCGCAGGCGGTCGGCGCGCAGCGCGGCAGCGTACTGCTTGGGGGTCAGCCCGGTGGCCTGTTTGAACAGGCGATGCAGGCGCGTCGGGCTGCAGCCGGCGATGTCGGCCAGCTCCTGCAGCGAGGGCTCGTCGAGGCTGGCCTGCAGATGGCGGCAGACCCGTTCGACGCGGGCGTCGAGGGCGGTGGCGGCGGTGCTGTCCATGGGCGGATTCTGGCACGTGCCGGTTCTGCGGAAACTCCGTTTCCTGCACCTGGCCGCGAGGCCCGGAAACGGAGTGTTGGTGGGCCGGAGGCGCGGCATCGTGGCGGCCACTCCACAACCGGTACCACTCTCATGCGCCTGAACAACAAGATCGCCCTCATCACCGGTGCCAGCGCCGGCATTGGCCGCGCCAGTGCGCTGCGCTTCGCCGCCGAAGGGGCAACGCTGGTGCTCAATGCGCGTCGGCCGCAACCGCTGCACGCACTGGCCGAGCAGATCCGCGTCGGCGGCGGCGAGGTGGTGGTGCATGCCGCCGACGTGGCCGAGCCGGGCACGGCGCAGGCGTTGGTCGATCTGGCCCAGCAGTCATTCGGAGGCCTGGACATCGCGCTCAACAATGCCGGGATGCTCGGCCCCGGCGTGCCGGCAGCAGAGTTCCCGGCGGATGCGTGGCGCGAGGTGATGGCCACCAATCTCGACGCCGCCTTCCATGCCGCACGCGCGCAGTTGCCGGCATTGCTGGCACGCGGGGGTGGCTCGCTGGTGTTTGTCGGTACCTTTGTCGGCCATACCGTGGGCTTCCCGGGCATGGCCGCCTACGCGTCGAGCAAGGCCGGACTGATCGGCCTGAGCCAGGTGATCGCCGCCGAGTACGGCGCGCGTGGCGTACGCAGCAACGTGCTGCTGCCTGGCGGTACCGATACCGAGATGGGCCGGCAGGCCGCACCCACCGGCGATGCCCGCGACTTCGTGCGCTCGCTGCACGCACTCAAGCGCATGGCCGAGCCGGAGGAGATCGCCAACGCGGCGCTGTTCCTGGCCAGCGATGAAAGCAGTTTCGTTACCGGTACCGCGATGCGTGTTGAAGGTGGAGTGTCGATCACCCGTACCTGAGCGGCGTCATGAGCGCGGCGTGTAGCGGATACCGCTGCTGGCCATGAAGCCTTTCGGGTCGAACCGGGCCCATGCCTCGCCCCACTCGAACCGGGCGCGGCCACCTGCCAGTTTGCGCCCCAGAGCCGTGGCCAAGGTGCGACGCATGAAAGCGACTTCGGCATCGATCGCGACCTGGGTCGGCCAGCCGTCTTCCAGTGTCGCACCCGGCAGATCGACGCCGATCGTCACCATGTCGAGCTGTTGCCCGTGGAAGCACAGGCTGATGCCGGCGGGCGCACCGCCCAGACTGACCCGGTGCAGGCTGAGCCAGTGATAGCCGGTGCCGGCATCGCGCTCGCCATGCATCAGCGTGGCGAAGGCGATGCGCGCCTCCTCCAGTGACAGGGTGGGGCAGATCAACGTCGTCAGGTGGCCGAGCTGGATGCTGCCGTCCGCTGGATCGAGGCGCATTGGCAGCGTACGCGCGGCGTGCTGGGCGGGAGGTGGCATCACGGACTGGCTGGGCATGTTGGTCCGGATTCTGCAGAGCCGTGAGCTGCGGCGGCAAGCGGAACTGCACACGCTGTTCGCGCGGGCCTGACCTGCGGATCACTGCGCAGCCTCTAGCGTGAAGTCCTGATCGGCCTTCGCCGGCACAGGAGACTTCGATGAGCGAGCGCGACAAAGACCCTGGCGATCCGAAACAGGGCGTACAGGAAAGCCGTCAGGACAGGGCGCAGGAGGACGTGGCAAAGCAGCGGCCGGGGCAGCGCGATCAGCAGGTGCGTGATACGCATTCGCGTGGTCCACGCCGCAAGGACGGGGATCAGGAACCTGCCTGACTCGTGATCGATGCAAGAAAAAACCCGCAGATCGCGACGATCGGCGGGTCTTCTTAATGAGTGGTGGAGCCAAGGAGGATCGAACTCCTGACCTCGTCATTGCGAACGACGCGCTCTCCCAGCTGAGCTATGGCCCCACGGCAGGGCTTCAGTGTAGCCAACTGGCTGCGCCTTGCCAAGCCGACCCGGGATGTGCCGGACGGCGTGGCATGAAGGCGTGCACTGTGCCGAAACCGTCCGGTTTGTCGGGCCCGGATGCCGCGCAACGAAATCGTAACAATTTGGGGGATAATGGCGGCTTGCGCAGTTCTCCTCCTTTTTGCCGCCCGGCTCGCGCAGGCCGCACGGACGCCTCCTCAGAGCATTCCATGCCCTCCCATTCCGATTCCCGCCGCCTGTCGGGTATGTCGTCTTCCTTCGTTTCCTTCCGCCGCCATCCGCTGGCGCTGGCCTGTGCCGGCCTGGCCCTGGTCGGCAGCTTTGGTGCCGCCGCGCAGGACAGCGCGCCGACCCCGACGGGCCTGGACACGATCACCGTGACCGCCGAGCACCGCGAGCAGAACCTGCAGGAAGTGCCGGTCTCGGTGGGCGTGGTGCAGGGCGAGCGCATGCGCGACTTCACCGCCGGCGGCGACGACACCCTGCTGGCGCTGTCCGGCCGCGTGCCGAGCCTGTATGCGGAAACCACCACCGGCCGCATCTTCCCGCGCTTCTATATCCGCGGCCTGGGCAACATCGACTTCTACCTGGGTGCCTCGCAGCCGGTGTCGATCATCCAGGACGACGTGGTGCTGGAGCACGTGGTGCTGAAGTCCAACCCGGTCTACGACGTGGACCAGGTGGAAGTGCTGCGCGGCCCGCAGGGCTCGCTGTTCGGCCGCAACACCACCGCCGGCATCATCAAGTTCGACACGCTGAAGCCGACCCAGGACTACACCGGCCGCGTCAGCGCCAGCTATGCGACCTACAACAGCGTGTCGATCGACGGCGGCTTTGGCGGCCCGATCAACGACATCGCCTCGTTCCGCGTGTCGGCGCTGTACCAGCACCGCGACGACTACGTCGACAACACCTACAAGGGCCCGAGCGCTGACGGCACGGTCAGCCCGAAGAAGAACGCCATGGGCGGCTTCGATGACCGCAACGTGCGCGCGCAGCTGCTGCTGACCCCGAGCGACCAGTTCTCGATCCTGGCCTCGGCCCACGCCCGTGATTACGAAGGCACCTCGACCCTGTTCCTGCGTGGTGCGCTGACCAAGGGCTCGAACAAGACCGACGTGCCGCGCGACCAGGTCGCCTACGACGAAGCCGACAACAACCCGCAGGCCTACAAGACCTACGGCGGCTCGGTGAAGGCACGCTACGACTTCGGCGCGATCGACTTCACCTCGATCACCGCCTATGAGACCACCTCCGGCTACAGCCGTGGTGACACCGACGGCGGCGCGGCGGTGAACTTCCCGGTGAACGGCGTGCCGAACGGCTACGGCCAGTCGATGGGCCGCATCCGCGACCTGGACCAGTGGACCCAGGAATTCCGCCTGGCCAGCCATGACGACAGCGCCCTGCAGTGGCAGGCCGGTGCGTTCTACTTCAACGGCAGCGACACCACCGACTTCTACCAGCGTGCGTGGTTCCTGCAGGGTGCGGCCCGCAACCCGAACAACTGGGTGCGACTGCGCAACAAGAACACCTCGTGGGCCGGTTTCGGCCAGCTGAGCTACGCCTTCACCGACAAGTTCACCGTCACGGCCGGCCTGCGCCAGACCAAGGACGAGAAGCACACCCGCCTGCTGAAGACCGCTGACACCGCCGCCGGCGTGGTGACCTACAAGGGCCGCACCGACGTCAAGATGTCCGACACCACCCCGAGCTGGGATCTGAGCGCGATGTACCAGATCACGCCGGACGTGAGCGTCTATGCGAAGGTCGCACGCGGCTTCCGCGGCCCGACCATCCAGGGCCGTTCGGCGGTGTTCAATGCCGACTTCACCACCGCCGATTCCGAGACCATCCTGTCCTGGGAAGCCGGCGTCAAGAGCAGCCTGTGGGACAACCGCCTGCGCCTGAACGCGACTGCATTCACCTACACCGTCAATGACATCCAGCTCAACGGCAACGATTCGGACGGCAACGGCGTACTGTTCAATGCCGACAAGGCCAAGGCCTACGGTTTCGAAGCGGACATGGAGCTGCGCCCGATCCCGAACCTGACCCTGAGCGCCGGCGTCAGCCTGCTGCACAGCGAGATCAAGGACAAGCGCGTCTACGCGCAGGTCTGCGGCCTCAACGGCAAGGTGGTGTGCACGGTGAATGACCCGACCATCAAGGTCGGTGCCAACACCTTCGCGCAGATCGACGGCAACCCGCTGCCGAACGCGCCGAAGTACAACGTCAACCTGGCCGCCCGCTACGACTTCCCGGTCAGCGACGCGGGCACCATGTTCGTGTCCACCGACTGGAACAAGCAGGGCTACACCAGCTTCGTGCTGTACGACAGCAAGGAGTTCAACTCCAAGGGTGATTTCGAGGGCGGCCTGAAGATCGGCTACTCGGGCAACTACGGTGCCTATGAAGTGGCGCTGTTCGCGCGCAACATCACCAACGAGAAGAACCTCAAGGGTGTGATCGAGAACTACATGGCCGCGGTCTACAACGAACCGCGCACCGTCGGTGTCTCGTTGAACATGAACTGGTAAGGCATTGCCGCGAGGGTGGGCGGTCCCACCCTCGCACTGCTGGAGTGCGCAGGGCGGCCCGGTGATCCGGGTCGCCCTTCTTGTTGCGTTCGACGGCGGCGGGAATGCAATCCGGCGCCGCGCCCGGTGCTTCAGCGTGCCGGCAGCAGCGCCTGGAGCTGCGATTCCAGTTCCTGCTGGCGCCAGCCGGCCAGTGCGGCCGGCCACTGGCGGCGTTCCAGATAGCTTTCCAGGTGCTTGCGTGAGGCCAATACGCCATCCGGCAGGCCCAGTTCGCGGCTGCGCTCGGCAACCGCGTCCTGCAGCTTCTTCAGTGCCTGCTTGTTGCTGTCGTTGGCCGGCAGCGCCAGCGGTGCTTCGGCCTCATCGGCCAGCGGCGTATCCAGCGCCTGCCACACAGCGCCCGCGAGCTTGCGCGGTGCCTTCGGGAACTGTTCGAACAGCTTGCCCAGTGCGGCGGCATCGGCCGGTGGCGTGCGTGCCAGCGTGGCGGCCAGTTCGTTGTCCAGGATCCAGCTGCGCGGGCGGTCGCTGCTGCGTGCCTGCACATCGCGCCAGCGCAGCAGACGCAGCAGCCGATGCTGTGCGGCCGTGTCGAGGAACTGCGCCGAGCGCATCGCCAGGTGCGGCCAACGGTCTTCGTCATTGGCGACGCTGGCCAGCAGGCGCTCGCCGTCGTCGTGCAGCCACTGCTGGCGGCCCAGCGCCTGCAACCTGGCATCGATGGCGTCATGCAGCGCGAACAGGTGCTCGACATCGTCGGCGGCGTACTGCAGCTGCGAGTCGGACAACGGGCGGCGCATCCAGTCCGAACGGGTTTCGCCCTTGGCCAGCGCCACGCCGGTGATTTCCGCGACCAGCTTCTGGTAGCCCATACCGCCACCGATGCCGGCCAGCGAGGCGCCGATCTGGGTGTCGAACAGCGGACGTGGCAACACGCCGCAGGCCCACTTGAAGGCGACCAGGTCTTCGCTGGCGCTGTGCATCACCTTGACGATCGATTCATCGGCCAGCCACGGCGCCAGCGCCTCGGTCATGCCGGGAATCAGGGGGTCGATCAGCAGGATGTCCTGCCCGACCGCCATCTGCACCAGGGCCAACTGCGGCCAGAAGGTGCGTTCACGGATGAATTCGGTGTCCAGGCCGATGCGGGCCGGACGCTGCTGGAAGTACGGATCCAGCTCGGCGGGGGTGGTGATCCAGATTGCCACGGGTCAGGGCCTACTACTCGGGTTTGCTCAGGCAGGGGAGAATAGCCTAACGTCGGTCCGCATCCGTGCCGAAGGAGATCCTGCTTGCGTTTTCCGCTGTCGTCCGTGCTGTGCACCGCCCTGGCCCTGGCCGGCTGCACGCCGTCGCCCTCGGCGACGCCGGAGCCGGGACCGGCTGCTGGCGAAGACGCACGGCCGCAGCAAGGCATGCAGGCGGACGCGACGCCGGAGGCGGCGCAGGGCAGCGTCACCATCGCCGGTGAGGATGCCGCCGAGGATGTGCAGCGGTGGACGCCACCGCGGGTCGATCGGCAGGGGCGCAGCCTGGCCCAGCTGCGTCGCGCGGCCGAGAAGGCGTTCGCCGAAGGGCGCCTGTACGAGGACGCCGACGCGGCGGTTCCGCTGTGGCTGGCGGTGCAGGAGGAAGACCCGGATGACCGCCAGGCCCGCAACGGCCTGCAGCGCGCCCGCCAGCGCCTTCAGCAGCAGGCCGATGCCCTGCTGGTCCGGCCGCTGCAGCAGCGCGAGGCGCTGGCCGAGGCCAGCCGCCAGGCACTGGTGCTGCTGACCCTGGCGCCGAAGGATGAGAAGGTTCGCGCGCTGCAGGGACGGGTGGAGCTCGCCCAGCGCGTGGTGGCCTACAACCGTGCCGGCGAGGAAGACCTGCGTTCGGGGCGGATCGGTGAGGACGGTGACGGAGCGATCGGCAACTTCCGTGAAGCGCTGGCCCTGGATGAACACAACAGCCGGGCACGGCAGGGCCTGGCGGCGGCCGAGAGTGGCCTGATCCGCCGTGCCGAGGACGCGGCGCGGGTGCGTGACTTTGCCAGCGCCGGCACCTGGCTGGCCGAAGCCAGCAAGGTCCGTGATTCGTCACCGGCCATTGCCGATGCCTTCGAACGTATCGAACAGATACGCGCGGCGGCACTGCTGCAGCTGCGCGATGATGGCCTTCGCGAACTGGCGACGCCACAGGGCCTGAAGCCGGCGCGCGAGAAGCTGGCCGAGGCCCTGCGCATCGCCTTGCCAGGGGATGCGGTGGTGGCCCAGTTGCGCGAACGCATCGACCTGGCCACCCATTACGGCAGCTTCCGTCCCGGGCAGGTGTTCAGCGACGCCATGCGCGATGGCGGGCGCGGCCCGCAAATGATCGTGGTGCCGCATGGTGGCTTCCAGATGGGCGCGGGTGATGCCGAGCCCGGTGCCAGCGATGCCGAGCGGCCCTCGCATTATGTGCGCTTCGACCGCGGGTTTGCGATGGCGATCACCGAGATCACGGTCAGTGATTTCGAGCGCTATGTGAAGTCGACCAATGCGCGGCCGCGTGCGACCCGGCGCGGCCACTCGGTGGTCTATGACGAGCGCAGCGGCAATTTCATCCGCCGCAGCGGTGTGGACTGGCGTTCCGATTACGATGGCGCGCGCGCACTGGGCAATTCGCCGGTGATGCATGTGAGCGTGCGTGATGCCGAAAACTACGCGGCGTGGCTGTCCGAGCAGACAGGACGCAGCTACCGGCTGCCGAGCGAGGCCGAATTCGAGTACGCGCTGCGTGCCGGCAGCAGTGGCCGTTATCCGTGGGGCGACGCCGGCACGCCGCCGCCCGGCGCTGGCAACTTCACCGGCAGCAAGGATGTCTCGCCCTCGGGGCGGCACTGGCACAACGCCTTCGTCGGCTATGGCGATGGCTGGTGGGGGCCCGCGCCGGTGGCCAGTTTCCAGGCCAATGCCTTCGGCCTGCACGACATGGCTGGCAATCTCAGCGAGTGGGTGGCCGACTGCTGGCATGCCAGCTACCGGCGTGCGCCGTCCGATGGTGTCGCCTGGTTCAACCCGGGCTGCCGGTCGCGGGTGATCCGGGGCGGCAACTGGGCCAATGCGCCCGAGCAGACCCGTGCGGCCTGGCGGCAATCGCAGGACTCGGACACCACCAACGCGCGCATCGGCTTCCGTCTGGTGCGGGGCATCTGAGCATCGGGCTTCACCCGCTGCTGGCGTCCGCGCACTAAGATTGCGCCGTGCCCGCCGGCCGGCGGGGCCTGCTGGAAGACACCGATGCGCAACGATCCCTTTTCCCGCTCGCCGCAAGGCCCGCAGCGGCGCGGCCTGTTCGGCAACATCCGCTGGTGGGTGCTGCTGCTGGCAGCGGGCTATGCGGTGTTCTACTGGTTCTCCAATCGCACGGTCGATCCCTACACCGGCGAGAAGGTGATGATCGACAGCAGCCTGGATGCGCGCCAGGAGACCGCGCTCGGGCTGCAGGCCTACCAGCAGATCCTGTCGCAGGAACGGCCGATGGATCCGAATGCGCCGATCGCGCGTGATGTGCGCGACATCGCCCAGCGCCTGATCGCCAAGGTGGACGTGGTGGAGACCGCGCTGGCACAGGAGCACGGCGTGCAGCCGGCGCATTTCGCGCGGGATTTCCAGTGGGAAGTGAATGTGATCCCGTCCGAGCAGGCCAATGCGTTCTGCCTGCCGGGTGGCAAGATGGCGGTCTACACCGGCCTGGTGCCGGTGGCGCGTACGCGTGACGCGATGGCGGTGGTGATGGGCCATGAGATCGCCCATGCGCTTCTACGCCATGGTGCACAGCGGATGGCGCAGCAGAAGCTGACCCAGATCGGGCAGATGGCTGGTGCCGCCAGCGGCATGGATGCGCAGCAGCAACAGATGATGATGTCGGCGATGGGCTACGGCTACCTGCTGCCCTATGCGCGCAGCCACGAGACGCAGGCCGATGAAGTGGGGCTGATGCTGGCCGCAGCGGCCTGCTTCGATCCCCGCGAGGCGGTGCCGCTGTGGCAGCGCATGGGCCAGGCCAGTGGCGGCCAGGCGCCGCCGGAGTTCGCCTCCACCCACCCGAACCCGGGTACCCGCATCCAGAACCTGCAGGCGCTGATGCCGAAGGCGCTCGAGTACCGGCAGAAGTTCTGCGAGCAGGCAAAGTAGGGGGAGGGGCGGCAGGGCTTGCAGCCCTGCACCCGCGGTAGGTAGTGCCGGCCGCTGGCCGGCAGCAGCAACAGCGGAAGCGGGTTTCCTGAGGGATGGCGGGGTGGGTCCGGTTGCGGGAGACGCCGTAAACCCTTCCATGGGGGCTTGGCCGCGGCATCCATGCCGCGGACACTCCCGCAACCGGACCCACCCCGCCTTCGACAGTTTGCTGCGGTCTGTCGGAAATGCTCTTGGGGTCAGATCCGTTTTCCGTAGGAAAACGGATCTGACCCCGAATTGATTCGATATCTGACAGGATCTACCGTGTCGACCAAGCTCGACACCTACCAACAGTCATCGGAATCTGTCAGAGGTGGGGCGGTGTGGCTGTGCAGGACCGTTGGCGCCATCGAGCCCCCAAGGGTGAGGGCGCTTTGCTTGCGAAGCACTGCTTCGCAAGCGCCCGAACGCACAGCCGCCGGCGGCTGGGCCGGACCGCGCAGCGGGGTTTACGGCGTGTCCTGCACAGCCACACCGCCCCGCCAAACCATCAGCAATCCAGAGCCGCTTTTGCTGTTGCTGTTGCTGTTGAGGTTGCCGGCCAGCGGCCGGCACTACCGCAGGTGCAGGGCGCAGCCCTGCCGAACGCCCCTTACTTGACCTGTACGTCGATCACGCCGTCGCCGACGCGGGCCTGCAGGGCGTCACCGGACTGTACCTGATCAAGCTTTCGCACCAGCGTACCGTCATCGCTGCGGGTCAGGATGCTGTAGCCACGCGCCACGGTCGCCAGCGGGCTGACTGCTTCAAGTGAACGCGCCAGTCCGCGCAGTCGCAGTGCATCGCGCTCCAGCAGGCGCTGCATCGCGGCCTGCGGCCGCCCGCGCAGGGCAGCCAGACGGCGCTGCATCGCATCGAGCTGGCGCTGCGGATGGTGCCCGCGCAGCACTGCCGCCGCATGACGCAGGCGCGCGGCGCGACGCTCCTGCTGCTGGTTGAACGCAGCATGCAGGCGCCGGCCCAGATCCAGCTGGCGTCGGCGCAACAAGTCCAGCCGCGCCTGCGGGCTCTGGGCGTTCAGGCGCAGCAGGGCGCGGTCGGCGCGCTGCATCGCCTGCTGCATCGCATGCCGTTGCAGCTGCACCATGCGCGCGGCCGTGCGGCGCAGGCGCAGTGCCAGTTCGCGCTGGTCGGGTACCAGCAGTTCAGCTGCCACCGAAGGCGTCGGTGCACGCAGGTCGGCGGCGAAGTCGCTGAGGCTGAAGTCGGTTTCGTGGCCGACCGCCGAAACCACTGGGGTGTGGCTGGCGGCGATCGCACGGGCCAGGGCTTCGTCATTGAAGGCCCACAGGTCTTCCAGCGAACCGCCGCCGCGGGTCAGCAGGATCACGTCGTAGCGACCACTGGCATCGGCCGCCTGCAGCAGGCGGGTGATCTGCGCGGCGGCGCTGCTGCCCTGCACCAGGGTCGGCAGCAGGTCGACTTCCAGCAGCGGGAAACGGCGGCCGAGCACGCTCAGCACATCGCGCACGGCGGCGCCGGTCGGCGAGGTGATCACTGCCAGACGTTGTACATGCGCCGGCAGTGGCCGTTTGCGCGCCGGGTCGAACAGGCCCTCGGCCTCCAGCCGTGCCTTCAGTTCCTCGAAGGCGCGGCGCAGTGCGCCTTCGCCCGCCTCCTCCATGTGGTCCAGCACCATCTGGTACTCGCCACGGGCGTCGTACAGGGTCACCTTGCCGCGCACCAGCACGCGCATGCCTTCGCGCGGCACGAACTTCAGGTACTGCGCCTTCATCCGGAACATTGCGGCACGCAGCTGCGCACGCGCGTCCTTCAGGGTGAAATACAGGTGACCGGAGGCAGGACGCGCCACGCTGCCCAGTTCGGCCTCGACCCAGATCGCCGGGAAACTGCCTTCCAGCAGGTCGCGGGCCAGGGTGTTGAGCTGGCTGGGGGTGAAAATGTCGTTGTTGCGTGGCTGCATGGGAACGGCGTGCTGCGGGTGGAGCGGGGGCTCAGGATCGCACGTCAGCGCGCCGTGTGCTGGCCCAGCGCCCACTGCACGTGTTCACGCACCAGCGGCGAGGGATCATCGACGCGGGTCTGCAATGCGGCCAATGCTTCGGCCGAGGACGGTGCGTTGCCCAGTGCCACGGCGATGTTGCGCAGCCAGCGCTCGTGCCCGCTGCGGCGGATCGGGCTGCCCTCGGTGCGGCGCAGGAACTCGGCCTCGTCCCAGGCGAACAGCTGGTCCAGGCGCGCGGTATCGAGGTTGTTGCGCGCGCGGAAATCGGCTTCGTCGGTGCGCTTGGCGAACTTGTTCCAGGGGCAGACCAGCTGGCAGTCGTCGCAGCCGTAGATGCGGTTGCCGATCAACGGACGCATGTCTTCGGGAATGGCGCCGTCGTGCTCGATGGTGAGGTAGGAAATGCAGCGCCGCGCGTCCAGCCGCTGCGGGCCGGTGATGGCCTGGGTCGGGCAGACATCGATGCAACGCGTGCAGGTGCCGCAGTGCGCCGTGGCCGGCGTGTCGATCGGCAACGGGATGTCGATGTAGATCTCGCCGATGAAGAACCATGAACCGCCATGGCGGTCGATCAGGCAGGTGTGCTTGCCGATCCAGCCGAGGCCGGCGTTGCGCGCCAGTGCGCGTTCCAGCACGGGGGCGGAATCGACGAACACGCGGTAGCCCAGTGGCGCTACTTCATCGTTGATCTGCGTCGCCAGCTTCTGCAGGCGGTTGCGCATCAGCTTGTGATAGTCGCGGCCCAGCGCGTAGCGCGCCACGTAGGCGCGGCCCGGGTCGGCCAGGGTCGCCCAGGCTTCGGTGTCGTCCTTGTGGCTGTAGTCCATGCCCACTGAAATCACGCGCACGGTGCCGGGCAGCAGCTCGGCCGGTCGCGCGCGCAAGGTGCCGTGGCGCGCCATCCAGTCCATCGTGCCGTACAGGCCCTGGCCCAGCCAGTCGGCCAGGTGCGCTTCATCCTCGCCCAGTTCGATACCAGCGATGCCGCAGCGCTGGAAGCCATGCGCACGCGCTAGGTCGCGGATGCGCTGCACGGCCTGGACCGGATCGACAGGGGTGGGGGCGGGGGACATGTGCACCAGTATAAAATCCCTGCATGGCCAACCTTGCCGATCTGTTCGATTCCGCTGCCGCGCGTGCGCTTGATGCGCAGGCCTCGGCGTTGGCCGCCGACGGCGGCTGGGGCCTGATGGCGCAGGCCGGCCAGGCCGCCTGGCAGTGCCTGCTGCAGCATTGGCCGCAGGCGCGGCGGATCGGCGTGGTGGTCGGCGCTGGCAACAATGGGGGCGATGGCCATGTGCTGGCCCGTCACGCGCTGCAGGCCGGGCGCGGGGTGACAGTGATCGCCCTGCCGGGCAGGCCGCCCTCGACCGCGCTGGCACAGCGTGCAGCATCTGAATTCAGGTCCGGCGGCGGCACCATCACCGATTTCGACGGCATGCTGCCCGAGGCCGACGTCTGGGTCGATGCCCTGTTCGGGCTGGGCTTTGATCGCGCGCCGGAGGGTACGGCGCAGGCGTTGATTACCGCGCTCAACGCGCAGACTGCGCCGGTGCTGGCGCTGGATGTTCCCAGTGGCGTCGATGCCGACCGTGGGGCGGTGCCGGGCGTAGCAGTGCGCGCTGCACTGACCCTGCAGTTCATCGTGGCGCATCGCGGGCTGTATTCCGGCGATGCGCTGGATCATTGCGGGCAGAAGGTCCTGGCGCCCCTGCTGTTGCCCGCGGCGGCCTGGCAAGGCGTGGTACCCGCTGCGGAGCACTGGACGCAGGTGCGGTTGCGGGCCCTGTTGCCACCGCGCCGCGCCAATACCCACAAGGGCGAATCCGGGCACGTGCTGTGCGTCGGCGGCGACCATGGCAGCGGCGGTGCCATCGCGATGGCGGCCGAAGCCGCCTTGCGCGCGGGTGCGGGGCTGTTGAGCCTGGGCACCCGCCGCGACCACGTCGGTCCACTGCTGGCCCGGTTGCCCGAGGCCATGACCCATGCACTGGAAGATGGCGATGTGCTGCCGGCGCTGCTGGACAAGGCGAAGGTGGTGGCGATCGGGCCCGGTCTGGGCCAGGACGAATGGGCACGCGCCTTGTTTGCGCGGGTGCTGGCCAGCAACAAGCCATTGGTGGTCGATGCTGACGCCCTGAACCTGCTGGCGCAGGATCCGCGCGCGTTGCCCGATGCCATTCTCACACCGCACCCGGGCGAGGCCGCGCGCCTGCTCGGCTGCAGCACGGCTGAAATCCAGGCCGACCGCTACACCTGTGCGCACATGCTGGCCGAGCGCTTCCATGCCGTGGTGGTGCTGAAGGGCGCTGGCAGCATCGTGGCAGCGCCTGGGCAAACGCCCCGGTTGATCGCTGCCGGTAACCCAGGGATGGCCGTGGGAGGCATGGGCGACCTGCTCACCGGCATCATCGCCAGCCTGCGCGCGCAGGGCCTTGCGGCCTTCGATGCCGCGGCCGCGGGCGCGCTGCTGCATGCGCTGGCGGGCGATGCAGCTGCCGCCGATGGCGCGCGCGGCCTGCTTCCTACTGATCTGCTGGCGCCGCTGCGGCGACTGGCCAACCCGGACCTCTCCCCATGACCGAATTCTTCCTTGCCGACAGCGACGCCACCGAACTGCTCGGGCAGTGGCTGGCGGCCACCCGGCCGCCGCAGGCGCTGATCGAACTGCGCGGCGACCTGGGTGCCGGCAAGTCCACCACGGCCCGCGCGCTGCTGCGCGCGCTGGGCGTGCAGGGCGCGATCCGCAGCCCCACCTACACCCTGGTCGAGCGCTATCCGCTGGCCAGTGGCGGTGAGGCGTGGCACCTGGACCTGTATCGCATCGGCCAGGCCGGTGAGCTGGATTTCCTCGGCCTGGACGAGGGCAGCGCGGTGCTGTGGCTGGTCGAATGGCCGGAACGGGGCGCCGGCGCGCTGCCGCCGACCGACCTGGTGGTGGCGCTGGAGATCGACGGGCAGGGACGACGCGTCCGTCTCACTGGGGCCAGCGACGTAGGACGTGAATGGCTGGAACGGCTGCCGCAAGGGGGCGACTTGCAGGCCATTTCTGTCGGCTGACGAGAACAAAGACCGGCAGGTTACGGATTATTAAGGAAAAAGGTGTTGCATTCCGTTCAGCGCGGTGATTGAATCCTGAGCCATGCGCCCGGGGAACCGTCTCATCGCCATCTGTGCCGCCGTCGGACTGGGTCTGGCGAGCGTCAGTGCGTGGGCGGGTGAAGTCCGACAGGTCCTGCTGAACACCGGCGCTACCGGCACCCGTGCCGAGATCTCGCTGGTCGGCAGTGGCGGCTACAAGACCCTGTCGCTGGCCGGCCCGAACCGCCTGGTGGTCGATTTCCCCGACTCCAGCGCCATACGCAACCTGAAGATGCCGGCCGCGCAGGGCGTGGTCACGGCGGTGCGTACCGGACAGCCGGTCCCGGGCACGTTCCGCGTCGTTTTCGACCTCGCCGAATCGGTGGCGCCGTTCCGCCCGCAGATGCAGCGCGAGGGCAATGAATCCAAGCTGGTGATCGAATGGCCGGGCGATGGCCCGGCCGTGGCCAGCAGCCGCCCGGCGGCGACGCCAGCCGTGCAGCCGCAGGCGCCCGCGGCGGGAGCTGCACCAGTACCGACTCCGGCCGAGAGCGCGCAGTCGCGCACCGATGCCGCGCGTGCCACGGCCCTGCTGACCGCACAGGTACAGCAGCAGGCCAGCGCCACTGCCGCCGCACCGGCCACGCCGACCCCGGCACCAACCACCGCGCCGGCCCAGGTTGCTGCGGCCGGTGTCACCGCCAGCAGCACGCCGTCGTCCTCGCCGGCCGCGATCCTCGCCGGCCAGCGCACCGCAGCGGTGGTGACCACGCCGCCGGCCACCGTGCCTACACCGGCACCGACGCCGGTGGAACCGCCGCGTCCTGTCATGCCCAGCGATGCGTCGCGTATCCGCATGCAGGCCGGCATGCGCCACCTGGTGGTGGCGATCGATCCCGGACACGGCGGCCAGGACCCGGGTGCGATCGGCCCGACCGGCAAGCGCGAGAAGGATGTCACTCTGGCAGTGGCGCGCGAGCTGGCCCGCCAGGTCAACGCCACGCCAGGCCTGAAGGCCTACCTGACGCGCGACAGCGACGTGTTCATTCCGCTGCCGATGCGTGCGCAGAAGGCGCGCGCGAACAAGGCGGACATCTTCATCTCGATCCATGCCGACGCGGCCGAAAACCGCTCGGCCACGGGCTCATCGGTCTACGTGCTGTCGACCAAGGGCGCCTCTTCGCAGCGCGCCCGCTGGCTGGCGGACAAGGAAAACGCGGCCGACCTGGTCGGTGGCGTGCGCCTGCAGCAGACCGAAGGCACCCTGGCCAACGTGCTGCTGGACCTGGCGCAGAGCGGCTACATGAAGGCGTCCGAAGACGCGGCCGGCCACGTGCTGGGCGGCCTGAAGCGGATCGGCAACAACCACAAGCCGAACATCGAGCGCGCCAACTTCGCGGTGCTGCGCACCTCGGACATGCCGGCGATGCTGGTGGAAACCGCGTTCATCTCCAATCCGGATGAAGAGCGCCGCCTGATGGACCCGGCGTACCAGCGCAAGATCGCTGGCGCCGTGCTGGATGGCGTGCACACCTTCTTCAGCCGCCAGCCGCCGCCGGGGACGTTGTATGCGGCCCGCGCCCAGGCCGAGATCGACGCGGCCGGCACCATGGCCGGCGGCAGCAAGTAAGCCGCCGAAGGCGGGTTACTGCTTTCCGTAGAGTCGAGCCGCGCTCGACTGGGCCTTGTCGGTAGCCCGCAGTCGAGCATGGCTCGACTCTATCCTCGGCAGCTCCGCTATCATCGACCCATGAAGTCTGCTGCCCATCACCTCCCATGAGCGCGCCCGGTCCGCGCCCGATCCGGCCGTTGCCGGAGATCCTCATCAACCAGATCGCCGCTGGCGAAGTGGTCGAACGGCCCGCGTCGGTGGTCAAGGAACTGGTCGAGAACGCGATCGATGCCGGCGCCAACCGTGTCGACATCGATCTGGAAGAGGGCGGTGTGCGCCTGATCCGCATCCGTGACAATGGCAGCGGCATCGCACCGGAGCAGCTGCCGCTGGCGGTATCGCGCCACGCCACCAGCAAGATCGCCGACCTGGACGATCTGGAATCGGTGGCAACGCTGGGGTTCCGCGGTGAAGCGCTGCCTTCGATCGCCTCGGTCAGCCGCTTCACCCTGGCCTCGCGCCGCGCGCATGACGAGCACGGTTCGGCGTTGCAGATCGAAGGCGGCAAGATCGGCGAGGTGACCCCGCGCGCGCACGCGCCGGGCACCACGGTGGAAGTGCGCGAGCTGTTCTACAACGTGCCGGCGCGGCGCAAGTTCCTGCGCGCCGAGCGCACCGAACTGGGCCATATCGAAGAGTGGCTGCGTTCGCTGGCGCTGGCACGGCCGGATGTCGAGCTGCGCGTGTCGCACAACGGCAAGGCCTCGCGTCGTTACAAGCCGGGCGATCTGTATTCCGATACACGCCTTGCCGAAACGCTGGGCGAGGATTTCGCCAACCAGGCCGTGCGCGTGGACCACAGCGGTGCCGGACTGCGCCTGCATGGCTGGATCGCGCAGCCGCATTATTCGCGCGCGAGCGCCGACCAGCAGTACCTGTACGTCAACGGTCGCTCGGTGCGTGACCGCAGCGTCGCCCACGCAGTGAAGATGGCCTACGGCGATGTGCTGTACCACGGCCGCCAGCCGGCCTATGTGCTGTTCCTGGAACTGGATCCGACCCGCGTCGACGTCAACGTGCACCCTGCCAAGCACGAAGTGCGCTTCCGTGATTCGCGGCTGGTCCATGATTTTGTCTACCGCACGCTGAAGGATGCGCTGGCCGATACCCGCGCCGGCATGTCGGCGCAGGAGATCGGTGCCGGTGCTGCGCAGCCGGTGGATGCCACGGCCATGCCGATGGCATCGAGCGCAGGCGCGTCGGGATTCGGGCTGGTGCGTGGGCCCGCGCCGGGTGCCGGCTCGGGAGGTGGTGGTGGCGGATTCTCCGGATGGCGCCCGCAGCAGCCGCTGGGCCTGCAGGTGGCCGATGCACCGGCTGCCTATGCCGCGCTGTATGCCGCACCGGCCGGCGCCGAGCGCGGTGCTGCGCTGCCGCCGATGCCGACCGAGAACGGACTGCCGGTCACCAGTGCCGACGCAGGCGTGCCGCCGCTGGGCTATGCGATCGCGCAGCTGCATGGCATCTACATCCTGGCCGAGAACGCCGAAGGCCTGATCGTGGTCGACATGCATGCGGCCCACGAACGCATCGGCTACGAGCGCCTGAAGAACGCGCACGATGGCATCGGCCTGCAGTCGCAGCCGTTGCTGGTGCCGATCACGCTGGCAGTGGGCGAGCGCGAGGCCGACACCGCCGAGAGCGAAGCTGAAACCCTGGCGGTGCTCGGCTTCGAGGTGACCCGTGCCGGCCCCGGTTCGCTGCACGTGCGGAGTATTCCGGCATTGTTGGCGCATGCCGAACCGGAAGGGCTGCTGCGCGACGTGCTGACCGACCTGCGCGAGCATGGCCAGAGCCGCCGCGTGGCCAGTGCACGCGACGAACTGCTGTCGACCATGGCCTGCCACGGCGCGGTGCGTGCCAACCGGCGCTTGACCCTGCCGGAAATGAACGCGCTGCTGCGCGACATGGAAATCACCGAACGGTCCGGCCAGTGCAACCACGGCCGACCGACCTGGGCCCGTTTTTCGCTGGCGGAGATCGACCGCTGGTTCCTGCGCGGACGTTGAGGGGAGCATCGATGCGTTATCGGGGAATGGCGGGCCTGCTGGCCGCCGTGGTGTTGGCCGCCTGCAGCCCGGCAACACCGCCGGTGCCGACGGCCGCTGAAGATCCGGCCCACGCGGCCGCGCAGCAACAATGGCGTGTAGCGCGCTACCAGGACCTGACCCGGCCCGATGGCTGGACGGCGCTGGTGGGCCTGCACTGGCTGCAGAACAAATCGCATTTCGTTGGCAGCGGCGCTACCAACGGCATCCGCCTGACGGTTGGCCCGGACAAGCTGGGCCTGCTGCGTCGCGAAGGGACGCAGTGGTGGTTCACGCCTGAAGCCGGTGTCGATGTCAGTCATGATGGCCTGCCGGTGCGCGGCCGCATCCGCGTTGACACCGACAAGGACGCGCAACCGACGCTGCTGGCCTTCGATGGCGGCAAGGGCCAGCTCAGCATCATCCGCCGGGGGCCGCGGGACGCGCTGCGGGTCAAGCATGCCGATGCGCCTGCGCGGCGTGACTTTGCCGGCCTGCAGTACTGGCCGGGCGGCGTGGACTGGCAGGTGCAGGCGCGCTTCATCGCGCACCCGCCGGGCAAGACCCTGCCGATCGTCGACATCACCGGCCTGACCACCGAGATGCCCAATGCCGGCGCGGTCGAGTTCGAACGCGATGGCCGCAGCTGGCGGCTGGAAGCGATCGGTGCGCCCGGGCAGCCGCTGTTCCTGATCTTCGCCGACCGCACCAGCGGCCGCGGCAGCTATCCGGCCGGTCGCTACCTGGATACCGATGCGCCCGCCGCAGACGGCACCGTGCGCATCGATTTCAACCATGCCTACAACCCGCCGTGCGCGTTCACCGCCTACGCCACCTGTCCGCTGGCGCCACCGGAAAACCGGCTGGACCTGCGCGTGGAAGCGGGCGAGAAGGCGTACCACCTGCCTGAAGGAGAAGGCTGACCATGCCGATCAAACACCCGTTCCGTGCCGCGCTGCTGATGGCGGCGTGCGCGATGGCACCCCTGGCCACTGCCCGCGATGCGCCGGGCACCACGGCTGCGGCCGCGACCGCCGCGGCGGCCAAGCCGCCCGTACCGCTGTTGTGGAAAGTCACCGGCCCGGGCGATGCACGCGTCTACCTGCTGGGGTCGTTCCACCTGCTGAAGCCGCAGGACTACCCGCTGTCGCCCGATGTCGAGCAGGCGTTCGAGGCCTCGCAGCGGGTGGTGTTCGAGCTGTCGCCGGAAGACATGCAGTCGCCGCAGCTGGCCAGCCGCATGGTGCAGGCCGCGACCCGCACCGATGGCAGCGAGCTGAAGCGTGATCTGGATGCGCCGACCTGGCAGAAGCTGCAGGCCTTTGCTGCCCAGAACCAGCTGCCGCTGGCGCAGATGCAGGGCATGAAGGCCTGGTTTGTCGGCCTGAGCATTTCGGTCGGGCAGATGCAGAAACTGGGCCTGGACCCGGCGCTGGGCCTGGACCGCCACTTCATGGAGCGTGCGCAGAAGACCGGCCGCAAGACGGCGGGCCTGGAGGACATCGATACCCAGATCGGCATGCTTGACGGGATGACGGTGCAGGAGCAGCGGCAGATGCTGGCCGAAGCGCTGGACCAGGCCGGCAAGGCCGATGAGCAGGCGCGGCTGCTGCATGATGCATGGCGTCGCGGCGACGAGCGCCTGCTGTGGACCAAGATGGCGGCGGAGATGCGCCAGCAGTATCCGCAGCTGTACCAGCGCATCAACACCGGGCGCAACGATGCCTGGGTGCCGAAGCTGCAGCCGTACCTGCAGGCCGGGCAGGGCGGTACGCTGGTGGTGGTCGGCACGCTGCACCTGCTGGGCAGTGATGGCGTGGTCGAGAAGCTGAAGGCCAAGGGCTACAAGGTCGAGCGCGTGTGCACGGGGTGCAAGGCGAAACGCTGACGCATCGTTGGCGCGATGCCAAACAGAACGGCGCGCCAGGGGCGCGCCGTTTTCGTATCAGCCGTAGCTGCCGTTCAGCGGCGGGTCTTGCCGCCGGTGCCGGTGCCCGGTTCGCCGGGCTTGTTGCCGGTGCCGGTTCCCGTTCCGGTACCGCCGGGGCGCGGGCCACCGAAACCGCTGCCCATGCTGCGCTGGAATTCCTGCCACAACTCCAGGTTGCGCTCGGTCAGCTGATTCATCATCGCCCACGGGGTCTGGCCCAGCAGGTTGCCCATCTGCTGGCGGAACTGCTGCTGCTGGTCGAGGAAGACCTGCATGCTGCGCTCCAGATAGTTGCCCATGAAGCCCTGCAGGGAATCGCCGTAGAAGCGGATCAGCTGGCTCAGCAGCTGGGTGGACAGCATCGGTTCGCCGTCCTGTTCCTGGTCGGCGATGATCTGCAGCAGGACCGATCGAGTGAGGTCGTCGCCGCTCTTGGCGTCGCGGACTTCGAAGTCTTCACCGTCCAGGATCAGCTGGCGCACGTCCTCGATGGTGATGTAGCTGGAGATCTCGGTGTCGTAGAGACGGCGGTTCGGATACTTCTTGATGATGCGGGTCGCAGCCATGAAGCGGTACTCGTCACAGTAGACGCGCAGCATGGCGCAGTGCAGCAGCGGTTGCAACCGCTCCAGCCCCCGCCAGGCTTGGCTTTCAGGGGCGATCATGTTGCGCAACAAGGGTTTGCGTGCTGCGCAGCATGACCATCGGCAGGGGCCGCCGGTGCATGCCGCGGCGCCCCCCTGCGCGGCTCACCAGCCCATGTGGTGGCCGCCGTTGATGTCCAGGTTGCTGCCGGTGATCCACGAGGCTTCCTCGGCCACCAGGAAGGACACGCCATAGGCGATTTCTTCCGGCTTGCCGAGGCGTCCGGTCGGGATGTCGGCGATGATCTTGGCGCGCACGTCCTCCGGAACCGCCATCACCATGTCGGTGGCGACGTAGCCGGGCGAAATGGTGTTGACAGTGATGCCGAAGCCGGCGTTCTCGCGGGCCAGCGAGATGGTGAAGCCGTGCATGCCGGCCTTGGCCGCAGCGTAGTTGGCCTGGCCGTACTGGCCCTTCAGGCCGTTGATCGAGCTGATCTGGATGACCCGGCCCCAGCCGCGGCGGCGCATGCCCTCGATGACCGGCCGGGTGACGTTGAACACCGAGTTGAGATTGGTGTTGATCACATCGTGCCACTGGTCCGCGCGCATGCGGTGGAAGGTGGTGTCACGGGTGATGCCGGCGTTGTTGACCAGGATCTCGACCGGGCCCAGCTCGGCCTCGACGGCGCGCACGAGTGCTTCGGCGCTGTCCGGATCGGAGACATCGCCCGGGAAGATCGCCACGTGGTAGCCGCGCTCGGTCATCGCCTGCTGCCAGGCGCGGGCCTTGGCCTCGTCGCGGTAGTTGGTGGCGACCCGGTGGCCCTGGTCGGCCAGGCGTTGGCAGATGGCGGTACCGATGCCGCCGGTTCCGCCGGTGACCAGTGCGACGCGAGATGTCATGGAGTGCTGTCCGGGTATCAGGTGGGGGAAGGGGGATTCTGCAACATCGGCGCGGAAAGTGCGCCGGCCGGCAACAGGATGTCGGTCCGCGGCAGCCGCGCCGGGTCGAACGCCCGTTGCGCAGCCTCCAGCAGCGCATCCCGGTCATCGGCGCCGTCCAGTGCGGCAGGCGCCTGGCCCAGCAGCTGCCAGAGCGCGCGCAATACCGGCACCGGCCGCGTGCTGTCCACCGGCAGCGACGCCAGCGACTTGGACAGTTTGTGCCCCGGTGCATCGAGCAGCAGCGGCAGGTGCCAGTAGCGTGGCACGGCCAGGCCCAGCGCCTGCTGCAGCAGGATCTGCCGCGCGGTGGAATCGAGCAGGTCGGCGCCGCGCACCACTTCGGTCACGCCCTGTTCGGCGTCATCGACCACCACGGCCAACTGGTAGGCCCAGCAGCCATCTGCACGGCGCAGCACGAAGTCGCCAACCTCGGCATGCACGTCCTGGTGCTGCGGCCCGCGCAGGCCATCATTGAAGTGCACGATGCTGCCGCGTGGCACGCGGAAGCGGACGGCAGGGTCCGGTCGTGGCTGTCGCGCAACGCAGCGGTGGTGGATGCCGCCGCTGGCGGCCAGTTCGCTGCGGCTGCAGTGGCAGACAAAGGCCAGATCGCTGGCCAGCAGCACGTCGAGCGCGGCCTGGTAGGCCTCCCCGCGCGCGCTCTGCCACAGGACCGGGCCGTCATGGGTGAGGCCGAAGGCGGCCAGCGCCTGCAGTTGTGCCTCCGCGGCGCCAGGCACCGTGCGCGGCGGATCGACGTCTTCAATGCGCAGCCGCCACAGGCCGCCGTGATGGCGGGCGAGCAGCCAGCTGCCGAAGGCGGCAAGCAGGGATCCGGGGTGGAGCAGGCCGGTCGGCGAGGGCGCGAAGCGGCCGCAGGAAATGGGGGAGGTCATGCTGGCTGAATCGTCGGTCAGGTTGGCGCTTGAATTCAAGCTGACCACACCGCAAATTGACTGGTATCGACCCCTTCCGAGCCGGATTTTCCCATGTTTACCCGCATTGCCCTGTTCCTGGCGACCAACTTCGCGGTCCTGATCCTCGCCAGCATCGTGATGTCGTTGCTGGGGGTCAATCCGAGCCAGATGAGTGGCCTGCTGGTCATGGCCGCGATCTTCGGCTTCGGTGGCTCCTTCATCTCGCTGCTGCTGTCCAAGTGGATGGCCAAGCGCTCCACCGGTGCGGTGGTGATCACCGAGCCGCGCAACCAGACTGAGCGCTGGCTGCTGGCCACCGTCGAGCGGCAGGCCAAGGCGGCCGGCATCGGCATGCCCGAGGTGGCGGTCTATGACGGCCCGGAGATCAATGCCTTCGCCACCGGTGCCAACCGCAACAACGCGCTGGTGGCGGTGTCCACCGGCCTGCTGCACAACATGAGTGAAGACGAGGCCGAAGCGGTGCTGGGCCACGAGATCGCCCACGTCGCCAACGGTGACATGATCACCATGGCACTGCTGCAGGGCGTGTTGAACACCTTCGTGATCGTGCTGGCCCGCGTGGTCGGCGGCATCATCGACAGCGCGCTGTCGGGCAACCGCGAAGGCGGCGGCCGCGGCTTCGCCTACTACATCATCGTGTTCGTGCTGGAGATGGTGTTCGGCCTGTTCGCCACGATGATCTCGATGTGGTTCTCGCGCCATCGCGAGTTCCGTGCCGATGCGGGTGGTGCCTCGCTGGCGGGCCGCCAGAAGATGATCGCCGCGCTGGAGCGCCTGCAGCTCAACCACGGCCAGAGCACGCTGCCGACCCAGATTGCCGCCTTCGGCATTTCCGGTTCGACGGCCAAGAAGCTGTTCATGAGCCATCCGCCGCTGGAAGAGCGCATCGCCGCGCTGCGGGCGTCGACGGCGGCGTAAGCCACCGCTCCACGGTAGTGCAGGAACGCCTGGCCCCGCGCCGGGCGTTTTTGTTTGCGCGATGCATTGCTGATGCCGGATCGTGCCCGGCGGATCGTTTCCGCGCCTGCGGGGAGGTGTCACTTTCTTTGCTCGTGCAAAGAAAGTAACCAAAGAAACACGCCGCCGGGGCGCGAGCCGTCGCTGCGCGACGGTTCCCTGTGCTTCTCGGCGAATCAGGGGACGGCGCCGAACTCGCTGCGCTCAGACACCGGCGCCTCTTCGCCCCTGATTCCCCTGCGATGCTCGGCTCGCTCAAGGCGGACTGGAAGATCAAGATCAAGATCAAGAACAACAGCATCCACACGTGGCGTGGATTTACTGGGTGCAGCTGTGGCATTTGACCTTGGGTCCGCCTTGAGCGAGCCGAGCACCGCAGGTCCGGCGAGGGCGAAGAGGTGCGGGTGTCTGAGCGCAGCGAGTTCCCGCACCGTCCCTCGACGGGCCGAGGAGCGCAGGGTACCGATGCGTAGCATCGGCTCGCGCCCTGGCGGCGTGTTTCTTTGGTTACTTTCTTTGCACGAGCAAAGAAAGTGACACCCCTCCGCGGTCGCGGAAACGACTCTCCGTGCGCACAAACGAAAACGGCACCCTCGCAGGTGCCGTCTCCATGAACCGCATTACGCGAAACCTCAGAACTTCGCGTCGAACTCCGCCGCATAGCCGGTGTTGACCAGCACCTTCTGCAGCGACTCGGCCACCTTCAGGTTGCCGGCCACGATCTGGTGGGTCTCCGGGCCACGGTTGTCCATGCGGCCCAGGGTCGCGCCCTTGAAGTCGCAGACCTTGCCACCCGCCTCGCGGACCAGCAGCAGGCCGGCGGCGATGTCCCACGCCTTCACGCCGGCTTCGAAGTAGGCGTCGGCGCGGCCGCAGGCCACGTAGGCCAGGTCCAGTGCGGCCGAGCCGGTGCGGCGGATGTCCTCGCCGTGCACCAGCAGGGCGTCAACCGCCTTCAGCTGGGCGCTGGCACGGCTGCGCTCGCGCGGTGCGAAGCCGGTGTGGATCATCGTGCCTTCCAGGTCCTTGCGATCGGCCACGCGGATGCGGCGGTCGTTCAGCACGGCGCCAGCGCCACGGCTTGCGGTGAACAGTTCATTGCGCAGCGGGTCGAAGATGACCGCATCGGTCGGTTCGCCATTCTCGACCAGGGCGATCGACACGCAGTAGTGCGGCACGCCGCGCAGGTAATTGCTGGTGCCGTCCAGCGGGTCGATGACCCACATCTGGCGGCGCTCGCCCTGCACGCCACCTTCTTCGCCGAAGATGCCGTAGTCCGGGTAAGCGCGCTTGAGTTCCTTGACGATGACTTTTTCCGCGTCCGCATCCACTTCGCTGGCGTAGTCCATCCGGCCCTTCTGCACCACGTTCAGTGCCTCGAGCTTGTTGATGTTGCGCAACAGGACGTTGCCGGCGAGGCGGGCGGCCTTGACCATGACGGTGACGGCGGGTTTCTGCATGGCGTGGGCTCCCGGAAAGGCAGAAGAGATGGACTGGCGGGGGAAAAGAGCGGGTCCGGCGCAGTGGCCGGCCGCACAGTTTACCATTGGTCATCGTCCAGCTCGACCTTTTCCCTGTTCATGTCCCAGTTTCCCGCCGCCACCCGCCTCCGATTCGTCCTGGTCGGTACCCAGCACCCCGGCAACATGGGCGCTGCCGCCCGTGCCCTGAAGACCATGGGCCTGGCTCGCCTGGTGCTGGTCGCCCCCGAAAAACCGCTGGACGAGGAGGCTTTCCGCCGCTCGGCCGGTGCCGAAGACGTGCTGGGGGACGCCCCGGTGGTGGCCACCCTGGCCGAGGCCGTGGCCGATTGCCGACTGGTGCTGGGCTGCACCGCCCGTGCCCGCCGCGTCCAGCTGGAGGAGTACCTGCCGGCCGATGCCGCCGCCCGTGCGGTGGCCAAGGCGGGCGAGGGCGCCGAGGTGGCGCTGGTGTTCGGTCGCGAGCGCACCGGGCTGACCAACGAGGAACTGCAGCTCTGCCATGCGGCGGTGCATATTCCATCCGACCCGGCGTTCAGCTCGCTCAACCTGGCAGCCGCGGTGCAGGTGCTGGCCTATGAAACGCGCATGCAGCTGCTGGGCGCGCAGCCGGCCGCCGACGCCGAGCCGGGTTTCCGCGAACAGGCCGCCAGCCATGAGCAGATGGAGAGCTTCTTCGCCCAGCTCGGCGACACCTTGGACGAGATCGATTTCCACAAGGGCCGCGCACCGGAATCAGCGATGCGCAAGCTGCGCCGCCTGTTCCTGCGCAGCGAGCCGAGCGAGCAGGAAGTGCGCCTGTTGCGCGGCATCCTGGCCGACACCCAGCGCATGGCGCGACTGGCACAAGCGGGCAACAAGGACAGCTGACGACGTTCTCATTTTTTCGGGTAGTCTGTCCGGATACCCAGGGGGGATGAAGCCTGTGTCGGGTCTGCGAAGGGCAGTGCAGAGGGGACTGCTGAGCCTGGTCATGATCCTGCTGGCCGGGACGGTGCATGCAGCACCGGACCCGGTGCTGGTGCTGGGCCGGATCAGCGATGATCCCAAGGCCCATTACGAGCAGCTGCAGCCGTTGCTGGACTATGTGGTGGCACGCATGCATGACGTCGGCATCAAGGAGGGGCGGATCCTGATGGCGCGCGACCCGCAGCAGATGGCCAGCTATCTGCGGCGGGGGCGGGTCGACTGGGTCACGGAAACGTCGGGTACGGCGGTGGCACTCGGCCAGCGCAGTGGCGCGCGGCCGTTGTTGCTGACCGAGCGCAATGGCGTGCGTGAGTACCAGACCGTGTTCTTCGTGCGCCGCGACAGTCCGGTCCAGCGCATCCAGGATATGCGTGGGCATCGCCTGGCGTTGCAGAACACGGCGTCCACCAGTGCCTACCTGGTGCCGGTGATGACGCTGCTGCAGGAGGGGCTCGCGCCGCAGATCCTGGCCGGCGTGTGGGACATGCCGGGCCGGGACAGTGTGGGGTATGTGTTCGCGCGCAGCGAGTTGAACATCGCTACGTTCGTGCACAAGGGCGTGGTTGACGTGGGGGCGGTGAGCAGCGTGGACTGGAACGACGAGCGACGGATGCCGGCGGCATTCCGGCGCGACTTCCGCGAGCTGCTGCGCACCAGGCCCTACCCGCGGGCGGTGGAGATGGTGCGCGCCGGCCTCGACCCGCGGGTGCGTGACCGGCTGCAGGACGTCCTGCTGCAGGCGGCCAGTGACCCGCAGGCGCAGGGGGCGTTGCATCGGTTTTTCGGTACTTCCGGTTTCCACCGCGTCGATGCGCATGCGCAGCAGCGGCTGGATGAATTGAAACAAGGATTGACGCGCGTGCGGATGGAAGTGGAATGAAGTGGCTCGGCTCGGGAATGCAGGCCCGGTTCCTGCTCGCGATGGGCGGGGCGATGGTCGTGGTGGTGGCGATCCTGGCAGTGTTGCTGGGGCGGCAGGCGGCGATGCAGGGCGAGGTGCGCAACCTCAGTGGTGGCGTCATCCATGAACTGTTCGACCGCAGCGTGCGCAGCCGCGGCGAAGCGATGGCGCGCGAGCTGTCCGACGCGCTGGCCAACCCGTTGTACTACCGCGACCTGGACCAGGTCGGTGCGCTGGTGCGCAGCACCGCACGGCAGCCGGTCGTGCGCTATGTGCTGGTGTTCGACGACCGTGGCCGGCTGGTGCATGACGGCTCGATCGAGGTGTCCGGCTTCGGCCAGCCGATGGCCGACCCGCTCGCTCCCAAGGCCGCGGTGGCGCAGGCGCTGGTGGTGCAGGAATCGCCCAAGGTGCTCGACAACACCATGCCGATCATGGTCGGCAACCAGCGCATCGGCGGCGTCCGCGTCGGCATGGCGCTGGACGAGGTGCAGCAGCGCGAACAGGCAGCCAATGCCACGCTCGGCGAGCGCCTGCAGCAGGTCGGCAGCCGCCACCTGGGCTGGCTGCTGCTGATGCTGGGCCTGCTGGTGGTGATCGGCGTGGCGGTGATCCTGTACGTGCAGCGCACCCTGGTGGCGCCGATCCGGGACCTGGCCGCTGCGGCACGCCGCATCGAGGCTGGCGACTACCAGGCGCCGCTGGCCGAGAACACCCGCAATGACGAGGTCGGCGAGCTGGTGCGCGGCTTTGCCCGGATGCGCGATTCCATCGCCCGCCATGACCGCGAGGTGCGGCGCATGGCCTATACCGATGCGCTGACCGGGTTGACCAACCGGCTGGCGTTCCGGGAAGCACTGGACCATCGCCTGATGGCGGCGCGCGCATCCAATCATCGGCTGGGCCTGCTGTTCGCCGATATCGACGACTTCAAGCGCGTCAACGATACCCTTGGCCATGAGGCCGGTGACGAAGCGCTGTTGCAGTTCGCACAGCGCATCGGGCGCGCGGTCGCCGAAGCGGGAGGCGATGAGGCGCTGCTGGCCCGCTTCGGCGGCGACGAGTTCGTGATCCTGGTCGGCGATGGCGACGTGGCCGCGAACGCCCGGCTGCTGGCCGAGGTGCTGGTGCGCGAACTGGGCAAGCCGCTGGTGGTACAGGGCAGGGAGCTGTTCCTGGGGACCTCGATCGGCGTGACCCTGTTCCCGGACGATGCCGCCGATGCGACCACGCTGCTGAAGAACGGCGACATCGCCATGTACCAGGCGAAGATGGCCGGCAAGAACTGCTACCGCCATTACAGCCGGGCGATGGACCATGCGGTCGAGCGCCGCGTGCACATGGAGCAGGAACTGCGCGGGGCCTGGGAGCGCGGCGAGCTGCGCCTGGCCTACCAGCCGATCTTCCGCATGCGCGACCGCCGCATGGTCGGCGTCGAAGTGCTGCTGCGCTGGCAGCATCCGACCCTGGGTACGATTCCGCCGTCGGTGTTCATCGAAGTGGCCGAGCAGAGCGGGCTGATCGAGATCATCGGCCCGAAGGTGCTGCGTGCGGCCTGCATGGAAGCCTCGCAGTGGCCACGGGGTGCGGGCGGCGACGATCTGTTCGTGTCGGTGAACGTATCACCGCGGCAGCTGCGCGGCGGCGAGCTGCCGGCGCTGGTTGCACAGTGCCTGCATGAGTCCGGGCTACCGGCCTCGCGCCTGCACCTGGAGCTGACCGAAACCGCAGTGATCGGCGACGAGATGGTTGCCGCGCAGCTGCTGGACAAGCTGCACCGCACTGGCGTGAAGGTCTGGCTGGATGATTTCGGAACGGGCTTCTCCGGTCTCAGCCACCTGCGCCAGGTGCCGGTGGACGGCGTGAAGATCGACAAGAGTTTCGTGGCCGACATGCAGCGCGATCCCGACGATCTGGCACTGACCACGGCCATCATCGCCATGGCCCACGCGCTGGGCATCACGGTGGTGGCCGAAGGCATCGAGCAGCAGGCGCAGTTCGAACTGCTGGTGCAGCGCGGCTGCGATCTTGGCCAGGGCTACTGGCTGAGCCACCCGGTGACCGCCACCGAAGTGGTGCGGATGATCGAATCGGGTCTCTGACCGACGGTTGTTGTGTCGGGGTCAGATCCCTTTTCCGCAGGAAAAAGGGATCTGACCCCCTGCGGAATTACAGCGGGCGCTTGCTCGGGTCGCCGGGCAGTTCGCGCACCAGCTTGGGGATCAGGTAGCCGGACAGGCGTGCGGTCAGGCCGGCAATCAGCGCCTTGGCCTGGCTGTCGTCCACTTCGAAGTGGGCCACGCCCTCGACCCGGTCCAGCTGGTGCAGGTAATAGGGCAGCACGCCGGCGGCGAAGCTGCGCTCGCTCAGGTCCTGCAGGGCCTGCACGCTGTCGTTGACCCCGCGCAGCAGGACGGCCTGGTTCAGCAGCTGGGCGCCGACGCCGCGCAGGCGGCTCATCGCAGCGTCCACGCTGGCGTCGAACTCATTGGCATGGTTGGCGTGGACCACGATCGCCAGCGGCCACGGCAGGCTGCCCAGCCAGGCCAGCAGCTCCTCGTCCACGCGCTCCGGCAGCACGATCGGCAGCCGGGTGTGGATGCGCAGGCGGCGGATGTGCGGGATCGCGCGCAGCGCATCGGTCAGCTCGGCCAGCTTGTGCGTGGCCAGTGACAGCGGGTCGCCGCCGGACAGGATGACCTCGTCGATGTCCGGGTCGGCCGCGATGGCCGCTACGGCCTCCTGCCAGCCGCCCTTGGCGGCGTTTTCCGCGGCATAGTCGAAGTGGCGGCGGAAGCAGTAGCGGCAGTTGATCGCGCAACTGCCGGTGGCGACCAGCAGGGCGCGTCCACGGTACTTCTGGATGACGCCGGTGGCCTTCCTGGCGGCACCATCACCCACCGCATCGAAACTGAACCCGGGTGCCGGGCGCATTTCCTCGTCGACGGGCAGCACCTGGCGCAGCAGCGGGTCGGCCGCGTCGCCCACGCGCATGCGCGCCACGAAGCCCTCCGGCACGCGCAGCGCGAACTGGGCAATGGCCGCCTCCGAGACACCCAGCGCGGCCGGGTCCAGCTGCAGCCGGGCCAGCAGGGCGTGCGGGTCGCGCAGCGCCTGGCGCCAGAGCTGCTGCCAGCGCGCGGGCGCGCCTGGCGACTGGGGCCGGGGGAAGGCGGAAAGCTGCATGGAGAGGGGGCCTGCGGTTATCATGGGGGCAGAAAAACAGTCGCCCACCGGCACCCGGTGGGCTTTCCATTCTAACGGCTCGCCGCACCCGCGGCGTTTTTGCCACTCAGGAGTTTACGCATGGCCAGCTACGGCATGAACGACGTCAAGAACGGGATGAAGATCCTGGTCAACAACCAACCGGCCGTCATCATCGACACCGAATACGTCAAGCCGGGCAAGGGCCAGGCCTTCACCCGCGTGAAGTACCGCCTGATCAAGGACGGCCGTACCCAGGAAGTGACCATGAAGTCGACCGACTCGCTGGATGCAGCCGACGTCGTCGATACCGACATGAACTTCATGTACAGCGACGGTGAGTACTGGCACTTCATGGACCCGGAATCCTTCGAGCAGGTCCAGGCCACCAAGGCCGGCATGGGCGGCGCCGAAAAGTGGCTGAAGGGCGAAGAGTCCTGCGTGGTCACCCTGTGGAACGGTGAGCCGATCTTCGTGCAGCCGCCGAACTTCGTCGAACTGAAGATCACCGAAACCGATCCGGGCGTCCGTGGCGACACCTCGGGCGGCGGCGGCAAGCCGGCCACCCTGGAAACCGGCGCCGTGGTCCGCGTGCCGCTGTTCGTCAACCAGGACGAAGTGATCCGCGTCGACACCCGTTCGGGCGAATACTCCGCACGCGTCAAGTAAGGTTCCGGCCATAGGCCGACCTTGCGGTAGTGCCGGCCGCTGGCCGGGTACGCGCCAGCACATTCGCGCTGGCGCTCCCATGATCTGCTTCGGCAGATCATGGGCCCCGCTTCACGGGTCTCCAGACCCCGCCGCTTCGCGGCAGCCCCTTACTCAGGGGCGTGTCCCCAGAAGTATCTCGCCGCCCCCACAGCCAGTGAGCCCGCATGAGCGATAGCCCGCACCTCCCCGAAGCCTGCGACCTGCTCATCGAAGCCGGTTACGTCGTTCCGATCGAGCCGCATGCGGTGGTGCTGGAAGACCATGCCGTTGCCGTGCGTGGCAGCGAGATCGTGGCCATCCTGCCGCGTGCCGAGGCGCGCGCACGCTTCCGCGCCACCCAGGTGGTGAGCCGACCCGAGGCTGCGCTGATGCCGGGCCTGGTCAACGCGCACACGCACAACCCGATGACCCTGCTGCGCGGCGTTGCCGACGACCTGCCGCTGATGACCTGGCTGCAGCAGCACATCTGGCCGGTGGAAGCGGCGGTGATCGGCCCCGAATTCGTTGCCGACGGTACCACCCTGGCCATCGCC
Source organism: Stenotrophomonas sp. LC732 (assembly GCF_052446685.1). Classification (NCBI taxonomy): domain Bacteria; kingdom Pseudomonadati; phylum Pseudomonadota; class Gammaproteobacteria; order Lysobacterales; family Lysobacteraceae; genus Stenotrophomonas; species Stenotrophomonas sp. LC732. The sequence continues at coordinate 2,966,481 of NZ_CP199214.1, read as the reverse complement.
GAGATGCTGCGCGGCGGCACCACCTGCGCCAACGAGAACTACTTCTTCGGCGACGTGCAGGCCGCGGTCTACAAGAAACACGGTTTCCGCGCGCTGGTGGGCGCGGTCATCATCGATTTCCCCACCGCCTGGGCCAAGACCGACGACGAGTACTTCGCCAAGGCCGGTGAACTGCACGACCAGTGGCGCACCGATCCGCTGATCGGCACCGCGTTCGCGCCGCATGCGCCTTACACGGTCAATGATGCCAACTTCGAGCGGGTACGGATGCTGTCCGACCAGCTCGACATGCAGGTGCACCTGCACACCCACGAGACCGCGCAGGAAATCAACGATTCGATCAGGCTGCACGGCCAGCGCCCGCTGGCGCGGCTGGATCGGCTCGGCCTGGTCAACGACCGCCTGATCGCGGTGCACATGACCCAGCTGACCGATGCGGAAATCCACCTGTGCGCCGAACGTGGCGTCAGCGTGGTGCATTGCCCGGAATCCAACCTGAAGCTGGCCTCCGGTTTCTGCCCGGCCTGCGCCCTGCAGCGCGCAGGCGTGAACCTGGCAATCGGTACCGATGGCTGCGCCAGCAACAACGACCTGGACATGTTCAGCGAGAACCGCACCGCGGCGATCCTGGCCAAGGCCGTGGCCGACGACGCCACTGCACTGGACGCGGCAACCACGCTGCGCGCGTCCACGCTGGGTGGCGCACGCGCGCTGGGCTTCGGCGACCGCATCGGCTCGATCGAAGTCGGCAAGCAGGCCGACCTGGTCTGCGTTGATCTGTCCGCGCTGGAAACACAGCCGCTGCACAACGTGCTGTCGCAGCTGGTGTACGCCACCGGCCGCCAGCAGGTCAGCGATGTCTGGATCGCCGGCAAGCCGAAGCTGGTGCAGCGCGAGCTGGTCGGCATGGACCTGCCGGGCATCATCGCCAACGCGCGCCAGTGGCGCGAGCGCATCCGCCATATCCGCGCCTGAACCCTGGCGCCGCAAGGACATCCCCCATGACTGCCCCCCACGCTTCCTCAAATTTCGATCAGGCCGAGCTGGACAAGTTCGCTGCGCTGGCCAACCGCTGGTGGGACGCTGACGGCCCGCAGAAGCCGCTGCATGCGCTGAATCCGGTGCGCCTGCAGTACGTGGCTGACCGCGTGCCGCTGCGCGGCGCCCGCGTGCTCGACATCGGCTGCGGTGGCGGCCTGTTGAGCGAAGCGCTGGCCCAGGCCGGTGCTGACGTCACCGCCATCGACCTGGCCCCGGAGCTGGTCAAGGTCGCGCGCCTGCATGCGCTGGAAAGCGGCGCCCAGGTCGATTACCGGGTGCAGGCGGCCGAGGATCTGGCCGCCGAGCAGCCGGGCAGCTTCGACGTGGTCACCTGCATGGAAATGCTGGAGCACGTGCCGGACCCGGGCGCGATCATCGAGGCCTGCAAGCGCCTGCTGAAGCCGGGCGGCCACCTGTTCCTGTCGACCATCAACCGCACCGCCGCCGCGTTCGCGGTGGCGATCGTCGGCGCCGAGTACGTGGCGCGCCTGCTGCCCAAGGGCACGCACCACTACCAGGAATTCATCAAGCCGGCCGAGCTGGCGCGCTGGCTGCGCGAGGCCGACCTGCAGCTGGTGGATGTCAGCGGCATGGCCTACGAGCCGTGGCGCAACCATGCCCGCCTGAGCAGCCGCACCGACATCAACTACCTGGCCTACGCGGTCAAGCCGGCATGACCGCCGCCCGCTTCCCGCGTGCGGTGCTGTTCGACCTGGACGGCACCCTGCTGGACAGCGCGCCGGACTTCGTCGCCACCTGCAACGCGATGCTGGCCGAGCGTGGTCGTGCGCCGATCGATCCGGCGGTGCTGCGCCCGGTGGTATCCAAGGGCTCGCGCGCGATGGTCGGGGCCGCTTTCCCGGACCTGGATGCCGCTGCGCGAGATGCACTGATTCCGGAATTCCTGCAGCGCTACGAAGCGCTGATCGGCCAACACGCGGTGCTGTTCGATGGCGTGGCCGGCATGCTTGCCGCGCTGGATGACGCCGGCACCGTATGGGGCATCGTCACCAACAAGCCCGAGTACCTGGCGCGGCTGATCCTGCCGCAGCACGGCTGGCAGCAGCGCTGCGCAGTGCTGGTCGGCGGTGACAGCCTGGCCGAGCGCAAACCTCACCCGCTGCCGCTGCTGCACGCTGCGCAGGCCATTGGCGTTGCCGCCGAAGACTGCGTGTACGTGGGTGACGACGAGCGCGACATCATCGCCGCGCGGGCCGCGGCCATGCCGTCGGTGGCAGCCCTGTGGGGCTACCGCCTGCACAGCGACGATCCGCTGGCCTGGCAGGCCGACGTGCTGGTCGAGAACGCTGAACTTCTGCAACTGGCCAGTCTCTGGCCGACCCGGCCGGCAGCCCCGGCCCAGCCGTAAGGAATGGTGTAGTGAGCAGTACCGCGCTGGACAGTTTCCTCGACAAGTGGCGCAGCCGTTGGCCGGAATGGTCGGTGGCCGCCCCGTTCGTGGCCGAATCGCAACGCGAGCTTGCAGTGGCGTGGTTCGCGCTGCTGCAGGAGTTCGACGACATGCTCAACACCAGCGGCGATCCGCTGCCGGCCGACGCCAAGCTGGCGTGGTGGGGCGAGGAGCTGCGCAGCTGGGCGGGACATCGCTCGCGCCATCCGCTGGGCAGGCTGCTGGAGCCGGTGCGTGCACCGTGGGCCCAGTTGGCCGAAGCACTTCCAGATCTGGTTGAAGCGCGCACGGTCGCGCTGGATGCGGCCGGCGCCGAGCGCGCGCTGGCGAACTACGCCGAGGCCGTAGCCGCGGTGGAGGCGGCCTTGTTCGCTGACAAGCCGCGCACCGGCGCCGGTCGTGCGGTGCAGCTGCAGACCCTGGCGCAGCGCCTGCAGGACGCTGGCGTGGCGGGTGTGCCGCGCAGCCTGCTGGACGAGGACGCCAGCAATGCCGCACAGCGCTGGGCGCAGCATCTGTTGAAGGGGTGGGGCACCCGCGTGCCCGGCCCGCGCCCGCGCCGTGTGTGGTCCAGCCTGGCGCGTGCGCGGGTGGCGGCACAGGCCGCAGGCAAGCCGATCGAGGCCACCCCGGTGCGCACCCTGCTGCGCGTGTGGTGGGCCGCGCGCGGTTGATCCAACGTACCTGGTAGTGCCGGCCGCTGGCCGGCATCCAGCAGGGCGCGGAAGAGGATGAGGTTGCCGGCCAGCGGCCGGCACTACCGTTACTTGCGCTCCAGCACCAGTAGCGGGTCGATACGGGTCTCGAACCAGTTCATGCCCCAGTGCAGGTGCGGGCCGGTGGCACGGCCGGTGGCGCCGACCGCAGCGATCACCTGGCCCTGTTCAACCCGGTCGCCGACCTTTACGTCGATGCGCGAGAGGTGCAGGAAGTTGGAGCTGACCCCGAAGCCGTGGTCGAGCAGCAACGTGCCGCCGGTCAGGTACAGGTCCGGGCCGGCGAAGGTGACGATGCCGGCGGCCGGTGCTTTCACCGGCGTGCCGGTCGGCACCGCGATGTCCATGCCGGAATGACCGGCACCGGGCTGGCCGTTGTACACGCGCGCATTGCCGAAGCGGCCGCTGATGCGGCCCTGCACCGGCCAGATGAAGGTCTGGGTGAAGTCGGTACGGTCGTCATCGCGGGCACGCGCGGCAGTCACCTGCGCCTGCTCGCGCTTGATCCGCTCGGCAATTGCCGGCGGCGGGTTGACCGTCTTCGGCGGCACACCATTGACCCGCTCTGTGGGCCAGTCGCGCGGCGTCACCGCAATGGTCGCGGTCTCGCTGCCACCATCGGGGCGCTGCACCTGCACGCGCAGCGGGCCCTTCTCGTCACGGCCGATGCCGAACACCACGCTGCCGTAGCCGCTCACCCGCAGCTGGCGACCGGCGTACTGCACGCGGCTGCCGGCGGGAACCTTGCCGATCACCAGTGCGCCCTGCGATGCACTGGTCGGGAACACCACGCGGCTGTCGATCAGGCTGCCAATGCCATCCTGCGCCTGCGCCGCGGGTACGGAAAACAGGGGCGCGGCCAGCAGCGACCCGATCAGAAGTGCCGAGCGCATCAGCGGTCGTAGGTCATGCGCTGGCCGGCGGGTTCGCCCACCAGGTTGCTGCCGTCCCACACCAGCTGGCCGTTGACCCAGGTGGAGGCGACGCGCGAACGGAAGGTGGTGCCCTCAAACGGCGACCAGCCGCACTTGGACAGCACGTCCTCGCGCTTGACCGTGAACGGCACGTCTTCGACCAGGACCAGATCGGCGAAGTAGCCTTCGCGCAGGAAACCACGTTCTTCCACGTCGAACAGCTGCGCCGGGGCGTGGGCGAACTTCTGCACCACCTGCTCGCGGGTCAGCTTGCCTTCGTGCACGCGCTCCAGCGCGGCCACCAGCGCGTACTGCACCAGTGGCAGGCCGGAGGGGGCCTGCGCGTAGGGCTTCTGCTTCTCTTCCCAGGTGTGCGGCGCGTGGTCGGTAGCCAGCACGTCCAGCACGTCGTCGGCCAGCGCAGCGGTGATCGCCTCGCGGTCGGACACTTCCTTGATGGCCGGGTTGCACTTGATCAGGTTGCCCTTGGTCGCATAGTCCGGGCGCGCGAAGTGCAGGAAGTGCACGCAGGTTTCAGCGGTGATCTGCTTGCGGCTGCCATCGGCGCGGATCAGCGGGCCCTTCTCGAACAGCGCCAGTTCATCGGCGGTGGAGATGTGCAGCACGTGCAGGCGGGTGCCGTGTTTGCGCGCCAGCGACATCGCCAGGCGGGTCGACTTGATGCAGGCTTCGCGCGAGCGGATGTCCGGGTGCATGTCCGGGGTCAGCGCATCGCCGTACTTTTCCTGGAAGGCCTTCAGGTTGGCATCGATCATCGGCGTGTCTTCGCAGTGCGTGATGATCGGGGTCGGGCATTCGCGGAAGATCGCGTCCAGCGTTTCGGGGTTGTCGACCAGCATGTTGCCGGTCGAAGCACCCATGAACACCTTCACGCCCGGCGCCTTCTTCGGGTCCAGCGCACGGATGGCGTCCAGGTTGTCATTGCTGGCGCCGTGGTAGAAGCCGTAGTTGGCCCAGGCGCGGCCGCGCGCGAGTTCGTACTTGGCTTCCAGGATGGTCGAATCCAGCGTCGGCGGGTTGGTGTTGGGCATGTCCATGAAGCTGGTCAGGCCACCGGCCACGGCCGCCGCCGATTCGCTGGCGATGTCGCCCTTGTGGGTCAGGCCCGGTTCGCGGAAGTGCACCTGGTCATCGATCATGCCCGGGAGCAGCCAGCGCCCGGCCGCGTCCACCACCTGCTCGCCGTCGCGCGGCGCCAGCCCGTTGCCGATCTGCGCGATGCGGCCGTTCTCGATGCGCAGGTCGCCGTCGAAGGTGCGGCCTTCGTTGACCATGCGGGCATTGGTGATGAGGGTGGAGGACATGTCAATGTTTTCCTGTGCAACGGCAAGAGGGGGCGTTGGGGGACTCGGGCACGGGGTCGAAGCCGCCGGGATGGAACGGGTGGCAGCGGCCCAGCCTGCGCGCAGCCAGCCAGCTGCCGCGCAGCGGGCCGTGCCGCGAGATCGCGTCCATCGCGTATTCAGAACAGCTCGGCACGAAACGGCAGCGGGGCCCCAGCAAGGGGCTGATGAAGCGCTTGTAGAAGCGCAGCAGGGCGATGAGCAGGCGCGAGATCACCCAGTCATCTTATGCCAGTTGGCATGAAGGCCGCATTTGTGCAGGATGGGCCGTTGGTCGCATGTCGCCGATGGCCTGCGACCGGTACCAGCACCGTCGGGTGCTGGCCAGGTTCCGTACCGCGCAAGGCGGTCCGTGTTCGTCGGACTGCCCATTGGGCGCCTTGGCTCCAGGACTGAATGGAGCAGGGTGCCGAGGTTGCTGCTGCGGGTCGGGTAGGCTATAAAGGCCCGCTTTCCCGGGCCCCGGGGAATCCAAGGAAGAGCGTTTCGTGGCTGCTAAAAAAACTGCAAAGAAGGCCGCAACGGCCGCCAAGAAAACCGCCAAGCCTGTTGTGAAGAAGTTGGCGGCAAAGCCCGTTGCCAAGAAGCCGGCGAGCAAGCCGGCGACCAAGGCAGCGTCCTCGCAACCGGCGGCCAGGAAGGCCACCGCAAAGAAAACGCCGGTCAAGGCAACCAAGCCGGTGGCGAAGAAAGCCGCTGCGCCCGCCAAGGCCAAGCCAGCCGCTGCCAGCAAGAAGGCGCCGGTGAAAAAGGCCGTCAGCAAGGCTGCGCCGGTGAAGAAGACCGTCGCCAAGCCGGTGGTCAAGAAGGCAGCAGCCAAGCCGGCGCCGAAGGCGGTGGTGAAGAAGGCTGCAGCCAAGCCGGTCGCCAAGCCGGCGGCAAAGAAGGTCGCTGCGGCCAAGCCGGTCGCCACGCCTGCCGCTGCAAAGAAGGTTGCCAAGAATGTTGCCGCACCGGCCGTAAAGCCGGCCCCGGCCCCAGTAGTGAAGTCCGCACCGAAGCCTGCTGCCAAGCCGGCTCCGGCCAAGCCTGTCCCGGCCAAGACCGTGGCAGTGGCAGCAGCCCAACCGGCCCCCAAGCCGGCCCCGGCCGCCGCTCCTGCCGCTTCGAAGGCCCCGCAATCCAAGAATCCCGTGCCCGTTTCGAAATCGCCTGCCAAAACCGCCGTGAAATCCGATTCCGCCCCGAAGACCGTGTCGCGCCCTGTCGGCAAGGTTGCCGTGGCCGTCGCCGCCCGCTCGGCAGCACCGGCCCCGCGCAGCAAGTACAAGGTGGTCGAATACAAGACCGACGAGGCCACCGGCCGCCCGATCCTGCCGGCTGGCTACAAGCCGTCCTCGGAAGAGGAATACATGAGCCCGCTGCAGCAGGAGTATTTCCGCCAGCGCCTGCAGAACTGGCGCGCGGACCTGGTGGAAGAGTCCAAGCAGACCATCGAGAACCTGCGCGAGGAAGTGCGTGACATCGGCGACGAAGCCGAGCGCGCGACCCGCGAAACCGAGAACTCGCTGGAACTGCGTACCCGCGACCGCTACCGCAAGCTGATCGGCAAGATCGACAGCACCCTGAAGCGCCTGGAAGCGGGCGACTACGGTTACTGCGTCGACACCGGCGAAGAAATCGGCCTGGAGCGCCTGGAGGCGCGCCTGACCGCCGAGCGCACCATCGATGCCCAGGAGCGTTGGGAGCATCTGCAGAAGCAGCAGGGCGACTGATTCCTGATCGTTGTCTGGTCATGCAGAAAACCCGGCTTCGGCCGGGTTTTTTGTTGGGTTCGAGTTGGCTGTGTAGAGCGCCTTCCGGGTATCGGGTGGAGCCTGCGGGTGGGTCCGATGTAGAGCCGAGCCCACGCTCGGCTCAGGCCGAAGCCGGAGGGCAAGGAAGAGCAAAAGCAAAAGCAAAGGCAAAGGCAGCCAAGCATGGCTTGGCTCTATCAGGAGCGGTCATGCGTGCGCTCGCGGCTGTTGAGTCCGCCTTGTAGCGAGCCGAGCACCGCAGGGGAATCAGGGGCGAAGAGGCGGCTCTATCCTGTAGAGCCGACTGCTGGTCGGCTGGCTCTCCGCGTCGTCCCCTGATTCACCGAGGAGCACAGGGCACCGGCGCGCAGCGCCGGCTCGCGGATGGCGGCGTGTTTCTTTGGTTACTTTTCTTTTCGCGCGAAAAGAAATGTGACACCCCACCGCGGCCGCGGAAAGAGCCCGCCGGGCATGGCCCGGCGCGTGGGCGCACGGAAATACGCAGCCGAGCATGGGCTCGGCTCTACAGGCTCACTGCAGGTCGCGAAGATTCAACTTCCGCAGCGTCGGGTTCTTCCACGCGGTGATCCCGGCCACGCTCAGCACCGCGAACCCGCCCAGCACCACGGCCGGTACCAGGCCGAGCAGCTTCGCCATCGTGCCGGCATAGAACGCGCCCAGCTCGTTGGACGAACTGATGAAGATACCGTTGATCGACGATACGCGACCGCGCATTTCTTCCGGCGTGGCCAGCTGCAGGATGGTCGAGCGGATCACCACCGAGACGCCATCGAAGGCGCCGTAGAACAGCAGGATCAGCGCCGACAGCCAGAAGTGCTGCGACAGCCCGAAGCTGATCACGCACAGGCCGAAGCCGGCCACCGCGAACAGCAGCACGCGGCCGGCATTGCGGTGCAGCGGGTGGCGGGCCAGCCACAGGCCCACGCACACCGAGCCCAGCGCCGGCATCGCGCGCAGGATGCCCAGGCCTTCCGGGCCGTGGTGCAGGATTTCGTGCAGGAACGCCGGCAGCATCGCCACCACGCCGCCCAGCAGCACCGAGAACATGTCCAGCGCCATCGCGCCGACCATGATCCGGTTGCCGACCACGAAGCGCGCGCCTTCGGCGATGCTCTTGAAGATCGGCGCGGCAGGGCCGGTGTGCACCGGCTCCTCCACTTTCAGCGTGGCCAGACAGGCCATCGCCACCAGCGCGAAGGCGGTGGCCACCGCGTAGGACAGGCCCTTGCCACCGAAGCCGACCAGCACGCCGCCCAGTGCCGGGCCGGCGATCATGCCGGCCTGGAATACCACCGCGCCCAGGCCGGCGCCACGCGCGAACTGGTCACGGGCCAGTACGCGGGCGAACAGGGCGTTGTAGATCGGCGACAGGAAGGCGCGGACCATGCCGGTCAGCGCAATGGCTGCGTAGATCGGCCACACGCCGTCGATCGGCAGCCAGCCCATGGCCACGCTGGTCAATACCAGTGCGGTGGCGATCAGTCCGCAACAGGCGACCATGCCCAGGCGGCGGCGCGGCAGGTGATCCACCAGGTAACCGGCGAACGGCGCCACGCAGAAGAACGGCAGCACCTCGGCCAGGCCGATCAGGCCCAGCGAGAACGGATTGCGGGTGACTTCGTAGATGTGCCAGCCGACGGTGACCGCGACCACCTGGTAGGACAGCATCGCGAAGATGCGGTACGCCAGCAGCCTGGCGAAACCGGGCCGGGACAGCAGGCCCAGCGCGCTGTCTTCGGCTGTGGCAGGCTCGCTCACGACGGGTCGCGCTGCAGCTGGGCCTGCGCGGTCTCGCGGATGAAGGCCAGCATCGCCGCCACGCCGTTGCTGCGGGTCGGCGAGAGGTGGCGGGCCAGGCCGATGTCCTGGATGTAGCTCGGCTCGGTGGCCAGGATCTCCTGCGCCGAGCGCCCGGAGTACACACGCAGGGCCAGGAAGATCAGGCCGGAGACAATCGCCGAATCACTGATGGCATGGAAGCGCAGCGACTGCGCGTTGCCTTCGGGCACGATCCAGACCATCGACTGGCAGCCGAGCAGGCGATGCTCTTCGGTCTTCCATTCTTCCGGGAAGGCCGGCAGCTTGCGGCCGAGGTCGATCAGGTACTGGTAACGCTCGGACCAGTCGCCGAAGAAGCCGAATTCCTCGGCGATGGCGGCCTGTGCCTCGGCGGCGGTGGGTTCAAGCGGGAACGGGGAGTCGATCACAACAGTCTCTACGGTGGGGGCGTGGCCGGCGTACCGGCCACGGGGCAGGGCGGGTCAGCCGCGCTTGCGCGACCAGCGCACGCCCTGCGGGGTGTCTTCCAGCACGATGCCTTCGGCGGCCAGCTGGTCGCGGATGGCGTCGGAACGGGCGAAGTCGCGCGCCTTCTTGGCAGCGGCACGCTCATCGATCAGGCCCTGGATGCGGGCATCGTCGCCGCCGTCGCTGGCCGCAGTGCCGAACCACTGCGCTGGATCGGCCTGCAGCAGGCCCAGTGCCAGTCCGGCGCCGAGCAGTTCACCCTTCAGGCGCGCCTGCTCGGCCGGATCGGTGGCACGACGCGCATCGGCGGCGATGCGGGCCACTTCGGCCAGTGCCTGCGGGGTGTTCAGATCGTCATCCAGGGTCGCTTCGACCGTGGCCGGGATCGCAACGACCGCCTCGACTGAAGCCAGTTCGCGCAAGGTGCCGTACAGGCGGTCCAGGGTGCGCACCGACTGTTCGATCAGGCCATCGGACCAGTCCAGCGGTTGCCGGTAGTGGGCCGACAGCAGGGCCAGGCGCAGTGCTTCCGGCGGGTGCTGGCGCACCAGGTCGTGCACGCGCTCGATGTTACCCAGCGACTTGCTCATCTTGGCGCCGCCGAAGTTGAGCATGCCGTTGTGCAGCCAGAAGCGGGCGAAGATCTTGCCGCCGTGGGCGCACTCGCTCTGCGCAAGCTCGTTCTCGTGGTGCGGGAACTGCAGGTCGACGCCGCCGGCATGGATGTCGATGGTCTCGCCCAGGTGGGCGGCGGCCATTGCCGAGCACTCGATGTGCCAGCCCGGGCGGCCACGGCCCCAGGGCGACGCCCAGCCGGGCAGGTCGTCGCTGGACGGCTTCCACAGCACGAAATCACCCGGATCACGCTTGTACGGGGCCACGTCGACACGGGCGCCGGCCAGCATTTCGTCCGGATCGCGGCGCGAGAGCTTGCCGTAGCCATCGAAGCTGGCCACCGCGAACAGCACGTGGCCTTCGGCAGCGTAGGCATGCCCGTTGGCGATCAGCTGCTCGATCATGGTGATGATCTGCGGAATGTGCGCGGTCACCTCCGGCTCGATGTCCGGCGGCACCACGCCCAGCGCGGCCATGTCCTCACGGTAGGCGGCGGCGAACCTGTCGGTGATGGTGCTGATCGGTACGCCCTGCTCGCGCGCGGCGGTGTTGATCTTGTCGTCCACGTCGGTGATGTTGCGCGCGTAGCGCAGGCCACCGAAACGGCGCCGCAGCAGGTCGGCCAGCACCCCGAACACCACCGGGCCACGGGCGTTGCCGATGTGCACGTAGTTGTAGACCGTCGGGCCGCACACATACAGGGTCGGACAGGCCGGATCGAGCGGGGTGAACGGTTCGAGCTGGCGAGTCAGGTTGTTGTGCAGGCGCAGGGTCATGGGGCTGTGGCTGGGGGACAAGCCTGTGATTTTAGAACGTGTCGGCCCCCTTTGGGGGCACCCGTTGCCACCGGTGGACGCCGGGGCCACCCGGGGTGGGGTGGGCAGGAGCGGCGTGGACGGGTAATGTTCAGCCCCTTGCGCTCGCCACTGCCTACACTATTGCCGTGTCCTTGCTCCCGTCGCCAATGAAATCCACCGCGTTGCTGACCCTGGCCTGCCTGTCGGCGCTGCCCGCCGTGGTGCTGGCGCAGGAGGCCGAGCCCCGCAACCGGGTGGTGATCGTTGAGAACGTGAAGTTCGACTACGCCCAGGTGCTGAACGTGGAGCCGGTGTTCCAGACCCTGCGCGCGACCCGCACCGAGGAGCACTGCGAGCCGGTGTCGACCCGAACCCTGGCCCCGGTGAACGTGACCGGCGAGGAGCCGGTCGAGGACAAGGGCCGGATCAGCCGCTTCTGGGACTCGGTGCGCTCGATGTTCAAGCGCAGCGACGAAGAGGCCGTTGAGGAGCCCGGAGCCGAGACGCCGGCCCCGGCACCGGCCAACACTGGCCCGATGCTGACCCGCGACTGCCGCATCGTGCCGGTGGGGCGTGAATTCCGCCGGCCCATCGCCTACGACGTGGATTACGTCTACAAGGGCACCAAGTACCGTTCGCGGCTGCCGGAAGACCCCGGCAACCGGCTCAAGATCCGGGTGTCGATCACGCCCTGGGTCGGCCCGGAGCAGGGCACGGCCAGCAATCCCTGATTCTGGGACCCCGGCCCTTGCGCCGGCCTCGGCCGCATGCAAAGATGGTTGACCATGAAGCTCACCGACTTCCAGCACGACAGCAGCGCAGCCCGACAGGCGTCGGGCATGACCTCGCGTGCGCGTCGACCGGAACCCCACATCCTCGCTGGGTAACCGGAGCTTTTTGCTGTTCGTCCGAAAAAACCCAGCCCGCCGGCTGGGTTTTTTCGTTTCCGCGCTTCAAAAGTGCATCTTCTGAAAGCTGCAACTGCAATCTTCCCGCTCCACCTTTGATTCCTGTTTTCCCTTCCACCGCGTCGAAACCGGCGCCGCCACGCAAGGAAAGATGATGTCCCCCAAGCACTTCCTGAACACCCAGGACTGGAGCCGCAGCGATCTCGACGCGCTGTTGACCCAGGCGGCGCTGTTCAAGCGCAACAAGCTCGGCGACCAGCTCAAGGGCAAGTCGATCGCGCTGGTGTTCTTCAACCCGTCCATGCGCACCCGCACCAGCTTCGAACTGGGCGCGTTCCAGCTCGGTGCCCACGCGGTGGTGCTGCAGCCGGGCAAGGATGCGTGGCCGATCGAGTTCAACCTCGGCACGGTGATGGACGGCGATACCGAAGAGCACATCGCTGAAGTGGCCAAGGTGCTGGGTCGTTACTGCGACATCATCGCCGTGCGTGCGTTCCCCAAGTTCATCGACTGGGCCTACGACCGCCAGGACATCGTCCTCAACAGCTTCGCCAGGTACTCGCCGGTGCCGGTCATCAACATGGAGACCATCACCCACCCGTGCCAGGAGCTGGCCCACATCATGGCCCTGCAGGAGCACTTCGGCACCCAGGACCTGCGTGGCAAGAAGTACGTGCTGACCTGGACCTACCACCCCAAGCCGCTGAACACCGCCGTTGCCAATTCGGCGCTGACCATCGCCACCCGCATGGGCATGGACGTGACCCTGCTGTGCCCGACCGCCGACTACATCCTCGACGAGCGTTACATGGGCTGGGCCGAGCAGAACGTGGCCGAGAGCGGCGGCTCGCTGAAGATCAGCCATGACATCGACAGCGCCTACGCCGGCGCCGACGTGGTCTACGCCAAGAGCTGGGGCGCGCTGCCGTTCTTCGGCAACTGGGAACCGGAGAAGCCGATCCGCGACCAGTTCAAGCACTTCATCGTGGACGAGCGGAAGATGGCGCTGACCAACAATGGTGTGTTCAGCCACTGCCTGCCGCTGCGCCGCAACGTGAAGGCCACCGACGCGGTGATGGATTCGCCGCAGTGCATCGCCATCAACGAAGCCGAGAACCGCCTGCACGTGCAGAAGGCGATCATGGCGGCGGTTGCCGGGCGCTAGATCGAACAAGGGGTAGAGCCGACCGTTGGTCGGCTGCTCCCGCAGCGGCGCATCCAATATTCCAGCCGACCAACGGTCGGCTCTACCGAATTCCCATCCCCCAAGTGGACCTGACCCCCATGAGCAACAAAGACGTCGTTCTCGCCTTCTCCGGCGGCCTGGATACCAGCTTCTGCGTGCCGTACCTGCAGGAGCGCGGCTACAACGTGCACACCGTGTTCGCCGACACCGGCGGCGTCGATGATGAAGAGCGTGACTTCATCGAGAAGCGCGCCGCCGAACTGGGCGTGGCGAGCCACCTCACCGTCAACGGTGGCCCGGCCATCTGGGAAGGCTTCGTCAAGCCGTTCGTGTGGGCCGGCGAAGGCTACCAGGGCCAGTACCCGCTGCTGGTCTCGGACCGCTACCTGATCGTCGATGCCGCGCTGAAGCGTGCTGCCGAGCTGGGCACCAACATCATCGCCCACGGTTGCACCGGCATGGGCAACGACCAGGTCCGCTTCGACCTGGCCGTGAAGGCGCTGGGCGACTACCAGATCATCGCGCCGATCCGCGAGATCCAGAAGGAACACACCCAGACCCGCGCCTACGAGCAGAAGTACCTGGAAGAGCGTGGCTTCGGCGTGCGCGCCAAGCAGCAGGCCTACACCATCAACGAGAACCTGCTGGGCCTGACCATGTCCGGCGGCGAGATCGACCGGTGGGAAGCTCCGGGCGAGGGCGCGCGTGGCTGGTGCGCACCGCGCAGCGAGTGGCCGGAGCAGGCCCTGACCGTGACCCTGAAGTTCGTTGAAGGCGAAGCCGTCGAACTGGACGGCAAGGCGCTGCCGGGCGACCAGATCCTGGCCCAGCTCAACAAGCTGTTCGCCCCGTACGGCGTGGGCCGCGGCGTCTACACCGGCGACACCGTGATCGGCCTGAAGGGCCGCATCGTGTTCGAGGCCCCGGGCCTGGTTTCGCTGCTGGCCGCACACCGTGCGCTGGAAGATGCGGTGCTGACCAAGCAGCAGAACCGCTTCAAGCCGGACGTGGCACGCAAGTGGGTGGAGCTGGTGTACGAAGGCTTCTACCACGACCCGCTGAAGACCGACATTGAAGCCTTCCTGAAGTCCTCGCAGGCCAAGGTCAACGGCGAAGTGGTGCTGGAAACCCGTGGTGGCCGCGTCGATGCGGTGGCCGTGAAGTCGCCGCACCTGCTCAACACCAAGGGCGCCACCTACGCGCAGTCGGCCGACTGGGGCGTGGAGGAGGCTGAAGGCTTCATCAAGCTGTTCGGGATGAGCTCCACTGTCTATGCGCAGGTCAATCGCGGTTGACCTGTGACGGGGTGCCGGCCGCTGGCCGGCGCCTCGCAACGTCGATGGAGGGTAGTGCCGGCCGCTGGCCGGCTCGTGGCACGGCTGGATCATTGCGGAGCCGGCCAGCGGCCGGCACTACCGATTTCGAACCCTACGGATATTCAGACACATGCTTGAACAGACGCTCGATCACCTGCAGGCCCTGGTGTCCTTCGACACCCGCAACCCGCCGCGTGCGATCACCACCGGTGGCATCTTCGATTACCTGCGCGACAACCTGCCCGGCTTCAACGTCGAGGTGATCGACCATGGCGCTGGCGCAGTCAGCCTGTACGCCGTGCGCGGGACGCCGAAGTACCTGTTCAACGTGCACCTGGACACCGTGCCGGACTCGCCGCACTGGAGTGCCGACCCGCATGTGATGCGCCGCCTGGACGACCGCGTGGTCGGCCTGGGCGTGTGTGACATCAAGGGCGCCGCCGCTGCGCTGGTGGCGGCGGCCAATGCCAGCGATGGCGATGCCGCCTTCCTGTTCTCCAGCGACGAGGAAGCCAACGATCCGCGCTGTATCGCCGCGTTCCTGGCCCGTGGCCTGCCGTATGAAGCGGTGCTGGTGGCCGAGCCGACCATGAGTGAAGCGGTGCTGGCGCATCGTGGCATCAGCTCGGTGCTGATGCAGTTCGCCGGCCGCGCCGGCCATGCGTCCGGCAAGCAGGACGCGGCCGCCAGCGCGCTGCACCAGGCCATGCGCTGGGGCAACCGTGCACTGGACCATGTGGAATCGCTGGCCTCGGCCCGCTTCGGCGGGCTGACCGGGCTGCGCTTCAACATCGGTCGCGTCGAAGGCGGGATCAAGGCCAACATGATCGCACCGGCTGCTGAGGTGCGCTTCGGGTTCCGCCCGCTGCCGTCGATGGACATCGATGGCCTGCTGGCGACCTTCGCCGGTTTCGCCGAACCGGAAGCCGCCGTGTTCACCGAAACGTTCCGTGGCCCCAGCCTGCCGGCCGGTGACATCGCCGAGGCCGAGAACCGCCGCCTGCTGGCGCGCGATGTGGCCGATGCGCTGGAGCTGCCGATCGGCAACGCGGTGGACTTCTGGACCGAGGCCTCGCTGTTCTCCGCCGGTGGCTACACCACGCTGGTGTTCGGCCCGGGCGACATCGCCCAGGCCCACACCGCTGATGAGTTCGTGACGCTGGAGCAGCTGCAGCGCTACACCGACGCCGTGCATCGCATCATCGCCGCCGGCGCCTGATCGACCCTACAACGCCGCCCGGCCCTGGCCGGGTGGAACTGCAACGCGGCGACCGCCGCCTGTGACGAAACCGAAATGTCTCCTGCCCTCCAGCCCCACCGCCAGACCCGCCAGACCATCGTGCGCCTGCTTTCCAGCATGGCCAGCGCGAAGGAGATCAGCCAGTACCTCAAGCGCTTCTCGCAGCTGGACGCCAAGCGCTTCGCCGTGGTCAAGGTCGGCGGCGCGGTGCTGCGCGACGACCTCGACGCGCTGACCTCTTCGCTGTCGTTCCTGCAGGAAGTCGGGCTGACCCCGATCGTGCTGCACGGCGCCGGCCCGCAGCTGGATGCCGAACTGTCGGCCGCCGGCATCGAGAAGCAGACCGTCAACGGCCTGCGCGTGACGTCGCCGGAGGCGCTGGCGATCGTGCGCCGGGTGTTCCAGCAGTCCAACCTGCGCCTGGTCGAGGCGCTGCAGCAGAACGGCGCGCGCGCCACCTCGATCACCGGCGGCGTGTTCGAGGCCCAGTACCTGGACGTGGACACCTACGGCCTGGTCGGCGAGGTGAAGAAGGTCAACCTGGCACCGATCGAGGCCAGCCTGCGTGCCGGGTCGATCCCGGTCATCACCAGCCTGGGCGAGACCGCTGGCGGCCAGATCCTCAACGTCAACGCCGACTTCGCCGCCAACGAGCTGGTGCAGGAACTGCAGCCATACAAGATCATCTTCCTGACCGGCACTGGCGGCCTGCTGGACGAGCAGGGCAACGTGATCGATTCGATCAACCTGTCCACCGAGTACGACCACCTGATCGCGCAGCCGTGGATCCACGGCGGCATGAAGGTGAAGATCGAACAGATCAAGGATCTGCTCGATCGCCTGCCGCTGGAATCGTCGGTGTCGATCACGCGCCCGGCCGATCTGGCCAAGGAACTGTTCACCCACAAGGGGTCGGGCACGCTGGTGCGCAAGGGCGAGAAGGTGCTGCGCGCCACCGCCTGGAACGCGCTGGACCTGCCGCGCCTGAAGGGCCTGATCGAATCCAGCTTCGGCCGCACCCTGGTGCCGGAGTACTTCGAAAAGACGAAGCTGCTGCGCGCCTACGTCAGCGAGAACTACCGCACCGCGGTGATCCTCACCGACGAGGCCGAGGGCGTGTACCTGGACAAGTTCGCCGTGCTCGACGATGCGCAGGGCGAGGGCCTGGGCCGCGCGGTCTGGAACGTGATGCTGGAGGAAACCCCGCAGCTGTTCTGGCGTTCGCGCCATGGCAATCCGATCAACCACTTCTATTACGCTGAATCCGACGGCTGCTACAAGCAGGACCACTGGAAGGTGTTCTGGTTCGGCGCCGACGGCATCGACCGGATCAAGACCTATGTCGACCATTGCGCCCGGCGCGCGCCGAGCCTGCAGGGCTGAACACATGAACCATGCCGACTGGACCAAGGTCCCTACGCTGGCGGGCACCCATGCGCGGCTGGAGCCGCTGCAGATGGGGCATATCGATGGCCTGCGCGGCGCGCTTGGCGATGGCGCGTTGTCCAGGCTCTGGTACACCCAGGTGCCCGATGCGAAGACCATGGCCAGCTACGTGCAGGCAGCGCTGCAGGCGCAGGCCGAAGGCAGGGTGCTGCCGTTCGTGGTGTTCGATGCCAACGACCAGATTGTCGGCACCACCCGCTACTACGATCTGCAAGCGGACGTGCCGCGCCTGAGTATCGGTTACACCTGGTATGGCGAGTCTGCGCAACGCACCGGGGTCAACACCGAGACCAAGCTGATGCTGCTCAGCCACGCGTTCGAGCGGTTGCAGTGCCTGAGCGTCGTGTTCGAGACCAGCTGGTTCAACTTCACTTCGCGCGCCGCCATCGCACGCCTCGGCGCCAAGCAGGATGGCGTGCTGCGCAACCACAAGCGGCACGCCGACGGCACGCCGCGCGACACCGTCATCTTCTCCATCATCGATGCGGAATGGCAGGGCGTGAAGCGCCACCTGCAGTACCGCCTGGACAGCCACGCATGAACGATTCGACTTTCACCCTGGGCATCGTCGGGGCCCGCGGCCATACCGGCGCCGAGCTGATCAAGCTGGTGGCCGCCCATCCGCGCCTGGAACTGGCCTTCGTCTCCTCGCGCGAGCGCGCCGGGCAGCGCCTGTCCGACCACCACCCGGAATTCCAGGGCGAGCTGCAGTACGAGAACCTGGATGCCGACGCGGTGGCCGCCAAAGCCGTGGACGCGGTGATCCTGGCCCTGCCCAACGGCCTGGCCGCACCGTTCGTGGCCGCGCTTGAAGCCGCCAAGCCGGACACCGTCATCGTCGATCTCTCGGCCGACTACCGCTTCGACAACAGCTGGTATTACGGCCTGCCGGAGCTGACCCGCGGCCGCTACAACGGCCAGAAGCACATCAGCAACCCGGGCTGCTATGCCACGGCGATGCAGCTGGCGGTGCATCCGCTGCTGGACCTGCTGGCCGGCCCGCCGCAGTGCTTCGGTGTCTCCGGCTACTCCGGTGCCGGTACCACGCCGTCGGACAAGAACAACGTCGAACTGCTGGCCGACAACCTGATGCCGTATGCGCTGACCAACCACGTGCACGAGCGCGAGGTGTCGGTGCAGCTGGGCGTGGCCGTCGAGTTCATGCCGCACGTCGCGCCGCATTTCCGCGGCATCACGCTGACCGCCAACCTGTGGCTGAACCGCGTGCAGACCCGCGAACAGATCGTCGAGCGCTTCCAGCAGGCCTATGCCGGCGAACCCCTGATCGAAGTGGTGGATGAAGCGCCGTGGGTCAGCCGCATCGCCGGCCGCCACGGTGCCCAGGTCGGTGGCTTCACCCTGGCCCCTGGCGGCAAGCGGGTGGTGGTGGTGGCGACCCTGGACAACCTGCTCAAGGGCGCGGCCACCCAGGCCATGCAGAACCTCAACCTTGCGCTGGGCATCGACGAACTGACGTCGATCCCGCACTGAACACGCCTTCCGGAGCCCCCATGGCAGACCTTCTTTGGCAGAAGCCCGGCGTCGCTGTCGACGCCCAGATCCAGACCTTCCTCGCCGGCGACGACGTGATCCTCGACCGCGAGTTCTTCCTGCATGACATCGCTGCCAGCGCCGCGCATGCGCAGGGCCTGCAGCACATCGGCATCCTCAGCGCCGACGAGCTGGCAGGCCTGCTGCGCGAGCTCGACGTGCTGGCGCAGGATTTCCGTGAAGGCCGCTTCGTGCTGGATACGCAGTACGAAGACGGTCACTCAGCAATCGAAGCGCGTTTGACCGAACGCCTCGGCGACGCTGGCCGCAAGATCCACACCGGCCGCAGCCGCAATGACCAGATCCTGGTCGCCACCCGCCTGTGGCTGAAGGAGAAGCTGCTGCGCGTGGCCGGGCTCAGCACCGACGTGGCCAAGATCGCGCTGGACCGTGCGCAGGCCGAGAAGGACCTGCCGATTCCCGGCTATACCCATATCCAGCGCGCCGTGGTCTCTTCGGCCGGCATGTGGTGGGCCGGATGGGCCGAGGCCTTCATCGACAACGCCATCCGCGCCCGTGACACCCATGCGCTGGTCGACGCCAATCCGCTCGGCACCGCCGCCGGCTACGGGGTGAACCTGCCGCTGGACCGCGAGCACACCACGGCCGCGCTCGGTTTCGCGCGCATGCAGATCTCGCCGATCTACGCACAGCTGTCGCGCGGCAAGTTCGAGCTGGCCGCGCTGGAAGCACTCGGTGGCGCTACGCTGGACCTGCGCCGCATCGCCTGGGACCTGTCGCTGTTCACCAGCGCCGAGTTCGGCTTCGTCGCGCTGCCGGCGCAGTACACCACCGGCAGTTCGATCATGCCCAACAAGCGCAACCCGGACGTGATCGAGCTGATGCGTGCGACCCACGCCAGCGTCGCCGCCGCGCGCACCGAGATCGAGCAGCTGCTGTCGCTGCCTTCGGGTTATCACCGTGACCTGCAGTCGTCCAAGGGCGCCATCTTCCACGGCTTCGGCCGTGGCCTGGCCGCGCTGGAACTGCTGCCGGCGCTGCTGGCCAATCTGGAGTGGCGTGACGACAGGCTGCGCGCAGCGATCGATTCGGGCATGTATGCCACCGACGTCGCCGTGGAAGCGGCGGTGGCCGGTGTGCCGTTCCGCGAGGCCTACAAGGCCGCTGCAGCCGGTGCCGACAGCGCAGGGCAGGGACGTACCCCGGAAGGCAGCCTGGCTGCGCGTGTATCGCCGGGCTCGGCCGCCGATCTGCGCCTGGACGAACTGCGCGCACGCTGGCAGGCGCTGTCCTGATGGCGGACACTGTCTACCTGGTGATGGCGATGCGCCGGCCGGACTTCAACGATGCGGCGGTGCAGCCGCACCGCGATTTCCTCGAGGCGTTGCAGGCACAGGGAAAGCTGCAGCTGACCGGTGGTTTCGCCGATGGCAGCGGTGGCGCCTATGTGCTGTGCAACGTCGAGAGCCTGGAACAGGCGCAGGCGATCGTCGCCACCGATCCGCTGGTGACGATGCACGCTTCCGAGCTGACCGTGCACGAATGGAATACCCGCTGAGGCCCTGACCGATGACCCTGCACGCCGCCACCGTCGCTTCGCCGTTCCCGCAACAGGCGCTGCCGCCATGGCGGCGTGCGGTGCTGAAGGTTGGCAGCAGCCTGCTGGCGGCCGATGGTGGCGGCCTGTCGCCACGCCACGCGCTGGGCCTGGCCCAGTTTGTATCCGCCAACGTACTGGCTGGGCGCGAGGTGGTGATCGTCTCCTCCGGCGCGGTTGCGGCGGGGCGCGCGATCCTGCCGCGGGCCGATGAACCCGGTGCGGCGATGGCGGCGCGGCAGGCCCTGGCCGCGCTCGGCCAGGCGCAGCTGATCGGGCTCTGGCAGCGCTTCTTCGAGCGCCCGGTGGCGCAGGTGCTGCTGACCCACGACGACCTGCGCAACCGCCGCCGCTACCTCAATGCACGCGCCACGCTGAGCGAACTGCTGCGGCTGGGTGCGCTGCCGGTGGTCAACGAGAACGACACCGTATCGGTGGACGAGCTCAAGCTCGGTGACAACGACAACCTGGCCGCGACCGTGGCCGCGCTGGTCGATGCCGATGCACTGTTCATCGCCACCGACATCGACGGCCTGTACAGCGCAGATCCGCGCACCGTGGCCGACGCGCGGCCACTGCACGACGTGCCGGAACTGAGTGACGATGTGCTGGCGATGGCCGGCGGCGCCGGCTCGCGCGCCGGCACCGGCGGCATGCGTACCAAGCTGGAGGCGGCGGCCAAGGCGGGCCGCCTCGGCATCGAAACCTACCTGTTCAACGGCCGCAGCAGCGATGTGGTGCGCGCGCTGGCGCAGGACCGCCTGTTCGGCACCCGCATCCACGCCGCACGCAGCCGCGAGGCTGCCCGCAAGCACTGGCTGCGGCACGCGCCGCTGGCCGAGGGCGCGATCGTCGTCGATGCCGGTGCGGCACAGGCGATGCGGGAGAAGGGCGCCTCGCTGCTGCCCGGCGGCATCACCGCTGCCGAGGGGGCATTCCGCCGCGGCGACATGGTGCAGGTGTGCTGGATCGCACCGCAGGGGCGTGTCTGTGTCGCCCGCGGCGTCAGCCAGTACGCGGCCGACGACGTGCGCCGGATCGCCGGCCATCATTCGCGCGACATCCAGGCCGTGCTGGGCTACAACTACGGTGGTAGCGTCGTCCATCGTGACGACCTGGTGCTGCCATGACCGGTTTGAAGGACACCCCGATGAGCGAAATCGAAGCCCAGGCGCGCGCCTGCCGTGATGCAGCGCAGATCGTTGCCGGCCTGGACAGTGCGGCGCGACGCATGCTGCTGCTGGCGATGGCGCAGGCCCTGGAAGTAAATGCCGGACTGATCCTGGCCGGCAACGCACGCGACCTCGCCGCCGCGCGCGACAAGGGCGTTGGCAGTGCCATGCTCGACCGCCTCGCACTGGACCCGCCGCGGCTGTTCGCGATGGCCGAGGCGGTGCGCGAGGTGGCCGCGCTGCCTGACCCGGTCGGCCAGGTGACGCGCGACGACGTACGTCCCAACGGCATCCGCGTGCAGAAGGTGCGCGTGCCGCTGGGCGTGATCGCGATGATCTATGAGGCGCGCCCGAACGTGACGGCCGAAGCCGCCGCGCTGTGCCTGAAGGCCGGCAATGGCGTGATCCTGCGCGGTGGTTCCGAAGCGATCCACTCCAATACCGCCATCGCCCAGGCGCTGGCCGGTGCATTGAAGGCCAACGGCGTACCGCCGGCGGCGGTGACCGTGCTCACCGACCTGCGCCGCGAGGCGATGCTGGAACTGCTGCAGCTGCATGAGCTGATCGACTTGGCCATTCCGCGTGGCGGCGAAGGCCTGATCCGTTTCGTGGCCGAGCACGCGCGCGTGCCGGTGATCAAGCATTACAAGGGGGTGTGCCACCTGTTCGTGGACGCCAGCGCCGACCTCGGCAAGGCCATCGACCTGCTGGTGGACGGCAAGTGCAGCCGGCCGGCGGCGTGCAATTCGCTGGAGACGCTGCTGGTGCACCGCGCCGTGGCTGACGCGTTCCTGCCGCGCGTGGCGCAGGCGCTGGGTGAGCGTGGGGTGCAGCTGCGCGCCGATGCGCAGGCGCAGCCGTTGCTGCCGGGCAGCACGGCGGCGACCGAGGAGGATTACGCCGCCGAGTTCCTCGATCTGGTGCTGGCGGTGCGCGTGGTCGATGATCTTGATGCAGCCATCGCGCACATCCGCACCTATACCTCCGACCACACCGAAGTGATCGCCACCGAGGACACCGGCCACGCCGAGCGCTTCGTCAACGCGCTGCGCTCGGCGGTGGTGATGGTCAACGCTTCGTCGCGCTTCTCCGATGGTGGCCAGCTGGGCCTGGGCAGTGAGATCGGTATTTCCACCACGCGCCTGCACGCCTACGGCCCGATGGGCTTGGAAGCCCTCACCGTTGAACGATTTGTCGTGCGCGGCGAAGGGCAGACGCGTACATAAGTGGATCCACGCGGCGCGTAGATGCTCTTCGCGGCAAACCCCGGTGCCGACCAAGGCCGGCACCCACCAGGCCCAAGCGCCGACCAAGGTCGGCAGCTACCAGGTCGTCGGGTTACACCACCTCGCGGCGGATGCCGACCGGCCGTGCGTGATCATCCATGTGCAGCGTGGCGGCCTTGCAGCCCATCAGGCGTTCGGCCAGCCCGGTGCTGGCGCCCAGATCGGCGGCCACTTCGTTGAGGCTGGCCAGGGGCCGCGGCAGGCGGCGTTCGCGGCCACGGAAGCGGGCGCGGTTGTACTCGGCCCAGGCGATCAGCAGCACGCTGGCGCACAGCAGCATCAATGGCAGCGCGACCAGCACGTACGGGTCGAACTGGTTCTGCCGTTCGTAGAGCTGCCGCCAGGCCAGCTGGCCACCGATCAACCACGAGAGCAGGGTCACCAGGGGGGCCCACAGATAGAAGTAGAAGCCCCAGAACGCCAGGGTGACGAAGCCCCAGGCCGTGCGCTGGAAGTGTGGCTGGCGATGCGGCTTGCGGATCATCCGCGAGTCGAAGCGGTTGGACGGGCGTTGCGCGTTCATCGGATCCCCCGGTCAGGGCTGGTCCAGGTGGCGCGCTTGCTGCCACGGCGCAGCAGCGTCTTGGGCAGCGCCACCAGGGTGGTGGAAAGGCTGATCAGCCAGTACGCCATCGGGTACCAGATGACCCAGAAGTAATTGCGTCCAATCTGTGTTTCGTAACGCCGGTCGATGATCAGGCTGCTGGCGAACTGCAGCAGGCAGACCAGCGCCAGGATCACGCCATGCCACTCCGGCAGCAGGCTGGCGATATGCAGCTGCGGCGGCAGCTCGATGAACTTGCCCAGTGCCCACAGCAGCACGATGAACAGCATCGTGTAGGCCCAGACCACGCTCAACACGTACTCCAGCAGCACGCCCCACATGCGCCGCTCTTTCCAGTGCAGCAGCGAGCGCGCGTGGCGCAGCATCACTTCCACGCCGCCCTGGGCCCAGCGCAGGCGCTGCCGCCAGAGGCCCTTGAGCGTCTCCGGCATCAGGATGAAGCACAGCGCATTGGGTTCGTAGCGGATGTCCCAGTGCGCGCGCTGCAGGCGCCAGCTGATGTCGATGTCCTCGGTCACCATGTCATCCGACCACCAGCCGACCTGGTGCAGGGCAGTGCGGCGGAAGCCGGCGATCACGCCGGAGATGGTGAAGATGCGGCCATACACGCGCTGTGCCCGCTTGATCATGCCGATGATCGAGGAGAATTCCGCCACTTGCAGGCGTCCGAGCAGGGTGGAGCGGTTGCGGATGCGCGGGTTGCCGGTGACCGCACCGACCCGGTTGCCACTGACCAGGTGCCAGACCATCCAGTGCAGTGCATGCTCTTCCAGCATCGCATCGCCATCGATGCACACCAGGTACTCCGAGCGTGCGGCCAGTGCGCCCATGCGCAGCGCATTGGCCTTGCCCAGGTTGCGGTCCAGGTGCAGCACGCGAAGCCGTGGATGCCTTGCCGCCAGCGCATCCAGCCGTGCGCCGGTGTCATCGCTGCTGCCATCGTCGATGGCGATCACTTCGTAATCGGCGGGGTAGCGCTGGGCCAGCGCCGCAGTGAGCGTGTCGTCCAGGTTTTCTGCTTCGTTGTGGCAGGGCACCAGCAAGGTCGCGAAGGGAGGGGCGATCATCAAGGGCGGATCGTTGCGCGGACGTGAGTGACGCTCGCGCCGGAAGTAGTAGTACAGGCCACCGGACATCCAGAAGAACGCCATCACCATCGGGTAGTAGAAGGCGAACTGGAACAGGACCTGCAGCAGCGGATGCATGTCCACGTCACTTCTCCGGGTACGGGAAGTTGCCGGCGGACATTGCCGCGCGGGCATCGCGGGTGGAGGGCTGGTCGGCGATGAAGTCATCGGGGTACCAGGCGAAGTGGTGCACGCCCTGCGCCTGCAACTGGCGGATCTGCGCACGCAGGCGCCCGGCGGGAATCGGCTGCCCGCTGCGCCAATCGACGGTCTGCAGCTCGAACAGCGTGTGCTGAAGCTGCGGGTCGTGCGCGCGTACCGCGGCCAGCAACTGGTCGAGCCAGCGCTCGGGGTGCCTGCTGCCTTCCATCCACGGCATCGCCATCAGCGCCGTCTGGTCGTAGGCCTTGTTGAACAGGTCCAGGCGCTGCGCGAACCAGGCTTCGCTCTGCGGGCGGAGTACCGGCTCGGCATACAGGTTGCGCACCGTTGCCAGTTTCGGCCGCCAGCGCTGCGCGCTGTTGCGCAGGGCCAGGGTGAAGTCGATCAGTGCCTGGGTACGTGCGCTGCCATCTTCGCCGGCCGCCAGGGCGGGCAGCTCGGTGTCGCGCAGGTAGCCGTCGTCATGGAACAGCAGGCCTTCGAAGTAGGAATTGACCGCCAGGTCCTCGTAGATGTCGAGCATGATCTGCCTGGCCTTCGGGTCGGTGAAATCCAACCGGTACATGCCGTCGGCATCCCCATTGCGGATCGCCAGCACCTTGCGCTGCTCCGGGTCGGGCAGTTCGAAGCCGAGCACTGGCAACCACGCGTAGACCTTCACGCCCGCGCGGGATTTCAGCTGCCAGGCGACGCGGCTGAACAGGTCCGCCCGCATCGGCATGTGCCGGTTCGGGAAATACAGCGCATCGGCGGTGTTGTTGCCGTCCGGGTCGGCAAAGGCCTGCAGATAGACATGGGTCGGCGCGATGCGCTTGACCCGCTCGATCAATGCATCGAGATTGCGTGCCTGCTGCGCTGGATCCGGGTCATACATATCATCCAGATCGATCTGCAGGGCGCGGATGCCATCGAGCGCCACGTCTCGGCGCAGTTCGTAGGCCAGGCCTTCCACGGTCGGGTTGTTGCTCACCAGCAATCGTGCCAGCCCGTGCAGGTCGCTGGCCACTGGCGTGCTACGGCCTTCCAGGTCGAACGAAACCGGCATGCCCAGCTGCTCGGCGATGTCGTTGCTCAACTGGTTGTACGCGGCATATGGCCAGACGATGGCGCGCGGGCGCACGCCCAGGTGCTGCTGGATGCGCTGCACGCTGCGCGAAAGATCAGTGCGCAGGCGCTGCTCATACTGTGTCTCGCTCTCGTAGCTGCGCGTGGCCGGGGTGTAGATGCGGGTGACCACGGCGGGCGTGGAGTTTCCCTGCGGATTGGCAAGCACGCCGTGGTGCAGGTCGTCGGTATGGCTGGCCACTTCGATCAGGCCACTGTCGTGCATCTGCTTCAGCTGCGCCCAGGTCACGAAGTCATCGTGGCCGAACGGGCGGTAGCCGTAGTCGATGGTGCGGCCCGGTGCCATGTCCACGTAATCGGTGATCACCGCCACCAGGGCCGGGTAGTGGTAGGCCTGCAGCAGCGGGAACGCCTTGTCGTAGACGCTGCGCAGGCCATCGTCGAAGGTCAGCAGCACCGGCTTGGGAGGCAGCGTGGCGCGGCCCTGCGAGGCCTCGATCAGCTGCGACAGCGAAACCGGGTGGTAGCCGTGCGCGCCCAGCCAGTCCAGGTGCGCGGCGAAGTTCTGCGTGCTCACCGCATAGGAATCGGCATCACCCTTGGCGGCCACCTTGTCGCGGATGTCGTGGTAGCTGAGGATCAGCAGGCCGTTGTCGATCGCATCAAGATGCAGGGGCTGCTGCGCGAACGCCGGTGGCACGCAGGCCAGCAGCAGGAGCACGATCAGTCGCAGGAAGCGGGCCATGTCAGTCTCCCCAGCGCAATGCGGCTTCGAAGCCGATATGGCGCTCGCGATGGCCGTCGTAGACCGGTCGTGACCACCGCACGCCATACTCGAACACGCGGCCAGGGCCCAGCTGCCACTCGTGCATGTAGGACACCGACGGCACCAACGCGCTGCCGAAGCCGTCCTGCCAGTAGTCGCCCAGCGAGACGGTCAGCCGGTGCCGGAAGTGGCGCTCGTAGTGCCGCCACAGCTGCTGGTCGATGCGCAGGCCGATCTCGACCATGCGGTCGCGTTTCGGGTTGAAGTAGGGCGCATCATCGCGGCTGCCGCGACTGGTGTAGGCACTGGCCAGGCCATCGACCAGCCAGCGTGGGCGGGTCAGCAGGCGCTGTTGGACGCTGGTGCCGAACAGCTCGCGGTGGTTGCCGTCGTCATAGCGGAAGCGGCTCGCGCCGAACGTCCAGTGGGTGAGCTCGCTGCGCCGGTAGTCCACCTGTGCGCTCACGCTGTCGGCGGTGATGCCGGCCGCGCGCGCCTGCATCGAGGCCTCCGGGTCATTGCGTGCGACCACCACGCCGGCGTGCCAGGAATCGTTGAACTGCCAGCCGACGCCGACGCGCAGGCCGGTGTCGCCGATGTGATCGTTGGCGCGCAGGACCGCCGCTTCCGCATCCAGCTGCCCGAAGCGGTAACGCACGCCCGCACCCAGCCACAGGGGATCGATGCGCTGGTCCTGGAAGTCGGTCACGCGACGGTCGGCGAGGGCGAACAACCGCCAGCGGTCATCAAGGATCGGCGTCTCCACGTCCACGCCGTAGTGGCGGTCGTTGTTGCCCAGGGGCGAAGTACCGCCGCCCCCGGAGCTGCGGCCGATGTCGGTCCATGCCTTCAGCTGCCAGCCGCGATGCGCGCGCCAGGCCTGGTCCATGCGTTCGACTGCCGGCTGGGTGGGGTAGCGTGCGACCAGGTCATCGTGCAGCGGCCGCGCCAGGTCGTCGCGCTGCAGGGCGACATAGGCCTCTTCCATGCCCAGCCGCGGTTCGATGTCCCGCGGATCGAGCGCGTGTGCCATCTGCTGGCGCTGCAGCGCCCGGCGTGGCCAGCCGCGCATCATGTAGACGCTGCCCAGCGCACTCTGCAGCCCGCCGTTGCCGGGTGCGATCTCGACCATCGACTCCAGGTCGTGCTGCGCGGTGTGCAGGTCGCCGCTGTAGGCGCGCACCATCGCCAGGTTGAGATCGGCCTCGTAGCGCGACCAGTTCGCGTACGGCGACTTGCCGTTGCTCCAGCGCCACGCCGGCTCCTTGTCGCGCCATGCCTGCAGCAGGTCGATGGCTTTTTCCTGCTGCTCGCTTTCCAGGTAGGCGTAAGCCAGTTCCGAATGCGAGGCGTCGCGCGTCGGGTCGCCAGCGACGGCCGCCTGCAGCACCGGGATGGCCTCTTCAGGGTGCAGGGTGCCCATCAACGAATCGCCCACTGCGGGCAGCACGTAGTCGGGCAGGGTGTGGCCTTCGGCCTGCAGTGCCCGCGCTTCCTCGCGGACCTGTGCATGGCGGCCCAGCCGGTTGAGCAGGATCAGCCGGTCCATGCGGATCCGCAGTGGTGCCTGCGAGGGCGGGGTGCCTTCGCCGCCGAGGTAGCGCTGCATGCGGGCCAGGGTCGATTCGGCTTCTTCCAGGCGGCTGTCCTCGCTGCTGCTGTAGGCCAGGCTCCAGACCACCAGCTTGGCCAGGTAGTCGCCTTCCAGGCGCTGTTTCTGCGCAGCGTCGAACAGTTGCGGGCGCTGCTGGTACAGCTCCCACGCACGCCAGGCGTTGCCGATGTCGCCCAGCGTCAATACGCGCAGCTTGAACAGCAGGTCGTCGTTGGGTTGCTGTTGGCTGGCGCGCTCGATCGCGCCCAGGGCGTCCAGCCAACGCGCCTGGTCTCGATAGCGGCCGATCTCGGCCAACGCTGCTTCGCGGTCGGGCGGGGCAGCGCTGCTCGCCCAGGCCAGGGCGGTGCAGGCGAGGCCGACGCAGAGCGCCAGCCGGCGGTGGACAACCATTGGGGACCCCCTTGGCTTCCGAACCAGACAACCTGAAAAATGTGACGCACATCACATGCCAGCTTTTGGCGTGGCCGTGGCCCGCGTCACTCCCTTCGTGCATTCCCGCCCAGCGAAGACGGATACAACCCGGACAGCGACCTGCGATGTCTTGTCTGAAACGAAAGTCCCCCGCACACCGAGTGGTGGCCCGGGCGGCGCTGCCGCCCCCATGCCCGATGCCGGCACGCGGCAAGGATGGGCATTCGTGGGCACTATCCGCCCGGAATTGTCAGCCCGGCGTCAAAATGCGCAGACGGGCTGACGAATGGTAGGTGGGCCCGGTTGCGGGCCCCACGTGGCTTACCAGAGATCTTCCAGCTTGCGCGGCTTGCAGGCCACCCACGAAGCGCACAGCATCAGGGCGGCGCAGCCGAACAGGAAGCTGAACGGGAGGGTCCAGCCGTCGCTGACCGTGTGCAGCCAGCCGACCAGGAACGGGCCCAGGCAGCTGAAGCTGTAGCCCACGCCCTGCATGAAGCCGGACAGCGCCGCCGAGCCGGTCGGGGTGCGGGTGCGCAGGTTGATCAGGGTCAGTGCCAGCGGGAAGGTGGATGGGCCGACGCCGAGCAGGCAGGCCCACAGCAGGGGGGCCTTCATCGGTGCCAGCAGCAGGCCGGTGAAGGCGATCACGAACGAGAAGAAGCCAATCAGCACCAGCGGGAACGGGTTCTGCATGCGCACCGCCATCGACGGAATGACCAGCGATGGCAGCAGGCCCAGCGCCGAGAACACGGCGACCATCACGCCACCGAACGCGGGCGTGCCACCGGCCTCGACCACGATGCGCGGCAGCCAGGTGAACATCGAGTAGGTCATCAGCGAGGTCATGCCGAACATCAGCGTCATGCTCCAGCCCAGTGACGTGCGCCAGACCTTGCCGTGCGGCTGCGCGGTCGGATCGGATGCGTCGGACTGGGGCTTCGGCGCGCGCGTGGCCAGCACCAGCCACGGCAGTGCGGCAGCCAGCGCCAGCAGCGCCCACATGCCCAGCGACACGCGCCAGCCTGCGGCGTTGGCCACCGGCACCGCCAGCAGTGCCGGCAGCATCGTGCCCAGCTGCAGCACGCTGATGTAGAGCGTGCTCATGGTGCCGACCTTGTTGGCGAAGTAGCGCTTCACCAGCGGCGGCACCACCACGTTGCCGATGCCCATGCCGGCCAGTGCCACCACCGAACCCAACAGCAGCGTGCCGACGTTGCCGGCGCTGGAACGCAGCAGCAGGCCGGCCATCGCCATCACCATCGCCAGCAGCGTGGTGCGCTCCAGCCCGAGGCGCCGCGCCAGTGCCGGCGTGACCACGCCGAACAGTGCGAACGACGCGGTCGGCAGCATGCCCAGCACGCCGGTCATGGTGGTACCGAAACCGAACTGCTGGCCGAGCACGTCCAGCAGCGGGGTGATCGAGGTGACCGCGGTGCGCAGGTTGATCGCTGCCAGCAGGATCGCGGCGAATGCGAGGACGCGGCCGTGCAGCAGCGACGGCGAATCGGAAGGGGAGGAACTCATCGGTGGTCCTTGCAGGTGTCGCACGCCGGGGCAATGGCATGCAGCGCCGGCATCGGTCTACGCCGAAGCGGCAGGTGGGGGAGGGGCTGCTGGCGGGCCGGCAGCGCGGCCATTGTACGTGCGGGCTCCGGCAAGGTCCCGTCATGCGGGCGGCCAGGTGCCTGATACAAAAAAACCCGGAGGACAGTGATGTCTTCCAGGCTTCTTGGTGACCACCGAAGTGGTCGGGGAGACAGGATTCGAACCTGCGACCTCTACGTCCCGAACGTAGCGCTCTACCAGACTGAGCTACACCCCGAAGGGAGCCGCCTATTCTAGCGATTCACCCCGATGGCGGCAAGGGGTGAATGCTATTTTCTTCACACTGCCGAAGCAGTGCCACTTCAGGGAACAAAAAAGCCTGGACGACTTCACCAGGCTTCAATGCGACCACCGAAGTGGTCGGGGAGACAGGATTCGAACCTGCGACCTCTACGTCCCGAACGTAGCGCTCTACCAGACTGAGCTACACCCCGAAGGAGCCGCCTAAGATACCGTGTGAAGGCCAAGGCGGCAAGGTTTTTTTACAGCTCAGCGACGATTTTCTTTCTCGATGCGGTTCTGCTCGCGGGCTTCGAACCACATGCCGTTGAGGATGGCCACCGTCGAGGCGAGGCCGGCACCGAGAATCCAGGCGAAATACCACATGATCAGTCTCCTTCATTCCGGGTAGGTGCCGACCGTTGGTCGGCACACGTGCAAGCAATCAATACGCGTTCGGGTTGTTGCCCATCTCTTCGGTGGTGGTCTTGCCCTTCAGCACGCGGTACACCCAGGTGGTGTAGGCGAGGATGATCGGCAGGAACACCGCCGTGGCCAGCAGCATGATCCACAGGGTCAGGTGGCTGGACGAGGCATCCCACACGGTCAGGCTGGAGGTGGGCTGGCTCGAGGACGGCAGCAGGAACGGGAAGATGGCGAAGCCGACGGTCAGGATGATGCCGGCGATGGCCGCACCGGAGGCAATGAAGGCCAGGCCGCCGCGGCGGGCACGCAGCAGCACCGCACTGGCGAGCAGGCCGGCCAGGCCGAGCAGCGGGGCCAGGATCGTGGCCGGCATCGTGCTGTAGTTGCGCATCCAGCCACCGGCGGCGCCGAGTTCGGCGGTCTTCAGCAGCGGATTGGTGGCGCCGTCGGTGACCACCTGCGAGGTGATCTGGTAACCCGGCAGGCCGAAGGCCACCCAGGCGCCGCCGACCGCAAAGAGCACGAAAGCGATGATCGCGGCGATGCTGCCGAAGCGGGCCGCACGCTCGGCCACCGGGCCGTCGGTCTTCAGCACCAGCATGGCGGCACCGTGGGCGACCAGCATCGACACGCTGAGCAGGCCGGCCAGCAGTGCGAAGGGCATCAGCAGGCCGAAGAACGAGCCGGTGTAGAAGATGCGCATGCTGTCATCGAAGTGGAACGGCACGCCCAGCACTACGTTGCCCACCGCCACGCCCATGATCAGCGCCGGTATGAAGCCACCGATGAACAGCGCCCAGTCCCAGGTGTTGCGCCAGCGCTCGCTGGGCATCTTGCTGCGGAACTTGAAGCCGACCGGACGCAGGATCAGGGCGAACAGGATCACGAACATCGCCAGGTAGAACCCGGAGAAGCTGACCGCGTAGAGCGGCGGCCAGGCGGCGAAGATCGCGCCGCCGCCCAGGATCAGCCACACCTGGTTGCCTTCCCAGACCGGACCAATGGTATTGATCACCAGCCGGCGCTCAGCGTCGTTGCGGGCGACGAAGGGCAGCAGGGTGCCCACGCCCAGGTCGAAACCATCCATCACGGCGAAACCGATCAGCAGGATGCCGAGCAGCAGCCACCAGATCACGCGCAGCGTGGTGTAGTCCAGAAGAATGAAATCCATCTTGGTTCTCCTGCCTCAGGCCTGGCCGGCGGCCGGCGCCGAGGCATTGTGGGAAGCATGCGGCTGGGGCGACTGCAGCGACGGCAGCACCTCGTCCGGACCCTTGCGGATCGCCTTGAGCATCAGCTTGATCTCGACCACGATCAGCGCGGTGTAGATGGCAGTGAAGCCGGCCAGGGTCAGCACGATTTCATGCAGGGCCAGGCCCGACGCCGCATAGAAGGTCGGCAGCACGCCATCGACCGCCCACGGCTGGCGACCATACTCGGCCACGAACCAGCCGCACTCGATCGCGATCCACGGCGCCGGCAGCGTCCACAGGGCCAGCTTGAGGAACCAGCGCTTGTCCTGGAAGTTGTTGCGGCACGAGTAGTAGAAGGCCAGCGCGAAGAAGGCGATCAGGTAGAAGCCCAGGCCGGCCATCACGCGGAAGGTCCAGAACAACGGCATCACGCGCGGCACCGTGTCCATCGCCGCCTGCGAGATCTCCTGCGGGGTGGCGTTGAGGATGTCATCGCGATAGCGCTTGAGCAGCAGGCCGTGGCCCAGGTCCTGCCAGTGGCGGTCGAACATCTCGCGCGCTTCAACGTCGTTCTTGTTGGCGCGCAGGCGTTCCAATGCACCGTAGGCCAGCTGGCCGCCACGCACGCGGTGTTCGGCGCGCTCGACCAGTTCCAGGATGCCGGGAATCGGCTGGTTCAACGAGCGGGTGGCGATCAGGCCCATCAGGTAGGGGATCTTCACCGCGTAGTCGTTCTGGTGAGTCTCCTGGTTGGGGATGCCGAAGGCGGTGAAGTCGGCCGGCGCACGCTCGGTCTCCCACATCGCCTCGATCGCGGCCAGCTTCATCTTCTGGTGTTCGCTGGCGGCGTAACCGCTCTCGTCACCCAGCACGACCACCGACAGCGATGACAGCAGGCCGAACGCCGCGGCCACCGCAAACGAACGACGGGCCAGGTCCTTGTGCTTGTTGCGCAGCAGGAACAGGGCGCTGATCGCCATCACGAACACCGCACCGGTCACGTAGCCGGCGCTGACGGTGTGCACGAACTTGGCCTGCGCCACCGGGTTGAACACCACCGCCATGAAGTCGACCACTTCCATGCGCATGGTTTCCGGGTTGAACACCGCACCGGTCGGGTTCTGCATCCAGCCATTGGCCACCAGGATCCAGATCGCCGACAGATTGGTCCCCAGCGCCATCAGCCAGGTCACCATCAGGTGCTTGACCTTGCTCAGGCGGTTCCAGCCGAAGAAGAACAGGCCGACGAAGGTCGCTTCCAGGAAGAACGCCATCAGGCCTTCGATCGCCAGTGGCGCACCGAAGATGTCACCCACGTAGTGGCTGTAGTAGGACCAGTTCATGCCGAACTGGAATTCCATGACGATGCCGGTGGCAACGCCCATGGCGAAGTTGATGCCGAACAGGACGCCCCAGAACAGGGTCATCCTGCGCCAGATCTCCTTGCCGGTCATCACGTACACGCTCTCCATGATGGCCACCATGAAGGACAGGCCGAGGGTGAGCGGTACGAATAGGAAGTGGTACATCGCGGTCAGCGCGAATTGCAGCCGCGACAGTTCTACGACTGTCTGATCAATCATGGCCTGGCTACCTCGTTGGATAGTGCCGTTGCAGGTGGCGGGAAGGGTGGTCTACGACGTGAATGATGTGACCGACTACTTCAAACAGCCTTGATCCAGATCAATGTATGAACAGGTGCCCCGGTTGATCGTATGCCAACCTGATGAAGACTGCGACCGCCGGCCGCAGGGGCGGGCTATTGCCTGCGCCTACAATGCCGTGTCTCCCCCGCTGCCCGTGAAGACCTCTTGAGCGCTGCCGAAACGACCCCTGACGGCCTGTCCCCGGAAGCTGAAACCGCCCGCCAGCGGCGTGTGCGCACGGCCTGGCTGGCCGACCTGGCACGCTCCGCCCGGGGCCGCCAGCGCCTGGCCGCGCTGTGCATCAGCCTGTCCGGCGCGCTGTTGATCGGGCAGGCTGCCGCCATCGCCTGGCTGGTGCAGCAGGTGCTGGTGGAGCGCGTGCCGCTGGCCTCTGGCCTGCCGGTGCTGGCGGGATTGGCGGTGATCCTGGTGCTGCGCACCCTGCTGGGCAGCGCCACCCAGGCCGCCGCCGGTGACGTGGCCGACGCCGCCCGGCTGGCACTGCGCGAACGCGTGTTCGCACGCCTGCTGGGCCAGGGCCCGCTCTGGCTGCGGCAGCGCCGCACCGGTGAACTGGGCGAACTGATGCTGCATCACGGTGATGCGATCGAGAGCTATTACAGCGGCTTCCTGCCGGTGCGCACCGAAGTGGTGGTGGTGCCGCTGCTGATCCTGGCCGCTGTCGCCTGGGTGGACTGGGTGGTGGCGCTGATCCTGCTGTTCACCGCGCCGCTGGTGCCGTTCTTCATGATGCTGGTGGGCTGGGGTGCTGAAGCCGCCGGGCGCGCGCAGCTGGGCGAGCTGGCGCGCATGAGCGGCCACTTCGCCGACCGCATCAAGGGCCTGGGCCTGCTGCGCCTGTATGGCCGTGGCGAAGCCGAACTGGCCGGCATCGAGGCCGCCGCCGAAGGCGTGCGCGTGCGCACCCTGAAGGTGCTGCGTATCGCCTTCCTGTCGTCCACCGTGCTGGAATTCTTCGCCTCGGTGAGCGTGGCGATGGTGGCGCTGTACCTGGGCCTGAGCTATCTGGGCATGATGTCGCTGCATGCAGCGGTGCCGACGCTGGGTGCGGGCCTGTTCTGCCTGCTGCTGGCGCCGGAGTTCTATGCGCCGCTGCGACGGCTGGCTGCGCACTACCACGATCGCGCCAATGCACTGGCCGCCGCCGCCGAAGTGGAGCGCCTGCTGCAGTCGCTGCCGGACGAGCAGGGCCTGATCGAGAACGAGGTTGCGCCGCTGGCGGTGGAGCCGGCCGAGGCCGCCTTGCCGCCACTGCAGGCGCAAGGGCTGGTACTGCGCCCGTTGGGGGCGCCGCAGGATGTGCTGCGGGATCTGGACCTGCTGCTGGAGCCGGGCCAGCGCCTGGCCCTGGTCGGTCCCAGCGGGTCCGGCAAAAGCACGCTGCTGGAGGCGCTGGCCGGTTGGTTGCCGCCGCGTGCCGGCAAGCTGCAGCTGCGCCCCGGCGTGCAGGTGGCCTATGCCAGCCAGCGACCGTACCTGTTCCATGGCAGCATCGCCGACAATCTGCGCCTGGCCGATCCCGCAGCCAGCGATGCGCGGTTGCGCGCGGTGGCCGAGGCTTCGCAGGTCCTGCAGTTTGCCCAGCGCCTGCCGCAGGGGCTGGACACGGTGATCGGCGAACGCGGCTTCGGCCTGTCCGGTGGTGAAGCCCGCCGCATTGGCCTGGCCCGCCTGCTGCTGCGCGACCCGCAGGTGCTGCTGCTGGATGAACCGACCGCGTTCCTCGATGCCGATACCGAAGCGGCGTTGCTGCGCAGCCTGGCCGCCTATGCACGTGGCCGCAGCGTGGTTGTCGCCACCCACAGCCCGGCCGTGATCGCGTGGGCCGACCGTTGCCTGCTGTTGCCGGAAGGCCGGCTGGTGGAACCGGCACAGGCGGTGCGCGCGTGAGCCGTTCGCCCGATTCGCTGCGCGCCGTGTTCCTACGGCACCGGCCGCGCCTGTTGCTGACCCTGCTGCTGCTGTGGACCACGATGCTGGCCGGCACGGCGCTGCTGGGCCTGTCCGGTGGTTTCCTCACGGCGGCCGCGCTGGCCGGTGCGGCCGGCCTCGGCCAGGGCTTCAACTTCTTCTCACCCTCGGCCGGCATCCGTGGCCTGACCATGGCGCGCATCGTGTCGCGCTACTTCGAAAAGCTGGTCGGCCACGATGCCACGCTGCGCATCGCCCGCGACCTGCGCGTGTGGTTCTTCCGCCGCGCGCTGCCACTGGCGCCGGCACGATTGGGCGCCACGCGCACCGGCGAGCTGCTGGCGCGGCTGCTGGGGGACATCGGCGAAGTGGATGGGCTGCTGGTGCGTGCGATCGGGCCGCTGGTGGCGCTGGGCGCGCTGTCGCTGGTGGCGGTTGCCTCGGCAGCGCTGATCCTGCCCTCGGCGGCGGTACTGCTGGCGGTGCTGGCGCTGCTGATCGCCTTCGGCGTGCCGTGGCTGGGCGTGCGTGGCCACGATGACGAAGAGGCCGATCGTGCCGCGCACCGCGCGGCGTTGCGCACCGCTGCATTCGAAGGGCTGGAGGGGGCCGGTGACCTGGCTGCGCTGCATGCCGATGCGGCTTGGCAGCTGAAGGTACGCGTGGCCGCCAAGCAGCTGGCCTCGCGTGATCGTCGTCGGCGTTGGCGCCTGATCGCGGCCTCGACCCTGCACGGCCTGGTGGCGGGGCTGGGCCTGGTGGCGATGCTGGCGTTGGCCCTGCACGCCGCCGAACAGCAGCACATCGCGCCGGAAATGGCCGCAGGCCTCGTCTTCCTGACCGTGGCGCTGATCGAACTTTGGGCCGGCATGGGCCTGGCCTGGCAGTCGCTGCAGTCCGGGCGCATTGCTGCCGACCGCCTGCAGGCCATCGTCGAACAACCGCCGGCGGTGGAGGATCCGCAGACGCCGCAGCCGGTACCCCAGGTGGCGCGCGTGCATTGGGATGACGTGCACTTCCAGTGGCCAGGTGCCGCGCGGCCGGTGTTGTCCGGCCTGCAGCTGACCCTGGCACCGGGGGAACGCATCGCGATCCGTGGCGACAGCGGCAGCGGCAAGACCACGCTGTCCAGCCTGCTGCTGCGGTTGTGGGATCCGCAACAGGGGCGAATCACCTATGGCGGACGCGACCTGCGCGACGTCGCCCAGGCCGAGTGGCACCGCCAGCTGGCCTGGCTTCCGCAGAACGCACCGGTGTTTGCCGGTACCGTGGCCGAGAACCTGCGGCTGGGGGATCCCGACGCCCGTGATGCCGCGTTGTGGGCGGTCCTTCGTCGCGTGCGCCTGGGCGACTGGGCCGAGCACAACGGTGGCCTGCAGGCCTGGGTCGGCGAGAACGGTGCGACGATGTCGGCGGGCCAGGCACGACGCCTGGCGCTGGCGCGCGCGCTGCTGCGCAATGCGCCGATCCTGCTGCTCGACGAACCCACCGAAGGCCTGGACGTGGATACCGCACGCGCGCTGTTGCAGGACCTTTCCGGGTTGCTGGACGGGCGCAGCCTGCTGATGATCACCCACGACGACCTGCCCGAAGGCGTGGTCGATGCGCAGTACCGGTTGCGCGACGGGGTGTTGGAGCGCGAAGTGCTTCGGTAGATGCCGACCTTGGTCGGCACATCCACGCATGGCGTGGATCTACTGTAGAGCCGAGCCCATGCTCGGCTCCGGAAGCAAGCCAGCCGAGCATGGGCTCGGCTCTACAGGCCGGTCAATGGGAGAACTCGCGCAGCATCACCGCGATCGAGGCCACGTTGGCCAGCACGCACAGCCAGAACACCCACTGGAATGCGGCTTTGCGATGCTTGTGGCGGAACAGCGCCTGGCCCAGCAGCGCGCCGGGCCAGCCTCCGGCGAAGGCCAGCAGCTGCAGGGTGCGCTCGGGAATGCGCCATCGCTTTCGCTGCGCCGCGCGCTTGTCATGGCCATAGAGGCCGAACGACACCGCACTGGCCAGCAGGCACCAGCCACCCAGCCACAACGGCAGCACACCGCTGATCATCAAGGCGGTCAGCGCGCCGAAGGCGGCCAGCGCGAGGTTACGCCGCCACGCCACTTACAGCGCGTCGAGGAAGCCGCGCACGGCCGGGCCGAAACGCTCGAAATCGACGAGGAAGGCATCATGGCCCTGTGGCGATTCCAGGCCGATGAAGCGCGCATCGGCACCGCCGGCACGCAGGCCGTCGGCGACCTGTTGCTGCTGCTGCACCGGGAACAGGATGTCGGTGTTGGCGCCGATGGCCAGTGCCTTCTCCACCCGGATCTTCGCCAGCCCGGCCAGCACGTCGCCGTCGGCGTACTCGGCCAGGTCGAACCAGTCCATCGAACGGCTCAGGTACAGATAGCAGTTGGGATCGAAGAAACGCACGAAGCGCCGTGCGTGGCCTTCCAGATAGCTTTCCACCTGGAATTCCAGCCCGAACGGATCGTCGTCGGCCTGGTCCGAATCCAGCCGCACGCGGCCGAAGCGGCCATCCCATTCCAGTGCCGAGCGGTAGGTAATCACGCCCAGCTTGCGCGCCATGCGCATGCCGGACTCGGGGTACTCGGCATCGTCGTAGTGGCCGCCATTCCAGCGCGGGTCGAGACGGATGGCCTCGCGCTGCAGCGAGCGGATCGCGATCGAGAACGGCAGCGCCTGCGCACTGCCGGAAATGTTGACGTGGCTGCGCGCGATGCCCGGGTGCAGCATCAGCACGGCCAGCGCGGTCATCCCGCCCATGGAATTGCCGACCACGCAGGCCAGCTGCGCGATGCCCAGCGCACGCACGACTTCGATCGCGGCGCGAGCGCCGTCTTCGATCGACAGCTCGGGGAAGTCCAGGCGGTAGGGCTCACCGCTGGCCGGGTTGATCGAGGCGGGGCCGGTCGATCCCTTGCA
The DNA here is from genome assembly GCF_052446685.1 of Stenotrophomonas sp. LC732. Lineage (NCBI taxonomy): Bacteria > Pseudomonadati > Pseudomonadota > Gammaproteobacteria > Lysobacterales > Lysobacteraceae > Stenotrophomonas > Stenotrophomonas sp. LC732. The sequence goes on along the minus strand of NZ_CP199214.1, from coordinate 2,928,281 downwards.
GCTGCCCAGCGAATTCACGCAGACCACGAACCAGCGGCGGGTATCGATGGGTTTGCCGGGGCCAACCATCGCTTCCCACCAGCCCGGCGCCGGATTGGCCTCGTTGGCCGCCGCATGCGCATCCGGCGACAGGCCGGTCACGATCAGGATCGCATTGCCGGCGTCAGCGGCCAGCGTTCCCCAGGTCTCGTAGGCCACGCGTGCGCCATGCAGGGCGCCACCGCGCTTGAACGGGAACGGCGAGGGCAGGGCGTGGAAGCGGGTGCCGGGCGGGATGAATTCGGTCATGCACGCATTCTAGCGGGGCCGCATGTGGAGCTGGCGACACGCTGGTTTCCATGGATGGATGGACGCGGACCGGACCGTCGCATCCACGCATGGCGTGGATCTACTGTAGAGCCGAGCCCATGCTCGGCTGCGGTTGAGTTGCCGGCGCCGGGCAGCCGAGCATCGGCTCGGCTCTACAGGTCAAGGGAAGCGCAGCTCCACAACACCGTCGTGGGGCAGGCTTACCTTCACCGGAACGCTCTGCAGGTCGTCCTCGCTGCGGTTGGCGCTGCCGCTGCGCGAGATGCGTGCCACCACTTCCACTTCGCGATGGGCCGACAGCGGTGCGGTCGGCATCGGGCTGTCACCGTCGCCCAGCCCGACCGTGTCCGGGAATCCGCTCAGCGGCAGCTTGCGAGCGGCCACCGGCATCGGCGGGCCGCCGACGGCACGGGCGAGCACGAACACCTGGGTGCTGGCTGGCCACTCGGCGTTCTTCAGTGCCGGCAGCTGCACGCGCACCTGCAGCAGCGCCGGTGGCGCCGCAGCGCCAGCATCGGGCGCCTGGCCAGCGGCCTCGCGCGCGAGGGCGATCTGTGCCTGCAGCGCCTGCGCGGCACCCGGCTCCAGTCGTGGCAGCAGGCCGCTCCACACATCCGCGGCCTCGGCGTTCTTTCCGCGCTGGCGCAGGGCGATGCCCAGCAGCCAGCTGGCGCGCTCGGCATCGGGAGCCTGTGCGCGCGCCTGCTGCAACCAGGCCATTGCGGTGTCATCGAACTGCTTGCCGGCATCAGCCTGCGCGCGCGCCTGCGCGGCTTCCACCAGCACGCCCGGATCATCCGGTGCCAATGCGGCGGCCCTCGCGAAGGCATCCGCCGCGGCTGCGGCGTTGCCCAGTTCGGCCTGCGAACGGCCGAGCAATGCCCAGCCGTCGGCACGCTGCGGGTCGCGCTCCAGTGCGTCCTGCAGTGCCTGCACGCCATCGCGCAGGGTGGCTGCCGACGGGGTCGGTTGTACCTGTGCCGCCCTTGGGTCACCGACCAGCAGATACAGGCAGGCACCGGCCACGCCCAGCGCGAGCACGCCGACCACGAAACCGCGCCGACCGCGCTGGCGCAGTGGCCACAGCACCAGCGCTGCCATCAGCGCGGCGACCAGCCCGGCCAGCATCGGCAGCCAATGGTTCACCATTCGTCTCCTTCATCGGCCTTGCCGGCCGGCGCCGCGCCGACGGTGCGTCCACGTCGGCGGACGATGCCCAGCACCACCAGTGCACCGGCGCCGAGCACCAGCAGGGGGCCACCCCACAGCAGCCAGGTGCCCGGCTGCAACGGTGGTTGATAGAGCACGAACTCACCGTAGCGCGCGACCAGGAACTGCTTGATCTGTGCGTCGTCGTGCCCCTGCTGCATCAGCTGCAGCACCTCGCGGCGCAGGTCCTGGGCGATCTGCGCGTTGGAATCGGCCAGCGACTGGTTCTGGCACTGCACGCAGCGCAGCTGCGCGGCCAGGTCATGGAAGCGGTGTTCCTCGGCGTCATCGCGGAACTGCAGCGGCTGCGGATCGTGCAGCGGCTGCTGGGCCAGCGCGGGCAGCGGCAGCGTCAGAAGCAGCAACGCCAGCAGCCAGCGCATGGGTTCAGGGCGCCGTATGCAGGGTGTTGCCGGCACTGCCCTGGGCCTTCTCGATCTTCTGCAGCGCCGGGATCAGCTTCTCGTCGACCACGCGCTGGGTCATCGCACCGCTGTACTTCCAGCGCACGATGCCGCTGCCATCGACCAGGAAGGTTTCCGGTGCGGCGGTCACGCCCCAGTCGATCGCGGTGCGGCCCTCGACATCGCTGAGCACGACCATGAACGGGTTGCCCAGCTGTTCCAGCCAGTGCAACGCGTCGGTCGGGTCGTCCTTCCAGTTGTAGCCGATCACGCGCACACGCTTGCTTTCCGCGAAGCGGGTCAGCACCGGGTGTTCTTCGCGGCAGGCCGCGCACCAGCTGCCCCACACGTTCAGCAGGTAGGGCGCGCCGCGCAGGTCGTCGCTGTGCACGATCATTTCCGGGTCGTGCAGCACCGGCAGCGCGAATGCCGGCGCCGGTTTGTCGATCAGTGCCGACGGCAGTACGTCGCGCTGCGGATCGCCTGATTTCATCACCCCGTAGATCATCAGCCCGAGCAGGCCGAAGAAGAACAGCACGCCGATCACGATGGCTACCGGCGGCAGCGGGCGGGAGGGACGCGGGGTGGGGGACTCGGACATGGGAACTCCTACGGACGACGGAAACGGCGATCGGCGGCGGTGATGAATCCGCCCAGGGCCATCAACAGCGCGCCCAGCCAGATCCAGCGCACGTACGGCTTGATGTGCACCCGGACCGCCCATGCATTGTTGCCCAGCGGCTCGCCCAATGCCACGTAGACGTCACCATTGAAGCGTGCATCGATGCCGGCCTCGGTCATCACCTGGCCGCCGCTGGCGTACTGGCGCTTCTCCGGGTGCAGCAGGGCCAGCTCGCGGCCGTTGCGGAACACGCGCAGGTGGCCGCGGTCGGCGATGAAGTTCGGGCCTTCGCGATGGTCCACGCCTTCGAAGCGCACTTCGTGGCGACCGACCACCAGCTGCTGGCCTGGTGCCAGCGCCACTTCGCGCTGCACGTTCAGCGCCTCCACCAGCAGCGCGCCGGCCAGGAACACGGCGATGCCGGCGTGGGCGACGATCATGCCGAGCATTTCGGCGGTGAAGCGGCCATTGCCGCGCAGGCGCTGCCAGACGAAGCGTGCGGTGCCGAGCGCGACCCAGGCCGCAGCGGCCACGCCGATGCCGGCCTTCCACCCGTTCTGCGGCGCCTGCCACCAGGCCAGCGCGCCCAGCAGCAGCGCCAGGCCCAGCCACGGTGCCAGCAGCGCGAAGGCGCGCGAGGGCTGGTCACGCTGCCATTTCACCAGCGGGCCGAACGGCAGCAGCAGGATCATCGGCGCCATCAGCAGCAGGAACAGGCTGCCGAAGTAGGGCGGGCCGACCGAGATCTTGCCCAGCGACAGCGCATCGGCCAGCAGCGGGTACAGCGTGCCGAGCAGTACCATCGCACAGGCGGTGGCCAGCAGCAGGTTGTTGGCCAGCAGCAGGGTCTCGCGCGAGGTGGCGGTGAAGCCACGGCGTGGGTCCTCGGCATCCACGCTCAGCTGGCTGGCACGCAGCGCGTACAGCAGCAGGCTGCCACCGACCAGCACCGACAGGAACACCAGGATGAACAAGCCGCGCGAGGGATCGGCGGCGAACGAATGCACGCTGGTCAGCACGCCGGAGCGCACCAGGAACGTGCCCAGCAGCGACAGCGCGAAGGCGGCGATCGCCAGCAGCAGGGTCCAGCTGCCGAAGGTGCCGCGCTTTTCAGTGACGGCCTGCGAATGGATCAATGCCGCACCGACCAGCCATGGCATGAAGCTGGCGTTCTCCACCGGGTCCCAGAACCACCAGCCGCCCCAGCCCAGCTCGTAATAGGCCCACCAGCTGCCCAGCGCGATGCCCAGGGTCAAAAAGCCCCAGGCGACGTTGGTCCATGGCCGCGTCCAGCGCAGCCAGCGTGCGTCGACGCGGCCTTCCAGCAGTGCGGCAACCGCGAAGGCGAACGGCACCGCAAAGCCGACATAGCCCAGGTACAGCATGGGCGGATGGATGATCAGCCCCGGGTCCTGCAGCAGCGGATTGAGGTCGCGGCCTTCCAGCGGTGCTGGGTTCAGGCGCAGGAACGGGTTGGAGGTGAAGATCAGGAAGGCGAGGAAGCCGACGCTGACCACGCCCATCACCGCCAGCACGCGCGCCTGCACCGGTGCCGGCAAGTGCCGCGAGAACAACGCCACCGCGCCGGTCCACAGCGCCAGCACCAGCGCCCACATCAGCAGCGAGCCCTCGTGCGCGCCCCAGACCGCCGAGTAGCGGTAGACCATCGGCAGCAGCGAATTGGAGTTCTCGGCCACGTAGCGCACCGAGAAGTCCTGCTGCACGAACGCGGCGGTCAGTACCGCGAACGCGCCGGCGACCAGCAGCAGCTGCGCGAACGCGGCAGGTCGTGCCACCGCCATCCACGCCGTATTGTTGCGCTGCGCACCGACCAGCGGCAGGCCGGCCTGCAGCAGCGAGGCCAGCAACGCGCACAGCAGCAGGATCTGACCCAGTTCGGGCAGCACTCAGCGCACCTCGGGTGCCGTCACCGGCACGTCGTGCTTGCGATGGGCATCGCCCATCTTGTCGGCCACTTCCTTCGGCACGTACTTCTCATCGTGCTTGGCCAGCACCTCGTCGGCGACAAAGGTGCCGTCCTGCAGGCGGCCGCTGGCGACCACCGCCGTGCCTTCGGCGAACATGTCCGGCAGGATCCGCGACGTGGTCACCGCCAGCTGCGCGTCGCCGTCGGTCACCTCGAAGCGCGCCTCCAGCGAGCCGACCGGTCGGTTGAAGGAACCTTTCACCACCATGCCACCGAGGCGGAAGCGCGACTGTGCATCGACATCGCCGCGCAGCACTTCCGAGGGCGTGTACAGGTAGGCGATGTTGCGCTCCAGTGCCATCGCCACCAGTGCGGTGGCCAGGCCGGAGGCGAGCAGGGCCAGCAGCACCCACACCAGGCGGCGGCGCTGTACCGGGGTCATCGTTCCAGCTCCGTCGACAACGGCGTCGCTGCGTCCTGCCTGCCGGCGCGGGTATGCTGGCGCTGCTGGCGGGCCAGTGCCAGCCGGCGCGCCACGCGCAGGCGCAGCCACGAACCGATGGCATCGGCGCCGAGCACCAGCACGAACACCGCGTAGGCACCGATCACATAGGGCAGGTGGGTCATGGCTGGGCCTCCCGGGCCGGGCGTCCGGCATCGACGCGGCCGCCGACCCAGGCCTTGCCGGCCTCGCGGTCGAGATTGTCGGCGCGGGCCTTGGCCAGCACCGAACCGGCGAACCAGAACTTGGTGCCGATCACCATCCACCACAGCGGCGCGATCATCGCGCTGCTGATCGCCGATTCACCGAATACGTTGATCGACTGGCGCTGGTGCAGGCCGCCCCACCAGTCCACCGAGTAGCGGATCACCGGCAGCAGGCTGACACCGACAATGGCCAGCAGGCCAGCGGCGCGCGCGGCGCTGCGGCGGTCCTCGATGGCGTGGTACAGGCCGATCACGCCCAGGTACAGGAACAGCAGTACCAGTTCGCTGGTCATGCGCGGGTCCCAGTCCCACCAGGTGCCCCAGGTGCCCTTGCCCCAGATGCTGCCGGTCAACAGGGTGATCAGGGTGAAGCCGGCGCCCATCGGCGCGCAGGCCATGGCCAGGATCTCGCAGACCTTGATCCGCCAGACCAGTGCGATGGCCGCATACAGCGCCATCAGCGCGAAGACGAACAGGCTCATCCAGGCACTGGGCACGTGGATGTAGAGGATGCGGAAGCTGTCCAGCTGCTTGGCTTCCGGTGGCACCACCAGCAGCGCCTGCCACATGCCGACCAGCAGCACCGGCACCGCCGCGAGGTAGAACACCCGCGACCAGCGGGCAGCGAAACGGTCGAACGTGGGGGGCGAACCGAGTTGGTGGAACCAGCGGACAATCGGATTCATGCGTGGCGGCTATCCAGCAGGGGTGGATTGGCTCTCAGCTCGGTCAACTCAGAGAAATACGTATTGCAGCGGCAGTGGCCAGCGGCGCCAGCACCAGCGCGACCAGCAGGCCGGCGCCCAGCATCAGCAGCGCACCGACCGGATCCTGTCCGCGTCCGGCTGCCGCCAGGCTGCCTGCGCCGAACACCAGCACCGGCACGTACAGCGGCAACGACAGCAGCGCCACGAGAATACCAGAGCGTCGGATGCCTACGGTCAGCGCGGCGACCACGCCACCGATCAGGCTCAGCAACGGCGTGCCCAGCAGCAACGATGCCAGCAACATCGGCAGCTGGTCATGCGGCAGATGCAGCATTTCGGCCAGCAGCGGGCTGACCACGATCAGCGGCAGCGCAGTGGTGGCCCAATGCAGCAGCACGCGCACCAGCACCAGCCAGGCCAGCGGCACCGGCGCCAGCAGCCATTGTTCCAGCGAGCCATCCTCGGCGTCGGAACGGAACAGCGAATCCAGCGACAGCTGTCCGGCCAGCAGCACGGCCAGCCACAGCACTGCACCGGCGGTGGCGGCCAACAGCTGTGGTTCGCGGCCCTGGGCCAGGGCGAACAGCACCACCACCAGCACCGCGAACAGCAGCGGTTGCAGCGCATCGCCGCGGCGGCGCCAGAGCAGGCGCAGGTCGCGCCTGAGCAGGGCGCCTGCGGTCTGCCACAGGCCCGGTTCGGTGCCCGGCGCGATCACGCGGCACCGCCGAGGTCGAGCTGGCGGGTGCGCACCGGCGGTGCGGCATAGGCACCGTGGGTGGTGACCAGCGCAGCGCCACCGGCGCGCAGGTGCGCCGAAATCATCCGGTTGACCAGGGTGATGCCCTCCAGGTCGAGGTTGGCATAGGGTTCGTCCAGCAGCCACAACGGTGCCGGCGACAGCCAGATGCGCGCCAGTGCCAGCCGCCGCTTCTGTCCGGCCGACAGATGCCGTACCAGGGTGTCCTCATAACCGGCCAGGCCGACGATGGCCAGCGCGTTGCCGGGCATCTGCCGCGCACGCCGTCCGTGCAGGCCGCACAGGAAATGCAGGTTTTCCAGCGTGCCGAGGTCCGGTTTCAGCGCTGGCAGGTGGCTGAGGTAGGCGACATAGCGCGCGCGCTCGGCATTGCTGGCCGGCTTGCCGTCGATCCGCACCTGGCCGGCACCGGGCCGGGCCAGGCCGGCCAGCACGCGCAGCAGGGTGGTCTTGCCGGCGCCATTGCCGCCCTGCACCAGCAGGGCTTCGCCGGCGTCCACATGGAAGTCCAGCGGGCCGAACACCGGCTCGTCATTGCGGGAGAAGCTCAGGCCGCTGGCAGCCAGCAATGCAGGGGTGTTCAAGGGGCAAAGGTCTTCATGCCGGAGTGCGGCGGCAATTGTAGCGGTGAATGCCGATGGCAGTGCCGGCCGCTGGCCGGTAATTTCGCCACCTGCCAGCCGAGGTTGCCGGCCGGCGGCCGGCGCTACCGACGCGCGGATTGCGTAAACTCGGATCCCTTGTTCCCCCACAGCCCAGGCCGATGCAACCCACCACCAAGCTGCCCAAGGTCGGTACCACGATCTTCACCGTGATGTCCCAGCTCGCCGCCGAACACGGCGCGGTCAACCTGGGCCAGGGTTTCCCGGACTTTTCGGCGCCGCAGCGCCTGATCGACGAGACCGCCAGGGCGATGGCCGCCGGGCTGAACCAGTACCCGCCGATGACCGGCGTGGCGCCGCTGCGCCAGGCCATCGCACAGAAGGTGCTGGACTGCTACGGCGCGCAGGTCGATGCGGACAGCGAGATCACTGTCACCAGCGGTGGCACCGAGGCCATCTTCAACGCCATCCACGCCGTGGTGCGTGCCGGCGAGGAAGTGATCGTGCTGGACCCGGCGTATGACTGCTACGAACCGGCGATCGACCTGGCCGGTGCCAGGGCCGTACATGTGTCGCTGGATCCGCAGACGTTCGCGGTCGATTGGGACCGCGTGCGCGCAGCGATCACCCCGCGCACCCGCATGCTGATCGTCAACACCCCGCACAATCCGTCCGGCGCGATGCTGTCGGCGCAGGACATGCAGGCGCTGGCCGAACTGCTGCGCGGCACGCAGATCTACCTGATCTCCGATGAGGTGTACGAACACATCATCTACGACGGCCGTCGCCATGAATCGGCGCTGCGCTACCCGGAACTGCGCGAGCGCGCGTTCGTCATCTCCAGCTTCGGCAAAACCTACCACTGCACCGGCTGGAAGATCGGCTATGCGATCGCCCCGCCGGCGCTGACCGCCGAGTTCCGCAAGGTGCACCAGTACAACACCTTCACCAGCTTCGGCCCGGCGCAGCATGGCTTCGCCGCGATGATCCGCGACGAACCCGAACACCACCTGGAACTGGGCGCGTTCTACCAGGCCAAGCGCGACCGCTTCCGCGAGCAGCTGGCCGGTACCCGCCTGAAGGCGCTGCCGGTGCCGGGCGGCTACTTCCAGCTGGTCGACTATTCGGCGATCAGCGACCTGCCGGACCATGAGTTCGTGAAGTGGCTGACCATCGAGAAGGGCGTCACCGCCATTCCGCTGTCGCCGTTCTATGAGACTCCGCCGGCCGGCCAGCGCCTGGTGCGCCTGTGCTTTGCCAAGAACGAAACGACCATGGACGCGGCGATCGAACGCCTGCGCCTTCTGTGAGCGGAGACACGGACATGCAGGACCTGCGCATTTCCCTCGTCCAGGGCGACACCCGCTGGCATGACCCGGCCGGCAACCGCGCCTACTACGGTGCGTTGCTGGCACCGCTGGCCGGCAGTACCGACCTGGTGATCCTGCCGGAGACCTTCACCAGTGGCTTCTCCAACGACGCCATCGCCCAGGCCGAAGGCATGGACGGGCCGACCGTGGCCTGGGTGCGCGAACAGGCCAGGGTCTTGAACGCGGCAGTGATCGGCAGCGTGCAGCTGCGCGAGGGCAACGGCGTCTACAACCGCCTGCTGTTCGCAACGCCAGAGGGCGGCCTGCAGTACTACGACAAGCGCCACCTGTTCCGTTACGGCGGTGAGCACGAGCGCTATGCCGCCGGCCGTGAGCGCCTGAGCGTGGAATGGAAGGGCTGGCGGATCAATCCGCAGGTCTGCTACGACCTGCGCTTCCCGGTGTTCTGCCGCAACCGCTACAACGTGGAGCGTCCTCAGCAGCTGGACTTCGACCTGCAGATCTTCGTCGCCAACTGGCCGTCGGCGCGCGCCTATGCATGGAAGACCCTGCTGCGTGCGCGGGCGATCGAGAACCTGTGCTTCGTGGCGGCGGTGAACCGCGTCGGCGTGGACGGCAACCAGCTGCACTACGCCGGCGACAGCGCGGTGATCGACTTCCTCGGCCAGCCGCAGGTGGAGATCCGCGAACGCGAACAGGTGGTGACCACCACCATTTCGGCCGAAGCACTGGCTGCACATCGCGCGCGTTTCCCTGCGATGCTCGATGCTGATGCCTTCCATCTGGACGAGCAGGCCTGAAACAGCACGACGGCGGCTGAATGCCTGCCACGCAGCGCGCGCGCCTGCATCCAGCGTGCACGCGCGCGCTGCTAGATTCGCCGGCAGTCCGACCGAACTGGAAGTCCTGCCATGAACAAGCCCTTCGCCCTGCTGCTGGCCCTGTCCGCTGCCACGCTGGCCCCGGCCGCGCACGCCGCCGGCAACCTCGATTGCCAGCTGCGCTACAACCTGTCCGGCTGGTCACTGATCTACAAGACCGCTTCCGGCAACGGCACGGTCAGCTGCAGCAACGGCACCAGCCTGCCGGTGCGTATCGAAGTGAAGGGCGGCGGCCTGACCGTGGGCAAGTCGAAGATCACCAATGGCCGTGGCAGCTTCACCGGCGCCGTCAGCGTCAACGAGCTGCTGGGCACCTATGCCTCGGTTGGCGCGCATGCGGGTGCCGTGAAGTCCAGCAACGCGCAGGTGATGACCAAGGGCGACATCTCGCTGGCCCTGTCCGGCACCGGCAAGGGCTGGGATCTGGGCGTGGACGGCGCCGCCTTCACCATCAGCCGGCGCTGAGCCGTGCCGGCCGCTGCAGCCACAGGGCAAGCACGCCGCACACGATGAGTGTCGGCGCCAGCAGTTGCAGTGCGCCGACCACGGCCATCGCCACGCCGATCAACAGGTAGTAGAGCAGGCCGAACAGGGCGCCGGCGCTGCCCAGGCAGTGCGGGTATCCGCGCAGGGCCTGGCCCAGCACATTGGGAATGGCCAGGCCGAACCCGGCCACCACCGGTACCATCGCCGCGACCAGTGCCGGCTGATTGTGCAGCAAGGCAGCCAACAGCCCACCGGCCAGCACCAGCCCTGCGGCGAGCCGGATGCGCGTGGCGGAGGCAACGCCTGCGCGCAGCAGGCGAGCATTGCCCCATGCACCCAGCGCCGAGCCGAGCGCCAGCAGCGCGCCGCTGGCACCGAACCAGGCCAGCGGCCAGTGCAGGCGTTCGAATACGAACGGGCCCAGCGCGTACCAGCTGTACATCGCCACGTTGAACGCCATCACCAGCAGCGCCTGTGACCAGATCCAGCGATCACGCAGCAGTTGCCACAACAGTGGAAGCATGGGGGTGTGCGCGACTTCCGCAGGGCGGCTCTCGCGCAGGCCCGTTGCGCATCCGAGCATCAGCAGGCTGACCATCAGCAGCAGGCCGGCCTGCACGCCGGCATAGCCATGGCTGTCCACCAGCAGCACACCCAGTGCCAGCCCGATCGCCGGGCTCAAGGCCAGCGCCATGCCGATCCACGAGAACGCCTGCGCCAACGCCGGACCCTTCAGGTGATCGCGCAGTACGGTCTGGGTTACCACCGAGGCCGCCGCCGCACCCAGTGCGGCCAGTGCCTGGGCCAGCAGGACCTGGCCGAACGTGCTGGCCAGCAGGCCGCCGCAGGCGGCCAGTACGAACACGGCCAGGCCGCAGAGCAGGGCAGGGCGACGACCGACATGGTCGGCCAGCCGCCCCCATAGCAGGACACCGGCGGCAAAACCGAACAGGTACAGGCTCATGGCCTGGCTGGCGGCGCCGGGGGGCAGTGCGAAGCGCCCGGCGAGGTCGGCCAGGGCCGGGCTGTACAGGGTCTGCGCCAACTGGGGGAACATCAGCAGCGCAATGGTGAGCAACAACAGGCGACGCGACATGCGGGTGCTCCGCAAACAGGGCCGCGTATTGTGGTGGCCGGCGGAGTGGCGCACTCTGTCGGTCTGGACAGGAAATGGATGAAATCGGACATGGCGTGGCTGCAACCGGATGCGCACTTCGATGCGGATGCCTGGAGCGCACCGGTGCTGGGCATCGCGTCGTCGCTGGCCGATCATGATTCGGGTTGGCACCAGCACGCGCGCGCGCAGTTGCTGTACACCCGGCGGGGCTGCACGCGGCTGACCTTCGGCGACCGCATCAGCCTGCTGCCGCCCTCGCGCGCGGCATGGATTCCCGGCGGCCTGCGCCATCGCGCACAGATGCGCCAGGCCGTGGACTACCGCTCGCTGTATTTCGATGCCACGTTGTCGGCACGGCTGCCGCAGCAGCCGGCGATCATCGGCGTCGGTCCCCTGCTGCAGGCATTGCTGGAACCGATCGCGCAGGCGCCGTTCGACCATGACTGGCGGGCGCCACGCGCGCACCATCAATTGGCGTTGTGCGTGCTGGAGATCGCCGCCGCACCGGTGGCGCCGATGGACCTGCCGCTGCCACGCGATCCACGCATCGCGCGCTGCCTGCCGCTGGCCGAGCAGTTGCCGCCTGAACTGGGTGAGCTCGCTGCGCGTGCGGGCCTGAGCGTGCGCACGGTCGGCCGGTTGATGCAACGCGACACCGGCATGGGCTACCAGGCCTGGCGCCAGCAATGGCGCCTGATGCGCGCCATGGAGCTGCTGCTGCTTGGCCATCGCATCGGGCACGTTGCGCAGGACACTGGTTTTTCCGCCGAGAGTCCGTTCATCGCCTTTTTCCGCAGCATGACCGGCACCACGCCCGCCGCGTTCCAGCGCCACGCAAAAGGGGACGGAGGGGATTAAGTCGTTTTCGCCACGCTGTGCGTCGAAGGGCGAAAGCGACTTAATCCCCTCCGTCCCCTTTTCAAAGAAAAACCCCGGCCGGAGCCGGGGTTCTGCATTTCAACGTGGCTGCCGATCAGCCGCCGCGCGGGCCGCTGCGGCGCGGGCCGCCGGGACCGCGGTTGCCACCGGGGCCGCCCGGGCCTCGGTTGCCACCCGGACCACCGGGACCACGGTTACCACCCGGGCCACGGTGGTTGCCACCGCCCGGACCGCGACCGCCCGGACGGGCGCCGTGTGCCGGCTTCGGGCTGCCATACGGGTTGAAGCCCGGCGTGGCGTGGTCGGACGGGAAGCTCGGCGCGTTGCCCGGATGACCGTACGGGTGCTTGTTGCCCTGGCCCTGCGAGCGGTTGCCCGCACCGGCCGGACGACCCTGGCCACCTGCGCCGCCACGGCCTTCACCACCGAAACCGCCACGGCCCTGGCCGCCACCGGCGCCTGCGCCCGGGCCCTTCGGCTTGCCGTACGGACGGCCCTGGCCGCCTGCACCCGGACCACGGGCACCCGGGCCACGTGCGCCCGGACCGGCGTTGCGATGGCCGCTCGGGCCGGTGCTCACGCCATCCGGCACGTACCAGGTGCGGAACGCGGCCGGGTTGCCTTCCGGCAGCGAGCGATCATTCTTCGGCGCGCGCTGCTTGAACGGCTTCTGCGACTGCTTGGCTGCCGCTTCACCGCTGACCGTCAGGCCGCCCTTGAAGCCGCCACCCTTGCCGCCGCGACCACGGCCGCGGTCTTCGCGGACGTTGTCGAAACGACGCAGCTCGCGGCCTTCGTCGGCGGTGTTGTGGCCGTTGACGTAGGCGTTGCCACGGCCACCTTCGCGCACGCGCACGGTGGTCTTGGCCGCGCGGCGCTGGCCGATCACCGGCTGCAGCGTCAGTGCCGACGGTGCGCCTTCTTCCAGCTTCAGCTGGGCGCGCAGGGCTTCAACCTGCGTGGTGCCCAGTTCCACCGAATGGCCACGGGCCAGTTCGCGCGGCAGGCTCACCTTGCCATAGCGGGTGCGCTTCAGGCGGCTGACCTGGCAGCCCTGCGACTCCCACAGCCGGCGCACTTCGCGGTTGCGGCCTTCCTTCACCACGACGCGGAACCAGTCGTGCGAATCGGTGCCGCCGATGCGTTCGATCTCATCGAACTTGGCCGGGCCGTCTTCCAGCGCGACGCCACGGGTGAGGCGGTCGACGATGGCGTCAGAGACCTTTTCCTCGCCTTCCGGCGCACGCACGCGCACCACGTACTCGCGCTCGACCTCGAACGACGGGTGCATCATGGCGTTGGCCAGCTCACCGTCGGTGGTGGCCAGCAGCAGGCCGGTGGTGTTGATGTCCAGGCGGCCGATGGCGATCCAGCGCGCGCCCTTCAGCGGCGGCAGCGACTCGAACACGGTCGGGCGGCCTTCCGGATCATCGCGGGTGGTCACTTCGCCTTCCGGCTTGTTGTAGACCAGCACGCGCGACGGCTCGGCCAGGGCGGTGGCGACGAAGCCGCGGCCATCCAGTTCGATCTTGTCGCCGCTCTTGACCGACATGCCGGTCTGCGCGACTTCACCGTTGACCTTGACCAGGCCTTCGGCGATGCGCTGTTCCAGCGCGCGGCGCGAGCCGAGGCCGGCCTGTGCGAGCACCTTGTGCAGGCGTTCTTCCAGCTTGAACTGTTCGGAGGTGGCTTCGCGCTTCAGCGAGAGCTTGTTACGGGGGGTGTCACTCATCAGTTTTGCTCCGGCCGACGGTTTCGAGGTCGGCCTCTGGTTCGGAATCGGCTTGGTCAACAGCCACGGTCGTCATCGCGACGGCGTTGTCTTCGCGTTCGTTCAGGGGCACCGCGCGCTCGCCCGGCGCGGAATCGGGGTGCCCATCATCGAGGGGCGAAGGTGCTTGCTCATCGGTGGCCGACGCAGGGGCTGCATCGGCGGAATCGGGGGTGTCACTGCCGGCCAGGCTGGCATCATCGTTCGCGGCAGCGCCATCGGCGCCGGCCGAGATGTCCGGACCCTCGGCACCGGCGACGGCCGGCGCATCGCGGTCCAGGGCAAGCTGCGGTTCCAGCTCGCCCAGGTCCTTCAGCTCCGACAGCGGCGGCAGTTCGTCCAGCCGCTTCAGCCCGAAGTAGTCCAGGAAGCCCTTGGTGGTGCCGAACAGCGCCGGTTTGCCGGGCACGTCGCGGTGGCCGACCACGCGGATCCACTCGCGTTCTTCCAGCGCCTGGATGATGTTGCTGCTGACCGCCACGCCGCGCACCTGTTCGATCTCGCCGCGGGTGATCGGCTGCCGGTAGGCGATCAGCGCCAGGGTTTCCAGGGTGGCACGGGTGTAGCGGGTCTTGCGTTCGGTCCACAGCCGGCTGATCCAGCCATGCACTTCGCCGGTGACCTGGTAGCGGAAGCCGGAGGCGACCTCGACCAGTTCCACGCCGCGGCCTTCGCAGGCCTCGCGCAGGCGTTCCAGCGCACGTTCGATGCTGCCCGGCGGTGCCGGTTCCTCTTCCGGGAACAGGTCCTTCAGCTGGGCCAGGGTGAGCGGCTGGCTGGAAGCCAGCAGGGCACCCTCGACAATGCGGTTGATCAGCGATTGATCCATCGGCAGTCAGCGCTCACTCGTCTGCATTGGCGTCGTCGTCGTTGTCGTCGAACTCGCTGCTGAACTGCAGCGGGGCATTGGTGTTGCCGGCCGCCAGCGACTTCACGTAGATCGGCGCCAGCGGTTCTTCCTGGACGATGTCCAGCAGCTGTTCCTTGGCCAGCTCCAGCACCGCCAGGAACGTGACCAGCACGCCCAGCTTGCCTTCTTCGGCGGTGAACAGCCCTTCAAAACGATAGAACTTGCCATCTTCCAGGCGTCCCAGCACTTCGCCCATGCGTTGCCGCACGCTCAGTGCCTCACGCTTGATGGCGTGGCCGCTGAACAGCTCGGCGCGCTTGAGCACGTCGTGCAGGGCCAGCAGCATTTCCTTCAGGTCCACCGGCGGCGGCAGCTTCACCGTGGCACGTTCGGGCATGAAGGCATGTGCCACGGTGGTATCGCGGTCCTGGCGGGGCAGGGCGTCGATGTTCTCGGCGGCCTGCTTGAAGCGTTCGTACTCCTGCAGCCGGCGCACCAGTTCGGCGCGCGGGTCGGCTTCATCGCCTTCCTCGCTGACCGGGCGCGGCAGCAGCATCCGCGACTTCACCTCGGCCAGGATCGCGGCCATCACCAGGTATTCGGCCGCCAGCTCGAAGCGCAGCTCGCGCATCACGGTGATGTACTCCACGTACTGCCGGGTGATCTCGGCAACGGGAATGTCCAGTACATCCAGGTTCTGGCGGCGGATCAGGTACAGCAGCAGGTCCAGCGGGCCTTCAAAGGCATCCAGGATGACTTCCAGCGCGTCCGGCGGGATGTACAGGTCCTGCGGAATCTGCAGGACCGGTTGCCCATGCACCACGGCCAGCGGCATTTCCTGCTGCTGGGGGGCGGGCGGCCGGGTTGGCGGGTTCGCGTCGAGCGCGAGTTCGGAAGTCATCTAATGGAGATCAGGATTGCAACGGACCAGTCGCGGCACCGGGTTCGCCGGGCCAACGCCACGGAGCCCCAAGGCGCCAGACACGCCGGGATCGGCGCGATTCCACACATATCAAACAGCGGGACGCGCCGCGGTAAACGGCAGCGACAGAACTACGGGGAGGTCGTCTACGTGGCCCGGCCGGGTGGTCCGGTTTGAAGCAGCGGGACGGTCGTCGGGGGCTGCGTTGGCCGCAAAAACCGACGGGCCGCTGCATCCAGCCACGTGCAATGGAGTCTAGGGTAAGCCTTTGCCGCGCCAGTGTCCAGCCGGACCGGGGCGGGGGCTGCATTGGCTAGAATCTGCGGACCCGACAACGCAAGCGAGGAAATGCCGGTGTGGTATGTGATCGAAGGGTATGACGGCCAGGATGTGCTGGCGCAGCGGCTGCAGGCGCGGCCGGAACACCTGGCGCGGCTGCACGCGCTGCGCGACGAGGGACGCCTGCTGCTGGCCGGCCCGTGCCCGGCGGTGGACAGTGAAGACCCGGGCCCGGCCGGTTTCAGCGGCTCGGTGGTGATCGCGCAGTTCGAGTCGTTGCCGCAGGCCCAGGCCTGGGCCGATGCCGACCCGTACGTGGCTGCCGGCGTCTACACCCGCGTGCAGGTACGCCCGTTCCGCAAGGTCCTGCCGTGAACGCGGAACGGATCGAGCGGATCCGTGATGCGCTGCAGCAGGCGCTGGCACCCAGCGTGCTCGAGATCGAGGATGACAGCCATCGCCATGCCGGCCATGCCGGCGCGCGCGACGGGCGCGGCCATTTCAACGTCCATGTGGTGAGTGAACGCTTCGCCGGACTGGCTCCGTTGGCCCGGCATCGCGCGGTCTATGCCGCGCTGGGGTCGATGATGGACACCGATATCCACGCGCTGTCCATCCGCGCACATACCCCGTCAGAACAGGGCTGAGCCCTTGTCCCGCACTGTCCTGGCGGGTCCGCAAGGGCCTGGCCACGGACAGGTTTTCATGTCCATTTCGGGACATTCGCCTAACGGACTGTTTACAAGCCCAGATGGAAACGCTTACATTCCGCGCCAATGCTGGTAGGTCCAAGCCGTGGAGGGCGGCTTCGTGAACAAGGCAGCTATCACAATCAAAGACGTCGCACGCGAAGCCCGGGTCTCCGTGGCCACGGTTTCCCGCGCGCTCAACGGGCATGAAAATGTCGCCGAACCGGTCCGCCAGCTTGTGCTGGAGGTGGCCGCACGGCTGCGCTACACCCCGCATGCCGCCGCCCGCAGCCTGAGCAGCCGCCGCACCAATACGGTGGGCGTGGTGCTGCCTGACCTGTACGGCGAATTCTTCTCCGAACTGATGCGCGGCATCGACGGCGTGGCCCGCAACCGCCGCCAGCACCTGCTGGTGTCCAGCTACCACGGCGACCAGGAACAGCAGGGCGCCGCCCTGCGTGCCATGCGCGGCCGCGTCGACGGCCTGCTGGTGCTCTCGCCCTATGCCGAGAGCCCGGGCTTCCTGACCGACAACCTGCCGCAGTCGCTGCCGACGGTGTTGATCAACACCTATCTGCCCGGGCAGGACCATCCGGTGCTGAGCATCGACGACCACGCCGGTGCGATGGCGATGACCCGCCACCTGCTGGACGCCGGCCACCGCCGCATTGCCTTCATTTCTGGCCCGGACCTCAACTTCGACGCGCGCGAGCGCCTGCGCGGCTTCCGTGACGCGCTGGTGGCGTTTGGCAGTGGCGCCGAAGGCATCGAGCTGCCCGGTGATTTCGACGAAGCTTCCGGCCATCGCGCCGGTCAGGAGTTGCTGGCAGCCGGAGCGCTGCCCGATGCCGTGTTCGCCGCCAACGACATGATGGCCCTGGGCTGCCTGTATGCGTTCACGCAGGCTGGTGTCCGTGTGCCGGCCGATGTTGCCCTGGCAGGTTTCGATGACATTCCACTGGCGCGTTTCGTCCACCCGTCGCTGACCACCATGCAGGTCAGCATCGCCGAGCTCGGCGACCGGGCCATGACGCGTCTGATGCAGTTGATGGACGGCACCTCCACGGATGGGACAGGGGACAAGCAGACCCTGGTTCCCCGCTTGATAGTTCGCGATTCCACCACTCCGCCATCCGGCCATTGAAGCCAGAGGCGTTCCTTCTTTTTTTGACTGATCGCAGGGACCGCGCAAGCGGTTACCGCCACCCGGAGATTGAGTTGATGATGCATACCACCTTCCGCATGCCGGCGCGCCGGCTGCTGAGCACCGCACTGGTCAGCTGCCTGATGCTGGCCGCCGCCCCCAACGTCATGGCGCAGTCGGCCAACGCCAGCCTGCGCGGCCAGGTTGCCGGCGCCCAGGCAGGTACCGAAGTGACCGCCACCAACGTGGCTACCGGTACCGTCCGCCGTGGCACCATCCGCGCCGACGGCAGCTACTCGCTGATGGGCCTGGACCCGGGTACCTATGACGTGGTCGCCAACGGCCAGACCCAGAAGGTCACCGTCACCGTGGCCTCGACCGCGACGCTGAACTTTGCCGGTGCCGCCAGCAGCACCCCCGGTTCGACCGCGGCCACCAACCTGGACACCGTCAACGTCGTCGCGCCGACCCTGCTGCAGGAAGTGCGCACCTCCGAAGTCGGCAAGACCGTCAGCCTGCAGCAGATCCAGACCACCCCGCAGGTGTCGCGCAACTTCCTGGAGTTCGCCGACGCGGTGCCGGGCATGATCTTCACCCGTGACGCCAAGGGCAACACCTCGCTGCGCGGCGGTGCGACCAACGCCGACGGCACCAACGTGTACATTGACGGTGTGGGCCAGAAGAGCTACGTCAAGGGCGGCGGCGTGGCCGGCCAGTCCGGCAGCGCAGGCAACCCGTTCCCGCAGCTGGCCATCGGTGAATACAAGGTCATCAGCGGCAACTACAAGGCCGAGTACGGCCAGGTGTCCAGCGCCGCGATCACCGCTGCGACCAAGTCGGGTACAAACGAGTTCAAGGGCGAGACCTTCTATCGTTACACCAACGACAGTATGCGTGCGATGACCCCGGCCGAACGCCAGCCGGGAAAGAGCAAGGAAGAATCGGCGGAGAAGGAATACGGCTTCGCGCTGGGCGGTCCGATCATCAAGGACAAGGCCCACTTCTTCGTGACCTACGAAGCCAAGCGTTTCGATCTGCCAGTGACCATTGCCCCGAATGGCGCGGTCACCAGTGCTGCCTCGCAGCTGCCGGCGGCGGCCGCCGCCGGCCTGGGCCCGGCCAGCCAGCCGTTCAAGCAGGACCTGATCTTCGCCAAGATCGACGTCGAGCCGACCGACAACGACCGCATCGAGTTCACAGTCCAGGATCGTGACGAGAATCAGCAGCAGTTCAGTGACCAGACCTCCAAGGAGCATGGCAAGGTCACTGACAACACAGACCGTCGTTTCGCGCTGCGCTGGAATCACAGCGGTGAGCGCTTCTACAACGAGCTGATGGTCACCCACGAGAAGTCGTTCAACAACCCGCTGCCGCTGACCCTGGGCAACGGCTACGTGTACACCGCGCCGGATGGCCGTGACATCGACGGCAACACCCCGCAGGAACGCACCATTGTGGAAATCGGTGGTGCCAGCGCCTTCGCCTCGCAGGTGAAGGGCCAGAAGGGCTGGTCGATCGAAGACAACCTGACCCTGGACGGCTTGGAGTGGGCTGGCGACCACACCATCAAGATGGGCGCCAAGTACAAGAAGATCAATCTGTACGCCTCCGACGCGCAGCAGATCAACCCGCAGTTCTACTACACCGTGGGCAACCCGGAATTTGGCATTGATACGCCGTACAAGGCGCAGTTCACCAAGCCGATTACTGGTGTCAGTGGCGTGTTGCCGGAAGTACGCTCGAAGACCACGCAGATTGGCTTGTTCATTCAGGACGATTGGCAGGTCAACGACCACCTGCAGTTGAACCTTGGCCTGCGTTGGGACTACGAGAAGAACCCGACCTACCTGGACTTCGTGACCCCGCCGGAAGTGGTCAGCGCGCTCAATGCGCAGGATCCGCATGGCCCGGCCGGGCAGAGCTACGCGCAGACGCTCGCGTTGAGCGGCCTGAACATCAACGACTACATCAGCAACGGCCACAACCGCAAAGCATTCAAGGATGCCTGGCAGCCGCGGCTGGGCTTCTCGTATGACATCAATGCCGACGAGCAGCATGTGATCCATGGTGGCGCCGGTCGTTCCTACGACCGTGATCTTTTCGACTACCTGGCGTTGGAAACCACCAAGCTGGCCCTGCCGCAGCCGACCGTGTACTTCCGCGACCCGCGCAGCGGAGCCTGCCTGTACGGGCAGAACCCGTGCTTCGATTGGAACCCGAACCTGCTCAATGGCATCGGCAACGTGCAGGCCCTGCTGGGCAGTACCAGCAACGAAGGCCTGGAAGTGGACCTGCTCAACAACAACTTGAAGGTGCCCTACGCGGACCAGTTCAGCCTGGGCATGAGCAACCAGATCGGGGAGTGGCTGACCGACGCCACCATCTCGCGCACGCTGACCTATGATGGCTTCGCCTACACCTTGGGCAATCGCTTCCGCAACGGCAACTTCTTCGACAACCAGATGCTGTGTGGTGCCGAAAAGCCAACCTACGGCCAACCGTGGGGTTGCAACATCCCCGGCTTCGGCAGCCTGATCATTGGCCAGCAGGGCATCAAGACCCGCGCTACCCAGATCCTCCTGTCGGCGCAGAAGCCGTACACCAAGGAAAGTGGCTGGGGTACCTCGATCGCCTATACCTGGACCACTGCGCGCCACAACCGCAACATCGACGAGCACTACTCGTTCGATCGCGGCACCATCGGCGAATACCCATACATCAAGTCCAACGGCGCGCCGCGCCACCGTCTGGTGGTCACGGGCTCCTACGATGGCTTCTGGGGCATCACCTTCGGTGGCAAGCTGACCTTGGCCACCCCGGTGGCGGGCAACGACTGGTCCTGCGTGGCACAGGCCGGCAACCCGAACTGCCTGCCGACCCCGGCCGCCGGCTACCCGGGGGGCAACGGCCGCTTCCTGCTCGGCGGCAAGATCTTCGGCTACCGGTCGCTTGACCTGCAGGCGACCAAGACCTTCAAGCTGGCCGGCGATACCGAGTTGTATGCGCGTATCGACATCATCAACGTGCTCAACTTCGACAACTTCTCCAACCTGAACTACGTGAAGAGCGACGGCAAGCTGCTGGTGAGCTACAACGAGACCGGCGACATCGTCGGTACTCCGCGCCAGGTCAAGGCCGAAGTGGGCTTCCGCTTCTAAGCCCGGGCGGTGATGCATGACCCGATGCCGCCGGCTCGCTGGCGGCATCGGTGAAAACGGCAATGGCCGGCCCCGTGCCGGTCCATTGCCCACGCCGCTGCCGGCCAGGGGGCAGCGGCGTGGGCAATGATCGCGGTGTCAGGCCACGTTTTTCGTGGTTTTTTAAGCACACACCTTGTAAACGATTTCAGATCATTGGACGGTATGCTTTCCCATCGATCAGACCACCGGAGGAACCGCGCCATGCAGGCACGCCATCTGTTGTCCGCCGCAGCGCTGAGCCTGGCCGTGGCCGCCTGCCAGCCGGCCCAGCAGGAACCTGCCAAACCGCGCCCGCCGGTGATCCTGATCGAGGCCGATGCACCGCCGCGGCCCATGAAGCCTGAGCTGCCGCCGCTGTTCGATGACATCGAGCGCCGCACCTTCCAGTTCTTCTGGGACACCACCAACGAGGTCAACGGGCTGACCCCGGACCGCTACCCGTCGCGGCCGTTCGCCAGCATCGCCTCGGTCGGCTTCGCGCTGACCGCCTATCCGATCGGCATCGAGAACGGCTGGGTCAGCCGCAACCAGGCGATCGACCGCACGCTGACCACGCTGAAGTTCTTCCGCGACGTGCCGATGGGCCCGCAGCGCACCGGCAAGGCCGGTTACAAGGGCTTCTACTACCACTTCCTGGACATGCAGGAAGGCCGCCGCTACGACAGCTGGGTCGAGCTGTCATCGGTGGATACCGCGCTGCTGATGATGGGCGTGCTGTTCGCGCAGTCGTACTACGACGGTGATGATCCGCGCGAGAAGGAAATCCGCCAGATCGCCGATACGTTGTACAAGAAGGTCGACTGGCCGTGGCTGCAGCAGCGTGCACCGCTGATCTCGATGGGCTGGTTCCCGGAGAGCGGTTTCATCGACCACGACTGGATGGGCTACAACGAGGCGATGATGGTGTACATCCTCGCCCTGGGCTCGCCGACGCACCCGGTCAGCCCGGACGCGTGGACGGTGTGGACGCGTACCTACGACAACGACTGGGGCGTCTACCAGGGCCAGGAATACCTGTCCTTCGGCCCGCTGTTCGGCCACCAGTACAGCCACGTCTGGATCGACTTCCGCGACATCCAGGACGCCTACATGCGCGAGCGCGGCAGCACCTATTTCCTCAACAGCCGGTCGGCCGCGCTGGCCCAGCGCGAATATGCCATCGCCAACCCGATGCAGTGGAAGGAGTATGGCGAGAACGTGTGGGGCCTGACCGCCAGCGATGGTCCGCAGAACACCACGCAGGAGTACCGCGGCGAGCAGCGCCAGTTCCGCCACTACTCCTCGCGCGGCGCCGGCCTGCGCGAGAACTTCGATGACGGCACCATCGCCCCGACCGCTGCGATCGCCTCGGTGGTGTTCGCCCCCGAGCAGGTGATCCCGGCCACGCTGGAGATGCACAAGCGCTTTGGCGACTACATCTATTCCAGCTACGGCTTCCTGGATTCGTTCAACCCCAGCTTCAACTACGACATCCCGATCAAGACCGGTCGTCTGGTTCCCGATCGCGGCTGGGTCGCCAGCGACTACATCGCCATCGACCAGGGCCCGATCCTGACCATGATCGCCAACTACCGCGATGACTTCGTCTGGGAAGTGATGAAGAAGAACCCGTACATCCGCAAGGGCCTGGAGCGGGCCGGGTTCAGCGGTGGCTGGCTGGCGCCGGAAGGCTCGTTCCAGCCGCTGGAACTGCAGAAAGACGAAAAGGCCGCGGCAGCACGCGCGGTGGGTATCGCCGAATCACGCGCGGCTGCCGCGCAGGAACAGAAGAACAATGCCAACCGCACCACAGGCCAGGGCAAGTAGCCCGATGCCGACCTGGATCGACCGCCTGCGCCGCTGGGCGCTGCCTGCCCTGGCCGCGTTGGCCGTGGCCGGCTGCGCCCGTACCGAACCGGGCACCACCACCGTGCGCTTCTGGGCGATGGGCCGCGAAGCCGAGGTGGTCAGCGAGCTGATCCACGAATTCGAGGCCGAAAACCCCGGCATCAAGGTGGATGTGCAGAACATCCCGTGGACCGCCGCGCATGAGAAGCTGCTGACCGCGTTCGCCGCCGACGGCCTGCCGGACGTGTGCCAGCTTGGCAACACCTGGGTGCCGGAGTTCGCCGAACTCGACGCGCTGACCCCGCTGCAGCCGTTCGTGCAGCGCTCCACCGTGGTCGACCCGAAGGACTACTTCCAGGGCATCTGGGATACCAACGTGATCCACGGCGGGCTGGTCGGCGTGCCGTGGTACGTCGATACGCGCCTGATCTACTACCGCAAGGACCTGCTGGCCAAGGCCGGCTACGACCACCCGCCGCGTACGTGGCAGGAATGGGAAGAGCAGATGGCGGCGATCAAGCGCATGCAGGGCCCGAGCCGCTACGCGGTGCTGATGCCGATCAACGAGTTCGAGCAGCAGCTGTCGCTGGCCTTGCAGCAGCCCGACCCGCTGCTGCGTGACGACGACACCCGGGGCAATTTCTCCAGCCCGGGGTTCCGCCGCACGCTGGGCTTCTACGCCAACATGTTCGAGCAGGGCTGGGCGCCGAAGATGTCCGAGACGCAGATCTCCAATGTCTGGGACGAATTCTTCCGCGGCTTCAACGTGTTCTACATCTCCGGCCCCTGGAACATCCGCGAGTTCAAGAAGCTGCAGCCGAAGGAACTGGAAGGGCAGTGGGGCACCGCCGCGCTGCCGGGGCCGGACGGTCCGGGCGCGGGCATCGCCGGTGGTACCAGCCTGGTGATCTTCCGCAAGTCGCAGCAGAAGGAGGCGTCCTGGAAGCTGATCGAATTCCTGTCGCGGCCGGAAATCCAGGCACGCTTCCATTCGATCATTGGCGACCTGCCGCCGCGCCGCAGTGCGTGGAACACGCCGTCGCTGGCCAATGACCCGCTGGCGGCCGCGTTCCGCGATCAGCTGGAGCGGGTCAGGCCGACGCCGAAGGTGCTCGAATGGGAGCGCATCGTGCAGGAAATGCGCATCGTCACCGAGAAGGTGGTGCGCGGTGGCCTGCCGCAGGACAAGGCCGTGGAAGAGCTGGACCAGCGCGTGGACAAGGTGCTGGCCAAGCGCCGCTGGATGCATGAACAACAACGCCTGCAGGAGCGCGCGCCGTCGCCGCAATCGAGCAGCGCCGTGGCCGCCGGGAGCGCGCAATGAAACGTACTTCGCTGGCCGGCTGGATCTTCGCCGGCCCCTCGCTGATCGTGCTGGGCGTGTTCTTCGGCCTGCCGGTCGCCTCGGCGCTTGCACTGAGCGTGACCGACTTCGACCTCTATGCACTGGCCGATAGCAGCAACCTGCGCTTCGTCGGCCTGGGCAACTACATCGACCTGCTGCAGACGCCGATGTTCTGGAAGTCGCTGTGGAACACCACCTACTTCGTGCTGATCGGCGTGCCGTTGTCGATCGGCGTGTCGTTGGGCGCGGCGATGCTGCTCAATGCACCGGCCGCGCGCTTCAAGGCCCTGTTCCGCACGGCCCTGTTCGCGCCGGTGGTGACCACGCTGGTGGCGGTGGCGGTGATCTGGCGCTACCTGTTCCATACCAGCTATGGCCTGGTGAACTACGGCCTGGGCCATCTGGGCATCAGCCCGATCGACTGGCTGGGTGATCCCAACTGGGCGATGCCGACCATCATGCTGTTCGCGGTGTGGAAGAACTTCGGCTACAACATGGTGATCTTCCTGGCCGGCCTGCAGGCGATCCCGCATGACCTGTACGAAGCGGCGCGCATCGATGGTGCCTCGCGCTGGAAGCAGTTCCTGCACATCACCCTGCCGATGCTCGGCCCGGTGCTGCTGGTGGTCGGGGTGATTACCGTGTCCGGCTACTTCCAGCTGTTCGCCGAACCCTACGTGATGACCCGCGGCGACCCACTGCAGAGCACCGTCAGCGTGCTGTATTTCATGTTCGAGGAAGGCTTCAAGTGGTGGAACCTGGGACGCGCCTCCGCCGTGGCGTTCCTGCTGTTCCTGATCATCCTGGCGGTGACCACCGTGATGCTGCGTTTCGGCCGCAAGAGGCAGTTGGTATGAGTCGTGAAATCGGCCAGTCGCGCTGGTACCCGTGGATGATCAATGGTGCGTTGCTGGTGCTGGCCCTGGTCAGCCTGGCACCGCTGCTGTGGATGGTCTCGGTCTCGTTCATGCCGCAGGGCGAGGCCAGCCATTTCCCGCCGCCGCTGCTGCCTTCGAGCATCACCACGCACAACTACCATGAACTGTTCGCGCGCACCGGCATGGGCGGCAACTTTGCCAACAGCCTGCTGGTGTCGCTGGGCATCACGATCGGCTCGCTGCTGCTCAACACCATGGCCGGTTACGCTTTCGCCAAGCTCAACTTCGTCGGCCGCGAGCGCCTGTTCCAGGTACTGATGGCGGCGCTGGTGATTCCAGCGCAGGTGGCGATGCTGCCACTGTTCCTGCTGATGAAGCAGCTGGGGCTGGTCAACAGCTTCGGCGGCGTGATCGTGCCGGCGCTGGCCAGCGTGTTCGGCATCTTCCTGGTACGCCAGTACGCACGTTCGATCCCGGACGAACTGCTGGAAGCGGCGCGCATCGACGGGGCAGGGGAGCTGCGCATCTTCTTCCAGATCGTGCTGCCGATGCTCAAGCCGGTGCTGGTGACCCTGGCGATCTTCACCTTCATGGGCGCATGGAACGATTTCATGTGGCCGCTGATCGTGTTGACCGACCAGGAGCACTACACTTTGCCGGTGGCGCTGGCCACCCTCTCGCGCGAACACATCATGGACGTGGAAATGATGATGGCTGGCGCGGTGGTCACCGTGGTTCCGGTGCTGGCGCTGTTCCTGGTGCTGCAGCGGTACTACATCCAAGGTCTGTTGCTGGGGAGCGTCAAGGGATGAAGCGAGCGATCGCCGTTGGACTGGGACTGTTGTGGACCTCCCTGGCGATCGCCGCACCACCGGCACTGCCGGCGCCGAAGGTGCTGGACGACTTCGACGATATCGGCGCCTGGAAACTGGTGCTGTCCGACCAGGTCAGTGGTTCGCTGCGGCCGGTCAGCGGCGCCGGCGGCGGCCGTGCCCTGTGCCTGGACTATGATTTCCACAAGGTCTCCGGCTACGTCGGCATCCGCCGCGCGCTGAACATCGACTACCCGGTCAACTACCGTTTCGGCTTCCAGCTGCGTGGTGATTCGCCGGCCAACGACCTGCAGTTCAAGCTGATCGATGCCAGCGGCGACAACGTCTGGTGGGTCAACCGCCCGGGCTACAGCTTCCCCAAGGCGTGGACACCGGTCGAATACCGGCGTCGCCAGATCGACAAGGCGTGGGGGCCGTCGCCCGAGAAGGAGATGGCGCGCAGCGCCGCGGTCGAGTTCACGATCTACAGCAAGGTCGGTGGCCGCGGCACGGTGTGCTTCGACAAGCTGACCCTGCAGGGCCTGCCACCGCAGGATGATTCGGCACTGGTGCCATCGGTCATCGCCGATACCGCCACCGCGCTGCAGGACCGCATGATCGATGGCAAGGGCGATACGTTCTGGATCAGCGGCGGGGTCAAGCAGCAGACCATCAGCCTGGACCTGCACAAGAGCCGCGAGATCGGCGGTGCGGTGATCGACTGGCTGCCGAACCTGGAAGCCAACCGTTACACCGTACGGACGTCCGAAGATGGCCGGGACTGGCGCACTGTGCGCGAGGTGACCGGCGGTGCGGGTGGCCGCGACTGGCTGGCGCTGCCGGACACCGACGCACGCTACGTGCGTTTCGATCTGCTCGATGGCCCGAACTGGCGCTATGGCATCCGTGACATCACGCTCAAGCCGCTGGCGTTCGCCGCCACGCCGAACGCCTTCCTGTCCTCGGTGGCGGCCGACCTGCCGCGCGGTTCGCTGCCGCGTGCGTATGTGGGCGAACAGCCGTACTGGACCCTGCTCGGCCTCGATGGCGGCCAGGAACAGGCGCTGATCAGCGAGGACGGTGCGCTGGAGCCGGCCAAGGGCAGCTTCAGCATCGAGCCGTTCATCCGCCTCGACGGCAAGCTGCTGGACTGGTCGAAGGTGGCCACTACCCAGTCGCTGCAGGACCACTATCTTCCGATCGCCAACGTCGACTGGGTGCACGAGAAGGCCGGCCTGGCGGTGACCAGCTTCGTGCAGGGCACGCCGGAGCGCGCGCAGTTGATCGGCCGCTACCGGCTGAGCAATCCGGACAAGGTGGCGCACGAGTACACCCTGGCGCTGGCGATCCGCCCCTGGCAGGTCAACCCGCCGACCCAGTTCCTCAACACCGTCGGCGGCTTCAGCCGCATCGATGCGCTGGACGTGGGCGAACAGCTGGTACGCATCAACGGCGAGCCGCGCATCTATCCACTGCAGGTGCCCGATGCCCGTTTCGCCAGCACGTTCGATGGCAAGCTCGATGCGATGCATCTTGCGTCCGGAAAGTATCCGGCCACTACGGCAGTGAAGGACAGTACCGGCATGGCGTCCGGTGCGCTGCTGTATACGATCAAGCTGGAACCCGGGCAGAGCCGCGAAGTGGCAGTGGTGCTGCCGCAGACCGGGAGCTGGGCGCCGCAGGCGCTGGACGTGGCCAAGGCGCAGGCGCAGGTGGCCGAACAGTGGCGGCACGCGCTGGGCGTGGTCTCGCTGCAGGTGCCGGCGGCAGGCCAGGCCCTGGTCGACACCCTGCGCACCGCCGTGGCGCACATGCTGATCTCGCGGGTCGGCCCGCGCCTGCAGCCGGGCACGCGCTCGTACGCGCGCAGCTGGATCCGCGACGGCGCGATGATTTCCGAAGGCCTGCTGCGCATGGGGCGCAGCGATGCCGTGCGTGACTACATCAACTGGTATGCGCCTTACCAGTTCGAGAACGGCAAGGTGCCGTGCTGTGTCGATGCGCGCGGCAGCGACCCGGTACCGGAGAACGACAGCCACGGTGAGCTGATCTACAGCATCGCCGAATATGGGCGCTATACCGGCGACAGCACCTTCGCCGAGCTGATGTGGCCGCACGTGCAGGGCGCCTACAGCTACATGGAGCAGCTGCGTGCCAGCGAGCGTACCGAAGAGAACCGTGCGCGCAATCCGGCGTTCTACGGGATGATGCCGGCCTCGATCAGCCACGAAGGCTATTCGGCCAAGCCGATGCATTCGTACTGGGATAATTTCTGGGCGTTGCGCGGCTACAAGGACGCAGCATCGCTGGCGGCCCAGCTGGGCAAGGTCGAAGCGATGCAGATCGCCGAGTCGCGTGACCAGTTCCGTGATGACCTGCAGGCGTCACTGCTGTCGGCGATGCAGCAGCACAACATCGACTACCTGCCGGGCTCGGCCGAGCTGGGCGATTTCGACGCGACCTCGACCACCGTCGCGCTGGCGCCGGGCGGCGAGCAGGGCCGGCTGCCGCAGCAGGCGTTGGAGGCGACCTTCGAGCGCTACTGGAAGGAATTCGTGGCCCGCCGCGATGGCAAGCGCGAGTGGAAGGACTACACGCCGTACGAATGGCGCAACGTGGCCGCCTTCGTTCGCCTGGGCTGGCGCGATCGCGCCTGGCAGGCGACCGAGTTCTTCTTCAAGGACCGTGCGCCGCAGGCCTGGAACCAGTGGGCCGAAGTGGTCTCGCGCACGCCGCGCAAGCCGTTCTTCGTCGGTGACCTGCCGCATGCCTGGGTCGCCTCGGACTTCGTGCGCTCGGCCCTGGACATGTTCGCCTACAGTCGTGACATGGACGATGCGCTGGTGTTGGCCGCCGGCATCCCGACGGCCTGGCTGCAGGGCGAGGGCATCGCCGTGCAGGGCCTTCGCACGCCGCAGGGCCAGCTCAATTACCGCCTGCAGCGCAGCGACAAGCAGCTGGTGCTGGAGGTGCAGCCGGGCCTGGTGCCACCGGTCGGTGGCGTGGTGTTGCCGTGGCCGTACGCCGGTGATCCGGGCGAGGCGACCATCAACGGCGAAGCGGCCGAATGGATCAACAAGGAACTGCACGTGCACCAGCTGCCGGCACGGGTCGAGATCGATGTACCGGGCGCGGTGCGCCGCGCCGAGCGCAAGGGGCAGTAACGATGAAGCAACAAGGGGAGGGAGCGCGTGCGACGGTGCGCGCCCTGGGGCTGGCCATTGCATTGGCATTGCCAGGGCTGACGCTGGCGGCGGTGCCGCAGGTCGCATCGCCAGCGGTGGACATCGCCAGCGCGCCAGGCATGAGCATGGTCACCTTCAACCTCCATCATGACCGCGAAGACTGGCCAAGCCGCCGCCGTACCATCCTGGCCGAACTCAAGCGCCTGCAGCCCGATGCCATCGCGCTGCAGGAGGTGATCCAGCGCCGCAACGTGCGCAACCAGGCGCAGTGGCTGGCCAGCCAACTCGGCTACAAGTACGTATTCGTGTCCACCGATCCGGTGGGTGCGCCGAAGCGTTACGGCAATGCGTTGCTGACCCGGCGGCCGATCCTCGCCCAGGGGGACCATCTGCTGCTGCCATTGGACGACTACCGCACGGTGGCCCACCTGCGCATCGACGTCGACGGCACGCCGGTGAACGTCTACGCCACGCATCTCAACGAGCGCAACGACGAGAGTGGTCAGCGCATCCGCCGTACCCAGGTCGAGGACCTGCTGCGCTTCATCACCGCTACCTCGGCCGGCGCGCCGGTGGTGATCGCGGGCGACTTCAATGCGCTGGTGGACGCAGGTGACCTGAGCGAGCTGCGCAGCCATTACGGCGACAGCTATGGCAGCGTGCACGTCAACACCGACCTGGCCGGGGTCAGCACCTTGAACCGGCACTATTACCAGGCACCTTCGCGTATCGACCACATCTTCTTCCAGCAGGACCGGATGGTCGCGCGCGAAGCGAAGCTCCTGTTCGACCAGCCCGATGACAGCGGTCGCTGGGCCTCGGACCACTACGGCGTGTGGACCCGGTTGCAGTTCGCGCCGACGCGCTGATGTCCTGGTAGGTGCCAACCTTGGTTGGCACGGACGTGTCCGCGTTCGCTCGAACAACGGCGCCAACCAAGGTTGGCCTCTACCAGAGCGCTGCACGCGCCCGGCGCACAAACAGAAACGGCGGGGATCATCGATCCCCGCCGTTCCTTTTCACGCGACCAGATCGCGATCAGTTCGCCGGCGGTGTGCGCTTGGCGGCGTCTTCGTCTTCTTCGTCGGCCTTGGCTTCGGCCGCCTGGGCGGCGGCATCGGTGTGACCATCGGCGACCGGATCGATCGACGGCGTCACCACCGCATCGGCGACCGGGGCCGCAGCTTCCACCGGTGCGGCTTCAACTGCCACCGGAGCGACTGGCTGTTCGGCGACCGGTGCGGTCTCGACAACCGGCTTGGCTTCAACCGCGGGAGCGGCCTCCACCACCGGGGCGGCCTCAACGGCCAGCGGCTCGGCTTCGACCGCCGGAGCGGCTTCAGCGATCTCTGGCTTCGATTCCACGACCGGCTTCACTTCGACTACCGGAGTGGCTTCAACGGCCGGGGCAGCCTCAACCACGACCGGCTTGGCTTCGACCGCCGGTGCTGCAGCCACCACCGGCTGGGCCGGGGTCGCCGCGTCGATGGCATCGAGCATGCTGGTCTGCACCGGCGAAGATGCCGGTTCGGCCTTGGCCACGGTATTGATCGGGGCCTGTACCTCGGCCACCACCGGTGCAGCGGCATCGACCACGGCGCTGCTCACCACCGCGACCGGCGCGGCGACAACAGCGGCGGCGGCACGGACCGGCTTTCCGGATTCGGCAGCGGTCGGTTCGACTTCGTCATCGAAATCGAATTCCGGTTGCGAACGGGCCGGCTGCGCGGCCGCGACCGGAGTGGTCCCGGCGACGCTGTCGTTGCTCTGCTCGGCGACATCAGCGGCATCGGTGTCATCACTGTCGTCCGCGTCGTCCTGATCATCGCCCAGGCCATCGCTGCCGGCAGCGTTCTCGGCGCCACCACGACGGCGGCGACGGCCACCACGACGGCCACGGCGGCGGCGGGTCGCGCCTTCACCGGCCTGCTCGCCGTTGGCGTCGACAGCAGCCTCTTCACCGGTCACGGCAATCGCCTCGGCCTCGTTGCCGGCGTTGGCAGTGGTGTCGGCCGGTGCAGTGGCTTCCGCCGGAGCGGAGGCGGCCGGCGCAACCGGCGCCACCGGCGCAGTGGCTTCCTGAGCGGTCACCCCATTGGCGGCGACCGCCGTGGCGGCCACGGCGGCAGCCGCGGTCACGGCCTCGGCCGGTGCCTCGGCGGTGCTGCGCTGCGGCTTCTCGGCCGGCTTGTCACCGTCCTGCGGCTGGCGCGGCTGCTTGGGCTGCTTCAGCTTCGGCTGCTGCTGGTTCTGGTTCTGGCCCTGCTGCTCGTTGCGCGGCCTGTTCTGCTGATGCGGCTGCTGGCCGTCCTTCTGCTGAGGCTCCTTCTGCCTGCCCTGCTGCGGCTGCTGCTGGGCATTGCCGTTGTTGCCGTTGCGGCCGTCCTTGCGCTGCTCACCGCGCTCCTTGCGGTTGCCGCCATCCTTCTGCTGCTGAGCGTTGCCGTTGCCACGGTTGTCGTCGCGGCGATCCTTGCGGTCCTTGTTGCGATCCTTGTTGCGGTCCTTGCGGCCGCCGTCCTGCTGCTGGCGGGCAACAGGAGCCGCCGGCGCCGGCGCCGGCGCCGGTTCGCCACCGAACACGCGCTTGAGCCAACCGATCACGCCGCCGCTCGGGGCCGCTGCAACCGGCGCTGCCACGACCGGGGCCGGTGCCGCTGCGGCCGGCTCCACTTCCTCGCGCACCGGGGCGGGGGAGGTGTGCTTGACCTGGGTCACCGCCGGCGGCGGGATGTTCAGCTGGCCCTTGGTCAGGGCATGCACCGGCAGCTTGCGCGGGGTGCCGCGCTGGTAACTGGGCTTGTTGCTCTCTTCACCCAGCTCGTTCTCGCGCAGGCGGGTGACGGTGTAGTGCGGGGTGTGCAGCTGCTCGTCGGCGACGATCACGATCGGCGCCTCGTGGCGCTGCTCGATCTCGCGCAGGGCACTGCGCTTTTCGTTCAGCAGGTAATTGGCGATCTCCACCGGCGCCTGGACCAGCACCTGCCCGGTGTTTTCCTTCATCGCATGCTCTTCGGCAACGCGGATGATCGACAGCGACAGCGACTCGACGCTGCGCATGCGGCCGTGGCCGTCGCAACGCGGGCAGACGATCTGGCTGGATTCACCCAGGCTCGGGCGCAGGCGCTGGCGGCTCATTTCCAGCAGGCCGAAGCGCGAGATGCGGCCGACCTGGACGCGCGCACGGTCGTACTTCAGCGCGTTGGCCAGGCGGTTCTCGACCTCGCGCTGGTGCTTGTTGGAGGCCATGTCGATGAAGTCGATCACCACCAGGCCGCCCAGGTCGCGCAGGCGCAGCTGGCGGGCCACTTCCTCGGCCGCTTCCAGGTTGGTCTGGAACGCGGTGTCCTCGATGTCGCTGCCCTTGGTGGCGCGCGAGGAATTGACGTCGACCGCGGTCAGCGCTTCGGTCTGGTCGACCACGATCGAGCCGCCCGACGGCAGGCGCACGTTGCGCTCGTAGGCGCCCTCGATCTGCGACTCGATCTGGAAGCGGTTGAACAGCGGGATGTCGTCCTTGTAATGCTTGAGCTTGCGCAGGGTCTGCGGCATCACCTGCTGCATGAACTCGCGGGCGTGCTCGTACATCTCCTCGGTGTCCACCAGGATCTCGCCGATGTCGGCGCGCAGGTAGTCACGCAGGGCGCGCACGATCAGGCGCGATTCCTGGTAGATCAGGAACGGAGCCGGCTTGCTCAGTGCGGCTTCGGCGATGGCGCGCCAGACATTGAGCAGGTAGTCCAGGTCCCACTGCAGCTCTTCCGCATCGCGGCCGACGCCGGCGGTACGGATGATCACGCCCATGTCGTCGGGAATGTTCAGCTTGTCCAGGGCGTCCTTCAGCGCGGCCCGGTCTTCGCCCTCGATGCGACGGGAAACGCCGCCGGCGCTGGGCGAGTTCGGCATCAGCACCATGTAGCGGCCGGCCAGCGAGATGAACGTGGTCAGGGCGGCGCCCTTGTTGCCACGCTCTTCCTTGTCGACCTGGACGACGATCTCCTGTCCTTCCTTCAGCAGCTCGCGGATGCCGGCCTTGTTGTGGTCGACACCGGCCTGGAAGTAGTCGCGGGAGATTTCCTTCAGCGGCAGGAAGCCATGGCGGCCACCGCCGTACTCGACGAAGGCGGCTTCCAGCGAGGGCTCGATGCGGAAGATCCGGCCCTTGTAGATGTTGGACTTCTTCTGTTCCTTCGACGGCTGTTCGATGTCGATGTCATACAACGACTGGCCATCCACGATGGCAACACGCAGCTCTTCAGCCTGCGTGGCGTTGATCAGCATTCGCTTCATTGTTGCGTTCCTCGCAAGCGGCTACCGCGCGGAACGCCATGGGGTTTCGCCTCTGGACACGGTTCGCCGCCCATTCGCGCAAGCGCGGGGAGGGCGGCTTGGGTTTCCAGCGCTACGACACCACGGCAGGCCGCGGGAGCGCTTCACTCTTATGGGTTTTGGGGTGTTACAGGCCGCAGGCAGCTGTCAGCCAGGCTGGAGCGCCACGCGGGACATGTTCAGCACGGTTGCGTGTCAGGCATCCGGCGATGGCCGGGAAGGCCGGTGAGCCGCTAACATGGCCGCCCCGCGGGCGGTGGTCGCGCACTGTGCCGGATTCGTCGGAAGCTGGGCTTCTGGCCCTGAGTAACTTCCAACGAAATCAATCCCTTATCTCGCCCCCCGAGTGTAACAGAATAAACAGCCTGATGACCGCCCAAGACCCCACCAAACCCGCTGGCGACAAGCCTTCCGTGCGCATGATCACCGTTCCCGCCGACCGCGCCGGCCAGCGCCTGGACAACTTCCTGCTCGGCCAGCTGAAGGGCGCCCCGCGCAGCCTGGTCTACAAGCTGGTGCGCAGTGGCCAGGTTCGGGTGAACGGTGGCCGCGCCAAGGCCGAACGCAAGCTCGAGGCCGGTGACGAGGTGCGCGTGCCGCCGGTCCGTCTCACTGAGGAAGGAGACAGGGCCGGTCCGCCGGAGGCGTTCATGCGCCGCCTGGAGCAGGCCATCGTCTTCGAGGACGCCCGCCTGCTGGCCCTGAACAAGCCGACCGGCGTGGCCAGCCACGGCGGCAGCGGCATCAGCTTCGGCGCCATCGAGACCCTGCGCGCGCTGCGCCCGGGGCAGACCCTGGAGCTGGTCCACCGGTTGGATCGCGACACCTCGGGCCTGCTGATCGTGGCCAAGAAGCGCTCGGCGCTGAGCGAACTGCAGGCCTTGCTGCGTGAAGACCACGGCGCCGGCATCCGCAAGCGCTACCTGACCCTGCTGGCCGGGCGCATGCCCGACGGCGTGATGACGGTCGACGCACCGCTGCACGTGGGCCTGCGCCAGGGCGGCGAGCGCCATGTGCAGGTCAATGCGATCGGCAAGGAATCGATCAGCCACTTCCGGGTGCTGGAACGCCGCGGTGGCCATTCGTACTGCGAAGTCCGCATCGAGACCGGCCGTACCCACCAGATCCGCGTGCACGCCCAGCATCTGGGGCATCCGGTGGCCGGTGACGACAAATACGGCGATCCAGCGGTCAACAAGCGGCTTCGTGAGCAGATCGGGCTGAAGCGCCTGTTCCTGCATGCGGCCTCGCTGGAGTTCGCGCTGGATGACGGCAAGAGCCCATACGTATTGAACGCGCCGCTGGCGGATGAGCTGGTCGAGGCGCTGGACCGGCTGAAGTAAGGATCTCCTGTAGCGTCGAGTCACGCTCGACTGCGCCTCGGTCGGGCCGCGCGGAAAGCCAGTCGAGCATGGCTGGACTCTACAGGGCGAGCCGGGAACCCCTCACCACTTGAACAGCACCAGGCTGATCGCCAGCGTGCCCATGCCGGCCACCAGTCCATAAACCGTCTCGTGGCCCTTGGCATAGCGCTTGGCCGCCGGCAGCAGCTCATCCAGCGCCAGGAACACCATCACGCCGGCGATCAGGCCGAACACCCAGCCGAACGTGGCGTGCGACAGCGATCCTGACAGCAGCCAGTAGCCAAGCGCTGCGCCCACGGGCTCGGCCAGGCCGGACAGCAGGCTGGCACTGAACGCGTAGAACTTGTTCTGGGTGGCGAAGTACACCGGCACCGCGATCGCGATGCCCTCGGGAATGTTGTGGATGGCGATGGCGAAGGCCAGTGGCATGCCCACCGATGGGCTTTCCAGCGTGGCAAAGAAGGTCGCCAGCCCTTCCGGGAAATTGTGTGCGGTGATCGCAACCGAGGTCAGCAGCGCGACCCGCTTCAGGTACTCGCGGCTGTTCTCGCGGAACGCAGGGTCCTGTTTGTCCAGGCTGTCATGCGGATTGGGAATGAAGTGGTCGATCAGTACGATCACGATCACGCCCAGCAGGAAGGCCAGGGTGCCGTAGGTGAAGCCGGTGCGCTCGCCATACGCCAGTGCAAACGACGCAATGGACTTGTTGAGGATCTCCGACAGCGACACATAGACCATCGCGCCACCGGCAAAGGCCAGGCCGAACGCCAGCAGGCGCGGGCTGGGGCGGCGCGAGAACAGCACCAGCAGGCTGCCGATCGCGGTGGCCAGGCCTGCGGCAAGCGTGACCGCCAGTGCGATCCAGATGTTTTCAGGGGGAATCTGCAGCATCAACCCACGCGATCCTGGTCAACAGACAGCCGCCCCGGGCAGGGCCGGGGCGGCGAGGGCGAGGCGGGCGTCGGCAGGCCCCGTCGGGGTGTGTGCGATCAGCCGCCGCGGCGCAGGCGTTCTTCGATGGCGAAGCACTGGTCCGGCTTCGGCTGTGGCGGGTTGAAGCTGACAGGAACCTGGATGGTGGCCGGCACCGGTTGGCCGTTACGGGTGGCGGCCTTGAACTGCCAGCCCTGCACGGCGGTCTTGGCCAGTTCGTCCAGCTGCGGGTTGCCGGCCCCGGTCAACAGCGCAACCTCGCTCGGCTTGCCGTCGGTGCCGATGGTCACCTTGAAGGTGCTGGTGCCGCCCACGCCCATGCAGGCCAGTTCCAGCGGGTACTGCGGCGGCGGCGTCTTCACCGCGGCCACTTCGGTCGGCGGCGGCGGTGGCGGTGACGGCGGTTCGGACGCGCCACAGCCGGCCAGGCCGGTCGCAGCGATCAGGGACAGGCTCAGCAAACGTACGTTCATGGCAGTTGCTCCGTCAGGGCCGAAGTCTTGGCCGCGCAGATGAAGTCGTTCTCGCTCAGCCCGCCCACATCGTGGGTGGAGAAGCGCACGACCGCGCGGTCGTAGTGCACGCCCAGGTCCGGGTGGTGGTCCTCGCGGTGGGCGATCCAGGCCAGCGCGTTCACGAAGGCCATGGTGGCGTAGTAATCCTTGAAGCGGAAGGTACGCGACAGGGCCTGGTCACCCTCGCTCAGCTCCCAGCCGGGAACCTGCGGCAGCAGTTCGGCCAGGCGGGCCTCGCCGAGCTTGTGGTCGCTGCCTTTGCGCGGCACGCAACGGGCCTGGGCCAGTGGAATCAGGTCGGCCATGGGAATCTCCACCTCGTGTTGACTGAACAATGCGCCGGACGGTGTATAAACCGAATGAGCGGCTGACGCTTACTTGGCTAGAATAGCCTGATGATCCAGATCTCCGACACTGCCCAGACCCATTTCCGCAAGTTGATCGAACGCGAGGGCGTGCCCGGCATGGGCGTGCGCCTGAGCGCGGTCGACCCCGGTACGCCGCGCGCCGATGCCCGGCTGGAATTCGCCGAACCGACCGACCTGCTCGGTGACGAGTGGGCGGTGGACTGCGATGGTTTCACCCTCTATGTCGACGCCGGCAGCGTTGGCTGGCTCGATGGCGCCGAGATCGACATCGTCGCCGGCACCGCCGGTGCCCAGCAGCTGACCATCAAGGCGCCGCGCATCAAGGGCGAAGCGCCGGGTGATGCGGCCTCGCTGGTCGAACGCGTGCACTGGGTGGTGGAGAACGAAGTCAATCCGCAGCTGGCCTCGCATGGCGGCAAGGTGGCCGTGCAGGAAGTCTCGTCCGACGGCGTGGTGCTGCTGCGCTTCGGTGGTGGCTGCCAGGGCTGCGGCATGGCCGATGTGACGCTCAAGCAGGGCATCGAAAAAACCCTGATGGGCCGCGTGCCGGGCGTGACCGCCGTGCGTGACGCGACCGATCATGACAGCGGCCACGCGCCTTACATTCCGCGCGGCAACGTCGCCTGATCGCTGACGCGTGCCTCTGACCCGGGCCGAGCAACTCATTGATCTGCTGCTGGCGCGCCAGCAGCCCCGCGCCGTCCTCGAGAAGTCCACGCGCCTGCCCTATGGCTGGGCGCTGTGGCTGCGCTCGCTGGGGCCACTGCCGCGGCCGTTCCATGCCCGCGAGGTGATCGCAGTTTTCCTGCCGCGCCCGCTGCCGGGCCCGCCAGGCCAGTCGCCGCGGCTGTCGCCGTGGCAGGCGCTGCGCCGATTGTTCTGGCAGGACTGGGACGCCGCGCCGCGCGACCAGCGCTGGATGCGCTGGACCTCGGCACTGGTCAGTGCACTGCTGCATCTGCTGTTCTTCGTGCTGTTGCTGTGGGTGGCGGTGATCCGTACCAGCGCGCCGGACGAAGAGGGCACCGAGGGCGAGCGCGTGCAGGTGGAGTTCGTCGGCCGCGCGTCGCAGGAAGGCGGTGGCGATCAGCCGGGCGCCGAAGCGGCTGCGGCTGCGGCGGCAGGTCGGGTTGCGCCGGGCCAGGAGGCGGGCGCTGCCTCGGCCCCTGCGCCGCGTCCGGTGGCTGCCGAAACCACCGCCTCATCCCCGGCATCCGCGCCGACCGCCAGCGTTCCACCACCGCCAGCCGACGCCGAGCCGGCGCCGGTGGCCGCGCCGCCGCCTTCGCCCGTCCAGGCCACCGAAGTGGCGCAGGCCAGCACGGATTTCGTGGTGCCGCCGGTCAGTGTGCCGCGCACCGAAGTCAGCGTCGTACCGCGTGACAGCACGCCCGCCGTGCGCGAGCGCAGCGTGCAGCCGGTGCAGGCGCCGCCGACACCAAGCCCGGTGCGTACCCCGGAACTGGCCGTGCGCACGCCGCAGGTGCGTGACATCCAGGTGCGCGAACGCGAAGTCAGTACGGTCGACGCGCCGGTCGCTCCCCAACCGCTGCGCAGCGCGGAAGTGCAGGTGCGCGTGCCGCAGCAGGACGTGCAGGTGCGCGAACGTGAAGTGCAGGCCGTGGCCGATCCGCAGGTGCGGATGGCGGCGGTGGCCGGGCGTGAGCCCGCCGTACGCGCGCCCACTGGCCGCGACGTGCAGGTGCGGGAACGTGAAGTGGCCTCGGCACCGGTGGCAGCGCCGGCATCCTCCAGTGGCAGTGCCACGGCGACGCCCGCGACTGCGGCCCAGGGCAGCGCGACGCAGGCGAGCAGCAGCGCGCGTCCGTCAGCATCCAGCAGCACACCCGCAAACGCGGGAGCGCGCCCGGCGCCTGATCCAGGCAACTGGGCGACGCCTGCCAAGGGCGATGACTGGGGGTCTTCCAGCCGCAACCGCGACGGCAGCAGCAACGGTATCCGCCAGGCCAGTACCGCCGGCAAGGGCAGCGGCCTGTTCAATGCCGATGGCAGCGTGCGCGTGCCTGGCCAGGAGGGCGATGGCCATGCCGCGCGCGGTGCGCCCGGCGGTGCCAACGACGGCTGGAGCAAGGAGCGCATTGCGCAGTCCGGCACCTGGCTGAAGCGCCCGCCGTACGACTACACGCCGACCTCGTTCGACAAGTACTGGGTGCCGCAGGAATCGCTGCTGGCCGAATGGGTGCGCAAGGGCGTCAAGGCGATGGAGATTCCATTGCCGGGCACCAACACAAGGATCTCCTGCGTCATTTCGATCCTGCAGGCCGGTGGCGGCTGTGGCCTGACCAACCCCAACATGCAGGACCAGCCGGCCGTGGCACGACCGCCGCCGGACATCCCGTTCAAGAAGGAACTGCAGGAAGACAATGGGAGCCGCTAAAGCTTCGGCCGCGCCCGATGCGCTGGCCGGCCCGCGCTTTGGTAGATGCCGACCTTGGTTGGCACAGAAGCGCCGACCAAGATCGGCCTCTGCCAAGGCGTCAGTGCATGCCGGCCAAGGCAGTGACCTTACGCGCTCTGCGACAGGAACACCCAGAACGGTACGTCGCGGCCGACCCAGTCACGGCTGGTCTCGTCCATCACGTCCAGCAGGGTGTCGAAGTCCTTCTGCGGACCGGCGCGCAGCGCGTCCACGTCGGCCAGGAACAGCGCGTAGCCATTGGCCGGCAGCCATTGCAGGTCGCGCAGGTTGTCCGACAGCGCATCCCAGTTGCCGCCGAAACCGGCCGGGAAATCCAGCTGTGCGGCCAACCGGGCGAGCAGGGTGCGCTTGTCCGCGACGCCCTCCAGATCGATGCGGATCACTTTCAGGCCGGCATCGCGCATCGCCGCGGCCAGTGCGCCGATGTCGTCGCTGTCGATGGCGTAGACGCCGGCGTTGTTGATGTCATGCAGGCCAAGGCCGAAATCATCGTGGCTCATCACTGGGCTCCCTGGGCCGGTACGGCGAAGCTGCGGAATGACGCGTAATGGTCGTCGGTGTAGTACCACGCTTCCGGCGGATCGCCGCCGGTGACGATGCGACGCGTGCCACGCGTAGGCGCGCCAGGGGTGTCGACGGTGTATTCGCGGTAGTAGCCGCGCGCGCGCTGCGGCAGTTGCTGCTCGCGGTTGCCGAAGGTACTGCCGTCTTGGCGGTGCGGGAATGGACCGCCACGCTGGATCAGGGCGATGGTCGCGCGCGCTTCGGCGGGCAGGAACGCGGGAAGTCCGCTGTCCTTGCCGGGCGAGGCGGTGGCCGGCGCGCGCGCGACAGGCGTGCCCTGCAGGTCGGGCGCGAACTGCGGCGCTGGCGGCCTTTGCAGGAAATGGTTGGCGACCAGGCCGAGCAGCAGCAGGGCGATGGCGGTGATCAGCAGCCGGGGGTTGCGCATGGGCAGGGGCGGGCGAGGGTAGTACACGCACTGTAGCGCCTGTGCGCTGCACGGTGCATGAGGAGAGCGCTGCGTCACTGCTGCGTAACAATTGCCGTCGTGCTCACTGGCAGGACGCAATTTCCTTTACATCCCCCTTGGTAATCTGGCGGTCTGTCCCCATCATTCACCGCGCACCGCCCGACATCGTCGGGTGCCCTCGCAATCAGGAGATGCATCATGGCCTACACCCTGCCCAAGCTGTCCTACGCCTACGACGCGCTGGAACCGCATATCGATGCGGCGACGATGGAAATCCATCACACCAAGCATCACCAGACCTACATCAACAACGTCAACGCGGCGCTGGAAGGCACCGAGTACGCTGACCTGCCGGTCGAAGAGCTGGTGAAGAAGCTCAAGTCGCTGCCGGAGAACCTGCAGGGCCCGGTGCGCAACAACGGTGGTGGCCATGCCAACCACTCGCTGTTCTGGACCGTGATGGCCCCCAATGCCGGCGGCAACCCGGTGGGCGACGTGGCCAAGGCCATCGACAAGGACCTGGGCGGTTTCGACAAGTTCAAGGATGCCTTCACCAAGGCCGCGCTGACCCGTTTCGGCAGTGGCTGGGCGTGGCTGAGCGTGACCCCGGACAAGAAGGTCGTGGTCGAGAGCACCGGCAACCAGGACAGCCCGCTGATGGAAGGCAACACCCCCATCCTCGGCCTGGACGTGTGGGAACACGCGTACTACCTGAAGTACCAGAACCGCCGCCCGGAATACATCGGCGCGTTCTTCAACGTCATCGACTGGAACGAAGTCGAGCGCCGTTACCAGGAAGCGATCGCCTGATCGCGTGACGGGATGACATGAGAAGGCCGGGGGAGACCCCGGCCTTTTCTGTTGCAGCAGTCGTTCGATAGTGCCGGCCGCAGGCCGGCAACCGTGCGGTACCGGGGGAGCCGGCCAGCGGCCGGCACTACCTATTCCGCAGTGGCCGTATCGCCCTGCAGGCGCAGGGTCGCCATCACACCCAGACGCAGGCCGGGCAGGTCGCCGTCGGCCGGCAGCAGGATCGGCTGCTGGCGGATGCCGCCGAAATGCTTGACCTGGAACAGCACATCCAGGCCGTGGCCGCTGCTGCCGCCCCCACTGGCCGCCGGCGCCTCGGCACGGCCGCCGGGATTGCGCCGGGCCGGCTGGAACCCCGGCGTGCTGCGCACCAGTTCCACCGTGCTGGCCGAGAAATCGCCGGCAATCAGGCTCGGCATGCCTTCGGCGGTGGCGCCGATCCAGGTCATCAGGTCGCTGGTCTGGTGCTGGCGGGCGCTGGCCTCGTCCGGGTCCGGGCGCAGCCGCGCCACATAGATGTTGACCAGCGCCTCGCCCAGCCTCAGCCGCATCATGCCGGCCGCGCTGAAGGTGCCGGGAGGATGCAGCAGGGTCACGCCGTCCTCGCTGACCGGCAGCCGGGTCAGCATGGCGTTGCCATGCCGCAGCGGCTGGCTGGGCGGATCGGCGGTAACGAAGTCGCAGCTGTAGCGCAGCCGGCTGGCCAGCCAGCAGGCCGGGTTGCGGCCCTGCTGCTGCAGCACCTGCTGCACCGAGATCACGTCCGGCTGCAGCTCGGTCAGCAGCTGTGCGACCTGCTCGCGGCGCTGCTTCCATTGCGCGTCATCGCGGCTGGGCAGCTCCAGCGCGGCGACCGTCAGCTGCCTGGGGTCGCTCTCGCTGGCAACGGCGGCCGGCGCCTGTGGTCGTGCCTGCGTCTGCAACGCCAGCAACAGCGCAAGGCAGCTGAGCAGGAGGCGGGCGTGGGCGAGGGGGCGCATAACGATAAGTTTACGCTTTTGTCGTGCAGGTGCCGTGACTTCCGGCATGGCCTGCACTGCCTGCCATGGATTGGCACCGTTGTCATGCAGCCCTGCAGCGTGCTTCGCAAGCCCCGGTTCCGGTAACCTTGCGCCTTTCGCTTTGCAGGAATGCCTTACAGGATGAGCCACGACGCAGTCGCCCCCATCGCCGGCCAGGGAAAGATGCCGCGCCAGATTCCGTACATCATCGGCAATGAGGCCTGCGAGCGGTTCAGTTTCTACGGGATGCGCAACATCCTGGTGCAGTTCCTGATCACCTCGCTGCTGCTGCAGGAAATCACTGCCGAAGGCCGTGCCGGTGAAGCCAAGGACATCATGCACAGCTTCATGATCGGCGTGTATTTCTTCCCGCTGCTCGGTGGCTGGCTGGCCGACAGGTTCTTCGGCAAGTACCACACCATTCTCTGGTTCAGCCTGGTCTACTGCGCCGGCCACCTGTGCCTGGCGCTGTTCGAGAACAGCCGCGAGGGCTTCTTCCTCGGCCTGGGCCTGATCGCGCTCGGTGCCG
The DNA here is from genome assembly GCF_052446685.1 of Stenotrophomonas sp. LC732. Lineage (NCBI taxonomy): Bacteria > Pseudomonadati > Pseudomonadota > Gammaproteobacteria > Lysobacterales > Lysobacteraceae > Stenotrophomonas > Stenotrophomonas sp. LC732. The sequence goes on along the minus strand of NZ_CP199214.1, from coordinate 2,886,175 downwards.
GCGGCATCAAGCCGCTGGTGGCCTCGTTCATGGGCGACCAGTTCGACCAGAGCAACAAGCACCTGGCCAAGATCGTCTTCGACGCCTTCTACTGGATCATCAACTTCGGCTCGCTGTTCGCCTCGCTGCTGATCCCGCTGGTGCTGAAGAACTGGGGCCCGCAGTGGGCGTTCGGCATCCCGGGCATCCTGATGTTCATCGCTACCTTCGTGTTCTGGCTGGGCCGCAGGCGCTACGTGCTGGTGCCGCTGCCGCCGAAGGACCCGCATTCGTTCGCCAACGTGGTGCGTACCGCGCTGACCACGCGCGTGGCTGGCCAGGGCCGTCCGGGCCTGGTGATCGCCGTGCTTGGCCTGGCGCTGGCGGTGGCCTCGTTCGGCCTGGTCGGTTCGCTGGGCATCGTGATCTGCCTGTGCCTGGCGCTGGTGGCCATCCTTGCCGGCATCGGTGGCGGCACCTGGCTGCAGCTGGACCGCGCCCGTGGCCAGCATCCGGCCGAAGCCGTGGAAGGCGTGCGCTCGGTACTGCGCGTGCTGGTGATCTTCGCGCTGACCACGCCGTTCTTCTCGCTGTTCGACCAGAAGGCCTCGACCTGGGTCCTGCAGGGCCAGCAGATGCAGATGCCAAGCTGGTTCACCGCCTCGCAGATGCAGGCGCTGAACCCGCTGCTGGTGATGATCCTGATTCCGTTCAACAACCTGGTGCTGTATCCGGCCCTGCGCCGCTTCGGCTTCGAACCGACCGCGCTGCGCCGCATGACCGCCGGCATCGCCTTCAGTGGCCTGGCCTGGATCGTGGTGGGTGGCATCCAGGTGGTGATGGACGGCGGCAACGCCATGTCGATCTTCTGGCAGATGCTGCCGTACGCGCTGCTGACCTTCGGTGAGGTGCTGGTCTCGGCCACCGGCCTGGAGTTCGCCTACAGCCAGGCACCGCAGGCGATGAAGGGCGTGGTGATGAGCTTCTGGAACCTGACCACCACCATCGGCAACCTGTGGGTGCTGCTGTCCAACGCAGCGGTGCGCAACGACACGGTCACCCACCAGATCGCGGGCACGGGCCTGAGCGAGGCGGCGTTCCTGATGTTCTTCTTCGCCGGCTTCGCCTTCGTCGCGGCGTTGGCCTTCGGTTGGTACGCGAAACGCTATCGTATGGTCGACAACTACCGTAGCGCCTGAGCCTGACATGACCCCCGTCAATCTGCTGTTGATCGCCATCACCGCCATCCTGTCGTGGATGGCGTTCAACAACCGCAAGCTGGCCGACCGCCTGATCCTGTGGCCGCCGGCCATCGACCGTCACCGCCAGTACGACCGGCTGGTGACCTATGGCTTCATCCACGCCGACTGGTCGCACCTGATCTTCAACATGATCACCCTGTTCTTCTTCGGGGGATTCATCGAGAGCGTGATGGTGCAGCTGACCGGCAGCTACCTGACCTACCCGGCGTTCTACATCGGCGCGCTGCTGGTCTCGATCCTGCCCAGCTACCTGAAGAACCAGAAGAACCCGAACTACCTCAGCCTCGGGGCGTCCGGGGCGGTATCGGCGGTGCTGTTCGCCTTCATCCTGATCAAGCCGTGGTCGATCATCCTGGTGTTCTTCATCCCGGCACCGGCGATCATCTATGCCGCGTTCTACGTCGGCTACAGCATCTGGATGGACAGGCGCGGTGGCGACCGCATCAACCACAGCGCGCACCTGGCAGGTGCGGCGTTTGGCGTGATCTTCATGCTGGCCATGCAGCCGAGCATCTTCACCCACTTCCTGCGCGAACTCTCCAACCCGACCTTCCGCCTCGGCGGCGGCTGATGCGGGTAGCGGGGCGGATCGGGTCCGATCCGCCCCGGCCGGGTCAGGCTGCGGTCTGCTGGCCGTAGGTATCCAGCAGGCGGGCGAACACTTCCTCGCCGATGCGCTGGAAATCCTGATCCTCGGTCTGCCCTTCCACCGCCAGTTGCAGCAGGCCCTCCAGCAGGGCGCGGTCGGTATCGGAATGGGAATTGCTGGCGTGCATGGGAGCCTCCACGGTGGTGCGCATGGTCAACGGTCGCAAGGGTCGTGCCAGCCTGGCCGTACCCCTCCATAGGCGATAGCGGCCGGCCCGCCTCCAGCTTGAGGGCGAAAACTGACGTGAATGGACTGGACTTGCCCCTGTTCAGGCTTCACGCGATCATGGCGCCCGGCTGCGCACCATCCACGCAGTCGCCGCAGGAGACAGTTCCATGGCTTCGGTCACGCCCCCCGGTCTGGCCTATGAGGTCGAGCACGACCTGGCCAACCACCGCTTCACCGCACGTGTGCGCGGACAGCTGGCGGTGCTCGATTACCAGATCAAGCGCAGGCGCATGGTCATCACCCATACCGAGGTGCCCGAGCCGATCGCCGGCCGTGGCATCGCCGGTGAGCTGACCCGCGTGGCACTGCGTTTCGCCCGCGAGCAGAAATACAAGGTGGTGCCGGCATGTTCCTACGCCGAGGCCTTCCTGCAGCGCCACGAGGAGTACCACGACCTGCTCGTTGGCTGAACGCCAGCGGGTCACGCTTCAGCCATGGCAGGCGATGATGTACAAACATGAACAGGGGATCCCGATGAAGATTGGAAACAACCGGCCACTGCGCGGCAGCGTGTTGGCCGGCGTGGTGGGCGTGCTGTTGCTGGCCGGTTGCCAGCGTGAAAGCGAGCCGGCACCGGCGACCGACGCGGCGCCCGCCGCCGAGGCGACGGCCGCGGGCGAAACGCCGGCCACGGAAGCGCCGCTGGATCTGCGCGACGTGATCGAGAACAACGAGCGCGAAGTGGTGGGCATCAGCTACCCGGCCGGTATCGACCGTTATCCGGGCCTGGCCCGCGCGCTGCAGAGCTATGCCACGAGTGCGCGCAGCGACCTGCAGCAGGCGCTGGACGGGCTGGGCAACGACAAGCCGACCATGCCCTACGAGCTGTCGCTGAGCTTCGAGAAGCTGCTTGAAACTCCGCAGCTGGTGGTGGTCAGTGCCGACGGCAGCCGCTACACGGGTGGCGCCCACGGCGAACCGCTGGTGGCGCGCTTCGTGTGGCTGCCGCAGCAGCAGCAGATGCTCAGCGCCGAAAAGCTTGTGGCCGATGCCAAGGGCTGGAAGGCGATCAGCGATTTCGTCGCCGACCAGTTGCGCGAACGCGTGGCCACCCGCCTCAGTGGCGAGGACATGGACCCGGCCCAGCTGCAGGAATCGCTGCGCAACGCATCGCGCATGATCGCCGACGGAACCGGCCCGCAGGCCGACAATTTCAGCCAGTTCCAGCCACTGACCGACGACAAGGGGCAGATCACCGCGCTGCGCTTTGTTTTCCCGCCGTACCAGGTGGGTCCATACTCGGACGGCACCCAGACCGCCGATGTACCGGCAGCGGTGCTGTTGCCGCACGTGGCCAAGGACTACGTGGAGCTGTTCGCACGCGGTTGACCGCAGTCGAGGAGGTGGCGTGGATACAGGGTTGCAGGAGCGGGTCGCCGGCCTGCTCCACGAAGCCGGGGTCCGCATCGGCGGCACCCAGCCACAGGACATCCAGGTGCATGACCCGCGCTTTTTCGCGCGGGTCATGGGCCACGGCTCGCTCGGCCTGGGCGAGAGCTACATGGAGGGGTGGTGGGATGCCAATGTCCTGGATGAATTCCTCGTCCACCTGATGCAGGCGCACCTGGATGAACGGGTGCACGGCTGGCGCGAAGTGGCAGACGCGCTGAAGGCGCGCCTGTTCAACCTGCAGGCGGGGCAGGGCAGTTACGAAGTCGGTCGCCGCCATTACGACCTCGGCAATGATCTCTACCAGGCCATGCTCGGCCAGCGCCTGGTCTACAGCTGTGGCTATTGGCGCGACGCCGACGACCTCGACGCCGCACAGGAGGCCAAGCTCGACCTTGTCTGCCGCAAGCTGGGCCTGCGCCCGGGCCAGCGCGTGCTGGACATTGGCTGCGGTTGGGGCGAAGCCCTGAAGTTCGCCGCCGAGCGCTACGGTGTCAGCGGCGTCGGCGTGACCATATCGCAGGAGCAGGCCGAGTTCGCGCGGCAGTTGTGCGCTGGCCTGCCGATCGAGATCCGCCTGCAGGATTACCGTGAACTGGACGAACCGTTCGATGCGATCTTCTCGATCGGCATGTTCGAGCACGTCGGTGACAAGAACTACGCCGGTTTCTTCGAAGTGGCCAAGCGCTGCCTGTCGCCACGTGGCCTGCTGCTGTTGCATACCATCGGCACCAACGTCTCACGGCATCGCACCGATCCATGGATTGCACGCTACATCTTCCCCAACTCGATGCTGCCGTCGGCGGTGCAGATCACCAAGGCGTTCGAAGGCCGCTTCGTACTGGAAGACTGGCACAACTTCGGCACCGACTACGACCTGACCCTGCAGGCCTGGCGGCGCAACGTGGAAGCAGCGTGGCCGCGGCTGGATGCGCACTACGACGAGCACTTCCGGCGCATGTGGCGCTTCTACCTGGCCGGGTCGATGGCCACCTTCCGCTGCCGGCACGCGCAGCTGTGGCAGCTGGTGCTGTCGCCGGAAGGCGTGCCGGGTGGGTACGTGGCGCCGCGATGATGCCAGCGCGGGGTCGGAGACCCCGGGGTCAGATCCCTTTTCGCAGAAAAGGGCTCTGACCCCAATCACAACAAAAAAAACCGCCCGGTCTCCCGGGCGGTTTTCGTTTCAGGCGACAGCGCTGGCGATCAGTTGCCGGCGCCGGTCAGGCCACGCTTTTCCAGCAGCGGTTCGATCTGCGGCTCGTGGCCGGCGAAATCGCGGAACAGCTGCATCGCGTCGACGCTGCCGCCCTTGGACAGCAGGGTGGCGCGGAAGTGGTCGCCGTTCTTGCGGCTCAGGCCGCCGTTGTCCTTGAACCACTTCTGGGTGTTGGCGTCGAGCACTTCCGACCAGATGTAGGCGTAGTAGCCGGCCGAGTAGCCGCCCATGATGTGGCTGAAGTACGGGGTCTTGTAGCGCGGCGGAACCGGCGCGTAGTAGATGCCGTCCCTCTCCAGCGCGGCGCGCTCGAAGGCCATCACGTCCTTGGCCGCCGGCACCTGGTCCGGGCCGATCTGGTGCCAGTTCTGGTCCAGCATCGCCGCCCCCAGGTATTCGGTGGTGGCAAAGCCCTGGTTGAACTTCGATGCGGCAATCACCTTGTCCAGCAGGGCCTGCGGCATCGCCGAACCATTCTGGTAGTGCTTGGCGTAGTTCTTCAGGATGACCGGGTTGTCGGCCCACATCTCGTTGACCTGCGAGGGGAACTCGACGAAGTCGCGCGGCACCGAGGTGCCCGAGAAGTAAGGGTACTTCACGTTGGAGAACATGCCGTGCAGGGCGTGGCCGAACTCGTGGAAGGTGGTGTTCACCTCATCCCAGGTCAGCAGGGTCGGCTGGCCGGCCGGCGGCTTCGGGATGTTCAGGTGATTGGCGACCACCGGCTTGAAGCCGGTCAGCTTGGACTGCGAGACGTAGGAGTTCATCCACGCACCGCCGCGCTTGGAGGCGCGCGCATACGGATCGAAGATGAAGATCGCCAGCTGGCTGCCATCGGCGTCGAACACGTCGTAGACGGTGACGTCATCGTGGTAGACCGGCAGGTCGGTGCGCTGCTTGAAGGTCAGGCCGAATTCCTGGCCGGCGGCGTAGAAGACGCCGTTCTCGAGCACGTTCTTCAGTTCGAAGTACGGCTTCAGCTGCGACTCGTCGAAGTTGTACTTGGCCTGGCGCACCTTCTCGCTGTAGAAGGCCCAGTCCCACGGTTCCAGCTGGAAGGTCGGCTTGCGCGCGGCCTTCTGCTCCTTGTCGATCATCGCCTGCAGGTCGGCGGCTTCGCGCTTGGCATTGGCCACCGCGGCCGGAGCCAGCTTGCCCAGCATCGCGTTGACCGCTTCGGGGGTCTTGGCGGTCTGGTTGGTCAGGTTGTAGGCGGCGAAGTTCGGGAAGCCCATCAGCTTGGCCTTGTCGGCACGCAGCTGCATGATGCGCGAGACCAGCGCGGTGTTGTCGAACTCACCGCCGCGGCTGCCGCGGGTGGTCGAGGCTTCGTAGATCTTCTGGCGCAGGGCGCGGTTGGCCAGGTTGGTCAGCGGCGGCTGGCCGGTGGTGTTGAGCAGGGTGATCACGTACTTGCCTTCCAGGCCACGGGCCTTGGCGGCTTCGGCGGCGGCGGCGATCTGCTCCTTGGACAGGCCAGCCAGCTCCTTGACGTCGTCGACAGTGATTGCCGAAGCGTTCACTTCCGACTGCACGTTCTGGCTGAACTTGGTGCCCAGATTGGCCAGTTCGGCATTCATGTCCTTCAGCGTGGCCTTGTCGGCCTCGGACAGCTTGGCGCCGGCGCGCACGTAATTGTCGTAGTACTTCTCGACCAGGCGCACGCCTTCGGCGTCCAGGCCCAGCTGGCTGCGGGTGTCGTACAGCGCCTGGATGCGGGCGAACAGCTTGCCGTTCAGCGCGATCGCATCGCTGTGCGCGGCAAACTTCGCCGAGTAGTCGGCCTGCAGCTTCTTGCGGGTGTCGTTGGTATCGGCGCCGACCAGGCTGAAGAACACGGTGGTCGCACGGTCGAGGATGTCACCGCTCTTTTCCAGCGCGATGATGGTGTTGTCGAAGGTCGGCTTGGCCTTGTTGTTGGCGATCGCCTCCACTTCCTTCAGCTGCTGCGCCATGCCGGCGTCGAAGGCCGGGGCGAAGTCGCTGTCCTTGATCTTGTCGAACTGCGGGAAGTGCAGCGGCAGCGGGCTTTCGGCGAAGAACGGGTTGGCCTGCTGGGCATTGGTGCTGGCAGCCGGGGTGGCGGCGCCGGCCGAGAAGGCGGGCAGGGCAAGGCCGAGGGACATGGCCACGGCAAGGGCAAGTCGAGTGGTCAAGGTAGAAGCTCCGGTAAGGCAAACAAGGGCCCGAGGGTAACCCGGCCGGCGGCGACTGCACTTGTGTCAAAAGGCATGTTGCCGGGGCCGGGCGCGGGTACCATGCATTCACCGCCCACGGCCCGCTGCCATGACCACTGCCTACGATTTCAGCTTCCGTGACCTCGACGGCCAGCCGCAGGCGCTGGCCCGGTACCAGGGCCACCCGTTGCTGCTGGTGAACGTCGCCAGCCGCTGTGGCTTCACCCCTCAGTACACCGGGCTGGAGCAGCTGTGGCAGGCGTACCGCGAACGCGGCCTGGTGGTGATCGGCTTCCCGTGCAACCAGTTTGGCGCGCAGGAGCCCGGTGATGCCGCACAGATCCGCCAGTTCTGTTCGCTGGACTATCCGGTCAGCTTCCCGCTGTCGGAAAAGATCGAGGTCAACGGCGATGGGGCCGACCCGCTCTGGAGGTGGCTCGCGCGGGAGAAGCGCGGCGTGCTCGGCAGTGCCCGCATCAAGTGGAATTTCAGCAAGTTCCTGGTCGATCGCCAGGGGCGGGTGGTGTCGCGGCATGCGCCCACCACCCGGCCGGAGCAGCTGCGCGGCGAGATTGAAGCGCTGCTGTGAGGTCGTGCCGGCCGCTGGCCGGCAATCCCGTAGGCCAGGAAGAGCCGGCCAGCGGCCGGCACTACCGTTGCAGGATCATTTCTCGACGAACGCGCGCTCGAACACGTAGTGGCCCGGCTGGCCGATGCGCGGCGAAACCTGGAAACCGCGGGCATCGAGCACAGCACGCAGGTCGGCCAGCATCTGCGGGCTGCCGCAGATCATCGCGCGGTCGTTTTCCGGGCTCAGCTCCGGCAGGCCGAGGGTGCGCTGCATCTGGCCGCTTTCCATCAGCGAGGTCAGGCGGCCCTGGTTGGCGAACGGCTCGCGGGTGACGGCCGGGTAGTACAGCAGCTTGTCGCCGATCATCTCGCCCAGGAACTCGTGCTCACGCAGCTCCCTCTCGAAGTAATCGCGGTAGGCCAGATCCTTTTCGTAGCGCACGCCGTGGCAGAGGATCACCTTCTCGAAGCGCTCGTAGGTCTCCGGGTCCTTGATGACCGACAGCCACGGCGCCATGCCGGTACCCGTGCCCAGCAGGTACAGGTTCTTGCCCGGGTGCAGGTCGCTGATCAGCAGGGTGCCGGTGGGCTTCTTGCCGACCAGCACCTTGTCGCCCGGCTTGATGTGCTGCAGGCGCGAGGTCAGCGGGCCGTCCTGCACCTTGATGCTGAAGAACTCCAGATGCTCTTCCCAGTTGGCGCTGGCGATGGAGTACGCACGCAGCAGCGGCCGTGCCTCGGTTTCCAGGCCGATCATCACGAACTGGCCGTTCTCGAAGCGGAAGCCGCTGTCGCGGGTGGTGGTGAAACTGAAGTAGGCGTCGGTCCAGTGACGGACCTCAAGCACCGTTTCGGCGCCAAAAGCGGAGGACATGGGCGTATCTGTCAAAAGTCGTCGGGGGAATTCTATCTCAAATGAGACGGGTTCTCATTGGGCGGAACGAGAGGCGTTCTCAGCGGTAACCCGCCGCCTGCAGCTCGAACAGCTCGGCATAGCGGCCGCCCTGTGCCATCAGCTGGGCGTGGGTGCCACTGGCCTCGATCCGGCCATCGGCCAGCACCAGGATGCGATCGGCCATGCGGACCGAGGAAAAACGGTGGGAAATCAATACGGCGGTGCGATTATCCGCCAGTTCCCTGAACCGCTGGAACACCTCGAACTCACTGCGCGCATCCAGTGCTGCCGTTGGCTCATCCAGGATCATCACCTGCGCATTGCGCATCCATGCGCGGGCAATGGCGATCTTCTGCCACTGGCCACCGGACAGGTCCACGCCCTGCTTGAAACGGCGGCCGATCAGCTGGTCGTAGCCACCGGGCAGCTCCTCGATCACTTCCTCGGCCATGCCGCGGCGCGCGGCGTCGGCGATGCGCGCCCGGTCGTCCATGGCCTCGACCTGGCCGACGCCGATGTTCTCGCCGGCGCTGAGGTTGTAGCGCACGAAGTCCTGGAAGATCACCCCGAGGTTGGCGCGCAGGTCGTCCAGGTCGTAGTCGCGCAGGTCGCGGCCATCGAGCAGGATGCGGCCCTCGTCCGGTTCGTACAGGCGTGCCAGCAGCTTCACCAGGGTGGTCTTGCCGGCGCCGTTCTCGCCGACCAGGGCCAGCACTTCGCCGGCCTGCAGCTGGAAATCGAGGTGGCGCACCGCCCACTGTTCGGCATCGGGATAGCGGAAGCCGACGTTCTCGAACACGAAGCCCTGGCGGATCGGCTGCGGCACGCGTATGGCGCCTTCGCGCGAGCGGATTTCCGGCTCGATCTGGAAGAACGAGAACAGGTCGTCCAGGTACAGCGCCTGGCTGGCCACCTGCGAGAAGCCGATCAGCAGGCCTTCCAGCAGCTGGCGCAGGCGCAGGAAGCTGCCGGCAAGGAAGGTCAGGTCGCCGATCGAGAAATCGCCGCGCACCGTGCGCCAGGCGATGTAGGCGTAGGCGGTGTAGTAGCCCAGCGTACCCAGCGCAGCCAGCAGCGTGCCCCAGAACGCCCGGCGCCGTGCCAGGGCACGGTTGGCCTGGAACAGCGCCACCGACAGGCGCCGATAGCGCTCGACCAGGAAGCGGTGCAGGTTGTAGATCTTCACTTCCTTGGCCGTTTCCACGCTGGCACCGAGCTGGCGCAGGTAGTCGAGCTGGCGGCGCTCGGGCGTCCATTGGAAGTTGAGGCTGTAACCGGCCGCGTTGAAGTGCGATTCGCCGATGAAGGCCGGCACCAGTGCCAGCGCCAGCAGCAGGATCAGCCACGGCGCGTAGACCAGCAGGCCGACGGCGAGGCTGGCCACGGTGATCGCGTCCTGCACCTGGCCGAACAGCTGGCTCATCAGGTTCATCCGGCCCATGGTCTGGCGCCTCGCGCGGTCCAGCTTGTCCTGCAGGTCCGGGTCCTCGAAGTCCTCCAGATCCAGCGTCGCCGCGTGTTCCATCAGCCGGATGCTGGTGACGTTGGCGAACAGTTCCGACAGCAGCGCGTCGGCATAGCTGACCAGCCGGCCGAGCAGGTCCGAGGCGATGGCCAGGCCGAATTCCAGCGCCAGCAGGCCCAGCAGCGGATTGAGCATGCCGCTGGACAGCGCCTCGCCCAGCGGCGGGAAACCGGCGTCGTGCTGGCTCAGGTGCAGGGCGCTGTCGATGATCAGCTTGCCGACGTACAGCATCGCCACCGGCAGCAGCGCACGGATCAGGCGCAGCCCCAGGCTGGCCAGGGTGAGCGCGGGGCTGGTCTGCCAGACCATGCGCAGGAACGGCGGCAGGTTGCGCATCGCCTTGAAGCGCTGACGCAGGCTGGGTTTCTTCGCGGCGGCAGCGCCAACGGGGGGGATGGCAGGCATGCGCGTATTGTGCGCGCGTGATACGTGCAGGGGGAGTCAGTGCAGCCGTGTTGCCGGCACCGGGGTCAGATCCCTTCGCGAAGCGAAGGGATCTGACCCTCCTGCATCCACGCATTGCGTGGATCCACCGTGCCGACCAAGGTCGACACCTACCAGCAGCACCGATGAACTGTCGAAGGCGGGGTGGGTCAGGCCGGCAGCGGCGGCAGCAACCCCGCACCGAGGCGGTTCCAGGCATTGATCACCGCGATGCCCATGCTCAGGTCACTGATGCCCTTCTCATCGAAGTGCGGTGCCAGGGCATCGAACGCGGCCTGCGACGGCGCGCCGTCGGTCAGCCGGGTCAGCGCCTCGGCCCAGCCCAGTGCCGCGCGCTCGCGTGCATCGAAGAAGCGGCTTTCGTGCCAGGCGGGCAGGGTGTCCAGCTTGCGCGGCTCGATGCCGCCCTTGCGCAGCGCGGTGCCGTGCATGTCCATGCAGTAGCCGCAGCCGTTGAGCTGCGACACGCGCAGGAACACCAGTTCCATCAGGGTCGGATCGATCGAGCTGTCATGCACGGCCTGGCTGGTGGCCAGCAGGCCCTTGAAGGCCTCGGCGGCCAGGCGGGTGTAGGGGACGCGGGGAGAGGCGTGGTCGGACATTTTCGGCTCCACGGCGGCCACGGTGGCCGCCTTTCACTACCAGGACGCCGTACCGTCATCGCGCGTGACAACACCCGGCAGCTTTTCCGGATTCAACACGCTGTACACGTTGGCGATGCGGCCATCGACCACCTCGATGGTGGTGACCGAGTGCAAGCGATCACCGACAAAGCGAAGGATCGCCGGCTCGCCGTTGACGTAGCCCAGCTGGGCGGGATGCACCGCGCCGCGGCGGGCGATGGCCCAGAACAGGCGGCCGATGCGTTCGGCGCCCAGCAGCGGCCGCACCGCCGCAGTGACCACGCCACCGCCGTCGGAAACCAGCACCGCGTTGGCGTGCAGCAGGGCCTGGATCGCGTCGCTGTCGCCGCGCTGCGAGGCCTCCATGAAGCGCGCCAGCAGCTGCCGGTGCTGGCTGGCATCGGCATTGAAGCGCGGTCGTCCGGCCTGCAGGCGTTGCCGGGCACGGTGCACCAGCTGCCGGCAGTTGGCCTCGCTGTGGCCGATCAGCTCGGCGATCTCACGGTAGTCGTGGTCGAATGCCTCCTTCAGCAGGAAGGCGGCGCGTTCCTCCGGGCCGAGCTGTTCGAGCAGGGTCAGGAAAGCGACCGAGACGTCGTCGGCCAGCGCATGCAGCTGGGCCGGACCGGGCGCCGGGTCCGGCTCCAGGGTGACCGCCAGCGGTTCGGCCAGCCATGGGCCGACGTAGTGGACGCGCTCGCGCTTGGCCGCACGCAGCCGGTCCAGGCCGAGCCGGGTGGTGGTGGTGACCAGCCAGGCCTCGGCATCGCGGACGGCCGCAGGATCGGCGCCGGACCAGCGCAGCCAGGCGTCCTGGACCACGTCTTCGGCGTCGGTGCGGCTGCCGAGCAGGCGGTAGGCCAGCGCCATCAGGCGCGGGCGGTGGGTCTGGAAAGCGGTTTCGGCGTTCATGTGGGCAAGGACGCCGCAGTGGCGCGTGGCGTGACAGAGCGTCGGGGGAATCTTGCCGGCCAGCGGCCGGCACTACCACCCCGGGGCCGGGGGAGGGGGTAAAATGGGTGGATTACCCCCGCCAGCCTCGAGCAAGCGAGCAAGACGTGACATCGATCAAGCAGGAAGACCTCATCCAGTCCATCGCCGACGCGCTGCAGTACATCTCGTACTACCACCCGGTCGACTACATCAAGAACCTTGCCGCCGCCTACGAGCGCGAGGAGTCGCCGGCCGCGAAGGAAGCGATGGCGCAGATCCTGATCAATTCGCGCATGTGCGCCGAGGGCCACCGCCCGATCTGCCAGGACACCGGCATCGTCACCGTTTTCCTGGAAATCGGCATGGACGTGCGTTGGGATGACGCCACCATGGGCGTGGAAGACATGGCCAATGAAGGCGTGCGCCGCGCCTACATGCACCCGGACAACAAGCTGCGCGCCTCGGTGCTGGCCGATCCGGCAGGCAAGCGCATCAACACCAGGGACAACACCCCGGGCGTGGTCAACGTCAAGGTGGTGCCGGGCAACAAAGTCGACGTGATCGTCGCCGCCAAGGGCGGTGGTTCGGAAGCGAAGACCAAGTTCGCCATGCTCAATCCGTCCGACTCGATTGTCGACTGGGTGCTGAAGACCGTGCCGACCATGGGCGCCGGCTGGTGCCCGCCGGGCATGCTGGGCATCGGCATCGGTGGCACCGCCGAGAAGGCGATGCTGCTGGCCAAGGAAGCGCTGATGGAGCCGATCGACATCACCGAGCTGCAGGCCCGTGGTGCGTCCAACCGCATCGAGGAGCTGCGCCTGGAGCTGTACGAGAAGGTCAACGCGCTGGGCATCGGTGCGCAGGGCCTGGGTGGCCTGACCACCGTGCTCGACATCAAGATCAACGACTACCCGACCCACGCGGCCAACCTGCCGGTGGCGATGATCCCGAACTGCGCGGCCACCCGCCATGCGCACTTCACCCTGGATGGCAGCGGCCCGGTGATGCTGGACCCGCCGTCGCTGGAAGACTGGCCGAAGCTGACCTACGACGCATCCAAGGGCACCCGGGTGGACCTGGATACGATTACCCCGGAAGACGTGGCCAGCTGGAAGCCGGGCCAGACCCTGCTGCTCAACGGCAAGCTGCTCACCGGCCGCGACGCCGCGCACAAGCGCATGGTCGACATGCTCAACAAGGGCGAGCAGCTGCCGGTCGATCTGAAGGGCCGCTTCATCTACTACGTCGGCCCGGTCGATCCGGTGCGTGACGAAGTGGTGGGCCCGGCCGGCCCGACCACGGCGACCCGCATGGACAAGTTCACCGAGCAGGTGCTGGCACAGACCGGCCTGCTGGGCATGGTCGGCAAGGCCGAGCGCGGCCCGGCCGCGATCGAGGCGATCAAGAAGCACAAGTCGGCCTACCTGATGGCCGTCGGTGGCTCGGCCTACCTGGTGTCCAAGGCGATCAAGGCGGCCAAGGTGGTCGGTTTCGCTGACCTGGGCATGGAGGCGATCTACGAGTTCACCGTGCAGGACATGCCAGTGACCGTGGCCGTCGACTCCGCCGGCGAATCGGTGCACAAGACCGGCCCGCGCGAGTGGCAGGCCCGCATCGGCAAGATTCCGGTGGTGGTGGAGTAATCCCCGCACGCTTCGGTCCGGACAACGGCGCCCCTGTGGCGCCGTTGCAGTATCTGGAGGCAGGATTAACACGCCTGTAGCCCTGGCTCTGCTACGGTCGGCACACCCTCGCACAGGACGTGTCCATGGCCCTGCATCGCTTCATCGTGGCCGGCGTGCTGCTGGCCCTGGCCGGCTGCAGCACCCCGGCGTCGTACGAAGGCGCGGATTTCCCTGCATCGGCGCAATGCCGCATGCAGTGCCAGGCCGGCTATCGCAGCTGCATGGCGCAGAATGACTCTCTCGGCAGCCGCCAGAGCAATTGCGAGCAGCGGATGGTGCCGGCGCCGGACAAGCGCTGCAAGGACGTGGACAACCCGGACCTGCGCCGTGCCTGCGAACTGAAGACGCATGACTGCACGCTGCGCGCGCCGATGATGTCCTGTGGCGAGCGCCGCGATACCTGCATGAGCAGCTGCGGCTGAGCGACGGCTCCCGCACGGGCGCATAATCGGCCGGCCCACCTGCACAGGATCCGCCGCATGAGCACCACGCTGTATGGTTCGACAAGCACCGCCGCGCTGGTGGTGCACTGGCTGCTGATCGAGCTCGGCATCGAGCACGAGTTGGTGCTGCTGGATTTCGACGCGCGCGAGCACAAGTCGGCGGAGTACCTGGCACTGAATCCGGCCGGCGTGGTGCCGACGCTGCTGATCGATGGCCTGGTACTGACTGAAGCGGCGGCGATCGCCCTGTACCTGGCCGACCGCCATCCGGACGCCGGTTTGTTGCCGGCACTGGGCACGCCGCAGCGCGCCGATGCCTACCGCTGGATGTTCTGGTGTGCCAATACGTTGCAGCCGGCCTATCGCGCCTGGTTCTATCCGCACGAGGTGGCGGGCGAGGCAAACGTGGAGGCCAGTCGCGAGATGGCGCGACAGCGCCTGGAAGCGGCCTGGCAGCATGTGGCCACGCACCTGCTGGCGCATGGGCCCTACCTGCTGGGCGCCACGCCCTGCGTGGTCGACTACATGCTGGTGATGCTGATGCGCTGGTCGCGCAACATGCCCAGGCCCAGTGACACCTGGCCGTCGCTCAAGGCACATGCCACCTCGATGAAGGCGCGCCCGGCGTTCGCCGAGGCCTACCGCCGCGAAGGCATCACCGACTGGCGGTAACCAGAAAAGGGGACGGAGGGGATTAAGTCGTTTGTGCACAAACGACTTAATCCCCTCCGTCCCCTTTTCCGTTACAGGATCTCCAGCACCGTTTCCGGCGGGCGGCACAGCCGTGTGCCCTTGGGCGTGCGCACCACGGGGCGGTTGATCAGGCGCGGGTGTTCGGCCATCGCAGCCAGCAGGGTGGCATCGTCGGCATCTTCCAGCCCGAGTTCGGCGAACTGGGTCTCCTTGCTGCGCACCAGGTCGCGCGCGCTCAGGGCCGACTCGGCCAGCACCTGGCGCAGCGTGGCCGCGTCGGGTGGGGTGCCCAGGTACTCGATCACCACCGGGTCGAAGCCCGCATCGCGGATCAGCTTCAGTGCGCCGCGCGAGTTGCTGCAGGCCGGGTTGTGCCAGATCGTCACGTCCATCAGAACCACTCCAGCAGCGACACGCCCACGCCCACATAGGTGGCCTTGTGGTTGTAGTCGATCATGCTCTCGCCATAGCCGTCGAAGACCTGCACATGGCCACGCAGCAGATTGCTGATCGGAAAGCCGTAATCCAGCTGCAGTGCACCGTGGGAGCGGCTGCCGGTGCGCAGCGAATGACGCGCCATCAGCGCGACTTCATGCCCGTTGCGGTTCCAGATCAGGGTCGCGTCACCCCGGCCCATGTAATCCTCGATGTCCGGATTATTGTCTTCGCTGCGGCTTTCCGGGATGCGGTACCACGGGCGCAGCACCAGCGCCCAGTTCTCGCGATCCAGGCCGATGTTGAGCATGACCCGGTTCCAGCTGCGCGAGAGCGGATCGGCCCGTCCGTTGGACTGGTGGTTGAGGCTGATACCGGTCATGCGCCCGCGCCAGCCACCGATCGAGTAGCCGTTGCGGAACACCATCATCACTTCGGGTTCGTAGTTGGTTTCGCGGAACGGGCGCGAATCCTCGCTGTTGTAGGCCTGCCAGCGCGAACTCTGGGTGTAGCCAGCCCAGATGTCGCCGTTGTCGCCGAACAGGTTCTCGGCGATCTTGGTCTTGAAGCTGATCTGGAACTTCAGCTCGGTACTGTCGAGTACCTGCGGGGTCGTCACGCTGTTGGCCGGGTTCGGCGAATGCGGCGTGGTGTTGCGGTCGCTGGTCCAGAACGCCGGCAGCAGGTACACCGGCTTGTAGGCACGCAGCTGGAAGGGCCCCAGCTTGGAGTCCTCGGCCAGCTCCCAGCGGCTGTCCAGCAGTGAACCGCGGCCAGCATTGGCCAGCGCGCTGTCCGGTGCCGCCGGACGGAACAGGTCGCTGACCCGCTCGCGCAGCTTTTCCTCGCCCTGGCTCACGCGCGCGGTCTGTCGTTCCTCGCGGCGCGCCTGCGCAGCCGATTCGGCGGCGGCATCGGCGGCGGCGGTGGCCTCCGGGGTGTGCCCGAAGAGGCGGTCATAGCAGGCCAGGCGGGCCGCGTCGGTGGTGATCGCCGCGCAGGCGGCCGGCGAGGTGTCGGCGCTGGGCGCGAACTCCTGCGCAGCCAACGGTGCACTGGCCAGGGCAAGCGCCAGCGGCGCCAGACGGGGAAGCAGCGTGGGGAGGGTCATTGCAGCAGGCCCTTCGATGGATACGGGAATCGCACAGTGTGGCGGCTGCACCGGATCGCGGCCAGCCCCACCGTTTATGCACGGCCACGGCGTGCGCGTGGCGTGAAGGCTAGGTGGCTCAGAAGAACCAGGCGAACGCGAACAGGCCCAGCATCGCGATCACCACCGCCAGTTTCAGTGCCAGGCCGAGCAGGATGCCGAGCCAGGTCGCCAGGCCCACCTTGGTCGAGCGGCCGAGTTCGCGGGTGTGCCAGTACTCGCCGAGCAGGGCGCCGACCAGCGGTCCGGCAAACAGGCCGATGGGCATGAAGAGCAGGCCGACGATGCTGCCGACGAAGGTGCCCCACAGGGCCTTGCGGCTGGCGCCGACGCGCTGCGCGCCGACCACGGTGGCCAGCACGTCCACCAGCAGTGAAAGCAGGGTCAGCACGCCCAGCGCGACCAGGGTGGGCCAGCCGACGTGGGCGAAGCCGTCGGCCCAGGCCGCCAGCAGCAGCCCGATGAACACCAGCGGGATGCCCGGGAGGGCCGGCAGGATGATGCCGGCGATGCCGATCAGGACAAAAATGACCGCTAGCAGATATAAGATGAATGAGAGTCCCATGCTGTCCCGTATGGTGGCCGTTTTGGGGTTGACAGTGAAAGATTTTGCCAGTTGCTTTTTCGTTTTGGGCGGGTTAAGTTGCAGTCGCTGAGCTTGGCAAGGTCACCGTGGATCGTGGCCTGATGAAGCAAGATCTTTCCGATCCGCTGCATCGATGCACCTCGCTTCCCCCTTGCTTGTCAGCCGCCCACCGGGCGTTTCCAACAACAAGAGAGAGTCAAAGGGAGTTAGTGAGATGGCTGAGCGCGAGACCGGTACCGTAAAGTGGTTCAATGATGCGAAGGGCTTCGGCTTCATCAGCCGGCAGAATGGCGAGGACGTGTTCGTGCACTTCCGCGCCATCGAGACCCAGGGCTTCAAGAGCCTCAAGGAAGGCCAGACTGTGAGCTTCGAAGTCGTGCAGGGCCAGAAGGGCCTGCAGGCTGACAAGGTGCAGCCGGTGTAATACCCGCCGCCCGTCGGCATGAAAAAGGCCCGCGCAAGCGGGCCTTTTTCTTTGCCGTTGGCCCGGTGCAGGTCAGCGCAGGATGACCTTGCCATTGACGACGCGCACGTAGGTGTTCTCGCGGATGCCGCCGAGATCGCGCTGGTTGACCACGATGGTGCGGCCATCATCCATGCGCACGCTGATGTCATAGGTATCGCTGGTGACGTTCTTCTGGATCTGGTTGCCGGCCAGGGCACCACCGACCGCGCCTGCGGCGGCGGCGATGTTCTTGTTGCCACGGCTGCCACCGGTGTGGTCGGAGATTTCATGGCCGGCCACGGCGCCGACGATGCCGCCGAGGATCGCGCCGGTCGCGCTGGGCGCGGTGCGGCCCGAGGGCACGGTGTTGATGCGGGTGACGATGCCACAGTCAGCGCAACGGCCCTGGTTGTAGCCGCCATTGTTGCCGTAGCCGCCGTTGTTGTAGCCGTTGTTGTAACCACCGCCGCTGTAACCGGGCGAGGTGGCACAGCCAGCCAGCGCGAGGGTAGCGATGGCGCTGGCGGCGATGAGCTGGATCTTCATGGGGCGTCTCCTGGCCGTGAAGGCGGGTGGGTTGGGTGGTACTGCGTCGTGCAGCAGGGTGGACGAATCCTCTCCTTTCGAACGTGAACAACGCGCCAACCGTGTGCGTGCTGCCCGGCTGCAGGATGAATGCGGCTCAGCGGAAATCCTGGTGGCAGGCGCGGCAGTCCGCCTGCAGTGTTTCCACCAGCTGGGCGAGGGCCCTGCAGTCGCCGGGGGGTGAGGCCAGCGCCGTGTTGAGGTTGCCGCGCAGCTGGCTGGCGTGCTGCTGGAACTGCGCACTGTCCTTCAGCCCGGGAAACGCCTGGTCCAGGTCATTGGACAGCAGGCGCAGCACCTGCAGCCGCGGCACGCTGTCAGCCAGGCTGCAGCGGTTCTGCAGCTGGGCCTGCTGCAGCAGCTGTGACTGCCGCTGCATCACCTGCATCAGGCTGCCCGGGAACGGATCGCGACGCGCCTGCAGGGCGCGGCCGACCATTACCGTGGCGATCAGGCCGATCAGCAGGCCCAGGCAGAGCACGAACAGGTAGCGATGGGCGCTGGACAGGCGGCGGGGCGGGCTGGCATTCATGCGGGCACTCCGGGCGTGCAACGGTGGGTTCGACGCCGGCGTACTGCGGGCGCCAGCACCTGCACGTTAAAATAGCCCGATGAACGAACAGGTCAAACAACGCTTCGCCGGCATCGAACGGCTGTACGGCGTGGGTGCACTCGAGCGCCTGCAGGGCAGCCGCGTGGCGGTGGTCGGCATGGGCGGCGTCGGCTCGTGGGTGGTGGAGGCGCTGGCCCGTTCGGCCGTCGGCCACCTGACCCTGATCGATGCCGACGATATCTGCGTGTCCAACACCAACCGGCAGCTGCCGGCGATGGAAGGCAACTACGGCCGCAACAAGGCCGAGGCGATGGCCGAGCGTTGCCGTGCGATCAATCCGGACATCGGGGTCGACGCGGTGCAGGCATTCCTGACCGTGTCCAACATGGCCGAGCTGCTGGACCGGGGGTTCGATCTGGTGATCGATGCCTGCGACAGCTTCCGGGTCAAGGTCGAGACGATCGCATGGTGCCGCCGCCGCAAGCTGCCGTTGCTGACCGTCGGTGCCGCCGGTGGCCGTACCGACCCGACCCTGGTGCGCATCCGCGATGTCTCTCGCACCGAGCACGACGCCATGCTGGCGCTGATCCGCAAGAAGCTGCGCAGCGAATTCAACTTCCCGAAGAACGCCAAGCGCTATTTCGGCGTACCGGCGGTGTATTCGCTGGAGAATGTGAAGTACCCGCAGGCCGATGGCAGCGTCTGCGGCATCCGTCCGAACCTGGGCGCCGATGCGGCGTTGAAGCTGGACTGTGGTGCCGGCCTGGGCGCGGCAACCCACATCACCGGCGCGTTCGCCTTCGCGGCGGTTGGCAAGGCGCTGGAGATGCTGCTGGAGCCGAAGAAGGTGAAGGTGGATGCGGTAGAGGCCAGCGAGGTGTGATGAATCGTGCCGGCCAGCGGCCGGCACCTACCCGTTACATTGCCGGCAGCGCGAACAATCGCCGCGCATTCTCCGTCGTGGCCTGGGCCACGGCTTCCAGCTCCATCCCGCGCAGTGCGGCCACGTGCCGGGCAATGGTCGCCAGCCGCGCTGGCTCGTTGCGCTGGCCGCGGATGCCGGCGTCGGGCTGGTCGGGCGCGTCGGTTTCCAGCAGCAACTGTTCCAGCGGCATCTCGCGCACCAGCCGCTGCAGCCGTTGCGCGCGATCGTAGGTCAGTGGGCCACCGAGGCCGAGCAGGAAGCCCTGCCTGTGCAGTTGCGCGGCCTGTTCCGGGCTGCCGGAAAAGCTGTGCACCACGCCGCGCAGGCCGCCGACGCGGCGGATGGCGGCGATCACCGCATCCACCGCGCGTCGCGCGTGCACGATCACCGGCAACTCGAATTCGCGGGCCAGTTCCAGCTGGCCGATGAAATACGCCTGCTGGGCGTCGGCGTCCAGCCCTTCGACAAAGAAGTCCAGGCCGCATTCGCCGATCGCACAGGGGCGTTCGCGCTCGATCCACTCGCGCAGCAGTGGCAGGTGCCCGGGCTGGTGATCGGCCAGGAACATCGGATGCAGGCCGTAGGCCGGGTACAGCCCCGGCGCCTGCTGGCAGACCTCACGCAGCTTCGGCCAGCTGGCCGCGGTCACCGCCGGTACCACCTGCTGGCGCACCCCCGCGGCCTGCGCACGCTCGATCACCGCAGCGCGGTCACGGTCGAACCCGCTGGCATCCAGATGGCAGTGGCTGTCAACCAGGATGCTCAACGCTGTTCCAGCGGCGGAGGTGTTGCGGCGTTGCGGCTCTTCCAGTTGGCCAGCAGCAGCGTGCCGAAGCCCAGCACCAGCTCATCGACGAACGGGATCGGGTCCGGGATGAACAAGGTCAGCACGAACAGGCCGGCGGTGAGCTTGAACAGGGTGGGGTAGCGCAGCCGGCGGGCCCATTGCAGTACCGGCAGCAGCATCGGGTTGGCCATGGCGGGGAGCCTCGTGGGGAATGTGCAAACGCTACCACGGGCCCAGCATTTCCCGATGCTGAATGGGTTATCGGAATGAGCAGGAAATGTGGAGATTCCGTTCAGGCAGCGCATGCTGCAATCTGCCCCGAGAACGTTGCGGATGGTCCGCAAGGAGCAGGTCATGAAAAGCACAACTACAACTGTCCTGGTCGCAGCGGGCGCGCTGCTGGTCGGTGGCATCGCCACCGCCGCCTTCATGAAGAGTGGTGACAAGTCGCCCGATTCCATCAGCGCCGGAACCCCCAATGGTGAATCGCGCCTCGTTGAAGGTAACGCTTCTGACGACGGCGCACGTGGTGACAAGCTGGACCCGTCCGCGCCGCGCGGGCTTGAATATGCCGATGTGCTGAAGGTTGACCCGATCACCGAGAAGCAGAAGGCCTACGCCACTGTGATCGGCACCGATCCAGTGCGCGAGACCTCCACCACCCAGACCCCGCACGAGGTCTGCCAGGACGTGACGGTGCAGGAACGCCTGCCGGAACGTGATGGCAACGTCGGCGGCACCGTGGTCGGCGCTGTGGTCGGTGGCCTGCTCGGCAACCAGGTCGGTGGCGGCAACGGCAAGAAGGCCGCGACCGCCGCCGGTGCCGTGGCCGGCGGCTTCATCGGCAACCAGATCGACAAGCGCCATGTGGGTGGCCGTGTGGTCAACCGCACCGAGCGCCAGTGCCACACCGAGACCGCCACCTCCGAGTCGAGCCGCGTCACCGGCTACAACGTGACCTATCGCAATGAGGATGGCACCACCGGCACCATGCGCATGGCCAGCAAGCCGGGCAACCGCATTGCCATGGGTACCAACGACGTGGTGAAGGGTTACAACGTGACCTACCGCTATGACGGCGCGGAGAAGACCGTGCGCATGGACAACAAGCCGGCCAGCGATCGCCTGCCGGTGGTCGATGGCCAGCTGGTCACGCAGACCGCTGCCGCCGGTGCCACTGCCGCAGCCACGCGCCAGTAATCCCGGCGCAGCATGCAGTACCTGACGGGCCGGCTCATGCCGGCCCGTTTCATTGCGACCGGCGATATTCATCCGCGCAGGGAAGCCATCCTCCATCATGGGTGCCTCCTTCGACATGGAGCCGGCATGAGCATCTTCGACCTGCGCATCGAAACCGAGCGGCTGATCCTGCGCCCGCTGCTTCGCGAGGACTACGAGCCGTACCTGGCGTTCTGCGCCGACGAGGCCACGATGCGTACCCTGGGCGGCGTGCAGCCACCCTCGGTGGCCTGGCGCGGTTTCTGCAGCCTGGCCGGCGCCTGGCAGCTGTTCGGCTTCTCGATGTTCAGCGTGATCGAGAAATCCAGCGGCGACTGGATCGGGCGGATGGGACCGTGGCAGCCGCAGGACTGGCCGGGTACCGAGGTCGGTTGGGGCATCCGCCATGCCAGCTGGGGCCGGGGCTATGCGCCGGAGGCGGCGGTCGCGGCGATCGACTGGGCGTTCGATACGCTGGGATGGGCTGAGGTGATCCACACGATCGCCGAGAACAACGACAACTCGCGGGCCGTGGCACGCAAGCTGGGAAGCACCCTGCTGCGCATGGGGGAGTTGCCAGCGCCATACAACGACAAGCCCATGCAGATCTGGGGCCAGTCGCGCGAACAGTGGCGGCAACGCGCGCGCTGAGCGTGGCTTGGTAGTGCCGGCCGCTGGCCGGCAATCGCTTGGATCCAGCTGCATCGAGGATGCCGGCCAGCGGCCGGCACTACCGTGTAGTCATGCTGCACCCGCGCTTGGCATTCACTGGCGTGCTTGCCAGACTGCACGCAGCCGGCCGCCGGCCGGATCCGAGGGAGCAGGCAATGGTGGAAGAGCGCGTCCCGTTGACGGTGCACGGCATGTCGGTGTCAGGCAATTGCCACAAGGTCCGCCTGCTGCTGGAGCAGCTCGGCAGCCGCTACCGCTGGGTGGAAGTGGACAGTGCCCACGGCCAGACCCACACCCCTGAGTTCCTCGCGCTCAATCCCAATGCCAAGGTGCCGTTGATCGTCCGCGACGATGGCCGCGTGCTGACCGAGTCCAATGCGATCCTTTTCTGGCTGGCCGAAGGCACGCCCTACCTGCCCACCGATGGCTGGGAGCGCGCGCAGGCACTGAGCTGGATGTTCTTCGAGCAGTACACGCACGAGCCGTGCGTAGCGGTCGCGCGCTTCATCCGCGGCTGGACCCCGCCTGGGTCGCCGCGCCGCGCCGAACTGCCACGCCTGCACGAGCGCGCCGCCGCTGCACTGGCGGTGATGGAGCAGCACCTGCGTGATGCGCAATGGTTCACCGGCAGTGGGTACGGCATCGCCGACATCGCGCTGTTCGCCTACACCGACGTCGCAGGCGAGGGTGGAATCAGCCTGCAGCCGTTCCCGGAAGTTCGCGCCTGGTTGCAGCGCGTGCGCGGGCAGCCGCGCTTCCTGCCGATGCCGGCGGTGACCGCCGAGGTGCGCGCCCGCTTCGAGGCCGCATGACTCTCACCAAGGTGATCCCCACAGGGTAGCGCCTGGCCAACCCCGGGCGGAATGCAACAACGACACGGAGGGTGTTCGATGTTCGCTGTGGTTCCAGATCCGATTCCCGCACGCATGCGCGTGCTCAACCGCGCCGACGTGTGCGACGCCAATTTCCTCGACGCGGTGCGTGGCTGGCGCGGTACCCCGCGCCCGCGCCCGGCGCCGGATGCGCCGATCCTGCCGGGCAGCACGCTTACCGCCGCCGCGTTTGGCGAGCTGTTCGATTCGCAGCTGGCCAGCCGCCAGCTGGACCTGATGGCGCGCGTGCTGCGCGTGCAGAACAAGGTCTTCTACACCATCGGTTCATCCGGCCACGAAGGCAATGCGCTGCTGGCGCGGGCCTGCCGGCATACGGATCCTGCATTCCTGCACTATCGCTCCGGTGCCTTCATGGCCGAGCGCTCACGCCAGGTGCCGGGGATCGACCCGCTGCGCGATGCCGCGCTGTCCTTTGCTGCCAGCGCCGATGACCCGGCCAGCGGGGGGCGGCACAAGGTGTGGGGCAGCAAACCGTTGTGGGTGCTGCCGCAGACCTCGACCATCGCCTCGCATCTTCCGAAAGCGCTGGGCACCGCGCTGGCCCTCGAAAGCGGCAAGCGGCTGGGCCACGAACTGCCCATTCCGGCCGACAGCATCGTACTGTGCTCGTTCGGCGACGCCTCGGCCAACCATGCCACCGCGCAGACCGCGTTCAACACCGCGATGTGGTCGGCCTACCAGAAGCTGCCGGCACCGGTCCTGTTCGTCTGCGAGGACAATGGCCTGGGCATCTCGGTGAAAACGCCTGAAGGCTGGATCGCCGAACGCTTCAGCGGTCAGCCCGGGCTGGACTATTTCTACGCCGATGGCCTCGACCTGGCCACCGGCCATGCGCAGGTGCAGGCGGCGGTGGAGCACTGCCGGCGTACGCGGCGGCCGACCTTCCTGCATCTGCGCACCACGCGCCTGATGGGGCACGCCGGCACCGACTTCGAGGTGGAATGGCGCGCGTTGCCGGAGCTGTGCGCGGCCGAGGCGCAGGATCCGCTGCTGCGCTCGGCACAGATCGCGATGGAATCGGGCTGGATGGATGCGGCCGCCATCGAGGTGGCCTACGAGACGATGCGCGCGCGCTGCATGGCCGCCGCCGCCGATGCCGAAGGACGGCCGAAGCTGCAGTCGCTGCGGGAAGTGATGGAGCCGCTTGCGCCCTATACGCCGGCTGCGGTGCAGGCCGAAGCACGGCGCGAGGTGCCCGCCGGAACGCGTGAAGCGCTGTATGGCGGTGCGGAGGCGTTGCCCGAACGGCAGGCGCCACGCCACCTCGCGATCCAGATCAACCATGCCCTGCAGGAACTGCTGGCGAAGTATCCGCAGAGCCTGCTGTTCGGTGAGGACGTCGCACAGAAGGGCGGTGTCTACACCGTCACCAAGGATCTGCTGCGCCGCTTCGGCCCACGCCGGGTGTTCAACACCCTGCTGGACGAGACCATGATCCTGGGCATGGCTCAGGGCCTGGCCAACCTGGGCATGCTGCCGATTCCGGAGATCCAGTACCTGGCCTATCTGCACAACGCCATCGACCAGGTGCGCGGCGAAGCGTGTTCGCTGCAGTTCTTCTCCAACGACCAGTACCGCAACCCGATGCTGGTGCGGGTGGCCGGGCTGGGGTACCAGAAGGGCTTCGGTGGCCACTTCCACAACGACAACTCGATCACCGCGTTGCGCGACATCCCGGGGCTGGTGGTGGGCTGCCCGTCGCGTGGCGACGATGCGGTGATGATGCTGCGCACGCTGGCCGCACTGGCGCGGGTGGATGGGCGCGTGGCGGTGTTCCTGGAGCCGATCGCGTTGTACATGAGCAAGGACCTGCACGAAGCCGGCGATGGCCAGTGGCTGTTCGACTTCCCCGCACAGGGCCAGTCGCTGGTGCCGGGGGAGGGCCGGGTCTATGCGCCGGAGGCCGGCGATCTGGTGATCTATACCTATGGCAACGGCGTGCCGATGGCATTGCGCGCATCGCGGGCGATCGAGCAGCAGCTGGGCTGGCAGGTGCGGGTGGTCGACCTGCGCTGGCTGGTACCGCTGGACGCCGGTTTCATCGCTGCCCAGGCCGCCAGCGCACGGCGGGTGCTGGTGCTGGATGAAGGCCGCCACAGCGGCGGGGTGGGCGAGGGCGTGGTCACCGCGCTGGTCGAGGCCGGGTTCGGCCATCTGCCGTTGCGCCGGGTCTGTGGTGCCGACACCTACACGCCACTGGCGGGGGCAGCAATGTTCGGGCTTCCAAGCGACAATGCGGTGATTGGCGCCGCCCTCGACCTGGCGCAGGAACCCTGATGCATGTGTGGATTGGCGGGAATGTTGTTGCCGGCGCCGCTGGCGTCGGCCGAGGCGCTGCAGGCGCAGGCCCTGGCCATGGGCCAGGCGCTGCACCACCGCGGGCCCGATGATGGCGGCAGCTGGGTCGATGCCGAGGCGGGCATCGCGCTGGCGCATCGCCGCCTGAGCATCCTCGACCTGTCCCCGCTGGGCCACCAGCCGATGGCCTCGGCCGACGGCCGCTACGTGATGGCCTACAACGGCGAGGTCTACAACTTCGCCGCCCTGCGCGAGGAACTGGAGCCGCTGGGGCATGCCTTCCGCGGCCATTCCGATACCGAAGTACTGCTGGCGGCGATCCTGCAATGGGGCGTGGAAGACACCCTGCAGCGCTGCAACGGCATGGTCGCCATCGCGCTGTGGGACCGCCAGGAGCGCTGCCTGTGGCTGGCCCGCGACCGCGTCGGCAAGAAGCCGCTGTATTACGGCTGGGCCGGCGACACGCTGGTGTTCGGTTCGGAACTGAAGGCGCTCTGGCAGCACCCGGCGTTCGACAACGACATCGACCGCGATGCGCTCACCTTGCTGCTGCGGCTGGATTACATCCCGGCGCCGCACAGCATCCACCAGCGCTGCTACAAGCTGATGCCGGGCCGGGTGTTGCGCCTGGACGCGGCGGCCGTCGCTGCCGGCGCATCCGCGCATCGTCCGGAACAGGCACAGCGGCCGTACTGGGATGCGCGCGCGCGCATGCAGGCGGCGCTGGCCGCACCCTTCCAGGGCCGCATCGAGGACGCCGAGGAACAGCTGGACACGCTGCTGCGCGACGCGGTGGCGCTACGCATGGTGGCCGACGTGCCGGTCGGCGTATTCCTGTCTGGTGGCACCGATTCCTCACTGGTGGCGTCGCTGATGCAGGCCCAGAGCGGGCAGCCGGTGCACAGCTTCAGCATCGGCTTCACCGATTCGGGACATGACGAGGCGCCGCTGGCCCGAGAGCTGGCGGCCCACCTGGGCTGTGACCATACCGAGTTGTACGTCAGCGGCGCCGACGCGCTGGCGGTGGTGCCGCAGTTGCCGGCGATGTTCGATGAGCCTTTTGCCGACGCGTCGCAGGTGCCGACCGCGCTGGTCGCCCGGCTGGCGCGGCAGGGCGTGACCGTGGCGCTGTCTGGTGACGGTGGCGATGAGCTGTTCTTCGGCTATACCCGGTATGTACGCGCGCTGCGCAACTGGCAGATGCTCGGCCGCGTGCCGGGGCCGCTGCGGCGCTGGATGGGCGCGCGTGCGCAGCAGCAGGGCGAAGCCTCGCGCACCGGCGGCCTGGCCGCGCTGCTGGCCGAGACCGGTGCGCGTGGCATCGGCGACGTCTACCGCAACCGCATCTCGCGCTGGCGCGACCCGGCCGCGGCGGTGACCGGCGCGCGGGCCGCCGGCAGCTTCTACGACCTGGCCGATCCGCTGCACGGCGCGGGTACGCCGGCCGACGCGATGATGCTGGCCGATTTCGTGACCTACCTGCCGGACGATCTGTTGTGCAAGGTCGACCGCACCTCGATGGCGGTCAGCCTGGAGGCGCGCGCACCGCTGCTGGACTGGCGGGTGGCCGAGTTCGCCTGGTCGCTGCCGCTGGGCTTCAAGCGCAGCGAGACCACCAGCAAGGTGCTGCTCAAGCGCGTGCTGGGCCGTTACGTGCCGCATTCGATGGTGCACCGTCCCAAGCGCGGTTTCGGCGCGCCGGTCAGTGACTGGCTGAAAGGCGACCTGCGGCCCTGGGCCGAGGACCTGCTGCAGCCGGCGCGGCTGGAGCGTGAGGGCGTGCTGTCGGCGGCGGCGGTGCAGCCGCTGTGGCAGCAGTTCCTGGGAGGGCAGCGCAAGTGGCATACCCATCTGTGGAACGTGCTGATGTTCCAGGCCTGGCAGGCGCATTGGCGGCAGGTGCGCGCAGGCATTGTGGGCGGCTGATCTTCACCGGCCTGCACGGGCCCGGCGACTAGGCTGGGCCTCCCGCACCATGAGGAGTATGTCCCGATGTCCGTACCCACCATCGCCGTGTTCGTCGGCAGCCTGCGCAAGGACTCGTGCAACCGCAAGCTGGCCCATGCGCTGGAGAAGATCGCCGGTGATCGCGCACGCTTCCAGTACGTGCAGATCGGCGACCTGCCGTTGTATGACCAGGACTTCGACGCGCAGTATCCGGCGCAGGGTACCCGGCTGAAGGACCAGGTGCGCGCCGCCGACGCGGTGCTGTTCGTCACCCCCGAATACAACCGGTCGGTGCCGGGCGTGCTCAAGAACGCCATCGATATCGGCTCGCGTCCCTACGGTGACAGTGCGTTTGCCGGCAAGCCGGCGGCGGTGATCGGCGCCTCCATCGGCCAGATCGGTACCGCCGTGGCCCAGCAGCACCTGCGCAACACCCTGGCCTTCCTGGACATGCATGTGCTTGGGCAGCCCGAGGCGTTCATCCACTTCAAGGAGGGCCTGATCGATGCCGACGGCACGATCCACAACGAGGGCACGCAGAAGTTCCTGCAGGGCTACGTGGACCGGTTCCTGGCGCTGATCGCGGTGCACGTCAAGGGCGATTGACGCCTGCGGGGTCGGAGTTCCCTGCGTCGCAGAGGGATCCGACCCCAACCACGCCCGGGGTCGGATCCTGACGCGCAGCGACGGGCTCCGACCCGTGGCGCCTGATCTGCGATAATGCTCCGCTCGGGTGCCGCAATGGCGCCTGTCGCAGGCAGTGCGACGCCCCCACGCCAGTCTGGCCAGGCACCGGCGGATATCCCCCGTTTCTCCACGGCTTATCCACAGGCTTGTCCATGGTCGCCGGGGTCGGCGCATGCCTACACTCGTCTGGCCCACTTTTGCAGGAAACACCGCAGCATGTCCGCTCGTCCCGGCTTCCGTTCCAACCGCAGAGAGCGCGGTGATGGCTTCGATCGCGATCGCGACGAGTCGCGCATCGACCAGTTGCGGGTACCGCCGCATTCGGTGGAAGCCGAGCAGGCGGTGCTGGGGGGGCTGATGCTGGCGCCCGAAGCGTATGACCGGGTCAATGACCAGCTGACCGAAGGCGACTTCTACCGTCGCGACCACCAGATGATCTATCGGGCGATCCGCGAGCTCTCCGAGCGCGAGCGTCCGTTCGATGCGGTGACCCTGGGCGAGTGGTTCGAGTCGCAGGGCAAGATGGAACTGGTGGGCGACGGTGCCTACCTGATCGAACTGGCCAGTACCACGCCGTCGGCTGCCAACATCGTGGCCTACGCCGAGATCGTGCGTGACAAGGCAGTGTTGCGCCAGCTGATCCAGGTGGGCACCGACATCGTCAACGACGGTTTCCAGCCCGAAGGCCGCGACAGCAGCGAGCTGCTGGCCTCGGCGGAAAAGAGCGTGTTCGCCATTGCCGAACAGGGCGCACGTGGTCGCACCGATTTCGTGGCCATGCCCGGTGCGCTGAAGGATGCATTCGAGGAGCTGCGCAACCGCTTCGAGAACGGCGGCAACATCACCGGCCTGCCGACCGGGTACACTGATTTCGATGCGATGACCGCCGGCCTGCAGCCGACCGATCTGATCATCCTCGCGGCGCGCCCGGCCATGGGCAAGACCACCTTCGCGCTGAACATCGCCGAGTACGCGGCGATCAAGTCGAAGAAGGGCGTGGCGGTGTTCTCGATGGAAATGTCGGCATCGCAGCTGGCGATGCGCCTGATTTCCTCCAATGGCCGCATCAACGCGCAGCGCCTGCGTACCGGCCAGCTGGAAGACGAGGACTGGAGCCGCGTCACCAGCGCGATCAAGATGCTGAAGGAAACCAAGATCTTCATCGACGATACGCCGGGCGTGTCGCCGGAAGTGCTGCGCTCCAAGTGCCGCCGCCTCAAGCGCGAGCATGACCTCGGCCTGATCGTGATCGACTACCTGCAGCTGATGAGCGTGCCCGGCAACAGCGAAAACCGCGCGACCGAAATCTCGGAGATCTCGCGTTCGTTGAAGGGCCTGGCCAAGGAATTGAATGTGCCGGTGATCGCGCTGTCACAGCTCAACCGCTCGCTGGAAACGCGTACCGACAAGCGCCCGGTGATGGCCGACCTTCGCGAGTCGGGCGCAATCGAGCAGGACGCGGACATGATCGTGTTCATCTACCGCGACGACTACTACAACAAGGAAAACTCGCCGGACAAGGGCCTGGCCGAGATCATCATCGGCAAGCACCGTGGTGGCCCGACCGGCTCGTGCAAGCTGAAGTTCTTCGGCGAGTACACCCGCTTCGAC
The DNA here is from genome assembly GCF_052446685.1 of Stenotrophomonas sp. LC732. Classification (NCBI taxonomy): domain Bacteria; kingdom Pseudomonadati; phylum Pseudomonadota; class Gammaproteobacteria; order Lysobacterales; family Lysobacteraceae; genus Stenotrophomonas; species Stenotrophomonas sp. LC732. The sequence goes on along the minus strand of NZ_CP199214.1, from coordinate 2,856,672 downwards.
AACCTGGCCCACGATTCGGTCGGCTCGTTCGAGTAACGGCCATGCCGGCCGCTGGCCGGCAATCGCCTTCCGGGCGGTACACCATTCGGAACGCAAGAATTCCGCATGTGGCGTGTAAATGACATGTAACGCGCCGCTTCTACGATTCCGCCGCTGCTGCTCTTCGACGCCGCCCTTCGGCGTCCAGCGTGCCCAAGGAATCCACCTCCATGTCGTCCCACGCTTCGCATCGCCGCAATCTGCTGGCCCTGCTGGTCTGTGCTTCGCTCCCGTCGCTCGCTGCCGCTAAACCCGCCCCCGACGCACCGTCGGCGACTACCCTCGATTCGATCTCGGTGATCGGCCGCGGCGAAGCCCGCCAGGTGCAGCGCGTGACCGCCGAGGACATGAAGATCCTGCCGCCCGGTGCGAACCCACTGAAGCTGCTGGCCAGCAAGCCGGGCGTTCACTTCGAGTCGGCCGATGCCACCGGCGCGTACGAATGGTCCACCACCATCAGCTTGCGTGGCTTCAACCAGAGCCGCCTGGGCTACACGCTCGATGGCATCCCGCTGGGCAACATGGCCTATGGCAACAGCAACGGCCTGCATATCAGCCGTGCCGTGATCAGCGAGAACCTGGGCGGAGCCGAAGTGTCCACCGGCATCGGCGCGCTGGGTACGCCGTCCACCAGCAACCTCGGCGGCGTGTTCCAGTTCTATTCGATCGATCCGTCCACCGAGTACGGCGTGGTGCTGGCGCAGGGCTTCGGCAGCGACAGCGCGCGGCGCAGCTATGCGCGCCTGGAGACCGGTGAGCACCAGGGCTTTGCGGCCTATCTGTCCGGCGTGTACTCCGAAGGCGACAAGTGGAAGGGCAAGGGCTCGCAGGAGCTGAAACAGTTCAACGGCAAGGCCACCTACAATTTCGGAACGGACAGCAGGATCACCGCGCTGTTCAACGCCTCGCGCCGCGTCGAGGCGGACTACCAGGACCTGTCGCTGGAGATGATCGATCGCCTTGGCTGGGACTGGGACAACTACGCGCCGGACTGGGATCGTGCCGTCGCCGCCGCGCGCGGCAGGTTCACGGGCGGCGTCAACAGCCCCTGGGATGCGTACTACTCCGGCCACGGCCTGCGCAACGATGACCTGTCCAGCATCGCCGGCGATTTCGGCCTGAACGAGTCGATGCGGCTGAAGGTCAACGTCTACAACCACAGCAACCGTGGCCAGGGCCACTGGTTCAGCCCGTCCAATCCGTCCAACCCGGGCACCGGTCGCGAGATTCCGATCTCGATCCGCACCACCGAGTACGCGATCGACCGTACCGGCGTGACCTCGGCGTTCACCTGGAACGTCGGCGGCCACGACCTGGAAGCCGGCCTCTGGTACGAGGACAACGGCCACAGCGTGCAGCGCAACTTCTACTACATCGACGGCCCGGTCACCGACGACTTCTTCCTGCGCAACCCGGACCAGCGCGTGTGGCACCAGCGCTACACCACCATTACCCGCCAGTTCTACGTGCAGGACCGCTTCCGCCTGTTCGATGACCGGCTGACCATCGACATCGGTGCGAAGTCGCCGCACACCCGCACGCGCGTGCGCACGCCACTGGGCAGCTATGCCAACAACAGCAGCCTGACTTCGAAGAAGGGCCTGCTGCCTCAGGCGGGTTTCAACTTCAAGCTCAACGAAGGCAACGAGATCTTCGGTTCGTTCGCCAGGAACATCGCCGCCTACGCGTTGGGCGTGGGCAGCCCGTTCAACGTGCCGCAGGCGGCGTTCGATGCCAGCGCGCAGAACCTGAAGCCGGAACAGTCGCGCACCCTCGAGCTGGGCTGGCGCGGCTACGGGAAGGGCTATGAAGCCTCGGTTGCGGTGTACGACGTCAAGTTCGACAACCGCCTGCTGGCGATCGCCCAGTGCGTGGGCATCCTCGGCTGCCCGGCGCTGTTCTCCAACGTCGGTTCGGTGACCAGCCGCGGCGCCGAGGCGACACTGCAGCTGAAGCCGATGCAGGACCTGGCCTGGTCCAACGCGCTGTCCTGGAATGACAGCACCTACGACAACGACTACGTGAACAATGGCGTGGTGCCGACCCGCGGCAAGAAGACCGTCGACACCCCCGAATGGATGTTCGCCAGCACCCTGGCCTGGACCCCGGGCCCCTGGGACATGCGCCTGTCGGCCAACCACGTCGGCAAGCGCTACGTGACCTATACCAACGACGCGTCGGTGCCGAGCTACTGGCTGGTCAATGCCTCCGTGGCCTATGACTTCGGCGCGCTGGGCCCGGCGCAGAACCTGACCATGGCGCTGAACCTGACCAACCTGACCGACAAGCGCTACCTGTCCTCGATCAACACCAACGGCACCTACGCCGCCGACCCGACCCGCAGCCTGGCGACCATGCAGGTCGGCGCGCCGCGCCAGGTGATGGCCACCGCCACCGTGCGCTTCTGATGCGCGGGCCTGTGGATCCGGAACGCCGTCGTCGCCTGCTGCGCATGGCGTGGCAGGGCACGGGGGCGGCGATCGCGCTGGCGGCGATGCCGGGGCTGGCCACGGCCGGCCCACGGCCGCGGCTGGGGCGTGATCCGTTCACCCTTGGTGTCGCCGCCGGTGATCCGGATCCACAGGGGGCCGTGTTGTGGACGCGGCTGGCGCCGGACCCGCTCAACGGCGGCGGCATGCCGTCGCGGGCGGTGCCGGTGCGCTGGTTCGTGGCCGAAGACGCCGGCATGCGCCGGCTGGTGCAGCGGGGTACTGCAGCCGCGGTGCCTGAGCTGGCCCATTCGGTGCACGTGGAGGTCAATGGCCTGCGCCCGGGCCGCGACTACTACTACTACCGCTTCGCCTGCGATGGCGATGAGGAAAGCGCGGTCGGCCACTTCCGCACCGCGTCGCTACCGGACACGCAGCTGCAGCAGCTGCGGCTGGCCCTGTGCACCTGCCAGGCCTGGAACAGTGGCTACTATCCGGTGCTGCGTGATATCGCACGGAGCGATGTCGACCTCGTGCTGCATGCCGGCGACTACCTGTACGAGTACAGCCCGCTGCAGAACGCGCGTGGCAGCACGCTGGACGCGGCGCGTTTCACTGGCGAGACGGTGAGCCTGGAGCGCTACCGTGACCAGTACGCGCTGTACAAGCTCGACCCGGATCTACAGGCGGCCCATGCCGCACACGGCTTCGCGGTGATCTGGGACGATCACGAGGTGCAGAACGACTACTCGGGCATCCATCCGGAGAAGCCCGGCGTGTCGATCGAGGACTTCATCGTTCGCCGCGCGGCGGCCTACCGCGCGTTCTACGAACACCTGCCGATGCGCAGCACGCCTGCGGGCAATGGCGGCCTGCGCGTGCACCGGCGCCTGCGTTACGGCGATCTGGCACAGCTGACCCTGCTCGACTGCCGCCAGTTCCGCCCGGCCAATCCCTGCGGTGTGGGCGAGTCACCGCGCTGCGAAGCGGCGCTGGATCCGCGCATGAGCATGCTCGGCACGGGGCAGGAAGCGTGGTTCACGCAGTCGATGGCCGTCGCGCAGGGCACGCGCTGGAACGTGGTGGTGCAGCAGCTGCTTATGTCGCAGCTGCGGCTGGACGGCGGCACGCCACGCGAGCGCTTCTGGAACGACGCCTGGGATGGCTATCCCGCCGCACGCAGGCGTCTGCTGCAGGCGATGCAGGCAGGCGGGCAGGGCAATGCCATCGTGCTGGGCGGCGACTGGCATTCCACCTTCGTCAACGACCTGAAGCTGGATTTCGACGCGGCCAGCGCGCCGGTCGTGGCCACCGAATTCATCGCCCCGGCGATCAGCAGTGGCGGCGACGACACGCCGTACGGGCCGTACTACGGGCCATCGATTCCGCAGAACCCGCATATCCGCTATTTCGACGGCGACCGCCGCGGCTGGTGGAAGCTGCAGCTGAACCGGCAGACCGTGGACGCCGAGCTCCGCTTCGCCGACAGCGTGCTGCGCCCGGATGCCGCAGTGCGTACCGCGGCGCGATTCCAGGTGGTCCATGGCCGCCCGGGCGCGGTGCAGCTCCTGTAGAGCCGAGCCCACGCTCGGCTGTCGCGCGCAGCGCGGGTCTTCTGTGATCGCAACGAAGCGCAGCCGAGCGTGGGCTGCGCTCTACAGGAGCTGCACCGGATTTCATCGCCCCCAGCCCGGGTTTCGTCGCAAACCGTTTGCCGGCGGCGAGGGCGGGGCGCCAAGGTGTCCGCAGGCGGCAGGGTGCCGCCCCAAGGAGACCGTGATGAAGACCCTGTTCGCGCTCGGTGTGTGGTGCCTGCTGTTCGTGCTGTGCTGGCCGCTGGCGATCCTCGCCCTGATCGCGTGGCCGTTCGTGTGGCTGCTGAGCCTGCCGTTCCGCCTGGTCGGCATCACCTTCTCGGCGTTGTTCGCCTTCCTGCGCGCGCTGTTCATGCTGCCGGCGCGGTTGCTTGGCGGCCGGGCGGTTCCCGCATGAGGAGGGTGCTGCTGGCCGGTCTGGTCCTGTTGCCAGGCCCGGTGCTGGCCGCACCCCCGGCACCCCCGTCGGCGTGGCTGGAGCGCGAGCAGAGCGCTGCGGCTGACGAAGCCAATGCAGCGGCGGTCCCTGCGCCGAAAGCCGAGGCGCGCTGCCGGGTGGTCAAGCAATGGAAGGCCGGCGATACGGTGGTACAGCACAGGGTCTGTGAGGATCCACCGAAGAAGCCGGCTGGAAAGATGTAGCGCCGAGCCCATGCCCGGCGGCCTTTGCAGGGCAGCCGAGCGTGGGCTCGGCGCTACAGGGAAACGGGCAACAAAAAACCCCGCCGAAGCGGGGTTTTTCGTCTGCAGGTGAGTGCCGACCAACGGTCGGCACCTACCATGATGCCGATCAGTTCGCCTTGTGGATGGCGCGCTTGCTGACCGCCATCGCCGCGTCGTGGACCACTTCCGACAGCGACGGGTGGGCGTGGCAGATGCGGGCCAGGTCATCGGCCGAACCGCTGAACTCCATGGTCAGCACGCCTTCGTGCACCAGCTCGGAGACGTTGGCGCCGACCAGGTGCATGCCGAGGATGCGATCGGTTTCGGCATGGGCCAGGATCTTCACGAAGCCTGCCGGCTCGATCATCGCCACGGCACGGCCGTTGGCGGCGAACGGGAAGCTGCCGGCCTTGTACGGAATGCCTTCGGCCTTCAGCTGCGCTTCGGTCTTGCCGACCCAGGCCAGTTCCGGTTCGGTGTAGATGACCCACGGGATGGTGTCGAAGTTGACGTGGCCCGGCAGGCCGGCGATCAGCTCAGCCACCGCGATGCCTTCCTCGAAGCCCTTGTGCGCCAGCATCGGGCCGCGCACGCAGTCGCCGACTGCCCACACACCGTTGACGCCGGTGTGGCAGTGCGCATCGACTTCGATCTGGCCGCGCTCGTTGATCTTGACGCCGGTGCCTTCGGCCAGCAGGCCCTTGGTGGCGGCGCGACGGCCAACGGCCACCAGCAGCTTGTCCACGGTCAGGGTCTTTTCGCCTTCCGCGTCGGTGTAGGTGACGATGACTTCCTTCTTCTTGCCCTTGCCGGTGATCTCGGTCTTGGAGACCTTGGCATTGAGCTTGATGTCCAGGCCCTGCTTCTTGAATTCCTTGGCAGCCGCCTTGGCCACTTCGGCATCGGCAGCCGCCAGGAACTCCGGCATGGCTTCCAGGATGGTGACTTCAGCGCCCAGGCGCTTCCACACGCTGCCCAGTTCCAGGCCGATCACGCCGGCGCCGATCACGGCCAGGCGGTTCGGCACTTCGGTGAAGTCCAGGCCGCCAACGTTGTCGACGATGGTCTCGCCGTCGAACTTGGCGAACGGCAGTTCGATCGAATCCGAACCGGCCGCGATGATGACGTTGGTGCCCTTCAGCTCGACGATGGAACCGTCATGCTGGGTGACCTTGACCACGTTGCCCGGCTGCAGTTCACCGAAGCCGTAGTAGGCGGCGACCTTGTTGGCCTTGAACAGCATGCCGATGCCGCCGGTGAACTGCTTGACGATCTTGTCCTTGCGGCCAACCATCGCCTCGACGTCGATCTTGGCATCCTTGAAGCTGATGCCGTGGTCGCCAAAGATGTGGCCCATGTTCCAGAACTGGCGCGAGGAATCCAGCAGCGCCTTGGACGGGATGCAGCCCACGCGCAGGCAGGTGCCGCCGAGGGCCGGCTTGCCGTCCTTGCCCAGCGCTGCATCGATGCAGGCGGTCTTCAGGCCCAGCTGGGCCGCGCGGATGGCAGCGTGGTAACCGGCCGGGCCGGCACCGATGACGACGACGTCGAATTGTTCAGCCATTGAATTATTCCTTGATGCATTACCAGAACCCCTCCGCGCAGGCGCGGAGGGGCGGGAGGTGTCTTACAGGCCGAACAGCATGCGGCCCGGGTTTTCCAGCTGGTTCTTGATGTCCACCAGGAACTGCACCGAGTCCTTGCCGTCGATGATGCGGTGGTCGTACGACAGCGCCAGGTACATCATCGGCGCGATCACGACCTGGCCGTTCTGGGCGATCGGACGCTCCTTGATGGCGTGCATGCCCAGGATGGCGCTCTGCGGCGGGTTGATGATCGGGGTCGACAGCAGCGAACCGAAGGTGCCGCCGTTGGTCACGGTGAAGGTGCCGCCCTGCAGTTCTTCCAGGCCCAGCTTGCCGTCACGGGCCTTCTTGGCGTAGTCGGCGATGGTCTTCTCGATGTCGGCGAACGACATGCGCTCGACGTTGCGCAGCACCGGCGTGACCAGGCCCTTCTCGGTCGAGACGGCGATCGAGATGTCCGAGTAGCCGTGATAGATGATGTCGTCGCCGTCGATCGAGGCGTTGACCAGCGGGAAGCGCTGCAGCGCGTTGGCGGCGGCCTTCACGAAGAAGCTCATGAAGCCCAGCTTGATGCCGTGTGCCTTGACGAACTCGTCCTGCAGTTCCTTGCGCGCCGCCGACACCTTGGACAGGTCGACTTCGTTGAAGGTGGTCAGCATCGCGGTGGAGTTCTTCGACTCCATCAGGCGCTCGGCGATGCGCTTGCGGATGCGGGTCATCGGCACGCGCTCTTCCGGGCGTGCGCCACCGGCCTTGCCGGCGCCGCCGTTGCGGGCGAAGTTGACGATGTCTTCCTTGGTGACCGCGCCGCGACGGCCGGTGCCGTCGACATCGGCCGGGTTCACGCCTTCAGTGATGGCGGTGAAGCGGGCGCCCGGCGGCAGCGCATCGGCGGCCGACTTGGCGGCCGGGGCCGGCGCAACGGCAGCGGCCGGAGCCGGAGCGGCGGCGGCCGGAGCAGCGGCCGGAGCGGCGGCCGGAGCGGCCTCGGCGGTCGGTGCCGGAGCAGCTGCAACGGCGCCTTCCTCGATGATCGCCACGACCTGGCTGGAGGTCACGGTCGAGCCTTCGGCGAACTTGATTTCCTTCAGCACGCCGTCGACCGGCGACGGCACTTCCAGGACGACCTTGTCGGTTTCCAGGTCAAGCAGGTTTTCGTCGCGCTTGACGGCGTCGCCCACCTTCTTGTGCCAGGTGGCGATGGTGCCGTCGGCGACGGATTCGGGCAGTACCGGGGCTTTGACTTCGGTGGCCATTGCGGGAGCTTCCTGGTTTGTCTTCTAAATAGGGGGAGGATTATTCAGCGAACGTGTCGTTGAACGGGTTGACCAGTGCGTCGGCGATCAGCTGCTGCTGCTCGCGGACGTGGTCAGCCATGTGACCGGCAGCCGGCGAGGCCGAACGTGCGCGACCGGCGTAGTGCAGGTTCTGGCCATCGGCCAGGCAGAACTGCAGATGGTGGCGGATCTGGTACCACGCGCCCTGGTTCTGCGGTTCTTCCTGCGTCCACACCACGTCGGTGGCCTTGCCGTACTTCTTCAGTTCGGCCGCCAGCAGCGCACGCGGGAACGGATACAGCTGCTCCACGCGGATGATCGCCACGTCGTCCTGGCCACGCTTGATCTGGTCCTCCAGCAGGTCGTAATAGACCTTGCCCGAGCACAGCACCACGCGCTTGACCTTCTTGGCGTCTGCGTTGGCGTCGCCGATCAGGTGCTGGAACTCGCCGTTGGCCAGCTCGTCCAGGGTCGACACGGCCAGCTTGTGGCGCAGCAGCGACTTCGGCGACATCACCACCAGCGGCTTGCGGGTGGTCATGTGCAGCTGGCGACGCAGCATGTGGAAGGCCTGGGCCGGGGTCGACGGCACGACCACCAGCATGTTCTCCAGCGCGCACAGCTGCAGGAAGCGCTCCAGGCGCGCCGAGCTGTGTTCCGGGCCTTGCCCTTCATAGCCATGCGGCAGCAGCAGGGTCAGGCCGGAAATGCGGCCCCACTTGGCTTCACCGGCGGCGATGAACTGGTCGATCACCACCTGGGCACCGTTGGCGAAGTCGCCGAACTGGCCTTCCCAGATGCACAGCGTGTTCGGATCGGTGGTGGAGAAGCCGTACTCGTAGGCCATCACCGCTTCTTCGCTCAGCAGCGAATCGATGACGGTGGCCTTCTCCGGCGAATCCACCAGCTGCCGCAGCGGCATGTAGTAGTTGTCGGTCTTCTGGTCGTGCAGGATCGCGTGGCGATGCGTGAACGTACCGCGGCCCACGTCCTGGCCGACCAGGCGCAGTGCATGGCCTTCGTCGAGCAGGGTGGCGTAGGCCAGGTTCTCGGCAAAGCCCCAGTCGCCCGGGATCTCGCCGGCGGCCATCTTGCGGCGGTCGTCGTAGACCTTGGCCACGCGCGAGTGCAGCTGCACTTCATCGGGAATGGTGTTGATCAGCTTGGCCAGCTCGACCAGCTTGTTCTTCTCGACCTTGGTCGAGACCGGGTCGGACAGCTTGCCTTCCAGCAGCTTCGGCCAATCGACGAACAGCGGGCTGCTCGGCGGGGTCTTCTCGACCTTGGCCAGCTCGGTGGTCACTTCACCGGCGTCCAGCTTCTCGCGGTAGGCATCGACCATCGCCTTGCCGGCGCCGGCGGCGATCACGCCCGCCTTTTCCAGCTGCTCGGCGTACATCTCGCGGGTGGTCGGGTGCTTGCGGATCACCTGGTACATCAGCGGCTGGGTGATCGCCGGTTCGTCGGCCTCGTTGTGGCCCCAGCGGCGGTAGCACATCAGGTCGATGACCACGTCCTTGGCGAACGTCTGGCGGAACTCGAAGGCCAGCTGTGCGGCGAACACCACTGCTTCCGGGTCATCGCCGTTCACGTGCAGCACCGGCGCGGCGATCATCTTCGCCACGTCGGTGGCATAGCGCGTGGAACGCGTATCCAGCGGGTTGGAGGTGGTGAAGCCGACCTGGTTGTTGACCACGATGTGCACGGTGCCGCCGACGGCGAAGCCGCGGGCCTGCGACATCTGGAACAGTTCCATGACCACGCCCTGGCCGGAGAAGGCCGCGTCGCCGTGGATCAGGATCGGCATGACCTGCTTGCGCGCGGTGTCCTTGCGGCGCTCCTGGCGCGAACGCACGGAACCGGCCACGACCGGGTCGGCGATTTCCAGGTGCGACGGGTTGAACGCCAGCGCCAGGTGCACCGGGCCGCCATCGGTGGCGACGTCGGCGGAGAAGCCCATGTGGTACTTCACGTCGCCCGCCGAGGCGTGCTCGTCGTGCTCGAACTTGCCTTCGAACTCGTCGAACAGCTTGCGCGGGTTCTTGCCCAGGGTGTTGACCAGCACGTTCAGGCGGCCACGGTGGGCCATGCCGATCACCACATCCTTGACGCCATCCTTGCCGGCGTTGCGGATGATGGTGTCCATCATCGGGATCAGCGAATCGCCGCCTTCCAGCGAGAACCGCTTCTGGCCGACGTACTTGGTGTGCAGGTAGCGCTCCAGGCCTTCGGCCGCAGTCAGGCGCTCCAGGGTGCGGCGCTGGGTGTCAGCGTCCAGCTGGTAGTTGCCACCGGCCGCTTCCAGCTTCTTGTAGATCCACTGGCGCTGCTCGACCTCGGAGATGTGCATGAACTCCGCACCGATCGAGCCGGTGTAGGTCGCCTTCAGGCGTGCCAGCAGGTCGCGCAGCTTCATGCGCGGCTGGCCGCCGACGCCGCCGGTGCTGAACTCGCTGTTGAGGTCGGCATCGGACAGGCTGTGGAACGGCAGGCCCAGATCCGGGGTGTTGACCGGTGCGGCCAGGCCCAGCGGATCGAGGCGGGCGTCCAGGTGGCCGCGCGAACGGTAGGCGGTGATCAGACGACCGACATTGCGCTCGCGCTCGTCGCCTGCACCGTTACCGGTACCGGCCTTCAGCGCATCCTTGGCCGCGTCCGCAATGTGGGAGATGACGGCCGAGTGCGGAATGTCACCTGCTTCGCGGCCCTTGAAGCCGTCGAAGTAGGTTTTCCATTTGGGATCGACACTATCCGGGGAGACCAGGTACTGCTCGTACAGGTCCTCGACATAGGAGGCGTTGCCGCCGGCGAGTTGCGAAGATTGCGCAAACTGCTTCAGTTGATTGTCCACGATGGAGGGTGTTGATTCGCTTTGTGGGGTATGGCTTCAGAAGGACCCGGCAGGAAGATGACTAGCCCTGCGCGGGCGCGTTCAAACAGCCAAATTGTACCCCCAACCGGACACGAAGGGGCACCACCACAGGTATCCCGCGTCCGCCGGTGCCGGTTCCAGACAGGTTCGGTCGGCTGTGCCGACTCAGATGCCGAGCACACGCAGTTCGCTGCAGACGCGCGAACGGTCCCAGACACGCTGCAATTGCTGCTCGAACGGCTGCGAACGTGCTGGCAGCGCGATGCCGGCCTCGCCGTCGAGGCGATGGCCGATCAGACGAAAGTAGAAGTCGCCCGCATCGTTGAGCAGGCAGGCCGAGGCCAGCGCGCGGTCGACCGGATCGCTGACCTCGCGGAACTGGATCACGCTGGGCAGGCGCTGGGCCAGCGCCAGCAGCGGCGACCCGGCAGACGCGATCGCGGCGGCGTCGTGCACGATCACCCGCAGCTGCTTGTCGTGGCGGGCGGTGACGAAGCGGCGCAGGGCGGACTGTACCGGGGGCGCATCGAGCAGCCCCGGGTCCAGTTGGCGGCTGTGCAGCCACAGCTGGCGACGGGCGCGGTGGATGATGGCCGTGGTGATGGCCACCGCCTCGGCGCGGCTGTCGATGGCGCTGGCCACGCCCAGCCGGCGGCGCATCTGCTGCTGTCCGATGCCGGCTTCCTCGAACACCTCGCCCTCGGGCAGGAAGCCCTGGCGTGCATAGAAATCGCGCGCGGGCAGCTGCGCGTGCAGGTGCAGTTCGGCCAGGCCGAGCCGGCGCCCGGCTTCGACCAGGGCCGCCAGCAGGGCCTCGCCGACCCCGTTGCTGCGATGGGTGGCCAGCACGGCCATGCGGCCGATGCGGCCGTCCGGAGCCAGCCTGCCGGTGCCGACCGGCTGGTCGTCACTGTCCAGCGCCAGCACATGGGCACTGACCGGGTCCAGCGCATCGCGTTCCAGCTCGGCGGCGATGCCCTGTTCCTGCACGAACACGCGTTGGCGCACGTCGTGGATGGCAACGTGGGCGTCGGCGTGGCTGACCTGCTGGACCCGGATCATGACGATGGCTCAGGCCCGGCCGGTGCTGTCGTCTTCGTCGTCGTCCTCGAAGTTGACGATGACCTCGATACCGTCGTCGTGCACGGTCACGGAGTGGACATCGTCGGACACCGCGTCGGCGTCGATCGCCTCGACGCGGTCGCGGCCTTCGACGACCTCGCCGAGCACCACGGCATCCTCGCTGTCTTCCTCGTCTTCGGCCTCGTACACCTCATTCGGGTCGATCAGCTGGAACACACCCCCGACCAGCAGCTGCTGGACCACGGCACGGCCCTTGTCGGACAGGCCGCGATAGGCGGCGGCGTCGAGCTGCTCGGCGCCGGCCAGGCGCTGCGCGTCCTTCACCGGCAGCGCGAAGTCCTGGCCGCTGACATACAGGCTGGCGCCACGCTTGGCCCGGCGCCAGGCCAGGCGGGCCCACGGGTGGCGCTGCAGCAGCATGCCCGAGGCCAGCGCTTCGACCACTTGCTCCGCGGCCGGCGCGGCCTGGTGGGCCATTACTTCGCCGGCGGCGCGGTAGGTGGTGATGAAGCGGCCGAACCAGTCACCCAGCTTGTCCGGGTCGTTCATGCGGATGGCGTTGAGGGCGGTGATCACCCGCGCCATCGCCACCGTGTCGATTTCGTTCGGGTCGGCCGGCACCTTCAGGTCGGCATCCTGGTAGCGGATGTTCTCATCGGCATCGGCGATCAGGGTGTCCAGATAGTCGCTGATCAGCTCGGCAGAAGACGGCGCACGCATGCCGAACGAGAAGGTCAGGCAGGGGTCTTCGGCGACGCCGTGGTGCGGCACGTTCGGCGGCAGGTACAGCATGTCGCCCGGCGCCAGCACCCAGTCGTGGGTGGGCTTGAACACCTTCAGCAGCTTCAGCTCCACGTCCGGGCGGAAGCCCAGCGGCGGCTGCCTGCCCTTGATCGATTCGCTGGCATCGATCTGCCAGCGGCGGTGGCCGTGGGCCTGCAGCAGGAACACGTCGTACTGGTCGACATGGGCGCCGACCGAGCCGCCGGTGGCGGCGAAGCTGATCATCACGTCATCCATGCGCCAGCGCGGCAGGAAGCTGAAGTGTTGGATCAGGGCGCGCACGTCCGGGTCCCACTTGTCCACGTCCTGCACCAGCAGGGTCCAGTCGTGGTCGGGCAGGGCGGGGAACACGTCTTCCTGGAACGGGCCGGTGCGCACGCGCCAGCCGTCCTGGGCCTTGTCGTGCTCGATCAGGCGCGCCAGCACACCTTCCTCGCAGGCCAGCCCGGCCAGGTCTTCCGGCTGTACCGGGGTCTGGAAATCCGGGAAGGCATTGCGGATCAGCAGCGGGCGCTTCTGCCAGAAGTCGCGCAGGAAGGTGGCCGGCGCCATGCCGAGCGGCTGGCCAGGGCGGGCGGTGACTTCGATCAGGGGGGCGGAGGACTTGCGGGCGGCCATGGGGGAATCCTTGCAGCGGAAAGCGGGAGGGGCGGCGTGGCGAGCCGCCAAGGGTTCCATTGTCCGCCGTTCGTCGGGATTGCGCACGTGCGGTGGTTTGTCGCGGGGTGTCCGGCCAACGGCGGAGCCCCTCGTGGCGGGGTCTGGGTTGGTCGCTGAAAGCAAAAGCCGGGTTTGGCCGGGCGGGTGGGCTGCGCGGGGGACGCTGCAAGTACGTCCCTGTAAGCTTGGCCGCCGCATCCATGCGGCGGACACCCCCGCGCAGCCCACCCGCCCGGCCGCTGACAGTTTCCTGCGCGGCCCGCCACGGAATGGAAGAAGAAGATCAAAGGCAACAGCGGGTCGCGCGCTGCGCTTGCTCATGCCCTTGTAGAGCCGAGCCCACGCTCGGCTTGCTGTTGCCCACGCCCAAAAGCAGCCGAGCACGGGCTCGGCTCTACAAAAGACCCTCAAACAAAGACGGACGCGGCGAAGCCGCGTCCCTCTTTCAAATTCCGTCCCGACAACCCAATGCTCTTCGATCCGTCACCGGGAATCTGCCAGAGGTGGGGCGGGAGGGGCCAGCGGGACCGTTGGCGCCATGGATGGCGCCATCGAGCCCCCATGGATGGGTTCACGGCGTGTCCCGCTGGCCCCTCCCGCCCCACCCAGCTAGCAGCAATCCAGAGCCGCTCTTGACGTTGCTATTGCTATTGCCGTTGCCGTTGCCGTTGCCTGCCGCAGGCAGCGCCCGCGGCCGCCGCCGCAAAGGAATCCCCTTAAATCTTCTTCGCCAGCGACTCAGCCAGGCCGGTGTAGCTGCCCGGGGTCATCTCCAGCAGGCGCTGCTTCGCATCCGCCGGCAGCTCCAGCCCCTGCACGAACGCACGCATCGACTCGGCGGTGATGCCCTGGCCGCGAGTCAGCGCCTTCAGCTGCTCGTACGGGTTCGGCAGGCCGTGGCGGCGCATCACCGTCTGCACGGCCTCGGCCAGCACTTCCCAGGCCGCGTCCAGATCGGCATCCAGGCGCTGCGGGTTCACTTCCAGCTTGCCCAGGCCCTTGGCCAGCGAATCCAGTGCCACCTGGCTGTGGCCGAACGCGGTGCCCAGTGCGCGCAGCACGGTGGAATCGGTCAGGTCACGCTGCCAGCGGCTGATCGGCAGCTTCGCGCTGAAGTGCTCGAACAGCGCGTTGGCGATGCCGAAGTTGCCTTCCGCATTCTCGAAATCGATCGGGTTGACCTTGTGCGGCATCGTCGACGAACCAACTTCGCCTTCCTTCAGGCGCTGCTTGAAGTAGCCCAGCGAAACGTAGCCCCAGATGTCACGGGCCAGGTCGATCAGGATGATGTTGGCGCGGCGTGCGGCATCACCGATCTCGGCGATGTTGTCGTGCGGCTCGATCTGCGTGGTGTACGGGTTGAACACCAGGCCCAGGCCGGTCACGAAGCGCTCGGCGAAGGCTGGCCAGTCCACGTCCGGGTAGCTGGCGATGTGGGCGTTGTAGTTGCCCACCGCGCCGTTGATCTTGCCGGTCAGTTCGACCGCGGCAATCTGCCGGCGCTGGCGCTCCAGGCGCGCGACCACGTTGGCCAGTTCCTTGCCCAGGGTGGTCGGCGAGGCGGTCTGGCCGTGGGTGCGCGACAGCATCGGCTGGCCAGCCTCGGCGTGGGCCAGGGTGCGCAGGGTGCTGGCGATGCCGTCCAGGGTCGGCAACAGCACCTCGCGGCGCGCCTGTTCCAGCATCAGGCCGTAGCTGAGGTTGTTGATGTCTTCGCTGGTGCAGGCGAAATGCACGAATTCCAGCGCCGGGGCCAGCTCGGCGTCGTCCTTCAGCTGTTCCTTGATGAAGTACTCCACCGCCTTGACGTCATGGTTGGTAGTGCGCTCGATCTCCTTCACGCGCGCGGCCTGGGCCGGGCTGAAGCTGGCGGCCAGCGCGCGCAGGCGGGCGATGGCAGCGTCGGAGAACGGGGCCAGTTCGACGATGCCCGGCTCGGCGGCCAGGGCCAGCAGCCATTCCACCTCGACCGTGATGCGGGCCTTGATCAGGCCGTACTCGGAGAAGATCGGGCGCAGGGCGTCGACCTTGCCGGCATAGCGGCCATCGAGCGGGGACAGGGCGAGCAGGGCGGAATCGGACATGTCGGCAGGGCTGGGACGAGCGGCGGGGCCGATATTCTACGACGTGCCGGCGGGGCGTGCCCTGTAGAGCCGAGCCCACGCTCGGCTGCTTCGGAGAATCCGGCGCCCCGCGGGCAGCCGAGCATGGGCTCGGCTCTACAACACGGCCCTGCGGACGGAACGATCTGGCCCGTCCTCGTCATCCCACGCTGCGGGCAAGGGAGTATCGTTGGCGCAGCCGCCAGCCCGGGAAGCGACACCCTGCCAGCCGCCGCTTCCCTTTCCCCAACTGAAGTAGTGCGGAGTTGATGCAATGAGCAGAGCTGCAAGCAAGGGTTTCAGAATCGAACACGACAGCATGGGCGAGCTGCAGGTGCCTGCCGACGCCCTGTGGGGCGCGCAGACCCAGCGTGCCGTGCAGAATTTCCCGGTGTCGGGCCAGCGCATGCCGCGCGGTTTCATCCGTGCCCTGGGCCTGGTCAAGGGCGCTGCCGCCGGCGTCAACGCCGAGCTGGGCCATCTGCCCAAGAACGTGGCCAAGGCCATCCAGACCGCTGCCGCCGAAGTGGCCGCCGGCACCTGGGACGCGCAGTTCCCGATCGACGTCTACCAGACCGGTTCTGGCACGTCCTCGAACATGAATGCCAACGAGGTCATCGCCACCCTGGCCAACCGTGCCGGCAAGGCGGGCAAGACCGCGGTGCACCCCAATGACCACGTCAACCAGGGGCAGAGCTCCAATGACGTGATCCCGACCGCGTTGCGCGTATCGGCGGTACTGGCGGCACATGAGCAGCTGCTGCCGGCGCTGGTGCACCTGCGCAAGACCCTCGACAAGAAGGGCCGCAGCCTGCGCAAGGTGGTCAAGACCGGCCGCACGCACCTGATGGATGCGATGCCGCTGACCTTCGAGCAGGAGTTCGGCGCATGGTCGGCACAGCTGGCCTCGGCACAGGAACGCATCGAAGACAGCCTCAAGCGTGTGCGCCGGCTGCCGCTGGGCGGCACCGCCATCGGTACCGGCATCAATGCCGACCCGCGCTTCGGCGCGCAGGTGGCCAAGGCGTTGAAGCAGCAGACCGGGTTCAAGTTCGACAGCGCCGAGAACAAGTTCGAGGGCCTGGCCGCGCAGGATGACGCGGTGGAACTGTCGGGCCAGCTCAATGCACTGGCGGTGGCGCTGATCAAGATCGCCAACGATCTTCGCTGGATGAACGCCGGTCCGCTGGCCGGGCTGGGCGAGATCGAACTGCCGGCGCTGCAGCCGGGCAGCTCGATCATGCCGGGCAAGGTCAACCCGGTGATTCCGGAAGCGACGGTGATGGCCTGCGCGCAGGTGATCGGCCACCACACCGCGATCACCGTGGCCGGGCAGACCGGCAACTTCCAGCTCAATGTCACCCTGCCGCTGATCGCGGTGAACCTGCTGGATGGCATTGGCCTGCTGGCCAATGTGTCTCGCCTGCTGGCCGACAGCGCGATTGCCGGGCTGAAGGTGCGTGAGGATCGCGTTGCCGAAGCATTGGCGCGCAACCCGATCCTGGTCACCGCGCTGAACCCGATCATCGGCTACGAGAAGGCGGCGGCGATTGCCAAGCGTGCCTACAAGGAGCAGCGTCCGGTGCTGGATGTCGCGCTGGAGGACAGCGGCCTGGATGAAGCCGAGCTGCGCCGCCTGCTGGACCCGGCCGCCTTGACTGCCGGTGGCATCCACGCGGGGGGCGGTGGCGGCGGCGGTTGATCTGCCGGTCGTAGGGCCGAGCCCATGCTCGGCTGCTTCCTGGACCTGGGCCGAGCATGGGCTCGGTTCTACAAGAGGAAACGCCGCCCAGGGGGCGGCGTTTTTTCAGCGACGGTCGGCGACGATGTTGCCGAAGGTGTCGGTGTAGTCCTTGAACTCGGGGATGCGCTGGACCAGGTCGGCCGGGATCACTTCCATGCCTTCCGGCGGCTGGATCTTCACCGGCTGCATGTTGGGATCGGCCGGGGCGGCGACCAGGGTGTTCTGGCGCAGCACCTGCAGCTTGCCGAACATGGTCTGCAGCATCTGCTTCTGTGCCTCGTCCAGCGGAATCTGGATCTCGTCCACCTTCATCGAACCATCGCCGAGGATGATGATGTTCGGCGCCGGCGGGCGACGCACAGTGACCATGCCTTCGCTGACGGAGATCTTTGGCTTGCCGCGCTCGGCGCGGTGGTTGCGGTAATCCTTGTCACAGCCGACCAGGCCCAGGCAGAGCAGGGCGGCCAGCAGCAGGAACAACTTCTTCATGGCATTCGGTTCGGGGGCGTCCGGGGCCGCCATTGTAAGCCGGCCGGCGCACGACGGCCGGCAGCGGGGCACCGCTGCCGGCCGGGTGCGCTGATCTGTCACAGGCCTAGCGCTTGACCACGGTGTCCTTGCCGCAGTCGTCGACGTCACTCTGGTCCATCGTTGCGTAGGGCTTGAACGCCGGCAGCTCGCGCGCCAGTGCCTGCTGGCTGGCCAGCATCGCCGGCAAGCGGTTGCAGATGCGCTTGGCCTGGGCTTCGATCTTCTCCGCCTCGGCATTGATCCGCTTCTCGATGCCTTCGCTGTCGCCGCTGAAGATGCCCTTCAGTGCCTCCCCGGCAGCGCTGGCGCCGAGCTTGGCGCCGGCCAGGCCGACATCCATGCCGTCCATCGCAATGGCGACGACGTGGCCGCGGTACTCCAGCAACCGCTGTCGCTGGGCCTCGTTGGCCGGCACGTCCTTGCCGTCGATCAGCAGGTGGCCATCCGGCGTGATCTCCGCACGCGGCTGCTTGTCGGCGGAGATGTTGATGTTGCCCTGGGTGATGTCCTTGCGGGCATCAACCATGGCCTCCTTGACGGTCTGGCCGACGCCGCTGGTGGCTTCGGCGACGCTTTTGCCGACGGTCTTGTCGGGCGTGGAAGAAGTGCCGCCGCAGGCGATCAGCGGCAGGCACAGCAGGATGGCAGGCAGCAGGCGCAGCAGGTTCATGGCAACTCCCTCGAATTGGTCCGGTGGCGGTTACTTGTTGCGGGGCAGGGTGACCGTGCCGCCGACGTTGCGGTGGCCGACATCGCCGCTGCCGCTGTGGTCGACGGTCAGGCTGCCGCGCACGCCGTCGACCTGGATGTCGCCCGAACCATGGCTGCGCACGTGCACGTTGCCGCCGATGTCGGACAGGTCGACATCGCCCGAGCCGACCACGCCGACCTCGACGTTGCCTTGCACGCGCTTGAACCCGATGTCGCCGGAACCGACCGTGTCCAGCCGGGCGTTGCCGCGGACATCGCTGATCTTCAGGTCACCGGAGCCGACGGTGCCGGTGACCGCATCGCCGCCGATGTTGCGCGCCTTGACGTCGCCGGAGCCGAGCGACAGCAGGTTCAGCGAGCCGCCACCGTCGATGTCCAGGTCACCCGAACCCACCGCTGCGTGGACGCTGCCGCGGGTGCCGCGAACGATCGCGTCGCCCGAGCCGACGTCCACGCTCAGCGATTGGGCGTTGTCCACGCTGGCATCGCCGGAGCCGACCTTGAGCTGCAGGGGCAGGTTGTCGGGCACGCTGCCGCGGATGTCGAGCCACGCATAGCTGTTGCCCAGGCTGATGCCGCTGTGGCGGCCGTCGCGGCGCAGGCTGACGACCAGCTTGTCGCCTTCCCTGCGCTGGTCCAGTACCAGCTGGTCCAGCCATTCCTGGCTGGAGGCGCAGGCGCGGCCATCGAGCTGGCCACCGCCCTTGCTGGCGACGACCTTCAGGTCATGCTGGTTCACCTCCAGCACCACCGCCTTGGCGCCGGCCACATCCAGCTTCAGCGTGCGGGCGGCGGTGAACTTGCAGTTCGGAGCATCGGCGGCCAGCGCCGACAGAGGCAACAGCAACAACGCAGAACAGGCGAGCAGGGAACGCATGGGTGGTGCCTCCGGGTGGATGGAATCAGATCTCGCCGGCGCGCTTGCGCAGGCGGATGGCGAGGACGATGAACACGACACCGACGGCGGCACCGATCCATAGTTCCGGCATCGCCAGCGACTTCAGCTGCGAGGCCGGCGACATCAGGCTGACCACCGATTCGAGATCGCGACGCGTGCCTTCCTCGGCGCTGAGGCGATACACCAGGTCGGTGCCCGGCACGCCGCCCAGCAGCAGTCGGCCAACGATGTTCTGCCAGAACCAGCCGGTGGTCAGGCCGATCAACGGCATCACCTTGGTGGTGCTGACAATGACGCCGGCGAACAGCGGCAGCATCACCGCCCACAGGAACGGTTTGGTACGGGCCCAGGCCGAGCACAGCAGCAGCCAGCCGGCGGTGGGCAGGGCCCACAGGGCGTAGACCGGAATCCAGGCCAGGTGACCGGCGGCCAGGGTCAACGGGCTGGCCGGGCCCCAGATCAGGGTCATCGGGCTGCCACCGTGCATCAGCGCGACGATGCTGATCACCAGCATGAAGCCGAACATGGTGATGATGCCGGCGATCACCGCGATCAGCGGGGCCACGACCAGTGCGCTGATCACCTTGGACAGCACGGTCTGGGTGTCCGACAGCGGCAGCGACTTCCAGAACAGGATGCTGCGGTCGCGACGGTCGTCGTACAGGGCGCCCAGGCAGTAGAAGAACACCACGAAGGCCAGCACCAGGAACGGCCAGGCCGAGCTGAGCACCAGGGTCAGGTCGAGGCCGTTGCCGAGGTCGGCCAGGTCCTTGGCGCTGATGTCGCGGGTCAGCAGGGCCAGGTCCAGGCCGTTGATGTTCACGCTCTCGCCGTCGACATGCAGTGCGCCGTTGCGTGCTGCACGGTTCAGTGCAAACAGGCCGAAGGCGATGCCGACGGTGCTCATCACCAGCGAGATCAGGCCGGCGATCAGCGGCGCATACAGGAAACCGCCACGGTTCTCCCAGTACTCGCGCTTGAGCAGCCAGCGCAGGGTGCCCATCGGGCTGACGGGGTGGTTGACGGCAGTCATGCGTAGGTCCCCTTCATGATGGCGACGAACAGATCGGCCAGGCCCGGGCTGCGGGTCTCGCCAAGGGTGGAGAGCTGGGTGCGCGGCACACCGTCGAACAGCATTACGGTCTTGCCGAACGTCAGGCTGCGCTCGTCGATCGGCTTCAGCGCACGCGCGGTCTCCAGCTGGTCGGCGTTGACCAGAAGCTCGGTGTAGCGCTGGCCGACATCGTCCATTTCTGCATCGAGCACGATGCGACCATCACGGATGAACATGACGTCGCTGAGGATGTGCTCGATCTCCTCCACCTGGTGGGTGGTGACGATGATGGTCTTCTGTTCGTCGAAATAATCTTCCAGCAGGCGCTGGTAGAACTCCTTGCGGTACAGGATGTCCAGGCCCAGGGTGGGCTCGTCCAGCACCAGGATGCGCGCATCGATGGCCATCACCAGCGCCAGGTGCAGCTGCACGATCATGCCCTTGGACAGTTCGCGCACGCGCTGCTTCGGCTGCAGCTTGGTGTTGGCCAGGAAACGCTCGCAGCGGGCACGGTCGAAGCGCGGATGGACACCGGCGACGAAATCGATCGCTTCACGGACCTTCAGCCAGCGCGGCAGCACGGCGACGTCGGCAATGAAGCAGATGTCGTTCATCAGCGCGTCGCGGTGCTGCCGCGGGTCGCGGCCGAGCACGCTCAACTCACCTTCCACCGAGGTCAGGCCGAGGATGGCCTTCAGCGCGGTGGTCTTGCCGGCGCCGTTGGGCCCGATCAGGCCGACGATGCGCCCGCTCGGAATGCTGAAGCTGGCATTGTCGAGGGCCACGGTGGTCTTGTAGGCCTTGCGCAGGCCTCGGGCGGTGATGACCGGTTCACTTGCAGTGCTATTCATCAGACTTTCCCCTGGGGCAGCAATTCGTCGAGGCTCAGGCCCAGGCGCTGGATGCGCTCCAGCACCGCCGGCCATTCTTCATTGAGAAAGCGCTCGCGCTCGCTGCTGCGCAGCTGCGTGGCCGCCTGCTCGGTCATGAACATGCCCAGGCCGCGGCGCTTCTCGACCAGGCCTTCATCGGCCAGTTCCTGGTAAGCGCGCGAAACGGTGATGGGGTTGAGCTGGTAGTCGGCGGCCACCTGGCGCACCGAAGGCAGGGCATCGCCCGGCTTGAGGATTCCGTCGAGCATCATGGCGATCACGCGCTCCTTCAACTGACGGTAGATGGGAGCGCCGTCGCTCCACTGGATGTCGCTCATATTCAGCTCCGTGGGGTCAGCGGCTGTGCGAACGAGAAATACGGCATGGACAGGGAGCTGTGCAGCCGACGCGGGGGAGAGGGGGAGGGATCGGCGTTCCCGGCCGGCGAAACGGATGCATCCTGCGCACTGTCGGCGGAGGCGGGAGCGGTTGGCATGGCCAGCCAGGCCAGCACGATCAGGGTCGAAACGGCAGCGGCCGCGGGTGCGGTGAGGTTGCGACGGATCCGGGCGTTCATGGCTCCCCCTGTCTCAGGTGACTGGTGTTGTATGCAACTATAACACCGGCACGCCCACGTGCAACCCCTTGCCGTGCCCAACTGATGGCAGGGGTGGTCAAACCGCTGAAATATCCCCTTATCCCCTTGATTGAAAAGGGAAACGGAATTGTCGTGCGGGCCGATCACGCCCTGCCTTCCATTCAGCGTTGTCCATGCTATGTCATCCCTGCGCCGTTGAGGGTGGGTCCTCCCGGGAAAGGCCACGCCGCGCAAAGCCGCCGGCGCCCGCCGCAACAAGGGGCAACCGAGCCCGGTGCTATAGTTCGGCCGATTCCCGGCCGCTATCGGCCGGCCCTGTGAATGGCTACCGCGGACTGCTCTCGATGCCCCTGCCGACCGTTGTTCCGCGCCGACTGCGCGGCCTGTCCCTGTTGACCCTGCTGGTGGCCGGCCTGGCCGGTTCCGCCCATGTGCTGGCGGCCGATCTGCTGGACCTGGACTATCGCCCGCTGGCAAGCAAGCAGCAGGTCAACCTGCAGCAGCGCTACCACGGGCAGGTGCTGCTGGTGGTCAATACCGCAAGCAAGTGCGGCTATACCCCCCAGTACGAAGGCCTGGAGGCGCTGCAGAAGCGTTATGCCGGCCGCGGCTTTGCCGTGCTGGGTTTCCCGTCCAACGATTTCAAGGGCCAGGAACCGGGTGACGAGAAGCAGATCCAGGATTTCTGCACGCTTACCTATGGCGTCAAGTTCCCGATGTTCGAGAAGGTGCACGTCGTCGGTGCGGAGGCCACGCCGCTGTACCAGCGGTTGACCGCAGCCACCGGCGTGGCGCCGGGCTGGAACTTCCACAAATATCTGGTCGGCCGCGATGGCAAGGTCATCGCCCAGTTCGCCAGCAAGGTGGCGCCGGACGATCCACAGCTGACCGCCGCCATCGACAAGGCGCTGGCCGTCGCTCCTACGCATTGATATCCGGCACGGATGCCTCGACATCGACGGCATGCGTGCGACAATGCTTCTTTTCGCGCCGACGTCGGCGCCCAGACACTTCCAGGAATGCAGCGAATGAAGATGGGAATGCGCGGCGCCGCGGCGTCGGTTCTGATTCTGGCGATGGGCACTTCGGGTGTCGCTCTGTCGCAACAACCGGCTGCCCCCGCAGCCGCCAAGGAGACCGCAACCTTGAATTCCCCCAAGCAGAAGCTCGGCTACGCCATCGGCCTGGACGTCGCCAAGTCGTTCACCCCGATCGCCGATGAGATTGATGTGGCCGCGCTGCGCACCGCCGTGGAACGTTCGTTCGAAGGCCTGCAGCCGCAGATCACCCAGGAACAGGCCAAGGCCACCGATGCCGCACTGCGCCAGGTCGTGATGGCCCGCAGCGGGCAGCAGGTGCCGGGCATGGCGCCGGGTTCGCAGCCGCCGAAGGTCGACCGCGTCAAGGTGTCGCAGATGATCGGTTCCTACTCGGTCGGCCCGTCGCTGGCACAGCTGAAGGACGACATCGATGTCGCCTCGCTGTTTGACGCGATCAGCACCGGCCTGAGCAAGGGTCAGCCGAAGATGACGGAAGCTGACGCGACCGCCACCATCCAGGCGTTCATGGGCAGCAAGCAGGCCGAAATGCAGGCCAAGGCCGCCGCTGCCGCGCAGACCAACCGCGAGGAAGGCAATGCGTTCCTGGCCAAGAACAAGACCCAGCCGGGCGTGGTAACCACCCCGTCGGGCCTGCAGTACCAGGTCATCCGCCCGGGCAGCGGCGAGCGTCCGCTGCCGAGCAGCAAGGTGCGCGTGAACTACGAAGGCAAGCTGCTCAACGGCACCGTGTTCGACAGCTCCTATGGTCGTCAGCCGGCCGAGTTCGGCCTGGACCAGGTGATCAAGGGCTGGACCGAAGGCGTCGCGCTGATGCCGGTCGGTTCGAAGTACCGCTTCTGGATCCCGGGCGAGCTCGCCTACGGTGAGAACGGCACCCCGGGTGGCCCGATCGGCCCGAACGCGACTCTGACGTTCGACGTCGAGCTGCTGGGCGTCCTGCCGTAAGCGACCACGGAGCCAGCACGGACATGCGCGTTGCGATTTTCGGTACCGGTTACGTAGGGCTGGTGACCGGTACCTGCTTGGCCGATGTCGGCCACCAGGTGGTCTGCGTCGATATCGACCAGGCCAAGGTCGATGGCCTCAACCAGGGCATCATCCCGATCTATGAGCCGGGCCTGGAACCGATGGTGAAGGCCAATCACGCCGCGTCGCGGCTGACGTTCACCACCGATGCCGCAGCCGCGATCGGCCACGGCCAGGTCGTGTTCATCGCTGTCGGCACGCCGCCGGACGAGGATGGCAGCGCTGATCTGCAGTACGTGCTGGCCGTGGCCCGCACCATCGGCCAGCACATGAGCGTGCCGACCGTGGTGGTCAACAAGTCGACGGTGCCGGTGGGCACCGCCGACAAGGTCCGTGCCGCCATTGCCGCAGAGCTGGCGGCACGTGGCGCCGACATCGCCTTCGACGTGGTGTCCAACCCGGAATTCCTGAAGGAAGGCGACGCCGTTGCCGACTGCATGCGTCCGGATCGCATCATCATCGGTGCGACCAGCGCCGAGTCGGTGGCGGTGATGCGGCGCCTGTATGCACCGTTCAACCGCAACCACGACCGCGTGGTGGAAATGGACGTGCGTTCGGCCGAGCTGACCAAGTACGCCGCCAACGCGATGCTGGCGACCAAGATCTCGTTCATGAACGAAATCGCCAACATCGCCGAACGTGTCGGCGCCGATGTGGAGCAGGTCCGCCAGGGCATCGGCTCGGATCCGCGCATCGGCTGGCATTTCATCTACCCGGGCGCCGGCTATGGTGGCTCGTGCTTCCCCAAGGATGTGCAGGCGCTGGCCCGCACCGCGCAGCAGGCCGGCCTGGAGCCTAAACTGCTGAACGCCGTGGAAGCGGTCAACGATGCGCAGAAGGGCCATCTGTTCGCCCTGGTCCAGCGCCATTACGACAAGGGCGAGGACGAAGGCGTGCGTGGCAAGACCTTTGCCGTGTGGGGCCTGGCATTCAAGCCAAACACCGACGATATGCGCGAAGCCTCCAGCCGACGCCTGCTGGCGCAACTGTGGGAAGGCGGTGCGACGGTGCGTGCCTACGATCCGGAAGCGATGCATGAGGCGCAGCGCATCTTCGGTGAACGCGATGACCTGGTGTTCTGCAGCAATGCCAACGAGGCGCTGCAGGGCGCCGATGCACTGGTCGTGGTGACCGAGTGGAAGCAGTTCCGCAGCCCCGATTTCCAGACGCTGCGCGAGCAGTTGAAGGACGCGGTGGTGTTCGACGGCCGCAACCTGTACGAGCCGGCGGACGTGGAAGCAGCGGGCCTGGCGTATTACGGCATTGGCCGGGGGCGCTCGCTGCATGTCTGATCTGCTGCCAACCGAACGCGAGCAGGCGCTGGAAGCGCGCCTGGTCGAACTGGAAATGCGCGTGTCCTTCCAGGAACAGGCGCTGGCCGAACTGAGCGATGCGCTGGCCGATGCCCGCATGCAGGGCATGCGCAACGCCGACGTGCTGCGCGTGCTGCTGGAAGATCTGGGCAAGGTCCGCAACGCGCTGAATTCTTCCGATCCGGCGAGCGAACCGCCGCCGCCGCACTACTGATCCGAATCCTATGAGCGATACCCTCCGCGACCAGCTGATGGGCCTGGGCTTCAAGCCTGCGCCCAAGCCAGAGCGCAAGAATGATGGCCCCCGCCGTGACGGCCGCCCGCAGGGCAAGGGTGGCAACGGCAATGGAAAGCCGCAGGGCGCTGGCAAGGGCGAGCACAAGCCCGGCCAGCGTCGTGGTCCTGGCCATGGCGGCCCGGGCAAGCCCGGCCATTCGCGTGGCCCGGGCCAGCAGGGCCCGCGCAAGCCGCGCAGCGCAGAAGAGATGGACCTGGCCAAGGCCTACGCCATCCGCGCGCAGAAGGAAAAGGAAGAGCGCATCGAAACCGAGCGCCTGAAGCAGGAAGAGGCGCGTGTGCGCCGCGAGGCCAAGGCCAAGCTGGAAGAACTGCTGAAGGACAAGGGCCTGAATGCCGAAGCGGCGGACATTGCCCGCCACTTCCCCTACGGCGGCAAGATCAAGCGCATCTATGTAACCGCCGAACAGCTGACCGCGCTCAACGCCGGCGAGCTGGGTGTGGTCCAGCTCAATGGCCGCTACCTGCTGGTGACCGCCGAGGTGCTGGCGCAGTGCGAGGCGGTGTTCGCCGCATCGGTGGCGCTGAAGGTCGATCCGAATGCGCCGGCCGAGGAAGATCCGTACGCGGACCCGCAGTACCAGGTGCCGGACGACCTGGTCTGGTAAACGCGTGACCGCCGCGGGCGCGCTGCCGTCGCGGCCGTGGGGGAAGGGATGACCGCTGATCCAAGCCGTGGCTACGTGCCGCACATTGACGGCCTGCGCGCGATCGCCGTGCTGGCCGTCATCGTGTTCCACCTGGACCCGGCCTGGTTGCCAGGCGGGTTCACCGGCGTGGATGTGTTCTTCGTCATCTCCGGTTTCGTGGTCAGCGCGTCGGTACACCGGCTGCCGCCGCTGTCGCTGGGGCAGTCGATGCTGCGCTTCTATGCGCGCCGCATCCGTCGCATCGCGCCGGCGCTGTTGGCCTGCCTGTTGCTGACTGCCGTGGCAAGCGTGCTGTTCATTCCCGAGTCCTGGCTCAGCGAAGCCAGTGACAGGACCGGACTGATGGCGTTCTTCGGCTTCAGCAACTGGGTGCTGGCAGCGATCGGCAACGACTATTTCGCACCCAGGGCCGAATTCAATCCCTACACCCACACCTGGTCGCTGGGCGTGGAAGAGCAGTTCTACCTGCTGTTCCCGCTGCTGTTCCTGGCTTGGGCGCGCGGTGCACGCGGGCGCTGGATCAGCCTGGGCCTGTTCGCCCTGGTCAGCATGGCGTCGCTGCTGCATGCGGCGGTGCTGGGTCTGCGCGAGGCGCCGCCATCGTGGGCGTTCTATGCCACCAGCACCCGCCTCTGGCAACTGGGGGTGGGCGTGCTGCTGTTCCAGCTGCTGCATGTGCGCGAATCGCTGGACCCGGCAACCGGCCAGGCACTGAAGCGCGCCGCGCCGGTGTTCTCCCTGCTGGCCATGGTGGCGCTGGGCCTGCTGGGGTGGGCGTTGTGGTCCGCGCGTGCCGGGCGGTCACCGTGGCCTGACGGCGTGATGCCGGCCTTCGCCACCGCGGGCCTGCTGTGGGCGCTGCATCATCATCCGCAGGCATGGGTGGCGCGCCTGTTGGCCAGCGCCCCGATGCGCCGTATCGGCCAGCTGTCGTACTCGCTGTACCTGTGGCACTGGCCGGTGTTCGTGCTGATGCGCTGGACCTTGGGCCTGCAGACACCCTTGCAGATGACCGCCGCGATGGCGTTGGTGCTGCTGCTGTCATGGCTGTCGTGGCGCTGGGTGGAACAGCCGTTCCGCGGCACGTTGGCGCAGCGCCTGCGTCCCGGGCGTTGGGTGCTGGCCGGCGCGGTCGTACTGCTGTGCGCCGCCGGCATCCAGACAGTGCTCTACCTGCAGGCGCCGCGGCTGTCGTTGAGTACGGTCAGCCGGCATCCGGCCGATTGGTACCCCAATGGCAAGAGCGTGGCCGGTGACTATCCCGAGTGCGCACTGGTGGTCGCCAAGCATCGTTTCGAAGGCGGTAGTGCGCGCACCTTTGCGCGTGGAGACTGCGACCGCCCGCTACCGGTTGGCGCGCCGAAGCGGGTGTTCGTTGCTGGTGATTCGCATGCGATGGCTTACATCGAGCTGCTGCAGCGACTGGCCCTGGAAACCGGCTCGGCGGTCTCCCTCTATGGCCGCGGCGGATGCCCGCAGGTGAGCCTGCAGAAGTGGCGCGGTGCCGGTGCCGGTTGCGCTGATTTCGACGCCGCGGTGTTCGCCGATATCGTGCGGCGTGCGCAGCCGGGGGATGCCGTGGTGCTGGTGTCGTTGCGCGTGCCACGCCTTTCCGATCAGTTCGTGCTGTTCGATGCGCAGGCGCAGCTGGCGGGCGAACTGACGGCAGAGGCCGCGGCAGGACGCGACGCCGAAGTGGCCGAGGCGGTCGCGCAGTGGAGACCCCTGGCCGAGCGTGGCGTGCGCATCGTGCTGGAGGCGCCCAAGCCAGTGCTGCCAGCGCCGCCCTATCGCTGCTCGGACCGCTTCAATGCCCGCAACGAGGTCTGCCGCAACGGCCTGGACAGCACGCGCATCGCGATGGAAACGTTGCGGGCACCCATGCTGGGCAGCCTGCAGCAGGTGGTCGATGGACTGCCAGGTGGCGTGCTGTGGGACCCGATGCCGGTGCTGTGCGACGACGCGTTATGTCCAGCCCAGCGCGATGGGCGGCCGCTGTTCTTCGATGGCGATCATCTCAGTGCGCATGGCAACCGGGTGCTGCTGCCCTCGCTGCAACAGGTGCTGTTGCAGCGCTGAGCCGGGCAGGGGTCAGCGCACGCGGCTGTTCCGTCGCGCACGTATGAGCGGCAGGCTCAGTGCGAAGAAACAGAGCAGGGCGCCAATCAGGGCGAAGCCGCTGCCGGCCAGGAACGCGGTGCGACCATCGTCGATCTTCCACAGTTGGCCGGCAATGAGTGCGCCGAGCACACCGCCGACACCGGACGAGAATCCGTACAGCAGCCCCTGGCCATGCCCATTGAGGCGACCGGGGAAGTAGGTCGCCAGCATCTGCATCGCTGCTGCGAAGAACGCCGCAAAGCCCAGCGCGTGCGCGCTCTGCGCCAGCAGCATCACCGGCAGGTTTTCCGGGAACAGTGCGGTCACGGCCCAGCGCAGGCAGGAACTGACCAGCGCGATCAACAGCATCCAGCTGGCGTCATAGCGGCGGAAGAAGCGGCCGATGGTGAAGAACACGCCCACTTCGAAGACCACACCGATGGTCCACAACAGGCCCAGGGTGGAGGTGCGGTAGCCGTGATGGTCCATGTAGACCGAAAAGAACGTGTAGTACGGGCCGAAAGACAGTTGCTCCATGAAGGCGGCCAGGAAGAACGCCAGCACCGGCGGTCGGCGCACGATCTGCCAGAAGCCGCTGGCGTCGCCGCCGGTCTTGCCGACGCCGCGCGCGTAGTGGTTGCTGAAGGCCGAGGCGACCAGCAGCGCGAACAGTGGCAGCATCATCCACGGCAGCAGCCCGGCGTGGCTGGCCGTGCCGTCATCTTCGATCAGCCAGCCGAACAGGGTCACGACGGCGATGAAGCCGAGCGAGCCCCAGACCCGGATCAACCCGTAGCGATGGCTGTCGTTGCCCAGATGGGTGAGGGTGATCGACTCGAACTGCGGCATCACCGCGTTGTAGAAGAAGCAGAACACCACCATCGCCGGGTACATCCACGGCTGTGGCAGCGGCAGCAGGAATACCGCGAAGCTGAGCAGGGTCAGCACGCAGCCCGCGCGCAGCAGGCGGATCGGTCGTGGCGATGCGGCCGCCAGCGAGGTCCAGGTGCTGGGCGCGATCACGCGGGTGGCGTACCACAGGCCCATCATCACGCTGATGGCCGTCACGCTCATGCCGCGCGCGGTCAGGAACAGGCTCCAGTACGGCGTGAACGCGCCCAGTGCCGCGTAGTAGAACAGGTAGAAGCTGGAGAGGCGTGCAACGGGAACGGTCATCGCGGAATGATGAGGCAAAAAAGGGGACGGAGGGAATTAAGTCGTTTGTGCATAAGCGACTTAATCCCCTCCGTCCCCTTTTTGTGTCATTCGGGGTCGTAGTCGAGGTTGGAGGCCAGCCAGCGTTCGGCCTGGGCGCGGTCCACGCCCTTGCGGCGGGCGTAATCGCTGACCTGTTCGCGGCTGAGCCGGCCGACCACGAAGTACTGGCTCTGCGGATGGCTGAAGTAGTAGCCCGAGACAGCGGCCGTGGGCAACATCGCGAAGCTCTCGGTCAGTTCCATGCCGGCGTTTGCTTCGGCCTGCAGCAGGTCGAACAGGCGCCGTTTCTCGCTGTGTTCCGGGCAGGCCGGATAGCCAGGCGCCGGCCGGATGCCGCGATACTGCTCGTCGATCAGGGCGTCGTTGTCCAGCGCCTCGGCGCGCTCATGGCCCCAGAATTCGGTACGCACGCGCTGGTGCAGGCGCTCGGCCAGCGCCTCGGCGAGGCGGTCGGCCAGTGCTTTCAGCAGGATCGCGTTGTAGTCGTCATGCTCGGCCTCGAAGCGCGCGACGTGCGCGTTGATGCCGATACCGGCAGTGACTGCGAACGCGCCGATCCAGTCCTGCTTGCCACTGTCGAGGGGCGCGATGAAATCGGCCAGGCAGAAGTCCGGGCGCTCGGCCGGCTTGTCTACCTGCTGGCGCAGGAAGTGCAGGGTGGTTTCGCCCTGCGGGTGCTGCACGCGGACGTCGTCGCCGATGCTGTTGGCCGGCCACAGGCCGAACACGGCCTTGGCCGTCAGCCACTTCTCGCCGACGATGCGCTCGAGCATCGCGCGCGCATCGCGGTACAGCTCGCTGGCCTGGGTGCCGACGATCTCGTCGGTGAGGATGGCCGGGAACTTGCCGGCCAGCTCCCAGGCCTGGAAGAACGGCGTCCAGTCGATGTAGTCGACCAGCTCGTCCAGCGGGTAGTCGTCGAATACGTGCAGGCCGGGGTGTTCCGGTGCCGGTGGCATGTAGCTGTCCCAGCCGCCCTGGAATTTCTGCGCGCGCG
Source organism: Stenotrophomonas sp. LC732 (assembly GCF_052446685.1). Taxonomy (NCBI): domain Bacteria; kingdom Pseudomonadati; phylum Pseudomonadota; class Gammaproteobacteria; order Lysobacterales; family Lysobacteraceae; genus Stenotrophomonas; species Stenotrophomonas sp. LC732. Next base: position 2,826,513 of record NZ_CP199214.1, on the reverse strand, counting down.
CATGTTCCAGCGTCACCAGGCGCTTGGCGTCGCCACGGTTGCGGTGGCGGGCGCGGATCTCGGCATAGTCGGCCTCGTTGGCCGCGACGAAGGCTTCGCGCAGGTCGCGTGAGATCAGCGACTGGGCCACGCCCACCGCGCGCGAGGCGTCCTTCACCCACACCGTAGGCGCTTTGTAGTGCGGGTCGATCTTCAGCGCGGTGTGCGCGCGCGAGGTGGTGGCGCCGCCGATCAGCAGCGGCAGGTCGAAGCCCTGGCGCTCCATCTCGCGGGCGACGTGGCTCATCTCCTCCAGCGACGGGGTGATCAGTCCGGACAGGCCGACCAGGTCGGCGTTGTGCTCGCGGGCGGCATCGAGGATCTTCTGCGCCGGCACCATCACGCCCAGGTCGACCACCTCGAAGTTGTTGCAGGCCAGAACCACGCCGACGATGTTCTTGCCGATGTCATGCACATCGCCCTTCACCGTGGCCATGATGATCTTGCCATTGCTCTTGGCGGTATCACCGCTGCGTGCCTTCTCCGCCTCGATGTACGGCAGCAGGTAGGCCACCGCCTTCTTCATCACGCGTGCGGATTTCACCACCTGCGGCAGGAACATCTTGCCGGCACCGAACAGGTCGCCCACGATGTTCATGCCGTCCATCAGCGGACCCTCGATCACGTCCAGCGGGCGGCTGGAGGCCTGCCGGGCCAGCTCGGTGTCTTCCTCGACAAAGGCATCCAGGCCGTGCACCAGCGCATGTGCCAGGCGCTGCGCCACCGGCTTCCCGCGCCAGGCCAGGTCCTCGGTCTTCGCCGCGCCCTTGCTGCCCTTGTAGCGCTCGGCGATCTCCAGCAGGCGCTCGGTGGCATCGCTGCGGCGGTTGAGGATCACGTCCTCGACGCGCTCGCGCAGCTCAGGCTCCAGCTCGTCGTAGATCGGCATGGCGCCGGCGTTGACGATGCCCATGTCCATGCCGGCGGCGATGGCGTGGTAGAGGAACACCGAGTGGATGGCCTGGCGCACCGTTTCGTTGCCGCGGAACGAGAACGAGACGTTGGAGACGCCGCCGGAGACGTGGCAGTGCGGCAGGGTCTGCTTGATGATGCGGGTGGCTTCGATGAAGTCCACCGCATAGTTGTCGTGCTCTTCGATGCCGGTGGCGACGGCGAAGATGTTCGGGTCGAAGATGATGTCCTGCGGCGGGAAGCCGATCTCGTCGACCAGGATGCGGTAGGCGCGGGTGCAGATCTCGACCTTGCGCGCGCAGGTATCGGCCTGCCCGCTTTCGTCGAAGGCCATGACCACCGCGGCGGCGCCATAGCGCAGGACCTTGCGCGCGTGTTCGCGGAACAGCGCCTCGCCTTCCTTCAGCGAGATCGAATTGACCACGCTCTTGCCCTGCAGGCACTTCAACCCGGCTTCGATCACGCTCCACTTGGAGGAGTCGACCATGACCGGGATGCGGGCGATGTCCGGCTCGGACATGATCAGGTTGAGGTAGCGGGTCATCGCCGCTTCCGAATCGATCAGGCCCTCGTCCATGTTGACGTCGAGGATCTGCGCGCCGCTGGCGACCTGCTGGCGGGCCACGTCCACCGCTTCTTCGTAGCGGCCTTCCTTGATGAGCTTGCGGAACTGCGCACTGCCGGTGACGTTGGTGCGTTCGCCGACGTTGATGAACAGCAGGTCCGGAGTGATGACCAGGGGTTCCAGGCCGGACAGGCGGGTAGGGCGGACAGGCGTCATGGCAGGCGTCGGCTCAACAGCAGGAGGGCGGGAAGTGTGGAACGGTGGCGGCGACATTCATGCGGCCTGCTCCTGGACACCGGGCAGGGCGCGCGGCGGCAGCCCGGCCACGGCGCGGGCGATCGCACGGATGTGGTCGGGGGTGGAGCCGCAGCAGCCGCCGACCAGGTTCAACAGGCCATCCTCGGCGAAGCCGCGCAGGGTGGTGGCCATCTCTTCAGGCGTTTCGTCGTACTCGCCGAAGGCGTTGGGCAGGCCCGCGTTGGGGTGCGCGCTGACGTAACAGTCGGCGACCTGCGAGAGGGTTTCCACGTGCGGGCGCATCGCCTCGGCGCCCAGCGCGCAGTTCAAGCCGATCGACAGCGGGCGCGCATGCGCCAGTGACGCATGGAAGGCCTCGGCGGTCTGCCCGGACAGGGTGCGCCCGGAGGCGTCGGTGATGGTGCCGGAGATCATCACCGGCAGGCGTGCACCACGCGCGTCGAAGGCCTCCTCCAGCGCATACAGCGCGGCCTTGGCATTGAGCGTGTCGAAGATGGTCTCGACCATGAGGGTGTCGGCGCCGCCATCGATCAGGCCCTCGATGGCTTCGCGATAGGTGTCGCGCAACTCGTCGAAGCTGGTGTTGCGGAAGCCCGGATCGTTGACGTCGGGACTGATCGAAGCGGTGCGGCTGGTGGGACCGATCACCCCGATCACGAAGCGCGGCTTGCCCGGCGTGGCCGCAGCCACCGCATCGCAGCAGGCGCGTGCAACGGCGGCGCCGGCCTTGTTCAGCTCGTACACCAGGTGTTCGAGGTGGTAGTCGGCCTGGCTGACCGAAGTGGCGTTGAAGGTGTTGGTCTCGACCAGATCCGCCCCGGCGTCCAGGTATGCGGTATGGATGTCGGCGATGACCTGCGGCCGGGTCAGCAGCAGCAGGTCGTTGTTGCCCTTCAGGTCATGGCCTTCAGGCGTGCCGTGGTCGCAGCCGGGACCGTGCGCATGGTCATAGCCACCGGCGAATCGCTCGCCGCGGTAGTCGTCTTCCTGCAGACCATGGCGCTGGATCATCGTGCCCATCGCGCCGTCGATGATCAGGATCCGCTCGCGCAGGGCGTCGAGCAGGGCGTTGGCACGGTCAGGATGCAACCAGGGCAGGGCGGGCATGGTGGTCTCGGGCTCAGGGCTTGTTGGCGATCAGCGAAATCACTTCGAAGTGCGGCGGACGCTTCTCGCGGGTGACCGTTTCCAGGCTGGACACCTGCAGGCCGGCCTTGTCGACGAACTTGCGCAGCTCCTTGTCGCTGAAGCCGAGGTTGACGTGGCCATAGGCCTCCACCGCTGCCTTGTGCTCGTGACGGGCCAGGCTGCACAGCAGCAGGCGGCCGCCCGGGCGCAGCACGCGTGCGGCTTCGGTTACGGCCTGCGCAGGCTTGCTGGCATAGGTCAGCGCGTGCATCAGCACCACCAGGTCGAAGCTGCCGTCCTTGAACGGCAGGGCATGCATGTCGCCCTCGCGGACTTCCACATTGGGCAGCCGGCGCAGACGCTCGCTGGCAGCGGCGACCACGCGCGCGCTGGTATCGATGCAGATGTAGCGCTTGGCGTGGGGGGCGACCAGTTCGGCCAGCACGCCGTCACCGGAGGCGATGTCCAGCACGTCGCCGGTCTCCAGCAACGGCAAGGCGGTGCGCGCCAGCGCCTCCCAGGTACGGCCCGGAGAGTAGTGGCGCTCCATGTCGCCGGCCACGCTGTCGGCCCAGTTCTGGTCAGAGGCGCGATGGGCCAGCACTGCAGCCACGCGCTCGGCATCCTGGCGCAGCAACGGGTCGTCGCTTCCGTTGCTCAAGGCATGCCACAATGCACGCTGCGCCGGGTCCAGCTGGGCTTCGTCGAAACGGTAGTAGGCCGACACGCCGGCACGGCGGTCGCGGACCAGGCCGGCTTCCTTCAGGCGCGCCAGGTGGGTGGACACGCGCGGCTGCGCCAGCCGGGTGATTGCCGACAGTTCGGCCACGGTCAGTTCCTCCTGCTCCAGCAGCGCCAGCAGGCGCACGCGGGTGGCATCGGCGAACACCTTCAGGCGGGTCGACCAGTCTTCCAGATCCATAAATATCTACCTATCGCGATATAGAGATATATTCGCCGAGGAGGCTGCCGCGGTCAAGTCGCCAGCGTACGGAAACAGCCGGCCCCCGGTACAATCGGAGCACCTGGGCGCGCCGTATGCGGCCCATAACTTCATGTACCCGGGAGGGTGTTGTGGATTTCAGCTTTACCGAAGAGCAGTTGATGCTGCAGGACGTGGCGCGGCGCATCGCGCAGGAAAAGATCGCCCCCAGCGCGGAGCACCATGACCGCACCGGCGAGTTCCCGCTGGACAACATCCGCCTGCTGGGCGAGAACGGCCTGATGGGCATCGAAGTGCCGACCGAGTACGGCGGTGCGGGCATGGACCCGGTTGCGTACGTGCTGGCGATGGTGGAGGTCGCCGCCGCCGACGCCGCTCACTCGACCATCATGTCGGTCAACAACTCGCTGTTCTGCAACGGCATCCTCACCCACGGTACCGAGCAGCAGAAGCAGACCTACGTGCGTGCCATCGCCGAAGGCACCGCCATCGGCGCGTTCGCGCTGACCGAGCCGCAGTCCGGTTCCGATGCCACTGCCATGCGCTGCCGCGCGGTGAAACAGGCCGACGGCACCTTCGTCATCAATGGCAAGAAGAGCTGGATCACCTCCGGCCCGGTGGCCAAGTACATCGTGCTGTTCGCGATGAGCGAGCCGGACAAGGGCGCGCGCGGCATCACCGCCTTCATCATCGATACCGACAAGGCCGGTTTCGGTCGTGGCAAGACCGAGCCCAAGCTGGGCATCCGCGCCTCGGCCACCTGCGAGATCGAGTTCAACGATTACGTGGCGCAGGCCGAGGACGTGCTGGGCCAGGAGGGCGAGGGCTTCAAGATCGCCATGAGCGTGCTCGATGCCGGCCGCATCGGTATCGCCTCGCAGGCCATCGGCATCGCCCGTGCCGCCTATGAAGCGACCCTGGAGTACGTGAAGGAGCGCAAGGCCTTCGGTGCCGCCATCGGCACCTTCCAGATGACCCAGGCCAAGATTGCCGACATGAAGTGCAAGCTGGATGCAGCGCTGCTGCTGACGTTGCGCGCGGCTTGGGTGAAGGGCCAGGGCAAGCGCTTCAGCAACGAAGCCGCCATCGCCAAGCTCACCGCCTCGGAAGCGGCGATGTGGATCACCCACCAGGCGGTGCAGATCCACGGCGGCATGGGGTATTCGAAGGAGATGCCGCTGGAGCGTTACTTCCGTGATGCCAAGATCACCGAGATCTATGAAGGCACCTCGGAAATCCAGCGCCTGGTGATCGCCCGCAACGAAACCGGGCTGCGCTGAGACGCAACGGCCGCGCCGCTGCAAGGGCGGCGCGGCCGGTCGATCCACGCCACGCGTGGATGCGCTGTGCTCTTGGCCGAACGATGCCGGATCTGTTCCAATGCAGGCCGTTTCCATACGGTCTGCACAGATGATCTATCGTGGTTGGGGAATCCTGACACTGATCACGCCGATCGCAGCGATCCTGCTGCTGGCGTATTTCTTCCCGCACGCAGGCCCCAAGGGCAACACCCCACTCTCGCAGGTGTTGCTGGGTGCCAGCATTGGCGCGGCGGTGAACGTGCTGCTGGGCCTGTGGCTCAACCGGGCACCCCGGCAGAAGGGCGAAGTGGCGCCCCATCATTTCTTTTTCGTGCCGATGCAGTGGGCTGCACTGGTAATCGTGGCAGTGTGCGTGGTGGTCGCGCTGTTGCGCTGAGACGTGACTCGAACGGCGCCCACCAAGGTTGGCGGCCACCGGGCATGCCGTTGCCCTGGTAGATGCCAACCTTGGTTGGCATGAATTCAAAGGCGGCAAGAAAAAGGCCCCGGATCGCTCCGGGGCCTTTTCGTTTCAGCGCACTGCCGGATCAACGATCCGGGCGGTGTGCAGCATCCGCGTCGCGCTGGCGTTCCATGAACTCCTTGGACGGTTCATCCAGCTTGTCGCCCAGCATGCGGCGCACGACCACGAAGAACACCGGGATCATCAGCAGGCCGAGCAGGGTGGCGAACAGCATGCCGCCGATCACGCCGGTACCGATGGCGTGGCGGGAATTGGCGCCGGCGCCGGTGGAGATCGCCATCGGGATCACGCCCATGATGAACGCGAACGAGGTCATCAGGATCGGGCGGAAGCGCAGGCGGGCCGCTTCGATGGTGGCATCGCGCAGGTTCTTGCCGGCTGCGCGCTGCTCCACCGCGAACTCCACGATCAGGATCGCGTTCTTCGCGGCCAGGCCGATCACGGTGATCAGGCCGATCTTGAAGAACAGATCGTTGGGCAGGCCGCGCAGCATCGACAGGCCCAGTGCGCCCAGCACGCCCAGCGGCACCACCAGCAGCACCGCCACCGGGATCGACCAGCTTTCATACAGGGCGGCCAGGCACAGGAACACCACCACGATGGACAGCACCAGCAGCAGCGTGGCGGCATTGCCGGCCAGGATTTCCTGGTAGGACATGCCGGACCAGTCGTAGCCGAAGCCGGCCGGCAGGTCGTCGTTGACGATGCTCTCCATGGTCTGCATCGCTTCGCCCGAGCTGGTGCCCGGGGCCTGCGAGCCGACGATGTTGATCGCCGAGTAGCCGTTGTAGCGGCTCAGCGACGGCGGTGCCGACACCCATTCGGACTTGACCACCGTGTTGAGCGGGATCATCGCGTTGGTGCCATCGGCGTTCTGGGTCAGGGTGGAGGGGCTGTAGAAGCTCTTCAGCGACTCCTGGCCGGTGCGGTACGGGCCATCGGCCTGCATGGTCACGCGCTTGATGCGGCCTTCGTAGAAGAAGTCGTTGACATAGACCGGGGCCAGCATCAGCTGGATGGTGCTGTACACGTCCGACACCGACATGCCCATCGACTGCGCCTGCACGCGGTCCACGTGCAGCTGCAGCTGCGGGGCGTTCTCCAGCCCGTTCGGACGCACGCCGACCAGGGCTTCGGGCTTCTGCGCGGCCTTGCCCAGCAGGATGTTGCGCGCCTGGGTCAGCTGTTCGTAGCCGGCACCACTGCGGTCCTGCAGCCACATGTCGAAGCCGCCGAACTGGCCGAGGCCCTGCACGGTGGGCAGGTTGACCACGAAGATCTGCGCTTCCTTGATGCCGTAGAACGCGCCGTTCATGTTCTGGATGAACTCGGGCGCGGTGAACTTGCGTTCCTCCCACGGCTTCAGGCGGATGAAGCCCATGCCCACGTTCTCGCCGGAACCGACGAAGCTGAAGCCGGCCACCTGCAGCATGCCTTCATAGCCATCCTGCTTTTCCAGGATGCCACGCATCTGCGCGAAGACTTCGTTGGTCTGGCCCTTGGTCGAGCCCGGCGGCAGCTGCACGATCGCCAGCGCATAGCCCTGGTCTTCTTCCGGCAGGAAGCTGCCCGGCATGCGGGTGAACAGGAAGCCGCACAGCGCGGTCAGCACCACGAACAGGATCATCCAGCGCGGCGCATGGCGCACCGCCGAGGTGATGTGGCCCACGTAGGTGTGGCTGATCTTGTCGTAGTACTTGTTGAAGGTGCGGTAGACGATGTTCGGGTTGTCGTTGTGCGTCGGCTTGAGGAAGGTCGCGCACAGCGCCGGGGTGAAGCCCAGTGCCAGGAACGCCGAGAACGCCATCGAGATGGCGATGGTCAGGGCGAACTGCTTGTAGATCTCACCGGCGGCGCCGCCCTGCAGGGCGGACGGGATGAACACCGCCGCCAGCACGACGGTGATCGCCACCACCGCGCCGGTGATCTGGGTCATCGCCTTCTGCGTGGCCGGCTTCGGCGCCAGGCCTTCCTCGCTCATGATGCGTTCGACGTTCTCGATCACCACGATCGCATCGTCGACCACGATGCCGATCGCCAGCACCATCGCGAACAGGGTCAGCTGGTTGATCGTGAAGCCGATCATCCACATGCCCAGGAAGGTACCGAGCAGGGCGACGGGGATGACCAGGGTCGGGATCAGTGTGGCGCGGAAGTTCTGCAGGAAGATCAGCATCACCAGGAACACCAGCAGGACCGCTTCAAACAGGGTCTTGACCACTTCCTGGATCGAGATCTTGACGAAGGTGGTGCTGTCGTACGGCGAGAACCAGGTCACCCCGGACGGGAAACTGGGCTGCAGCTCGTCCATCTTGGCGCGCACCGCTTCGGCCACGTTCAGGGCGTTGGCGCCCGGCAGCAGCTGGATGGCGAAGGCGCCGGTCGGCTTGCCGTTGTACTGGGTGTCGAAGCCGTAGTTGTTGGCACCGAAGGCGACGCGGGCGATGTCCTTGAGCAGCACGCGCGAGCCATCGGCGTTGGCGCGCAGGATGATGTTCTCGAATTCCTGCGGCGAGCTGAAGCGGCCTTCGGCCGAGACCGTGGCGGTGAAGTGCTGGCCTTCCGGCGACGGGTCCGAACCCAGCGCACCGGCGGCGAACTGCACGTTCTGCGCACGTACCGCGGCCAGTACCTGGCTGGCCGACAGGCCATAGCCCTGCATCTTCTCCGGGTTCAGCCAGATGTTCATGGCGTACTCGGAACCGAACTGCTGGGTGCTGCCGACGCCGGGGATACGCGAGACCTGGTCGAGCACGCGCGAGCCGACGATGTCGTTCAGGGCGTCACGGTTGATGGTCGGGGTATCGGACTGCAGCGCCACCACCATCAGGAAGCCGGCATTGGCCTTGGCCACCACCACGCCCTGCTGGGTCACTTCCGAAGGCAGTCGTGGCGTGGCCAGCGACACCTTGTTCTGCACCTGCACCTGGGCGATGTCCGGATCGGTACCGGTCTCGAAGGTCAGGGTGATCTGCGCGCGGCCGTTGGAGGCCGACGAGGAGCTGAAGTACAGCAGGTGATCGATACCGGTCAGCTGCTGCTCGATCACCTGGGTGACCGATTTCTCGGTGGTGTCCGCGCTGGCGCCCGGGTAGGTCGCCGAGACGGTGACCTGCGGCGGGGCGATGTTGGGATAGGACTCCACGCCCAGGTTGAGGATCGCGATCACGCCGCTGAGCGAGATCAGGATCGCAACCACCCAGGCGAAGACTGGATGTTCGATGAAAAATTTAGGCATGACGGAAGGTTCCCGTTACTGCTTGTTCGAATCGGTGGCGGCCGGCTTGGCCGCATCGGCCTGTTCCGGCTTGGCCGCGTCGGCCGGTGCCTTGCCTGCCGCCGGTGCTGCGCCCGCCGGAGCGGCGCCGCCTGCGGCAGGCTTGCCGTTGGCGTCCTGCCCCGGGGTCCACGGCTTGGCCACCGCCGGTGCACCTTCCTTGACCTTCTGCACGCCGGCCACGATCACCTTGTCACCGGCGGCCAGACCGTCGCTGACCAGCCAGTTGCCGTTCTGCGCGCCATCGGTCTTCACGTTCTTGCGCACCACCTTTCCGTCGGCACCGACCACCATCACGTAGCCGCCGGTGGTGTCACGCAGCAGCGCCTGCTGCGGCACCAGGTAGGCATTGTTGCGCTCGCCCAGGTTGGCCTGGAAGCTGACGAAGGCGCCCGGCAGCAGGATCTGCTGGGGGTTCGGCAGCAGCGCACGCAGCGACACCGCACCGGTGGCCGGGTCGACCGTGGTCGAGGAGAAGTCCAGCGTGCCCGGCTCACCATAGGTGCTGCCGTCGGCCAGCTTGACGTTGACCGTGGCCTTGCCGTCGCCGGACAGCGCCAGCGAGCCCTTGGCCTGCTGCGCGCGAAGCTGGGTCAGCTCATCCACGCTCAGCGAGAAGTTCACATACAGCGGGTCGAGCTGGTCAACGGTGGTCAGCAGGGTCACATCGCCCTGGCCGACCAGCGCGCCCTCGGTGACCTGCTGCTTGTTGGCCACGCCACTGATCGGCGCGGCCACTTCGGCGTAGCCCAGGTTGATCCGCGAAGAGGTCACTGCCGCTTCGGCCTGCTTGACGGCGGCCAGGGCGGTGCGCTCGGCCGATTCGGCGTTGTCCAGGTCGGACTTGGAGACGAACTGCTGCGGCGCCAGCGAGCGCGCGCGATCGGCGGCGACCTTGGCATTGGCGTAGGTGGCGCGGGCCGAAGCCAGCTGGGCCTCGGAGGCGTTGAGCGAGGCACGCAACGGCGCCGGGTCGATCAGGAACAGGGTCTGGCCCTGCTTGACCTGCGAACCTTCCTGGTAAACGCGCTTGAGCAGCACGCCGGGTACGCGTGCGCGGACGTCGGCGCTGCGGAACGGCGACAGGCGGCCGACCAGCTCGCGCTGCAGCGGCAGGGTCTGCGGCTTGGCGTCGATCACGCCCACCTCCGGCGGCGGGGGCGTCTGCTGTTCCGGCTTCTTGCAGGCAGCCAGCGCGACAGCAACGGCGCACGTCAAGGCAAGGGTGCGGAGTGGGGCGGTCATCAGGAGGAACTCCGGGGTTGGTTTGTAGACGGGGCCGGCGACGGCTGTGGCGCGAACGCGCGCAGGAAGCTGTCGACGGAGAACTCTGCCCAGCGCCGACGCAGGAGCGCGTCATCACGATGGGGGGTATGGAAGCGCTGTTTGTCGAAATCCTGACCGGCGATCATGCTCAGCAGCAGTTCGGCCATGAAGTGCGGGTCGTCATGCCGGAGCTGGCCTTGCATGCAAACGGTTTCAATCCATTCAGCAAGATGAAGCGTCAGCGCGCCGGCACCGTGCCGGTACAGCGTACGCGCCTCTTCGGGAAACTGGGCTGCCTCGGCTGCAATCAGCCGGCAGGCCTGTCCTACGTGCGGTTGGTTGAAATGCTCCAGGAAGTCGGTGGCGAACTGGAGAAGGCTGGCACGCAGGTCGTCACCGCGGAGTGCACGCAGCATGGCCCCGGTGGCGTGGCCGACGTGGCGCTGCATCACCCGGCGCAGCAGTTCCTGCTTGCTGCCGTAGCGCGAGTACAGGGTCTGCTTGGAGCAGCCGGCATGCTGGGCCACTGCGTCCATGCTCATCTGCATGCCCTGCTCGGCCAGCAGTCTGCGCACGGCATCGAACACGCGCTCATCGCGCGCGTCGAGGGCAACGGGGAGGTAGGCCGGGTTCACGCGGTGGACTATACCGTCCAGTTCAGGATTGTGGAATCGAATCGGCGTCGCCGCGTGTGTCTTTCGGTAACACGCTTTGCCGATCCTGTCGGCAGTGCTGAAGCAGGCGCCAGCTCCATACCGGAGCGAACTGAATAGGCGTCTAAACCGCAGCAAACCCGAATCTGCTTATTCCGTCCTGCAGCAAGGCCTTTTCGTGCGGTGGGGCTACAATTTCATTTTCCCAACTGAGCAAGCGCATCGCTCTGCCATGAAACCGCAAAAAACCGCAGCCAAGACCGTGAAAAACAAGACGAAACCAGCAGAGTCGGAGGTCGCAGTGACCGCTGGTTTCTCCCTGGAGCCGGTGTACACGGCCTTGCGCAAGCGCTACCCCGCGGCCGCACAGGCCGAAGCGGTGGCCTTCGCCACTGACTTCTACAAGCGCATGGAATCGGACGAGTTCCCGCACCACAGCGCTGAAGAGTGGGCCGCGCTCGCGGCTGAGACGCTGGAATTCGCCCGTGCCCGCAAGGCCGGCAAGGCCAACGTCCGCGTGTTCAATCCGACTGCGAAGGCCAACGGTTGGGAATCGCCGCACACCGTGCTGCAGATCGTCAACGACGACATGCCGTTCCTGGTCGATACCGTCACCATGTCGCTGGCCGAGCAGGGCGTGGGTGTCCACGTGCTGGGCCACCCGGTGCTGCGCTTCACCCGCGACAAGGCCGGCAAGCTGGTCAAGGTTGGCGAGGGCGATGCCGAGTCGGTGATGCTGCTGGAGATCGACCGCCAGCCGGCCGACGCCATGGCTGCCATCGAACAGGCCATCAACAAGGCGCTGGACGAAGTGCGTGCGATCGTGCGCGACTGGCAGCCGATGAAGGACAAGGCGCTGGCGCTGGCCGACGACCTCGGCAGCCGCCAGCTGCCGGTCGACGACGCATCGCGCAAGGAAGCACAGGAGTTCCTGCGCTGGGCCGCCGACAACCACTTCACCTTCTTCGGCTACCGCGAATACCGCGTCGAGAAGCAGGGCAAGGAAGAGGTGCTGGCGCCGCTGAACGACACCGGCCTGGGCCTGATGCGCGGCAAGGACAAGTCCGCCGCCCGTCCGGTCAAGACCTTGGCCGCGCAGGGCCTGAACACCACGTCCGGTCTGAAGGATGCGCTGATCCTGACCAAGACCAATGCCCGTTCGCGCGTGCATCGCGCTGGCTACATGGATTACATCGGCGTGCTGGAATTCGACGCCAAAGGCAAGATCATCGGCGAGCAGCGCTTCCTCGGCCTGTTCACCTCCAGCGCCTACAACCGCCGCCCGTGGGAAATCCCGCTGGTGCGCCAGCGCCACGAGCACGTGATGAAGCAGTCGGGCCTGGCCCCGGCCAGCCACAGTGGCAAGGCCCTGCGCCACATCCTGGAAACCCTGCCGCGCGAAGAACTGTTCCAGTCCAGCGAGGACGAACTGTTCCGCACTGCGATGGGCGTGCTGGGCCTGCAGGAGCGCGTGCGCAGCCGCCTGTTCCTGCGCCGCGACAAGTACAGCCGTTTCATCTCCGCGCTGGTCTACCTGCCGCGTGAGCGCTTCAACACGGACGTGCGCCTGCGCATCGAAGCGATGCTGAAGGACGCGCTGCACGGCGAGTACGTCGACAGCTCGGTGGTGCTGGGCGAATCGCCGCTGGCCCAGGTGCACCTGATCGTGCGCCCGAAGCCGGGTGAGATGCTCGACGTCGATACCGCCGAACTGGAGCAGAAGCTGGCCCAGGTGCTGCGCAACTGGCAGGACGACCTGCGCGAAGCGCTGGTGGCCCGCCACGGCGAGACCGAAGGCCTGCGCATCGCCGCCCGTATCGGCAAGGCGCTGCCGGCCGGCTACATCGAAGACAACAGCACCGCGGTTGCCGCCAACGATGTCAGCCAGCTCGACGCCCTGACCGGCCCGGACGACCTGCGCCTGAGCCTGCAGGCCGTGCCGCGCGAAAGCGGTGATGGCCTGCGCCTGAAGCTGTATCGCCAGCTGGACGACATTCCGCTGTCGGACGCGCTGCCGATGATGGAAAACATGGGCCTGCGCGTGATCGCCGAGCGTCCATACCGCCTGTCGGTCGACAACGCCCCGGTGTACGTGCAGGACTTCGAGGTCGAGTCGACCGCCGGCGCGATCGATGCCGCCAGTGTCGATGAAGCCTTCGGCGAGACCTTCGCCCGCGTCTGGCACGGCGATGCCGAGAACGACGGCTTCAACCGCCTGGTGCTGGCTGCCGGCCTGCACTGGCGCCAGGTCGCCATGCTGCGCGGCTACTGCAAGTACCTGCTGCAGACTGGCGTGCCGTTCTCCCAGGCCTACGTGGAAGGCACCTTCGCGCGCTACCCGCTGCTGGCCCGCCTGCTGGTCGAGCTGTTCGAAGCCCGCTTCGATCCGGCCACCGGCCACGAAAGCAAGGACGACATCGCCGCCGGCCAGGCCCAGCTGAAGGCCCACTTCGACGTGCTGGCTGCCGGTGACGATGCCACCTTGAAGGTGCTCAAGACCGTGGTCGACGCCCGCAAGGGTGACCGCGACGCGCAGATGCAGGCCGCGCGCGATGCGCTGCTGAAGCTGATGGACCGCGTGTCCAGCCTGGACGAGGACCGCATCCTGCGCTCGTTCATGGGCGTGATCGACGCGACCCTGCGTACCAGCTACTACCAGACCGATGCCAACGGCCAGCACGGCCATGTCATCAGCTTCAAGTTCGATTCGGCGCTGGTGCCGGACCTGCCGAAGCCGCGCCCGTACCGCGAGATCTTCGTCTACGGCCCGCGCGTGGAAGGTACCCACCTGCGCTTCGGCGCGGTCGCCCGTGGTGGCCTGCGCTGGTCGGACCGTCGCGAAGACTTCCGTACCGAAGTGCTGGGCCTGGTCAAGGCACAGATGGTCAAGAACACCGTCATCGTGCCGGTCGGCGCGAAGGGCGGCTTCTTCGCCAAGACCCCGCCGGTGAACGGCGACCGTGATGCGATCTTCGCCAACGGCGTGGCCTGCTACAAGCTGTTCATCCAGGGCCTGCTGGACATCACCGACAACATCGTCAACAACAAGATCGTGCCGCCGGTGGATGTCGTGCGCCACGACATGGACGATCCGTACCTGGTGGTGGCCGCCGACAAGGGCACTGCGACCTTCTCCGACATCGCCAACGGCCTGGCCATCGCGCACGGCTTCTGGATGGGCGATGCGTTTGCCTCCGGTGGTTCGGTCGGTTACGACCACAAGGGCATGGGCATCACCGCACGCGGTGCGTGGGAGTCGGTCAAGCGCCACTTCCGTGCGCTGGGCCGTGACAGCCAGAGCCAGGACTTCACCGCGGTCGGCGTCGGCGACATGTCCGGCGACGTGTTCGGCAACGGCATGCTGCTGTCGCGCCACATCCGCCTGGTGGCTGCGTTCGATCACCGCCACATCTTCCTGGACCCGAACCCGGACGCGGCCACCACGTTCGTCGAACGTGAGCGCCTGTTCACCGTGCCGCGTTCGAGCTGGGCGGACTACGATGCCAAGTTGATCAGCAAGGGCGGCGGCGTGTACCCGCGCAGCCTGAAGTCGATCGAGATCACCCCGCAGGTGCGTGAAGCGCTGGGCCTGGACGAGAACGTCAAGGCGCTGTCGCCCAACGAACTGATGAGCGCGATCCTGAAGGCACCGGTCGACCTGCTGTGGAACGGCGGCATCGGTACCTACGTCAAGGCCGCCAGCGAGCAGCACAGCGATGTCGGCGACCGTGCCAACAACGCGCTGCGCGTGAACGGTGGCGAGCTGCGCTGCAAGGTCGTGGGCGAGGGCGGCAACCTGGGCATGACCCAGCTGGGCCGCATCGAAGCCGCGCAGGCCGGCGTGCTGCTCAACACCGACTTCATCGACAACTCGGCCGGTGTCGACACCTCCGACCATGAAGTCAACATCAAGATCCTGCTCAACGATGTGGTGCGGGCCAAGAAGCTGACCGTCGAGCAGCGCAACAAGCTGCTGGCCTCGATGACCGATGAAGTCGCCGAGCTGGTGCTCAACGACAACTACCGCCAGAACCAGGCGCTGAGCCTGATGGAGCGGATGGCGGTCAAGCGCCTGGGTTCCAAGCAGCACTTCATCCGTACCCTGGAACAGCAGGGCCTGCTTGATCGCCAGATCGAGTTCCTGCCGTCCGATGCCGAGCTGTCGCAGCGCAAGGCGCGCGGCCAGGGCCTGACCCGTCCGGAACTGTCGGTGCTGCTGTCCTACTCCAAGCTGGTGGCATTCGCCCAGCTGCTGGATTCGGACATCCCGGAAGATCCGTACCTGTCCAAGGAACTGCAGCGCTACTTCCCGACCCCGCTGCAGAAGAAGTATGCCGACGCAATGGAGCGTCACCGCCTGAAGCGCGAAATCATCGCCACGGCCGTGACCAACCAGACCATCAACCGCATGGGCGCCACCTTCCTGATGCGCATGCAGGAAGACACCGGCCGTTCCATCGCCGAGGTTGCCAAGGCCTACACCATCAGCCGTGAAACGCTGGATGCACGCGCGCTGTGGGCGCAGATCGATGCCCTCGACGGCAAGGTGCCGGAGTCGGTGCAGATCGACGCCCTGGAAGTGATCTGGAAGCTGCAGCGCTCGTTCGTGCGCTGGCTGCTGTCGCGCCCCGGCGCGATGCCCGGCATCACCGAAGCGGTCAACCGCTACCAGGGCCCGTTCAACGACATCCGCGTTGCCTCGGGTGTGCTGCCGGATTCGCAGCGTCCGACCTACGAAGCCCTGGTGGCCGAGTGGAAGGAAAAGGGCCTGCCGTCCGCGCTGGCGCAGCAGCTGGCCGAACTGCACTTCCTGGAGCCGGCGTTCGACATCATCGAACTGGCCCGTACCCGCAAGCTGAAGCCGGTGGACGTGTCCAAGGTCCACTTCCGCCTGGGCGATGCCCTGCAGCTGCCGTGGCTGTTCGAGCAGGTCGATGCGCTGGAGGTCAATGGCCGTTGGCACGCGGTGGCACGTGGCGTGCTGCGCGACGAGCTGGCCGCCAACCACCGCAACCTGGCGGGCCAGGTGCTGGGTACCAAGGGCAGCAGTGCCGAAGCAAAGGTGGCGGCCTGGATGGGTCGCGACGACAGCAGCCTGCGCTTCACCCTGGCGATGCTGGCCGAACTGGCCGAGCAGAAGACCCTGGACTACCCGACCGTTTCGGTCGCGGTGCAGCGCCTGGGTCAGCTGGCCGCGCATGGTGCGTAAGCGCATTCGCGCTGGCGCCCCACGGTTTGCTCTGCAAACCGTGGGCCCCATGCCAACCATGCTCCCAGACCCCCGCGCCGTTGGCGCGCCCCCCTGACTCAGGGGGGCTCCTGATCTGCAGCAGTTGGAGGAACGGCCCCGCGAAAGCGGGGCCGTTCTGCATTGCCGGGTAGTGCCGGCCGCTGGCCGGCAACCGCATGGACCACAATCGGGTGCAGCTGCCGGCCAGCGGCCGGCACTACCGGGTATGCTCTTGCTGGCACACCCACCCGGATCCACCGATGAGCGACACCCCCCGCATCGCTTTCCTGGCCAGCGCCACCGAACCTGCACAGATGGCCCGCGCCGCGATGGTCTCGCGTTATGGCGATCACGCGCCGGAGCAGGCCGACGTGCTGTGTCCGCTGGGGGGCGACGGCTTCATGCTGCAGACCCTGCACCGGCATGGGCACCTGGGCAAGCCGGTGTTCGGCATGAAGCTGGGCACCGTCGGCTTCCTGATGAACCAGTACCGTGGCGACGACGACGTGCAGGCCCGCATTGCGCGTGCCGAACCGGCCAACCTGCGCCCGCTGGAAATGGTGGCGCTGACCGAGTCGGGCACCAGTACCGGTTCGCTGGCCTACAACGATGTCTCGCTGCTGCGCCAGACCCGGCAGGCCGCGCATATCGGCATCGACCTCAACGGCCAGGAACGCGTGGCCGAGCTGATCGGTGACGGCGTGCTGGTGGCCACCCCGGCGGGCAGCACCGCCTACAACTATTCCGCGCATGGCCCGGTATTGCCGCTGGGCTCGCACACCATCGCGCTGACGCCGTTGGCCCCGTACCGGCCGCGTCGCTGGCGCGGGGCGATCCTCAAGGCCGATACCGAGGTGCGCTTCCGCGTGCTCGATCCGTACAAGCGCCCGGTCAGCGTCACGGCGGATTCGCACGAGACCCGCGACGTGGTCGAGGTGACCATCCGCGAGTCGAAGGACCGCCGCGTGACCCTGCTGTTCGACCCGGAGCACAACCTGGAAGACAGGATCCTGAGCGAACAGTTCGTTTTTTGAGGACAATGGGCGGCCGGCCCCGCCGACCGCTTGAAGGACCCCCACCGATGGGCGACAACTCCCCCCGTTTGCTGACCGTCGCGGTGACCTCGCGCGCGCTGTTCGACCTCGAGGAAAGCCATGCGCTGTTCGAAAGTGATGGCGTGGCGGCCTACGCCGAATTCCAGCGCCAGCACGAGGACGATATCCTCGGCCCCGGCGTGGCCTTCCCGGTGGTGCGCAAGCTGCTGGCGCTGAACCAGGGCGCCAGCCCGGAGAACCCGCGGGTCGAGGTGATCCTGCTGTCGCGCAACTCGGCCGATACCGGCCTGCGCATCTTCAATTCGATCCAGCACTATGGGCTGGGCATCATCCGCGCGACCTTCACCGCCGGCGAGCCGACCTGGCCGTACGTGAAGCCGTTCGGTACCGACCTGTTCCTGTCGGCCAACCCCGAATCGGTGCGCAGCGCGCTGCGTCATGGCATCGCGGCGGCAACCATCCTGCCCAAGCCGCCGGGCGAGACCGCTGCGGCAGCCGCCGACCAGATCGATACTGGTCGCCCGGCCGGCCAGCTGCGCATCGCCTTCGATGGTGACGCGGTGATCTTCGGTGACGAGAGCGAGCGCATCTCGCGCGAGCAGGGCGTGGAAGCGTTTGGCCGCCACGAGCGCGAGCGCGCCCGCGAGCCGCTCAGCGGCGGTCCCTTCCGTGGCTTCCTGTCGGCCCTGCATACGCTGCAGGAAGTGTTCCCGGCCGGCGAGAGCGCGCCGATCCGTACCGCGCTCGTGACCGCGCGTTCGGCACCGGCGCATGAGCGGGTGATCCGCACCCTGCGCGAGTGGGGCGTGCGCCTGGACGAGGCACTGTTCCTGGGCGGCCGTCACAAGGGCCCGTTCCTGCAGGCCTTCGGTGCCGACATCTTCTTCGACGATTCGCAGCACAACATCGACAGCGCCCGCGAGCATGTGGCCGCCGGCCACGTGCCGCACGGCGTCGCCAACGAGGGGTAGGGCGGACTCGACCGGTAGGTGCCAACCGTTGGTTGGCACTGCCTAGGACCCATGCCCACCAAGGTGGGCATCTACCAGAGCCACATGCCCACCAAGGTGGGCATCTACCAGAGCCACATGCCCACCAAGGTGGGCATCTACCACAGCCACATGCCCACCAAGGTGGGCATCTACCACAGCCACATGCCCCGGTAGTTGCCAACCTTGGTTGGCACTGCCGTCAGGCCACGGGTCCGATCAAGGGCTGCCCGACATTCCCAGCTGCAGGTCCACCACCTTCCAGCGCAGGCCCTGCGGCTCCAGCACCACCTTCAACGGTGGCTGGCCGGGGCCGCGATCGACGTCGATCACGAATCGGTCCAGTGCCTCGAAATGATGCTCGGCATGCTTCAGCGGCCGCGCCGGTTCGGTCGCACCGAAGGCATCGCCGCCCTGCAGTTCATTGCGGCCACGCTTCCACAGCACGTGGCCCTGCAGCATCGCGCCGATCCCGGTCGGGGTCACCATGGTCTCCACTGCGGCACCGCCAAGCTGGTCGCCCAGCCCATAGAGCAGGGCGCCGAACGGGCTGGATGCCACGTCGGGGCCGGCCTGGCGCACCAGGTAGTCGTTGAGCTGCGCACGCAGGCTGCTGCGCACGCGGGGGAAGTCGACGTAACGCTCCAGGCGGGCGGTGTCGCGCTGCTCGATGGCCTTGGACAGGCCATTGACGGTCATGTAGGGGCCGCCGAACCACCAGGCCGCGACGGCCAGGACCAGCAGCACAATGAGTGCGGTGAGTTTCTTCATGCCGACCAGACTGCCGCAATGGCGGCAGTGCCGGGTGAAGACTCAATGACTGGGCGAGCCACGGCCGTCACCGAAGGCATCGACCAGCTGTTGCCGTTCGGCCGGGGTCAGCGCTTCCAGCCGCGTCGCCAGCACCTCGTCGAGGCTGCGGGTACGGGTGGTGCCAAGGATGCCACTGGCCACGCCGGGATGGCCCAGCGCATAGGCGAAGGCGGTCTGGGCCGGGCGTTGGCTGCGGATCGCGGCCACTGCCCGGCGCATCTGGCGGGCACTGCGCATCAGCTGGCGGCTGCTGGGCTTCAGCCAGGCGCGCGCCAGGTACCAGCCATCGGCCAGCCGTGGCAGGCGCGGGCGCGCGGGCAGCAGGTGGCCCTGCGCCAGCACGGTCCCGGCCAGCACGCCGATGCCCACCGCCTGCAACTGGTCGATCAGCGGTTCGCGGTCCTGCTGCAGGGCGTTGTAGTCCAGCAGCACCACATCGAAGGCGTCGGGATGGGCGATCATCCAGCGCAGGGTCGAGGCCGAGTGGGTGTTGATGCCGGTGTGCCGGATCAACCCGCGTTCGCGCAGGCGCTGCAGCGCGGCCAGCAGGTCGTCGTTGATGTCGTGCTCGCTGGCGCCATGCAACTGGTAGATGTCCAGGTGATCCAGGCCGAGATTGCGCAGCGAAGCCTCGCAGCTGGCGATGATGGCTGCCGGCGAGAAATTGCGTTGCTCGGCGCCGCTGACGCCGGCCTGGCCGGTCAGCGTGCCGCCCTTGCTGGAAATCACCAGCGCGTCGCGCGGGTATTGTTTCAGCAACGTGCGCAGGATGCGGCCCAGCCGCGGCTCGGCGTGGAAACCGGAGTAGTTGTGGCCGGTGTCCAACAGGTTCACGCCCTGTGCCAGTGCATGCTCGACCACGTTCGCGGCCGATTGTTCCGGGAATCGGCGATGCCCCCAGAAGCCGGAACAGCCCAGGCCCACCGGCGAAACCGCCAGGCCGGTGCGGCCCAGCGTGCGGCGTTGCTGTGCCAATGGCATCAGAATTCCAGGTCCAGCGCCGCGCACAGGTAGTCGACGAACGGGCCGAGCGCGGCCAGATCCTTGCCCAGCGTGGACAGCAGGCGCGGACCGGTCATGGTGGCGTCGTCCAGCGAGCGCCACATCACCCAGTTGCGGTGCTTGAGGTCGTCGATGAACTCGAAGTCGGCGGGGAAGCCACGCGGCGGACGCACCAGCTTTTCGCTCTCCTCGAAATCGAAGCGCTTGCGCAGGCCCGGTGCGTGCGCGGCGGCCTTCCAGCTGCCCGGGTTGTCGAGGATGAAGTGGCGCACGCGGCGCTGGGTTTCCGGTTCCGGATGCCACAGGCCGGCACCGACGAAGCTCTCGCCCGGCTGCAGGTGCACGTAGAACGAAGGCGCGGCTACTTCACGGCGGCGCTCATGGAACAGGCGTGCGCCCTGCCAGGTCTTGTACGGTGACTTGTCGTTGGAGAAGCGCGCGTCGCGGTGGATGCGGAACAGCGAGCCACCGACGCCGCGCGTATCGGCGCGGAAATGGTCGCTGACCTCGGCCAGTGCCGGCTGCAGGTCGCCCAGCAGGCGCAGGAACGGCTGCCTTACGTGGTCTTCATACTGCTGGCGGTGGTCGTTGAACCAGGCCTTGTCGTTGTGCCGCGCCAGGCTGCGCAGGAACCTGAAACTGGCGTCCGAGAAGTAGGTGCTCACAGTGTCTCCTGCAGGTGCTGGCCCCAGTCGCGCAGCGATTGCAGCAGGGCCTGGCGCCGCGCATCGTCGGGCGCTTCGGCGGCCAGTGCATCGAGCTGCTGCCGGTACTGGGGCAGGTTGAGTTCGCCCAGCCCGCCGTCGCCGAGCAGGCGCTGGCGGCGGTAATCCTGCCAGCGCTGGCGTTCCGCCGGCGCGAGGCTGTCGGGGTGGTTGCGCGCGCGGTAGCGGAACAGCAGCTCCGGCAGGCGCGGGTCGCGGAAACGGCCTTCCAGCGCGGCCAGCTGCTCGGGAGCGGTGGTGCGTGCCAGCGCAAGCAGCGGTTTGTCGCCGTTGCCGAGGAAACCGTCGTACAGCGAGGCATCGACGTCGGCCACGGTGGCGACGCGGGGCTGGTTGTAGACCTGGCGCGCCTTCTCGGCCAGCTGCGGGGCGAACGCGCGCAGCCGTTCCACCTTGGCCTCGATCGCGGCCACGTCCAGGCCGAGGCGCGCGTGGTCATCGGCGCGCAGGTGGTTCCAGGCGATCAGCGCTGGCACCTTGTTCAGATGCACTTCCTTCAGCGGCACCCGCGCCACGCCTTCGGGCAGCTCGCTGGCGCGCAGGTAAAGGCGCTGTGCGATCACCTCGGCCGGCAGTTCCAGCAGGTCGTCGATCTCGCCTTCCAGGTCGAACACGATCACCCGGTTGTTGATGATGGGGTGCACGGCCAGCGGCAGTACTGGCGCCGCGCACAGGCGACTGGCCGGGTAGCGCATGGAAATGTGCAGTACCGGCTTCATCGCGCCCACGTCCAGCAGGCCGCCGACGAAGCGCTTGTCACGCAGCTTCAGCGCGTACTCCCACAGGCGCGGCTGCGACTGCTTGAACAGGCGTGCCATGCCGATGGTGGCACGTACGTCGGACAGCGCTTCGTGCGCATCGCCCTCGCGCACGTTGTTGGCCTCGGCCAGGTGCTCAAGCTTGAACGAGGTGGCGCCGTCCTCGCGCAGCGGCCACTGGATGCCGTCCGGGCGCATCGCGCGCATCAGGCGCAGCATGTCCAGCAGGTCCCAGCGCGAATTGCCGTTGCGCCACTCGCGCTCGTACGGGTCGTGGAAATTGCGGAACAGCCCGTAGCGGACGAATTCATCGTCGAAGCGCAGCGTGTTGTAGCCCAGCGCGCAGGTGCCGGGGCGCGACAGCTGTTCGTTGATGCGGTCGAAGGCCTCGGCCTCGCTGATGCCCTCGGCCAGGGCCTGCTGCGGGGTGATGCCGGTAACCAGGGTCGCCATCGGTGAGGGCAGCAGGTCATCGGCCGGGCGCACGAAGAAGCTGACCGGCGTATCGATCTCGTTGAGGTCGGCATCGGTACGGATCGCGGCGTACTGCGAGATGCGCGTGCGCCGCGGGTCCTGGCCGAAGGTTTCCAGGTCGTAGAACAGGAAGCTGTCGGCCATCAGTGCGCGCCCTCCAGGACCGGCAGCTGCGCGTGGATCTGCGCTTCCAGCGCGGCCCAGTCGATGTTGTCCAGTGAATCGTGACCGGTGGTGGCGGCCACCAGCATGTCGCGTTGCAGTTCGGTGCGGCGCAGCGCCTCGGCGTACGGTGTGTGCAGGAAGGTGACCATCGTGTAATGCGGCACGAAGCGGGTCGGCCAGCGCCGCTGCAGTTCCTGCTCCAGTTCGCGCTGCAGCAGGAACGCAGGATCGGCGACACGGTCGCGCATCTCCAGGTAGTTCTCCAGCGCCATCTGCTGGATGGCACGTGCATTCGGCTTGCGCTCGGCTTCGAACGCGGCGAACGCGCCTTCCAGATCATCCGCTTCCATCAGGTGCCGGGCCAGCGCAACGCAGTCCTCGAACGCGCAGTTCATGCCCTGGCCGTGGAACGGCACCATCGCATGCGCGGCATCGCCGATCAGTACGGCGCGACCGTGCTGGTGCCAGCGCTCCAGGGTGAGCGTGCCGAGCAGCCCCGGCGGGTGCTGTTCCCAGTCCGCGCGCAGGTTCGGGATCAGCGGCAGGGTGTCGGCGAACTCCCGCGCGAACAGCGCCTCGGCCTGCGCGCCGGTGTTGACCGTGGCGAAGCTGGGATCGCCCTGGTTGGGAAGGAACAGGGTGACGGTGAAGGTGCCTTCGTGGTTGGGCAGGGCGATGCACATGTAATGGCCGCGTGGCCAGATGTGCAGCGCATTGCGCTCGATGCGGAAGCTGCCGTCGGCGGCCGGTGGGATCTCCAGCTCCTTGTAGGAGTGGTCGAGGAAGGCGATGTCCTCGCCCAGCGGGGCACGGCGGTTCATCGCCGCGCGCAGGGCCGAACCGGCGCCGTCGGCACCGATCAGGGTGTCGAAGCGGATGTCGTGCGGGCTGTCGTCGCGGTCATCGATGAAACGCGCGTAACCGGCGTCGAAATCAACGGTGTGCAGGCGCCGATGGAAGTGCACGGTGGCGCCGGCCTGCTCGGCCAGTTCCAGCAACGTGGTGTTCAGATCGCTGCGGTGGATCGACCAGATCACTTCGCTGTCATCACGGCCATAGCGCTGCAGCTGCGGTTCGCCGTCGCGGGGGTGCACCATGCGGCCGCGCATCATCACCGCGCGTGCCATCACTTCGTCCTCCACACCCGCCTGGCGCAGCGCATTGCGCCCACGCTCGGCCAATGCCAGGTTGATCGAGCGGCCACTCTCGTAATCAGCCACGCGCGGATCACCGCGGCGTTCGTACAGGGTGATGCGCCAGCCTTGCCGCGACAGCAGGATGGCCAGCAGGGACCCGGCCAGGCCGGCACCGATAATGCTCAACGAGCGGGAAGCATGTGCGATCAACGAACTGTCCAGCAGCAGGGGAGGGACCGGCTCAAAGGCCGGCCCAGGCTTCCACTTCCTCGACGAAGTGGTGCACGTCCAGGTAGCGGTTGTAGAGCGGGGTGGGCGAGATGCGGATCACGTCGGGTTCGCGCCAGTCGCCGAGCACACCGATGCCGCGCAGGTGCTCGAACAGTGCGCGGCCACGCTCGCGGCCACCGATCACGCGCAGCGACAACTGGCAGCCGCGGCGCTGCGGATCGGCCGGGGTGATGATGTCCAGCACCTGCGGCAGGCGCGCGCGCACCAGTGCTTCGAGCATGCCGGTGAGCGCCAGCGATTTGCTGCGCAGCGCCTCCATGCCGGCGCGCTCGAACAGGTCCAGCGAGGCACGCAGCGGTGCCAGGCCGAGAATCGGTGGATTGCTCAGCTGCCAACCCTCGGCGCCGATGGCCGGGGTGAACTGCGGCGCCATCTGGAAGCGGGTGGCTTCCTCATGGCCCCACCAGCCAGCAAAGCGTGGCAGGGTGGTATCGCGGTGGTGGCGCTCGTGCACGAAGGCGCCAGCCACTGCGCCCGGGCCGCTGTTGAGGTACTTGTAATGGCACCACACGGCGAAATCGGGGGCCACGTCATGCAGGCGCAGCGGCAGGTTGCCGACCGAGTGCGCCAGGTCGAAGCCGATGCGTGCGCCCTGCAGGCGGGCGGCGCGGGTGATCGCATCGAGGTCGAAGGCCTGGCCGGTGCGGTACTGCACGCCAGGCCACAGCACCAGTGCCAGGCGCGGGCCGTGTTCGGTCATGGCGCGCTCGATGGCGTTCAGTGAAATCGTGCCGTTGGCTTCGTCCGGCTGCACTTCCACCAGGCACTCGGCCGGGTCGAAGCCATGGAAGCGGATCTGGGCTTCCACCGCGTGGCGATCGGTCGGGAACGCGCCGGCTTCCATCAGGATCACCGGGCGCTGCGTGGTCGGCCGGTAGAAGCTGACCATCATCAGGTGCAGGTTTACGCTCAGCGTGTTCATCGCCACCACTTCGCTGGGCAGCGCGCCAACCACGCGGGCCAGCTGCGCGCTCACCAGGCGGTGGTAGGACAGCCATTGCGTCGGGCCGGTGAAGTGGCCTTC
Organism: Stenotrophomonas sp. LC732; assembly: GCF_052446685.1. NCBI lineage: Bacteria > Pseudomonadati > Pseudomonadota > Gammaproteobacteria > Lysobacterales > Lysobacteraceae > Stenotrophomonas > Stenotrophomonas sp. LC732. The sequence goes on along the minus strand of NZ_CP199214.1, from coordinate 2,802,025 downwards.
CACCGCCAGTTCGCCCCACTGCTTCATCACTTCCTGCACCGCTGCCTGCGCGCCGCGCGGCTGCAGGCCCAGCGAGTTGCCCACGAAGTAGGTCTGCTCGCCGCCCTCATGGCGCGGAATCAGGAATTCACTGCGCAGCGGGCGCAGCGGATCGGCGGCGTCCAGGGCGATGGCGTGGGTGCGGCTGAGCAGGTCGGACATGGTCGGGCAACAGGCTGCAACGGGACCGCCAGTGTAGCGCCTGGGGCATGGCCCGGTAGCAGCCGGCCCGGCACCAGCGCCGTGTGATCCGGTAGTCGCCAACCTTGGTTGGCGCACGTACAAGAAAGCGCCCACCAAGGTGGGCATCTACCAGGGCGGGAGCGAGCAAGCGCCCACCAAGGTGGGCGACTACCGTTCGAGGGGCTCAGCCCACCGCCGGCACCGGCAGCGGATCCACGTGCCCGCACTGGCTGCAGGTACGCAGCTCCAGGCTGGCGTGGTAGCGCGCAAACACCTTGGGCAGGTCGGTCTCGATGTTCTGCAGCGGGAAGAACTCTTCGTGCAGCTTGTGGTTGCAGCGCTCGCAGTGCCAGATCACGCCGTCCATCTCGTGCGGCAGGCGCTTGCGCTCGACCACCAGGCCGATGCCACCGGGCGGGCGCCGCGGCGAGTGCGGAACCTTTGCCGGCAGCAGGAAGATCTCGCCGGCGCGGATCGGGATGTCGCGCACCGCGCCGTCTTCCTGCACCTTCAGCACCATCTCGCCTTCGAGCTGGTAGAACCACTCGGGGCCTTCGTCGTAGTGATAGTCGGTGCGCGAATTCGGCCCGCCGACCACCATCACGATGAAATCGCCGTTGTCGATCATCTTGTTGCCCACCGGCGGCTTCAGCAGGTGGCGGTTCTCTTCGATCCAGGCGTGCAGGTTGATCGGCGAAGCGAGCATGATGGTCATCCGTAAGGGATCAGTCGCGCTTGCCCTTGCGCGGGATGTAGGACAGGGCCTTTTCATATGCAGGCTGCAGCTCTTCCTGCGAACCGACGTCGATGCCCATCTCGCGCACGCGTCCGTCCTTCAGGCTGTAGACCCAGCCATGCACCATCAGCTTCTGGCCGCGGGCCCACGCATCCTGCACGATGGTCGAGCGGCACAGGTTGGCCACCTGCTCGATCACGTTCAGTTCGCACAGGCGCGCGTGCTTGAGCTCATCGGTCTCGATCGCATCGAGGATGCCAGTGTGCTTCTGCATCACGTCACCGACGTGGCGCAGCCAGTTGTCGGCCAGGCCGACGCGGGTGTTGTGCAGGCAGGCATGCACACCGCCGCAGCCGTAGTGGCCAACGATCAGGATGTGCTTCACCTTCAGCTGGTCCACCGCATACTGCACCACGCTCAGGCAGTTCAGGTCGGTGTGCGCGACCACGTTGGCGACGTTGCGGTGCACGAACACTTCGCCCGGGGCCATGCCGATGATCTGGTTGGCCGGCACGCGCGAATCGGAGCAGCCGATCCACAGGTATTCCGGGTGCTGCTGCTTGGCCAGCTGGTGGAAGAACTCGGGGTCTTCCTTCTCGATCCGGTCGGCCCAGTCGCGGTTGTTCTGCAGCAGCTTGTGGATGTCTTTCATGTTCGGGTCCCTGGCGTCGGGTGGGGGCGCGCCGCAGCCGTCCGGCTGCGTCGTCGCGGGAATCTGCGGCGTTCAGTCGCTGCGGGCGGCCTGTTCGCGGTGCCAGCGCATCCACTGCGCCAACTCGGTGGAAGAGGGGGTGCCCAGCTGTTCCAGTTCGGCGATCACCGCACGCTGGTTGGCGTCGGGATGGTTCTGGCTCAGCTTGAGCTTCATCTGCACATGTTCGACCTGGAAACGGAAGCCGACGATGGCGCGCAGCTCCGGGCCATGTTCGGCACGCGTGGCATCGAACTGCCAGGCCTGGCCGACGCTGGCTTCGAAGCGGTCGCTGATCGCGCCGACCAGCTCCGCCAGCGCGCCGGCATCGTCGAAGGTCTGCAGCTGGCCACGCAGCTCGGCAGCAGCGTAGTTCCAGGTGGGTACCCGCGCGGCGGGCTCCTTGTCCGGATACCAGCTGGCGGAGACGTAACCGTGCGGTCCATCGACCAGCACCTTGGCCGCGCCGCTGTGGCGCGACTGCGGGTTGGCGCGGGCCCAGTGGCCGCGCAGTTCGATCTGGTCGCCGTCACGCCGGTACAGCACCGGCATCCGGGTCAGCTCCGGCAGGCCATCGCTGCCGGGGGTGAGCACGGTAACGAACGGGTCGCGCGCCAGCAGGCGGTCCAGCCAGAGCAGGTCGGTCTCGGCGAAGGCGCGCGGGGTGAACATGCAGGGGTCAGGCGCGCCCGCCGAGTGACTGGATCATGCGGCCACGCAGACCCTCGTCGCTGTCGGCCTGCGGCGGCTGCACTTCGTGCAGGCTGAAGCCGCGCACCAGTGCGTCCTCCTCGTCCAGGCCGTCGTACTCGACGAACTCGGCGTCGAACAACTGCGAACGGGCGGTGTCTTCGCTGTCGTAGCTCAGCGTGTTGCCATCGCTGTCGAGCACTTCGGCGGTGCCGGCCGGGCGAACGCGCAGGCGCGCCCAGATGAGGGTGTTGCCGAGGCTGGCCAGCCACCAGCTGTCGCGCGAGGCGGTGATGTCATTCATGAGCGTATTACCAGAGCGAGGCCAGCCAGAGCAGGGCGGCCATGCCCAGTCCGGCCAGCAGGGTCAGCAGCGATACCCAGGCCGGTGTCGCCAGCCCGGACAGCGAGCGGTCCGGTTGCTGCCGATAGTCGCGTCGCAGCAGCCAGGCCAGGGCATCGGGCTTGAGGAAGGCGCCGCTGCCGAAGCGCGCGGCGAGCGCCGGATGGCGGTCGCGCACGTGCACCAGGGTCAGCGGCCAGAAGATCACGAAGGCACTGAACCCGGCCACTGCAACGCCGACGAAACAGAGGGCGAAGAACAGGGTCATGGGGGCGGTACCTCCGTGGTCGTGTGGGGCTTAGAAGTCCGCGCTGCCCGGCGCGCGCGGGTACGGGATCGCATCGCGGATGTTGGACAGCCCGCAGACGTACACCACCAGGCGTTCGAAGCCCAGGCCGAAGCCGGCGTGCGGCACCGAACCATAGCGGCGGAAATCGCGGTACCAGCTGTAGTGCTCGCGATCCAGGCCGAACTGGGCCATGCGCGCGTCCAGCACGTCCAGGCGCTCTTCGCGCTGGCTGCCGCCGATGATCTCGCCGATGCCCGGGGCCAGCACGTCCATCGCGGCAACGGTCTTGCCGTCGTCGTTCAGGCGCATGTAGAAGGCCTTGATGTGCTCCGGATAGTTGGTCACCACCACCGGGCGGCCGACGTGTTCCTCGGTCAGCCAGCGCTCGTGCTCGGTCTGCAGGTCCAGGCCCCATTCGACCGGGAAGTCGAACTTCCTGCCGGACTTCTGCAGCAGGCTGACCGCGTCGGTGTAGTCGATGCGCTCGAACGGTGCGTTGATGAAGTCTTCCAGCTTGGTGATCGCGTTCTTGTCCACGCGCTCGGCAATGAAGGCCAGGTCGTCGCTGCGTTCGTTCAGCACTGCGCGGAACAGGTACTTCAGGAACTCTTCGGCCAGGCGCGCGTCTTCGGCCAGGTCGGCGAAGGCGATTTCCGGCTCGATCATCCAGAACTCCGCCAGGTGGCGGGTGGTGTGGCTGTTCTCGGCGCGGAAGGTCGGGCCGAAGGTGTAGACCTTGCTCAGCGCCAGGCAGTAAGCCTCGACGTTCAGCTGGCCGGACACGGTCAGGAAGGTTTCCTTGCCGAAGAAGTCGCGGCTGAAATCGATCGCGCCCTTCTCGTCACGCGGCAGGTTCACCATGTCCAGGGTGGACACACGGAACATCTGCCCGGCGCCTTCGGCGTCGGAGGTGGTGATGATCGGGGTGCTGATCCAGTTGAAGCCGTTCTCGTGGAAGAAGCGGTGCACGGCCTGGGCCAGGCAGTTGCGGATGCGGGTGACCGCGCCGAACAGGTTGGTGCGCGGACGCAGGTGCGCCACTTCGCGCAGGAACTCCGGCGACATCGGCTTGGGCTGGATCGGGTAGGTGAGCGGGTCTTCGACCCAGCCGACCACGTCCAGCGTGCTGGCCTGGATCTCGAACGACTGGCCCTTGCCCTGCGACTTCACCAGCGTGCCGGTGGCGATGACCGAGCAGCCGCTGGTCAGGCGCTTGATCTCATCGAAGTTGGCCAAGCTGTCGCCGGCCACGACCTGGATCGGGACGAAGCAGGAGCCGTCGCTCACATTCACGAAGGCCAGATTCGCTGAACCGCGCACCGTGCGCACCCATCCGCGTACCGTGACTTCGCCGCCTTCCGGGATCTTCCCGGCAAGCGCATGTTCAACGCTGACCACCGTCATGACTTGAATCCTCTGCTGATCGACTCGATCTGTGAACACGGGAGTTTACCGGTTGCAGCGTTCTGCTTGCGAGGCATTTTTCGTGGCAACGGCTCCTTATAATGTCCCCGTACCTCTGGAGTAGCCCCATGGCCGTCAGCCTGACCCCCATTGCCTTCGAGCGCGTGCAGCGCTTCGTCGCCCAGACCCCCGGCGCGCTGGGCCTGCGTTTCGGCGTGACCAAGACCGGCTGCTCCGGCTGGGGCCACGTGACCGACCTGGCCCGCGAAGAGCGCGAGGGCGACACGGTGTTCGAGCAGGAGGGCGTGAAGATCTACGTCGACGCCAAGAGCCTGGCCCTGGTGGACGGCACCGTGATCGACTTCGGCAAGCACGGCCTGAGCGAGACCTTCACGTTCAGCAACCCGAACGCCACCGCCGAGTGTGGCTGCGGCGAGAGCTTCACCACCGACGCCGACAAGGCCTGAGGGCCGGCCACCGGGCATGGCCCGGCGCTGACCAGGCGCGCTCTGGTGGGCGCCGACCTTGGTCGGCACGCTGGGCTCGGCAGGGATCCCACGGATGGAACGACCGCTTTTCACCTATCACCCCAACGCCTACGAGCTCTCCTTCGAAGAGGTCGAGGGGATCTGCGACTGCTGCGGCCAGGCGCGCGCACTGCGCTATCGCGGACCGTTCTACACCCGCCTGCGCCCGGATTACCTGTGCCCCTGGTGTATCGCCGATGGCAGGGCTGCGGCCAGTTACGAGGGGGAGTTCACCGGCTGGAGCGATATCGAGGGGGTATCCCCGGATCCGGCTGATCCGCCGCCGACCATCGCCCGTGAGCTGCTGCTGGAGGTCTGCGAGCGCACCCCGGGCTACTCCTCCTGGCAGCAATCGGTCTGGTTGAGCCATTGCGAACGGCCCTGCGCCTTCCTCGGCTACGCCGGCAGCGACGATCTGCTGCCGATCCTCGACCAGGTCCGGCCGGACGTGGCGGCGGTCAATCCGCGCGACGCCGACTGGGTGCTGGAGCATCTGAGCCGGGACGGGATGATGGTCGGCTGCCTGTTCCAATGCCTGGAATGCGGCCAGCATCGTCTTCACGTCGATCTGGAATGAGCACGTGCCGGACATGGGCCGGCGCTCCCGTTCAGGTTGCCCGGTTTGCGCCCGGTTGCCCGGTGGCGCCGCTTGCCGCATAATGCGCGGCTTCCTGCCTCCCCGGCGGGAATCCTTGCCCCACCGCGGTCTCAACGGCGGGGGGCTGTCCGGCCGCAAGGCCACATCCGAAAGGTAGAAAAAACATGAGTCGTCATTACGAAATCGTGTTCATGGTCCACCCGGACCAGAGCGAGCAGGTCCCGGCCATGATCGAGCGCTACAAGTCGCTGGTCGAGAACGGCAACGGCACCATCCACCGTCTGGAAGACTGGGGCCGCCGCCAGCTGGCGTACCCGATCCAGAACCTGGTGAAGGCCCACTACGTGCTGATGAACATCGAAGCCGACCAGGCCGTTCTGAACGAACTGACCGAAAGCTTCCGCTTCAACGACGCCGTGCTGCGCAACCTGGTCATCAAGCGTGACGAGGCTGACACCGAGCAGTCGCTGATCATGAAGAGCAAGGACGAGAAGGGTGACAAGCCGGAGCGCGGTGAGCGCCGTCGTCGTGACGACGAAGAAGGCGAGTCCACCACCACCGCTGACAACGAAGCCGGCGACGACGCCGCTTCCGCCGCCTAAGGAGCCTTCCCATGTCCAAGTTCTTCCGTCGCCGCAAGTTCTGCAAGTTCACGGCTGAAGGTGTGAAGGAGATCGACTACAAGGATCTCAACACCCTGCGCCAGTACCTGACCGAGAACGGCAAGATCGTGCCGAGCCGCGTCACCGGTACCAAGTCGAAGTACCAGCGCCAGCTGGCGACCGCCGTCAAGCGCGCTCGCTTCCTGGCCCTGATCCCGTACACCGACAACCACGACGTCTGATGCCCGGCGGGGCGGCCCGGCGCCGCCCCCGCTGTGCCAGCTATTCGGACAGCCTTTGTTGCGGGGCATCGCCTCGCTAACGAATAACTCATCTGGAGCAATACCATGCAGCTGATCCTCCTGCAGAAAGTCACCAACCTCGGCAACCTGGGCGACCTGGTCGACGTGAAGCCGGGCTACGGCCGTAACTTCCTCGTGCCGCAGGGCAAGGCCGTTCCGGCCACCGAGAGCAACAAGGCCGAGTTCGAAGCCAAGCGCGCCGAATACGAAGCCAAGGCCCAGGCCATCCACGCCGACGCTGACGCCCGCAAGGCCAAGCTGGACGGCGCGAGCGTGACCATCCCGGCCAACGCTTCGACCGAAGGCAAGCTGTACGGCTCGGTCGGCGCCCGCGAAATCGCCGATGCCTTCACCGCTGCCGGCCTGCCGGTCAGCAAGAGCGAAGTCATCCTGGGCGAAGGCGCCTTCCGCAACATCGGCGAGTACGACGTGCTGATCCACCTGCACGCCGACGTCGAGACCACCGTCAAGGTCGTCGTCGTCGCCGAAGCCTGATCCCACGCCGCAAGGCCTGGCATCACCGCAGAACGGGCGCCCGCAAGGGTGCCCGTTTTGTTTTATGGCTCCGTTTCGTGGCGTGCGGCCACGTCCGGCCGACGGGGTGGGGCTGGACAATGTTCCACGCCCATTCGTAGAACACGGCCACATCGGTATACTCAGGGCGTCACACCCGTTCCACGGGCATCGATCCCAGCAGGATCAATGACTTGGAGGGTAAACGCAGGCCGCTTGCCGGCCCCAGTCCGGAACCCCTATGCGTCTTTCCACGATCAAGCTGTCCGGCTTCAAGTCGTTCGTCGATCCGACCACCCTGCACCTGCCGACCAACATGACCGGCGTGGTGGGCCCCAATGGCTGCGGCAAGTCGAACATCATCGATGCCGTGCGCTGGGTCATGGGCGAGAGTTCGGCCAGCCGCCTGCGTGGCGACTCGCTGACCGACGTGATCTTCTCCGGGTCCAATGCCCGCAAGCCGGTCTCGCAGGCTACCGTCGAGCTGATCTTCGACAACTCCGACCACACGATCTCCGGCGAATACGCCTCGTTCAACGAAATCTCGGTCAAGCGCACGGTCAGCCGCGACGGCACCAGCAACTATTACCTCAACGGCACCAAGTGCCGCCGCCGCGACATCACCGACCTGTTCCTCGGCACCGGCCTGGGCCCGCGCAGCTACTCGATCATCGAGCAGGGCATGATCAGCCAGATCATCGAAGCGCGCCCGGAAGACCTGCGCGTGTACCTGGAAGAGGCAGCCGGCATCTCCAAGTACAAGGAGCGCCGCAAGGAGACCGAGACCCGCATCCGCCACACCCGCGAGAACCTGGACCGGCTGGGCGACCTGCGCGACGAGATCAGCAAGCAGCTCGAACACCTCAAGCGCCAGGCCAGGCAGGCCGAGCAGTACCAGGCCCTGCAGGAAGAGCGCCGGGTCAAGGATGCCGAGTGGAAGGCGCTGGAATTCCGTGGTCTCGACGGTCGCCTGTCGAAGCTGCGCGAAGGCCTGTCGCAGGAAGAGACCAAGCTGCAGCAGCTGATCGCCGACCAGCGTGATGCCGAGGCCCGCATCGAGACCTCGCGCGCGCGGCGCGAAGAGGCCGCCGACGCGCTCAACACCGCGCAGGCCGCGGTCTACCAGGTCGGCAGCACGCTGGCGCGCCTGGAACAGCAGATCCAGCACCAGCGCGAGCTGTCGCAGCGCCTGCACAAGGCGCGCGATGAAACCCAGCAGGCCCTGGCCGAACTGGGCCAGCACATCAGCGGCGACGAGGCCAAACTGAGGGTGCTGCGCGAGGCAGTGGAGGCCGCCACCCCGCAGCTGGAGGCGCTGCAGGAAGAGAACGAGATCAAGCAGGAAAGCCTGCGCGAGGCCGAAGACCGGCTGGCCAGTTGGCAGCAGCGCTGGGAGCAGCACACCTCGCAGAGTTCGGAGGCGTCGCGCGCCGGTGATGTCGAGCGCACGCGCGTGGACTACCTGGACAAGCAGATCCTCGACGCCGACCGGCGTCGCGAGGCCCTGGCCGCCGAGCGCGCCGGGCTGGACGTGGACGCGCTGGAAGAGGCCTTCGAGCAGCTGCACCTGCAGCACGACACGCAGAAGGCCGCGCTGGATGAACTGAGCGAAGACGTCGAGCTGCGCAAGCAGGGCGTGGCGGCCGTACAGGAACAGCAGCGCAATGGCCAGAACGAACTGGCCGAACTGCGCAAGCAGGCCAACGGCCTGCGCGGTCGCCTGGCCTCGCTGGAAACCCTGCAGCAGGCCGCGCTGGGCCAGGAGCAGGGCGCGGCCGTCGCGTGGCTGAAGGCGCGCGGGCTGGATTCGGCGGCACGTGTCGGCGAACGCCTGGACGTCGATGCCGGTTGGGAAAACGCGGTGGAAAGTGCGCTCGGCCAGCTGATCGAAGGCGTGCTGGTCGATGACCCGGGCAGCCTGGTCAACGCCCTCGGCGAACTCGGCGACGGCCACATTGCGCTGGTCGCCAGCGCGGATGCCGAGGTCAAGGCTGCACCGACGTCGCTGGCCGCACGCGTGCGTGGCCCGGCGGCGATCCGTCGCCTGCTGGCGCACCTGCATGGTGCCCGCGACCTGTCCGAGGCGAAGGCCCTGCAGTCCAGCCTTCCGGAAGGCGATTCGATCATCACCCAGAGCGGCGAGCGCCTGGGCCAGGGCTGGCTGCGCGTGTCGCGCTCCGGTGCAGCCCAGCAGGGCGCGCTGCTGCGCGAACGCGAGATCAACGAGCTGCGCGAGCAGATCGAGCAGCTGCAGGACCGCGAGGCCGAGCTGGAAGAACAGCTGGCCGGTTTCCGCGAGCAGCTGCAGGCGGCTGAACAGCAGCGCGAAGACGCGCAGCGTGCGCTGTACCAGGCCCACCGCGCGGTCTCCGAGCTGGCCGGCCAGCTGCAGGGGCAGCAGGGCAAGGTAGAGGCTGCACGCACGCGCATCGACCGCATCGAAGGCGAGCTGAAGCAACTGCAGGAAACGATTGAAGCCAACAACGCGCAGGCGCGCGAAGCGCGCTCGCGGTTGGAGAACGCGGTCAGCAGCATGGGTGACCTGGAGTCGACCCGGCAGCGGCTGGAGGGCGAGCGCCGCCAGCTGACCGAGGCGCGCGACCTGGCCCGCGATGCTGCCCGTGCAGTGCGCGAGCGCTCGCATTCGCTGGCCCTGACCCTGGAATCGCAGCGTGCGCAGCTGGCCTCGTTGAGCCAGGCGCTGGAGCGCATGGGCACCCAGCGTGGGCAGCTGGATTCGCGACTGGGCGAGCTGCACTCGCAGCTGGACGAAGGTGATTCGCCGGTCGAATCGTTGCAGGCCGAGCACCAGAATGCACTGGAAGAGCGCGTGCGGGCGGATCGCGTGCTGACCGAAGCGCGTACGTTGCTGGACGGCATCGACGCCGAGCTGCGCAATTACGAGCAGACCCGCCACCAGCGTGACGAACAGGCGCTGGCCCAGCGCGAGCGTATTTCGCAGCGCAAGCTGGACCAGCAGGCGCTGGTGCTGAGCGCGGACACCCTGCAGGGCGCGGTGGAGAAGGCCGGTTTCGTGCTGCAGGACGTGCTCAACGCACTCCCCGAGGATGCGCGCCTGGGCGACTGGGAGCAGGCCGTGCATCAGATCGACGCACGCATGCGCCGGCTGGAGCCGGTCAACCTGGCCGCCATCCACGAGTACGGCGAGGCTTCGCAGCGCTCGGATTACCTGGATTCGCAGCACACCGACCTGACTACGGCGCTGGAAACCCTCGAGGATGCCATCCGCAAGATCGACCGCGAGACCCGCGGCCGTTTCAAGGACACCTTCGACCGCGTCAATGCTGGCGTGCAGGCGCTGTACCCGCGCCTGTTCGGTGGCGGCCACGCCTACCTGGAGCTGACCGGTGAAGACCTGCTCGACACCGGTGTGACCATCATGGCGCGCCCGCCGGGCAAGCGCGTGTCCAGCATCTCGCTGCTGTCCGGCGGCGAGAAGGCGATGACGGCAGTGGCGCTGGTGTTCGCCATCTTCCAGCTGAACCCCGCGCCGTTCTGCCTGCTGGACGAGGTGGACGCGCCGCTGGACGAAGCCAACGTCGGCCGGCTGGCCAACATGGTCAAGGAAATGAGCGAGAAGGTGCAGTTCCTGTTCGTCAGCCACAACAAGGCGACGATGGAGGCCGCGCACCAGCTCTCGGGCGTGACCATGCGTGAACCGGGCGTCAGCCGCCTGGTCAGCGTGGACCTGGAAGAAGCCGCGCGATTGGCGGGCGCGGCCTGACGTGCCATCCTAGTTACCTGAATGAACTAGCCGGAGAACCTATCGAATGTCCGACACGGCACTGTTGCGCATCGGCATCCTGGCCGCCGGCCTGCTGTTGATCGCCGCGATCTTCCTGTTTGGCCGTCCGAAGAAGAAGCCCCAGGGACGCCGCGTGGAAAGCGCGGAACCGGCCAGCGGCGAGCGCCGCGAACCGGTATTGGGCGAGGATGGCGTTGTCGTGGCCGATGGCCGCGTCGAACCGGGCATGGGCACGGAAGGCGAACAGGCCGAACTCGGCCTGGGCGATACCGACCCGGGCGCCAGCGATCTCGGCAAGCGCGCCACCCAGGATTTCGACAAGATCGTTTCGCTGTTCGTGGCCGCCCGGGCCGGCGAGCAGCTGCGCGGCGAAGACATCGTGGTAGCGGCGGAGAAGACCGGCCTGGTGTTCGGCCACATGAACGTGTTCCACCGTCTGGTGGAAGGCCATCCCGAGCGCGGGCCGATCTTCTCGATGGCCAGCATCATGAAGCCAGGCAGCTTCGACATGGCCAACATCCGTGCCATGGAAACCCCGGCCATCGCCTTCTTCCTGACCCTGCCGGCGCCGCTGACCGCGCTGGATGCCTGGGAGAAGATGCTGCCGACGGTGCAGCGCATGGCCGAACTGCTGGATGGCGTGGTGCTGGATGACAGCCGCAACGCCCTGGGTCGCCAGCGCATCGCGCACATCCGTGACGAACTGCGCGCCTACGACCGCCAGCACCAGGCGCCGCCGCTGACCAAGACCCCGCGCTGGTGAGCGCCATGGCGTGCCGACCAACGGTCGGCACCCACCCCGACCAACAGTCGGCACCCACCCCGACCAACGGTCGGCACCCACAACAGTAGATCCACGCCATGCGTGGATGGGGTCTACGCCGGTACGCCGGCCACCTTGGCAAACGCGCGGCGGAACGCGGCCATCTCGTCCTCGCTGCCGACGGTCACGCGCACGTGCTGCGGCCAGATCGGCCAGCTGCGCCCGATCACCACACCGTTGTCGGCCATCGCCTTGGCGAACGTGCTGCCGTCGCGTTGCACGTCGACCACGAAGCAGTTCGCTTCCGACGGCAGGCAGCTGAAACCACGCTTGCCCAGCCATGCGATGGTGGCCTGGCGCACCTTGGCGTTCTGCAGGCGACGCTGCGGAATCAGCTGCGGATCCTGCAGGCTGGCCAGCGCCGCCGCCAGCGCGGGCACCGGTAGCGGGTTGTCGCCGGGGCTGGCCAGCTCGCGCAGACGCTCGGGATGTGCGGCCGCCAGGCCCAGGCGCAGGCCGGCCATGCCGTACAGCTTGGAGAATGTACGCAGCACGATCAGATCGTCGCGCTGCGCCACCTGCGCGATCAGGCTGGGCTGCTCGCTGTATTGCAGGTAGGCCTCGTCGACCAGCACGCGGGTGGAAGCAGGCTTGTGGGCCAGCAGCCAGGCGAGCTCATCCGGTGGGCTGATCGAACCGGTCGGGTTGTTCGGATTGCACACGTACAGCAGCCCGGTCGGGCGCGCATGCGCGGCTGCGACCATCGCACGCAGGTCGTGTGCGCCGTCATTGCGCAGCGGCACCTTCTGCACGTGTGCACCATGTGCGGCAGCGACCTCGCCCAGGGTCTCGAAGGTGGGGTCGGCCACCACCAGTCCCGCCTGCGGGCCGGTCCACAACGTGGCGGCGCGGTTCAACGGTTCGCTCGAGCCCGGATAGAGGCGCACATGGTCGGCCGGGATACGGGCCTGCTCGATGAAGGCATCGCGTACCTGTGCCGCCAGGGCGAAGCGGTAGCGGCCGCAGCTTGCGATGCTGTCGCGCGCCGCCTGCTGGGCAGCGGGGGAGGGGCCGTAGGGGCATTCGTTGAAGTTCAGTAGTACCGCGCCTTCGGCAGGGGCCGCACCGACGGTGGCCGCGGATTGGGCCTGGCCACGCAGCGGCAGGCCGCTGCCGGCGACGGCAAGGCTGGCACCGGCCAGCTGCAGGAAGCGTCTACGGGAGTCAGGCAGGGTCATGGGCAGGATTCCGATGGGGCCGTCGCACGCTAGCGCCGGCGTGAGCGGGCGGCAAGCTGCTTTTTGTGGCGTCGAGCCATGCAGATGTGCCAACCAAGGTTGGCACCTACCGGAATGAGAGAGAAGGTTGGCACCGGAGCGGGGAGTGCCCGTCGAGCACGCTCGACGCTGCAAAGGCGGGGCGTTACAGGGCCTGACGGCCGGGCGCGGTAGAATCCCCGGCCATCCCAGAACCACCGGATCCCGATGAGCCCCAGCCCCGCCGAACGCGCCGAAGATCTCCGCCGGCAGATCGCCCAGGCCAACCGCGCCTACCACGAGCTGGACGCGCCGGAGATCCCCGACGTCGACTACGACCGGATGGTGCGCGAGCTGGAAGCGTTGGAGCGCGAGCACCCGGAACTGGCCCGTGCCGACAGCCCGACCCAACAGGTCGGTGCACGTCCGTCCGGCCGCTTCCCCGAAGTGCGCCATGCGGTGCCGATGCTGTCGCTGTCCAATGCCTTCAGCGATGAGGAAGTGGCCGACTTCGTGCGCCGCATCGATGAGCGCCTGGGCCGCCGCAGCCTGCAGTTCTCGGCCGAACCGAAGATGGATGGCCTGGCGATCAGCCTGCGCTACGAGGACGGTCATTTCGTACTCGGCGCAACCCGCGGTGATGGCAGTACCGGCGAGGACGTGACCGCCAACCTGCGTGAAATCGGCGATGTTCCCAAGCGCCTGCACGGCAAGGACTGGCCGGATGTGCTGGAGGTGCGTGGCGAGGTGTACATGGCCCGCGCCGATTTCGAGGCCTACAACGAACGTGCGCGCCAGCAGGGCGGCAAGGTGCTGGCCAACCCGCGCAACGCGGCAGCGGGTTCACTGCGCCAGCTCGATCCGAAGATCAGTGCGCAGCGCCGGCTGAGTTTCTTCGCCTACGGCACCGGTGAAGTGCAGGGCGGCGAGCTGCCGGACACCCATTCGGGCACGCTGGCCCAGCTCGGCGCCTGGGGCTTCCCGGTCAGCGGGTTGTGCAAGGTGGTGCAAGGCGCCGACGGCCTGCTCGGCTACTACCGTGACATCGGCGAGCGTCGCGATGGCCTGCCGTTCGACATCGATGGTGTGGTCTACAAGCTGGATGACCGCGCCGGCCAGCAGGCCATGGGTTTTGTCTCGCGTGCACCGCGCTGGGCCATCGCGCACAAGTTCCCGGCGCAGGAACAGAGCACAACGGTGGAGGCGATCGAGATCCAGATCGGCCGCACCGGTGCCGCCACGCCGGTCGCGCGGCTGGCACCGGTGGCTGTGGCCGGCGTGATCGTGTCCAATGCCACGTTGCACAATGCCGATCAGATCGCGCGTCTCGATGTGCGTGTCGGTGACAGCGTGATCGTGCGACGTGCTGGCGACGTGATTCCGGAAGTGGTCAGCGTCATCCTCGACCGCCGTCCACAGGGCACCTCGCCCTGGCAGATGCCGACGCGCTGCCCGGTGTGCGGCTCGGAAATCGTGCGCGAGGAAGGTGCAGCTGCGTGGCGCTGTTCGGGCGAACTGTCCTGCCCTGCGCAGCGCAAGGAGGCCATTGCCCATTTCGCTTCGCGCCGTGCGATGGATATCGACGGCCTCGGCGACAAGTACATCGAAACCCTGGTCGACGCCGGCATCGTCAGGAGCGTGGCCGATCTGTACCGGCTCAACCGCGACCAGCTGTTGCACCTGAAGCTGGTGCTGGATGCCGAGGACCCTTCCGCACTGGCCGCCGCGCTGAAGCTGCACCTGCCGGCAGAAGGCAGCGGCGCGGTGCTCAATGCGGTGCTCAAGCTGGATGGCAACGATCCGGCGTGGCGCGCGCAGGCGCTGGCACAGCCGGCCAGCTTCGAATGGAACACGAAGAAGATCGCCACCAGATGGGCCGACAACCTGATCGCGGCAATCGACGCCAGTCGCGCAGCCACGCTGGAGCGCCTGCTGTTCGCGCTTGGCATCGAGCACGTCGGCGAGAGCACGGCCAAGGCGCTGGCGCAGTGGTTCGGTGACCTGGAACTGATCCGCCACCTGCCATGGCCGTTGTTCAAGCGCGTGCCGGACATCGGTGGCGAAGTGGCGCGTTCTCTCGGCCATTTCTTCGAGCAGCAGGGCAACCAGCAGGCCATCGACGACCTGCTGCAGGTCGGGCAGGTGCGCATCAGTGATGTGCACGCGCCCAGTGCCAAGCTGCGCGAAGGCCTGGATCTGGCGCAACTGCTGGTCGAATCGGAAATCCCCGGCATCACCCGCCTGCGTGCGGAGAAGCTGGTGGCTGCCTTGCCGGGTGCCCAGGCGGTGCTGGATGCCGAGCATGGCCAGTTCGTCAACGCCGGCCTGCCGGACGACACTGCGCGCGGTCTGGCCGACTGGCTCGATGCCGATGGCCATGGCGCGATGCTGCTGGCAGCCGAGAAGGCGATGCAGCAGATCCTGGCCAAGGCGCCGGCGCTGGCCGAGATCGTGGCCGGCCCGCTGGATGGGCAGACCGTGGTGCTGACCGGCACCCTGGCCCAGCTCACCCGCGATGCCGCCAAGGAACGCCTGGAAGCGCTGGGTGCCAAGGTCACCGGCAGTGTGTCGAAGAAGACCAGCTTCGTGGTCGCCGGTACCGAGGCCGGCTCCAAGCTGGACAAGGCGCAATCGCTGGGCGTGCCGGTGTGGGACGAAGACCGCCTGCTGGCCTACCTCGCCGAACACGAATGATGACCCCGCCGGGTGCCTGGCGCCCGGCATGAAAGACAAAGGAACACCGATGCAGACCGCCCCGCTGGATTTCCGCCTGGCCACCCGTGCCGACGAAGAACTGTTGATCGCGTTGATGCGCGAGTTCTACGCCGAAGACAGGATCGACTTCGATGACGCGCGCGTGCGTCGCGGCGTGGACGCGCTGCTGGCCGATCCGCGCAATGGCGAAGTGCTGCTGTGGCTGGACGAGGCGGGCGAGGTGGTCGGCTACGCGGTGATCGCGATGGGCTTCAGCCTGGAGCAGGGCGGCCACTTCATGCTGCTGGACGAGCTGTACCTGAGTCATCGCGCGCGCGGTCGTGGTCGCGGCAAGCAGGCGCTGGCCATCTGTGAACAGCGCGCTCGCGGGCGTGGTGTCAGCCGCCTGCGCCTGGAGGTGAACCACCACAACGAACTGGCCCGCCGCCTGTACCTGGCCAGCGGCTACATCGACGACACCCGCGATCTGCTGACCCTGCCGCTCGACCATCCGCGCTCGGAGGGCATCCTGTGAGCGAGGCCCTGCTGCGCGCGCTGCAGCAGCGCGCCACGCTCAACGCGCTGGTGCGCCGCTTCTTCGCCGAGCGCGATGTGCTGGAGGTGGAAACGCCGATCCTGTCGGTGGCAGGCAACACCGAGCCAAACATCGACAGCTTCCATACCGATTTCACCGGCCATGTCGATGCCGGTGGCCGTCGTCGCTGGCTGCGCACTTCGCCGGAATATCCGCTCAAGCGCCTGCTGGCGGCCGGTGTGGGCGACTGCTACGAACTGGGCCGGGTGTTCCGCAACGGCGAGGCCGGCGGCCGCCACAACCCGGAATTCACCATGCTGGAGTGGTATCGGGTCGGCTGGGACCACCACCGGTTGATGGAGGAAACCGCCGAGTTGGTCGGCCAGGCGCTGGCCCTGGTCGGACGCCGTGCAACGCTGCGTGTGTTGAGTTACCGCGAGCTGTTCCAGCAGCACGTGGGCCTGGATCCGTTCGAGGCCGATGAAGCCGCGCTGCGCGTTGCGCTTGGCGACGTGCACATCGACCCGGTCGGGTTGACCCGTGATGACTGGCTGGACCTGTTGATGACCCACCACATCCAGCCGCAGTTCGATGACGCGGTGATGACCGTGGTGCATGACTGGCCGGCCAGCCAGGCCGCGCTGGCCCGCATCCGTCCGGGCACGCCGCCGCTGGCCGAGCGTTTCGAGCTGTACCTGGGTGCAGTGGAACTGGCCAACGGCTATCACGAACTGAACGACGCCCACGAGCAGCGCGCCCGGTTCCAGCGTGACCAGCAGCGCCGCCACGAACGTGGACAGGTGCAGCCAGCCGTGGACGAGGCACTGCTGTCGGCGTTGCCGTCGATGCCTGCCTGTGCTGGCGTGGCGGTGGGTGTCGATCGCCTGTTGATGGCGATGAACCGCACGCCACGCATCGCCGATGTGCTGGCCTACGACTTCGCCCACGCGTGATCCCCGCGTGTTGCTGAACATCGCAGGCTGAACGAAACGCGGGTTTGGTGCGCTTGCGTCGGTAAGCACGATGATGCTCTTATCACGGCCAATGCCGGACACTGGCATCCAGTTCATCCATTCCTGCTGGGGAAGGCTTTGGTCAAGTGGTTCGCGGTTGTCGCTGCACCGGTGTACTCCATTGCGCTCTGGGGTGCCTGGCTGCCGTCGCCGGCGTCGGCCCAGCAGGTGGGCTACGACGATGAAGTGGTGACCTGCGAATCACGCGACATGGGTTGGGTGCACTGCGATATCGAGGTTGCCAACGGCGTCGACCTGGTGCGCCAGCTGTCCAGCAACAGCTGCATCCGCGGCAGCGAGTGGGGCACTGACCGCAGTGGTGTGTGGGTCACCCTGGGCTGCCGTGCCGAGTTCCGCGCCCGGCGCGCAGCGGGCGCGGCGCCGCCGGCTGACAGCTCGGGCAAGCGCCTGGTGCGCCGTGTGGTGCGCTGCGAGTCCAATGGCCGTCCGCAGAGTTGCCCGGTACGACTCGATGGCGCGCCGGTGCGCCTGCTGCGCCAGTTGTCGGTGTTGCCGTGCCGCGAAGGGCAAGGCTGGGGCTACAAGCGCAATGAAGTCTGGACCAGCCGTGGCTGCCAGGGTGACTTCGAAGTGGCCGATGACGATGGCCGCTTCGTCGACATGCCGCGCCGCCTGACCTGCGAATCGAAGTCGAAGAAGCGGCGCTTCTGCGGTGCCAGCATCTCGGTTGGCGCCGTGGTCTCCGAGCAACTGTCCAGCACGCCCTGCGAGGAAGGCAGTACCTGGGGCTGGAGCCGCAACGGGATCTGGGTGGACGGCGGCTGCCGCGCCGAATTCTCGGTGAATTGAGCCCGGGCAGGCTCCAACCCTGCGGGGCGTGGCCCTACAATGGGCCCATGAACACTGCCTCTGACATCGACTACGCCCGTTACGACCACATCCGCCCGATCCTGTGGACCGGCGACGCCCTGCAACTGCTGGACCAGCGCAAGCTGCCGTTCGTGGTCGAGCACGTGGTCTGCCATGACAGCGACGAGGTTGCCAGCGCCATCCACGCATTGACCGTGCGTGGCGCGCCGGCGATCGGCATTGCCGCTGCCTGGGGTGTCGTGCTGGCTGCACGCGAGGTGCAGGCCGCCGATGGTGCGCACGCCCTGCAGCAGCTGGAACCGGCCCTGCAGCGCCTCAATGCGTCGCGCCCGACTGCGGTCAACCTGGCCTGGGCGCTGGCGCGCATGCGCCGTTGCCTGAACGCCGCCGGCGCCGACTGGAAGGCGTTGCTGGAATCGGAAGCGCAGGCCATCGCCGAGGAAGACCTGGCCGCCAACCGCCACATGGGTGCACTGGGCGCGGGCCTGATCGAGGCTGGCAGCGGCGTGTTGACCCACTGCAATACCGGCTCGCTGGCCACTGCGGGGTTCGGTACCGCGCTGGGCGTGATCCGCGCCGGCATGGCCCAGCACCGCATCGCCCGCGTGTTCGCCGGCGAAACCCGGCCGTGGCTGCAGGGGGCACGCCTGACCGTGTGGGAACTGCAGCAGGACGGCATCGATGCCACCCTGATCGCCGATTCGGCTGCCTCGCACCTGATGAAGACCGGCGCCGTGCAATGGGTGATCGTGGGCGCGGACCGCATCTGCGCCAATGGCGATACCGCCAACAAGATCGGCACCTACCAGCTGGCCATCGCCGCCCGCCACCACGGCGTCAAGTTCATGGTGGTCGCACCGTCCTCGACCGTGGACATGGAGACCGTGGACGGCAGCCAGATCGAGATCGAGCAGCGCGACCCGGGTGAGCTGTACGGCGTGGGGGGTACCCGTACCGTCGCCGAGGGCATTGCTGCCTGGAACCCGGTGTTCGACGTCACCCCGGGCGAGCTGATCGACGCCATCGTGACCGAGCGCGGGGTCATCCTGAACCCGACCGCCGGGAACATGCGCACCGCCTTCGGCGGCTGAGGCGGGCAGGAAGGTCCCGGGGTCGGATCCCTTTTCGCAGGAAAGGGCTCTGACCCCAGGCAGGCCTCATCCACGCACGGCGCGGATCTACTGATTTCGCGCAGCCGAGCATGGGCTCGGCTCTACAGGGGCGGTATGGGGCCCTAAGTTCCTGATTTGTGCCGGTAAAATCCCCGTAAAGGGAGGCGGAAAACGGCCTGTTGTGGTAGTATCCACAGGTTGAATCGAGGTTCCGGCGCGACCCCCTCCCGCAGAGGGCTGCGCCGGACTGGACCGCTACCAGACAACGGAACCCGAATGGCAGAAACCGCCAAGGAAATCATCCAGGTCAACCTGGAAGACGAGATGCGCAAGAGCTACCTCGATTACGCCATGAGCGTGATCGTGGGCCGCGCGCTGCCGGATGCGCGCGACGGCCTCAAGCCGGTGCATCGCCGCGTGCTGTACGCGATGAACGAACTCAACGCGCACAGCAACAAGCCCTACTTCAAGTCGGCGCGTATCGTCGGTGACGTCATCGGTAAGTACCACCCGCATGGCGATCAGTCGGTGTACGACACGCTGGTGCGCTTGGCACAGCCGTTCTCGCTGCGCTACATGCTGGTCGACGGCCAGGGTAACTTCGGTTCGATCGACGGCGACTCCGCTGCAGCAATGCGATACACCGAGGCGCGCATGTCGCGCCTGGCGCATGAGCTGATGGCGGACATCGACAAGGAAACCGTCGATTTCCAGCCCAACTACGATGAGAAGGAACTGGAGCCGACGGTCATGCCGACCCGGTTCCCGAACCTGCTGGTCAATGGTTCGGCTGGCATCGCGGTGGGCATGGCGACCAACATTCCGCCGCACAACCTGAGCGAATCGATCAACGCCTGCATCGCGCTGATCGACAACCCGGACATCGATGTCGACGGCCTGATGGAATACATCCCGGGCCCGGATTTCCCGACTGCCGGCATCATCAACGGCACTGCCGGCATCGTCGCCGGCTACCGCACCGGCCGTGGCCGCGTGCGCATCCGTGCCAAGGCCGATATCGAAGTGGCCGACAACGGCCGCGAATCGATCATCGTCACTGAAATTCCTTACCAGGTGAACAAGGCGCGTCTGATCGAGAAGATCGCCGAGCTGGTCAAGGAAAAGAAGATCGAAGGCATCAGCGAGCTGCGCGATGAGTCCGACAAGGACGGCATGCGCATCTACATCGAGATCAAGCGCGGTGAATCTGCCGAGGTTGTGCTGAACAACCTGTACCAGCAGACGCAGATGGAATCGGTGTTCGGCATCAACATGGTGGCGCTGGTCGATGGCCGCCCGCAGTTGATGAACCTCAAGCAGATGCTGGAGGCGTTCGTCCGCCACCGTCGCGAAGTGGTCACCCGCCGCACCGTGTTCGAGCTGCGCAAGGCGCGCGCCCGTGCCCACGTGCTGGAAGGCCTGACCGTTGCGTTGGCCAACATCGACGAGATGATCGAACTGATCAAGACCTCGCCGAACCCGAACGAAGCCCGCGAGCGCATGCTGGCCCGCGTGTGGGAGCCGGGCCTGGTCGGTGCGATGCTGGGTGCGGCCGGTGCCGAGGCCTCCCGTCCTGAAGACCTGCCCAAGGGCGTGGGCCTGATCGAGGGCGGCTACCAGCTGACCGAGATCCAGGCCACCCAGATCCTGGAGATGCGGCTGCACCGCCTGACCGGGCTGGAGCAGGACCGCCTGACCGACGAGTACAAGCAGCTGCTGGAAGTGATCGCCGGGCTGATCCACATCCTGGAAGATCCCGACCGCCTGCTGCAGGTGATCCGCGAGGAGCTGGTCAACGTCAAGGCCGAATTCGGCGACGAACGTCGTACCGAAATCCGCCACAGCGAAGAAGACCTGGACATCCTCGACCTGATCGCGCCGGAAGACGTGGTGGTTACCGTGTCGCATGCCGGTTACGTGAAGCGGCAGCCGGTGAGCGTGTACCGCGCACAGCGCCGTGGTGGCCGTGGCCGCAGCGCGGCGGCGACCAAGGAAGAGGATTTCATCGAACAGCTGTGGCTGGTCAACACGCACGACACGCTGCTGACCTTCACCAGCTCGGGCAAGGTGTTCTGGCTGCCGGTTTACCAGCTGCCCGAAGCCGGTTCCAACGCCCGCGGCCGTCCGATCATCAACTGGATCCCGCTGGAGCCGGGCGAACGCGTGCAGGCCGTGCTGCCGGTGCGCGAGTACGCCGATGGCCAGTTCGTGTTCTTCGCCACGAAGAACGGTACGGTCAAGAAGACCCCGCTGAGCGAGTTCGCCTTCCGCCTGGCCCGCGGCAAGATCGCGATCAACCTGGACGAGGGCGATGCGCTGGTCGGTGTCGGCCTGACCGATGGCGAGCGTGACATCCTGCTGTTCGCCTCCAACGGCAAGACCGTGCGCTTCGGTGAAGACAAGGTCCGCTCGATGGGCCGTACCGCCACCGGCGTGCGCGGCATCAAGATGCCGGCCGGCGAGGAAGTGGTCAGCCTGATCGTGGCCGAAAGTGCCGGTGGCAGCGAGGACGAGAACGAGGACGACAGCGGTGTCGAGGAAGCCGCTGCCAATGGCGACGCGGTGATCGACGGCGCCGACGACGCCAGCATTCAGTACATCCTTACCGCCACCGAGAACGGCTACGGCAAGCGCACCCCGCTGCCGGACTACCCGCGCAAGGGCCGTGGTACGCAGGGCGTGATCGGCATCCAGACCACCGAGCGCAACGGCAAGCTGGTCGCCGCAGTGCTGATGGGCTCCAGCGACGAAGTCCTGCTGATCTCCGATGGTGGCACCCTGGTGCGTACGCGTGGCTCGGAAATCAGCCGCGTCGGCCGCAACACCCAGGGCGTGACCCTGATCCGCCTGTCCAAGGACGAGAAGCTGCAGGCGGTGGAGCGCATGGATGCCTCGATCGACGAGGACGAGGATGAGGTGGCAGTGCCTGCCCCGACCACGACCACGACCGATGGCGCCCCGGCGGCTTCCAGCAGCGAGGACGCCGCACAGGAGTGATCCTGCCGCAAGGTTGAGCTACGCGACGACGCCGGCCCTGTGCCGGCGTCGTCGTATCCGGATGCCGCACATACGCGCGCGCTTCACGTCGGCGGTGGGATAACGGCGCATGCTGCCCCCGGAGATCGACGATGTCCGCCACGCCGCCGTCCGCTCCTGCTCCCGTCCGCGCCTCCCGGCATCCTCTCGTTACCGTGCTGTCGCTGCTGCTGGTCCTGCTCGGCCTGGTCATCGGCGGGCTCGGCGCATGGCTGCTCAGCCTGGGCGGCTCGGCGTACTACGCCATCGCCGGGGCCGGCCTGCTGGCCAGTGGCCTCCTGTTGTTCGGCAATCGCCGCAGCGGCGCGCTGCTGTATGCGCTGGTGTTCGCCGGTACGCTGTTGTGGACCTGGTGGGAGTCGGGCAGCGACTACTGGCGCTGGGTACCGCGGCTCGGCCTGGTGACCGCGCTTGGCATCGTGCTGGCGCTGCTGGCGCCCACCCTCCACCAACCGGTTTCCAGGCGCCTGTCGCGCAGCGTGGCCGGCGTGCTGATGCTGGTGTTCGTCGCTGCCTTCGGATTGGCGTTCGCGCCGCACGGCGAAGTGGACGGGCACCAGCCGTTCCCGGAAGGCGCGGCCAGCGTCGGGCTGGAACCGACCCGCGACACCACCGGCCTGCAGCCGGCCGACCAGCCTGCCGAAGGGGACTGGCCGGCGTGGGGGCGCAGCAATGCCGCCACCCGCTATTCGCCGCTGCAGCAGATCACCCCGGCCAACGTGGCCACGCTGCAGCTGGCCTGGCAGTTCCGCACCGGCGATATGCCGAAGAAGCGCTGGGGTGCGGAAACCACGCCACTGAAGATCGGCGACCGTCTGTACCTGTGCACCGCTCGCAACCGCCTGATCGCACTGGATGCGGCCAGCGGCAAGGAAGTGTGGCGGTTCGATCCGAAGGTAAAGGACGCTTCGATTCCATACACCGCCGCCTGCCGTGGCGTGAGTTATTACGAGCAACCGGCCACGCCGATCCTCGCCGATGCCGCATTGGCCGATGCCGCTGCTGATCTGGCGTTGCCGGAACCGCCGCCCAGTGCCACCCGCAGCGCTGCACCGGGCAGTCGTCCGGCATGCTGGGCGCGCATCATCGAGGGCACGCTGGACGGGCGCATCATCGCGGTGGATGCCGACAGTGGCCGCCCCTGTGCGAATTTCGGCAACAACGGCCAGGTCGACATCACTCTGGGCATGGGCGAGGTGCCACCGGGCTATGTGTCGATCACCTCGCCACCGGCCATCGTGCGCGGGGTGATCGTCACCGGCCACCAGGTGCTGGATGGTCAGCGCCGCGACGCGCCGTCGGGCGTGATCCAGGCCTACGATGCGATCACCGGCAAGCTGCGCTGGGCGTGGGACATGGACCAGCCCGAACGCAGCGGCCTGCCGCCGCATGAGCAGACCTACACGCGCGGCACGCCGAACATGTGGACCACCGCGACCGGTGATGAGGCGCTGGGGCTGGTCTATCTGCCGCTGGGCAATTCCGCTGGCGATTACTGGAGTGGCTCACGCACGGAAAACCAGAACCGCTACGCGACGTCGCTGGTGGCGATCAATGTGGCCACCGGCAAGCCGGCCTGGCATTTCCAGGCGGTGCGCAAGGATGTGTGGGACTACGACCTGGGTTCGCAGGCCAGCCTGATCGATTATCCGACGGCGGCAGGCAAGGTGCCAGCGCTCCTGCTGCCGACCAAGCAGGGTGATCTCTACATCCTTGACCGCCGCAACGGCCAGCTGCTGACCGCCGCCGAAGAGCGCAGGGTGCCGGTCGGCGGTGTCGAACCGGAACAACGCTCACCCACGCAGCTGTTCTCGCTGTATCACACGCTGCGCCGGCAGCATGACCTGACCGAGCGCGACATGTGGGGCATCACCCCGGTCGACCAGCTGATCTGCCGCATCCAGTTCCGCAAGGCGTACTACGAAGGCTTCTACACCCCGCCGAGCAGTGATCGCCATTCCATCGAATATCCCGGCTACAACGGCGGTTCGGATTGGGGAAGTGTGTCCATCGATACACGCCGCGGCGTGATCGTGGCCAACTACAACGACATGCCCAACTACAACCGGCTGGTGCCACGCGCCGAGGCCGACAGGCTGGGCTGGCTGCCACGCGAGAAGGTCCGGTTCGACAAGGGCGGCGCCGAAGGCGCGGGCGACCCACAGGTGGGCACGCCCTACGCCATCCAGGTGAACGCCGGTTGGCGCCTGCCGTTCACTGGTCTGCTGTGCAAGCAGCCACCCTATGGCGGCATCCGGGCCATCGACCTGCGCACCGGCAAGCTGCTGTGGGACCGTCCGTTCGGCAGTGCGCGCGGCAACGGACCATTCGGCATCCGTTCGGGCCTGCCCATCGAGATCGGCACGCCGAACAATGGCGGTTCGGTAGTCACCGCCAGCGGCCTGATCTTCATCGCCGCCGCCACCGACGACCTGCTGCGCGCCATCGACCTGAAGACCGGCAAGGAGCTGTGGCATGCCAAGCTGCCCGCGGGTGGCCAGGCCAATCCGATGGTGTACGCGCAGGGCGGGCGCCAGTACGTGGTGATCATGGCTGGCGGCCACCATTTCATGGAAACCCCGAATGGCGATTACGTGATGGCCTACGCACTGCCGAAATAGCGCTGCCGGCCTGAGTGCGGCCTACGGGCTGTGACCGCTGGTCGCTGAAGTTGCGCTGGCGACCGGGCAGCATCCATCATCGGAACAGGACGGGGCCGGCCAACGCCCCCAGGGAAGGAAACGCATGCTGAACTCCGAACGCCTGCCGGGGCGTGCCACCCGGTTGCTGGCAGGACTGCTTCTGCTTGGCCCTTGCCTGTGGACAAGCGCGCAGGCGTCGCCCCAGCCCGCGGCACGCAAGGTGCCCAGCGGTGCCGAACTGATCGCAGGCGATGCGCGCTCTCTGAGCCCCGCTCATGCGCCTTGCATGGCGGCCGCAGGCACCGCGCTGGACGCCCGTCGCCGTTGTGCCGACGCTGAACTCAAGGTGCACGACGATGCACTCAATGCCGCCTACAGCGCGGCGCGCTCCACACTGACCGCCCGTGATCAGCAGGTGCTGCGCGATCTGCAGCGGCAATGGCTGCGCCAGCGCGACAACCGGTGCCCGGAAGGCAGCACGGCCGTTGCCCAGCTGGATTCACAGCAGTGCCGCACGCACATGACCCTGCTGCGTGCCCGCCAGTTGCAGGGCGGCGGTGCGGCGGCGCTGGTGGCGGAAGCCAAGGCGGCCCCGGCGCCGGCGCAGGCCGCTGTGCATGCCGCCGATGCCGCGCCCGACAAGCAGGGCAGGATCGTCCTGCGGCCCGGCGAGGGCAGGCTCACACCGGCACTGCAGGTGGTCTTCCAGGTGACCGATTGCAGCGGCACCGACAACGTGACGACCTGCCAGGTGCGGAGCATGGGCGTGACCCGTGGTGGGCGCAACGTGGTGGTCACGGACGTGCAGCCGCGCCTGACCCGCGCCGGCACCGGTGCCCAGGGTGCGACCGCCGTGCTGCTGACCGTTTCGGATTTCAATGGTGATGGCGTGCCGGACCTGCAGGTGTGGCAGGACAACAGCGGTGTCTACAACGTTCCGGTGCATGCGTTCTACCTGTTCGATGCCAAGCGCAACCGCTATGTGCGCGCCAAGGCGTTGGAAGCGGCCATCGGTGGGCGCGACATCGACCATATCGACAATGGGCGGTTCGTGCTTCGCGCGAAGGTCAGCCCGTGCGAGCGCGAGGACAAGGTCATCCAGCTGCGCGGAACCGGCACGCGCACGTTGCTGCAGCGCCGCTATGACACCTGCAGGGGCGAGGCCCCGACCGAACCGGACCTGCTGAAGTAGGTCTTCCCCCGACGAATGGATGCGTTCCGGAACTGGAGAGCTGAAGGATGAGCGAAGGCTATGGAAAAGGTGGGTCGGGCTTCGGCCTGACCCGGGACCAGTCGGTCGAGATGATCGTGCGTACCTGCATCGACAACGGCATTACCGACCATCGGCAGATTGCCTATGTGCTGGCCACGGCGCAGCACGAATCGCGTGATTTCGCCGCGCCCGAGGAAGACTGGGGCAGGAAGCAGGCGGTGGATCTGCGCTACTTCGGCGGCGAGGAGTACTTCGGCCGGGGCTTTGCCCACCTCACCCACGTCAACAACTACGAGCGGCTGGGCGAGGCGCTGGGGATCGGCCGCGAGCTGGTCGAGCATCCGGAACGGGCTGCCCAGGCAGACATCGCCACCAAGGTGCTGGTGGTGGGGATGCGCGACGGCCTGTTTGGTGCGCGGCTGTCCGACAACGTCAACGCCAACCATGCCGACTACCGGCAGGCGCGGGCCTCGGTCAATGGCGGTGAGCTGAACAACGGCAGTCCCTATCCAGACGCCATCGCCACACGGGCCACTGAATGGGAATCCCAGGTTGCCGGCCTGGTCCAGCGTGTGCAGCAACCAGGCTTCCAGATGCCGGTGCCGACCCCCCAGACGCCCACCGGGGCGATGGACCTGCACCGGGGTGACGCCAACCAGCACGTGCTGGAAGCGCAGCAGTACCTGCAGCGCTTGGACGTCCGCAACAACGCCAATGCCGCGATCAAGCCCGACGGTGATTTCGGCGCCTCCACCGAGCAGGCCGTGCGCCGCTTCCAGACCGAGCGGGGTATCAGCCCGGCCAATGGCCGCATCGACGCTGCGCTGCTGGAACGCATGCGCAGCGACACGCTGGCGGTCGATCCGGACTTCAAGCGCCGGACGGTGACCGACCTGACCGGGCCGCTGGCCGACGGCAACCTGGGCCCCGGTGAGAAGGGCGAGCCGGTGTTCGAAATGCGCCGGCAGCTGGAGGCGTTGGGGTACCTGACCGAACCGAACCCACGTGCCGAGCGCGATGCGCGCACGTTTGATGCCGGCATGCAGGCGGCCATGCGCAACTTCCAGCAGGACTATGGCCTGCCGCTGCGCCCCGGCGGCGTCATCGACACGGATGCGCGCCGGCAGTTGAACGATGCCGCCGTCGCTCGCGAGCATGCGCCGACCACCGAGTTCGACCGCGCGGAGAACTGGCCGCCGCAGCGTCCGCCCTATACGCGGGCGGAGTTCCAGCCGGAGCAGGTGCAGGCGCGGCAGCAGGCAGCGGCGAATGCACCGGTCGCTGGTCCGGCCGCGCCGGAGCCCGCACCGCAGCCCAATGGCATGGAATCGCTGTCGCCCAGGGACGCCGCGCTGTTCGAGCGCATCCGCCAGGGGGTACCTGGCACCATCGGCGACGAGCACGTCATGCAGGCAGTGCTGGAGTCCAAGCGCAACGGCATCGATGATGCCGCGCGCGTCGACCGGGTGATGATGGCCGGAGATCGCCTGTGGGTTGCCGGGTTGATTCCCGGTGAGCGCGCCAGTGTGGATACGGCACAGCCGGCGCGCTCGATGGAGGAAACGGTGAATGATCTGGCCGGTGACAACCGGCAGCGCGAGCACCAGCTCACCCTCGAAAGCCGCCAGCATGAGAACCGCGGGCCTTCAATGGCCTGAGCCTGCGGCAGCGACGTGCCCGCAGTGGGTCCGTCGCTGCCGGCAGGGTGTTTACAGCGTCACCACCACTTTGCCGATCTGTTCGTTCGATTCCAGGTAGCGGTGGGCGTCCTGGATCTGTGCGAAGGGGAACACCTTCGCGATCTTCGGCGCCAGCGTGCCCTTGTCCAGGCCGTCGACGATGAACGCTTTGGCACGTGCCAGCGCGGCATCGTCGGAGACGATTTCCGAGTACAGGTAGCCCTTCAGCGTCAGCGACTTGCCCAGCACGTTGAACAACGGGAACGGGGTGGGTTCGCTGCTCAGCGCGCCGTATTCCAGCAGGATGCCGCCACGGGCCATTGCCTCGGTCAGCGGCACGAACTGCGGGCCACCGATCGGGTCGAACACCACGCGGGCGCCGGCACCGCCGGTGATGCGCGCCACTTCGGCTGCCAGGTCCTGTTCCTGGGTGGCGATGACATGGGCGGCACCGGCATCGAGCAAGGCCTGGCGCTTGCCCGGGCCACGGGTCACCGCAATCGGCGTGGCACCCACTGCATTGGCGATCTGGATCGCGGCCAGGCCGACGCTGCTGCTGGCAGCGGTGATGATGACGGAATCCCCGGCGGCCAGCTGCGCCTGCTCCAACAGTGCGCCCCAGGCGGTGACGTACTGCATCCACACCGCAGCCGCCGTTTCGAAGCCCAGCGCCTGCGGGTGCTTGACCACCAGTCGTGCCGGCACGTTGGCCAGCTCGCCGTAGGTGCCCCAGCGGGCGATGTCCAGCGGCGGCACCACGCTCACCGCATCGCCAGCAGTGAATCCGCTCACCGCACTGCCGACCGCCTCGACCATGCCGGCCGCTTCATAGCCCAGCCGGCTGGGGAACTGCGCCTCCTGCAGATAGGCGCCGTTGCGGAACATCACCTCGGCACGGTTCAGGCCGATGGCCTTGACCCGGATCTGGACCTCGTCGGCTGCGGGGGCGGGAACATCGATGTCGTCGATGCGCAGCACATCGGCGCTGCCATATTCGTGGATGCGGACAACCTGGCTCATGGGGGGCTCCTGGGCAAGGCCGGCGCTGGGGCCGGCGGAAAGGTGGAGGCTACTGTGCGCGTGGCCTGCCTCCAGAATAAGGGGTAATCTGGCGTTTCATTGAAAACCAATTGTTTGCAATGGACCTGATCGCTCCCCTGCGGACCTTCGTCAAAGTGGCCGAGGTTGGCTCCTTCGCCGCTGCCGCCGACGCGCTGGGCCTGTCGCCGCAGCTGGTCGGCAAACACGTGCAGTCGCTGGAACAACACCTGGGCGTGCGCCTGCTCAACCGCACCACGCGCAAGCAGAGCCTGACCGACTTCGGCCAGGCCTATCTGGCGCGTGCGCGGGTGATCCTGGAGGAGGTGGAAGGCGCCGAGCAGCTGGCCGAAGTAGCGCGCGGGCGGCCGATGGGGCGCCTGCGCGTCAGCGCACCGGTCACCTTCGGCGTGCATGCACTGGGGCCGGCGGTGGTGGCCTACCTGCAGCAGTACCCGGACGTGCAGGTTGATCTGAACCTGTCCAACAGCCTGGTGGACATCGTCGAGGACGGCTTTGATCTTGTGTTCCGCACCGGTGATCTGGCCGACAGTGGGCTGGTGGCGCGACGGCTGGGGCCGTATCCGCTGGTGCTGTGTGCATCGCCGGCGTACCTCGCATCGCGCCCGGCCATTGTCCATCCGGCCGATCTGAGTCGGCACGAGTGCCTGGGCTTCGCGCATTCGATCATCCGCACGCGCTGGAGCTTCCGCGATGCTGACGGCAGCGTGCTGAGCGTGCCGGTGTCCAGCCGCTTCATGGTCAACCAGGCCGAGCCGCTGCTGACCGCGGCAGTCGGAGGGCTGGGGTTGATCCTGCAGCCCCATGAAATGCTTGCCGCCGCGCTGGCGCGTGGTGAACTGGTGGAAGTGCTGCCGGACTACGTGCCGGTATCGACGTGGATCAACCTGGTGTACCCGCGCGACCGCCTGCTGACGCCCAAGCTGCGCAGTTTCCTGGACTTCTGCGTGGCACGCTTCAGCGAGCAGACGATGGCACGGCGATAGCACGGCATCGGTTGGCATTCCTGTGACTGCCTGCGAAGGATCGCCCTGAGACGATTGGCCGGTTGCCGCTGCGTAGCGCGCGCTTGCTGCTGGGGCTGGCGGCCTTGCTGTTCGCCGCCAACGTGATTGCGCAGCAGACGCCTGCGCAGGCGCTGGCCGCATGGGAAGCGCAGGGGCATGCGGATGGCCTGGCGCGACCGGATATCGAATGCCAGGATTTCCTGCAGGCGATGGGCCGGAAGCCTGCGGGACTGGAATACAGCGGCTGCAGCCAGGACGACGCGTCCTGCATCAAACCCATGCAGGCCCACTACCGCGTTCCAGGTACCCAGGCAGTGAAGGTGGAAGCCTATCTGCGCGAGACCTTTGCCATGCCTGCATTGCGCTACGCCTGTTGCGGCTGGAGCAATGGCGCGCCGTACTACTGGCGCGACGGCCCGGATGCGGTGAGGTACCAGATCGGCATGGGCGTGGAATCGCTGCCGCATGAGCGGGGCGATTGGCATCGCATCGAGGCGTTCATCGTCACGGCTGAGGTGCTGCGGCAGGGTCCCTGGCATGGATGCAGCGGGCGGTTCCATGATCTAGGATGCGCCCAGGGATACCCGCAAAGGAACTGCCATGAAGGCTGTTGGATGCCTGCTGCTCTGCAAAGTACTGGCCTGTTCGGTGCTGATGACGCTTTGGGCTGTTCCGGCAGTGGGCGCCGCCTCCAGCGTGCGTGCACATCCGCGTGCGCAGGACGCCATCGGTGACTGGCTTGCGGCCTTCAATGCGGGCAGCCTCGAGGGGTTGCAGGCATTCGCCGATAGATACGCGAAGAAGCAAGGCAGCGGTCCCAAGGACTATCTCGAGTTCCGCGAAAGCACAGGCCCCTTGCGCGTACTCGAATCAACCGAGAGTGCACCCGGCCAAGCGAAGCTTCTGGTGATGGGCCAGATGAACGAACGCGCGATGTGGGTGACCGCCGTCATGGACCCGGCCAATCCGTCGCACCTGATGCAGTTCCAGATCGAGGGCACTGAAACGCCGGACAAGCACAAGCCGGCACGGGTTGCATTGCCTGCCCTGATGGCCGACGTCACAGCAAAGCTGGAGGCGCTGCGGGCACAGGACGCGCTGTCGGGCGCGTTGCAGGTGGCACAGAATGGGAAGGTGCTGCTGGACTGGCGCGGTGGTGATGCCGATCGCAGCACTGGAATTGCAGTGGGCGTGGAGACGCAGTTCCGCCTTGCGTCCTCCAACAAGATGTTCACCGCCGTGGCCATCCTGCAGCTGGTGCAGGATGGCAGGCTCAGTCTCGATGACACGATCGGCAAGCACTTGCCGGACTATCCGAACAAGGCTGTCGCCAGCAGCGTGACCGTGCGCGAGTTGCTGTCACACACCAGTGGCCTGGGGGACTTCTTTGGCGATGGTTTCGAACAGTATTCCGCGTCCCTGAAGACGCTGGATGACTACGTGCAGCGGTTCGCCAGGGATGCGCCGCAGTTCACGCCAGGCAGCCAGGACAGCTACTCCAACTATGGCTTCATCGTATTGGGACGCATCGTCGAGGCGGTATCGGGGCGGTCGTACTACGCATATGTGGAGGAGCACGTCCTGCACCCGGCGGGCATGAACGGCACCGGCTTCGAGCCGGAAACAGCGAGCGTTCCAAAGCGTGCCGTCGCTT
Organism: Stenotrophomonas sp. LC732; assembly: GCF_052446685.1. Classification (NCBI taxonomy): domain Bacteria; kingdom Pseudomonadati; phylum Pseudomonadota; class Gammaproteobacteria; order Lysobacterales; family Lysobacteraceae; genus Stenotrophomonas; species Stenotrophomonas sp. LC732. The sequence goes on along the minus strand of NZ_CP199214.1, from coordinate 2,770,848 downwards.
ACACGAAGCACGATGGGCAATGGGTCCGTGAAACGAAGTCGCTGCCCTGGCGCGGCATGTCGGCCGGTGGTGGCTACAGCACAGTGGCCGATATGGTGAAATTCGCCGAGGCACTGCAAGGCGGGAAGCTGGTTTCACCTGCATTGCTGCAGCAGGCCACTACGGCGCAGAACCACAAGGGCTGGTATGGCTTTGGTTTCGTGGTTCAGGGCGAGGGCAGGGAGCATCAGTACGGCCACGAAGGCGGTGCGCCCGGATCGAACAGTGCCATCGTGGTGCTGCCGGCGCAGGGCTACGTGATCGTTGGCCTGGCCAATGTCGATCCGGATGTGATCGGTAATGTGGTCAACTACATCGCGCGAAGGTTGCCACTGTGAACGCGGCAGGTGCCGTTCATTCCGGTACCCGCACCATCTTCGTCATCAAGTGTTCCACCACACCCGCCGGGTCCGCAGTGCGGCCGACATGCGTGCTCGACATCTGTACAACCGAGCTGCGCTTGGCGGTGAGGAAATGAAAGCGGGCGCGCGCGGGCAGCTTTGCGATGGGTCCGGCGCTGGCGTCGCCACGGCAGATGGCCACGATTGCATCCAGCCATGGCTGCAGCGCGTCCTGGTCCAGCGCCGGCGCGAAGGCACGCAGGCGCTCAGGATCGATTTCGATGGCCGCCTCCAGATGGCGCGCGCCAGGGCAGGAGACGATCACCCCGACGTTGATGAATTCCTCGCGTTCCACCCGCGGCACGACGCGGATGACCGCATAGTCATACGTGTGCAGCGTGGGCACGGATGGCCTCCTGCACGAACACCGCACGCACTTTCAGGCGGTGCTTGAGATAGTCGATATAGCCCTGGCGATAGGCCTGTGGGCTGTCGAACGCCGGTTCGTCCACCAGCCAGCTGTCCGGCACCAGGCCAACGATGCGCTCGATTTCGGCATCGGTCAGGCACGCAGCCAGTTCTGCGTCCACCTCGGCAATGCGGCTGGCGAACGACAGCAGCACGTGGTCGCGGATCAGTACGAACGGCTTCTCGCAGGCATCGCCGGCGCTGGCCCAGTCGTGGTGGAAGTACATGGCCGCACCGTGGTCGATCAGGTACAGCTTGCGATGCCATACCATCAGGTTGGGGTTGCGGGTGGTGCGATCGACGTTGCTGGTGAATGCATCGAACCAGACGATGCGCGAGGCCAGCTCGGCATCCACAGGCATCGCGGCCGGGTCGTAATTGATTGCACCGGGCAGATAGTCCAGGCCCAGGTTCAGGCCCTCGCTGGCGCGGATCAGCTCCTGGATTTCCGGGTCGGGCTCGGTGCGGGCGAACTCGCGGTCCAGCTCGACGAACAGGATTTCCGGAATCGGCAGGCCCAGCGTGCGTGCCATCTCGCCGGCGATCAGCTCGGCGATCAACGCCTTCGGGCCTTGGCCGGCTCCACGGAATTTCAGCACGGCCATGCCGTCGTCGTCGGTCTCGACCACGGCGGGCAGGGAGCCGCCTTCCCGTAACGGGGTGATGTAGCGGAGGGCATGTACGGTGCGCATGGACGCATTCTAGCGTCCTGCCAGGGCAGGCGTGCCGCAGCAGAGCGGGGCGCCAGCTTAATGAACGGGTACCGCGCGAACCGCTTGTTGCAGGTCGCCTGCAATCTTCACTTGTTCCTTCCGCGTGGAGTGGCAGCATTCGTTCCAACGGAGCAACGCACCCGCGTGTGACCTTCAACAGGAGGCGCTCATGCCGCTACAGTGCAGCTGTCACGCTTCACCGTGTATGCAACGCAACGCGTGGTGTTGATCTTGACCTGACACGGTCCCGCCATCGGCGCAGATGGCCATCCGCCGCAGTTCCAGCCAAGTTCCAGACACCTTTCACCCATCGCACCCCGCGTTGCCCGGTCGGGCCTGCGATCCAGCTACTTGCGCCCCGAGAGAGATTCCTGCGTTGCCGTCGACGCTGGCAGCGTGGGACCGCCGAACCCACGCTATCCCCACAGGCTTTGGAGGTGCACCGATGAACGACGAATTCAATGCCATGCTGCCCCCACTGGATGATGCCAAGGCCGAGGAAATGATCGGCAAGGTCGTGCTGGTGGGTGTCACCCGCTATGGTGGCGACGGCCAAGTGCAGGGTCTGGAGCAGTACGCGGGCACCGTGCTGCGCATCAGCGCCGACGAAGGCGTGGTGCTGGCCGACGAAGACGATGGCCATGAGCGCTACCTGCCGCCCATGCTCGACCAGTACCAGCGGGCCGAGCCAGGCGAATACCGCATGCGGAACAGTGGCATGATCGTGGTCGACCCCGATTACCTGACCGCCTGGGACCTGCACGCCCAGCAGTGACGACAGACCACGCCTGGCAGATGCCGGTCCATCGCCGGCCTCTCCGGGCGTGTCCCACTTTGCCCCATCCGGCCTCTAGCCCTTCCGGCCCATTCACCCCATCCCCTGCGGTGCTAGATTCGGGTCCATGCCCGATTCCGGGTACCCATTCACACCCAGGGGATAAGGATGCTGATCCGTCGAACCTCTCTGGCGGCGGCTGTTGCCGTTGCCACCGTCGGCCTGTTGGCCGCTGGCCCGGCCTTGGCCGACTACGCCAAGCCGCCGGAACACCTGCTCAAGGTGCTGAAGGCACCGCCACCGCCGGCGCCGAACGTGGCCCCGGGCGGCCAGCGCCTGCTGCTGACCACCGCGCAGACCTATCCCTCGATCAGCCGCGTCGCCCAGCCCTATCTGAAGCTGGCCGGCGTGCGCCTGGAGCCGAAGAACCGCAGCCGCCATGACACGCCCGGTGGCTACGGCATTCCGGCCTGCGTGGCCGACTTCACCCTGGTCGACATCGGCAGCGGCAAGGAGACCAAGGTCAACCTGCCGCAGGGCTGTGCCACCGGCGCGCTGTGGTCGGCCGATGGCAGCCATTTCGCCTTCCAGAATGCGGTCGATACCAGCGTGCAGCTGTGGGTGGGCGATGCGGCCACCGGGCAGGTGAAGCAGGTGCCGAACGTGCAGCTGAACCCGATCTTCGGCTACACCGTGCAGTGGCTGGGCGGCAGCCAGAATCTGCTGGTGAAACTGGTACCGGCCAACCAGGGCCCGGCACCGTCCAACGGCGGCGTACCGACCGGCCCGGATGCACAGGAGTCGCTGGGCAGCAGTGGCGAGAGCAGCACCTATGAGGCCCGCGACACGCTGACCAGCGTGCACGACGAAAAGCTGTTCGCTTACTACGGTGCCTCGCAGTTGGCCGTGGTAGATACCGCCGCAGGCAGCGTGCGCCCGGTCGGGCAGCCGGCACTGTTCAACGAAGTCAGCGCCGCGCCCGATGGCGTGCACGTGCTGACTGAATCGATCAAGGCACCGTATTCGCACGCGGTGACCTACCAGCGTTTCGCCAACGACGTGGCCGTGCTGGATATCAGCAGTGGCCGCAGCACGCCGATCGCCAGCCTCCCGCTGGCCGACCGCGTGCCGGTGCACGGCGTGCCGGAAGGCCCGCGCGGTTTCGACTGGCGCGCCACCGATCCGGCTACCCTGGTCTACGCCGAAGCGCTGGACAAGGGCGACTGGAAGGTCAACGTGCCGCATCGCGATCGCGTGCTGATGCTGAAGGCGCCGTTCAACGGCAAGCCGACCGAAATCACCCGCACCGCGCAGCGCTTCGAAGGCTTCGCGTGGACCGCCGATCCGGCCGTGGCCTTCCAGTACGAGAACGACGAGAATCGTCACTGGATGCAGACCCGCATCGTGGATGTGGACCAGCCGAAGAAGGAAGGCCGCCTGCTGTGGGACATGTCCAGCGATGAGCTGTACGGCAACCCTGGCAATCTGGTCTTCACCCGCCTGCCGAATGGCGCGCAGGTGGTGCGCCGTGAGGGCAACCATGTGTTCCTCAGCGGCCGCGGTGCCTCGCCGCAGGGCGACCGTCCGTTCCTCGACCGCCTCGACCTGGCCACGTTGAAGAGCGAGCGCCTGTTCCGCAGCAGTGCAGACGCCTACGAACAGTTCCTCGGTTTCAGCAACACGCCGGGCCGCTACCTGACCTGGCATCAGTCGGTGATCGATCCGCCGAATGCCTTCGTCCGCCAGCAGGGTGAGGCGGTGGCTGATGCGAAGGCCGGCGAGGCGCAGTTCGTGTCCACCGCGACCGCACTGACCAAGCTGGTCGACCCGACACCGGAAGTGCGCCAGATCAAGAAGCAGCTGGTGACCTACAAGCGCGCCGACGGCGTGGACCTGTCGTTCACCCTGTACACGCCGCCGGGCTACAAGGAAGGCCAGCGCGTGCCGGCGATCCTGTACGCCTATCCGGCCGACTTCGCCAACGCCGCGCAGGCGGGGCAGGTGTCCGGTTCGCAGCAGACCTTCACCCGCCTGCAGCCGTACCGCCTGATGCTGCTGGCCGGCTACGCGATCATCGACAACGCCTCGTTCCCGATCGTGGGCGATCCGAAGAACGCCTACGACACCTACCTGGAGCAGCTGGAAGCCGACGCCAAGGCGGCGGTGGACAAGGCCGTGGACATGGGCGTGGTTGACCGCAACCGCATCGGCGTGACCGGCCACAGCCACGGCGGCCTGATGACCGCCAACCTGATCGCGCACACCAGGTTGTTCAAGGCCGGCGTGGCGACCAGCGGTTCGTACAACAAGACCTTTACCCCGTTCGGCTTCCAGAACGAGCGTCGCTCGGTGTGGCAGGCGCAGGACGTGTACCTGAAGGCCTCGCCGTTCTTCTATGCCGACAAGATCAAGCTGCCGCTGCTGCTGGTCCACGGCGAGGACGACGCCAACCCGGGCACCGAGCCGTTCCAGTCGCGCAAGCTGTACCAGGCGATCCGCGGCAACGGCGGCACCACCCGGCTGGTGATGCTGCCGAACGAGCCCCACTGGTACACCGCGCTGGAATCGAACGAACAGTTGGTGGCGGAAATGCTGAACTGGTTCGATACCTACGTGAAGAACGCCAAGTGAAGGAACAGGAAGGCCGCCTCAGAGCGGCCTTCCTGCATTCTGTAGAGCCGAGCCCATGCTCGGCTGCCGCTCGTCGGAACCCCAGAGGCAAGGCAGCTCCATGAAGATTTGGTTGTTGGGACTGACAGCGGTGTGCGCATCGTCTGCGGCGATGGCGGCACAGCCACAGATGAGCGTCGATGTGAGATACGACTGGTACGGCTGGGGCTCGGTATCAGAGCACTGGGTGATCCGGCGCGATGCCTATGGCCTGACCACCCGCGTGCAGGTGGTGGAGACGCCCGACGGCAAGGCGCGATTGCCGGAGCTGCTGCCGTTTGGCGCCATGGCGGCGCTCGACACCGCGCTGCAGACCGCCCCGCTGACCAGGGCGGCCGCGGTGCAGCGGATCGCTTCGCGGCTGGATCGCGCCGAAATACTGTCCCTGGACCCGGGGCTGCACAGCTTGGACACGGATGCCTGTTCGTTCGCACAGCAGCGCGCGTGGGCGCGCAAGGCGCTGTCCGGACGGAGCCTGCAGTCGCGTGTCGACCGGCATTTCTCCGGGCTCTGGACCGATGATGTGCCGATGATGACGGTTGTCGTGAGCCGGCCGGGGCGTCCGGATGTGGTGCTGGTGTCGACCTCACAGAAGGTAATGATGCTGCCCTGGAAACGCCTGCCCTCGGTGGTCTTCGAGCAGCAGGACCTGGACAACGCGCAGGAGCAGTGGCACCCGGAACTGAGCGAAGCGGTGATTGCCCTGCTGCCGGAAGGGGAAGACTCACGCAGGCGTTTCCAGACTCGCTGGTTGCATGACCGGCTGCGCAGGGATCTCGCGATGGAGTCGCTGGACTGTGGCGCCAGGGGCAGGGATTCCGCCATGTGATCAATCGCACATGCCCTGCAATCAACTGTGGAGACTCGGTAACGACGTGTTACCGGCACATTCGCACGCCACGCAAATGATCTAGGCTGAACTTGATAGCTCGTTTCAGGTCACTGCGATGAAAGCCATTCTTCTTGCTGCAACGTTGTCGTTGGCCCTGGTTTCAACGGCCCATGCCCAGTCGTTTCCTGCTGAGCTGACGCAATTGGGCATCGTCGCCGGCATGCCCTATGCCAAGGCCAAGCGCCTGCTGGATGCGGCAGGTTGGCAGGCGAGTCCGGCACAGGGCGCCCCCGAGTCACTTGAGGGCTTTCCGGAAGTCGGATGCCAGAAGGGCGGAAAGCAGTGCGCGACAACCTTCGAGAAGGGCGGGCAGCAGATCGCGGTGCAGTTGGGCACTACCTTGGCAGGGCAGCCGTTCGTGCAGGGCGCTGATTGAGCGTCTGCCACTCTCACGCCAGCGGTAGGCGATCCTGCGCGCGTGACAGCCGGTCATGCAGGTCACGCACATGCTCGGCCTTGGCATGCACCCGGGTGGTATCACCGAAGCTGCGCAGGTAGGCGCAGGCGGCGAAGCCGGCACTCTTCTTTTCGTAATCGGCAATCCAGGCCAACCGGTCCGGGTTGTTGGCCTGTTCGGCTGACCACGCAGCCACCGGTGGCCTGATGCGATAACGCAGGCCGACGCGCCACGGCTTCGGTGTCAGTCGGGCACGGAAGCAATGCTGCAGCCGGCACATGCGCGCGTACAGGGTGTCGGTGCCCAGTGCCTTGAAGAATGCCTGGAGCTGCTCGTCCTCGGGTGAGAACGTGGCATGCATCGCCAGCACGCGCAGCCCCGCCGGGGTGCGGTAGACGCGCAGATGCCAATCGGGATGCTGCTCGCTGAAGGCGTCCACGCGCTTCAGCGCAAGCCCTTCAGCACCGCCGGCAGCGGCCAGGCGCTGCTTCCGCCGCATCAGCAGTGCCGCGTTGACCAGCAGCACTGCCGCCACGCCCAGTACCAGGCCCACCAGCCAATGCCAGAGCACGGTGCCGATGACGGCGCCGGCAAGCAACACGAGCGCAGCGACGATGGCCGGTATCACGCATCCAGCCGGTGGCTGCGCATGGTCGATGTCGGCGAACAGCACGTCGGGGCTGTTGAGGCACAGCGCGCCATAGCTGTTGCGGGTGATGATGACATCGCCATCGCGCTGTACGATCTGCTCGCGGATCGGCACGCCCTCCACACCGTAGTTGCTGCGCACTTCGCGACGCGGCAGCACCTGCCCGGCGATGATGGCGTTGAGGGCTTCATGGGCACGTGCGTCGGCGTGGGCCTGGGCGTGGGCAGGCCCCTCGTCGGACCAGCCGAAGCGGCGCACGACCATCGGCCGGCCACGGAAACGGGCCTGCAGGCGGGCTTCGGCCCAGTACGCGGGAACGATCATCATCGTGCGGTGCTCCATCATCCATGGCAGGTGCCTGAGTGAGTCTGGCACAGCCCCGAAGGGCCTGCATGTGCCCGCTGCGGTGGCCGGGGCGGAGTGATAGATTGCGCGCTTCGCATGCACTCCACCAAGGACGGAGCGATGTCCAGTTTCCTGCGTTGCCTGATTGCCCTGGCCTGTGCCGGGGCGGTCGGCGTGGCGTCGGCGGGAACCCCGCCGGGGCCGCAGATCCTCACCACCGATGCCAGCCGCTTCTACGCGCTCTACGACAGCACCGGCGGCAAGCCCAGCATCGCCCAGCTGGCCGGTTACCTGGCCGAAGGCAGTCCGGGCCTGGGTGAACTGGCGAAGGCGCGCCGGGTCACGCCCGAGCGTATGGCCGAGGCCATTGCCAGCCAGCCCGGGGTGTATGCGCAGGGACGCGGTTGCCTTGCAGAGCTGCCGGCGGTGAAGCAGCGCCTGGTGCAGGTGTTCGGCAACCTGCAGGCGATCTATCCGCAGGCCGCGTTTCCGCCGGTGACCATCGCGGTCGGCCGCGGCCGACCGGTCGGGTTGACCTCCAAGAGCGGGGTGATCATCGGCCTGGAAGCGCTGTGCGCAGCCGATTTCATGAATCCCAATGTGCAGGACCGCTTCGTGCACGTGATCGCGCACGAGTACGTGCACATCCAGCAGACCGGCCTGACCGACGTCGAGCCGGGCGACTCGCATGCGACGGTGCTGCGTGTTTCACTGGGCGAAGGCATCGCCGAGTTCATCGGCGAGCTGATTTCCGGCAATGTCGGCAACGGTCGCCACGCGGCCTGGACCCGTGGCCGGGAAGTACATATCGAAAGCGCCTTCGCACTGGATGTGGACAGCACCGATCTGTCGCCGTGGCTGTACAACTACAGGCCCGGTTCGCAGGAACCCTATGATCTGGGCTACTGGGTGGGCTATCGCATCGCCAAGGCCTATTACCTGCAGGCCGAGGACAAGCGTGACGCGGTGCGTGCGCTGATCCAGCAGGACAACCCGAAGGCGATCCTGGCCGCCAGTGGCTGGACGCCAGGCATGTGGATGCCGGCCAAGGTGACCGGCGTGGCGGCGCGGTCGGCGGCACGCTGAGCGCGGGGCCGCGCGCTAGACTGGCGCAGACATTCAACGGAGAGACCCCATGCGTTCCTTGTCCGCTGGCCTGGCCGCGGTTGCCCTCGGTAGCGCGATGAGCGCCCATGGGATGGCGGCCGACGTGCCCGCCGTCAACCCGTTGTTGGTGGAACCTGTCGAGCGACTGCGCCCGGACGAGGTGCGCTTCATGCAGCAGCGCCTGGCCGATTGGCCGGAACTGCAGCGTTACCGCGATGCCAACGCGCGACTGCCTGCCGCCGTACCGGGGCAACCACGCGTGGTGCTCTTCGGTGACTCGATCACCGAAGGCTGGGGCAGGGAGGGCAGCGCGACGTTCTTTCCCGGCAAGGGTTGGCTCAATCGCGGGATCAGCGGCCAGACCACGGCGCAGATGCTGGTGCGTTTCCCGCAGGACGTGCTGGCACTCAAGCCGCGGGTGGTGGTGATCCTGGCTGGCACCAACGACATCGCCGGCAACACCGGCCCGTCCACGCAGGCGATGATCGAAGACAACCTGCACGCGATGGTGGACCTGGCTCGTGCACATGGCATTGCCGTGGTGCTGGCATCGGTGCTGCCGGTCAGCGATTACCCGTGGTTGCCGGGCACGGCACCTGCGCCCAAGGTGCGCGCATTGAACGCGGCATTGAAGCGCTATGCCGATGCGAAGCAGCTGGTCTATCTGGACTACTACACGCCGATGGCCAATGCCGCCGGAGGGCTGGATCCGCAGCTGGCCGACGACGGCGTGCATCCCACCGCGAAGGGCTATGCGGTGATGGCGCCGTTGGCCGAGGCGGCGGTCAAGCGCGCAATGGCGCTGGAGTAGGCACAGTACCCGCACTGCACAGGATCCAGCCCGCCAAGGTACAGTGGCGCCGAAGCTGGCCACGCCGCGTGGCCGCCAGGGACGATGGGGTGGGTGATGCGGAAGGGAATCCAGGGATGGCTTTGCCGCAGTGGCGCAACGATGGCCTTGCTGCTGGCCGCCGTGCCGGCGTTCAGTGCAGACACGGCGGTGCCTTCGCCGCTGACGCGTGAACCGGTGGGCGGCGTTTCGTTGGCCGAATGGACCGCCCGCTGGTGGCGCTGGGCCGACGCCCAGGGCGGCGCGCCCTATCTCGACCCGGATGGCCGTGTGTGTGATCTGGGCCAGGAAGGCCCGGTCTGGAACCTGGCCGGCACCAATGGCCGTTTCCGGCCACATCGCGAATGCGTGGTGCCGGCTGGCAAGTACCTGTTGCTGCCGATCATCAACATGGCGCACTACCAGATGGATGAGGCTGTGTCCTGCAAGGAGCTGCAGGCGGGGGCGGCGGTCAACAACGATTACCTGATCAGCGCGGTGGTGCTGCTGGACGGCCAACCGCTGGGCGACATGCGCAGGCATCGGGTCCGCAGTGAAGGCTGCTTCCGCATGGATGCTGGCGACGAACACTCTCGGCTGGCCGCCGCCGACGGCTATTGGGTAATGCTCAAGCCGTTGCCGCCGGGCCGGCATACCCTCAGCGTGGGTGCCAACTACGGCGTGCCGGATGGCGGCGCATACAGCCGCATGCGGCAGTCCTTCGAGTACGTGCTGCACGTGGGAGGGCGCACCCAGGTCGTGTCGCGCGAACCGCACGCGGTGCCGGTGGCGGCCCCCTGAAGCTCAGGCGTCGTCCTGCTTCAACGCCGCATCGGCGGCCAGCAACGCTTCGGCGGCCGCACTGAGCGGCGGCGACGGCGGGGCGACCACGCCGATCGCTTCCATCATCTTCGGCATGCCCAGGAACTGCCGCGCACGCCGGTCGTAGATGCCGGTGACCAGCAGCGCGCGCGTGGCGATCTTCTGCTCGGCGCCGATCAGCACGCGCTGCTCCATGATGCCGCGCGAGCCGACCCAGCCCACCAGGCGCGTTTCCAGGGTGAAGCGCTGGAACGGCTTCAGCTCGCGGCGGAACTGGATGGTGCCGGCGCCTACGATCGGTGCCCACTTCTCGCGCAGCGCCACCCGGCCCAGGCCCATGCGCAGGATCAGGTCCAGCCGGCCCAGGTCGAAGATGTTCCAGTAGCGACCGTTGGTCATGTGCAGGTTGCTGTCCAGATCGTTGGGCAGCACCCGGAACTGCAGCCGCGAGACCCCGAACGGGGCCTCCAGCTTCGGCCGGAACAGGCTGTACAGCAGCAGGTGGAGCAGGCGGAACCAGAGATTCATGGTTATGACGACTGTTATAGAATCGCCGGTACGCTAATCTATGACGACTGTCTTAGCAAGGAGCCCGCCGTGAGCCCGCGTCCCTCTGATGCGCCACAACGCGTGATTGATGCTGCGGCACAGATGCTGGCGCGCGTGGGTCTCAATGCCACCAGCATCCGTGAGGTGACCAAGCTGGCCGAGGCACCGCTGGGCTCCACCTATCACCACTTTCCCGGCGGCAAACAGGAGTTGCTGGCGCGCGCCACCCACATGGCTGGCGACAAGGTAGAAGCGCTGCTGGTGGAGCTGCTGAAGGGGGGGGCGGTGCAGGGCCTGCAGCAGTTCCTGGCGATGTGGCGTGAGCGCTTGCTGCGTTCCGGGTTCCGCGCGGGCTGTCCGGTGCTGGCCGCGGCAGTGGAAGAGCCGGTGGAGGCCGTGCCCAGCCAGCCACGTGTTGCCGCTGCCGAAGTGTTCGCGCGCTGGCAGGGGCATCTCGCCGCAGCCTTCATTGCCGACGGCCACGAACAGTCGGCTGCGAACGAGCTGGCCAGCCTGGTGATCGCGAGTGTGGAGGGTGCGGTTGCGATGTGCCGCGCACTGCAGGACATCGCCCCGTTCGACCAGGTGGCAGCGCAGTTGCTGAAGGCGGCCGCGCGTCCTTGATCCGGCTATCCGCGTGCGTGAGACGCGCAGCAGGTCATCGGAAGATCATCAGATAGCCCCAGCCGAGCCCGATGGGCAGGAAGGCAGCGATGGCCGACGCGCCCAACCAACGCAGGTAGCTGCGGGAGGCGGGGGATCCCTGCCGCTTGAGGGCCCAGGCATGCGTCGGGAGCACCAGCAACGCCTGCACCGCAAAGGTGGCCACGGCGGCAAGCCATGCCACCAGGACGCCGAGGCAGCCATCGCTGATGCAGCGGCTACCAAACCACGAACCCCAACCGGCGAGGCCAATCATCGGAACGAACATCACGAGGGCGGTGGAGCGGGTGAGCTGGGAGACGTGCATGCCGTAGAGCATACTTTTTCGTAGCGGAAAGTCATGATCCAGCCGCCGGCGCGCGGGTACAAGGCCGGCGCCAGTGCGGCCTGTGGGTGATGGACCCACGGCCCATCGCGCTGGAATCCGTCCACCACCGCCTACGCGTGCCCGGCAAGGATGTCCGCATGCAGTATCAGGTTCCCGAGGTCCCTTGCCGCGCTGCCTCCCGCCCCCTCGCGGCGGCATGAAGCGCTCGCGCCATTTTTCACGCAGTCCACTGAAATTGCCCGTAAACCACGGCAGCGAAGTCGTGCGTGCGCGCCGGTACCTGCAGCAGCGGGGTTGGCCACGCCTGCAGATGGCGCTGATCGTCTCCCTGACCGGTGCGGCCGGATTCCTTGCCTCGTACCTGCTGCGCCTGGCCGGCATCGACGCGATGTTGCTTCGCTACCCGATGGCTGTGTTGCTGGCCTATGGCGTGTTCCTGCTGCTGGTGTGGATCTGGATCCGCTGGCGCTGGGCAACGTACTGGAGGGACTGTCGCAGGATGTGGGCGGTGGCAGCCCATCGCCTCGCATGCAGGGCATGCAGGAACAGGGATGGTGGCGGGTATGCGTGTCGCATACGATCTGGCCGCTGCTCGGCCTGCTGCTGTTTTTCGCCGTACTGGGCTGGCTCGCGCAGGAATGCGTGCCGGGTGCGAGCCATCTGCTGCAGGTCATCAGGGGGGGAGTGCGGTTGGCTCCTTCATATCGCCTGGACCCGCCCCGTTTTCAGCTGCACTGAACAGTGGGCTATGATCGCGGTCGGCCGGGATTCGTGTCCCGGCGGTGTCACCTATCGGGAGCTTGTCGTACTGCATCTGAAACAGGGGCGCTGGATGGCCGAACGCCCACTGGGACACACAACCACTGACGAGGAAGAGCGCATGGATGTCGCTGCACGCAGGAACAGGACGTTGTTTCGTTGGATCATGGTGACGCTGCTGGCGGCGTTGTTGCCGTTTGCAGCACTGGCGCAGCCCGCAGCCGGGCAGGCCGATGGCGCCGAAGCCGCCACCGCCGAGGAAGAGGCGCAGTGCCGCGCCTGTACCTATGAGCGCATTGGAACCAAGGTCGATATCGGCCTGGTGGCACTGGTGTCGCTGCTGGTGGTGGGCCTGCTGACCGCGGCGTCGCGGGAATGGGGCACTACCTCGCAGCGCTGGACCTGCCGCACGCTGGCCCTGCTGCTGGTGGGTGTCGGTCTGGCGTTGCTGTGGTGGGCTGGCAGCGTCGTCTACCTGGGCTACAACCCGTGGCAGGAAATGGCCGCCCCCGTCGATGGCTCGCTCACCTCGACACTGCTCAGTACCTCGCCGAAGTGGTTGGCGGCACTGGTGCTGATCGGCTTGGCGCCTTCCATCTGGAAGCGCAGCGAGCGCCTGCCGGCCTGGCGTATCGGCTGACACTGGAACGGCGGCGCCGGATCACACCCGGCGCCGCCTGCGGCAATCAGTCAAAGCGCCAGCGCATGCCCGCATAGACGCCACGACCTTCGCCCGGGGTCGAGCGCGCGACATCCTTGCCGGCGTCGTCGTAACCCGGCGTGACCGTAGCGGCGTAGTGGCGGTTGCCGAGGTTGCGCATCTCCACCCAGGCCTGCCAGCGGCCACCGGGTGCGTCGTAGCCGATGCGGCTGCCGAAGATCACATGGCTGTCGGCCCAGTAGCTGTTGGCGTAGTCGACGGCGATGCGCGAGGCGTATTCGGTATTGAGCGCAGCGTACAGGCCGGACGCATGATCGAAGCGCAGCTCGGCCTGGTAGGCGTGGCGCGGCAGGCCGGGCAGGCGGTTGCTGCCGAAACGCGTGTCGTGGCGGTAGCGGAAATCGCTGAAGGTATAGGCCTGGCGCAGCGACAGCCGGCCCGGTGCAGCCTGCCACAGCGTGCTGTCCAGTCCGGCCTCGATGCCGCGGTGAACGGTGGGGCTGGCGTTGTTCTCGGCGATGAACAGGTTCGGCACCGGTTGCAGTTCAACGCTCAGCAGTTCGTGGTTCACGTGCGCGTAGTAGCCGGTCAGTTCCCAGCGGCCCAGCGCCGCGTCACCGCGCGCGCCCAGTTCCAGCGTGGTGGCGGTCTGGTTCTGCATCGGCACCGGAGCGCGCTGGCGGCCGGTAGACGGGCCATTGCCTGGCCCGAAGTACTGGTTCGAGCCCCAGATCATCGACCACGGGTGCGGCGCCTCCACCGAGCGGCTGAGGTTGCCGAACCACTGGGTCTGGGCGCTGTGCTGCCAGGTGAAGCCCAGTCGCGGCGCATGGTCCCAGTCGTGGTCGCGCAGGCGGCCACCGCTGCTCGGCCAGGTCACCTGCACATCGCGACGGGTGTTGATCAGTGCCAGCCCGGCCTGCATGCGCAGGCGGTCATTGAAGGCGAGGGTATTGCTGACGTGCAGCGTGCTGTCGGTGCCGTGGTGGCGGAAGTCACGCGTGCGCGTGCCGGCAGCGAAGCCGTTGCTGGCAAAGCGCAGCGACTCGCGCACATCGGCGTCCAGATCGTGGGTGACGCGCAGGCCGACCGTGGTTTCGCTGTCCAGGCCGAACAGCTGGTGGCGATGGCGGTAGTCCAGCGTGGCGTTGAGGTTGGCGTAGTCCAGCTGCTGCCGGTACAGGCTCTCGTTCAAGTCCATCGGGTAGGTGTGGTAGACCAGCCCGGCCTGCAGCGAGGAATCCTCATCGATCTGCAGCGTGGTGACGTTACCCACCCAGGTACTGCCCGGCTGCGGGCGGCGCGCATCGATGGCCAGGTTGGCCGCGTTCGCGGCGTGCGGATCGTTGCGGATCTGGTCGCGGGTCAGGCGACCGGGTGTTTCGTGATTTGTTTCGCGGTAGCGCACGAAGAAGCGTGTCTGCAGGTCGGGCGTGATCTGCCAACCGATGTTGGCCATCGCACCCTTGCCGTCGCCGCGCGAATGACGCTGGTAACCGTCGAATTCGGTATCGGTGTAGGCCAGGAAGTAGTCGACATCACCACTGACGCCGCCCCAGCTGATGCCGCGCTTCTGGTAGCCACGGCTGCCGGCTTCGTAGTGCAGCTGCACGCCCGCCGAATCACGACCGCTGCGGCTGACGTAGTCGATGGCACCGCCCAGCGCCAGCGCGCCACGCTCGAAGCCGTTGGCGCCGCGCAGCACTTCCACGCGCGACAGCCACAGCGGTTCCAGCAGCTCGTAGGGCGTGCCGCCCGGGCCGGTCAGTGGCAGGCCGTCGATCGACACCGCAATGCCCGAGGCGTGCGCGCCCGGGCCCCGGTTGATGCCCGAGCCACGGATCGAGATCTTGGTGCCCTCATTACCCGGCGACTGCGCGCTGATACCCGGCTGGTAGGCCAGCACATCGGCGCTGGTGGATAGTCGGCTGTCGGCCTTGGCCACGTCGATGACGTTGCTGGCGCCGGGGATGCGCTTCAGCGCTTCGCGCGCCTGCGCGCTGGTACCGGCGGCGGTGACCTGTACGGCATCCAGCGTGGTGGCCTGCGGGGCTGCAGCGGCGGCGGAGGCGAGGCCAAGGGAAACGGCCAGGAACAGCAGCGACGGGTGAGGGCGGTACGACGGAAGCGACATGCGGGAATGCTGTAAACCACGAAAGTGGCGCGCAAGTTAACAGGTCGGCAGCGCCGCGTCACCCGCCGGCGGCGTATGGCCGCCCGCCGTGTTCCTGTAGAGCCGAGCCCACGCTCGGCTAATCGCGCGCAGCGCGGGTTGTCTGCCATCGCAACGAAGAGCAGCCGAGCATGGGCTCGGCGCTACAGCAGGGTTTATGGCGAGGGTTTCGCCAGCTTCTTGGCCTTCGCGTACAGCCGATCAGCCGCTTCCCTATCGCCCAATGCCGCATGGCACCCGGCCAGGCTGTCCCACGCGTTGGCCGAATCCGGATACAGCTCGGCGTTGAGCGCGAACACTTTCAGTGCCTTGTTGGCACCAAGACTCTCGCGGATGGCATAGCCATCACCGTTGATCGCACGCTCCAGTTCGCCGGTGGGAACGCCATTGCTGTCGCGCAGCCAGCTACGCATCTGCGGTTTCGCATCGGTGCTGTCATCCAGCGCATAGCCGATCAGCCGCTCGGACAACACCGCATGCGGAAACTCCCCGGGCGCAACCACCGCCATCGTGCTCTCCACCAGCGTGCTGGACCAGACATTGCGGGCGCTGCCATTGGTCAGGTACACGAACACCCAGTAGCCGCTGGCCAGCGTGCCCTTGTAGGCCAATCGCGCACGTACACGGGTGCCACCATCGTGGCCGACCTGGGTGTAGCCGTCGCTGCGGGTGGTGTCCCAGCCGGTGGAGAAGAAGTTGCTGCCGCCACCGCTCAGCTTCTGCGGCTGCCAGAGTTTTTCCAGGGTCGCCGTGCGCACCAGCTTGCCGGTCGCCAGCGCCTGCAGGAAACGGTTCATGTCGCCCACGGTGGTCTGCAGGTCGGCATGCCCCCAGCCGTAGTTGGGCCAGGGATCTTCATTGGCCGGTTGCAACGCGCCATCCTTGCCGATGTACGGCACCGCCGCGCGCTCGACCGGCACGTTGGCGATGCCCCATGACGTGCTGGTCATCTTCAATGGCTGCAGGATGCGTTCGCGCGCGATGGCCGGGTAGGGCGTGCGGTAGTGTGCTTCCAGCAGCGCTGTCAGTACCAGGTAGTTGGCCTGGGTGTACTGCATGCGGCTGCCGGTGGCGAACTGCATCGGTGCCGCGCCGGCGACTTTCAGCGCAGCGGCAAGGCCAGGCGCTACACCGGGGTAGCCCTTGCTCACCCAGCGGTTATCCACCCGGTCGTAGTACTCGCCGATGCCGGAGCTGTGGTTGAGGAAATCACGCACGTGGATCGCCTGCCATGCAATCGGCAGGCCCGGCACGTAGCGGCTGGCCGGCGCATCCAGATCCACCTTGCCCTGATCGACCAGTTGCATCACCAGCGTGCTGGTCAGCAGCTTGGCCATCGACTGCGCGGCGAAGATGGTCTCGACGGTGGCAGGGGCATGGGCAGCGGGATCACGTTCACCGCTGGCGCCCTGGTAGAGCACCTGGCCGTTGTGTGCGACCAGTACCGCTTGGCCGGCGATGCCGTAGCGGTCGCGGTTGGCCTGCAGCTGGGCGTCGAGCTGAGTGGAGAGGTCAGGGGTGAGGCCACGCGCCGAAGCGATCGGAACGACGAAGAGGGCGCAGAGCAATGCAGCAACAAAGGTGCGGTACATCGCGGCGATCCATCAGCGGTGATGGCGCATGTTGGTCAGCGGCGGGCACTGGGTCAAGCGGGGCGAGCACCTATGTGAATGCGTGAGTTCCCAATGACCTGTCGTAAACAGCTCTTTGCGACTGATGAGGCATCAGATGTAAGAGCGCCTCAGCCCACACCGACGTAATAGCCTTAAGTGGATTTAGACGGCTCCACCCATGCGGCGAACTTTCAGGCTCTGGCTTGAGCATCGATTCGATCGACGCCCGGCGGCATTTCACTCCAGTATCAGAGTTGTCCTGGTGCGCGCGTACAATCGAATGCCACTCCATTGATGGACAGGTGCAAGCAGTGCCAACTGCCACCAACGACGCTTTGATCAAGAGCCAACTTCTGGACGAGCTGTTGCGGGCTTCGCAAATGCTCACTTCAGAAGAGGTTGCGGTATTTGACCGCACGGTTCAGGCGCTATCAGGTCTGAAGTTTTCCGGTCGGGAGCTAGGAGTTCTCTTCTCGATGTTCGCCGATGACACTCCGCATCATGACGTCATGTGGGGCCTTCTTCATCTTGTCGAGGCAAGTGACGGCGACAGCATGGTTTCCGCGCTTGTCCAATCAGCTCCGTACATGCTTCGCGTGGCACCAGAATGGTTGGAGACTTTCATCTGCAGATTGCTTAACAGTGATCTACACAGAAATATGTTGATTGCTTACTTGAAGAGCATGGCCTCGACGAAGGGTGCAGCAGAAGTCGTCTCCTTGATCGAAGCGCTCAAGGCTGATACGTCGGACTGTATTCGAGCAAAGGCATCGGTGGTCGCTTCGGCACTGATGTAGCGGAGTGAGCGCCGACCAAGGTCGGCATCTACCAGAGCGTCCCCGCACCAGGGGGGGGGCGGGCGGCGGCCGGCGGCACGGGCAATGCTTGGGCGGTGCCGGCCAGCGGCCGGCACTACCCAGACCTCGATCAGCCGAGAATGCCCGGCAGATCCAGTCCCTTTTCCCTCGCGCAGTCGATCGCGATGCCATACCCCGCATCGGCATGGCGCATCACGCCAGTGGCCGGGTCGTTCCACAGCACGCGGCCAATCCGCTTCGCCGCCGCTTCGGTGCCATCACAGACAATCACCATGCCGGCGTGCTGCGAGAAGCCCATGCCGACGCCGCCACCGTGGTGCAGCGACACCCACGTCGCGCCGCTGGCGGTGTTGAGCAGGGCGTTCAGCAGCGGCCAGTCGGACACCGCATCGGAGCCGTCGGCCATCGCTTCGGTTTCGCGGTTCGGCGAGGCGACGCTGCCACTGTCCAGATGGTCGCGACCGATCACCACCGGTGCCTTCAGTTCGCCGTTGGCCACCATTTCATTGAAGGCCAGGCCGAGTCGATCACGATCACCCAGGCCGACCCAGCAGATGCGTGCCGGCAGGCCCTGGAACTTGATCTTCTCGGCGGCCATGTCCAGCCAGCGGTGCAGGTGCGGGTTGTCCGGAATCAGTTCCTTCACCTTTGCATCGGTCTTGGCGATGTCTTCCGGATCACCGCTCAGTGCAGCCCAGCGGAACGGGCCGATGCCGCGGCAGAACAGTGGACGGATATAGGCCGGCACGAACCCCGGGAAATCGAAGGCATTGGCCACGCCTTCTTCCAGTGCCATCTGCCGCAGGTTGTTGCCGTAGTCCACGGTCGGCACGCCCAGCGCGTGGAAGCCGAGCATGGCGCGGATGTGGTTGGCCATCGATGCACGCGCAGCCTTCTCCACTTCCTTCGGTGCACTCACACGCTTCTCGTCCCACTGTTCGACCGTCCAGCCCTGCGGCAGGTAGCCGTTCACCGGGTCGTGCGCGGAGGTCTGGTCGGTCAGCAGGTCCGGCTTCACGCCGCGCTTGAGCAGTTCGGCCAGCACATCGGCAACGTTGCCGAGCAGGCCCACCGACTTCGGCGTGCCGGCCTTGCACGACTCGTCGATCAGGCGCAGCGCTTCGTCCAGATTATCGGTCCAGGTGTCGAGGTAGCCGGTGCGCAGGCGCATGTCGATGCTGCTCTTGCGGCACTCAACGGCCAGGCAGGAGGCGCCGGCCATCACGGCAGCCAGCGGCTGTGCACCACCCATGCCGCCGAGGCCACCGGTGAACAGCCACTTCCCGGTCAGGTCGCCGCCGAAATGCTGGCGCCCCATTTCCACGAAGGTCTCGTAGGTGCCCTGCACGATGCCCTGCGCACCGATGTAGATCCAGCTGCCGGCGGTCATCTGGCCGTACATGGCCAGGCCTTTCCTATCCAGCTCGTTGAAGTGGTCCCAGTTGGACCAGCGCGGCACCAGGTTGGAATTTGCGATCAGCACGCGCGGCGCGTCGGCGTGGGTGCGGAACACGCCTACCGGCTTGCCCGACTGCACCAGCAGGGTCTGGTCGTCGTCCAGGCGCTTGAGCGTCTCGACGATGGCATCGAAGCTTTCCCAGTCGCGCGCGGCGCGGCCGATGCCGCCGTACACCACCAGTTCCTGCGGGCGCTCGGCCACGTCCGGGTGCAGGTTGTTCATCAGCATGCGCAGCGGCGCTTCGGTCAGCCAGCTTTTGGCGTTGAGCGTGGTGCCGGTCGGCGCGGCAATGGTGCGGGACGGGTCGTTGCGGGTCATGCGGCGCTCCGGTTCGTAGCGAATTCAAGACAGGCGTTGAGCACCTGCGCCAGGGTGTGGCGCAGCGGTGCGGCGTGGGCGGGGTCGAGCGGGGTGGGCCAGCTGTGTTCGTCCACCTGGCCGGGCAGCGGCTCGTGCATGTAGCCGCGGCAGGCAAGTTCCATCTGCAGGCTGTGCACGCCGCCCGGGATGTTGCTGTAGTGGCGGGTGATCCAGCCGCCCTTGAAGCGGCCGTTGCGCACCTGGCTCATGCCACTGAGCGCCAGCAGGTTCTCCACCACATCGCTCAAGGCGTTGTCGCAGGAGGTGTCCGGTGCACCGGAGGGGCCGGCGGTACCCAGGTTGAACTGCGGCAGCTCGCCTTCGAACAGGTGCGGGATGTGTGAGCGGATCGAGTGCGCGTCGTACACCACCACGGTACTGTGGTGTGCGCGCAGGCGCGTGATCTGCGCCGCCAGCGCATCGTGGTAAGGCAGGAAATACGTGTCGCGGCGACGGGCGATTTCCGCTTCGTCCGGTTCGCGCCCGGCGTGATACAGCGGCTGGTTGTCGAAGGTGGTCAGCGGGCACAGGCCGGTGGTGTTCTGCCCCGGATACAGCGAGACGCCGCTGGGATCGCGGTTGAGGTCGATTACCGAACGCGAGATCGCCGAGCGCACCGTGGTCGCGCCCATGCCACGCACGAAGTCGTACAGGTCGTGTACCCACCAGTCTGCGTCGCGGCGGGCCAGCCACGGTGAGTGGTAGTCGCCGATCAGGTCGTGCGGCAGCTCGCTGCCGGTATGCGGGAAGCTGACGATGAGGGGGGCATCGCCCTCGTGCACCGTCAGCCATTCGGGATGGGTATTCATGCCTGCGGTTCCACGGTTGGCAGCAGGTCGGTCAGGCCCTGCGCCAGCGCGCCGCTGCGCACCAGATTCGTGGCGGTCACCATGTCCGGATGGAAGTAGCGGTCTTCTTCCAGCGTCGGCACCTGCGCACGCAGGGTGGCGCGCACGGTTTCCAGCGCGGCGCTGGAGCGCAGCGGGGCGTGGAAGTCGCAACCCTGCGCAGCGGCCAGCAGCTCGATGCCGATCACGTTGGCGGCGTTCTCGGCCATCTGCATCAGCCGGCGTGCGCCATGCGCGGCCATCGACACATGGTCTTCCTGGTTGGCCGAGGTCGGGATCGAGTCAACGCTGGCCGGGTAGGCGCGCTGCTTGTTTTCCGAGACCAGTGCAGCAGCAGTCACCTGCGGAATCATGAAACCGGAATTCAAACCGGGACGCGGGGTCAGGAAGGCGGGCAGGCCGGACAGCGCCGGATCGACCAGCATCGCCAGGCGGCGCTCGCTGATCGAGCCAATCTCGCACACCGCCATCGCCAGCATGTCGGCGGCAAAGGCGACCGGCTCGGCGTGGAAGTTGCCACCGGACAGCGCTTCGCCGGTGTCGGTGAACACCAGCGGATTGTCGGACACGCCGTTGGCTTCGATTTCCAGCGTGGTAGCGGCCTGGCGCAGGATGTCCAGCGCCGCGCCCATCACCTGCGGCTGGCAGCGCAGGCAGTAGGGATCCTGCACGCGCACGTCGTTGTCACGGTGCGATTCACGGATGTCCGAGCCCTGCATCAGCGTGCGCAGGGTGGCGGCGGTGGCGATCTGCCCGCGCTGGCCGCGGATGGCGTGGATGCGGGGGTCGAAGGGCGTGTCGGAACCCTTGGCAGCTTCCACCGACAGCGCGCCGGTCACCAGTGCGGCCTGGAACACGGTCTCGATCTCGAACAGGCCGGCCAACGCATAGGCGGTGGAGAACTGGGTGCCGTTGAGCAGCGCCAGGCCTTCCTTCGCGCCCAGTTCGATCGGCTGCAGGCCGGCACGTGCCAGTGCGTCGGCTGCCGGTAGGCGCTCGTCACCGATGAAGGCTTCGCCTACGCCCAGCATCACGCTGGCCAGGTGCGAGAGCGGCGCCAGGTCACCCGAGGCACCCACCGAGCCCTGCGCGGGCACCACCGGCAGCACGCCCTTGACCAGCATCGCTTCCAGCAGCAGCAGGGTTTCCTCGCGGATGCCCGAAGCACCCTGCGCCAAGCTGACCAGCTTCAGCGCCATCATCAGGCGCACCACGCTGGCCGGCATCGGCTCGCCCACGCCAGCGGCATGCGAGAGCACGATGTTCCGCTGCAGCGTGGCCAGATCTTCGCGCTCGATGCGCACGCTGGCCAGCTTGCCGAAGCCGGTGTTGATGCCATACACCGGCGCGCCCTTGGCGACGATGGCGGCCACCGCCGCCGCACTGGCGCGCACCACCGGCAGCGCGGCCGGGTCCAGTGCAAGCGGCGCACCGCGATAGACCTGCCGCCACTGGGCGAGAGTGACATGGCCGGGGCGAAGAACCAGGGTGTTGCTCATGTGTTGCTCCAGGAGGCAGGCAGGTCGGGCTGTCCGCGCACCACGCGCGCGTGCAGCGGGTTGAATCCAATGCGATAGACCAGGTCGGCGGGGGCATCGATGTCCCAGATCGCCAGGTCGCAGTCCATGCCCACCGCCAGGCGGCCGATGCGCTCGCCATGGCCCAGTGCGCGCGCCGCTTCACGGGTGAAGCCGGCGATGCACTCGTCCACGGTCAGGCGGAACAGGGTGGCGCCCATGTTCATCGCCAGCAGCGGGCTGGTCAGCGGCGAAGTGCCCGGGTTGCTGTCGGTGGCCAGCGCCAGCGGTACGCCGGCCGCACGCAGCGCGGCGATCGGCGGCAGGGTGGTATCGCGGGTGAAATAGAAGGCGCCGGGCAGCAGCACGGCGACGGTACCGGCAGCGGCCATCGCGGCGATGCCGGCGTCGTCCAGATGTTCGATATGGTCGGCCGACAGTGCCCCGAAGCGGGCCGCCAGTTCGGCGCCATGCTGGTTGCTCAGCTGCTCGGCGTGGATCTTCACCGACAGCCCGTTGGCGCGCGCCGCCTCAAAGACCTGGCGCGCCTGCGCCGGCGAGAAGGCGATGTTCTCGCAGAACACATCCACCGCTTCGGCCAGGCCTTCGGCGGCGATGGCCGGAATCATCACCTCGCACACTTCGTCGGTGTACTCCTGTGCTTCGCGGCCTGGCGGAACCGCGTGCGCGCCGAGGAAGGTGGTCACCACGTTGACCCGGCATTCCTCGCCCAGCGCACGCGCCACCTGCAGCTGCTTGCGCTCGTCGGGCAGGGTCAGGCCGTAGCCGGACTTGATCTCGAGGGTGGTCACGCCCTCGGCGCGCATCGCCAGCAGGCGTGGCCGGCTTTCGCGGGCCAGCTGTTCCGGCGTGGCGGCACGGGTGGCGCGCACGGTGGAAACGATGCCGCCGCCGGCACGGGCGATCTCGGCATAGCTGACGCCCTGCAGGCGCTGCTCGAACTCGTTGGCGCGGTTGCCGGCGTAGACCAGGTGGGTATGGCAGTCGATCAGGCCGGGCGAAATCCAACGGCCTTCGCCGTCGATGCGGGTGGTCGGCTGCAGGTGGGCATCGCTGCCGGCCGCGCCGACATGGACGATGCGGCCGTCGGCGCAGGCCAGGACGCCATCGCGGATGACACCCAGCCCTTCGCCATCAAGGGTGATCAGGTGGACGTTGGACCAGAGGGTATCGACGTGCATGGCATCCACAACGCGGCTGTGCTTATATGTCTATACAATATAGGCGTCCATTTCGGGTTGTCCAGCCATGTCCGATTCGCGTTCCCCGCACAGTTTCCATGCCGCCCACGCCCTGCTGGCCGAGGGTTGGGTCCGCGATGTCCGCCTGCAGGTGCAGGACGGTCGCATCGCGGCCATCAGCACGGGGCAGTGCGCGCAGGCGGGCGACACCCGGGTCGGCATCCTGGTGCCGGGCCTGCCCAACCTGCACAGCCATGCTTTCCAGCGCGGCATGGCCGGGCTGACCGAGATCGGCGGCGTCGACGGTGACAGCTTCTGGAGCTGGCGCGAGCTGATGTACCGTTTCCTGGCCCACCTGCGCCCAGACGCGGTGCAGGCCATTGCCGCCCAGGCCTACATGGAAATGCTGGAAAGCGGCTTCACCCGCGTCGGCGAATTCCATTACCTGCACCACGATGCCGACGGCCGGCCGTATACCAACCGCGCCGAGATGAGTGCGCGGATCGCCGCCGCCGCCGACCAGACCGGCATTGGCTTGACCCTGCTGCCGGTGTTCTATGCACATGCCGATTTCGGCGGGGCGGCGCCGAATCCAGCGCAGCGGCGCCTGATCCACGACGTGGACGGCTTCGCGCAGCTGCTGGAGGCCGCCAAGCCGGCCTTGGCCGCGCTGCCCGACGCGGTGCTCGGCATCGCACCGCACAGCCTGCGTGCGGTCATCGGCGAGGAACTGAGTGCGTTGCTGCCGCTGACCGACGGCCCGGTGCACATCCATATCGCCGAGCAGGTGCGCGAAGTGGAGGCCTGCCTGGCCTGGAGCGGCCAGCGCCCGGTGCAGTGGCTGTGCAACCATGCGCCGGTGGATGCGCGCTGGTGCCTGGTGCATGCCACCCATATCACTGATGACGAGCGCGCGGCCATCGTCGCCAGCCAGGCCGTGGCCGGCCTGTGCCCGATCACCGAGGCCAACCTGGGCGACGGCCTGTTCCCGATGCAGGCGTTCGCGCGCGAGGGCGGGCGCTTCGGCGTCGGTTCCGATTCCAATGTGCTGATCGACGCGGCCGAAGAACTGCGCCTGCTCGAGTACGGCCAGCGGCTTACCCTGCGCGGGCGCAACGTGCTGGCGCCGGATGCCACCCGCAGCAGCGGTCGTTTCCTGTTTGAAGGTGCACTGCACGGTGGCGCACAGGCGCTGGGCGTGGCCGCCGGCCTGCAGGTCGGCGCCAGTGCCGACCTGGTTGAACTGGACGCCGCACACCCGGCGCTGCAGGCGCGACAGGATGACGCATGGCTTGACAGCTGGGTGTTCGCCGCACGTAATGGCGCGCTGCGATCGGTCTGGCGCCATGGCCGCCAGTGCGTGGCCGAGGGCCGCCACCTGCAGCGCGAGGCGATCACCAGCGCCTTCGCTGCCGCCCTGCGCGGCGTGCTGGGCTGATCGCCTCCCGCCACCGAGACCCCATTACGTGAAGGCCAGCAAGTCCGCCACGCTCAACCAGCGTATCCGCAGCGATCTGGAAAGCCGCATCCTCAGTGGAGAGTGGGCGCCGGGCTTCCGGATTCCGTACGAGCACGAGTTGATGGAGCAGTACGGATGCTCGCGGATGACGGTGAACAAGGTGCTGACCGCACTGGCCGAGAGCGGCATGATCGAGCGCCGCCGTCGCGCGGGTTCGTTCGTGGCGCGTCAGCCACCGCACCTGGAGCAGGTGGCGCTGGAGATTCCCGATATCGCGATGGAAGTCGGCTCGCGGGGACATCAGTACGCCTATCGACTGCTGCAGCGCGACCTGCGCCTGGCCGATGCCGGCAATGCCGGCGAAGTCGAGCTGGCCGGCAGCGAAATGCTGCTGGCGATGCGCTGCCTGCACCTGGCCGATGGCCGCCCGCTGGCACTGGAGCACCGCCTGATCAGCCCGGTGGGCGTGCCCGAGGTGTTGGAGGTCGACTTCAGCACCACCGCCCCGGGCAGCTGGCTGCTGCAGAACGTGTCCTGGACCCGTGCCCAGCATCGCATCAGTGCCTGGGGCGCGGATACTGCCACCGCCAGGCTGCTGGATGTGAAGCCCGGTACCGCCTGCCTGGTGATCGAACGCCTGACCTGGCGTGGCGAACAGCCGATCACCCGCGTTCGCCAGGTGTTCCTGGGGGATGCCTGGGACCTGGTGGCGCGCTTCGCGCCGGGCGCGCGATAGGGATTCCATCCACGCATGGCGTGGATCTACTCTGCCGAAACGGCTGTCGCCTTGAACTCTGTCGGGGCGTGTGTACGATGTGTATCATCCCTGCATGAAGAGCAGGGACCTCATCCGGGATCTGGAAGCGGCAGGTTGGATCTGTCGCCGGATCCGCGGATCCCATCATGTATTCGTGCACTCGCAGCACCCTCACATCATCACCGTTCCTCACCCAAGGAAGGATCTGGGGAAAGGGCTGGTTCAGGCGTTGCGGACGCTCGCAGGACTGACGTAGGAGGGCCCATGCGATATCCAGTCTTGATCGAGGCGGGCGATGAGCGCACCGCGTGGGGTGTGGTCGTTCCAGATCTGCCGGGGTGCTTCTCAGCGGCCGACACGCTTGATGATGCGCTCACTGCGGCGGAAGAGGCGGCGCTCGCCTGGATTGATGTGGCCCTGGATGAGGGGCGCTCGATTCCGACACCTTCCGCGCCGCAGAAGATCGCCGCCGAGGCATCCAAGGACATCTGTTGGATTCTTGCGTACATCTGCATTGATCCGGCTCTGCTGGACGACACCATCGAGCGGGTCAATATCAGCCTGCCACGCCGGATCCTGGCGAGGCTGGATGCGCAGGCCAGAGCGGCGGGTGAATCGCGCTCCAGTTACATCGCCCATCTCGCGGCATTGGGCTGAGCAGGCGCCATGTGGAGCCGAGCCCATGCTCGGCTGCTGTTCGCGCGTGGCTCAACTCTGCAAAGGCATCCACGCGTGGCGTGGATCTACCAAGGGGTCGCGCATCGGGGTTCAGTAAATCCACGCCACGCGTGGATGCGGCCCCATCAGTACGTGGCGCACTGCCGCCAGCGCACCGGCTCATCCACGCCGGGGCGGGCGTTGAGCTGGATGCGCACGTTGCGCAGCGCGGGGTAGTGCAGCACTTCCTCGCAGACCAGCGGCCACACCGCGTCCAGTTCGCCGGTGCGGTTGATCGCCAGTGTCTGCCGGGTCAGCCAGACACCGCTGGCGATGCCGGGCTTGCCGGCCAGGGCGCGGGCCAGATCGGCCTGGAAGCGCTCCAGCGTGGCGGCATCGGGGTTGGGATTGCTGCGCGCGTCGGCTGAGGGCGCGGCCGGTGCAGGCGCAGCGGCCGGCGGCGTGGTGGCGGGGGCCGGCGCCGGTTCGGGTGCCGCTTCAACCACAGGCGCAACCGGCGCGGGGGTATCCGCCACCTCGGCAACAGGCGCGGTGTCCTGCACATGCAAGCCTTGCAGGCTCAATCCCACCAGCAGGCCCAGCGTGACCGCGCCGAGCGCGGCAATGGCGATCCGGCGCAGGGCTTCATGGCGGGCGCTGGCGCGCACACGGGTTTCGATTTCCGCCGGCAGGTAGGGCTGCAGCAGCGGCCACAGGCGTGGACCGTCCAGCACCTCGACCGCCTGCTTCTCGGCAGCGCTGCGCCCGTCGCGTTCCATCCGGCCTTCGGTCAGTAGCACGCCACCCTTGGCGCCGGCCAGGCGCGCGGCCGCACCCAGTTCGTTCACTGCGGCGGTGCCGATGCGGTAGGCCAGGCCGTGCTTGCACGACACCAGCCATTGATTGGGGCCATCGCTGAGCAGGAAGTCGCTGCTCGGCTCGCGGGCATCTTCGGCCGGATCGATCAGCTCACGCAGGCCGCGCTGTTCGCGCAGCATGCGCTTGACCAGAACCGAGAATTCGCGCCAGTGCATGCCTGCCAGAGCCTGCAGGCCGAGTTGCATCTCCTTCTGCCGCCGCTTGATCCACCACAGATAGACAACGGCCAGGGAACAGGTAAGCAGGGCCGACAGCAGGGCCAGGATCCAAGGGAGCATGCAGGAGTAGGGCGGAAGGGGCGAAAGCGGAGAGCGACAGTGTAAAGGTCGCGGTGCCCGGCTGGGTCAGGATGTTCCTGACAGGAAGCGTGATGGAGCGCGCAGAACGGTATACGACGGACACGAAAAACCCGCCAATCCTGAAGCCGTGAGGGGAGGGAACAAACGGCAGCCGAAGCGATTGGCGGGTTGCTCGCGATTGTCAATCAAAATTTATTGCATTGCAACAATTGCGCTCAGGGAATGCTGTCCGGCGATTGATGGCTGCCCGGTGCGGGGGCATCTGCACCCGAAGCCGCCCGGTTTTCCAGCCTGGCTAGGCGCGCGTGCAGGGCATCGATGCGGGCTTCCAGCGCGGTCACCTCGTCGGCCGTGGGCACATGCAGCCGCTTGAGCACGCCCTGCACCTGGTCATCGAACGCCTTCTCGACCTTGTTCCAGGTGCCCGAGGCCTTCTCGCGGGCTTCATCCAGGGACGATTCGACGTTGTCACGCCAGCCCGGCCCCTGTTCGCCGCTGCGTTCACGGCGGCGGGCTTCCCAGGCTTCGCCTTCCTTCACCAGGCCGTCGAAGAAGCGGCTGCCCTCGGCCTGCGCGCGCCCCAGCGCACCCAGCCCGGCCAGCCAGACCTGTTGCGCCGAATCGCTGAGCTTGCGCGAGAAGCGCTCGGCCTGGTCACCGAAAGAGGCGTCGTCGTTGCGGCGGTCGTCGTTCTCGTAGTGGTTCATCGCACTTCCCGTGGGAGTTGGGCCTGCCCCGAGAGTAGCGCGCGGTAGCGTTGCACGGCCGTGATGGCCGCCGCCAGGATTCAGCCCAGCTTTTCCTTCAGCACGCGCTGGATCTCGCCTTCGACCATGCCCTTCATCGCCGACAGCAGGAAACCGAGCTTGGCGGTCACGCGCACGGCGCCCGGCTGCAGTTCGATCGCACCGTCCACACCGCTGCCGGAGAAGTTCAGGACGTCGGCGGTCCAGGACGACTTCAGGCCGAAGCGCTCGGACAGCTTGGCAGCGACCTGTTCGATCGCGGCGCGCGCCTGTGCGTCGGGCAGGGCGTGGGCGTGGCGGACATCGATGGTGGACATGCAGGCTCCTGGCGCAGGGCGGGGATGATCAAAGAGGGCGAGCATTGTGCGCATCAAGGGCCGCCGCGCCAAGCACTCATCGTGGGTTCTTCTTCGTTGGCGACCAACCTGCTAGGCTGCGCCGCGTGCAGAACCTGCTAGTTCACTTCAGTCAGCAACAACAGCCCGACCAGCCCCTGCGGCCCGGGGTGCAGCGCATCGTGCGCCAGGCCAACGGCAGCGTGCGGCTCGGTGATGCCGGCCACGGCGCCCTGCTGCTGGCCCAGTTTTGCATGGACGATCGCGGCCTCTGGCTGCAGGTCGGCAATGGCATCCGCGGCATCCACGTCAATGGTCGACCGGTGCGCCGGATGGCCCTGCTGCGCGCGGGCGATGCGGTATACGTGGATGGCGTGGAGATGGTGCTGCAGGGCGAAGTCGAGAGCCTGCTGCAGGCGCCTGCGCCGAAGAACGAGGATGGCAGCGACGAGCAGCAACGACTGCTGCGCGGTGTCGGTGGCCTGCACCATGGCCGCAGTTTCACCCTGTCGCAGGCCCGCCTGATCGGCCGCGGCAACGAGGCCGACATCGCCATCGATGACCCGGCCTTCGCCGAACAGCATGCCCGCGTGGAAGTGCACGGCGAGCGCGTGCTGCTGCGCGACCTGGGCAGCGCCGACGGTACCCGGGTCAACGGCGTGGCCGTGCGCCACTGCTGGCTGCAGGCCGGCGACCAGGTCGTGTTCGATGGCCAGCACCGGTTCGTGCTGGAAGTGCCGCACGATCCGCGCCGGCGGCCGCTGCCCGCCGAGGACGACGCCAGCCACGAGGCCGAGCAGGCGCCGGTGCTGCCGGCCGCGCCGCGCAGGGTCCGGCGCTGGCCGTGGCTGCTGGTGAGTGCGCTGCTGCTGGCCGCACTGCTCAGCCTGCTGCTCTGGTTCGGCGCGCGCTGATCTGAATCCGCTGGGTCCGCGCCCTGGTGGGTGCCGACCTTGATCGGCACGCTCCGTCGGCGGGCTTGACGCCTGGCAGCACACGGCTTTGGTAGGTGCCGACCTTGGTCGGCACGCTTTTTCGGCGGGCATGACGCCTGACGGCGTACGCCGACCAAGGTCGGCGACTACCGGGGCTTTGCTGCTGATCTGAATCCGCTGGGTCCGCGCCCTGGTGGGTGCCGACCTTGATCGGCACGCTCCGTCGGCGGGCTTGACGCCTGGCAGCACACGGCTTTGGTGGGTGCCGACCTTGGTCGGCACGCTTTTTCGGCGGGCATGACGCCTGACGGCGTACGCCGACCAAGGTCGGCGACTACCGGCGCCACGCCTGCGGCGAATGGATTCCAATGAAACCAAATTTCCCTTGCCGCGCTAGGCCGCAAGGCTGGTGCACTGCGGCATACTAGGGGTCTTGCCCCACAGGTGTGACATGACGCGCGCGTTCAACTTCAGTGCCGGCCCTGCGACCTTGCCGGAATCGGTCCTGCGCCAGGCGCAGGCGGAAATGCTGGACTGGCACGGTAGTGGTGCCTCGATCGTGGAAATGAGCCATCGCGGCGCGGAATTCATGTCCGTGGCCGCCGAGGCCGAGGCCGACCTGCGCCGCCTGCTCGATATCCCCGACGACTACGCGGTGCTGTTCCTGTCCGGTGGCGCCACCACCCAGCAGGCGCTGATCCCGCTCAACTTCGCCAGCCCCGGCCAGCGCGCCGACTACGTGGTCAGTGGCCATTGGGGAAAGACTGCGGTCAAGCAGGCCGGCGTCTACGTCGACGTCAACATTGCCGCCAGCAGCGAGCCCGACGGCTATCGCACGCTGCCGCCCCGCGCCGACTGGCAGCTCTCGCCCGACGCCGCCTATGTGCACATCACCGCCAACGAGACGATCCACGGCGTCGAGTTCCGTGATGTGCCGGATACCGGCGATGTGCCGCTGGTGGCGGACTTCAGCTCATCCATCGCCAGCGAGCCGCTGGATGTACGCCGCTACGGTGTGATCTATGCCGGCGCGCAGAAGAACCTGGGCCCGGTCGGCATCGCAGTGATGATCGTCCGCCGCGATCTGCTCGAGCGTACTGGCCAGCCGCGCGCGGACATCTTCGATTACCGCTCGCATGTCGCCCGCGATTCGATGCTCAACACCCCGCCGACCTGGAACTGGTACCTGGCCGGCCTGGTGTTCAAGTGGATGCTGGCCGAAGGCGGCGTGGCCGAATTCGCCAGGCGCAATGCCGCCAAGGCGGCACTGGTGTACGGCGCCATTGATGGCTCCGGCGGCTTCTACCGGAACGAGGTCGCGCATGCGGCACGCTCGCGGATGAATATCCCGTTCTTCCTGCCCGATGCCGGGCTTGATGCCCGCTTCGTCGCCGAAGCCAAGGCTGCCGGCCTGCTGGCGCTGAAGGGACACAAGGTGGTCGGGGGCATCCGTGCCTCGCTGTACAACGCCATGCCGCTGGCCGGGGCCGAGGCGCTGGTCGCCTTCATGGCCGATTTCCAGCAGCGTCACGGCTGAGCAATGAACGGCGCGCACCGTCGGGTGCGGGTCCCGCAACAAGGAATTCCGATGGCAAGCAGCAAATCCAGCAAGAAGGCGCCGAAGAAGGCCGAACCGGCCAAGGACAGCGCGCCCAGCAAGGCGAAGGGCAAGGCCAAGGCCGCCTCGAACCCGGCACCCACCCTGGCACCGCTGGCGCTGGCCGATGTGCGCTCGAAGATCGACCAGATCGACCGTGACATCCAGAGCCTGATCGCCGAGCGCGCGCGCTTCGCCCACCAGGTCGGCAAGGCCAAGGGCAAGCTGGCCGCCGCTGTCGACTACTACCGCCCCGAGCGCGAAGCGCAGGTGCTGCGCATGGTGGTGGACCGCAATGAAGGCCCGCTCAGCGACGAGCTGCTGGTGCATGTCTATCGCGAGATCATGTCGGCCTGCCTGGCCCAGCAGGAGCCGCTGAAGATCGGCTACCTCGGCCCGGAAGGCACCTTCAGCCAGCAGGCCGTGCTCAAGCACTTCGGCCGCTCCGCGCTGGGCCTGCCGATGGCCAGCATCGAGGAAGTGTTCCAGGAAGTGGAAGCAGGCAACGCCGATTTCGGCGTGGTGCCGGTGGAGAATTCGGGACAGGGCACCATCCAGATCACCCTGGACATGTTCCTGACCTCCAACCTGAAGATCTGTGGCGAAGTGGAACTGCGCGTGCAGCAGTTCCTGATGTCGCGCAGCGGCCGCATCGAGGACATCGAGCGCATCTACGCGCATCCGCAGTCGTTCATGCAGACCTCGGCGTGGCTGCGCGCCAACCTGCCGAAGGCCGAGAAGATTCCGGTGTCGAGCAATGCCGAGGGTGCGCGTCGCGCGCGCAACGCCGACGACGCGGCGGCCATCGGCGGCGAGAGTGCCGGCCACGTGTACGGCCTGAAGAAGGTGGTCACCAAGCCGATCCAGAATGATGCCGACAACACCACCCGCTTCCTGGTGGTGGGCCGCAACATCTTCCCGACCTCCGGTCACGACCGCACCTCGGTGCTGGTGTTCATCCATGACAAGCCCGGTGCGCTGTTCGATGTGCTCAGCCCGTTCGCCCGCCACGGCATCAGCATGAACCGCATCGAGTCGCGGCCGTCGCACCACGGCAAGTGGGAATACGGCTTCTTCATCGACCTGGCCGGCCACATCGACGACGCGCCGATGCAGGCGGCGCTGGCCGAACTGGAGGCGCACTCGGCGCAGATCAAGGTGCTGGGTTCCTACCCCGTGGCCGTGCCCTGAGTACTGCTGTGACGGCCCTGGCCGCCGCTCCCTGATGCATCGCCGGCGCTGCCGGCGTTTACGGAACGATCGAACGATGAGCAACGCGCAACACTGGATCGCCCGCAAGGGCCAGCCGCTGCAGGGCAGCCTGACCATTCCCGGCGACAAGTCGGTCTCGCACCGCTCGGTGATGTTCGCCGCGCTGGCCGATGGCACTTCGCATATCGAAGGCTTCCTGGAAGGCGAGGACACCCGCGCCACCGCGCGCATCTTCAGCCAGCTGGGTGTGCGCATCGAAACTCCCAGTCCGTCGCAGCGCATCGTGCATGGTGTGGGTATCGACGGCCTGAAAGCGCCGGAGGCACCGCTGGACTGCGGCAATGCCGGTACCGGCATGCGCCTGCTGGCCGGCCTGCTGGCGGGCCAGGCGTTCGACTGCACGCTGATCGGCGATGAGTCACTGTCCGGCCGCCCGATGCGCCGTGTCACCGGCCCGCTGTCGCAGATGGGTGCAAGGATCGATACCCAGGACGACGGCACGCCGCCGCTGCACGTGCATGGCGGCCAGACGCTGCATGGCATCGACTTCGCCTCGCCGGTGGCCAGCGCACAGATCAAGTCGGCCGTGCTGCTGGCCGGCCTGTACGCGCAGGGCGAAACCCGCGTGGTGGAACCCCACCCGACCCGCGACTACACCGAACGCATGCTGTCCGCGTTCGGCGTGGACATCGAGTTCTCGCCGGGCAAGGCGCGCCTGCGGGGCGGCCAGCGCCTGCGCGCCACGGACATCGTAGTGCCGGCCGATTTTTCCTCGGCGGCGTTCTACCTGGTCGCCGCCAGCATCATTCCCGGCTCCGAGCTGCGCCTGAAGCAGGTCGGCCTGAACCCGCGTCGCACCGGCCTGCTGCACGCGCTGCGCCTGATGGGGGCGGATATCACCGAAGAGAATCCGGCCGAGCAGGGCGGTGAGCCGGTGGCCGATCTGGTGGTGCGCTACGCTCCGCTGAAGGGCGCGCGTATTCCCGAAGCACTGGTGCCGGACATGATCGACGAGTTCCCGGCGCTGTTCGTGGCCGCCGCCGCCGCCGAAGGCCAGACCGTGGTGAGCGGTGCTGCCGAACTGCGGGTGAAGGAATCCGATCGTCTTGCGGCGATGGCCACTGGCCTGCGCGCGCTGGGCATGCAGGTGGACGAGACCGAGGATGGCGCCACCCTGCATGGCGGGGCTCGGCTGGGGAGTGGCACCATCGAAAGCCACGGCGACCATCGCATCGCCATGGCATTCGCCATTGCCGGCCAGATCAGCGACGGCGAAGTGCGCATCAACGACATCGCCAACGTCGCCACGTCCTTCCCGGACTTCGATGGCCTGGCGCGCAGCGCCGGCTTCAACCTGGCCTGATCGGCGGATCGCGTTTTCCGGTAGGTGCCAACCTTGGTTGGCACGCTCACATCGCCCGGTAGGTGCCAACCTTGGTTGGCACGCTCACATCGCCCGGTAGGTGCCAACCTTGGTTGGCACGCTCACATCACCCGGTAGGTGCCAACCCTGGTTGGCACGCTCACATCGCCCGGTAGGTGCCAACCTTGGTTGGCACGCTCACATCACCCGGTAGGTGCCAACCCTGGTTGGCACGCTCACATCGCCCGGCAGGTGCCAACCTTGGTTGGCACGCTCACATCGCCCGGTAGGTGCCAACCTTGGTTGGCACGCTCACATCACCCGGTAGGTGCCAACCCTGGTTGGCACGCTCACATCACCCGGCAGGTGCCAACCCTGGTTGGCACGCCTCTCCAGATAAAAGGACGGAGGCCGAAGCCTCCGTCTAAACATCACGAACCCCTCGTCCGCGATCAACGCTGTTCGGTACGGAAATCCACCGGGACCCGCACCACACTGGCCACTGCACGGCCTTCATGCATCGCCGGCTGGAACTTCCAGTTCTGCACGGCGCTCAGCACCGCGCGATCAAGGTCACGGCTGCGTTCGCCGCTGCGCGAAACAATCGCGGCATTGGTCACCTGGCCGCGGCTATCGACATTCAGGCTGGCGATCACGCTGCCCTGTACGCCATTACGCAGCGCGGCGGCGGGGTAGGTCGGCTTGATGTTGCCTGCCAGCGGGCGCGCCTCGCGATTGCGTACCGCAGGGGCGGCTTTGCGCTGGTTGCCGACCGGTGCGGCCTGGCGGGCCGCCGGCTCCTGCGCGTCGGCCACCGGCGCCTGCTCGGGGGCGGGCAGCATGCGCTCGCCGACCGGTGCCGGCGCCACGTCTTCCTGATTCGAGTGACGCAGCCAGAGCAGCGCGGCGGCAAACATCGCCACGATCAGCGCGATCCACATCCAGGGCGACGTGGGCTTGTGCTGTTCGCTGGCGTCTTGCTGCAGCTGCGGCGAATGAAGGTCTTCGTGGGTGGTGGCGGTCATCGCAAACTCCTTCCGTCAATGGACGACGGGGAGAGTGTTGCGCGGGCCAGTGGCGGGAAGTGTCAGCGTTGCGTCAACGTCACCGGCAGGGTTCAGGTTGCCTGCCGGGAAACGTTCAGTTACTGGGTCTTGAAGTCGAACGGCACTTCAATGCTGCCCGGTACGGCCTGGCCGTTGCTCTGCGCCGGGGTGAAACGCCAGCGGCGCACGGCGTCGGTGGCGGCACGGTCGAGCTCGCGTGAGCCGCTGCGCTGGATCACCGTGGCATTGTTCGGGTAGCCGGTGGCATCCACGTCCACGCGCACCACCACGCTGCCGGTCTCGCCCGCGCGCAGGGCCGCGGCCGGGTAGGCCGGCGGCGGCGACTGGCCGGCAATCGGCATCGGCTGGCTGTTGCCGGTGGCGGCTGGCGCAGGGGCCGGCGTGGCCGGGGCCGGTTCAGCGATGGGCGCCGGCGGCGTCGGGGCGGTTTCGACCAGCTTCGGGGCGTCGTCCTCTACCGGGGCCGGCTTGGCATCGGGCATGTCGCTGGAGCCTGCGGCGGCGGCCAGCGGTTCCGGCAGCGGTTCCACCTGCGCGGTCTCCTGCGGGGTCTGCGCGGCCGGATCGGCACGGAAGAACTCCTTGTCGCGGCCGGTCAACCAGACCAGCACGAACAACAGCACGCCCACGCCGAAGGCGATGCCGGCGATCTTCAGGGCGTTGCGCGGGATATGCACAGTGAACGACTTGGCGGACGACGAGCGGGGTGCAGACATGGACCGGACCAGTACGGAATAGTCCGATTCTGCCACGCCAGGAATGAACCGGGCGGCAGAAATCCGTATAACAAGCGATAATCCCATCCCTGATACCCACCACGACACCTGCCATGCTTGATCCAGCCCTGCTCCGCCACCAGCCCGCCGACCTCGCCGAACGCCTGCGCACCAGCCGCGGCTTCGAGCTCGACGTGTCTGCCCTGGAGTCCCTGGAGGCGGATCGCAAACGCATCCAGGTGCGGACCCAGGAGCTGCAGAGCCTGCGCAACAGCCGTTCCAAGGCCATCGGCCAGGCCAAGGCCAAGGGCGAGGACGT
Organism: Stenotrophomonas sp. LC732; assembly: GCF_052446685.1. Taxonomy (NCBI): domain Bacteria; kingdom Pseudomonadati; phylum Pseudomonadota; class Gammaproteobacteria; order Lysobacterales; family Lysobacteraceae; genus Stenotrophomonas; species Stenotrophomonas sp. LC732. The sequence continues at coordinate 2,735,510 of NZ_CP199214.1, read as the reverse complement.
CTCGGCCATCATGGCCGAGGTCGCTGCCTTCGCCGACGAGCTGAAGGCTTCGGAAGTGGCGCTGGACGAGCTGCGCGAGAAGATCGAAGCGATCTCGATGGGCATTCCGAACCTGCCGGCCGACGACGTGCCGGCCGGTGCCGACGAGAACGACAACGTCGAGCAGGCGCGCTGGGGTACCCCGCGCCAGTTCGATTTCAAGGTGCTCGACCACGTCGAACTGGGCGCCCGCAACGGCTGGCTGGACGGCGAGACCGCGGCCAAGCTGTCCGGCTCGCGCTTCACCGTGCTGCGTGGCCCGATCGCGCGCCTGCACCGCGCCCTGGCCCAGTTCATGGTCGACCTGCACACCGGCGAGCACGGCTACGAGGAGACCAACGTGCCGCTGCTGGTCAACGCCGACTCGCTGCGCGGCACCAGCCAGCTGCCGAAGTTCGAGGACGACCTGTTCAAGACCGCCGTGGGCGACTCCACGCGTTACCTGATCCCGACCTCGGAAGTGCCGCTGACCAACATCGTGCGCGACGAGATCGTCGACGCCGAGCGCCTGCCGCTGCGCATGACCGCCCACTCGATGTGCTTCCGTGCCGAGGCCGGCAGCGGTGGCCGCGACGTGCGCGGCATGATCCGCCAGCATCAGTTTGAGAAGGTCGAGCTGGTCTCGATCAGCCGCCCGGAAGACAGCGACGCCGAACACCAGCGCATGACCCGCTGCGCCGAAGTGGTGCTGGAAAAGCTGGGCCTGCCGTACCGCAAGGTGCTGCTGTGCACCGGCGACATGGGCTTCTCGGCGGTGAAGACCTACGACCTGGAAGTCTGGCTGCCGTCGCAGGAAACTTACCGCGAGATTTCCTCGTGCTCGAACTGTGGTGACTTCCAGGCCCGCCGCATGCAGGCGCGCTGGCGCAACCCGGCCACCGGCAAGCCGGAGCTGGCGCACACGCTGAACGGCTCGGGTGTGGCCGTTGGCCGCGCGATGATCGCGGTGATGGAGAACTACCAGAACGCCGACGGCAGCATCACCGTGCCGGAGGCCCTGCGCCCGTACATGGGTGGCCTGGAAACCATTGGCTGATAGCCGGCGCAATGCGCCGCCGCCCGAGCATGGGCTCGGGCGCTACAGATCTGTGTAGAGCCGAGCCTATGCTCGGCTCTCCTTTATGGGCCGCAGCTTCTCCAGCGGCACCCATCCCGGTTCGCCGTTCTCCGGCACGCACCATGCCCAGCCATTGAGCGTGCGCATCCCGCGCAGCGTCTGCCCGGGGTCCACATCCAGTTCGCGCGCGCAGTAATCCTGCGTGGCAAACGCGCCACCCTGCGCATCGCGGCCGATCACCGGCGTCGGCACGAATCCGGGCTGCTGTCCCTCGGCCTCGCAGAGGAACCAGTCGTCCCAGCCCTCCGGGCCTTCATAACGTTCGCCCACCACCAGCGCCTGGCCGCGGCGCAGGATGATCGGGTGCGGAAATTCGCTGCGGTGCGCAGCCGTCACGATGTAGTTCATGCCCCCAGCCTAGCGCGCCGCAAAAGAAAACGGCCCCGCACAGCGGGGCCGCCAGGGTGGGCCGGGAGGGGGAGGGGATCCCGGCCCGCGTTCAGCGCCCAGACGAGGAGAGAGGGGCGCCGAACGTTGGAACGCGTTACGCCGCGACGGCTTCGGCCACGTCGTGCGACGGCAGCGCCGCCAGCGCACCGGCGATGGCGTCTTCACGGTGCTGCGGCGAGTAGGCGATGCCCTCGGCGCGCACGAACTCGACTTCGTTGATGCCCATGAAGGCGAACACCTGACGCAGGAACGGCTCCTGGAAGTCGGCCGGCGAGTCGGTATAGATGCCGCCACGGCTGCTGGCGATGATCACCCGCTTGCCACCGGCCAGGCCCACCGGGCCGTTCTCGGTGTACTTGAAGGTGCGGCCGGCCACGGCCACGCGGTCGATCCAGGCCTTCAACGTGGACGGGATGCTGAAGTTGTACATCGGCGCGCCGATCACCACGATGTCGGCCTCCAGGAACTGCTGCATCACCTGTTCAGCATCGGTCGCTTCAGCGGCGTCGGTCTTGGCCAGCGAGCTGCTGCGCAGGTGCGGTACCGGATTGGCGTCAAGATCGCGATAATCGACCTGCAGGCCGTCGATCTGGCTGGCGAGGCGGGCGACCACGGCGGCCGACAGCTGGCGCGAGACGGAGTTGTCGCCAAGCACGCTGGCGTCGAGATGCAGAAGCTTCATGGCAGTCACCTATGTTCTGGGAGGAAGGGGCGGGGTGGCCCCGCCGACGGAGAGAACGATAGGTTGTTGCAAGGGCGGAATAAAGATGATTGAATGCCACGTATTGTTCTAGATATGGAACTCGGGCATGCATGACCTGAATGACCTGTACTACTTCGCGATGGTGGTCGACCACGGCGGATTCGCCGCCGCCGAGCGCGCTTTGGGCATCCCCAAGTCGCGACTGAGCCGCCGCATCAGCCAGCTCGAAACCGACCTGGGCGTGCGCCTGCTGCAGCGCTCCACGCGCCGTTTCGCGGTCACCGACGTCGGCACCAGCGTGCACCGCCATGCGCAGACGATGCTGGCCGAGGCCCAGGCCGCCCGCGAAGTGGTGGACCGCCTGAGCGCCGAACCGCGCGGCGTGGTGCGCGCCAGCGTGCCGGTGTCACTGGCGCAGATGCAGCTGCCCAAGCTGCTGCCCAAGTTCCTTGAGCAGTATCCGAAGGTGCGGCTGCAGCTGAACATCAGCAACCGCCGCGTGGACATCATCAACGAAGGCTACGACGTGGCCCTGCGCGTGCGTTCGCGCCTGGACGACGACGGCAGCCTGGTGATGCGCAGCTTCGGCCAGGTGCAGGAACTGCTGGTGGCCAGCCCGAAGTACCTCGACCGCGCCGGCCGCCCCAAGGACCCGGAAGAGCTGACCCAGCACGTCACCCTCAGCATCAGCGAAGACGAAGCCCGCCAGCGCTGGGAACTGCATGGCCCGGAAGGCGAAGTGCGCCGGGTCGACCTGCAGCCGCGCGTGGCCGGCTTCGACTTCCCGCTGCTGCAGAGCATGGTGAAGGACGGTTTCGGCATCACCATGCTGCCGGAAACCGTGTGCGCCGACGCCGTGCGTAATGGCGAGCTGGAAGTGGTGCTGCCGGACTGGTCGCTGCCGCAGGGCGTGTGCCACGCCGTGTTCGCCTCGCGCCGCGGCCTGCTGCCGGCGGTGCGCGTGTTCATCGACTTCCTGGCCGAGCACCTGCCGCCGCAGCTGGAGGCCTCGCGCCTGGATTGCGGTGGCGCCTGTGAAAAGGCCAAGGAGCGGATCAAGGCCAGTGCACTGGGTGCGCTGGCGGTGGATGCCGGCTGAGAAGGCGCGAAGGTAGCGCCGGGCCATGCCCGGCGTTGCTGTATTCCGGCGCCGATCAGTTCCGGCCGAACAGCCGGTCCCAGAAACTACGGCGTCGCGGTGCGGCCGCTGGCGGTCCGGCTGCAACGACGGGCGCTTCCAGCACCGCCATCAGCTCCGCGCTGCGTGGCTTCTTCAGGAATCGCGCATAGTCCAGATAGCTGGTCACCTTGCTCATGTGCAGGCGTTCGGGCATTGCCGGCAATGCGCCGCCCTGCAACAGCACCCGCAATGCCTGCGGACGGTCCAGGCGGATCGCCTCGTACAGGGCGGTGCCGCCACAGCCCGGTTCGATCAGGTTGGCGCGCTGCGGCGCATCCTCCAACAGGGTTTGCAATGCCTCCGCGTCGTCTCGTTCTACTGCAGCCACCAGCCGCGCCAGCGCCTCGGCTTCCGCAGCTGGCAGGTTGTCGCGATAGGCCTGGTCGGCAATCTCGCGCTCGTCGCGCCCATCGCCGCCCTGGATGCACAGGAAATCGGTGACCAGGGCGACCGGAATGCCGGACGTATCCAGCGCCCAGTAGCTGGGATAGACACCGTCGCCCCAGCCGCTGGTGAACACCACCAGGCCGTGCGGCGAGTCCTCGCCCCAGGGGCGATATTCGGCGCCTTCATCCAGGCCATCGTGGTCGATCAGCGCATCCGACCACTCGCTGTCTTCGTCGCCATCGGCCTGTTCGATCAGGGCCAGCAGCGCCTGCTGGGTGTCGGTGTCCATGAAGCAACCGATGCCAGCGTCGACCGGGTAGCCGATGAAGCTGTCCTCATCCAGTCCGGTCAGGTCCTGCGTGGTCCAGCGCGCCATCTGCCAGTGCAGGGCGGTCGCGGTGAGAGCTTCGCGTGGCTTGAACCAGACCACGGCCAACGCCGGGCGGCCGCTGTGCACGATGATCTCGACCGGATGCCGGCCCTGTGGGGCAGTGTAGTCGGCCAGCGCCGGCGCCTCGGCCTGCACCAACGGATCGCAGACCACCAGATGCCCGCTGCTGACCGGCAGGTGCCCGGCGAAGGTGCGGTGCAGGGCCACAGCGGCCAGCTGGGTATCGTCCAGCAGGCAGGTGCGCAGGTTGGCCAGATCGAGATGGGCCATGGCGGCTCCGAGTGCGGTGAAGGCCCCCACCGTGCCGGATGCGGAGGGCAGGGGCAAGGTGGTCTTGGGCAAATGCCCTTCACGTGCGAGAATACGGCGCTGCCCGGGCGACCGGGACCCCATTGGAGAGATGGCCGAGCGGTTTAAGGCACCGGTCTTGAAAACCGGCGAAGGGTTAAACCTTCCGTGGGTTCGAATCCCACTCTCTCCGCCAATCCTTAGTAAGTGTTTGTTTTTAAACGACATTTTTTAAGGTCTTGAAGGGCGGCTTGGGGCACAAATCGGGGCACAACTCCGATGCGATTACCAAGCTATCTCACTCGCTCTTCCACAGGTCGTTACCAGTTTCGCATGCGCGTTCCGACGGACATGCGCGGTATCGTCGGCAAACCTTTCGTCAAGCATCCCTTGGGCATCCAACTGCATAGCGCAAGAGTGGCTGCCTTGGCCATCGCGCAGCGTTATGCTCAAGCATTCGATGCCATCAGGGATGGGTGCATGACCAAGAAGGGACTCACGGTTGAGGATGTTCTGCGCAGCGTCGCGGAGAACGGCTCCCGGCGTTATGAAATTGACTTGCCGGGCTTCCGTCTTCGGACCACGGATGCGGCCGACCATGCTCGAGCAATGGAGGCGCTGGAAGAAATCGGCAAGTTCCACTTCCGTGATGCGGGTGCAGTTCCGGCGGCGGCTGGGCCAAACCCGTTGGAATCAGCGGCGGCGCAGCCCCTGCCATCTGAGACCATCAGCCTGATCGATGCGAAGCGAATCTGGCAGGATAAAGTCGCCGCCGAGGACATCGAGGTCAAAACGGTCGGCATCAAACTGCTTCCCGTGACAGAGCTGATCGAGTTCTTGGGCGCCGAGCGCGAGCTGCACACCATCACGCGGCCTGAGATGGCCCGCTTCTACGACCATTTGGCCAAGCGCGGGTTAACGCGTTCTACGCTCAACAATCGCCAGAGCTACCTCGCAGGAAAGAGAGGATTCTTCACTTGGGCAATGGCTTCAGGCTACGTGCTCAAGGGAGACAATGTCGCCGCAGGTCACGTCAGCGTTTCGATGGCGGAGAAGCGCAAGCGCAGAAAATTTGGCTTCCAAGCCTTTACCTTGGATCAGGTTCATCAACTCTTCGCGCCTGATAGCTTCAAGCAGCTTTCAACGGGAGCGCGCTGGGCGGCTTTGTTGGGCCTGTATACGGGCGCCCGGGCAGGTGAGGTGGGGCAGCTGTTTACCCTCGACGTCAAGGAAGAGGAGGGAATCCCGTGCATACGGTTTACCGATGAGGGGGAGGATCAGCGATTGAAGACCGATGTTTCCAATCGGGTCGTCCCGTTGCATCCCGACCTGATCAAGCTTGGTTTCTTGGACTACGTCGCCGAACGAAGGGAGAGCGGGGACTGGCGATTGTTTCCGCAGGCTGACAGTAAGGCGAAGAATGGTGCGGGGAACTGGATATCGAAGGCGTTCAGCTACTACCTCCAAAAGCACAGTGGTGGGTGGTCGAAAGCGAAACGTGGTTTCCATAGTCTCCGAAAGACCGTGATTCAGGAGATGCAGGGCAGCGGTGTGGCCTCTGAGATGCGAGCCCAAATCGTCGGCCACGAATTGGACGACGAACACCACGCGACTTACAGCAGGCCCTTTACGGTGAGTGAGAAGCTCAACGGTGCCGGAGGAACGCCAGCTTTGGGTGTCCTAGATTACGGAATCGACCTGGAGGCGCTGCGCACCCTGCCGGCGCGCAAGGTCGGGCGGCGAAGCAGCAATGCTGCCGCGCGCTCTTCAAAGGTCGGCCGTAAGGGGAGCGAGCCGAACTAATGGCCCTTACTGCTGCTGATGCTTACCGCCGCGCCATCGATCGCTTTCTCGGCAAGCTCTCTGGCACCGAAAACGTGGGCCAGATGGAGAAGAAGATCGCAGACCATTTGCGCCTAGCGAAACAGCGGCCCAAGGTGGACGTGGCGTTGAGCTTCAATGAGGCCGCTGGGGTGTTGGCGATCAGCACGGCCCAATTGCAACACCTCTTGAAGGAACACTCCCCAAAAGGGACGCTGTTCACGGTGAAGGGAACTCGCAAGCGCTCGACCACCCTTGTTCCGTTGATGGCCTGGGCAGCCGAGCTCAAGGCTAAGGGCCTGTGGAAGCCGTTGAGCGAACGGGGCGTTGCGATCGACACCCTCCTAACTGCAGAACTGCCGTTTCTGGTGGCCAAAGGGTCCAAGGCTAAGCAGTTCTTCCTGGAGCCACTGACTGACCAACCCATCAGCGATGCGTTAATTCGCCAGCTCCAAGCATTGGGCGTGCAAATCGGGCTTGGGATTCGGGTCTGCACGCTGACCGAGGCCTTCGCCCAGCCTTGGCAAAACCCTGACGTCAAGCGCCAGTGGGTGGACGCATTCAACAACGCAGCCCAAGCCCAGGCCAGCCGTCTGCGGGACCTGGCTCAGCAGCTCGACGCCTCGCGAGCTGGGGTGATCGAACAAGCGCTGCACGAACGCCTGCAGCCGGCGCCTCCAAAGATGCCCGACAAGCGCAATGGGCGAATGTAACGGCTGCTAACGGATATTGGAGGCCTCCAATATCCGTATCGATGGAGGCTCTCAGTTCGGATGATTACTCCAACGCCTCGGTGGTCGGGGCGATGGAGCAAGCCGATGGGCCTCGATATGTATGCGGTCAAGACCCGCACTGATGTGCGAGATCGCACTCAAGAACTATTTTTCTACTGGCGAAAGCATCCGAACCTTCATGGTTGGATGTTCAAGTTGCACAGTGCTAGGACGGGGCAGGTTGATCCCTTCGATTTCAACCAAGTTCCCGTATTCCTTGGATTGGACGATCTTGATGCGTTGGAACAGGCTGTGCTGAACGATGATTTGCCTTATACCCAAGGCTTCTTCTTCGGTGAATCGGATCCCGATCGAGCTGAAGAAGATCTGGACTTCATTGCGCAGGCCCGCGCATTGATCAACGACGGTTGGGACGTGTTCTACAACTCTTGGTGGTAACCCGCCGCCAGCAGCGCCTCTCGGGCTGGTTCAAGCCCAACTCCCAAAACCCATTCTTCAACGCGGCAACGCAGCCGTGCTGACGGAGCCTTGCCTGGAGAATCCTCATGCAGCCCAAGTCCAACGTTCTGCCGTTCAACGCAGCAACCCGCTCCAAGCGCCTCGTAGCGGCTAAACCCACCCGGCTCACCTCCGTTTGCTACAAGGCAAGCGACAAGGCCCACACGAGCGTCGATTGGTATACCCCGCCTGCCATCGTCAGGGCGCTGGGGGGAAGGCGCGGCTTTGACCTCGATCCTTGCACGCCCGAAGACCCGTCGCGGCTGCCCGCACCCACGGCCAGCCGGATGATCCCGCCGAGCCAGGACGGCTTGGCTACGCCGTGGCCCAAGCAGGCATTCGTGTGGATGAATCCGCCTTACGGAAAAGGGATTGAGAAGTGGTTGAGCAAGCTGGCCAACCACCCCGGCGGCGGTATCGCCCTGGTGCCGGTCAACATGGAGACGGGATGGATGCACGACTGCGTGCTTTCCCACCCCAACGCGACGGCGATCCTGTTCACCCGTGGGAGGCTGAGGTTTGTGCGTCCCGACGGAACCACCGGCACGGCAGCGCCGTCGGGATCGTTGGTGGTGACTTACGGCAAGCGCGCCGCCGATCACCTTCAGCAAGCGCAGGCGAGCGGTGCGTTGCACGGGAAGTTCTTTGCCATCCAGCGGGTAGGGCAGGTGGCCACGGCGAACCAGGAGAGCTCCAATGGCTGATCGCTGGAACGTTGTTGTCTTGGGCCGCGCGACGGCCGAATTGGAAATCCGAATCGACGCGGACTCAGAGGCGGCAGCCTTGGAGATTCTGAACTCGATGGGAGTGGCTGACATTCATGCCGGTGGCTGGCGTACCGAGTTGGAGGAGATCTACGGCTTTGTGGAGGTCATCAGCCCCGATGGTTCCGAACGCGAAGATCTCAACTGGCCTTGTCCAACCATGCGCCACCACCTCAACTATTAGGAGGAGCCGATGGGAACTTACGAATTCGTCGTCCGGGGTGACTACTTGGTGAGCAAGGTGATTGAGGTCTTTGCCCAGACCCAGTCCGAGGCAATGGAGGCATTCGCGCGACTGTCCTTGGCGGAGTTGGATGCCATCGATTGGCACCATGGCGCCCTTACGATTGAAGAACACGTGGTGGTGACGGAGGTGGAAAGCGGGAGGGAGTTTCAGCATCCGTTCTTGACCGATCGCAAGCGCGAGCAACTGGAGTGTTTGGCCGAAAATGAGTAGGAACTTCCGGCTGCTGGTCTTCCACTAGCCAGCAGCGATCGAAGGCCAGCAGGAAGACCAGTAGTGCAAGGTCGTTGAATCCCAAGGGATTTCTGCGACTAAAAGTGCGCTGCTGGCTTGCTGGCTTTCGATTCAACTCCCCTGTGCAAATGCGTCCAAATCGCATGGAAAGTGTTGGTATCTCAAATTTCAAAACCGATTCTTTTTTGACCCAGCAGACCAGCGGAACGGTTTTCTATGAATGCAAAGCTTTTGGAATCAAGGGTTTGTAGCTGCTGGTCTTCCTGCTGGTCTTCTCTTTCTGCTGGCTAATGGAAGACCAGCAGGGAAGGGAAAGCCAGCAGAACAGGGCTTCCGGAAAAAGTGCGAGAGATTCCGCAGTTTTCGTGTTTAGTCAAAAACCGTGGGTTGCGGAAAGCTCCTGGAGTGGTTGAGTGGAAGTGTCCCCCATGTGGGACACACCAAACCTTTCACCTTCGGAGTTGCCACCGTGAACGCCGCCACCCATCCCTCGTCGCCGCCGACTTACAGCATCCGCGCCAGCGTGAAAAAGCACGTTCGGATCAAACGCCCCTTGGCCGAACGCCTTCGTCTCGCCGCGGCCGAAAACGAGATGACAGAGAGCGAGTTCATTCGCCGCGCCTTGGAAACCGCTCTCCCGCGCGCTGCCTGAGCAAGCCTGTCCCCCCACAACGACAAACCCCCACCGGCCAGGGCGAGGGTTTGAGAGGAGCCAACAACAATGTCTACAACCAATGTGTCCCCAAAAGGGAAGGCTGTCAACCCGACGACGGAAGAGCCAAGCAACATCGTGCCATTCGAAGCGTCGCGTTTCCTGGGTGCGGAAGCCTCCGCCCGCAAGGTCAACCTGGAGGCAGAGGAGCACAAGCAGCTCTACCGCCACTCGGTTGATCGAGAGGGCCAGCGCAAGCCACCGTCGCTCCCCATCCTGTTTGCCCGCCGCACCACCGAATGCGTCGATCGCTTGTGGGCGTGCCAAGCCACCAGCGGCACCGGCGAGATCGTACACCATTGGAACGGTACCTACTGGCAAGCGATCAGCGACGCGGAAGGTGTGGGTGTGGCATCCGATTGGATCGACCGCAACGCCGATTTCGCGGGCAGCCCCAAGCTCGCCAAGGACTGCTGGGACATGGCTTCCCTTCGGTTGCGCCAGAAAAACCCCATGCCAGCCCAAGCCAAGCGGGCCATCGTGCCGGTGGCAGACGGCTACGTGGAAATCCTTCCCGGCGGTTTCCATGTGCTCGCTCCTGATCCCGCCTTGGGCATGACCCACGCGGTCAGGGTGGCCTGTGGTGGCAGGCAGGGCCATGCATACAAGCCCCAGCCTTTGCCGGCTGACTCGCGATTCGCCAAGTTCCTCCGCCAAGCCCACGACGACCCGCGCGTCATCGACCTGCTCCAGGAGCAGTGCGGCATGACCCTGTTGCCGGGTGTCTACAGCCAGGCCGCCTGGTGGCACGGCGTCGCAGGTTCTGGCAAATCCACCCTGGCGGAAATCGTGGAAGCGATGCACCGTCAGGTGGCCCGCTGCAACCTTGAAACTTTGGGCGACCGCTTCAGCCTGGAACCCATGATTGGCGCCAGCCTGATCCTGGTGGACGAAGTGGAGTGCGAGAAGTGGGCCGAAGGTCGGTTCAAGACGATGGTCTCTGGCAATGGCATTGGCATCGACCGGAAGAACCAGAAGCAGCTGGCGAACTACCATTCCACGGCCAAGTGGATCATCACGTCCAATTCGGCCCCCTTCATCCGCGACAAGAGCAACGGGGTGTGGCGCCGCCTCACCGTCGTGCACTGGAAGAAGGCGGTACCGGTCAACCAGCACGACCCTGATCTGGTCAAGAACATCCTGGCAGAGGAAGGCCAGCTTGTGCTGGACTGGATGCTCGAAGGCGCCCGACGCATCGTGGCCCGTGGTAGGGCGTTGTCCGACACCGACGCCGACATGCCCGAAGCCGTGCGCGCAGCGAAGCTGGCCGCCCGCCATGGCAGCGACCAGGTCATGGCTTGGGCTCAAGCCGAGCGCGTGGTGCGCATTGAGACGGATGAGTGCACGCTTTCCATGCGGCAGGTCTACGAGAACTACAAAAACTGGGGCTACCGACAAGGGCTGGCGGACATCGATCTCCTCACCGGTCGCCAGTTCTGGCGAGGCTTGAAAGAGATGGGCCTGGACGACGGCGCCCGCTCGAACCGTCGCATCAATGGCAAACAGGAAGAATGCGTGCGCCTGCGAATCAACGGAGCAGCCACCGTCGGCGAGGCCTGTGGCGATCTGCCGTTGAGATCATCGGCGACCGTGACAGCACTGCGCGTGGCGCAGGAGCGCTCTCAGTCTTTGGAGCCTTGGGAAACCGATGTGACGCCCACCCTCGAACAGCAAGGGGCTCGGCAGGAAGAGATGGAGCGTCGATTCGACCGCTTGAGCGCTCAGCAGCAGGCGGCTGAGATGGGAGCTCTCCATGCCGATGCGTTGAGGGAGGAGGCAGGGCGCACCAGAGCCAAGGCAATCCAACTCCAGCTGCAGGAACGTATCAATGAACTGGAGATTCGTGCGCTGTTCGGTGAGCCGTTGGCGGGCCGAGAAAGCATCGAAACCCAAGGTGGCGGAAAGGTGGGAGATGGGGATGCGCGCCAACGGCGGTCGTAAAGGCGGGGCCAAATCCGTGTTCCCATCTTCCGTATCAGCTCTAGCCAATGGATTGGTCGGTGACGCTAACGGTCCAGCCCGGACTTGCCAAATCCGTATCCTGTCGCATGCTGAAACCATGACCCCTTCCGATGCCTTTGTAGACGACAGCATGGACCGCCAGGACTCCCTGGCGGCGTCCCCCCGTTTCACCGTGCAACGAACCCCCGAGGGCATCCGCGTGCAGCTCCAGGAGGGCGACGGGGGCCCCGGCACCGCTTTGACCATCGAACGGGCCTTGGCTTTGCTGGAGAACCTGTTGGAGCAGGGACGCGCCGTCACCATTCACGATTGAAGTTTCCAGCCTAACCCCCTTGGCGTTGCCGACAGGCGCCTTTCCTTGCCTTCCAGGAGAGCCTGCCCGTGTCCGATGCCACCCCCAACGAAAGCTTCCTTCAGCGCCATTCCCGCGACGTCGTCGAGCGCTTGATCCGCCAGATGGAGGAGGGCACCGGTCCCTTTCTCAAACCCTGGGACGCCCGCGTGGACCTCGGGTTGCCCATGAACCCCACGACTGGCAAGAGCTACCGGGGCGGAAACCTGCTCCACCTGTGGGCCCTTCAGAGCGCCTGGGACACCCAGGACAACCGGTGGATGACTTACAAGCAAGCCGCGGCCGTGGGCGCTCAGGTGCGCAAGGGCGAGAAGGCCAGCGTGATTGAGTATTGGGATTGGTCGCGGGTGGAGGAGGCCAAGAAGAGCGGGGACCCCGACCTCATCGCCAAGGCCCACCCCAAGGTCTTCTTCCCACGCGTGTTCAACGCGATGCAGATCGATGGGTTGCCGGCACTGGTCCTGCCAGCCGCGCGCCCAGAGCCCGACATTCACCAGGCCTGCGAAGCGGTGCTGAGAGACAGCGGAGCCGAGATCCACCACGACGGGGGCAACCAAGCGTTCTACCGTCCGATGACCGACAGCATCCACTTGCCCCAGCGCAACACCTTTCACTCGGCCAGCGGCTACTACGCCACCGCGTTGCACGAACTGGGCCACTGGACCGGCTTTCCCACCCGCCTCAACCGCGATCAGAAAGGGGCTTTTGGGAGCATCGACTACGCCAAGGAAGAACTGGTCGCGGAGGTGTCATCCATGCTGATGGGCGAACGCCTGGGCATTGGCCACGATCCCACCCAGCACGCGGCTTACGTGAAGTCGTGGATCCAAATCCTCCGGGACGATCCCCGGGAGCTCTTCCGAGCCGCGGCGGCGGCCGAGCGGGTGGTGGAGTTCCTGAAGGTGCCCGAGTTGGTTCGAGAGCCGCTCCAGAAGGTTGAGCAGCAGCGGCAGTCCGTGGCGGCCAATCTGCATGAGATCGAAAAACATGCTGCCAACGACCGGTCTCGATCGCGCTTCAAGGCAAGAGGGGCGCGCCTGAACTTGGCAGTTTGATTCGTGAACAAGCGACTGAACGCGCACCCGCCTGTCGGGAGGCAGCAGGGTGCGCGACAGTGGCTGACAAATTCTGGTTATTTATTCTTCGACAGCACGTCCATGCGCAGGAGCATCTGCTTGAGAACGTCGATGACGGAAACCTCGTCAGCATCCTTGGCCGGAGCCAGGGCAAGTGCCCAGTTGCGGACCGATGGGCTCAAGTCCTCTCCCAGTTCCACCACCAAGTCCTGAAGGTCGTCTAACGGCAGATAGGCCGTCGCAGCCAAGATATCATCGAGCTTTCCCGACAGGTCTTCTTCGTGTGCCTTCCGAAGTTCTCTCGCGGTGGCTCCGCGCTTTCTAAGCTCGGCGGCGTGCTCCACCTTGATCTCTTCAATCTTTGCTTTCGCTGATTTGCTCTTCTTGCGAACGGCGCCGCGAACAATGTCACGCACCAGCTTGGCGTCGTGCGTGTCTGTAAGGCTGGCAATGAGTGTGTCACTTTTAACGCGTGCCGGTCGGTAGACGCGGACCTTGCTGACCTCATCCCCCAGCACTCGCTGCGTCCACTTTTCCATCGTCTCCTTTGCCTTCTTTTGACCGGTTAGAGGCGACGGAACGTTCTTGAGGCGTGGTTTACCTTCGAAGTCCACCAGCAGGCCATAAGTCTTGAGGATGCGGTGGCTGTAGGTTGTGTCGGACATCCAATTTCCCCCTGTGAGTGATCCTGCAATTTTGCCAGTTCCGTAGACGGTTTGGCAGGTTGAGGGAGAGCGTTCCCACATCATCACAGGTTGAATGTCGATCAGGAACATTGCACGACAGGAGAGCTTGCCGGTTTCAGATTCCTTGCCAGACGCGGAGGGGCGAGAGAGAAAGGGGAAGAAATGGCCAGTCTGATCTACGTGCAGTAACAGAAATTCCGATCCGTGTGCTATCGAGCATGCGCGAACCCATCGTGCATCCCAACGTGTAGGCGCGGACTGCACCGCACTCCGCCGGCTGCTAGCCCTGCATGAACGGCCTCAGTGCGCTCGGGTTTGAGCGTCACGCCGCACTCTGGCTGCGCCAGCGGGGCATTGAGGTCAACGTGGCCTTTTGGTCCAAGGGCTTGAGCCACAAGTTGGTAAGAGCGGCCACCAAGGTTGCTAGCTTGGATGGCCACTTGCAGACATTGACGAAGCCTGCGCGACGTAGAGGGAAACCGCTTGTGGCAGTGGGCCAGGCAGAGCGGTTACTTCTTGGATGCCATGCGCTGGTAGAGCTTGTAGACGCCGAACATCGCCGCACCACCCGCAATTGGTGCAGCCGCGACCACCCCCAGTCCAGCAAGCATGCCACCGCCCACAACGCTCCCGACGGTTGCCAAGCCGGAGGTCACGGCGGCTGCACCGGCGGTCCCGGCCGCTGCACCACTGGTTACGCCGAGGATCGCAGAAGTTGCGCCAGCGACGGCTCCGCCGCCGGTCGAAATCGCGGCACCTGCGGCCGATGAACTCTTCTTCCTTGCCATACATTTCCCTGTTGGTTTTGAGTTGTGGGCAGAATCATCGCCTGAGCATCAATCTCTGTCCATATGCTTCATTTTGTCGCTTTTCCGTCAATTTAATGACGCGGACTGCAGTCTGTGTAACCGCGCTCCGAAGCCCCCCCCCCCTTGCGCATTCCCAGAATCGATCTATGCATAGGTGAACCTACTCACGAAATGGAGGTGCACCTTGAAACCCATCGTTCTGGCCCTTGCATTGGCGTTGTCTGCTCCGGCCGCCTTTGCCGCCGATTCCACCTCCGCTCGCCGTTACGGTTCGTCCGAGGCCCTATCCGTCCAGGACGCCCGACTGGGCGAGGTCCTGATGGTTCGCACGGTTCAACTGACGTCCGACCAGCGTCTGAACGCCGGCTCCGCCATCGGGTCGGCCGTTGGTTATGGGGCTGCTAACCAGGTCAAGAACCGGGAATACCGCAATGCAGCCCGGGTGACCGGTGGCGTCATCGGTGCGGCTGCCGGAACCGCGGTTCAAAAGGGCCTCAGCGGCCGGCGTGCGGTGGAGATCTACGTGCGCGATCTGTCCGATCGCCGCCAGCGCGTCCTCGCGGTGGTCCAAGACGCCGATGTGGATGTGCGCGAAGGTGATCGGGTCTTCTTGGTGGGGAAGGGTAAGAAGACCCGGGTGGTGCCGCTTGATGCTTCGCCGGTGCGCATTGGCGATTATTCGTGCGGAAGCCCTTGTGCCATTGGCATCAATGCCCGGTCGGACAACAACAGCGCTCGCGTGCGCGTGGGGCCGTAAGGATGCACAAAAGCGAACACGTTGGTGGAGGCGTGTATTGCGAAGGCACGGCTTGCGGGCTTCTGGTTGAGCTCATGAAGCGGCCATCCGTTGCCCACCGCCGCTCCGAAGTCGCCCGGATGGTCCGAGAGGGACACGGCCGCGCCGCCATCGCCCAAGCCCTGGGCGTTCCATCGCCCGTGGTGAGCGCCGATCTGGCCCACCTGGGGTTGCGTCAAAAGCCCCGGCGCCCACTGGCTGACCAACACGCTCTGGTGGTGCGCCTCCTGGAGCAGGGGAACAACGGCCCTGCAATTGCCAAGCGCCTGGGCGTGACCCGACAGGCAGTCCACGCTTACCTGCAGGCCCATGGCCTGCTCCCAACCCAGAGGAGGATCCCATGACCGTTATTCTGGTGGTCGTGCTGTTTGAGCTCGCCATGTTTGCGATCACCTTCGGAATCGCGTGGCTGTGCGCGTCCAAAGCCCGCAGCGCACGCAGGGGCTGGGAGGCGTTCCAAGCCGGCCAAGAGGACGCCCCATCCGTGGTTGCGTTGATGTGGCATTTGGCCGTGTTCTACGCGTGCTTGGCACTGCTGGCTTACCAGCTACAGCACGTGGTGAGCCAAGTCTGGTTGGATCCTTCCAACCTATACCTGTCATCCACGCTGGCTCTTGTCGTTTATTCGATCGCATGCGGGCTGCTTCACGGCAGCGGGCTGGCGCGGAGGCGGGCATGAGAACGAGTCACGGTCGGTTGCGCCCAGACCCCGTCGACGCCCGCCCACGCCACGATGGGCTGTTCCAAGGCGAAGACACAGGCGAAGAGATTCACGAAGAGCGTGACCCGTTGCTTCAAGCGCTTTACACCGAATCGCTCCATGCCCGCGGGGACGTGGACGCTGTCGATCGCTTGCTGGATGCCCACCGAGAGGCGCTTGGGGAGCCCGAGCAAGTCGCCTATGCCCGTCAGCAAGACGAACGCCATGATCGGACGTTGCCATTGCCGAGCGGTGGCCTGCCGTTGAGGCCGTCCACGGAGCGCTACCTAGAGGAGCATCGGTCATGGAACCCGCCGACCGCCAAAGAGGCCGCCATCGCACGTTCCAGGGGTCCCACCATGGTGCTCGAAGGGAAGGCATGGCGCGCTGAAGACGACGTTGCCGAGGTTACGGTGGAGGCTCCCAAGGACGACCCGTGGCAGCGGATGCGTTGAGTTCGTGTCTCAGCTGGAGAGACAGTTGGGCACCATCATTGCTGCTAGGAACACGGTGTTCCCTTCGGCTATCCTGCCCAGGGTATCCATCACTGGTATTGCTAACAACAGGGGGCGTTATGGCAAGCGTGACAGTAAGGACGCGGGATGAGCTGGAAGCGGCCAAGAATGCAAAGGCGCAGCAGATTGTGGTTGTGGGCAAGTTGGCAGACGACCTGAAGAAGACGCGCAAGTTCGCCAAGCTTGGTGCCGTCGGTGTTGCAGCAATCGTTGCTGCAGTTGGGCTCGCTCCAGTAACGGCTGGGCTCAGCACGCTCAGCCTGGGGGCGGTCGCGACAGTCACTGGAGTCGAGATCATCGGCATCATCACCGCCGCAAGCCTTGGTCTCTCTTTGATCCTCGCAATCTACAAAGGCTACGATGTGGAATACGAGGCTGGCGGAAAGGTCATTTTCAAGCGCAAGGAAGGAAAGTGATGCCCGGCTTCGTTCCAGGGGCGCCTTACCTTTTTGTTTGCGAGAAGTGCAGTCATCACTTTCAGCGGAAGATCAACTTGGGGCTCTTCTGTCCGGCATGCAAGTCGCTGTCCGTGAAGCCTCGTTTGGTCTGTAAGTAGTGCTCGTTGGCCGCCATAAAGTTGGCGGCCACTTCCAATGACCGGTCGAATCGGGTTTAACATCGCGGTCTCAGGTGCCCCGTAACCCTTTTGCTTCAAAGCGCTCCAGTATCGCCGTCACGGCTTCTGCGGCACGGTCCGGTGACGCATCTATGCGTTCCAAGCCCGTCATGGCGACGGGCAACGGCGCATTCGGATCGGTCGTGGCCACCACGGCCAGGACTCTTCCTCGGATGGTGTCTTCCACCGTGGTCCATTCGTCGGCGAGACGCTGGGGTTTATCGGTGAGAAGGACCACCATGACGGGGCCGGGTGTCAGCAGGCGGTTGGAGCGTCCCCGAAGTGCTGCGCTGTTGTGGACATGGATGGCCCGGCGGTGCCCATCTTCGGTCAGTTGGACCAGGACGCTGTGGCAGCTCGGCGCGCCCATCTCGTTGCAAACGATGTGGATGCGACCCTTGGCCCATTCCTGAAAGCCCACTGAGGAGGGCGCCAACTCATCGCTGGTAAAACAAGCCTCCACGAACCGTCGGCCTGCGAGGCTCAGTCCTTTCTCTTCGATCAGGCCCCAGCGTTCAAAGGTCTGGCGATTGATGCTGCTTTTCGACTGCAGTCCAAGGAATTCTTTTGGGTCCAGGTTACCCCCGCCGGTGCCAGGAAACACGTGGTGACGCTCGGTGATTAAAGCGCGTCGCAGAAGATCGACCTGGCCAAACGACAGGTCGCTCAGCGCCTTAATGAAGTGGCGCTTGAGATGGCCTGCGGTTTTGCCGGTAGCGATTGAACAGGCAAGGCGGCCATAGACGGTGGCCTTCTCGGCCTCGATGTCCATCTCCAATGCCCGCAGCATGGCCAGAAAATCTTCCGAGGTCATGGCCTCCGCGTTCTCGGGGAACACCTGACCCTCAAGCGCGGCACGGGTGAACTCCCGGTAGCGCTCCTCAGTGCGCTTGGCAAGCCAGGCGGCGATGAATTTTGGGCCCTTCGAAAGAAGGGCGAACGGACCGGAGATTTCCTCCAGGGGGGGGCAAGGTCAGGGTAGTCCATCGGGGTCTCGTGACGGTTTGCGGGTCCAGGTAGCTCATCCTCAAGCCTTCAAGCCCGTTCTTCAATCCTCCGGTTGAATTCCCCATTGGCAACGCGCGTGAGCTCGAACAGGTTGAGCGCTGGGAGCGCTGCAAGGCTAGTCTGCGCGCGAAGGTCGAGCATCCGTTCCAGGTGATCAAGCGGCAGTTCGGCTACACCAAGGTGCGCTATCTCGGCTTGATCAAGAACACGGCACAGGTGCTCACCCTGTTCGCGCTGTCCAACCTGTGGATGGTGCGCCGGAAGCTGTTGGCGGCACAGGGGTAACTCCGTCTTGAGGTGCCCGCAAGGGCACTTCGAGAGCGGAAAACATGGCAGTCCGCCGCGTCTGAAGGCTGAATCGCCCAGGGTTCCGTAGACACCTCGCAGCCATAAACTATGGCTTAGGCGGAGGTGGTTATGAGCACGAAGCGGTACACCGATGAGTTCAAGATCGAGGCGGTCCGACAGATCGTTGAGTACGGCCGTCCGGTAGCGGAGGTTGCCGAGCGACTGGGCGTGTCGATCCATAGTCTTTACGGCTGGAAGCGGCAACAAGGCAAAGGCGATGTTGGCCGGCGTGTCGAGCAGGACCAGAACGCGGAAGTGCGCCGCCTCAAGGCTGAGCTACGCAGGGTCACTGAAGAGCGAGACATCCTAAAAAAAGCCGCCGCGTACTTTGCAAAGGGGTAAGAGCAAAGTACGCCTTCATGAAGCAACACGCAGATGAGTTCGGCCTCGCGGCGATGTGTCGGATGCTTGGCGTCCATCGCAGTGGCTACTACGCCTGGCTAAAAGAGCCGGCAAGCGCTCGCGACAAGGACGATCAGCGGTTGCTCGGCCTAATCAAGCACAGCTGGCTGGAAAGCGGCTCTGTGTATGGCCACCGCAAAGTGACCACAGATCTGCGCGAGCTTGGCGAGACGTGTAGTCGTCATCGCGTGGCACGCTTGATGAAGAGCGAGGGGCTGCGGGCAATGGTCGGCTACGGTCGGCGACCACGCCCATTGAGCGGCCCTGTTGGATCAGTCGCCAAGAACGTTCTGGCTCGCGGCTTCAAAGTCAGTGAGCCAAATCGCGCGTGGGTCACGGACATCACCTACATCCGCACGTACGACGGCTTCCTGTACTTGGCGGTAGTGCTTGATCTGTTTTCGCGTCAGGTCGTTGGATGGGCAACCCGACCAACTCAACATACGGACCTGGTTTTGCAGGCGCTATTGGCTGCAGTGTGGCGGCGCAAGCCAAGCCCCGGGCTTCTGCTTCACTCCGACCAGGGAACCCAGTTCACCAGCGAAGACTGGCAGAGCTTCCTGCGCGAGCACGACATCGTGTGCAGCATGAGTCGACGAGGAAACTGCCATGACAACGCAGCGATGGAGAGCTTCTTCCAGCTACTGAAGCGGGAGCGTATTAAGCGGAGGATCTACAGCAATCACGACGAGGCACGGGCCGACGTCTTCCAGTACATCGAGATGTTCTACAACCCAAAACGGCGGCACAGTTCCAACGACGGGCTGTCCCCGGTAGAGTTCGAGAAGCAGTACGCACTAAACGGCTGACGACTGTCTAGAAAACCCTGGGCGATTCACTCTTTGGAAGCTGGATAGCGCGAAGCTGGAGAGGTTGCTTGAAGCCATCGGCTTGGACCTTTCTGCTCTCGCCTGTTACCCACGCATTGATGCCATGCGGTTGGTCGTCAATGTGTTCAAGCACGGGGAGGGGAAGTCATTGGACGATCTCCAGCTGCGCTACCCGGAGTTCTTGCGAGCAAGTTCTCACGGATGGAACTTGTTCGACGACACCGACATGGAGGTGTCGGATGTTCACGTCGATGACTTTGCTGCGTCTATTGAACTGTTCTGGCGTGAATTGCCGGCTACCGTAAAGTTCGACGAGGCAAACCTAGATGTTCCAGACGATTTTGCAAAGGCCTGGAACAAAGACCTTGAGGCGCAGAAGGTATCTCGCTTTGTCAAACAGCACGACATTTAACCGGTGTTGTCTCTTTGAGTAGCCCGGGTGAGCGCTTGGTTCCATCGAAATAGTGAAATGGTGGAATCGAAGCGCTCGTGGCTCAGGGCGGAAGTCGGGGCTGGGGCGGCGGCGTTAGGTGCTCCGGAGCGCGATGTTCTAACGAAACTTTTCGTAGATGAGCTTTCCCGACCGTTCGAGCCCCGCATGGAGGATCGGGGTTTCCTCGGGGCCATGGTAGAACTCCAAGTCAACCGGGATGGGCAGTCGTTGCGCTAGTTCGGCCTCCCAGTGCTCGGAGTATCGGCTGAAGGTCGCGAACCCATCGCTAAAGTCGACTCCTGGTGCCGCTGAAAGATCAAGCTCCACCGCGATGTCAATGTCGCTGTCGGGGCGATGATCGCCTCTTAGCCGGCTCCCGAACAAGTGGATCTTCGCGATGATAGGTTCTTGGCGAGCCCATTTCAGCAGCACTGCTTCGATCACTTCTAGGTCCATTGCAACTCCAATGTCAGATCAGCTGTCCAGCTGGGGCGGACTTTATCATCCTATGATGCGTGCTCTTGGATCTGCTGCCGCGCGCACAGCAGCTTACCGGTCGGCCGGTGTCTGCCGGCGACAAGCTATTCGGTCTTCAGGTAAAGCATGGGCGTCCCATCTCCCCCACGGGCCTACCCCCGATCTAAGCGTGCCATAGTTCAGCAGGTGAAGCGGGCACTCGGCCACGTCCAGTGCGGCGGCGGCCCACTCGTCATCATCGCCCAAATGCGGCTCCTCCTTGCCCCCGTGGAAGAGGTTGTTGCGCACGCGGCGTGCCGCTTCGATCAAAGCGCGGGCATTGGATTGATGAAGGGGCAGGCGCTGGAAGACAGCGTGGTTGAGGCCGTTGATCACCGCCACCTCCTGGACCATCGGGCGATCACGTGGAGGTGTGAGGATTTGCTCGCGCGTGCTGTCCGACACCCGATCGAAGAAGAGTGGATCGTCCAGCCGTGACACCGCCTCATCCACCGCAGGCCAGTTCACCTGGGCCATTCGGTAGGGACCGGCCCGAAGAAAGCCTGGGTCGCTCTTGAGGCGAAACTCCAACTGCGCGAACGCCCGCAGCAGGTCGAACGCGAGGGGATCAGAGACGGGCATGGGTGCCTTCAAGGTCGGTGGAGGATGCGGGCTTCTGAATCTGTCGGCCAGAGGCCGCACATTCTGAGTTTAGCCGTCCCGAAGCCCTGGACACCGCGCCGCTCTCTGTTTGCATGGGGGAGAAGGAATACAAACGTATTCCAGAAAGGAGGGTGCATGAAGGGTTGGGACCGGGCGTGGGACATCCTGAGCGAGGTTGGTAAGTTCACCCTGGGGATGTCGGCGCTTTTTTGCGTCCTCTTCACCATCGCCGTTTTGACGGAGAAGCTGGAAAAGAAGGATGCGGTAACCAAGAGGGCGCAGGCGATCGAGGAGGCGATGCCCATGGCTGCCGAGATCATTGCCGTGGCCGACGAGGGCGTTCCCAAAGAATGCTCCGATGGAACGTGGGAAAAAGATGGGCTGACTTGCAGGCTGAACGAGGCGCGTGTGGCGGCAGCCGACAATTTTAAGGTGCTCTACCGGATGAACGTGCCGGGCACTGAGAAGATAGAGGCTTACAAGCTCTTCCAGAGGGGAGAGGATGAGGTTAAGCGCTACCAATGGGCGGTTTGCCTGAAAGGCGACAACAAGGAGTTGGTGGATTGGGAGGCCGACTACGCGCTTGGCGCTTATGAGTTTTCGAAGAACATTCTGGAACGTCCTTGCAGCCATTCCAGCCAATACCCTGAGGCGTGCAAGAAGGAAGGCCTCTGGTGATTGATCTCTCGTGCCTCTGTCGCCAGGACATCATCGCCCACGGCATTTCTTTCAGTGCGCTGTTGGGGACACCTTTGGACAGGCTTCGCTGGGGCGGTTCGTGCCTGTCTGTGTTGAAGTTGCGCGGACAGGTGACCGAGCAAGCCATGCGGCGCTTCGCGTTGGGCCAGGACTTCGATGGGATTCAGCAATTGTGGGAGGGCGCCGCTCATTACGAAAGTGCAGCGGGCTACCGGGTGGGGTTTCGCCTGCCGGAGGGATTTATCGATGAGTTGGCGATGGCTGACGCGGAACAACGCGACCTGCTGCGGTTCGCCCACCTTCGAGCCGTTGGACGTGCGTTGTTGTCGCTGGCATGCCAACGGGATCACCAGGTGCTGTTTGTCGCGTCCGATCGCTTGGGGGGCGACTGGACGCATCACTGGCTGTTCGCCACCGCCTGCGCCCCCGACGGAACCTGGGAGCGCCTGACTGAGGCCTTGCGCGTTGGGTTGGGCCCCGCGCCCGATCGCCAGGGCCACCTGGGCGGGGTTGCGCTGTTGAATTGCAGCGAGTAAGTCGGTGTTGGCCATGCGTCCTCCTGACCCACTGATTTTCCGCTGTAGCGGAAACGCGCAAGGGGAGGGTGACAGTTTGGCAAACTGTCGTGCAACCCCAGCGTTTTTCCGCTTTAGTCAGTAAAGCCCTCTGGACAGGATGTCCCTTTCTGCTTGCATGGATCTGAAGGGATACAAATGTATTCCATGGGGGCTGACATGAATTTCGTGGCAAGTATAAAAAAGGGTGTGCGGGGATGGTTAAAGGATTTGCGTGACCCACCAAATCTATTTCAAGAGCCGATCTGGAAGGTTCGCGTGGAGTTCCTTGTATTGACGCTGCTGTCTCCAATCCTGATCCCCCGCTATGTCATTGAGAAACGCATGGGTAAATGGAGAAGGCATCGCCGGATGCCACCCATCTTTCAGCTATTCGACCGCGAAGGAGGGTTCCAGCTGAGGGAGCTTGAGTAGTTGATTGCAGATGGCGCTGATGTGAACGCTCGGGAGCGAAAAGATGGAAAAACGCCACTTATTCTTGCTGTTATGCAGGACAGTCCATGGGAAGAAAATGGGCGAAGGTGGCTCGAGGTTTGTCGCGTGCTGCTCGAAGCTGGCGCAGATCCGGACGCGGATTACGACTGTGGCGAGATAAGGCGGTCACCTATCTATTTCGCCTATCTGGCGGGCAACGTGGAGCTGCTCGACCTGTTGTTGCAGGCAGGGGCCAATCCGCGTTCGAAGGCTTGGTTGCAGTTTGTCAATGCAGAGCCACGTCCCGATGCGTGGCTCGAACAGCAACGTCCGGAAATACGCGATCGCCTATGCAGATGGGAAACGGAACAAGAGGCCCTGCGTTTGGATGCGACTCTCCCTGGCGCAACGAAAGCCGTTCCTAATAGTAGGGCACGGCTATGAGGGTGATCCCATGAACCTGCAACTCACCTGCCTCTGCCGGGAGGACGTGTTCGCCGATGGGTTCGCCTTCGCAGAACTGCTGGAGGCGCCCTTGGCCGCGTTGCGCTGGGGTGGTGCGTGGTTGACCCAGTTGAAGCCCGGTGGGCCAGTGACCGAGGAGGCCATGCGGCGCTTCGCTATGGGCCAGGATTTCGATGGGCAGCAGCGGTTGTGCGAAGGCGAGGGCCACCACGCCCGGGCGGCGGGCTACCGCGTTTCGTTGCGCCTGCCCAAAGGGTTCGCGGCGTTACTGGACACCGACGGCGAGGAGAGGGCACGGCTACAGGCTGCCCACCGCCATGCGGTTGACCAGGCGCTGTCGTTCCTGCCGTTCCAGCGTGATCACCGGGTGCTCTTCGTTGCATCCGATCGGTTGGAGGATGACTGGACGCACCACTGGTTGTTCGCCATCGCATGCGCACCGAACGGAAAGTGGGAACGGCTTGCGCTGAGCTTGCGGTTGGCGGCCAGCGAGGACGCTTATACCCACGCCATGGGGGCCTTCATGGAAGCGTTGCTGGAGACCAAACGATTGGAGCGCTTCTTCCGCCCAGCCCCCGTGGGCCGACTGAGGCAGAGGCTGTGACGCTGACGTCCAAGCCTCCCTTGACGGCCGTGCTGCCGAAAGTGTCCCTTTCTTCAACCTTGCGCCAGGCATTGGCCGCACGCGCTAGAGCAGCCGGGTGAGCGAGAGCGAAGCCGTGCGCCAATGGCTCACCGCCTACCTGGCGCGCCCCCAACTGCTGCGCTCTCCCGTTGCCGGCCCCAGGGACGACCGCTTGCCGCCTATCCGGGCTTCCCGAGACCTGGCCGACCGCGTCCGCCGCGAGGCGCAGCGGCAGCACGTGAGCGTGGCGGAACTCATCCGTCGGGTGGTTGCGTTCCACGCGTTTTGAGGCGCAACTTGGCCACGCTCGGCGGGTGCCACTTGCCCTTCGCCAAGCGTTTCTGCACGAACGCGCGGTAAGCCTCGGGGGAGGGCGGCGACTTGCGTTTGTGCCGGCGCATGTTGCAGAGCCAGCAGGCGGCAGCGATGTTGCCTACCACGTCCTTGCCGCCCTCTTGCTGGGCCACCAGGTGCTCAGCGGTGCAACGGAGCGGCGTGGCCGTTTTGGCGCTCAGGCCGAACGGCCTTAGTTCATCGGGAGAGGCGTTCCACATCGGCAGGCTGCAATAGCAGCACCGGCCCTTCTGGGCGAGGAAAGCCTCGGTTCTCAACCGTTGGAGTTTGGGCATGCTTAGATCTCAAAAAACAGGAAAAACCATCCCGTCGTCGCTTGTGCGATCGAATCGGGAACCTGTTGCCTTGAGCTAAGCAGGCAATACGCCGGGGGCATTTCCCCTCGCGGCAAGGGAGTTATCGCGCCCCAGGGTGGTGGGTGTCAAGATGGGGCCCGTTCGGGTGGCCATGCTAGGAACGATGGGCTATAACCGTTGGATTCCCTACCGGAGCGCTCCTTTGGCCCTGACCACCCTGAAATCCCTCAACGCCGAAATCAAACAGCTCTAAGCCCAGAAGAAACTGGTGGAGAAGCGCGACGGCGAGGTGCCCAAAGCCCTGGCGGTCCTGCAGAAGTATGCGAAGGTCCTCAGTCCGGCCCAGCGGCGGCAGGTGGCCAAGCTCATCGGAGAAACGATCGACGCCAAGCCGGCGCACGCCGCCAATGCTGCCCCGGGACCCCGAAAGGGCCGCAAGCTGGGCAAGGTCGCGCCGAAGTATCGCCTCCCAACCGGTGAGACGTGGGCAGGTCGGGATTTGGCCCCCAAGGCCTTCACCGCGTGGGCCAAGTCCGCCGAGGGCAAGGCGTGGGCTCAGGCCAACCCCGGAGCGAAGTTCCCCCGGCCCATGGCGCATCGAAGAAGGCACCGGGCAAGGTGGTCAAGAAGGCGGGCAAGCCGGTGAAGAAGGCCGCCCAGAAGGCCGTCAAGAAACTTGCGAAGAAAGCCGTCGCCAAGAAGGCCGGCAAGAAGGCCTGATCATGCGCGGCCTGTGCCCCAAGAAGAAGAGCCGGCTCTCGCCGCAAGGCAAAGCCATCGCGGCCGCCCACGTGCTGCTGGACAGTGCCGAGGGCCGATTGGACGAGAAGGCCGCCGGCAGGCGCTTGCGCGAGGAAGTGGGCCTCCAATGGTCCTACCTGACTTGCATCCAATACCTGTCAGGGCAAGAAGCCTTGGCGGCCATTGAATCGCTGCCCAAAGGGTGGGAGGAAAACGGGCGCACCCAGGGGCACCTGTTTGGGGCTGCAGTCATGGCTGCGCACACGGTGGCCAACCTGCGTTCGGACGGCAGCTCGTTGTGCGCCAGCTACTTGGCCCAAGAGCTCAAAGGGAAAACCGTGGAGCAGTGGCTGGCCGAGAAATTCGACGTGTTCCGGGAAGAAGTCTGACACCGGATGCCCATGGGCCCCTGATGGTGGCCCGAAGAGCTTTGGTTACCGTGGGTGTGCCGTCGAGGCCATCTCACCCGGCAACGGGGGACGGGGGCGAGAATCCCCATTCAAGCGCAGATCACCGCGGTCACACGCGAAGGGCCTTGGTTCGTCTGGCTTGCTGTTGCATCTGGTCCTGCATGCGATCAAATCAGGATGCAGCGGTAAAGGCCTAAGTCTTGATATCGAAACTGATGGGTGAGGGTGTGGTGCGGCAGAGGGAATTGAAGCTAGCTGCTGCCTGCCATTGGCCTCAGCGGCTAAAGCTGATCGGGCGTAGATGTCCGCCGGAGGCTTTTTCTTGGCGCCTCATCCGCGATCGATTGCGCACCAGCGCCGCATCTACTCGGTTGATTTTAGAAGCGGCGGGGAAACTGTGTCGAACGGTCAACGTGCGGGAGTTGACCCATCGGTAACGTAGCGGCCAGTGTCGGATGATTCTTCCGAAAGATTGGCAAGGCTAACTGATGGGAATAGGCACATTGCCTGAACCGTTCAATCAACTCGACTTGGCTGGGGTAGAGCGCCGATGCAGGGGTACCTTTGGGTGGATTCATAGGCAAACGATCGGCAGATGACTTTCACGCCGATGTCACGCGGTTGCGGCGATCTTCACCCCCAAGCGGACAGGGGGCCGCTGAGCGCCAATGGCCCGCGCGCTATGACTTGCTGCCAACCCGTGGGACTGTAGGACCCCATCATGGAACTACTTTTGTCTCTTGCTATGGTTATCTTGGCTTCCGCAACTGGTCTGGCGCTGCTCCAGCTTGTAATCGCGCTCTTCAAGGCGCCGTCCTGCCGGGAATGGTTGCGCCGCAGGAGAGCGAGATGATGCGTTCGTTTCACTACGCCTACCAGAAGGCTCGCGCTTGGCACAGCTCCGTAGCGACATCGATTTGGGCCGGAGTCCGCTATTCGTTGACGGGCGACACCGGCTATTTCAAGTCGCACGGTGGCTGGCGTCTGTCTTGCGTGCACCGGGGGTCTGAATCGGCGGAGCAATGATCGCTTCGGCTGAGCCTGTCGGGCCGCCAAAGGATTTAAGCCCTACACAGCCCGCTCGGTTTGTTTCGCTTACAGATCGGCCGTTTGTGGTGCGTGGAGCCCATCTACCCGGACGGCCAGAATGACGGGCGGCGCGCAGGCGTTGCTCTCACCGCTGCCGCTGTCGGATACTGATCCTGTCCATCGTTCGTAGCTCGCAATTCGCGCCGCCCACGGAGCCACAAGAGGGACGAATCGATCAATCAGGCCAACAACGAGCAGCCCGATGATACGTAGCAAGCTTGCTCACAGACGCGTTCTCGCCGAGGGCGGACCGATTCTGGTGTGGTTGACCTCGTTTAAAAATCATTACGTATTTACCGCCAGTGGCATCGGATTGTCTGGAAAATACGGTGTGGAGCTACGGCAGGACACGAAAGCAAGTCGGAGAGCCCTCCAAGCGCGCTTTGCGGGGTCGAAGTTTCACGAAGTGTTCGTGAGCGATGTGCCAGCTTCGGTGATCAGTGTCAACCGGTCTCTGACGTCGGCTGGGCCGCGAGACGGGAT
Source organism: Stenotrophomonas sp. LC732 (assembly GCF_052446685.1). NCBI lineage: Bacteria > Pseudomonadati > Pseudomonadota > Gammaproteobacteria > Lysobacterales > Lysobacteraceae > Stenotrophomonas > Stenotrophomonas sp. LC732. The sequence goes on along the minus strand of NZ_CP199214.1, from coordinate 2,708,205 downwards.
ATTCTTCCTCTGCAACACAGAGGTCGTCCAAGCCGCGGTTCTCGCGCACCTCGGGGCAGTGATCCCTAGCGAGGTCATCGCTCTTGCAGCCAACTTGAGTCGGGGACGGGGCTAGCCATGGTGCACTCTTAAAGGTTCAGGAATAGCGCAACTGAAAACTGAAATTCAAGCTGGCCTGCGTTTTGTACACAGCTGATCCACGTTGGCCGGCTTGCACTGGTGCCGAGTGAAAGGTAGCCCGTAATGTCTAAGTGTGCGGTGGTGTTCGTAAGCGCGGCTGTGGAAGAGATCGGTGAGGAGCGCTTGCCCGAAGTCATGCGTGCAGGCCGAGAGTTCAATGCCAAGTGCGGCTCGCGTGCAGTTGTATGCTTCGACGGCAGCAGGTTTTTAACGTATTTGGAAGGCACAGCGAGTGCGGTGGCTGCGAGCTCCGTTTACACCCAGTCCTTCACCCTGCATACCGAAATCGTTGAGCTGGCGCGGGGATCCATCCAGCAGTTGCGGTTCCCTGCGCATGCATTGCTCTTCCTGCGGATTTCAGAAGCCGAGCTCAAAGCACTGATGAGGTCGAACTGGGTGAATTTCTCCCAACGCTTCGGAGGGAAATTCATCCCAGAAACGGGGATGGAGCGGCTTGCCGCATTGGTCGGCAATCGTCTCGATGACGTTCCGCAGTGATGGGTAACGGATTTCCTCTGTAGGCCGCCCGATTCACGTTGCACAGTGGAAGCAGGGGAGTCATGAATTTGAGGCATTCGACAGGGGCATGCCATGCGGTTGGAATTTACTCACAGCCACATCTACCCAGGGGCCACCGCGTCCCTGACAGGCGAGCAGGCTGAACTGGGCGAGAGAACCACCTGCTTGGTCGAGCTCAGTGACGGCGTGGTCCTCTCGACCAGCTGTCTGATTCAAGGGGGGGAGATCATGCTATTCATGCCGGACTACCTGACCGCCCGTGGGGCAAAGATTCCGGCGAAGGACTGGGTGCTGCGGAAGGATCTGGAAACAGGCGCCTGGAAGGCAAAATCAAAGGTTGCCGTGTAGCACTTGCTGCTCTTCCCGACCCGTCAGGTTGTTGGGTCTGAAGCAATCTTAGGAGCGTGTCATGCCAAACCGTGCGGTGGTTTTTGTGAGTGAGGCCAGCCCCTACCTTAGCCTTGGGCGGCTGGTTGAGTTGATAGCCGACGCGGAGCGGTTCAACAGACAGGCCGGCGTGACCGGGGTGACCTTGTACGACGGGGCCCGGTTCCTGTCCTACCTGGAGGGTCCACCGGATGGCCTTCGCGTTGCCTACGCCAGGGCATCCGAAGTGCGCAGCCACCTGAACTTCATCGAGTTGGCACGCGGGCGTGTCTCGCAACGTCGGCTGCCGCGGTGGCCTATGCGGCTGTTTTTGGCCAAGGAGGGCCAGCTGCAGAGCATCGCGATGGCAGACTGGGCCAGCTTCTCTCAGCGGGGCGATGCGGACGCAATGAATTCAACGGCGATGGATCTCCTTGTGCGCTTTGCCGAAAGCAGAAGTCGTCCCAACTAGCTTGAACCAGCTGCTGACCGTGTGGAAAATTTGACCCGACCTTGTGGAACGGCAATCCACATGAACGTTCTCTTCGTGGACATTGAAACCTCCATCTGTGAGTTGGTTGGAGTCGAACTAAGAGAGCTCGGCTATGACGTCGAATGCTTGGAATTCAGCTCAGGAGCCTTGCGCGCAGCGCAAGCGGGGCACGTCGACGTCGTCATTCTGGATGTGCCCGCCAGCCCTGACGCCCGGCGCAGTGCATACAAGTTGGCAGACGAACTTCGGCGCGATGGCATCGCTTTCTTCTTTACCTCCACGCTTCATCCGAACGATGTGATCAGCCGGCACCGGGATCGGGGTGTTTTGTCCAAGCCCTACGGCGTCAAACAGATCGATTCCTGGATCGAGGCGCTTGGCAAAGATTGCAGAGGCGAACCGGCAGGCGCGCACGTGCGCTAGCTGACTGGCAACATGCATCCGCCCTTTGGAGTGCATTGGACCGCAAGACTTCCTCTTTACAGTGGATACGCTGGAAGCGAACGTCGCTGCTGCCCATCAATGCGCGCTACTTGCATGATCAGAAGCACTGTCGTTCAGCACCGTCACTTTCAAGACGGCGACCAGATCGTTGTCCTGCAGACAGCGTTCAAGAACTGGCTCCTGAATACGTCGTTCGCCATTGGATTTCCCGACTCCAGCAATCGGCCGCTTTCTGATCGAGCGGAGCAGGCCAAGCGCGCGCTGTTGGCCACGGCGAGCGAGATCAAAGGCCACAGTTACCAGGAGGCCTTCGTCAGGTCTCCTTTCGCCGCGCTTATCTCCATTCATAGCGCGTTGAGTGCTTCAAGCCACGGCGACGCCGTGTTCTTCCTGTGCGCCGACGAAGCCACGTCGGAAGCATCTCCAAAAAACTGATGCTGGCATTCGCCATAACGACCAGCATGACCTTGGCGTTGGGCATCTTCACTATTGTCCGCGCGTCACATTCGAAGCAGGAGTTGTCCAGGATTGAGTCCGTCTGGGCGCCTGGCAGCTATGCCATCGGAGAGATGCGTGCGCAGTTCGGCGATCTCCGCATCTACGAAACCTCCCAGGTCAGCGAAGCCACTTCCGCTGAGGCCGTCAAGCAATACGAACAGCGGATCGTGGCGGGCAAGGCCAAGATCAACGAGCTGGTGAAGCAATACCTGCGGTCCTTCGCCGATGGCGAAGATGCCGCGTTGTTCAAGCCGGTCAGCGCTGCGTTGAGCGATTACTTTGTCATCCACGATCAGCTTCACGCTGCGCTCCTCGCTGGCGATGCCGAGGCCGCGCAGACGATCTCGGTGACAGAATCCAGGGCAAAGCGCGTGGCGCTGTTCGACGCCATGGATAAAGTCAGCGAATACAGCCTTCGCGGCATGAAGGCTGAACTCGCAACCAACGCAGCAAGCCTCAACAACCTGATGTCGATCACAGGCTTGGTCTTGGCGGTGCTGTACTTGGTCGCAAGCGTGCTGGGGTGGGCGATCAGCCGTTCGGTCACCCGGCCCATTGGTGAGGCGTTGCCCGCTATCCGCAGCGTGGCCAATGGCGACCTCAACGTGCGAACCGACTACCAGAGCCGCGATGAGGCGGGCCAGATGCTGCTCTCCCTCCGTCAAATGGTTGCCACCTTGGAGCGTTTTTCGAACGACACCAAGGTCATGGTCAAGCTTCACGAGGCCGAAGACATCTCGCACCGGATTCCGGAGGACCTGCCCGGTGTCTACGGCGAGCTGGCCAAGGGCATGAACACAATGGTGTTCGAGCACCTTGAGGCCATCCTGGATGCCATCCAAGTGCTCAACGAGTATGCGGCCGGTGACCTGCGGCGTGACGCGCGACGCCTGCCCGGCTCCCGGGCGTGCTCCACGAATCGATGGACGCTGCCAAAGCAAGTCTGCTGGCGATCAACACGGAGATCAAGCGGTTGGCAGTGTCGGCTGCCGACGGCGACTTCTCCGCCCGCGGTAACACGTCTGCGTTCCAGCACGACTTTGAATTGATGGTTTCGGACCTCAACCGTCTGATGGAGACAGCTGACCACAGCCTCAGCGCCGTCTCCACCTTGCTTCAGGCCATTGCCTCTGGCGACTTGACCCACCGCATGGAAGGCGACTTCCGCGGCGTCTTTGCGACGATGAGCGAAGACGCTAACGCGACCGTGGCTCAGCTGACCGATATCGTCTCCCGCATCCAGCAGGCATCCACGGCAATCAATACCGCGTCGACGGAAATTGCCGCGGGCAATGGCGACTTGTCGCGACGCACCGAACAACAAGCGGCCAACTTGGAAGAGACGGCGGCGTCCATGGAGGAGCTTACCTCCACCGTGCACCAAAACGCCGAGCATGCACGCCAGGCCAGCGAGTTGGCCAGTGGGGCCTCGCGCGTGGCCGGGCAGGGCGGTGGAGTGGTCGGGAAAGTAGTGGAGACGATGGGGGGTATCGAAGCCTCGTCGCGCCGCATCGGGGACATCATCTCCGTGATCGATGGCATTGCTTTCCAGACCAACATCCTCGCACTCAATGCGGCCGTGGAGGCGGCTCGAGCCGGGGACCAGGGTCGAGGGTTCGCCGTGGTGGCCTCCGAGGTGCGCACGTTGGCACAGTGCTCTGCCTCTGCAGCCAAGGAGATCAAGGGGCTAATCGAGGACTCTGTGGCCAAGGTCGCTCAAGGATCGGCGCTGGTTGACCAGGCTGGCCAGACGATGTCTGAGATTGTCAGCTCGGTTGAGCGCGTGTCCAACGTCATTGGTGAGATATCTGCCGCCTCTCAGGAGCAGGCGTCGGGCATCGAGCAAGTGAACCAGGCTGTTTCTCAGATGGACGAAACGACCCAGCAGAACGCCGCGTTGGTGGAAGAAGCGACCGCCGCTGCCCGATCCATGGAAGACCAGTCGGTACAGCTGGCAACCGCCGTCGCGGTCTTCAAGGTGAATGAACGCGCGCAGGGAAAGACGCCAGCCACGGCCAGTGCAAGCTTGGCCAAGCCAGGTGCTGTGGACGGCTCCCGCCTTTCTCAAACCGCCTACGCGGGCAAGCCAACCCCGCCGAAGGCATTGCCAGCTCGTCCCGCACGGCAGGTATCTGCGGACGCAGCGCACTGGCAGGAGTTCTAACCGCCCTTCCAAGGCCAGTGCGAACGCATGGTCGCTCGCAGGGCATGGTTGACCGAAGTTGCCGCTGAAGTCACCGTGGGTGAGGCCGCCTGGATGGCGGCCTCAGACCCGCAAGCGCGCCGAAAGCTCGGCGCCTTGCGCCGTGAGGCGGCGAGGCGGCAATGGCATTGGCCGAGGTTACGGCCGCCCGATGGCCGCTCCGCTTTGGCAGTTCAGCGGCTCGGAGACGGGGGAATGCCAGCCAATGGTTCCCTCAGGATGCCCAGCCATGGCTCGACGATCTCCTCGAACGCGAAGACATGGTCCCGGTGCTGGTCCATCCCTTGGAGGTAGTGCCGAATGCTGCGCTCAAACTCGTCTGCGACGTTGGCGTTGCCGGCGTTCGTGCGAAGCAGGAGCACTGTGGCGGCTTCCAGCGCCGCAACACGTATATGCATGCGATTCATTGCTTCTTGAAGACGCAAAAATGCGTCCCTGACCTCGTCGTTCACCAAGCCCTCCGCGAGCAGGCACATCAACACAGAAGAGGATCAGTGGCTGCTGCTTGAGCCCGGGATCGTCAGGCGAGCACGGTTGGCGGCGATCAGAAGGGCATTGCCAATTCGCTCCGCTTGCGTCGGAGTCATCGTCGAGCCGCACATGGTCGAGTCACCGGCCGCGTTGCGAACTTGGTAAAGCCCGAGTGCAACCACTGCTGTTTCGGCGTCAATGCCGACTTCAAACCTGTCCAGTGGGAACCACGTTGCTCCGTCGAATTTCTCCATCGAGCGCCCCATGCACGGAATCGCGTTGTCAGCCAGAGATTACCGCAAAGCGTGGAACTTGGAACGCGCGCGAATCGGTTGCAACTGAAAGCGGCAGCACCGTGCAGCATTGGGCAATCAACCTGAATCGATCTCCAGCCGTTGCTGAATGGATAGGGCACGACCAGGGTCAATGACGGCGACGCGTTTGCCGTTCCCCAGCTGCACGCCCTGCGGGCAGAGCTCAGCGAATCGGTCGCTGTGAGCGGCAGGCTCGGCACGCCAGGCAGACAGGCTCTCGATGACCAAGACTTCGTCCACTGCAAGGGCGAACAGCTGAACCGCGGATTGAACCAACAGCATTGCTGGACAACCCGTCCCGACTGCATCGCCTCCGGTGATCAAGCCCAGATCAACCACAGGGACGTCTTGCCCTCTGATCGAGACTACAAACTGGCGGTCCCGGGTTCGGGTCAGCGTCTCTGGTCCGCGTATTTCCACGGCCGACTCGACATCCACACCGAACAAATCGCAGCCCACACGCACAATCACCAGCTCCAGCAATGGCTCTGATGAGGCCTGCAGAAATGGATCATAAGGCAGGGGAACGGTCATGGTTTCTGTGGGCAAAGGCCAAAGGGCGATCGCATCATGCCCTTAATGTGTCCACCGTGGCAATTCATGCCCTAGGAAATCCGAGGCGTTCAGATTGGCAGGCCAAGGGCCTCACTCTGACAAGACCTGCCCGTCGTCCGAAGACGATGGGTTAGCGGTGGCTGTAGCGTTCGTGCCGGCCATTCGCTTCATGAACTCTTCCAACCTCATCCGGCTCACCGCTTGGTGGTTCTGGCAGTGTGGGCACACCATCACACCGGCGCCTTCCAAGTCCGTCAGGCCCTCGCCCGGTGCTAGCAGCGAGGTGAGACCACAGCTGCTACAAGTGGCCTCAACAGCATGCAGACGCGCCAGAGCGCCGTCGGAGGTCAGTTCTCCATTGACAAAGCGAAGCAAAAAATGGCCGGCGTCAAGCCCTTCGTGCGAATCACGCGGGACTTGAAACCATATATGGGGCAATGGGTTAGCTCTGTTTCATGCAGCTTGTAGGAGATGCGGAATTGTGGGCTGGGAGCCGCATAAGAGCCTTGGGAAAGGAAACCGTGGCGCGCTGTAGCGGTGACAATTGCCAAGCGGTGCCCAAGCCCACTTTACTTGGCCATGCTTGAAATGCAGCGTTCTAACGCAAAACCATTGACGACCGTGAAACTCATTTGGCAATTCCCCATTTTAGGTGCCTGCAAGTTTGCTTAGCGTGTTCTCGGGCAAGTTCTGCAGGGGTTTTCCATTCGGCGCACTGTGGGGGCGCTCCTCGTTATAGAAGCATCGCTACGTCTCTTGTTCCACGCGATCTGATCCTCGGTAAAACGGGACTTCCTTATCGCCTGACTCCTCGTTTGCCACGGGATTCATGTGGTCGAAGTCTCTACTTTAGATTGGTCCGGCTTTCAGGGGATGGGTCAAGGCCACTCGATGCACCCGTCCAAAAGTAGCTCCTGACCGCCTACGAGAGGCACTGAATCCCTCAACTTGCCACCATGGTCAGCGAGGGAATTCAGCCACTGCGTTGCGGATCTACGTTGCCTTCGCCAGAGCGCCCCCGCTGCGCCGACCTGACGAAGTCGACGAATGCGCGCAACGGCGGCGGCACGAGGCGTCGGCCCGAGTAGTAGAGAAACGGCCCCGGGAAGGCGGACCACCATTCGTGGAGAACGGGCACCAAACGGCCTGCTTCGAGATACGGCTGCAACCACTCCTCGAACAGACCGATGATCCCGGCGCCGGCCACCGCCATGTCGACGGCCAGATCCATGGCACCGCTGACACTGACAATGAGTGGTCCTTTCGGCTCGACCCGGATGGTCTCACCGCCGCACTCAAGTTCCCACGGGCTTAACAGCGCGCCGTTACCGAACCGGCCGAGAAGGCATCGATGCTGCAGCAGATCCTGCGGATGCTTCGGATGACCTGCCGATGCGAGATAAACCGGCGCGGCCGCCAGCGCGAACCGCTGCACCCGCGGCCCAATTGGCACCGCAATTACGTCCTGCTCGAGTTTCTCGTCATAGCGAATTCCTGCATCGGCACCCGCTGCCAGCACGTCGACGATGGTGTCATCGGCGATCACCTCCACCTGAATATCGGGGTAAACACTCAGAAACTCCGGCAGGAGTCCCGGAAGCACCAGCCGTGCGACTCCGACCGGAACATTGAGCCGCAATGTGCCCGCCGGCCGGTCGCGCAGGTCATTGAGGCTGGCCAGCGCTGCATCCACTTCCGCCAGGAGCGGAGCCAGTTGCAGAACCAGGCGCCCGCCGGCCTCGGTCGGCGAGACGCTGCGGGTCGTGCGGTGCAGCAGGCGCACGCCCAAACGCTCTTCCAGGCGGCGCACGGTTTCGCTGAGCGTCGTCGGGCTGACGCCGAGCACACGACCAGCCTCGCGGAAGCCCCTCGCCCTTGCGACGGCGACAAAAACGGTTAAATCGTCGATGTTGGCAACCAATGTCCAGTTTTCCGTACAACCTGTATCGACTATAGCGCATTATCAAAACTATCCGCAATGAATAGCATGATCGAACTCAGCCAACTATCCATCTGGCGGAGCCTTCCAAGGAAACACTCATGACTCATGTAAAAAACACTGCAGCAGCCCACCCGACCCGCGCCGAACTCGTCGCTGGCCTCGTTTCCGCCATGGCGAACCCGGCGCGCTCACCAATCCTGCGCTCCCCGGCGGACGATGGCATCGCCTTCTCGGACGTTTTCTTTCCGGCAATGGACGGCGTGACACTCGAAGGCTGGTTCATTCCCGGCGACAGTGATCGTTTGATCATCGCCAACCACCCGATCTGGGCCAACCGTTATGGCTTTCCCGGCCACCTGAAGCCTTATAGCGACGCGTGGGAATCGAGCGGCAACAACATCGAAGTCAACTTTATGCCCGACTACAAGCACCTGCACGAGGCGGGCTACAACATCCTGGCTTACGACCTGCGTAACTTCGGTCAGAGCGGCGCTGGTAGCGGTGGTGTGATCGGCAATGGCATCCGCGAGTATCGTGACGTGATCGGCTCGCTCCGCTACGTTCGCTCGCGACCCGACCTGAAGGCTATGAAGATCGGCCTGCTCAGCCGCTGCTGCGGCATGAACGCGACCCTGGTCGGCATGTCCAGGCACCGCGAGGAGTTCGACGGTGTGCGAGCGATCGTCGCGCCGCAGCCGATTTCGCTCAGCTCCTTCTACCGCACCATCCTCGGCCACATGGGAATGCCGGATGCCCTGCCCGAAGTGGCCGATGCCCTGCGCCGCGCGACCAGCATGGAACTGAAGGACATGGACATGCCGCCCTACGCCTCAGCGGTGGATATCCCGACGCTGCTGCTGCAGGTTCGCGACGATGCGCTGACGACGCCAGCGGATGTGCAGGCCATCTTCGATGCCATGCCGGCAACCGAGAAAGAGCTGCTCTGGATTGAGGGCACTCACCGCCGTTTTGATGGCTACAACTACCTGCCTGAAAATCCGAAGCCGATGCTCGACTGGTTCGAGCGCTTCCTCGGCTGACACGGCCCGGAATATTGAAGCCCCCATCGACCCAAAGCAACTGAAGCATTCTCCGTCCGTGCGTTACCAAACAGTGCCATCGGCGATATTCGCCGGTGGCACTGTTTGGCCCAGGGTCGCAGGCGCCGAAAACGGATTGGGATTCACCGGGCGTGACTACCCGGGTAAGCAGCTATGGCCAGAAGCAACGGCGAAGGATATCGGCGGCTAATCTGTACTGATGCCATTCAGAAATAAATCTACCAGATGTCCGATGCGCGATTTCGATGAGTGGTCATTCTCGATTGCGATGGAGATGGCAGTTACCACGTAGATAAAATCATCGTAAGTGACATCGCTACGGATGCTGCCTGTCTCTTGTCCACGCTGAAGTAGCCGCCGCCCTTCTGCGGTAATCGCATTACATCCGGGTGTCCCGCACTGGATAACAGTCCCAATCGACGCAGCAAGGCTCCGATAGGTGCTCGTGTACCTGGCAAACTCTTCAAGATAAGCACGTACCGCGTCGCCTGAAGTGAGATATGAGGCGCGCACACGACTGCTCTCCGCTAGCGACAGGAAACGCTCATTGCTAGCAGCGGCAAAAAGTGCCTTTCGTGTGGGAAAGCGACGATAAAGCGTACCGATACCAACACCTGCGCGCTTGGCCACCTCCTCCAGCGGAACACTCGCTCCTTTTTCCAGGAAAAGCGCCTCGGCAGCGGAAAGGATACGTTCGCGGTTCTTCTGCGCATCAGCCCGAAGGCCTGATTCATCACTCAAATTTCTTCCTCTTTTGCTTGTCAAGTGGAGGATGCCTCCATATCATAATCGGAGCAAGCCTCCACTTATCTAAAAGGTACCAGGAAATGATGAAACGCTTCGAAAACAAAGTTGTGGTGATAACGGGAGGCAGCGACGGCATCGGCCTCGCAACGGCGAAATTCTTCGCCATTGAAGGGGCCCACGTGTACGTCACAGGGCGTCGCCAAGAACTACTCGCCGAGGCCGTGAAAGAGATCGGCCATGGCGCGGTGGGCGTGCAAGGTGACGTCACCGACTCGGCCGACGTCGCTCGGCTTTACAAACGGATCCAGCGTGATCACCAAAAAGTCGATGTCGTGTTCGCCAATGCGGGCTTTTACGAAGTTGCTCCACTTGATGCGATAGACGATGCGCATTTTGACTCAATCTTCAACGTCAATGTCAGAGGCATGGTGTTCACTGTGCAGAAAGCACTACCGTTGATGAAGGAGGGAAGTACTGTCGTCCTTAACGGCTCCATTGCCGGCAGTAAAGGCTTGCCAGGCCAATCGCTTTACAACGCCAGCAAGGCAGCGGTGCGCTCGTTCGCCCGCAGCTGGACAAATGACCTTAAGGAGCGGGGCATCCGCGTGAACGTGGTCTCGCCTGGCGGTACAGAAACACGCCTGATACGGAGCTACCTCGACTCACAACCGGGAGTCGAAGACGCGCTGAATAAAAGCGTTCCGCTTGGGCGATTGGGGGAACCGAACGAGGTAGCACGAGCGGTCCTCTTCCTGGCATCAAGCGAAAGCAGTTTTATCGCTGGACATGAACTTTTTGTCGATGGCGGTGCCGCTGCGGTTTAGTCCTCAAACAGCAGCTGTAGATAAGTATGAAGCCATATTGACAATAGGACCGGACGGCCCGAAGGCCAGCGCATCAAACGCGGTCTTCATGGATCTTGCTACTGTCAGCGGAAACCCGCCTTATCAGCTTGGCGTGAGCGGCGCGGCTCTGCCCGCGCCTCCCTTCCTGAATCCCCGATCCCCAGCCATGAATGCCTCCAGCATGTGCGGGATCAGCGTCGCGGCATCGACAGTCTCGCCATACGCCTGCGCGTGCAGCGCGGCGTAGCGGTCGAGGTCGGCTTTCAGGCTGGCCGGGCAGGCGAAGGTCAGCTTGACGCTCTCGGTCTTGGGCAGCGGCCCGAGCCGTAGCTTCTTGGTCGTGCTCATCGTGAAGTCCCCCGATTGAAGAACAGCGGCTGGTACGGCCGCAGCACCAGATCCCGGTTGACGATGATGCGAACCGGCAGGCCCGGCCGCTCGGTCAAGGTGGGCTGGATGTTGAGGTTGCGCCGGGTCATCTCCTGGCCGACCTGATTGATACTGTCCTGCGCGCTGTCGCGCCCGGCGATGATGATGCGGTCGCCATCCTGGCGGTTCTCGGGTGCAGCCAGCTCGGCGCCGACGCCCAGCAGCGTGGTCAGCACCGCACCGGCGAAGATGCGATCCCAATGCCAATCGACGCCATCCTCCAGGCCCGCGTAGCCGGCCGGGTCGGTGCCGGCCAGGTTGTCGAGCGTGAGCGATGACGTGTCGGGCAGGATGATCCGGTTCCAGACGACTTGAACGCGGCTCTGCCCGTAGCTGACCTGGCTGTTGTAGCGGCCGAGGATGCGCGAACCTTGCGGAATCAGCAGGAAGCGCCCGGTAGCCGTGTCATAGACCGGCTCCGTCACTGTGGCGATCACGTCGCCGGGCAAGTCCGACTTGATGCCCGTGACCAGCGCCCCGGCGACCACCGTTCCCGCCATCACCTGATACGGCGATGTGGGCATTTGCAGATTGCCGGAATTACGGGTTTTCGGGGTTCCAGCTTGCTGGAACGCCTCCTTCTGGTCTTGCCGGTTCTGCACGGCGGTGGGGTCGGCAGGCTGGGCCGCCGTCGAAGCCGGCCCGGCCGCCATCGGGTCGAAGTCCCCATTGGCGGCGAAGCCCGGCGCGGCGGCCACCTGCGACTGCGCCGCCGGCGCGGCCTGCTGGGTGCCGGTGCGGAAGAATACCGACGATGCAGCCGCTTCCTCGGCCTCCTTCAAGCGGGCCATGCGTTCCGCCTCGGCCGGGTCGTGACCGGGTGTGGCGTAGGCGGCCACGGCCGGCTGCTGCGAATTCACGATGGCCGGCCCAAGGTCGCCCGGCAGCGGCGGCCCCAGCTCGGGCACCTCTGGCGGCAACGTCGGCGGCAGCTTCGAGTAGTCAGCCGGAAGCTGGTCGAGTCCTTCGGAGCGTGAAACGCGATCCACGTTGTAAAGCTCGGTCTGCGCGTTGGCTCCGCGCCGCTGCGGTTGCAGCGACCACATCAGCGCGCCCAGCACGGCGACCGACAGGCCGCCGGCGAGGATGGCCAGCGTGCGCCGGTTCAGCCGTGTGACCGGCCGAGGCTGGGCGCGCAGCGCCACCGTCTCGGGTTCGACCTTGCCCGCCTGCGGCACGGCAACGTCGGGAGTGTCGTCCTGGCTCATGGTCAGTTCCTCCGCGTGCCATCCGTGCGCTCGATGCGCACCACGTCGCCACCGTCCCCGCCCAAACGCAGTTCAGCCGCACCGAACAGCCGATCGACGATGTAGTACGGGGAGCGGAAGCGGTAGTTCACCAGTTGCCCGTCGCCCTGCGCGCCGATGACGAACAGCGGCGGCAGCTCGCCTTGGGCGATGCCCGGCGGGAACTGGATATAGACCTTCTCGCCGTCGTCGAAAGCGCGCAGCGGCTTCCACGGCGGATTGCTGCCGCTGATCGCGTAGCGGAAGCGGATGCGCTCCAGCGACAGGCCGGTATCGACCGGCGCGGTCGCCTGCGCGGCCTGCGCCTGGCGCTGCAAGGCCAGCATCCGATCTCTCGGGTAGTCCCAGGACACCGACGCCATCCAGGCGCGTTCGGTCGAAGTCAGTTCCAGCAGGTACGTCCGGCGGCTGGTGGTGATGACCAGGTTCGTCTTCAACCCGGAGCGGATCGGCTTCACCAGCACATTGATGCGCAGTTCGTCGCCGCTGCCGCTGGACGTGTCGCCGACGATCCAGCGCACGGTATCGCCGGCGGCGACTGTCACCAGTCCTTCGCCGGGCTGGAGCGAAATCACGGTCACGCGCCCCGGCGCGGCATAGACCTGATACAGCGCGCCGTCGGTGTACGGCCAGACCTGAATCGCGTTGACGTAGCCCTCGCGCGTGGGCGCGATGCGCGCCTCGGCGTTGGCCTTCGATACGCGCACGGTTTCGTCAGCCGGCTCCGGCGCCGGCGGCGCTTCGTCCACCTCGGGCAGCGGCTTCAACTGCGCCGGCATCGGCAGCACCGTTGGCACCTCCACCACTTCGACCGGCATGGGCGGTTCGGGCAGCGGCTGCGCCTGCACGGGTTCATCGAGCGAAATGGTCGGCGGCGGCTTGCCCTGCGTGGCGCAGCCCGACAGGGCAAGAAGCAACAACGACAAAACGTAAAAGCGGAAAGGCAGGTTCATGGCTTGGCTCCTTCGGAAGAATCCAGCTCGCGACTCCACGACAGGCCGTTGACGTAGATGCCAAGCGGGTTGTGGCGCAGACGTTCCTCGGTGCGCGGGGTTTGCAGCACGATGGACACCACGGCCGTCCACCGCTCCAGCCCGGCGGCCGCGCCATTGACGTAGCGGCGTTCCGTCCAGCGCACGTTGAAAGACGTGTCGCTGGCGCGCACGACACTGGTGATCTGCACCGTCACCGACTCGCGGCCGATGCGTGCGAACGGGTCGTTGGTGCGGGCGTGGTCGTTGAGCACGGCCGCGCCCCTGTCGGTGGTGTAGTCGTAGGCATCCAGCCAGTTCTGCCGCACCACGATGGGGTCGATGGACAGCGACCGAACCAGCGTGATGAAGCGCGCGATGTGGTGCGCCGTCTGCGCGTCGTTGGGCCGGTACGGCGTGGCCGCTTCACCCACTGCGCGTACCTGGCCGGCGTTGTCCACTTCCACCACATAGGGCGTCACGAAGGACTGCGCCGAACGCCAGACCAGGCCGCCAGCCATCAGCAGCGCCAGCACCAGGCAGCCGAAGGCCATCAGCCGCCAGTTCTTCGCCTGCACGCGGGCCGAGCCGATACGCTCGTCCCACACCTGCGCGGCGGATTGGTATGGGGTGGCAGGCTGCGGCGTATCGGCATAGCGCACCTGCGGTCGCTTGAATCGCATGGTCGTCTCTCCTTATGAATCGGAATCGCGCAGGCTCGGGCCTTGCCCTGAGCCGCCACCATCGCCACCGCGCAGCGTGTGGGCGGTGGTAGTCGCGGCATGGGTCATCTGCTGGCGGCGGTGCAGGCGCCTGGCCCAGGCCGGTTGCTTCTGCCCGGCGGCGGCCGGGGCATCGCCTTCGGCCGCGCTCCCTTGGGCGGCGCCGCTGGTCGCTGCCGCACCGCCGCCAGAAGCAGGTGCCGCGCCGTCGGCGCGGAAAGCGGCGGCTGTCCGGTCTTTGAGCGAACGCGCCCCGGCGGCGGCCTTATGGCCGGCGGCCTGCGCGCCGGTCTTGGCGACTTTGCCCAGGCCCGCCATCGCGCCTTTGGCCCCGCCACCGGCTGCGGCGGAACCGGCCTGGAACGCCGACCGGGCACTGCCGGCCGTCGAGGCAGCGGCACGCGCACCGCTGCCGGCCAGCTTGGCGGCGGCCGGCGCCATACGCGCCCCGGCGGCTACGGCACCGCCTACGCCGGTCGCGGCGGCACCAATGGCAACGCCCGTGCCGACAGCGCCGACAGCGGCACCGGCCATCGCGCCCGCGCCAAGCTGTGGCGCACCGGACACCAGGCCGGTGGCGATGCCCGGCCCGAAGATGCCCAGAGCCAGCAGCGCGAGCGAGGCCAGCATCACGACCAGGGCATGGTCGATGGACGGTTCATCCGGCACGGTCTGGAACTCGGCGAACAGGCCCGAACCGATGCCGACGATGACGGCCAGCACCAGTACCTTGACGCCAGACGACACCACGTTGCCGAGCACCTTTTCAGCCAGGAAGCTCGTCTTGTTCCAGAGCGCGAACGGCACCAGCACGAAGCCGGCGAGCGTGGTCAGCTTGAACTCGATCAGCGTGATGAAAAGCTGCACCGCCAGCACGAAGAAGCAGAGGATCACCACCAGCCAGGCGAGGAACATCACCACGATGGGGTCGAGGTTCACGAACACCTCGGGGAACCCGGCCATGTCGCCGATCTGCTCCAGAATCGGCGCACCCGCGTCGATGCCGGTCTTCGCCAGCCGCCCCGGTTGCAGGAAGTTCTCCATCGTGATGGCCGAGCCGGTGGCCGTCAGGCCCAGGCCGGCGAACGAGCGGAACACGATGCCGGCCAGCCAGTTGAAGTTGCCGATGATGTAGGCGAAGGCACCGACGTAGAGCACCTTGCGCAGCAGCTTGGCGATCACGTCTTCGCCCTGGCCGGTGGCGTGGCTCATGGCCCAATACAGGCCGGCGATGGTCATGTCGATGACGATGAGCGTGGCGGTCAGGAACGCCACTTCGCCTTGCAGCAGCCCGAAGCCGGAGTCGATGTAGCGCGAGAACGTATCCAGAAAGCGGTCGATGATGGTCACGTCGTTCATGGCGTGTCCTCGGGTGCAGGCGAAGCCGGCGTTTCGCCGCCATCGGCGGGTTCATCGAAGCTCGGCGGAATGGGCGGCAGATCGGCCAGCGTCCGGTATTCGTCCGGCCCGGTCTGGCCGGCGAAGAAGCGCCGCCGGAACGCTTCGGCGGCAGCGCGGCAGGCGTCCTCGCCCACGGCCTGCCGGTCGGCCGCGCATTGCGCGCGCAGCGCCTTGAGCCGCGCGGGATCGGCGGCCAAGGCATCGGCCAGGTCTTCGGCCTGCTGCTGGCCGCACGCGGTCAGCAGCAGGGCCAGCAGCGAAGCCGACAGGGCGAGGACGCATCGCATGGCTGTCTCCCGTCAGTTGCCGTAGAAGTCCACGCGCTGCGGCGTGTATGGCGTGCCGGTGCCGAGGAAGCGCCGCCGCACTTCGCGGGCGCGCTCGGTGGCCGCCGCCTGCCGCGCCAGTTCCAGCGAGGCCGCACGGTCTTGCGTGATCTGGAGCTGCTGCGCCTGGATGGACTGCTTGGCCTGCAAGGCAAGGAGCTGGTTCGTCGCCTGCATGGCTTGCAGCGCGCCGGTGGCGGACTGGCTCTGGCTGACCAGATCGGCCAGCGCGCTTTCGTCTTGGGTCAGGTTCTGCGACACCTGGGCTTGCATCCGCATGGCGGTGTGCAGGCCGTTCAGGCTGTTCTGCCAGCGTTCGCGGGCGTCATGCGCCATGCGGTCGCCGCTGACGGTGGCGGCGTACTGCTCGGGATACAGGCGCGCGAACTCCCGATCCATGCTCGTCACGTCGTAGGCCAGCCCCTGCGCCTCGGCGATCAGGCGTTCGGTGGTGGCGAGCGTCGAGCGCAGGCGGTTGACGATGTTGAAGTCCAGACGCGCCAGGTTGCGCGCCTGGTTCATTAGCATCTGTGCTTCGTTCTGGAGCTGGTTGATTTGGTTGTTGATCTGCTCAAGCGTGCGAACGGCGGTCAGCGTGTTCTGCACGAAGTTCGATGGATCGAACGCAGTGATGGCGGCCGCCGGCTGTGCGAGCATCAGCGAGACAGACAGCGCGGCAGCGAGCGAGGCGGACAGCAAACGGGGCTTGGTCTTCATGGTGAAACCTCCAGTGGTTGGGCGTTGAGGAACGAAGCGGCCGCCGGTGCGGACGGCAGCAGGTCGGCGGCCCAATCAAGGCCGCGATGGCGCAGCCACGCGCCGGCGAAGCCGGGTGCGCCGGCCTGCGTCAGCACGCGGTATATGTCGCGTTGGTCTTGCGGCGTGGATGCGCCCGCGAACGCGAGCGCGGCCGGCCCCAGGTCGAGGTCGAACAGGCGATTGCCGAGGCGCGATTGGTAGTAGTAGTCGCGCTTGGGCTGCGCGGTGGCGACGATTTCGATTTGCCGGCTGTTGAGGCCGAAGCCCTCGTAGATCGTGCGAATCTGCGGCTCGGTGGCCTGCGGGTTAGGTAAGAAAATCCTGCTCGCGCAGCTTTCGATGATCGCTGGCGCGATGCTCGAATCCTTGATGTCGGCCAGCGACTGCGTGGCGAAGATGACGCTGACGTTCTTCTTGCGCAGCGTCTTGAGCCATTGCCGGATGCGGGCGGCAAAGGACGGCTCATCGAGGAACAGCCACGCCTCATCGAGAATCAGCAGCGTGGGTGCGCCATCGAAACGCTCATCGAACCGGGCGAACAGGTAGCGCAGCACCGCTTGCACGGCGGCGGGGCTGTGCATCAGTTCTTCCATCTCGAAGCCCTGCACGTCGGCCATGCCCAGCCGGTCGTGGTCGGCGTCCAGCAGCTTGCCGTGGGCGCCGCCGAGCACGTAGGGCGAAAGCGCCTGGCGCAGCGCGTTCGATTGCAGCAGCACGGAAAGCCCGGTCATCGTGCGCTGTTCCTGCGGCGCACCGGCGAGGCTGCCGAGCGCCGACCAGATGGCCACCTTCTCGTCCGGGCCGACGGTCACGCCCTCATGCAGCAGGCGGCCTTCCACCCATTCGGCGGCCCAGGAGCGGTAGCCCTCGTGGTCGATGCGGGCGAGCGGCTGGAACGCGATGTCGCCATCGGCGCCCAGGTCGTAGTGCTCGCCGCCGAGGCCGAGGATGGTGGCGCGCATGGAGCGGCCCATGTCGAAGGCGAAGATCCGCGAGCCGAAGTAGCGGCGGAACTGCAAGGCCAGCGTCGCCAGCAGTACCGACTTGCCCATGCCGGTGGGGCCAGCGACCAGCGTGTGCCCCACGTCGCCAATGTGCGTCACCAGCCGGAACGGCGTCGCGCCATCGGTGCGGGTGACGATCAGCGGCGGGCCGTCGAGGTGGTCGTTCTTCTCCGGCCCGGCCCACACCGCCGACAGTGGCATCATGTGCGCCAGGTTCAGCGTCGAGACGATGGGCTGGCGCACGTTCGCGTAGGCGTTGCCGGGGATGGACGACAGCCAGGCATCGACCGCGTTCAAGGTTTCAGGGATGGTCACGAAGCCCCGGCCCTGGATGACGCGCTCCACCATGCGCAGCTTCTCGTTGGCCACGGCGGCGTCCGCATCCATGACGGTGACGGTCGCCGTCAGGTAGCCGAAGGCGACCTGATCGCTGCCAAGCTCCTGCAAGGCGGCATCGGCGTCGGCCGCCTTGTTGCTGGCGTCTGTATCGACCAGCGGACTTTCCTGCTGGAAGATGGTTTCGCGCAGCAGCGCGATGATGTTTTTGCGCTTGGCGAACCACTGGCGGCGCAATCGGCCCAGCTCCTTTTCCGCCTCGGCCTTGTCCATGCACAGGAAGCGCGTGCTCCAGCGATAGGCAAAGCCGAGGCGGTTGAGGTCGTCCAGCAGGCCCGGCCAGGTTGAGGTCGGAAAGCCGCGCACCGACACCACGCGCAGGTGCTGGTCGCCCAGCATGGGCGCCAGGCCACCGACCAGCGCGGAGTCGGCCAGCAGCGCGTCCAGATGGAAAGGCACTTCGGGGACGCCGATGCGATAGCGCCGCGTCGAGACGGTCGCGTGCAGGTAGGTCAGCGTCTGGCTGTCGTCCAGCCAGGCGATTTCCGGCATCACGCCGTCGAGCAGGTCGAACACGCGATCGGTTTCCGCCACGAAGGCATCGAGGCGGCCGTCCCAATCCACGCCATCGCCGGGCGAGTTCTCGTAGAGCAGCTTGGCGGCGCGGGCGCGGGATTCCTCCGGCGGCAGGAACGCCACCGTCAGGTGATAGGCGCTCTCGAAGTGATGGCCCGATTCCTCGAACGCGGCGCGGCGTTCTTCATCGACGAGCCAGGACAACGGTTCGGGGAAGTCGGAATGCGGATAGTCGGCGGCGGATTGGCGCTCTGCCTCGATGAACAAGGCCCAGCCAGAACCCAGCCGGCGAAGCGCGTTGTTGAGCCGTGCAGACGCGGCGATCAGCTCGCCTTGCGTGGCGCT
Source organism: Stenotrophomonas sp. LC732 (assembly GCF_052446685.1). Lineage (NCBI taxonomy): Bacteria > Pseudomonadati > Pseudomonadota > Gammaproteobacteria > Lysobacterales > Lysobacteraceae > Stenotrophomonas > Stenotrophomonas sp. LC732. Next base: position 2,689,451 of record NZ_CP199214.1, on the reverse strand, counting down.
GTCCAGATCGGGGCCACGGAATCGTGCCGTGCGCTGGAAACTGCCGTCCTTGTTCAAGACGACGCCGGGCGCGACCAGCCCGGCCCACGGCAGCCAGTCGGCGAGCAAGGCCGGGCGCTGGCGGTATTCAGCAAGGTTCAGCATCGCGGCATCCCCCTACACGTCCAGCAGCGGCTTGTGCTTGATGTGCCGGGCGAAGACCTGCATGAACTGCGGATCAACGCGCGCGCCCCACACTGCCAGCGAATGGCCGACGAGCCAGAGCACCAGCCCCGGAATCCACAGTTGCAGGCCCAGGCCCACGGCAGCGGCGAGCGTGCCGTTCGCAATGGCGACCGTGCGCGGCGCACCGCCCATGAGGATCGGTTCGGTCAGCGAGCGGTGCAGCGGCACCTCGAAGCCCGGAAGGTCGCTGGCCGTGCTCATACGACCGCCCCGCCGGAGAAGCTGAAGAACGACAGGAAGAACGAGGACGCGGCGAACGCGATGCTCAACCCGAACACGATCTGGATGAGCTTGCGAAAGCCGCCCGACGTGTCGCCGAAGGCCAGCGCCAGGCCCGTAGCGATGATGATGATGACCGCGACGATGCGCGCGACCGGCCCCTGGATGGAATCGAGGATGGATTGCAGCGGGCCTTCCCACGGCATCGAGGAACCGGCGGCCTTCGCCGTGCCGGCCGTCATCAGCATGACGGCGGCCAGCAGCAGGCCGTGGTGTGCCGGCGCGGCCAGGCGCCGCAGGCGCGCAAGGATTGAGGCCGGATTTACGGAAAAACGGAAAGCAACAGCGTTCATCTGCGTCATGGCAGTTCTCCAGAGTGGTCAGGGGACGGGGAGGAAGGCGGCGCCAGCGCGGGAAACGGCGTTTCCATCGCGTCCGCCAGGCGATAACCGGCGGCGTCGAAGCCATTGAGGCGGGCAATGCTTTCGACGTGGCGCTTGCGGCCACGGCCAGCGATGTGGATGACGACGTTGACCGCTTCGGCGATCAGCGCCCGCGGCGGGTTCACCGCGACTTCGAGAATCAACTGTTCGAGGCGCAGCAGCGCGCCCAGCGCGGAACCGGCGTGGATCGTGGCGATACCGCCCGGATGCCCCGTGCCCCACACCTTGATGAGGTCGAGGGCTTCGCCGCCGCGCACTTCGCCGACGATCACGCGATCAGGACGCAGGCGCATGGTGGCGCGCACCAGCTCCGTCATGGACACGACGCCGGCGCGGGTGCGCAGCGGCACATGGTCGCGGGCCGCGCATTGCAGCTCGATGGTGTCTTCGAGAACCAGAACGCGGTCGCCGGTGGCCGCGATCTCGGCCAGCAGCGCGTTCGCCAGCGTGGTCTTGCCGGTACTTGTGCCACCGGCGATCAGGATGTTCTGCCGCTCGCGCACGGCGCGGCGCAGTAACTCGGCCTGTCCAGCGGTCAGGATGCCGTCGGCGACATACTGATCCAGACCGATGATGTTCACGGCGCGCTTGCGCAGCGCGAACGCCGGGCCGGGCGCGGCCGGCGGCAAGATGCCCTCGAAGCGTTCGCCCGTCTCCGGCAACTCGGCGGTCAGCAGCGGCTGGCCGCGATGCACTTCCGCGCCGACGTGGGCCGCGACCAGGCGGATGATGCGTTCGCCATCGGCCTCGGACAGCTCCACGCCCAGCGGCGCACGGCCCGAAGACAGCCGATCCACCCATAGGGTGCGGTCTGGGTTGAGCATGATTTCCACCACGTCCGGGTCTGCCAGCGCGGCGGCGATCAGCGGCCCCATTGCCGTGCGCAGCATCTGGATGCGGCGATCCAGCGAAGCCGCCGCGGATGAACGAGGCTCGGGCGGAAGTTGCGGAACGGCGCTCATGAGGCACGCTCCTGGGCTTCGGCCAGCGCCGCCGCGTCATCCATCCGCGCGGTGTCCGGGTGCAGTTCTTCCACCACGTCGCGCACGAGGCTGCGGCCGCGCAGCAGGTGCCTGCCGAGCTGTTCGACGAACTGCTCGAAGCGCGCCTTGCCCTGGGCGCGTGCTGCCTCCTGATGCGCTTCGGGAACCGGCGTGCTCACGGTCAGGAAGTAGCGGACGAACAGCGCCAGCGTTTCGATCTGGATGTTCTGGTCGCGCTCCAGGCGCTCGGTCTGCCGCGACAGCCGATCCAGCCGCTTGGCAATGGCCGCTTCGCGCTGATCGTCCGCGTCCGGCGACAGCCAGGACGCCAACGCCGCCGCGACGATGCTGGACTTCGAGACGCCGTTCTTGGCGGCCAGTTCTTCCAGGCGCTTGGCGTGCTCGTGCTGGATGAACAGATTGAGGCGGTATTGGCTCATAGCTCGATTCCGTCGTTGGGGTCGAGGGAAGCCAGCCGGGCCGTGCGCTGCATGGCCGGATCGAGCTGGCCGGGAAGCGGCAGCGGCAGGTCGTCGTCGTCATCGAGCAGCGCCAGGTCATTGGCGGCTGGCGCTTGTTCGGGGTGGTACTCGGCAACCTCGGACAGCTCCGGCTGCCGGCGCGGGCCGCCATCGTCGGTGCCGCCCAGGCCATCGGCGGATGCCGTGGCCGGTGCGGCGGGGACGGCGGGAATCGCCAGGCCGCTCCAGTCGTCAGGGCGCGATGGCGGCGCATCGGCGTAGCACCCGGCCGCGAGCGCGGGCGGCGGCGATACGCGCTGCTTGAAGTTGGCGTCGGCGTAGTAGCGCAGCTTCTTCGCCTTGATCGGCGGCAGGCTGGACACCATCACCACCGATTCATCGGGCGGAAGCTGCATCACCTCGCCGGGGGTGAGCAGCGGCCGAGCTGTCTCCTGCCGCGACACCATGAGATGCCCGAGCCACGGCGCAAGCCGATGGCCGGCGTAGTTGCGCTGCGCGCGCAGTTCGGTGGCGGTGCCGAGCGTTTCGGAGATGCGCTTGGCGGTGCGTTCGTCGTTGGTGGCGAACGTCACCCGGACGTGGCAGTTGTCGAGGATGGAATGGTTCTGCCCATACGCCTTGTCGATCTGGTTGAGCGACTGCGCGATGAGGAAGCTGCGGATGCCGTAGCCGGCCATGAAGGCAAGCGCCGTCTCGAAGAAGTCGAGGCGGCCGAGCGCAGGGAACTCGTCGAGCATCAGCAGCAGCTTGTGGCGGCGGGCGATGCCATCGGAGCCGTCAAGCGATTCGGTGAGCCGCCGCCCGATCTGGTTGAGGATCAGCCGGATCAGCGGCTTGGTGCGGCTGATGTCCGAAGGCGGCACCACCAGGTACAGCGATACGGGATGCTCGGCAGAAATCAGGTCGGCGATGCGCCAGTCGCAACGTGACGTGACCTCGGCCACCGTGGGATCGCGGTACAGGCCGAGAAACGACATGGCGGTGCTCAACACGCCGGAGCGTTCGTTGTCCGACTTGTTGAGCACTTCGCGCGCGGCGGATGCGACGACGGGATGCGGCGCATCGCCCAGGTGCGCGGTCGTCATCATCCGGTGCAGCGTCAGCTCGAACGGGCACGCTGGATCGGACAGGAAATTAGCCACCCCGCGCAAAGTCTTGTCGGTGCCGGCGTAGAGCACATGCAGGATGGCGCCGACCAGCAGCGCGTGACTGGTCTTTTCCCAATGGTTCCTGCGTTCGAGCGCGCCATCGGGATCGACCAGAATGTCCGCCACGTTCTGCACGTCGCGCACTTCATGCGCGCCGCGCCGAACTTCCAGCAGCGGGTTGTAGGCGGCCGACTTCGCATCGGTGGGGTTGAACAGCAGGCAATGGCTGAACCGCGAACGCCAGCCGGCCGTGAGAGTCCAGTTCTCGCCCTTGATGTCGTGAACCACTACGGACGCGGGCCAGCTCAACAAGGTGGGAACCACCAGGCCGACGCCTTTGCCGCTGCGCGTCGGTGCAAAGGTCAGGACGTGTTCCGGCCCTTCGTGGCGCAGGTATTGGTCGCGGTGCAGGCCGAGGAAGACTCCGGCCGGCTGGGTCAGCCCAGCCTTGCGGATGTCGGCGGTTTCAGCCCAGCGCGCCGAGCCGTAGGTCGTGACGAGGCGCGACTGTCGCGAACGCCATACCGACATGGCGATGGCGACCACCACGGCAAGAAGACCGCTGCCGCCCGCAATCGCACCGCCTATGTCGAAGACATGCGGCGCGTAGGCATCGAAGAAGAACCACCATTCAAAGAGCCGCCAGGGGTGATATACCGGCGTGCCAAAGAAGTCGAACCAGGGCGAGCCAAGGCGTAGTTGATGTCCGAGGGCTGCCGCTGTCCATTGCGTTGCACTCCATACGCCGGCGATCACGATGCTGAAAACAGCGGCGATCTGCCCGAACAGCACGCCCTGACCTTGCATGACTGGCCTCCGATTTCTCCTGCGCTGATTCCTCGCTCACACGCGGCACAAGGACGTGCCGCAGAGCCTGAGGATCAGTGCCGGGTCGGTGCCGGTCAAAGACCGTTATCGGAAGAAAGGTCGCGTAAGAAGCAAGATTTCGCGCAGGGGCGAAGACGAAAAGAAAGCCGCAAGCGATAGCGCGTTGCGGCGTGTCGAGCAAGAAATCGGAATGTTCGTGGCGAAGCGCCTACGATCAGAACTTGGGCGGATTCTCCGGCGGCGTATAGGGCACCGTGCCATCGCCATAGAACCGCTTGCGTGTGGCCTCGGCGACCCGGTTGCATAGCTCGTCGCCCAGCTTCGCGCGTTCCTGCCGGCATTGCTGGCGCAGCTCTTTAAGCCGCTCCGGGTTGGATGCCAGTTCTTCGACGGTTGGCAGGTTCGCCTGTTGAGGTGTTTCGGACTGGCCGCAGGCCGTCAGGACTACGGCCAGCAGAAGCGGGATGGTCTTCTTCATGGCTTGGGTTCCTCCGCACGATGGGAATGACGGCCCGACACGGGCCCGCTGGCTTCGGGAGATTCGATGGCCTGCACCCGCTCGATGAAGTGCGCCAGCGTCTCCGACGGTTCGCCTGCCGGACGCAGCAAATAGGTGGTGAGCAGCGGCGAGCGCCCCGCCAGAGGCCGGGCCACCACGCCCGGTTCCCGGCTGGCGGCGATGTGGGCCGCGCCTGTAAAGCCGAGAGCGAAACCTGCCGATACCAGCGCCATCATCAGGTCGCACGAAGCCACCCGCTCAGCTACTAGCGGCTCCATGTCCACCCGGCGCAGCACGCGCTCAATTTGCCGCGCATGGCCTTCGCACACCTGCGGGTCGCACAGTACCAGCGGAAAGCGCAGCACTTCCTCCAGCGGAATCCGCTTGTACTTGAGCAAGTCATGCCGTGCCGGCACTGCCACCATCAGTGGATCGCTCCAAACCGCTTCTGCCGCGATGCCGTCGCCGACCTCATCAGACTGGGCGAAGCCCACGTCGTAAAAGTCGTCATGCAGTCCTTTGATCTGCTGCGACAGCGGCACCTCGGACAGTCGGATTTCGACTTCCGGTTCCTCCTGCCGGCACAGCGCCAACAGAGCCGGCAGGCGCGACGGCGTAATGCCGTCGGATAAGGCGATACGCAACTGACCGTGGAAACCATTGGCCGCTGCCTTCACGCTGTCGCGTGCCTGCTGTATCGCTATGAAGACCCGTGGCACATGCTTCAGAAACAGCTTGCCGGCGCGCGTCAGTCGGGTGCTGCGCGTGGTGCGTGCAAACAGCACCACGCCCAGTTCTTCCTCCAACTCTTTGATGGCGCGCGACAGCGGCGACTGTTCGATATGCAGTTTCTCAGCCGCGCGAGCAAAATGGAGTTCTTCGGCCACGGCAAGAAAACAACGTAAATGACGTAGTTCCATCTGATAAGCCCGGTACTCATGCGGCAGAAGCGGGCACCGTCACGTCGATCTAAGCCTGTGAGCGGATGAATATCTTTGCTAGGACCGCCGCGACTCAGAAGTAGCTAAAGAACCCGGGAATATTCCAGTTCGTTATTATTAATCGCATAGAATCCAATTGTGCTCAGCTTTGCCTTACTGTGTGTCGCACTAACCAAAAGACCACCGGACGGACAGCTAATAAAGATACGAAGGCAATTGGCATTGCTCGCGAATACGCACTAAGCACCTTGATGGGTAGTTCAGCATCGAATTCGTTGGCGGTACCGACAATGGCCGTGCACATCACCAGGGCCATGATGGTGGACATGTAGAAAGCGAAGGCAAACGGCGTCGCGCGAGGCGGCAGCCGGCGCCAGCGCCGGACTGAGATCAGACCGAGTGACTTGGCAGTGCGTGACTTCATTACCATCTCGATGGCTCCTGATCTTAAAGAACTTTCTTCAGGCCTGGCGACTGAATCGCCTTACAGAACAGAAATGTAGATTCAGCGACCCGCCTCTGGGACTTGGGCCGTGGGTTGATCTGCCGTGATCGCCCGAGGCATCAAGTCGTATGGATGCGCCCACCCTGGCAACTCAGCAATGCGCTTCGCCCAACTCTGGATGTTCGTAAAGCTGGTGCGGTCGAAACGAGTCTCTTCGTCGTAGTAGAGATATCCAACCATCGAGATGTCAGCGATCGTAGGTGCTGAGCCGACGATGAATGTGCGAGAAGCCAAGTGCGCGTCTGAATCGCCCAGGGTTTTCTAGACAGTCGTCAGCCGTTTAGTGCGTACTGCTTCTCGAACTCTACCGGGGACAGCCCGTCGTTGGAACTGTGCCGCCGTTTTGGGTTGTAGAACATCTCGATGTACTGGAAGACGTCGGCCCGTGCCTCGTCGTGATTGCTGTAGATCCTCCGCTTAATACGCTCCCGCTTCAGTAGCTGGAAGAAGCTCTCCATCGCTGCGTTGTCATGGCAGTTTCCTCGTCGACTCATGCTGCACACGATGTCGTGCTCGCGCAGGAAGCTCTGCCAGTCTTCGCTGGTGAACTGGGTTCCCTGGTCGGAGTGAAGCAGAAGCCCGGGGCTTGGCTTGCGCCGCCACACTGCAGCCAATAGCGCCTGCAAAACCAGGTCCGTATGTTGAGTTGGTCGGGTTGCCCATCCAACGACCTGACGCGAAAACAGATCAAGCACTACCGCCAAGTACAGGAAGCCGTCGTACGTGCGGATGTAGGTGATGTCCGTGACCCACGCGCGATTTGGCTCACTGACTTTGAAGCCGCGAGCCAGAACGTTCTTGGCGACTGATCCAACAGGGCCGCTCAATGGGCGTGGTCGCCGACCGTAGCCGACCATTGCCCGCAGCCCCTCGCTCTTCATCAAGCGTGCCACGCGATGACGACTACACGTCTCGCCAAGCTCGCGCAGATCTGTGGTCACTTTGCGGTGGCCATACACAGAGCCGCTTTCCAGCCAGCTGTGCTTGATTAGGCCGAGCAACCGCTGATCGTCCTTGTCGCGAGCGCTTGCCGGCTCTTTTAGCCAGGCGTAGTAGCCACTGCGATGGACGCCAAGCATCCGACACATCGCCGCGAGGCCGAACTCATCTGCGTGTTGCTTCATGAAGGCGTACTTTGCTCTTACCCCTTTGCAAAGTACGCGGCGGCTTTTTTTAGGATGTCTCGCTCTTCAGTGACCCTGCGTAGCTCAGCCTTGAGGCGGCGCACTTCCGCGTTCTGGTCCTGCTCGACACGCCGGCCAACATCGCCTTTGCCTTGTTGCCGCTTCCAGCCGTAAAGACTATGGATCGACACGCCCAGTCGCTCGGCAACCTCCGCTACCGGACGGCCGTACTCAACGATCTGTCGGACCGCCTCGATCTTGAACTCATCGGTGTACCGCTTCGTGCTCATAACCACCTCCGCCTAAGCCATAGTTTATGGCTGCGAGGTGTCTACGGAACCCTGGGCGATTCACTGCAGGCGGGATTGTCAGTCCGGCTCCTACACTGCTTAGCGGTGCAGATGCTACCAGCTTCCAATGCCTTGGTAAATCGTAAGTTATTGTATATAGATACAATTTCAATAAATTGACGCCACGAACAAGGGCCCCGAAGGGCCCTTGCCGAGACACGATCACCTCCTTTTCGCTGCTGATATTCGTTACCAACCGATGGCCCAGGCTGCGCCCACGGCCGTGTCCTGCCCGCTGCGGGAAACCCCGATCGAGAAGGCCGATGGGGATCCGCGTGGGGTGGTCACGTCGCGGGTGTAGCCGATGGAAATGGCGGCTTGGCCGCTGCAGCCACCTACGCCTACGGCCAAGCGGTTGCGGTTCTCCCCATGGATGGCCGACGTCGAGGTGGCCATCTGGGCGTTGGCTTGGGCCATGGCGCAGATACCGCTCACCCGCTTGTCGAGCTGGCGGAAACGGCGGTCCGTCAGGTTCCAGCGGTCGTCTTGCTGCCGCTGGTAATCCCACAATTGGCCACCGTTGATCGCGTCCGTGGACCCTGCGGCGATCGCCCCCGCTGCCACCCCGGTTACCCGCTGGTTGCCGGCGTTGATCCCGGATCTGGTGACCGATGGACCGCCCTGGACAGTGAAGCCGTCGCTGTTGTGGATGGCCTTGGCCACCTGGACCGAGCCCTTTTCGGACAGTCCAACGTTGTCTTTCAAGCCAACGGTTTGGGTGCCGTCCCCGTTGTCAGTGACCTCGATGTTGGCCCCGGCCACCGTGGTGCTGCTTCCTCCGTCCTTACCGTCCTTGCCTGCTGGGCCTTGCGGACCGGTGGGGCCCTGTGGACCGGGGGTGCCACCACCGCCGCCAGGGTTTTGTTCCAGCTGGTGAACGCGCCCATCGAGATCGTAGATGGCACCGGCCACGGTGGTGTAGTTGTTACCGCTGCTCAGCTGGTAGTTCGGCGCCACGATCAAGCCGTTCACCATGGAGGCGCCAGCGCCCAAGGTTTCCACGGCGGTCCGCAGTTGGCTGACGGCCACGGCGTCGTCGTCCGCTTTGCCCAAGGCAACTTGGGTCAAGCGGCGGTTGCCAAAGGCTGCAGTGTCTTCTTCATCGCACGTGGTGTTGGCGCCCACGGCCACGCATCCCCATGCGTTGGCCACGGCACGGGGCCCCAATGCCACACTTTCTGTGGCGTTGGCCGTGGCAGACGCGCCGAAGGCGGCAGAGTAGGGCGCAAACGCCTGTGCCCATGGACCCACGGCGGTGCCGGCCTCGCCGGCAACGCCAGCGCTGTAACCGTAGGCGCCGGCAAAGTCGGCGGTTGCGTTGGCACCGGGCCCCACGGCGGATGCACCTTCGCCCTCGGTCTGGGATGCGGCGCCCAACGCGAGGTTGCGATCGCCTTGAGCATTCGCCCCGGCCCCGAAAGCCGCCGCGCCGTTTCCATCGGCTCTTGCGGTTGAGCCTACAGCGGTCCCGCCATCCCCGAGCGCGCGGGCACTAGAGCCGATGGCCACACCGGTGATCCCGCTGGCCAGGCTGTGCCCGCCAATGGCCACCGCGGAATCGCCGGTGGCTTGGGCTTGGGGTCCGACGGCGACGGCGTAAACCGCAAATGCCTGTGCGCGAGAGCCAATGGCGAGCGCATTTGAGCCCTGCGCTTCGCTCGAGAACCCCAGAGCGGTTGTATGGCATCCGCGAGCGGTGGCGCGATTGCCCACCGCAGTGGCCCCCAGGCACTCACCCGGAACGCCATTTTCATCCACCATTATCCCGCCGTCGGCGAGGGCGTCCGCCCCGATGGTCGTGGCCCCAACGGTCAACGATTGGGCGCGGTCGCCTACCGCAGTGGTCTCGGGTTTGGTGGCAACGGCACCGTTGCCCACTTGAACCTGGGCTTGCGCCGTGCCAGCAACAAGGCCTGCCAGCAAAGCGCAGTGGATGAGGGAGCGTTTCATGGGGTGGCCTCCTGGGTCTGAAATGAGTGAGCGTGTGCACTCACGAATAGATCAGATCCTGGAATGCGCAAGCCCCCCCCCAACGAAACTTCCCGGCGCAACGGCAGGAGGGGCCGTTGCGCCAGGAAGCGGTGGGGCCGACTTTTCCCCACCCCTGTTCTTCTACGACAGGGAAAAAATTCCGCAAGCCCCCTTGCGCGTTTTCGATTCTCCGCTTGCATGGGTGTATCGCTCATGTGAGTAAGGAGGCCTACTCATGTTTCAACGCTTGTTGCTCGCGCTCGCACTGGCCAGCGCACCCGTCTTGGTCCACGCGCACGCGCCAGCCACCGATTCCGTTGAGGTCCACGGGAAGAAGCCTGGGTTTTTCAAACGCCTGTTCCACCGCCACAAAGACGCCCCGCAGTGGGACGGTGTCCAGCCCGAGCTTCGCTCAGCGCTGGAACGCATCGCCTTGCAGATGAAGGACGAGGGCTACGACCTGCGGCTGATGGAGGGCTACCGTTCTAAACAGCGCCAGGCCGAGCTGCTCGCCAGCCAAAAGGGCGTGACCCAGGTGGGGCGAGGCAGCAGCTGCCACAACCACGGTTGGGCCGCGGACATGGTCATCTACAAGCGCGGGCGCCCTTCTTGGGACCTGAAGGACGAGCAGGTGCGGCAGGGCTACCAACGCTTCGGTGAGCTCGCCCAGCAGGCGGGATTGAGGTGGGGCGGGGCTTGGAAGAGCTTCAAGGACATGCCCCACGTCGAGATGCGCAGCGAGTGCCTGGTAGCCATTCGTGGCGGATCTGCCCCCCGCCGATCGCTGCAAACAGTGATTGCCAAGGCCGAGTCAGTGTCTGACGCACCGAAAGCACCCCGTTGGGCCTGGAGCGTCGATTCCGAGCTGGCGCCGGACTGGGCGTGCGAATCCGTGCTTTGCAGTGTGTCGTGGGCGACGGTGAGCCGGCCATGGAGCTATGGCGTAAGGCCGCCGTTGAAAGGACTCCGTCCAGAACCGTTTGCTGAGGCGTCCTGTCCCATGGCCCCAATTGCCCTGAGGCACACATGAGGAAGCGGTCCACCGGATTGCTTCCCTTTTCGGCGGAGAGTGGGGGCGAACGGGTCATCTGCCCTGATCGCGCCGGTTTGGAGAAGATCGAGATTGGCGATCCCAAGGGCGGCAAAAACGGCTGGATCCGTTGCACCGCAAGGGGTATGCTCATCGCGGGCACATTCAAGGGCACCTCCCAGATTCGTGAAACCCAAGCCGTCCAAGGGGTGAGGGCACTTCTCAAGGAAGTCCCACTCTCTCCGCCAGTTGTTTCAAAGAGCCCCTGGGAACAGGGGCTTTTTTGTTGCTAAGGCCCTTGCTGGCCAGCCATCCGGTCGTGAGGGTCAGTTGAACGAATAAACCGGTGCATTCCTCTGACAACAGGGAACTGCTTCATTCAAGGGCGGTAATCATTTCAAGTGCACAAACGTTCGCGCCGGGAAATTTGAATGCACCCGGCACCCGCGCTAGGCTTCGGATGCCCAAGGAGGGCGACCAACGGAGTCATGGCATGAAGATTGGATTCAAGCTTTCTGTTGCTGTTGCGGCCTGTGCGTTGACCTTTGGAATCGGTAGCGCCACGGCGAAGGCCCCCGGCCCTTGTTCCGTCTGCGAGGTCCAATACATTGCATGCGAGGCGTCAGGTACAAACTTGAGTATCTGCACCCGGAACTATATGCAATGCCTGCGTCTGAACGGCTGCATTATCCCGTAGCAGGGCGCGGCGGGGACGTGTGGGGACCTTGCGATACCCTGCAACCTTGCCACCCTCCAGACAAAAGCCTCGGTCCTGCCGGGGCTTTTTCGCTTCCGGAAACGCCATGGCGCGCATCGTGCCGGGGGCGAAACCGAGACGGTGCCTATGTGCCCTGATGCAGGCAGGCATATGTGGAGGGAGCGGCATTCAGCCCCGACGCCCACCTGTTGGCTTGTTGTGGCACAACGGGTAACTCGAGCACGACCGGAAAGCCCCATGTGGCCCATTACGGTCCACGAACACGCCCACCCTGCACACCGGGCAGCGCTCATCGTAGATGGCCGCGCCTGAAATCGCGGTTACTTCCACGGCCCCGTCCTTGACCAGCTCATCCAGGAACGGCGAGTGCCTGCCCTGCAGGGTGAACATCGCGACCGACCGTCGCGCACGCGTCAGCGCGACATAGAACAGGCGCCGTTCTTCGCTCAGCGGATAGGTATCGCCGTCCGGCATTGCCAGCGAAAGCAGCGGGTCATCCGCGCGCAGGCTCGGGAAGCTGCGGTTGATCATGCCCGGCAGGATCACGTAGTCCGCCTCGCGCCCCTTCGATCGATGTGCGGTAAGGAACTCGACGTCCATCGTGCTGCCGAAGGCCGTCTTCCAATCCGAAGGCATCGCACCGCGATCCGCGCGATACCGCCCCAGAACAAAGACCGTCACGCGCCCGGTGCGGCCCTGCGGCACTGCACCTGACAACAGTTGCTGGTGCAGCTTCGCAAGGTACTGGCGAACGCCATCCTGCACCTCCTCGCGCCGGTTCATCTGGAACGCCTGCAGCACCGGGCCCATTGCCGGCGCAGCAGAGCGAACGTTTTTGGCGATCTGCGCGGGGTTGCGGCTGATGAAGCGGCTGGACACATCACACAGTGCCTGTGGGCAGCGGAACGTCTGCTCCAGTTTCAGCACCTGGCCATGCCCCATCCATTCGGCGAATCCAGTCATCACCGAAACGTCGGCACCGGCGAAGCGATTGATCGATTGCCAGTCATCGCCCACCGCAAACAGATGGCGGCCCGGTTGGCTGACCAGGGCACGGCAGAGGCGCGCGCGGGCGCGCGATGCGTCCTGGAATTCGTCGGCCATCACCAGTTCGTAGGGCGATTCATAGTGGCCCTGTTCCAGCAGCCCGGCCGCCATGTTGAGCATGTCCTCGAAATCGATGCTGCGCTCGTCAGCCAGCGCATTGTCCCAGGCCTGGAATACCGGCCCGGCGATCTCCAGGAAGCGCCGGTAGCGTTCCTTGAACTGATCCTCGGGCATCTGCCGCAGGCGCGCCGCCATATCGTCCAGTGTCAGGCAGTTGCTCTTGGCATGGGCAATGAAGGTGCGCATCAGTCCGATCAGGTCAGCATCCGGCATCGGCTTGGCGCCTTGATCGGGCAGCTCGCGGTCGGGGTTCGGGTCAAGCTCGACATCAGACGCGCCAAGCCGCTCGGCAAGATGCTGCAGGGCCTGTCCACTGCGCAGGCCAAACGACGTCGTCTCGACCAGAGCGGTGCCGCGCGCCACATGCTGCTGGCGCTTCCAGTGCATCCCTTCGCTGTAGTTGGCAAAGTGCTTCGGCGGCTGGCCATCGGCATCCAGCGCAAAGTGCTCGTGATACAGCCGGGCGTCCGGATAGTAGAAGTCCGGGCGATACTGGCGATGGGTGTCTGTCGCGGTATCGAATGCGTAGCGCCGCTCGTAGTCGTACGCCACGCCGTTGTAGAACAGCCAGTCGGCGATGACGCACTCCTCCAGGCTCTTCACCCGCTCACCCTTCAGGGTGCGGATGTAGGGCGTGCCATCGCGGTCGTAACCATCGGCCATCATGTCGGCACCGAACGGCGGCAGGTCGCGCCCGAACACCAGGCGGAACATGTCCCACTGGGTGCGGAAATGGGTCGAGCGGTCCTTCAAGTCGTCCACCAGTTCGGCCAGCTTGTTGAAGCCCAGCGTCGCGTCGACCGCCCATTCCGGGATATCCGGCTTGCGCCCTGTGGCTTTGGCGATGATGGACAGGCCCAGGGCGTGGAAAGTCCGGGCTTCCACCACGCTGTCGCCCATGCCGAGCCGGTCGAAGCATCGCTGCGCGCGCTCCTCCAGCTCCTGGGCGGCGTCCTTGTTGAAGGCGAGCATCACGATCCGTTCGGGTTCGACAAAGCCGCGGTCGATGGCATACGCGGCCTTGGCGACCATTGTGGAGGTTTTCCCAGAGCCGGCCGCGGCCACGACCTGTACCCGGTTGTCGAAGCAGATGACGGCGTGGGCTTGTTCCTCGGTCAGGGGCTTGCTCTCGATCCGGTCCAGGAAGTCCTTGGCCAGCACCCGCTCGCGCTCTGCCATGGTCGCGTTGGCCTCGGCCCAGACGGCGGGCCAATCCAGCTGCCAGTCGTGCAGGGCGTCCAGCGCCATGCGGTGGCCGGGCGCGTGCAGGTCGTCGTGCACCTCCTCGTCGAGGAACAGCTGCTCCAGCTCGGCGGGCGGCAGGGGCAGGGCGGGGCGGTCGGCCAGCAACGCCTGCTGCTGTTCGTGGGTGATCCAGCGGCGTCCGGTGGTGCCTCGGTCGGTAAGCGCGTCTGCCTCGGCCAGCCACGCCTGGATCTGCGCCAGAACGCGCTCAAACAGTGCCTTGCGCCCCCGCCTGGAGCGCGCGAAAAGCACATGCTGCACGGCAGCCGCAAGCCGGGAGCCCTGGCTGTTGGGCAGCCCATCCACGGACAGTGCTTCACCGCGCTCGGTCGTCAGTTCGACCCGGGACCAGAGCACGCCGCGAACCACCCGCACGCTGTGTTCGTTCGCCACATGCAGGTGGTAGTGCCTGCCGTCGATCAAAAGCGCGAGCTGTTCGCCATCCAGCCGCAACTGCCAGTCCGGCGAGCGGGTCACACGCTGGCCCCAGCCCGAGGGGCGCCATTCCATAGACATCCAGATACTGCCTTGCGTACGTCACCGGGCGTAAAGTGCCCTTGCCGCCCCATGATAAGGCCGCTTGGCATGGCACGCTGGGTTTCCGGTCACTCGCGCACGCGCGCCAGCGATGGCATTGCACCCTCGCCGGCGCGGCAGGCGTCAGGCGTTCACATCCACGACAATGCGGCCACGCACCTTGCCGGGGATGATCTGCTCATAGACATCCAGCACCTCGGCGAGGCCGATCTGCTGCACGGTGCTTTCCAGCTTCTGCGGGTCCAGGTCGGTCGCGAGCCGATCCCAGGCGCGCTGGCGAACCTCTTGTGGGGCATTCACCGAATCCACGCCCGCAAGGGTCACATTGCGCAGGATGAAGGGCAGCACCGAGCCGTGCAGTGCATCGCTCTGGGCCAGGCCACAGGCGGCCACGGCACCGCGGTACTTCGTTTCGGCGATGGCATTGACCAGCGTTGGGCCGCCGGCCACATCCACCACGCCGGCCCATCGCTCGGCACTCACCGGCCGCTCGCGCGGCTCCGAGAGCTGCGCACGATCGATGATCTCGGCCGCACCCAGGTTGTGCAGATACTCGGCGTGCTCCGGCCGCCCGGTGGCGGCCACCACGCGATAACCCAGCTTTGAAAGGATCGCCACCGCAATCGAGCCGACGCCGCCGTTGGCACCGGTAACCAGCACATCGCCCTGTGCAGGCGTCACCCCTGCATGCTCCAGGGCCAGCACGCACAGCATCGCGGTATAGCCAGCGGTGCCGATGGCCATGGCGTCGCGGGTGCTCAGGTTGCCGGGAATCCGGTTGAGCCATTCGCCGCGTACGCGGGCGCGCTGTGCCAGGCCGCCGTGGTGGCCCATGCTCAGGTCCCAGCCATTGAGCACGACGCGGTCGCCTGGCTTGAAGTCGGCCCTGCTGGATTCCAGCACCACGCCTGCCAGATCGATGCCGGGAATGAGCGGGAACGTCCGGATGACCGGACTCTTGCCGGTGAGGGCAAGCGCATCCTTGTAGTTGAGCGTGGAGTACTCGACCTGTACCAGGACGTCGCCGTCCACCAGGTCGGCTTCATTGAAATCGACCAGTTCCGTGGATACGCCGTCGTTCGTCTTGCGGGTCAGCAGTGCCTTGAAACTCATGGTTGGGGGCTCACGGTCAGTGGATGGCCCCATGCTAGGCTCGCACCGTTATCGCAACAAGAACGACGATTTTCCGTAGGTACTATGGTTTTCCGGAGTATGCATGCGTAGCAAACGGTGGGACGGCAAGAGCGGTTGCGCGGTGGAAGTCACGCTGTCAGTGATCGGCGGCGTGTGGAAGCCGATCATTTTGTTTCACCTGATGACCGGCAAGCGGCGTTTCATGGAATTGACGCGACGGGTGCCCAATGCCACCCAGTCCATGCTCACCAGCCAGCTGCGTGAACTGGAAGCCGATGGCGTGGTGATCCGCCACGTGTACCCGGAAGTGCCGCCGAAAGTGGAATACGAGCTGTCCGAGTTCGGGCGCACGCTGGTACCGGTGCTGCTGGCCATGCGCGAGTGGGGTGAAACCTATCGTGGCTATCAGAGCACCCAAGGCGATAGCTGAAGGCTGAGCGGCGTTGCGCTTGCCGCATGCGGGTTTCGCGAACGCCCACAGCCAGCGGCGGGTCTTTGGCACCGGCAGCGCGCATGTCGTATACGGCTGGACAGGGCGTCCGGAAAGTACGCGTCGATAGGAGTCGCCTGCTGGCGAAGAACGCCAGTCAATGGACAACTCGACATCCACTGACGCAACCAACGTAGCGACGTGATCGATCAGGATTTCCCTGCTTTCCACCGCCGGTTCAGGGCGGTAACCATGGCCGCGCCAAGGCATTCGCCGTGGCCGGGATTGGCGTCCCGAACTTACGTAGTACAAGGCGTCGTAGTTGCAACGTATGTTGCGATCACGACAATGCACCTTCTGTCAGTTCATGGCGGATGGTGTGTGGGGGTCTTAGGGCCCGTCGGCTTTCGTACTACGTATCCGGCACGCCAACCCGCACCGTCCGCCACCTTGCATCTGCAGGTGGCCACATCGTGAGGTTGCCGTCATGCCCGAACGTCTTCCCGACCATCCCCGCCTGCACGCGCTGCTGGGTGCCGCTGTACTTGATCTTCCCGCTGCCTTGGCCGAAACGCTGGAGGACGCGCTCCGCGAATCAGCCGAGTTCGTCACCCCATCGGCATTCTTTGCACACCTGAAAGGCCACGGCAGGAACCTGCGCGCTGATGGCGAGGCCTGGAGTGAAATGTGCCTGAGCCCCGGCCGCGCCTTCGACATGGCCCTGGCGACCCGCAGCGTTTCGGGCATCACGGCGTTGACCGCGGTGCTGCATGCCGCGCATGTGGCACGGGAGAACGACGATCCTGCCTGCTGTCCCTCCGCCGCCGTGGTCGAAGGTCTGTTCAACGCCTGCCAGGCGCTGTCGCTGCAGGTGGAACGCTGCCTGGTGCCGTGAAGGGCTGCGACGCGGTTCCTGTTCCGTTGACGCCCGGTTCCCTATAGTGGCGCTGGAACCCTGCAATGGAATGCCCATGCACGTGATGTCCCCCGGCCGTTGCCTGACGCTTGCACTCGCCGTCGCAACGAGTGCCAGCGCGTGTGCACGGCCGCCGTCCACCGAACACGAAAGGAATCCCGCCATGTCCGGCGCACCCCAGACCGGCCGCACGATCAACGGCCACACCTATACCGATGCGCCCGTGGACGTGAAGCTCGGGCCGAACACTTTCCGCATTCCGGCCAACTACCTGGACAGCCAGATCGCACCGTGGCCCGGCGAGGGCGTGACGCTGGTCATCGAGTGGCCGGACATGAAGCCGACGCCGCCGGGTGCCCGGGCCAATCCGCGTACGAATGATTTCCGGAAGGAGATTGCTGTTCGTATCAACTACATCGATCGCATTCCAATTGAGACTTCGCTTTCAAGGCTTTCCTCAAATGAAGCCATCACGGAGGAGGGTTCTGTGGAAAGGGAGGATCCCAGGGACCGTCTCGATCAACGCGTTGCACAGCCGGAGACCTTGGGCCTGACGCCCTATGCAATCGATGAAGCGAAGATGGTGTTGTACGCGAAGAAGTACGAGGCCCGGTATGGGAAGCCGCCTGTCCGCAATCCGGCATTCGAGCGCGACTGGTATTCTGCACGGGACGGTGCTGGGGGACTGACAAGCTTCATCAAGTGCGATAGCGCAACGTTCCTGGGGGACGGAGTGCGCCTGACGCAGGACGAGGTCATTGATCTGGACGATCCTGTGGCTGCCGGATGCGTTCACTACTTTGTCGATATCTCTGACAGCCTATCCATCTCCCTGCATTACAAGAGAGCTTTCTTGAAAGACTGGAAACGCATGGAAGATGCTGTTCGCGATGTTCTTGCTGCAGCACGGACGCGCTAAACGACGAGGCTCAAGGAGAAAGCAATGAGTGGCCTGACCCAGAAGGACATCAGAATCCTCATCGATTATGCAGATGCCGGTAATCGTGAGCTGTACTGGAACTACCTGTCGCAACTGCCGGGTTCGGACGGCTACGGTACGCTGGCGCTAGGTGTGGTACGTAATGACAGTTTGCCTGGACGCGTGGCCAATGCCTACGCGCAAAGCCATGCCAGATCTCAGAATGACGAAGGTTCGCGCTTTCCAAATGCCGAGCTGAGCGAGCGCCAGTGGGAAGCATTCGGGCGGACACTGCTGCGGGAAGATCTGGAGCTTCGACAGGCGTGGATGGGAAACGGACGTGCGGATCTCGCGCTGAATCTGCCTGGCGCTGACGTCATGCTGGCTCATGACCGCGCTTTCGAGCAGCACAGACTGGACCCCAATTGCTGGACTCCTCGAGTGCTCCTGCAAGCCGCCTCGGACAAGAGCGGCCCCGAGAAGCTGGAACAGATCTGGACCAACATGCTCAACAATGACTACGCCGGGGGCCCGCGCGTAGGCAACACCAGCGTCGATGCCATCAGCCAGATGGGATGGGCGAAGGGCGGGCAGTACCTGACCCGGTTGAGCGTGCTGGAAGCTACCCAGGCATTGGAAGGACGCTCGGCGGTCGATCCGAACGTCATCGGTGGCAACAGCTACTACGCGATGTACTTCGAAGCGGACAGGAAGTGGGCCAGTGTCAGCGCGGGTGGCGGCCATATGTCGATGCGGGAGATCACTGACCCCGCCCGTATCGCCGAACTCAACGACGCGCGCGAGGTTCGTCTGGAACGGCAGGAAAAGCGAACCCAGTTCCACCCGGACGACCCGTACCGGACCATCACCCGCAGTCCGCTTACCGCAGCCGTGGACGACGTGCGGGATCCCGCGCAGGCCCCGACCCGTCTGGCCGACATTGGTCCTGGCCACCGTGAGTACGCCTTGATGCAGCAGGTGCGCGAAGGCGTGGCCGCGATCGATGCCAGCGCGGGACGTACCCATGATGAGAACAGCGAGCGCCTGGTGGCGAGCGTGATGGCCTTGGCGCGTCACAACCAGCTTGAACGTGCCGACCATGTCCTGCTGAGCGCGCAGACCGCCGATCATCCGGCCGGCCGCAACGTGTTCGTGGTGCAGGGCGAGTTGAATGATCCGGCGCATCTGCGGGCCTCCATGCCCACGGACCGGGCGGTGCAGACGCCGGTCGAGCAGTCACTGCAGGCCCTGCAGGCAGTGGGTGCGGAACGTGAACAGGCACACGCGCAGCGCCAGCAGCAGGAGGTCGATGCGCGGGCGCGCGACACCCCGGCCATGCGGATGGCCTGACCGGCCCCCCGGGTGAGCCGGTCACGGGCTCGGGTCTAAAGTGGTTTTCGCCTAGGCCTTTAAGCCTTGGGGCGCGGACCCTTCGTTCGCCTCCGCAGTTTTACCTATAATCGATTGGGAACTCTGCAATGGAATGCCCATGCACGTGATGTCCCCCGGCCGTTGCCTGACGCTTGCACTTGCCGTCGCGGTGAGTGCCGGCGCGTGTGCGCGGCCGCCGTCCACCGAACACGAAAGGAATCCCGCCATGTCCGGTGCCCCACAGACCGGCCGCACGATCAACGGCCACACCTATACCGATGCGCCCGTGGACGTGAAGCTCGGGCCGAACACTTTCCGCATTCCGGCCAACTACCTGGACAGCCAGATCGCACCGTGGCCCGGCGAGGGCGTGACGCTGGTCATCGAGTGGCCGGACATGACGCCGACTGGGCCGGGTGCCCGGGCCAATCCGCGTACGAATGATTTCCGGAAGGAAATTGCTGTGGCGATCGACTACATCGATCGTGCGCCAATCGAAACATCATTGGAGCGATTGTCCTCCAACCAGGCATCCACCGAGGAAGAATCGGTGGAGCGAGGGGATCCTCGGGATCGGCTCGATCTGCGTATTGCGCGGCCCGACGTCATGGGACTGACGCCTTACGCCATCGATGAAACGCGGATGGGGATTTTCTCGAAGGAATACGAGGCACGCTATGGAAAACCGCCCACGCGTAATCCTGCCTATGAAGATGATTGGTACATCGCGCGCGCTCCAAACGGCAGTCTGACCACATTCATCAAATGCGAAAGCACGGCGTTTCGGGGGGATGGCGTTCGCCTGCAGGGCGATCAGGTCATCAGTGAGCAAGGGCAAGCCGCTGCGGGGTGCTTCCACTATTTCTCGGATGTGGAGAACGAGCTTTCCATCTCGCTGAACTACAAGCGGGCCTTCCTGGCGGACTGGAAGCGGGTGGAAGATGCGGTGCGGGATCTTCTCGCGCGCTCCCGAGTCCGGAAGTGAGTGCATTCAAGAGCAGGCGATGGGCGGATTGACGCAAGAAAATCTCAGGATTCTGGCCAGCTATGCCAGGGCCGGAAACCGCGAGTTGTACTGGAACTATCTGTCGCAGCTGCCAGATGCGGATGGCTATGGCACGCTTGCGCTGGGCGTCGTTCGCAACGACAGCTTGCCAGGCCGCGTTGCGAACAGCTATGCACAGGAATATGCCCGGAATCAGGAAGGCAAGGGCTCCGGCTTTCCCGACGCGCAGCTGAGCGAGCGCCAATGGGAGATGTTTGGGCAGACGCTTCTGCGCCAGGACCTGGAGCGACGCCTGTTCTGGATGGAGCAGGGGCGTCCCGAATTTGCACTGAATCTCCCCGGCAAGGACGTGATGCTGGCACACGACCGGGCATTCGAACGGCATGAACTCGATCCCAACTGCTGGACGCCACGCGTGTTGCTGCAGGCGGCTGAACAGAAGAGCGGCCCCGCGAAGCTGGAGCAGATCTGGACCAACATGCTCAACAACGACTACGCCGGCGGCCCGCGCGTAGGCAACACCAGTGTCGATGCCATCAGCCAGATGGGATGGACGAAAGGCGGCCAGTACTTGACCCGGTTGAGCGTGCTGGAAGCTACCCAGGCATTGGAAGGACGCTCGGCGGTCGATCCGAACGTCATCGGTGGCAACAGCTACTACGCGATGTACTTCGAAGCGGACAGGAAGTGGGCCAGTGTCAGCGCGGGTGGCGGCCATATGTCGATGCGGGAGATCACTGACCCCGCCCGTATCGCCGAACTCAACGACGCGCGCGAGGTTCGTCTGGAACGGCAGGAAAAGCGAACCCAGTTCCACCCGGACGACCCGTACCGGACCATCACCCGCAGCCCGCAGCCCGCTGACCGCAGCCGTGGACGACGTGCCGGATCCCGCGCAGGTAGCGACCCGTCTGGCCGACATTGGACCCGGCCACCGTGAGTACGCATTGATGCAGCAGGTGCGCGAAGGCGTGGCCGCGATCGATGCCGGCGCCGGGCGTACCCACGACGAGAACAGCGAGCGCCTGGTGGCGAGCGTGATGGCCTTGGCGCGCCACAACCAGCTCGAACGTGCCGACCATGTGCTGCTGAGCGCGCAGACTGCCGATCACCCGGCCGGCCGCAACGTGTTCGTGGTGCAGGGCGAGTTGAATGATCCGGCGCATCTGCGGGCCTCCATGCCCACGGACCGGGCGGTGCAGACGCCGGTCGAGCAGTCACTGCGGGCCCTGCAGGCAGTCGGTGCGGATCGTGAACAGGCACACGCGCAGCGCCAGCAGGAGGTCGATGCGCAGGCGCGCGACATCCCGGCGATACGGATGGGCTAGGGTCCCGGCCTGTCGCAGCCTCGCCTCACGCGGTCTTTGCAACTCGGTGCGCGGGCATTGCTGAGTTCGCTTGGCGACCGACGCGTACCAGCCGGGTAGATGTCCGCCTGGGTGGATGCCATTTCACCGCTGCGGTAGCCGCCCACTTTGGTGGGCATTCTGGCCCTGGCGCGCGGTGACGCAGCCGTGCCCACCAGGGTGGGCACCCACCAAGGCGATGTGGATTGGCATCCAGTACCGGGGCGCTATCTCGCCGGGGCGTCTGCCGTCTGCGCGGCCACCATGGCCTGCTGCATCTCCTTCAGCGACAGATAGCCATCACCATCGGTGTCCAGGCCCGCAAAGTACTTCGCAATCTCCGGCACCAACGTGGCTTCATCCTTGCTGATCCTGCCATCCTTGTTCGTGTCCATGGCACTGAACGCGGCGTCGATCGAATCGGCCTGCTTGCTGAAGCGCCCCTGCTGGAATCTGGTGTATTCGGCCTTGTCGACGCGCCCATCCTTGTTGGTGTCCATCGCTGTGAACGTGGAATCGATGTAGGCCTGCTTCGGGTCAGCCGGCGCGGCCTGGGAGGCCAGCGGAGCGGCGCACAATGCGATCAACAGAGCGGTCTTCTTCATGGGTCGTATGTCCTTGAGATGTGCAGGTCAGCGGCAGGGATAGGTGTAGCCGTCGGCGCCGCGATAGGTATCGTTGCGGCGGTCATAATTGCCGTAGCGGCGAATGCAGTAGTCGGCGCGTTCGCGGGTCTCGCGTTCGCGCTTGGCGGCTGCGGCAATCACACCGGCCACGACGGCTACGCCCACCACGCCCACCACCACACCGGTGGTCTTGGCATCGTGGCGGCGCTCACGTTCCCGGTCACGCTCACGCTCGCGTTCACGACGCTCCCATGCATCACGATCGCGGTCACGGTAGTCCTGGTCCCACTGCGGGTTGTAGCGGTTACCGCGTTGCGCATGGGCGTCGCCGGAGTAGGGCAACAGCAGCATCAGTTGTGCAGCCGCTGCCAGCAGCAGTGCGGTTCTTCCTGGTTTCAGAGACATCGTCCAGCTCCTGTGCGGACATTGTTGGTAGCTCCAGTAGAGCCCGCAGACATTGCGCGAACCTGCCGTCACTGCAGGTAACGTCACTGGCTATCGAACCAGTGCTTCGACCGGGTCCAGCTGCGCGGCGCGGCGTGCTGGCAGGAAGCCGAAGCCAATACCGATCAGGCTGGAACAGGCGAAGGCGGCCAGGATCGAATTGGCGGAGAACACAAGGCTGAAACCCACGTTGGCCAGCGCCAACCCTGCCCCCAATGCCAGGGCCACGCCGATGCCGAGCACGCCACCGAGCAGGCAGACCAAGACCGATTCGATCAGGAACTGTTGCAGGATGTCGCTGCGCCGCGCGCCCACCGCCATGCGCACGCCGATCTCGCGTGTTCGCTCGGTCACCGACACCAGCATGATGTTCATCACTCCGATTCCGCCCACTACCAGCGCGATGGCGGCGATGGAGCTGATCATCATGGTCAGGATGCCGGTGGTCTGTTCGATGGACTGGCGGATCTGCGCGTTGTTGCTCATGTAGAAATCGGTGCTGCCATGGCGGCGTGCCAGCAATCGTCCGATGGCGCGCTCGGCCGCCTCCATGCTGATGGCATCGGAGACACGCACGGTGATGCTGGAAACGTGGCTCTGCCCGAGCATGCGCGCCATGGTGGTGGTGTAGGGCAGCCACACCCGCAGCAGCGAGGCATCGCCGACCGCGCCGGCGTCCTTCTTCACCACGCCCACCACGCGCACCGGCACGTTGCCCAGCAGCAGAGTCTGGCCGATGGGATTGTCCACCGCAGCGAAGAAGCGGGCGCGGGTATTGGCATCGATCACCACTACCTGCTGGTAGCCGGCCACGGCGGCCGGGCCGAAGAAGGCACCTTCGCCCAGCTTCAGGCCATGCACGCGGAAGTACTGCTCGCTGACGCCATGCACCTGCACGCTGGCCGAGCGGTTGCCGCGCAGCGCGGTGCCGGTGGTGGCCACGCCGGGTGTAGCGCTGTCCACGAACGGCTGCCCGGCCAGGGCCACGCTGTCGCCGGGGGTGAGCGTTTCCACCCGCGCCGAGTGCAGGTCGCCGAAGCCGGACCCGGGATAGATCTCGATGGTGTTGGTGCCCAGCGAGGAAATGTTGGACAGGATGGCCTGGCGCGCGCCGGTACCCAGCGCGACCACGGAGACGACCGACGCAATGCCGATGATGATGCCGAGCATGGTCAGGAAGGTGCGCATGCGGTGCGCGTTCATTGCGCGCAGGGCCATGCGGAACGCCTCTGTAAAGCGGTCACGCACCGCCTGCCAGCCGCTGCCACCGCCGCGCTGCGGCGGGGCCGCCGCTGACCCATCCACGGCAGAGACCCTGCCCGTGGCGCGATCATCGACAACCCGGCCATCGCGGACCTCGATGATGCGCTGGGCATGTTCGGCCACGGCCATGTCGTGGGTCACCAGCACCACGGTGTGGCCCTCGGCATGCAGCTCGCCCAGGATCTTCATCACCTCCCTGCCGGAGTGGGTGTCCAGCGCACCCGTCGGCTCATCGGCGAAGATCACCGCGCCGCCGTTCATCAGTGCGCGCGCAATCGAAACACGCTGCTGCTGGCCACCTGACAGCTCGCCAGGCAGATGCTGCATACGTTCGCTCAGGCCCAGCCGCGCCAACAGCTCGGCCGCGCGGGCGCGGCGGGTGGCCCCCGCCATGCCGGCATAGATCGCTGGCACTTCTACATTGCCCAATGCGGTCAGGTCGGTCAGCAGGTGATAGCGCTGGAAGATGAAGCCGAAGTGCTCGCGGCGTAGTTCGGCCAGTTCATCGGGCGACATCTGAGCGGTTTCGCGTCCGGCGATCTGGTATGCACCGGCGGAAGGGCGATCGAGGCAGCCGAGGATGTTCATCAACGTGGACTTGCCCGAGCCGGACTGGCCCACGATGGCCACCAGTTCGCCTGCGTGGATGTCCAGGTCCACGCCATCGAGCACGACCAGGGTCTGTTCGCCGGCCGCGAACTCGCGGCGGATGCCGCGTACGCGCAGCAAAGGGGCGGTGGTGGATGTGCTCATTTCGACGGCGCGTGTGCGGTAGCGGCTTCGTCCCGGGCCTGCGCCAGCACCACCTGTTCGCCCTCTTTCAGGCCGCTGCGTACCTCCACCTGGATCTGGTCGTCCAGCCCGATGGTGATGCGGCGCGCATGGGCGTGCCCGTCCGCGCCACGCACCTGTACGCTGTAGCTGCCATCGGCCGCGCGTGCACCGAGCGCAGCGGAGGGCAGCGTCAGTACGTTGTCGGCGCGACCCAGCACGATGCGCACCTGCGCGGTCATGTAGCTGCGCAGGCGGCCATCGGCGTTGGCGACGTCGAACTGCCCGTTGTAGTACATGGCGGTGCGGCTGCCACCGCCAGTCGCGGGTGAAGCAAGGGCGGAGGCGTCTTCCTGGGTGATCGATTCCGGAGCCGGGGCGATGTCGCGCAGCGTGCTCCTGTAGCGACGTCCCGCGTCGCCAAGAATGGTGAAGTACGCTTCCTGACCAACGGACGTGTGCACAACATCCGCCTCGGAGATTTCCGCGTAGACCGTCATCACGTCCTGGTTGCCCAGCATCACGATGGTCGGTGCGCTCTGTACCGCGTTCACGGTCTGCCCCTGGCGCGCCACCACGGCCAGCACGGTGCCGTCGGTGGGGGCGGTGATACGGGTGTACTCGAGGTTGGTCTGTGCGATATCCACGTCGGTCTGCCGCTGCACGATCTCACCTTCCAGCGCGGCGATCTGTTCCCGGGTGGCATCGACCTTGGCCTTGGCCGCATCGACGTCGGCGCGTGCCACCAACTGCGAGGTCACCAGCTGCTGCTGTCGATGCAATGTCAGCTCGAACTGGCGCAGGTCGGTGGCCAGCGCATCGCGGTTGGCGCGCGCGGTGCGCTGTGCTGCCTGCGCACTCAGCAATGCGTTGCGCTGGGTGCGCGAATCGATATCGGCAATCGGATCGCCGGCCTTCACCTTGTCGCCCAGCTTCACATGCAGGGCCTCGATGCGGCCGGAGACCTGCGCGCCCACGCTCACCAGCCGCGAGGGCTTCAGTGTTCCAGTGGCTTCAACGACCTGTTCAATGTTGCCCCGGGTTACCGGTGCCACCTGCAGCTTCGGTGGTGGTACGGGCCGGAGCCAGGCGAAGAGTGCCAACGTTGTGCAGAGGAGTGCGGCAGCAATGATCAGCACACGGCGGCGGCTGCGCGGTGTGGCGCTCATCGGCGCGGCATCCGGAAGAGACAGGGCATCGTGGATCCTCGAGACTGTTGGAATGCACGCCTGGGGTGACAGGTGTGGATGGTGGTCGAGTCTCGATGCGCTGGATTGCGCGAACCTTGCGATGGTGCAGGCGTGTCAGTGGGCAATGCCCTGCGTGAGCAGTGCCATCGCGATGAACTGGATCATGCTACCGAGCGCCAACAGCACGTGGCGGAGGCGTTGCGCCGGCGTGGGCAGGGTCGAAAGCTGGCACAACGCGCCGACCAGCAGCACGGTGCAGACCGCAACCGGCAGGGTTGCGGTGGCGGCGACGATCGCGATGATCATCAACGTGGCAGCAAGCATCACGGCGGCTGCGCGCGTATCCAGGGTCCGCAGCAGCGGGGGAGCTGGGCGTAGTGCAGCCCCTCGCCACACGGCCAGCATGTGCAGTGCGGCATGCACGGCGACGAACACCAGCACGGCAGTGGCCGTTGCATGCGCGTGCCGATACGCGGAAGTCACCAGCGCAAGGCCGGGGAGCAGCAGGAACAGCGCGGCGAACAGGCGGATCAGCACGCCGGCCCGCTCGCGTTCGGGAATCATCCGCAGCCAGTGCGGCCAGTGTTCCAACCCACGCGCGCGGCCTGCATGCGCGCGGCAGTTCCATGCTGCGGCGGTCAGGCTGGGCGTATTCCGAGGCGGCGGGGCAGGGGTGGAAGAGGGCGGTGGAGGAGCTCCCTGTGTCACATGCAGGCTTC
This sequence comes from Stenotrophomonas sp. LC732, assembly GCF_052446685.1. Lineage (NCBI taxonomy): Bacteria > Pseudomonadati > Pseudomonadota > Gammaproteobacteria > Lysobacterales > Lysobacteraceae > Stenotrophomonas > Stenotrophomonas sp. LC732. The sequence goes on along the minus strand of NZ_CP199214.1, from coordinate 2,662,901 downwards.
CTGTCAGTTCCGGACGCAGCACCTGCTGTGCTGCTCACCTGGATGCTGGGCAGCGAACATTGCCGCAACCTTGCGCATCAACCGCAGTCCTGGCGCGCGGACAGCCAGTAGTCATCCGCGCATAGTCATCCACGTGGAAGCGATGCGCTCAGTACTCCGGCGCCAATGCGCTGGTGACGCCTGGATGCGAGGGGAACTCGACGCGGATCAGGGCGCCACCACCGGGCGCATCCAGAATCGTGACGTGGCCGCCGTGGCGGTCGATCACCTGCCGCACCAGGTTCAATCCCAATCCGGCGCCTGTCTGCCGGGGCCGCAGGCGTTGGAAGGGCTCGAACACGCGTTCGCGCTGGTCGACTGGAATGCCGGGTCCATCGTCTTCCACCTCAAGGCAGCTGCCCTGCACGCGCACGATGATATGACGTCCACCGTGCTCGGCGGCATTCAGTACCAGGTTGGAGAGCACCCGTTCGATGGCACCGGACTCGCCCAGCACCGGGAAGTTCGGTTCCACTGCCACGGCGACCGTCTTGTCGGACTGGATCAGCAGGGGGGCCAGATCGGCGACGACCCGCTTGGCCACGCGGGCCAGGTTGAGGGAGTCCTTCGGTCCATCGGCTTCCATGCGGTGCAGGTCCAGGAGCTGCTCGGCAAGCGTTGCCAGCCGAGCGACTTCCACCGCCAGGCTGCGTGAGGTGGAATCGTCGGTGGCATCGATCTTCACCCGCAGGATGGCGATCGGTGTACGCAGCTCATGGGCGGCGGCGGCGATGAAGCGGCGCTGCCGTTCGTGCCCTTCGTCCAGTCGGTCCAGCGCTTCGTTCACCGCGGTCACCAGCGGTGCGATCTCCACCGGTACGGCGGTCTCTGTCAGACGGATGCCGCGACGGCTGGCAGAGATGTTGCGGGCTTCCTGCGCGATGCGCTCCACGCCAGCCAGGGCGCGGCGCACGATGATCGGGGTCAGGATGATGGTGGCCAGGCCCAGCAGCAGGAAGATCGGCAGGGTGATGATGTGTGCGGCCAGCGCCATCTGCCAGGTCAGCGAATCGGTTTCGCCATGGGCCATGATGGTCAGCTTGCCGGCCGGACCGCTGTGCTGGCGTATCACCACGGCCAGGCCGTCGTTGCGGCCGCGTCCGCGCAGGTCGCCATAGGGAATGCCGTCGAGGGCGCCGACCAGCGAGGCGTAGGCGGGCGGAACGTGGCCGAATGTCACATGTTGGCCCTGCTCATCCTCGGCGATGAACCACGCGCCGGGGACGATCTTCAGCAGCTCGTCCAGCGCCGGCGTGCGTTGCACATACAGCTCGCCCTTGCTGTCCCGACGAACGGCCTCTGCCGCCACCGGGGCGAAGGTCTGGATGGTGTAGTAGCCGCCGCTGTCGACACGCACCAGCACCATCAGCAATGCGAAGAAGGCCACCAGCAGTGCGAGCAGCTGGTAGATCAGGGTTTTGACGATCAGCGGGCGCTTCAGTGAGGGACGAAGCGCCATTACTTCGTTTCCCGCATCAGATAGCCGACACCGCGGATGGCATGGATTTCCACCCCCGCATCCGCGTCGGCCAGCTTGCGCCGCAGGCGTGAGACATGCGAGTCCAGCGTGTTGGAATGGATGCCGTCGTCGAAGCCGTACACCGCCATCTCGATGGATTCGCGAAGCACGGTGCGGCCCAGCCGGCGGGCGAGGGCCGCCAGCACGCGGATCTCGCGGCGCGGAAGCTCCAGTCGCTGTCCGCCCACGCTGGCTTCGCCCGAGGTGGGGTCGAACAGCAGCCGGCCGATGCTCACCGGCTCCACCTGCATGCCGCTCGGCCGGCGCCCGGCCGCGCGGATCCGCGCGAACAGTTCTTCCAGCGCGAAGGGCTTGGCCAGGTAGTCGTCGGCGCCCTCATCCAGGCCGGCGATGCGGTCCGGCAACTGTCCCAGTGCGCTGAGCACGATGATCGGCACCCCCGGATTGCGCCCGCGCAGCACGGGAATGAGCCCCAGCCCGTCACCATCGGGCAGGGTGCGGTCCAGCAGCACCAGGTCGTGTGATCCGGAAAGTGCTGCTTGGCGGGCCAGTGCCAGGGTGCTGGCCAGGTCCACGACGTAGCGCTCCCGCTGCAGGGCAGACTTCAGGGTGGCAGCCAGTTCGGCTTCGTCTTCGATCAGCAGGATGTGCATCGGCAGGCGTCAGGCGGGAAGGAGGCATAAGGTGGGCGGCAAGCGCCGGCACCGTATTACAGGAACATTGCGTGAACATGGCGTTCCTTCGGGGCCTGCCGGTGACGCCGCAACACCCGCTGCGGCGCGGGCCGCCCGGCGCAAGGTTCGCGCAATCCGCGCACTCCAGCCTTGGCGCCCGTTCGCTGATCCCCAACCCCTGGAGTGCCCATGAAGTTGTTCGTCCCGCTGTTGCTGGTTGCCGCCTTGAGTGGCTGCACCACTGCCAAAATGACCGTCACCCCCGATGGCCGCCGTGGTGTTTCCATCGACTGCAGCGGTTCCAGTTCCTGGAGTGGCTGCTACGAAAAGGCCGGGCAGATGTGCCCAGGCGGCTATGTGGTCTTCAGCAAGGATGGCGATGAAGGAAATGCCATCGCGGTGGGCAACAGGAACGGCTTCACCTCTACCCAGATGGCCACCCGCTCGATGCTGGTGTCCTGCTCGCACTGACCTGGGCAGGGGAGGTGGGTTGCCACCTCCCCCTCGATATCCAATACAACGATGCCCCTCGAAAGGGGCATTGTTGGGGGTTACGGCGCTGTCTTCGCTTGTCGCGGATCGGCAATGATGCGCGAGGGCGATCCATACAGCACCAGGACCCGCATGCCGGTGGTGAACACCGGATCGGGGCCCTGCACAACCGTCATCAGGTTGCCGTTCTCCGTCTGCACAACATATTCCAGGCCCTTGGCCTGCGAGAGTGCGCGTTCGGAGGCTGCACCGGCAATAGCTCCGACCACGAGGCCGCCAATGGCACCGATGGCCGCCCCCTGGTCGCTGCCGCCGATGGTGGAGCCGGCCACACCGCCAGCCGCAGCGCCGGCAACGGCACCGCCGCCCTGTGAACCGTCAATACTGACCGCGCGGACGCTGATGACCGTACCGCCGACAGTTCGATTGACCTGTCCCACTGAACCGATGGAATAACTGTCCGTACGCACATTTGGCGCGCAGGCCGTCAGCATCGCAGCAACGGATGCAGCCACCAGCAGGCGCTTCATGGCGCTTCCTGCTTGTTCGGGAACATCGGCTTGGTAATGTCCACGGTTTCCAGCGCCTGCAGGAACTGGGCGATGTTGTTCTGTGCTGAGCGGCTGATCGACTCGCGGGCACGGATTACCCCTGCGAAGGCATAGTTGAACGGAACTTCGCCGGATGCGCTGACATCCTGGGTGTAGACGATGCTGCCGGTTGCACGATCGATCAGCTCGTAGCGGGCGATCGTCTTGGTGGTCATCGATGCACCGAAGCTGGGAATGTCGATCGCCAGAATCTTCACCGACAGGCTCAACTTCACCGGTGCATCGTCGCGGAACACCGCCATCTTATTGAGCGCTTCGGTCAGCGCGTTCTGCCACATCTGCGGCACTTCGTGCTGGGCCTGCGCGGGAATCTTGCCCTTGGCTTCATCCGGACGTGCCAGCGTGACCGTCAGCGACTTCAGTTCGCCATCAATCTTCTTGCTGCTGACCCCGACGTTCGGGACCGAGAAATTGAGCGGCGGATTGGTGGTACAACCCGCCAGCGACACGGCGATGATCGCCGCGAACAGGAACTTCTTCATCCATTTTCCCCTGTGACTACGTTGAAACATCCATGGTGAATCGTGTGTTCGTCGGCAACGTCGATGCTGCACCGCAGCGGTCGCATGAAGACGTGGCTGACTGCGCGCAAGGATACCTGAATTGGGGTGGTCTACCGTCCGGGCAGGCGGCACGCTGGCACGAGATGCCGGCGACGCAGGTGGCTCCGCTCAGAAGCTGTAAGCCGCCTGCACATACACCCGCCGCGGCTCGCCCGGGAAATGCCCGTTGCGCTCGATGAAGCCGCTGGCCGCGTACACCTTGTCGAACAGGTTCTTGACGTTGGCCTGGAACTGCCACTGCTTCCACGTGGTCTTCCAGCTCATGTCGAATACCGTGTATGCCTTGACCGCCTGCCCATCCAGGCTGACACGCTCGCCCACATGGTCGGCGCCGAAGCCGATGGCCGAGTTGATCGACGGCAGGTCGTAGCGCGTCCACACGCCGAGCTTGTTGCGTGGCGCATTGGCGAAGCGGTCGCCGGAGGCATTGGTGATGCCGTTCGGTCCGGCATCCTTCACCCGTGCGTCGTTGTAGGCGTAGGTCAGGTTCACCACCCAGCGCTCGGTCACGTCGGCCAGCAGGTCCAGTTCCATGCCCGTGCTGCGTACCAGGCCCAGTGCAGCGAGTTGGTTTACCCCGCCGATCACCTCGCCGGTGGCCTGCACGATGTTGCTGCGGTCGATGCGGTAGGCCGCCATGTTCAGGGTCACACGGTCGGCCAGCAGGGACTTCAGACCGACTTCCCATTGCCTGCTGCGCTCCGCGTCGAACGGTCCGCCGGCCGCCGGGTTCTGGTTGGTGGCACTCTGCGGCACGAAGCCGCTGGCGATGTTGGCGTACAGGTTCACGCCGTCCCGGACGGTAAAGGTACTGCCCAGGCGCCAGCTGAGATCGTTGCCATCCACGCTGCCGCCACCCATGCGGTCCTGATCCTTGAAGCCATCCCAGCGCAGCCCGGCCAGCACATGCCATCGCGCGCCCAGTGCCAGTTCATCCTGCAGATATCCGCCGTAGCGCTTGCTGCGGGTGGCGGTGCTGCGCCAGGGCAGAGCGGCCAGGTTGTAGTCATGCCAGGTGCTCGCGCCATAGACCGGGTTGAACAGGTCAATGCCCCGCACCGGGCCGGCGCCGCGTGCCAGGTCGGCGCTGTTGGCGGTCTGCGCGGTGAAGTCGGCGTCGAGCTGGTACACGTCGGCGCCGAACAGCACCTTGTGTTCGATACGGCCGGTGTTGATCCGCCATACGGCATTGCCGCTGGCGGTGAAGGCAGTGTTGTCACGGATCTGGTTGCGCAGCTGGCGCGTCATCCACTCGGCCACGCCGTCGCGGTCACGATCAATCAGCCCCATCGGCTCGTGGTACATCTGGTGCTCGTTGTTGCTGAACCAGCGCGCAGCAAGGTCCACGTCCAGGTTGTCGCGCGGTGCGAAGCGATACTGCGCCAGTGCGACCTTGGCGCGCATGTCGAGGAAGTCACTGTCCTCGTTGTGGTTCCAGCGGCGGTCGGTCAGGAAGCTGCCGGCATCGTTCACCGGCACGCCGCGCAGGCGGTTGCCGCCCAGGTTCTGGGTGATGTCGTTGAACTGCAGCACCAGTTCGCCGGTCTGGCCGACATCGAAGGCCAGCGAGGCATCGCCGATCACGCTTTCGCTGTCGGCATTCCAGCGCACGCCCTGCTCGCTGTCGGCATACAGGCCGGCGCGATAGCGAATGCTGCCGCTGGCATTCAAGGGGCCGGTGCCTTCGATCGATCCGGCGCGGAAGTCCTTGTCGCCTGCCTGCAGCTCGATGCGGCGTTCGGCGCGCGCCTTGGGCTTGCGCGTTACATAGTTGATGACACCGCCCGCATCACCACCGCCGTACAGCGCACCGGCCGGACCTTTCAGTACTTCCACGCGTTCGATATTGAACAGTTGCGGCACCGAGAAGCCCGCATAGGGATCACCACGCAGGCCGTCGTAGAGAACGTTCTCCTGGCGGAACCCGCGCAGGGTGACGCCGGCATAGCTGAAGAAGCTGATGCCGCTGATGCTGCGGTACAGATCGGTGACCTGGCGCGCGGCCTGGTCGTCGATCAGCTCGCGCGGCACGACCTGGATCGACTGCGGCACCAGTTCCAACGGGGTATCGGTGCGGGTGCCGACGGCCGCATCGTTGGCACGGTACAGGGTCTGCGCGCGGCCGCGGACTTCGACCTTGTCCAGGTCCTTCGGGGTGTCAGCGGAGGTCTCGGAGGCCAGTGCAGGCGTAGCCAGGGAAAGGGGCAGCGCCAGGCAGAGGGCGTGCTTGAGCGGGGTTGGAAGCGGCATGAGGGGGTCGGGGTGGGCTGCAAATGAGAAAGATTAGCATTTGCAATGCTTCGTGACCTATCCCCCGAGTGCGCTATGGACGCAGGCCCGGGTCGGTATATGGGGTGCCGGCCAAGGCCACCAGCACGCCGGTGCCACCGCGCACGATCAGCTGCAGCATCGCTTGGCGCGGATCCTCGCCCCTCTGCTGGCTGGCCAGTCCACTCTCATAGGCGGCCACCATCGACGCCAGCAGCATGGCTGCGCCCAGGCGTGCCTCCGCGTCCTGCGCGGGCCGACCGGCCGCGTCGGCCATCAGCTGGGCCAGGTCGTCGGCCAGCTGTGCCTGCAGCCGTCGCGCGTGCGCCACCAGCACCGGACTGTCGGCCACGGTTGCCCAGAAGGCCGCTGCACCGGAGTTGATCCGTAACAGCGGATGGCCGCTGTCCAGCAGCTCCCGCACCAGCGATTGGAAGGCGGCCAGCGGGGCCATGCCACGGCGCGCCGCCATGCCTTCGCGAAGCAGGGTCCGGGCCTCCTCATCGCGGTCGAACACCAGGTCTTCCTTGCTGGCGAAATAATTGAAGACCGTCTTGCGCGAAACCCCTGCCGCATTGGCAATCTCGGACATGGACACGGCTTCGAAGCCGCGGCGGATGATCAGTTCGGTGGCGACGTCCGAAATGGTCTGTCGGGTCTCGGTCTTGCGCTGCTCGCGGCGGCCCCGGGGCGGGATCATGGGCGGTTCACTTGTGGAAACGTACACCGAGTGTAACATTGGCGTCGCCAGAGCGCCGGCCCGGCGCTCACAGGGAAATCCCATGTTGTACGACGTCGTCATCGCCGGGGCCGGCCCGGTCGGCCTGTTCCTGTCCTGCGAGCTGGCCCAGGCCGGCTGTTCGGTCCTGTTGCTGGAGCAGGCAGCGTCGCCCGAGACACCCTTGAAACGCCTGCCCTTTGGCTTGCGCGGCTTGAACGTGCCCACCCTGGAGGCCCTGGATCGACGTGGCCTGCTGGATGCGGTTGCCGCCAGTCAGGTGCTGAAGCCGGACAACGGCGCACCGCCGCCCGGCACCGCCCATTGGCTGGCGCAACCGCGGCCGCTGGGCGGCCACTTCGCCGGCATTCCTTTTGCGCTGGACAACGTGGACAGTGCGCGCTGGCGCCATCGCCTGCCGACGCCGGTGCCCACCCAGATGGCGGTCGAGCTGCAGTCGCTGGAGGCGGTGCTGGCCGAGCGTGCGGTGTCACTGGGTGTACAGATCGAGCGTGGCTGCACGGTGCAGGCGGTGCACGCACGCGAAGCACAGATGGTGGTCCAGACCGGTCGCGGGCTGATGCGGGGCCGCTGGCTGGTCGGTTGCGATGGCGCCCGCAGCACGGTACGCAAGCAATCGGGGTTCGTGTTCGCAGGGACGGCGCCGGAGTTCACCGGGCACACGCTGCAGGTCGAACTGGCGGACCCGTCGGTGCTCGTCCCGGGGCGTCAGTTCACCGAACACGGCATGTGCAATTTCAATCCGCCGGGCATGCTGGCGCTGGCCGATTTCGACGGTGGCGCCGGCCATCGCACGCCGCTGGACCGGCACACCGCCCAGGCGCTGCTGCGGCGTGTGTCCGGGCGAGAGGCAACGATCACGGCGTTGCATCTGGCCACCACATGGACCGATGCCGCGCGCCAGGCCACGGCCTATCGCAGCGGCCGCGTGCTGTTGGCCGGTGATGCCGCGCACATGCATTCGCCGTTGGGCGGGCAGGGGCTGAACCTCGGCATCGGCGATGCGATGAACCTGGGGTGGAAGCTGGCCGCGGTGGTGCGAGGTGATGTGGCAGAGTCGCTGTTGGACAGCTATCAGGCTGAGCGCCATCCGATCGGCGCCCAGGTGCTCGACTGGTCACGTGCGCAGGTGGCGTTGATGCGGCCAGGCCCCGGGTCGCGCGCGCTGGCGGCGGTCATCGCCGACCTGGCCGCGACCCGCGACGGTGCCACCTATCTCGCCGAGCGGCTGTGGGGTGTGGCACCGCCACCGGTGCTCGACGGCAGCCATCCGCGGGTTGGCCGAAGCGCACCGGACGTTCAACTGGCTGATGACCGTCGGATGGGAGAGCTGCTGCGTGCAGGGCAGGGCGTGCTGCTGGGGCTCGATACCGGCGATTCGCTCGGTCCGATCATTGAGCGCTGGCAGCGGTCGGTCACCTGCGTGATGTCCACGGCGCGCGACACGCTGGGACTGGGCGCCGTGCTGGTCCGCCCCGACGGTATCGTCGCCTGGGCCTGCGATGCTGGCGGTGACACGTCGGGGCTGGAGCCTTCGCTGGAACGCTGGTTCGGTTCGCTGCGGTGACCGCCCGCTAGGGCGACGCCACCACGGCCTGCGCGCAGCGCCCGGCTTCGGTCATCACCGAGGCCAGCTGCTTCAATGAGTAAGGCTTGCGCAGCAGGGTGAAGCCATGGCCAGGGTCCCGGGCCAGCAGTTCGCTGTAGCCGCTGGTAAGGATCACTGGAAGCCCAGGCAGGCGGCTGCGGATGGTACGGGCCAGATCCAGGCCGTTCATGCCAGGCATCACTACGTCGCTGAACACTACATCGAAGCGGGAGGCATCCCGTTCGAGCTCCGCCAGGGCCTCGTCCGCATTGTGCGCAAGTACCACGTTGTAATCGAGCTCGCGCAGGGCGCCGACGGCAAATTCGGCCACATCGACGTTGTCTTCCACAACCAGCACGCAGACACCGTGACCATGCTGCAGCCCCGGTAGCGTCGCCGGCCGTTCCGTCATTTCTCTCGCCTGCGCCAGCGGCAGGTACAGGGTGAAGCGGGTACCGGCGCCCGCCTGGCTCTGCACGTCCACCTCGCCTTCCGACTGCTTGACGAAGCCGAACACCTGGCTGAGGCCGAGGCCGGTTCCGGCGCCGACGCTCTTGGTGGTGAAGAAGGGCTCGAAGATGCGGTCGACGACGGCGGGGTCGATGCCTGCTCCGGTGTCGGTCACGCTGATCGCGGCGAAGTCGCCCTTCATCGGCGCGGCGAAGCGCACCGAAGGCACCGCGGTTACCTGCTCCACCTCGATGGTCACCCTGCCGTGTCCCTCGATCGCATCGCGCGCGTTGACCGCGATGTTGATCAATGCAGTGTCCAGCTGGGTCCGGTCCAGCAGCACCGGCAACGGCGTGCCGGGCAACGTCAACGACACCTGGATGCGTGCACCCAGTACCGTGGTGATGATGTCCGAAAGCGCGTGCACGCTCTCGCAGAGATCGAAGACCTCCGGCGACAGGCTCTGGCGACGCGAGAACGCAAGCAGTTGCGCGGTCAGCTTGGTGGCGCGGTCCGAGGCTGTGGCAATGGCCTGGATGTAGCGGCGCCGGGTGTCGTCTGACGGCCACGTGTGCAGGAGCATGTCCACCGAACCGGTGATGACCTGCAGCAGGTTGTTGAAGTCGTGGGCCACACCGCCGGTGAGCTGGCCGATCGCCTCCAGCTTCTGCGACTGGCGCAGCTGCTCGCGGGCGCGCACCAGTTCCAGATGGGCCTCCCGCGCCTGCTCGGTGATCGCCGCGACCTGGCGGCTGTGCAGGTCGCGCTCGATCACCCGTTCGGTCTGCTCGCTGACCACGCACAGGATACCGGCGACACTGCCGCAGCCGACGCGCAGCGGTGAATAGGAAAACGTCCAGAAAGTTTCGCGCAGCGTGCCGTCGCGATCCATCATCAATGGCAGGTTCTTGAAGCTGCGGCTGGTGCCGGCAAAGGCGTCGTCGACGGCATGCACCACGTCCGGCCATACGTCCGCCCAGACATCCTCCAGACGGTTGCCCATCGCGCCGTGCAGCTTTTCCCCCAGCATCGGCAGATAGGCATCATTGAAGAAGAACGCCTTGTCTTCCTTGCCCCAGGCAAGCCACAGGGGTTCCGGCGAATCCAGGATCATCGCCAGCAAGGTGCGAAGTTCGGCGGGTGCGCTTGCGGCAGTGGCCGAGCGGGCCCAGTCACTGTCCTGCAGCAGTCGGTAGGCGAGCTGATCAGGTGCGGAGACTGGCAGGGGAAAAGGATGCATGGCCGCCATTGGCGCAGGGAGGTGGCGCAGCATAGCCGAGCGCATGTCATGACGCCCTGCACACCGTGGGCATGAAGGGCCTCGCCACTTCGCCGTTGACGTGGCAGGGATGCACCCTTTGTTCAGCAGGTTGCCGCTATCGCGGCGCAGCGCGAAGGGAGGCGAAGCTGGCCTGATCGGCGGGTCTAGCCCTTACGACCTGCCTGCGCGGTGAGCACATCCCGGCCAGCCTCGGTCAGATCGATATCCCCGTCTTCCGCCTGTACCGCCCATCCGGCGGTCACCGCCCACGTTGCGGCATCGCCGCGCACCGGCTCTGCAGCGGCGATTGCCTGGAGTATTTTCCGCTGTTCCGCAGTCATTTCCACTTGGCGGCCCTCAGATACCCAGCAACGACGCCGGTTGCCAGTCCGACAGGCGGGCGTGGCTGACCGGTTGATGGCAGCCGCACCCGTCACAACGGAACAACGCCCCGCCCGGAAGTTGCACCAGGTTGTCTTCGCTGGCAGAGCTGGTCGACGAGCAATGCCGGCAGGTGACCGTGAGCGCAGTGATGCGCTGCACGCTGCCTGATAGATCGAACACGGCCTCGAACGCGCGAATGACAGGGTGGGCAGTGTCCGGCATCTGAGTCTCGACAGGGTGGGGAGACCTCATCGTCGCGCGCCGGCTGTGATGGAGCAGTCAGCCGGATGCATGGGCGCGATCAAGACAGGCGCGGCAACCGGGCGCGCACCTTCGTCAGGGATTGTTCTTCTTTCCGCTCAGGTCCAGCGGCTTGTCACTGCCCTTGCGCTCGCTCGACCACACTTCCATGCCCTTGTTGCAGCGGCTCTCGCGGGCAGCGACCTCGGGCGGCAGGTCCTTCAGGTGCGGAGACTCCTGGCAGGCTTGATGCATGTTGCTGTCGTCATAGGTGGCGCAGGCGCTGAGCGATGCGAGGGCGATGGCAATGAGGGTCACGCGGAGCGGGGGCTGCAGGTTCACGGGGGGGCTCGGGTGATGCCGGGATGGTCATGGAATTCAAATCCGTGACACCGGGCATGCACAATCGGACCAACCGCACTTGTTATCCTATAACAGATGCGCGATAGTCCGGCCCCTGCCGGCGTCAGGCGATGCAGATCACCAGTACCGTGCACAGCACCAGCATCAGCACGAACACGCGCCGGCTCAGTGCCAGGCAGGCCAGATAGGCTGCGAGCGCCCACGCTGCCAGCAGCGCGCAGGCCATCACCCATAGCCCGATACCCATCATCGAACCCGTCGCCAACGCAGACAGTGCGATGGCCTTGAACAGCGCCACGCCCAACACGCTGCCCAGCATGCCGGCCTGCAAGGCGATGGCATCATGGCGGGCAGGTGCGCGATGGGGGGGCATTGCGGGTCCGGTACGGGCCGAGAGCGCGGCGTCGGCTGCACTGTGCCCAAATGCACATCCACGAAATGTGTTCATCGCGCGCGAAGACCGCGATGAAGCCCGTTCAGTCGAACTCACCCTCGGCGGATTCCAGGCGCTGCCGGTACGCCGCGCGATGCTGGTACAGGCGCTGGCACTCGGCCGACCTGTGGATGCGGCTGCCGGGTTCATTGGCCACCGAGTCGCACATCCGCGCGATGTGATTGTTCTCCGCCAGTTCGGTGACGAAGAACACGGCAGTGATGCCGGTGCCAAGCAGCACGACATACAGCAGACGGCTGAGCCAGCGTGACAATTTCCGCTCGAAGTGCTGCTGGATGGTCAGGTCGAAGCGGATGATGCTGAGCACGATCCAGACGATGGCGACCAGGAAGCAGAGCGTGGGCAGCAGGTCGCGCCAGATGCCTGCTTCGTAGACCGACTCGCTGTAATGGACCGCAGCTCCGGCACCTGCGATGGCAATGGCCAGCGCCCAGTTGCGGCCCAGTGAGAGCAGGTCATCGAGCAGCTTTTCGTGGTTCCTGGTTGGTCCTGCTGCCACGAGGGTTCCTTCTGCGTGTTGCGACCGGCAAACGGGCTGCCGCCGATCGTGCAGATGGTGGGGCATCGATTCGGTGATGAGAAGCCTTCCCGCTCAGTATCCTCTTGCGCGTGCACCGATCCAGCGCCGGTAGCGGCGGGTCCGGCACTTTGCGGCCGCCTGTGCCAGCAGCAGTGCCCAGACGGGCGAAACACCCGGCGCCGTGGGCCGGAGCCTGCTCAGCCGCGTCAACTGGTACTTCACTACGGCCATGTGTGCGCTGGCGGCCAACGGTTTGCTGCGCCAGTCGATGGTGCGCAGTGCCGGCACCGGGTCGCGGCCCTGCTGCCAGCGGTGGGGCAGATCCGGCTCGATCGCCAGCGCGGTGGCGACGCCGACCATGGCCACACCGCTGTCAAGTACCTGATCGGCCACGGCGCGACGGCGGATGCCACCGGTGACCATCAGCGGCATGGTTGCCACCGTGGCGATCTCACGCGCGAACTCAAGGAAGTAGGCCTCGCGGGCCAGGCTGCGCTGGTCGCGCGCGGCACCGGTCATGGCCGGTGCTTCGTAGCTGCCACCGGACAGTTCGACCAGGTCCACGCCGAGCGGCGCCAGCATTTCCACCACTGCGCGCGCATCCTCGGGCGAGAAGCCACCGCGCTGGAAATCGGCGGAATTGAGCTTCACGGCCACCGCGAACGTGGGCGACACGGTGGCGCGCACCCCCTGCACGATCTCCAGCAGCGGGCGCGCACGGTTGTGCAGGCTGCCGCCCCAGCGGTCGTCGCGGCGATTGGACAGCGGCGACAGGAACTGGCTGAGCAGGTAACCGTGCGCGGCATGGATCTGCACGCCACTGAACCCGGCGCGCTCGGCCAGCTCGGCGCTGCGGATGAAGCGGGCGATCACCTCTTCGATGTCCGCCTCGGTCATCGCCCGCGGCGGTGCGAACTGCCTGGACAGCGCGCCCATCTCCAGGGCGACGGCTGACGGCGCGAGTGCCGGTTGGCCGAGTGCGGCCGGCATCTGCCGCCCGGGATGGTTGATCTGCATCCACATCTGCGCGCCCCGTGAGCGTGCCGTTTCGGCCCAGGCGATGAAGCGGTCAAGGTGGCGGTCGTCTTCCAGCACCACGCCGCCGGGGCCGGTCATGGCGCGGCCATCGACCATCACGTTGCCGGTGATGATCAGTCCTGCGCCGCCATCGGCCCAACGCTGGTAGAGCTGCAGCAGTGCAGCGGACGGCGCGTGGTCGGCGTCGGCCATGTTTTCCTCCATCGCGGCCTTGGCAATGCGGTTGCGGATGATGGCACCGGAGGGTAGTGCCAGGGGCGAGAACAGCGACATCGGACAGCTCCAGGACAGGGGAATGGCGCTACGCTAACCTTCAAGTTTTATTGAAGGTCAACAGGCGCCCATGGCGAGGATTCAGGCAGATGAAGATCGGTGAGCTGGCCCGCCTCACGGGCCTCGCGGCGTCGCGCATTCGCTTCTATGAAGACGCGGGGCTGCTGGTGGCGCAGCGCCAGGCCAATGGCTACCGCGACTATCCGGAACAGGCGGTGCTGTTGCTGGAGTTGATCACGGGCGCGCAGCGTGCAGGCTTCAGCCTGGAAGAGATCCGCGCCCTGCTGCCACCGGACATGGGCCAGTGGCAGCATGAGGCGTTGATCGCGATGCTGCAGCAGAAGGTGGCTGACATCGAAGCGTTGCAGCTGCGGTTGGCAGAGAGCAGGGCGCACCTGCTGGCCCTGATCGAGGACATCCAGGCGCGGCCGGACGGCATCGACTGTGCAGCCAATTCGCGGCGGGTGCTGGACCGTGTGAAGCGCGGTGAGCTGGCGCGGCCGACCCTGGTGGCCGGCGATACAGCGTTGCTGCGACCGGATCGCCGTCGCCGCAGAGGCAGCAACTGACGATCCGGCGCAATGTTCAGTGGCTGCCGACGACGGCGGTGCTGCGCTTCTTGTCCAGCATCACCGCCACGCACCACAGCAGCAGGCCGCCGATCGCGGTAGCCGCGCCGACATAGCCGGTACTGGCCGGGCTGAAGCCGGCGCTGATTGCCATGCCGCCCAGCCACGGGCCGAGTGCGTTGGCAGTATTGAAAGCGGCGTGGTTGGAGGCCGCCGCCAGCGTCTGCGCCTCACCGGCCACGTCCATCAGGCGGGTCTGCAGCACCGCCGCCAGTGCGCCCATGGTGCCGACAGTGATGATCATCGGGCCGATGGTCCACACCGACTGTGCGGCCAGCGGATACAGCAGCAGCATCACGATCGACCACAGCAGCACCACGGCGGCGGCCTTGAAGTGGAACTTGTCCACCAGCCAGCCACCGGCGATGTTGCCGATGATCGCGCCGATGCCGAACACGCCCACCGCCAGCGGCATCCACGATTCGGCCACGCCGGTGACCTGCACCAGGGTCGGTGCCAGGTAGGTGAACACGCAGAACATGCCGGCGAAGCCGACCGCGCCGATCGCCAGCGCCAGCCACACCTGGGACGTGTTGAAGGCGCGCAGCTCGCGCATCGGCGAGGTGCGTACTTCATCCGGGTCCGGCAGCAGGAAGCGCGCGATCATCGCCACGGTGGCGATGGCCAGCACGCTGACCAGGGCAAAGGCGGTGCGCCAGCTCAGCTGCTGACCCAGCCAGGTCGTCAGCGGGTTGCCGACCAGGATCGCGATCGACAGGCCCAGCAGCACGCGTGACATCGCCTGGCCGCGCTGGCCTGCGGGACTGATCGCCGCGGCCACCAGCATCGCCACGCCGAAGTAGGCGCCATGCGGCAGGCCGGCAACGAAGCGCGCCACCAGCATCATGCCGTAGTTCGGTGCCAGCGCGCTGGCCAGGTTGCCGACCGCGTAGAAGCCCATCAGTGCCAGCAGCAGCTTGCGGCGCGGGAAGCTGGCGCCGACGAAGGCGAGGATCGGGGCGCCGACCACCACGCCGATGGCATAGGCGCTGATCAGATGCCCGACCTGGGTTTCGGAAATCGACAGGCCGCGGCTGATCTCCAGCATCAGGCCCATGCTGGCGAACTCGCTGGTGCCGATGGCGAAGCCACCCAGTGAAAGGGCGAGGATGATCAGGGTGCGCTGGCGGGGCGTCAGCCGCGCAGCCAGGGAAGAGTTGGGGCTCATGCGGGGGCGCGATGGGGGGCGGGAGCCGCCCATTGTACTGCTGCACTGCAGCAGGAGCAGCAGCACTCAGGGTAAATCAGCGTTTGATCGGTGACACGCCGGCCCGCCGCGCCTCGTCGCGCCCGGCTCAGATGCCCAGCGCCGCCCGGGCATGAGCATACTTTCCGTGCAGGCGCGCGGCCGTCGCCGCATCGAGCATCGCCAGCCGCTGCGGATCGGCGTTGTCATCCAGATCGGCGCGCTTCACTTTCAGTGCCAGCGGGTGGGCGGCAATGCGCGCGTAGTAGCTGTCCGTGTCAGGTGCTGCATCGCGGTTGAGCAGTTGCACCGCCTCGCGCAGCGGTGCGGGAAATACCTCGATCCGCGCGGCAAACGCCGGGCAGTCCTCGGCCACGTCATGCAGCCAGGCCACCACTTCGGCGTCATCGTCGCCGCGCACCGCAGCCGCCACCCGCGCCACATGGCCGATGTAAGGCTGGCCGGCCTTGTCGATCTGCCCCGCGTGGGCCTCGGTGGCCAGCGTGCGGGCAAGTGCTACCCAGTCCATTGCGGTTTCCTTGGATATCCGCGCACAGTTTCGCGCAGAAGCCGCAGCGGTTGTGGATGCGCCCATGACGCTGCCACCGGCATGATGGCGGGGCAGGGGGCGCAGTGTTGCCCCGACAAGGAGGAGTGCGATGCAGGAATTCAGGCATGTGCTGGAAACCCGTGGCCGCTACCAGCTGGTAGCGGTGTCCCACGAGCCGGTGTACGCTCCCGGCGATGTGGTCGGCCATGCGGTCGTCGCCGACGATGGGGATCGTCTGACCGACCTGATATCACTGGCCGAAGCGCGCCAACGCTTGCTGCAACTGGTGCGTGAAGAGGGCGAGGAGCCCGGGCTGGAAAACGAGAACCACCTGCGGAAGAAGGCGTCGCGCTGGCGCCACCGCTAGGCCGTCGCGCCGCGTGCGCATCATGGAGGATTCGGGTGTTGCCCAGTAAGAAGTATCTGCTCATCGCCATCATCACGCTGGCGACCCTGTTGCTTGGTTTCGTGTTCTCCGGCTACTTGACCTTGCTGTTCCTGGGGCTGGACACCCAGCTGTTCACCTGGAACACCTACTACCAGTACGTCCACGCCATCGGCCAACCGCAGGTCGCGCCTTTCGTGGGCAAGATCAAATGGGCGGGCTACGTAGGCTTCGGCCTGCCCCTGCTGGTGCTGCTGGTGGCCGGCCTGGTGCTGCTGCTGAAGAAGGACAAGCGCTCGCTGCACGGCGACGCGCGCTTCGCCACCGGTGCCGACCTGGCCAAGCACGGCATGTTCAAGAAGACCGGCCAGAGCATCGTGGTCGGCAGCCATGGCGGCAAGCTGGTGCGCCTGGATGGCCAGCAGTTCGTGATCCTGGCCGCGCCCACCCGCTCGGGCAAGGGCGTGGGCGTGGTCATCCCGAACCTGCTGGAGTACGGCGAATCGCTGGTGGTGCTGGACATCAAGCAGGAGAACTTCGACCTGACCAGCGGCTGGCGCGCCAGCCAGGGCCAGGAGATCTACCTGTTCAACCCCTTCGCCGAGGACCGGCGCACGCACCGCTGGAACCCGCTCAGCTACGTCTCCGACGATCCGGCCTTCCGGGTGTCGGACCTGATGAGCATCGCCGCGATGCTGTACCCAGACGGGGCCGAGGACCAGAAGTTCTGGGTCAGCCAGGCACGCAATGCGTTCATGGCCTTTACCCTGTACCTGTTCGAGAACTGGGACGACGAGCGCAGCAGCGGTTTCCCGGGCGGCGCCGGCACGCCCACGCTCGGTGCGGTGTACCGTCTGTCCTCCGGCGACGGCACCGACCTGAAGAAGTACCTCAAGACCCTGTCGGAGCGACCGTTCCTCAGTGCCAATGCCCGTTCGGCGTTCGCCAACATGCTGTCGCAGGCCGATGAGACCTTCGCCTCGATCCTGGGCACCTTCAAGGAGCCGCTCAATCCCTGGATCAACCCGGTGCTGGACAAGGCCACCAGCAGCAACGACTTCCTGCTGACCGACGTCCGCAAGAAGAAGATGACCATCTACATCGGCATCCAGCCCAACAAGCTGGCCGAGAGCCGGCTGATCATCAACCTGTTCTTCAGCCAGCTGATCAACCTCAACACCAAGGAACTGCCCAAGTCCAACCCGGACCTGAAGTACCAGTGCCTGCTGCTGATGGACGAATTCACCTCGATCGGCAAAGTGGAGATCATCGCCTCGGCGGTCTCCTACATGGCCGGCTACAACATCCGTCTGCTGCCGATCATCCAGAGCATGTCCCAACTCGACGCCACCTACGGCCGGGAAGTCTCTCGCACGATCATCACCAACCACGCGCTGCAGATCCTGTACGCGCCGCGCGAACAGCAGGATGCCAACGACTACTCGGACATGCTGGGCTACACCACGGTGCGCAGGAAGAACGTCACCCATGCCCGCGAGAAGACCCACAACTTCACCGAGGAACGGCGCGCGCTGATGCTGCCGCAGGAGCTGAAGGCGATGGGGCCGGACATGGAGGTGTTCCTGTACGAGGGCATACCTCACCCGGTGAAGTGCGACAAGATCCGGTACTACAAGGATCGCTACTTCACCTCGAGGCTGCTGCCGAAGGTGGACGTTCCGATGCTGAACGTCTAATTCACGTCGCTGAATTTGTGATCACCATTCGTAGTTAAGAATGTGAATTCGTGATTTCGGTCAAGAATTTGGCATTTGTTCATGGATTTTCAGACTTGTCTGACATGGAATTGACGCGTGGTTGTGCGACCCTGTGCATGCCGTTCAGAAATGTGTGATGGATGGCAGATGTTGTAGAGCAGGGTGGCCAGGAGTTTGTGCCATGAAACAAGGATGGTTTCGACGTTGGTGAGGTATGCGGGTGTGTCGTCGGCAGTGTCTGGCGGCCCCGCGACTTGGTTGGCAGCCGTTGGCTGCAGGGGAGCCGGAGCAGGTGTGCTGCCAGTCAGTGCGTCGCTCCGATTCCGGCGTGCGCGACGCAGCGCCGGACGACCAGGGGGCCAATGCTCGGGACTGCTTTTTCGTACGTCAAAGTGAAGCCCGTATGAATCAGGCGTTTATCGCGAAAATGTCCATCGCCGCAGTGGCGGCGTTGATGGTGGCCGGTTGCGCCACCAAGTCCGCTCCCGATTTCGGAGGCCGCTGGAAGCCGGTCAACCGCTTTGCTGCGGCACCCACCGAGATCCCGCTGTACTCCAGCTACGTTTACCAGGCCTCGCCGATGGATGGCACGCTCAAAGCCATGCTCGAGCGCTGGGCCAAGGATTCCGGACGCACGCTGGATTACCGCCTGAGCTCGGACTTCACCCTGTACGGCGCGGTCTCCAGCATCGACACCACCAACGCTCAGCAGGCCGTGATCGATCTGACGGCGGCCTATGCAGCGCAGGGCATCTCCGTCTCCATCGTTGGCAACCAGATCGTTGTGCAGAGCGCTGGCTCGACGCCGACCGCGTCGGCACAGGGCGCTGATTCCAACAGCGGCACCTGAGTCCACCTCGAAATCATCGAACGTGCCGCTCCCCGCGCCTGTCGCAGGGGTGCCACGCCCATTGATGTTTCAGCAGTACGGAAGAACCCATGTTCCGCAAGAAGGATCCCGGCAATAGTCCCAAGGTCGAGCAGTCGGTCGCCAAGGCGGTCAGCTACGAGATCACCGTGGCCGACATGGCACGCCGCAGCGAGCGGCGCGCATGGTGGGTCGCCACAGGCTCGTTGCTGATGTCGCTCGCACTGGCGGGCGGCTACTACTACATGCTGCCGCTGAAGGAAAAGGTGCCGTTCCTGGTCATGGCCGATGCCTACACCGGCACAGCGACCGTCGCGCGGTTGAGTGGCACCTTCCAGGGCGAGACGATCACCACCAACGAAGCGATCAATCGCAGCAACGTCGCCCAGTACGTGCTCGCGCGCGAATCGTATGACTCGGCGGTGATGGGCCTGCGTGACTGGGAACTGGTGTTCGTGATGTCCACCGATCCGGTGGCGCAGTCCATGCGTGTCCGCTATGCCGGCAACAATCCGCAGAACCCGTTCGTGATGTACGGTCGCGAGCGCGCCATCCGGGTCAAGATCCTCAGCATCACGCCACTGGGGGCCGAGCCGAACGGCAGCTTCCGCGGCGCTTCGGTGCGCATCCAGCGCAGCCTGCTGGACAAGCGCACCGGCGTCTCTACCTACCTGGACAACCAGCTGGTGACGATGCGCTTCAGCTACAACCAGAACCTGGCGCTGTCCGAACAGGATCGCATCCTGAACCCACTGGCGTTCCAGGTCACCGAGTACCGCGTCGACAACGACTACTCGCGTGGCGTGCCGGTGCCGGATGACGGCGCCATGCAGGCGCAGGCGCAGCAGGCCGCACAGGCGGCGCAGCAGGCACAGGGTGTCTACGATCCCAACAATCCGGCCGCGGCCACCATGATCGATCCGGCCACCGGCCAGCCGGTCGCGGCTCCGGTCAACGGCCAGGTGCCGGGCCAGCCGGTACAGGGTCAACCCATGCCGGGTCAGCCGGTGCAGGGGCAAGCAATGCCGGGGCAGGTCATGCCCGGACAGCCGGCCATGAGGCCGGCGCAGAACAATTCCACCGGAACTGCTGATGGAGCAAGCAACCGATGAGTAGTCGAAATATCAGGGGAAGCGCGCTGGCGCTGCTGTCGATGTTGTCGTTGCTGTTCTCAGCAGCGGCGATGGCGCAGGCGGTTGACCACTACGAGTACGAGAAGGATCGTATCTATCCGGTTCGCACCGGCCTGGGCCTGACCACCCAGATCGAGTTGAGCCCGAACGAGAAGATCCTCGACTACAGCACCGGCTTCAGCAGCGGCTGGGAACTGACCCGTCGCGAGAACGTGTTCTACCTCAAGCCGAAGAACGTCGACGTCGACACCAACATGATGGTGCGCACCGAGACCCATTCCTACATCTTCGAGCTGAAGGTGGTGGCCACCGACTGGCGCCAGCTGGAACAGGCCCGTCGTGCCGGTGTGCAGTACAAGATCGCCTTCGTCTATCCGAACGACACCGTGTTCGGCGTCGCCCAGGAAGCGGTCGAGGAAGAGGCCAAGCCGTTGTTGAGCTCGGAACTGGCCAAGGACCGCCAGTACAACTTCAACTACTCCTATTCGACCAGCAAGGCGAAGAAGATGGGGTGGCTGATCCCGGTCAACGCCTATGACGATGGTCGTTTCACCTACCTGAAACTGCCGAATTCGCCGGAGTACAAGACCGGCATCTTCCCGGCGGTGTTTGGTCGTGAAACAGAATACGGTGAAGACTTCGTGGTCAACACCACGGTTGAAGGCAATACGCTGATCGTGCACGGGACACACCCGTACCTGGTCATCCGCCACGGCGACTTCGTCGTCGGCCTGCGAAGGAACGTGAAGAAATGAGCCAGCAGAACACTCCCGGAAACGACCCGAACAACGGACGCGACGAGAGCCAGAGCCCGTACGGCGCACAGGGTGCTTCGGACGCGCAGTCGAACCCGTACTTCGGCACGACCCAGGCCGAGCCTGCGCCGGATCTGGATGCGGCCGCGCCGCAGCTGCGCTCGGCCGAAGAGCAGCGGCTGAACCGCAAGGCGCTGCTGTTCCTGGGCGGCATCGTGGTGCTGCTGGTGGCCATGGGTTTCCTGCTGTTCCGCAAGGGCCAGGATGACAAGGACGCTGTGCAGAAGGTGCCGGACGTTGCGCGCGTGTCTACGCCGACTCTGCCGGACGCCGTGCAGACGAGTCCGGTGCCCTCCCAGGCCATGCAACCGGTTGATCCGATTCCGATGACGCCGCCGCTACCGCCGCCGCCGCTGGATTCCACCCCGCTGTTCGTTCCCCAGTCCGATTCGGCGCGCGAGATTGACCGTGGCCCGACTTTGCTGGACCGCCGCATCGGCTCCGGGAGCGGGGTGGGTGGTGGTGATGGACAGGATGGCAACGGGAGCAATGGCGGCCGCGGCATGGATGAGTACACCCGTGCCATGCTGGCCCAGCTGCCCAACAATCAGGCGGCGCCGGCAAAGGTTCGCCGCGGCCCGGACGTCGAGGATGTCTCCAGCGCCACCTACATCCAGAGCCCCGACGCGCTGCTGGTGCGTGGCACCTACCTGCGTTGCGTGTTGGAAACCCGAATCATCACCGATCTCGCCGGCTATACCTCGTGCCTGCTGACCGAGCCGGTGTACTCGATCAACGGTCGCAACCTGCTGCTGCCGAAGGGCTCCAAGATCTATGGCGCCTACGGCGGCGGTCCGATGGGCAAGCGCGTGGAAGTGATCTGGGATCGCATCACCACTCCGAATGGCATCGACGTTGCGATGTCCAGCCCGGGCGTGGATCAGCTGGGTGGCGCCGGTCATCCGGGCCAGTACAGCGCGCACTGGGGCAGCCGTATCGCCTCGGCGCTGATGATCAGCCTGATTTCCGATGCCTTCAAGTACGCAGCCGCCGAACACGGTCCGGAGACCACCACCATCGCCAATAACGGCATGACGGTGCAGTCGCCCTATGAGAGTGCTACCGCACGCACGATGGAGCGCCTGGCCAACGAGGCACTCAGCAGCAACCGTCGTCCGCCGACCGTCACCATCAACCAGGGCACGATCGTGAACGTCTACGTCGCCAAGGACGTCGACTTCACCAACGTGCTGCACCCCCGCCGGTAACCCAACGAACGATCATGGACGCTGAAGTGTCACCCCTCGCCCTCGTCTCCAGCGATTTCCTGCGCTATCAGTACGAAGTGCTGGGCATCGCCGAGTACATGACATCCCCGGAAGTGACGGAAATCTGCATCAACCGTCCCGGTGAGCTGTACCTGGAAACGCGGGCCGGGTGGCAGCGGGTGGACGTGCCGAGCCTGACCTTCGAGCGGGCCCGGCAGTTCTGCACGGCGGTGGTGAACGAGAGCAACACCGGCCAGCGCATCACCGATGCCGATCCGGTCGTGTCGCTCACGTTCCCCACCGGCCAGCGTGCGCAGTTCGTGATTCCGCCGGCATGTGATGCAGGGAAGGTGTCGATCACCATCCGTTTGCCGTCCAAGCACACCAAGTCGCTCAGCCAGTATCACGAAGATGGCTTCTTCAACCAGATCCTGGAGAGTGATGGCAGCATCGGCGAGCAGGATCGCGAGCTGCTGGAGCTGCGCCATTCGCGCGAGTACGCCGAGTTCTTCCGGCGTGCGGTGATGTACCGCAAGAACATCGTGGTATCCGGTGCGACCGGTAGCGGCAAGACCACCTTCATGAAGGCGCTGGTCAACCATATCCCGGACAGCGAGCGCCTGGTCACGATCGAGGACGCGCGCGAACTGTTCCTGACCCAGCCCAACGTCGTGCACCTGTTGTATTCCAAGGGTGGACAAAGCACCAGCAATGTCAGCGCCAAGAGCTGCATGGAAGCCTGCCTGCGCATGAAGCCCGAACGCATCATCCTGGCCGAGCTGCGCGGTGACGAGGCGTTCTACTTCATCCGCAACTGCGCGTCCGGTCATCCGGGTTCGATCACCAGCTGCCATGCGGGCAGCCCGGAGCAGACCTGGGACCAGTTGGCGCTGATGGTGAAGGCCTCGACCGAAGGTTCGGGCCTGGAATTCAACGTGATCAAGCGACTGTTGATGATGACCATCGACATCGTCGTGCATATCAAGGCGCATGCCGGCTCGCGCTACATCACCGGCATCGACTTCAATCCTGGGCGTGCCCGGGGGCAGGGGGGCTGAAGGATGCTGCCAGGACTGGAAATGATGGCGTGCCCGGAGATGGCCGTGTCGATGGATGTGATGCAGCACGTCATCAACGTCGAATCGTCGCGCAATCCCTACGCGATCGGCGTGGTTGGCGGTGCACTGGTGCGCCAGCCCAAGGCCTTGGATGAAGCACTGGCGACGGTGCGCATGCTGGAAGAGAAGGGCTACAACTTCTCGATCGGGCTGGCCCAGGTCAATCGCTACAACCTGGGCAAGTACGGCCTGGATTCCTACGAGAAGGCCTTCCAGCAGTGCCCGAACCTGCAGGCAGGTTCGCGCATCCTCGCCGAGTGCTACAAGCGCTCCGGTGGTGACTGGGGCAAGTCGTTCAGCTGCTACTACTCGGGCAATTTCGAGACCGGCTTCCGTCATGGCTACGTGCAGAAGATCTACGACTCGATCCGCCGCGGGCAGCAGGTCGCCAGTAATGGTGTCGCACCGATCGACGTGGTCAGTCGGGGGGAGCGCCGCGCGGTGAAGGTCGAGCATCACCCGCAGCTGGCTTCGCCGGCGCAGGCCCGCATCGTTGCGCAGTCCAATGGCCCGGTGTACGTGCCGTCGGAAGATCCCGCACGCGCCTATGTCGTGTACCCGTCCACCGGTGCGATGGCGCGGGGCAGCCTGCTGAATCTCGCCGACCAGGCGCTGTCCAAGGTGGTGCTGGGTTCAGTGGACAGGATGATGCAGCCTCAGGCGCAGCCCAGCCAAGGGCCCGCCTATCCCCAGCAACAGGCCGGTGGCATGCCGCAGCAGCTGCCTCAGCAGGGTGCTGCACAGGCGATGGCCATGCCGCAGCAGCTGCCAAGTGCTGCTGGCGCCGGCAATGAGGGGCCAGTGATGCTGCGGCCCTGGAGCGAGCGCAACCAGCCTGTCGCCGGTGGCGACAATTCATTCAACGCACCGGTGCAGGCTGCGCCGGTGCAGCAGATTCCCGCAGGGGATGCGGCCTTCGTGTTCTGACGAAGTCGTGGTGCGGCCAGTCCCCCGGCTGGCCGATTCAGTTGTGTTAGTCCATCAACAAGGAAATCAATCCATGAAGCGATCCAATCTCGACCTCGTCCAGGCCCAGCGCACGCTGAAGACCCTGCTGATGGCCACGATCTTCGTTGGCGCACTGTTCGCCCCGCAGGTGTTCGCAACCGGCACCGACTTCGGCGGCACCGACAAGAAGGTCTGCGGTTTCTTCTCCAACATCAACGGCCTGCTGAACATGGCCTCGATCGCCGTCGTGACCATTGCGGTGATCTTCGCCGGCTACCAGATCGCCTTCGCGCACAAGCGCATCGGTGACGTCGCGCCGATCCTGATCGGTGGCGTGCTGATCGGTGCCGCCGGCCAGATTGCGCGCATGCTGCTGGGCGAGGGTAGCGACGGCAAGTGCGGTGGTGGCACCAGCACCTCCTACCTGATCAACCACGTGATCCAGTACTACAGTGCATAAGAACGTCGTGTTCCGCGGCTGCACGCGCCCAGCGATGTTCCTGGGCGTCCCCTACCTGCCATTTTTCATGGTGGCAGGTGGGTTGCTGCTGCTCAGCATGTACACGAACTTCTGGTTCCTGCTCACCATTCCGGTGGCGGTCTTCATCATGCGGCAGATGGCCAAGCGTGACGAAATGATCTTCCGCCTGTTGGGCCTGCGCCTGATGTTCAAGCTGAAAGTCCGCAACGTGCAGGAACACGATGGCATGTGGGTATTCAACCCCAACCATTACCGCGACAAGCCGGCCCGAATGGATTGAGGTCCGGATCCGGCCTGGCGGGCGTCTGCGCCCGCCGGGTCTTTTGTAACTCCTTGGCACTACCTCTTTGGAAGCAGTCGTATGTTCAGCCCTGACACCTCCATCAGTGAGTTCATTCCGTTGTCGTCGCATGTCGCTCCGAACGTGGTCAAGACCACGGGCGGCGATTACCTGCTGACCTGGCATCTGGAAGGGCTGCCGTTCGTCGGCCGCGAGGAGTGGGAGCTCGAACATCGCCACAACACGTTCAACCGCCTGCTGCAGACGCTGCGCGCGCCGGATTTCGTCAACGTCGCCTTCTGGGTGCACGACATCCGTCGTCGCCGCACCCTGAAGGGCAAGAGCAACTACAAGCAGCGCTTCAACCAGGATGTGTCCGATCAGTACATGGGCATGTTGTCCTCACAGCGCATCATGCAGAACGAGCTGTACCTGACCATGATCTACCGCCCCGTGGTGGCGGGTAAGCGCTTCGTAGAGAAGTCGGCGAACGTGGACAAGCTGCGCGCCGAGCAGGAGCAGGCGGTCGAAAAGCTGATGGAGCTGGCCGGCAACGTCGAGGCCGTCATCCGGGACTATGCGCCATACCGCTTGGGAATGTACGAGGCCAAGAACGGCGTGGTGTTCTCGGAAACGCTGGAGCTGTTCGGTTACCTGATCAATCGCATCGACGAGCCGGTGCCGGTGCTGTCGGCACCGATCAAGGACTACCTGCCTGTCAGCCGCCATATGTTCTCGGCCAAGACCGGCGATTTCGCGATCAATACCCCCAATGGTGCCAACCACTTCGGCGCCATTCTGAACATCAAGGAGTATGCCGAGGGCACTTACCCGGGCATCCTCAACGGCCTGAAGTACCTCGACTACGAGTACGTCATCACCCATTCGTTCAGCCCGATGGGGCGGCAGGACGCGCTGAAGGTGCTCGATCGCACCAAGGGCATGATGATCTCCTCCGGCGACAAGGCGGTCAGCCAGATCGTCGAGCTCGACCAGGCCATGGATCAGCTGTCGTCCGGCAACTTCGTGCTGGGTGAATACCACTTCATCATGGCGGTCTACGGTGACACTCAGGCCAAGCTGTCGCAGAACGTCGCATCGACCCGCGCCGAGCTGTCCAACGCCGGCTTCGTGTCGACCAAGGAAGACCTTGCGGTCACCTCGTCCTTCTATTCGCAGCTGCCGGGCAACTGGCGCTATCGTACCCGCCTGGCCAATGTCAGCTCGCTGAACTTCCTGGGCCTGTCGCCGCTGCACAACTTCGCCACCGGCAAGCAGCACAACAACCCGTGGGGCGACTGCGTCACCACGCTGCAGACCACCAACGGCCAGCCGTACTACTTCAATTTCCACGCGACCCATCCGTCGGAAAACTCGCTGGGCGAGAAGGCGATCGCCAATACCATGGTGATTGGTAAGTCCGGTACCGGTAAGACCGCGCTGATCAACTTCCTGCTCAGCCAGGTTCAGAAGTACGAGCCGTCACCGACCATCTTCTTCTTCGACAAGGATCGTGGTGCGGAGATCTTCGTGCGCGCCTGCGGTGGCAACTATCTGGCCCTGGAGAACGGCGCGCCGACCGGTTTCAACCCGTTCCAGTGCGAGAACAACGAAGCCAACGTGCAGTTCCTGGCCGACCTGATCAAGGTGCTGGCCGGCAAGCGTGAGTACAGTGCGCGCGAGGAAGAGGACATCTACCGCGCAGTGGAAAGCATGCTCGATACGCCGATGCACCTGCGCAGCATGACCAACTTCCAGAAGAGCCTGCCCAACATGGGCGACGATGGGCTCTACGCGCGCATGCGCCGCTGGACCTCGGGCAATTCGCTGGGCTGGGTATTCGACAATCCGGTCGACACCGTTGATCTGAGCAAGGCCAATATCATCGGCTTCGACTACACCGACATCATCGACAATCCCGAAGTGCGCGTGCCGGTCATCAATTACCTGCTGCACCGCCTGGAGTCGCTGATCGATGGTCGTCCGCTGATCTACGTGATGGACGAATTCTGGAAGATCCTGGATGGCGAAGGTGGCCTGAAGGAGTTCGCGAAGAACAAGCAGAAGACCATTCGTAAGCAGAATGGCCTGGGCATCTTCGCGACGCAGAGCCCGGAGGACGCGCTGAAGAGCGACATCTCGGCAGCGCTGATCGAGCAGACTGCCACGTTGATCCTGCTGCCGAACCCGAACGCCAGCAAGAGCGACTACATGGACGGCCTGAAACTGACCGAGGCCGAGTTCAAGGTGGTCACTGCCCTGGACGAGCGCTCGCGCTGCTTCCTGGTCAAGCAGGGTCACGCGTCCAGCGTGTGCCAGCTCAACCTGCGCGGCATGGATGACATTCTGTCGGTGATCTCGGCGTCCACTGACAACATCGACATCATGCATCGGGTATTGCAGACAGCTGCGGTACGCGCACGGGTGACGGTGGATGAGCTGGCGCCGGAACAGTGGCTTGAAGATTTCTACAAGAATCGAAAGGGCTCGGGCAAGGCGGCTGTCGCAGCGCGCGACACTGTTACCTGATCCGCGAGACGGCCTGCCCGAAGACTACGAGTTCCGATCAATGGAGACTGATATGAACAATACCAAGCAAGCTTCCTCGCCCCGCCGCCGCGCGCCCCGTCTTGCAGCGATGACCGTGGCAGCCATGATGGCGCTCGGCACCGGCAATGTCAGCGCCTGGATTCCCGTGCAGGAGACCGGTACCAGCCTCATCCAGCACCTGCTCAATCAGATCAACACCTACAAGACCGAGGCGACCGTCTACGCGGCCAAAGCGCAGGACGCGGCCGAGTACGTCGAGCAGAACACCCGCTGGATCCGCACGCTGGAGCAGTATCGCCAGGCGCTGATCCAGGTGCAGGCGGCGGTGAACAGCTTCGGCATGCCCGACAGCGCGCCGCTGGTGCCGGTGGCACCGAACTATCTGGTTGCCGAAACCTGCGGCAAGGCGCTGGACTTCAGCCTGGAGTCCGCCTTCAAGGTGTTCGTGTTCAATCCGCAGGCGGATGTGAAGGAGCAGCAGATGCAGATCTGCGTCAACATCCGGATGATGCAGAACCGCAAGTACAACGACGCGATCGATTTCCTGACCCAGACCGTTCCGCGCATCAACAACTCCTTGACCCGCATCCTCAAGATCCGCCTGACCAACAACGATCAGGGCACCGTGCAGGGTGCCGACAGCGAATCGCTCCGCACCGCCAATGACATTGCCGCACTTGCCCAGAGCTGGGAAGCACGGATGAAATCCTATGATGCCTATATCGAGGTCATGGAGGCCAACCAGAAGGTGGTGGCGCAGGCCGCATTGAAGGGGGACCCGACCAAGCAGCTGATCAGCGACATGGTCAAGACCACCGCACTGAAGGCCGCGCTCAGCGTCAAGTGATCGCAGGCCGCTAATACGTAGACATGCGCTGCAAAGCAATGCGGCATTTCATGCAGTAACGGAATTACCAAGGGATTGTGGAAATGACGATCAGGTGGCTGGCCAACTTTGATTTCTCAGGCGGATTGCAGGATCTGCTGGGCTACGCTGTGCGTGTCCAGTCGATCGGCGATTTCGTCTTCTTCAAGCTGATCATGGATTACCTGCGCGACAGGATCAGTGACTACGGCATCGACCTGATGGGGCGCATGATGTCCTGGGTCGGTGGCATTGCCCTGGTGCTGATGACGCTGTGGGTACTGATCCAGGGCTTCCGGATCGTCACCGGCCGCAGTCGCGACTCCATGATGGTGCTGGTGACCAATATGGCGCGCGCGGCGTTGATTGTGAGTGTTGCCACCAGCATGGCGATGTTCGGCAGCAACCTGCAGAAATTCCTCAACGAGGACGTCAAAGGCCTGATCACCCACGTGGTGACCGGCAAGGACCAGCAGCCGGAAGACCAGATCGACAAGAGCCTGGCGTGGATGCAGGTGGCGCTGTCGAGCATTGATGGCATCAAGATCCTGAATGATCCAGGGTTGCAGGCGGACAAGACCCGGGCGCTGTGGTTCATCGGCCTGGGCACGGGCGGCCCGGCGGTCACCGCTGGTGCGATGTTGCTGCTCTACGAGGTCGCGCTGGCGCTGTTCATCGGCCTGGGTCCCTTGTTCATTCTGTGTCTGCTGTTCGACCAGACCAAGCAGCTGTTCCAGCGATGGCTGTTCTACGGCATCGGCACGATGTTCTCGATGGCGGTACTGGCAGCGATGGTATCGATCGCGCTGGACATGGTGATCCGTGTCTCGACCGCGTTCTGGTCCACCGCCCTGGTCAACAAGTTCCTACTCGAAGGCGCCTCCAGCGACGGCATGACCAGCCAGGCGATGCAGCAGGGCGGCATGGGATTGATCCTGACGACCTTGATTCTGACTGCGCCCCCAATGGCGGCCATGTTCTTCCAGGGGACATTGGGTGGTTTCGCGCCATACTCCCAGATCGGTGGATCGGCAGCGGGCCAGCCGGGTCCACAGGGCCAGCCGCCGGGTTCGTATACGCCGGCAGCACCTGCCAAGACTGAGGCTCAGAGCAGTACCGTTGAAACGAATCAGATGGTAAGGAGTTCGTCGTCGCAAGGCTCATCTCCTAATCCAGGGCTCGCGCCGGATCACCTTGGTGCGGCGAGGAATAAGTGATTTTTAGTATTAGTTTTAGTCTCAAATTAAGAGGTACTGATGCCTATTTCATACAAAATTTCACTGATGGTGCCTGTCCTGGTCTGTGTAGCCTTTGCACTCTCAGGAGAAGTGAGCGCGGAGGGCAGATGTCCGCCTGGCCAGTATCCAATAGGGGACAGCCGCGCTCCAGGCTGCGCTCCAATCCCTGCTGGTGGCGGCGGAGCTGCGGAAGGGCCGCGTGCCACCGGCCGTTGGATAAAGACATGGGGAGCGATTGCAACTTCTTCTACCGGCGCCTCGGGAACAGTCACTGGTGAGGTTAAGAAATCAGACGCCGCGAAGAATGCAGTTTCTGAATGTGCTAGCTCAGGGGCGCGTGATTGCCGAGTTTCGTTTACCTACAAGAATCAGTGCGCTGCGGCGGCTGTTCCTAGCTCTGGAACCCCTGGGACTAGCTTTGGCAGTGCAGCTACGGAAGAGCTTGCCAAAGGCGTAGCTACTAAATTGTGCGATTCCCGCGGCGGACGTGGCTGTGATGTTGTTTACTCAGCCTGCACAGAGCCAAAATTCGAAGCGTTTTGACGCATCGATAGTTGACATCCCGATGGTGGCGCTGGCTGCAGCGCCCATAATGGCGAACTTCTTCCTGACTGGCAGCGATGATCTCAATCGCGCTGTACATGGCGTCTCGGCAGCGCTCTGGTCGACTGCGTCAGTCAACAAATTCCTGCTCGACGGCGCCTCCAGCGACGGCATGACCAGCCAGGCGATGCAGCAGGGCGGCATGGGATTGATCCTGACGACCTTGATTCTGACTGCGCCCCCCATGGCATCGATGTTCTTCCAGGGCGCGCTGGGTAGCTTCATGGCATATGCGCAGATAGGTGGCAGCCCGGTTGCTGCTGCGCCGGGACCTAATGGACAGCCGCCGGGTAGTTACAAGCCTACTGATCCCACGAGTACCGAGAGGCGCGCAGAGAGCAGTCAGTTGACGATGCCGAAGGTGGCGCCAAGTCATGATGCGCCGAGCCACACTCCCGGAGCGCTTGGAAATGCGCCCACTCGTTGACTGAAAGCGGAAGCGTTTCCGCAGAAATTGGAGAGTCGTCATATCATGCGCATGTATCCGTTCATTTTGTTGGCATCGTTTGGTGTTCTTGGCGCCTTTCTTCCAAATCTTGGTCGTGCAGAGGGCGGAAGTTGCCCTCCGGGCTTCTACCCAATTGGGGGGCAGGGCGCGAGCGGCTGCGCTCCAATTCCTGGCGGCGCTGCTGGATCAGGTGACCAGATACCCTTGCCGCCTCGGCCCACGGGCGAATGGATCAGCACTTGGGGAGCGATAGCGACCTCTCTTGCTACTTCCGAGGTGGGAATGGTCTCAGATATGCGATCTGCAGAGCTTGCTGCTTCTGAAGCCATGCGGCGGTGCGCTGGTGGTGGAGCACGGGATTGCAAGGTTACGGTATCCTACTCAAACCAATGCGTGGCATGGTTAGTTCCATCTGCTGATTTACCTGGAGCCCAATCTGCGGTTGGCCGTGCTCCAAAAAAGAGGATTGCGATTGCAGAAGCGCAGAGAAAGTGCGTGGATCCGAGTGGCAAAAAGTGCACCGTTTTTTACGCTGATTGCTCCGAGCCAGTTTTTCGAAAATTTTGAAAGTTGAGTTGACTCAATTGAAGTCTGTCCAACGGCGCCACGTTCGTGATCAGGCTCAATGCATGTGCGTTGGCTGGATGCTTATCTCAAAACGCCATGTGGGTCTGATCGATCGGGGACTTCGTGTTCTTCCGGTCGATCCTGTCGTATCCGCGCAAGAGGATTGACGAGTTCGGCATCGAATTGCTCGGCAACATGATGGCGTGGGTCGATAGCATCGCCCTGATACTGATGACCCTGTGGGTGCTGATCCAGGGCTTCCGGATCGTCACCGGCCGCAGCCGCGACTCCATGATGGTGCTGGTGACCAACATGGCGCGCGCGGCGTTGATTGTGAGCGTTGCCACCAGCATGGCGATGTTCGGCAGCAACCTGCAGAAATTCCTCAACGAGGACGTCAAAGGCCTGATCACCCACGTGGTGACCGGCAAGGACCAGCAGCCGGAAGACCAGATCGACAAGAGCCTGGCGTGGATGCAGGTGGCGCTGTCGAGCATTGATGGCATCAAGATCCTGAATGATCCGGGGTTGCAGGCGGACAAGACGCGGGCGCTGTGGTTCATCGGCATGGGCACGGGCGGTCCGGCCGTCACCGCTGGTGCGATGTTGCTGCTCTACGAGGTCGCGCTGGCGCTGTTCATCGGCCTGGGTCCCTTGTTCATTCTGTGTCTGCTGTTCGACCAGACCAAGCAGCTGTTCCAGCGATGGCTGTTCTACGGCATCGGCACGATGTTCTCGATGGCGGTACTGGCAGCGATGGTATCGATCGCGCTGGACATGGTGATCCGTGTCTCGACCGCATTCTGGTCCACCGCCCTGGTCAACAAGTTCCTGCTCGAAGGCGCCTCCAGCGACGGCATGACCAGCCAGGCGATGCAGCAGGGCGGCATGGGCCTGATTCTCACGACCCTGATCCTGACCGCTCCCCCAATGGCAGCGATGTTCTTCCAGGGCACGCTGGGTAGCTTCATGGCATATTCGCAGATAGGCGGCAGCCCGGTTGCTGCTGCGCCGGGCCCGAATGGGCAGCCGCCGGGTAGCTACTACACGCCGGCCGCTCCGGAGAAGGGGCGCGCAGGGGCGGACGATGGTGTCCACGATAAGCACTCGGCTGCGCGCATGACTTTGCCACAATCAGATGCAACAAGAGTGGTTGATACCGGCTTGCGAGCGGCTCATCCTGGTAAGCAGTAATTTCCATGTGTATTGGAGTGGTGACGTGAAGAATATCTCGGCCTTCATTATCGCGACTGGGATTTTCCTGATCTTGTTGTTAGCGGGGAACGCCCAAGCAGAAGGCCGCTGCCCGCCTGGGCAGTATCCAGTGGGTGACCAGCAGAAGGGGGTTGGTGGCTGTGCGCCAATACCGGGCTCAGGGGCAGGCGAAGGGCAAAGTGGTCCTGTTGCGACTGGTCGTTGGATCAAAACTTGGGGGGCCATTGCAGACGCTGTGGTAACCGGCGACATGGGAGCTTCAGTGGGAAAGCGATCTAAACGAGAGGCGGAATCTGAGGCCTTGTCGCGTTGCGCGACCCATGGCGCGACTGACTGCAAAGTTAGTACGACCTATAAGAATCAATGCGTTGCGTATGCCAATCCCGAGCCGGGCAGTAAGGGAATAGTTTCAATTTCCGTCGCCGGCTCAAGAGAGGAGGCGACCAGTCGGGTTCTCTCCTACTGCGCGAAGAACGGTGGTGGGCAATGCAAGGTGTTGTACACGGATTGTGCTGAGCCAATATTTGAATCTTTCTAAGCTATGCCAGTCGAATCATGGACGGGATCCTTGAATCGGCCTTTGCATGTTGGGAATGGCCTGCTGAAGAGCAGGCCATCTCATTTGTGGGTGAGCTGGAACGGCCGATCTAGGTGGTAATGTTGAGTGTGTGCCCTTGCCCCTGAATTTCGTATCCCATAGCCGGGACCAGGAAGCGGATGCAGGTGGCGCTGTCGAGCATTGATGGCATCAAGATCCTGAATGATCCAGGGTTGCAGGCGGACAAGACGCGGGCGCTGTGGTTCATCGGCATGGGCACGGGCGGTCCGGCCGTCACCGCTGGTGCGATGTTGCTGCTCTACGAGGTCGCGCTGGCGCTGTTCATCGGCCTGGGTCCCTTTGGACCGGCCAGACTTCCGTAGACATTCATGAGCCGCTTTGCGCGTAGCGCCGTTCAAACTCTACAGGGGCCAGGTCGCCAGCGGAACCATGCCGACGAACTGGGTTGTAGAACATCTCGATGTAATTGAATACGTCAGAGTGCGCTTCGTCCCGGGTCGGGTAGATCCGCCGCTTGATTCGCTCCTTCTTCAGTGCACTGAAGAAGCTCTCAGCCACTGCATTGTCGTGGCAGTTGCCTCGCCGGCTCATGCTCGGAACTATGCCGTGTTGCTTCAGTAGCGATAGCCAGTCGCTACTAGTGAACTGGCTGCCTTGGTCGGAGTGAATGATCAAGCCCGCAGCAGGCTTGCGCTTCCATATCGCTGATACGAGTGCCTGCAACACAAGATCCGTGGTCATCCGGGACTGCGTTGCCCAGCCAACCACCTGCCGTGAATAGAGGTCGACGATCACAGCCAGGAACAGCCAGCCTTCATGCGTGCGGATGTAGGTGATGTCGGTGACCCACACCTTGTTGGGCCCAGAGGGTGAGAAGTCGCGATTGACGACGTTTTCCACAACTCCGGGTGGCCCGCCTCGATGCCGCGGCTTCCTGCCGTAGCCAATCTCCGCTCGTATGCCCTCTGCCCTCATCAGGCGTCGAACGCGGTGGCGGCTGCAGCGCTCGCCACTCTCACGAAGTTCACGCGTGATCTTGCGATAGCCATAGACCGTCCCACTCGCCAGCCAGGCGTGCTTGATCAGACCGCGAAGACGATCATCTTCACGACGACGAGGCCTGTCTGGATTGCCTGCCCATGCGTAGTATCCACTGCGGTTGACCCCAAGGACTCGACACATTGCACTCAGCCTGAATTGCTCCAGATGCTCACGCATGAACGCGTACTTCGCCGTCATCCCTTGGCGAAGTACGCCGCGGCTTTTTTTAGTATGTCGCGCTCCTCGGTCAGGCGTTTGACCTCGGCCTTCAGACGCCGGACCTCGGCTGAATCCTTGGCCGATGGCAACATCGCCCCCTCGGGCGTGCCCGCCAGCGCCTCGCCTTTTGCCTTCCGGAGCCATTGGTACAGGCTATGGGAAGAGACGCCCAGCCGTTTGGCAACCTCCGCAACCGCGAAGCCCCTTTCGGTCACCTGTTTGACCGCCTCGGCCTTGAACTCATCCGTGTACTGCTTGCTCGCCATAGACACCTCTCTCGTTACCATTGATTATGGCTCTGAGTTGTCTACGAAATCCTGGGCGATTCACGGCGGTGGGCAGTGCACGATCAAGTACACCGATTGCAGTGAGCCGATCTTCCAAGAATTCTGATTGCTCGATGGAGCTGCGTTGATACATCCGACGTCCAGCGTCTATCGCATTCTGGCAGATTAGTGGTATCTGTCTCTAGGTGAGACTGCTGCTTGGCGCTTGAGTCACGTAGATAGCCACTCATGGTGATTGCGCTTTTTTTCAATCAAGAGCGCCTCTCAATCCAAGTTCCATTAGGCGAGCAATCCCTCCTCGAAGTAGGGTGCGTTCGCGTCAAAAATGTTGACGCATCAGCCCCTCATTTGCTCTCGCTTGATGCGCAGGCTTTGCGCTTAGGTGGGCGTCCCTCGATGCGACGCGCCAGACCGTGCTATAAGGCCCCATTCGCGATGCAGTAGGTTTTCGCGCCATTCGAAGGAACGAATCATGCCGAATCCCGGCCGTGTTGCCTCGCTGATTGGCGGACTGCTGTTCGCCTCGTCGGCCCATGCCGCTGATAGCTGGGTCATCTTCACCGGTGGCGAAACGCCGAACCGCGAGGCGTGGGTGGTCGATGCACAATCGCTCGCCGACCGCTCGGATCTGGTCGGTTTTCTGCAGCGTGCCACGCCGGCAGAGCAGAACGCGTACCTGAAGCAGTTGCGCCGCAGGGAGCCGGCGAAGCCCGGTGACCCAGTTGCGGGTCCGGAGCCGGTGTACGAAATCCAGGTCAATACCGTCTACGAGAACGCGACCAAACCGAATCGACTGGTCAGAAAGTACTGGGTGAACTGTTCACAGAACAGCGTGGCCATCAGGACGAGCCTGATCCAGTGGCGCGATCGGCCAATGGAGAACGTCCCGCCGGATAAGTTCGAACCGCAGGCCGAGGCGATTGCTCCCTGGCAGGTGCAACTGGTGCGGTTTGCCTGTCTAGTTGGGCCTGATCCCAAGGCCAAGGCGCCAGCGGAAATGATGAAGCGTGGCTTCTTTTCCATCGGTGACGTCGGGCAATCGCCTGTGGATTTCATCTGGGCCAGCCTGTGGAAGGACGGCAAACGTCCAGCATTCACCTATCTGCCGGGCGACGCTGAAATGGATCGTACTGTGCGTAGCCTGGAAGCGACTGTGGCGCGCGGCCAGAGTGAAACCAGCAAAGCTCTGGATGAGTCGCGGCGCGCAGCCAACCGGGTGGGTCGTAACAATCTCATGGACCTGTGGATCGGCAAGACAGAGCAGGAATTCGTGCGGACGTGGGGCCCACCGGATCGTGTGGAGAACGGGGCCGATGGTTCGCGCACGTTGTACCTGCATCGTGGCGAGCGTGTGCAGGGATTGAATGCTTATGGGCATGTCGTCAGTGACGTAAACAATCGATGCGATATCACGGTGCTGACGACGGACGGCTACGTCCGCGACTACGCCACACAGGGGGCCGCATGCGCCCAGCAGTTGCGCTGAGCGCGATTGCTGGCCACGACGCGAGGAAGCATGGCTTGTGCTGGGTCCCGCACCCGTCGACTTAAGCGGCGTAGGCTTTCCGTGCAACATCGCCCCGGCCGGGCCAGACCGTATGTGGGAATGCGAGCCATACCTGCGGTGCCATCCACCGCGTGTCTGATTGTCGGATAAGCCACCATTCACGTTAACCGCGCTGTTTCTGTGATCAAGTGCGCTTTTCATCCCAAGCACCCTTCGACGAGCGCTGCCTCCTCGAAGTAAGCTGCGTGCGCGTCAAAATCCCGACGCGCCGGTGCCATCGAACACAGGAGCTTTTCCGTCCATGAGGACTGTGTCCCCCCGCGGTGCGGGTGACGCTTGCCACCATCGCGGTTGCCGTGGGCTCGGGGCTATCATCCGCCATGGCGGCCGCAGGGCACGTGCGAGGCATCGCCCCGTTTCCGGCCTCCGCTCGGGAACTGGCAAGACGGGATTGAAGGAGTTGCAGGGGATGGAGAAGGGGAGTGGCACGCACATGGACAATGCCCTGGCGTTCGTTCCGTCCGGCGCGAACCTGCTGGAAGCCGTACGCGGCGATCTGACCGGTAATGGTTTCCAGGACCAGCTCCTGGTGATCGACCAACCTCCTCCGGAGGGCTTGCTGCCCGGCGAGCACGGACCGAACCGGGTCCTGTTGTTGCTGCTGGGCGATGCCACGGGCCGCTGGCAGCTGGCGGCACGCAACGACAAGCTGGTGCCGTGCTCAACGCGCGGTGGCATTGCCGGTGATCCCTTCGCCTACGTGACGATTGAAGACGGCGCGTTCAGCGTGATCACCAACGGCGGGAGCCGCGAACGCTGGAGCAGCATCTACACCTTCCGGTATGCACCTGCCGAGCAGGCGTGCTGGGTGCATGGCGTGCAGCGCAAGGTGGTGGACACCGAAACCGAAGCAACCCACACGCGCGATTTCTCCGCGGCCGAGCTTGGCCGGGTGCGGTTCGAGGATTTCGATCCGTCCGTCGTCGCCGACGTCAGCTTGCCTTGAGTGCCATGCCTGTGAGGAGGCGGGAGTATCCAACGATGATCGAGCAGGAGTTTCACCGTGTCGCAGGATAGGGAGTCGTTGCTGTTGCGGCAGGCCACGGAGGCCGGCATGACTTCGTCCCGGGAACTGGCCAACTTCATGGCACAGGCCGGGCATGAATCCCGTGGCTTGAGCCGTCTCAACGAGAGTTTCAACTTCACCCGGGGCATCTCGCAGATCCCGGTGGAAGCAGCGTGGCGCAATGGCAATGGCGCGCTTGAGAGCGCCCGCCAGGAGGCGCTGCGTGGGCGGCCGGAGAACCTGGCCGAACTGATGTATGGCGGGCGCATGGGCAATGACGCGCCCGGTGATTCACTGAAGTATCACGGCCGTGGCTATCTGCCGCTCGTCGGCAAGGAGAATTACGAGCGTGCCGGCAAGGCGCTGGACCTGGACCTGGTGAATCAGCCGGAGCTGGCCGCGCAACCCGAGCACGCAGGCCGTATTGCCGTGTGGCAGTGGCAGACGCGGGTGCCGGAAGCGGCGCGCGAGGACGTGCGCGAAGCGACGCGTGCCCTGAATGGCGCGCTCAACGGCATCGAAGCCCGCCAGCAGCGTTTTGACGTGTGGCAGCAGAAGCTGACCCCCGATGTGATGGCGCGCCTGGAGCGTGGCGAAGTGGGGGCGCCTGCCCAGCCCACAACGGGACGCGACATGTCGCAACCGGGCGAGCCGGGATACACGCTGTTCTCGGGAGCGCGCCAGCACCTGCAGAAGATGGGGCCGCAAAGCGGTCTGCGCAGCGTGCAGGAACTGGACAATGCCGCCGGCGCACTGGCGCTGAGCGCGCAGAAGGCGGGGATGTCGCGCATCGATCATCTCCTGGCGGGTAATGACGGTCGCACGCTGTTTGCTGTACAGGGCGCGCTGGGCGATCCGGCCATGCTGCGCGCATCGGTCGATCGCGAACAGGCGGCGCAGCAGCCGCTGGCGCAGAGCAGCCAGCAATTGGCTGCCAATGTCGCCCAGCAGGACCCGGCGGCCGCGCTCGCCCGCGAGCAGGAGCAGCGTTCTCGATCCCTGTAACACCGATGCCGGCGGGCAGGGTGCCCGCTGGCGCTTTACGTACGACGCGTGGCGCCCTGTGGCGCCGACATGGAAACCCACCCGTAAGGACACCACATGCGAATCGTTCCCCCGAATGCCCGCCACGCCGCTGCCCGCTGCAATGCACCCGTGCGCCGCCTGCCGCCGCTCTGGCTGCTGTCACTTGGACTTGCCGCAGCGTCGGCACAGGCTCAGGAGGCAGCGGGGCCCGTCGTGGAGACGCGCCCCGCTGCCGAGGCTACCGTTGAGGCGCCTGCAGGGGCGGCGCCCGTTGCAGCGCCCGCGGCGGCCGACGCCGTTGTCGCGGCGCCGGCTCCCGAAGTACCGGCTGCCGCGACACCCCCTGCGACACCGGTGGTGGACACGCAGCCGGCGCCGGCTGCGGACCCGGCGCCTGCGCCCGTTCCGCCCGCAGCGGCGGCGCCTGTGGCTGCACCGCCTACAGTCGTCGAGTCAGCGGTCCCGGCGGTAGCGCCGGCACCGCCTGCATTGGCCATCGTGCCGTTGCCGCCCGAGCAGGCGACCGAGCGTGCGCTCGGTGCCCGCTGCCCGGTGGATCTGGCCGGGCGGCTGGCGAGCCAGGGCGACCTGCTGATCGGCGCCTGCCAGGGCACCATGCCGGCGCATCTGGCTGCGATGCTGGTCGCGCTGCCCGAGCAGGACATCCACCTGCCGCGCAGCTGGCGCGAGCGTGAGGTGCGGCAGAAGGCCTGGTTCAAGGCGGTGCCGGGCTACGGCCAGCGCCCGGACTTCATCGTGCGGATGGGCGACATCTGGGTGCGCTCGTTGGAAGGGCGCGACGCCGACAGCACGTTCTACCTGGTGTCGGCGCCGTTCACCTGCAGCGACCAGGTCGCCAACCGTGATGAGTACGGCGCGGAGCCGGTCCGCGTGCCAGCGGGTGATTGCCGCGAGGCCTATGTGGGCCAGCGTGTGTACCAGGTCCGCGGGGACGCGGCGCCGAGGGATGTGACCGCCGATGCCATGCCTGTCATGCCGCAGCAGACGGAAGCGGATCGTGCGCGGCAGCTGTCGCGTGAGGGACGGATCAGCCTGGACCATAGCAAGTTGCAGTACGGCCCGGCCATGCGCTGGTTCGTGCAGTATCCGGAGTCGGCGCAGAAGGGTGGTCCGCGCGTCTACAGTGACTGGAACCGTGAGCACATCGCGTTCGTGGTCTGGACCGGCGATCGCTTCGAGCTGCGCGACAAAGTCGCGCGGGCGCAGTGGCCCTGTGATCCGGTGGCGCCCGGCGATCGCGCCTGCGGTGGATTCCCGGATTCCGGGCCGGATCTGTTCGTGACGGCCGGAGCATCCGTGCCAATGGCAGCGTCCAGCCCCTGAGCCGGAGTTTCGAAGTGATGCGGGAGCCGGGCTGACCGGCTCCCGCGCTGCATCAGGCCTGCAGGCTGCGGGTCTGATTCTGCTGCTGTTCCAGCTGCTGGTCGCGCTCAAGTGCAAGGCGCTGACCTGCGGCCTGCTGGTCGATGCGCTGGCTGCTCTGTTCCAGCGGTGTGTTCATCGCCACCGCCGTATCCACTGACACGCGAAGGTGGGCCGGGTCACCGCCCTGGCCCTGCACGGCGAAGCTGCGCGAGGCATCGGCATTCATGACCACCTCGTCGATGCGCTTGCCGCCCGCCGCATGCATTTCGGCGGCCAGGCTGCCGGCCAGTTGCGTGCTCATTACGTCTGGTACCCGGCCGACGCGGACGTCCTGCGCGTGCACGCCACGGATCGCGTCGTTGAACAGTGGGTTGCCCACATGGTTGGCGTCGTCCATGCGCAGCATGCTGGTGTGATGGCCATTCTTCTCCGCTTCGCGGCGTGCCGGCTCACCGGGCTGCAGCGGGCCGCGGATATGGTCGTACAGATCGACGGCGCCGCCCGGAATGCCGCGCGCCGCGCGGGTGACACCACGGCGCAGTGATTCAACGTCGTCGCGGTACTCCTCGATCATCCTGGCGTTGTCTTTTGCCAGCTTCTGCGTTTCCGGGTGTTTCAGCACCGAGCCGTCGCCGAGGAAGTTGCCCAGCTTGTGCGCGCCGAACGAGCTGCCTGCTGCGACGAGCGGGCTGTCCGGGATAAGGGCGCGCAACGAGTGATTGCTGAAGCCGTTTGCGGCGAGTGTCTTGATCTCATCCGGCTTGGCGTAGATGCGCACTTGGCCGAAGTGCGGCGAGGCAGAGCTGACCGGATCGGAGGCCATGACATGGTTGATCATGGTGTTGCCGCCTTCCGGGATGCGGTAGCTGAGGCTGACCGCGCCATAGGCGTTGAAGGTCTCGCCCTTGACGTTGAAATGGTGCGAGGTGATCTGGGCCAGAGCGCCACCGAGGGAGTGACCGGTGACGGTGACCTGGGGGGCATGTCCGCCATTCAAGCGTCCCTGCAATGCGGCAGTTTCGAGTGTTCGCTGTGTCAACGCGATCGCGTCCGGCGCCTGCACATTGGTGCGCGCAACCACCATGCCGCCATCGGTCAGAATCGCGTCGCGAGCTATCTGCTCGGTGCCACGATGCGCAATGACGATCTCTTTGCTGTCTACGCGCTGATAGACGGTCCCTTGATAGCCGTTGAGACGATTATTGACATGCTCAAGAATCTTGTACTCATGGCCGTTTAAGGTGACTTTCTCTTCTTGGCCGGGTTCACGTCGGCCGACGGCCCGATCCTTGTAGGCGTCATCAGATAACGCAGCGTAATCCTGGGAGGTGATGGTCACGGCGCCACCTCACTTGCGGAGAGGGTGATCGTAAACAGCTTGTCCTGAAGATCAGGGGCGTAATTGCTGCGATCGGGTTCGCCACTGGCGGGGAAATTGGGAACGCGATCTGCCTTCGGATAGACCAGATCCGGATAGTAGAGCGTATGCGCGCCACCTTCGGTCAGTGGCTTGGCGTCAACGAAGGTTAGGAAGCGGGTCTCTTCTTCAGCGCCCGTTGCCTTCAACATCGCCCCAGCGCCAGTGAACTCCCAACGGCACACGCCGCGGCCGTAGTAGTCTTCATCCAGCATGCGATCCACATACAGCGTGCCGCGGTACTCGCCATCAGCGACCTTGCGCAGTTCCACCGGTTCCTGGCTGGTAATCCGTGCAGCCGTGCCGGTGGCCGGCTCGATATAGCCACACTGGTCTTCGTTGGTGACGTCGTACTGCGCGACACCTTCGACCACCGCGAAATCGCCCGGGGCGTCCTTCAGGCGCAGCACCAGTTCATAGGCCTTGCGCGGGCTGGGGTTGAGCTTGGCGAGGCCGCGCCCACCCTGGGCGACATCGGCTTCAGCAGCGGCACGTTCCTGGTTCATGGCGGTCTCCGGATGGCAGGCGGTCAACAGAAGCAGAGCAAGGCACGGAATCATCTTGTGGCGCAATGTCGGCCTCCTGGTGTGTAGGGGGAAATGTGGCACTGGCAGCTCATGGCGCGAGCGTCCGCACAGTGGTTGTGGTCGAGAACAGCGCGTCGCGCAGTTCCTCCTTGTAGGCCGACGGATCTTCTTTGCCGCTGGCAGGGAAGTTGGCAGCGAGCTCGGCGCGGGGATAAGCAGTCTTCGGATAGTAGAGAGTCAACGGCGATCCCGCGTCCATGCGCTTCTTGTCGATGAACGTCAGGAATCGCGTATCAGCTTCGCCGGTCGTGGCACGCAACATCGCGCCAACGCCGGTCAGCGTCCAGTGGCACGTACCGCGATCGTAATAGTCCTGGTCCTGCATGCGGTCGAGGTAGAACGTACCGCGGTATTCGTTCTCGCCCGTCCTGCGCAGTTCCACCGGTTCCTGGCTGGTGATGCGGCTGGCCGTGCCGGTGGACCAGATGACCCTCCCGCAGTCTCCGTAGTTGCTCACGTCATACTGGGCCACGCCCTCAACAACCGCGAACGGGCCTGGCGCGCCCTTCAGTGTCAGCACCAGCTCATAGGCCTGCTTCGGCGCCGGGTTGAGTTTGGCCAGGCCGCGTCCACCCGCGGCGACGTCGCGCTCTGCATCGGCGTAGGGCGAGCATGCCGCCAGCAGGACGAGGGCGAGCACTGCCAGCAGCGGCCGTCCCCTGTGTGCGAGGTGCGCTACACCCATGGCCCGATCCTGCATCGTGCGTCCATGTCCGTCTATCCTTCCTGGGTGGCAGGTTTCTCGATTATGGAGCGTGCCGGGAGCCCTGTGCCACCCTTGGAGACGGATTTTTGACGCTCCCGGGGCGCGCCGCCGGCAGATCGCTTGCCGCACAGGGCATCCGATCGTCGCGTTGGCTCTGACGCCGACGCAGGTTCGCAGCTGAATCCGTGACCGGAATCGATCATTCACATGTCCATCACTTCATCAAAGGTGTTGTCCTTGAACTGCACGATCCGCCCTGAAACCCGCGAAGACCACGCTGTCATCCATGCACTCACCGAGGCGGCCTTCCGCGAAGCCCCGCACAGCAGCCACACCGAGCAGTTCATTGTGGATGCGCTGCGTTCGCGTGGAGAGCTGAGTCTTTCGCTGGTCGCCGAGAAGGACGGGGAGGTCGTCGGACATGTTGCCTTGTCGCCGGTGACGATCAGCGATGGCAGCACCGGCTGGTTTGGCCTGGGGCCAATCTCGGTACTGCCCGGATGGCAGGGGCAGGGCATCGGTGCGGCGCTGATGCACGCGGCGCTCGGCGCATTGCGTGAGCAGGGGGCACAGGGCTGCGTATTGCTGGGAGAACCCGCGTATTACGGTCGATTCGGATTCCGCGCCGAGCCGGGCCTGGTGCTGCCGGGTGTGCCGCCAGAGTACTTCCAGGCGCTGTGCCTGCGGCCACCGATGGCGCAGGGAGAGGTGCAGTACTCGCCGGCATTCGAGGCCACGGCCTGATGATCGGGGCGGGCCTCGAACATCCGTCGAATGTCAGCCGTTGTACCGGAGATGGATCAGGGGATACGGGCGGCCCTGCGAATCCAGCGGTGAACGTCCGGTTTCGACGAAGCCCATGCGCTGGTAGAAGCCGACGGCCTGCGCGTTCTGTTCGTTGACGTCGGTACTCAGCTGCGGATGCAGGGCCAGCGCGTGCTGCAGCAACTGCCGGCCGATACCGGTGCCGCGTACGTCCGGATCGATGAACAGCGCTTCCATGTGCGTGCCGTCGATCAGCATGAAGCCAAGGGGGCGGTCCTGAGCGTCGACGGCCACGGTCATCGGAGCCTGCGGCAGGAAGCCGGCGACTTCGCCATCGATGGCCTGGCGGTCGTCGGCGCTGAGGAAGTTGTGGGTGGCGTCGACGGCGCGGCGCCAGAGGTCGACGAGGGCGGCGCCGTCGTCGGCGCGCGAGGGACGGAGGGTGGTCATGGGTTCACCAAGGTGCTTGCAAAGAGCGCGTAGTATGGCGCGTCCCGACCCAGCGCGCAGGCGTGGATTCATCCGGTGTTGCGATGGCGGATGAAGGGGCTGTAGGCAGTGGCCTCCGCGCGCAGCACCACGCCATCCTCGAAATCGCCGCTGTCGTTGAAGGGCACGGTGGGCCACCGCGGCCATTGCGCCAGGCGTTCGCGGTAGTAGTGGGTTGCTGCAGCCAATGCCTCGTCGTGTGCCTGCACGCGCTCCGCTGCCAGCCCGGAACGCACGCC
Organism: Stenotrophomonas sp. LC732; assembly: GCF_052446685.1. Classification (NCBI taxonomy): domain Bacteria; kingdom Pseudomonadati; phylum Pseudomonadota; class Gammaproteobacteria; order Lysobacterales; family Lysobacteraceae; genus Stenotrophomonas; species Stenotrophomonas sp. LC732. Next base: position 2,619,365 of record NZ_CP199214.1, on the reverse strand, counting down.
ATGCACCAGATGCGGCTCCAGCACGTCGAAGCCGACGTAGCGCAGGCTGTACATCAAGGGCCACAGCAACAACCGGGTATCTCCCTCGCGGCCGTCGACGGCGCAGGCCCGTGCCGATGAGCCGGTGGTGACGCTCAGCAACGCACGCTTGCCGCGCATCGCGCCGTGCTCGTGGCGCAGGCGGCTGTTGTACATCGGCCCGTAAACCAGCACGCGATCCAGCCAGCCCTTGAGGATTGCCGGCGGCGCGAACCACCACAGCGGGAACTGCAGGATGACCAGATCCGCGGCCTGCAGCAGCTGCAGATGGCGCTGCACATCGGCGGGCAGCCGACCCTGTTCGGCGCCGTGGCGTTGTTCGCGCTGGGCATCGAAACGGCCGGGCTGCAGGCGACTTGAATGATGGTGGGCCGCTTCCAGCGGATCGAAGCCCTCTGCATACAGGTCGACCACGTCCACCTGCAGCGCGTCATGCCGCAGCTGCTCCGCGGCCTGCGCGGCCAGGTGGGCGTTGAAGGAGCGGGGTTCGGGATGGGCAAGCAGGATCAGGGCGCGCATGGGGCGAGGTGTTCGAGGAGTGTGCGACCATCCTCGCGGCGCCGGTATGCCCCGGCAATTACGCACCTTGAGGTAACCATGGCCTATCCGGGCGATGTCTATGCCGCCGATTGCTCGGCACGCGATGCGCTGGCGCTGATCTCCGGCAAGTGGGTGATGCTGCTGTTGCCGGCGCTGGCGCAGGGCCCGCAACGCAATGGCGCGCTGCTGAGGAAGATCGAAGGGATCTCGCAGAAGGTGTTGACCCAGACCCTGCGGCAGCTGGAGCGCAACGGCCTGGTCGAGCGGTGTGAGCGAGGCAGCAAGCCACTGCATGTGGAATACCGGCTGACCGAGGTCGCACGTGGACTGGTTGACACGCTGTCCGCCCTGGACCGTTGGGCCGAGCACAATTTCCCGGCGCTGGACGCCGCCCGCGAGCGCTTCGACGCGCGTTAGCGGCGCCTGCACGGCCGCGGGCGTACAATGCGGCCCCGGCGGCCATCCTGGCCCTGCAGACACGCGAGAACCGCCATGACCGACGCCCTGGGTGTACCGGTGCACGACGCCGATGAACACTGGATGCGCCATGCGCTGGCGCTGGCCGAGCGTGCGCAGCGCGAGTACGACGAGATCCCCGTTGGTGCGGTACTGGTGGGCGCCGATGGCCAGCTGCTGGGCGAGGGCTGGAACCTCAACATCGCCTCGCACGATCCCAGTGCGCATGCCGAGATCGTGGCCATGCGGGCCGGTGGCACGCGGCTGGCCAATCATCGGCTGCTCGGCAGCACCCTGTACGTGACCCTGGAACCGTGCGCGATGTGCGCGATGGCCATCGTGCATGCACGCGTTGCCCGCCTGGTCTACGGCGCCAGCGACCCCAAGACCGGCGCCTGCGGCAGCGTGTTCGACCTGCTGGGCGATGCCCGCCACAACCACCGGGTGGAGATCCACGGTGGGGTGCTGGCCAAGGAGGCCAGCATGCGCCTGACCAACTATTTCCGTGCCAAGCGTGGCAAGCCGCCGCTGCTGCTGGAAGACCATGCCGGTGAGGCCTGAGGGGGCGAACCGGTATGATGGGCGCCTCTTTCCATCACCGGCAGGCCGCGCGCCTGCCCAGCAACGAGGCGACACATGGCGGACAACGGCGCGGCCAACGAGCGACTGATCTGGATCGACCTGGAAATGACCGGGTTGGATACCGACAACGATTCGATCATCGAGATCGCCACCGTGGTCACCGATGCCCAGCTCAACGTGCTGGCCGAAGGGCCGGAATTCGCCATCCACCACCCGCTGGAAACGCTGGAAGCGATGGACGAGTGGAATCGCAACCAGCACCGCCGCTCGGGCCTGTGGCAGCGCGTGGTGGACAGCACCACCACCCTGGGCCAGGCCGAGGCGCAGACGGTGAACTTCCTGGCGCAGTGGATCCCGGCCGGCCTGTCGCCGATGTGCGGCAACTCGATCTGCCAGGATCGCCGCTTCCTGCACCGCCAGATGCCGCGACTGGAGAAGTACTTTCACTACCGCAACCTGGACGTGTCCACGGTGAAGGAACTGGCCAAGCGCTGGGCGCCGAGCGTGGCCGCCGGCGTCGGCAAGAACAGCAACCACACCGCGCTGAGCGACGTGCACGATTCGATCGCTGAGCTGCGCCACTACCGCCAGTTCATGGGCGCGCTGTCGGGGCTGCCGGTTGCCTGAATAACGACGCCGGGCATGGCCCGGCGCTATCGGATGACACGCCAACGGGTAGTGCCGGCCGCTGGCCGGCAAGGCGCCGGGGTCGGATCCCTTTCCTGCGGAAAGGGCTCTGCCCCCTCTGTCGTACCCCGCGACGAACCGTTCAACTTCCTGGCGCTAAGATCGGCGCCATGAACGAGCCGATCCTGCTCCCCCGCGACATCGCCCATGACGCCCGCGACTGGTCCGACCTGCAGCGCGCGGTGGCCCTGCTGGAAGCGCCGACCCTGACCGCGCGCATGGCCAACCTGGTCGGCACGCCGCTGGAGTTCGCGGTGAAGGCGCTGCCCAGCTCGGTCTCCAACCGCATCCACGGTGCTGTGCAGGCGGCGCTGAGCAAATCGGCGCAGGCCGCGTTGTGGAGCATGGACAACAGCCCCGGCAAGGGGGCGTCCACCCGCTGGCACAAACTGGCGGCGGCCACCTCGGGCGCGGTCGGTGGGGCCTTCGGCTTCGCGGCCTTGTTCATCGAGCTGCCGGTGTCGACCACCATCATGATGCGTGCGGTGGCCGACGTGGCCCGCAGCGAGGGCTTCGACCTGTCCGAGTTCAGCACCCGCCAGGCGTGCCTGGAGGTGTTCGCGTTGGGCGGCAACTCGCCGCGCGATGATGCCAGCGAGACCGGCTACTACCTGGCCCGCGGCTTCACCACGGATGTGATGCGCCACCTGTCGGCCGAGCTGGCCGGGCGCGTGGTGACCGGCCGCGACCTGACCCTGGGCGTGGCGCCAAAGGAAGCTGGCAAGCTGCTGGCGAAGATGGTGGAGAAGGTGGCGGCGCGCTTCGGCGTGGTGGTTACCGAGAAATTCGCTGCGCAGGCGGTGCCGATCGTCGGTGCCGCCGCCGGTGCAACACTGAATACCATGTTCACCGACTACTACCAGGACATGGCGCGCGGCCACTTCATCGTGCGTCGGCTGGAGCTGAAGTACGGGGAAGACGTGGTGCGCGCCTGCTATGACCGCGTGGCGCATGGCGGCGTACTGATCGAGCCCACGCTGTAACCGGCTTCGGGGTCGGAGCCCTTTGCGTTGCAAAGGGATCCGACCCCGGTTGCGCGCGGGGTCGGATCCCGTTCCGCAGGAAGGGGCTCTGCCCCCCGGCCGGTCATCCTTGCCTTCGGGGAACAATTGTTTTGCCAGTACATGCCTGTTGCCTGGCAGCTGGCATCCCCATCCTTTGCGGCAGTCCCCCCCCCGCAAGAGATCGCCGCCATGTTGTTCACTCCCCACCGCCTGGGCGCCTTGACCCTGCCCAACCGCATCGTGATGCCGCCGATGACCCGCTCGCGTGCCGCCGACGGCAACGTCGCCACCGCGGACATGGCCGCCTACTACGCCCAACGTGCCAGTGCTGGCCTGATCGTCAGCGAAGGCACCCAGATCAGCCCGCAGGGCCAGGGCTATGCCTGGACCCCGGGCATCCACAGCCCGGAACAGGTGCAGGGCTGGCGCCGGGTGACCGATGCCGTGCATGCCGCTGGCGGCCGCATCTACGCCCAGCTGTGGCATGTGGGCCGGGTCTCGCACGTGGCCCTGCAGCCGGGTGGTGCCGCACCGGTGTCGTCGTCGGCGCTGCTGGCCGAAGGCGTGAAGGTGTTTGTCGACCCTGCAGGCGCTGGCCCGGAAGCGGGCGTGGGCGAGATGATCCAGCACTCGATGCCGCGCGCGCTGCGCGAAGACGAGATTCCGGGCATCGTCGCCGACTATGCACAGGCCACCCGCAATGCACTGGCCGCCGGCTTCGATGGCGTCGAGCTGCACGGGGCCAATGGCTACCTGATCAACCAGTTCATCGACTCGCAGGCCAACCGGCGCACCGACGGCTATGGCGGCGCGTTGCAGAACCGGCTGCGGTTCCTGCGCGAGGTCGTGCAGGCGGTGACGGCCGTAGCCGGTGGTGACCGCGTCGGTGTCCGTCTGGCGCCGCTGACGACGTTGCAGGGTGCGGTGGACGATACGCCACAGGCGACCTATCTGGCCGCGGCGCACCTGCTGGGTGAGCTGGGCGTGGGCTACCTGCACATCGCCGAAGCCGACTGGGACGATGCACCGTTGATGCCGGTGGCGTTCAAGCAGGCGCTGCGCATGGTCTACCCGGGCACGCTGATCTACGCCGGCAAGTACACCGCCGAACGCGCCGAGCAGGCACTGGCTGAAGGCTGGGCTGACCTGATCGGCTTCGGTCGCCCGTTCATCGCCAACCCGGACCTGCCGGAGCGACTGCGTACCGGTGCGGCGCTGAATCCGCCGGATCGTGCGACATTCTTTGGCGGTGGCGCGGCGGGCTTCACCGATTATCCGACGCTGGAAGAGAGCGTCGCGGCCTGATCCTGGCCGGCATTCCAATGTCGTATCGCCGATGGGTGGGTGCCGACCGTTGGTCGGCACTACCGGCATGGATCAGGGCTTGTCGCGCACCAGCGCGTCAGCCTCTATCACCCCGCCATCCTTTCCATGCAGGTACAGGTGCATGTCCTGCTGCGGGTACGGGATGTTGATGCCGGCCTTGTCATAGCCCAGCTTCAGCTGCTCCAGCAGCGTGACCTTGGTACCGAACCAGTCGGCCGACTTCACGTAGCAGCGGATGCCCAGGTTGATGGCGTGCGCGCCCAGCTCATACACCACCACGTCCGGTGCCGGTGTCTGCAGCACGCGTGGGTCGGCCTTCATCAACGCCAGCGCGGTATCGCGCGCCAGCTGGATGTTGTCTTCATAGCCGATGCCGATCACCAGTTCGACGCGGCGCGTCGGTTCGGCGGTGAGGTTGATGATCGGTGCAGCGGTGATCAGCGTGTTCGGAATGGTGGTGTGCTGGTTGTCGGCACCGGTGATGACGGTCTGGAAGATGCGCACTTCGCGCACCGTGCCGGTCTGTCCGGCCACGGTGACCACATCGCCCACACGGAACGGTCGCAGCGTCACCAGCATCACGCCCGAGGCGATGTTGGACAGCGAATCCTTCAATGCCAGGCCGACGGCCAGGCCAGCGGTACCGAGCACGGCCAGCAACGGGGTGATCTGCACGCCCAGCGTGCCGATCGCCAGCACCACCACGATCACAAGCGATGCGGCATACACCACGTTGCGCAGGAAGCTGCCCAGCATCGGGTCCACACCCATGCGAGCCGTAGCGCGCGGCATCGCGTTGGACAGGCGTCGTGCCACCCACAGGCCGACCAGCAGCACCACGATCGCGGCCAGCAACGGTACGCCGTAGGTTTCCAGCAGGCGCTCCCAGTCGAGCGAGTGGAACCAGGGCGTTGCGGCGGGGGCGGGTCGGGCGGCGGCGATCATGCGGGAGTTCCTTTGCTGCTGAGGGACAGGCGCGAGGTGCGCGTGGCGTGCACGGACGCCAGAAACAGCAAGCCCCGCAGAGGCGGGGCTTGCGTGCGGCAGCAGTATGTGCGGACGTCGATGAAAGCGACGTCAGCCCATTACGGCATCAGCCGTTGGCCTTCAGCTTGGCCAGGCGCAGCCAGGTATCGACCACGGTGTCCGGGTTCAGCGACACCGACTCGATGCCTTCCTGCATCAGCCATTCGGCCAGATCCGGGTGATCGGACGGGCCCTGGCCGCAGATGCCGACGTACTTGCCCTTGGCGCGTGCGGCCTTGATCGCCATCGACAGCAGCTTCTTCACTGCCGGGTTCCGTTCGTCGAACAGGTGCGCGACGATCGACGAGTCGCGGTCCAGGCCCAGGCTGAGCTGGGTCAGGTCGTTGGAGCCGATCGAGAAGCCGTCGAAGATCTCCAGGAACTCATCGGCGAGCAGTGCGTTGGACGGTACTTCGCACATCATGATGATCTTCAGGCCGTTCTCGCCCTGCTTCAGGCCGTTCTGTTCCAGCACCTCGACGACCTTGCGGCCTTCCTCCAGGGTGCGCACGAACGGAATCATGACCCACAGGTTGTCCAGGCCCATTTCGTTGCGCACGCGCAGCACGGCCTTGCACTCCAGCGCGAAGGCGGCCGAGAAGCTCGGGTCGACGTAACGGCTGGCGCCGCGGAAGCCGATCATCGGGTTTTCTTCGTGCGGCTCGTAGTTGCTGCCGCCGATCAGGTTGGCGTACTCGTTGGACTTGAAGTCCGACAGGCGCACGATCACCGGGTTCGGTGCAACCGAGGCGGTGAGCGTGGCGATGCCTTCGGCCAGGCGGTCCACGTAGAAGCTGACAGGATCACCGTAGCCGGCGATCTTCTCGTCGATCTTCTTCTTGGTCGCCGCATCCTGGCGGTCGTATTCCAGCAGCGCGTTCGGGTGGATGCCGATGTGGCTGGCGATGATCATTTCCAGGCGGGCCAGGCCGATGCCGGCGTTCGGCAGCTGGCCGAAGTCGAAGGCACGTTCCGGGTTGGCCACGTTCATCATGATCTTCAGCGGTGCCGGCGGCATGTTGCCCAGATCGGTGGTGGTGCGCTCGAAGCCGAGCTTTCCTTCGTAGATGAAGCCGGTATCGCCTTCAGCGCAGCTGACGGTGACCAGCTGGCCATCTTCGATCACCTTGGTGGCGTTGCCCGAACCGACCACGGCCGGCACGCCCAGCTCGCGCGCGATGATCGCGGCGTGGCAGGTACGGCCGCCACGGTTGGTGACGATGGCCGAAGCGCGCTTCATCACCGGTTCCCAATCGGGATCGGTCATGTCGGCGATCAGTACGTCGCCCGGCTGCACGCGGTTCATGTCGTCCAGCGTCTTCACCACGCGGGCCACGCCCGAGCCGATCTTGGCGCCGACGGCGCGGCCTTCGGCCAGCACGTTGCCGCCCTTCTCGGTCAGCGCGAAGCGCTCGATCTGGGTGGCGTGGCTGCGCGACTTCACCGTTTCCGGGCGCGCCTGCACGATGAACAGCTTGCCGCTGACACCGTCCTTGGCCCACTCGATGTCCATCGGGCGGCCGTAGTGCTTTTCGATGACCAGCGCCTGCTTGGACAGTTCCTGCACGTCCTCGTCGCTGATCGAGAAGGTGTTGCGCAGCTCGGCCGGGGTGTCCTCGATCCTGACGCGCTCACCCGGGACATCCGAGTACACCATGCGGATCGCCTTGCTGCCGAGCGAGCGGCGCAGGATCGCCGGCTTGCCGGCCTGCAGGGTGGGCTTGTAGACGTAGTACTCGTCGGGATTGACCGCGCCCTGCACGACCATTTCGCCCAGGCCGAACGAAGAGGTGACGAACACCACGTCGCGGAAGCCGGACTCGGTGTCCAGGGTGAACAGCACGCCGGACGAACCGACGCCCGAACGCACCATCAGCTGCACGCCGGCGGACAGGAACACGTCCTCATGCTTGAAGCCGTGGTGCACGCGGTAGGCGATGGCGCGGTCGTTGTACAGCGAGGCGAACACTTCCTTGACCTTGTGCACGACGTCGTCGGCACCGGTGACGTTGAGGAAGGTTTCCTGCTGGCCGGCGAAGGAGGCATCCGGCAGATCCTCGGCGGTGGCCGAGGAACGCACGGCCACGGCCACGTCGCCGCCGCCGTTGTCGGCGCTCAGCTTGGCGTAAGCGGTGCGGATGTCCTGGTCCAGCTGCGGCTGCAGCGGCGCATCGATCACCCAGCTGCGGATTTCCTTGCCGGCGGCGGTCAGCGCGTTGACGTCCTCGACGTCCAGCGTGGCCAGCCTGTCGAAGATGCGCTTGGACAGATCGTTGTGCGCAATGAAGTCCTTGAAGGCTTCAGCGGTGGTGGCATAACCGCCCGGCACCGAAACGCCCAGACCGGCCAGGTTGCCGATCATCTCGCCCAGCGACGAATTCTTGCCGCCTACGCGGGCCAGATCGGCCAGACGCAGTTCGTGCAACCACAGGATGTTCTCGTTCAAGCGCGATGCTCCGTTTGGCCATCGCCCGAGGCGGGCTGAGTGGCCGCGTCCGTAGGAAGAAGCCGATATGATGCCGGGCAGAGCACCGTCGGCACAAGCTTGTGCTGGCGGCCTTTTTAAGCTTCGTAGGGGGTAAAAGCGCGCATGTCGACCATCCGTCCGGTGTTCTACGTTTCCGATGGAACCGGTATCACCGCTGAAACCATTGGGCATAGCCTGCTGACCCAGTTCTCCGGGTTCAGCTTCATTACCGACCGCATGTCGTTTGTCGACGACCCCGAAAAAGCGCGTGAAGCCTGTGCCCGGATCCAGGCGGCAGGGGAGCGCTACCAGGTCCGGCCGATCGTGGTGAACTCCTGCGTGGACCAGAGCCTGAGCCTGATCCTGGCCGACAGCGGGGCGCTGATGCTGGATGTGTTCGCGCCGTTCATCGAGCCGCTGGAGCGTGAACTGGCCAGCCCGCGCCTGGCCCGGGTCGGCCAGGCCCACGGCATGGTCGATTTCGATACCTACCACCGTCGCATCAACGCGATGAACTTCGCCCTGACGCATGACGACGGCATCGCGGTGAACTACGACGATGCCGACGTGATCCTGGTGGCGGTGTCGCGCGCGGGCAAGACGCCGACCTGCATCTACCTGGCCCTGCATTACGGGGTACGCGCGGCCAACTACCCGCTGACCGACGAAGACCTGGAAAGCGATCGCCTGCCGCCGCGACTGCGCAATTACCGGCGCAAGCTGTTCGGCCTGACCATCGATCCGGACCGGCTGCAGCAGATCCGCCAGGAGCGCCGTCCGAACTCGCGCTACGCCAACCTGGAGACCTGCAAGCGCGAGGTGGCTGCGGCCGAGACCATGTTCCGCATGGAGCGGATCCCGACCCTGAGCACCACGCATACCTCGATCGAGGAGATTTCCAGCAAGGTGCTGGCCACGCTGGGGCTGCAGCGCGAGCTGTATTGAGCCTTTCCGGCGCGCCGCACTTCGCCCTGTAGAGCCGAGCCCACGCTCGGCTGGGCCGCCGGGTTCTTCCCGAACAGCAGCCGAGCATGGGCTCGGCTCTACACGGGGATCGTCGTTGTCGGGTTGGCTGTGGCTTGAGGCGCCCCCACGTTGAAGCACCAACGTGTAGGATCGACCCATGGCCCAAGCCTCGCCCCGCACCGAACGTATTCCCCGCCTGAGCCGGTTGAGCTGGCTCATGGGCCTGTACGCGGAGAACTACCGCCATCTGGTGCGCCTGTTCGAACCGGCCGGATTGGTGGCGGGCAGCTACATTTCCTCGATCGGCGACGGCCTGGACGTACGCCTGGACGTGATCGAGTGCCACCGCTACACGGTGGAACTGCGCCTGACCTACGACCTGGCCGACCCGGTCACCGGTGAGCCGGATCCCTCGGCGTATGTGCGCCTTTACCGTGACGCACGCCAGGCCGAGACCACCCATTGCTACGTCGGCCGCCGCTGGCAGGACACGATGGGCCTGTACCCGCCGCCGGCCGAGCTGATCAGCCACCGCATGCGGATGAACACCTTCCTCGGCAAGTGGCTGGAATACCTGGCTGAGCGCGGTCACGGCGTGGCCACCCTGCGCCGCGATCCCGATGGCGCAGGCACACCCGCCGAGCGCCGCCTGTCGCTGGTGCGCTGATCGGCCATAATCCACGGCTGACCTGCCGCTGGATGCCGCCCATGCCGTACACCCCGATCGTCGCCACCCTGGGCTACGTGCTGTCGCCTGATCGTCGCCAGGTGCTGATGATCCATCGCAACACCCGTCCGGGTGACCACCACCTGGGCAAGTACAACGGGCTGGGCGGCAAGATCGAAGCGGACGAGGACGTGGCAGCCAGCATGCGTCGCGAGATCGCCGAGGAAGCCGGCATCGACTGCACCGGCATGCGCCTGCGCGGCACCCTCAGCTGGCCGGGCTTCGGCAAGCACGGTGAAGACTGGCTGGGCTTCGTGTTCGTCATCGACACTTTCGAAGGCACCCCGCACGGCGGCAACCATGAAGGCACGCTGGAGTGGGTGGACCTGGACAAGCTGGACACGCTGCCGATGTGGGAGGGCGACCGCAACTTCCTGCCGCTGGTGTTCGACGCCGACCCGCGCCCGTTCCACGGCGTGATGCCGTACAAGGACGGCCGCATGGTCAGTTGGTCCTACAGCCGGCTGTGAGGTGACGAATCGGGTGGGTGCCAACCTTGGTTGGCACGCTCTTCTGGCAAATTAATACCCGGACAATATTGACTCGGTAAAATTACCCGGGCAATATTCACGCATCGCCTCTGATGCCATTGCCATGCCTGTGTCCCGACTTCCTCCCTTCAGCTGTTTCGACGGCCATCGCCTGGTCGCTTCCGGTACCCCGGAAGTGGCAGCGCTGGCGTTGAAACAGCTGCGTGCCGACAACGCAGCCGGTCCGCTGCTGGTGTTCGACAACGCCAGCGGGCGAACCCGCGATTTCGACACGCGCGGCAGCGACACAGAGCTGCTGGCGCGGGTGACCGAAGCGTTTCCCTCCGCCGTGGAGGCGGATGCCGACGTCACTACCGGAGAGGCACCCGCAACCCCGCGTGGCCGTGGCCGCCCCAGACTGGGCGTGGTCGCCCGCGAAGTGACGCTGCTGCCGCGGCATTGGGCGTGGTTGGCCGAACAGCCGGGTGGGGCCTCGGTGGTGCTGCGCAGGCTGGTGGAAGCGGCCAGCCGTGCCGGTGCCGACGAGGATCGGCAGCGCCGCCACATCGAGCGTACCTATCACTTCCTGCAGGCCATCGCCGGTGACCTGCCGGGCTTCGAGGAGGCCATTCGGGTGCTGTTCGCGCATGACCGCGTGGGCCTGGAAGCAGCGCTGCATTCCTGGCCCAGGGATGTGCGCGACCACGCCCTGCGGCTGGCGTTCGAAGACGCTGACGGCTGAGCCATCGCGCCGTTGCTGAGCGACGGCGTCATCTGATCGCGGGCCGCGGCCCGCTTCCCCTGTGCTTGCTTTGCTGGCGGAAACGCCGGGCAGGGCGGCGCCTTGCCCAGAGAATCCCATGAGCCCCCCTGTACATCCGACACCTCCGGCAGCACCCCCGCTGTGGCGCACCTACCTGACGCTGCTGCTGCCGATGCTGCTGACCAATGCGTTGCAGCTGGCCGCAGGCACGCTGGACAACATCTATCTCGGCCACCTGCTTGGCACACAGGCGGTGGCTGCGGCCGCGGCGTTCTTCCCGGTCTTTTTCCTGCTGCTGGCCCTGGTGATGGGCCTGGCCACGGGCGCGATGGTGCTGATCGGCCAGGCCTGGGGCGCGGGCCGCCCGCAACAGGCGCGCGCGGTGGCCGGCAGCGCGGTGGCGCTGATCCTGCTGTTGTCGGTGCTGGTGATGGCCCTGGGCGGCGGTTTCGCGCCACAGCTGCTGGCGGCACTGGGCACGCCGGCAGCGATCCTCGGCGAGTCCATCGTGTACGCGCGCGTGCTGTTGCTGGCGGCTCCGGTGTTCTTCCTGCTGTGGCTGGCCACTGCCGTGAGCCGCGCAGTGGGCGATGCAAAGACGCCGCTGCAGGCGCTGCTGCTGGCCACGGTGGTCGGCCTGCTGTGCACGCCGCTGCTGATCCTGGGCTGGACCGGCCTGCCGCGGCTGGGGTCGGCCAGTGCGGCTGTATCGGCGGCGTTTGCCTCATTGTTGGCCCTGGGCTGGTTGCTGTGGCGCTGGCATCGGGTAGGACATCCCCTGGCACCAGGGCACGAGCAGTTGCGTGCCATCCGTTTCGATGGCGCGCTCATCCGCGCGATGCTGCGCATCGGCGTACCGTCTTCGCTGCAGATGCTCAGCCTGGCCATTGCCGAGATCGTATTGCTGGGCTGGATCAACCGCTACGGCTACACGGCCACGGCGGCCTACGGTGCGGTCAACCAGTTGATGAGCTGGGTGCAGCTGCCGGCCATGTCACTGGGCATTACCGCCACCATCCTTGCGGCGCATGCGATGGGCGCGGGGCGTACGGCACGGCTGCCCGGCATCGCCCGCACCGGCGTGCTGCTTGGACTGGCGATGCTGAGTGCAGTGGTGCTGCTGGTGATGGCGCTTGCGCCCTGGCTGACCGGCCTGATCCTGGTGGCTGCCGAAGCGCGTGAACTGGCCACGCTGCAGTTGCGCACGGTGGCATGGGGCGTGCTGGCGATGGGCGGCAGCACCGTGCTGGTAGGGGTGATGCGCGGCAGTGGCACGGTATGGCGGCCAGCGCTGCTGGGCATGGCGGCGGTATTGCTGCTGGAGCTGCCGCTGGCGATGTGGATGCAGGCGCAGCACGGGCTGGCCGGCGTGTGGTGGGCGTGGCCGCTGGGGTTGCTGGCGATGCTGGTGATGCAGGTGTTCTGTTTCGAGCGCTGGCGGCGGGTGCACGCTGGGTAGTGCCGGCCGCTGGCCGGCAACGCGGAACGGTCGGGGCAGCCGGCCAGCGGCCGGCTCTACCACTTCAGGGCCGCTGCGCCAGCGGCAGGTGGAAGCATCCGGCATCATCGCCGCCCGTCACCAGGAATCGGACGCGGCGGCGGCGGGCCCGCCGGTGACCATAGCGCCGACTCTGCGGCTTGGGAAGTAGGGAAACCCCGCGGAAGAGTGATGAGGAAATGTCCACCGTCGCAGTCGGTGAGATCTGGTTGTCCACAGGGGGTGTGGATTACGCGTGGGCAACTTTGTGGATAAGCCCCGACAGGCGCCACCCCCCTAGGCTGTCAAGATGGGTGGCGAAAAATTCACCGCCGGTGACGACGGGTGAGGGGGCGGTGAAGGATCGGCCGCGCCAGCGCTGTCGCCAGCGGCGGCGCTCGCGGTAACCTGTGGGCCTTGATGCTCCGTGAGACCCCATGAAACGTCACTTCTCGATGCTGCGCGAATTCCAGCTGGCCGACTGGTTCACCCTGGCCAATGCTTTCTGCGGCACCGGTGCGGTCTTTGCCGCGATGCGCTTCCTGCAGGACGGCGAGCGCGGCTATCTGCTGTTCGGCATGGCGCTGATCCCGCTGGCCTTCATCTTCGACGCCCTCGACGGGCGCATCGCGCGCTGGCGCAAGTCCAGCTCCACCCTGGGCCGCGAGCTGGACTCGCTGTCCGACGTGATCTCCTTCGGCGTGGCGCCGGCGGCGCTGGCCTATGCCTGCGGCATGCAGGGCGGATGGGACTGGCTGGTGCTGAGCTACTTCGTCTGCTGCGGCGTTAGCCGCTTGGCACGCTACAACGTCACTGCCGAGGCGCTCGCCGGCGACGAGGGCAAGGTCACGTATTTCGAGGGCACCCCGATCCCGACCAGCCTGGTGCTGGTGATCGTACTGGCGATTGCCGCCGGCACCGATGCCATCGGCCAGAACATCTGGTTCGGCCAGTGGCAGATCGGCCCGTGGCAGCTGCACCCGATGGTGCTGTTGTTCGCCCTGTCCGGGTCGCTGATGATCAGCAAGACCCTGCGTATTCCCAAGCCATGAGCCAGCCCTGCGGAGGCCTGCGATGACCAGCTCGGCCCACGACACCGGCAGCAGCGATTTCGAAACCCTGGCCCGGCAGTATTTCGGCGCCTGGGGCGATGCCCTGCGCCATGCGAGCACGCCCGGCGCACCCGCCGGTGACGATCCCGGCAGTTGGCAGCGGTTGTTCGACTGGTGGGGCCAGCTGTTGCCCGAGCAGGCGCAGGGCGCGCCGGAAGATGCCGTGCGCCGGTTCCGCGAACAGGCGGGCAGCTGGTACGGCACCATGCAGGAGGTCGCCGCACGGTTTGCGGGCCGCGACGCCAGCAGTGCCGATGTGGCCCAGGCCTGGCGCGAGGCGGTGCAGGGGCAGGGCGACGGCATGCTCCAGTGGATGCTGCAGGGCGCCCGTGGCAGCACGCACGCCGGCGCCGCGATACCCGAATTCGCCGCCTGGCTGCAGCAGTTCCAGCTGCAGGCGGGCCCGTGGCTGCAGAGCCCGGCATTCGGCCCCGGCCGCGAGCACCAGGCGCGCTGGCAGGCCCTGCTGCGTGCGCAGGAGGAATACCAGCAGCATTCGCGCGCCTATGTCGATCAGATCAAGCAGGCACTGGACGAAGCCTTTGCGCTGTTCGAGCAGCGCCTGGCCGAGCACGAACAGCCCGGCAGCCAGCTGACCAGCGCCCGCGCGATGTTCGACCTGTGGATCGAAGTTGCCGAGGAGGCCTACGCCAAGGTCGCCATGTCCGAACCGTTCCAGCAGGTGTACGCCTCGCTGGGCAACGCGCAGATGCGCCTGCGCGCCGGCCTGCAGCGGGAGGTGGAACAGATGAGTGAACGGATCGGCCTGCCGACCCGCAGCGAGATGGATGCCGCACACCGCCGCATCGCCGAGCTGGAGCGCAGCCTGCGCCGCCTGCAGGCGCAGGTGGCTGTGCTGGCCGGAACCGCTGAGGTCGATCCGGTGGCGCAGCCGGCGCCGGCGAAGGTGAAGCCAACTGCGCGCAAGGCCGCGAAGAAGGCCGCGCCGGCAAAGAAGGCGCCTGCGAAGAAGACATCTGCAAAGAAGACATCTGCGAAGAAGGCCGCACCTCGCGCTTCCGCTCGGGCGCGTGACCGATGAAGGGACCATTGGGCTTCAACGCCGATGACCTGATGCAGGAGAGCCTGGCCATGCAGCGCAAGCTGATGGAAGGGCTGAAGCTGCTGCCGCAGGTGGAAGACGTGGACTATGGCGTGACCGCGCGCGAGGAAGTCTGGCGCGACGGCAAGGTGGTGCTGTATCGCTTCGTCGGTGAGCAGGCGCCGACCCGGCGCACGCCGCTGCTGATCGTCTACGCGCTGGTCAACCGGCCGTACATGGTCGACCTGCAGGCCGACCGTTCGCTGGTGCAGAAGCTGCTGGCGCTGGGCCAGGACGTGTACGTGCTGGACTGGGGCTACCCGGACCGGTCCGAACGCTTCCAGACCCTGGAGGACTACCTGCTGCGCTACATCGACGGAGCGGTCGATGCGCTGCGCGTGCGCAGTGGTGGCCCGGTCGACCTGCTCGGCATCTGCCAGGGCGGCGTGTTCGCGCTGTGCTACGCAGCGTTGCGCCAACAGAAGCTGGGCAAGCTGATCACCATGGTCACCCCGGTCGATTTCCAGACCGCCGACAACATGCTCTCGCACTGGGCGCGGCAGGTGGACGTGGACCTGCTGGTCGATACGCTGGGCAACATCCCGGCCGACCTGATGAACGCCAGCTACCTGATGCTCAAGCCGTTCCGCCTGAACGTGCAGAAGTACGTCGGCCTGCTCGACATCCTCGATGACAAGGCGGCGCTGGAGGACTTCCTGCGCATGGAGAAGTGGATCTTCGATTCGCCGGACCTGGCGGGCGAGGCGTTCCGCGATTTCATCAAGCAGTTCTACCAGGCCAATGGCCTGATGAAGGGCACGGTAAGGATCGGCGAGGAAGCAGTGGACCTGTCGCAGGTGACGCTGCCGGTGCTGAACATCTACGCCGAGCAGGATCATCTGGTGCCGCCGGACGCCTCGCGCGCGATGCGCGGGCGCCTGGGCACGGACGACTACACCGAGTCCAGCTTCCGCGGTGGCCATATCGGCATCTACGTGTCCGGGCGCGCGCAGCGCGAAGTGCCGGCCACGATCGATGGTTGGCTGAAGGCGCGCGACCTGTAGAGTCGAGCCCTGCTCGACTGACTTGGAGGGATGATGACGTACCGGGTTTTGTTGATTCTTGCGGTACTGCTGGCAGCGCCCCTTGCCCAGGCCGCACCCAGTGCGGATGCACGGCGGGAGATCGCCCAGTTGATCGCCAGCCTGGACGGCTCCCAGTGCCGGTTCCAGCGCAATGGCAGCTGGTACGACGGCGGCGATGCGCGCGCGCATCTGCAGCGCAAGTACGACTATCTGCTGAAGAAGGACATGGTGGACAGCGCCGAGCAGTTCATCGAGCGCGCCGCCAGCCAGAGCAGCATGAGCGGCAAACCCTATCGCATCCAGTGCCCGGGGCAGCCTGAACAGACCGCAGCCACCTGGTTCGGTGCGCGCCTGCAGGCGCTGCGTCACCGCACGCCGTAGACATGGGCAGGGTGTAGAGTCGAGCCACGCTCGACTGCCCTGTCCGTTGCCCGGAGCCGCCGCCATGAACACCACGCCCAAGACACTGTCGCGTTCATTGAACGACCGCATGATCGCCGGCGTGATGGGTGGCATTGCCCATCGCTTCGGCTGGAATGCCACCCTTCTGCGGGTGGTCTACGTGCTGCTGTCGCTGGCCTCGGCGGCCTTCCCCGGCATCCTGGTCTACCTGATCCTGTGGCTGCTGATGCCGAACGAGGCCGATTGAACACCGCCTCCCGGCCTTGGCCGATCTGGCTGCGCGCGCTGCAGGTGCTGGGCGCGGTGTGGACCCTGCCCAACACCCTGATCGGCCTGATGGGTGGGCTGGCCGGCATGCTCGGCGGCGCGACATTGCGCTGGAGCCGGCGTGACTGCGCGCTGGTGTTCGACCGCTGGCCGTGGGGGCCGGGTGGGGCGATCACCTTGGGCAATGTGATCCTGCACACGGGCCACGATCTTGGCATTTCCTGCCGGACCTACGCGCATCAGGCGGGGTGGGGCGTGGAGCCGCTGATCCGGCTGGACGACCATGAGCGTGCGCATGTCTACCAGTACATGGTGCTGGGGCCGCTGTACCTGCCGGTGTACCTGCTGTGTGGCGGGGTGAGTGCGCGCAATCCGTTCGAGCGGGCGGCCGATCATTTCGCCCGGTTCGGGCAAGGCTGGTGGCCGTAGTTTCCAGCCAACGGCACAGCCCCTCGTGGCTTGGTCGCGGAATGCCTGCTTCCTGGGGGCTGGCCGGGTGGGTGGGGCCAGCGCGGACGCCGTGACCTCATTCATGGGGGCTTGGCCGCGGCTTGCACGTGTGCGCTGTCCTGCGCACACGGCAAGACCGGGGTTGGGCGTCCTGCCCAACCCGTCGGGCGCATGCGCCCGACCCATGCCGCGGATACCCCGCCACCCCCACCCACCCGGCCGCTGACAGATTCCGTGCGCGTCCAGCCACGGAAGAGATAAAGAACAGCAAAAGCGGGTCGCGCGCTGCGCTTGCTTGTGTAGAGCCGAGCCTGCGCTCGGCTTCGCGGACTGGCCGGAAAGCAGCCGAGCGTGGGCTCGGCTCTACAAAAAGCGGCCAACCAAGCTGTTTTTGCTTTTGATCTTCTTTTTTCTTTTCCGTGGCTGGACGTGCCCGAAAACTGTCGGGGTCGGTCGGGGTGGGTGCGCGGGACCGTTGGCGCCATGGATGGCGCCATCGAGCCCCCAGGGACGGGTTCACGGGGTGTCCCGCGCACTCACCTCGCCCCGGCCCAATCACATGAAACGCGTTACACGACCACCCACGAGGGGCTGCGCCGTTGGCGGGAATCCCCCACGGATTCGTTAGCCGGAAGTTAAGGATCCGTAAGCATTCTGCTGCGATCCCGCAGTCATCTGCATGCAACCGATCGTCATTAGCCTTCGTGACGTTCCAGTCAGGTTCGACGCGGTAAGCTCTCCCCCGATGAGCTCGCAGCATCGCTCATCGAGTGCAGTACGCAGTAGCAATTTGGAGGAATACATCACATGGCAATCGTTCTTTATGTCGGTGGTAGCAAGGATGGCGAGAAGGGCGTGGTGCCCTACGGCTTCAGCAAATCCCGCGCCGACACCGCGCTGGGGCCGGAGTTCTACACGGAGCGGTTCATGGAACTGCAGGGTGTCGGCAAGGTCCGCCTGATGGCCCTGGAAGGCATGCGTGACGAGATCGTCATGCAGCGCGCCGCCCGCCACTACCGCTGACCTACGCAACACGCGGCAGGGCGCGCCCACCATCGCGCGCCCGCGCCGGCATCCCAGCCCCGGGCCAGTCCGGGCCCGCTCTTTGCCAGGATGCCGGCGTCCACTCCGGCTACGCCGCTGTACCTCGTCCCCTGTCAATGCCTTGTCCGGCTGCGTCGTCGGTTGCCAGAATGGGGTCTTCCCGTAACGCGGCTCAGACCTGAAGCAATGCACGACGCCAAGAACGCCCAGAGCGCGCTCGCCCAGCAGATCGCCCAGACCATCGCCGACGAGATCGGTGCCCAGTCCGCCCAGGTACGCGCCGCCGTCGGCCTGCTCGACGAGGGCGCCAGCGTTCCGTTCATCGCGCGCTACCGCAAGGAAGTGACCGGTGGCCTGGACGACACCCAGCTGCGCAACCTGGAAACCCGGCTGACCTACCTGCGCGAGCTGGAGGACCGCCGTGCGGCGGTGCTGGCCAGCATCGGCGAGCAGGGCAAGCTCAGCGACGAGCTGCGCAATGACATCCTGGCCGCCGATACCAAGAGCCGGCTGGAAGACCTGTACCTGCCTTACAAGCCCAAGCGACGTACCCGCGCCCAGATCGCCCGCGAGGCCGGTCTGGAGCCGCTGGCCGATGGCCTGCTGGCCGATCCGACGCAGGACCCGCAGACGTTCGCGGCCACCTTCGTCGATACCGACAAGGGGGTGGCCGACACCAAGGCCGCGCTGGAAGGCGCCCGCGCGATCCTGATGGAGCGCTGGGGCGAAGATGCCGCGTTGGTTGGCGAGCTGCGCACCTGGCTGGGCGAGACCGGCGTGATCCGTGCCCGCGTGGCCGAGGGCAAGGAAACCGAAGGCGCCAAGTACCGCGACTATTTCGAACATGCCGAATCTCTGGCGAAGATTCCCTCGCACCGCTTGCTCGCACTGTTCCGTGCGCGCCGCGAAGAGATCCTGTTCCTGGAACTGGACCCGGGCAGCGATGCCGAAGCGGGCCACCAGTACGCCGAGGGTCGGGTGGCACGCAAGGCCGGCATCGCCGACCGGGGGCGTGCCGCCGACCGCTGGCTGCTGGATGCCTGCCGCCTGACCTGGCGCGCCAAGCTGCACACCCATCTTCTGCTGGACCTGTTCAACCAGGCCCGCGAAAAGGCCGAAGCCGAAGCCATCGCGGTGTTCGGCGACAACCTGAAGGACCTGCTGCTGGCCGCACCGGCCGGCCCGAAGACTGTGCTGGGCCTGGACCCTGGCATCCGTACTGGCTGCAAAATTGCCGTGGTCGATGCCACCGGCAAGCTGGTCGCCACCGACACCATCTACCCGCACGAACCGCGCCGCCAGTGGGAGCAGTCGGTGCAGACGATCAAGCAGCTGTGCGCCAAGCACAACGTGGAGCTGATCGCGATCGGCAACGGCACCGCCAGCCGTGAAACCGACAAGCTGGCCGGCGAAGCGATCAAGGCTGCCGCCAACCCGAAGCTGCAGAAGGTCGTGGTCAGCGAGGCGGGCGCCTCGGTGTACTCGGCCTCCGAGTTCGCGGCCAAGGAGTTCCCGGGGCTGGACGTGTCGCTGCGTGGCGCGGTATCGATCGCTCGTCGCCTGCAGGACCCGCTGGCCGAACTGGTCAAGATCGAACCCAAGGCGATCGGTGTCGGCCAGTACCAGCACGACGTGGACCAGTACCGCCTGGCGCGGGCGCTGGACGCGCGCGTGGAGGACTGCGTGAACGCGGTCGGCGTGTATGTCAACACCGCCTCGGCCGCGCTGCTGTCCCGGGTGTCCGGCCTGTCGGCCACGGTGGCCGAGAACATCGTGCGCCATCGCGACGACAACGGCCCGTTCAAGCGCCGCAAGGACCTGCTGAAGGTCGCGCGCCTGGGCGAGAAGACCTTCGAGCAGTGCGCCGGCTTCCTGCGCATCGCCGATGGCGACCAGCCGCTGGACGCCTCGGCGGTACACCCCGAAGCCTATCCGGTGGTTGAGCGCATCGTGGCCAGCACCGCGCGCCCGATCAAGGCGCTGATCGGTGACGGCAGCTTCCTGCGTGGCCTGAAGGCAGAACAGTTCACCGACGACACCTTTGGCGTCCCGACCGTGCGCGACATCCTGAAGGAACTGGAAAAGCCGGGCCGCGACCCGCGCCCGGAGTTCAAGGCGGCGCGCTTCGCCGAGGGCGTCGAGGACATCAAGGACCTGCGCGAGGGCATGGTGCTGGAGGGCGTGGTCAGCAACGTGGCCGCCTTCGGGGCCTTTGTCGATATCGGCGTGCACCAGGACGGCCTGATCCACATCTCGGCGCTCGCCGATACCTTCGTGAAGGACCCGCGCGACGTGGTCAAGGCCGGTGACATCGTCAAGGTGAAGGTGCTGGAGGTGGACGTGGCGCGCAAGCGCATCGCCCTGACCCGGCGCCTGGACGATACCCCGGGCCAGGCCTCCAGCCGCCCGGGCCAGCGCGATGAGCGGGGCCAGGGCCAAGGGCCGCGCCGTGACGCTGGCGGCCAGAACCGTGGACCGAACCGCGGCCAGGGCGCTGGCGGCCGTCCGGCCCAGTCTGCGCCGCCGGCCAACAATGCCCTGGCCGAGGCCTTTGCCCGGGCCAAGCGCAGCTGAGGATCGTGCCCCCCGTCACGGTTGATCCGGGGTGGGGGACTTGTCGGTTTTCCCCGTGATTGCGCACACTTGCGCCTGAGGGGGGCGTTTGGCCTCCCCGCTGTCGCTGGGGAGGACCATGACGCCAGCACGACCCGCCGTCTTCGTTGCAGGCCGCAGCGCTCCGCTGCGGTCGGCGCCTGCCCGTGCCGGCAGGGGACCGGAGTGATGCCGGGCCAGGGCACCCACGGCAATGGACTGCTGGAGCGCCGCCTGCAGGCGTTGGCGGAAGAGCGTCGCCGGCTGGCGATGATCATCGACGGTACCGCTGCGGGTACCTGGGAATGGAACGTGCAGACCGGCGAGATGCGGGTCAATGCGCGCTGGGCCGAGATTGTCGGTTATCGCCTGGATGAGCTGGAACCGATCTGCCAGAAGACGTTCCTGAAGCTGGTCCATCCCGATGACATTGCGCTGTCCGATGCAGCGCTGGACGACCATTTCGAAGGGCGCAGCGACAACTACGCCTGCCTGCTGCGCATGCGCCACAGGAACGGCCAGTGGATCTGGATCCAGGACCGTGGCCGGGTCTTTGAATGGGACGGGCAGGGCAAGCCGCTGTGGATGGCCGGTGCCCATGCCGATGTCACCGAACTGCAGCAGGCAAGGCAGGACGCGGCCGAGACCCGGCAGCGCCTGCAGGCCGTGGTCGATGCGTCCGATGAGGTGGCGGTGATCGCCACCGATACCGATGGCACCATCACCCTGTTCAACACGGGGGCGGAGCGCCTGCTGGGCTACAGCGCGGCGGAGGTGGTCGGCCAGCGCCGGCTCGACGCCTTCCACGATCCAGCCGAACTGAAAGCGTGGTTGCAGCCGCTGGCCGATGCTGATGGCAATCTTCCCGGCGTGTTCGAGGCGCTGAGCGCGCGTGCCGACGGGCAGACCTACTCGCGGCAGTGGACGCTGCTGCGCAAGGATGGCCAGTCACGCCAGGTACGCCTGTCGATCAGCCGCATGGAGAGTGCCGATGGAACGCGCATCGGCTACGTCGGCATGGCCATCGACATTACCGAGATCCTGCAGGCACGCGCCGAAGCACGACTTTCGGCAGAGAAGTTCGCTGGCGCGTTCACCTCCGCCGCACTGGGCATGGCACTGGTGTCGCTGGAAGGACGCTGGCTGGATGTCAACGACGCGCTGTGCCGGATACTGGGCTACCCGCGAGAAGAGCTGCTGCAGGTCGATTTCCAGCGCCTGACCCATCCCGATGACCTGCAGACCGACCTGGCCCTGGTACAGGACCTGTTGGCCGGGCGACGCAGCCACTATCACCTGGAAAAGCGCTACCTCGACCGCGACGGCCGCATCATCTGGGCGCGGCTGTCGGTGTCGCTGGTGCGCAACGAGCATGGCGAACCGCTGCATTTCGTGTCGCAGATCCAGGACATCACCGCCCAGCGCAGCAGCGAGCAGCGCCTGTTCGAGAGTGAACAACGCAGCCGAATCACGCTGGATGCGGTGGCCGACCTGGTGCTCAGCGTCAGCCTTGATGGCCGCATCGACTACGCCAACGCGGCTGCGGTGCGCACCCTGGCCGGTGATGGCGCATTGTCGCTGGCCGGGCACAAGGTGCAGGACGTGCTGGCGCTGACCACCGAGTACGCGCCCGGCTCGGTACTGGATGTGACGGTGCTGCTGGACCCGGAGAGCAACGCGGTGGACCTGCACGCCGACCTGCTGCTGCGCCTGGGCACGGCAACGGTGCCGGTGGACCTGACCCGCGCCTGGCTGCGCGATGACGAAGGCCACGTGCGCGGCGCGGTGTGGGTGCTGCGCGACGACACCCAGCAGCGGGCACGCCAGCGCGAAGCCCGCCACCTGGCCGAGATCGATCCGCTCACCGAACTGAGCAACCGCCGCGGTTTCGAGGTGCACCTGCAGCAGGCGATCACCCGCGTGGAGCGCACCGGCCAGGCCGCCTCGCTGATGTACATCGATCTGGACCGCTTCAAGCCGGTCAACGACACCTGGGGCCATCTGGCCGGCGATGCCGTGCTGTGGGCGGTGGCCAGCGTGCTGCGCCATGGCGTGCGCGATTCGGACGTGGTGGCACGGTTGGGCGGCGACGAATTCGCGGTCATCCTGTCCGGTTGCACGCCGCGGCGTGCGGCCCGCATCGGGGGCGAGCTGCTGCACACCCTGGCCGCGCTGTCCATTCCGTGGGACCAGGACCGGCTGCGGATCGGTGCCAGCATCGGTATCGCGCCGCTGGCCGGCGGCATGAGCGTGGACCAGGCGGTGGCTGCGGCCGATGCCCAGTGCTACCGGGCCAAGGCGATGGGGCGCAACAACGTGCAGGTGCAGGGCGAGTTGTCCCAGCTTCCGGGTGACGATCCCGACGCCGCGGAGGACTGATCTCAGCCTGTGAGAGGACGCGCGCGAATACTGCGCGCACTCCACTCACGCAGGTAACCTCCATGAATGCCTGGAACCCGGTTGCGGTACGCAAGTTCATTCCGGCCCTGATCGGCTGGTGCCTGGCGCTGGCCGCCTGTCTACGCGCCGAACAGCTGCGCGGCGACCTGCACGCAAGGGCGTTGTTGCCCGTGTTGCAGCAAGGTGCAGTCGCGCTGCTGGTCCTGAGCCTGTCCTGCACGGTTGCGGCCTGCCTGTTGCTGTGGCGGCATGGCCGCAGCGATCATGTGCATCCCGCTGCAGGCACTACACCCGTACGGCATCCATCAGCAGGAACCGGCACGGCGCACACTGGAAGGCATTGATCTGTGGCACCAGGCGCTGGAAGTGTTCGCTGGCACAGTGCAGGTCGAGCGCGGCGCGGTCGGGCCACAGCTCGATGAAGATGAAGTGGCCCGGATCCTTCTGGTCGACGAACAGTTCATAGCCGAGGCAGCGCGGCTCGCGCAGCGTGCATGCGACCAGCTCCCGGTACAGGGGAAGCACGGTGTCCACCGCATCGGGATGGATGAAATCCTCGGCGATCACTTTCAGCATGTCGGCACCTGCGAATCGGGCCTTGCAGGATAGCGCCGGCGCATGGCCGGCACCTGTTCCCGTCAACGCAATACCGTGTCCGCACTGACCAGCCGCACGTCATGCATCTGATTGAGGTAGGCCTCGTAGTAGCCCTTGTGCGAGGCACCCACGATGGCCAGCATGCGTCTGCCAGGATGCTGGCTCAGCACGTCGCGGATGTTGGCGACCATGCGCAGGTTGCGGGTTTCCCAGTAACCGACGTACATCCGGCCGAACGCCTTGGAGGACGGCTCGACGAGCGTCGCGCCGAAGTCGCTCTGGTAGGCGGCCATCGCCGCCGCCGGGCTGTTGTAGTCCCGATACAGCGCCATGACACCGCCGGGCTTGTCCAGATCGGCCACGAGGCGTTCATCGGCCTCCCGCCGCGCGCGCGAGTGCGTATTGTTCCAGGCACCGGTGATGGCCGCGCTGGCCGCCGCTTCATCCTCGGCGGGCGTGGGCGAATCGGCCGTGTGGTCGTCCACGGCCCACAGGCGTTCCTGCCCGAGGCGGGCGGCGACCTCGGCGGCGATCAGGTGGGTTTCATTGCGGCGAACCAGGCCTTTTTCGAGGATCTCGACCAAGGCAGGTGTCAGTCCATCACCGCCTTTGCGCTCGGACGCAGGCAGGCGCAGCCACTGCACCTGCGCCGAGCCGCGTTCACCCGCTGCCAGGAACAATGCTGCGAGCCGACGACGCTGGGCGGGCGTCGGCTCGTCCGGCCAGGTCGCAAGCAGGTGCTCGGCCTGGGTGTTCGCCGTAGGCACGTCCAGTCCGGTCGCAGCCTGCGCAGCGGTGGTGTCGAAGCAGTAGGTGGCCACGCTCTCCGCATAGCGTGCCGGGTAGCGACGCATGAAATCGCACTGCAGGCCTGACAGGTCTTCGGTGGCGATCAGCTCGGGCTTCCAGGCGACCAGTCGCTGCAGCAACGGTTCAAGCAAGGCGGTCTGGAAGGACTTGGGCAGGCCGGACAAGTGGGGGGTGCCCAGTACCAGCACTTCGTTCGGGCGCCCGGCAGGCGGGCCCTTCAGCTGGTCGGGATGGAAGCTGGGGCGGTAGGTGGCGTCGGCAGCGAAGGCGCCGCTGCTGCACAGGCCCAGGATGAGGAAACTGGCCAGGCGTGGGAACATGCGATCTCCGTGTCAGTGAGCGTCCTGCGGTTCGCTGCATGCTGGCCAGTTTCATCTACCACCGGATCTCCCGTTGGTCATGCAAACCTTTTCCGCTTGAACTGCATCCGCGTGCCGGGCAAGGCTATGCCCAGTGACGGCGACAACGCGCGACATATGCCCTGACGACACCCGGTGCCGAGCAGAACCTGCCCAGCCGGCACCTGGCGAAACCGCTCGGCGGTGCCCCTGTCGCGCGTGAGCAGAATGTGAAGTACATCGCGATTGTCTACCGCATCCCTGCAGGAGCATCTGAAGATGCGACGGACGTCGCGGAATCCGGCTAAAGCCACCGATCGCATCGCCGATATTCCCTCTGGATCCCGCTCAAGTCGCCCGCTGCAGGACCCCAGGCTGCCCGCGACGGGCGGCCCGCGCTGTGTGTTCCGCCGCTCCCTATGCCGATCGCACCCGCACCAGACGTTCTTGCCAGCCGCTCGAGGGGTGCCTGCCGGTACCTGTAGTCCCAAGCAACTGAAGTTGCCGCCGGGCATCCCGCCCGTCGGGTCGCAACCGCTTACCGGACACCGAGGATCAGACAATGCTCATTCCAGGCTTTACGGCGGGCGCGCAGGCGCCGGCCGAGCTGCATACCCGTTGGTCGCCGTGGCGCGCCCTGCTGGGCGCGCTGGCACCGCAGCACCGCAGCGGCGTCGAGGCGGCGGCCGATGGCCGTGCCGAGCTGGAGGCGCAGGTCGCGGCGCTGCACCGGGTCCAGGCGGTCATCGAGTTCGCCCTCGATGGCACCATCCTGCAGGCCAACGAGAACTTCCTGCAGGCGATGGGTTACCGGCTGGAGGAGATCCAGGGCAAGCATCATTCCCTGTTCGTCGACCCCGAGCAGGCGCGCAGCGCCGGATACCGTGACTTCTGGGCGCGGCTGGGTCGTGGCGAATATGACGCGGGCCAGTACCGGCGTTTTGGCAAGAACCAGCGCGAGATCTGGATCCAGGCCTCGTACAACCCGGTGCTGGACCGACAGGGGCGTCCGTACAAGGTGGTCAAGTTCGCCACTGACATCACTGCGCAGAAGCTGCAGGCGGCCGACTCGGCCGGCCAGCTGGCGGCGATCGACAAGTCGCAGGCGGTGATCGAGTTCAGCATGGATGGCCGCATCCTGTCGGCCAACGACAACTTCCTGGCTGCCACCGGTTACAGCCTGGATGATGTGCGTGGCCAGCACCACTCGCTGTTCGTCGAACCTGAGTATCGCAGCAGTGCCGAGTATCGGCAGTTCTGGGAAAAGCTCGGCCGTGGCGAATATGATGCCGGCCAGTACCGGCGCCTCGGCAAGGGCGGACGCGAGGTCTGGATCCAGGCGTCCTACAACCCGATCCTGGACCTCAACGGGAAGCCGTTCAAGGTGGTCAAGTACGCCACCGACATCACCGCGCAAGTGCATGAGAACCAGGCCATGCAGCGTGCCGTGGCGCAGACCCGTGAAGTGGTGGCGGCCGCCAAGGAGGGCGACCTGACCCGGCGCGTGGCCACCGCCGACAAGAACGGGCCGATCGCCGAGCTGTGCGAAGGGGTGAATTCGCTGGTCGAGGCGATGGCCGCGATCATCGGCCAGATCAAGTTCGCCGCTGACACCATCGCCGTCGGTGCCACCGAGATCGCGCAGGGCAACAGCGATCTGTCGCAGCGCACCGAGCAGCAGGCAGCGTCGCTGGAGGAGACCGCGGTGTCGATGAAGGGCCTGGCCGAGACCGTGCAGCGCACCGCGACCAACGCACGGCAGGCCAGTCAGCTGGCTGGTGGTGCCGCCGATGTCGCCGCGCGCGGCGGTAACGTAGTGCACGAAGTGGTGGAAACCATGGCGGTGATCAACGCGTCCTCGCGCCGCATCGTCGACATCATCGGCGTGATCGACGGGATCGCCTTCCAGACCAACATCCTTGCACTGAACGCCGCGGTGGAAGCCGCGCGTGCGGGCGAACACGGGCGTGGCTTCGCCGTGGTCGCCACCGAGATCCGGGAACTGTCGCAGCGCTCGGCCAGTGCCGCCAAGGAGATCAAGCAGCTGATCGATGCGTCGGTGGCCAATGTCGGTGCCGGTACCGCGCAGGTTGAGAGCGCCGGCCGCACCATGGACGAGATCGTGGTCAACGTGCGCCGGGTCAGCGACCTGATGTCCGAGATCAGCACGGCCGCGCAGCAGCAGAGCGACGACATCCAGCAGATGAACCATGCCGTCGATCTGATCGACCAGGGCACCCAGCAGAACGCCGCGCTGGTCGAGGAAGCTTCGGCCGCGGCGCGCAGCATGGAAGAACAGTCGGCGCAGCTGCTGCAGACGGTGGCCAGCTTCCGCGTGCAGGGTGGGGCGGGGCACATGCATGGTGCGGCGGTCCTGCGCGCGGTCTAGGAGCGGCGGTCGGCGTGTTGTTCCCCGGCCTCGACGGCCGGGGCGGCGTGCACGCAGTTGCGGCCGGCATGCTTGGCCCGGTACAGGGCCTGGTCGGCACGCTCGACCAGGCTGCGCGGGTCACCCTCATCATGCGCGGCCTGCCAGGCCACGCCGATGCTGATGGTCACGTGGGCCTGGGCGGCGGGCAGGGCGGCGGCTTCCACGGCGGCGCGCAGGCGCTCGCCCAGGCCCAGGGCGTGGCCGATGTCGGGCGCGGGCAGGGCGGCGATGAACTCCTCGCCGCCGTAGCGGGCCAGCAGATCATCACCGCGTTGCAGGCAGCCGTCGAGGATCGCGGCGACCGCCTGCAGGCGGCGATCACCTTCCGGATGCCCGTAGGTGTCGTTGAGTCGCTTGAAGTGGTCGATATCGATCATCAGCACCGCCAGCCCCACGCCCTGGCGACGGGCGCGGCCGTGCGCGCTGCCGAGCGCTTCATCGAAGTTGCGCCGGTTGCCGAGCCCGGTCAACGGATCGCGCCGGGCCAGCAGCGCCAGCTCGTCGCGCTCACGCTGGATCTGCACCTGGGTGAGCACGCTGCGCAGGGCATGGCCGAGCATGGCACCGATGAACCCCACGGTGGCCAGGGTCGGCTGCAGGCGTGCCACCAGCAGCGCCACCATCATCAGCAGCAACGGCAGCATCAGCGGCACGCCGGCATCGACGATGCGGCGGAGGTTGCGCGGCACAGCCACCGCCGGTGGGCGGTACGTGCTGCCGGCCAGCACTGCCAGCAGCACGAACAGCCCGCTGATCAGCAGGTCGCCCCAGCCACCATCGGGTACCTGCGGCTGCCAGGTATTGATGTAGAGCGCCATCAGGAAGTAGCCGAGCGCGTAGATCGTCAACGTGCGGAAGAAGTCGCGGCGGTCGGCATTGTCCTCGGCCAGGAAGCGGATCAGCGCGAAGCAGAACACCAGGCTGTTCTGCACGTTGCTCAGGGTGTGCAGGCATTGCGTCCACAATGCGGTGTTGAGGTGTGCCATCGCCCGCGTATGCACGAAGTACAGCAACCACAGCAGCGCGATGACCGCCAGGTCCACCGCACGGATACAGCGGTTGCCGCCGCCTGGGCTGGCGGCAACGTAGGTCAGCGGAATCCGGTAGAACACATACAGGATCAGCGACGAGGCGGTCATCTGCGCAGGGCTGAGGCCGGCCACATTGCGATACAGCAGGGCCAGCAGGGCCAGCGAGAACAGGCCGACGGCAGCGCCCAGCGTTCGCCACTTGCAGGCCGCCTGGCTGTCGCGCGCGCGTCGCACGCAGGCCAGAGCGGCCAGAAGGGGGGCGGTGATCAGCATCAGGTAGGAGCCAACCGGGTCCTGCGGGCCGATCAAGGCAATGACGAGCGCGTGCGTGACCATGAAAAACAGTGCCGCACGCAACGTCATGCATTCCCCCGCCCCCAGATCCGGCTGGGATCACGATAGGCAGAAGTAGGTGAGGCTGGCAAGAAAAGTGTGCGCTAGTGAAATTCGCAACCTTGTCGGCTGTCACATTTTCGTTTCAGCGGGGTGACACGACGGCGTTGACGTGGGCGTACGTCCAGAAGTCGCGGGGCTGCCCCCGCACGTGGCGATGGGCGCGCAGTATGTCGGCGAGCGTGGGAGGGGCATGCTGGGGCATCCTCGCCAGTGTCGGCGCTCCGGTCCGGGAAATGCAAAAGGCCAGGTCATGGACCTGGCCTTTGATGCAGTGGTGCCGGTGAAAGGACTCGAACCTTCATGGGGTCACCCCCGGCTGATTTTGAGTCAGCTGCGTATACCATTCCGCCACACCGGCAGGCAGCGTGCGAGTGTAACCGAGGTCGGCAGGAGATGCCTAGTAGGAGAGCCTATCAGGGCGGTTCCTGTCGGCATTGGCCCCTTGGTAGCTATACTCCCGACGTGCAATTGCCTCCAGGAGCGGTAGCTGATGACAGTGTTGCAGGACCTGAGGGTGCTGGTGGTCGAGAACGACGAGATGAGTGCGGCCCTGCTGCAGATGCAGCTGGTGCATGCCGGTGCGACTGTGGTCGGGCTTGCCGCGAGTGTGTCCGAGGCCCTGCGGCTGCTGGAGCAGAGCACTCCTGACGTGGCCCTGCTGGATTACCGGCTGGCCCGCAACGAGACCAGTGAGCCAGTGGCTGCAGCGCTTTCGGCGCGTGGCATTCCGTTCGTGCTGGCCACCGGGATGCTGGCCGAGCAGCTGCCTGCGCCGATGCTGGCCGGCCTGTTGCTGGTCAAGCCGTACCTGTCGGCCGATCTGTCGCGGGCGCTGGCGCGTGCGGTGGGACGCTCCAGCGCCAAGGCCTGAGCCGCTCGCCACGCACCGGCAGGGGGAAGCTGCGGGGGCTGAATCCTCACGTCTGCGATGCGCGGCGGCAACCCCTGATCCAGGAGCCCTGCCCACGCGCGGTTTTTCATTCGCGTCCGGCGCTCAGCCCGCTTCCTCGTACACGTAACGGATTTCCTCGCGGTCATCGAGGATGCGGTACTGGCGCGCCAGATCATCCGGTTCGGGGTTGAGCCAGACGTCCAGGTGTTCCCTGCGGATCGGTACCACGCCGCGGTCATGCCCGGCAGCGGCGACGTCGCTGGGCGGTGTGTCGGTGATCGTGGCAAACGAAAGCAGGCGGCCTTCCGGTCCTTCCCATTCCGCCCAGAGGCAGGCCAGCAGCAGGTCGCGGGGTGGATCGGGGCGGAATTCGAGCACCACGTCCTGCTCCTTTTCGTCGGCACCGAGGCTGCGGCCGGCGATGGCGTGGCGGGGCACGTGCTCGTAGAACGCCTGCACCACCACCACGCCGTGGCGCAGTCCGAACGCACCCCGCCAGTAACCTTCCAGGCTGTCGCGCCGCGCGTTGTAGGTGCCGGGGTACAGCACGTCGTTGCGCGCCGGCTTGTCCGGCAACCGGCACTGGTAGCGCATCGGCTTGATCACGCGCCGGCCGTTCTCGCTGACCATCACCGGCGCGTAGGTGCCGGGGAAAATGCGGTTGTCGCGCGGCAGCAGCTGCACCCGATGCAGGTCGTCCAGCCGGGCCTGCGCGCGCTCGATGCGGTTGCCAGCCACGCGCAGGTCATTGCGCGCTTTCTGCGTGGGCCGGGTGGCCAGCGTGGCATGGGCAATATCGCGTCGTTCGCGCTGCCGGACCAGTTCAGCCTCCAGCGCCTGCTGCTCCTGCGCATGCCATTGCTGGATCTTCGCCACGATGTCCCGGCCCTGTTCGGTACGCGCACCGGCGAACCCGTCATCCATCGCCTTCGGCGTCTTCGGCCGCTTCTTGCCTGGATCGTGTGCGTACAGTTCGGCGAACTCCTCCAGCGACAGGATGGCGCCGAACTCGCGTACCAGCTTGGCGTAGTCAGCGCGGATCAGGGCGGAATAGCACATGGGACTCTGGGGGCCTGGGTCGCAGCGGCTGCGACGTGGATGCGGCAGGATAGCCCGACCCATCTGGAGATGCCGCATGACTGATTCCATCACCTGCCAGTTCCGCGAAGCCGTGCCCACGGTCGAGGACTACTGCCGGTTGCGCGTGCTTGCAGGCCTCAGTGCCAAGGCCCGGGAAGCGGCCGCCCGCGCGCTGCCCAATACGCTGTTCGGCGTGTGTGCCTACCAGGGCACTGAGCTGGTGGCGATGGGCCGTATCGTCGGCGATGGCGGCTGCCACCTGCAGGTCTGTGATATCGCGGTGCTGCCGCGGTTGCAGGGGCAGGGCCTGGGCAAGGAAGTGATGCGGCGCCTGGATGGCTGGATGCAGGCCAACCTGCCGCCATCGGCGTACGTCAGCCTGCTGGCCGATGGCGAGGCGCATCGGTTGTACGCACAGTTTGGTTTCGCGCCCACGGCACCGGCATCGATCGGGATGTATCGGCGGTTCTGAGCCGTAATCGGGGTGAAGCCATCCACACCATGCGTGGATAGGGCCTTCCCAGGAATCACAGGCAAAGAAAAACCCCGACCGGAGTCGGGGTTTTCAAGAATTGGCGTCCCCACGGGGATTCGAACCCCGGTCGCCACCGTGAAAGGGTGATGTCCTAGGCCTCTAGACGATGGGGACGCACGAAAACTTCAAGTTGTAGATCCTTCGACGGCCTAATGTCGAAGTGGTGGAGCCAAGCGGGATCGAACCGCTGACCTCCTGCATGCCATGCAGGCGCTCTCCCAGCTGAGCTATGGCCCCATGAAACTCCGGATGATCTGCCGGGAGCAGAGTCCGTTTTGAAACTGGCGTCCCCACGGGGATTCGAACCCCGGTCGCCACCGTGAAAGGGTGATGTCCTAGGCCTCTAGACGATGGGGACGCACGAAAAACTTCAAGTTGTAGAACCTTCGACGGCCTAATGTCGAAAGTGGTGGAGCCAAGCGGGATCGAACCGCTGACCTCCTGCATGCCATGCAGGCGCTCTCCCAGCTGAGCTATGGCCCCTTGTTACCGAGCCGCCTATCATACCTGCGTGTTCACGTTTGTGGAAGTTTTTTTTGAACTTTTTTCGTTCCGGTTCGACCGTCGCCACGAGGGCAGGGGAACCGCAACGCCACAACCTGAATGCCGGTAGGCGGTGAACAAAAAAGACCCGGTTATCGGCCGGGTCCTCGTTGTTCGTGATGAGTGGCGTCCCCACGGGGATTCGAACCCCGGTCGCCACCGTGAAAGGGTGATGTCCTAGGCCTCTAGACGATGGGGACGCAATTCTCATCAATGTTCTTTAGCGACCTTTCGACGGCCTAATGCCGAAAGATTGGTGGAGCCAAGCGGGATCGAACCGCTGACCTCCTGCATGCCATGCAGGCGCTCTCCCAGCTGAGCTATGGCCCCACGTCGCTGAGGAGCGAAATAATAGCCTTGCCCCCGGGGGTTGGCAAGCATTTGTTGCACTTTTCTTCACGCGCGTTGCTATGCCGCGTCGTCGGTCAGCGCCGCCAGGATCGGGCACTGATCCAGCGTGCCGTGGCCGGGGCAGGCGTCGACCAGCTGAGAAAGCGCGGTGTGCATGCGCTGCAGTTCGGCCATGCGTTGTGCAATGTCCTGCAGCCGGGCCTGCGCCGTGTCGCGCACACTGCCCATGTCCTGTGAGTGGCGGTCACTGAGCGCCAGCAGTTCGGCGATTTCTTCCAGGCTGAAGCCCAGCGTCTTGGCGCGGCGGATGAAGCGCAGCCGGCGCAGGTCCTGCTCACCGAAGATGCGGTAGCCCCCGGCCGAGCGTGCCGCCGTGGGCAGCAACTGCTGGCGTTCGTAGTAGCGCACCGTATCGATCGGCACGCCGGCCTGGCGTGCCAGTTGACCAATGTTCATGGCGGATTCCTGCGGATGCTGCCGCTCATTGTGAAGCCTTGAGTCTGGTCCAGGGTCAAGGTCCCGTCGCTGACGGCGCATTCAGCGCACTTTGCAACTTTCTTCATAGCCCCACCGTCGTGGCAGTTCCTACCCTGCGCCTGAACCGGCCGCTGGACGGCCTGCAACGAACCGAGGAGATGGTCTGTGGAAGGATTCAGGAACGAAGGATTCGTCGAGGTCGCGGTGGTCGAATACCCGGGAGGCGACCCGTCGGCCGCCTCCGTGCTGACCGAGATGGCACATGTCGCCAACCGGCTTGCCCAGCAGCAGCGCCGTCCGTTCAAGCGTGTCCTGGTGACCCGCTGGATCGTGCCGGCCAGCCAGACCGGCGTGCATCGCATTGCCGGCGCGGAGATGCTCGAGGCGGACATCCCCGCCGTGATCGCCGTGCCTGGCCAGATCAGCCAGGGCGTCTGCCTGCGCGCCGATGAGGTGCTGCTGGATTGGCTGCGCGCGCATTACGACGGTGGCAGTCTGCTGGCTGCCGCCAGCGACGGTGTCAGCATGCTGGCACGCGCCGGTCTGCTGGCTGGGCGCACCGTCAGTGGTCCGGACCTCGGGCGCCATCCGGGCCTGCAGGGGCAGTCGGCCAGCTGGGTACCCAGCGAGCGCGCGCTGGTCGATGACGGCGACCTGCTGACGGTGGCCGGTTCCCAGGCCTGGCGCTTCCTCGCCCTGCGCCTGCTGTACCGGCTGCACGGCCAGGGCGTGGCGAGTTCCGTGGCGCAGCAGCTGGGGATCACGGTTCCGGCGGCGATCCAGCAGGATCTCGAGCGTTTCAGTGCCAACTTCGCCCACGGCGATCGCGACGTACTGAAGGCGCAACGCTGGCTGCATACCACCGCTGCGCGCGGCGCCACGCTCGGTGCGATCTGTGAGATTTCCGGGCTGGAGCCGCGCACCCTGCAGCGGCGCTTCCTGAAGGCCACCGGCCTGCGCCCGATCGAGTATTGCCAGCGGTTGCGTATCGCCAAGGCGCAGACGCTGTTGCAGCAGGGGGCGGGCATCGATGAAGTGGCCTGGGGCGTGGGCTATGCCGACCAGAGCGCATTCCGTCGCCTGTTCCTGCGCATTGTTGGAATGACGCCGGCCAACTATCGCCGGCTGGTCAACAACAAGCGGCGCGAGCGGCCGCTGTTGCCATCGGTGGCAGGCAGCCTGCGCGGGCTGCAACCGGCGCCCGGCATGCAGATGCCGCGCAGCGTGGCCTGATGCCTGCAGTAGGCGTCGCGCTTGCAACCTGGGCGCGACGCTTCGACCATGCAGGTAACGGATGATGGGGCAGGTGGGCTGATGTCGAGTGTGGGACCGGTGCCGATGCCGGTGGTGTTCATCCTGATGTGCGTGCTGCTGGCCATGGCGGTAGCACGCCTGTGGCCGCGTAGGAAAGACGGGATGGCAGTGCCTTCCGCGGCCAGCCTGGTTCTGGACATGTTGCTGATCGGCCTGCTGTGCGGACGCATCAGCTTCGTCGCCTTGAACTTCGCGCTTTACCGTGAGGCCCCGTGGAGCATCCTGCAGATCGCCGACGGTGGGTATCACCTTGCAGTCGTGCTGGCTGCGGGCCTGGCGTGGGGCACCTGGCGGCTGCGGCTCTGGCGCGCGTTGCGTGCGCCGGTGCTGGCGGGCGCACTGGTGGGCGTGGTGTCGTGGGTGGTGGGCAGCCACCTGCTGGCAGCCTGGCAGGAGCAGCGGATGCCGCTGCCGGCGGTGCAGGTGGCCGATCTGCAGGGGCGCGTGATCGACCTGCAGCAGTTCCGGGGCAAGCCACTGGTGCTGAATCTCTGGGCCAGCTGGTGTGGGCCCTGCCGGCGCGAGATGCCGGTGCTGGCATCCGCACAGCAGACCCACACCGACGTGCAGTTCGTGTTCCTCAACCAGGGGGAAACCCTGGACGAAGTGAAGGGTTTCATTGCATCCGAACAGCTCCGGCTGGGCAATGTGCTGCTGGACGATACCGCCTCGGCGTCAACCGTGCTGGGTGTGCAGGCCTATCCGTCGACGCTGTTCTTCGACGCCGAAGGTCGCCTGCGTGAACTGCACCTTGGCGAACTGACGGCGGCGGGTCTTGAACACAAACTGCGCCGGCTGCGGTAGCCTGCGCGGGCATCTCATTACGGAGTTCCCATGTTGTCGACTTCCCTGCGCATCGCTCCGGCGGTGCTGTTGCTGCCGGTCATGCTGGCATTGGCCGCCTGCAGCCAGGCCCAGACCCCGCCGGGCAAGACGGCGGCAGCGCCGGCCGCCGGCGCTCCGGCCACCGCGGCAAAGGGCGACCGTCCCGCAGTGCTGAAAGGCATCGAGAAGCACGGCTTCGAAGTCGTTGCCGAGTTTGATGCACCGGGTGGCCTGCGTGGCTTCGCCGGCGTGGTGGGGGGGCAGCAGCCCGCCGCCGCGTACGTGACCGCCGACGGCAAGCATGTGCTGGTGGGCAGCCTGTTCGATGCCGAAGGCAACGATGTGGCCGCCGAGGCGGTGGAGAAGCTGGTCGCTGCACCGATGTCGGCCAAGATGTGGACCAAGCTGGAAGCCAGCGCCTGGGTGCGTGACGGCAAGGCCGATGCACCGCGTGTGGTCTATACCTTCAGCGATGCCAACTGCCCGTACTGCCACAAGTTCTGGGAAGCGGCGCGTCCGTGGGTTGACGCCGGCAAGGTGCAGTTGCGCCACATCATGGTTGGCGTGATCCGCGAGGACAGCCCGGCCAAGGCCGCCGCCATCCTCGCCGCGCGTGATCCGAGCGCGGCGCTGCTGGAGAATGAGCACCAGTTCGACCGTGGCGGCATCAAGGCGCTACCGAGCATCAGCCGCGAGATCGCAGGCAAGCTTGATGCCAACCAGGTCCTGATGATCGAGATGGGCTTCCAGGGCACGCCGGGCATCCTGTTCCAGGATGGACAAGGGCAGGTGCAGCGTCGCGCGGGCCTGCCGCAGGGCGCCGACCTGCAGACGGTGCTGGGTCCGCGCTGATCGCCGCCAACGTCGTGATGTAACCGACAGGCCCGCATGGCAGCATGCGGGCCTGTTGCATTTCGGCGCTCCTGCGGCGGGCGGAGAGGGCAGCAGGGCTGCGCAGCAGCTGTTCGTCGTCACATCTGAATCGTGACTGACATCAAGCATCGCGCCTTGATTCCAATCAAGGTCAAAAACGACAGGCGGATTAGCCTGTTGACGCATGGAATACAGCGTCAACGCGCCATGGATGCCGCGCCAGACATGCCTTGAACCAGGGCGGTCGGCACAGCCATTCACGACACTCTCACTCCCCGATTGTTACCCAGACCGCTGCGGTCGCCACCTCTCTGGCAGCGCGGCCTTGAT
This sequence comes from Stenotrophomonas sp. LC732, assembly GCF_052446685.1. NCBI lineage: Bacteria > Pseudomonadati > Pseudomonadota > Gammaproteobacteria > Lysobacterales > Lysobacteraceae > Stenotrophomonas > Stenotrophomonas sp. LC732. The sequence continues at coordinate 2,583,618 of NZ_CP199214.1, read as the reverse complement.
GGGCTCGACACCGGTGCGGGCAGGGCAGTGTCATCGTCCTGTTGCCTGCCGGATGCAGGCTGGCCGGTGTCGTCAACGCAGTATCCGCATTTCCAGCAACGGCGACGCGAGGCCAGGGCACTGTGCGCCTGTATCCGACCAGCGCGCTGCGAATGTTTGTCCAGGGAGGATGCAATGCGCTTGGCGGTACTGAGTCTGGCCTGTTCGACCGCACTGGCGATCGCGCCAGCGTATGCGCAGCAGCATGGCCAGGAAGATGCGCAGGCGTTGCGGCAGGAAATCGCTGCCATGCGCCAGGCATTGGAAGGCATGCAGCAGCGCCTGGATCGGCTTGAGCAGCGCGAGGGCTCAGCGCCTGCCGCCGTGGCGCAGGCCCCGACCCCGGCAGCAACGGCGGGCGGCAGCGCCAGCATGCTGCACCCGACCCAGGTGCCGGGCGTGGCGCAACCGGTGCTGCCGCAGCGCGAATCGGTGGCCGATCCCTCAACGGCGGCGTCGCGTCCCGACAGCGCAGCCGGTCCGACCGACCCCGATCTGAAAGGCTTCTTCACCATTCCCGGCACCGATACGGTGATCCGCATCGGCGGCTACGCCAAGCTCGATGCGATTGCCGATTCGCGTGCGGCCGGTGACGAAGATCAGTTCATTCCGTCGTCGATGCCGGTGGGTGGCAGCCATCGCGATGTCTCCAACTTCAACATCCATGCCAAGCAGACCCGCTTCAGCTTCGAGGCGCGGCGCCCGACCACGCACGGCAACCTGCGTTTCTACCTGGAGAACGATTTCTTCGGCAGCAGTGAGGGGTATGAGTTCCGCCTGCGACACGCCTATGGACAGCTTGGCAACACCTATGCCGGCTATGGCTACTCCAGCTTCATGGACCCGGACAGCCTGCCCGATACGCTTGACTTCGCCGGGCCGGGCGGCGCCGGATACCTGCTGGTGGCGGGCATTCACCACAGTTTTGCGATAGGCAAGGGCAACACCCTGACCGTCGCTGCTGAAGACCCGAAGACTGAACTCGCCGGCGCCAGCGATGCTCGCACGGCAGTCAACCGCCTGCCCGATGTGACCGTGACCGCGCGCCTGGAGCGCGACTGGGGCCACCTGCAGCTGGGCGCGGTGGCACGCAGCCTGGCCTACGACGGCGATGGCGAGCGCGACCGGCGCATGGCCGGTGGCCTGCAGCTGAGCGGCTCGGCGTCAGTGGGCGAGCGCGACCTGCTGCTGTTCGGCGTACTCGGCGGGCGCGGCCTCAGTCGCTACACCGCCGACCTGACCGGCTCCGGACTGGACGCAGTGGTCGGTGCCGATGGCCGCCTCGCCGCGTTGGACCTGCACGGCGGTTTCGTCGGCTACACCCATTACTGGTCCGCGCTGTGGCGCTCCAACCTGATCTTTGGCCAGCTGACCCTGGAGCGCAACGCCGCACTCGCCGCTGATGCATTCCGGCAGAGCCGCTACGGCGTGTTCAACCTGATCTGGAGCCCGGCGCCGTCCTGGACGATGGGCATGGAGCTGCTGTACGGCCGGCTGGAACAGCAGGGCGGCGCACGCGGCGACACGGTCCGGGTGCAGGGCAGCCTGCAATACAACTTCATCAAATAGACGCCAGCGGTCGTACGCCAGCGTAACCGTCCCCACGCCCGGTGCTGCCGGGCTCATGCCAGTACCGGAGATCGTCATGGCAGAAGCAAAGAAAATCGGGGTGGTCGGAGCCACCTTCCTCGTCGCCGGCAACATGATGGGCTCAGGCGTGTTCCTGTTGCCGTCCAGCCTGGCCAAGATCGGTACCGCCTCGATCTGGGGCTGGCTGATCACCACCGCCGGTGCGCTGCTGCTGGCCTTCGTGTTCGCCAAGCTGGGCAAGCTCGCACCCAAGGCGGGCGGTCCCTATGCCTACGCGCGCGACTGGTTCGGGCCGTACATGGGCTTCCAGACCAACACCATCTACTGGTTCGCCAACTGGATCGGCAACGTCGCCATTCCGATCGCGGCGGTGGGCTATTTCAGCTATTTCTTCCCGATCCTGTCCGAGCCGCTGGTGCGTTGCGTCGCGGTGCTGGTGCTGGTGTGGGCACTGAGCTTTGCCAACGTGATCGGTCCGGCCTTCGTCAGCCGCGTGCAGACGGTCACCACCAGCTTTGCGTTGGTGCCGATCCTGGGCATCGCCATTTTCGGCTGGTTCTTCTTCGATGCCGACATCTTCAAGGGCGCCTACAACGTGTCTGGCGAGTCGAACTTCGGTGCGATCTCGAGCGCTGCGGCACTGACCCTGTGGGCCTTCATCGGCGTCGAGTCTGCATCGGTGACTGCCGGTGTGGTCGAAAATCCGGAGAAGAACGTCGCCCGCGCGACGCTGGCCGGCGTGTTCCTGGCTGCCATCGCCTACATCGCCAGTTCGTCGGTGATCATGGGCATGGTGCCGAACGCGGAACTGCAGGTGTCCGACGCACCGTTCGCGCTGGCGGCGGCCAAGGCGGTCGGTGGCTGGGGCGGCGCGCTGGTCAGCCTGTGCGCCTTCATCGGTGCCGCCGGCTCGCTGGGTGGCTGGATCCTGCTGACCGCGCAGAGTGCCAAGGCAGCGTCGGATGACGGCCTGTTCCCGAGCATCTTCAGCAAGACCAACAAGGACGACGTGCCGGTCAAGGGCGTGCTGATCGTGGCGGTGCTGATGACCCTGGCGGTGCTGGTGACCTCCACCTCGGAAACCGCGTCGGCCCAGTTCGACGTGATCACGTCGGCGGCCGTGGTGCTGACCCTGCTGCCCTACATCTACTCGTGCGTGGCGTGCTACTTCGTGGTCGAGCGTTCGCACACCCTGGTCCACACCGGTGCGTTCTGGACGCTGACCAGCCTGACCGTCGTGTACTGCCTGTGGGCGATCTACGGCTCGTCGGGGACCATCGTGCAGTACGCCTTCCTGTTCGTGCTGTTCATCACCGTGTTCTATCCCTTCTTCAGCGAGGAGCGCCGCCAGCAGCGGCAGCGCGCCCGCGAGGCCTCGGCGATCAGCGCCGGCGCCCGGCATTCCTGAGTTCGACAAGGAGAATCAACGTGTACTTCAAGTCCCTGGACTACCCGGTCATTGTCATCGACAACGACTACGAGTCGCCGCGCATCGGTGGCATCCTGATCCGTGCGCTGGTGGAAGAGCTGCGCAGCAACGACCAGCGCGTGCTGTGCGGGCTGAACCTGGATGACGCCCGGGCCGGTGCCCGCACCTACGTGGCGGCCTCGGCGGTGCTGATCTCGATCGATGGCAGCGAAGAGGTGGATGGCGAGTTCCAGCGCCTGACCGCCTTCCTGCGCGAGCAGAGCGCACGCCGTGCCAATCTGCCGGTGTTCCTGTACGGCGAGCGCCGCACCATCGAGAAGGTGCCGAGCAAGCTGCTCAAGTACATCCACGGTTTCATCTTCCTGTTCGAAGACACCAAGAGCTTCATCTCGCGGCAGGTGATGCGCGCGGCCGAAGACTACATGAAGAACCTGCTGCCGCCGTTCTTCAAGGCGCTGATCCATCATGCGGCCGAGTCGAACTATTCCTGGCATACGCCGGGCCATGCCGGCGGCGTGGCATTCACCAAGTCGCCGGTCGGCCGCGCATTCCATCAGTTCTATGGCGAGAACACCCTGCGCAGCGATCTGTCGATCTCGGTGCCGGAGCTGGGCTCGCTGCTCGATCACACCGGCCCGATCAAGGATGCCGAGAACGAGGCGGCACGCAACTTCGGTGCCGACCACACCTTCTTCGTCACCAACGGCACCTCCACCGCCAACAAGATCGTCTGGCATGGCACGGTGGCCCGCGGCGACGTGGTGTTCGTTGACCGCAACTGCCACAAGTCGCTGCTGCACGCGCTGATCATGACGGGTGCGGTGCCGGTGTACTTCACGCCCAGCCGCAACGCGCACGGGATCATCGGCCCGATCAGCCTGGACCAGTTCACGCCGGAGTCGCTGCAGCAGCGCATCGCCGCCAATCCGCTGGCCAGCCAGGCCTACAAGGCCGGCTCCAAGCCGCGCATCGCGGTGGTCACCAACTCGACCTACGACGGCCTGTGCTACAACGCCGAGAAGATCGCTGACGAGATCGGCAGCGCAGTCGATTTCCTGCATTTCGACGAAGCCTGGTACGCCTACGCCGCGTTCCACCCGTTCTACGAGAACCACTACGGCATGGCCAAGGGCAAGCCGCGTGAGCAGGATGCGATCATTTTCACCACGCATTCCACCCACAAGCTGCTGGCGGCGTTTTCGCAGGCCTCGATGATCCACGTGCGCAACTCGGCGCAACGCAACCTCGATGCCGAGCGCTTCAACGAATCGTTCATGATGCACACCTCGACCAGCCCGCACTACGGGGTGATCGCGGCCTGCGATGTGGCGTCGAAGATGATGGAAGGCGACGCCGGCCGTTCGCTGGTGCAGGAAATGCACGACGAGGCGATCGCCTTCCGCCGCGCGATGCTGCACGTCCGCGATGATCTCGGCCGCGACGACTGGTGGTTCAGCGTGTGGCAGCCGACCCAGGTCGAGCGCAGCCTGGACAAGGGCGATACGCCGGCACCGATGGTGGCCAAGCGCGAGGAGTGGTACCTGCAGCCGGATGCGCACTGGCACGGCTTCGAGAACCTGGTGGATGACTATGTTCTGATCGACCCGATCAAGGTGACCCTGCTGACCCCGGGCCTGGCAATGGACGGCAGCATGGGCAGGCTGGGCATCCCGGCGGCGGTGCTGAGCAAGTTCCTGTGGGGCCGCGGCATCACCGTGGAGAAGACCAACCTGTACTCGGTGCTGTTCCTGTTCTCGATGGGCATCACCAAGGGCAAGTGGAGCACCCTGGTCACCGAGCTGATGGCGTTCAAGGAACTGTACGACCGCAATGCGCCGCTGAGCCAGGCACTGCCGACGCTGGCCGCCGATTATCCGAATGCCTACGCTGGCTGGGGCCTGCGTGACCTGTGCGACGCGCTGCATGCGTTCAACCAGGAATTTGCCGTGGCCAAGGTGATGCGCGAGATGTACGTGGACCTGCCGACGCCGGTGATGACCCCGGCCGATGCCTACAACCACCTGGTCAAGGGCGAGATCGAGCGGGTCGACATCGAGCAGATCAGTGGCCGCATCGCGGCGACCATGCTGGTGCCGTACCCGCCGGGCATCCCGACCATCATGCCGGGCGAGCGCTTCGGCGACAGCGACGAGCCGATCATCCAGTCGCTGCGCATCGCCCGCGAGCAGAACGCCCGTTTCCCGGGCTTCGAATCGGACGTGCACGGGCTCATCATCGAGCAGGAGGGTGATGCGGTCTCGTACAAGGTGGAGGTGCTGAAGGCCTGACCCGTAACGGTCGGCTCATCGGCGAACGATGGATACCGCGCGCGAGCAACGCATCCTGACGTTCTCGATCGGGGTCACCCTTGCGGTGAGCGCGGTCGGCTTCGGCGGTGGCCTGCTGGTGGGATCGCAGGCCATCCTGTTCGACGGCGTGTACAGCCTGGTCGACGTCGCCCTGACCCTGGTGTCGTTGTCGGTGCTGCGGCTGGTGGCGCGGGAACAAAGCCCGCGCTTCCAGTACGGCTACTGGCACCTGGAGCCGATGGTCGAAGCGCTGGGTGGTGTGATCCTGTCGCTGGCCTGCGTGTATGCGCTGGCCAACGCGGTGATCGGCCTGACCACGGGCGGGCACGAAGTGAAATTCGGGCCCGCGCTGTGGTGGGCGGCGCTGCTGAGTGCCAGCAACCTGGCGATGGCGGCGTTCGTTGCGCAGCGGGCGCGGCATCTGCGCTCGGCGCTGTTATGGCTGGATGTGCGTGGCTGGCTGCTGGGCGGGTTGATGAGCCTGGCAGTGGTGCTGGCCTTCGTGTTGGCGCTGGTCCTGCACGGTGGTGAGTGGCACCATTGGGTGCCGTACCTGGATTCGATCGTGCTGGCATTGATCAGCCTGGCGATGCTGCCGGTGCCGGCGCGCAGCGCGTGGAAGGCCATGCGCGAAGTGCTGCAGGTGGCGCCGGATGATCTGGACCGGCGCGTGCAGCAGGTGATGCAGGCGTTCGTGGCCGAGCGTGGCTATGCCGGTTTCACCAGCCATGTGGCGAAGATGGGGCGGATGCGCTTCATCGAGATCCACGTATTGGCCGATCCGGCGACGCCCTTGGGCTCGGTGGGTGAGGTCGATGCGATGCGTGACGAGATCGCGGTGCGGCTGGATGCTCGGGGCAGCACGTTCTGGCTGACCATTGATTTCACCGCAGACCCGGCGTGGACGTGAGCCGTGAACGGTAGAGCCGAGCCCATGCTCGGCTGCCATTCGCGCTGAGCAGCCGAGCGTGGGCTCGGCTCTACACGTGGGCACGATCGTTGCGCATGGCGGACCGGACTGTTGCAGCGGCTCGGTTTGACCTCAACTCTGGTTGAGGTCGCAGACTGCCTCGCATCCCCCACGAGGCATGCGGCATGAACCTGTTGACCACCCCGGACCTCAGTCACGGCCTGCTGGAACTGTTCAATCCTGCGGGGCTTTACGACCCCTCGGCCAACGGCTACTCGCACGTGGCGGTGGTGCGCCTTCCCGCCCGGGTGATCCATATCGCCGGGCAGGGCGGTGAGGATGCCGATGGTCATCTCTCCCCCGGCTTCGGGGAACAGGTCGAGCAGGCACTGGACAACCTGCAGATCGCATTGCGTTCGGCGCAGGCCAGCCTGGCCGATGTCGCGCGGTTGCGCATCCTGGTGGTCGACCACGACGAGGACCGGCTGGGCATCATCGCCCGGCAGGTACGGCGGCGTTGGCCGAACGGCGCAGCGCCGACCTGCACCCTGATTCCTGTGCCACGGCTGGCGCTGGACGGCATGCTGTTCGAGATCGAGGCGGAGGCCTACGCCGGCTAGCGCAGGTAGTACTCCACCGGCACCACCAGTTCCTGCGGTGCCTTCATTTCCATGGGAATGGGCGGCAGCGGCTGCGCGCGGCGGAACGTCTGCAGTGCGGCGTCGTCGAGCATCGGTTGGCCGCTGGACTGCTCCAGCCGCAGGGCCTGCAGGCGTCCCTCGCGATCGATGCTGGCCCTGACCCAGGCCGTTCCCTGCTGCCGGCGCGAGCGCGCGACGGCGGGATAGTAGCGATAACGCTCCAGCCGCGCCATCAGGCGGGCTTCCCACTGGTCGCTGGCGGCGCCGGCCTGGAAGTCCGCCGGTGGTGCGTCGGGAGCGGGCGGCGCGGCCGTGATCGATGCCGGTGCGGGACTTGCATCGGTCACGGCCGCAGGCGGGGCGACCGGCAGGGCTTGCCGGCCAGGGCCACCGAGCTCGCTGGCGGCCACCTCGCCCTCGCGCGCGGCGGTGGGCTTTGGCGGAGGGGGCGACTTCGCCGGTTGCGACGCGCGCGCCTGCTGCGCCTGGCTGGGGGTGTCGGCCAGGCGCTCTTCGACCGGCTGGGGAGGCGTAGCCGGTGCCAGCAGGCGCAGGCTGATGCGCACATCCTGCTCAGGCGGCGGCAGCAACGGTGGCGCGGCCATCCAGTGCACCAACAGCAGCAAGGGCAACAGGTGCAGGCCGATGCTGATGGCAATCGCCTGCCAGTGTTGGCCGCGTTCACTCATCGCCCGGCACCCACAGCAGATCGGCGTCGGCCGCATCGACGCCTTCGTCGGGTGACGCAAGCGCGATCACCAGTGCCGGTACCTCCGATGGCAGGTAGCCCGGCACGCCGGTGCCGCGCAGTACATGCCAGCGGCCGGCCACCAGCAGCGCGGGTGCAGGGGCTGCGGTCAGTGCCTGTGCCATGCGGGTGTCGCGGGCCTGTTGCACGGCCAGCATCCCTTCCAGCATCGGTGCGGCGTCTGCGTGCTGGGCCAGCACCACGGCCGACAGGCGTTGCCGGGCGGTGGGCATCGGAAACCGCACCGACGTGTTGGAGGCAAGCAGCGCATCGACCTCGGCACGCGACAGGTTGCCGCCGAACAGGGGGATGCCGGCGGCGGTGGCGTCCTGTACCAGCCCGCCATAGGTGGCCCACGGCCAGCGTGTATCCCAGCCCAGCAGCGCCTGCAGGTGCGCACCATCGGCATGGTTGCCCTTGGCCAGCCAGCGCTGCACCCGCTGCAGGCGCGGTTGGCGTTCACTGGCGATCATCTCCATCACCAGCGCACCTTGTGGACGCTGCCGTTGCAGCGCGTGCAGCAGCCAGCGCTGGGCGGCGTGGTCACCGGTCAGGTCGTGGCGTTCGCCCAGCAGCAGCCGCGGGGCGTTCGCTGCACGCTTCACGAACGCGGCTTCGTCCAGGCGCTGCCCGCTGGCCAGGTCGATCACCGTGCCGGGCATCGGCTGCGCGCTGGCGATTGCGGCCAGTGCGAGCAGGCACAGCGGCAGCCAGCGACGGCTAGAACGCCACATTGACGCCCATCGAGACGGTGCGGCCACGGCCGTTGCCGCGGTCCAGGATCGGGCTGAAGATGCTGTCGATCGAGGCATTGTTGTCATAGGCCTTGTTCTGCAGGTTTTCGATGTTCAGCCACAGCGTGGTGTTGGGCTGGGGCTTGAAGCTGGCGTAGAAGTCGAGCAGTACACCGGTACCGCCGGTCCTGCGGGTCTGGAAGAAGTCGTAGCCTTCTTCGGTGGGCCCGGAGTATTCGGCGCGCAGGCCGGCCTGCACGCGCTGCTGCCACCAGCGGCCGCCGACATCCAACGTCCAGAAGCGGTCGGGCAGGGCGGTGATGTCTTCCAGGTTGACGAATTCGATGGCAGGCGCACTGGTGCGCGAGCGGGTCCAGCTCAGCGTGGCGTGGTAGTGCGCGCTGGCGTAGTGCGCTTCCAGCTCGATACCGCGCATGCGCACCACGCCGGGGTGGTTCATCCAGCGCGTGGTGGTGCTGAAGTCGTCCACGTCCAGGGCATCGGTCCAGGCAGTGAGCTGCTGATCGCTGTCGATCGGTACCACGAAAGGCCCCACCTCCGGCGGGTGCACGATCAGCAGGTACTGCGGCTTGATGTAGTCGCGGATGCGGTTGTCGAAGCGGGTGACGCGCAGCTGCGCCAGGTCACCGTCGGTCAGCAGCGAGGAGGCGCTGAGGTTGGCGCCGAACTGCAGGTTGCGCGAGCGCTCACGGCGCAGGAACGGGTTGGCACCCACGCCGTCGGCATCGCTCATGCCTTCCAGCGGGATCTTCTCGAAGAACATCTCCTGCACCCGCGGCGGGCGGGAAGTACGCGAGGCTTCGGCGAACAGTTGCAGCCAGTCGGTGGCCTGCCACGATACCGCCAGGCTGGGGCTGAGTGCGCGCTGGGTACGGCGCACGTCGATGCCGCCGCCGTTGATCTCGGCGCACTGGCCAGGCACATCCGAGCACACCGGGACGTGGCCGCGGATGCCATAGCGATCCTGGCGCAGGCCTGCAGTCAGCGCGTAGATGTCGTACTGCAGTTCCAGCGTGCTGAACACGCCGTCCAGCTGGCTGCGGCCCTGGGGGTTGGCGCCGCGCAGGATGGGGGTGTCGGCCACGTAGACGTCCGACTGGTGCTTGATGCCGGTGTTCCAGCGTGCCTGCAGTGCACCGATATCGAAGCGGCTGGTGTTGTCGAGCGTCCAGCTGCTCAGGCTGCTGTGGGTGCGGCGGCCGATGTAGCTGGAATCCTCCACGGGTGGATAGAACAGCCGGGTCTTGTTGCCGGCGAAGGTCGCGCGCAGGTCGATCCACGGCGTGTAGGGCGTGTAGTGGTAGCTGGCGCGCTGGTTGCGTGCGGAAATCTGCCACGGGTAGTTGTGGTAGAAGTCGTTTTCGTAGCGCATGTGGCTCAGGTCCAGCCGATGCTGGTCACTGGGCTGCAGGCGTGCTTTCAACAGCCAGCTGCTGGGCTGCTGGCTGCCGGGGTCGGCATTGTTCTTCTGCCCGCGTGCCGTGGCGTACTCGCCGCTGCGACTGCTGCTGGCAGCGGCCAGCAGGCCGAACTGACGGTCACCGCCGTCCTCGCTGTGGCGCCATGCGCCGGCGAAGGTGCGGCCGCTGCCATAGCCGTTGCTGCCATGGCGATAGCCCGCACGCAGGCCCCAGTCACGGCCTTCGCCGAGCAGGTCGTCGATGTCCAGCGTGCGGAAATTGGCACTGCCGGCCAGCGTGCCGGCACCATCACCACCGGCGACCGCACCGCGTTGCACGTCCACACCGGCCAGCAGGAAAGGGTCGACGTAGGCGAACGGACCGCCGGAGCCATGGCCCGCGTTGTTGCGGAAGGTCTGGGTGACACCATCGATCATGGTGTTGACCCGCCCGGCGCCGGTCATGCCGCGGATGTTGACCTGCAGGCCGGGCTGGCTGCGCGAGTGGAAACTGTGGGTGCCGGGCATCGAACGCAGCAGGCTGTTGCCGTCCTGGCGTTCGGCCATCGCCACGCGCTCGCTGCCGACGGCGGGCGCAAAGCCATCGCGGGCCGCCGGGACATACTGGCTGGCGCCTGCACCGGGGGAATGGCCGTGTGCGATATCGCCCTGTACGCGCAGCGGGCCGGTTCGACGGCTGCCATCTGAGGGGGCGGCCGGCGCCGGTTCCAGGGTGGCGCGGCGCGCGTCGATGAAACGGGGGCGCAGGCCGCTACCGGCCAGCAGGCGCGACAGGGCCTGCGCGTCGTCGAACCGTCCGCGTAGTGCCGGCGCCGTCTGGCCGCCTGGCAATGCCGCGCCGATCACCAGATCGACACCGGTCAGCCGGCTGTAGGCATCCAGCGCGCTGGCCAGCGGTTGCGCAGGAAGATCGAAGTGACGGGAGGCGGCCTGCGCGTGTGCGCTGGCAGGTAACAACGGAAGCGGACCGGCGCAGGCCAGTGACAGGGCGAGGACAAGGGGACGGTGAAACAGCATCGGGAGCTCCAGGGGCTGACGCAGCGCGTCGTCATCCTGGGTAGACGCAGTGGCAGGGCCGATGTCAGGGTGCATCGCGATGTTCCCTGCGTGGCGGCAGCCACACCTGCACGCCCGCGCCCAGGCGCAGCACGCGTACATGCAGCTGCGTGGCCAGCTGGTCGCGGCTGCGCGCCGCACCGTCTGCACTGCCGAGCAGGGTGACCGGCTGCTGGCGCAGGTGTGCGCCGATGATCCAGGTGTGGCCGCCATGCCAGCGATCCAGGCCCTGGGTGACCTCGGCCAAGGGCGTTGAGACCCAATGCAGGCGACGCTCGCGCCAGGCCAGGGCACTGTGGCTGGCGGCCAGGCCGATGATCGGTGCCTGTCCATCGAAGCGCAGCTGCTGCCCTTCGATGGCCTGCTCACTGCGGGTGCCGCTGTCCACACGGACGCGATGCTCGGTGACGGTGACCACGCTGTCGTTGTCCTGCACGGCAAGGTCGAAGGCCGTGCCGAGCGCGGTGACCATGCCGTGCGTCGTATGCACCTGGAACGGATGCTGCGCATCGGCGGCTACCTTGAACCAGGCTTGGCCGTGCTGCAGCTGCAGCTGGCGGCGCTGTGCATCGATGCGGACATGGACTTCGCTTCCGGGTGACAGCAGCACGTGCGAGCCGTCCGGCAGTACTTCTTCACGGATCTCGCCTGTCGCCGTGCGCATCACCTGCGCGGCCGGTGGTGCGGCCTGGCGGGTATACAGGCCCAAGGCGCAAAGCAGCAGCACGGCAGTGCCGGCGTCGCGCAGGTGCCGGCGCTGCCGCTTGCGCTGATGCCGCTGCAGGCTGGGCGTGGCATCACCGGCCTGCCAGAGCGCCTGCAGGTGCTGGTACTGCGCGGCGTGGCGGCAATCGGCGTAGTACCACTGGTTGAAGGCACGCTCGTCGCGGCCGCCGTCGTGGCCGTCCAGCCACCAGCGCGCGGCCTCGCGCGCGATCGCCTCCGGGCTCATGCGCCGGGTACCTGCTGCAGCGCCACCAGCGCACGCAGCAGATGGCCGTGCGCGGTCTGCCGGCTGATGCCGAGCCGGCGGCCGATCTCGGCCAGTGCCATCTGCTCCACCCGGGCCAGCAGGAATACCTGGCGCGAGCGCGGTGGCAGCGCGGCGATGATCGCGTCGAGATGGCGCAGCTGTTCGGCGTCCAGCAGGTGCTGCTCCGGCAGCGGCGCAGGATCGGCGAGGGCGTGCAGTTGGGCATCATCCAGCGCTTCCTCACGACGGCGCTGGCGTTGCCGGTAGTGATCGGCGATCAGATTGTGGGCGACGCGGTACAGGTAGGCGCGGCCGTTGCTCAGCAGGCCGCTGGCGGCGACCTTGAGGACACGCAGCCAGGTTTCCTGGACGACGTCATCGGCGTCGCTGCGTTGCGGGAGTTTACGGCGGACATGGGCGTGCAGCGGCCGGTAATGGGCCGCGCACAGCTGCGCGACATCCGTCGGTTCGACAGGCGTGGACACGGGGCGGGCGACAACTGGGAAAGGGAACAGCCCGCGGCGGCAAGGGCAACGGCTGCACCTTACAGCAAAAGAGAATCATTTGCATCTATCGATGGGCGTGACACGCCTGCCCGGGACGGGAGATCAGCGCGGGCGATAATCGCAGTGGATCTGCAGGGCTTCGGTGGGGTTGTGATGCGGCTCGAAGCCGCAGCGCTGCAGGCTGCGCTTCACCCGCGCGACCGCTTCGGCATGGCGGGCGACGCGACGATCCTGCCAGCGTGGCGGGGTGAATACGCCCACGGGCAGCAGCCGTAGCCGCTTGCCGTGCAGTACCAGCGAGACATCGATATGACGGCCATCGATGTCGTGGCCGTTGGCGCCGAAGATGGCATCGACCTCATCATGGCGTTGCGGATAGCAGGCCCGGAACAACGCGATACCGAGCCAACGCACGCCACGACGGAAGCTGCCGAGCTGGCTGTGGCTGGGTTCGAAGCCGCGCGTGAGCAGCAGTCGCAGCCCGGCAGGCAGCATTGCCTGCGCATCGAGCAGGCGTTGCAGTACCTCTTCTTCCAGTTGGATATGGGTGGAGGGCCAGCGCGGGGCGACCAGCAGCCCGTGGTGGCTGCCGCGTTGCAGGGTCAGCATGCGTGAAGCTTCGCACGCGGGCGAACAGCCGTGGTAGTGCCGGCCGCTGGCCGGCCAGATTCGGGTGCCGGCCAGCGGCCGGCACTGCCGTGACGATCGTCAGATGTCGCGGTACTGGATCTGCGAAGCCAGTACGCGCAGGCCGTCGGCATTGCTGGACAGGATGCGCTCTTCGCCGACACCTTTCTGCCGTTTCAGCTGGAAGCCCTGTTCGGCAGGCAGCTGCGCGGCGATGGTGTCCATGCGTTGCATGGCATCGGGGCCGCTGCAGTCGAAGTGGCCCCAGTGGGCGCCATCGCGGTGGATCTGCAATCGGTAGTTCATTGCGGTGTCTCCGGCAGCTCCTGCAGCCAATGGTCGAACATCGCGGTGGCCGCCGCTGCCAGCGGTGCACCGTAACGGCGTGCCTGGGCGCGAAGATCGTTCGGATCGATGCCGGCCTGCGCCAGCTCCAGGGTGTGGCCGATCAGCCAGCGTTCGAACTGGCGGGCATCCAGTTCCGGGTGGCATTGCAGGGCCAACGCATGGCTGCCCATGGCGAAGGCCTGGTGGCGGCAGGCCGGCGTGCTGGCCAGGCGACGTGCACCGGCCGGGAGTTCGAACGCCTCGCCATGCCAATGCAGTACCGGAATGCCCTGCAGGGCCTGCAGTGGCGAGCGTTGGCCGTCATCGGTGAGTAGCAGCGGCGCAAAGCCGATCTCCTTGCCGCCACTGGCGGCGACGTCGGCACCGAGTGCGCGCGCCATCAGCTGCGCGCCGAGGCAGATACCCAGCGTGGGCCGTTGCTGCTGCAGCCGACGTTGCAACAACGCGATGCTGTCGTTGAGGAAGGGATAGCGATCAACATCGTTGACGCTGACCGGGCCGCCCAGCACGACCAGCAGGTCGGCGGTTTCGGCGGAGTCGAGCGCGTCGATACCGGCCTGCAGCACCTGCAGCTGCCAGCCCTGTGCCGACAGCAGTGGCTGCAGGGTGCCGAGGTCTTCAAAGGCGACGTGTTGCAGGACGACCGCGTGCTTCATGCGGAGGCTCCATTGCTGGGCCAGTAGAAACTGTCCGGGGTGGCGCGTGCGCCGAAGATGGCCTGCCCGACGCGGACCACGGTGGCACCTTCCTCGATCGCCACTTCGAAGTCTCCGGACATGCCCATCGACAACTGCGAAAGGTCGATGACGGGAGGTGCAGTGCGCTGCAGCTGGTCGCGCAGTTCGCGCAGGCGCACGAAGCAGGCACGCACGCGCTCGACCTCCGGGGTGAAGATGGCCAGCGTCATCAGGCCGCGCACGCGCAGGCGATCGAACGCTGGAAGCTGCTGCACAAAGGCCTCGACGGCAGCGGGTTCCAGGCCGTACTTGCTGGGTTCGGCGGAGGTGTTGACCTGCACGAACACATCCAGCGTGCGGTCTTCCAGCTGCAGGCGCTGCTGCAGTGCTTCGGCCACGCGCAGGCTGTCCAGCGCCTGGAACTCGCTGGCGAAGCGCGCCACGTAGCGCGCCTTGTTGGTCTGCAGATGCCCGATCACCGACCAGTGCACGCCAAGATCGGCCATCGTCTCGGCCTTGCGTTGCGCCTCCTGCACCTTGTTCTCGCCCAGCTCGCGGCAACCGGCGGCCACCGCCATGCGGATGCGGGCATCATCGACGGTCTTGCTGACCGGCAGCAGGCGCACGCTGGCCGGGTCACGGCCGACGCGGGCGCAGGCATCGGCGATGCGTTGGCGCACCGTGACCAGGTTGGCGGCGATCTGTTCAACGGACTGGGCGACGGGCCAGTCGGCAGCGGCAAGGGGCATGCGGGCACCTCCAATGCAGGGTGGCCAGGGTGGGATACACTGGCACAGGACAAGAGATATTTTGGCATAGGACAAAATGAAAATCACCGGGCACAGCGCCGAGTCGATCTTCGACAGCATCCGCGACGGCATCGGCAAGGGTCGCCTGCCGGCCGGTAGCGTGCTGCCGCCGGTGCGTGAACTGGCCGAGCAGCTGGGCGTGAACCGCAACACCGTGGCTGCTGCCTACAAGCGCCTGGATGCGGCGGGCCTGGCCAGCACGGCGGGCCGCCGCGGCACGGTGGTGCGTGGCCTGCCGCCGCCGCTGGCGCGCGAGGGCAGCACCCCGGGGCTGGCGCTGCAGGACCTGGCCGGTGGCAACCCGGATCCGCGCCTGCTGCCGAACCTTCGCCTGACCCCGGCGGCGCCGCGGCTGTATGGCGTGGGTACGGTCGACACGAGGTTGCAGGCGCTGGCACGCGCCTCGCTGGATGCGGATTGCCCCGAGGGATATGCGCTGGAGCTGACCCATGGCGCCGTCGATGGCATCGAGCGCCTGCTGGCGGCGTGGCTGCTGCCGGGTGATCGCATCGCGGTGGAGGATCCATGCTTCCTCGGCAGCCTCAATGTGCTCAATGCGTCGGGTCATGCGCCGTTGCCGGTGGCGGTGGATGCCCAGGGCATGCAGGTCGAATCGCTGCGGCAGGCGCTGGAGGCTGGTGCACGTGCGGTGCTGCTCACCCCCCGGGCGCACAATCCGACCGGGGCCAGCCTGGATGCGAAGCGGGCGCGGGCGTTGCGGCAGTTGCTGGCGGCGTACCCGCAGGTAGCAGTGCTGATCGACGATCACTATGCGCTGCTCTCGCAGCAGGCCTATCACTCGGTACTGCCGCTGGATGGGCGGCGCTGGGCGCTGCTGCGTTCGTTGTCCAAACCGCTCGGCCCCGACCTGCGGCTGGCCTGGCTGGCCTGCGATGAAGAAACCGCGATGCGGTTGCGGCTGCGATTGGCATCCGGTATCGGCTGGGTCAGTCACCTGCTGCAGGACGCGGCAACCTCGGTGCTGGCGTCGTCAACGCAGCGGGCGAAGATCGCCTCGGCAGGCGAGCGTTACCAGCAGCGCCTGCAGTCGCTGCAGGAACTGCTGCGCGCGCGTGGCGTGCCGACGCCGCTGCCGATGGAGGGATTGAACCTGTGGCTGCCGTTGCCGGGCGACAGCCATCCGCAGGTGCTGGCGCTGGCCGCGCGCGGATGGCATGTGCGCGCTGGCGAGGTGTTCGCGGTGGCGGCGCCGGCACATGGCCTGCGCATCACCTGCGCGGCGCTGGGCGCGGCGCAACTGCGGCCGCTGGCTGACGACCTGGCGGCGGTGTGCGGTCTGTAGCGTCGAGCGATGCTCGACGTTGCTTCGCCTTTGTAGAGCCGAGCCATGCTCGGCTGCTGATGGTAGAAGCAGTCGAGCATGGCTCGACGCTACAGAAGCAGATCAGGGCGCGGCGTTGGCGCCCGGGCGCACGTAGTAGGACTGGCCGCTGTCATCGACGAACATCAGTTCCGGCTTGCCCTGCCATGAGGTGAGCATGGCGCCGGTGTTGTTCTGGTGCTTGACCATCAGGCTGGCACCACGGTCCGGGTTGGCCACCACCTTGAACACTTCCGTGGTGCCATTGGCATCGTCCAGGGTCAGCACGGCTTCACCGCCGCGATCGCTGGTGCCATAGCCCCCGCGTTCGGAGCCATCCGGGCCGAGCAGGATCAGGCCGGACAGGGCGGTGGCGCGCGGCCCCTGGATACGGCCCCGGCTGAGGGGGTCGGGCACCGGCGCGCCTAGGATCACCCGGGGTTGGCCCGTGCCATCGTGGATGATCAGCCCGCGCGCTTCGATGATGCGCTGTGGCGATTGGCTGCGATGCAGGCTCCAGGCGGTCCAGCCGGAAACCAGCAGGGCGAGTGTGGAGACCACCAGCGTGGTCAGCAGCAGTGCGCGCGGCATCGTGTCGTCCTTCCTTGGATGCAGCGACGATAGCGGATGCGGGCGACCGATGGCCAGTTCATTGTGTGACGCTGTGTATCGTCAATGGAAATCGCGGCTGTGGCTGCGCAACCCCTGCAACAGTTCATCCAGGCAGTGCATGCGCTGCACGATGACATGCTGCACGCCATCGACGCGTTCCAGGCGGCCGTCGATCTGCATCAGCCGGGTATCGACCAGGACCCGGTGCTGGCGATCGGCCAGGTGCCGCCAGACCACGGCATTGACCATGCCGGTCTCGTCTTCAAGGGTGAGGAAGGTAACGCCACTGGCGGTCTGCGGGCGCTGGCGCATGCGGACCAGGCCGGCGATGCGCACGCGACGGCCATGGCCGTGGCCCGCAAGCTGCGCGGCATCCAGGCAGCCGCGGCTGCGCAGCTGCGTGCGCAGGAACGAGATCGGGTGGCGGCCGAGGGTGGTGCCGATGCTGCGGTAATCGGCCTGCATGTCCTCCCAGGCGCTGGGCAGGGGCAGCGGCACGCGTGCTTCAGCGGTGGCGCGGGCCTGGTCGAACAGCGGCAGCCGGTTCTCCACGCCGGAGATATCCCAGCGTGCACGATGGCGATGGCCGCTGAGCCCGCGCAGCGCACCGGCATCGGCCAGCAGGCCCTGCTGGCGGCGATCCAGGGCGGTGCGCTGGCACAGGTCGCCCACATCGTCGAACGGGCGCCGTGCACGTTCGCGCATGATGGCCTGTACAGCCGCTTCATTGCAGCCGTCGACGAGGCGCAGGCCGAGCCGGATCGCGGCCGCGCCCCTGCTGAAATCCAGCGTGCAGTCCCA
Source organism: Stenotrophomonas sp. LC732 (assembly GCF_052446685.1). Taxonomy (NCBI): domain Bacteria; kingdom Pseudomonadati; phylum Pseudomonadota; class Gammaproteobacteria; order Lysobacterales; family Lysobacteraceae; genus Stenotrophomonas; species Stenotrophomonas sp. LC732. The sequence continues at coordinate 2,566,047 of NZ_CP199214.1, read as the reverse complement.
GTCGCTGTGGCGCACGTCCACGGGAAGCACGCGGATGCCATGCCGGCGCGCGTCCTGCAGCAGCTGGTCGGGGCTGTAGAAACCCAGTGGCTGGCTGTTGATCAGGCTGGCAGTGAATGCGGCCGGGTGGTGGCATTTCAGCCAGCAGCTGTTATAGGTCAGCAGGGCGAAGCTGGCGGCGTGGCTTTCCGGGAAACCGTAATCACCGAACCCCTTGATCTGCTCGAACAGGTGCTCACCGTATTCGCGGCTGAAGCCGTTTTTCAACATGCCTGCCAGCAGTTTTTCACGATGCGGTTCCAAGCCGCCACGGCGTTTCCAGGCCGCCATCGAACGGCGCAGGGCATCGGCCTGGCCAGGCGTGTAACCGGCTGCTTCGACCGCCAGCTGCATCACCTGTTCCTGGAACAATGGCACGCCCAGCGTGCGTGCGAACACGCGTTCCAGCTGCGGTGGGTAGAGCGGGTTGTCCGGGTCGTTCAACGCGCCCGGTCCCTGTTCGCGCAGGATCCGGCGCCGCTCCAGATAGGGGTGCACCATGTCGCCCTGGATCGGGCCAGGGCGCACGATCGCCACCTCGATCACCAGGTCATAGAACGTGCGTGGCTGCATGCGCGGCAGCATCGCCATCTGTGCGCGCGATTCGATCTGGAACACGCCGATGGTGTCGGCGGCGCAGATCATGTCGAAGGTCTTTGCATCCTTGGGCGGGATCGCATCCATGCGTCCTTCATGCAGGCCATGCTGTTTCAGCATGGCCAGGCACTTGCGGATGGCGGTAAGCATGCCCAGCGCCAGGCAGTCGACCTTCATCAGGCCGGTGGCATCCAGATCGTCCTTGTCCCATTGGATGACGGTGCGGTCGGCCATCGCCGCGTTTTCCACCGGCACCAGGGTCGACAGGGGATGTTCGGAAATCACGAAACCGCCGGGGTGCTGCGACAGGTGGCGCGGGAAGTCGATCAGCTCGGCGGTCAGCGCCAGCAGGCGCCGCATCAAGGGCGTGTCCGGATCGAAACCGCGCTCGCGCAGGGTTTCCGGCAATGGGATGTTGCCGCCCCAGTGGTCCATCGCCGCGCCCAGTTCGTTGACCTGGTCCATCGGCAGGCCAAGTGCACGCGCCACGTCGCGGATCGCGCTGCGGCCACGGTAGCTGATTGCCACCGCGGTCAGTGCGGCGCGCTCGCGGCCATAGCGCTTGAACACGTACTGCAGCACTTCCTCGCGGCGCTCGTGCTCGAAATCGATGTCGATATCCGGTGGCTCGTCGCGCTCGGCGGAGATGAAGCGCTCGAACAGCAGGTTGCTGCGTGCCGGGTCGATCTCGGTCACGCCCAGCACGAAGCACACCGCGGAGTTGGCCGCCGAGCCGCGGCCCTGGCAGAGGATGTCCTGGCTGCGCGCGAAGCGCACGATGTCCTGCACGGTGAGGAAGTACGAGGCGTAGTTCTTCTGCTTGATCAACGCCAGTTCGTGTTCGATCTGCTCGCGTTGTTTCGGTTCGATGCCGCCTTTCCAGCGCCAGGGGATGCCACGCTCGACCAGCACGCGCAGCCAGCTGTCCGGGTCATGCCCCTCGGGCACCAGCTCGCGTGGGTAGGTGTACTGCAGCTGTTCCAGGGTGAAGTGGCAGCGCTCGGCGATGCGCAGGGTCTCGGCCAGCAATTCGGGCGGATACAGTTGGGCCAGCGCGGTGCGCGGACGCAGATGGCGCTCGCCGTTGGGGAACAGGCGCCAGCCAGCCTCGGCCACGCTGCAGCGGTGGCGGATCGCGGTCAGGGTGTCCTGCAGGGCGCGGCGGCGGCGCACGTGCATGTGCACGTCGCCACTGGCGACCAGCGGCAGGCGGTGGCGTTGGCCGAAGGCCTGCAGCTGCTGCAGGCGGCGTGCGTCGTCGTGTTCGTGGTGCAGCTCCACCGCCAACCACAGCCGATCATTGAAGCCGGCGCGCAGTAGTTCCAGGTCGGTGGCGGCCGGTTGCCGGTCCAGCCACAGGCACAGCAGGCCGTCGGGCAGGCCGAGCAGATCCTCGCGCAGGCAGCGGTACTCGCCCTTGGCTGCGCGCCGCCGGCAGGTGGTGATCAACTGGCAGAGCCCGGCATAGGCGGCCTGGTCGGTGCACAGCAGGGCCAGCTTCGGGCCGTCCTCGACCTGGAATTCGGCGCCGACGATCAGCGCCACGCCATGCGCCTTCGCCGCCTGCCAGGCGCGCACGATGCCGGCCAGCGAGCATTCGTCGGTGATCGCCAGTGCCCGGTAACCCTGGCCAGCGGCGCGCGCGAACAGTTCTTCGGCGATCGAAGCACCGCGCTGGAAACTGAAGGCCGACAGGCAGTGCAGTTCGGCGTAGCCGGGCAGTTCGCTGTGCATGGCGGCTCAGCCGAACCAGCCGTGCAGCATCCACGGCGCATGCGGATCGTTGCGCTCACGGAAGGCCCAGCCGCGCTGGCCGTGTGCGGTTTCCACCACGTAGTAGTCGCGGCGTGCGTCGGCCTGGTCCCACCAGCCCGATTCGATCCGCTCCGGCCCGGCGACGATGCGCAGGCGCGGGTCACGCAACGGTTGTGGGGTGTCCAGCAACCAGCCGGGGCGCAGTGGCCAGTACGACGGGGGCTTGGCCGGTGGCTGGGTGCCACTGGCGCGTTCGGGGCGATGGTCGGCCTGCACCGCCAGCGGCTGCACGGCGTCATCACCCAGCCGCGCACGCAGGCGCTCGCGCAGCTGGTTCCAGGGCATCGCCTGCGCCGGCCGGGTATCGAACAGGTCGCGCGCGGCGGGCACGAACGGTGGCAGCTGCTCGGCCTGCAGGCGCAGTGCGCGGCTGCCGGCCGGCAGGGCGAACGCTTCCATGCGGTTGCGTGCGATCTCGAACAGCAGCGCAGGATCGCGTTCGGGGGCCAGCAGGCCGATGGTCAGCACGCTGGCCGGCAGCAGGTCGTGCTCGAAATGCAGGTCGAAGCGCTGCACGCCGCCATCGCGCGAACACAGGAAGGCGGCCAGGTCCAGCAGCAGGCGGCGCAGCGGGAACAGCAGGGCCTGGCTGGATTCGATCTCGTATTCGAATTCGATGCGCGCATCGAAACGGTCCGGTGGCTGGTAGTAGCGCAGCGGCGCGGTGGGCAGGCCGCGCAGTGCATCCAGCTGCTGCAGTACCTCCGGGGCGAAGCGCCGGGCCAGGCTGTCACGCGGCAGCTCGAGCACCGCACCCAGCGTGCGCAGGCCGGAACGGCCGAGCACGGTCACCGCGTCGCTGGGCAGGCCGCAGCGCGGCAAGGGTAGCTGCGCCAGTGCCGCTGGCAGCTGCTGCGCATCGATGCCGAGGCCATCGTGGACGTTGGCCAGCACGCGCGCGGCATGCGCCGTGGGGGCGGCCACCAGGCGGTGGCGGAAACCGAGTTCATGCAGTTCGTTGCGCAGGCGCTTTTCGATCGTCAGCCAGTCACCGAACAGGGCACGGCTGGCGCCGATTTCCAGCACCAGTGCATGCGGGAAATCGAGGCTGACCTGCGAGCTGTAGGCGTAGGCCCAGCTGGCCAGCAGCTGCCGGGTGTGCTGTTCCGCGTCAGGGTCGTAGTCGTGCAGGTGCATGTCCTGCACCAGCACCTGCGCGGCCGACAGCAGCATGCCCGGGCGCAGCCCTGCTGCGCGCGCGGCCGGGCTGACCGCACGCAGCACGCGGCGCTGCGCTGGGCCCTGCAGCAGCACCAGTGGCCGCTGGGGGTCCGGCTGCAGGCGCAGCACGCTGTCCAGCGCCAGCTGCGGCAACAACAGGCAGGCCCAGTGCATGGCGCGGCCTCAGTGGGTGATGGCCAGTGGCAACGGCTGCGCGGGTGGCAGGCCGCCACGGCACTTCAGCACCCTTACCTGGCCGTGGTCGAGCTGCAGGCGCAGGCTGGCCGGGGAGGGGTTGCGCGCTGCCTGCGCCTCGCGGAACACGAAGCCCAGGCACTGGCCGCTGTCGGCGGCGACCTGCAGCCGGCGCAGGGCGCGATCGTCGGCCTGGTGCGGCCAGCACAGCACCGCCGCGCAGGCGGCAGAGCGCAGGCATTGTTCGGCCGCCCACAGCGCCTGCTTCGGCGCAGCGTGGATGATCTGCAGCTGGGCCAGATCCAGCCCGGCCGCGGCCCAGGCCGGGGCATGCGGGCGATAGGGTGGGGCGACCAGCACGATCGGGCGGTCGCGCTGGCTCAGCCTGGCCAGCGCCGGCCAGACCAGTGCCAGTTCGCCAACGCCCGGCGCCGCCTGCAGCACCTCGCACAGCCCGCTGGCCGGCCAGCCGCCGCCGGGCAGGCGTGCGTCCAGCGACGGGTGGCCGCTGGCCAGGTGGTCACTGGCCGGCCCCTGGCGGGCCGGGCCGCGCCACAACTGGCGGCCGTCCAGCAGCCGGTCGAGGGCGACGACGGCGCCCATCAGCCGGTCCTCCAAGGGAGGCGCCGGGCGGGCTGGAAGCGGCAGGAACGGGCGGAAACGACAGGCATGGAGCGAGTATCGGCGGGCTGGTATCAGGGGCTGAGACCAGACATGCTACTCGCCTTGTGAGTAGAATTACTAATGAAATTGGCGGGCCGGGTTTCAGGTTGCTGAAGTGGGAAAGGAGTGCCGAGCCAGGTCGGCACCCACAGGGCCCGGTTACGGGCGGACCGGCAGCGCGACCGGGCGCAGCGGCGCGGCATCGCCGCCGCGGATCTTCAGCGGGCCGCCGATGAAGGCGAACTCGTAGACCTTGTCGCGGGCCAGTTCATCCAGCGCCACCAGTTCGATGATCGGCGCGCCCTGCTGGGCCAGCAGGTAGGTGTGCAGCGGCACGTAGTCGTCGGCCACCTCCGAGGGGAAGGTCTCGAAGCTCAGGTTGTCGGCGCCGACGATCATCGCGCCGCTGTCCTCAACCAGGAAGCGCGCCGCGTCCAGGCCCATGCCCGGCGGGTTGGTCATGTAGGCCTTGGGCTGTTCGAACAGGCGCATGCGGCCGGTGCGGATCAGCACCACGTCGCCCTGCTGCAGCTTCACCCGCTGGCGTGCCAGCGCATCCTTCAGGTCCTGGCGGGTGACGCGGTAGCTGTCCGGCAGCATGTCCACGCCCTTGGCGGCGGCCACGTCGATCAGTACGCCACGCGCGATCAGCGGCGGGAATTTCTCGATGCCGGTGACATTCCAGCCACGATCGCCGAGATGCTTGTCGGCCTCGAAGCCGTTCCAGATCTTTCCGTGGATGCCGAAGTGGTTCAGCGCATCGATGTGGGTGCCGGTGTGGCTGTACATCGAGAACGCGGTGCCGGTGTAGCTGCGGGTGAGGTTCATGGTCTCGCCCACGCCCATCGGGTCGTCCATCACCGTGCCGCGCGGGGTGTGGGTCATCCAGAACTGGTAGTGCGGGTCGCCGGCGTCCTGCCAGCTGGGCATGCCGACGTAGTAGTCGGTGGCCAGGTCATAGGCCTTGCCGCCGCTGACCCGCGACAGGATCGCCGCACGCGAGGCTTCGGTGATCAGGTTGAGCCGGCCGATCTCGTCCTTCGGCCCCCAGGGGCTGGTGCCGACCTGCTGGCCGGAGGGAACGCGTTCGTGCGCGGACACGGTGGTGGACGCCGCGGTGCCGGCCAGCAGCAGGGCCAGCGCGCTGGCCAGGATACGTGGGGTCATGGGGAATCTCCTTGCAGGGTGGGGGAGGGTGCGGCTCAGGCCGCGACCAGGGGCGCCAGGGCCTGGCGCAGTTGCGGCAGCGGCAGGGTCTGCAGGCGCAGGCCGTTGCCGCCGATCACGGTGGGAATGGAGCGGATGCCGAGGGCAGCGGCGTCGGCACGATCGGCCTGCACGCGCTGGCGCACTGCGTCGCTGCGCATGTGGTCAGCGAAGGCACCACGGGGATGGCCCAGTGATTCGGCGATATCCAGCAGCACTTCGGCGTCGCCGATGTTGCGGTGCTGGTGCAGGTGCGCCCATTGCACCGCGTCGAACATTGCGCCATGGGCATCATTGCCGCCGATCAACCCTGCGGCCTGGCAGGCCAGTGCGCCGAGCCAGCCGGAGGGATATTCGAAGTCCTGTGCGCGCATGCCTTCGATATCGATGCGCGCGCTGTCTTCATGCGCGGCGCAGTCGGTCCAGTGGCGCAGGATGATCGCCTTGGCGCGCTCCATCGAGCCGAACACCTCGACCATCTGCGCGCGCGAGTCCTGCAGCACGAAGCTGCGATGGCGCACCTGGATGCCGAGTTCGGCCGAGACCTGCTGCAGGCGCGGGGCCAGCACGAAGCACCAGCCGCAGACCACGTCGTGGAAGAAGTCGACCACCGGCGCGGCGGTGGCGGGGGAAGGAACGGGAGACATCTGCCTGCCATCGGTGAGAGGGGAGGCGGCAGATTAGGCAGCGCGGCGGGGCCGAAACAGCGCGCCGTGGGCAGCTCAGTTTTCGCTGGCGGTTACGAATCCAGGCCGGCGCAGCGGGGCAGCTCGGCGTGCAGGAAATCGATGAAGGCACGCACCTTGGGTTGCAGGTGGCGCGACGTGGGATAGACCGCATGCACGAAGCGTGGCGGATAGCGGTGGTCGGGCAGCACCTGTTGGAGTTCGCCACGGGCCAGCGCTGGTGCCGCAAGGAACGAGGGCAGGGCGCCGATGCCCATGCCGGCCACCAGCAGGTCGCGCAGCAGCAGGCTGTTGTTGACGGTGACGCGTGCCGGCAGGGTGATGGTCACCTGCCCATCCGGGCCGAGCAGCGGCCAGCTGCCGGGGGAGTCGGACAGGCTGTAGGCCAGCACACTGTGCACCTGCAGATCGTCCACCGACTGCGGTGCTGGACGCTGCCGCAGGTAGGACGGGGCAGCGCACAGCACCTGTTGCAGCGAGGCAAGCCGGCGCGCCACCAGTCGCGAGTCGTCCAGCTCGGCACGCAGCCGCAACGACACATCGAAACCCTCACCGACCGCATCGAGCAGGCGATCTTCCATCACCAGGTCCAGCGACAGCTGTGGATGCTGTTGCAGGAAGCGTGGCAGCAGCGGCGACAGCGTGCTCAGTGCGAACGACTGCGGTGCATTGACACGCAGGCGCCCGGCCACCTCGCCACGCTGTTCGGCGATGCCACGTTCCAATGCGTCCAATTCGTCGAGCAGGCGGCAGCATTCGCGGTAATAGGCGTGGCCGGTCTCGGTCAGGCTCATGCGCCGCGTGGTCCGCTGCAGCAGCACCACGCCCAGGTGCGTTTCCAGCGCGCGCAACTGCTTGCTCAGCCCGGCCGGCGACATGCCCAGGTCTTCGGCAGCGCGGGCCAGCCCGCCGCGTTCGACGATGCGGCGGAAGGCGCGCATCAGGTTGAAGGAATCCATGCCGGTACCGGGCGCGATGAGGGCGCCATTGTAGATCCACGCCATCCGTGGGTGGGGGAAACGCGGTGTCGGCCAAAGGGGGATATCCACCGAGGCGGGGCGGGTTGCGCCGTTTGTTCAAGCCCGCAACCGTCGTGCCGCGCCAGCATGCAGGCCCCTCACGTTCCGGGTTGCCCATGAAACACTGGATCCTCCGCCTGTATGCCCCGTTGTTCCTGCTCGGTTTCGTTGCCGCCGCCGTCGTCTGGGTCGGCCACCTCCATGGCGATCCGCTATGGCTGCTGGCCTTGCTGGCGGTCGCCATCGCGGTTTCGTTCGCTGCCGAACGTGCCTGGCCGTATGACCCCGCGTTCAACCACGACCACGGCGACAGTCTGCGTGACACCCTGCATGCACTGGTCAACGAAAGCCTGAACCTGCTGTCGATCGCTGCGGTGCCGCTGCTGGCAGCGCTCCTTCCGTGGCAGCTGTGGCCGCTGCAGTGGCCGTTCGTTCTGCAGGTACTGCTGGCCATCGTCTGCGCCGACCTTGGCATTACCCTGGTGCACTACGCCAGCCATCGCATCGGCTGGCTGTGGCGGTTGCACGCGGTGCATCACAGCGTCACCCGCATGTACGGCTTCAACGGCTTGATGAAGCATCCGCTGCACCAGGCGGCCGAAGCAGTGGGCGGCGTACTGCCGCTGCTGCTGTTGGGCCTGCCGATGCCGGTGGCTGCGGTGCTGGCCTTCGCCATTGCCATCCAGCTGCTGCTGCAGCACTCCAACGTGGACATGCGCCCGGGCCTGCTGGGCCGGGTGATGGCGTGGGCACCGCTGCACCGCTTCCACCACATGCGTTACGGCAACGCTGGCGACGTCAACTTCGGCCTGTTCCTGACCGTCTGGGATCACCTGCTGGGGACCGCCTTCGATGCGCCGGGCTATCGGCTGCAGCAGCGCGACCTCGGCATCGGCAGCCAACCGGACTATCCGCGCGATTATCCGGGACAGCTGCTGGCGCCGTTCCGCGAACTGCCGCACGGCGAGGTGCCGGAGCTGCCGGAAGGTCTGCGCAGGCGCGGATGATGGGCCGTGTCAGGCCGCTTGAAGCTGCAGGCCCTGCAGCTGCGCGGCACCGATACCGAACATGCGGCGCAGGCTGCGCGACAGATGGGCCAGATCGGCGAATCCAGCGGCATGCGCACTGTCGGTCAGGGTGTGCCCGCGCAGATGATGCATGAGTGCGCGGCGCAGCCGCTGCCACAGCACCCAGCCGCGCAGGGTCACCGCCAGATCAGACTGGAAACGCCGGTGCAGCTGGCTGGTCGACAGGTGCGCCGCCCCGGCGATATCGGCGGCCGGCACCGGGCCGGGCAGGTGCTGGGCGATACGGGCCAATGCCGCCTGCACGCGGCGGTCCAGCGGTTGCGGGCGGCTCAGCCGTGGCAGCCAGCCGTGCAGTTCCAGCGCGTTGCCCGGCAGTGCGTGCAGGTATTGCTGGATCTGTGCGGGATTGGCATGCGTCGGCTCAAGAAACACCGTGCAGCCTGCTTCTGGCGCTAACAGGATCGCGTGCGGCTGGAATGATGGCAGCCACAGTCGCTGGCCTTGCTGCTGCACGCCATCGACCTCGACCTGCCAGGCTGCGCCGTCGCTGAGCAGCAGTTGATGGGCGTAGTGCGCGTGCGCGGCGCTGTCACCGGCATGACCCTGCAGCACGGCCACGTGAGCATCCAGCAGCAACGTGCCATTCCAGGGCAGGGTGGGGGAGGACATTGAGGGATTGTAGATCCACGCCATGCGTGGATGAATCTCAATCGAAATCGATTATTTCGACAGACGGATTGCACGGCGTCAACGCAACCGGCCCTACCCCGCCAACCCACAGGAAGCCCGCTTTTGCTTCGGCTGTTGCTTCTGAGGTTGCCTACCGCGGGTGCCGTGCGCCGCCCGGCCGTGCGCCCCCTCAGCGCCCGTGCGGATCCGGCCGGTGATGCACATATTCAACCACGGTGCCATCGGGATGCACCGCATTGAACGCCGCCCCGGTCGGGACTACCTGCAGCGGGAAGATGATCTCGGCGCCGGCGGCGACCAGTTTGTCGTGATAGGGCCGAACGTCATCGACCAGCAGTGTCCCCGTGGTCGAGGTGAACGGGGCCAGTGCCGCCTGGCTGCCTTCGATCAGCAGGAAGGCGCCGACCATCGCCAGGCGCAGCCCGGCTTCCGGGAACGGGAACCCCGCATCGGCTACCACGCCCTGCAACTGCTCGTAGAACGCCACGCTGCGCTCCAGCTCGCCCGGGGCCACGAACACCCGGATCAGCACGCGCGGTGCGCGCTGGCTGGAGGTGTCACAGCGGTCGCGCCAGAGATGATCGAAGTCGCGATGTACGGTCATGGGCTCGATTCGTGGCCAGGGATCTCCATTATCAGCAGCCTCGCGCGGCCCGCTGATGACCGCCAGTGATGGCCTGATAACCATTGGCCGGGTTGCCCCTGTGACTTAGGTCCTGTTGACAGGTGTGAACGCCCTCGCACAATCTTCACAGGATTGGGTCGCCCTGCGCGGCCCGGGCAGGCAGGTTGTCACGCCGGGAGGAGGGTCCCGCGCGCAGACCGGCCCGTCCATCGGCCTGCGGGGCGTTGCCTGGCAACCCCTGCGCGGCATGAACGCTGCACCCTTCGGCGGCACTTTCCCTGGACCGATTGCCTTGGCAACGGAATTACGCCTGCCGATGAAAACGTTTACAAAACCGCTTGCACTGTCTCTGGCCCTGTCTGCCGCACTGGCCGCTCCGGCCTGGGCCGACCCGGCCGCGTTCACTGTGCTGACCCTGGAACAGGCGCCCAACGCCGAGGCGATGCCGGCCCTGGCCGCGCAACTGAAGAGCCTGAAGGTGGACGCGCTGAGCGTGCGCCAGGTGCAGCGCGGCATCGGCCAGGTCGATCCGCTGCAGGTGCTGGCCGATGGCCTGGGCTACGAGTACCGCTTCATTGCCGCCGGCAAGGACGATGGCCAGACCCAGCGCGGCCAGGCTGTTCTGACCCGGCTGCCGATCGCCGCTGAATCCGGCCCCGACCAACCGGGCCTGAACTACCTGCGCCTGGACGATGGCCGCCACACTGTGGCGGTCTATACCGATGCCGGTGCAGGTGCGGCGCAGCTGCCGGCGCTGGTCACCCGTTCGCGGCTGGGTGCACCGGCGGTGCTGCTCGGCGCGGTGGCCGGTGAATCGGCCAAGGCCGCAGGCTTCGATCCGGCGCGTGTGGCGCTGGAAGCCGATGCCAGCTATTTCAGCGACGGCTTCCAGGCCGCCAGCAGCGCGCCGTTCAAGGTGGAAGGCAGCACGCTGCGTGCCACCCTGCTGACCCTGGCCTATGCCGCCGACAAGCACGGCAACACGCCGTGGATGGACACCACGCTCAACGCCGATGCGCGCGCTGCGCTGCTGCTGAAGGCGATGACCGAGGATGAGAAGTTCCAGATGCTGCACAGCTACTTCGGGCTGGGCAAGGACGGCGGCCCACTGCCGGAAGGTGCGGTCGGTTCGGCCGGCTTCGTGCCGGGCGTACCGCGGCTGGGCATCCCGTCGCAGCAGTCGGCCGATGCCGGTGTCGGCGTGACCAATCCGGGGGGCATCCGCCCGGGCGACTTCGCCACGGCAATGCCATCGGGCCCGTCCACTGCATCGAGCTGGAACCGTGAAGTTGCCTTCGCCGGTGGCGCCACGATGGGCCGCGAGGCGTGGCAGCAGCGCTTCAATATCCTGCTGTCGGGCAGCGTCAACCTGCAGCGTGACCCGCGCAACGGCCGCAACTTCGAGTACGCCGGCGAAGACCCGCTGCTGGCCGGCTCGATGGTTGGCGCGCTGATCCAGGGCGTGCAGAGCCAGCACGTGATCTCCTCGATGAAGCACTTCGCGCTGAACGACATGGAGACCCGTCGCAACTTCCACGACGTGCGCATCGGCGAACAGGCCATGCACGAGTCGGACCTGTTGGCCTTCGAGATCGCGCTGGACGCCGGTCGCCCGGGCGTGGCGATGTGCTCGTACAACAAGATCAACGGCACCTACGGCTGCGAGAACGGCTACCTGATGAACCAGGTGCTGAAGCAGGAATGGAAGTTCCCCGGTTTCGTGATGTCCGACTGGGGTGGCGTGCACAGTGGCTCGAAGGCTGCGCTGGCCGGCCTGGACCAGCAGTCGGCCGGTGAGGTGTTCGACGCGGCGGTGTTCTTCGATGAACCGCTGCGCCTGGCCGTGCATGGCGGCGTGGTGCCGCAGGCGCGCCTGAACGACATGGTGGCGCGCATCCTGCGCACGATGTTCCTGCATGGCAACTTCGACAACCCGCCGCAGCACCAGAAGGTGGATGCCGAGGCCGGCTTCGCCGTTGCCCAGCGCACGGTGGAGGAGGGCAGCGTGCTGCTGCGCAATGAGGGCAACCTGTTGCCGCTGGCCGACAGCGTGAAGCGCATCGTCATCATCGGCGGCCATGCCGACAAGGGCGTGATCGGTGGCGGTGGTTCATCGATGGTGGGCGTGACCGCCAAGGGCACCAACGCGGTGCCCGGCGTGATGCCGACCACCTGGCCGGGCCCGGTGATCTTCCATCCGTCCTCGCCGCTGGAATCGCTGCGTGCGGCGCGCCCGGACACGACTATCACGTATGTCGATGGCACCAACGCCGCTGCTGCGGCCAAGGCGGCCGCGCAGGCGGATGTGGCCATCGTGTTTGCCACGCAGTGGGCTGCCGAATCGGTGGACCTGCCGGACATGCAGCTGCCGGACAACCAGGATGCCCTGATCTCGGCAGTGGCCAAGGCCAACCCGAAGACCGTGCTGGTGCTGGAAACCAACGGCCCGGTGCGCACACCGTGGCTGGCGCAGGTGCCGGCGATGCTGCAGGCCTGGTACCCGGGCATCCGCGGTGGCGAAGGCATTGCCGCACTGCTGACCGGCCAGGTCAATCCGTCGGGTCGCCTGCCGGTGACCTGGGTGACGGACGAATCGCAGCTGCCGCGCCCGCACATCGACGGCCTCGGCTTCAAGCCGGCCAAGCCGTTCGGTGATGTGTTCGATTTCGATATCGAAGGTGCCAACGTCGGCTACAAGTGGATGGCGGCCAAGGGCCTGACCCCGACCTTCGCCTTTGGCCATGGCCTGTCCTACACCTCGTTCGCCTATGACAACCTGAAGGTGAGCGTGGAAGGTTCGCGCCTGGTCGCCAGCGTCGACATCCGCAACACCGGCAAGCGCGCCGGTGCCGACGTGGCCCAGCTGTACCTGAAGCTGCCGGCCGGCAGCACCACGCCGATCCGCCTGATCGGCTATGACAAGGTGACCCTGCAGCCGGGCGAACAGCGCCGCATCCGCATCGAAGCCGAGCCGAAGACGCTGGCCCACTACGATGCACAGGCGCGCCAGTGGAAGATCGACGGTGGCACCTACCAGGTGCAGCTGTCGCGCAACGCCGCCGAACCGCTGCAGACGGTGGACGTGCAGCTGGTGGAGCAGGTGCTGCGCTGAGGCTTGAAGGCACGGCCCGCAAGGGCCGTGCCTGAAAAAGGGGACGGAGGGGATTAAGTCGTTTATGCATAAACGACTTAATCCCCTCCGTCCCCTTTTCATATGGCGAACCACCCGCGCAGGAAATCGATCAGCTGCCGCACCTTCGGCGAGGGCTGCGTGCTGTGCGGGTAGACCGCGTACACGCTCTGCTGCGGGAAGCGGTGCTGGCGCAGCACCGGGCGCAGGCGGTCCTGGGCCAGGTCGTCCTCGATCAGCCAGCGTGGCAGCACGGTGACCCCGGCGCCGGCCACGGCGAAGGCGCGCAGGCTGCTGGCGCCATCCACGCGCACCACTGCATTGCCCGGATTGGTGGCAAACAAGGCGTCGCTGCCGTCGGGCGCGACCACCGGCACGTCGGCCAGGCGCGGGTAACCCAGGCGGGGCAGGGTGCCCAGCTGGGCCGGGTCATCGGCCGCATCGGCAGAGGGCAGGCGTGCCAGCAGTGACGGAGCCGCCACCGCGCACAGCGGGTGCCGTTCCAGTTCACTGGCATGCAGGCCCGAATCGGGCAGACGGCCAAGACGGATCGCCAGGTCGAAGCGCTCGGGAATCAGGTCTGCCGGCGCGGGAGACGTGGACAGGTGCAGCTGCAGGGCCGGATGCCGCGCACGGAAGGCTTCCAGTGCGCGAATCAGGCGAAGCTGCGCGTACTCCGGGGTGGTGGTCAGGCGCAGCACACCCTGCAGCTGGTGCTGGTCGCGCCGCGCGGCATCGATTGCCGCCTGCGCGGCATCCAGCGCCTGTATGCAGTGCTGCAGGAACTGTTCGCCAGCGTCGGTCAGGGCCAGGTGGCGGGTACTGCGCAGCAGCAGGGTCACGCCCAGCTCCTGCTCCAGCCGTTTCAGGTTGAAGCTGACCACCGCACGGCTCAGGCCGAGCCGATCGGCCGCTGCGGTCAGGCTGCCGGCCTCGACCACGGCACGGAAGATATCGAAGCGATCGAGGCTGACCATGGCGATTCATTGTCAAAACAGATTTGACAGTGTTGCAGGTGTTGTCGTGTTTTTCCAACAAAGCCCGGACGGCATGCTGGACGCTTCCTTGCTGGAGCGCCGCCGATGCCGTCCCCCCGCCTGCGCCATGAGGCGATCTTCCTGCTGGTGTTCGCCCTGGATCTGGTCAACATGTTCATCGCCACGGTGGCCTATCCGGCACTGGCAGCGGAACTGCACGCTGATGTCGGTACCCTGGCCTGGGTGGGCACCGCCTACATGCTGGGCCTGAGCGTGGTGATTCCGCTGGCGCCCTGGTTGGCCGCGCGCTGTGGTGAGCGTCGCCTGCTGCTGGTGGCGTTGCTGTTGTTCGCGGTTGCCGCTGTGCTGGCCGGCGCCGCACCGGGTATCGGCTGGCTGCTGGGCTGGCGCCTGCTTCAGGGGCTGGCCGGCGGCCTGCTGATTCCGGTGGCACAGGCGGCAGCGTACCGACAGTGCACGCCGGACCAGCGTGGCGCGCTGACCCGCCGCATCCTGCTGGTGGCGCTGCTGGTGCCCGCACTGGCGCCAGCGCTGGGCGGGTTGCTGGTGCAGTGGTTGTCCTGGCGCGGTGTGCTCTGGGCCAGCCTGCCGTTGGCGGTGGTGGCGATCAGCCTGGTGCTGGCCTGGATGCCGGCCGATGGCGCGCGCAGTGCGCCGCGCCTGCAGGCCTATGCGCTGTCCACCGCGATGCTGGCGCTGGGCGCGCTGCTGCTGGCGTTGACCTGGCTGGGTGAACCCGGCCATCGGGCCGCCGGTGCCGTACTGCTGTCGATCGCAATGCTGTTGGCGGCGGCCCACCTGCGGCATGCACGGCAGCAGGCGCAGCCCCTGCTGCGCTGGTCGCTGCTGTCCCATCGGGGCCTGCGCCTGGCGATGCTGGTCTATCTGGCAGTGCCCGGTGTGTTCATCGGCAGCCAGCTGGTCAGTACCCTGCAGCTGCACCAGGCCGGTTACAGCGCGGCACGCATCGGCGCGTTGATGCTGCCCTGGGCGCTGGCCTCGGCCATTGCGATCACGGCCAGCAAGCGCCTGCTGGCGCGCTTCGGCCCGGCCACGGTACTGCGTACGGGCATGCTCCTGCAGGCCAGCGGCCTGCTGTTGATGGCGCTGCTGCCGCAGCCGGCCTTCGCGTTGGCCGGGCTGCTGTTCGCGCTGATGGGCGCCGGCGGCAGCCTGTGCAGCAGCACCGCGCAGACGCTGGCCTTCCATGGGGTCGAGGGCGAAGCATTGGGCGATGCCAGTGCACTCTGGAACCTCAACCGCCAGCTCAGCTTCTGCCTGGGCACCGCGGCCATCGCGCTGCTGCTGGCATTGGCCATGCAATGGCTGCCGGCCCACGGCACCGGCATGGCGCTGGGTCTGGCCGCGGTACTGACCCTGCTGCCGATGGCGCTGCTGCGCCGGCCGCAGTTGCTCACCCTTTCGCAACCGGAGAACATCTGATGGATACCACCGCAGAACATGAAATCCACCACCTGCACGACAAGCTGCAGGCCTGGTTCCGTGCCGATGTCGGCGCCGATGCGCTGGAGGATCTGATGGCGCACTTCAGCGCGGACTTCAGCATGGTCGGCATCGCGGGTCGCCGATTGGATCGGCAAGCCGTGCAGGCGTTGTTCGCGGGCGGTCACGGGGCGCGCCCCGGGCTGCGGATTTCCATCGACGCCGTGCACGCGGTGGAAGCGCCTTCACCGCTGGCGGTGCTGCGCTATCGCGAAGGGCATTCGCTCGATGGCGGCACGCCTGCATGGCGGGAGTCACTGGCGGTGCTGCGGCAGGAAACCGGGCGCTGGCGCTGGCTGGCCCTGCATGAAGTGCCGGTAGCCTGATGTTGTAGAGCCGAGCCTACGCTCGGCTGCTCTTCGGGTAGGTCGCGGCGGTCTGAGCCGAGCGTGGGCTCGGCTCTACAGGACGCACTGCTCCCACATTGGCCGCACATGTGCCATCAGTCCTGCCTGCATCCACCGCAGAATGCAAAGCCCGCACACACTTCATGGCTCGGGGCAGGAGTAGGCTTGGAGCTTTCCTGCCGGGAGGGGTTGTCCATGCGTGTGCGTGCCGTCGCTGTAGCCATTGCCCTTTGCCTGTCCAGCGCCGTGCTGGCCGCCGATACCCCGCCGATGACCCCGGACATCAGCGGCAAGCCCTTCGTTGCCCCCGATGTCGGTCGTGACTACGACAAGCGCGTGGTGATGGTGCCGATGCGTGATGGCACCAAGCTGTATACGGTGATCGTGGTGCCCAAGGGTGCCCGCAATGCTCCGATCCTGCTGACCCGCACCCCCTACGATGCCGCCGGCCGTGCCAACCGCAGTGACTCGCCGCGCATGCGCGACCTGCTGCCACAGGGCGACGAGGTGTTCGTCGACGGCGGCTACATCCGCGTGTTCCAGGACATCCGTGGCAAGTACGGCTCCGAAGGCGATTACGTGATGACCCGGCCGCTGCGCGGGCCGTTGAACAACACCAGGGTGGATCACTCAACCGACGCCTGGGACACCATCGACTGGCTGGTGAAGAACGTGCCGGAGAGTAACGGCAAGGTCGGCATGCTCGGCTCGTCGTACGAGGGTTTCACCGTGGTGATGGCGCTGACCGACCCGCACCCGGCACTGAAGGTGGCCGCGCCGCAGAGCCCGATGGTCGATGGCTGGATGGGTGACGACTGGCTCAACTACGGTGCGTTCCGTCAGGTCAACTTCAACTATTTCGCAATGCAGACCGAGAAGCGCGGCAAGGGCACGCCGCTGCCCAGCCTCGGCTATGACGACTACAGCACCTTCCTGCGCCTCGGTTCGGCCGGTGACTACGCGCGTTTCACCGGCGTGGACCAGCTGACCTGGTGGAAGAAGCTGGTCGAGCACCCGGCCTATGATGGCTTCTGGCAGGGCCAGGCGCTGGACGCGGTGATGGCCAAGACACCGTTGAAGGTGCCGACCATGTGGCTGCAGGGCCTGTGGGACCAGGAAGACATGTGGGGTGCCAACCACGCCTACCAGGCGATGGAAGGGCGCGACAGCGGCAACAACCGCAACTATCTGGTGATGGGCCCGTGGCGGCACAGCCAGGTGAACTACGGCGGCAGCGAGCTGGGTGCGCTGAAGTTCGATGGCGATACCGCGCTGCAGTTCCGTCGCGATGTGCTCAAGCCGTTCTTCGACCAGTACCTGGTGGATGGCGCGCCGAAGGCCGATACGCCGCCGGTGCTGATCTACAACACCGGCGAAAACCACTGGGACCGCCTGAAGGGTTGGCCGCGCAGCTGCGACAAGGGCTGTGCCGCCAGCAGCAAGCCGCTGTACCTGCGCGCCGGCGGCAAGCTGGCGTTCCAGGCACCGGCGGCGGGCGAGGGGGACTTCGAGGAATACGTGTCCGACCCGGCCAAGCCGGTACCGTTCGTGCCGCGCCCGGTCCGCTTCGGCGACCGCGACATGTGGACCACCTGGCTGGTGAAGGACCAGCGCTTCGTCGATGGCCGCCCGGACGTGTTGACCTTCATCACCGAACCGCTGACGGCGCCGCTGCGCATCGGCGGCGCACCGGTGGTTCACCTGCAGGCCTCGACCAGTGGCACCGACAGCGACTGGGTGGTGAAGCTGATCGACGTGTATCCGGACCAGGAAGCGTCGACGCCGGAGATGGGTGGCTACGAGCTGCCGGTGTCGCTGGCGATCTTCCGTGGCCGTTACCGCGAAAGCTTCAGCGATCCGAAGCCGCTGGCCGCCAACCAGGTGCTGCCGTACCGCTTCGACCTGCCCAACGCCAACCACACCTTCCAGAAGGGCCATCGGGTGATGGTGCAGGTGCAGTCCAGCCTGTTCCCCCTGTATGACCGCAATCCGCAGACGTACGTGCCGAACATCTACCTGGCCAAGCCGGGCGATTACCAGAAGGCCACGCAGCGGGTCTGGCACAGCGCAGCGCAGGCCAGTTACATCGATCTGCCGGTGTATTGAGGTTGATGAGGTACGCCGGGTGCGCGATGCCCGGCGGCGGTAGTGCCGGCCGCTGGCCGGCATCCGCGACGGCGCGAGAGCGTGTCGACCAAGGTCGACACCTACCGGGGCTGAGTCATGACATGTCGAATCGGGCGGCTTTGGTAGTGCCGGCCGCTGGCCGGCATCCGCGACGGCGCGAGAGCATGTCGACCAAGGTCGACACCTACCGGGGCTGAGTCATGGCATGTCGAATCAGGCGGCTTTGGTAGTGCCGGCCGCTGACCGGCTACCGCGACGATGCAGGAGCGTGTGGACCAAGGTCGACACCTGCCAGGGCTGAGCCATGGCAGGTCGAATCAGGCGGCTTTGGTAGTGCCGGCCGCTGGCCGGCATCGGCGACGGTGCAGGACCGTGTCGACCAAGGTCGACACCTACCGGGGCTGAGTCATGGCATGTCGAATCAGGCGGCTGTGGTAGTGCCGGCCGCTGGCCGGCTACCGCGACGATGCAGGAGCGTGTGGACCAAGGTCGACACCTGCCAGGGCTGGCCATGACATGTCGAATCAGGCGGCTTTGGTGTGCCGGCCGCTGGACGGCATCCGCGACGGTGCAGGAGCGTGTGGACCAAGGTCGACACCTACCGGGGCTGAGTCATGGCATGTCGAATCAGGCGGCTTTGGTAGTGCCGGCCGCTGGCCGGCATCGGCGACGGTGCAGGAGCATGTCGACCAAGGTCGACACCTACCGGAGCGGGGATTCTCACCCCACCTTCGACGGGCCCGTACGCCAGCGGCTGGGGACCAGACCGAAGCGCTTACGGAACGCGGCGGCGAAGTTGCTGGGGTGGCGGTAGCCGCTGGCGGCGGCGGCCTGCTCAACCGTCCATCCGTTTTCGCGCAGGCCCTGTTCGGCATGGCGCATGCGCTGTTCATGCAGGTAGTCGAACACCGAACTTCCATACTGCTGGGCAAAATGGCGGCGCAATGAGCTGGGGCTCATGCAGGCCAGCCGGGCCAGCTCGACCAGGCTGTGTGCATGGCTGGGGTCGTCATGCAGGTAACTGCGTACCCGTTCCAGGCGCTCGCGCTGGCCGGCACGCAGCGTGCGCACCGGGTCGGTCTGCAGCTCCTCGGCCTGCAGGCCGAGGGCCAGCAGCTGCAATGCCACGCCTTCGCGCCACAGCGCGTCGATGCCGTCCTGCCACGGGCTGTCGAACAGCTGGCCCAGCACCGGCAGCATGGCGTGGGGAATGGCCCAGTGGCGGCATTCCAGGTGCGTGCCAAGCGCTTTTTCCAACTGTGGCATCTGGAAAACATCCGCGTCGATGCCACCCGGCACGATCACACTGACCCCGCGCAGGCGCGTTTCGCCAGGGTGCGCGCCGGTCATCTCGATCTGGTCGCGATGGTGGGCGGTCATCGCGGTGCCGGCACGCAGGGTGAAACTTCCGCGTCGCGGGATACGCACGTCGACCTGACCCTGCAGCATCACGCGGATGGCGAGCCCGGGCCGCTGTTGCGCGGTCGCCACATAGGGGAACCGGTTATGCACGTCGGAGGCGATCAGGCTCATGCCACCGCGCATGAACTGTTCGTTGACTTCGCCGCGGCCGGCCCACTGGTCGTCGCGCAGGTGTTCCGGATCAGCGCGGTAATCGAAGCCGTGGCGTTGGCCGAAGCGGCGGTAATCGGCAAAGGTGAAGTATCGGGACATCGCTCGGCACGTACAGGAGGGGGAGGCGCTGGCGCCATGAGCCCATGTGCTGCCCCGCGTAGCGGGCAGCCTGGAAGGCCGGAAAACGCCAGGTTGGAAGGAATGTGTCGAAGAAACTGGAAACGTTTCCCATTGTCGCTGCGAATCATTCGCAGGGGATTTGAATACGGTCAAACCGATTGGTCATTACGGCCAAGTTGAACGGGGTGCCGGACATACGCCAGCGTTTTGCCGCTATATCCGTACTTGATTCCCTACATGAACTTCGGTTGAGGTTTCATTGCTGGAACGATCATCCGCGGACAGGCTGTTGGTCTGCTCGTCACAGCGGCCGGCGTAAGGTGATGGATTGGCGGCCGCGCGCCGCATCGCTCCCCCCACCGATGGAGAATGCAGATGATTGATTACCAGCTGACCGGCAAGACCGCGATCGTGACCGGCGGCGTGTCGGGCATCGGCCTGGCCGTGGCACAGACGCTGGCCGCATCCGGTGCCCGTCTTTCGGTCTGGGACCTCAAGCAGGATGCGGTGGATGCCACCGTGGCGCAGTTGCGCAGCACCGGCGCACAGGCCATCGGCATCGCGCTGGACGTCACCGACGATGCAGCGGTGGAGGCGGCGGTGCAGCGCACGGTCAAGGAACTTGACGGCCTGCATGTGGCGGTCAACAACGCCGGTATCGGCGGGCCGGCGGCCAGCAGCGGCGACTATCCGATCGAGGGCTGGCAGCGGGTCATCGACGTCAACCTCACCAGTGTGTTCCTGTGCCAGCGTGCGCAGATCCAGGCAATGCGGGCCGCTGGAACCGGCGGCAGCATCATCAACATGGCCTCGATCCTGGGCCAGGTGGGCTATGCCGGTTCCACCGCTTATGCGGCGGCCAAGCACGGCGTGGTCGGGCTGACCCAGACCGCCGCGTGGGAACATGCGGCCGACGGCATCCGTGTCAACGCGGTGGGTCCGGGTTTCATCAGCACGCCGCTGCTGGAGAAGATGGACCCGAAGGTGCGTGCCACGCTGGAAGGACGGCACGCGCTGAAGCGGCTGGGCACGGCCGAGGAAGTGGCGGCATTGGTGGCCTGGTTGGCCAGCGACGACGCCTCGTTTGCGACCGGCGCGTACTACGCCATCGATGGTGGCTACCTGGCGCAGTGATGCGTTGAACGCAGGGTGCGGTGCCGACGGGTGTCGCCCGGCGCTACCGGGTGAACGGACTGTGGCGTGGCCTTCACCTCTGTGCCACGGGGGCCACGCGACGCTCCGGGAAAACCCCGGAGCTTGGCCATGGAACTCACCCAGGATGTCTCGATCCTGCTGCGCGTAGCCGCAGCGATGCTGTTTGGCGGCGTGCTGGGCGTCGAGCGCGAGATGGGCAAGCACGCCGCTGGCCTGCGTACGCACATGCTGATCGCGGGGGCCGCTGCGCTGATCGTCGGCCTCGGCGACTCGGTGGCCGAGCATTTCCAGCAGGAGCGCTACCGCGACCTGCTGCAGGTCGATCCGGTGCGCCTGATCGAAGCGGTGGTGGCCTGTGTCGGCTTCGTTGCCGCTGGCACCATCCTGCGTGGGTCACGCGAGGACCAGGTCAGCGGCCTGACCACGGCCAGCTCGCTGATCATGGCAGCGGCCATCGGGATTGCGGTGGGGATCAGCAAGTACGTGATCGCCATCGGGGTGAGCGTGCTGTGCGTGCTGGTGCTGGCGGTGATGCGGCGGTTGGAGAAAAGGATTCCGTAGGGAAGGTCTAGTTGCCGGCCAGCGGCCGCCACTACCATGAGAGCCGTAATGGTCGGACCAATATGAAGTCTAGCCCTATGGTCTAATAGGCACTTCGTCGGAGCGGCGGTTAAATCAGCTGCAAGTGGTCTGATCGAAATCATTATTGGTACGACCAATAATCGACAGCCACGGCGACCCACCGCCTGCGGTGGAGCACATCCCGCCCCAGTCGAGAGCCTTCATGCAGCCCTGGCAACACCTGTACGACCCCGCCGGCAACCTGTGGTTGTCCAGCCTGATCGCGCTGCTGCCGATCGCGTTCTTCTTCGTTGCCCTTGCGGTGCTGCGCATGAAGGGCTGGCTGGCCGGCACGATCACCGTGGCCATCGCGCTTGGCGTGGCCCTGTTGTTCTACCGCATGCCGTTGAGCCAGGCGCTGGGCGCGGCCGGTTTCGGCTTCGTCTACGGCCTGTGGCCGATCGCCTGGATCATCATCGGCGCGGTGTTCCTCTACAAGGTCTCGGTCAAGACCGGTCAGTTCGACATCATCCGCGCCTCGATCCTGTCGGTGACCGAAGACCAGCGCCTGCAGATGCTGATGGTCGGTTTCGCGTTTGGTGCCTTCCTGGAAGGCGCGGCCGGCTTCGGTGCGCCGGTGGCGATCACGGCGGCGCTGCTGGTCGGGCTGGGCTTCAAGCCACTGTATGCCGCCGGCCTGTGCCTGATCGTCAACACTGCGCCGGTGGCGTTCGGTGCGATGGGCATCCCGATCATCGTGGCCGGGCAGGTCACCGGCCTGGATGCATTCGAGATCGGCCAGATGGCCGGCCGCCAGCTGCCGTTCCTGACTGTGATCGTGCTGTTCTGGATCATGGCCATCATGGATGGCTGGCGTGGCATCAGGGAAACCTGGCCGGCGGTGCTGGTGGCCGGTGGCTCGTTCGCCATCGCGCAGTACCTCACCTCGAACTTCATCGGCCCGGAGCTGCCGGACATCACCGCCTCGCTGGCGTCGCTGGTGTGCCTGACCCTGTTCCTGCGCCGCTGGAAGCCGGTACGGATCTTCCGCTTCGATACCGAAACCAGCGCCGAGGCGGCCGCGCAGGCACTGGAGGCACCACGCTACAGCGTCGGCCAGATCGCCAAGGCGTGGTCGCCGTTCCTGATCCTCACCGCGATGGTCACGCTGTGGAGCATCAAGCCGTTCAAGTCGCTGTTCGCGGCAGGCGGCCCGTTGGAAGGCTGGGTGCTCAAGCTCCCGGTGCCGGGCCTGGACCAGAGGGTGCAGAAGATGCCGCCGATCGTCGACGCGCCGCTCAGCTATGAGGCGATCTACAAATTCGACTGGTTCTCGGCCACCGGCACCGCGATCATCCTTGCGGCGGTGATCGCGATCATCGCACTGCGCATGCCGGCCCGCTCGGCGCTGCAGACCTTCGGCGAAACCGTGCGTGAGCTGCGCATGCCGATCTACTCGATCGGCATGGTGCTCGCCTTCGCCTTCATCGCCAACTACTCGGGCCTGTCGGCAACACTGGCGCTGGCATTGGCGCACACCGGCGATGCGTTCCCGTTCTTCTCGCCGTTCCTGGGCTGGCTGGGCGTGTTCCTGACCGGTTCGGATACCTCGTCCAATGCGCTGTTCTCGGCGCTGCAGGCCACCACCGCGCAGCAGATCGGCGTATCCGACGTGCTGCTGGTGGCGGCCAACACCACCGGTGGCGTTACCGGCAAGATGATCTCGCCGCAGTCGATCGCCATTGCCTGCGCGGCGGTCGGCCTGGCCGGCAAGGAGTCGGACCTGTTCCGCTTCACCGTCAAGCACAGCCTGATTTTCACCACGATGGTCGGCCTGATCACCCTGGCCCAGGCCTACTGGCTGACCTGGATGATTCCCTGAGCCATGCATGGCTGGCCGACCACCCGCTGTGCGCTTCGGGCCACAATGGCGCCATGAGCACGCAACGTATTTCGGACAGGGTGGCCGCGCAGCTGCGCGGCCTGGTGCAGGAACAGCGGCTGCGGCCGGGCGACCGGTTGCCCGCTGAGCGCACCCTGGCGGTGCAGCTGGGGGTCTCGCGCACCGCGCTGCGCGAGGCCATCGCGCAGCTGGCCAGCCAGGGCCTGCTGACCGCACGCATCGGTGGCGGCACCTACGTGGCCGAACCGGCGGCGCGCGCGCGGCAGGCGCTGGATGAACCACTGGCGCCGTACCTGCCGCTGTTCCAGGGCGACCCGGAATACCGTTTTGACGTGCTGGAGATCCGCCACGCGCTGGAAGGTGCCACTGCCTGGCACGCGGCGCTGCGAGCCACCGATGAGGACCGTACGCGCATCGCGCAGGCCTTCCAGACCATGATGGACGCGCACGGCAAGGACGACCCCACCGGTGAAGCAGAGGCTGACGCGGCCTTCCACCTGTCCATCGCCGAGGCCTCCCACAACCTGGTGCTGCTGCAGGTGATGCGCGGCCTGTTCGAACTGCTGCAGACCAACATCTCGCAGAGCCGCGAGAAGCTCTACACCTCGGCGAGGACCTTCTCGCCCCTGTCCGACCAGCACCGCGAAATGATGGATGCGGTGCTGGCCGGCGACCCCGAACGCGCGCGCGCCGCCGCGCATGCCCACCTCGAGTTCGTGCACACCACGCTGCGCACGCTCGATGACAACGAAGCCCGGCGTGCGCGGGCCTCGCGCCTGCCTTCCCCACACGGTTGACCCCATGATCATCTCCGCCTCCACCGATTACCGTGCCGCAGCGCAACGCCGGCTGCCGCCGTTCCTGTTCCACTACATCGATGGCGGCGCGTATGCCGAGCACACGCTGAAGCGCAACGTTTCCGACCTGTCCGACATCGCGCTGCGCCAGCGCATCCTGCGCAACATGTCCGACCTGAGCCTGGAAACCGAGCTGTTCGGCGAAACGCTGGCAATGCCGGTGGCGCTGGCGCCGGTCGGCCTGACCGGCATGTATGCCCGCCGCGGTGAAGTGCAGGCGGCGCGCGCGGCCGACAGCCGGGGCATCCCGTTCACCCTGTCCACCGTATCGGTGTGCCCGATCGAGGAAGTGGCACCGGCCATCCAGCGGCCGATGTGGTTCCAGCTGTACGTGCTGCGCGACCGTGGCTTCATGCGCAATGCGCTGGAGCGGGCACAGGCCGCCGGCGTGACCACGCTGGTGTTCACCGTGGACATGCCGGTGCCGGGCGCGCGCTACCGTGATGCACACTCCGGCATGAGCGGCCCGAATGCCTCGCTGCGCCGCATCGGCCAGGCCGTCACCCATCCGCACTGGGCGTGGGACGTCGGCCTGTTCGGCCGTCCGCATGACCTGGGCAACATCTCCACCTACCGCGGCAACCCGACCGGGCTGGAGGATTACATCGGCTGGCTGGGCAGCAACTTCGATCCGTCCATTTCGTGGAAGGACCTGGAGTGGATCCGCGAGTTCTGGAAGGGCCCGATGGTGATCAAGGGCATCCTCGACCCGGATGATGCGCGCGATGCGGTCAGGTTCGGTGCCGATGGCATCGTGGTCTCCAACCACGGTGGTCGCCAGCTGGATGGCGTGCTGTCTACCGCACGTGCATTGCCGGCCATCGCCGATGCGGTGCAGGGCGACCTGAAGATCCTCGCCGATTCGGGCATCCGTACCGGCCTGGACGTGGTGCGCATGCTGGCGCTGGGGGCCGATACCGTGCTGCTGGGGCGCGCCTTCGTCTATGCGCTGGCCGCGCAGGGCGAGACCGGCGTGGCCAACCTGCTGGACCTGATCGCCAAGGAGATGCGCGTGGCGATGACACTGACCGGCGCGCACCGTATTGCCGACATCGGGCGCGATTCGCTGGTCAACCTGCCATGAGTGGCCATGACGCCGTGCTGGCGCAGTTGCGCGACGCGGTCGGCAGCCGCCATGTGCTGACCGGCGACAAGGCCACGCGCCGCTTCCGTCGTGGCTACCGCTTCGGCGACGGCCCGGTGCTGGCGGTGGTGCGCCCGGGCACGCTGCTGGAATTGTGGCGTGTGCTGCAGGCGGCGGTGCAGGGCGGAGCGGCGATCATCCTGCAGGCGGCCAATACCGGCCTGACCGGTGGCTCGACCCCGGATGGGGACGACTATGGGCGCCCGATCCTGCTGGTCAGCACGCTGCGCCTGACCGGCATCCAGCTGTTGAACGAGGGCCGCCAGGTGCTGTGCCTGCCCGGCGCCACGCTCGACCGCCTGGAGCAGACCCTGGCACCGCTGGGCCGTGAACCGCATTCGGTGATCGGCTCCTCCTGCATCGGCGCCTCGGTGCTGGGCGGCATCTGCAACAACTCCGGCGGCGCGCTGGTGCGCCGTGGCCCGGCCTATACCGAGCTGGCGCTGTATGCGCAGGTCGATGCGCAGGGCCAGTTGCAGCTGGTCAACCATCTGGGCATCGCGCTGGGTGATACGCCCGAGCAGATCCTGCAGCGCCTGCAGGCCGGCGACTATGCCGCTGCCGACGTGGGTGACGGCGATGGCCGCGCTGCGTCCGATCCACGCTATGCCGAGGAAGTGCGCAGGGTCGATGCCGATACGCCGGCGCGCTTCAACGCCGATCCCAGCCGCCACTTCGAAGCCGCCGGTTCGGCCGGCAAGCTGGCGGTGTTCGCGGTGCGCCTGGATACCTTCGAAAAGGAGGCTGCCGAGGTCTTCTACATCGGCAGCAACCGCACCGACAGCCTCACTGCGATCCGGCGCCAGCTGCTGACCGGCTTCGAGCGCCTGCCGATTGCCGGTGAATACATCCACCGCGATGCCTATGACATCGGCGAGCGCTACGGCAAGGACAGCTTCCTGTTGATCGACCGACTCGGCACTTCCCGTGTGCCCGCCGCGTTCGCATTGAAGAGCCGCGTCGACGGCTGGTTCGAACGGCTGGGCCTGCGCGGGGTGACCGACCGGGTGATGCAGGTGCTGACCGGCCTGCTGCCCTCGCACCTGCCCAGGCGCATGGGCGAGTTCCGCCAGCGCTATGAGCATCACCTGTTGCTGAAGGTCTCCGCGCAGGACGCAGCAGAAACCGAGGCCTGGCTGCGCGGCTTCTTCGGCGGGCACGAAGGCGGGTATTTCCACTGCACGGCGGAGGAGGGGCGCAAGGCGTTCCTGCATCGCTTCGCGGTGGCCGGTGCCGCGGTGCGCTACCGCGAGGTGCATCGCGAGCAGGTGCAGGACATCGTGGCGCTGGACATCGCCCTGCGCCGCGATGATGCCGACTGGTTCGAGCAGTTGCCGGCCGATATCGATGGCCGCCTGCTGCACAAGCTGTATTACGGGCACTTCCTGTGCCATGTGTTCCACCAGGACTACATCGCACGCAAGGGCGAAGACCCGATGGCGATCGAGCACGCGATGTGGGCGCTGCTGGACCAGCGCGGCGCCGAGTATCCGGCCGAGCACAATGTCGGCCACCTGTACCCGGCCAAGCCGGCCCTGGCCGGGTTCTATCGGCAGCTGGACCCGAGCAATACGTTCAATCCGGGCATCGGCCAGACCTCGAAGGAAAAAGGGTGGGGTGGCTGCGACTGCGGATGATGTAGAGCCGAGCCCATGCTCGGCTGCTCTTCCCGACAGACAGCCGTCGAGCATGGCTCAGCCCCACCCGGACAGCGGTTACCATCGGAATCCCGTACGCAGGAGCCGCCCATGCCCACCATCGTTGCCCGCGCGACCCTGTGCGCTGCATTGCTGGCAACACCGCTGCTGGTGCTGGCGCAGTCCGCGATCCTGCCGCAGCAGCGCGACGCCGCCGGCAACGTGATGGAGCCGCTGGGGCAGGTGCTGGAACAGGGAGGGCAGGGCGAAGCACGCATGCAGTACTGCACCCTCGATCGTGCCTGGTGCGTGCGTGTGCAGCCGGTGGCCGAGGACGGCGATCGGCCGACGACGCTGGAAGTCTCTGAACGGGAGGCCGGCGAAAGCGAGCCGCACGTCTACCACGTCAGCATCGACGTGCCGCAGGAAAGCGAGCTTTCGCTGTGGCCGTGGATCGTGCGGCTTGCGCCTGGCGTTGGCAGCGATGAGGCAGTGAGCGACCCGCGGCAGCGCGCCCGCCAGAACGTGCTGGTGGGCGGTATCGTCAAATTCAGCACGATGTACTCAGGCGGTGGTGCCGACGCGTCCACGCTGCAGCTGGCGCGCGTGCGTCACCTGCAGGATGACATCCAGGTGGACGACGACGTGCTGACCCTGCCATGGCTGGGCAACGCGATGATCCGCGCCTGTTTCAGCGAGCAGGACATGAAGCAGCGCGCAGGCGCCTGCCACGACGAGTATCGGTTCTCGGCAAGGCTGGCGCTGGATACCGCCGCCGGGGGCATGCCGGTGCTGCGCTACCAGACGGTGGCGACGCGGTTCCCGGCCGGTGTCTCACGCTTCGAGGATTCGCTGGCCAAGGGGCCGTTGAAGAAGAAGGACCTGCGCACCGAGCAGGACCCGGCGTGCAGCTACACGCGGTTGTTCCGCTTCAGTGATGGGGTGTTCCACCCCGACCAGGCGCTGCCGGACTGCGCGGGGTATACCGAGCCCTGAGCTGTAGAGCCGAGCCTGCGCTCGGCTGTCACGGAAGCGCAGCCGGGCATGGGCTCGGCTCTACAGCGCCTACTCGCAGCGGGTGGCGGTGATGATGTTGTCCTTGTCCACGTACACACGCAGGCGGTCGTGGCGGATGTCCTTGGTGGTGATGGTGTTGGGGCCGATCGGGTTGACCAGGCCGGCACCGCTTTCGCTGGACAGGCGGCGGATGTTGGGCTCATTGGCAGGCTGGCCGATTGCCCAGCCCAGCTGGCTGGCGTCGCAGTGGCCGGTACCCTTGACCTGCGGACCGGGGGTGCTGACGCAGGCCGACAGCAGCAGGGCCGACGCGGGTAGCAACAGGGACAGACGGAAGGCGGACATGCAGCGCTCCTGCGCAGGGAAGATGGGCGGAACGATAGCACCCGGCGCGCGAAAGGCGTCAGCGCCCCGGTCATTGCCGGCACAGCACGGTCATTGCATAGTGGGAGGGATGACTGGCATCGCGCCAGCGGGCAGGCCGGGCCATTCCGGTGCAGGTGCTGGACACGGTATGACGGCAGACAGTTTCCGCGACAAGCGCAGGGCGATGACGGTACTTTCAGTATCGGTGCTGGCCGTGGCGTGTGCCGCTACTGCCGCCGAGCCAGTGCCGGCCGCAGCCGCGGAAACGCCGGTGTTCGGCGCGTGGCGCAACCTTCAGACCGAGGCCGGCTACGCGCCGGCCCAGCGCAATCTGGCCTTCGCCATGCTGCCGCAGGCCGCGACCCGCGGCGACCGTTTCGCCATCCTCGACCGTGAAGGCAAGCGGGCGGTGTGTTGCCTGCAGGTGGCCAGCCCGTCGCTGGGCGTGGCCGCGCTGCGCGAGCAGTACCACCTGCCGCAGGCCTGGGTGACCGACCTGAGCAATGGCCGCAGCCCGGCGCGTCCTTATCTGCCGCATGTCTACGCGATGCAGCGGGTGGACGAACTGGCAGACTACGGCTTCGCCGATGTGCCCGGGGCCTACAGCGACCTGGGCGGGCTGCTGATCCCCGAGGGCGCCGCGCTGGAGGACGATGGCAGTGCCGTCCTGCTGGGCGACAACCGTTATTCCCTGCATTTCCAGCGCCAGCCGCACGCCGATGATGATGGCGCGCTGGACCGCTACACCCTGCAGGGCGGCGACGGCGAGGCCCCGTTCGTGGTTGAAGTGCCGTTCGGCACCTACTGACTGCAGCACTGCACTGGCTAGAATGCAGCGCGGCGCCGTCTGCCGTGCCTGTTCCGTGAGTTGCCGCCGTGTCCCTGCGCCCTTTGCTGCTGTCGTCCCTGCTGCTGTTGTCCGCCTGCGCCAGCGCGCCACCTCCACCGCCGGCCCATTCCGATGCGCTGTGGCGCTTGATCGAGCGTGACTGCAAGGCGGTGGAAGGACCGCGTGGCAGTTGCCTGCGGGTGGAGACGGCGGCCGACCGCCGCGACGTGCTGGTCAAGGATGCGCACGGTGACTACCAGTTCCTGCTGATGCCGCTGGACAAGGTCAGTGGCATCGAGAGCCACGGCCTGTACCAGCGTGGGGTACCCAACTATTTTGCGGCCGCCTGGCAGGCGCGCGGGCATACCGAACAGGCCCTGGGCCGGCCGCTGCCGCGCAGCGTGGCCAGCCTGGCACTGAATTCGCCGCACGGTCGCTCGCAGCACCAGCTGCACATCCATGTCGACTGCCTGCGCGCGGATGTGCTGCAGGCACTGGATGCACATGCCGGTGCGCTCGGTCCGCGCTGGTCACCGTTTCCGGTGCCGCTGCGCGGGCATCAGTACCAGGCCTATCTGCTGCCCGGTGCAGAACTGACCGCCAATCCGCTCAATCTGCTGGCCTATGGCCTGAGCGGCGTGGGCGATGTGGGCCAGTGGAGCCTGGTGGTGGCCGGGCGCGGCGAGGTGCAGGGCGGCCCCGGCTTCATCCTGCTGGCTACCCGCGTGGATGCCGCCAGCGGCAACGATGCCAGCGGCGAGGAACTGCAGGACCATGCCTGCACGGTCTTGACCGGCGCCGGTGCGGCACTGGAGCGGGTGCGCTAGCCGATCGGCTGCTGGCAGCTGCGCCAGGCCGACGCGGTCAGCGCCAGCAGCTGACGGTCATGCCATCCCTGCGCGTCCAGATGGTAGTCGCGCAGGATCCCTTCGCGGATGAACCCATGGGCCTGCAGCGCCTGGGCAAACGGGCTGGTGCAGCCTGGCGGCAGCAGCACGAAGAGGCGGTGCAGGCCGACATCGTCGAACAGGAACGGGCACAGTGCCCGCAGTGCCGCCTGCGGATGGGGGTGCCGGTGCTGCAGCGATTGCAGCTCGGCGCAGCGCGAGTGCAGCGACTGCAGGCGGATATGCAGCTGGTCGTGCAGTACGCCCTGCACGTCGTCGAACACACCCAGCACCAGCAGGTCGTTGTCTTCCTGCAGGCGTGAACGATAGACGCTGGCGAGGAACCGCGCCTCTTCATCAATGCCGTAGGACGTCCGTTGGCCGCGCTGGCGACGGTCGTCGAAGGCACGCCAGCGTGGCAGGTCGGTGCGCTGGAACGAACGCAGGGTGATGGGCGTGGCCTGGAGGTGGAGCAAGTGGCGGCGCAGGACGGGTCGCAGTGGGGCGAAGTGGGTGGAAGGGGCGCTGTTGGTCATCCCGGCACGATGCGCATCACTGACGCGCCAGGCCATGCAATTCATTGCAAAAGTGGGGTGGTGCCGTAAACGCGTCTGATTCGGTTCAGGCATAAGCCCATCAGGGCTGGTCATTTCCGTTGAAACCACCCATTCAGGACACTTTCGTTACGGGATCGTTATGTGTCGTACCGGCTGCGGCTCCCGTACCACCCGCCCACTCCCCCAGGAAGCCCATGTCCGCCTCCCACAAGGCGATGCGCCCGCGTCCGCTGGTGCTCGCGCTGTCGTCCCTGATGCTGGCCTCGCTGCCGGCCTTCGCGCAGGAAAGCGCGCCCACCACATTGCAGGAAGTGAAGGTCACCGGCTCGCGCATTCCACGTGCCAGTGTCGAGGGACCCTCGCCGGTGACGGTGATCAGCCGCGAGCAGATCGACGCACAGGGCTACCGCAATGCCTTCGACGCCCTCAGCGCGCTGACCGAGAACACCGGCAACGTGCAGGGCGAGGATTTCGGCAATACGTTCACGCCGGCCGCCAACACCATCAATCTGCGCGGGCTGGGTCCGAACCGCACGCTGGTGCTGGTCAACGGCCGTCGCCAGGCCGACTACCCGCTGGCCTACGAAGGCTCGGTGAACGTTGTCAACCTGGCCAACATTCCCAGCGCCCTGATCGAACGCATCGAAGTGCTGGCTGCCGGTGCGTCGGCGGTGTACGGCTCCGACGCCATTGCCGGTGTGGTCAACATCATCCTCAAGGACCGCTTTGAAGGCGTGGACGTGAACGTGCGCGCCGGCGGCACCCAGCAGGGCGGCGGTGACAACCAGCGCGTGCAGGTGGTGGGCGGCAGTTCCGGCGAGCGCTGGGACGGCCTGTTCGGTTTCGAGTTCGACGTGCGCAAGGCGATCCACGCGCGCCAGCGCGACTTCATGGATTCGCTGGACGATGACCCGGCCGGCAAGGCGCCGCAGGCGACCGCGATCGCCTATCGGCGCAATGCTGCCACCGGCCGCAACATCGATCCGGGCGTCAACGGCTGCGACGCCGCGTCGGACATCTATGGCGGCAGCGTGTTCCGTGCCAACAACCCGCGCCAGGGCTGGTACTGCGGCAGCAACGAGGCCGCCGCCAGCTACTGGACCGTGCAGACCCAGAAGCGCAATCTCAACGGCTACGGTCTGCTGACCTTCCACGTCAACGAGACCACCGACCTGTTCGCCGATGTCGCCGTGGGCAGCGCGCGGATCTACAACAACACGCGTGCACCGACCTGGACCTCGGCCCGCAACTACTTCTACAACCAGACCACCGGCAACCTGGAAAGCTGGTACCGCCGCTTCGCGCCGGAGGAAATCGGCGGCCTGCCGCGCAATGCCAACCGCTTCCTGGAAAACTCGTGGTCGTTCAATGTCGGCGCACGTGGCCAGATCGGCGACAGCGGTTGGGATTACGAAGCGGTCTACAGCCGCTCGCGTTACGAGAACCGTACCCGCCGACCGGTGCTGCTGGCCGGCATCAACGAATACCTGCTCGGTCCGAAGCTGGGCGTACGCAATGGCGTTGAGGTCTATGCGCCCGACCCGGCACGCCTGTTCAAACCATTGACCCGGGGCGAATACGAGGGCCTGTCCGGCTACCAGGAAAGCCGCAATGCGGCGTGGCTGCAGACCTTCAGCGCCAGCGTCAACGGCCGTTTGTTCGCGCTGCCCGGTGGCGACGCTGCATTGGCGGCGGTGGTCGAGGCCGGCAGCCAGGGCTACCGCAACCGCCCGGACCCGCGACTGGGCGCGGGCGAGTTCTGGAACACCAGCGCCGGTATCGGTGCCGGCGGTGATCGTGACCGCTATGCGGCCGGCGTGGAGCTGCAGTTGCCGTTGCTGAAATCGCTGACCACGACGCTGGCCGGTCGCTATGACCAGTATCGCGCCGGTGGCGAGCACATCGGCAAGGCGACCTGGAGCTTCGGCGTCGAGTTCCGCCCGATCGAGAGCCTGTTGATCCGCGGCTCTGCTGCGACCAGCTTCCGTGCGCCGGACATGAACTACGTGTTCGCGACCGAGACCCGCGGCTACAACCCGGGCATGACCGACTACTGGCGCTGCCGCACCGCAGGCCAGTCGTACGACAACTGCGACTACAACGGCCTGTCGATCGACTACAGCAACCGCGCCAACGCGCAGCTGCAGCCGGAAACCGCGAAATCCTATGGTTTCGGCGTGGTCTGGTCGCCGCTGTCCGGCCTGGATTTCAGTGCCGACTACTACGACATCCGCATCGACAACGAGGTCACCAGCCTCGATACCAGCCGCATCCTGCGCGACGAAGCCGATTGCCGCCTGGGCCGCACGCTGGGTGGGGAAGCGCGCGATATCGGTTCACCGCTGTGCCAGGACGCGCTGTCGCGGGTGATCCGCAACCCGTCCACTGCAACCGTGCAGCCGGACCAGGTGACCCGCGTGCTGATCAATCCGATCAACGCGGCCTCCGAATCGGTGCGTGGCCTGGACCTGAAGGGTAACTGGCGTTTCGATGCCGGCCGCTATGGCCGCTTCACTACGCGCCTGGCCTATACCGTGGTGCTGGAGCACAAGTACCGGCAGTTCTCCGATGATCCGGAGCGTGACATCCGCAATTCGCTGGATGACTACCAGTGGCGCAGCAAGGCCAATGGCAGCATCACCTGGAACCAGGGTGACTGGACCACCACGCTGTACGGCAACCGTTTCGGTTCACTGCCGAAGACCGATGGCAGTGGCCGCATCGCGCCGTACATGACCTACAACGCCAGCGTGTTCCGCCAGTTCGGCGAGAACCTGTCGGTGGGCGTGATCGTCAACAACCTGCGTGACAGCCGCCCGCCGGCGGACAGGAACGGTGGCGGCTGGCCGTTCTATCCAGTTGGCAACTACGACCCGTATGGCCGCCAGTACTGGCTGCAGCTGGACTACCGGTTCCGCTGATCCGGCTGGCAAACAGAAGGCCCGGCAATGCCGGGCCTTCTGCTGTGTCGATGTCCGCTGTGATGGCGGGCGCCGGTGGCCTAGGGCAGTGCCTGCTGCAGGTACGACTCGATGACGTAGCTGAAGGGCTGCTGCTGGCGATCGCGCAGCAGGGCGCGCACTTCCAGGATCACGCCGCGGTCGCCTTCGCCACGCGGTGGCCAGAAGGTCTGGTCAGCCAGTGTCTGGCGCTGGAAGCCGAGCGGGCCAACCACGCGGCCAAAGGGTTCGTCGGTGCTGTCCAGCACCTGGTTCATGGCCGGGCTGAGATGGTCCGGCAGGTACCAGTTGTCGGCCTCGGAGAGCACGCGGCTGCCACAGACCAGCTGCACGCGGCGGTAGCGAAGGGCGGTGCCGGGTTTCGCACCCAGTGCCTGCAGCACGTCGGCCGGTGCTGTCTTGTCCTGGCCGTGTACACGCACCGCGCGCACCCGCGCCTGTTCGGCCAGGCCGTGTTCGGCGCACCAGTGTTCCAGGGTGGCGGTGGCGCTCTGCCCGGAAAGCACACGCTGGTGCAGCCGCTCGACCAGCGCAGCCGGGGCGATGCGCTGTTGGCCAGGCGGCGCCTGCAGCGGCGCGGTGGCGGCCGCATCAGTGGCGGACAGGCTGGCCATCGGGGCAGCAGCCAGCAAAGACGCGGCCTGCCAGCGGCGGAGACGATCGTGGCGGTCGGACGGGCCCATGCGGCATCACAACGGAAACAGGCGCCTATGGTACCCGTTCAGGCGTGTGCACGGCGTGGCTGCGAGCCGCCGTCGCGGCGGCATTCATCGTTCTGATGAATGTGTGGCATCCAGATATTTCGTTGGCCGATGGCAGTGCCAGCGCGCAGGATGGCGCCATGACTTGGCTTTCCGGGAGTTTCCGATGACGCTTCAGTTCGTCCATGGCGCGGTTGATCGCGAGGGCGCGCCGCTGCATTTCCACATCCACAACGGTCGTATCAGTGGTCTCAACGGTGATGCTGCGCCGCGCGAGGGTGCGGAACCCGTCGACTTGCAGGGCTGTGCCGTCCTGCCGGGCCTGGTCGACGGCCATATTCATCTGGACAAGAGCTTCGTCGGCGACCGCTGGCACCCGCATCAGCCGGTGAACAGCCTGCGTGAGCGGCTGGCGGTGGAGAAGGCCGCGGTAGCGGGTGCCGCGCCGATGGTGGACCGTGCCGAGGCCTTGATCCGCCAGTGCAGCCGCTTCGGCACGGTGGCGATGCGCTGTCACGTCGATGTCGACGGCAGCACCGGCCTGCGTCATCTCGAAGCAGTGCGCGAGGCCGCGCTGCGCTGCGCCGACATCATGCGGATCCAGCTGGTGGCGTTCCCGCAGGCCGGGGTGATGTCCTGTCCCGGCACCGCCGCCGTACTGGAGCAGGCCCTTGCCGCAGGGGTGGAGGTGCTGGGCGGCATAGATCCGACCACGCTCGACGGCGATGCCGAAGGCCAGCTGGCCCTGCTGTTCGGCCTGGCCGAGCGCTATGGCGTGCAGCTGGACATCCACCTGCATGAGCCCGGCGAAACCGGACTGGCCCAGTTGCTGCGCATTGCCGCACGCACCCGTGCCGCCGGCCTGCAGGGACGCGTTGCGGTCAGCCATGCCTACTCGCTGGGCGACGTGCCGCTGGCGCGCGCGCTGCAGGTGGGTGAAGCACTGGCCACGGCGGGCGTTGCGATCATGAGCAACGCGCCGGGCGACCATCCGTTCCCGCCGCTGCGTGCATTGCACGACGCCGGCGTGCGCATGTTCGCCGGCAATGACAACATCCGCGACTGCTGGTGGCCGTATGGCAATGGGGACCTGCTGCAGCGCGCGATGCTGCTGGGCTACCGCTCGGGCTTCTACACCGATGGCGACCTGATGCTGGCGCTGGACATGGTCACCACCCATGCCGCGCAGGTGATCGGGCTGCCGCAGCACGGCATCGCCGAAGGCCGGCCGGCGACGTTCGTGGCCGTGCGTGCGGACCATGGCCCGGCGGCCGTGGCCGGGGTGCCGGTGGAGCGCCGGGTGGTGGTTGACGGCCGCTGGTTGTAGATCCACGCCGTGCGTGGAGGGAGCCATCGCGTGGTCTCATTCATCCACGCATGGCATGGATCCACCTCGATGTGTCGTCAGGCGTAATCGTCGGCGCGGGTAGCGACGAACGCTTCCAGCCACGCAAGCAGGTGGGCGATGTCGATGACTTCGCCCTGTTCGACGCGCTTGAGCAGCAGTGTGCTGGCGCCGATCTGCAGGCTGCTGTCGGCATAGCGCAGCACTGCATCGATGCCCCAGGCGTCGGTGACCTGCATCCAGGCCAGCCCCGGCACGCGTTGGGCCAGGGTATCGCCGAACGCCACGCCCAGCGCTTCCCAGCCATCGCAGTCGTCACGCTCGATCAGCTCGGCATCGATCACGCGCTGCAGCGTGCTGGCCGCCAGCGGCCATTGCACCGGCAGCGTCGGGAAGCCGGCGGCGACGCGCGCGGCGATCAGCGAGCGCTGGTGCTGCAGGTGCGTCTGCAGGGCGGCGGGCAGGGGGTCGAAGCGGGCGGGGATTTCGTCGGACATGACACGATGCCGTGGAGCACGGAAACAGGGGGCACTCTAGCGGCAGAGCCGTGACTTCCGCGCGACAGGCGTGATCAGCTTTCGATGGTCAATGCGCGGATTTCGCTTCGGGGTCAGATCCGTTTCGGAAAACGGATCTGACCCCACGCGGGACGATGTTGCCGTCGCGGCTGCCGGCCAGCGGCCCACGCTACCGCAGTTGCAGTGGTCAATCCGGTTCGCGTTGCACCTGCCGCCACAGCTCACTGGCCAGCGCACGCACCGCATCGTCGGCGTCCGCACGATGCAGCAGGCCGATTTCGTAGTTGTCGATCACCGGCAGGTCGCGCTCACCATCGATGATGCGATGATCGCGGGCGACCGCGCGGCGGGGCAGCAGGCTGATGCCGATGCCATCGGCCACGGCGCCCTGGATGCCACTCAGCGACGAGCTGGTGAAGGCGATGCGCCAGCGCAGGCCCAGCGCTTCCACGGCGTGGATCATCTCGTCGCGGTACAGCCCGCGCGGCGGGAAGGTGACCAGCGGCAGCGGGTCCTGCTGCAGGCAGCTGCTGCGCAGGCTGTCGATCCAGTGCATCGGCTCGCGGCGGCAGTGCACCGCCTGACGGCTGTTGCGCCGCTGCTTGACCAGCACAAGATCCAGTTCACCGTGGTCGAAGCCGTGCGCCAGGT
Organism: Stenotrophomonas sp. LC732; assembly: GCF_052446685.1. Taxonomy (NCBI): domain Bacteria; kingdom Pseudomonadati; phylum Pseudomonadota; class Gammaproteobacteria; order Lysobacterales; family Lysobacteraceae; genus Stenotrophomonas; species Stenotrophomonas sp. LC732. The sequence continues at coordinate 2,529,435 of NZ_CP199214.1, read as the reverse complement.
CGCGGCTGAGGCCGCTGCTGATTTCCAGCTTCACCTGCGGGTGACGGCGGCTGAAAGCGGCCAGCATGCGTGTGGTCTGCGCGTTGACGAAGTCCTCGGGGACACCGATGCGCACCGCGGTTTCCACGGTGGCGCCGGCCAGCGCCTGCGCCATTTCCTCGTTCAGGTCGAGCATGCGCCGCGCATAGCCGAGCAGGGTGTGGCCGGCGTCGGTGGGGTGCACGTCGCGGTGGCCGCGCTCGAGCAGGCGATGCCCCGCCAGCTCTTCCAGGCGGCGCACCTTCTGGCTGACCGTGGACTGGGTCGAATGCAGGCGGGTGGCGGCCGTGGTGAAGCTGCCGCAGTCGGCCACCATCACCAGCGCCCGCAGCAGGTCCAGTTCGAACAGGGTTCTATTCGATTTGGCACTGTCTTGCATTTGAACATTTCACTTCTGGATACCCAGGCCGACTTCTACCATGCAGGGCAGGGGCCGGCAATGCCCGGCTGTTGCTACCGTCGCACGGCGTTCCGTGGCGACGGACATGAGGAGACACTGTCATGCGCGTCCATCATTCCGCTGGCTGGCCTGCGCCGTTCGCGCGCGTGCTGCTGTTGTGCCTGCTGGCCATGGTCACCCCCGCCTGCACCGCCACGTCCCGGGCCGACGCAGACGCGCGCCTGCGGGATGCTGCCAGCCGCGGCGACGCCGATGCGGTGCGGCAGGCGATCGAGGATGGCGCCACGCTGGAGGCGCGCGATGGCCAGGGTCGCACGGCGTTGCTACTGGCCACGCAGGGCAACAACGTGGATGCCGCGCGCGAGCTGATCGAAGCCGGTGCCGACGTCAATGCCAAGGACGCCATGCAGGACAGCGCCTACCTGTACGCCGGCGCGCGGGGCCTGGATGAGATCCTGGCGATGACCCTGGCGCATGGCGCCGATCTGCGCAGCACCAACCGCTATGGCGGCACCGCGCTGATTCCGGCCGCCGAGCGTGGCCACGTCGCCACCGTACGTACGCTGCTGCGCGCGGGCGTGGCGGTCGATCATGTGAACCGCCTGCACTGGACCGCGCTGCTGGAAGCAATCCTGCTCGGCGATGGCGGTGCGCGCCACCTGCAGATCGTGCAGTTGCTGCTGGAGGCCGGTGCCGACCCGGAGCTGGCCGACGGCGAGGGCGTGACGCCGCTGGCGCATGCGCGCCAGCGCGGCTATACCGGAATTGAGACCCTGCTGCGCCAGCACGGCGCGGTGCGCTGAATGCAAACCCCTTCCACCCGCACGCTGGGCGTGCCCATCAGGATGCTGTCCATGTTCCGTTCCCGTCCGTTGTCCCTTGCCATCCTCCTTGCGGTGGCACCGCTGTCGGCGTCTGCCGCCGAGCGCGCCGACCTGCTGATCCGCAATGCCACCGTGGTCGATGTCGAGCACGCCAGCACGCTGACCGGGCAGAGCGTGGTGATCCGTGGCGAGGACATCGTCGCGGTCGGTCCGGATGCGCAGCTGCGCAGCCAGTGGAGCACGGCCCGCCAGATCGATGCCAAGGGCAAGTACCTGATCCCGGGCCTGTGGGACATGCATGTGCACTTTGGTGGTGGCCCGGCGCTGATCGAAGAGAACAAGGCACTGCTGCCGCTGTACATCGCGCACGGCATCACCACGGTGCGTGACTGTTCCGGCGACCTGCCCGAGCAGGTGCTGCAGTGGCGCGGGGAAATTGCCAAGGGCACGCTGTTCGGTCCGCGGCTGCTCAGCTCGGGCGCGAAGATCGAAGGCCTCAAGCCGGTCTGGAAGGGCACGATCGAAGTGGGCAGCAAGGCCGACGTCGACAAGGCGATCACCCGCCTGCAGCACGACAAGGTCGATTTCGTGAAGATCACCGACAGCACGCTGAAGCCGGAACTGTTCCTGTACTCGGCCAGTGCCGCGCGCAATGCCGGATTCAAGGCGTCGGGGCACATCCCGATGGCGCTGACCGTGGAGCAGGCAATCGATGCCGGGCTGGCCTCGATCGAGCATCTGGACTACGCATTCAAGGCCGGGAGCAAGGACGAGGCGCAGATTGCCGGCGACTTCGGTGCCGGCCGCATCGACCGCGCCGAAGCCAACCGCCGCCTCGACGCCAGCTTCGACCGCGATACGGCGATGCATGCCTACCGCGATTTCGCCAGGCGCGGCGTGTTCGTGACCCCGACCCTCAACGGTGGCCGCATCCTCGATTTCCTTGACCAGGATGACCACGCGAACGATCCGTACCTGGCTTACATCGGCCCGGGCCTGCGCGCGACCTACCAGTGGCGCGTTGAACGTGCCGCCAAGGCAACGCCAGCGCAGATCGAAGCGCGCCATGCGCAGTACCACCAGGTGGCCGCCGTGCTGCCGATGCTGCAGGAAGCCGGCGTGACGATCATCGCCGGCACCGATGCGGGCTTCCTCAACTCGTTCAACTTCCCGGGCATCGCCCTGCACCAGGAACTGCAGCTGTTCGTGAAGGAGGGCTTGAGCGCGCCGCAGGCGCTGTCTGCCGCGACCCGTTCCGGCCCGGCCTGGTTCGGCCAGATGAATCGTTACGGGGGTGTTGCTCAAGGCAAGGCCGCCGATCTGGTGCTGCTGACCGCCAACCCGCTGCAGGACATTGCCGCCACCGAAAAGATCGACAGCGTGATCCTGCGTGGCAACGTGTATGACCGCGCCGCGCTGGACAAGATGTTGGCTGATACCAAGGCCAAGGTGGCGGCGTGGAATGCCGAGGCGGCGAAGGCGCGGTGATCGACAGGGTCAGAGCCCTTCCCCGTGGGAAGGGATCCGACCCTGTGGCTTCTATGCGGTCGGTGACCTAACGCGGTGCCGGCCGCATTCCGTGCAGCTGCGGCAGTGCGGCCTTCATCGCATCGATGAAGGCGCGCAGCCGTGGCGGCTGCTGGCGCGCGGCGGGAAATACCACGTGTACCGGCAGCGCCGGCGCCTGCCAGTCCGGCAGCAGCTGCACCAGCCGCCCTTGTGCGAGGTCTCCGGCCACCAGCCAGGCCGAGACCACCGCTGCACCCAGCCCAGCACATGCGGCCTGTTGCACCACGAACAGGTTGTCGCTGAGCAGGCGCGGGCTGATCGAAAGGGTATGCGCACGCCCCTGTGCGTCATGCAGCAGCAGGCGTTCGCGGTAGTAGGTGACCAGTGAAATCCACGGCAGTGCCTGCGCCTGTTCTGGTGTGCTGATCGCGGTGGCCTGCACCAGCGAGGGCGCTGCCACGACGATGCGCGGCACTTCGGCGAGCGGCAGTGCGACCATGCGCGGTTCGTCGACCGGTCCCACCCGCACCGCGCAGTCGATGCCTTCGGCGATGAAATCCGGGCGACGATCTTCCAGGATCCACTCCAGGCTCAGCTGTGGGTGCTGGGCGAGGAACGCGAGCATGGTCGGCAGCAGCTGCGCCTGGCCGAAGGCATGCGGCACCATCACCCGCAGGCGTCCGCGCAGCGTTTCCGGTTCGCCGTGCAGTTCGGCCTGCAGCGACTCCCATTCGTCGACCACGCGTTGCGCATGGCGCTGGCAGCGCAGGCCATCTTCGGTCAGCTGCAGGCCCTGGGTGGAGCGCTGCAGCAGGCGCAGGCCGAGCTGCCGCTCCAGTGCCTGAAGGCGCCGGCTGACCGTCGGCTGGGTGGTGCCCAGCTGCACGGCGGCGGCAGACAGGCTGCCGGCATCGACGATGCGCAGGAAGGTGCGCAGCAGATCCAGGCGATCGGCGCCGGTGGCGAGGTCATTCATGCGTGTCACGTATGAAGTATATGTGCAGGAGCCTACTACAGACGCATGGCGAATACGGGCAGGATACGCCCACTTCCTCCACCGGACTCCCCCATGTCTACCCCTTCGCTGTCCGTCGTCGCACCCGCGAACGCGCCTTCCACCCCGCTGGTGCTGGCGATGGCGGCCGGCGCCGGCTTTTCGGTCGCCTCGCTGTACTACAGCCAGCCGATGCTGGGCCTGATCGCGCAGGACCTTGGCGCAGGTGAGCGCGCCGCCGGGCTGGTGCCGACCCTGACCCAGCTCGGCTACGCGCTGGGCATCCTGCTGCTGGCACCGTTGGGCGACCGCTTCGACCGCCGCCACCTGATCCTGTTGAAGTCCGCGCTGCTGGCGTTGGCACTGGGCGCCGCAGCGATGGCCGGGCACCTGCCGGGCCTGCTGATGGCCAGCCTGCTGGTCGGGTTGATGGCCACGCTGGCGCAGGACATCGTGCCGGCCGCTGCGGTCCTGGCGCCGGATGCACAGCGCGGCCAGATCGTCGGCCGGGTAATGACCGGCCTGCTGCTCGGCATCCTGCTGTCGCGCGTGGTCAGTGGCGTGGTGGCCGAGGCATGGGGTTGGCGCACGCAGTTCGTGCTGGCCGCGGTATCGGTGGCGGCGATGGGCGCAGTGATGGCGCGTGCGCTGCCGCGTTTCGCACCGACCAGCACGCTGCGCTATCCGGCGTTGCTGGGCTCGTTGCTGGCGTTGTGGCGCGAGCAGCCGCAGCTGCGCCGCGCGGTGGCGAGCCAGTCGTTGCTGGCGGTCGGCTTCAGCGCATTCTGGTCGACGTTGGCGCTGATGCTGCATGCCCGCCTGGGCCTGGGCAGTGCGGCGGCGGGTGCGTTCGGTATTGCGGGTGCGGCCGGTGCGCTGGCCGCACCGTTCGCAGGACGTTTCGCTGATCGCCTGGGTTGCCATGCCGTGGCGCGGTTGGCGATCGCGGTGGCGCTGCTGGGCTTCGGCCTGCTGCTGGCCGAAGCCTGGCTGCCGGCCGCCGCGCTGCTGCCGCTGCTGGTGGTGAGTGCGCTGCTGTTCGACTTCGGTTTCCAGTCGGCGCTGGTGGCGCACCAGACGCTGGTCTATGGCCTGGTGCCGCCGGCACGCAGCCGGCTCAACGCGCTGCTGTTCACCGGCATGTTCATCGGCATGGCCGCTGGCGGTGCGCTGGGCAGCCTGGCGCTGGCGCAGTGGGGGTGGCACGGCGTGGCCTGGCTGGCGGTGATGTGCGCGGGCGGCAGTCTGCTGCTGCGTTTGAAGTAGGGGTGGTGTTCGGCAGGGCTTGCAGCCCTGCACCTGCGGTAGTGCCGGCCGCTGGCCGGCAACAGCGCAAACAGCGGATTTTCAGTAGCCTTCGACAGGTTCCTGCGGTCTGTTGGAACGGCTCTTGGGGTCAGATCCGTTTTCCGAAGGAAAACGGATCTGACCCCTGATTGATTTCGATATCTGACAGAAGTGTCGACCAAGGTCGACACCTACCAAACGCCATCGGAATCCGTCAGAGGTGGGGCGGTGTCGGAGTGCGGGGTGTCAGCCGCATGGATGCGGCTGCCAAGCTTGCAGGGACGTACTTGCAGCGTCCCCGCAGTCCGACACCGCCCCGCCATCCCATGGAATCCATGCTGTTGCTGTTGCTGTTGCTCCAGCGCGTAGCGGGTGCAGGGCTGCAAGCCCTGCCGAACAACCCCCTAATCGTGACCGCTGTCGTCCAGGCTGATGATGCCGCGCCGCAGCGCCTGGGTCACCGCGTGCGTGCGATCGCCCACGCCCAGCTTGTCCATCAGGCTCTTCATGTGCGCCTTCACCGTCTGCTCGGAAATCTGCATGCGCTCGCCGATGCGCTTGTTCGACAGGCCACCGGCCACATGCCGCAGCACCTCGGTCTCGCGCGGCGACAACCGGTCCTCCACCACATGTGCGGCAATGCTCGCAGCGACTGCCGGTGGTATCGGTGCGCGCCGGCCGCCAGCGACCATGCGGATCGTATCGACCAGCTCGTGGCGCAGCATGTCCTTCAACAGGTACGCACTGGCGCCGGCCTGCAGCGCCCGTACCGCACGCACGTCACCGCGATAGGTGGTCAGCACGATGATGCGCGCACGCGGGTCCATCGCGCGGATCCGCACGATGGCTTCCACACCATCCAGGCGTGGCATCTGCAGGTCCATCAGCACCACGTCCGGCTGCAGCTGCTGATAGCGCTCGATGGCTTCCTCGCCATCGGCGGCCTCGCCGAGCAGGCGCAGGTCGGAATGGGCGCCCAGCAGCGCGGCCAGGCCGTCACGCAGCAGCGGGTGGTCGTCGACCACCAGCACGCCGATCGGGGCAGGGGACTCAGTCATGGTGGCTTCTACTCCAGGGCCAGCGCCAACGCGATGGGCGGCGGTGATACAGGCGACGGGCGGGAACCGCCAGCGCGACTTCAGTGCCCAGCCCGGGGCGGGTCCACAGCCGCAGCTCCGCGCCGAGGCGCTGCGCGCGCTCACGCATGCCCTGCAGGCCCCAATGGCCATGCCCGGCATTTTCGTCGGCGATGCCGACGCCATCGTCGCGCACGTGCAGCAGGAAGCACCGCGCGCCGTAGGACAGCTCTACCTCGATGGCGCTGGCATTGGCGTGGCGCAGTGCATTGCGGATGGCCTCGCGGCCGATCAGGAACACTTCCTCGGCGGCATCGGCCTGCAGCGGTGGTGTTGCGCCTTCCACAGTCAGGCGCAGCGGATTGGTGCCGTGCCCGGCGTATTCGGCGTGAACATCGGCCAGCGCCGAAGCGAGGTCGCGGCCCGCGAAAGGACCGTCGCGCAGTGCGTTGACCCGCTCCCGGCCCTCGGCCAGGTTGCGTTCGGCCAGCTGCATCGCCGATTCCAGCTGGCCGCGCACCCTGTCCGGGGTCTGCGGCGACTGGCTGATCGCGTGCAGCCGCAGGATCAGGCCCTGGCTGCCCTGCAGCAGCGTGTCGTGCAGGTCGCGGGCAATGCGTTCGCGTTCGCCATGGCGTTCCTGCAGGCGCGCACGGAACAGTGCAGCCAGCTGCCCGCTGCGGATGCGCACCGCCAGGACCAGCAGCGCAAGCACCGCGGCGGCGCACAGCAGCTTGAACCACAGGGTCTGCATGAAGGTAGGGGCGATGCGGAAGGTGCGGCTGGCGGGTGCAGTGCTCCAGATGCCGTCTTCGTTGGCGGCTTCCACCTCGAACCGGTAATTGCCCGGTGCGAGGTTGGTGTAATACGCGCGCGTGCTGCTGCCGGCATCCTGCCAGCCGTCGTCGACCCCGGACAGGCGATAGCGGTAGCGGTTGCGCTCCGGGCGCGCCAACGACAGCGCCACGTAATCGATCTGCAATTGGCTGGTGCCGGCCGGAAGGCGCAGGCCGTCGCGCAGTGGCTGGTGTTCACTGCCGTACAGCACGTCGCCGATGCGCACGCTGGGCGCCATGGTGTTGACGTGCGAGCGGGTGGTGTCCAGCCAGGCCAGGCCCTGGTTGGTGGCCAGCCACAACAGGCCATCGCTGGCCAGCGCGGTGGTGGCGATCGGTCCGCTCTGCAGGGCGATGCCCGGCATGCCATCCACCGCATCGAACAGGCGGGGCGTCACCGGCTGCCGGCTGCGCAGTGCGCGCCGCAGCTGATCGCTCCCGAGCCGGACCAGGCCACGACTGCCATTGAGCCAGAGGTAGCCATTCGCATCGGCCACCATGCCGGTGATGCCTTCCATGACGCCGGCCATGTCGGTGCTCACCTGAACGAACCGGCCATTGCCCGGGCGCACGGCCAATCCGGCCTCGCCGGCTACCAGCAGGAGGTCCTGATGATCGAGTACCGCCGTGATCGGCCCGACCGACAGGCCGTGGCTGGCGTCGAAGGTTTCGATCTGCGTCGCCCCCATGCGGCGCAGCCGGCCGTCTGCATAGCCGAGCAGCAGCTGGCCGTTGGCATCCAGCGCCAGTGACGAGCAGGCCTGTTCGGGCAGGCGGCGTTCGCGTTGCCACTGGCCCTGCTGGTAGTGCAGCACCCCCCGTTCGCCGGTGCAGACCCAGGCCTGTTCGTCGTCGGGGAACAGCAGGGCATGCAGTGGTTGCCCGGTGAACGGCGCAGGCAGCGGAATCCGCGTGGTGCGGCCGGCCACGGTGCGCGCAAGGTTGACCCAGTCGAACTGCCAGATCGGGGCAGCTGCCTGGCGCGCGGCGGCCTGCAGCTGCGTGGCGCTGCCATCGAGCAGGGTGCGCTCGAGGTCGTAGGGCTTGAGGTCTTCGCCATAGCCATACACATGGCCATCGCTGGCCCGCACCAGCGAGCGGTAGGGATCACTGGGACCAACCGCCAGCGTGTGCACGCTGCGCGCGCGGAAGCGGTTGAGGCCGAGATTGGTGCCGACCCAGAGATTGCCTTCGCGATCAACGATGATCGGCACGGCCGAGGTGGCGGTCAGCCCGTGCGGCGAATCGAAGCGCTCCATGCGTATGGCGCGGTCGCCATCGAAGGTGACCCGGGCGACACCGCCATGCGGGCTCATCGTTGCCCACAGCGCGCCATCGGCAGTGAACTGCAGGCGCGCCGCCACCAGCTCCGGCAACCGTCGTGCCTCGCGCTCGCTGTCCGGCAGCAGGCCTCGTGCGTTGGCCAGCGGCGACGTACCGCGCACGCGGTCGGCCAGCCACACTTCCCCCTGCGGACTTTCGGCCAGCGTCGCCATCTGCGAAACGGCGATGCCGGTGTCCTTGAAGGCCGCCTGGCCGGCCGCGCGCACCCAGATCTTCAGGTCGGCCAGTACCCAGAAGGTGCCGCGGCTGTCGTGCAGCAGCCATTGCACGCGATGTTCCGGCACCCCCATGCCAGCGGGCAGCGGCTGCCAGCGTTGGCCAGTGAATTGGCGTAGTCCACCATTGATCGCGGCCCACAGCCGGCCGTCACGGTCCTGGCTGAAGTGTGGCACCACACCCACCGGCACGCCCTGGTCGCGGCCGTAGTTGTGCAGCTGGCCGCGCGCAAACTGACTGATGCCGGCCTGGAAGTAGCCGATCCACAGTGCATCGTCGCGGCCCCGCGCAAGGGTGACCATGTTGGTGGACGGGAAATGGCTGCCCGCGGGAGCGGCCTGGCGTTCAAAGCGACGACCGTCGAAGCGGTACAGCCCTGAGCCGGTGGCCAGCCACAACAGGCCATCGCGGTCCTGGGTGATGTCCCAGATGTCACCGGGGGCGCCCTGGCCGACGCGCCAGGCCGTGTGCTCGTAATCGGGCAACCCGCCGCTCACCGGCGGGCGCTGCACGGCAAGGGCGGGCAGGGCGGTCAACAGCAGCAGGCAGGTCAGCAGCGTCCGCAGGTGACGTTGCAACGGGAAGGGGCGGCCACGCATGGCGCGCATTCTGGCAGGTGCGGGGCAGTCCGGGGTGACCCGAACGGGGTAGGCAGTGGCCGCCGTGGTCGGCTATCACGCCGGCATGACCCCTGGAGCCCGGCCATGCAGCGCCTGTTCGTGATGTTCCCTGATCGCGGTCCGGGCATCGGCCTGCTGTGGCTGCGGCTGTGCCTGGCCGCCGCGCTGTGCGCGCCTGGCACGCATGCTGGTTGGGGGGCGGTGCTGTGCGGGCTGGCGGCGGCCATGCTCGTGCTGGGCGTGTTGACGCCGCTGGCGACCCTGATGGCAGCCGCGACCATGTTCGCGCAGCAGGCACCGTGGCCGCTGGTGGCGTTGCCTGCGGCGCTGCTGATGCTGGGGCCGGGCGCCTACTCGGTGGATGCGCGCTTGTTCGGGCGCCGCCTGCTCGGCCGTCGGCCTCCCCCATTCGGGTAGGTGCCGGCCTCGACCGACGGGGGTAGGGCATCGTGCGCCGGCCACGCACCATGGGCCACCCCCTCGCGGCGCCCCGCATGGCCACCGTCAGTCCGTCCGATCCGTCCGCCACCCCGCTTGCCCCGCAGCAGGCCGCCGCACTGCAGCGCGCCCTGCGCTATGTCGATGAGCACCTGTCGCGGCCGCTGCGGGTGACAGAGCTGGCGCAGGCTGCCTGTGTCAGCCGCTTCCACCTGGTGCGCCTGTTCCGTAGCGGCACCGGTGCCAGCCCGCTGCGCTACGTGCGCCGCCGCCGCATCCAGCGTGCCTGCCAACTGCTGCCCAGCGCGCAGCTGCCGATGGCGTGCCTGGCCCAGCAGCTGGGCTTCTTCGACCAGAGCCATTTCGTCCGCAGCTTCCGCGCCGAGACCGGCTGCAGCCCCGGCCAGTATCGGGCCGGCGATGCGGCCCTGCTGCTTCCCCCTGATCATGTTTCCCACGGAGTCCACCCATGAGCCTTGCCACCGCCACGCCCGCCCCGGCCCTGCTGTCGCCCACCGACCATGCCCTGGTGCTGATCGACTTCCAGTCGCAGATGGCATTTGCTACCCACACGATCGACATCTCCGCGCTGCGCAACAACGTGTCGCTGATCAGCAAGGGGGCCAAGGGGTTCAACGTGCCGGTCGTGTTGACCACGGTGGCCGAGACGTCATTCTCCGGCCCGATGTTCCCGGAACTGCCGCAGATCTTCCCGGGCCAGCCGGTGTTCGACCGCACTTCGATGAATACCTGGGAAGACCAGCCGGTAATCGATGAGATCAACCGCATCGGCAAGCGCCGGCTGGTTCTTGCCGGCCTGTGGACCAGTGTCTGCATCGTGGGTCCGGCGCTGTCGGCGCTGGCGCAGGGCTTCGAGGTCCACGTGATCACCGACGCCTGTGGCGATGTCAGCGAAGAAGCGCACGAGCGTGCGATCACCCGCATGGTGCAGGCCGGCGCGGTGCCGATGACCAGCGTGCAGTACCTGCTTGAACTGCAGCGTGACTGGGCACGCGGTGAAACCTACGACCTGACCACCGGCATCGCCCGCGACCACGCCGGCGGCTATGGCATCGGCATCCAGTACGCCAAGCGCATGTTCGGCGCGCAGGAAGGCGGGCACTGAGCATGCTGGCCGGCCACGGCCTCGACCTGGCCCTGCTGATGCTGCGGGTGGCGGCAGGCGGCTTCCTGCTGCCTCACGCGCTGGGCAAGCTGTTTGGCTGGTTCGGCGGACCGGGGCTGGCCGGCTTCGCCACCGAGCTGCGCGGTTTCGGGCTGCCGGCAGTGGTGCCGTTGCCGCTGCTGTTGTCCCTGCTGCAGGTGCTGTCCGGGCTGGCCGTGCTGCTGGGCTGGCAGACCCGCATCGCCGCGCTTGCCGCCGCTGCCTTCATCGGCTTCACCGTCCTGTTGGCCTTGCCCAGGGGCTGGTTCTGGATGCGCGGCGGCAGTGAGTACCCGCTGATGTGGGCCACGGTGCTGCTGGCCATCGCCCTGGCCGGGCCGGGGGCCTGGGCGCTGGACGGTCCACGACTTCCGGGAGCTTTCGCATGAGTCACGATCCCCTCGACCACGGCCGCCGCAACGTGGTGCTGGCCAGCGGTGCCGCGGTTGCGCTCGGCCTGGCCGGTCGCGCCGCTGCCGCACTCGATTCCACTTCCAAGGAGCGTCGCATGAGCACGCTGGTCATCCGCAATGCCCGCATCACCACACTCGACCCGCAGCAGCCGCACGCGCAGGCGCTGGCCGTTCAGGAGGGCCGCATCGTCGCTGTCGGCAGCGATGAGGAGATCATGCGCGGCTGGGGCAATGAAGCGACCCTGATCGACGCGCAGGGCCGGCGCCTGCTGCCCGGCCTAAACGACAGCCATACCCACCTGATCCGCGGTGGCCTGAACTACAACCTGGAGCTGCGCTGGGACGGTTTGCGCTCGCTGGGCGACGCGCTGGACATGTTGAAGGCCCAGGTCGACCGCACCCCGGCACCGCAGTGGGTGCGCGTGGTCGGTGGCTTCACTGCCGCACAGTTCAACGAGAAGCGCCTGCCGACGCTGCAGGAGCTCAACGACATTGCGCCGGATACGCCGGTGTTCCTGCTGCACCTGTATGACCGCGCGCTGCTCAACCGCGCCGCGCTGCGCGCCTGCGGCTACAGCAAGGACACGCCGGATCCACCGGGCGGGCAGATCGTGCGTGACTCGCTGGGCAACCCGACCGGGCTGCTGCTGGCCAAGCCCAACGCGCTGATCCTGTATGCGACGCTGGCCAAGGGGCCACGCCTGCCGATCGAGTACCAGGCCAACTCGACGCGCCACTTCATGCGCGAACTGAACCGGCTCGGCATCACCTCGGTGATCGACGCTGGCGGTGGTTTCCAGAACTACCCCGAGGACTACCAGGTCATCGAGCAGCTGCATCGCGATGACCAGCTGACGGTGCGCATCGCCTACAACCTGTTCACCCAGAACAAGGGCAAGGAAGTGGACGACTTCCGCGGCTGGAGCGAGATACTGCAGCCGCGCCAGGGCGATGACCTGCTGCGCCACAACGGCGCTGGCGAAATGCTGGTGTTCTCCGCGGCCGACTTCGAGCTGTTCAACGAGCCGCGCCCGGAACTGCCGCCTGAGCTGGAACCGGAACTGCACGATGTGGTGAAACTGCTGGTCGAGAAGCGTTGGCCCTTCCGCATCCACGCCACCTATGACGAGAGCATCACCCGCATCCTCGATGTGTACGAACAGGTCAACCGCGAGGTGCCGTTCGATGGCCTGCACTGGTTCATCGACCACGCCGAGACCATCACCCCGCGCAACATCGAACGCATCCGCGCGCTGGGCGGCGGCATCGCCGTGCAGCACCGCATGGCCTACCAGGGCGAAGCCTTCGTCGAGCGCTACGGCGTGCAGGCGGCGCGGCACACGCCGCCGGTCAAGCGCATGCTGGCCGAAGGCGTGCCGGTCGGTGCCGGTACCGATGCCACCCGCGTGGCCAGCTACAACCCGTGGGTGGCGTTGTCCTGGCTGGTGACCGGGCGCACCGTGGGCGGGCTGGCCCTGTATGGCGATGAGAACCTGCTCGAGCGCGAACAGGCGCTGCGCCTGTGGACCCAGGGCAGCGCCTGGTTCTCCGGCGACGAAGCGGTGAAGGGCACGCTGAAGGTGGGCCAGCTGGCCGACTTCATCCTGCTCTCGGCCGACTTCTTCCGCGTTGATGACGCGCAGATCGCCGACATCACCAGCCTGCTGACCGTGGTCGGCGGCCGCATCGTGCACGCCGACGGCGATTACGCCGGCCTGGCGCCGCAGCTGCCGCCGGCGATGCCGGACTGGTCGCCGGTCAACCGCTTCGGTGGCTACCACGTTGGCGGTGCCGCCACCGGATTGGCCGCCGCCCATCGCCACCATCACGGTGTCGCCTGCAGCACCCACGGCGCGCACGGGCATGCGGCCCGGCATGCGGCGCCCACCGACGACCTGAGCGCCTTCTGGGGTGCGATGGGATGCTCGTGCTTCGCGTTCTGAGCCTGGCGCTGCTGGCCATGCCATGGATGGCGCTGGCCTGTGACACCGGCCGCTGCACCGACATGGGCGGCGGGCAACTGCAGTGGGACGCCTCGCTGCGCTTCAGGGGGATGTACTACGACCCGGCCCGATTCGGTATCGGCGGCAGTGAAGACGGCTACGGTCTGCTGCGTGCACTGGCGTCGGCCACGTATGTCGAGGACAACTGGCAGGCACGGGTGCAGCTGGGCGTGCATGCCGAGAATGGCAAGGCAGGTGGACCCGGCCGCACCGACCGCAGCGCGCTGGACGTGCAGCAGGCGTACTGGCGCTGGCAGCGCGGTGGCTTCCATCTGCAACTCGGCCGGCAGGAAGCCGGCTATGGCAGCTCGCGGCTGTTGTCGGTGCGCGATGGGCCGAACATCCGCCTGGCGTTCGACGGTGCGCGCGTGGGTTGGAAGGGTAGATCCGGCACGCTTGAACTGATGGCGCTGCGTCCGCTGGAGAACCGACCGGGTGCCCTCGATGATCGCGGCGAACACGGCGCCCACCTGTGGGGTGCCTATGCCACCACGGCACGCGGGCGGGGCGCGGGACAGTGGGATCTGTACCTGCTGGACTACCGTCGCGACGGCGCGCGCTTTGCCGCCGGCAGCGGCACCGAACGTCGGCAGACCCTGGGCGCGCGCTGGTTCGGCCAGGCTGGTGCACTGGACTGGAACAGCGAGCTGGTGGCGCAGGGCGGTGAACTGCGAACGACCGCTGGCACGCTCGCTATCCACGCCTGGACGCTGGCCACCGATACGGGGTGGCGCTGGACGGACCTGCCGCTGCAGCCGCGTCTGGGGCTGAAGGCCGACATCGCCAGTGGCGATGGCAATCTGCACGACGGCCGCCTGGGCACCTTCAATGCCTTGTTCCCGAAGTCGGCCTATTTCAGCGAGGCCAGCTTGCTGGCCCCGGCCAACCTGATGGACGTCCAGCCGACCCTGACACTGCGCCTGCACGACGCGGTGACGACGGAACTGGGCGTACAGATGGCCTGGAAGCATCGTCGCGCCGATGCGGTCTACACCACGCCGGCACCGCTGGTGGCGTTGCCGGGCAGCGCCGGCGGCGCGCGCCGCATCGGCACGCAGTACAAATCCGAAACCCGCTGGCAGGCCAGCGAACACTGGCAATGGCAGCTGCAGCTGGCCTGGGTCGATGCCGGGCCTGCACTGAAGCAGGCCGGCGGCCGGGACACGCTGTTCGCCTCGATCGTTGGAGCATGGCAATGGTGAACGCAACCGCGTCGCAACCCCCCGCACAGGCCGCAGGCGCCTGGTCCCCACTGAAGATCCAGATGTTCCGCTCGATCTGGCTGGCGATCCTGGCCAGCAACATCGGCACCTGGGTCAACGACGTGGCCGCCGCCTGGGTGATGGCCGAACGTACCGGCTCGCCGTTGATGGTGGCCCTGGTGCAGTCGGCCACCACCGTGCCGATCGTGCTGCTGGCACTGGCCGCCGGAACCCTGGCCGACATCGTTGATCGCCGCAGGTACCTGCTGGCCACCCAGGGCTGGATGCTGCTGGTCGCCGCCGTGATGGCTGCGCTGACCGCGATGGACATGCTGACCCCGCAGCTGCTGGTGCTGCTGACCTTTTGCATGGGCTGCGGTGCGGCGATGGCGATGCCGGCGCAGGCCGCTATCGTGTCCGAACTGGTGCCGCAGCCGATGCTGGCCTCGGCGGTGGCGCTGAACTCGATCGGCATCAACATCGCGCGCTCGATCGGCCCGGCCATCGGCGGCGTGATCGTCGCCCAGCTCGGTGCGGTCTGGGCCTTCGGCTTCAACGCCATCACCTTCGCTGCGATGCTGTTCGTGGTGTGGGGCTGGAAGCGCGACCCGAAGCAGTCCAGCCTGCCGCCGGAAGGCTTCGGTGCGGGCCTGAAAGCGGGCCTGCGCTATGCCAGCCGCGCCGGGCGGTTGCAGGCGGTGTTGATCAAGTCGGTCGGCTTCTTCTTCTTCGCCGCAGCGATGAATGCGTTGCTGCCGGTGGTGGTGCGTGGGCAGATGCAGGGCGGGGCGGGCCAGTACGGCATGCTGCTCGGCTGCATCGGCATCGGTGCGGTGGGGGGTGCGCTGCTGCTGCCGAAGCTGCGCGCGCAGCTGGATCGCGACCTGCTGGTGCTGCTGGCGACCCTGTCGCTGGCCATGAGCCTGGTCGGGCTGGCGCTGACCCGAAGCTGGTACGTGCTGCCGCTGGTGATGCTGGTCAATGGCTTTGCCTGGATCACCGTGCTGTCGTCGCTGCAGATCGCGGCGCAGACCGCAGTGCCGGCGTGGGTGCGTGCGCGTGCGCTGGCGCTGTACATCATGGTGTTCTCTGCCGGCATGGCCGCCGGCGGCCTGAGCTGGGGCGCACTGGCTCAGCGCACCTCGCCGGAGCTGGCCCTGCTGGTGGCTGCCGCGGGTGCGGTCATCGGCGGGTTGCTGGTGTGGCGCGTGCGCATCGCCGGCACCGAAGACCTGAACCTGCGTCCGGCGGGGCACTGGCCAGCCCCCGAACTGTCGGTACCGGTATCCAATGATCGAGGCCCAGTGCTGGTGACCATCGAGTACCGCATTGACGATGCTGATCGCGCCGCGTTCCAGGCGCAGATGCGCGCACTGGGCACCATCCGCCGCCGCGATGGCGCCGTGGTCTGGGGCGTGGTCGAGGATGTGGCCACCCCGGGCATCCACCTGGAGTATTTCGTGACCCCGTCGTGGCTGGAGCACCTGCGCCAGCACGAACGCATCACCGCCGACGACAGGGCGATCCAGGAAGTGCTGCGCGGATTGCATCGCGGTGAGCGTGCGCCGGTGGTGCGCCACTTCGTGGGTGGGCATGACCCGCTGCCTGCCGCTGTGCCGCATCACCACAACGACATCTGACAAAAAAAGGGGACGGAGGGGATTAAGTCGTTTGTGCACAAACGACTTAATCCCCTCCGTCCCCTTTTTGCGATCGAAGGGGCGGCGGCACCGTTACAGTGCCGCCGCGGCGCATCAACTGCGCGCGAACGCCAGCAGGTCGGCGTTGAACTGCTCGGCGTGGGTGATGGTCAGGCCGTGCGGGGCACCGGCGTATACCTTCAGTTCGGCATTCTTGATGATCTGCGAGGAGAGCTTGGCCGAGGCATCGAACGGGACGATCTGGTCGTCATCACCGTGCACGACCAGTGCCGGCACGTCGATCTTCTTCAGGTCTTCGGTGTAATCCACTTCCGAGAATTCGTGCACGCAGTCGTACTGGCCCTTGACGCCACCGAGCATGCCCTGCAGCCAGAACGCATCACGCATACCCTGGGTGACCGTGTTGCCATCGCGGTTGGCGCCGAAGAACGGGGTGGTCAGGTCCTTGAAGAACTGCGAACGGTCGCCGCCGGTGCCCTTGCGGATGCCGTCGAAGACCTCCAGCGGGGTGCCGGCCGGGTTGCCGGCGGTCTTGAGCATCAGCGGCGGCACGGCGCCGACCAGCACCACCTTGGCCACGCGCGTGCTGCCGTGGCGGCCGATGTAGTGGGCCACTTCGCCGCCGCCGGTGGAATGGCCGACCAGGATCGCGTCCTTCAGGTCCAGCGCCTCGATCACTGCAGCCAGATCGTCGGCGTAGGTGTCCATGTTGTTGCCGTCCCAGGTCTGGCTGGAACGGCCGTGGCTGCGGCGGTCGTGGGCGATCACGCGGTAACCGTTCTGGCCCATGAACAGCATCTGCGGGTCCCAGGCATCGGACGACAGCGGCCAGCCGTGGGCGAACACGATCGGCTGGCCGTTGCCCCAATCCTTGTAGAAGATGCGGGCGCCGTCGGCGACGGTGACGAAGTTGCTC
The DNA here is from genome assembly GCF_052446685.1 of Stenotrophomonas sp. LC732. Taxonomy (NCBI): domain Bacteria; kingdom Pseudomonadati; phylum Pseudomonadota; class Gammaproteobacteria; order Lysobacterales; family Lysobacteraceae; genus Stenotrophomonas; species Stenotrophomonas sp. LC732. The sequence goes on along the minus strand of NZ_CP199214.1, from coordinate 2,512,492 downwards.
ATTGCAGGTTCCTTGGCGGAAGGGAGGGAAGGCACCGGCAGGCTGCCGGTGCCTTCGGCAGTACAGCGCAGGTGCCGGCGACGGACTTGCACCGCTGTGCTGGATTGCAGAGGATGTGACGCATATCGCTCTGGCGGGACCCGAGTCGCGCGCCGAGGATGTCCGCAGCCCGCCTGTGGAATGCCCGGATGCCCGCCACGCGATGGTCCCTGCTGTTGTGCCTGCTGTTGCCGATGGCCGCGCCGGCTCAGACCAATGTCTACAAATGCGTGGATGGACCGCATCCGGTCTACCAGCAGACACCCTGCCAGGGCCGGGCGGCGTGGCGCTGGGATGTCCCGGCGGAGCAGTCATTGTCCCGTGGGGCGGTGGTTCCCGCAGTCACGCCATCGAAGCCGTCGCGTCGCCCGCGTCGTGCCGTCCGGGCGCAGGGCGCATTGATCACGATCAGTACGGATGCGGCGGCCTGCGAGCGTGTGCGCCGCCAGCGCGGACAGGCGCTGCTCAAACGTCGGCGGTTGGATTTCGTGCAGCGCCGGCAGCTGGATGACGCGGTCTACGACGCCTGCCAGTGAAGTGGTGCACTGAAGCGCCGAAAACAACAACGGCGCCCTGGGGCGCCGTCGTGTGCAATGCCGTGAGTGCAGCTCTCAGCGGCCGTCGCTGGTGGCGGCCGGTGCCGGCGAGGGCACGCTGTCCGGCTTGGGCAGGCTCAACTCCGGGTTGCCCTGTTCGGCCTGCAGGATCTGGATGCGGCGCTGCAGGGCGTCCAGCTGGCTGTTGGTGCTCTGCACATCGGTGCTGAGGCTGACTGCCTGCTGCTGGGCCTGCTGCAGGGCGGCGCTGACCTGCGCCGACTGTGCCTGCTGCTGTTCCATTTCCTGCTGCAGGGTGCGCAGGCGTTCTTCGTTGTAGGCCACCAGGCGCTCGGTGTAGCGCTTGCCGGCTTCCAGGCGGGTGGTGTCGATGTAGACCTGGGCCAGCTGCTCGGACTGCTGCGCGAAGGTGCGGTAGACACGTTCGGCGTTGTCCACCGCATCGGTCTTGATCACCCGCCAGAAGTTCTTCTCCTGGAACAGGGCGACGTAGTAGGTCAGGGTATTGGCGTTGAACAGCAGGCTGGCGCCGTAGTTGCCGTTGTAGGTGGTGCGCAGCTCGGTCAGCTGGCGCGAATCCATCAACTGCTTGAGCTCGTCCACGGTATTGCGCACCACCGGCGCGCTGCGCGCCGGTTCGGCTGCAGCCTCGCGGTCGCCACGCGCGGCCATCGCCGCCGGTGCCACCAGCATCATGGCCACGGCCAGCACTGCTGCGTTGCGCGCGTGCCGGGCGAAGACCGCGCCCCCTGAAGTTTCTCGCATGTCTAGACCATCCACGGATGAGTGTGGGTTGAGATGAAGGTGGTTCCCCGCCGGGAGTCTAGCATGGGCGCGGGCGCCGCCAAGGGCGGCGGTCACGGCGCGATTTCAATAGACCAGCTGTGCCGCGCTGCACTGGATCGACTGCACGTTGACGTCGGTCCGGCCCAGTTCCAGGCCCAGCACGCTGGCCAGCAGGTTGGTCAGCAGAGTGCCGACACTGTTGAGCACCGGTCGCAGTGCGGCCAGGATCGGCTTCAGCACGGTGCACAGCAGGCCGCTGCAGCTGACGCTTCCGTCCGGGTTGGCGACGCCGCTGCCACTGGCGCCATCGAGGAAACCCGCCGGCGCGGTCTGGATGTACGACGCCAGGTTGTTGCGCACGCAGCCGTTGTAGTCGATCAGGTTGCCGAGCAGGCTGTCGCAGCGGTTGATCAGCAGGCCGCCGACCAGCGAGCCGAGCAGGCCATCGAGCAGGCCCAGGCCTTGGCCGGTGACGGTCGTCCTGTAACCGGTCCACACCGAACCGTCTTCCCAGCAGGTGGTCAGGCCCAGCAGGCAGGGATTGGGGACGCCATTCTTCACCGTCCAGTTGCCCAGCGGGGCGAGGTTGCGTGCCGGATCGCCATCGCGCAGCAGCGGGATGACCTGGTCGACGTTGTAGCGTCCGCCAGTGGGAAAGGCCGCCTGCAGGTAACGATCGGCCAGCGCCTTGGCCGTGTCGTTGGCACTCATGCCCTGCTTGGGCGAGCTGAGCATGCCCGACAGCACCCGCAGCAGCTCGTTGACCAGGCTCGACACTGCGTCACCGATCGCGAGCGGATTGATCCGGGTCGAGCCGGTCTCGCCCGCAGCCAGGGTCAGGTTCTGTGAGCCGGTGAGGGCGGGCAGGGTGATCCTGTCGTTGATCAGCGGCTGGCCCAGCAGCTTCAACAGCTGTTCGTTCTGCAGCGTGGCGTCGCAGACATTGGCCTTGGAGAATCGCTGTGCGGGGTCGACGTTGCCGACGCAGGCACGCAGCACCGATGAATCGACCTGGATGGTGGCCTTGGGGGGACTGCCGCCGCACTGGATGCCGGTCAGGGTACCCATGCCGTTGGCCACGTCGACGTGCAGCGGCAGGTGCAGGCGCGTGCCGAGCAGGTTCAGCAGCGGCCCAAGCGCGAACAGGTTGTTGCTGTCCACGTCCACCATCAGCCGCACCTGCGCATTGTAGGCGCGGGTGCCGACGCCGCCGATGGCGATCGACGGCGGCTCGACCACGCCGCCCTGGATGTTGATGCCCAGCAGGTCCAGCCCCTTGATCGTCACGCCGTTGCCATCGTTGGCGATGGAGATGGCGGTGCTGATCAGGTTGAGCACGTTGATCTTCGATTCCAGTGCGCTGCCGACGGTGCCGTCGGGTGAGACAACTTCCGCGAACAGCCCGCCGCCGCCGGCCTGGCTGCCGAGCACGATGTTGAGCTTGTTGATGTCCAGCTGGGTGGCGACCAGGTCGGACAGGGCGCGCAGCTGCACGCCCACCGTCGAGTCACGGCCGACCACGGTGGCGGTGGCATCGACCAGTTGCGCCAGCGAGATCTTGTTGACCGACAGCAGGCGGTTGAAATCGGCCACGCTGAGGTTGGCGCTCACCGGGATGTTGAGTGCCTTCAGCAGGCCGGATGGGGTGACGTTGGCCTGCGCCAGACCGTCATAGGACAGCACCGTGGCATTGCTGACATCCAGGCCGACCAGGCGCAGGGTCGACAGCAGTACGGAATCGCCATTGGTGCGCAGCAGCTGCGAGCCCACCGCGAACACCGCCGTGGGCTCCGAGCGGCGGGCGACCGCCTGCACGCTGACGGTCGGCAGGCTGGTGTTCTGGCCGAAGAAGGGCAGCACGCTGCGCTCGGCGATCACCTGCACCGCATTGCGCGGGTTGCTGGCATCAACGCTGGTGACGAAACGGTTGCTGGTACCGCGGCTGGCACTCCAGTTGCCGCAGCGGACCTGCAAGGTGCCTGCGAACCTGTTCTGGGCCAGTGCGCTTTGCCGGGCGGCGCTGTTGTCGCTGTTGTCCGCGCTGCACAACTCCAGTCGCTGCGCGCCGGCCAGTGCGGCCAGATCGGCAACCTTCTGCGCATCGCGCTTGGCCCAGAACAGATAGCCGATCTCGATCAGGCCCAGCATCGCCAGCAAGGCCAGCATGACCAGCATCATGGTGACCGACATGCCGCCGCGTGCGCGGCCGAAACTGAACTGGCGTGGGCGTTTCATGGCCTACCTCAGCGTCCGGAGGAGGAGGCATCCTTGGACCGGGCAACATCGGTCTCAAAGAAGTCCGGAATCTCGTGTTCAAAGCTCTTCAGGTAACGCGCATAACTCAGGGTGGCCTGGTCACCCAGGATCGGCAGGCGCTGGCCGGCCTGCTGTCCCGACGCCTGCAGGCGGAACAGGTTGCGGGTGGCTTCGCCGCTCTGCAGGCGCGCACGCGGTGTCGCCGGCGGGGCACCGTCGGTTGCGGGGAGTGCCGGTGGCACCGCTGCCACCGCCGCGGATGCGGCGGGTGCGGGCAGCTCCACGGTGGGAAGCGGCTCGGCCTGCATCGGTGCTGCGGCCGGTGCCGACGGCAAGGGGCCACCGAGCATCTGTCCGGTCAATGGCTGCTGCTGGGCCTGCACGGCACCGGCAGCAAGCAGGCAGGACAGCACGGGCAACAGGCGTCGGGTCAGGCGCATCGCAGTCATGGTGTGCTTCCGGTCGGGTGTTCGGTGGTGCTGAAGCGTTCCAGCATCGACGGTGGCAGGCGCTGCGGATCGCGCTCGTCACGTGCTTCGCGGCGTGGTTCGGCTGCCAGCCGGGTGCTGCCCGACGCACGGGCGCCGTGGTCGCTGCTGGCCGCGGACGCAGGCGCAGGGGCGTTGACGGCGGCCGCCGCCTGCCGCTGCTGCAGGCGCGTGCGGATCTGCTGGGCCTGCTGCTGGATGCTGCGGCGCGTTTCGTCGTTGAGGTTGGCCTGTGCCGCCAGGCGCTCCGCGGTGGCCTGGTCGCCGCGCAGGAGCGCCCACAGTGCGAGATTGGCCGTGGCCTTGGCGTTGCCCGGCGACAGTTCCAGGGCCTTGGCCAGCGGCTCGCGCGCTTGGTCGAACTGGCCGGCGCGCAGCCGCGCATAACCCAGGTCGCCCAGGTAGTCGGTGTTCAAGGGCTGCAGTTGCGTGGCGCGCGCCAGCGCCTGTTCGCTGCCGGCGTCGTCATCGCGGCGTGCAGCGATCAGGCCCAGGCCGTGGGCGGCCGCGGCGGCCTGCGGCCCGCTGGACAGCTCGCGATACAGCGCGACCGCTGCGTCGCTCTGGCCAGTCTCGCGCAGAGCGTCGGCCTGCAGCAGGCGCAGGGCGGGGCGATCACCATAGCGTTGGCGGAAGGCCTCCACGTGGGCGAGCGAGGCATACCAGGCGCCCTGCTGCTGCATGCGCTCGATCAGCTCCAGATAGGTGTTGCGGCTGTCCTGCGGATCGGGCTCCGGCGGCGCAAGGCTGGGCGCCCGCACGTACTTCGGCGTGGTCGATGCGCAGCCACTGGCCAGGGTGGCGAGGGCGACGGCAAGCAGCAGGCAGGGGGTGCGCAGGGCAGGCATCAGGGCGATCCCATCTTGGACATGGTGGTGGCCAGCGCGACCAGCGCTGGACCGGCAAGCACCAGCATCAGTGCCGGCAACAGGGTCAGCATCATCACCACGGTCATCTTCACCGAGAGCTTGCCGACCTTTTCCTTCAACGTGTTGCGGCGCTGCTCGCGCAGGCGGATGCTGAACTGGCGCAGCGGTTCCTGCACGGCGCCGCCGTGCGCATGCACCTGCAGGATCAGCTGCATCAGGCTGGCCAGGTCGTCATCGGCGTAGACCTCGCTCAAGCGCCGCAGTGACTGCGCGCGGGTGCGGCCGTGGGTGTAGGCCACGTTGGCTTCCTGCAGTTCGCCGCCCAGTACCGGCAACGCATCGCGCAGCTTGTCGCCCAGCGTCTGCAGGCTCTGGTCCATGCTGAAGCCCACGCCCTGCAGCAGGCGCAGCAGGTCGATCAGCAAGGGCAGTTCGTTCTCGACCGCGCGGCGGCGGCGCTTGACCCACGACGACAGCACGAACTTGGGCAGCAGCAGCCCGGCCGCCAGCGCACCGATCACCACCATCACCCTGGCCAGACCGTGCGCGCTGCTGAACGCCAGCGCCAGCGCCAGCACCAGCAGCGCAAGCAACAGGCGCAGGCCGAGATAGATGGCGGTGCCGCGGCGCGTGTTCCAGCCGGCCAGGTCCAGCAGCAGCCTGTCCTCGTTGGCCAGCAGCGCGGCCTCCAGGCGGCCACCACTGAGCGAGCGCCCGAAGCGCTCGAGCCAGCCCAGCGAGTCGCGGCGCGTGGCCTCGGTGTCGCGGGCTTCCCCGCGCGGCTGCAGGGCGGTCTTCAGCGCGGCCGAGGTGCGGTGCTCGCGATGGCTGCGCACCCAGCCGGCAATGCCGAGCAGGGCGACGCCCGCTGCCAGCACCAGCAGCGAAAGGGCAAACCAGGCGCTGGCGCTCATCGGGCACCTCCCGGGTAGCTGCGGGCGGTCATAGCGATTTGGCCAGGCGGTACAGCAGCAACGCCCCGAGCAGTTCCAGGCCCAGTGCGATCAGCAGGATCCTGTGGCCGAGCGGGTCATGCAGCACCGGCTGGAAGAACGCCGGGCTGGAGATCGCCATCAGCACCGCACTGGCCGGTGGCAGCAGCCCCAATACCCAGGCCGACATGCGGGTTTCCGAGGTGGTGGCGGCCAGCTCCTGCTGGGCCTGCTCCAGGTCGCGCATGAAATCACCCATGCGCTGCAGGATCTGGTCGGCGCGCCCGCCGATGCGCACGCTCACCCCGATCACCACCGCCAGCACCTTCAGCACGTCCATCCGGTACGGCTGTGCGGCCAGGCTCAATGCACGATCCAGCTCCATGCCGCTGCGCGCATAGCGCACCGTGGTGTCCAGCAGGCCGCGCAGTGGCGCGCTGGTCTGCATCGAAGACACCTGGAACGCGGCCTGCAGGCTGTTGCCCAGCGCGGTGAGGCGGACCAGGTTGTCGAGGAAGTCCGGCATCTGGTGCAGCAGCTGCGCGCGCAGTCTCGTGATCCGGCGCATCACCCACAGCCAGCAGCCCAGCAGGTACAGCAGAAGGGTCAGCGGAAACATCCAGGCCGTGCCCAGCCGCACCGCCGCCACGACCGCAAGCACCAGTCCCGGTACCAGCAGCATCAGTGGCAGCTTCCAGCCCGGCTGCAGGCCGGCGCGCTGCAGGACGCCATCCCAGGGTAATGCGCGGCTCCCACTGCTGGCGGGGCGGGCCGAATCGTTCGCCGCCGCAACGGCAGGCCCGGCCGGCACCGCACCGGCCGTGCTGCCGCGTGCCAGCTGCTGCTCGGTGTGCTGCAGCGAGGCCTGGCGCTGTTCACGGCTGCTGGCGGTACCCCACAGCCAGACGGCCAGCGCCAGCAGCACCGAGATGATGCTCAACACGCCCAGCAGCAGGCCGGTGCCCATGTTCAGAAGTCCCCGTAGAGTGATTCGCGCAGCTGCTGGCGGAACGGCTCCAGCTTGTGCGAATGCGGATGGAAGCCCAGGCCGATCCAGCGGTCGGTCTCGCGGCCGGTGCCATCGATCTGCACCTCGTGGCGGAACATCTCCTGGGTGGTGATCAGGTTGTCGCTGACCCCGGTGATCTCGGTGATCGAGACCAGCACCCGGCGCCCGCTGCCCAGTCGCGAGATCTGCACGATGAAATCAATGGCGCTGGCGATCTGCCGGCGCAGGCTGTCTTCGCTGCCCTGGAAGCCGGCAAACCCGGCCAGCATCTCGATGCGGTACAGGCAGTCGCGCGGCGTGTTGGCGTGGATGGTGGCCATCGATCCGTCGTGGCCGGTGTTCATCGCCTGCAGCATTTCCAGCACTTCAGCGCCGCGCACTTCGCCGACCACGATGCGGTCCGGGCGCATGCGCAGGCTGTTGCGCACCAGGTCGCGGATGCTGACCGCGCCCTGGCCCTCGGCGCCGCCGATGCGGCTCTCCAGGCGCACCACGTGCGGATGGTTCAGCGAAAGCTCGGCGGTGTCCTCCACGGTGATGACGCGCTCATCGGCCGGCACGTAGCTGGCCAGGGCATTGAGCAGCGAGGTCTTGCCCGAGCTGGTGCCGCCGGAGACCAGGATGTTGCAGCGCCCCAGCACCATCGCCTTCAGCAGTGCCTGCATCGGTGCGTCGAAGGTGCCCTTGGCGAGCAGTTCGTCGGGGGTGAACGGGTCCTTGCGGAACTTGCGGATGGACACCATCGGTCCGTCCACCGCCAGCGGCGAGATGATCGCGTTGAGGCGGCCACCGTTGGGCAGGCGCGCGTCGACCATCGGATTGGAATCATCCAGCCGGCGGCCGAGCGGGGCGAGGATGCGGCGCAGGATGCGCAGCAGGTGGGTATCATCGGTGAAGCGCTGGGTGGCGCGCTTGAGCTGTCCGCCCTGCGAAACGTGCACGTCCTTGAAGCCGTTGATCAGGATGTCTTCGATGGAGGGGTCGTGGAGCAGGTCGTCCAGCGGGCCGAAACCGGTCAGCTCCTTGACCAGTCCCTCGGCGACCACCTGCATCTCTTCTTCGTTGATCGGGATGCGCCATTCCTGGATGAAGCCCACGGTCTGGACCTGCACCCAGCGGGCGATGGTGTCCGGGGCCCAGGAATCGATGTCGATGCGCTCGTCCTCGATGCTGTTGAGCAGATGCTCATGCGCGGCCGACAGCACCTTCTGGTACTGCTCGGTCTGCGCGAACGGCAGGTGGCCCGGGGCAGATTCGGGCAGTACCGGGCGGGCAACGGCATGCGGGAACGGGGTTACCTTGTCTTCCATTGCGATCCACCCAGGGCAAGGGAGAGTCTTTCCCGCAGGCCATGCGGCTGGACCGGGCAGGCGGCCGGATCCAGGCGCGACACGAGCGGGGCGAGGGCACGCAGATAGGGGTCGCGCGGGGCATCCTGCAGCAGCAGGTGTCCCTGGCTGGCGGCCAGGCGCACGCGCGGTCGTTCGGGCAGCGTCGCCAGCAGCGGTACTTCGAAGCGGCGTGCGATCTGTTCCGGGCTCATGCCGCTGCTGTCATCGTGGCGGTTGATCACCAGTTGCAGGCGCTTCTCGCGCTCACGCTGGCCCGCCAGGTGCTTCAGGGCCTGGTCCAGAGAAACCAGCGTGGCGATCGAGGCATCGGTGACCAGCCAGATCTCGTCGGCCTGGTCCAGCAACAAGGGCGGAAGCTGCCGCAACGGGCAGCCGCCGGCATCGCACAGCACGCTGGCGAACACGCCGCGCAGGCGCTGCAGCAGCGCGCCAGGATCGGAGGGCGGAACGGCATCGCTGCCACTGGCACGATCCAGCAGCACCAGCCCGGAGTCATGGCGCGCCATGGCCGTGCGGGCGAGGGTGGCATCGATGCGGCTGGCATTGCGCAGCGCGTCTTCGTAGTGGAAGCGGCTGTCGAGATTGAGGTACAGCGCGAGGTCGCCGGAGGGCTGCGCCAGCTCCATCAGCAGGCCGTCCTGCTGCACGGCTTCGCCCTGGGCCAGGGCGCGCGTCTGCTGCGCCAGCACCGAAAGATGTGCGGCCAGGGTGCTGGTGCCGACGCCGGCGCGCACACCCAGCAGCACGATCAGGCGTGCCTTGTGTGCGTGCTGGGCAACCGCTGCCGGGCGCGGAGACAGGGCGCGCCGCAAGGCCGCCTCGATGCCTGCGTCGTCACTGTCCAGGTCCAGTACATCGCGCAGGCCGGCGCGCAGCGCGATCACCACGCCTTCGACCTGGCCGGCGCTGGTGGCGCCCACGGCCACCAGCGGCAGGTCCGGTTGGGTCTGCTGCAGCTGCTGCGCCAGCACGCTCGAGGCGGCCGCATGCTCGGGCCGGAAGTCGAGCAGCACCAGGCTCTGCGGGCCGCGTTGCAGGTCCTGGGCGGAGGTGGGGGCGTTGCTGTCCTGCCAATGCAGGGCGGTGCTCGGCGGCAGCTTGGCGGCCAGCCGGGGCAGCAGTTCGCGGTCGATGCCGTACAGGACCAGGTTCATTGGCGGTCCTTGCGGATGCAGCGGCTGGGCGGTGGCGTAGGGCATGGGCGTGGTATCGCAGGCATCATGGAGTCAGCGCGAGAATCCGGGCACCGGGTCCTGGCTGACCGGACCCAGCAACCAGGAACCCCACTCGGGGAGATGCGGCCTGGCTTCGCGCTCGCCGGGCAGCGGCAGTTCGGTGTTGCGCGCCAGTGGCTGCACCAGGCGCGGGGTGACGATGATCACCAGCTCCTTGTCCTGGCGCTTGTAATCGAAGTTGCGGAAGAACGAGCCGATGATCGGCAGGTCGCCCAGCAGCGGAATCTTGCTGACGTTGGAGACGATGTTGGAGCTGACCAGGCCCCCGATGACGAAACTCTCGCCATCACCCAGCTCGACGGTGGTGTCGGCGCGGCGGGTGGTGATCGAGGGAATCTGCACGTTGTTGAGCACAATGGCATTGCTGTAGTCCAGGTCGCTCGCTTCGGGCGCTACCTTCAGCGCGATGCGGTTCGCTGCCAGCACGGTCGGGGTCACGGTCAGGCCGATGCCGAACGGCTTGTAGGTGATGGTGGTAGTGCCAAGCCCCTGCGGTTCCAGGATCGGCAGTTCGCCACCGGCCAGGAAACTGGCGCTCTGCCCGGACAGCGCCACCAGCGTCGGCTCGGCCAGTACGCGGGCCATGCCATTGGCCTGCAGCAGTTCGACATCGGCGTTCCACAGCCCCTTGGTCGAGCCGAAAACAAGGCGGAATGCCGAGGAAATCGGCGAGACGGCCTCGTTGCTGCTGTTGCCTTCCTTCATGCCGGGCAGCAGGCCGGTGTTGCCCGGCAACCCGGTGCCGGGCCGCGCGAAGCCGTAGGCGAAGCCGCCGTTGCGGTTCTGGAAGTTGATGCCGATCTGCTTCATCGCGGTCTTGTTGAACTCGACCACCTTGACCTCGACCTGGACCACACCGCCGCTGCTGATGGTGGACGTATCGGCAAGCGCACCTTCCTTGCCCAGTGCCATCGCCGCCGTGCGTTGTTCCTGCATGTGCGAGAGCACGCTGTCAGTGCTTCCCTGCAAAAGGCCCTGCTGGTCCTGCTGGGTGAACACCAGATCGTTGCCGCCGGTGCTGGCCGCACCCTGTACGGCGCTCTGCACCCGTACTGTCACCCGTTGCGGCTCGGCCTGCTTGCGGTGCCACAGCAGCAGGGTGGTGGTGCCGGGCATCCTGCCCACCAGCAGCGCCTGGCGCTGGCCGCGCAGCATCACGATGTCGGCAACGCCGGGGTCGGCAATGGCCACCCGTTCCAGGTCGGCCGGCAGGTTCCAGGGACGCTGCTCACGGGCCTGCAGCACCAGGTCATCGGCGGCCACGCTCGTTGCCGGTGCCAGCAGCACCAGCAGCAGGGCCAGCCACCGCTGGCGGGGAGAAAGGCGTGGACGGCGGCGACGTTCGGTCATGGATGCGCTCGATGCAGGTCAAAGGGAGCCACGGGGGGCGGAACTGTCGCCACGGATGATCTCGATACCCGAAGCGCGCGGGGGGCTGCGACGGGGCGCCGGCGCACGCGCGGGTGCATCCGCGTTGCTGCGTGGCGGGGCACTGCCGCGGCCGGCCAGCGCGTCGCCGTCGATACCGGCGAAGGCGTGGTTCTCCGGGCGCTGCAGTGCCAGCTGCTGCTCTGCGTCGAGCCCACGCAGCGGATCGATCACGCCGCGCGACTGAGGGAACAGTGCGAGGTCGGGCAGGCCCGTATCAGCGGGATTGCGCAGCGCCAGGAACAGCTTGCCCTGCTGCGCACCCAGCAGCAGTCGATTGGCGTCCGCCACCGGTACCGCCAGCACCGCGCTGCGCGCGGGTTGCGGGGCTTCATTGCTGCTGTGGCTGCCGCCACTGCCGGTGATGTCGGCCGCGCGCGGGTCGTTGCGGGTGTCGGCCTCGCTATTGGAGGTGGCTTCCGAGGCGACCGGCGCGATGTCCTGCTGCCCATAGCTCAGCACGCGCAGGCGCGACAGCAGCAGGCGCGTCTGCGCGGCTTCGGCGGGGCTGTTGATGCTGGGCTGGGCATTGCGCAGGTTGAGGAAGACGTCGACGAAGTCGCCGGGAAGGATGCGGTTGCCGGCACCAACCAGTTCGTCCACGGGCACGGCCAGTGCGCGCTCGCCCGGCCGCAGCTGCAGCGAGAAGCCCTGTGCCAATGCGCTGCTGCTGATCGGGCTGCCTTCGGCGATGTCCTGCACCGGCACCTTGCCGACCACGGCGGCGATGCTGGTGGCGGCACCGGCGACGGGGGAGGTGCGCTGGGCCAGGCGCAGGTCGTTGGCGCTGATCGGCTCGCCCGCGGGCAGGCGCGCCACGGCTTCCACCACCGTGATGGCCTGCACTTCGTTGTGCGCGATCGGCGCGGCCGTGACCGGTGCGGCCGGTTTGCGCCCGATCATGAAGGCGATCAGCGCCAGCAGCACGGCCAGGCCGATCAGGGCGACGGCAGCGATGCGGGTCAACTTGAGCATGGAACCGTCTCCAAAATACCGGTCATCAGTTGCCGCTGCCGAGATCGAGCTGGGCGACCGCGACGCTGCGGATGGGAGCCTGCATCACCCACTTGTAGAGCGTGGCGGTGCCGGGCAGGAAGGGATGGCTGGCGTAGTCGTAGCTGACTGTCACGGTCATGCACTGGGCCGTGGCCAGGCCGGCGCAGGGCGCCTGCGCGGACACCACGATGGCATTGCTGCCCCCCGCGCTGCAGTCCACGTTCTGCTTGGAGAACTGCAGCAGCCATTGCATCGAGGTGCGTGCGGCGACGCAGGCGGCGGTGCGCCGTTCGCCGGCGGTGCCGTAGCGCAGCGAGGCGCGCGCACCTTCGGCCGAGGCGGTGGCCAGGGTCTGCTGCGCTGCCATGATCATCACCCCGGAGAAGGTGAACAGCAGCAGCGGCAACAGGCCGAGCATCAGCATCAGGGCGAACTCGATGCTGGCGACGCCGCGTTGCCGGCGCGGGCTGCGGATGTTCATGGTGCACCTCCGTAGATGCTTGCCAGCACCCAGCCGATGGCGGCGAGTGCGAGGTAGGCGGCATAGGGAATGCCACGTCGTCCCTGGCGTGCGGCCTGCATGTCGCGCAGGGCCGGATGCGCGTGCCATTGCGTGCTGGTGCGATTCACCTGCATCTGCAGGTGGCCGGGCAGCAACACGCCCAGGCGCCGGCCCGCCAGCACCAGCACGGCGTGCAACCCGGCGGCGAGGCTGGCGACCAGCCAGACCGGCAGCAGCGCCTGCCAGCCCAGCATCAGCCCCAGCACGGCAAAGAACTTCACGTCGCCGGCGCCCATCCAGCGCAGGGCATAGAACGGCAGCAGCGCCAACAGGCCGAGCGCCGCGCCGGCAACGTGGGGCAGCCACGGCTGGCGCGGCGCACTGAACTGGCCGAAGACGATCACCACGGTGGCGATCACGCAAGCGGCGATCAGCCAGGCGTTGGGCACCCGACGGGCATACAGATCACTGATCGCGATCCGCAGGCATACGCCGATGGCCAACAATCCCAGCAGTGTCATCGCACACTCCGTCGTCCGTCACTGGACGGTCTTCGCCTGGTTCCATGCGCCCCACCGTCGCGGCTCTGCCTGCCGCGCGCGGTCGCCGCTCAGGTCGTCGAGCCCGACGCCTTGGTGGCCAGTGCGGAGAGGTTCTTGAACAGCGTTTCGAAGAACCCCTTGATCTGGTCGTTGCCGACCGCGATCAGGACACCAGCGATGACGGCAGCCAGCAGCCCGTACTCGAGCGCGGTGACACCGTCTTCTTCCTTCAGGAATTTGCGGATCGATGCGTTCATGACCAATGTCTCCCTCTACCTGTCTGCGGATGCAGTACACCTGCGTTGGGCGGTGGCCCGGCTCCGCCGGGATCGTCCGTGGGCCTCCGCGCGTCCTGGCGGAGGAGGCACGGCGGGATGGGCCCGCTGTGCTCAAGCAGGGTGATCGTCTCCAGGCAGGCCGCCAGCCGCACGGTCGCGACCGCTCGGCCCGGGGCCGGTGGTCGAGGCAACCAATGATGCGTGCGTGGTCATGCTGTCCCCCTGGGTGCGGCCGGATCAGTTGGCCGGATCACCGTGCTATCGACTTTGCCTGAATGGACGTTGGCTGCAACAGGAACCTATATGCAAATTCGGCAGAAACCCCGCGATGCTGAAACTTTCAGGCCGTTTCTGTGACGAGAATCCGTTCGAAGGCAAAACGATTCATGGTCGTGCAGATTATGTGATTTCCATTTTCCGGCGCATGCGAAGACCGTGCCAATGGCGCCGACATTTTCTTCATCTGTGTATCTTTTTTCTTCATTGCAGCCCGCGGGTTTACCTTCGACGATTATCGGGCATACTCGCATTCAAGCTGTTGCATTTCCATGGTTGGCCGCATCGGAGCCGATGCGGCCAGCACGACAACGGAAGTGGTTTCTGGATCGCTGCGCGCCCTGTCAGGCAGTGGGGGCCGCATCGCATGGCGGATCAACGGGGGACAACACTGTCATGGTCGATGGTGGGGTAGGAGACAGCGGCGACAGCGGCCTGCGGTCGATAGACCTGGCCACGCTGAGCGGCGTGCTTCGTGTCTGTGATGTCGAACTGCTGCTGCTCGATGGCAATGGGCCACGTGCGGCATTCGCTTCGCGCGTGCACGAGGAAGCCCTGTTCTGCAGCATCAGCTGCGGTTTCCACTGCCGCGGCCGTTTCATGCTGCCGCCGGACTGGGCGATGCTCGGGTACCTGCACGCCACCGATGAGACGCTGAGCTGGTGCCATGGCGTACCGCTCACGCCGGGGATGGCGTTGACGATCATGCCGGAAGGCATCAGTGAGTTCACCCTGAGCCCGGGCACGCACATGACCCTGATGCTGCTGCCGGTGGCACGGGTGCAGCGCAAGCTGACCGAACTGAGCCTGCGCAGCACGCCTCCCGCTGGCCAGGCACTGTCACTGTTCAATCTGGCCAGCGAAGGCACGCCGTTGGCACGCCACTACCAGCAGCTGCACCTGCAGCTGGGGCAGGGTGCAGGCCTGCAGCCGGAAGAAACTGAAACCCTGCTGCACGAGCATGTGCAGGCCCTTCTGGGTGCCGGTGCGGCGGATCGCCCGGGTTGCAGCCGTGCACGGCGTACGCATTATCTGATCGCACAGCGGGCAGAGAACTTCATGCGGCTCAACCTGCGCCGCAATATCTACATGAATGAAATCTGCGATGCGGCTGGGGTCAGCGAGCGCGGCCTGCGTTATGCGTTCGAGGACCTGTTTGGAACCTCGCCCAACCGGTATCTCTCCATGCTGCGCCTGTGCGCGGCCTGCCGCAGCCTGTCGATGGCCGATTCCAGCCGTCGCTCGGTGAAAGCCATCGCCCTCAGCTGCGGCCTGTGGGATCTTTCGCGCTTCGCCGACAATTACCGCAAGGTATTCGGCGAACTGCCGCGCGATACCCTGATGCGCGCGCCCGCGCAGATCGGCCAACCGGCCTGAGCCAAGCCCCGCAAGGGTTTTCGCGGCATTCGTGCCGGAATTGCACATCCGCTTGCCGATCATGTTGCCGCTTCTGCATAAACGGCTGCCGATTCCGGCCGTGGATTTGCCGGAATGCGCGATTGCCGTGCCGGATTGAAGTGCGCCGCCACCGTTGCAACCGCTGAAATGTCAGTCACCTGCCTAACGGCAAGTCCACTGACATTCCAGTTGTTCGCCTACGGGGGAAATGCTCATGAACCGCATCTACCGGCGTGTATGGAACCGCCAGCTCAATGCTCTGGTTGTGGCCTCGGAACTGGCCACCGGCGACAGCGGCGGCGGCGCCGCAAGCGATCCGCGCGCCTTCCTGCTGATGCCCACCGCGCTGGCCCTGGCACTGCTGTGCGCGCTGGCCAGCGGCCACGCAGGGGCATCGGAAACCAATCAGTCGCTGCGCGACCTGCAAGCGCTTGCGGCGAAGTATGCGCAGCCGATGCCGGTCAAGGTCGACGCGGAAGTGGCCTTGGCTGCCGCCGCGCGACAGGCGCAGAGCAGCCCCGCGATCAGTGCGGACGCTCGCCTGGGCCTGCAGTTGAACACCACATCGCTGCCGGTGGTGCGTGACGTATTGCCGGCCGCCGTGCAGGTGAAGCTGGCAGCGAACACCACGCCGAAGCAGGTGGCCGTGCCGGCGCTGGCGGCCGATGTACGCGCCACTGTCGGCCTGGGCAACACTGCGATCAAGGCGGCACAGGTGGATGCATCGCTGGCAGCGCACGTTGCGCCGGGCGCGCAGGCGCCGCTGGGCGTGGCTGCCGATGCGCGCGCCAGGGCCAAGGTCGGCATCGCTGGCCATCAGGTCGCTTCGATCGATTCGGGTGCCCAGGCGGCAGCGGGCCTCAGCGGTTCGTCCCTGAAGGCCTCTGTCGACGGCGACACCGACGCGCATCTGGCGGTGGCTGGCCATCACATCGAGGGGCAGGGCCAGGCCCGGGCGACGGCGGCGGTCACGCTGCCGGCCAAGGAGGAACTGCCGGGTGACACGCATGATCGCGCCATCAGTGCCGCGTTCGATGCCGGCGCCGCGGGCAAGGTGCGCGTGCAGGCGCCGGACGGCCAGGAAGTAGTCGCCGATCGCAACCTGAAGCTGGCCGGGCAGGCAACCGTAGCCGCGCAGCACAGCGCGCTGGGCGTCGGCGGTCTGGTGGGCGGAGCAGTGGATGCGGTCGGCGGGACGCTTCACGGTGCCGCGGGTGCGGTCGGTAGCACGGTGGGTGGTGCGCTGAACGGCACCGTTGGCACGGTTGGTGGCGCAGTGGGCGGCGCTCTGAACGGTACTGTCGGAACAGTCGGTGGCGCAGTGGGCGGTGCACTCAACGGCACAGTCGGCGCGGTCGGCGGTGCAGTGGGCGGCACGCTCAACAACACAGTCGGCGTGGTCGGTGGTGCAGTTGGCGGTGCTCTGAACGGCACGGTCGGCACAGTTGGCGGCGCCGTGAGCGGCGCGCTCAACAACACGGTCGGTGCGGTCGGTGGTGCTGTGGGCGGAGCTCTGAACGGCACCGTTGGCCAGGTCGGCAGCGCAGTGGGCGGTACGCTCAACAACACGGTCGGTGCGGTCGGTGGTGCTGTGGGCGGAGCTCTGAACGGCACCGTTGGCCAGGTCGGCAGCGCAGTGGGCGGTACGCTCAACAACACGGTCGGCGCAGTCGGTGGTGCAGTTGGCGGTGCTCTGAACGGCACGGTCGGCACAGTTGGCGGCGCAGTCGGCGGTGCACTGAACGGCACCGTCGGTACCGTCGGCGGTGCGGTGAGCGGAGCTCTGAACGGCACCGTTGGCCAGGTCGGCGGCGCAGTGGGTGGCACGCTCAACAACACGGTCGGCGCAGTCGGTGGTGCAGTTGGCGGTGCTCTGAACGGTACTGTCGGCACTGTTGGCAGTGCAGTGGGCGGCGCGCTCAACAATTCGGTCGGTGCGGTCGGTGGTGCTGTGGGCAGCGCACTGAACGGCACTGTCGGTACCGTCGGCAGTGCAGTGGGTGGTGCGCTCAACGGCGCGGTTGGCCAGGTCGGCGGCGCCGTGGGTGGCGCTCTGAACGGGACTGTCGGTACGGTCGGAGGTGCGGTGGGTGGCGCTCTGAACGGCACCGTCGGCCAGGTCGGCGGTGCAGTGGGCGGTACGCTCAACAACACGGTGGGCGCAGTCGGTGGCGCATTGAACGGTACTGTCGGTACCGTCGGCAGTGCGGTGGGTGGCGCTCTGAACGGCACCGTCGGCCAGGTTGGCAGCGCGGTGGGCGGCACGCTTAGCAATACCGTCGGCACGGTCGGTGGTGCAGTGGGCGGCATTCTCAACGGCACCACCGGTAGCCCCGGCACAGGCCTGGGCGGTGTGCTGGGAAGCACGCTGGGCAACGTCGGCAGCGCGGTGGGCAACCTGCTCAACGGCAATCTCAATGGCACTGTCGGCAACCTGGGCAGCGCCGTGGGTGGCCTGGTGGGAGGCACGCTGGGCAGTCTCGGCCTGACCCAGCCGTCGGCGATCCCGCCGACCAGCCCGAAGGCACCGGCGCCGGCCGACCCGAATGCCGGCCTGATCATCGGCACCGGTGGCCTGGTCGGCAATGTCGGCCAGCTGATCGGGCCGACCACCACCAGCCTGTTCGGCGGCAATGGCTACCTGAGCAATGGCAATCTCAAGCTCAGCAATGCCAACGTGATGCAGACCTATTCGACGGTCAATGTGCTGGGCCTGCCGGTGGTGAACCTGTCGCCGGTCGGCAGCACGCTCAACGGTCTGGGCGGCGCGGCCACGGGCGGCAGCTCGCACCTGACCCTGATCGGTGGCGTCACCTCCGACAGCTATATCTACAACATCAACAACGGCAATCCCGGTGGCCTGCTGGGCCTTCTTCTGCCGACCGATTCGCCGGCGTGGGCGGCCAAGTGCCTGGACATCGCGCTGGCCGACATCTCCTGCTGGGCCGTCAACGCCGCGCAGGACTACCAGGTGCTGATGGGCGATGGCGCCTTCGCCAACGGCTCGAAGGAAGTGGTGATCGGCGCCAACGCACGCCATGAACTGCCGAAGGTCGATGCCAATGTCGCCTTCCCCGGTGATGGCGTGAACGATCCCAGCAACCCGACCGGCGTGCCGACGGCCGACTATGCCGCGCGCATGGGCCATTCGGTGATCGTCGGCGACAGTGCCGTCGGCACCGCCAATGGGCAGACCCTGCTGGGTGCCGAGTCCACCTCCAACCAGGCCAACTCGGTCGCGCTGGGCTACCGCTCGGCCGCACTGCGTGGCGCGCAGGCCAGCTACAGTGCCTACGGCCTCACGGCGCCGCAGGTCTCGGCCGGTGAAGTATCGGTGGGCACCGCCGGTGGGGGCGAGCGCCAGATCACCAACGTGGCTGCGGGCAGCGGCAACACCGATGCGGTCAATGTAGCGCAGTTGAAGGGGGCCATCAGCCTGATCAATGGCGTGGCCGATGCCGCGGTGACCTACGATCTGGACGCCGGCGGCAATCCGAACTATCGACGGGTCACCCTCGGCGCAGGCACCGGCACCACCACCATCGGCAATCTCGCCGCCGGTGCGGTCACCGCGGGCAGCCTCGAGGCCGTCAACGGTGGCCAGCTGGCGGCAACGAACAGCGCGATCGCCAGCTTCTTCGGTGGTCGTGCAGCCTTTGACCCGGCCAGCGGCATCTTCACCGCACCGCTGTTCGAGATCAGCACGATCTCCACCACCGGCGCCATCGCCCAGGGCCTGTACACCAACGCCACCGATGCCTTCGCGGCGGTGGATGGTTCGCTGGTCAACCTCAACACGCAGATCACCGATATCCGCAACGGCGGTACCAAGTACCTGCGGGTGAACTCGACCGGTACCGAGGCCGTGGCCAGCGGCGCCGATTCGATCGCGGTCGGCACCAATGCGCGGGCGACGGCAGCCAACAGCATCGCAGTGGGTGCGGGAAGCCTTGCTGATCGTGCCAACACGGTTTCCATCGGTGCCGCTGGCGCAGAGCGTCAGGTCATCAACGTGGCGGCCGGTACCGCGGCCACCGATGCGGTCAACGTGGGACAGCTGCAGGCCTCGGAGCAGGGGGCACTGCGCTATGACCTCAACGCCGATGGCAGCGTCAACTATGCCAGCGCCACGCTGGGCCAGGCCGGCACCGCCACCACGCTGCGCAATCTCGGCCCGGGCCAGGTCAGCGCCACCAGCAGCGAGGCCATCAACGGGGCCCAGCTGTTCGCCGCCAACCAGGCCGTGGCCACCCACCTCGGCGGTGGTGCTGCGGTCAGCGCCAGCGGCGTGCTGACCGCACCGACGTACTCGATCAACAACGTCGCCGCCAACGGCACCGTGACCAAGGGCAGCTACAACGACGTCGGCACCGCCTTCGATGCGGTCAGCAACTCGCTGGCCAAAGTTGCCGATCAGACCGGCGAGATCGACAAGCTGGCCGTGAAGTACGATGTCGACGGCAGTGGCAACGTGCTCAACAGCGTGACGCTGGCGGGCACCGGTACCGGTGCGGTGAAGATCACCAACGTCGCCGCCGGCAGCATCCTGGCCGGCAGCAGCGACGCCATCACCGGCGACCAGCTGTTCAGCACCCACAGCACCATCGCCAACTACTTCGGCGGCACCACTGCCTACAACGGCACCACCAACGCGTGGACCGCGCCGACGTTCAGCATTTCCAGCATCGCCACCGATGGCACCTTCACCAGCGGCGATTACAACAACGTCACCGCCGCCTTCACTGCCGTCGATGGCTCGCTGAAGGTCCTCAACCAGCGCATCACCAACGGTGGCGGTGGCAGTGCCTACCTGGCGGTGAACTCGACGGCGGCCGCAGCCACCGCGGCCGGTGCGGAAGCGGTGGCGGTCGGCCCGCAGGCCAGTGCAGCCGGTGCCAACAGCGTGGCGGTCGGCAACGGTGCCAGCAGCAGTGCCGGCAACAGCGTGGCGCTGGGTGCCGGTTCGGTGGCCAGCGTTGGCGCACAGAGCGGCTATACCGGCGCCTACGGCCAGACCGGTGCCAGCAACTCGGCCGGTGAGGTCTCGGTCGGCAGCAGCGGCAGCGAGCGCAAGATCACCCACGTTGCCGACGGCTCGGACACCTACGACGCAACCAATGTCGGCCAGCTGAAGAACGGCGTGAATTACGCCATCGACGAGTCGAAGAAGTACACCGACCAGAAGATCCAGAACATCACCAACGTGGCGGGCAGCTTCCGCGCCAACAACACCAACAACCTGGCCGATCCGTCCGCCAGCGGCGCCAACTCCGCCGCCGGTGGTGCAGGCTCCACTGCCGCCGGTGCCAACTCGACCGCGCTCGGCAATGGTTCACAGGCGCAGGCCGACAACTCGGTGGCATTGGGTGCAGGTTCGGTGGCGAACCGGGCCAACACGGTCTCGGTGGGTGCCAGCGGCGCCGAACGCCAGGTGGTCAACGTGGCCGACGGCTCGCAGGCCACCGACGCGGTCAACGTGCGCCAGCTGCAGGCGTCGCAGCAGGGCACCATCCGCTACGACACCACGGTGAACGGTGCGACCAACTACAACAGCGTCACCCTGGGCAGCACCAGCAGCGGCCCGACCACGGTGCGCAACGTTGCCGCTGGCACCGCCGGTACCGACGCGGTCAACGTGGATCAGCTGAAGTCGGGCATGGCGCAGACCCTAGACTGGTCCAAGGCCTACACCGACGAGCGCATGGGTGGCTTCGAGCGCGACCTGCGCAAGACCGACAACCGTGCTTCGGCCGGTATCGCCTCGGCGATGGCCACCGCAGCGCTGCCGCAGCCCAGCGAGGCGGGCCGCAGCATGGCCTCGATCGCGGCTGGCAGCTACAACGGCGAATCGGGCGTGGCGCTGGGCATCTCCGGTGTCTCCGAAGGCGGGCGCTGGATCTACAAGTTCAGCGGTTCGACCAACAGCCGTGGCGAGGCCGGCGTGGCCGTCGGTGCCGGCATCCAGTGGTGATCCCCGCCGCCGGGCCGCACCCGCGGCCCGGCATCGCGGAAACGTCTACAGGGGGAATGACATGAAACAGCATCGCATCGCCCGCGCCAGCCAACATGCCGCTACGCTGGGCCTGATCCTGGGGATGGGCCTGCTGGCCGCCTGCCGCAGCCATGCGCCGGCCACCGACGGTCCCGTCGAAGCCACCGCCGTGCAGTTCCCGGAGGCCTCCAAGGCCTCGTTGAAGGAAGGCATCTATCCGGACGTCGCCGACCTGCGCCGCTTCGCGCCGGGCATGAGCAAGCGGCAGTTGTACACGCTGCTGGGCACGCCGCATTTCAATGAAGGCATGTGGGGCGTGCGCGAGTGGAACTACCTGTTCAACTTCCGCACCGCGCAAGGTGCGGAGTATTTCACCTGCCAGTTCCAGGTCCGCTTTGACAGCAAGGGCATCGCCCAGGCGGGTTACTGGAAGCCGGAATCGTGCGCGGCCGTGCTGGAGCCGCCGCGGCCACCGGCCCCGCCGGCACCGGCACCGGCACCGCTGCCGGAACAGCCGCTGCGGCTGTCGGCCGACGCGTTGTTCGGCTTCGACAGCGCGGTGCTGAGCGCGGAAGGGCAGCAGGCGGTGCAGGGCATCCTGGCGCAGGTACGCGAAGCCGCACAGGTGCAGTCGATCAGGGTGACCGGCTATACCGACCGTATCGGCAGCGCCAGCTACAACCAGGCGCTGTCGCAGCGCCGCGCCGAGGCCGTGCGCAGCGCGCTGGTGCAGGGCGGCGTGCCTGCGGCCAGCATCAGCGCCGAAGGACGCGGCGCGGCTGAGCCGATCGTGCAGTGCGGGCAGCGCAACCGGCGCGAGCTGATTGCCTGCCTGGCGCCGAACCGGCGCGTGCAGATCGCCGGGATGGCACAGCCACGTTGACCCTCCTGCGCCGGGGCGGTGCCCCGGCATCCCGAGTCCCCCCTGACCGCCGGCAGGCGTGGCAACGTCTCCCCCGTCGTCCACGCCTGCCTGCGGCTCAGGTCTACAAACGGTGCACGCGATGAATGCCCAATTCCTGCCACTCTCCATGAAGACGGAAGCTACGCTCAGCGTGTACGGCCAGCTCGGCAACCATGCCGTGGTGCGCATCCCGGGCCGGCGCCTGCCCGGCCTGATCCTGCAGGCCGATACCGTGGCAGGGTTCCTGGCCCAGCTGCAGGAAGCCCAGGCCTGCCTGCGCAGCGGCCGCGCACAGCGCACCGACGCCGAGCTGGACATGCTGATCGACGTGCTGCAGCAGTGGTACGCCTTGATCGAATCGCGCCTGGCCGACGCCGGCGAGGCGCTGTAAAGAAAAAGGGGACGGAGGGGATTAAGTCGTTTCCTGCACACGCGGGGCAAGAACGACTTAATCCCCTCCGTCCCCTTTTCCTACGCGCGGGCGCGGACCAGCCAGCAGGCGGCATCCACGCGTACGCGGTCGCCTTCGATGAACGGCGCGAATGCAGCCAGCGCCTGGTGGCGAAGCACGGCGGCACGGGCTTCCGGCATTGAGCGCAGGGCCAGCCCCAACGGGCCCAGCTGGCCGACATAGGTGGGCAGGTCTTCGCGGGCGATCGAGCAGGGCAGGTCTACCGCAACCACCTCCACATCCTTCCAACCAGCGGCCCGCACAAGCCGCTGTACCTGCCCGCCGTCGGCAAAGGCGAACTGTCCCGGCGCGCCGGGTACCCGGGGCGGCAGATCCAGTGCATCGCCGATGGCGCGCTCGGCCGTGGTCATGAATGGATTCTCGTCGGCACTGCGCCAAGCGATGAAGCGCAGCCCAGCGCCGGGTGTCGCGGCACGATGCAGGTTGGCGAACGCGGCCTGGCTGTCCTCGAAGAACATCACGCCCAGCCGCGACTGGATCCAGTCGAAGTGCGCGGACGGCAGAGGATGGCGCTGCGCGTCTGCCACGATGAAGTCCGCGTCCAGTCCCGCAGCCTCGGCGCGCTGGCGGGCCAGCGCCAGCATCGGCGCGGAGATGTCCAGGCCGGTGCTGTGTGTCGCCGGGCGTGCGGCGGCTGATGCCAGCAGGCTGGCACCGGTACCGCAGCCTACATCCAGCAGTTGCGTGACGGTCTCCGGAAGTTCGGCCACCAGCAGGTCGGCCATGGGCTGGAACAGGCCATCGAGAATGGCCTGCTGCGCAACCCAGACCTGGCCGCCAGGACCGTTCCACAGGGCGCTCTGATCAACGGGGGGTGTACGGGTCATGGTCTTGCCTTGCAGGGAAGTCGCCCATAGGTTGGCGCTTGAAGGTCACTTGAGGTCAAGCCCGTGCGTGAACTGGATATCGGCGAAGTGGTCAAGCGCAGTGGCGTGCCGGCCTCGACCCTGCGTTACTACGAACAGCTTGGGCTGCTGCAGGCAGTGGGCCGTCGCGGCCTGCGCCGGCAGTACGACGAGCAGGTGCTGGAGCGGCTGGCACTGGTCGGCCTGGGCCAGGCGGCCGGGCTGTCGCTGCAGCAGATCGGCGCATCCCTGCCGCCGCAGCGCGGATGCCTTACGCTGGATCGTGAGGCCCTGCTGGCGCAGGCTGATGTGCTGCAGCGGCAGATCATCCAGCTGCAACGGGTACGCCGGCACCTGCAACGTGCGGCGGCCTGCCCGCAGGCAGAGGATGCCCGGAAGTGCGGCTCGTTCCGGAAGCTGCTGCGGGCACAGCAGCGCATGGCGGGTGGGTGAGGGAAGCGTATCCACGCATGGCGTGAATCCACTGCAGCACGACCTCGGCAGATCCACGCCCTGCGTGGATGAATCAATCGCGGGTGCTGACTTCCCACGCGGCATGCAGCACCCCCGGCACGTGCTCCATCCGTGCCAGCACCAGATCCAGCTCGTCGGCACTGACCGCGGTACTGACCAGCACCGCGATCACGTCGGTAGGCGCGTCGGCATGCTCGACCACCTGCACATCGCCCACTGGATACTGCGCGGCCTCCAGCGCATCGACCAGTCGCTCGCGCACCCGCGGTACGGCTTCGGCATCCACGCTCAGGCGCACTTCGTAGGTGGCTTCGGTCGCCGCCTCGTTGATCGGGATGCGGTTGATCGCATTCACCAGCGGCCGCAGCAGCGTGTTGCCGGCGATGATCAGCACGGTCAGCAGCACGCCCTCGGCCAGCATGTCCGCGCCGGTGCAGCTGCCGACCGCCGCCGAGCACCACAGGGTGGCGGCGGTGTTCAGGCCGCGCACGTTCATGCCTTCCTTCATGATCACGCCGGCGCCGAGGAAGCCGACACCGGAGACCACGTAGGAGATCACCCGTACCGCCTCGGCGCTGCCGGCGATGCGCATGCCCAGGTCGACGAAGGCGGCGGCGCCCACTGCCACCAGCACGTTGGTGCGCAGGCCGGCGGTGCGTTGCCGGTACTGGCGCTCGGCGCCGATCAGCGTGCCCAGCACGAAGGCGGCCAGCAGGCTGACCACGGTGTCGGCGAAGGGACCGGCCTGGAAGGTCTCAATGAAGCGCATGGCCGGAGTCTACCCGGTCGAGGTGACAGTAGATCCACGCCATGCGCGGATTTCGAAAGTGTCAGAAACGACTTAATCCCCTCCGTCCCCTTTTTGCGGGGTCAGTCGGTGTCGTCGACGCGCTCGCCCATCAGTTCGCGCTGGCGCTTGTCCAGTTCCTCGGCGTAGCGCTTGCGGACGAAGGCTTCAGAGACCACGCCCAGGACCTGACCGTCGGCGGCGACCACGGCCAGTTCATCGGCCTGGGTCTGGTCGAAGCGCTGCATCACGCTGACCACGTCCGCGGCCGGTGACAGTGACACGTCCCGGTTCTCGGCCAGCTCGCCGATCATGGTCTCCGGCTTCACGCCGTCGCCGTAGACGCGCGGAATCTGCACGATGCCTGCGTAATGGCCTTCGCTGTCGATCAGGATCACCCGGCTGCCCGAACCCAGCGGGAAGCGCTGGCGGAACGTGGCGGCATCGAGATCGGCCGGCGCGGTAGCCACGCCCTTGCGCATCAGCCGGCCGGCGTTGAGGTTCTGCACCCAGCCCACGTCGCGTGCGCTCTTGATGGTCTCGCCGCGCAGGTGCATGCGCCAGGTCGAGAACGAATAACCGAACCACTGCCGTACCAGCGTGCTGGAGACCAGCACCGCACTCATCACCACGCTGGTCAGCAGGAAGTCGTGGGTGCCTTCCAGCACCAGCATGGCCATGGTCATCGGTGCGCCGACCACGGCGGCGGCCAACGCTGCCATGCCAGCCAGCGCGGCGGACGTGGCATCGATCACCGGCACACCAGTGGCCATTGCCAGCAGGCCGGCGAACAGGGCGCCGACCAGGGTGCCCATGAACAACGAGGCGAAGAACAGGCCGCCGCGGAAACCAAACCCGAGCGAGATGCCCGAGGCCAGGCACTTCAGGGTCAGCAGGCCGCCGATCCAGATCAGCGGCAGGTGCGTGGTCAGGTCCAGGTGCAGCGCGCCATGGCCGGACGACAGCACCTGCGGGCTGGCCAGGGCCAGCGGAATCAGCAGCAGGCCGCCCACCACCGGCCGACCCCAGGCAGGCAGCGGGCTGCGCTTGACCGTGCCTTCGATCGAGGCGATCAGCCGCATCACCGCGATGCCGACCATCGCGCAGCAGCAGCCAAGCAGGCCGTAAATGGCGTAGTCGGCGGCGCGGACATCAATCGTCGAGGCAGCCGGCAGCAGGTAGGGCTCGATGCCGGCCTGGTCGGCCACGAATGCACCTGCCAGCGCGGCCACCGCCACTGGCGCCAGTGCGGCCGGGGTGTAGGCGCCGATGACGATCTCGAAGGCGTAGAACGCGCCGGCCAGTGGCGCCCCGAAGGCGGCCGCGATGGCACCGGCGGCACCGGCGCCGACCAGGATGCGCACGTCGTTGCGGCGCAGGCGCATCACCCTGCCCAGCTGCGAGCCGCTGCCCGCTCCCATCTGCGTATACGAAGCCTCCAGCCCGACCGAGGCGCCGCAGCCATTGGACAGCAGGGTTTGGGTCAGCACGATGAGGTTGTCGCGCATCGACATGCGCCCGCCATGCAGGGCATTGGCTTCGACCGCATCGAGCAGGGGCCGCTTGAGCCGGGTCGCGGCCAGGCTGACCAGGCCGACCAGCAGGCCACCCAGCGGCAGCACCAGCAGTGCGGTCCAGGTCAGCGCGGGCAAGGAGCTCAGGCGCATGCCGTCGTCCAGCCCGTACAGGGTGCCCTGCAGCCAGCGTGCGATGCCGGACTGCAGCAGGGTCAGGTAGCCGGCGATCAGGCCGACCAGCAGGGCAAGCGCGATGAACCACAGGTCGCTGCCGCGCAGGCGCAGGCGCAGGCCCTGGAAGGCCAGATGCAGGCGCGATGGCGAAACAGGCAGTGACATGGTGGCGGCATGATACGCCGCCACCGTGGTCGCCGCCGTCACTGCATCGGGCGGTTACCGCGTCAGAAGCGGTAGCGGCCCTGCACGTAGAAGGTGCGTGGCGCAGCCACCATGCGGCCGGCGTTGCCATCGACGTTGCGGGTGTACCAGCGCTTGTCGGTCAGGTTGTTCACGCCCAGCGCGATCTCGCTGTCGTCCAGCCCCGGCACCTGCCAGGCCACCTGCGCGTTCCACAGGCGCACGCCCGGCACGCGGCCCACGCGCGCGTCAGCGGTTTCTTCCCAGGTGTTGGCGGCATCGGAGAACTGGCCGCTCTGGTGGGTGCTGGAGACATTGAAGGTCCAGCCGGCCAGTGCGTAGCGGGCGCCGACGCTGTCGGTGTCGCGCGAGTAGAAGGGCACGTCCAGGCCGCGGTTGTCACCGGACTGCTGGATCGCCTGGGTCCAGGTGTAGTTGGCGTACAGCTCCAGCCCGGCCAGCGCACTGTCCTCGGCGAAGTGGTACTCCAGCGCGCTCTCCACGCCCTTGTGGTCGGTGGCGCCGATGTTCTGGAAGGTCGGTGGGGTGATCCCCGGCACCTGCAGGATCTGGTTGTCGAAGCGCATCTTGAACACGGTCACTTCCGCGCGCAGTGCGCCGTCCTGCCAGCGCGCGCCCAGTTCGGCGGTCTTTGCCACTTCCGGTTTGAGCGGATTGCTGGCGGTCTGGGAATTCAGCTGGATGTTCTGCACCGGCCCGAACGAGGTGGTGTAGTTGCCGAACACAGTCAGCCGCGGCGTCAGCAGGTAGGCGATGTTGAGCGAGGGCAGGGCCTTGTCGTTGCGGCTGCTGAAGGTCGCCGTGCCACCGGCCTGGCGGCGGTCCATGTCGATCCATTCCATGCGCACGCCCGGGGTGATCCGCCACTGGCCGATCGCGATGCGGTCGTCGATGTAGAACGCATGGGCATCGGTCGCGTTGTCGAAACGGGTGGTGGCACTGGCCACGCCGGTGCGGCGGCTGACGGTGTAGCTGCGGTCGTTGCCCCGTTCGCGCAGGAAGCGGTAGCCGGCGGTGATGTCGTGCACCGTGCTGCCCCAATGCAGGCGCTGGGTATAGCGCGGCTCGATGCCAAGCACGCGGTAATCGCGCGGCTGCACGGTCAACTGGGTATTGGCCGTGTTGATCAGCGAGCTGGCGCGGCTGCTTTCGTTGTAATAGGCCAGCACCTCGAATTCGCTGTTGGCCGACAGCGTGTTGGTGTAGCCCAGGTCGATGCCGGTGCGGTGGCCCTTCCAGAAATCGGTGGAGCGGGTGTTCTGGAACGGGTCGGCCTCGTATTGCGCGCTGGTCAGGCCGCCCGGGGTCAGCGAGCGCACATCGTAGTACGACAGCTTGGCACGCAGTTCCTGCTGCGCGTCGATGGCATAGGCGAACTTCAGCGCCAGGTCGTTGAAGCGGTCATCGCTGCCCTGGCGCCAGCCACGCCCGTCCTGGCCGGAGTACAGCAGGGCGGCGCCCAGCCCGTTGTCGCCGGTACCGCCGAGGAAGGCGTTGTACTGGGTGCTGTCACCGCCGCCATGGTCGTAGGCGGTGTAGCGCACGCCCGCTTCGCCGTGCAGGCCTGCCTCGGTGGGAATGGCACGGGTGCTGAAGTTGATGATGCCGCCCACGTTCTGCGGGCCGTAGCGCACCGCGCCGCCGCCGCGCACCACGTCGATCGATTCGATGTTGGACAGGCTGGTCGGTGCGAACGACAGCTGGGGCTGGCCATACGGCGCTACCGCCAGCGGTACGCCGTCCAGCAGTACGGTCGAGCGCGGCGAGTAGCGCCCGGTCAGGCCGCGCACGCCGATGTTCAGCGAGACCGAGCTGCCGGCCGTGCCGGAGTTGTCGGTGACCTGCACGCCGGGGATGCGGCGCATGGCATCGCCGATGCTGGCCGTGCCGCTGGCCTCGATGCGCTGGCGGTCGACCACCGTGCGCGCGCCGGCGAAGCGCTTCACGCTGTCATGCAGGCCGGTACCCAGCCAGCTGCCAGAGACCTGGATGCTGTCGAGCGTGGTAGCGCCGTCCTGGGCGAAGACGCTGGCGGCCGGAAGCAGGCACAGGGTGAGGGCGGCGGCCAGGGGCAGGCGGGCCGGTTGCAGGGCGTGGATGGGCATCGGTGCAGGCTGTGGAAGGTCGTAAATGAGAATTATTGCTGATTCCATTCGCCAATGGAATGCGCGTCGGGTTCATGCCGTTGCCCCGGTGGTAGAGTGGGCGATTGCTTCCTGACTCGCCGAGATCCGCCATGTCCCAAGCCGCCTTCTACCCCGTCGGAACCCCTGGCCAGCCGTGGGGAGCGGCGGAACGGGAGCTGTGGCGTGGCCGCCAGCAGCGCCTGCGTCGCTATGACCAGGAGGTGCTGCCGCGCATCGAAGCGCTGGCCTCGCGTTTCGACAAGGTGGCCTATGGCCAGCTCGACTACGCTGGCGAGACCTATACGTTGTTCGCCCTGCGCAGCCGCGACTGGAACCCGGCGCTGCCCGCCGCGCTGGTTACCGGTGGCGTGCACGGCTATGAGACCAGTGGCGTGATGGGCGCGCTGGAGTTCCTCGAAAAGCACGCCGCCGACTATGCCGGCAAGGCCAACCTGCTGGTGGCGCCGTGCGTGAATCCGTGGGGCTTCGAGCGCATCAACCGCTGGAACTTCGATGCGATCGACCCGAACCGCAACTTCCGCGCCGATGGCCCGGCCCGCGAGTCGACCGCGCTGATCGAGCTGGTTGCACCGATCAAGGGCCAGTTCGTGCTGCACATCGACCTGCACGAGACCACCGACAGTGATGAAAGCGAGTTCCGCCCGGCGCTGGCCGCGCGTGACGGCAAGCCGTTCGAGCCGGGCCTGATTCCGGATGGCTTCTACCTGGTGGATGACAGCGAGGCCCCGCAGCCGGCCTTCCAGCAGGCGGTCATTGCCGCCGTGGAGAAGGTCACCCATATCGCCCCCGCCGACGACAAAGGCGAGATCATCGGTTCGCCGGTGATCGCCCACGGCGTGATCGAGTATCCGCTGGTAAAGCTGGGCCTGTGCGCCGGCATTACCGGCGCGAAGTACACCACCACCACCGAGGTCTACCCGGACAGCCCGCGGGCAACCCCGCAGCAGTGCAACGACGCACAGGTGGCAGCGGTGTGCGCGGCACTGGATTACGCGCTCGCCCATCGCTGACAGATAAAAAGGGGACGGAGGGGATTAAGTCGTTTGTGCCCCAGTACCGCCGGGGCACAAACGACTTAATCCCCTCCGTCCCCTTTTTCACCCCAACGCGTCGGCCCACCAGAGTGCGGCTGGGCCTGGCGGCGTGTCGCGTCGCCACAGCAGGTCGCTGTGGATGCGCCGCGGCCAGCCCGGCAGCACCAGTTCCACCAGCCGCCCACGGTCATAGCGCTGCACCAGCGCCCGCGGCAGTTCGGCCCAGCCGATGCCGTCCTCGGCCATCTCCATCACCATCAGGTAATCGGTGGCGGTCCACGCGAGGCCGGTGACCAAGCGGGTCTGATCGACTTCCGCGCTCAGGCGCACCTGCCGATGCCGTGCCAGTTGTGCGGCGGCGCGGCGCCCGGCGCTGGCCAGCGGGTGTCCGCGCGCCACGTACACCGACAACTCGCTGTGGTGCGCCAGCGGCCGCGCCACCAGCCCATCGGGATAGCGCTCCTGCCTGGGCAGCAGGCCCAGCGCGGCGCGGCCGCCGCTCACCCGTTCCAGCACGTCCTCGCCTTCGGCATCCAGCCACTCCAGCTCGATCTCCGGGAACGCTTCGGCGAAGCGCTGCAGGATCCGCTGCTCCGGATCCAGCTGGTAGACATCGGAAAACACCACGGTCAGGCGCGGCTCGACCGGCGCGGACAGGCGCACGCTCAACTGCTGCAGGCGCGCATCGGCGGCCAGGATCTCCTGTGCGTGGCCCAGCACCTGGCGCCCGGCCTCGGTCAGCCGCGGGTAGCGCCCGCTGCGGTCGAACAGGCTCACGCCGAGGTCGGCTTCCAGGTGGGCAATGGCGGTGCTGACCGTCGACTGGGTCTTGCCCAGCCGCCGTGCCGCGGCCGAGAACGAGCCCAGCGCGGCGGCTTCCACGAAGGCCTGTAGGGATTCAGGGGAATAGGGCATTGATCCATCGCTCCTGTCGATGGAATCCATTTTGATACCACCGCAAAAGGCGATGATACTAACCCCCGTCGCCCCTGTCTGCGAGGGGCGTTCCGGACCCTCCACGCGCGGCGTGGATCCATTGATGAGGCGGCGCGGTCCCCGTCCTGCAAGGAGTTTCACATGTCCCGTACTGTTCCCGCCCGTGGCGCGCTGGTCGCCTGGGCCTGCCTGACCGTGGCGATCGTCGCCGAAGTGGTCGGCACCTCGTTCATGGCCCACGCCGCCCGCGATGGCGGCTGGACCGGTTATCTGATCATGGCCGGTGCGCTGGCGCTGTCCTACTTCTTCCTGGCGCAGTCGGTGCGTCGCATCGCGGTGGGCGTGGCCTACGCGGTGTGGGAAGGCCTGGGCCTGACCCTGCTGACCGTGGTCGGCCTCACCGTGTTCGGCGAGAGCCTGTCACTGCAGCAGCTGGCTGGCCTGGTGCTGGCGGTGGTGGGCATCGTCTGCGTCACCCTCGGGGAGGCACACTGATGAATACCCTGGCTCTGTTTTTCGTGATCTGTTCGGCGCTGATCGATGTCGCCGCGAACATGATGGTGGCCAAGTCGGAAGGCTTCCGCCGCTGGCGCTGGGGTGTCGCCGCGATCGTCATGGTCTGGATCGCCTTCGCCCTGCTGGGCCAGGCGGTGCGTTACATGGACCTGGCCACCGCCTATGCGATGTGGGGTGCGATCGGCGTGATCGGAACTGCCACCTGCGGACGCCTGTTGTTCGGCAACCGCCTGCGTCCGATCGGTTGGATCGGCATCGGTCTGGTCACTGCGGCGGTGCTGCTGCTCAGCACCGCCAAGTAGCAACGGGTCTTTTCGCGGGCGTGGCGGCACCGGTGCGGGCGATTTGCGAAGTCGCCCGCGCTCGCCGACACTGCGGCTTTCCACAAGGAGTGCCCGCATGTTCAGCCACATCACCGTTGGAACGAACGACATGGACGTCGCGCATCGCTTCTACGATGCCCTGTTCGCCGCGATGGGGGCACGTCCGGGTGTGTTCGACGAAAAGGGTCGGCTGCTGTACTTCAAGGATGGGCGGATGTTCGGCGTGACCGCGCCGATCGATGGGCAGCCAGCGTGCCATGCCAACGGCGGCACCATCGGTTTCAGTCTGGGCAGTGCAGAGGCCGTGCGTGCCTGGCAGGAAGCTGGCGTGGCTCACGGTGGTACCGCAATCGAAGATCCGCCCGGCGTCCGCAACATGTCCGGTCGGCAGGTGTTTCTGGCCTATCTGCGTGACCCGGATGGCAACAAGCTGTGTGCGGTGCATGTAATGTCGTGATCGGACAGGACGCGCGTGGCCGCGCCGCGGCCCGCGCGGGCAAGGTTGCGCTCCGGCGCGCGCGTGATAACACGGAATGGTGGGCCGGGCCTGTGACCACAGGCCGCAACTTCATGCTCTGTCCACTGCGGTTCAGCCAGAATCGGTCGGCTAACCCTTTGATCTACCGGAGAACGCCGCCCCATGGATGTACTGGAGCCGCAACAATCCCCGGTGCGCACCCTTCGGCCTGTGTTCGCCTTCGCGGCGATCGTTGTCGTGGCGTTCGCGCTGTTCGTCAGCCTGTTTCCGCTCGGTGCGGGCCGCCTGCTGGTCAAGGCGCAGGACTGGGCCGCACTCAATGTCGGCTGGTACTACCTGCTGGCGATGACCCTGTACCTGGTGTTCGTGGTCGGTGTGGCGCTGTCCAAGTATGGTGGCATCAAGCTCGGCGCCGACCATGATGAGCCGGAGTTCAGCTATCTTTCCTGGGCCGGCATGCTGTTCGCCGCCGGCATCAGCATCACCCTGTTCTTCTTCTGCGTCTCCGAACCGCTGACCCACTACCTGCAGCCGCCGCAGGGCGAACCGGCGGCGGGCGAGGCCGGGGCGCGCCAGGCCATGCAGCTGCTCTTCCTGCACTGGGGCCTGCATGGCTGGGGCGTGTTCGCACTCGCAGCGATGGCGATGGCCTACTTCGCCTATCGCCACAACCTGCCGCTGGCGCTGCGCTCGGCGCTGTATCCGCTGATCGGCAAGCGCATCAACGGGCCGATCGGCTACACCGTGGACGCGCTGGGCATTGTCGCCACCGTATTCGGCATCGGCGCCGACATGGGCTTCGGCGTGCTGCACCTCAACGCGGGCCTGTCGCACCTGTTCAACATCCCGCACTCCAACCTGGTGCAGATCATCCTGGTGGTCAGCATGATGGGCGCGGCGGTGGCCGTCGCGGTTTCAGGCGTGGAGAAGGGCGTGCGCTGGATGGCCAACATCAACATGCTGCTGGCGATCGCGCTGGTGCTGTTCATGCTGTGCGCCGGCCCCACCCAGTACCTGCTGAGTACGCTGATGCAGAACCTGGGCGACTACCTGGGCAGCGTGGTCGGCAAGAGTTTCGATGTGTACGCCTATGGCGGCCGGCCGGAATGGCTGGGCGGTTGGACGGTGTTCTACTGGGCCTGGTGGATCGGCTGGGCGCCGTTCGTCGGCCTGTTCATCGCGCGCATCTCGCGTGGCCGCACCATCCGCGAATTCGTGTTCGGCGTGCTGCTGATCCCGCTGGGCTTCACCCTGGCCTGGCTGTCGATCTTCGGCAACAGCGCGCTGGACCAGGTGCTGCACCACGGCCAGCAGCAGCTGGCGCAGCTGGCGGTGGATGACCCACCGACCGTGCTGTATGCACTGCTGGATGGCTACCCGTGGAGCCGCACGGTGATCGCGGTGACCGTGCTGGTCAGCTTCATCTTCTTCGTGACGTCGGCTGATTCGGGGGCGGTGGTGTTGTCCACGCTGTCCTCGCACGGCGGCGCGCCGGAGGATGATGGTCCGCGCTGGCTGCGCGTGTTCTGGGGCACGGTGATCGCGGTGCTGACCGCCGGGCTGCTGCTGGCCGGGAGCATCGATGCACTGAAATCGGCGGTGGTATTGGCCTCGCTGCCGTTCTCGGCGGTGCTGCTGCTGATGATGTGGGGCCTGACCCGCGCCTTCAGTGACGAATCGCACCGCAAGCGCGCGCTGCAGTACCGGCCCTCGCCGCTGATCGGTGACGATCGCCACCATCAGGGCTGGCGCCAGCGCCTGAGCCAGGCCATGCACTTCCCGGTGCGCGACCAGGTCTACCGCTTCATGGATGACACGGTGAAGCCGGCGATGGAAGCGGTGGCCGAACAGCTGCGCGGGCAGGGCTGGGACGTGGCCACGCGCTTCGAGCCCGGCGACATGGAGCTGACGGTGAACCATGGCGAGCAGCAGGATTTCCTGTACCGGGTGATCCTGAGTGGCTACCTGACCCCGTCGTTCGCCGCGCAGCAGCTGCGCAACCAGCGCTACTACCGCGCGGAAGTGCATCTGTTCGAAGGCAGCCAGGACTACGACCTGGTCGGCTACAGCCGCAAGCAGATCATCAACGACATCATCAGCCAGTACGAACGGCACCTGCAGTTCCTGCACCTGAGCCGGTGATGCGGTGGGTGCGGACCGTTGGTCCGCACACCCCAGCAGAGCCGAGCCCATGCTCGGCTTCCTGTTGCCGAAGAGCAGCCGAGCACGGGCTCGGCTCTACAGGTGGCGCATCAGAACCGGTAGCGCGCGCCCAGCGAAACGAACTGCCCGCGCAGGTTGTACTGGCTGATGTCGAAACCGTTGGAGCCGCCGGCCGGGTCGAACGGCGGGTCCTTGTCGGTCAGGTTCAGCACCGACAGCGACAGCGTGGTGTTGGGAATGCCTTCGTACGCCACGTACAGGTCCAGCTGGTGATACGGCTTGACGCGGTCGCGCAGGCCCGGATTGCTGGTGGCCGTCGCCACGCGCTGGTCGTAGCCGCTCACGTACTGCAGGCTCAGCGTGCTGCTCCAGTCGCCCACCGCCCAGTTCAGCGAGGTGGTGCCGCGCGTACGCGGCAACGCGCCGTGGCGATTGTTGCCAGCCCCCTCATACGGCGCCTGACCGGCTACCAGCGGTTGCTTGAAGCTCAGCAGGTGGGTCCAGCTGCCGGCCACGGTGAAGTTGCCCCAGCCCTCGGTGCGGAAGGTGTGGTTGGCGTCCAGGTCCAGCCCGGAGGTGGTCAGTTCGCCCTGGTTGGCGTACCGGTTGGTGATGAACTGGATGCGCCCCTGCGCATCACGCTGTACACGGCCGGGGAACAGCGTCGGGTTGTCGACGATGAACTGCGCGCTGTCCGGCTTGACCAGGTTGTCCTGCTCGATGCGGTACCAGTCCAGGCCGATGCTGGTATCGCCATCCGGCGACCACACCGCGCCCACGTTGAAGTTGCGCGAGCGTTCGGCCTTCAGGTCCGGGTTGCCGGTGCGGATGTTGGTCACGCCACGGCTGCCACCGGGCTGCAGCGGATCCAGCGGATCGATCACCGAGCCGTAGCTGACGGTCTGGCCTGGCGCGATTTCCGGCAGCGAGGGGGCGCGGAAGCCGCGCGAGAACGAACCGCGCAGCAGCAGGCTGTCCAACGGCTGCCAGCGCAGTGCCAGCTTCGGCGAGAACGCCTTGCCGAAATCATCGTAGTGGTCGCCGCGACCAGCCACCTGCAGCTCAAGCGTGCGGTGCAGCGGCACGCTCAATTCGGCGTAGGCGGCGCTGACCTGGCGCTCGCCGTTGACCACGTTGATGGCCGGGCGCAGTTCGGTGCCCGACAGCACCTGTGCACTGGTGCGCGCATCCAGTGACTCCTTGCGGAACTCGGCACCCCAGGCGAAGCCGACCGCACCGGCCGGGAGGTCCCACAGCGAGGTCGAGGCCTTGACGTTCAACGCGTGCAGCTTGTACCAGCCTGGCCGCTTGGTCTGCAGGCGCAGTGCATCCAACGCGCCCGGCGTGCTGGACGGATTGAGGAAGTTGTAGCTGCCATCGCGCAGGATCTGCTCGAACGCGTAGCGGTTGACGAAGTTGTCGACGTATTCGCGCTGCGCGCTCTGCGAGGTCAGCGCCGCCACTTCCCAGTCCCATCGCTCGCCGCTGCCGCGCACGCCGGCCAGCGCACGGTAGAACACCTGCGTGTTGTCCTTCAGGCGCGGGCCGAGATCGAAGAAGGTGTACTCGAACGGCAGCGGCGCGCTGCCCGGGTTGTTCGGGTGGCCGACCGGCAGCACCGCCGGCACGTCGATCAGGGTGCCGGTGGCCGGGTTGTAGGCACGCAGGCCCGGGCCGACGGTCAGCGGCGCGCTGAAGATCTGGTCGGCCTTGTTGTGGCTGTACAGTACGTCGGCGAAGGCTTCGACGCTGTCGTTGAAGCGGTAGGTCGCGCTCAACGACGCCTGCAGGCGCTCGGCGCCGGGCTGCAGGGTCTTGAACGGCTGGGCGTTGAAGGCGCAGGCCTGGCCGGGCAGGGTGCTGCCGAAATCGCTGTACGGGCGCAGCTGGCTGCCATCCGGGCAGTTGGCGAACGGTTGCGGTGCGCGCGGGTTGGACAGCCAGTTGCCACCGGCGGTGGACCAGCCGGCCAGGCGGCCACCGGGCTTGTCGCGGAAATCGCCGCTGCGGGTGTAGGCACGCTGGTCGGCGTCGAGGCGATCACGCTTGAGCAGGTCCAACCCGAACAGCACGTTCCAGCCCTGCTGTTCGAGATCACCGAAGCCGGCCAGCAGGTTGGCCTTGTGCTCATCGAGGCCGCCCTGGGTGGCGGTACCGAAGCCGCCGCCGACTTCCACGCCCTGGAAGTTCTTTCGCAGGATGATGTTGATGA
Source organism: Stenotrophomonas sp. LC732 (assembly GCF_052446685.1). Lineage (NCBI taxonomy): Bacteria > Pseudomonadati > Pseudomonadota > Gammaproteobacteria > Lysobacterales > Lysobacteraceae > Stenotrophomonas > Stenotrophomonas sp. LC732. Next base: position 2,476,371 of record NZ_CP199214.1, on the reverse strand, counting down.
CGCCGGCGATGGCATCGGAACCGTACACCGCCGAGGCGCCATCCTTCAGCACTTCGATGCGTTCCACTGCGCTGATCGGCAGCGCGTTGAGGTCAACGAAGGTGTCCTGCGTGTTGAGCGCAAAGCCGAAGTTGGACACGCGATAGCCGTTGACCAGCACCAGCGTGTTCTTCGGCGACAGGCCGCGCAGGCCGATCGATGCAGAACCGGCGGCGAAGCTGCCGGTGTACTGCTCGTCGAAACTGTTGCCGGCATTGGCCGACAGGTTGCGCAGCACGTCGGTGAGGGTGGAGCGACCGGTCTGCTCGATCTGTTCGCGGCTGACGATCTGCACCGGGTTCGGCCCGGCGGTGTCGCTGCGCTTGATGTTGGAGCCGGTCACCAGCACGGTGCCCAGGGTAGTGCTGTCCTTGCCGGCATCGGCGGTTTCAGCGGCGCCGGCAGCGCCGGCGGTGAGGCCCAGCGCGATCGCGCCGGCAAGCAGGTTCAGGGTGGTGCGGTACATGGAAGCGACAACGCCGAACGGGGGAGGAGCCGTCAGTACCGCATGCAGGCAAGTACGCCTTCCAATGACGAAAGCGCATTCAGTTATACATCACAGGTTCTTAACGAACTGACTCGGTGGGTGCGGACCGTTGGTCCGCACTCCTCCTGGGGGTCAGATCCCTTTCCAGCGGAAAGGGATCTGACCCCGGTTGTCCTACCCTCAAGGCCGCAGCAGCACCTTGCCGTTGCGGCCCGAACCGGCGCCCGCCTTCGCTGCCTGGGTAATGTCGTCCAGTGCGAAGATCTGCTCCACCGGCAGGGTCAGTTCGCCGCTGGCCGCACGCTTCAGCAGCTCGCCGACCAGCCGGCGCTTGTCCTCCACCGCCATCGCCTGGCTGACTTTGCTGCCCCAGAAGCCCTTCACCGTGGCCTCCTTGTAGATCAGGCCACCGGCGGGAATGCGCATCGGCTCGCCGCTCATCACCCCGAACGACACCAGCGTGCCGTGGTGGCCGAGCAGGTCGACCAGGTCACCGCTGGCGTCGCCGCCGATGGAATCCACCGCGGCCGCGGCCTGTGCTTCGCCAGTCGCTTCACGCACGCGATCCTTCCAACCCTCCACCGAGGTGTCGAACACATGATCGATACCCAGCGCCTGCAGTTGCGCGACGGCATCGGCATTGCGCACCAGGTTGGCCACATGCACGCCACGCGCCCGCGCCAGCATCGCCAGCGACTTGCCCACCGCGCCATTGGCGGTGTTCTGCACGATCCACTGGCCTGCTTCGACGTGCAGGAATTCCAGCAGCATCAGCGCGCTCAGCGGCATGGCGATCAGCTGCGCGGCCATTTCGTCGGGGATCGCCTCGGGCATCGGAATCACCATGCGTGCCGGTGCAATGAACGCTTCGGCCCAGGTGCCATGCACCGAGGCGGCGGCCACCCGCTGGCCGATCTGCAGGCCGTCGACGCCTTCGCCGAGTGCATCGACCACGCCCAATGCTTCACTGCCACCGATCGCCGGCAGTGTCGGCTTGTAGCCGTAGAGGCCGCGCACGGTCAGCAGGTCGTGATTGTGGATCGAGGCCAGCACGGTGCGGATGCGCACCTCGCCGGGGCCGGGCTCGGGGAGGGTGGCATCGGCAATGGCGAGGACGTCGGCCGGGTTGCCGAAGGAAGGGTACTGGGCAGCGCGCATGGGCGGTGTTCCGCGGAAAGTTGATGTTGTACCGAACTGGGGACGCAGGCGCTGTCGACAAGGCGCCGCAGGTGCAACACGGCATCCTGCGACTGATCGTCGCGGCATGTCGTGATTGCCGCATCTTGTGTTGACGGTTCCGATTATCCCCACTATGTTGTGGTCGTCACTCCCGGTCAGCCGCCGCCGCCGGACACGCAGCAAACGTCCCGCGGCCCGCCCCTGAAGGCTTGCCGTGTCGACGCGGCCGCCATCGTGCGGACCCAGATCGCCCCCACGGCCCGGATACCGGCCGCAGGCGCAGGCTGTTGCCGACGATCTGGTGTTCCCGCGCTTTGGCATCCCACCCCGACCGCCCCGTGCGCCGGTATCGCGTGCAGGGCCGCCATGGCATCGACCGCCAACGCGCGTGCGAGCCTGGAGCTTCACCACCATGACCGACAGTACCTTCCGCGTGGCCGATCTGGCCGGCGCTGGCGACGCCTTGCGCGCCGGTGGCGAGCGCGTGCCGACCTGGATCACCAAGGAGGCCGGCAACCGCCGCCTGCCATTCGACGCCGGGCGACTGCAGCGCAGCATCGATGCGGTGCACGCCGAGTTCCCGCAGCTGGATGTGAGCGACTACCGCCGCGTGGTGCAGGCAATGGTCGAGCGCAAGCCCAGCATCAGCGCCGATGACCTGGTCGATCTGCTGATCCGCGAGGCCGAATCGCGCGTGGACCTGGTCGCGCCGGAGTGGGAGCAGTTTGCCGCGCGCATCTACCTGCGCCGCCTGTACAAGCGTGCCAGCCGCAACCGCTTCTACGATGTCGGCCTGAAGTACGGCTCCTACGTGGGCCTGCAGGAAAGCCTGGCTGACCGCGGCATCTACAGCAACGACATCCTGCGCTGCTACTCGAAGGAAGAACTGCAGCAGGCCGGCGGGATGATCGACCCGGAACGCGACCGCCTGTTCGCCTACAACGGCCTGTACCTGCTGGCCACGCGCTATCTGGCCAGCGACCGCAGCCGCGAGGTCTATGAGCTGCCGCAGGAGCGTTGGCTGACCATCGCGCTGTACCTCATGCAGGAAGAAAAGCCGCGCGAGCGGCGCATGCAGCTGGTCGGCGAGGCGTACTGGGCGCTGTCCAACCTGTACATGACGGTGGCCACGCCGACCCTGGCCAACGCCGGCAAGGTCGGGGGGCAACTGTCCAGTTGCTTCATCGACACGGTGGACGACAGCCTGCAGGGCATCTATGACTCCAATACCGACATCGCCCGCGTGTCCAAGCACGGCGGCGGCGTGGGTGCCTATCTGGGCTATGTGCGCAGCAGCGGCGCGCCGATACGGGGCGTGCCCAATTCCTCCGGCGGCGTGGTGCCGTGGATCAAGCAGCTCAACAACACCGCAGTGTCGGTCGACCAGCTTGGCCAGCGCAAGGGCGCGGTGGCGGTGTACCTGGACATCTGGCACCGCGACATCGAAGCCTTCATGGACCTGCGCCTCAACAACGGCGACCAGCGCCTGCGCGCGCATGATGTGTTCACCTCGGTGTGCGTGCCGGACCTGTTCATGGAAGCAGTCGAACGCCGTGCCGACTGGTACCTGTTCGACCCGCACGAGGTGAAGCAGGCCAAGGGCTGGTACCTTCAGGACTTCTACGACGAGAAGCGCGGCGCGGGCAGCTTCCGCGACCGCTACGCCGAACTGGTGGCCGACGAGCGCATCAGCCGGCGCACGGTGAAGGCGATCGATCTGTTCAAGCGCATCATGCTCAGCCAGCTGGAGACCGGCAACCCGTTCCTGTTCTACCGCGACGAGGTCAACCGCCGTAACCCGAACAAGCACGCCGGCATGATCTATTCCAGCAACCTGTGCACCGAGATCCTGCAGAACATGAGCCCGACGCGGATGATCCAGGAGATCGTCAGCGGCGACCAGATCGTCACCACACGCCGCGCCGGCGACTTCGTGGTCTGCAACCTGTCTTCGATCAACCTCGGCCGCGCGATCCATGCGCCGGATGACCTGCTGGCCACCGATGTGCTGGAGCGCCTGATCCCGATCCAGGTGCGCATGCTGGACAACGTGATCGACCTCAACGCACTGCCGGTGCCGCAGGCCACGATCACCAACCGCAAGTACCGCGCCATCGGACTGGGCACGTTCGGTTGGCACCACCTGCTGGCGCAGCAGGCGATCCAGTGGGATTCACCGGATGCCGAACAACTGGCCGACCGCCTGTATGAGCGCATCAATTTCCTGACCATCCAGGCCAGCGCGCAACTGGCGAAGGAAAAGGGCAGCTATCCGATGTTCACCGGCAGCGATTGGCACAACGGGCGTTACTTCCGTGATCGCGACTACACTGGCGCCGCATGGGACAGCCTGGCGCGCGAGGTCGCCACGCACGGCCTGCGCAACGGCTGGCTGCTGGCGGTGGCGCCGAACATGAGCACCGCGCAGATTGCCGGTTCCACCGCATCGATCGACCCGATCTACAGCGCGTTCTACTACGAGGAAAAAAAGGACTTCCGGCGGCCGGTGGCAGCGCCGGGGTTGTCGCTGGAAACCTGGCCATACTACGAGAAGGGGGCGTACAAGGTCGACCAGTTCGCCAGCGTGCGCCAGAACGCGCGTCGCCAGCGCCATGTTGATCAGTCGATCAGCTTCAACCTGTACGTGCCCAGCACGATCCGCGCCAGCACCCTGCTGGAGCTGCACCTGAGCGCCTGGCGTGAAGGCCTGAAGACCACTTACTACGTGCGCTCCAACGACATCGACATCAGCGAATGCGAGTGGTGCGCCAGCTGACCGCTGTAGCGCCGAGCCCACGCTCGGCTCCGACGCGAAGAGCAGCCGAGCATGGGCTCGGCTCTACATCTGCAACGCACGTAATACGAAGGTAGACGACCATGGCAACCCCCCTCGACCGCATCAAGATCCTCGAACCGCGCCATCCCAACCGCAGCACCGGCATCATCAACGGCCGCACCAGCGGGATCCTGAACTGGAATGACATCCCGTACCCGTCGTTCTATCGGGCCTACAAGGAGCTGTCGACCAACTTCTGGATCCCCGACGAGGTCGACATGAAGGCCGATGCGCGCCAGTACGGCGAGCTGTCCGGGCGCGAAAAGAACGCCTACGACTCGATCATCGGCCTGCTGGCCACGCTCGACTCACCGCAGACGCGCTTCATCTACAACGTGGCCGAGTACATCACTGACCCGGCCGCGCATGCCAATGCCGCGATCATCGGCCAGCAGGAAGTGATCCACAACGAGAGTTACAGCTATGTGCTGGCCTCGATCACCGACCTGCCGAACCAGAACCGCGTATTTGAACTGGCGCGCACCCATCCGACCATCATCAAGCGCAACGCGCCGATCATGGGCGCGTATGACGACTTCATGCGCGAGAAGACCGCCGAGACCCTGTTGAAGTCGTTGATCCAGTCCTCGATCCTGGAGGGCATCAACTTCTATTCCGGATTTGCGTACTTCTACAACATGGTGCGGCAGAACCGCATGACCGGCACCGGCAAGATCATCAGTTTCATCAACCGCGACGAACTGGCCCATACCAAGTTCATCAGCGAGCTGATCCGCGCCATCATCGGCGAGAACCCGGAGCTGCAGACCAACGAGCTGACCGCCTATGTGCACCAGGCGTTCGAGCACGCCATCGAACTGGAAACCCAGTGGTCATCGGAAGTACTGGACGGCATCGATGGCATCGATGTGGAGGAAATGACGCGCTACGTGAAGTACCGCGCCAACAAGATGGCCGGCATGCTCGGCATCGAGCGCCTGTACAGCGACACCACCGACAACGTGATGCCGTGGATCAAGGCCTACGCTGACAACTTCACCGAGACCAAGACCGACTTCTTCGAGATGCGCAATGCAAGTTACAAGAAGACCAACGTCGACAACGGCTTCGACGACCTCTGAGTCCGGCACGGCGCTGAGCATCCTGCTGGTGGTGGCCTCACTGAGCGGCAACACCCGCGAGCTTGGCCGGCAGATTGCCGAGCGTTGCCGCGCTGCAGGCCATGCCGTGCACTGGCAGGAGGCCGACGACCTGCAGCAGGCGCCGTCCCTGGCGGCCGACGAGGCCGACCTGGTGCTGCTGGGCTGCTGGACCGACAACGCCGGCCGCACGCCTTCGGAGATGAAGGCATGGGTGGCTGGCATCGCCGAGCGCGGCGAGCGGCCGCGGCAGCTGGCGGTGTTCGGTACCGGCGAGACACAGTGGGGGCAGGAGTACTACTGCGGTGCTGTGCACCGGCTGATCCGCTACTTCCACAGCGACTATCCGCCGCTGGAGATCGAACAGATGCCGCATGGCGAGCGCCATGCCGCGGCCATCGAGGCTTGGACCGATGCGGTCCTGGCCCATTACTGGAGCAACAGCGATGCAGATCATCGACGCCACCACGCCTGAGCAGTTCCAGCAGCTGCTGGCCGAACACCCGCGCGTACTGGTGGACTTCCACAAGGACCAGTGCCCGGGGTGCCGGATGCTGGAGATGTCGCTGCACCGGGTGGCCAACAGCGTCGCGGGGCAGGGCACCACGCTGCTGCGCGTGCAGCTGGAGGTGCTGGGCGAGGCGTTCTTCAGGGAACTGGGGCTGCGGCAGACGCCGACGCTCTCGCTGTTCCGTGACGGGGACGAACGTACCCGCCTGGCAGGGTTCCAGTCGCCGCAGCAGATCGAGGCCGCGATTGCGTTGCATCTGTAGCATGGAGATGGCGGGGTCGGAGCCCTTGCCTGCGGCAAGGGGTCCGACCCCAGGGATGCGGTTTACGCCCCGGCGAAGGTGTCCACCAGCAGCTTCACGTTCAACACCACGATCACCAGCGCGATCACCCAGGCGATCGCGCCCAGCCAGCGCGGTGCGACCAGCGCGCCCATCGTCACCTTGTCGGTCACGATCCGTACCAGCGGGATGATCGCGAACGGCAACTGCATCGACAGCACCACCTGGCTCAGCACCAGCAGCTTCACCGCGCCCTGGTCGCCGAACAGCAGGATCACCACCACCACCGGGATGATGGCCAGCGCACGCGTGATCAGCCGACGCAGCCACGGCGGCATTCGCAGGTGCAGGAAGCCTTCCATCACGATCTGGCCGGCCAGCGTGGCGGTCACCGTCGAATTCAGGCCCGAGGCCAGCAGGGCCACCGCGAACAACGTCGCCGCCGCGCCCACACCCAGCATCGGTGCCAACAGCTGGTGCGCCTGCTCGATGTCTTCCACATCAAATCGGCCATTGGCATGGAACACCGCCGCCGCCAGGATCAGGATGCTGGCGTTGATGAACAGCGCCAGGGTCAGCGCGAGGGTGCTGTCGGTCACCGCCCAGCGCAGCGCACTGCGGCGGCCTTCATCGGTACGTGGGTAGGCGCGGGTCTGCACGATGGACGAATGCAGGTACAGGTTGTGCGGCATCACGGTGGCACCAATGATGCCGATCGCGATGTACAGCGCGTTCGGATCGGTCACCACCTGCGCGCGCGGAATGAAGCCGCCCAGCACCGCCATCACCGGCGGCGCAGCCATCGCGATCTGCACCACGAAGCAGGCGAAGATCACCATCAGCAGCGCGATCACGAACGCTTCCAGCGCACGGAAGCCGCGGTTCATCAGCAGCAGCACCAGCAGCGTGTCCAGCGCGGTGATCACCGCACCCCACAGCAGTGGCAGATCGAACAGCAGTTTCAGTGCGATGGCGGTGCCGATCACCTCGGCCAGGTCGCAGGCGATGATCGCCGCCTCGCACAGCGCCCACAACGCCAGGTTCACCGGCTTGGGGTAACGCGCGCGGCAGGCCTGCGCCAGGTCCATGCCGGTGGCGATGCCGAGCCGCGCCGACAGCGCCTGCAGGATCACCGCCATCAGGTTGGAGATGAGGATGACCGACAGCAGCAGGTAGCCGAAGCGCGAACCGCCGGCGAGGTCAGTGGCCCAGTTGCCAGGGTCCATGTAGCCGACCGAGATCATGTAGCCCGGGCCGAGGAAGGCCAGCAGGCGGAACCACCAATGGCCCTTGTCGGGCACCGCGACCGAGGCGTTGAGCGCACCCAGGCTGGCCGGAGTGGAGGCCGAAGGGTCGCTGGGCGCCAGGGTATTCATGGGTCCGAATATAGCTCCTGCTATAGTCATTAGCAATGTGAAACAATCGTCTTTGTCGTGTGACTGGTCCAGAATTCAGGTTCAACACCGGATTGCACCGGAAGGACAGGCGTAGGCGTGGGCAAGACCGACGATTCGACATCGCTGAAAAGTACCCCCTTGATCGAGGCCGAGCGCCAGGTCGAGAGCTTCCGGCAAGTGCGCGAGGCGCACCGGATGGAACTGGTGGAGGACTATGTCGAGCTGATTTCGGACCTGCTGGCCGACGGCGGCGAGGCCCGCCAGGTCGACATTGCCACCCGACTGGGCGTGGCCCAGCCCACCGTGGCGAAGATGCTGCGGCGCCTGGCCCGTGATGGCTGGGTGGTACAGCGGCCGTACCGTGGCGTGTTCCTGACCCCGGAAGGCGAAGCGCTGGCCCACGCCAGCCGCCAGCGCCACCAGACCGTGGAGCGTTTCCTGCTGGCGCTGGGCGTGGACGCGGATACCGCGCGGCGCGATGCCGAGGGCATCGAGCACCATGTGAGCGAGCAGACGCTGGCCTTGTTCGAAGCCTTCGTGCGCAAGGCCGAGGGCGAGGCGCCGTAACGGTAGCGCCGGGCCATGGCCTCCGGCCGTTCGCGCGATCCCGGTTTTTGTAGAGCCGAGCCATGCTCGGCTGCCGTTCGCACGGTGATCGAATGCGTCGAGCGTGGCTCGACTCTACAGATCGGGCGGGCAGCGCGCCTGCTGCTGCGCACACGCCCGTTTCATCCATTCCTTCAACACCGGCTGCAGGCCTTCATAGCGCCGGCCTTGCCAGCCGTTGGCCAGCACCGTGCCGTCGGCATCGATCAGTACCAGGTTCGGCGGTGCCAGCCCGGCCAATGCCTGCAGCGCCGGCATGCGCGCGGCGCGGCGCGGGTCCAGCACCGGCCACGGCATGTCCTGCGCGTGCATGTAGCGGCGCAGCGCGCTCTCGCTCTCATCCAGGCTGACGTACACCACTTCGGTATCGGCGCCGGCCTGGCGCAATGCGTCGCGCACGCTGCGCAGCGTGGGGACGAAGGCATGGCACGGTGCGCACCAGTCGGCACCGAAGTACAGCGCGACCAGCTTCGGCGGCGGCGACCACTGCATCGGCCGCAGCGAGCGCTGCTCCGGCCGCATCAACGAGGCCGAGACCTGCGCGTGCAGGTCCGCAGCCACCGTCGGTGCGGCCGGCAGCACGGCACAGGCCAGCACCAACGCTCGCAGCGCTTCAGAACGCATAGCGCAGGTTGACATACCACGAGCGCGCGAAGCGCGGCCCGTAGACATAGTCGCTGTCACGCAGTGCGCCCACTTCCAGATCCTTCTGGCGCTGATCGAACACGTTCTTGACGCCCGCGGCCACCGACACTTCCTGCTGCGCCTGTGCGCCCAGGTGACGGTGCCAACGCGCCCCGAGATCGGTGACCAGGAACGAACGCGTGCGGTGCAGTTCGCCCAACCGGTTGTTCAGCACCGACATCGGCCCGGTATGGCGCAGCGCGACGAAGGTCTCCCACGGTTCGGCCGGCATCCAGCTGAGCTGGGCCAGGCCGGTCCAGCGCGGAGTCTTCAGGTAGTCGCGGCTTTCGATCACGGTGTCGCCACCGTCGCCGCTGTCGTCGAAGATGCGCTGCGGCTCGCGGAAGCGCGAGCGGTACCACGAGGCGCCGGCGGTCAGGCGCCACTGCGGCGACGGCTGCCAGCCGAGGTTGGTTTCCGCACCCAGCACGTCCGAGCCGGAGGCGTTGTAACGCTGCTGGCTCAGCTGGCCGTCATCGCTGCGCTGGATCTCGCCCAGCGCGAAGGTATCGCGGATGCGTGCATAGGAGGCGGTAGCATCCCAGCTCCACACCGGATTGGCCGGGTCCGAGCGCCAGTCGAAGCCGAACAGGGTGGTCAACGCGCGCTCCTCCTTCAGGCCATCGGTATTGCGCACGCGCACCTGCTCGCCGCCGAGCGTATCGACGTGCACATCCTCAACGAAGATCTCCGGAGCACGGAAGCCGGTGGCGATGCCCGCCCGCCATTTCAGGTTTGGCGTGGCCTGCCAGGCCAGCGCGATGCGCGGCGAGAACACCGCGCTGTCCAGTTCCGAGCTCTTGTCCACGCGTGCACCCAGCACCAGGTCGACGTTGTCGCGCAGGCTCCATTCGTCCTGGATGAACGCGCCCAGGTTGTGGAAGGTCGCATCCTCCAGCACCGCAAGACGCTGCCCGTCACCGGTGCGGTTGTCGTCGCGCAGCGCCTCGTGCTTGTACTGCACGCCAAAGGCCAGCGCATGCGCGCCCAGCCGCCAGTTCAACTGGCTGTCGATGTAGTGCAGCGGGTTGTGGGTGCGGCCGTACTGGCGCCACGAACGCGAGGCCGCGCTGCCGGCCACGTTGCGGTCCAGCTGCGACGGGTCATAGCCGGGTGCGGACGGATCGGTGACTACGTCGCCGAGACCGCCGTAGAAGCTGTCGCGGTCGATGTCGGCGAAGGCGTAGGCCAGGCGGAAATCGACGTCGGCAGTGATCTCCTGGTCCCACGACACACTGCCGCGCCGGTATTTCGTATCCAGCGATTCGGCGATGTTGGCCAGGTATCCGGGCTGGTCCAGGCGGTTGCCGCCGCGGCGGGTTTCATCGGTCACCTGCAGGTCCAGGCGCAGCCGCGTGCCCGGCGTGGGCGCGTACCAGGCCTGCAGCCCGCCGACCTTGAGGTTCTTGCGGGTGATCTCGGTGTAGCCGTCACCGTTGTAGTCGATGCCGTTGTTCCAGTTGCGCTGGGCAATCACGGACAGGCCGGCGTCTGCGTCCCTGGCCACCAGGTCCAGCCGCAGGTCGGCGTTCTTCTGCGGCGTACCTTTCAGGACATCCACGCCGGCCTGCACATGGCCACCACTGCGCGCCGGCAGCGGCGGAATCAGGTTGATCACACCGGCAACCGCACCCGGGCCGTACAGCGCCGAGCCACCGCCCTTGACCACTTCGATGCGGTCGACGAACCCGGCCGGGATCTGTTCCAGGCCGTACACGCTGCCCAGCGTGGACAGCAGCGGGATGCCATCGAACAGCAGCTGGTTGTAGGCACCGGGCAGGCCCAGCAGCTGCACTTCGCTGGTGTTGCAGTTCTGGCAGTTGCTCTCCACGCGCAGGCCGTTGATCAGCTCGGCGGCGCGCGAGACGTCGGTGGCCGCGCGCAGCGCGATGTCTTCCTTGCGCAGCACCTCGGTGCGGATCGGCACGTCCGACAGCAGGCGTTCGCTGCGCGTGGCGGTGCTCACCTTGACCTGCACACGGTCCAGTTCGGTCGGTTTCGGAGTGGCGGCCAGTGCAGCCAGCGGCAGGGTCAGGGCAATGGCGGCGGCCAGGGGCAGCCGATCGAAGAGGGGCGTGGCAACGGGCATGAGGGCGTCGTCCTTGGGGGAAAGAAAGGCGGCGAGGGCGACCTGGCTGACGCATATGAAAGCAGTTGCTTATCAATATAGCAAGTGCTATATAATGACGCCGCCGTCATTCCGAGCGGAACGCCGATCGAGCCAGATCATGGATGTGTTATAACATTACATTTGGCGGCCGCAACCCTGCCTGTGGTCATGCACGGAGGTTGGTGTTGCTGTGTGGTTGGGGTCAGAGCCCTTTCCCCTGGAAAGGGATCCGACCCCGGGGGCGATCGTCAGCCGCGGCGGAACGCGGCGGGCGTGCGGGCGCCGACGATGATCATGCGGATCATCGTGGAGATCTCTTCGATCAGCTCCGGGTCCTTCTCCGGCGGCAGGTCCATGGCGGTGGCACCCATCGCGAACACCAGCCGGGTGATGGCCTTGGCCACCAGTTCCGGGGCATGCAGCACGGCGCCGTCCAGCGCGGCCAGGCGCACCAGGTCGTGCTGCAGCTCTTCCTCGAAATAGTGCAGCTCACGTTCGACCGCGTGCTTGAAGTCGTCCGAACCCACCGCGCCTTCGCGCAGCAGTACGTGCAGCAGCTTGTCGTCGGCGCGCAGCTGTTCCATGAAGGTCTCCACCGAAACCCGCACCACGCTGGTGGCGGTGGAGGTGGCACGCTGGCGGGCCTCGCCGATGATGGTCCGCAGCGAACGGCCGGCGGCGTCGATCAGCGCCACGGCCAGTTCGTCCATGTCGCGGAACTGCCGGTAGAAGCTGTTCGGCGCGATGCCGGCCTCACGTGCCACTTCGCGCAGGCTGAGCGTGGACAGGCTGCGGTGCGGCCCGATCAGTTTCAGGGCGGCGGCCAGCAGGTCCTCGCGGCTCACCGTACGGCGGGCCGGGCTGTTGGCATCTTCAGGCGTCGACAAGGCGGTGGCGGCGGCCATGGGGGTTCCGGTGGGGCGAGGCTGAATCATACCCAATCCGGTTCAATATACACATGTATACACAGGTGTATGTGCGCCCGTATAGTTCGCCCATGAGCGCTGTCGTCCGTCCGTCCCTGTTCTCTCCGTACCGCTGGGTCTCGCCGTCGCTGTTCGATTTCTGGGCGGGCCAGCTCAATCCCCTGTGGACCCTGCGCGAGCCGGTGGCCCGCCTGGTCCGGCGAGAGCCGGCCGGCGAGGGCGCGGCGACCCTGGTCCTGCGCACCAACCGGCACTGGGCCGGCATGCGCGCCGGCCAGCACGTCACCCTGGGCGTGGAGATTGAAGGGCGCCTGTGGCAGCGCAGCTACAGCCCCACCGCACTGGGTCGGCGCGAGCTGGCGATCACCGTCAAGGCGATCGACGGCGGCCTCGTCAGCCAGCACCTGGTCAACCACGCGCAGCCGGGCGAACTGTTCCGCCTCGATGCCGCCTTCGGCGAGTTCCACATGCCGGCTGCGGCGCCGGTGTTGCTGCTGGCTGCCGGCAGTGGCATCACGCCGATGCGCAGCCTGTTGCGCGACGCCTGCCAGCGCCCGCTGGCAGCGCCGGTGGACCTGTTCTACTGGGAACGCAGCGCCGCCCACCTGCAGTTCCGTGATGAGCTGCAGGCGTTGGCCGCCAGCCAGCCGAACCTGCGTGTGCATCTGCTGACCACCCGCGAAGGGGATGTGCCCGCCGCACGTATCGATGCCCACGACCTGCAGGTGGCGGGCGATGACACCCCGTTGGCGCAGCGCCATGTGCTGGCCTGCGGCCCGGACGGCTTCGTTGCCGCCGCCCGCGAACGCCTGGCGCACCAGGTTGCCGGTTTCCAGGCGGAAGCGTTCACTCCTCCCGCACCGCTGCGTGACGCCAGCAGTGAAGGGGAGGTCGTGCTGACGCTGGCGCGCAGTGGCCGCCAGCTGAGCGTGCCGCGTGGCAGCTCGTTGCTGGAAAGCCTGGAAGCCCATGGCATCAAGCCCAGGCATGGCTGCCGCATGGGCATCTGCAACACCTGCAGCTGTGACCGCGTCAGTGGCGCCACCCGCCACCTGCGCACCGGCGACCTGCAGTCCGAATCGGCGCAGCCGGTACGGATCTGCGTGAGCGCACCGACCACCGACCTGACCCTGGATCTCTGAGGACGCCTGCCATGACCCGCGCTACCGACCGTGCCCTGAGTACTGCCGAGATGCATGCCTTCGGTGAGGAACTCGACGCGATCCGCGACCGTGTGATCGGCAGCCTCGGCGCCTCCGATACCCGCTACATCCGCCGCGTGGCCGCCGCCGTGCGCTGGTTTGGCGTGGGGGGCCGTGGCCTGCTGTTCCTGGCGGCGTTCTCGCCACTGTTCTGGATGCCGCTGCTGTGGCCGGCCGCGATCACCGGCACGCTGCTGCTGGCGCTGTCGAAGATCCTGGAGAACATGGAGCTGGGCCACAACGTCATGCACGGCCAGTTCGACTGGACCGGCGACCCCAAGCTCAACGGCAATACCTATGAGTGGGACATCGTTGCCACTGCCGACAACTGGCGCAAGACCCACAATTTCCGCCACCACACCTATACCAACGTGCGTGGCATGGACGATGACATCGGTTATGGCCTGCTGCGCATCTTCCCGGAGCAGCGCTGGAAGCCGTTCTACCTGCTGCAGCCGATCATCGCGCCGATCTTCGCGCTGCTGTTCCAGTGGGGCGTGGCCGCGCAGGACCTGCGCCTGGGCCGCTGGCTGAAGGGCCGTATCAGCGGCCGTGCGATGTGGCTGCAGACCCGCCCGGTGGCGCGGAAAATGGCCCGCCAGGTGCTGAAGGACTACGTGTTCTTCCCGCTGCTGGCCGGCCCGTTCTTCCTCACCGTGATGCTGGGCAACATGGTGGCCAACGGACTGCGCAACATCTGGACCTACGTGATCATCTTCTGCGGCCACTTCACCGCCGAATCGGAAACCTTCCCGAAGGAATGCCTGCGCAATGAATCGCGCGGCCACTGGTACCTGCGCCAGCTGCGCGGTTCATCCAACATCAGCGGCGGCTTCCTGATCAACGTGCTGTCGGGCAACCTCAGCCACCAGATCGAGCATCACTTCTATCCGGACCTGCCGGCCAACCGCTATGCGGCCATTGCCAAGGAAGTGAAGGACATCTGCCGTCGCTACGGCCAGCACTACAACAACGGCTCGCTGCCGCGCCAGTTCGGCCAGGTGGTCTGGCGCATCCTGCGCCACGCGTTCCCGAGCAAGCCGCGCCGCCTGCCGATGTCGGACATCATGTCCGCACCGGCATCGGCCAACGCGGGCTGATCAACTCAGCCCGCCTTCGCCGGCTCCGCCTGCTCGCGGTCCAGGCGGCGCAGGAACACCTGCATTTCCTTGCGTGCCTGCTGGTCGCCCTTGCTGCCGGCCACGCTCAATCCGCGCTGCCAGGCTTCGCGCGCCGCCTGCGGCTGGCCACTGGCCAGCCAGGCCTTTCCCAGCAGCTTCCACGCCGCCGAGTACTGCGGATCAAGCACCACGCAACGGCCCAGATGGGTGGCCGCGCGCACCGGGTTGCCGGCATCCAGCCAGCCCTTGCCCAGGCCGAAGCGCAGCAGCGCGCCATCCTTGCCGGCGGCGAGCATGCATTCCAGAGCTTCGATGTTCATCCGCGCACCTCCACCAGCAGTTCGGCCGGGCCGGGCTGGAAGCGGCCGCGATGGAACAGCAGCGGCGCGCCGCCGTTCTCGTGCACGTCGATGATGCGGCCGGCCAGCAGCAGGTGATCGCCCACCGGCCACTGTGCGTGGCGGGTACAGGTGAGATGGGCGACCGCACCGGCGATGCGGGGTGGGGCGTCCTCGTCGTCATCCAGCAATGCCAGGCCGTCGAAGCGATTGCGGACCTGCGGGTCGGCGAAGCGCCGGGCCAGCGCTTCCTGGTCGGCCGCCAGCACGCTGATTGCAAAGCGGGTGGCGCGCTGGAAGGTGGACAGGCTCTGCGCGTGCAACGCCAGGTTCCACAGCACCAGCGGTGGCTGCAGCGAGACCGGTGCGAACGAGTTGATGGTCAGGCCGACCGGCTTGCCCTGTGCATCGCGCGCGCAGACGATGGCCACGCCGGTCGGGAAATGGCCGAGCAGCCGCCGCAGGGCACGCGGCGGCATCTCGACCGACGGCACCGGCGCCGGTGCGGGGAAGACCCCCGCCCACGGCCCGGCGTACGGCACTGTCTCGCCGCTCATGAGGCCCGGGCCTGGCGGTAGCGCCGGCCGACCTCGGCCCAGTTGATGATGTTGAAGAACGCACCGATGTAGTCCGGGCGACGGTTCTGGTAGTGCAGGTAGTAGGCGTGTTCCCAGACGTCCAGCGCGAGGATCGGGGTATTGCCTGACAGGCCCACGGTTGCACCCATCAGCGGGCTGTCCTGGTTGGCGCTGCTTTCGACCTGCAGGCGGCCGTCGCGATCACTGGTCAGCCAGGCCCAGCCGCTGCCGAAACGGGTCTGCGCGGCCTTGCTGAAGGCGTCCTTGAAGGCATCGAAGCTGCCCAGGTCACGGTCGATGGCGGTGGCCAGTTCCTCATCGGGTGCACCACCGTCGGCGCTGAGCACGGTCCAGAACAGGCTGTGATTGGCGTGGCCACCGCCGTTGTTGCGGACCGCGCCACGCTGCGCCTCGGGCACGGCACCGAGGTTGGCGATCAGCGCCTCGACCGGCTGTTCGGCGATGCCGGCCTGTTCGATGGCGGCATTGAGGTTGTTGACGTAGGCCTGGTGGTGCTTGCTGTGATGGATCTCCATCGTGCGCGCATCGAAGTGTGGCTCAAGGGCGTCGTAGGCGTAGGGGAGCGGGGGAAGCGAGTACGACATCGAAGCAATCTCCGTGGGGAAGGCCAGTGGCTGGCCGTGGGGAGATTGTTATCGCACCTCAACATTGGTTGAGGTCAAGGGGCGGGATTGAAATGCGTGCGCGTTCGTCGCCTTGATTCTTCCTGGCAGGCAGGGGCTGATGGGTCAGCGCAGGACACGCCGTGAACCCATCCATGGGGGCTCGATGGCGCCATCCGTGGCGCCAACGGTCCTGCGCTGACCCATCAGCCCCTGCAGGACAGCTCCCTGCGCTGGCGCGGAGACGGAGTCAAAGGCAGGAGCAGGAGCGGCATGGTAGTGCCGGCCGCTGGCCGGCAATCAGCGAAGGTCGGGTTGCCGGCCAGTGGCCGGCACTACCAGAACCCGCTTTTCGAACCTCACCGGCGCGCTGTTGCGCTGCCCGCGCTCGCAGGAAACCGTCGGGTGGCGGGGGAAGGGGCTGGCCGGGACCGTTGGCGCCATGGATGGCGCCATCGAGCCCCCAAGGATGGGTTTACGGCGTGTCCCGGCCAGCCCCTTCCCCCGTCACAGCCGATATCAACAAAAGCGCCGGCAGGCGAACCAGCCGCCAGCGCCTTCATCAACTCAACTCAACCAATCCTTGCACGCACCATCAACCTGTTCCCCGCAGGCCTGCTGCATCCGCTGCTGCAGCCGCGCCAGTGTTTCGGCGCCCTGGTGCTTGCCGCTCCACGTCTTCAACTGCCCGGCCAGGCGCTCGAAACGCTGGCGGGTACGCTGGTGGTAGCCCGACGGCTGCGCTTCCAGTTCGGCGATCAGCGAGGCGGTGGCCTGCTCGATGCGTGGTGCATCGTCCGGCGCCAGCTTCAACAGGCCCTCCACGTACAGCACGCCCCACTGTACGCGGGTGGCCGGGCCCTGCGCGCCATCGTAGGCGCGCTTCAGCCACTCCAGTGCGCCGGCGGTGTCGCCGCGCTGCTCGGCCAGTTCGGCCAGCTCGGGCATGTAGTAGTACGGCTGCTCGCTGCGCTTCAGCTCGGCCAGCAACAGCGCCTCGGCGCCCGCGTCGTCGCCGACCTGGCGCAGTGCGTAGACCGCGCTGCTGATCGTGGCCTGGCGTGCATGCGCATCGGTGGCGGCGGCATCGGCAGCGGCCACGCGCTGCTTGACCCGCTCAACCAGGGCCGCGGGCAGTGCGCCGTTGGGCTGCTGCTGACGGGCCAGCGACACTTCGGTCAGCGCACGCGACAGCGCGTCGTCGGCACGGTTGCCGCGCTCGGCATCTGCGCGCTCCAGTGCGACCAGCAGCTGCTGTCCCAGCGTGTTGCTGGTGGCCGGCCCCGCACTGGCCTGCTTGACCAGCGTCGCGCCCGCGTAGCCCAGCAGTTCGCGGTTACGACGGACTTCGGCAGGTTGCGCCAGCACTGCCTGCAGCAGCTCACGCACCTCGGTGGGCGAGCTGGTGGGCGTGTCGGCGGTGGCCAGGGCCAGCAGGGCGAAGCGGCGTTGCAGCGCCGCGTCGGGTGCGGCCTTGGACAGCTGGCGCAGCACATCCTGGCTCCTGCGCTCGCCGGCCAGGCGGTTGGCGTCGACTTCCCAGCCGTAGTCGCCCAGCACCTGCCAGTCTTCGGCGGCCAGCCTGTCCGGCGTGGCCAGTGCCGTCGCCAGGGTGGCGGCGATGGCGCTGCGGCGCCCGGCCGCGACGGTCAGCGCACGGGTCAGTTCGGCCGCGTCGTTGCCGCCGGCCACGCGGGTGAGCTCAGTGCGTTGTGGGTCCAGCACGATCAGGGTCGGATAGCCGCGCACCCCGAAGCGTTCGCCCCAGGCCTGTGCCCCTTCCTCGTCGCCATCCAGGTAGACCGGCACGAACTTGCCGGTCAACGCGATGAACGCCGGGTCCTTGAACAGGCCGGCCTTGAGCTGGTTGCACGGCGGGCACCAGACCGCGCCCCAGTACAGCAGCACCGGCTTTCCGCTGTCGGCGGCCTCGGCGAAGGCATCGTCCACATCGCCCTGGCGCCAGGCGATGGCGGACGCCGGCGCGGGCGCCTCGGCGGAGCTGGCGGTGGACACCGGGGCCGGGGTGCAGGCGCTCAGCGCCGAAGCCAGCAGCAACACGGAAAGCGCGACGCGCATCGGCGGCATCTCGAAGGGGGGACAGTCCATTGTAGGAATGGCCGGGGAGTGTGCTGATTCAGTTTGCTTATATCGGCCGTGCAGCGGGGCATGACACCCGCTGCCGTCAGGCGGCTGCCCGCACCATCTGCTGGTACACCAGCCCGTTGAACTCGCCGACATCACCGTCCAGCACGAAGCCATAGCGCAGGTAGGTAGGCACTGCGTTGAGCGAGGCGCGCACGGTCAGCACCGGTGTGCGCAGGTGCGGCAGCACGGCTTCGAACAGGGCATGGCCGATGCCCTGGCCCTGGCAGGCGGGATCGACGAACAGCATCGCCAGGTGGCGGCCTTCCTTCAGCTCTACCACGCCGAGGATGCGGCCATCCTGCTCGGCCACCAGGATGTGGTTGTCACCCTGCAGGCGTGCAGCGAACGCATCGGCGGCGGCGACACTGCCGAACGTAGCAATGCCGGCCGCGCTGAGCGAGGGCGCGACGGCCGCAGTGAATGCGGCCAGGCATACCGCGCTCATCGCGGGCAGGTCATCGATGTGGGCGGGGCGGATCCTCGGCATGCAGCGATCTTCCTGTGGTGTGTGGCGTGTCATCGTCGCCGGTTGCCTGCACGCTAAGCTGGTCCCATGAGTGAATTCAATCCCGCCTACGCTTCGTTGTTTCCGCAACAGGGACTGAGCCTGGGCCTGATGACGCCCGTTGCGGCGCATGGGCTGGCCGATCCGGGCGCGGCGCGGCGCATTGCGCGGCTGGCCGACGATCTTGGTTTCGCCGCGTTGTGGGCGCGCGATGTACCGCTGATGGTGCCGCAGGGTCCGGACGCGACGGCGAGCGCGCTGGACGACCCCTTCCTGTGGCTGGGCATGCTGGCCGCCGCGACCACGCGCATCGTGGTCGGTACCGCCGCCATCGTGTTGCCGTTGCGTCAGCCGTTGCAGGTGGCGAAGTCGGCCTTGAGCCTGGACCGGATCAGTGCAGGGCGGTTCGTGCTGGGCCTGGGTTCGGGTGACCGCCCGGAAGAATTCGCCGCCTTCGGCGAGGATCTGGAGGGCAGGGCGGCGACCTTCCGTGAGCGCTGGACGTTGCTGCGCGCGGCGTTGTCACCGGAGGCCGATGCGCGGGCCGCCGTACTGCAGGCCACGGGTGGCTTCGACGTGCTGCCGGCGCCGGCAACCCGCATCCCGATGCTGGTGGTGGGTGCCGCGCGGCAGAGCCTGCAGTGGATCGCGCGCGAGGCCGAAGGCTGGGCCACCTATCATCGTGAGGAGGTCGCGCAGGAGGGGCGCATCGGCCTGTGGCAGCAGGCGCTGGTGCAGCGTGGTGGCCCAGGCAAGCCGTTCGTGCAGTCGATGCTGCTGGATCTGCAGGCAGATCCGCAGGCGCCAGCCGAGCCGCTGCCGCTGGGCCTGAAGGTCGGCCGCGATGGCCTGCGTGACTATCTGCTGCGCGTGCATGGGCAGGGCGTGGCGCACGTGATGTTCAATCTGGTCGACAACGGGCGGCCGATGGACGCGGTGTTGCGTGAGATCGGGGAGCAGGTTCTGCCGAATATGCCCCGGTAGGTGTCCACCTTGGTGGACACGCTCCAGCAGTCGAGCACGGCTCGGCTCTACATGCAGTGTGCATCTGCGTATCATTCGCATTTGATACCCCGCTGCCGGAGCCCCGTGTGACCCAACGTTCCCCCATGCACCCGAGCGGACGCCTGTTCGCCGCGGTCGCTTTCATCGAGGCCGTGACCTGGGCCGGCCTGCTCATCGGCATGTGGATGAAGTACGGCCCCATGGCCAACGTGGCGCTGGTGAAGCTGTTCGGACCCCTGCACGGCGTGGCGTTCCTGCTCTATGTGGCGGTGACGCTGTTCGCGGCGCTGCGCCTGCGCTGGCCGTGGTGGGCCAGTGCGCTGGCGCTACTGGCAGCCATCCCGCCGCTGGTGACGCTGCCATTGGAATGGTGGTTCAAGCGCCGTGGCCTGTTGGGCCTGCGCGCGGTGCGCTGAAGTCGCTGTTGCGTGCCCGTTCAAGAGAATGGGTATCAAATGCAAATACGAGCCGTTATCATTTGAGGATGGCGTCCGGTCCTGAGCAGGGCCGGCGCCGGGCGGGGCGCAGGTGCGCCCGGCGATCCCTTCCTGTTACGGCTGGTGTTCCATGCACGCACGTCCCGTCGTTCCCGGCTTGCCGGCGCTGGTAGTGGCCGCCCTGATCGGCACCATGGCGATGATGTCCTTCGTCGCCGTGATCGGTCCGGTGGTCCGCATGCTCGGGCTGTCCGAGTGGCATGCCGGACTGTCGGTCACCGCCGCGGGCGCGTTGTGGATGCTGGCCGCGCGCCCATGGGGCCAGCTCAGCGACCGCATCGGCCGCAAGCGCGTGCTGATGCTGGCGATGAGCGCCTACACCGTGGTCTACATCGCGCTGGCGGTGTTCATCGACGTTGCCCTGCAGGCGGTGCCGCCGGTACTGGTATCGGTGCTGGTGCTGGTCGGTGCGCGAGGCCTGATCGGCCTGTTCTACGCGGCGGTGCCGCCTACCGCAGCCGCGATCATCGCCGACAAGGCACCGACCGGCCAACGTGCGAAATTCCTCGCCCGACTGGGCAGCGCCAATGCGCTGGGCATGGTGCTCGGGCCGGCCGCTGCCGGCTGGCTTGCCTATACCAACCTTTCGCTGGCGCTGTACGTGGCCGCGTTGCTGCCGCTGCTGGCACTGGCATTGCTGGCCTGGCGGCTGCCGGCTACACCGCCGGTGGTTGGCGCGTCCGCGCAGCGCCGCGCGCCGATGAGCCGCCTCGACCCGCGCCTGTGCCTGCCGCAGCTGGCGGCGCTCATCGCCATGGTCTCGGTGACCATCGCGCAGGTGACGGTGGGCTTTTTCGCGATTGATCGCCTGGGCCTGGATGCTGCCGCTGGTGCACGCATGGCCGGCATCGCGCTGACCGCGGTCGGCATCGGCCTGATCCTGGCGCAGGCGCTGGTGATGAAGCTGGAGGTGCATCCGCGCCGCTGGATCATCCTCGGCGCGCTGATTTCCGGCATTGGCTTTGCTTCGGTGGCGGGCGTGCAGCAGGGCTGGCAGTTGCCGGCGGCATACGCGCTGGCCGCGTTCGGCATGGGCTTCGTATTCCCCTCGTTCCAGGCGCTGGCCGCCGACGCGGTGGAAGCGCACGAGCAGGGTGCCGCGGCGGGCACGGTCGCTGCCGCGCAGGGGCTGGGCATGGTGGCCGGGCCGATGCTCGGCACGCTGTTGTATCGCGGCGGGCCCAGCCTGCCATATCTGCTGGTCGGCGCGCTGCTGCTGTTGCTGTGCGCGCTGGCTGCAGCGCATCGGATGAAGGAGACCCCATGAACGATTCCCTGATGCAGGGCGCGTGGCCGGAGGCTGCGCCCGCGCCGCTGGAGAGCACTGACGACGCGTCGCTGTTCCTGCTGCAGCATGCAGGCCAGCATGTGCACGCACGCGGTTGCCGCCTCGCGCTGCCGGGTGGCGCGCTGGCAACCCTGGCGGAGCGCGTTGCGGCCTTCTTCGCCCAGCAGCGTGGCGGTCCGGGCCTGCTGGTCGGTGCGGTGCCATTCGAACCGCGTGCCGACGACGCGTTGTACCAGCCTGAGCGCCTGCTGCCGGCCCTGCCATTGCAACCACGGGCGGCGCCGGCGCTGCAGGGCCCGCTGCAGGCGGAGCCCGCAGCGCAGGACTATGCAGCCGCGGTTGCCGAGGCAGTGAAGGCGCTGCGCGCGCCCGACCAGGACCTGCACAAGGTGGTGCTGGCGCGCAGCCTGCTGGCGCACAGCCGCCATGCGCTGTCTCCAGAGGTGCTGCTGGCGCGGTTGGGCGCGGATCCCTCGGTGGCGACCTATGCGGTGCCGCTTCCGGTTGAACCGGGGCACGCACCGGCCTGGCTGGTCGGCGCAACACCGGAGCTGCTGCTGCGCAAGCGTGGCGCCGAGCTGTTGTCGCACCCGCTGGCCGGGTCCGCGCGCCGCAGTGCCGATGCCGCCGAGGACGAGCGCGCCGCGCAGGCGCTGCTGGCTTCGAACAAGGACCATGACGAGCACCGCCACGTGGTCGAGGCCATCATCGAGGGCCTGGCGCCGTACTGCAGCCACATCGATGCGCAGCCGCGCCCGGTGCTGCATGCCACCGCCAGCATGTGGCATCTCGGCACCCGCATCCACGCCACCCTGAAGGATCCGAAGACATCGGCGGCCGAGCTGCTGGCGCAGTTGCATCCAACGCCGGCGGTCTGCGGTACACCCCGGCTTGCGGCACTGCAGCGTATCCGCGAGCTTGAGCCGGTGCCGCGTGGCTTCTATGCCGGTGCGGTCGGCTGGCTGGATGCGCAAGGGGATGGTGACTGGTATGTGGCGATCCGCTGCGCACGCCTGCAGGGCACGCAGCTGCGCCTGTACGCCGGCGCCGGCATCGTTGCCCAGTCGCAGCCCGAGGCCGAGGTCGCCGAAACCGCGGCGAAGTTTGCCGCCCTGTTGAACGCGTTGGGCGTCCACGACGCCGCGCCCGTCATCGAGCCTGCCGCATGAACACGCCCACTGTTTCTTCCCGCCTGCCACTGCAGCAGGCATGGCCCGATGCGCTGGTGGCGCGCTATCGCGAGGCGGGCTACTGGCGCGGCGAGACCTTCCCGGCGTTCCTGCGTGAGCGTGCGGAACGCTACGCTGATGACATCGCCGTGGTCGCTGGCGATGTGCGCCTGAGCTACGCGCAGCTGTGGCACGAGGCCGGTCGCATCGGTGCCGGACTGCTGGCACTCGGCCTGCAACCCGGTGAGCGGGTGCTGGTACAGCTGGGCAACACCGCCGGGTTCATCGCCACCGTATGCGGGCTGTTCCGCGCCGGCCTGGTGCCGGTGTACGCGCTGCCGGCGCACCGCATCACCGAGCTGGTGCACTTCGCCAACAAGGCCGAAGCCAGTGCCTACATCACTGCCGACCTGCACGATGGCTTTGATCATCGCGGGCTGGCGCGGGCGCTGCAGGCCGAGGTGCCGGCGCTGCGCCACGTGGTCATCGATGGCGATGCAGCAGAGTTCACCGCGCTCGAGGCGCTGCAGGGAGACCGCAACCAGCTGCCGGCCGACCCGGACCCGCAGTCGGTGGCGTTCCTGCAGATCTCCGGCGGCAGCACCGGGCTGTCCAAGCTGATTCCACGCACCCACGACGACTACATCTACTCGTTCCGTGCCAGCAATGACCTCTGCGGCATCGACCGCGACAGCGTGTATCTGGTCGCGCTGCCGGCCGCGCACAACTTTCCCATGAGCTCGCCCGGTTTCTTCGGCGCGCTGTATGCCGGTGCCCGCGTGGTGCTCAGCCCCGGTCCGGGGCCGGACGCGGCCTTCCCGCTGATCGCGCGCGAGCAAGTGACCTGCTGTGGGCTGGTGCCGCCGCTGGCGCTGTTGTGGGCACAGGCCGCCGCCACCAGCAAGCACGACCTGTCCAGCCTGCAGGTACTGCAGGTAGGCGGGGCCAAACTGGTGCCGGAAGCCGCACGGCGGGTGATTGACGGTCTTGGCTGCACGCTGCAGCAGGTGTTCGGCATGGCCGAAGGCCTGGTGAACTACACACGGCTGGATGATCCGGAAGAACTGATCTTAGCCTGCCAGGGCCGGCCGATCAGCCCGGACGACGAGGTGCGCGTGGTCGATGACCATGACCAGCCGGTGCCGGAAGGCGAGGTAGGGCATCTGCTGACCCGCGGCCCGTACACCATCCGTGGCTACCACAACGATGCGGTGGCCAATGCGCGTTCGTTCACCGACGACGGCTTCTACCGCACCGGCGACCGCGTGCAGCAGCTGCCCGGAGGCTACCTGGTGGTGCAGGGCCGTGCCGGTGACCACATCAACCGGGCGGGCGAGAAAATCTCCGCCGAGGAGATCGAAGATCACCTTCTGGCCCACCCCGGCGTGTTCGACGCCGCCGTGGTCTCCATTCCTGACGAGTATCTCGGTGAGCGCAGCTGCGCGTTCGTGATTGCGCAGGGCGAGCCGTTCAAGGCGCCGGCGCTGAAGTCCTGGATGCGCGGGCGCGGCCTGGCCGCGTTCAAGGTGCCCGACCAGGTCGTGTTCGTCGACAGTTTCGATACCACCGCGGTCGGCAAGATCAGCCGCCGCGAACTGCGCGCGCAGCTGCGTGCGCGTCATCTGCAACAGACAGGAGGAACGCGCTGATGGCGCTGCCCCGTATCACCGATTACCCCTTGCCGACTGCCGCCGAACTGCCGCAGGCGCGCGGCCCGTGGCGCCCGAAGCGCGATCGAGTCGCGCTGCTGGTGCACGACATGCAGCGCTATTTCCTGGCCGCATTCGACGCCGGCAACGCACCGCTGCGGCCGGCAGTGGACAACATCGCACGGCTGCTGGCGCATTGCCGCGCGCACGGCATTCCGGTGTTCTACACCGCCCAGCATGGCGACCAGGACCGCCGTGACCGTGGCCTGCAGGCCGACCTGTGGGGACCAGGCATGCGTCGCAGCGCCGACCATGAACCAATCATCGAGGCACTTGCACCGCAGCCTGGCGAGCACGTGCTGGTGAAGCACCGCTACAGCGCGTTCCAGCGCAGCAACCTGGAGACGCTGATGCGGGTGCGTGGCCGCGACCAGTTGCTGGTGACCGGCGTGTACGCGCATATCGGCTGCACCGCGACCGTGGTCGAAGCGTTCCAGCGTGATATCGAGGCCTTCATCGCCGCCGATGCCGTGGCGGACTTCTCGCGTGCCGACCACGATCAGGCCCTGTACTGGATCGCCCGCACCTGTGGCGTACCGATGACCACCGACCAGTTGCTGGAGGTGCTGTGATGGCCGCCACGGGTGAGGTGCTGGATCTGGAGCGGATGCGTGCCGACGTGGCGCGCGTGCTGGAATGTGCCCCGGCCGAGATCGGTGACGACGACAACCTGATCGACCTGGACCTGGACTCGATGCGCATGCTCGGCCTGGTCCTGGCCTGGGGCAACACCGGCCTGCCCATTGAGTTCTCGCAGCTGGCCGAGCACACCACGCTGCGCCAGTGGTGGGCTGTGGTGCAGCAACTGCAGGCCGCGCAGAACGCATGAACACCGCAGCGCTGGCCACGCCGGTGGCGTTGACCGAGGCCCAGGCCGGACTGTGGTTCGCACAGCGGCTGGCACCGGACAATCCGTCATTCAATACCGCGCACGCGGTGTGGATCGACGGCCCGTTGGACGTGGCCGCGTTCATTGCAGCGGCAGACCAGGCTGCAGGCGAGGCCCAGGCCTTCGCATTGCGCTTTGCCGAAGGGGCCGATGGCCAGCCGCTGCAGTGGCATGACCCGGCACACGTGCCGCTGCTTTCGGTGCGCGATGTTTCCGCCGCGGCGGATCCCGCCGCTGCGGCACGCAACCTGATGCACACCGACCGTCTGAGCCCGGTCGATCCCACCCGTGACCGGATCAGTCAGCAGGTGTTGTTTGACCTGGGCGGGCAGCGCTGGGTCTGGTACCTGCGCGTGCATCATCTGGCCGCCGATGGCTACGGCATGGCGCTGTTCACCGATCGCGTGTGCGCGTTGCATGCCGGTCGCATGTCTGAACCGCTGCCAGGGCTGGCGGGCGTGCTGGCGGATGACGCCGCCTATCGTGCCGACCCGCGTCGTGCGCAGGCCGGGCACTGGTGGCGCGAGCAGTTGCAGGGGGCGCCGGCGGGCGTGGGCCTGGCGGGTACCGTGGCGGCCAGCGACGATGCGCTGCGCTGGGTGCAGCCGCTCGATGCGGCCTTCCGTGAGCAGCTGCTGCAGGCCTCGGCACGTTGGCTGCAGCCCTGGCCGGATGTGCTGGCCGCGCTGGCGGCCGAGTACCTGCGGCGGATGAGCGCCGCCGATGAAGTGGTGCTGGGCGTGCCCTACATGGGCCGGCTCGGCAACGCGTCGGCGCGGGTGCCGGCGATGGCGATGAACGTGTTGCCGCTGCGCGTAGCGGCCGGCGAGGGCAGCGTCGAGGCCTTCACCCGCGGCCTGGGCCGGCAGCTCAGCCAGGGTCGCAAGCACGGCCGTTACCGCAGTGAGCAGCTGCGCCGGGACCTGGGGCTGGTCGGCGCGCAGCAGCGCCTGCACGGTCCGCTGGTGAATGTGCAGCCGTTCTACAAGCCGCTGGCGCTGGCCGGCGTGCAGGCGACGCTGGAGGTGCTGTGCACCGGGCCGGTGGATGATCTGACACTGGGCTTCCGTGGCGATGGCCAGCACCTTCTCGATCTTGAGATCGAGGCCAATCCCGCGCTGTACAGTCGCGAGGATGTCGAGGCGCATGCAGCGCGGTTGCTGCATTTCGTGTCGGCAGCATTGCAGGCTGACGATATTGCAGCCGTGCCTTTGGCGACGCTTGAGGAGGCGCAGCAGGTGCTGCACGGTTTCAATGCCACCGCGCATGCGCTTCCCGAGACTACCCTGGTTGAATTGCTGCAGCAGGGCATGGATCGGGATCCGCACGCGCCGGCGCTGGTGTTCGGCGACACTACGCTCGACTATGCAACGCTGGAAGCGCGCAGTTTCGCGCTTGCCGCACAACTGCGCGGGATGGGCGTCGGCCCGGGCAGCGTAGTCGCGGTGGCATTGCCGCGCTCGCTGGAACTGGTGCTCGCGCTGGTCGCGGTGCTGCGCGCAGGCGCGGCCTATCTTCCGCTGGACCTTGCCCATCCTGACGAGCGGTTGGCACGTATTCTTGCGTCGGCGCAGCCGGTGTGCGTACTGGCTGCGCCAGACGTATCGGTGCGCGTGGCCGGTGTGCCGGTGCTCGCGCCGGAGCAGTGGACCGCGCTGAGTTTCGCGGCGCCATGGGCGGATCCTGCGCCCAGCGATGCCGCCTATGTGATCTATACCTCCGGTTCGACCGGCGAGCCCAAGGGCGTGGTCGTCGAACACCGCGCGATCGTCAATCGCCTGCTGTGGATGCGCGAGCACTACGGCATCGGCGCCGATGACCGCGTGCTGCAGAAGACCCCGGCCACCTTCGATGTCTCGGTCTGGGAATTCTTCCTGCCGCTGCTGTGCGGGGCAACGCTGGTGGTTGCCAGGCCCGATGCGCATCGCGATCCCACTGAACTGGCGCGCTTGATCCGGGGCCATGGCATCACCACCGCGCATTTCGTGCCGTCGATGCTCGACGCCTTCCTCGCTGCGCCGGCCTCCGAAGGTTTGCAGCTGCGCCGCGTATTCACCAGTGGCGAGGCGCTGGACGCTGCGTTGCGCGACCGCTTCCATGCGCGCGTGCGCGCAGAACTGCACAACCTGTACGGCCCGACCGAGGCCGCAGTAGATGTCAGCTATTGGCCGGCGTCAGCGCAGGATTGCTCGCGGCCGGTGCCGATCGGCTTCCCGGTCTGGAACACCCGCCTGTACGTGCTGGACGCCCGGATGCAGCCGGTGCCGGTCGGTGTGGCCGGTGACCTGTACCTGGGCGGCGTGCAGCTGGCACGCGGCTATCTCGGTCGCGACGATCTGACCGCCGAACGCTTCCTTGCCGATCCTTTCCTGGCGGGCGAGCGCATCTACCGCACCGGCGACGTGGCGCGCTGGCGCCGCGATGGTGCGGTGGAGTACCTGGGCCGCAGCGACCATCAGGTGAAACTGCGCGGCCTGCGCATCGAACTGGGCGAGATCGAGGCGGCTTTGCGCGAACTGCCGGGCATGGAGCGGGTGGAAGTGCTGCTACGCCAGGATGCTCCCGGCGAAGCGCGTCTGGTGGCCTATGTGCCGACCGCGCTTGCCGATGCCGTAATGCTGCGCAGCCACCTCGCCACGCGTGTGCCGGACTACATGGTGCCCTCGGCCATCGTTGGTGTGGACCACTGGCCGGTGACCGCCAACGGCAAGCTCGACCGCAATGCGTTGCCGAAGCCACCGCAACGTGAAGTTGCCGGCTTGGCGCCGCGCACGCCGTTGGAACAGGAGCTGGCGTTGCTGTTCGCACAGGCGCTTGGGCGTGAGGCGCCGGTGGCGGTGGATGCGGACTTCTTCAGTCTCGGCGGTGACTCGCTGTCGGCGGTGCACCTGCTGCTGGCGATCGAGCAGCGCTGGCGCTGCGATCTGGGTTTGGGCGCCTTGTTTGCCCAGCCCACCGTGGCCGCGCTGGCGGTTCGTATTGCCGCGCCACCCGCGCTGGCCGATCACGCGCTGGGGCCGGTGATCGCGCTGGCCGCAACCGACGCTGCCGGGCCCACGCCGCTGTTCGTGCTGCACCCGGCCGGTGGCATCGCCTGGAACTACCGCACGCTCGCCCGGGCACTGCAACCAGCCCGCCCGGTGTATGGCCTGCAGTCGCCGGCACTGGACGCGCGGCTGCCACTGCCGAGCAGCATCGAGGCGATGGCCAACGACTACGTACAGCGCGTGGTCGCACTGCAGCCGAAGGGGCCGGTGCATCTGCTGGGCTGGTCGGTGGGCGGCATCCTGGCCCAGGCGATGGCGGTGCGGCTGCATGAGATCGGCCGCGACGTTGGAGAGCTGGTGCTGCTGGACGCCTATCCCAGCGAGTGCTGGCGGGCCGAGCCTGAACCGGACGCCGTCGCCGCACTGCGGGCACTACTGGCGATTGCCGGCCATGACCCAGATGCGCATCCGGAACTGGACAGCCGGGAACGCATACTCGCGTTCCTGCGTCGCGGCGGGAGTGCACTGGGCAGCCTGCCGGATGTGGTGCTTGACGGCGTGGTGTGCGCGGTGACCGGTACCAATCGGCTGATCCGTGAACATATCCACCGGCCGTTCGAGGGCACGCTGGTGCACGTCCGCGCTGGCCGGGATCACCAGGCGCGGCCACAGCTGCAGTCGACGTTGTGGCGGAGCCACGCGCGCAAGGTGCAGGCACTGGAACTGCCGTTCCTGCACGCCGAACTGACCGGCCGCGATGCGGTGGCGCAGCTGGCACCGTGGTTGTCGGCGCGGTTGCGCCACTGGGACGAGCAACAGGAGACCGCAACATGCAATTGACCGGTTTTGAAGGTCGTGTGGCGCTGGTGACCGGTGCCGCCGGGGGAATCGGTGAGGCACTGGTACGGCTGTTGGCCGCGGCCGGTTGCATCGTGGTGGCGACTGATCGCGAAGCACCCATGTTCGCGGATGCACGTGTGCAGGCGTTTGCTCTTGACGTGACCGACAGTGCGGTCGTCGACGCCTTGGTGGATCGGGTCGAGTCCAGCATCGGACCGATCATGCTGGCCGCCAGCGTGGCCGGTGTGCTGCATGTGGGCGGCGTGACCGAGACCGGCGATGACGACTGGCGCCGGGTGTTCGCGGTGAACACCGACGGCGTGTTCCATGTCGGGCGTGCTCTGGCGCGGGTGATGTCGCCGCGCGGGCAGGGCGCGATGGTTACCGTCAGCTCGAATGCGGCCGGTGTGCCGCGACACGGGATGGCCGCCTATGCGGCATCCAAGGCCGCCGCCACCATGTTCACCCGCTGCCTCGGGCTGGAGCTGGCGCCGTTGGGCATCCGCTGCAACATCGTCGCCCCGGGATCGACGTTGACCCCGATGCAGACCGGCATGTGGCAGGACGAGCACGGTGCCGAGCGGGTGATCGCCGGCAACCTGGAGACCTACAAGGCCGGCATTCCATTGCGCAAACTCGCCACCCCGGAGGACATCGCGCACTCGGTGATGTTCCTGCTCTCCGATCAGGCCGGGCACGTGGCCATGAGCGACTTGTACGTCGACGGCGGCGCCACCCTGCGCGGCTGAGCCCCGACGGCTGGTAGTGCCGGCCGCTGGCCGGCAACCTCATTCACCTTCAGACATCTCCCAGCCTCCATCGAGGCATGGCCCGACAGCCAACGCGCAATGATCGACCCACCATGGGGCATGAGCAGCCATCGCCTCCGCCTGGGCCGTCACTCGATCATCGGCCAGGTCTACGTTCTGACAACTACCACGCATCAGCGCCGCCGCCTCTTTGAAAGCAAAGCTGCAGCAGCATGTGTGATCGACCAGTTCGATTACATCGAACAGCGCGGGCTCGTACGGTCACACGCATGGGTCGTCATGCCGGATCACGTCCACTGGATGTTCGAGCTGCGCGCAGCTGACCTTCCAGACATCGCACGCCGGATGAAATCGTCGAGCGCGCTTGCCCTGAATCGCTTGGCGGGCCGTTGAAGTACGGTGTGGCAGCCCGGCTACTTCGATCATGCCGTGAGGGCCGAGGAGTCGATGGCGCGGCAAGCGCTGTACATCCTGGGGAATCCGGTACGCGCCGGTCTTGCTGGGCAGATTGGCGAGTATCCGCATGCGTGGTCGGTCTGGGTGTGATGCCGGCCAGCGGCCGGCACTACCAGTCAATGTTCAGCGCGGCCATTCGCTGTTCGGCGCCGCTTGAGTGCGCTTCGGCCGTGGTCGGTCCGGTTTGATGCCGGCCAGCGGCCGGCAGTACCACGGCAGAACCGAAGCGCAGCGCAGATCGTGTTCCGGCGCACAGCGCACCCGCGATGGTAGTGCCGGCCGCTGGCCGGCAACCACATGACCCGCGCGGAGATGCGTAGCTGCCGGCCAGCAGCCGGCGCTACTCCTTCGGCGTCTGGCGCGGCTTGCGCGTGCGCTTCGGCTTTGCGTTATCCGCACCGCTGGCGGCGCCATCCTGCAGTGCCTGCAGCCAGGACAAGATGTCCACGTAGTCGATGAAGTGACGCAGGTAGCCGGGGCTGGTGGCCTGCATCGTGTCCAGCATGCGCTGCACCAGCACCGCCGAGTTCAGCGGGCCGCCGTCAGCCGGGGCCTCGGCGCGCAGGGAGCGGCGCACCTGCAGTTCGCTGCGCAGCTCCGTCCACTCGCGCTGCACCTGCTGCAGCATCGGCACCTGCGGGTAATGCGGCAGCGAGCGCGACCCTGCATCAAGGTCGCGCACCAGTGCGCGCAGGCCTTCGAGCGCTGGCGACTTACTTGGCATCCGGGGCCTTGGGCTTGGGAATCGGCGCGATCTCTACGCGACGGTTGCGTGCGCGGCCTTCCTCGTTGGCATTGGAACTGACCGGCTGCTCGCTGCCGAACGCGGCGGCGAACACGGCGTCCGCCGGTACGCCATCGGCGATCAGGGTGCGGGTCACGGTCAGCGAGCGCTGCGCCGACAGCTCCCAGTTGTCGGCGAAACGCCGGTTGCCTTCGCGTACCGGCGCGTCATCGGTGAAGCCGCTGACCATCAGGATCTCTTCGCGGCTGCCCAGGTAGGCGGCCAGCGGTGCGGCCAGGCTGCGCAGCAGCTCCTGGCCTTCCGGCTGCAGCTGGTCGGAGTTCAGCGCGAACAGCACGCTGCCGCTGATGCCGATGCGGCCATCCACCAGCGTCACGCGGCCGGCCGCCAGCGGTCCAGCCAACGCTTGCTCCAGCGTCTGCAGGCGCTTGGCTTCGGCCTGGCGCTGTTTCACTTCCTGGTCCAGTCGCTGCGACAGCTCCAGCTGCACGGCGACCACACCGACCAGTATCAGCACGAACGCGCCCAGCAGCACCGACATCAGGTCGCCGAAGGCGGCCCAGATCGGGGCATGCGAACCGCCGTCGACCTCCAGCTCGTCGCTCATGCGCTGCCGGCCTTGCCGCGGCGCGCGGCCAGCTGCTGCAGTTCTTCCATCACCTGCTTCTGCGACAGCAGGCTGAGGTCGACCACCTCGCGCGCCTGGGCTACGTAGTAGGCCAGCTGCTCGTCGCTGCGGGCCAGCGAGGCATCCAGTGCGCCGCCGATCTGTTCCAGGCGGCCGGACAACTCGGTGGCGGCACTGCCGAACTGCGCGACCGCTTCGCCGAACGTGCCGGCCAGCTGGCCCACTTCGGCAGCGCTGCCGTTGAGCGCTGCGGCAATGCCATCCAGCTTGCCGGTCTCTGCGGCGATATGGTCGGTGAAGCGATTGCCAACCCGCTCCAGCAGCTCGGCCGAGCCACCGACCAGTGCGTCCACAGCGGTGCGCTGCTCGTGCGAAGCGTGATTGATCGCATCCAGCAGGGTCTGCACGGTGGCCAGCAGGCGGCCGCGCTCTTCCAGCATCGCGTTGTCACGCACCAGGCTCTCGGACAGCGTGCTGCGCAGCTCGTTGATGACGTCGGCAGCAGCCTTCGGAGCGGCCGCGGCGGTCTGCAGCAGGGTAGACACCTCAGCCAGCGTGGCGCTGGCCTGCGCGCGACCGTTCTCGCCGATTTGCTGTGCGGTGGCCGCCAGCGTGTCGCAGACCTGCTGCTGCTGCGCGGCCAGGCGTTCGCCGTTGGCCTGCAGGCGCTCGGTCAGGTCGCTGGAAACGTGCTGCAAGGCTTCGCTCCAGCGCTGCAGGCGCTGTTCGTCGCCGGCCTGCAGCTGCGCCTGCAGCGCGGCGTGGGCCTGCTGCAGCTCGGCGTTGATCGCGTCCCAGCGCGCCTGGCGCTGCTGCTCGCGGCTGTCCAGGCCAGCCTGCAGTTCGGCGTGCGCGGCCGCGGCAGCGGCCTGCGCGGCCTGCCACTGCTGCGAACGCTGCAGTTCGTGGTCCTGCAGCAGCGCCTGGCTGGTGCTGTGGTGCTGCTCCAGCGCCTGTAGCAGCGCCTGCGCGCGCGCGTCCAGATGCTCGCTGGAGGCCAGCAACGCCTGCTGCTGGCGTTCGACCAGCGCGCTGTTGAGTGCCTGCTGCTGTTCGGCGGCGGCGCGCCATGCCTCGGCATTGCCGCGGGCATCGGCCTGCAGGCGCTCGCCGATACGCGCGACCAGTGCTTCGGCGTGCGTGCCCTGGCCATCGCTGAAGGCCTGCAGGTGCTGGCGCAGATCACTGACCAGCGCCTGTTGTGCCTGGGTCTGCTCGCTCACCACCTTGGCCCAGCTGGCCTCGGTGGCGACGCGGCTGCGCTCGAAACCCTCGCTCAGGCCGGCCAGCTGCTGCTGCACGGCCTGCTCGACGCGGGCATGCAGTGCTTCGCCGTGATGGGCCAGGCCAGCCAGGGTGGTTTCGGCCATCGGCTGCAGCGCACCACCGATGGCGGCGGCGCTGGCTTCGGCACCTTCGCGCAGCGACTGCTGCAGCGAGACGGCCAGGCGTTCCTGCAGGGCCTGGCTCTGGGTCAGGAACTCGGCCTGGCCGGCCAGCAGGCGCTCATTGGCGGCCGCACTGTGCTGTTCAAAAGTGCTGGTCATCGCCTGCAGGCGGTCGACCAGCGCCGGCAGCGCCGCAGACTGTGCCTGCAGCAGGCGCAGCGATTCGGCGCGCTGCCAGGCCTGCGAGTACGGATGCAGGTCGCCGGCAATGGCGCGGTCCAGCTGCTGCACGGCCTGCAGGCGGTCACGACGCAGCAATGCCGCCAGCAGGCCGAGCATGGCCGAGCTGGCCACACCGGCGATCGAGGTACCGAATGCCACCGCCAGGCCCTGCACCGGCGAGGCCAGCGAGCCGCGGATCGCGGCCATGTCGGTCGCACTCTGCAGCGCCAGGCCGGTGCCACGCAGCGTGTCCATCATGCCCAGCAGGGTGCCGAGCATGCCCAGCAGCACCAGCAGGCCAACCAGGTATGGGGTCAGCACCGGTGCGGGCAGGGCGGTGCGCTCGCCTTCCACGCGCAGGCGCACGGCGTTGCGCAGGCCCAGCGGCACGCGTTCCAGCCAGGCGGCGAGGCTTTCCTTCGCGCTGGACAGGTCGTTCAGCGCGCTGCGCAGGCCGTTGCTGGCCTGGCGGTAGCGATACAGCTCCACGCCACCGGCGACGTAGCAGGCCGCGATGATCGCCGCCACCGCTGCACCCAGCGGATGCACCGAAACGTAGCCAATGCCGATCCAGCACACGGCCAGCAGGCCGACAAGGAAAACAACGACATGGAAAACAGTTCTGGACATGGTGTTCCGGTCAGTGGGAGCGCAGGGCGTCTTGCAGCCCTTCGATCGGGTGGAAGCGCAGCTGCAGCTCGGCGAGCAGCAGGGTGCGCATGTCATGGCGGAAGGCCGCGCGCCAGCCGGGCTGGCCGTGCACGCGTTCAAAACGGGCGCCGAGCACCGCCGGCGCCGTGGCCAGCAGGCTGTGCTCGCGCGGGGTGAGGGTCTGTTCCATCACCGCATCGACCTCGGCCAGCCGCGCCAGCTCGGGTGAAACCTGCACCAGCTGGTCGCGCAGGCGGCCGCGCAGGCGCCCGGTGGCCGTCTGGATGGCCTGCTGCAGCACCCGATAGCGCTGGCGCAGCGAGGCGAAGTTGGGTACAGCGGCGGCTTCGGCCAGGTCCAGCAGGCGCTCGGCTTCGGCATCCTCACTGATCGAGGCCAGCAGGCTGGCGTGCGCCTGCGCGCAGTCGGCCAGCACATCCTCGAGCGCTTCGGCGGCTTCACCGGGCTCGGGCAGGCGTCCGCCGAGCGCCCCGGACAGGGCCACGGCGCGGCTCCAGTCCACCCACTGGCCGAGGCGATCGGTCAGGGCGGGACTGGTGGCCGGCATCGCGCCGTCGCTGAGACGGGCGAGCAGGCGGAGGAACTCCGGTCCACCCAGGACCGGCTGCGCTGCGTTCGCCATCAAGGGGTGAGGGGCCAAAAACCGTTGATTTTACAACCAGATGACCCGGCCTGGATGAAGGCGGGGCCGGGGGGAGGGGCCCCGCAGGCGCGACAAGGCTTAGAATGTCCGGCTGCACCCATCCGTTCGACCCCTGGAGTTCCCCAATGACTGTTGCGCAGTTCTACCCGATCGGCACCCCCGGACAGCCCTGGGGCGACGCGGAACGCGCACAGTGGCGGGCCCGCCAGCAGCGCCAGCGCAGCTACCACGACGATGTGGTGGCCGCGCTTGAACGCCTGGACGACAGCTTCGATGTGATCCAGTACGGTCAGCTGGACTACGCGCCGGACCATTACCCGCTGTTCGCCGTGGTCAACCACGACTGGAACCCGGCGCTGCCGACCGCGCTGATCACCGGCGGCGTGCACGGCTATGAGACCAGTGGCGTGCATGGCGCCCTGCAGTTCCTGGAACAGCAGGCCGAGCGCTACCTGGGCCGGCTGAACCTGATCGTGGCGCCGTGCGTCAGCCCATGGGGCTACGAGCGCATCCAGCGCTGGAACCCGGATGCCGTCGACCCGAACCGCAGCTTCCGTGACGGCGGCCAGATCGAGGAAGCCGCCGCGCTGATGCGCTGGGTGGCCGAGCGCAAGCCGAACCTGCTGGTGCACCTGGACCTGCACGAGACCACCGACAGCGACCTGCACGAGTTCGATCCGGCCCGCTGCGCCCGCGACGGCAAGCCGTTCGAGCGCGACACCATTCCGGACGGCTTCTACGTGATCGGCAACAGCGAGGATCCGCAGGCCGAGTTCCAGAAGGCCCTGATCGCCGCCGTCGCCCCGGTCACCCATATCGCCCCGGCCGACGCCGAGGGCAACCTGGTCGGCCTGCCGTTGCAGTCGCCGGGCGTGGTCTGGGGCGAATCGCGTTCGATTGGTGCCTGCGCCGGCTTCACCGATGCACGCTTTGCCACCACCACCGAGGTCTACCCGGACAGCCCGCGCACCAACCCGCAGGAATGCAACGACGCCCAGGTGGCGGCGGTATGCGCCGGCCTGGATTTCGCCCTGGCCGCACAGTAACGCGCCACGTTCCGGGCGGTGACCGGCATCAGCCGGTGCCGCTTGGCCGGCGCGGTGGCGAGCGGCGCGCCGGTCGTCGCCCGGCAGCCGGCGAAGACATCCAGCTCGTGCTGGTACACGCTGCTGCTGACACCGAACAGGCCCAGCAGGGAATGGAAGACATTGTCGTGGCTGTAGGCGCGGCGCAGCGCATTCCCACGCAGGCAGGGCATGTCCAGGCCCGCGTTGCGGCTGAACTCCGTTGAGAACCACATCACCATCGGCACCTGGGTCTGTTCGCGCGGGGCGATGAAGTAGGGCGTGCCGTGAAGGTACATGCCGCGTTCGCCGAGCGACTCACCATGGTCGGAGACATAGATCAGCGCAACGTCGCGGTGGTCCGAATAGCCCTGCAGCAGGTCGATGGTCTCCGCCAGCACCTGGTCGGTATGCACCAGGGTGTTG
This sequence comes from Stenotrophomonas sp. LC732, assembly GCF_052446685.1. Classification (NCBI taxonomy): domain Bacteria; kingdom Pseudomonadati; phylum Pseudomonadota; class Gammaproteobacteria; order Lysobacterales; family Lysobacteraceae; genus Stenotrophomonas; species Stenotrophomonas sp. LC732. Next base: position 2,440,303 of record NZ_CP199214.1, on the reverse strand, counting down.
TCATAGGTGTTGACCAGTGCCTCGTTGCTGCAGTGCTGGATCTGGTTGCTGTCGCAGGTCGGGCTGAAGGCCCGCGACGCTGCGGGATACCGTTCAAAGTAGGTCGGTCCATGGCTGCCGAGTTGATGCAGCACGACCAGGGCATCGCCATGGATGGCGTCGATGCGTGCGCCGAGCCGATGCAGCAGCACGTCGTCGTAGCAGGTGCCGTCGGCGTTGACGCACTGGCCGGCCACCTTGAGTGCGGGCATGTCCTCGGTCGGCACGCGCTCGCACACGCCCTTGCAGCCGCCATTGTTGTTGTTGCGCCAGAGCACGCCGACGCCGGTACGCTGCAGGATGTCGAGCACGTTCTCCTCGGTCGCCGCGCGGACGTCGTCGTATTGCTGGCGGGTCATCTGCGAGAACATGCAGGGCACCGAGATCGCTGTTGCGGTTCCGCATGAGGAAACATCACTGAAGCTGATGACGCCTTCCTTGCGCGAGAGCCGGGGATTGGTCGGGCGTGGGTAGCCGTTGAGCTGGACGTTCTGTGAACGAGCGGTCTCGCCGACGACCATGACCACCAGCTTCGGGCGCGGGCCCGGAACGCGCCGCGCGTCCGTGCCGATCGGGCGCAACGGTTGCTGGCGGGTGCTGTAGAGGCTTTTCAGATAGCCGTGGGTATGGCGCACCACGTTCAACGGCAGTACCTGGTCGCGGATGTAGCGGTTATTGCGCAGCAGCGAGGAGTAGTCCTTGTAGAACGCAAAGCCGATCACCAGCAGCACCACAAGCGACGCCAGGACGTTGGCCGGCCACACCAGCAGCGAACGTATCGAACCGGCCCCGCTGGTGGTGCGCACCAGGGCGAGCCCGGCAGCGGGCAGCACGCCCAGCGCCAGCAGGGTCAACAGCAGCGGCAGCGACAGATAGGCGTTCAGTTCGGCCTGATTGGTCTCGAACACGTTCTGCACCATGCTGCGATCGATCAGCACGTTGTAGTGCAGCATGAAGTGGCTGCACGCGGCGCTGACGACAACGAGCAGCACCAGCAGCGGCCTGCGCAGGAATGGCAGTGCCAGCAGTGGCGTCAGCAGCAGGTTGAACAGGCAGAACAGCAGCGGCGGCAGGCTGGCCAGGAACAGCATGCTGCGCAGGCTGTTGAGATCGATCAGCCCCCACAGCGTCTTCCAGAGGGCGAGGTTTCCAATCGTGGCGAAGAACAGTGCGGCGGCCCAGACCAGAACGATTGGATGGGACCGCGGGAAACGGAGGCATTGACGCACGAGCAGGTTCCGCGGAACAGGAGTGCGCGCAGTATCGAAACGGCCTTATCAGGAAGTTGTCAGGATTGCCGGGCTAGCCCAGCAGGATCACGCCCCACACCGCACCCACCATCAACAACGCGGTGGTCTGCGCGGCGCTGCTCATGTCCTTGGCGTTCTTGGACAGCGGATGCTTCTCCAGCGAGATGCGATCAACCACGGCTTCAATCGCCGAGTTGAGCAGTTCCACCAGCAGGCTGATGAAGCAGACCGCCAGCACCAGTGCCCGCTCGACCGTGCTGATGTCCAGCACGAACGCAGCCGCCATCAGCAGCGCGTGCAGCAGCAACAACTGGCGGAACGCCGCCTCGCCGCGAAAGGTGGCGATGAAGCCATCGCGCGAATGGATGAGGGTGTGGAAGATGCGGCTCAATCCGGTCTTGCCGTGCGGGTACTTGCCGCTGTCCTTGGGGTGCTGCATGCCGTCTCCAGAGCGGGGGAGCAGCCCGGAGCATGTGCAGCCCGATGTCAGGAATCCGTCAGATGCGGGGGGCGGGGCCAGCGCAGGGTGAACCGGCACCCCTGCCCGGAGGATTGCACGGTCATCGTCCAGCCCAGGTGCTCGACGACGCGCTGCACGATCGACAACCCCAGCCCCTCGCCGCTGTGCGCGCCACCGGCCACGAAGCGCTGGAACTGCCGTGGGTCGATGCTGGACGGCAGGCCGGGTCCGGTGTCAGCGACGATGAGTGCGGTGTCGTGGAGGGTGATCCGCACTTCGCCGCTTTCGGTGTACTGGCAGGCATTGCGCAGCAGATTCCAGATGATGCTGTGCGCCAGATCCGCGTTGGTGACCAGCACGGGGTCATGCCGGGCATCAAACGCAACGGTCACCGGCTTGCCGGAAAGCCAGGGCTGGCAGCGTTCCATGCAGGATTCGAGCAGCGGACGCAGGGCCACCGCGTTGCGCGGCACGGCGCCGGGGGCGCGCGAGAGCAGCAGCAGGCAGGTCAGCTGGCGCTGCATCTCCTGGGTGGTACGCAGGATGCGTGCCGCGCTGGGAACCAGGTGGCTGTCGGCCGGAAGCTGGCAGGCCAGCGTTTCGGCAGCACCGCCGATGATGGCCAAGGGCGTGCGCAGCTCGTGGCTGGCATCGCCGCTGAAGCACTGCTCGCGATGCAGGAACCGTTCGAGCTCGTCACTATGGCGGGCAAAGGCGCGCGCGAGCACGCCGATCTCGTCGCGTGCGTCCTGGTAGGGAAAGGGCTTGTGGCCGTCCTGCACCGCATCGGCCAATCGTGTGATGGGCGCGATGACGTGGGTAGCGACCTTGCGGCCGATGAGGAAGGCGCCGAGCACGCAGACCGAAATGACCAGTGCCGCAAAGGCATTGATCAGGTGTTCCAGATAGCCATAGGGTGCAGCGTCCTGCAGCAGGTAGTAACGTTGGCCACGACTGTCGAACACACGCAGGTGCCACTCGTTGGGCGCCTCTTCGCCGTGGTAGCCCGGGCCGTACTGGCGCAGTACGAATGGCACGTCCTGGGCATCGAACAGCTGGGTCCCTGGTGGCAGGGCGGGGTGTTGGCCACGATCCAGCGCGGCCTGCAGCCTTTGCACTTCGCCGTGCTGGGTCCGTGCGACGACAGCAGCCCGGACCTGGTCGTAGTCGACCTGTTCGGCCAGTACGATGAAGCCCATGGCACCGGCCATCAACAGCACGAACGAGATCGTGATGCGCGTGCGCAGGCTCAGGCGGCGGTAGAGGGAGGCAGGGCTCACGCCTGCATGCGCCAGCCGACGCTGTGCACCGTGGTGATCAGCGCGGTGTCGAAGCTGCGGTCCACCTGCAGGCGCAGCTCATGGATGTGGGTTCGCAGCGCGCCGCTGTCCGGTGGCTCGTCGCCCCAGACCAGATATTCCATCTCCTGCTTGCGCACCACTGCGGGAGCTGCACGCACCAGGCACATCAGCAGCTTGTGCGACGTGGGCGTCAGCGCAATGCAGCGGCCTTGCCGCCAGGCCTGTGGCGAGCGCGTGTCCACCTGCAGGTCCTTCCACGCCAGCACGCTCTGGACCTGGCGCCCCTGTGCCCTTCGTACGAGGGCCTTGATCCGTGCATCCAGTTCCGTCAGCGAGAACGGTTTGACCAGGTAGTCATCCGCGCCCAGGGCCAGGCCCTGCACACGGTCTTCGACCGGATCGCGTGCGGTCAGCATCAGGATCGGCACCGGGTTCTGGAACTCCTGGCGCAGCTTCTGGCACAGCGTCATGCCGTCCAGGCGCGGCAGCATCAGGTCCAGCAGGATGGCGTCGTAGTCGTGCTGCGTGGCCCGGCGCAGGCCACTGGCGCCGTCGCGCGCGTCGTCCAGCACGTAGCCGAGCGGTTCAAAGAAGGCATACAGGTTGGCAACCAGCTCGGGGTTGTCTTCGATGATCAGCAGGCGGGTCATGGCATGCGTCCTTGCGCGTGGCCGAACTCTGCCCGATCGATGGCCGAATGCCAATGCCCTTGCTGAATGGATCGCGGCCTGGGTTCGGCCCGGTCAAGCGACGTTCAATCGGCCGGGCTGCGTGAATCGCGGATCGAGTAGATCACCGAGAAGATCTTCCAGCCCTGCTCGGTGCGGACCAGCTGCCACATTTCCTTGCCCCAGTTGGTCTTCACCCCATCGTCGTGGAAGCTGTAGTCAAACGAGACCGAGGCCACATCGCTGTCCGTTTCGATCTTCGTGTTGGAGAACTTCTCCTCCTTCGGCTTCGGCGAGGCCATCGCCCCGTCGATCAGCGCGATGAAGTTGTTGGCGGGAATCTGCCGTGCCTTGATCGCATCGGGCTTGGCCTTGCGGATGTCCTGCAGGCGCACATCCTCGGAAACGAACTGCCAGCCGATGTCTTCCGGTTTGTCAGAGAAGAACAGGCCCATGTAGGTCGGCTTGTCCTTGTTGATCAGCGAGGTGCGGAACGCTTCGACCACCTGTTCGATCGCCTTGACGTCGGCGGGGGCATTCTGCGTGGCGTAGGCCGGCAGCCACGCCGGGAGCAACAGGGCGAGGGCGACGAAGCGTGCACGTGCGTTGGGCATCATGGGGTCCTGGGGAGAAATAGGGTGGCGCGGGCGCATCACCGCGCGTAGGTTCGCCAGAAGAGCACGTGGTCTTCGGTCCTGTTGATGGCGACGAAGACTGATTTTCCGGATTCGGGCGCGCAGCGAAAGACGCGATACGACGACTTGAGCGTCCCGTCGCCCGGCCACCAGTATCGATCGAACGCAACAGGATCGCTGTGACTGAATGTCGTTGCCTGGCAATCCGCAGGCAGCCGCAGTGGTATCGCAGGAGGCTTGGTGAAGGCCAGCGCGCTGGTGTTCGAGTCGAGGTCGTGCACCTCGCGCAGGTCGGTCGCCTCGTGGGGCACCCAGCCGGGAATCCATCCCTTGTTCACCATGTCGGAGTCAAGCGCCTCGCGCAGCGTGTCGAACGAACTGTCCATCACCAGGCCGCAGGCGCACAGCACACTGCAGAGCGTCACGACGATGGCGCGCCGGATCATTCCTTCAGGGCTGATCATCGTTGTAGTCCCCGCCGGGAAGCAGCCTGACCAGATCTTCCGGCGCCAGGCGCTTGAGCCGCTCTCGCAGTTCCAGTCCGTAGGGCCGGTCGTTGGATTCGGCATGGCGCTGCCCTTGGGCCCGCACCGCTTCACGACCAGACCGAGCTCCTGCGTGATCCTGCACTTCCGGCGCTTGCCTGCCATCGACGGGTGTCCCTGCGCTCGTCCTGAAACATCGGTCGGCGCACGCTAGCACGGTTGCCGGGAGCCGCAACAGGTCCGCTTGTCGTTGGGGTTTGACGTCGAAGAGAGTCTGCGCGGATGATGCGCGGGCGCGCGGCGCAGGAGGGGATCTGTCAATGAGGGCACTGATGTGGGGGCTTGCGGGCCTGTTCGTGGCGTACGTGGCCGGTTGCTCGGCGATCTCGGCGTGGCATTCCCACGCGCTCGCCTCGGTCCCGGTCGGGGCGAGCAGGGTCGAGGTACTGCGAGCGTTGGGGCCCCCTGACGTGGTGGAGCACGCCGGTGTTCCCTTTACCCGCTATGCCAGCCGTGGATGCAGTGGTCGCTGTGCGCACCGATGGTGGTATGAGAACCGGCTGGGACTGGATACCGAAGCCTGGTCGGTGGAACTGGATGCTTCCGATCGCGTGATCGCAACGTCGCGCCTGACATCACCGTAGAGGACCGCAGCAAGCGCATGCGTATCCATCGTCCTTTCATCTTCATCGCAAGCCTGGCCCTGGTGGCGTGGTGCACGTTGATGGGCGTACTGGTGCTCATCCATGGCTTCAAGGAGCAGGGCCTGCGCTGCGGCAAGCTGTGCTCACTGCAGATCTCCATCCGCCTGCTTTTTGGTGATCGAGGATTCGAATTACTGGTGGCGCTGGGGCTCTTTGCCGCAGCGCTGATATGCGGGTACATCGCGCTGCGGGAGGGCATGCATGGCGGGCCGCAGAGGCGGGCGGGGCGCCGTGGGCGCAGACACCGCCGACCGGGACGGCCCCGGTCGTAAGGTGTCTGCACCGATGTAAATCGCTGCGTGTGCGGACGCTGCAGGTCGCTTCAGCGATGCAGGGCGTCGATGATCAGCCCGGTGGCGATCTCCACCAACAGGTACTCGTTATCGGACTGGCGCACCCAGCGCCGGTCGCGGCCCGGTTCGCGCAGGTCATAGCGCGCGTAATCGTCTACCCAGTAGCGGCGGTCCACTTCGGCCCACGGCAGGCGCTCGCCACGTCGCCAGGCCTTCTTCTGCCAGCCCGGCGGCGGCGCATCGCGGTGGTGCGGGCCGCCTGCGTGCGGCGGCGGGCCGTTGCCTCGGGCGTGGTGCGGCGGATCGGCGAAGGCGGGGGCCGCGGCCAACGCGGTGGCTGCGCTCAATGCGATGGCAAGCAAACGTGTGGTCTTCATGGGGATGCCTCCGTCATGGCCGCAGCATGCGGCGCTGTGGCGGGAATATAGGGCAGTCAGAGTGAATGAATACGGGTGTAGGCGGTACGTTCCTGAACAGACGGCGCGGCGTGCAGTCGCTGCCCTGAACGGGTCACCGGGCACCGCCCGCGGCCGAATCCGTTGCGGCCCAGCCTCCGCCCAACGACAGGAAAAGATCCAGCTGGCGGTCGACCCGGTCCGCGCGCGATGCAGCCAATGCGGACTCCGCATCTGCCAGCGCGGCCTGGGCCGAAAGCACATCGAGGAAATCGATCCTGCCGTAACGGTACAGCTGCTGCGCCTGCCCGGCGGCCCGCGCTGCATCCCCACGCGCCTGCGCCAGGCTGCGCTCGCGTTCAAGCTCCTGCGTGCAGGCAGAAAGCGCGGTCTCGGTCTGCCGCAGAGCCTGCAGCACGACGCCGTCAAAGGACGCGAGAGCGGCATCTGCATTGGCGCCGGCCGCCGCGATGCGGGCCTTGGCCACGCGGCGGTTGGGCCAGTGCCATGACAGCACGGGACCGATGCCCGCACCGAAGCCGTCGGCCGACAGCAGATGCGCCGGTGTGCCGGCCACGCCCGAAGAGGCGCCCAAGGTGATCTGCGGATAGAGACCCGCCGTCTCGACACCGATCATTGCAGTCGCGGCGGCCAGGCTGCGTTCGGCGGCACGTATGTCGGGGCGCCGCTGGAGCAGCTGCCAGCCATCACCGACCGGCAGCGCCTGCTCCAGCTCAGGGGGCTGGGGGCAGGCTTCGGCCTCCCTGGGATAGTCCGCCGGGAGCCTGCCCATCAATGCGGCCAGTTCGAACAGTGCGGCCTGCCGTTCCGCCAGCAGGTGCGGTATCGCCGCCGCGCTGCGATTGACGGCGGCACCGGCACGGCTGACATCGAAGTCCGTTCCGCGCCCGCCTGCAGCCAGGCGTCGGGTTGCGTCCAGGGTGGCGCGCTGCACCGCCAGCACCTGCCGGGTTGCAGCGAGCGTGTGATTGCGGGTGCACACCTGGAGATAGGCACGGGTGACGGCCGCAGCGACGACCACGCGGACCTGGTCGCGTGCCGCAGCAACCGCCTCCGCGTCGGCGTTGGCGGCTTCGATGCCGCGGCGGATGCCGCCTGCAAGATCCAGTGGATAGGAGAGGTGAAGGCCGAGCGCATACGACTGTGGCGCGGCCGATGCCTGGGTGTAGCCACCGGCATGGGTGAGCGTGCCCGATGCATCCACGTCGGCCTGTACGGCACCGCGCGCGCGATACTCCAGCACGGTGGCGCTGGCGCGCCGAAGGTTGGCATCGGCGGCGCGCAGGTCGGTATTGGCCGCCAGTGCTTCGCGTACGTAGGCGTCAAGCTGGGGGTCGCCATACAGGTGCCACCATCGATCCGGTGGCGCGTCGTGGCTGAACGATGCGTCCTGGCCTGAGACGAACGCCCGCGCAGCCTGTTGTGAAGCTGCGATGGCGTTCGCAGGCAGGTGATAGTCGGGGCCGGATACGCAGGCCGTCAGGGGCAGCAACAGGGCAAGCAGCCCACCACGTACTGTCCGCACGCTCACTTGCAGGCTCCCGGTGCCGAGGGCGTGATGGTCACACTCGCAGTGCGACCCACGATCAGGCGCGTATCCGGCGGCGCATCATCGATGCGGATGCGTACCGGGATGCGCTGTGCCAGCCTCACCCAGGTATAGGTCGGCGCCACGGCCGGCAGCAGGTTGTGCGTGCTTGAGCGCTGATCGTCGGCAATGCCGGCGGCGATGCTGTCAACGTGTCCGCGGACATCGCGGGTGTCGCCCATCAGCCGCGCCACGGCGGCATCGCCCTCGGTGATGCAGCCCAGCTTGGTTTCCTCGAAGTAGCCCTCGATGCGCAGGCTGCCGGTGTCGATCAGCGCCAGCGCCTGCGCGCCCGGTTGCAGGTAATCGCCCGCATGCAGGTCCAGGTTGGTGACGATGCCGTCGGTGCTCGCGCGCACCTCGGTGCGTTGCACGTTGAGCTGGGCAACGCGCTGTTCGGCCCGTGCCTGCGCCAGGGCGGCCAGCTCGGTGTCGACCTTGGCCGCATTGCGTTCGCGTGTCTCCGAGGCGACCAGGTTGCCCAGTGCGTTGTCCCGCGTCGATTCGCGGCGGGCCAGCGCCAGCGTCGCGCGTGCGCTGCTGACCGCTGCGTCGGCCTTCTCAAGCGCGGCAGCCAGGCGTGGCTGATCCAGCACCAGCAGCAGTTGTCCGGCGCTGACCCGCTGGTTGTCGTGCACCAGCACCTGGGTGACCAGCCCCCCCATGTCCGACGCAACGCGCACCACATCGGCGCGGACCCGTCCATCCCGCGTCCACGGGCGTGTTTCGTAACGCTTCCAGATGGACAGCGCGGCGACGACAGCAATCGCGAATACAACCAGCGTAGCGCTCCAGCGCCCGATGACAGCAAGCAGGTGTTTCATTTCATTTCTCGAGCAGGGGCGAGAGCCGGATCATCAGCTCCGCCAGGATCACGAACAGGGACAGGCCCACCAGTGGTCGCGCGGCGAACAAGCGGTACAGACCGAGACTGGCGAGCAGGCGCGAGGTCAGCATCGACAGCGCCAGCGCGGCGGCGGCCACGGCGAGCAGGCCGGGGATCAGCACGCCATCAATGGAGAGATCAGAAAACATGAGGTCAGTGCCGAAGGGTGAGAGCAGGCGCCAGCAGGTCGCGGCGCAATCCGCAGAGCAGGTGCGACAGATGCTCACGATCATCCCCGCTGCTGGCCACTGCTGCCTCGCGCATGCGGTCGAGCAGTTCCAGAAGATGGGCGTCGACGCTGCGTGGCGCGTGGGCACGAACCCTGAAATGTGCGGCGACGCGTTCGATCAGCGCCGCATGAAGCACCCGGACCTGCGGGTTTTCCTGGCACTTGTCCAGTGCGCGGAGTTGGTTGGATGCACGTACCGCACGCACGTCCGCAAACAATGCCCGCAGGTCGTCTGCGGCACTGGAACCGCCCCGCAACCGGGGAGCGAGCAGCCCGATTCGATCCAGCATGCGGCTGAGCCAGGCCCGGGCCACGCCACCTTGTCCGGCGGCGTGTCGTGCGATATCCCGACGGATCGAACGCTCCAGCCGTGCGCGGTTGCGGCCCGCATCGGCGGTCTGGAACAGCTGCATGCTGCACAGTGCCATTGTCGTACCCACGAACAACGCTACGCTGTTGTTGAGTGCGCCGACGATGTTGACCGTATTGGTCGCGCCCAGTCCCGCGATGAGCGGAAACGTCAGCACCACGCCCAGGGCAGCCATGATGAAGGGAGGCCGGGCCAGGAACGATCCGCACAGCAGCAGCGCAGGCGCCAGCGCGGCAATCAGGCCGACGACATCGGACAGCGCGGGGAAGATCAGCAGACCGTAGAGCAGGCCGACGGCAACGCCGATCAATGACCCCACCAGATAGCGCATGACATGCGGCGCAGGCGCTTCGATCGTGCCGAACAGCACGCACGCCGTGCCGATGATGGACACCGCCGTCGCGCCCTCCGACCAGCCGGTAACGATCCACAACACGCAGCTCAGCAGGATGCCGACGAACGCGCCCAGCGCGCTGCGCAGGGCAAGCCGATGATCCCGGTGAAGTACCGCACCCTGCGTATGTCGCGCAAGGCGGGCAGGTACATGCCGGCGCCAATCGGGGCGGGCGGTGTGCAGTTGCGCCTGCAGCACGCGGCAGTCGGCGTGGGCCAGGTCGAGCTCGGCCTGTTGCGCGACCAGGCTGGCCCGCAGCAGATCGCGCCAGCCCCTTGCATCCATTGCGCTGGCCTGTGGTGAACGCAGCCGGGCGATGGAATCTTCCACCGCGCTGGACAGCATCAGGACGTCCAGCATCCGGTCATGCAGGGCACGCAGGATCTGCACCTGGGCCACGCCTTGGGCACTGTCGAAGGGCAGGTGGATCGACAGCACATGCAGTTCGAGCAGGTCAGCTGCCACTTTCGAGCGGTCCGTCGCCAGCACCGTGTCCGATGCACCGGCGCACATGTCGCGCGTCCATCGTTCCGCATCATCCAGCACGGCAGCAACCCGCGCGTGCACGCGCATCGAGACCCGGCGCGGCAGCACCAGCGTATGTACCAGCGTTGCGGCCAGGATGCCGATGGCGATTTCCTGCACCCGCGTGATGGCAATGGTGAACACGTCTCCCGGCACCATCACCGCAGGAAAGCCGATCAGGCTGGTGGTATAGCCGGCCAGCAGGAACGCATAGGCACGCGGCGTGCGGTCGAGCATCGCCAGGTACAGGCACAGCGCCATCCAGGTGGCGAGCGCGGCGCTCAGCACCAGGGGTGCATTGGCGAAACGTGGCACCAGCACGACGGTGGCGACGGCCCCGCCCACGGTACCGAGCAGGCGGAACAGGCCGCGGCTGAGTGTTGCCCCGGACAGGGGCTGCGACACCAGATAGACCGTGCCGATCACCCAGAACGGGCGATTCAGGCCGATCCGCAGGGAGACATACAGCCCCAGCGACGCGGCGAGCAGGCATTTGAGCGAGAACAGCACCGCCTCCTGATCGGTCCTGAGGGCAGGGCTTTTCAACCGGGCGAATGCCTGGAACACGTGGGGACGGGCAGGAGTGGGGGAGTGCATGCGGCTCATGCTAGTGATCGGCCGCACCGGCGAATTTCGCTACAATGACAACCAATCGCTAAAACCGGTCAATGTGAGAATGGCTCGCATTTCGCTCCCCGGCTTTGACCTGGACCCTGACGAGACCGATCGCCCGGCGGTTGCCAGCCGCCTGCAGGTGGCCGAGCACGACGCGGAAATTCCGGTGCATGAGCACCGCAAGGGTCAGCTCATTCTTGCGCTGCATGGCGCGGTGACCTGCGAAGTGGCCAATGCGCTGTGGATCGTGCCGCCCCAGTGTGGCGTCTGGATTCCGGGCGGCATGCCGCACAGCAACCGCGCCACCGCCAACGCGCGCCTGTGCTACCTGTTCGTCGAGCCCGGCATCGTCGACCTGCCGGCGCAGTGCGTGACGCTGGCCATCTCGCCGATGCTGCGCGAGATGATCCTGCATCTGGCCGACGCGCCGCTGGACTATCCGCATGGCAGCCACACCGACCGGCTGGCGCGGGTGTTGCTGGACGAGCTGGTACAGATGCCGGCCGAGCATCTGTCGCTGCCGGTCAGCCATCACCCGAAGGTGCGTGCGCTGGCGGCGGCGCTGTCGGCGGATCCGTCAGACCGCAGCACCATCGGCCAGTGGGCCGTGCGCCTGGCCCTGGGCGAGCGTACGTTGACCCGCCTCATCGAACGGGAAACGGGACTGTCCTTCGGGCGCTGGCGGCAGCAACTGCACCTGCTCATCGCCATTCGGGAACTCGCCGCCGGTGCACCGGTACAACGCGTTTCCGAGACGCTGGGCTATGAGTCGGTGACGGCCTTCATCACGATGTTCAAGAAAGCGCTTGGCCTTTCCCCGGCGCGGTACTTTGCGGTGCGCCTGCGTGGGCAGTAGCCGGGGACAGCCCGGGAAGCTCCTGCCTGGAACAGCTACTTCGAGGTGCCGGAGACCGATTGAATCGCGGCCACCACCGCAGCAGGAACTTCGCGCTGGAGGGTGTGGCCGGTTGCCAGGTAGCGGTGCGAGCCGCGCGTGAATCCCGAAAAGAGCAGGGCGTGCTGTGCTTTCCAGAGTGCCTTGCCCTCTGCGGTTTCCTCGAAGAACAGCGGTTCGGCAGCCAGCTGGGTTGCAGTCAGCAGCGCTACCGGCACGTCCGGCATCGTGCGCGGGGTTTCCGCACCGGGTGCATCCAGCTGTTCGGTCAGCACGGCGTAGTCGGCGGCCATGGCTGGCGGCAGCATCGCCCGCAGCTGGGCATCATCTGCCTGCACGCGGGCACTGTCGGCCTGCTTGAACGCATGGCGCTGCCCCATCGTGGCCGGGTCCACCAGCACCAGGCCCTGCAGGCGCTCCGGATGGCGGCATGCAAACTCCGTGGCCAGTAGGCCGGCATAGGAATGACCCACCAGCACAACGCGGCGACCGGGGGCGAGCGTATCGATCACGGCCGTGAGGTCGGCCAGATGCGCATCGCCGACCGGCCAGGTGCAACAGATCACCGAGCCCGACGGCAGCAGCGTTTCCTATGTCTACGATGCGGCGCTGCGCTTGACCGATATCGAGGACAACGCGGGCAACACGATTTACTACACGCTGGACAATGCCGGCAATCGCCTCAAGGAAGACACGCTCGATGCAGGCGGTACCCTGCGCCGCACCCTGGCACGGACGTTCAACACGCTCGGCCAGCTGACCGCACTGAAGGACGCAGGCAATCACGCTACCGGCTTTGCCTACGATGCCAACGGCAACCCGCGGACCGTGACCGACGCCCTGCAGCGCGTGACCAGCCAGCAGTACGATCCGCTCAACCGACTGGCGCAGACCCTGCAGGATGTCGGCGGCGTGGCGGCGGAGATCCGCAGCCAGTACAACGCGCTGGACCAGGTCACCCAGGTCACCGACCCGAAGGGCCTGCATACCACCTATGCCTACAACGGTTTCGGTGATATGACCGGGCAAGTCAGCCCGGACAGTGGCGCCAGCAGCTTCACCGTGGACGCCGCCGGCAATCGCAAGACCGCTACCGATGCGCGTGGCGTCACCGCCACCTATCACTACGATGCACTCAACCGCCTGATCGGTATCGCCTACCCGGACCCCAATCTGGACGTGGGCTACAGCTATGACGTGGCGCCTGCTGCGTGTACCGCCGACGAGCGTTTTGCCAAGGGGCGCCTGGGGCAGGTGCTGCACGCCAATGGCAGCACCCAGTACTGCCATGACCGTTTCGGCCAGGTCACCCGCAAGGTGCAGACCGTCAATGGTGTGGCCACCACCCTGCGCTATGCCTACAGCAAGTCGGGTCGCTTGACCGCGCTGACCTACCCCGACGGCAGCGTGGCCGACTACGTGCGCGATACCCAGGGCCGCATCACTCAGATCGGCCTCACCCGCCCCGGCCAAGCGCGCCAGATCGTGGTGAACAACGTGACCTACGCGGCCTTCGGCCCGGCGACGGGCTGGACCTATGGCAATGGCCGCCAGCTGCAGCGTCCGCTGGACTTGGACTATCGCCCGCAAGCGGTGCATGACCCGGCCGCGGGCGGCCTGTCACTGGGCTACGGCTATGACCCGGTCGGTTCAATTACCGAGCTGAAGAACGGCGCAGGCTCGTCGGTGCTGGCCAAGTACGCCTACGACGCGCTGGGTCGCCTGACCCAGACCCAGGACGGTACGACCGGCACGCCGATCGAAACCTATGCCTATGACGCCACCGGCAATCGCACCGCGCTGACCACGTCGGCAGGCACCGCCAGCTACACCTATCCCGCAACCAGCCACTGGCTGACCGCAGTGGATGGCGAGGCGCGCACCCATGACGCGGTGGGCAATACCACCAGCATCGGCAGCAAGACGTTCACCTACAACGACGCCAACCGCATGAACGCGGTGAAGCAGGGCAATGCGGTGCTGGAAAGCTACGGTTACAACCATCGCGGCGAGCGCGTGTTGCGCTCCGCGGCCGCCGGCGCGGCTCAGATCACCTTGTACGACGAGGCGGGGCAGTGGCTGGGCAACTACTCGGCCACGGGGCAGGCGCAGCAGCAGGCCATCTGGCTGGACAACTACCCGGTGGCACTGATCAACACGCCGGCTACCGGCGTGCCGGAGCTGGCCTACGTGCAGCCGGATCATCTGGGCACGCCGCGCGTGGTGATCGATCCGGTACGGAATGTCTCGATCTGGGAGTGGAGCAACAAGAGCGAGGTGTTCGGCAACCAGATTCCGAGTACCGACCCGGATGGTGATGGAGTGGCGTTCGAGCTGGCGCTGCGCTTCCCGGGCCAGCAGGCCACGGATGCGAGTGGGTTGTTCTACAACTATCAGCGGGAATACGACCCGGCGGTGGGGCGGTATTCGCAGAGTGATCCAATTGGATTGGAGGGTGGGATTTCCACCTTCTCATATGTTGGCTCTCGGCCAACCTTCTCGATCGATCCGCAGGGGCTTCAGGTTATCGGAAGCCCAAGGGAGATGGCCAATCCCCTCGATGAGTCCCAGGCAAGAATGTTGCTTCCATGGGTTGCGGACATGACTCCAGGTGTCGGGGACGTCAAAGGCATTTACGAAGCATGTGAGAACCCAACGCCGGGCAATATTGCGATGGCGGCGATCTGTATTGGCCCTCTTAAGCTCCTGAAACTGCCAGTCAAAGCTGGCCGGATACTGCTCACATTTGGCCGAGTGGACAATCAGGTTTATCACGCCTTCCGACACGTCGAAAAGGCTGGGATGGATAGCGTTAGTGTGAAGGCGGCGATTGCCGCCGATATTGAGCGAATCGGGGCGAATCACCCCTCTGGAACATATTCTGGCTCTGTGATGGTCGACGGTGTTAAAATTGAATACAGCTCCCATAAGTTTCCTGATGGAAGCATTAATGTAAGTAGAATTACTCCGCCCAGGAATTGATGCATGTACAGGCATTTATCGGAATCTGAAAAATCATTAGTGAAATTGATGCTTCAAGGTGTGGATTTTCCGGGCATCACTGCTGATTCACTTGCGGCGATTGAAGTTGAGGAGATGGATGATGGCGGGATGGGGAGCCTGCTGTTCAAATCAAGCAATCTCGACCGTTTGCTTGGAAAGGAGCTGGCCAGCAAAACCTTTGTCGACACGGATGGGGTTGAAGTTATAGTGACACTTTCACTGGACAATTATGGAGATCTTTTTGAGTTGGATGTATGGAAAGTCGACTTCTCGCCAGTTATTAGCCTTCGTCCCAGGAGGCTGTCCGCTGCGGGCTAATAAGAGCCTAAACGTTTCCGCCCTCGCTCCTTAGCTATCCAAGGAGGCGCCCGGACTGAGGATGTTCCGAGCAATAGGTGATCGGTTGGACCTACGGCAACGGCCGCCAGCTGTAGCGTCCGTTGGATCTGGATTACCGCCCGCAGGCGGTGCATGACCCGGCCGCAGGTGGCCTGTCGCTGGGCTACGGCTATGATCCGGTCGGTTCGATCACCGAGCTGAAGAACGGCGCAGGCTCGACGGTGCTGGCCCAGTACGCCTACGACACGCTGGGTCGCCTGACCCAGACCCAGGACGGTACGACCGGCACGCCGATCGAAACCTATGCCTATGACGCCACCGGCAATCGCACCGCGCTGACCACCTCGGCAGGCACGGCCAGCTACACCTATCCCGCAACCAGCCACCGGCTGACCGCCGTGGACGGCGAAGCGCGCGACCATGACGCGGTGGGCAACACCACCCGCATCGGCGGCAAGTCGTTCATCTACAACGATGCCAACCGCATGAACGCGGTGAAGCAAGGTGATGCCGTGCTGGAAAGCTACGGTTACAACCACCGCGGCGAGCGCGTGCTGCGTACCCCGGCCGGTGGCGCGGCTCAGATCACCCTGTATGACGAGGCGGGGCAATGGCTGGGCAACTACTCGGCCACGGGCCAGGCGCAGCAGCAGGCCATCTGGTTGGACAACTATCCGGTGGCGCTGCTCAATGTGCCGGTTACCGGCGTGCCGGCACTGGCCTACGTGCAGCCGGATCATCTGGGTACGCCGCGCGTGGTGATCGATCCGGTACGGAATGTGTCGATCTGGGAGTGGAACAACAAGAGCGAAGTGTTCGGCAACCAGATCCCAAGTGCCGATCCGGACGGCGATGGTGTGGCCTTCGAACTGGCGCTGCGTTTCCCGGGCCAGCAGGCGACGGTGAATCGCCCAGGGTTCCGTAGACACCTCGCAGCCATAAACTATGGCTTAGGCGGAGGTGGTTATGAGCACGAAGCGGTACACCGATGAGTTCAAGATCGAGGCGGTCCGACAGATCGTTGAGTACGGCCGTCCGGTAGCGGAGGTTGCCGAGCGACTGGGCGTGTCGATCCATAGTCTTTACGGCTGGAAGCGGCAACAAGGCAAAGGCGATGTTGGCCGGCGTGTCGAGCAGGACCAGAACGCGGAAGTGCGCCGCCTCAAGGCTGAGCTACGCAGGGTCACTGAAGAGCGAGACATCCTAAAAAAAGCCGCCGCGTACTTTGCAAAGGGGTAAGAGCAAAGTACGCCTTCATGAAGCAACACGCAGATGAGTTCGGCCTCGCGGCGATGTGTCGGATGCTTGGCGTCCATCGCAGTGGCTACTACGCCTGGCTAAAAGAGCCGGCAAGCGCTCGCGACAAGGACGATCAGCGGTTGCTCGGCCTAATCAAGCACAGCTGGCTGGAAAGCGGCTCTGTGTATGGCCACCGCAAAGTGACCACAGATCTGCGCGAGCTTGGCGAGACGTGTAGTCGTCATCGCGTGGCACGCTTGATGAAGAGCGAGGGGCTGCGGGCAATGGTCGGCTACGGTCGGCGACCACGCCCATTGAGCGGCCCTGTTGGATCAGTCGCCAAGAACGTTCTGGCTCGCGGCTTCAAAGTCAGTGAGCCAAATCGCGCGTGGGTCACGGACATCACCTACATCCGCACGTACGACGGCTTCCTGTACTTGGCGGTAGTGCTTGATCTGTTTTCGCGTCAGGTCGTTGGATGGGCAACCCGACCAACTCAACATACGGACCTGGTTTTGCAGGCGCTATTGGCTGCAGTGTGGCGGCGCAAGCCAAGCCCCGGGCTTCTGCTTCACTCCGACCAGGGAACCCAGTTCACCAGCGAAGACTGGCAGAGCTTCCTGCGCGAGCACGACATCGTGTGCAGCATGAGTCGACGAGGAAACTGCCATGACAACGCAGCGATGGAGAGCTTCTTCCAGCTACTGAAGCGGGAGCGTATTAAGCGGAGGATCTACAGCAATCACGACGAGGCACGGGCCGACGTCTTCCAGTACATCGAGATGTTCTACAACCCAAAACGGCGGCACAGTTCCAACGACGGGCTGTCCCCGGTAGAGTTCGAGAAGCAGTACGCACTAAACGGCTGACGACTGTCTAGAAAACCCTGGGCGATTCACTGACCAGCGGGGTTCTTGCTTTGCCCGAAGAATGTAGGCTGGTGAGCAGGCCGGAGATGTCCGACGCGCGAGTCATGCGGAGATTTCCTCCGTTTGCCCGCAACGCGTGGTCGCGAGCGTCAAGCTATGGCGGCAAGTTCTATCTGTGTCCGGAGGGAAATGCTGGCCGCTGGGTCATGCGCGATGAAGAGCTGGGCCTTGTTTACAGCGGAATAAAGTTATAGGTGGCTGGGCGGTCTCACCTAGTAAGCGAAATGCGTGAGTGGCACGTGGCGATCTCCTTTCCCGGTGCCTGATTCGGCACTTTCCGGCCGAGCGTCGTGTGGGTTCGGGTATGTGTCAAATCGACCTTGCCACTTGTCCGTGTTCACGAATGGGAGGGCCGTGTAAGAAGATCGGATGGTCCGGCAAGCTTCAAGCACCCAGGCGTTCGGCAGGAAGATTGCTGGGCCGCGGTGACGACTGTGCGGGAGGACCTATGGGATATCGGCTCCATGGTCTATTGTGGCTGCAGCGCAGGCGGTGGATAGAGGCGAAGGGAAATGAAAGACAAACTGAGAGAAAGAGAGGCGCTGTCGCCAACTGGCTTCTATGACCAATACTATGCGGAGAGTGGTCTGGATCAGGAAACCGTAGTGGAGCTGCTGGAGCATGTTGCAGACGAGCTTCGTTTGCCCTCCGGGAGGCTCCGTCCTGGAGATCGATTTTCGAAGGAACTGTCGCCTGGTGAAGCTCATGGCTGGGACTCGGGGTATGGGGTGTTGATATTCGAGCTTCAATCGCTCGCAAAAAAGCGTGGTATTGCAGTCGATCGGCGGGTGGATTCGCTCGACGACTACATTCGTATCATGGCGGGTATCTATTGATGAGATTGATGCATCCCTGAATGGCTAATCGGCGTAGACGTCGCAGTGCGTACTGAGAATTCGGGGATGCCGAAGGTGAGGTATGCCGCCGCTGTCGTTGCCGGTCTGGTTCTGGCCGGCTGTGCAACATCGGGTGGCGATATGATCGTGCGCGTCTCGGGAAGCGTGCCGCCAGGTCAGGGTGACGTTCGCGCTCTAGATTGTGAGCTGAGTATGCTCGGGGAGGACGAAGGTGTAGTTTCGTCGAAACCGGTTGGAAGCACATTCTCGGTCCCCATGATGGTCGTTGCAGGGCCGGAACCCAGAAGCTACCAATTCGCCGTCGAATGCAGGGATGGTCGAAGGTTCGCATCCAAAGAAGTACAGATCAGTAGTCGGCGGTCATATGCCCGGGATCTCAATCTTGGGGAGCTTCAGGAGCGGTGACCGGCGATCGTCCTCGCGCATCCCAGAGCTCTGATCGGGAATCTAGTCCATGAGATTCATTTACGTGTTGCTCTTCATCCTAGGTGCGGCGCTGTTTTCATTTCGCAAACTCCAACGAGGTGAGCTGGGCGAGAAGCCGGTTTATGCCGCTTTGCAAAGCGCCGAGCTGGAGTACAGACGCCAGCCGGTTGGCGACCTGATCTATGAAGAAGGGGGCGGGCATCTGCTCGCCGGGTTCTCTGTAGACGCGCAAGCGAGGGTTTGGGTTGCGTTGGACACAACGAGGGACAATGGGGATCTGTTTGTCGTCCCTATGCACGGGGAACAGAGAATCTCTTGTCAACTCGTCGATCAACTGGTGTCGGCCAATGTTGGATCAGCACAGGCTAGGCACGCGTTGAAGTCGTCTTGCGTGAAGTAGGGCGTTGCGAGGCTGAAGAAATTCCCCGTACACGCCGCAGCAATGATGGCGGCGGTGATTCGGTCGTTCTGTTGTATGGGTTTGGGGAATTCCAGTAGATGAAAGATTTCAACGCGCTCGAATGGTGTGACGCCACGTTGCTGGCTATCAACATCGATAGAAGGAATCCAGGCGTATGCGATGAGGTAAAGGTCCACGTGCGCTGGCCGGACGGTCGGGAGTCAATCGTTTGCTTCCCGGAAGCGTACGGGTGCTCTGCGCTCATGAACTTCGGCGTACTGGGTGACGAGGGAATTGAGTTCGCCAGAGTTGACGATGACGCGCCGGGACTCGCTGATCTTCTTGATCGTTGGAAGGCGGTCGGCTATCCGCTGTCCGGCCTGAAGTGTTTTCGTATCGAGACCACCTCGACCGGTAGCGTCATTCTGATCTACGCCAGGACATGGCGGATCGAGCATCTGCCGATGGCGGGTGCAGTGCTCTGAAGGACATTCCGTGCCCAGATTCCTCACCCCCGACAAGGTCTCCCTCATCCGGGGGAAGGCGCCTGAGAAGACCGAGCGGAGATATCCTTGGGGTCAAGATTTTTGGCCCTGCGGCGACGTTGGCCGCCACACTCTGCAAATTGGGACCTTGATGATGGTGAGGATCCTGACAGCACTACTTCTGATTGGAGTCGGACTTGGATTCTCTGGCGGCGCATGGGCTGTAGGAAAGCGGCCCTTCAAGATGATCCAGTTCTGCGTGCATGACCAAGAGGGCGTGAATCGGTTCAAGCAGACCCTCAGCTCTATCGCCAAGGACGAAGGAATGCAGTTCTTCGATGGCAGCGCTGAATTGGATCGCCAGCTTGCCAGGGCAAAGGTGGACGTGAAACGCCCTGTCGTCTACATCGGAGTGAAGCGGGAAGATGGCTCGGGACTGGAGGCGGGGAACCTCGGATTGGATCGCTTCGAGATAGCTATTGGCTTCTCTCAAGGGAAGATGCCCGCCGAGGCATGGTCATTCTCTTTCCGCGTCGAACGCGCTTTGGCAGATCGCTGGAATGTACACGCGGTTCCCCCGAACAAGGGGGCTGCGCCGACCGCGTGTCGGGCGGGAGGCGATCCTCGCTGAAGTCCGTTGCACATGGCATTCACCCTTCGGGCTGCAACCGCCCTACCGCCTGGGCGCACAACGACTGGCAGGCCATGACCAACCCCTCCATCACGCGGTCGCCCACGTACTGCCCGGGTTCGCCGTTCTGCCGGGTGCGTTCGGCTGCCAGCAGCATTTCCAGCACCACCCGCAACCCAGTCAACGCGCAATCGGCGTCGGCCAGGGCCAGGCAGCGGCCGGGCAGCTGGTGACGCTCCGGCCAAGGTTGTCCGTCGGCTGCCGCACCGGAGCCGATGCGGTGGAGATTGGCAATGAAGGTGTTCCTGTCCACTGTTGGCGCAGCCGGAGGCGAACCGTCGTCGCCGGCGGTGCTGCGGTAGGCGTGCAGATGCGGGAGGTCCGATTCGTTCATGGCAAGGCTCCGTGCAGGGCAATCGGTAGCCGCCACCCGAAAGGTGGCGGGCGGTACGTGGTTCGAATCCGGGTTGGCCTCAAGCCGGCGGGCGCGAACGCCCCCAACGCACCGCCCGCCATAGCCGGCAGACGGATTGCCAGCCGGCGCCACGCATGGTGACGCCGGCTGGCAAGCGCACTTACTCAAGGCCAACACGGGATTCGAAGCCCGGCCACCCTTTTGCGGTGGCACGCCATCTGAGCCCCTGGCGCTGTGCAATGCCAATCAGAAGAGTTGCAAACATCACTCGATTGGAGACGCTTTTGACATTGTCCTACGCTGTTAAGCCCCGCCAGTGCTGGCTGGCGTAGTGATCCGCCCGCAGCGTGCAATCTGCGACAGGTGTCGAGGTTGTCACGGCGAACGGGACGGGCGCGGAGGGCCTATCGCGACAGGCGGTACCAATTCAGGCTGCGTGCCTCCCGGGTTGACGCTTTCAACGCCCCAGCGCACTCTGCGGGCTGGGGTCGACAACCCGTTCAGGGGCAGGGCTGCAGGGTGGTACCAGGAGGCGGAACAGCCATGAGCCAACTCACCGACAGCTTCGGACGCAGCTTTCCGTACCTGCGCTTGTCGCTCACCGAAGCCTGCAACTTCCGGTGCAGCTACTGCCTGCCCGACGGGTACCAGGCCGATGGCCACCCGCGTTTCCTGCAGGTGGAGGAGATCGGCCGCCTGGTGCGGGCCTTTGCGGCGCTGGGGATGAGCAAGATCCGCCTGACCGGTGGCGAGCCCAGCCTGCGCAGGGATCTGGACGAGATCATCGCCACCGTGGCGGCGGTGCCGGGCATCCGCAAGGTGGCCATCACCACCAATGGCACGCTGCTGCCGCGGCGCCTGCCGGGCTGGCACCGCGCCGGCCTGACCGCGCTGAACGTGAGCATGGACAGCCTGCAACGCGAGCGTTTCCACACCATCACCGGGCACGACCGCCTGCCGGAGATCCAGCAGGGCCTGGCCCTGGCGCAGGCGTTGGGCCTGCCGGCGATCAAGCTCAACGCGGTACTGCTGCGGGGCCTGAACGACGACGAGCTGCCGCAGTGGATGGACTACCTGCGTGACCGCCCCTTCAGCGTGCGCTTCATCGAGCTGATGCGCACCGGCGACAACGAAGCCTATTTCCAGCGCTACCACCTGCGCGCCGACGTGGTGGTCGAGCAGCTGCTGGCCGCGGGCTGGCACGAGCGTCCGCGCGCGGCCGACGCCGGCCCGGCGCGCGAGTTCGGCCACCCCGACCATCGCGGCAGCATCGGCATCATCGCCCCGTATTCGCGTGACTTCTGCAAGGGCTGCAACCGCCTGCGGGTGACCGCCAAGGGCGACCTGCGGCTGTGCCTGTTCGGCGAGTTCGGCGTACCGCTGCGCCCGCTGCTGCAGCGCGATGAGGACCACGACGCGCTGCTGGCACGCATCACCACCCAGCTTGGCCTGAAAGCGGCCGGGCATGGACTGCACCAGGGCCAGACCGGGCTGACCCCGCACCTGGCCTCCATCGGAGGATGAGCAACACGATGAGTGGGGAATTGAACGCGGCCTTCCACATGGCCGATGTGCGCAACAAGCGCATCAGCCGCCGCCGTGCGGTGGCGGTGGGCGAGCTGCATGCCGGTCCAGTGGCCTATCCGCTGATTGTCGAGCGCCGCCTGCCCAAGGGCGATGCGCTGGTGATGGCCGAGATTGCCGGCCTGCAGGGCGCCAAGATGGCCTCGATGCTGATGCCGCTGTGCCACCCGCTGCCGCTGGAACTGGTGCAGGTGTTCTGCGCGCCGGTACCGGAACGGCAGGCGATCCGCGTGTGGTGCGAGTGCGCCAGCGAGGCGCGCACCGGCGTGGAGATGGAGGCACTGGCCGGCGTCAACGCGGCGCTGCTGACCCTGTACGACCTGAGCAAGCCGGTGGAGCCGGCGTTGCGCATCGAAGGCATCCGCCTGCTGTTCAAGGAGGGCGGCAAGCGCGGTGTCTGGCTGCACCCGGACGGCATGGACGAGGCCGAGCGTGAGCGGTTCAAGCCGCGTGCGCCGAAGGGCCTGGAAGGCGCGGCCTGCGCGGTGATCACGCTGAGCGATCGCGCCAGCGAAGGCACCTATGAGGATATCTCTGGACCGACCCTGGTGACCGGGCTGAAGAAGCTGGGTGGCGAGGTGGTGGTCACCGAAGTGCTGCCCGATGGCATCGAGCCGTTGGCCAGCCGCCTGCAGGCGTTGGCCGCCGAGGGCGTGCGCCTGTGCCTGTGTACCGGTGGTACCGGGCTGGGCCCGCGTGACCTGACCCCGGAGGCGCTGCGTTCGTTGAATGCGCGGCCGGTGCATGGCCTGGCGCAGATGGTGCGGGCACTGAGCGCACAGCACACGCCGATGGCCTGGCTGAGCCGCGCCGAGGTGGTGCAGCTGGGCAACATGCTGGTGTTTGCATTGCCGGGCAGCCCGAAGGCGGCGGCGCAGTGCCTGGACATCCTGGCGCCGGTACTGGGCCACGCCCTGGCGATGGTCGAGGGGGATGGCCACGCATGATCCCCTACAGCGATGCCTTGCAGCACCTGCTGGACGCGGTCAAGCCGCTGCCGGCCGAACGCCTGCCGCTGCACGAGGCCGCGGGCCGCACGCTGGCCCGTGACATCCACAGCGCACAGTCGCTGCCGCCGTTCGACAATTCGGCGATGGACGGCTTCGCGCTGCGCGCCAACGGCGCGACGTTCGAGGCCGGTACCGAATTCGGGGTGCAGGGCTGGCAGGCGGCGGGCGATGCCGGTGCCGACGGCGGCGAGGGTGCCTGGGAAATCATGACCGGTGCGCGCATGCCGGTTGGCCTGGATACGGTGGTGCCGGTCGAGAATGTGGAGATCCTCACCAGCGAAGATGGACGCCCGACCCGCATCGCCCTGAAGGCATCGGTGAAGCCGGGCCAGAACGTGCGCCTGTGCGGCGAAGATGTGAGCGACGGCGAGCGTGTGCTGCAGGCCGGGCAGGTGCTGGACATCAACGCGCGCACCTTGCTGCATGCGATCGGCGTGGGCGAGGTGGCGGTGGTGGCGCGGCCAAAGGCAGCGGTGATCGCCACCGGCAAGGAGCTGGTGACCGAGGCGGCGCAGGCGCTGGAATCCGGGCAGATCCGTGACAGCAACCGGCCATACCTGGTCGGCCGCCTGCAGGCCGCCGGTGCCGAGGTGGTCTGGCAGGGCACGGTGGGCGATGAGGTGGCCGCCTTCAATGCCGTACTGGATCAAGCGCTGGACGCGGGTGCGCAGCTGTTGATCAGCACCGGCGCGGTGTCGGCCGGCCGCTACGATTTCATTCCCGACGCGCTGCGCGGCCGCGGTGCGCGCATCGTGTTCCACAAGGTGGCGATCCGCCCCGGCAAGCCGTTGCTGTTCGCGGTGCTGCCCAATGGCACGCTGTATTTCGGCCTGCCGGGCAACCCGGTGTCGGCTGCGGTGGGCCAGCGCTTCTTTGTCGAGCCGGTGCTGCGCCGCCTGCTGGGGCTGGCACCGGAGCAGGTGCTGATGTTGCCGCTGCAGGCCGACGTGCGCACGCCGCCGGGCCTGCGCTTCCATGCGCGGGCCCGGGTGGAAGTGGACGCGCAGGGCCGCCTGAGTGCGCGCGTGCTGGCAGGGCAGGAGTCGTTCCGTTTGATGTCCATGCTGCAGGCCAACGCCTGGGTGGTGCTGGACGGCGAGGGCGGTCTCGCCCCTGCCGGCACGCCAGTGCGCGTGCAGGGCTGGGGTCATCAGGACCCGGTGCAGCTGGCGAGCCAGGAGCCGTGATGAGACAGGTGAATCTGCAATTGTTCGGTGCGTTTTCCGATCTGGATGCCAGCCGCGAGATCGCCGTGGATGTAGCCGGTGGCACCGTGGCCGATCTGCGCCAGGCGCTGCGCGAGCTGCTGCCGCTGCGTTGGCCGGGTTTCCGTGCCGGCTTGCTGGATTACTCGGCATTCGCCGACCAGCAACGCGTGCTGCGCGACCACGAGGCGCTGCCCGACGATGGCCGGGTGGCGATCCTGCCGCCGGTGAGCGGGGGCTGAGCGATGAGCGAGACGATCATCGCCAAGGTCGTGGACCGCGCGCAGGCGGCAATCGATCCGGCCGAGGGCATCGCGGCGGTTTCCGATACGGGCTTCGGCGGCATCGACGTGTTCATCGGGAAGGTGCGCGACGTCAACGTGGGCCGGCGGGTGACCGGGATCACCTACGATCTGTTCGAACCGCTGGTGCTGAACGAATTCAAGCGCCTGGCCGCCGAGGTCGAAGCCACGTTCGGTCCGAAGCTGAAGCTGTATGTGGCGCATGCCAAGGGCCGGCTCGGCATCGGCGATGTGGCGGTGGTGGTGGCCGCCGGCAGCCCGCACCGTGACGAGGCGTTCCGCGCCTGCCGGCAGTTGATCGAGGTGGTCAAGCACCAGTGCCCGATCTGGAAGCAGGAGCATTACGAGGACGGCGACAGCGCGTGGAGCGAGGGTTGCAGCCTGTGCCATGCGGACGGCGAACCCGGCCATGACCATGCGCACGATCACGAACATCCCCATTGATGGCATCGTGCTGGCCGGCGGCCTGTCCAGCCGGATGGGCCGCGACAAGGCGCTGCTGCTCTGGCACCGCCGCACGCTGCTGGAACACATGCGCGGCCTGCTGCTGCAGGCCGGCGCCGGGAGGGTATGGGTGAGCGGCGACTACCCAGCTTTTGGTGGCATCCCGGACCGGGTCGCACGCTGCGGCCCGCTGGGCGGCCTCTACAGTGTGGCAATGCAGATGCCAGACGGCCCCGCCTGGGTGGTGCCGGTCGATACGCCGCGGGTGACACCCGCGCTGTTGCAGCGGCTGCAGGCCGATCAAGGGCGTGCCTGCACGGTATTCGACGATGAACCGTTGCCGATGCGGTTGCGGATCGATGATCATTGCCGCCGCGTGCTGCAGGCCTTGATCGATGATCCGACGGCGCGCCGTTCACTGCGCGCCCTGCAGGAACGCCTGGGCGTGACACGGATGCCACTGGCGCCGGAGGATCAGGCGTTGCTGCTCAACTGCAACACCCCGTCGGAATGGGAGTCCATCACAGCATGAAGGTCCAGCTGCAACAGCAATCGATGCGCCTGCGCGTGGATGAGGAAGAACTGGCAGGATTGCTGGCCGGCGAATCAGTGGAGAACCTGACGCGCTTTGGTGGCAGCGGTGGCTGGGGCGTGGCGCTGTCGCTGCATGCCGGCGATCAGGCGGTGCTGCTCGATGGCGGGACATTCTGCCGGTTGGTACTGCCTCGCCAGGCCGTTGAGTTGCTGGCGGGCAGGCTGCCCTGCCGGGATGGGCTGGGCTTCGGTATCGCGTTGGATGACGACAGCATGCTGCAGCTGCAGTTCGACGTGGACGTGCGCGACAGCATGCGGCAGCGTGGCCCGCAGCGGCGTTCCGAACCCGCGCCAGAGTAGGCGCACGTTGCGCAGGGCCGGGCGGTGCGCTGTCGTATGATGAGGGCCTTCGTTCCTGCCTCGCTGCAATGCCCCTGAACCCCTCCGCTCCCTCTGCGTCCCGGCCGGCCACGCCCAATCCGGCAGCAGCCGATGACGGAGACGCGCTGCACTTCTGCAGCACCTGTGCGTTCTCCGACGCCTGCATGTCGCAGGGCTACGACAAGACCGCGCTGGGCGAACTGCATGTGCTGGTCGACCACGTAGGCCCGTTCCAGGCCGGCGACTACCTGTTCCGTGCCGGCGATCCGTTCGACTCGATCGCCGCGGTGCGTGCCGGCATGGTCAAGACGTTCGTCGATGACAGCCAGGGCAACGAGCAGGTGCTGGGTTTCAGCCTGCCGGGCGAGGTGATCGGGCTCAATGCCATCCACGGCGCGCGCTTCCCTTGCAACGCCGTGGCCCTGGACACCGTCTACCTGTGCCGGATCTCGTTTCCGCGATTGAGCCTGCTGGCCACGCGCATGCCGGGGTTGCAGGCGCGGCTGTTCAGCCTGCTCAGCGCCGAGATCGGCAAGGTCGCCACGCTGGCCGCCAACCATCGCACCGAGGAGCGCATGGCGGCGTTCCTGCTGGATCTTTCCGAGCGCTATGCCCGGCGCGGATTCTCCGCCACCCGTTTCAACCTGAGCATGGCCCGCACCGAGATCGCCAACTACCTGCGGATGGCGCCGGAGACGGTGAGCCGGGTACTGCGCCGCTTGAGCGACGACGGTGTGATTGCGGTGAACCAACGTGAGATGCTGTTGCTGGACCCGGACCGGCTGGCGGAACTGGCCGTAGCCCGGGACGCCGGACTGGACTGATCAGGCAGGGGGCTGGGCATGAAGCGAGCGGCATTGTTGTGGCTGGGCCTGCTGGCCACGGTACCGGCCTGGGCGGCCGACCTGACGGTGTCGGCGGCGTCGAGCCTGACCGAGAGCTTCCGCGAACTGGGTGCGGCCTATGAGAAGACGCACCCGGGAACCAGGGTCGATTTCAACTTCGCCGCCTCTGGCGTACTGCTGCAGCAGATCAGCCGCGGCGCGCCGGTGGATGTGTTCGCGTCGGCCGATGAAGCCACCATGGACCAGGCCCAGCAGCAGGACCTGCTGGCGGCCGGCAGCCGCGCGGTGTTCGCGGTGAACGCGCTGTGGGTGGTGGCGCCGCCGCAGGCCAGGGCCGCGCCGCGCAGCTTGAAGGACCTGGCCGGTGCCGGCGTGCAACGCATCGCACTGGGCAACCCGGACAGCGTGCCGGTCGGCCGCTATGCCAAGGGCGCGCTGGAAGCGGCCGGCCTGTGGCCGTCGGTGCAGGGCCGGATCATCACCACGCAGAACGTGCGCCAGTCGCTGGATTACGTGGCGCGCGGTGAAGTGGATGCCGGCTTCGTCTATGCCACTGACGCGCAGGCGATGCCGGACCGGGTACGCCGTGCCTTCGCGGTACCGGTGTCCGGGCGCATCGCCTATCCGCTGGCGGTGACCAGGGCAAGCGCGCAGCCGGCAGAGGCCAAGCGGTTTGTCGCCTTTGTGCGTTCGGCGCAGGGCCAGGCGATCCTGGCCCGGCACGGATTCGGCAAGCCCTGACGCATGGATCTGGACTGGAGTGCATTGGGGTTGTCGCTGAAGGTGGCCGGCTGGGCCACCGCGGCCAACCTGGTGCTGGGCGTGGCGCTGGGCGCGCTGCTGGCGCGTCGGCGCTTTCCCGGCCGTGAGCTGCTGGATTCGCTGTTGACCCTGCCGATGGTGCTGCCACCAACGGTGCTGGGGTATTACCTGCTGGTGCTGATCGGTCGCAACGGCCCGATCGGCGCGTGGCTGCAGTCGTGGTTCGGCATCAACCTGGTGTTCACCTGGCAGGCTGCGGTGATTGCGGCGGCGGTGGCTTCGCTGCCGCTGGTGTTCAAGCCGGCACGCGCGGCGTTCGAGGAAGTGGACGGACAGCTGGAGCAGGCCGCGCGGACGCTGGGTGTGTCCGAAGCGGCGGTGTTCCTCCGCGTCACGCTGCCGCTGGCCTGGCGCGGCATTCTTGCCGGCCTGTTGCTGGCGTTTGCACGCGCGATGGGTGAATTCGGCGCGACGTTGATGGTGGCCGGCAGCATTCCGGGCCGGACGCAGACGTTGTCGATCGCCATCTACGAGGCGGTGCAGGCCGGTCAGGACGGCAAGGCCAATGCGCTGGTGATCCTGACCTCGGTGGTGTGCATCGTGATCCTGTTGCTGGCTGCGCGGTTGGTGGGCGGACGTCGCCGGGAGCTGCGTGATGTGGCTTGACCTGCAGGTGCAGCGTCGCCTGCAGGCGGCCGGCCAGGATTTCGTGTTGGACGTATCGCTGCAGTGCACGCAGCGGCAGGTGGTGCTGTTCGGACCCTCCGGCGCCGGCAAGAGCCTGACCCTGAAGGCGGTGGCCGGGCTGCTGCGGCCGGGCCAGGGCCATGTGCGCCTGCAGGGGCAGACCCTGTTCGATACGGCCACCGGCGTGGACCTGCCACCGCAGCGCCGTCGGCTGGGCTACGTGTTCCAGGATTACGCGTTGTTCCCGCACCTGAGCGTGCGCCAGAACGTGGCGTTCGGGCTGCAGAAGGGATGGCTGAATCCGCGGGTCGGCCAGCGTTTCGATGCGGTGGAGCAGTGGCTGCACGCATTCCGCATCGACACGGTGGGCGATCTGCTGCCATCACAGATTTCCGGCGGACAGCGCCAGCGTACCGCGCTGGCGCGCGCGCTGGTGACACAGCCGCAGGCGCTGCTGCTGGATGAACCGTTTTCCGCGCTGGACCACGACCTGCGCCAGCACCTGCGCCAGGAGCTGGAGACCGTGCTGGACAAGACCGGCATTCCGCTGCTGTTGATCAGCCATGACCCGCAGGATGTGGCCATGTTCGGCCAGCAGGTGGCGCGCGTGGTGGATGGCCGCATGGTCGACGGTTGACCTGCACCTGTAGAGCCGAGCCCATGCTCGGCTGCTCTGCGCGACAACGCCAACAGCAGCCGAGCGTGGGCTCGGCTCTACAGGATCAACGGATCAGTACAATTCACAGTGCGTGCGGCCTTCATTGCGCAGCGTGTCCCAGTGGCCTTCGCCGCCGATGGCATCGATGGCCTCGCGCACCGCGCTTTCCAGGTGGCGCTTGTTGCCGCACAGGTACAGATGCCCACCGCGGGCCAGCACATCGCGCACTTCATCGCCGCGCTGCTGCAGCACATGCTGCACATAGATCTTTTCGGCGCCATCGCGCGAGAACGCGGTATGCAGGCCGGCCAGCACGCCACGCGTGCGCCAGTCCAGCAGCTGGTCACGGTACAGGTAGTCGTGCTGGCGGTGCTTCTCGCCAAACACCAGGTGCACTTCGCGTTCGCAGGCCTTGGCCTGCAGTTCCTGCAGCAGGCCCATCAAGGGTGCGATGCCAGTACCGGTACCGACCAGCAGCAGCGGTGCCTCGCCGGTATCGGGCAGGTGGAAGCCGGGGTTGGAGCGGCGGTACACACGGGCATGGTCGCCTCCATGCAGCAGGCTGCCGGTGGCAGTGCCGAAGCGTTCGCGGCCGCGCAGGGTGTAGCGCACTTCGCGCAGGCACAGGCTCAGCTGGTCGTCGCACGGGTGCGAGGCGATCGAATAGGCGCGCGGCAGCCGCGGTGACAGCAGTTCGCGCAGCCGGGCAAGCGGCACGCTGTCCGGCGTGGCGTGGTCCTGCAGCACGTCCAGCAGGTCCAGGCCGTGCAGGTAGGCGTCCAGCTCGCGCTTCTGGCTGACCTTCAGCAGGCCCTTCAGTGCCTCACTACCGCCCAGCCGGGCCAGTTCGCGCAGCACGCCCTTGCTCAGCAGGCGCAGCTCGCGGTCGTGCAGGGCGGCCACGGCGGCGGTGTCGCCGTACCAGGTGGCCAACGCCTGCAGCAGGGCAGGATCGTTCTCGGGTACTACGTGCAGGGTGTCGCCCGCGCGATAGGCCATGCCACTGCCGGCAATGTCCAGTTGCAGGTGCCACGCGGCCGGGTCGCTGCTGTTCAAGCGGCGGCGTTCGAGGATGCGCGCGGCAAAGGCATTGTCTTCGCCATAGGCGGTGACCTGCAGGTGCAGGTGCTGGCCAGCGCTGAGGTCACCCTCCAGCACCTGGCCCAGCACCGGCTGCCATTGCTGGAAGAACTGCTCGTAGCCCAGATCGGCGTCCACCCGCTGCAGCAGCGGCTGGGCCTGGCGCTCGCTCAATGCAGCATCCAGCGCCTTGGTGAAGCCGCAGAAGCTCGGGTAGCCGGTGTCACCAAGGCCGAACACCGCATAGCGCAGGCCGCGCAGCGTCGGGGTCTGGCGCAGTGTTTCGAAGAACTGCTCGCCATTGGCCGGCGGTTCGCCATCGCCGAACGAGCTGGAGATTGCCAGCAGCACATCGCCTTGGCCGAGACTGGCCACGTCGATGTCGTTGAACGGGAGTACCTGCGGCCCGTGCAGCTGCAGGCCCGCGCCCAGGCGCTGGGCCAGGGCGCGGGCGTTGCCCGACTCGGACGCAAAACCCACCAGCAGGCGGCTGAAGGGCGTACTGGTCGGGAGAGCGTTCACGCGGCCTCGTAGAAGTCGTCGAACTTTTCCTTGCTGAACTCGACCAGGTCGTAGTTCTGCATCAGGTCGTTCACCACGCGGCGGATGCTGATGTACGAGGTGATGTTGCCGTCGGCGTCGAACAGCGGCTGCACGGTGGTGTCGACCACGTAGAGCACGCCGCCTTTGCCAAGGTTGGGCACGATGCCGGTCCAGGTCTTGCCGGCCTTGATGGTGTCCCACATGTCCTTGTAGACGGCCTTGGGCACGTCCGGGTGGCGCACGATGCTGTGCGGCTGGCCGATCAGTTCCTCGCGGGCGAAGCCGGTGAGCGTGCAGAACAGGTCATTGGCGTAGGTGATGTTGCCCTGCAGGTCGGTGGTGGAGATCACCATGACGTTCTGCATGGCGTTCAGCAGCTGGGCGTTGTCGGGGGTGTAGCTCATCGCAGGGTCCTTGTGGATGCCGGCAGTGCCGGCGTGTTCGGGTCCTGCATAGAAATACGCCCGCGCGGCGGCGGGCGGTTTGACATTGGTCAAGCGCGTCGCTCGATGGCCTGCGACCGGGTGTCGCAGGAAGAATCCCTGTAGAGCCGAGCCCATGCTCGGCTCACGGGGCAAACGGGATTGCCGGCAGCCGGGCGCGGGCTCGGCTCTACAGGAGAGACACGGGCAGGAGGCGGGCGCCTGTCATGTGTACTGAGCTCATGACGCCTTGTCACAAAGAAATCGCCATGGCTTCACGGTTGATTGATCGCATGGAGGGCTATTGTCGTCCTGAGCCTCTCGCTGACGTCCCCCACGTCCTGCGTCGACTTCCTTCCCAGCACAAGCGCCCGTCCGGGCGCCGCTGGCGTCTGTCTGCCTGAAGCATCCGAGATCATCCCCATGGCCCGCGCCGCCCAGTCCGCTTCACCCGTTGCGATCTCTCCGCTCACGCCCGTGCCGATCGGCACTCGCCGCGGCCACTCGCAACCGTTGGATCTCCCAGAACTGGTGCAGCGCGTGCTGTTCGTCGCCACCGAGATGGCTGACTTCATCAAGGCCGGCGGACTGGGTGATGTGGCCGCGGCGTTGCCGCGTGCGGTGCGCGGTGCATGTGATTCGCGCGTGCTGCTGCCCGGCTACCCGGAGGTTCTGCAGCGCCTGCCACAGCTGCGACCGGTGGGGCGGGTCAGCGCCCGAGCCGGGTTGCCCGCGTGCACGATCGGCATGGCGGTGCAGGCCGACGGCCTTCCTATCTACGTGCTGCTGTCGCCTGGGCTGTACGAGCGCGAGGGCTCGCCCTACGTGGATGGGCAGGGACAGGAGTGGAAAGACAACGCGGTTCGCTTCGCCACGCTTTCGCATGCGGCTGCGGAGATTGCGGCCGGGCGTGCCGGGCTGGACTGGGCGCCGCAGCTGCTGCACCTGAATGACTGGCCGGTGGCCATGGCTGCCGCCTACGTACGTTGGGACCGGACAGCCGTGCCGACCCTGCTGACCATCCACAACCTGGCCTACCAGGGGCTGTTCCCCTACGCGCTTGCGCCGGTGCTGGGCGTGCCGGCCGAACACCTGGATGAACTGCACTTCCACGGGCAGATGTCGTTCCTGCAGGGCGGCATCACCAATGCCACGCGGCTGAACACGGTCAGCCTGCGCTACGCGCAGCAGATCACCGCCCCGGATGACGGCTGCGGGCTGCATGACCTGTTGGCGCGCCGGGCGGCCGGCGGACACCTGAGTGGCATCGTCAACGGCATCGACGCCAGCTGGGATCCACGCCGCGACATCCACCTCAAGGCCCATTTCGGCATCGGCGAATGGACCGGGCGCGCCACCAACGCGCATGCGGTGCGCAAGGCGTTCGGGCTGGCGCCGTCGACCGGCCCGCTGTTCGCGGTGGTCTCTCGCCTGGTGCACCAGAAAGGCCTGGACATCACCTGCGACGTGGCACCGCAGATCGTGGCGGCCGGCGGCCAGCTGGTCGTCATCGGCGGCGGCGAGCCGCAGGTGGAAGCGCAGGTGCAGGCGCTGGCCCGGCGCTACCCCGGACGGGTGGGCGCATTCATCGGCTTCGAAGAGGCGCTGGCCCGCCAGATGTTTGCCGGCGCCGACTTCCTGCTGATGCCTTCACGCTTCGAACCCTGCGGGCTGAGCCAGATGTACGCGCAGCGCTTCGGCTGCCTGCCCATCGCACACGCGACCGGCGGGCTGGTGGATACCGTCGAGGATGGCGTGACCGGATTCCTGTTCCACGGCGCCAATGCCGATGGCCTGCGCCGCTGCGTGGAACGGGCGATGCGCACCTTCCGCCTGCCCGGCCTGCTGCAGGCCATGCGCCGCGCCGCCATGCTGCGGCCGGGTGGCTGGGATGCGGCCGGTCGCGCGTACCTGGCCCTGTACCAGCAGACCTGCCAGGTGGCCGCATGAGCCACGACAGCCTGCATCTGGCCGCCCTGGAGGATGAAGCGATCACGGAGACGGGATTGGATCAGCGTATCGCCCCGGCGCTGCAGGACCTCGTCCACGCGCGCCCGGCCGATGCATTCGCCTGGCTGGGCCCGCATCGCCAGCCAGAAGGCGGACGCCAGCTGCGCGTGCTGGTGCCGCATGCGCAGCGCGTCGAGGTGATTGCAGACGATGGGCGGCGCTGGAACCTGTCCCCTGGCCCGTTGCCCGGCCTGTTCGAGGGAGCGGCCGGTGACGCGGCGATACCGCTGCTTGCCCTGCATTTCGAACAGGGCGTGGAGCAGGTGCACGATGCCTATGCGTTCGGTCCACTGTTGGACGAAGCCCTGCTGCAGCGGTTCCATGCCGGTGATGCCGATGCGGCGCGGCAGCTGGGTGCGGTGCCGATGCAGGTGCAGGGCATTGCGGGCGTGCGCTTCGCGGTGTGGGCGCCCAATGCCCAGCGGGTCGCCGTGGTTGGCGATTTCAACGGGTGGGACGGCCGACGCCATCCGATGCGGCTGCGTCACACCGCCGGCGTGTGGGAGCTGTTCCTGCCGGGCGTGCAGGCCGGTGCCCGCTACAAATTCCGCATCGTCGGCGCCGACGGGCGGGTGATGCCCGACAAGTTCGATCCGATGGCGCGCTGGGCCGAGCTGCCACCGGCGACCGCATCGCGGGTGCCTTCGGCTGGGCAAATGGAGTGGCACGATGATGCTTGGTTGGCGGCCCGCCGCCTGGCCGGAACCTGCGCACCGCTGTCGATCTACGAAGTGCATGCCGGTTCCTGGCAGCGCAGCGACGATGGTGCGCCGCTGGACTGGGATGCCCTGGCCGACCGGTTGATTCCGTACGTGGCCGGTCTTGGCTTCACCCATATCGAGCTGTTGCCGGTGAGCGAGCATCCCTTCGGCGGTTCCTGGGGCTATCAGCCGCTGGGGATCTACGCGCCGACGGCACGCCACGGCACGCCACAGGCCTTCGCACGCTTCGTGGACCGCTGTCACCAGGCCGGCGTGGGAGTGATCGTGGACTGGGTGAGCGCGCACTTCCCCAACGATGCGCATGGCCTGGCCGGGTTCGATGGCACCGCGCTGTACGAGCATGCCGACCCGCGCGAAGGGGTGCACGCCGACTGGGACACGCTGATCTACAACTACGGCCGCAACGAAGTGGCCGCCTACCTGATCGGCAGTGCGTTGGAGTGGGTGGAGCGCTTCCATGTCGACGGTCTGCGCGTGGACGCCGTAGCGTCGATGCTGTACCGGGATTACAGCCGTGCCGAGGGGGAGTGGGTACCCAACGAGCAGGGCGGGCGCGAGAACCTGCAGGCGGTCGCTTTCCTGCGGCGGATGAACCAGACGCTGCGGGAGCGCTTCCCGGACGTGCTGGTGATCGCCGAGGAATCCACCGCGTGGCCGGGGGTGACAGCGCCGGTGGAGGAGGGCGGGCTTGGCTTCACCCACAAGTGGAACATGGGCTGGATGCACGACACCCTGCAGTACCTGGGGCGCGATCCGGTCCATCGTTCGCATCACCACAGCCAGATCAGCTTCGGCCTGGTCTACGCCTTCTCCGAACGGTTCGTGCTGCCGCTGTCCCACGACGAGGTGGTGCATGGCAAGGGCGCGCTGCTGGCCAAGATGGCGGGCGAGCCGGCACAGCGGCTGGCCCAGCTGCGCGCGTATTACGGCTTCATGTGGGCGCACCCGGGCAGCAAACTGCTGTTCATGGGCGGCGAGTTCGGCCAGGGCCATGAGTGGTCGCACGATGCGGCACTGGACTGGGCACGGGCGGCCAGCAACGAGGGCCAGGGCCTGTCGCGCCTGGTGGGCGACCTCAATAACGTGCTCCGCGCCGAACCTGCGTTGCATCGCGACGAACGCGACGAACGCGGCTTCGACTGGAGCGTGGCGGACGACAGTCGCAACAGCGTCTACGCCTTCATCCGCCGGGATCCTGCCGGCAGCGGCCGCACCCTGCTGGTGGTGAGCAACTTCACCCCGCTGCGTCGCGACGGCTACCGGGTCGGGGTGCCGCAACCGGGGCGCTGGAGCGAACGGCTCAACACCGACAGCGCGTATTACGGTGGCGGCAATGCGGGAAACCTCGGCGCAGTGCATACCGAGCCGAGGCCGATGCACGGCCACGCGCAGTCGCTGCGGCTCACGCTGCCGCCGCTGTCCACGCTCTACCTGCAGGTTGATGCATGACCACAGTGGCCCCGCGCCTGGGCGCTTGGCCGGTGGCCGGTGACGGGGTGGAGTTCCGCGTGTGGGCACCGGGCGCAAGGACGATGGCGCTGTGCCTGCAAGGCACCCAGCGGCCGATGCAACGCGACCCGGACGGCTGCCACTGGCTGCGAATACCGGCATCGCATGGCGACCGCTACCGGTTCCGCCTGCCTTCTGGCCAGGACGTGCCCGACCCGGCCTCGCGCTGGCAGCCGGACGGCATCGACGGCGACAGCGCGGTGGTGCTGGATACCGACGCGACGGGGCCTGCCTGGCAGGGGCATGCCTGGCAGGACCTGGTGATCTATGAGGTGCATATCGAGGCCGGGGGCGGCTTCGCGGCGTTGACCGCGCAACTGCCGATGCTGGCCGCGCTGGGCATCACCGCCATTGAACTGATGCCGGTCGCGCAGTTTCCCGGGCAGCGCAACTGGGGCTACGACGGCGTGTTCCCGTATGCGCCGGCCCATGCCTACGGCGGGCCGGCAGCGCTGAGGGCCTTCATCGAGGCGGCGCACGATGCAGGGCTGTCGGTGCTGCTGGATGTGGTCTACAACCACTTCGGACCCCAGGGCAACCACCTGCGCGACTACGCGCGCGGGTTCTTCCGTGACGACCGCAGCACGCCGTGGGGCGAGGCCATCGACTTCCGCCAGCCCTGGGTGCGGCGCTTTTTCATCGACAACGCGCTGATGTGGTTGCGCGACTACGGCTTCGATGGCCTGCGCCTGGACGCGGTGCACGCCATTGACGATGACCGTTTCCTGCAGCAGCTGGCCGATGAGGTACGTGCGGTGGCCCCGCACGCGCACCTGGTGCTGGAGAACGAGCGCAACCAGGCGCGGTGGCTGCGCGGCGCCTACCAGGGACAGTGGAACGATGACTTCCACAATGCGCTGCACGTGATGCTGACCGGCGAGCAGGAAGGCTATTACGCGGCCTATGCCGGTCGCGCCGAAGCACTGCTGGCGCGCTGCCTGGCCGAAGGATTCGCCTGGCAGGGTGAACCGGACCTGCGCGGCAATCCCCGCGGCGAACCCAGCGCCGACCTGTCGCCCGCGCGTTTTGTGGTATTCGCGCAGAACCATGACCAGGTGGGCAACCGCGCTTTCGGCGAGCGCCTGTCGATGCTGACCGATCCTGCGCCGCTGCGCGCGGCGCTGGCGCTGACCCTGCTGACGCCGATGATCCCGCTGCTGTTCATGGGCGAGCCGTGGCAGGCGCAATCGCCCTTCCTGTTCTTCACCGACTACGCGCCGCCGCTGGACGAGGCGGTGCGCGAAGGGCGTCGCCGTGAGTTCGCTGGTTTCAGCGCCTTTGCCGACGCCGCCGCGCGAGCGCGTATTCCGGACCCGAACGATGCGGCGACCCTGCAGGCGTCGTACACGCCACCGCCCGGCGATGGTCCCTGGTCGCAGCACTGGCTGCGCTGCACGGGTGAGTTCCTCGGCCTGCGCAGGCGCTATCTGCAGCCGGGCCTGCTGCAGGCGCGGTCGCTGGGCGCGCGCGTGCTGGGCCAAGGCGCGGTGCAGGCGGGCTGGCAGTTGCCATCGGGCCAATGGTGGATCGCGATCAACGTGGGCCCTGTGCCGGTGGCGCATGCGGTGCCGGCCGGCGAGTGCGTCGTGGGGCCGGACGCTGCCGGGATGCTGCCGGCAGGCGGCGGCGTGCTGGCCTGTTGGGTCGCCGCATGAATACGGATGCAGCGGTGCGGGAGACGGCCCGCCGTGCGGGCCTGCTGGTCCGCTGGACCGACGTGGCCGGTGCCGCGCGCGAGGTCGCACCGGACGTGCTGCGCGCCGTGCTGGAGGGGCTGCAGTGCGAGGCGGTGCCCGAGCACGCTGGCCTGCGCACGGCCTGCTGCGGACAGCTGCTGGTGATGCCGGAGGCAGCCGGTGCAGCGTGCTGGGTGGATGAGCAGGGCGCAGCGTTGCCCGCCCGTGCCGATGCGCAGGGCCGCTGGCGCGTGCCGGACCAGCCGGGCTACTGGCAGTGGCGCCGGGGCGACCAGCAACAGGCGGTTGCGGTGGCGCCACAGCGTGCCTGGTGGCCGCGGGGCACGCTGCGCGGCTGGGGCCTGTCGGCGCAGGTCTACAGCCTGCGCGCGCCCGGTGATGCCGGCATCGGTGACAGTGCCGGCTGTGCACGATGGAGCGAGCTGCTGCACCGACACGGCGGCGACGCACTGGCGTTGAGCCCGCTGCACGCGGGCATGCCACCGGGCCCAGGCTACAGTCCCTATTCGCCCAGCGACCGGCGCTGGCTCGACCCGCTGCAGGTCTCCCTGCCGCAGGTATTGCCCGATGCCGCCAACAGCGTGCTGGGCGGGGACGAGGCGCTGGCGGCGGCGGTGGAAGCGGGGACTGCCGCACGTCGCATCGACTGGCCGCACTCGGCGGCAGTGAAGTGGCGCTGGATACGGCAGGTTCGCCAATGGGTTGCAGCGCAGGCACCGTCGCAGCACGCGCAGATCGAAACCTGGCGTGCCATGCAGGGCGATCCGCTGCGGCACTATTGCCAGCATGCCGCCGACCGGTTCACCGGCAGCGCGGACGACCATGCGTTTGCGCAGTGGTTGGCACAGCAGGGCTGGGCGCAGGTACACGCCACGCTGCGCGACGAGGGCGCTTCGATCGGGTTGATTGCCGACCTGGCCGTGGGCTGCGCGCCGCAGGGCGTGGAGGCACGCACCGGGGGTGCTGATCTGCTGCAGGGACTTGAGCTGGGGGCGCCGCCGGACGCGTTCAATCCGCTCGGCCAGGCCTGGGGCATCACCAGCTGGTCACCGATGGCGTTGCAGCGCGAGGGCTTCGCACCCTACCTTCGCGTGCTGCGCGCCGTGATGGCCGGCCGCGGAGGCTTGCGCATCGATCACATCCTGGGCCTGCTGCGGCTGTGGGTGTTGCCCCGTGGCGCGGGCGCCGGGCAGGGCGTGTACCTGCGCTATCCGTTCGATGATCTGATCAACCTGCTGGTGCTGGAGTCCTGGCGGCATCGCTGCGTGCTGATCGGCGAAGACCTGGGCGTGGTTCCGCCGGGCATGCGCCAGCGGCTGGCAGCCCGGGGCATTCTGGGCATCGAGGTGCTGCCGTTTGCCCGAAACGGCGCGCGCTTCCTGCCGGCGCCGCAGTGGCGCCGCGATGCAGTGGCCATGCCCTCCACCCATGACCTGCCACCGCTGGCCGGCTGGCTGCGCGGGCGTGACCTGCGCTGGCGTGCACGCCTGGGTGAGCTGGCGGATCTGCCAGCGGCACTGCGCGCGCGCGCCAGCGACGCGCAGGCACTGTCTGCGGTGGTTGGCGGCGAGGGCGCGCCGCTGGACGCCAGGGCGTTGTCTCTGGTCGCCCACTCGGCGTCCCGGCTGGCGTTGCTGCCGCTGGAAGACGCGCTGGGCGGTCGCGCACAGGTGAACCTGCCAGGCACCGTCGACGGCCATCCCAACTGGCGCCGCCGCCTGCCGCCGACGTGGGATGCTGACGCGGCCGATGCGCGCGTGGCGCGCCTGAGTGCCACGCGCCGCAGGACCGGGCAATGACGGGGTTGCGTGCCACCGCGCGCCTGCAGCTGCACGCAGGCTTCGACCTCGGGGCGGCTGCCGCGCAGGTGCCGTACTACGCCGCGCTGGGCGTCAGCCACCTTTACCTGTCACCGATCGCTGCGGCGGTGCCCGGGTCGACGCATGGCTACGATGGCGTCGACCCGGCTCGCATCAATCCGGAACTGGGCGGTGAAGCGGGCTTCCTGCAGCTGGCGGAAGTGACGCGCGCGCACGGCATGGGCCTGATCCTGGACATCGTGCCCAACCATCTGGCGGCGTCCCCGCACAGCCAGTGGTGGAGCGATGTGCTGATGCACGGGCCTCGAAGCCCGCACGCAGCTTGGTTTGACATCGAGTGGGAGGCGCCGGGCTGCGAGGGCCGGCTCTGGCTGCCGGTACTGGACCGGCCGTTGCACGACGCGGTACGCGACGGCGTGGTGCGCGTGGTGGTGGACAACGCGCGGCCCGTGCTGCGCCACCATGGCCTGGCATTGCCGTTGTCGCCGCGCAGCCATCCGCTGGAACCCGCGCAGTGGCCGGCGTGGGCCGAACGCTGCAACCGCAGCGTTGAACGGTTGCACACGCTGCTGCAGCGGCAGCACTACCGTCTGGCCTGGTGGCGCACGGCCGGCGATCAGGTGAACTACCGGCGCTTTTTCGATATCAACGAACTGGCCGCGCTGCGGGTGGAGCGCGAGGATGTGTTCGAGGCAGTGCATGCGCTGCCGCTGCGGCTGGTACGCGAGGGATGGGTGGACGGCCTGCGCATCGACCACGTGGATGGCCTGTCCTGCCCGGGCGCGTACCTGCAGCGCCTGCGTGAATCGCTCGACGCCGCCTGCGCGGCCGGCGGTCGTGACCCGCAGACCGTCAGCCTGCATGTGGAGAAGATACTGGCCGAGGGCGAGCAGCTGCCCGACGGCTGGGCCTGCGACGGCACCACCGGCTATGACTTCATGGACCAGGCCGGTGCCTGGTTGCACGATCCGGCGGCTGCACCCGCGCTCTCGCGCACGTGGCAGGCGCTGGGTGGTGACCCGCGCAGCTTCGACCGGATCCAGCAGGACGCCCGCGCCATGTTGCTGCGCCAGGGCCTTCATGCCGACTTCCAGCGGCTGCTGCGCAGCGCGCAGCAGGTCCTGCAGCCGCGGCTGGCCGAAGCCGATATCGGAGTGGCTGCGCTGGCCCGCGCATTGGCGTCCGTGCTGGGGCATTACCGCACCTACCGGCCCTATTCGCTGCAGGGGGCGGGTGAACGAAAGGCGCTGGCGGACGCTGCCGCCGCAGCGCGCCTGGCACTGGACGGTGCCGCACGCGCGGCGCTGGACCTGTTGCTGGCAGCGCTTGCCGGCGAGGCGCAGGCCGAGCGCGTGCTGCGTGCGCGTTTCGGTCAACTGGCCGCGCCGTTGAATGCCAAGTCGGTGGAAGACACCGGGTTCTATCGCTATTTCAGGCTGCTCTCGCGCAACGACGTTGGCAGTGATCCGCAGCGGCTGGGCATGGAGGGCCGCGCGCTGCTGGAACACGCCGCCGCGCGCCTGCGTCGCCATCCCAGGGCGTTGCTTGCGCTTGCGACCCACGATCACAAGCGCGGCGCCGACAGCCGGGCACGGCTGGCGGTTCTCAGTACCTGCACGTTCGAATGGCGGGACGCTGTGCGGCGCTGGAACCGGATGTCGGCCCGCGCCGGCGCGCCGGTGCCGTTGCCGGGTGCCGAGGCCTACGCACTGTGGCAGGCGCTCGTGGCCGCATGGCCGATGCACGGTGCCCCTGGCGCCGACTTCGCCTCGAGGATGGTGCAATGGCTGACCAAGGCATTGCGCGAGGGCAAGCGGGTCAGCAGCTGGTCAGACCCGGATGTGGCCGTGGAGGAGGCCGCCGCGCAGTGGCTGCACGCGCTGCTGGACGCAGCGCCCTTGCAGCCGGTGCGCGAGGCGCTGGCGACGTTCGTGGCGCGCATCGCGCCGGCCGGCGCCTGCAACGGCCTGGCGCAGCTGTGCCTGCAGCACTGCCTGCCCGGCGTGCCCGACCTTTACCAGGGAGGGGAAGGCTGGGACCTGAGCCTGGTGGACCCGGACAACCGGCGTGCCGTGGACTATCCAGCGCGGCAGGCGTGGCTGCGCGATACGCGCGGGTGGCCCGCGCTGCTGGAAGACTGGCGGGACGGTGGCATCAAGGCATTCCTGCTGCGGCAATTGCTGGAGTGCCGCCGCAGGCACCCGCACCTGTTCCTGCATGGCCAGCTGCAGCCGCTGTCCGCGCCTGCGCGCTCGCCGTGGCTGGCGTTCACGCGCAGGCATCAGGCGCAGGTGCTGC
Organism: Stenotrophomonas sp. LC732; assembly: GCF_052446685.1. NCBI lineage: Bacteria > Pseudomonadati > Pseudomonadota > Gammaproteobacteria > Lysobacterales > Lysobacteraceae > Stenotrophomonas > Stenotrophomonas sp. LC732. Next base: position 2,399,313 of record NZ_CP199214.1, on the reverse strand, counting down.
TGGTGATCGTGCGGCGGGGTTCGCCCGCCGCCGTGCCTGGGCCCAGCCTGCACGCCGCGCACGACGTCGGCACCGGCGTAGCACTGCACGGTGTGCCGACAGGCCCCATGCGCAACCTCCTGGACGGGCGCATCGAACATTTCAACGCAACCGCGGACGTGGGCAGGCTTCTGGCTGGCAGCCCGCTGGCGATATGGATCAACGAGGAGACAGGTAGGGATGGACAGCAGGGAACGACGGCAGCGGATTGAGGCATTGGCCCACCAGATCTGGGAAGCGGAGGGGCGCCCGGACGATCAGCAGCAGCGGCACTGGCACATGGCCGAGCGCCTGGTGGAGGCCGAGATTGCCGCGGCGCGCGGCGAGGAGGGCACCGATGGCCAGCCGTAAGTGGACGCAGACCTCGCGCGTGCGCGAAGGCCGGCCGTTCCCGCTGGGCGCGACGTGGGACGGGCTGGGCGTGAACTTTGCGCTGTACTCGCGGCATGCCACCCGGGTGGAGCTGTGCCTGTTCGATGCGCGCAACCGTGAAGTCGAGCGCATCGTCCTGCCTGAGTACACCAACGAGATCTGGCACGGCTACCTGCCGGACGTGCGGCCCGGGCAACGCTATGGCTATCGGGTGCACGGCCCGTATGCGCCGGAGGAGGGGCATCGCTTCAATCCCAACAAACTGTTGCTGGACCCCTACGCCAAGCAGATCGTCGGCGAGCTGAAGTGGGCGCCGCACCTGTTCGGCTACACCCTGGGCCACCGCGATGGCGATCTCAGTTTCGACCGCCGCGACAGCGCCAGCTACATGCCACGCTGCGCGGTGATCGATCCGGCCTTCAGCTGGGGTGTCGAACGTGCACCCGCAACGCCCTGGGACCGGACCGTGATCTACGAAGCGCACGTGCGCGGACTGACCATGCAGCACCCCGATGTTCCGCAGGCCGAGCGCGGCACTTTCTCTGCCCTGCGCCACGACGCGGTGGTCGACCACCTCAGCCATCTGGGGGTGACCGCCATCGAGCTGCTGCCGGTGCATGCCTACGTGGATGACCAGCAGCTGCTCGAGCGCGGGCTGCGCAACTACTGGGGGTACAACACCATCGGCTTCTTCGCGCCGCAGCCACGCTACCTCTCGCTGGGCACCGTGGCCGAGTTCAAGCAGATGGTCGCGCGGCTGCACAGTGCCGGCATCGAAGTGATCCTGGACGTGGTCTACAACCACACCGCCGAAGGCAATGAGCTGGGCCCTACGCTGTCCTTCAAGGGCATCGACAATGCCAGCTACTACCGCCTGGCCGATGATCGCCGCTATTACATCAACGATACCGGCACCGGCAACACGTTCGACCTGACCAATGCCGGCGCGCTGCGCATGGTGATGGACTCGCTGCGCTACTGGGTGACCGAGATGCGGGTGGATGGGTTCCGTTTCGACCTGGCCACCATCCTTGGCCGCGAGCGGCATGGCTTCGATGCCTCGGGCAGTTTCCTTGATGCGGTACGCCAGGACCCGATCCTGAGCCAGGTGAAGCTGATTGCCGAGCCATGGGACATCGGCCCGGGCGGCTATCAACTGGGCCAGTTCCCGCCGGGCTGGGCGGAATGGAACGACCGCTTCCGCGATACGGTGCGCGCGCTCTGGCGCGGCGATGGCGGCCAGTTGCCGGAATTCGCCACGCGCTTCACCGGCTCGGCCGACCTGTTCGAACATCATGGCAGGCGGCCCTCGGCCAGCATCAACCTGGTGACGGCGCACGATGGGTTCACCCTGCACGATCTGGTGAGCTACAACGATCGCCACAACGAGGCCAACGGCGAAGACAACCGCGATGGCCACTCGCACAACCTCTCCAGCAACCACGGTGTGGAGGGCGACACCGATGATGCGGCGATCCTCTCGTTGCGTGCGCGGCAGATGCGCAACCTGCTGGCCACGCTGCTGTTCGCGCAGGGCACGCCGATGCTGCTGGCCGGCGATGAGTTCGGCCATTCGCAGCAGGGCAACAACAACGCCTACTGCCAGGACAACCCGCTGAGCTGGATCGACTGGGAGCGTGCGGCATCGCCGGCTGCACAGGCGCAGGTGGCGTTCGTACGCCGGGCGCTGTCGCTGCGCCGACGCTATGGCCTGCTGCGCAGGAACCGGTTCCTGCGCGGCGAATACGATGAAGCGCTGGGCCTGCGCGATATCGACTGGCGGCATCCTGACGGCCGCAGCATGGAGGAAGCGGACTGGCATGACGCAGGGCTGCGTGCGCTGCTGATCGTGCTGGACGGCCGCAGCCCGGACAGCGGCCTGCGCGAGCCCGGGCGGCATGTCAGCCTGGCCCTGCTGTTGAACGCCGGAGACCAGCCGCAGCGGTTCAGTGTGTCGGATGAAGCCTTGTCGTTCCGGCGCGTACTGCTGCAGACCGACGAAACGCCGTTGGAGCCGGATGAAGCAGGTGCCTGGACCCTGCCGCCGCGCAGCCTGTGCCTGCTTGCGGCCAGCAGCAGCGCCTGACGGCAGCGCGCGTACAGGCGGTGCTGCGATGACTGGCCAGCGCCGGGCCTTTGCCCGGCGCACCGCAGTCAGCCCATCAGGTAGCGCAGCAGCCCGGCCGAGGCCACGCCGATCAGCACCGTCGGCAGCATCGACAGCCGCGTGGCGGCCAGCAGGGTGATCGCCAGCGCGGCCAGGTCGGCGGGCTTGTCGGCGACGAAATCCGGAGCGATCACCGAGATCAGCACGCAGCCCGGCGCGGCTTCCATCACCGTCACCGCGCGCTTGCCCAGCGTGCGGTTGCGCAGCGCGAGGAAGCCGACGATGCGGGTCAGGTAGGTGGCGGCGGCCATCAGCACGATGGTCAGCACCGAGGACCAGTGGATCAGGCCGTTGAAGATCATGCTGCGTCCTCCGCCAGCAGCCAGGCGGCGGCCAGGCCGGCCAATGCGCCGCTGGCCACGTACCACGCACCCGGGATCAGCAGATAGGTGGCGGCGGCCACGACCAGGCTGACCAGCCACGGGCGCGCGGCCTTCATGCCCTGCCACATGCCGCGCAGCAGCACCAGGAACACGGCGGGGAAGGCCATGTCGAAGCCGTAGGCGTGGATGTCGCCCAGCAGCGGCCCGACGATCGCACCCAGCGCGGTGCAGGCCACCCAGACGGTGTAGAGGCCCGCGGAGACGCCCAGGTAATAGGCCAGGCTGAAGCCGAGCGCACGGCGGCGCGCATCGGCCACGCCCATCGCCCAGCTTTCGTCGCACATGAAGAACAGGGCCGGCAGCACCCGGCGGCGCGGCAGGTGCTGCAGCAGTGGGGCCAGGCTGGCGCCCATCAGCAGATGGCGGCTGTTGACCAGTGCGGTGATCGCCACGATCAGCGCGATGTGCGGTGGCGAGGTCCACAGTTCGACGGCGGCGAACTCCGAGCCGCCAGCGAAGTTGAGGCCCGTCATCAGTGGCACTTCCAGTACGCTCAGGCCTTTCTGGGCGGCCTGCGCGCCGAGCACCAGGGCGAAGGGAATGAAACCGATCATCACCGGCACGGCGGCGCGCAGGCCGCGCAGGAATTCGGCACGCGGCGCGGTATCGCAGGTGTCGGGCAGGGGGAGGGTGGTACGGGCGTCCATGGAACGGCACAACGAGTTGGGGGTGGCCCATGCTAGCGGTCCGATCGCGAAATTGGGTTGCGTTGATGCCACTGGATTCTGGATGATTGATATTTCATGCGGCCAAAAGTGACAAGGGCGAAATCCCATGCAGTATCAGCTCGACAACCTCGATCGGCGTATCCTCGACGCCCTGCAGCGCGACGGCCGCCTGCAGAACCTGGAGCTTGCCCGGCTGGTCGGGCTGTCGCCGTCGGCCTGCCTGCGTCGGGTGCGGCTGCTGGAGGAAGGCGGCTACATCGACCGCTACGTGGCCTTGTTGAACGAGGCCAAGGTGGGCCGTGGCTTCACGGTATTCGTCCGCGTGTGGCTGCGCGGGCAGGACGAGGACACCACCAATCACTTCATCAACAGCATCAAGTCGTTCCCGGAAGTGCTTGAATGCCATCTGATGGCCGGTGACTGCGATTTCCTGCTGCGGGTGGCGGTGGCCGACCTTGATGCCTACCGGCAGTTCCAGATGCAGCACCTGAACCGGATCGCCGGGGTGCAGAACACCAAGACCGAGATTCCGATGCAGCGGATCAAGCAGACGACCCAGCTGCCGCTGTGAAGGGCGGGGGTTTCCGCCCGGGTGGCGCCCGGCACCCGCAGGTAGTGCCGGCCGCTGGCCGGCAACCCCAGAAGCAACAGCCGAAGCAACAGCCGAAGCAACAGCGTGCATTCCGTTGGATGGCGGGGTGGGTCCGGTTGCAGGGGACGCCGTAAACCCTTCCATGGGGGCTTGGCCGCGGCATTCATGCCGCGGACGCCCCTGCAACCAGACCCACCCCGCCTTCGACAGTTCCCCGCAATCTGCCGGAACGGCATGAACTGCTCTTGGTGGGTGTCGACCTTGGTCGACACGTTTGGGCCGGCACGGGGTCGGATCCCGTTGCTGCGCAACGGGCTCTGACCCCAGGCGTGGATGAGGTGGTCCGTTCGATTTATTGATTCCTGATGGGTGACTGGCTTCACGTCGGCTGTAGGCGGCGGTCATCGCAATGACATGTGGCCCCGCTACGGTTTGAGCCCGCTTGCGGGTCGCGCGCGGGCCGGGGTGCTGGTCCTGGTGCGCGTCCACTGCAGCTGCTGTCGCTGCCGAGGGTCATGTGTTCTACGTCAGGGGGCTGAATGGACACCATGCGGTCAGAACTTGGAAGGTGGCCATCGTCGCGTGGCTGCTGCTGTCCTCTGCCGCTGCCGGGCAGGACGGAGTTCATGCCTACGACATCCCTGCGCAACCGCTGGAACAGGCGGTCGAGCGCTTCAGCGTCATCAGTGGGTGGTCGGTGATGTACCCGGGCGACCTGGCCGCGGGCCGCAGCAGCCATGCGCTGCGCGCCAGCCTGGAGCCGCTGCCTGCCTTGCAGGTGCTGTTGCAGGACTCCGGCATCGAGGTCGAGGTGATCGGCGCGCAGCGCGTGGTGCTGCGCCGGGGCACGTCCTCGGCCGCCGAACCCGGTGTTGGCGCCGAACTTCCCGAGGCCGAACGTCGGCGTCGCTATGGCGGGCTGCAGCAGCGGCTGCGTGCGGCGTTCTGTGACGACCCGGAGATCGCGCCCGGCCGCTACGCCGCGACGCTGCGCTTCCGCATCGACGGCGCGGGCCGGGTGAGCGAGCCCGAGCTGCTGTCCGGCAGTGGTAGTGCCCGCCGCGATGCACGCCTGCTGCAGGCGCTGCAGGGCCTGGTGCTGGCGACCGAGGCCGCCGCGCTGGCGCAGCCGGTGACCCTGCAGATCCGTCCTTCCGGCACCGACCACGACTGTGGCGGGCGCGCGCCCCTTCCATGACTTCAAGGATTCGAACATGAGCAACGGTACGGCTGGCGCAGTTGACCTGATGGACCACCTTCTGGGGGCCTACGACGAGCTGAAGCGCCGGTTGGTGCGCAAGCTGGGATCGGATGAACTGGCCGGTGACGCGCTGCAGGACACCTGGATGCGCCTGAGCGCGCGCCGTGACCGCCTGGACGCCGTGCAGAACCCTGCGGCCTACCTGCTGCGCATGGCGATGAATACCGTGATCGACCGCCAACGTGCCGACCATCGCCTGCTGAGCCTGGAAGAGGTGGAGACGCTGATGGACATGGCCGACCCGGCACCGGGGCCGGCGCAGGCGGCCGAACTGGACTTCGCGCTGGAGGACATGGTGGGCCTGCTGCAGCGCATGCCCGAGCGGCGTCGCCGCATCCTGCTGGCAATCCGCGTCGATGGCCTGCAGCAGCGTGACGTCGCCGATCACCTCGGCGTGTCGCTGCGGCTGGTGCAGCGTGAGCTGAAGGCGGCCCAGGACTACCTGGCCGAGCGCAGCGGGCAGGGGCGCCAGGTGCGGTTCTGAGCGGCGGCATCCGTCTACACTTTGACGCCGAGCAGAACCCCGCAGCGTGCGGGTCCGGCATGAGCCCCCATGGATCCTGACGATCACCCGCAACGCCCGCTGGATGCCGTCGAGCGCCAGGCGCACGCGTGGGTGGTGCGGCTGACCTCGGGCGAGGCTACTGCGGCCGACGGGCGCAGCTTCCGCGCGTGGTGCGAGGCTGATCCCCGTCATCGCGAAGCATTCGGCCGTGCGCGCCGGCAATGGGAGCAGGTACGCCTGGCCGGCGAGCAGCTGCCTGCCGCTGCACGCCAACCGGTCGTGCCGACGCCGACCCAGCGCTGGAGCCGGCGTGCCTTCCTGGGTGCCGCGATTGCCGCCCCGGCCAGCCTGGCAGTGGTGGCGGCGATCCGTCCGCCGCTGGGGCTGTGGCCCTCGGTGACGGCGATGACGGCCGACTTCCACACCGGTACCGGTGAACGGCTGCAGATCGCACCTTCGCCACAGCTGAAGATCGAGCTGGATACGCAGAGCAGCCTGCGCCGCCGTGCGGACACGGAGGGCGAAGGCTTCGAGCTGGTGCAGGGCCAGGCCGCGATCGAGACCCGGGCCGGCCTGCGCCTGGCCCTGTTCGCAGGGGCAGGCTGCGTGATTGCCGATGAAGCTGCGGTGCGCCTGGACGTGCGCAACACCCACGGCCAGGTACGGGTGACCTGCCTGCAGGGCAGCGCCCGGATCGAGCACCCGCAGGGCCGCCTGCAGCTGCAGGCGGGCCAGCAGACCCGGTACGACGAGCGCCTCAGTGGCGTGGTGGCCGAAGCCGTGGCCTCGGAAGTGAGTGCCTGGACCGAAGGCATGCTGGTGTTCCGCCGGGCGCCGCTGCGCGAGGTGGTGGAGGAGATCAACCGCTACCGCCGCGGCAAGGTGCTGCTGGGTGAATCGGCATTGGCGCGCGCCCCGGTCAGCGGCCGCTTCCGCATCGATGATCCGGATGCGGCGCTGGAGCAGCTGCGACTGACGATGTCGCTGGATCTGCGTCGCTTTCCAGGTGGCATTGCCGTCCTTGGTTAGGTGAAGACGCTGGCCGTGCGCGCCGCGCAGGGCTGTTGCAAGCAAGGAGACGCCAAGGATGCGCAACGAGACCATCGGTGTGCTGGATCTGCGCCGCAATCTGTCGGCGTTGCTGGAAACCACCCAGCGACGGCCGTTGATGGTGCACCGCTACGGCTCGCCATGGGTATGCGTGGTATCGGACGCACAGTGGCAGCAACAGGCCGTGCTGCTGGACTTCGATCCGCAGTCGCACCCGCTGGCGATGCTGTTGCGCCTGCAGCAGCAGGTGCTGCCGCTGGCTGAAACCGGTGTGTTGCCGCCTGCGGCGCTGGCACGCGCACTGCTGCTGATGGACATGCATGGCATCAGGGATCTCGCGCTGCTGCACGAGCAGGTGCTGCACCATCGGCTGTGGCACTGGTTCGTGGCGGGCACCCGCGGGCTGATGGACGGCTGGCAGCTGCCCGCGGTGCGCATTGCGATGGCGTCGTGGTGCGATGACGTGGACATGACAGACGCGCTGGTCGCGTTCGCCGCGCGCAGCGACGTGGCGGTACTGGCCCGCCGCTGCGGGGGTGACGCACCGCGCCTGCAGCGCGAAGCCTGCAGGCGGATGACGCTGCGATGACGTTGCCGATGAAGCACCACCCAGCGCACAGAGCGGCATTCGCGCTGTCGCTTCACCTGCCTTGCTGACGTCTTCTCCAGAGTACGACGCACCACGCGTCGCGGAGCACGGGCGACGAAGATGGCAGACAGTCGCAGGATCAGCATGCTGGAGCTGGATCGCCACCTGAGCCGGTCACTGGAGCAGGCGCGGCACACGCCCTTGAATGTGCAACGCTACGGACACTCGTGGGTCTGGGTGCTGTCCAGTGATGCCTGGGCCGATGCCGCGCGCTGGGCGGCACTGGACAGCAGCGCGCATCCATTGGCGGCGCTGCGGCACGCCCTTGATCTGCAGCTGCGGCCGTGGTCCGAAGCAGCCATGAACGCGCTGCCGCTTGACGCAGGCGATGCGCGGCTGCTGCAACGTGCGGCCCTGCTGGTGGTCGTGCGTGATCTCAACAGTGCGCAGCGCGTGTACGACGATCTGCGCTATCACCAGGCCTACCGCACGTTCATCGGCCTCGACCATGGCACCGCGTGGTCGCCGATGCAGTGCGTGCGCCTGTTGCAGGCGTGCGCGCTTCCGCTGCTGCGCGGCTGCATCGACGAAACGCTGGCCAGTGTGCCGCCACACCTGCTCGAGGCGGCACGCGGACCGGCTGCGCCGGCGCCCGCCCAGGCACATGCGCAGCGAATTGCCGGCGGATGTTTATCGTACTGACACATGCACCGCTGACCATGGCGCAGCGGTCTCTTCCAGGATGACGAGGGCGGAACAATGGCAAGGCAGGTGGGTGGTCGCAGGGCTCGGCAGCAGGGTTTCAGCCTGATCGAGATCATGGTGGTGGTGGTGATCATCGGCATTCTCGCGGCATTGATCGTGCCGCGCTTGATGGACCGTCCCGACCAGGCGCGCGTGGTGGCGGCGCGCCAGGACATCGCGGCGCTGATGCAGGCGCTGAAGTTGTTCAAGCTGGACAATGGTCGCTATCCCAGCGCCGAGCAGGGCCTGCAGGCGCTGGTGAAGCCGCCGCAGGGCAGTGGCGCGATGCCGGTCACGCCCTATCTGGATCGCCTGCCGAATGACCCGTGGGGCCATCCGTACCAATATCAGGTGCCTGGCACACATGGCGACATCGATGTGTTCTCGCTGGGTGCGGACAGCAGGCCCGGTGGCGACGCCGGGAACGCGGACATCGGCTCGTGGCAGCTGTGAGGCAGGCCGATGTCAGCCCGGATGCGGTCTGTTTCGAGTGTCCGTCAACGTGGCATGGCGGTGATCGTCGCCCTGCTGGTGGTGGCACTGGTGGCAGTGATTGCCACTGCACTGCTCACCCGGCAGTCGGCCCAGCTGCGCGGGCTGCGTGGTGACCAGCTGCGCGCACAGGTACGCATGGCCGTGGACGCAACGCTGGAACGTGCGGCGCAGCAGCTGCGTGAGGATGCAAAGGAACAGCTGACCACGGTGCGCAGCGGGCGCTGGGCGCGCCCATTGGAGCTGCAGGCGCCGTTGCCGGTGCAGCTGCAGCTGGTCGATGCGCAGTCGATGTTCAACCTGCGCAATCTGCTTGCGCATGGCAGGCCGGACCCCGAGGCGCGGCGCGCGTTCATCGCGTTGTGTGCCGGGCAGGGGCTGGGCCAGGGCGCCTGCGCATCCGCCGCGGACCACATCCAGGCGCGCATGCGCGATGGCGACATGCAGGCGCAGGCACCGCTGCCGCGCGAATCACTGATCGAACAGGCGCTGCCGGGCGCCGATCCGGTGGCATTGCAGGCGCTGGCGCGACGCACCGTGGTGTTGCCGGCACAGACCCTGGTCAACGCCAACACCAGCGACCTGCGCGTTCTGCAGGCGGTGACGCCTGCGGTCGAGCCGGCACGCCTGCAGGCGCTGCTCGGTGAGCGCGACGCTGGCCATTGGCTGCTCAATCGCGGCGACATCGCCAACCGACTCCAACTGAGCAACGAACAGATGGCGGTACTTCCCTTGGGTATCCATAGCGAGTGGTTCCTGGCTGTCGGCCGGGTGCAGGCTGACGGCAGCGCGGTTGATTTCCGCGCGCTGCTCTGGCGCGAGTACCGCGACGACGGCGTGCGTGTGCAACGCGTGTGGACGAGGATCGGCGCATGAACGCGCAGCTTCGGGTGCGCCTGCCGACGCTTGAGGGTCTGCACGCCGACAGCGCGGTGGACTGGGCGCAGCTGCACAAGGGCGAGGTGCTGGCCCACGGTTGCGCCACGCTGGCGGCGCTGGGTCTGCGGCATCCGCGGGCTGCGGTGCATGCCTGCCTCGATCCGAGCGACCTGATCCTGCTGGAACTGCAGCTGCCACCGTTGTCCGGGCGCCGCCTGCAGTTGGCGTTGCAGGGTGAGGTGGAGGCGATGTTGCTGGATGACCTGCAGGACGTCGCGCTGGCCCACGGTGCGCAGGCGGCTGACGGCACGGTTCCGGTGGCCTGGCTCGGCCAGCAGGCGGTCCTGCAGGCGCAGCAGTTGCTGGCTTCGTGCGGACTGCAGCTGCAGGCACTCCATCCGACGCCCCTGCTGCTGCCCTGGCAGGACGGACAGGCCACGCTGCAGGTCAGCGGCGAGCACCTGCTGGTGCGAAGCGGGCGCGATCGGGGGTTCGTCCAGTGGTATGGCGGACGTGATGCGTGTGCAGTCATGCAGGCGCTGGCCGTGCGCCTGCGACAGGCCGGCGTGCAGGCCGTGCAATGGATCGGCAGCGTACCGCCGGCGTGGCCGGACAGCCTGCCGGCCACCGCCGTCATGAAGGAACGGCAGGCATGTGGACCTCTGCCGGGGTGGTCACTGCCGCTGCCCGGTGCGGGTCGGCAAGCGCCACGCCTGGCAATCGGCCTCGCGTTGGCGGCAGTGCTGCTGGCCGCGCTCGGCCTGCAGCTGCAGGTCTGGCGTTGGCGGATCGAGGGCGAGGCGCTGCAACAGGACATGGCGCGGCAGTTCAGCGCACGCTTCCCGGAGATCACCGATGTGGTGGATCCGGTGCTGCAGGCAAGGCGTGCTCTGGCGGTGCCGCCACCAGCGCCACCGTTGCCGCCGTTGCAACGGCAGGTAGCCAGCACGCTGCTGGCGGTTCCGGAACTGGCCGGGCAGGTGCGCAGCCTGCATTACCAGCCCGGCCAGCTCGACATGGAGCTGGATGCCGATGCCCAGGCATTGGCCGACGATCCGCAGCGGCTTGAGCACTGGCAGCAGGCGCTGCAGGTGCAGGGCCTGCTGCTGGCGCGCGACGCCGGTGGGCGCCTGCGGGTGAGCGGAGCGGGACAGTGACGGCCCGCACCCTGCGGCTGGGCGGGGGGCTGGCCGGCCTGCAGCAGCGCTGGCAACGCCTGCCACCGCGCGACCGGCGGATGCTGTGGGTGATGGTGGTGGCGCTGCTGGTGGCGGGCCTGTGGTCGTTGTGGCTGGAGCCACTGCTGAAGCAGCGCACGCACTGGCAGGCCGAGCTACCGCGGCGGCAGGCGCAGTCGCGCGCACTGGCACCGCTGCTGCGCGTCCGTGAGCGCCAGCAGCTGGCGCAGGGCCAGCATCCGACACTTCCTGGGCTGCGCGATGGAATCAAGACCGCCGGCCTTGCCGACGGCCTGCATATCGAAGCGCGTGACGGGCGCTGGCACCTGCAGGTGCAGGCGGTGCCCGCCGATGCGCTATGGAACTGGCTGCTGCCGCTGCTGGCCGACCCGGCCATCGAGCTGCAGCAGCTGCAACTGACACGCACAGGGGACGCGAACATGCCGGCGGCACGGATTTCCGGAAACATCGTGATGGTGGCCACTGCGGGTGCCCATCCATGAGGGCGATGCGCAGCCTTGCCTGCAGTACTGCATTGGCCCTGATCGTGGGCATGGCCCACGTGCCGGCGCCGGTGGCAGCGCAGGACACACGCGATGAGCCGGTGCAGCTGAACCTGGTGGATACCGATATCGGTGGCGTGCTGCGGATGGCGGCACGGTTCACCGGCCGCCAGTTCCTGGTCGACCCACGGGTGACCGGCAAGATGACGGTGGTCTCCGATGGCCCGGTCAGCCGTACCCAGGCCTATCAGCTGCTGCTGGGCGCGCTGCGCATGCGCGGCTTCGCCGTGGTCGAGAATGGCGGCGTCAGCCGGGTGGTGCCGCAGGCCGACGCCAAGCTGCTCGGTGGCCGGGTGGGCAGTGGCGGTGCAGGAGGCGAGGTCGCCACGCGCACCTTTCCGCTGCGCTACGAGAACGCCGCCGCGCTGGTGGCGGTGCTGCGGCCGATGATCAGCCCGGACAATCCGATCACGGCGAACCCGGGCAACAACACTCTGGTGATCACCGACTATGCCGACAACCTGGAGCGCATCGCGCGGGTGATCGCCAGCGTCGACACGCCGGCCGGCATGGACACCGATGTGGTGAAGCTGCAGCAGGGCATCGCCGTAGACGTCGCGGCGATGGTCGCGCCGCTGCTGGATGCGCAGGGCGCAGAGCCCAGCCAGAAGGTGGTGGTGATGGCCGACCCGCGCAGCAACAGCGTGCTGCTGCGTTCCAGCAGTCCCGGGCGCACCCGTCTGGCCCGGCAGCTGGTGGAGAAGCTGGACCGCGCGCAGGACGAGTCCGGCAACCTGCATGTGGTCTACCTGCGCAATGCCCAGGCCAATCAGCTCGCCGGCGTGCTGCGCGGCGTGGTTGCGGGGCAGAGCGATGCGCCGGCAGTGGGCAGCAATGAAGGCATCACGCCACTGCCTGGCGATGCAAGCCGTTCCGCACCGGCGCAGCCGTCGCAGCCACAACAGGCCAGGACCGGCAGCAATGCGCTGGAATCGCAGCGGCTGGATCCGAACCGCCGCGACCCGATCGACGCCGGGAGCACCGGCTTCAGCCAGAACGGCATTTCGGTGCAGGCGGACGTGGCCACCAACACGCTGTTGATCTCGGCGCCGGAACCGGTGTACCGCAACCTGCGCCGGGTGATCGACCAGCTTGACCAGCGCCGTGCACAGGTGCTGGTGGAAAGCCTGATCGTGGAGGTCAACCAGACCGACGCGGCCGAACTGGGCGTGCAGTGGATGCTGGGCAATGGCCGCACCTTCGGCGGCACCCACTTTGGCGGCACCAGCGGTGGCAGCGGGCTGAACACCACCGCGCGCACCACCCTGGACGTGCTGCCCAAGGATGGCCTGAAGATCGGGGTGATCGACGGCACGATCAACCTGCCCGGCGTCGGCCAGATCCTCAACATGAAGGTGCTGGCCAACGCGCTGCAGAGCAAGGGCGGTGCCAACATCCTGTCCACGCCGAACCTGATGACGCTGGACAACGAGGCGGCCAGCATCATGGTCGGGCAGACCGTGCCGTTTGTGAGCGGCCGCTACGTGACCGACGGTGGCGGCGGCAGCAACAATCCATTCCAGACCATCGTGCGCGAGGACGTGGGCCTGAAGCTGCGGGTACGCCCGCAGATTTCCGAGGGCGGCACGGTGAAGCTGGACATCTACCAGGAAGTCAGCAGCATCGATGCGCAGAGCGCGAACAGCACGGCCGGCATCATCACCAACAAGCGCGCACTGGATACCAGCGTGCTGCTGGACGATGGCCAGATCATGGTGCTGGGTGGCCTGCTGGAAGACAGCGTCAGCCATGGCCGTGACGCGGTGCCGGGGCTGGGGAAGATTCCGGTGCTGGGTGCCTTGTTCCGCAGCGACACACGCAAGCGCGCCAAGACCAACCTGATGGTGTTCCTGCGTCCGCACGTGGTGCGTGACCCGGCCGCCGGCCAGCGCCTGACCCGCGACCGCTATGACTACATGCGCAACGCGCAGGCTGGCGCGCAACCGGTGCAGAGCTGGGCATTGCCGGCGCTGTCGGCACCGCAGCTGCCGCCGCAGGACCTTTCTGTACTCGGCCAGGGCAATGCGCGCGATGGCCAGGGCCAGCCGCTGCAGAACACCAGCCTGGCAGTGTTGTATCCGGCCGGTGACGGCGATGCGCAGCTGGTGCAGTTCGCACAGGGGCTGGACCCGACCCGTGCCCGCCAGGGCGTGGCGCAGGTGCGGGCGCTGGGCCTGCAGGCCTATGCCGAGGCGACGCCGGGCGAGAGTGGCCAGCGCCTGCGGGTGCGGCTGCCGCGCGACCCGGCGACGCTGGACCCGGCACTGCAGCAACTGCGCGGGCTGGGCTACACGCCGGAACTGGTGATCGGACCGTGAGCGCCGCCGCGCCACTGCCGTACGCCTGGGTGCGCAGCCATGGGGTGATGCTGTCCGAGGTTGGCGGTGAGCCTGTGCTGCTGGGTACCGTCGATACCGCAGCGTGGGCCGTGGCCGAACTGCGCCGCCGGCATGGACCGTTGCCCTTCCAGGCACTGGATGCCGCGATGTGGCAGCAGCGGTTGGCTGAGCAGTACCGTGACGGCGGCGACGCCGCTGCCGTGGTCGGTGCCGCCGAGAGCGAAGTCGATCTGGACCGGCTGATGCAGGACATGCCGGAAGTCACCGATCTGCTGGACGCGCAGGATGATGCGCCGGTGATCCGCATGATCAACGCGCTGCTGGCGCAGGCCGCACGCGATGGCGCCAGCGATCTGCACATCGAGCCGTTCGAGACCCATTCGGTGGTGCGCTACCGGGTGGACGGCACGCTGCGCGACATGGTGCAGCCACGGCGCGCACTGCACGCAGCGCTGGTATCGCGCATCAAGATCATGGCCCACCTGGACATCGCCGAGAAGCGCCTGCCGCAGGACGGGCGCATCGCGATCCGCGTGGGTGGGCGTCCGCTGGATATCCGAGTCTCCACGGTGCCGACCGGGCATGGCGAGCGCGCCGTGCTGCGACTGCTGGAGAAGGATGCCGGCCGTCTGCAGCTGCAGCGCCTTGGCATGGCCGATGACACCCTGGCCACGTTCACTGGATTGATCCGGCAGCCGCATGGCATCGTGCTGGTCACCGGCCCGACCGGTAGTGGCAAGACCACCTCGCTGTACGCCGCGTTGGGCCAGCTCGACAGCAGCACCAGCAACATCCTCACCGTGGAGGACCCGGTGGAGTACGACTTCGCCGGCATCGGCCAGATCCAGGTGAACGCGCGCATCGGCATGAGCTTCGGCACCGCGCTGCGCGCGATCCTGCGCCAGGACCCGGACACCATCATGATCGGCGAGATCCGCGACCTGGAGACCGCACAGATTGCGGTGCAGTCGTCGCTGACCGGCCATGGCGTGCTGGCGTCCCTGCATACCAACGACGCGATTTCGGCAGTGACGCGCCTGGCCGACATGGGGGTGGAACCGTTCCTGCTGGCCTCGTCGCTGCGCGGCGTGCTGGCGCAGCGGCTGGTGCGGCGGCTGTGCACCCAATGCCGGCGTGCCGAAGTGGATGGGGACGGCCGTACCGTATGGCGCGCGGTGGGTTGCGCGGCTTGTGCCAACAGCGGCTACCGGGGGCGTACCGGCATCCACGAGTTGTTCGTGGTGGACGATCGCGTGCGTACGCTGATCCATGAAGGGCAGGGTGAACCTGCACTGCGCGAGGCGGCGCGGCGTGCCGGCATGCGGACCTTGCGTCAGGACGGCCAGCGTTGGGTCGACAGCGGGGTGACCACGCTGGAAGAGATCCTGCGCGTCACCGGCGACGACTGAGGCTTGCATGGCGCTGTTCGACTACCAGGCCGCCAACGCGCAGGGCCGCATCGAGAAGGGCCAGCTGGACGCTGACAGCCCGCGCGGTGCGCGACAGGTGCTGCGCGGTCGTGGGCTGACACCCGTGCAGGTCAGCGTGGCGCGCAGTGCCGGCAGTGGCTGGGCTGCCCGGCGGCTGTCTGCCAGCGAGCTGGCCTGGGCCACGCGCCAGCTGGCCAGCCTGCTGGCCGCCAGCCTGCCGTTGGAAGGCGCCTTGAGTGCGGTGATCGAGCAGGCCGAACGCCCGCACGTGGCCCAGGCGCTCACCGCAGTACGCGCCGACGTGCGTGCCGGCCAGCGCCTGACCGTGGCCCTGGCCGCGCGGCCGCGCGATTTCCCGCCGATCTATCGGGCGCTGGTGGGTGCAGGTGAGGATTCCGGCGATCTGGCACGGGTGATGGAGCGCCTGGCCGACTACATCGAAGAACGCAATGCGCTGCAGGCCAAGGTACTGACCGCCTTCATCTACCCGGCGGCGATCAGCCTGGTGTCGGTGGCGATCGTGATCTTCCTGCTCAGCTACGTGGTGCCGCAGGTGGTGACCGCGTTCGTTCAGGCACGGCAGACGCTGCCGATGCTGACCCAGGTGATGCTGGCCGCCAGCGCGTTCGTACGCAGCTGGGGTGCGTGGGCAGGGCTGGGCATGGCTGCGCTGGTGGTGGCCTGGCGGCTGGCATTGCGGCGGCCGGAACTGCGCCTGCGCTGGGACGCGATGCTGCTGCGGGTGCCGATGGTCGGGCGCTTCGTGCTGGGTGTGAACAGTGCGCGCTTTGCCTCGACGCTGGCGATCCTGCTGGACGCCGGTGTCCCGCTGCTGCGTGCGCTTGAAGCGGCGCGGCAGACGCTTGGCAATGCGTTGCTGGCGCGCTGTGCCGATGATGTGGCTGCTCGCGTTCGCGAAGGTGCGGCACTGGGTGCTGCGTTGAAGGTACAGAAGGTCTATCCGCCGATCCTGGTGCATCTGGTGGCCAGCGGCGAGAAGACCGGTTCGCTGGCGCCACTGCTCGAACGCGCCGCGCAGACGATCTCGCGCGAGATCGAGCGTCGCGCGATGGCGCTGACCGCACTGCTGGAACCGACCATGATCCTGGTGATGGGCGGCGTGGTGTTGACGATCGTGCTGGCGGTGCTGATGCCGATCATGGAAATGAACCAGCTGGTGCAGTGATGCGCAACGCGCATCACGGGTGGAGTCGACTGTCAGTCGACTGCTTCCCAAGCACACTTCGACAGGACCAGCGCTCCGTGCACCAGTCGACGCACAGTCGACTCTACCCGGTCGCCGTCTTCGATTCTCCACACAATCCTCCACACCTTTTTCCGATCTTCCACAGGTTTCTTAAGCGGCCTGTCATCGGCGCGGACCAGCATGGACACGTCGCCGCAGAGCGGGCTGGGAGGCCCTCGGCGGCAGCAGGCGTGTAGTGACCGTTCCTCCCTTGGTGTTTCCCTTCGCAGTAAACCATTCAGGAGAAGATCATGAACAAGTGCAAGACCCTGGCCGCGCTGGTTGCCACCGCGCTGCTCGCTACCGTGGGCGCCGCCTCGGCGCAGACCGTGACCGGCGGCGGTGCCTCGTTGCCGGCCGACCTCTACAAGGGTTCGTCCGACAGCATCCTGCCGGCGAACTTCAGCTACGCCGTGACCGGTTCGGGCACCGGCAAGAAGGCCTTCCTGGAAAACAACTCGCTGCTGTTCTCGACCACCGGCACCGTGCACTTCGCCGGCAGCGATTCGGTACTGAGCGGCACCGAGCTGAACACCTACACCACCAACTTCAACCAGCCGACCAATGCCAACCGCTACGGCGCGCTGATCCAGGTGCCGTCGGTGGCCACCTCGGTCACCATCCCGTTCAACAAGGCCGGTTCGGCGGTGAACCTGAGCGTGGCGCAGATCTGCGGCGTGTTCTCGGGCGCGATCAGCGACTGGTCGACCATCGATGCCAACCGCAGCGGCCCGATCCAGGTGGTGTATCGCGCGGAAAGCAGCGGCACCAGCGAAATGTTCAGCCGCTTCCTGACCGCGGCCTGTGCCGCTGAGAATGCTGACACCTCGAAGCTGGTGGGCGGCAAGTTCGCCATCAAGTCGACCTTCGCCGACCTGTACAAGCGCGATGCCAACGGCAACCTGCCGGCGTTCCTGGTGGCCGCCCCGGCCACCGGCGGCACCTCGCTGTACAACACTGTCTACGCGGCTGAAGGCCGCATCGGCTACGTTGGCCCGGACGTGATCCCGAACCTGACCGATGCGACCAAGGTCGCCAAGGTCAAGGGCTTCTCGCCGGACCAGGTGAGCGTGCAGGCCACCCTGGACACCGTCGCTCCGCCGACCGGCACCGATGCAGAGAACCCCGCCAACTGGGTGCCGGTGTTCGGCAACCCGTCGGCCGGCTATCCGATCGCCGGCTACACCAACCTGGTGATCGGCCAGTGCTACAAGGATTCGAGCGTCGCCACCAGCCTGCGCGGCTTCCTGGCGCGCCACTATCCGGCGACCTACACCGTCGCGTATGAGAAGTCGATCACCGACCACGGCTTCATCCCGCTGACCAAGGCCTGGCGCGATGCGATCCGCAACCGTTTCGTGCTAGCCAGCAGCACTGCCGGCCTGAACAACCCCAGCACCTGCGCCGGCATCGGCCGTCCGCTGTAATCCGCAGCACGGGTTGAATCCTGCTTGACCCGACGCCGGCCTCTGGGCCGGCGTCGCCATTTCCGCGACGGTGCCGCTGTTGCAGCGTTTGGCTGTCGGCTTCGTCTCGCGTGAACCGTCTATCAGTGGCAGGGCATGCGTTGCGTGTGCCTCCCCGATCGTCGCCGCAGCTGCGGCCCACCAGGTTGATGAGGTTCCGATGTCGCACCCGCTCCCGTCCGCTGTTCATCCGACCGCGTCGATGCGCCGCAATCATCCGATGGCGTGGGCCATCGCGGTCGCACTGGGGAGCATGGTAGCCCCGGCCAGCCAGGCGCAGCAGGCGTTCACTCCGGGCTGGTTCGCCGAACGGGGTGCGGCCCAGGGCAGCGCGGCACAGAGTGGCCGGATGCCCAACGGCGTGCCGATCCAGTTCCAGTTGCCGGCCCAGCAGCAGGATGCGGCACGGCAGAAGCTGCAGCAGTCGATCGACAATCTTGGCACTGCGGCGCAGGCGATTGCCCTGCAGCAGCGCCTGCAGGAACAGGCCCGGCAGGCGCGCCGCGAGGCTGGCTTCATCGTCGCCGATGGCCTCGGCAAGGACGGCCTGAGCGTCGACCAGAACCCGCTGACCCGTGGCTGGCTCAATGCGCGCGACGCGATCCAGTCGCAGGGCAGCGACGGGAGGGTGCAGGTCACGGTAGAGCAGACCGCGGACAAGGCGATCCTGAACTGGGAGACCTTCAACATCGGCGGCAACACCACGCTGAATTTCCTGCAGAACCCTGACTGGGCCGTACTGAACCGCGTCAACGATCCGCAGGCGCGGCCCAGCCAGATCCTGGGCCAGCTGAAGGCCAGTGGCACGGTGTTCGTGGCCAACCGCAACGGCGTGGTGTTCGGCAACAACAGCCAGGTCAATGTACGCAATCTGCTGGCGGCTGCAGCACGGATCAGCGATGCGCAGTTCCGCGACAACGGCCTGTACAGCCCCGACGCCAGCAGCAGCGCGCTCAGCGATGCATTCGGCAAGGTGATGGTGGAGCGGGGCGCGCGCATCGCGACCCATGAGCCGACCAGTGCGACGCGCGGCGGTGGCTACGCGCTGCTGGCCGGGCACAGCGTGGACAACGCTGGCCAGATCGAAGCGCGCAAGGGCCAGGTGCAGCTCGCAGCAGGTGACAGTTTCGTGATCCGGCGCGGCGTGGGTACGGCCACCAACACCAGTGCCACCACCCGCGGCAATGAAATCGCGCCGCGCTTCATCGCTGGCAGCACGGCTGGCAGCGTGCGCAATACCGGCCTGCTGCGCGCACTCGAGGGTGACGTGACCCTGGCCGGACGCAGCGTCGAGCAGGCCGGTGTGGCCGTGGCCAGCACCACGCTTGCACAGCGCGGCACCGTGCATCTTCTGGCCTCGGCCAGTGATGCAGGCAGCAGCGTCACGCTTGCTGACGGAGCCACCACGGCGGTGCTGATCGAGGACGATGGCAAGACCACGGTGCTGGATACGCAGCGCGACGCTCTAATCAAGGAATCGGCCGAGCAGGACGCGATCCGCGCTGGCGCGCGTTCGGCAACCTTCGACAATCTGTCCCAGCACAATGATCGCCGGGACCAGTCGCGGGTGGAGATCGTCTCGGGTGGCAACATCCATTTCAGCGCGGATTCGCTGACGGTTGCCACGGGCGGCCAGATCATCGCCGATGCGGCGGCCCGTAGCTACGTGGACGATGCCGCGCGCGTGGACGTGTCCGGCGCAGTGGGCGTGCAGGTGTCGATGGAGAGCAACAATGTCCAGGTCAAGGTGCAGGGCAACGAACTGCGCGATGCCCTGGACAACCGCGACAGCGGCAAGCTGACCAGCAGCGAAGTCTGGGTCGACCGCCGCAGGCTGGTCCACGTTCCGGCCGTTACCGGGGGCTACGAGGGTGAGCGCTGGTACGCCGCAGGCGGCTTGCTGGAAGTGGGGGGCTACCTCGACAACCAGGGTCACTCGATCGGCGAATGGGCTGCGCAGGGAGGCACCGTCCTGCTGGGCGGCAGGGAAGTGATCACGCAGGGTGGCTCACGCATCAACCTTGCCGGCGGCAGCCTGGATGTGCAGAGCGGCGTGGTCCGGCAGAGCTGGGTGCGCGGCGTTGATGGCCAGGTCTACCGTCTTGATGAGGCGCCAGCGGAGATGCTGTTCGATGGCCTGTACAGCGGCCATGAAGTGAAGCAGGAACGCTGGGGCATCACCGAGACCTTCCGTGATCCGATCGTATTCGCGGCGCGGCGGGTCGATAACGGGTACACGGTCGGCCGCGATGCAGGACGGCTGATCGTCTCCGCACCGACCGCGGTGTTGGATGGAAAGGTTGAGACTGCCACCTTCCAGGGCGCGCAGCAGAACCGCAGGCCGGATGCCGCGCTGGATGGCTATGCACAGGCGCAGACGGCGGTCGCGCGCAATGCACAGTTGTACCTGGGGCGCTACGACGGCCAGGGCCGCAGTGGTGTGTTCGGCTCGGATGTGCGCCTGGGTGACAAGGCTCCGACGAAGACGGCGTGGTCGCTGGCGGCTCCGGTCAACGAGGAGCGGCGTGACACGGTGTGGCTGGATATCGCAGAGCTGAGTGCCCAGCAGTGGGGGCGGATCGACCTGGCGACCGCCGATCGCATCCGTATCGACGGCAGTCTTCGGCTTCAGGCCGGCGGGCAGCTCAACCTGACCGGCAGCGAGGTGGAGCTGGCAGGCGACATCGGCATTGCCGGCGGCCAGTTGTCGGCGGGCAACCTGCTGGATGTCCAGGGCCGGCCGACGGCGCTGCTGCACGATGGTCGCGCCCGCACCGTCATTGCCGACGGCACGCGGATCGATCTCTCCGGTGAGTGGAGCAATGCGTCACTGGCGATGCCGCGCGACGCGAGCGGTGCCTGGACGGATGGCGGCCGCCTGAGCCTGGGCAACAGTCATGACGTGGCCGTGGGCGCCAAGGCAACGGTTGACGTCGAGGCCGGTGCTGCGCTGGACCTGCGCGGCAAGGCCCATATCGGCAAAGGCGGCAGCGTCAGCCTGCAGGCGAACAGCAGTACGGTGACGACCGACGGCAGTGGCCGGGTGCAACTGGGTGAGGGAAGCCGGTTCAGTGGTCGAGGACAGGGCGGTGGTTCTTTCTCGCTGGGGACCGGTGGCCAGGTGCGGGTGGGCGATGCGGACCTGGCGGGCGCGTCGCTGCGACTGGACCCCGGCCTGTTCGGCAGTGGCTTCGCGCAGTACGACATCAATGGCCACCAAGGCGTGGAGGTGGCCGATGGCGCGCGGCTGGTCGCTGTCCTGCCAGGCCTGCGCCTGACCCAGGACGCGCGGATGGCGACCGACCGGGCGTCCGCACTGGCGGCGTGGGACGCGCCGCTGTACAGCGCCGATCCGTCGAGCGGGCGCGTCAGCCAGCGCGCGGGTGCGAGCGTCAGCCTGCGTTCGGAGCGCAACAGCGTGGGCGGTGACCTGCGGGTCGGCAAGGATGCACTGGTGGCGGTCGATCCAGGGCAGACGATCTCGCTGCTTGGTGCGGGCAACATCGATGTTGAAGGCACGCTGCGCGCGAAGGGCGGACGCATCCTGATCGACGATGTGCGCCCGGAGAACGCGCTGTACGCCGGGCAGCGCACCGAACGCACCTGGCGTTTCGCCGAAGGCGCGCTGCTGGATGCCGATGCAGACGCGATTTCGCTGCCCGATTCCAGCGGCCGTCTGCGCGGGCAGGTGCGCGCGGGTGGACGCATCGAGATTGGCGGGGCGCTGGACTGGGAGACCACAGCGTTCGTCGACAACCGACCACCGGAAGCCTTCGTGGTGGTCGAACGCGGTGCGCGCCTGCAGGCGCGGGGCGCGTCGGCCGAGCTGGACGTCGACGGCCAGGGCCGCGTGCGCGTGGACAGCGATGGCGGGCAGATCGTGCTGCGCTCGGCCAATGCGCTGTACCTGGACGGCGGGATGGATGCGGCCGCCGGCGGTGCCGGCGCACGCGGCGGCACCCTGGGGCTGGCCTTTGGCGGCAGCATCCATGCACGTGGCGCCAGCGAGGAGGTACTGCGGTCACGTGCGATCACCCTCAGCCAGCACAGCGCACCGGGGCAGCCACTGCCGGCCACATTGGAGTATGGCCACGCCGCGTTGTCGGTCGAGCAGCTGCAGGCTGGCGGTTTCGACAATCTGTCCGTGTTCGGTGACATCCGCGCGGTCGGCGACGTCGACCTGCGCCTGGCCCAGAGCCTGCGCATCCACGGCCAGGGTACTTCGAGCCTGGGCATGGCCGTGGATGCCGGGCCATCGTCGGGGCTGCGACTGAGTGCGCCCTACGTTCGCCTGGCGCAGGCACGCTGGCGCCAGATGCCGGGCGAGAACCTGCAGGGCACCGCCGCGGTCGCTTCGTCCGGGCCGGAAGATCACGCGCTGGCGGTGCACGCCGGGCTGATCGACATCCGCGACGTCACCTGGCTGCCGGGTTTCAAGCATGTGGCGCTGGAAAGCCGCAGTGACGTGCGCCTGACCAACGGCATTGCCAGCAGTGGCAACACCAGCGCGTTGATGACGGCTGGTTCGATGGACGTGACCGCTGCGCGCCTGTATCCCACCACAGGCGCGGTCGGCACGCTGGTGGCCGGCGCGTCGGCGCAGACCGTGCAGACCGCTGATTACTGGTCCGATCCGGATGCCGTGCTGCGCATCCACGGCACCGGTGCGGCCACGAAGCCGGCGCCGGAATCGGCGCTGGGTACGCTTCGCCTGGTGGCCGCCACGGTGCAGCAGGGCGGCAACGTACAGGCGCCGATGGGCACGCTGCAGCTGGGTGGCCTGATACAGAACGGAACCGTCGGCAGCCGGGTGGAACTGCTGCCAGGCAGCGTAACTTCGACCAGCGGCGCCGGCTTGTCGCTGCCCTATGGTGGCACCGTCGATGGTGTTGACTGGCGGGTCGGTACGCGCAGCCTGGGTTCGCTGACGCCGGCCGGCATCTCCTCGATGGGGGTGACACTGAAGGCCAACGAGATCGAGGTGGCGCCGGGGGCCCTGCTGGACATGTCCGGCGGTGGTGAGTTGACCGGCGCCGCCTTCGTGTCAGGACGCGGTGGCTCTGTCGACGTCCTGCGTACGGCGTTGGCCGACGCCAACCCGCGCTACGGGTTCAGTGCGTCGGGCAACCCGGTGTACGCGATCGTACCGGGACGCGCCGGGGCGTTCGCCCCCAGTGGCGAAGAAGGGTTCGCAGCTCCGGCGGTGGGCCAGCAGATCACCGTGCCGGCTGGCGTGCCCGGCCTGGCGGCCGGCACCTACACGCTGATGCCGGCAAGCTATGCGCTGCAGCCCGGCGCATTCCGGGTGGAGCTGGGCGCCACCGGCACCTCCGGCATCGTGCAACCGATTGCGACCGGCACCGGCACCTGGCGTGTGTCCGGGCAGCAGCGCACGGCGCTGGGCGCGGCAATCTCACCGTTGCTCACCGACATCCTGCTGACTCCCGCGGCCGTGGTACGCCGGCACTCGGGCTACAACGAAACCTCCTACAACAGCTTCGCGCAATCGGTAGCTGACCGCCGCGGCGAGTCGCGTGGCTGGCAGACCATCGATGCGCTCGGGTTGACCCTTGCGCTGGGCGAAGGTGCAGGTCGTGCAGACACGCCTGCCATCCACTTCGCCGGCACCGCGCGGTTCGCGGCTGCCACCGACAAGGGGCGTGGTGGCACGCTGGCAGCCACGTTGGCGAGCCCGGCGGTCGGTTCGCTGGAGATCGTCGATGGCAGCGCGCCATCGCAGGCGCGTGATCGCGGCGCCACCTTCAGCGACGACGCGCTCAATGCCTTCCTGCCGGCGCGGATGATGATCGGCGGGCAGTTCAACCAGGAGGCCTCGCAGGTTGCGGTGACCGGCCAGGCGCGCAGCGTGGCGATCCGTTCCGGCGTCACCTTGAACGCACCGGAAGTGCTGGTGGCAGCGGCCTCCGGTGGCAGCGGCGTGCTGGTCGAGGCCGGTGCGACCCTCGATACACTGCCGTTCGCATCCGCCAACGCGAATGCCAGCGCGACCCTGCCTTACCAGGTCTCCGGCGGCCTGCTGGCGGTGTCCAACCAGCGCCTGAACCTGATCACCGGCACCACCGGGGTGGAGGCCGGTCCGGTGGCGATCGACATCGGCGGATGCCAGGCGGCGTGCGACGGCCAGACGCGGCTGGTTTCCGATGGCAGCATCGCGGTAGCGACCGATGGCGCGCTGCAGATGCGCGACTCGGCCAGCTATGGCACCCGCCAGCTCGGCCTGAGCATGGCGGCGCTGAACCTCGGCAGTGCCGAAGCGATCGCCCAGGCCGCTGCGGCCGGGGCGCTGCCCAGTGGCATGACCATGAACCAGTCCGTGCTGCAACAACTGCTGCGCGGCAATGATGCGACCGGCGCGCCGGCGCTGGACACGCTGAGCCTGGTCGCGCGGGAGTCTGTCAACGTGTTCGGCAGCGTCGACCTGGATGCGCGCGACAGTGCCACCGGCCGCAGTGGCCTGCAGACGCTTGTGCTCGGTGCGCAGGCCATCCGCGGCTACGGTGCGGCGACCGACCGCGCGCGCATCCTGGTGGACACGCTGGTCTGGGACGGCTCATTGGCGGCGGGCCAGGTGCCGGGCAGCGACGCGACGGTGCCGCCGGCCGATCCGATGGTGGACCGGCTCGGGGCCGGGCAACTGGACATCGTCACCCGGCAGCTGCAGCTGGGGCGGGCGCCATTCAGCCGTCCCAGCTCTGAAGTACCTGCGAACCGGCAGGTGCTCGGCTTCAATGCGCTGAACCGGAGTGCTTCGGAGCAGCTGTCGTTCTCCGCGCAGGGCACGCTGGACGTATTCCAGCAGCGTGGCGACTATCTGGCCGACAAGGGGTGGCAGTACAGCGGAGGCAACCTCGGTATCGATACACCGCTATTGGCTGCCGATCCCGCCGCGCAGCTGCGCGTGCGCACCGGCGGCGACTTCCGCCTGCAGGGTGGCGCCGGCAAGACGGGTGGCGATGCACTGGGCAGTGAGTTGAGCATCGACGCCAACCGGATCGCGCTGGACAGCACGATCGCGCTGGCGTCCGGACGGCTGTTGGCGAACGCGCGCGAGGGCATCACGCTTGGCAGCCGGGCCGCGCTGGACCTGGCCGGGCGCAAGGTCTCGCTGTACGACGTGGACAAGTTCAGCTGGGGCGGCGATGTCCTGCTGTCCAGCGACACGGGTGACATCCGCGCCGATGCGGCCTCCCGCATCGATGTTTCCGCACGCAACAACCGCGGCGGACGCCTGACGGTCACCGCAATGGCCGGCCGAGCCGATCTGGCCGGTGTTCTGCAGGGTGCCGCCACTGGTCGTTACGATGCCGGTGGCACGCTGGTGCCCTATGACGGTGGCGAACTGGTGGTGCGGGCACGCCAGCTGCAGGACTTCGCCGGCCTCAACCAGCGATTGACTGCCGGCGGCGTCGTCGGCGGTCGCAGCTTCCAGATCGGTGAGGGCGATCTGCGGATCGGCGACGAAGTGAAGGCGCGCCGGGTCGATATCAGCGTCGATGCGGGCAGCCTGACCGTGGCCGGCCGCATCGATGCCAGCGGCGAGCAGGTCGGCAGCATCCGCCTGTACGCCCGCGATCAGTTGCAGGTGGACGGCACGCTGGACGCGCACGGTACCGGCCTGCGCGTGGACAGCCATGGCAAGATCATCGACAGTCCCAACCGGGCCACCATCACGCTGGGCAGCGCCGAGGGTGCCGTCGGCCTGGGCAGCGCGGCGCAGCTGGACCTGCGTGCGGGCAGCGACGTTGCCGTTGGTGGACGTCCTGGCCAGAACGATGGCACCCCGCGCGGCACGCTGAAGATCGATGTGCCGCGGCTGGGCAGCAACGACGCGGCGATTGCCGCGGCCACCGGCCTGCGCATCGATGGCGCGGCCGACATCCAGCTCAATGGTGTTCGCCGCTACGACGATGCGCCCCTGGCAACCACCGCTGACGTGCGCGGCAACCGCGCGCAGCTGGTCACCCAGCAGTGGCTGGACCAGGTAGTCGATCCGCACAGCGTGGCCTGGATCGATGGTGCGCTGGGCAACGCCGATCTGCAGCAGCGCACGCGGGCGCTGGGCGATGTCCGCCTTCGTCCCGGCGTGCAGGTGCTGGCGCGGCGCAGCGACGCCAACCCGGACGGCGACCTGACCATCGCCGGCGACATCGATCTGTCCGGCTACCGTTACGGCCCCGATGCCAACCGCGCCGATCCATCGCGGCGTGGCTTCGGCGAATCGGCCTCGCTGGTGCTGCGCGCCGAAGGCAACATCAAAGTCTACGGCAGCATCAACGATGGGTTCGCAGCGCCGCCGTCCACGCCGGATGAGGGCGGCTGGCAGCTGTACGAGGGCCGCAATGGCAGCGCGGGGCACACCCCCTTTGGCGGTGGGCTGGTGGTGCCGGTGGACGGAGTGAAGCTGCAGCCCGGCACCGAGTTCCAGGCCGGCACCCGCCTGAACTATGACGTGCCGGTCGAATCGGTAACGCTTCCGGTCGGTACCGTGCTGCCCGCGCCGATGGTGATCTCGCAGAACCTGCGGCTGCCTGCAGGCACGGTGCTGGGTGCGGCGGTGACCACCGACTCCGGGCAGACGCTGGCCGCGGGCACCGTGCTGCAGGAGCCGCTGATGCTGGCGGCCGGTGCGCGGCTGGGAGCCGGCTTCCGCCTGCGCAGTGCGGTACAGATGGCGGCACAGGAGTGGCCCGCCGGCGCGGTGCTGCCGGTTGCGCTGCGCCTGGCACGCGAAGTCGCGCTCAAGGTGGGCGCGTACATCCCGTCGTTGACCAAGGTGGAGCTGCCCGGCGACGCGTCGGTGAATCTGAGGCCGGCCGATGCCGGCGGCAACCAGGGGCGCAACTGGGCGCTGGCGCCGATGCTGGCCGAGGGCACCACCTCCTGGGACCTGACCGTTGTTGCCGGCGCCGATGCCGGGGCAGCCGACCCACGCAGCCGGCGCTGGGGCAGCGATGGCAGCGTGGTGCTGGCCGATACCCACCAGGGCTCGATCGGCACGGTCAAGACGGAAATCATCTGGGTGGGGGATCGCGCGTTGACCGAGCAGGCATCGTTGGACTGGATCGGCGACACCTCCTATGCAGGCCGTCCGATCGCGGAGCTGGCCGACATGTTCGGCTTCACCGAAGACGAGTTCTGCGCGATGTCGGCCGACTACTGCGGCCCGGCACCCCGCCAGGTGGCCGCGCAGGGCTCGCTGGATTACTGGGGCGACGAGTCCTACGCAGGCACTCCTGCGAAGGACTTCGCCGCGATGTTTGGCATGACCGAAGACGAGTTCTGCAGCACCGCGCCCACCTACTGCGCCGGCGGCGGCACGCAGACCGAAGTGACCACTTACGGCAAGCGCGCAGGCACGCCGGCGTGGAGCGTACTGCGCACCGGCAAGGGTGACATGGAACTGCTCGCGGCCGGTGACGTCGTGATGAAGTCAGGCTTTGGCGTCTACACCGCCGGCACTCCCGCCGCGCTGGGTGGGGGCCGCGACGCTGCCTTCAATTCGCCCCGTGCAGCGGCCCCTTGGAACACCGCAGTGCTGGGACCGAACCTGGTGCCGGGCAGCTATGACGCCGCGATGGCAGGCTACCAGGCCTGGTATCCGGATCATGGTGGCAACCTGCGCGTCGAAGCCGGGCGCGATATCGTCGGCGACGCCTGGACCGCGCGCGCAGAGTCGGGCAGCAGCGATCGCGACTGGGCGCTGTACTCCAGTGCCGCGGTCGGCAACTGGCTGTGGCGGCAGGGTACCGGCGGCACCACTGGGGTGGAGCCGGTGCCGACCAGCTGGTGGGTGAACTTTGGCGCCTACACCAACGTGTCCGCTGCCGCTGGCGCCTCTCCACGGATGGTTGGTTTCACCGGCTTCGGCACATTGGGCGGGGGCAACCTGACGCTGGAGGCCGGGCGTGACGCCGGCGTGCGCGATGCGATAGGTGACGCGTTGGTCTCGACGATCGCACCGCGCTCGGGTGCGATCATTGCTGCGGTGGGATCGACCGGCCGGGTCAGCGATGGCCAGCTGCACCTGACCGGCGGCGGCGACCTGCAGCTGCGTATCGGTGGCGCGCTGAATCCGAACCTGCAGGCGACGATCTCCAGCCTCAACCCCTCCAGGGCGGGACAGAATCTCGACCTCAACGGTACCTTCAGCAACCTGCGTGGGAGCCTGCAGCTCGATGCGGGGCGCATCGGTGCAATGGGCGTCACCCTGGAAAGCTACGCGACGCTGGGTAAGCAGCGGGCGGCAGACCTGTTTGCGCCTGACGCCGCCCGCGCGATGGGCGGGCCGGTGCTGGTGCTGGGCGACGCCGCCGCGCAGCTGCAGGCGCGGGGCGATGTGGTGCTCGGCGGCGTCGCCGATGCCGGCCGGGTTCCGCTGGCCAACTACAGCGCGGTGCTGCAGGATGACGGCGCGCGCGCTGCAGGCAGTACGTGGTTTTCCCTGTGGACCGCCAACACGGCCGTGGATCTGTTCAGTGCCGGTGGTGACCTCGCGCCAGGCCTCGCCGGGCCGGAAAACGTGACGGGCAGCAATCTGTGGCGGGAGCAGGTCCAGCTTGTTGTGCGTGGCGGCGATGATCTGCTGAATTACTGGCTCTATCCTTCGCGCTTCAGCGCCATTGCTGCGCAGGGTGACATCAAGCTGGACCGGATCAGCACCACGCCGGGGACGCAGGATGTGATTCTGCTGGCACCCTCGGCGACAGGACGGCTGGACGTCCTGGCCGGCGGAGGCATCTTCGCCCAGCCTGGCGCGACCCAGATCGCGCGCTCGGCCAGTGACGCGCGCCTGCCGGGACCCTTCGACCCGGCATTCATGGCCGAGCAGGGGGATTCCGCAGGCAATGTGACCCGCTCGCGGCACAACCTGTCCGTCGACGGCAACACGGCATCGCCGGCGGGGTCGCTTCCACTGTTCGCATTCGGTCCGAATACGCCGCTGTCCACTGTGTCTGCGGCACTGGCGCCGAGCCGCTTCTACGCGGTGCAGGGCGACATCATGGGTCTGGCCACCGGCGCCCAGCGCACGCTGAATGTCAACGCGGGGCAGCGCACGCAGCTGAACTGGTTCGAGGCCGCCGGCGCCGTGCAACTGCGGGCAGGCCGGGACATCCTCGGGGTGTCGATGACCGCGTTGAACACCGCACCCAGCGACATCACGGTGGCGACGGCGGGCCGCGACATCGTGCATCTGAATGCGACCATTGCCGGCCCTGGCAACGTCGAGATCAGTGCCGGCCGCCAGCTGCGCCAGGAGGATGCGGGCAGCATCGCCAGCCTCGGTGGCATCGTGCAGGGCGACACCCGTCCCGGCGCCAGCATCGCGCTGACGGCCGGCAACCAGCAGATCGACTTCGCGGCCCTGCGTGCCCGTTATCTGCACCCTGCCAACCTTGCCGATCCCGCGCAATCGCTTGCATCGCAGCCGGGCAAGGCAGTCAAGGTCTACAACCAGGAGCTGAAGCAGTGGCTGCAGCAGCGCTTCGGCGTGGCGGCCGACGGCGACGGGGCGCTGGCGGCGTTCGATGCGCTGCCGCAGGAACAGCAGCGCATCTTCCTGCGCCAGGTCTATTACGCCGAGTTGCGCGAAGGTGGACGGGAATATACCGATGCAGAAGGGCCCCGCTTCGGCTCCTACCTGCGTGGGCGCGAAGCCATCGCCACGCTGATGCCGGACAGGAATGCGGCCGGTGCGACGATCGGCCGTACCGGCGATATCGTGATGTACGGTGGTTCCGGCGTGCGTACCGAGGCGGGCGGCAACATCGAGCTGATGGCACCGGGTGGGCAGATCGTGATCGGTGTGCAGGGCGTGGTGCCACCTGCCAGCGCCGGCCTTGTCACCCAGGGGCAAGGCGATATCCGGCTGTTCAGCCAGGACAGCGTGCTGCTGGGCCTGTCGCGGGTGATGACCACCTTCGGCGGCGACATCCTGGCCTGGTCGGAGCAGGGTGACATCAATGCCGGTCGTGGTTCGCAGACGACGCTGCTGTACACGCCACCGCGTCGCGTCTATGACGGCTGGGGCAATGTGATCCTGTCGCCGCAGGCCCCGGCCAGCGGTGCCGGCATCGCGACGTTGAACCCCATTGCCGAAGTACCGCCGGGCGACGTCGACCTGATCGCACCGCTTGGCACCATCGATGCGGGCGAGGCCGGTATCCGCGTCTCGGGCAGCATCAACCTGGCCGCACTGCAGGTGCTCAACGCGGCCAACATCCAGGTGCAGGGCGAGAGCAAGGGCCTGCCGGTGCTGGCATCGGTGAACGTCAATGCGCTGGCCTCGGCCAGTGCGGCAGCCAACAGCGCCAGCCAGGCGGCACAGGATGTGATGCGCAAGAGCCAGGACGAGGCACGGCGCAACCAGCCGTCGGTGATCAGCGTGCAGATTCTGGGCTTCGGCAGTGGTACCAGCGCCATCAATCCGCCGGCGCGTGGCAACACTGCCAACAGCGGTTATGACGCCAACAGTGCCTTCCAGTTCCCGCAGGCAAGTCGCGACGAGGGCACGCAGCGCCGATAGGTGCCGTCCTTGGTCGGCACACGTTGCTGCCCACCAAGGTCGGCAGTAGATCCACGCCATGCGTGGATGCGACCGGGCCGAAAGAACGAACAGCATCGGGCCAGCCGCCACGGAACGGAAGCGGCCATCAGCGGTGAGGACCACCGACACGGCGCCGCCGGGTGCAGGAGAGCACCCGGCGGCGGGCTCGGCAGTAGGTCCACGGCATGCGTGGATGGCTGGGCCAGCCTCAGTGCCGACCAACGGTCGGCACCCACCAGGGCAGGCCGGGCAGTAGAAGCCGCTCGGCAGTAGATCCACGCCATGCGTGGGTGCTTTGCCTGGGAGGAATCCTAAAGCTCCAGCACGCGCCGGTAGCCCAGCGGTCCACGCCCGTCACGAAGGCCCAGCCGCAGTTCCAGCCCGGTGGCCGGCAGCACCTCGCCCTCGCTCGGCAGCATCGCCCAGCCGGCCCCGGGCTGCCAGGCGCGCACCTCGAACCGCTGCACATCCTTTGCCACTGCAATGCCTTCCGAAGGAACCGGCGCGGGCAGGGGATAGCGGTCCGTCGCCGTACCGCTGGCGCGCCACAGCGTGTTGCCTTGCCGCCACCAGCGCACCCGCTGCCAGCGCAGCCCATCACTGTCGACGCTGCGGGTGATTTCCAGCGCAAAGCTGCCATCCGGGTGCCGTTCGCTCACCAGCGAAGGCGGCAACAGTCGCTGCGGACGATCCGCCGGGCGCACCGCGCCGTTCATCAGCGCATCGTCGGCACGCATCTCGATATCGCGCTGGAACTGCTGCAGCACGCGCAGTGCCGTCGTGGTCTCGGCATCGGCCCGGCGCAGGCGCTGGTCGCTGCTGGCCACGCTGTCGAGCGCTCGCCAGCAGATCAGCGCCAGCACGCCCATGATGGTGATCGCGATCATCACCTCGATAAGGGTGAAGCCTGCTGCGGTACGCTTCATTGCGCCGCGGTCCACGGCAGCTGCATCCGCGCCAGCGACTGCCGCGGTGCATCTTCGGCAGCCACGCTGAGTTCCAGTTGCGGCTGTCCGTCACTCCCCGTGCCGATATGCTGCAGCACCAGGAAACTGCTTCGCCCCTGCACGCAGCGCAGTCGTGCATCCTGCGGCGGCTGCCCGGCCAGGCGCAGCTCCTGCCAGCGGTCCTGCGCGCACAGCAGCGCCAGGCGACGGTCGCGCAGGCGTGACTGATCGTCGGTGGCCACCGCGACCGAGCGCATGACCGCAGCCAGCGCAATCGAAACGATCGCCAGTGCGATCAGCACTTCGATCAAGGTGAATCCGCGCATGTTCCGCTTCACTGCACGACCTGCAACTGTCCGCTGCCATCGTCACGAAGACGCAGCTGGCGGCCCTGCAACGACAACGTCAGTTCCCATGCCACGCCGATCCACTCCGGGCTCAGTTCAACCGGGGTGGCCGGCTGCACCACGATGCCGGCCGGTTGCCATGACTGTGGGCGCAGCAGGTCGTCGCGTTGCACGTCCACCCAGCGGGTGCCTTCGCGCCTGCTGAACCGGTAGCCGGCGGCGTCGGCCTGCCAGCGCAGGGGGCGGCCATCGATGCGGGCCTCGTCGCGCGCCACCTGCAGGCGCTGCGCCAGTCGTTCGGCCTCCTGCCGCAGCTGGCGCGCGGGGTCGAGCAGGCCGCCCAGGCCCAGGCCGATGCCCGCCGTGCAGATGCCGATGATCACCAGCACCACCATCAGTTCCAGCAGGGTGAAACCACGCGGCACGTGCTGCATCGACGTTGCCTCCTGTCCAGGTCGATGCCTGCCAGCGTAGGCCCGTATGATGAAACAAAAGCGTCAGCGGCGGCTGCTAGCGTGGGCGGACACGAACGTGGCGATGGTGCGGAACATGGATGGCAGGCGCTGGGATCGCAATCGGATGTTGACCCTGCTGGCGGCCACCCTGCTGCTGGCGGTGGTGGCCTATTGGAGCGTCACCCTGTCTGCGGTGGCGCCTGCGGCGGCGGCCAGCGAAGCGCATGCCGATGCGCCGGCCCGGCCGCTGTTCGATGCGGTGGCCAGTCTGCCGCTGGTGCGGCTGCTCTCGCCCGGTGCGGTGCAGACCGAGGTGGTCGTGCTGGGTGTGATGGCGGGTGACCACGCGCCCCTGGCCCTGTTGTCGGTGGATGGACGCCCGCCGGAGGCTTACGCGCCCGGCCAGCGGCTGGGGCCCTGTACGGTGCTGGCCAGCATCAGCGCCAACGCGGTGGAACTGAACCAGGCTGGGCAATCGCGCAGCCTGCCGGTGCCCGCGCTGCCACCGGTGCCGAACGATGGCATCGTGCCGGCCGCTCCGCAGGGCGGCGCTCGGTAGAGCCGAGCCCGCGCTCGGCTGCCTCTGCATGGCTGTTGAACGGTGTGCAGGCGCAGCCGGGCGTGGGCTCGGCTCTGCAGTTGCATGGGTTCATCGCGCCGGACGCTGCGGTACCACGGACCGCCCGAAGGCATCGCCCATGCGTTGCCGCGTGCCTTCCAGGTTGTACTGCATCAGCTGGTTGCCGGGCTGCCGCATCAGGCGTTCGGCATCCGGCAGCGCCGCTGACTTCGCCGATTTCGGCGCCGGCGCCAGCCTGCGTTGCAGGCATTCCCACGCGGGGATGCGCTCGCCGTTGACCTGTACTTCGATGCACGGCGCAGCACCGTCCTGCTTCTTCGCCTCTCCGGCCCAGGCCGATGGCAACGCCAGCAACAAGGCAAGGGCGAGGGCAGGGCGAAGGCCCGCCTTCAATGGCTCACTCATCTCGAATCTCCTGCAACAACCGACGCTCTGCAATGAAGACGTGTGGCGAGGGCAGTCTACGCCGGCGAGTGCTCTGGCGCTGTCACAAGATGACAGTGCTGTCACAAAACTGGTGGCGGTTTTGACGCGACGTGCACGTCCTGTTGGTAGACCCACGCGCCGCTCCCTGGCCACTCCCTCCGATACGACGCGATGCCTTCGATGACTCCTGTTCCGTGCCGAGCCGTCCGCTTTCCGTTGCGCCTGCATCCGCTGGTGCTGGCGCTGGCCGCGATGCCGCTGCCATTGTTCGCGCAGGAGGCAGCGCCTGCGCCCAGCGTGAACATCAATGAATACATCGTGCGCGGCAACACCGTGCTCGATCCGCGTCAGATCGAACGGGCGGTAGAGCCGTTCCTCGGCCCGGGCAGGACCCTGGCCGATGTCGAGAAGGCGCGCGATGCGGTCCACGCGCTGTACCAGCAGGCGGGCTACCAGTCGGTCTACGTCGAACTCCCCGAGCAGCAGGTCAGTGGCGGCGTGGTGCTGCTGAAGGTGCAGCAGACGCCGATCGGCCAGCTGCGCGTGGTCGGCACCCGCCACGAATCGCCTGACCGCATACGCGATCGCGTACCGGCACTGGCCGAGGGCAAGGTGCCGGACTTCGACCAGGCGCAGAAGGAACTGACTGCACTGAACGAAGGCGGGCGTCGCCAGGTGATGCCGCTGGTGCGCGAAGGCCAGGTACCGGGCACGATGGATGTGGACCTGCAGGTCGGGGAGAAGTCGCCGTGGCGTGCCAGCGCGTCACTCAACAACGACCACAGTGCCGACACCGAGAAACTGCGCCTGAGTGCGTCGCTGGCCTACGACAACCTGTGGAAGCGCGGGCACAGCGCCAACATCGGCGTGTACTTGGCGCCGGAAGATACAAAGCAGGCCAAGGTGTTCTCGGCCTCGTACACGATGCCGTTCGAAGGCACGCCGTGGAGCCTGGAAGCCTCCGGCTACAAATCCGACAGCCGCGTGTTGAATGCAGGCGGGCAGGTCGGTACCGGCACCGGCACCAACGTGATCGGCAACGGCCATTCGATCGGCCTCAAGCTTAACTACCGCCTTGCCGGCAGCAGCCAGTGGTGGCGCCAGCTCATCCTCGGTGTGGATTTCAAGGACACCGAGGAAGACACGCAGATGGGCAAGGACAGCCTGAAGACACCGTTGAAGTATGCGCCGATCACCCTGGCCTTCGTCGGCGTGCGCCAGGGCGAGCAGGATCAGCTGAGCATCAACACCCAGCTGGTGGCCGGTACCCGCCGCCTGTTCGGTTACGGCAGCGACGCCACCGCGTTCGGGCAGAAGCGCTACTGGGCTGACCCGAGCTTCGTGGCCTTCAAGGCCGACGTGGCCAACACCCACACCTTCAGCAGCGACTGGCAGTGGTATGCGCGTGGCTCGCTGCAGGTAACCGATGCGCCATTGGTGTCGGCCGAGCAGTTCGCTGCTGGCGGCATGTACACCGTGCGTGGCTACCTGTCGGCCGAGGCGATCGGAGACTACGGCGGCCTGGCCAGCCTGGAATGGCGCACCCCGGCGTGGTCGCTGTGGAGCGGCACCGATCTGCGTGTCTACAGCTTTGCCGACGCGGCCTACCTGCGCCTGCGCCAGCCGCTGCCCGAGCAGCGTGACAAGTACAACCTGGCCTCGGTCGGCCTGGGCGCGCAGCTGCGCCTGGGTGAACACCTGCAACTGCGCCTGGACTACGCCTGGCCTTATGCCGATGGCCCGGTCACGCGCAAGGACGACCCGCGCCTGCATTTCAACATCAGCACCAGCTACTGACCCTTCCCTTGAACATGCGTTCTCCGGAGACCCTTCGCATGGACCGTTTGCTTTCCCGAGTGTTGCTGCTGCTGGCCGCGCTGGTTGCGTTGCCTGCGGCTGCGGCCGATGCCAATTGGTGGCAGGCCGAATGGAAATACCGCAAGCCGATCACCGTCGACGCCGGCCCGCAGGGCGCGGGCCTGGCCGGTGACCCGGGCCGCACGCCACTGCTGCTGCGGCTGCATACCGGCAACTTCGGCTTCGACGGCACCCAGGATGCGGGCAACGACCTTCGCTTCGTCTCGGGTGATGGCCGTACCGTGCTGGCCCACCAGATCGAGCAGTTCGATCCCACGCTGGGCCTGGCCCTGGTCTGGGTGGACCTGCCGGCGGTCAGTGCCGCCGCGCCGCAGACCATCTGGATGCACTACGGCAATGAAAAAGCCCCGGCCAGCGGCAACGGCCAGCAGGTGTTCGATCCGGACTACACGCTGGTCTATCACTTTGCCGAGGCCAATGCGCCGGCACGCGACACCACCGCCTATGGCAACAATGCCGGTGCGGTGGTGCCGCCGTCGGAAGGCGCGGTGATCGGCCGCGGCGTGCAGCTGGGCGCCGGCCCGCTGCCGCTGCCGGCCAGCGCGTCGCTGGCGCAGGAAGCGGGCGCGCCGCTCACCGTTTCGGCCTGGATCAAGCCGGGCAGCAACAATGCGGCTCAAGCAATCTACGCCCGCCGTGATGGTGCTTCCGAACTGGTGCTGGGCATCGAGAACCGCGTGCCGTTCGTGCAGCTCAATGGCCAGCGCAGCACGCCGGCGCAACCGATTCCGGAAGGGCAGTGGGCGCATGTTGCACTGACGGCAGAGAAGGGCGCGTTGCAGCTGTACCTCAATGGGCGCGTAGCTGCCCAGCTGAGCGGTGCGCTGCCGGCGCTGGCCACCGCGCCGGTGGTCGGCGCCGATGCGCCGGGCGCCGCGCAGCCGCTGGCCAACTTCGAAGGTGCCCTGGACGAGTTGCGCATTTCGCGGGTGGCACGCCCGGCCGCGCTGCTGCTGGCCGACGCCACCGCTCAGGGCGCCGACTCGCGCCTGGTCAGCTACGGCGCCGACGAGCAGTCCGCCGGGCAGAGCCACTTCGCCTTCATCCTCAAGGCGATGCCGTTCGATGCCTGGGTGGTGGTCGCCATCCTCGGCCTGATGATGCTGCTGTCGTGGGCGATCATGATCGCCAAGAGCCGCCACTTCGGCCGTACCAGCAAGGCCAATGCCGTGTTCACCGAGAGCTTCGGCAAGCTGTCCGGCGTACCGCTGCGCACCCTGTCCGACATGGACCGCCAGGGCAAGGCGCCGACCGCCATGCACGATGGCTCGTTGTGGCGCATCTACCAGGTGGCCATCGATGAAATGCAGCAACGCCACCAGCGCGATGGCAACAGCGGTTACCTCAGTGGTGCCACCATCGCGGCGATCCGCGCCTCGATGGATGCAGTGATGGTGCGCGAGCAGGAAGCGATGGCGCGGCGCATGAATTGGCTGTCGACCACCATCGAAGGCGCGCCCTACGTGGGCCTGTTCGGCACCGTGATCGGCATCATGCTGGTGTTCGTGGTTGCGGCGATGGCCGGCGCGGTGGACATCAACTCGGTGGCACCGGGCATGGCCGCAGCGCTGCTGTGTACCGCCGCGGGCCTCGGCGTCGCGATCCCGGCGCTGTTCGGCTACAACTACCTGGGCGCGCGTGCCGAAGCGATCGGCGCGGACATGGCGGTGTTCATCGACGAGTTCGCCGCGCGCCTGGCTGAAGAGCAGGACGGGCGCGGCCCGGCCGCGGTCCAGGGCTGAGGGGCGCGCCATGGGCCAGAAGGCGAAGTTCGGCATCAAGAAGCGCGAGAAGGGCATCAACGTGACGCCCTTCGTCGATGTGCTGCTGGTGGTGCTGGTGATCTTCATCCTGACCAGCAACGCTTCCATCCCCGGCATCGAGGTCAACCTGCCGAAGGCCAGCAACAGCGTCGCGCTGGAGAAGCCGAAGACCAAGGCGATCACCATCGACCCCAGTGGCCAGGTGTTTCTGGATGCCTACCCGGTGACGATGGCGGAGCTGGAAGACCGCCTGCGCACCGAGCGCGCGACCACGCCGGATTTCCCGGTGATCGTGCGCGGTGACGCGCAGGTGCAGTACGCCCGCGTGGTCGAGGTGCTGGACCTGCTGCGGCGCCTGGAGCTCGCCCAGGTCGGCCTGGTCACCGGCAAGGCGCAGGGCTGAGGCATGACGGCCCATCAACCCCCTCGGCCGGAGCCCGGCATGCGCGGTCGCCAGCTGCTGGTGACTGTCGCGCTGGTGCTGGCCGCGTTGCTGGTGCTCGGCATCGCCGTGTGGTGGATGCTGTTCAAGGACACCGCCAGCACCCGTCGGCCGGTGGTGCAGCCGCCGATGCTGGCGCTGCCGCCAGCGCCTCCGCCACCCCCGCCGCCGCCGGAAAAGCCGCCGGAGCCAGAA
Source organism: Stenotrophomonas sp. LC732 (assembly GCF_052446685.1). Lineage (NCBI taxonomy): Bacteria > Pseudomonadati > Pseudomonadota > Gammaproteobacteria > Lysobacterales > Lysobacteraceae > Stenotrophomonas > Stenotrophomonas sp. LC732. Next base: position 2,361,752 of record NZ_CP199214.1, on the reverse strand, counting down.
ACGCTGCCGGAGGAGACGATGCCCGAACCGGAGCCGCTGGAGCAGCCGACGCCGGCCGAAGAGCCGACGCCGGCACCGGACAATGCCGATCCGGTGACGATGAACGCCGATGCGCAGGCCGGCGGTGACAACTTCGGCATCCAGTCCGGCAATGGTGGCGGTTCGTCCGGCGTCGGTCGCGGCGGTGCCGGCAATGCCGCCTATGGGCGCTACCTCGGCTACCTGGTGCAGCAGGCAATCTCGCGCGACGACAAGGTCAAGCGCCTGGCGTTCCAGCTGCAGGTGAATGTGTGGCTGGCCAGCGATGGCCGCCTGGAAAAGGTCGAGCTGGTGCGTGGCAGTGGCAACGAGGAGGCCGACGCGGCCGTGCTCGATGCACTGCATCGCATCGGCAAGGTCGACCAGGCACCCCCACCGTCGCTTGATTTCCCCGCCCGCGTCCTGATCCAGGGCCGCCGGCCCGGGGCCTGATTCCCGACCTCCGTGATTTCCCTTCTTTCGATGAGAACCGTGATGAACGACCACGTCCGCGCACGAACCGATTCCCGCCGCCCGCGGCCGGCCCGACGGGCGCTGCTGTGCTGCGCCGTGCTGCTCAGCCTGGCCGCCCCGGCCGGTGCGATGGCCGCCGAAACGACCATGGTCAAGCTGATCAAGGGCCTGATCGCCAGCGGCGCACTGAAACCAGAAGACGGCCAGGCATTGCTGGTGCAGGCCGAGGCCGAAGCAGCGGCCGCCCAGCGCAGTACAGCCACCGCGACCTCGGCCGCCAGTGGCGGTGTCGCCCTGGAAGCCGGCGACGTGCGTGTACCCTACGTGCCGCAGAGCGTGCGCGACGGCATCCGTGACGAAGTACGCCAGGACGTGATGGCGCAGGCCAGGTCCGAGGGCTGGGCGGCACCGAACGAAGTGGCTGAGTGGACCAAGCGCATCAAGGTCACCGGTGACATGCGCGTGCGCAGCGAATCGCGCTTCTTCTCCGAACGCAACAGCGACATCGTGAGCAACTGGTCGTCGATCAATTCCGGCAACGGCTTCGACACCAACACCAACACCAACCTGCAGCTGCCACCGCTGCTGAACACCCGCCAGGACCGCCGCAACCTGTGGCGCATCCGCGCCCGCCTGGGCATCGAGGCGACCATCGGCCAGCACACCACGGCCGGTGTGCGCCTGGCCAGCGGCAGCAGCAATGGCCCGGTGTCGACCACCGAGCAGCTGGGTGGCGGCCTGAGCAAGAAGGATGTATGGCTGGACCAGGCATGGCTGGCCTACAGCCCGGCCGACTGGGTGACGGTGCGCGGCGGCCGCTTCGGCAATCCGTTCTGGACCAGCGACACGCTGTTCTCCAACGACCTCAACTTCGATGGCCTGGCCGCCAACCTGAAGTACGACTTCGACGGCGGCGACCTCGGCCTGTTCGGCAACCTGGCGGTGGTACCGCTGGAATACACCTCTGACAGCGCGCCCAGCCAGAGCCGGGTCAAGACCCCGAACGAGAACAAGTGGCTGTCCGGGGCGCAGGTGGGCGTGAACTGGCGCTTCAATGACGACAACGCGCTGCGCGCGGCACTGGGCTACTACGACTTCAAGAACATCAGCGGCCGCCTGTCCTCGCCGTGCGCGCTGTATGCGGGCGCGGTGGGCTGCGACACCGACTGGTCGCGTCCGGCGTTCATGCAGAAGGGCAACACCCTGATGCTGATCCGCGACATCGCGCGCAATCCGCTGGATCCGGCCAATACGCCCACCCCGCAGTATGTCGGCCTGGCCTCGGCATTCCGCCTGGCCACGCTGAACCTGCGCTGGGATACGCAGCTGGCCCAGGACGTCGGCCTGCGCCTTGAAGGCGACTACATCCGCAACCTGGCCTACGACAAGCAGGCGATGTTCAGTCGCGCCAGCAACGGCATCGTCAACAACTACGGTGCCGGTGGTGCCGCCAGCATCGACACCTTCCGCAGCGGCGACACGGCATGGATGCTGCAGGCCACCTTCGGTGCCACCGAGCTGAAGGAGAAGGGCCAGTGGCAGGCGCTGCTGGGCTACAAGCACATCGAGGCCGATGCGCTGCCGGATGCCTACAACGATCCGAACTTCCACCTCGGCGGCACCAACGCCCGCGGCTACTACGTGGGCGGTGCCTACGCGCTGGATGCGCGCAGCTGGATCAGCGGCAAGTGGATGGCGGCCAAGGAAGTGTCCGGTGCGCCGCTGTCGATCGACGTGTTCCAGCTGGAGTTCAATACCGGCTTCTGAGTGACGGCGTGATGCGGATCACGTAGTGCGTGGCGGGGGCGCAGCGATGCGCCCGTCTAGGGAAAGGAGACCACGCGTTGTTCAAAAGGAGGAGTGGATGAGCCGTCGCAAGCTGTTCGAGAGTCCCGAACCGTCCAGCCAGATGCTGGGTGTTGGACCGGCCTATGTTTCCGTGGAGGGCCTGCGCCAGCACCTGGCCGAGTTCCTGCTGTACGCGGGCCGGCCGGTGGTGATCATGCGCGGGCGCAGCGAAGTGGGCTACTTCCTGCCGGCGCGCTGCTGGCGCCAGCGTGACGATGATCCGCTGGCGGCCGCGGCCGCCGACCAGCTGCTGGATGCCGCCGGGTTCCAGGCCGAAGACATCCAGCAGGTGGAGCAGGAATTCAACGCGATGCGCCAGCGCACGGTGCTGCATTCACGGCGCTGAGCCTTCTGTTACGCCGCCGCCCCACGCTCACTGGTGATGCGTGCACCTTCGCGCATCACCAGGGTCACCGGGGTCTTTTCCACCACCTCCAGCAATCGCTGCCACTGCGCATCGCTCAGCTCGGCACTGGCATGCAGCACGCGGTGCACGTGGAGGCGTCCGTCCTCATCACGTTCCGAGCGCAGCTCGGCATGGAACTCGCCCAGGTCCCAGCCCTTGCGCTGCGCGTACATGCGCAGGGTGATGGCGGTGCACGCCGCCAGCGAGGCCAGGTACAGGTCGAACGGCGCGAAGCCCTTGCCCTGGCCGCCCAACGAGGCAGGCTCGTCCGCATCCACATCGAAGCTGCCATTGCTGATGTGGTGCAGGAAATTGTCGGCGGTCGAAACAATGCGTGCGTAGGCCATGGGGATCTCCTCTGTAGCGTCGAGCGGTGCCCGACGCGTTGGACTGTACCGTCTTGCGCGCTCAGCTGCGCTGCGAATCCAGCGGCTCGTGGTTCTTCTGCACGTCCTGCGCCTTCAGGTAGCTTTCGATCAGCAGCTGGTAGTTCGGGAAGATCTTCGTGTAGACCTCGGCCCATTGCTGGGCATCGTCGCGGTTCCAGCTGCGCTGGATCTCCGAGGCCACCGCGGCGGTGTCCATCGGCACCACGCCGGCCTGCACCACCCGGGCCAGGGTGATCTCCTCGGCCATCTTCGAATAGGTGCCCGAGGCATCGATGACCGCGAACACCTGATAGCCATCGGCAACGGCGGCAATGGACGGGAAGGCCATGCACACGCTGGTGATGGTGCCGGCAATGATCAGCTGCGTGCGGCCGGTGGCCTTCACTGCGGCAACGAATTCCGGATTGTCCCATGCGTTGATCTCGCCCTTGCGCGCCACGTACCGGGCATGCGGGGCTGCGTCGTGGATCTCCGGGATCAGCGGGCCGTTCGGGCCCTGCGGAACAGAGGCAGTGGTGATCACCGGCATCTTTGCCAGCGTGGCCATCCTGGCCAGCGCGGTGGCGTGGGCGCGCACGCGGGTGAACGGCATGTCACCGATGGTCTGGAACAGGCCGCTCTGATGGTCGATCAGCAGCATCGTGGCGTTGTCCGGATCGATCACCGGGCGGGCACCGTTGAAGTTGGCGGGGGTACTCATGGTCAGTCTCCTGGAAAAAGCGGGCGATGGCCCGGAGGGTGCGGCGGGCCATCGCCCGCCGCTTGAAACGATCAGTGGGCGATCTGGCCGAAGCGGCCGCTGTTGAAATCGTTGACCGCCTGCGCGATCTCGGCCTGGCTGTTCATCACGAACGGGCCATAGCCCACCACCGGCTCGTCGATCGGCTCACCGCTGAGCAGCAGTACGGTGGCGTCGCTGTCGGCGTCGACGAACACGTCCTCGCCGCTGCGGTCGAAGGTGACCAGCTGCGCTTCGCCGACCGGCTGGCCGCCGTTGATCCGCACCGTGCCCTTCAGCACCACAAGCGCCAGCGTGCGGCCCTCGGCCACCGGCAGGTCGGTGTGGTGGCCCTGCTGCAGGCGGATGTCCCAGACATCCATCGGCGTGTGGGTGCGCGCCGGGCCGGCATGACCGTGGAAGCGGCCGGCGATGACCCGCACGCGGCCGGCGCCATCGGGCAGATCCACCGAGGGAATCTCTGCGTCGAGCAGGGTCTGGTAGCCCGGTGCGCCCATCTTGTCGCGCGCCGGCAGGTTCACCCACAGCTGGACCATGTCCAGCGTGCCGCCGCGCCTGCTGAATTCCGGCGTGTGGAATTCCTCGTGGAGGATGCCGGAGGCAGCCGTCATCCACTGCACGTCACCCGGGCCGATGGTGCCGCCGGCCCCGGTCGAATCGCGGTGGGCGACCTCACCCTCATAGACGATGGTGACGGTCTCGAATCCGCGATGCGGATGCTGGCCGACGCCACGCGGCGTATTGCTGGGGGCGAAGGTGTACGGGCCGGCATAATCCAGCAGCAGGAACGGGCTGAGGTGCTGGCCGTGGGTGTTGTAGGAAAACATCGAGCGGGCGGGGAATCCGTCGCCCACCCAGTGCGGGCGCGGGGCGCTGTAGGTACCGGTGACACGCTTCATGGCGATCTCCTGGCCGGGGCTGCCGGCCGCTGTTCTTCGTTGCGAAGACGATATCGCCGTGACAATAAGGCCGGTAGACGCCAATATTTGCCGTCATAGTCCTATCTGGTGAACAATGTCTGCAGGCCGTGGCCGCAGGAGATCGCCCCGTGTTCATCGCAGATATCCGCCGTTGTGACCTCAACGACCTGTTCTACTTCGCCATGGTGGTCGAGCATGGCGGCTTCTCGCAGGCCGGCCGGGCGCTGGCGATGCCGAAGTCGAAACTGAGCCGGCGCGTCGCGCTGCTGGAGGAACGGTTGGGCGTGCGCCTGATCCAGCGTTCGACCCGGCGTTTCTCGGTCACCGAGGTCGGCCAGGACTACTACCGCCACTGCAAGGCCATGCTGGTCGAAGCCGAAGCGGCCGAGGAAGCCATTGCGATGTCACGTGCCGAGCCGCGCGGCACCATCCGCCTGGCGTGCCCGATCGCGATCCTGCACGCGCGCATTGGCACTATGCTGGCCGATTTCCTGGCCCTGCACCCGCAGGTGACGGTGCAGCTGGACGCCACCAACCGGCGCGTCGATGTGGTGGGCGAGGGTGTGGACGTGGCGATCCGCGTGCGGCCGCCGCCGCTGGAGGACAGTGACCTGGTGGTACGCGTGCTGGCGCGCCGGGTCTGGTGCACCAGTGCCAGCCCGGCGCTGCTGCAGCGGCTGGGCACGCCGCAGGTGCCGGCCGACCTGGCGATGATGCCGACCGTGGATCTGGCATCGCCCAGCCAGCAGCATGCCTGGGAATACACCGGGCCGGGCGATGTGCTGGCCAGCGTGCACCATCGCCCGCGGCTGGTCAGCGATGACATGATCGCGTTGCGCACCGCCGCGGTGGCCGGGGTGGGCCTGCTGATGCTGCCGCGGATGATGATCAGCGACGAGCTGGCCAGTGGCGCGCTGGTGCCGGTACTGCCGGAGTGGGTGCCCAAGCACGGCATCGTGCACGCGGTGTTCCCGTCGCGACGCGGCCTGTTGCCTGCGGTGCGTGCGCTGATCGACTACCTCGCCGAACGCTTCGAGGCGCTGGAGGAACCGTAGATCCTCCATCCACGCCATGCGTCGATGATGCTTTCGTGGCGCGGCTTGCCGCCTGCGGCCCCGCAGCCCACAATCCACGTCCGGACCGTCGCCATCACGCCCATCATTCCCCGGTCCGGCCTTGGCACCTATGTCTCCCAATGCCCTGGCGCTGGTCGAGCTGCTGATCCGCGAGCGCCGTGCGTTGTCCCGCTTCGTCGCGCGCTACCTCGACCCGGCCAGCACCGAGGACACCCTGCAGAACCTCTACCTGAAGGCCAGCAGCGTGCCCGGCGATCCACCGATCCTGGAGCCGCGCGGTTATCTGTACCGGATGGCCTACCACCACGCGCTCAACCGCAGCCAGGCCGACGCCCGCGAGCGGCGCGCGATGGCCGAGTACGCCACCGGCATGGCCGAGGCAGGCCACGACGGCGAGGCGCAGGCGCTGGACCAGGCGCAGCTGCGCGAGATCACCCAGACCATCCTGGCCCTGCCGGCCCAGGTACGCGAGTGCTTCGTGCTCAACCGCTACCTGGGCCTGAGCGAACGCGAGATTGCCGCGCGCCTGGGGATCTCCAAGAGCCTGGTCGGCAAGCATGTGCTGCGCGCAGCGCTGCTGATCCAGCAACAGCAGCGGGGAATGGGCCGATGAGCGGCGATTGCCGTGGGCAGATCGTGCCCGCCGTTGTCACAACAGGAAAGCGCACCCATTCGCGGTGCGGCAGGCCACAACCATGACCACGTCCGAACCCTCGCCGCGTCAGGCCAGGCAGGCGTTGCGCTGGGTGATACGGTGCAGTGCAGGCCCGTTGCCGGAACGCCAGCAACGCACCCTGCAGCGCTGGCTGCAGTCCGATCCGCGCCATGCGCTGGCCTGGCGCCAGCAGCAGGCCTTCTGGCAGCGGTTGGACGCTGCTGGGCCCGAGGTGCTGGCCGCGCTGCCCGAGCTGACCGCCGACCGCCAGGGGCTGCGTCCGATCGCACCGCGCCGTCGCCTGCCGTGGCTGCTGGCATCGGCTGCGGCCGTGGTGCTGATGGTCGCGGCCGCTCCGCATGCGTTGCTGCTGGCGCGCAGTGATGTGCGCAGCAGCGATGCGCCACGAGTGGTGCAGCTGGCCGATGGCAGCACGGCGGTACTCGATGCCGGCACCGCGCTGGCACTTTCGTTCGATGACCGGCAGCGCCACCTGCGCCTGCTGCGCGGCCAGGCCTGGTTCCAGGTAGCGCACGAGGCTCGCCCGTTCCAGGTCGAGGCAGCGGGCGGCCTGGTCCGTGACATCGGCACTGCCTTCAGCGTGTCGATGCTGGATACCACGGTCACCACCCAGGTCAGCGCGGGTGTGGTCGATGTGCGCCCGGGCGATGGCAGCGTGCAGCGCCTGCATGCCGGACAGGCACGCGCGTTCCGTGACGGGCACTGGCTGCAGCCGGTGCAGCTGGAAGATCCGGAGAGCATGGCGCCGTGGCGGCGTGGCGAGGTAGTGATCGATGATCGGCCGGCCGCGCAGGCCATCGCCGACCTGGCGCGCTACCGTCGTGGCCCGGTCTGGGTACTGGGCGGGCAGGGCGCACGCGTACGGGTCAGTGGCCTGTTCCACCTGCAGCAACCGGACACGGCCATCGTCGCCGTGGCCGCGCAGGCGGGACTGCGCGTGCAGCGCTTGCCCGGTGGTGCGTTGCTGCTGTGGTGAAGCACCCTCGGAACATGGACGAACCGGTCGCATGAAAAAAAACATGAAAAAACCGTGGGCAGTCGTCGCAGCCCGCTGTCTATAGAGGTATAGCCAGAGCGAAACAGCGTTTCTTCTCAAGCCAGACACACCACCGGGCACCGGACGTGTCCGTGGTCCCGCCCCGCTTGAGGAGTTCCTGTCCATGCCGTCCACGGCATCCGCCTGTCATCGTCGCGCCACCGCTCTGGCCCTGGCTGTTTCCACCGCATTGCTGCAGTTGGCCTGGGTGCCGGCCGGGCAGGCGCAACCGGCGGTCGTCGCGCCGCTGCGCCAGTACGCCATTCCGGAACAACCCCTGGCCGACGCCGTGCGTGCCTTTGGCCGCCAGGCCGATGTGCAGGTGGTGTTCCGCAGTGACCTGGTGGAAGGCCGTCGCTCCAGCGCGGTGAGCGGCGAGTACAGCCAGATGCAGGCCCTGCAGCTGCTGCTGCGTGGCAGCGGCGTGCGCGCGCAGCGTGGCATGGACGGCACCTGGAGCCTGCGTACCGCAGCGGAGGCGGGTGAAGGGGAAGGGGGGCGGGTGACCGAGACACTGGACGTGGCCGGTCGCCTGCAGTCGGAAGGGGGCGAGGCCCGCGATCGGCGCGGCTACGATGATGTGTTCGCGCTGGACATGGCCACGGCGTATTCGGGGCGCGACCGGGTGGAGCGCTACCGCGGCTCCAATCCGGCCGACGTGGTCAAGGATCTGGTCGGTGTGTTCAGCGGCGATGCGCGCAACAGTGGCGCGCTGGACATCAACATCCGCGGCATCCAGGGGCCGGGGCGGGTGCCGGTCAGCATCGACGGCGGCGAGCAGGCACTTACGGTCTGGCGCGGCTACAACGGCGTCAGCAACCGCAACTACATCGATCCCAACCTGATAGGTGGCATCCAGGTCATCAAGGGGCCGGGGCTGGTGCGCGATGTGCACAGCGGGATCGGTGGCGCGCTGGTGATCAAGACCATCGACGTCGATGACATCGTGGAAGCGGGTGAGCGCTTCGGCGGGGAGCTGAAGATCGAAGGCAGCAGCAATGCGGTGGCGCCACGCCTGCCGCGGCTGCATACCGGCGAGGACTACCGCACGGTGCCCGGGTTCCCGCAGGGCTCGCCCTCGGCACCGTATGCCGACAGCACGCTGCTGGTGCCGGTGAAGTCGCGCGGTTCGGAAGCCAATGTGTTCGCCGGCGAGGACCAGGCCTGGCGGCTGGCGCTGGGCCTGCGCGGCGAACACGTGGACCTGATGGCCGCGTATGCCTGGCGCAAGCGCGGCAACTACTTCTCCGGCACCCAGGGCACGGCGTACTACGACCAGGACCCGCGCGAGCAGTTCGAGTACAAGGGCCTGGACTACATCACCACGCTGGCGCGCTACTTCAAGCCCGGCGACGAGGTGCCCAACACCTCCAGCGAGCAGGAATCGTGGCTGCTGAAGGCGACCTGGCAGATCAACGATGACCAGCAGCTGCGCGCCACCTGGCGGCGTACGCTCTCCCACTACGGCGAGATCATGCCCTCGCGCATCCTGTCCGCGCCCGACTACGGTCGCATCCAGTGGCCGCTCAGCCGCGTCGATGCCGATGCCTGGAACCTGGAATACCACTGGCAGCCTGCCGGCAGCCGCTGGCTGGACCTGCGTGCCAACCTGTGGCGCACCGAAACCACCAGCGATACCTACACCGCTGGCGGCTTCCCCAATTTTGCCAGCAACCCCGACTGGAACCCCGGCAGCAGCCCGATCCTGCGCAATACCGCGCTGGCCAATGCCCGCAACGACCGCACCGGCCTGACCCTGAGCAACCGCTTCGCGTTGCATTCCACCCTGGACCTGACGGTGGGCGGCAACTGGCAGTTCGAGAAACTGCGCTCGGCGGACCCGTACTTTGGTGTCAGCGATGGCTGGCGCATGTACCCGCGCGCCGGGCGCCGCCAGGAAGGCGAGGGCTACCTGGTGCTGGACTGGCGGCCGGTGGATTTCCTCTCCCTGAGCGCCGGCGTGCGCTACGCGCGCTATTGGGCCTTCGATGATTTCCTGCAGGAACACCCGGAGCTGATGACCACCTCTGTGTTCCCCAAGGAGGCCCGCTACCGGGTCAACGAACTGCCCGAACGCCCGGCCAGCCTGCAGGGCGAGATCGACGCCATCGAGGCGCAGCGCGCGTTCTGGGACAGCATCGGCATGGGCTTCATCGTCGATGATCTGCTGAAGGGCCTGCTCAGCAGGTACGAGACGCCGGTGGCGGTGGAGCACAGCATTCCGTGGCTGCCGGATGCGGACGGCAACTACAGCCGTGCCAGCAACCCGTGCCTGAATGGTCAGGTGGCGGCCATTCCCGGGCTGTTGCCGGTGCAGGGCGCGCAGATCCTGTGCAGCATCCAGAGCGGGCGGCCGCAGACGGTGGCCGGCCGCAACGAGCGCAGGCGCGACCATGCCTGGCTGCCGACCTTCTCGGCCACCGCGCATTTCTCGCCCAATGCGCGCGCCTATGTGCGTTACAGCGAGGCGGTGCGTTTCCCCAGCATGTTCGAGAGCACCATCGCGTTCTCCAGCAGCCTGAACCCGCTGTACCCGCTCAAGCCCGAGCACGCCTACAACTACGAAGTGGGCTATGTGCACAACCTGTCCGCACTGTTCGGCAACACCGCCGATGCCGACGTGAAGCTGGCCTACTACGTGCACAAGACCCGCAACGTGATCGAGCGCGACGGCAATTTCCTGTTCGACAACCTGGACAAGCAGCGCATCCGCGGCCTGGAGTTGCAGGCGCGGTTCGACAACCGGCGCTTCTTCACCGACCTGGGCATCACCCGTACGCTGGAAAACAAGGTCTGCGACGAAAGCATGGCGGTGCAGCTCGATGCGCTGGCCGGCAAGGTGCCCAACTGCGTGCAGGACGGCTTCGTCAGTGGCTACCTGCTGACCCAGGCCATTCCCCGGTTGTCGGTGAACGTGTCGCTGGGCACCCGGCTGTTCGATGAGCGCCTGGAGCTGGGCAGCCGCATCGTGCATTACCAACGCCACCAGAACCCGGACCTGCAGGCCTACCGTGACCGACTGTACGCCGGCAGCGGTGGCCTGATCTGGCAGAACGTGCCGTTCACCTGGGGAAACATCACCACCGTCGATGCCTACGCGCGCTGGCGCTTCAATGACCACGCCAGCGTCGAGCTGGTCGGCACCAACCTCGGCAACCGCTACTACGTCGACCCGGCCACGCGCTCCACGCTGCCGGCGCCGGGGCGCACGCTGAAGCTCGGTGTCACTGCACGCTTCTGATGACCTGTCTCGTTGTTGTACCCGTTGTTCCCTCAACCCAAGGAGTAGTTCCATGAAGATGATCTCCCGTTCCGTACTGGCCATGGCCGCCACCTTCGCCCTGGCCGGTGCCGCCCAGGCCGCCGACATCGTCGGTGCGGCCAGCCCGGCCACCGATTCGCAGCTGTACGTCAAGGTCGGTGCCTCCGAAGTCAACGGCGGCCCGCACAGCGCAGGCAAGGCCGGCATCGGCGTCGGCACCGTCTCCAACGGCAAGCCGGTCGACTTCCAGGGGCTGGCGGCCTACTCGGCCCCGACCACCGTCAACGGCGTTACCGTCCGTACCCTGGCCATGCCGATCACCGGTACGCCGGGCAGCCATTCCGGCATGGGCCACTTCAACTTCGTCAAGGTGGGCAGTGGCGATGTGTGGTTCGGCGAATGGTCCAAGGACGGCGCTGCAGGTGGCTTCAACAACCGCCAGGTGTACTTCGCTGGTGACCGCGCCGGCACCACCCTGCCCAGCGGTACCGCCACCTACGCGGTGGCCGGCCTGAACCGGTTCAATGGCAGCAACCTGCTCAGCGGTACCTTCGCGGCGAACTTCGGCACTGGCAAGCTGACCGGCGGCCTGACCGGTGGTGGCCAGACCCTGGCGATCAGCGCCAACATCAACAGCGCCGATGCATCCTTCGCCGGCACCGCCGTGGCCAACGGCTCGGTCACCGGCAACAGCCAGGGCCAGTTCTTCGGCGCCAACGCGGCCACGCTCGCCGGTATCGCCACGTTCGCCGGCAACAGCCAGTACGACACCGCCTTCGGCGGCAGCAAGAACTGATCGCCACGCCCCTGACGGGGCAGGGCAGGGACAAGCCGCGATCCGCCAGTCCCTGCTTCGGCCGCTGCATGCACCACCACGGATCGACCATGCGCCATTCCACCTTCCTTGTCGTACTGCTGTTGGCGGCCGCTGATGTGCGCGCCCAGCAGGACGATCTGCGCCGCGTGCTTGAACAGGGCAGCGAACTGCGCCACCAGCAGCAGGACCGGCAGCGCCTGCAACAGGCCGAGTCGGAGCGGCCGACCATCACCATCGACGGCAGGACGCTGCGCGTGGAGCGCAGCGTCGACGATCTCGGCCAGGCCCTCTACCTGTCACTGCAGCATCAGCAATGGCGGGCCGCCGCGGCGTTCCTCGAGGAGTACATCGAACTGCCGGGGCATGACCCGCTGCTGCGCCATTACGCGCAGGGGGCGTTGGCCCGCGTGGCCGGCGACCATCGTCGCGCGGCGAAGGAGTACGAAGCGCTGCTGGCGGCGCAGCCGGAGTTCCTGCCGGCCCGACTCGAGCTGGCACGTGTCTATGCGGAAGACCAGCGTGATCGCGATGCGGTCGCGCTGTTCACGGCCATCGCTGCAGGCATCAATGCTGATGATCCGGCCACGGCCGGCGTCCGCGCGCGCGTGGACGGGTACCTGGGTGCCCTGCAGGCGCGCCAGCGCTGGAAAGGCGCGCTGTCCGCCGGCCCCGCATGGAGTGACAACATCAACCGCAGCTCGGCCAGCCGCACCTGCCTGTTCGGCGTAGGCGACGCCTGCCTCATCGAACGGAAACTGCCCGACGCCCAGCGCGCAGGGGGCCTCGACTACGACGCCAGCCTGGAACGGCGCTGGGTCCTCGACGGGCATCATGGGCTGTACGTGCGCGGTCTCGCCTTCGGTCAGGCATGGCGCGGGCACCGTGCCTACAACGAGCTCAATGCCAATGTGCAGGCAGGTTACAGCTGGCGCAGTGCGCGGCAGACCGTGCTGCTTGCCCCCAGCTATGACGTCCAGGGCCTGGGCAACCGTGCGCTGCAGGGCGGCAGTGGCGTGCACGGCGAATGGCAGTACGCCCTGGATGCGCGCAGCCTGCTCAAGCTGGAGGCCGACTGGAAGCGCCAGCGGTATCGCCAGCAGGGCCTGGCCAGCAATTATGACGGCGAGCTGGTATCGGTGTATGCCACCTGGTTCCGTGCGCTCAATCCGCGCTGGACGGTCTTCGCCGGGCTGGATGTCACCGGCAGCAGCGCTGCCGACCCGGCCAACGGCTACCGCCAGCGCGGCTTGCGGCTGGGCGCGGCGCGGCAGTGGAGCGGCACCACGGCCACGGTGTTCGTGTCGCTGCGCCGCCGCGACTACGACGCCTGGAGTCCATTGCTGGAGGCGCGCAGGCAGGACGACGAACAGAACCTGATCGCCATCGTGCGCAGCGAGCGGCTGGCGGTGGCCGGGCTGGTGCCCAGCCTGGGCCTGCGCTACGCCCGCATCGACAGCAACGTCGGCTGGCTGTACAGCCACGACCGCAGCCTGCTCAGCCTGAAATGGGAGCGGGCGTTCTGAACGCGCCGCTGCAATGCCCGGGTGAACGGGCCGTGGCGGCGATCTTCATCGATCATCACGCGCCCTTGTAGCCCGTTTCGCGCATCCTGCAGGCGTTGCGGCAGAGGTGCGCCGCGTGTATCGAGGAGCGCGGGTCGTGCTGGAAGCGGGCAACAAGCCAGAGGGCCTGAAAGGGCTGCGGGTGCTGGTGGCGGAAGATGAATTCGCCATCGCGATGTTCCTGGTGGACTATCTGGAACTGAAGGGCGCGCAGGTGGTGGGACCGGCCGGTGACCTGCAGGCGCTGGGGCGTCTGGTCGATGAGAACCCCATCGATGTCGCCCTGCTGGACATCAACCTGGGGGGTGAACTGGTCTACCCCTTGGCCGACCGCTTGGCGGACGCCGGCACGCCGTTCATGTTGACCTCCGGCTACGATGACAATCTGCCCAGCCGCTTCGCTGGCGCGCCCCGCTGTACCAAGCCCTATCACATCGAGGCACTGGTGCAGCAGCTGGCACGGCTGGTGGCAGGCCCGCAGGCTGCTGCGGGCATCGCCTGATTGCGCGGCATGTCACACCGCATCCAGGGTCTCCCGGCCGTTGAGCGCCCGGCAGGCATGCCGCCGCCGCTGCAGGCGCATGCGCGCCATGACGGCATGGCCGCCCGTATTGCCCGCCACGACTGGTCAGGCACGCCACTGGGTGCGATCGAGCGATGGCCGCCGCACCTGCGCGCCACTGTCGACCTGATGCTGGCCCACGGCTTCCCGATGATCGTGCTGTGGGGCGAGCAGCTGGTGCAGCTCTACAACGATGGCTATGCCGAGATCCTCGCCGACAAGCATCCGGGCGGGCTTGGCCAGCCCACCCGCGAGTGCTGGCCTGAGGTCTGGCACATCAACGGCCCGATCTACCAGCGGGTGTGGCAGGGCGAGACCATCACCTACGAGGACAAGCTCTATCCGCTGGCGCGGCGGGGGCGGCTGGAGGATGTCTGGTTCACCATCACCTACAGCCCCATCCGCGGTGAGGAAGGGCGCATCAACGGCGTGCTTGTCACCATGTTCGAAACGACCGCCGCGCATGTCGCGCAGGCGGCCCGCGAGCGCGAGGAGCAGAAGCGCCGTGAGAGCGACCGGCGCCTGGCGCTGGCATTCAAGGTGCTGCCGGTGGGCGTCTGCATTGTCGATGCCGAAGGCCGACTGCAACTGTCCAACGACCGGATGCGGACCTATCTGCCCACCGGCAAGGTGCCGTCCACCGATCGTCCCAACCACTACCGCTGGCAGGGATGGCACCCCGACGGCTCGCGCATCGAGCCCCATGATTTCGCCATCGCCCGCGCCCTGCGGGGGGAGACGGTGGTCCCTGGCCTGGAGTTCCAGTTCATCCATGACGACGGGCGCGCCCGCTGGACACGCGTCGCCGCTGCGCCGCTGCGCGATGCAGACGGCGAGGTGACCGGGGTGTTCGCCATTGCGGTGGATATCGACGACCTCAAGCGCGCCACCGAGCGCCAGGCGGTGCTGCTGGCCGAACTGCAGCACCGGGTCCGCAACATCATGTCCACCATCCATGCCCTTGCCTGGCGGACGCGCAGCACCGTGGCCAGCGTGGACGAGTACGCCGAGCGGCTGTGCGGGCGTTTGATGTCGCTGGCGCGCACGCAGAGCCTGCTGACCCGGGGCGGCAATGCCGGGGTCTGCCTGCGCGGGATGATCGAAGAGGAAGTGTCAGCGCAGATGCCGGGCACGGGCCTGTGCGAACTGCACGGTGAGGACGTGCTGCTGCCACCGAAAGCGGCCGAGGTGCTGTCGTTGGCCATCCATGAGCTGGCGAGCAACGCGCTGCGCTACGGCGCGGCCGCGCGCGAGGCGGGGCGGATCGAGGTGTCCTGGCATCTGCAGGTGCAGGACGCAGAACCGTGGCTGGGCCTGCACTGGTGCGAGCGCCATGCCGACGTGGAGGGATGGGAAATGCCACGCCAGCGCGGCCTGGGTCGGGCGCTGATCGAGCAGCGCGTGCCCTACGAGCTGGCTGGCAGCGGCGAGCTGCACTTTGGCCCACAGGGGCTGGATGCGTGGATCCGCTTCCCGCTGCGCGAACGCGACAGCCTGCTGCAGACCGACGCTCCGGACACCGCGCCCCTGCGGTAAAAGGGGATTTATCCCCAATTTGGCCAAATTGGGTATAGTGTCGCTCATCCACCCCGCCTGGAGCCGTGCCATGACCCTGCCGCTGGATCTGCCTGGCCTCGAGAAGGCCCCGGCCTCGTCGGTGAAGACCCGGGGCTGGCCGAGCCTGATGCGCACCGTGCGCGAAAAGCAGGCGCTGGTCATCACCAACCACAACCACCCGGAAGCGGTGATCGTGGACATCCGCACCTACCAGGAACTGCTGGCCAAGGCCGCCGGCGGTGATGCCGGTGAGCGCAACGAAGAACTGCAGCGCCTGCGCAGCGAGTTCGACCAGACCCTGGCCGGGCTGCAGCGCGGGGAAGGGCTGGGCAAGGTGCTGGGCCAGCCGATCCGGCGCGGCCGCAAGGTCACCCTTGGCCGTCCGCTCTGATCGATGGGACGCATCCTGGCGTTGGCCGGTGTCAATGGCGCCGGCAAGAGTTCGCTGCTGGGCACCTGGCTGGACGCCGAAGGGCTGAGCTGGTTCAACCCGGACTCGTTCACCCGCCGCCTGGTCGACGCCGGCTGGCCGCTGCCGGACGCCAATGCCGAGGCCTGGCAGGAAGGCACCCGCCGCCTGCGCCAGGCCATGGCCGATGGCACCGACTTCGCCTTCGAGACCACGCTCGGTGGCAACACCATTCCGCGTCTGCTGCGTGAGGCCTGCGAGCGGCACCAGGTGGCGATCTGGTTCTGTGGGCTGGCCGATGTCGGGCTGCACGTCGCCCGTGTGGCCGCGCGGGTGGCCGCCGGTGGCCACGATATTCCGGTGGAGAAGATCCACGCGCGTTTCGATTCGGCGCGCGCAAATCTGCTGGAGCTGCTGCCGCACCTGGCCGAGCTGCATGTCTACGACAACAGCGCGCCGGCCGATGCCGACGGCTGCGTGGTGCCGCTGCCGGTATTGGCCATGGCTGCAGGCCAGCTGCATTACCCGGTCGCAGTGGCCGACCTGTTGCACACGCCGGGCTGGGCCAAGCCCATCGTGATGCGCGCGATGGAATTGGACACCCCGGGTGATTGATGCCGCACGGGGTGCGGAGTCGAACCCATGCTCGGCTGATCCCCTGGAAGTCAGCCGAGCACGGGCTCGGCTCTACAACGCCGGCTTCGCCTGCTCGGGCTCGGCAACGTCCGGCAGCGGCGGCAAGGTCGGGTCCACCGTCACCGGCACATCGCTCTTCAACAGCGCGGCTGCTTCCTTGTCGCTGCCAACCGCTGGCGGTGAACCGCGCAGCGGCAGGCCGGCGGTTTCCTTCACGAACAGCATGGTTACCAGGCCGATCACCGCCGCGCCCATCAGGTAATAGGCCGGCACCAGCGGGTCGCCGGTACGCTCCACCAGCCACGCGGTCACCAGCGGCGTGGTGCCACCGAACAGCGACACCGACACATTGAAGGCGATCGACAGCGCGCTGTAGCGCACCGGGGTGTAGAACAGCGCCGGCAGCGTGGACGGCATCGAGCTGGTGAAGCACACCAGCGCCAGCCCCAGCAGCATCAGGCCGAGGAAGATCAGCCCGTCGTTGCCGCTACCGACCAGCAGCAGGCACGGAATGGCCAGCACCAGCAGCGCGATGCACGCACCGATGATCATCGGGCGCCGGCCCAGCCGGTCACTGAACAACCCGCCGACGATGTTCAGCGGCATCATCACCAGCATCACGATGATGATCAGCAGCAGGCCCTTGCTCTCGGCATAGCCCATCGTGACGCTGAGGTAGCTGGGCATGTAGGTCAGCAGCATGTAATCGGTCACGTTGAACACCAGCACCAGGCCCATGCACACCAGCAGCTGGCGGCCATGCACCTGGAACAGCGCGCCCAGCCCCGGCCGCTCGTGCTCACGCTTCTCGGCTTCCTCGGCGAAGGCGCGGAACGCCGGGGTTTCCTCCAGCTTCATGCGCATGTACAGGCCGAGCAGGCCCAGCGGGCCGGCCACCAGGAACGGAATGCGCCACCCCCAGTCCAGCATCTGCTCGCTGCTCAGCAGCATGTGCAGCGCGGTGACGGTGCCGGCGCCGGCGATGTAGCCGCCCAGCGTGCCGAACTCCAGCCAGCTGCCCATCAGGCCGCGGTTGCGGTCGGTGGAATACTCGGCGATGAAGGTGGCCGCGCCCCCGTATTCGCCGCCGGTGGAGAAGCCCTGCACCACGCGCGCCAGCAGCAACAGCACCGGTGCCCAGATGCCGATGCGCTCGTAGGCGGGAATCAGGCCGATGGCAAACGTGCCCAGCGCCATCAGGATCATGGTGAACGCCAGCACTTTCTGGCGGCCGTAGCGATCACCCAGGGGGCCGAATACCAGGCCGCCCAGTGGCCGCACCAGGAACGCCACGGTGAAGGTGGCGAACGCAGCGATCACCTGGGCGGTGGGGTTGCTGGAGGGGAAGAACACCTGGCCGATGGTGACGGCCAGATAGCCGTAGACACCGAAGTCGAACCACTCCATGGCATTGCCGAGTGCGGCCGCGCCGACGGCGCGCTTGAGCATGGGCTTGTCGACGACGGTGATCTCATCGACCTTCAGGTGGCGGCGGCGTTTGAACCAGCCGAAATGGGCATGTGCATCGGGGGTGTCCTGCATGGGGGCTCCCTTGTAGGCAGAAGAGGGGAAATGAGCGGTGAGGTAGGTCCCGGAAATCGGAAACGGCGATGCAGGCGCAGGTGGCGCAGGGGCATCGGTGAGTGGCGTGGGGGCCGGGGAATGTGTGCAGGCACGACGCCATGCGCACGGCAAAGCACCGCCGCAACGGCGGAAACGCAGCAACGGGATCACAGCGGTCGCGCAATCAGCGGCCGGCGGTCACAGCAGCGTGGGGAGTGCAGGCCGAGGGCCTGCGGGCGTCATCCGCCAGGATCCAGCGCGAGGCGGTGGAACGGCAGGGCGGGAGCCATCGTGGCAAGCGAAGCGCCGGTCGGCAGTGCTTCCCACGTAACAGGTGCGCCCGTCACGTAGTGGGTCGTGTCGATCATTCGTTCATCATAGCGGCATCGGCGTGAGCATGCAGCGAAGCGCACTGATCTGCACGCTGTGTTCCATCGCGCCTGTTCATCCGCGCGGCATGCAATGACAAGTGTTGAACGAACTCTGGCCGCAGCGCTCACGCGACGCTGTCTACGGTAGCGCTGGACGCAATCGAGAAGGAGCATCGCATGACCCGTCGCATTCCCGAAGGCACGTTGATCATCGTCGCCGATGGCGGTTCGGCCCGCGTGTTCACCAACGTCGGCAGCGAACATCAGCTGGCGTTGAAGCAGGAAGGTGAGCTGCGCCTGCAGGACATCAGCGAGCAGGGCGTCTCTGGTCAGGGCCCGGCCGGCGCGGTGCCGAAGGACATGTCCATTGCGCAGCTCAACGAGGCGACGTTCGCCAAGCAGGTGGCGGAGCAGTTGAACGAAGATGCGCTCAACAACCGCTATGCACACCTGGTGCTGGTGGCAGACCCGACCACGCTGGGCCGTATCCGCCCGCTGCTGCACAAGGAGGTCCAGGCGCGTCTGCTGGGCGATATCGCCAAGGACCTGACCAACGCCCCGCTGGCGGATATCCAGAAAGCGCTGGCGGCGTAACCGGCATGCCGTTCATGCGTGACTACCCGGCGGCGGAGCCTGCAGGCGGGGACGTGGAAGCCCAAGCGGGCTGGCAGCTGCTGGAGTTCGGTGCACCCTGGTGTGGCCATTGCCAGGCCGCGCAGCCCGCACTCCAGGCGCTTGTGGACGCCCACGATCTTGTGCATTGGAAGATCGAGGATGGCAAGGGAAAGCCACTGGGGCGTGCGTTCAAGGTAAAGCTGTGGCCCACCGCGGTGTTGCTGCATGACGGCCAGGAAGTGGCGCGCGTGGTGAGGCCGGTCGACAGCGCCGACCTCGCCACCTTGCAGGACGCATTGCCAGATTGAGGGCAGCAATCGCTGCGTGCGGTGCGCACGGCGCCGAGCAGGCTCGGCTGCAGGGCGACCTAGTGATAGGTCACCTTTTCCGCTTCCGCACGCAGCTTCTGCAACAGGCACCGCCCATGCTGGCTCAGCATGACCATCGCGTTGGCGATCTGCCTGGCGTCGTAGCCCATTGGCGCGGGAGGTTTCGGCTCGGGGCCGTACTGTTCGCCGATGAGAATGGCCATGCCTTCTGCACTGTTGAGGGCATGTTCGATGCGCTGGAAGAGCGACTCCATGGCCGGGCTGAGCGGACGCGTGTGTTTCATGCGGGAACTCCTTGGGTGCGAGGGCCACCGCAAGGGTGGCGGGCGATGCGTGCTTGGAACCCGGAGAGACTGAACTGAAGAAGAACTCCGATGGCCAGACGGCCACACGCAGCGCCCGCCATAGTCATGACAGGCAGATCTTCAGTTTCATCCGGGGGTTCCAATCCCGGCAGCGGGATGTCCGCTGCGGCGCAATCCTGGGCAGATCGAGGCGCTGCGCACCAATTGATGGTTTGTCTCGCTTTGTCCCGTTCGGAAGGCGCGGTCTTTCAGAAGTGCATGTCTGGACATCCATTGCCGTATCGGCACCGATCGGGACGCGGGAGACCGGAAGGCTATGAGGTGATTCGTCGCGCGGCCATGCAATTACGTGCAAAGCATCGTGCCGGTTCCGGCGGCCGCACTGCAGCATGCGACAGGGCAGGGCCGGTGCTAGGATCCGACTACCACCTGAATCGATCCAAATGCCGATGCCCACGCTGGACCGTCGTCTCCTGATCGCTTTCGTCGCGACCGCCATGCTTGCCTCCGGGGCGGTGCTGGCGGCTCCGTCGAAATCCGCCGAACGCGCCTATGGCTCGGTCGACCCGTTCGTCGGTACCGGCGGGGAAGGCCATACCTACCCGGGGGCGACGGTGCCGTTCGGCATGGTCCAGCTCAGCCCGGACACGCGCATCCAGCCGCGCGAAAAGGCCTATGGCTGGGCAGCGGGCTACCGTTACGACGACAGCAGCATCGTCGGTTTCTCGCACACGCATTTTTCCGGCACCGGTCATTCGGACCTGGGCGACATCCTGCTGATGCCGTTCACCGGCAACCCCGGGCTGGAGCGCGGCGATCCGGAGAAGCCGCGCAGCGGTTACGCCTCACGGTTCCGTCACGCTGACGAGAAGGCCGAGCCGGGCTACTACGCGGTCACCCTGGACGACTACAAGGTGCGTGCCGAGCTGACCACCAGTGCGCGCGTGGGCGTGCACCGCTATGCCTTCCCCAAAGGTGCCGACGCCAAGGTGCTGCTGGACATGCGTACCAGCATGTACGACTACCCGGGCAAGGTGCTGTGGTCGCGGGTGCGGGTGCGCGCCGATGGCACGGTGACCGGCTTCCGCGAGACGCGCGGCTGGGCGCCGGGCCGCCAGCTGTTCTTCGCGATGCGCTTTTCGCGCTCGCTGGGTGGCCATGAACTGCATAACACCGAGCAGGACATCGTCTACAAGGGCTTCCCGCCGCCGGGCGAGAAGGACCCGGCGCAGCGCGCACAGATCGAGGGTCGCCAGCTGGTCGGCACGTTCGCATTCGGCAAGCTCGACGCACCGCTGGTGGTGAAGGTAGCCATCTCGCCGGTCAGTGAGGCCGGTGCCATCGCCAACCTCGACGCGGAAGTGGCCGACTTCGACTTCGATCGGGTGCGTGCGCAGGCGAAGCAGGACTGGACGCAGGCGCTGTCGGTACTCGATATCGATGCCCCCGAGCATGCGCGGCGCAGTGCCTATACCGCGCTGTACCACACGATGCTGGGGCCGACGCTGTTCATGGACGCCGATGGCCAGTACCGCGGTTCGGACAACGCGGTGCACAAGGCCGACGGCTTCACGCACTATTCGACGTTCTCGCTGTGGGACACCTACCGCGCGCTGCACCCGCTGCTGACGCTGGTGCAGCCGGAGAAGCGCAACAGCGACTTCGTCAATTCGATGCTGGCCCACCATGAGCACAGTCCGTACGGCATGCTGCCGGTGTGGTCGTTCCATGGCCTGGAAGACTGGTGCATGATCGGCTACCACGCCGTGCCGGTGATCGCCGATGCCTACGTGAAGGGCATTCGTGGCTTCGACGCCGACAAGGCATTGAAGGCGATGGTCGAGACCGCCAACTACGGCCCGTATGACGGTATCGCGCAGTACCGTGAGCTGGGCTATGTGCCGATCGACGAGGAAGGCGAAGCGGCCAGCAAGACGCTGGAGTACGCCTTTGATGACTGGACCATCGCACGCATGGCGCAGGCGATGGGCAAGGCCGATATCGCGGCCACCTTCGACAAACGCGCGGGTAACTGGCGCAACGCGTTCGACAAGGACACCGGCTTCATGCGCGCGCGCAAGCGCGATGGCAGCTTCCGTACGCCGTTCGACCCCAGCGCCAGCGGCTACGGCACCGACTACACCGAGGGCAACGCCTGGCAGTACTCGTGGTACGTGCCGCAGGACGTTGCCGGCCTGGCGGCAGCCCACGGTGGCAGCGACAAGCTGCTCGCGCGCCTGGACGAGGTGTTCAACGCCAAGGTGGATCCATCGATCTTCGAGCACATGGAAGACATCACCGGCCTGATCGGCTGGTATGCGCACGGCAACGAGCCCAGCCACCACGTGGCCTACCTCTATTCGTACGCGGGCCAGCCATGGCGCACCCAGGCGCGGTTGAAGCAGATCATGGACACCCAGTATGCCGACCGCCCCGATGGCCTGGCCGGCAATGATGACGTTGGCCAGATGTCGGCCTGGTATGTGTTCACCGCGCTGGGCTTCTACCCGGTGGCGCCGGGCTCGGGCGAGTACATCCTGGGCCGTCCGTTCCTGCCGAAGACCGCGATGCGTCTTCCGAACGGCAAGACGTTCACCATCGTGGCCGAGGGCCTGGATGACAAACACACCTATGTGGGCCGCGTGAGCCTCAACGGCAAGCCGCTGCAGCGCACCTTCCTGCGCCATGACGAGATCCTGGCTGGCGGCGAACTGCGCTTCAGCATGCAGGCCGAGCCGAACAAGGACTGGCCGGGGCAGGACGCGCAGGCGCCGTATTCGATGAGCCGGTGATGATGGGCGGCGCCGCATTGCCGCCGTCATTGCCCCGCACTTGGTAGGTGCCAACCTTGGTTGGCACGCGGAAGATCAACGGCGCCCACCAAGGTGGGCGTCTACCGGAGTCCGTGGGTCGCGGCGCTTTTGGTAGGTGCCAACCTTGGTTGGCACGCGGGACATCAACGGCGTCCACCAAGGTGGGTTTCTACCGGATTCCGTGGGTCGCGGCGCTTTTGGTAGGTGCCAACCTTGGTTGGCACGCAGGACATCAACGGTGCCCACCAAGGTGGGCGTCTACCGGGATCCGTGGGTCGCGGTGCTTTTGGTAGGTGCCAACCTTGGTTGGCACGCGGGACATCAACGGCGCCCACCAAGGTGGGCGTCTACCGGAATCCGTGGGTCGGGGTGCTTTCGCGAACGGAAACGCAACCCGACGCGGGCGCCACCGAGCGGCGCCGTTTCGATCATCAATATCGCGCCATGCCGCTGCGCGATCTCGGCCACGATCGCCAGCCCCAGCCCGCAGCCATCTCCCTCGCTGCTGGCCCGGTAGAACCGTTCCGTGACGCGCGCGCGCTCGGCTTCGGCGATACCTGTACCGTCATCGTCCACCCACACCTGCACGCCCTCGGCATCCCGCTGTAGTCCCAGGGTGATCACACCGGGCACGGCGCCGTAGCGCAGCGCGTTGTCGAGCAGGTTGCCCAGCGCCTCGCGCAGCAACTGCGGATCACCCTGTACCTTCACGCCGTCGTCGGGTCCGTCGTAACCCAGGTCCACGCCCGCCACCAACGCACGGTCGGCGTAGCGCTCGACCACGCCCCGTGCCAACGCGGCCAGATCCAGCGGCTGCAGCGGCAGTGCGCTGCCCTGTGGATCTTCCGAGCGGCTGAGCATCAGCAGCTGGTTGACCAGGTGCTGCAGCCGTGCCAGCCCGGCCAGCGTGCCGGACAGCGCCAGCTGCTGGGCCTGCGGATCCTGTTGGCGGAGTGAGCTCTCCAGCTCCACCTGCATTGCCGCCAGCGGCGTGCGCAGCTGGTGCGCCGCATTGCTGACGAAGCGCCGTTGCGCGGCCTGCATCGCGTCCAGCCGTTGCAGCAGTGCGTTGTAGGCTTCGACCGCCGGCCACAGTTCGCGTGGGGCTTCCTGCGCGGGCTCCAGTGGCGCCAGCGGGTCCGGACGCGGGCTGGCCAGCCGCCGCGCCACCTGGTTGGCATGGCGTGCAGCCGCGCCGGTACCGGACCAGGCCAGCCACGCGGCCAGCGCCAGGATCGCGGCCTGGAACGGGATGCTGGCCAGCAGCAGCTTGCGCTCCAGCCGGTGCCGCTTGCGCAGCGTCTCGGCCACGCGCAGGCGGATATCGTGGCCCGGCCCAGCGCTGACCACGACCTCGACCATGCGCACCGGCTGCCCACGCAGGCGCGCGTCGTAGTAGACGGCATCGTCGCTGCCGGCAGCGATCGCGGGGCGGGGCAGCGCTTCGGGCAGGTCCCCATACAGGCGCCCGCCCGCAGCGTCGACCACTTCGCCATGCACTTCGTCAGCGGTATCCCAGGTGAACATGCGCGACACCGCGGGCGTGATCTCGATCGAGGCACGCCCGTCCTGCACCTTCACCAGCTCGGACAACGACATCGCCGAGTCCAGCAACCAGCGGTCATAGACCTGGCCGGCATAGAAGCGGGCCAACGCGAATGAACCGATCGCGCTGCACAGCAGCAGCACCAGCAGGGGCAGCCACAGGCGGCGCAGCAGCAGGCCACGCAGGCTGTGCACACGCTCAGTCACCACCGGCTTCCAGCCGATAGCCCAGGCCACGCAGCATGCGGATGCCGACGCCGGCGCGCGCCTGTTCCAGCTTGCGGCGCAGGCGGCTGACATGCACTTCGATCACTGACAGGTTGGCCTCGTGATCCCAGCTGTACAGCGCGTCGAACAGGCGCTGCTTGGTGACGGTGCGGCCAGGATGCTGCATCAGTGCCTCGACCAGCGACAGCTCGCGCGCGGTCAGTTCGATGCGCTGGCCTTCCACCTGCACTTCATTGCGGATGCTGTCGAAGCACAAACGGCCCAACCGCTTGTGCGCCGGTGCGTCGCTGCGGCGACGCGACAGCGCACGCAGGCGGGCTTCCAGTTCCCCCAGTGCAAACGGCTTGGCGAGATAGTCGTCGCCACCGCGGTCAAGGCCGAGGATGCGGTCCTCCACGCCATCGCGCGCCGTGAGGATCAGCACCGGCAGGGTGACGCCGTCGTTGCGCAGGCGCGAGAGCAGGTCGAGGCCATCGACGTCGGGCAATGAAAGATCGAGCACCATCACGTCATACGGCGCGCTGGCCAGTGCAGCCGGCGCGTGCAGCCCGCGCGAAAGGTGGTCGCACAGATGGCCGGCGCCCTGCAGGGCGCGGATCAGTCCATCGGCCAGGGCGGCGTCGTCTTCGATCAGCAGGATTCGCATTGCAAGCTTCGTGCAAGGTTGGGGCAAGTTTGGCGCAAGTGCGTCACCTTACCGTGACGTGCATGAATTTCTCCCGTCGTCTTGCGGCCCTGCTGGCCGCCCTTTCGTGCGCGCCTGCGACTTCGGCGCTGTCCTTGCAGGATGCACAGCGTGCAATGGAAGCGCACAACCCGGACCTGCGCGCGGCGGCATTGGAACTGCGTGGGGTGCAGGGCGATGCGCTGACCGCTGCGTTGCGGCCAGCGGCCGAGCTGTCGATCGGCAGCAGCAAGATCAGCCCGAAGCACGGCATCGGCCCGGGGCGCTGGCAGGACAAGCGGGTGGACAGCACGCTGGGCCTGGGCTGGACCTGGGAGCGCGGCGGCAAGCGCGCATTGCGCATCCGCCAGGCGGACGCGCTGCTGGAAGTGGCCGGGCTGGACATGCTCGATACCCGGCGCCGGCAGCAGGTGGCACTGCATGAAGCCTATTTCGGCCTGAAGGGCGCGCAGGAGCGGGCGCAGATTGCCGAGGCCAACCGCCAGAGTTCGGCCGAACAGATGGCGGCGGCCGACAAGCAGGTGGCCACCGGGGCGATGGCGCCGGTGGATCGCGCGCGGATGGCGGTGGACCATCTGGCGGTGGCCGATGCGGCGCGCGAGGCGGCCCTGGATCTGCGCGATGCGCGGCATGCGTTGGGCCTGCTGCTCGGCAGCGATGACAGCCGCGACCTCAGTGCCGATGACCCCTGGCCGGATGCCAGCAGCGTGGCCAAGGTGCGCGCGTTCGATCCGCAGCAGCGTGCCGATCTGCGCGCGGCACGCTCGCGCCTGGCCGCCGCCGACGCTGGCGTGGCCCTGGCACGTAGCGAGCGCCACCGCGACATCCAGCTGGGTGTGGAGGCCGAGCGCGAGCCCACCGATATCAGCGGTGTCACCTGGGGCGTGTCGTTGACCATTCCGCTGGGCGGCCCGTCGCGCGCACGCGGCGCGATCCAGCGTGCCGAGGCCGACCGGGACAGCGCCGCGCTGGAACTGCAGCTGCTGCAGCGCGAAGCACACGCTGAACTGGACCAGCTGCAGGCCAGCGTGCAGTCCGCCGCGCAGCGTCGCAGCGACTACGAGGGGCTGCAGTCCGACGCTGCGCGCAAGGCGGTGGAGGGCATCGAACTGGCCTATCGCCGTGGCGCCGCCAGCCTGACCGATCTGCTCGACGCGCGCCGCAGCTGGCGCGAGTTCGAGGCCGCGCTGATTGATGCGCGTGCCGACCAGGCCATTGCCCTGGCGCGCTGGGAAGCGGCCACATCCGTTGCTGAAGGAGAGTCCCGATGAAGTCCACCGTCGCCCATCGCCCGCGGGCGCGACATGCCATGCTGCCGGCCCTGCTGGCGCTGGCCCTGCTGGGCGGCTGCGGTCGCGAACCGGCGTCGTATACCGAGGATGCGCCGCAGGTCAGCGCCGGCCAGATCCTGTTTCCGGCCGGCAGCCGCCAGCTGGATGTGCTGCGCAGCGAGCGGGTGACCGCCGGTGCCAGCGCCAGCCTGCAGCTGCCGGGCCGGGTGGTCTGGGACGAGACCCGCTCCAGCGCGCTGCGCACCCCGCTGGCGGGGCAGGTGGCGCGCATCGAGGCACAACCGGGGCAGAAGGTGAAGGCCGGCCAGGTGATCGCCTGGATCACCTCGCCCGAGTTCGGCCAGGCGCAGGCGGAGGGCGTGCGTGGCCGTGCCGAGCTGCAGCTGGCACGCCGGGAACTGGACCGCACCCGCGAACTGCACGCGGCAGGGGTGGCGTCGGGCCGTGAACTGGACGAGGCCGAGGCCAGCTTCGCCGGCAGCCAGGCCGATCACGCGCGCGCGACCGCCTTCGCCAGGGCGTATGGCAACGGCCAGCACGTCGACCAACGGCTGCCGCTGCGCGCACCCATTGATGGCGTGCTGGTGGAGCGGCGGATGAGCCCGGGCATGGCAGTCAGCCCCGACAGCGAACAGCCGCTGGCGATGATTGGCGATCCTGACCGCCTGTGGTTGCTGCTGGATGTACCGGAGAGCCTGGCCGGACGCCTGAAGGCGGGCATGCAGGTGAGCGTGCCCGGCGCCGATGGGCAGCCGCAGCAGGCGAGCCTGCAGCACGTGGATGACTTCGTCGACAGCGAACGCCGCGTGGTGCAGGCGCGCGCCGAACTGGACAACCGTGCGCGCGGTTTCAAGGCGGGCCAGTACGTGCGTGCGCAGGTGGCAGTGCCGGCCGGGGGGGGTGTCTCGCTGCCCGATGCTGCGGTACTGCTCATCGACGGCAAGCAGGTGGTGTTCGTGGAGGAGGCCAAGGGCCGCTTCGCGCGCCGCGCCGTGCGTGCCGAGGAACTGGGCGATGGCCGCCTGTGGGTGCGCGAGGGCCTGGCCCAGGGCGCCAGGGTGGTGGTCGAAGGGGGCCTGTTGCTGCAGCAGCTGGTCGACAGTGCGCCCGCAGCCGCCAGCACCGGGACGGGGCATGCCGCGCCATGATCGATCGCCTGATTGCCTATTGCCTGCGCCAGCCGCTGATGGTGATGCTGGCGCTGCTGCTGTTCATCGGCGCAGGCATTGCCGCGTTCCGCGTGCTGCCGGTGGAAGCCTTTCCGGATGTGTCCGACACCCAGGTGACGGTGGTATCGCTGCACCCGGGCCGGGCCGCCGAGGAGGTGGAGCGCGAGGTGACGATGCCGCTGGAAGTGGCACTGTCCGGCATCCCGCATTCGGTGCGGGTGTTCTCGCATACGCAATTCGGCCTGTCGATGATCATCCTGACCTTCGACGACAAGGCCGACGATTACTTCGCGCGCCAGCAGGTGCTGGAACGCCTGCAGGGCGTGGAGCTGCCCGAAGGGGTGACGCCGGAGCTGGAGGCGATGAGCTCGGCGGTGGGCGAAATCTACCGGTACGTGCTGAAAGGCCCGCACCTGACGCCGACCCAGCTGCGCACCGTGCAGGAATGGACGATGGAGCGCAGCCTGCGCACCGTGCCGGGCGTAGCCGATGTGATCAGTTTCGGCGGCTTCGCGCGTACGTTCCAGGTCAAGCCGGACCTGGACAAGCTGCGTGACCGCGGCATCAGCCTGGGTGAGTTCGCCGAGGCGCTGGAGAAGGGCAGCTCGAACGCAGGCGGCGGCTACGTGGAACGTGGCCAGCAGCAGTTCCTGATCCGCGGCGTGGGACTGATGCGTTCGCCGGCCGACATCGGCAACGTGGTCGTGGCGCAGCGCAGTGGCACGCCGATCCTGGTGCGCGACCTGGCTGGCATCGCCGATACCGGCCTGCCCCGGCAGGGCCTGGTCGGCCAGGATGACAACGACGATGCGGTGTTCGGCATGGTGCTGATGCGCAAGGGCGAGAACCCGTCCGACGTGCTCGACGCCCTGCATGCGCGCATCGCCGAGATCGAAGCGAACCAGCTGCCGGCCGGGGTCAGCATCGAGCCGTTCTACGACCGCTCGTGGCTGGTCTCGACCACGCTGAAAACCGTCTTCAGCAACCTGCTGGAAGGCGCGGTGCTGGTGTTCCTGGTGCTGTGGCTGTTCCTGTACAACGCCCGTGCCGCGCTGATCGTGGCGGCGATGATGCCGCTTGCGCTGCTGTCGACCTTCCTTGGCCTGCATCTGTGGGGCGTGCCGGCCAACCTGCTGTCGTTGGGTGCGATGGACTTCGGCATCATCATCGATGGCGCGGTGATCGTGACCGAGCACATCGTCTCGCGATTGTCGAAGCTGCCACCTGCGGCCGACCGTAAGACACGGTTCTCGACCATTCTTTCGGCAGCGTCGGAAGTGGGCCGGCCGACGTTCTTCTCGATGCTGATCATCATCGCCGCGCACATCCCGATCTTCACCCTGCAGCGCCAGGAAGGCCGCATGTTCGCGCCGATGGCGTACTCGGTGACCTCGGCATTGATCGGCGCGCTGATCCTGGCGCTGACCGTGGTGCCGTTGTTCTGCTACTGGTGGCTGCGGCGCGACCGCATGCGCGACGGCAATCCGCTGATGGACCGCCTGACCGGCTGGTACAGGCCGGTCCTGGAGCGCGCACTGGCCCGCCCGCGTGCGGTAGTGCTGACCGCGGTTGCGCTGCTGGTCGGCACGCTGGCATTGGGCACGCAGCTGGGTTCGGAGTTCCTGCCCGAGCTGGACGAAGGATCGATCTGGCTGACGGCCACGCTCGACCCGAGCACCAGCCTGGGCGAAGCGCAGCAGCAGTCGCGGCGCATCCGTGAGCTGGTCGGCACGTTCCCGCAGGTATCGACGGTGGTGGCCAAGCTGGGACGCCCGGAAGACGGCTCCGATGCCAAGGGCGCCAACCAGATCGAGGCGCTGGTGGCGTTGAAGCCGGAGAAGGAATGGCCGAAAGGCGTGGACAAGCGACAGCTGGTGAGCGATCTGCAGCGCACGCTGGAGCAGCGCATTCCGGGCCCCGAGTTCTCGATTTCGCAGCCGGTGCGCGACAACATCCTGGAGAGCATCTCGCAGATCAAGGGCCAGGTGGTGATCAAGGTCAGCGGCTCGGATCTGGACGTGTTGAACCAGCAGGCGCAGGCGATCCTCGGCCAGGTACGCGGCGTGGAGGGCGTGGAGAGCGCCTTCATCGACCGCGACGGGTCATTGCCGCAGCTGCAGATCGAGATCGACCGCGACCGCGCCGCGCGCTATGGCCTGAACGTACGCGACGTCGACGAAGTGATCGAGACCGCACTGGGCGGGCGCCAGGTCGGCGAGCTGTGGGAGGGTGACCGCAGGTTCCCCATCACCCTGCGCCTGGACGATGCCGATCGTGACCTGCAGCGGCTGCGTACGGTGCCGGTTGGCATCGGCGATGGCCACACGGTGACGCTGTCCGACGTGGCCGACTTCCGCATGGCCAGCGGCGCGATCAACATCTCGCGCGAGAACGCGCAGCGGGTGAAGGCGGTGAGCATCTTCATCGCCGGCCGCGACATGGGCAGCGTGGTGGCTGACATGCGCAAGCGCGTGGATGCCAGCGTACAGCTGCCGGAAGGCTATCGGCTGGAGTGGTCCGGCGAGTTCGAGAACCAGCAGCGTGCGATGAAGCGGCTGGGCTGGGTGATTCCGCTGTCGGTGCTGATCATCTTCGTGCTGCTGTTCGATGCCTTCAAGGACATCAGCAGCGCCGCGCTGATCCTGGCCAACGTGCCACTGGCGATGATCGGCGGCATCCTGGCCCTGTGGCTGACCGGCATTCCGCTGTCGGTGTCGGCGGCAATCGGCTTCATTGCATTGTTCGGGCAAGCGGTGCTGAACGGGGTGGTGATGCTCAGCCGCTTTGCCCAGTTGCGCGAGCAGGGCATGGATCTGCTGCAGTCGGTGGTGCAGGGTTCGCTGCAGCGCCTGCGCACGGTGCTGATGACCGCACTACTGGCGATGTTCGGCCTGCTGCCGATGGCCACCTCGCACGCGATCGGTGCCGAGACCCAGAAGCCGCTGGCGGTGGTGGTGATCGGTGGTCTGCTGTCGGCGATGCTGCTGACCCTGCTGGTGTTGCCGACGCTGTACTACTGGGTGCATCGCCGCCGCGAGGCGCGCATCGCCTGACCTACCTGTAGAGCCGAGCCCACGCTCGGCTGCTTCTGGCCTTTGCGCGAAGAGCAGCCGAGCATGGGTTCGGCTCTACAAGGGCGTCGCGCCATGCGTGGATGCCACCTGTGCGATCTACGCCATCCCGCCGTTGGCGCGCAGCACCTGGCCGTTGATCCATCCGCCATCGGCACCTGCCAGGAACCCCACCGCGCCGGCGATGTACTACTGGGTGCATCGCCGCCGCGAGGCGCGCATCGCCTGACCTACCTGTAGAGCCGAGCCCACGCTCGGCTGCTTCTGGCCTTTGCGCGAAGAGCAGCCGAGCATGGGCTCGGCTCTACAAGGGCGTCGCGCCATGCGTGGATGCCACCTGTGCGATCTACACCATTCCGCCGTTGGCGCGCAGCACCTGGCCGTTGATCCATCCGCCATCGGCACCTGCCAGGAACCCCACCGCGCCGGCGATGTACTACTGGGTGCATCGCCGCCGCGAGGCGCGCATCGCCTGACCTACCTGTAGAGCCGAGCCCACGCTCGGCTGCTTCTGGCCTTTGCGCGAAGAGCAGCCGAGCATGGGCTCGGCTCTACAAGGGCGTCGCGCCATGCGTGGATGCCACCTGTGCGATCTACACCATTCCGCCGTTGGCGCGCAGCACCTGGCCGTTGATCCATCCGCCATCGGCACCTGCCAGGAACCCCACCGCGCCGGCGATGTCCTCCGGCATGCCCAGCCGCTCCAGGGGGTTCATCTTCGCCAACCGCTCGATCAGCTCGGGCGATTTTCCATCCAGGAACAGATCGGTGGCGGTCGGTCCGGGCGCCACGGCGTTCACGGTGATGTTGCGCCCGCGCAGCTCCTTGCTGAGGATTGCGCCCATCGTCTCCACCGCCGCCTTGCTGGCCGCATACACGCTGTAGTTCTCCAGCCGGATGCCGACCACGCTGGTGGACAGGGTGATCAGCCGGCCACCGTCGCGCACCCGTCGCGCGCTTTCGCGCAGCACGTTGAAGGCGCCCCTGAGGTTGATGCCGATCACCCGCTCGAACAGGGCGTCGTCGGTATCGGCCAGTGGTGCCAGCTGCAGCACCCCGGCGCTGTTGACCACCACGTCGATGCCGCCGAAACGGGCTTCGATGGCGTCGAAGAGCTGGCGCACCGCCTGCGGATCGGACACATCGGCCTGCAGCGCGATGGCCTGCGCGCCGGCGGCGCTCAGTTCGGCCGCCAAGGCTTCGGCGTCGTCGCGGCGGCCCGCATAGTTGATCGCGACCGCGTGGCCATTGGCGGCGAGCCGACGCGAGATGGCGGCACCGATGCCACGGGATCCGCCGGTGACCAAGGCGACAGAGCGGGCGGGGGAGAGGGTCATGGTGGCTTCCACGGGGACACGCCGAAGTGGCGCAGCGCCACCTTCGCGAAATCGCGCTTTCGGATAATCCTGCATAATCCGCCAACATCATCCGGATAGCCGAACAATGGACCGCTTCACGGCCATGCGCGCCTTCGTCCGTATCGTCGAGCGCCGCAGCTTCACCCGGGCCTCCGAGGACCTGGGCCTGCCGCGGGCCACGGTGACCGACGCCATCAAGGCGCTGGAACAGCGGCTGGGCGTGCGCCTGCTGCACCGGACCACGCGGCTGGTGGTGCCGACGCTGGAAGGCGAGGCCTTCTATGGCCGTTGCCTGCGCCTGATCGCCGACATGGACGACGCCGAGGCCGCCTTCCGTGACGCGCCGCCGCGCGGCCCCCTGCGCATTGAGGTGCATGGCACGCTGGGCCGGCACCTGCTGTTTCCCCACCTGCCGGAGTTCCTGCAGCGCTACCCGGAGATCGAACTGGAGGTCAGCGAAGGCGACCGCTATGTCGATCTGCTGCGCGAAGGCGTGGATGCGGCGCTGCGGGTGGGCACGCTGGCCGACAGCGATCTGGCGGCGCGCCGGTTGGCGATGCTGCGCGAGGTCACGGTGGCCGCGCCGGGCTACCTGCAGGCCAAGGGCGTGCCAGGCAGCATCGAGTCCCTGCTGGGCGGCCATGAAATGGTGGGCTATCGCTCCAGCGCCACCGGCCAGCTGATTCCGCTGGAGTTCCAGCAGGGCGGGCAGGTGCGCTACGTGCCGCTGCCGGTGCGGGTGCGTGTGTCCGGTGCGGATGCGTTCCTCGGCGCCGCGCTGGCGGGCCTGGGCATCATCCAGGCTCCGCGCTACCGGATGGACCCGTATATCGCGCGCGGGCAGCTGGTGGAGCTGTTGCCGGACGCGCCGCCGACCCCAAGCCCGTTGAGCCTGGTCTACCCGCGCAACCGCACGCCGTCCCCACGCTTGCGGGTGTTCATCGACTGGGTGGCCGGGGTGTTCGAGCAGACCGGAGGTGCCGGCCAGCGGCCGGCACTACCGGAGCGGCACGCGAAGCCGTCCGACCGCAGAGGGTAGTGCCGGCCGCTGGCCGGCAACCGCAATGCGCTTGATGTACCCCGGGGGGGGGTGCCGGCCGGCGGCCGGCACTACCGGGCTGCGGCGCTCGGCAGCACCAACTCGAACACGGTGCCGGTGTCATCGGACGCAACACTCACGCTGCCGCCATGCGCCTTTGCAATCGCGCGGGTGATCGCCAGCCCCAGCCCCGCACCTTCGTGGCGGCCACGCTCGCCGCGGTAGAAACGATCGAACAGGCGCGGCAGTGCCTCGGCGGAAATCGGGGTGCCGACGTTGTGCACGCTGACCCTGCACACGCCATCGGCCTCGGCCAGCCGCACCCGCACCTCGCTGCTGGCAGCGGCGTGCTTCAACGCGTTCGACAGCAGGTTGGCGATCGCCCGGTGCAGCATCAAGCGGTTGCCTTCCACGCTCGCCACGCCCTCGCGATGCAGGGTCAACTGCCGGTCCTCGGCCAACAGCTCGTAGAACTCCAACAGTGAATCCACCACCCCATGCAGCGCCACCGGCTCGCGCGAAGGCAGCGCACCCGGCGCCTCGGCCTGCGCCAGGTACAGCAGGTCACCCACGGTCTGTGCCAGCTGCTGCAGTTCCTCGGCGCAGGACGCCAGCGTCTCGCGGTAGGCCTCGTTGCTGCGCGGGTGCGCCAGCACCACCTGCACCTGGGTGAGCATGTTGGTGATCGGGGTGCGCAGCTCGTGGGCGAGATCACCGGAGAACCCGGTGAGCCGCGCGAAGTCCTGCTGCAGGCGTGCCAGCATGCCGTTGAGGGTCTGCGCCAGCTGCTCCAGTTCGGCCGGTGCACTGCGCGCGCTCAGGCGGCGCTGCAGCCGGCCAGCGGTGATCTGCCGGGCTTCATCGGCCAGCGTGCGCAGCGGCCGCAGCGTGCGCCGCACCACGTAGCCGCCGAGCAGGCTGCTGGCCACCGCGGCGCCGATGATGGCGATTGCCAGCAGGTGGCGGAAGCGCTCCAGGAAGTCGGCGTGACGGTTGTCATCAATGGCCAGCAGGGTCACCAGCTGGCTGCCGTCGGCCAGCGTCTGGCGCAGGTGCAGGGCATGCATGCAGCGACCATCGGTGAGGATCCAATCGTGCCGCCGTGGCGCGGCGTCGATGGGCTGGCTGCGTGCATGCTCGCGCAGCAGTGCCGGCGCAGTGGAGAACAGTACGGTTCCGCTCCCATCAACAATGTGGAAGGCGATATCCGGATGATGGCCGAGCGCCTCTGCCAACCGCGGTCCGCGCGCGGCGGCAGGCCCATTGTCAGCGAGGTCGCGGATCAACGCGACCTTGTTTTCCAGTTCGATGAAGTCCTGGGCAACAAGATCATGGCGGGCGCTGACATAGATCGCCACGCCCAATGCGGCCAGCACCAGCGTGGCCACGATGGCGAACAGCAGTGTCAGCCGTACCGCGATGGAACGACGCAGGCTCATCCGCTGTGCACGGCACCGTCGTCCGGCGCCTCCAGCACATAGCCCATGCCGCGCACGGTGACGATCAGCTTGGCATCGAAGTCATCGTCGATCTTCGCGCGCAGGCGGCGGATCGCCACGTCGATCACGTTGGTGTCGCTGTCGAAGTTCATGTCCCACACCTGCGAGGCGATCAGCGAGCGTGGCAGCACTTCGCCCTGGCGACGCGCCAGCAGCTCCAGCAGGGTGTATTCCTTCTGGCTGAGGGCGATGCGCTGGCCGCCGCGTTCGACCCGGCGGCGCAGGGTATCCACCACCAGGTCGGCGATGATGATGCGCTCGGCCTGCGGCTGTGCCTGGCCGCGACGCAGCAGGGTGCGTACCCGCGCCAGCAGCTCGGCGAAGGCGAACGGCTTGGCCAGGTAGTCATCGGCGCCCAGTTCCAGGCCCTGCACGCGGTCGGCGATGCTGCTGCGCGCGGTCAGGAACAGCACCGGTGTCTGCCACCCTCCGGCGCGCAACCGCGACAGCACGTTCCAGCCATCCAGGCCGGGCAGCATCACATCGAGAATGATCAGTTGGTACTCGCCGCTGCCGGCCAGGTGCAGCCCGTCGACGCCGTTGCAGGCGAGATCGACCACGTAGCCGGCCTCGATCAGGCCCTGGCGCAGGTAGTTGCCGGTCTTGGGTTCGTCTTCGACGATCAGCAGTTTCATGATGCGCCCATCATCGCAGCTTGCACGTGGGCTGGCTGCGCAGGCTCACGCCAACGGGTCCAGCGTACCCAGCACCGCCACGCAGGCCAGCACCAGCACGGCCAGCACCGACTCGCAGGCCAGGCTGTGGCGCAGGGAACGCAGCGGCCGCGGTTGCCAGCCGTCGCGGATGGAGGTGGCCAAGGCCGGTACCAATCGCCAGCGATGCAGCGCCGCCAACCCCAGCATGCCGACCACCAGGGCCAGCTTGAGCAGCAGCCAGCGCCCATGCGCGGTACCGGTCAGGGTCTGCACGGAACCGCCGAGATCGACATAGGTATAGGTGCCGGTCATTGCCAGCAGGGCGACGATGACCGTGCCCGGCAGGGCGAAGCTGTGCGCGGCCCGCCACAACTCGTAGGTGCGCTCGCGCAGGCGCAGGCCCTGTGGACGCAGCGCCAACTGCAGGATGGCGGCGATCGCGCCGACCCAGGCACCGGCGGCCAGCAGGTGCACGATGCCGGCCAGCAGCCGCAAGGTGCCGCCGAACCCATCGCCCGCAGCGGCGTGGCCGTTCCAGGACAGGCTGGCCAACGCCGTGGCAGACAAAGCGAGCAGGGCCACGCGGCGCAGGCCCGGCAGCGGCGTGGCGAATGCCAGCAGGGGCAGCATCGCCAGCACCGCCACGGTACGCAGCAGGCCGGCTTTACCCACCGGCGTACCGGTGAGGAACCAGTGCGCCGTTGCAGGGTCGATGTCGGCCGGCGCGATGCCGAGCACACCGGTCAAGCGGGTGATGGCATCGGTGACCACCACGGCCAACGCGATCAGGGCGAGCGCCAGCGAGACGCCGCGCGGCAGCCCCGGACGGACGAACAGCATCCGCCCGAACAGCAGCATCAGCACCAGGTACAGTGCCAGCCGCAGCGCATACGGCGAGAGCTCGGCCACGATGGCAGCCTTATTTCACGGTGAAATGGTACGTGCCAGTGATCGGGTGGCTGTCCTGGCCCACCGCGCGCCACTGCAGTGCGTAGCTGCCTGTCGGCAAGGGCTTGGCGAAGCGTGCGCGCAGGGTGTGGCCATCTTCGGAGAGCTCCTGCGCAGTGGTGGGCATGGCCATCTTCATGCGGCCATGGTCCATGCTCAGTTCGATGCGGGTGGCACGCGGCATCACCTTCTCGCTGAACTGCAGCTCGATCTGGCTGGCCGGCGCCACGGTCGCGTCGGCGGCCGGCGTCGAGCGCACCAGGCTGGGATGGGCCAGGGCCAGCGGCGCAACCGCGAGGCCGGAGACGAGGACAACAAGGGCGGTGGAGCGGAGCAGGGGACGGGCCATGCGTGGGACACCTGTGGAAGACATGGCCCACAGGGTGGAGGGCAGCGCCTTTCGCTGCCCTGACCCCTGCATTACCGATCTGTAATGTTCCGTCCGCCGGCCGCTGGCCGGCATCACAGCGCTGCCAGCGGCCCTTGCATGCGATGGAAACTGCCATCGGTGGCGGTGAACCAGGCCAGCGAATGCCCGCCCGCGAAGTCATCGACATGCACGACCGTAGCGCCATCGGCTTCCTGCCACGAAATGGCATAGACCCCGTCGCTGATCCGCTGCCACTCACAGGCGGCTTCGCCCTGCGCACCGGCATAGGCGCCAGAGACGATGGCGTACTGCACGTGGCGGCCATCGGCGCTGTAGACATTGTCGGCGGCCAGGCCGTCATAGCTGACGCGGAAGCGGCGGCCGGCGAACAACGGCAAGGCGGGGGCAGTGTTCATCGGATCGCCACCGGGTTGATGTTGACCTGGGTCGAACCGACGTACAGCGGCTGGCCGAGCACGAACAGGAATTCCCAGGCCTTGTCGCGCACCAGGGCACGGCTGTCGATCAGCTCCAGGTTGTAGATGCCACGCTTGGCCAGCATGTACTGGTTGATCGGGAACTCCTCGGCACCGTTCGGGTTCGGGTAGACCTCCGAGGCCCAGGTGTCGCCACCGAAGGCGACGATGCCCTGGTCGGCCAGCCACTTCGCCGCCTCCATGCCGATACCCGGTTCCACTTCCAGGAACTGTTTGTCGTCCTTGCCGATCAGTTCCAGCCAGCCGGTATTGAACAGCACCACGTCGCCCTTGCGCAGGCGCAGCCCCTGCTTCTTCAGCACGGCCTGGATGTCGGCCACGGTGAACTCGGTGCCGCCGGGCACGATCGCCTTGCCGTAGTACGTGGTCATGTCCAGCACGACGCCACGGGTGACCATCGGCGGCACCTTCTCGACGCCAAGCTTGCGCACCCCGTCCACGGTGACGAAGTCGGCGGCCTTGTTGCCGTTGTAGTAGACGTTGTCGATGCCGATATGGCCGATGCCGTTGAGCTGGGTGCCAACGCCGGTCCAGGCGTTCACCAGTTCATCGTTGAAAGTGAACCTGTTGGGGCCCAGCGACTTGCCAGCCTGCTGGCCGACCTGCACGTTGTACAGGCGGAAGCTGCGGTGGCGGAACGCGGGCAGGTTCTTGTCCACCGGCACCGCCAGCGGATAGGTCTTGCCGGTCCTGACCAGCGAGACCGCGTGCTTGACCACGTCGGCGGTCAGCAGGTTGGCCGCGCCGATCTCGTCGTTGGCGCCATATGCAGAGGGGTACCAGTCCTCGGCGGTGGCCTGGAAGGACAGCGGCAGGGTGGCCAGCGCTAGCGCGGCCAGGGTCTTCATCTTCATGGCAAAGCTCCGGTAACTGTCAGGCCGTCGCGGGGGCGGCAAGCGGGGCATGCGGCGCAGCGGCGCCGGCGTGGGCCGGGAAGTGCGGCAGCACGTACTCGGCGATTTCGTGGAAGGTTTCGGCCAACGGCCGTTCGTTGCGGCGGAAGTGCAGGCCGATGTGGTCGACACCGGCCGCCCGCATGGCGTGCAGCTCGGCCAGCAGGGCGTTGCGGCCGCCGCGCAGGCCGAAGCGCCAGCGCTGCAGAGGAGCATCGGCATCGGCCACCAGGTCCAGGTGGATGAAGCTGGCATAGGGCTTGTTACCGGCCACGGCGCGCCAGGCCGCCACGCGTTGTACATGGTCCTGCGGCGTGCCCGGGTAGGCCAGGCAGCCATCCATGTGCTGGCCGATCCACGCCGGTTGCTGCTGGGCCAGGCCTGCCACGAACAGCGGCAGGGCCGGGCCGTCCGCGGGCAGCACGTCCAGGCCCTGCGGCAGGTGCGCGGCGGCGCCTTCGCGCAGCAGTGCGATCTGCTCGCGGAAGCGGCTGCCACGGCTGTCGAAGTCGCGGCCGAACAGCGGGTACTCCACCGGGCGGTCGCCACTGGCCACGCCCAGCAGCAGGCGGTCACCGCTCAGCCGCTGCACGCTGCGTGCCGACTTCAGGGTCAGCAACGGCTCGCGGATCGGCAGCACCACCGCGCCGGTACCCAGCAGGATGTGCTCGGTGATGCCGGCCAGGTAGCCGAGGTAACTGAACACCTCGAACACCTGTGCGGCATCGCCGAAGGCCGGGTCGTACACCGGCACGTCGCGTACCCACAGCGCACGGAAGCCAAGGCGGTCGGCCAGCCGTGCCAGCTCCGCATGGCGCTGCAGGTCCGGTTCGCCGGGCAGGCGTCGCGCGGCGTGTCGTGCCTGTTCGCCCAGCGGCGTCCAGTCATTGTCCAGCGGTGCTTCGATGCCGATGCTGAAGCCACCGGCCTGCAGCCGCGTCAACGCACTGCCCATGGCGAGGCTCCTCAGTCCCAGGCCGGTGCCAGGCCGGGCGGATCGACTTCGCGGCCGTTGCGGTCAAGCGCGGCGATCGCGGCCATGTCATCGGCATCCAGGTGCAGGTCCTGGGCAAGCAGGTTGCTGGCCAGGTTCTCGCGCTTGGTCGAGGACGGGATGACCGAGTAACCCCGCTGCAGCGCCCACGCCAGCGCGACCTGGGCGACGGTGGCCTGGTGCTTGTCGGCGATGGCGGCCAGCACCGGGTCCTTCAGCACCTTGCCGTAGGCCAGGGT
Organism: Stenotrophomonas sp. LC732; assembly: GCF_052446685.1. Lineage (NCBI taxonomy): Bacteria > Pseudomonadati > Pseudomonadota > Gammaproteobacteria > Lysobacterales > Lysobacteraceae > Stenotrophomonas > Stenotrophomonas sp. LC732. Next base: position 2,322,886 of record NZ_CP199214.1, on the reverse strand, counting down.
CATGTAGGAGGTGACGATGATGCCTTGTTCCTGCAGGAAGGCAGTCAATGCAGGGTTCTGCAGGTAGGGGCTCAGTTCGATCTGGTTGGTGGCGATCTCGCCGGCGCCGACCACCTCGATGGCCTGCCGGGTCAGTTCGATGTTGAAGTTGGACACACCGATCTGACGGGTCAGGCCCAGCGATTTGGCTTCGGCCAGCGCGGTCATGTACTCGCGCAGTTCAACGCCATTGCCCGGCGCCGGCCAGTGGATCAGCAGCAGGTCGACGTACCCGGTGCGCAGCTTGGCCAGGCTGTCGCGCAGGCTCGGGATCAGCTTGTCGGCGGCGTAGTTGTCCACCCAGATCTTGGTGGTCAGGAACAGCTCGTCGCGCGGGACGCCGGATTCGGCGATGGCCTGGCCGACCTCGGCTTCGTTGCCGTAGATCTGCGCGGTATCGACCGCACGGTAGCCGACGTCGAGGGCGTTGCGCACCGAATCGATGACGGTCTGGCCGGTCAGGCGGAAGGTGCCGACGCCAAAGGAAGGAACGCTCATGATGGACTCCAGGGACTTCGTTGAGAGCCGGTGGGCTCGGGACAGGGCGAAGTGTGGGCGCTTTACATTTGTTGATTAAGCCGTGTATACGGGAAACGCTTTTGCGCCGAGGTAAAAAATGAAAACCACCCTGGATGAGCTGAAGGCCTTCGTGGCCGTGGTCGACAGCGGTTCGATCACTGCCGCGGCCGAAGAGCTGGAGCTGACCATCTCCGCCACCAGCCGCACCTTGGCGCGGCTGGAGGACAAGCTGCAGACCACGCTGCTGCGGCGGACCACGCGGCGGCTGGAGCTGACCGAGGAGGGAGCCGCATTCCTGGAGTACGCGCGCACGATCCTGGCCACGGTGGACGAGGCCGAGGAACAGATGGCCGCGCGGCGGTTGCAGCCGGTCGGGCGCCTGCGCGTAGACGCCGCCACGCCGTTCATGCTGCACGTCATCGTGCCGTTGCTGGAGGGCTTCCGCGAGCGCTACCCGCAGGTGGAGCTGGAGCTGAATTCCAATGAAGGCATCACCGACCTGATCGAGAAGCGCACCGACGTGGCGTTCCGCATTGGCGTGCTGCGCGATTCCACCCTGCATGCGCGGCCGATCGGCCACAGCCGCATCCGCGTGGTGGCCAGCCCCGAGTACCTGCGCCGGCATGGCACGCCCACGCGGGTGGAGCAGCTGCGCGAGCACGACCTGCTTGGCTTCACCCAGCCCAGTTCGTTGAACGAATGGCCGCTGCAGGATGCCGATGGTGGGCCTTTCGTGATCGAGCCGGCGATTGCTTCATCCAGTGGCGAGACACTGCGGCAGATGGCGGTGACCGGGCTGGGCATCGCCTGCCTGTCCGACTTCCTGACCCGCCAGGACCGGCGTGACGGCCGCCTGGTGCAGTTGTTCGCCAAGCAGACGCAGGAGGTGCGCCAGCCGATCAATGCGGTGTACTACCGCAACACCGCGCTGGCCGCGCGCATCACCTGTTTCGTCGACCACGTGACGCAGACGCTCGGCCAACGTCCGTTTGACGAGTAAGGCGGGGTAGCGCCGGCCGCTGGCCGGCTGCCGGGTCTCTGGGGCTGCCGGCCAGCGGCCGGCACTACCGACTGAGCGTCACCTGTTGCGTGGCCCATGTACGGATGGGTAGAGCCGGCCGCTGGCCGGCTGACGGGTCCCTGAGGCTGCCGGCCAGCGGCCGGCACTACCAGCTGCGTATCCCCTGATGCATGGCCCATGCATGGAGGGGTAGAGCCGGCCGCTGGCCGGCTGCCGGGTCTCTGGGGCTGCCGGCCAGCGGCCGGCACTACCAAATGCGCGTCACCTGTTGCGTTGCCCATGCATGGAGGGGGTAGAGCCGGCCGCTGGCCGGCTGCCGGGATCCCGCAGCTGCCGGCCAGCGGCCGGCACTACCGGCGGTTGTGCAGCGCGCGCCGGTTGCCGATGTGCGCGCATGCCAGCAGCACGCCACCACCAGCTGTCGCCACGCCATGCCAGAGCAGTGATTCCTTCAGCGGCAGGTATAGCGAGGCCGGCAACAGCAGGAGGGCGCCGACGCAGGCCAGCCTTGCAGGTCGCCAGCGCCCATGCCGGTGAACCCCGGCCAAGGTGCTCGCCAAGGCCAGCGACGAGGCCAGCAGCGCAAACAGCCATTCCCAGCGCGACATCATCAGCAGAAACGTCATCGCGCCATGGCCGGGGTGCTGGAACGAGCGCAGCGCCATCATCGCTGCCGGCACGAAGGCCAACAGCAGGGGCAGGGCGATGCAATGGGCGGCGCAGGCCAGGGACAGCCAGGCCCCGGCTAGATCGAAGCGGGGGTGCCAGCGTGCCGAAGCTGGCGGCTGGGCCAGGGCCCTTGCAGGCGTCGTGGGGATGTGGTCCATAATGTTACATAGTAACAATTGGAGCCTCTCCCATGAAGCGTTCTGCTGCTCTTTTCCTGCTGCTGGCTGCCAGCGCTGCACAGGCCCATGATGTCCGCCAGCTCGGTGCGCACGTACACGGCCAGGCCACCGTTGATCTTGCGCTTGACCAGCAGACGCTGGAATTCGCCCTGCAGGCGCCCGGCATCGGCATCCTTGATTTCGAGCGGCCGTCGGCCAATGCAACCGAGCAGGCCGCGCTGGCGCGTGCGATTGCGCTGCTGCAAAGCGGCAGCTGGGTCACCTTGCCCACCGCCGCGGGCTGCCGCCTTATCGCGAACGATGCCAGGGCCGAGGGCTTCGATGCGATGGCTGCCGCGCCGCCGCCCGGTCAGCATCGCCACGCAGGGTTCAGCGCAACGCTGCGGTACCAGTGCACCAAGCCTGCCGGGTTGCGGGCCATCGTCGTGCGCCTGCCCGCAGTATTCCCGGGCCTGCACGAAGTGATCGTCAACAGCACCACCGCCCATGGCCAGAACCGCAGCGTGTTGACTGCGGACAATCTGCGCGTGGTGCTGGCACCGTGAGCATGCGACCGGTGATCGTGCTGGATGGCGTGCAGTTCGGCTATGGCCGGCGGCTGGTGCTGGACGTGCCGCGGCTATGGATCGAGCAGGGCAGCAGCGTGCTGCTGCGCGGAATCAGTGGCGGTGGCAAGAGCACGCTGCTGGGCCTGCTGGCGGGCGTGCTGCTGCCCGGCAACGGCCGCATCCAGGTCGCCGGCCACGCGCTGCAGGCGATGCGTGGTGCCGCGCGGGATCGCTTCCGCGCCGACCACCTGGGCGTGATCTTCCAGCAGTTCAACCTGCTGCCGTTTCTCAGCGTGCGCGACAACATCGCGCTGGGCCTGCGCTTCTCGCGCCTGCGCAGCGCACGCATCAGCGGCCCGCTGGATGCCGAGATCGCCCGCCTGGTGCAGGCGCTGCAGCTGGACCCGGCTCTGATGCAGCGGCGCGCAGGCACGCTCAGTGTTGGCCAGCAGCAACGCGTGGCGGCGGCACGCGCCCTGATCGGCCGCCCGGCGTTGCTGCTGGCTGATGAGCCGACCTCGGCGCTCGACCGCGACGCGGCGACCGCGTTCCTGAAGCTGATGTCGGCGCAATGCGAGGCGGCCGGCACCACGGTGCTGGTGGTCAGCCATGACGACAGCCTGCAGCCGTTGTTCGACCGCACGATTGCCCTGTCTCAGATCAACCAGGCAGGTGCCGGCCATGCTTGAGCTTGCCTGGGCCAGCCTGCGCAGCCGCGCGTTGAGCGTGGGCCTGACCGTGCTGGTCATCACCCTCAGCGTGATGCTGTTGCTGGGTGTCGAGCGTGTGCGCACGCAGGCGCACGAAGGCTTCGCCAGCACGGTGTCGGGCACGGACCTGATTGTCGGTGCGCGTTCGGGGCCGGTGAACCTGCTGCTGTACGCGGTGTTCCATATCGGTGACCCCACCAACAACGTGTCCTGGCAGTCCTACCAGGCGCTGTCCGCAATGCCGCAGGTGAAGTGGGCGGTGCCGCTGTCGCTGGGCGATTCCTGGCGCGGCTACCGGGTAGTGGGTACCACTGGCGGCTACTTTGAACACTATCGCTATGGTTCCGGTCATGCGCTTGCCTTTGCACAGGGGCGGCCCTTTGATGATCTGTATGACGCGGTGATCGGCGCGGAGGTGGCACGCGCGCAGAAGGTCGGCCTCGGCGACGAGATCGTGCTGGCGCACGGCACCGGCGCGGTCACGCTGGCCACGCATGCCGACAAGCCGTTCCGGGTCTCCGGCATCCTGCAGCGCACCGGCACGCCGGTGGATTCGTCGCTGCTGGTCTCGCTGCCGGCGATCGAGGCCATCCACGTCGACTGGCGCTCGGGTGTGCAGCTGCGCAGCCAGAGCGTCAGTGCCGAGCAGGCGCGCCACCTCGATCTGACCCCGACCAGCATCACCGCTTTCATGCTCGGCCTTAACTCGCGCATCGCCACCTTTTCGGTGCAGCGCAGGATCAACGAGTATCCCGAAGAGGCGATGCTGGCGATCCTGCCCGGGGTGACGCTGCAGCAGCTGTGGCAGTCGCTGGGCACGGCCGAGCGCGCCCTGCAGCTGATCAGCGCGTTGGTGGTGTTGCTGGGCATGGTCTCGCTGGTGGCGTTGCTGGTCTCGACGCTGCAGCAGCGGCGGCGCGAGATGGCGATCCTGCGTGCGACCGGCGCGCGGCCGGGTTACATCGCCGGCCTGCTGGTAGTGGAAGCGGTGGCGACCAGTGCCGTGGCCTGCGTGCTGGCGTTGGCGCTGCTGGTGGCCGCCAGCATGGCCGGACGCGGCTGGGCCCTGGCCACCTTCGGCCTGTCCATCACCCATGTCTGGCCGGATGGCCGCGAGCTGGCCTGGGTGGCGGGTGTGTTGGCGATCAGCGCGGTGGCCGGGCTGGTGCCGGCGTTGCTGGCCTACCGGCGCACCTTGGCCGATGGCCTGTCGCCGGGAGGCTGAGCATGCGCTGGATGCTGTCATTGCCGATGGTACTGGCGCTGGCAGCCTGCGAGCGGCCGGTGGATACCGGTGTGCAGGCGTTGCCACCTCCGCCGGTTGTCGACCACGCTGGCGCTGCGGATGCGGCGGAGCAGGAACTGGACTGGTTGCAGATGATGCCCAAGGACGAGCTGGCCGCGCTGGAGCGCGGAGAGGGCCCGGAGGTGGAGCACAACGGCAACCGGCGCATGCCGCAATTCGGCACGTTCCGTACCGTGGATGCGGTGCTGCAGCGTCCGGTGCGCCTGCCCGGCTACGTGGTGCCGCTGGCCACTGCGCAGGATGGGCGCCTGACCGAATTCCTGTTCGTGCCGTACTACGGCGCCTGCATCCACGTACCACCGCCGCCACCGAACCAGATCGTGCACGTGGTGCTGCCGCGCCCGATCGCCATGCCGGACATGTACTCGCCGTTCTTCCTGGCCGGCACCCTGCGTGACGAGCGGCTGGATGATGATCTGGCCGGTTCCGCCTACACCATGCGCGATGCCCAGCTGAGGCCCTATGAACCGTAGCGCTGTGTTGCTGCTTGGATGCGTCTGGTTGGCAGGCTGCACGTCACCGGGCGGTGATGCCGTGGTGGCCACGCCGCGCGACAAGCCGTTGCCCTCCGCCGCGCCCGAAACGCCTATCGACCGCTGGGACGCGCTGCGGCCGGACGAAGTGACCTATCAGCGCCCGCCCCCGCAGATCGGCTTGTCACGCAATGGCATGGACGGGGTGGGCGGCCTGATCGACGACACCGGCTCGGGCACGCCACCGGGGCAGGAAATCGACCATTCCAGCCCGGATCGCGCCAAGCAGTTCGGCTCTTCGCGCGTGGTCGACGCTGTCGACGGTCGCGCGGTGGATCTGGATGGCTACGTGGTACCGCTGGGCACCAATGATGCCGGCCTGGTCGATGAGCTGCTGTTCGTGCCGTTCTACGGTGCGTGCATCCACGTGCCGCCGCCGCCACCGAACCAGATCATCCATGTGACCCTGGCCACGCCGATCGCGCTGGGCGATCTTTGGGACCCGTACCGGTTGGCCGGCCGCCTGCAGGTGAAGCGCTTCGATGCGGACATTGCCAGCGCGTCCTACGATGCCGCAGCGGCCACGCTGACGGCGATCCACGACTGATGCGCATGCGCTGGATCGTGGCTGCCGGGGTGCTGGTGAGCGCAGTCGTGCTGCTGGTGTGGTGGCAGCGGCAGCGCGCACCCACCGCGCCGCCGGTGGTCGCGTTTCCAGCACCGGCGTCCGACGCCAGCCAGCGCATCGAACAGCGTTTGGGTGACGACCACGCGTTCCGCAACGACGTGCTGTTCCTGCTTGCGGCAACAGTGCGCGACCGCTGCCAGGCAACGCAGGCGGGGCTGCTGGCGCGCATGGCCAATCGTGCATCGCTGCCGGTGCTGGCGGGAGTCAGCGCGGTGACCCAGCAGGATCCATCGCTGGACCGGCCGATCTACCAGTACATCCAGCATCGCGCCGATGCGACGCGGTGCGGGCAGCCGCTGCAGATGCCGTTGGCCGCTGGGCGCAGCATGGCGTTGGACATCGAACAGTACGCGCGCACATTCCCGGACAGCTACTTCGACCCGCAGCGCAGTAGTGAACCCCGGGATTTTGGTGGACGGTCGTTGCAGCAGCGCGCTGGCAACGCCTGCAACAGCGTGGTGTATTCGGTGCTGCCGCTGGGTGGCACCGACTGGCGGTGCAGCAGCCTGCGCGCGAATGCCCGCGCGCAGGTGCGCGGCCTGTGCGAGGACGAGCTGCGGCGCCAGCACGGGGCAACGGGCGGGGAGCTGGACATGGCCGTGGGGCAGGGCATGCAGGCGGCAGTGGTAGCGGCGATTGCTGCGCTGCCGGAAGACTGCCGGTGATGATCCCGGACACCAGCCAAGACCGGGCATGAGGGGCACGGCAACATGAACATTGCCCGGACCGCAATCTGAGCCGCTGTCGCCGCCTTCATAACTATACAGGACATCCTGTATAGTTATCGCCGTAATCCACCCCCACCAGGTTCTCCCATGGCTTCGTCCCAGCCCTTGGCCGGTGCTCCGGCCCTGTCGCGTGCCCGTCGCTGGGCACTGTTGTTCACCGTCGCCGCCGGCCTGCTGCTGGTCACGCTCGACAACTCCGTGCTCTACACCGCCCTGCCCACGCTGACCGAAGAACTCTCGGCCAGTGCCGGCCAGGCGCTGTGGATCATCAACGCCTATCCGCTTGTGATGGCCGGCCTGCTGCTGGGTGCGGGCACGCTGGGCGACCGCATCGGCCACCGCCGCATGTTCCTGATCGGCCTGGTGGTGTTCGGCGTGGCATCGTTGGCAGCGGCGTTCGCCGACACCGCAGGGCAGCTGATTGCCGCGCGCGCCTTGCTGGCGGTCGGCGCGGCCGCGATGATGCCGGCCACGCTGGCGCTGATCGGCCTGAGCTTCCACGAAGCGCGCGAACGCAACATCGCCATCGCGATCTGGGGTTCGGTGGCCATCGTCGGTGCGGCGCTTGGCCCGATCATCGGTGGCTGGCTGCTGCAGCATTTCTGGTGGGGCTCGGTGTTCCTGATCAACGTGCCGGTGGTGGTGGTCGCGTTCGTGGCCACGCTGCTGCTGGCACCGGAAGGCCAGCGCGACACCTCGCGACCGTGGGACCTGGTTTCGTCGCTGCTGGCTCTGGCTGCACTGTCCGGCCTGGTGCTGGCGATCAAGTCACTGATCGCTACGCCGCCGTCGTATGCGCTGGGTGCAGGCGCGCTGCTGCTGGCCGCCATCAGTGGTGCGGCGTTCGCGCGCCGCCAGCAGCAGCTGCCGCACCCGCTGCTGGACTTCGTGATCTTCCGCAATCCGGCGTTCCTGGCCGGCACGCTGTCGGCGGTGTTCACCCTGTTTGCGATGGCCGGCCTGCAGCTGGTCACTACCCAGCGCTTCCAGCTGGTGGCGGGCTTTTCTCCGCTGCAGGCGGGCCTGCTGGTGTCGGTGGCCGCGCTGGGCAGCCTGCCCAGTGCGCTGCTGGGCGGCAGCATCCTGCACCGGGTGGGCCTGCGCCCGCTGATCTGTGGCGGCCTGGCCACAGGTGCGCTGGGTGTAGGCGTGGTGGCATTCGGCTTCCCGCACGGCCTCGGCTGGGTGGTCGCCGGCATGGCGATCACCGGCTTCGGCATGGGTTCGGCCATCTCGGTGGCGTCCACCGCCATCCTCAACAACGTACCGGCGCACCGCGCGGGCATGGCCTCGTCGGTGGAAGAGGTGTCCTACGAGTTCGGCGGCCTGCTGGCGGTGGCGATGCTGGGCAGCTTGAGCGCGGCGATGTATGGCGCATTCCTGCCGGTCTCGGCCGACATGCCCGCGCTTGCACGGGAAGGCTTCACCCAGGCGCTGCACGTGGCACGTGAAAGCGGGCAGGGCGAGTGGTTCGCACTGGCCACGGCCGCGTATGACCGCGGCTACCAGATCGTGCTGCTGGTGATCACGGTGGTGCTGGCGCTGGGCGCGTCGATCATCGCGCGCCTGCTGCGCGGGCGCGTCGGCAGCCGCGAGGGTGCGGCCGATCGCGTAAAATGACGCGATGAGAACCAGCAAGCGCGACCGCATCCTCGACGCCGCCGTCAACGTGATCAATCGTGATGGCGTGCGCGCAGTGACCTTCGAGTCGGTGGCGGCCGAGGCCAAGCTGACCCGCGGCGGCCTGCTGTACCACTTCCCCTCGCGCGAGGCGCTGCTGCGCGGCATCGACGAGCACCTGGTGCAGGCCTGGGAGACGTCGATGGAAACGCTGCTGGGCAAGCGTGCAGACGAAGCCTCGGCGCTGGAGCGTTACCAGACCTTCGTGCGCGTCTCGGCGCAGAGCGCTACCCGTGCCGAGCTGATGTTCATGCTCGAATCGGCCGACCCGGACGCCGATGAGCGCCCGTGGGGGCCGGCGGTACGGCGTTGGGCGCCGTTGCCACCGTCGGCCGGGCAGAGCGACCCGGCCGCGCTCGACAATTTCGTGGCACGGCTGGCCGCCGACGGCCTGTGGATCTACGAGGCGATGTACGAAGGGCAGCTGGATGAAAGCGTTCGCGCCCAGGTGGCCGAACGGATCGCCGGGCTGCTGGCGAAGCCCGATGGAACGTCCAGTTGAGCGGGCAGCCGGCGCGCCGACATCGCCCGTGGTAGAGCCGACCGCCGGTCGGCTGTCCTTCGGTCAGGCCACGGAAATGCCGCTTCGATCGCCCGTGGTAGAGCCGACCGCTGGTCGGCTGCCTTCGGTCACATCACGAAAATGCCGCATCGGTAGAGTCGGCTGTTGGTCGACTGCCCTTCGGTCGGGCAACGAACCTCCCGCGCGTCGCGCGATGGTCGACCAGCGGTCGACTCTACCCCCTCACCTTTACCCAGCCTGCGCGGCGCCCGCGGCCAGCCACGCCCTCGGCGAAGCCCCCAGCCGCTTGCGGAACGCCTTCGACAACGATGCGGTATCGGCAAACCCCACCTCGATCGCCACCTGCTTGACCGCCACGCCGGCCCGCAGCTGCGCGCAGGCCAGGCTCAGCCGCCAGTCCAGCAGGTAGCTGGCTGGCGTTGCCTGCATCACGTCCTTGAACACGGCCGCGAACGCGCTGCGCGACATGCCGGCGGTCGCGGCCATGCGCGGCAGCGTCCATTCGTCCTGCGGTGCCTGGTGCATCGCCACCAGCGTGCGTGCCAGCCGCGCATCGGACAGCCCCCGCATCAACCCGTGGCTGACGCCGGCTGCATCCGGGTGGTCGACCACCCAACGCAGGATCTGGATCAGCGCCACCTCGAACAGGCGGTTGGTCAGCAGCCGTGACCCGCAGCGCTGGCGATCGGCTTCGGCGAACAGCAGCTGCAGGGTGTCATCCAGTTCGGTGATCGCGGCCAGCGGCACCACCATCACCGGTGGCAGCGACTGCACGATCGGATTGCGCGCGCCACCATCGAAATCCAGCGTGGCACAGGTGAAATCCGGGCCGTCCAGCGGAGCGTTGAAGAACACATGGTGCAGCGGCTGCGGATACAGCAGGAGGCTGGGTGTATCGATCTTCAACCGGGGCAGCGCGCTATCGCCCCCAGGATGACGGACTTCCATCTCACCCTGGCGCAGGATGTGCAGGAACGCACGACCGGGCTGCGGCTCGAAGACATGCTGCCCGCACAGCGGGCCACTGTGGAACAGCGCCGCCTGCACCCGGAAGCGTTCCAGCAGCGAGGAGAGTCGATCTGGCGCAGGGGTGGCGGCGCGCATGCTCATGGACGTATGGACAACATATGTGGCGAAATGAGGATGTTGCGTCCAGGGAGTCTACCTAGGATGAGCGGGTCGTCCAATCCCGGGCGCTTTCCCAAGGAGATCCACCATGTCCCGTGTCCCCCTGATCGATGCCGCCAACACCACCGCCGACCGCCAGGCCCTGCTGGGCCAGGTCCACGCTGCCTTCGGCGCCACCCCGGCCATGTTCCGCGCCGTGGCCAACTCGCCGGCTGCCCTGCAGAGCATGTGGGGTTCGTTCGGCGCGCTGGGCGGCGGTCGCCTGTCGCCGCTGCTGGGCGAGCAGATCGCCGTGGCCATCGCCAACCGCAACGCCTGCGAGTACTGCCTGGCCGCGCACACGGCATTGGGCCGCAAGGCCGGCGCCAGCGGTGAGCAGATGGCTGCCGCGCAGATCGGCCAGTCCAGCGACCCGGCCACTGCGGCGGCGCTCGACTTCGCGTTGAAGGTGGTCGAGCAGCGTGCGCAGATCGCCGACGGCGACGTGCAGGCGCTGCGCGCGGCCGGCTTCGATGATGAGCAGGTCGTCGAGATCCTCGCGCATGTGGCGCTCAACCTGTTCACCAACTACGTCAACGTGGCGTTCGACGTGCCGGTGGACTTCCCGAAGGTCGCGCTGCGCTGAGGCGTACCGGGCCGGGGGACGCAGTGCTCCCGGCCATCCTCAGCGGGCGTGGCCGTCGTGCGCCTGCAGCCGCTCTGGATGCGTATACACATTGAACCCGCTTTCCCGCGCGAACCCGACCAGGCACAGGCCGGCGCTGCGGGCCAGATCGATCGCCAGCGCGGTCGGCGCGGACACTGCCGCCAGCACGCTGGCGCCGGCGCGCACTGCCTTGCTCACCATCTCGTAGCTGGCCCGGCTGGAAATCACCAGCAGGCCGCCTTCGATGGCGTGTTCGTTGTGGTGCAGGGCGCCGATCAGCTTGTCCAGTGCATTGTGGCGGCCGACGTCCTCGCGTACCCAGCCGATGCGCCCACTGGCGTCGGCCCAGGCCGCGGCATGGATCGAGCCGCTTGCCGCATTCATCGGCTGGTGCTGCGCCAAGCTGGCCAACGCCCGCTGCAGGGCGGTGGCGGAATAGCTGCGGCGTTCGCGGATCTGCGGCAGTGGGCGCAGCACTTCTTCCAGCTGGCGCGTGCCGCACAGGCCACAGCCACCACGGCCGGGCAGCAGGCGTCCCTTGTCGGGGTCGAGGTTTGCGCCGGGCGCAGCCTCGTCCACGGTCATCTGCAGCTCGATGCCTTCCAGCTGTGGGTGGATATCGATCGACAGCAGCTGCGAGGGCGCGCTGATCAGGCCTTCGCTGAGCGAAAATCCGAGTGCGAAGTCCTCCAGATCACAGGGTGTGGCCATCATCACGGCAAAGGCGGCATCGTTGTAGCGCAGCGCCACCGGCACTTCCTCGGCCACCACGTCGACCTGCTGCTGTTGCGTGCCGCCGCGCCAGCGCTGCAACGGGCGTTGGGCGGTGCCGGCAGGCGGGGTGTGCGGCGGGATCGAATCAGGCATGCAGCGCGTCCGGACAAGGGAGAAACGCGGGCGGGCCACCGCCTGCGGTTTCGAGGATAGCGCAGTGGTCGCGCGCAGACGCGGCTGTAACCGTTGCCATGGCAGGTTGTGCTGAAATCAGCCTGTGCCCTCTGGCAAAGCGCCGTGGGCCGTGCTTGACTGTGCGGCTGGTCGTGCCACTGAATGCACCGCCGGACCGCGTTGTGCCGTTCGTTGTTGCGTTCCTACTGCCAGGTTCCCGAACATGTCCGAGCAGAAACCGCCGCGTTACAAGCCCTACAACCAGCCCGCCGGAGGCTGGGGTGCCGCCGGCGCCACGGCCAAGGTGCTGCTGCAGCAGAGTGTGATCGGCAAGGGATCGAAGGCATTGCTGGCGATGAACCAGCCCGGTGGCTTCAAGTGCCCCAGCTGCGCGTTCCCCGATGCCGACGAACGCAAGAAGCTGGAGTTCTGCGAGAACGGCGCGAAGGCACTGGCCTGGGAAGCCACCCAGTTCCGCGCCGGCCGCGAACTGTTCGCCCGGTACACCGTGACCGAACTGATGGCGCAGACCGACTACTGGCTGGAGATGCAGGGCCGGCTGACCGAGCCGATGCGCTACGACGCAGCCACCGACCACTACGTGCCGTGCAGCTGGGACGATGCCTTCGCGCTGATCGGCCGCCACCTGCAGGCGCTGGACAGCCCGCACCAGGCCGAGTTCTACACCTCCGGCCGCACGCCCAATGAAGCCGCGTTCCTGTATTCGATCTTCGTGCGCGAGTTCGGCACCAATAATTTCCCGGACTGCTCGAACATGTGCCACGAGCCGACCAGCCGTGGCCTGCCGCCGGCCATCGGGGTGGGCAAGGGCACCATCGTGCTGCAGGACTTCGAGCATGCCGAGGCGATCTTCGTGATGGGCCAGAACACCGGTACCAATTCACCGCGGATGATGAGCAACCTGGTCGAGGCGCGTAAACGCGGCATCCCGATCGTGGCGGTCAATCCGATGCCCGAGCGTGCGCTGATCCGCTTCGCCGAGCCGCAGGACGTGGTGCAGATGGCCACGTTCGGTTCGACCGAGATCACCAGCGAGTTCGTGCATATCCGCATCGGCGGCGACCTGGCCCTGATCAAGGGCATGATGAAGGTGATGTTCGAGCGTGAGGCACAGGGCGAGCGCGTGCTCGACCATGATTTCCTGTCGGAACACACGGTGGGCCTGGAGGCGCTGCGCGAAGACGTGATGGCGCAGGACTGGGACCAGATCGTGCAGGTGTCCGGCATTTCGCAGGCGCAGATCCGCCGCTGTGCGGAGATCTACATCCGTTCCAAGGCCACCGTGATCTGCTACGGCATGGGGCTGACCCAGCACCAGTACGGCTCGCGCCTGCTGCAGCAGGTCGCCAACCTGCTGTTGCTGCGTGGCAACTTCGGCAAGCCCGGCGCCGGCATCGGACCGATCCGTGGGCATTCCAATGTGCAGGGCGACCGCACCGTCGGCATCGACGAGAAGCCCAAGCCGGCCTATCTGGACCGCGTGCAGCAGGTGTTCGGCTTCGACCCGCCGCGCGAGCATGGCCACCATGTGGTCGAATCCATCGAGGCGATGCTGGACGGCAGCGCCAAGGTGTTCATCGGCCTGGGTGGCAACTTCATCCATGCCGTGCCCGATACCCCGCGTGCGTATGAGGCAATGCGTGGCCTGGAGCTCACCGTGGGCATTGCCACCAAGCTCAACCGCGGGCACCTGGTCCATGGCCGCGATGCACTGATCCTGCCGGTGGTGGCGCGCTCGGAACGCATCGTTACGCCGGCCGGCGAGCAGTTCGTCACCATCGAAGACGCGATGTCGAATGTAACCGCGTCGCGCGGGGTACTGGAGCCGGTCAGTGCCGAGGTGTTGCCCGAGGTAGAGATCGTCTGCCGGATGGCACTGGCCACGCTGCCGGACAGCAGGGTTGACTGGGCCGGCTGCATGCACGACTACGCGCCCATCCGCGAGCTGATTGCCGCGGTGTATCCGGAGATCTACACCGGCTTCAACGAGCGCATCCAGCAGCCACACGGTTTCCATCTGGACATTCCGCCGCGCCGCCGGGTGTGGCCCACGCCCAATGGCAAGGCCAACATCCTGGTGATGCCCGGCCTGGACGTGGACGATCCGGTGCACGATCCGGACATGCTGCGGTTGGCCACGGTACGCTCGCATGATCAGTACAACACCACCATCTACAGCTACAACGATCGCTATCGCGGCGTGTACAACGATCGCATGGTGCTGTTCATGAATATCGAGGACCGGCTGGCGCGCGGGCTGGAGAAGGAAGCGCTGGTCAGCCTGGAGACGATCAGCGGCGATGGCGTGCAGCGCCGTATCGAGGGCCTGACGGTGCTGGACTACCCAATGCCGCGCGGCGCGCTGGCCGGTTACTACCCGGAACTGAACCCGTTGCTGCCGCTGGACTACTACGACCGGATCAGCGGCACACCCGCAGCGAAGTCGATCCCGGTGCGGATGCGGGCGATGGCGGCGGCGATTGCGTGACGCGCATCGGCTATCATCGGCGGGTGAACCTGCCTGGCCTGCTGCTGCGATGGATGCTGCTCGTTGCCCTGGTGCTGAATGCACCGGCGCTGGCGCTTGGCTCGTCTTCGTACGGCGGGTCGGCCAACCAGGATCACTGCGCTGCACCGCACGCGGCTGCGCTGGCGGCAGCCGGCTGCTGCGATGATGCGGCCCGGGCGGCCTGCCAGAGCGGTGAGTGCGAATGCCCGCCAGCCTGCCTTGGCATGCTGGCCACGTTGAGTGGAACGCCCGCCTCGCCGTGGCGTGAGGCGCCTGTAGCTGCCCGTTCCCAGCAACGCGCATCGCCGCCGATGCCGGACCCGTTGCGTCCCCCCATCGTGTGATGTCCTGCAGGCGCTCAAGCGCCTGCCATGACTGTTCGGCTCTTTCTCGCCTCTGCCTGCGCCTTCGATGCGCGGGCGGCGGGCCGCGTTGCCCGCCTCAGCAAAGGAATCACTCAATGAACCGTTCTCTCTCCCTCGGCCTGCTGCTGGGCACCGTGCTGGCCACCACCGCCTGTGCACGTGCCGCCGAAGAATCCGCCGCCGCACCGGTCGCCAGGAAGGCTCCGGTGGCACCGATCCAGGCCAGCCCGGCCAAGGTCGATCCGGCCCTGCCGGTGGCCATCGTGCACAAGACCGCCAGCTGTGGCTGTTGCGGTATCTGGGTCGACCATCTGAAGGCCGCGGGCTTCCAGGTGGACGTGCGCGATACCGATGACATGAATCCGATCAAGGTCCGCCTGGGCGTGCCGGTCGGCAAGGCCTCCTGCCATACCGCCGAGATCGGCGGTTATGTGGTCGAAGGCCACATCCCGGCCGAGGACATCAAGCGCCTGCTGGCCGAACGCCCGGCCGCACGCGGGCTGGTGCTGCCCGGCATGCCGGCCGGTTCGCCGGGCATGGAAATGCCGGATGGTTACGTGCAGCCGTACACCGTCGAGCTGGTGCGGACCGACGGCAGCACCGAGCCGTTTGCCCAGCACGGGCAGGGTGGCTGATGGAAGGCGGGTGCCGGTCGTCCTGACCGGCACCCTTCGACGCGTCTTGTGTAGGGCTGAGCCTATGCTCGGCTGTGTTTGGCCGGCAAGCCGAGCATGGGCTCGGCTCTACAGGATCAGCGTGCCGTGGCTGTTTCCTTGGCCAGCTGTGCGTCGAACTTCTTCTCGGCCGCATCCGCGTAGGCCTTGCAGGTCAGGGCGTTGGCTCCGGCCTCTGCACCGGCGGCATAGTTCCAGTTGCTGGCGCCCGGATGCGGCGTCAGCAGCAGGTCGCAGGGCAGGCCGCGCACCGTAGCGAAGCTGCGCCGGTAGTCCTCGACCAGGCGGGGATAACGGGCGTTGCCCTGCAGCTGGTAGCCCGGCGCACTCAGGCTGTCGGCGTAGGCGATGCGCACCGGCTGGCCATCGCGGGTATCGGTCCAGGTCCAGGCGGTGCTGCCTGGGGTGTGCCCCGGCATGAAGTGCGCGGTGAACGCGATGCCGCCTACGGTGACCTCTTCGCCATCCATGATGATGCGGTCGGCGCTGGCCGGCGGAAAGGTGATGCTGTCGCCAAAGTGCAGGTCGTTGCTGCCACCGCGCGCCAGCAGCACGGCCGATTCGGCGTTGGCCGCTACGCTGGCGCCGGTACGGCGCTTCAGCTCCGCCACTGGCCCGGCATGGTCGGCGTGTGCGTGGCTGAGCAGGATCAGCCGTAGATCCTGTGCTGCCACCCCGCGTGCCTTCATGTTGTCCAGCAGGTGACCGGCCATCTGCGGCATGCCGCCGTCGAGCAGTACCGCACCGTCGGCGGTCTGCACCAGCAGCGCGGTCAGGTCCTCGGTGCCGATCTGCCAGGTGCGGTCGGCAATCTGCAGCGGTGCCATCGGCTGCAGCCACGAGGCGTCCACGGTGTAGGCCTGCAGCTGCGGCAGCGGTGCGTCGGCGGCAGTCACATCAAAGGCAAGTGTGGCAGTCAGGGCAAGGGTCGTCAGGCAAAGGCGCATGGCGGAGAGGTGTCTGGGCAGGGTCGAATGAAACTAGCACGCGGGCGGGGCGGACCGTTTCGCGAATAATTCATGGCTGCGATAAGGTGCGCCGCAGCCTGCCCAGGGATTGTTCGCTGGCCATGGATTGTGAATCCACCTCCACGGGCTGGAGCGCAGAATCGGCCGGGGCTAGCCTGCTACCAGGCTCAAGGAGGTGGACCATGCACGTGCTCATGGTGATGCTGGGTGGCGTACTGCTGCTGGGGGTATTCGTGCTGTTTGGCCATCTCTGGAGCACGGGCACCTCGCAGCTGCCCACGGCACTGATCGCCTTCATCGCCACCTGGCTGCTGGTGGCCGTGGCCAACATGTGGGTAGGGGTCAGCAAGGCCGGCTACGCGGTACGCGAGGAGCTGCCGATCCTGTTGCTGGTGTTCGCCGTGCCGGCGCTGCTGGCCGGTTTCCTGTACTGGCGCCTGGCGCGCTGAAGGAGTTCCATGAGTACCCGACTGCGCCTGCCCGCGCTGCGCCACCGCGATGGCCATCATGCCCGCGTTACCTACGAAGAACTGTTCTTCGACCTGGTCTACGTGTTCGCGGTCACCCAGCTCAGCCACCATCTGCTGCACCACCTGGATCTGGCCGGCGTGCTGCAGACCCTGGTGCTGTGGTTCGCGGTCTGGCTCGGCTGGCAGTACGCGTGCTGGGTCAGCAACTGGTTCGACCCGGAGGCGCCGCGCATCCGGGGCCTGATGTTCGCCACCATGCTGCTGGCGTTGTTGATGTCCTCGTCCATCCCCGAGGCGTTCGCCGATCGTGCGTGGATCTTCGCCGGGGCGTACGCCACGATGCAGGTCGGACGCACCGCGTTCGTGCTGCTGGAAGTCGGCCGCAACCATACGTTGGCGCCGAACTTCCGCCGCATGCTGGCCTGGGTCAGCGTGTCGGCCTGCTTCTGGCTGGCCGGCGCGGCGGCCGAGGGCCACCTGCGGCTGGCACTGTGGGCGATGGCGGCGGCCTGCGAATACATCTCGCCGATGTTCGGCTTCGCGTTCCCGGGCATGGGCCGGTCGCACACCCGCGACTGGACCATCGAGGGCGGTCACCTGGCCGAACGCTGCCAGCTGTTCGTCATCGTCGCACTGGGCGAGACGTTGCTGGCCACCGGGGGCGTGCTAAGCGACGTCGAGCACTGGAGCCTGCAGGTGATCTCGGCGGTGCTGGCCACCTTCGCTGGCACGATTGCCATGTGGTGGCTGTACTTCGGCATCTCCAGCCGCGATGCCACAGAGGCCATCACCCACGCCGAAGACCCGGGCCGGATGGGCGCCAATTTCCATTACGTGCATGCCCTGCTGATCGCCGGCATCATCGCCACCGCGGTGGGCAACGATCTGGTCATGGACCATCCGGCGGCGGCCGTCACCACGGTGTACGCCACGGTGATGGTGGCGGGCCCGCTGATCTATCTGCTGGGCAGTGCCCTGTACAAGCACGTGGTCTATGGGCGCGCGCCGCGCTCGCACCTGCTGGGCGCCGCCGCACTACTGATGCTGGGCCTGGTGTTGCCCTGGATGCACCTGCTGGCCGCCGGATGGCTGACCAGCCTGGTGCTGCTGGGCGTGGGGTTGCTGGATGCGCGGCTGAAGCGGCGCACCCGGCCGTTGCCGGGCTAGAACCCGCCGCCGGTCTTGAAGTCACCGCCGCCGCTGATACCACCGCCGCTGTGGAAGCTGCTGCCGCTGGAACTGGAGCTGGAGCTGGAGCTGGAGCTCGAACCCGAGCCGGAACTGCTGGAACCGCCCGAAAGCAGGTCGAACAGGCCGCCAGAGGAGCGGGTGGTGCTTCGGCTGCTGGTGGTGCTGAAGAAGGATGCGGCGACGGTGGCCGGCGCGGCGGCCCGGTAGCTCGGCGCCTCGTAGGCCTGGCGCTCGATGTCTGCTGCCGCCTGGTAGCTCCTCCGCGCCGCCTGCAGGCTGTCCAGGCGCTTTTTCAGCACGGCCATTTCGCGGGTGTGCTCGCCTACCATCCCATCGATCTCGCCCAGGCGCAGGCGACTGCGATGGATGTGCTCGAGCACGGCATCGTCCTCGCCGGAGGCGGTGGCGGCCACGCGCCGGTACAGGTCGTCCATGCTCTTGGCCGACAGCGTGCGCGCCAGCGCGGTGAGCAGGGCGCTGCCTTCGGCATCGGTCCAACTGCGGAAGCCGTCGATCTGTGCCTGCTTGGCATCCACGGTCTGACGATGCAGCTGCTCGGCCAGCAGCGCCTGCGCTACTGCGCCCTGTGCCGTCTGCAGCTGCTGGCGCAGCGGGTCGCCACCGGCGCGGGCGAGGGCGGCATCGCGGGCCTGCTGTACCGGTTGGCGGGCCGCCTCCACGTCGTCGCGGGCGCGTCGGGCATGTTCCTGCAGATAGGGCGGAAGCTCGACCAGCGTGGCGTACTCGCGACGGGCACGGTCAAAGCCGCACAGTTCGGCCAGCCAGCCGTCGACGGTGCGCACCAGTGGCCAGCCGCGGTAGGCCGTGCTGCCGTAGCTGCGCCGGTGCAGGTACATGAAGATCGGGTCGGCCTGATAGGCGCCGGCCTTGGCGTCATGCTCCGATTGGGCAGAGGAAGCCATGCGCTCGACCGTGTCGGCACGCGCCACGGCCAGCTGCAGGTCGTCCTGCAGCGCCCTGTAGGTAGGTTCCGCTTCCAGCGTGGTGTCCACCTGGTCCTGCAGGGCCTGCCAGCGTCCGCCGGCGGCGTCGCGTGCGGCAACGGCCTCCTGCGACCGCTGCTGCAACGACTGCTCGATGTCCAGCAGCGCCTGCAGTTCGTCGTCCAGCACCGCCGCTTTGCGGTCACGGCGCTGCAGATCGGCGCTGGACTGCTGCAGCAGGTCCCGGGCCAGCATCGGCGGCGCATCGTTTGCGGCCTCGGCCTGCAGGCGCGCCAGGGCGTTGAAGTCGTCGCGGACCCGCCCGTGCAGCGCTTCCTGTTCCTTGATCAGCTCCCGGCACTGGTCGCCACGCGCGGCCAGTTGTGCCTGCACCTGACCGATATCGGTTTCGACATCGGCAATCGCGTCGTTCAGGTCTCTCATGTCAGTTCCTTACCCATCACCATTGGGTGATGTAGCCACCGGTGGCGGGCATGCGGAACCGCGGCGACAGGCTGCCGCGCGGCTTGCTGCCGATCTGGTCGTCTTCGATGATGCCGTTGTCCTGCTTGTCGGCGGCAACCCGGTTGTAGGTGGCCTCGGGCACGCGTACGGCAAACACCGAGACCCGTTCCTCCTTGCCGGTTTCCTCGTTGCGGATCGGCAGTTCGGCAGCATTGCCGGCCTCGTCCAGCGCTTCGGTCACCAGATAGTAGTTGCGGCCACCATTGGCCTTCTCGTTGTAGCGCCAGACGCCGGTGCGTTCATCGTCACGGTTGACGATGCGGTAGACCAGGGTCTGCGACAGCAGCCCCACCAGCTGGCTGACCTCGTCCAGGGCCGGCCCGGCTTCGGCCAGCGTCTCGACCCGGATCAGGCGGGCGGCCTGCTCCAGCGCACGTTCGAAGCGCTTGCGGTCTTCGCCGGCGACACCGGTGGCGAGGCCGTCGGCTTTGAGCTGGGCCAACCGCTCGTTGAGCGCGGCCAGCGTGTCGGCGCTGCCGATCAGCTCCTTCAGGGTCGCTACCGCCTGGCCGGCCGCGGCGATGTCGCCCGCGCGCAGTGCCACGTCGCCGCCGGTGTAGGCGCGTGCGCGCGCCTGCTCTGCATCCGGCGCGAGGCGTGCCGCCTTTGCAGCGGCGTTGGTGGTATCCAGCAGCTCGCCGGCCTCGATCGCCTGGCCGAGAATGTTCACCCGCTCGGTCAGCGGCGGCAAGGTTTCCCTGGCATTCGCCAGCAGCTGCGCGGCGGCCTGCCGATGCTGCTCAACCTGCGCGGCGGCCTGCTCGCCGGTGGCACTGCCACCACTGCTGAGCCGGGTGAGCTTGTCCTTGCGCACAAGGGTCGGCTGTGCGGCCAGTGCGGCGGGAACCCCGGCGAAGCGCCGCTGTGCTTCGGCCAGCGCGGCCTGTGCGCCTTCGGCCAGTGGCTGCAGGCGCCCACCGCTGGCGGTGGCACGTGGCAGCAGCCCCTGCAGGGCCTGTTCCTGTGCGGCCAGCAGGGCGCGCGCTGCAGCAGCCTCCTGTTGCTGCGCGGCCACCTTGTCGTTCAGCACCTGCACGTTCTTCTGCACGTTGCTCTCGTGCACGAACGCTCCGAAGCTGCGCGCCATGACCAGCAGCATGCCGAGCACCAGCAGCAGGAAGGCCGCCAGCAGCGCCCACTTCAACAGGCGGGCCCGATCGATCCAGCGCCGCGCCAGCCACGCCTTCCAGCCACGCGGCGCGGTGTAGAGGTAGCGCTGGTCGCGCTGGGCCTGGATGCCGGCCTCGAGGATCTCGTCGGAGACCTCGATGCCCTGCGAGCGGTACAGCTCAAGCAGGCGCTGCTTCAGCGTCGCCTTGTCGTGGCCGCTGTCGGCCAGCGCCTTCATTTCGGCGTTGCGGTAGCGCAGCTGGTCGACCACATCCATGGTCAGCAGCGCAGCCTGCAGCTCGGCAGGGGCCATCGTCGCACTCACCTCAGCGCGACTCCGGGCTCGGCGGCGCCTGCAGCAGGGCGGCGAAGCGCTGCTTGCCCTGTTCGACATACTCGGCGATCTCGGCCGAGTCGCGGGTCGCCTGGCCGCGCAGCTGCTCGATCTCCCGCAGCGAGGTCTCCTGGAAGCGCACCACCGCATCGACCAGCTTGCGCACCGAATCGACGCCGATGGTGGCGCCGTAGCCGGCCTTCAGGCCCTCGTGCAGCACGTCATCGCCAATGTTGGCCACCGCTTCCAGGCCCTTGGAGGTGCCCTCGGTCATCGCATTGAGCGCCTGCGTGGACTCATGCAGGCCCATCTGCGTGGTGAAGGCCAGGTTCAAGGCGGTGAAGCTGGTTTCATTGGTGGAGAAGAACACCACCGAGCGCTCGTTGACGCGGCGCTTGATCTCGTGCGACTGGTGCACGCGCAGCATGATCGCCTCGGAGGTGGCGTAGTTCACCTGCAGGTTCTCGGCCAGGTCCTTGGCCAGCTGGTAGCGCGACTCCTCGGCCTGGTTGTTGCGCAGGGCCTCGTCGCGGGCCATGACCAGGCGGCCGGTGTCGGCGGCATCGGCGGCCGGATCGGCCGACTCCACGCGCTGCTGCGCCTGCTTCAGCGCCTCGCGGGCATCGGCCAGCGCCTGCTCCTGCAGCTTCAAGAGCTCATGGGCCTGGATCTCGGCATCCTTGATCGACAGGCGGAAGTCGCCGTACATCTCCAGCACGCGCGACTCGCGCTGCAGCTGCTCGGCCGAATCGCGGCTGACTTCCAGGAATGTGCGGCGGATCTTCTCGAACCGGCTCGGGATGTCGCCGCGGGTGACCTTCATCCACAGGTTCTGCAGGCGCTCGCCCATGTCGATCCTGCCGTCGCGCACCTGCTCGACCATGGTGCTGGCATCGTCACGGATGCTGTCGAACGCGCGGATGATCTCGGTATAGCGGTCGGACACCTTGGCCGAGCTGATTTCATCACGCATCACGGCATTGAAATGCCCGGACTGCTGCAGCACGCGGGCAATGGCCACCACGCGGCCCTGGTCAAGGGTGGACAGCTGCGAGACCAGCGCGATGGCCGGTGCGTTGTTGTCCTGGGGAGCGGCCAGGCCCAGGCTGCGCAGCGTGGCCATGGCGCGGTCGAGGTACTTGATCGGCGCGGTAGCGGCCGGCGTGGCAAGGAGGGTGTTCTCGGACATTTCGACGGCTCCGGTCAGGGCAGGCAATGAGGAACCTGCCGCGCGGAACGGGCAGGTTGCTGCGAAACGAAGGGGAAGGGGAGCGGCAGCCGTGCGGCGCACGACAGGCGGGCCCGGTCAAGGGCCGACGGCCCGGTATGGGCGAGGGTGGTGTCCTGTTCAAGCATGGCGCATTCCCTGCAGATCGCCCCCCTGGCGATTCCGTCCCATTGTAGCGGCGGTGATGGGCAGGTGAAGCCCCACCGATGGCAGGGTGGAGTAGCGTTGGCGCACGCTCATCGGTTGCGGCAAGCGAGGGCTTCGTGCAGAACGTACCGCAATGGTTGCTCTGGTCGGGACTGTCCGCCGTGTTCGCAGCGCTGACTGCGCTGTTCGCCAAGGTCGGCGTCAAGGGTGTCGACCCGGACCTGGCCATGGCCATCCGTACCCTGGTGGTGGCGGCGGTGATCCTGCCGCTGGTGATGGTCACCGGCAAATGGTCCAATCCATTGCTGCTGCCGGGGCGGACCCAGCTGTTCCTGGTGCTGTCGGCGCTGGCCACCGGTGCGTCGTGGCTGTTCTACTTCCGCGCACTACAAAGCGGTGAGCTGGCCAAGGTGGCCGTGGTGGACAAGTTCAGCGTGGTGCTGGCGATCGTGCTGGCCTATCTTCTGCTGGGCGAGCGGCCCAGCCTGCGGGAGTGGAGCGGCATCGGCCTGGTGCTGGCCGGGGTGATCGTGCTGGCCACGAAGAAGTAGCAGCGTTGAACCGACCAGAGGGGAGAGCAGGATGCAGGGCGAAGCACACGGTACGTTTGAAGTGGATCTGCGGCCGATCGGTGGCAATGACGGCCCAATTGCGGTGATGTCGATCAACAAGACCTTCGCCGGCGACCTGCACGGCAGCAGCGTCGGCCAGATGCTGGCCTTCCGCACGCCGGTGCAGGGCTCGGCCGGCTACGTGGCGATGGAACGGGTAACGGCCACGCTGGCCGGGCGCCAGGGTGGGTTCACCCTGCAGCACAACGGGTTGATGACCCGTGGCACGCCGCAGCTGAGCGTGGTGGTGGTGCCCGATTCGGGCAGTGAAGGACTGTTCGGCCTGAGCGGCACACTGGAGATCACCATCAGTGAAGGCCGCCACGACTACCGGCTGGTCTACAGCCTGCCGGACGAGATCTAGCGGAGTTCCGCTGCCATCGCCGCGAGCCGGGCGACGGTATTGAGATTGCGCGCCGTGCCCTGTGCCGAGCCGGGAATGCGCAGGCGCGAGTCGGCCATGCCGGCGCCGTAGTGGATGAAGATCTCGCGCGTGCCGAGTGCAAGCTGTTCGTCGCGCCGGCCGGTCACGCCATCAAGCGGGTCGGCAGGCAGGCTGCCGTCGAGGAACAGGGCGACCACACGGTTGCCGGCGGCATCCGGAAACGGATTGCGTGCCACCACGCCTGCGATCTCGCTGGCCGAACGCACCAGTACGCCTACCGGCTTGCCGGCATATTCCTGGAGCCGCTGGCCGAGGGCCTGGCGCACGCCCGCCTCGTCGAGCGAGCTGCGCAACACCACGTTGCCGCTGGCGATGTACGTGCGGACATCGGCGAAGCCTGCGTCCTCGCACATCGCCACCAGTTCGCGCATCGGCAGCCTGCCGGTACCGCCGACGTTGACCGCGCGCAGCAAGGCGACGTGGACGTTCATGGCGTCCCCGCCTGCAGGCGGTCGTACATGCGCACCAGGTCGACCAGGGTGCGCGCGCCCATCTTGCGCATCACCTGTGCGCGGCGCACCTTCACCGTGATCTCACTGACGCCGAGGTCGCCGGCGATCTGCTTGTTGAGGCGGCCACGCACCACGCCATCGACCACCTCGCGCTCACCCGCGTTGAGCGTGTTCCAGCGCTGCTGCAGGGCATCGAGCGCCTCGCCCTCGCGGCGGCGCTGGCGGTCGATCTCGATGCCCTTGTGGATCGCATCCAGCAGTTCCTGGTCGCGAAAGGGCTTGGTCAGGAATTCGATGGCACCGTCCTTGATCGCGTTGACACCCATCGCGATGTCGCCGTGGCCGGTGATGAACACCACGGGGAGCTGCAGGCCATGGCTGCCCATCGTGCGATGGAATTCAAGACCGCTCTGGCCGGGCATGCGCACGTCCAGCACCAGGCACGCCGGCGCGTCTTCCAGGTCGTGCTCGAGGAAGGCCTGGGTGGAGGCGAAGGCCCGCACCTGCAGGCCCATCGAGGCCAGCAGGTCTTCCAGCGCCGCGCGCACCGAAGGATCGTCGTCGACCACATAGACAATGGGCGCCGGATCGGCGATGGGTGCAGTGGGCTTACGCATGGTGGACATCCGTGGCGACGGGCAGGTCGAAGACGAAGCAGGCACCGCCGCCTGCCGGTCGTTCGGCGCGGATCTGGCCGTCGTTCGCCTCGATCATCGAGCGGCTCAGGCTGAGGCCCAGCCCCAACCCGTGCGACTTGGTGGTCCAGAACGCGTCGAACACGCGCTCGGGATGCTCGGCGGGCAGGCCGACGCCACGATCGCGTACGCTGAGGCTGACCCGTTGGCCCTCACGCCGGGTCAGCAGCGACAGACGCCGGTCGCCTGCGGGTACGGCTTCCATTGCATCCACCGCATTGAGGATCAGGTTGCCGATCACCTGCTGCACCTGTACGCGATCGGCCTGCACCGGCGGCAGGTCGGCGTCCAGCAGCAGGGCCACGGCCACGCCATGCTGGTCCAGTTCGCTGCGCGACAACGCCAGCATTTCCTCCACCGCCTGGTTCAGGTCGAAGGCGCGCCGTTCCGGTGCCGCGCCCTGGGTCAGGCCGCGGATGCGGGCGATCACATCGCCGGCACGGTGCGCATCGGCCAGGATGCGGGCCACGGTCTGGCGTGCCTTGTCCACGTTCGGCGGGTCCTGCGCCAGCCAGCGTTGGCAGGCTTCGGCGCTGCTGGCGATGGCCGCCAGCGGCTGGTTCACTTCGTGGGCGATGGAGGTGGTCAGCTCGCCTACGGTGGAGGCGCGCGCTACCCGCAGCAGACGGCCCTGTGCTTCCTGCACGGCGGCCTTGGCCGCTTCCATGTTCAGTGCGAGGTAGGTGGTGATGCCGATCACCAGCATGCCGATCACCGAATTGACCAGGCCGATGCGGTAGGTGCCGAAGCGGGTCAGGAAGAAACTCAGCCCGGTCAGCGCGATGCAGGCGATGGCCAGCGTGATCAGGCCGCGGGCGGCCAGCACGCGCGATGCCGCGAGGATGACCGCTGCGTAGAAGCAGGCAGCAGCAACCGCGTAATCGGTGACGGTGTCGATCAGGAAGATCGCGGCCATCACGACGATCAGGGCCAGCAGCACCAGCGGGCGGCGGGGCGACAGCGATGGCATCGGGACGGCTCCCTGGCGTGGGGTGAAAGGATAGCAAAGCCGCCATCGGCAGATGCCGATCTTGGTCGGCAGGCTCTTTTGCTGTGGGTGCCGACCGTTGGTCGGCACAAGCCAGAACGATGTCTGGTAGTGCCGGCCGCTGGCCGGCAACTGCACGGTGTTGCCGGAGCTCATGAGGTTGCCGGCCAGCGGCCGGCACTACCGCAGGGATGGACACGGTCTCTGAAGGTTCTCTGCCGACCAAGGTCGGCACCTACCAAAGCGGTGCACGGTGTTGCCGGCCAGCGGCCGGCACTACTCCTCCAGGCTGGCGTTCCAGAATCCCTGCAGCACACCGGGCGTGGTCGCCAGCGTCGCAAGTACGGCGTCCAGTTCGCCGGCATCCACCGTGGTGGCATACAGCACCGCTTCGATCTCCACATCGCGCTCGCCGAACGGGCGCTGGTCCACCGCGCGCACCGGGTAATGCGCCTGCTCAAGCAGCAGCAACAGCTGGTCCAGCACCTCGGCCTGCTGCTCGCGCTGGCAGACCACGTTGATCGCATAGGTCGCCTCGCTGAACGCTTCCGGCAGCGGCTGCCGCTGGATGCGGTTCACCACCGGCCGCAGCAGGGTATTGGCGGCCAGCACGAACACCGCTGCGAGCACTGCTTCGGGCAGCAGCTTGATACCCGCGCAGGCTCCCACCGCTGCCGATCCCCACAGGGTGGCGGCGGTGTTCAGGCCGGACACCTGGGCGCCGTCCTTCATGATCGCGCCGGCGCCGAGGAAGCCGACGCCGGAGATCACATAGGCCACCACATGCAGCGGCGAGGGTGGTCCGCCGTACAGGTCATGGAAGCGCACCGCCAGATCGACGAACACTGCCGCACCCACCGCCACCAGCGTATTGGTACGCAGGCCGGCGGTGCGTTGCCGCAGCTGCCGCTCCAGGCCGATGACCGTGCCCAGCACGAATGCCACCGACAGGCTGATCAGCGAGCTGAGCGTGGCGCCGGCGTTGAACGCCGGCAGGTTCGGATTGATGTCCATTGCGTTTCTCCCTGGACAAGCGGCGGGTGCTTACTGCCAGCCGTAACGACGGATGTAGAACTTCTTCAGCGCGGTGGTCAGCACCGCATAGCCGAACAGGATCGCCACCAGGAACGGCCAGTAGCCAACCGGCAGCGCCTGCAGCTTGAAGTAGCCGGCCAGCGGGCTCATCGGCAGGGCCACGCCGATGGCCATGATCAGGCCGGTCATCAGCAGCAGTGGCGGCGCGGCGATGCTCTGCAGGAACGGCACCTTCGGCGTGCGGATCATGTGCACGATCAGGGTCTGGGTCAGCAGGCCGACCACGAACCAGCCGGACTGGAACAGGCCCTGGTCGGCCGGCGTGCGTGCATCGAACACGTACCACATCAGCGCGAAACAGCTCAGGTCGAAGAGCGAGCTGATCGGCCCGAAGAACACCATGAAGCGGCCGATGTCCGCCGGGTTCCACTTCAGCGGCTTGCGTACCAGTTCCTCATCCACGTTGTCGAACGGAATGGCGATCTGCGAGATGTCATACAGCAGGTTCTGCACCAGCAGCTGCAGCGGCAGCATCGGCAGGAACGGCAGGAAGGCCGAGGCCACCAGCACCGAGAACACATTGCCGAAGTTGGAGCTGGCGGTCATGCGGATGTACTTCAGCATGTTGTTGAACGTGCGCCGGCCCTGGATGACGCCTTCCTCCAGCACCATCAGGTTCTTTTCCAGCAGGATGATGTCGGCCGCCTCCTTGGCGATGTCCACCGCGCTGTCCACGCTGATGCCGATATCGGCTGCGCGCAGCGCCGGCGCATCGTTGATGCCGTCACCGAGGAAGCCGACCACCTTGCCCTGCGCCCGCAGCTCGCGTACCAGCCGCTCCTTGTGCAGCGGCGTCAGCCGGGCAAACACGCGATGGTGGTGCAGCGCCCGCGACAGCGCGCCGTCGTCCATGCGCTCGATCTGCGGGCCGGTCAGGATGGTGTCCGCGTCCAGCCCCACCTGTGCGCAGACACGGGCGGTCACCAGTTCGTTGTCGCCAGTGAAGACCTTGACCTCGACACCGTGTGCGGCCAGCGCCTGCAGCGCCTGCGCAGCCGACTCCTTCGGCGGGTCCAGGAAGGCCACGTAGCCGACCAGCGTCAAACCGCACTCGTCCGCTTGCGAGTAGGCGCTCTGACTGGCCGCGGTCTCCTTCATCGCCACCGCCACCACGCGCAGGCCCTGTTCGTTCAGTTCCTCGGTGGTCTGCCGCACCCGCGCCAGGCGGCGCTCGTCCAGTGGCATGTCCTGGCCGTTCTCGCGCACGGTGCTGCACACCGCCAGCATCTCTTCCACCGCGCCCTTGCAGATCAGCTCATGGTGGTCCTCGCGCTCGGACACCACCACCGACATGCGGCGGCGCTCGAAGTCGAACGGGATCTCATCCACCTTGTGGTAGTCCTGCGACAGCCGCAGCGAACTCTGCAGCTCCACGTGCTCCAGCACCGCGCGGTCCAGCAGGTTGATCAGCCCGGTCTGGAAGTGGCTGTTGAGGTAAGCGAACTTCAGCACGTCTTCCGAATCGTGACCGAACACATCGGTGTGGCGCTCCAGCGCGATCCTGTCCTGGGTGAGCGTGCCGGTCTTGTCGGTGCACAGCACTTCCATCGCGCCGAAGTTCTGGATCGCATCCAGGCGCTTGACGATCACCTTGCGCCGCGACAGCAGCACCGCACCCTTGGCCAGGGTGGAGGTGACGATCATCGGCAGCATTTCCGGCGTCAAGCCCACCGCTACCGACAGCGCGAACAGGAACGCCTCGGTCCAGTCACCCTTGGTCCAGCCGTTGATCAGCAGCACGAACGGCACCATCACCAGCGCGAAGCGGATCAGCAGCCAGCTGACACTGTTGACGCCGGCCTGGAACGCGGTGGGCGCACGGTCGGTAGCGGTGCTGCGCTGGGCCAGCGTGCCGAAGTAGGTGCGGTTGCCGGTGGCCAGCACCACGGCGGTGGCGGTGCCTGACACCACGTTGGTGCCCATGAACAGCAGGTTGTGCTGCTCCAGCAGGCCGGCCAGGCCGTCGCCCGGGTGCGCGAACTTCTCTACCGGCAGCGATTCGCCGGTCATCGCGGCCTGGGCGACGAACAGGTCCTTGGCGGTCAGTACGCGGCAATCGGCCGGAATCATGTCGCCGGCCGACAGCACGATGTGGTCACCGGGCACCAGCTCACGGATCGGCAGGTCCAGCAGGCGTGCCGGGCGACGGCTGTGCAGGTGCGCACCGAAGTACTGGTCGGCCACATCGGCGGCCTCGGTGCCCGGATTGCGGCGCAGCACGCGCGCGGTGTTGCCGACCAGTGCCTTCAGACGCTCAGCCGCACGGTTGGAGCGGCCTTCCTGCACGAAGCGGATCAGCGTGGACAGCAGTACCATCGCACCAATCACGATCGTGGCCTTGATGTCCTCGGTCAGCCAGGACACCGCCGCCAGTACGGTCAGCAGCAGGTTGAACGGATTGCGGTAGCACTGCCACAGGTGCCGCCACCACGGCAGCGGCTTTTCGTGATCCACCTCGTTGGGGCCGAGCGTGGCCAGCCGCTCCTCGGCTTCATGCGGGCTGAGGCCATCGGCATGCGACTCCAGCGTGGCCAGCAGCTCGGCTTCTTCCTGCTGGGCAAGGGTGACCAGGCCGGTGGTAAGCGCGAACGGCGCCGCTTCGGCGCTGCCCGGGCCAAAGCCGGCTTCGGGCATCGCACGACGGCGGAACAGGTTGCCTGCGCGACGGCTGCGCAGGAAGGCGTTGAACCAGGCGTTGAGCAGGCTCATGGGACGCTCCTCGAATGTCAGAGCCGGCCGCAGCCGGAACACGAACGGAATGGGTGAGACAGTTCAGGCGTGGCGCATCGCCAGCACCGCCGGCGACCACGGCTGCATGTGCAGGCGCTGGCTGCCACCAATGCACAGCGGCTTCATCGCATCGCGCAGCGGGTAGGGCAGATGGCGCAGCACGGTGATCCGCTCGCTGATCGGCAGCAGCGACAGCGCGTCGGCCACCACGCGCGGCGAACCGAGCGACAGCGAACGGGCAAACATGACCGGGCCGTGCTGCAGCAGCTGGCTGCGCAGGGCGGCAACATCGCGCTCGCCGATCAGGCGGCGCAGGGTGATGTAGAGGATCTTGTAGGACATGGGGGTGATCTCCAGGCAGGCGGCACCTGGCGGTCCCCCGTCACTCAGGCAGGCAGGGACCGGCGGGCAGGCGCCAGGAACAGGCAACAAGCGGGCATCCGGGGCGCGGTGCGCCCGGCAGGGTCGGGGTCCATCTGCGTCTCCATGAGGGGAGGGGGCTAGCCAGGGTTGCCCTGGCCAGTGGCGCTATTGTCCGCCCCTGAATGGGGCAGGCCTAGAGGCCCGTGGGTTAGCCCGGCTATACCTTGGTATAGCCGGGCGTATGCGGTGCCGATCGAGGGTTCAGTGGTGGGTCAATGCGCGCCGCTGGTCTGCTTGCAGACGTCGTACTCGCCACGGGTCAACGTCTTGTCACGGTCGGTATCGCAGGCATGCAGGCGCTCGGCCCAGTCGGGTGCCACGGCATCCACTTCGGCCAGCGTGACGATGCCGTCCTTGTCCTTGTCCAGCGACTCATACGGCGGTATCAGCTTCACTTCGGTGACGTCCTCGGCGGCGGTGGCCTTGCTCGCCTCCTGGGTCTTGGAACAGGCGCCCAGCAGCAGGCCGATGGTGATGACGAGGACAGCAGGAACGTAGCGAATACCGGTCATGACAGGCTCCAGAAGTGGGGACGCGGGCCATGCGTCTGGATGGCCACGGCCGGATCTTCGGCCCGGGTCCGTAAGCGAGCTGCGAAGAACCGGCGGGGTCGCCATGCAGCGGTGGGCGCCCGTTCACCCGCACGCCCCATGCGTGTGCCAGCCGCCGATGCTGATCCAGGGCGTGCCGTCGCGATGTGCAACGGGCCAGACCGCCGCGGCCGAGTGCGCGGACAGGATTTCCGGGTTGACCTGGGCGGAGCCACTTTGCGAGGTCGGAAATATCTGACCTTTTTGCAAGTTGTTGCATAGCCTGATTGTAAAGCTGCCGTGAAACTAACCGCTCGCCTCTCCCCCGCGAGTTCGTCATGCAACGCGCACTCATTCTGATCCTGCTGGCTCTGTGCGTCAGCAGCGCCCATGCCACGACACCACAGATCAACGTGGGTCTCCTGTTCGATCATCTTGCGCCCGCGCAGAGCAACCTGCTCAAGCGCATACGCAATACCGGTGATGTGACCGCATACGTGCGCGTTGAGGTCACCCAGATGCACTTCGATGCAGACGGCAAGGTTGTCGAAACGCCAGTGGACACCGTGGCGCTGGTACGCAACGCACCTGGTGCGCACGGGGTGATCGCCAGCCCCAGCCGCCTGATCATTGCCGCCAACGGCCAACAGGCGACGCGCCTGGTCTATCGCGGTGACCGTGATGAGGAGCGCTACTACCGGCTCCGCTTCATTCCGGTGGTGCCGAGCGCCGAGGAGTTTTCGCTCAGTGATGCGCAGGTGCAGGAGATCACCGGGCTGACTTCGGCAGTTCGCGTGTTCACCGGCTACGGCACCATCCTGTTCGTGGCACCGCGGAACACGCGCTATGACACCCGTGTGCAGGACGGTCACGTGCACAACGGTGGCAACGCCACGGTGGTGCTGGACAACCTGCGGTACTGCGAGCGAAACAGTCCGGATGCCTGCACGCCCGGCATCATCGTCCATGTCCGGCCCGGGCGAACCTATGCGCTGCAGGCCGACGACAGCCGGTTCGCCCGCTACGACCTGAGGGAGGGCGACGACCGCCGCAGCATCGACTCGCGCCGCTGATCGTCCGCCCATCTCCCCTTTCTGCAACGTCCCCACCGGGTTCGCCAGGCGCCCGGCGGGGAGGCTGTGTCTTCGTCCTGGCGTCGTATCCCATCGTATCCATCCACCGATCCCGGAGCATTTCCATGTCCCTGAAGAAGTACGCCCTGGCTGCAGCCGCTGCAGCCCTCATCGCACCGGCTGTCAGCCTGGCAGCCACCGAATCCAAGTCGATCACCGTCAACGTGACCGCCGACGTCCCGAACACCGCTGGCCTGCAGGTGTCCACGCCTGACGGCTGGGAAGGCCTGCCGCAGAACCTGCCGTGGGACACCGCGCGCGAAACGCTGGGCGAACTGACCGGGCGCGTCATCAACATCAAGTCGCCGGCTGCCATCACCGCCTACCTGACGTCGCCGGCACAGATGGCGTCGGCCGCAGACGTCGTGGACCTGGTGGTGAAGCTGGACAACGTGGAGGTTCCGGCAACCGCCGCCGCCAAGATCACCGTCGCCAACGCGGCCCAGGCCGCCGCCGGCAAGTCGCTTGCCTTCGCCATTGCGCCGACCGCGCCGTCGGGTGGCTACAAGCAGGGCAGCTACGGTGGCCAGTTCCACATGATCTTCGAAAGCGACATCACCCCCTGAGTTCCTTCAGGCACCCCGCCGCATCCGATGATGCGGCGGGGACGCCGGAACAGCGTCCATGCTCTCGTCCTCCAACCACCGTCGATTCCGCCTGGCCCAGCTCGCGACCGCGATCGGTGCCGTGGTCCTTGCCACGTCAACGCAGGCGGCCGGCCTCGCGCCGGGCGAGCTGCCCAGCCTGCAGCAGCAGCGCGAACGCATGCCGGCCGAATTCCGCGAGCACCTGTTTGGCAACCCGCTCACCGTGCGCGTGGAGCTGGATGGGCAGTATCTGGGTGACGCCGAGGTTCTGCTGCACGAAGACAACCGGGTGCAGGTGATCGGCTTTGGCGACAGCCACGAAAGCCGGTTGGCACAGACCGAGCGTGCCCGTTGGGGCGAGCAACTCGCTGAACCGATGGCGCTGGGCGTATGCAGGCATCAGTGCCGGGGCATGGCAGCGCTGCACTACAGTCTGTCCAACTCGCTGCTGAGTGTACTGACGCCTGCCGGCGCGCAGAAGGAGGGGCGCCACATCGCCTTGCCGGACGCGGGCAGCCGGGGGCTGATCGTGCGCAACAGTCTTGCCGTGCACGGCGGCCAGGAACAGCAGGCCACCGTACGCTACAGCGCTGAACTGCGCGGCAGTGCCGGCCACTGGAGCACGGTTGGCAGCTACCAGTACTACGCCCAGCCCGGCAGCAGCGAGCACTACCTCAGTGCCCTGTATGCCCAGCGCGAACTGGGCGATCATTTCGTTCGCGCCGGCTACTTCCTGCCCACCTTCGAGGGCATTGTGCGCCAGCCCCGGGCACCGGGTACGCAGAACGATACGGCGCTGGGCCTGATGTTCGGATCCTCGGACGTACTCCTGGCCGATACGCGAAGCCCCAGTGTCTATCCCGTCTATGTCACGGCCAGCGGCGAAGGCGTGGTGGAGATCTATCGCGACGGGAACCTGCTGTCCACGCAGGCCGTCAAGCCCGGCATCCAGGAAATCGATACGCGCCGGCTACCCGGCGGGATCTACGATGTGGAACTGCGGGTGGTCCAGGACGGTCGAGAAGCGTCCCGCGAAAGCGCCTCCATCCACAAGCCCAGCCGCTGGCAGGATCCCAGCCGGCGGTGGCGCTACAGCGCGTTCGCAGGGCAGCAGCGCGGGTTGCTGGCCAGCGCCGGAAGCGCCCGCGAGGGCGGCGCCGCGGCCGGTGCCGTGGTCAATTACCTGTTGCATTCCCGTGCGGTGGCCGGGGCCACCGTGCAGCGGATCGGCGCGCGGCATGCGGCGGGTGTGTCGATGGACTGGCAGGCCAGTGACCGCTTCAGCACCTACACCAATGTCTATACCTCCAGCGACGCCGGGCGCGGCGTGGACCTGCAGGGCCTGTACCGCTATCGTGCCGGCTCGGTGGTGGCCAACCATGCGCGCGGTTGGGTGGAGCAGCGCGAGCGCGTCGTGGCGGACGCGAGCAGCGCCCCACGCTGGGAGACCCGCGGCGGCTGGCAGGACACCACGGCCATCTCGATCACGCATCGTTTCGGGCACCGCGACACTGCCAGCCTGCGCGTGGCCCGCAGTTCGGGCTTCACCCGCGGGACCGGCATCGATGTCTCGTACGGGCGCCGGGAGACGGTGTTCGGCAAGCATGATGTCAACTGGCGCGTTTCCGCCTATGACCGCCCCGGCGCCCGCTACACGGGCTACCGGCGGCAACGCGGGATCGACCTGACGGTGAGTGTGTCACTGGGCAGCGATCGACGCAGCTACAGCGGCAGCCTCGGCAGCCGCACCGGCGATGCCGGTCGCCGCGATACCTATGTGACCGCGACCGCCACCCAGCGCATGGACGGAGCCGTACTGCAGAGCGTGAATGGCACAGTCACCGCCGAGCGGGGCGGGCTGGGCGCGGGCGCGGGTGCCTCGCTGCAGAGCACGTTTGTGGAAGGTGACATGCAGGTCTATCGCGGCGCGGAATCGGGCCGCATCAGCGGCACCGCCAACCTCGACAGCACTGTGGTCATTGGCGGCGGGCGCGCCGCTGTGCTGGGGCAGGGGCGCGGCAGAAGCGCTGACACCGGGCTGATTGTCGATGTCCGCAGCGATTATCCCGATCTTGCCCTGCGTGCGGACGACAGCCACGGTGGCGGCGTGGCGCTGCGCCCGGGCCGCAACTTCGTTCCGGTGGCCGCGTATCGCGCAGGCCACGTGCAGTTCGACTTCCAGGGGCGGCATGCGCCGTCGGCAACGCTGCAGCCATCGGTCGTCAGCTATCACCTCAACAAGGGCGGCGTGATGCATGCCACGCTGGACGTGCTGCGCACCTTCACCGTCATGGGCCAGGTACTGGATGCAGACGGCAACGGTGTGCGCGGCGTGCAGGTGATCAACCACGCCGGCCGCAGCGTCAGCCAGGAGGACGGCTTCTTTACCCTGGAACTGAGCGCCCGTGCGCCGGTGGTGGAGTTGCGCTACCCCAACCTGGTCAGCTGCACGCTGACGATGGAGGAGGGGCGCTACCCCAGGGAAGGGGATGTGTTGATGGTGGGGGCGACGGGATGCCCGCCGTCGATCGCGAGAACCGAGGAGCATGCGAAATGAGAATCCGCTCACTGATGGCAGCGCTGCGAGGCGCAGGGCTGGTCGTGATTGGGCTTGGCGCGGCCGCAAGTGCATGTGCGGCAGAAGTGCTGGTCACGGCAGAGTTTGCCCCGTCAGCCCTGGACCCGGGCCGGATGGTCTTCCGGAATACAACGCCGCGCGGCAGCTACTGCTCGTGGCGGCCGGAGTTCTGTGCGGATGATGGCGCCTACTCCGTCGATGTTCCACTGCAGTGGAGTAAAACCTACGAGCACAATGGTGATGTTCGTAAGCGCTTTTATCTTGGATTGCCCGCTCCCCGGACCGTCATGCTACGTAACACCGTCACGGGTACTGAAGCTGAAGTGCGAATCACGATAGCCACCGTCAGCGGTCATGTGACGCCCGGAGGTGGATCCAATCCCGTATTCACACGATCAGTGCGTGGAGGGTGCAGCTACGTTCATACGGCTGGCGCCGGATCATTTGTCAGGTTTGGATGGATCGTCCGCAATCCAGAGATGCCGGTGCCGTGCAACTCGCAGGGGGATACAGCGCTTTCACAGCCGGCCGACTATGCGATGTCCTGGTTCGGTCTGGGTCTTCTCATCACGGCACCTTCGCCCCTGTCTCTGATCGACGGTATCTATGAAGGCGAGTTGACCTACACTGCGGGGGGTGCGGGCAGGGACATTGACTTTGGTGATGACGTCACGACCGAACCGATCACGTTGAAGTTCCGCTTCACGGTGTCCCACCAGTTCCAGGTACGTTTCCCAAGTGATAATCCGCAGGTGCACTTGGCGCCGGAGGCAGGTTGGGCGCAGTGGACCGATCAGGGCCGTGCCCCGACACGCCTCTATCAGGAGCTGCCATTCCATCTGACCAGCTCAACGGACTTCAGCATGAAGCTGCGCTGTGAGCACGACGCGGGCAATCGCTGCGGCATTCGTAATCAGACGCTTGGGCAGGTTGTACCGGTGGATGTGGACGTCACCTTGCCCGGCATGCGCAATCTGCGCGATGGGCGCCCGGCGCAGGACACACCGCTGTTACCCGACGACGCACAGGCGCCGCGCTTCACGCCGGATGGCTATCTGATGCAGCGGCGGTCGACCTTGCGGTTCACCGCAGGACGGGCCGCCGTAACAGAGATGCTGAAGGCGCCAGGCTCGCATTGGGAAGGCAACATGACCGTGGTGTTTGACGCCAACCCGTAGTCGCACGCAGGAGTGTGTTGCGGGGGTGCCGGCCAGCGGCCGGCACTACCCCAGGCGTTCAGAACCGGTCGGCAAAGGCATCCGTCGCCCGCACCAGCGCATCGACCGTGGCCGGCTCGTTGGCGCTGTGGCCGGAGGTCACCATCTCCAGGCGCGCTTCCGGCCAGGCCTTGGCCAGGTCCCAGGCGCTGCGCGGCGGGCAGATGATGTCGTAGCGCCCCTGCACGATCACGCCGGGCAGGTGGCGGATGCGATCGATGTTGCGCAGCAGCTGGTCCGGCTCCAGGAAGATGCCGTTGCGGAAGTAGTGCGCTTCAATACGGGCCTTCGCCAGCGTATCCAGCGGATCATCGGTGGATTCGGCATCCACGTCGTGCTGCAGGGTGGCCGCATTGTCTTCCCAGCCCAACCAGGCCTGCGCGGCTTCGATACGGGTTGCTTGATCCGGGCCATCCATGCGCGCCCAGTAGGCCGCGATCATGTCGCCACGCTCGGCTTCCGGGATATAAGCCTCGTAGCGGTCCCAGCGCTCCGGGAAGATCCAGCGCGCACCGCCATCGGCCTCGGCGAACCAGCGGTTCTCGATCTCACGACCGAGGAACACGCCACGCACGATCAGGCCGGTGGCGCGTTCCGGATGCGCCTGCGCGTAGGCCAGCGACAGCGTGGAGCCCCAGGAGCCGCCATAGACCAGCCAGCGCTCGATGCCCAGGTGCTCACGCACCTTTTCGATGTCCGCCACCAGGTCCTGCGTGGTGTTGTCGCGCAGCTCGCCGAACGGCGTGGAACGGCCGCTGCCGCGCTGGTCGATCAGCACGATGCGGTAGCGCGCCGGGTCGAAGAAGCGCCGATGGGTCGGCGAGATACCGGCGCCCGGGCCACCGTGCAGGTACACCACCGGAATGCCCTCCGGCGTGCCGCACTCTTCGATATGCAGCGTGTGCAGATCGCTCACCGGCAGGGCGAATTCGCGGTAGGGCTCGATGGCCGGGTACAGGGTGCGCATGGCGGGTGTCTCACAAGCAGGGGCGGCCAGCATAGCGCCGCCATCTACGGCTTGCAGTGGCGGGCTCCTGCGCGGCGCTGGAAATGCGCTGGCCGATGCGCATAAGCTTCCGCGATGCAAGCGACCACGACCGGGACGTCCACGTTCAACCTCAGCCTCGGCAGCGGCGCGCGCGAGCTGTTGAAGTGGATCGCGCTGCTGGCCATGACCGGCGACCACGTGGCCAAGGTGGTCTTCGGGGGCTACGTGCCGGTGGTCAGCGAACTGGGGCGTATCGCCTTCCCGCTGTTCGCGCTGGTGATGGCCTGCAACCTGGCCCAGCCGGGCGCCGACCTACGCAAATCGTGCGCCGGCTCGCGCTATGGGGGCTGATCGCGCAGCCGTTGCACGCACTTGCGTTCGGTTCCTGGCTGCCGCTCAACATCCTGCTCGCCTTCACCCTGGCGGTGGTGGCCGTGCATGCGCTTGCGAACAATCGGCCTGTGCTGCTGTTGCTGGCTGCCGGCGTGCTGCCGATGTTCGTGGACTACCAGTGGGCCGGCGTTGGCGCCGTGCTGCTGGCTTGGATCGCGTTCCGGCATCGGGCGTGGTGGCCGCTGCTGGTCGCGCTTGCGGCGGTGTGCTGGGCCAACCACAACGGCTGGGCGGTGCTGGCCGTTCCGGTGGTGCTGCTGGCCGCGCGGGTGCCGTGGCAGCTGCCGCGCTGGCGCTGGCTGTTCTACGGCTACTACGTGGGGCATCTGGCGGTGCTGGCGTTGATTGCCCATCTGCTTGTGTAATGTCGGAACTGGCGTGTCGCGCGTCTTGAAAGCCGGATGCGGTCAAGGAACGCGTGGTGCCGATGCGGGTGGGGAACGCCGCCGTTGGCGTGGCGCAAGTTGTTGAATCTTCGGCTCGATTGTCGATATGCGACAATGCTGCCACTGCGTGAACGTTGCTGTCTTGGCACTTGGGTTGTTGGCGCCTGCCACCCCGTTGTGCACATGATGGGGTGCCACCGAAAAAGGGTGGCCGGGGCCTGGAAACCCCGTTGAGTAAGTGCTGTTTACGCTTGCCAGCCGGCGTCGCCTTGCGCGGCGTCGGCTGGCATTCCGTTCGCGTTCCATGGCGGGCGGTGCGTGGAGGTGGGCGCAAGCCCACCGCCCGGGTATAGCACTGACTCACGGGATTTCCAGCCACGCACCGTCCGCCGCCTTGATTGTTAAGGGTGGTGGTCCCGCATGCCTTGCACGGAGACCTGCCATGAACGCATCGGAGTTCCCCCATCAGCACGCCCCGGCCAATGCCGATGAAGGCCACGACATCCCGCCCGATCCCAACAACCTGACGGCCCTGCTGCATCGCATCGGGTTGGGCGCGGCTGCCGACGGCCAGCCCTGGCCCGAGCGCCATCAGCTGCCGGGCCGGTGCCTGGCGTTGGCCGACGCCGACGGTGCACTGGCCGGGCTGCGTATCGTGCAGGAGATCCTGCTGGCGGCCGAACGCGCCCGCCAGAATGGCGGCCCGGAACAGTACGTGGGCGATCGCGTAATGGAAGGGCTGAAGCTGGCGGCATTGGCGTTGACCAGCCACGCCATCTATCGCCTGCATCCGGAATGACACGTAGATCCACGCCATGCGTGGATGCCGTTCGCGGATTGCCCGACGTCCTGTAGAGCCGAGCCTATGCTCGGCTCAGCGGACGAAACGGAGCCGAGCATGGCTCGGCTCTACAGGGGTTCCACGCCAGCTTAGAAATCCATCGTTGCCGACACCAGCACCGTCCTCGGTGCACCCAGCGCCAGGCTCGACAACAACGGCATGCCCCAATACGACTTGTTGGTCACGTTGTTCACGCTGGCCCGCAGCGCAAGCGATCGACCCGCCACGGTGGTGCTGTAGCGCGCCCCCACGTCGAACAACGTACGCCCCGGCACCGACAGGCTATTGTCGGCACTGATGTACTGCCTCGACATCGCCGTGGCATTGCCGGTCAGGGTCAGGCCCTGCAAGGTCGGCACATCCCATTCCACGCCCAGCTTGGCCTGCCGCTGCGCCACGGCGGTGGCGATGCGTCCTTCATTCACGCCACCGGCCGTGCGGGTCAGCTTCGGCTGCACATAGGCCGCTCCACCGAGCAGGCGCACGCCGTCCATTGGTGCGCCGAAGAAGCCCCATTCCACGCCCCGGTTACGTTGCTCGCCGCCAAACGAGAAGATATTCGTGACCGGGTCGGTGTAGCTGTTCGGTCGCTTGATCTCGTACACGCTGAAGGTGTGCGCGAAGCTGCCCAGGTCCAGCTTCAGGCCCAGCTCCTTCTGCCTGGTGCGGAACGGTGCGAACACATCGCCGGCATTGGCGGCGGTCATCGGCGCGGTGGCGCCCTGGCTGAGGCCTTCGATGTAGTTGGTGTAGAGGGAGATCGCGTCGGTGGCTTTCACCAGCAGGGCCGCTGCCGGCGTGGTGGCGCTCTCGTCGTAGCGCGAGGTGCGTGCACCCGTGGACACGTTGAAGGTCTCGCTGACCACCTGCTGGCGGCGCACGCCCAGCGTCAGCTGCACGCGGTCATCGGCGAAGGCGAGGGTGTCGGCGAAGCCGAGGCTGTCCAGCGTCAGCTCGGTATGCGAGATGTGCGGTGCCACGAACGGCGCCGCCGGGCCCCACACTGGGTTGTACAGATTGGTGGTCCAGTCCCAGCCGGGTACGCTGCGCCGGCCGTAGTCGTTCTGGGTGTGCTGGTAGTGGGTCACGTTGGCGGCCCACTGGTGGCCGACGTTGCCGGTGTGGAAGGAACCGCGCAGGCCGGCATCTGCGGACTGCTTCCTGATGTCGAAGGCGAGCTGGCCGATCACCGTGGTGAAGTTGCCGGCTGGATTGAGGATCTGCGCGCTGATCGAACCGTTGTAGCGGTAGTCGGTCCTGCTGGTGCCGTACGCGAGGTAGGCCATCAGGCTATCGTTGACATCCAGTTCTCCGCGCACCATCGCGCCCTTGTCCTGGCTGTCCACGTAGGCCCAA
Organism: Stenotrophomonas sp. LC732; assembly: GCF_052446685.1. NCBI lineage: Bacteria > Pseudomonadati > Pseudomonadota > Gammaproteobacteria > Lysobacterales > Lysobacteraceae > Stenotrophomonas > Stenotrophomonas sp. LC732. Next base: position 2,283,207 of record NZ_CP199214.1, on the reverse strand, counting down.
TCCGGGTTGATCAGCGTATCGCCGCGTGGCGGGCGCGGAATGGCCACGCCCGGTGCCAGGCCGACGCCACGCGCCGGGCCGTCAACGCGGTCGTCGGCGCTGTACAGATCGGCCGACAGCCGCATACGTTCGCCGCGCCAGTCCAGTGCCAGCGAACCGAGCTGTACCTTCTTGCGCTGCTTGCCGACGGCGCCGTCACCATCACGGTAGGCACCGTTGAAGCGGATGCCGAACTGCCTGTCGGCGCCGAGGCGACGGCCCATATCCACGTGAGTGCCGAACTGCGCATCGGAGGCGAAGTTGGCACTGACCCGCAGCAGCGGTTGCTCGCTTGCGCGCTTGGGCACCAGGTTGACGCTGCCACCGACCGAGCCGCCCGGCGGCATGCCGTTGAGCAGCGCAGACGGTCCCTTCAGCACCTCGATGCGCTCGAACATTTCCGGCGAGGTGCGGTAGTAGGGCGCCATGCCGCTGAGGCCATTGAAGGTGGTGTCGCTGGTGTTGGAGGCAAAGCCGCGGATCGCGTAGTTCTCGCTCCAGGCACCGGTGACGCCGTTGCTGAACACCGTGGGGTCGGTGGCGGCAATGACGTCGGTCAGGTCCTTGGCCTGGCGATCGCGGATGAAGGACTCGGTGTAGCTGACCGTATTGAACGGCGTGTCCATGAAATCCTTGTCGCCGAGCAGGCCGACGCGGCTGCCGGCAGCCACTTGCCCGCCCGCATAGTCTGCAGTGACCCGGCGTTGTTCCTGCACCTGTACCGACGGAAGGGTGGACGGCGCGGCGTCGGCCAGCGCGGCGAACGAGGCCAGCAGCCCCAGCGCGAGGGCGGACACCCGGTAGCGCCGGACCATGCCCGGCGAATACATCAGGCCGGAGGATGCGGCGGCAGCGCGATGCTGTGCAGAAGTGAAGTTGAAAACGGTCATGCCAGAGTCCTGTGAATCGCAGGCGCGAGCGCGCCTGGCGCGCTGCCGACGGCAAGCACGGGGAAAGGGCGCAGCGCAGGGTTGTTGGCTGGGTGGGGACCTGGCGGGAGGTGAGCCATGGGCTCGGTTACGGGTGCGCGGCGGACGCATTCCGAATTAGTTGAGTAAAGTAAACTAAATCAATCGAAGCGGACAAGAGGGTCCCTTTGCTGGCACCCTCAGCAGGGTATGGACGCGCACCGTAAGAGCAGGCACCGTATGAGCACGCACCCCGATCCAACGGCGCCGACCCGTGGCCGCCCGCCCACCATCACCCCGGAGCGTCTGGCCGACATCGGCATCCGCCTGGGCCTGCCCAACCTGACCATGGCCAACGTGGCCGCCGAACTGGCGGTGACCCAGGCAGCGCTGTACAAGCGCGTGGCCAACCTGGAGGCGTTGAAGCGCCTGGTGGCGGAGGCGGTGTTCCAGCGCTGGCAGATTCCGCGCGCGTCGGTCGACGCACCGGGTGGGCTGGAGGCCTATCTGATGGGGTTCGTGGAGTCGCTGTGCGAAGTGGTGAAGGCGCATCCCGGGCTACCGCCCTACCTGCTGCGGCGCACGGTGGCGACCGCGCCGATGCTGGAAAAGATCGCCTCGCACCAGGCGCACGTGGCCGAGGTGTTCGGCCTGCCGGTGGACAAGGCGCGCTGGCTGCTGGCCACGATCGCGTTCTACTGCATCGCCGGCGCCGACACCATCTACGCGATTGCGGACGACGAGGAGGGGCAGGTGATCACCGAGTTCAAGCAGGGCATGCGGGCCCTGGTGATCGGTTCGCTGGAGGTATCGCGGCTTCGGTAGATGCACGCCGTGCGTGGATGATCGCGGCCGTTCACCATGACGCCAGCCAGGCGTGGCCTGGCTCTACTGGACGGATCGCGTAGTGTCGAGAATACAATGCGGCCATGCCTGCCACGCCCACTCTCGATGACCTTCGCCGCTACGCGGTGGCGCGCACCCTGTTCAAGCCGACCACGCTGCTGACCGCGATCCGGCGCCTGGGCTTCGTGCAGGCCGACCCGATCCGCGCACCCGCTCGCGCGCAGGACCTGACCCTGCGCCACCGGGTGAAGGGCTACCGCGCGGGCGATCTTGAGCGCCGCTACACGCGTCTGCCGGTGGAAGAGGATTGCCTGGTGAACTACGGCTTCCTGCCGCGCGAGCATCTGGCGCTGATGCACCCACGGGTTTCCAAGCGCGAGTGGGATGCCGAGACCCATCGCCGTGCGGCCGACGTGCTGGCCTTTGTGCGCGAGCGTGGCAGCGTGCACCCGCGCGAGGTCGACCAGGCATTCGCGCATGGGCGGGTGACCAACTACTGGGGCGGCACCAGCAACGCCAGCACGCATCTGCTGGATGGCATGCACTACCGCGGGATGCTGCGGGTGCAACGGCGCGACAGCGGTACGCGCATCTACGCGGTGGCCGAGCATGCCGAGCCCGATTCCAGCGAACAGGCGCAGATCGAACGTGCTGCCGCCCTGATCGATCTGGTGGTGCGCAAGTACGCGCCGCTGCCCTCGGCCAGCCTGACCTATCTGGTGCGCCTGCTGGGCTATGGCGCGCCGCACCTGGCCGAGCAGACCCGCAGGGCATTGGCGTTGGCCAAGCAGCAGTTGGCCAGCTGCACGCTGGAGGGCACCACCTGGTACTGGCCGGCGGACGAGAATCCGCGCTCGCGCCGCCATGCACCGGATGAGCAGGTGCGCCTGCTGGCGCCGTTCGACCCGGTGGTGTGGGACCGCCGCCGTTTCGAGTTGCTGTGGGATTGGGTGTACAAGTTCGAGGCCTACACGCCTGCACCGAAGCGCCAGTATGGCTACTACGCACTGCCGGTGTTGTGGCATGAGCAGGTGGTGGGCTGGGCCAACCTGAGCATGCGCGAAGGTGAGTTGGTGTCGAACGTGGGCTATGCCGGCAAGTCGCTGGTCCGCGACAAGGTATTTCGTGGCGCGCTGGACGACGAGCTGCAGCGCATGGCGGAGTTCCTGTAGCGCCAAGCGGCGCATGGGTATCTATCGATCCCGGTAGCCGCCAACCTTGGTTGGCGCTGGCTTCCGTCGGTGCCCACCAAGGTGGGCAGCTACCAGAGCAACACCGCTCAGGCATGGTAGCCGCCAACCTTGGTTGGCGCTGGCTTCCATCGATGCCCACCAAGGTGGGCAGCTACCAGAGCAAGACCGCTCAGGCCCGGTAGCCGCCAACCTTGGTTGCGCTGGCTTCCATCGGTGCCCACCAAGGTGGGCAGCTACCAGAGCAACACTGCTCAGGCCCGGTAGCCGCCAACCTTGGTTGCGCTGGCTTCCATCGGTGCCCACCAAGGTGGGCAGCTACCAGAGCAACACTGCTCAGGCCCGGTAGCCGCCCATCTTGGTTGGCGCTGGCTTCCATCGGTGCCCACCAAGGTGGGCAGCTACCAGAGCAACACCGCTCAGGCCCGGTAGCCGCCAACCTTGGTTGGCGCTGGCTCCCGTCGGTGCGCGCCGAGGTGGGCAGCTACCCGAGGTGGGCATCTACCAGAGCAACACCGCTCAGGCCCGGTAGCCGCCCATCTTGGTTGGCGCTGGCTTCCATCGGTGCCCACCAAGGTGGGCAGCTACCAGAGCAACACCGCTCAGGCCCGGTAGCCGCCCATCTTGGTTGGCGCTGGCTTCCATCGGTGCCCACCAGGGTGGGCAGCTACCAGAGCAACACCGCTCAGGCCCGGTAGCCGCCAACCTTGGTTGGCGCTGGCTTCCGTCGGTGCCCACCAGGGTGGGCAGCTACCAGGGCAACACCGCTCAGGCCCGGTAGCCGCCAACCTTGGTTGGCGCTGCTCTCGTCGGTGCCCACCAAGGTGGGCAGCGACCGGTCAAGCGGCGCCCTTGTGGTCCGCATCGTCCATGCCGGGGCTGACGCGGCGGCCGATATCCTTCAGCCGCGCAAGCTGATCCACCATTGACGGCGCATCGTCCAGGCTGCCGACGAAGGTCCACAGGTAGGTCATCACCGCGTAGACGTGGCCCGGTGTAACGCCTTCACTGGTGGCAAGGCGACCGATGGTCAGCGCGAACAATGCCGCGGCAGCCAGGCCGATCACCACATAGGCGCCGGCTTCGCGGTCGGACAGCAGGATGCGCAGGCGCGACAGCGTGGTGTAGTGGCGGCGCAGCACCGAGGGGCTGACCCGGTCGACCAGCCGGATTTCGTGTTCTAGGCGGTTGTTCAGTCGGCCGTGCAACTGCTCGTTGCGGCGTGCGAACGAGGGCAGCACCAGCAGGGCGCCGAGCAGGGTGGCCAGGCCAGCGGCACCGACCATCGGCTCGATCGCCAGCAGCATGGCCACGGCACCGAACATCGATGCCAGCGCGGTGGCGATGATCGGCACGTGCTTTTCAAAGAAGTCGACGAACTCGCGGGCCAGCACCACGCGTGCCGCCGAAGTGGACGTCGCCTGGCCCAACCGGCGCTGCGCCTGCACCACGCTCACTGCCAGATCGGCATAGATGCGGGTGAAGGTGCGCGTATCCACCGCCCGACGTGCGGCACCCACCAGCCAGAACAGCAGTACCACGCCGGCATAGGAGATGGCATGGCTGATGTTGCCGCTGAGGATCGCGTCTACCGCGAAGCCTGCGAACAACGGATAGGCCAGCAGCAGGGTGTTCTCCAGCGCCACCAGCGAGAACGTGCCGGTCAGCTGCCAGGGGTAGGTGCGCAGGATGGCCTTGAGCGTGGCGGCCGCATTCTGCTGGCCGATGCTGCCGGCAGCGGCCGCTGGATCGTGGGGGTGTTCCATGGGATGCCTGGGGGGTTCGGGGACAGGGCAGGGGACGGATGCCTGCCATCTGCCGGGTCGCGCCCAGTATCTGCAGCCCTTTGGAGCGGGCATGGAGGGATGATGGAGATTGCGTGGAGAAATCGGCGGCGTTCAGCCACGCGCGTGGTGCCCACCAAGGTGGGCCGCTACCAGGGCAGCGTCTACCGCCTCAACGGCGCACGTGCACCGGCCAGCGGATCTCGAACGAACTGCCGCCACGCTCGGTAGCGCGACACTGCGCCGTTCCGTGATGGGCCACGGCAATCGCACGCACGACCGCCAGGCCGAGACCTGAGCCCCCGCTCTGCCGCGAGCGCGACACATCGGTGCGCTGGAAGGCTTCGAAAATGCTGTCGCGCAGGTCGTTCGGCACGCCCGGGCCACCATCTTCCACGGCCACCGCGCAGTGCCCCTCAGCGAGGGTGACGCGCACCCGCAGCGGGCAGGGGATGGCATGGCGACGGGCGTTCTCCAGCAATGCCAGCACCGCCTGGCGGATGCGGGCCGGATCGCAGTCCGCCAGCGACGGCCGCGCGTCCAGGCTCACCGAGAAGCCACTTTCGGTCAGCGCCTCGGACATCGCCTCCACCACCGCCGCCACCTGCACGCTGACGTCGCTGCGTTGCAGGCGCAGATCCAGGTGGCCACTCTCGGCCAGGCTGACCACGCGCAGGTCCTCGATGATGCGGGTCAGTCCCTCCAGCTGGGTGAGCATGCTGTTGAACTGCTCGGGGCCCGGCTCGAATACACCTTCGGCGATGCCTTGCAGGCGGCCACGCAGGATGGTCATCGGCGTGCGCAGTTCGTGTGCGATGGCCGCGTTCCAGAACACGCGGTTCTCGGACATCCGGCTGAGCCGCTCGGCCATGGAATTGAAGTCGTTGACCAGCGTGGCGGCCTCGGCCATCGAGGTGTCGCCGCCGCGCGCGCGCGCCTCCAGGTCACCGCTGGCCACGCGACGCAGGCTTGCGGCCACCGAATTCAACGGGGTGATGATGCGCCGGGTCAGGCGAGACGCGATCAGGGTGGCCAACGCCACCACCACGGTGGCGGTCAGGCCGATCCACAGCCACTCCAGCCCGGAGGGCATCATGGACTTCGGCTCGTCATACCAGCGCGGATAGAACACCTCCAGCAGGTAGTAGAACAGGTAGAAGCCGCTGATCGACAGCACCGTCGAACACAGCGAGGCCACGGTGATCGACAGGCTGATCTGGCGGCCGATGCTCTTGCCTTTCGCAGTCATCATTCAGTCCAGGAAGCGGTAGCCGACGCCACGGATGGTGGCGGGAATGCCGATCACGCCGACATCCTCGAGCTTGCGCCGCAGCTTGCTGACATGGCTGTCGACGGTGCGCTCCTGCGCATCGCCCTCGGGCAGGCAGGCGTGCAGCAGGTCTACCCGCGCATGCACCTGGCGCGGCGCGCGCGCCATGTGCACCAACAGCCGGAATTCGGTGAGGGTGAAGTTCAGTGCGTGCACCTGTTCGCCGTTGCGGACCGTCACTTCGTGGCTGCGCAGGTCGATCTCGAACGGGCCCTGGCGGATCAGCCCGGTGGGTTCTTCGGCCACGCTGCGGGCACTGCGGCGCAGCACGGCCTGGATGCGTGCAACGATCTCAGCGGGATTGAATGGTTTGGCCACGTAGTCGTCAGCGCCCACGCGCAGGCCGGTCAGCTTGTCCACGTCCTGGTCGAGCGCGGTGAGCATGATCACCGGCGTGTTGCCGCGACGCCGCAGTTCGCTCAGCACCTGCCAGCCATCCAGCTTGGGCATCTGCACATCCAGCAGCACCAGGTCCGGGCGCAGCTGGCGGTGGCTGGCAAGCGCCGCCTCGCCGTCGGCGGCGCGTGCGCTGCGCAGGCCCGAACGGGCCAGGTAGGCACCGAGGATGTCCGCGATCTCGCTCTCATCTTCGGCAATCAGCACCAAGGGGGGCTGTCGGTTACGGGGTTCGTATTTCATGGCGTACGGCGGGTTCGAGGCCAGGGCGGGCAGGGGCCGGATCAGGGGCAGGGTCATCGTCGGCGTTCCCTGGCCTGCGCCTCTTCGTTGGCCGCCCAGGCCAGCGTGGCCAGCACCAGCGTGCGCTGCAGGCTGGGGTCCACCGAACCCGCGCCGCGCAGCTGCTGCAGCGTCAGGGTAGACACCGCGGCAGGCAGCGCGTTCCAGCGCGAGGCCATGGGGGTGGCGTTCACCCGGGCCTGCAGCCGCGAGGCCATGCCCACAATGGCGCGCAGGCGCACTGCCAGCAGGGCGGCGACCACGGCGGTGACGGGCGCAAGCAGCAGATGCAGGTTGACGTTGGCGGCCGGAGGTGTTGCCGACCAGAACGCCAGGCCGATCAAGGCCAGCGATGCGAGCGACCCGGAGCGGCGGGTGCGTCCGGGCCCGTCACTGCGGAACCCCAGCAGGGCGGCGGCCCCGAAGCCGGCCAGCAACGGCAGTCGCGGATACGGTGCGACCCACATCCATGTGCTGGTCGATGCCAGCACCAGTGCGATCAACCACGGCGAAGGCGCACACCACGCCAGGTAGGCACGGCGCACATCGAGGGGTGGCAGGTCCGGGTAGGAAAGGGGCACGGCAGGCTGGCAGTCGGCGAGGCCGCCGAGGCTAGCGACCGTTGATGGAGACTTGGTCGAGATTGTGTCGAGATTGCGTGGAGCCGCGCCATGGATTCAGCGGCCGACGCGGTGCCTGAACGGCGGTCGCGTCTCCATCCAATCTCCACAGCCGCTCCAAGAAACATCCACCTGGGGCTTCCAGACTGCGGCCCTGGCGGTCGCACCGGGCGACTGCACGCACCCCCGGAAGTTTCGATGAACAACCGCAGGACCTGGATCATTGCCGCAACGCTGGCCGTTCTTGCCGGCGGCGGTTGCTGGTGGGCGTTTGCCGATGGCGAGGATGCCGCGTTGATCACCGCACCGGCAAGGGTCGCCGGTCTGGAAAAGACCGTGCAGGCGGTCGGCCGGGTCAATCCGAAAGAACTGGTGGCCGTGGGCGCGCAGGTCTCCGGGCAGGTCACGCGCCTGCATGTGGTGCTGGGCCAGCACGTGCAGGCCGGCGACCTGATTGCCGAAGTGGATTCACAACCGCAGCGCATTGCCCTGCGCAGTGCCGAAGCCGCCGCCAACGCGCTGCGTGCGCAACATGCGGCCAGCCAGGCGCGCTACCGCCAGGCCCTTCGCACGTACGATCGCCAATCGCAGCTGGTGGCGTCGCGGTTGGTCTCGCAGGAAGGCTTCGAAGCGGCACGTGTGGCGCGCGATGCGGCGCGCGCGGATGCCGCTGCGTTGCAGGCGCAGATCGACCAGGCGGTGACCCAGGTGGAAACCGCCCGCATCAACCTGGGCTACACCCGTATCGTGTCGCCGTCCGAGGGCTACATCGTGGCCATCGTCACCAAGGCGGGGCAGACGCTGAACTCGATGCAGACCACGCCGACCATCGTGATGCTGGCACAGATGGACACGATGACGGTGCGCGCCGAGATCGCCGAGGCTGACGTGGAACTGATCGCACCCGGCCAACCGTTGTGGTTCTCGACGCTGGGACCGAGCGGGCGCCGCTATGAATCGCACCTGCAGCAGCTTGAGCCAGCGCCGTCGTCGATTGCCGACGCGTCCAGCGGCAACAGCGGCGGATCGGCGCAGACGCCGAAAGCGGTGTACTACGCGGGGCTGTTCGACGTGGCCAATCCGGGCTTGATGCTGAAGCCTTCGATGACGGTGAAAGTGACGATCCAGCTGGCACGCGTGGCCAATGCACTGCAGGTGCCGCTGACCGCCCTGGGCGAGTCCGACGACAAGAACGGCAACGGCGCAACCGTGCGGGTAGTCGATGCGAAAGGCCGCGCCCACGAGCGCGCTGTGACTACCGGCCTGCGCACCGCCACCGCGATGCAGATCCTCTCTGGCCTGGAAGCGGGCGAGAACGTGGTGGTCGGCCAGGCGCCCAGCGGTGGCGATGCCGAACCCACCAGCCTGCTGGGGATGTGAGCATGGCCGACGCACTGCTGGAATTGAAGGGCGTATCGCGCGCCTATCGCTCGGCCGCCGGCGAGGTGGTGGTGCTGAAGGAGGTCTCGTTGCGCATCGATGCCGGCGAGTTCATCGCCATCATCGGCCCCTCGGGTTCGGGCAAGTCCACGCTGATGAACATCCTGGGCTGCCTGGATCGGCCGACCGAAGGCAGCTACCGCGTGGAGGGGGCTGCGACCGAGCAGATGTCGCCTGACCAGCTGGCGCGCCTGCGCCGCGAGCACTTCGGCTTCATCTTCCAGCGCTACAACCTGATGGAGAACCTCAGTGCCACCGAGAACGTGGCCTTGCCCGCCGTCTATGCCGGGGTGGAGGCCGATGCGCGCACCACGCGTGCCCGCCTGCTGCTGGAAACGCTCGGCCTGGGCGAGCGGACCGCGAACCGGCCCAGCCAGTTGTCCGGCGGCCAGCAGCAGCGCGTCTCCATCGCACGCTCGCTGATGAACGGCGGCGCGATCGTGCTGGCCGATGAGCCGACCGGCGCGCTGGATCATGCCAGTGGCAGGCAGGTGATGGCGGAGCTCAAGCGCCTGCATGCGCAGGGCCATACCGTGATCCTGGTCACCCACGATGCGGCGATTGCTGCCCACGCGTCACGGGTGATCGAGATCGCCGATGGGCGTGTGGTGGCGGATCGCCAGGAGCGCGGCCCTTCGGTGCGGCAGGGTGCGGACGCACCGGGGCGCACACCCACGGCGGCTACCGAGCGGCGCGCCCGCATCGATGCCGTGCGCGAGGCGACGCGCATGGCAGTGCGCTCGATGCTGGCCCATCGCCTGCGCACCCTGCTGACCATGCTCGGCATCATCATCGGCGTGGCCGCGGTGGTGACCGTGGTTGCGCTGGGCAAAGGCGCGCAGGCGCAGGTCGAGGCGCAGATAAACGAGCTGGGCGCCAGCACGCTGGAGATCTTCCCGGGCGCCGATTTCGGTGACCCGCGCTCGGCGGAGATCGAAACGCTGGTGGTAGGCGATGCCGATCACCTGGCCGCCCTGAGTTACGTGGACAGTGTCAGCCCCAACCTCAGCGGTTCGGTAGCAGCACTGCAGGGCGGCCGACGAGCCAATACGCAGGTGCTGGGCGCCGGTGCCGATCTGCCGCGCGTGCGCGGGCTGCGCCTGAGGGCCGGCCGGTTTTTCACTGATGCCGAGGTGGAGGCGCATCGGGCAGTGGGCGTGGTCGACCAGAAGGCAGCGAAGGCACTGTTCACTGGCAACCCCGTCGGCAGCACGGTGCTGCTGGGCGGCATGCCGGTCGAGGTGATCGGCGTGGTGGGTGCCAATGCATTCGCCGGTGGGGCCACGCCAACCGTCTACGTTCCCTATACGTCGGCTGCCTCCCGGCTGCTGGGCAGCCAGCGCCTGGAGAGCATCACCGTGCGCGTACGCGACAACGTACCCACCAACGCCGCCGAGGCCTCGCTGGGCGCCGAGCTGGAGCGCCTGCATGGTCGTCGCGATTTCTTCATCTACAACTCGGACCAGATCCGCAAGGCGGTGATGAAATCCAGCCAGACCATGGCGGCGCTGGTCTCGGCGATTGCGGCGGTGGCGCTGGTGGTCGGTGGCGTGGGCGTGATGAACATCATGCTGGTGTCGGTGAAGGAGCGCGTGCGCGAAATCGGTGTGCGGCTGGCAGTGGGGGCCCGGCAGGGCGACATCCTGCGCCAGTTCCTGATCGAGGCGGTGCTGATCTGCCTGTCCGGTGGCGTGCTGGGCGTACTGCTGGCCTTCGCCGTAGGGGCGCTGTCCAGCCTGCTGTCGCTGGGGGTGCCGTTCCTGTTCACGCCAGGGCCGGTGCTCGCCGCGCTGGCATGTTCGTCGGCAATCGGGCTGGGTTTCGGCTACTTCCCGGCCCGCAATGCCGCACAGCTGGACCCGATCCAGGCATTGGCGGCGGAGTAGGGTCGCCCGCAGTGGCACCTGTTGAGCCGAGCCCACGCTCGGCTGCGCTCCGTTCGGCCGCGACGCACCCTGCGCTGCGCGCAGCGAGCCGAGCATGGGCTCGGCTCTACAGCGACTCAGCGCACCTTGCCCTTTATCGGCAGGCTGCCCGGCAGCTGCGAATAGCCGCTGTCACCCCAGTGCCGGGTGATGCGCTGGAAGAACAACGAGTTCGGCACGCGCAGCAGGCAACCGCGCGCGCCTTCGCCACGGTCACTCAGCGTGGTGTAGATCAGGTTGATGTCCACCACCTGGCCGCACAGGCCCGGCTTGTCCACGCTTTCCAGCACTTCGATTGTGTCGTTGATGCGGAACGGGCGCGTAGCCACGATCAGGAACGAACAGAACAGGTTGGACAACACGCTCCATGCGGCGAAGAACGCCACCGCACCGACCGCCATGAACCCGGTCAGCGCGGTCCACAGCACCGAGCGCGAAACGCCCAGCCGCTCCAGTATCAGCAGCGCGGCCGCCAGATACAGCAGCAATGCACCTCCGCGGCGCAGGCCCACATGAAGCTCTGGAGCCAGCCTGCCGCGCTGCCGGGCCTGCACGAGCAGCCACGCCAGTGCACGCACCATCAGCCAGGCCACCCCGAGAATGACCAGCACCTCGGCCACCGGTACCACCACCAGCAGCCAATCCGCGATCCAGGCAGGCAGTCCGGCCATGGGCGGTCACAGCGTTGCCGCGCCGCCGGAGATGGTCAGCAAGGCACCGGAGGTATAACTGGCGCTGTCCGAAGCCAGCATCACGTAGGCCGAGGCCAGTTCCGCGGGCTGCCCGGGTCGGCCGAACGGCGTCTGCGAGCCGAATTGTTCGACCTCTTCGGCGGCCATGCCTGCCGGAATGAACGGTGTCCAGATCGGGCCGGGCAGCACGGCGTTGACGCGTATCTGATGCTCGGCCAGCAGGCCCGCCAGCCCCAGCGTCAGGTTGGCGACGGCGCCCTTGGTCGCAGAGTACGGAAGGATGTTCGGGGTCGGTCGCTTGGAATTGACCGATGCGGTGTTGATGATCGCGCCGCCACCGCGCAGGTGTGGTACGCACAACCGCGTCAGATTGAACACGGCATGGACATTGGTATCGAACGTCCGCTTCCAGTCATCCAGGGTGATGTCGTCGAAATGCTCGTAGTAGCGCTGGTAGGCCGCGTTGTTGACCAGGATGTCGAGACCGTCCAGCTCGCTGGCCACGCGGTCGACCAGCGAGCGCGCCTGCGCCGGGTCGCTGATGTCACAGGGCACCAGCACGGCCTTGCGCCCGGCCTGTTCGATCTGCTGCTGCACATGGCGGGCGTCGTCCTGCTCGCCATCAAGAAAGGCGATGGCGACGTCGGCACCCTCGCGCGCGAAAGCGATGGCCACCGCTGCGCCGATGCCGCTGTCACCGCCGGTGATCAGTGCCTTCTTGCCCTGCAGCAGGCCATGGCCGCGGTAGCTGTCCTCGCCGTGGTCCGGCCGGGGCTGCATCTGCGCGGTCTTGCCGGGGAAGGATTGCTGCTGCGCCGGGAACGGCGGACGTGGGTAGTCGGGCAGGGCCATCGTCACTCTCCGAAAGGGAACCTGGCGGCAGTCTCGCTCGGCGCGGGTAAACGGCCGGAGGGCGCGGTGTCGTGGCAGCGTGGACGACTGCGCACGGTGCTTCACAAGGGATGGGCGATCGTGGTCATGATGCTGTTGGCCGGCTGCCGCGAATCCAGCCGCGTGTGCTGCACGATGATCGGCTGGTCGGATTCGATGAGGGTGGCGAAGCCGGTGCCGCGTGGTACCGGCGCCGGATCCTGCAGGTCGTTGAAGCGCAGGTGGCAGGTGCGTCGTGCTGGCACGGTGATCCGGTAGGGACCGACAGGATCGCGGTCCTCGAAGTAGAGGGTCAGCGTGACATGCGCGTCCTCGTTGCCCGCATTGAGGACGCAGCAGGTTTCGTGACTCTGCATCTCCGGCGACGGGCCGTTGCTCCAGGCTGGAATGTAGCCTTCGGCGATAGCCCAGCGTCGATGCCCGATGCAGGAGGTGTTCGTTTCCATGACGCCGTTTTAGCTGGAGGGGTGTTGCCATCGTGTCCAGTCCCCGCACGGAATCCGTGATGACCATCGGCTACCACGCATCGCATGAGCAGTTCCCGCCCGCCACCTTGCTGGGCCTGGCGCTGCGCGCCGAACAGGCGGGATTCGAGGCTTTGATGTGCTCGGACCATTTCCACCCGTGGACGACTGCGCAAGGGCAGTCCGGCCACAGCTGGGTATGGGCCGGCGCGCTGGCGGTGCAGAGCGCATTGACCCTGGGCATGGTGACCTGCCCGATGCTGCGCCAGCACCCGGCATTGGTGGCACAGGCAGCGGCGACGCTGGAACAGTTGGCGCCGGGCCGGATCTGGCTGGCGCTGGGTACCGGCGAGGCCCTGAACGAGCGCATCACCGGCCAGCCGTGGCCAGCCAAGCGCGAGCGGCAGAAGGCATTGCGCGATGCGGCCGAGGTGATGCGGCGGCTGTGGGGCGGCGAGCAGGTCGACCACGACGGTGACTTCCGGGTGCGCCAGGCACGGCTCTACAGTCGCCCGGCGCTTCCCCTGCCGCTGCTGGGGGCGGCCGTCACCGAGGAAACCGCACGCTGGATGGGGGGCTGGGCCGATGGCCTGATCACCATCAGCCAGCCACTGGCGCAGTTGCGGCGTGTGGTGGCGGCGTTCGAGGACGGCGGCGGCAGGGGCAAGCCGATGTACCTGCAGGCCAAGCTCTCCTACGCGCGCGCCGAACAGGCGGCGCTGGAAGGCGCGATGGAGCAGTGGAGCGCCAACGTGCTGCCGCCGGAACTGGCCGAAGGCCTGGACCAGCCCGAACAGTTCGAAGCACAGGCCCGATCGGTCAGCGCCGAGGTGGTGCGCGAGCACGTGCATGTCTCGGCAGACCTGGACCAGCATCGGGCCTGGCTGCAGGAGCTGCAGTCCCTGGGGTTCGATCGCATCTACCTGCACAACGTGAACCGCGAGCAGGAACGCTTCATCGACGACTTCGCCGAACACGTACTGCCTGCGCTGCGCACTCAGGCACCCTCGGCAGCCAGCCACGTATAGCCATGGCCCTGCAGGTAGCAGCGGCGACCCTGCAGCTTGGCGCCGTGGCCCACCAGCGTGTGCAGCGGGCCGTGCAGGGGTACGTCCACCTCAACCGGGTTGTCGCCGAAGTTGATCAGTGCCAGTGCCTGATGGGGTGCCTCACCGAAGCGGAGCATCAGCAGCGCGGGTGAGGGTGGGTCGAGCGTGTGTGGCCCCTGCTGCAGCACGGGATGGGCATTGCGTTGCTGCAGCAGCTCGCGCACCCGCAGCAGCAGTGAGCCCGGCATCGCGCGTTGCGCCTCGACATTCACCGTGCGGTAACCGTAGGGGCCATCCGCCGGTGGCGCGCGCCAGGCATGCCGCGGTTGGTCGGCGAACCCAGCCCCTGGGCCACCGTGCCAGTGCATCGGCATGCGCACGGCATTGCGTTCGGGCAGCTCCAGGCAATCACCGAGGCCGATCTCTTCGCCATAGCGCACCACCGGCACCTGGCCCAGCGACAGCAGCGCCGCCCAGGCCATCGCCTGCCATGCGATGTCGCCGTCCAGCATCGGTGCCAGCCGACGGCGGATACCACGACCATAGATGCGCATGCCACGCTCAGGAGCGAAGCGTTCCATCACCGCTTCGCGCTCATCCGGCTCCAGCTGCTCCAGGTCCAGTTCATCATTGTTGCGCAGCCAGGCAATGCGTGTGTCCGGCGGCGCGTGCGGGCCGTATTCGGCCATGACCCGGGCCACTTCGCTGGCATCGCCGCGTGCCAGTGCCAGGAAGAAATGATTGTTGAGGTGGAAATCGAGCAGGTGCGAAAGCCGCCGCCCCTGGCACAGGAAGTCACCGTAGCGGGACGCGCGGACATCCGCTTCGCCGATCAACGGCAGCCCTGGCTGCTGTGCGTCTGCCGTGGCGCGCATCGCCTCCAGCAGCCACAGCCCGTCGTCGCGCGGGTCCGCGTGGCGCGCGCGCTCGACCATGTACGGGACCGCGTCGACGCGGAAGCCGGCCACGCCACGCTGCAGCCAGAACGTCATTACCTGCAGCAGTTCCTCGCGTACCGGCGCATGGGCCAGGTCGAGGTCTGGCTCGTGCCGGTAGAACATGTGCCGGTTGAACGCGCCGGCCTCGGCATCCCAGGTCCAGACAGAGGCCTCGATCGGCGGGAACATCGGCTGCAGGCCGTCGTCAGGCATGTGGTCGCTCCACAGGTACCAGCGGCGCCAGGCCGGGTCACCCTGCTGCGCGGCGACGAACCACGGGTGCGCGCTGGCGGTGTGCTGCATCACCAGTTCGACGATGATGCCGATGCCATGTGCGTCGGCGGCATCGACCAGGCGCTGGAACGCGGCCTGGTCGCCCAGGCGTGGATCGATACGGTAGTGATCGGTGACATCGTAGCCACCATCGCGGCCGGCGTTGCAGTAGAACGGCAGCAGCCAGACATGGCTGATGCCAAGCCACTGCAGGTAGTCCAGCTTTTCCGCGATGCCATCCAGCGTGCCCCATCCGCGGCCGTCGCTGTCGCGGAACAGGTAGGGGTCGATCTGGTAGATGGCGCGCAGCGGACGCACCGCCATGGGTTTCTCCGGCACTGTTCACGGATGACCAGCCTGCTGTCGCGCGTGGCAGCGGTTCGTGAAACGAATGGCACCACATCATGACGTGGCATCCACGGCCCGTGCATGCCCGGGCGCGCAGAGTGAATGCTCATTCCCGGCACCGAGGAGGCTTCCTGCATGGCCCGACGCAAGACGCTTCGTATTGCCACGTTCAACGTCAACGGCATCGGCACGCGCCTGCCACAGCTGCTGGACTGGCTGCACAGGGAATCGCCGGACGTGGTTGCCCTGCAGGAACTGAAGGCGACCGACGCCGCGTTTCCGGCTGCGTCATTGGAGGAGGCTGGGTACGGTGCGCTCTGGCAAGGTGAGGCGCGCTGGAACGGCGTGGCGTTGCTGGCTCGGGGGACCACGCCGGTCGAGAGCCGCCGCCGATTGCCCGGCGAGCCCAGCGACACGCAGAGCCGCTACCTGGAGGCGGCGGTGCACGGGGTCATCGTGGGTGCCCTCTACCTGCCCAACGGCAACCCGCAGCCCGGGCCCAGGTTCGACTACAAGCTGCGCTGGATGGAACGCCTGATCCGGCACGCGCGCAGCCTGGTCGAGCTGCCGCACCCGGCGCTGCTGCTGGGTGATTTCAACGTGATTCCCACCGAAGCCGACGTCTACGATCCCAAGGCCTGGCGCCGCGATGCGCTGTTCCAGCCCGAGGTTCGCGATGCCTTCGAGCGGCTGCTCGCGCAGGGCTGGACCGATGCGCTGCGGAAGGTGCACGGCGACGCCACGATCTACACCTTCTGGGACTATTTCCGCCAACATGCCGAGCGCGACCGTGGGCTGCGCATCGATCATCTGCTGTTGAATCCCGTACTGGCGGAGCGACTGAAGGACGCTGGCGTCGACCGTTGGGTGCGTCTGCAGGAGAAGGCCAGCGACCACGCGCCGACGTGGGTGACGGTGCGGGCGGCGTGATCAACGCACGGCGGGGCCTTCGCGCCGCTCGCGGCGCACGCGCGCGCGGGTCCGGTAGA
Organism: Stenotrophomonas sp. LC732; assembly: GCF_052446685.1. Classification (NCBI taxonomy): domain Bacteria; kingdom Pseudomonadati; phylum Pseudomonadota; class Gammaproteobacteria; order Lysobacterales; family Lysobacteraceae; genus Stenotrophomonas; species Stenotrophomonas sp. LC732. The sequence continues at coordinate 2,266,803 of NZ_CP199214.1, read as the reverse complement.
GGCGGCTGTCCGCCTTCTGGATGGTGTCGGCCACAGGCTCACCGGCCGTATTGATGGCTGCACCCATCGAGAAAGCGCTCGGCGACAGCGCAGCGTGGTCCTGGTACCAGTGCTCCAGTTCGCTCAACCGGCCATCCGCGGGCGCGACCAGTACCACCATGAATTCGTCGCCGCCCAGCCGCACCACCGTCTCCTCCTTGCCCAGCGGCGAGCGCAGGAAGGTGGCGAACTCGACCAGGACGGCGTCGCCGCGGCGGTGGCCCTGGGTGTCGTTGATGTGCTTGAAGTGGTCCAGATCGAACATCACGCAGGCCCAGCGCTCATCAATCAGTTCATCCAGCCGGTGCAGATAACGCCGGTTGTAGCACTGCGTGAGGGGATCCTTGAAGGACATTTCGCGCAGCTGCTGCTCCTGCATCCTCAGCGCGGTGACGTCCTGTGCATGCCCCAGCACGTAGGGCGGGCTGGCCTCGCTGTCGAGCACGTTGTGGTACGCCCAGTAGTGGCGCGTACCGTCGGCGGCAATCAGCTCGATCACGCCAGCGTCGGTGTGGTTTGCCTGGATCCGAGCGAGGTAGGCCTTGAAGCCCTCGCGTTTTTCCGGTGGCATCAGGTCGCACAGGCTGCGCCCGACCATCTGGCTTTCCTCGAAGCCCAGCGACTGCACCGCCGCGGGATTCACCGAGGTCAATGTCCCGTCCAGCGTGTGGGTGCAGATCAGGCCCAGGCTGTAGTGGAACAGCCGCCGGTAGCGGGTCTCGCTCGCTTCCAGCGCGTCGAGCGCGGCTCGCTCGTCCGTGATGTCCTGGATCGCCCCGACCAGGCGCGGATGGCCGTCGACCTGTTGCCGGCTGCCGACCACCCGGGTCCAGATCGCGCGCCCGTCGGCGGTGGTCATTGGCAGCTGCACCTCCCAGGACGTGCCTTCGTCGATGCAACGCTGCACGGCCGCGCGGATGATGTTGCGGCTGTCTTCGCGGTAGAACGACAGCGCGGTGTCGAGCGTCGGTTCAAAGTTGCTGCGCACGCCGTGCAGCTGTTTGGTCTCGCGGGTCCAGCGCACTTCGTTGGTGACCAGGTCCATCTCCCAGCCGCCCACCCGGGCGGCGCGGTTGGTCCGCTCCAGGAAGTCTTCGCTGCGTTTCAGCTCGCGATGCAGCGCTTTCGCCTGGCCAACCTGCGCCATCAGGGTACTGCGCTGTTCCAGCACCTGGGTGGTGACCCGCGCCAGATGCACCATCAGTTCGCGCTGGGAGGGGGACAGCACGCCGGGCATCGGGTCGAGCAGGCACAGCGTGCCAATGCGTGCACCATGGGCCGAGCCCAGCGGGATGCCGGCGTAATGCCGGATGCGCGGCCCGGCGGTCACCAGGGGATTGGTCGAGAAGCGAGGGTCCTGGCGCGCGTCGGGTATCTCGAACAGCTCGTCGTGGCGGATCGCATGCGTGCAGAAGGAGATCTCGCGGGCCGTTCCGGTGACGCCCTCCAGCCCGATATTGGCCTTGAACCACTGCCGGTCTTCGGCCACCACGGTGATCAGTCCCATGGTCATGCCGGTCGCGGCGCGGGCGGCGGCGACGATGGCATCGAACACCGGCTCAGGGGGCGTATCCAGCAGGTGCAGTCGGTCGATTTCGAGCAGACGTTCGGCTTCGTCCATGGCGCTTTTCAGGGCTGGGTGGCGAGGGCGGTTGCGGCGGCTGGCTGGCGCTACGCTAGTGCGCACGGCGTTATGTATCGCCATGGCGGAGTGATGCCGATGTGAGGTGCCGCGCCCGCTCAGTGTTGCTGGAGCGATGCCTGCAGGGCGGTGGCCAGTGCGGCATCGCCGGATACCAGGTCCTGCCAGCGTAGCGTGATGCCCTTGCGTCGCCCCTTTTCGACCAGCTTGAGGCCTTCGGGGTCCACAGTGAGGGTATGGGGCCGGCCATCGATGTCCAGTTCGCGTCGCAGTGGTTTGTCGAGCGGGGTCATCATCGTTTCCTCGCAGGGGCGGGAGTACGCCGTGGCTGAATCGATACGTGACGATTGTCACGGATGTGCCAGCGCCAAGGGAAATCGACCGCGCGGGTGATGCCGATGCGTGGACCAATTACCGGGTCGGACGGAGGCGGGGTCCCATCGCTTGCGATCACGATGCCATGGCTGCCAGTAACCAGGTCGGCGCCGTCGAAACTGCGGTCCAGCCCGAATGCCTGCGAGAGCTTGCCGGGGCCGCTGGCCAGATCGTGATCCCGGCGCGCGGCGGGGCGCAGCTCGTGCATGCGCTCAAGGCCCGCCAGCGGCTCGACGGCCCGCAGCAGCACCGCCACGCCTTCACCGACCTCTCCGCAGGCCACGTTGCTGCCCCAGTGCATGCCGTAGGTGAAGTAGACATACAGGTGGCCGGCCTCACCGAACATGCTGGCCGTGCGCGGCGTCTGCCCGCGATAGGAGTGCGCCGCCGGATCGACGCTGCCCGCGTACGCTTCGACTTCAACGATGCGACCCGTTCGGCCATCGTCACGGACCAGAAGTTTGTTGAGCAGCTCGGGCGCAACCTCGACGGGCGGGCGCCGGTAGAAGCTGCGCGGGAGGATCTGAAGAGAGGCGGGCAAGCAATCCGGCACGGTAGAGGCAGGCTCGGGCAGATGTTGGTGGCACTGTGGCATTGGACTGGTGAAACGGGCGCAGACGCAGCGTCATTCCGGCGCGGACGGTGCCGCCAGCGTGGCGCGCCGGGCGGCGTAGACCTCGGGCGTCTGCGGCTTGATGAACAGTGCCACCAGCTCCGGATACTCGCGCTTTACCGCCGTTTCGATGCGGGTGATGCAGGCTTCAATCTGTGGGGTCTGCCGATCGTCCTCGAACTCGGCGCTGAGCATGGCCACGACCTGTTCCGGTCCCATCTGCATGGTGGTCACGCCGTTCGCGCGACGCAGGTCCGGATCGGTTTCGGCCACCGCCATGATCCGCTCGGCCACCGCAGGGTGGGCAGGCTCTCCAACCAGCAGGCCCTTGGTTTCACGGGCCAGGAGGAAGGCGGTTGCGGCCAGCACGCCGGCGATGCACAGCGACGCCACGCCATCAAGCACCGGCATATCCAGCACCTGCGCGGCCACCAGGCCGACCAACGCGAAGCCCAGCCCGAGCAACGCAGCGCTGTCTTCCAGCAGTACGGTGAAGGTGGAAGGATCCTTGCTGCGGCGGAAGGCTTCGAAGTAGCCAAGTTTGCCTTTGGTACGCCGGAACTCGCGCAGCGCCACCCACCAGGAGGCCCCCTCGAACAGGATGGAAATGCCCAGCACGCTGTAGCTCAACGCGTGGTTGGTAGCCGGCTCCGGCCGGCGGATGTGCTGGATGCCCTCGTACGCCGAGACGCCGGCGCCAGCGGCGAACACCAGCAGGGCGACGATGAAGCTCCAGAAGTACAGCTCGCGGCCATAGCCGAATGGATGTATCGGGTCTGGCGCCTTGCCGGCACGGCGCAGCCCGTACAGCAGCAGGAGTTCATTCAATGTGTCGACCAGCGAATGCACGCCCTCGCTGAGCATGGCCGAGCTGCCGGAGATGCCGGCAGCGATGAACTTTGCGATGGCAATGGCCAGGTTGCCCGCGAGGGCGGCATAGATGACCAGACGGGAACCGGTGGGAGCGGACATTTCGGCGGCGGGGCGGGGCGGACGCCTGATCTTCCCGATCAGCGCGTGCCCATTGCGTGCACGGCGCGATCAGTGCCCCTTGGGATTGAGGTACAAACGCGCCCCATCCGATTCACGGTAGCCCGTCCAGCGCCCACCGCCTGACGCGCGGAAGCGCCCGAACACGGTGTTGCTGGTGTCGGTGAGCAGCAGCTGGTTGCCCGACAGTACCCAACGGTTGGCCGAGAAGAAGCCATCCGGGCAGCCGGCGGGCACGTAGGCACTGTAGCCGCCGAACCACTCGATGTTCTTCAGCTCGATGGAGCAGGTGTTGCCGTTCTCCTGGCCCAGCGTCCAGCTGCCGAACAGATCGCTGTCGCGCACATCGCGGCCGCCACGGTGGCGGTCGCGGCCCCAGTCGTCGTCGTCGTCGTGGAAACCGAAGCCCACGTCGATCTCTTTGCTTTCGCTGCGTGACCCGGACTGCGAGCTGCCGCTGGTGGTGGTCTGGGTGGTCACCGCGCCACTGCTCTGGGTCCGGGTGCTGCTGGATTGCGTGGTCTGGTTGGTGTGGGTGGTCTGTTCGCCGAAGCCGAACGAGGCGTCCTGGGCCAGGGCGGGCAGGGCCAGGCAGCACAACGCGGACAGGCAGGTACGGGCGAGCACGGCAGCCATTGCAGCATCCTCGGAAGGGCGGACCGCGCGAGTATCGAACCGGTGGGGCGGGAGGCGGTGTGAGGGTGTGCGCTGGGGCAGCCCAGCGAAGGGTAGTGCCGGCCGCTGGCCGGCTCCCTCTTGGCGCCCAGAAACCGAAGGAATGCCGGCCAGCGGCCGGCACTACCCGCAGCCAGGCGGAGCCTGGCGCTACGGGTCGGGCTTTACCCGCACCACCCGTTTCCGGTACTCATACACATTGTCACCGCGGATACGCTTTTCCTCGGTGCCGGTAACCCGGCCTACCTGCTGGTCCGAGCCGGTGACCGGCTTGGCCTCGATGGCGGTCTCGTGCTCGAAGGAGTGCGATTTGTCGGTGTTGCGGTAATAGCGGTACAGCGCCCAGTACAGCGCGGTTGCGCCGGCCGGACCTGCCGCCAACAGCCAGAGGCCACTGTCGTCGCTCATGTCGATGCCACCAGGAAGGCAATTGCGAGGGCTTCAATGACGGTGCCGGTGGCCAGTGCCGCCAGCAGCATCTTCCATTGCTGCACGGGCACGCTGCCCATGGTTTCGCCGGTACGGCCGTTCACCGCGATGTAGTGCAGCATGCCGCCGTTCTTGCCGGGCTGGTGGTAGGAGTACAACCACACCGGCAGGTACATCGACACCCAGCGGGTGCCATGCACCTCCAGCTGCTCCTGTTCCCAGCGCACGCCACGGTTGTAGCGCTTCACCGAACCTTCCACCTGTGCGCGGGCGATCGACAGCAGCTGGTCTTCCAGCCGCGGCCGCAGCTTTTCCACATCCAGGTTGCGCTTTTCGGAGGTGAAGCCGGCCAGGTACGAGGCGTTCCATTTCACCGCGTTCTTGGTATCGAACGGCAGGATGGTGTTGATGATGTTGTTCGTATTGGCGCGGGTATCGAGATTCCCGCGCTCGGCCGAGGATTCCAGTGGCAGGTCATCGACCGTGAAGTCGACCTGGCGCTCGACCTGGTAGACATCGGCGTCGTACAGGGTGCGCTTGTTCTTCTCGCTGCCCACGGTGTACTGCCGGGTCTGGATCTCACCCTTGCCGGCCACGGCCGCGCTGACATTGCTGTCGACGATCATGTAGGGCAGGAACACGCCCACCACGTTTTCCGGGGTGAACTGGTCCTTGAATGCCTTCAGCGCGAACATGCGGCGCTTGTCGACGAACTGGCGGATGCGCGCGACCGCATCGTCCTTCCTGATATGGAAGGGCAGCACTGCATCGGGCACCGCGCCATTGGCGATCTGCTCGTTGACGCCGAACACATGGCGGCACCAGTGGCAGCGCGCCGTCATCGTACTCTCGGTATTGACCGTGACTTCAGCGCCGCACCCGGTGCATTTGAACGTCATCAGTGCCGAGGTGTCGGCGTCGATGTCACGTGCGCCAGAGGCAATGACCGTACCGCGCAGCTGGTCGATGGCCTCGCCCAGGCCGAACTCTTCCTCGACGCGTGCGCCATGCCATTCGTGACGGCAGTACAGGCAGACCAGGATGTCGGTGCCGGCCTTGGGCCGGATGTCGGTGGCACCGCACTTCGGGCAGCGGTTGAGGCCGTCCTTCAGCTCGCTGGCCGACGTATCGATGGCCACCGGGTCGGGCGCTTCCACTTCATCACGGATGGCCTGTGGCAGTTTCGAGGTGTCCAGCGGGAAGCTGCCGGGCAGGGGAGGGACGTCCTGCGGCGAACCGGGCCCATCCAACGACGCCGCCGGCAAGGGCGGCGGCGTCGCGGGCGCGGATCCGGGCAGCGGCGGCGGGCCGTTTCGGGGATCGGACATGTTCGTTGTGCGTCCTGCTGTTACAGGCCCAGTGCCTTGGCCTTCAGGGCGTCATAGTCGCCCTGGGTGATCAGGCCCAGATCCAGCATTTCCTTGGCCTTCTTCAGCTTGGCCACCGGGTCGTCGGCAGCCGGGGCGACCGGCTGCTGCATGCCGCCGACACCGAACATGCCCGAGGCCATGCCGACACCGACCAGGCCAGCCGCTCCGCCGTTCTCGCCGGCCGACTGGATGCCCTGGGCGACGCTGGCCTGCAGGTTGGAATTGCCGCGCGAACCCGACAGGGCATCGGCGCGCTGCACGGTCTTCAGCAGTTCGCGGGTGTTGGCGTCGTACTCGATCGAGACGATGGCGGTCTTGACGATGGCCAGGCCGCGGTCGGACTTCCACTGGTAGCCCTGCTCGACGGCGGCAGACAGGCTCTGTGCAAAGCCCAGCGAATCCTGCTGCAGCTTGGTGATGCGGTTGCCCTTGCCCGGGTCGTTCGTGTACAGGCTGAAGGCCGGGGCCAGCGAACCGACCACTTCATTGAACAGCTGGCTGGCGGCGGCGTTGTCCAGGTCGGTGAAGTCGAACACCTGGCCCGGCTGCAGGTAGCTGGCCGGCACGAAGTTCTTCACGAACAGGATCGGGTCGACGATCTTCAGCGTGTAGGAGCCGCGCGTGACCGCACCCACCTGGGTGTTGAGGAAGCCGTCGTCCCAGTAGATTTCCGACTGGGTACCGAAGCGGTTGTCCGGCAGCTCCTTCAGCGACACGAAATACGCCGCCTGCTGCGAACCCGGCTGGCCGCCGAACTTGAAGCGCTCCCAGCTCTGCTTGATGAACGTGCTGACCAGGCCGTCGCCGGCGAAGATCGACTGCGAGTTCAGATCGTCCGAACGCCACTCGTAGCCACCCGGTTCGGCGACGAACGCGGTGATCGCGCCGTCCTGGAACAGCAGCAGGCCGTAGCCCTCCGGCACGATGATCTTCGAGCCGTTGGTGATGATGTTGGACGAGCCGCTGGTATTGGAGCCGCGGCCGGCATTGGTGCCGCGCGGTACCGCCGCGAACAGGGCCGCCGTCGAGGGCAGGCCCGTGGGCACGGTGTAGAAGTCCTTCCACTGGTCGGCCAGCACACCACCCACCGCACCCTTCACCGCCTGTACCAGACCCATGTCCAACTCCCTGTGATTCGAGGGCAGGCACCATGCCTGCCGAGCTGGACTGACTATAGAGGAGCGGGATGGGCCGCCGCCACCGCCGCGCGCGCCTGCCATTCATCATGGCGCGACGGCGACGGCAGGCTTTCAGGCCATGCCGCGCGCGATCAGGGCATAGCCGATCATCAGTGCCAGGCACAGTGGCAGGGTGACGAAGGAGGCGATCATCCAGCGCAGCGCCTTGCGCGAAGCCTCGGTGGCCGCGCCGATCTGGCCGCTGGCGACCAGTGACGTGCTGCGGTTGGCGTAGACGGTGGCGACGATGCCGAACGGCCAGAAGCCGGCGATGATGCTCAGGATGGCCCACATCAGGTAGTTCCTGGGGGGCACGGGTGGCGGGGTGCGGTCCATGCGGTCGATCTCCTTGATCGTGCTGCGGTCGGGAGCGCGAGTATGCGGACAGGCCAGTTGCAGCGGAAGGCATGCCACGCGTGCGTGGTGCGCAATCTTCTGCTGGTCGATGGGTCATTGATCGGGGGCGGCGCCGCGGCAGGCAGGCGCGGTGGCCTGCGGGCCTGGGCGAGCAGGCGGTGCAGCCGTCACGGCGGCGCAATACGTGCCCGCCCCTGGTTCGCTCAGACGCGTTGATCATCAGCGTGGATGGAATCCCGGCGCCTTGCCTTCACCTGCTTTGCGGTGCTCGGCGCACGGAAACGCGGGCGACAAATATCCGGCGCGGATATTCACGTCATTATCATGCTTATTTTCTGGAAACTCGTTTCCCATAATCCAGGGACGCGATGGCCGGAACACAGGGAGCGCCGTGTCACAGGCAGTGCCGCCCTCTGGCGCACGACCCCGGCCTGGACGACGTCCGCCTTGCCGACCTCCAGCAGCGATGGCAGTTCCCGGCACTGCGGGAGCGAACAGCGTGCACGGCACCAGCGGTGCGACCAGCGGGCACGGCATGCGGCGTGGACGTTGCAGCATCCCGCGATGATGCCGGACGGCCTGCATCGCGAGATCGCCCGTTGCAGATGCATCGGGTCGCCATTCCAAAGGGGAGTTTCGATGCACAGGCAAGTCAGTGAGATGCTGCAGCGCGCTTATCGGCCCTATCCGTCATTGCCCGAACTGCTGGGCGCGTTCGTGAAGGAGCTGTCCCAGCACAAGGTGATGCGGGGTGGCCAAGTGCGGTTGCGTGGTGCGGTGGCAGGGGCAGCTGCGGGGTTGCCAGCTGCGTCCGGGCAAGAGGTTTCCTTGCAGCGGGTTCCCATCCGCTATGGCGGCGAGGTGCTGGGTGAGCTGCACCTGGAAGGCGAGAAGGGCCGGCTGGATGGTAGTGCCCTGGCGCTGGGGGAGCAGTTTGCCCAGCGTTGCGCGCATCTGATCAAGCGCTACGAAGCCAAGGCCTGGGCCGAACAGGCATTGAGCCGGCCGCTGTTGCTGGTCGGCGCCGGCGAGGCGCTGAAGCAGATGGATGAATTCGTGGAGCGCGCGGCGGCCAGCCCGTTGCCGGTCCTGCTGCGCGGCGAGTTTGGTACCGAGAAGATGGAGCTGGCCGCCGCCCTGCACAGTGGCGGCCCTTCCCGGCAGGGCCCGTTTGTCGAAGTGAACTGTGTTCACCCGCTGGGCGAAGCCAGCGACTGGTTCGCGCGCGCACAGGGCGGGACGCTGTACTTCCACGAAGTCGACGAACTGCCGGTGCCGCTGCAGGGGCAGCTGTCACATCGCATGCGTGGGCTGCCTGCCGCTCATGCTGAAGCGCTGGCGGCCGGCCCGATACGGGTGATCGCGTCGACCAGCGCGGACCTGGAACAACGGGTGAGAGAGAAGCAGTTCTCGCGCGCCCTGCTGGCTGGGCTGGAGTTCCTGACCGTGGATATTCCACCGCTGCGCGAACGGGTGGAGGACATCGGCGCGCTGGCGGCGCGTTCGCTGGAGCTGCATGGATTCAATCCCCGCGTGCTGGGCGACGATGTGCTGGAAGCCCTGTGCGCGCACGACTGGCCCGGCAATCTGCTGGAAATGGAGCGGGTAGTGGTCCGGCTGGCGGTGATGACCGGTGGCCGATGCATCCGTCGTGAGGATCTCGCACGCCACGCGCCGGATCTGGCTGCGGGCCACGTTGCCAGCGATGCCGGGCGCGCCCCGCAACGGCTGCCCGCGGTTGAGCAGACCGTCGGTCCTGCGCCCGCGCAGCCGGATACGCCGCGGGCAGCGCATGAAGGCCTGCACGATGGCCTGAAACGCGCCCTGGCCTACCTGAAGGACCATGCCGCGGAGCCGCTCACGCTGGGCGACCTCGCTCGCCAGGCCCACGTCAGCCAGTCACACCTGGGATTCCTGTTCCGCAGCGAGCTGGGCACGACGTTCAAGCTGCTGCTGCAGCAACTGCGCATCGAGCACGCCAAGCAGCTGCTGCGGGATGGGCAGCGCCTGCGCATTACCGATGTCGCACTGCAGGTCGGCTTCGGTGACCTGAGCCACTTCGAAAAGAGCTTCCGGCGCGCGGTAGGGGTCAGCCCGCGCAGCTACCGGCGAAGCCCGCACCAGTAAAAGCAATGCCCCGGTGCAGGCGCGGGCCTGCCCGGGGCGTTGGGATGGCAGATGCGGCGTCAGCGCGCGTTGGCTTCGGCAGCGCGCTGCACGGCCTGTTCGGCCGCTTCGTCCGCGCATCGCGCGGCCTCGGCGGCGGCCTCGACCGCGCGTTGCGAAACCTTCATCGCGGTGCGGATGCCTTCTTCACTGGCAGCCATTGCGGCGTCCGCCAGTTCCTGGGCGATCTCCATCGGGGTTCTGCCCGCCGGATGGGCGGGAGTGGGCTTGCCGGGAAGCGGGGTCGGGAAGGTCATCGTCGGTGCTCCTGCTGGGGATGAGGGGGGAACACCGTCGCTGCGCTCCCCCAGGATGTGGCGCAATGCCGCCTGGGCATCGGCCAGGATCTTCTGCGCCTGTTGCCGGGCCGCCAGGCGTCCGGCAGCAACGGCCGCGCCGGCTGCCGAAGCAAAGGCCTCTGTTGCTGCCTGCACGCCATCGCCATCTGGCGCCGGAGCCGGGTTCACACTGCATCCTTCTGATAATCCACCCGCGCTTCATCGCCCAGGTAGCGGCGGGTTCGGCGGTAATCCTGCAGGGTGATCACATTGTCCTCCACCTGTATCAGCGCCTTCGCTCTGGAACCATCGATCGCGAACTGCACGCTGGCACCGTCCTGGCCGAGCCGGCCACGGGAAACCGGATGCTCGTTGAGGAATTCCTGCGCATCGCGCAGCTGCCACCGCGCGGCCTCGCGCAACCGGCTGTCATCCTGCAGCAGTTCGGGTTCGTCGTCGAAGCAGGCCGCCATCTGCTGGGCGGCCAGCGAGATGCGGGCATAGCCGATCTGCCGGTGCGCGGCCAGGCTTGCGTCGATCGCCTCGCGCACCTGCTCTGGCGACGGCAACTGTGGCAGCTGCGGCCCGTCCAGGAAGCCGAACAGGATCGGCAGCACCTGCTGCAACGCACGGGTGGCACGCGTCAGCCGATGTTCGCGGCTGCCACCTCCTGTGCTCACCCGCTGGTAGAACCGGAAGTAGTCGGCAAACTCGATGGGCCTGCGCGCGTGCAGCAGCGCGAAGCCGGCAGCGTCGGCCAGGTCGTCGCGCCCTGCGGCGGACATGCCCACCTCACGGGACAGCTGGTGGAGCGCCACCGATTCGCGAAAGTCCAGCTGCTGCAGCAGGGGTGCGTCGGCCGCGCCGATCGAAGCCAGGAACGCGCGCGAGGCGCCGAGCTCGGCGTTGGTCAGCAGCCGGTGTTTTTCCAGCACTCGCTGTGCCTCGTTGTGCGACAGGCGTGTCTCGTCATCAAACTCCATGTTGCGCAGGGCGCCGAGGTCGCTGGCACCAAGGCTGAGCAGCTTGACCGGGCCGACCTGCAATCCGAGGCGGGGCAACCATGTCATGCGCGAACCGTGCAGGCCCTGTTGCACCCCATCGAGCATCGTGCCCTCGTCGGAGAAGGCGTAGCGGTGCTCATGCGATTCCATGGCCCACTTCAACCAGTGCTCGCCGCCGTCGATGAACTGAAGGACATGCCTGCAGGATTGACTGATCAGGTTGGCCTGGGGGATGGAACGACCGGCAATGAAAATGCTCATGCGTGGATCTCCTGGCGGCCTCACTGGGCCGGAAATTCCTTGAGGACGGTCGCAGCGGCATTGCCGACGCGGTTGAAGTCGGCGGTGGCCCCCTGCATCATGTTCTGCGCCTGCGTGAGCACCCTTGCATACTTTTCGTCCCCCGTCGCCAGGTACTGGGCCATGGCCACGCCGGCCGCGGTGGTCGCGATGGTTGAGACATTGCGCAGGGCGTCGGCGGCATCCTGTACGGCGATCGCCGCAGACTGGGCCACCGACTGGTAGGCCTTGCCGGCACCACTGGTCGTCACGACGGTCGCTGACATGGTGGCCGTCTGCACCTGGTTGATCACATCGATGATCTGGGCGTTGACGTTGCTCGGGTCCATACGGGCTCCTTGATGGGCGGGTGGGGCCGCAGGCGGCCTGCAGTCTGTCAGGCCCCGGCGTCAGCGTCGTCTGCCGGGGAAGGGGAAGGGGAAGAGGAGTCTGGCGCGGGATCCTGGGCGGGACCTGCGTCCGGATCCGGACCGGACGCGGGGTCGGGCGCAGGACCGGGCGCGGGCGCTGCCGCATTGCCTGCAAGCGTTTGGAGTGCATGCAGGCTGCTGGTAGCGGCCGCAGCGTCGGCAGTGGCACCGTGGGTCTGTGCCTGCAGGACGCTGATGGCGGTCTTTCCTTCTGCGGTGGCCGCGGCGATCACCGCCGCAGGCGAAGGGGGCGCAGGCACCGGGCCGGGCAGGGGGATGACCTGCGGTGGTGGCGGCGGAGGGGGTTCCGGAGCGGGTGGCGGCACCGGCCAAGGAGCGTTGATCATCTTCGCGCAGGTGGCGGTGACCGCTGCGTTGCTGACCATGCCTGCACCCTGCTGGCGCGCGACGGCGTTGTGCATGGCGGTGCCCAGCGTCTCCAGCATCACCATGTCCAGCATGCTGAAGGACTGCGCCGGACCCTGGGCCACCAGCAACGTCGAGGCGGCGCTGACGCTGTCGACGATCTGGCTGTTGACGGTGTTCTCACTGCTCATGACGGAACGGCTCCCTTCTGGATGATCAGGGCCAGGACCTGGGCCAGGCTTGCGCCGGCGGTCACCTGGCCGCGTTGCTGGTTGGCCACCGCGTTCTGCATTGCCAGGCCGAGGCTGTCGGCCATCGCCAGGTAGGTGGCGGACATCGCGAACGAGGGGGCAAGGGCGATCGCCACACCGGATCCGGCGCTGGTGGTTGCCAGCAGGTAGCCGGTGGCGGGCGATGCGGCCATCGATCAGGGGCCCGACGTGACGCCGCCCTGGGCGGGGGCGCGGTGGTTGGCGTCACGCCGGGCCGACACGTCAGCGCAGGCCCAGGATTTCGCGGGTGGCCACGCCGTTGGAGGCGGTGTCGATCGCATACAGCGTGGACACCCCCTGGGTGGTCGACGCCTGCATGGTCACGTAGGACTGCTGCTGGTTGTTGGTGGCGTTGTGCGCGGCGTTGGACAGCGCCTGGCTGGTGGCCACGAACAGGTTGCCCATTGCGATGGCCGGCGCATCGCCAAGCACCTTGGTGTTGACCTGCGAGACCGAATCGGTGATCTGGCTGTTGACGGCGGTGGGAAATGCCATGGTGGAAGCTCCTAGGGTGGACAGCACTACAGGAACGGAGATTGCCGGCACTCAATGGAATCAGCCGAGAATCTTCCGGGTGGCGGCGCCGGTGGCGCCGGTATCGACGGCGTAGAGCAGCGCGACGCCCATCGTGGTCGCGGCCTGCGCCGTGACATACATCTGCTGCTGGGCGAGCGTCGCGTTGTGGGCGGCATTGGCCAGCGCCTGCGCGGTGGCCTGGTACAGCGTGCCCATTGCCGTGGCAGGCGCCACGCCCAGCACCTGCAGGTTGGCCTGGCTGACCGAGTCGGTGATCTGGTCGTTGACGGCCGTGGGAAATGCCATGGCTCAGCTCCTTGCCTGCCGGCGCATCACGCGCCGAGGATCTGCTTGGTGGCCACGCCGGTGGTGGCGGTGTCGATCGAGTACAGCGTGGCCACGCCCATGGTGGTGGCCGCCTGCGCCGTCACATAGGACTGCTGCTGCGCATTGGTGGCGTTGTGGGCGGCGTTGGCCAGCGCCTGCGCAGTGGCCTGGTACAGATTGCCCATGGCCACGGCGGGCGCGTCGCCCAGCACCTTGGTGTTGGCCTGGGTGACCGAATCGGTGATCTGGTCGTTTACAGCGGTCGGGAATGCCATGTCGATCTCCTTGAGGTTGGCGGGTCAGCGATGGAACGACAGATCAGGAGCCCAGGCCGCGGACGCGGGTGCTGAGGATTTCCTTGCTCGCTACCGCCGTGGTGGCGGTATCGATCGAGTACAGAGTGGCCACGCCCATGGTGGTGGCCGACTGCGCGGTGACGTAGGACTGCTGCTGCGCGTTGGTGGCGTTGTGGGCGGCATTGGCCAGCGCCTGTGCGGTGGCCTGGTACAGATTGCCCACTGCCACGGCGGGCGCGTCGCCCAGCACCTTGGTGTTGGCCTGGGTGACCGAATCGGTGATCTGGTCGTTTACCGCGGTTGGAAATGCCATGTCCTGCTCCTGCGAAAGGGTGGAAGTGCGTGGTATCCAGTGTCACGGTGCGTTGCCTGCAGCGGCCTGGGCTTCACCGTGGGGCCAGAGTAGGAAATGGCGCCGCCGCCGGATTGGCGGAATCGACGGAGAATGCGGTGGGATCACCGTGAAGGTGCGGCGTGAATACGGCGGAACTGATGATCATCGCCGTCGTCGCCAGCGCTGGCGCGTTGCCCTGGAGCACACACAGGGCCTGCGCGTGGGCAGCGCGATCCGGCGGCGAGGGGCTGTCGGCCACAGCGTCGCCGGATCGGGCGGGTCAGAGCATGTAAGGGATCTTGAACGCCAGCGTGAAGTCCGGTGCATCCGGGGTCAGCCCGATGCCGAGCAGGGTCACCAGCGTGGTGTGCTGGTTGAGCGCATACGTCACACCCAGATTCAGTGACGCCGCGTTGGCGTCGCTGCCAATCACTTTCATCCACTTCCCGCCCTGGAAACGGGTGGAAGCGCGGGCGCTGATGCGGTCGCTGAAGGACAGGCTGAGACTGGTGCGCTCGTTGAACGCAAAGGCCACGCCGGCGCCGAAGTAGACCGAGCCGCCGAGCTTCACGTCACCTGGGTTGACCGTGTCGGGGTTGCTGTCGATGTCACTGAAACCACGCGGGAACGAATGCACGTAGCCGAGGTTGGCGAACAGGATCGCCGGATCGGCTGTCTTGACCATCGACAGCCCGACGTTGGCCTGCCACACGCCATTGCCGGTCGGTTGTTCCTTGGGCACGGCGAAGCGGATGTAGTCATCGTCATCGCGCTCGATCACTTTCCAGTCCAGGCCGTAGGGCGCACGCCCGGTGGGCGCGGTCACTCCGGCGGTGAGTACGGCTTCCGGGCGCCAGCCGCGCTCGCCGAACAAGCGGTAATTCGCACTCAGGCCGATATCGCCCAGGCCGTTGCCATTGGTCTCTTCCTGCGCGATCGCGGCCGCCGCACCGCCGGCACCGCCCTTCTGGTAGACGGTGCGCCGCGCCAGGTATGGCACGTCCAGGTTGAGCGTCAGGTTCGGGCTGACGCCCCAGCGCGCGGCCAGATTGTAGGTGAGCGAATCGGACTCGACGTTCTCGATGGCGATGTTGCCGAGGAAGATCGCATCCAGCGCCAGGAAGCCATTGAGGGTGAGCTGCTTGCGGTCGTAGCGGGCGTAGGTGAGGCTGTTCTCGACGGTGAAGCGGCGCGAGAACAGCGCCGACTGCTGCTGTTTCACATCATCCACGCTGCGCCGCGATTCCTGCTTTGCCTGCTGCGCCTCGGCGGCACTGCTGGCATAGCCTTCGCTGCCCGGTGACGTCTGTAGGGTCGAGCCATGCTCGACGGGCGCAGTCGTAGACGGGGCCATCGGGCCAACCTTCCCACTCAGGCGCGCCTGCATCGCCTGCACCTGCATGTCCAGTTCGCGCAGCCGCCGCACTTCCTGCGCGTAGTTGGATTTGAGCTGCTCCAGCTGGTTGGCCAGCGCCTGCACGTCGGCGCCATCATCCGCCGCGGGTGGCGCGGCGAAGGCGGTGCCCGCCAGCGCCGCCAGCGCCAACGGGGTGATCCTCATCAGGGTGTGCATGTTCGTGTCCTGCGTTGTGGAACGCTTCCCCCAACGCCGTGCCGTGGTACTACCGGCCCGGCCCCATGCCGCGGTTCATCGCAATCGCCTGGGCCACGTTCTGGCTCAACGGCAGGTTGCCGCCCGCGGTATCCCGCACCAGCTCCAGCCGCAGCTGGTTGCTGGCGATCTGGCCGTCACCGGCCAGGGCGATGCCCTGGCCGACGCTGCCGTTGCGTATCCATTGCTGAACCAGGCCCTGGCCATCTACCTGCAACAGCAGGCGTGCCTGGTTGCCGTCGAGCACCGCGGAGGCCGAGACGCCTTCGGCCTGTGCGCTGATCGAATGGGCACCGTCACCCAGCAGGGCCGGCACCGCGCCATTGCGTACCACCAGCGTGGTCGCATTGCGGGCGACGTTGCCATCGCCGGCCACCTGCACGCTTTGCACCACGCCGCTGGCGTTGGCCAGGCCGCTGCTGTCGATGTGGAGACCCTGCGTGTCCGGCAGCGGCGCATCTGCGGCGGTGACGTGCACGCTGGGCTGGAAGCTCAGTTTCGGGCTGCCCCCGCCGCGGAAGTCCATGCCCAGGGTCAACGCACCCTGCAACACGCTTCCGTTGCTGGCCTGCCACTGCGAGACCATCGTCACCCCGAACCAGGCGAC
The DNA here is from genome assembly GCF_052446685.1 of Stenotrophomonas sp. LC732. Classification (NCBI taxonomy): domain Bacteria; kingdom Pseudomonadati; phylum Pseudomonadota; class Gammaproteobacteria; order Lysobacterales; family Lysobacteraceae; genus Stenotrophomonas; species Stenotrophomonas sp. LC732. Next base: position 2,250,647 of record NZ_CP199214.1, on the reverse strand, counting down.
AGTATTGCCGCCCACGGTGTAACGGCCCCGCATCAGGTTCAGTTCGGGATCCGGGATTTCCTTCAGGCCGCGCCCGGGCGCCGCGTCCGCCGCCTGCAGGGGCAGGGCGGGGCAGGCCAGCAGCAGGACCATCAACAGGCGGTGACGGAACATGGCGGAACCTCCTTCAGAACAGGTCGGCGTGGCTGAAGCCGAAGTCGACCAGTTCGGCATCGGTGATCGGCCCCTGTCGCGCGTAGAGCGCGCGGGCACTGGGCCGTTCGCTGGGTTGCAGCAGAACCGTGTTGCGATCGAAATCGCTGCCGATCACCACGAAGACGGCACGCGATGGCCACGCAGCGAGGAATTCAGGCAGCGCCAGGCTGCGGTTGCCGAGGATGGGATCAGCCACCTCGACCACACCGTCGCGCACCTGCTTGAGCACCACGAAGTGGCGGAAGCCGCGCACGTCCATCAGCACAAGACCGGGAACGCGAAGCGTGCGCAGGCGTGTTTCATCGATACGATAGCCGCGCCCGCGCATGCCCAGCGATTCCACGTAGCGCTTGATGTCGAGCAGCGAGAAACCACGCTCGGCCACCAGTGCTGGATCGGACACCCCCATCATTCCTTCGATCACCGTCGCTTCGTCGGTCTGCAGGTGATAGGCATGGCGCAGGATGGTTGCCAGTGCGGCCGCCCCGCAGCTGTAATCGGTGTGCTGGCGCACCACGTTGCGGTAGCGCCGTTCCTGCATGCTTTCCACCTTCTGCTGCAGCAGTGCGCCATTGGGTAGCACGCTGGCGAAGCCGACGTCGCCCGCCCGCGCCGATGCACCGCCCAGCAACAGCAGGCAGGCCAGCAGGCATATCGAGAGACGGTGGCCGATCATCACGTTCTCCAGCAGCAGGAGGGAGCCCCTGCCCCAAGGGGGAGGAGGAACAGGGGCTCCCGGGAACCCGGCCATTGGCGGACGGCCGGGGTGGTGCACTTACTCGCCGTTGCCGCCACCACCGCCGGTGCTGGGCTGGGCTACGGCCAGGGCCAGGCTGTTGGCCTGCAGGTTGCCGGTGCCCGCCGCCACGTTCACGCCGATGTTGCCGGAGGCGCCGGAGAAGGCACTGCCGGACAAGGCCGACGTGTTGGTGGCGTTGACGTTCACCCAGCGCGTGGTGCTGACCGTGCCGCTCAGGCTGGCGTACAGATCGGCCACGCCCAGTTCGACGAACTGGCTGGTGCCGCTTTCACGCGTATCGAAGCCCAGGCCGCCCACCCCCGGCCGGTTGGGGTTCATCGTGGCGTTCTGGATCTCGTTGTCCAGGTCGATGTGGCCGGTACTGTTGCCACCCGGGTGCGGCAGTGCGCCGTTCCACGTATCCAGGTAATAGTTGGCCATCTGGTAGGCATTGCCGGTGCCGCGGTAGGTGCCGGCGCCATAGCCCCACGTCAGGCCGCTGACGCCGCCATGCAGGCCGACCTGCACGGTATCGGTGTAGGACTGCACGAAGCCGGCATTGCTGACCGTGTTGCCGGTGGAGACCTGGTTGGAGCTGATGCTCGACTGCGCCACCGCCGTGGTTGCGACCGAGGCCGCGAGCGCGTTCTTCTGCTCGTTGTTGTTGCCCGAGGCGATGTTGACGCCGATGTTGCCCGACGCACCGCCGAAGGCATTGCCACCGAGACCTGCGGCATTGGTGACGCCGGAGTTCATGGTCGCGTTGCCGAAGCCGGCCTGGTTGACGAACACCTCGGCGTCGGCCATGCCGAAGCTGAAGGACGCATCGGCAGCGGACAATGACGCGGCATTGTCCTGGGCGTTGTTGTCCCCCGATACCACGTTGAAGCCGAGGTTGCCGGAGGCGCCGGCACCCACGCTGTCACCGATGGACGCACTGTTGGTGACCAGGCTGTTGCTGGTGGCGTTGTTGCTGATCGACTGGCGGTTGTCGATCACCGCAATGGCCGCCGAGTCGAGGTCGATGTCGCCGGTGATGGTGGGGTCGCCGGAGAAATTGACGTCGGTGCTGAGGCGCAGGTCCTTCTCCAGGTTCACGTCGACGCCGTGGTTGTTCTTTTCCTTGCGCTCGTCGGCCTGGATGGTGCTGTGCTTCTGCACATTGACGTTGACGGTGCGGTTGCGTACGTCGTTGTCGGTGTGGTTGTGGGTGTCGTTGCGGGTTTCGCTGACGGTGTGGTTGTGGTTGATGTTCGCGTTGGCGTTCTGGTTGTCCCAGCCATTGGCCGCAGCGGCGGTCGAGGCAGTGGCAATCGCCATGGCGAGCATGGTCCGTTTGACGGTCGCTTTCATGGTGCCCTCTCTCTCATCGGGTGGTGCATCGGTTGGGTGGTTGTCACGGGCGGTCCTGCACGACCAGGCCCAGCACATTGGCCGTGTCGTTGCCGCTGCCCGCGATCTGATTGAGTTGCAGGACCCCGTCGAATCTCCGCAGCGCGGTGCTGGTGACACCGGCGCTGCGGGTGCCGGTCGCGACGCCGCGACCGGCGTCGTCCCGCCCCCCTGCCAACGCGGAACCTTCGGCGGCCAAGGCCGTATCGTCGGATTCGCGTATGCCCTGTCTGGCCAGCGTCGCGCTGACGACGTTGAGCGTCGTGTTGGCGATGCCGCTGGCCTGGTTGATGGATGCGATGCCGCTGGCACCGGCCAGCGCGTTGCCGTCGATGACGGCGGTGGCGTGCGCCGGTGCGCTCAGCACGCGGTTGCCGGCCCGCAGTTGCCGGTTGCCGATCAACACGTCGGCGCGTTCGCCGGTGGCGATGCCATGCAGGTTGGCCTGCAGGTTGAGGTCACCGGCCGCCTGGTTCAACGCGATGGCGCCGTTTGCACCCGCCAGGGCGTGACCGTCGATGCGGGCCACGTCGAGGTAGGCGAGCATGCCGCTGTAGTCGTCGGCCTGCGCCATCAACGGCGTGGCAAACAGGACCAGCAGCAGCAAACGTGCCCGCTTCACTTGCCACCTGCCGGGGCCGGGCCCTGCAACGGGAACTGGGCGAGCGCGCCGCGCACGGTATCGCCGATGCCGCGGGTGCTGTTCCCGACCGCGCCCAGTGGGCCACCCAGTGCGCCACCGAGGCTGCTGCCGAGCATGCCGTCACTGCTGCGTCCCAGCGTGCCGCCCAGGGCCTGCTGGGCGACCCGTTCGACGGTGGTGCCCGTGGGGGTCGCGGTCGCAGCCGTGTGCCCCGCCCCCATGCCGGCATAGTCCTCATCGCTCAGCTCGTCCATCGCGTTTGCCGGGGTACCCGCACCGAGCGCCGTCGCAATCTCGCGCTGCGGTTTCGGGTCGGCGATCAGCGCCATGCCCGGGGGCGCCATGCGATAGGCCGGCCGCGCGGCCACATCCCGCAACAGGACGATTTCGCCCGGTTGTGCCTTCACGCCCTGGCGGGCACCGGAGGCAGAGGCGCCCGCGGCGCCCGACAGCAGGGCCACGGCCAGCATTGCCAGCAGGCCGCGAATGGGGGTGATGCCGTCCATGCCGATCTCCCGTGATGGGTGCGGCGGAACCACGCATCAACCGTGCCAACCCTGAAAGTCTTGGCAGCCAGGGGGGTGGGCACTGGCGGGTGTGGAGCGTTGCTGCCGCGTCGTTACAGCGGCGTGGGAAAAATGTTGGGATTGCGCAGCGCCAAGCGCCGTAGGGCAAGGCAGGCGCCCGACTGTCGCACGGGTGTTACAGGTGCCGCCGCGGACTGTAACGATGCCGCTTCAGCCAGTGCTTTCTTGACGCGCCGCTCATTGCGCCGCCGTTTAGCGCAGCGCTAGGATCCGCGCAACAAAGGCCGCCGCGGTGGCCGTAGAGGTCCCGGCGGAGGGGCGGCACGCCGGTGATTGTCTGACAGTCCGCCGACGGTGTCCGGATGCTGGGGGAAGCATGGCAGCGGTCCCGGAGGCTTCTGCGTCACGATGCGTGCTCTGGTTCGGCGAGCCGCTGGCGAACGAGCGCAGCGCGCTGGCGGCCGCAGGCTGGTACGTGCGTCGCATCCATCCCGACCCGGCGATGGCCATCGGCCTGCGCGGGCGCGACCGGCTGCTCGCCGTGCTGGATCTTCGCCATCTGGATGCGCCAGCCCAGCAATTGCTGGCGCCGTGGATCGAACAGCACGCGCATCTGACCTGGCTGGCGGTGCTGCCGCCTGGCGCAGGGCCCACGCCTGCAGCGTGGCTGCCCTTGTTGCAGCGTTGCATCTCGCGGTTCACGCTTCCTTTCGGCCTGCAGGACCTGGTGGCGGCGATGCGCCAGCAGTTCGACGCGGAGGATACGTCTGCCGACGAAGTGTGCGGCGGGCAGGGGCCGCGCGCATTGATCGGCGAGAGTCCTGCGCTGCATGCGGTGCGCACCGTACTGCACAAGTTCGCGCCGGTCGATCTGCCGGTGCTGGTCACCGGCGAGACCGGCACCGGCAAGGAGTTGGCGGCACATGCACTGCACGCGTTGTCCGGCCGTGCAGGCAAGCCGTTCATCGCGGTCAACTGCGGTGCCATTCCGGCCAACCTGGTGCAGTCGGAGCTGTTCGGCCACGAGCGTGGCTCGTTCACCGGTGCCGACAAGCGCCAGATCGGCGTATTCGAGGCCGCATCCGGCGGAACCGTGTTCCTTGACGAGGTGGGCGACCTGCCGGCCGAAGCGCAGACCAGCCTGTTGCGCGTGCTGCAGGAAGGTACGTTCGAGCGCGTGGGCAGCAGCCAGCCGCTGCGGGCGGACGTGCGTGTACTGGCTGCCACCCATGTGGAACTGGAGCACGCGGTGGCGCAGGTGCGGTTCCGCAGCGATCTTTACTATCGCCTCAACGTGCTGCGCCTGCTGATGCCACCGCTGCGCGAGCGCGGCGCTGATGTGCAGCTGCTGGCGGAGCATTTCCTGCGCTGCTTCCGCCTGCGCCACAGCGTGCGTGCACGTGGCTTTGCACCCGCTGCGCTGCAGGCGATGCGGCGTTTCGAATGGCCCGGCAACGTGCGCGAACTGCTGAACCGGGTGCAGCGGGCGGCGATCATGGCCGAAGGCGAGCTGATCAGCGAGCGTGACCTCGAACTGGGAGGGCCCGTGCATGCGCCGCCGGGGGCGGTGCTGCACGATGCCCGCGGCCAGGCCGAACGTGATGTGCTGCTGCAGACGCTGCGGCAGACCGGCTACAACGTCTCCGAGTGCGCGCGGCAGATGCAGATCTCGCGGGTGACCGTGTATCGGCTGTGCCGCAAGCATCGGCTGGAGCTGCCGGCGCAGCGCTGATCAGCCGGCCGGCACGTGCTTGAACAGGCGCAATGGCGTGCCTGGAAGACGCTCGATCACGCCCTTGGCCTCCAGGTCCAGCTGCACGGCCTTCAGCCACCAACCGGCCGTGGCGCCTTGCGGAAACAGCGATGCGGGCAGGTGCGGCAACAGCGCCTGCTTCGCCTGCGCCACCGTCATCCCGCGAGGTTGCCTGGGCAAGGCACGCAGCAGGGCCGCGCGCATGGCCATGTACTTGGCGCGATCCACGCGCTGGATGTGCCCGGGCGTGGTGATGCTCTCGATCTCGATCCGCTCGGGCTCAGGCATGGCTATCTCCCGCGATCTCGATGCGTGGGCTGCGGAAGCCCATGGAGATCCACGCCTTCAACAGCCGGGCATAGAACCGCAGCGAGTGGGTCTTCAGGTTGGGCACATCGCCGGGAAGGACAGACGCGTCGGGAAGATCGTTGACCATCGTCCGCATCTCCACGGCGGGGCGTATCGCGTCCGGCCACAACAGCCCATACAGGCTCAGCCAATGGCCACCGCTGAACTCCAGGAAGAGCGGCGTATTGCAGCAGCCCGCCACGACGCGGCGGCTGCCGGCCTTGCTGGACAACCGCCACGCGTGCAGCCGGGAATGCCCGGCATCGATGCGGACGCGATCCTTGCGCTGCATTACGAAATGCGTCTGGCCCTGAGGCCCCAGCACCTGCGGTGCGCCGGGCATCGCCTGCATCCGGGCGCCGGCCCTGCGGCAGCTGCCGCAGCAGCATTCGACGCTGGCGATGGGGCTGCCGGTGGTGGTCAGGCGGACCTGGCCGCAGGCGCAGGCAAGGGACTGTTGGGAAGGCATCTGCATTTTCTCCTGGGGTACTCAACCTCTCGACGAACGGGCGCGTGGGAAATCGACACCCACTGCCTTCAGGGCGGCATCATCCGGTAGCGGACGCGGTACAGGTCCAGTCCCTCACCACCGGCGCGTCGCGCCGAGTAGGTCAGCGTGTCGCGGCGCGAGCCATCCAGCATCGCGCCGTAGCTGTCGCCGCTGGGCGCGTTCACGGGCGATGGCAAAGCATGGCCAGCGTCATAGCGGCCTCCACGTTCGTAGGCAATGAACTGGCGCACCGGTGCGCGGCCGAAGTCCTGGGCGCGGGCAAATACCACCGTTCGGCCGTCGCCCAGGAAGGTGGCATCGAACTCCTGCGCTGCGGTATTGAGGTCTCCCGCCAGCGGCCGTGCCGGCTGCGCGACGCCGCCGATCATCGCCGCGCTGTAGAGGTCATGGCCGCCAGCACCGCCCGCACGATCGCTGGAGAACAACAGCGTACGACCGTCGGGCGAGAGCATCGGCGCGAACTCATCGGCCGCGCTGTTCACTGCGGGGCCAAGATTGACTGGCTCCCCGAATCGACCGTCGCTCCCCATGCTGACCCGATACAGATCGTCACCGCCCTGGCCGCCTGCGCGGTCCGAGCAGAAATACACGACGCGCCCATCTGCGGAAAATGCGGGATCGAAGTCGCGCCCCGGCGTGTTGAACGGCACTGGCGTGGCCGGCCGCCAGCGGTCACCTTCGCGGTGCGAGATCCAGATGTCGTAGCCCCCAGGCCCCCCCGGCCGGTTGCGGCTGAACCACAGGGCGGTATTGCCGTCCGGACTCAGGGTCAGCCGGATCTCGTCATGCTGTGTGGAGGCAATGCCGGGGGCGAACCGCTCGGCGGGACCGATGATCCGCAGCACCACGGGCGGGGAGGGCACGGGCAATGCCGATGCCAGCAGCATCACGGCCAGAAGCGCCTTCATGCCTGTCGCTCGAAGTCGCTGACCCAGTTGGTTTCCCAACTGCGTCCACCATCGGCGGAGGCCGCCTGTTCCCAGCGCGCCGAACGCGGGGTGATGCGTGACCAGATCACCCGCGTCTGGATCGCCCGTCCCTCGTGCTGGTCCTCGCCGAAGAAGCGGCCGACACCGGCCTCGAACCCCCCGCGCAGTGGCGCGCCGATCCGGGTCGGCGCGCGGCCATCCAGCCACCAGCTGAGCCAGTGCCGCTCGGCCGCATTCCAGGCGCGGATGCCCATGCCGCGCAGCGGTGCTCCAGGCACGTCCATCAGGTTGTCGCCCACGTTGCCGAATCCGCCCAGTACCGGCCAGTTGTGCAGGGTGCCATTGAACGCGTCCCACGCATCGCTGCCTGCCAGCCGAGCGCGCAGGCGGCGATGGCGCACGTTCCAATGGCCCACCAGGAAATCAAAATCGCCCGGTGCATCCGGCAGCTTCGGAAGCGGAGTGGGGATCGCAGCAGTGCGCCGGAACCAGTTGCGCCAGTTCACTTCCCAATGGGCACCGGCATCGTCGGAGAACGCCTGCTCCCACCACGGCTCATCGCCGTGGATGTCATGCCAGCGGAACCAGACCTCGATGGGGCGTCCCTTGAAGTCATCGCGACCACGGAAGCTGCCGCCATCGCCTGCGAAGGCGCCGCGCACGGGCGCTTCGATATGGGCAGGGGTGCGCCCATCGATCCACCAGATCGACCAGGTGGAAGACACCGGATCGAAGGCACGCACGCCCAGGCCCCTGTAGGGGCCCGAAGGCAGTGCCATGACGTTGTCATCGATGGTGCCGAGCCCGCCCAGGGTGAGCCAGACCGCGCTGGCGCCGGTGAAGGCGTCCCAGCGGGTATCGCCCACCAGGCGCTCCTTCAGGCGTTGGTGCCGGACCTGCCAGTTGCCCTGCAACCATTTCCAGTCTGCGCTGGGGCTGGCCAGGGCCCACCCGGAGGGCAGGGCGGTGGACGCTGCCGTGGCGGCCAGGGTGGCCAGGAACTGCCGTCGATCCATGTGCGTTATCCCGTGCCGGAGGTGCCTCCATCGTTGCGCGTGCGAGGGGGATTGACCACGTGGAAATCGGGGCTCAGGCTAAGCCACACTTATGGTGACCCAACGCCAGCTGCCATCGCTTGTCGCCATCCGCGCCTTCGAGGCGGCGGCACGGCTGGGCAGCTTCGCCCGCGCCGCCGAGGAGCTCGACACCAGTGCGGCATCGGTGAGTTACCACGTGCGCCGGCTGGAGGCCCAGACCGGTACCTGCCTGTTCCTGCGCCACGCCCAGCATGTGGAATTGACCGCCGCCGGTGCGAGCGTCGCAGTGGAGGCCACCCGGGCCTTCGACGCGCTGCGCGCCAGTTTCATGCGCGCCGCTGACATGGATGCGGCACGACTGCGCCTGTCCGTTCTGCCGACGCTGGGCACCAGCTGGTTGACGCCGCGCCTGGGCAGTTTCCGCGCGCGCCATCGAAGCATCGTGCTGGAACTGGACCTGTCGGCAGAGCCGCAGGACCTGGCCGCCGGGCGTTTCGATGCCGCCATCCGCAACGGGCATGGTGCGTGGCCCGGGCTGCAGGCCACGCCCCTGTTCCCCAGCATTTTCACTCCGCTGTGCGCGCCAGCGCTGCTGCCGGCGGCAGACGGGCTCGGTCGGCGGGCGTTGGAGGTTCCACTGCTCGGCAGGCCTGACTGGTGGGCGCTGTGGTTTTCCGCACATGGTGCTGTTCCGCCACCGGACCCGGAGAGCTTCGTCACCCCCTTTGCGATGGAGCATCTGGATGTCGGTGCTGCCATTGCCGGGCAGGGCATCGCCATCGGCTCGCCGATCCTGTTCAAGGCCGAACTGGACAGTGGGCGCCTGGTGCAGGCACATCCCGGTGTGGCCAGCGACGGGCGTGGTTTCTGGTTCGTGGCACCGACGGCGCGCAGCCGCAGCACCAAGGTCATCGCATTCGGTGACTGGCTGGGCGAGCAGGCCGCGCAGGCCAGGCGTGCGTCGCGACATCATCTGGCACACGCGGTGACGCCATGAACCAGAGCCCGGAACTGTTGCGGCGCCTGCTGCGTGCCAAGGACCGGATGGACCACGCCAGTCACGAGGACTGGCCGGTGGCCCGCCTGGCCGAGGTCAGTGCGGTATCGCCTGCGCATTTCGCGCGTTCGTTCAAGCAGGCATTCGGCCTGCCGCCGCACCGCTACCTGCTCAGCCGCCGCATCGAACGGGCCGTGGCGATGCTGCGTGACACCGAGCTGCCGGTCACCGAGATCGCCGCGCAGACCGGCTGGAGCAGCCTGGGCACCTTCGGGCGCATCTTTCGTGACATCACCGGCGACAGCCCGGGCAATGTGCGCCAGCGCGAGCGCGCCGGCGAGGCGACGCCGGCCAGCGTGCCGGAATGCCACGCACGTGCCGCGCAGCGACCGGACCTGAACATCGCAGTTTTGGAGAAGCGCCGCCGCGAGGCGGTTGCTAACGTGGATCCCACCTGAGGGAGGTCCCATGACAAACACTGTGAACACGGTCGGCCTGTATGTGCGCGACCAGGATGAGGCGCTCGCGTTCTACGTCGGCACGCTCGGCTTCGAAGTGCATACCGACGTGCGCAATGGCAGCTACCGCTGGCTGACGGTGCGCAGCCCCGGCCAGGACGGATTCCAGCTGGGCCTGTTCGTGCCCGGTCCGCCCACCCACGATGCGGCCACCGCGCAGGCGCTGCAGCAGCTGGTGGCCAAGGGCGCAATGCCGCCGCTGGTGCTGGCCGTGGATGACTGCCAGGCGCGCTACACGCAATGGCGGGCGCAGGGCGTGGAGTTCACCCAGGCGCCGGTCGAACGCTACGGCGCCATCGATGCGGGGTTCCGCGACCCGTCCGGCAATGGCTGGAAGATGATCGAAGCGCGCTCCGAAGCGAGGCACCGTCAATGAGCCGCGGTGGCTGGGCGCGGCCCGTACATCGCTGGACCTCGATCGTCTTCACCCTGGCGGTGATCGCCAACTTCGTCGTTCGCGGGCTGGGGCAGGGCGAGCCTGCAACGTGGATCACCTATTCGCCGCTGCCGCCACTGTTCCTGCAGCTGTTCACCGGCCTGTACCTGTTCGTGCTGCATTACGCCGGGAAACGCCGCGGCGCCGCGCTGGGCGCTGCGGGCTGAGGCCGCCTCAGGCGGCTGCGTCGGCGGCGTAGGCCGCCAGCACTGCCGGCAGCTGCTCCATGCGCTGGAAGATCACCTTCGCGCCCGCAGCGCGCAGGGCCTCCGGCGTGCTGTGGTGCGGGCCGCCCTCGCTGAAACCAAACACGGTCGCACCTGCCGCGACGCCGGCGGTGGCGCCGGTCACGGTGTCTTCGATCACCGCGCAGCGCTTCGGGTCCACGCCCAGCGCTGCGGCGGCGGCCAGATAGACATCCGGGTGAGGCTTGGTGTTCGGCATGTCCTGGCCACTGAACACATGGGCACCGAAGGCATCAAGGATGCCGACCTTGCCCAGCTGCAGCTTCACCTTGAACAGGTCGGCACCGGAGGCGCAGGCAATCCGCCCGCCGGTGGCCGCGGCAATCGCACGCACGGCCTCGGGCGCCCCCTGGATCGCCTCAAGGTCCTGCTCCAGCGCGCGGTTGCGCTGCTGGCGGAATTCCTCCAGCCATTGCTCGGTGAACGGCTTGCCGGTGCGCTCTGCGATCAGCCCGGCCAGATGAGCCACGGATTGGCCGAGGAAGACCTCGCCCGCCTGCGCCGGGGTCAGCGGCCAGCCGCGTGCGGTCAGCATTTCCGAGAGCACACGGGCCACCAGCGGCTCGGAATCGACCAGTACGCCGTCGCAGTCGAACAGCACGGCATCGAAGGGGAAACGGGACATCTACTACTCCGGGAACAGCCAAAGGGGCGACGTGCCCGCCATTTTCCCATAGCGGGTCGGGCGGGGCACGCGGGCCACAGGAACGCTAGACTGCCAGGTCAGCCCGCCCAGCGCCTGCACGGGAATACGCCTTGAACCGATTGCGATCATTCTTCAGTGCGTACCCCATCAAGTTCGCGATGGCCGCCAAGCTTTACGTGCTCTGCCTGTATCTGCCCGTAGCCCTCCGCCTGGTCGAATTCGGGCGCCGTCTGGGCCCGCCCGAGGCCTCACGTGAAATCGGCTACGCGCTGGCGGAGCTCGGTTTCAGGCTGAGTCTCTTCGCCGGAGCGGCGGTACTGGTGTCGATGCTGCTGTTCGGGCGTCGCGGCGCGCTGCGGATCCGCCACCCGGTGATCGCTTCGATCGCCTTTTTCGGGTTGCTCGTCGTGCTGGATCGCGCCATGCGCATTCCGATGGCGCAGTTGCCGTTTCCAGTCTACAGCGTCGCAGCCATTAGTCTGATGCCGCTTGCGCATGCACTGGTCCTCACGCTGCTGGCCTTGGTGCCGGCGCTGCTGATGCAGCGGCGCATCCCTGCCGAGGGCGGGCACCATCACCTCATCAGTGCCAGCATCGCCGGCGCGGTGACGCTGGTGGCCGGCAGCTGCCTGCTTCCCATCCTGGTGGCGCAGCTGCCGGTGGGATTCTCGCCCGGCGAGTTCATCATGCCCGTTGCCGACGGCGCCGCGCAGCTGCAGATTGCGAGCCTGATCCTGTTGGTGGCCTGCGCGCTGACCACGTTTGCCGGCCTATGGGCCGGCGCGCCGTCGCCGGAACCCGCATCGACGGCGCGCACGATGGTGGTGTCGCTGATCCTGCTTGCCACGGCGCTGCTGATCATCCTGGCCAGCATGGCTTATCTTCTGCGAGCGCTGTCCGCTGGGGCGCCGACGACAGGTCGCGGGCTTGTCGTTGCCACCGTCGTCGGCGCCGCAGTGCAGTTCCTGCTGGCCAGAGTGCTGGCGTCACGATGGCTGCGCGCACAGGCATCGTGACGTTCCTCTGCCCCCCGATCAGCCCAGGTCACACCCGGCCGGCTGCGGCCAGGTGGTGGCCGGCAGCATGTTTTTCAGCGAGGCCGGCGCGTTGATCGCCACATAGCTGGCGCCCAGCAGTTCCTCCAGATCCGCAATCGTCACCAGGTAGTTGTCCAGGCTGCCCAGGTTGGCCTCGTTGGGGATGATCCAGCTGATCGCCTTGGCGGTTCCGGTGTTCGGGTCGCGGGTGATGATCGTCTTCCAGAAGAACTCCGGCGTCGGAATGCCATGGCTGGCCAGGAAATAATCGTTGGCGGCATCGCCGTAGACCACGCCACCGTAGACGTCCACCGGCGCGATGTCGCGGTAGCACTCGGCCACGTTCTCGGCCTTCACCCAGATGCCCTGGTTGAAGCTGGACACCTGCGGCACGATGTTGGTCATGTAGTTGGCGCGACGGATGTAGGTCGCGTCGTAATCCATGTGGTTGGACGTGACCAGATGGCCACGGTCATAGCCGGATTTGATGCTGGCGTAGGACGCGGTGCTGGTCTGGCCCAGGCAACCGGCCGGCAGGTCCGGGTCCTTGTAGAAGCTGGACGGCCGTGCGGCCGAACCGGTATCGGCGGTGAGCGTGTACTCGTAGCGGGTGGCACTGTGGATGCTGCAGTCGTAGGTGAGCACGAAGCCGCCCTTGTTGAGGGTGACTACCTGGGCCTGGGCTGCGCCGGCAAAGGCGCTGAGGACGAAGGCAAAGACGAAGCTTGCAAGGCGCATTGCGATTCTCCAGCAAAGAGTTCAGGACGCAGCTGCCCGCCACGACCAGGCCCGGCCTGTGTCATGTGAAGGCGTTGCGGATACGGGTGATGCGGAGTGCAGTAGAGCGAGGCCGCGATGAGGAGGCCCGGAGGGCCGCGCGGTGTCGCAAGCGTCACAAGCTGTCGTCTTTTGGTCAACGACGAAAGCGCAAAGCTGTGACCGGGTGCAAGCACTGGTGATCTGTCAGATCACGCGGTCCGTGGCTGACATGCGTACGTGCTAAGCACCCTGCAGGTGTGAAGTGCATGCTGGACCGCGCATCCTCCGCGGCCCGGTTCCGCACCGATTGGCTCTACAAGGAAGCCTCTTGCCCAGCATCCGGCGCCAGGCAGGCGGCCCTGCTTTGCTCGCTCGAGTCCGCAATGACCGCCTCGCTGAAACCACTTCGGCTCAAGTACAGGCGATTCCACCGATCCAGGGCATCGCCGTCACGCGCCCAACAGGCGTAGCGTGTAATGGTCTCCAGATTGTCGATGGTCGGGTAGCGCTGTGCGATTTCGTCCAGCCCCTGGCGCATCAGCGGCCAATCGGGTGTCGCCGCGCGGAAGTGATCGGCCGAATACGCGGTGGCTGACCAGTACAGCCGTGCGTAGCGCATGGCCCGCTTTTTCTTCGGGATACTGGCCATCGAGCGCCGTGCAAAGGCTTCCATCTTCTGTGCGCTGCCGCCCCAGGCCGGCGTGAAGTGCTGCAGGGCAATGAAGTGCAGCGGCTCGTAGTCGGGGAAGGCCTTCGCTGCACGGTCGACGAGCGTCAGTAGTTCTTCGTCATCCGCGCCCTCGCGCAGCGCGATCAGCACGCTCATCTCGTGCCAGAACGGGTCGCCGCCGGCAACGCCCTCATGCGATTGCAGGTAGGCCTGCGAAGCCGCGTTGTACTCATGGAACTGAGCCCAGTCTTCGGCATTGACGGTGTTGGCGTAACCATTTCCGCGGTAGCTCCAGGCCAGGTTGAGCGGAATCCGTGCAGTCATCAGGTGGGCTGCCGGCGACTTTGGCGCATGCTGAACCCAGCGCGCCGCCCAGGCCGACCAGCGGTTCCAGGCCTCCACCTCCTGCCGCGCCGTGCCGATTGCACGCGACATGCAGAGGTAGAAACGGCCCAGCCGGGATTCGCCGGCGGCGTTGAGCTCGCCCGTGCGGAGGCGCGCGGCCATCGCGTCCAGTGCCGGAAAGTCGTCGTTGGACATCAACTGCGCGATTTCGCTGCAGTCATCCGTGACGTCGGGGTCCCGGGCCGCCACGGCTGAAGGGGCGAACAGACTGGCCACGCTCAAGAGCGTGCCGACGAAGAGCGTCCTGCGCATCGGGGGGGCATCCTTGCATTGATGGGAGCCTGCGGAGGACCGCAGTGCCGCGAAGCATACCAAGGTGCGCTTTGCGCCATGCTGCGTCGCAAGGTGCCAGCCACCATTCGCACTGGTACGGTCCGACCCGTTGCACCACCACCGACGGGGAGAGACGACGATGCGCGAGCTTTTGCTGCTGTTGATCCTGCTGACCGGCCTGGCGCCCACCGCCTGGGCCGCCACGGTCAAGACCACCCATCGCACCATTCCCAGCTGGGATGGCACGCCTCTCGGGGCCTTCGTCATCGAACCGCAGGATGCCGGCAGCGGGCGCTATCCGCTGCTGGTCATGCCCAGCAGCTGGGCGGTGCCCAGCGTGGAGTACGTGGGCGTGGCACAGTCGCTGGCGCAGCGCGGCTATGTGGTCATCAGCTACAGCTCGCGCGGCTTCTGGGAGTCAGGTGGCAGCATCGACATCGCCGGGCCCGCCACGGTCGAGGATGTCAGCGCGCTGATCGACTGGGCGCTGGACAACACCCGCGCCGATCCGGCCAGGATCGGGGTCTCGGGCATCTCCTATGGCGCCGGCACCAGCCTGCTGGCGGCGGCGCGCGACCCCCGCATCAAGGCCGTTGCCGCACTCAGTGGCTGGGCCGACCTGCAGGCGTCGCTGTACAGCCATGACACACCCAGCGCCCAGGGCATCGCCCTGCTGGTGGCGGCGGGTCTGGCCACCGGCCGCCCCGGCGCGGAGCTGGCCACCATCAACCGCAATGTGCTGGTCGGCAATTACCAGGGGGCGGTGGACTCGCTGCTGCCGGTGGCCGCACAGCGCAGCCCGGCCAGCAGCCTTGAAGAGATCAACGCCAACCAGCCGGCAGTATTCCTCGCCAATGCCTTCAATGACAGCCTGTTCCCGCCGGGCCAGCTGGTCGATTTCTTCAACCGCCTGACGGGGCCCAAGCAGCTGCAGTTGCGCCACGGCGACCATGCCCTCAACGAGGCCTTCGGTGCGTTCGGCATTCCCAATGAGGTCTATGCCGCCGTGGGCGACTGGTTCGACCACTACCTGAAGGGCGTGGACAATGGCATCGATCGCCAGGCAGCGGTGCAGCTGAAGTCGCAGAAGGGCAGCTGGAGCCGCTATCCGGACTGGCAGGCCACCAATGCGGGCGCCGTCAGCTACGGCCTGACCGCACCCTCCGGTTTGTTGCTTCCCACCGGCGGCCTAGCGGAGAACGGTGGCGCTACCGGCTGGAGCTACCGCATCGGCAGCGGGCTGCTGACGGCTGCCAATTCCGGCGTGGTGATGGCCTCCGGTGCACTGCAGATGATCAACCTGCCGCCCGGCGCCTATGTACCGTTCGTCGGCCGCAACGCCGCCGGCGTCTGGCAGGGCCCGATCTACTGGAGCGCACGTCGCCTGGATGGCGCACCGGAAGTGCGGGTGACGGTGACGCCCAGCCGCGCCAATACCACGCTGTATGCCTACCTGTATGCCGAAGACGTGCTGGGCAACGGCCAGCTGGTCAGCCACAAGCCCTACACCCTGCGCGGGGCCACGCCCGGCCAGCCGAAGACAATCGATCTCCGCCTGGAAGCCAGCAGCTGGAACCTCCCGGCCGGCAGCCGCCTGACCCTGGTGGTCGATACCGTGGACCTGCGCTATGCGGGCATCAGCCAGCTGGGCGGTGCGGTGACCTTCAGCTCACCGGCCAACGCGCCTTCGGTGCTGAAGGTGCCCCTGCATTGACGTGGCGCCGCGCCCGTTGCGGCGGGCGCGGCACGACAGACCTGAAAGTTGCCAGACTGGAGCGCAATCCAGTCGAGAGGTGAATCGATGGCGCTCGCATCGTTGCTGGTCGGCGCGGTACTGGCAGCAGGCACCCAAGGCTGTGCCACAGATTGGCCGAGCACGCTGTTGATGGATCTGGAGGCTGCTGACGCGGCCCTGCGCGGCAGCCATCCCGGGGTGGTTGACCCGCACAATCCCGGCTTCGTCTCCCAGATGGACGGCGCCCTGTCACTTGCACGGTCGCGCGCGCGCCAGGTCGACAGTTTCGCCGGCTACTGGTGGGCGATGAAGGGCTATGCGGCCACGTTCAACGATGGCCACGTGAGTCTCAATCCATTGGCGGGCGCCCCCATGCTGCCGGCCCGATGGCCCGGGTTCCTGACGGGCTTCGAAGGTGACGCGCAGGTGGTGATGGTCGTGGATGGACGCCCCGGTCGGCCGCCCATGGGCGCGCGATTGCTGTCCTGTGATGGCGTCGATGCACAGGCACTGGCTGAGTGGCGCGTGGGCGACTTCAGCGGGCGCTGGAACCTGCAGGCGAGCCGTATCCACGCTGGCGGCGAGGTGCTGCTTGAACAGGGCAACCCGTTCGTGCCGACGTTGCACAGCTGCGTCTTCCGGGTGGATGGGCGCCAGAGCGCCTACACGCTGCAATGGCTTCCGATTGATACGGCAACACGCGAAGCGCGACTGGCCGATACCCGTCGCAGCTTCCGCCCAGCCAATGGCTGGCACACATTGGCCGGTGGCGGCTACTGGATCACCACCAGCAGCTTCAATGCCGATCCAGCCACGCGCAATGCCCAGCAGCTGACCGAGCTTTTGCAGCAACTCACCCCGGTGGCCGACGCACTGCAGCAGGCACCGCGGGTGGTGCTGGACGTGCGCGGCAATACCGGAGGTGCGTCGCACTGGAGCATCGCGCTGGCCCGTTTGATCTGGGGGCCTGCAGCGGTGGATGCATTGCGTGACGAGAGTTGGGCGGAATGGCGGACGTCGGAGGCCAACATCGCGCAGCTGCGCGGCTTCCTGCAGAAGCTGAAGGCAGCACACGACGCGTCGCCCGAACTGCTGCACATGCTGGAAACGGTCACCGCAGGGATGGCCCGTGCCGGTGCGAACGGTGAGGCGCTGTGGTGCGAACCGGCGGACGCGCCGGTTGGGCCGATGCGTCCGCCCGCTGCAGCCGTTCCGGATCGCAGCGGCAGGGTGGTGATCGTGGCGGACGCCTCCTGCGGCTCAGCCTGCCTGGATGCACTGGATCTATGGAAGCGGCTGGGCGCTCTGCAGGTGGGGGTCGAGACGTCCGCCGACAGTGTCTATATGGATATCAGGCCTCAGCCATTGCCCAGTGGGCTGAGCCGGATTTCGGTACCCATGAAGGTCTACCGCGGTCGCGGGCGCGGTTCGAACGAGCCCTACGTGCCGGATCGCCGCTACGCGGGGGACATGCGGGACACGCAGGCGCTGGAGGCATGGATCCTGGAGGGCAGGGACTGATCGGACCTGATCGGAACCCGCCGCCCGCGCTGCGCTGATGGAGGATCATTCCCCCTGTGGCAACAGCACCCGGATCATCTCGTGCTGCCTGGACAGATTCGCCCGTTGCACGAAACCCTGGACGATCGAGGCTGCCACCTTGCGCTGGTTGTCCATGTCCAGCAACGGTGCGATGGCCTGCCCGGAACCGTCGGGGCTGTCCCGGAACGGGCAACCGACCGGGCCAGCCGTGGTGAATGTCAGGATCGCCTTGGCCACGCGCGCCGACGGCGAACGCGGCGCATCGAAGATCACCAGCGTTCGCTCGTAACTGATACCCGTCGCACGTACGGTCGAGTGCAGGGAATCCTCGATGGTCATGTGCGCGCCGAGATCCTCGGCAAGCGCATTCAAGCAGTTGGCCGCCGTCGCCCTGCGCAGCGTTGCAGGGTCGGTGCGGATGATCATCGCGCAGTCGACGTCGGAGATCGGTACCTGGGTGACATCCAGGTAGGGGTTCTGTGCCAGCGTCCCGATCAACGCCAGATCGTCGCTGTAGCCACAGGATGCGGCGGATGTCTGCAGGCGTTGCAGCAGCGTTGCGACCCGCTGCGCGACCCACTGCCGCCCCTGCCGCAGGCGATGCGTGTGGGTGGCCGACAGGGCGCCGTGATCGAATCCCGAAGATGACGCCTGCATGCGCATTTTGACCTCACGCATGCAGGCATCGACCTGCTGCATGCAGTCCCTGTCATCGGCGAACACCGGCGCCGCCGAGATGCCATCGATCACCCTGCCGAACGTCGCCAGGTCGCCCTGCTGGTCGCGGTACCAGTCGTGGATGCGCTGCACATTGCGGCGACGCTTCTCCAGCTTGTCCGCACCCGGCCAGCCGGGATAGGCGGCGATCTCGCACAGCATGGTCAGGCCTTCCCACAGGTGGTACTCCATGCTGGGCAGGGGCAGCCGCCAGCGCTCTTCCGCGCCGGCATCCTCGGCAATCACCAGATGGTTGCGGATGATGTCCGACCACACTGTCACGGCCTCCACGGTATCGCGGCGCGGCGTGGTCACATCGATCAGTTCCATCAGGATCGGCCGCGGCGTCACCGGGTCGTCGCCGGCAGGCGCCTTCGGATCCTTCACCCATCGCGCGTGCCAGGTGTAGCCCATGCGGTACAGCACGAACGGCTTGATGCCGTCGTTGAGGATGATGCCGGGTGGCGGCGGAGGGGCAGGTGGCGGCTGCACGGGCAGTGGCGGCTGCGGCGGGGGCAGCACGGACGGGCTTGTCACCGGCGCGGGCGTGCCGATGCCCTTCAATGGCTCGCTGGTGAACAGATGCAGGCCCGCGCGGTCACGCTGGTAGACCTTCCGGAACGTCTGCGGAGTGTCACAGATCACCAGGCACTGCTGGCCGGACGGCACATGGATGTCCACCGGTGCAAGATCCACCACTTGGCCGGCCAGCGGATTCTGGTTGGGTGGGAAGACGCTGATCTCCAATGCGATATTGAGGCCGGCGCCGAGCATCACCTCGATCACGATGTCCTCCACGCCGCCGTGCAGGGCGTCCTGGGCCGGGATCGGAATCCAGGGATTGATCACCACCTGCGTATCCCAGTCGGACCGGCCGAAATCGAACAGCGTCGGTGGCGGCTGGGCCGGGCGTTCAAGCAGTGCGTCCAGTGCGTTGCCGCCCTTGACGTAGAAGAACATCAGCGGCTCGTCAGGCTTCAGGCTGTAGTCGCGCCGTACCTTGCTGGACAGGCTGCGCAGCTGGTCCTTGATGTCCGACAGGGCCTTGACCACGACCGAGCGGACGTCGGGATACGCCTGCGCGTTGTTGATCTGCGCGGTGAGCTGCTTGCTGATGTGGCGCCGGGCCTCGCGCTCGGGCGTGCTCTCTTTCATGGAGGGGCCTCGCTGGGGTTGCAGGGGATCACACGGGTTCGCGCTGGAGGCTCAGGCGGGTGACAGCAGAGCGGCGATCTCCCGGTACCAGTCGATCTCCTGGCTACCGGGCCTGGCGCTGGCCAGGGCCTCGTCAACCTCCAGTGTTCCTTCGCCCGGAACCTCCACACGTGCCCCGAGGACATTGCGCAGATTGGCCACCGGCACCCGTCCGATGCTCGCCACCTCCCAGTCGGTCACCAGGCAGGACTGGGGGCGCACAGGGCTGCTGGCACTGGCCTGGACGTTGTTCTCGGCCTCCTGCGCCATCCGCAGGAGCTCCTCGGCCGTGGTGCGGAAGCGAACCAGGGAGAAGCTGCCTCCCCCATCCGGAAACAGCCGGGCACGCAGATCGCATGCGGCGCGTCCCTGCCCAAGCCAGATGCCAAGCTCCTCCTCGAACTCGCGGCGCGCGGCGCGCTCCTTGCGTTCGTTGTTCAGGCGGCCGCCGCCGGGCAGGGCCCATTGCCCCGCCTGGTTCACCAGCGCCGGGGGCAGGCCATCCGACCACGCTCCGACTTCCGCCACCAGGCGTTGTGCCAGTATCAACGCAGCGGCCCAGTTCGGCGCACCCCGGGTGGGCGGCGGCAACGCGATGGAGAGCTCCCGCAAGGTCGTACGCGCAGCGCTGAACGGGGGAGGGGTTCTTGCGTCCTCGCGGAACAGGCTCTGCAGAGCGGCCAGCGTCTCCATGGCGATGTCATCGGTTTGCGGATGCGCGCGTTCGGCGCTTTCAAGCGCCCGGTCCAGTGCGTCCATGGTGCGGGGCAGCGTGCGTTCGCCGCGGTAGGCGACTGACCCAGCGGCGCGCCAGGCGCCGGAAAGCAGCTTCTTCACCAGATCCCAGTCCTGCTCTGTGCCACCACCGGACGCGTTGCGGATGGCCAGCACAGCGGCCATCGCCTCGGCAGAAAGTACGACAACGGAATTGCTGCCCCACCAGCTGTTGAGCACCCGTTTGCGGACGACCAGATAGTGGGCTCCATCCCAGACTGCGACGTAGACCTGGTTCATGGTGCACCCCTCCGTTCAACCTGCGTGGAGGGGGCCGGGCGCATTGCCGGTGTGCCAGCGGTAGTCCGGGAAAGGCGTGCCATGTCTCGCTCCTGTGGGCTCGAAAAGTGGGGGTTTGGCGGCGTTGCCATCGGGGCGCAGGCCGTGCGTCGCCGCGAATCCACTGTAGGAGCGAGGGGCGAGGGAGGATCGGCGCCAGCCACGATGTATGCGGCGGAACCGACGGAACAGGAGCGCGGGTGCATTGATTTCCCCGCATTGGCGCAGAGCCCGTGGCCGCCCAGGGATCAGCGACTGCCGGCGCCTGCCTCCGGGGCGTGCAGCACGCGCAGCTTCTTCTTGTTGATCTTGCCGACGCTGATCACCTGGCTGTTCCTGAAGCACTACTTGCGTTGAGTGGCAGCCGCTGCAGCGTCAAGCCTGGCGGTCGAGACACCATGCTAGCCTTCCCCTTGGCAGAGGAGTGCCTGACAGGGGGAAGGCATGGACACACGACGCCGCGTTTGCAGCGTATTGACTGCATCCGGCATGCTCGCACTGGCACTGTCCGCCAATGCGCTCGCGCATCCGGGCGGGCTCGACAAGCAGGGGTGCCACACCAACCGGAAAACGGGTGAGTATCACTGTCATCGAGGCGCTCCAGCGGCACCTCGATACGTCGACACTCCGCGCAGCAGTTTCGCCCCCGCGCCCGCGCGCGGTTCCCGGGTGTTTGCCAACTGCGCGGAGGCCCGCGCCGCCGGGGCGGCGCCGGTACGGCGTGGTGATCCGGGCTATGGCCCGCACCTCGATCGCGACAATGATGGCGTGGGCTGCGAACCCTATCGGGGCCGCAGGTAGGGCATGGCCCGCCTGGCTTCAACTCCCGTTTCCCCGCGTTCGTCGGCCATCGCCGGGGATTGGTCGCACGATCTCCCCGTATGGCAGGGCCATGCCCTAGGCTGTTGGGATTGAACTGCTGGGATGCAAGCAACCATGAACCGCTGGATTTTCCTGGTATTGGCCACGCTCCCGTTCGCCGCCGGCGCCGTGGTCATCCGCGATGATGTTGACGATGCCAGGTACCAGATCGACGCATCGGTGTTCCCGGCACTGGCAGACATGCCGGGCGAGGGGCACGGCGTCCTGATCGCGCCGCGCTGGGTGCTTACCGCCGCGCATGCCGCGCCGATGGAAGGGAGGGGCGCCACCATCACCATCAATGGGAACGGCTACGGCGTCGAGCGTGTCTTCCTGCACCCCGGCTACCGGAGGATGCCCGAGGCGCTGGGCAAGGAAGCGATGGCAACCGGGAGCGCGTCGAAAATCCACGCGTTCCTGGCAGCATCGGATGACATTGCACTGATCAAACTCGCCGCACCGGTGAGCGATGTGCCGCCGGTCGCACTCTACCGTGGCGCCGACGAGGTCACGCAGGTTGCCGCCCTGATAGGGAGAGGCGCCACCGGCAATGGTGCGACTGGCCTGGTGCCCGGCGGGCCGCATCGTACGACGCTGCGGCGGGCCTGCAACGCGATCACAGGCGGCAACACGCGCTATCTCTGGTACCGGTTTGATCCGCCTCCGCAGGGCCTTCCCCTTGAAGGCGTGCTCGGCAACGGCGACAGCGGCGGCCCGCTGGTGATCGAGAAAGATGGGGCCTGGCAGCTGGTGGGCCTCGGTTCCTGGATCACCGCCGTACCCGAGCATGCGCTGGAAGCGGGTTTCTATGGGCAGGTGGTCTACAACGTGCGTGTGTCCCGCTACATCGACTGGATCGAAAGCATCATCGAGCGTGACGCGTCACTTTAGTTCTTGTTCCCGTAGCCCGGCGGTGCGGAGCAGGCGTAGCGGAAGCAAGCGCGCCTTAACGATTCATGGTCTCGAACAAGCGCACGGTGCGGATCTCAGCCGGTGCGACGGGCGCTCGTATCCTTCCCGGCATGAGTTCTCCCTTCGATCTTCCAGAGTTCATGACGGTCACCCGGCCCTCCGGCTGGGTACAGAGCGGCGAGCGCTGGGACCTGTGGTGGAACGGGCGCTCGGTGGCCAACATCGTGCCGCATGCCGAACTTGGCTTCCGGGTCTACCTGGATGCACGCAGGATGTCCCAGACCAAGGTGGTGGCCGCCACGAATGTGCGGCAGGCCAGGCGCTACGCCGAGCGCTGGTGTGCTGCGCGGCTCTGCCCACAGCTGCGGCTGCGCGAGGCAGTGGCACGCCTGGTGGACGTAGCGCCGGAAACAGGCGCTGCGCCGTTGCCCGCGCTTTCGCGGGAACAACGGCAGCAGGCCCGCCGCCTGGCCGAGGCCGGGGCGGGGGAGGTGGTACGGATCAAGCAGGCACTGGCGCCGCGACAGCCCGCGATGAAGACCCGACCGGAAGTGCAGGGGCGGGGTGGAGCCTGGTCGATACCCGGCCAGGCTCCGTCAAACCGACATTCGAACGGCAATTCCTCCCCAGCCAGGGTTATGCCGAGAGTTCTTCGCGCACGATCCTCGCCCCCGCGCTGAGTGCGCGCAGCTTGCCCCTGGCCACGTCGCGCGCCAGTGGCGCCATGCCACAGTTGGTGCTCGGGTAGAGCTTGTCGGCGTCCACGAACTGCAGCGCCCTGCGCAGGGTGTTGGCCACGTCCTCCGGGGTTTCCACCGTGGTGGAGGCCACGTCGATGGCACCGACCATCACCTTCTTGCCGCGCACCAGCTCGATCAGGTCGATCGGCACATGGGAGTTGTGGCATTCCAGCGAGATGATGTCGAGGCTGGAGGTCTGCAGCTTCGGGAACGACTCCTCGTACTGGCGCCATTCCGAACCCAGCGTCTGCTTCCAGTCGGTGTTGGCCTTGATGCCGTAGCCGTAGCAGATGTGCACCGCCGTCTCGCACTTCAGCCCTTCGATCGCACGCTCCAGGGCGGCCACGCCCCAGTCGTTCACCTCGTCGAAGAACACATTGAAGGCCGGCTCATCGAACTGGATGATGTCAACGCCGGCGGCCTCCAGTTCCTTCGCTTCCTCATTGAGGATCTTCGCGAACTCCCAGGCCAGCTTCTCGCGGCTCCTGTAGTGCGCGTCGTACAGCGTGTCGATCATCGTCATCGGGCCCGGCAGCGCCCACTTGATCGGCTGCGTGGTCTGGCGGCGCAGGAACTTCGCATCCTCCACGAACACCGGCTTCGGGCGGCTCACCGCGCCAACCACGGTCGGCACGCTGGCGTCGTAGCGGTTGCGGATGCGCACGGTTTCGCGCTTCTCGAAGTCGACGCCGCTGAGATGCTCGATGAAGGTGGTGACGAAATGCTGCCGGGTCTGCTCGCCGTCGCTGACGATATCAATGCCGGCGTGCTGCTGTTCCTGCAGGGACAGGCGAAGGGCGTCCTGCTTGCCTTCAAGCAGCGCTTCGTCCTGCAGCTTCCAGGGTGACCAGAGTGTTTCGGGCTCTGCCAGCCAGGAGGGTTTGGGCAGGCTGCCTGCGGTGGAGGTGGGGAGCAGCGTCTTCGTCGGCATTGTGTCGTGTGTCCTGGGGCGGTTGGTAAATCGATGGATCAGCGGGCGGCCCACTGCTCAAGCACGGCGCGGTACGGCTTGATGAAGTGCTCTTCGGTGAACCTGCCCTGCTTGACCGCCAGCTGGCTGCGCTCTTCGCGGTCGTAGACGATGCGGGTGGAGGAGTAGTCCTGGTGCTTCAGGCTGGGCTGGTAGACCTTGCCAGCCACGGAATTGGCGTTGTAGATCTCCGGGCGGTAGATCTTCTGGAAGGCTTCCATGGTGCTGATGGTGCCGATCAGTTCCAGGTTCGAGTAATCGCCCAGCAGGTCGCCCTGGAAGTAGAACGCCAGCGGCGCGACGCTGCCCGGTGGCATGAAATAGCGCACCTGCAGGCCCATCTTGTCGAAGTACTGGTCGGTGGGGGAGAACTCACCCTGGCGGTATTCCACGCCCAGGATCGGGTGATGGTTCTCGGTGCGGTGGTAGGTCCTGCTGCTGGAAACACTGATGCAGATCACCGGCCCCTTGCTGAAGTTGGCGCGGTAGGCGTCCGAGCGCAGGAAGTGCTGGAACAGCTTGCCGTGCAGGTCGCCAAAGCCCTCCGGAATGCCGAAGGTGTCCTTGCCCTCGTTGCTGGCCGGCAGCACGACGCTGAAGTCGTAGTCGCGCACGTAGGACGAGAAGTTGTTGCCAACGATGCCCTCGCTACGCACGCCGGTCTGCGTATCGACGATGGTCGGCCGCAGCACTTCGATCAACGGGAACGGATCGCTACCGTCGGCGCCGTCGATGTGCATCTCCACGGTGATGATGTCCAGCTCGACCGCATAGCGGTCCGCATTCGGGTTGTCCCAATGTGCCAGGTCGTTGAAGCGGTTGTTGATCATGCTGATCGTGTTGCGCAGGTTCTCCCGCCGCGACGCGCCACGGGCCAGGTTGGCGAAGTTGGTGGTGATGCGCGTGCCCTCGGCCGGCTGGTAATCCTCGTTGAAGGGGATGTGCGTGATGCTGAAGGTGAAGGTATCGGTCGTCATGGCGGCGTTCCGGGTTGCGGGGTGACATCCAGATGCAGGTCGGCGGCGTCTGGCATTCAAAGCGTTGCGGTGGCCTCTGCGGTAGCGGGAGGCGCGGCGCGATGGGACAGCGCCAGCAGGGGCATCGCCCGCTGCACGGCCAGTCGCGCACGCTGGATCAGTGCGTCGTTGTGCACGCGGCCCTCGGCGAAATCGCGGTCGGTGGCGTAGACGCCCAGGGGCAGGGTGCGGGCCTGGAAGAAGCTGAAGAGCGGGCGCAGCTGGTGGTCGATCACAAGGGCGTGGCGCTCGCTGCCGCCGGTGGCGGCCAGCAGGATCGGGGTGTCGACCAGCGCATCCTGGTCGATGAAGTCGAAGAAGTGCTTGAACAGGCCGGTGTAGGAGCCGCGGTAGACCGGCGTGGCCACCACCAGGACGTCGGCCTGTTCAACCGCAACCAGCTGCCGCTCCACGGCCTCGGGCAGCTGCGAGCGCCACAGCGCACCGGCCAGCTGCGGTGCCAGCTCACCGAGTTCGATCAGCTGCTGTTCGCTGTGGATGTCCTCGCCGATCAGGTCCAGCAGATGCTCGGCCAGGGCGGCGGCCCGGGAGGGGCGTTGCAGTCCGCCGGAAACGGCGACGATACGGAGGGGGCGGGTCATCTGTTCGCTATCAGCGGGGGAGGGGAGCGCCTTCGGGCATCTGCAGGTGCGCAGCCCTGCAGGCCGGCTGGGTCAGCAGGCTGGCAGGCAACCGAAGGCATGACCCGATCCTAGCCATGCCCTTCCATGACGTAAAATGGTATTACTTCACCAATCCATGAATGAGATTCATCGTCATGTTGGAACGGATCCACCTCAGCATCGTGCAGCAGGTCGAACAGCAGGGCTCGCTCACCGCGGCCGCCGGCGTGCTCAACCTGACCCAGTCGGCGCTCAGCCACAGCATGAAAAAGCTGGAGCAGCAGCTGGGCACCGATGTCTGGCTGCGCGAGGGCCGCAGCCTGCGCCTGACCCAGGCCGGGCAGTACCTGCTGGCGGTCGCCAACCGGGTACTGCCGCAGCTGGACCTGGCCGAGGAGCGGTTGGGCCAGTTCGCGCAGGGCGAGCGCGGCGCGTTGCGCATCGGCATGGAATGCCATCCGTGCTACCAGTGGCTGCTGAAGATCGTCTCTCCCTACCTGGCGGCGTGGCCGGACGTGGATGTGGACGTCAAGCAGAAGTTCCAGTTCGGTGGCATCGGCGCATTGTTCGGTTACGAGATCGACTTGCTGGTCACGCCCGATCCACTGCTGAAGCCGGGCCTGAAGTTCATCCCCGTGTTCGATTACGAGCAGGTGCTGGTGGTGGCCAGCAACCACGCCCTGGCCAAGGTGGACCACGTAAAGCCGCGCCAGCTCGGCCAGGAAGTGCTGATCAGCTACCCGGTGCCGTTCGAGCGCCTGGACATCTACAACCAGTTCCTGCTGCCGGCCGGCATCACCCCGCGGCGCCACAAGGCCATCGAAACCACCGACATCATGATGCAGATGGTGGCCAGCGGCCGCGGCGTGGCTGCCATGCCGCGCTGGCTGGTGGAGGAGTACGCCACGCGCATGGACGTGGTGCCCGTACGGCTGGGCGCCAAGGGCATCCCCAAGCAGATCTACCTGGGTGCGCGCGAGGCCGATACCGGTATCGACTACCTGCAGGCCTTCATCGAACTGGCCCGCAACAGCTCGCCGCTTGCCGGCAATGCACGCGAGGCGCGCTGATGCCGGCCGGTACCTCAGCGCACGCGGAAGCCTTCATCAACGCTTTTTCACTGGAAGTCAGCGCGAAGGCCATGCCTGCGCTGCGCGCCGAGGCGGATCGGATCCCGCGCGGTACGGTCATCTCCATTCCCTGGCTGGCCAGCGAGGATGACGACGCCCGCCTGGCCGCCGTGCGCACCGTGCGCGCGCTCGGATTCGAGCCGATGCCGCATCTCTCTGCCCGCCGCATCCGGTCAGCCGCATCGCTTGCGCGCTTCCTGGAGCGTGCGGCCGGCGACGCCGGGGTCGCGCGTTGCCTGCTGATCGCGGGCGACCTGGCCACGCCCGCTGGGCCGTTTGCCGACAGTGCTTCGATCATCCAGACCGGTCTTCTGGAGCACTCCGGGATCAAGGTCGTTGGTATCGGCGGACACCCGGAAGGGCATCCGGTAATGAGCAGTGACGAACGCTGGCAGGCGCTTGAGCGTAAATGCCAGAGCATCGAAGCGCGCGGCATGGCCCCCTTGATCGTCACCCAGTTCGCCTTCGATGCCGATGCCGTGCTGGCCTGGCTGGATGCACTGCGCGCGCGTGGCATCAGCGTCCCGGTGCTGGTCGGCGTGCCGGGCCCGGCCAGCGTCTCTCGCCTGCTGCGCTACGCCGCGATGTGCGGCGTGGGCGCCAGTGCATCGATGCTGGCCCGGTATGGCATCTCGATCGGCCGGCTGCTCGGCACGGCAGGGCCGGAGGTGTTCGTCGATCGCCTCGTGAAGGGGCTGACCCGCGCCCATGGCCAGGTCAGCCCACATTTCTTCCCGTTCGGCGGCGTTGCGCCGTCGCTGGAGTGGGTGGCGCAGTACCGGCGGCGCATTTCCGGCACCGATGGTTGAATCGCCTCAGCCCGGCAGGTCGCACTTCATCTTTCCGTCCACGTAGTAGGGCTTGGGCACGCTCGGGTTCGGGTTGGTCTTCTCGAAGACCACCTCGAACGAGGCGGTGTCGGGCGAGCCCTTGCGCTCGGTACACGCGTCCTGCAGCTTCTTCTTGACCGCAGTGATGCCGACATCGCGGTTGGCACCCTCGGCACTGTTGGTCAGATTCACGGTCTCGGCCGAGGCCAGGGGGCTCAGCGCAAGCAGGGCGCCGGTCAGTATCAGGGTGTGCAGCTTCGTCATGGTTTTTACCTGGCAGGTCTCCAATGAGTGCCCCAGCATAGGGCCGGGCCGTCAACAGCATGTGCCCGGCCCGGCCCGGCCCGCCCCGGCCGGGTCAGGCCAGGGCGTGCTCGCCACGGCGTAACCGGCGATGGCTGACAGCTGTCACTGGCTGCAACCCGGGCGGAAGCGAATAGTGAGCGCCAAGGCGAGGACACCTCGCCACCACTCAGCCACCACTCACCAGGGGGACCGCTCATGAACATGCTCCAGCAACTCGCCTCGCAGACGCCGATCTGGGTCTGGCTGCTCCTGGCCTTCCTGGTCACCCGTGGCATTGCCGCCATGAAGCCGGCCCAGACCTCGCTGCAGAAGCTGGCGATCGTGCCCGGCCTGTTTGCCGTCTGGGGTGCGTGGTCGATCAGCCATCGTTTCGGCGCGTCGCTGATCGCCTGGAGCGAGTGGCTGGCCGGCATCGCCACGGGGGCCGCGCTTGCCTGGCTGCTGTTGAGTCGATTGAAGCTGACGCTGGACCGCAGCACCGGCAAGCTCTGGCGCAGCGCGGACTTCAGCCTGCTGCCGCTGCTGCTGGTCACCTTCCTGGTGAAGTACGGCTTCGAGGTCGCATTTGCGGTGTCGCCGACGCTGACCACCAGTGCCGGCTTCAGCGCCGCCTACCTGCTGCTGACCGGCGGGTTCACTGGCGTCTTCGTGGGCAAGTACTGTCGCTACCTGGCCTCGCTGCGGATGGATGCGGCGGGGAAGGGGCTGGAAACCGCAGGTTGATTGACCTGGTAGTGCCGGTCGCTGGAGGCTCCGCAGGTCATCGGCAATCGAGTTTGGCGTTACCATCGGAGCGGCTGTACCTCCCGTGAGAGCCCGGGATGGATGGAACCATCTGAGCAGGAATCGATAGTGGAAGCGATATATCCGGTCGGCGTTGCAGGGGGAATGCGGATCATCTGGTTTGCCTGGGTATCAGGTGACCATGATCGGGTGATGTCCAGCAATGGAAGGCCTGTCTGCGATAGCAGCAAGGAAGGGCTGGAGGGTCAGGTTGCCGCGCGCGGCCGAGTCCTGGACTGGGAAGGAGAGTCCGTCATTGACCTCGACTCGCTGATCTCGTCTGTAGATTCAGGGCGGGAGGTCGACCCCGGGGAGGTCGTGGATGCATGGAATTTCATGACGGACCTCTCCAGGGTGATCGACAACGCCCCCAATCAGCTGTTTCATGCCGAGTTGATGGAGACCTATGACATCTTCTTCTCGCAGTGCGAGGTCGCTCAATCGCTTGGTCAGAGATCGATTTCCATTGCAAGGCGCGATCTGGATCGAGCCCTTGTTGTCCTGCGCGACGGAAGGCGAATGGTGCAGGGCATCCAGTTGAACATTGAAAGTCCTATGCCGTCGCCAACCGTCGGGCGCACGCATGAGATCCATTGATCTGTGGACAATGAAACGGAACGCCAGGAAGGCTGGGTTGCGGGTGGTTGGCAACTTTCTGATTGTTTCGTACACGCGCGATGTGATCTCCGGGTTTGCCATGGACCCAGCGCCGTCCTCCATCTATGTATGGACCTTCGCACTTCCGGTCTATGACGGCCTGCCACACCTGCATATGTCTCTCGGCCAGAGGGTCGCTTGCCCGGAAGATCCAAAGGACTTTTTCCGCGGCACGCACGAGGCTCACCTCGCAATGCTCGAAGGGGTGAGAACAGCTGCGGACCTTCTGATGTATGTTGAAGAGGCCGGTTTCGAGGGCGATTACTGCCAATGGGTGAAGTACCTGTCCACCATTCGCCTGGGCGATTTCCCGGCCGCAGACGCTGCACTGAAGAATCTGCTCGCACTGCCGGTGTCCAGCGCGATCCGCGGAAGACTGGACAGGATGCTGGAGGCAATCGGGCGAGGTGGCGAATCAGGCGCGCGGCAGCTTCTGCAGGAATGGTCGATGCAGACGGCCCGATTGATGGGTGGCAGCAGCACATTCGCCTGGAGCCAGGACAGCACAAGCGCGTGAACCGCGCGGTTGCTCACGCCTCCCCACGCCACTGGCTCATCAGCATCTGAAGGAATCGCTCCGCCGTGGGCGAGAGCAGGGCGCCCCGTCGGCGGACGATGCCGATCGTGCGCGACACCACCGGGTTGCCGATCGCGCGCGTCACCAGGGTGGGGTGATCCCCGTCCGGCGTGGCCATCTTCGGTAGCACCGACACGCCGATGCCGGCCTCGACCATGCCCAGTGACGTCGACAGGTGCGTCACCTCGTAGTGCCAGCTCAACTTGAGGTTCTCGCGCGCCAGCGCGCCGTCCAGCAGCGTGCGGTTACCGCTGGTGCGATGCACGGTGATCAGCTGGTGCTCGGCCAGATCAGCCCATTCCACTTTGCGCTTGCGGGCCAGCGGATGATCGCGCCGGCAGGCGAGGACGAAGGGATCCTCGGCCAGCACGTCGAAGTCGAGATTCGGATCGTTGGCGCCCATGAAGTTGATGCCGAACTCGACTTCACCACGTTCCACTGCCTGCAGACCCTCCGTGGCCGGGATATCCAGAATGCGGAAGCGCACGTTCGGGTGTGCTTCGTGGAAACGCGCCATCACGCTGGGCAGGAAGTAGAACGCCGCCGTCGGCAGGCACGCGATGGTCACGGTGGCGCCGCGGGTGTCTTCGCGGCCGCGCAGCGAGAACAGCGAGCCATCGAATTCCTCCAGCATGCGGCGCACCAGTGGCAGCAGGTTCTCGCCGACAGCGGTGGTACTGACGCTGCGCGTGGTGCGCTCCAGCAGCGGCGAACCCACGGCCTGCTCCAGCTTCTGTATCCGTCGGCTGAGCGCCGGCTGGGAGACGTGCAGGATTTCAGCGGCGCGATGGAAGCTGCGTGTCTCCGATACCAGCAGGAACGCGCGTAGATCCAGGATTTCGCAATTGATGCTCATTGGGTATCAATCATCCAAAAATCAGCAATTCACAGATCAATTAGGGTCATGCCAGTATCGAATCACAGAGGGGTCATTCATCCCCTATACGCATCAATCTAGCACACGTATGTCCAACGATCTGCTCAGCATTCCCTGCGTGCTCATGCGCGGCGGCACCTCCAAGGGCCCGTTCTTCCTGGCCAGCGACCTGCCGGCGGACACCGCCGAACGGGATCGCCTGCTGCTGGAAGTGATGGGCTCGGGCCATCCGTTGCAGATCGACGGCATCGGCGGTGGCAACGCACTGACCAGCAAGGTGGCGATCATCGACCGCTCGAGCCGGGCGGACGCTGACGTGGACTACCTGTTCGCCCAGGTCCGGGTGGAGCAGCAGGTGGTGGATACCTCGCCCAACTGCGGCAACATGCTGGCGGCCGTCGGCCCGTATGCCATCGAGCGTGGGCTGGTGCAGGCGCAGGATCCGCAGACCGAGGTGCGCATCCACAACGTCAATACCGGCAAGCTGATCATCGCCACGGTGGAAACGCCGGGCGGCACTGTGGCCTACCGCGGTGATACGCGCATTGCCGGCGCGCCGGGCTCAGCCGCGCCGGTCAGGCTGTCCTTCCTTGATGCGGCAGGCGCCCGCACCGGCAAGCTGCTGCCCAGCGGGCATGCGCAGGAAACCATCAATGGCGTGCCGGCCAGCCTGGTGGACTGCGCCATGCCGATGATGCTGGTGCGTGCCGAAGACCTGGGCGTGCGCGGTGATGCCTCGCCCGCCGAACTGAACGCGGACGCGGCGTTCATGCGCCGGCTGGAAGCGCTGCGCATCGAGGCGGGCGCCCGCATGGGCATCGCCGACGCCGGCAACAAGGTCATTCCCAAGCCGGTGCTGCTGTCGGCGCCGCAACAGGGCGGCGATCTACAGGTGCGCTATTTCATGCCGCACCAATGCCACACCGCACTGGCCATTACCGGTGCGGTCGGCCTGGCCACCGCCGCCGTCACGCCGGGCACGCTGGCCCACACTTTGGTCGGATGCCGGTCCGTTCCCGGCAGCATTACCCTCGAACATCCGAGTGGGGCCCTGGAGGTGGGCCTCAGTCGCAGCTCGGGCGATTCGCCGGTGATTGCCAGCGTGGTCCGCACCGCACGCCGCTTGTTCGAGGGGCGCGTGTACGCGACTTCGCCCGCGCCCGCCACGGCCAGTGCCACCCAAGCCCGCCAATGGACGTCAGCGGCATGATCTGAACCCGGACGGGCCTGCGTAGACGCGCATGCCCGCCATTACAACGTAGATGCTTCACTCCTGGGAGGGATGATGTACAAGCAGTTCTTCTTGGCCGCGCTGTGCGCGGCCGGTCTGGCCGCGGCCGGATGCAGCAACAGCGGGCGCAGCGAAGGCGCATCCGCCGGCGGTGGCGACAATGCACCGGTACGCATCAGCGTCGGCTCCTACAACCTCAACAACCTGCCGTTCTTCATCGCCGACGCCAAGGGGTACTTCAAGGACGTCGGCCTGCAGGTGAAGACCGAGAACTTCGCCCAGGGCGGCTCCAAGGTATTGCAGGCGCTGGTGGCCAATTCCACCGACGTGGCCGTCGGCTTCTACGACCACACCATCCAGATGCAGGCCAAGGGCAAGGACGTGGTGGCCTTCGTACTGCTCTCGCGCAACTCCGGCCTGGTGATGGCCGGCCGCGAGGATGCCACCTTCGATCCGGCGCGCCCGGAGACCATCAAGGGCCAGAAGGTCGGGATCACCGCGCCGGGCTCCTCGTCCGACTTCTTCGTCCGTCACTTCCTCGCCCAGCACGATATTCCGGCCGACAGCATCTCGTTGATCGGCGTCGGCTCGGGCGCCGCAGCGGTGGCCGCGCTCGAGCAGGGCAAGATCGACCTGCTCGTCAACTATGATCCTGCCGCCACCCTGATCACCGAGCGCAAGGTCGGCAGGATCATCCTCGACGCGCGCAGCGCCGACGGCGCCCACCAGGTCTATGGCGGCCTGTACCCGACCTCGGTGATGTACGCCAACCAGAGCTTCCTGGACACGCGACCCGAAGCGGCCGAGAAGATCGCCCGCGCCGAGCAGATGGCCTTGAAGTTCATCGCCGACAACAGTGCTGAAGACATCGTGGCCGCGCTGCCGGACAGCTACGTCTCCGGTGACCGCGCCACCTATGCCCGCGCGGTGGAGAACGCGCGCGCGATCTTCACCCGGGACGGTCACTTCACGCCTGCCGATCTGGAAACACCGCTGAAGGTGCTGCGTGAGTTCAACACGGATGTCGCCAAGGCCGATATCGATCTGTCCCGGACCTATACCAATGCCTTCGTCGAGCGTGCCAACGCTGCGGCGCCGGCTGCCCAACCGTAAGCGGAGGTAAACCATGGCCCTCAATGCCACCGTGCGCCAGTTCAATGGCGCGCCGCAGCTGGAGCCTGCACAGACCATGGTCGCCATCAACAAGGTGACCATGTCCTTCGGCGAATTCACCGCCGTACGCGATGTCGACATCCAGGTGGGTGACGGCGAGTTCCTTGCCATCGTCGGACCCACCGGCTGCGGCAAGAGCACCATCCTCAATTCCGTGGCGGGCCTGCTGAAGCCGTCGTCGGGCCAGGTCAGCATCGATGGCCGTGCCGTCAGCGGCGTGCAGGAGTCGGTCGGCTACCTGTTCCAGCAGGACGCGCTGCTGCCGTGGAAGACCGCGTACCAGAATGTTGAACTCGGCCTGCGCTTCCGTGGTGTGCCCGAGGCCGAACGCAAGGCCAAGGCCGACGCGTGGCTGGCCAAGGTCGGCCTGGCCGGCTTCGAGCATCGCTACCCGCACCAGCTGTCCGGTGGCCAGCGCAAGCGTGTGCAGATGGCCCAGGCGTTGATCGTCGAGCCGAAGGTGATCCTGATGGATGAGCCGTTCTCGGCGCTGGACATCCATACCCGCCACCTCATGCAGAACGAGCTGCTGAGGTTGTGGCAGGAAGACCGGCGCTCGGTGATCCTGATCACCCACGATCTGGAAGAAGCGATCGCCCTGGGCGACCGCGTGGTGGTGCTGTCCTCCGGCCCGGCCAGCCGCGTGGTGCGCAGTTTCGATGTGGATCTGGAACGGCCGAGGAACGTGGCCGAAATCAAGCTGGATGACCGTTTCACCGACCTGTACCGCGACATCTGGGCCTGCCTGCGCGGCGAAGTGGAGAAGAGCTATGCACGCCAAGACTGACAAGTTCATCCAGCTCGCGCTGGTGGTCGCCGTGTTCGGTGGCTGGGAAGGCGGCATCGCGCTGGGCGTGATCGATCCGTTCTTCTTCCCATCGCCAACCGCCATCGTGCAGCAGGCCTGGACCTGGCTGTCCGATACGTCGTTCTATCAGCATGTCTACATCACGCTGACCGAAACCGCGCTGGGCTACATCATCGGCACCGGCCTGGGTGTGGCCGGCGGCGTCTGGCTCGGCCTGAGCCGCCGCTCGGCACGCATCCTCGATCCCTTCATCAAGGGCTTCAACGCGATTCCGCGCGTGGTGCTGGCGCCGATTTTCGTGCTGTGGCTGGGCCTGGGGCTGTGGTCGAAGGTGGCGCTGGCGGTCACGCTGGTGTTCTTCACCACGTTCTTCAATGCCATGCAGGGCGTGCGCGAGGTGAATCCAGTGGTGCTTGCCAATGCCCGCATCCTGGGGGCGAGCCGCAGTGACCTGCTGCGCCATGTCTACTTCCCCGCAGCGGCGAGCTGGATCCTGTCTTCGCTGCGTACTTCGGTCGGTTTTGCCGTGGTCGGTGCGATCATCGGCGAACGCAACGGGCCAGCGCCAGGCCAGGGGGCCGGCTGGCCGGAGAGAGCCCATGAACCATTCCAACGTGCTGCCGCTGGCAGCGCTGTCGGTCGCGCTCGGCCTGCTGTTGGCCAGTGGCCATGCCGACGCACAGTCCACGTCCTCGCTGCCCGCGCCGCTGAGCCAGGCCGAGCTGTCACGCCTGGTGCAGCAGCAGGCACTGCAGATCCAGCAACTGGAAGCACGCCTCCGCGCCGTCGAGGGCGGGCAGGGCAGTGCGAGGGCACCGTCAACGCCGCTCGCGCCTGCGCTGGAAACGCGGGTGGCCGCACTGGAAACCAGCCAGTCCAGGCTGCCGAAGGTCTCCTGGGCCAAGGGTGCACCGGAGTTCAGCAGTGCCGACGGCACGACGGTGTTCCGCCCCCGTGGCCGCCTGTTCGTCGATGCCTCGAGCACCGACGGTTCGGCGGTCGCCGACCGCAACGTTTCGGGTACCGAGATCCGTTCGGTGCGCCTGGGGGCCGAGGGGCGCTACGGCACCCTGGGCTGGGTCGTGGAGGGCGACTTCGCCGACAACGCGGTGGCGTGGAAGTCGGTCTACGCCACGCTGGACCACACGCTGTTCGGCCTGCCGGCCGATCTCACGATCGGCAACCGCTTGAACGATCGCGGTATCGATGGCTCAAGCAGCACCTCCAACACGCCGTTCCAGGAACGCAACGTGGTCGGCACGCTGCTGCTGCCGCAGCGCGGCCTGTTTGGTGTCGGGCTCACCGAGCGGGTGTATGGAAAGGGCTGGCATGCCAGCCTGTCGGTAGCCGGCAACGACCTCAACAACGCCGGCACCGACAACGACAGCCAGACCTGGGCCACCCGCGTCCACTGGAATCCGCTGGACACCGCCGACGCCACGGTGCATCTGGGCGCATGGGCCTTCCACGAGAAGATTCCCGCCGGGGCCAGCGGCGTGGTGCGCAGTTCGGCCATCGCGGGGCATTTCAACGATCTGGTCAGGATCACACCGGGCACGCTGGTGGGCGCCGAGCGCAGCACCGCCTACGGCGCGGAACTGGCCGGCTTCTTCGGCCCGGCGTGGGCAACCGGCGAGTGGGGTACGCGAAGCCTGCGCGGGGCCGATGCCAGCGGGCGCTATGATCGCGACCACGAAGCGTGGGCGATCTCGGCCGGCTGGTTCCTGGCGGGCGCGCTGCCGTCCTACTCGGGCAAGGCCGGCATGTGGGGCAAGGTGAAGGTGGCCGATCCGGTGACGCGCGGCGGCAGCGGTGCGTGGGAGCTGAAGGGCCGCTATGAGGACGTGGACTATGCCGAACTGCCCAGTGGTGGTACCGGTCACGCGTGGACACTGGGCGCGAACTGGTACCTCAACGATTTCAGCCGGGTGATGTTCGAAGCCGTGCGTTGGCAGACCCGCCACCGCAGCGGCAGTGCTGCGGGCAGGGATGAAGGCACCACCTTCAATACCCGTCTGCAGCTGGTCTTCTAGGGCCGGGCCGCCGCCTGCATTCTGGTCACAGCAGCAACAACGCAGCGATGAGTGCAGGCGGCATCACCAGCGCGCCGACGCGCAGGAAGTCGAGCGCGCTGACATGCTCGCCCTCGCGGCGCAGCGCCACCAGCCACAGCATCGTGGCCAGCGAGCCGGTCACCGACAGGTTCGGGCCCAGGTCCACGCCGATCAGCAGTGCGGCACGGGTCTGTGCGGGCAGTTCAGCCATCTGGCCCAGCGAACCGGCGGCCAGGCCGACCGGCAGATTGTTGGCTACGTTGCTCAGCAGTGCAGCGGCGCCACCGGCCAGCCAGCTGGCCTGGTGGGGAGACGCCTGCGCCATGGCCTGCAGCGCGCTTGCCGCGGTCTGGATGACGCCGGTCTGCGCCACCGCCTCCACCAGCACGAACAGACCGGCCACCAGCGGCAGCACGCCCCAGGCGACATGCCGCAGCAGCGGCAGCGGGCTATGGCGCTGGCGTATCACCACGACCGCCACGCTCAGCGCGCCGGCGCAGAACGTGGCCAGGCCCAGCGGTCCGTTCAGCGCGGACGTCACCAGCAGTACGCTGCCGGTGAACAGCACGCCCAATGCACTCAGTCGGCCACCCTCGGTCAGCGGGCGATGTTCCGGTGCGGCGACCAGCGGCTGCGCGATTTCGCGCCGGTGTACCCAGCGCAGCACCAGGTAGGTGGCACCGATCGCCGCCGCCGACGGCAGCGCGAACTGCGCCAGCCACTGCAGCAGTGGCGGCATGTGCTGGCCGTACACCACCAGGTTGGCCGGGTTGGAGATGGGCAGCACGAAGCTGGCCGCATTGGCAATGAAGGCGCAGACGAACAGGTAGGGCAGGGGATTGGCGCGCGCCGCCTTGCAGGCCGCGTAGACCGCCGGTGTCAGCACCACGGCCGTTGCATCGTTGGACAGGAACACCGTCACCAGCGTGCCGACCAGGAACACCAGGTCGAACAGGCGTCGCCCCGATCCGCCCGCATGCCGCACCGCGTACAACGCCAGCCAATCGAACAGGCCTTCGCGCCGCGCCAGTTCGGCCAGCACCATCATGCCGACCAGGAACAGGTAGACGTCGCGGCCTTCGGCTACCGCGCCCCATGCGGTCTGCAGCGATACCGCGCCCAGCAGCGGCAACAGGGCGGCAGCACCCAGCGCCCACACATACTCGGGGATGCGGAAGGGACGGAACAGCAGGCCGATGGTGGCAACGGCGACCGCTGCCCAGATCACGAGGGGGGAATGGGGGGCAAGCATGGAGTGGGGGCTTCAGCGGCACCGGCAGCGACCCCGGCGCAGGTGCTCCTGGCGCACGCGATCAGCGGATGGGCGGCCGCTGCAATCATCGCAGGTTCCGGGATCGCCGCATCATACCGTGCGCACTGGCATGGCGACTCCTGGGGGGGCCGGGCGCGTTGGTGACGAACCCGGTGTCCGGTGCGGATGGGCAATCAAGCGCGGCATGACTTCAGGCACTGCAGTTTGACTACATGTGTAGTCACACTGCGCGCACACTCACTGGAAGAGAACGCAATGCCAACGTCCTGCTGGTTGTCCTGCGCCCTGGCCCTCGTGATCGGCATCGCGGGGCCCACCCATGCGACGCCGCGTGCCGACGCCCTCGCCACGATCGAGCGCAACGCGCGTGCTTCGCATACCGATGCGGTGCTCGTGATGCACGACCGGGACACGCTGCTTGAGCTGAAGCCCGCCCCGGCGCAGGAATCCGTGCACCTGATGTCGGCAACCAAGTCCGTCGTCGCGCTGGGCATTGCGTTGCTGCTGGACGAAGGAAAGCTGGCTTCGATCGACGTACCGGTCAGCCAGATCTATCCGGAATGGAAACAGGGCAGGAAGAGCCGCATCACCGTGCGCATGCTGCTGGACCACACCTCCGGCCTGCAGAACGTGGCGAACGCGGGCGCCGAACTGGAAGGGGCCCCGGACCTGGTCAAACTGGCGCTGGCAGCCGAGCTGAGTGACGACCCGGGCGCCGTGTTTTCCTACAACAACAAGGCCACCAACCTGCTGCCCGGCATTGTCGAGCGCCTGGCGGGCGAGCCGCTGGATGCCTACCTGGATGCGCGCCTGTTCAAGCCGCTGGGCATTGCCCACCACACCTGGATGAAGGATGAGGCAGGCACTCCGCTGGGAATGGCGGGCCTGTCCCTGCGTGCCGCCGACCTTGCCGCCATCGGGCAACTGTTGCTGGATGGAGGCGTGGCGCCGGATGGCAAACGACTGTTGAGTGAACGGTCAGTGGCATTGATCACTGCTGAAAGTGCCCGTTCGCCTGACGTGGGCCTGTTGTGGTGGCGGATACCAGCGTGGGAACGCTATCAGCTCAAACCCCGGCTGGATGACCTGCTGGCCGGGCACGGCGTTGACGATGACGTGCGCCGCGCCGTGCAGGCCAGCGCGGGGCGCACGTTCGACAGCCGGGGGCAGTTGATCGCATTCCTCACCGAACGGTTGGGTGCGGACGGGCCGCAGCGTTACGCCAGCCAGATCACCGCGCGCGGCCTGAAGCTCGCCGATCTCTACGACATCACACGGGGACCGGTCGTCGGCTTTGCCGCCAACGGCTACCTGGGCCAATACCTGATGATCGTTCCGGAACAACGCGTCGTCGCAGTGCGCCTGATCCATCGGCGCGAGAGCCACCGCGCCCCACAGGACGACTACGCGTCCTTCTTCGCCGATGTCCTGCAATTGGCGCGGGCACTGCAGTAGGTGCTGCCATCATCATGTCCACGCGCTCTGAACAACTTCCTGGAGCCTTCTTCACTGTCGTGCCGCCTAAGGTGGGATGACCCCTTGGCCGCCGGGATACTGAAGCATGTTTGATTACCAGGACTGGACCTTCCACGCCAATGGGCGCACGGTGGTGGCGCGCGTGGCGCTGGACGGCGACGGGGGCGGCACCATCAACCGATACCAGCTGATGCCCGGGCCGGCGCAGTCGGGGCTGTGCATCAAGGTCGCCTCCCAGGACGAGGCCGCGCAGAAACTGGAGGCCGAAGTGATGAAGCTGCTGGGACCGGAGTGGTAGCCCCTGCGTAGCACCACGGTGAGCGGCTCATCTGCTCCGTCCACGATCACGGCGTTGGCCGCGAAAACGGCGGAGCCGGACGGAACGAGTACGGCGAGCCGACTGCGGCGGCGATGCGCTGGAGAGCGTTCACGGTGCGTTCCTTTCTGGATGACCCGCAGGCGCGGGCATCTTTCCTGCGGCGGGTGAGCGGTGACCGGATGCAGCGGCAGCCCGGTCATCAGTAGCGGGGTGATTCCAGCGCCGCTACGCGCGCTGCCGATTTGCTGCGCTGCAT
This sequence comes from Stenotrophomonas sp. LC732, assembly GCF_052446685.1. NCBI lineage: Bacteria > Pseudomonadati > Pseudomonadota > Gammaproteobacteria > Lysobacterales > Lysobacteraceae > Stenotrophomonas > Stenotrophomonas sp. LC732. The sequence continues at coordinate 2,211,474 of NZ_CP199214.1, read as the reverse complement.
GGTGACAAGCGCGAACCCGGGTGATTACTCTCCGCTGCAACGCGATGGTAGCGCTACCAGTCGGACGGGGATCCAGGGTCCAGGGGCTGCCTTCTTTGCCGCGTGTTTGTCCTGGCAGGCTTGAAAAGCAAGTGTAAGTCGCGGCGTGCTCCAGCAGCCGTGCTGTTCGGTTTGGAATGCGGGCCACGCCCGTGCGTGCCCCTGGGAGGGGGCGGTACATCCATTCGATCGTATGTCAGAGGGGACTTTCATGAGCACTTGCAGTTTCCGTGGCACCCCGGGCCCGAGGTCCGGTTCATGAGCCGCGCGTTGGCGAAGTTCCGGTCCCGGGCCATGTTCACCTTCGTGGGTGGCGCCCTGGTCATCAATCCTGCGTTTGCGCAGGACGCAGCAACGGCAACCGGGCAGCAGCCGCAGAGCCAGTCGCAGCCCACCCAGCTCGATGCAGTGCAGGTCACGGGCATACGCAACAGCCTGAGCCAGGCCATGGACATCAAGCGCGACTCGGCGGGCGTGGTCGACGCGATCAGCGCCGAGGACATCGGCAAGTTCCCCGATACCAATCTTGCCGAGTCGTTGCAGCGCATCACCGGCATCTCCATCGAGCGCCGTGACGGCGAGGGCGCGCAGGTGACCGCGCGTGGCTTTGGTCCGCAGTTCAACATGGTCACGCTCAATGGTCGCCAGATGCCCGGCGCCGATGCATTCGGTGCCTCCGGGCAGGTGGCCATCGGCGGTGTCGACGGCGGCACTCGCGCCTTCAATTTCGCGCAGCTGGCCGCCGAGGCCATCAATGGCATCGAGGTCTACAAGACCAGCCAGGCACAGGTGCCCAGCGGTGGCATCGGCGCGACGATCAACATCCTGACCTCGCGCCCGCTCGACCACGCCGGCATCGTGGCCAATGCCGGGGCAAAGCTGGTCTCCGACCGGAGCCAGCCGTTCGACAACGACCTGACGCCGGAGCTGTCGGGCATCTTCAGTTACAGCAATCCGGAAAAGACCTTTGGCGTCAGCCTCAGCGCGAGCCAGCAGAAGCGCAAGGGCGGCTCGGTGCAGGCCACGGAGAACTACTGGAACGTGCAGCCCTGGACGGGGTCGATGCCGGGCAACCCGACCGTGGTGAACGCCCCGGCCGTCGGCCAGCTCTATGCGCGGCCCAACGACCTGCGCTACGCGTTCTCCGAATTCGAGCGCGAGCGAGTCAATGGCCAGGCCGTGCTGCAGTTCGCACCGACGGACAGCCTGACCCTGACGATGGATTACACCTACTCGACCAACGAGATCACCGAGAATCGTGGCGAGCAGGGCATGTGGCTGCAGAACAGCAACTACACCAATGTCCAGTTCGACACCTCCGGTGCGGTCGCCACCCCGGTCTACATCCGCGAGATCGCCGGCACCAAGGACTTCGGGCTGGAACAGCAGCGCAGCATGCAGGAGTACAAGCTGGGCTCGCTGGGCTTCAACGCGGTGTGGAATGTCAGCGACCGTTTCAAGCTCAGCTTCGATGCGCACAATTCGAAGAATGAAAGCCGCCCCAATGACCCACTGACCGGCGGCGGCTCCATCTTCATGAGCATTGCCGGCACCAACAACTGCACCCGTGGCCCGCATTGCGGTGGCTCCTGGGTACAGGAGTTGAACTTCAACAATGGCCTGCCGGTCGGCACCCAGGTCTGGTATCCCAGTACTGCCGATGCGATCGCCGGGACCAATGGCGTGGTCAATCCGGGCTTCCAGGAAGGCGAGATCGGCACCCGGGTGCTGCGCGTCAACGCGCAGACCCAGATCAGCAAGATCAAGCAGGCGCGTGTCGACGGCGAATGGAACTTCGACCACGGCCGCTTCCAGTTCGGCGTGGATACGAACAAGTCCACCACCCACCGCATCCAGGCCGCCGAGGCCTATTCGACACTGGGCGACTGGGGCGTGGCCAACGTGGACCGGGATACCGCCGCCGGCCTGATGGACCTGCTGCAGCCAGTCAGCATCGTCGGCCTGTTCGATGACTACAGTGCCAACAGCTGGCCGGCCTGGCGCGGCAATGCCGGGCAGCTCGCGCAATGGGCGTCGCGCGAGTACGGCGTCGGCCTGGGTGTGAACCCGCAACGCGCGGCCGACAACTTCGTGGAAGAGAAGACCAAGGCGGCGTACTTCCAGGTGGAGCTGGACGGGGAGCTGGGCGGCATGCGCACCAATACCCGCCTGGGCGTGCGCTATGAAACCACCGACGTGGTGTCGACCTCGGTCATTGCCGTTCCCGAGTCCATCGAGTGGCAGGCCAACAACGATTTCCGCATCGTGCTGTCCGATGAGCAGCAGCCCTTCACCGAGAAGGCGCGGTACAGCTACATCCTGCCCAACCTTGATTTCAGCATCGACCTCACCGAGGAACTGAAGGGCCGCGTTTCGTTCGGCAAGAGCATCGCCCGCGCGCCGTACGGCAACCTGTATGCAGGGCCCGGTGCCCAGCAGCCGTTCGGCTCGGTGCTGATCGATCCGTCGTCGCGCGCCAGCGGCAATTCGCAGAACCCGAGCCTGAAGCCGCTGGAATCGGACAACCTCGACCTGGGGCTGGAGTGGTACTTCGCCGATGCCAGCTATGTGTCATTGACCTACTGGAACAAGTCGGTCAGCAACTTCATCGGCAACACGGTCGTCCAGGAGAGCCTGTACGGCCTCACCGACCCGACCTCCGGGCCGGATGCGCGGGCGGCGTTGGACTTCCTGACCAGCGGCGCCTGCGTGGCCCAGGTCGGGCCGGCCAATGCGGCCGCCTGCTCAGCCAACGACACCTCGCTGTTCACCGCACTGGCGCTGCTGCGCAACAATCCTGCTGGCCTGGGCGCCTACAACGGCACCGATGCGCAGGTGCTGGCCACCGAAGCGGCCTACGATCTGTATGGGCAGGCCAACGACCCGCTGTACCAGTTCAACGTCAATCGCCCGATCAACCAGAACAAATCCAAGCTGCATGGCTGGGAGCTGGGCGGCCAGTACTTCTTCGGTGACACCGGCTTCGGCGTGCTGGCCAACTACACCGTGGTCAAAGGTGATGTCGGCTACAACAATGGCGGCGATCCGGGTATCGACCAGTTCTCGCTCACCGGCCTGAGCGACACTGCCAACGCCATGCTGATGTACGAGAAGTACGGGTGGTCGGTGCGCCTGGCATGGAACTGGCGCGACCAGTACCTGATCCTGGCCAACCAGGGCTCCAGCCGCAATCCGTACTATGTGGAGCCGTACGAGCAGTGGGATCTCAGCGTCAACTACGCGCTGGATGACCACTGGTCCTTCAGCCTGGAGGCGATCAACCTGACCGGCGAGGATGTGCGGTGGCGCTCGCGCACCTCGCAGATGATCGTCAAGCTGGCCGACCAGAGCCCGCGCTACATGCTGGGCGTTCGCTACAAGTTCTGAGCCTGGTTGCCGATGCGTCCGGCACGGTACCGCTGCCCGCCAGCGGTGCCGTGCCGGGACGGTGTCGCCGCACCTGCCGCGCCTGCGCTACCCTGCTGGCCAGCCACCCCGCACTGGACTGGATACCTCGATGGCCCGCTATGAAATGCTCAACAACATCGCGCATCGGGACCTGAAGGTCGCCACCGGATTTGGGCCGCAGTTCGGCGATGCGGTGGGCATGGTGCCGGCCTATCCCAGCGAGTTCGCCGAGCTGCAGCGCGAGTATCCGATCTTCCTGCGCCGGGAGGCCGGGACCGGGGCATGGCAGTCCGTGGCCCTGCTGGGTTTCGAGCAGCACGAGAACCTGTACCTGCAGGACGGACGCTGGAATGCCTCCTACCTGCCCGGCGCGGCCGCAAAAGGGCCGTTCCTGATCGGATTCCAGGAGCACTACGTGGACGGCCTGCTCACCCAGGACGCGGTGATGCACGTCGACCTGGACCATCCGCGTGTCACCTCCGGCGCCGGTGAGCCGGTGTTCCTGCCGCAGGGTGGAAACACGCCTTACCTGGACCACATCGCCGGCGTGCTGCGCGGCCTCCACGAGGGCAGTGCCTTCGCGGCCAGTATGTTCACGATGCTCGACGACTGTGGCCTCATCCAGCCGGTCACGCTTGATGTGCAGCTCGCGCCGCATCACCGCGTGGGCGTGAGCGGATTGCACGGCATCGACCGCGAGCGCCTGGCGGCGCTGGACAGTTCACGCCTGGCGGCGTTGAACCGCGCCGGTTACCTGGAAGGTGCGTACCTGATGCTTGCCTCGCTGCATAACATGCGCCGCCTGATCGCCGAGAAGCAGCGCCGTCTCCGCGTCCAGGACGGCAACGCGCAGGCGGTCAGGAACTGACCGGTGCAAGCCTGCCTGCCGATACGGAGCCTGGAAGGCATCGATCCTGCTGCCTTGCCATTGGCCGCCCTGGTGGAGGCCGGTGAGCCGGTCGTACTGCGCGGCATCGCCAGCGGTTGGCCACTGGTCCAGGCCGGACTGGGCGGCGTGCGTGACGCGATGGCGTACCTGTGCAGCGTCGATGCGGGTGCGCCCATCCAGTACTCGTTCGGCGGCGCCGAGATCGCGGGCCGCCCGTTCTACAGCGCGGACTTCACCCGGCTGAACTTCGAAGTGCGGCGCGGTGTACTCGCCCAGGTGCTGGAAGAGATCGCCGCGACGCTGCATGCGCCGCGGCCGCCAACCTATTACGTGGCCTCGCTGCCGATCACGCGGGCACTGCTGCCGGCATTCGCGCAGGCCAACGATGCCGGGCTGGCGAAGCAGGGCATCGACGCCACCGCCAGCATCTGGATCGGCAACCGGGTGACGGCCTCGTGCCATTTCGACACACCCGACAACCTCGCCTTCTGCGCGGTGGGGCAGCGCGAGTTCACGCTGTTCCCGCCCGCCCAGGTCGACAACCTCTATCCGGGCCCGCTCGAACCCACGCCGGGCGGACAGGTGGTCAGCGTGGTGGACTTCGAGCGCCCCGACTTCGATCGGCATCCACGTTTCCGCGAGGCGCTGGCGCATGCACGCAGCGCGGTACTTGGGCCCGGCGATGCGATCTTCATTCCCAGCATGTGGTGGCACCATGTACGCAGCCTGGAACCGTTCAACGTGCTGGTGAACTACTGGTGGCGAAGCTCACCGGCCTGGCTGGGGTCGCCGCTGGCGGCGCTGCAGCACGCGATGTGGTCCGTGCGCGACCTGCCAGCGCGTGAGAAGCAGGCCTGGGAAGGGCTCTTCCGTTACTACGTATTCGGCCCCGGCGAGCGCGCCGGGCAACACCTGCCTGACCCGGCGCGCGGGGATCTGGCACCGTTCGACGAGCAGCGCGCCCGCCGCATGCGCGCGATGCTGCTGGGCAGGCTCAACCGTTGAGAGAGGGCACCGTGTTGGATACCCAGAGCACGCCTGCAGGGCGCATCCGCAAGGTGGTCATTGCCGGTGGCGGTACGGCGGGATGGCTGGCCGGCTGCGCGCTGGCGCATCAGTTCCGTGACCAGCTGCAGATCACGCTGGTCGAGTCCGAGCAGATCGGCACGGTCGGCGTCGGTGAGTCCACCGTGCCGCCGATCCGCACCTTCCATCGCTTCCTGCAGATCGACGAGCAGGAGTTCCTGCGCGCGGTGGCCGGCACCTTCAAGCTGTCGATCTCGTTCGAGAACTGGCGCCTGCCGGGGGATCGCTTCTTCCATCCGTTCGGCACCATCGGCCACGGCACCTGGGCAGCACCCTTCCATCACTTCTGGCTGGACAGCCTGCGCCGCGGCATGCCCTCGGAGCTGGGCGACTTCAGCCTGGAGAGCATCGCATCGCATGGCGACCGCTTCTCGCTGCACACCCAGCCGCAGGCCAGCTATGCGTATCATTTCGATGCGAGCCTGTATGCGCGGTTCCTGCGCCGCAGGGCCGAGGCCCACGGCCTGCGCCGGATCGAAGGCAGGATCGCCCAGGTCAGGCAGCACGCGCACGACGGTTCGGTGCAGGCGCTGGTACTGGACGACGGCCAGGTGATCGAGGGCGACCTGTTCATCGACTGCACCGGCTTCCGCGGCCTGCTGATCGAGCAGACGCTGGGCACCGGCTACGAGGACTGGCACGAATGGCTGCCGTGCGACCGTGCCGTGGCGGTGCAGACCGAAGCGGTGGCGCCGCCGGTGCCCTATACCCGTGCGATCGCCCACGAAGCGGGGTGGCGCTGGCACATCGCGCTGCAGCACCGCGTTGGCTGCGGGCTGGTGTATGACAGCCGCCACCTGTCCGATGACGAGGCCGCAGCGAAGCTGCTGCGCGATGCCGGGGCTCCACCCTTGCGCGATCCATGGAAGGTGCCGTTCCGCAGCGGGCGCCGGCTGAAGGCCTGGAACAGGAACGTGGTGTCGCTCGGGCTGGCCAGCGGCTTCATCGAACCGCTGGAGTCGACCAGCATCCATCTGACGATCAGCGCGGTAGTGCGCCTGATCCAGCTGTTCCCGTTCGATGGCATCAGTGCGTCGCTGGTGAAGCTGTACAACGATGTCAGCCGCCAGGAAATGGAGCACGTGCGCGACTTCATCATCCTGCACTACCACGCAACCCAGCGCCCCGAACCGATGTGGAAGGCGTGTCGCGAAATGCGCGTGCCCGAATCGCTGCAGCAGCGGCTGAGCGCGTGGCGCGAGCGTGCACATGTGTGGCAGGACCCCGGCGAGGTTTTCCGCGTGGAATCCTGGACCAGCGTGCTGCTCGGGCAGGGCATCGCGCCCGGTCCCGCCCACCCGCTGGCGCGGGCCGTGAGCGACGCCGATCTGCGCACCCTGTTGAAGGGCATCCAGCAGCCCGTGCAGCAGGCTGCCGCGCAGATGCCGGCGCAGGCGGAGTTCATCGCGCAGTACTGCAGGTCCGGCGTGGACGTGTGGCGTTCGACGGCAGCAAGCGCGTAACAGGGTTTTGCGTTGCAGCACGCTTTTTCCGCTGCAGCTGGTTACAGTGCGGCAACACCGCTGGCGATGACGCGCGCGGTGGCAACGAGGGGGCCGGACACCACGCCCCCTTTTTGAGTCCACGGAATGTTAGCGCTACCTTTTTTTTGATCGGAGGCGGTTTCGATGGGTCTGGTTGCAGGGATCGATGCAGGGACGCAGAGCCTGAAGGTGCTGGTCTATGACCCGCGGACGCAGGTGGTGGTGGCCTCGGCCAGCGTGCCGCTCGCGCTGGACAGCGGTGCCGACGGCAGCCGTGAACAGGCGCCTGCCGGCTGGGTGTCGGCCCTGCGCGACTGCTTTGCCAGGATCGACCCCTCGCTGCGCGCTCGCATCGTCGCACTGGCGGTATCGGGGCAGCAGCATGGGTTCGTGCCGGTTGATGATGCTGGCGAGGTACTGGCGCCGGCCAAGCTGTGGTGCGACACCAGCACCTCGGCCGAATGCATCCAGATCATGGACGCCGTGGGCGGGTTCCAACGGACCATCGCGCTGGCGGGCAACCCGATCCTGGCCGGCTACACAGCGTCCAAGCTGCCCTGGACCCGGATCCACCGTGCCGACGCCTATGCGCGGCTGGCGACCATCCTGCTGCCACACGACTACCTGAATTTCGTGTTGACCGGGCAGCGGTTCTGCGAGCTTGGCGATGCGTCCGGAACCGGCTGGCTGGACGTGCGCACACGCACCTGGTCGCAGGAACTGCTGCGCGCCACCGATCCTGATCGTGATCTTGCCGCCTGCCTGCCGCCGATCGCAGCACCCGATGCCCTGTTCGATATCGCGCCGAAGGCAGCGGCCGAGTTGGGGCTGCCGGCGGCCGTGAAGATTGCCGTTGGTGGCGGCGACAACATGATGGCGGCAATCGGCACCGGCTGCGTCACGGAAGGGCGGCTGGCGATGAGCCTGGGAACCTCCGGAACGCTGTTTGCGTATTCCGGCTCGCCAATGATCGATCCGGACGGCGCGTGGGCGGCGTTCTGCTCGTCCACCGGTGGCTGGCTGCCGCTGATCTGCACCATGAACTGCACCGTGGCCACCGAACGCGTGGCCAGCGCCTTCGGTTTCAGCACCCGCGACGGCGATGCGCACCTCCACGCGACGCCGCCGGGCGCAGGGGGGCTGGTGATGCTGCCGTTCCTCAATGGCGAACGTACCCCCGACCTGCCGCTCGGCAAGGGCGTGCTGGCAGGCCTGGACATCGCCAATTTCACCCCGGCGCACCTCTACCGCGCCGCCATGGAGGGTGCGACCTACAGCCTGAAGTACGGCTACGACGCCTTCGTCCGCGCGGGCATGCAGTTCGATCGCATCGTGCTCACCGGCGGTGGCAGCAACAGCGCGGCCTGGCGTCAGCTGGTGGCTGATGTGTTCGGCCTGCCGGTGGACGTCCCGGTCCAGGCCGAAGGCGCGGCGTTTGGTGCGGCACTGCAGGCGCTGTGGGCGCTCGCCCGGGCGCAGGGAGACGCCGCCTCGATCAGCGACATCACCGCGCGCCACGTCACCGTCGATCCGGCGCTGTCCGCACGGCCGGATCCGGCCCGCAGCGATGCCTATGCACGGGCCTACGCACGCTTCCTCAGTCATCTCGATGCCATCACGCCGCTGCAGCGCGGCTGATGGCTCCTCCACGACACCCCGTACAACGACAGGAGCACGCACCATGAGCACGCAGCCCTTCATCGGCGCCAAGGAATACTTCCCCGGCGTCGGCCGCATTCCGTTCGAGGGCAAGGGCTCGGACAATGCGCTTGCCTTCAAGGTCTACGATGCGAACCGGGTCATCGGTGGCAAGACCATGCAGGAGCATCTGCGCTTCGCCGTGTGCTACTGGCACACCTTCTGCAATGCCGGGCACGATCCGTTCGGCCCGGGTACCCGGCAGTTCCCGTGGGAGGCAGCCTCGCCACTGGCCACGGCCGAAGCGAAGGTGGACGCGGCGTTCGAGTTCTTCACCAAGCTGGGCGTGCCGTACTGGTGCTTCCACGATATCGACCTGGCGCCGGATGCCGACGACATCGGCCAGTACCAGAAGAACCTCTCGCACATGGTGGCCCTGGCCAAGGCGCGCCAGGAGGCCACCGGCGTCAAGCTGCTGTGGGGCACGGCCAACCTGTTCTCGCACCCGCGTTACATGAACGGCGCATCGACCAACCCCGACTTCGCGGTGGTCGCGCGCGCAGCGGTGCAGGTCAAGGCCGCGCTGGAGGCCACGGTCGAACTCGGCGGCGAGCACTACGTTTTCTGGGGCGGACGCGAAGGTTATGCGTCGTTGGCCAATACCCAGATGAAGCGCGAGATCGAACATTTCGCGCGCTTCCTCACCATGGCCCGCGACTACGGCCGCAGCATCGGCCTGAAGGGCAACTTCCTGATCGAGCCCAAGCCGATGGAGCCGATGAAGCACCAGTACGACTTCGACAGTGCCACGGTGGTGGGCTTCCTGAAGGAGCATGGGCTGGACAAGGACTTCAAGCTCAACATCGAAGCCAACCACGCCACGTTGTCCGGGCACACCTTCGAGCACGACCTGCAGGTTGCGTCCGACCATGGCCTGCTCGGCAGCATCGATGCCAACCGCGGCAACGCGCAGAACGGCTGGGACACCGACCAGTTCCCCAGCGATCTGTACGACACGGTGGGTGCGATGCTGGTCGTGCTGCGCCAGGGCGGGCTGGAGGGCGGGTTGAACTTCGATGCCAAAGTGCGCCGTGAGTCGACCGACCTTGAGGATCTGTTCATTGCCCATATCGGCGGCATGGATGCGTTCGCACGCGGGCTGGAGGTTGCCCATGCACTGCTGACCGAGTCGCCCTGGGAGCAATGGCGCAAGGAGCGCTACGCGAGTTTCGACAGCGGCGCCGGCCAGGAGTTCGAGCGTGGCACGCTCAGCCTGCCGGACCTGGCGGGCCTGGCCGCCCGCCTCGGCGAACCGCACCAGGCCAGCGGCAAGCAGGAGCGTTACGAAAACCTGCTCAACCAGTACCTGCTGCGCTGAGCGCGGCAACGGTGCACTCAAGGGGACGGGAATGAACCAGGCAGCAGGCAGCGGTGAGAACACCCGGCTGATCGTACTGATCAGCGTGGTAGCGACGATTGGCGGTTTTCTGTTCGGCTTCGACAGCGGCGTGATCAACGGCACCCAGGACGGCCTGCACCAGGCGTTCCGGTCCGGTGAATGGATGCAGGGGTTCGAGATCGCGTCGATGCTGCTGGGCTGTGCGGTGGGCGCGTTCAGTGCCGGCCGCCTGGCCGACCGCCTCGGCCGTCGCAACGTGCTGATCCTGTCGGCGGTGATGTTCCTGCTGTCGGCACTCGGTGCCGGGGCGGCGGCCTCGTCGGGCTGGTTCATTGCGGCGCGGGTGGTGGGTGGGTTCGCGGTAGGCGCGGCGAGCGTGATCTCGCCGGCCTACATTGCCGAGGTCGCTCCGGCCCGCTATCGCGGCCGCCTGGCCACGGTGCAGCAGATCGCGATCATCACCGGGCTCACCGCTGCCTTCCTGTCCAACTACCTGCTGGCGGCCGCAGCGGGCGCGTCGACCGAGCCGCTGTGGGCCGGGCAGGCTGCCTGGCGCTGGATGTTCTGGATGCAGGCCGCGCCATCGCTGGTGTTCCTGCTGCTGTTGCTGACCATTCCTGAGAGCCCGCGCTACCTGGTGGTCAAGCGGCGCAAGGACGACGCGCTGCGCGTGCTCACCCGGCTGCTCGGCAACGACAAGGCCCGCGCCACGCTCGAAGAGATCGATGCCTCGCTGTCCAACGACCACCATCGCCCGCGCCTGTCCGATCTGAAGAGCCGGGCGACCGGGCGGATCCGCCCGATTGTGTGGGTCGGCGTCGGGCTGGCCTGCTTCCAGCAGCTGGTCGGCATCAACGTGGTGTTCTATTACGGCGCCGTGCTGTGGCAGGCGGTCGGCTTTTCCGAAAACGACGCGCTGCTGATCAACGTGCTGTCCGGCGCGCTGAGCATCGGTGCCTGCGTGGTCACGGTGCTGCTGATCGACCGGATCGGCCGCAAGCCCCTGCTGTGGTTCGGCTCGGCCGGGATGTCGCTGTCGCTTGCACTGGTGGTGGTCGCGTTTGCAAGTGGTTCACTGGCCGACGGGCATCTGCAGCTACCCGGGCGCATGGGCACGCTGGCGCTGGTGGCGGCCAATGCCTATGTCGTGTTCTTCAACCTGTCGTGGGGGCCGGTGATGTGGGTGATGCTGGGCGAGATGTTCCCGAACCAGATCCGCGGTTCGGCACTGGCGGTCGCCGGCGCAGCGCAATGGACCTCCAACTTCGTGGTCACGGTGACGTTCCCGATGCTGCTGGCCGCGGCAGGGCTGGCGGCCACCTACGGCATCTACCTGGTGGCGGCGATCATCTCGGTGATTTTCGTGGTCCGGCATGTGCACGAGACCAAGGGCAAGGAACTGGAGCAGATGGAAGGATGAGCGTCATGACATCGCAGACCTCCTTATCCCGCAGCGGCGTGCTGGTCGCCGTGCTGACGCTGGCGTTGCTGGGCTGCCACGGCCAGGACCGGCCCGCCGCCACTGCGGGAGCCGCCAGCGACCCGTGGCCGCAGGTCACCTGGCCACTGGCCGCGGATCCTGCGCTGGAGAAGCGGATCACCGACCTGATGGCAGGCATGACGGTGGAGGAAAAGGTCGGCCAGCTCGTGCAGGGCGACATTGCCAGCCTCACCCCCGATGACGTGCGGCGCTACCGCCTTGGTTCGATCCTGGCCGGTGGCAATTCCGACCCCGGTGGCCGCTACGATGCGTCGCCAGCCGAGTGGCTGGCGCTGGCAGACGCCTTCTACGACGCCTCCATGGACACGTCGAAAGGCGGCAAGGCCATTCCGCTGCTGTTCGGCATCGATGCCGTGCATGGGCAGAGCAACATCATTGGCGCCACGTTGTTCCCGCACAACATCGGGCTGGGCGCCACACGCAATCCGGAGCTGCTGCGGCAGATCGGTGGCATCACCGCGCTGGAAACCCGCGTCACCGGCATGGAGTGGACGTTCGCACCGACCGTTGCGGTACCCCAGGATGATCGCTGGGGCCGCAGCTACGAGGGCTACTCGGAATCGCCCGAGGTGGTGGCCAGCTATGCCGGCGCCATGGTGGAGGGATTGCAGGGCAGGGTGGGAACACCGGAGTTCCTCGATGGCCGCCATGTGATCGCCTCGGTGAAGCACTTTCTCGGTGATGGCGGCACCACCGACGGCAAGGACCAGGGCGACACCCGCATCAGTGAGCCGGACCTGGTACGCATCCACGCCGCCGGATACCCGCCGGCCATCGCCGCCGGCGCGCAGACCGCGATGGCATCGTTCAACAGCGTCAACGGTGAAAAGATGCACGGGCACCGGCACTACCTCACCGATGTGCTCAAGGGACGCATGAACTTCGGTGGTTTCGTGGTGGGCGACTGGAATGGTCATGGCCAGGTCAAGGGCTGCACCACCACGGACTGCCCGGCCACGATCAACGCGGGCCTGGACATGGCGATGGCCTCGGACAGCTGGAAAGGCTTCTACGAGACGACGCTGGCTGCGGTGAAGGACGGCCGGATAACGCCGCAGCGCCTGGACGATGCGGTGCGCCGGATCCTGCGGGTCAAGTTCGGCCTGGGGTTGTTCGAGGCCGGCAGGCCGTCCACGCGGGCCGTTGGCGGCCAGTTCGCACTGATCGGCGCGCCGGCACATCGCGCGGTGGCCCGGCAGGCCGTGCGCGAATCGCTGGTCCTGCTGAAGAACCAGAACGGCGTCCTGCCGCTGTCGCCGAAGCAGCGGATCCTCGTGGCCGGCGACGGCGCCAACGATGTCGGCAAGCAGGCCGGTGGCTGGACGCTCAACTGGCAGGGCACCGGCACCACGCGCAAGGACTTCCCCAATGCGGACTCCATCTACGAGGGCATCGCGCGCCAGGCCAGGGCGGCCGGTGGTGAAGCCGTGCTTGCCGTTGACGGTCGCTATGCAGTGAAACCCGACGTGGCGGTGGTGGTGTTTGGCGAAGACCCCTATGCCGAGTTCCAGGGGGACCGACCCACCTTGGCCTACAAGCCGGGCAACGAAACGGATCTGGCGCTGCTCAAGCGGCTCAAGGCCGATGGCATACCGGTCGTCGCGGTCTTCCTGAGCGGGCGGCCGCTCTGGGTGAACCGGGAAATCAATGCCGCCGATGCCTTCGTGGCCGCGTGGCTGCCGGGCTCGGAAGGCGCCGGCATTGCCGATGTACTGCTGCGCGGGAGCGATGGCCGGGTGCAGCACGATTTCAAGGGCAAGCTCAGTTTCAGCTGGCCGCGCACCGCCACCCAGTACGCCAACAACGTCGGCCAGAAGGACTACGATCCGTTGTTTGCGTTCGGCTTCGGCCTGACCTACGCCGACAACGGCGACCTGGCCGCGCTGCCGGAGGCATCGGGTGTGACCGGCAACGAGGGTGCGACCGGCGTGTTCTTCGCGCGCGGTGATGCAGGCCCCGGCATGGCGCTGCGCCTTGAGCAGGCCGCAGGCCAGGGCCTGACCGTGACCCGCGTGCCGGACGCATTGCCCGATGATCGGCTGAAGATCACCGGCGTGGATCATCTGGCGCAGGAGGATGGGCGACGCCTGGCCTGGTCGGGCAAGGGCGAGGCCGTTGCTGCACTGCAGTCGCACACGGCGCTGGACCTGCAGCGCGAATCCAACGGTGACCTGATGCTGCTGACCACGCTGCGCGTGGACGCTGCGCCGGAGGGTGAGGCGTGGCTGTCGGTCGGTTGCGGCGTGGGCTGCTCGGCACGCATCGCCATCGGGCCGTCGCTGGCGGCGCTTCCCCAAGGCCAGTGGAAGCGCGTTGGCGTGCCGCTGAAGTGCCTGGCCAAGGCGGGTGCAAAGCTGGACGCGATCGACCGACCGTGGTCGGTGGTGACGGCCGATGCGATGACGATCTCCGTGTCACGCGTCGCGCTGGGCGCACTGAACGAAGCCGAGGTCGCCCTTGGATGCGGCGCATGATTGCTGCCGGCCTGACCGGCACCCTGCCGCCTACTGCGCAGGCGCAGGCATGAGGGCGGGGCCTTCGCTACCGGCGCGTGGGCGGTGCGGCTACCGAACCGCGTGCGATCAGCCGATGCGGCATCACATGTTCGCGCAGCACCGTTGCGTCCCCCGCAGGACGGCGGATGGTGCGCAGCAGGATGTCGATGGCCGCGTTGGCCATCGAGGCGATGGGCTGGTGGATCGTGGTCAGTTCCGGCCACACGGTGGTGGCGGCCGAGGTGTCATCGAAACCCACCACCGACAGGTCGCGTGGCACTTCCAGCCCGCGCCGATGCGCCACGGAGATGGCGGCGGCGCCCATGTCGTCGTTGCTGGCGAAAATCGCGGTCGGTGGCCGGCGCTGGGACAGCAGCTTCTCGGCCGCGGCCAGGCCGGACCGGTAGGTGTAGTCACCGTGCTGGACCAGGCCGGGCTCCACCGCCAGCCCGGCCTCGCGCAGGGCGGTGACGAAGCCGTCGTAGCGGAGCGCACTTGCGCTCAGGTCATCGCGCCCACGGATGAAACCGATGCGGGTGTGTCCCTGCCGGAGCAGGTGATCGGTCATTTCCCTGCCCGCACTGAAATCGTCGATGCGGACGCAGGACAGGGCCTCGCTCAGGCGACCCGATGCGATGGCGACCACCGGAATGCCAGCCTTGACCAGTTCGCTTACGGCGGCCTGCGATTCGCACAGCGGCGGCGGCAGGATCACCCCGTCGACGCGTCCGGCGAGCGCACGCGCCGCCCTGCGTTCGGATTCGGCATCCAGGTTGTCCCAGTAGTCGATGACCAGCTGGATGGCGGAACTGGAGGCGACGCGCAGCAGGCCCACCAGCAGTTCGCGCAGGTAGGCGCCACTAGGGTTGGTGTAGATCAGCGCAATGCGCGTGTGCTGTGCAGCGGCCAGCGAACTGGCGGCAAGATTGGGCGTATAGCCCAGCTCACGCACGGCGCGCAGCACGCGCTCGCGGGTGACGTCGCGCACCTTGCCCTGGTTGATTACCCGCGACACGGTCATCGGCGAAACGCCGGCAAGGGCCGCAACCTCGTCGATCGTCACGCCTGCGGTTCTGCGGCGAACCGATTTCTTCGGCTTGTCCAATGCACGATCCCTTTGTTCTTGGTGGCGCTGCCGCGCGGGTGCGAAGGACGATGATGCGCTGCCCCGGGCCCGGACGTAGTCTACAAAGGCGCATGTTAACGCCGTTGTTGCGCGCTGTCGGCACGCACCTGTGGGCCCTGCTCGTGCTGCTGGCCTGTGTTGGCGGGGCACGGGCGGAGGATGGCTATGCGCTGTGGATGCGCTACCAGCCGGTTGCCGCAACGGTCGCTGCCGATTACCGGCGGCAACTGGCCGAAGTGGTGGCCCCGGATCGCACGCCAATGCAGCGCGCCACCCGCGACGAGCTTGCGCGCAGCCTCCCTGGATTGCTGGGAGCGTCGCCGCCAATGCGAACGGCAATCAGTACCGAGCGTGCCCTGGTGCTGGGCACGCCGCAATCCTCGACACTCGTCGCCGCGTACGGCAACGAGATCGCCACGTTGGGCAACGAGGGCTTCCTGATCCGGCGGGTCCGGATCGAGGGGCGCGATGTGCTGCTTGTGGCGGCACGCCAGGATGTCGGCGTGCTGTATGGCATGTTCCATCTGCTGCGCCTGCTGCAGCGTGGCACCCCGCTGCAGGCGCTGGATGTGCGTGAGTCGCCGCAGGTCGCACTGCGTGTGCTCAACCATTGGGACAACCTGGATCGTTACGTCGAGCGTGGCTATGCAGGCAGCTCGCTGTGGGACTGGCAGACGTTGCCCCAGTGGCGTGACCCGCGTTACACCGACTACGCCCGTGCCAACGCGTCGCTCGGCATCAACGGCACCGTCCTCAACAACGTCAATGCCAGTGCGCTGAGCCTGTCGCCGGCCTATCTGGCCAAGGCCGCCGCGCTGGCCGACCTGTTCCGGCCCTATGGCATCCGGGTCTACCTGAGCGCGCGCTTCAGTGCGCCGATCGAGCTTGGCGGCCTGGCAACGGCTGATCCGCTGGATCCGGCTGTGCGGCGCTGGTGGCGCGACAAGGTCGATGAGATCCATGCGCGCATTCCGGATTTTGGCGGCTTCCTGGTCAAGGCGAACTCGGAGGGGCAACCCGGCCCG
The DNA here is from genome assembly GCF_052446685.1 of Stenotrophomonas sp. LC732. Taxonomy (NCBI): domain Bacteria; kingdom Pseudomonadati; phylum Pseudomonadota; class Gammaproteobacteria; order Lysobacterales; family Lysobacteraceae; genus Stenotrophomonas; species Stenotrophomonas sp. LC732. The sequence goes on along the minus strand of NZ_CP199214.1, from coordinate 2,195,384 downwards.
CAGGATTACGGTCGTTCCCATGCCGACGGCGCCAACCTGCTGGCCGAGGCGCTGGCGCCCTACAACGGCGTAGTGATGTGGCGCGCCTTCGTGTACTCGCACCAGGTTCCCGAAGATCGCGCCAAGCAGGCGTACAGCGAGTTTGTCGGGCTGGACGGTGCCTTCCGCCCCAACGTGATCGTGCAGGTGAAGAACGGCCCCATCGACTTCCAGCCGCGCGAGCCGTTCCATCCGCTGTTCGGCGCCATGCCACGCACGCCGCTGATGATGGAACTGCAGATCACCAAGGAGTACCTGGGTTTTGCGACGCACCTGGTGTACCTGGGAACGCTTTACGAAGAAGTGCTGCAGGCCGACACCCATGCACGTGGCGAGGGCTCCACGGTCGCCCGCGTGGTCGATGGCTCGTTGGAAGGTCATGCACTGACCGGCATCGCCGGCGTTGCGAACATTGGCGTAGACCGCACCTGGAGCGGCTCGCATTTCGACCAGGCCAACTGGTACGCGTTCGGGCGACTGGCATGGAATCCGCAGCAGTCCGCGCGCGGCATTGCCGAGGACTGGGCCGGGCTGACCTTCTCGCCCGACCCGCAGGTGACCGGCCCGATCGTGCGGATGATGATGGACTCGCGCGAGGCGGCAGTGGATTACATGACGCCGCTGGGCCTGCACCACCTGATGGCACGCGGCCATCACTACGGTCCCGGCCCCTGGGTGGACGGCGGCCCGCGTGCGGACTGGACGTCGGTCTACTACCACCGTGCAGACCGCAACGGCATCGGTTTTGACCGCAGCGCAAGCGGAAGCAACGCCGTGGGGCAGTACTTCCCGCCGGTTGCCGGGGTTTATGGCGATCCGGCGCGGGTGCCCGAGTCGCTGCTGCTGTGGTTCCATCACGTGCCGTGGGACCGCCGCATGCGCTCGGGCAGGACGCTGTGGGACGAACTGGTCGGGCGCTATTCGCGGGGTGTGCGCCAGGTGCAGTCGATGCAGGCGACCTGGGCGGGCCTGCGCGATCGGATCGATCCGCAGCGGCACCAGCAGGTGGCGGCGTCCCTGCAGATCCAGCGCGAGGAAGCGCAGTGGTGGCGCGATGCCAGTGTGGCGTACTTCCAGTCAATCAGCGGCCGACCGCTGCCGGCGGGAGAACGGCCACCGCCACAGCCGTTGTCGTACTACCAGGCGTTGCAGTTTCCTTTCGCACCCGGAGATGGGCGATGAACCGGTTCGGATGGTCCGCGCGCGCGGCGGCGTTGATGGTGCTGGCGTGGCTTGCCGCACCGGTGGCGGCCGGCGAAACGACGGGTTTGCTGCACCCGCTGTTCCAGGACCATGCGGTCCTGCAGCGCGACCGGCCGATCACCGTCTGGGGCCAGGCAAGCCCTGGGCAGGCGGTATCGGCCACCTTCGCGGGCCAGGCGGTGGCCACACAGGCCGATAGGGCAGGCCGCTGGCAGGCCATGTTCCCCGCCATCGCCGCAGGCGGCCCGTACACCCTCGAGGCAACCGCCGGGACCCGGCGTGAGACGGCGCGGGATCTTCTGGTCGGCGACGTCTGGTTGTGCGCGGGGCAGTCGAACATGGAGCTGCCGGTCTGGCGCTCGCTCAACGCAGCCAGCGAGATCGCCTCGGCCACGCTGCCACGGATCCGGCTGTTCAGCGTGCCGAAGGACGCGGCCGTGCAGGCGCAGGAGAGCTTCAAGGGTGACCCTGGATGGACGCGGGCAACGCCCGATTCGGTGCGCGGCTTCTCTGCAGCCTGCTTCTATTTCGCCCGCGAACTGCAGCGCACGGTTACCGTACCGATGGGGCTGATCCAGGCAGCGTGGGGCGGCTCGCGGATCGAGGCCTGGACCAGTACCGATGCCCTGCGCGGGCAAGGTGGCATGGACGAGGCCCTCGATATTCTCGCGCGCTCTGCCCGTGATCCGCTGGAGGCACGCGCAGCCTGGGGCCGCCACTGGCAGCACTGGTGGGAGACGCGCGAAGGGGCGCTGCCGGGCGACGCACCTTGGCGCGCGGATACCGATGACCGCGCATGGTCGCACGCACCGGCCACACTGGGCGCATGGGAGCGGTGGAACGAGCCCGCGCTTGCCGATTACAACGGCATGGTCTGGTATCGCACGCAGGTGGTGCTGAGCGCTGAACAGGCTGCACGCGGCGCGACCCTGGAGCTGGCATCGGCCGACGAGGTGGACGTGACCTGGGTGAACGGGGTCGCCGTCGGCAGCCAGTACGGCGCCGGCCAGAGGCGCTATCCGTTGCCGAGTGGCCTGTTGAAGGCGGGATCCAACAGCATTGCGGTCAACGTGCTGGACACCTACGGCGAAGGCGGCCTGGCCGGCCCCTCAACGGCATACGGCCTGCAGTTCGACAACGGCGAGCGCGTGGCACTGCAGGGCCTCTGGAAATACCGGGTGGCGGCGGGCCGGCAGGCGCCGCCTTTCGCGCCATGGCAGGCCGCCACCGGGCTGTCGACGCTGTACAACGGGATGATCGCACCGCTCGGGGGCTTCGGGCTGCGCGGCATGCTCTGGTATCAAGGTGAATCGAACACCAGCGATGGTGCGGCGTATGCGATGCGGTTGCGTGCGCTGCGCGAGGACTGGCGGCGGCAGTTCGGTGCGCGCACGCCACTGCTGCTGGTGCAGCTGGCCGGCTACGGCCAGCCGCCGGTTGTGCCCGCCGCCAGCGGTTGGGCGCAGGTGCGTGAGGCGCAGCGGCGCGTCGCCGCCGAGGATGCGCGGAGCGGGCTCGCCATTGCCATCGACATCGGCGACGCCTACGACATCCATCCGCCGAACAAGCAGGAGCTCGGGCGCCGCCTGGCGCGCGTGGCGCGCCACGTGGTGTACGGCAAGCAGGACGTGGCGCCGTCGGGTCCGCGAGCGGTAACGGCCGTGCGGACGCCCGCTGGCGTGGCCATTGCGTTCGAGGATGTCGAAGGCGTGCTCACCGCGACCGGCGCGCTGCGTCCGATTGGTTTTGAACTGTGCGGGACCAGGGGTGATAGCGGCCACTGCGCCTACGGCGACGCTGAACTGGATGGGCGCCGGATCCTGCTGCGCGGCCCGCTGTCGACGCACGCAACGCATGTCCGCTACTGCTGGGCCGATGGCCCGGTGTGCACGCTGCGCGACCGCAGCGGGGCACCGGTAGGCCCGTTCGAACTTCCCATTGCCGAAGCCGAGACGCGACGATGATGACGCTGTCCAAGCAGTCCCCTCCGGTCCGCGACAGGGCCGGCCTGAGGTCGATGGCGCGCCACCTGCTGGCGGCGGCACTCCTGCTGTCGGCCGCAACCAGCCCGGCCAGCGCGCCGCCGGACGCACCGCCGGTGTACTTCGACTGGTTCGAATACCGCGGCCACGACGCGGCCTTCGACACGCCGCTGCCGGCCGGCCACTACCGCAATCCGGTGCTGGCCGGCTTCCATGCCGATCCCAGCATCGTGAGCGCGAACGGCCGGTTCTACCTGGTCAATTCCAGCTTCACCTATTTCCCGGGCATTCCGGTGTTCGAGAGTGCCGACCTGGTTCACTGGAAGCAGATCGGCAACGTGATCGACCGCGCCACGCAGCTGGATTTCGACGGGCTGAGCGTCTCGCGCGGCATCTTCGCGCCCACCATCGAATACCACGATGGGGTCTTCTACGTGGTGACCACGGCCACCGACAGTGGTGGCAACTTCATTGCCACCGCGCGCGACCCGGCCGGTCCGTGGTCCGATCCGCACTGGCTGCCCGGCATCGATGGCATCGATCCATCACTGTTCTTCGATGACGACGGCAAGGTGTACCTGGTCAACAACGACGCGCCGCCCGGCACACCACGCTACGACGGGCACCGCGCCATCTGGATGCAGCAGATCGATCTGGCTGCCTTCAAGCCGGTCGGGCCGCGCCGGGTGCTGGTCGACGCGGGCGTGGAGCCGGCGAAGAACCCGATCTGGATCGAAGGACCCCACATCTACAAGCGCCAGGGCTGGTATTACCTGTCCGATGCCGAAGGCGGCACCGGGCCGCAGCACTCCCAGGTGGTGCTGCGCAGCCGCACCGTGTGGGGCCCGTATGACCCCTACGCGGGCAATCCGATCCTGACCCAGCGCGAGCTGCCCGACGACCGACCGCTACCGATCACCAATGCCGGCCATGCCGACCTGGTCGAAGGCCCGGACGGTTCGTGGTGGGCGGTGTTCCTGGCCAGCCGCAACTATCAGACGCGGCACTACAACACCGGGCGCGAGACCTATCTGCTGCCGGTGCGCTGGCAGGACGGCTGGCCACGGATCCTGCCGGCCGACCAGCCCATCCCCTACGTGGTCAAGGCGCCGTCGTGGATGCAGGGCGAGGCATCCCAGGCTCCCTCGACCGGCAACTTCGTCGAGCGCGACAACTTCGATGGACCGAGGCTCGATCGCCAGTGGCTGCGCGTGCGGGTGCCCAAGCACGCCTGGGCCGACCTGGCCACGCGCCCGGGAGTGCTGGCCGTGCACCCGCTTGCCGAGGATCTGGACACGCTGCGCAATCCCGCGTTCCTTGGCCGACGCCAGCAGCACCTGCGCTTCGAGGCGAGCGCCGCGATGAGCCGGCCGGGGCCTGGCGTGGCGGCCGGCCTGGCGGCGTTCCAGAGCGAGGCGTACTGGTACTTCCTTGGCGTTCGCAGCCTTCCGGACGAGCGACTTTCGCTCTTCCTGGAAGTTCGTGATGGCGGTGGCAGTACGCGCATCGTGGCGACCCGCGAGGTGCGGGCACCGGACGCGTTGCGCCTGAAGATCGACGGCAACGAGGGCGACTACGCGTTCTCGTTCGATACCGGCGACGGGCAGGGCTGGCAACTGCTTGCAGGCAAGGTGGATGGCACCGTTCTGAGCACGGACCGGGCGGGCGGCTTCGTAGGCGCACTGCTGGGTCCCTTCGCGCGCGATGAGCGCACCGGGAGAAGCAAATGAGGCTGTCGCTGTCGTCCAACGCCCGTCGCCGCACGTTGCGCCGCGGGCTCACTGTGTTCGTTCTGACCTGCATCGCGGCGGCCGCATCTGCAGCCGCGCCGCGGCCCTGGCTGGACGTTTCGGCCAGCTTCGAGCAACGGGCTGCCTCACTCGTCGCGCAGATGACGCTGGATGAGAAAGCCGCGCAGATGCAGAACGCCGCGCCGGCAATCGAACGCCTGGGCGTGCCCGCCTACGACTGGTGGAATGAGGGACTGCATGGCGTGGCACGGGCAGGGCAGGCCACGGTCTTTCCGCAGGCGATCGGCCTGGCCGCGACCTTCGATGTGCCGTTGATGGGGCAGGTGGCCACGACGATCAGCGATGAGGCCCGCGCAAAGCACCACCAGTTCCTCCGCGAAGGCGCGCACGGCCGTTACCAGGGGCTGACCTTCTGGTCGCCGAACGTCAACATCTTCCGCGACCCGCGCTGGGGCCGCGGGCAGGAAACCTATGGCGAGGACCCGTATCTCACCGCGCGCATGGGCGTGGCCTTCGTACGTGGCCTGCAGGGCGACGACCCCGTCTACCGCAAGCTGGACGCCACCGCCAAGCATCTGGCCGTGCACAGCGGGCCGGAGGCCGACCGCCATCACTTCGATGCACGGCCCAGCCGGCGCGACCTGTATGACACCTACCTGCCGGCATTCGAGGCGCTGGTCAAGGAGGGCGACGTCGATGCTGTGATGGGCGCCTACAACCGCGTGTACGGCGAGTCCGCCAGTGCCAGCCGTTTCCTGCTGCGCGATGTGCTGCGACGCGACTGGGGCTTCAAGGGCTACGTGGTCTCGGACTGCTGGGCCATCGTCGACATCTGGAAGCACCACCATATCGTGACCACGCGCGAAGCCGCTGCGGCGCTGGCGGTCAGGAATGGCACCGAGCTGGAATGCGGCCAGGAGTACGCCACGCTTCCCGCCGCCGTGCGTCAGGGTTTGATCAGCGAAGCGGAGATCGACGATGCGGTGACCCGTCTGTTCACCGCACGGATGCGCCTGGGCATGTTCGACCCGCCGGAGCGGGTGCGCTGGGCGCGCATTCCGGCCTCGGTGAACCAGGCCCCGGCCCATGATGCGCTGGCGCTCAAGGCCGCGCAGGCGTCGCTGGTGCTGCTGAAGAACGACGGCATCCTGCCGCTGTCACGCGACATCAAGCGCATTGCCGTGGTCGGACCCACTGCTGACGACACCATGGCGCTGCTCGGCAACTACTTCGGCACACCGGCCGCGCCGGTCACGATCCTGCAGGGCATACGCGAGGCGGCCAAGGGCGTCGAGGTTCGCTATGCCCGCGGCGTTGACCTGGTGGAGGGCCGCGACGATCCCGGTGCCACGCCGTTGATCGAGCCGACCTTCCTGCGGCCTTCGGCGGACTCGCCCGAGCGTGGCCTGCGTGGCGAGTACTTCCGCACGCCCGACCTGTCCGGCAATCCGGCCCTGGTGCGTACCGACGCGCAGATCGGCTTCCGCTGGGACCGCGGCTCGCCGACCGACAACCTGCTGGCACGCGGCGAAGCGGCACCGGGGCAGGGGATCCCGAACGACGGCTTCAGCATCCGCTGGAGTGGCCAACTGCTGCCCCCCGTGTCCGGCCGCTACCGGCTGGAGGTGGCCGGCGATGATGGCTACCGCCTGTACCTGGATGGCAAGCGCGTGATCGATCACTGGGTGAACACTGATCGCCTGCATGCCGAGGGCATCGAACTGGAGCTGCAGGCCGGGCGTGCCTACGCGCTGACGCTGGAGTACTACGACGACGAGCGCGATGCCGGCGTGCGCCTGGGCTGGCGCATGCCCGGCGCCAAGGCGCCGTTCGATGAAGCGCTCGATGCCGCACGCGAAGCCGATGTGGTGGTGTTCGTTGGTGGCCTTACCGGCGATGTCGAAGGCGAGGAGATGACCGTCAACTATCCAGGCTTTGCCGGTGGCGACCGTACCGACCTGCGGTTGCCCGCGCCGCAGCGCACCCTGCTGGAGGCCCTGCACGCTACCGGCAAGCCGGTGGTGATGGTACTCACCGGCGGCTCGGCCATTGCCGTGGACTGGGCGCAGGCGCATCTGCCGGCGATCCTGATGAGCTGGTACCCCGGGCAGCGCGGCGGCACCGCCGTCGGCCAGGCGCTGTTCGGCGACGTCAATCCCGCCGGCCGTTTGCCGGTCACCTTCTACAAGGCCGGCGAAGCGTTGCCGGCATTCGACGACTACGCCATGGAGGGCCGCACCTATCGCTACTTCCGCGGCACGCCGCTTTATCCGTTCGGTCACGGCCTGTCGTACACGCGGTTCGACTATGGAACGCTCCGCCTCGATGCAGGCAGCCTCCGCGCCGATGGCCGCCTGGGCGTGGCGGTCGATGTGACCAACGCAGGCACGCGCAGCGGTGACGAAGTGGTGCAGCTGTACGTGCGGCGCGAGCACGCTGGCAGCGGCGATGCCGTGCAGGAGCTGCGTGGCTTCCAGCGGATCCATCTGGCCCCGGGCGAACACCGCACGGTGACGTTCACCCTGGAGGCAGCGCAGGCCCTGCGCCACTATGACGAAGCGCGCGCCGCGTATGAGGTGCGGCCCGGTGCCTACGAGGTCAGGGTGGGGGCGTCCAGTGCCGATGCACGCGCGCAGGGCAGGTTCACGGTGGTGTCCGCGCATGACTGATCGCTCTCGCCGGCATCGATTTCCCTCCGCCCAGATCCCTTTTCCAGGACGTCCGCTGCATGGCAAGCACTGAACACGCGCTATCGATACGCGAGAAGCTCGGCTACAGCCTGGGCGATCTCGCCGCCAACCTGATCTTCCAGACCCTGATCACCTACCTGGCGTTCTTCTACACCGACGTCTACCGCCTGCCAGCTGCGACCGCAGCCACGATCATCTTCGTGGTGGGCCTGCTGGGTGCGTTCGTGTTCACGCCGTTGATCGGCATCGCGGCTGACCGGACGTCCACCCGTTGGGGCCGCTTCCGGCCGTGGATCCTGTGGACGGCCATTCCCTTTGGCGTACTGTCCCTGCTGGCGTTCAGCACGCCGGACCTGGGCGAGCGCGGAAAGGTGATCTATGCACTGGCCACCTACGCGCTGCTGGTGTGCGTGTACGCAGCGAACAACCTGCCGTACTCGGCGCTGAGCGGCGTGCTGACCGGCAGCATGGCCCAGCGCAACAGCCTTTCGGCCTACCGCTTCGTGGCCGTGATGATCGCGCAGTTCATCATCCAGGTGCTGCTGATGCTGCTGGTGCTGATCCTGGGTGACGGCGACCGGGTGCGCGGCTTCGAGCAGGTCATGACTGCATTCGCCATCATCGGCACGGCGTTCTTCCTGATCACGTTCGCCACCACCCGCGAACGCATCGTGCCGACGCGCGAACAGACCGGCGGCATAGTGCAGGACCTGTCGGACCTGCTGCACAACCGCCCGTGGCAGGTGATGCTGGCCCTGACCGTGCTGGTGTTCATCAACCTGGCATTGAAGGGCGGTACCTACATCTATTACTTCCAGTACTACATGAGTGAAGCGGCGCTGGCCGGCTTCCTTGAAAACTCGGGGTTCAACGGCTTGGTCAGCGCGTTGAATGCTGCGCTGGCCAGCGCCGGCTTCGCGGCGTTCACCTGGCCGAAGGACGCGGCCACCTCGGCGTTCAGCCTGTTCAACGCGTGCGGCATCCTCTGCATGATCCTGGGTATCGGCGCATCGCGACGGTTGGCGGACCGCTTCGGCAAGCGCGACGTCTTCGGTGGCGCCCTGTTTGTCTCGACCCTGTTCCTGCTTGCCTTCTACCTGTTTCCACCCACGGCGGTGGCGGTGGCGTTCGGCGCCTTCATGCTGCATGGCTTCTGCTACGGCATCACCATCCCGTTGCTGTGGGCGATGATCGCCGACGTCGCGGACTACTCGGAGTGGAAGAACCATCGGCGGGCAACCGCGATCATCTTCTCGGCGATGCTGTGCGGGCTGAAGATCGGCCTCAGCGTGGGCGGCGCGCTGGTCGCCGCGATCCTTGCCCACTACGGCTACCAGGCCGGCCTGGCGCAGCAGCCTGAGGCCGTGGTGCAGGGCATCCGCCTGACCGTAAGCGTGTACTGCTCCCTTCCTTTCCTGCTCGCCGTGGCGCTGCTGGTCTTCTACAGGATCGACAAGCGCACCGAAACCCGCATCGAGCAGGACCTCCACCTGCGTCGCCGTTCCGCCGACGCCTCCGCGTAACCCCAAGATGACGACCATGATCGACCTCTCTGCCGGCGAAGACGGCCAGGCCAGCGAAGCCCGTCTTGCGCAGCTCACCGCGCACGCCATTTCGCAACCGCTGGTGACCCACATCTATACCGCCGACCCTTCGGCGCACGTGTTCGAGGGGCGCCTGTACATCTATCCGTCGCACGACATCGACGGCGGCCAGCCATTCGACGACGAAGGTGGCCACTTCGGCATGCAGGATTATCATGTGCTGAAGATGGATACGCCCGACGGCACGGCCGTCGATTGCGGCATGGCGTTGCATGTGCACGACGTGCCCTGGGCCCGGAAACAGATGTGGGCCCCCGATGCCGCCTGCCGTGATGGCCGCTACTACCTCTACTTCCCGGCCAAGGATGCCGAGGGCCGGTTCCGCATCGGCGTGGCGATCGGTACGCGGCCGGAGGGCCCGTTCGTGCCCCAGCCGGAGCCGATCAAGGGTGCGTACTCGATCGACCCGGCCGTGTTCGAAGACGAGGATGGCAGCCACTACCTGTACTTCGGCGGCATATGGGGCGGGCAGCTGCAGAAGTATCGTGACAACCAGCACAGCGAGGCCCACGAGGAGCCCGAGGGCAGCGCACCGGCGCTGGGCCCGCGCGTGGGCCGCCTGGATGCCGGCATGACCGAGCTGGCCGAACCCACCCGCGAAGTGCAGATCCTGGATGAGCATGGCCAGCCGCTGCGCGCGGACGACCATGCGCGCCGCTTCTTCGAAGGTCCGTGGCTGCACAGGTACCAGGGTCGCTACTACCTGTCGTACTCCACTGGCAACACCCACCAGCTGTGCTACGCCATCGGCGACAGCCCGTATGGACCGTTCACCTACGCTGGCGTGATCCTCACCCCCGTGGTCGGTTGGACCACCCACCACTCCATCTGCCAGTTCGAAGGACAGTGGTACCTGTTCTATCACGATGCACTGATGTCCGGCGGCATCACCCACCTGCGCTCGGCCAAGTGCACGCCGCTGCACATGGAGCCGGACGGAAGCATCCGCACGATCAACCCGTATGGGGCCTGAGCGGATGCTGCCGGTGGATGATGCGCTGGCTCCGCTGCCAGCCGGCGAGCTGCACTGGCTGAGGTGCGGCGAACTGGAGGTTGCGTTCGCCGCAGGGGCGGGCGGGCGCGTGGCGCACCTGCGCTACCAGGGCGTGGAATGGCTGGTGAATGCGCAGCAGGCAGGCCCGGCGGCGATCGCGTGGGGCTGCTACCCGATGGTGCCGTGGGCCGGGCGCATCCGCCGTGGACAGTTCCATTTTGACGGCAGGCCGCATCGGCTGCCGCTCAACTTCGACGGGCACGCCATCCATGGGGTGGGTTTCTCGCGACCCTGGCGGATCGACCGCTTGGACGCGGCGGCAGCCCGGTTGTCGCTGGAGCTGCCGCGCGACGGCTACTGGCCTTTCGGTGGCGCTGCCGTGCTGGACCTGCAGTTGCAGGCTCACAGCCTGCAGATGGACCTCTCGGTCCAGGCCGGCGGCCAGGCGATGCCGGCGGTGCTGGGCTGGCACCCCTGGTTCCGGAAGCCGGAACGACTGCTGTTCAGTCCTCGCTCGATGTATCCGCGGGACAGGGAAGGTATTGCCACGCTGCCCCGCGTGGAGCCCACCACCGGCCCCTGGGATGACTGCTTCATCGCCGACGGTGACGTCACGCTGATACGCGAAGGCCAGCACCTGCGGCTGAGGTCGGACCACGACCACTGGGTGGTCTACGATGGTACGCCGCACGCCACCTGTGTCGAGCCGCAGAGCGGCCCGCCAGATGGCTACACCCTGGCACCGCACCGGCTGGAGCCCGGCCAGCGCCTCGCGTTGACATTCGAACTGGCGTGGGCGGCGGACAGCACCTGAAACCCCGGCCAGGGCAGGCGATCACCCGGGTGCCGGGCGGTCGGTACGCCGCCTGGACCGGCCGTGGACCCGGTGCCTGACACCGGCCGCGCGCCAGGACCACCTGACATTTCCTACAGGTTCCAGTCGATCCGCATGCCGGCGATCAGCGCATCCGGCAGGTCATGCTGGCGTGCGGGCTCGTTGAACTGGTCCGGATGCACGATGTAGTGCAGGTTCGGTGCAACACGAAGCTGCGGGGTGAGCTGGATGCCATAGCTCAGCTCCATCATCACCTGGCTCCCGTGCGGGGTGCCGCTGCCACCGGCTGCGGCGCGGGCGAGGCGCAGGTCTTCCAGCGCGATGCTGCTGTACTTCTGCTGGGTCACGACGAAAGCGATGCTGTCCTGCGGCCGCCGGGCGAACGTGCCTTTCTGCACCAGCCCGGCCTGCAGGAAATGATCCTCGATCAACTGACCGGAGGTGCCCTTGAGCGCCGCACCGAAAAGGGTCAGGCCGCGGCCGGCACCATCACTGGTGAGTTGCTGCTCGAAGCGGGCGAACGCACCGGAGCGGCCGTGACGCGTCGCGTACTCCTGGCCACTGAGCAGCGCGGGAATGCCGTTGGCATCGCGCAGCGGATCGCGATAGGTCGAGTTGTCCTGCCAACCACCGAGTTCGTAGCGGGCTTTCAATCGTGCCGAAGCAGGGCTGCGCCAGCCGATCGTGTAGGGCACGATCCAGCCGGTGGCCTGGTTCGTATTCCACTTCAGGCCATGCTGGCCATCCTCGGCCTGGCTGGGATCAACCTGGTAGGCGCCGACACGCACGTAGACATCGGGCGTCACCCAGGCCGTGGCATCGGCCATCCAGCTCGATACCGGCCACCAGGTGAAACTGCTGGTGCGGAATACGTAGGTCGGGTTGCCACAGGCCGAGTTGCCCTGGAAGTACTGGCACAGGTCCGAACCCAGGTGGTGGATGTTGGCGACGCTGCGCCCTGCTTCCAGCACCAACCGGTCGTTGAACAGCTTCTGTTCGAGGGTCAGGTTGGCCAGGCGCGTGCCCTGGCCGCCGTAGATTTCCTGCACCGAGGTGCTGTTGCCTGTACTGCTGTTGGCGAGATTGGTGCCATGGCGGTTGATGCCGTAGGCCTTGACCGTCGCACCTCGCCAGCCAAACGCCGCGTCCAGGTCCACGTCGGCACCGAGCATCAGCTGGCCGGCATAGGCCGTGCCGCTGCGCTTGCCACCGTCGAGCGTGGCGGCCGCTTCGCCGGTGTAGGCGAGCTTCGGAGCGAAGACGTCGCTCGCGTCGGCGGCTGCGGCCAGTGATGGCAGGGCCAGCAGGATCACTGTCGGCAGCAGGCGGCGGGAAGGGGAGGTCATGGGCGGGTTCCTTTTACAGGGTGGGAGCCGTGACCGGCTTCTTGAGCACGCGCAGCGCGACCGCGGTGACGGCCACGCCGGCCACGAGTGCCAGCAGGTAGATGCCAAGGTGGGTGACTGCGTTCGGGATCGGCAGCACGAACACGCCGCCATGCGGCACCTTCAGTTCGACGCCTGCGGCCATCGAGATCGCACCGGCCACGGCAGAACCAAGGATCAGCGCCGGAATGGTGCGCAGCGGATCACGCGCGGCATAGGGGATCGCGCCTTCGGTCACGAAACTGAGGCCAAGCACGCCAGCGGCACCGGCCGTGCCACGCTCCTCGGCAGTGAAGCGGCTACTGAACAGCCATGTCGCCAGTGCGATACCCAGCGGCGGCGTCATGCCGCCGATCATCGTCGCCGCCATCGGCGTGTAGACCTGGCTGGAAATCAATGCGGTAGAGAAGGCGTAGGACGCCTTATTGACGGGTCCGCCCATGTCCACCGCCATCATGCCGCCCAGCAGCAGGCCAAGCAGGATCGCGCTGCTGCCTTGCATGCCGCGCAGCCAGTCGGTCAGCCAGGCCAGCAGCCCAGCCACCGGCGTACCGATTACATACATCATCAACAGGCCGACCAGCAGCGTGCCCAGCACCGGCAGGATCAGCACCGGCTTGAGGCCTTCCAGGCTGCGCGGCAGGCGCAGCGCACGGTTGATCCAATGCACGCCGTAGCCGGCGATGAAACCGGCCAGGATGCCGCCGATGAAGCCCGCATCCATGTTGACTGCCACCAATCCCCCGATCATGCCCGGGGCGATGCCCGGGCGATCGGCGATGGAGTAGGCGATGTAGCCGGCCAGTGCCGGCACCATCAGCATGAAGCCGGACTTGGCGCCGATCTGGAAGAGCGACCAGGCCAGCGTGCCCTTGTGTGCATCGTCGAAGGCATAGATGCCGCCGAGCGCGAACGCCAGTGCGATCAGCAGCCCGCCGGCAGTGACGAACGGCAGCATGAACGACACGCCGGTCATCAGGTGCTTGTAGGGGCCGGTGACCCTGGCCTTCTCGGTGGTGCGACCTGAAGCCACCGTGCCGGTCTGCACGCCAGCCTCGGCCAGCGCCTTGCGGATCAGGTTCTGGCCGTCATTGATCGCCGGCTTGGTGCCGCTCTTGAACAGGCGTTTGCCAGCAAAGCGCGACAGATCGACTTCGCGGTCGGCGGCGATCAGCACCAGGTCGGCGGCAGCGATTTCGCCGTCGCTCAACGCATCCTGCGCGCCGACCGAGCCCTGGGTTTCCACCCGGATCGCGTGGCCCAGTGCCTTGGCCGCCTGCTGCAGGCCTTCGGCCGCCATGAACGTGTGGGCGATGCCGGTCGGGCAGGAGGTGACGGCGACGATGCGCTTGCCCGTGTCATCCCTGGAAGGGGGTGCCGATGCTGCGGCGAGCTGCGCCAGCACGGCGAGCGGGTCGTCCAGCACTTCACCGAGGCCGGCGCGCACGATCTGGGCATTGCCGAAGCGGGCGCTGTCCGCCTCGCCGTCACCCACCAGCAGCAGCTGCGTTGCGGCGGCAGCCTGCGCGTCGGACAGTGCCCCGGTCACGCCCTGATTGCTGCGGATTTCGATCGCCAATTCGACCCTTTGCTGGCGTGCGGCGCGGCGCAGCGCTTCGGCGGCAAGAACGGCCTCGATGCTGCGTTCGCCAGCGGCGATGACTACGGTGGAAGCTTGCATGGCAACTCCTGGAATTCTTCGGGTTCGTCCTTGCAGCAGGGGCCATCGGTGGCCCAAGGCCAGCCGCAGCCCCCTCTGCAGGGGTTTCAATCCAACCGCTCGATCAGTACATCGCCGGTCCACGCGCGCACCTGCGCCGGGTCCAGCCGTCGCGCGTCGCCACTCTCCAGCCGGCTCATCGAGAACGCCGTGGCCAGTCGCGCACAACCGGCCAGGTCGGGGGAGGGCTCCAACAAGGCGGCGGCGATGCCGGCGACCATGGCGTCGCCGGCACCGACCGTACTGCCCTGCGCCAGTCGCGCCGGTCGTGCGACCAGGGCGCCGCTGCGATCAATGAACAGCGCGCCGTCGGCGCCCATCGAGATCGCTACGAGTGCAACTCCGCGTTCGACCAGGGCCCGGCCCGCGGCGCGCAGGGCGCTGCGATCCAGCAGCGGCGTGCCGGCCCAGGCCTCCAGTTCATGGCGGTTGGGCTTGACCGCGTAGGGCAGTGCACCCTGTGCACCACTCAACGCCGCGGCAAGCGCGTCGCCACTGGTATCCAGCAGTACGCGCGCGCCGGCGGCGCGCACCTGCGCCTGCAGTCGGGCCCATGCATCGGCTTGCAGCCCGGACGGAAGGCTGCCGGACAGCACCACCGGCAGCTCCGGCTGGAGCAGTGCGTCGAGTCGGCGCGATACCGCGTCCAGATCGGCGTCGCACAGTGACAGGCCGGGCAGGTTGATGTCGGTGGTCTCGCCGTTGGCATCTTCCACCAGCTTGATGTTGGTGCGGGTACGGCCCGGAATGCGCAGACACGCGTCTGCGATGCCCCGATCGGAAAACAGTGCGCTGAACACGCCGTCGTTGCCATCGCCGAGCACGCCCAGCGCAGTGGTCGGCACGCCCCAGTCTGCCAGGCAGGCGGCCACGTTGATGCCTTTGCCGCCGGCGTCGTCGCGGGAACTGCGGGCGCGATGCACGTGACCCGGTTGCAGGTTCGCCAGCCGCACGGTCTGGTCGATTGCCGGGTTCAGGGTAATGGTGACGGCGCGGGAACTCATGCGCGCGCTCCATTGAGCGCACGCACCTGCTCGGCGGTTTCGCAGTCCAGCGCCGTCGCAGCCAGCGTTCGCAGATCGGCCAGCGCGCTGCCACGCAGGCGTGCTTTCACGGCCGGGATGTCGTTCGGGGTCATCGACAGTTCGTCCACGCCCAGGCCGGCCAACAGCAGTGCGCCGAACGGATCGCCGGCCAGCCCGCCACAGACGCCCACCCAGCGCCCATGCAGTCGTGCGCCTTCCACCGTGGCGCGGATCGCGCGCAGCACGGCCGGATGCAGGCTGTCGGCCTCGGCGGCCAGTTCCGGATTCTGGCGGTCGATCGCCAGCACGTACTGGGTCAGGTCGTTGGTACCGATCGAGAAGAAGTCGGCGTGGCGGGCCAGCACATCGCTCTGCGCCGCAGCGGCCGGCACTTCGATCATGATGCCGATCGGTACCCCGGGCGCCTGCAGTGCTGCGCGCTGGCGCTCGCAGATGGCGCGCAGTGCGACCAGCTCGCTCACCGAGGTGATCATCGGGAACATGATGGACAGGCGCGCGCCGTCTTTCGCCGCGCGGTACAGCGCACGCAGCTGCGGTTCCAGCAGGTCCGGCCGGCGCAGCAGCAGGCGCGCGCCGCGCACGCCCAGGAACGGGTTTTCTTCATGCGGCAGCTCCAGGTGCGCCACCTGCTTGTCGCCACCGATATCGAGCGCACGCACGATCAGTGGGCGGCCGCCGAGTGCCTTGGCCATCGCCACATACGTGGTGTACTGCTGATCCTCGCTGGGCGTACTGCCACGTTCAAGGAACAGGAATTCGGTGCGCATCAGGCCGACGCCTTCCGCGCCTTGCTCCAGTGCCAGCGGCACCTGCTCGGGCAGGTTGACGTTGGCGCCGATGTCGATGCGGTGGCCGTCCGGCGTCTGTGCCGGCTGCGCGCGTTGCGCCGCTTCACGCTCGCGGATCTGCTGCTGTTCGGCGATCCACGCGCGCGCCGAGGCGAGGTCGGCCTCGGACGGAGACAGGTAGAGCCGCCCGCTGCTGCCGTCGATGATCGCCTCGCGACCGGCGCTGATCGCGAGCAGCTCGCCCCCCCCGGCGACCAGCGCCGGCAGGCCGAGGGTGCGCGAGAGGATGGCGGTGTGCGAGGTCGGCCCGCCCTGCGCGGTGGCCAGGCCAATCACGCGGGTAGTGTCGAGGTTGGCCGTGTCGGACGGCGACAGGTCCGCCGCGATCAGGATGCACGGGTGCGCGGGCAGGTCGGCCAGGCCGCCACCGGCGGCCGACGGATCAAGCTGCGCCAGCACTCGGCGGCCAACGTCACGCAGGTCGGCGGCGCGCCCGGCCAGCACCGGGTTGCCCAGCGCGGCCAGGCCCGAGGCGATGTGTTCGATGGCCTGGTGCCAGGACCATGCGACGCCATGGCCTTCGACCATCAGCTGGCAGGTACGGGTAATCAGGTCGGTGTCGTCCAACAGCGCGGCATGGGCCTTGAAGATGGCGGCGTCCGAGGCGCCAAGCCGGCGCTGGGTGTCATCCTGCAGCGCGGCCAACTGCTGGCGGGTACGTGCGAGCGCGTCCTGCAGACGCGCCCCGCCTTCGCCGAGCGGGGCCGGGCGATCGGCGACCTCGGCCTGCGTGCTGGCCAATACATGCACCGGGCCGATTGCCAGCCCAGGGCTGGCACCGATGCCGACGATGGCAGCCTGTGCCTCGGGCGGATTCCAGCCTGCCACCGGCGTGGCCTTGCGTTGTGCTGCGCGTTCGGCGTCGGCCTTTTCCTGTGCCACCAGGTCCTCCATGACCCTGCGCAGCGCGGTCAGCAGGGCAGGGGCATCCGCCCCCTCGGCAGACACGCTGACGGCATCGCCATGACGCAGGCCAAGTTGCAGCAGCGCGACCAGACTCTTGGCGTCCGCTGCCTGGTCGCCGGCACGCACCTGGGCGCGGGCCGCAAAGCGGCGCGCCGTCTCTGCCCAGCGCGTGGCCGGGCGCGCGTGCAGGCCGCTGGGGTAGGCAATGGTCCAGTCAAAGCGCTCGGCCAGATCGGTTGCCGGTACCTGGGCGGTCGTGATCGCAATGTCGCCGGTCAGCGCGTTGACGATCTCACCCGCATCGGTGGTCGCAAACAGGCGCTGCAGCGTTGCCTCATCCTGGATCAGCCGGGTCAGGCGGCGCAGCAGGGTAATGTGGGTATCGGACTGGGCAGCGATGCCAACCACCAGGCGGGTGACCTGCCCCGGATTCCATTCCACGCCTTCCGGCAACTGCAGCACGGCAATGCCACCGCGGCGCACCAGATGGCGGTCCTCGCCAAGCCCGTGCGGGATTGCCACGCCATGGCCGAGGAAGGTGTTGGCCAGCGCTTCGCGCCGTCCCATGCTGGCCTCGTACCCCGGCGCCACGCAGCCGGCCGCGACCAGCATCTGCGCAACCTGGGCGATCGCATCGGTCTTGTCCTGCGCCCGCGCGTCCAGGCGGATCAGTTCCCGGCTGACGGGGGAGGGGAAGGTCTGGGGCGACAAAGGGCGGCTCCGGCAAAAGGATGGCTGGGCATATTGGGAACGTTCCCAATGCCTATTTCAATGTGCACTGCACAAAATGCCAATAGCTCTTTGGCGTTAGCATTGTCCTGAACAACCGCCGGGCCATGGCAGGCGCACTTTTCCGGGAACGTTTCCAATGAGTATCAGCATCAATGACGTCGCGCGTGTAGCGGGGGTATCCAAGTCCACCGTGTCGCGGGTGCTCGGGGGCGGCCCGGTCAGCGAAGAGGTTCGCGGCCGGGTCGAGGTGGCAATCCGCCAGACCGGCTATCGGCCGAACCTGCAGGCAAGGCGGCTGCGCTCCCGGCACACCGGCATCATCGGGTTGATCGTTGCGGATATCCGCAACCCGTTCTTCACTGCGCTTATCCGTGCGGTGGAGGAGGTCGCCTATCGCGAAGGCCTGCGCGTCACGCTCTGCAACACCGACGAAGACCCCGAGCGCGAGGCGCTGTACCTGCAGTTGATGCACGAGGAGCGCATCAGTGGACTGATCTTTGCGCCCACACGGACCACGGTGGGGCGGCTGGAACGGCTCACGCTGGAATTCCCGACGGTACTGGTGGACCGCGCCGCGGCCAGCGGGTCGATCGACAGCGTGGTGCTGGACAATCCCGCGGCGATGGGCGCCCTGGTCGAGCATCTCGTCGAGCGTGGCTATCGCCGCATCGGCGGCCTGTTCGGCAGCACCAGCACCACGGCGGCCGAGCGCCGCGACGGCTATCTTGCTGCGATGCGCACGCACGGATTGGAGCCGGATTACCGTGAAGTCGAGCCAACGGCCGAGGCCGCCATCGCAACGGTCGACCAATGGCTGGCCGGCCCTTCGCGTCCCGACGCGCTGGTCACCAGCAACAGCCTGCTGCTCATGGGTGCATTGAAGGCGGCACGCAGCGCCGGTCTCGCCATTCCAGGAGAGCTGGCGCTGGCAGGGTTCGACAACGAGCGCTGGACCGAGCTGGTCGAACCTGGCATTACCGTGGTCGAGCAGCCGGTTGAAGACATGGGGCGCGCTGCGATGTCGCTGTTGCTGGAACGCCTGCGCATGCCGGAGCTGCCCGTGCGCAGGCTGGTGATGACGGGAAGGTGCGTGGTGAGAGGGTCGACGGCTGGGCGATAGTCCGGCACCGGCCTGCGGCAGCCGCCAGATGTTGGCGGGTCATGCGTTGTCTGCTACAAGCCAACTGTACGCAGACACAGTGGAGGATCGCCTTGTCAGAGCCCTATTCAGCACTGCTCCGCCTGAAGATTTCCCACCACGATCTTTCCAGATGGCTGGCAGCGCCCGTGCCTTCATCATCCCGTTGGTCCGACTGGCGAGGCATCTCCGGGCAGTGGCGCATGGAAAACGGTCAATACCTTGCCTCGTGCAGCGACGAGGCGTTGGACCACCTGCTCGCGGATTGCCAGGCGCTGTTGGCCCGCTACCCCGACAATCGCGCCGCATTGAAGGCTTTCCTTGCCTCTGCACAGGCCGGGAATATCCAGATTGCCGCCTATGACCGCACTGCTACGCACTTTGTCGCAGGATCGCTGACGTATTCGGAGAGCCTTTACGATCTCATCGCGTTTCTTGCCGTGGCACGAGGCGCCGCCGACTTCCTGAAGGGGGGCGACGAAGGCGTGGCACTGATCCACGACTATCTCTGGGCCGAGGAAGGTGAGCAGGAGACGGTTGCTGCGATTGGGCTGGCCGGCCCCGGGGAATCCGGATTCCTGTCATCCGCAGACCTGGATGCCGCCACCGAGCCCTTCGAAACATTGGTGGAGGCCATGCTGGAAGCCGAGGACGACCCGGAGTTTCGTCCGCGCAACCAGCTTGATCGGCTTTGACCTCTGCCGCGTGGCATCCATGAAAGCAACAGCCAGGGCCTCAACATGAAGAGACATCACCAACCCCAGGCGCGCCGCGTCATGCGTCGGCTCCTCGCACTTGGCCTCTGCGCGCTGGCTGGGTCCGCTTTGGCCGGAACAACGCAGCCGGCACGGACCTGGCTTGTCAGCGGCACGGAACTCATCACCCTCCTGCAGGGGAAAGGCGATGACGGGTTCTGCGACGGTGAACAGTGCCGGAGCCTGTCCAGCGCTCGCGCCAGCGGCTATATCCTGGGCGTCGCCGATGCCAGCCGCGGACAGTGGTGCGGGCAGCGCCAGATCCTTCCGCATGAACTGGTCGACCATGTGTCTTCCCATCTCCGGCAACTGCCCCGCGAGCGATTGCAGCAGGATGCGTCGCCACTGGTTGTCGAAGGGCTGCGCACGGCGTTTCCCTGTGGTCGCGGCACACCACGTGGCAACAGTGCCGAGCCCGGCAATGACCAATGAAGCACGCCGCGCCCGCTTGGCGACGATGCGGACGTCCTACACCCTCGCGACACGGTGCATTCACGGCCACCGACATTCGCGCTCGCCACACTGCATGTTCCTTCCACAGCACGAGGTGCCCCATGGCTACCTGTGATGTCTGCGGCAACAACTACGACAAGAGCTTTACCCTGCAGCAGGGCGGGCGCAGCGGCACGTTCGATTCGTTCGAGTGCGCGATCCACGCATTCGCACCCCGCTGCGCACACTGCAAATGCGCCGTCATTGGGCATGGCGTTGAAGGAAATGGCCAGATCTTCTGCTGTGCACATTGCGCCGGTCATGCCGGCGTACAGGGTATAGCCGACCGGGCCTGAGCTGCCTTCAGCGCCCTCCTGCTTCCTGCCCAGAGACAAGCGAAGAAAGCCGCGCGATCCGGGCTGCACCCGAATCAGCCAGCAGCGCCAGTGCGCGCCGCTTCCGGGATGGCAGCCCCGCCACGACCTCCGATGCCAGCACGACGTCGAACTCTCTGGCGTTGGCATCCAGCGCGGTGGCCAGAACGCACGAATCGCCCGTCATGCCACTCAGGCACAGGCGGCGCACGCCCAATTTGGCCAGCAGAATCGGCAAGGGACTGGCCAGGAACGCCGAGTGCTTGGGCTTGAGCACGAAGTAATGACCGGGCAAGGGCGAGAGAAGGCTGGCAATTCGTCCCGCCGGACCGCCGTCGCGCCGGCACTGTTCCACCTGCTGGCGGAAATCGCGCTTCCAATCCGAGAAATTGTCATTGGCGTAGATGACCGGCCACCCGCGTTCGTCGAAGTGATCCCTCAGGCGCCGGATCTGCCGGGCCGCCCGCTCTGCCGCGGGCGCCAGCTCCTGCGCGCCCGGGAAATCGAAACGGCTGAACATGTCGATGATCAGCAAGGCCGTCGACGGATCATCTGCCATGGTTCAATCTCCTGTCTGGGTATGCGGCGCCTCGACCGGCTTGGACTGCGGCGAATCTTTCTGGCGCAGGAAGATCGTCAGCACCACCAGAGACAGCACGGCCAGGAACTCGCTTTGCCAGTTCTGCATGGATTCGAACCAGAATGTGCTGCTGGCGAGGTGCTCCACAAAGCCTGGTGGCGGCAATCCCTTCAACTGCTGTTCGGCCTCCTCGGCGCGCCAGCTTCCCAATGCATGCAGCGTAAAGCTGAACAGGAACAACAGCCCGAACGCAATCGCCAGCGAATGACCGTAAAGAACCTTCCACAGGCCACCGCGCCTGACCGGCCAGGGCGTGCGGCCGGGTTCGATGCGATTCTGTTCCTGCGCGGGGTCCAGCGGCCGCGATTCGGCCGAACCGCGCTGGCGCAGGCTGACCGTCAGCAGAACGTACATCCCCATCTGCAGGAATTCGCTCTCCCAGTTCTCGAACGTAGCGCTGACGAAGTGCCCGGTAGCCAGGTAGTGCGAGAAATCGATCGGCATGCGTCCGTGCTCGACCAGTTCCTGGTTGTGCACGTGATGCCCCGCAACTGCCTGCCCCACAATGAACGCCAACGTGAGCGCAAGCAGCACCAGTGAGAGACCGTTGCGTTTCCACATGCAAGACCTCGTTCAGGCTGTTCCAAAGATCGTCCATGAAGCTTGCGTGGGCAAAGGGCCATGCCTCGTGATTGCTGCGCATCCGGAATGTGAGGCGGACTCAACGCTTCCCCGTCGGATCGGGATCAGGGCGCTCGTAGTCCTCCGGTACCGCCTTGGGGCCATCGCCGTCGTCGGGCATGTCGTGCTCCTTCCATCTGGCTCGATCATTGCGCCGTTTGTCCGGCGTGTTCGCCTTTGACTGATCGTCCACATCCGTCGTTGGATTGAAGGGCAGTTTGTCGTTCATGGGCAGCTCCTGCGGCGAGAGAGTGAAGCCTGCGCCGCGCCGGGTTAACGCCACGACGCTGCAGAATGAACGCCGCGCACACCGGGATGTCACTGCAGCCGGATGGCGGCCTTGCGATGCTGAAGGCCCGAGCTCCTGGAGCAGCACGATGCAGGCATTGACCTATCACGGCCGCAGGGATGTGCGCGTCGAGACTGTGCCCGACCCGGTACTGGCGGCGGATGACGATCTGATACTGCGGGTGACCGCCACCGCCATCTGCGGTTCAGACCTGCACCTCTACCGCGGCAAGATTCCTGATCTGCACGATGGCGATGTACTGGGCCACGAATTCATGGGCGTGGTGGAAGAGGTCGGCAGCGGCGTGACCCAGGTGAAGCCGGGCGATCGCGTGGTGATTCCCTTCGTGATCGCCTGTGGCGAGTGTTTCCACTGCAGGCTGGCCGAATATGCCGCATGCGAGACCACCAATGCTGGCAAGGGCGCGGCGCTGAACCAGAAAGGGCTGCTGCCTCCAGCTGCTTTGTTCGGATACAGCCATCTGTATGGCGGCGTAGCCGGTGGCCAAGCCGAATTCGTACGCGTGCCGAAGGCCAACGTGGGCCCGTTGCGCATTCCGGAAGGCGTGGCCGATGAGCAGGTGCTGTTCCTGTCTGACATTCTCCCGACCGGCTATCAGGCCGCGCTGAACGCGGGTGTGAAGCCCGGCTCGACGGTGGCCATCTTCGGCGCCGGTCCGGTTGGGTTGATGAGCGCGGCCTGTTGCCGGCTGCTGGGAGCAGAGACCATCTTCATGGTCGACCACCTTCGTTACCGCCTGGACTATGCACGCCGTGCTTACGGCGTGACCCCCATCGACTTCAAGGAGATAGAAGACCCGGCCGATTACATCCTTGCCCAGACCAGTGGGCGGGGCGTAGACGCCTGCATCGAGGCCGTAGGCTTCGAGGCCGAGGGCAGTGCGCTGGAGTCAGCGTTGACCGCTGTAAAGCTGGAAGGCAGCAGTGGCGTGGCGATACGGCAATGCATCGCGGCAACGCGCCGTGGCGGCGTGGTCAGCATTCCAGGCGTCTATGCCGGCTTCATCCATGGTTTTCTGCTGGGTGATGCGTTCGACAAAGGACTGACATTCAAGATGGGCCAGACCCATGTGCAGGGACTGATGCCGGAACTTCTCGACGCAATCATGGAAGGAAAGCTGGATCCGGGTGACATCATCTCGCACCGGATGCGGCTGGCCGACGCTGCGCAGGGCTACGCGATATTCGATGCCAAGGATGACGACTGCCGCAAGATCGTGCTGACACCCTGAGCATGCTGCCATGAGCGCGATTGGCGCCGGTGTCTACGCACTGTGGCTGGCTGCCGGCTGGCTGGACTTCCATTTTCACCGGCGGACCGACCTTCCACACACCTCCGCGATGCGCGAAAGCCTGTTGCATGGGGTGCAGTTGCTGCTGATCGGCAGCGGAGTGCTCGCATGGCTCCTGCTGGAAAACACGCTGTCGCTCGTCACGTTTCTGGCACTTCTGGTCCTCGCGCACGCAATCGCCGGCTACTTCGACACCGTCAGCGCGGACGGCAGACGACGCATCAGCCCGGCAGAGCAGCATGTGCACAGCGTGCTCGATGCCGCGCCGTGGGTCCTGCTGGGCTGGGTGGGCTGGCAGGTCCACCCCCGGTGGTCGCTCGAAGTGAAGCCTGCAGCACCGGGCGTCTGGTGGCTGGTCCTGCTGCCGGCGCTGGGCGTGGTCGTGCTGCCATGGTTGTGGGAGCTGCTGCAGTGCCTGCGCGCACGACGGCAGCGCAGGCAAGCGAGCGCGTGAGGATCATCGCGCAGAGAATTCATGCGCCGGCTACGCCTCCCAGACAGCGATGTGACCGCTTGCCGCCTACGTTCGACATGTCTCTCCATTTCAGGCTCCTTCATGCAGCATGTGACGTCGCCATCCCCGCTGGAGGGCCGCGCTCGCGAGTTAGTGGTCCAGCGGCCCGACCTGCCATTGCCCGGAAGCGGCCGCACGCTGCGGCGGTGGCAGGCGCTGGCGGCATGGGGGGCGGAAGACCTGTGCCTGGCCAAAGTGCTTGAGGCGCACTACGACGCCCAAGCGATCATCGCCGAACTGAACGCGCCCGCCCTGGCTGAAGGCCAGCTACTGGCGGTCTGGGCCGCGGAAGGTCCAGCCAACACCCTCCGCTTCGATGCCCACGGCCAGCTCCATGGTGACAAGCCCTGGTGTTCCGGCAGCGCGTGGGTGGATGCGGCATTGGTAACCGTCCGCAACGCGCAGGGCGTGTGGCTGTGCCAGGTCGCGGCGAAACACTGGCGCACGCTTGCAGATGAGCCCTGGCCGGCCGTTGGCATGGCCGGCGTTCCGTCCACCACGGTGCGGTTCGACGGCGCACCGATGGCGCTTCTGGGAACGCGCGATGAGTACCTGCAGCGACCGGGTTTCTGGCACGGCGGTGCGGGCATCGCGGCAGTCTGGTTCGGCGCGGCGGCCGCCTTGGCCGAGCGCATGCGGCCAGCCTGCAGCGAGGGGAATCGCGCGCGATTACTGGGTGAAGTGGACCTCGCCTTGGGCCCGGCGGCGGCGCTGCTTCGCGAAGTGGCGGCACGCATCGACGCCGCGCCGGAATTGGCGCATCGCGAAGAGGTCGTGCGCCTGCGCTGCGTGGTCGAGCGCGCGGCGACGCGTGTCCTGGATCTGGCGGGGCGCGCATTGGGCCCGGCGCCGATGTGCCTGGAGGATGCCCACGCCCGTCGCTGCGCGGACCTGACCGTGTTCCTTCGGCAGAACCACGCAGATCGCGATTGGGAATGGCTGGGCGGCCAGCGGGCGAGCCAGGAGGCGACATGGGCGCTGTAGCCAGGACACCCCTGCAGGGGGAAGGAACGCAGGAGCAGGCATGGCTGCGCTGCGATTGGCTGTGGCAGCGGCCGGCAACATCGGCCAATGCCCTGTGCGCCGGCCATGATCGCGTCGTGGTGGTCGCACCCCATCCAGACGACGAGATCCTCGGCTGTGGTGGACTGCTCCGTCACGCTGCGGAGCAGGGCATGGAGGTACGCGTCGTCGCCGTGACCGATGGCGAAGCGTGCTATCCGGACGAGCACTGGTGGACGCCAGAACGCCTGCGCTCGGCGCGACGCGCCGAGCTTGCCGCAGCGCTGGGCGAACTCGGTATCCGGCCTGGATCCGCGTTTCATCTCGGCATCGCCGACGGCGCGGTCAGTGCGCACGAACAGGGCCTGGAAGACTGGCTGCAGCAGCACCTCCAGCCGAGCGACCTGGTCCTGGCACCCTGGCGCTTTGATGGGCATCCCGATCATGAAGCCGCAGGGCGTGCTGCCTGCAGGGCGGTGCGGGCAGTGGGCTGCCGACGCCTGGAGTACCCGGTGTGGGGCTGGCACTGGCTTGACCCCGCCTGCGCACATATGGCGTGGGAGGTTCCCAGGCTGATCGACATTTCAGCAGTGGCTGCCGCAAAACGAAACGCCATCGCGCACTTCCGGACCCAGACCGGCGAGGTGCCGGAACTGAACAGCCCGCCGGTGCTGCCCGCACATGTACTGACCCGATTCTTCCGGAACTACGAGGTATTCCTGGCATGAGCGCGCAACCGTACTTCGATGAACTGCATGAGCAGGAGGATCCCTTCGGCTATCGCAGCCGGTGGTATGAAGAACGCAAGCGTGCGCTGCTGCTGGCCAGCCTGAGCCAGCGCCAGTTCACTCGGGGCTGGGAGCTGGGATGCTCCAACGGCGTGCTGACCGAGGCCTTGGCCGCCCGCTGCGAGCGCCTGCTGGCCACCGACATCAGCCCACGCGCAGCGTTCCGGGCCCGCCGCAATCTGGCCCACCTGCCGCATGTGCAGGTCCATTGCGCCAGCCATCCCGAGCAATGGCCGCCGGGCCGCTTCGACCTGATCGTCTGCGGGGAAATGGGCTACTACCTGGGTGCAGCAGCGCTGCACGAGCTGCGCGCCGGCATCGATTCGGCCCTTCGCGACGACGGACTGCTGGTCGCCTGCCATTGGTTGCCTTCGTTCCATGGGCGCGCAAGTCGCACCGACGTCGTGCATCGGTGCCTTGGCCAAGGCCTGCACGAAGCCTTCCACTATCGTGATGCGGACTTCGTGCTGCAGGGCTGGACGCGCAGCGCACTATCGCTGGCCCGCAACGAGGGCCTGCGATGATCGGCATCCTGGTTCCGGCCCATGACGAGGCAGCCAGCGTGGAGCGCTGCCTGCAATCGATCCGAAGGGCAGCCCTGCATCCCGGGCTGCACGGCGAAGCAGTGCAGGTGGTGGTTGCACTGGACAGCTGCTCGGATGCCACCGCGTCCATCTGCCAGCAGCAGCGGGTCGATACGGTGCGCCTGGAAGCACGCTGCGTCGGCGTTGCCAGGGCAGCGGCCGCCGCTGAGCTGCTCGGACGCGGTGCGAGATGGCTGGCGAGCACCGATGCCGACAGCGAGGTACCTCCCGAATGGCTGGTTGCCCAGCTTGAGGGCCGGTGCGACGCCTTCTGCGGACTGGTGGACATAGCAACCACCTCCAGGACGGAGAAGCGCCTGCGACGCGCGTTCCAGAAACGGCAGCAGTGGGGCGACGATCATGGGCGCATCCACGGTGCCAATTTCGGCGTCTCCGCCCAGGCCTATCTGGCGGCAGGGGGATTTGCTCCCCTGCGCTGTGGAGAGGATGTTGCACTGGTGAGGAGGCTGCAACGCCTCGGCGCTGACGTAAGGTGGGCTGGCGCTCCCATCGTCATGACCAGTGCCCGCCTGGTGGGACGCGCGACCGGAGGGTTCTCGGCCTACCTGGCCGGAATGGAGGGTGCGCGCCCCGCCACGGCGGCAGATCGGCGGATGGCGGTACCTGGAAGCGCCTCGGAAACCACGCTGAATTGGGCATGATGTGATGTCTTCCCGGCTGGCGTTTACGGTTTCGCCACGATGCCCGTCCTAGAGTGAAGCGCTGGGAGAGCAGGAGTGGCACCATGCCGAATCGAGCCATCGCCTACGTCAGCGAGGCCGTCAGTGGATTCTCGCCGGAACTTCTGAAAGCGCTGATGGACGATGCCGCGCGCTTCAATCGGGGCGCAGGGGTGACCGGGGTGCTGCTGTTCGACGGCGAACGCTTCCTGCAGTACATGGAGGGCCCTGCCGATGGACTGGATGTGGCCTTCTCCCGTGTCGCCGTCGCCAGCAGTCACATCCACCTGATCGAACTTGCGCGGGGTCGTGTCGGCCAGCGGCGGCTGCCGTTCTGGCCCATGCGTTGCCTGTCCGTCACTGCAGATGAGCTGCGCGAGATCGCCCGTGCCGACTGGACCAGCTTCATCCAGCGGGCAGCGACCGGACAGGCCGATGCCACGGCGATGGACAAGCTGCTGCTGATTGTCGAGCCCTACGCAAAGGCCGCCTGAGCCGGATACCTGTTACTGCAGTGTGCCGCAGGGGAGAGGATGGAGCGAGGCAGGTTGTGAACCGCCTCATTTGGCTCTACGGCAAGGGCAGCATCATGGAAGGGCAGGACACTTCCTGCGTCAGAAGGAATCAACGTGCCCCTCCGCGCAATCGCTTACGCAAGTGAGGCGATACCGGGGCTTTCCATGGACCATGTGGACGACCTCGCCAGGGCCGCTGCCCGCTTCAACTTCGAAGCAGGCGTGACGGGTGTGCTTCTTTACGATGGGCACCGCTTCCTCCAGTACATCGAGGGACCGGAAGACAGCATCAACGTGGTGTACAGCCGCATCCTCGGTGCCCGCAGCCATTGCGAACTGCTTGAGCTGGGCCGGGGCAGGGTGTCCGGCCGGTTCTTTCCCTATTGGTCGATGCGGCTGCTCTGGACCGACCCTGCCGACATCCGCAGCGTCGCTCGTGGCAACTGGAGCGGGCTCTCCCGCGGTGGTGCGCTGCGCCAGCTGGGGCAGGTGGTAGCCCCACACCTGGCGTAATCCCAGCGTCTGCCGCTCAATGCGTGGCAGGGGGCGCGCAGGCGTCTCCCACGACCTGCTGGACGGCTTCCTGCAACTGGTCGATGTGGAACGGCTTGGCCACAAAGGTTGCGCGGCGGTGGCGCAGCGGCACCAGCTGGTCATAGACCGCAGAGACGAACAGGTAGGGAATGCCGAGTTCCGCCAGTCGATCGGCCACCGGGAACACCACGCCATCGCGGAGCTCCACATCCAGAACCGCGCCATCGAAACGTTGCGTATCCAGCAGCCCCAGCGCATCGAACACGCTGTAGGCGTGGGTCACCCGGCCGCCGCCGTCTTCCAGCGCCTGTTCCATCAGTGCAGCCAGGTCGAGCTGGTCTTCAACCAGCAGCAGGTTGCACCTGCGCTGGTCCATTTCCGATTGCATGCGCGCATGCCTGTGTTGCCTTGGGAACTGCAGTGTGTGCTGTATTGCATCAACGGCGCGCGTGGGCCGTGTCAGCCCAGCGCGAAGCCGCCCCGCGCAGGTGCTCCATGCCGTCGATGCGGCGTGGAAGGCGGTGCGCCTTTTTTGACGGCGCGTTGGCGGCGGCCATGGATACTGCCGCCGTCCCCCAGCACTGGAGCCATGACCATGCCTCGATCCGCCACCGACCCCACCGCCCCCTGCGCATTGCGCGTGGAGTGCATGTCCCTGGATTGCGGCGGCGCTGCGATCGTCGTGGAGCTGGATCGCACCCCCGAACGGGCATGGATGAAGTCGCTCAAGCGCGCCCTGCAGGAGGATGACGTGCTGGAGGGTGCCCAGGCCAAGTTCGATGGCCGCTTTGTCTACGTCGTGGGCGTGGAAGGGGGCGCGCACCGTGCGCAGCACCGGGTGATCCAGGCGTTGAAGGCGTCCGCAGGCGCGCGCGCACCCGCAGCAAGCCCCCGTCGCGACGCCGGCAGCGCTGTAGTGTCCGGCGCGATGCCCGCCTGAGTTCGCGGCAGGCGTTGCCACGCAACAGCGGATGTTATGACCGCATCAGCGCCAGGTGCAGCGCGCACGCCCGCCGGCTCACGCCGGCCGACGGGGCAGTGATTGCTGCCTCGCCACCATGGTCTCCGGAGGCATGTCGCCCCACTACCGGAGACCATGATGGCAGACCAGAACACCGTCCGCAGCGAGCGCCTGCTGAAATGGCTGCAGGATGCCTACGCCATGGAGCAGGAGGCGGAGACCATGATGAAGGCCATGGCTTCGCGCATCCAGAACTATCCCCATCTTGCCGCACGCATCGGCCAGCACGTACTGGAGACGCAGCAGCAGGCCGCCTCCCTGCGCGAGTGCATTGAAGCGCTCGGCGGAAGCGTGCCCACCGCCAAGGGGCTGTTCGCGAGCATGACCGCAGCGATCCACGCTGCCGGCAACACCCTGATGGAGGACGAGGTCGTCAAGAGCATCGGCATCTCCTTTGGCTTCGAGAACACCGAGATCGCCACCTACCGGGCACTGGTGATCGCGGCCGAGCGAGCCGCCGCGCCGGATATCGCGGCCGTGTGCGGCCAGATCCTGCAGGAAGAGATCGCCATGGCGCGCTGGCTGGAAGAGCATCAGGACAGCCTGGTCGGCGCCTTCCTCAACCGTGACGAAACGCCTGGCGCCCAAGCCAAGCGTTGATCCCGATCCCGCCTGCCATATACAGGAGACAGTCCCATGTTCTTCCACCACAGGAAGCTGATGTACACCGTGCGCGTGCGCGAATCCAACCCGCAGCTTGCCAGCCTCATGCTGGAACAGTTTGGCGGTCCCCAAGGCGAACTGGCGGCTGCAATGCGTTACTTCACCCAGGGACTCGGTGAATGCGATCCGGGCCGCAAGGACCTGCTGATGGACATTGCCACCGAAGAGATCAGCCACCTGGAGATCATCGGCACCATCATCGCCATGCTCAACCGCGGCCCGAAGGCCATCCAGTCCGAGGGTCTTGCCGAAGCCGAGGACATGCGCCTGCTGGGCCAGAACAGCACCAGCCATACCGAACAGATCCTGTATGGGGGCGGCCCGGCGCTGGTCAATTCCAGCGGGGTGCCGTGGACGGCGGCCTACGTTGATTCGATCGGGGAGCCCACCGCCGACCTGCGCTCGAACATCGCCGCCGAAGCCCGCGCCAAGCTGGTCTACGAACGACTGATCACGGTGACCGATGATCCAGGCATCAAGGACGCACTGCGCTTCCTGATGACGCGCGAAATCGCCCACCAGAAGTCCTTCGAAAAGGCATTGCACAGCATCCAGCCCAACTTCCCGCCGGGCAAGCAGCCGGGTGACCCCGCCTTTACCGACCTGTACATGGACATGTCGCAGGGCGACGGCGCCGATGACCTGCTGGGCAGCTGGAACAGCGGCGAGCTGTGGGAGCGGGTCAGCGACCGCGAGGCCCAGGCCGCTGTGGACGGCGGTGACGGCAGCGCCACGGTGGGCCTGGACCCACGCGAGCAGGCGGCGGTGCAGGCCATGACCCTGCGAACGCTTTCCGATCCCGAAGCACGGCCGACAACCGGTGCCGAACTGGGCGCCGGGCCGGGCGCCGGTGCGCTCGACCTGCCGCCACGGGAGCCTTGACGCGGGACAGGCCGGGGCGGGCCTCCGCCCCACGTTTCGCGTGAAAAAAAGTGGGCGGACACGCTGTCCGCCCACATGGGGTGCAACCGGTCAGTCTCGATCAACGCTGCTGGCCACCGCGGTTGTTGTTGCCGCCACGTTCCTGCTGTTGCTGCCGACCGCCCTGGTTGCCACCCTGGTTGCCGCCGCCATGGCTGTTCTGGCCGCCTTCGCGGCCGATGTCGGCCATGTGCTGGCGATCCTGGCTCACCGCTTCGCCGCCCTTGCGACCGGCTTCGCGCGCTTCTTCAGAGCTGAATTCATGGGCGTTGCCCGACTCATGCGCGGCGCGGCCGCCCTTGGCGGCGATCTCGCGCTGCTTGTCTTCGTCCATCGAAGCGAAGCCGCGGTTGCTGCTGCCCTGGTTCTGGTTCTGGTTGGCCATGGAGAGTCTCCTTGGAGTGAGCCGCCCGATTGGCGGCAGCGACCATCTTCCAGATCCGCCGCTAGACGGCGGTGGCACCACCGCCAACGTGATGTCATGCGCAGGCACGCGCTTCCTCATGCATTCTCCACGAAAGCAAATCCATCGGCGGAAGACACGGCATGCCGGTCGTGGTGCTCGAGCCGGGTGTCAACGCAGCGCGGCGTTGGCACGTACAGGTTCAACGCCGCCTCCACGCCGGTGTCACCGCGCGTTTGATCCGCACCGCTAAGGTAGAGCCATCTGCAACAACCCGGTGCTGTCATGCCTCTTCGTGCCATTGCATATGTAAGTGAAGCCACCCGAAACCTGACTGCAGAACGGCTGCAGCAGCTTGTCGCGGACGCGATGCTGTTCAACGAGTCGGTTGATGTGACCGGCGTCCTCCTGTTCGACGGCACGCGCTTCCTGCAATATCTCGAAGGCCCGGAGTCCGGTGTCAGCGCGGCGTACACCCGCATCCTGGCGGCCGACAGCCACAACGGTCTGGTCGAACTCAACCGGGGCAGGGTGGGGCGGCGGCAGTTCCCGCACTGGCGCATGCACAGCGTGCGCGTGGATGAGCTGGCGCTGGGAAAGATCGCGATCTCTGACTGGACCGGCTTCGTGCGCAGCGCCTCCGCGCTCGCTCCTGGCACCAGTGCGCTTGATCGACTGCAATCGGTGGCGCAGGCGCCGCCAGGCGCCGGCGATGGCCGGTTGCTGGAGCCGGACGGACCGGTAGCACGATGAGCGCAGGCGCCGCCCCGGGCACGCCAGGACATGTACGGATCGGCTGCGCAGGCTGGTCGCTGTCGCGCGCGGCGCAGGCGGCGTTCGGCGCAGGCGACAGCGTACTGCAGCGCTATGCCACCCGCCTGCCGATGGTCGAGATCAATTCCTCGTTCTACCGCCCCCACCAGGCGGCGACCTACGCCCGATGGGCGGCGAGCGTGCCCGCGGGTTTCCGCTTCGCGGTGAAACTGCCGCGCGTGATCAGCCATGAACGCCGGCTGCGCGATGCGATGCAGCCGCTGGCGCTGTTCCTTGATGGCGTGATCGCGCTGGGGGACAGGCTGGGGCCGCTGCTGCTCCAGCTGCCGCCCAGCCTGGCGTATGAGCCGGCAACCGTAAAGGCATTCCTGCACGGACTGCGCGCACGCACCTCGGTTGATGTCGCCTGCGAACCGCGCCATCCCAGTTGGTTCACTGCGGACGTCGATACGCTGCTGAGCGACCATGGCATCGCACGGGTCGCGGCTGACCCGGCCCGGGTACCGGCAGCAGCTGTCCCGGGCGGTGACCGCACGTGGAGCTACTGGCGCTGGCACGGGCAGCCGCAGATCTATCGCAGCCCCTACAGCGAACAGGCGCTGGCGGGGCTGGCCCAGCACCTGCAGCGTGAAGCCGCTGCGCAGCGCCGCGCCTGGTGCGTACTGGACAACACCGCGCTGGGCCACGCGACCGGCAACGCCCTGCACCTGCAGGCACTGCTGCAGGAGAACGCGCATGCCTGAGGGCCCGTCCATTGTCCTGCTGCGCGAAGCCGCCAGCCGCTTCAAGGGTCACGTCGTGCGCGGCGTCTCCGGCAACAGCCGCATCGACCTGTCACCGCTGCAGGGACGCAGGGTCAAGGCGGTTCGCAGCTGGGGCAAGCACTTCCTGCTGGAGTTCAGCCACCACACGCTGCGCATCCATCTGATGATGTTCGGCAGCTGGCGCATCGACGAACGGAAGCCAGTTCCTGCACGGGTGTCGCTGGCATTCGAAAACGGGGAACTGAATTTCTATGCGTGTTCCGTCCGGCTGATCGACCAGCCGTTGGACGACGTCTACGACTGGCGGGCGGACGTGATGAACGACGCCTGGGATCCAAAACTGGCCCGGCGCAAGCTGAAGGCACTGCCGGACACCCTGGTCTGTGATGCGCTTCTGGACCAGACGATCTTCGCCGGCGTCGGCAACATCATCAAGAACGAGGTGCTGTTCCGCATCCGCGTGCATCCAGCCACGCGACTGGGCGACCTGCCACCGCGCA
Source organism: Stenotrophomonas sp. LC732 (assembly GCF_052446685.1). Taxonomy (NCBI): domain Bacteria; kingdom Pseudomonadati; phylum Pseudomonadota; class Gammaproteobacteria; order Lysobacterales; family Lysobacteraceae; genus Stenotrophomonas; species Stenotrophomonas sp. LC732. The sequence goes on along the minus strand of NZ_CP199214.1, from coordinate 2,162,425 downwards.
AGCTCACCGCCCTGATCAACCAGGCCAGTGCCTACAGCTTCGACTTCCTGGAATGGAAACGGCGCTTCGAATTGAAGAAGCACTGGCAGGTGCATACGCGCAAGGTGTGTCCGCTCTGCGGTGGCCCGGTCAGCAAGCTGTACATGGGTACGACGCGGCGACGCACGTTCTTCTGCCAAAAGGATCAGGTGCTCTACCCACCCTGAGGCCGCCTTCCATGGCGGCCGAGCGGCATGCGATTCGACTCAGGCGGCCTGCGTGGCCTTGGCATTGCCGCCGCCCTTGGCCAGCAGGGTCAGCTTCTCATCGGTCGCCTTTTCTTCCTCCAGCGTCTCCAGCAGCAACGGCAGGGCGTCCTTGTAGCCCAGCTGCCTGGCCAGCGCGGCGATGGTGCCGTAGGAGGCAATTTCATAATGCTCGACCTTCTGCGCGCCACCGATCAGGGCAGCGTCGCGCACCGGCCCCTTGTCGATGCTGTCGATCACCTCCTTGCCTTCCTCGACCAGGCCTTCCATCGCCGCGCACTTGATGCGCTTCAGGCGGATGCCGAGCACCTCGACCACCTGGTCGATGCGTTCGATCTGCCCCTGGGTTTCTTCCAGGTGCGTTTCGAACGCTGCGGCCAGATCCGGATTCTCGGCCGCACGGGCCAGGCGCGGAAGCGCCTTGGTCAGCTGCTTCTCGGCGCTGTAGATGTCCGAGAGCTCGTGGATGAACAGATCTTCCGCCGTCTTGATAGCCATGCTGGGCTCCGCTGTGAATGGAGTGCCCAGAGTAGGTCCCGTCCGGTTGCGATCAGGCGGGGAAGGAGTGAAGGCGGCATGTGAATTCCCACGCGGACCCTGCGCGCTGCCTTCACGAAGCAGCGTCTTTCGCGCATCGGCAGGACGCCGTGCCGGCGGCCTTCGCCATGGCTTCACAGTGGCATCGCTCCGTGCCCATGGAATGGCCGGTACGGTCAGTTCACCCCCGATCACGCTGGAGACTCCCATGAGCGATGACAAGAACAACGCCGGCAGCCCGGACCGGGACCGCATCAACGTCAATGAGGATTACGAACTGCGGTACTGGACCACGACGCTGGGCGTGTCCGCCGACGAACTTCGCGCGGCCGTCGCGGCAGTCGGGCCCACGGCGGTTGCTGTCCGGAAGCACCTGGGCAAATAGCGCGGAGCTGGCCATGTCCCTGGTCGAGTATCGCCGCAAGCGTCGTTTTGACCAGACCAAGGAGCCCGAGCCGGGCAAGGCGCTGCCGAAAGGCCAGCGCGCCATTTTCGTGGTGCAGCTGCATCATGCCAGCCGCAGGCACTATGACTTCCGCCTGCAGGTTGGCGATGCGCTGAAGAGCTGGGCGGTGCCCAAAGGCCCCAGTTACGACCCGAAGGTCAAGCGCATGGCGGTGGAAGTGGAAGACCACCCGGTGGACTACGCGGCGTTCGAGGGTGATATTCCCAAGGGTCAGTACGGCGGCGGCCATGTCGCCCAGTTTGACCACGGTGTATGGGCCACGCAGGGCGATCCGGAAGCCCAGCTCGCCAAGGGCCATCTGCGCTTCGAGCTGTTCGGTACCAAGTTGAAAGGCGGCTGGCATCTGGTCCGGTCGGGAAAGCCCGCGCGCCAGCCACAGTGGCTGCTGTTCAAGGACGACGACGAATTTGCCAGCGATATCGAGGCAGACGATCTGCTAGGGGACGTCGCTGAAGCGCCACCGGAGGATCTGAAGCGAGCCGGCGCCGGCAAGGCCGGGAAGAAGCGGCTGACGGCGGTACCTGCCAGACGCGCCCGGCGAAAGAACTGGGCGAAGAAGGCCCTGGCGCTCAGCAAGGCGAAAAGGGCGGCAGCGCCGTCCGGGCCGTTTGAGCCGCAGTTGGCCAAGCTGGGCGAAGCGCCGCCCCAGGGCGGGCAGTGGGTGCATGAGATCAAATGGGACGGGTACCGCATCCTTGCTACGGTGGCTGAGGGCAACGTGCAGCTGTGGTCACGGAACGCGCTGGAATGGACCGCCAAACTTCCCGAAATACGTGATGCGATCGCGGCCCTGGGCCTGAGGTCGGCGGCACTGGACGGCGAGCTGATCGCCGGCGCCGGCACCAAGGAAGACTTCAACCTGCTGCAGGCCACGCTTTCCGGCGAGAAGCAAGGCGTCCTGACGTATGCGCTGTTCGATCTGCTGCATCTTGATGGCGTGGATGTGGCCGATGCGCCCCTGCTTGAGCGCAAGACCCTGCTGCAATCGGTGCTGGAGGGGCAGGGCAGCCCATTGGCATTCAGTTCGCATGTACAGGGGGATGGCGACCAGGCCTATCGTCTGGCCGGTGAGCGGCACTTCGAGGGCATCATTTCCAAGCGCGCCGATCGCAGCTACCACAGCGGCCGCAGCGAGGACTGGCGCAAGACGAAGCAGCTGGCCAGCGACGAGTTCGCGGTGGTGGGCTACACCGCACCCAAAGGCAGCCGCACCGGCTTTGGTTCGCTGCTGCTGGCCCGGCCAGACGCAACGCATGGCTGGCTCTACGCAGGGCGCGTCGGGTCCGGGTTCTCGGATGAACTGATTGGCGACATCAGCAAGCGCATCAAGGGCGGCGGCGGCCGCAAGCCAACCGCGTACGTGCCCACGCAGGACACCGATCTGCGCGCCGCGACCTGGTTCGAACCGCGTTTCGTGGTGGAGGTCTTCTACCGCGGAATCGGTGGGCAGCAACTGTTGCGCCAGGCGTCGCTGAAGGCGGTGCGGGCGGACAAGGATATCGCCGACCTCGCCGATTCCGATCGCGCCGGAGCGGCCCCGGCCGCTGCGCGGTCGCAAGCGCCCGCGCGGCGTGGGCGCCGGGTGGAAAGGGCGCCGGCAACGGATCGCGCGCCCCCGTGCTGTCGTCCCCAGGCAAGATCCTGTTTCCCGGCGACGGCTACACCAAGCAGGACGTGTGGGATTACTACGCAGCAGTGATGGCGCACCTCCTGCCCGAGGTGGTGGATCGTCCGCTGTCGATCATCCGCTGCCCCAGTGGCACCGCAAAGCCCTGCTTCTTCCAGAAACACCATACGGCCGGGCTGGCGCTGGTCGATTCGGTAAGGCTGAAGCAGGAAAGCGGCATCAACGCCCATTACCTGGTGGTGCGGGACGCAGCCAGCCTGCTGGAACTGGTGCAGTTCAACGCGTTGGAGTTCCACCCTTGGGGCAGCCACGCCGAGGCGCCCGACAGTGCCGACCGGGTGGTGTTCGATCTGGATCCCGGACCGGATGTGCCCTTTGCCGAAGTCAAGAAAGCGGCAACCGACATCCGGAAACTGCTGGCGCAGCTGGAACTGGAATCGTTCCTGCGAGTCTCCGGCGGCAAGGGCCTGCACGTGGTCGTGCCGCTCAACCCAGGGTGCGATTGGGACCTGACCAAGCGTTTTGCGAAGGGTTTCGCCGATGCATTGGCACAGTCCGAACCGCAGCGGTTCCTGGCAACCGCCACCAAGAGCCTGCGCAACAAGCGGATCTTCGTCGACTATCTGCGCAATGGGCGCGGTGCAACGGCGGTCGCGTCCTATTCGTTGCGCGCCCGGCCGGGCGCGCCGGTGGCACTGCCGATCGCCTGGGGTGATCTGGCGAAACTCAAGCGCGCCGACGCCTTCACGATCAAGGACGTACCCGCAAAGCTCAGACGTCGCCGCAAGGACCCTTGGGCCGGCATCGCGGAAGTGAAGCAGAATCTCGCCCGATGGGCCCGGGCAGACCCGTAGGCCAGGCCCGTGCTGCGTACCGTCCGTCAGCCCGAACCCAACTGATTCGCAGAATACACAGGGCCGGAACATATCGTCGGCGCGGTTGGCCTATGCTTGCGATACGGAATCTGGGGGGATTCGCTACAGGAGCAGCCAATGCCGATCAGGGCAGTCGCATACATAAGTGAGGCGGGCCCGGCCGTTGCGGGTGACCCGTTGGGCCTGCGCAGCGGGAAGCTGGACGACCTGGTCGATGATGCCGCGCGCTTCAACCGGAATGCCGGCGTTACCGGCGTACTGCTGTTCGATGGCGCCCGGTTCCTGCAGTACATGGAGGGGCCCGAAGATGGCTTAAGCGTGGCGTACTCGCGGGTACTCGGTGCTACAAGCCACACGGGACTGATCGAACTGCAGCGCGGCAGGGTAGGCAACCGGCGTCTCCCGTTCTGGCCGATGCGCTGGCTGCCGACGCAACCCGAGCAGTTGAAGAGTCTTGCGCGCGCGGACTGGTCAGGGTTCGCCCAGCGGACCGGTGACGATGCGCCAACCGAGACGGCGATGGACGTCCTGGCCAGGTTGGTGGAACCCTATGCCGTCGCGGCGTGATTGATCGGCCTAGCGGCCCCCATAGCGCGCCGCCCAGGGGATCTCGCCGCTGCACGAATCGAGGTGCCCGGTGCGCATCACGCAGTACAGGCGGGCATCCGGGTCAGCACTGGCAGCGATGTAGTCCAGCGCCTCGGCGAGCATGCGGATGAACTGCGGCTCGGGATAGAACGCCGCCCAGGTGGGCAGCATTTCCTCCAGTTGCGCGATCATCAGGTCGATTTCCAGGTGCGTGCTCACTGCCTGGCCCTCCATGCAGCCACGTTAGCAATCACGCTGCAAGCAGAGGGTCGCGGTTCGCGCAGGCGACGCTGGCATCGTGTCCATGCGGCACTCACCCCGTCTTGATCCTCACCGCGGCAGTGCCACGCACGTGAGCATTTCCTGCACGGACACGCCACCGTCGTTTCACCCGGCAGGGCGTATCAGGGAAGGCTCTCCGATGAACCTGCAAGGATCCTTTTCATGGCCGACCCGTCCCCGCGCGCCAGCTTATGGTCAGCTGATTCCGATCCGCACGGCTTCCGCCCGCTCGCCGGGACCACGCGCGCGGACGTGCTCGTGGTCGGTGCAGGCATGACGGGCCTGTTGACCGCCGCCCGCTTGGCCGACAGCGGCCTGGATGTGGTAGTGGTGGATGCCGGCCCCATCGGCGGACGCAACACGGTGATGTCAACCGGCAATCTTTACGCTCCCGTGTCCCGGCTGGCAGACCTGATCGCGCGTTGGGGCGGTGACACGGCACGTCGTGTCGTGCAGTGGCGGCAACACGCGGTGCGTTCCATCGAAACATTGGTTCACCGCTACGATCTGCACTGTGGCTTCGAGCGCGTGGCCATGCAGTACGGCGTGCAGGAGCGTTCGCGCGAGGCCACGGCGCAGTTCGAACGCGAGCTGCAGGCCTACCAACGCGTTGGCCTGCATTGCGAGCACCGCCAATCCGGGCTGCCGTTCACCTTGGCCCACGCTTTCCGCGTTCCCGACCAGGCGCAGTTGCATCCGGCGGCGTTCTGCAGGGAACTGGCCCGTCATCTGGTGGGCCGCGTGCGCATCCACGACTGGACCCGGATCACCCGCATCGAGGCTTCAGCCGGAGTGGCGACGGCCCCTGGTGCCCGCATCCATGCCAGGCACTTTGTGCTGGCCACCCACTCGCCAGCAGGATTCAACCTGGTGCAGGCCGAGATGGAGGTGTACCGCGAATACGGCGTAGCGGTACCGGTGGCCAATCCGCCAGCGGCAGGCATTCACTGGATCGCCGACCGGCACCGCTCGCTGCGCGGGGTGCATGGCGCTGATGGCCGCGACTGGCTGGTGCTGGTCGGGGAGACACATCGCACTGGCGAAACCCCGGCGATGGATCCGGCCCAGCATCTGGTCGCCGACGCGCGTCGCAACTTCAGCGTGCAGGGCGAGCCGCTGTGCTGGTCCGCGCAGCAGTTCCGGGCCGCGGATCAGCTGCCCTACATCGGCAGCAGCGCGCACGACAATGTATGGGTCGCTACCGGCTATGGGCCGGACGGATTGACCTGGGCGGGCGTGGCCGCGCGCGCGATCACGGAGGGAGTCACGGGAACGACCAGCGAGATCGAGCAGCTGCTCAGCCCCATGCGCTTTACCCCGCTGCGCTCGGCTGCAGGCTGGGCCCGCACCAACGCCACGGTTGCGCGGCACATGGTGGGCGATCGCCTTGGAACCGCGTCGTCGCGCGCTCCCAGCGAGCTGGGCCGCGGGTGCGGTGCGCTGCTGGACGTGGACGGAGAGCGCACCGCGATCTACCGCGATGATGATGGCCAGCTGCACGCAATGTCGGCGCTGTGCCCGCACCTCAAGTGCGTCGTCCAATGGAATGGCCATGAACGCACATGGGACTGCCCGTGCCACGGCAGCCGCTTTTCCGCCACCGGGGCCCTGCTGGAGGGCCCCGCCAGGCAGGGCCTCACACCGGCATCGCTGTAGGCTGCCGCCGCAAAGGTGACCTCAGGCTTCGGCGGTTGCATCCGCTTCGCAGGGCATGCAGCGCTCCTTCTTGGACTTGATGTCCGCCGCGGTCTTCGCCAGTGCCTCGTAGCGCTGGCGTATCTCTTCAAGATGGGCCGGCTCCATCGATTCCAGGTTCAGCAGCTCTTGGTTGGCGTCCTTGCTGACCCGGATCAGCTCATCCAGCTTGATGTGCAGCGCAGCGGTGTCAGCGTTCTGGGTATGCTGGATCAGGAATACCATCAGGAACGTCACGATGGTGGTGCCCGTGTTGACCACCAGCTGCCAGGTGTCATTGAAGTGGAAGGCCGGCCCGCTGGCGGCCCAGGCGATGATCACCCCCAGTGCCGCGACGAATGCCCCAAGACTGCCGGACAACCGCGCCGTGGCCGCCGCGACGCGTGCAAAGCCGCGCCGGATCACTGCTCACCTCCGCCGGCCTCCTCATCCGTTTCGCGGTCTGGCAGTTTGACCCGCTCACCCAGGCGCGCGGCCTGCTCGTCGGGCGTCGGGGCTGCGACGAAGGGCGAGATCGGGTCACTGGCCGGGAACGTCTCCTGCAACGCCTCTTCATGATTGCGATGGTTATGCAGCTTGGCCTGAAGCGGGCTGACCGGATCGGTGCGCTGTGCTTCCGGGTCCGGGTGGGGCAGGTCTTTCTGATCGCGTTGCATGGTGAATCTCCAGGTTGGGTCCCACTGCCGTAGTGGCGGGCCCAGCATAGGAGCCGCACTGTGAGCGGCTGCATCAAGGGTGCGGCAACGTGGCGTCAAGCCTTCAGCCAATGCAGGTTAACAATCAGCCGTATAGCGCGGTTGGCGTCGGCCACCTGGTGTTCCGACGCTGCACGCAATCAACATCCCCTCACTCCATTCACCCTGCAGCAGCGACAATAGCCGCCCGTGTGCGCATGCATGTATTCCACTCATTGGCAGCAGGATCGCGAAGATGTCCAACACCCCCTTTGGCGAGTCGTCATGCGCTGCCGCAGCCAGCGGCTGCATCGAGGTCCGCGGCGCACGCGAGCACAACCTGAAGAACGTCGACGTCTCCATTCCGCGCAATGCGCTGGTGGTGTTCTCCGGGGTATCGGGTTCGGGCAAATCCTCGCTGGCGTTCGGCACGGTCTTCGCCGAGGCCCAGCGGCGCTACTTTGAATCCGTCGCACCGTATGCGCGCCGCCTGATCGACCAGGCGGGCGTGCCCGACGTGGATGCCATCGACGGCCTGCCGCCGGCGGTGGCCCTGCAGCAGCAGCGCGGTGCCAGCAACGCACGTTCATCGGTGGGCAGCGTGACCACACTGTCCAGCCTGGTACGCATGATGTATTCGCGTGCAGGCGCGTACCCGGCCCACCAGCCCATGCTGTACGCCGAGGACTTCTCGCCCAATACACCGCAGGGGGCCTGCAGCACCTGCCATGGGTTGGGCCACGTCTACGAAGTGACCGAAGCGCTGATGGTGCCGGACCCGTCGCTGAGCATCCGCGAGCGCGCCATCGCCTCCTGGCCGCCGGCCTGGCATGGCCAGAACCTGCGCGACATCCTGGTCACCCTGGGCTACGACATCGACGTGCCGTGGAAGAAGCTGCCGAAGAAGGACCGGGAGTGGATCCTGTTCACCGAGGACACGCCGACCGTGCCCGTCTATGCCGGCTTCACGCCTGCCGAGACGCGTGCCGCACTCAAGCGCAAGCTGGAGCCCAGTTACATGGGAACCTACACCGGCGCCCGTCGCTACGTGCTGCACACCTTCGCCAACACCCAGAGCGCGCTGATGCGCAAGCGTGTCTCGCGCTACATGGAAGGCAAGCTGTGCCCCGCCTGCCAGGGCAAGCGACTGAAGCCCGAAGCGCTTTCGGTCACCTTTGCCGGTGTGGACATCGGTGAATTCATGCGGCTGCCGCTGGATCAACTGGCCGGGCTGCTCGAGCCCATCGCGCAGGGCGACTTCAGTGCACACAGCCACGGCGCACGCACCCGCAGGAGTGCGACGCCCCGCGATCGCGCCAAGCGCGCAGCAAGTGGCCACGCGACCCACGAAGGCGCGCCCGATGTGCGGCTGACCTCGGCCCTGTCGGAGGAGAAGCGCCTGGCCGCGCAGCGACTGGCGGGTGGGGTCATGGCGCGGGTACGGCAGCTGCGCGAGCTGGGCCTGGGGTATCTCTCGCTGGATCGCGCCACGCCCACGCTGTCGGCCGGCGAACTGCAGCGCCTGCGGCTGGCCACACAGCTCAGCTCGTTGCTGTTTGGTGTGCTGTACGTGCTCGATGAGCCCTCGGCCGGCCTGCATCCGGCCGACAGCCAGGCGCTGTACGACGCGCTGGACCGGCTGCGCGATGGCGGCAACTCGGTGTTCGTCGTTGAACACGATCTGGAGCTGATGCGACGTGCACAGTGGCTGGTGGACGTGGGACCGCAAGCGGGCGAGCACGGCGGGCGCGTTCTCTACAGTGGCGAGCCCGACGGCCTGCGCCGCATCGAGGACTCGCGCACCGCGCGGTACCTGTTCGACCAGGTGCCTGCGCCTGCCAGCCGGCAACGCAGCGCCGACCGCTGGCTGGAGCTGAAGGGCATCCACCGCCACAACCTGCAGGGCGTGGACGCGCAGCTGCCGCTGGGAGTGCTGACCGCAGTGACCGGCATTTCCGGATCGGGCAAGTCCAGCCTGATGGCGCAGGCGCTGCCCGAGCTGATGCTGCTGCACCTGGGGCACGAGCCCGTGGACGACAGCGCCGACAGTACGCCCGAGGACGGGCCAACCGTGATCGAAGCGACGCGGGGCCAGCTTGCCGGAGCCGTGGATGCCATCCAGCGCGTGGTGCAGGTGGACCAGAAACCGATCGGCCGCACGCCACGCTCCAACCTGGCCACCTATACCGGCCTGTTCGATCACGTCCGCAAGCTGTTCGCCGCGGCCCCCGACGCGCGACGCCGCCGCTTCGATGCAGGTCGCTTCTCGTTCAACGTGGCCAAGGGCCGGTGCGAGACCTGCGAAGGCGAGGGTTTCGTAAGCGTCGAACTGCTGTTCATGCCCAGTGTCTATGCGCCATGCCCCGCCTGCCATGGCGCCCGCTACAACGAGGCCACGCTGAAGGTGTTGTGGAACGGCCGCAACATTGCCGAGGTCCTGCAGATGACGGTCGACCAGGCACAGGCATTTTTCGCCGGTGAGGAAGCCATCGCGCGGCCGCTGCAGCTGCTGCAGGAGATCGGCCTGGGCTATCTCAGGCTCGGCCAGCCGGCCACGGAGCTTTCAGGGGGCGAGGCGCAACGCATCAAGCTGGCGACCGAGCTGCAGCGCAGCCAACGCGGCCGCACGCTCTATGTACTGGACGAACCCACCACCGGCCTGCATGCGTTGGACGCAGACAGGCTGCTGGTGCAGTTGCAGCGGCTGGTGGACGCGGGAAACACCGTGGTGATGATCGAGCACGACATGCGTTCTGTCGCACAGGCCGACTGGGTGATTGACGTCGGCCCGGGCGCAGGCGGCGCAGGTGGAACCATCGTGGCGAAGGGTACGCCACGCCAGGTGGCCCGCGCCAAGGGCAGCAGGACGGCGCCGTTCCTTGCCAGGGAACTGGCGCTGTAGCGACGTCATCCCCGGCTATCGCACTCCACCACGCCGGGCATCTGCAAGCCGTTCGCCGATCAGGCGCCGCTCACATAGCGCGGCGCCGGCTTCGCACGCGAAAGGCCCGGTGCCATTGCCTTGCGTGCCTGCTCGAAGGCGTCCCACTCAGCGATGTCCGGAAGCGCGGGAATGGTCACAAGTTCACCCTGCGCCAGCCCGGCCAGGGACGCGTCCACCATGTCTTCGGCGCTCATCACGATGCCCTGTGGCAGGTGCTCCACCGGCAGGCCGGAAAGGTGCCAGAAGTCGGTTGCGGTGGCGCCCGGCAGGACGACCTGGACACGCACGCCCTTGTCGGCCAGCTCATGGTGGAGCGACTGCGAGAACGCCAGCACGAACGCCTTGCTTCCCGCGTAGACCCCGTTGAGCAGCTCCGGTGCCAGCGCGACGATGGAGGCGATGTTGATGATCGTGCCCCGGCCACGGGCCACAAACACCGGCGCTGCAGCATAGGCCAGGCGCATCGCGGCGTTCACGTTGAGCGTGATCAGGCGCTCCATCTCGCCGATGTCCGACTGCAGCAGGGGCGCCGTAGCGCCGATACCGGCATTGTTGACCAGCACCTGGATATCCGCTCGGCCTTGAATGACCTTTTCAACTTCGGCACGCCCGTCGGAGGTGGTCAGGTCCGCGGCGACGATGTCCACCGTGCGGCCGGTGCTGCGGGCCAGCGCTTCGGCCAGTTGGCGCAGGCGGTCGGCGCGTCGCGCGACCAGGATCAGGTCATGGCCGGCGTGGACCAGGCGATCAGCATAGATCGCCCCGATGCCAGACGATGCGCCAGTGATGAGTGCGGTGCCGTGATGGGTAGGGTCGTTCACAGAGGTCAGTCCGAACCGGCGAACGTCGCCGGGGTCAGGGGAAATCTAGGCCGGCTTGTACGTGGCGTAAATGTCGTATATACCTCGTTTACGGACACCCCTGAAAAACCGTCATGCCCAGTGTTGGATTTGTCCTGCCCGCCGGATTCCAGACCATGGCGATCGCCGCGGCGTCCGCCTTCGAACTGGCCAATGCCACCGAAGGCGCGCGCCTTTACGATCTGCACATGCTGTCCGAACAGGGCGGGCTGGTGCCCAGCTCGCTTGGCATGGCCATGCAGACAGCGCCGCTTGCGCAGCAGCCGCTGGATACCATGATCGTGGCCGGCCTGCTGGAGCCAGCCCCGTCCAGCGGCGCGCTGATCGATCCGATCCGTCACGCGGCCGCCCGCACGCGCAGGACCGCGTCTGTGTGCACCGGCGCGTTCCTTCTCGGCGAAGCGGGGTTGCTGGACGGGCGCCGCGCCACCACGCACTGGTTCCACGCACGTGCGCTCAGGCAGCGCTTTCCCGCCGCGCAGGTGGAGGAAGACCGCATCTTCATCACCGATGGCCCGATCTGGACCTCCGCCGGCATGAGCGCGGGGCTGGACCTGGCGCTTGGCATGATCGAGCAGGACTTCGGTGCGGATCTGTGCAGGGCGGTGGCCCGGAAGCTGGTGATCTACCATCGGCGCGGAGGCGGGCAGTCCCAGCATTCGGTGCTGCTCGAGCTGGATGCCCGGTCTGATCGCATCCAGAACGCGCTGACCTTTGCACGCCGCAATCTGCGCGCCACCTTGTCGGTTGAAGAACTGGCGCAGGCCGCGCATCTGAGCACCCGCCAGTTCAGTCGCGCGTTCCGCGAGGAAACCGGGCAATCCCCCGCCAAGGCAGTGGAGAGCCTGCGGGTGGAGGCCGCTCGCGTGTTGATCGAGCAGAGCCGCTACACGATGGATGAAGTGGCGACTGAAACGGGCTTCGGTGATACCGAACGCATGCGACGTGCCTTCCTGCGCGCCTTCGGCCAGCCGCCGCAATCGCTGCGGCGCAACGCACGGGGCGGGGCGGACTGAGTGTTCATGGCTGGATTCATGGGATGATGCACCACTGCGCCCGACTGCCACTACATGCACACACTGACCGATCCCCACCTGCTGAATGACATCGCTGAGATCGGTCGTATTGAAGCAGTGCCGCGCATCCTTGAAACCGTCGCCCATATCACAGGCTCAAGATTCACCGCGATTGCCCGGGTGACAGAAACCACGTGGACCGCCTGCGCCACCCTGGACACCCTGGGGTTCGGGCTCGTTCCGGGCGGGCAGCTGGTCCTCGAAACCACCCTCTGTGACGAGATCAGGCAGTCATCGACCTCGGTGGTGTTCGCGCACGCCAGTGCACATCCGCTGTATTCCAAACACCATACGCCCAGGATCTATGGGCTGGAGAGTTACGCCTCCGTGCCGATCCATCGGCCGGATGGAAGTTTCTTCGGCACCCTGTGTGCCATTGATTCGTCGCCGGGCAACTTTGATGAGGCGCATGTCCAACGATCCATGGAGCTGCTTGCCGACCTCGTTGGCAACTACCTCGACAAAGAGGATCAGCTGCTGGAGGCAGAGACAGCCCTTTCAACGGCACAGCGTGTTTCCGATCTGCGCGATCAGTTCATCGCGGTGCTGGGCCATGACCTCCGCAGCCCGCTGCAGGCCATCAGCGTGGCCGCCGATTCACTGGAACTTGAGGCAACATCCGAGCGCCAGCAGCGGATGCTCGCGCACATCGCCGCCGGCGTCACCCGGATGGATGGCCTCATCGGTGATGTGCTTGATTTCGCCAGGGGGCGGCTGGGAGGAGGCATTCCGGTCTCGCTCCAGGAAAGCCACACCTTGCAGGCGGAGCTTGAACAGGTTGCAGAAGAAGTGGCGATCGCTACCGGTCGGCAGGACATCAACGTCCAGATGCGGATCGAAGGTGGCGTGGTCTGCGACACCGGCAGGCTGTCGCAGCTGCTGGCCAACCTGCTGACCAACGCAGCCCAGCACGGCGAGCGTTCCGCCCCAGTCACGCTGAGGGTTCAGGCCGCATCCCATCGCCTCACGCTGGATGTGCATAACGCCGGCTGCATTGCGCCTGAGCGGCTGGGGACGATTTTCAGCCCGTTTTCGCGTGAGCAGGGCGAGCTGCCCAGGCCAGGGCTTGGCCTGGGCATCTACATTGCATCGGAAATTGCCAAGTCCCACGGCGGAACACTGGACGTGCAGTCGAGTGAGAGCGACGGCACCGTGTTCACATTCCAGATGCCGACCGCGGCGCGTCCATGAAGGTGGGCGCCAGGCAACAGAAGGGCTCCGGCACCGCGCCGGAGCCCTGGCCACTCACTTTTCCTGCAGGTACGTCAGCAGGTCCTGGTTGAGCTTGTCCTTGTGGGTGTCAGTCAGGCCATGCGGCGCACCCGGGTAGACAATCAGCCTGGCGCCCTTGATCAGTTTCGCTGACTGGCGGCCAGAGATATCGATCGGCACGATCTGGTCGTCGTCACCGTGGATCACCAGGGTGGGGACATCGAACTTCTTCAGGTCGGCGCGGAAATCGGTGGCCGAGAACGCGGCGATCGAATCGTAGGTGTTCTTATGGCCGCCCTGCATGCCCTGCGCCCACCACGCATCGATCAGCCCCTGCGACACCTTCGCACCGGGGCGGTTGAAGCCATAGAACGGGCCCGACGGAATGTCCCGATACAGCTGCGCGCGGTTATCCATCTGCGCCTTGCGGATGCCATCGAACACTTCGATCGGCAGGCCGTTGGGGTTGTCGGCGGTCTTCAGCATGAACGGCGGCACCGAGCTGATCAGCACGGCCTTCTTGACCCGGCCGGTGCCATGCCGGCCGATGTAGCGCGCCACTTCGCCACCACCGGTGGAGAAGCCCACCAGGGTCACATCGTGCAGGTCCAGTGTGTTGATGACCGTGGCCAGGTCATCGGCGTAGTGATCCATGTCGTTGCCGTCCCACGGCTGGCTGGAGCGCCCGTGGCCGCGACGGTCGTGCGCGATGACGCGGTAGCCATGGTTGGCCAGGAAGATCATCTGCGACTCCCAGCTGTCCGAATTCAACGGCCAGCCATGGCTGAAGGTCACGACCGGGCCGTCCTTCGGGCCCCAGTCCTTGTAGTACAGCTGTACGCCGTCGGCGGTGGTGATGTAGCTGGCAGTGCGCGCGATGGCGGTGACCGGAGCCGGCTTGGCTGGTTCGGCGGCCTGCGCGGACAGGCCGGCCTGGACCGAGAGGGCGAGGGCGGCAACGGCCAGGGTACGGGCGAAGGTGTTCATGCGGAAACTCTCATGGGTGGGTGGTGAGACGTACTTTGCGCCTGGAATCAGGCGTCCGGGTGATGAAGTGTCCTGATTTCTTGATAGATCGTCTTGCATGGACGTGCGCACACCAATCGCTCGATCGCCTGTTGACAGAGTAGAACGTTCGTTCTACTTTGCAGCCATGAGCAAGCTCACCACCGACACCCAACAGAAGATCCTGGCCACGGCCGAGGCGCTGATCTACCAGAACGGGATCCACGCCACCGGCATGGATCTGCTGGTGAAGACCTCGGGCGTGGCGCGCAAGAGCATCTACCGCCACTTCGAGAACAAGGACGACGTGGCCGCCGCTGCATTGAAGGCGCGCGACGTGCGCTGGCTCGCCTGGTTCCGGCATGAGTGCGAGAAGGCGGACAGCCCGGAAGCACGCATCCTCGGCATGTTCACCGTGCTCAAGAACTGGTTCCAGTCCGAGGGCTATCGCGGTTGCGCCTTCATCAATACCGCAGGGGAGGTCGGCGACCCTGCCGATCCGATCCGGGAAATCGCGCGGAATCACAAGCAGAAGCTGCTCGATTACACGCGGGAACTTACCGAACAACTGGATGTGGAGCAGCCGGCGGACCTGGCCCGTCAGCTGCTGATCCTGATGGAAGGCGCCATCACCCTGTCGCGTGTGATGGGTGATTACAGCGCCGCAGACACCGCGAAGGATGTCGCGAAGCTGTTGTTGGAACAGGCCAAGCGTTAGCGCCTGGGTACGCCAGATCCTTTGAAGCAACCCGTATATCCATTTCGATTGGAGGTCTCCCCGTGTCCGCAGAACAACCCCGTCCGCCACTTCCTCCGTTCACCCTTGAATCGGCCATGCAGAAGGTGCGCCTTGCCGAGGATGGCTGGAATTCCCGCGATGCCGACAAGGTGTCGCTTGCCTATTCGCTCGACACCCAGTGGCGTAACCGTGCCGAATTCACCAATGGCCGGGAGGAAGCCCGGCAGTTCCTGGCACGCAAATGGAACAAGGAACTCGAGTACCGCCTGATCAAGGAGCTCTGGGCCTTTACCGAAAACCGCATTGCGGTCCGCTACGCGTACGAATGGCACGACGACTCCGGCAACTGGTTCCGTTCCTATGGCAACGAAAACTGGGAATTCGGAGAGGATGGCCTGATGCAGCGCCGCTTCTCGTGCATCAACGACCTGCCGATCAAGGAAAGCGACCGCAAGTTCCATTGGCCGTTGGGGCGTCGCCCGGATGATCACCCGGGGTTGTCTGATCTGGGCATGTGATCGCCCCTGAGGCGCCAGGAGAAGCGCGCTCGGGTACGAACTGTGAGCCATACAGTGATGGCATACGCATGGCTCAAGAGTGCCGCGCTGAAGAGTGAAGGTTGCGGATTCCCAACTTGAGCAAGCGGCTCGCATGGCGTCTTGGTGATGTGCCAGCAAACGATAGGAAGAGAGAAGCCATCTGCCTACGAGGGAAGCGAGCGTGGCGACTCAGTCAAGCTCGCCGTAGTTGGCCTCCAGGCTGGGAATGAGTCCGGGTGTCTTTGAAATGGCTAGATGCAGTCGATTTCTTCGGGCTTACCACATCATGTTGTTCTGGGCACTCAGGCTGGTTGCCAGCCGTACATGTCGCCGACTTCACAGGCCTGTACCCCGCAGATGGGCATAGTGCCCCTTGGGTAGTGTGAGCGCGTCCATCCAGCCACGGGATTTTCCCGAACGCCAGGAGGTCACTGTGCCAAGTTGTGATGAAGGAATGAAGTTGACGCGTCGCCAGGTGATCGCCGGCGGCGTCACGACCGTGGCAATGTCCGCCGCACCGGGGGCGTCATCGCTCGCCGCCGAACTGGCGACGCCCCCGCCGCCCAGGCCGCCGGTCATCAGCACGGTGGCGTTGACCGTCAACGGCAAGCGGCGGGAGCTTGAGCTCGACACGCGGACTACGCTGCTTGATGCCCTGCGCGAACATCTGAAGCTGACCGGGACCAAGAAGGGCTGCGACCACGGTCAATGCGGTGCCTGTACCGTGCTGGTCAACGGTGAGCGCATCAATGCCTGCCTCAGCCTGGCGGTGCAGCACCAGGGCGATGCCATCACCACCATCGAAGGCCTCGGAACCCCCGATGACCTGCATCCGCTGCAGGCCGCCTTCATCAAGCATGACGGCTACCAGTGCGGGTACTGCACGCCGGGGCAGATCTGCTCGGCGGTGGCGGTACTGGACGAGATCAAGCGGGGTGTCCCCAGTCATGTGCAGGCAGACGTCAGCGCACGGCCCCGGGCCACCAACATGGAGATGCGCGAACGCATGAGCGGCAACCTCTGCCGCTGCGGAGCCTATTCCAATATTGCCGAGGCGATGGAAGAGGTTGCAGGCGTGACCCCTGCAGGGAGGCGCGCATGAGGGCCTTCAGTTACGAACGCGCGAGATCCCCGGCCGAGGCCGCCAAGGCCGTCGCCGGTATCGAGGGCGCGAAGTTCCTGGCCGGAGGGACCAACCTGCTCGACCTGATGAAGCTGGAGGTCGAGACGCCAGCGCACCTGGTCGATGTGCAGGACATCGGCCTGGACAGGATCGAACCCACCGACGAGGGTGGCCTGCGCATCGGCACGCTGGTCACCAATACCGCGCTGGCCTCGCATGAGCGCGTGCGCCGCGACTACGCGGTGCTGACCCGCGCGATCGTGGCAGGCGCCTCCGGGCAGCTGCGCAACAAAGCCACTACCGGCGGCAACCTGCTGCAGCGCACGCGCTGTCCGTATTTCTACGATCCCCATCTGCCCTGCAACAAGCGCCTGCCCGGGTCGGGCTGCGGCGCACTCGAGGGGTTCTCCCGGCAGATGGGCGTGATCGGCACATCGGACAGCTGCATCGCGACCTATCCGGGCGACATGGCGGTGGCCCTGCGGGTGCTGGACGCCTCGATCCAGACCGTCAGCGGTGACGGCAGTACGCGCAGCATCCCGATTGCCGATTTCCATCGTTCCCCCGGCGACAGGCCGCAGCAGGACAACGTGCTGCAGCGCGGTGAGCTGATCACCCACGTCACGCTGCCGAAGCCCCTGGGCGGTCGGCACGTGTACCACAAGGTACGTGACCGCGCGTCCTATGCGTTCGCACTGGTGTCGGTCGCCGCGGTCGTGCAACGAGACGGCTCGGCGCGGTTCGCCTTCGGTGGGGTTGCGCCGAAGCCGTGGCGCGTCGAGGCAGCCGAACCACTGCTGCGCGACGGCGTAAAGGCCGCGGCCCGGCAGGTGTTCGCCGGTGCCCGTCCGACGCGGGAGAATGCGTTCAAGATCGCTCTCGCCGAGCGCACCCTCGCAGCCGTGCTGGCGGAAGGAGAGCGCTGATGCCCCTTGAATTCAACGCCCCCGCCGGCGACAACCTGTTCGACAAGGCCAAGGTCGTCGGCAAGTCGACGCCGCGCATCGACGGTCCACGCAAGACCACCGGCACCGCCCCCTATGCGTACGAGCGCCACGACGTGGCGCCGAACCAGGCCTACGGCTACATCGTCGGTGCGGGCATCGGCAAGGGGCGCATCATTTCGATGGATGCCTCCCGCGCACGTGCCGCGCCCGGCGTACTGGCGGTCATCACCGCACCGGAAACCAAGCCGGTCGGCAAATCGAACTGGAACAACGCGCCGTTGTTCGGCGGACCCGAAGTGGCCCACTACCACCAGGCCATCGCCTGCGTGGTGGCAGAGACCTTCGAGCAGGCCCGCGCCGCCGCGGCGCTGATCCGCACCCGCTACGAGCGCAGCAAGGGCCGCTTCGATTTCCCGGCCCTGGCACCGACCGCGCCGCTGGCAAAGGGGCGTGACGGCAAGCCCGACCGGCAGGCGCTGGGCGATTTCGACACCGCCTACGCGAGCGCCGCGGTCAAGCTCGACGAGACCTATCACACCTCCGACGAAAGTCATTCGATGATGGAGCCGCACGCCACCATCGCCGCCTGGGAGGGTGACACGCTCACGCTGTGGACGGCGAACCAGATGATCGACTGGGCCAGGCAGGGCATGGCGGCGATCCTCGGCATCGACCCTGCCAAGGTGCGCGTGGACTCGCCCTATATCGGCGGCGGCTTCGGCGGCAAGCTGTTCATCCGTGCCGACGCGGTGCTGGCCGCATTGGCGGCCAAGCAGGTCGGGCGACCGGTGAAGATCGCGCTGCAACGCCCGTTGATGCCCAACAACACCACGCACCGGCACGCCACCCTCCAGCGCGTGCGGATCGGCTGCGGAAAGGATGGCCGGATCTCCGCCATCGCCCATGAGAACTGGTCGGGCAACATCAACGGCGAGGATGGCGAAAACGGCACCCTGCAGACGCCCAAGCTCTATGCAGGCGCCAACCGCCTGGTGGCCAACTACATCGCCACGCTCGACATGCCCGAAGGCAATGCGATGCGCGCACCGGGCGAAGCACCGGGCCACATGGCGCTGGAAGTGGCGATGGACGAAATGGCCGAGAAGCTGGGCCTCGATCCGATCGCGTTCCGCATCCTCAACGAGCCCGAGGTCGTGCCCGGCGATCCGTCCAAGAAGTTCTCCGACCGCAACCTGGTGCGCTGCCTGCGCGAAGGCGCGGAGCGCTTCAACTGGAACAAGCGCAACCCCAGGCCGGCGCAGGTCAGGGAAGGGCACTGGCTGGTCGGCATGGGCGTGTCCGCGGGCTATCGCGGCGCACCGACAATGAAGTCGGCGGCGCGGGTCCGGCTTGACGGCCAGGGCGGGGTGATTGTCGAGACCGACATGACCGACATCGGCACCGGCTCCTACACGATCATCGCGCAGACGGCAGCCGAGACCATGGGCGTGCCGCTGGACCAGGTCCAGGTCACCCTCGGCGACTCCCGTCATCCCGCCTCCGCCGGTTCCGGCGGCCAGTGGGGCGCGGCAAGCTCCACCGCGGGCGTGTACGCGGCGTGCGTCAGCCTGCGCCGCAAGGTGGGCGAGAAACTCGGCTTCGACGGCGACACCGCAGACTTCGCCAATGGCCGCATCCAGGCGGATGGGCGGACCATCACGCTGGCGGAGGCGGGAACCCTGTCGGCGGAGGACGGCATTGCCTTCGGCGACTTCAAACAAGGCTACGACGTCGGCACCTATGCAGGACATTTCTGCGAGGTCGCCGTGCATGCCTACACTGGAGAAACGCGCATTCGCCGCATGCTTGCCGTATGCGATGGCGGCCGGATCCTCAATCCGCTCTCCGCACGCAGCCAGGTCATCGGCGGGATGGTGATGGGTGCGGGCGCGACCCTGATGGAGGAGCTGGTGGTCGACAAACGGCTTGGTTTGTTCATCAACCACGACCTGGCCGGCTACGAGGTTCCCGTGCACGCCGACATTCCGTACCAGGAAGTGGTCTTCCTCGACACGCTGGATCCGGTGATCTCGCCGATGAAGGCCAAGGGTGTGGGTGAACTGGGCATCTGCGGGGTTGGCGCCGCGATCGCCAATGCGATCTACAACGCAACCGGCGTGCGCGTGCGCAGCTATCCCATCACCCTGGACAAGCTGTTGCCCGGCTTGCCCGACATAGGCTGACGTTGCGCATGGACCGACCCGTAGCCTCGCCCACTCTGGAGGTCTCCGCCGCAGGCGGAGGGGAGCCCGGCGATCTTGCCGAGGACCTGTCCGCAGCGCCGGGCTTCCTCGCCGAAGGCAGCCCGCGCGGCGTGCTCGAGACGGCCTTGACGCGCGTGCGTGCGGGGGAGCACGCCGTGCTCGCGCTGGTGCTGGAAACCGATGGCTCCACCTACGCCGGTGCCGGCGACATGGTGCTGTTCTGCAACGGCGGCCAGGTCGGCTGGCTGAGCGGCGGATGCCTGGAGCCCGAGCTCGCGCGACGCGCGGAGCAGGTGAGCGCGGCAGGGCGGGTCGACTGGATCGAGATCGACACCCGCAGTGACGACGACCTGTTGAGCGGGTCCGCGCTCGGCTGCCGCGGCCGGCTTCGGATTGCGCTGCTGCCGTTGCGTGCCATGGCCGGCCTCGACGACGTCATTGAGGCTTGGCTGCGCGAGGGCGTGTCACTCCAGCGCGACCTTCGCACGTCGGGGCAGGTCGTTTTCCGTGCGGGCCATCGCGAGCAGGCGTGGCAGCTGCATCCGATGGAGGGTACGCAGCCCTTTGGCGAGGGTGCGTGGCGTTTGCCGTTGCCCCGGCTTCCGCGGGCCCTGGTGTTGGGGGGCGGTCCCGAAACGCCCTTCCTGGTTCCGCTGCTGCGCGGCCTGGGGTGGCGGGTCAGCGTGGCCGAACGGCGAGCGCGCTGGGCCTCAGCCGGGCAGTGCGCGGATGCGCATCTTCAGACCAGCCCGGCCGAGGCCCTTCATGGCGACCGGTGCGACGCGGCACTGGTGATGCATCACGATTTCGAACTGGACCGGGAGACGCTGGTGGCCCTGGCTGATACCAACGTCGCGTTCATTGGACTGCTGGGTCCGCGGCGAAGGCGCGAGGACCTGTTCAAGCTGCTGACACCGGATCAGCGCCACCGGCTTTCCCCGAGACTTCGATCACCGGTCGGCCTGAACATCGGCGGCCGAGGGCCGGAGGCGATTTCGCTCAGCATCGCCGCACAGCTGCAGCAATGGCGAAGCGCGCACGGCAGGTGACTGACGCGCATGCGGTCGTCGTGCTTGCTGCCGGCGGGAGCACCCGACTTGGCCAGCCCAAGCAGCTTCTCACCCGGCAGGGCGAGACCCTGGTACACCGCGTGGTGCGATTGGCGGGGGAGGTTGCGCCAGCGCAGGTACTGGTCGTGGTGGGCGCGAACGCACAGGCCGTGACATCCAGCGTTGCCGGGCTGGATGCCACTCCGGTAACCAACCACCACTGGGAGCGTGGCCTGGCGAGCAGTCTGCAGGTTGCCGGCGCACACCTGCTGCCCACGGTGACCGCGGTGATGATCGTGGCATGCGACCAGCCCGCAATCGAGCGCTCCCATCTGCAGGCGCTGCTTTCCGGTGCCCGCGCCGCAGCGTCAACGTGCGCGGGCACCCGCCACGGAAATGCGCTTGGCGTTCCCGCAGTCGTGCCGCGCGCCTGGTTCACCGCTGTCGGTGCAGCCGGTGACCGGGGCTTCGGAGCGCGCCTGCGGCAACTTCCTGTCGATACGGTGCATGTCCTGCAGGCACCGGAACTGGGCCTGGATATTGATACGCCAGAAGATCTTGCGCGTGCGCGCGATGCGGGCTGGATCGATGCCGGGAGGTGACCCGCATGATCACTGGGCCAATGCCTGTCGCGCAGGTGACTAGTGTGGGCCACATCGCGCGCCCTCAGGCACCTCGCCCCCGAACATCTGCAGCACCCGATCCAACAGAACAGGTTCCGGCACGTCAGCCAGCACCTGCTCCAGATAGCCCACCGGCTCCAGCTGCCATTGAAGCAACGTACCAAGCTGCACAACGGCGGGCGCCCGCTGCTCCGCGTCCAGTGAGACCTGCAACAGCAGATGGTGCGAGCGCCCCTCCAGCCACAGCGCGGGTATGCCCCGGCAATGAACCTGGAACTCGGCATCTCGGCGCCGCTCTACGAACTGGAAGCCCTGTCGTGGCCGAGAGTCCACGAACTGCATCGCCTGGCGGCGCAGTTGTGAGAGTCGATCGTCGTTGATGTTTTGGAACGCGACAGGCGAGGGCGCCGGCGTCGCCGGCCACTGCGCCTGTGCCGCAACCACCACCACAAGACAGAGCGCGTTGGCCGCCCAGCGGCACCACGCCACTCACCCCTCCGGATGCAGGCGCGTACTGGCGTGTGCGGTAAGGCCGATGCCAGCCATGATCAGGCCCTCCATGACGCGAGGGCCAACATACTGCTCCAGCTCGCCGTTCTCGCGGGCGCGCTGCGCGGCCAGCAGGATCTCCAGCACCACCCGAAGGCCCGCCAGAGAGCAATCGGTATCTGCCAGGGCGATGCGTCGGCCGGGCATCTGATGGCGTTCCGGCCACGGCTGGCCATCGGAGGCGGCGCCCGAGCCGATACTGTGCAGCAGGGCGATGAGGGTGTTCGGGTCCAGCGCAGGGCCATTCGCAGGCGTGTCGCGAATCGGGTGCGGGGCAGGGGAGTGGGGCTGGGTCATGGCTGGGCTCCTTGCGTGCATGCAGAAGCCGCCACCGATAAAGGTGGCGGACGGTGCGAGGTTCGAAACCCGGTGTTCGCTAAACCGGCAGGCACAAGGCCTCCACGCACCGCCCGCCATAGCCGGCCGACGGATTGCCAGCCGGCACCACACAGGGTGATGCCGGCTGGCAAGCGTTTACTTCAGCGAACTACCGGGGTTTCGAATCCCGGCCACCTGTTTTCGGTGGCACGGAGAGGAATACGCCCGGCTGTGCGCGATGCCAATGCAGTAAGGCCGATGCCGTCATCACTTTCAACATTTTCAGAATCGTTGCATATGGCGCAACGGGCCTGGAGCCTTGCGCCGCAAGGCTGTTATCGATGTCGGCGGTGCACGCCTGACGAGTGTCGGCATCCGTCCGGCGAGGTTGTGAGCGAGGCAGTTGCGACAGGATTGCCAAAGGTTGTCGGGCGTCAGTAGCCCTTCAACGCGACCTTGGTCCGCTCCAGCCATGCGGCATTGTGGCTGCGTGCGTGACGCGACCAGAGCTGGGCATCATCGATGATGCTGGCGAACAGGCTGCGGGCCTGCTCACGGTCGTCGGGCTGCGGCTGTGCCATCAACCACTCGGCGTACAGGCAGCGGGCGGCGGCATCGTTTCCGCATTCCACGGCTCGCTCGAACGCGGCGCGGATGCCGGGCGCTTGGGCAGCCGCCAGTGCCTGCGCGTAAAGCAGGGTCTGTTCCGGCTTGCGGCGCACATCCGGATGGCGGGCGAACAGGCCGTCCAGCGTCTCCGCCGCACGCGCGGGCTGCCCGGAATCGAGGCGGGCACGCGCCAGGCCGGTCAGAATGTAGGGATCGTCGCCCAGCGGGGAGCTGGCTGCCTGCTCAAGCAGGGTTCTGGCTTCCTCCGCCTGGCCAGCATCCAGCAGTGTCATGCCCAGGCGAACCCGATTCTGCACGGTGGGCGTACGCGCCAGTTCGGCACGCGCGTTGCGCAGGTCCTGGCCCGGGTCCATGAGCTGCTTGGCAGAGCGGATTGCCTGCCGCGCGCCGCGCGAGTTGCGGGCTTCCGGGAAGTAGATCGCCAGGAAGTAGACGATGCTGCCTAGCAGTGGGAAGGAGAAGAGGGGTTCACCCCCGTTTTCACGGACACTTACGAGAAGGCCGATCAAGGCCATGAGGAGTGTTCATGTCGAAGCGAAGGAAGTTCAGCACCGAGTTCAAGCGCGGTGCGGTTGAGCAGGCCAGCCAGCCGGGCGTCAGCTGTGCCCAGGTGGCCCGGGAGCTGGGGATCCGGGATGCATTGCTGACCCGCTGGAAGCGGGAGGCCCAGAGCCGGGGCCAGGTGGCCTTCGGTGGCACCGGGACGCCCCGGGACGAGGAACTGGCGCGGCTCAAGCGCGAGCTGGCCCGGGTGAAGAAGGAGCGGGATTTTTTGCGAGAAGCGGCGACGTTCTTTGCCAAGGGATCATCCTGAGGTATCAGGTGATCGAACGTTGCCGCGATGAGTTTCCAGTGCGACTGATGTGTCGTTGCCTGCGGGTCTCGGCCAGCGGTTACTACGACTGGAGTAAGCGCTTGCCCAGTGCCCGGGAGCGCGACAACCAGCGCTTGCTCGGCCGGATCCGTGAGTTGCATGAGGACAGCCGGGGCACATTGGGCGCCGGCCGGATGCATGAAGACCTTGCCGAGGAAGGCGAGACGGCGAGCCTGAACCGGGTGGCGCGTCTGATGGCGACCGATGGCCTGCAGGGTTGGCCGCGACCGAAGCGGCGAGGCCAGCGCGGCAAGCCGGCGCTGACGCCGCCGGGTGTGCGCAACCTGCTGGAGCGGGACTTCACCGCGTTGGAGCCGGAGACCAGGTGGGTCACCGACATCACCGAGCTCAAGACCCGGCAAGGCAAGCTGTATCTGTGCATCGTGCTGGACCTGTTTGACCAGCGGGTGGTGGGGTGGTCAATGCATCATCGTCAGGATCGTCAGATGGTGATCAGGGCCGTGCAGATGGCGGTCTGGCAGCGCCAAGGCAGCCATCCACTGATCCTGCACTCCGACCGTGGCAGCCAGTTCCGAAGCGGCGACTACCAGCGTTACCTGGCGGCCAACGGCTTGGTGTGCTCGATGAGCGCGGTGGGCCACTGCGGTGACAACGCCGCGTGCGAAGGCTTCTTCGGCCTGCTCAAGCGCGAGCGGGTCTACCGCATGACCTACCCAACGCTCGATGCCGCGAGGGCGGATGTGTTCGAATACATCGAGCGGTTCCACAACCCGAGGATGCGACGAAGGGTCGCCAGGCAAGACCAGAAGTTCTCAGCCCTTTTACAACCGTCCGTGATTTCGGGGTAGAACCCCTTGGCTTCGAACGCGCCAAGGCGATTACTTCTGGCAGCAGCAAGCACACGGTCAATGTGACTATTGATGAGAGGGTGCAAGGTAGCCTGGGTTTGGTGGGGCGCTTGGGGGACAGCTATGTGTTTTGGGCGCCGGAGCAGAAGGCTGCAATTCTTGTGCCTGTGGCTGACGTGAGCAGGCTGGAGCTCGCGCGAAAACCCTTTTTGCCCGCCAAATCAGTGCAGTAGCGATAAGGGATGTTTATCGAGGGTAGGGAAGTCTGCTGTACCCGATCTCTCTGTACCTGAGCAGCCTGAGCAGAAACGTGGCTTCTTGAATCGCCCAGGGTTCCGTAGACACCTCGCAGCCATAAACTATGGCTTAGGCGGAGGTGGTTATGAGCACGAAGCGGTACACCGATGAGTTCAAGATCGAGGCGGTCCGACAGATCGTTGAGTACGGCCGTCCGGTAGCGGAGGTTGCCGAGCGACTGGGCGTGTCGATCCATAGTCTTTACGGCTGGAAGCGGCAACAAGGCAAAGGCGATGTTGGCCGGCGTGTCGAGCAGGACCAGAACGCGGAAGTGCGCCGCCTCAAGGCTGAGCTACGCAGGGTCACTGAAGAGCGAGACATCCTAAAAAAAGCCGCCGCGTACTTTGCAAAGGGGTAAGAGCAAAGTACGCCTTCATGAAGCAACACGCAGATGAGTTCGGCCTCGCGGCGATGTGTCGGATGCTTGGCGTCCATCGCAGTGGCTACTACGCCTGGCTAAAAGAGCCGGCAAGCGCTCGCGACAAGGACGATCAGCGGTTGCTCGGCCTAATCAAGCACAGCTGGCTGGAAAGCGGCTCTGTGTATGGCCACCGCAAAGTGACCACAGATCTGCGCGAGCTTGGCGAGACGTGTAGTCGTCATCGCGTGGCACGCTTGATGAAGAGCGAGGGGCTGCGGGCAATGGTCGGCTACGGTCGGCGACCACGCCCATTGAGCGGCCCTGTTGGATCAGTCGCCAAGAACGTTCTGGCTCGCGGCTTCAAAGTCAGTGAGCCAAATCGCGCGTGGGTCACGGACATCACCTACATCCGCACGTACGACGGCTTCCTGTACTTGGCGGTAGTGCTTGATCTGTTTTCGCGTCAGGTCGTTGGATGGGCAACCCGACCAACTCAACATACGGACCTGGTTTTGCAGGCGCTATTGGCTGCAGTGTGGCGGCGCAAGCCAAGCCCCGGGCTTCTGCTTCACTCCGACCAGGGAACCCAGTTCACCAGCGAAGACTGGCAGAGCTTCCTGCGCGAGCACGACATCGTGTGCAGCATGAGTCGACGAGGAAACTGCCATGACAACGCAGCGATGGAGAGCTTCTTCCAGCTACTGAAGCGGGAGCGTATTAAGCGGAGGATCTACAGCAATCACGACGAGGCACGGGCCGACGTCTTCCAGTACATCGAGATGTTCTACAACCCAAAACGGCGGCACAGTTCCAACGACGGGCTGTCCCCGGTAGAGTTCGAGAAGCAGTACGCACTAAACGGCTGACGACTGTCTAGAAAACCCTGGGCGATTCACTCCGCGCAAGTCGCGTTCTGCGAGCTAGCCAGGCAGCCCAACAGACAAATGAGACCGCAAATCCGACGATTACCATGGCAACCAGCATGATCTCTCGATCAGTGTCGTTCATTGAGGGAGTCTCGGAAGTTGAGCCTTAGCGTCTATGCCATGGTACCTGACGCTTCGGAGTGCAAGTGCGGGCGCGATGGCTGCATTTGAAGTTCTTTCGAAAGAATCCTTAGTGTTCCAAAGGCGCTGTGTTCGAACGCGTAACACTTTTACTTGGCGCTTGGTAACAGATTTATCTGCTTCGTCACCTAAGCAAAAGGACAAGAACCAAGAAAACTGACACCATTTCCACGCCGAGGACACGAACGCCGCCACAGCCCGATACATCATTTCGCATAATGTATATCGTGCAAGGCATTACCTGGTTGCGGCATTGCCTGCACCTCATGCGGTAGGGCGAAGCCTACTGCCAGCATCAGCGCCATGGCGGTGGCCGCTAGCCGCTTCCAGAAGTGCCGCTCCGGCGACGTTTGCGCCTCTGATTTCATGATCTGAATTGCCGCTTTTTCCGGCTGCGGATGGCCCTGAATCTTCAGGCACTCTGCAACGACCCACACCTGGGGCACGCGCTTTCCTGTGCGGTAGTGAGAAATGGCGCCATCGGAAATACCGAGCTTCGGAGCGAGCTTTGCAAAGCTCTCAACGCCTGCTGCCTGCCGCGTTTTCTCGAAAAACTCTACCCAATCCATGACCGTCTCCACCCGTTGACTACGGGCGAAGACTACAGGTGTTGACGGCTACGGGTGTAGCCGGTTATGGTGCGCCCCATCGACTACGCCTGTAGCCGATACCCCCGGTCAGCACCCCAAGGCTGCCCGGGGGCCCCTTGGGGCTTGGGGAGGGGTAGGGCACATGGACGCACTCGTTTCAGTCGTGCTGCTGGGTTGCATCGCAGCCGTCTCGCTGGGGTTAGTCAAATTCGTTTTCTGGTGTGTTGATCGGCGCGTGTACTCCGCTGGACGCACTGCACGCGAAAGCCAGCACGTCGCACAGTCGGTCGCCGACCTGCGCCGACTGGAAATCGAAGCGAGCAAGCGCGGCAATCTGCTGGCGGCCGCCGAGCTCGCCGACGAACAGGAGCGGGCCGCATGAACACGGTGCCGCCGAGCTTTGTTGAGTTCTTTGATGTGATGCGCGATGACACGGGCTTACTAGCCGCCGCCATCTTCATGATCGTTTTGCTCCTGGGCGCGCTGGTTTCGATCTTGATTGAGCATGTCTGGCTCGCGCTTCGGCATTGGTTGCAGCGGCGGAAGGGCGATGAGTCATGACGAGTCACTACCCCAACAGTCCGTGCTACCTGTGCGGGGGGCAGCCTACAGACGCTCCGAGCATCGGATGCGACGCTGAATTGCTGCACCAGCTGCGGCACGTTGATTACCAAGCGCAGGGATACGCCGAGCTACTCCAGCGCGTTCCCTGGCAACAGTTCTGGACGCTCACGTTCAAGCTCAGCAAGACCAGCCGCACGGGCGGAATGCACGAGGAAGCGGCTGATAAAGCGTTCCGCTACTTCGTCAGCTGCCTCAATCGCAGTATCTACGGTCCCAAGTGGGCTTCGCGCTGGCACGGCGGCATTCAGTGGGCGCGAGGACAGGAGTTCCACCGTGATGGCCGCTTGCACTTCCACGCCGTTGCAGCTGCACCTACCGATGACCTCAACCGCCTCGCCAGCCGCTACGAGTGGCACGAATGGTGGTACCGGGAGTTCGGTCGCAATCGCATCGAAGCGCCCCGCAGCCAGGCGGATATCACTGGCTACGTAAGCAAGTACGTCACGAAAGGCGGTGTGGTCGATTTCTCGCGGAATTTCGGGGCATGGAACCCGCCGCCCATCGACTACACGCGCCGCCCAGAGCAAGACGCCTTGATCGCAGGCGACAGCAACACGCGATCCGACCGGCCAGGGCGATACCTGGTCACCGGGCGGACTGATGCAAGCATCGCGCAACGGGGTAACAAGCGGCCTACCACGTCTCCCTGCGGGGGGGTAGGGGGGACTTAGCTTGACCCCACAGTACCGCCCGAAATTTGCCGACCTCGAAACGACCAATCTCACACGAAGCCAAAAGGAACAGACCGATGAACGCTCCGAAGATCACGATTAACAGCAATGTCGAAACCCGCACTGTCACCACCAAGACCGGCATGCAGAAGCCTGTTTACAGCCAGCGCGCAACGCTCGAAACCGAAGCCATGCGCATCCAGATTGAAGTCGAAGTGGATGGCCTGGACAAGGGCTATCCGGTTGGTGCGGTGAAGGAGTGGGATGTCACCACCGATCTTGTTCCGGGCCGCTTCGGCGTGGAACTGGCTCGCCGTATGACGCTGGTCGATCCGGCAGGTGCTAAGCCGCAGCCCGCCACCAAGGCGGCCTGATCATGTCTGGCCCGGCACCTCTCTACGTTGTCGGTTGTGCTGCGGAGAACGTGCAGCAGGACGGGACGTGTTCGGTGCCGGTCTGGATGCCGTACCACCAGCCCATTCTTCCACCCCTTGATGTGGCTGATGGAACCCTTGTCGCGGCGGCCATTGTTGGCGTTTGGGCAATCGGGTTGAAAGCGCGCCTCGTATTCCGCGCGGCGCGGCTAGGGGTCTACTGAAATGACGAGGAAAATCATGGAACTGAAGAACAACCTGCGCCGCTCCGGCGCTTCCGTCCCGGCCAAGGTCAGTGCCGGTATCGCCACCCTGATGGCATCCGGTGCCGCCCTGGCATCGGGTGGTTCGGGTTCACCGGGCGCCGCGATCGCGGGCGAGCTGTCGGGTGGTAAGGCCGATGTGATGCTGGTGGTTGCCGCTGCAGCGGTGATCCTGGGCGCGATCATCCTGTGGGGCTACGTCAAGAAGGCTCGCTAACGCGGGTGTCCTGGGCGGAGCAGGGGGCGCGCGGTAACGTTCGCCCCCTTTTTATTGGGAGAAGGGTCATGGGGTACTTCATCATCGTTGCTGTTTGCGGCGCGTGCTGGCTTGCATTCGAGGGAATGTGATGGCCGCGTATCGCTACGTTGTACTGCTTGCGACACTAGTGCTGATCGGCGTCGGCATGTTCTATAGCGGAGGCGTGTCCGCTGCCACCTATCAGTGCACCTCGTATCCATCTGAGTGCGATGAAGGCCAGGCTTTCGCTGAAGCAAATGCCTACGCGAACTCCGTTTCGAGTAGCCCCTATGTTCCCTGCGTGTGGAAGGGGAGCGGGATGAGCTATGTCGGGGCATTCGGTTCTACCGGTTGCGCCGGATATCGTGACGGCCTGCAGACGTTCTATTTCAGCAAGGGCTGTTCGGAACGTGGCGGCAAGACAACATCATTTTTCCCTCCAT
This sequence comes from Stenotrophomonas sp. LC732, assembly GCF_052446685.1. Lineage (NCBI taxonomy): Bacteria > Pseudomonadati > Pseudomonadota > Gammaproteobacteria > Lysobacterales > Lysobacteraceae > Stenotrophomonas > Stenotrophomonas sp. LC732. Next base: position 2,133,007 of record NZ_CP199214.1, on the reverse strand, counting down.
CTGGCTCCGTAAGGTGCATGAATGGCTGTGAGTCGGTCTTCCGTGATAACGGCGATGACACCACGACTTACACTCCAAACGGTAAGGTCTGCGACAAGAAGCCTGATTGCGATGCTCAGGGCAAGAACATGGTGTGGAACGGGATGCTCGGCGTATGCCAACCCGTTGAGCCTGAGTGCCCTGAGGGCAAGGTGAAGACTGGTAATGCGTGTACCGATGACAAGGCGTGCCCTGATGGCATGGCGTTGGTGGCGGGCTCCTGCAAGAAGAAGGACGAAGAATGCCCGTCCGGCATGATCCGCAGTCCTTCAGGTCAGTGCATTCCTGGCGATGGTTCGTGCGCAACTGGTGAGGTGCGCGGGCCTGACGGCACGTGTAAGCGCGATAAGGACAACGATGGCGATCCTGATCCGACCGGGCCAGACGATAAGGATTCATTTTCAGGTGGTGATACGTGTTCGTCGCCTCCGTCGTGTAGCGGATCGCCGATCATGTGCGGCCAGGCGCGAATTCAGTGGCGCATTGATTGCAACACGCGGCGCAACAACAACATCAGCGGCGGTCAGTGTTCTCAGGCAGGCATGCCTACCTGCACTGGCGAGAAATGCAACGCGATGGAGTACGCCGGGCTGCTGATGCAGTGGCGATCAGCCTGCGCGTTGGAGAAGCTCGCTGCGGGGAAGACGGAGACGCCCGGAAACAACGCCGATGCCAATGGCAATGGCGTGGCGGATGTGCTGGAAGGTAGCGGCGATCCTGCTCCGATTGGCGATAGTGCAACCGATGTCCAGGGCGCCAAGAAATGGGGTATCGGGGTATCAACCGGATTGCTCGATACGAGCAACATGTTCGGCGGTGGATCGTGCCCCACGCCGCCAACGTTCAAGCTGATGGGCCAGACGATCAGTGGCACTGACTTCCCTTACTTCTGCCAAGCGGCGGCGATTCTGCGCGGGCTCATTCAGATATTTGCCGCTTTCGTTGCATTGAAAATCCTGATGGGTTGGGGGTTCTGATCATGATGGTTTGGACATGGATTCTTAAGGCGGTTGTGTTGCTGGTCGGCACGCTGAAGGATGCGGCAGCGGGGATTTTCGCCCGCATCCTTGCGACGTTCGGCCTTACCACAGTGACGTTCAATGCGGTGTTGCCGAATCTCAAGGCGTTCGTGCTGCAGTACATCGGCGGCATCAGTGGGCCGGCGCAAGAGCTTCTCGGCTATTTGGGCGTCGGCACTGCCATGTCGATGATTCTTTCGGCCTTGACGGTTCGGCTTACCTGGAAGGTGTTCATCGTGCCGAAGGCAGTGGCCGATCAGCTGGGGTCCGGGTCATGATCTATTGGTATACCGGCCAACCTGGTCACGGAAAGACGCTGCACGGCATTGACCGGCTATTGGAGTTCAAGGATCAGGGCAGGGCGGTGTATGCCTGCAATATCCGCGAGTTCGACTATGCCAAGGCGGGTGTGTTGGAGATGACGCCAGAGCAGTTCCGCGACTGGCCGAACTTTCTCCCTGATGGTGCAGTCGCCCTGGTCGATGAGGCGTACGAGCACAACATGCTGCCGAAGCGACCGCCAGGCTCGAAGGTGCCGCATCACGTCGAACAGCTTGCGAAACATCGTCATCGTGGCTTGGACTTTATTTTCATCAGCCAGTCGCCCGATAAGCAGTGCGATCAGTTTGTGCACGACCTCATTGAGCGGCATGTCCACGTGCGCCGTCGCTTTGGCACGAAGTTCGTTCACCTGCGTGAGTTCGATCGGTTTGAGGCGCAGGCCGAGAAGGCAACGCCGCTGGTGGTGAAGCGTAAAGCGCTTCCCAAACGCCCGATGGGGCTTTACAAGTCCACCGAGCTGGACACCACTGAGCGCAAGATTCCCTGGTACTACATCGCGCTGCCAATTGCGGTGGTGGGTGGCCTCGGGCTGATGTACTACACCTTCGGCAACATGGGCGAGCGGTTAGGAGGTGGCACGGCTACGCCCCCAGCGCCGAGTGCACAGAGCGCGCATGCACCGCCTGACGGAGCGTCAGCGACGGCGGGCGGTGCAGGCGGAGCGAGAGGCACGAAAACGATTCGGGAGTACGTCGATCAATTCATGCCGCGTATCCCATCCGAGCCGTGGAGTGCACCGGCCTACGACAGCGCTATCAACCTTCCCAGCGAGGCTCCGCGATTGTTCTGCATGTCGTCTCTGGGTGGGCCCAATGCCCAGGGCGACATTGATGACCCAAGTTGCACATGCGTCACCGAACAGGGAACCAGGTATCAGCTGGCCGATGAACCGACGTGCCGACTGATTGCACGTCACGGGCAATACGAGCCGTTCCGTGACGAACGCAATGATCGTTACGTCGATGGCCCTTCCCAGATCGAGCGCGCTCGCGGTGACATTGCGAATAGAGGGCAGGGTGGTGGTGTTGCCCTCGAGCATGTGGAGCGGGCCATGGGCAGCTTCCCTGAGTCCAAGGCGCATCCGACTACTACCTACATGACCACTCCACCCGGACCCAACAAGCTATGACCAGCGGCGGACGTGAGTTGTTAAAGTGGCTTGCCCTGGTGCTGATGACCGGCGATCACGTGTTGACGGTATTCGGGCTTGGCTACGTGCCGGTGGTGTCCGAGCTTGGCCGGGTCGCGTTCCCCGTGTTTGCCCTGGTCATGGCCTACAACCTGGCTCAGGACGGCGCCGATGCTGGGAAGTCAGCACGGCGCCTGGCGGCTTGGGGTCTGGTCGCCACTCCCGCGGCTACGGTGGCATTCGGCCAGGTGCTACCACTCAACGTGCTGCTTACCTTTGCCGCCGCGGCTGGCTGCATATGGGCTTTGGAGCGCCGTCAGTGGGCATTGGCCGCCCTACTGGCAATCGTCGCTCCCGTCGCCCTGGATTACGCCTGGCCTGGCGTGTGGCTCGTTCTAGCTGCCTGGCATTGGTATCGAGGGCAGGGTGGCCGCCCTTGGCTGGTGTGGGCTTGCATGGCCCTGGTGTGCGCTTACAACGGCAATGCCTGGGCACTACTGGCGCTGCCGGCATTGCGCCTTGCGCGTGTGGAGTGGGCTATTCCAAGGTCCGGCCGGGCATTCTACGTCTACTACGTGGGCCACCTGGTACTTCTGGTGGTTCTTGCCATTGCAGTCGCTGTTTAGCAGGGCGCGTTCGGGAGGTCGCGCCAGCCGCCGCCGTCCATTCGTTTGAATCGGCGTCCATCAATGCAGCGTTCACCGGCCTCGAGCGGTCGCCGCTCGACTCGGGGCAAGGCCCGATCAAGTTGAATCGTGCGCCGCACCTGGGCCAACTCTGCGGCGGTTTCAGCCCGCAATTTTTGCTCCCATTCGGCTGTTTGGCGATCCAGCGCCGCCTGTTCTTCAGGTGTCGCTGGTCGCATCAGTTCGCGGGTCATAGCAGCTGCTTGCCGCCGGGCGTTCCATTCAATGAGGCCTATTGCGATGACTACCAGTAGCGCTGCACTGACGCCGATGTAGAGCCAAGGCGAGGTCGGTTCGCTTTGTCGGGCTGGCCGGTTGCGATCGGTCCTGAATCGCATCTCTTTCAGATCCGGCGCACTGAAGGTCGGTTCGTGTCGTTCGCGGTCCATGTGGCTTCCCCAAGGCGTCCTGCGAGCATTCTAGCCGGGGTGTAGGGGCAGCGCCCCTACGGAAGCGCCTCACACGCGCTGGCGGCGTTTCGGCCCCGGTACCGGCAGGACACCTGCAGGTGGCTCGGCGTCAGGGCCAGCCATCGCCACCGCCGACCGCTGTTTGCGCCGGCTCACCACGTCCCGCAGATTGACGACAGTGGCAGGACGATCCCACGTTACTGCAGGAAGATTGCCACCACGCTTGGAACTGTCGATCGACGGCGCCGAGCGTGCAGCTTCCATCATCCGTCGCCATTCCTGCGCTTGGCAGGCGGTGAGCGACAGCCAGGCCAGATCCTGCGGTTCCAGCTCGCGGCCTTCGGGCGTGATCAGGCGATCACCAAGGAAAGAAAAACCGGCCCAAGGGCCGGTCAAGTCGATACGGTGGTGCGGGTCGAACTCAATCATGCCGCGATCTCATCCTTGGCCGGGGATTGAGGGCGCAGGCAAGAGCCGAGCCAGAGGCTCAGCCATTGCCACGCTGATCCGACGAATCGTGCCAAGGCCGATACAGCATTTCGCATAATGTATATTATGTTCAAACTCCTGAGGGGGTGGCTGGCACGGCTCTTGCCTCGCCCCCTGACCCTGTTGCGGCATGGAGCCTGATTGTGCGTGATCGGAACCTAACCGGCCCTTGGGCCGGTTTTTCGTTTAAGGCTGGCCGACTGGTCACACCCGAAGGCCGCGAGTTGCTGCCCGAAGATCTGGCCTGGCTGTCGCTCACTGCTGCGCAGGCGCAGGAATGGCGAAGGTTGATGGAGGATGCTTCGAGCTCGAAGATTCGAGCTCGAGATCGCCGGAAACCCTTGGCGTACAAGGCTGCCGAAATTGTAGATCTCCGAGATGCTGTCCGGCGACGCACCGAAAAGCGGTTATCCGGGGTGATGGCTGGTCCCGACGCCGAGCCACCTGTGGCAGTCCTGCCGGTACCGGGGCCGACACGCCGCCAGCGCGTGTGAGGCGCATCCGTAGGGGCGCTGCCCCTACACCCCGGATAGAATGCGCGCAGGACGCCTTGGGGGCCGTATGGAACGCAAACGACCGGATTACCTACCCGAACTGCCGAAGCCGCGCTGGGAATTCCCATGGATGGGCTTGTGGGCGGTACTACTGCTCGGAATGGCCGGTGCCGGGATCTGGCTGCACCTGAAAACCGGGAATGCATGGAATGCACGCTTCAACGCGCCGCCAGCGCAACCAGAGACGACGGCCGCGATCCCAGCGCCGAAGACAGAGCCAAACCCTGCCAAGGAAGCGAAGATTGCCCAGATTCGCATGTACCGCGAACAGGCGGAGCGCCGCGAGCAGCAACAGCGCGGCGAAATCCGCTGCATTGGAGGCGTTCTGTTCCGCCGGATACCTGGAGGCTGGGAAAACGTCCCCGGCGAGACCTGTCCGTGACGGCTTAGTTCTTCTGGCGCGCCTGCTGACGCGCGAACGCCCGATCCATCCATCGGGCAACCCAGTAGTGAATGTCTAGACGCCAGTTCATACGAAGAGTATAGGCCGGCCGGAGACGCATTGTCAGAAGCTGGCCGGATAAGGCGGCGATTCGGGGAACGTGCCCATAGGGCGCTTACCAACCTCAACGAGCGCGTGCGGAGACGGTTCGCGCGTGCTGGATGGTTCAGACTGAGCGACGCCCCGGTGCGGATCATCCCGACGAGGATCAGCCTCCTGCCGGGGCGCCCGATAGGGGTTATAGGCCGGGCCATCGCGCGCGATCGCTACACACACCGGGATCGAGATCTTGGCTTTGGTGCCCTGCTCCGTTACGCACGTACATGTAGTGTCCTGCTCGGTTGTGCCGGATGCCATGCAATAGAGCTCAGGCTGCGATTGAACGCTGCGATCATCGAAGGCGGGTGCCGACCACGGCTGAAACTCAATCCGCGGCTTGTGACGTTCGATGTACTCCTCACGGTTGAGGGGCCGTGCCGCCGGCCCGCCCGCGCCCAAGGGCGCCAGGGCTCCAGCCGCCGGCAAAGCACCGGCCCCCTGATCCACCTTCTTTGGTGCCGACGGCGGCTTGATGATGAACGCATAGATCAGCCAGACACCAAGGACTAGCGCGATAGTGACGGAAAGCGCCTGCCAAACCTTCTTAGGTACCTTGAACTTGTGGCTCGCCGTGTGCAGCGTCGCACTGCGGTAACGGGTATACAACGCCTTGGGGTAAGCCCAGATTTCTTCTTCGGCCTTGTCGCGCACCTTCTCATCGTACGGATCACTTTGGACGCGCGACCAAGTGAGGACGCCTGCCCGCTGCATGCCGAACGAACGATTCATGTGCGTGTGCGAGCCAATGAGCGTGCGCACCTGGTGGTGAATCTTGTTCGGCCATTGCGTGACGAACACAAGATCGAAACCGCGATGCCGATGCGTGGACATGGCACGGATGCGAGGATCATCGGATTCACCCGGCTTTCCGGTGGACGGGAACAGCTTGCCGTAACGCTCCAGCCCCTGTGTGTTGCCATCGGAATGCGCTTCGTCATAGATCACAAAAGAGCCGTCCGGAAGCTGTGTCCAGTCGTTGTGATCGGGCAACTTTTCCATCCACGGGAAAGCGCCTGCGCCCTCCTCTACTGTGGCGCCCGCGATGTTGGTGAAGAATCGGCGCGGCTGCGCCTTGCCTTCCTTTACCTGCTGCTGGTTCTGCTCGTAGAACTCAAGCGCCATCGACATTGCGCGCAAGGTCTTGCCGTTGCCGGGTTGCCCGGAGATTAGATACATCATTTGGAAGCTGCCTTCTGTACGGCGACCTTGCCTGCATCGATGACCACCTTGGTCACGATGGCAGAGCCGATCATGGTGATGGCCTCCCCTGCCCCGGCCATAAGCATCACATTGGCGAGATCGGCTGCGATGCCTGACCACTTCTGGGTGATGAGATTCAATGCACCCTTCACAAGCGGCAACAGGGCTGCACCTGTTACGAGACCGAGGCCAGCGCCAGTGAGGACGCGGGCGAGAGAGTTGCCCAGAAGCTGGACGAGGAAGGCTGCTAACCACGGCATTATTTGCGCACTCCTGCAACGATATATGCAGCTACGATCCCGGCGCAGGCGATGACCAAGCCCTTGATCATCAGCGCGAAATCGCAGAGCGGTTCGAATTCAAAACTGACGGTCGTGGAGACAGGTCCAACGCCAACAGTGATGACCTTCGCAGCGGGACAGGAACCGCCACCAAGGCCACTAGACCATTGCCCCAGGTAGCTGCTTGGAATGGGCGGATCCATGTACGGCATCGGAACGTCGCCGGGATATGTGGGATTTTCGGGAAGGCTAGGGTTCTCACCGCCATCGCCATCGCCATCCCCGTCGCCATCTCCATCGCCATCCCCGTCGCCATCTCCATCACCATCGCCATCGCCATCACCACCACCGGAACCGCCATCCCCTCCCCCATCGCCATCACCACCACCGTCGCCCCCGCCCCCGTCCCCGTCACCATCACCGCCGCCGGTTTCACTCCCACCGCCTCCACCATCGTCACCACCGCCGTCACCGGCAGGCGTGGGCGCTGGAGCGTCAGATTCCGTGCAAGTGCCGCCCGTAGGCAGGTAGCTAAAACCGGCGACACCAGCCGGATCGAGAGAACTGGAATACATGCAACCGTTGTGGCACGCATTCACCGAAGCCGCCGTCGAGCCACCCTCCCAACCAAGCTCTTCCGGCCGTGCGGAACAAGCATCCTTCCAATAGAACTGCTGAGTATTCGCGTCGCCAGCTGCATTCATGCAGCGTACGACGCCGCCGTTGGGACCTTCCTGCACGGCGCAAGTGAAGTACTTCTCACCAAAAGAACCGTTAACGCTTGGGCAGCTTTGTCGAACGACCGGCTTTCCCCACTGGCTCGTACGAGAGTTGAAGTAGTCCATCGTCCGCTGAACTGCTGCAGCACACATGGCGTACGCCTTGCCCTGATCGCAAGTGCCATTAATGGGGCAATCCGCTGCGGCGCGGACCTCAGCGGGAAGCCACAATCCGCCAAGGATCAGCACAGCGATGAGCAACAGACGCATGCATCAATCCCCGAACGCAATGTAGAGCGCCGCACTGCCGACGCAGAGAACGAATAGACCGAGCATCACCAATCCCCCATAGAAAGGGGCCGGATTGCCCGGCCCCGGTGCTACTGCGATCAACCGAAGATCGCGCCCTTGATCCACTTGAAGCCGACCGAAATTGCGGCCGGTGCCAGCTTGGCGGCGCCGATGGTGCCCAGGACAGCGGCCAGTGAGGCCAGAACGGTCAATGCGGCGGTTGCGTCGAGTTCCATGATGTTTCCCCTTTCACTAGTTACGGATGGTTCTGCCTATTTGCTTGTATGCCCATGCCACGGCGAAACACACCGCAACCATGGACAGAATCCCCGACACTTCGGCAGTGGTAAGCGCGGGAATATCGGTGCGCGGCACGAATGCAGCCTGCTCACAGGTGCCGGTCTGCTGGTTGAATTGCAGGCATTCGTAGACGTACCGCGCCATGACTCAGGCCTGCGCTGCCGGGCGTGGCGCAGCCTTCTGCAGCGGGCGCAGCACGGTGAACTTGCTCAGGGTTGCAACGCCCTTGTTGACCTGCAACATGGCCGGGACGTCGAGCTCGTACTCGCCCGCCTGATAGCCCGGCTGACCCTTGTCCAGGCGCACGTCGAACGGATAGGCGAAACCGTCCGCCTCCAGCTTGGCGCGCTGCTTGCGGGTGGTGAATTCAACGTTCTCGTTGCGGTCGTTGGTGAAGCTGCCGCCACGCTCGTTGATCTGCGAATCCAGTACGGTGACCTTGATCATTTCGTTACCCCTTTGAGGTTTGCTGTACGGCCGCGATTTCGGGCCAATGCGCTGCTGTGTCACCTGTGACCCACTTCGGCAGCGATGGCGAAGTGCAGGATTCGATTACCGCCCGCAATGCCTGATCGTCTGGGCAGTTCTTGGCGATGAAATTGAGGGCCGCGCCGTACTGGCGGCGGATGTGGCGACGGACGCTCTTCCACGTCGCCTCAACGGCGGCTTTCGTGATTTCGATGCGCGTAGCAACACAGCGCAGAAAGGACAGGACCGGATAAGCCCCGAGCAGGTAGGAGGCCGGATCACGCAGAATGTCGAGCGGCAGTTCCTTGCGATTGGAGTTGCGGAACTGCGCCTCATAGCGCACCCACGGCGAACTCTTGTCGCCTTGTTCCCTGCCCTTCTCGTAGACGCGCAGTTGCTTCTCCGACTTCTTGCCGCCCACATAGAACGTCTTGCCGTCGCCGCTGTCGTAGTCGTCCACCAGCTGCGCCTTGGGGCGCTGACCACGGTTGTCGAAGTCGCCATTGGCGTACCACTTCTGTGCCATGCGCAACGGGTAATCGCCCACCAGGTCATCGGCGCACACATCGACACGGGTGATCCTCCCGGCGCAGCTTTCGAGCTTCGCTCGAAGCTCCAGCCACCGCTGCGCATGGCCGCAGCGCGCTGCGCTAATCGCCTTGCATCCATCACCGGTTAGCTCGATGCGGGCGGTATACGTACCATCTGCGCGGCGGCACTCTTCGCCACCCAGTTCGATCATCCCGACGAACTTCTTGGCCGCGTCGATGATCTTGATTCGCCACGTGTAGAAGCGGCCGCCGCCGGCCGTTTCATCCAGTTCAAGACCCAGACCGGCGAAGAACCAGCAGAACACCTGCAAGGCCGCAATGCGGGCATTGTCCGGGGAGAACTCGATCCACTGGCGGACCTCTTCGAAACTGTCGCCATCACGGAACGCAACCTCGTCCAGCGCTGCGCGCAGATCGATGGAAGCGGAGAACCAGTCAATGCCGACCGTCAGGGTTCCCTCGGGGTTCCTGAATTCACTGACTCCCCTGTTAGACGAGGGGAGTCCCGACCCGGCCAGCACCGCGCGATCACCGACCATTGGCGCGGTCCTTCCAGACCTTGCACAGGCGACGGATCCCAAGCCATGCCTGCTCAATCACAATTGAAGCCATCGCGCCGCCGAGGCAGACGACAATCAGTACCGCACATGCGAAGAGGCCCATATCGGCCTCCGCGAGCTCGGCGGCAAAGGAATGAATGCTCATGCGACTCGCTCCTGTGCATCGGCCAGCTCAGCGGCAGCGAGCAGGTCACCGCGCTTGGTGGCGGCAATCTCAGCCTGTGCGAGTGCAATCACCAGGGCTTCGCGGGACCGCTGCGAGGCGGTGTAGTCACGCCTGTCGAGCAGCCACGAAACGATGCGAGCGCCGCCAATCGACACGGCCACGATGGCCACTAGCAGCACGAAGGTAATGAGCGGGTTGGTCATCCCTATCCCCTGCCCCAAGCCCCAAGAGAACCCGCCAACGGCCTTGGGGTGCCGGTGGCGGGTGTTGAGTGATCACTCAACGTGGGGCATGTAAACTGATCGGGAAACACGTGTCAACTGATCGATCAACTGGAGCCGCCATGACCGCCGTCAACGAACTACTTGACAACGTGAAAATTCGCTTGAATCTCGCGTCCGATATGGCTTTGGCTGAAAGGCTGACCGTTACCCGGTCACTGGTGTCCCGCTGGCGGAAGGGCGACACGCCGCTGGCCGATGAGCGAATTGCGCAGATTTGCGCGCTGGCGAAGCTGGATGGGCCAACGTGGATTGCGATGATCCATGCCGAGCGCGCTACCTCCGCAACGGAACGTGCCCTCTGGCGCCTCATGCTGGACAGAATGAGCGCGGCGGCTGCGGTCGTCGCGCTGGTAGCGCTGTCGATGCCGGGCCTCGCAAACGAAAAAACCGCCCAAATTCAGGCGGTTAGCGGTGCCGAGAACGGCGGTATGTATATTATGTTCTAGCCAGACTGGCCCGGGCGACCGCCGCCCGGGCCCAACCCGCGCTGCAGGCTCCCCCTTCAAATGGCCGCCCCAACACCGGCAGAACCGCGCCCCACAGGCCGAGCCCTTCTCACCCCGTATCCAAACGCCCTCGTGTAGGCTCGGCGCACCACTTAAGGACGGGTTTGGCGATGCGCCTGGCTGATTTTATCGAACGGAATGCGCGAGAAATCCTCGACGACGCGGTGGCATTCGCCGAAACGCAGGCACCCGATACCGTCGAGTTCAGCGCAAAGCAACTTCGGAATCATCTTCCCCAGATTCTTCAGGCGGTCATAGACGATCTCAGATCGCCGCAGACAGACTCCCAGCAGCTCGCAAAGTCCCACGGGCTTGCACCGTTGAAACCCGGCCCCGAGTCCGCCGCGTCCTATCATGGCCGAACCCGCGCCATCGCCGGCTTTGGCCTCAACCAGATGGTGGCTGAGTATCGAGCGCTTCGGGCTTCGGTACTTCGGCGATGGGCATCCGACCAGCGGCTGGTCACTTCATCGATCGATGACATCCTTCGTTTCAATGAGGCCATCGACCAGGCGGTGGCCGAATCCCTTGCTCAGTTCTCTGCCGAGGTCGAATCCTGGCGGCAGATCTTCCTCGCGGCGCTCGGGCATGATCTCCGAGGCCCCTTGGCAGCGATCATCTTCTCGGCAGACACCCTGGCCAGTGGGCTGCAGGACCCAGCTTTGGCCAAGCAGGCCGAGCGGATCATCAACGGCAGCATGCGCATGAACAAGCTGCTGGACGACCTGCTGGCTTACAGCCGCAGCAAGCTGGGCGATGGGATGGCCATTCATCCGGTGGACTGCGATCTTGCCCAATCGCTTGGCGAGGAAGTCGAATTGCTTCGCGCTGCCCTGCCCCACGTCCCTATCACGTATGAGGTTGAAGGCGATGCCCGCGGTTGCTTCGATGCCTCTTCGTTGCGCGAGGCGGTTCACAACCTCACGACCAACGCCGCAAAGTACGGCGAACACGGCACCGATGTGCGGATCAGCCTTGAGGGCCTCGCCGACCAGATCCTGATCACGGTGAGCAACACGGGGGCCGAACTGTCGGACGAAGCGTTCAACAGCCTGTTCGATCCCTTGCGCCGAGGCTCGCACAACGCGTCACAGGGAGAACACGCGAGCCTTGGTCTCGGCCTGTTCCTGGTGCGGGAAATCTGCCACGCGCACCGCGGCACTGTCCATGGACGATGGCGTGATGGCCGCACCTCATTCGTCATCACACTCCCGAAGAATGCTGATTGATGCGGCCGACCTGGCGACGGCACTACAGGAACCTGTGCATTACGAAGACATCGACCAACCCGCGCCTGCCATGCCGGAAGGCCTCTGGCAGCGTTCCAACCACCGCAAACCCCAGCTTCCGGTACAGCGCCACCGCCGGGCCGTTGGTGCTGACCACGTAATTGAACTGCATGGCCAGGAACCCTTCCGCCCTCGCCCGCTCCAGGCTGTGTTCCACCAGGGCTCGGCCCACGCCCCGCCCCTGTGTCGCGGCGTCGACCACATACGTGGCGCTGGCCACATGCGCCCCAAGGTCAGGGAAATTCGGGCCCATCTTGTACATGCCCACAACCCGGCCCTCCAGCACAGCTACATGAGGTGCCTGGGCCTGGAACCAATGCGCGCGAAACGTCTCGACGGCGAAAGAGCCAGCAAAGGGCAGTGCATCCTGCGTCGCAATGGCTTGCTTGAACATGCCCCACATCACGTCGAAATCGCCTGCACGGGCGGGCCGGATATCCATGCGACTCCTGCAGATCTGTGGTGGTGACCAGGCCGGACACTACCAGAATCCAACGCCTGCTCCGTAGCTGCTTCACGCGCCACCGCCATCGGCTCGGCAATAGTTGCAGATATTCCGGCCTTCAGAGCAGTAGATGCCCCCTGTTTCCGCGCACATCCCGCACCGGCTTCGACGGTGGCGTGTTCCTGCCTGCGTCCTGCTGGGCATCTACCTGCTGTACCTGCTGGCCGGCAACATCTTCCTCAACACACCGCTGTTTGACCAGGTCACCAACCGCAAGCCGCACAAGTTCGTGATGACCACTGGGCCGGCCATTACCGTGCTGCCAGGCCATGTCATCGCCTGGAACGTGCACATGCGCGGCCATGTGAACCACACGGTCTACGTGCTGCACGCCGACCGCGCCAGCGCTCGCTTGGCGGTGCTGCCCCTGTTCCAGCGCGAGGTGCGGGTGCCCCGGCTGCAGGCCACCGGGGTTTCGGCCGAGATCAGCCGCGTGGAAGAGGCCATCCCGCCACCGCCGCGCAGCGACCGGGGCTGGACCCTGCGCTTCGACGCCATCCACAGCGATAGTATCCGCAGCGCACGTTTCGGCAAGCTGCTGATCATCGGCCAGGGCCAGGGCACGGTGGGCTTCCTCAAGCAGCTGCGCGGCGGGCCGTCGGAACTGTTCGAATCCGAGGTTGCATTCAGCGATGCGGACACCAGTTTTGACGGCGTGCAGCTGTTGGGCGACATGGATCTCACCGCGCGCTTCAGCTATCCGCGCCATTATCGGGACCAGGCGCCCGGCCTGGCCAAGTTGAAGCTGCTGCATGCCCAGCTCGAGGTCGATGCCCGCAGCCAGGGCCTGCGCATGGACACCAATGCCACAACGCCGAAGATCTCCAGCGCACCAGTGCCCGGACGGCTGCAGGCCGCACTCCACCTGATCGATGGCCAACTGCAGCCCGGCGACCACGCGCTGTGGCAGGTGCCGCTCTACCTGGGCGACGGCGCCCCCGATCGCGGCATGCTGGCGCTGCAACTCAATGTGGCCAAGGACCTGCGCCTGCAGGCCCGCTTGCCGCCAAAGTCCGGTTCAGGCAGCGAGGTGGATGCCGATCTGCATATCAGTGGCCGGGACATTCCCTTCCAACAGCCCGCACAGCTGCTGGAACGCAGCTCTGGCACAGTGCGCGGCGAATGGACGTTCACCTCGCTCAACTGGATCCCTGCCCTGTTCGTGCGCAAGCCGTGGCTGCAGCTGGATGGCGGCGGCACGCTGAAGGCGGACCTGCGCCTTCGCAACGGCGAGCGGACCGAAGGCAGCACCGTGGACATTCCTGCGGCCGAAGCCGTGGCCGAGGTGGCGGGTGTGCGCTTGGCAGGCACGGCCAGTGCCCACGGCGAACTGAAGGCCGGCACGCCCAGCCAGGCGCGGCTGGCCGTCCGGTTGCCCCGCTTCACCGCGCGGCCAAGCGATGCCAAGCACGTACGCCTGTTCGACGGCCGGGATCTGGCCCTGGACCTGACCGGCGATGGCCGCCTGCAGGAACTGCGCAAAGGCGTCCGCGCGCAGCTGCGCTTCAGTGAAGCCACCATCCCTGATCTGACCGCCTACAACCGCTACCTGGGTTCGCCCCAGGTGCGACTGCTCCGTGGCACCGGCACCGTGAGTGGTGATGCGACCCTCGATACCGACGGGCGCGTCGGCCATGGCACGGCCCGGCTGTTGGGGCGCAACGCCAGTGCAAAGGTGGCAGGGCTGGACATGGGCGGCGATATCGACGTGAACGCAACACTGCGCCGGGGAGACTTCAACCAGCGTCATTTCGATCTGTCCGGCACCACGGTCGTGCTGCGCAACGTGCAGGTGGCGGGCACGCAGGGCTCGACGGCATGGAAAGGCCGCGCGGCCTTCAGGCGTGGGCGCATCGATGCGCAGTCGCCGTTCCAGGTGGATGCCACCACGGACCTCGATCTCAGCGATGCGCGACCGTTGCTGGCGCTGTTCGCAGAGCGCACCGACTACCCACGCTGGACCTTGTCCCTGCTGGATTCCGGACAGGTACAGGCGCAGGCGACGCTGCGCTGGCGCCCTGGCCATCTGGTCATCGATGGCCTGCAGGCCGAGAACGACCGCCTGTCGGTACGCGCGCGGCTGGATCTGCTGGAACAGCGCAAGCGCGGTGATCTCTATCTACGGTGGGGGCTGCTGGGTGCGGGCATCGAGCTGGACGGCGACCAGCGCCAATGGCATCTGGCCAAGGCACGCGAGTGGTTTGACCAGCAACCTTCGCTGCTGCCAGCGGGCCAGGGCACGGGTGCTGCAGGCTCGTCGCACTGAAGGCAACCGTCTGCATCCATTGGCGGCCCCGGTGCGTATACACCGACGCCCCAATTGACGAGTTGCACGCAATGAACAAGCGCACACAGGCCTATGGCCTTCTGGGATGGGTGGCGATCACCTTCGCCGCCGCCGCACTGGGCGCGTGGGCCTCGACGTCCGCCGCCAGCTTCTATGCCACCCTCGTCCTGCCTGCATGGGCGCCGCCTGCCGGTGTGTTTGGCCCGGCCTGGACCCTGCTGTACGCCATGATGGCGATTGCGGCGTGGCTGGTCTGGCGGGAGCGCGGCTGGCGCGGCGCGCGGCCTGCGCTGTGGCTCTATCTGGTGCAGCTGGCCATCAATGCACTGTGGAGCTGGCTGTTCTTCGGCTGGAAGCTGGGCGCCCTCGCCTTCGCCGACATCCTGGTGCTGGTGGCGCTGGTGTGCGCGACGATGCTCGCGTTCGTGCGCGTCTGCACGATGGCAGCCGTACTGCTGCTGCCCTATCTGGCCTGGATTTGCTTCGCCTCGGCGCTCAACTTCGCAGTCTGGCGTGCCAACCCCGGGCTGCTGTGATAGCGCGCCGCATCGCTTACGCCTGGGCCACGACCTGTGGGCGCCAGTTCCTCAGCAGCGCCGGCTTGAACGCCTGCTGCCCGCAGCCGGTGGGGCAACGCACCACACGCGCCGACGAATGGCTGACCAGCCCTTGTCCTTCTTCGGCCTTGAACACCGTCTCACAGGACAGGCAACGGGCCACCAGCGAATACAGGTGCAGCAACCGGCCACTGGCGGGGTCCTGCAGTGCATCCACATCCAGCAGTTCGAACTGGCAACTGTCAGCCAGCATGCGGTACGGCGTAGAAGGCAGGGTCTGCAGGTTCACGGGCGTGGTATCCGACGGAAGTCGAGCCACCCTAGGGCAGCCGCTGTCGAGCCGGCGTGCAGCGCAGATGCACTGGCCGCGAAGCCGGCAGAGACGCCTGCCGCATGCGCATCGCTGCTTGTATGAAGAATTCAGTTTCAGATGGAGGACACGCCACATGCACAGGGAGGTAGGCGGATACGCTCTTTTGCTTCACCATCCATGGTTACCGGATACACCGCTGGGTCGTTCCTGCCCTTCACGAATCATGAGTCCCGCCCTTGATGCCTTCTGCTGAGCCCACGCACGACGCTGCCCTGTCGCGTTGCGCGCGCGAACCGATCCATACCCCCGGCGCGATCCAGCCGTACGGTGTGCTTCTGGTGGTGGAACCGCACTCGCTGCAGGTGCGTGAGCGCGCCATCAGCCACCCCGCCCTGCTGCAGCAGTTCGGCGAGCCGTTGATGCAACACGTCGCCGAGGTGATGGGTGGCGTGCTGGCGCCGTTCCAGGCGGTGTTGCAGCAGGCCACGGTTGGCAGCAGCGCACACGTGGGCGCGGTGCATCTGGATGGCCATGGCCGCCACCAGCTGCTCGTGCACCGGTCTGCAACCGACCTTCTGGTTGAACTGGAGGCGCCGGTTCCGGGCCAGCCCGGTTCGCTGGAAGAGCTGTACCCGGCGATCCGCGAGCTGATGTCCGGCATCGAGACCGCCACGACGGTGGAAGACCTGTGCAGGCTGGCCGCCGCGCATGTGCGACGCCTCACCGGCTTCGACCGCACCCTGGTCTACCAGTTCGATGCAGGCTGGAATGGCACGGTGGTGGCCGAGGACGGCAACGGCCTGCTGCCATCCTATCTGGACCTGCGCTTCCCCGAATCGGACATCCCCGCCCAGGCGCGTGAGCTGTACCGCCGCAACCGGGTGCGCCTGATTGCGGACAGCGATTACACCCCTGCGCCGCTGCTGCGCGCGGAAGCGCATCGCGACGCGCCGCCCACCGACCTGAGCCTGGCCGTGCTGCGCAGCGTCTCGCCCGTGCACCTGCAGTACATGCGCAACATGGGCACCGGGGCATCAATGTCCGTGTCGCTGGTGCACGAAGGGCGGCTGTGGGGCCTGGTGTCCTGCCACGCGGTGCAGCCGCGCCGCCTGCCGTACCACGTGCGTACGGCCTGTGAGTTCATGGGCCAGATCCTGTCGCTGCAGATCGCGCTGAAGGAGCGCGCGCGCGCGATCGAGGAACGCGTGGCCCGTCGCTCGGTGCTGGTCAAGCTGCTGGCACGCATGGCCGGGGACGAAGAGTTCATGGCGGCGCTGCGCCACGATGAGGCCAGCCTGCTGTCCCTGACCGGCGCGGCCGGCGCGGCCATCGTGCACAAGGGGGACTGCATGCGCGTGGGGCAGTGCCCGCCCCCCAGCGAGGTGCTGGCCCTGGCCGACTGGCTGGCCAACCAGCACGCCGGGCAGGAAATGTACTGCGCCGATCATCTCGCCGCCGACTGGTCGCCTGCCGCGCACCTGACCGACGTGGCCAGTGGCCTGCTGGCGGTGTCGATCTCGCAGCTCCATCACAGCTACCTGATGTGGTTCCGGCCGGAGGTCGTGCGCACCGTGCGCTGGGGGGGCGACCCGCGCAAGACCGATGCACCCGGCGTGGCCCTGTCGCCGCGCAACTCGTTCGAGGCGTGGAAGGAGACCGTGCAGCAGCGCAGCCTGCCGTGGAGTGATGCCGACTGCGATGCCGCGCACGAAATGCGCACCGCCATTGTCGACATCGTGCTGCGCAAGGCCGAGGAAATGGCGGAGCTGAACGAACAGCTGGTGCGCAGCAACAAGGAACTGGAAGCGTTCTCCTATTCGGTCAGCCACGACCTGCGCGCTCCCTTCCGCCACATCGTCGGCTACTCGGAGCTGCTGGGCAGCTCTGCGGGCGAGCGCCTCAACGACACCGAACGTCGCTTCCTCGACACCATCGTGGAATCGGCGAAATCTGCCGGCACGTTGGTGGATGACCTGCTCAGCTTCTCGCAGATGGGCCGCTCGACGGTGGGCCGGGTGCGGCTGGACATGGCTGCGCTGGCCGAGGACGTACGCAGGACGTTGGCCCTGGACTATGCCGGCCGCGAGGTGCAGTGGACGCTGGCGCCGCTGCCGGAAGTCGAGGCCGATCCGACCATGCTGCGCCTGGTCTGGCAGAACCTGCTGGGCAACGCGATCAAGTTCACCCGCGAGCGCGAGCAGGCGGTTATCGAGGTCGGCCACGAACGCAACGACGACGAAGATCATTTCTTCGTGCGCGACAACGGCTGCGGCTTCGACATGCGCTACGTGGACAAGCTGTTCGGCGTGTTCCAGCGCCTGCATCACGTCGAGGAATTCGAAGGCACCGGCATCGGCCTGGCCAATGTGCGCCGCATCATCGGCCGCCACGGCGGCCGCACCTGGGCCGAGGGCGAACCCGGCAAGGGCGCCACGATCCATTTCACCCTACCCCGTTCCACAGGAGATCACCCATGAGGGACCTGCGGCCGATCCTCCTGGTCGAGGACAGCCCCAAAGACGCCGAGCTGACGATGGCCGCGTTGTCACGCTGCCAGCTGCTGAACGACGTCATCCACGTGCGCGATGGCGCCGAGGCGCTGGAGTACCTGCGCTGCGAAGGCAAGTTCGCCGGCGCCATGCACGGCGGCCCGGTCGTGGTGCTGCTGGACCTGAAGCTGCCCAAGGTCAATGGCCTGGAAGTGCTCGAACAGGTCCGTGGCGACGCGCAGCTGAGCAGCACCCCGATCGTGATGCTGACCTCCTCGCGCGAGGAACAGGATCTGGTGCGGAGCTACGAACTGGGCGTCAATGCATTCGTGGTCAAGCCGGTCGATTTCAAGGAATTCTTCGATGCCATCCAGGGGCTGGGCATGTTCTGGGGCATCACCAACCAGCCACCGCCGCACCGGCCCAACGGTTCGGGGCAGCACCATGCGTGATGGATCGCGCCGCAGTGAGCGCCTGCGCATCCTCATGCTGGAGGACAGCGCGCTTGACGCGGAGCTGATCAGCGCACAGCTGCAGCGCGCAGGCCTCGACTTCGAGGCCGAGCGGCTGTGGACCCGCAATGCGTTCATCGAGGCGATCGACAATCGCCCCTTCGACATCATCCTGGCCGACCATGTACTGCCCGGATTCGATGGCGATGCCGCCCTTGCGCTGGCGCGCGAGCGCATCCCGCACACGCCTTTCATCTTCGTCTCCGGCACCCTGACCGAAGAGCTGGCCGTGCAGGCCTTGACCCGCGGCGCACGCGACTATGTGGTGAAGCAGCGCCTGCAGCGCTTGCCGGATGCCATCCGTCGCGCGCGGCAGGAAGCCCACGAGCGCAACCAGCTGGTGCAGGCGCAGGCTGCGCTCAACGAGAGCCAGGCGCAGCTGCAGCAGGTGACCGACGCCGTTCCGGCGCTGATCGCCCGGCTCGACAAGGACCACCGCTACCGCTTCGCGAACAAGGCGTTCCTGGATTGGCATGGCGTGAGCCAGGCCGAATTGCTGGGACGCCTTGCCCGCGATGTCAGCGGCATCAGCGCCTTCGAACGTGCCCTCCCCAGCCTGGAACGCGTGCTGCAGGGCGAGCGCACCAGCTTCCAGGTCGAGCTCGTGCATCGCAGCGGCCAGTCACGATTCGTGCAGATGGACTGCGTGCCGGAGCATGCCGCCGATGGCAGCGTGGCCGGCTACATCTGCATGGGCAGCGACGTATCGGTGTTGAAGCAGGCCGAACTGGCCCTGCGTGAGGACAACCAGGCCCTGGAGCAGCAGGTGCAGGCGCGCACCGCCGAACTGCGGGCCAGCAAACGGCGGCTGCAGGCAATCTTTGAATCCAGCTTCCAGCATCAGGTGCTGCTGGATCTGTCCGGGCGCGTGGTCGATGCCAATGACGCTTCATTGGCCGCCGTGCTGGCGGACAAGAAGGACATTGTCGGCCAGCGCTTCGGCGAATCCCTGTGGTTCGCCAACACCAACGGCGTCGGCGCGGTGGTTGACCAGGCCGTCGCCGCGGCGGCGCAGGGTCGCAACTCGCTGCATTCCCTCGAGCTGGAACTGCCCACCGGCCGGCGCAGCTTCGATGTCTCGCTGCGCCCGCTGCTGGACGCCGACGGCGTGGCCACCGCCGTGGTATCGGAGGCGGTGGAAACTACTGCGCGGCGGCAGGCCGAGCATGCGCTTCGCCAGTCGCAGAAGATCGAGGCGGTCGGCCAGCTCACCGGCGGCATCGCGCATGATTTCAACAACATCCTGACGGTGATCTCGGGCAACATCGAGCACGCCATGCTGCTCAGCGAACGGGCCGGCGAAGCCGGCGCGATGGCCAGCCGTGCCCTGGACAATGCCCTGAAGGGGGTTGGCCGTGCCGCCAGCCTCACCCAGCGCCTGCTCGCCTTTGCCCGGCGCCAGCCGCTGCACAGCCAGGCAGCCAACCTCAACGAGTGCCTGCTGGACATGCAGGACATGCTGCGGCGGGCGCTGGGCGAACTGGTGCAACTGGACATCCGCACCGCCGAGGACATCTGGTGCGTGGAGATCGACATCAGCCAACTGGAAGCGTCGGTGCTGAACCTGGCGGTCAATGCGCGCGACGCGATGCCGCACGGCGGCCGCCTGGTGATCGAAGTCGACAACAGCCACCTCGACCACGACTACGCCGCATTGTTCCCGGATGCTTCCCCCGGCGAGTATGTGATGCTGCGGGTGCGCGACAACGGCCACGGCATGGACGCGGCCACCCTGGCGCGCGTGTTCGAGCCGTTCTTCACCACCAAGCAGGTCGGCCGCGGCACCGGGCTCGGCCTGTCGATGGTGCACGGCTTCGTGAAGCAGTCCGGTGGCCACGTGCTGATCGATTCGGTGGAAGGCGGCGGTACCAGCATCACCATGATGTTCCCGCGCTCGCCTCTGGCGCTGCCTTGCGAGGCTCGCGTCCCGTAGACGGGCCTGGCCGGCTACTCGCCACGCGAGGAAACCGTGCTGGTGGCCGAGGACAACGACGATGTCCGTGCGCATACAGTCGATGCGCTGCGCCTGCTGGGCTACCGCGTGCTGGAAGCGCACGACGGCCCCTCGGCGTTGCGGCTGCTGGAACGGCCGGACACCAAGGTCGACCTGCTGTTCTCGGACGTGGTGATGCCGGGCATGTCCGGCTGGGAGCTGGTGCGTGAGGTACGTGAACGCTGGCCGGCAATCGCGGTCCTGTTCACGTCAGGCTATCCACGCGACCACGATGCGGTTGGCGCGCAGGGGCGTGCAGCCGCCCTGCTGCCAAAGCCATTTACCCGCAGTGACCTTGCGCTGGCAGTGCGCACCGCGCTGGAGGCTGCGCCGCGCTGAGGTCAGGCGGACGCATCGCGCATGCCTGCCGCGATCCGGTTGATATCCGCGCACTCGATCGTGGCCGGCGGGTTTTCTCTTCCGGCCAGGGCGATCATGGCCATGCCCAGCGCCAGGTTGCTGGTCATCAGCGAGGGCGCGAGCGCACCGGCCAGTTTCATCAACGGTGCGCCGCCCCAGTACAGGGGTTTCAACAGGGCATGCCGGGTACCTGTCCCCGGCACCGGCCGGACCCCGCCCGGACGCAGCATCACCGCGCGCAGCGGCAGCGCCTGCAACGCCCGCTCGGTCTCGCCCTTCACCCGCAGCGGCATCAGCCGGCTTTGCGGGTCCGCGCCTGCGCCGGAGACATACAGGAAGGACCCCTGCGGATTCACCGCAGCCCAGGCGCGGGCCACTGCCAGTGTGGTGTCCAGGGTCACGCGCCGGTACTCGGCCTCGGCAGTGCCAACCGGTGGCGCACCGGCACAGTAGAAGCATGCGTCGTACCCGGCCAGTTCATCACGCTGCGCGTCGATGTGCAGGAAGTCCGGGACCACCCGTTCGCTGCCGGGTCCGCGCAGGCTGCCCGGGCGCCGCACCAGCGCGGTCAAGCCGGCAACCTGCGGCGAACGCTGGCAGGCCAGGGCAACGCCCTGCCCCACCAGGCCTGCAGCGCCGGTCAGGAGAATCCCCAATGTCCGTGCCTGAGCCATGGCCAGGGCCGCACTAGAGTTTCACGAACCGCTGGATCTTGCGCGCCAGCCACCCGCTGAACACCAGCGGTGCATCCAGCGCCGACACGCAGATGCACGGCACCCCCGGCGCGGTCACCGGCTGATGCTCCACGTCTTCATCCAGGTCCGCCACGTCGCCGGGTGCGAACAGCCCCAGCGCATCGTTGTAGGAACCGCGCAGGATCTGGGTCAGCTCGCTGCGGCCATGGCTGTGCATGGGCAGGCATTTGCCCGGGGCGATCTTCAGCATGATCAGCGAAGGCATCTGCTCGGCACGGATGCAGTGCACGCCGGGTGCCATCCAGCGCCAACGCAATCCACTGAGCGATGCCCCGAAGTAGGGGTGCAGCGAGGCAGGCAGATGGTCCGGGTCGGCCTCGGGCCGCTCCTTCGGCACGGGACGCGCGGCCTGGTCCATGGCAATCGGCATTTCCGCAGCCAGCTGCATCAGCATGGCCTCGCGCAGCTGTTCGCGGCGTGGATCAGGCGCGGGCGGCTGGGTCTGCTCGAGCAGCACCGAGCCGATCGCCTCGGCCTCGCGCAGGCGCTGGCGGCAGTGCGGGCACTGCTCCAGATGCGTACCAGCGACCACGCTCAGTGGCGCGGGCAGCGCGCCTGCGGCATAGCTCATCAACGTCGATTCGTGCAGGTGGTGGCGCGGGTTCACAGCGCACCTCCCACTTTGGCCTGCAGCTGCAGGAACGCGCGCCGCAGATGCGACTTGACGGTGCCCAAGGGCATGCCGATCGCCTCGGCGATCTCGCTGTGGCTCTTGGCCTCGAAATAGGACATGCGCACCAAGCGCGCCTGCACGGCGGGCAGTTCGTTGATGCGCTGGCGCAGCCGGGCCTGGTCGGCAAACTGTTCGGCGCTGCTGCGTTCGATCACATCCAGGGTTGCTGCGTCCTCGACGGCTGCCTGCACCTGCATCCAGCTGCGCTCGCGGCGGATGCGGTCAATGTGCAGGTTACGGGCGATGCGATACAGCCACGTGCTCAGCGCACCCTGCGCGGGATCGAAGTCGGCCGCGCGCAGCCATAGCCGCAGCAGGCTCTCCTGCGCCAGTTCCTCGGCCACCGCGTCAGGCACGCCCAGGCCCCGCAGGTATACGCATAGCCGCGGCATGAAGTAGTCGTAGATCCGCATGAAACAGTCGCGGTCACGAAGCCGTGCCACGCCGTCCATGTCACCGGCCCAGTTCGTCGGCTCGCTGCTCGGCTGCTGGGAACTGGACACGATGCGTGCGGTATCGAAGTTGAGGGGGTTGCTGGCGGCGTCAGGGTACATCGGCGTTCGCGGCGGGCGGGTGAAGGTCTGTCCTCTGTACGCGCAGGGGCCGTGATTGGATGCAGCCGCTGCAGACGCATCCAACCGCCCATCCCCGCCGTATGACCTCAGCCCTCCTTTCCCGGATGAACGCGATGCGTACCGCCTGGCTGCTGCTGTGCCTGCCCCATATCGCGCTGGCCGCGCCCTGGCTGCGAAGCGAGGGGGTAGCAACGTCGTCGCGCGGCGACCTGCTCTACCGCGAGGTGCACTGGCGACGCGATGCGGCCGAGGGTGCCGAGCGCTGGGTGCTGTACCAATGCGCGGACGGGCGGCCTTTCGCCCGCAAGCACCTGCCGGCCAGCGCGGACCCACAGGCGCGCGGCTATACCCTGGAGGACCGGCGCAGCGGCCAGAAGGCCGACGTCGAGGCCGCCAGCGGCAGGGTCTCGATCGCGTGGAAGGAGGATGCCGGCAGCCCACCGGTGCAGCGCGAGCTCGACCTGCCGACCGGCGCGGTCATCGACACAGGGTTCGACGCGGCGGTGCGCCTGCATTGGCAGGCGCTCATGCGCGGCGAGCGTGTGACCCTGCCCTTCCTGGTCCCAGCGCGGCAGCGCTACTTCCCGGTGCAGGTAAGGCGCACCGGCCCGCAGCGCTGGCAGGGGATCGATGCGCAGTCGATCGAGGTCAGCCTGGACACCTGGTACGGCGGCATCGCGCCACGCCTTGCGCTGGTATATGCCAGCGCTGACCAGCGCCTGCTGGAGTTCCGTGGCACCAGCAACCTGCGCGATCAACGCGGTGCCTATCCACAGGTGACGGTGCGCTTCATCGCCGCAGCGGCTGGTCGCCCCGCCAGCGAATGGCAGCAGGCCTGGGCGCAGCCGCTGACAGATCGCTGCACCGTTACGGCCAGGTGAAATCTAAATTTCCTGCCGCGCTCCGCATCCAGTGGGCCTTCTGCCGCGTAGAGGAAGACACGAAACCCGCCGAGATCCGCCATGGCCTCTGTAGCGCCCCTCCCCCGTCAACGCTGGCGCCTGCTGCGCACGCTGCAGCGCTGGTTCGATACCGGCAACGCCGCAGAGGCCACCGGCGAGCGGCCGGGGCGGATCGACTGGGTGCGCGCCGTGCCCTTCGCGCTGATGCACCTGGCCTGCATCGCGGTGATCTGGGTGGGCATCTCGTGGACAGCGGTGATCGTGGCTGCAGCACTCTATGCGGTGCGCATGTTCGCCATCACGGCGTTCTACCACCGCTACTTCTCGCATCGCACCTTCCAGGCATCGCGGCCGGTGCAGTTCGTGTTCGCGGTGATAGGCGCCTCCAGCGTACAGCGCGGGCCGCTGTGGTGGGCCGCCCACCATCGCCACCACCACCGTCACGCCGACCAGCCGCTGGACCCGCACTCCCCCCGTGAGGGCGGCTTCTGGCGCAGCCACATGGGCTGGTTCCTGACCCGCGAGGCCTTTGCCACCGACCTGTCGCGGGTGCCCGACCTGGCGCGCTACCCGGAGCTGCGCTGGCTGGACCGCTTCGATACGGCTGTGCCGGTACTGCTGGCCGCAGCGCTGTATGCACTGGGCGCCGGGTTGGAGCGCTGGGCGCCAGGCTTGCATACCTCCGGCTCGCAATTGCTGGTGTGGGGCTTCTTCATTTCCACGATCGTGCTGTTCCACGCCACGGTCACCATCAATTCGCTGGCCCATCGCTTCGGTCGCCGCCGCTTCGAGACCCGCGATGACAGCCGCAACAATCTCTGGCTGGCGCTGCTCACCTTCGGCGAAGGCTGGCACAACAACCACCACTTCTTCCCGGGCACCGTCCGCCAGGGCTTCCGCTGGTGGGAAGTGGACCTGACCTGGTATGGACTGCGCGCGATGGCGGCGCTTGGGCTGGTCAAAGGGCTCAAGCCGATTCCCGAATGGGTGCTCGCCAAGGCGAGGTACTGACATGCGCATCGCGATCATCGGTTCGGGCATTGCAGGACTGGCCAGCGCCTGGTGGCTGGACGGCGAACACGACGTCACGCTGTTCGAGGCCAACGACTATCTGGGCGGCCATACCCACACCCACGACGTGCAGGTGGATGGCGTCCGCATGGCGGTGGACACCGGCTTCATCGTGTTCAACCCCCAGCACTACCCGCTGCTGACCGCACTGTTCGACGAGCTGGGCGTAGCCTCGCAGCCGACCACGATGAGCTTCTCGATGCACAGCGAGCGCAGCGGCGTGGAGTACAACGCCACCTCGCTGGATGGCCTGTTCTGCCAGCGCCGCAACCTGGTGTCGCCGCGGTTCTGGGGCATGCTGGCCGACCTGCGCCGGTTCTACCGCGATGCCCCCCTGTTGCTGGCAGAAGACGAGGGCCCAACGTTGGGGCAGTACCTGCGCAGCCAGCGCTACGGCGATGCCTTCATCGACGAGCACCTGCTGCCGATGGCCTCCGCGCTGTGGTCGTCCCCGACGGCCACGGTGATGGACTTTCCGGCGCGCTATCTGGCCCAGTTCATGGCCAACCACCAGATGCTGCAGATGATCGGGCGTGCACCGTGGCGGGTGGTGAGCGGTGGATCGGCCCGCTATGTCGATGCCCTGCGCGCCCGCTGGCGGGTGCATGAGCGGCTGGAGTGCCCGGTACAGTCGGTCGAGCGCATGCCGTGGGGCGCTCGTGTGCACAGCGCGGCCGGCGTGGAAGGCTTCGATGAGGTCATCCTGGCCTGCCACAGCGACCAGGCCCTGGCGCTGCTGCGTGACGCCGACCCCATCGAACGCGACGTGCTCGGCGCCATCCGCTACCAGGCCAACGAAGCGGTGCTGCACACCGACGCGTCATTGCTGCCGCGCAACCGCAAGGCGTGGGCGGCATGGAATGCCCATGTGCCCCGCGACCCTGCCGCGCCCTGCACGGTCAGTTACTGCATGAACCAGCTGCAGGGCCTGCCCGGCAGCACGCCCCTGGTGGTCACGCTCAACCGCAGCGAGGCAATCGACCCGGGCAAGGTGCTGCGCACCCTGCATTATGCGCACCCGGTGCACGACCATGCCGCAGTGCGCGCGCAACAGCGCTGGGCCGAGCTGCAGGGCCGCCGCCACACCTGGTTCGCAGGCGCCTATTGGGGCTGGGGCTTCCATGAGGACGGCATCCGCAGCGCCCGCCGCGTGGTCGATGCACTGCGCACCTGTGAACCGCACCACGTCATGGCGGCTCCCGGCGAGGTGGCCGCATGAGCGCCAGTGCGCTCTACTTCGGGCAGGTGGCGCACCGCAGGCACCTGCCACACCCGCATGCGTTCCGCTATCCGATCGCGCAGCTGCTGCTCGACCTGGATGAACTCGACAGCGTGTTCGCCGGGCGCTGGCTGTGGTCGATCAATCGCCGCAATCTGGCCGAGTTCCGTCGCAGCGATTACTTCGGCGATCCCGCGCGGCCCTTGGCCGATGCAGTGCGCGACCACGCTGCATCAACCCTGGGCTACCGGCCCACCGGCCCGGTCCGCCTGCTCACCCATCTGCGCTTCGCCGGTCACGTGTTCAACCCGGTCAGCTTCTACTACTGCTACCGGGCCGATGGCAGCACGCTGGACTGCATCGTCGCCGAGATCACCAACACACCCTGGAAGGAACGTCACGCCTACGTGCTGCCGGTCGCAACGGCCACGCAGGAAGGCACCTCGCTGCGCTGGCGGTTCGACAAACGCTTCCATGTCTCGCCCTTCATGCCGATGGATTGTCATTACGACTGGCGGTTCAACTGCCCTGATGAGGACCTGCGCGTGCACATGCAGGTCTGGCGCGACGGCGCGCGCCAGTTTGATGCCACCCAGGTCATGCAACGACACCCCCTGGATGGCCGCGGGCTGGCCCGCGTCCTGGCCTGCTATCCACTGATGACCACCCAGGTGGTGGCCGCCATCCACTGGCATGCGTTGCGGCTGTGGCTGAAACGCAATCCCGTACACGACCACCCTACCCTTGCCGAGAAACCGCGATGAATTCGATGATTCCTTCGGTCGCGCTGCCGCGCCCCGGCGCATTGGATGCCTTCCTGCGCCGCCGCCTGCTGGCCCAGCTCGCCCCGATGCGCGACGGCCGCCTGTGCGTGCGCGACGCGCTGGGCGAAGTCTGGTTGGGCGATGCCCGCGGTGAGCTGCATGTCACCGTCACCATCGAGGACCCGGCGTTCTATCGCAAGGTGGCGGCCCAGGGCAGCGTCGGCGCCGGCGAAAGCTACATCCATGGCGAATGGCGCTGTGACGACCTGGTCGCCCTGATACGGCTGCTCGTGCGCAACCGCGATCTGCTCGACAGCATGGAACACGGCCCGGCGCGCGTGGGAGGCTGGCTGCTGCGCGGCTGGAACCGCCTGCGCCGCAACAGCCGCGAAGGCAGCCGCCGCAACATCGCCGCGCACTACGACCTCGGCAACGACTTCTTCGCCCTGTTCCTGTCACCGGACCTGATGTATTCCTCGGCCCTGTTCGCCGAAGAGGGCGAGTCGCTGGAATCCGCCTCGCGGCGCAAGCTGGACCGCATCTGCCAGCAGTTGCAGCTCAAGCCGGGCGACCACGTGGTGGAGATCGGTACCGGCTGGGGTGGTTTTGCGCTGCACGCGGCGCAGCACTACGGCTGCCACGTCACCACAACCACGATCTCCGCCGAGCAGCATGCACTGGCCAGAGAGCGCGTCCGCGTCGCCGGGCTGCAGGACAAGGTCACGCTGTTGATGCAGGACTACCGCGACCTGCAGGGCCAGTTCGACAAGCTGGTATCGATCGAGATGATCGAAGCCATCGGCGCCGAATACCTGGACACCTACATGGCAACGCTGCAGCGCCTGCTCAAGCCCGATGGTGTCGCCCTGCTGCAGGCCATCACCATCGAAGATCACCGCTACGAGCAGGCACGGCGCAGCGTCGACTACATCAAGCGCTATGTGTTTCCGGGCAGCTTCATTCCGTCGATCAACGCGATCATGGCGGCCAAGACCCGATCCAGTGACCTGCAGCTGGTCGCCCAGCGGGATTTCGGTCACTCCTACGCACTGACCCTGCGCGCCTGGCGCCAACGCTTCCTTGCCCAGCTGCCCGCCGTGCAGGCACAGGGCTTTGATACGCGCTTCTGCCGGATGTGGGAGTTCTACCTGGCCTATTGCGAGGGCGGCTTCCTGGAGCGTTCGATCGGCGTTTCGCATCTGCTGCTGGCGCGCCCCGGGCATCGTCCCGCTGGCGCATCGGGTCAAGGCGGCTGAGGTGCGCCGGTTCTGGGCCAATCTGCTTGGCAACCAGCTGGTCTGGCTGTGCGCCGTGGCCGGCGCCGGGCGCGGCTGGCAATGGCCGGCGCTGCTGGCAGCGTCGCTCTACATCGGCAGCCAGCTGCTGACCTCGCCGCAACCTCGGCTGGATCTTCGGCTGATGCTGTTGGCGATGGCCTGCGCGTGGCTGGTCGACGCCAGTGCCGCCGCCAGCGGCACCGTGCGCTACGCCGCGGCCCCGCTGGGCTGGACGCCACCCCTTTGGATCATGGCGTTGTGGGCCGCGTTTGCGATGACGCTGACCACTTCGATGCGCTTCCTGCTTCGCCACCCTGCCCTGCCAGCCGCGTTCGGCCTGCTGCTGGCCCCGCTGGCCTATCTCTCCGCAGCGCGCGGTTTCGATGCGGTTCGATTCACTACGCCGCTGTGGCAGGGCCTGCTGGTACTGGGGGTGGGCTGGAGCATCGCGCTTTCGCTGCTGTGCATGGCCGCTCGTCGCGGCTCCCGCACCATTCCACCGCCCTTGGCCGGAGCGCCGTCATGATCAATCTGGTGTGGGTACTGCTGTATGCCGTGCTGGTGATGAGCTGGGGCTGGGCCTGGCAGCGGCGCCACCGCAACATCGGCGTGGTCGATGTGCTCTGGGCCAAGGGCGTGGGTGCTTCGGCCCTGTTGCTGGCTTGGCTCGGCGATGGTGCGGCGGCGCCACGGATTGCACTGGGCGTGCTCGGTGGCCTGTGGGGCAGCCGACTGGCACTGCACCTGTGGCATCGGGTCCGCCATGAACAGGAAGACGGTCGCTACCGTTATCTGCGCGAGTACTGGCAAGGGCATCAAGCCAAGATCTTCGGCTTTTTCATGGCCCAGGCACTGCTGGTCGTGCTGTTCGCCCTGCCCTTCGTCGCGGTGGCTGCCAATCCACAGACCAGCATGACGTTGTGGGTCGTGGCCGCCGCACTCGTCTGGCTGCTGAGCGTCGGCGGCGAGAGCCTGGCCGACCATCAGCTGGCCCGGTTCCGCGCGAATCCGGCAAACCAGGGTCGCACCTGCCGCGCCGGGCTCTGGCGTTACTCCCGCCACCCCAACTACTTCTTCGAGTGGCTGCACTGGTTCAGCTATGTCCTGCTCGCGGTCGGCTCGCCGCTGTGGTGGCTGGCGTGGTCCGGCCCGCTGCTGATGTATGTGTTCCTGCGCTACCTGAGCGGCATTCCGTTCACCGAAAAGCAGGCGCTGCGCAGCCGCGGCGACGATTACCGCGCCTACCAGCGCAGCACGCCGATGTTCTTCCCCTGGTTCCCTCGTCCTTCCAAGGAGCATTCCGCATGAGCGCGATTCCGTCACTGACCCCGGCCGACGACGCGGAAACCGGGCTGATCGCCTGGGCCGAACGCGGCCTGGTTCCCGATGCCGCGCTGCGCGCCGGCATCCGTCGCCTGTGCGCGCAACGCCTGCACGAGGAAATGCTGGGCGGTATCGAAGCACAGTCCGCACGCTTCAGCCGTCGCATCGCCGAGCTGGCCGACAGCCCGCTCGCGCTGCATACCGACGCGGCCAACCGCCAGCACTATGAGGTTCCGGCGGCCTTCTTCCAGGCCTGCCTGGGCAGGCGCCTGAAGTACAGCAGCTGCTACTACCCCACCGGGCGCGAAACGCTGGACCAGGCGGAGGACGCCATGCTGGAGCTGTACGGCCAGCGCGCCGGACTGGCCGATGGCCAGCAGATCCTCGAACTGGGCTGCGGCTGGGGTTCGCTGACCCTGTGGATGGCCGAGCGCTATCCCGCCGCCGCGATCACCGCCGTGTCCAATTCGCACAGCCAGCGCCAGCACATCATGGCGCAGTGCCAGGCCCGGGGGCTGCACAACGTCGAGGTGATCACCCGCGACGTCAACCAGCTCGAACTGCCAATCGCACGCTTCGACCGCTGCGTCTCGGTGGAAATGTTCGAGCATGTGCGCAACTACGAGCGCCTGCTGGCGCGCATCAGCCAGTGGCTGAAGCCCGACGGCGCGCTGTTCGTGCACATCTTCGCCCACCGCACGCTGATGTACCCGTTCGAGACCGAGGGCGGCGACAACTGGATGGGCCGCCATTTCTTCACTGGTGGCCTGATGCCGGCGGCCGACACGCTGCTGCATTTCCAGCGCGACCTGCGGCTTGACCAGCGCTGGTTGCTGGACGGCACCCACTACCAGCGCACCGCCGACCACTGGCTGGCCAACCAGGATGCAGCACGCGAGGCGGTGATGCCGGTGCTGGTCGCGACCTACGGCCAGGCCGCCGCGAAGATCTGGTGGCAGCGCTGGCGCATGTTCTGGATGGCATGCGCCGAGCTGTTCGGCTACGACGACGGCCAGCAGTGGCTGGTCGCCCACTACCTGTTCCGCCCCCGTTGAGGTGTGACATGCGCATGCGCTCGCTGCTTCCCCTGCTGGCATTGAGCCTGTTTGGTTCCGGCTGCAGCTCCACCGATACCCGTCCCCTGCCCCGCCCGCCCTCAGTGGACGTGCCACGCTTCATGGGCGACTGGTATGTGATCGCCCACATCCCCTCATGGCCGGAGCGCAAAGCTTTCGACGCGGTGGAGAGCTACGCATTGAAGCCCGACGGGCGCATCCAGACCACCTTCACCTATCGCAAGGGCAGCTTCGACGCCCCCCAGAAGTCGATGCACCCTGTGGGACGGGTCGAGAAGGACGGCAACGGCGCCCTCTGGGGCATGCAGTTCATCTGGCCGATCCAGGCCGAGTATGTGATTGCCTGGCTGCGCGATGACTACGGCCAGACCATCGTCGCGCGCAGCAAGCGCGACTACGTGTGGTACATGGCACGCACGCCACAGGTGTCCGAGAGCGACTACCAGCAGGCCGTGCAGCGCATCGCGGCCATGGGTTACGACACCGCAAAGCTGAGGCGCGTGCCGCAGTCGGTGCGCTGAACCATCGGTCATCCCCACGCAGCACCTGCTGACGGCAGGGCGTGTCGACATCTGCTTGCGCCGGATGTCGCATTCATCACCGCTGCCGCATTGTTCATCCGGCACGCGCGCAGCCGCTGCCGGACCCGTGCGTACAGCGACGCCGCCCCTGCCCTGCCTGCAGTAGCTGGCGCCGGGGCCGCGAACACTCAAGACTCGACCGCGGCGGCCGCTAATGGCCAATGCAGGGCTGTGCGCGCCGGCCACAATGGCCGACGAAGGGTGCATTCCGGTCGTGGCCGATTTCACAATGGAAGGAACAGGCAGTTGAAGGAAGAACGACGCAACACGTTGCAGGCCAGTCATCGCGCGATCCTCAGCTTCTGGCACAGGGTTGAGTTCTTCATACCCTACGATCTGCAGGGCCAGGTCCTTGAGTCGAAGGACGCGGACTGGAGCGTACGGCAGCTGTCCAGGGATCAGCTCGAGCGATTGGACCCGAAGGATCTGTGGTCCCCACCCCTGCCATTCGGTCGCAGGCTGAGCGGATTCGATGTCTACCTCGGCATATTCGACAAAGCCCAGCTGGCCGATATCACCCACCGGGTACTGGCTGAGACGCCAAGCGGAGACGAGTCGCTGGAACAGGACGAACGGGCCGAACTGGAAGGCCTGACCTGCGCGGCCAGCCTGCGGGCAAGCGCCGAGGGCGTGCTGCAGCTGGGTGAAATCTCGGTATCGACCGTTCCGTGGGCACTGGGCACGATCTCCAGGCGTGGCTTGCAGGGCCTGGACTTCGACGCCTTCCAGGCAAGCCTTGAAGCACTCAAGCGCGACGTAGCAACGTTCCGCAGCGCCGCTGCCACCCCCGCCGGACAGGGTGAGGGCCCAACGCCCTGCAGCCCCGACGACCTGTTGCGCCTGCTCGACATCCTGTGCAACTGGTCGGGTCATGACCCTTCCGCGGGCGACGCGTCCGCTCCGCTGCTGGTCATCCGGGCGAAAAGCGTTGAAGACAAGCCGAAGCCGGAACGGGCAGCAAAAGCCACACCCCCAGGGCCGGACAACGAGCCAACGGCGGAAGCGGACGACGCCGAGGACGACGAGGCCCAGCCCGAAGAGGACGCGGAGATCAGCATCCTCAACAGTTTCTTCGTCGAGGATATCGCGCGGGCCATCGGCGCACTCGACCAGGGCAAGGCCAGTGCGCCGCTACGCGCCTATCTGAGCCCATTGCCTGAAAGCCGACGCGAAGACCTTTACACCCCAGAAGGCCATGCGCTGATTGCCGACCGGCTGCGCCCGCGCCACATCAATCGGGGCCACTGGCCCGGCGATCCTGCACACACGATGAGCCTGATGCAGCAGTTCGCTGTGAACAGCATCTTCGAGCAGGTGCGCGATTCAGGCATCTTCTCGGTCAATGGCCCGCCCGGAACCGGGAAGACCACGCTGTTGCGTGAGGTCTTCGCTGAGAACATCGTCCGGCGCGCACGTGCATTGTCACAATACGCAACGCCAGCCGCTGCGCTCGGCCCAGCCCGCGAAGTGAACTTCGAAGGTGAGAAGCCGTGCAGGGTCTCGCCACTGAAGGCCGACCTGACCGGCTTCGAGATGGTGGTCGCATCGTCGAACAATGCCGCCGTGGAGAATATTTCGCGTGACCTGCCGAAGAGCCGGTCACTGGGCAAGCCCGGAGGGTCGCGCTGGCGCAACAGCACAGGGGACGTGACCTTCGACTACCTGCGGCCACTGGCCCGCAACCTGCTCGAATGGAACGGCAGGGGCGCCTATGAACGACCGGCGGCAGACAGCGATGCCTGGGGGTTGATCAGCTGCGCGCTGGGCAGGAAGGCCAACCGCGAGGCACTTGTGCGGGCCATCAGCAGGAGCGCCCCAAAAGATGGCAAAACCCCGAAGGGCTACGACCGCGCCCGCCACCAGTCGCTCTGGGAGTGGCGGGACAACCCAGCAGCCATGAGCTTCCAGCAGGCCAGGCAGGCGTTCGGCAAGGCCGATGCGATCGTCAATGGCCTGGTCGAAAAGCTGGATCGGCTTGCCTCGCTCAGCCGTGAAATCAGCGGCAAAAATGAGGAGAGCTTCTGTCGGCAAACGACTTCTCAGCTTCGCGATGCACAGCGCGCGCATGAGGAAGCTGCACAGCAGTGCCGTGCACTCGAGGGCCAGCGCAGCAGATCCGATGAACAGCTCGCCCTGCTCAAGGCGCAACGCATCCTGCTCAAGGAAGAGAAGCCTGGCTGGTGGGCCCGCATCTTTGACCGGCAGCGCGCGCACAGCCATGCGGCCGCAATGGTGCAGAACGCAGATCATCAACACCGATGGACCCAGCGCGGGCTCGAACTCGGGACGCAATGCGATACGGCGCAACAGCACCTGGGCCGAACCGCGAGCACCCTGGCCGAGGCATCGGCCGCCGCGCAGGCACGGGCGCAGCAATGGGCTGGAATGACGCAACAGCTCGAACAACTGAAAGCCGAATTCGGCACCGCGTCCCATCCCGCCGACGCGGCCGAACTGGAAGATCAGGACTGGCAGATCAAGGGAGTCTGGAACAGCGAGCAGCTCAACGAGCAGCGCGCCAACCTCTTCGTGGCGGCACTGCAGCTTCACCAGGCCTGGCTGCACGAAGTCGTGCAGAAGGGCGGCGGCTTCGCCCAGAACGTCATTGCACTGTGCCACCTGCTGAGTGGC
This sequence comes from Stenotrophomonas sp. LC732, assembly GCF_052446685.1. Lineage (NCBI taxonomy): Bacteria > Pseudomonadati > Pseudomonadota > Gammaproteobacteria > Lysobacterales > Lysobacteraceae > Stenotrophomonas > Stenotrophomonas sp. LC732. The sequence continues at coordinate 2,099,320 of NZ_CP199214.1, read as the reverse complement.
AAGCGGCTGCAGGAGCCACGCGATGCGCTGGCCATCTGGCAGAGCCTGTTCATGATCGTGCCGGTTGTCTCCAGCACGTTCGCCTCGGTCGCACGCCAGTTCCGACATCTGGGGCCGGACTCGATCGGCTGGCTGTTCATCGATGAAGCTGGCCAGGCCGTGCCGCAGGCGGCAGTCGGTGCACTGCTGCGCTCCAGGCGCGCGGTCGTGGTGGGTGATCCGCTGCAGATCGAGCCGGTGTTCACCGTGCCGGTCAAGCTGCTGCAGGCGCTGGGCCGAACCAGCGCACTGCCCGCAGGCGTGAACGTCTCGCCCGACAAGACCTCCGTACAGGTACTGGCCGACGAGGCCAACCCGCTCGGTGCCCGCATGGAGTCCGGCGGCTCGCCGCTCTGGATCGGCAGTCCGCTGCGCGTGCATCGTCGCTGCGTCGAACCGATGTTCTCCATTGCCAACACGATTGCCTACGAGGGGAAGATGATCTTCTCCAACCCCTGGGAACCCAGTGCGGCGCGGCCACCCGCCGACAGCCTGGACATCGGCAGCAGCGCCTGGGTACACGCCCCCGGCCGCACCAGCGACAAGCAGGTTGTGCCGTGCCAGATCGACCTGGTGCAGCAGGCGTTGGCCGCGCTCTACCACAGCACCGGAAGCCTTCCCCCGGTCTACATCATTTCGCCCTTCAAGCGCATCAAGAATGCCCTGCTCGAGCGACTGCGGAGCCAGGACGCCTGGCTTGGCCCGGATGCCCCACCCGGCACGCAGGCGCCACGCACCACCGAACTGCGCACGTGGTGCAGGGAGCGCGTCGGCACCGTGCACACCTTCCAGGGCAAGGAGGAAAGCATTGTCTGGATGGTCCTGGGCTGCGACACGGACACGGTGGGCGCGGCGCACTGGGCCTCCAGCAAGCCCAATCTGCTCAACGTCGCCGTCACCCGTGCCCAGCACCGCTGCTTCCTGATCGGAGACACCGCACTCTGGGGCGGCCTGCGCCACTTCTCAGACGCCCATGCCAAACAGTTGCCCCGCATCACCCTGGCGCAGTTCCTGGGTCGCATGTCGATCCCCCGCGTGCAGACTCGATAGCCCTGCCCTACCCTGACGGCGTCAACCAGTCAGGTCAGGGGCGCAGGGTCACGCCAGCGTGACGCGTCACATTAATGGTTCCGGCAGCCACGACGAGACGCCTGCAGCACCCCATCCATTTAGGTCACGAATGCGTAAGCCCCGGCCGATCAACTGCATCCATCGATCTTTAGGAATAGTCGTAAAAACGCAACGAATTCGATGTTCGACGCGACAGCGGCGCCAGAATGGCGGCCACGCCCATGGGCGCCGACCACCTCCCGCGCATGAATGGATTTCCTGCACCGCGTCGGCTTCGCCTGGCGCTCCTGGACGATCACGAAGTCGTCCGTCGCGGCACCGCCCTGCACCTGTCAGGCGATCTCCGCTTCGACATCGTCGCCAGCCACGGTTGCAGCAACGAACTGCTCTGCAGCCTGCAACGCACACCAGTGGATGTGGCCATCATCGATCTCACGCTTGCCCGTGACGACCTGGGTAGCCTTGAGCTGGTTGCGCTGCTGCGCCGGGAATTCCCGCGCACGCCATTGCTGGCCTTCGCCACGCTCTGCCCCACCACCAACCTCAACAGCCTGATCGATGCCGGACTCCACGGATTCGTCAGCAAGGCCGAACCGCTTGCTGCATTGTCCGACGCCATCGTACGTGTTTCCCAGGGCCTGACCCGGGTTCCACCGGACGTCAGGCTGGCCGGCGACCGCGGCGAGCTCAGCCGCAACGAGCGCGAAGTGCTGGGCCTGCTGTTGGAAGGCTTGACGGTCTCCGAGATCGCATTGCGGCGGCACCGCAGCATCAAGACTGTCAGCACGCAGAAGGTGGCTGTGCTGCGCAAGCTGGGATTGCGCAGCGACGTGGAAATCTACGCACTGCGCGAACGACTGGAGACACCGTGAGGCGCCAGCCGCCGTTGCGCCGCCGCTTCCTGTCCACGGGGCTGCTGGCGCTCCTTCTCCTGCCGGCTGCCTCGGCCGAAGATATCCGCTCGCCACGCTGGCTGCCGGGCAGCACTGTACGGGTCGCCACGACTCCCTCCCTGCGCCCCCTGCCCGCGGCCCTGGCCGATCCGTCATCACCGCCAACGCTCGCCCATGGCTATGCCAACCTGGTGGCGCGGCACGCCCAATTCCGTTTCCTGGAACACCCCTACCCGACAACCGCCGCATCAATCCTCGCTGTATGCCATCACGAGGCTGACCTGGTCATGGTGTTTGGCGGCGCAAGGCACCAGGCGCTGCCCTGCCCCGGCCTTGCCGCGTCCACCCCGTTCCGTGGCGGCGCCACCCTGTTGGCCGGACGCGCCGGCGAGTGGCTGCCACGGGAGATGCGCGAACTCGACGGCCGGGTCATCGCCGTCGTTGAAGGCGGACCCTACGCCAGCTGGCTGCACGCGCATCACCCGCAGGTCCGGCTGCGGCAGCTGCCAGACCGGCATGCAGCACTGGCGGCAGTCGAAAGCGGGCTGGCGGACGTGGCGATTGGCCTGGAGCCCACGCTGCGCCCCCTGGTTCGACGCCATTTCAATGGCAGCCTGCGCCTGCAGCCGTTCGATAGCGGCTTCTCCACCGACCTTTACCTGCTGGTTCGCCGGGAAGACCAGCAACTGCTTGGGCGCATCGAACAGGCATTGCGGGAGATCACTCTGGAAGAGCACGCAGGCCTGCTCCACTTGTGGGCAGGCCAGACCCTGCCTGCCGCGGCCGGGAATGCACTGGACTGGATGCAGGCGTCGCCCCCGCGCGGATGGTTGCTGCTGGCCCCACTGCTGATTGCCCTGCCGCTGCTGTGGCTCGCAATGCGCCACCTGCGGGCGCGCGGTGACCGAAGCAGCGCGCATGCCATCGGCGTGATCAGCCACGAGATGCGCAACTCGGCGCAGGCCGTGCTGACCTCGATCGAGCTGCTGGGGCAATCGACATTGCCCAAGGGCGAGCGTGACCTGCTCGCCGCTGCCAGCAGCGCCAGCCAATCCCTGCGCAGCCTGTTGAATCGCGCACTGGATTTTTCGCGCCTTGCGAGCGGCGCTTTCAAGCCGCATGGGCAACCCTGCGATGCAACCCAGCTGTGCCGGCAGGCTCTGGAGGCGATCCGGCCACAGGCCCAGCGGAAAGGCCTGCAGCTGCATCTCGATGCCCAGGGCGCATCCCCGTCGAACATCCTGGTGGACGCCGATGCGCTACGCCAGATTGCCAGCAATCTATTGGCGAACGCAGTGAAGTTCAGCGATTCCGGCCGCATCGAGCTGCGCCTGCAACTGATGCCGGCGGCGCGTCCGCGGGCGCTGCTGCTGGAGGTGATCGACAGCGGCATCGGCATCGCGCCGGCGCAGGTAGCCACCCTGTTCCAGCCTTTCCAGCAAGGCAGCAGCGGACAGCGGCGTGGCGGAAGTGGGCTGGGGCTTTCCATCGCGCGCGAGCTGGCCCGCGCAATGGGCGGCGACCTCACCGTGCACAGCGTGCTGGGCCGTGGCAGTCGCTTCATCCTGCGCCTGCCGGTGTGCCCGGCTGGCACCGGCGTGGATGCCCAGGACATGCCCGTGGGCGATACGCCACTGGCCGGACTGCACCTGCTGCTGGTCGAGGACCACGAGCTCAATCGCCACGTGATCGCCGAACAGCTGCGGCGCTGGGGCGCAGAGGTGTGCGCCGTGAAAGATGCGGCCAGTGCCCTGGCCGAACAGGCACGACAGCCCCGCTCCGTTGCTCTGATCGACATTGGGTTGCCTGGCGCCGATGGTCACGTGCTGGCGCGCGAGCTACGCGGGTCTGCCGGGCGCACCGTTCGCCTGATCGCATTGTCTGCCCGCACCGGACGGCGTCATCGCGCACGCTGCCACCGCTCGGGCTTCGACGCGGTGCTGGCCAAGCCGCTGCGCGCCGCCCAGCTGCTGCCTGCGCTCGGCATTGCGCGACCAGAGGGCCTGGGCGCAGCCGCGCAGACGATTGACATGGACGCGGCCTACATCGCCGACATCCACGATGAGCTCGGCAACATGGAGCGGGTTATTGATCGAGCGGATGCATCGGCACTGGGCCATCACGCGCACCGATTGCAGGGCACGCTGCAGATGCTGGGCCAATGCGAGCATGCGGCCATCGCGGCGGAGCTGGTCGACCTGGCGCATGACGCCGCGCCGGACTGGGCCGATGCGCGGCGCCTGCTGGACGTGCTGAAGGCCGGACAGGGCTCCCGCCCAGCGGGAACCCTGCCAATGCCTTGATCAGGCGGCCAGGCGCTCGACCTGGCGACGGGTCAGGTCATTGAAGCGACCCAGCGACATCAGGTGCTGGTGGATCAGTGCCAGCCAGCCGCTGCGGTGCCACTCGACCACGGTGGCTTCCGGCAGCGCAACGAACTTCTCGACGTCCACCACCAGGAAGCCATTGAGGTTGAACTCGCGGCCATCCGGGGTACGCACGGTGGCGTTGCGCTCGACCAGCAGGCCGTTGTCGGTCAGGGCCTTGGAGAAGGCCAGGGTCTGTTCGTGCTCGCGGGTGTACTGGCCGCAGAACTCCAGCGCCTGCTGCACCATTTCGGTGGCCTTGCCGTCAACGAACAGCGGCTGGCCTTCCTCGCCGCCCTTGACCACGCGCGGGCTTTCTTCGTCGATGCCCAGCAGGAAGTCATTCTCCGCGCCGGTGTCGATGAAGATGAAGGGGTGGCGGCGCAGGTAGGCCGGAATATAGGCCTCGTCTTCCCACAGGCCGTCCTTGATGAACAGGTTCTGGTCGGACACGCCGACGGCAGCCATCGGAACCGCACCGGGGCCGGCGAACAGGATCGGGAAATGATGCAGCGCCAGCGAGAACTCGCCCAGCACCAGCGGAATGGCGTTGTTGCCGGCGGCGAACTCGAGCTTGCCCGGCAGGATGCGCAGATCGGCGTGCACATCGGCCTGCAGCGGCACCGGACGGGTATAGAACAGGGGAGCGCCGCTCGGCGCCGCTTCGGTGGTGGTGTCGCTGGTGGTGGTCATCTTGGGAACCGTTCGATCATGCGCGCCTGCCATCCCGGGCACGCCAGCGGGAACAACCTGAATCCCGCATTATCAACAAGCTCGATGACAACGGCCACCCCGCCAGCGAACTATTTCAGCTGCAGGGGGTAGCGCTGCCAGAGCACGTGGACCAGGAATCCGGCCAGTTCGGTGTCGCGCGCGCTCACCGCTGCACGGATCTTGTCCAGCAGCACCATGTCGCTGCAGGAGCGCACATCGGCGTGGTTGGCCTGCCCTGCCCGGCGCGCACGATAGCGTGCGGCCCGCTGCGCATCGCTCATCGCATACCCGAACTTGGGCGGACGACCGCGCTTGCGCGGCAGGGTCAGCTCCAGGGTTCCGGGGTCTTTGTCATCACGCATGAGAGGGGTGCGGGCGGCGGCGAGCAACGGGGGGTGCGCAATTTATCGTGAGGCATCACTTTAATCCAGCTTTTTCTGCAGTTTTGTTGCATCGCAATGCAAAAAAACGCATCGCGAGGGCCCCAGCCACGCATGGCGTGGATCTAGTGCAGAGCTCGCGACCCGATCACCCGGTAGATCCACGCCATGCATGGATGCGGAAACCCGAACCCACAAAAAAGGGAGCCCGCGAACGGGCTCCCCTCACCTTCTTCATGCAGCGCGCACCGGCTCGTAGCCATGCAGGTGCGCCTCGCTGCTGGCCCGCCCCTGGCTGAGCGAACGCAGCGAGGTGGTATAGCCCACCAGCTGCGCCAGTGGTGCGAAGCCACTGACCTCGGCGCGACCATCCTGATCGTCGATGCGGGCAATGCGACCATGGCGGCGGTTGAGGTCGCCGACCACATCACCCACCGACGCTGACGGCGAATGCACCGTCACCGCCATCACCGGCTCCAGCAGCTGCGTGCCGCCTTCGGCCAGCGCCGCCTTGATCGCCTCGGCGCCTGCGCGATGGAACGCCATCTCCGAGGAGTCCTTGGCATGGGTCTGGCCATCGACAAGACTGACCTCGATGCCGACCACCGGATGGCCCTGGGGGCCTTCCGACAGCGCAGCACGCACACCTTTCTCCACCGCCGCGATGAAGCTGCGCGGCACCACGCCACCGACGATGCGGTCGTTGAATACGACCTGGTCGTCCTCGCGCGGCGATACATCCAGCACCACGTGCGCGAACTGGCCCTGGCCGCCGGTCTGCTTGACCAGCCGCCCGACGACGCCGGTCATCGCACGCATCGGCGTCTCCTGGTAGGCCACGCGCGGCGCACCTACGCCTACGTCGACCTTCCATTCGCTGCGCAGGCGCTCGACCATCACCTCCAGGTGCAGTTCGCCCATGCCCCAGACCAGGGTCTCCGCCGTGTCGCGATCGGTTTCGACGCGGAACGAGGGATCTTCCTGGGCCAGGCTGGCCAAACCCTGTGCCATCCGGATCAGGTCGGCCGCACGCGCCGGCTCCAACCGCCACGCCAGCACCGGTGCCTGTGCCTGGATGTTCTCCAGGCGCAGCGGCTGCGCACGACCGCTCAGCGTTTCACCACTGACCGCATCCTTCCAGCCCAGCACTGCAACGATGTCACCGGCCACGGCCTGTTCGATGTCGTGGGTCTGGTCGGCCTGCACCCGCACCAGGCGACTGACACGCCGCCCCTGCGGATGCTGCGAACTGGACACCGCATCACCCACCTTCAAGGTGCCCGAGTACAGCCGCACGAAGCTCAACGCGCCGTGCTGCTGGTGGGTGATCTTGAACAGCAGGCCGGCCAGCGGACCGTCCGGGTCCGGCGGCAGCACGACCTCGCCCTCATCGCTTTCGGCGCTGACGGCAGGGCGATCCAGCGGCGACGGCAGGTAATCGACCACGGCGTCCAGCAGCGTCTCGATACCCTTGTCCTTGAACGCAGCACCGGCCAGCACGGGCACGCCCGCACCCGCCAGCGTCGCCCGGCGGATCGCCGCGCGCAGCTGCCCGGCATCGATCACGCGACCTTCCAGCCAGGCATCGGCCAGTTGCTCATCGTGATCGGCCACGGCCTCGACCAGCGCATCGCGTTGGGCTTGCCACTGGGCCCGCGCCGCTTGGTCCCACGGGGTCACCGTGGTTGCGGCACCATCCTGCCACTGCAGCACGCGCTCATCGACCAGATCGACCCAGCCGTTGAAGCCACTTTCGCTGCCCAACGGCACGCCCAGCGCCCACGGCCGCGCCCGCAGTTTGTCCTGCAGCTGCTCCAGCACGCGCTCGAACGAAGCGCCGACGCGGTCCATCTTGTTGACGAAAGCGATCAACGGCACGCGGTGGCGACGCGCCTGGCGCCACACGGTTTCGGACTGCGGCTGCACGCCATCCACGGCCGAGAACACGGCCACAGCGCCGTCGAGCACGCGCAATGAACGCTCGACCTCGATGGCGAAGTCGATGTGGCCAGGGGTGTCGATCAGGGTCAGCCGATGCGGCGGCAGGTCGCGCGGCGCCCACTGCGCCTGCACGGCGGCAGCGCCGATGGTGATGCCGCGTTCGCGTTCGATCGCCGAGAAATCGGTGGTCGCGTTGCCGTCGTGCACTTCACCGACGCGGTGGATCTCGCCGCTTTTCCACAGCAGGCGTTCGGTCAGCGTGGTCTTGCCGGCGTCGATGTGGGCAATGATGCCAAGGTTGCGACGACGGGAAAGGACTTGGGTGTTCATAAAGAGATTCCTGCAAGGCCAACTTCAGGGGCCGCGCCCCCCGGTTGGCGACAGGGTGCGCGGCTAGCGTTCAGTCTCGGCGATCTGGTGCATGGCACGTTCTCCTTTGCGGTACTGGGTAGCGTCGGCTGGGTAGCGTCGACTGGGTAGAGTCGACTGTTAGTCGACTAACAAAAAAAAACAAAAACAAAAAGAGCGCCCCGGGGGGCGCTCTGTCGAAGGTCCAGCGATGGCCGCTTCAACGGCCTCGTGGGGCTCCAGGCAGACACGCCCGTTCCGCGTTGGCGCGGGTCAGGGTGAAAAACTTCAGGAGCGGCATCCGATTCATGGGGCGCATTCTAGACCTGCCAATCTGGCGCGCAAGTGAATATTGCAAACATAAATGGAACGATGAGGCCGACAATGATCGGGGTCAGATCTCTTTCCCCTGGGCAAAGGGTTCTGACCTCTCAGCCTTTACTTGCAGCCGTGCAGCGTGCGCGCCTCGGCCACGGTCGCCGCCTGGTCATCCCCCATCGGAATCCACCCCTTCAGCGACGTCGCCGGGTCAATGTGCGGCAGCCGCGGGCCACCATGGATCAGCACCTCGGTCCAGCTCCCCACCGGCGCCAGTTCGGACAGGCGTGCCGCCTGGTCATCCTCGGTGCTGAACGTGTCGTCCGGGCTCGCCGGGGGCGTCGTGTTCACGGTCTCGGTCTTGCGGGAATGCACACGCAGCGCGCCGCCCGGCATGCGCTGGGTGGTGACGTCGTAGCGCTCGATACCGTACGCCCAATGGCTTTCACCAATGCTGCGGGTCTCGCTTCCGTCATCCGCCACAGCCACCACCTCGCCCGCCGGCCCGACCACGCCCGCGACAGCACCCAGGCCGGACATCAGCGCCTGGTAGACGATCATCTGCCGCTGCTCGGTGCTCAACGCGGCGGCCTTGAGCTTGGCAGGGGGAATCTGCAGGTATGCCGCCTCCTTGCAAAGCACCAGCACCCGCTGGTCATCCCAACTCACGGACATTTCCTCGCTGGCGAAGTACTGCGTCCGGATGGACGCAACAGGGGAACCCGCGCCAGCGGAATGCCGTATCTCGATCAGCGAGGCATTCTCCGCCGCATCGGTCAGCGAAACCGGAGAGGTGGAAGCCGCAGTCGCAGCGCCTGCGAAGCCAACCAACACGGCCAGCAGCGTGCCGCGCGAAATGCTACAGATCATTGCATCAGTCCATTGAGGGAATACCGGTCAGACATGATACGCGGCGACGGCAGCAGATCCGGACTACGTCACCACCACCAACGGCACCCCGCGCCGCGGATGCTCCAGCACCACCACATCCTGCTGATAGACCCGCTGCAGGTTGTCTTCGGTGAGTACCTGCAGCGGCGTGCCATCGGCCGCCACCCTGCCCTGCTCCAGCAGCACGATGCGGTCGGCATAGCCGGCGGCCAGGTTCAGATCGTGCAGCACCACGATCACGCACGCACCGGCTTCGGCACAGGCACGCACACTGCGCAACGTACGCTCCTGGTGGCGCAGATCCAGCGCCGCGGTCGGTTCATCAAGCAACAGCAGCGGCGTGTCCTGCGCCAGCACGCGCGCGAACGTGGTCCGGGCGGACTCGCCACCGGACAGCTGCTGCACTTCGCGCAGGCGTAGCGCCTGCAGTTCGGCGGCATCGATGGCAGCTTCCACCCGTGCATCGTCCACACGCGGATCCGGCGAATGCGGCAACCGTCCCATCGCCACCACTTCTTCCACGCTGAAGGCGAAGCGCACGCCATGTTCCTGCGGCATCACCGCGCGCTCGCGTGCCAGCGGCCCCGCCTTGTAACTGGCCAACGGCTTGCCCAGCAGGCTCACCTCCCCCGCATCGGCGCGCAGGTCACCGGCCGCCACCGCCAGCAACGTAGACTTGCCCGCGCCGTTCGGGCCAACCAGCGCGGTCACCGTGCCCGGCTCGAACGCCAGCGAGATGCCATGCAGGATCTCGCGCTGCTGGCGGCGCACCACCACCTGGTGCAGTTTCAGCAGCACGCTCATGGCGCCGCCTTGCGGCGCTGCTGCAGCACCAGCCACAGGAAGAACGGCGCACCCAGCGCGGCCGAGAACAGGCCCAGCGGAATCTCCGCAGGTGGATCGAGCGTGCGTGCGGCGGTGTCGGCCACCACGATCAGCAGCGCACCGAGCAGCCCGGACAACGGCAGCAGCCAGCGATGACCCGGGCCGACCAGCAGTCGCGCCACGTGCGGCACCACCAGGCCGACGAAGCTGATCGAGCCCGCGAACGCCACCGCTGCGCCCACCAGCAGCGCACTGAACGCGACCAGGCGACGCCGCGTACGGGTCACGTCCAGCCCCAGGTGCTGCGCCTGGCGCTCACCCAGCGCCAGCATGTCCAGCGGCGTGGCCAGTCGCTGCAGCGCAAACACGCCGAGCGCAAACAGCGGCACCACCGCGGCCACGTCGGCCCAGTTGGCGCGCGCCAGCGAGCCCATCTGCCAGAACACCAGCGACTGCAGCTCGCTTTCGCTGGCGATGTAAGTAAGGAAACCGATCAGCGCCGAGCAGAACGCGGCCATCGCGATGCCGACCAGCAGCAGCGTGGCATTCCCACTGCCTTTGCCGGGCCGGGCCAGCGCATAGGTCAGGCCGATCGCCAGCGCGCCGCCGACGAAGGCTGCCACCGGCACCAGCCAGCCGGCCGCACCGGCAGCGCCGAGAACAATGGCAGCCACCGCACCCAGCGCAGCACCCTGGCTGACACCGACGATGCCGGGGTCGGCCAGCGGATTGCCAAACAGGCCCTGCAGGCTGGCACCGGCCATCGCCAGCGACGCACCGACCATCGCGCCCAACAGGGCGCGCGGAATGCGCAGCTGCCAGACCACGGCCAGGTCACGGCTGCTGACTGCCCCTGGGTCAAGCAGGCCCAGCTTCACCGCAAGCGCCTGCATCACCTCCAGCGGCGGCAACCGCAACGGACCCACGGCGAACGACGCCAGCACTGCCCCCAGCAGTGCCAGCAACGCCACCATCAACATCGTCCGCCCGCGACGGCGGCGCCGATCCGCCGGACTCATGCCTTCGGCAAGGCTGCCAGGGCCTTGGCCAGCGCCAGCGCGCCCGCACCAGAACCCACGCTGGTGTACTTCAGCTGCACATCCGGCATCACCCAGACCCGATTGGCCTGCCCGGCCGGCGTCTGCTTCAGCGTCGGGTACGCCTTCCACAGGCCTTCGGCACCGCCGAACAGCCGCAGGTCATGCTCGGTCACCAGGATCACCTCCGGTGCCGCGGCGACCACCCCCTCGTTGCTCAGCTGCGAGTAGTTCTTCACCCCGGCCTCGGTGCCGATGTTGATGCCGCCGGCCAGCGCGATCAGCTGCGCTGACGCGCTGTCGGCACCGGCAACAGTGGGCGAGCCGCCAGCGCCGGTGGCCGATACGTGGATCAGTCGTGGCGCATGGCCCAGGCCCTTGCCAATCGCTGCAGCCTCGTCGAGCTGGCGCTGCACCTGCGTGGCCAATGTTTGCCCCGCTTCGGCCAGCCCTAGTGCGGCGGCGACCTTGCGCACCTTGTCCGGGGCCGGCTGCAGATCATCGATGACCACCGCCGGCTCACCGACTTCGCGCAGCTTTTTGGCCAGCTCGGTGTGGCGGCGCAGGCTGTTGCCGAGGAACAGCGAGCCCTGCAGGCTCAGCACGCCCTCCACGCCGGTGGTGCGGTTGAACAGGAACTGGTGCGGCGCGGCCAGGCCGGCCTGGGTGGTGGTGTTGGTCGGCGCGGCGAATACCTGCGTGCCCAGCCCCAGTGCTTCGATCACCGCGATGACGTCGTCGCCACCGGCAATGATCCGGCTGGTATCGGTCACCTCGATATCGGCGCCGTCATCGGAATGCACCTTGGCCGGCAGCATCGCCTTCTGGTCATGCACGGCCGGCAGCTCGGCACCGGCCACGCGCTGCCAGCCTGCCGGCAACGCGGTTTCGGCAGCGGCCGGTGCGGCGGGCGGCTCGGCGGCCTTCTGGCCATCAGGCGGTGTCGACGCGCCGCCACAGGCGGCCAGTACCAGCGAAACAGCCAACGGAAGCGCACACAGGCGCAGACGGGACGCGATGTTCATGCTCGTTCTCCTTGCTGGCAGGGCGGCGCGCACGCCGCCCCACCGTGTGACTTACTGCTTCGGGGTGATGCGGGTGATGCGGTCACCCTTCGGGTCCTCAGCGCCGCGCGACTTGTTCACCGCGAACACGTTGCCCTTGCCATCGGCGCGGACGTGGTTCGGCAGCGTGCCGCCATCAAGATTGGCGACCACCTTGCCGTCACCATTCACCACGGTGACCGTGCCAGCGCCACGGTTGCTGACATAGGCCAGGCCGGAGGCATCATCGAAGGCGACGTTCAGCGCACCGGCGCCGACCGGCACGTCATGCAGCACCTTGCCAGCAGCCACGTCGACGATCAGCAGGTTGTCGGTGCCCTGCGAGGCGACGTACAGGCGGTTGCGTGCCGCATCGAAGGCCACGCCCGAGGCACTGATCGAATTACCCAGATCGATGACCTTCTCGACCTTGCCGCTGGCCACATCGATCACCGCCGCTTCCGGGGTGCCGATGCTGACGGTGAACAGCTTGCCGCCCTTCTCGTCCAGCACCAGGCTCATCGGTGTGAACGTGCCGTCATCCACGCCGGATTCCAGCGTCACTGCCGGCAGCTCCTTGAAGGTCCTGGCGTCGAACACCGACAGGTGGTCCTCGCCCGTTGCCGAGGCGAACACCTTGCCGCGGGTGCCATCGACCACCACGTCGCGCGCGTGCGGCACAGTGTCGGCCGGGAACTGGTGGACAAGCGACAGGTCCTTCTGCCGGTAGACCGCGATCGAGTTCTGGCGGGTGTTGGTCACCCAGACATTGCCGTTGGTGTCATCCACGCCCACGCCGTAGACCGCGTACACCGCACCATTGGTGCTGCCCGGCACCTGCGCCGGGGTGATCGCCCTGGTCACCTTCAGCGACGTGGGGTCCAGCTTCAGCAGCTGCGACTGGGTCACCGGCGGGCGACCCACCGCCGAGGTCACGAACACTGCGTTGCTGGCGGCACTGTAGGCGGACTGGTACAGGCCCGGCACCAGCTTGCTGGACCGGGTGGCGAACTGCGCCTGGCCGGACAGCGGCAACTGCGGCGACACGCGCAGCTTCAGCACCGTGGCCGCAGCCGGCTGGCTGGCGCGCACCACCACCGGGTGGGTGCCCGGCACCGCGTCGGCCGGAATGCTCAGCTGGGTCTTGAAGTTGCCATCGGCATCGACCACCACCGGCTGTGCGTTGAGCACGCTGTCGCCACGCAGCAGGCTGACCTTCTGGCCCGGCACGAAACCACGGCCGACCACGTCGGCGGTGCTGCCGGGAACCACGTTCTCACCGCGTGAGACGACCTCACCCTTGAAGGTGGCGTTGGCCGGCTGGTCGAACACCGGCTGCGCGGTGGCGGTCACTGCCAGCAGCAGGCCGGCAGCGAGAGAGGTAAGACGGAGAGACGGACGGAACGACATGGCAGGCTCCTTGCACACGTAGGCCGCGCCACGTGGCGCGGGGGTCATCGGTTGCCTGGGCCGCTGCACGTCGGCAGCCTCGCCTGGGTAGTGGGGTCGCACGGCAGCGCGTGCGAAGGGATTCATTCGGCGGCGTTGTCACCGCCATTGGGCGCGCCATCGCCGGCGCTGCGATCGGTCACGCCGTACAGCTCATGCAGCGCCGCATGGAAGGACGCCGGCAGCATCGGGCCGTGGCCAAGGCCGGGGAACTCGCGGTACTGCACGCTCAGGCCCGGCACTTTGCCCAAGCGCTCGGACAGCTGCATCGCCGCATCCGGGGTGGCGCCACCGATGCGGCGCAGGTGCGCGACCACGCGCGGATTGTTCATGTCGCGCTTGCCGCGATCACCGACACGCTCGGCACCGCCCAGCATCAGCCAGAGCCTTGCCGGTTGGCCGTGCACGTTCTGCACGAACTGTTGTTCCGGATCCCCCAGCGCCGCACCCTGGCTCCACCACAGCGACGGGCTGGCGGCCAGATAGGACTGGAAGGCGGCCGGACGCGTGTACAGCGCATTGAGCACGAACAATCCACCCAGTGAGTGGCCCCACAGCGCTTGCTGCTGCGTGTCGATGCGTGCGCGACGCTCCACTTCCGGCTTGATGCGGCGCTCGATCACATCCAGGAACGCGGCAGCCCCACCGCCGACCGCCTGGGTCGTACCGCTCTCATCGTCGGCGCGGTCGATCCACGCGGTGTAGTCGCGGGTGCGCGCCTTGGAATCGATGCGCAGGTCGTTGTCGTAGCCGATCAGCACCAGCACCGGCGGCGCCTTGCGCGCGGCCAGCTCGGCCAGCAACGGCTGATCCAGGACCATCGCGACGGCGTTGCCGTCCAGCGCGTACAGCACCGGAGAGGACACCTTGCCGGCCTTGGCCGGGATCGCCAGGTTCACCCGCCAACGGCGCTGCTGGTCCGGGCTGTCCACCACGAAATGCTCGAAGCGATAGCTGGCCGCCGGCTCGTCGAGCACGGTGCGGCCGATCTTCTGCAGCGGGTTGCGCTGCTGTGCATGGGCATATGGGGTGGCCAGGAGCAGACCCATCATCAAGGCGGCCAGGCCGCGGGCCAGCGGACCACGGCGCGAAGGCGGAACAAAGTGCTTCATCAGCGGCGGCAGAAGCGGCCCAGGGCCGCCGGTTCACAAGGGACCGCAGTCTACCTTAAACGCGAATGATTATCACATCGATCAAGCGTCACGCTGTGTATCACGCGCGCGCATGCCCGGGTTGCGCAAGGGGCAGCAATTCCCCTATTTTGCCGCCCATCGGGGCATTGGATCGCCCCGCTTCCAGCGCAGCCATGGATGGCGGGCACTTGCCGCCATCCGGGTCGCGTTCATCTGCACACAACCGGCATGGGATTGGATCCCATGATTGTGAGACTCCCTTGAAGCACACCACCCTGATCGCCCTCTCCCTCGGCCTGCTTGCGCCGCTGGCCGCCCATGCCGCACAGGACCTGCCAACGCTCTACCAGGCCTTTGAAGAAGCCGGCAATTCGTCACTGGGCATGGACCAACTCAACCAGACGGTGACATTCACCGCCGTAGCCCTGAGCGTTTCCAGCAACCTGGCGGGAGAGCCGCTGATCGAGGCCGGCGACGACCAGGGCAATGTCCTGGCCCGACTGACCAGCGACGACGAACAGCAGGCGGCCAAGCTGGGCGCACTGGAAGAAGGCGCGACGTTCACCGCCAGCTGCACGCTGCAGTTCAGTTCCGGCACGGACTACCTGTCCTTCGGCGACTGCACCATCAAGTGAAGACGAAGCCGGCGAAATGCCGGCTTCTTTTCTTTGCCTCTTGTGGAGTCGAGCCATGCCCGACTCGCGGAATGTCACGGCCCCGAAGGCACCGGACCATAAGCATTTTCCTGCGGCGTGCCCGGCAGCAGCGCGAACACGAAGATCACCAGGCCGCCGAACGGAACGAAGGCCAGCAGGTACATCCAGCCCGACTGGTTGCAGTCGTGCAGGCGGCGCACGGTGACGGCGATGACCGGCACGAACGTGGCCAGCCAGAACACGACAAACAGGATGATCGACGCGATGCCCAGGACGTCGGACTGCATCACCAGCCCGGCAACGAGCGGCACCATCAGGACGGCGGAGACGATCAGCATGAACAGCTGGAACATCCAGTACTCACGACGGTTGGCACGCCCCTCGAACTGGGCGTAGCGCTTCAACGGCAGAATCATTTCCTGCACGGCATCAATCCTTGAAAAAGTGGCCGCGCAGTGTGCCAAAGACCGGCGCCGGGAACAATGTGGAGCCGAGCCATGCTCGGCTGCCATTGGCCCTGTAGAGCCGAGCCCATGCTCGGCTGCCGTTGGCCCTGTAGAGCCGAGCCCATGCTCGGCTGCCGTTGCCGCAGGCGCTGCTGGCCTGGTCCAGAGCGGAGTCGAGCGCGGCTCGACGCTACATAAACCGGGTCAGCGACCCTTTGCCGCCCTCGCCGCTTCGCGCTCGGCACGCAGCCGGTCCAGCTTTTCCTTCAGCTTGATTTCCAGGCCACGCGGCACCGGGTTGTAGTACACCCGTTCGCCCATCGCATCCGGGAAACCCGTCTGGTCCAGCGCGATGCCACCCTCGGCGTCATGGTCGTACTGGTACTCGGCGCCGTAGCCGAGCTCCTTCATCAGCTTGGTCGGCGCATTACGCAGGTGCAGCGGCACTTCTTCGGTGCCGCTCTCGCGCACGTCGGCCTTGGCCTGATTGAAGGCCGCATAGCCGGCGTTCGACTTGGCAGTGCTGGCCAGGTAAAGCACCAGCTGCGCGAATGCCAGCTCGCCTTCCGGGCTGCCCAGCCGCTCGTAGATGTCCCAGGCTTCCAGCGCCATGCTCTGCGCGCGCGGATCGGCCAGGCCGATATCCTCGATGGCCATGCGGGTCAGCCGGCGCGCCAGGTAGGACGGGTCGCAGCCACCATCGAGCATGCGGGTCAGCCAGTACAGCGCGGCATCCGGGTTGGAGCTGCGTACCGACTTGTGCAGCGCCGAGATCTGGTCGTAGAACTGCTCGCCGCCCTTGTCGAAGCGACGGGTGCGATCGGCCAGCACCTGGGTCAGGGTCTGCGGCGTGATGCGTCCCCCCTCCCCGCCCGCCAGTTCCGCGGCGATCTCCAACAGGGTCAGCGCACGGCGCACATCACCATCGGCAGCGGTGGCGATTTCCAGAAGCAGTTCGGGGGCGACCTCGATACCCTCTTCGCCCAGGCCGCGCTCGCGATCACCCAGCGCACGTTCCAGCGCCTCGACGATGTCGGTGGGCGAAACGCCTTCCAGGACATGCACGCGGCAACGCGACAGCAATGCGGAATTCAACTCGAACGACGGATTCTCGGTGGTGGCACCGACGAACAGGATGGTGCCGCGCTCGATATGCGGCAGGAACGCATCCTGCTGCGCCTTGTTGAAGCGATGCACCTCATCCACGAACAGCACGGTGCGCCGGCCTTCGGCGAAACGCTGCGCGGCCTCGGCCAACACCTGGCGCACCTCCGGCAGGCCGGAGAGGACGGCGGAGATGGCACGGAATTCTGCGTCGGAGTATTCGGCCAGCAACAGCGCCAGCGTGGTCTTGCCGCAGCCCGGTGGCCCCCACAGGATCATTGAATGCACGCGACCGGATTCGACCGCGCGACGCAGCGCGCTGTCCGGCGCCAGCAGGCGCTTCTGCCCAACCATTTCGTCGAGAGTGCGCGGACGCATGCGCTCGGCCAGCGGGCGCAGGTGTTCCCGATCGACGCTCAGCAGATCGGGACCAGGGAAGGAAGTTGAACGATGTCTTGCCACCCGGTCATTGTACCGCGCCGCCCAACGGTAGCGCCGGGCCGTGCCCGGCGGCGGGACGCGATGTCTGGTAGTGCCGGCCGCTGGCCGGCAGATCCCAAGCGTGCCAACCAACGGTTGACACCCACCAAGGCGGTCCCGGTTGAAACCCACCAGAGCAGAAAGCGCCGGGCCATGCCGGCGATCAGGCCGCACGGGTGGTAGTGCCGGCCGCTGGCCGGCAGATCAAGAGCGTGTCAACCAAGGTTGACACTCACCATGACGGTGCCGGTTGACACCCGCCAGAGCAGACAGCACCGAACCCTGCCCGGCAGATCAGGCCACAGGATCGGTAGTGCCGGCCGCTGGCCGGCAGATCAAAAGCGTGTCAACCAAGGTTGACACCCACCAAAGCGCCTCCGCCCACAGGTCAATTACCGATGACGTCGGTGCCCTTTGGCGGGGTGAAGCTGAAGGTACCGGCGGCAAAGCCCGGGTTGCGCTTCCAGCCGCTGAAGCTGATCACGGTGCGCTGGCCAACCGCATCGGTGATTTCCATCTTGGCCAGGCCCTGGGCATTGAAGCCCAGCGCAGCGTACTGGAAGCTGGCTTCGGTCTCGCGCTTCGGCGACAGCGACAGCCACTGCAGGCCGTCGCGCTGCGCAGCCTCTTCACTGACGTCGTACTGCTGTTCCAGCAGTGCCGGGTTGATCAGCGCGGTCAGCGGGCTGTTCTGCTCTTCCTTGCCCTGCTCACGCACGGTGGCCTGCTCCAGGTCCGGTTCGTACATCCAGACCTTCTTGCCGTCGGCCACGATCAACTGCTCGTGCGGGCGCACGTATTCCCAGCGGAACAGGCGCGGCGCCGACAGGGCCACGCGGCCACTGGTCGATTCCTTCACCTTGCCGCGGCTGTCGAACACCTGCTGGCTGAACTGGCCATCCAGGCCCTTCAGACCACTGGTGAAGGTCTTCAGGTCATCGCGGGCGCCTGCCCAGGCGCTGCCGGCGGCGGCGCAGGCCACGGCCAGGGTGGTGGTGGCAAGGAAACGACGGAAGCGGAAGTTCATGCGGGAATCCTGTGGGCGCGGGCGCCAGGAAAGGTGGTTGCCAGTGTGCCCGGGGAAAGATGAATGGGCGATCAGGGCGACATTATGCCGCCCTGAACGTCCATCGGCGATTCAGCCGCCCGAGCCCGGCAGCTTGCCGTACAGCACCTGGCCACGGAAGCCACGCCGCACTTCGCGATACAACGCGCGGAACGCGGTGTAGTCCTGCGGCTGGCACAGCGCCTCCGGACCACGCACCGCGTTCTGCTGCAAGCGATGGCGCACGATCACGTCCTGCCCCTCGCGGCTCCAGTCCACGCGGTACTCGCCAGCGGCGTTGGTGAAACGCTGGTTGGCCGGGATGGCGATGATCGGCGCATTGGCCGGGAACTGCAGGCGATAGGTTTCCTCGCGCAGGCTGGCATTGCAGTAGAACGGCGTCTCGTTGGCCGGCGCAGAAGCGGTGGCGTACAGGCCACGCACCGACTCGCCGCCCGGCGGATCCGGCACGGCCATGCCGCCGGCCACGCTGAAGTCGGCGTAGTCCTCGGCCTGGAAGGCCATGCGATAGCCGAACGGCCGGGTCAGGTCGACCGGCACGCCCTGGATCTGCAGCTGCCCTCGCCCGTCGAAACCGGACGCGGCCATGATCTGCTCCTCGGCGCGCGCACGATTCTGCGCGTTGAGCTGGGAGAACTGGGCGCGCATGCCGATCTCGGCGTTCTCGCCAAGCTTCGGAATGGTCTCGCCGCGCAGGTTGCCGTTGGCGTCGAAGGTGAAACGCACCTCCATCGAGGTGGCGTTGCGCTCTGGCGTGTTGGCCGGGGTGCGCGCCAACGAGGCGTCGCGGGTACGCATCACCGGTGCGCCGAGGTCGCCTTCCGGCAGCTGCCCGAAGCGGGCCCACGCGGTGGTCGAATCAAGGTACAGATCGAACTCGGGGATGTAGGTGATGGCGTGGTTGAAGCGGCCCAGCACCGGAATCTTCGGCAGCGTCGGGCCACCGCCGGCACCGATCAGCACCGGCGAGCTGGCGATGCCCTTGGCTGCCAGCAATGCCTCGAGGATCGTCACATGGTCCTTGCAGTCACCATAGTGGTTGTCGAGGATGCTCTGCGCGCTGTTCGGCTCCAGGCCGCCATTGCCCAGGTACACCGCCACATAGCGGATGTTCTGCGCCACCCAGCGGTACAGCGCGTCGGCCTGCTCGCGCCGGTCGCTGATGCCAGCGGTGATCTCATCAGCCAGCGCCTGCAGCGCCGGGGTCACGTCGGCCGCCGGGCCGGCCTTGAGCTGGTAGGCGCGTCCCATCTGCGACCAGTCACGATAGGTGCTGGCCATGATGTTCGGGCCGAACTCCCAGCCCGCCGCCGACCAGTTCTGTGCCGGCATGGCCTCGCGCCGCTGGTAGCGCCAGCGCCACTGCGCCTGGCCGTTCTTCACCGTCGGGCGATCGCTGCCCTGCACGCCGCGGCTGTCGACGAACATCGGCAGGTTGGCCGGCGCAGTCAGGGTGACCTCGGCGTCTTCGTACTCGGTGAAGACGTTGAAGGTTTCCCACAGGCCGAAATAGCCCGGGAAGTACGGCGTGGCCTGGGTGCGGCGCACCTGGTAGTACAGGCGCGTGCCCGGGGCCAGGTTCGGGAACACGATCACCCGCACCTTGCGGTCGGCATACATCGCCGCCGAGGCGCTGGAGTAACTCTCCTGGGTGTAGATGCGATCGGCCGGCACGTCGCGCCGCTGGCCATCGGCGGTGATGGTGTAGGCACCGAGCACTTCCAGCGTCTCCATCTTTTCGCTGTAGCTCAGCCGCACCTGGCTGAACTGCTCGACGGAAGCCTTGGTCTTGAGCAGGACTTCGTAGGTTTCGGTCTGCACATTGCCCGCATCCGGCCGCACCTGGTAGTCGGCGCGGTAACGGACAATGCTGAAATTATTGCTGGCTTCGGTATCGCCGCTGGTGGAAGGCGGCGCCGTGGCGGGCGCGGAGGTGGCGGTTTCTGCCAGTGCCGGGCCGGCAGCCAGGAAGGCTGCCAGCGCCAGCGCCAGCGCGCTTGGTACGGGGTGAAGCATGCGTCGGTTCCTTGGACGTCGTGGGGGATACGTCGGGCCTTACTTCGGCGGCGGCGGTGCCAGCACCGTGCGGTCGCCGTTGTGCTCGGGCGGGCTGACCACGCCGGCCGCTTCCATGGCCTCGATCAGTCGCGCTGCACGGTTGTAGCCGATCTTCAGCCGGCGCTGCACGCCGGAAATCGAGGCGCGGCGGGTCTCGGTGACCACCCGCAGCGCTTCGTCATACAGCGGGTCGGACTCGTCGCCGGCCGCACTGGTCTCGGGCAGGCCGGTGGCACCGACGACCACGCCGTCGCCCATCGTCTGCACCTCGTCCAGCACCCCGTCGATATAGTCGGCCGGGCCCATCGCCTTGAGGTGCTCGACCACGCGGTGCACTTCGTCATCGGACACGAACGCACCATGCACGCGCTCGGGCAGCGCGGTGCCCGGCGGCAGGTACAGCATGTCGCCGTGGCCCAGCAGGGTCTCCGCGCCGGACTGGTCGAGGATGGTGCGCGAGTCGATCTTGGAGCTGACCTGGAACGCGATACGGGTCGGGATGTTGGCCTTGATCAGGCCGGTGATCACGTCCACCGACGGGCGCTGCGTGGCCAGGATCAGGTGGATGCCGGCCGCACGCGCCTTCTGTGCCAGGCGCGCGATCAGCTCTTCCACCTTCTTGCCGACGATCATCATCATGTCGGCGAATTCGTCGATGAAGATGACGATGAACGGCAGCGTCTCCAATGGACGCGGCGCCTCGCCCAGCTCCGGGTTCGGCTTGAACAGCGGGTCCATCAGCGGCTGGCCGGCATCCTGCGCTTCCTTCACCTTCTTGTTGAAGCCGGCCAGGTTGCGCACGCCCACCGCGCTCATCAACTTGTAGCGGCGCTCCATCTCGGCCACGCACCAGCGCAGGCCGTTGGCAGCCTCCTTCATGTCGGTGACCACCGGCGCCAGCAGGTGCGGGATGCCCTGATAGACGCTCAGCTCGAGCATCTTCGGGTCGATCATCAGCATCCGCAGATCTTTCGGCGAGGCCTTGAACAGCAGGCTCAGCACCATCGCGTTGACCGCCACCGACTTGCCCGAACCGGTGGTACCGGCCACCAGCAGGTGCGGCATGCGCGCCAGATCGGCCACGGTCGAGCGCCCTGCAATGTCCTTGCCCAGCGCCAGGGTCAGCACGCTGGCCGACTTGTCGTATTCCTTCGAGCGCAACAGCTCGGACAGGTAGATCATCTCGCGGGTGACGTTGGGAATTTCCAGGCCGATCACCGACTTGCCCGGAATCACGTCGACCACGCGCACCGACTTCACCGACAGGCCGCGCGCGATGTCCTTGTCCAGCGAACTGATCTGGCTGACCTTGATGCCCGGCGCGGGCTCGATCTCGAAGCGGGTGATGACCGGCCCGGGGTTGGCGCCGACCACCTGGGCGTCGATGCGGAAATCCTTCAGCTTGAACTCGATCTGCCGTGACAGCGCGTCCAGGGTTTCCTTGTCGTAGCCCACCGGCTGCGGCTTGGGGTCGTCCAGCAGGGCCAACGGCGGCAGGTCCGAGCCGTCGCCGTTTACGCCACGGAACATCGGGATCTGCGTGTCGCGCTTGGCCCGGTCACTCTTCTCGATCACCGGTTCCGGTCGCGGCTCGATCTTCACCGGCTCGCGCTTGGCGCGGACCTCGGCATCGGCCTTGCGCACTTCCTGGCGCTCCTCGCGCATCACCCGGGTCTGCTGCCACTCGGTGACTTCTTCCTTCTTGCGCGCCAGCAACGGTGCCAGCGACATCACGCCACGGCCGATCTTTTCCATCACCGTGAACCAGGACAGCCCGGTGGCCAGGGTGATCGAGGCCAGCAGCAGCACCAGCACGAACAGGTTCGCGCCCAGCGCACCGAAGCCCACCGTGAGCGAATTGCCAACCAGCTTGCCGAGAATGCCGCCGGCGCTGGAGACATCGCCACTGAACAGGCGTACATGCAGGAAGCCGGTGCCAGCAATCAGGAAACCGACCAGGCCGACCAGGCGCAGCGCCGGGTCCAGGTCGTTCTCGCCCTTGCTCTCGCGCTTGAGGCCGAACATGGCAATCCACGACAGCGCACCGAGCACCACCGGCAGCAGGAAGGCGATGTAGCCGAACAACTGCAGCAGCACGTCGGCGATCCAGGCGCCCGCGCGACCACCGAGGTTGTGCACCGGCGCGACCACGCTGCCGGTATGCGACCAGCCCGGATCCGTCGCTGAATAGGTGAAAAGACTCGCCGCCAGATAGAGCAGGGCCGGCGCGATCGCGATCAGGCCCAGGTCGCGCCAGAGGCGCTGGCGGCGTGGATTGTCGGTCGTCGCCGCCGCGGCCGTGCGACGTGACGCCTTGCTGTCGTCCGACTTGGAGCGTTCAGGGACCTGCTTCGCCACCTTAGACCATACCTTTGGAATGCGCTGTTAGTGATTGATAATAAATGAGACGGCGTCAGTTTTCAGTTATGCGACTTCTGACCGGGCCCGGACAGAGCCGAAACCACCGCTGGATGACGGCGTTCTGTTCATCGGCTTGAATCGCCCTGCCCCAGCCGCCACTCT
Source organism: Stenotrophomonas sp. LC732 (assembly GCF_052446685.1). Taxonomy (NCBI): domain Bacteria; kingdom Pseudomonadati; phylum Pseudomonadota; class Gammaproteobacteria; order Lysobacterales; family Lysobacteraceae; genus Stenotrophomonas; species Stenotrophomonas sp. LC732. Next base: position 2,076,539 of record NZ_CP199214.1, on the reverse strand, counting down.
ATGACCAGCCACGGATGCTGCGCAAACATCGCCAGCGCCTTGTCCCATCTACCTTTTCGCGAGTCTACATGAGCACCAGCCTGCCCTCCCGCCACCAGCGCCTCGTCATCCTCGGTTCCGGACCGGCCGGCTGGACCGCCGCCGTCTACGCCGCCCGTGCCAACCTGAAGCCGGTCGTCATCACTGGCCTGCAGCAGGGCGGCCAGCTGATGACCACCACCGAGGTGGACAACTGGCCGGGTGACGCCCACGGCCTGATGGGCCCGGACCTGATGGCGCGCATGCAGGCCCACGCCGAGCGCTTCGAGACCGAGGTCATCTTCGACCACATCCACACCGCCGACCTGTCGCAGCGCCCGTTCAAGCTGATCGGCGACAGCCACGAGTACACCTGCGACGCGCTGATCATCGCCACCGGCGCCACCGCCAAGTACCTGGGCATCCCGACCGAAGACGAGTTCAAGGGCCGCGGCGTGTCCGCCTGTGCCACCTGTGACGGCTTCTTCTACCGCGACCAGGACGTGGTCGTGGTCGGCGGCGGCAACACCGCCGTGGAAGAGGCCCTGTACCTGTCCAACATCGCCCGCAAGGTCTACCTGGTCCACCGCCGCGACACCCTGAAGGCGGAGAAGATCATGCAGGACAAGCTGTTCAGGAAGGTGGCCGAAGGCAAGATCGAGACCGTCTGGCACCACCAGGTGGAGGAAGTGCTGGGCAACGACGCCGGCGTGACCGGCGTGCGCGTGAAGTCCACCCTGGACGGCGGCACCCGCGACATCGATGCCCACGGCTTCTTCGTGGCCATCGGCCACCACCCGAACACCACCCTGTTCGACGGACAGCTGGCGATGAACAACGGCTACCTGGAAATCCGTTCGGGCCTGGGCGGCAACGCTACCCAGACCTCGGTGGAAGGCGTGTTCGCCGCCGGCGACGTGGCCGATCAACACTACCGCCAGGCGATCACCTCGGCCGGCTTCGGCTGCATGGCCGCACTGGACGCCGAGCGCTATCTGGACGCGCAGGGCAAGGCCAGCTGAAGCGCTGATTATGCTCTGTAGAGTCGAGCCATGCTCGACTCAGGAGAAAGGCCGACGCGAAAGCGTCGGCCTTTCTCGTTACATCCCTGCGGCAGCCGTATTCTCAGGCAAGCCATTTCGATCAGGGCCGGCCGCATCGGGAACACAACGAACGGTGTGAGGCACGGGCTGCGACTTGACCCCATCCGCATCCAACACATGCGTCTCCCAGCCGAGCGTCCCCACGCTGTCGCGACCGCAGCTGAGTTGCATCCTGCTGGGCTGGTCAGGCGAATCGAGGACCACCGTCCGTCCGCTGCAGTTCCACCCTGATGGGCACAGCGTATTGCGGGTGATCAGGCTGATCGGGAATTGCGGATGGCCCGCAAACGCCACGTCCACCTCGCGCGAGTCGCCGGATGGAACGTCGACATCTGCGATCGGCTGCCCGGACAGCGGCTCACACGTCTTTCCTGTTGCCCACAGGCGATAGCCCTTCTCCACCCCTTTCATCGACGCCGAGCGGAAGACGGGGTCCTGCAGCGCCTTGGCATCATCCGGATTCGTGTGAAACGCCGTCTCTACGATGATCGATGGCATGTGCGCCTCTCGGTTCTCCCCCTTGTTCAGCGCGTGCGGAGCGGGAGCCACGGTGAATGCCGCATACTCAGGTAGCGAGTGAATCAGCTCCTTCATCGAGCACAGGACACTCTCTGCAAGAGCAGCATCCATCGGCCTACCAGGTTGCACGATCACACGAGTACCGCGCGCGGCCCCCGAGGGTTCTCCATTGCTGTGCAGATGAATCGCTACCTCAGCTCCGTGGTGGTTTGCGAGAAGCGGCCGACTGTTGATGTCTTCACGCTCCTCCCGATCCCAAAGCGTACTGCCTGCGTACGTGTTCCATATCTTTGTCTCGGCCGGATACTGCTCGGCAATCGCGTAGCGCGCAGCTATGGTCCACCACTCCTCACCACTCGGAGGATGAGTCGTTCCCGTGATCTGAACGCGCGGACGGACGACAGGCATTTGGCTCCTTTGCTCGATCATCGCCTTCAGCTCCGCAGCGTACGACGGAGTCAACAACCCCTCGGAGACCCCATTCCATTCATCCCTTGAGGTCACCCACCGGTTGTCCTTGTAGCTGTAGAAATACCCATGGCCGGCTGCGACAAATGCCATCCCGGACCCAGGCGTTCCACGCATCCGCCTCAGCGCATCCCCCGCTTTCCGCGCCGCATCGTCCGCAGCCTTTATCTCAGGAAAGTAGTATTCGATCTCTTTCCCGTCATACAGAAAAACGACACGACTGAACGGCGCCACCTGCTCGGCCCAATGCAGTAGTCCAAAACTGATCTCGCTTCGCTGATCCTCGAACGACGGTCCGTAATCGGCAGGAACGAAGTCACGATCCAGCGCCACGGTCACTACACCGTTGGCGATATCTGCTGATACCTCAACCCGGCGACTACGTGCCTGGCCATCCACGAGACGAACGCGCTCCAGAATGTCGCGCGCCTTCTGGGTCAAGAGGATGTCGAGCCCAGTGTCCTGCTCCACCGCAGGAGGAGCGTCAACGGCCTGCGCGGGGCTTATCAACAGTCCGCCACCCAGAAGAGACAGCAGGACAGAAAGGGATCCAAGGCGAAATTTCTGGTTCATTTTGGCTACTCCATGCAAAGAGTGAATGCACCGCTCCAGCGGCGCAGCTCACTCTGCCCCTGTGCATTCAGGCATTCCGCAACCAAGCGCACACGGATGGACAATTCAAACTTTCCTCACCCCCAACCGGAACAAACCAACCCAGCTCCGCCAGCACCGTTCGTGATCCACCTGGCCTATCCTTGCCAACCATGCCCTCCGCCCGCTTCCTCGACTCCCTGCAGTCCATTCCCGCCACCGACTGGGATGCCCTGCACGACGGCCAGAATCCGTTCGTCAGCCACGCCTTCCTCTCAGGCCTGGAACAGCACGGCTGCCTGCGCGAGGATTGGGGCTGGCAACCCCGGCACTTCACGCTGTGGGAGGGCGAGCGCCTGATCGGCGCAATTCCGGGCTACCTGAAGACCAACTCCCACGGTGAATTCGTGTTTGACCATGCCTGGGCCAACGCCTATGCCCGCCATGGCCGCGACTACTACCCGAAGTGGCTGGGCGCGGTGCCGTACTCGCCGGTCACCGGGCCGCGCCTGCTGGCCCGTCACGATTCAGAGCGCACCACGCTGCTGTCGGCGTTGCGCGATGCACTGCCGGCACTGGCCGTGTCATCGGCCCATATCAACTTCCACGCCGCAGCGGACGAGGCGCTGTTCGGCGATGACTGGCTGCTGCGCGAGGACGTGCAGTTCCAGTGGCAGAACCCGGGTGACTGGGCGACATTCGACCAGCTCCTCGGCGCGATGAACCACAAGCACCGCAAGAACATCCGCCAGGAACGGGCCAAGGTCACCCGCCAGGGCATCAGCTTCCGCGTGGTGCACGGCGACGAGGCCAGTCGCGCCGACCTGCAGGCGATGTACCGCTTCTACCTGCAGACCTTCCTGGAATACGGCAATGCCCCGGCGCTGACCGAGCCCTTCCTGCGCCATCTGGCCATTTCATTGGGACGCGGGCTGGTGCTGTTCCTGGCCGAGCGGGAAGGCCAGCCGATTGCCGGCGCGCTCTGCCTGCGCGGCGGTGACACGCTGTACGGCCGCTACTGGGGCGGCGCCACCCTGCCCGGCCTGCACTTCGAAGCCTGCTACTACCAGGGCATCGAATACTGCCTGCGCGAAGGGCTGACCCGTTTCGAACCGGGCGCACAGGGCGAGCACAAGCTCGCGCGGGGCTTCCTGCCGACGCTGGTGCGCAGCCGGCATTGGGTGGCTGATGCGGAGTTCGCAGAAGCGCTGCAGGACTGGTGCCGGCAGGAACGGCGCGATGTGCGGCGCTACCAGCAGGAGCTGCAGGGGCATGGGCCGTTCCGCGTAGAGTCGTAGTGCCGAGCTTGCTCGACTGGTTCAGCTGTACTGGCTGTAGTGCCCGCTGATCCTGCACTGGTCGCACCAGAACGTGTAGAGCATGCCTCCGTTCATCCACTGCATCAGGGAGCCATCGTCCAATGGAATGTGGGAATCAAGCTGCATGACAAAGAACATCGTGCGGCAACAATCGGGACAGGACAGATAGAGCCCGCTCTGGATCCAGGATGGCAGTCCGCCCACCCGGCTGTAGTTCTGCCAGCCACCCACATAGCTCGGCGGCTGCCAGAACCGACCCGGAAGCTCGACCAGATCGACCTCCGCCTCGATCAGGTTGGTTGACGTTTCCGGACATGCCCGCGGATCGAATACCTGCGATTCATGGGCGCTGGGAAGGCCCTGTGTATCGTGGCGGAAATACACGGGATCTCCGTGGCACCAACCAGACTCTCCGTTGTCGGGGCAGTCCAGACATATGCCGAGCGTCACCTTCGAGAGGGTGCACGGACCGATCAACGCCAGCTCCAGTTCCAGCAAGCGCTGCAACGGGGAGTTGCATATTCCACATCGCCCTTCCAGGCGACCGCCCATATGCCCCGTTGCCTGCGCATTCCCGTCCTTCCAGGTGGGATGCAGCCGCTGGAGGCGGCGCTCGACCCTTGTGGATTCTGCCAGCTGCAAGCGCTGGTGCTGCGCACTGAAACGCAGATGGAGACCACGCCCTCCATGCAGCGCGCGTCCCGAGCCCAGCTCAAGACCAGACAATCCCTCCCTTCCAACTGCCGCCCATGGCTCATCCCGTGAACCGGATAGGTCACGCGCGGCGTCCTGGAACTCCACGACCCCACTCATCTCCAGGGGTAATCCCGGCAAACCAGCATCAGACGACGACGGCCCTCTTGCCTCCTGAATCCATCTCCGACCGACCTCAATCGGCAGCTCCCGCCAGAACGGGCCTTCTATTGGCTCGTGTGCCGACAGGCGAAGGACGGCATCCCAGTCATCATGAAGCAATCTGGGGAGACGATAGGCCGCCTGCGCCGCGATCCTGGCCGCCAGCCAATGGCGGCTACCGCTCTTGAACTCGCCCCAGGCAAATCGGCACACCTCTGCGACACTGTCATCCGGCAGCAACTCAGCCGCAGCCGTAAGCATCCCGCTCCTCTGCACAGGGGCCTTCATCGCCAAGATGAGCAGTGTCGAGACGGCGGCAGGATCACCCTCATAGAGATCCAGCATCGCAACCATGGCTTTATCTGAGCCAGCCGACATTCCGGCCATCTCAAGCAGTTCTTGCACGGTGTCAGTAGTTCTCACGGTAGTCCGCGCTTGAAAGATGAGCCCACAGGGTGACTGGCACTACCGTTCAGGGGAATGCAACAAATCCCAAAAAGAAGCGAAGCCGACAGGTGAGCCACGCGCTCATGCGGGGCCGGTCGTCGGTGGACAGTCATGGCGGCAGACATCACGCGTCACCGCGACGAATACAATGCCGGCATGACCCGCCAGCTGCCCTGGCGCCTGGCCGACGCGCCGGACGCCCCCTTCCCGCCGGCCGAGACCGCCCTGCGCCAGCCCGACGGCCTGCTCGCCGTGGGCGGCGACCTGCACCCGGCGCGCCTGCTCAACGCGTATGCGGGCGGCATCTTTCCATGGTTCAGCGAGGGCGAGCCGATCCTGTGGTGGTCGCCCGACCCGCGCATGGTGTTCCGTACCGATGGCGTGCATCTGTCCAGCCGCTTCCGCCGCCAGTTGCGCGGCAGCACATGGGAGGTCACCGCCGACACCGCCTTCAGCCGGGTGATGCGCGCCTGTGCGGCGGCACCGCGGCCCGGCCAGGACGGCACCTGGATCAGCCCCGACATGGTCGAGGCCTACAGCCAGCTGCATGACCTCGGCTTTGCCCACTCCTTCGAGGTCTGGGACCGGCAGACGCTGGTCGGCGGCATCTACGGGGTGGCGATCGGGACGATGTTCTTCGGCGAGAGCATGTTCAGTGGCGCCAGCGGCGGCTCCAAGATCGCCCTGGCCGCGCTGGCATCCACGCTTCACGGCTGGGGCTGGGCGCTGATCGATGCCCAGGTGGAGAATCCGCACCTGCTGCGGATGGGCGCCGAGCACCTGCCGCGCGCGGCGTTCCTGCAGCACGTCCGCCACGCGGTGCGCCATGACGGCCGTGAAGGCCCGTGGACGCAGGCGGTCGGACGCCTGCCGGCACAGCGTTTGGCCGGGGGTTAACACAAACTTTGCAAGCTGGGCCGGTCACGCGTAAAATACTGCGCCTTAGGCCCAGCGTGGCCGTTTTCTGAACCGCACAGGACTACATGTCGAAAGACGATTCCATCGAGTTCGAGGGCACCGTCAGCGAGACGCTGCCGAACACCACTTTCCGCGTTCGCCTGGAAAATGGGCACGAAATCATCGCCCACATTTCCGGCCGCATGCGCAAGAACTACATCCGCATCCTCACCGGTGACCGGGTCAAGGTTGAAATGACCCCGTACGACCTGACCAAGGGTCGTATCACCTACCGCATGAAGTAAGCGGTCGGCGCGTTGCGCCACTTCGACAAGGCCAGCCCTGGTTGCTGGCCTTTTGTCATGCCTGCAATCCGGCCCTGCCGGAGGTCATCGTGACCGAACGCACCGTGGCGTCGGTCAGCCCTGCTTGCGGCAGATTCGCATCTTCATCCGTGGCGGCATCGTGGGACCCGATCCAGTCCGGATCGCCATTCCCCTGCCCCGCCATGAACATGCTCACGCTGACCGCCCTGCTCGTCGCCGTTGCCACGTCCGCCAGCGCATCGCCTGTGCGCGCCGCCGAGCCCCCCTCCACGGCCAGTGACTGCATCCAGCTGGGCAGCGACCAGCAGATCGTGCGCGCCGGCGTTTCGCGGAACATCCTGCTGCGCAATGGCCAGGACCACTATGTCGTGCACTTCCAGAACGACTGCTCCACTGCCGGCTACTCGCGGAAACTGAGCTTCATCACCGAAGGCCAGCAGGGCCTGCTGTGCAGCGCCGGCCGCAGCCAGCTGCGCACCGATGCCGACCACTGCCGGGTGGCGCAGATCGAACCGATCGACGAAGCCACCTTCCAGAAGAAGGCCCGCCAGCGCGGCCGTTGATGGCGCATATGACAAGGGCGGCCGAAGCCGCCCTTGTCATTTCAGGTCCGCCGGGCCAGGCCCGGCGTCAGCTCACTCCACGGTGACCGGCAGCAGGCGCTCCGGCTCGGCCTGGGTCTCGACGACCAGCTCGTCGTCGCGGACATCGATGTTCACCTTGCCGCCGTTGACCAGTTTGCCGAACAGCAGCTCGTCGGCCAGAGGACGCTTGATCTTGTCCTGGATCACGCGGGCCATCGGGCGCGCACCCATCAGCGGGTCGAAGCCGTGGTGGGCCAGCCAGTCGCGCGCGGTCGGCGTGGCCGACAGGCTGACGTGCTTGTCCTGCAGCAGCATCTCCAGCTCGATCAGGAACTTGTCGACCACGCGCAGGATGTGCTCGAAGCCCAACGCCTGGAACTGCACCACCGCATCGAGTCGGTTGCGGAATTCCGGGGTGAAGCTGCGGCGGATGGTCTCCATCGCGTCGGTGGCATGGTCCTGCTTGGTGAAGCCGATCGAGCGCCGCGAGGCCTGCGCCGCGCCGGCATTGGTGGTCATCACCAGCACCACGTTCTTGAAGTTGGCCTCACGCCCGTTGGTATCGGTCAGCACGCCGCGGTCCATCACCTGCAACAGGATGTTGAAGATGTCCGGGTGCGCCTTTTCGATTTCGTCCAGCAGCAGCACGCAGTGCGGCGTCTTGACGATCTTTTCGGTCAGCAGGCCGCCCTGGTCGAAGCCGACATAGCCCGGAGGGGCACCGATCAGGCGGCTGATCGAATGCGGCTCCATGTACTCGGACATGTCGAAGCGGACCAGCTCGATGCCCAGCTGCAGCGCCAGCTGCTTGGTCACCTCGGTCTTGCCGACACCGGTCGGGCCGGCGAACAGGAAGTTGCCGATCGGCTTTTCCGGATTGCCCAGGCCCGAGCGGGCCAGCTTGATCGCCGAGGACAGCGTCTCGATGGCCGGGTCCTGGCCGAAGATCACCATCTTCAGGTTGCGCTCCAGGTGCTGCAGCACATCCTTGTCGGTGGCACTGACCTGCTTGGTCGGGATGCGCGCCATCTTGGCCACGATCGCCTCCACTTCCTCGACGTCGATCAGCTCCTTGCGCTGGCCTTCCGGCAGCAGCCGCTGGCGGGCACCGGCCTCGTCGATCACGTCGATGGCCTTGTCCGGCAGCAGGCGGTCGCCGATGTGCTTCACCGACAGATCCACCGCCGCCTGCAGCGCTTCGTCCGAATAGGTCACGCCGTGGTGCAGCTCGTACTTGGACTTCAGGCCCTGCAGGATCTCGTAGGTCTCGCCCACGGTCGGCTCGACGATGTCGATCTTCTGGAAGCGGCGGGCCAGCGCCCGGTCCTTCTCGAAGATGCCGCGGTACTCCTGGAAGGTGGTCGAGCCGATGCAGCGCAGCTCGCCGGAGGCCAGCGCCGGCTTGATCAGGTTGGACGCATCCATGGTGCCACCCGAGGCCGAACCGGCACCGATGATGGTATGGATCTCGTCGATGAACAGCACCGCATTGGGGACCTTCTTCAGTGCGGTCAGCACGCTCTTCAGGCGCTTCTCGAAGTCGCCGCGGTACTTGGTGCCGGCCACCAGCGCGCCCAGGTCGAGCGAGTAGATCACCGCGTCGGCCAGCACGTCGGGCACCGAGCCCTCGACGATGCGGCGGGCCAGGCCCTCGGCAATCGCGGTCTTGCCCACGCCGGCCTCGCCCACGTACAGCGGGTTGTTCTTGCGGCGGCGGCACAGGACCTGGATGGTGCGCTCGATCTCGTCGGCACGGCCGACCAGCGGATCGATGCGGCCGGACCGCGCCTGTTCGTTGAGGTTGCTGGCGAACTCGGTCAGGGCATCACCCTTCGGCTCGCCCTCCCCGCCTTCGATGCGGCCTTCGCCCTCGGAGGAGGAGGACGGCTGCTCTCCTTCCTCGCCCAGCTTGGCGATGCCGTGGGACAGGTAATTGACCACGTCCAGCCGGGTCACGTCCTGCTGGTTGAGGTAATAGACGGCATGGGAGTCCTTTTCGCCGAAGATGGCGACCAGCACGTTGGCGCCGGTGACCTCCTTCTTGCCCGAGGACTGCACGTGGTACACGGCCCGCTGCAGCACGCGCTGGAAGCCCAGGGTCGGCTGGGTATCACGGCCGTCATCTTCGGCCAGGCGGGACACGGAAGCCTCGATGGCCTGCTCCAGCTCCTGGCGCAGGCGTTCGGCGTCGGCACCACAGGCCTTCAGTACGGCCTGGGCAGACGGATTGTCGAGCAGTGCCAACAGCAGGTGTTCGACCGTCATGAATTCATGCCGGGCCTCACGGGCGCGCTTGTAGCACTGGCCGATGGTGTGTTCGAGGTCTTTGCTGAACATGGATTACTCCGGCGGCAGATGGGGACAATATGCGGCCTGACTACGCGATTTCCATCACCCTAGCGGATTGCTGCGTTCAGATGGCGTTAGCAGTGCAGATCGCTTGATCTTCATTCACTCCAGGACAGCCCACCCAGCATGAGCGAACCCTACCTGAGCCGCTGGCGATTGCGGCGTGATGGCGCGGCCATCGAGACGCCCCACGCCCAGCTCTGGCCGGTGCTGACCGCCGACGGCGAACCGGCGATGCTGAAGGTCAGCAGCGAAACCGAGGAGCAGAACGGCCATCGCCTGCTGCGCTGGTGGGACGGCGATGGTGCCGCCCGCCTGCTGGCCCACGAGGGGCCGGCGATCCTGATCGAGCGTGCCGGCGGCGATTCGCTGCGGCAACGTTCGATCGAGGGCGACGATGATGCGTGTACCACGATCCTGTGCCAGGTCCTGCGGCAGCTGCACCGGCCACGGAGCGCGCCGCCAGCGGAACTGGTCTGCCTGCGTACATGGTTCGCCGACCTGCTGCAGCCAAGGGCCGCGCTGCCGCCACTGCTGGAACAGTGCAGATCACTGGCGGAGCGAGTGTTGCAGGAAGAACGCGAGATCCGGCCGCTGCACGGCGACCTGCACCACGACAACGTGCTGGATTTCGGCGCGCGTGGCTGGCTGGCGATCGACCCGAAGCGGCTGCTGGGCGACCGCGCGTTCGACTACACGACAATGTTCAGCAACCCGGACCTCTGTGGCCCGGGCATCCATGTGGCCACCCGGCCCGAGCGGTTTGCCGCCCGGCTGGAACAGGTCAGCGCGCTGGCTGGGCTGGAACGGGCGCGCCTGCTGCGCTGGATCGCGGCCAGCACTGCGCTGTCGGCGGTGTGGTTCAGGGATGACGGCGACCCCGCCGACGTCGACGAGACGGTGGCGCGGATGGCGCTGGAGGGGTTGGCGGAGGCGTGACCTCCGCGCGTGGTGGGCGCACTCCATCCGGGATCATTGCGCCGGGACGAAAAGCAGCCGAGCATGGGCTCGGCTCTACAGGTTTCTGCCTTGGTAGGTGCCCACCTTGGTGGGCACGCCGTGTCCGGAGTCGATGTACCCGGACGAGGATCGGCAGCCGGTCAGGCCTTTTCCATCGTGCACAGCAGCGGGTGCTGGTTCATCCGCGAGTACTCGTTGACCTGGGCAACCTTGGTCTCGGCCACTTCGCGGGTGAACACCCCGCACACGCCGCGGCCGCGGGTATGGACGTGCAGCATCACCTGCGTGGCCTTGTCCAGGTCCATGCTGAAGAACTGCTGCAGCACATCCACCACGAAATCCATCGGGGTGTAGTCGTCGTTGAGCAGCATCACCTGGTAGAACGGCGGCGGCGCCACTTCCGGGCGCGCGGGCTCCACGGCAACGCCGTGCTCGTGCTGGGAATCGGGGGAGGACTCATGGGGCATCCATCCATTATAGAGGTTGCACCGCGCCTGCGTCGGCCCGCCGCGGATTGGACGGCACGCACGCCCCCCGTCACAATTGCACCTTCTTTCAACGTTGCTTCACAGGATCTTCATGAAAAGGACCCTTCTGCCCGCCCTGCTGATCACCCTGGCTGCTGCCGGTTCTGCCGCCGCGGCGACCAGCGCCGACAAGTCCGTGGCCCGCCACCTGGACAAGCTGGGCTATACCTGCGAAGTCGACGAGGATGGCGACTACCGCATGGTCTTCGACGTCGAGGGCGACCGCACCCAGATGGTCTACGTGCGCTCGGCGGTGGAAGACTTCGGCAGCCACAACATCCGCGAGATCTGGTCGCCGGCCTACAGCGCCAAGACCAAGCAGTTCCCGGTGGCCGTGGCCAACCGCCTACTGGAAGATTCGCAGGACGCCAAGATGGGCGGCTGGGTAAAGCAGGACACCACCGCCATGTTCGTGGTGAAGATCGACGCCGATGCCACCGCCGACCAGCTCAGCGACGCCATCGATGCGGCCATCCGCACCGCCGACGCGATGGAGCTGGAACTGACCAAGAAGGACGAGTTCTGAGTTGAACGCCACGCCGGACCCGCGCTGGGCACCGCACGCCACCGTTGCCACCGTGGTGATCGACGGCGGCCGCGTGCTGCTGGTCGAGGAGACCATTGACGGCCGCCAGGTGCTGAACCAGCCGGCCGGCCACCTCGAGCCGGGCGAAAGCCTGGCCGAGGCCGCCCTGCGCGAGACCCGCGAGGAAACCGGCTGGACGGTGCAGCTGACCCACTTCATTGGCTGCTACCAGTGGACTGCCGGCGACGGCACGGCCTTCCTGCGCTTCTGCTACGCGGCGCGCCCGGTTTCGCACGATCCGGCGCAGCCGCTGGACACCGGCATCGACCGCGCGCTGTGGCTGACCCCGGCCGAGCTGCAGGCCGCCGGCGAGCGCCAGCGCAGCCCGCTGGTGTGGCAGGTGGTGGCGGATTACCTGGGTGGCCAGCGCCACCCGCTTTCGCTGGTCCGGGAGGTCGCATGAGCACTCCGCGTGTGATGGTGGGCGTCTCCGGCGGCGTCGATTCCTCGGTCGCCGCCTGGCGCCTGGTACAGCAGGGCGAGGCCGTGGCCGGCCTGTTCATGCAGAACTGGGCCGACGATGGCAGCGGTGATTGCCGTGCCGAGGATGACCGTCGCGACGCGGTGGCCGTGTGCGGCCTGCTGGGCATCCCGTTCCACTTCCGGGACTTCTCCAGCGAGTACTGGCAGGGCGTGTTCGAGCACTTCCTGGCCGAGTACGCGGCCGGCCGCACCCCGAACCCGGACGTGCTGTGCAACCGTGAAGTGAAGTTCAAGCATTTCCTGGACGCCGCCCGCGAGCTGGGCGCCGAGCGCATCGCCACCGGCCATTACGCACGGGTGGCCCAGCGCGGCCACCAGTGGCTGCTGCTGCGCGGCGCCGATCGATCCAAGGACCAGAGCTACTTCCTGCATCAACTGGGCCAGGAACAGCTGGCAGCCACCCTGTTCCCGATCGGCGACCTGGAAAAGAGCGACCTGCGCCGGATCGCGCGCGACGTCGGCCTGCCGACCCACGCCAAGAAGGACTCCACCGGCATCTGTTTCATCGGCGAGCGCGACTTCCGCGAATTCCTCGGCCGCTACCTGCCGGCCAAGCCCGGCCAGATCCTCGACCCGGCCGACGGCAGCGTGATTGCCGAACACCCGGGCGTGTTCTATTTCACCCTGGGCCAGCGCGAGGGTCTGAACATCGGCGGCGTGCGTGGCCGCCCGGCCGCGCCGTGGTACGTGGTTGGCAAGGATGTGGCCAGCAACGTGCTGTACGTGGACCAGGACCGCGACAGCAAGTGGATGCTGTCCGACCGCCTGCGTTCGGAAACCGCGCACTGGATCGCCGGCTCACCGCCGGCACGGCGCTTCGAATGCACCGCCCAGACCCGCTACCGCCAGCCCGACGAGCCGTGTACGGTCCAGGTGCTGGACGATGGCAGCGTGCTGGTCACCTTTGCGCGCCCGCAGCGTGCCGTTACCCCCGGTCAATCGCTGGTGCTGTATGACGGTGCTGTGTGCCTGGGCGGCGCGGTGATCGCCGCCACCGATGCGCCGCTGGAACAACGCCTGCGCACCACCCCCTCCCCTTTTGAGGTAATCGCTGCATGAGTTTCACTGTCGACGACCGCGTCCTGGCCTTGGCCGGCATTGCCCAGGCCCTGCAGCAGGTGCGCCGCATCGCCGATACCGGCCATTCCGACGCCGCCGCCGTGCGCACCGCCGTGGACAGCGTGTTCCGCGTCGATGCGTCCTCGCCGCAGGCGGTGTTCGGTGACCGTCATGCACTGAAGTCCGGCCTGCGCCTGCTGCACAACTACTTCCGCAGCCAGGGCCAGGACCCGATCCTGCCCAAGCTGGCCCTGTCGGTGCTGCAGCTGGAGCGCCGCTTCGTGCAGGATGGGGCGACCGTGAACAAGGTCGCCTCGGGCATCGAGCGCGCCCAGCGCCAGGCCACCGAACTGGGCGACAGTGGCCACCCGGACGTACTGGCCAACCTCGGCGGCCTGTATGCCGACACCATCAGCCACCTGAAACCGCGGGTGATGGTGCAGGGCAACCCGCACTACCTGGGCCAGGCCGGCGTGGTGGCGGAGATCCGTGCCCTGCTGCTGGCCGCGGTGCGTTCGGCGGTGTTGTGGCGCCAGCTGGGCGGCAGCTACTGGGACTTCCTGTTCAGCCGCAAGGCGATGATCGAGGCCGTGGACCGCCTGCTGGCCTGAGGGTGTGGGGTCAGAGCCCTTTTCCATGGAAAAGGGATCCGACCCCGTTGCGCCTGCCCAAGGGGTCGGATCCCTTTCCGGCACGGAAAGGGCTCTGACCCCGAGGCCGCCAAGGCGCCGGAAAACCGGCGCATTCAGAATGCACTTCGAGGCACATCGACGTTAAAGAGAAAGGGGGTACGGCCGATACATCCTCCGTGCACCTCCCGAGAACGTCCATGTACTCACGCATTTTCATCCGTCTGGCCGCCCCCCTGGCTCTGACCCTGCTGCTCCCCTTCGCCATCGGTTTCGAATGGCCGGCCGCCCTGCGCTGGGCGATCCTGACCACGATGACGCTGAGCTGGCTCGGCTTTGCGTGGTGGACCACCCGCGCCCAGGCACATCGTTCCCCCGAGCACGCCCGTGTCCTGCGCGAACAGGACCAGCTGCTGACCGAGCTGCGCAACTTCGTCGGCAACGAGATCGACGGTTCGCGTGGCGAAGTGGAACGCGCCCGTGACCTGATCCGCCAGGCCGTCTCCAGCCTGGGCGGCAGCTTCGATGCCATGAACCGCAAGTCGCGCCAGCAGAGCCAGGCCCTGTCGCGCATCGTCGATCGCGCCGGTGATGAAGGCAATGCCGGCCTCGACGTCGCCCGTTTCGCCCAGCACGCCAGCCATCGCATGGAACAGCTGGTGGAAGCGCTGGAACAGGTGAGCGGCCAGAGCAGCACCACCGTGCAGCACATCGACCAGATGGCGCAGCACCTGGATGGCATCTTCGCGCTGCTGGAAGACGTCAAGTCGATCGCCGACCAGACCAACCTGCTGGCGCTGAATGCGGCCATCGAAGCGGCGCGTGCCGGTGAAGCCGGTCGTGGCTTCGCCGTGGTCGCCGACGAAGTGCGCAACCTGTCCGAGCGCTCGACCACCTTCAACGAGCAGATCCGCAAGCTGGCGCACAGCTCCAAGGACGCCATCGCCAAGGTGCGCGAGACGGTTTCGCACATGGCCTCGCGCGACATGGACCGCTCCCGCGAAGCCCGCCAGGAAGCAGCAGCGATGCTCGACAACGTCGCGCAGATCAACGCCTCGCTCGGCGACGGCATGCGCGAAGTGTCCGAGTGCGCCCGTGCGATCGATGGCAGCGTGGCCGAAGCCGTGCGTGCCCTGCAGTTCGAAGACATCGCCACCCAGGCGCTGGGCGGCGTGCACACCCACCTGGACCGCCTGACCGCGATCAACCGCGAAGCGGTGGCCCTGCAGGAACTGCTGCACCGCAATGGCGGCGTGTTCGACGAAGAGATTGCCACCGCGCTGCAGCGCACCGGCAACCGCCTGCGCGAGCTGCGCAGCGAATGGGAACGCCCGCCGCACAAGCCGGTTGCCCAGCAGAGCATGGGCGCCGGCACCGTCGAGCTGTTCTGATCCTGATGTCCGCTGCCCTCGCCGGCAGCCCGCAAGGCCCCGGTTCGCCCGGGGCCTTTGCCTGTAACCCGCCATTGGATGCATCCTGTACGCGCACCATGACCCTGATCCGCGCCCTGCCCGCCCTCACCGACACCGAGCGCCCGCGCAATGCGAGCGTGCGTGAGCAGCTGCAGCGGCTGGAAGACGTGGCCCGCGAGGAACTGCTCGAACTGCAGCAGCTGGCCGATGCGCGCCCCACCCCCTCCCGAGCCGACGATGAACTGCTGGGCCTGGCATGGGACCTGGGCCTGGATGGCGAAGCCCTGAAGTAGATCCACGTCCTGCGTGGATGGGCCGTCCCGCATGGCATGATCCACCGGTCCCGTTCATGGAAGACCGATGGCCATCGCCCTCATCGCAGTGCTCCTCATCGAAGCCGTCCTTCTGATGGCCTGGGTGGCCGGCTATTTCAGCTGGGGCATCACCCTGTTCAACGAACGCATCGCG
Organism: Stenotrophomonas sp. LC732; assembly: GCF_052446685.1. Lineage (NCBI taxonomy): Bacteria > Pseudomonadati > Pseudomonadota > Gammaproteobacteria > Lysobacterales > Lysobacteraceae > Stenotrophomonas > Stenotrophomonas sp. LC732. The sequence goes on along the minus strand of NZ_CP199214.1, from coordinate 2,060,939 downwards.
GCGTCACCGGCCATGCAGGCCCGGCTCTCGCTGGGCAGCCTGGAACGTGACCTGCCGCAGGACAGATGGCTGCAACTGGCCTTCCATGCGCTGCCCGATGGCAGCATGGCGTTCCGCGAGAGCTTCGCACCGAGCTTCGGCCTGCGCTACTTCCCGGTGATGCGTGGACGCATCGTTCTCAACGCGCGACGGCACGAGGTGCGGGTGATCGGCCTGTGCAGCTGGTTCGTGGCAATCCTGTCGCTGCTGCTGTTGCCACTGGTGGCGATGCGCCCGATGGTGGCACCGATGCTGCTGGTGCTGCCGCTGTTCCTGGCCAGCTATCTGGTCCAGAAGCGGCGCTATGCGGCCATCGTCGAGGCCCTGCGCATGCAGTTGAAGGCGGAGTTTCCCAGGTAGTTCCACGCCATGCGTGGATGATCGCGAGCGCCAGGGCATCCGTGCCGGCCAACGGTCGGCACCCACCAGAGCTGGGCGCACCAGAGTCAGGCCACACCGCGCCGGCATCCGCCAGCGCAGACCCTCAGCGCACCAGCACCGCTTCGCCGCTGGCGTCGGTGCGCATCGGCGCCGGGCGCTGCTGGCGCAGCCACTGCGCCAGATCACGCGGGCTGAGCGGGCGCGAGTACAGGTAGCCCTGGATCTCGTCGCAGCCCTGGCGGCGCAGCATGTCCTCTTCCTGGTGGGTTTCCACGCCTTCGGCCACCACCTTCATGCCCAGCGCGTGGCCCAGGTGGACGATGGCCTGGGTGACTTCGGCCGTGCCCGAATCATGCAGCATGCCCTGCACGAAACTGCGGTCGATCTTCAGGCGCCCCACCGGGAAGCGATTGAGGTAATTGAGGTTGGAGAAGCCGGTGCCGAAGTCATCCACCGCCAGCGGCACGCCATGCCGTTCCAGCACGTCGAAGCAATGGCGCAGGATGTCGGTATCACGGATCAGCGCCGACTCGGTCAGCTCCAGTTCCAGCCGTTGCGGCGGCCAGCCATGGGCATGGCAGATCTCGATCACGCGCTCGGCGAAGCCGCGATCACGCAGCTGCACCGCCGACACGTTGACCGCGATGCGATCAAAGTGCAGTCCGGCACGGTCCCAGGCGGTCGCCTGGCGGCAGGCCTCGTTCAGCACCCAGTCGCCGATGCGCACGATCTCGCCGCACTTTTCGGCAATGGGAATGAACTCGGCCGGGCTGCAGTAGCCGATGCCGGGGCGGTGCCAGCGCAACAGTGCCTCGATCGCCGGTGGCTCGCCGTGGTGGGCGTGCAGCAGCGGCTGGTAGGCCAGGCTGAACTCGTCGCGCTCGATCGCCCCATGCAGGGCATGCTCGACGTCCAGCCGGCGCTGGATGCGGGCCAGGGCGTCCTGGCTGTAGTACTGGTAGGTGTTGCGCCCGGCTTCCTTGGCCGCATACATCGCGGCGTCGGCCGCGCGCAGCAGTGAGTCGAAATCGGTCTGCGCATCGCCCAGCATCGCGATGCCGACGCTGGCGCCGACTTTCAACGTGGTCTCGCCACGGCGCAGCGGCTCAGCCAGCGAGGCAATCAGCTTGCGGGCGACATGACCGGCATCTTCCGGCTCGGCCAGGTCGCGCAGCACCACGATGAACTCATCGCCACTGAAGCGGCCGAACAGGTCGTTGTTGCGCAGGTTCTGGTGCAGGCGGGTGGCTGCGGCCTTCAGCAGCGCATCGCCGGTGGCGTGGCCGAAGCTGTCGTTGATGGTCTTGAAGCCGTCCAGGTCGATGAACAGCATGGCCAGCGAGGAACCGCGGTCGCGTGCTTCCTCGATGGCTTCGGCGGTCTGTTCGCCGAGCAGTACGCGGTTGGGCAGGCCGGTCAGCAGGTCGTAGTGGGCCAGCAGTTCGATGCGCTCGTTGGCTTCGCGCTCGCGGGTGATGTCACGGAACAGGACAACGAACCGCGGCGGCAGGCCGTCACGGCGGTCCAGTTCGATCAGCACCTGCACCCAGACGCGCAGGCCGGACTGGCGGTAGAAGCACAGGTCCAGCTGCTCGGGCAGGCCGCCGTTGGCGATACGGGCGAGCGCCGCCTCGAACGCGTTGCGCGAGTCCTCCGTGTACAGCGCCAGCGCCTGGTCGAGGGTGATCGGTTCCTTGCGCAGGCCATGGATGCGGTAGCACTCCTCGGTCCATTGCATGCTGCGGGTCTGCACTTCGATCTCGCAGCCGCCGATGCGGCCCAGCGCGGAGACCCGGTTCAGCAGTTCGGTGCGCCAGCGGATCAACGCATCGGTCTGGTGCTGTTCGGTGATGTTCTGTACCTGGCCGAGCAGGCGCTTGGGTTGCCCGTCCATGTCCAGCAGCGGCTGCATCCATAGCCGCAGGTGCTGCGAAGGCTCATGGCCGCGGGTCAGCTCCAGCTCGAGGTTGGCAGCGCGGCCATCGCGCCACAACCGCCGCCATGCCGCGCGCAGCGCGCCGCGGGAGCGTGGATGCAGCTGCTTCAGCCAACGCCGCTGGCCCGGAACGGCGCCCTGCTCCAGGGCCAGCAGCGAACGCAGTTCCGGCGACCACCAGAAATGCCCGCTGTTGGGATCAAACGACCAGCTGCCCATGCTGGCGATGCGCTGGGCCTCGCTCAGGTGCAGCTGCTGTTCCTGCAGCAGCGATTCGAGCTGCTTCTGCTGCTCGATATCGGTATGCGTGCCGACCATGCGCAGGGGCTGGCCATCGGCGGTGCGAGCGACCACGCGGCCGCGATCGAGCACCCAACGCCACTGGCCATCGGCCTGGCGGAAACGGAACTGTGCGCTGTACTGCTCGCTGTGCCCGCGCAGGTGCTCGTCGAGCGCGGCGCGCACCTGGGCGATGTCCTCGCCGTGCACGCGAGACAGCAATTCAGTGGCGGTCTCGTCGCCCAGCGCCGGCGTGCGCGCCACCCGGTCACTGGGGATGTCCCAGTCCCACAGGCTGTGGCCGGCGCTGTCCAGTGCCAGCTCCCAGCGCCCGCCCGCATCGACCGGCACCGGCTCGGGAATGCTCAGGGTGAACGCCAGCAGGTTGCCGGCACCGTCGTGCACCGCACGCAGGTGACCGTCGTAGTGCCCCCGCGGGCCGCCCGGCAGCGTGCAGGCAACGATGCCACCATCGGCGGCCATCAGGCGCAGATCTTCCAGCATCGGCGCATAGGCCGCCACGGTGGCCGGCAGGCCATGCTCGCGCGCGGCCGGATTGGCCGCCAGCGGGCGCCCGGCACGGTCGACGATGACCAGCGCCGACGCAAGCGGGTGCTGCAGCAGGCTGGCGATGATCCCTTGGTCCACGCGATCTTGCTCCGGATGACACGCCCGTCAGCGGGGCACGCAGTGGTTAACGGCGCCTGCGGCGGATAATTGAGTGGTCACGGCACGCTGCGGGGTAAGATGACCGGCGCCCCTGTCACCCGCCCCGTCCATGCCCGCAGAACCGACCGGCAACGCCCCAGTTCCCGACCCGCGGATGGCGCAGGCGCTGAGCCGTGACCGGCGCCGGGTGGTGCTGAGCTACCTGGTGATGGCGCTGGCCTGGATGATCTCCACCGACAGCGTGGTGCAGGCGCTGGTGCCCGATCCGCAGCAGGCGGCCCTGTGGCAGGGCCTGAAGGGCTCGTTCTTCGCGCTGGCCAGCGCGGGCCTGCTCTATCTGCTGCTGCGCCCGCTGGCCGAACACGTGCTGCATACCCATGCGCGCCAGCAGGCCTCCGAGCTGCGCCTGCGGCAGATGTTCGAGGGCAACCCCGGGCCGATCCTCGTCTACGACCTGGACACGCTGGCGATCCTCGATGCCAACCCCGCCGCCTGCAGCGCCTTCGGCTGGGACCGCGACGAGCTGCTGGAACAGACCATCGACGCCTTGTGGCCGCCGGGCCAGGACCAGGCCCTGCAGACCAAGCTGGAGGCGATCCGCGAGGCGCCCGAGGAGCTGTGCATCCTGCGCGCTCAGCTGCAGCTGCGCGATGGCGCGCTGCGGCAGATGGAGCTGCGCTCCAACGCCATCAGCTACGACGGCCACAACGCCCGCCTGCTGATCGCCATCGACCGCACCGCCGAGGATCTGGCCCAGCTGCGCCGCGACCAGGCGTTGGCCCGGGTGGAGGAAGCCCATGAGCTGGCCCGCATCGGCGCCTGGGAACTGGACCCGTCCACCGGGCTGGGCCGCTATTCCAACCAGGTCTATCGCCTGCTCGGCCGCCGCCCGCCCGAGGCCCGGCGCTGGCACCGCTTCGATGAGCTGCTGGTGCCGGCCGACCCGGCCACCGCCACCCAGACCGAACAGCTGCTGGCCGAACTGTGCTCCGGCGAGCCGGTACAGGTGGACGTGCTGCTGCCGCTGCTGTCGATGGACGGCCGTGCATTGATGGTGCACCTGCGGGCGGCCAGCGGTATCGACGAAGCCGGCCGCAGCCGCGTGCTGGGCACGCTGCAGGACGTGACCGAGCGCGAGCAGTCGCGGCGCCTGCTGCGCGAGCGCGAGGAACAGTTCCGCGAGCTGGTGCGGGTGCTGCCCGACGGCGTGGTGATCCTCTCCGACGAGCACGTGCTGTACGCCAACGCCTGGGCCGCCGGCCTGTTCGGCTACGGCAGCCACACCCTGCTGGGCGAGCCGCTGTCGGCACTGGTCGCTGCCGCCGACCTGCCACGGGTGCGCAGCCAGCTGCGCGCCGGCCAGCCCCACCTGGGGCCGGGCCACAGCAGCGTGGTGGCCATGCAGCGTGCCGACGGCCGCAGCTTCCATGCCGGCCTGGCGGTGGGCGAAGTGCGCTACGGCGGTCGTGACTGCAAGCTGCTGATCGTACGCGACCTGAGCGATTCCGAACGCACCCGCAGGGCGCTGGAAACCAGCAATCGCGAGCTGCAGGCGATGGCCGGGCGGCTGTTCTCGCTGCAGGAGGACGAGCGTCGCGCGATCTCGCGCGACCTGCACGATGACATCGGCCAGGCCATTACCGCGATCAAGCTGTCGGCGCATGCGGCGCAGGATGAGGACGATCCGAAGCGTCGTGGCGAGGACCTGGCGCAGATCGTCAGCCTGGCTGACACCACCGTGGCCAAGCTGCGCGACATCTCCACCCTGCTGCGCCCGCCGCAGCTGGATGCACTGGGCCTGGAGGCGGCGCTGAGCTGGCAGGCGCGGGTGCTGTTCCGCTCTTCGCCGGTGGAGCTGCTGGCCGAGATCGAGCCGCTGCCGCACCGCCCCGACAACAGCATCGAACAGGCCTGCTTCCGCATCGCACAGGAAAGCCTGACCAATGCGCTGCGCCATGCGCGCGCCAGCCAGGTCCTGCTGCAGCTGCGCGACGTCAGCCAGCGTGGCCTGCACCTGCAGATCCGCGATGATGGTGAAGGCTTCGATCCGGACGGCCCGCGCGGCCTCGGCCTGATCGTGATGCGCGAGCGCGCGCAGAGCGTCGGTGGCCACGTGCGGATCGAATCCGCGCATGGCGAGGGCACCCTGATCGACGTCCACCTCCCCTACCAGGCGACCAGCATGGCCGCCGTCGATTCACCGGAATACTGAGCCTATGTGGAATCCCAACCTGCCCCCGGTCAGCATCGATGATGCCCCCGACCGCCTTGGCGCCGGCAACCCCGAGCTGCAGGCGATGGTTGCCGAGGCGGCCTCGGGCGGCATCGCGCTGATGCTGATGCACGTGGACATCGACCACTTCGCATCGGTCAACGAGAACATGAGTGCCGAAGTGGGCGATCAGGCGCTGGTACTGGTGGCGCAGCGCCTGCAGTCCTACCTGCGCGGGCGTGGCAAGCTGTGGCGGCATGGCAGCGACGAGTTCCTGATCGCGGTGCCCCGCACCGCGGACCTGCCGCTGCCGGAGGACTTCGCTGAAGAGATCCGCCAGCAGATGGAACTGCCGCTGTCGGTGCTTCCATACACGCTGTTCATGACCGGCAAGCTGGGCGTGAGCCTGTGCCCGGAACATGCCAGCAGCGCCTCGCGCCTGCTCGACCATGCCGAAGATGCGCTGTACCAGGCCGCCCGCGAAGGCGGCAATGCCGTGCGCATCCATGCCGTGGATACCCCGCCGAGCGCGCACAGCGAGAGCATCATCGCGCGCCAGATCGTCGATGCCATTCCCAATGGCGAGCTGAAGCTGCGTTACCAGCCGCTGGTGAGCGCCCGCGACGGCCACGTGGTCGGCATGGAAGCGCTGCTGCGCTGGCAGTCGCCGACCCTGGGCATGCTGGTGCCGGAGCGCTTCATGCGCACCGCCGAGCGCCTGGGCATCATCGTGCAGATCGGCACCTGGGTGCTGGAAGGCGCATTGAAGCAGGCGCGGTTGTGGCGCGACCAGGGCTTTGATGACTTCACCATCGCGGTGAACGTCTCCACCCTGCAGCTGCTGCGGCCGAACTTCTTCGCCGAGGTGATGTCCCTGCTGCAGGCCGCGGGCGTGCCGGCGCACATGCTGACGCTGGAGATCAACGAGAGCGCGCTGACCAACAACGTCAATTTCGTCCATGAAACGCTGGCCAACCTGCGCAACGAAGGCATCAGCCTGAGCCTGGACAACTTCGGCACCGGCGATTCCAGCCTCAGCGCGCTGGTGCGCTACCCGGTGGACAAGCTGAAGATCGACCGCAGCTTCATCAAGAGCGCACCGGCTGGCAATCGCGAAGCAGCCATTGCCCGCGCGATCATTGCCATGGGCCACCAGCTGGGCATGACCGTGATTGCCAACGGCGTGGAATCGCAGGCCCAACTGGGCTTCCTGCGCCGCAACGACTGCGATGTGTTCCAGGGCTACCTGTTCGGCGAGCCGATGTCGGCCGATGCCGCCGGCATGACCCTGCGCCGCCGCTACCTGCGCCCGGAAGCCTTCGCCGAAACGCGCCCGGACCGGACGCTGCTGCTGCTGGATGACGAGGAGAACGTGCTGCGCTCGCTGGTGCGCCTGTTCCGCCGCGACGGCTACCGCATCCTGGCCGCTGGCAACGTGCGTGACGCCTTTGATCTGCTGGCGATCAACGACGTGCAGGTGATCCTGTCCGACCAGCGCATGAGCGACATGAGCGGCACCGAGTTCCTGGGCCGGGTGAAGATGCTGTACCCGGATACGATCCGCCTGGTGCTGTCGGGCTACACCGATCTGAACACGGTGACCGATGCGATCAACCGTGGCGCGATCTATCGCTTCCTGACCAAGCCGTGGAACGACGACGAGCTGCGCAAGCACATCCACCAGGCATTCCGCACGTACGAAGAACAGCGCCGCAGCAATGCCGGTCCGGCACCGGTGGAAACCGGGGATGGTGGCGAGGATCGGCCGCTGCGGTGACGATCGGGTAGAGCCGGCCGCTGGCCGGCTGCCTTGGGTGCCCGGCTTCAATGAGGTTGCCGGCCAGCGGCCGGCACTACCGTCGATTGGCCCCGGTAGAGCCGGCCGCTGGCCGGCTGCTCTGGGTGGCCGGGTTCAATGAGGTTGCCGGCCAGCGGCCGGCACTACCGTCGATTGGCCCCGGTAGAGCCGGCCGCTGGCCGGCTGCTCTGGGTGGCCGGGTTCAATGAGGTTGCCGGCCAGCGGCCGGCACTACCATCGATAGGCCCCGGTAGAGCCGGCCGCTGGCCGGCTGCTCTGGGTGTCCGGTTTCAATGAGGTTGCCGGCCAGCGGCCGGCACTACCATCGATAGGCCCCGGTAGAGCCGGCCGCTGGCCGGCTGCTCTGGGTGTCCGGTTCCACTTCGGAAGCGGTCAGCGCGGCTGCTTCACCGGCAGCACCACGCGGAAGCGCGAGCCCACGCCCGGGGTGCTGTCCAGGTCGATGCGGCCGTGATGCTTGTTGATGATGCTGTAGGAGATCGACAGGCCCAGACCGGTGCCACTGCCGACCGGCTTGGTGGTGAAGAACGGATCGAAAATGCGCTGGCGCAGTTCCGGCGAGATGCCGCCGCCGGTGTCTTCGAATTCAACCCACACGTGATCGCCATCAACGCCGGTGCGCACGGTGATCGTGCCGCGCTCGGCGATGGCATGGCCAGCGTTGAGCAGCAGGTTCATGTAGACCTGGTTCAACTCCGACGGCAGGCACTCCACCAGCGGCAACTGGCCGAATTCGCGTACCAGGGTGACCTTGTACTTGAGTTCGTTCCAGATGATGTTGATGGTCGATTCCAGGCCCGCGTGCAGGTCGACCAGCTTCCACGATTCGTCGCGACCGGAATACGAGAAGTCCTTCAGGTCGCGCACGATGCGGGTAACGCGCTCGATGCCTTCGCGCGATTCCGCCATCAGCTGCGGCAGGTCGCGGCTGATGAAGTCGATGTCCAGGCGGTCACGGATGTCATCGATTTCCGGAATCAGTGCCTTCGGGTCCGGCGCGCGCAGGGCGCGCTCGTAGGCTTCGATCACGGTGAACAGGCTGCGCAGGTACTCCTGCAGGCTGCCCAGGTTGGAGTGCACGTAACCGATCGGGTTGTTGATCTCGTGCGCGACGCCGGCGGCGAGCTGGCCGATCGAGGCCATCTTCTCCGACTGCAGCAGCTTTTCCTGGGTGCCATTGAGGCGCAGGTAGGCCTGGCGCAGCTCGGCGTGGCGCTGCTGCAGTTCGCGCTCGTAGTCTTCCTGCCCTTCGATGTGGCGGAACAACGCAAGGAAATGCCCTTCGCCGACCGGACCATGGTGGTACAGGTGGGCGATGACCACGCCCTCGCCCAGCGGCAGGCTGCCATTCCAGTGGCCATGCTGGCGGGCCTGCTCCAGTGCATCAGGGGGGAGCAGCTCGCGCAGCCGCTGCGGCGGCGGCAATCCGCCGTCCGAGCCACTGGCCAGCAGGTTCTGCGCGGCCGGGTTGGCCAGGGCCACCTGCCCGTCTTCAGTGAACAGCAGCAGGCCTTCGCGCAGGCGCTCAAGCAGGGCCTGCAGCACCGGCTGCGGCGGAAGGGGGGCGGTAACCAGGGCGTTGGCAGCGGACACGGCGACTCGGGGCGTTCGAACAGGCGCCCAATATACGCGGTCATGCAGCGGGCTTCAGCCCACCGGGAGGGGGTGTGCGACCGCCGTCGCGTCAGGCGACGGCGAGTGGCCGGCCGATGCTGACCGTGTGCGACTGGCCCTTGGCATCGTAGGCCGAGGCATCTTCGGTACGGCCGAGCTGGCGCAGCGCCCAGTTCACCTCGCGGCGACGGCGCGACAGCAGCACGCCGTTGGCGCGGTTGCGCTCGGCCAGTTCCTGCAGCTGTTCGCCCTCGCCCACCGGCGGCGCGCCTTCCAGCGCACGCAGCGCTTCCAGCTTGGCGCCGGTGGCCCGGATCAGGGCGTGCACGTCGTGCTCGACCAGGGCCTGGCGCTCAACGTCCAGGGCCTGGGCGAGGCGCTGCAGCGGCTCGCTCATCGCCGCAGTCATCCGTGCAGCTGCTGGTCCAGATCGAGCATGCGCGATGCGATCGCGTCCGGATTGATCTTGTAGGTGCCGTTCTGCAGTGACTCGCGCACGGCCGCCACGCGCTGGGCGTCGATCGCCGGGGCGGTGGTCAGCTCACGCTCGATGGCCTGCAGATTGGTGGCCTCGCCGGTCAGGCGCAGGCTGTCGGCCGCCTCGACCGGGCGCGCCGCCGCATCGGTGCTGACGCCGGGCTTGCTGGCCGGGGTCGTCACGCTGCGCAGTGCCTGGGGGACCTGCAGGTTGCCGTCGATTTTCTGGCTCATGGGGTGTCCTGGAGTTGCCGTTCACAAGGGATAACGGCCGCAGGGCCGTGATCTTTAGGGATATTTTGCGGTAAATCAACGCGCCACGATTACGTCACCTGCGGCGTCGACCGTGCCCTGCACGATCCGCCGCGAGGACAGGTTCTCGACCGAGACCCGCTCGTTCTCACCGGCATCACCCATCGCACGGCCGGCAATGCGCACCTCGACCGAGCCGCGACGCGACACCAGGGCTACATTGTCTCCTCGCTTGATGAGACGCTGGACCACCAGATCGTTGTTCGACAGCAGGGCTCCGGCCTGCAACGGACGGCGGGCGATGCGGCCGATCGCTGCATTGGGATCGGACAGCACCGCGCCGGCAATCCGGGCAGCGTCACGCTGGGCAGTGGTGATATCGGCGGCCGTGAGGGTTTCTCCAGTGCCGATTCCGCGGTTGAGCACCAGCACGGTCTGGTTGCGCCGCACCTTCACCGGCACGAACAGGCGCCAGCCGCCCGCATCGGGACAGCTCACCTCCACCGTAGTGTTGGCGGTGGGCTGCACCTGCAACGCGCTGCCGCATTTCGGCAGGCGCAGCGCATCGGCCACCTGCGCCTCGCCTTCACTGCCGGCAGGCAGCGTCGACAGCGCCGCAGTGCGGATGCTGGCCACCGGCTGCCAGTCCGTGGCGCCCGCCCACGGCGCGGCCAGGGCGAGCGCGATGGCGAACAGCGATGTGACCCGGCGCATGGCGCCTCCTGTCGATGGGATCTGGCCCGGCAGCGTGCAAGGGGTGTGCCAGAGACCGGGTCCCGTTGATCGGATCCGGGATGGGGATTCGACCGGATGGGTAGAGTCGACTGCCAGTCGACTTTCGCGCGAAGCGCGGGGTTTCCCGTGATCGGATCGAAGAGCAGTCGACTGACAGTCGACTCTACAAACGCGGTGCGGGCCGCGCGGGCGGCAGAGCGCCCTCAAGTTCCGCCCCCACCACGCCGATACAGCAGCCATGTCCCATGACCTGCTCAACCGGATCGACCAGCGGACCCGACTGGCCGGCCACAACCGCCTGGCGCTGCTGCTGTTCCGCCTCGGCGGACGTCAGCTTTTTGGCGTCAATGTCTTCAAGGTGCAGGAAGTCCTGCGCCGCCCGGAGCTGTTCCAGGTGCCCGGCCTGCCCAGCCAGTTCTCCGGCGTGGCCGACGTGCGCGGCCGCTCGGTGCCGGTACTGGACCTGGGCCTGGCGATCGGCCACCCCGAGCGCGAACCGGACGCGGACACCTCGCCCGGCTACCTGGTCGTCACCGAATTCAACCGCTCGATCCAGGGCTTCCTGGTCAGTGGCGTCGAACGCATCGTCAACATCGCGGTGGAAGACATCCACCCGCCACCGGAGCTGGGCGCCGAGTCGAGCTACCTGACCGCGGTGACCCGCTTCCAGGGCGAGCTGATCCAGGTGATCGACGTTGAGAGCGTGCTGGCCGATATCGCCCAGGTGCGCGGAGAAGCGGTACTCGACCCGGCAATGGCCATGCCCGCCGACGGCCCGCAGCTGCAGGTGCTGGTGGTGGACGACTCGCGCGTGGCCCGCCAGCAGATCCGCAGCGTGCTGGACCAGCTGGGCGTGGGTGCCACCCTGCTTTCCGACGGCAAGCAGGCGCTGGACCACCTGCTGCAGGTCCACGCCTCGGGGGAAAACCCGGCCGAGCGCTATGCCATGGTCATCTCGGACATCGAGATGCCGGCCATGGATGGCTACACGCTGACGACGGAAATCCGGCGCCACCCGGGCCTGGCCGGCCTGTACGTGCTGCTGCACACCTCACTGTCGGGCGTCTTCAACAACGCCATGGTCGAGCGCGTCGGCGCCAATGCGTTCGTCGCCAAGTACTCGCCGCACGAGCTGGCCGACTTCGTGCTGGACCGCCTGCGCAAGGTGGCGCTGGCGGCGTAAGGCCCGCCGAGGGGTCGGATCCCGGAACGGGCTCCGACCCCGCATCGCAACGCGTCAACCACGGGGTCAGAGCCCCTGCGGGGATCTAACCCCCTATCCATTTGGCACACCCCTTGCAGCTTCCCGGGCAACGTTCCCGTGGGAGTGCACCGTGCGCAACCTGATTACCGACTACCTGGGCGTCCACGCCCAGGCCATGCCGTTGCGCGAACAGCGGATGAAGCTGATCGCCAGCAACCTCGGCAATGCCGACACTCCCGGCTACAAGGCCCAGGACCTGGACTTCGATGCCGCCCTGCGCCACGCCCAGGGGCAGGATGCCAATGGCCTGATGGCCACCACCCATGAGCAGCACTACGAGATCAGTAGTGGCCTGAACCCGTTCCAGATCGCGCGCGAAGGCGTGCAGCCCAGCCTGGACGGCAACACCGTCGACCCCGATGCCGAGCGTGCCGCCTATGGCCGCGCCGCACTGGAATACCGCGCCTCGCTCAGCTTCGTCGAGAGCAAGGTGCGTTCCATGCTGACCGCGATCACGGGGCAATAAGCCATGAGCAACCTGCCGATCTTCGACATCGCCGGCTCCGCGCTGCAGGCGCAGTCGGTGCGCATGAGCACCATCGCCTCCAACCTCTCCAATGCCGACACCGTCGCCGGTTCCGCCGACGCCGTGTACAAGCCGCTGGAACCGATCTTCCAGGCCGTCACCAGCAAGAACGATCCCAACATCACCTCGGTGAAGGTGAAGGAGATCACCCAGAGCGAGGCCGCGCCGATCAAGCGCTACGAGCCGGGCCACCCGCTGGCCGACGCCGATGGCTACATCTACCAGCCCGATGTCGATCCGGTGGCGCAGATGGTCAACCTGATCTCGACCTCGCGCAATTACCAGGCCGGCGTGGAGATGTTGACCACCGCCAAGGAACTGGCCCTGGCCACCCTGACCATGGGCCGCTGAGGCCCGCAGCACCGGATACCGCCATGACCACCGCCGTCAACAACCAGACCAGCCAGGACGTCTATTCCGCGCTGGGCCTGAACGCCCCCAACAGCAACGCCACGAAAAAGAAGAACACGCTGGACCAGGCCGACTTCCTGCGCCTGATGACCGAGCAGCTGCAGCACCAGGATCCGCTGAAGCCGATGGACAACACGCAGATGGTCGCGCAGATGGCGCAGATGTCCACCGTGCAGGGCATCACCGATCTGAACAAGACGGTGAAGGGCTTCCAGGAGTCGATGGCCAGCGACCAGGTGCTGCGTGGCGCTGCGCTGGTCGGCCACCAGGTGCTGGTGCCGTCGGAAAAGCTGGTGCTGGAGAAGGAAGGCAATGTCGAAGGCACGGTGGCTGCACCGTCGGCCGGCATCATCACCGTGGACATCACCGATGCCAACGGCGCCAAGGTCACCTCGCTGAGCGTGGAAGCCAAGGCTGCCGGCGAAACCGCCTTCCAGTGGGACGGCAAGGATGCCAACGGCAAGCGCATGGAGCCGGGCAAGTACTCCATCGTCGCCAACCATGTCGACACCGCCGGCAAGAGCACCAAGCTGTCCACCTACGTACAGGCGCCGGTGGAGAGCGTGACCGTTGGTTCCGACGGCCTGTACCTGAACCTCAAGGGCCTGGGCACGGCCCCGATCGACTACGTGCTCCGCGTCAGCTGAGCCGCACCTTCCGCATCAACCAGGAGCATCCCATGGGCTTCAATGTCTCGCTGTCCGGCATCAACGCCGCCAACACCGACCTGAGCGTCACCGCCAACAACGTCGCCAACGTCAACACTACCGGCTTCAAGCAGTCACGCGCGGAGTTCGCCGACCTGTTCGCTTCGACCAGCTACGGCCTGTCGAAGAACCAGACCGGCTCGGGCGTGCGCGTTTCCAACGTCGCCCAGCAGTTCATCCAGGGCCACAACGAGCAGACCGGGCGCAGCCTGGACATGGCCATTTCCGGTGAAGGCTTCTTCACCATGAACATGAATGGTTCGCGCGTGTACTCGCGCGCCGGCAACTTCCAGACCGACTCGGCCGGCTACGTGGTCAACCCGCAGGGTGCGCGCCTGCAGGTGTTCGCGCCGAATGCCGATGGCACCAACTTCGATGCCGGCCGCCTGGTCGACCTGCAGCTGCTGACCACCGACAGCCCGCCGAAGCAGACCAGCGAAGTGAAGGTTGGCTTCACCCTGCCGGCCAACGCCAAGCAACCGACGGTGGCGACCTTCGACCCGGCCGATTCGAACAGCTACAACCACTCCAGCGGTGGCATCACCGTGTACGACTCGCTGGGCGTGAGCCACATCCAGGTCTCGTACTTCGTCAAGGGCGCCAACCCCAACGAATGGACCGTGCGCAATTACGTCGATGGCCAGCCGGCCGGCGCACCGACCCCGGTCACCTTCGACAACAGCGGCAAGCTGGTCGCACCTGCCAACGGCAAGGTCAGCCTCGGCACCTTCACCCCGACCACCGGTGCCGGCCAGTTGAACATGACGCTGGACATCAGCGGCTCCACCCAGTACGGCGAGAAGTTCGCCCTGCGCAATACCCAGCAGGACGGCTATGCCGCCGGCAAGCTCAACGAAGTGACCGTGTCCGAATCCGGCGTGGTCTACGCCCGCTATTCCAACGGCGACGACAAGCCGCTGGGCCAGGTCGCCCTGACCACCTTCAACAACACGCAGGGCCTGGAATCGAAGGGCAACAACCTGTGGGTGGAGACCTTCGAATCGGGCACGCCGCGCACCGGCATGCCGGACACCTCCAACCTCGGCAAGATCCAGGCCGGCTCGCTGGAAGCGTCCACCGTCGATCTCACCGAGCAACTGGTCAACATGATCACCGCGCAGCGCAACTTCCAGGCCAACGCGCAGATGATCACCACACAGGACCAGATCACCCAGACCGTCATCAACATCCGTTGATGAGCTGCTGACCCTGTCACGGAACTCCCCGCATGGATAAAGCTCTTTACGTGGCGATGACCGGTGCCCGCGCCTCCCTGCAGGCGCAGGGAACGCTCAGCCACAACCTCGCCAACTCGGACACCCCTGGCTTCAAGGAAGCGCTGGCCAACACCGAAGCGTTCCCGATCAAGGGCCCGGGCTTTGCCTCGCGGGTGGATGCGCTGCACGTCGACGCCGGCTTCAACCGTACGCCCGGCTCGCAGCACATCACCGGCAAGCCGCTGGATCTGTCCCTGCAGACCGGCACCTGGCTGGCCGTGCAGTCCAGCGACGGCAGTGAGGCGTACACGCGCGGCGCCGCATTGTCGGTCACCCCGAACGGCCAGCTGGTGACCTCCAGCGGCCGTCCGGTACTGGATGACAACAACAACCCGATCGCCATTCCGCCCTACCAGGCGATGGAAATCGGTGCCGACGGCACGCTCTCGATCATCCCGCAGGGCGAAGGCCCGCAGACCATGGCGCAGATCGGCCGGATCAAGGTGGTACAGGCGCCGGACGAGCGCCTCGAGCGTGGCCTGGATGGCCTGTTCCGCAACACCGACCCACTGCAGCCGTTCGCACCGGCACAGGGCACGGCCGTGCACAGCGGCCAGCTGGAAGGCAGCAACGTCGATGCCGCCGGTGCACTGGTGCAGATGATCCAGCTGCAGCGCCAGTACGAAATGCAGGTGCAGGTGATCAAGCACGGCGACGACAACGCGCGCAGTGCCAACAGCCTGCTGCGCCTGGGCAGCTGACGGAATTCCGGCGCCGCCCGGGCGCGGCGCTGGCACACCCCTTGCACACCCGTTACCAGGGGCCGCATCGCGCGGCCGGCTTTACCCAGACAGGACACCGAAGATGAACCAGGCATTGTGGATCGCGAAAACCGGACTGGATGCGCAGCAGATGCGCATGTCGGTGGTTTCCAACAACCTCGCCAACACCAACACCACCGGCTTCAAGCAGGACCGTGCCAGCTTCGAGGACCTGCTGTACCAGCAGGTGCGCCAGCCCGGCGGCTCTTCGTCGGCGCAGACCCAGCTGCCGACCGGCCTGCAGCTGGGTACCGGTGTACGCGTGGTCGCCACCGCCAAGAATTTCGAGCAGGGTGGCCAGCAGCAGACCGGCCGTGCGCTGGACGTGATGGTCAACGGCCGCGGCTTCTTCGAAGTGCAGATGCCCGACGGCAGCTCGGCCTACACCCGTGATGGCTCGTTCAAGATCAACCAGGACAGCGAGCTGGTCACCAACAGCGGCTACCCGGTGCAGCCGGGCATCCAGATTCCCGAGGGCGCACAGTCGGTGACCATCGGTACCGACGGCACCATCAGCGTGAAGATGGCCGACGGCGCGGCGTCAGTGGAAGTGGGTGCGCTGACCCTGACCGACTTCGTCAATCCGGCCGGCCTGCAGGCGCGCGGCGAGAACCTGTTCCTGGAAACCACCGCTTCCGGTCCGGCACAGAACGGCAATCCCGGGCTCAACGGCCTCGGCACCGTGGTGCAGGGCGCGCTGGAAGGCAGCAACGTCAATGTGGTCGAAGAGCTGGTGTCGATGATCGAAACCCAGCGCGCCTACGAAATGAACGCCAAGGCGATCTCCACCACCGATTCGATGCTCGGCTATCTCAACAACAAGCTCTGACCGGCCCAACCGGGAAACCGCCATGTCGCCCATTTCCAGATTCACCCGCACTGCCCTCGCCTGCGCCGTGGTCGCCCTGCTCGGTGGCTGCGTGATCGCCGGCGACGTGCGCCCCTACGCGGCGATGGCACCGATCCAGCCGATCATGCCGCCGCAGGCCGCGCCGACCGCCGGTGCGATCTACGCTGCCGGCCCGACCCTGCAGCTGTACTCGGACCGCCGCGCACGCGATGTCGGCGACCTGCTGACCATCACCCTGCTGGAAAACACCACCGCGCAGACCAGCGCCAACACGGCCACCAACAAGGAATCCAACCTGAGCCTGGGCACGCCGTCCATCCTCGGTGCGCCGGTCACCCTGGGCGGCAAGGACATCCTCAGTGCGACGGCCAAGGGCGCGCGTGACTTCACCGGCAAGGGCAACAGCGCGCAGAGCAACCGCCTGCAGGGCAGTGTCACCGTCACGGTGATCCAGCGCCTGCCCAATGGCAACCTGGTGGTACAGGGGCAGAAGAACCTGCGGCTGAACCAGGGTGATGAACTGGTGCAGGTGCAGGGCATCGTGCGCCCGGGCGACATCAGCCAGGACAACACCATTCCTTCCAGCCGCGTGGCCGAAGCCCGCATCGTCTACGGCGGCCGCGGCCCGGTCGCGCAGTCCAACGCGATGGGCTGGCTGAGCCGCTTCTTCAATTCCGGCCTGACGCCGTTCTGAGTATGGCCATGAAACTCCTCCCCTCTTCTTCCTGGCAGCGCCGCGTGGCGTCGTTCGTCGCGCTGATGCTGCTCGTCGTGGCAGCCCCGGCCAGCGCCGAGCGCATCAAGGACCTGGCCCAGGTCGGCGGCGTGCGTGGTAACGCCCTGGTGGGCTACGGCCTGGTGGTCGGCCTGGATGGCAGCGGCGACCGCACCAGCCAGGCGCCCTTCACCGTGCAGAGCCTGAAGAACCTGCTCGGCGAGCTGGGCGTGAACGTACCGGCCAACGTCAATCCGCAGCTGAAGAATGTTGCGGCCGTCGCGATCCATGCCGAGCTGCCGCCGTTCGCCAAGCCGGGCCAGCCGATCGACATCACCGTGTCGTCGATCGGCAACGCCGTCTCGCTGCGCGGCGGCTCGCTGCTGATGGCACCGCTGCGCGGCGCCGACGGCCAGATCTATGCGATCGCGCAGGGCAACCTGATCGTCGGCGGCTTTGGTGCGCAGGGCAAGGATGGTTCGCGGGTTTCGGTGAACGTACCGAGCGTGGGCCGCATTCCCAATGGCGCCACGGTCGAGCGTGCCCTGCCCGACCCGCTGGCCAATGGCGGCGACATCACGCTGAACCTGCACAACAACGATTTCACCACCGTTTCGCGCATGGTCGCCGCACTCAACAACGCGTTCGGCGAAGGCGCCGCGCGTGCGGTCGACGGCGTGACCGTGGCCGTGACTGCGCCGACCGATCCGGGCGCACGCATCGGCCTGCTGGCCCGCATCGAGAACCTGGAGCTGACCCCGGGCAGCGCCCCGGCCAAGGTCGTGGTCAATTCCCGCACCGGCACCGTGGTCATCGGCCAGCAGGTGCGGGTCGGCCCTGCCGCGATCTCGCATGGTTCGCTGACGGTGACGATCCAGGAGAACACCAACGTCAGCCAACCCAATGCCCTGTCCGGTGGCCGTACCGTGGCCAGCCCACAGTCGACCATCACCGCCACCAACGACGGCAGCCGCATGTTCAAGTTCAGCGGCGGCACCACCCTGGACGAGATCGTGCACGCGGTGAACGCCGTGGGCGCGGCGCCGGGCGACCTGATCGCGATCCTGGAAGCCCTGAAGCAGGCCGGCGCATTGAGTGCCGAGCTCGAGGTGATCTGACATGCGCATCAATCCCGCATTCGACCTGCACCCGGCGCAGCAGAACGACCCGGCCAAGATCGACAAGGTCGCGCGCCAGCTGGAAGGCCAGTTCGCACAGATGCTGGTCAAGAGCATGCGTGATGCCAGTTTCGGCGACTCGCTGTTTCCCGGCGAGAACAAGATGTTCCGCGACATGTACGACCAGAAGATCGCCGAGGCGATGACCCGCGGCAAGGGGCTGGGCCTGTCCGGCATGATCAGCCGCCAGCTGTCCGGCCAGGCCGCCGACGGCCCGGCGCTGGATACCCGTGTGGATCCGGCCAAGGCCAGCCGCGCCTACCAGCTCAACGCGCCGGACAAGCCGGCACCGTCGCTGCCGTTGGAAGATGGCAGCCAGGCCGTGCGCATGCTGCAGCAGATGGCGACCGGCGCACAGCACGGCGCGCAGGCCGCGCTGGCACCGATGGAACAGGCACTGGACCTGATCGCCGGTCGCGAAAGCAGCAGTCTGCACCGCTCGCTGGGCACCGAGGATCCGTACATCGGCAACCTGCAGGGCGAGGACTGGTCCGCCAACAACGACCAGTGGTCGGCGACGGCCAGCAACCGCGGTACGGCCATGAGCCAGGCCGATGCGATGGCTACCCGCACCGCGGTGGCCCAGCTGGGGCCGCACACGCCGGAAGGTTTCGTCGCCAGCATCTGGCAGCACGCGCAGAGCGCGGCCAGGGAACTGGGCGTGGATGCCCGTGCGCTGGTCGCCCAGGCCGCGTTGGAAACCGGCTGGGGCAAGCGCCACATCCGCCAGTCCGACGGCAGTACCTCGCACAATCTGTTCGGCATCAAGGCCACCGGCTGGAGCGGCCAGCGCGTTGCAGCCGGCACCCACGAATACGTGGATGGCGTGCGCCGCAACGAAACCGCCAGCTTCCGCGCCTACAGCTCGCCGGCCGAAAGCTTCGCCGACTACGTGCGCCTGCTGAAGACCAGCCCGCGCTACCAGCAGGCCCTGCAGGCCGGCACCGACGTGCAGGGCTTCGCCCGTGGACTTCAGCGCGCCGGCTATGCCACCGACCCGCGCTATGCGGCCAAGATCGCCGCGATCGCCGGTGGCCCGACCATCGAGCGTGCCGTAGCGGCCGTGACCGACGCCGGCGCGCGCCTTGGCCAGACCTTCGCCAGCACCGCGACCGCGGCGCTGGGTATCACCCGTCGTTGAGGAACCCCATGTCCAGCGTACTTTCCACCGGTACCGGTGCCCTGCTCGCCTTCCAGCGTGCGTTGGCGACCACCAGCCACAACGTGGCCAACCTCAATACGCCCGGCTACAGCCGGCAGAAGGTCAACTTCGCCACGGCCGACCCGCAGAACTACGGCTATGGCACGGTCGGCAACGGCACCCGGATCACTGACATCCGCCGCACGGCCGACCAGCTGGCGATCTCGCGCCTGCTCGACAGCAGCGGTGAACTGGCGCGCCTGAAACAGCTTTCGGGCATGGCCGACCGGGTCAACGCGCTGTTCTCCGATGCGGCCACCAATGTGGCCGGCGTCTGGTCGAACTTCTTCGATTCGGTCAGTGGCCTGTCGTCCAACGCGGCCGGCACCGCCGACCGCCAGAACATGCTCGACGGCGGCAAGGCCTTGGCCAACCGCTTCGTGCAGCTCAACACGCACTTGAACAACCTCAACAGCGAGGTCAACAACGGCCTGCTGGCCGGTGCCACCGAGGTCAACCGCCTGGCGCAGGAAATCGCGCAGATCAACGGCGCCATCGGCACCAACATCGCCTCTGCCGCACCCGATCTGCTCGACCGCCGCGACCAGCTGATCACCCAGCTGATCGGCTACACCGGTGGCACGGCGGTGATCCAGGACGGCGGCATCATGAATGTCTACACCGCCGGCGGCAACGCGCTGGTGGTGGGTACCACGGCGACCAAGGTCACCACCGTGGCCGACCCGTACCAGCCCGAGCGCCTGCAGTTGGCGCTGGAGACCCAGGGCAACACCATCCGCCTCGACCCGAAGGCGGTCGGCGGCCAGATCGGTGGCCTGCTGGAATTCCGCGACACCGTGCTGACCCCGGCCCAGGCTGAACTGGGCAAGCTGGCGGTGGGCCTGGCCGAGAGCTTCAACCAGGCGCACCACCAGGGCGTGGACCTGTATGGCCAGCTGGGCGGGGACTTCTTCACCATCGGCAACCCGCGCGTCACCGGCAACAACAGCAATACCGGCACCGCCAGCCTCAGCGCAACCTACGGCGACCTGGGCAAGCTGGACGCGCAGAACGTGGTGCTGCAGTTCGATGGCACCAACTGGAAGGCCAGCCGCGCCGACACCGGCGCCAGCATCCCGCTGACTGGCACCGGCACCGCCGCCGATCCGCTGGTGATCAACGGCGTCAAGCTGGTCGTCGGCGGTACGCCGGCTGCAAATGACCGCTTCCTGCTGCAGCCGACCGCGGGCGTGGCCGGCAGCATGGAAGTGGCAATCACCGATCCGTCGCGCATCGCCGCCGCTGCAGCGGTGAAGGGCGCGGCCGCCACCGCCAACACCGGTACCGGCAAGCTGAGCGGTGTCACCGTCACCGATTCGACCAACGCCAACCTGCGCAATCCGTCGGCGATCGTGTTCACCTCGGCCACCACCTACACCATCGACGGTGGGCCGCCGCAGACCTACACGCCCGGCCAGACCATCAGCGCCAACGGCTGGAGCTTCGTGCTGGACGGTGCACCGAAGGTGGGCGATACCTTCAACATCACCCCGACCCCGGCCGGTTCGTCGGACAACAGCAACGCGTCGAAGCTGGCCAAGGTGGAAAGCGCGAAGGCGTTCAACGCCGGAACGGTGACACTGAACGGTGCACTGGGTGGCCTGACCACCCAGGTCGGCGCCGCCGCCCGCTCGGCCGAGTACTCGCTCGACGCGCAGCTGGTGATCAATGACAAGGCGCAGGAAGCCCGCGACGAAGTCTCCGGCGTGAACCTGGACGAGGAAGCGGCGGACATGCTGCGCCTGCAGCAGGCCTACCAGGCCGCCTCGCAGCTGATCTCGACCGCCGACAGCATGTTCCAGACCATCCTGGGAGCCGTCCGCCGATGAGCAGCCGCATCTCCACCAGCATGATGTTCAACCAGTCGGTGTCGCTGATGATGGCCAAGCAGGCCAAGCTCAGCCATCTGGAGCAGCAGATTGCCACCGGCAGCAAGATCGTCAGCGCCAAGGACGATCCGGTTGCCGCCGGCACTGCGGTCGGCCTTGACCGCAGCCTGGCTGCACTGGACCGCATGAAGCTCAATGCCGGCAACGTGCAGAACCGCCTGGGCGTGCAGGAAAACACCCTGGCACAGGTCAACGACCTGATGGCACGCGTCAACGATCTGACCATCCAGGCCAGCAACCCGGCGCTGAGCGCGGCGGACAAGAAGACGCTGATCACCGAGGTCAACCAGATCCGCGACGGCCTGCTGTCGCTGGCCAATGCCGATGATGGCACCGGCCGCTACGTGTTCGGTGGCACCAACGACGGCGACCCGCCGTTTGCCAAGATCAACGGCAAAGTGGTCTACCGTGGCGACCAGACCCAGCGCCAGGTTGAAGTCGGTCCGGATACCTACGTGAAGGACGCGCTGCCCGGCAGCGAGATCTTCATGCGCATTCCCACCGGCGATGGCTTCGTCGACGGCAGCGCCGCGGCCGGCAACACCGGCAACGGCGTGCTGACCAACATCACCCGCGACGGCAGCGACAGCTGGAACGGCCAGGGCTTCAGCGTGCGCTTCACCACTGGCAACCAGTACGAGGTGGTGGATGGTGCGGGCAACGTGACCGGAACCGGCACCTACAAGGCCGGCGACGATCTGGAAGTGAACGGTGTGCGCCTGCGCATCACCGGCGCACCGGCGGCGGGTGACAGCTTCAGCGTACAGGCCGCCAGCAGCCGCGACATCTTCTCCACCATGGACAACCTGGTGGCGGCGCTGGGTGCCGACACCGGTACCACCGCGCAGATGACTGCGCAGCAGAACCAGCTGCAGAGCGCACTGCGCGACGTGGCGCGCGCTTCCGAGCGGATGATCGATTCGCGTGCCGCAGGCGGTGCGCAGTTGAAGGCGCTGGACAATGCCGCCGACATGCGCGAGGCCAATGGCGTGACCCTGAAGACCACGCTGTCGCAGATGCGCGACCTGGATTACGCCGATGCGCTGAGCCAGTACCAGCTGCAGAGCACCGCGCTGCAGGCGGCGCAGACGATCTTCTCGCAGATGCAGTCGATGTCGCTGTTCAACAAGCTGCGCTGACGCGCCGCCCGAGTCAGTCCCGAAAGGCCGCGATGCCCTGCATCGCGGCCTTTTTCGTTTGCGCGCCTGCCCGCCGCTGCGCGGCCACCTGGCCGTCGCCGACCGATTTTCCGTGATTCTCCATCAAGCCCGGCCCGACCCCGCCGATACCTTCATCAGCGCTGGTCAGGCCCTGCCCGACCGCCCCTCCCGGGGCCGCTTCCACCCTGGCAACAGGGCTGAAAACCCCGGGAAAACAGCTTCAGGCAACGAATTCTGGCTTCAATGGAATTCACGGCTAAAGGTTGTTGACAAAGCGCCGTTATTCATTTGGCAACGGCGAAGCACACAGCCACACAAAAAAACAGGCGGCGCTTCGTTTCATTCACCAACGGGTTCCATATAAGAGGAGACGACCCCATGGCACAGGTAATCAACACCAATACGATGTCGCTCAACGCTCAGCGCAACCTGAGCACCAGCGGCAGCTCGCTCGCCACCACCATCCAGCGCCTCTCGTCCGGCCTGCGCATCAACAGCGCGAAGGACGACGCGGCCGGCCTGGCCATCAGCGAGCGCTTCACCACCCAGATCCGCGGTCTGGACGTGGCCATCCGCAACGCCAACGACGGCATCTCGCTGGCCCAGGTCGCCGAAGGTTCGCTGAACGAAGTCGGCAACAACCTGCAGCGCATCCGCGAACTGGGTGTGCAGGCTTCCAATGCCACCAATTCGGCCAGCGACCGCAAGGCCCTGCAGGCTGAAGTGACCCAGCTGGTCAGCGAGATCGACCGCGTCGCCAAGCAGGCCGACTTCAACGGCACCAAGCTGCTGGACGGCAGCTTCACCAGCCAGCTGTTCCAGGTGGGCGCCAACGCCGGCCAGGCCATCGCCATCAACAGCGTGGTCAACGCCAAGGCCGATTCGCTGGGCGCGGCCACCTTCGCCAACGGTTATACCGGCACCGCACTGGCGGTGGACAAGGCGACGGCCGACACCACCTACTCCGGCCTGCAGGTCTCGGTCACCCCGCCGGGCGGCACCGCCACCACGGTCACCATCAGCGACTTCACGGTGAAGGCCGGCGAATCGATCACCTCGGCCACCGCCGCGGCGATCAACAACAAGCTGGGCGAAACCGGCGTGGTTGCCTCGGTCAATGCCGGCGTCGTCAGCCTGGCCTCGGTCAAGGATGGCCAGACCTTCGCGCTGGGTGTCAGCGCGGCGACTCCGCCGGCCGGCGCCACCGCCGCGACCCTCGCCGGCCTGGGCCTGACCGAGACCAGCACCAACGGCGGCACCCTGACCGGTGCAGCGGCCAGCTTCGTCAAGGACCTGAACGTCACTACCGCCGAAGGCGCACAGAAGGCGATGTCGATCGTCGACAAGGCCCTGGAATCGGTCAACAGCGTCCGCGCCGACCTCGGCGCGATCCAGAACCGCTTCACCTCGGTGGTGGCCAACCTGCAGACCTCCTCGGAGAACCTGTCCGCGTCGCGCAGCCGCATCCGCGATACCGACTTCGCCAAGGAAACCGCCGAACTGACCCGCACCCAGATCCTGCAGCAGGCCGGTACGGCCATGCTGGCCCAAGCCAACCAGGTACCGCAGAACGTGCTCAGCCTGTTGCAGCGCTGACATGAGCCGCCCCCGGGGCACGTCGGGGGCGTCTAACCCAACTCACGTGCAACCGCTCAAGGACCTCTCCTCATGGCACAAGTCATCAACACCAATACGATGTCGTTGAATGCTCAGCGTAACCTGAGCACCAGCGGCAGCTCGCTGGCTACCACCATCCAGCGCCTGTCCTCCGGTTCGCGCATCAACAGCGCCAAGGACGACGCCGCCGGCCTGGCGATCTCCGAGCGCTTCGGCACCCAGATCCGCGGTACCGACGTCGCCATCCGCAATGCCAACGACGGTATCTCGCTGGCCCAGGTCGCCGAAGGTTCGCTGACCGAAATCGGCAACAACCTGCAGCGCGTCCGCGAGCTGTCGGTGCAGGCCTCCAACGCCACCAACTCGGCCAGCGACCGCAAGGCGCTGCAGGCCGAAGTGACCCAGCTGGTCTCGGAAATCGACCGCGTCGCCAAGCAGTCGGACTTCAATGGCACCAAGCTGCTGGACGGTTCGTTCTCCAGCCAGCTGTTCCAGGTCGGTGCCAACGCCGGCCAGGCCATCGCCATCGACAAGACCATCGATGCCAAGGCCAACGCCCTGGGCGGCGCCAAGTTCGACACCAACGCGCTGGCCCTGGCCGACCCGGGCACCAACGCTGATTTCAGCACCAGCGGCCTGCAGATCAATGGCGTTGCCATTGCCGATGTCTCGGTCAAGCAGGGCGCCGACGCCGCTGCCACCGGCAAGGCCTCGCGTGAAGCACTGGTGACCGCGATCAACGCCAAGATCGGCGAGACCGGCGTGTTCGCGGAAGTGAACGGCACCGCTGGCGTGACCCTGACCTCGGTCAAGGACAGCGTCAACGCCGATGGCTCGTTCAAGGCCATCACCGCGACCCCGGGCACCTGGACCGGCGCCACCGCGCCGACCTTCACCGCCTCGACGGCCGCGCCGGCCGCCAAGTACGCCAGCGACCTGGACGTCAGCACCGTGAAGGGTGCCCAGCAGGCGATGGAAATCGTCGACAAGGCCCTGGGTGCGATCAACAGCACCCGCGCCGACCTCGGTGCGATCCAGAACCGCTTCACCTCGGTCGTGGCCAACCTGCAGACCTCGTCGGAAAACCTGTCGGCGTCCCGCAGCCGCATCAAGGACACCGACTTCGCCAAGGAAACCGCCGAACTGACCCGCACCCAGATCCTGCAGCAGGCCGGTACGGCCATGCTGGCCCAGGCCAACCAGGTGCCGCAGGGCGTGCTCAGCCTGCTGCGCTGATCCGCTCGCTGATCGACCTCCGGGCGCCGCATGACGCGGCGCCCGGATCCTGAAACACGTTCCACCTTCGCCAAAGGAAAAGCACCATGGCACAAGTCATCAACACCAATACGATGTCCCTGAATGCTCAGCGCAACCTGAGCACCAGCGGCAGCTCGCTGGCTACCACCATCCAGCGCCTGTCCTCCGGTTCGCGGATCAACAGCGCCAAGGACGACGCCGCCGGCCTGGCGATCTCCGAGCGCTTCGGCACCCAGATCCGCGGTACCGACGTCGCCATCCGCAATGCCAACGACGGCATCTCGCTGGCCCAGGTCGCCGAAGGTTCGCTGACCGAAATCGGCAACAACCTGCAGCGCGTCCGCGAGCTGTCGGTGCAGGCCTCCAACGCCACCAACTCGGCCAGCGACCGCAAGGCGCTGCAGGCCGAAGTGACCCAGCTGGTCTCGGAAATCGACCGCGTCGCCAAGCAGTCGGACTTCAACGGCACCAAGCTGCTGGACGGCACCTTCTCCAGCCAGCTGTTCCAGGTCGGCGCCAATGCCGGCCAGGCCATCGCCATCGACAAGACCATCGATGCCAAGGCCGGCTCGCTGGGCACCTCGACCTTCGCCACCGGCGCGACCGCTGCCCTGGCTGCCAGCACCGACGGCGCCCGTTTCTCCGGCACCGTGATGGGCGTGGACATCGGCACGGTTGAAGTGAAGGCCGGCGCCACCACGGCCGATGCCTCCAAGGCCGTCGCCACCGCCATCAACGCCAAGATCGGCGAGGCCGGCATCTACGCCGAAGCCAATGCCGACGGCACCCTGAAGCTGAGCTCGGTGAAGGAAGGCAAGGCTGTCGCCGCCGCCGATATCGCCCTGATGCGCAGCGACTACGACGCGACCGCCAAGACCTGGGGCACCGCGGCAGCTGCGGGCGCCTACACTGCCGGCACCGATACCTCGGCCAACGTGCAGAAGCTGGACGTGAGCACCGTGCTCGGCGCCCAGCAGGCGCTGGAAGTGGTCGACAAGGCCCTGGGTGCGATCAACAGCACCCGCGCCGACCTCGGTGCGATCCAGAACCGCTTCACCTCGGTCGTGGCCAACCTGCAGACCTCGTCGGAAAACCTGTCGGCGTCGCGCAGCCGCATCAAGGACACCGACTTCGCCAAGGAAACCGCCGAACTGACCCGCACCCAGATCCTGCAGCAGGCCGGTACGGCCATGCTGGCCCAGGCCAACCAGGTGCCGCAGGGCGTGCTCAGCCTGCTGCGCTGATCCACGGCAAGAAGGCGCCGCTACCGTCGGATCGAACCGACGGTAGCGGCAACCGGGAAGCCACGATGCACGAAGGCGCGGGCCATGCCCGGCCCGGGATCACTCCCGAACCGGCTTGGCATCGCCCGCTCCTGCGGACCTCTCTTTCAGCGCTGTACCTTTGACTGTACGTACCGGGCGGCTTCGTCTCCCCCCGATTGTCAGTAGCCTGATCCCTCCCCTGCATTGGGGGAGGGCTTTTTGCAGACTCCCGGCAGCCCGCGGTGAACCTACCCGCACCCTGCCCCAGCCCTCCTGCAACCCGCGTGCCAGAACCCGCGCCAGGCGATTGGCACGGCACGTGCATCGACGAAGTCCTCAAGACCCAGCGGCGCAGGCCGCTATTTTCGTTGACGACGGGCCACCGCACGACGGCCGGGCCCGGATACCAGGAGAAACGACGTGGCAGACTTTGGATACGGTGGCATTGGCTCGGGACTGGATATTTCCAGCATCGTCAACCAGCTGGTCGCAGCTGACCGCAAGCCCGCCGACAATGCGCTGAACCTGCAGCAGTCCAAGGCCAAGATGCAGTTGTCGTCGATCGGCACCATCACCTCTGCCTTCGACAAGCTGAAGACGGCGCTGACCGCACTGAAGGCCACCACGGCGTTCGACACGCGCACGGTGACCGCCAGCAAGGGCGGCGACAAGGGCACCGACGAGATCCTGACGGCGTCGGTCGCGCTGTATGACGTTGGCACCACCAAGGCTGCGGCCTCCAACGGCACGCACGTGGTCAATGTCACCTCGCTGGCGACAGCGCACAAACTGATCGCCGATACCTCGGTACCCAAGACCGACACGTTTGCTGCCGGAACCTTGACGCTGACCGTTGGCGTGGGCGACAAGGCCAAGACCATGAACGTGGAGGTGGAGGACGGCGACACGCTGACCACCATCCGCAACAAGATCGATGCGGCCGGCCGCAAGGAAGGCGTGCAGGCCACCCTGATCAGCTCCGGCGACAACCAGTACCTGTCGATCGCCCAGGAGAAGACCGGTGCCGCCAACGCGATCAAGCTCGAATACGCCGGCAGCGACGCCAAACTGGGCGGCCTGGTCAACAGCCTCAAGCAGAACACCGCCGCCGCCGACGCCGAGCTGACCATCGATGGTGTGAAGGTCGTCAGCGCCAGCAACACCGTGGCCGATGCGGTTCCGGGCCTGACCCTGAACCTGAAGATGCCGGGCACCAGCACGGTGACCATCAGCACGGACACTGCGGCAGCCACCAAGGTGATGCAGGAGTTCGTCACCGCCTACAACGCTGCACTGGCGGCGATCAACACCGAAACCAAGTACGACGCCAAGACCAAGGAAGCCTCCACGCTGACCGGCGATGCGCAGATGCGCGGCGCCACCAGCCAGCTGCGCTCGGTGATGTCGAGCGTGCTCAAGGACCTGGCCGGTGACAAGCTCGATGCCAAGGCGATCGGCCTGGATACCCGTGGCTATCCCAATGCCGACGGCACGCTGATCCTGGACACCACCAAGTTCGCCGCCGCACTGGCCAGCCAGCCGGAGAAGATGCGCCAGGCGATCACCGGTGATACCGGCGGTGCCGGCAAGCTGTACACGCTGGTCGACGGCTATGTCAGCACCACGGTCGGCAAGGAAGGCGCCTTCGTTGCCCGCACCAAGGGCCTGAACAACACGCTGGACAACATCGACAAGCGCCGCAAGGACCTCGACACGCGCATGAAGAGCGTGGAAGAGCGCTACAAGAAGCAGTTCCTGGCGCTGGACAGCCTGATGGGCAAGCTGCAGCAGAGCAACACCGCGCTGCAGCAGCAGCTGGCCCAGTTGAACCGCTGACGGAACATGCACGGCACTCAAGTTTGCCGCGCAATGCACCGATAACGGACGCAACAGCAATCATCGCCGCGCCGTCGGCACCGGTCCCCGCGATCACCCGACGGCACCCCGCGCAAGGAGAATCACGAATGTACGGTTCCAGCCGTCAATATGCCGAGCAGTACCGCCAGGTGGGGGTGACCAGTGCGGTCGCCGATGCCGATCCACACAAGCTGGTGGCGATGCTGCTGGCCGGCGCGCTGGAGCGCGTGCGCCGCGCCCTGGCCAGCCTTGAACGCGGTGACCAGGCCGGCAAGGGCAAGGCGATCGGCGAAGTCTGCGCGATCGTCGGCCACCTCAACGGCTCGCTGGACCATGAGGCCGGTGGCGAGATCGCCGGAAATCTGTCGGCGCTGTACGACTACGTGCTGCAGCGCCTGACCGAGGCCAACCTGCACAACGACCGTGCCGCGCTGGATGAATCGCTGCAGCTGCTGGGCGAGATCGACAGCGCCTGGAACGCGATCCCGCACGAACAGCGCCGCCCGGCCGCGGTGGCGCCATGAGCCTGCAGGAACTGCATGCGCAGCTGGATGCCTTCGAGAGAGCCTTGGGCGAAGACTCCCTCGACCAGGCCGACAGCCTGCTCGACGGCCACGACAGCACCCTGCACGCCCTGCTCAGCCAGCCGCTGACCGCTGCGGACCACGCGCCGCTGAGCGCCCTGTTCGAGCGCCATCAGAGTCTGCTCGGCCTGCTGCGCCAGCGCCGTGATGCCGTGGCCGCACTGATGAACGACGGCCAGCGCTCCCTTCGCGCGGCGCATGCCTATCTGCAGGCAGAATCGCTGGCATGACCTCGCTGCCGACCACCTCGCTGCATCACCCGGCCGAAAGCGAGCTGTTCGACGAGACGCTCAGCTGCGAACTGGCCCTGCCGGCCGAGTTCCAGGCGGGCAGCGCGGCCGGCCGCACCAGCAGCGCCGAAGGCCTGCTGCGCAGCCTGGCACTGGTCGAGGACAGCCGCGGCGACGAGCACGACGAACGCAACGAAGCCAGCCTGCAGCTGCAGCGCCTGGAAGCCAAGCTGGACCTGGCGATGGTGCTGCTCGGCCGGCTGGTGCGCCAGCAGGGCCAGGAGCTGACCCTGCGACCGGTGCGCTGGTCGCGCCGTGGCATCCGCCTGCAGCTGGGCCCGCGCAGTGGCGCAAGCCCCGGCCAGGCCGGCGTGGTGCGCCTGCAGCCCAGCGACTGGCTGCCCGACCACATCGACCTGCCGGTGGAGGTCGTCGCAGAAGCCGCCGACGGTAGCGGCGGGCACTTCCTGTGGCTGCGCTTCCAGCGTTTGGGTGATGGCCTGGAGATGGCGATGGAGCGGCACCTGTTCCGCCTGCACCGCCGCCAGGTGGCCGAGGCACGCCGCGCACGCTGAAACCCGCCCCCTTGGCGCTGTACGGCCGACCCTTGGCGCGCCCGTTCAGCTAAGTTAAGGTGGATGCCCCTACACGGATCTGCTGCGTGCCTGTGCGAGTTCTCATCGTCGACGATCACACCCTTGTCCGCGCCGGCCTGGCGCGGCTGCTGCAGGGGTTTGCCGACGTGCAGCTCGTGGCCGAGGCCAGCAACGCCGAACAGGCACTGCAACTGTCCCTGCAGCACGCACCGGATGTGGTGCTGATGGACCTCTCGCTGCCGGGCCGCACCGGCCTGGAAGCGCTCAGCGACATCCGCCTGCGTGCCCCCGGTACCCGGGTGGTGATGATGACCATGCACGACGATGCCGCCCACGTGCGCGATGCACTGGATCGTGGCGCGGTCGGGTTCGTGGTGAAGGACGCCGCACCGCAGGAACTGGAACTGGCACTGCGGGCCGCGCACGCCGGCCAGGTGTTCCTGAGCCCGCAGATCTCGGCCAAGATGCTGGCGCCGATGCTGGGCCGCGAGAAACCCACCGGCATCGCCGCACTCTCACCACGGCAGCGCGAGATCCTGCGCCGCATCGGCAAGGGCGAGAGCAACAAGGAAATCGCCGCCGATCTCGGCATCAGCGTCAAGACGGTGGAGACCCACCGCGCACGGATGATGGAATCGCTGGGCTGCCGCCGCGCCAATGACCTGCTGCTGCTGGCCGCGCGCCATCAGCACGAGCTCGAGTAGGCGCCGGTATCGGGGTCAGATCCCTTTCCCGTGGAAACGGATCTGACCCCGCGACACCCTGCGTTGGCGACGACATCCCGTCACCCCGACATTCCCTGACAGGAATCCGTGCCCCGACCGCCGCGCGCCCAGCGGCTTCTCCACCACAAATCAATGACTTGGCGGCGCATTTCGTCAATTTCCCGCGTCGGTGTAGGGAATTCCCCTACACCCTGTCGGGAGTTCCACGAAATGCATCAGGAACCCCCCGATTCCGCCCCCGCCGGATCAAAAGCAAGATGCGTTCCACAAGGCGCCGGGGAGCGGTGCCGGGGAACCACGATGAAGGCTGCACTCTCGACCCAGCTGGGCCAGCAACTCCACCTCACCCCGCAACTGCTGCAGTCGATCCGGCTGCTGCAGCTCGATGGCCTGCACCTGGAGCAGGAAATCCAGCGCCTGCTGGACTCCAACCCGCTGCTGGAGATCGAGGAGGCCGAAGCGCCCGCTGCCGACGCCACCGAAGCGAGTGCCACCACCCTCGATACCGCCGCCTTTGACGAACTGCCCGAGCCGTCGATGTGGGACGTGGCCGGCGCCAGTTGGCAGGACGGCGACGACGATCGCATGGCGCGCATCGCCGCCGGCGAGTCGACCGACCCGCAGCTGCGCGTGCTGCAGCGCCTGGCGCTGGACATGGACGACCGCCAGCTGGCGGTGGCCGCGTTCTGGCTGGACCACTGCGATGAAGCCGGCTACCTGCAGGCGCCGCTGGCCCAGCTGCAGCTGCTGGCCAGTGCCCAGTTCGACATCACCGCCGACGGCGTGGAAGCCATCCGCCAGCAGCTGCTGCATGGCGAGCCCGCCGGCATGGCCGCGCAGGACCTGCGCGAAGGCCTGCAGGCGCAGCTGCGCAGCCTGCATGGCGTGGTGCCGGCCCGCCACCTGGCGGCACGCATTCTCGATGGCGCACTCGACGCGCTCGCGGCCCACGACTACCCCGCCCTCGCCCGCCAGCACGACGCCGAGATCGACGACGTGCGCGAGGCGGTGCGCCTGATCCTCTCGCTGCAGCCGCGCCCCGGCGACAGCCTGCTGCCCGAACGCAACGCCGTGGTGGTGCCGGACGTGGTCGCCTGGCACGCTGATGGGCAGTGGAAGGTCGCACTGAACCCGGCCACCAGCCGCCGCGTGTCGATCAACAGCCAGTACGAACAGGCCCTGGCCGAGACCAGCGAAGCCGCCCCGGCACTGCGCGAAATGCTGCAGGAGGCGCGCTGGTTCAGCCGCGGCCTGTCGATGCGCTACGACACCCTGCTGCGCACCGCGCGGGTGATCGTCGAGCGCCAGGCCGCCTTCCTGGTCCGTGGCGAAGAGGCCATGGCGCCGTTGACCCTGAAGGAAGTGGCCGAGGAGATCGGCATGCACGAGTCCACCGTCTCGCGCATCACCACCGGCAAGTTCCTGCAGACCCCGCGCGGCACCTTCGAACTGAAGCACTTCTTCGCCGTGCGCCTGGAAGGCGCTAGCGTCTCCGGCCAGGCGGTGAAGGCCATGGTCCGCCGCCTGATCGACGCCGAACCGGCCGGCCGCCCGCTGGCCGATGAGGCCATTGCCGGCCTGCTGTCACGCCAGGGGGTGAACATTGCCCGCCGAACCGTCGCAAAATACCGAGAACAACTGGATATCGCCCCGGCCCGCGAACGGCGCCGGCTCAGCGCCAGGCAACCCCAGCTGGCCCGGGTGGGCTGAAAAGGATGTTGGACATGAACAAGCTCACGGTCCTGCTGGTCGATGACCACGAGGGCTTCATCAACGCGGCGATGCGCCATTTCCGCAAGATCGACTGGCTGCAGATCGTCGGCAGTGCCGGCAACGGCCTGGAAGCGATCGAGCGCTCGGAAACGCTGCGCCCGCAGGTGGTGCTGATGGACCTGGCGATGCCGGAAATGGGCGGCCTGCAGGCCACCCGCCTGATCAAGTCGCAGGACGATGCACCGTACATCGTGATCGCCAGCCACTTCGACGACGCCGAGCACCGCGAACACGCGCTGCGCGCCGGCGCCGACAACTTTGTCAGCAAGCTGTCCTACATCCAGGAAGTCATGCCGATCCTGGAAGGCCTCAGGGAGGATCGATCGTGAGCGAATCGCGCATCCTGGTGCTGGACAACGACGCCGTGCGCGCAGAGCGCACCGTTGCCCTGCTGGAATTCATGGACTTCAACCCGCGCTGGGTGTCCGACGCGGCCGACTTCGACCTGGGCCGCCAGCGCCAGAACGACTGGATGGCAGTGATCGTCGGCAGCCTGGATGACAGCGCCGCCAGTACCGCGCTGTACCACTGGCTGGGCGGCAGCAGCCTGCCGCCGCCGGTGCTGCTGGCCGATGGTGATGCTGCAGCGTTTGCCCAGCAGCACGGTCTGCACGAGGCCAACATCTGGCCGCTGGAAACGCCGCTGCGCCACGCGCAGATGGAAGCCCTGCTGCGCCGCGCCAGCCTCAAGCGCCTGGATGCCGAGCACCAGGCCGGCGCCGCGCAGGATCAAGGCCCGACCGGCAACGGCCCGGCGGTCACCGCGCTGCGCACCATGATCGAGCAGGTGGCCGCGTTCGACACCACCGTGCTGGTGCTGGGCGAATCCGGCACCGGCAAGGAAGTGGTATCGCGCGCCATCCACCAGCGCTCGCCGCGCCGTGATGGCCCGTTCGTGGCAATCAACTGTGGCGCCATTCCGGCCGACCTGCTGGAAAGCGAACTGTTCGGCCACGAGAAGGGCGCCTTCACCGGCGCACTGACCGCGCGCAAGGGCCGGTTTGAAATGGCCGAGGGCGGCACCCTGCTGCTCGACGAAATCGGCGACATGAGCCTGCCGATGCAGGTGAAGCTGCTGCGCGTGCTGCAGGAACGCAGTTTCGAGCGCGTTGGCGGCAACCAGACCATCCGCTGCAACGTGCGCGTGGTGGCCGCGACCCACCGCGACCTGGAGACCCGCATCGCCGAGGGCAAGTTCCGCGAGGACCTGTTCTACCGCCTCAACGTGTTCCCGATCGACGTGCCCGCGCTGCGCGAACGGCGCGAAGACCTGCCGGCGCTGGTGGAAACCATCGCCGCGCAGCTGGCCCGCACCGGCCGTGGCGAAGTGCGCTTCACCCCGGAAGCCCTGCAGGCCCTGGCCGGCTACGAGTGGCCGGGCAACGTGCGCGAGCTGACCAACCTGGTCGAGCGCCTGGCGGTGCTGCATCCGGGCGGCTCGGTGCGCGTGCAGGACCTGCCGGCCCGCTATCGTGGCGATGCCGCGCTGGCAGCGGTGGCCGCAGCGGTACCTGCAGCGCCGGTTGCCAGCGAAGAACGCCTGGACCTGCGCAGCTTCTCGTTCCACACGCCCGGCAGCGGCAACCAGCCGGCGCTGGAGCACGGCATCGCCGTCAATCGCGCAGCCGCCCCGGCGGCACTGCCCGACGACGGTCTGGACCTGCGCAACCACATGGCCAACATCGAACTGGGGCTGATCAACGAAGCACTGGAACGCACCCAGGGCGTGGTCGCCCACGCCGCCCAGCTGCTTGGCCTGCGCCGCACCACCCTGGTGGAAAAGCTGCGCAAGTACGGCATCGAGCGCGAGCAGGCCGAACTGGCCGGCTGAAGCGCGCGACCCGCATGAAGGGGGCACGAACGCCTGGGCTTGCCCGGGCGTTGGTGTTTCTGGTGCCCGGGGTCAGATCCCTTTCCTGCGGAAAGGGATCTGACCCCATTGCATTTGCACGTTTTCCTAGAGACAACGGAATCGCAGTGCGGAGCATGGCAGGGACATCCCAAGGAGGTCCCACCATGCATCACCTGATCCTGCTCGCCGTCCTGCTCTGCCCGGCCCTGGCCACCGCGGCCAACTGCACCCTGCCCGCCACGCTCGACCAACGCCAGTTCACCAACCTCAGCGACCCGTTGTACGCGCCGGACAACCCCAACGCCGGACGCATGGTGCAGCTCGGCTTTGCTGGCAGCCAGTACGTGCTGGACATCCTCGGCACCGACCTCCGCATCGCCGGCAGCTACCGCTACCAGCGCCTGGCCCCGCATATCGCGGAAATCCAGATGACCGAGGCCCATCCGGCCGGCCTCGCCCACTACACCCTGCTGCTGACCTGCCAGAGCGACCGCCAGGGCCGTTTCATCTACACCCAGCATGACGGCCCCATCGCACCGCGCCAGCGCCAGAATTCCGGCCGATGGACCCTGCAGCCATAGGCCAGAAAACCGACGCCGGTTAAATGGCGCCGCCAATGGGGTCAGAGCCCGTTGCGTTGCAACGGGATCCGACCCCGTGCCGACCAACGGTCGGCACCCACCATCAGCAGCAAGTTCCAACAGATCGCGGCCACCTGTCGAAGGCGGGGTGGGTCCGGTTGCGGGGGCGTGAGCGCCATGGATGGCGCGACCGAGCCTCCATGGACGGATTTACGGCGTCCCCCGTAACCGGACCCACCCCGCCATCCCTCAGTAGACCCGCTTCTGCTGTTGCTCCGGCTCCGGCTTCGGCCGTTGCCGTTGAGGTTGCCGGCCAGCGGCCGGCACTACCGCGAGGCGCGGGGTGCAACCCCGCACGCACACCCAACCTCCTCACTTCACTGAATCGAAAACCGGTTTCGGCACGGCACTTGCACTGGCTCCAGCAGACAACCCCATCCCTGTTTCTGGAACCGTTGCAGATGTCCCACTCCGTCACTTCGATCCTTTCGCAGATCCGCTCCTATCAGACCCAGATGGGACAGCCGGCGCTCAACCCGCTGGGCGAAACGCCGCGCAGCAATGCCCTGCCGGGCACGGTGCTGGATGCGCCGCAGGTGCAGCCGGCCAGCTTCACCGAAACCCTGCGTGGTGCGATTGCCGGCGTCAACGATGCGCAACAGAAATCCGGCGCCCTCGCCAAGGCCTTCGAGATGGGCGACCCCAGCGCCGACCTGGCCAAGGTGATGGTCGCCTCGCAGCAGTCCCAGATCGCCTT
This sequence comes from Stenotrophomonas sp. LC732, assembly GCF_052446685.1. Taxonomy (NCBI): domain Bacteria; kingdom Pseudomonadati; phylum Pseudomonadota; class Gammaproteobacteria; order Lysobacterales; family Lysobacteraceae; genus Stenotrophomonas; species Stenotrophomonas sp. LC732. The sequence goes on along the minus strand of NZ_CP199214.1, from coordinate 2,025,493 downwards.
CCGCGCCACCGTGGAAGTCCGCAACCGTCTCGTCCAGGCCTACCAGGACGTGATGAACATGCCGCTGTAAGGAACGTTGACGCATGGCACTGACGCTCTCCAAGGACAGCCTGAACGCCGAGAAGGCCGGGCAATGGTTCGACCGCCTGCAGAGTCTGCAGATCACCCGTCGGCTGGGCCTGATGGCGATGATCGCGGTGGCGGTGGCGGCAGGCCTGTCCGTGTTCTTCTGGTCACAGAAGCCGGGCATGGTCCCGCTGTACACCGGCCTGGACCAGAAGGCTACCGCTGAAGCGACCGACCTGCTGCGCGCCGCGCAGATTCCGTTCGCGCTCGACCCGGCCACCGGTGGCATCACCGTGCCGGAAAAGAACCTGCATGATGCCCGCCTGAAGCTCGCCGGCTCCGGCCTGACCGACAGCGGCAAGCTGGGCTTCGAGCTGATGGAACGCGACCCGGGCTTTGGTGTCAGCCAGTTCGTGGAAAGCGCGCGCTACCAGCACGCGCTGGAAACCGAGCTGTCGCGCACCATCAACACGCTGCGCCCGGTGCGCGATTCGCGCGTGCACCTGGCCATTCCCAAGCCCAGCGCGTTCACCCGCCAGCGTGACGTGGCCAGCGCCTCGGTCACCCTGGAACTGCGTGGCGGCCAGCAGCTGGAACGCAGCCAGGTCGATGCCATCGTACACATGGTCGCCGCCAGCATTCCGGACCTCGCGCCGGAACGGGTGACCGTGGTCGACCAGAGCGGGCGCATGCTCAGCATCACCGACCCGAACAGCGAGGCGGCGGTCAACGCGGCCCAGTTCGAGCAGGTGCGCCGCCAGGAAACTTCGTTCAACCAGCGCATCCGCGAACTGCTGGAACCGATGACTGGCCCCGGCCGCGTCAACCCGGAAGTGAGCGTGGACATGGATTTCTCGGTGACCGAGGAAGCCCGCGAGCTCTACAACGGCGAGCCGCAGAAGCTGCGCAGCGAGCAGATGAGCGAGAACACCACCAGCACGCCGGGCCCGCAGGGCGTGCCGGGTGCGACCAGCAACAGCCCGCCGGGCCAGCAGGCCGCACCGGCCACCGCGCAGGCCCCGACCGAAAGCAGCAAGAATGCGACCCGCAACTACGAGCTGGACCGCACCCTGCAGCACACCCGCCAGCCGGCCGGCCGCATCAAGCGCGTCTCGGTGGCGGTGCTGGTGGACAACGTGCCGCGCGCCGGCGCCAACGGCAAGATGAGCCCGCAGCCGCTGTCGGCTGCCGAACTGACCCGCGTCGAAGCGCTGGTCAAGCAGGCCGTCGGCTTCAACGCCGAGCGTGGCGACACCGTGTCGGTGATGAATGCCCCGTTCGTGCGTGACACCACGCCGGTCGAAGGCCCGTCGTGGTGGGAGCTGCCGTGGGTGCACGATGCCGGCCGCATGCTGCTTGGCGCGGTGGTGGTGCTGGCGCTGCTGTTCGGCGTGCTGCGTCCGGCGCTGCGCGCGATCACCGGCCAGAGCAGGAAGAACGACGAACAGGCACTCGAGCCGCATACCGCGGACGTGCAGCTGGTCGATGACGATGGCATGCCGCTGCCGGCGCTGGGCGCTGACCGGGCCAGCCTGGGCGGGCCGGAAGCACTGGCCCTGCCGGTGGATTCATATGAGGAACGATTGCGGATGGCGCGTGAAGCCGTGAAGACCGACTCCAAGCGCGTGGCCCAGGTGGTCAAGGGTTGGGTGGCAAATGACTGAGGCCGCACTGACTGGCGTGCAGCGCGCCGCCGTACTGCTGCTTTCGCTGGGTGAGCTGGATGCGGCCGAAGTGCTGCGCCACATGGAACCCAAGGAGGTGCAGAAGATCGGCATCGCCATGGCCACCATGACCGACATCACCCGCGAGCAGGTGGAACGGGTGATGGACCAGTTCGGCCAGGAGCTGGGCTCGAAGACCTCACTCGGCGTTGGCTCGGACGACTACATCCGCAACATGCTGGTGCAGGCGCTGGGCAGCGAGAAGGCCGGCAACCTGATCGACCGCATCCTGCTCGGCCGCAACACCACCGGCCTGGACGCGCTGAAGTGGATGGACCCGCGTGCGGTGGCCGACCTGGTGCGCAACGAGCACCCGCAGATCATCGCCATCGTGATGGCGCACCTGGAAACCGACCAGGCCGCCGACGCGCTGAAACTGCTGCCGGACCGTACCCGCGTGGACGTGCTGCTGCGCATCGCTACCCTCGACGGCATTCCGCCGAACGCGCTCAATGAACTCAACGAGATCATGGAGCGCCAGTTCGCCGGCAACCAGAACCTGAAGTCGTCGAACATCGGTGGCGTGCAGTGCGCGGCCAACATCCTGAACTTCATGGACAGCGGCCAGGACCAGGCGATCCTGGGCGAAATCGCCCGCATCGACGCGCCGTTGAGCAACCGCATCCAGGACCTGATGTTCGTGTTCGACGATCTGGTCGACCTGGACGACCGCGAGATGCAGCTGGTGCTGCGCGAGGTGAGCGGCGAGCGCCTGGGCCTGGCCCTGCGCGGCGCCGACATCAAGGTGCGCGACAAGATCACCCGCAACATGTCGCAGCGCGCGGCCGAGATCCTGCTGGAAGACATGGAAGCCCGCGGGCCGGTGCGCCTGTCCGACGTGGAAGGCGCGCAGCGCGAGATCCTGGCCATCGTCAAGCGCATGGCCGATGAAGGCACCGTCACCATCGGCGGCAGCGCGGAGGCCATGCTGTGAGCAACGTCGTGCGCTGGCTTGCCCCGGACCTGCTGGCCCAGCCCGAACCGGCGCTGGAGCAGGAGGACGCGTTCGAACTCACCGAGCCGGACCCGGAACACGAACCGGAGCCGCCGCTGCAGCTGCCGACCCTGGAGGAAATCCAGGCGATCCAGGACAGCGCGGAGAAGGAAGGATTCGATCAGGGCCATGCCGAAGGGTACGGCCAGGGCCAGGCGGAGGTGCGTCGCCTCGCCGCGCAGATCGAAGGCATCCTCGACAACTTCAGCCGGCCGCTGGTGCGGCTGGAGAACGAAGTGGTCGGCGCCCTTGGTGAACTGGCGGTGCGCATCGCCGGCGCGCTGGTCGGCCGCGCCTACGAGGCCGAGCCGGCACTGCTGGCGCAGCTGGTCGGCGAAGCGATTGACGCCGTGGGCGGCAGCACCCGCGAGGTGGAAGTGCGGCTGCACCCGGATGACATCGCCGCGCTTGCCCCGCTGCTGAACCTGTCGCCGGCGCAGCGCCTGGTACCGGATACCAGCCTCAGCCGTGGCGACCTGCGCGTGCACGCCGAAGCCGTACGCATCGACGGCACCCTGGAGGCCCGCCTGCGCGGTGCGCTGGATGCGGTGATCCGCCAGACCGGGGCGACGGCATGAGCGCCGCACCGCAAACGACGCCGCCGCCGGCCGACTGGGCCGTGGCCCGCAACCTGCGCCTGGCCCGGCGCCTGGACGGCCTGCGCGTGGATACCGCGCATGGCCGTGGGCTGATCCGCGAGGGCGTGCTGCGCCGCGCGGTCGGGCTCACCCTGGAAGCGGTCGGCTGCGAGGCGCCGCTGGGCGCCAGCTGCAAGGTGGAAGTGGTCGATGGTGGCTGGGTCGATGCCGAAGTGGTCGGCTTTGCCGGTGAGCGCACCTACCTGATGCCCAGCGCCGAACTGCACGGCCTGCTGCCCAACGCCCGCGTGGTACCGTCGGCGCGGCGTGGCGGCGTGGAAGTGGGTGAAGGCCTGCTCGGCCGCGTCATCGACAGCGACGGCGTGCCGCTGGATGGCAAGGGCCCGATCCGCGCAGAAGGGCATGTCGGCATGGCCGGCGTGTCGATCAATCCGTTGGCGCGTGAACCGATCACCCAGCCGCTGGACGTGGGCGTGCGCGCGATCAACGCGCTGTTGCCGATCGGCCGCGGCCAGCGTGTCGGCCTGTTCGCCGGTTCCGGCGTCGGCAAGTCGACGCTGCTGGGCATGATGACCCGCTACACCGCTGCCGACGTGATCGTGGTCGGCCTGATTGGTGAACGAGGCCGCGAAGTACGCGATTTCGTCGAGACCACGCTGGGCGAGGAAGGCCTGCGCCGCGCCGTGGTGGTGGCCAGCCCCGCCGACCGGCCACCCTTGGCGCGCCTGCACGGTGCCTACCGTGCCACCGCCATCGCCGAGTGGTTCCGCGACCAGGGCCTGAACGTGCTGCTGCTGATGGACTCGCTGACCCGCTTCGCCCAGGCGCAGCGCGAGATCGGCTTGTCGGTCGGTGAACCACCGACCACCCGCGGTTACCCGCCCTCGGTGTTCGCCAAGCTGCCGGCGCTGGTCGAACGCGCTGGCAACGGCGCAAAGGGCCGCGGCTCGATCACCGCGTTCTACACCGTACTGACCGAAGGCGATGATCCGCAGGATCCGATCGCCGACGCCGCGCGCGCGATCCTCGACGGCCACATCCTGCTCTCGCGCCGGGTGGCCGACAGCGGCCTGTACCCGGCCATCGACGTCGAATCGTCGGTCAGCCGCGTGGTCACGGAAATCGCCGACGAGCCGTGGCGCCTGCGCATCCGCAAGTTGAAGCGACTGGTCTCGGCCTACTCGGCCAACCGTGACCTGATCGCGATCGGTGCCTACCAGCGTGGTAACGACGCGGCCACCGACGAAGCCCTGGAACGCTGGCCGGAAATCATGGAGTTCCTCGGCCAGGACGTTGCCAAGGCCGCAGATCTCCCGCACAGCCAGGCGGCGCTGCAGCGCCTGGTGGAACAAGAGAGTTAAGCCATGAACCAGTCCAAGCGCATCGATCCCCTGCTCAAGCGGGCCCAGGAACACGAGGACGCGGTCGCCCGCGACCTGGCCGAACGCCAGCGCGTGCTCGACACCCATCTGTCGCGCCTGGACGAACTGCGCCGCTATGCCGAGGAGTACGCCAACGCCCAAATGGCAGCGACCAGCCCGGCACAGCTGCTGAACCGCCGCGCCTTCCTTGATCGCCTGGACAGTGCGGTCGAGCAGCAGCAGGCCACGGTCAACGGCAACCGCGAAAAAGTGGAGGCCGAGCGCGCGCGGCTGATCCTGGCCAGCCGTGACAAGGCGGTGCTGGAGCAGCTGGCCGCCAGCTACCGCGCGCAGGAAAAGGTGGTGACCGACCGCCGCGACCAGCGCGAGATGGACGACATTGGCGTGCGGCGCGCGCGCCTAGTGCAGGCCGAAGACCAGGACGGCGCCGAGCAGGGAGGCCGCCCGTGATGCCCGCCCCGCTCGCCAGCAGCGCCAACCCGGCCACGCCCGCCACCAGCAACAGTGCCGCACGCGCCGCGCGCAGCGAAGGCGCAAAGGACTTCAGCCAGCTGCTGCAGGGCGGTGCGCCCTCCGCGCCCGCGCCTGCCGGCAGCGCTACCGCACCGACGCCGTCCCCGCCCAGCCAGCCATCGACCGCCGACAGCAATGGCCAGGCACCGGGCGAACGCAGCGCGGACGCGGAAGCGGCAACTGCCGAAACGCCGCCGCTACCGCCCGTTGCCCTGCCCCCGGCTGGACCCGGCACCGACAAGGACAAGCCCGCCGCGACCGAGGACGCCCCGTGGCCACCGATCGGCCTGGCCGGCCTGGTGCTGGCGATGCCGACGCCTGCCGATCCGGCCGTCGCTCTGGCGGGCAGCGCTGCACCGTCACTGGCCAGCGGTACGGCGCTACCCACCACTGCCCCCGCCGCGACCCCGACACTGCCTGCAGCCGCGCCGGCAGCGGCAACCGCAGCCCCCGTGGCGGCCGACGGCAAACCGGCGGCGACCAGCGCGGAGGATGCCACCGCGCTGCCATTGCCGGAGATGAGCCTGCCCGGCAAGCGCAGCGAGCGCGGCGAAGGCAGTGACGTGGCCGCCGTTGGCGACCGCGCAGGTACACCGTTGCTGCACGCACCGGCAGCGGCCGCCGTGCAGGACCTGAAGGCGGCGCTCGCCACCGGCAACGCGATCTTCAATGGCGAACCCACGCCCAAGCCCGTTCTGGGTGACGATGGCTTCGACCAGGCCATCGGCGCACGCCTGGGCTGGCTGGCCGACCAGAAGATCGGCCATGCCCACATCCGCCTGAGCCCGGACGACATGGGGCCGGTCGACGTGCGCCTGCAGTTGAACGGCGACAAGGTGCATGCCAGCTTCAGCAGCCCGCACGTGGACGTGCGCCAGGCACTGGAAAGCAGCCTGCCGCGCCTGCGCGAGCTGCTGGGCGAACAGGGCTTCCAGCTGGCTCACGCCGATGTCGGCCACCACGCGTCTGGTGGTGACGGCAATGCGTCGGGACAACCCGGTGGCGGCGGCATGACCGGCGACGGAGAACCGACGCCGGGCGATGCCAGCGTGTCGTCCGCGCAGTTGATCCGCCAGCGCGGCTTGCTGGACGCCTACGCCTGACAGGTGTGCCAACCAAGGTTGGCACCCACCAGGGCAGGCGGTCGGCACCTCCCCGTATTGCGTTGGTGGGTGCTGAGCTTGCTCCGCACGGCCCTACCTGCACCCCGACGGAATTCCGTCGCACCCTGCGGGCCCAGCCTTCGGCACACCCCTTGCATATCCCGGTGAAGCAACCCTCAGGAGCTTCACCCCGTGGCCGCAGCCGCTGACAAAACCAAGAAGACCGCCGAGAAGGACAAGGCCGCCAAGCCGCGTAGTCCGATCCTGATCACCGCACTGGTGGCCGTACTGGCCGCCGCTGCCGCTGGTGGCGGCGTGTGGTTCTTCACCCAGTCCAAGCACGAAGAGAAGACCGCGCAGGCGCCGAAGAAGAGCGCGACCCCGGCCCCGGCACAGTACTTCGCGCTGGACCCGGCGTTCGTGGTCAACCTCAATGGCCCGGTCGACGGCCCGCGCTACCTGCAGCTGGAGGTCCAGCTGATGACCCGCGACCCGGCCGCGCTGGAAGCGATCAAGACCCATGCCCCGGCCATCCGCGCGCGCCTGCTGATGCTGTTCTCGCAGGTCAGCCCGGACCAGATCGCCGATGTCGCCGGCAAGCAGAAGCTGCAGGCCAGTTCGCTGGTCGAGGTGCAGAAGGTGCTCAAGGCCGAGACCGGCAGCAACGGCGCCGACGATCTGCTGTTCACCAGCTTCGTGACCCAGTAAGGCCCCCCGATGAATGATCTGCTGTCCCAGGACGAGATCGATGCCCTGCTCCACGGCGTGGACAGCGGCGCGGTCGAGACCGATGCGGAACCCCCGTCAGGCGAAGCGCGCTCGTACGACTTCGCCAGCCAGGACCGCATCATCCGTGGTCGCATGCCGACCCTGGAAATGGTCCACGAGCGCTTCGCGCGCCTGTGGCGGATCGGCCTGTTCAATCTGATCCGGCGCTCGGCCGAGCTGTCGGTGCGCGGCATCGAACTGATCAAGTTCAACGACTACATGCACTCGCTGTATGTGCCGACCAACCTGAACCTGATCCGCTTCAAGCCGCTGCGCGGTACCGGCCTGATCGTGTTCGAGCCGACCCTGGTGTTCGCCATCGTCGACAACTTCTTCGGCGGCGACGGGCGCTACCCGACCCGCATCGAGGGCCGCGAATTCACGGCCACCGAAATGCGGGTGATCCACCTGCTGCTGAAGCAGACCTTCGCCGACCTGCGCGAAGCGTGGGCACCGGTGATGGACGTCGACTTCGAGTACATCAACTCGGAGATCAACCCGCATTTCGCCAACATCGTGACCCCGCGCGAGTACGTGGTGGTGTGCCGCCTGCACGTCGAGCTCGACGGCGGCGGCGGTGACATCCACGTCACCCTGCCCTACTCGATGCTGGAACCGATCCGCGAACTGCTCGACGCCGGCATCCAGAGCGACCGCAACGACCGCGACGAGAGCTGGGGCAAGACCCTGCGCGAGCAGCTCAACATCGCCGAAGTCACCCTGTCCAGCGTACTGGCCAGCAAGCGCATGACCCTGCGCGACCTGACCCAGCTGAAGGTCGGCGACATCCTGCCGATCGAGCTGAGCCCGCAGGTGCCGCTGTGCGTGGAGAACATTCCGGTGTTCACCGGCGAGTTCGGCATCGCCAACGGCATGAACGCCGTGAAGATCACCGCTACCCATCCGCCGGGCACCCGCCCGCGCGTACCCGTCATCCAGGAAGACCCGCAATGAACGATATCGACGCCCTCGAACCGACCCCGGCCCAGTTCAGCAGCCTGCAGGCCGACGAGGCCAACGGTCCGGACCTGAACCTGGACGTGATCCTCGATGTGCCGGTGACCCTGTCGCTGGAAGTCGGTCGTGCCCGCCTGCCGATCCGCAACCTGCTGCAGCTCAACCAGGGTTCAGTGGTGGAACTGGAGCGCGGTGCCGGCGAATCGCTGGACGTGTTCGTCAACGGCACCCTGATCGCCCACGGCGAAGTGGTGGTGATCAATGACCGCTTCGGCGTGCGCCTGACCGACGTGGTCAGCCCGAGCGAGCGGATCCGGAGACTGCGTTGAGCCTGCTGGCCTCCACCCTGCTGGCGGTCGGCAAGACCGCAGCGCCGATCGGCCCGCAGGTCGGCCAGCACGCGGCCGCCGCACCCAGCCTGTTCGGTGCGGTGCTGGCGCTGCTGGCGGTGCTGGCGCTGGTGATCGGCCTGGGCTGGCTGCTCAAGCGCATGCCCGGCAGCGGCTTCCGCCCGGCCGAAGGCATGAAGCTGGTGGCCAGCCTCAGCGTCGGCGCCAAGGAGCGCGTGGTGGTGGTGGAGGTCAACGGCCAGCAATTGCTGCTGGGCGTCACTGCCGGCGGCATCAACACCCTGCATACCCTGCCCGAACCGTTGCCGCCACCGGCGCCGGTGCGCGTGCCGGATTTCAAGAACCTGCCGAATTTCGCCCAGCTGCTGCAGCAGCGGCTGCGCAAGGACCCCTGACATGCGTGTCACCCGTACCCGTGTTGCCACCCTGATGCCGTGGCTGCTGTTGCTTGCCCTGTGCCTGTTGCCGGTGCTGGCGTTCGCCGCGCCCGGCGCCCCGGCCACCCCGCTGCCGGACGTCAACGTCGGCAAGATCGGCGGCCAGCCGGTCAGCCTGCCGCTGCAGACCCTGCTGCTGATGACCGCGATCACCCTGATCCCGTCGATGCTGCTGGTGCTGACCTCGTTCACCCGCATCATCATCGTGCTGGGCCTGCTGCGCCAGGCACTGGGTACCGGCCAGACGCCGTCCAACCAGGTACTGCTGGGCCTGGCCCTGTTCCTCACCGCGATGGTGATGATGCCGACCTGGGACAAGGCGTGGAGCACGGGCATGGCGCCCTATCTCAACGGCGACATTGACTTCCAGACCGCCTGGACATTGACCACGCAGCCGCTGCGCGGGTTCATGCTGGCGCAGATCCGCGAGACCGACCTGATGACCTTCGCCGGCATCGCCGGGCACGGCACCTACGCCAGCCCCGATGCGATCCCGTTCCCGGTGCTGGTCGCCTCGTTCGTCACCAGCGAACTGAAAACCGCTTTCGAGATCGGCTTCCTGATCTTCATTCCGTTCGTGATCATCGATCTGGTCGTCGCCAGCGTGCTGATGTCCATGGGCATGATGATGCTGTCGCCGATGCTGGTGTCGGCGCCGTTCAAGATCCTGCTGTTCGTGCTGGTGGATGGCTGGGTGCTGACCGTGGGCACGCTGGCGGCCAGCTTCAATCCCGCGTGACGCGATCCGGCGCGATTGAAAGACAGTCGAGCATGGCTCGACTCTATATAAGAAGGTGGAACCCGAATGTCTCCCGAACTTGCCTTGACCGAACTGCGTGGCGGCCTGATCACCGTGCTGTGGGTGGCCGGCCCGTTGCTGCTCACCGTGCTGGTGGTGGGCGTGGTGGTGGGCGTGGTGCAGGCCGCGACCCAGCTCAATGAACCGACCATCGCCTTCGTCGCCAAGGCGGCAGCGCTGACCGCGGTGCTGTTCGCGCTGGGCAGCCTGCTGATCGGCCACCTGGTTGAATTCACCACGCTGCTGTTCCAGCGCATCCCACACCTGATCGGCTAGGGCACGCGCTTCGATGGACGCCGCGACACAGATGGCGGCCGACGGCCTGCAGGCCTTCGGCATGATCGGCACGGTGCTGTGGACCATGCTGCGCATCGGCGCAGTGGCGATGGCCATGCCCATGGTCGGCACGCGTGCGGTGCCGTCGCGGGTGCGCGTGGTACTGGCCGGCACCCTGGCCATTGCACTGGCGCCGTTGCTGCCACCGGTACCGGACTGGACCGGCTTCGACGCGGCTACGGTGCTGACCATCGCGCGCGAACTGGCCATCGGCGTTTCCATCGGTTTCATGCTGCGGCTGGTATTCGAAGCCGGTGCGATGGCCGGCGAACTGATCGCGCAGGGCACCGGCCTGGCCTTCGCGCAGATGAGCGACCCGCTGCGCGGTGGCACTTCAGGTGTGATCGGCCAGTGGTTCTACCTGCTGTTCGGCCTGCTGTTCTTCACCGCCAACGGCCACCTGGCGTTGATCTCTTTGCTGGTCGACAGCTACCGCGCACTGCCGATCGGTGCTCCACTGCCCGATCCGCACGCCTTCTTCAGCATCGCCCCGACCTTCCTGCTGACCGTGCTGCGCGGCGCGCTGAGCCTGGCCATTCCGCTCACCGTGGCGATGCTGGCGGTGAACCTGGCCTTCGGCGTGCTGGCGCGTGCCGCCCCTGCGCTGAATCCGATCCAGCTGGGCCTGCCGGTCTCGCTGCTGCTGGGCCTGTTCCTGCTGGCCCTGCTGGCCGGGGAAATGGGGCCGCCGGTACAGCGCCTGTTCGACGCCGCCTTCCAGGCTGCGGACGCGGTCACACACTGACCCGATCATCACGTTCTACTGCTTGCCATGCATTTGTTTCTGTAGAGCCGAGCCCATGCTCGGCTGCCGTTCCTGCCGAAGGCAGCCGAGCATGGGCTCGGCTCTACAGAGGCGCAATTTCACGTATTGCCGCTTGAAGTCCCCCCCGGTCTGCGCGTTAGAGTGAATGCGCGGCAACCGGGGGGATGCCGCACATGGCCGGCGTCGTGCGTCGGCCTGCCTCATGCATGCCCCACCGTGGTTTCCGTCGACAGGCAGGTCCGGGAGACTGACGAATGCTGGTAGGCACGTACAACCCGTGGCTGGTGGCGATCTCGCTGCTGGTCGCCGTGATGGCTTCATACACCGCGCTGGCGATGGCCGGGCGCACGGTGACCGCCCCGGGCAGGGGCGCGGCCTGGTGGTGGCGGCTGGGCGGCGGCTTCGCCATGGGCCTGGGCATCTGGTCGATGCATTTCATCGGCATGCTGGCTTTCGACCTGCCCATTCCATTGGGCTACGACCTTCCCATCACCCTGCTCTCGCTTGCGCTTGCCATCGCCTCATCGGTGTTCGCGCTGTGGCTGGTCTCGCTGCGCACCCTGCCCCACCCGCGATTGGCGGTCGGCGCCCTGCTGATGGGCACCGGCATCGCCGGCATGCATTACGTTGGCATGGCTGCAATGCGCATGCAGCCGGGCATCGACTACGACCCGGGTTGGTTGCTGTTCTCGCTGATGGTGGCGGTGGCTGCCTCCTGGACCGCGCTGTACGTGGCGTTCCGGCTGCGCGCCCAGCGCACCCGCATCGGTGATCGACTGGCGGCGGCGGGCCTGCTCGGCCTGGCCATCGTCGGCATGCATTACACCGGCATGGCCGCTGCGCGCTTCCCGGAAGGCAGCGTCTGCGGCGCGGCGGTCGGCGATGGCCTGCAGAACGAGTGGCTGGCGATGCTGGTGGTAGTGCTGACCGTGGCGATCCTGGCCGTGGTGCTGGTGGTCTCATGGCTGGACCAGCGCGTGGAAGCGCAACTGCTGCGGCTGCGCAATTCGATGCTGAGCACCTCGTTGACCGACGCGCAGCAGGAACTGACCCAGGCCGCGCTGCACGATCCTCTCACCCGCCTGCCCAACCGCCTGCTGCTGCAGCGGCGCATCGTGCAGGCACTGGCCGAGGCCGAACAGGGCGGCAACCGCTTCGCGGTGATGTTCATGGACCTGGACGGCTTCAAGCAGGTCAATGATGCCTATGGCCATCAGGCCGGTGATGCGCTGCTGGTGGCGGTGGCCGAACGCACCCGCCAGCTGCTGCGCCCGCACGATATGCTGGCACGGCTGGGCGGCGACGAGTTCGTGCTGGTGGTGCGCATCGAGCACGACGAGGACCTGCCGACCCTGGCCCGGCGCATCCTGCAGGCGGTGGGCAGCGGCCCGTTGCTGCCGGACAACGAACTGCAGGTGACCGCCAGCATCGGCGTGGCGATCTGCCCGGACCACGCCGCCAGCGAGCGCCAGTTGATGGCCTTCGCCGACGCGGCGATGTACCAGGCCAAGGAGTCCGGTCGCAACGCCTTCGTGCTGTTCTCCGACTGGATGAACGACAGTGCCGAGCAGCAGTTCCGGCTGCTGGCCGACCTGCGCCGCGCCATCGGCAGCGAGCAGCTGTTCCTGCACTATCAGCCGAAGATCCGCGTGGCCACGCAGAAGGTGGCCGGCGCCGAAGCGCTGATCCGCTGGCGCCATCCGGAACACGGCCTGATTCCCCCCGACCGCTTCATCCGCCTGGCCGAGCGCAGCGGTGCGATCAACGAGATCGGGCGCTGGGCGCTGGACCAGGCCTGCCAGCAGCTGCGGCGCTGGCACGACGCCGGGCATGAAAGCTGGTCGATGTCGGTGAACCTGTCGCCGGTGCAGTTCAGTTCGCCGCACCTGCTGCAGGATGTGCGCGAGGTGATCGAGCGCCATGGCATTGCCCCGCGCCACCTGGTGCTGGAGATCACCGAAAGCACCGTCATGCGCGATACCGATACCAGCCTTCGCCTGCTGCAGGCGCTGTCGGCGCTGGGCGTGGGCATCTCCATCGATGATTTCGGAACCGGCTATTCCAGCCTGCTGTACCTGAAGCGGCTGCCGGCCACCGAGATCAAGATCGACCATGCGTTCGTGCGCGACCTGGAACACAGTGCCGAAGACGTGGTGATCGTCTCGGCGATCGTGGCGCTGGGCCATGCGCTGGACATGGACATCGTCGCCGAGGGCGTGGAGACCGCCGCGCAGCGCGCCTACCTGGAGCGCCTGGGCTGCGACTTCCTGCAGGGATACCTGCTGGGCCGCCCGGTGGATGCGGCGCGCTTCATGCAGCTGCACGACCTGCCCCGGCCGCGGGTGGAACTGGCGCAGAGCCCACCGCCGCAATACCCGCCCGGCTGACACCGGGCCACGCGCGCCCGCCATCACGGAACGATTCCTGCGGCACTCTCCTGTAGAGCCGAGCTCATGCCCGGCTGTGCTTCGCGCCTGGCCCCAACCGTAGCCGAGCGTGGGCTCGGCTCTACAGAACGGGCCGTCGGTAGATCCACGCCAGGCGTGGAACGGTTCTTGCACGCACCCCGGCACCCCCTGCCGCAGTGCCCGTGATGTCCGAGAACGAATCCGCCGGCGAAAAGACCGAACAACCGACCGAAAAACGCCTGCGCGATGCCCGTGAACAGGGCAACCTGCCGCGCTCGCGCGAACTTGGCACCGCCGCCGTGTTCGGCGCCGGCGTGCTGGCGGTGATGGCCATGAGCGGCTCGATCGGCCGTGGCGCCACGGCCTGGATGAAGCACGCGCTCAGCCCCGAACAGAGCCTGCGGCAGAACCCGAAGGAACTGTTCGGCCACTTCGGCGACCTGCTGCTGCAGTTCATGCTGGTGATCGCACCGCTGGTGCTGGTCTGCCTGCTGGCCAGCTTCGTCGCCCCGCTGGTGATGGGCGGCCTGCGCTGGTCGCAGAAGGCGTTGCTGCCCGACATCAACCGCATGAACCCGATGAGCGGGCTCAAGCGCCTGTATGGCCCGGAGGCGATTGCCGAATTCACCAAATCGCTGCTGCGCGTGGCCTTCGTCGGCGTCGCCGCCGGGCTGGTGGTCTGGACCGGCTTCGACACCCTGCGCGGGCTGATCCACCACCCGCTGGAAACCGCCATCACCGATGGCCTGGGCTTCACCCTGCGCCTGCTGCTGGCCACCGCCGGCGCGATGCTGGTGCTGGCCGCCATCGATGCGCCGTACCAGCGCTGGAACTGGACGCGCAAGCTGAAGATGACCCGCGAGGAACTGCGCCGGGAAATGAAGGAAAGCGAGGGCAGCCCCGAGGTGAAGGGCCGCATCCGCCAGCTGCAGCAGCAGATGGCCAACCGCCGGATGATGGAGGCGGTGCCCACTGCCGACGTGGTGGTGGTCAACCCCACCCACTACGCGGTGGCCCTGAAGTACGAGGGCGGCGCCATGAACGCCCCCACCGTGGTCGCGCTGGGCGTGGACGAAACCGCCCTGCGCATCCGTGAAGTGGCCGACGGCAACAAGGTGGCGATCGTCTCCGCCCCGCCTTTGGCACGCGCCTTGTATCGGGAAGGCCAACTCGGAAAGGAAATCCCCGTGAGACTGTATTCGGCCGTCGCCCAGGTCCTGTCCTACGTCTACCAGCTGCGCGCCTGGCGCACTGGCCCGATGCCGGACGCCCCGCACATCCAGGTGGATGAATTCGGCAAGGGAGGCCGCCCGTGAGCGCCCAGCCCTCCGCCGGTTTCAACACCCGCCGCGCCCTGGAAATGATCCGCCAGGGCCTTGGCGCGCCGCTGATCGTGCTGGCCCTGCTGGCCATGGTCGTGGTGCCGCTGGCCGCGCCGGTGCTCGATGCGCTGTTCACCTTCAACATCGCCATCTCGCTGATGGTGCTGCTGGCGGTGGTCTACGTGAAGCGCCCGCTGGACTTCACCATCTTCCCGATCGTGCTGCTGATCACCACCATGCTGCGGCTGGCGCTGAACGTGGCCTCCACCCGCGTGATCCTGCTGAACGGCCAGAACGGCCATGATGCCGCGGGCAAGGTCATCGCCGCCTTCGGTGAATTCGTGATCGGCGGCAACTATGCGGTCGGCATCGTGGTGTTCGCGATCCTGACCATCATCAATTTCGTGGTCATTACCAAGGGTGCCGGCCGCGTTTCGGAAGTGACCGCGCGCTTCATCCTGGACGCGATGCCCGGCAAGCAGATGGCGATCGACGCCGACCTCAACGCCGGTTTGCTGACGCGTGAAGAAGCCAAGCTGCGCCGCGAGGAAGTGCGTGAGGAAGCCGACTTCTACGGTGCGATGGACGGCGCCAGCAAGTTCATCCGCGGCGATGCCATTGCCGGCATCCTGATCCTGTTCATCAACATGCTCGGCGGCCTGGCCGTGGGCGTGCTGCAGCATGGCATGCCGTTCGGCGAAGCCGCCGCCACCTACACCCTGCTGTCGATCGGTGACGGCCTGGTAGCGCAGCTGCCGGCCCTGCTGGTCTCCAGCGCCGTGGCCATGCTGGTTACCCGCGCCTCGCGCTCGCAGGACATGGCCCAGGCCATGACCGGCCAGGTGTTCGGCCAGTACCGTGCGCTGGCGATCACCGCCGGCATCATCGGCGTGGTCGGCCTGGTGCCGGGCATGCCCAACGTCGCTTTCCTGACGCTGGCCGCGATCCTCGGCTTCATCGCCTGGAAGCTGTACCGCAAGGGCAAGGCGCCGGCTGCCGATGCGGCAGGCGGTGGCACCGATGCCGCCGCACTCAACGCACTCGGCCGCCCGGCCGCACCGGCACCGACTGCCGAACTGAGCTGGGACGAACTGCGCCCGGTCGATCCGCTGGGCCTGGAGGTCGGCTACCGGCTGATCCCGCTGGTGGACAGCAACCAGGGCGGCGAACTGATGGCGCGCATCAAGGGCGTGCGCCGCAAGCTGACCCAGGATGTCGGCTTCCTGATCCCGTCGGTGCACATCCGCGACAACCTGGAACTGCCGGCCAACGGCTACCGCGTGCTGGTGCACGGCGTGCCGGTGGCCACCGCCGAGATCCACCCCGACCGCGAGCTGGCGCTGGACCCGGGCAGCGCGCTCGGCGCGCTGGAAGGCATCGCCGGCAAGGACCCCGCATTCGGCCTGGACGCCACCTGGATCCAGCCGCACCAGCGCGCCCAGGCCGAAACGCTGGGCTACACCGTGGTCGATCCGGCCACCGTGGTCGCCACCCATCTGTCGCACCTGATCCGTGAGCACGCGCCGGAACTGCTCGGCCACGAAGAAGTGCAGCACCTGCTGGCCAACCTGGCCAAGAGCGCGCCCAAGCTCGTCGAAGATCTGACGCCGAAGGCGTTGCCGCTGTCGGCGGTGGTGCGCGTGCTGCAGAACCTGCTGGTCGAGCGCATTCCGATCCGCCAGCTGCGCAAGATCGCGGAGGCACTGGTCGAACATGCGCCCAGCAGCCAGGACCCGGCCGTGCTGACCGCCGCTGTTCGCACCGCACTGGGCCGCTTCATCGTGCAGGAGATCGCCGGAATGTCGGCGGAGCTGCCGGTATTCACCCTCAACCCGCAATTGGAACGTGTCTTGCAGGAGTCCACGCAGGGCAACGGCGCCGCGCTGGAACCCGGACTCGCTGAGCGACTGCACCAGAGCCTGGCCGAATGTGTCAGCAAGCAGGAAGCCCGCAACGAGCCCGCGGTCGTGCTGGTACCTGGCCCGGTGCGCGCCGCGCTGGCCCGCCTGGTCCGCCACAGCGTTCCGTCGCTGTCGGTCCTGGCCTACAGCGAGGTGCCGGAGGACAAGCGCCTGAAGCTGGTCGGAACGATCAGCTGACGCCGCCCTGCGATGCGCCAGAAAACAGACACCACTTTCGAACCAACGCAACAGACAGATACCAAGGGGAACCCGCACCGTGCAGACCACCGACCACCCGAGTTCTCCGACCGCCACCCCGCCGTCTTCGCCCCGTGACCACAGCATGAAAATCAAACGATTCGTCGCCGCCGACATGCGCTCGGCCATGAACCTGGTGCGCAAGGAACATGGTCCTGACGCCGTGATCCTGTCCAACCGCCGGATCGAGGAAGGCATCGAGATCGTCGCCGCCGCCAACTACGACGAGAGCGCCGTGCAGCGTGCACTGGAAGCCTCGCGCCGTGACGTCGCACCGCCGCCGGCACCCAAGCCGCGCACCGCCGCCGACGCGGTGATCGCCGCCGTCACCCGCCGCCGCAGCAGCACCCCGGCGCCGGAACCGGTCGCGGCCACCACCTCGGCAGTGGCCGCCCTCGCCCGCGCCGCCGTCGGTGCCACCGGCCGCACCCTGGACAGCGCCGACGAGATCGTGCCGACCCGGGGCAGCACCGGCTTCGCCGCCACCCTGGCCCGCGCCGCCGTCAACGAACCGGCACCGCCGGACCAGATCTTCGCCCCGTTCGCCGAGGCCATCGTTGCACCGGCCGCCACCGTGCCGGCCAACCGCGCGCGCTTCCAGATCGACCCGCCGCACGAGGCGCATCACGAAAGCGTGGCCCCGGCCGTGCTGCCGCCGCCGCTGCCGACCGCTGCCGTGATCGACGCGCAGCCCGGGATCGCCGCCAGCGAACCGGCAGCGGTCGAAGCCGCTATCGAGGCCAGCCCGGCCCCCATGCTGGCCCCGGCACCGACGCTGACCGTGGTTGCCCAGGACGACGCCGAGATCCGCCAGCTGCGCCAGGAAGTGGCCGGCATGCGCCAGGTGATCGAGCGCGAGATGAACCGCTTCACCGATGAGCGCCTGCGTGGCAGCCCGGTGCGCGCCACCGCGCTGGACCTGATGGACGAGTACGGTTTCGACGCCGGGCTGGCCCGCGACGTGGCCATGCAGATCCCGCTGGAAACCGAAGCCCATCGTGGCCGCGGCCTGATGCTGGGGCTGATCTCGCGCAAGCTGCCGATCGCCCCGGTCGACCCGCTGGAAGAAGGCGGCGTGATCGCGCTGGTCGGCCCGACCGGCGCCGGCAAGACCACCACCATCGCCAAGCTGGCCTCGCGCTTCGCCGAGAAGCACGCCCCGCGTGACGTCGCCCTGGTCACCACCGACACCACCCGCATCGGCGCCCGTGAACAGCTGTATGGCTACGGCCGCCAGCTCGGCATCGCCGTGCACGAGGCCAACAGCGGCACCGACCTGGACCAGCTGCTGGAACGCCTGAAGGACTACAAGCTGGTGCTGATCGATACCGCCGGCCTGGGCCCGCGCGACCGTGCCCTGGCCGCCCAGCTGCAGTGGCTGCGCGCCGCGCGCCAGGTGCGCACCCTGCTGGTGCTGCCGGCCAACACCAGCTTCGGCGACATGGACGAGGTGGTGCGCCGCTTCGGTGCGGCCAACCTGCAGGGCCTGGTGCTGAGCAAGCTGGACGAGACCGGCCGCTTCGGCAACGCCCTGTCGGTGGCCGTGGACCACGCCCTGCCGATCACCTGGGTGACCGATGGCCAGGACGTCCCGGAGGACCTGCACCGGGCCAGTGCAGCCAATCTTGTACTTCGCCTTGAAGATTTGCGCCGAGCGGCCGATATGCCCTGCAACCCGGAGTTGAACCATGCCGTCGCGTGAGTACGCCAAGCTGACCAAGACCTTCCCGCTGTCGGCCACCCGCAGCGAGCCGCTCGGCCCTGTGCGCACCATCGCGGTGACCGGCGGCAAGGGCGGCGTGGGCAAGACGAATGTGTCCGCCAACCTGGCGGTGGCGCTGGCCGGCATGGGCAAGCGCACGCTGCTGCTGGACGCCGACCTGGGCCTGGCCAACATCGACGTGATCCTGGGCTTGAACCCCACCTTTACGCTGGCCGACCTGGTGGCCGGCCGCTGCTCGCTGGACGACGTCATCGTCGAAGGCCCGAACGGCGTGCTGGTGGTCCCGGCCGCTTCCGGCCGCCGGCACATGGCCGAGCTGGCCCCGGCCGAGCATGTCGGCCTGGTCAACGTGTTCTCCGAACTGGAACGCGAGCTGGACATCATGGTGGTCGATACCGCCGCCGGCATCACCGACGGCGTGCTGACCTTCTGCCAGGCCGCGCAGGACACCGTGGTGGTGGTCTGTGACGAACCGGCCTCGATCACCGACGCCTACGCACTGATCAAGGTGCTGTCGCGCGAGCGCGGCGTGGACCGCGTCCAGGTGGTGGCCAACATGGTGCGCGACCCGAACGAGGGCCGCGTGCTGTACGAGAAGCTGACCCGCGTCTGCGAGAAGTTCCTCGCCGATGTCTCGCTGAACTACCTGGGCTGCGTGCCGCAGGATGACTGGCTGCGCCTGTCGGTGCAGCGCCAGCAGCCGGTGGTGAAGGCCTATCCGTCCAGCCCGTCGGCGCTGGCGATCACCGAGATCGCACGCCGCACCGCGCGCTGGCAGGCACCGACCGAACCGCGCGGTGGCGTCGAGTTCTTCCTCGAACGCATCCTCAAGCAGCGTGGGGTGGCCGCATGAAAGGCGCAGCCCACCAGTACAGGGAAGTCCAGCGCTCGGCGGCCAACGAGGTCATCGCCCAGCATTCGGACCTGGTGCGACGCATCGCCCACCACCTGGCCGCGCGCCTGCCGGCCAGCGTCGAAGTCGATGATCTGATCCAGGCCGGCATGATGGGCCTGATCGAAGCCTCGCGCAGCTACGACGCCGACCAGGGCGCCTCGTTCGAGACCTATGCCTCGATCCGCATCCGCGGCTCGATGATCGACGAGATCCGCCGTGGCGACTGGGTGCCGCGCTCGGTGCACCGCCGTGCACGCGACGCCGCCGCCACCATCCGCCGCCTGGAACAGAGCACGGGCCGTGCCGCCAGCGCCACCGAAGTGGCCGCCGCGATGGAGATGCCGCTGCCGGAATACCTGCGCCTGATGGAAGACGCCGCACGTGGCCAGGTGCTGAGCCTGGAGTCGCGCATCGAAGACCAGGGCGAACTGGATACCGTCGCCCAGGGCGGCCCGACTCCACAACAGGTGCTGGAGCGCGGCGAGTTCGGCCGTGAGCTGGGCAAGGCCATCGGCCACCTGCCCGAGCGCGAACAGCTGGTGCTCTCGCTGTACTACGAGCAGGAGCTGAACCTGAAGGAGATCGGCGCGGTGCTCGGCGTGAGCGAGTCGCGGGTCTGCCAGATCCATGGCCAGGCCGTGCTGCGCCTGCGCGGCCGCCTGAAGATTTTCGAGGCCGTCGACGCCGGCCTGGAAGAATGAACATCCCCGAGGCGACTGCCCCCGGCCGCCCGGAATGAACAACAAAGGAACTCTGCTTTGAACAAGAACATGCGCATCCTCATCGTCGACGACTTCTCGACCATGCGTCGAATCGTCAAGAACCTGCTGGGCGATCTGGGCTTCACCAACACCGCCGAAGCCGAGGACGGGCATGCCGCGCTGTCGCTGCTGCAGAGCCAGCCCTTCGATTTCGTCGTCACCGACTGGAACATGCCGGTGATGACCGGCATCGAACTGCTCAAGGCGATCCGTGCCGACGCCAAGCTGAAGACCCTGCCCGTGCTGATGGTCACCGCCGAAGCCAAGCGCGAGCAGATCATCGAAGCGGCCCAGAACGGCGTGAACGGCTACATCATCAAGCCGTTCACCGCGCAGACGCTGGAAGAGAAGCTGGGCAAGATCTTCGAACGCCTGGCGGCCAGCGCCTGATGGATACCACGGTCGACAAGAACGCCCTCGCCCTGCGCCTGCAGGAAGCCCTGGATGCCCTGGAGTCCGGTGACGAAGCCGCCTGGCGGCAACGCATCGACGGACTGGTCGCGCTGCGCACGCAGCCGATGATGAGCGGCCTCTCGCGGCTGGCCCGCGAGCTGGGGCAGGCCCTGGGCGAACTGCCGACCGTGCCCAGCGAGGCCGGCGAACTGGACGATGCGTGCGCACGCCTGGACCACGTGGTGGCGATGACCGAACAGGCCACCCACCGCACCCTGGACCTGGCCGAGGAATGCCGCAGCCTGACCGAGCAGCTGCGCGCCGAAGGCCTGCAGCCAGGCCAGGACGCGCAGCTGGAGCGCATCCGCCACAACCTGACCGAGATCGCCCTGACCCAGAGCTACCAGGACCTGACCGGGCAGATCATCCGTCGCGTGGTCGGCATCGTCCGCCGCGTGCATGAAGGCTTCGGCGCGCTCGGCCTGCCGCCGGAACAGCATCGCACCGACCCGGAACTGGCCGGGCCGGCACTGAAGGGACTGGACCGCCACGCGGTCTCGCAGAACGACGCCGACGACCTGTTGTCGGATCTGGGGCTGTAAGCATGAGCGCGGTATCCGACGACATCACTGCCGATTTCATCATCGAGGCACAGGAAATCCTGGATCGCCTCGGCGAACAGCTGGTGTCGCTGGAGCAGGCACCGCAGGACACCGAACAGCTCAACGCGGTGTTCCGGGGCTACCACACGCTCAAGGGCGGCGCGGGTTTCCTCGGTGTCACCGCCATGGTCGAGCTGTGCCACGCCGCTGAAGAGGCGCTGGGCGCTGCACGTGCCGGCCAGGCCGTGCTGCAGGCCCATCACTTCGACGCCGCCCAGCAATCGCTGGACTACCTGCAGTCGATGCTCGATGCCGTGTCTTCCGGCACCGAGCCGGGCTATGCACCGCCGGACCTGATCGCCCAGTTCGACGTGCATGGAGGTGCAGCAGCGCCTGCCGCCGCTGCCGCCGCACCGGCGGCCGGTGCCGGCGACCTGATCACCGACGACGAGTTCGAGGCGCTGCTCGACCAGCTGCACGGTGGCAACGCACCGACTGCGGTGGCGCCGGCAAAGAAGGCCGACGACGGCCTGATCAGCGAAGATGAGTTCGAAGCCCTGCTCGACCAGCTGCACGGTGGCGCCGCACCCGGCGCCAGGCCCGCGGCTGCGGTGGCGCCGGCACCGATCGCCGCCCCGCGCCCGGCCGCCGCACCGGCACCGGTGGCCAAGCCGGCCGCCAAGCCGCTGGCCGAAGCCGAACACACCGTGCGCGTGGACACCAAGCGCCTGGATGCGATCGTCAACCTGATCGGCGAACTGGTGCTGTCGCGCAACCGGCTCAAGACCCTGCGTGCGCGCCTGCGCGACGAGGAGCTGGACCGCGCCGTGTCCACCCTGGACATCGCCACCGCGCGCCTGCAGTCGGCGGTGATGCGCACCCGCATGCAGCCGGTGGGCAAGGTATTCTCGCGCTTCCCCAAGGTCGCCCGCGACGTCGCCCGCTCGCTGAAGAAGGAAGTGGACCTGGAGCTGATCGGCGCCGAGACCGAGCTCGACCGCAACCTGGTCGAAGCGCTGGCCGACCCGCTGGTGCACCTGGTCCGCAACGCCATCGACCATGGCGTGGAAATGCCCGACCTGCGCGAAGCGCAGGGCAAGCCGCGGATGGGCCATGTGCGGTTGTCGGCGCAGCAGGAAGGTGACTACGTCAGCATCGAGGTGCAGGACGATGGCGCCGGCATCGATCCGGAAAAGCTGCGCGCGAAGGCACGCGAGAAGGGCCTGATCGATCCGGAAGCCGCCGCCCGCCTGAGCAGCGAGGAGTGCCTGCACCTGGTGTTCCTGCCCGGCTTCTCGACCAAGCAGCAGGTCACGGATATTTCCGGGCGCGGCGTCGGCATGGACGTGGTGCAGTCGCGCATCCGCGAACTCAGCGGGCAGATCCAGATCCAGTCGGAGCTGGGCCGCGGCAGCCGCTTCCTGATCCGCGTGCCGCTGACCCTGGCGATCCTGCCGACCCTGCTGGTGCAGGCCGGCGAGGACGTCTATGCGCTGCCGCTGGCGCGCGTGATGGAGGTACTGCACGCGCCGCCCACCTCGCTGGGCTGGTTCGATGGCCGTGCCGTGCTCGACCGCCGTTCGCACACGCTGCCACTGGTCGATCTGCGGCAGTGGCTGGATGTGACGCCGGCCGCATCGACCCTGCTGACCATCGTGGTGCTGCAGGCCGGCGAAGCGCGCTTCGGCCTGGTCGTGGACCAGGTCCGTGGGCGCGAGGAAGTGGTCATCAAACCACTGCCGAAGGCCCTGCGCGGCCTGCGCGGTTACGCCGGTGCAACCTTGATCGGCGATGGTCGCATGGCGCTGATCCTGGATGTGGATGGCCTGCGCAGCCCGCACGACTGACCCGCTTGCTGCACCCGTAAAACCGTGAAGTCGCACCAGTAGCCCGTACCGGTGTCTCAAGTCCCATTCATACAAGCCGATACCGGATCCATGGATAGACTCAGCCTCATTGGACTCTTTCTCGCCCTGGCCTCGCTGGTCGGTGGCAGCATCCTCAAGGGCGCCGGCCTGGCGTCGTTGTGGTCGCCTGCGGCGTTCGTGATCGTCATCGTCGGCACCGTTGCCGCGATCCTGCTGCACACCTCGCCGGCGGTGTTCAAGCATGCGTTCAAGATCGTGCGCTGGGTCGTGCGCCCGCCGCACAGCGATCGTCGCGAACTGATCCAGCAGATCGTCGAGTGGAGCAACATCGCCCGCCGCCAGGGCCTGCTCGGCCTGGAATCGCAGGTGGAAGCGCAGCAGGACCCGTTCCTGCGCAAGGGCCTGCAGCTGCTGGTGGACGGTGTCGAGCCCGAATCGATGCGGCACATGCTGGAAATCGAACTGGGCAGCCAGGAACACCAGGACCAGGCCGGCGCCAAGGTGTTCGAAGCGATGGGCATCTACGCACCGACGCTCGGCATCATCGGCGCCGTGCTGGGCCTGATCGCGGTGATGAAGAACCTGGCCGACCCGAGCAAGCTCGGCCACGGCATCGCTGCGGCGTTCACCGCCACGATCTACGGCATCGCCTCGGCCAACCTGCTGTTCCTGCCGATCGCCGCCAAGCTCAAGAGCGTGATCTCGCACAACACGCGCGACCGCGAAATGGTCATCGAAGGCCTGATCTCGATCGCCCAGGGCGAGAACCCGCGCAACATCGAAACCAACCTCTCCGGCTTCCTGCACTGACATGGCCCGCCGCAAGCACCACGAAGAGCACGCCAACCACGAAGCATGGGCGATCCCCTATGCCGACCTGATGACGCTGCTGCTCGCCTTCTTCGTGGTCATGTACGCGATCTCGTCGGTGAACGAGGGCAAGTACCGGATCATGGCCGACGCGCTCACCGATGCCTTCGGTGGCGCGCCGCGCACGATCAATCCGGTGCAGGTGGGCAACAAGCAGGTGCAGGGTGGCGGCTGGGACAGCCCGTCGGTGATCAAGTCCGGCACCAAGATCGGACCGTCCGCGCCGGCGCCCTCGCACGACCCGACGCTGCTGCCGTCGATGGCCTCGCAGATGCGCATGCCGGTGTCGGTGCACAACCAGGAGCAGATCGCCCGTGCCGAGCGCCAGCTCAACACGATTGCCGACCGGCTCACCGCCGCCCTGGCGCCGCTGATCGACCGCGGCATGATCAGCGTGCGCCGCACGGAACTGTGGATCGAGGTCGAGATCAACAGCGACATCCTGTTCCCCACCGGCTCGGCCGCACTGGACGTACATGCGCGGCAGACCCTGGCCAGCCTGGCCGAGGTGCTGCGCGACGTGCCCAACAGCGTGCGCGTGGAAGGCCACACCGACAACGTGCCGATCGCCACCGCCACCTTCCCGTCGAACTGGGAGCTGTCGGCCGGACGCGCCGCCAGCGTGGTGCATCTGTTCGCCGACCAGGGTGTGCAGCCGTCGCGGCTGGCGATGGTCGGCTATGGCCAGTTCCGCCCGCGCGAAGAGAACGACAGCGCACAGGGCCGCAACCGCAACCGCCGGGTGATGGTCATCATCCTGGCCGACACCTCGCATTCGGTGGACCCGCTCGGCCAGCGCCTGAACGCAGCCACCGGCGCCACCGGCAGCACCGTCACCGAACAGGCCGCCGCAACGCCGGCCAGCGCCCCCACCTCCCCCATCGCACCGGTGGCGTTGCCACCGGTGCCGGCTGGCAGCCGCGTCGGCGCCGCCGTTCCCCCGGCAATGAAGGAGTAATCCGATGCGCATCTGGGCAGTCGCCAACCAGAAGGGCGGAGTCGGCAAGACCACCACCACCCTCGCCCTCGGCCGCGGCCTGGCCGCGCTCGGCCATCGCGTGCTGCTGATCGACCTCGATCCGCATGCTTCGCTCAGCCGCGCCTTCGGCGTGCCGGTGGACCCGCCGCCGGCCGGCGTGCTGGAGCTGTTCGGCGCACCGCCGGCGGACCTGTCCGGCCTGTGCCATGCCAGCAACATCCAGGGCCTGGACTACGTCTGCGCGCAGTCCGCGCTGGCCACGCTTGAACGCCGTAGCGCCAACCAACCCGGCCTCGGCCTGGCCCTGCAGAACGCGCTGGCGCGCCACCAGGGCCAGCACGACTACATCCTGCTGGACTGCGCACCGACGCTCGGCCTGCTGATGATCAACGCACTGGCTGCCGCCGATCGCCTGATCATTCCGACCCAGGCCGAGCCGCTGGCGCTGCACGGCCTGGATGGCATGGTCCGCACCGGCGAGATGGTCGAGCGTTCGCGCCGCCGGCCGCTGCCGATCTCGATCCTGCCAACCCTGTTCGACCGCCGCACCCGCGCCGGCAACGAATCGCTGCGCACCATGCAGGACCGCCATGGCAGCCGCGTCTGGGAAGACGCGATTCCGATCGACACCCGCATCAGCAACGCCGCCGGGCTGACCCTGCCGAGCGTCGGCGAAGATTACCCGGGGCGTGGCCTGGCTGCCTACCGGCGCGCCTTGAACTGGATCCTCGGCGAGGATGCCCGCGCCCTGGAGCAGGCCGCATGAACAGCACTGGCATCCTCGACGACTACCTGGACGAACTGCTGGGCGAGGCGATCGCCCCGGCCGCCGCTCCCCACCCCGCGCCGATCAGCACCGCCCCGGCCACGGCCACCGAAGCCGCCGCCGAACGCGAACCCACCTGGGATGACCTGCCGGCCGAGGTGATCTACGAAACCGAAACCGAGAGCGTTGCCGCTGCCCCTGCCGTGCACAATGCCGCACTGGAAGCCGCTTTCGATGCCGCGTCCGCGCCCGTCAGCGTGATCGATGCCGAACGCGAACCCACGTGGGACGACCTGCCCGCTGAAGTGGTCAACGAAACGGATGCCGTCGTCGCGGCCCCGGCCGAGGATGAGGCTGCACTGGAGGCCGCCTTCGAGGCCGCCGCCGCGCCGGCCAGCGCCGGGTCCACCGAACGCGAGCCGACCTGGGATGACCTGCCCGACGAGGTCATCCACGAAACCGCGCCGGCACCCGCTGCGGCCGCTGCGAACACCGGCCCGGAACCCACCTGGGACGATCTGCCGGACGAAGTGATCTACGAGACCGACCCGGCGGACAGCCATCGTCTCGCCCACACCGACAGCCCCGGCCTGCAGGCCGCCTTCGAGGCGGCCGCTGGTGGCGAAGACGTGCCTGCGCCGCCGCCCGCCGCGGTCGCAGCGCCGGTGCCCCCCCCGGCGACACGCCCTGCACCGGCCCCGGCCGCACGCGCCGGCACGCCGCCGCCGCGCGTCGCCGTCGATGCACCCGCAGGCAACCGCCCCGGCACCTGGCAGGAGCTGCAGGCGCAGGCCCACCAACCGGCCCGCAGCCCGCATCCGCAGAACCGTCGTGCCGGTGAACGCACCTCGCGCTGGCTGCGCCTGCGCTGTGGCACCCAGGCCTATGCGCTGGAACTGCTGAAGGTCCAGGAGGTCGTGCTGCCGGTGCCGCTGCTGCCGTTGCGCGGCACCGCTGCCGCCATGCTGGGCATCATGAACCTGCGCGGCCAGGTGGTCCCGGTGATGGACCTGGGCCTGCACCTGGGCGCGGCTGCCGCCGAGGACGACGCCCAGACCCGCATCGTGGTGCTGGAAGAAGACGGCGAGACCATCGGCCTGCGCGTGTCGGCAGTGGAAGATGTCGCCAACCTCACCGATTCGCAGATCGAACCTCCCGATACCGCACGCATCTGCCAGATTTCCAACGACCTGTTCCGCGGCGTGGCCCGCGTCAGCCAGCGCCCGATGATCCTGCTCGACGCCACACGGCTGTTGAGCTGACCCCCAAAAAGGGGAGGGAGGGGATTAAGTCGCAAGTGGCTCGGCGCTTGGCGCCGAAGCGGTGCCTGTCGGGGACGCAAGGGGTTGATCCGTTGGATCAACACCTTACATCCCCACTGCGCGGTCGACGTTGCCGAGGGGCTGCGGCAGAGCCAGGTCGCTTGCGACTTAATCCCCTCCGTCCCCTTTTCAACAGCGACCGCATCGACGCACCGCGTCGATTCTTCTAAAGAACCCCACCGGGATGCCGTTATGGATCACGGAACCGTTTGTCCGGAGCAACGATGAGCACTGTCGAACTGGGTGGGGATCTCGGCATCGAGAGCACTACCGAGCTCAAGAACCGCCTTGCCCCCCTGGTGGAGCAGGCAGGCGAGCTGACCCTGGATGCCAGCCAGGTCGCCCGCATCCACACGGCCGCCGTGCAGGTGCTGTGTGCGTTCGTGCAGGCCCGCCGCAAGGCAGGCCTGGGCACCGGCTTCCACGGTTGCACTGCAACCTTCCGTGACGCC
Organism: Stenotrophomonas sp. LC732; assembly: GCF_052446685.1. Lineage (NCBI taxonomy): Bacteria > Pseudomonadati > Pseudomonadota > Gammaproteobacteria > Lysobacterales > Lysobacteraceae > Stenotrophomonas > Stenotrophomonas sp. LC732. The sequence continues at coordinate 1,998,179 of NZ_CP199214.1, read as the reverse complement.
GCGCGCCTGCTGGGCGTCACCCAGGCCCTCGGCCTGGACGTAACCCATGACAACCTGAAATCTGTGGAGAACGCTGCATGAGCGCACGTATCTTGGTGGTGGACGATTCGGCGTCGATGCGCCAGATGGTGTCCTTCGCCCTCACCTCGGCCGGTTTTGCCGTCGAAGAAGCTGAAGACGGCGCGGTCGCGCTCGGTCGCGCCAAGGGCCAGCGCTTCAATGCGGTGGTTACCGACGTCAACATGCCGAACATGGATGGCATCGCGCTGATCCGCGAACTGCGCCAGCTGCCGGACTACAAGTTCACCCCGCTGCTGATGCTGACCACCGAATCTGCCGCCGACAAGAAGTCCGAAGGCAAGGCCGCTGGCGCTACGGGTTGGCTGGTCAAGCCGTTCAATCCCGAACAGCTGGTCGCCACCGTGCAGAAAGTGCTGGGCTGATCGCCCGGCACCGCTCCCCCTCTTCGCTTCCGGACCACCACTGCCATGAGCATGGACCTGCAACGCTTCCACGCCACCTTCTTCGAGGAGAGCCGCGAAGGCCTCGACGCGATGGAGGCTGGCCTGCTGGCCCTGGAATCGGGGCAGCAGGACGCGGAGATCATCAATTCGGTGTTCCGCGCTGCCCATTCGATCAAGGGCGGCGCCGGCACCTTCGGCTTCGACGCGATCGCCGGCCTGACCCACGTGCTGGAAACGCTGCTCGATGAGCTGCGCGCCGGCAAGCGGGCACTGGAAGGCCACGCCGTCGACGCCATGCTGTCTTCGGTGGACGTGCTGCGCGCCCTGCTGCGCGAAGCCGAACATGGCCAGGCTGCCGATCCGGCTGCCGTCGCTGCGGTGAAGGCACGCCTGGAGGCGGTTCTGTCCGGCCAGGCCGCAGCGAGCGCCCCGGCGGCCGCCGCAGCCAAGGTGGACGATACGCCGGAAGCCTGGCAGATCGGCTTCACCCCGGCGCCGTCGCTGTTCATGAGCGGCAACGACCCGCTGCGCATCATCCGCGAACTGGAACACCTCGGTTCGCTGCAGGTCGCCGCGCGCATGGACCGCCTGCCGGGCTTCGCGCAGCTCGATCCGCTCGAAGCCCACCTGGCGTGGGACCTGGGTCTGGTCGGCAAGGTGCCGCGCAGCAAGATCGAAGACACCTTCGCGTGGGTACTGGACGACTGCGAGCTGGACATCCGTCCGGCCGCACCGCCGAGCCTGGCCACCCAGGCGCCGGCCGCGGCTGCTCCCGCTCCGGCGGCAGCGTCGCCGTCGGCACCCGCCGCGCCTGCCGCCAGCGGTGGCGCCAGCCAGGAAGCGGAAACCTCCATCCGCGTCAGCGTCGACAAGGTCGACGCGCTGATCAACCTGGTCGGCGAACTGGTCATCACCCAGGCCATGCTCAAGCAGGTCTCGCATGCGCTGGACCCGGTCCACGCCGAGAGCCTGTTCGCTGGCCTGGACCAGCTTGAACGCAACACCCGCGACCTGCAGGAAGCGGTGATCGGCGTGCGCATGCTGCCGGTCGATGCGGTGTTCCGTCGCTTCCCGCGCCTGGTCCGCGACCTGTCCAGCCGCCTCGGCAAGCAGGTGCGGCTGCGCACCGTCGGCGAAGGTACCGAGCTGGACAAGGGCCTGATCGAGAAGATCGCCGATCCGCTGGTGCACCTGGTGCGCAACTCGATCGACCACGGCCTGGAAATGCCCGACGTGCGCCGCGGTGCAGGCAAGGACGAAACCGGCACGATCACCCTGGCGGCCTCGCACCAGGGCGGCCACATTGTCATCGAAGTCAGCGACGACGGTCGCGGCCTGGACCGCGCCAAGATCCTGGCCAAGGCCACCGAGCGCGGCCTGGCGGTGCCGGACAACCCGACCGATTCGCAGGTCTGGGACCTGATCTTCCAGCCCGGCTTTTCCACGGCCGATGCGGTCACTGACCTGTCCGGTCGTGGCGTCGGCATGGACGTGGTCCGCCGCAACATCCAGGCGTTGGGGGGCGAGGTGCAGATTGAAAGCAGCCTCGGCGCTGGCACCCGCACGCTGATCCGCCTGCCGCTCACCCTGGCCATCCTCGATGGCATGACCGTGGCGGTAGCCGGTGAGACCCTGATCCTGCCGTTGGCCTATGTGCTTGAGGCGTTGCAGCCGCAAGCCGAGGACATCCGCAGCATGGCCGGCGAAGGCCGCGTGCTGCGCGTGCGCGGTGAATACCTGCCGATCCTGTCGCTGAGCGAGTACTACGGCTACGGCAACCGTGCACCCGGCAGCGAATCGCTGGTGGTGGTGGTCGAAGGCGATGGCCAGAAGATCGCCCTGGAAGTGGACGAACTGGTCGGCCAGCAGCAGGTGGTGGTGAAGAACATCGAGAACAACTACCGCCGCATCGGCGGGGTGTCCGGTGCGACCATTCTCGGCGACGGCCGCGTCGCATTGATCGTCGACATCGGCGGGCTGGTGCGTTCACTGCGGATGCCGCAGGCCGCCTGATCCACACTGCATGCGTGTACTGGACCGCCGCCCTTCGGGGCGGCGGTTTTTGTTTGCGCGCTCTGCCAAGGGGGTCGGATCCCTTTGCGCAGGAAAGGGATCCGACCCCATCCCTTCTGTGAACTCCGTCGCCATGATGGTTGCGGGCGCAACTACTTCATCCAAGCGAAAGCACGCCGCTGCAACGCTTTCGCGCTGTCATCCCTACGCAACCGAATGTGATCTGCGTCCATAAAGTCCATCCGGACTGCGCCGCTATTTCGCTTTGACGGCCGTCACCGAACCCCACCGGGCACCACCGTTCGCTCTGCAACCACCCCCAAACCGGCGCACAGACGCCGGCACTCTGCCCACCTGGAGCACCCTGCATGAAGTGGTTCCAAGATCTGCCCATCGCCCGCAAGCTGGCCGTGGGGTTCACCCTTACCACCCTGATGACCCTGGTCCTCGGCGCGTTCGCCCTGCTGCGACTGAGCGAAGCCAACGCGCAGCTGCGCGAGATGGCCGGCAACGACATCCCCTCGGTCCAGCACCTGGGCGAGGCGCGCTCGCAGCTCGGTGAGTTCCGCACCTACGAACTGGCCCAGCTGAGCATGCTCGACCAGCCGGAGAAGGTCGCCGACTACAACAAGCGCATGGACGACACCGCCAAGGCCGTACATGACGAACTGGCGGCGTACGCGGCGCTGCCGGCGCTGGACAAGGAGCGCGAACTTTATCGCGCCGCCAGCACCCAGCTGGATCGCTACTTCGCCGCCAACAAGGCGATGCGCGACGCCGTGGCCGCCGGTGATGGCGCGCAGGCCCAGCAGATCTCCGATGAGCAGTCACGCCCGGCGCGCCGCGACCTGTTCGCTGCGATGAAGGCACTGGGCACCCACATCGCCGGGCAGATGGACGGCAAGATCGCCGACGCCAACGCCACCCATCGCACCAGCATGATCGCCATCATCGGCTGCATCGTGCTGCTGTCGCTGGTGGCCGCCGCGCTGGCCATCGTCATCTCGCGTGCAGTGACCGGCCCGCTGGGCAAGGCCGTGCATGCCATCCAGGCGGTTGCCCGCGGCGACCTCAGCGTCAGCACCCAGGCCACCAGCAAGGACGAAGCCGGCAGGATGCTGGCCGCCACGACCGAGATGACCGCAATGCTCCGCCGCTTCAGCGAGCAGACCCAGCTGATGGCACAGATGCACGCGGGACCGGACATCAGCCATCGCATTCCGGAAGATTTCCCGGGTGTCTATGGCCAGCTGGCCGGCGGCATCAATACGGTGATCTTCGAGCACCTGGATGCGATCCGCGATGCCATTGACGTGCTCAACCAGTACGCCATCGGCAATCTCACCCCGGATGCACGCCGCCTGCCCGGCAGCCGCGCGATCCTGCACGAATCGATGGACGCGGCCAAGGCCAGCCTGCTGGCGATCAATTCGCAGATCCAGCAGCTGGCCGCGGCGGCCGCTGCCGGTGACTTCAGCCAGCGCGGCGACGCACAGCGTTTCCAGCATGACTTCAAGCTGATGATCGAGCATCTCAACACCATGATGCAGGTGGCCGACGGCAACCTCGGCCAGCTCTCGCAGCTGCTGCAGTCGATCGCCGCCGGCGACCTGACCGCGCGCATGGAAGGCCAGTTCAATGGCGTGTTCGCGCGCATGCGGGATGATGCCAACACCACCGTTGCACAGCTGACCCAGATCGTCGGCCAGATCCAGGCCAGCGCCTCCAGCATCACCCTGGCCGCCGGCGAGATCGCCTCCGGCAACAGCGACCTGTCGCGCCGCACCGAGCAGCAGGCCGCCAACCTGGAAGAAACCGCCGCCTCGATGGAGGAACTGACCTCCACCGTGCGCCAGAACGCCGAGCACGCCCGCCAGGCCAACCAGCTCGCCATCGGTGCGCACGGTGTCGCCTCGCAGGGCGGTGACGTGGTCGGCCAGGTGGTCACCACCATGTCGGCCATCGAAGCCTCGTCGAAGAAGATCGCCGAGATCATCTCGGTCATCGACGGCATTGCCTTCCAGACCAACATCCTGGCGCTGAATGCCGCAGTGGAAGCCGCCCGTGCCGGCGAACAGGGCCGCGGCTTCGCCGTGGTCGCCAGCGAAGTGCGCACCCTTGCCCAGCGCTCGGCCGCCGCCGCCAAGGAGATCAAGGGCCTGATCGACGACTCGGTCGGCAAGGTTGCCGAAGGTTCCAGCCTGGTCCACCAGGCCGGCAGCACCATGGGCGAGATCGTCGCCTCGGTGCAGCGCGTGACCGACATCATGGCCGAGATCTCTGCGGCCTCGCAGGAACAGTCGGCGGGCATCGAGCAGGTCAACCAGACCGTGGTGCAGATGGACGAAACCACCCAGCAGAATGCTGCGCTGGTGGAAGAAGCCACTGCTGCGGCACGCGCGATGGAAGACCAGGCCGTGCAGCTGGGTGAAGCCGTGGCCCGCTTCCGGCTGGCATCGCAGGGCACGACGGCCATCCCGGCACGCCCGCTGGCCGCACCGGTACCGCGACAGCTCGCAGCCGCCGCGCCTGCGGCAAAGCCGGCCCCGGCACGTGCGCTGCGCACGGCAACGGCCCAGCCGGCGCTGGCCACGGACGGCGACTGGCAGGAATTCTGACAGAAGCACGGGGTCAGATCCCTTTCCTGCGGGAAAGGGATCTGACCCCTTACACGTGGAAAGTGATGCAAATCCCACTTCATAATCCGGTGCAGGAGCCGATATCCCCATCGAGCCTCGCGCCGATGCGTGCTGGCGCCCGCCCCTGACCGTAGATTCCATGTCCGACGGCAACGACACTGCAGTGCATGATGTCCACGCGGCTGATGCCGCGGACGAACGATTCCTGGTCCGCAACCCGCGCCAGCTGCGCCAGCTGCTGCGCTCGCTGATCGACCAGCGATCGCTGATCAACGCCCATATCGACGGCCGCGACCGTTCCTTCCCGACCGCCCTGCTCGACCTCGACGAAGACGAGGACTTCCTGCTGCTCGATGGCAGCCCGCAGGAAGCCTCCAACCGCGCCGCCGAGCAGGCCGATCACCTGCTGTGCTTCGCCCAGCTCGAACGCGTGCTGGTACGGTTCCGGCTGCACGAACTGCAGCGCGTGGACAACGACGGCCATGTGGCCTTCCGTGCGCCGCTGCCTGACGAACTGGTGCACCTGCAGCGCCGCGAGCTGTACCGGCTGGAGACGCCGGTCACCGACTCGCCCCACCTGCTGCTGCCGCCTGGCGAAGCGCGCGCCGAAGCCCTGTCGATGCGCGTAGTGGACATCAGCGGTGGCGGCCTGGCCGTGGTGGTGCCCAATGACTGCGCGGTGTTTGGTCTGCAGAAGCGCTATCCGGCGCGGCTGTCGCTGCCGGACGGCCCCGACCTGGATATCGAACTGGTGGTCTGCAACCTGCTGCCGCAGCGTCAGCCCAATGGCATCGAGGTCAAGCGCGTGGGGATGCGCTTTGAATGCCTGCCACGCGGCGCCGACAGCGCCATCCAGCGCTACATCTTCCGCATCGACCGCCAGCGCAAGGCCCGCCGCAACGGCGAGCTCTGAGGCCGTCCGACCGGGAGTGCCGGCCGCCGGCCGGCAACCCTGGAACGCGTGCCGGGGTCAGATCCCTTTTCCCTGAAAAGGGATCTGACCCCATCCACGGCACTGCCCGGCACCTAAAGTCCCCCCCGGCGGGGCCGATATCGAGCCTGACACCGGGACTTCCGGCAGAACCAGGACCCCTCGATGAACGACAAGACCAGCTCCGCCGCCAGCGCCGGTGGCGAATTCCTCAGCTTCACCCTTGGTGACGAGCACTATGGCGTGGACATCCTCAAGGTGCAGGAAATCCGCGGCTACGACGCCGTCACCCGCGTGCCGGACGCCCCGGACTACATCAAGGGCGTGATCAACCTGCGCGGCACCATCGTCCCGGTCATCGACCTGCGCCTGAAGCTGCGCCTGGACAACGCCCGCTACGATGCCTTCACCGTGATGATCGTGCTGAACGTGGAAGACCGCGTGGTCGGCATCGTCGTCGACAGCGTCTCCGACGTGATCCCGCTGTCGGCCGAGCAGATCCGCCCGACCCCGGAATTCGGCGCCGCCGTCGACACCCGCTTCATCTCCGGCATCGGTACCCACGACGATCGCATGCTGATCCTGCTGGACATCGAGACCCTGCTCGACAGCGCCGACATGGGCCAGGCCAACCTCGCCGAAGACGTCGCTGCCTGAGCAACCGGAACTGCTTCACGTTCCAGTCACAAAACCCTTCAGTTCCCTTCGGCGGTGCCGATAGGGGGACAGAAGCCGGTCGCGCAGGAGCGCGCAGGACCGGCCCGATCGTTACCATCCCCGGAGATACCCTCGATGAAGTCCCTGTTTGCGTTCGTCTCGGCCGCTGTCCTGGCCACCACCGCCGCCTCCGCTTTCGCCCAGTCGGCCGACATGATCCCGCCGGAAATGGCGCCGCGTTCGGTCGGCAAGGACGGCATGGTCTGTGGCAAGGTCGAAAAGGCCCGTTACGCAGAAGGCTCCGAAGGCCAGCCGACCTTCCTGTACATGGGCGGCGCCTTCCCGCGCCACACCTTCTCGGCGCGTATCGCCGGCGAGAACCGCGGCAAGTTCTCCTTCCCGCTGGAAACCCTGGAAGGCAAGACCGTGTGCGTGATCGGCAAGATCCAGCGCGACGCCTCGCGTGCGGAAATCGAAGTCAGCTCGCCGGCCGGGCTGAAGCTGGCCAACATCAAGTAATCCGCCGTTCGTCGGACCACGCCGGGCCTGGTCCTGGCGTGGTTTCTGCTGCAACCGGGCCCGATGCCCGGGCGCGTCTGCCTTAGGAGCTCGCAACGCCCATGCCGTGGATCAACAACCTGAAACTGATGCCGAAACTGCTGCTGACCTTCGGCGTCCTCCTGCTGGTGATGCTGCTGCAGGGCATCGTCGCCTATCGCGGCCTGCATTCGCTGAACAACGTGACCACCGAGCTGGCCGGTTCACGCATGGAGAGCATCCGCATGGCCGGCGAGATGCGCGGCATGCTGGGCGAGTACCGCAATGCCGCCTACCAGCAGCTGATCCGCGCCAGCGATGACGTCAAGTCCGATGCGCGCAAGCAGGGCGTCGACCTGCGCGCCAGCATGGACAAGTCGATCAAGGAGTATCCGAAGCTGGTCGACAACCCGCAGCAGAAGAAGCTGTTCGACGCCTTCGCCAAGGAATGGAAGGACGCCTTGGCATCCTATGACAGCGTCACCGAGATGCTGGAACTGGACCTGCCGGACGACGCCATCGATACCTTCGTCGGCGAAACCCGCACCAAGCACCGCAAGGCCGCCTCCGCGCTGGAGGCGCTGATCGCCGAAGACAACCGCCTCGCCCGCGCCTCGCGCGATGAGGCCGCATCCACCTACTCCGCCTCGGCCGTGCTGACCGTGATCGCCCTGCTGGGCGGCGCCGCGCTCGGCCTGGTGCTGGTGTGGCTGTTTGCCCGCGCCCTGGTCGGCAGCGTGCGTGGCGCCGTCTCGGTGGCCAACGACGTGGCCGGCGGCAAGCTCGATGGCCACATCGACGTCAGCCGCCAGGATGAAGTGGGCGAACTGATGCAGGCCATGCAGCGCATGCAGCGCGACCTGCGCGAGCGCATCGAGACCGACCAGGCCATCGCCCGCGAGAACCTGCGCATCCGTACCGCGCTGGACTACAGCTCGACCGGCGTCTACCTGACCGACACCAGCAACACCATCGTCTACAGCAACCGCGCCCTGCAGCAGACCCTGAGCCAGTACCAGGACGAACTGCGCCGCGACCTGCCGGACTTCGATGCGCAGGCTTCGCTGATCGGCAAGCCGGTCACCGTGCTCGAACACCGCGGCGAGATGGACCAGACCCTGCTGGGCAACCTGAAGGCACACGGCGTCGCCCGTCGCCCGATGCAGTACGGCGATGCCCAGTTCGCCCAGGTGGTCTCGACCATCCGCAATGAAGGCGGCGACACCGTCGGCTACGTGGTGGAATGGCGCGACCGTACCCAGGAAGCGCAGGTCGAAGCCGAAGTGGCCCGCGTGATCGCCCAGGCCGCCGCTGGCGACCTGTCCGGCCGCATCGATGCCAGCGACAAGGAAGGCTTCTTCCTGCAGCTGGCCCAGCAGATCAACGGCCTGCTGGACGCCAATGCCGGCAGCATCGAGCAGATCTCCGGCCTGCTGGCCGCGCTGTCGCAGGGCGACCTGACCGTGCGCATGCACGGCGATTACCAGGGCGTGTTCGCCCGCATGCGCGACGACGCCAACGCCACCGCCGCGCAGCTGAGCGAGATCGTCACCCGCATCAAGCAGTCCAGCCGCGCGATCAGCTCCGCTGCCGGTGAAATCGCCTCCGGCAACAGCGACCTGTCGCGCCGCACCGAACAGCAGGCCGCCAACCTGGAAGAAACCGCCGCCTCGATGGAGGAACTGACCTCCACCGTGCGCCAGAACGCCGAGCACGCACGCCAGGCCAACCAGCTCGCCATCGGCGCGCACGGCGTCGCCTCGCAGGGCGGTGACGTGGTCGGCCAGGTGGTCACCACCATGTCGGCCATCGAAGCCTCGTCGAAGAAGATCGCCGAGATCATCTCGGTGATCGACGGCATTGCCTTCCAGACCAACATCCTGGCGCTGAACGCCGCAGTGGAAGCCGCCCGTGCCGGCGAACAGGGCCGCGGCTTCGCCGTGGTCGCCAGCGAAGTGCGCACCCTCGCCCAGCGCTCGGCCGCGGCCGCCAAGGAGATCAAGGGCCTGATCGACGACTCGGTCGGCAAGGTCAACGACGGCTCGGCGCTGGTGCACAAGGCCGGCGCGACCATGGGCGAGATCGTCGCCTCGGTGCAGCGCGTGACCGACATCATGGCCGAGATCTCCGCCGCCTCGCAGGAACAGAGCGCCGGCATCGAGCAGGTCAACCAGACCGTGGTGCAGATGGACGAAACCACGCAGCAGAACGCCGCGCTGGTGGAAGAAGCCACCGCCGCCGCACGTGCGATGGAAGAACAGGCCGGCCACCTCAGCGAGGCCGTGTCGATCTTCGTGGTGGACGAAGCCGAGGTCGTCGCCGCCCCGCGCGTCACCGCCCCGGCACCGCGCGCCGCTGCACCGGCCGCCCCGGCCCCGGCTGCCCCGCCGGCCCGCCGCACGGCGGGTGGTCGCCCGATGGCCACCGAACTGGCCGACGGGGACTGGCAGGAGTTCTGATGCCTGCCTGACCTGAGTTACGAGAACGCCCTGGCCCTGTGCTGGGGCGTTCTTGTTTAGGGGGTATCCGATTATCCAGCCAACGGCGAAGCCCCTCGGGGTGGTCGCTGAGAGCGGCGGACTTCCTTCGTTTGGCCGGGAGGATGGGTTGCGCAGGGGACGCTGCAAGTACGTCTCTGTAAGCTCGGTCGCCGCTTGCACGTGTGCACTGTCCTGCGCACACGGCAAGACCGGGGTTGGGCATCCTGCCCAACCCGCCCGAGGCATGCCTCGACCCCATGCGGCTCACGCCCCTGCGCAACCCACCCTCCCGGCCACGGACACTTCCCGTGCGCGTCCACCCCGGATTGAAGAAAGAAGAGCAAAAGACAAAAGCCAGGTCACTTCCGGGGTCAGATCCGTTTTCCGCAGGAAAACGGATCTGACCCCTCTTTCCACCTGGAAACCCAATGCTCTTGCCGTCCGCCGAAGTGGAGCCCTGGCGGGCCGGGTCGGGGTGGGCAGGCAGGACCGTTGGCGCCATGGATGGCGCCATCGAGCCCCCATGGATGGGTTCACGGCGTGTCCTGCCTGCCCACTCCGACCCGGCCAACCCGTAGCTGACCCATCGCCATGACCTGCCGTTGCCGTTGCCGTTGCCGTTGCTTCAAAAGCCTGCCGCAGGCAGCGCCGCAGCCGCCGCTGCAAGGAAACCTGAATACGTTCGGACACCGCACCTCAATCCCCCGCCCGCGCGGCCGATAACGGGGTTGTCACGGCGTATCCCGCCGCTGACCGGCACGGCGCCGCCCGCCCGCTTCGACCTGGTCCTGCTCGATGAATCTCCTGCATCGCTGGCAACACTACTTCCGCAATCTTTCCGTCCGGCGCAAGCTCAACCTGCTGACGCTGCTCATCGCGCTCGGCGTGATCGCGCTGTCGGTGATCGCCGCCCGCATGCAATACCTGGACCTGACCGAGACCCGCAAGACCGCGCTGAAGACCCAGGTCGAACTGAGCTACGGCATCCTGCAGCACTACCACCGCCTGGCCGGTACCGGCGAGCTCAGCGAAGAGGCCGCCAAGAGCGCCGCGCTGCAGGCGCTGGAGGTCATGCGCGCCGAGAACGATACCTACTACTTCAACATCTACGACACCGGCTACCGCCTGCTGATGCACCCGTTCCGCAAGGACCTGGTCGGCAAGGACATGAAGGACTTCCGCACCGACGACGGCGTGCGGATCTACTACGACCAGGTCGAAGCGGCCCGCGCCGGCGGCGGCTTCGTCAACTACCGCTGGGCCAAGCCAGGCAGCAAGGGCGACGTCGAGAAGGTCGCCTATGCCGGCCTGTTCGCGCCCTGGAACTGGGTGGTCAGCAGCGGCGTCTACATGGACGACGTGCAGAAGCAGGCGCTGGTGTTCACTGCCATCATGGCCGTCTCCGGTGGCGTGCTGGTACTGATCGTGCTGGCCCTGAGCTGGATCATCGGCAACCGCATCGCCGTACCGCTGAAGCAGGCCACCGCCGTGGCCGAAGGCATCGCCGGCGGCAAGCTGGACAGCCACATCGGCCCGCAGCCGCATGACGAAACCGGCCGCCTGCTGGACGCCATGGCCGGCATGCAGCAGCAGCTGCATGCGGTCATCTCGGGCCAGCGCGAAATGGCGCGCCGCCACGACGGTGGCGAACTGAGCTACCGCATCGACGCCAGCGCCTTCCCCGGCGAGTACGGGTTGATGGTGCAGGAAACCAACGCCCTGGTCGGCGGCCACGTGCAGACCCTGCACGACGTGCTGGATGTCGTGCAGCAGTATGCCGTCGGCGATCTCAGCCGCGACATCGCGCGCTACCCGGGCGAGAAGGCCGCGATGACCACCACCGTCGACACGGTCAAGGCCAACCTCGGCCGCATCAACGCCGAGATCAAGCAGCTGGCCAGCGCCGCTGCGGCCGGCGACTTCAGCCGCCGTGGCGATGCGCAGCGCTTCGATCACGATTTCCGCCTGATGCTGGAAAACCTCAACGCGATGATGGCAGTCAGCGATGACAACCTCGGCAAGCTCTCGCAGCTGCTGTCGGCCATCGCCGAAGGTGACCTGACCGCACGCATGCACGGCGACTACCAGGGCGTGTTCGCACGCATGCGCGACGATGCCAACACCACCGTTGCACAGCTGACCCAGATCGTCGGCCAGATCCAGGCCAGCGCCTCCAGCATCACCCTGGCCGCCGGCGAGATCGCCTCCGGCAACAGCGACCTGTCGCGCCGCACCGAGCAGCAGGCCGCCAACCTGGAAGAAACCGCTGCCTCCATGGAGGAACTGACCTCCACCGTGCGCCAGAACGCCGAGCACGCACGCCAGGCCAACCAGCTCGCCATCGGCGCGCACGGTGTCGCCTCGCAGGGCGGTGACGTGGTCGGCCAGGTGGTCACCACCATGTCGGCCATCGAAGCCTCGTCGAAGAAGATCGCCGAGATCATCTCGGTCATCGACGGCATTGCCTTCCAGACCAACATCCTGGCACTGAATGCCGCAGTGGAAGCCGCCCGTGCCGGTGAACAGGGTCGCGGCTTCGCCGTGGTCGCCAGCGAAGTGCGCACCCTTGCCCAGCGCTCGGCCGCCGCCGCCAAGGAGATCAAGGGCCTGATCGACGACTCGGTCGGCAAGGTCAACGACGGCTCGGCGCTGGTGCACAAGGCCGGCGCGACCATGGGCGAGATCGTCGCCTCGGTGCAGCGCGTGACTGACATCATGGCCGAGATCTCTGCGGCCTCGCAGGAACAGTCGGCGGGCATCGAGCAGGTCAACCAGACCGTGGTGCAGATGGACGAAACCACCCAGCAGAATGCTGCGTTGGTGGAAGAAGCCACTGCTGCGGCACGCGCGATGGAGGACCAGGCCGGCCAGCTGGCTGACGCCGTGGCGATCTTCCGCCTCGACAACCAGGTGTCCGCCGCAGTGAAGGCCGTGGCCGCGCGCGCGGAGCCGGCCCGTATCACCACCGTGGCACGCCCGCAGCCGACCAGCACGCCCGCTCCGGTCCGCCGCAGCAGCAACGCCAGCACCTTCGCCGCCAGCGACAGCGACTGGCAGGAATTCTGAGACCCACCCGCGGCGGCTGCGGCCGCCGCCTCTGCCGATGGACACGTCCCCCGTGCAAAGTCCTACCCCCATCGTCACCGGCCCGCGCGAATTCGAGTTCGCCGACCGCGATTTCCGCCGCGTCTGCGACCTGATCTACCAGCGCGTGGGCATCGCCCTCGCGCCGGCAAAGCGCGACATGGTCTATGGCCGCCTGTCGCGCCGCCTGCGCACGCTGGGCATGCGCAGCTTCCAGCAGTACCTGGACCATCTGGAGCAGGAAGATGGTGACGAATGGCAGGCGTTCACCAACGCGCTGACCACCAACCTGACCTCGTTCTTCCGCGAACCGCATCACTTCGACAAGCTGCTCGAGGAACTCCAACAGCGCTCCAGCCGCGCCCCACTGCTGCTGTGGTCGTGCGCGGCGTCCACCGGCGAAGAGCCCTACTCGATGGCGATCACCGCCTGCGAGGCCTTCGGCACGTTGAAGCCGCCGGTACGCATCATTGCCACCGACGTCGATACCCAGGTGCTGGCCACCGCCGGCCGCGGCGTCTACAACATCGATCGCGTCGCCAGCCTCGATCCGGACCTGCGCCGCCGCTACTTCCAGCGCGGCAGCGGCCCCAACGAGGGCCAGTGCCGCGTGCTGCCGGCGCTGCGCGAACTGATCGAGTTCCGCCCATTGAACCTGCTCGCCCCGCGCTACGACGTCGGCGGCCCGTTCGACGCGCTGTTCTGCCGCAACGTGATGATCTACTTCGACAAGCCGACCCAGCGCGCCATCCTCGGTCGCCTGGTCCAGCACCTGGCCGATGACGGCCTGCTCTACACCGGCCATTCGGAGAACTACCTGCACGCCGCCGACCTGATCCAGCCCTGCGGCCGCACCCTGTACCGCCGTGCGGCAAAGGCCGGCGCATGAATGCCTCGCTGCGTACCGACGATGTGATGCGCTACCAGGATGCGCGCTTCCAGACCATCGCCGCCAAGCTGCTGCCGACCCAGTACCTGGTGGTCGATGACACCACTGCGCTGACCACCACGCTGGGCTCCTGCGTGGCGGCGTGCCTGCGCGACCCGGTGCTGAAGATCGGCGGCATGAACCACTTCCTGCTGCCGGAGGGCAACGCCGGTGACGGCGCACCCGCACGCTACGGCAGCTATGCGATGGAACTGCTGATCAACGACATGCTCAAGCGGGGCGCCCACCGCAAGCGCATCGAAGCCAAGGTGTTCGGCGGCGCCAACGTGCTCAAGGGCTTCACCAGCAATCCAGTGGGCACCCGCAACGCCGAGTTCGTGCGCCAGTACCTGCAGGCCGAGCACATCCCGATCATCGCCGAGGACCTGTGCGGCATCCATCCGCGCAAGATCTGGTTCTTCGCCGACACCGGCCGCGTGGTGGTGCAGCGCCTGCCGCATGCGCATGAGGCCGAAGTGGCCGCCACCGAATCGGCGGTGCGTGCGCGCCTGTCCAAGGCGCCGGTCACCGGTGGCGTGGAGCTGTTCGAATGACCTTTACCGGCAACGCCCCCTGCCGGGTGCTGATCGTCGACGACTCTGCCGTCGTGCGCCAGATGCTCACCGAGATCCTGTCCAGCGATCCCGCCATCGACGTGGTCGGCACCGCCGCCGACCCGCTGCTGGCCCGTGAAAAGATCAAGCGACTGGCCCCGGACGTGATCACCCTGGACGTGGAAATGCCGCGCATGGACGGGCTGGCGTTCCTGGAAAACCTGATGCGCCTGCACCCGTTGCCGGTGGTGATGATCTCCTCGCTGACCGAGCGCGGCGCCGACACCACCCTGCAGGCACTGGCGCTGGGCGCCGTGGATTTCGTATCCAAGCCGAAGTTGGACGTGGCCCGCGGCCTGCAGGGCTACGCCGACGAGATCATCGCCAAGGTCAAGATGGCGGCGCGCTCGCGGGTACGTCCGCTGGTGCGCGCTGCCGCGCCGAAGCTCATGCTGGACGCCGCGTCCGCGATACGCCCGGCCGCGCCGCAGTTCCGCACCACCGACCGGCTGATCGCGATCGGTTCCTCGGCGGGCGGCACCGAAGCGCTGCGCGTGGTGCTGGAAGGCATGCCTGCCGACGCGCCCGCCGTGGTGATGACCCAGCACCTGCCCGCCAGCTTCAGCAGTGCCTTCGCCGAACGCCTGGACCGCCACTCGGCGATGGCGGTACGTGAGGCCAGCGACGGCGAAGCGGTGCTGCCCGGCCACGCCTACCTGCCGCCGGGCGGCAAGCACCTGCGGATCATCCGCGACGGTGCGCGCTGGCGCTGCCGCGTCGACGATGGCCCGGCAGTGAACCGCCACAAGCCGGCAGTGGACGTGCTGTTCCGTTCGGTCGCGCAGAACGCCGGTGGCAACGCCATCGGCGCCATCCTCACCGGCATGGGCGATGACGGTGCACGCGGCCTGCTGGAAATGCGCCAGGCCGGCGCGCCGACGTTGGTGCAGGACGAGGCCACCAGCGTGGTCTGGGGCATGCCGGGTGCCGCGTTCAAGCTGGGCGCGGCCGAGGAACAGGTGCCACTGGAGCGGATCGCCGAGCGGCTGCTCGCCCTCGCCCGCGGCTGACAGGCCCCTGTAGAGCCGAGCCCACGCTCGGCTCTGCACCCTGCTGGACACCTCCAAGAGACGTCAGGCTCCATTGCCGATCCGCCGCCAGCACTTTCGACCATTGATGTTTCAACGACGCTGATCGAGGTTTGATCCTGCCGCAAGCCATGCGCGCCAAACGGGAGGCCCGCAGGACACCGACTTGGAGCGCGGCTGGAGCGGGTCATATAGTCAGGTATCGCACAGCAATGGAACGCCGATGAACGTTACCCCGCAAGGCCGCGCTGCTCGGGTACGCAGGGAGGGAGGTCCGGATAGCGGGCAATACCCACTGCGCAACCTGTCGCACTTGCCCGGATGCGGCGCCGTCGTTCGTGATGAGACCGCATGTTCCAGGGATCAAGGAAAATCCTGCAGCGACATGGACCGCTCATGCTGAAAGTTCTCCCGACCCTTGCTCACGTTGCGTTGATCGCCTCGATCACACTGGCCGTTCCGGGCTGCAACAAGGAACGCTCATACCCGGTCCATCGCGAGAATCCGGCGCCAAAGGATGCGCTGCCGATTGTGATTCGGGTCCACGATGCACCCGTGGATGTCCCCGTTCCTTCGGTCTTTGTCACGTATGAGATAGACCCACTCTGTCTCCCTCCGGTCAACAATTGGGAGGGGGTGCAGTACGAGCCGAACCAGCACAAGGTTGAGCTTCAGGCACAGCGCCTCAGTGCCACTGAATTCAGCAGTGTTGTATTCAACGATGGCATGGAAGTTGCCGACTATTACGGTCGCGGCCCGTGCACTTGGACACCCGTGCTCGTGGAAGCTTCATTCGCCTTCATCATCGATGATCGCCCTATCCAAGCAACCGCATGGACTTCATTCACAAAGCTTGAAACCGAGAAACTCGCTACTACCTACGTACATCGCGCCTTACGCCCCATGACTTCAGGGGGATCGCCAGAGTGGACGCCTACCGAGCCTTCGACTTGGTACGAGAAGATGCCTCAAGATAAGCGAAAGGATTACTTCCCAATCGAAATCTCCGCACGGACTGAAGGAACAGCCCAATGAATCCTGGAGCAAATGCAGCCCTCTCAGATCATGTCTACAAGGATCCGCTCCCTGCGCCCAAGGCCATTGTTACCATTGCCGGGACGGAATATCGTGTACTGGCCAGCCTAAACTCCGCCTCCGGCTACCAAGGCGTCAAGAGTCAACGCACAACTCGGCGATGCCCTCGCACTCACCAAGCAGGCGATCGATCTGGCTAAAGAGAATGGGTATGGTCCGGTGTACGTCACCGGCCACTCGCTGGGCGGCGCGCTCGCGCAGATCACTGCACACCACTACAACCTCCCCGGCGACGCATTCAATCCTTACGGTGCTGCCGGGCTGGCGTATCGCCTTCCTGAGGGCCAGCCGGCCAACGCGGCGCCCTTCACCAACCATGTGATGGCAGGCGACCTGGTCAGCGCGGGCGGTCCTCATTACGGCAAGGTCGAGATGTATGCGCTGCCCACGGAACTGGAGGTCCTGCGCAACGCCCAGCACGGCCAGCGCATCGCCTCGCTTGGAACACCTGGGATGAAAAGCGGCCATGTCATGTCCGCCGCAGTGGCGGTCCAGTTGGGCGACTCCCATCGATTGGTTCATTTCCTTGATCGCGTGACCGACAAGGGCCCGGTGCCGTCTGTACTGGACAATCCCCAGGCCCGGATCACAGATCCCGAAGACCTGCGCAGGATTGCCGACTACCGCAGTGATGTTCATCAGTTGCGCGCAGGCGCGACCATGCTTGTCGGCGGCGGACCTGGCCTGCTGCGCGACGGGATCAATTACCTGCGCGGTACCGAGGAAGCCGGTGCATATGCCCGCCGCGAGGCTGAAGCGGAGCAGCGGGCCCGGAATGCGCTCAGGCCGGGGGAGCAGCTGATCCAGGATGCAACCGACAAGGGCTCGCCCTCTCTCGGCAATCCCGGCTTCTCTCCCGGGAGTCCATTGCAGGAGAGCATTGAGTCAACCTTGGACAAGGCAGGCTTGGATCCCAGGAAGGAAGGCCATCCAGACCATGTGCTCTACCAGCAGATCCGCGATGGTGTATCCGCCGTGGATGCCAGGCACGGGCGCAGCTTCGATGAAACCAGTGAGCGCATGACGGCCAGCCTGCTTGCGACGGCCAAGAGCAGCGGCCTCGAACGCGTTGATCATGTGGTCCTGGGCAGTCCACCCAGCGATGGCTCGGGCCCTCGCCTGTTCGTTGTGCAGGGAGCACCGGGCAATCCGGCACACCTGCGGGCGTCGGTTCCGATCAGCGAGGCAATCAATACGCCGGTGGAGCAGTCGATCGCCAAGGCCGAACAGATTGCGCAGGCACAGCAGGTCGGTCAGCAAGACCACGTCCAGGAGCAGACCCGAACCGCGATGCGCATGGGCTAGGCCGCCTGGCCGGGCACAATAGAAACCCGGCTTTCACCGGAGGTTCTTCGTTTCAACGGGTTGCCGGCCAGCGGCCGGCACTACCATGCGTCGTCCGCTCACAAAAAAACCCCCGGCGCGAGCCGGGGGTTTTCAGTTACCGCATCAGGCAGCGACCGTCTTGGCCACGTCCTGGTATTCCTCGATCTGGTCGAAGTTCATGTAGCGGTAGATCTCCGCGCCATTGGCGTTGATCACGCCGATGTCCGCCATGTACTCCTCCTTGGTCGGGATGCGGCCCAGGCGCGAGCAGATCGCCGCCAGTTCCGCCGAACCCAGGTACACGTTGGTGTTGCGGCCCAGGCGGTTCGGGAAGTTGCGGGTCGAGGTCGACATCGCGGTGGAGCCTTCGCGGATCTGCGCCTGGTTGCCCATGCACAGAGAGCAGCCCGGCATTTCCATGCGCGCGCCGGTAGCGCCGAAGGTGCCGTACACGCCTTCCTTGGTCAGCTCCGAAGCATCCATCTTGGTCGGCGGGGCCACCCACAGGCGGGTCGGCAGGTCACGCTTGCCTTCCAGCAGCTTTGCAGCGGCGCGGAAGTGACCGATGTTGGTCATGCACGAACCGATGAACACTTCGTCGATCTTGGCACCGGCCACTTCGGACAGGGTCTTCACGTCGTCCGGGTCGTTCGGGCAGGCCACGATCGGCTCGTGGATGTCGGCCAGGTCGATCTCGATGACGGCGGCGTACTCGGCGTCGGCATCCGGCTCCAGCAGCTGCGGGTTGGCCAGCCACGCTTCCATCTTCTCGATGCGACGCTGCAGCGAACGCGGGTCCTGGTAACCCTCGGCAATCATCCACTTCAGCAGCGTGATGTTGCTGGTCAGGTACTCGATGATCGGTTCCTTGTTCAGGCGCACCGAGCAACCGGCCGCCGAACGCTCGGCCGAGGCATCGGACAGTTCGAACGCCTGCTCGACCTTCAGCTCCGGCAGGCCTTCGATTTCCAGGATGCGACCGGAGAAGATGTTCTTCTTGCCAGCCTTGGCCACGGTCAGCAGGCCCGACTTGATCGCGTACAGCGGGATCGCGTTGACCAGGTCACGCAGGGTCACGCCCGGCTGCATCTTGCCCTTGAAGCGCACCAGCACCGACTCCGGCATGTCCAGCGGCATCACGCCGGTGGCCGCGGCGAAGGCGACCAGGCCCGAACCGGCCGGGAACGAAATACCCACCGGGAAACGGGTGTGCGAGTCACCACCGGTGCCGACGGTGTCCGGCAGCAGCATGCGGTTGAGCCAGCTGTGGATCACGCCGTCGCCCGGGCGCAGCGAAACGCCGCCACGGGTGGAGATGAACTCCGGCAGGGTGTGGTGGGTCTTCACGTCCACCGGCTTCGGGTACGCGGCGGTATGGCAGAACGACTGCATCACCAGGTCGGCCGAGAAGCCCAGGCACGCCAGGTCCTTCAGCTCGTCGCGGGTCATCGGGCCGGTGGTGTCCTGCGAGCCCACCGAGGTCATCTTCGGTTCGCAGTAGGTGCCCGGGCGCATGCCCTGGCCTTCCGGCAGGCCACAGGCGCGGCCGACCATCTTCTGCGCCAGCGAGAAGCCCTTGCCGGTGTCGACCGGCTGCACCGGCAGGCGGAACAGATCGGTCGGGGCCAGGCCCAGCGCTTCGCGCGCCTTGCCGGTCAGGCCACGGCCGATGATCAGCGGAATGCGGCCACCGGCACGCACTTCGTCGAACAGCACGTCGGACTTGACCTGGAACTCGGCGATCACTTCACCGTTCTTCAGCGCCTTGCCTTCATACGGACGCAGCTCGACCACATCGCCGTGTTCCATCTTCGACACGTCCAGCTCGATCGGCAGCGCGCCGGCATCTTCCATGGTGTTGTAGAAGATCGGGGCGATCTTCGAACCCAGGCAGACGCCACCGGCGCGCTTGTTCGGGATGAACGGAATGTCGTCGCCGGTCCACCACAGCACGCTGTTGGTGGCCGACTTGCGCGAGGAACCGGTGCCGACCACGTCGCCGACGTAGGCGACCAGATGGCCCTTGTCCTTCAGGTCAAGGATCTGCTGGATCGGGCCGCGCTTGCCGTCTTCTTCCGGGGTGAACGGCGCGTCGTCGCGCTTGTTCTTCAGCATCGCCAGGGCGTGCATCGGAATGTCCGGGCGGGTGGTCGCGTCCGGTGCCGGCGACAGGTCGTCGGTGTTGGTCTCGCCCGGCACCTTGAACACGGTGACGGTCAGGCTCTGCGGCACTTCCGGATTGCTGGTGAACCACTCGGCATCGGCCCAGCTCTGCAGCACGGCCTGGGCGTTGGCGTTGCCGGCCTTGGCCTTTTCCTGCACGTCATGGAACGCATCGAACACCAGCAGGGTCTTCTTCAGGCCGTTGGCGGCGATGGTGCCGACGCTGGCGTCGTCCAGCAACTGCACCAGCGGGGCCACGTTGTAACCGCCGAGCATGGTGCCCAGCAGTTCGGTGGCGCGCTCGCGGCTGATCAGCGGGTTCTGCTCGCTGCCCAGGGCGATCGCCGCCAGGTACGAGGCCTTGACCTTGGCCGCGTCATCGACACCGGCCGGCACGCGATGGGTCAGCAGGTCGAGCAGGAACTCGGCCTCGCCCTGCGGCGGGTTCTTCAGCAGTTCGATGACATCGGCCGTCTGCTGCGCGCTCAGCGGCAGCGGCGGGATGCCAAGCGCAGCGCGCTCGGCGACGTGGTGGCGGTAGGCTTCCAACATGACAACTCCCGGGTAATGCGTAGGTTGAAATAACAAAGTGGGCTCAGGCGTGCGGCACGATCAGCTTCAGGCCCTTGAAGTAGTCGCGGTAAAACGTGTCGTTCCAGGTGATCAGGCCGTCACACTGCAGCAGTGCGTGGGCGCCGACCATGAATTCGTCCAGGCTGCGGCGGCTGCCGCCGCGCTGGCGATGACGGCGGTGCATCTCGCCGGCGCGCAGCGCCGACTTGGCTTCCATCGGGTTGAAGTGCACGCCCATTTCTTCCAGCGCTTCGAGCACCTCGGCGCCGCCGCGCAGCGATGCGCAGACCTCGGCCAGGGTCGCGCCACAGACCACCACGCGGCCACCGACCAGGCTCTGCCGGAGGATGGCTTCCACGGCATCGGCCTGCGGACCATTGCTGAGCAGCTCGACCAGCACCGGTGAATCGACGGCGATCATCACGGCTTATTCCTCGTCACGCACCGCGCGTACCGCTGCGTCGGACGATTCGAAGCCGTCCAGCGCAAACTTGCCGCGCGCCCGTGAAATCGCATCGTCAACACTCTTGCGCAGGATGATGCGGCTGCCGTCCAGCTCGACCTTCAGCAGCGTGCCCTTGGTCAGGCCGAGGGCATCACGCACCGCCTTGGGCAGGGTGATCTGTCCGCGTTCTGCAACAGTGGCTTCCATCGGTAGGCCCTCCAGAGTATGCACAAATTATACATACTTCCCCGGGCATACTTCCACCCTGAACAGGACCGGCGCCCCGCCAGCCCTTGCCTCGCAAAGGATCGGCCACAAACGTGACATACGCCATACACCTTCCCCTGTAGTCTGGAACCGATGCCGCAGGCCGGGACCCGGCCCGGATGAATCCATTCAGTCTGAGGTTCATACTGGGACGACCGGGGCCGTCAGGCCCGCGGCGACCGCAAGCAGGCCCGCCCATGCGCGGGCCACTGCAAGCCATCCGCAAGAAGGAGTTACCCCGCATGAGCGATTCGTTCTCCACCCGCAGCCAGCTGAACGTCGGCGGCAAGACCTACGACTACTTCAGCCTGCCCACGCTGGGCCAGCGCTTCGATATCTCCCACCTGCCCTACTCGATGAAGATCCTGCTGGAGAACCTGCTCCGGCACGAGGACGGCGGTATCACCGTCGGCAAGGACCACATCAAAGCCGTGGCCCGCTGGAACCCGGCGGCCGAGCCGGACACCGAGATCGCCTTCATGCCGGCGCGCGTGGTCCTGCAGGACTTCACCGGCGTGCCCTGCGTGGTCGACCTGGCCGCGATGCGCGACGCGGTCGTCAAGCTGGGCGGCTCGCCGGAGCAGATCAACCCGCAGATCCCCTCCGAACTGGTCATCGACCACTCGGTGCAGGTCGATGTGTTCGGCAAGCCGGACGCGCTGGACCTCAACGGCAAGATCGAATTCCAGCGCAACCAGGAACGCTACGGCTTCCTGCGCTGGGGCCAGAAGGCCTTCGACAACTTCAAGGTGGTGCCGCCGAACACCGGCATCGTCCACCAGGTGAACCTGGAGAACCTGGCCCGCGTAGTGATGACGGCCGACAAGGACGGCAAGGCGGTCGCCTACCCCGATACCGTGTTCGGTACCGACAGCCACACCACCATGATCAACGGCATCGGCGTGCTTGGCTGGGGCGTGGGCGGCATCGAAGCCGAGGCCGCCATGCTCGGCCAACCGTCGTCGATGCTGATCCCGCAGGTGGTCGGCTTCAAGCTGACCGGCAAGCTGCCCGAGGGTGCCACCGCTACGGACCTGGTGCTGACCGTCACCCAGATGCTGCGCAAGCTGGGCGTCGTCGGCAAGTTCGTCGAGTTCTACGGTGACGGCCTGCAGCACCTGCCGCTGGCCGACCGTGCCACCATCGGCAACATGGCCCCGGAGTACGGCGCCACCTGCGGCATCTTCCCGATCGACGCCGAATCGCTGAACTACCTGCGCCTGTCCGGCCGCAGCGAAGAGCAGATCGACCTGGTCGAAGCCTATGCCAAGGCACAGGGCCTGTGGCACGAACCGGGCAGCCCGCATGCCCAGTACAGCACCACGCTGGAACTGGACATGGGCACGGTGAAGCCGTCGCTGGCCGGCCCGAAGCGTCCGCAGGACCGCGTGCTGCTGGAGGACGTGCAGAAGAACTACCGCGAAGCACTGGTTGGCATGACCAGCAACCGCGACAAGCGCAGTGATGATGTTTCCTCGTTCGTCAATGAGGGCGGCGGCGCGGCGGTCGGCAACGAGCAGCTGGCCAAGGGCTTCGCCGACATCGAGATCGAAGGCCGCAAGGTGCGGCTGAAGGATGGCGCGGTGGTCATCGCCGCCATCACCTCCTGCACCAACACCTCCAACCCGGCGGTGATGATCGGTGCCGGCCTGCTGGCCCGCAATGCGGCCGCCAAGGGCCTGAACCGCCAGCCGTGGGTGAAGACCTCGCTCGGGCCGGGCTCGCGCGTGGTCACGGACTACCTGGAAAAGGCCGGCGTGCTGAAGGAGCTGGAGAAGATCGGCTTCTACGTGGTCGGCTACGGCTGCACCACCTGCATCGGCAACTCCGGCCCGCTGCCGACCGAAGTCAGCGCCGGCATCGCCACCGGCGACCTGGTGGTCACCTCGGTGCTGTCGGGCAACCGCAACTTCGAGGGTCGCGTGCACCCCGAAGTGAAGATGAACTACCTGGCCAGCCCGCCGCTGGTGGTGGCCTATGCCATCGCCGGCACCACCGACATCGACCTGACCACCCAGCCGCTGGGCACCGGCAGCGATGGCCAGCCGGTGTTCCTGCGCGACATCTGGCCGAGCAACAAGGAAATCGGCGATGTCATCGCCGCCACCATCGGCCCGGAGATGTTCAAGCAGAACTACGCCGACGTGTTCAAGGGCGACACCCGCTGGAACACCATCGCCTCGCCGGACGGCAACCTGTACGCGTGGAGCGGTGCCTCCACCTACATCAAGAACCCGCCGTACTTCGATGGCATGACCATGCAGACCGGCAGCATCGACGACGTGCACGGCGCACGCGTGATGGGCCTGTTCGGCGATTCGATCACCACCGACCACATCTCCCCGGCCGGCAACATCAAGAAGGACTCGCCGGCGGGCCGCTTCCTGCAGGAACGCGGCGTGCAGCCGGCCGACTTCAACAGCTACGGCAGCCGCCGCGGCAACGATGACGTGATGGTCCGCGGCACCTTCGCCAACATCCGCATCAAGAACCTGATGTTCGGTGGCGAGGAAGGCGGCAACACCCTGTACTACCCCGCCGGTGGTGGCCAGCCGGAGAAGCTGGCGATCTACGATGCGGCCATGAAGTACAAGGCCGACAAGGTGCCGCTGGTGGTGCTGGCCGGCAAGGAATACGGCACCGGTTCGTCGCGCGACTGGGCGGCCAAGGGCACCCTGCTGCTGGGGGTGAAGGCGGTCATCGCCGAAAGCTTCGAGCGCATCCACCGCTCCAACCTGGTCGGCATGGGCGTGCTGCCGCTGCAGTTCCGCAACGGCGAGAACGCGCAGAGCCTGGGCCTGGACGGCTCGGAAGTGATCGACATCACCGGCCTGCAGGACGGTGCCAGCAAGCGCGCCACGGTCACCGCGACCAAGGCCGATGGCACGAAGAAGACCTTCGAGGTCTCGGTGATGCTGCTGACCCCGAAGGAAGTCGAGTACTTCCGTCATGGCGGCCTGCTGCAGTACGTGCTGCGCCAGCTGGCAGCCAAGTAACGGAAAAGGGCCGGATCCTTGCGGGTCCGGCCCTTTCCGTCTGCGATGCCCCCCTGTAGAGCCGAGCCTGCGCTCGGCTGCTTCTGCGCCAACAGCAGCCGAGCCTGCGCTCGGCTCTACAGAGGCGCTCAGCGGCGGGGTGCGTCCGGGTCGGTGCGCAGCGCCTTCAGCAGGCCCCACATGTAGAACGCCAGGGTGAACGAGAACGGCAGGCCACACAGCACCACCGCCGTCTGCATCGCACTGAAATTGCCCGCCAGCAGCAGGCCGACGCTGGCCACGGTAATGCCGGCCGCCCAGAACACGCGCAGCCAGATCGGCGCGTCATGGCCGTCTTCCACACCATCGTCAACGCGACGGGTGCACAGGTTGGCGATCATCAGCGTGCCCGAGTCGACCGGGGTCAGGAACAGCACGAAGCCGATCACCACCGCGGCACCGGCCACGTACGGCGCGCCGGGCAGGTATTCCAGCAGCTTGAACAGCGTCATCGCCGCATCGTGCTGGGCCACCTCACCCAGGATCGCCTGGCCGTGGTTGAGCACCAGGTCGATGGCGGTGTTGCCGAAGATCGACAGCCAGGCCAGGGTGAAGCCGAGCGGGATCAGCAGCACGCCCATGATCACTTCGCGGATGGTGCGGCCACGCGAGATGCGCGCCACGAAAAGGCCGACGAACGGCGCCCAGGCGATCCACCAGGCCCAGTAGAACAGCGTCCACGACCCCATCCACTCACGGCCCTTCGGGTCGTTGAGGTACATGTCGAAGCTCTTGCGCACGAACGCGCCAAGGTAATCGCCGGTGTTCTGGATCAGACCGTCGAACAGGTGCAGGGTCGGGCCGGTGACCAGCACGAACAGCAGCAGGCCACACAGCAGGCGCACGTTGAGGTTGGACAGCCAGGCAATGCCCTTTTCCACACCGGCGACCACGCCGATGGTGGCCACCACCATCATCACCAGCACGATGGCCACCAGCACCTGCGGCGTATCCGGGATGTGGAACAGGTAGACCAGGCCGGACTGCACCACCAGCGCGCCGATGCCGAGATTGGTCACCATCGAGATCAGCGTGGCCAGGATGCCGAAACCATCGACCATGTCGCCGATGGGACCGTGGATGCGCTCACCGAAGATCGGGTACAGCGCCGAGCGCAGCGCCAGCGGCAGGTCGCGGCGGTACGCGAAGTAGCCCAGCGCCACGCCGACCAGCGCGTACAGCGCCCAGCCGTGCAGGCCCCAGTGCAGGAAGGTCAGCACCATCGCTTCGCGGCCGGCGGCCACGGTCCCGCCGGGTTGCCCGGGCGGATGCAGGAAATGGTCCAGCGGCTCGTAGGCGCCGTAGTACAGCAGCGCGATGCCGATGCCGGCCGAGAACAGCATCGAGACCCAGGCAACGTAGCCGAAGGCCGGTGACTCCTCGTTGTGGCCCAGGCGGATGCGGCCATACGGCGAGAACGCCAGCCACAGCACGAAGCCCAGGCACAGCACGATCAGCAGCATGTACCACCAGCCGAACGCGGCCGACACCTCGGCCTGCGCCCATTGCAGCCAGTGCTCGCTGCCTTCGGGATAGAGAACGGTGAGCAGCCCGAGGATGCCGATCGACACCGAGGAGCTGAGAAAGACAAAACGGTTCAAGCGCAGGGGCGAACACTTGGGATGAGCCAGGGAAGACATGGGATCGTCTCATCAGTCCGGGGGAGCACATGGGCGGGGCCGGACCGGTAAACCGGGCCCATGGCGTGGGGCGCGAGCGCATCCTAGGGTTTATTGATTGAACGTTCAATCAATAAAAAGCATAATGGCGGGCAGCCGATCCTTCGGGTCGCAATCCGTGGAGAGACAATGCCGAAGAAAGGCGTGGAACCGGTACGGCGCGAACAGCTGATCCGGGCCACTTTCCAGACCATCGACGAGATCGGCATGGCCGACGCGACCGTCGCCACCATCGCGAAGAAGGCAGGGCTGTCCAGCGGCATCGTCGCCCACTACTTCGGCGACAAGGACGGCCTGCTCAATGCTGCAATGCGGCAGATCCTGCGCGAGCTGAAGGACGCCGTCGCCCGCTACCGCGCCGAGGCCAGCGATGACCCCCGCGAGCAGTTGCGTGCCATCGTCGATGGCAACTTCGATGACAGCCAGATCAACGGTACCGCCATGCGCGTCTGGCTCACGTTCTGGGCCGCCAGCATGCACCAGCCGGAACTGGCCCGGCTGCAGCGCGCCAACGACCAGCGTCTGTTCTCCAACCTGTGCCACCAGTTCAACCGCCTGCTGCCCCACCCGCAGGCCCGCCTGGCCGCCCGTGGCCTGGCCGCGATGATCGACGGCCTGTGGCTGCGTGGCAGCCTGGTCGGCGGCCAGTTCAACGCCGACAAGTCGCGGCGCATCGCCTACGGCTACATCGACTTCCAGTTGCAGGCTGCCGCGCTATAAGCGCTTCAGCACCCGCCCCCTTCCAAGGAGTACGCCCCATGACCACCCTGCCCGTCCAACAGCTCTACATCCACGGCCAGCGCGTCGATGCCACCAGCGGCAAGACCTTCAAGACCGTCAACCCGGCCACCGGTGAGGTGATCGCCGAAGTGCAGGTTGCCAGCCAGGCCGACGTCGAGCGCGCCGTGCAGAGCGCGGCCGAAGGCCAGAAGGTGTGGGCCGCGATGACGGCCATGGAGCGCTCGCGCATCCTGCGCCGCGCCGTCGAGCTCCTGCGCGAGCGCAACGACGAACTGGCCCACCTGGAAACCCTGGACACCGGCAAGGCGCTGGCCGAGACCACCACCGTGGACATCGTCACCGGCGCCGACGTGGTCGAGTACTACGCTGGCCTGGCCACCGCCATCGAAGGCATCCAGCTGCCGCTGCGCGAATCGAGCTTCTTCTACACCCGCCGCGAACCGCTGGGCGTGGTGGCCGGCATCGGCGCCTGGAACTACCCGATCCAGATCGCCATGTGGAAGTCGGCCCCGGCCCTCGCCGCCGGCAATGCGATGGTGTTCAAGCCGTCCGAAGTGACCCCGTTGACCGCGATCCGGCTGGCCGAGATCTACACCGAAGCCGGCGTGCCGGCCGGCGTGTTCAACGTCGTGCAGGGCCCGGGCCGCGAGATCGGGCAGTGGCTGACCGAGCACCCGGTGATCGAGAAGATTTCCTTCACCGGCGGCGTCGCCACCGGCAAGAAGGTCATGGCCAGCGCGGCGTCCTCGTCGCTGAAGGAAGTGACCATGGAGCTGGGCGGCAAGTCGCCGCTGGTGATCTGCGATGACGCCGATCTGGACCGCGCCGCCGACATCGCGGTGATGGCCAACTTCTTCAGCTCCGGCCAGGTCTGTACCAACGGCACCCGCGTGTTCGTGCCGCGCAGCATGCTGGCCGCGTTCGAGGCCGCCGTTGTCGAGCGCGTCAAGCGCATCCGCATCGGCGACCCGATGGCCGCAGAGACCAACTTCGGCCCGCTGACCAGCTTCCCGCACATGGAAAACGTGCTGCGCTACATCGAAAGCGGCAAGGCCGAAGGCGCCCGCCTGCTGACCGGCGGCGGCCGTGCCACCGAAGGCGCGCTGGCCAATGGCGCGTACGTGCTGCCGACCGTGTTCTCCGACTGCCGCGATGACATGACGATTGTCCGGGAAGAGATCTTCGGGCCGGTGATGAGCATCCTCGCCTACGACGACGAAGACGAAGTGGTGCGTCGTGCCAACGACACCACCTTCGGCCTCGCCGCCGGCGTGGTCAGCAAGGATGTCAGCCGCGCCCACCGCATCATCCACCGCCTGGAAGCCGGCATCTGCTGGATCAACACCTGGGGCGAATCGCCGGCCGAAATGCCCGTCGGTGGCTACAAGGAATCCGGCGTCGGCCGCGAGAACGGCATCTCGACCCTCGGCCACTACACCCGCATCAAGTCGGTGCAGGTCGAGCTGGGCGACTACGCCAGCGTGTTCTGACCGGCGCGCCGCCAGCACGCCCCATCGTCCGGCCACCGCGCCGATCCGACATCCCGCCGGGACGCCTGCATGCAGCGCGCCCCGGCCTGCAGGAGACACCCATGAGCACCCACAACGAGTACGACTACATCATCATCGGCGCCGGTTCGGCCGGCAACGTGCTGGCTACCCGCCTCACCGAAGATGCCGATGTCAGCGTGCTGCTGCTGGAAGCCGGTGGCCCGGACTACCGGCTCGACTTCCGTACCCAGATGCCGGCGGCACTGGCCTTCCCGCTGCAGGGCAAGCGCTACAACTGGGCGTACAAGACCGATCCCGAGCCCTTCATGAACAACCGCCGCATGGACTGCGGCCGCGGCAAGGGCCTGGGTGGCTCGTCGCTGATCAACGGCATGTGCTACATCCGCGGCAACGCGATGGACTATGACAACTGGGCCAGCATGCCGGGCCTGGAAGACTGGACCTACCTGGACTGCCTGCCCTACTTCCGCAAGGCCGAAACCCGTGATATCGGCCCCAATGACTACCACGGTGGCGACGGCCCGCTGCGCGTTACCACGCCCAAGGCCGGCAACAACGAGCTGTTCGCTGCGATGGTCGAAGCCGGCGTGCAGGCCGGCTACCCGCGCACCGACGACCTCAACGGCTACCAGCAGGAAGGTTTCGGCCCGATGGACCGCACGGTGACCCCGAAGGGCCGTCGTTCCAGCACCGCCCGCGGCTACCTGGACCTGGCCAAGCCGCGCCCGAACCTGACCATCGTCACCCACGCGCTGACCGACCGCATCCTGTTCTCGGGCAAGCGCGCCGTGGGCGTGCAGTGGCTGCACAGCGACCGGCCGCAGCGCGCCACCGCCCGCCGCGAAGTGCTGCTGTGCGGCGGCGCCATCGCCTCGCCGCAGATACTGCAGCGCTCGGGCGTCGGCCCGGCCGACCTGCTGCGCAGCCTGGACATCGACCTGGTGCACCACCTGCCGGGCGTCGGCGCCAACCTGCAGGACCACCTTGAGATGTACCTGCAGTACGAGTGCAAGAAGCCGGTGTCGCTGGCGCCGGCACTGAAGCTGTACAACCAGCCGGCGATCGGTGCCGAGTGGCTGTTCCTGGGCACCGGCATCGGCGCCAGCAACCAGTTCGAGGCCGGTGGCTTCATCCGCAGCGACGCCGAATTCGACTGGCCGAACCTGCAGTACCACTTCCTGCCGGTGGCGATCAATTACAACGGCTCCAACCCGATCAAGGCGCACAGCTTCCAGATGCACGTCGGTTCGATGCGCTCACCCAGCCGCGGCCGCATCCACGTGCGCTCGAAGGACCCGCGCGAACATCCGAGCATCCTGTTCAACTACATGTCGCACGACCAGGACTGGCGCGAGTTCCGTGCGGCGATCCGCATCACCCGCGAGATCTTCGCGCAGCCGGCGCTGGCCCCGTACAGCGGCCGCGAGATCTCGCCGGGAAGCGCGCTGCAGACCGACGCGCAGATCGATGCGTTCGTGCGCGAGCACGCCGAGACTGCCTATCACCCGTCGTGCTCGAACAAGATGGGCCATGCCGACGATCCGATGGCGGTGGTCGATGGCCAGGGCCGCGTGCACGGGCTGGAAGGCCTGCGCATCGTCGATGCCTCGATCATGCCGCAGGTGGTGACCGGCAACCTCAACGCGCCGACCATCATGATGGCCGAGAAGCTGGCCGACGTGATCCGCGGCCGCACCCCGCTCGCCCGTAGCACCGCGCCGTACTACAAGGCCAACGGCGCACCCGTTCGCAAGCAGGGTTGACGCAGCCGGCCCGTTTGGGGCCACGGTAGTGCCGGCCGCTGGCCGGCATCCATCGTATGGTCCGTCCAGCGCAGATGCCGGCCAGCGGCCGGCACTACCCAGCAAGGAGGCTCTTCGGGGCCTCTTCGCGTTTTCCCTACGGCGGGGTATGCTGCAATGACCGGCCGTTGTCGATACGCTCAGGGCCGGACCTAATACATCACGATTCCTGGAGGGGGAATATGAGTCTGGATCGTCCCTGGCTGCAGAGCTATCCGAAAGGCGTTCCCGCCGAGATCGACGTCAACGAGTTCCATTCGGTAGCTTCGGTCTTCGACGCTTCCGTCGCGAAATTCCGCGACCGTCCCGCCTACTCCAGCTTCGGCAAGGTCCTCACCTACGGCGAGACCGACGCGCTGGTCGAACAGTTCGCGGCCTACCTGCTCGGTGAGCTCAAGCTCAAGAAGGGTGACCGCGTCGCCCTGATGATGCCCAACTGCCTGCAGTACCCGGTGGCCACCTTCGGCGTGCTGCGCGCCGGCCTGACCGTGGTCAACGTCAACCCGCTGTACACCGCCCGCGAGCTCAAGCACCAGCTGGTCGATGCCGGCGTGACCGCGCTGGTGGTGGTCGACAACTTCGGCGACACCGTCGAGCAGGTCATCGCCGATACGCCGGTCAAGCATGTGGTCACCACCGGCCTGGGCGACCTGCTCGGCGCCAAGGGCGTGATCGTCAACTTCGTGCTGAAGTACATCAAGAAGATGGTGCCCAACTACCATCTCAAGGGCGCGGTGCGCTTCCGCCAGGCGCTCAAGCTCGGCAGCCGCCACAGCCTGCCCAAGGTCGAGATCGACCACGACGACATCGCGTTCCTGCAGTACACCGGCGGCACCACCGGCGTGGCCAAGGGCGCGATGCTGACCAACCGCAACCTGATCGCCAACATGCAGCAGGCCTCGGCCTGGATCAGTGCGTCCGGCATCGAGATGGGCAAGGAGTGGATCATCACCGCCCTGCCGCTGTACCACATCTTCGCGCTGACCGCGAACGGGCTGGTCTTCATGAAGTTCGGTGGCTGCAATCACCTGATCACCAACCCGCGCGACATGAAGGGCTTCGTCAAGGAGCTCAAGTCGGTGCGTTTCACCGCCATCACCGGCGTCAACACGCTGTTCAACGGCCTGCTCAACACCCCCGGTTTCGACACGGTCGACTTCTCCTCGCTGAAGGTCACCCTGGGCGGCGGCATGGCCGTGCAGCGCGCCGTGGCCGAGCGCTGGAAGAAGGTCACCGGCGTGACCCTGGTCGAGGCCTATGGCCTGACCGAGACCTCGCCGGCAGCCTGCATCAACCCGCTCACCCTGACCGAGTACAACGGCTCGATCGGCCTGCCGATCCCCTCCACCGATGCCTGCATCAAGGATGACAACAGTGCCATCCTGCCGCTGGGCGAGGTCGGCGAGCTCTGCATCAAGGGCCCGCAGGTGATGAAGGGCTACTGGCAGCGCCCGGAGGAAACGGCCAAGGCCATCGACGCGGACGGCTGGCTGCATACCGGCGACATGGCCAAGATGGACGAACACGGCTTCTTCTACATCGTCGACCGCAAGAAGGACATGATCCTGGTGTCCGGCTTCAACGTGTACCCGAACGAAGTCGAGGACGTGATCGCGATGATGCCGGGCGTGCTGGAAGTGGCCGCGGTCGGCGTCCCGGACGACAAGTCCGGCGAGGTGGTGAAGGTGGTCATCGTGAAGAAGGACCCGAACCTGACCGCCGAAATGGTCAAGGAGCATGCCCGGGCCAACCTGACCGGCTACAAGCACCCCAAAATCGTTGAATTCCGAAAGGAGCTGCCGAAGACCAACGTCGGCAAGATCCTCCGTCGCGAACTCCGCGATACGCCCGCCCAGTAAGGGTTTGCGGCAATCTGGACAGTGCAGGGCCCGGGGCGGAAACGTCCCGGGCCCTTTCGCATGCGACGCCGCTGAGGCGGTGTAGCATCGCCGCGTGTGTGGACCGTTCGGCCCGCCGGCCACCCACCTGACACTGCGGGCCGCATGCCGAGGACCCTTCCATGAGTACCATCGAAAAGCTGCCTTCAAGCGGCTCACCGTTCGCCACCATCCGTACCGAAGACAGCGCCGACGGCGCTGCCCACTGGCTGTTCATGCACGCCGATGCCGCCACCGGGATCCGCCCCTGCTGCCGCAAGGACATGCTCGACGAAATGTGGAGCTACATGGCGGCCATCACCCGCAGCCCTGCCGAACGCCATGACGGGACATTGCGGCATTTCGTGCTGGCCTCCGATGCCGTCGCCTACAACCTGGGCGGCGACCTGGACCTGTTCACCCGCCTGATCCGCGAAGGCAACCGCGACCTCCTGCTGAACTACGCCCAGCGCTGCGTGGAGGGCGTGCACCACCTGCATACCGGGTTCGGCGGCGATGTCCGTTCGATCGCGCTGATCCAGGGTGACGCCCTCGGCGGCGGCCTGGAAATGGCCCTGGCCTGCCACACCATCGTCGCCGAGGAAGGCAGCGGACTGGGCCTGCCGGAGGTGCTGTTCGGCCTGTTCCCGGGCATGGGTGCGTACTCCTTCCTGTGCCGGCGCGTGTCCCCCCATCTGGCCGAGAAGATCATCCTCGACGGCCGGGTCTACAGTGCCGAGGAGATGCATGCCATGGGCGTGGTCGACGTGCTGGTGAAGAAGGGCGAAGGCCGGGCGGCGGTCGAGGAACTGATCCGCCAGCAGCAGCGCACGCCGCAGTCCTATCTGGCGATGAATGCCGCACGCGCCATCGCCCAGCCGGTCAGCTACGACGAACTGCTGGAGATCACCAAGGTATGGGTCGATTCCGCCCTTGCACTCGGCGACCGCTCGCTGCGCACCATGGATCGCCTGATCAAGGCCCAGACCCGTCGCGCCAGTCTCGACGCGGCCTGATTCCTTCCCTCCCCCAGGATGGGTTCAAGCCCGGCTGGCCACCGGGCTTTTTTTGGGTTCACGCCACGCCTCAGCGCGCTTCACCATCATCGGCGGCGCCGCGCATGCGGCGTTCGGCCCGCGCGTCCAGCGCGCGCCGACCTTCCTTGATCGCCTCCTGCAGGATGCCCAGGCGCTGACGCCATTCGGTCTTTAGCTGCCAGTCGGCCATCCGCATCAGCTCGCCGGCACGGTTGGACGCGCGCATCAGGCCGAGATTGCTGGCCACGCCCTTGATCGCGTGGGATTGTTCGCGGAACACATCCCACTGCGTGGCCTCGCCGGCCTGCTCGGCCTTGCCCATGCAGCTCGCCACGTCCTCCAGGCACTGGCGGATGAACTCACGTTCGAAGCCCTCGCCCATGCCCAGCGAAGCCAGTTCGTCCAGCACGCTGCTGTCGAGCACGCCATCCTGCAGCGGCGCCGCCGGTCGCACCACCGGTGCGGCCATGGTCTTCAGCTGGGCATTGCTGGCGATCTCGGCCAGCGTATCGAGCAGGCGCACCGCAACGACGGGCTTGGCCAGGAAGGCATGTGCGCCGGCCTGGGTACAGCGCTGGATCGCCTCGGGCGTTACATCCGCACTGAGTACCAGTACCGGCGTGCGCGGACCGCCGCCGGCCTGCATCACCCGCAGTTCCTTGAGCATGTCCAGCCCGCTCATGCCCGGCATGTGCAGATCGACGATGACCGCGTCGAACTCGCTGTCGGCCAGCGCATCCAGCACCGCCTCACCGCCGTCCACGCACAGCACGCGATGGCCGGCCTTCTGCAGCAGGCGCTGCAGGACCATGCGGTTGGCCTCGTGGTCGTCGGCCACCAGGATCTGCATGCTGCGCACGCGGGCGCGATGGCGCAGGAACGGATCGGCAAAAGCGATCACGTTGCCGCCCGGGCCCGCGTCTTCGTCGCCGCTCAGGCTCGGCACCGCGCCCGGCACCTGCGGCTGCGGCGGCGCGAACGGCAGCTCGACCCAGAAGTGGCTGCCGCGCGGCGGGTTTTCCAGATAGCCGATGTCACCGTCCATCGCCTCGACCAGGCCCTTGGCGATGGTCGTGCCCAGCCCCGTCCCCTCGTGGCGGCGCGCCATGCTGACATCGGCCTGCTCGAACGCGTCGAACAGCCGTGCACGCATGGCAGGTGGCACGCCGATGCCGGTGTCGAGGATGTCGAAGCGCAACCGCACCGCCCCGCTGGCGTCGGCCTGCACCACGCCGACACGTATCTCGACCCGGCCATGGTCGGTGAACTTGACCGCGTTGCCGGCCAGGTTCAGCAGGATCTGCCGCAGGTGCCCGACATCGCCGCGCACGCGTGGCGGCACACCATCGGCCACCTTCACCCGGTAATCCAGCCGTTTGGCCTTGGCCTGTGGCAACAGGATCAGACCGATCACCTGGATCACGTCGGCCACGGCGAAGTCCTCGGCCACCACGCGCAGCTTGCCGGCCTCGATGGCCGAGATGTCCAGCACTTCCTCCACCAGTGCCAGCAGGCTGCGCGACGACGCCTGGATGGTGTTGAGGCACTCGCGCTGCTCGTCATCCAGGCGCGTGGTGGCCAGCACTTCGGTCATGCCGTTGAGACCGTTCAACGGCGTGCGGAACTCATGGCTCATGTTGGCCAGGAACCGGCTCTTGGCCTCGCTGGCGCGGCGCGCTTCGGCCATCGCTTCGGTCAACTGCCGCAGCAATGTCGAGAAGTACAGCGGCACCGCTGCCAGGCCCAGCCAGAGGCCGATGGCCAGGCGGAAATTCTGTTGCCAGTAAGGCGTCAGCATCACGGTGCAACCGAAGCTCACCATCGCCATGGCCACCGCCACGTACAGATAGTGGTTGCCAAAGCGCATGCCATTGCCGACCGTCACCCACATCACCACGATGTAGACCCAGGCCAGCGGCTCACCCATCTGCACCATGCCGGCAGCAATGAGGCCGTAGTCAGCCAACATGCCCAGCACGCGGCGGGGATCGGAACGCGCCGGCCGCCACAGCAGCCAGCCGAACAGCAACAGTGACAGGCTCAGGCCGGTCAGCACAATCGCCAGCACACCGACGTACTGGGTATGCGGCAGATCGTGGCGCGGTGCCGGCAACAGTACGTAGGCCAGGATCAGGCTGATCAGCACGATGCGGACGATCTGCTGGCCGTGCTCGCTGTCCTGGCGCTGGGACAGGCGCAGCCGCAGCTGCGACAACAGGCGTTTCACGCGCCCAGCCCCGGGCGCGCGGACGCCATCGAATGCTCGGCGCAGATCTGGTCGAGCTGTTCGCGGCCGCGCAGCAGCGCGTCCACGCATCGGGGATCGAACAGGCGGCCACGCTGGGCGTAGAGATAAGCCAGGGTGGCTTCCATGGTCCATGCTTCCTTGTACGGACGGGGCGAAATCAGGGCGTCGAAGACATCGGCGACGGCCACGATGCGCGCTTCCAGCGGAATCGCGTCGCCGACCAGCCCATCGGGATAGCCACTGCCGTCGTAGCGCTCATGATGACGCAGTGCGATCAACGCGCCAACCTGGATGAAGCGATTCTGGCTGCCGCTCAGCAGTTCATGGCCAATCCGCGGGTGCCGGCGCATGATCGCCAGCTCTTCCTCGTTGAGCTTGCCCTGCTTGAGCAGCACCGCATCGGGAATGGCGATCTTGCCCATGTCATGCAGCGGCGCAGCCATTTCGATCAGGCGCACCTCCTCTTCGGGCAGCCCGAGCTGTTCGGCGATCAGTCCGGCCACGCGCGCCATGCGCTCCAGGTAGGCGCTGGTGCCGGCATCACGGAACTCGATCGCGCGTGCCAGCCGCGACAGCGTCTCGCGCTCGCGCTCTTCGACCTCATGCATGCTGGCCAGCAGGCGCTGCTCCAGCGACAGCGCCCGCTGCTTCACGTTCTCGGTCTGCTGGCGCAGCTGCAGCAGGTTGTAGCAGCGCGCACGCAGCTCGCGCGGGCGGATCGGCTTGACCAGGAAGTCGATGACGCCTGCTTCCAGTGCCGCCTGCCGGATCGGCTCGTCACCGACCACGGTGATCAGGATCACCGGAATGTCACGGTGCTTGGGCAGGCGACGGAAACGACGGGCGAATTCCAGCCCATCCATCTCCGGCATGCGGTAATCGAGCAGCAGCAGGTCGACCGGATGGGCTTCGCACCAGGCCAATGCGGTCAGCGGGTCTCCGAAGTCATACACGCTCAGTTCCGGCGCGATGTCTTCGATGACGTGACGCAGCATCGTCCGGGCCGAAGTCTGGTCGTCAACGATGACGATGTTCAACGCGTACTCTGCCTGGTTTCTCGACCACGCTGGATCATCAGCAGGCGAGGATACTCTGCCGCTGCGAACGCTCGCACCCTGCATCGGCCTGACTCCCGTGTCATGCGTCCCGATTCATGATCGTCATCACAATGTGAAGCGGACTCCCCACACCGTGCCCTCCCCCTGGCGCCGATCAAGCCATAACAGGCGTCAAGGTAGTGCAATTACGATACGCCGAGTGCGGGACGCGTCAATCGCGCCGTCTCGTTTCGGGACGGCGCGCACAATCGGGAGTCAAAAAGACGACTTACTGCTCCGGACGCATGTACGGGAACAGCAGTACATCGCGGATCGAGCTGCTGCCGGTCAGCAGCATCACCAGGCGATCCACGCCGATGCCGAGGCCGCCGGTCGGTGCCATGCCGTACTCCAGCGCACGGATGTAGTCGGCGTCGTAGTGCATGGCCTCGTCATCGCCACCTTCCTTCGCCGCCACCTGGGCCTGGAAGCGCTGGGCCTGGTCTTCCGGATCGTTCAGCTCGGAGAAGCCGTTGGCCAGCTCCTTGCCGTTCACGAACAGCTCGAAGCGGTCGGTGTAGCCCGGGTCATTGTCGTTGGCACGCGCCAGTGGCGAGACCTCCACCGGATGGTCGGTGATGAAGGTCGGCTGGATCAGGGTGTGCTCGACGGTGGCCTCGAAGATCTCCAGCAGCAGCTTGCCCCAGCCGTAGGACGGCTTGACGCGGATCTTCAGGCGCTCGCAATGGCGCAGCAGCGCGTCGCGGTCGGTGCAGTCCGCCGCAGAGATTTCCGGATTGTGGTGGCGCACCGCCTCGTCCATGCGCCAGCGGCGGAATGCCGGGCCCAGGTCGATCTTCGCGCCGTCCCATTCGACCTCGGTGCCACCGTTGACGGCCTTGGCCACGTCACGGATCACGCCTTCGGTCAGGTCCATGATCTCGTTGTACGTGGCATAGGCCTCGTACAGCTCCATCATGGTGAATTCCGGGTTGTGGCGGGTGCTGACGCCTTCATTGCGGAAGTTGCGGTTGATCTCGTACACGCGCTCAAGGCCACCCACGGTCAGGCGCTTGAGGTACAGCTCCGGCGCCACGCGCAGGTACAGGTCCAGGTCCAGCGCATTGTGGTGGGTGGTGAACGGCTTGGCCGCCGCGCCGCCGGGGATGTAATGCATCATCGGCGTCTCGACTTCCAGGAAGTCGCGGTTGTCCAGCCACGCGCGCATGGCGCGGATGATCTTCGAGCGCTTGATGAACACCGCGCGCGACTCCGGGGTCACGATCAGGTCGACGTAACGCTGGCGGTAACGCTGCTCGACGTCGGCCAGGCCATGCCACTTGTCCGGCAGCGGGCGCAGCGACTTGGTCAGCAGGCGGATCGATTCGGCCTTGACCGACAGCTCGCCGGTCTTGGTACGGGTCAGGCCGCCTTCGACGGCGATGATGTCGCCCACGTCCCAGCCCTTGAAGGCGGTATAGGCATCGCCCAGCACCGCGCCCTGCAGGAACAGCTGGATGCGGCCGGACTCGTCCTGGATCTGCGCGAAGCTGGCCTTGCCCATGATGCGCTTGGCCATCAGGCGGCCCGCCATCTTCACCTGGCGGCCGTTGCCTTCCAGGGCCTCGGCGGTCCAGGTTTCGGCATCTGCGAATTCTTCCTGCAGGCGGCCGGCGAAGTCCTCGCGACGGAAGTCGTTCGGGTACGCGATGCCCTGCCCACGCAGCGCTTTGAGTTTCTCACGGCGCTCGGCGATCAACTTGTTTTCGTCGACGGGGGGGGTATCGGTAGCTTCGCTCATGGATCTGCGGGAATCGTGTAGTGAGGGGGGATGCAGCGCCCGGCACAGCCGGTTGCCCAGCATACCAAAACCGCCCAGCCCCAGCCCTGGGCCGGGCCCGCCCCGGTAGCCGCCAACCTTGGTTGGCGCCGTGCGTGTCGACCAAGGTCGACACCTACCGGGCGGATCGGCCGGCCCTGCTCCGCCGCTACCTGTTGCCGGGGAACGCCTGGCGCAACTCATCCACCAGCACCCGCTGGTTCTCCGAATAGTCCACCGGCACCGACACCAGGTGCACCCCGCCCTCGTTGAAGGCCGCTTCCAGGGTCGGGATGAACTGCTCGATGGCCGTCACCTCGTGGCCCTTGCAGCCATAGGCCTCGGCGTACTTCACGAAATCGGGGTTGCTGAAGGTCATGCCGTAGTCGGTGAATCCGTCCACGGCCTGCTTCCAGCGGATCATGCCGTAGGCACCGTCGTTGAGGATCAGCACCACCAGGTTCAGGCCCAGCCGGCGGGCCGTCTCCAGCTCCTGGCTGTTCATCATGAAGCCGCCGTCGCCGCACACCGCCAGCACCCGCCGCTGCGGATACAGGATCGAGGCCATGATCGCCGACGGCAGGCCCGCGCCCATCGTCGCCAGCGCGTTGTCCAGCAGCAGCGTGTTGGCCACCTGGGTGCGGTAGTTGCGCGCGAACCAGATCTTGTACATGCCGTTGTCCAGCGCCACGATGCCATCCGGCGGCATCACCTGGCGCACGTCGTGCACCAGCCGCTGCGGGGTGAACCCGGCCTCTTCGGCCCGGTCGGCCAGGTGCTCGAGGATGGTCGCGCGCAGCGGCAGCAGCGCAGCGGCATTCGGCACCGCGCCCTCGATGCGGTCGGCCAGCTGGGTCAGCGAACGACCGATATCGCCGATCACCTCCACCTGCGGGAAATACACCTGTTCCACCGCCGCCTGCGAGTACCCGATATGGATCACCGTCGGCCCACCCGGGCGCATCACGAATGGCGGCTTCTCGGTGACCTCGTGGCCGATGGTCACGATCACGTCGGCCTGGTCGATCGCCATGTGCACGTAATCGCGCTCGGTCAGCGCCGCGGTGCCCATGTACAGGCCTGAACCACCGGCCACCGCGCCCTTGCCCATCTGCGTGGTGAAGAACGGGATGCCGGCGCGCAGCACGAACGCGGACAGCGCGTCGCTGGACTGCGGCCGCGAGGCCGCCGAAGCGATCATCAGCAGCGGCCGCTTTGCATTGCGGATGAGCTCTGCTGCCCGATCCAGCGCCTCCGGGCTGGCAATGGGACGGTCCACCGCGTGCGGCGGAATCAGCGCCACGCCCTCGACCTCATCGGCAGCAATGTCTTCGGGCAGCTCCAGCAACACCGGGCCCGGGCGCTCTTCCTGGGCGACACGGAACGCCTCGCGGACGATGGTCGGAATGGTGCGTGCCGAGACGATCTGCCGCGCCTGTTTGGTCAGCGGCTTCATCGTGCCGACGATGTCGACGATCTGGAAGCGCGCCTGCTTGCTGGCGACGATGCCCTTCTGGCCGGTGATCATGATCACCGGCCACGCACCCAGCAGCGCATAGGCGGCGCCGGTGGTGAAGTTGAGCGCGCCCGGGCCGAGCGTGGCCAGGCATACGCCCGGCTTGCCGGTCAGGCGGCCGTAAGTGGCCGCCATGAACACCGCCGCCTGTTCGTGGCGGGTGATGACCAGTTCGATGCTGGAATGGCGGAGCGACTCGACCACGTCGAGGTTTTCTTCGCCGGGAATGCCGAAAATGCGCTCGACGCCTTCGTTCTCAAGTGCGGCGACGAGCAGATCTGAACCCTTGGACATCGGATGCCGTCCTTTGTGCTGGACTGATGGTGGATCGTTGCAGGAAGGATGAGAGCCGCGCGTCAATGCTTGTCGAACCACACTGTCTGCGCGTTGACGAATTCACGGATGCCGAAGTGCGAGAGCTCGCGGCCGAAGCCGCTCTTCTTCACACCGCCGATCGGCACGCGAGGGTCGGAAGCGGAGAAGCCGTTGACGAACACACCGCCGGTCTGCAGCCGGCGCGCCAGCTGCATGGCCCGCGCGCGGTCACCGGTCCACAGGTTGCCGCTGAGGCCGAACTCGCTCTGGTTGGCCAGTTCCACCGCGTGGTCGGCATCGCGGGCGCGGCTGATCGAGGCCACCGGCCCGAACGTTTCCGTGTCAAAGGCCTGCATGCCCGGCTCCACGTCCGCCAGTACGGTGGGCGCGTAGAACGCGCCCGGGCGATCGAGCTGATGGCCGCCGACGAGCAGCTTCGCGCCTGCGTCCACCGAGGCGCGCACCTGCGCGTCCAACTGTTCCAGCAGGTCCTGGCGTGCCATCGGACCAATGCGATTGCCCGCTTCACGGCCATCACCGATGGTCAGCGCCTGCACCTTCTGGCAGAACTGCGCCACGAAGCGGTCGTACACCGCGTCTTCAACGATGATGCGCTTGCCGGCAATGCAGACCTGCCCGGTGTTCTGGAAGCGCGAGGTCACCGCCGCATCGACGGCCGCATCCAGGTCAGCGTCAGCCAGCACGATGAACGGATCCGAGCCGCCCAGTTCCAGCACCACCTTCTTCAGCGCCTGCCCGGCCTGGGCAGCGATGCTGCGGCCTGCGGCCACGCTGCCGGTCAGGGTGACGGCGGCGATGCGGTCATCGGCGATCGCACGGCTGGTACCCTCGCGGCTGATGTTGGCGGCGATGAAGGTGCCTTCCGGCAGCCCGGCATCACGCCAGGCGGCATCGAGCAGCTGCGCGGTGCCGACGATGTTCTCGGCCGGCTTCAGCAGGAAGCCGTTGCCGCCCATCAGGATCGGTACCGCCGCGCGCATCACCTGCCAGTACGGGAAATTCCACGGCATGATGCCCAGCACCACGCCCAGCGGCAGGTAGGACACGTAAGCCTTGTCGTCGGGCACCTGGGTCGGCTCGTCGCGCAGGAACTGCGCACCATGGTCGGCGTACCAGTCGCACAGCACGGCACACTTCTCGATCTCGGCCAGTGCTTCGGCCTGCACCTTGCCCATCTCGGCGGTAGCCAGCGCAGCCAGCTTTTCACGGTCACGGCGCAGTACGGCGGCCATCGCACGCAGCACTGTGGCCCGCTGTTCGAGGCTGCTGGCGCTCCAGGCGGCGAAGCCGGCCTGGCCACGCTCGAGGATCGCATCCAGTTCGGCATCGGTGGCGAAGGGATGGCTGGCGATCTGCTGGCCGGTAGCCGGATCGCGGGAAATGGCGGTGGTGGGGGCAGCGGACATGCAGGTCTCCGGGTGTCTCGACGACGGGCGGCGGCCCGTCTCCTGCACAGGAATGTGGACCCGATTGGCGGAGGCAACAAGGCGTCTGCTTATCCTGTGACCTGCACTTACCTGTCTGAATGGGGGCTCTTGCAGGGCTGCGCCCTGCACCCGCAGAGGCAACGGCAACAGCCGAAGCAGCAGCAACAGCGGGCTATCCGTGGGATGGCGAGGTGGGTCCGGTTGCCGGAGACGCCGTAAACCCGTCCTTGGGGG
Organism: Stenotrophomonas sp. LC732; assembly: GCF_052446685.1. Taxonomy (NCBI): domain Bacteria; kingdom Pseudomonadati; phylum Pseudomonadota; class Gammaproteobacteria; order Lysobacterales; family Lysobacteraceae; genus Stenotrophomonas; species Stenotrophomonas sp. LC732. Next base: position 1,956,636 of record NZ_CP199214.1, on the reverse strand, counting down.
CTTGGCCGCGGCATCCATGCCGCGGACACTCCCGCAACCGGACCCACCCCGCCTTCGACGGTTTTCCGCGATCTGTCGGAAATGCTCTTGGGGTCAGATCCGTTTTCCATAGGAAAACGGATCTGACCCCGGAATTTCTTTCGATATCTGACAGATGTGTCGACCAAGGTCGACACCTACCAACAGCCGCGTGAACCTTTCAAAGGTGGGGCGGTGTCGGAGTGCGGGGTGTCTGATCTGGCCCCCCGTCAGCGGACGCCAAGAAGCGATACTTTGATCGCACTTGGAGGTCCCTTATGTCCCGTATCACCCGTCGTAGCTATACCGATGAGTTCAAGCACCAAGCCGTGGAGCTGGCCGAGTCGCTCGGGCCGGCCGCAGCGGCCCGTCAGTTGGAGATGTCGGTCAAGACGCTGGCAAATTGGCTTGACGCGGTCCGTGCTGGCCGGTCGTTGACCTCTGAGGCTCGCAGGCCAGCCACCGACCTGGAAAGCGAGATCAGCCGCCTTCGGGCCGAGAACGCCAATCTGAAGATGGAGCGGGAAATCCTAAAAAAAGCGGCGGCGTTCTTTGCCAGAGAGTCCAAGTGAGGTACGCCTTCGTCGCCAGTCAAAGGACTCAGTACCCGACCAGGTTGTTGTGTCGGGTTCTTGGGGTTTCTGTCTCTGGATTCCATGACTACCTGCACCGGCAGTGTGCCCAAACGTGCGATGTCGATTTGGCCCTCCGTACCGAGCTTCGGGCCATTCATGTGACCAGCAGGCGCAGTTATGGGCGACGTCGGCTGGTCAGGGCCTTACGAGCCAGGAATCATCCAGTCGGCCACAAGCGCGTGGCACGGTTAATGGCCGAGGAGCGAATCCAGGGCAAGGCCAAAGGCCGATTCCGACCCAAGTCCTCTGGCGGCTCATCTCAGCTCGCCCCCAACCTGCTGGATCGGCAATTTGCCCCCGGAACCGGACCGACGGCGTGGGTCGGGGATATCACGTATGTCCCTACCCGCCAGGGATGGCTGCATCTGGCCGTGGTCATCAGCGTCCAGACCCGGCAGGTGCTGGGCTACAGCGTTTCCACGCGTCTGACTGAAGAGCTGGTGGTGAAAGCATTTGCCAATGCTTGGGCTCTGCATCCACAACGACCCGGCCTGATCTTCCATTCAGATCGTGGTGGGCAGTACTGGGGAAACGAGTTTCGCCAGCTGCTGCAGTCCCATGGCGTGGTCCAAAGCATGAGCCGGCCTGGCAATTGCTGGGACAACGCGGTGGCCGAGAGCTTCTTTGCGACGCTCAAGACAGAAGAGGCTGCCGAGCCTTACGCCAGTAGAGAACAAGCCAGCCAGTCCATCGCTGCTTACATCCACGGCTTCTACAATCCAGCCCGGCTACACTCGGCGCTGGGCTACCACTCGCCTAACAACTACGCCCGGCAGCTCCGGACTGCCGCCTGAAACGGCTTCATGGCGTCCGTTTTCAGGGGGCCAGATCAGTCAGCCGCATGGATGCGGCTGCCAAGCCCCCAGGGACGGGTTTACGGCGTCCCCGCACTCCGACACCGCCCCGCCAACCCACGGAATCCAGCTCTAGCTCTGGCTCTGGCTTTGGCCGTTGCATTGAGCAGGTGCAGGGCTGCAAGCCCTGCCGACCAACCTACCTACGCGGCAGGTAAGTGACCAGGGAAAGGTCGTGCCGGCTCTCCGGCACCAGCGCCACGTACTGCAGGTCCAGCAACCCGCGCGTGGGATGGTTCAGCTTCTTCGCCCCTTCATCGAACCGACGCACGTCGTGCTCCGGCCACCACTGGCGGAACTCCTCGCTATGCGCCGCGATGTCCTCCACCAGCGCCAGGAACGGCGCCTTGTCCGGCGCCTGCGCCATCGCCGCACGGAAGCCTGCCAGCAGGCCGCGGGTCATTTCTTCCCAGTTGAGGATCAGCGTGCGGTACGGCGGGTACAGGAACATCAGCCGCAGCGTGTTGCGCTCATGCGGCGCCAGTTGGCTGTAGTCCACGAACAGATCGGCGATGGCCGGGTTCCAGGCCAGGATGTCGAAGCGGGTGTTGCGCACATAGGCCGGGATCGGCTGCATCGCCTCCACCAGCTGGCGCAAGCCGTCAGTCACGCTCTCGTCCGGTGATTCCAGCGGCACGCCGTAGCCGGACAGCGCGAACGCGTAGGCGCGTTCGTCGTCGCTCATGCGCAGCACCTTCGCCAGGCGCTCCAGCACCTCGGGCGAGGCGCGCACTTCACGGCCCTGCTCGATCCAGGTGTACCAGCTGACGCTCACCCCGATCGCCAGCGCGACTTCCTCGCGCTTCAGGCCCGGGGTACGCCGGCGCCCGGCCGGCAGGCCGAGCGTGGCAGGATCGACACGGGCACGGCAGGCCTTGAGAAAGCCGCCGAGTTCCTTGCGTTCACTTTCGCTGCGCATCATCGCTACCGCCGTACCCGTTGTAGCGCCGAGCCATGCTCGACGCATCTGCTACTGCGCCAACAGCAGCCGAGCATGGGCTCGGCCCCACATCGGAAGCGTGATCAGCCACCCTCGGCGTTGCGCACGAGGGTGACGATATCCGCGCAGGCGCGCCGATCAGGCATCGACGCGCTTGGAGCCCACGGCCAGGCCGGCCTTCAGGCTGGCCTCGACGAACTCGTCCAGGTCGCCGTCCAGCACCTTCTGCGTGTCCGACCGTTCGATGCCGGTGCGCAGGTCCTTGATGCGGCTCTGGTCGAGCACGTAGTTGCGGATCTGGCTGCCCCAGCCGATGTCGGACTTGGTGGCTTCCACCGCGTCCTTCTCGGCGTTGCGCTTCTGGATCTCCAGTTCATACAGCTTGGCGGCCAGCATCTTCATCGCGTTGTCGCGGTTCTGGTGCTGGCTGCGGCCGGTCTGGCAGGCCACGACGATGTTGGTCGGGATGTGGGTGATACGCACCGCCGACTCGGTCTTGTTCACGTGCTGGCCACCGGCACCGGACGAACGGTACACGTCGGTACGCAGGTCGGCCGGGTTGATGGTGATGTCGATGTTGTCGTCGATTTCCGGCGACACGAACACCGAGGTGAAGCTGGTGTGGCGGCGGTTGTCCGAGTCGAACGGCGACTTGCGCACCAGGCGGTGCACGCCGGTCTCGGTCTTCAGCCAGCCATAGGCATAGTCGCCTTCCACGCGCAGCGTGGCCGACTTGATGCCGGCAACGTCGCCACCGGACACTTCCATCAGTTCGGTCTTCCAGCCGCGCGACTCGCACCAGCGCAGGTACATGCGCAGCAGGATCTCGGCCCAGTCCTGGGCTTCGGTGCCGCCGGCACCGGCCTGGATGTCGACGAACGCCGCCGCATTGTCCATCTCGCCGGAGAACATGCGCTGGAACTCCAGCTTCTCCACGTGGGCCTGGTGCTTGTCCAGGTCGGCGACCACGGCCAGGGCGGTGTCCTCGTCCTGCTCGGACTCGGCCAGCTCCAGCAGCTCGGTGGCGTCGTTCAGGCCATCGAGCACCGAGGCGATGCCGCCCACGGTCTTTTCCAGGCTGGAACGTTCGCGGCCCAGGTTCTGGGCGTACTCGGCGTTGTTCCAGACGTCGGGGCTTTCCAGCTCCCGCGTTACTTCTTCAAGACGCTCTTTCTTGGCGTCGTAGTCAAAGATACCCCCGAAGCGACAGCACGCGATCGGTCAGATCGGTGATGCGCTGGCGGACAGGATTCAGTTCGATCATGTCGGCGGTTATGCATTCAAAAGATGACTGGTAATGATACCGCAGGCTGCGGGTGCCCGGAATGAGGGCCTCACCCTGCCCCCAGCGCCTGCCGCAGCAGCGGCAGCTGGCGCCGGCTGCACGGCACTTTCGCCCCGTCGGCCATGTGCAGCAGGGCCTCGCCACCGTCCAGCGGCTCGATCGAGCGCAGCTGGCCCCGATGGATCAGCCAGCTGCGGTGCGGGCGCAGGAACTCGCCCGGGTCGAGCCGCTGCTCCAGCACCGCCATGGTGATCCGCAGCGGATAGTCGTGGCCGCGTACCCGCAGGTTCACATAGTTCCCCGCGGCCTGGGCATACTCCACGTCCGCCGTGGCGACCAGGAACTCCTTGCCCAGCTTGCGCACCAGGAAGTGCTGGGGGCGCTCGACCGGCTCCACCGGTGGGCCGACGTCCGGCTCGGCCAGCAGGCTCGCCTCGCCCTGCCTGCGCCGGCCGAACCAGCTGGCAAAGTGCTCCAGTGCCACGAACATCGCAAACGTGCGTACATCCTTCAGGTATTCGTAGGCAAAACGCTCCAGCCAGCCGGCATCATCCTGGTAGCGATGGCCCAGCGACCCGTAGGCCAGGTGCCGCAGCAGCACCATCCCCACCACGTGCAGCAGCGACCAGCCGACGCTGGCCAGCAGATACAGCGGCAATCGCCGCTTCCAGGTATCGGCATGCAGCGGCCAGCGCTCGCAGCCCCACCACAGCAGCGGCAGGGTCAACAGGACCAGGCCGAGGCTGCTGAACTCCCAGATCATCGGCTCCCACAGCCCGAGATCGGCGCCGCGGCGATTGGCGTCCATCACTTCCACCAGCGCATTGGTCACTGCCGAGGCCGACAGGATCGCCGCCCATACCAGCAGGCGGGTTGAAGTACGCCAGCGCGATGGTCGGCCCTGAGTCATTGCTGCATCCATGTCGTTGCGGTGCTCCAGCCTGCCTCAAGGGACAAAGGGTAGCGGCTCCATTGATCCCACCACCCCCGCCATTGGTCACTGCGTCGGTTCCAGCGGCCCCTTGCCAGTCGCCGCACGGACCGGGCGGCGTCACCTTGGCTCGACTCTCCGGCACACCACCACCATGACCCGACGCTACGACATCGACGCCCTGCGCGTGTTCGCCTTCGCCCTGCTGATCCTCTACCACACCGCCATGGCCTACGTGGACGACTGGGGCTTTCACCTCAAGAGCGTGCATACCGCCGAATGGCTGCAGTGGCCGATGCTGTTCGTCAACCGCTGGCGGATGTCGCTGCTGTTCCTGATCTCGGGTATCGCCATCGCGCTGATGCGGCCGGAAGGCAGGTTGCTGCGCTTCGCCGGCCTGCGCACCTGGCGGCTGCTGCTGCCGCTGCTGTTCGGCATGTTCGTGATCGTGCCGATCCAGCCCTATTGCGAAGGCGTGGCAAACGGCCACGTGGCACCCGGCTTCGGCCACTTCCTGCTGCGCTACTGGCAGGTGCGGCCGTGGCCGGAAGGCAGCTTCGCCGGCTGGCAGTACGGCATCACCTGGAACCACCTGTGGTACCTGGCCTATCTGTGGAACTACACGCTGGCCTTGGCCCTGTTGATGCCATTGCTGGGAACGGCGGTGGTTCGCCGCGCGATGGCGCTCTGCGCAGCATCGCCGATGCTGCTGATCGGCCTTCCGTCCGCCCTGCTGCTGGCCTGGGTGATCTGGCTGGAGCCGATCTACCCGTCCACCAATGCCCTGCTCGGCGACTGGTACCAGCACGCGAAGTACGCCACGGTGTTCCTGGCCGGCTACCTGCTGGGTCGTGAACCGGTGTTCTGGGAGCGCGTGGTCGCCCTGCGCCGCACCACGCTATGGCTGGCGCTGGCTGCCGTCGGCTGGTATCTGGGGTTGCGCATCCTCGGCCAGGTATTGCCCGCCGACTCCCCGCTGCGGCAATGGCCCGAACCGTTCTGGGACCTGCAGGGCCGGGCCAGCCAGTCGCTTTACGTATGGACCGCGCTGCTGGCCATCCTCGGCTGGGGAAAGGTCTTCCTCGATCGCCCGTTCCGCTGGCTGCCGTACTGCACCGAGGCGATCTATCCCTGGTACATGCTGCACCAGAGCCTGATCATCGTGCTGCTGTTCTGGCTCAAGCCACTTCAGTTGGGCCCGTGGATGGAACCGGCCCTGCTGCTGGCCGGTACTGTCGGCGGCTGCCTGCTGATCCATGAGTTGCTGATCCGTCGCGTGCGTTGGCTGCGGCCCCTGTTCGGCCTGCGTGCGAATCCGCCGGCGGCGCCAATGGCGCGCACCGCAGTAGTGTAGAGCCGAGCCTGCGCTCGGCTGCTTCTGCCATGAGCCGAGCGCAGGCTCGGCTCTACATTGAGGCAGTCGAGCCAGCTCGACTCTACACGGGTGCCCGAGCGATCAACGCACCTCGAACTCGCCCACCAGCACGGTTTCGGCGCGATCCTTCAGCCGCATTGTCACCATCTGGTCCTTCTGCTTGGCCGTGCCCCAATGGGTGGTCAGGCGCAGCATCAGCGTCGTCGCACCGGTCACCAGCTGCTGGCGACTGCCGAAATAGTTCGCCTCGACCTTGTACTTGCCCGGCTTGGCGTTGCGCAGCGAGAACTGCTCGGGGCCATAGCCGCCGGTGAAGTCCTGCGACATCCGCCCGCCCTGGTAGGTCTGGCGGTTGCCGTAGTAGGCACGCTCGCCGTTCGGGTCGGTCACCCACAGGTCCATGTCGCTGTTGTCGGCATCCCACGACAGCACCACGCGCAGGTCCAGCGGCATTGCCTGCAGCAGGCGCGGGTCGATGGCCGAGGTATCCAGCCGTGGCGTGCTGCGCGCCACCAGGTTGGTCAGCTCATCCAATGCGATCAGGGCGATGCCATCGAAGCGGCTGTCCCACGGCCGCACCACCACCTGGTACAGCGGCGCCAGCGCCTGCTGCGGCTTGCCGGCCGCTGCCAGCGCCAGGCCCAGGTCGCGGAAGCTCTGCGGTTCTTCCTGGCCCATCGCCAGCACCTGCTCGAACACCGGCACCGCCAGTGCCGGGGCATCAGCCTGCATCAGCCGGTAGCCGAGCACGCGCAGCAGATGCCGGTTGTCCAGATCCATCTCGGCCAGGTTCGACAGTACCCGCAGTGCCAGTTCGCGCTGGCCCTGCTCCAGCAGCAGGTCGGCCACATCGAGGAAGAACGCGCTGCTGTCGGCGTGGGCATCGCGCTCGGCCAGATAGCGGTCGTAGAGTTGCGACGGCGGGCCCTCGCGCAGGCGCCGGGCGATGGCCGAGTCCGGCTGCCAGGCCGCCAGCTGGATGCCGAGTTGGCCGTCGTTGGCAGCAGCGGGCGCAGCGACACGGCCACCAGTGACCGTGATTGAATCCAGGGCCTTGTTCGATGCAGGCGCTGAGCGACGCGCACGCGCGCTGCTGGCTTCCATGCGCTGCTCGGCGGCGGCCATCGGTGCCGGGGCGGGTGGTGCCGCCGGGGCCGGCGCGGCGAGCATCGCCACCGGCGCTGATTCCATCGCGTAGTCCGCGGAGGCCACTTCCAGTGCCCCGCCCTTTGCCTGCGGCGGCATTCCCTTCGGCCAGCTGCGGTTCCACCACTGCTGGCGCTCCTTCCAGCGTGCCGCCACCTCATCCAGGCGCTGGCGATCAGCAGCGGCGCGATCTCTTACCTGCACTGCGAACCTGGCGTCGTACTCGGCGCGCAGCGTGCCCGAAGGGCGGATCGCATAGCGCAGGTAGTCCTCCAGTGTCTCCAGCACGATCAGCGAGGTATCCGGCCCGACCAGGCCAAACTGCTGCGACAGGCGCTGCATGGCCTCGCGGTTGCCGCGGCGGTCGGCGGCCAGCTGCTGCAGGCGCGCCTGCGCCCACAGGCCGGCCAGCAGTTCGCCGTCATCGCTTTTCTGCGTGGCCGGCAGTGCCTGCCATTCGCCGCCACCCACGCGCACCCGCATCGGCACGCCGTCGGCCGCCAGTCGTGCATGCAGCCACAACCAGCCCTGGGCTTCACTGCGACGATCGATCACCACGTCCTGCACGCCGCGCCCTGCATCGACCTGCACATCCAGCGGCGACGACAGCAGCTCACGGGCGGCCAATTCGACATCCTTCCCCAGCGCTACGAAGCGACCACCATGCGCTTCGCTCCAGCCACGCAGTCGCACGGCATCGGTGCGCGCGCCGGCGCTGCTGACCGCAAACAGGCGTTGATCCGGCGCCATCGCCGGCAGCTGTTCCGGCCCATAGGTCAGCAGGCCATCGCTGAACAGCAGGTATTCCTTCACGCTCGATTGCGGCTGCCACTGCGCCAGCGCGCTGGCACCGTCCGGGCGCACGGCCTGCAGGGCTGCGCGCAGCTCGCTCCAGTTGCCGGCGCGGATGCGGAATCGACGCACCGGCTCGGCGCGATCCCGCAGTACGGTCAACGCCACGCTGCCGTCACCCAGCGCAGCGAAATAGCGATCCAGCAGGGCGAACTCACGTGTGCGATCGCGCTGGCCCGCCGAGCCGGAACCGTCCCACAGCAGCCCGATCTCGCTGGGCAACGTGCGCGGCGTGCTGCTGGCCACCACCGGCAGCTGCGCCAACAGGTAATGGCCGTCCTGCCAGGGCGCCACCTGCACCTGCGCCTGACGTGCTGCCGGCAGGTTCCACTGCAGCTGCTGCGGCAACTGCGCGCCCTTGCCCTGCCACAGCAGTTGGCCCGCGCTGATGCGGAAGGGTGCCGTACCTGCAGTGGTCGCGCCGGGTGTCTGCAGTTTCAGTTCAACCGAGGCCGCGCCGGCGGCGAACTGCAGCGGCAGCGTCCACTGCCAGCCTTGGCCGGCGAAGGCCAACGGCTCGCGAATCACCAGCTCCACGCGCCGGCTACCGCCGGCCGGCAGCGGGTAGATGCGCAACCGGAACTGGTTGCCAGCGGTCTGTTCCAGCAGGCCCGGGTCGACCCCGCGACGGGCGATCTCCTCGAACACCTGGCGGCCGCGATCCTTGGGCACCGGCACCGCGTCACGCATCTCGCCGTTGATATCCAGCGCGAAGCCGCTGACCTGCTGACCGTCGGCCAGCGGGAACTGCAGCTCGCCCTCCAGCACGCGCCGGTTCGGGTTGTGGAATTCCAGTGTGATCCGGGTCTGGGCGATGCCGGCCTGGACTTCGCCTTCGATGCGGGCGTGTCGTAATTGAACCGACTGCTCAGCCGCCGGCGCGATCAGCAGCGGCGTGGCGGCCTGCGGCCGGGAGATCGTCGGCGACTGTGCGCCAACGGGCCAGGCCGCAACGGCCAGCAGCAATACGGTGCAGCAACGGGCGAAGACCATGACCGGACTCCAGTGGGATCGTGAACCTTTGAACGCACCAGCAACCGTAATGGGGTTGGCGCCCCCAAAAAGGGGACGGAGGGGATTAAGTCGCAAGTGGCAAACAAGGCACAAGCGACTTAATCCCCTCCGTCCCCTTTTTTCATGCGGGCAGGCAGTGCTCCACGATCAGCTGGATGGCGCTGCCGCCGCGATAGTCGTCGCAGGCGAGGCGATAGGCGAGATGCACATGGCGACCGGGCGCGTTGCCGTGCCAGCCGCCGAAATGGATGGCGTTGATCGTACCGGGTACGCCGGGCAGGCGCAGTTCCAGCTTCAGGTGACGCTCCTTCAGCACGCGCCAGTTGGCCACTTCGAAGTGGCCGTCGAACAGTGGCTCGGGGAAACCCTGGCCCCACGGCCCGGCCAGGCGCAACGCATCGGCGTGGCGATGGTCCAGCTCGTCCGCCGCCAGTTCGCCATCACTGAGGACCTGCTGCTGCAGTGCCGCCGGGTCGAGCATTTCCAGCACCACGGCGACGAAGGCGGCCTTGAAGTCATCGACGTGGTCACGCCGCAGGCTGAGCCCGGCCGCCATGGCGTGGCCGCCGAAGCGTTCGATCAGGCCCGGATGGCGCGCGTCGACCAGCGCCAGGGCGTCACGGATGTGCAGGCCGGGAATCGAGCGCGCCGAGCCACGCAGGGTGTCGGCGCCCGGTTCGGCCGGGGCAAAGGCGATCACCGGGCGATGCAGGCGATCCTTCATCTTCGACGCGACCAGGCCGACCACGCCCGGATGCCAGTCGGCATCGAACAGGCAGGCCGCCACCGGTCGCTGACCGGCCATGTCCAGCACTACCCGGGTCAACGCCTGCTCGGCGTCATCGGTCATCGACTGCTGCACGGCGCGCCGTTCCGAATTGATCTGCTCCAGCGTCTGCGCGATCTCGCGCGCCTGGCGCGGGTCTTCGGTCAGCAGCAGCGCGATGCCCAGCGCCATGTCTTCCAGCCGGCCCGCGGCATTCAGGCGCGGGCCGAGCGCGAAGCCGATGTCGGTGGCTGTGAGCCGCGCGGCATCACGGCCGCTGGCTTCGATCAGCGCACGCAGGCCGACACAGCCATGCCCCGCGCGCAGACGCCGCAGGCCCGCGCTGACCAGTGCCCGGTTGTTCGGATCCAGCGCCACCAGGTCGGCGACGGTGCCGACCGCCACCAGGTCCAGCAGCGTGGTCAGGTCCGGCCCCTTGCCATCGGCGAAGACGCCGGCCTCGCGCATGTGCCGGCGCAGCGCCATCAGCACGTAGAAGATCACGCCGACGCCGGCCAGCGACTTGCTGGGGAAGGCATCACCGTCGAGATTGGGATCGACGATGACATCGGCCGGCGGCAGCTGCGGCCCGGGTAGGTGATGGTCGGTGACCAGCACCTGCCAGCCCCGCGCCTTGGCCGCGATCACGCCCGCATGGCAGGCGATGCCGTGGTCGACCGTGACCAGCAGGTCCGGCTGCAGCTCGGCCAGCTCCTCCACCAGTGAGGGTGACAGGCCGTAGCCGTGCACCATTCGGTTCGGCACCGCGTGGAAGACATGCTGCGCGCCGAGCATGCGCAGGCCACGCACGCCGACCGCACAGGCGGTGGCGCCATCGCAATCGAAATCGCCGACCACCAGGATGCGCCTGTCATTGGCGATGGCCTCGATCAGCAGACCCACCGCATCATCGATGCCGGTCAGCAGCTCGGGGGCGTGCAGATGGCCCAGTTTCGGCTGCGCCAACTCCGGTGTACCGGCGCCTCGGTTGGCATAGAGACGCGCCAGCAGCGGCAGCGTGCCCTCCGGCCAGCTGCCGGGCGCGACCGCATCGCGGCGGCGGATCGTCGGCGTATCAGGGAATGGCTGCACAGCATCGGCGGCAAGGGACATCGGCATCGCCGGGTTGCGGAAGACATCCCCATGATAGCGCGGGGTCGGATCTCTCTGCCCGCAGGAGGCTCCCCCCTGATCGCGAGCATTTGGAATCTGCCAGCATATCTTCCATGCTTGTCGGCCCGGAAATGGACTTCAACGCATGCATCGCACGCTGCTTCCCGCGCTGCTGGGCCTCGCACTGGCCCCGGCCGCCCACGCCGCCACGCCCGAACCGAAGGCCGGCGTGCAGTTCCAGCACAACGACTGGTCGCTGGCCTGTGACAACACCCGCACCTGCCGCGCCGCCGGCTACAGCCCGGAAGAACCCGGCAATCTGCTCAGCCTGATGCTGGAACGCGCGGGCGGCCCGGCTACGAAGGTGCTCGCGCGGCTGCGCAATGGCGAGGATGGCGAAAGCCCGACGCCGACCGGGGCGCTGCGCCTGCGCCTGAACGGCAAGGACCTGGGCCCGGTGCACGACACCGGCGACGGGGACAACGTGTTGTTGCAGCAGGCACAGACCGATGCACTGGTCGCCGCACTGCCGCGCCAGGCACGCATCGAGATCATCGACGGCAAGGGCAAGGCGTGGCCGATCTCCGACAGCGGCGCAGCGGCCGTACTGCTGAAGATGGACGAGGCCCAGGGCCGGCTGGGCACGCCCGGTGCGCTGGGGCGGCGTGGCGACAAGCCCGAAGCGAGCGTGCCTGCGGCGTTGCCGGTACCAGTGATCGTGCGCGGCACGCTGATGGCACCGCGCGCCTCGGACGCGGCGCTGGCCAAGGCACCGGGCCTGCGCAAGGCGCTGATCGCCAGCCTGCCGAAGCCGGATGAGTGCGGCCGCCTGAGCGATGGCGGGACAGATGAGATCGAGATCCAGCGACTGGACGCCCAGCATGTACTGGCAAGCACCAGTTGCTTCGTGGGTGCCTACAACATGAGCAACGCCTACTGGGTGGTGCGAGACAAATCGCCGTACCAGGCGACCTTTGTCACCAACCTGGCCGAAGATTTTGACCGCGATGACGCTACGCTGCGAGGCCGCTCCCGAGGCCGCGGTGTCGGCGATTGCATCTCCGCCAATGACTGGGTGTGGGACGGGGAGCGCTTCGTGAAGAGCAGCGATTTCACGACGGGCCAGTGTCGCAATATGCTCGGCGGGCACTGGACACTGCCGACGGTGGTCAGCGAGGTCCGTTGAGGCGCCGCTACCTGCGGTAGTGCCGGCCGCTGGTCGGCAACCCCGACAAACCCTGGGGGTCAGAGCCGTTTTCCGATGGAAAACGGATCCGACCCCGATCGGTCGACCCCGATCAATCGTGAAGCTGCCGCGGCTTCTTCCAGAACTGCCAGCGCTGGCCGCGGTCCAGCTGGAACTGCAGGCCGTCCTCGAAATCCAGCACCAGCCGCTGCAGCTCGCCACGCTTCAGCGCGGCCAGCAGCGGCCGGATTGCATCATTGCCGAGCTGCTGCAGCGAACGCAGCTGGCGCAGGTCGACCAGTGCATCCACCGCCTGTTCGCCATCGACGGCTACGCCAGCCGCCAGGGCCAGGCCCTGCAGCAGGGCATCGCGGCTGCGCACCTGTGCGTGCGGCGTGCTGACCGACACCGGCATCACGCCACCGCCCCAGAACCACAGCGAATTGATCGGCTGTTGTCCCTGAGCGGCGCGCTGCTGGTTCCAGGAATGGTTGTGCAGCAGTACCTGCGCTTCGGTCATCAGCGCCCGCCAGCGACGGCCGCCCTCGCCCTCCGGCAGATGCGAGAACAGGTCATCGCCCAGCACCTCGTCCGGACTATTGAAGTCCGGCAGCACCAGGTCGATTGGAAGCCGCAGGTACCAGCGCGACGGGTCCGGTGCGTCAAGCACGAACCCGGCATCGGCAAACAAGGGCTGCAGCACCGGCAGCAGGGCCAGGCTGTCGGCCAGCGTCGGCCGCAGCGTTTCGCCGTAGGCCATCATCCGCGCGCCATGCATGTCCGGCACCATGCAGGCCGGATCGGCACGCAGCCAGCTGGCGCCGGCCGCATCGCCGACGTCGCGCTGGCGGGTCAACGCGGCCACCGGCCAGTGCGGCGCGGCGACCGCGAAATGGCGCGTCAGCTGCGCGCGTTCGCCCGGCGCGACCTGCACGGTCGTGGCACGGCCGAGCGCACGTGCCACATCGTCCGGCAACGCAGCCGCGGCAAAGCGGCTGCGGGCCGGCAACAGCAGGGTCGCCGTTGCCACCGTGTCAGTCCACGTAGCTGACGCTGACGATCTCGTACTCGCGCTGGCCGGCCGGGGCGTCGATCACGATCGAATCGCCTTCCAGCTTGCCGATCATCGCGCGCGCCACCGGCGAGGAAATCGCGATCAGGCCCAGCTTGATGTCCGCTTCCAGGTCACCGACGATCTGGTACTTCTTCTCTTCGTCGGTTTCCACGTCGGCCAGCGTCACGCTGGCGCCGAACACCACCTTGGAGCCGGCGTTGAGCTTGCTCACGTCGATGATCTCGGCGTGCGACAGCTCGCCTTCCAGCTGCTTGATGCGGCCTTCGATGAAGCCCTGTTCCTCGCGCGCGGCGTGGTACTCGGCGTTCTCCTTCAGGTCGCCATGCTCACGCGCTTCGGCGATGGCGGCGATCACCTTCGGGCGCTTGACCGACTTCAGGTGATCCAGTTCGTCGCGCAGCTTCTGCGCGCCCTTCATGGTGATGGGGGCTCTCATGCATTCAACTCCTTGTGCAGCTCCTGCAGCGACCAGACGGGACCGGTGCCGCGGAATTCCAGTGAATCCACCAGCGCCTTGGCGCCGGCAATGGTGGTCGAGTAGGTGACGCGATGCTGCAGCGCCTCGCGACGGATCGAGAACGAGTCGTTGATCGCCGAACGACCTTCGGTCGTGTTGACGATGTAGACGATCTCGCCGTTCTTGATCGAGTCGACGATGTGCGGACGGCCTTCGACCACCTTGTTGATGATCTCGCAGTCCATGCCGTGCTGCTGCAGCCAGGCGGCGGTGCCACGGGTGGCGACCAGGCTGTAGCCGCGCGCCAGCAGCGCCTTGGCCACCGGCAGCACGCGCTTCTTGTCCGGATCACGCACCGAGACGAAGGCCTTGCCAACCGGCGGCGCCTTGATGCCGCCGGCTTCCTGCGCCCGCGCGAAGGCGGCGTTGAAGGTGCGGCCCACGCCCATCACCTCACCGGTGGAGCGCATCTCCGGCCCGAGGATCGGGTCGACGCCCTGGAACTTGGCGAACGGGAAGATCGCTTCCTTCACCGAGTAGTAGTCCGGCACGATTTCCTTGGTCGCGCCCTGCTCCGCCAGCGTCTTGCCGGCCATGCAGCGGGCGGCGATCTTGGCCAGCGGCATGCCGGTGGCCTTGGACACGAACGGCACGGTGCGCGAGGCACGCGGGTTCACTTCCAGCAGGTAGATGGTGTCGGCACCCTCGTCGCTGGTCTGGATCGCGAACTGGGTGTTCATCAGGCCGACCACGTTCAGGGCCTTGGCCAGCTCCACCACCTGGCGGCGCAGCTCGGCCTGGGTTTCAGCCGACAGCGAGTACGGCGGCAGCGAGCACGAGGAATCGCCCGAGTGCACGCCGGCTTCTTCGATGTGCTCCATCACGCCACCGATCAGGACGTTGCCCTGGGCATCGGCAATGATGTCGACGTCGCACTCCACGGCGTTGTCGAGGAAGCGGTCCAGCAGCACCGGCGAATCGTTGGACACCTTCACCGCGTCGCGCACGTAGCGGGCCAGGTCGGCTTCGCCGTAGACGATTTCCATCGCACGGCCGCCCAGCACGTAGCTCGGGCGCACCACCAGCGGGTAGCCGATCTCGCGGGCCAGCAGCAGGGCTTCCTGGTCGTTGCGGGCGATGCGGTTCGGCGGCTGCTTCAGGCCCAGCTTGTCGACCAGCTGCTGGAAGCGCTCGCGGTCTTCGGCCAGGTCGATCGAGTCCGGGCTGGTGCCGATCACCGGCACGCCATTGGCTTCCAGCGCGCGCGCCAGCTTCAGCGGGGTCTGGCCGCCGTACTGCACGATCACGCCCTTCGGCTGTTCCAGTTCGACGATTTCCAGCACGTCTTCCAGGGTCAGCGGTTCGAAGTACAGGCGGTCGGAGGTATCGTAGTCGGTCGACACGGTTTCCGGGTTGCAGTTGACCATGATGGTTTCATAGCCATCCTCGCGCAGCGCCAGTGCCGCGTGCACGCAGCAGTAGTCGAACTCGATGCCCTGGCCGATGCGGTTCGGGCCACCACCCAGGATCATGATCTTGTCGCGGTTGCTCGGTGCAGCCTCGCACTCGTCCTCGTAGGTCGAGTACAGGTAGGCGGTACCGGTGGAGAATTCACCGGCGCAGGAGTCCACGCGCTTGTAGACCGGGCGCACCTTGTGCGCACGACGCAGCGCGCGGATGGCGGCTTCATTGGTGCCGGTCAGCTGCGCCAGGCGCGCATCGGAGAAGCCAGCACGCTTCAGCTTGCGCAGGCGTGCGGCATCCAGCGCGTCGATGCCACCGGCCGCGACTTCGCCTTCTGCAGCGATGATTTCCTCGATCTGGTCCAGGAACCAGTGGTCGATGAACGACAGTGCGTAGATCTCTTCCACGCTCATGCCGGCGCGGAACGCGTCGGCGACGAAGAACAGGCGCTCCGGGCCCGGCGCCTTCAACTCGCGACGCAGGGTCTGCAGGTCGTCTTCGTTGGCCAGGTCCAGGCCGGTCGGGTCGAAGCCGACCTTGCCGGTTTCCAGGCCACGCAGGGCCTTCTGCACCGACTCCTGGAAGGTACGGCCCATCGCCATCACCTCGCCCACCGACTTCATCTGGGTGGTCAGGCGGGCGTCGGCGGCCGGGAACTTCTCGAAGGCGAAGCGCGGGATCTTGGTGACGACGTAATCGATGGACGGCTCGAACGAGGCCGGGGTCAGGCCACCGGTGATTTCGTTCTTCAGTTCGTCCAGGGTGTAACCCACGGCCAGCTTGGCGGCGACCTTGGCGATCGGGAAGCCGGTGGCCTTGGAGGCCAGCGCCGAGGAACGCGACACGCGCGGGTTCATCTCGATGACGACCACGCGGCCGGTCTTCGGGTTGATGCCGAACTGCACGTTCGAGCCACCGGTATCGACGCCGATCTTGCGCAGCACGGCGATGGAGGCATCGCGCAGGCGCTGGTACTCCTTGTCCGTCAGGGTCTGCGCCGGCGCCACGGTGATCGAGTCACCGGTGTGCACGCCCATCGGGTCCAGGTTTTCGATCGAGCAGACGATGATGCAGTTGTCCGCAGTGTCGCGGACCACTTCCATCTCGAACTCCTTCCAGCCCAGCACCGACTCTTCCACCAGCACCTCGGTGGTCGGCGACAGTTCCAGGCCGCGGCTGACGATCTCGACCAGCTCTTCGCGGTTGTAGGCGATGCCGCCACCGCTGCCGCCCAGGGTGAAGCTGGGGCGGATGATGGTCGGGTAGCCGACGCGGGTCTGGATCTCCAGCGCTTCGTCCAGGGTGTGGGCGACGGCGGCGGTCGGGCATTCCAGGCCGATCTCACCCATGGCCACGCGGAACAGCTCGCGGTCTTCGGCCATGCGGATCGCTTCGCGCTTGGCGCCGATCAGTTCGACGTTGTACTTCTCCAGCACGCCGTTGTCGGCCAGGTCCAGCGCGCAGTTCAGCGCGGTCTGGCCACCCATGGTCGGCAGCAGCGCATCGGGCTTTTCCTTGGCGATGATCTTCTCGACCGTCTGCCAGTTGATCGGCTCGATGTAGACGGCGTCGGCCATCTCCGGGTCGGTCATGATCGTGGCCGGGTTGCTGTTGACCAGCACCACGCGGTAACCATCGTCACGCAGGGCCTTGCAGGCCTGGGCGCCGGAGTAGTCGAACTCGCAGGCCTGGCCGATGACGATCGGGCCAGCACCGATGATGAGGATGGTCTTGAGGTCAGTGCGCTTGGGCATTTTCTTCTCTAAGTCAGTACAGCGTGACAAGGGGGAGTGATCGCACGCTGTCGATCAGGAATCTTGATCCGCAGCGCCGCGCCGGGGGCAGCAGCGATGCGGGGTTTACGGTCCATCGCGACGCCACCGGGGGGCCGGCGGCGTACTGATCACGCCTTGGCCTGCTCCATCAGCACCACGAAGCGGTCGAACAGCGGACCGACATCGGTCGGGCCCGGCGACGCTTCCGGGTGGCCCTGGAACGAGAACGCCGGCACGTCGGTGCGGGCGACACCCTGGTTGGTGCCGTCGAACAGCGAACGGTGGGTCACGCGCAGGGTCGGCGGCAGGGTCGCTTCATCGATCGCGAAGCCGTGGTTCTGCGAGGTGATCATCACCCGGCCGCTGTCCAGGTCCTGCACCGGGTGATTGGCACCGTGGTGGCCATGGCCCATCTTCATGGTCTGCGCGCCCGAGGCCAGGCCCAGCAGCTGGTGGCCCAGGCAGATGCCGAAGGTCGGGATCTTCACATCGATGAAGGTCTTGATCGCTTCGATGGCGTAGTCACACGGCTCCGGGTCACCCGGGCCGTTGGACAGGAACACGCCGTCCGGCTTCAGGGCCAGCACTTCGGCGGC
This sequence comes from Stenotrophomonas sp. LC732, assembly GCF_052446685.1. Lineage (NCBI taxonomy): Bacteria > Pseudomonadati > Pseudomonadota > Gammaproteobacteria > Lysobacterales > Lysobacteraceae > Stenotrophomonas > Stenotrophomonas sp. LC732. The sequence goes on along the minus strand of NZ_CP199214.1, from coordinate 1,939,154 downwards.
CGGGGTCTGCGCCGGTACCACGGTCACTTCGCAGCCACGCTCGGCCAGCATGCGCAGGATGTTGGTCTTCACGCCGAAGTCGTAGGCCACGACCTTGAACCGGGCCGGCACGCTGACGAAAGCGTTGGCATCCAGGTCCAGCTGGCCCTCGGTCCAGGTGTAGGCCTTCTCGGTAGTGACGACCTTGGCCAGATCCATGCCCTTCAGCCCCGGGAACTTGCGGGCGGCTTCCAGTGCCTTTTCCACGTCGATGTCGCCGGCCATCAGCGCACCGTTCTGCGCGCCCTTCTCGCGCAGGATGCGGGTCAGCTTGCGGGTGTCGATGCCGGCGATGGCGACCACGCCACGCTGGATCAGCCAGTCCTGCAGCGACACCTGGCTGCGCCAGTTGCTGGGGCGGCGCGGAACGTCGCGCACGATCAGGCCGGCCGACCACACCTTGGACGCTTCGTTGTCCTGGTCGGTCATGCCGGTGTTACCGATATGCGGATAGGTCAGCGTGACCATCTGCCGGGCGTAGGACGGGTCGGTCAGCACTTCCTGGTAGCCGGTCATGGCGGTGTTGAACACCACCTCACCGACGGACAGGCCGGGCGCGCCTACGGATTCGCCCTCGAATACGGTGCCGTCTTCGAGGACGAGGATTGCGGCTTGGGTCACGGGAATCTCACTTTGGCTACCGAGGGGGCTGCCGAAGTCACGCCTGCGCTTCACGGAAATCCGGTTGCAAAAAAGCGCGGACGTACGGTCTGGGACCGGTCCGGCTTTCGTGATTCGGCGAGTGCGAATTGTAGCGCTGCCGGGGCGCTCGCGCCAGCGGTTATCGCGCTTCATGAACAGGCGATTGCGCATTCATTTCAATCCGATGGCGTATGCGGGCCGGAGGCGGGGTCGGATCCATTTCCCGAATGGGAAAGGCTCTGACCCCAGGCGCCCTCGGATGGGGTCAGAGCCCTTTCCGCAGGAAAGGGATCCGACCCCAGGAATCAGCCCGCCCTACTGCAGCAGATCCCTTACCCGGTAGCTGCCCGGCGCCCGCCCCTGCAGCTGGCGGGCGGCGAACAGGGCGCCGCGGGCGAAGATGTCGCGGTTGGTGGCCCGATGCACCAGCTCGATGCGCTCGCCCAGACCGGTGAACTGCACCAGGTGCTCGCCCACGATGTCACCGGCACGCAGGCTGGCGTAGTGCGGCTCCGCCCCGCCCCGTTGCGCGGCCGCGCCCAGGGTCAGCGCGGTGCCCGATGGCGCATCCTTCTTCTGGGTGTGGTGCGATTCGACGATGTCGCAGTCCCAGCCGGCCAGCGCCTGCGCCGCGCGCTCCACCAGCTCGTCCAGTACCGCCACGCCCAGGCTGAAGTTCGAGGCCCATACCAGCGGGATCTTCGCCGCCGCGGCCTCCAGCGCCTGGCGCTGCGTGCTGGAGATACCGGTGGTGCCCGACACCAGCCCGGCACCCCGCTCCACGCACAGCGCCAGCATCGGGTCGAAGCCCTCCGGCAGGCTGAAGTCGATCGCCACATCGAACACCGGCGCGCCGGGCAGCTCACTGGCGCCGAAGAACGGCACGCCGTCGACCACGCGCTGTGCCGGCGCACGGCCGGTCACTGCGGCCACGATCTGCAGGGTTTCGGGATGTTCGGCGGCCAGCCGCAGCAGGGCCTGGCCCATGCGCCCGGAGGCGCCGTGAATGAGCAATCGCAGGGGAGTCTGGTTCATGCCTGCAGGCTAGCGGCAGCACGCCTGCTCCGGCAAGCGCCATCACTGCTACGCTGCATGCCCTTTCATGCAATGGATGGCAGCCCCTTCATGCAGATCAGCGAACAGCTGATGCTGATCACCGGCGCCGGCCGCGGCCTTGGCCAGCACATCGCCCGCGCATTCGCGGCGCAGGGTGCGCGCGTCATCGTCAACTACCACCGCAGCGAAGGCCCCGCACGGGCGCTGGCCGCCGAGCTGGGCGGACAGGCGATCGCGCTGCCGGCCGACGTCACCGACCGCAGCCAGGTCGATGCAATGCTGCAGCACGCCCTGGCCCACTTCGGCCAGGGCGTCACCACCGTGGTCAACAACGCGCTCGCCGCGTTCTCGTTCAATGGTGATGCCCGCGACGGCGCCGCCGATATCGGCTGGTCGGCGTTCCAGGCGCAGTTCGAGGGCAGCGTGCGCGGCGCGCTGAACACCGTGCAGGCCGCCCTGCCCGGCATGCAGGCCCGCCGCTACGGCCGCATCATCAACATCTGCACCAACCTGTTCCAGAACCCGGTCGTGCCCTACCACGACTACACCGCCGCCAAGGCCGCGCTACTGTCCCTCACGCGCACGCTGGCCGGCGACCTCGGCCCACATGGCATCACCGTGAACATGCTGTCCGGCGGCCTGCTGCGCACCACCGATGCCAGCGCTGCCACGCCGGAGGCAGTGTTCGACTACATCGCCGCCAACACGCCACTGCGCAGCGTTACCACGCCAGCAGAATTCGCCGATGCCGCGCTGTTCTTCGCCAGCCCCTGGTCGCGCGCGGTGACCGGGCAGAACCTGGTGGTCGATGGCGGGCTGGTGCGGGACTGAGCCAATGCGCATTTCCGAGGTCAGCCGCCTGACCGGCGCCAGCGCCAAGGCCATCCGCCTGTACGAGGCGCGCGGACTACTGCCGCCGGTGCCGCGGCTGAACCGCTATCGCGACTACAGCGAACAGGATGTGGCCTGGGTGCAGCTGATCCGCCAGGCGTTGGCGCTGGGCATCACCCTGGCCGCGATCTCCCGCCTGCAGGGCCGCGACGGACGGCTCGACTGGCCCGCGGTGCTGGCCCTGCTCGAGCAACAACGCAGCCGCATCGCCAGCGAGCGGGCACGGCTGGCGCAGGTCGAGCTCGACCTGCAGCAGGTCAGCGACGAACTGCGGCAGTGGCTGCACTCCGGCAGCGGTGACTGCATCCTGGAACCCAGCGGCTGCGCCGCTGGTCGTTGACTCTGCCCCAAGGGCATAGCCCAACCTCGCGCACTTTCCATTGCCCGAGGTTGCCGTGTCCCGTTCCATCCTGATCCTGCTCGGCCATCCCGACCGCGACAGCCTGTGCGGTGCCCTCGCCCAGCGCTACGCCACCGCCGCCGAGAATGCTGGCCATCGGGTGCGCCTGATCGCACTGGGCGAACTCGAGTTCGATCCGGTGCTGCGCCATGGCTACCGCCAGATCCAGCCGCTGGAAGCCGACCTGCAGGACACTGCGGATGCGATCGAGGCCTGCGACCATCTGGTGCTGGTCTATCCCACCTGGTGGGGCGCGATGCCGGCGCTGCTGAAGGGCTTCTTCGATCGCGTGCTGCTGCCGGGGTACGCCTTCCGCTACCAGCGCGATTCAGTCTGGTGGGACCGGCTGCTGGCCGGTCGCAGCGCACGGGTGATCACCACGCTGGATACGCCGCCCTGGTATTACCGCTGGATCTACCGCGACCCGGGCATCACCCAGATCCGCGCCACTATTCTGGAATTCTGCGGCATCCGCCCGGTGCGGGTCAGCCGACTCGGTGCGGTACGCAGCAGCTCGCCGGAGCAACGCAACCGGTGGCTGGCGTTGGCAGCGGAGCTGGGCTCACGGGCCAACTAGCTAGAGGAGCGTGCGAACCAAGGTTCGCACCCACCTGGGGCGCTCGTTGCGGGTGTCGCGTTTGCCAATTGACCGTCAGGCACTGCGCCTCAAGGCTGTGGGCCCTTGTTACGGCCCAGGCAAAGCCCATGAAATCCTCGACTGTCTTCAGCAAGTGCGCCAGGAAGACCGGCTTTGCCGGGACGTCGACGACCCGCTACCGCTTGCTGGACGCCGCGCTGCTTGTCGTGAATCACCAGCGCGCCAGCGAAAGCCGGGGCTTCTATGTGAATGCTGGACTCTACTTTCCGGAGCTGCTCGCGTATCCCCTCGCGCCTGACGATCTTGAAACGGCTTTCCGGTACCGCTCCAGCATCCCCACGCCCCATGTCGACTGGCGCATCGAAGAAACGCCGGGCCTGCGCCGGACCTTCATCCAGCAGGATCTTGATGACCTGCTGGAGGCCGGTAACCGCGACGCGTTGAAGGCCCTGCTGCTCGATGCCCTGGCCGACGTGGCGGGTTTCGCGGCAGCCCATGGGAACAGGGAATCGGTGCGGCGATTGAACCGGGACGGGAGCTTCCGGGCAATCATCCGCAGAGAAGTCTGAACCCCGAGAGCGTGCGAACCAAGGTTCGCACCCACAGGGCGAAGGTTCGCACCCACAGGGCGAAGGCCCGCACCACCGGCTGAAGGTTCGCACCCACCGGCCGGCCGCCGTCGAGCATGGCTCGACGCTACTTCTTGGTCGGCCCGCAGCTGTCGCAACCGCCACAGGCACCACCACCGCCCGTTGCCGGCGGCGCGATCTTCCGCCCCAGCGCCTGCAGCCAGGCGGCGCGGCCCGGCTTCAACAGGGCCAACGCCAACGCACCGCGCAGCGTGCGCACGGTGCCCGGGAACTGCTTCTTCAGCACCACCCAGGCACTGACCAGCACAGCCACCGCGATGATCAGGTACTGGATCAGCAGGCCGGTATCCATCAGCCGCCTCCCAGCGCCCTGGTCACCTGGTAGGTGATCAGTGCGGCCACATAAGCCGCTGCGAACAGGTAGAACGCGGCAAAGCCCATCTGCTTCCACGAATTGGTCTCGCGCTTGATGGTGGCCAGCGTCGAGATGCACATCGGGGCGTAGATGTACCAGACCAGCAGCGACAGCGCGGTCGCCAGCGACCAGCCATCGCTGATCAGCGGGGTCAGCGCCTGGCTGGCGGCATCGTCATCGGCGGCCGACAGCGCATACACGGTGGCCAGCGACGACACCGCCACCTCGCGCGCGGCCAGGCCCGGGATCAGCGCGATGCAGATCTGCCAGTTGAAGCCCAGCGGCGCGAAGAACACCGCCATCGCATGGCCGATCTGGCCGGCGTAGCTGTAGTCGATGGCTGGCATCGTGGCGTCGGCCGGTGCCGCCGGGAACGACAGCAGCACCCACAGCAGGATGGTCAGCGCCAGGATGATGCCGCCGACGCGCTTGAGGAAGATCATGCCGCGCTCGTACAGCCCCACCGCCAGGTCGCGCACATGCGGCAGGCGGTACGACGGCAGCTCCAGCATCAGCGGGTGCTCGCTCTTGTCGCGACGCCACTTCTTCATGATCCACGACATCGCCAGCGCGCTGAGAATGCCCGCCGCATACAAGCCGAACAGCACCAGGCCCTGCTGGTTGAACACGCCCCACACCGTCTTCTGCGGAATGAACGCACCGATCAGCAGCGCGTACACCGGCAGGCGCGCCGAGCAGGTCATCAGCGGCGCCACCAGGATCGTGGCCAGGCGGTCACGCGGGTCCTGGATGCTGCGCGTGGACATGATGCCCGGCACCGCGCAGGCGAAGCTGGACAGCAGCGGGATGAACGAGCGGCCGGACAGGCCGGCGGCCGCCATCATGCGGTCGAGCAGGAACGCCGCACGCGGCAGGTAGCCGGACTCCTCCAGCACCAGGATGAAGAAGAACAGGATCAGGATCTGCGGCAGGAACACCACCACGCCGCCGACGCCTGCGATGATGCCGTCGGTCAGCAGGCTGGCCAGCGGGCCTTCCGGCAGCACGCTGCCAACAAAGGTGCCGAGCCAGGCGAAGCCAGCCTCGATGCCGTCCATCAGCGGCGTCGCCCAGGCGTACACCGCCTGGAAGATCAGGAACATCACCACCGCCAGGCTGACCAGGCCGAACACCGGGTGCAGCAGCCAGCGGTCCAGCGCGTCGTCGATCTTCGCGGTCCGTGCCGGCATGCGCACGGCGACCGACAGGATCCCGCGCACCTTGGCGTGGTAATCGATGCCACCTTCCGGGCCCGGCACCGGCGCATCCAGGTGCGGCACCATGGCGTCCAGGCGCTCGACCAGGGCCTTGGCGCCCTGCTTGCGCACCGCCACGGTCTCCACCACCGGCACGCCCAGCTCGCGTTCCAGCGCGGCCACATCCACCTGGATGCCGCGGCGCTGGGCCGCGTCGACCATGTTCAGGGCCACCACCATCGGCTTGCCCAGCTCGCGCAGTTCCAGCGCGAAGCGCAGGTGCAGGCGCAGGTTGGTGGCGTCGATCACGCACAGCAGCACGTCCGGCGCGGCCTCGCCCGGGTAGAAGCCCCGGCACAGGTCACGGGTGATCGCCTCGTCCAGGCTGGCCGGATGCAGGCTGTAGGCGCCCGGCAGGTCAAGCACGGCGAATTCACGGCCGGACGGCGCGCGCAGGCGGCCCTCCTTGCGCTCGACGGTGACGCCGGTGTAGTTGGCGACCTTCTGCCGGCTGCCGGTCAGCTGGTTGAACAGCGCGGTCTTGCCGCTGTTGGGGTTACCGACCAGCGCGATGCGCAGGGGGGCAGTGGCGGCGATTGCGGTCATGCACGTCGTTCCTGGCTGGCGGCGTCGACCACGACCCGCTTGGCTTCACTGATCCGCAGCGCGAACCGGGTGAACCCGACCTGCACCAGCAGCGGCTCGCCGCCCACCGGGCCCTTGGCCACCAGGCGCACTTCCTCGCCGTTCACGAAACCCAGCTCGCGCAGGCGCCGGGCAATGGCATCGTTGGCATGCAGGTCCTGCACGGACTCGACCACGGCCGAGGTGTGCAGCGGCAGTTCGGACAGCGTCATCTAGCGTGTTCTCTGCTGGATGTAAATGGTTCTCGATTCTAACATTCCCGCGTCGCGTCATGGCCCATGACCAATGGCCCGCTATGATCCATACAGGTATGGAGTGACCCTGGAATCCCATGAACGATGCTTTGCAGATCGAGCGCCGTGGCGCCGTCCTCACCTTCTGGCTGAACCGGCCGGAGCTGCACAACGCCTTTGACGCCAGCCTGATCGCCCGGCTGACCGCCGCGCTGGAAGCCGCCGGCCGCGATGATTCGGTCCGGGCCGTGGTGGTCGCCGGCCACGGCGCCTCCTTCTCGGCCGGTGCCGACATGCAGTGGATGCGCGGCATGGCGGCGGCCAGCGAGGCCGACAACCGCGAGGACTCGCTGGCACTGGCACGGCTGATGCGCACCCTGGACGAGCTGCCCAAGCCGACCCTGGCCCGGGTCCACGGCGCGGCCTTCGGTGGCGGCGTCGGCCTGGTTGCCTGCTGCGACATTGCCATCGCCAGCACCTCGGCCCGCTTCGGCCTGACCGAAAGCCGCCTTGGCTTGCTGCCGGCGGTGATCTCGCCTTACGTGATCGAGGCCATCGGCCCGCGCCAGGCGCGGCGCTGGTTCGCCACCGGCGAGCACTTCGACGCCGATACCGCACTGCGCATCGGCCTGGTCCACCAGCTGGTCGAGCCCGAGCGCCTGGACGAAGCGCTGGAGCGCCAGCTGGCCCTGCTCGACAAGGCCGGCCCGATCGCCTCGTCCACCGCCAAGCAGCTGGTCCGGCAGGTCCGCGACAGCGATGACCGCGATGCGCTGGATCGGGATAATGCCGCCCTGATCGCGCGCCTGCGGGTGTCCGCCGAGGGCCAGGAAGGCCTGGGTGCCTTCCTCGACAAGCGCGCCCCCCATTGGGTCACGGAAGCCTGAACATGCTCGATCATCTTGGTTTGACCAGCGCCGACCTGGCGCGCAGCAAGACCTTCTTCCTGCAGGCGCTGGCGCCGCTGCAGATCGGCGTGGTGATGGAAGTGAGCGCCGAACAGACCGGCGACCACGACCACATCGGCTTCGGCAGCGACGGCAAGCCGTTCTTCTGGCTCGGCAATGGCGGCACCGCCAGCCACGGCGTGCACGTGGCCTTCGCCTGCGCCAGCCGCGCGCAGGTGGACGCCTTCCACGCCGCCGCCCTCGCCGCCGGTGGCCGCGACAACGGCGCGCCGGGCCTGCGCCCGTGGTACCACCCGGATTACTACGCCGCCTTCGTGCTCGACCCGGACGGCAACAACATCGAAGCGGTCTGCCATCGCCCCGTCGGCGAGGTGGCTGCATGAGCGACTACGTCCGCATCGTCGAGGTCGGCCCGCGTGACGGCCTGCAGAACGAAAAGCAGTCGGTGTCCACCGCCGACAAGATCGAACTGATCAACCGCCTGTCGGCCACCGGCCTGCGCAGCATCGAGGCGACCAGTTTCGTCAGCCCGAAGTGGATTCCGCAGCTGGCCGATGCCGCCGAGGTCTACGCCGGCATCCAGCGCCGGCCGGGCATCCACTACCCGGTGCTGGTGCCGAACGAACAGGGCTACGACCGCGCCCGCGCGGTGGGCGTGGAGGAAGTGGCGGTGTTCACCGCTGCGTCCGAGGCCTTCAACCGCACCAACACCAATGCCGGCATCGACGAATCGCTGGCCCGGTTCGAGCCGATACTGCGCCGCGCCGCCGCCGATGGCGTGCGCGTGCGCGGCTACGTCTCCACCGTGCTCGGCTGCCCCTACCAGGGCGAGGTGCCGCTGGCCGACGTGGTGCGGGTGGCGCGCGCGCTGCACCAGATGGGCTGTTACGAAATCTCGCTGGGCGACACCATCGGCGTCGGCACCCCACGCAAGGCACGGGCGATGCTGCAGGCGGTCGCTGCCGAGATCCCGATGGACGCCTTGGCCGTGCACTTCCACGACACCTACGGCCAGGCCATCGCCAACATCGCCACCTGCCTGGAAGCAGGCGTGCGCGTGGTCGACAGCGCAGTCTCGGGGGCCGGTGGCTGCCCGTACGCGAAGGGGGCCAGCGGCAACGTCGCCAGCGAGGACGTGGTCTACCTGCTGCAGGGCCTGGGCCTGGACAGCGGCGTGGACCTGCCGGCACTGGCAGAGACCGGCCGCTGGCTGGCTGGCCTGCTCGGCCGCGCCACCGCCAGCCGCACCGGGCAGGCGCTGGCAGCGACCGGCTGAGCACCCCGCTGCGCCGCTCCTGCCGGGGCGGCGCAGTGCACAACGGCGGCGGTCGCCGCTTCCGTTAGAATCGGCGGTTCTCGAACCTGCAGGACCGTGCAATGCAGCTGTCTTCCGTACGTGCCGTGATCACTGGCGGCGTCTCCGGCCTCGGCCTGGCCGTGGCCCAGCACCTCGTCGCCCAGGGCGGCAAGGTGGCTCTGTTCGACCTCAACGACGACAAGGGTGCAGCTGCCGTTGCCGGGCTGGGTGCCGACAAGGCCCGCTATTTCAATGTCAATGTCAGCGATGAGGCGGCCGTGGCTGCAGCCATCGACCAGGCCCACGATTTCCTCGGCGGCCTGAACGTGGCGATGAACTGCGCCGGCATCCTCGGCGCCGGTCGCGTGCTCGGCAAGGAAGGCCCGATGCCGCTGGCCGGCTTCCAGGGCACGGTGATGGTCAACCTGGTCGGCAGCTTCAACGTCGCCAAGGCCGCGGCCAACCGCATGCAGCACAACGACGCCGGCGAAGACGGCGAGCGCGGCGTGATCATCAACACCGCCAGCATCGCTGCCTATGAAGGACAGATCGGCCAGGCCGCGTATGCCGCCAGCAAGGGCGGCGTGGTGTCGATGACGCTGCCGATGGCGCGCGAACTGTCGCGCTTCGGCATCCGCGTCAATACGATTGCTCCTGGCGTGTTCTGGACGCCGATGGTCGATGGCATGCCCGAAGCCGTGCAGCAGTCGCTGGCCGCCTCGATCCCGTTCCCGTCGCGCCTGGGCAAGCCGGAAGACTTCGCCAGCCTGGTCGGCTTCATCCTCGGCAACACCTACCTCAACGGCGAGACCATCCGCCTGGACGGCGCTACCCGCCTCGCTCCGAAGTGATTCCCCCCGGGCGCCGGGACGGCGCCCTCCCCCAACGACCTAGATCACCATGAAAGCCAACGACATCAAGAAGGGCAACGTCGTCGAGTACAACAACGGCGTGTACCAGATCCGCGACATCGAGCGCAGCTCGCCGCAGGGTCGCGGCGGCAACGTCCGCTTCCGCTTCATCATGTACAGCGTGCCGGGCGGCAACAAGCTCGACGCCAGCTTCGATGCCGACGACAACCTGGTCGAGGTCGAACTGCTGCGCCGCCAGTCCACCTATTCGTACAAGGATGGCGATGCCTTCGTGTTCCTCGATGACGAGGACTACACGCCCTACACCCTGGACGCGGACGTGATCGGCGACGACGCCGGCTACATCACCGACGGCCTGACCGGCATCTACGTGCAGGTGATCGACGAGCAGCCGGTGGCGATCCAGCTGCCGGCCTCGGTGGTGCTGGAAGTGATCGAGACCCCGCCGGAACTGAAGGGCGGCACTGCCACCAAGCGCCCGAAGCCGGCCAAACTCAACACCGGCATCGAGATCATGGTGCCGGAATACATCGTCAACGGCGAACGCGTGCTGGTGAACACCGCCACCGGCGAATTCGCCGGCCGCGCCGACTAAGCGCCTTGCGCTGATCGGCTGCCTGTCCCTGCTTGCGGCGTGCTCGCCGCAGGCAGCGGACGGATCATCGGTGGCAGCGGTTGTGTAGAGCCGAGCCCACGCTCGGCTGCTGTGGGCTGGACAGCTACTGCAGCCGCGCGTGGGCTCGGCTCTACAGGTAACTTACGGCTGTTTCGCACCGAAGTTGCCGCAGCCATGGTACTGGCGGGTACCGACAGTCAGCATCGCCTTGGCCTCGAATGTCTCGCCGCTCATGTCATCCTGGCAGGTGGTGCGCTGGAAGCTGAGCTTGACGTCGGTGCCGTCGGACGCCTTGCCGCTCCATCCATCAGCGCCCTGGGTGGGTTTGGCCACGTCGAAGCGGCGCTCGCCATAGTCAACTTCCACCTGCAGGCCCGGCATATCGCCATCGACGACTGCAAGCCATCCAGGTTCATTGCCGGTGGCACGGAACGCGGCATTGCCGGCGCTGCCATCGCCTTCGGTAGCTTCCACCGCATGGCACTCGCGATCCGGTTCGCCCTTCAGGCTCAGCAGGCCATCATTGCTGCCCCTGGTCCAGAAGCTGTTGCCAAGGCCATCGCTGTACTTGGCGCCGGATGCCGCGCGCTCGGAGGTCATGGCGAAGCTACGCTCGCCGATCACCAGCGTGGCAGCATCCTCGCCATTGAATGTCGCGCCCACACTCAGATCACCACACTGGTAGGCGGTCTCGCTGCCACCTTCCGTGTTGGCGCTCGGCTGCGGCGTGGCAGGCGGGGCGTCATTGCCGCCCGCAGCGGGTGCCTGGGCCGGCTGGCACGCGGCCAGCACCAACCCGAGCGAGGCTGCCAACAGACTGGGAACTACACGCATGGCTCGACTCCTTGTCGACACTACAGAGACCTTCGACCCTACCACCTGCCGGTGAGCGCGGCCTGAAAGCGGCCTGACCGTACTCACGCGGCCAGTACCGCCATCGACAACAGCTGCGCACCGCTGCCGGCGGAACTGCAGGTCCAGACCCGCAGCAGGCGCAGCTTCACTTCACGCTCCCGGCCCTGCCGCGACACGGACAACCGCACGTCGCTGGACAGCAACGCCAGGCGGCCACACAGCAGCGTCTCCACCGCGTGCAGCTGCAGGCTTCGCACCTGCAGGCTGCCGGCCAGCCAATCGCCCAGCCATGGCAGATCGAGCATGCGGCCGCCGTGGCCTTCCATCATGAACAAGGCCGGCGATACCAGCGCGTTCAACGCATCGTGGTCATTTTCCAGCAGCGCAGCGCACAGGCGCTGCTCTAGCGCCATCAACTGCTGCTCATGCAGATCTTCAACGATGTTCCGTTCCATCCACGGTTCCTCCCGGCATCGGCCGGCGCCTGCGCAGGCGCTGCGCGATCCACTGCCGCGCGCCCTGCACCACTACATAGAAGACCGGCACGAAGAACACCGCCAGCACGGTCGCACTGACCATGCCGCCGAACACACCGGTTCCGATCGCCTGCTGGGTTTCCTTCGACGCACCCTGCGCCAGCGTCAGCGGCACCACGCCCAGCGCGAACGCCAGCGAGGTCATCACGATCGGGCGCAGGCGCAGACGGGCCGCCTCCAGTACCGCCTCGACCAGGCCACGCCCCTGCTGCTGCAGCTGCCGCGCGAACTCGACAATGAGGATCGCGTTCTTCGCCGACAGCCCGATCACAGTGATCATGCCGACCTTGAAGAACACGTCGTTGGGCATGCCGCGCAACAATACGGCGGCGACCGCGCCGAGCAGGCCCAACGGCACCACCAGCATCACCGCCAGCGGAATCGACCAGCTCTCGTACAGCGCCGCCAGTACCAGGAACACCACCAGCATCGACAACAGCAGCAGCCACGGCGCCTGCGCCCCCGACTCACGCTCCTGCAGCGACTGGCTGGTCCACTGCAGGGCAAAACCGGACGGCAGCTTCCCGGCCAACCGCTCCATCTCCGCCATGGCCTGGCCGGTCGACACGCCGGAGGCCGGTGCGCCGGACAGATTCAACGCCGGGAAGCCGAGGTAGCGCTGCAGCTGCAGCGGCGCCTCGGTCCAGTTCGGGGTCACCAGTTCCGACAACGCCACCATGCCGCCCTCGCTGTTGCGCACGTACAGTTTCAGCACGTCCTCCAGTTCCATGCGATGCGGCGCGTCGGCCTGCAGGATCACCTGCTGCAACCGGCCCTTGTTGGGGAAATCATTGACGTACTGCGAGCCCATCGCCGCTGACAGCGTGCTGCTGATGTGCTCGAAGCCCACGCCCATCGCCTCGGCCTTGGCGCGATCAATGTCCAGCCGCACGCTGGTACCTGCCGGCAGGCCATCGGCATGCACCTCCGACAGCAGCGGACTGGCGTCGGCCAGCTTCAGCAGCTGCTGCAGGGCCGCGCGCAGCTCGGCCTGGCTCTGCCCGGTACGCGCCTGCAGGGCCAGCGAGAACCCGGAGGAACGGCCCAGGCTGTCGATCGCCGGCGGCATCACGCTCATCACCTCGCCCTCGGCAACCGTGGCCATCGCCTGCTGCGCGGCCTCCACCTCGCCGGCCGCGGTGGCGCCAGCACGCTCGCCCCAGTCCTTCAGCATGGTGTAGGTCAGCGCCGCGCTCGGGCCGGAACCGGAGAAGCTGTAACCGAGGATCGACTGGTTGGAGCCGATGCCCGGGCGGGAGGCCACGTGCCGTTCGTAGGCTTCCACCACCGCCAGCGTGCGTTCGGCGGTGGCTTCGGCCGGCAGCTGGATCGAGGTCATGAAATAGCCCTGGTCCTCTTCCGGCAGGAACGCGCCCGGCAGCCAGTGCAGGCCCAGCAGCAGCGCCGCCACCAGCGCGGCGAACACGCCCATCACCCGGCCGCTTCGCTGCAGCACGGAGGCCACGCCACGCTGGTAGCGCCCGGTCAACGCCTCGAAGCCACGATTGAAGGCGCCGAACAGCCCGCCACGACCATGATGGCCGTGGGTGTTCGGGCGCAGCAGGGTCGCGCACAGCGCCGGTGTCAGGCTCAGTGCCAGCAGCGCCGAGAACAGGATCGACACCGCCATCGCCACGGTGAACTGGCGGTAGATCGCGCCCACCGAGCCGCTGGCCAAGGCCATCGGAATGAACACCGCGGTCAGCACCAGGGTGATGCCGATCACCGCGCCGGTCAGCTCGCGCATCGCCTTGATGGTCGCCTCGCGCGGCGGCAGGCCCTCCTCGGCCATGATCCGCTCCACGCCCTCGACCACCACGATCGCGTCGTCGACGATGATGCCGATCGCCAGCACCATGCCGAACATGGTCAGCACGTTGATCGAGAAGCCCAGTGCCAGCATCACCGCGAAGGTACCGAGCAGCGCGATCGGTGCAACCAGCGCCGGAATCAGCGTGTAGCGCCAGTTCTGCAGGAACAGGTACATCACCGCGAACACCAGCAGCATCGCCTCCAGCAGCGTCTGCACCACCTTCTGGATCGAGATCTTGACGAACGGCGCGGTGTCGAACGGGATGCTCGCCTCCACGCCGCGCGGCAACAGCGGCGCCAGCTCGGCCATGCGCTCACGGACCGCCGACGCCGTGCGCACCGCATTCGCGCCCGGCCGCAGCTGCACCCCGGCGGCGGTGGCCGGATGGCCGTCCTCGCGGGTGCCCCAGGCATAGCTCTGCGCGCCCAGTTCGACGCGGGCGACATCACCCAGCACCACCCGTGAACCGTCGGCCCCGGCGCGCAGTACGATCGCCGCGAACTGTTCCGGCGTGGACAACTGGCCGTCGGCGCTGAGCGGCACGGTGATGCGCTGGCCCGGAACACCCGGCGAATCACCGATGCGCCCCGGCGAGATCTCCAGGTTCTGCTGCTCGATGGCAGTGGCCACATCGCCCATGGTCAGGCCGTAGCCGGTCAACCGGGTCGGGTCCAGCCACACGCGCATCGCCTGCTCGGCACCGAACAACTGCACGCGACCGACGCCATCGATGCGGCGCAGCTCTTCGATGATGTTGCGCGCCATGAAATCGCCCAGCGCGGCCTCGCTGACGCTGGCATCCGGCGAACGCAGGCCGACCAGCATCAGGAAGCCGGATTCGGCGGCCTCCACGAACAGGCCGTTCTGCCGCACGCTGCGCGGCAGGCGCGGCTCGATCGCCTTGATCCGGTTCTGCACGTCCACCTGCGCCAGTTCCGGATTGGTGCCGGGCTTGAAGGTGGCGGTGATCGAGGCTTCGCCGGAGGTGTCCACCGACGATTCGAAGTACAGCAGATGCTTGACGCTGGACAGCTCGCGCTCGATCAGGCCGACCACCGCATCGTTCAACGTCTGCGGGCTCGCACCCGGGTAGCTGGCATAGATGCTGACGCTGGGCGGCGCGACCGCCGGATAGCGCTCCACGGCCAGGCGCGGAATCGCCAGCGCGCCGGCCAGGATGATGAAGATCGCCAGCACCCAGGCGAACACCGGGCGATCAATGAAGAAACGTGCCATGTTGGATTTTCCTGGAGGGGCTGTCCCGGGAAAGGCTCAGCCCTTGCTGCCGGCCTGCACCGCACCGGCGCTGGCGACCGGCTTCTGCCAGTCGCGCGCATCGACCACCACGCCTTCCTGCAGGCGCTCCTGGCCCTCGACCACCACTTTCTCGCCGGCCTTCAGGCCCGCGCGCACCAGCCACTGGCGATCGACGCTGCCGTCCACCTCCAGCGTGCGGATCACCGCCCTACCGTCGGCGCCTATCACCCAGGCATAGGCCTGGCCACCGGCGCTGCGCAGCACGGCCTGCTGTGGCACGGTCAACGCGCTGGCCGGGGCACCCCGCGGCACCCTCGCGCGCACATACATGCCGGGCAGCAGCTGCCGCCGCGGGTTGTCCACCAGGATGCGCAGGATCACATCACCCGTCCGTGCATCGACATTGATACCGGAGAACAGCAGCTGGCCACGCTCGGGCAGCGGCTTGCCGGCGGCACCGATGATGGTCACCGGCAGCTTGTCGCCGCCGGCCGCACTGCGCTGCAGCGACTCCAGCTGCGCCGCCGGCTGGCGCACATCCACGTAGACCTGGTCGATCTGCTGTACCACGGCCATCGGCTCGGCATCGGCCACGCCGACCAGCGCACCTTCGGTCACCAATGCCTGATCGATACGACCAGCAATCGGTGCGCTGACCGTGGCATAGCGCAGGTCGAGCTGGCGACGGGACAGGATCGCGCGCGCTTCATTCACTGCCGCGCGTGCCTGCTCGTACTCGGCGCTGGCGTCGTCCCGATGCTGCTGGCTGACCGCCTGCGCGGCAGCCAGGGCGTGCAGGCGCTGCGACTGCACGCGACTGCGGCCCAACGCCGCCTCACTGCGCTGCAGTGCGGCCAGCGCCGAATCGACGTCGGCCCGGAACGCTGCCGGGTCAATCTGGAACAAGGCCTGGCCGGCACTGACTTCCGCCCCCTGGTCGAACAGGCGCCGCTGCACGATGCCGCCCACCTGTGCGCGGATCTGCGCGGTGCGCACCGCCGCGACGCGGCCTGGCAGTTCGTCGTCACGTTGCACCACCTGCGGGCCGACGCTGATCACGCTGACGCGCGGCGCCGCCTCGGGGGTGGCTTCGGGAGTGGAGCAGGCCGTCATGGCCAAGGCGAGGGCCGCGATCAACGCGACCGGAGTCCTGAAGGTTCTCATTGCTGTGCACAATGCCGCGCAGGCGGCGGATAGGTTCTGAAGCGCGCAGTCTGCGTGGCGATGATGGGGTTTCGATGGAGGAACTGTGGAGATACGATGGAGGCAAGCACCTTACGGCCCCGCCCCTGCATGCATGCCTCCCCTGCCCTCGCCGCCCTCGTCCTGATCGTCGAGGATGAGGCCGAGATCGCTGACATTCTCTGCGCCTACCTGGAACGCGAAGGACTGCGCACGCTGCGCGCCGCCGATGGCCACAGCGCACTGGACCTGCACCGCAGCGCCCGGCCCGACCTGGTCCTGCTCGATGTGCAGCTGCCGCGCCTGGACGGCTGGAGCGTGCTGACCCAGCTGCGCCAGCGCGGCGAGACGCCGGTAATCATGCTGACCGCACTGGACCAGGACCTGGACAAGCTGACCGCGCTGCGGATGGGCGCTGATGACTACGTGGTCAAGCCCTTCAACCCGGCCGAGGTGGCCGCGCGCGTGCGCGCCGTACTGCGGCGCACGCTGCGCGCCGCGCGCGTGGACGCACCCACCGCGTTGCGCGTCGGCCCGCTGCTGATCGACTCGGCCACCCACGCGGTGCACGTGGAGGGCGAAGGCTACAGCCACGAAGTGCTGCTCACCCTCACCGAGTTCAAGCTGCTGCACTGCATGGCGCTGGCGCCGACGCGCATCTTCAGCCGCAGCGAGCTGATGCACGAATGCCTGCCGGAAAGCGAAGCACTGGAGCGCACCGTCGACAGCCATGTCAGCAAGCTGCGCCGCAAGCTGGATGAAGTGGGCATGGTCAACGTCCCAGCCAGCGTGCGTGGCGTCGGCTACCGGCTGATGGCCGATCGCTGATGCCCTCCCTGCGCCGCTCCGGGCTGAGCCGCCACATCATCGTTTCGATGTCGCTGATGGTGATCGGCGTCATCGTGATGATGATCCTGTCATCGTGGCTGCTGTACGCGGTGCTGGTCGAGTTCTTCCCCGGCAGTGCCGAGGAGCCGGAAAGCTGGCTGCCGACCGGCCCGGAACTGGCATGGATGGTGGGCGTGATCCTGACCGGGCTGGCGCTGGCCATCGCCGCCTCGTTCCGCCTCGCCCACCGCATCCTGTCGCCGCTGAATTCGCTGGTGGACAGCGTGCGTGCGCTCGCGGGCGGCGACCTGGGTGCACGCGCCAGCGTCGAGGAAAATTCGCCGGGCGAAGTGGCGACCCTGGTCGAGGACTTCAATGCGATGGCGCGCCGCCTGCAGCACATGGAGAGCGAGCGCGCGATGTGGCACGCGGCCATCGCCCATGAGCTGCGCACGCCGGTGACGATCCTGCGTGGCCGCCTGCAGGGGCTGGCAGAGGGTGTGTTCCAGCCAGACGAGTCGCAGTTCCGCAGCCTGCTGGCCCAGGTCGAAGGGCTGTCACGGCTGATCGAGGACCTGCGCGTGCTGAGCCTGTCCGACAACGCGCGGCTGGACGTGCGTCGCGCGCGCACCGACGTGGTGGCCGAGGTGCATTCGGTGATGACCCTGGTCGATCCACAGTTCCGCGCCGCCGGCTTCGTGCTGGAGCTGGAAACCAGCCGCGAGGAACACAACGCGCACTGCGACCCGACCCGCCTGCGCCAGGCATTGCTGGCGCTGCTGGAGAACGCGCGGCGCTATGCCAGCCCGGGCAAGGTGCGGATTGCAGTGCATGACACGCCCGGCCACGTGCAGGTGGCGATCGAAGACGAGGGTCCGGGCATCGACCCGGAACTGCACGCGGATATCTTCACCCCGTTCATGCGTGGCGACGGTTCGCGTTCGCGACAGGGCGGCGGCAGCGGGCTCGGCCTGGCGGTGGTCAAGGCCATCGCCGACGCGCACGGTGGCCGCGTCTACTGCATCCCGGGCAGCGCCGGCGGCAGCCGCTTCGTCATCGAACTGCCGCGCCAGTAGCCGGGCGGGCTGCCTGCGTACGCAGGTGTGCACCGAGTGCGGCCAGATTGGCGTCGATCGCATCCATTTCCTCGCGCTGGCGGATCGGCAGCTGCTGGCGCAGCTGGCCACGCAATGCCTGCCACGCCGGGACCGCCTGCGCACTGGCAGTGGCCACGGCCGCGGACAGCAGCGCCTGCTCGTCGCCCAGCGGCAATCCATAGCCGTCATCCTGCAGCAGCGTCCCCGGGCGCAGCCACTGCCCGCTCTGCTCCAGCAACCCGCGCAGGCTGCGCGTTTCAGCGCTGTCCGGTGCGGCCAGCAGCTGCCGCTTGAGCACATCGCGTGCGCGCAGCTCGGCGCGCCGCTGCGCGGCCTGTTCCAGCAGCAACAGGCCGGCGCTGGCACGCAGGTCACCCTGCAGCAGCCACGGTGCGCGTTGCTGTGCAGGCAGCTTCAACCAGCCGCGCACATCACGAGCGGGCAAGGCCAGCTGGGCCGCGGCCACTGCGAACAACTGCTGGTAATGGTCGCGCGCCGAGGCGAAGTAGTAGCCCTGCGCCTGCGCTGCAGT
Source organism: Stenotrophomonas sp. LC732 (assembly GCF_052446685.1). Taxonomy (NCBI): domain Bacteria; kingdom Pseudomonadati; phylum Pseudomonadota; class Gammaproteobacteria; order Lysobacterales; family Lysobacteraceae; genus Stenotrophomonas; species Stenotrophomonas sp. LC732. The sequence goes on along the minus strand of NZ_CP199214.1, from coordinate 1,920,656 downwards.
GCGGTCCGCCAGTACCCTCTCGTCGAGCACGTCCAGCCGCACCAGTCGCCGCTTCAGGCCGCGCGGGCTCAGTTGGGCCAGGCCCGCCTCGCCAAGGCGCGGCACCCCGGCCTGCAGCAGCTTGGCGGTTTCCACCGCGCAGTTGTTGCTGACGAAGTAATAGCGCCCGTCATAGCTCCAGTGCACCTGCGCGGTGCGCTCGAGCAGGCTGGCGATTTCGCTGCGGCCCAGCTGCAGCGGCAGCGACTGCAGCCCGCGCAGCTCGACCTTGGTGTACTCGTCCACCACCTGCTGCAGGGGCAGCACGAACAGCCGCGACGGATAGCCGCCGGTCAGGCCACGCCAGTTGGATATCTGCACGTCGCCCACGAACGCGCGGAACGACAGCACGCGGTGGTACTCCAGGTCCAGGCGGCAGTCCGGCCCAGGTACGCGGCCCGGCTTGCAGACCACCAGCCGCAGCATGCTGTGGCCCCAGCGACTCATCGGCTGCGCACTGCCTTCGGCGAACAGGTAGTCCACCGCGTAGACGCGCGCCGGGTCGAGCTGCAGCAGCGATGCAGCGCCCTCCTCCGATTCGGCCTGCAGCAGGGGCAGCGTCGTGGCGCACCGCGGCCGTGGCAGCGACGGTGGTGTTCCGAAATGCGCCTGGTACCACTGCGCCAACGCGGGCCGCCGGCAGGCGAACTCGCCGTCGAGCACGAAATGCTCGGCATTCACGGCCAGGTACTCGGCCGGGTTCGTCAGTTCATAGACATCCGGGCTGCGATCACGGAAATCGTTGTCGCCCCGGCCGAGGTGCCAGGGCCTGCGCTGCCAGCCCGCAAGGTCACGCCATCGCACGCTCTGCGACCAGTTCGCACCGCCACGGTCGGCGACGTGGGTCAGTTCATGCACCAGCGCACTGCGGCGCGCACGGCGGTTGCCGGGCATGCCGTCATCCAGCAGGGTGCGGCGCAATGTGATGCGGCCGGCGAAAGCGCGCCCGTGCACCTCGGCGGGAAGGTCATCACTCCAGCGCACCTGCACCTGAGCCGGCAAAGCGCGCAGCAGGCCTTCCGGCAGCAGGGACTGCACGTCGGCCAGGGTCTGGCTGGCGAGCTGCTGCTGCGCCGGATCGAGACCGGAGGGATCGAGCTGCAGCCGATCAGCCGCATGGGCGGAAGGGCTGAGCAGCCATGCCAATGCGGCCATCCACCCGCACCGCCCGCTGTGCTTCCGTAGAGCCGAGCCATGCTCGGCTGCTGTTGCGATCCGGGTGCGCCGGGCATCCAGCCGGGCATGGCTCGGCTCTGCAGAAAGCGATGACGCCGAGGTCATGCAGCCCGCATCAACGCGCCAGCAGCGCGCGGGCCAGTTCCAGGTCGCTCTGTTGCTGTGCGGCAGCGCTCTGCTCACGCAGGTGGACCAGCGCGGCCTGCAGGCGGGCGCCACGGATCTGGCCGTCGCTGGCGACGAACGCAGCGGCATCGTCGCGCGCGGCCCGCACCACCTTGTCGTCGCCCGAGCTGCTGCCCGAGGAACCGGAGGAGGCACCGGTCGCCGAACCGGCCGAGGTGCCAGCGAAGCTGGAAGCGAAGCCGGCCATCGGCAGGGACAGCAGGGCGAGCAGCAGAAGCGGACGGGTCATCGGTTCGAAGCCGGTTGTGAAGGTGCGTGGAGCGTAACGGGTACGTGAAGGATTTGCCCGGCTCAGGCGTCGAACAGCTTGCCGGGATTCAGCCGCGCTTGGGGATCGAACGCGCGTTTGACCGCCTTCATGAGCGCGATCTCGGCGGGGCCGCGGGTGCTGTCCAGGTAGCCCTTCTTGACCAGTCCGATGCCGTGCTCGGCCGAGATGCTGCCATCGAAGCGGGCCAGCACCTGCGCCAGCAGCTTCGTCACGTGCTCGCACTGCGCCACGAAGTCGGCGTCGCTGGTGTCGTCCGGCTTGAGCACGTTGATGTGCAGGTTGCCATCGCCGATATGGCCGAACCAGACCACGTCGAAGTGCGGGTAGGCCTGCCCGATCAGTGCCTGGGTCTCGGCCAGGAACGCCGGCATCGCCGAGATCCGCACCGAGACGTCATTCTTGTAGGGCTTGTAGCGCGCCAGCGATTCGGTGATGCCTTCGCGCAGGCGCCACAGCTGGGCGGCCTGGGCATCGCTGGCACTGATCACACCGTCGCTGACCCAGCCGTTGCCCATGCAGTCCTCGAAGGCCGCCATCGCCGCGGCTTCCTGTGCCTCGTCGTTGGCCGCGAACTCGGTGACGACGTAGTACGGATGCACCTCGTCGAACGGTGCCTGCGCGCCATGCGCCAGCACGTGCTCCAGCGCCCGGTCGGTGAAGAATTCGAAGGCCTGCAGCTGCAGGCGCGCGCGGAACGCGGCGAACACCTGCATCAGCACCTCGAAGCTGGGTACTGCCAGCAGCATCACGTTGCTGGCCGGCGGCGGATCGGTGAGTTTCACTGTCGCCTCGACGATCACGCCCAACGTGCCTTCCGAACCGATCAGCAGCTGGCGGAAGTCATAGCCGCTGGAGTTCTTGATCAGGCCCTTGTTGAGTTCCAGCAGTTCGCCGCTGCCGGTAACCACCTTCAGCCCGGCGATCCACTCGCGGGTATTGCCATAGCGGATCACGCGGATGCCGCCGGCATTGGTGGCGATGTTGCCGCCGATCGTGCACGACCCGCGCGCAGCGAAGTCCACCGGGTAGATCAGGCCGTGGTCCAGCGCGGCGTTGTGCACGGCCTCCAGCGGCATGCCGGCCTGCACCACCAGGGTGCGATCGACCGCGTCGTAGGCCAGTGCCTTGTTCATCCGTTCCAGGCTGAGCACCAGCTCGCCGTTGGCGGCCACCGCGCCACCGGAAAGGCCGGTACGTCCGCCGGACGGCACCACGGCCACGCCCTCGCCCGCACTCCAGCGCATCACCGCCTGCACTTCCTCGACCGTGGCCGGCAGTGCGATCGCCAGCGGCGCCGGCGTCCAGCGCCGGGTCCAGTCACGCCCGTAATGCTCCAGGTCGGCCGGGTTGGTCTTCAGCTTCAGGCCGGGACAGGCCTGCTGCAGCGAGGCAATGCGGGAATCGGTCATGACGGTCCAGCGCGGTGCGTGAAGAACGGGCAAGCGTGCCAGCGGCACGCGCCAGCGTCCAGCCCCGCAGCCGTAAAGATAGCTACGGATGCAACCAATTGCGCACTGCACCATGGGCGTTCCGATCTGGCATAGTGGTCAGCCCCTGTCCCACTGGCCGTGTTGCCCCATGTCGCCGAAGAAGACCTCGTTCCCCAAGCAGGATATCCGCGTGCTGTTGCTGGAGGGGGTCAGCCAGACCGCCGTGGAGGTGTTCAGCGCCGCCGGCTACAGCCAGATCGAGGCGCACACCAAGGCACTGCCCGAGGACGAACTGAAGGCGCGCATCGCCGAGGCGCACATTGTCGGCATCCGTTCGCGCACCCAGCTCAGCGCCGAGGTGCTGGCCGAGGCCAAGCGCCTGATCGCGGTGGGCTGCTTCTGCATCGGCACCAACCAGGTCGACCTGGACGCGGCCGAGCTGGCCGGCATCCCGGTGTTCAATGCGCCCTACTCCAACACCCGCAGCGTGGCCGAGCTGGTGATCGCCGAGGCGATCATGCTGACCCGTGGCATTCCGCAGAAGAACGCCGAGTGCCATCGCGGCGGCTGGTCGAAATCGGCCAGCGGCAGCCATGAGGTGCGTGGCAAGACCCTGGGCATCATCGGCTATGGCCACATCGGCACCCAGGTCGGCGTGCTGGCCGAATCGCTGGGCATGCAGGTGATCTTCCACGACGTGGAAACCAAGCTGGCGCTGGGCAATGCGCGTGCCGCGGCGAGCCTGGACGACCTGCTGGCCCGCGCCGACATCGTCACCCTGCACGTGCCGGAGACCCCGGCCACGCAGTGGATGATCGGCAGCACCGAGCTGGCGAAGATGCGCAAGGGCGCGCACCTGATCAACGCCGCGCGCGGCACCGTGGTCGACATCGATGCGCTGGACGCTGCGCTGGCCAGCGGCCACGTCGGCGGTGCCGCGCTGGACGTGTTCCCGGTCGAACCGAAGGGCAATGGCGATATCTTCGAATCGCCGCTGACCCGCCACGACAACGTGATCCTGACCCCGCACGTGGGCGGCAGCACGCTGGAAGCGCAGGACAACATCGGCGTGGAGGTGGCGGCCAAGCTGGTGCGCTACAGCGACAACGGCAGCACCCTGTCGGCGGTCAATTTCCCGGAAGTGACCCTGCCCGAACACGAAGACAGCCTGCGCCTGCTGCACATCCACCAGAACGTGCCGGGCGTGCTGTCCAGGGTCAACGAGATCTTCTCGCGCCACAACGTCAACATCGACGGCCAGTTCCTGCGCACCGACCCGAAGGTGGGCTACGTGGTGATTGACATCACCGCCAGCGAGGCGCAGGCCGCCGCCGTCCGCGACGAACTGGCCGCGATTCCGGGCACGCTGCGGACGCGCATCCTGTACTAGGTAAAAAGGGGACGGAGGGGATTAAGTCGTTTATGCATTAACGACTTAATCCCCTCCGTCCCCTTTTTTCAACGCGCCAGCCAGCGGTGTGCCATGCGCTGCATGGATTCATCCGATTCCGGATCGGACGCGACCTCGGTCACCGGCCGCCAGGCCAGGTCGAGCGATTCCTCGCTGAGCACGAAGGCCTCGCCCCCCAGCGCCCGTATCACGAAACGCACGTCGTAATGCCAGTGCCCCGGCACGTCCTTGCGCTCCGGAATCCAGTGCTTGTCCAGATCGAAGATGGCCGGGTCTTCCAGTACCAGGCCGCTCAGGCCCGACTCCTCCTCGGCTTCCTTCAGCGCCACCCGGGCCAGGTCACGGTCGCCGTCGGCGTGGCCGCCCAGCTGCAGCCAGCGCTGCAGCTTGCGGTGGTGGGTGAGCAGCAGGCGCTGGCCATCGGCGCTGACCAGCCAGCAGCTGGCGGTGAAGTGGCCGGCCAGGCGCTCGCGGCGGAACGGATCTTCCGGATCATCCAGCAATGTGCCGAATTCGGCAGCCAGGGCGTCGTGGGCGGGTTCGCGGCGCGCGTAGTCCCGGAGCAGGCCGCGCAGGCGATCGTCAAGCGCGGCAAGGGTTTCGGCGGTCTGGCTCATGAATGGGGGCGGTTCGGAAAAATACTGCTCATTATCGCCGTTCATTGTTGCGATTGCGCTTGTGCGTTGGCTTCAGCTTTGGCTAAGGTACAGCGGGCCGTTCGCACGGCCTTCACCATTCAAGGCAGCCGGCAACGTATCGGCCGCCCACCCCATCCGATCACTAGGAAGTACTGCATGCTGAAAGCTCTGTTGAGGGTCAAGCCGGTCGAGCCGGCCGGGCACGTCGATGCCGGCGAACCCATCGAAGGCAGCCTGGACGGCGAAGCCACGTTGAAACGGACCCTCACGGCTAAACACCTCATCCTGCTGGGCGTGGGTGCGGTGATCGGCGCAGGCATCTTCGTGCTGACCGGCCAGGCCGCAGCCAACCACGCGGGCCCGGCGGTCATGCTGTCGTTCGTGCTGGCCGGTTTCGCCTGTGCGCTGGCAGGCCTGTGCTATGCCGAGTTCGCGGCGATGATGCCGGTCTCCGGCAGTGCCTACTCCTATTCCTACGCCACCCTCGGCGAAGGCATGGCCTGGTTCATCGGCTGGTGTCTGGTGCTGGAGTACCTGTTCGCCTCAGCCTCGGTCGCGGTGGGCTGGTCGGCCTACCTGATCAGCTTCATCACCACCACGCTGCACATGCCCTTCCCGGACATGCTCAGCGCCGCGCCCATCGCCTGGACCGGCAGCGAGTTCGTCTCCTCCGGCAAGCTGTTCAACCTGCCGGCGGTGCTGATCGTGGCGGCGGTGTCCGGCCTGCTGTACGTGGGCGTGACCCAGTCGGCGTTCGTCAACGCGATCATCGTGGCGATCAAGGTCACTGTCATCTGCCTGTTCATCGGCATCGGCGCGGCCCACATCGACCCGGCCAACTGGCACCCGTTCATTCCGGAAAACACCGGCGTGCCGGGTGAGTTCGGCTGGAGCGGCATCTTCCGCGCCGCCACCATCGTGTTCTTCGCGTACATCGGCTTCGATGCGGTCTCCACCGCTGCCGGTGAAACCAAGGACCCGCAACGCAACATGCCGATCGGCCTGCTCGGCTCGCTGGCCGTGTGCACGATCGTCTACATCATCGTCTGTGCGGTGCTGACCGGCATGATGCCGTACCACCTGCTGGGCACCGACAAGCCGGTGGCGACCGCGCTGGAGCCCTACCCGACCCTGTCCTGGCTGAAGACGTTCGTGGAAGTCGGCGCCATCGCCGGCCTGTCCTCGGTGGTGCTGGTGATGATGATGGGCCAGACCCGCATCGCCTACACCATCTCCCGCGACGGCCTGCTGCCGAAGTTCTTCGGCAAGGTCCATGCCCGATTCCGCACCCCGTACGTGGCCACCATCGTGGTCGGCGTGATCGCCGCCGCGCTGGCCGGCCTGGTGCCGCTGAACGTGCTGGGCGAGCTGGTCTCGATGGGCACCCTGCTGGCCTTTGCCACGGTCTGCATCGGCGTGCTGGTGCTGCGCTATTCCAAGCCGGACCTGCACCGCCCGTTCCGCGTGCCGATGGTCTGGATCATCTGCCCGCTCGGCGCGGCCACCTGCCTGTTCCTGTTCTGGCAGGCGTTCGTGGTGCATTGGCACCTGTTCGTTGGCTGGACGCTGCTCGGCCTGCTGATTTACCTGGGCTACGGCATCCGCAACAGCAAGCTCGCCAAGTCGCCCTGATCCGCCTTCGGGCCGGCCTCGCGCCGGCCCGTCCGTTTTCCCGCGCGCCGCCCATGGCGCGCTTCGACAAGACCACCACACATGTTCAAGCAACTGTGGGCCACCAAGCATCCGCATGCCGCCCATGAAGACGCCAACGGCCTGAGCCTGCGTCGCCACCTTGGCCCCTGGGGGCTGACCGCCCTGGGCATCGGCGCGGTGATCGGCGGCGGCATCTTCGTCATCACCGGCCAGGCCGCCGCCAACCACGCCGGCCCGGCGATCATGCTGTCCTTCGTGCTGGCCGCCATCTGCTGCGCCTTCTGCGCGCTGGCCTATGCCGAATTCGCCTCGATGGTGCCGGTCTCCGGCAGCGCCTACACCTACACCTACGCCACCTTCGGCGAGCTCTCGGCCTGGTTCATCGGCTGGATGCTGGTGCTCGAGTACGGCGTCTCCGCCTCGGCGGTGGCGGTCAGCTGGACCGGTTATTTCCTCAGCCTGCTCAGCCAGTTCGACATCCATCTACCGGCGGCACTGGTCAGCGCGCCACTGGACGCGCAACTGCGCCCCACCGGCGCGATCGCCAACCTGCCCGCCGCCGCACTGGTGCTGCTGCTGACCTGGCTGTGCTACGTCGGCATCAGCAAGTCCTCGGCGATGAACATGGCGATGGTCGTGCTCAAGACCGGCCTGATCGTGCTGGTCATCGTGGTCGGCTGGAAATACGTGGACACCAGCAACTGGACCCCGTTCATTCCGGCCAATGAAGGCCCGGGCAAGTACGGCATGGAAGGCGTGCTGCGTGGCGCGGCGATGGTGTTCTTCGCCTACATCGGTTTCGAGGCGGTATCGGTGGCGGCGCAGGAATCGAAGAACCCGCAGCGTGACATGCCGATCGGCATGATGCTGTCGCTGGTGATCTGCACCGTGTTGTATATCGCAATGGCCGCAGTGATGACTGGCCTGGTGCCGTTCCAGCTGCTGGGCACCGACGAGCCGGTGGTGACTGCCGTGGCCGCGCACCCACAGCTGGGCTGGCTGCGCTGGGTGGTCGAGGTCGGTGCGCTGGTCGGCCTGTCTTCGGTGGTGCTGGTGATGATCATCGGCCAGCCGCGCATCTTCATGATCATGGGCCGCGACGGCCTGCTGCCACCGGTGTTCACCAGGATCCACCCGAAGTACCGCACCCCGCACATCAACACCGTGATCACCGGCATCGGCGTCGCGCTGCTGGCGGCGCTGTTCCCGCTGGACATCCTCGGCGAGCTGACCTCGATGGGCACGCTGATCGCGTTCGCCGCAGTCTGTGCCGGCGTGCTGATCCTGCGCCGCACCCAGCCGGACCTGCCGCGCCCGTTCCGCATGCCGATGGCGTGGCTGATCTGCGGCCTGGGCGTGCTGAGCTGCCTGGCGCTGCTGTCGGCGATGACGATGCACAACTGGATGCTGATGGGGGTGTGGACGGTCGTCGGTTTCGTGATCTATTTCTGCTACGGGTTCCGGCACAGCCGCCTGCGGGGTCAGTAAGGGGTTTTTGTATTGCAGGGCCTGCGGCCCTGCACCCGCCTTTGAAGCCGGAGCGACGGCAAGAGCTGGGCTGAGGGTTTGGCGGGAAGGGGGGAGATTGCGGGGGACGCTGCAAGTACATCCCTGTAAGCTCGGTCGCCGCATCCATGCGGCTCACGCCCCCGCAACCTCCCCCCTCCCCGCCTCCGACAGTCTCCTGGCACGTCCGGTAGATCCACGCCATGCGTGGATGAATTGCGTCTGAGAGATGAATTCTCTCCGGTCGATGAATCCCCTGTAGAGCCGAGCCATGCTCGGCTCCGAGCAAGCCCGGCGCCGCGACCCGCTTTTCGCTTTTCCTTCTTCACTCCGTGGCTGGCCGCACGCCGGAACCTGTCCGAGGCGGGTGGGTGGGCCGTGCAGGGGCGTTGGCGCCATGTATGGCGCCATCGAGCTTACAGGGACGTACTTGCAGCGTCCCCTGCACGGCCCACCCGCCCCGCCCGCCCATGAACCGCTCTACACGACCCGCCACGAGGGGCTCAGCCGTTGGCCGAATCCAGTAAAATCGCCGGCATGAACGCCCCCACCTTCCCGTACGACACCGCGCGCCTGAGCGAACTGGCCCAGCTGCTGATCGACAACGTCCGCGAACTGGCGCACGCCGGCTGGACCCCGGCCACCAGCAGCAATTTCTCCCACCGCCTGGATGACCGCCACGCCGCGATCACCGTGTCCGGCAAGGACAAGGGCCGGCTGATCGAGGACGACATCATGGTGGTGGACTTCGACGGCCTGGCCGTCGGTCGCCCGCTGCGCCCGTCCGCCGAGACCCTGCTGCACACCCAGCTGTACCGCCGCTTCCCGGAAATCGGCTGTGTGCTGCATACGCATTCGCCGGTGCAGACCATCGCTTCGCGCCTGTACGCGCCGCAGGGTCATATCCGCCTGGAAGGCTACGAGCTGCTGAAGGCCTTCGCCGGCAACAGCACCCATGAAATGGCCATCGACGTACCGGTGTTCGCCAACACCCAGGACATGAACGTGCTCTCGGCGCAGGTCGACGACCTGCTCGACCGGCAGAACCTGTGGGGTTACCTGATCGACGGCCACGGCCTGTATGCCTGGGGCCGTGACGTGGCCGAGGCGCGCCGCCACCTGGAAGCCTTCGAATTCCTGTTCCACTGCGAGCTCGAGCTGCGCAAGCTGCGCGGCTGAGCCTGCGCGCAGGTGCAGATGCCGATCCGGAATCTGCGCCTCGCCCCCACCCTGCTACCCTGTCTTCCCCCCGAGACGTTCAAGCTGCCGCCATGAGCCGACTGCGCATCTACGACGACACCCGCCCCGAATCGCCGCTGCTGGACACCCAAGACGGCGCGGTCATCGCTGCCGAGCTGCAGAAGATCGGCGTCACCTTCGAGCGCTGGCAGGCCACCGCGCCAGTCGCGCCGGGCGCCAGCCAGGAGGAAGTGTTCGCCGCCTACCGTGCGGACATCGACCGCCTGGTCGCCGAGCGCGGCTTCAAGAGCGTGGACGTGGCCTCGATCGCCCCGGACAACCCGAACCGCGCCGAGCTGCGCAAGAAGTTCCTCGACGAGCACTTCCACAAGGAAGACGAGGTGCGCTTCTTCGTCGCAGGCTCGGGCCTGTTCACCCTGCACGTGGGTGACAAGGTCTATGAGATCGAGTGCGTGAAGGACGACCTGATCGCCGTGCCCGATGGCACCACCCACTGGTTCGACATGGGCGATGAACCGAGCTTCGTGGCGATCCGCTTCTTCACCGAACCGGACGGCTGGGTGGGTCATTTCACCGGCACCGACATCGCGCAGAAGTTCCCCCGTTACGTACCTACCCAGGCGTCCTGATCCATGCAGCCCCGCGTCATCCTGACCGACATCGAAGGCACCACCAGCAGCATCTCGTTCGTCAAGAACGTGCTGTTCCCCTATGCCCGCAAGGCCTTGCCCGCGTTCGTCGCCGAACATGGCCAGCAGCCGGAGGTCCGCCGCTGGCTGGACGCGGTGGCTACCGAGATCGGCGGCGCCTGCCAGGACAGCCTGGTGGCCGAGACGCTGCAGGGCTGGATTGACCAGGACCGCAAGCACACCGCACTGAAGGCGCTGCAGGGCCTGATCTGGGATGAGGGCTACCGTCGCGGCGACTACACCGCGCACTTCTACCCGGAAGTGGCACCGGTGCTGAAGGGCTGGCATGCCTCCGGCCTGCCGCTGTACGTGTACTCCTCCGGCTCGGTGCCGGCACAGAAGCTGTTCTTCGGCTTCAGCGATGCCGGTGACCTCAGCCCGCTGGTGTCGGGCTGGTTCGATACCGAGATGGGTGGCAAGCGTGAGGCCGACAGCTACCGCCGCATCGTGCAGGCCATTGGCGTGCCGGCCGGCGAGATCCTGTTCCTGTCCGATGTGGTCGAAGAACTGGATGCTGCCCGCGAAGCCGGCCTGCAGACCCGGCTGATCGACCGCCTGGATGACTACCCGATGCCGCGTACCGGCCAGTCCGCCAACGGCCACGAGCGGGTCGAGAACTTCCAGCAGATCCAGCTGTAAGCAGGAAAAAGGGGACGGAGGGGATTAAGTCGTTTGTGGCCCATGTGTGCCACAAACGACTTAATCCCCTCCGTCCCCTTTTTTGCTCAACGGTCGTTGAGGGTCTTCACCCTCAGCGCCTCGCGCAGGGTAACCAGATCCACCGGGCCGCGCACCGCGCTATCGCGGGTTTCGCCCGGCAGCAGATCCAGCAGGTTTTCTTCGACCTGCACGTCCAGCGCGCCGAAGTCGATCCACGCCGCGCGCACGTACGCCGCGCTTTCCAGCCGCAGTCGATAGTGGTCGCCTTCGATGGACAAGGTGGCCTTGAGCTTCTGCCGCGGCAATACCTGGTCCTTGGCTTCGACGAATCCGACCACCTGCCGTGCGCTCACCGCCCCGTTCTGCAGCAGCTCAAACACCGCCACCGTGCGCTTCGGATCGGCACCGGCCAGCAACTCGGCATCGCGAAAATCACCGATCGAGGTGACGCCCGACGCCGCCAGCGTCACCGCATCCTCGCGACGGCGCAGCACCTTCCCTTCCACGTCCATCACCCGCAGCCGCCAACGTGCATCCAGCGCCGCACCGTCATTGATCAGGCGTACCCGCGTGCTGCCCTCATCGCGCAGCGCGGCTACCGTGACCGGCGCGAAGAAGCGCCGCGCGGCGAAGTGCAGCGCCTTCCAGCGGCCGAAGTAATCCACGCTGGACCACGAGGCGCCTGGCCAGACATCGTTGAGCTGCCAGTACAGCGAACCCATCGTGTATGGCCGGGAGGCGCGATGATGCAGCGCCGCCAGTGCAATGCCATCGGCCTGCATGACCTGGCTGAGGTAGACGAAGTCCTCGAAGTCCTTCGGCGTGCCATAGCCCTGTTCGATGTAGTGCAGCAGGCGGCTGTTGCCCTCGCCGGCCATGAATTTCTGGTGCGCGCGGATCACCGGGCTGTCGATGCGCTGTTCGGCGCGGGTGGCGATCTGGTCCACCGTCGCCACCGACGGCCACGCCTGCAGCCCGTACTCGGACATGAAGCGCGGCGTCTCACGCAGGTAGGCCTGCACCGGCAGCGCCGGATTGCCCCAGACCTGCCAGTAGTGCTTGTCGCCGCGGGTGGAATCGTTGGCCTTCTCGTCCAGATCGTTGCTGGGCGAACTGGACCAGTACGGTACGCCCAGTCCTTCCTCGCCCACCACCTGGCGCAGGTCGTTGCCGAACAGGTCGACATAGCCCTGCCAGACCTTCGCCGCAAATGCCGGGTCGGCCGCCTTCAGGTCGCGGCCGTGACCCCAGTCCTTCCAGGCGGTTTCTTCCTCGTTGTTGCCACACCACAGCACGATGCTGGGGTGATGGCGCAGCCTGCGCACGTTGTCGCGCGCCTCGGCCACCACGCTGGCACGGAAGGCCGGATCGTAGCCCGGCTGCATGCCGCCGCCGAACATGAAGTCCTGCCAGACCAGCAGGCCCAGCTCATCGGCGATGTCGAAGAACGCGTCGTCCTCGTAGTAGCCACCGCCCCAGTTGCGCAGCATGTTCATGTTGGCGTCGCGCGCGGCGGTCAGCACCTGGCGCAGGCGTGCTGCGTCGACGCGGGCGGGGAAGGCATCGAACGGAATGACGTTGGCGCCCTTGGCGAAGATCGGCACGCCGTTGATGACGAAGGCGAAGCCCTGCCCGCCCTTGCCGTCCTCTTCGCGGCGCAGTTCGACCGTGCGCAGGCCGATGCGCTGCTCGCGCACCAGCGTTGCGTCGGCACCGCCATCCAGGCGCGCCTGCACGGTATAGCGATCCTGCGCACCATGGCCGACCGGCCACCACCGCTTCGGTTCCGCCAGTTCAATCGGTAGTTCAACACTGTTCTGCCCGGGCTTCAGCAGTACGGTGCGCTGCTGCTGGGCCACGCTGCGACCCTGCGGATCGAGGACTTCCACATTGACGACCGCAGAACCGGTGGCGCTGCCCTGCTCCACCTGCAGCAGCACCGCCAGCTTCGCCTGCTCCGCGCTCAATGCATCGGTGCGCACGGCAAGACTGGTCAGGCGGTGCGTATCCCAGGCCTGCAGGTCGACCCCGCGCCAGACCCCGGCGGTGACATAACGCGGGCCCCGGTCCCAACCGAAGTGGTAGGCCGGCTTGCGCGCGAAGTTTCCGACCATCGCGTCCTTCGGCTCATCGCCATACGGCGACGGGTAGTTGCCAGCGATCCTGTGTGGCATCGCCTGTACGCCCGGAAGCAGCGTGCGGATCGGTGAGCGGAACACGATCTGCAGTTCATTGCCCCTGGCGCGCAGATGCCCTTCAACGCGCGCGCGCCAGGTCCGGTGCGCGTTGTCCGCGCGCAGCAGCGGCTTGCCGTTGAGGCTTACTTCGGCATAAGTGTCCAGCCCGTCGAAGCGCAGTTCGGCATGGGGCTTGGCCAGCATCGCCGCGTCCACGTCGAAGCGCGCGCGGTACTCCCAGGCCGCCAGGCCGATCCATTGCAGCTCCGCTTCGGGCGCACCCACGTACGGGTCGCGGATCAGCGCATGCGCCAGCAGGTCGGTGTGCACGCTGCCCGGCACCGTTGCCGCACGCCATTGCTGCAGGCCTGGGTGGGCGGCGCCCTGCGCGTCGCCGGGCAGCATGCGGAACTCCCACTGTGCCTGCAGAGGCGCTGCAATTGCCGGGAAGGCCGACGTTGCGACCAGCAGCAGGAGCAGACGGACAACGAGGGAAAGACGATGCACGCGGAGCTCCTGTTTTTCCGCCGGGCGTGGCCCGGCGCTACTGATTCCGATTCATCATGCGTATGGCGACACGCGCCTCAACGCACCACGTTCAACACTTCGTAGCACGCGCCCATGGTGTGGTAATCCACCTTGCCGGCCGGGCTCTTCTCGTCGCTGTACTTGCGGTTGTCGGCATCGAGGATGCGGAACCAGGCGCCGAACTGATGGTCGACGAAGTGTTCCCACGAATACGCCCAGATGCGTTCGTACCACTGCCAGTAGCGGTCATCGCCGGTGCGCTTGGCCATCAGTGCGGCAGTAGCCAGCGTTTCGGCCTGCACCCAGAAGTACTTGTCGTCGTCGCAGACGAAGCTGTCGCCACCGATCGGCGCGCCATCCATGCCCGGCTGCCGGCGCGATTCCGGTGCGAAGCCGTAGTACAGGCCACCTCGCGCTTCGTCCCAGCTGCGCGCCACGGCCACGTCGAACAGGTGCTGCGCGGTCGGCACCAGCCAGTCGGCCTGCACGTGGCGATCGAGGATCAGCAGCAGCTTGGCCCACTCGGTCTGGTGCCCCGGTTGGAAGCCCCACGGGCGGAACAGGTGCTTGGGGTCGTCCAGGTTGTAGTCCCAGTCGATCTCCCAGTTCTCATCGTAGTGTTCCCAGACCAGCCCGCCGGCCTTGGCCGCCTGGCGGCGGGTCATGTTGTCGGCCAGCTGCAGCGCGCGCTCCACATAGCGCTGCTCGCCACTCGCCTCGAACGCGGCCAGCATCGCCTCGCACATGTGCATGTTGGCGTTCTGTCCACGGTAGCCGGTGAAGTTCCACTGGCCGTCCGCTTCATCCTTGTAGAGCCCGTGCTGCGGCTCCCAGAAGCGCGCTTCCAGCAGCTGCCAGGTCTCGTCCATCCACGCGCGCGCCTGCTCGATACCTGCCTTCAGCGCGCAGCTGTAGGCCAGCAGCACGAAGGCCACGCCGTAGCAGTGGTTCATGTCGTCCTCGACCTTGCCATCACGCAGGGTCCAGGCGTAGCCGCCGGTGGCGGGGTTGCGGTGCACCTCGCGCAGGTAGCGCACGCCGTGCTCGACCGCGTCGCGGTACTCGGCATTGCCGAACTCGCGGTAGGCCATCGCGTAGTTGAAGACGAAACGGGTGCTGCTCACCAGGTGGCGATGGCTGGCATCGTAGATGCTGCCGTCATCACGGAAGTAGTGGAAAAAGCCACCATTGGGATCGATGCAGCGCGGGTGGTAGAACGCCATGGTATCGGCGATGTGCGCGCGCAGGAACGCGGGCGAACGGAAATCGGGCGAGGTGCTCATGCAGTAATGTCCTGTGCCTGCAGCAGCTGCTGCACTTCATCGAGCGAGGGCATCGCGGCGAACGCGCCCTTGCGGGTAACAGCCAGCGCGCCGACCGCAGCGCCGAAGCGCAGCGTGGCGGTGATCGCCTCCGGGTCCTGGCAGAAGGCGGTAAAACCGGCACCGGCCCCGCCGCGCTCCAGCAGGCCGACCAGCACGCCGCCGACGAAGGCATCACCGGCCGCCGTGGTGTCGACCGTGGCCACGCGGAAGCTGGTGACCGTGCCGTGGTTGTCGCGGGTGTACCAGTGCAGCGTGGCTGCACCATCGGTGACGATCACCCAGCGCGCCCGCGCGGCCAGCAGGCGCCGCAGCACCGCCGCCTCGCCATCGGCGCCAAGCGGCGCGGCCAGGTAGTCCAGCTCCTCGCGCGACAGCTTGACCAGGTCGGCGCGTTCCAGCGCCTGCCACAGGCGCGGCGCCGGGTCCTCGTTCGCCGGCCACAGGGCAGGACGCAGGTTGAGGTCCAGGCTGACCACCGCACCAGCAGCGCGGGCACGGTCCATGCCGGCAAAGGTCGCCTCGGCGATGGCCGGCTCGGTCAGGCTGTTGGAACAGACGTGGAAGCATTGCGCGCTGTCGAGGCACGCCGCCTGGAAGTCGCTGTCACGGAACAGCAGGTCAGCCGCCGGCGGGCGGTAGAAACTGAAGCTGCGCTCGCCATTGGCATCCAGGGCCACGAAGGCCAGTGCCGTCTTGGCCGCGTCGGTGCGCACGATGTAATCGGTACCCACGCCGTGCTCGACCAGGCTGTCGGCCAGGAAGTCGCCGAACATGTCACGGCCCAGCATGCCGACGAACTGGGTCTTCGCACCCAGCCGCGCAGCCGCCACCGCGACGTTGGCCGGCGCCCCACCGGCGTACTGCAGGAACGCACGCGGGGTGTCGGCCGAGGCCGGCGGCTGTGCTAGTAGATCGATCAAAATTTCGCCGAAGCAAACGATGGCACCCATTCCGGACTCAGCCTCCCTGCGTTGCGGAGGCCGGCGTACGCGCGCCGACCAGTCCGTAGAAAATGATGTAGCCGTAGCACAGCAGCGGCAGGATGAAGCTGGCCTGCACACCGATGTGGTCGGCCAGCACGCCCTGCAGGTATGGCACCACGGCACCGCCGACGATGGCCATGATCAGCAGGCTGGACCCCTTGTTGGTCAGCGGGCCGAGGCGCTCGATGCTCAGCGCGAAGATGGTCGGGAACATGATCGAGTTGAACAGGCCGATGGCCACCACCGAGTACAGCGCGACGTTGCCGGAGCTCAGCATGGTGGTGACCAGCAGCGCCACGTTGACCAGCGCGAAGATCGCCAGCAGACGGCTGGGCGAGAAGCGCGCCAGCAGCGCCGAACCGGCGAAGCGGCCGATCATCGCCATCGTCCAGTAGGCAGACACGTAATGCGTGGCCTGCTGCTCGCTGAAGCCACCGATGTTCGGCATCGACAGGTAGTTGACCAGGAAGCTGCCAATCGACACTTCGGCGCCGACGTAGAAGAAGATGCCCAGCACGCCCAGCAGCAGGTGGCGCTTGCGCAGCGCATCCAGGTAGCTGTGGTGGTGGCCCTGGTCGGCCTGCTCGGTGGCGTCGCTCAGCGCCGGCAGGCGGAACAGGAATACGAACAGCGCCAGCAGCACCAGCGCCACCGCCAGGCCCACGTACGGACCCTGCACAGCCTGCGCCTCGGCGGCACGGTAGGCCAGCTGCTCGGCGGCCGGCAGCGCCGCGATGTCGTCAGCGCTCTTGACCGTGTTGGACAGGATCAGCATGCCGCCGAAGATCGGGGCGATGGCCGTGCCCAGCGAGTTCAGCGCCTGCGCCAGGGTCAGGCGGCTGGAGCTGGTCTGCTCCGGGCCCAGCAGCGCGACATAGGGGTTGGCGGCCACCTGCAGCACGGTAATGCCGGTGGCCAGCACGAACAGTGCGCCGAGGAAGGCGCCATAGACGCGCAGTTCGGCCGCCGGCCAGAAGCCCAGCGCGCCGATGCCGGCGATCACCAGGCCGGCGACGATGCCTTTCTTGTAGCCCAGCGCCGCCACCAGCCGCCCCGCCGGCAGCGACATCAGGAAATAGGTGCCGAAGAAGGTGAACTGCACCAGCATCGCCTTGGCGTAGTTCAGTTCGAACACCGCCTTCAGGTGCGGGATCAGGATGTCATTGAGGCAGGTCAGGAAGCCCCACATGAAGAAGATCGTGGTGACGACAGCCAACGCCTTGCCGTTGGTGACGGCGGGTGCGTTGCCCGAGGAACCCGATGGACGGGGCGTTGCGGAGATCGGCATGCGGTACGCGCCTCGATGCGCGGAAGGTCGTTGTTGCGTGGAAGGGGTGTATGAAAGGAATCAGTTCGGTCGCGCAGCACTGCTTTCGCGGATGCGCAGCTGCACCGGCGCGACCGTGCGCCGTGGCGGCGCATCCGGTTCGTCCAGCCGTTGCAGCAGCAGCGCGGCCGCTTGCCGGCCACGCTCGCGCGGGTCGGCAGTGAGCGTGGTCAACGGTGGCACCGCCACCGCAGCCTCGGAAATGTCGTCGAAACCAGTAACGGCAAAGTCGCCACCGGGACGGATGCCACGCGAGTTCAAGCCCAGCATCAGGCCCAGCGCGACGGTGTCGTTGTAGCAGACCGCCGCACTCGGACGATGGCCATCGGCAAACAGTTCATCGGTGCGCGCTGCTGCTTCCAGGCGGTTCGGCGCCGACTCGATCATCCAACCCGGCGGCAGCGACAGCCCGGCCTCGGCCAGCGCCTGCTGGAAACCGGCGCGGCGCTGGTGGCAGGAACTGGATGCGGCGTGGCCGCCGAAGAAGGCGATCTGGCGATGGCCGCGCTCGATCAGGTGGCGCGTGGCCAGATAGGCGCCGTGCTGGTTGTCCAGGGTCAGGAAGTCCCAGTCAGCCCCGGCCAGTTCGCGGTTGAACAGCAGCACGTTGGCATTGGCGCCCAGCGCCTGCCGCAACTGCGCGGTGTCGCTGCCCTCGGCCGGCGACAGGATCAGGCCGGCCGGGGTGTGCTCCATCAGCGTGGACAGCACGGCCTGCTGGCGCTCTGGCGATTCCCCGGTGCTGCCCAGCAACGTCACGTAACCGCGCCCGCCCAGCGCCTCGTCCACGCCTGACGCGAATTCGGCGAAGAACGGGTTGGACAGGTCGTTGATCACCAGCGCGATGCTCGACGAGGTGCGCCGGCGCAGGTTGGCCGCCGCGCGGTTGTAGACATAGCGCTGGCGGCGCAGCTCGGCCTCGACCTTGGCGCGGGTATCGACATTGACCAGCGGGCTGCCGCGCAGCACCAGCGACACGGTTGCCCGTGACACGCCGATCGCACGCGCGATGTCGGTCACCGTCACCGCCTTGCCGGCGCGCTTGCTGGGACTGCTGCCGTTGTCGTTCATCGTCTTCCCGGACTCCGCTGGAAGCTCAAGCCTAATGGATCAGGGCCGTGTCGTGCCGTGCCGTTCGCTGGGTCACCGCGAACGGCACAGTCCGGCTCAACGCAGCTGGCTGCCCGGTGCCGCGCACCAGGATACCGGCAGGTCCTTCACCGCCGTGCCCCAGCCCTGCTCCGGCACCTTCGCATCCAGCGCAAAGCGCACGCGCGGGCCCTGCTGCAGGCGGTTCCAGTCCAGCCACACCGGTGCATGCGCCTGGCCATCGACCTGCACGCCCTGCACATACTGCAGGCGGCGGCCATCGGCGCCCGGCGCGTCGATGCGCAGGGTGCGGCCATTGCCCATGTCCACTTCCACCTTGCTGAAGCGCGGGGTGTGCAGCAGGAACTGGCCGCTGCCCGGCACCGCCGGGTACACGCCGATGGCACTGAACAGGTACCAGGCCGACATCGTGCCGAGGTCATCGTTGCCGGTCACACCGTTGGGGGCATTGGTGAACAGCTGCTGCGCCGCACGCACCACGGCCGCGGTCTTCCACGGCTGGCCGATCAGCGTGTACAGCCACGGCGAGTGCAGGTCCGGCTCGTTGTTCGGGTTGTAGCGGAACTGGTTGTAGTAGCTGTACGGCCCGACCACCCACGCCTTGCGGGCGGCATTGAGCGGATCGGCCTGCAGCGCGTCCATCGCGAAGAACGCATCGAGGCGGCGGCCCGCCTGCTCGCGGCCGTCCATCGCTTCGACCAGGCCCGGCACGTCCTGCTGCGCCAGCCACTGGTACTGCCACGCCGTGCCCTCGTGGAAACCGTGGTGCGAACGCGGGCTGTAATGGCCGTCGGACGGGGTGTACCACTGGCCGTCCTCGGTACGCGGGCGCGGGAACCCGGTGAAGCCGGTCTCGGCGTCGCGCACCAGCGGGTCCCACACCTTGCGCCAGTTGCGGCCGCGCTCGCGCAGCGTCGCCGCATCCTGGGCATGGCCCAGGCCGTCGGCCATCTGCGAGAGCGCGCAGTCGGCCAGCGCGTACTCCAGCGTGGCCGAACCACCGTGGTGCGGATCGACGTCCATGCCCTTGGACGGGAACGCGCGGTCATAGGCCACGTAGCCCTTGTCCAGGTAAGTCGGGTTGCCGGAGCGGCCGGCCATGCGCGAGTTCAGCGGCGGCGTGCCGAAGGCATTGCGGCGCAGCGCATCCCACGCCTGCGATTCACGGCCCTTGAGTGCACCGAAGCGCCACAGGTCGACCATGAACGGGGTGACCGGATCGCCGGTCATGATGTTGGTTTCGAAGTTGGCATAGCCCCAGCGCGGCAGCCAACCGCCCTGCTCATCGATCGCCAGCAGGGTGCGGCCGATGTCGCGCGCCACGTCCGGGCGGGTCAGTGCCAGCCACTGGTTCTGCGCGCGGTAGGTATCCCACAGCGAGAAGTACTCGTAATAGGTCCAGCCATCGGCACGGTGGATGCCATCGTCATAGCCGCGGTAGCGGCCATCGGCATCGTTGCCGGTCATCGGCTGCAGCAGCGCGTGGTAGACCGCGCTGTAGAACACGGTGCGGTCATCGGCGGTGCCGCCCTGCACGCGTACACGGCCCAGCTGCTCACGCCAGGCCAGCTGCGACAGCGCGCGCATGCGGTCGAAACCGAGCAGCGACCCACCCTGCATGCCCTCGGCACGCAGGTTGGTGCGCGCGCCTTCGGCATCCACGTGCGAGATCGCGCTGACCGCCGTCACCGACTGGCCCTTGGCCAGGTCGAAGCTGAGCCAGGCACCGTTCGGCTTCTGCTCGCCTTCCATGCTGTGGCGCGCGCCCGGCAGGCCGCCGCCCTCACCCCAGGTGCCATGCGCCTTGAACGGACGGTCGAACTCGATGCGGAACCAGGTGGTGTACTGATGGCCGCCGCAGAAACTCTTGGTGACCAGCTTGCCCTCGACCACGCGGTCGCCGACCACATCGACCACGCTGCCGATCACCGAATGGCGCTCGTTGGCCTGGCCGACATTGACCAGCACGTGGCCATCGCCACTGCGCTGGCTGAAGGTGTAGCGCTCGGCCGCAGCACGGGTACGCGCGGTCGCCTCGGCATCGATGCCGCCGTAGCTGGTCAGCCGCACCTTGTAGTAGCCGGCCTGGCCGACCTCGCCATCGTGGGTGTAGGACGCGGCGTAGGCCTTGTGGTCGAACTGCCTGGCGTTGCCGGTATCGAAATCGCCGCCCGGACCGATCGAGCCCGTGACCGGCAGCACCGACACCTGGCCGCCCTGTTCCCAGCAGCCGGCACCGGAGATGAAGGAGTGGCCGAAGCCACGGATCTTCTCGTCGTCATAGCGCCAACCCGAATAGTGGCTGCCGATCGGGCTGACCTGGATCAGGCCGAACGGTGCCGACGCACCCGGGAACGTGTTGCCGTCGTCCTTGCTGCCGATGAAGGTGTTGACCTCGCGCTCCAGCGCTGCCGGCGCGGCCTGCAGCAGCATCGGCGCCGCCGACAGCGCAAGCAGGCAGGCCAGGCGCACCAGCGGGCGCGAGGATGATGGGACGGCGGGAGCGGACGGCACTGGACGCATGTCGGGTTCCTGTAGTCGATGACGCAGAGACAGACGGCCCGGGCCTTCCGGCACCGTTCCGCTGAGCTCTGCCTGGACCGGCAGAAGACTCCCCCTGGAATGACGCCCGACCCACGTGACCGTGGATTTAGATCGATTCAAGTAGAGCATGCAGGTTCAGCCGAATGCATTCTGCGGCGCAGCATGAGGGGTATTCGGCAGGGCTGCGCCCTGCACCTGCTTCGAACTGGAGCAACAGCAACAGCAAAAGCCGGCTGTGCGTGGGATGGCGGGGTGGGTCCGGTTGCGGGGGACGCTGCAAGTACGTCCATGTAAGCTCGGTCGCCGCATCCATGCGGCTCACGCCCCCGCAACCGGACCCACCCCGCCTTCGACAGAGTCCCGCGATCTGTAGATCCACGCCATGCGTGGATGAATCTCTGTCAGATAACGAAATCGATTGGGGTCAGATCCGTTTTCCAAAGGAAAACGGATCTGGCCCCAGGACCCCATGTCGTTCCAGGATCAGTCCAACCGTCACCGGGAAACTGTCAAAGGTGGGGCGGTGTGGGCTGGCAGGACCGTTGGCGCCATGGATGGCGCCATCGAGCCCCCAAGGACGGGTTTACGGCGTGTCCTGCCAGCCCACACCGCCCCGCCAAACCAGCAGAAAACCAGAGCCGCTTTGGCTTTGGCTTTGGGTTGTTGCCGGCCAGCGGCCGGCACACCGCGGGTGCAGGGCGCAGCCCTGCCGACCCACCCTCCCCTGCGCACGAAAACGATTTCACTGATTTCAGCAAACCGTCATCCCTACGCCACGCCAGTACCATATTGCGGAGCAGCATGCGCCCAAGGACGACCCATGCTAAAAATCGCCCGCCCATCGCTTAGATCGATCCAAGACGACGCTGCGATGGCCGGGAGTTGGGGGAGCAGCAACAGGACGTACACCAGGCCACGCGTGCGGTGCTACTGCCACTGCATGGCGACAGCGACAAATTCACTTCAAATTAGATCGATTCAAGTTGTCCGTGCCACGTCACCGGATCAATCCAGGAGAGAGGGAGAGATGGGAATGAAGCATTCAACACGTACGCACGGCCAGGACGCATTGTCGCTGGCCATCGCGCTGGCCCTGGCTGCCGCCGTCATTCCGGCAGGCGCCGCCGCGCAGCAGGCCACGACCACCGGCTCGCAGGACGCCACGACTCTGGACAGCGTCCAGGTCACCGGCTACCGCTATGCCATTGAAAAGAGCCTTGAGCAGAAGCGCGATGCCAACGCCGTGGTCGAAGTGATCACCGCCGAAGACGTCGGCAAGTTCCCCGACAAGAACGTGGCCGACGCACTGCAGCGCGTGCCCGGCGTGGTCATCACCCGCAGCGGTGGTGAAGGCAAGAGTGTCAGCGTGCGCGGCCTTGCGCCGGACCTGACCCTGACCCAGTTGAATGGCAACTACGTGGCCACGTCGGAAACCAACGACGAAGCCACCCGTTCGTTCAACTACACCCTGCTGCCGTCGAACATGCTGTCCAGCGCCGAGCTGTTCAAGTCGCCGGAAGCCCGCATCGACGAAGGCGGCATCGGCGGCACGGTCATCCTGCACACGCGCCGTCCGCTGGACATGGAGTCCAACTCGGGCTTCGTCACGCTTGAGGGCACCTCCTCCGATACCCACCACGATATCGACCCGCAGGCCTCGGCCCTGTATTCGTGGCACAGCAAGGATGAGCGTTTCGGCGTGCTGGTCGGCGTCACCCAGCAGAAGCGCACCACCCGCACCATGGAGGCCAGCACCGAGGACTACCAGTGGTACGGCGCCGGCAAGGCACGCGACGCCTATGGCAACGTGCAGCAGCAGGATGGCATCCACTACTGGTGGGGCAAGTCCGGTTTCAACAACCAGACCGGCGGCAACTACAGCGACTTCTTCATGCCGACCTCGGTGAACTTCGCGGTGAAGGAAGAAAAGCGCGAGCGCAAGGGCGGCCAGCTGACCTTCCAGTTCAAGCCGGTCGACAACGTCACGATGACCGCCAACTACTTCCGCTTCGAGCTGCAGGGTGACTACACCCAGAACATGCTGAAGATTCCGGAATGGAGCATGGCGCGCTACAACCAGGACGGCAACTGGGCCGGAGGCCGCCTTCTCAATGGCCTGGACTTCGATGCCAGCGGCAACACCGTCACGGGTGCCCAATTCGAAAAGCTGGCTGGAAAGACCTACTACTGCAGCGAAGACCAGGCCAAGGCCGCCGGCCTCAAGCCCGGCGGCTGGGGCCCGGACGACTGCACGATTCCGACACCGCAGCTGACCGGTGGCTACAGCAAGGAAAAGGCGCTGTCGCAGACCGCCGACCTGACCATCGACTGGGACATCAGCCCGCTGTGGAAGGCCTCGTTCACCGGTGGCCGCACCTGGTCCGAAGGTGGTCCGTCGATGAACTTCCGCATGTCGGCCAAGCCGCGCCGCAAGGTCGGCAACGACTACCTGTCCGGTAACCAGTACAGCGCATGGGACCTGACCGGCACGCCGTCTGCCACCTTCTCGCCCGACCTGCAGCAGCAATTGATGAACGGCATCGCCGAAGTCGACACCGGCTCGACCGATTCGTCGTGGAAGCGCACCGAGGTCAAGCAGAACTACTTCCAGGCCGACGTGACCAAGCTGTTCGAGTCCGGCTGGCTGGATTCGATCCAGTTCGGTGCCAAATACCGTGATGGCAAGGTCCACCGCAACACCGGCAACACCTACTGGGTATGCCCGGGCCGTGACCCGGCCGACTATGACAACAGCCGCTACCAGAGTGGCTGCGATCCGACTGCCGGCGATGCGCAGCCCGGCTTCTTCCTGTCGAACCCGATCAGCAACATTGCCGGTGGCTTCAATGCCAACGTGTTCCCGGGCATCAACTACCCGGCGTACATCGACTATCTGAACAAGACCTACGGTGGTTCGCACAACCGTACCGAGGAAGACTTCGTCTACAACGTCAACGAGAAGATCTACTCCGGCTACTTCCAGGCCAACTTCCGCACCGAGCGCCTGCGCGGCAATGTCGGCGTGCGTGTGGTGCGCACCAAGCAGTTCGCGCAGTCTTCCGACTCGATCGAGAAGTTCAACGACTACTTCCTGGACAACGCGTCCGGCGCGCCGATGGCGTGCACCGACCCCGCCGCTGCGGCCTACCCGACCTACAGCTGCGAGAGCGGCTTCGTGCGCCTGCCGCATGACCTGGCGCAGAGCAAGACCTACAGCCTGATCGGCGTGGACCGCACCTACACCGACGTGCTGCCGAGTTTCAACATTGCATGGGACATCACCGACACGCTGGTGCTGCGTGGTGCCGCATCGAAGGTGATCGCCCGCCCTGGCTACACCGACATCGCAGCACCGGGCGCACTGAGCTACTACAGCGAGGAGTACGTCAATGATCGCCGCGTTGCCGGTGGCGCATCGACCGCAGGCTGGGTCGGCCAGGGCAGCAACAAGCAGCTGGAGCCGTTCAAGGCCACCCAGTTCGACCTGGGCCTGGAGTGGTACTTCCAGCCGGGCGCGGTCGCCGGCGTCAGCCTGTTCCGCAAGAACGTGGACAACTTCACCCTGCCGGTGGTGCGCGACACGCCCATGGTCATCAACGGTGAAGCGGTGAATGTGCAGCGCTACGAGACCCAGGCCAATGGCCGTGATGGTGTGTCGCAGGGCGTCGAGCTGTATGGCCAGTACACCTTCGATTTCGGCTTCGGCGTGCAGGCCAACTACACCTACAACGACACCAACCTGGCTTCCATTGTTCTGGACGGGCAGGAAATCGGCTCCTCGCCGCTGGTCGGCAGCGCCAAGAACCAGGCCAACGTGACGGTCTTCTACGAGAACGAGAAGTTCCTCGCGCGCGCCTCGTTCAACCGTCGCGGCCAGGTGGTCGGTGGGCTCAACAATGGCCTCACCGTCTACACCGAGCCGTATGACCAGCTGGACCTGAACGTGGCCTACAACCTGACCCCGGACTGGACCCTGACCGCATCGGTGATCAATGCCACCAAGTCGGAGCAGCGCGTGCACCTGGGAAGCGACACCAAGGCACGCCTGATCTCCAATACCTATGCAGGCCGCCAGCTGTACTTCGGCGCTACCTGGAAGTTCTAAGGCAACACCGGGTTGCCCGGGCGCGCCCCGGTGCAACCCATGCCCTGACCTGGCGGGGACGTTCCTCCACGGCAGCCGCGCTGGTACAGGTGGCTGCCGTTTTTTTTGTCCGCGCCTTGTTCGTCGTTCAGCCCGACGCTTGACCCTGCCATCGTTGGAAGGTGCACACTGGTCCCATCCCAAGAGCAGCGAAGGAACTACAGATGGAATTCCATGTCGACGGCATGACCTGCGGCGGCTGTGCGCGCAGCGTGACCCGTGCGATCCAGCAGATCGATCCGAACGCCAGCGTGGTGGCCGATCCGCCGACCGGGCTGGTCAAGGTGCAGACCACCGCGTCGCAGGAACAGGTGTTCGCCGCGGTGAACGATGCCGGCTTCCCGCCTCGCACTGCCTGATTCCCTGCACTGCATCCAGAACCAAGGCCGCCCCGTGCACTGTCACAGGGCGGGCTTTTCAGTGCACGCGATATCGATTCAATACTTCTGTGCGCGTCGCCGCACCGCGCCGGTCTTGGCGGCGACGACCGGCACCGGGGCATCATGGTCTTCGCCCAACCGCTCCAGGATCGGGCATTCCGGGCGCTCGTCGCCCGCACAACAACTGATCAACGATTTCAGCGTGTCGGCCATCTGCCGCATGTGCTCGATGCGCTGTTCCAGGTCGGCAATGTGCTGTTCGGCCAGGTGCTTGACGTCGGCGCTGTGCCGCGAGGTGTCGTTCCACAGGCCCAGCAGGTCGCCGATCTCGGCCACCTGGAAGCCGAGATCGCGCGCGCGGCGGATGAAGCGCAGGCGGTGGATGTCCGCCTGCGAGTACGCCCGGTAGCCCGACTCGGTGCGATCAGCCGCAGGAATCAGGCCGATCTGTTCGTAGTAGCGGATCATTTTCGCCGACACGCTGGAGGCCTTGGCGGCTTCACCGATGTTCATGCGGTTCTCCTTCAATGGGTCGCGGCGGGGGCTTCCGCCATCGGCGGCTGGAAGCGGCGCAGGCGCAGCGCGTTGCCCAGCACGAACACGCTGGACAGCGCCATCGCACCGGCAGCGAATACCGGCGACAGCAGCACGCTCCAGGCCGGGTACAGCACGCCGGCCGCTACCGGAATCAACGCGGTGTTGTAGGCGAAGGCCCAGAACAGGTTCTGCCGGATGTTGCCCAGCGTTGCCTTCGACAGCGCGATGGCATTCGGCACGCCCTGCAGGTTGCCCGACATCAGCACCACATCGGCCGACTCCACCGCGATATCGGTGCCGGTACCAATGGCCAGGCCGACATCGGCCTCGGCCAGCGCCGGCGCATCGTTGATGCCATCGCCGACGAAGGCAACGTGGCCATGCGTGGCCTTCAGCCGGCGCACCGCTTCGACCTTGCCTTCCGGCAGCACCTCGGCCACGACTTCATCGATGCCGAGCTGGCGTGCGATCGCCTGCGCGGTGCCGGCATTGTCACCGGTGATCATCGCCACCTTCAGGCCCAGCTGATGCAGTGCGGCGATCGCCGCCGGCGTGCTCGGCTTGATCGGATCGGACACCGCGATGATCGCGGCCAGGCGTCCATCGATGGCCGCGTACATCGGCGATTTGCCCTGCGTGCCAAGTTCCGCCGCCAATGCTGCGAATGCAGTGATGTCCACGCCCAGATCGCGCATGAAGCGATCGGCACCGACCTCCACGCGTGCACCCTCGACACCGGCGCGCACGCCCATGCCGGTGACCGATTCGAAGTCGACCATGGCCGGCAACGCGATGCCCTGCCCGGTCGCCGCATCAACAATCGCGCGGGCGATGGGATGCTCCGAGCGCGACTCCACCGCGGCAACTGCCGCCAGCACCGCGTTGCGATCGAAGCCGGCAGCAATCTCCAGATCGGTCAGGCGCGGGCGCCCTTCGGTCAGCGTGCCGGTCTTGTCCACCGCCACCACCTGCGCGTCCTTCAACAACTGGAGCGCCTCGCCCTTGCGGAACAGCACACCCATCTCCGCGCCGCGACCGGTACCGACCATGATCGAGGTCGGCGTGGCCAGGCCCATCGCGCATGGGCAGGCAATGATCAGCACCGCCACCGCATTGACCAGCGCAAAGCTCAGCGCCGGCGAAGGCCCGAAGATCAACCAGACGGCGAAGGTCGCCAATGCAGCAAGCATCACCGCCGGCACGAACCACAGGGTGACCTTGTCGACCACCGCCTGGATCGGCAGTTTCGAGCCCTGCGCCTGTTCGACCATGCGGATGATCTGCGCCAGCATGGTCTGCGCCCCCACCGCCGTGGCACGTACCGTCAGTGCGCCCTTCTGGTTGACCGTACCGCCCACCACGCTGCTGCCCGGCTGCTTCTCGACCGGGATCGGCTCGCCGCTGATCATCGACTCGTCGATGTAGCTGCGGCCCTCGACCACCTCGCCGTCGACCGGCACGCGCTCGCCCGGGCGCACTTCCACCACGTCGCCGCTCAGCACTTCATTGACCGGGACATCCACCGTCCGGCCGTCACGGACCACGTGGGCAACCTTCGCCTGCAGATTGACCAGTCGCTTGATCGCCTCGGAGGTGCGGCCCTTGGCCCGGGCCTCAAGGAAGCGGCCGAGCAGGATCAGCGCAACGATCACCGCCGCTGCTTCGTAGTAGACGTTCACCGTGCCCGCCGGCAACAGCGTCGGCAGGAACGTGGCCACCACCGAGTAGCCAAACGCTGCGGCAGTGCTCACCGCCACCAGCGAATTCATGTCCGGCGCCAGCCGCAGCAGCGCGGGGATGCCCTTGTGGTAGAAGCGGCGGCCCGGGATGGCGAGCACCAGCGCGGTCAGCACGAACTGCAGGTACCAGCTGGCCTGCATGCCGAGGGTGGACATCACCCATTCGTGCATGCCGGGAATCAGGTGCGAGCCCATCTCCAGCACGAACACCGGCAGTGCCAGCGCGGTAGCCACGATCAGGTCGCGCTTCAGCTCGGCGCGCTCGGCATCCTTTTTTTCCGCGGCCTCGTCATCGGACTGCACGCCGGCTTCAATCACGCGTGCGTCATAGCCGGCCTTGTCGATCGCGGCGACCAGCGCTGCAACTTCCGCCACGCCACGCACCGTGGCGCGCTCCGTGGCCAGGTTCACGCTGGCCTGGCTGACGCCGGGCACGGCCAACAGCGCACGTTCGACTCGGCCCACGCAGGACGCACAGGTCATGCCCTCGACCGACAGCTCGGTGGTGGCAGCGGGCACGTCGTAGCCCACCCGCTCCACCGCCTGGATCAACGCGGCCCGATCGACCGGACCGGACGGGCGGATATCCGCGCGCTCGGTGGCCAGATTGACCGAAACACTGCCCACGCCTTCGACCCTGGACAGCGCCGCCTCGACCCGGCCGACACAGCTGGCACAGGTCATGCCCTCGATGGGCAGGCTGATGGTGGCAGGGCTTGCGGGGGCTGCAGTGGCGCGGGGCGTGCTCATGATCGGATTCCCGGGGCTCCTTCTGGATGCGGACAGGCTAAACCTTGCCATCGTGGGAAGGTCAAATCCAGCCTGTCCGCAGTTCCTGAATGGGCACCCGGGTGTCCATATCCACGCATGGCGTGGACCTACCGGCGGAGGCAGGTCACCTCAGAAGGTGAACACATACTCCAACGCGAACTCGCGGCCGACCGCGCCCAGCAGGCGGGTCGGAGCGAAGTCGTAATCCAGCTTGTACGGGTCCTTGTGGTTCCAGCTGGCGGCGTTGAAGGCGTTGTTGACGTACACGTTTACCTTCGCGTGTTCGGTCAGCTGGTAGCCCACGTTGAAGTTCCAGGTGATGAACGGCCCCACTCGACCGTAGTAGCGCGCCGTCTGCTGCCCGGCGTTGGGGTTCGGGTTCACCGAACCATCCGGCAGCCGTGCCGGCTCCAGGCAGTTCAGCGACGGGCTGTCACTGGGCACGTAGCCATCGGCGAACGGCAGGCAGCCACCAGGGTTGTCCAGGCGGTCGGTACCCCAGTGGTAGCGCACGCCCGGCACCGAACCGATGCGGTCGGCATAGACATTGGCGTTCCAGTTGCCGCGCTGCCAGGCCAGGCTCGCGCGCAGCTTGCTGCGCAGGTCGCGATCGCGGCGTTCCGGATTCGGGTCGGCGGCGTAGCGTTGCTCCTTGGTCGAGATCTGGTTGGTGTAGTTCACGCCCAGCTGGAAGCTGCCCCACTGCGCGGTTTCCAGGCGATAGCGCGCGGTCAGGTCGATGCCGCGCACCTCGCGGCTGGCCAGGTTGAACGGGCCGCGCTCGATCGATACCAGGCGACCGTTGCTGTCACGGTTCACGCGGGCCAGGATGCCGGCGCAGTACTCGCCACCGGCCGGGTTGGCCCATGGCGTACCGTCCATGTTCTTGCCGGTCAGGCAGCCGGCCTCGCTGGCCAGCACCTCATCGGCGCCGACGTCGACGATCATGTCTTCCAGCTTGATCGCCCAGTAGTCGGCACTGACCGACAGGTTCGGCAGCACGTCCCAGACGAAGCCGACCGTCCACGAATCACCGGTCTCCGAGCGCAGCAGCGGCGTCCCACGCCGGTTCACGTCGAACGTGTACCAGACGTCGGTGTTGCCCACGCCACAGTTGTTGACCAGGTACGCGCCGCTCTGGATGCAGCGCAGGCGGTCATAGGTCTGCACTTCCGAACTGCTCGGCTGGCCCAGCAGGTAATGCATGTCCGGCGCATGGAAGCTGGTGGCGTACGAGCCACGCACCAGCAGCGATTCGACCGGGCGCCATTCCAGGCCGACGTTCCAGGTGGTTTCCTTCTGGCTGCCGATGTCCAGCGCTTCGCTGCTGTCGTCGGCCTTGTAGTTGCCATAGCGGTCGTAGCGCGCGGCCGCAGTGGCGGTCACGCTGTCCAGCAGCGGGATCTTGAACTCGACGCCGGCCGAGTAGCGGGTACGCTCGCCGCCGCCGCGATCGACATTCTGCAGGTCGAAGTCGATGCCAGCGCGCGGGTCCGGACTGAGGTGATAGCCCTGCTGCGCGACTTCAGCCACCGCCGCAAACGAAATCGGGCCGGCCCAGCCCTGGAACAGCTCGCCGGTGATATCCGCCGACGCCTGGTTGACCCATGACGCCGCGCGGTTCTTCGCCACGGTCCCCATCTGCCAGTACTGGTCCGGCGTCAGCGGGTTCCACCAGCGCGATTCGTTCAACGCATAGATCGCCTCGCCATCGGCGGTGGTGCCCAGGCGCGGGCCAAGGAAGTAGTCATACGACTTCTGCTTGTCGACCACGTTCTGCCGTTCTTCCACGCGGTAATAGGAACGCCCCACCGTGGCACTCCAGTCAAAACGGTCGGCCAGACGCCCGCGCAGGCCCGCGCTCCAGTCCCAGGACAGTTCGCGGTTGGTGTTGCGCAGCGTATCCAGGCCCCCGACTTCGTTCGGGGTGAACTGGCGCACGCCCAGGATCGGCCGGTTGCGGTTGGCATCCCAGTAATAGCCGTTGTCATCGTCGATCAGCGACACGCCGGGCGGATTGGTGCCCCAGATCGCTTCGGAGCGATACACCGCCAGGTTGGTCCAGGCCTGCAGGTCATTGCTGAAATCGAAGGTGGCGTACAGGTTTCCGGACACGTTCTCGGCGCCGCCGGTAAGCAGCCAGTTGGCGTAGTCGGCGCTCATGCCGCACAGGCGGCCGGTGTTGGTGATGCGGTTGGCGGCGTAGTTGTAGACCAATCGATCGGCGGTGTAATACTCGCCGTCGAATTTTTCGCAGGTGCCGGTGGGCGGCGCCAGGCGCTGGCCCGTGGTCGGATCGATCAGCGCCAGACCGGCGGTGGGACGGAAGCCGACCTTGCGTTGTTCCATGTTCCAGGACGGGTACGGCGCATCGTCGGCATCGTCCATCTGCGGGCGATCACGCCCGAACAGCGGGTCGCGCTTGGTGTACTGCAGCGCGTAGGTCACGCTCCAGTTGTCGCCGGTCTTGCCACCGGCCCAGGACAGATCCCAGGTATCACGTCCGCCTTCGCTGGAAGTGCCGCCGCGCACGCGCACTTCGTCGCCGTCGTAATTGGTTTTGAGGATGACGTTGACCACGCCGGCGATCGCATCCGAACCGTAGATGGCCGAGGCGCCACCGGTCAGCACTTCAATGCGCTCCACCGCCGCGGCCGGAATGTTGCCGTAGTTGGAGAAGTTGGTTTCGCCACCGTAGGGCAGCGGGTAATCCGCTACACGACGGCCATTGACCAGCAGCAGCGAGCGGTTCGGGCCCATCCCGCGCAGGTTCAGGCCGCTGGCATTGGGCGTATGCGAGCCCCATTGCGATGCGGCTTCAACGGTGCCTGTGGCCTCGGTGAGGGTCTTCAGCGCGTCGTACACGCTGACAAAGCCTTCCTTCTGGATCTGCGCGGCGGTGATCACGTTGACCGGCGCCGGGCCCTCGACGCTGGCGCGCTTGATGCGCGAGCCGGTGACGGTGACCGCGTCCAGATCCTTGGTGGACGAACTGGCAGCTTCCTGCGCGCTGGCCGCCAGCGGCAACAGGGCCAGGATCAGGGCCTGGGACAGCAGGTGGCGACGCTTGTGGACGATCTGAGCCATGGGTGGTTGCTCTTCGAAGATGTGGACGCACGGGCGGACGGTGGCGCGGCACTACGACGGATCCAGGCGCTTGGATCGGTTCACGACCGATATGGCACCTCCCCTGTGGATCGATCGAAACTAAAGCACAGCTGAACCACGCCCGGCATGCGGCAACGCAGCAACAGCCGGCGGATTGCCGCTATCGGCTGCCGGTGTCCAGAACAATCAAAGAGTTGCGACGCATCGCTGACAGAACGGCGCACGAAGTAGTGACATGATCACGACAATCGCGCGCGGAACGGTTTTGTCCGTCGCGTGCCTGCGGCCGGGGTTGCGACAGGGGTCAGATCCCTTCGCAGAAGGGATCTGACCCCGGGCCATGCCCGACGGATTCGATCAGTCCAGCGCCTGCCGCAGCGCGGCCACGGTAGCGGCGGCGGTCTGGCTCCAGTCCGGGTCCAGACCGCGCAGCGCCGGGTTCTGGAACTGCATCGCCGAGCGGCGCAGGCCTTTTGCGGAGGCGTGCAGTTCGGTACAGCCGGTCTGCCGCGCGACGGTTGCGATGTTGCCCGGGGCCAATCCGGCGCCAGCCATCACCGTGATGCGCCCCGCCGCCTGGGTGACCAGGCCCGCCAGCACATCGGCACCGGCCTCGGCGCTGGCCTGCCCGCCCGAGGTCAGCACGCGCTGGCAGCCCAGCCTGATCACCTGCTCCAGCGCCGCCGGCAGATCGCGGGCGGCGTCGAAGGCGCGATGGAAGGTCACCTGCAACGGCCCGGCGGCCTGCACCAGTTCCCGGCACAGCGCCAGGTCGATGCCGCCCTGCACGTCCAGCGCGCCGATCACCACGCCATCGCAACCCAGCGCGCGGCACTGCGCGATGTCACGCAGCATCAGTTCGGTTTCCAGCGCGTCGTAGTGGAAGTCGCCCGGGCGTGGCCGCACCAGCACGAACAGCGGAATCGACAGGCGCTCGCGGGCCATCGCGATGCTGGCGAACGACGGCGTGGTGCCGCCCTCGGCCAGGTTGTCGAACAGTTCGATGCGGTCGGCGCCGCCGGCCTGCGCGGCCAGCGCCGAGGCCAGCGAGTTGCTGGCGATCTCCAGGGTCAGCCGCGTACTCACGCCTGGGTGCTCGTGTAGATCGACGGCGAGTCACGCAGGTCATCCTGGCGCTGCGCATCGCACACCGCATAGACGAAGCCACGATGCAGCGCGTAGGCACCGACCTCGCCCTGCTTGTTCATGGCCAGGAAGCACACCTGCAACGTTCTGCTCGCTTCCGGGCGCTTGCGCACCACGCGGTCGATGGCTTCACGGCAGGCCTGCGCCGGTGAACGCCCCTGGCGCATCAGCTCGACCACCAGAAACGAAGCCGCGTTGCGGATCATCTCTTCACCCACCCCCGAAGCAGTGGCCGCGCCGACGTCGTTGTCGACGTACAGGCCGGCGCCGATGATCGGACTGTCGCCAACGCGACCGTGCAGTTTCCACGCCATGCCGCTGGTGGTGCAGGCACCGGCCAGCTGGCCCTTGGCATCCAGTGCCAGCATGCCGATGGTGTCGTGGTTGTCGCTGTTGCCGGGAATGCCACGGCGCTCGGCATTGATCTGCGGCTGGTACTTCTCGGTCTTCAGCCACTCGCGCCAGGCCGCTTCGGCCTGCGGCGTCAGCAGATGCTTGCGCTCGAACCCCTGCTGCACCGCGAACTGCTGCGCGCCCTCGCCGACCAGCAGCACATGCGGGCTGTTCTCCATCACTTTGCGGGCCACCGACACCGGATGCAGGATGTCCACCAGCGCGGCCACTGCACCACAACGGCCATCGCCGTCCATGATGCTCGCATCCAGGCTCAGCACGCCGTCGCGATCCGGATTGCCGCAATGGCCAACGGTAGGGTTGCACAGCTCGCTCTCGGCCCAGCGTGCGCCCGCCTCCACCGCATCCAGCGCGCTGCCACCCTGCGCCAGCACCTTCCACGCGGCCTGGTTGGCCGGTACGCCGAAGTCCCAGGTGGAGACCACCCGGGCCCCACCCTGCGTGCGCGCCTGCACGCCCGGCAATGCCGCCATGCCTGCGGCCAGTGCACCGGCCTGCAGGAACTGCCTGCGATCCACCATTTTCCCCTCCCAGTCTGCAATGCACGGCCGGCCCGATGCCAACCCTGCCGATCAGTCGTGCGTGGGCTGCCGTGCGGCGTGCCAGACCGCTGCGCCGAGCACGCCCAGCTGGCCATGCTCCACGCGCCACACCGGCACCTGGCGCAGCACCTCGGTCAGCACGCCCTTGTTGAGGAAGCGCTCACGGAAGCGGCCATCGGCCAGGAAATCCTGCACATGCGCGGAAATGCCACCGGCCAGGTACACCGAGCGCGCGCCGACGGCGATCGCCGCGTCGCCGGCCAGGCTGCCCAGCCACGCACAGAAGACCTGCAACGTTTCCACCGCCAGTGCATCCTCACCGCCACGCGCGGCGCCGATCAGCGCCTCCGTACTGGTCCACACCGGGGTGACGCCGCGCAGTTCGCACAGGCACGGATACAGGTTCATCAGGCCGCTGCCGGACAGCACGCGCTCGTTGTCCACGTGCGGCCAACGCTGCAGCAGACGGCCCAGCACCTGCAGTTCCAGCGCGTTGCCGGCGCCCAGCGCGGCATGACCGATCTCGCTGGCCAGCACCGGACGCTCGCCATCAGCGAAACGCAGCGCGGCGCCCAGCCCGGTACCCGCGCCCAGTACCAGCGCCGGGAAGGCCTGCGCCGGATCGGCGTCGCCGTTCAGTGGCACCAGGGTTTCCGGCTGCAGGTAGGGGATGGCCAGCGCCACCGCTTCGAAATCATTGATCAGCTGCAGTTCGTGCAGCCCGGACTGCGCGCGGGTGGCCGACAGCGAGACCGTCCACGGCAGGTTCGAGTTGATCAGCACATCGCCATCCAGCAGGCCAGCGATGGCGACCACCGCGGTCTGCACCGGTTGGCCGAGGCCGGCGGTGAAATCGGCCAGGATCGCGGCCAGGCTGGAATGCTCGGCACAGGCATAGGTACGGTGGCTGCCCAGCAGCGGCGTCTGGCCGGGTCGGGTTTCTGCCAGCGCGAGCCGGGCAAAGGTGCCGCCGACATCGGCGACGACCAGACGGCGCGGAAGACCGCCGCGGGCGGAGTCGGAGGAAACCGTTGACGCTGCTGCGATGGTCACGCTGGCCTGCTTGGATCGATTGAATCGCCCCGATTCTCAGGCATCGGGACGGCTTTGCCTAGCGCGCCGGTGGTTCAGGTGAACCTACATGCCTTCCTCTTCGGCCACCTGCACCCCATCCACCAGCACGCGCAGGCGCTGCGGGCGGAAGCCGGCGAACAACAGCGGCCGGGTGCGCTCGACCAGCACTTCGTGGCCGGCGATGTGGCGCAGCCACGACTGTACCAGCGAGAACGAGAAGTGGGTGCCCGGATGCAGCGGGTGCTGCACCCAGACCTTCTCGGTGGCGCTCTGCAGCAGCATCGCGCCGGTGAACCAGTGGCGGCTGAGGGTCACCGGCGTGGTGCCGGCCATGAAGCGGATATCCATGCGGGATCCTTTCGCTGGAGCGCTGGTGCGTGGGGGTCAGGGCTGGGCAGTCTGCAGGCTGTAGCTGGTGGTGGCGGTGAACACTGCGCCATCAGGCTGGGTGGAGCGTACTTCGACCTTATGGCTGCCCACTGCAAGATCGGTCGGCAGCGCGCCGCGCCACAGGTGCGGCGACGCAGTGGCCTCGGGCGAACGGTCGTAGCCGCGCAGGCTGCTGGCCAGATCATCGGCCACGTTCTCCACCATCAGGCGCGGGTCGGGCTGGCTGACCTGCTTCATCGGCTGCCAGGCGCCGCCATCGACACGGTACTCGACCACGCTCCGATCCTCGCCCATGTAGACGTTGGCGTAGACACCCCACGCCGGGTAGGCCCCCTGGCGCAGCACCTTCGGCGCGTGCAGGCCGATCTGCTCGCTGGCCGGCCTGCCGGCCACGCGGTACTGCAGGCGATAGCTGCCGTTGCCGGCCACGTCGAGCAATGCATAGCCCTTCGGCGTGCCGTCGCTCATGGTGCTGTCCGGCACGCCAGCGGCATTCTTCACGCCCGACCAGAACGCACCGCAGTTGGCACCGACGTTGTATTCGTGCAGCGGCTTGTCGCCGTTCCAGCCCTCGGCCTTGCCGTGGTAGACGTGCTGCTGGGTGTGGCTGTGGCCGCTGAGCACCAGTACGTTGCGGAAGTCCTTCAGCAGGTCGAACAGGCGCTGGCGGTCAGCATGGCGGAAGGTCTCGCGCCCCGGCGCCGCGTCGAACAGCGGGATGTGCATGCCCAGCACCAGCAGGCGGTCCTTGTGCAGGCCCTTCAGGTAGCTGGCGAGGAAGGCGAACTGGTCTTCGCGCAGGCCGCCGACGTACTTCGGCCTGGCCTTGGGGTCGTACACCACGTCGTCCAGGAACACGAAACTGGCGCCGCCCTCTTCCACCGCGTAGGTGTCCGGGCCGTAGATGTTGCGCCAGCTGTCCAGTGAGTGTTCGTCGCTGGCCGCATCGAAGTCGAGGTCATGGTTGCCCGGCACGTGGAACCACGGCACGCCGAGTTCGGTGGTGACCTTGTTGATCGCCGGGTACAGGGTCAGGTCGTCGTTGACGATGTCGCCCAGGGTGGTGCCCATGCGTGCCCTGGTCTGGCCGACCAGTGGCGCCACGATCGACTGCTGGTAGTAGCCGATGTCCTTCAGGCTGGCGGTCTGCGAATCGGTGAATACCAGCATCTGGAAACCACGACGGCTGTTATGCCGATCCGACTGCAGGGCGAAGTCCCAGTTGCGGGTGACGTCGCTGGTCGCGGCGATGCCGCCGTACTTCAGCGCCGGCGAGCCGTTCGGGCGGTAGTGGCGCCAGAACGAAGGCAGGCCGTCCGCCGCCTTCGGGAAGGCGTAGGCATCGGGCTTGATCACGAATACGGTCTGGCCGTCGCGCACCGGCAGGCTGTAGCTGCCGTCAGCGGCAGTCTTGACGATGGTCTCGCCGTTGGAAACCTGCACCCCGGCCAGGCCCGGATCGGTCGCACCGCGGCC
Source organism: Stenotrophomonas sp. LC732 (assembly GCF_052446685.1). Classification (NCBI taxonomy): domain Bacteria; kingdom Pseudomonadati; phylum Pseudomonadota; class Gammaproteobacteria; order Lysobacterales; family Lysobacteraceae; genus Stenotrophomonas; species Stenotrophomonas sp. LC732. Next base: position 1,884,082 of record NZ_CP199214.1, on the reverse strand, counting down.
GGGCTTGCCGTCACGCTCCAGATAGACCTTGCCGCTGACCACGGTGTCCGCGGCCCAGGCCGGCGAGGTCAGCAACAGGCAGCACAGCCAGGCGGCAGGCAGTTTCATGGGCGGTCCGGGAAAGAAGAAGACCACCTATTGTAGAGCCGAGCCATGCTCGGCTGCATTGCAGAGGTGGGTGCGGACCGTTGGTCCGTACGCCTTCCTCAACGATGGCGTTTTTCCAGCACCGCGCGCGCATCATCCAGCGACAGCCCGCGCGCGCGCAGCAGCACCAGCAGGTGGTACAGCAGGTCCGACGCCTCGCCCAGCAATGCCTCATCATCCTGCGCCACGGCGGCCAATGCGGTCTCCACGCCCTCCTCACCCACCTTCTGCGCGATGCGGCGGATGCCGCCTTCAAACAGGCTGGTGGTGTAGCTGCCGGGAGGGCGCTGCGCGTCACGCATGGCCACCAGCTGGCCCAGCCCACCCAGGAAATCCTTCGGCGCCTGGTCGAAACAGCTCTCGGCACCGGTGTGGCAGGTCGGCCCGGCCGGGCGCGCCATCACCAGCAGCGTATCGGCGTCGCAGTCGACACGGATCGACTGCACCACCAGCACGTTGCCGGACTGCTCGCCCTTGGTCCACAACCGCTGCTTGCTGCGGCTGAAAAAGGTCATGTGGCCGATGGCCAGCGTAGCCGCCAGCGATTCGGCGCTGACATAGCCCAGCATCAGCACCTGCAGGGTATCGGCATCCTGCACCACGGCCGGCAGCAGGCCGTCGCCCTTGCCCCAGTCCAGCGCCTGCAGCGCATCCAGCGATGGCCTCACTTCAATAGACATCCCGCACCTCGATCTGCTGTCCGCGCAGGTAGCGCTTCAATTCTGGAATGGCGATGGCGCCGCTGTGGAACACACTGGCCGCCAACGCACCGTCGACGTCGGCCTGGTCGAAGGCGTCGGCGAAGTGCTCCATCGCTCCGGCACCACCGGAGGCAATCAGCGGCACCTGGCACAGCGCCCGCGCCTGCTGCAGCTGCACGACATCGTAGCCACGGCGCACACCGTCGCTGTCCATGCAGTTCAGCACGATCTCACCGGCTCCACGCCGTTGCGCTTCGACGATCCAGTCGAGCGTGCGCAGCGGCACCGCCTGGGTCTTGTCCGGATCGCCGCTGAAACGACGCACCCGCCATTGTCCGTCGGCCTCGCGCACCGAATCGACCCCCACCACAACGCACTGCACGCCGAACTCGTCCGCCAGCTCGGTGATCAGCTCCGGCCGGCCCAGCGCCGGCGAATTGATCGACACCTTGTCGGCACCGGCGAACAGCACGCGGCGCGCGGTTTCCACGCTGTCGATGCCACCGGCCACACAGAACGGAATGTCGATCAGGCGCGCGATGCGCTCGATCCAGGCGACGTCAACCGACCGTGCCTCGGGGCTGGCGCCGATGTCATAGAACACCAGCTCGTCCGCGCCCTGGTCGCGATAGCGCTGTGCCAACTCGGCGATGTCGCCCATGTCGACGTGATCGCGGAAGCGCACGCCCTTGACCACGCGGCCATCGCGCACGTCCAGGCACGGAATGATGCGGCGGCTCAACATGCCAACGCCTCGCTCAGGTCCATGCGCTGCTCCAGCAGTGCCTTGCCGAGGATGGCACCTCCGCAGCCGGCGGCACGCGCCTCGGCCACATCGGCCACGTCACGGATGCCACCGGACGCCTGCACCGCCACACCCGGCAACAGCGCCGACAGGTGCTGGTAGAGGCTGATGTTGGGCCCGGCCAGCATGCCGTCGCGGGCGATGTCGGTGCACAGCAGATGGCGCATGCCGGCGCGCGCGTAGCGCCGGGCCAGGTCATCCAGGGTCACCCCGGCGTTCTCGGTCCATCCGTGCACCGGCAGCTGCCACTGCCCCTGTGCGTCCTGGCGCGCGTCCAGCGCAATCGTGATGCGATCGGCGCCGAATTCCTCCAGCCAGCCGACCACTTCATCGGGACGACGCACCGCCAGCGAACCCACCACCACGCGGCCGGCGCCAGCGTCGAGGATGCGCGCCACATCATCGCGGCCGCGCACGCCACCGCCGGTCTGCACCTGCAGCGGGGTCTGCGCACGAATGGATGCCAACAGCGGCGCCAGCGTGTAGCCACCGGCCCGTGCGGCATCCAGGTCGACCAGATGCATCCACTGCGCGCCCTGCGCGGCGAAGGCCTGCGCGCGCGGCAGAGGGTCATCCCCATAGGAGGTTTCCTGCGCGTAGTCGCCCTGGCGCAGCCGCACCACGCGGCCGTCGCGGATATCCAGCGCGGGGTAGACGATGAAACTCATGCAGCAGTGCCCTCGAGGAAGTTGCGCAGCATCAGCGAGCCGGTCTCGCCGGAGCGCTCGGGATGGAACTGTGCGCCGTAGTAGCGCCCCTGCTCCACCACGGCGGTGAACAGGCCACCGTGGTCGCAGGCAGCGACGGTGTGGGTATTGAGCGGCGCCGCATAGCTGTGCACGAAGTAGGCGCTGGCGCGTTCCGGCACGCCCTGCAGCAACAGCGATTCGCGCAGCGGCAGCAGGCGGTTCCAGCCCATGTGCGGCACGCGGATGCCACAGGCCGGCACCAGCTTGCGTACCACGCCCGGAATCAGTCCCAGTGTCTCTACGCCCGCTTCCTCGGAGCGTTCGAACAGCAGCTGCATGCCCAGGCAGATGCCCATCAACGGCACCTCCAGTCGCTGCAGCGGTTCCACCAGGCCCTGAGCGTGCAGGCGCTGCATGCCGGGACCGGCGGCGCCGACGCCGGGCAGGATCACCCGCCGCGCACCAACCAGGCCGTCCGCATCGCGCACCAGCCGCACCGTCGCGCCCAGGCGCTCCAGTGCGTAGCGCACCGAGCCCAGGTTGGCGCCACCGGCATCGATCAGCGCAACATCGCTCACAGCGCCCCCTTGGTACTCGGCAGTGCCGTGCCCTGCCGGGCCAGCGCCGGACGCAGCGCACGCGCCAGCGCCTTGAAGCAGGCCTCCACCTTGTGGTGATCATTGTCGCCGCGCACCTGCAGGTTGAGGTTCAAACCGCTGGCATCGCACAGCGAACGGAAGAAGTGCGGCACCAGCTCGGTCGGCATATCGCCCACGCGCTCGCGCTTGAACTCGCCCTCGAACACGAAATAGGGACGGCCGCTGAAGTCCAGCGCAGCGCTGGCCAGGGTCTCGTCCATGGGCAGGGTGAAGCCGTAACGGCCAATGCCGCGCTTGTCGCCCAACGCCTCGCGCAGGGCCTGGCCCAGGGCCAGCCCGGTGTCCTCGATGGTGTGGTGCTCGTCGATGTGCAGGTCACCCTCGGCCTGGATGTCCAGCGCGAAGCCGCCGTGCTTGCCGATCTGCTCCAGCATGTGGTCGAAGAACGGCAGGCCGGTGGCAATGCGTGCATCGCCCGCGCGGTCCAGGTCCAGCTCAACGCGGATCTTCGTTTCTTTGGTGTTGCGCTGGACAACGGCGGTGCGCGGCGCGTCGGCCAGCGCATGGGCGATGCCCGGCCAGTCCCACTCCCCACCAAACTGCGCGGTGCGCAGCTGGAAACCACGGATGTTGAGGTTGGCGGCAAACTGCAGGTCGGTGATCCGGTCACCGACCATGCCCGAGCGTGCCCAGTCGATGCTGCGGTCCTGCAGGTAGGCGGTCATCAGGCCGATGCCCGGCTTGCGGGTCGGCGCATTGTCCTGCGGCCAGCTGGAATCGATCAGCACGTCACGGAAGGTGATGCCCTGGCTCTCGAAGATCTGCAGCATCAGGTCGTTGGGGCCATCGAAGCTGGCGCGCGGGTAGCTGTCGCTGCCGAGGCCGTCCTGGTTGGTGACGATCACGAACTGGTAGCCGGCATCACGCAGCTTCAGCAGCGCCGGGATCACCTGCGGCACGAAGCGCAGCTTTTCGTAGGCGTCGATCTGGAAGTCGGACGGCTCCTCGATGAGGGTACCGTCGCGGTCAATGAACAGGATCGGGGTCATGCTGCGGCCCTCCGCGCCGACAGGGCCGCAAGCACGCGGTCATTCTCTTCGGGGCTGCCGATGCTGATGCGCAGCGCATCACCCAGCTGCGGCGCAGCGCGCTGGTCGCGCACCACCACGCCCGCAGCCAGCAGCGTATCGAACGCGGACTGGGGATCGGCGAAACGGACCAGCAGGTAGTTGCCGGCCGAGGCATACACCCGGCACACGCCGGGCAGGCCGGCGAGGGCTGCACGCAGGCGCTCGCGCTCGGCGATCACCGTGGTCACGCGCTCGGCGGTGCGCGCCAGCGCGGCCGGCTGCAGTGCCTGCACGGCCAGTTCCGCGCACGGCGTCGGCACCGGGTACGGCGCCTGGCAGCGACGCAGCAGGGCAATCAGCTCCGGGGCAGCGATCAGCGTGCCAACGCGGGCGGCCGCGAGCGCGTGCGCCTTCGACAGCGTGCGCAGCACCGCCAGATTGGCGTGCGCGGCCAGCAACGTGGTCGCCGACGGCCGTTGTGCATACTCGACATAGGCCTCGTCCACCACGACCAGCGCCTGCCCGCGCAGCGCAACCGCCACGCGCTCGACCTCATCCAGGGCGATGTCACTGCCGGCCGGGTTCGACGGCGCACACAGGAACACCAGCTTGGCACCCTGCGCCTTGGCCGCGTCGATCACCGCATCCAGATCGGTGCGCAGTCCATCCTCGCTGTCCACCAGCGGCACTTCAATCAAGGCGGCACCCTGCAGGCGTACGCAGACGGCGTACATGCCAAACACCGGCGGCGTGACCAGCACGCCATCGCGACCCGGCACGCACAGCGCGCGCACCAGCAGATCAATGGCTTCGTCGCTGCCGCGACCGATCAGCAGCTGCTGTGGCGTCACGCCGTACAGCGCCGCCAGTCCCTCGCGCAGCGCGAGCGGCTGCGGCTCCGGATAGCGCCGGCTGCTGCCTGCGGTATCGGCCGCATTGGCCCAGGCCGACTCATTGGCATTCAACCAGACCTCGCCCTGCACCGCCGCGCTGCGTGCCGAGCTGTAGCCGGCGAAGGCCTGCAGGTCCGGGCGCACCAGTGCCAGCACCTCATCGATCGCCGCGCTCATGCCGCCACCTCCATGCGCAACGCAACGGCACGCTCGTGCGCATCCAGGCCTTCGGCACGGGCGATGATGCGCGCGCAGCCGCCGATCGCGGCCAGGCCGGCGGCGCTGGCGCTCTGCACGCTGATCAGGTTCTGGAAGCTGGCAACGCTCACGCCGCTGTAGGCACGCGCGGCACCGGCGGTGGGCAATACGTGGTTGGTGCCGCTGCAGTAGTCACCCAGTGCTTCGGGGGTGTAATCGCCCAGGAACACCGAGCCGGCCGCCTGCACCTTGTCCAGCCATGCGCGCGGATCACGCAGGGCCAGGATCAGGTGTTCTGGTGCATAGCGGTTGCTGATCGCGAACGCCTCGTCCAACGAATCAACCTGCACCAGCCGCGATGCCGACAGTGCCTGCCGCGCGATCTGCTGGCGCGGCAGCAGGGCCACCTGGCGCTCAACCTCGGCTTCGACCGCCGCCAGCATCACGGCGTCGTCGGTCAGCAGCAGCACCTGCGAATCCGGACCGTGCTCGGCCTGCGACAGCAGGTCGGCGGCGACGAACGCCGGATTGGCGCCAGCATCGGCAATCACCAGCACCTCCGAAGGACCGGCAGGCATGTCGATGGCGGCGGCGCCGTCCTGTGCGACCTGCTGCTTGGCTTCGGTAACGAAGCTGTTGCCCGGCCCGAACAGCTTGTCGCAGGCCGGAATGCTGGCCGTGCCATAGGCCATCGCCGCGATCGCCTGCGCGCCGCCCAGCTTGAACACGCGCTGCACGCCGGTCAGGCGGGCGGCTACCAGCACTGCCGGATCGGCACTGCCGTCGGCGCGCGGCGGGGTGCACAGCACCACCTGCGGGCAACCGGCCAGCTGCGCCGGAACGCCCAGCATCAACGCGGTGGACGGCAACGGCGCGCTGCCAGCCGGTACGTACAGGCCCACCCGGCCGATCGGGCGCAGCATGCGTTCGCAGACCACGCCCGGCGCGGTTTCAACTGCATAGCCTTTGCCCATGCCAGCGGCGTGGAAGCGCGCAATGCGTTCGGCGGCGTCCACCATCGCCTGTCGCAGTTCGGCGGGCACGGCGGCTTCGGCAGCGGCGAATTCGGCTTCGGAAACTTCAAACGAGGCCAGCTCGACGCCATCGAAACGCGCCGTAATCGCACGCAGCGCATCGTCGCCCTGTGCACGCACCTGCGCGATCAGGGCCGCTACGGCATCGCGGGTCTGCTGCGCCACTGCCTGCACCGGGCGGGTCAATGCCGCGCTGCGCGCGGCCTCATCAAGTCGGGACCAGATCAGACGGTTCATGCCAGCGATCGCTCCACGCTCAGTACCATCAGGCCCTGCGCGCCCGCGCGCTCGAGTTCTTCCATGCGCTGCCAGCTCAGCGGGCCGGGGCACATGGTCTGCAGGCGCAGCGCGCCACCATCGGCCGGCAGCCGCACCAGCGGCTCGGCATCGGCCAGCAGCTGCGCCAGCGCGTCGACGCGATCTTCGCTGGCACGGAACATCAGCAGCTTGCGGTCCTGGCGCTGCACCACGCCGTCGAGGCGGCGCAGCAGCATCGCGCGCAGCGATGCACGTGCGTCATCCGGCACGCGCATCGCACCAGCCAGCACCGCCTCGCTGTCGAGCAGGTTGTGTACCGGGGTCAACTGGTTGGCACGCAGCGTGGCGCCGCTGGAGACCAGATCGCAGATCAGGTCGGCGGTACCCAGGCGCGGGGCGATTTCCACCGACCCGGACAGCTCGACCACCTGCGCGTCCACGCCCTGCTCCGCCAGCCACTGCTTGAGGATGGCCGGGTAGCTGGTGGCGATGCGGGTGCCGGCCAGCTGCGCCGGACCCTGCCACTGCCATTCCTCGGGCACCGCCAGCATCAGCCGGCACTGGCCGAAGCCCAGCCCGCGCAGCGCCTGGTAGGCGTCCGGCAGGCCGATCTGGCGGCGTGCCGCGGCCTGCTCGTCCAGTTCATTGCGACCGACGATGCCAAGGTCGCAGACGCCATCGGCGATCAGGCCGGGGATGTCGTCGTCGCGCACCAGCAACAGGTCCACCGGCAGCGATTCGCCGTAGCAGAACAGCTTGTCGCGGCTTTCGCGCCAGCTCAGGCCACAGGCGCTGAGCAGGTTGCGGGCGGGCTCGGCCAGCCGGCCACTCTTCTGGATGGCGATACGCAGCCGGTCTCGTGCCGGCGCTGCCTGGGTTGCACTCATGGGGGAGGTCTCGAAGTTCGGAACGGGGCGCGGATCAGCGCGAAGCAAGGCGGTCGATGGCGGCGGCATAGCCTCGATGGCCATGCTCGAGCGTGCGTGCCACCCGTCCGGTGGTGGTCACGCTGACGCCGGTGCGCTCGTGGATCTCGCGGTACGGCACGCCCTGCTGCAGCAGCGGCACCACCTTCCAGCGGTCGGCCATGGCCTCCAGCTCGGCCGGGGTGCACAGGTCGCGCAGGAATGCCTCGACCTGCTCCGGCTCGCGCAGCGCGGCAAAGGCCCGGGCCAGGGCTTCCAGGTCGGCCTTCGGGTCTTTGGCGGCAATCTCGGGGCGGGCTTTCACGGAGTCGGGTCCATGCATCAATGTAATAGCGCGTTAGTACATTAGCGCATTCTTGCGCAGTGCGTCAAATCGGAGCCTCATGGGGTCAGATCCGTTTTCCAAAGGAAAACGGATCTGACCCCTGGACCGGATGCCGGAAATGCAGAACGCCCACCAAAGGGCGGGCGTTCTGCTTTCAAATCAACAACCTGGCTCGACTCAGGGCAGGCAACGCACCTCCGCCTGCAGCGTCCCGCGCCGCAGGCACTCCCCGAACAGGCTGCCCTGCCGGCTCGGCAGGGACTGGATGTTCTGCAACGCCCCTGCACCCGCCGGGCACGTCCGCGAGGCCAGGGCCCGCAGGTCGCCCTCAAGCTGCGCGCGGTCGATCACGTGACAGCGATCAACCTGCAGCCGGTACTGCGCCGGGCCCAGCCGATCACTGCGCAGCACTAGGTCACTCTGGCAGCCCGCCAACAGGAGCACGGTGAGTACCCCTGCGACGGCCGGCTTCACATCATCGCCCTGGACTGTTCCAGCTCCACCAGCAGGGTGCTGGCCAGCTCGTCGCGCGACACTTCGAACTGCTGTTCACGCAGCAGGTCCTTCACCGCCACCACGCCGCGCGCGAGCTCGTCTTCACCGGCCAGCACCACGAAGCGGATGCCGGCCTTGGCCGCGTACTGGAACTGCTTGCCGATCTTCTTCGGCTCCATCTGCACTTCGGTATTGATGCCACCGGCGCGCAGGCGGCGCGCGATGTCCAGCGACTGCGGCATGCCCTGCTCGTCCATCAGCGCCACCAGCGCCTGCACGCTGCTGGCTTCGATGCCGTCGATCAGGCCCGCCTCGCGCAGCTGCCAGAACAGGCGCGACAGGCCGATGGAGATACCCACGCCCGGCAGCTTCGACTTGCTGTAGTGGCTGGCCAGGTCTTCGTAACGGCCGCCCGAACAGATCGAGCCGATCTGCGGGTGGTCGGTCAGCGTGGTCTCGTAGACGGTGCCGGTGTAATAGTCCAGGCCGCGCGCAATGGAGAAGTTCAGGCAGTATGCGGTTTCCGGCACGCCCAGCGCCTGCACCAGCTGCAGCACTTCGCGCAGTTCGGCGACGCCGGTACGCAGGATCTCCGAAGAACCGGCGTCGGCTTCCAGCGTGGCCAGCTGCGCCAGCGCATCGGCATGGCCCTGCGAACGCACAGCGACGAAGGCCAGGATCTTCTCGACCTGTTCTGCCGGGATGTTGAAGCCCTCGCCCACCAGCGTCTCGCGGACGTAATCGGCGCCACGCTTGTCCAGCTTGTCCACTTCGCGCAGCACCGCCAGCTGGCGCTCGCCTTCAGCCACGCCCAGGCTCTCGAAGAAGCCGCGCATCAGCTTGCGGTTGTTCAGCTGGATGCTGAAGTCACCGATGCGCAGTTCCGAGAACACCGCATGGATGACCGCCAGCACTTCAGCGTCGTACCGCACGCTCAGGCTGTCCTTGCCGATCACGTCGATGTCGCACTGGTAGAACTCGCGGAAACGACCGCGCTGGGCACGCTCGCCGCGGTACACGCGCTGCATCTGGTAACGGCGGAACGGGAAGGTCAGTTCGTGTTCGTGCTCGGCCACGTAGCGTGCCAGCGGCACGGTCAGGTCGAAGCGCAGCGCCATTTCCGGCAGCGAACGGTCGCCCGACTCGGCAGCGTTGGCCAGCGCGCCGGTGGACTGCACGAAATACACCTGGCGCTCGGTCTCACCACCGGACTTGGTCAGCAGCACGTCGGACAGCTCGAACACCGGCGTCTCCACCGGCAGGAACCCGAAGCGCTCGTAGTTGCGGCGGATGACGTCCAGCATGCGCTGGAACGCAATCTGCTCGCGCGGCAGCAGCTCAAGGGTGCCGGGCGGGGTACGGGGCTTGATCACGGGCGGAACTCCTGCTGGAACGGGACGTGGGAGGGGGCAACATTCTAGCGCCCCCGCCTCCGGCAGGGTCGAACGGCCGCTTGAAGTATCATAAGGCCCTCCCCGCCCGCGATACGCCCCCCGCAACATGTCACGGCCTTCCGGCGCTCCGCCCGCCACCAACGATCCCGCCTCGCCGTCCTGCACCACGCTGGACTGCCTGCACTGCTCGGTTCGGCACCTTGCGGTGTGCTCGGCGCTGTCGCCAGACGAAGTGCAGGCGCTGGAACAGGTCACCGTCTCGCAGCAGGTCAGCATGGGCAGCACGCTGGCACGCACCGGCGAAGAGCGCGACCATGTCTATACATTGACCGCCGGCGCACTGCGCCTGGTGCGCACCCTGGCCGACGGCCGGCGCCAGATCAACGGTTTCGTGCTGCCCGGCGACTACCTGGGCCTGAGCGGCAGCGACCACCATCGCTACGACATCGAGGCCATCGCCGACAGCCGCGTGTGCCGTGTCGCGCTGCCACAGATGAAGGCCCTGCGCAGCCGCTTCCCGCACCTGGAGCGCAAGCTGCTGCAGCGCGCCTGCCAGGAACTGGATGCCGCACAGGATGCTGCGCTGGCGCTGGCACGCCTGCAGCCGGCCGAGAAGCTGGCCGATTTCCTGCTGCGCCTGGCCGCGCGCGAGGCCAAGCTGGGGGGCGACGGCCTGCGCGTGTCGCTGCCGATGGGCCGCGGCGATATCGCCGACCATCTGGGCCTGACCATGGAAACGGTCAGCCGCACCTTCACCAAGCTGCGCCAGCAGGGGCTGATCGCCCTGCCCCACCTGAACGTGGTGGAGATCCTCGACGAGGATGGGCTGCGCACGCTGGCCGGTGAAGGGTTGATCTGACCGCATCGCGGTTGGTTGGGTTGCCGGCCAGCGGCCGGCACTACCGGAAGGATGCAACACGGGTAGTGCCGGCCGCTGGCCGGCAACCGCCTCCATCTGCGATCAACGCAGCAACACCTCGCGCAAGGCCGCGTAATCTGCCGCCAATGGTTCGGCGTGCGCCGGTCGCTGCAGCAAGGCATCCAGCGCAGGTGGCACCGCCACCGTTTCGCCGATCAGCGGCTCGACCACAGCCTCGAACTTGGCTGGATGCGCCGTAGCCACCGCCGCCCAGTCGCCCTTGGCACCGCGCGCGCGCAGATCCTGCAGCACCTTCACCGCCGTCGCCGTGTGCGGGCAGAACAGCTCGCCGCGGCTGGCATGCGCTGCGGCAATCGTCGCGCGGATGGTCACGTCATCCACCGCGAACGCGCGGAAAGCTGCACGCAGCTCTGCGTCGTCGCCGTGGTAGAGCCAGCGCAGTCGCTCGAAGTTGCTCGGCGCACCCACGTCCATTGCATTGGCCACCGTCGCCACACTGGCCTGCGGCTGGTAGTCGCCACCATTGAAGTACGCCGGCAGCACGGCATTGGCATTGGTGGCCAGCACGACCTGGCCGATCGGCACGCCCAGCGCGCGCGCCAGCACGGCTGCCATCGCGTTGCCCAGATTGCCGGTCGGCACCACCAGGTTGAGCCGGCGACGATGCGCGGCGTAGTGGGTCAACGCTGCATGCGCGTAGTAGCTCATCTGCGGCAGCAGTCGGCCCAGGCTGATGCTGTTAGCCGAGCTCACCGGCACCTGCGCCTGCAGTTCGCGGTCGGCCAGCGCCTGCTTGACCATCGCCTGGCAATCGTCGAATGCGCCCGTCACGCGCAGGGCCTGGATGTTGTCGCCGAAACAACCGAGCTGATGCGCCTGGCGCGGAGACACGCGACCCTCCGGATACAGCACCACCACGCGCACGCCCGGCTGGCGATGGAAGGCCGCCGCAACGGCGGCACCCGTATCGCCGGACGTGGCGACGACGATCGTCAGATCGCGATCCTCGCCGCCCTGCAGGCGCGACAGCGTACCGGCCAGGAAGCGCGCGCCGATATCCTTGAATGCCGCCGTCGGCCCATGGAACAGCTCCAGCACGTGGTCACCCTCGCCGAGTGCACGCAGCGGCACCGGGAAGTCGAACGCTTCGCGGCAGATCGCCGGAAGCGCAGTCTCAAGTGCATCGCCCGCAAAGAACGGTGCCAGCAGATCGGCGGCGGTATCGGCCAGGGTCGCCCCGGCCTGCAGCTCGCGCGCGGCCGGCAGATGCGCGGGAACATACAGCCCGCCATCGGGCGCCAATCCGGCGGCGATCGCCGCGCTGAGGCCAACGGCGGGAGACTGCCCGCGGGTCGAAACAAATTGCATGGGATCGGTTTCCAGAGAAGGGGAAGGATTCAGCACAGCCGGGCTCCCGGCGCATCCAGCGGCGATACCCAGGCGTCACTGTCGAAGCCGGCCGCAGCGAACGCTGCCTGCACCGGCGCCACGGCGGCGCGGGCCTGGTCGGCATCCTCGAACCAGGCGAACACACTGGGTCCGGCACCGGAGATGCCCGCACCCATTGCATGGGCCGACAGCGCTGCATCACGGGCGGCCTCGAAGCCGGCAATCAATCCGGCCCGTCGCGGTTCGACCAGCACGTCGCGCAGTCCCGCGCGTACCAGCGTCGCATCACTGCGATGACAACCACTGAGCACCAGCGCGAGGTTCGCGCTCTGGGCCACGAACTCGCCCAGCGCATAGCTGCCCTGCAGGGCCTGGCGGGCACGGCGCGTTTCCAGCACCGCGTGCGGATGCACCAGCAGGCTGTGCCAGCTGGCAGGCACCGGGACCGGCAACAGGCGATCGGCCGTGCACAGCGCCAGGCCACCCAGCAGCAGCGGGCCGACGTTGTCACCGTGACGGCCACCACTGGCCACCGCCTCACCGTCCAGCGCGTAGGGGTACAGCGCTTCGCGCGGCAACGGGGCCTGCAGCAGCGCATTGGCGGCGACCAGCGCCGCGACACTCGACGCTGCCGAACCGCCCATGCCGGAACCGAACGGGATGCCCTTGTCGATCTCGACCGCGAAACCGAAATCCAGGCCCAGGCCTTCGCGCAGCGACATCAGCGCAGCCCCGGCGGTGTTGCCGGCGGCGTCCAGTGGCAGCGCGACGGCACTGCCACGGATCGCATCGATCCGCACCACCGGCTCGTCGATGCGGCGCACGCTCACGGTATCGCCGATACCGGCAATGGCATGGCCGAGAATGTCGAAGCCCACTGCCACGTTGGCCACCGAGGCAGGCGCGAACGCACGTGCGATCACAGCCGCGCTCCTTCACCGGCGGCGACCCGCAGCAGGTCCGCGAACACACCCGCTGCCGTCACCTCCGGACCCGCACCCGGCCCCTGCACCACCAACGGGTTGTCGCAGTAGCGACGGGTGCGGAACTGCACCACGTTGTCGGTCAGCCGCAGGTTGGCGAAGGCATGATCGGCCGGCAGTTCCTGCAGCCCCACCGAGGCGCCGTCGGCACCCAGCCGTGCCACATAGCGCAGCACCGCACCACGCGCCCGCGCATCCTGCAGGCGTTGCAGCAGGCTGGCGTCGGACTCGCCCAGCCGCGCCATGAAGTCATCCACGCTGCCCTCGCGCAGCAGCGCCGGCACCAGGCTTTCCACTTCCACCTGCTCAAGACTGAGCGCGTGGCCGGCTTCGCGGGCCAGGATCACCAGCTTGCGCGCCACGTCCACGCCCGAAAGATCGTCACGCGGGTCCGGCTCGGTGTAGCCCATCGACCGCGCCTGCGCGACCAGCTGCGAGAATGGCTGGCTGCCATCGAAGCGGTTGAACAGCCAGGCCAGCGTGCCGGAGAAGATGCCTTCGATGGCCAGCACCTCGTCACCGGTATCGACCAGGTCACGCAACGTGGTGATCACCGGCAGGCCCGCGCCCACCGTGGCCTCGTAGCGGAAACGCGCACCACTGGCCGCCGCCGCGGCGCGGATGCGCTGGTAGCGCGGCAGCGGCCCGGCGCCGGCCTGTTTGTTCGGGGTGACCACGTGGACGCCGGCTGCCAGCCAGCCCTCATAGCGCTCGGCCACCTCGGCACTGCCACTGCAGTCGATCACCACCGCATGCGGCAGGTGCGCGGCCAGCAGGTGTTCGGTGAAGCGATCCAGATCGCTGGGCTCACCCGCCTGCTGAAGGGCTTCGCGCCAGTCGGCATGCAGCCCATCCGCTTCCAGCCGCATGCGCGAACGCGAGGCCAGTGCGCGCAGGCGCAGATCGACATTGGCCTTGGCCAGCAACTGCGGGCGCGCGGCCAGCAGCTGGTCCAGCAGCGCGGCACCGACGTTGCCAGGCCCGATCACGCCCACCGCGAAGGTCTGCGGCGACAGCCAGAAGCCGGCATGCGCGGCGCGCAGGGCGCGGGTGGCATCGGCACTGTCCACCGCCACCGAAATGTTGCGCTCGGACGAGCCCTGCGCGATTGCCAGGATGTTCACCTGTGCGCGGCCCAGCGCCTCGAACAGGCGTGCCGCCACGCCGGGTTGACCGGCCATGCCGTCGCCCACTGCCGCCAGAACGCTGACGCCCTCGCTGACCTGCACGCGCTGCACCTGGCCCACCGACAGCTCATGCGCAAACGCATGCAGCAGCGCCTCGCGGCCACGTGCAGCTTCGGCGGCGCGCACCACGCAGCAGATCGAATGTTCCGACGAACCCTGCGAGATCATCACCACCGACACCTGCGCCTGGCGCAGGGCAGCGAATACGCGCTCTGCAGTGCCTGGCACGCCGATCAGGCCGGTGCCTTCCAGGTTCAACAGGGCCAGGCCCGGGCTCAGGGTCAGGCCCTTTACCGGCCCACGCGGCGAGCGCTCGGCACTGATGCGCGTACCCGGATGCGCCGGTTGGAACGTATTGCGGATGAAGATCGGCAGGCCCAGGCGGATCGCCGGCGACATCGTCTGCGGGTGCACCACTTTGGCGCCGAAGTAAGCCAGTTCGCAGGCCTCGTCGTAGCTGAGCGATTCGAGCTGCACGGCTTCGGGTACCAGGCGCGGGTCGGCTGACAGCACGCCGTCGACGTCGGTCCAGATGTGCAGTTCATCGGCATTGAACAGCGCGGCGAAGATCGCGCCGGAGTAGTCACTGCCGTTGCGGCCCAGGGTGGTGATGCGGTCATCACGGTCACGCGCGACGAAACCGGTGGCGACCAGGCGCGGCTGAGGATGTTGAAGGCGCCATTGCGCGAGGCGGTCGGCGCTGGCTTCCCAGTCGACATCGACGCCCAGCTCGCCATGCCCGACCACCAGCACATCGCGCGCATCGAGCACCGCACAGTCTTCGCCCAAGGCACGCAGGTGGGTGCCAAGCAACTGCGCGGAGAACACTTCGCCCAGGCCCTGCACGCGGTCCAGCACCTCGCGCGGCAGCTCGCCGATCACTGCCAGCGCCGCCAGCACTTCGGCCAGCTGATCGAAGCGGGCGTCGATCCATTCGACCGTCTCGCCGACCTGCTCGCCCAGCAGCGCCACGGCGGCGCCACGGTGGCGCGCGCGCAGGGCATGCCAGGCCTCGCGCCAACCCTGGTCACCCTTTGCCGCCAGCTGCGCCAGATCGATCAGCGCGTCGGTGACCCCCTTCATCGCCGAGACGACAGTGACCTGCAGCGACTCAGGACGGGCCAGCAGCAGGCCGGCAACATGGCGATAGCGTTCGGCATCGGCCACCGAGGTGCCGCCGAACTTGTGCACGACAGTGGACGGTGCAGCCAGATCGGCCGGGGCAACGGGATGGGCGGGGGCGTGGGAAGACATGCAGACCTCGGTAGGAGGCCCCGTCGCATGCAGGTGTCGAGTTTCCCCGCCACCTGGATGGTGCGGGGCCGTGGTTTTCGGGAGTTACACGAAGACGACGGGCCGCACCAGGGCAGTGGTGACGGTGGTGGTGGTAATGGTGGTGGTGGCGACCGGCGCAGTCGGACGGCCCGCAATGGCGGGGGCGATCAGGCTGGCGTGGGCGGCATCAAGGACCATGACGCACAGAAAACACTGTGCGCCGGTCCGCTGTCAAGTGCTGCGATGCAAAAAATCATTGCGGCGATCATCGGCCAACGTGCCGGCATTTGGTTGCATCTGAGACCAAGCCGGCATCAGCACGCTTGACGCCCACATTCAGCCTGCATGTTCGGCGATCGCCCGTGGCGAGCGATGGGCATGCGCGCACAGCATCACGCCGGCCACCAGGAACACGATCGCCAGCGCCTCCAGCAGCGAGGGCCAGCGCTGCTGCCAGGCGAAGGCATACGCCAGCGCGAACAGCGTCTCGAACACGATCATCTGCCCGGTCAGGGTCAATGGCAGCAGGCGGCTGGCACGGTTCCAGAACGCGTTGCCGAGGATCGAGGCCACCACTGCCACGCCGGCGCTGATCGCCCAGAAGCCACTCCACTGCGCCGCGGTGTGGGTACCGCTGTGGCCGATGAAGGCCATCGGCACCAGCAGCAGGGCCAGGCCGCCAGTGGTGACGCCGGTCAGCAACGACCAGTCGTGGCTGGACAGGTCCGGCCGGCGTGCCAGCCAACGACTGTTGCCGATCGAGTACAGCGCCCACGAGAACAGCGCGCCGAACGCACAGAGCAGGCCGATCAGGCGCTGCCGCCACGGTGTTGCGAGGTGTTCGGACATCAATGCTTCCCAGCCCACCAGCGCCACGCCGAGCACGCACAGGCCCAGCGCCGGCAGCAGCTGCTTCAACGGCACCGCGCCCTGCTCGCGCACGCCAACCACAGTGACCACCACCGGAATCAGGCCGACAATCAATGACGCCGCCGCGCCACCGGCCCACTGCACCGCCGTGGCCAGCAGCAGGAAGTACACTAGGTTGCCAGCCAGGCTCAGCCACAGCAGCCCGAACCATTCGGCGCGGCCCAGCCGCGGTGCCAGCCGCTTCCAGCGCGGCAGCAGCAGAGCGATGGCAATCAGGCCATAGACCAGGTAGCGACCGGCGGACAGTTGCAGGGCATTGAACGACTGCAGCACGGCGGGGGCGAGAAAGACCACGCCCCACAGCGCGCCAGCGGCAACGCCATTGGCGATGCCCAGGGCCATCGGGTTGTTGCGCATTCGGGTTCTTCGGGGGAAGAGAACGGGCCGCGCAGTGTAAGCGCTGGCCAGCGGGCGCTCTTGACCGAGGCTATTGCCGTGTCATCTCTGTAGAGCCGAGCCAATGCTCGGCTGCGATTGGCCGCTGTGCAGATAAGGGCAGCCGAGCGTGGGCTCGGCTCTACAGGTCATATGGCGCCCCTGCGCCAGGCGGCCGGCGTCTGTCCGCACTCACGACGCAGCGCACGGGTCAGTGCACTCTGCTCGGAATAGCCTGCCGCCAGCGCGATATCGCTGATCGGCGCCGCACTGGTACGCAGTTGGTGCTTGGCCCAACGCAACCGGCTTGCACTGAGCCAGGCCTGCGGGCTCAGCCCGAACTCCCGCTGGAACAGCGCATGCAACCGGCTTTCGCTGACACCGACGAAGGCGGCCATGCGTGCTACCGGCCACGCCTGGCCCGGATCAACCTGCACCGCCGCGCACAGGCCCTGCAGGCGCGCACCACTGCCCGCCGGTGCGAACACCTGGAGCAGCTGCGGCAACAGGGCCGGCAGTGCCTGGCCCTCACACACCTGCGCCAGGCGCTGTCGCAGCGCCAGTGGCAGATGCAGCCAGCGCTGGCGGCACAGGTGTTCCTGGGTACCGTCATCGAGCACACCCGGGGGGCAGTCGACGATCACGAAAGCATTCGGGCCATCGGCCATCTGGTCGTGTGCTTCGCCAGCCGCGACGAAGGCCCCCTGCAGCAGGTCCAGGCGACCACCGCGGCCTTGCATCTCGAACTGCAGTTCGCCCTGCAGCGGCAGCACCCACTGCGCGTAGTCATGACGGTCCAGGCCGGTGGCCTGGCCGTAGTGCCGCAGGTGGAAGATCGCGCCCATATGACGAGTGTGCGCGTGCTGGCATTTCCCTGCAACGCGGCCCCGGCACCGGCCATGCTATGTTCCAGCCAGTTACAGACGCAGGGATGGCAGGATGAACAGCATGATCCGATTGCTTCCGCTGGCACTGGCCAGCGCCTTACCCCTGGCCGCCCTGGCCCAGGCGCCATCCGCGCCATCGGCCGCCGAGCGCATCGCACCTGCACCGCACTGCCTGGACGCACGTGACGTACGCCAGGTCGAGCAGGAGACACCGACCGCCATCGCGGTCCGTGATGGCAGGGGCCAGTCCTTCCGCATCGACTTCAGCGCAGCCTGCCCGGGTGTCAACGAAGCCAGCGCACTGCGGCTGGAGGCGCCTTCGGGCTGGGCCTGCGGCCGCCCCAGTGAACAGGTGATGGTGGATGGCCGCCGCTGCGGCGTCGGCAGTGTCACCCCGATCGACAACCGGGAATTCGCCAGCACCGCTCGCCAGAGCAGCCGCCTGTACGCGGCCACCCTGCCGCCGGTGAACGTGACCGCCACAGGCAAGCCCAGCCGTGGCGGCAGCAGCCCGCGCCATACCTTCCAGGCCTCGCCAGCGTTCTGCTTCGCCACCCGCCATGTGCGCAGCTGGAACGAGGATCCGCAAGGCGTGGTGGTGGAGACCAATCCGCGCCGCAATGGCGGCAATCGCTACTACCGCGTCGAACTGGCCGGCAGCTGCTCGATCCTGGCCGGGGCGACCTCGGTGGAATTCCAGTCCGGTTTCCAGAACGGCCTGATCTGTGGCAATCCGGGCGATCGCATCGTGGAGACGCCGTCCGGAATCCCCGGCGACATGCGCGCCAGCACGCCGCGCTTCGCCCGCCCGGGCTGCAGCGTGCTGGCGGTCTATCCGAAGGACGCGCCGGACCAGGCCTCGCGCTAGCCGTCCACGCCGAGGAAGGCGAACGGTGCACTGGGTACGAAGTGACCCAATGCATCGCCGGCGAACGTGTTGCGCTGGTCCTTGCCAAGGTCGAGCTTGAGCACCTGGCCGCCGAAATCGACCTTGTTCAGATCGATCCAGAAGGTGTTGGGGGTCAGCGCCGATTCGAAGAAGTATAACCGCCGCTTGTGGTCGGCCACCGTGCGCCAGCGCGTCGATGAGATGTTCGGCTCGCCCGGCGTGGTGATGCCATACGGCACCGACGCATTGCGGATCACGCTGAACACGCTGGCCAGCGCTTCCACCGGGTCCTCGGCCTTGGGAATGGCATTGATGTAGAACGACGCACGCGCGAAGCGGTCGGACGAGCGGTTGGTACCTGGCAGCATCACCGTGCCACCGATCTGCTGCCAGTAGCTGTTGAGTGCCAGCTGCTGCTCGAAGATCGGCGAGTTGGTCATCACCTGGTAGCGCCGGTCATGGTGGATCACCTGGCGCCCCCCGATGTACTCGACGATGGCACTGTCGCCGCTCGCGTCGGACAGCGACAGATGCAGCGTTGCCTGGCGGTCCTCGCCCGGCACCTTGTCGGTGACGATCGAGTACGGCTCACGCTTCAGCGCCGCCACCGCCTCGTCCACGGTCGCGAAATTGTCCAGCACATACTGCGCCCACAGCGAAATCGCCAGTCCCGGCTTGTTGCCGCGCTGCTGCGGATACTCCGATTCGACCAGCCACAGCAGGTTGGCCACCAGGCCCTTCTCGTTCATGCCATCGGTGGTCGACACGTCGTAGCCGGTGGCCACCACCGAACCATAGCGCGCTGTCCAGGCCAGCGACTTCGGTCCGGCCTGGCCGGTGCGCGCGATGCCGCGCGGTAGCACGTAGAGATTGGTGGCCACGTCGACCTTCCAGTCCATCGAGCGTGCGGTGATCACATCACCGTTGTCACCCAGGTACACCGCGCGCGTGCAGGCCAGCGCCGGTGCCACCGCAGCGGCCAGTGCGACCGCCAGCATTGCCCTGCCCGTCCACTTCATCCGTACCATGTCGTTGTGCTCCTTTCCCCGTGAACCCCGGATCTGACCGCACGCAGGGTGACACAGGGGTGAAGCCTCAGCGTACGACCCGATCGTGCAGCCAGAAACCTGCAAGCATCGCAGGCACGAACCACAGCCCTTCACGCGATGCGACTGCCAGCCCGGCGATGGCCGGTCCCGGGCAATAGCCAGCCCATCCCCAGCCGATACCGAACAGTGCGGCGCCCAGCAGCAGGCGCGCATCGACATCACGCGCACTGGGCAGCTGGAAGCGCAACGCGAACCACGGCTGCGCGCGGCGCAGCACCCAGCGCTGGCCGACCGCACTGACCAGCAGCGCCGAGCCCAGCACCCACACCAGGGTGGGATCGAAATCACCCGCAATGTCGAGGAAGCCGAGCACACGGCGCGCGTCGGTCATCCCCGAAAGCGCCAGCCCCGCACCGAACAGCGCACCCGCCGCTGCCGCGGCCCCTGTCGCGCGGCTCATGCCGGGCCTCCGCCGTGGCGGATGAGGAACGTCGTCAGCATCGCGCAGGCCATGAACACCAGCACCGCCAGCAGCGAGCGCTTCGAGCCGCGAGCCATGCCACAGACGCCGTGACCGCTGGTACAGCCACTGCCCAAGCGGGTGCCGAAGCCCACCAGCAGGCCGGCGCCGATCAACTGCCAGGCAGGCAAGGCATCGCGCAACTGAACCCGCGGCGACGCGTCGGGCAGCGACTGCCACCACAGCACCAGCCCGGCCGCCGCGAGCAGGCCAGACAGGAAGGCCCAGCGCCATCCGCGCTCGCCTTCCGCTGCGCGCAGACTGCCTGCGGCGATCCCGCTGATACCGGCCACACGCCCGAGGGTGGCGAGCAACAGCACTGCGGCGGCGCCGATCAACCCACCGCCGGCCACCGCAGTCCACGGCAGGTTCATGCCCTGCCCTCATTCACGCCCTTCATGGGATTGCCCTTTTATTTAGATTTATCTAAATTAGACACGTCTAAACAAAAAGGTCAACCATGCCCAGCACCCCGCTCGACAGTGCCGCGATGGCCAAGCACGCCGCGCAGGCCGCTGCCCTGCTCAAGCGCCTGGCCCATCCTGCCCGCTTGCGCGTGCTGTGCCGCCTGGTCGAAGGCGAAGCGCCGGTACCGGAGCTGCAGGCGCTGACCGGATTGAGTGCGTCCGCGCTGTCGCAGCACCTGGCTGTGCTGCGCGATATGGACATCGTGGCGACCCGGCGCGAAGCACAGGCCATCCACTACCGCATGCAGGAAGGGCCCGCATTGGGCGTGCTGCAGGCGCTGCATGCCGCCTATTGCGGCGGCGGCACCTCGGGCTGACGCTCAGCCGGCGTGCAGTGCTGGCTGCACAACGTTGTCGAGCAGGTCCACCGGCGTCGGCGCGGAGCGATCACCCTGCAGCGTACGGGTAAAGCCCGACCAGTCACTGGATGACAGCTGGCGCAACAGCGCCTCCTCCACCGGCAGCGCGCGCATCGACCAGTACGGAAACTGGCGCTGGCCCAGGCGGCCGCGCGCCAGTTCAATGATGTCGATATGGCTGCCGGCCTGCAGGATGCGTTCGTAGACCGAACCGATGCCATCCGGCGGCCCTTCGATGTACTGCAGGAAACGCCCGCCGTCGTGCAGCAGCACGCCGGTCACGCCGGCCATCTTGTTGAAGCGGGCCGCATCGTCGACCAGCGCCTGCAGCCGTCGAGCGGAGAGATCCGGCAGCGCCCGGCTGACATAGGCGATCGCACGCAGTGGCATGGTGCTTCCTTGGCAATATCTGCCGCCACGGTAGCAGTTGCGGACGAGCCCGTCTCAGATCCACGCGTCGCTTGCTGAAGGATTCAGCTGGCCGCCGTTGCCGGGCTTTCAGAGCGCCGTGGCAGCGTCGCCTCGAACACCACCTGCCCCGCCTCGTTGCGCGCGCCGATGTGGCCGCCGTGCGCGCGGACGAACTGATCAACGATGTACAGGCCCAGCCCCAGGCCATTGCTGGGGTGGAAACTGGCCTTGAACGGCTCGAACAATCGCGGCAGCAGCGCGTCGTCGATCCGCCCGGCGTTGCTTACCCGCAGCAGCACGCTGCGCGGATCGCGGCCGTCCACCTCCACCCTCGCCTCGCTGCCATGGGTAAGCGCGTTGCCGACCAGGTTCGCGGCGACCTGGCCAAGCCGATCCAGATCACCCTGCAGGCGGGTATCGCCCTGCATGTCGAGATGCACCCGTGCGTGGCCGTGGGCGCTGCCCGCTTCGGCCACCACGGCACGCGTCACTTCCGCAAGATCGCAGGCACTTGCCTGCAGGCGCAGGCCGCCGCTGCGGATCCGCGAAAAGTCCAGCAGCTGCTCGACCATCCGCGCCATGCGCAGGGTGCTGGCTTCCAGGTGCTTCAGGGTCTGCTGCGCACCGGCATTGTCCTCTGGAAGCTCCAGCGCCAGCTTGTCGGCACACAGCAGGATCGCCGACAGCGGCGTGCGCAGGTCATGGGTGAGCACGGCCGCCATCGTCTCGTTGAGCTTGAGCGAACGTTCCAGCGCCTCGTTGCGCGCCTTCAGCAGCTGGCGCTGCTGGTAGAGCTCGATGAAGACGTTGACCTTGCTCAGGATCACCTGCGGTGCGACCGGCTTGTGCAGGAAATCGACCGCACCGGTTTCGTAGCCCTTGAAGGCACGCACCGGGTCATCCGGCGAGGCGGTCAGGAAGATGATCGGCACATCGCGGCTGCGGTGCGAACCGCGCATCAGCTCGGCCAGGGTGAAACCATCGATCTCCGGCATGTGCACATCCAGCAATGCCAGCGCCACCTCGTGCTCCAGCAGCAGCTCCAGCGCCTGCGCACCCGAGCCCGCAAGCAGCAGGTTCACGCCCTCGCGCTGCAGCAGCGCCTGCATGGCTACCAGGTTCTGCGGCACGTCATCGACGATCAGCAGGTTGACCGGGGTCTGCGACTGCGCAGGGTCCGGTGGCAACAGGTTCATGCAAACAACTCCTTCAGGCGACGGCACATCAGTTCAAGGGGCAGCACGGCATCGGCGCCAGCGTGCTGCAGGGCGGAGGCCGGCATCATCGATGCCTCGGCCTCCTCGGGACATTGCAGCCAGGCGCGGCCACCAGCGGCGCGCACGGCGGCCACGCCTTCGCTGCCATCACTGCTGGCACTGGTCAGCAGCAAGGCCAGCACCTGCGCGCCGAACACCGCTGCCGCCGACTCGAACAGCGGATCGATGGCCGGGCGAGAAAACAGCACCGGGGCGTCCACCGACAGCGCCAGCGAACCGGCGTCTTCCACCAGCAGGTGATAGTCCGGTGGCGCAAAGGTCACCGTACCAGGCTGCAGCGGCTGCTTGTCTTCGGCCTCGCGCACCGGCAGCGCGCAGTACGGCGCCAGCACTTCGGCGATGCGGCTGCTGCGATCGCGTGGCAGGTGCAGCACTGCCAGCACCGGCGCCGGCAGTGCCGCAGGCAGCGCGCCAAGCACCGTCTGCAGCGCTGCGACCCCACCCGCAGAGGCCCCGATCACCAGCACGGCCGGTCGTATCGGCAGGCTCATCAGGCGACTTTCCGGTACAGGCGATGCTCGCGCGAGCAGACCTCGAACACACCCTGGTGGCGCCCGAACTGCAGCGACTCCTTGCTGCCCAGGCCAAGGAAGCCGCGATGCACCAGCGCATCACGGAACAGGCCCACCGCGCGATCCTGCAGGTCGCGGTTGAAATAGATCAGCACGTTGCGGCACGACACCAGGTGCACTTCGGAGAACACGGTGTCGGTGGCCAGGCTGTGGTCGGCGAACACCACGTTGCGGCGCAGCTGGCGATTGAACACCGCGCCATCGTAGGCCGTGGCGTAGTAGTCGGAGAGCGAAGCGGTGCCGCCGGCCGCCAGGTAGTTGCGGCTGAACTGGGCCATGCGGTCGATGCCATAGGCGCCGGCTTCGGCGGTGACCAGCGCTGCCGGATTGATGTCGGTGGCGTAAACGATGCTGCGCTCGAGCAGGTCTTCCTCGTGCAGCAGGATCGCCAGTGACCACACTTCCTCGCCCGTACTGCAGCCAGCCACCCACAGCTTCACCGAGGGATAGGTGCGCAGCACCGGCACCACCTGCTCGCGCAGCTCACGGAAATAGGCCGGGTCACGGAACATCTCCGACACCTGCACTGTGAAGAACTGCATCGCCTGCGCGAACAGGTCCGGCTCGTGCAGCAGGCGGTGCTGCAGGTCGGCCAGCCGCTCGCACTCGTAGCGCTGCATGGCCTGGCGGATGCGCCGCCGCAGCGACGATACCGCGTAGCTGCGGAAGTCGTAGTGGTAGCGCTGGTACAGCGCTTCCAGCAGCACCTTCAGTTCCAGGTCGAACAGCGCCTGCTCGTTCATTGCCGCGAGCACCAGACACGGCACAGCGAGACCAGCTTGTCGACATCGATGGGCTTGGCGATGTAATCGTTGGCACCGGCCTGCAGGCATCGCTCACGGTCGTCCGGCATGGCCTTGGCGGTCAGCGCGATGATCGGCAGGTCCTGCAGGTGGCGCTGCGCGCGGATCTCGCGCATCGCGGCCAGCCCATCCTTCTCCGGCATCATGATGTCCATCAGCACCAGATCGACCTCGCGCTCGGCCAGGCGATCCACCGCTTCCTGGCCATTGCGCGCGATCTCCAGCGTGACGCCGAGCGGTTCGAGCACGCTGGACAGCGCGAAGATGTTGCGGACATCGTCTTCGGCCAGCAGCACGGTACGGCCATCGAGCACGGTGTCGCGACGGCGCGCTTCGCGCAGCAGGCGCTGCTGGTCGGTCGGCAGGCTGGCCTCGACGCTGTGCAGGAACAGGGTCACTTCATCCAGCAGGCGTTCCGGCGAACGCGCACCCTTGATGATGATGCTCTTGGAATAGCGGCGCAGGCGCTGCTCTTCCTCGCGGCTGAGCGCGCGGCCGGTGTAGACGATCACCGGCGGGAAACCGACCTCATCGTTGCCGGCCATGTGTTCAAGCAGGTCGTAGCCGCTGCCGTCGGGCAGCGACAGGTCCATCACCATGCAGTCGAACGTGACCGTGCTGAGCTGTTCCAGTGCATCGGCCAGGGTGCCCACCGCGACGATCTGCAGCTGGTCGCGGCCCAGCAGCAGTTCCAGGTTGCTGCGCAGCTCGCTGTCGTCCTCGACGATCAGCAGGCGCCGCACGTCGCGCTGGCTGGTCTGTTCCAGCTGCTCGATGGCCGTCACCAGCCGCTCGCGCGTGGTCGGCTTGATCGCGAAGCCGATCGCGCCCAGCTCGCGCGCCACCTGGCTGCGGTCCGTTGCCGAGACCACATGCACCGGGATGTGCCGGGTTTCGGGGTTGCGCTTCAGGCGCTCCAGCACGCTCAGGCCCGACACGTCCGGCAGGCCGATATCAAGCAGGATGCCGTTCGGACGCAGCTCACTGGCGAGCGTCAGCGCTTCTTCCGCCGTACCCGCCACCACGCAGTCGAAGTCCAGTTCATGGGCCAGGGCCACCAGTGCCTCGGCGAACGTGGCATCGTCCTCGACCGCCAGGATCAGGCGCCCGGCGCGCTGGCGGCGGCCGCGGTCGTCGGCCACGCCGGCCGACGCAGTGGCCGGCGCCGACGCAGTGGCAGCGCGCACCGGCGCGGGCGGCAGCACGGCCGGTGTCCGTGCCGGCGCCGGCACTGCCACGGGGGCCTCGGCAGCCTCGGCTGCGCTCGCCGCGGGGGCGCCCTGCAATGGCAGCTCCAGGATGAAGCAGCTGCCGCGCCCGGGCTCGCTGTCGACCTGGATCTGGCCGCCCATGCGCTCGGCCAGATCGCGCGAGATCGACAGGCCCAGGCCGGTACCGCCGTAGCGACGGCGGGTGCTGCCGTCGGCCTGGCGGAAGGCTTCAAAGATGACGTCCAGCTGCTCGCGGGCGATGCCGATGCCGGTGTCGCAGACCTCGAACCGGATGCGGCCATTGCCGGCCGCACGCACGTGCAGGCTGACCTTTCCGTGCTCGGTGAACTTCACCGCGTTGGCCAGCAGGTTCTTCAGGATCTGCTGCAGCCGCTGGCTGTCGACCACCAGCTGGCTCGGTGCCAGCGCATCGGCTTCGATCTGCAGGGCCAGGCCCTTCTGCCGCGCGATCGGCTCGAAGGTCTCGCGCAGGCGCTGCAGCGCGCTGTCGACCACCACCACTTCATCGGACAGTTCGACATGGCCGGCCTCGATGCGCGACAGGTCGAGGATGTCGTTGATCAGTGCCAACAGATCGTTGTTGGACGAGAGGATCGCACGGGCGTACTTCACCTGTTCTTCGGTGAGCGTGCCGTCCTTGTTG
Source organism: Stenotrophomonas sp. LC732 (assembly GCF_052446685.1). NCBI lineage: Bacteria > Pseudomonadati > Pseudomonadota > Gammaproteobacteria > Lysobacterales > Lysobacteraceae > Stenotrophomonas > Stenotrophomonas sp. LC732. The sequence goes on along the minus strand of NZ_CP199214.1, from coordinate 1,858,420 downwards.
TCGGCCAGCAGCTTGGCCAGGATCAGCGAGCTGTTCAGCGGCGTGCGCAGTTCGTGCGACATGTTGGCCAGGAACTCGGACTTGTAGCGCGATGTCGCGGCCAGTTCGTTGCTGTTGCGCACCAGCTGGCTCTGCGCGACCAGCAGCGCCTGCTTCTGCGCCTCCAGCTCGTGGGTGCGCTCTTCCAGCTGCACGTTGCTCTGTTCCAGCTCGGCCTGCTGTTCTTCCAGGTGGCTCTGCGACTGCAGCAGGCTGCGGCTCTGCTCTTCCAGCTCCTCGTTGGCCACGCGCAGCTCTTCCTGCTGGGCCTGCAGCTCCTCGCCCTGGCGCTGCGACTCTTCCAGCAGCACCACCAGTTGCGCACGCAACAGCGATGCGCGCAGCGCCAGGCCGATGGTCTCGGCACAGCGCTCCAGCAGCTCGCGATCCAGATCACGCTGTTCACCGACCCGGGCGCGGCCCAGTTCGATGATGCCGACCACGGCACCATCGCTGCTGAGCGGCGCCAGGATGCGCTCGCGCACCGGCAGCCGGCCCAGACTGGTCTGCAGTTCAAGCACGGCGGCATCGTCGCCATGCAGGTGGCGGATCCGTTCATCACGAGCGACCTGCCCGGCCAGCCCTTCGTGCAGGGCCAGCGAGGCCGGCGCGCCCGAAGGCAGCGCCATGCCACCGGTCAGCTGCAGCCGTCCGCCTTCCAGCCGATAGACCGCACCGACCTCCGCGTCCAGCTGCCCGGCCAGGCTCGTCGCAGCCGCCTCGGCGATCTGCTCCGGCCCCAGGTCACCGCGCAGGCTCGACGCCACCGCGTTCTCGGCCTCCTGCAGCCAGAGCGCGCGCATGGCCTGGCGGCGGGCCTGGATGGCGCGCGAGACGATCAGCGCGATCATCAGGAAGGCGCAGCCACCGATGGTGCGGTTGACGAACGAGAACGACGAGTTGTTGCTGGCGGGCGCCACGTTGAAGCCGATCACCAGCAGGATACAGGCGATCATCGCGACCACGAACGGCGCGCGCGCACTGCGCTGGAACACCGTGACGCCCACGGCCAGGAAATAGGCCAGCCAGACCGCGTATCCCAGCGGTACCACCAGTTCCAGCGCGATGGTCGCCGCCAGCAATACGGCAGAGGTCATCCAGATCCAGCGGTCACGCGTAGTCGCACCAGGACGCATGCAGGTCGGTTCCAGAAGGCGAAGGGTGGAAGATGGTACTCCGTGTCGCATTCAGCCGCACAGGACAAATGGCACGTGTCAGGTGTGCACGCATCCTTCACACTTGAATGCCTAGCTTCACGTCCCTCACAGGGGTAACACTTATCTACACGTGGACGCAGCCGCCTCTACGACGTCCGTGCTGACGGACCCTTCCCGACAACTGCGATTGCTGATCGACAGCGTGCGCGACCATGCGCTGTACCTGCTTGATCCTGAAGGCATCGTCTGCAGCTGGAACCCGGGCGCCGAGCGCATCAAGGGCTATTCAGCCGATGAAGTGGTGGGTACGCACTTCGGTCGTTTCTACCTGGCCACCGAGCGCGAGGCCGGCGAACCGCAGCGCCTGCTCCGCCTCGCGGCGCAGCAGGGCCATGTTGCCAGCGAGGGCTGGCGGGTACGCCGCGATGGCTCCTCGTTCCGCGCCAGCGTGGTCATCGAGCCGGTCGTCGAAGCGGGCGAACTGCTTGGCTTCGTCAAGATCACCCGTGACATCACCGAGCAATGGCAGGCACAGCGACTGCTGCGCGATGCCCAGCGTGCGCTGCGCAACACCCAGCAGTTCGAGACGGTCGGCCGGCTCAGCCGCGGCCTGTCGCACGAGTTCAACAACCTGCTGACCACCATCGGCAACGCACTGGACCTGCTGTCGCTACGCGTCCGCGGTGACGATGCACGCGCCGCTGAGCTGCTGGACGCTGCGCAGGCGGCCACCGACCGCGGCGCCCTGCTGACCCGCCAGCTGCTGGCCTTCAGCACGGGCCAGACCCTGATCCGCGAACCGCTGGACATCAACACGCTGGTACAGCAATGGCTGCCGGGCCTGCAGCGCGCCTGCCCACCCACGGTGACGCTGGACGCCTGCCTCACGCCGGGCCTGCCGCAGGTGTGCACCGACGCGATGCAGCTGCAGGCTGCCCTGGCCAACCTGGTGGCAAATGCCGTGGAGGCCACCATCGATGGAGGGCGCATCCTGATCGGCACCGCGCTGGAACATCGGCTCGACCCGGATGCGGACACTACGCTGCAACGCGGCTATGTCACCCTCAGCGTCTGTGACGAAGGCCATGGCATGGCGGCTGACATCGCCGAGCGCGCCAGCGAGCCCTTCTTCACCACCAAGGACATCGGCAAGGGCAGCGGCCTGGGCCTGAGCCAGGTGTTCGGATTCACTACCCAGAGCGGCGGCTTCGTCGATGTGTCCACCACGCCCGGTGTCGGCACGACGGTAAGCCTGCTGTTACCCGCATCAGAGGAAGCACCCCATGACCGATGAACCGATCCGCGTACTGATGGTGGAGGACCAGAACGATCTGCGCGAGATGATCGGCCTGGCCCTGCGCGATTTCGGCATCGAGGTCGCCACCACCGCCGATGGCCACGAGGCGGCGGAGCTGCTCAAGGGCGAGGCGCGTTTTGACGTGGTGTTCAGCGATGTCAGCATGCCCAACGGCATGTCCGGCATCGAACTGAGCGAGCACGTCGCCCGCGAACAGCCGCAGGCACGCATGATCCTGTCCTCCGGCTATGCGCGCTCGCAGCTGCCGCCGCTGCCGGAGCAGGTGGAGTTCCTGCCCAAGCCCTATCGCCTGCGCCAGCTGGTCGAGCTGTTGAAGCAGGATTGACCTTTCGCCAGGCCTGGCGAAGCCGATCTGCGGGTGCCGGGGCCCTACCGCCGCGACTGCGTGGTCGAACGCGTGCTCGGCGGGGTTACCGAGGATCTGCTGCCCGAAGTGCCGGCACCGCTGTTCGCATCCCACTAGCGCCGCCCTGCCCCGCACGGCGGTAGCCGGTCAGCGACTGCCCGGTGTGCCGCCGGAAGTAGCGGCACAGGTAGGACGCATCCTCGAAGCACAATCGCTCGGCGATGCGCCCGATCGGCAGCTCGCTGTAGCTCAGCAGCGCCTTGATCTCCAGCACCACCTGGCGGTCGATCAACGCCTTGGGTGTTTCATCGAAGCACTCGCGGGTCAGCTGTGAAAGATAGAACGGCGTGATGCACAACGCATCGGCATAAGACTGCACGTCGCGCTGGCGGGTACTGCGCTGGCCGACCAGTTCCCAGAAATTCCAGGCCAGGCGCTCGCGCCGGCTGACCGACGCTGCGGCCCCCTTCTGTGCCGGCAACAGCGTGGCGAATTTCAGGAAAAAGGTCTGCAGTAGATTGCGCAGCATCACGTGCCGATAGCGGCCCCCAGTATGTTGCGCGTCCATCAGCTGCTGCAGCCAGCCCTGCAGGAGCGGCACCTCCAGCGGCGACGGCACGCAATGGGGATGCTCATGCAGGAACTTGAACAGCGCGTTGGGCAGTACGTAGGCCACCTCCGACGCCAGCGCCTTCGGCATCAGGCAGACCACCGCCAGGAAGCCACGCGATCGCTTCCGCAGCAGCGCCAGCGTGTCCTCGGCCAGCACCAGCACGTCGTGCCGCTGCACCGCCACCTCACGGAAGTTCAGTGCGAAGCGCGCACGCCCGGACACGCACACCAGTACCGCCAGATACGCGTGCCCGAACGACAGCGGAACCCCCTGCCCCTCGGCCAGCGTACTGACCTCCAGGCGCATCGATTCGTCCTGATCCAGAAGCTGGGGTATGCGGTCCATTGGCCGATCCGGCTGCATTCCGCGGCACAGCATACCGGGCAACGCCGGGGAGTTGTGAAAAGTACCGAAACCATCAAGGTCCCGCCCTGTGCCCTCCGCCCGACGCGGCCTAGCCTGTGCGCTCTCTCCCTGCCCCTGGAACGGCCATGCCGCTGCATACCGAACGCTTGATCCTGCGCCCCTGGCGCGACACCGACGCCGCCGACCTGTACGAATACGCCCGCGACCTGCGCGTCGGGCCCATCGCCGGATGGCCAGCCCACACCAGCGTCGAGGAAAGTACCGAGATCATCCGCACCGTGTTCAACCGGCCGGAGGTCTATGCCCTGCAGAGCCGCGAAGATGGCCGCGCCATCGGCTGCGTCGGCATCCTGATCGGTGCCGACAGCAACTTCGAGATCGGCGAACGCGAAGGCGAGATCGCCTACTGGATCGGCGTACCGTACTGGGGGCGCGGCCTGGTGCCCGAAGCAGTGCGCGAAGTGATGCGGCACGCCTTCCTCGGCCTGCGCCTGGACGCACTGTGGTGCGGCTACTTCACCGACAACCTGCAGTCCCTGAGCGTACAGAGCAAATGCGGTTTCCAGCATCACCATACCGAAGTGAACAAGTTCAACAGCTTCCTCGGCGACTACCGCACCGAACACATCAGCCGCATCACCCGCGAGCAATGGCAGGCGCAACAGGCTTCCGTGCTGCGCGCGTGATCACCACTCAGCCGGCACGGTGCTGCATGAACAGCAGTTCCGGCGTCGAAGCGTCTTCCATCGGCTGAAAGCCCAGGTCGCGGTACAGGGTCGCCGCCGCGACGTTGTCACGATAGACACGCAAGGTCAGCCGCTCCGCCCCGGGCGACTGCAACGCCTGCGCCATCAGCGCCTGCATCAGTACACGTCCCAGTCCACGCCCGCGTGCCCGCGGCGAAACGATGATGCGGCCCAGGTGCAGCGTGCCGGAGGTCGTTGGCCAGTACTGGCCGAAACCAAGGCAGTGGCCATGCGCATCCAGCAGCACCCAACCCGGGCGCTGCTCCAGTTGCAGTGCGTGCGCGAATGCGTCCGGCACGAGCGGATACGCCACGCCGGGACCGGCCCAGCGCCGGGTTGCGCTGGCCGAATCCAGCCACGCGCCGATGGCGGCGAAGTGCGGAGGCTGCACGGGGCGAAGGTACTCACTCATGGCGTGCGCGCAAGGAAGGATGGCCGCCATGGTGCGCGATCCCGGCGGCCGGATCACGTTGCACGGCAGCGCTTGAATTTTGTACCAGGGCAATAAGCAATGCCGATCGTCCACCGCCGCCACACCTGACGACCCCTCTTTTCCTTCTGCCCTCGGGATCCGGCGGCGCCGCTCTGGGCGCTGTACAACCGCTTCGGCGGCGTCCGCGTCATGGCATGCGCGGCGGCACTGATGGGCCTGTGCAGTTACGACTGCCTGCCGCGGCCGCTGCTTGGGTTGCGAGGCGAAGAGCAGGCGCACGTGGCGGAGGTGCTGCGAGGCCTGGAGTTGCTCTGTAGCCTGCGCGAAGGGGCATCACGCGCGGTGCATGCAATAGCGCCCCCGGCCCGATTCGAACAAGTGCCCTCTATCGTCAAAGATCCACCCCAGCGAAGGTGGGGCTCGGCCTGAACCAGGATTAGGCGTGTCCAGGCTTCCACTCAGCGTCCAGTACATAAACAAATACTGAACTAGACCTATGGCCTGATGGGGGGAGCGTCGCCCCATCCCGTTTTGTAGGCATGGGACCTGCCAAAGTGCGCGGCGGTCGGAGCCCAGCCCCTGATTGGGCACCATGACAATCCCTGCACGCGTACCGCGCCGATCGGTCATGAAGGAACGCCATGTCTCCACGAGTCAAAGTCCTGAGCTTCTCTGCATTGATACTGATCGTCTTGGCGGGAGTCAGTTTTTGGTATGTCCCAACCAAAGCGGACACACAACAGCGCAAACCTGATTCTCAAACCAATCCGCCAAACTCCAAGGATCAGGCCAACTCTAGCGATACCGCCTCATCCCTCACAGGTCCTGAGTTGAGTTCCAACACACAGGATGCAGCAGCCGGATTTCTTGAACTTCGTTCACGTGCAGAAGCCGGGGACGTAGTAGCACAGCGCAAACTGGGGCAGATTTACCAGCATTGCTCCGTTTTCAGCATTTCCCATTCGAACATGTATGCGACGTTGGACGCATACGCGCGCCTCAGCGGGAAAACGCAAGGCGCATACGATGACATCAAGAAGCGCTTCGCAGCGACCTGCTCGGTCGTTGACGGCGGCGACGTGATACTCGAAGAGCACTATACAAAGTGGTTTGAACGCGCGGCAAACCACGGCGATCCTTACGCCAGGATTTACATGGCCTCCAGCAAGTGGACCAGCCTCAAACCTGATGACTATCAGCTACTGGCACGCGATGCGGTCAATTCTGCAGACCCGGAGGCAATTTTTGCACTGGGAGATCTCCTAGCGCTCGCGCCAGAGGGAACCGATCTCGGTGCCTTCAATGCAAGCGCTACGGGCCCATACGCCAACTATGCCTGGGGCATCGTCGCCTGCCGAATGGGGGCAGATTGCGGAGCCGGCTCATTCCGCATGGATTCACTATGTGTCAATTCGGGCGTGTGCGGATCAGAGAATTTTGAAGACGCCATCAGGAGCAGGGTGGTTCCTGCTGGACAGCAAGAGTCGCTTGATAGAGCAATAGGAGAAGTAAACAGAGCAGTTGGGAAGAAGCCATCTTGAAAAGGACGCCGCAGTGAATCGAATCTCCGGAAGAACGAAGTGGAGTATCGCCGGGCTGGTTTTCACGGCCTTTGCCGCCGTTGCTGCAACAGTATCGATCAACGCCAGTTCGTATCCGTATAACCAGGTTGCAGTTGCGCAGAATTTGTCCGCCTACGAAATGGTGGAGCTGCGACGCGCCGGCCTTGTCGGTTTGGCGGGCATGTACCGAATCACGCATGGCATTGCGTCTTTGCCTGTCGGCAGCAGGATCAAGGTGACCTGGGGTGACGGGTCCGTCGAAGAAGCCGCTGTTACTTGCCTCACTGGAAGCCCTTGCGTCCAGCCCCTGCCGGGAACTCAGCAGCCGCCCAGCCGTGGCGGTGGAGGTGCCGGCGGTGGCAGCGGCGGAGGTGCTGGTGGAACCGGCGGATTTAACCCTGGCGGAGGCTGCTATGGAAGTTGCGGAGGAGGTGGCAGCGGGGTTGTCACGGTGAAACCCATCATCCCGGTCCGTCCGAAGTAGACCCATTCAAGCCCGACGACGCCGCTCGCCCTGTTCCATTGATTCTGGTGACCCCGGCCCGATTCGAACGGGCGACCTTCCCCTTAGGAGGGGGACGCTCTATCCAGCTGAGCTACGGGGCCATGCAGCCGGGAAGTTTACAGGCAACGTGCCCTGCCCTCCAAGCATTCATGTTCGGCCGGGCCTGGCTGGCGCGTTGCACCATGGCTGGCCGGGGCGCTCTGCTACCATCGGCGATTCAGTTCATCGCGTCCCCCACCTGCCCGCGATGGCGCCAAACAACGTAACGAAATACAGGAGTCTGCATGTCTTCCGAGCTGCTCAAGTCCCTTGGCCTGGACGCGATCAACGCTGGCACGTACCTGGGCAACGGGGAGTGGTCGAGCGCGACCAGCGGTGAGCTGATCACCCCGGTCAACCCGACCACCGGCGAGCCGATCGCGCAGGTCCGCGCGACCACCGAGGCCGAGTACGAGACCGTCGTGGCCCGCGCCCAGGAAGCCTTCAAGGTCTGGCGTACCACGCCGGCCCCGCGCCGCGGTGAAGCCGTGCGCCTGTGCGGTGAAGCACTGCGCAGGCACAAGGACGCCCTGGGTTCGCTGGTTGCGCTGGAAATGGGCAAGAGCAAGCCGGAAGGCGACGGCGAAGTGCAGGAGATGATCGACATCGCCGATTTCGCCGTGGGCCAGAGCCGCATGCTGTACGGCTACACCATGCATTCCGAGCGCCCCGGCCACCGCATGTACGAGCAGTACCACCCGCTGGGCCTGGTCGGCATCATCTCGGCCTTCAACTTCCCGGTCGCGGTGTGGAGCTGGAACTCGTTCCTGGCCGCCATCTGTGGCGACGTGTGCATCTGGAAGCCGTCCAACAAGACGCCGCTGACCGCCATCGCCTCGCTGAAGATCTGCAACGACGCGCTGCGCGAAGCCGGCTTCCCGGACATCTTCTTCCTGATCAACGATGCCGGCAACGCGCTGTCGGAAAAGATGGTCGATGACCGACGCGTGCCGCTGATCAGCTTCACCGGCTCGACCCAGGTCGGTCGCACCGTCAACGAGAAGGTCGCGCGCCGCCTCGGCCGCTGCCTGCTGGAACTCGGCGGCAACAACGCCATCATCCTGGACGAAACCGCCGACCTGAAGCTGGCCGTGCCGGGCATCGTGTTCGGCGCCGTCGGCACCGCCGGCCAGCGCTGCACCACCACCCGCCGCCTGATCGTGCACCGCTCGATCTACGCCGACGTGCTGGCCACCCTGGTCAAGGCCTACAAGCAGGTGGAAGGCAAGATCGGCGACCCGACCGATGCGGCCAACCTGATGGGCCCGCTGAACAGCGAAGGCGCCGTGCAGCAGTTCCTCGATGCGATCGCCCAGGCCAAGGCGGCCGGCGGCACCATCGAAACCGGTGGCAGCCGCATCGACCGCCCGGGCAACTTCGTGTTGCCGGCCATCGTCTCCGGCCTGAAGAACAGCGACGCCGTGGTCCAGCACGAGACCTTCGCGCCGATCCTGTACGTGATGCCGTACGACACCCTCGATGAAGCCATCGACATGCAGAACGGCGTGCCGCAGGGCCTGTCGTCCTCGATCTTCACCCAGAACCTGAAGACTGCCGAGAAGTTCCTGTCGGCCGCCGGCAGCGACTGCGGCATCGCCAACATCAACATCGGCACGTCCGGTGCGGAGATCGGCGGCGCCTTCGGTGGCGAGAAGGACACCGGCGGTGGCCGCGAGTCCGGTTCGGATGCGTGGAAGGTCTACATGCGCCGCCAGACCAACACCATCAACTATTCGGATTCGCTGCCGCTGGCCCAGGGCATCAAGTTCGACCTGTGATGGCAAACGACGCGGACACGTCCGTGGGCCAGAGCCCCTCCGGGGACCTGGCCCCAGCGAGGGGTCGGATCCCCGCAGGGGCTCCGACCCTCGATTTCAGCGGCCGCCGCGTGCTCATCGCCGGCGGCAGCAAGGGCATTGGCCGTGAAATGGCGCTGGCGTTTGCCGGCGCCGGCGCACAGGTCTCGGTCTGCGCCCGCGGCCAGGCCGGCCTGGATGCCCTGCGTGCCGATGCACGGGCGCAGGGCTTCGAACTGCACGCGTTTTCCACCGATCTGGCCGATCCCGGCCAGATCCAGGCCTGGCTGCAGGCCGCCGCCGATGCCCTCGGCGGTATCGATGTACTGGTCAACAATGCCACCGGCTACGGCATGGCCGACGACGAGGACGGCTGGGCCGCCAGCCTGCAGATCGACCTGATGGCGGCCGTGCGTGCCTCGCGCCTGGCACTGCCATGGCTGCGTGCCTCCAGCGACGCCTGCATCCTGAATCTGTCGTCGATTGCCGCGCAGCAGCCGCGCCCCGGTGGCGCGCCGTATGCTGCGGCCAAAGCGGCGCTTTCGCACTACACCACGTCACAGGCGCTGGCGCTGGCCAAGGACCGGATCCGGGTCAATGCCATCGCCCCGGGCTCGATCGAGTTCGATGACGGCCTCTGGGACCGTCGCCGCGTCGAGGACCCTGCGCTGTACCACGGCACCCTGGCGAAGATTCCGTTCGGCCGCTTCGGCCACCCGCGCGAGATCGCCGACGCCGCCCTGTTCCTGTGCTCGCCGCTGGCGCGCTGGGTCACCGGTAGCGTGCTCAATGTGGATGGCGGCCAGGTGTTGCTGGGCTGATACCGGCACTTCGGTAGCCGCCAAGCCTGGTTGGCATGCCTTTCGTCGACCAAGGTCGACGCCTACCAGGGCCGAAATCCCATTCGTCGGCCAGGGGCGACGCCTGCCATCGCATCCGCCGGGCATGGGATTGCCGGGGCAGAGGCACTATCATGTGCACACTGCCAAGGAGGACCCCGATGAGCGTGGCACCCCGACAGACAAGCGCCCTGGCCGTGGTCAGCCTGGTCATGGGCATCGCCAGCTGGACCGTCCTGCCCTTCGTGGCCAGCATCGTCGCCATCATCACCGGCCACATGGCCCGCGCCGAAATCCGCCGCCGCCCGCGCGAACTGGAAGGCGATGGCCTGGCCGTCACCGGCCTGGTGCTGGGCTGGGTCATGGTCGGCGCGGCACTTGCCGCCATCGTGGTCTTCATCCTGTTCTTCGGCGGCCTGGCGTGGCTGGCGGCGGTGTCGAACTGACGCCATGACCGCCTCCGACAGCACCGAACGCTTCAGCAGCCGCGTCGCCGACTACGTCCGCTACCGGCCCGACTACCCACCCGCGCTGCTGGAGTGGCTGCATGGCCCGATGGGTGTCAGCCAGCAGGCGCGTGTGGCTGACATCGGCGCCGGTACCGGCATTTCCAGCCGCCTGTTCCTGGCCAGCGGCCATCCTGTTGTCGCGGTTGAGCCCAATGCGGCCATGCGGGGCGCGGCCGAAGAATGGCTGGCACCGCAGTACCCGCAGTTCCGTGCGGTGGACGGCCGCGCCGAGGCCACCGCGCTGGACGATGCCAGCATCGATCTGGTCAGCGTCGCGCAGGCCTTCCATTGGTTCGACACCGTGGCGGTACGCGCCGAGTGGCAGCGCATCCTGCGCCCCGGCGGCCAGGCCCTCATCTACTGGAATTCTCGCCTGCTCGATGCCAGTCCGTTCCTGATCGGCTACGAACAGCTGCTGCTGGACTACGGCACCGACTACACCGCCGTGGCCGAGCGCTACCAGGACGACGCGACCATGCAGGCCTGGTTCGGCGCTGGCCTGCGCGGCAGGGTGGAGCTGCCGAACGTGCAGCACCTGGACTTCGACGCCCTGCGCGGGCGCCTGCTGTCCTCCTCCTACGCCCCTCAACCCGGTCATCCGCGCCACGCACCGATGATCGACGCTCTGCAGCACCTGTTCGCCACCCACGCGGTCGACGGCCAGGTCGCTTTTGAATATCGAACCCGAGCCTTCCTCGGCACGCTGGACTGAACCGACGCATGTATTCGCTTGCCCGCCCCTTCCTGTTCTCGCTCGACGCCGAGCGCGCCCACGGCCTCGGCCTGTCCGCACTGGACCTGGCCTATCGCACCGGCACCACGCCGCTGCTGGCCGCACGCATCGCGCCGATGCCCAGCACGGTGTTCGGGCTGACGTTCCCCAACCCGGTCGGCCTGGCCGCCGGCCTGGACAAGAACGGGGAGCACATCGATGCATTGTTCGCGCTCGGCTTCGGCTTCGTCGAAATCGGCACGATCACCCCGCGCCCGCAGGCCGGCAATCCGCAGCCGCGCCTGTTCCGCCTGCCGGAACACAACGCGATCATCAACCGCATGGGCTTCAACAATGCAGGCGTGGACGCACTGGTGCGCAACGTCGAGCGCGCGCGCAACCGCCGCGGCCTGCTCGGCATCAACATCGGCAAGAACAAGGACACCCCCAACGAACAGGCCGTGGACGATTACATCGCCTGCCTGGACAAGGTGTACGCGCTGGCCGACTACATCACTGTCAACATTTCCTCGCCCAACACCGCCGGCCTGCGTGAGCTGCAGGAAGAAACCGCGCTGCGCCAGCTGGTCAGCCAACTGCGTGACCGCCAGGAAGAGCTCGCGGCTCGCCACGGCCGCCGCGTGCCGATGCTGGTGAAGGTGGCACCGGACCTCAGCGAGCGCGACATCGATGCCGCCGCCCGCGTGCTGGGCGAGCTGCAGGTGGACGGCGTGATCGCCACCAACACCACCATCGACCACAGCAAGGTGGCCGGCGATCCGCTGGCCAACGAGGCCGGTGGCCTGTCCGGTGCGCCGGTGCTGGAGCAGTCCACGCTGGTGCTGCGCCGCCTGCGCTCGCGCCTGCCCGAGTCGGTGCCCTTGGTCGGCGTCGGCGGCATCCTGTCCGGTGCCGATGCCGTGGCCAAGATGGCGGCCGGTGCCGCGCTGGTGCAGTGCTACAGCGGCCTGATCTTCCGTGGACCGGCGCTGGTTTCCGAATGCGTGGAGGCGATCCGTCGCCGCCGCGAAGCGCCCAGCCGCGGCGCGGTGGCCCCACTGTGAGCGCGCCCATGGACACCATCGACGGCAACGCGCCGCTGCGCTGGACACTCACCCGCAATGCGCCGCTGCGGGCACTGAACACCTTCCACGTGCAGGCCAGCGCCGCACAGCTGCTGGAACTGCACGATGCCGCGCTGCTGCCGGAGGTGCTGGCACTGCCCGAGGTGGCCAACGGCCCACTGCTGGTGCTGGGTGCCGGCAGCAACGTGCTGATCGCCGAGGATCTGCCCGGTACCGTGCTGGTGTTCGGCAACCGCGACATCAGTTTCCTTGAACACCGCGCCGACCATGCCGTGATCCGCGCCGGCGCCGGCGTGCCCTGGCATGGCCTGGTGATGTGGTCGCTGCAGGAAGGCCTGTCGGGCCTGGAAAACCTGGCGCTGATTCCCGGCACCGCCGGTGCCGCACCGATCCAGAACATCGGCGCCTATGGCGCGCAGGTCGGCGAGTTCATCCAGGCGGTCGAAGCCTGGGACTGCCAGGAACAGGCCTGGGTGCGCCTGGATAACGAACAGTGTGGTTTCGCCTACCGCGACAGCGTGTTCAAGCAACAGCCCGATCGCTACCTGATCACTGCCATCGAACTGAAACTGCCACTGCTGCACGATCTGCGCATGGACTACGCCGGCATCCGCGAAGAGCTGCAGGCGCAGGGCGTGGTGCTGCCGGGCGCGGTGGACGTGGCCAATGCGGTGATCGCGATCCGCCGCCGCAAGCTGCCCGACCCGGAGGTACTCGGCAATGCCGGCAGCTTCTTCAAGAACCCGGTGCTGCCGCTGGAGCAGGTCGACGTGCTGCTGCAGCACTTCCCCGACCTGCCGGTGTTCCCGGCCGAGCAGGACGACAAGCGCAAGGTCTCGGCGGCCTGGATGATCGAATCCTGCGGCTGGAAGGGCTTCCGCGACGGCGATGCCGGCGTGGCTCCCAGCCACGCGCTGGTGCTGGTCAACCACGGCAATGCCAGCGGCGCTGAACTGCTGGCGCTGGCGCGCCGCATCTCGGCCTCGGTGCTGGAGAAGTTCGGCGTGCCGATCGAACCGGAGCCCCGCCTGCTCGGCGCACAGTGGTGAACAGCCCCACCCTTTCCCCCAGCGCCACCCCGATGCGGGCGGCGCTGCTGATGCTCGGCAGCACGATGGCGTTCGGCCTGATGGCGGTGGCGATCCGCTATGCCACGCGCTACGTGCCCACCCAGGAAGTGGCGTTCTTCCGCAACGCCTTCGGCCTGCTTGCGCTGCTGCCGATGCTGCTGCGGCCCGGCCGTGCGCCCTTGAAGACGCAGCAGCTGCCACGCTATTTCGTGCGCAGTGCAATCGGCCTGGGCTCGATGCTGTGCGCATTCTGGGCGCTGGGTCACCTGCCGTTGGCGCAGGCGGTTTCGCTCTCCTATTCCACGCCGCTGTTCGTCACCATTGCCGCCGTGCTGTGGCTGGGTGAAACCGTGCGCGTGCGCCGCTGGGCCGCGGTCGTGGTCGGCTTCATCGGCGTGCTGGTGATCGTGCGTCCCGGCACCGCCGGCTTCACCGCCGGCAGCCTGGTCGCGGTGGGTGCGGCGGTACTCAGCTCGCTGGTGGCGATCCAGATCAAGCAGCTGACCCGCGTCGACAGTGCCGATACCGTGGTGCTCTATACCTACGTGTTCTGGGTGCCGCTGTCGCTGGTGCCGGCGCTGTTCGTCTGGGCCTGGCCAACCGGGTCGGCCTGGCTGTGGCTGCTGGCCACCGGCGTGCTCGGCACCGTCGGCCAGCTGTTGTGGACCCGCGCGCTACGGCTGGGCGAAGTCTCCGCCCTGACCCCGATCAGCTTCCTGCAGCTGCCACTGGTAACGCTGTTCGGCTGGCTGCTGTTCAACGAAACGGTGGACCGCTGGACGATCATCGGTGCCGGCATCATCCTCGCCGCCAACGCCTACATCGCCCACCGCGAAGCCGTGCTGTCACGCCGCGCTGCAAGCGCGGCGGCCTCTGCAGCGGCCAAGCCCGCAGAGTAGATCCACACCCCGCGCAGACACCGCGGCCCCCTGTAGAGCCGAGCCATGCTCGACTCATCGCGCAGCGTGAGGGTTCATCGTGGAAATGCCATCCACGCATGGCGTGGATCTACAGCGCGCGATACACCCGCTCTGCCGCGTCGAATACATTGCCCGGTGCGAACTGTTCGCTGAGGAAATGCAGCGACTGCCGGCGCAGCTGCGGCGAACGGTCCTCTCCATCACTGCCCAGCAGGACCTGCTGGAACTCGATCAGGTCCTGCAGGATGCGCCAGTGCCGGTACCAGGCGGTCCAGCGTGGATCGCCGCGGTCACTGCCATAGCCTTCCTCGAATCCCAACGGGTTCTCGCGCCCCCAGCGCCCACCGACCGCGCCACCGATGAACATCAGGTCGCGCTCGCGCGGGGCCAGCGACAGGCCATCCCAATCGATCAGGTGCAGGCTGCCGTCATTGCCCATCAGCAGATTGCCGGCATGCAGGTCGGTGTGGCACAGGTGCAGCCGCACCGGGACATCCTGCAACGCCGCGTGCAGCTGCAGTGCCTGCGCATGCAGCGCCGCGATGCGCGCATGCTGCTGGTCCCAGACGGATACGAAGGCGCGGCCCAGCCCATCCCTGGCGGCCGCCAGGCCCTCGCCGGCCAGCCATTGCCCGACCGTATCAAGCGCCGCGGTTTCCATCCGCAGGCTCGGCAGCGCCTCCTGCAGCGCCGGTGGCGGGCACGCCTCGTGCAGGCGCCGCAGCACCTCGCCCAATCGTTGCCACTGCGTGCGGCTCAACGCCGCCTCGAAGCCGGACTGGCCTTCCACATACGGGAACAGGGTGAACTGCAGGCCCCAGCGCTGCACTGACGCTCCACCGGTCAGGGCCGGCCAGGGCGCGACGATTTCCTCGATGCCCAGCGTGCCGCGCAGCCAATGCAGGGTGTCCCAGACGGCAGGGGCAACCTGGTAACTGCGGCACTTCAACCACCATTGCCCGCGCCGTGCATCGATGCGATACACACTGGCGTTGGCATCGGCGCCAACCGGGCGTGGCACCACGGCATTGGCGGTGATGCCATAGGACTGCTGAAGGACTTCGCCGAGATGCTGCGCCGAAGCGAATGACATGGATGCAAGCGGAGAGTATTACCTGCCGCCACTATCGCAGATGCGCGGGCCGCGACACAGACATGTCCGTCACAACATCGTGCCTGCGCGACCAAAGTGCTAGCCGGCGACGCGTCGCATCACCGCTTCCAATGGGCCCCGCGCGAACCGCCAGGACCACAGCCACGCTGCGCCCGTGGCCAGCATCAGGAACAATAATGCCCACAGCAGCACCGACGCGAGCGACGCGCTGCCATCAAGCAGGCCCAGGCCTTCCAGCGTGCCCATGCCCAGCAGGATATGGCCGACGTACAGGGTCAGGGTCATGCGCCCGGCCGCGGTGAACGGTTCCAGCCAGTCACCCGGTCGTACACGCGTCAGCCACAGGCAGGCTGCAATGACACTGCAGGCCGCGCCCGCGCCTGTGAGTACGTAGGCCGGTCCCGGTGGCATCGGCTGCGTTCCCAGCCACGCCTGCCAGGGCGTTCCCTGCGCAAGCTGCTGCACGCCATGTCCAGCCACGATCAGCATCAGGCCCAGCACCAGCAGCGCGCGCTGGACCCGCGGTTGCGACAGTTGCAGCCGCGCCAGCAGCATGCCCAGCAGGAAGAAGCACAGCCACGGCAGCAGCGGATGGAACCCGTTGAACAGCAGGTTGCGGGCCGCGCCCGGCCATTGCCACAGACCGGCGTATTCCAGCGTCTGCCAGTTCCATCCCTGGCTGTAGTCCCAGTGCAGCAACGCCCAGAACGAACAGGCCGCGATCCCCACGATGCTGGCCAGCAACACCCGCGGCGAGGCCCGCAGCCACAGCACGGCCAGCGCGAAATACACCGCGTAGTAATGCAGGATATCGGCCGGGAACAGGGTCAGGTTGAGCAGGCCCAGCACCAGCAGGAACAGTGCGCGCCGCCAGGTCTGCACACTGGCCGGCCACCAACCCTGCCGATGCGTGCCCAGTACCAGGCCCAACCCGGCCAGCGTAACGAACGTCGCCGAAGCCTTGCCTTCCAGAAAGTGGAAGACGCCTGCCAACCATCCGGCGCCCTCTGCCGGCACGGCCATCGCCAGGCGGAAGTTGACCAGCACCATGCCGGCCAAGGCCAGGTAACGCGCCAGATCAACGCCGTGCAGTCGCCGGTCGACGGCGCTCATGCGCGTGCGCCCAGCAGCAGCGCAAGCAGGCCGAGATCCAGCGATGCCTGATCGGTGCCCCCGGCTTCGCCCAGCCCTCGGCGCAGGGCATCGCTTTCGATGGCATCCAGCAGCACCTGTGCCTGCAGTGCCGGGGCCAGCACGGGGCGCCGACGTTCGCGCCGTGCCACCTGCTGCAGGGCTTCGGCCAGCGTCGCCTGCAATTGCCTGCGATTGGCCGCAAATGCCTCGGCCACGGCCGGATTGCGTGCGCTCTCGGCCAGCACTTCGACGGCGAGCGTTGCCCACTCCGGTTGCCGGCACAGTGCGTGGAAGTCCTGAAGGAAAACCAGCACCCGTGCGCGCTCGCCATCGGACGCGGCCAGTCGCTGCAGCAACGGTGCCAGTTCCTCGCCTTCGGCCACGGCCACCGCAAGGATGATCGCCTCCTTGCCCGGGAAGTGGTTGTAGAGATTGCCGAGGCTGACGCCGGCCGCCTGCGCGATGTCACGCATGCTGGTCTGGTGGAAGCCCTTCACGAGGAAACACTGCAGGGCGGCCTGCAGGATCTGCGCGATGCGTTGCTCGTTGCGGTCGGTTCGGTTCATGCCACATATAGTGAACGAACGTTCGTCCATTTTTAAGGGCGCACGCATCCGCTGGCAGGGCACCGTTCAGCCCTGCCCTACGCTGCCCTGTGCGGTTTCAGAAGAACTCGTCGAGAAGACGGTAGAACGCCAGCCGCCGTTCGTCGGGCACAACGCCATAGCGCCGGAACAGCGGCGCGACCCAGCGCGTGTCGCCGAAGTTGTGGACCAGGCTGCGCGCGGCGAGCGCCAGATCCTGGTAGCGATCGGCCACACCCAGCCGGCCACAGTCGATGAAGCCGCTGAAACGGCCTTCGGCTGCCAAAAGGTTCGGCAGGCAGGCGTCGCCGTGGCTGACCACCAGATCCTCGTGATCGGGCCGGGTAGCGCGCAGTTCGGCGAACACCTGCTGTGCGCTCTGCCCCAGGCGCTCGTCATCGAAGTCATCGGCGTCGACCAGGCCCGCCTCGACCCGTGCCTGCGCGGCCTGCAGGCGCGAGGCCAGCCGCTGGTCGAACGGACAGGCCGCCACCGGTATGGCATGCAGGCCCCGCAGCGCATCGGCCAGCAGTTCCACCAGGCGCTGGGGCGGAAGCTCAGGCGACGAGGCCAGGTCGCGGCCGGGCAGCGCGCTCATCAGCAACCAGCGCCGGCCCGCTTCTTCGGCGGTGGCAGTTACCGTTGGTGCCGGCTGGCCCTGCGCCTGCAGCCAGCGCAGGCGCGCGATCTCATCGCCCAGCTCACTGAAGGCATCGATCACTTCCGATTTCAGGAAGGCATCAGCCTGTCCCGGGCGATGCACACGGGCGACGTCTGCGCGCGATACGCCGATCGACTGTCGCTCGATGCGCGCATCGGCCAATGTTTCCCGCCACGCCCACGGCAGCGGCATGCCATCAGTGAAAGGATCGGGTACTTCCATGCGGGGATGTTCCTGTTGCCGGTGACCCCACGGATTCTCGCTCATCCTGCACGGACCCCGGCCAACAGCAGCGCGGAAAGGTACATGCCTGCGCCGAACACGCTGTGTGCCACCAGGCTGCGCAGCCGCGCCTTGCCAGGCGCCGGGGTCTTCGAAGCGGCAATGCCGGCGCCCATGCCCGGCTGCAGGATGAAGAACGGCGCGGCAACGCTGAGAACGCCGAAGGCCAGCGCCGGCCGCAGGGTCGGTGCCTGCACCCAACCGTTCCCGACCACGGCCAGCAACACCGCGGCGAAGACCACACCGATCACGTAATGCGCGGTCCAGCCCAGCGCGCGTTCGCCGGCCACCGGCAGCGAACGACCAATGCCCTCATGGCGGAAGCGCCCAGGCCGCAGGTGGCCGAGCCAGCGGCCGACCATCGCAAAATCCAGCGACGGAATGCCGAGCAGCCTGCGCTGCAGCAACGCCCACAGATCCATCAGCGCGGTCGCGCCGACGCCGATCACTACCGCATCGATCACCAATGTCGTCGCCCAGCCACTCATTCCGCTTACCTTCAATTATTTGCTTGAATGATAGAGCGATGCTAGCGTGCCCGGCATGAACGCTGCAACCGAGCTGCCACCGTCCGCGCTGGAAGCGCTGGCCGAGATCGCCCGCACCCTGGGCCACCCGCACCGCCTGGCCCTGCTGGAGCACATCGCCCAGGGCGAGCGTGCGGTCGAGCGCCTGGCCGAACTGAGCGGCCTGTCGGTGGCCAATACGTCCCAGCACCTGCAGCAGCTGCGTCGTGCCGGCCTGGTGCAGACCCGCCGTGACGGCAAGCGCATCCTCTACCGCAGCGCTGACGGCCCACTAGCCAACCTGCTGGCCGCGCTGCGCGACTATGCCGACCACCAGCGCAGCGAAATGCAGGGCGTCCTCACCGACAGCCTGCTGCGCCGCGATGCACTGGAAGGGCTGACCGTCGAGCAGCTGCTGGAGCAACGCGACAGCGTGGTACTGCTGGACGTGCGGCCGCGCGAGGAATTCGATCTGGGCCACCTGCCCGGCGCGCTGAACATTCCCGCTACGGAACTGCACGCGCGGATGGACGAACTGCCGCGCGCCGTCCACATTGTCGCGTACTGCCGCGGGCCCTACTGCGTGCTGTCCAACGATGCAGTGATGATGCTGCGCGAAGCCGGCCTCAGCGCGCAGCGACTGGCCGCCGGCTATCCCGAATGGAAGGCCGCAGGCCTGCAGGTTGAACTGCCCCGACACTGAGCGAACCGTTTGTCATGGATGATGCGATTTCCCCGTTGATCGATGCTGCCTGGCAGCGCGTGTTCGCCGGCCAGCGCACGTTGCAGCAGGGGCCGCAGCTGCACCTGGCGTGCAGCGATGATGTCGATGAGGGTGAGGACGGCATGCTGTTACAGCCGGTCGCGGGCCCCGCCCGAGCGCTGTTGCGTCCTGCCCTGGCCGCTCGCCTGCAACTGCGTGCGCAACCGCACTGGACACTGGCGCAGCTGCAACAGCGCTTGCAGCAGCTCGGCCAGCATACGCACGGCGCGGATCGTGTCTTCTACTTCCCCACCGCAACACTCGCCGCCCTCGCCGAACACCCTGCCCCACCACATATCCGCCGCCTCGGCGCGACCGACGCGGCAGCGTTCAACGCGTTCCAGGCCACCGCCAGCGAGGACGATCTCGATGCCGCATGGGTCGAGCTGGATCACTGGCAGGTGTTCGGTGCCTTCGACGGCGAGCGCCTGGTCGCTGCGGGAAGCATGTACCCCTGGAGCCTGGATCCAGCCTTCGCCGATATGGGCGTACTGACCCTGCCCGAGGCCCGCGGTCGCGGTCACGCGCGACAGCTGGTACACGCCATGGCCGTGTCCGCGCGGGCGTCCGGGCTGCAGCCGCAATACCGTTGCCAGCTCGACAACACCGCCTCGATCATCACCGCCGGACGCAGCGGCCTGCGCGCGTTCGCCGATTGGGACACCATTCTGGCGGCCGACTGAGGCCGCCGCAGCACAACAAGGAAGCCACATGAAATTGATGGTCATCGGCGCCAGCAGGGGCCTCGGTCGAGCGTTCGTCGAAGGCCTGTGCAGTGCGGGCGACACCGTCATCGGCGTTTCGCGCAGCCGCCCGCACGACCTCGAATGCCCCGAGGGCGTCACCCTGCAGTGGATCGAAGCGGATCTGTCCCAGCCCACCCTTGCTGCCAATCACATCGCAGCGCAGGCGCCGGCCGATCTGGATGTGCTCATCCACAACCTGGGCATCTGGGAAGAGACGGCCTTCAGCGACGGGTACGCCTTCCTCGACGAAAGCGATGCCGCGCTTGCCCAGCTGGTCGACGTCAACATCACCGCCACCCTGGTGCTGCTGCGGCGCCTGCTGCCGAGGGTACTGGGCGCAGCACGTCCACAGCTGGTGCTGACCGGCTCGACCTCGGCGCTGCCGCGCAGCGGCCGCCCGGAAGTGGCGTTCGGCGCATCCAAGTTCGCGCTCAACGGCATCGCCGATGCGCTGCGCGAAGGCTTCCGGGATCGGCGCCTGGCGGTAACCAGTCTGCAGCTGGGCTACCTCAACACCGACGATGCACTGTCAGTGCCGGTAGCGGACGCCGCAGCGCGCGGCGACGGCGCACTGGTGCCGGTCCATGATGTCGTGGCGATCGTACGCGCCCTGCTGCAGCTGTCACCGTCCTCCTTCGTGCGCGAACTGGTGCTGCCCGCCATCGCCGACCCGCGCTACTGACCGCAGGGACCTTGGCCTGCCCCTTGGTGGCCGCACAGGCGCCTGTGGTTTACCCTGCTCGTCACTGGCCGTCGGTCACAGGCGGGAACCTGCTATGGATGCGCTTTCACGGGTCTCGGCCCAGGTCCTGGACAGCGCCCTGCCCAGCCTGCCGCTGTACCTGCTGCAGGCCACGGCGGTGATCGGCATGATCGGCGTGCTGCTGATCGCCACCCGTCGCGCCGGGCACGCCATTGAAGGACGGCGCCTGTATGTCGGCATAGCGCTGGGCCTGATCTACCTGTTCAATTCCTGGTTCGTGGCCCGTTACACCCAGGGTGTGGTCAAGCTGCACCTCGGCTTCGACATCCTGCTGGTCAGTGGCCTGCTCGGTGGCTGGCGCGGCGGCTTGGCCTGCCTGGCCGCCGCCCTGCTCGCCCGCTACCAGTTCGTCGGCACCCAGTTCTTCCTGCCTGCCAGCCTCGAGGCCGTGTTGCAGATGGTGGCCGGCGTCTGGCTGCGCAGGCGCCTGCACCCGCGCATGCTCAACGAACTCTCACCACGCATGATCCTGCAGGCGTGGTCCGTGCGTATCGGGATGACCGCCCTGGGCCTGGCGCTGGGTGTGGCGATCATTGGGGCCGATCAATTACCGGTGGCCGAACTGGCGATCCAGCGTGTGCTGGCACTGCCGGTCTCGCTGCTCGTACTCGGCGCAGTGTTCGCACTGGTCTACAACGATGCCCAGATCGATGCGCAGCGCCAGCGCGAACAGGCGTGGCTGCGCATCGATCCGATCAGCGGCCTGCCCAACATGCGTGCGCTCGGTGAACGCCTGCAGCGGTACTGGCGCGACAACGACGGCATCGGCAAGGCCTGCCTGATCGTGGCCGAGATGGGCAACCTGCGCGATCTGCGCCTGCGCTACGGGCCATTGCAGGACAACGGCCTGTGGCAGCGCGATACACCGGCCGACGTCCACCGGTTGCTGCCATCGCTGGCAGTGGACGACGTGGAGGTCTACCAGTTCGGTGATGCCGCGCTGGCGATCCTGGTGCGCGGCATGACCTTGTCCGAACTGCGCATACAACCGCAGATCACCGAGCTGGCCAGCAACCTGGCCGATCGGGTCGGCCGCGATTGGCCTGGCTTCCGGCCACTGTTCCGCTGTGCGGTGGTTGAATTGAAGCCCCCCGTTGATGCCGACGAAGGACATCTTCCGTTCCGCGCGATCACCGTGGCACTGAGCGCGATCGAATCCGGCGTCGTGTTCTTCGACGACCCGATCCAGCGCGACGGCGAGATCGACGCCCTGATCGAAGTCGCCCTCGAACGCTGGCTGCAGCAGGGCGACGCACCGCTGTGCTACCAGCCCAAGCATCGCCTGCAGGACCGCCAGCTGGTGGGCGCCGAAGCGCTGCTGCGCATGCGCGATGGCGAAGGCCGGCCGATTGCACCGATGCGGGTGATCTCGCTGCTGCGCCGGCAGGGCCGGCTGGCAGACCTGGAATGGGCCACGCTGCAGTCGGCGGTGCACTTCCTGCAGCACTGCCGGCAGGACGGCGCGGCGCTGACCATCGCAGTCAATGTGTCAGCCGAATCCCTGCGCCTGCCCGACTTCGGCCTGCGCCTGCAGGAACTGCTGCAGCTGCGCGACATCCCCGGCGCGATGCTGCGCCTGGAAATCGTCGAGTGGACCGAAATCGTCGAGCGCGATGTGGTCGATGCCAACATCGCACAGCTGATGGCCGCCGGAGTCACCCTGTCGCTGGATGATTTCGGCGCGGGCTATTCGACCCTGATCCTGCTTTCGCAGCTGGCCATCGCCGAGGTCAAGATCGAGCAGGCGTTGATCGCCACGCTGTCCGACGCCAAGTCGCAGTCGATCGTTCGCTTCATCGTCGAAGTCGCGCACCGCTGCGGCGCGATCGTGGTGGCCGAGGGGACCGAAACCCTGGCGCAGGAACAGCACCTGCGCGCGCTGGGCGTGGATGTCGGCCAGGGCTATCTGTACTCGGCGGCGCTGCCGGCCGACGAGTTCCGCCGCTTCGCCGCCAGCTAGACCGCGTAGAAACCCAGGAACATGGCCACCGCCGATTCGGCCACGCGTGCACGCTCCTGTGCGCTCAACGGTGCCTGCCCCATCGTCACCTGCGGCCAGAACGCAAAGCTCTTCACCAGCCCATGCAGCTGGTGGCCGGCGAATTCCGGATCAACCTCTCGCAACCGGCCATCGGCGATCGCTGCGCGGATCCACGCACTCTCGCCACTTTCCTTCTCGCCCATGCGGCAGACGATGGCCTGCGCCCGCTCCGGTGAGTGGATGACCTCGGCCAGCGCCACCCGTGCCAGGTCGATGAAGTTGGCATCGCTGAGCAGTTCCAGCTTCTGGCCCAGCAACTGCAGCAGCTGCGCCTGCAACGGCTGGTCCGCGCGATACGGCAGTGCGTCGCTGGCCACGCTGCGTTCCCACAGCTCCTCCAGGATCATCGAAAACAGCGCTTCCTTGCTCGGGAAGTGGTTGTAGACGGTGCGCTTGGAGACCCCGGCCACCTCGGCGATGCGGTCCATGCTGGTCGCCTCGTAGCCCGATGCACGGAACTCCTCCACCGCCGCGCGCACGATGTCCTCGCGTTTGCGGTCGGTCAGGCGTTGTGGGGCACGGGGCATGGCGGAGACCGGATAGCTGAACGGACGCCACCATTTTACACCCAGTAGTGTACTTTTGAAAAATGCGAAACTACACTGTGCAGTGTACCCAGCGGACGTCACCCATGAAGCGCCTGCTCCTTGTCCTCCTGCTTGGAATCCTCGCCGTGACCGCCTACACCTTCTGCAAGTCCTGGTCCCTCCCCGACTTCCCCGATTCGCCGCAGTACCGCGACGGCAAGTTCCGCAATGCCCTGCCCCGTCCGGCGATGGGCCTGCGCGACGGGGCGGAGATCTGGTGGACGTTCCTGTTCAACAAGCCCAAGGGGACCGTGCCCGCCCACCCGATTCCGGTGCAGCCGCTGGATCGCGCCTCCCTGGATGCTGCGCCGGATCGCAGCCTGTTCCGGCTTGGGCACTCCACGATCCTGCTGAAGCTGCGTGGCCAGTACTGGCTGACCGACCCGGTGTTCTCCGAGCGCGCCTCACCAGTGCAGTGGATGGGGCCGGCGCGCTTCCACGCACCGCCGATCAGCATCGACGAACTGCCGCCCATCGCCGGCGTGATCCTCTCGCACAACCACTATGACCATCTCGACCATGCCGCGGTAATGCAGCTGGCCGGCAAGACCGCGCGCTTCATCGCACCGCTCGGCGTCGGCGACCAGCTGATTGCATGGGGTGTGGACGCCAGCAAGGTGGAACAGCTGGACTGGTGGCAGTCGACTGAAGCCAGTGGCCTGCGCTTGACCGCGACCCCGGGCCAGCACTTCTCCGGCCGCGGGCTGGGTGACAGCGACCGCAGCCTGTGGGCGTCATGGGTGATCCAGGACGGCGACTTCCGCATCTTCTTCAGCGGCGACACCGGCTACTTCGATGGCTTCAAGGCCATCGGCGAGAAGTACGGACCGTTCGACCTGACCATGATCGAGACCGGCGCCTACGATCCGCGCTGGGCGTTCGTGCACATGCAGCCGGAACAGACCCTGCAGGCGCACCTGGACCTGCGCGGAAAGTGGCTGCTGCCGATCCACAACGGCACCTTCGACCTGGCCCTGCACGCATGGCAGCAGCCGTTCGAGCGCATCACGGCATTGGCGGCCGCAAAGAACGTGCCGGTGGCCACGCCGATGATGGGCGAAGCACTGGACATGCAGGCGCCGCAGGCGGGTACGCGATGGTGGGAGACGGTGGAGCTTTAGCGGGGGATGCCGTTTGACCTGCCGGAAGCCATGTAGAGCCGAGCCATGCTCGGCTGCGTCAACCACGGAAGCGGCCTGCGGCGCTGCAGTGCGTCATGTAACCGATTACATCCCTTGCTAGCGTAGCGCTCGCCCGACTCCGGTCGAACCTGCGAGGCTGTCTGTAATGACGTTGCGCGCCGAACGCTCCAAGGTCTCCCGCTCAGCTATCCCATGGCGATCTGCCGCCGCCCTGCTGTTGGCCGCCCTGGCCTCCAACGCACAGGCACAGACCCTCCCCCCGCGCAACCAATGGCAGGCCAGCAGTTCCTCGCAGCAGGTACCGGCGATGGCGATCGGCCACCTGATCGACGGCGACCCGAAGACCGTCACCGGCGGCGCCTTCAGTCCGGGCCACTGGTTCCAGATCGATCTGGGCGCGCCCACCCTGCTGGCCGGTGCGCGCCTTACCTGGGATGTCTCCAACCCGGAAGGCTATTCACTGCAGACCTCGCTGGACGGCACGCAGTGGCAGGCCGCGTACACGATGGCCGATTCGCTGGGCGACGTGGAAACGCTGTACTTCGCGCCGCGGCAGGCACGCTACCTGCGGCTGGCCAGCCCGCAGCGCACCTCCGATTGGGGCGTGTCGATCTTCGAGATGGAGCCACTGGACAGCACGCTCAGCGCACGCATCAGCGGTATCGATGCAACGCAGGCAGCGGCGCTCTGGCAAGGCGGCGGCACCGTCGCGATGCCGGCCGGGGCAAATGGATCCCATACGTTCGAGATCACGCTGCCGCGGGCCCAATCAACGGCTGGCCTGGTCGTCGACTGGGCCGATGGCGCGCGCGGCGCCGCGCGACTGCAGGTGCAGGATGCACAGGGCCGTTGGCAGGACCTCGCACACGATGCACAAGCGGCCAATCATCGACAAAGCTGGCTGGCCGCCACTGCAGCACAACCCTTACGTACATTCCGCCTGAGCGTGGACGGCGCTGCACCGCAGATCGCGCGCCTGCGCCTGCTCGGCCCGAAAGCCGTGATGACGCCGATGAAGCGCTACCAGATCGCTGCCAGCGGCGCGCAGCGCGCGTTGTTCCCGGCGTCGTTGCAGATGCAGCAGACCTATTGGACCGCAGTGGGCGTGCATGCGGGCCGGCAGAAGTCGATCTTCGACGAATACGGCAATCTGGAAGCCTTCAAGGGCGCGCCACTGGTGCAGCCGATCTGGCGAAGTGCTGACGGCCGCGCCGCTGGCGCGGCAGGACAGCCGATACAGCACGCGCTGCGGGATGGCTGGAAGCCGATGCCCTCCGCTACGTGGTCACCGCAGCCCGGGCTGGAGTTGCGCAGCGAGGTATTCGCCATCGAGCGCAACGGCCAGCCGGTAACGTTCCTGCGTCATCGCCTGCACAACACCGGAAAAACCCGGATCGACGGCACGCTCAGCTTGGTCGTGCGCCCGATGCAGATGAACCCGCCATGGCAGAACGGCGGGCTGTCGCCGATCCGCGATGTGGCCATCGACAGGCAATCCGTGCGCATCAATGGCCGCACGCTGCTGCAGTCGCTCACGCCAGTGGCTGCGTCCGGCGCGGCGCCGTTCGGCAGGGATGGCGCCACGGAAATCACCGCGGACATCGCTGCCGGCCAACTGCCTTCCGCGCAACAGGCGCATGATGACCAGGGTCTTGCCTCGGCTGCGTTGGACTACCGCGTCTCGTTGGCGCCGGGAACCAGCGATGCCATCGTGGTCGCGTTCCCGTTGGGCACCGCCGCCGCGGATGCCAATGGCGTGCTGCCCGAAGCGCCTGCGCTGTATCTGGCCACGCTTCGCGATGCCAATGCGGCGTTCGATTCACTGGCCACGCAGGCGTCCGCGGACTGGCAGGCACGGCTGGGCCAGGTCGGCCTGCGCCTGCCCGACCCATCACTGGTGGACATGCTGCGCGCGCAGGCCGCCTACATGCTGATCAACCAGACCGGCCCGGCGATGCAGCCCGGCCCGCGCAACTACAACCGCTCCTTCATCCGCGACGGCATGGCCACCTCGGCCGTGCTGCTGCGCATGGGCGAGGCCAAGGTCGCGCGCGACTACCTGGCCTGGTACAGCGAACACGGCGTACATGCCAACGGCCTGGTCTCGCCGATCCTCAATGACGATGGCAGCGTCAACACCGGCTTCGGTTCGGACATCGAGTACGACAGCCAGGGCCAGTACGTGGCGCTGGTCGCCGACGTTGCACGGCTGGATGGCGGACCCGAGTCGGTGCGTGACTACCTGCCGAAGGTGAAGGCCGCGCTGCACTTCCTGCAGGAACTGCGCGAGCGCACGCTGGTGCCCGGTTACAAGGCTGACCAGCCTGCCCCGGAACGCTTTGCGGGCATCCTTGCACCATCGATCAGCCATGAGGGCTATCCATCACCCACCCACAGCTATTGGGATGACTACTGGGGCCTGAAGGGGTGGCACGACGGCGCGTGGCTGGCCGAGGCGCTGGGCGACCACGAAACCGCCCGTTGGGCGCGCGAGCAGTACAAAGCGCTGTACGACGCATTGCGTGCCTCGATCCGCGCAACGATGGCGTGGAAGGGCATCGACTTCATTCCGTCATCGGCCGATCTTGGCGATGGTGACCCCACGGGCGTGTCGATCGCCCTGGACCCGACCGGCGCGCAGAGCGTGTTGCCGGCAGATGCGTTGCGGACCACCTTCGCCCGCTACCTGGAAGACGTGCGCAAGCGCAGCCAGCCCGGTGCGCTGTATGCCTACACGCCGTACGAGATCCGCAACGTGCTGAGCTATGTGCACCTGGGCCAGCCAGACGTGGCTGACGAGCTGCTGCAGGGCCTGCTTCATGACCGGCGCCCGCTTGAATGGCAGGTACTGGCCGAAGTAGTGCATTCACGGCTGCGCTTCCCGCGCTACCTCGGCGACATGCCGCATACCTGGATCGGCGCCGAATACGGCCGCACCCTGTTCGGCATGCTGATGCGCGAAGACGATGATGCGCTCTCGCTGCTGCCGGGCACACCGCCCTCGTGGGTGGCGGGGAATGGATTGGCGGTGGAACGCCTGCCGACGGCGTATGGCACGTTGCAGATGCAGGCGCGGCAGCGCGACGGAGTGCTGAGGGTGGGGCTTGGCAAAGGGCTGCGCGGCGGAACGGCGGTGAAGGTCTGGTGGCCGGCGCGCACGATGCCGAAGACGGTGCGTGTGGACGGACGCAGCGTTTCCGACTTCGACGCCGAGGGCGTGCGCCTGGCGAAACCGTTCAGAACGCTGGAGGCGCGTTGGTAAAGCAGCCGAGCATGGCTCGGCTCTACAAAAGCGGAGGTCGCGCCGGGCCACGCCCGGTGTCATTGCAACGTCGGCAATCCCGGCGGGTTGGTCTGCGACTGCGGCACGGCTTCCTCGGCCACGTTCCACCGTTTCAGCGCCTGCGCGTAGGTGCCACTGGCGATCTGGGTGTTCAGCGCCTGCGTCACTGCATCAGCCAGGCCGCTGCCCTTGCGCGTGGTCACCGAGATCGCCGCAGCGTTCGGCCAGCCACCGGGGAACAGGCCGACGCGCCGCACCTTACCGTCGCGTGCGGAATAGGCGCCGGTGGCGTTGGGCTCGAACGACACATCGGCACGGCCGGTGATCACCGCCAGCCGCCCGACCACGGCGTCATCGAAGTACTGGTACTCCACCGGTTTCAATCCCGCCGCGATGTTCTGCTGGTCCCACTGCCGCAGGATCTGGTCCTGGTTGGTGCTGGCACCCACCACCACCTTCAGCCCGGCCACATCGGCCGGCTTCTCGATCTTCTGGATCGGCCCATCAGTGCGCGTGTAGATGCCCAGCAGGTCGAAACGGTAGCTGGAGAAATCGAACTTCTTCTTGCGCTCTTCGGTAACCGTCACGTTCGACAGCACCGCATCGTACTTGCCTGATTCCAGACCCAGCGGCCAGTCGGCCCAGGCCACCGGCACGATCACCAGCTTCAGGCCCAGCGCATCGGCGATCAGGCGCGCGATGTCGGGCTCGATGCCCACAACGTCCTTGCTGTCGGCCCCGTAGTCGGCCAGCGGCAGCTGCCCTGGATGGGTGGCCACGGTGAAGGACCCGGGCGTGACGAAGCGATACCCCTTGGGGATCAATGACTGCGCCTCTGGATCGAACGTGCCTTTCAACACCGCCGTGTTCGCACCGGCCAGGCTGGTCGCGGCCACGGTGCCGGCATCCGGTGCCTGCCGCACGCGCGAATAGACGATACCGGTGATGCCGATGACCAGCACGCCCACGATCAACAGGGTGCTGCGTGAGGGACGACGCGGTGCTGCAGGGCTCATGGTGTTCCTTTCTCGGTTACAGGGTCTTGGCCAGGAAATCGGCGGTGCGCTGCTGGCGCGGGCGTTCGAACAGCACCTCGGGCGTGCCCTGCTCGATCACCCGGCCCTGGTCCATCATCACCACGTGGTCGGCCACGCGGCGGGCGAAGCTCAGCTCATGGGTGACGATCACCAGCGTGGTGCCGGAGCGGGCCAGCTCCTCGATCACGCTCAGCACCTCGGCCACCAGTTCCGGGTCCAGCGCCGACGTCGGTTCGTCGAACAGCAGCACCTTCGGCTGCAGGGCCAGCGCGCGGGCAATTGCGATGCGCTGCTGCTGGCCACCGGACAGCTGGCGTGGGAAGGCATCGGCCTTGTCGGCCAGGCCGACCCGTTCCAGCAGCGTGCGCGCCTGCTGCTCAGCCTGCGCGCGCGGCACGCCACGCACCGCGATCGGTGCCTCGATGATGTTCTCCAGCGCGGTCAGGTGCGGGAACAGGTTGAAGCCCTGGAACACCATGCCCACTTCCGCACGGCGGCGTCGGATCTCGCGCTCGGGCAGCTCGTACAGGGTGTCGCCCTCGCGGCGGTAGCCGATCAGCTGGCCGCCGACAGTCACGTAACCGCCGTCGGCGCGTTCCAGGTGGTTGATCAGCCGCAGCAGCGTGGACTTGCCGGCGCCCGAAGGGCCGATCAGCACGGTCACGCTGCCGGCGCGCAGGTCCAGGTTCACGTCTTCCAGCACCGGCTGGTCGCCAAACACCTTGCCTACGCCATGCAGCGACACCGCCGCGCCCTCGCCCGCTTCAACCTGGGGGGGCGATACGCGGGCGGCTTGCTACGCGCGGTGCGGCTTCGCTCTGCACACGCGGGGGCGATGACACCCGCGACACCGAGCGCTCGCGCTGCAGCTGGCCGCGCGCGAAGCGTTGCTCCACGCGCCGCTGCAACAGCGACAGCACGGTAAGTATCACCAGGTACCAGACCGTGGCCACCATCAGCAGCGGCACCACTTCCAGATTGCGGCGGTAGATCACCTGCACGGTGTAGAACAGCTCCGGCAGCGCCAGCACGTAGACCACCGAGGTGCTCTTGGCCAGGCCGATCACATCGTTGAACGCGGCCGGCAGGATCGAACGCATCGCCTGCGGCAGGATGATGCGGCGCACCTGGCGGCCACGCGGCAGGCCAAGTGCCGCTGCCGCCTCGTACTGGCCATGGTCGACCGAGAGGATGCCACCGCGGATCACTTCGGCCGAGAACGCGGCCTGATTCAAGGTGAGGCCCAGCACTGCGGCGGTGAACACGCCGATCAGCTGCGTGGTCGGGTACGAGAACAGGCTGATGCCGGTGAACGGCACGCCCAGTTCGATGGTGCTGTACAGGTAGCCCAGGTTGTTCAGCAGCAGCAACAGCACCAGCAGCGGGATCGAACGGAACAGCCATACATAGCCCCACGACACCGCCGAGAGCAGCGGCGAGCCGGACACCCGGGCCAACGCCAGCATGGTGCCCAGCGCGAAACCGAGACCAGTACCGAGTGCGGTCAGCAGCAGCGTGCGACCCAGGCCTTCCAGCACCGGGCGCGCGAAGAACCACTCGGCGAACGTGCCCCAGCCCCAGCGCGGATTGCCCAGCACGGATTGCAGCCCGATCAGGATCAGCGCCAGTGCCAGCACCGTGCCGAAGACCTGCAGCGGATGCCGGGCCGGCACGATCTTCAGCGCCGGTGCTGGCGCGGGGGGTGCGGCAATGCCATCCAGCGCAGTCGAAGGCGTGCTCATGCGTGGGCTCCGTGCAGCATGGCCTGTGATGGCACAACGACCGGCGCCGATACGCTCAGGTGCTTCTCGAACGGCAGATGCGCGATGGTTTCCGGGTCGGCCTGCAGGTCGAACAGCGCGGTGTAGCCGTGGCTGAGGTACAGGCCGACGGCTTCAGGCTGGCGGAAGCCGGTGGTCAGGAACACCCGCCGGTACCCTTGCCGCGCCGCCTGGTCTTCCAGTTCCTGAAGCACGCGACGCGCGATGCCCTGCCGGCGCAGCCCGGGCAGCGTCCAGATGCGTTTGAATTCGGCGGTGTCCGGATCGCGGTGCGGCATGAAGGCGCCGCCAGAGATCGCCACACCATCGCGCAGCAGCAGCACGAACGCGCCTACCGGCGCCGCGAAGGCCTGCGCCGGATAGCGTTGCAGCTCCTCGCGGGCGCTGCCGCCGATGCGTCGGCGCACGTCGGCGTAACGGCTGTCGTACTCCTGCTCCAGGCCATCGAACAGCGGCCGCGCCAGCGGATCATCCACCGACGTATAGAGGAAGCGTTCGTTGCTGCTCATGCCACGTCCTTCACCAGATAGTCTTCGGCCAGCCGAGCCCACAGGCTGGCAGCGGGTGCAATGGCGGCGTCGTTGAACACATAGCGCGGGCTGTGCAACGGTGCGCTGTCGCCGTTGCCGACGAACACGAAACTCCCGGGCCGTGCCTGCAACAGGAAAGCGAAGTCCTCGCTGGCGGTGCGCGGCGCGAACTCCGGCACCACCTGTTCGTGGCCGAAGCCCTGTATGGCCACGTCGCGGATGTAGGCGGTCTGCTGCGGGTGGTTGATCACGCTGGGGAAGCCACGCGGGAACTCGATTTCGGCGCGTGCCCCGAAAGCGGCAGCGGTCTGCTCGGCAATCCCGGTCACCCGGCGGCGCAGCGTGTCGCGCACCTCGGGCAGGTAGGCGCGCACGGTCAGCTTCAGCTCGACCACGTCCGGAATCACATTGGCGGCCTGCCCACCGTGGATCGAACCGACGGTGACCACGCCCATCTGCCGCGGGTCGACATTGCGCGACACCACACTCTGCAATGCAGTGATGATGTGCGCGGCGACCAGGATCGGATCCACGCTGCCCTGCGGCTCGGCACCGTGGCCGCCCTTGCCGATCACCTTCAGCCGCGCCCAGTCGACCGACGCCATCGCCGGGCCGTCGACGAAGCCGAAGTGGCCGACCGGTACGCCGGGCCAGTTGTGCAGCCCATAGATCGCATCCACCGGGAAGCGCTCGAACAGGCCGTCGGCGATCATCTTCGATGCACCCGAGCCGGTTTCCTCGGCTGGCTGGAACACCAGCTGCAAGGTGCCGTCGATAGTGCCGTGATGGGCCAGGTAATGCGCGGCGGACAACAGGATGGCGGTGTGACCATCATGGCCGCAGGCATGCATCAGGCCGTCGGTCTGGCTGGCGTAGGCCAGCCCCGAGTCTTCGTGGATCGGCAAGGCATCGATGTCCGCACGCAGCCCCAGCCGACGGCCGCCCTGCCCACGCTGCAATGTGCCGACCACGCCGGTGCCGCCAAGACCGGTGGTCACCTCATAGCCCCACTGCTGCAGCAACTCGGCCACACGGGCGCTGGTGCGGTGCTCCTCGAAGGCCAGCTCCGGGTGGCGGTGCAGGTCATGGCGGATCGCGATGGTGGCCTCGGCGCGTGCCGCGATCTCGGGCAATACGCCCGTCGTTTGGGAATCCCGCCGGGCATGGCCCGGTGCTGCCGCAGTTTCTCCGCTCATTGCCCTACCCCGCCTTCCGCGCCGGCTCGGCATCGGTCGAATGACGGCTGGCCTTGTACGGCAGGCCCAGATGTTCGCGCAGGGTCTGCCCCTCCAGCTCGCGCTGGTGGTAGCCGCGCGCCTGCAGGATCGGCAGCACTTGGGTCACGAAATCGTCCAGGCCTTCGCGCTGTGCCGCAAAACCGAGGATGAAGCCGTCGCTGGCACCGGCATCGAACCAGCGGATCAGCTCATCGGCCACGCGCTCCGGCGTACCGATGAAGTTCGGTCGTGGGCTCACGGCTTCCAATGCCACCTGGCGCAGGCTCAGCCCCTTCTCCCGCGCATCCTGCTTGATGCGGTCGGTGGTGGAACGGAACGAGTTGCTGCCGATCTCACCCAGGTCCGGGAAGGGAGCATCCGGATCGTACTGGCTGAAATCGTGGTGGTCGAAGAAGCGTCCCAGGTAGGCCAGTGCATCCTCCAGCGTGGCCAGTGCGGCGATCGCCTGGTACTTGGCTTCGGCCTCTTCGACAGTACGGCCGACGATGGGGCCGATGCCCGGGAAGATCTTCACGTCGTTGCCGCTGCGGCCATGCGCGATCGCCGAGTTCTTCACCTTCTGGGTGAACGCGCGGGTTTCTTCCAGCGACGGCGAATGGGTGAACACCGCATCGGCGTACTTGCCGGCCAGCGCGATGCCATCGTCGGACGAACCGGCCTGGAAGATCACCGGCTGGCCCTGTGGCGAACGCTGGATGTTGAGCGGGCCTTCCACCTGGAAGAAGCGGCCCTTGTGGTCGAGGCGGCGGAACTTTTCCGGCGCGAAGAACGTACCGCTGTCGCGCTCGCGCACGAAGGCATCGTCATCCCAGGAATCCCACAGCCCCTGCACCACCTCCAGGTACTCGTCGGCGATCTGGTAGCGCAGTGCATGCTCGGGATGTGGGCGGCCATAATTGCGACCCGAGCCCTCCAACGGCGACGTCACCACGTTCCAGCCGGCGCGGCCGCCGCTGAGCAGATCCAGCGAGGCGAATTGACGGGCGACGGTGAACGGATCGCTGTAGGACGTCGACAGCGTGCCGGCCAGGCCGATCTTCTTCGTGGCCGTGGCCAGCGCCGACAGCAGCGAGATCGGCTCGAAACGGTTGAGGAAATGCGGGATCGACTTCTCGTTGATATACAACCCGTCGGCCACGAAGCCGAAGGCGATGCCGTTGTCTTCGGCGGTGCGCGCGATGTCGATGTAGAACTGCAGGTTGACGCTGGCATCGGCCGGGTTGGACGGGTGCTTCCAGGCATGCATGTGGCTGCCGGGGCCCTGCAGCATGATGCCGAACGGAATGTGGCGCGGGGTCGTGCTCATGGGAAACGCTCCTGCAGGTCAGGCCACCGCCGCGCGCGGCGCGGGCGACAGCAGTTCAAGGGATGTCAGGCGTGCGTCGAGGTCGGCCACCGGCGCATCGAGGATGAACTCGTCCACGCCGAAACGCCGGTGCAGCGCATCCAGTTCGCCGCGCACGTGCTGCGCATCGCCGGACAGCACGCTGGGGCGTGTTTCCTCGATGCGGCTGTCGAGTACGCCCACCTGGCGCGCGTACTCGACAGCCGCCTCCGGGCTGGGCAGGTTCACCGCCTGCCCGGGACCGAGGTGCAGCTTGTAGACCCGCAGCGCACCGATGTGACGCGCTGCGGCTTCAGCAGTCGGTGCGGCGAAGGCCACCGTGGCCAGCAGCGGTGGCTGCGAGGCGACGCTGCGATAGGCGTCGAACGCGGCCTCGATGTGCTTCGGGTCACCATCGAAGTGCGCGGCGTAGACGAAGCGCCAGCCCAGTTCGGCCGCCTGCTTTGCGCTCTGTGGACTTGCGCCGAGCAGGAAACGCTCCGGCGCCTGCTGCGGAACCGGCCGCGCCAGCGCCTCGCTTTCGGCGCCGGCCAGATAACCCTCCAGGTCGCGCAGTTGCTGGTCGAAGTCGGCGAACGGCGGACGCCCGGCTGCCAGCGCGGCAGTCGAGGCCGGCAGGCCGCCGGGGGCCTTGCCCACGCCCAGATCGACGCGCCCCGGCGCCAGCGCCGCCAGCAGGTTGAAGTTCTCCGCCACCTTGTACGGCGCGTAGTGGCGCAGCATCACCCCGCCACTGCCGATGCGGATGCGCCGGGTCTGCGCCAGCACCCAGGCCGCCAGCACTTCCGGTGCAGGGCTGGCCAACGTCGGTGCGGCATGGTGCTCGGCAAACCAGTAGCGGTGATAGCCCAGCTGTTCGGCGCGCTGCGCCAGCTGCAGGCTGTTGCGCAGCGCCTGCTCCGGCGAAGCGCCCTCGGCTACCGGGCTCTTGTCCAGCACGCTGATCTGATAGCTCACGGTCGCGTCCTCGCTCAGGGGTGGGCCACGGGAATGCCGAGCAATCCGTTCAGTGCGGCCAGGATCGGTTCGGCACCGGAGATGTACTGCCGGTCCTGGTGCGCGCCACTGGCCAGGTCGCTGCGTACGCCCTGCGGCAGCACCAGCTTGGGCAACGACTGGTCCTGCTCGCCGATCTCGGCGATCACCTCGCGGCGCGGCCGCGCGAAGCCGATGCGACGTACGTCCAGCTGCGCATCAAGGCCGTCGATGCTCGACAGTGCACCTTCCAGCAACAGGCTGTGCCGGCAGAAGAAGCGCTGGCCGGGAATCTGGCCGTCCTCGAACTCGCGATCGAGCAGGAACAGGATGGGTTTGCTTGCTGCGTCGAGCGTCACTGGGGGGGTCCTCATCTGGGCCGGCAATGCGATGCCGCTTCGATATCGATGCTAGAGATGCCGGCGGCTGCGGCAGCGACGCCTGGCGACAATCGGCGGTCAGATCCGGCCATGCAGATGCGGCGTGGCCATAAGCAAAGCGCCGCCGGTTATGGCGTCAGGCGATGCGTCGCAGCGGCGCCGCTACCGTCAGCGCCTGCGTCGCCAGGTGGCCGGCCGCACGCTCGGCTGCCAGCGCGATGCGTGCCTGCAAGGCAGCACTGTTGATGTGCTCGCCGTCGAAGTCGGCAGGCGTGGCATACACCCCGATCGGCAGCGTGTGCGCCTGCAGGAAACTGAACAACGGCCGCAACTGGTGGTCGATCACCAGCGCATGGCGCTCGCTGCCACCGGTCGCCGCCAGCAGCACCGGCGTATCCACCAGCGCCTCCAGCCCGACGAAGTCGACCAGGTGCTTGAACAACCCGGGATACGAGCCGCGATAGACCGGCGCGGCCACCACCAGCAGCTCTGCGGCCTCGATGCTCTGCAGCGCCTGTTCCACCTCCGGCCCCGCCTCATCGCGCGATAACGACTGGCCCAGCGAGCGCGCGATCGGCGCCAGCTCCACCAGCTCCACGCTGGCATGCACGCGTTGCTGCAGCGACGCCAGCATATGCCGCACCAGCAGCAACGTGCGCGATGCCGCCGAACTGGTCGGCGACCCCACCAATGCAACCACCTTCAATGCAGAAGACATGAACTGCTCCTCGATAATGCCGAACTACCTCCGGCCGCCCTTCGTCTTTTGTAGAGCCGAGCCATGCTCGGCTGCTTCCCGCCTTTGTAGAGCCGAGCCATGCTCGGCTGCCCCAGATCAGAACCGGTAACTGATCCGCCCATACCAATACGCCCCGACGTTGCCCAACACGTCGCCGTTGTCCCAGGTCGTCTCGATGCTGGCCACATCGGTAGCACTGCGCGCGTACTCCGGCACCTTGCGCGTGCGCTTGTCGAACACATTGTTGATCCCCAGCGCCGCGCTCCAGCCCGCCCCCAGCTCCACGCCGCCGGACAGGTTGGTCACCAGCACCGGCGGCTGCTTGTACTCCACGCCGTTGTTCAGGCGCTTGATCGGTCCGTAGTAGGTGAAATCCAGGTTCGAACGCCAGCGCCCGTTCTGCCAGCCCAGCCCGGCTACCTGGGTGTAGCTGGGCGTGCGGAAGCGCAGCGCGTATTCGCTGCTCTTGGTCAGCAGGTTGATGTTCGGCAGCCCCTGCAGCGCCGCCGGAATGTCGCTCACCTTCTGGATGGTGGTACGGCCGACGTTGGCCGCGTAGCTCCAGCGCAGCTTGCCCCACGCAGTGTCCTGGTTGGCTTCCAGGGTCAGCTCGACACCGCGCGTGCGGGTATTGCCCACATTGGTGAAGTAGCTGGCGTAGAACGCATCACCCGGCAGGATGCTGATGCCGGCGGAACCCAGCAGCGCATCGATGGTGTTCTTCTGCGCCGCGCTCAGCACCGTACCGCTGTTGTCGGTGATGCGCGCCGGATC
The DNA here is from genome assembly GCF_052446685.1 of Stenotrophomonas sp. LC732. NCBI lineage: Bacteria > Pseudomonadati > Pseudomonadota > Gammaproteobacteria > Lysobacterales > Lysobacteraceae > Stenotrophomonas > Stenotrophomonas sp. LC732. Next base: position 1,821,960 of record NZ_CP199214.1, on the reverse strand, counting down.
CTGCGCGTTGTAGCCGATCTGGCTGGACTGGCCCAGCTGGCCACGGATGTCGATCTGGTACGCATCCACGGCCAGATGGAATGCGGGGCTCGGGTCCCAGGTCACGCCCAGGCTGTAGTTGGTGGCTTTCTCGGGCTTCAGCGGCGCAGCACCCAGCGCAACCGCCGCCGGTGAAGACACCTGCGCCACCAGCGTGGTCCCGCACGGGCAGCTGCCCGTGGCCTGGTAGAACTGTGCGCCCAGGCTGGGCGCATGGAAGCCGTTGCTGACCGTCGCGCGTACACCCAACGCGTCGGTGAAGTCGAAGCGCGTGGTCAGGCGGCCAGTGGAGACACTGCCGAAGTCGGAATGATCTTCCCAGCGCGCCGCTGCATCCAGATACCAGCGCGAGGTGATGTTGCTGGCCGCGCCCACATAGACCGCCTTGCTGTTGCGCGTCGCCTTCACCGCATCGGCGGTGGAGTAGCCCACGAACGCGGCTGCACCGAAGCCGGTGTACGACTCCCACTGCCCGGCCCCGCGTTCGTACTGTTCGTGCTGGTACTCGGCGCCTGCGCTCACTTCCAGTGGCGACGCAAAGGCCGCCACCTCGAAGCCACGGCGCAGGTCGAGGTTGGCGATCCCCTGCTGGTAGTCCAGCTTGCCGTCATAGAAGTCAGTGGGCGAACCGGGATACGGCAGCGAGTAGTTCACCGAATTGCGGGTATAGGTGCGCACCGTGCTGCGGTTGCCGGTCAGGCTGGCGTCGTAATCCCAGCCCGCGATCTGCCCCTTCACGCCCGCAGTGCCGGTGTACTGCTTTTCCTTGGTCTCCAGCACCGGCAGGAAGCCATCGGGAAACACGCTCAGCACGCCGGGTGCCTTGTAGGTGGTGAAGATGGTCGCCGGCAGGCGGAAGTTCTGGATCGCCTGCGCGGTGCGGTCACTGGCCGTGGCGTTGGCGTAGAACTGCGCGCTCTCGCCCAGGCCATGGCCTGCATTCACTGCGAAAGCCTTCAACGCGTACGACGGCGAACTGAGGATGGTGTTGGCCTCGGCATCGCGGTTGGCCTCGGCCGGGTTCGGCGATGCACCCGTCGGCAAGCGATTGTTCGGGCGCAGTGCGACCCGGTTGCCGTTGGCATCTACTGCCGGATAGCTCAGGTAGCCATCGATGTAGCGACGGGTGCGGATCGCGTGGTGCTGCCGCGTGTTCTCGCCGGACAGGTTGACGAAGCCATCCTGGCCCCACGGCAGCCCGACATTGGCGCGCACGCTGGTACGCGAACCATCGCCATCGATGCTCTGCCCGCTCTCCACCGACACATCGCCACCGTGCGCCTGCGATTTCAGGATCACGTTGACCACGCCGGTGATCGCGTCCGAGCCATAGATGGCCGACGCACCATCGCGCAGCACCTCCACGTGGTCGATGGCCGAGACCGGAATCAACGCCAGGTCGGCCCAGGCGTGGCCCGGAAAGCCACCACCGTTTGCGCCACTCACGTAAGCGCTGGCATTGCGGCGCTTGCCGTTCACCAGCACCAGCGTGTAGCCCGGTGACAGGTTGCGCAGCTGGTAGCCACGGATCAGGCTCTCCTGGTCGCTCTGGTAGCCGCCGATCTGGCTCAGCGACGGCAGGCTGCGCTGCAGCGCTTCCAGCAGGTTGCCCTGCCCGGTCGCGGCGAGGTCCTCTGCAGAGATCACATCGATGGGCGTGGAACTGTTCTTCACCGTGCGCGTGCTGGTACGCGAACCGGTCACCACCACCGCATCCAGCGTGGACGCGGCCACGTTGGCCGTCGCGGCGGTGGCAGCAGGATCTGCGTCTGCTTCAGCCGCATGGCTGGGCGAGGTGGCAAGGATGGCTGTGATCAGAACAGCGAGAGTGCTCAGGACAGGGGCGTGGGCGGCAGGCATGGGGGCTCGTGGGTGGGCCGGAAACACGCTTCCATTCAAGGGCCTGTTCACCTGGTGCGACAGGCGCGATCGCGTCACCCAGCCGTAACATCCGGCCACCCACATGACCGCTGGTAATGACGTTAGGCGGCGCACACGCACGGGGTCCCCCACGGAGTCGGATCCCTTTCCATAGGAAAGGGCTCTGCCCCCACGCACGCCTCCCCACCACGGGGTCAGAGCCCTTCCTGCGGAAGGGATCCGACCCCGGTTCCCATATGCCCGCCCGGCATCACCTCATGCCCGCGCATCACGCAACGCCACGCACCGCCACCCGTAGCATCAGGCCATGCCCAGCCCACCCGCCGATCCCACCGCGCCGCTCGTTGCCATCGTCGCCTGCCACGGCCAGGGGCTGTTCGAATTCGGCTGCGCGGTCGGCCTGTTCGCGCCGGTGCGGCCGGAACTCGGCGTGGCCTGGTACCGCACCCAGCTGTGCGCGGGCGAACCCGGTGCGCTGCGCATGCTCGGCAATGCGCAGGTGCAGCTTCCCTACGATCTCAGCGCGGTTGATGACGCCGACATCATCGTCATCCCCGGTTGGCGCGAACCCAGCGAGCGCCCACCGCAGGCACTGCTCGATGCACTGATCCGTGCCCACGCACGTGGCGCGCGCATCGCCTCGATCTGCTCCGGTGCCTTCGTGCTGGCCTGGGCCGGGCTGCTCGATGGCCGCCAGGCCACCACCCACTGGCGCCTCACCGAAGCGCTGGCACGCGAGTTCCCACGCATCGATGTGCGCGAGGATGCGCTGTACGTGGATACCGGCAGCATCATCACTTCGGCCGGCTCGGCCACCGGCATGGACATGATGCTGCACATGGTGCGCAAGGATTACGGCGCGCGCGTGGCCAACCTGGTGGCCGAACGGCTGGTCCTGGCACCGTGGCGTGATGCCGGGCGCAGCCAGCGCGTCAGCCGCGCCATTCCCCACGGCGAGCCCACCCGCTTGGCAAAGCTGATGGAATGGATGCGCCGCAACCTGCGCGAGCCCCACTCACTGGGCAGCCTCGCCGAGCAGGCCGCGCTCAGCCAACGCACGCTGCAGCGGCAGTTCCTGGAGGCCACCGGCCTGTCGCCGATCGACTGGCTGATCCGCGAACGCGTGGCTTTCGCGCGCGAGCTGCTGGAAACCGCCGACCGGCCGCTGCAGTGGATTGCAGAACAGGCCGGCTTTGGTTCGCAGGAATCGTTCCGTCGGCACTTCCGCGGTCAGGTTGACGCGAGCCCTACCGAGTACCGCAGCCAGCATCGCGGCGGTCTCGGTGCCGACCGGTTGGTGGGCTGTTGATCCAGTGCGCGGAGCCAGGCGTGGCGTGAGCAAAGCCTCACGACGGTCCGGGCTTGCGTGCGTATAGTGACGTGCGTCACAAGAAGCCCCTTCCATGCTCCATGCATTTGCTTACTCCAGCCGCATGTCGGCTGGGCTGTCCAATCAAGCCCTCCACCAGATCGTCTCGCAATCTGCCACGTTCAATCGCCGGGTGGACGTTACCGGTGCGCTGATCGTCGACGGGCAGCGGTTTTTCCAGTACATCGAAGGCCCGCCCGACGCCCTGGAAGCGGTCAAGCGCCGCATCCATGACAGCCGCTCGCATGCTGCCGTCGTGCCGGTACTGGACATGGCCATCAGCGCGCGTGCCGTTCCGTACTGGGCAATGACCCACATCGAGACCGGGCAGATCGTGGTGTCCGGCCTGGTGAATGCGCGCTGGGACGAGTTCGGCCACTCCATTCCGGGCATGGACCAGCTCGTCGGCCTGCTGCGTCCGCATTTTCCACGCGTCGGCAGCGTCGGCGCGCCACGCGCAGCCGCCTGATAGACACTGAACCATCGCCTTGCACGCGCACGCCGACGTGGCCGCGCGTTGCGTCCAGGCGTCATCATCCAGATCTCCTTTCCCATCGTCTTCGCCACGCCCATCGCATGCCCGTACCCGCCCACCCTGTAACGGAAACACGCGCATCGCCTGCCGACCTGTTCGAGATCGTCGTCATGCGTGCAGGCACCGTCCTGTTCGCCATCGACATCCAGGCGGCGGTCGAAATCCGCGGTCCGGAGGCATTCGGCCCTGCAGACCGCAACGGCAGGCCGACCCTGGAGGTCCGTGGGCAACCGTTACCCGTCGTCGACCTGCGCCGCATGAGCGGCCAACCGGCATTCGAGGGTGGCAGCCCGGCCATGCTGCTGATCAACGCCGGCACCGCAACCCTGGCGCTGGCCGTGGACGAAGTGCTGGAGATCGAGACGCCGGACGCGAGCGCGAACACCCCCGAGCCTGCAGCGGGCCAATCGTTCTGCTGCAGCCGGCACATTCAACTCGATCCGGCGCGCTCGGCTGCACTGATCGAACCGGCGGCACTGCTGGGCGCACTTGCCGCGCCGGGGTGACCGGCGGCGTCTCAGGATCGTCCTGCAAAGGCACGGTTTCGCAGCCTCCAGCACTGCGCGGCAAAGCCGATCATGAACACCACCAGGCAGGCCAGCAGCGTGTGCAGCACCACCGGGGCCATCGGTGCCGCAGCAATCGGATGCGCCGCCGGCAAGCGGGTCAGCGTTTCGTTGACGCCGGGCACCAACGAGAGCAGGAAGCTGAACGACAGTGCGAAGGTCGACAGGTAACGCGCGGCGCGCCCCAGCCAGCGCAGCCGCGCGGCCAGCACGCCGCCGAATGCCACCAGCAGCACGATCACCCCGAATGCGTGGCCGGGGTTGATCCCGCCCGTGCTGGACACGGTGAACGAGGTGGCCACCGACAGCACCAGCCCCACCAGGTACAGCTTGCCCGCGCGCGTGGCGGGATCGATTGCGCGGTGGCGAATGAAGGCATACAGGCCACTCAACACCGGGATCAGGCTGACAGCGGTATGGATCACGCCAAGTGTGGACAGAGGGTGGGACATGGGACATCTCCAGGGACAGAAGGAACCTACTAGTAGGTAGGCATTGGACTCAAAAAGAAGGCCCGCGTCGCCGCAGGCCCACCACACATCTCTCAGGACGCCGCGCTCACCCGCGCAATCGCCAACCGCGCCAGTGCCGCGAAGGTCGCCGCATCACCGAAACCGCGCGCGGCCAGCATCGCGCCGTGCACCGATGACATGAACGCCTTGGCCTCATCGGCCGCCGAGCCCTGCAACTGCAGTTGGCCCATCGAAACGCCCTTCTCCAGCGTCACTGCCAGCCAGCCGCTCAGGTCCTCGAAATGGCCGCGCACTTCCTCAGCGATCTCTGCCGGAATCATCGGCGCTTCGGCGGCCAGCATCGCGCAGATGCAGAACGAGGACGTACCCCCTGCAATGCAGCTGGACCAGTACTCCACATAGGCGTTGAGCTCCTGCAGCGGGTCGGCCAACTGCCGGTCCAGCAGCGCCAGGCCTTCGCGCGCTTCGGCCCGGTACAGCTCGACCACCGTGCGCACCAGATCCGCCTTGCTGGGGAAGTGGTGATGGATGCTGGCCTTGCTGATGTTCACCCGCGCCGACACGTCGGCGTAGCTGAAGCCGTTGTAGCCACCGGCTTCCAGCAGCGCACGGGCATGCGCCAGGATTTCCTGTGCCTTGGGCGAGAGCGACTCTTTCATGGCAATAAACCTACTAGTAGGTAGACGGCCTGTCAACCCCTCTCTGCTGCACCCGCCAGGCATCATTCCCGGCAGAGCCGGCCGCTGGCCGGCTTGCTGGCAACGTGACCTTCGATTGCCCCTCAATGCGAAGACACGTACACCGCATCGGCTGGCGGAGGTGGCAGCGCGAAACTGCGCCGCATCCGCGCGACCTCGGCCGCCGGCGGCAACGCGAACAGGCGCTTGAACTCACGGTTGAACTGCGACGGGCTGGCATACCCCACCGCCAGCGATGCCGCTTCGGCAGTCATCCCCTGCCGCAGCATCAGCAACCGTGCCTGGTGCAGGCGGGTCGACTTCACGTACTGCATCGGCGACGTGCCGGTAATCGCGCGGAAGTGGTCGTGGAAGGTCGCCACACTCATGCCCGCTTCGGTGGCCAGTTGCCCCACGTCCAGGGCGGTGGCATATCCGGCATGGATCGTCCGCAGCACTCTGCCGATGCTGCCGAAGCGCCCGCGCATGGCCAGCGCCTCGCGCATTGCGCCGCCCTGTGCACCCGTCAGCACGCGGAAGTACACCTCACGCACCAACGCAGGGCCGAGCACGGCAGCCTCCAACGGTTCAGCCAGTGCCTCCAGCAGGCGCAGCACCGTGGCCTGCATCGGCGCCTGCATCGGGCTGGACATCATGCCCTGCGCCGGTGTCGCCGGGGTGCCCTCCTGTTCACCCAGTTCGATCAGCAGATCCGCCGCCAGCTGCAGATCCAGATGCAAGTAGATCGCCAGCAGCGGCGCCTGGGCCGACGCATCGGTTTCCATCGTGAACGGCACCGGCACCGACACTGCCAGGTAGTGCTGGGCGTCGTACTGGTAGACCTGCCCGCCCAGATAGCCACGCTTCACCCCCTGGCAGACGATCACGATGCCGGGGTCGTACAACACCGGCGTGCGCGCCAGTGGCCGGTCCGATCGCAGCAACCGCACCCCCGGCAGGCGCGTGAGCGTATAGCCCTCCTCCACCGCCAGCGTCTTCAGCAGGCCGACCATGCGCGCCTGCACCTGCCGTTGCAGGGAATCGACCACAGGCACAGGCACTCCAGAGGAATAGGCAAGAATGGCCGAATCCTAGGCCTGTGACCCCGGTCGTTCAAGAACTAACGTGCAAGCCCTGCCCACCACGAACGCCCCCTCATGCCCCCTTCCCGCTTTCTCCTCATCACCGGTGTCAGCAGTGGATTCGGCCGCGCCCTTGCCCAGCAGGCCCTGCTGGCCGGCCACCGCGTGGTCGGCACCGTGCGCAACGAAACCGACCGCCAGGTACTCGAAGCGCTCGCTCCCGGCCGCGCATTCGGTCGCCTGCTGGACGTAACCGATACCGCCGCCATCAATGCGCTCGTCGCCGATATCGAAACCAACATCGGAAGCATCGACGTGCTGGTCAACAACGCTGGCTACGGCCACGAAGGCATCCTCGAAGAATCCACGCTCGCCGAGCTGCGGCAGCAATTCGAGGTGAACGTGTTCGCTCCGGCCGCGCTGATCAAGGCCGTGCTGCCGCACATGCGCGCCCGGCGCCGCGGCCATATCCTCAACATCACCTCCATGGGCGGTTTCATCACGATGCCGGGCATCGCGTGGTACTGCGGCAGCAAGTTCGCGCTGGAGGGCATCAGTGAAGTGCTTGGCAAGGAAGTCGCGCCGTTTGGTATCCACGTCACGGCCGTCGCGCCGGGTTCCTTCCGCACCGACTGGGCAGGCCGCTCGATGGTGCGGGCACCGCGCAGCATTGACGACTACGACGCATTGTTCGATCCCATCCGCAGCGCGCGTGAGGCGAAGAGTGGCCACCAGCCCGGTGATCCAGTGAAGGCTGCGCAGGCCATGCTGCAGGTCATCGACAGCGACGCTCCTCCCCGCCACTTGCTGCTGGGCAGTGATGCACTGCAGCTGGTGAGGGCAAAGCTGGCATCGATGGCCGGTAGCATCGACGCGTGGGAACAGCTGAGCCGTTCGACCGACGGCGTAGCGTGAGATCTTGAGGCCGCCGATGCCCTCACCGGCGGCCTCCCCCTGCCTGCTCAGTCTTCCTGCACCAGCTTGAACTCGCGTAGCAGGCCACCGATCTGGGTCTTGTCCAGCTTGTTCATCAGCAGATGGCGCAGGAACGCAGGCCCGGGAACATCCAGTTCCTTGCCATCGCGCAGGCGACCGGTGGCGGCCAGCAGCGAGCGCACGTCATACGTGGAATTGAACACCTCCGGCACGCCGCGCTCGATCCCCAGCAGGGTGTACACCGCTTCCATCGGCGTGCGCACCGAATACTCGGTGGTGAAGATGCAGTCGCGCTGCTTCGATTCGGCAAACTGGCCGATGAAGGCGAAGTTCACCGCACCGTCCGGCACCACGTCCGGGCGGTCACCGGCCTGGCGTGGCATGAAGAACGCCGTGATGTACGGCATCATCACCGGCACCGTCTTCGCACCGGTCGCGGCCAGCGCATCAATCTCTTCCACCGGCACGCCCAGGTGGTACAGCCACTCGCGGGTGATCTCCTCGCCGGTGCACTCCTGCATCGGCTTTTTCACGTAGTCGCCCGGCGTATCCACAAACAGCGAGTACACCCAGACCACGATCTGGTCCCTGGGCTGGTTCTTGAAATGCGGCTGGCGGTTCACCGTCCAGCTCATCAGCCAGCGCGAGTCGCGCACGCTGACGATGCCGCCGGTCACTACCTTGCCACTGAACGGGTCGCGCTTGGCGATCTTCTGGATGTAGGCCGGAATGCGCGCATCCAGCGTCGTCACTGTCGCCGATTCCCACTTGGTCTGCGGGATATGCGCGCCGAACACGTCCGGGCGGCCAAAGGCCTCGTCCTTCGCGGCGATGCGGCGCCACAGGTCCCAGGCCGGCGCCGGTCCTTCGTTCAAACGCGCCGCGGTGTGGTGATCGCCATTATCCGAGTTCTCGGTCAGCGAACCGATCGTCATGAAAACAAGATCATCCGCGCCCAGATCCACGCCATCGGCTACACCATCACGCATCCAGTGGATACGCGTGGCCTGCTTGCGGCCCGGCTGCAGATCGAAGTCGACGTCGGTCACCTCGGTGCCGTACTGGAACACCACACCCTGCTCCTGCAACCACTTCACCAGCGGCAACACCAGCGATTCGTACTGGTTGTACTTGGTGAACTTCAACGCCGAGAAATCCGGCAGGCCGCCAATGTGGTGGATGAAGCGATGCAGGTACAGCTTCATCTCCAGCGCTGAGTGCCACTCCTCGAACGCGAACATGGTGCGCCAGTACAGCCAGAAGTTGCTGTCCAGGAAGTCGCGGCCCAGCACCTCGTCGATGCGCTTGTTCTCCATCTCCTTCCGGGTGGCCAGGAACAGCGCGATGATGTCCTTCTGGGCCTGCTCGGTCAGCGTGAACAGGCCATCGGTGTGCGCATCTTCGCCGCGATTGATGGTGGCACGCTGCAGCGAATAGTTCGGGTCGTCCTTGTTCAACCAGTAGAACTCGTCCAGCACGCTGGCATCTTCAGTCTCCAGCGACGGAATTGAGCGGAACAGATCCCACAGGCACTCGAAGTGGTCTTCCATCTCGCGGCCGCCGCGGATCACGAAGCCCTTCTCCGGCACCTTCAGGCCATCCAGCGCGCCGCCAGGAATCTGCTGCTGTTCAAGGATGGTGATGCGTTCACCGGCCATGCGGCCGTCGCGCACCAGGAACGCGGCGCCGGCCAGCGAGGCCAGGCCCGAGCCCACAAACCAGGCGCGCTTGCCATCCACACCGGCCGGCTTGCGCGGGCGCGCGAAAGCTTCGTAGTTGCCACTGCTGTAATACATGCGTTGCACCTTCCTGGAGGGGGTCATCAGGAACCGGCAGCGGAATGACACAGCCATCCGATGCAGGTCATGACCCTACTCTAGCGCCGAACCGGTGTATCGTTTCCTGCACGCAGGCTGCGACGGAATGACGCAGCCGTGTCAGAGCGTCCTTCCCAGCAGCATGCCTGGCCAGCCGTCCACGTTGAACGGCGCGATGCGCGTATACCCGCAGGATTCATAGAAGCGCACCAGGTCGCCGCTGCCTCCGGCGTAGCAGTCCACACGCAGATGGTCGACACCGGCAGCGCGCGCCTGCTCGTCGGCAAACGCCATCAGGCGGCGGCCGATGCCACGCACGCGCACATCACGCGAGGCCACCAGAACCCGCACATACAGCTCCGGCCCGGTGGGCGCCGGCACATAGGGCATCGACTCGCCCAGTGCAAGGAACGCCCGCACGTCGCCCTGCTCGTTCTGCGCCACCCATGCGCCTGGCAGTGCACACGCCTCGGTGACCTGGGCAATCCGGCGCGGCATCATCGACCACGGTTCGCTGCCCCATTGCTGCACATTGCCGATCGACACGAACCACTCGATCACCTCGTCAAAGAGCCCCAACACTGCGGGGGCATCGGCCGCGCTGGCGCGGCGGATGTTCAAGGCGTCCTTTCCGGTTTCAGTCATGCGTTCCGCTCCTGTCATACCACGCTCCCCAACCCTGGAAAACAGGGGGAGCATCGGCCGGTTCAACCAGTCTAGCGCGTACCCCAGCGTGGCCACCTGTACCGGACCAAAGCAGTCGGAAGTCCATGTGACTTCCAGCGCGCCGCCAGGAATCTGCTGCTGTTCCCAGTGTCGCAGGTGCGTACAGACTCGACGCTTCATCAACCGCGTGGAGCATCCCCTCCGGTAGTGAACCAGCGCTGGAACCCCTCGATCGCATCCGGCATCAGGGCGCGGGCGCGTTCACGCACCAGCACTTCGGCGTCGCGCATCGCGCTGATCGCATCCGGCCGCGCGCACAACGCCATCGCCACATCCGACGCGTCCAGCATCGCCAGGTTCACGCCCACGCCCACCGGCGGCATCAGATGCGCCGCATCGCCGATCAAGGTCACGCCATCGCGCGGGGCCCAGCAAAAATCCGCTGGCAGGCTGTAGATCGGCCGCCGCACGAAGTCCGTGCAGGCCTCCAGCAGGCGCCGAAGGTTCGTGGCCCACCTGGTATAGCAGCCTGTCACCAGCGTCCGTATGCCGTGCTGCGCGATCTGTGCATCAAGCCATTCGGAAGAGCGCTTCAGCGCCGCATACACGCAGAGCCGATCGCGGCTGTTGCGTTGCACGAACAGGGCCTCCTCGCCGCCAAAGCAGAACAGGCTGCCCTGCCCGACCATCGCTGCGATGTCCGCAGCAGGCTGTGCAATCCAACCTTCGAAGAAGGTAATGCCGGTGGGCAGCGGCTGGCACGTACTCAAGGCCGCGCGCACTTTCGACCACGCACCATCGGCACCGATCACGATGTCCGCCTCGCGCTGCACGCCGTTGGCGAATCGCAGGCCGTGGCCGTTCGCCTGTGCAGATACCAGCGCGGCCAGGCTGTGGCCCCACTGCACCGTGTCCGCCGGCAGCGCGTCCAGCAGCAGCTGGCGCAGGTCGCCGCGGTCGATCTCCGGCTTGTCCTTGCTCCCTTCCGGCCCGAACCCGCCGGTGGTGATCTCCCCGGACCACGGATCGCCCATCCGCGCCTCCTGCCCCTCATGCCGTGCGACCGCACGGAAGGCCTCCAGCAGGCCCGCGCGCTGCAGCGCCACCTGCCCGGAATCGTCGTGCAGATCCAGCGTGCCGCCTTGTGTGCGCTGCTGCCCGGATGCTTCGCCCTCGTACACGCTCACGCGGTGACCGCCCCGATGCAGGATGAGCGCAGCGGTGAGGCCAGCGGGGCCTGCGCCGATGACGGCGATGCGGGGAGGGTGCTGCATGGCGCGATCCTGGTTAGTTGATACGTCAACCGTATGCCGCAAGGGTTGACATGTCAACCATTGCCCGGCAACGTTCGGCCATGACCTCCCCCAGCATCACACCCGACGAACGGGCCACCTGGCGCGGCTTCCGGCGCATGGCAGAAATCACCTCCGGCCGCATCGTCCAGGACATCACCCGCAGCACCGGGCTCTCAAGGGCCGACTTCATCGTGCTGATGGAGCTGAACCAGTCCAAGGATCGCTGCCGCCGCCAGCGCGAACTGCTGGACTACCTGGAATGGGACAAGACGCGCCTCTCGCACCAGCTGACCCGCATGGCGGGCCGTGGCCTGATCGAACGCGATACCGACAGCGAAAACGTCGTAGTGATCCGCATGACCACAGAAGGGCACGCGCAGCTGCGCGCGGCACGGCCGGTACACGCCGCCGGTGTCCGCCGGTATTTTCTCGACCATCTCTCCGCGGATGATCGTGCCGCACTGCAGCGGATCACCGACAAACTGCATGCCGCCCTTCAGGACGGCGAGAACTGAAGCATCGCCCCCGGTAGTGCCGGCCGCTGGCCGGCAACTGCAGTCACCCAACGCCACCGGGATGCCGGCCAGCGGCCGGCACTACCACGCCCGGGCGTTCGTGGCGGGGTTTGACATGCAGGCATTTACCTGCATATAGTCCACTCGAGGGCGGCGCCTGCCGGCCCATCGCGAGGAACCTGCAATGGTGGATATCGCACACAGGGTCGGCATCAAGGCCCCCGCAAGCCAGGTGTACCAGGCGCTGGCCACCCCCGAAGGCGTGGCCGCCTGGTGGGCCGAAGACGCGCACGGCGACCGCGAAGCCGGCGGCACGGTCAAGGTCCGTTTCACCAACAACGGCCAGGAAATCGGCGCCATGGAGATGAAGCTTGAGCAGCTTGTTCCAGGCGAGCTCGTGCTGTGGCGGTTCCTCGCCGGCCCCGCCGAATGGATCGGCACCCACGCGCGCTTCGCGCTGAAGCAGGAAGGCGACTACTGCATCGTGCTGTTCACGCACGAAGGCTGGAAGGAGCGTGTCGAGTTCACCTCCCACTGCAGCACCAAGTGGGCGGTGTTCCTGATGAGCCTGAAGGCACTGCTGGAAACCGGCAAGGGCCAGCCCAACCCACACGACGTCAGGATCGACAACTGGAATTGAAGACCTCCCCATGGCGGTAGACCACCTGCGCGACGCAGACAAGGTGTTCAAGGCACTGGCCGATCCCACGCGCCGGACGCTGCTGGATCTGCTCTGCAAGGACAACGGGCAGACGCTGGGCCAGCTGTGCGAACACCTGGACATGGCCCGGCAATCGGTCACCCAGCACCTGGGCCTGCTGGAAGACGCCAACCTGATCAGCACCGTGCGCCGTGGCCGCGAGAAGCTGCACTTCATCAACCCGGTGCCCCTGCATGAAGTCTACGAACGCTGGGTACGCAAGTTCGAGCAGCAGCGCCTGAGCCTGCTGCATGACCTGAAACGAGAGCTGGAAGGAGAATGACGATGTCCGCAGAGTCAACCCGCTTCATCCACGTGATCTACATCGCGTCCACGCCACAGAAGGTGTTCGAGGCCATCACCCGCCCCGAGATCGCCAGTCGCTACTGGGGCCACGAGAACGTCTCGGACTGGAGACCGGGCTCGCGCTGGCAGCACGTGCGTGCAAATGAAACGCGCTCGGTCGAGCTGGTCGGCGAAGTGGTGGAAAGCACCCCGCCCTCGCGCCTGGTCATCACCTGGGCAGCCGCCTCGCAGGCCGACAATCCCGCTGCCTACAGCCGCGTCACCTTCGACATCGTGCCCTACCAGGACATGGTGCGGCTGACGGTTACCCATGAGGAACTGGAACCCGGCAGCGGCATGGATACCGGCATCCGCCAGGGCTGGCCGATCGTGCTGTCCAGCCTGAAGTCGCTGCTGGAGACGGGCAAGGGGCTGGATGTGTTTGCGAAGCCGAACTGAGTCGTGCCGCAATCGGCGGCGGAGCGCCATCCGCCGCCAGCGCTCCCCATCCGGTCAATCGCTCAATCTGCGCGAACGTCCATAACTGCCATGCACATCCTGCTTGATCCAATCGGCCAGCAGGCGCAGGTAGCCGTCGGTGATCCGTGTCGACACCCGGTTGCCCTCGGCATCGGTGCGGAACTCGACCATGCCGTGGTCGGTATCCGGGAACAGGTAGGTGTCGATCGGTTGCCCCGATACGCGCAGGCGCCCCAGGATGCTGCGGGTGGCTGCAATCGGCGCGGCCCGGTCCTGCTCGGCCAGCACCCACAGCAACGGCACCTTCAGGCGGCGCAGCGCGGCCTCGGCGTCGTAGTCCCAGATCAGTTCCAGGTTGTCGAAGCGCGCTCGGCCGATCCGGCGCAGGTCGGCATCACTCATGCGCAGCATGTCGCCGCTGTATTCGCCGCTGATGTTCTTTGCCCACGGTGCGGCACCGATCTGCGTACGCACCTTCGCCAGCGCCTCGAACCCTTCATTGAAATGCGTGCGCATCAACTGCGCGGTCGCGTCTGAAAGCTGGCCGACCTGCTTCATCGCCGTTGCATCCAGCTGCATGCGGCGTGCCTCGTCGAACAGCTGCTCGCGGTCCTCCTCGATCGGCGACACCACCAGCCCGAAACCGATCGCCACGAAATCCGCCTGCGAGCGCGTCGCCGCAAGCGGTGCGATCCACCCGCCCTGGCTGCCACCGAAGTAGCCGGCGCGGCCGAACCGGCCTCTCGCCGGTTCGCGCGCCTTGGCAAGCGCAGCCGCTGCGTCGTCGGCAAGCAGCTCGAAGTTCTGCGTGTACTCGCCTTCCGAATCGCCGGTGCCACGCTTCTGGTAGGCGAACACCGAAATACCCTGCGCCACCAGCATGCGCTGGTAGATCGCCGCCACTGCCATCGTGCGTTCCGAGCCGTGCACCAGCACCACCAACGGCCGTTTGGGGTCGGCCGGACCGGCTGGTTCGATCAGCTGCCCGACCAGTTTTGTTCCGGCACTGCTGAACGTCGTCTCGGTATCGCGGGTCGGCAGTCGCTGCCAGCGCTGCGTCGCTCCCGCAGGCGACCTGAAGCTGACCACATCGTCGCTGCAGCTCACCGGCGCGTTGGCATCACCGGTGGCGCCACGTCGCCCGTCCAGCATCAGATAGCGCTGGCCTGTGGCCGGCGCCGCAGCGGGTGCGCCCAGCACCACGATGTTGCCTTGCCCGTCACCGTAGGCACTGACCGTGCACAGCTCGGCGGCTGCAATCGGCAGCCCCGAACACACCAGCACCGCGCTCAACAACGAACGACTCCTCCACCCTGCCATGCCCTTCCCCGGTATCGTGAACCCGCCTCGTGCGGGCGCCCGGCGCAGCCTAGCGCGTTCGTTCGCCAGATTCATGCTGCAACCGCTCGCCGTCGCTCCCCTTCCACGGCCATACTGGAAGGACGATACGGACTTCAGAGCGTCATGCACCCACACTTGGAACACATCGGCACCACCCGCATCCTGCGCGTCGACCCGCAGGGCCCGATGCTCGATGCCAGCGCCCTACGCGACCTGGTCGGCGATGCCCTTGGGCACCAGGCCGAGTGGATCGCCGTGCCTGTGCAGCGCCTTCCGGCGGACTTCTTCGAGCTGCGCTCCGGCATGGCCGGGCAATGGCTGCAGATGCTGGTGAACTACCGCCTGCGCTTCGCCGTCCTGGGCGCCGTCAGCGCCCACCGCGCACAAAGCGAATCGCTGGACGCGTGGATCACCGAATGCAACCGCGGCCGCGACGGCTGCTTCGTGGCCGACTGGGGCGCCCTGCTGGCGCGCCTTTCGGCCCCCGCCAGCGCCGGCTGAACGCCGCCCCCACGCTCACCCTCGCCAAACCTGGTTCCGACTGCACTCCGACGCCGCCCGCCACAGCATCACCCGCGGGCTCCCCAGGCGACGTTCGATGCGCGCTTCAGACGCAGATTCCCTGCACAGCAAAGTGGCGGCGGTCACCCTCGGTTTCTGGGTGATGAAGATCGCCGCCACCACCCTCGGCGAGACTGCGGGCGATCTGCTGTCGATGACGCTCAACCTGGGCTACGTGGCCAGCTCGGCCATCCTGCTGGCGATCTTCGCCGGCCTGCTGGGCCTGCAACTGTCCGCGCGGCGCTTCCATCCGGTGCTGTTCTGGTCGGTGGTGCTGGCGACCAGCACCGCCGGCACCACCCTGTCCGACCTGATCGACCGCACGCTCGGCCTGGGCTACGCCACCGGCGCCAGTCTGCTGGCCGGCTGCCTGGCGCTGGTGCTGCTGGCTTGGCGGGTATCGGAAAAGTCGATCTCGGTCAACAACATCGCATCGCGCCGCGCCGAAGGCTTCTACTGGACCGCCGTGCTGTTCTCCAACACGCTCGGCACCGCGCTGGGTGATTTCCTCGCCGACGATTCCGGGCTGGGCTTCACCGGCGGCGCACTGCTGATCGGCAGCCTCATCGCGCTCACTGCGCTGGCCAGCCGCATCAAGGGCATCAACCGGGTCATCCTGTTCTGGATCGCCTTCGTGCTCACCCGCCCGTTCGGCGCCACCTTCGGCGACCTGCTCACCAAGCCACTGGAAAAGGGTGGCTTGGGCTTCGGCACCGTAGGTTCGTCGCTGGTGCTGTTCACCCTGCTCGCCACACTGGTGGCACTGCCGATGCTGCAGCGCAAGGCGCAGCCAGCCAGCTAGCGCGCCGTCCAGCCCCCATCCACCGGCAGCGCCGTTCCGGTGATCTGCGCCGCCGCGTCCGAGGCCAGGAACACCACCATCCCGCCCAGCTGCTCGGGCGTCACAAACTGCAACGACGGCTGCTTCTCAGCCAGCAGCTCACGCGCGGCGGTCTCCTGATCCGTGCCTTCGCGCTCGGCCAACGCGGTGATCTGCTGCTCGACCAGCGCCGTCCGCACCCAGCCCGGGCAGATCGCATTGGCGGTGATGCCCGTGCCCGCATTCTCCAGCGCGGTCACCTTGGTGAAGCCCACCACGCCATGCTTGGCCGCCACGTAGGCCGACTTGTTCACCGAGCCCACCAACCCGTGCACCGACGCAATGTTGATGATGCGGCCGGCGCCCTGCTGCTTCATGTGGGGCAAGGCCGCCGCCGTTGCATGGAACACCGCCGAGAGATTCAGCGCCAGAATCGCATCCCACTTTTCGGCCGGGAATTCCTCGATCGACGCGGTGTGCTGGATGCCCGCGTTGTTTACCAGGATGTCGATGCGGCCCATCGTCGCGACGGCGTGGTCGATCATGCCGCGCACTGCCTCGCCACGGGAAAGATCGGCGCCGTCATGCGCCACGCGCACGCCGAACTCGGCTTCCAGTTTGGAACGGATGCGTTCGATTTCCGCCGCATCGCCGAAGCCGTTCAGCACGATATCGGCGCCTTGCCGGGCCAGCGCGGTGGCAATGCCAAGACCGATACCGCTGGTGGAGCCGGTGACCACCGCAACCTTGCCACTGAACATGGGTGAGCTTCCATCGGGGGTAGGACGCCAGTGTAGCGTTATCGGCCTCCGCACCCTCCTCCTATGTGCCCACGTCCAACGAGTACGCCAGCAGGAACTCCCTGGCGTACTCATTCCCAGCCTGCGCCGAAGCGCGGATCAGGTACACCGCACGTGGCACGTCGCTGGGGACACCCTTGCCATGGAACAGCGCCAGGCCAAACTCGTACATGGCCGACGGATGGCCGGCCTCCGATGCCCGCTCAAAATGCGCGGCCGCCCGCATGACGTCCTGCTCGACGCGGTCACCGGTCAGCAGGCACAGCCCTACCGCATGGATTGCCGGGATATAGCCCTTCTCTGCGGCCTGCTTGAGGGTCGCGAAGCTGTCCGCCTCGGCATGTGCGTGGTCCTCCCCCACAGGCATCGAAGAAGAGAGGAACAACGCTTCGGCACAGCCGCGTGCAAGCTGCGGGGCCAACAGCCGTCGCGCCTCGGCAATGTCACCATGGTCGAGCACCGCATCGAAGTCGGTCGTGAGTTGGGTTGGCATGTTCGTCATGGCACAGGCTTCCTTCCTGTTTGCGGGCATCCGTTCGCCCGGCTGACAGTATGCCTGCACCAGGCCAGGGCATTGCGCCAGCCCCACAAGACCGAGTGACCAGAAGACTCTCTGCGTCCATCGATGTTGGCCCTATAGTCAACGCCATCCACCCAAGGATGGCCCGATGACCCCCTGCAACGCCCTACTGCCTGCCGCCCTGATCGCGCTGCTCGCTCCCACTACCAGCGTGGCCGCACCGGCCGCACAACCGGCCACACCGCTCACCACCGGCAGCGTGCGGCTGGATATTGCCAGCGGCCGTGTCGAGGGCGAGGTCTGCATGTCCAACCTCCCAGCCGAATCAAGGGGCGCGTTCGTGCTCAACGCCGGCCTGAACGTCGCGCGGGTCACCGATGGTGAGGGTAGATCGATCGGGTTCGATGGCTGGTACGGCCCGGGCGTCGATGGCGAAGCGCGCGTTTACTCCCTGGCCGAGCCCGCCGCCACGCTCTGTGTGCAGTACGTGGGCGCGTTCCCGCTCTACCCGAAGCACGATGCCATGGGCGACTTCAAGGGCATGATGGCCTTCAACGGCGACAGCGCCCGCTTCAGCGAACAGTCCGCATGGTTGCCGCAGGCATTCGACCCCAAGGCCCGCCTGCGCAGCAGCGAGAGCCGCTACGACCTGCGGGTAAATTGCAGCGGCTGCCGCTTCCTGTATCTCAACGGCAGCCCGGCCATCGAAGGCGCGCAGGGCCGATTCCACAGCGACACCGCGCGGCCGATCCTCCTGTTCGGCGGCGGCGGCCCGATCACCCGCACCGCACAGGTCACGATCCTCAACGAGACCCTGCCCACGGCCAAGGTTGATGCATTGTCCAGCACGGTGCAGCAGGTGGCCAACGTGCATGCACGCTACATGGGAGTGCCGCTGGCCGACCGCCCCACCTTCCTGCGCATGGTCACGCTCAACCAGATCGAGCGCGACCGCGAAGGCAGCGAGTGGGGCTTTGCCACCTGGCCGACCATCGCCATGAGCGGCAGCATCGGCAACGTGGCCGACTCGCTGCTGGCCGGTGGAGAAAAGGCCGAACGGCGCGTGCAGTACATCGCACACGAAATGGGCCATTACTATTTCGGCACACTGAACCATCCGCAGGGGCCGTATTTCTGGGTGCTGCTGGAGTCCAGCGCCGAGTTCCTGTCGATCAAGGCGCTGCGCGAGATCAGTGGCGATGCCGCGGCCGATCGCTATATTGCGCGACTGCAATCGGCCATCGACACGCAGGACAAGCAGCTGCCAGCATTCGATGCCATCGACGGCAACTCCGATCTGGGCGAGATGTATCGCTACGTCTATGCCCCCTTGCTGTTGCTCTCGCTGGAGAAACAGGTGGGCGAAGCGAAGATGCAGGCCTTCATGCGCGGGCTGCTGGCCGCGCCGTCGCCGAGGAACTGGGCCGAGCTGCAGGGCATTGCGCTGAAGGCCGGCATCGATGGCAAGACTTGGGAGCACTGGCGGGCAAGCTGTGTGGCTGGCGGCAGGCAGAGGTGCCAGTAGATCCACGCCATGCGTGGATTCACTCCCTCAACGCCCGCACAACTGAATCGCCCAGCACCGTGTCCAAGGCAACCCGCCCCCTGGCCCCTCCATTTGCCAATCAGCGCCGCTGATGTCCCCGCGCAATCAGAAGAACAGACCCGCCTGATCCACAGTCGCCAGTGGATTGGCCTTCCGCACCGCCTCCAGGAAGAGCAGGAAATCGCGATTGAACAGCGTCAGGTTGTTGGTGAACGTCACGCACTTTCTGCCCGATGCTTTGCTGAAGCACACCCGCCAGAAATAGCGCCCGTAGATCTTGTCGGACGTTCGTGTGACTGAGGTGATCTGCGAGAGCGGAACCGCCGTAGGCACCGGCCCACGTCGCAGGTAAAAGGACGCCGCATCAAAGAAGTAGTGCTCCCGATCCTCTTTTCCATCCACCATCACCAGGGTCATGGACTTACCGGAAATCCGGCGAGGGGGATTCAAACGCAGCCCTGATCCCAATGCAGAACGTGCGGTCGCTGACATTCGCCGAAGGATGAACCAAAGGATCACCAAGGGAAGTGCCGCGAGGACAATGAAGCCTACGGTCTTCAGAACAGTTTCTAGCGTGCTTGGCACACAGATCTCCAGGATAAATGTTCAGGCACTGACGAGGCCCGGGTAGCAACTGTCTTGTCAGGGGCAGCCGAGGGCCACCTCGGCGTCCCGCTTACGGGCGTTGAGGATCACCAGCATTTTGCGCATGACCGCCACGAGCGCCACCTTGCTCGCTTTGCCCTTGGCCTTCAGGCCAGCGTAAAACGCGCGCAGTCTTGGCTCGTACCGGATGGCCGTCAGGGCCGCCATGTAAAGGGCTTCGCGTACCACTGCGCGCCCACCACTGATCCGCCGTTGGCCCTGCCAGGTGCCACTTTCGCGGTTCATCGGGGCCAACCCCACCAGCGATGCTATGGCTTTGCTTCCCAAGCTGCCCAGTTCGGGCAGCTCGCAGGCCAGTGTGCTGATCAGGATGGGGCCGACGCCTTTGAGCGCGCCGATATTCTTCCAGCCAGGCTGTCCCTCAAGCTGCTCGGCAATAGCTTTATCCAGTTGCTTCAGGTCGTCAGATAGCTGGGCTATATGGCGTTGCTTCATCGCAATCAGATCCGGATCGACCAATCGCCGCAAGCGCTGCATCTCACTGACCCGCATCTGCACCAGATGCCTGCGGCATTGCGCAAATTCAGCCAGACGCTGCTGCCAAGGGGCAGGCGGTACGTAGCGGGTCAGCGGTAACAAATGGGCCATCTGCGCCAGCACTGTCGCATCGAGCCGATCGGTCTTGGCGGCACGGCCCGTGCCTTGGGCAAATCGCCGTGCACGCGCCGGATTGATTCGCACCATCGGCAGGCCGGCGGCGTGCAATACATCCAGAGCAGCACGCTCGTAGCCCCCGCTTGCCTCAAGAACGACCTGCTTGATCGGCCACGTCTTCAGCCACCGAATCAAGCGCACAAAGCCGCGCTTGTCGTTGCTGAATTGGCGAAACTGCTCTCCATGGACGGCCACATCCAGCGTGGCTTTGCTCACATCGATCCCGATCCCAAACATGACAGAACTCCGCTAGGCTGACAGGGTCGAGAGCTCTCCCCGCTTGCCCAGTCTTATCAGTTCGAGCGCCAACTCAACCAACTGTTCGGGCGGTTCAGGGAGAATCCGGCGTGGGGACCCAAGCTACTTCTCGGTCGCAAGACCTGGATCCACACGGTCGCCCACGCCGGGCTCTCGGCACCCAAGGTGCCAGATCGGCAAGAGATAAGATCCACGCCACGCGTGGATGCTCTGGCTTCAACGCCTTTTCACTTCCAATGATCCGGCCCCAGGAACGGCAGGCTCAACACAAACACCGGAACCGCCACAGGGATCAGCGCCGCGCCGAGCACCTTGCCCGCCGCCGAACCCGCACCCGGCTTGTCCTCCCTCTCCGGCAGGATCCGCTGCGCACGCGCATTGATCGGCTGTGCCAGCTTCCCCTTCTCAGCCAGTGCCGCAGCATCCGGCAACTGCACCCGTTCGCCGTCGCCCTCGAACAGCGCGCTGTAATAGCTGCCGCCCTTCCTTGAAAGATTGCAGGCGCGATCAAACGCCAGCGCGTAACGGGTCCGGTCCATCGGCAGGTAGTAGCGCGCCCGCTCCTCCACGGCCTTGGCCTCACGCGGGGCGACCTCAATCCGCTCCAGCTTGAACTGCGCGGCCTGTTGCGCCGTCACCTGCTCCGGCCGCAGCAGCAGCGCATAGCTGCCGTGCACCTTGGCCTTGTTCGCCGGGTCGCGCCAGTCTTCATGGAAGTACATCTGCGCGCAGGCCACCGCCTCGCGCAGCGGGCTGTCCATCAGCGCGCGGTACTCGCGGAACGGCGCGGCATTGAAGCGCATCGGCTCGTCATAGTGCGGCAACAGGTACAGCTGGCCGTCGTCGGCCACGAACGCACTGGTGATCTCGCGGCTTGAGGCGTGCTCCTCCGGGCCACTGGCACAGCCGGACAGCAAGCCAAGGCACAGGGCGGAGAGAATGAAAAAAGACGTTCGCATGTCGTGTTCGAGGGCTTCCCTGGGAAAACGGCCCCGCCCGGAAGGGCGAGGCCAGCCCATCATGGTGCCACGGCACCGCATGCGATGCAGAAACCGCCCTACTTCAACCGCTCCACCAACCGCTGCCCCACCCCCAGCGCAGAAGCCGGGTTCTGCCCGGTAATCAGCTCGCGGTCCACCACCACATGCCCGGTCCACGGCGTGGCATTGCTGCTGAACGTCGCACCCGCCCGCTGCAGCGCGGTCTGCGGGTAGAACTTCATCTCACCGCCGCCCAGCAGCGGCTTGGCCTGCGCTTCTTCCTGGTTGCTGATCACCGTCATCCGGTAGCCGCTGTAAATCCACTTCGGCGTGGCCGGCATCGCACCCGCGTCCAGCTTCGCCACGAAACCCGCCGCATCCGGCAGCGTGGACAGCAGCGCGATCGACCCGTGGCAGACCAGCGCGGTGGTCTTGTTGCGCTGGTGGAAGTCGGCCAGCAACCGGCCCAGCGCCGGGCTCTTCAGCAGGTCCTGCATTGGCGCGTGGCCACCGGGAATGTAGACCGCATCGAAACGCGCATACCCCTGCTGCTCGATGCGCGACAGGCTGACCACCGGCGAGGCCGTTGGCGAGGTCAGCGCCAGCTTCTCCAGCAGGTCCTTGTGCAGCGTCAGCTGCGCGGCGTCGTTGCCGAAGTACGCCGGCGTCACCGAGGACGCATCCACCGTCGGCGCCCGCCCCTGCGGCGTGGCGAAGGTCACCTCGTGGCCCGCGTCCAGCAGCAGCTTGACCGGCTGCATCAGCTCGTTGAGATAGAAGCCGGTGGACAGCACCTTGCCGTCCTTCAGGTCCAGGTGGTTTTCGTCGGACAGCACCACCAGCACGTTGGCGGCATGCGCGCCGGTGGCGGCCAGGGTCAGGGCCAGCGCTGCGGCCAGCCGGGTCATCAGGTTCATGGGGTAGCTCCTATCGGGGAATGGCCGCCACTTTATTCATCGCCCCAGCGGCGATAAATTGGCCCCATCGCAAAACATCTGTTCCCCGGAGAGCCAAATGAGCCGCAAGTTCGACTACCTGGGCGATGTGGAAGTGTTCTTGGCGGTGGTCGAGCACGGCTCGTTCACGGCCGGCGCGGTGGCGCTGTCCACCACGCCCTCGGTGCTGAGCCGCGCGGTCACCCGCCTGGAAGCGCGGCTGGGCCGCCAGCTGCTGCAGCGGACCACCCGCCGCGTGGGCCTGACCGACGCCGGGCGGCTCTATCTGGACCAGGTGCGCACCGCCTTCGGCCTGCTGGACGACGCCGAGCGCGACGTACTGGCCCAGGACGGAGCGCTGGCCGGCCGCGTGCGCCTGAGCGTGCCCACCACCTATGGCCACTACCGGCTGCCGCCCGTGCTGGCGCGCTTTGCGCTGCAGTACCCGCAGGTGCAGGTGGAACTGAACATCACCAACCGCAACGTGGACCTGGTGGCCGAAGGCTTCGACCTGGCCATCCGGCTGGGCCAGCTGCCGGACAGCGGGCTGGTGGGGCGCAAGTTGGAAGATGCGCCTTTGGTGCTGGTGGCTTTGCCGGAGTACCTGCGACGCCGGGGGACGCCGCAGACGCTGGACGATCTGCAGCAGCACCTGTGCCTTCCGTTCGTGATGCCGCGCACCGGGCGGCTGGCGCCGTGGATCTTCCGCGACGACGGGCGCGACGTGGACTGGCTGCCGCGTTCGTCCATCGAGACCTCCGACGATGTGCTGGGCGTGGTGTCGCTGGCCGAACAGGGTATTGGCATCTGCCAGAGCTATGAGTTCATCGTGCGCGAGCGACTGCAGCGCGGGCAGCTGGTGGAAGTGCTGCCGCAGCTGCGAGGGCGGTCAAGGCCGTTCTCGGTGATCTATGCACCGCATCGGCGGCAGTCGGCGGCGGCGCGGGCGATGATTGAGTTGTTGGTGGGGAATGCGGCTGAGGATCGCGTTGGTTGAAGTTGGGAGGCTCGTTGGCGGTGTCGGGTTTGAACCGCTTTTCGGGATGTGCGGCTGATCGCGTGCCGCTGCTTGGCGAGGCGGACTAAGAACTGTTGCAAAGAAGGCTGTCGCGCTATTCGCTTGTGGCATGGGCGATTGCGCCACTTTGACTCGCCATCAGCAGAGCAGCTGCGCGAATGCGTCCGGCGGTGTCGCGTGCTGCACGCGTGGTGCGTGCAACAATAGTTCTTCGCTCTCGGATTCCACGATTCCTTCGCGAATTTCTATTGGCATTCAGAGCTACGGCATAAACACCATGACGTGCCACCGACAACGGGTGGCCGGGCCTGCAAACCCGAACTGTTAGTTGTTTACGCTTACCCGTCGGCACCGTCCTCAACCGGTGCCGGCGGGTAATCCGTCGGCCTTTCTGGCGGGCGGTGCGTGGGGGTCTTCGGACCCGCCGGGTACTGACAACTATCGTCCGGTTTGCAGCCACGCATCGTCCGCCACCCTTCTACACGGTGGCGCTGTTAAGCACAGCCACGGAAGCCGACGCCATGAACGAATCCGACACCTTCTCCTCGTACACCGTTGTTGAGCCCATCAACGACGACACTCCCCTGCCCGACCTGAACTCCCTGCTCGGCATCCTCAAGCGCATGCGCGGCTGCGAGGGAGCTGATGGGCACCCTTGGCCAGAAACCGATGTGTCACCCGGCCGTCGCGTGAGTCTGGCCAGGAGTGAGCGCGCGATGGTGGGAGCGCTGACGGTTCTGGAGCTGCTGCACGCGGCAGACCGCTGCAGGGTAGCGGCGGACCCGGAGCGGCATTTGGATGAGGGGGTAGTTGATGGGTTGTTTCTGGCTTGCCGGGGACTGGTTGAGTGGGCCTGTCGGGAGGTTAGGCCGGAGTGATGATCGGCGCGCCTGCCGATGTAAATCGAACAGACCTGAAATCCTGCGTGTTATTCGCTTCCGATCACGAGGGGACATCGAGAAGCACAGTGATCACACGGAAGTGACGCCCCTACTGGACTGATCCCTCAACCTTCTGCAATATTGCATTCCTCAGATTGCGGCTCTGCGAACAACACTCCATCCTGGCGCTGCGTCTTAAGTGTTTCCGGATCCAGCACAGGAACATGGAGTTTCTCACCGACTGGCAATATCCTGCCAAGCACAGCGACACGCCCGGACGCATCTGGCCACTTAATCCCGAATGGCTGAACATTCATGTGCTGATAAACTTTAACAACCTGTGGCGCTCCACCGATGTACGGCGAAGAATTAGAGCGTATGAGGTTTCTTAGAACTTCAAGCGGCTCCAAATTCAATCCAGATGCATCTCTTAAGCCTCGGGAATCCAGAATATCGACTAGCGAACGCTTTGCAATCGCTTCAATGTCCTCATGGGGTTCCACAGCACTTTCATTTGTCCGTGCCGCGCGCCTCATAGTGGATGGCGATGCGTTCGGGTCCCCGAGCACGACAATTGTCCTATTCTTACCCAGGCCATCCCAGCCAGATATTTCCGCGCTCCTAAATTCCCTCTCACCATTGTTGAAGTGAAATTTCCATAGCGCGAATCGCTTCTTCTTCCACGAGTAACTGAATCGCCCAGGGTTTTCTAGACAGTCGTCAGCCGTTTAGTGCGTACTGCTTCTCGAACTCTACCGGGGACAGCCCGTCGTTGGAACTGTGCCGCCGTTTTGGGTTGTAGAACATCTCGATGTACTGGAAGACGTCGGCCCGTGCCTCGTCGTGATTGCTGTAGATCCTCCGCTTAATACGCTCCCGCTTCAGTAGCTGGAAGAAGCTCTCCATCGCTGCGTTGTCATGGCAGTTTCCTCGTCGACTCATGCTGCACACGATGTCGTGCTCGCGCAGGAAGCTCTGCCAGTCTTCGCTGGTGAACTGGGTTCCCTGGTCGGAGTGAAGCAGAAGCCCGGGGCTTGGCTTGCGCCGCCACACTGCAGCCAATAGCGCCTGCAAAACCAGGTCCGTATGTTGAGTTGGTCGGGTTGCCCATCCAACGACCTGACGCGAAAACAGATCAAGCACTACCGCCAAGTACAGGAAGCCGTCGTACGTGCGGATGTAGGTGATGTCCGTGACCCACGCGCGATTTGGCTCACTGACTTTGAAGCCGCGAGCCAGAACGTTCTTGGCGACTGATCCAACAGGGCCGCTCAATGGGCGTGGTCGCCGACCGTAGCCGACCATTGCCCGCAGCCCCTCGCTCTTCATCAAGCGTGCCACGCGATGACGACTACACGTCTCGCCAAGCTCGCGCAGATCTGTGGTCACTTTGCGGTGGCCATACACAGAGCCGCTTTCCAGCCAGCTGTGCTTGATTAGGCCGAGCAACCGCTGATCGTCCTTGTCGCGAGCGCTTGCCGGCTCTTTTAGCCAGGCGTAGTAGCCACTGCGATGGACGCCAAGCATCCGACACATCGCCGCGAGGCCGAACTCATCTGCGTGTTGCTTCATGAAGGCGTACTTTGCTCTTACCCCTTTGCAAAGTACGCGGCGGCTTTTTTTAGGATGTCTCGCTCTTCAGTGACCCTGCGTAGCTCAGCCTTGAGGCGGCGCACTTCCGCGTTCTGGTCCTGCTCGACACGCCGGCCAACATCGCCTTTGCCTTGTTGCCGCTTCCAGCCGTAAAGACTATGGATCGACACGCCCAGTCGCTCGGCAACCTCCGCTACCGGACGGCCGTACTCAACGATCTGTCGGACCGCCTCGATCTTGAACTCATCGGTGTACCGCTTCGTGCTCATAACCACCTCCGCCTAAGCCATAGTTTATGGCTGCGAGGTGTCTACGGAACCCTGGGCGATTCAAACCACCAAAAATCAAGCGCAGATCAGGCTCCTCAAACCTATCCTGGCCAGCACAAAATTCTCGCAGCTCTGACAACATCGCGTTGATGGCATTGAGAAGTACAGACTTTGCCTCAAAAAGATCAATCTGCCGACGTGAAGAGCCGCGATGCAGTTCAATTGCATTTATTGCCGCATGAATAAACGGGTATGCAAATTTTGTATCACCTGCAAATGAAATGGCGCAGTCGCCGCGGGAAAGTGGAAATATCTTCTGGCAGGCGTCCCAAGCACCAGCCCATCTCAGACGGCTATCAGAACAAAAAACTAATTCCTGCTGCGCTCCCGCGCTCCTAATCCATGCCATTGAAAGCGTCATCCCTTCCACCCCTTCCGCTAGATATGCAAGCCAAAATACCGAATAACCCTATTACTTCTTGACTAACGCCAACCTATTCAAAGCTACTCCGTCGCACGCCATCATCACATCTATCATCAAACCAACTCAGCGGATCAATAGTCCCAGTTCTCGTGCCTGACCGGCAACGCGTTCAATGCACGCCGACGATCCTCCCAATCAGGCAGGATTGTCCGCATCAGTATTTTGAAGCGCTCGTTGTGCGTGGGCTCAATTAGATGAACCAGCTCATGCACGACTATGTACTCCAAGCAACCCGGAGGCTTCTTGGCCAACTCAGTGTTGAGACGGATCGAGCGCCGAATCGGCGAGCAGCTTCCCCATTTGGTCTTCATGTGCTGGACGTAAAGCCGCGGAGCATCCAAACCGAGCCTACGACTCCAGTCCGCAACCAATGAACTGGCACGCTCGCGCAACTGATCTCGATACCAACGCGAAAGCACCGCCCTCCTAGCCGCCTGGTCGGCACCGCTCTTTATTGCTAACACCAGAGTGCGATGTCGGAGCGACACCATTTGCGCGCCGTCGGTCTCCACAAGTTTCAGCAGATAGCGCCGCCCCCAAACGTAATGACTCTCACGCTCCAAGTATTCACGTGACGGCTCACGCTCCTGCTCACCCATACTTTCGCGCTGGCTTTTGATCCAAGCTAGTTTGGACAAAGCGAACACACGAACCGTGTCGAGAGCCATATGCGCCGGAGCGGAAATGCGCACGCGCCCATTTGGCGGAAGCACAGTCAGGTGGACGTTGCGGATGTCTTTGAAAACCACTTCCGCCTCGATGCCACCAAGCGCGATGCGAGTCGGCATCAGTACTCGCCTTGGGCCTTGAGAATCAAAAAGACACGCTCTACCTGCTCTGCACTCTGCAGCAATGCAAACAGCGCTGCCTTGATGGTGTTCTCTTTTGCCGGATTGCCTCGCCAGCTGTCCGGCCTTATCTCCTTTACCGTTTGATCGATGCGCAGCGCCAATTCAAGTGCCGCATTCCGAACATCTCCGTCACCATAGAGCAGCATCGACTCAGTAACGTGGCCTCCCGGTCGCTCCGCAAGCCAAGGCTGCAGGTTATGGTAGAGCGCGCGACGTCCCGGCGTGGTTAATTCGATCGGCGCACCTTCCGCACGACCTGCATCGACCTGCCTCACCAACTGCGCAATGTGTAGCAAGTACTGCTCGTACTCTTCCGCCTTCTCCTTGCGTAGCTTGATAATGCCGTCCAGTAATGCCGACATGCGCTCGTAGAAGGCAGGATCGTTCAGGTGCTCCTTGACGATTCTACTGCGCACGTTGTTCTCGATCGTCTCGGCGATCGCATCGCGGTTGCCTTTGAACTCGCCGAGCTTCGCAGAGATAGCATCGGCGATGCCAGTCTTCACTATCAGCTCAAGCAGGCCGACACCCTCAAACGGTGAGATTTCACGCGGCTCCTCGGCCTCGATGTAGGTGTCTATCAGGTGCCGCATATCCGCCTCGTAAGGCTTCAAGTCCAGCATCTCGCCGCTTGCCTTACGCACGATCTCGCGCAGTTTCACATAGCGGTCGAGCAGCCCTCGCAGGCGCACATCGTCTGCCGCGGAATAGCCAGCGGCACCCAATTCGTCGGCCACGTTTGCCCACGCGCGCAACAGTGCGACAACGCCCTTGTAGAGCATCACACGCTGCGGTTCATGGGCAGTCAGATCGCTGGCGATCTCGGTATTTCCGCAGAAGTAGCGGATGTGCTCCAGTTCACCACGCGGCTCCGCTACTGGCTCGCACAGCAACGCCAACGCTTCCACCGCATCATCCAGGCGCTTGCGGCCGATCTCCAAGCGGTTCTGCATCAGCACTTCTGGGTCAGTGTCGCCCGCGCTGTGGTCCAGCTCCGAGGTGTAGACGGCAATTGCCTTCTCCACCTTCTTGAACAAATCCTTGTAGTCGACAATGTAACCGAAGTCCTTGTCATCGCCGTCCAAGCGGTTAGTGCGGCATATCGCCTGGAAAAGGCCATGGTCTTGCATCGACTTGTCGATATACAAGTAGGTGCACGGCGGCGCGTCGAAACCGGTCAGGAGCTTGTCCACCACCACCAACAGTTTCATGTTCGCAGGCTCGGTAGCAAACAGAGCCTTGGCCCACTCCTCGTAGGTCTCGGTAGGGCTCATCCCCGGCTTGGCTTGCACGCTATTGAGCAGCTCGGTGTAGGTATTGAAAATGAACTGCTTGTCGCTCTCTGTATTGGCGCCGACCTCCTCGGTCGTCACATCTTTGGCCTGCGGGCTGTACGAGGTAACGACGGCGCACCGTCCCTTGAACGGCGTCTTCTGCAGCAGCGCGAAGTACTTGCAGGCATCAAAGATGCTAGAGGCGACCAGGATTGCGTTACCCCGCTCGGTCGATAGCCGCGGCTTCACGCTGAAATCGAACACGATGTCAGCAACTACGCGCTCCATGCGCGAACGAGAGCTCAGCACTTGCTGCATGGTGCCCCACTTGGCTTTCAGCTCCTGCTTCTGCCAAGCATTTAGGCCGCGCGTCTTGGCCTCAAACCAGGCATCGATCTTCGCCGACGAGCCCAACCGCTGGTCGATATCACGAGCCTCGTACACAAGGTCCAGTACCACCTCATCTTCCACCGCCTCTCCAAACTTGTAGGTGTGGATGTAGCCCCCGAACACCTCCAGGCTGGACTGCTTGTCAGCCTTTAGCAGTGGCGTGCCGGTGAAGCCGATGAACACCGCCTGGGGCAGCAATGCCTTCATCAACCAATGCAGCCGACCGCTTTGCGTGCGGTGGCATTCGTCAACGAAGACGAACAGCTCACCCACCGCCGTTGGCGACTGCGTCTGGAGCTCCTCCAGGAAGGCCTCAAACTCCTTGTTGTCGCGGCCACGCGCCTCCACACCAAACTTGTGCACCAAAGAGCACAGCAGCCTAGGCGCTGGTTGCGCCAGTTGTGTCATCAGATCGCGCCCGCTGCGGCTGCGGTGCAGCTTCTCGCCAGCATCGATGAACACGCGCTGGATCTGCTTGTCCAGCTCGTCGCGGTCAGTCACGATCACCACTCGCGCCTGCGGCCGGCTCTCGAGGATCCAACGAGCCAGCAATACCATCACGATGCTCTTGCCGCTACCCTGCGTATGCCACAGGACGCCCCCCTTGCGCTGCTGTACATGCGCCTGCGCCGCCTGTATGCCAAAATACTGGTGCACGCGGGGCAACTTCTTCACTCCTCCGTCGAATAGCACGAAGTCGCGCATCAGCTCGATAAGCCGAGCCTTGTCGCAGATTTTCAGCAAGTACTTGTCGAGCTTGAAGCGGCTGTCGTCGGCTTCATCTTCCTTCCACTTCAGAAACATCTTCTCGGGCGTTCCAACCGTTCCGTAGCGCAATCCCTCGGAATCGTTGCCCGCGAAGACAAACTGTACCGTGCTGAAGAACGCCTCGTGGAACATCGGAAGCTGGTTTGACAGGCACTGACGGATGCCATCACCCACCGATACCCGGCTATTCTTCAGCTCGATCACGCCGATGGCGATGCCGTTGACGTACAGCACCAGATCAGGCCGCCGCGTGCGGTCGCCCTTGAGCGTCACCTCCTCCGCAATGGCGAAGTCGTTGGCCTCCGGATGCCGCCAGTCGATCAGCTCGACGGTTTGCGTCTTGGCCCCTGCGGCGGTCAATACCTGCACACCATAGCGCAGCATGCCGTACACGGCCTTGTTGTTCCCATAGAGCGCGCGATGGTGGTTACCTGCCTCGCTGCGCAGGCGCAGTAATGCGGCGCTGATCTGCGCAGGCGTAGAGCCTCGCTTTGATAGCCAAGCCGTGAGCTCGCTCTCTTCAATGTTGGCGTTACCCTCGCGGTCCGACCAGTCACCCGCGTAGCGCCAGCCCAATTCGTCGCGGAAGAGTGCGACTACGCGATCTTGCGTGGCGCGTTCTGGTTGTCCGATCGGGGACATGAGGCAGCTCCTAGGGATATGGGGTGGTCAGACGCCGAACAGTGTCTGGCACTCGGCGATGGTGGCGGCGATGCGCTCGTCCGAAAACAACTCGCGCGACAGCTTGGGCAAGCATTCCGCATGCGCGGCGATGATGCGTTTGACGCTGACCACGTCGGCCAGCTCTCCACTGGCGGCCAGATCCACCATCGCCATGTCCACGGTCGCCAGCAGTTCCAGTTCCTCAGTCTTGCGATAGTGGAAGCGCTCCAGCCACGCCAGCGCGGCCTCGCCGTACCACTGCTCGAAGTAGCGCTGCGCCTGCTCGATCTCCTTGCCGGCGACGAGACCTTCGTATTTCTCATTGCGCAGCGCCCGCACGTAGCCGTTCTTCAGCGCGACCTGCTCCGGACCCTTGTACTTGGTGTCCGGATTGTATGGGCCGGCGGCCTTGTTCAGGCAGCCCTCGGCCCGGCCTTCGGCATGGCGGTGCAGCAGGTACGTGAGCTTCACGCGACGCATGCGGCCCAACGGCATCTTCTCGCTGCCGAATCGCTGAGCGAGCACGCCGATGACGACGGCTTCGTTGATTTGCCAGTTGTGGTTGGGCTGAGTGGCGGGCAATTTAGCCGCCGCGAATTCGGTGGGTAGAGGGATGACATTGGACGCAGGCTGCACCAAGCGAATACTGCCCGTGAGTAGCGCCTGCAGCATGCCTTGCTTGAGATCTCTCACCTTCGTCAGCCTGCGTTGCAATGCGACGATTTCTTCGTCCATTTCTGAAAGTACCTGTGCGATGGCTGTTTGCTCGCCCTTTTCTGCAGGGACCACCACTTCGTACGACGAAAGCTGTGTCTTTCCTATCTCGAGAAACGTGCTGCCACTGCACAGATTGATGAAAGCAGAGCGTTGTACCAACAGGAGGTAGTACAGAAAGTCTATGTCGACACCCTCGAAGGGAACGAAACTCTTGACGCCCTGATTTGTCGTCACAGGCTCCACATTGATAGCGCACTCACCGATCGTCGCGCGCGATGTCATGACGATCGAATTGGCGGGAATGAACTCTGCCGCGCTTGCGCGCATACCAAACAGTGTCAACTTGCGGGCGGTGTCGCTGAGGTACTTGTGCCCATCCAGTGCCGTAATGTCCGTCGGCGTACACCACAAGACATCGCCGTTCCAAAATTGATCCTGTGCAGTGCTCGGGGTGCCTCCACTCCTGATGTCGGCAAGCTGATCAAGGCGCCGTGTGACCCACTCCGCGTCGAACCCCGGCAGCCGCTTCTTGCCGGTGAGCAGTTCCTGCATGGCGCCTTGTTTGATCTGGCGCTTCTTGGCCAGCAACAGCGACAGCGATTTGATTAGGGCATCCGCATCGGAGAGCGCTTCGGCGATGGCTTGCTGTTCACCCTTTGTAGGCGGCAACGGAATAGGAAATTGTCCTAGCGACGTCTTATTGATCGAAGCAAGGTTTGTTGTTTGCCGTCCCGCCAGCATAAAGAAGCGACGCGCCTGCACCGAGCCGGTCCATGCGCTCAACAACTCAGGAAGAAGCCGGGATCCGCAACGAACGACGAAGACGTGATTCTGATGAACGCACGGTTCGAACGCCCCGTTCCACAAAGTCCCACGCCCGAGTTTGTCGAGGTCCCCACCTTCGTTCATCAGCATATCGCCAGGCAGAACGGCATATCGCTTGACGTCTTCGGCGCGGACCTTGAGCTGGCTCATCTCCGACAGGTCCAGGTAGCCATCCTGTACGTTCGCGACGCGCAGGTAGTGTACGAGAACAGGGTTGTCGATTGCCGCGCCGCCGTTCTTCGCAATACCGGTTCTAATGCTCGCCAGCTCGTTAAGGCGTCGCACTTGCCAGTCGATAGGCAACGGGCCGATTTCAGTGTGCTGCCATTTCTCGCCGTTACTCAAAAGGCGATATCGGGCAGTGGCTTCCTTCATCGCCATGAGAACCCCATTCTCTCCAAATGCCGGCTCACCCGCGTCTCAAGTTCTGCCACGCGCTTGCTCAACTGCGGTAGCGGTGCCTCGTAGCGCTCCGCCAGCTCCTTCACCCGCGCCGTCAGTTGCTGGCTCAGCCGATCCATCTCGCCATGTACCGCCACTTCCAGCGCGGCCAGCCATTTGTCGTCCACCACCAGCACCTGCACTTCGGCCTCAGTGAGTTCCGTGTACTTCGCATAGGCCGCTGCATCCAACGCCGCGTCGGCCTCCTTCACGCTCTTCTTCAGCGCCGATTCTTCGGCCGCGAGCTTCAACCAATCCAGCAGAACACGCAGTTCTTCGGCGACAGGCTCTTCCGCATCGCTACCGGTAGCCGCCAGCGCCTTGCGTGACCTGTCTGACTTGCCCCTCTTGGCCGCCTTGATCTCGGCCTTTACCTCGCCTTCGATCTCGCGAAGTCGGTCCTTCACCGCCGCGACGTTGATCTTGTCGAAACCGACGAAGGCTGCGTCGTCGCCGCTGTGCTCCTCCTCCAACTCGGCGAGCCTTGCGCTCACGCCTTCCAGCTCGCCCTGCAGCGCCTGTAGCGAGGCCTGCTCCTTGGCGAAGTAGCGCGCGACGACCAGCGGCTTAGGCACCAGGTCGCAGGCCCAGCCCTTGTCCTTCCGCTTGCCTTTCTTATCGGTCTCGATCACGCGGTAGGTCTGTGCCTTCCAGCCGTCGGCGGCTATTGCGTAGCAATCGTCCTGCATGGTCTGCGTCCAGTAATCCATCAGATGCTGGTAAACGGCGTAGGCGTCGATCAGTGGCTGGCCGAGGTAGTGGGCGAGCAGGACTTCGGAGAGTTCGGCGATCACGCGCTGGGGCTTGGCTTCAGGCGTGTTGGGGCGCAGCGCCTTCAGCGCCTGGGCCTGCGCGTCGCGCCACGCGGCGAAATGCGCGTTCATGCGTGCAATGAAGCCGACAAACTCGGGATGGTCGTGGATGGTGGACTTGATCGTCGCCTTGTCGACAGCCAGATCGACGTAACCGGTGCGGTTGGATCGGAACAGCGCACGCTCGAGCTCCGGGCACACGGCCCAGTAGCGACTGACCAGGCTGTCGGCCGCCTTGACGTCAGCTTCGGGGATGCTGCCCCGCAGGTGGCCTTCGATGTCCTGCCGATCTTCGGGCAGCTGGCTGTCGATGTAGCGCGGCAGGTTGAGGTTGTACTCGTTCTTCTCGATGTCATGCAGGCTCGCCTGCCGGGCATAGCGCCGCACGTCCTGCCGACGCCGGAAGGTGTCGACGATGTGATGAATGTCGCGCTCGCGCAGGCGATTCTTGGGGCCGTCCTTCATGAAGGCCTGACTGGCATCGATCATGAAGATGCCGGTGCCGTCGGCCACACGCTCGGCCGCGCGCGATTTGTCGATGACGATGATGCAGGCTGGAATGCCCGTGCCGTAGAACAGGTTGGCCGGCAGGCCGATAATGGCCTCGATGTAGCCCTTGCGGATCAGCGCGCGGCGTATATCGGCTTCGGCATTGCCGCGGAACAGCACGCCGTGCGGCAGGATGCAGGCCGCGCGTCCGGTGCTCTTGAGCGAGCGCACGATGTGCAGCAGGTAGGCGTAATCGCCCTGTTTGGCCGGCGGCACGCCGAAGCCTTTGAAGCGCTCCCACGGATCGTGCAGCGGGTCGATGCCAGTACTCCAGCGTTTGTCGGAGAAAGGCGGATTGGCCACAACGTAGTCGAAGACCTTGAGGCTTTCATTACCCTTCTTGCCATCCCGAAACTTCGGATCAGCCAGCGTGTTGCCCTGCGTGATCTCAGCCGTGGGCTGGTCATGCAGTATCATATTCATCCGCGCCAAGCCGCTGGTGGCGGCGTCCTTTTCCTGACCGTACAACGCCACCTTGGTCGGCGCCGCGTCAGCCACCTTCAGCAACAGCGAGCCCGAGCCGCAGGTTGGATCGTATACCGTGGTCTGATGCGTGGTCGGCGCGGTGGCGATACCCAGCGTCGCGGCAATTACGCGGCTCACTTCGGCTGGCGTATAGAACTGGCCCTTGCTTTTGCCACTTTCGGTGGCGAAGTGCTGCATTAGGTATTCGTAGGCGTCGCCCAGGATGTCATCGCCCTCGGCACGGTTCTTCGAGAAATCGAGCGCCTTGTTCTCGAAGATCGCCACCAGGTCGGTAAGCCGCTCCACCATCTCCTTGCCGGTACCAAGCTTGGCCGCGTCATTGAAGTCGGGGAAGTCGGAGAGCGAAAGCTGAGGGTTCTTGTCGACTAGTGGCGCGATGATCTTCTTGTTGATCTGGTCGCCGATGTCGCTCTTCCCCTTCAGCGCCACCATGTCGGCGAAGCTGGCGCCGCGCGGAATGGTGAGTGGCTGATAGGGCTTGCCAGCGTACTTGTCGCTGACGTATTTGATGAACAGCAGCACCAGTACATAATCCTTGTACTGGCTGGCATCCATGCCGCCGCGCAGCGCGTCGCAGCTTTGCCAAAGCGAGGAATAGAGTTCTGATTTCTTGAGAGCCATTTAATTCGCGATCGGCTTCAAGCCCAAGACGGACAAAGCCATTGAATGAGGAAAAATAGCCGGAGTGGGCTCCGGCTATTTATGGCACAGCAGTTATTCCCACTCAATAGTCGCCGGCGGCTTCCCAGAGATGTCATAGACAACCCTTGAAACCCCCCGCAACTCATTGATGATCCGGTTGCTAACCGTTCCCAGGAACTCATACGGCAGATGCGCCCAATGCGCCGTCATGAAGTCAATCGTCTCCACGGCCCGCAGCGCAATCACCCACTCATAAGCGCGCGCATCACCCACCACGCCCACCGACTTCACCGGCAGGAACACGGCAAACGCCTGGCTGGTCTTGTCGTACAGGTCGGCCTTACGCAGCTCATCAATGAAGATGGCATCGGCCTTGGCCAGCAGTTCGGCGTATTCGCGCTTCACTTCGCCCAGGATACGCACGCCCAGGCCCGGGCCCGGGAACGGATGGCGGTAGACCATGGTGCGCGGCAAGCCCAGCTCAACGCCCAGGCGGCGCACTTCGTCCTTGAACAGCTCGCGCAGCGGCTCCACCAGGCCCAGCTTCATGTGCTCCGGCAGGCCGCCCACGTTGTGGTGGCTCTTGATCACGTGCGCCTTGCCGGTCTTGCTGCCGGCCGACTCGATCACGTCCGGGTAGATGGTGCCCTGCGCCAGCCACTTGGCGTTCTTCAGCTTGTTCGACTCTTCGTCGAAGATCTCAACGAACAGGTTGCCGATGATCTTGCGCTTGGCTTCCGGGTCGCTCACGCCTTCCAGCGCGGCGAAGTAACGGTCGGCGGCATTCACGCGCACCACCTTTACGCCCATGTGCTCGGCAAACATCGCCATCACCTGGTCGCCTTCCTGCCAGCGCAGCAGGCCGGTATCCACGAAGACGCAGGTCAGCTTCTCGCCGATGGCCTTGTGCAGCAGCGCAGCCACCACGGACGAATCGACACCGCCGGACAGGCCCAGGATCACTTCGTCATCGCCCACCTGTTCGCGCACACGGGCGATCTGGTCGTCGATGATGTTGGCGGCGGTCCACAGGGTCTGGCAGCCGCACACGTCCACCACGAAGCGGCGCAGCAGCGCCTGGCCCTGCAGGGTGTGGGTCACTTCCGGGTGGAACTGCACGCCGTACCAGCGCTTTTCTTCGTTGGCCATGGCGGCCACCGGAATGCGGTCGGTGGTGGCGGTGATGGTGAAGCCCGGCGGTGCAACGGAGACATGGTCGCCGTGGCTCATCCAGACATTCAACTTCGGCTCGCCGCCGTGGTCGCTCAGGCCCTTGAACAGTGCATCCGGGTTGATCACGTTCACTTCGGCGTGGCCGAATTCGCGCTGGTCAGCGGCTTCGGTGGCACCGCCCAGCTGCGCGGCCAGGGTCTGCATGCCGTAGCAGATGCCGAAGATCGGCAGGCCGCTGTCGAACACTTCCTGCGGCGCGGCCGGGGCGCCCGGCAGCGTGGTCGATTCCGGGCCACCGGACAGGATGATGCCCTTGGCGCCAAACGCGGCGATCTCGGCCGGGTTGTGGTCCCATGCCCAGATTTCGCAGTAGACGCCCAGCTCGCGGATGCGGCGGGCGATCAGCTGCGTGTACTGCGCGCCGAAATCGAGGATGAGGATCTTGTCGTTATGGATGTTGGTCATGGTGCCGTTCCAGTGGTGTTTTTCGCAGCGCCCGGCGCTTCAAGGCTCTGCGTCAGCGTGGCGATGAACGCCTCGCGTTGTTGAATATGTGAGGGGTCTTCCTCGTCCCAGCGCAGCATCAGCAGGCCATGCGGTGCGTTGGGGTTGGCGCGGTCAGCGCGCGGCAGCTCGGCGATTTCCTGCACTTCGGTGCCGGGTACGATGCGCCGTTGAAAGGCGCGCATCGGGTAGCCAGATGCTTTCGCAGTACCCCAATCGGCCATCGCGGCGCTCATCCGCTTCGGCTCCAACGGCCCCAGCACCGAATCGGTCACCGGATCTTCCGGGCCAGCCCACAGCTCGGTAATGCACTGCAGCGTGACCTGCAGCGGGCGCTCGCCGGTGCCCTTCAGCAGCCAACGCTGTTCGCCAGCGGCCTGCACCTGCCAGCCCTTCGGCAGCGAGAACGCGTTCTGGCACGCCTGTACGTCCTGCAATTGCGAAACCGCCGCGCCCGGAGACCCGGAGCGCGGCGGCGGTTCGGACAACGAACAGCCTGCCATCAGCAGGCTGCCCGTAATCGCAAGAGCAGTTCGCAAGCGCATCAGGCGCGGTAGTTCGGCGGCTCTTTGGTGATGGTCACGTCGTGGACGTGGCTCTCACGCTGGCCGGCGCCGCTGATCTTCACGAACTTGGGCTTGCTGCGCATGTCTTCGATGGTGGCGCAGCCCACGTAGCCCATGGTGGCGCGCAGGCCGCCCATCAGCTGGTGGATGATGCCGCCCACCGGGCCGCGGTAAGGCACGCGGCCTTCGATGCCTTCCGGCACCAGCTTGTCGGCGGTGGCGGCGTCCTGGAAGTAGCGGTCCTTCGACCCCTTCTCCATGGCAGCCAGCGAACCCATGCCGCGGTAGCTCTTGTACGAACGGCCCTGGTACAGCTCGGTCTCGCCCGGCGATTCCTCGGTACCGGCCAGCAGGCCGCCGACCATGATGGTCGAGGCACCGGCGGCCAGCGCCTTGCCGATGTCGCCCGAGTAGCGGATGCCACCGTCGGCGATCAGCGGGATGCGGTCCTGCAGCGCTTCGGCCACCAGATCAATGGCGGTGACCTGCGGCACGCCGACGCCGGCGACGACGCGGGTGGTGCAGATCGAGCCCGGGCCGATGCCGACCTTCACTGCGTCCGCGCCGCTGTCCAGCAGCGCCAGTGCGGCTTCGCCGGTGCAGATGTTGCCACCGATGACCTGCACGTTCGGGAAGTTCTTCTTGACCCAGCTGACGCGGTCCAGCACGCCCTGCGAGTGGCCGTGCGCGGTATCGACCACGATCACGTCCACGCCGGCGGCGACCAGCGCTTCCACGCGGCGATCGGTATCGCCACCCACGCCGACGGCAGCGCCGACCAGCAGGCGGGTCGACAGATCCTTGGCAGCGTTCGGGAAGTCGGTGTTCTTCTGGATGTCCTTGACGGTGATCAGGCCACGCAGTTCGAACGAGTCATTGACCACCAGCACCTTTTCGATGCGGTTGCGGTGCAGCAGCTGCAGCACTTCGTCAGACGCGGCGCCTTCCTTGACCGTGATCAGGCGATCCTTCTTGGTCATGATGTGGCGGACCGGATCGTCCAGCTCGGTCTCGAAGCGCATGTCGCGGTGGGTCACGATGCCGGCCAGCTGGCCGTCGCTGCCCACCACCGGCACGCCGGAGATGTTGTGCGCCTGGGTCAGGGCCAGCACGTCGCGGATGGTGGTTTCCGGGCCGACGGTGATCGGGTCGCGGATGACACCTGCCTCGAACTTCTTGACCTTGGCCACTTCCGCGGCCTGCTGTTCCAGGCTGAGATTCTTGTGGATGATGCCCATGCCGCCGAGCTGGGCCATGGCGATGGCCAGGCGGGCTTCGGTGACGGTGTCCATCGCGGCGGACAGGATCGGAAGCTTCAGCTTCAGGTCTCGGGTCAACCGCGTTTCGAGGTTGACGTCCTTGGGCAGGATGGTCGAGTGGGCGGGGACGAGCGAGACGTCGTCGTAAGTGAGTGCTTCAGCCTGGATGCGCAGCATCGGCATACCCGAGATGTGGGGAAGCGCGACATTTTACCCTGTTTTCGCGTCGCGTGGCAGGGGGTAGATGCGACGCAGTGTCGCGCCGGCGGCGATCGGTTCAGCGCGACGGACCGGGGCCACGCGCCGCTTGGGAACCCCCACGGAACCGCCTTTGGTAGGTGCCAACCTTGGTTGGCACGATCCGTCCGGCACCGGCACCCCAGATGGGCCGATGGCCCCGATGAATGTGTGCCAACCAAGGTTGGCACCTACCAGGAGCGGGTCAACGGTCGGCACCCACCCAAAATGGTCAGCTCAGCGCTTCCGCCGCTTCCAGGGTGTTCTGCATCAGCGTGGCCACAGTCATCGGGCCCACGCCGCCCGGCACCGGGGTGATCCAGCTCGCCCGCTGGGCGGCCGCCTCAAACCCGACGTCGCCCACCAGGCGGCCGTCGTCCAACCGGTTGATGCCGACGTCGATCACCACCGCGCCCGGCTTCACCCACTCGCCCGGCACGATGCCCGGGCGGCCCACCGCCACCACCAGGATGTCGGCGTTGCGCACGGCCTGTTCCAGCACGTCCTTGGGGGTGAACTTGTGGCAGCTGGTCACGGTGCAGCCGGCAATCAGCAGCTCCAGGCCCATCGGGCGGCCGACATGGTTGCTCACGCCCACGATGGTGGCGTTGCGGCCGCGTACCGGCTGGTCGGTGTGGCCCAGGAGCGTGGTGATGCCACGCGGGGTGCACGGGCGCAGGCCGAACTCGCGCAGGGCCAGGTGGCCGACGTTTTCCGGGTGGAAGCCGTCCACGTCCTTGCGCGGGTCGATGCGCTGGATCAGCCGGCGCGCATCGGGGATGCCCGGCAGGGGCAGCTGGATCAGGATGCCGTTGATCTTCGGATCGGCGTTGAGCTGGTCGATCAGGTCGAGCAGCTCGGCCTCGGTGGTACCGGCCGGCAGATCGTAGTCATGCGCTTCGATGCCGACCTTCTCGGCGGCGCGGCGCTTGTTGCGCACGTACACGGTCGAGGCCGGGTCGCCACCGACCAGCACCACGGCCAGGCCCGGGCGGCTGCCACCGGCGGCCACGCGGGCGTCGACGCGCACCTTCAGGCTGTCGAGCAGGTCCTCGGCGATGCGGCGACCATCAAGGATGCGGGCAGGATGCGGGGCGGCGGAATCAGTCATCGGGAGCAGGCGTGGGGCGGCGGGGACGCTATTGTCCCTGATTCAGGCCCCCTCGCCCACCGCAGGATGGGGTCCTGGCGGGGTCGGATCCCTTTGCCACAGGCAAAGGGCTCTGACCCCAGCACGACGTAGCGGGTCAGAGCCCTTTCCGCTGGAAAGGGATCCGACCCGCAAACCTCATTCTTCCTCTTCCGGCACGTCCTGCGGGTTCAACGTCTTGCTTGCCCGCTTCGGCGCGGTGAACGGCGTCGGCGTCGGCACGCCCTGGCCTGAATTGCCGAACACCATCTTGGCGCCGGCATTCAAGCCACCACCGGCAATCTCCAGCTCGAAACGCTCGGCATCGCGGCGCCGGATCTGCTCGGCAATCTCCACCGCATCGTCCTCATCCGCACCCAGCTCCACCAGCGCGGCCTGGCCGAACAGCACCGCCGATTCAAACGTCTCGCGGATCTGGAAATCGACACCAGCATGGATCAGCCGCAGCGAATGCTCGCGGTCGAATGAGCGCACCATCAGCTTGGCCTGCGGGAACTCGTGCGACACCAGTTCGACGATGCGGTCAGCGGCCTCGGCCTTGTCCACGCACACCGCAATCGCACGCGCGGTGGCCGCGCCCGAGGCATGCAGCACGTCCAGTCGCGTACCGTCGCCGTAGTAGATCTTGAAACCGAAACGCGCGGCGCTCTGGATCATCTCCACGTCGTTGTCGATGATGGTCACGTCCACGTCGCGCGCCAGCAGCGACTGGCTGGCGACCTGGCCGAAGCGGCCGAAGCCGATCAGCAGCACACTGCCGGACAGGCCCTCGGCCTCGTCCACGCCGTCCATGTTCACCGTCGGCTTCGGCGCGATGCGCTTGTAGACCAGCACCACCAGCGGGGTCAGCGCCATCGACAACACCACCACGGCGGTGAAGTTGGCATTGATCTCCAGGTTGATCACGCCGGCTGAGGCGGCAGCGGAGAACAGCACGAAGGCGAACTCGCCACCCTGCGCCATCAGAACGCCGCGATCCAGCGCCTGCGCGTGGTCACTGCCCATGATGCGCGCGACCACGTAGATGCACAGCGCCTTGGCCACCATCAACGCCAGCACCAGCCCGAGGATCAGCTGCCAGTTGCCAGCCACCACGCCCAGGTCCAGCGCCATGCCGACGCTGAGGAAGAACAGGCCAAGCAGGATGCCGCGGAACGGTTCGATGTCCGCTTCGATCTGGTGGCGGAAGGTCGACTCGCTCAGAAGCACGCCCGCGAGGAACGCGCCCATCGCCATCGACAGGCCGGACAGCTGCATCAGCAGCGCCGCGCCCAGCACCACCAGCAGCGCGGCGGCGGTCATCACCTCGCGCGCCTTCGATTCGGCCAGCACGCGGAACAACGGATTGAGCAGGAAGCGGCCGACCAGCACCAGGCCGACGATGGCACCCACACCGATCGCCACCGACAGCCAGCGCGAACCTTCGCCGTCGGCACTGCCCGCGCTCGGGCCCATCCAGGCCACCAGCGCCAGCAACGGCACGATCAGCAGGTCCTCGAACAGCAGGATGGAGACGATCTTCTGCCCCGACGGCAGCGCGATGTCGCCGCGCTCGGCCAGCAACTGCATCACCACCGCGGTGGAGGTGAGCACGAAGCCGGTGGCACCGATGAAGGCCACCTGCCACGGCAGGCCGAACAGTTTGGCGATGCTGGTCAGCACCAGCGCACAGGTGACGATCTGCAGCGTGCCCAGCCCGAAGATCTCCTTGCGCAGGCTCCACAGGTGCGAGGGCCGCATCTCCAGGCCGATCACGAACAGGAACATCACCACGCCGAGTTCGGCGGTATGCAGGATCGCCTGCGGGTCGGAGAACCAGCCCAGCCCGAACGGTCCGATCGCCAGGCCAGCGGCGAAGTAGCCCAGTACCGAGCCCAGGCCGGCCCGACGGAACAAAGGCACCATCACCACCGCCGCGCCCAACAGGGCGACGACCTTGACCAGCTCGCTGGTCGCTGCTTCTACCGCCATGCGGTGTGTTCCCCAAGATCCAGAATCGGGTTCAACAATAGAGCAATGCCGATGACGGCAATAGCACGCATGTTGCGCCGGATTGTCTTGGAGATGAAACGATACCGGGAGTGACCCCCAGCATCATCCCGAAACCATGCATCCGCGTCGGTGGGTGCCAACCTTGGTTGGCACAACCACAACCTGTAGAGCCGAGCCCACGCTCGGCTGCTCTTCGTGCCGAGGCCAGAAGCAGCCGAGCATGGGCTCGGCTCTACAGTAGATCCACGCAATGCGTGGATGAATCCCCGGCCAGGTTCCCCGCCGTGGATCCACGCCATGCGTAGATGACGCCCGGCCGGGTTCACCCACCCCGGCAGAACGCGGCGTAATCGATATATCCCGGGAACGGCACGCCCGGCGCGCACACCGGGCAATGCGGGTCCGGCCGGATGCCGGTCTCACGGAAGCGCATGCCCAGCGCGTCGAAGCGCAGCAGGCGGCCAACCAGCGGCTCACCGATGCCCAGCAGCAGCTTCAGCACCTCGGTCGCCTGCAGCACGCCGGCCAGGCCGGGCAGCACGCCCAGCACACCCGCCTCGGAACAGTTCGGCGCGAACTCCGGCGGCGGCGGCTCGGGGAACAGGCAGCGGTAGCACGGCGCCACGCCACGCTGGCGGCCAGCGTCAAACACGCTTACCTGGCCGTCGAAGCGCTCGATGGCGGCGTAGACCAGCGGCTTGGCGTGCTTGATGCAGGCGTCGTTGAGCAGGTAGCGCAGCGGGAAGTTGTCCGACCCATCCAGCACCACGTCCACGCCCTCCAGCAGCGCATCCACGTTCTCGGAAGTGACCCGCTCAGGCACCGCCTCGACGTCGATCGACGGGTTCAACGCCAGCAGCCGCTCGCGCGCCGAATCGACCTTGAACTGGCCGACGCTGGCTTCGGTATGCACGATCTGCCGGTGCAGGTTGCTGCGCTCCACGCGGTCGTGGTCGGCAAAACGCAGGTGCCCTACCCCGGCGGCGGCCAGGTAGAAACCAGCCGGCGCGCCCAGCCCACCCGCGCCCAGCACCAGCACGCGCGACTGCTGCAGCCGGCGCTGGCCGGCCTCGCCCACCTGTGGCAGCAGCAGGTGGCGCGAATAGCGATCGTAGAAGTCGCGGTCGGCGGCGCTGGCCAGCGGCTGCACCAGCGGCAGCGACTGCTCGCGCCAGGCCACGGTGCCGCCGGTCACGGAAGCGACGCGGGTGTAGCCGGCCTCCAGCAGGAACTGCGCGGCGTCGGCCGAGCGCTTGCCGCTCTGGCAGATCAGCAGGATCTCCTGGTCGTGCCGCGGCAGGTGTGCGGCCGGGTCGGCCTGCAGCTCGCCCTTGGCCACGCCGCGCGCGCCCTCGGCCATGCCGCCGGCCCGTTCATGCGCCTCGCGCACATCGATCAGCACCGCGCCATGGGCCAGGCGCTCGCGTGCCTGCGCGGGGGAAAGCTCTTGGATGCTCATGGCCGCATTATCGCGCACGTGGCGGCAGGCCGCCTTGACCAGCATCTGTAGAGCCG
Source organism: Stenotrophomonas sp. LC732 (assembly GCF_052446685.1). Taxonomy (NCBI): domain Bacteria; kingdom Pseudomonadati; phylum Pseudomonadota; class Gammaproteobacteria; order Lysobacterales; family Lysobacteraceae; genus Stenotrophomonas; species Stenotrophomonas sp. LC732. Next base: position 1,778,504 of record NZ_CP199214.1, on the reverse strand, counting down.
AGCGTAGGCTCGGCTCTACGGGTCCACCGCAAGCCTGCGGTAGCGCCCGCCCTGCACCCGGGGTCAGATCCCTTTTCCGGAGGAAAAGGGATCTGACCCCATTCCCCACAACGAAAAAGGCGGCCCTGCGGCCGCCTTCTCGTGAATCACTTGCCCTTGACGTGCTTCATCAAGCGCCGCTTGGCCTTGACCTGCCGCTCGGTGAGGACGTTCTTCTTGCCCTCGTACGGGTTGGTACCCTCGCGGAAGATGAAGCTCACCGGCGTGCCTATCAGTTTGAAGCGCTTGCGGAAGAAGTTCTCCAGGTAGCGCTTGTACGACTCCTGCAGCTCCTTCAGGCGGGTGCCGTGCACGATGAAGGTCGGCGGGTTGGAACCGGCCGGGTGCACGTAGCGCAGCTTGGAGACGTGGCCGCGGATGGTCGGCGGCGGGTTGGTCTCGTAGGCCACTTCCAGCGCCTTGTTCACTTCGCTGGTGGTGAAGGTCTTGTTCGCCGATTCGTGCGCGCGGTGCACCGCGCGGAACAGCTCACGCAGGCCCGAACCATGCTTGGCCGATATGCGCACGGACTCGGCCCACGGCACGAAGCCCAGCTTCAGCGACAGCATGGTTTCGGCCTGCTCGCGCTGGTACTCGGTCAGGCCATCCCACTTGTTGATGGCGATCACCAGCGCGCGGCCGGCATCGAGCACGGCACCGAGCACGGTGGCGTCCTGGTCGGTCACGCCTTCGGTGGCGTCGAGCATCAGCACGGCCACCTGGCACTGCTCGATCGACTGCATGGTCTTGACCACCGAGAACTTCTCGACGACCTCGTCCACGCGCGACCGACGGCGCAGGCCGGCGGTATCGATCAGGCGGTACTCGCGGCCATCACGCTCCAGGTCCACCGCGATCGAGTCGCGGGTGGTGCCCGGCACGTCGGAGGCGATCATGCGCTCCTCGCCGAGGATGCGGTTGACCAGGGTCGACTTGCCCACGTTCGGGCGGCCGACGAAGGCGATGCGGATGCGGTTCGGATCGTTGTCCAGCTCTTCGCCGCTGCCTTCTTCCGGCAGGCGCTGGATCACTTCGTCCAGCAGGTCGTCCAGGCCCTGGCGATGCGCGGCCGACACGGTCAGCATCTCGCCGAAGCCGTAACGGGCGAACTCCGAACGCACGGTGTCCTCGTCGGTGCCGTCGATCTTGTTGATCAGCAGCAGCGTCGGGCGCGACAGCTTGCGCAGCCAGGCCAGGATCTCGTCGTCCATCGCCGAGGTACCCTCACGGGCGTCGACCACGAACAGGATCAGGTCGGCTTCCGCCGCAGCGGCGCGGGCCTGGCGGGTGGTAGCCCCTGCCAGACCCTCTTCCTCTTCCGCGATACCGCCGGTGTCGACGACGAGGAAATGATTGTCCTCGTCCAGCCGGCAGACACCGTAGTTGCGGTCGCGGGTGACGCCGGGCTGGTCATGGACCAGCGCGTCACGGGTGCGGGTAAGCGCATTGAAAATAGTCGACTTGCCGACATTCGGCCGTCCAACCAGGGCGACCAAAGGCAGCATCGCGATTACTCCAATTTTTAATTTGCCAACCGGAAGGCGGTCAGCTTGCCATCAACGTTCTGCACCAGCAGCACCCCGTCTGCGACGACCGGCTGGGCCAGCAGGGCGTCGCCGCCACTTTTTGCCCGTGCCGCCATCGCACCATCGGACGCCTGCAACCAGTGCACGTATCCCTTGTAGTCGCCGACCACCACGTAGTCGCCGTGCAGCGCCGGGCCGGTCAGCGAACGACGGGCCAGCGCGGTCTGCGACCACATGGCCGCGCCGCTGGCCTTGTCCAGGCCGAACACGCCGCCCTTGTTGTCGGTGACGAACACATTGCCCGACGACACCGCCACGCCACCGGCACCGCCATGGTCGCGCGCCCACAGCGGGCGACCGGTCGGGCCTTCGATGGCCATGGTCTGGTTCTTGAAGCTGCTCACGTAGAGGGTGTTGCCCTCCAGCACCGGAGCGCCGTCGACGTCGGCCATGCGCTCCAGCTCGGTGCGGCCTTCGCCGTTGCCGAGGTTCTGTTCCCACAGCGTGCGGCCATCCTGCTGGGCCAGGGCCGCAACCGCGCCCTCGTCCTTGCCGATGAACAGCACGCCCGGGCCGGTCACCACCGGCGCGTTGCCACGCACGGTCAGCGCCGGCAGCTCGCTCGGGTTGAACCACTTCTGCGTGCCGTTGCCGGCATCGAAGCCGGTAACGCGGCCGTCGTTGCTGCGCACGTAGACCATGCCCTGGGCAACGGCCGGCGCGGCGATGACTTCACCCGGAACACGGGCGCGCCACTTCTCGCTGCCATCGTTGATGTCCAGCGCGATGACCTGGCCATCCAGCGTGCCGATCACGACCAGGTTCTCACCGACACCCGGGCCGCCGGACAGGCGCAGCTTGGCCTTCTTCTTTTCCTTCTTCGGCTCCCAGGTCCAGACCTTCTTGCCGGTCTGCAGGTCGATGGCGTGCACGCCACCGGTGATCGCGGCAGCAAACACGTGGCCGTTGGCGACCGCCGGGCCCTGGCGCACGCCGATGCGGCGCTCGCCCTTGCCGAGGTTGACCGACCAGGCCTTGCTGACCTTCACGGTCGGCTCGAACTTGACCAGCTCAGCCGGTTCCTGTGCCTTCTTCGCGGCCGCGTCCTTGCCGGCGAACCAGCCCTTCATGGTGCTGCAGCCGGTCAGGGCCATGCCCATCAGGAGCACGGTGGCGACGCGGGTGATCATGACCTTCTGACTCATCAAACCGACTCCGCAGGGGCGGCGACGGTGCCGCCGGCGTCCATAACCTTGGTTTCCAGCAGGCGCCGCTGCGGCGCTGCCACGTCCAGCGTCTTCAGCGCCTTCTCGTACTGTGCACGGGCCTCATCACGCTTGCCCTGCGCCATCAGCGCATCGCCATGGATTTCCAGGCTGCTGCTGTCGGTCGCGCTGCCCAGCAGCTTGATGGCCTCGTCGCTCTTGCCGGTGGCCACCAGCAGGCGGGCCACACGCTGGTCGACCACGCGCTGCAGGTCACCTTCGACCTTCACATTGCGCAGGGTCGCCAGTGCCTCTTCATTCTTGCCGGCGTCGACCTGGGCCTTGGCCAGCTGCAGCGCCGCGAGGTCGCCGTAGATGCTGGACGGGCCGGCTTCGAGCGCCTTGACCGCCTTGGCGGCGTCGTCAAGCTTGTTCTGCTGCAGGCCCTGCAGGGCCTTCTGGTACTCGACATTGGCCGAGGCCAGCTTGCCGCCCTGATCCTTCTGGTACCACTGCCAGCCGGCAATGGCACCGATGGCGATGACTACGCCACCGAGGATGCTGGCGCCATTCTTCCGCAGCCAGCTGCGGACGCGTTCACTTTGTTCGTGCTCGTCGAGCAGATCGTCGATCGCCATGCGTACTCTCGCCCCGCCCGTCGGGAGGGACCATTGGGATTATCGAAGGTGGTGAAACCGCGCCTCAGTGCGAAACCGGGACAACGGAGCCTTCAGAGGATACCTGAAAGCGTGCCACGTTGGCTCGCTGGTAGGGGGTCAGATCGACGATAGCGCCGTTCTGCTGAACCTGGACCGCCGAGGCGTTGCCCAGGGTCACCCGGGTCACCTGGCCCGGCGTGAAGCTGCGGGTCTCGCCGGACCTGATCAGCGCCTTCTCGACGGTGCTGCCGTCCGGGCCGCCGATGTCGACCCAGCTGTCGCCGCTGAACTGCATTTCCAGCGCGTTGCCGGCAGCCGCCGGAGCCGGCGCCGGGCGCGGCACCGGGGCCAGCGAGGCCACGTACGGGGTGGCCGCGGGCTTGCTGGCCGGGGCAGTGGCCGCTTCGGCCGGCGCAACAGCCTCGGCACCGGCCGTGGACGGGGTGACCGGCACGGCGGCCGGGATCACATCCAGCGAGGCGGTGCTCGGCGACGGGGTCGCGCTGCCGTCGAAGTGGCCACGGGTGGCGAACCACACCGGCACCGCCAGCACGGCGGTGATGCCGACATACAGCACGCGCCGGCCGAGGTTCTCGGCGATGCGGCGCGCACGCGGGGTATGGGTATGGCTGACCAGGGTGGGCGGAACCACCGGGCCGACCTGGGCCTGTTCCAGCAGCTGGCCGACATCCACGTCGAGCAGGCGCGCATAGCTGCGCAGCTGGCCACGCACGAACACCGGCGCCCCCAGCTTCTGCCATTGTTCCTCTTCCAGCGACTTGACCACCTGGACCGGCATGCGCAGGCGCGAGCCGACATCTTCGAGGGTCAGTCCGGCCGCTTCGCGGGCCTGGCGCAGGCGGGTGCCGCAGCCGGCCGCAGTCTCGAGAGCGCTCACAGTCTGGTCATCAATCACAATGCATCAACCCTGGAGTTAGGAGCCCGCGTCCTGCGGAAATTCCTGTCGAATCCGCTGCAGATAACGATCAGATGCCGCCCGATCGCCCAGCTTCACTTCGATTTGAGACGCAAGTTGTAACACGGAACGCGTTGCGGGTGCAGCCGCAATCCTACGTTCGGCGAAGGCCCGGGCCTCCATGTAGCGGCCCTGGCGGTAGCTCAGCTGGGCCATCGACTCCAGCGCGACCGGGTTGGCCGGGGCCGCCACGAGCGCCGCACGCAGGTCGCGTTCGGCACGTTCAAGCTGGCCCGCATCCAGTGCGCAGCTGCCGGCATTGGCCTGGGCTTCGCCCGGGGTGGCATAACCCGGCGCCTGCAACGCGCGGTCGAACCAGACCAGCGATTCGGCCGGCTGGCCCTGCTGGCACAGCCAGGCACCGTAGTTGTTGAGCACGTCGCCGCGCTGCGGCGCCAGTTCGGCGGCCTTGCGGAAGTTCTCGCCGGCCTGGCGGGTGCGGCCACGACGGTCATCGATGCCGGCCTGCAGCACCAGCGCATCGGGCGCCTCGGGCGCCAGCTTCAGCGCTTCGCGCACCTTGCGCTCGGCGGCATCGAGATTGCCGACCTGCATGTCGCGGGTCGCCAGCGTCAACAGGTCGCGCCAGCGCACTTCGCGCCGCACGCTTTCCGGGTCACCCACCGAATAGACCGGCGCCTGGCTCGGGCCGAGCTTGGCCTTGGGATGGGATTTGCAGCCGCCGACCGCAACGGCCAGCACGCCTGCGAGAAGCGCCAGCCAGAGGCGGTCAGGCCGCGGCATCGCTCCCCTTCCCCGCCTGCAGCGTCTTGTTGAACTCCGCCTGGCGGCGGGTGCGGTCCATCACCTGGCCCTTGAGCTGGCCACAGGCGGCGTCGATGTCGTCGCCACGGGTGCGACGGACCATGGTCAGCACGTTGCTGTCGAGCAGGATCTTCTGGAAGGCGCGGATGTGCGCTTCTTCCGAACGCTCGTAGCGGGTGCCCGGGAACGGATTGAAGGGAATCAGGTTGACCTTGCCCGAATCCTTGGCCTGCACCGCGTTGTCGAACTGGCGCATCAGGCGGGCCAATTCGCGGGCATGCTCGGGCTTGTCGTTGATGCCCTTCATCAGGGTGTATTCGAAGGTGACCGATTCGCGGCGCTTGTTGGCGCGCAGGTAGCGTGCGCACGAGGCCATCAGCTCGGCGATCGGGTACTTCTTGTTGAGCGGCACCAGGGTTTCGCGCAGCGCATCGTTCGGCGCATGCAGCGACACTGCCAGCGACACGTCGCTCTCGGCGGACAGCCGGTCGATCTGCGGCACCAGGCCGGAGGTCGACAGGGTCACGCGCTTGTTGGCCAGGCCGTAGCCCAGGTCGTCGCGCATCACGCTCATGGCGCGCACGACGTTGTCGAAATTCATCAGTGGCTCGCCCATGCCCATCATCACCACGTTGGTGAGGCGGCGCATCTGGTGCGGCACGTTGCCCAGGTGGCGCGCGGCAACCCACACCTGGCCGATGATCTCGGCGGTGGTCAGGTTGCGGTTGAAGCCCTGGGTGGCGGTGGAGCAGAACGTGCAGTTCAGGCCGCAACCGACCTGCGAGGACACGCACAGCGTGCCGCGGGTCTTGTCCGGGATGTACACGGTCTCGATGGCGTTCTTGCCATCCACGCCCATCGCCAGCAGCCACTTGTGGGTGCCGTCGGCGGAGGGCTTGTCGAACACGATGTTCGGAACCAGCACCTCGGCATGGGCCTGCAGCTTGGCGCGCAGGACCTTGCCGAGGTCGGTCATTTCATCGAAATCGGTGACGTAGCGATGGTGGATCCACTTCATCACCTGGTGGGCACGGAACTTCTTTTCGCCGAGAACCTCGACGAAGAACTTCTCCAGGCCCGCGCGATCGAGGTCGAGCAGGTTCTGCTTGCCAGCCGTGGGTGCCGACTTCGGCAGCGGCTGGATGGCGGGGGACTGTACGACCTCGTTCACGGCATTACTCTCAGCGCGAAACGACTTCGGTGGCGGCGAAGAAGTAGGCGATTTCAATCGCGGCATTCTCGACCGAGTCCGAGCCGTGGGCGGCGTTGGCATCGATGGATTCGGCGAAGTCGGCGCGGATGGTGCCCGGCGCGGCTTCCTTCGGGTTGGTGGCGCCCAGCAGGTCGCGGTGGGCCAGGACGGCGTTCTCGCCTTCCAGGGCCTGGATCATCACCGGGCCGGAGATCATGAATTCGACCAGCGCGTTGAAGAACGGACGCTCGCGGTGCACGGCGTAGAAGCCTTCGGCTTCACGGCGCGACAGCTGCTTGTACTTGGCGGCCACGACCTTCAGGCCGGCCTTCTCGAAGCGGGCGTAGATTTCGCCGATGACGTTCTTGGCAACGGCGTCCGGCTTGATGATCGAAAGGGTGCGCTCCAGCGCCATGGGATGTCTCCAATGGAATCGGGCCGCTGATGGCCCGAAGGGTAACATGAAAAAAACCCGCGTCGGGACGCGGGCTTAGCCTGATAAACGTAGGCGAATTGTAAAAGATAAAGCGGCGGCATGGTAGTGCCGGTCGCCGGCCGGCAAACCCTCATGGCAGGGGTCAGATCCCCACAGGGGCTCTGACCCCATTCCGGCCCAGTGTCGGGGTCGGAGCCCCTGCGCGGATCCGACCCCTACCCCATTCACCCACCTGAGTGAAATCTGACCGGACCGGCCGATTTTGCTGCACTGCAAAATGCCATACGCTACCGTCTGGTCCTAGTATCAAACAATCGTTTGATTAAGGTCCGCCCGCCGATGGCCAAACCCGCCCACTTCTCGACCAAGGACCGCATTCTCGGCGCGGCCGAGGAGCTGTTCGCACAGCACGGCTTCGCCGGCACTTCGCTGCGCCAGGTGACCAGCCAGGCCGACGTCAACATCGCAGCGGTCAACTACCACTTCGGCTCCAAGGAAAACCTGGTCAACGAGGTGTTCCGCCGCCGCATGGACGAGATGACCGGCGCCCGCCTGTCGCAGCTCGAACGCGCCCGCAGCGAACACCCCGGGCAGCTGCGCCCGGTGCTGGCCGCCTTCGTCGAGCCGGCATTGGCGCTGGCCCAGGACCGCCAGAACGGCGGTGCCTTCGTGCGCGTGATCGCCCGCGCCTACGCCGAGAAGAACGACAACCTGCGCAAGTTCCTGTCCGACCACTACGGCCACGTGCTGCGTGCGTTCGGCAAGGCCATCGGCGAGTGCGTACCCGACCTGAGCAAGGAAGAGCTGTACTGGCGCCTGGATTTCCTGGCCGGCTCGCTCACCTATGCCATGGCCGACTTCGGGCTGATCAAGCGTCCCGCCGGTGTCACTGAAGCGGCGCATCGTGCCCATGCCGCCCACGAACTGATCCATTTCGCCGAAGCCGGGTTCCGCGCCGCCGCTCGCGCCAGCGCCCTGCCCGCTTCCCTTTGATTCCACCCAGTAACTGCTGACCAACAAAGGCCCTACACCATGTCCAATTCCCTGCTAGTCCGCCGCGCCGCCGTGCTGGGTGCCGGCGTCATGGGTGCCCAGATCGCTGCCCACCTCACCAACGCTGGCGTCGACACCGTGCTGTTCGACCTGCCCGCCAAGGAGGGTCCGGCCGACGGCATCGTGCTGAAGGCAATCGCCAACCTGGGCAAGCTGAGCCCGGCACCGCTGGCCAGCAAGTCGCTGGCCGAAGCCATCACTCCGGCCAACTACGAGTCCGGCCTGGAGCAGCTGAAGGACTGCGACCTGATCATCGAGGCCATCGCCGAGCGCATGGACTGGAAGCAGGACCTGTACAAGAAGATCGCGCCGTTCGTGGCCGACCACGCGGTGCTGGCCTCCAACACCTCGGGCCTGGGCATCAACAAGCTGGCCGACGTGCTGCCCGAGCAGCTGCGCCACCGCTTCTGCGGCGTGCACTTCTTCAACCCGCCGCGCTACATGCACCTGGCCGAGCTGATCCCGGCCACCACCACCGACGCCGCCGTGCTGGAAGGCCTGGAAGAGTTCCTGGTCACCACCCTGGGCAAGGGCGTGGTGTACGCCAAGGACACCCCGAACTTCATCGGCAACCGCATCGGCGTGTTCTCGATCCTGTCGACCATCCACCACACCCAGCAGTTCGGCCTGGGCTTCGATGAAGTGGACGGCCTGACCGGCCCGCTGGTCGGCCGCCCGAAGTCGGCCACCTACCGCACCTCCGACGTGGTCGGCCTGGATACCATGGCCCACGTCATCAAGACCATGGGCGATACCCTGCCGAACGACCCGTGGCATGCATTCTTCAAGTCGCCGAAGTGGCTGGACGCGCTGATCGCCAAGGGCGCGCTGGGCCAGAAGACCGGTGCCGGCATCTTCCGCAAGGTCGGCAAGGACATCGTCGTGCTGGACCTGGAGAAGCAGGACTACCGCCCGGCCGATCGCACCGCCGCCCCGGAAGTGGTCGAGATCCTGAAGATCAAGAATCCGGCCGAGAAGTTCGCCAAGCTGCGCGAAAGCCAGCACCCGCAGGCGCAGTTCCTGTGGGCGACCTTCCGCGACCTGTTCCACTACAGCGCCTACCACCTGGCCGACATCGCCGAAACCGCGCGCGACGTCGACCTGGCCATCCGCTGGGGCTACGGCTGGTCGCTGGGCCCGTTCGAAACCTGGCAGGCCGCCGGCTGGAAGCAGGTGGCACAGTGGATCGCCGATGACATCGTCGCCGGCAAGAGCATGAGCAATGCGCCGCTGCCGGACTGGGTGTTCGATGGCCGCGACGGCGTGCATGCCGCCGAAGGCAGCTACAGCCCGTCGCGCAACGCCAAGCTGCCGCGCTCGTCGCTGCCGGTGTACCAGCGCCAGCGCTTCCCCGATCCGCTGCTGGGCGAGACGTTCGCGCCGGGCGAGACCGTGTTCGAGAACGATGGCCTGCGCATGTGGCACGACGGTGATGGCATCGCCGTGGTCAGCTTCAAGACCAAGATGAACACCGTGTCCGACCAGGTGCTGGACGGCCTGCAGGAATGCGTGAGCCGCGCCGAGAAGGACTTCCAGGGCCTGGTGATCTGGCAGCAGAAGGAACCCTTCTCCGCCGGTGCCGACCTTGCCGGCGCGCTGGGCCTGCTGCAGGCCGGCAAGGTCGACCAGTTCGAAGAAATGGTTGCCAACTTCCAGCGCACCAGCCAGCGCATCAAGTACTCGCTGGTGCCAGTGGTGGCTGCCGTGCGCGGCCTGGCCCTGGGTGGCGGCTGCGAGTTCCAGATGCACAGCGCCAAGACCGTGGCCTTCCTGGAAAGCTACATCGGCCTGGTCGAGGCCGGCGTCGGCCTGCTGCCGGCCGGTGGTGGCCTGAAGGAACTGGCCGTGCGCGCCTCGCAGGCCGCGGGCCCGGGCGGCGACGTGTTCGCCGAACTGAAGAAGACCTTCGAGACCGTGGCGATGGCCAAGGTGTCCAACTCGGCGGTCAACGCCAAGGAACTGGGCCTGCTGCGCAGCACCGACAAGGTGGTGTTCAACAGCTACGAGGCCCTGCACATCGCCAAGGCCGAAGCACGCGCCCTGGCCGAAGCGGGTTACCGCCCGCCGCTGCCGGCACGCCGCATCCAGGTGGCCGGTGACGTGGGTATCGCCACCTTCAAGATGATGCTGGTCAACATGCTGGAAGGCCGCTTCATCAGCCCGTACGACTACGAGATCGCCGAGCGCATCGCTACCGTGCTGTGCGGTGGCAAGGTCGACCGCGGCACCCTGGTCGACGAAGAGTGGCTGCTGACCCTGGAGCGCAAGCACTTCGTCGAACTGGCCCAGCAGGAAAAGACCCAGGCCCGCATCGCGCACATGCTGAAGACCGGCAAGCCGCTGCGTAACTGATCGCCCATCCCTGCTTCCGGTGGGTGCCGACCGTTGGTCGGCACTCCGGCTAAAAAATTCAAGAGATCACTGCAATGACCAAGCAAATCCAGGATGCCTACATCGTCGCCGCCACCCGTACCCCGGTTGGCAAGGCGCCCAAGGGCATGTTCCGCAACACCCGCCCCGACGACATGCTTGCGCACGTGCTGCGCAGCGTCGTCGCCCAGGCCCCGGGCGTGGACGTCAACCGCATCGATGACGCCATCATCGGTTGCGCCATGCCGGAAGCCGAGCAGGGCATGAACGTGGCCCGCATCGGCGTGCTGCTGGCCGGCCTGCCGAACACCATCGCCGCACAGACCGTGAACCGCTTCTGCTCCTCCGGCCTGCAGGCCGTGGCGCAGGCCGCCGACGCGATCCGCCTGGGCAACGCCGACCTGATGCTGGCCGGCGGCACCGAGTCGATGTCGATGGTGCCGATGATGGGCAACAAGATCGCCATGGCGCCGAGCGTGTTCGACAACGACCACGTTGCCATCGCCTACGGCATGGGCATCACCGCCGAGAAGGTCGCCGAAGAGTGGAAGGTCTCGCGCGAAGACCAGGACGCCTTTGCCCTGGCCTCGCACCAGAAGGCCATGGCCGCGATCCAGAACGGCGAGTTCAAGGACGAGATCAGCCCGTACGAGATCGTCTCGCACCTGCCGGACCTGGCCGACGGCCAGCGCATCATCACCCGCAACAAGATCGCCGACACCGACGAAGGCCCCCGCCCGGACTCCTCGGCCGAAGGCCTGGCCAAGCTGCGCCCGGTGTTCCGCAACGGCCAGTTCGGCGGCACCGTCACCGCCGGCAACTCGTCGCAGATGAGCGACGGCGCCGGCGCCGTGCTGCTGGCCTCGGAGCAGGCGATCAAGGATTACGGCCTGACCCCGCTGGCCCGTTTCGTCAGCTTCTCGGTGGCCGGCGTGCGCCCGGAAGTGATGGGCATCGGCCCGATCGCCGCGATCCCGAAGGCACTGAAGCAGGCCGGCCTGACCCAGGACCAGCTGGACTGGATCGAGCTCAACGAAGCCTTCGCCGCGCAGTCGCTGGCGGTGATCCGTGACTGCGGCCTGGACCCGGACAAGGTCAACCCGCTGGGCGGCGCGATTGCCCTGGGCCACCCGCTGGGCGCAACCGGCGCGATCCGTACCGCAACCCTGCTGCACGGCCTGCGTCGTCGCCAGCAGAAGTACGGCATGGTGACGATGTGCATCGGCACCGGCATGGGCGCAGCGGGTATTTTCGAGGCGCTGTAAGGTTCAAGGCGTTGCCTCGTTGGGCTTCATGGCGTGGGTCGGGTTGGCAGGGCTGCCCGGGACACGCCGTGAACCCTTCCATGGGGGCTCGATGGCGCCATCCATGGCGCCAACGGTCCCGGGCAGCCCTGCCAACCCGGCCCTTCCAGCCTCCCCGCGGCGGAGGGATGAGCAAAGGCAGGGTCAAAGGCCGGGGTCAGATCCCTTTGCTGCGCAAAGGGATCTGACCCCAACAAGCAGAAAAGGCAGCCTATGGCTGCCTTTTTTTGCTTGTGCTTCTGCCTTTGATTCCGCCCTTCCCGTCCGCGCCACACGAAAACTGTCGAGAGGGGGCGGATGGCCCTCTCCAAAACCGTTGGCGCCATGGATGGCGCCATCGAGCACCATGGAAGGGCTTTGGCGTGTTTTGGAGAGGGCCATCCGCCCTCTCCCCCACGTATCAATCAAGGCGCCGCACGGAGCGCTTGATAAAACCCTTATTCCGCCAGCATCGCCGCCAGCTTCTCCCGCGCCGGGCCAGCCAGCTTCGGGTTGTCCAGCGCGAAGCGGATCGTCGCCTCCACCAGACCCAGGTGCGTGCCGCAGTCGAAGCGGGTGCCCTCGAAACGATAGGCATCGACTTCTTCGGTCTTCAGCAGCTCGGCAATCGCATCGGTCAGCTGGATCTCGCCGCCGGCACCGGTCTGGGTCTGTTCCAGCAGCTCGAAGATCTTCGGGCTGAGCACGTAACGGCCCACCACCGCCAGGTCGCTCGGCGCGTCCTCCGGCTTCGGCTTCTCGACGATCTGCGAAATACGGCCCTTGCGGCCATCGAACGCGTCGGTGGCGACGATGCCGTAACTGGCGGTCTTATCGTGCGGCACGTCTTCAACCGCGATCACGCTGGCGCCACTGGCTTCGTTGAGGTCGGCCATCTGCTTCAGCGCGCCCGCACCGCGGTTCCAGATCAGGTCGTCGGGCAGCAGTACGGCAAACGGCTCGTCACCGATCACCGACCTGGCACACAGCACCGCGTGCCCGAGGCCCAGCGCCTCGGCCTGGGTCACGAAGATCGCGCGCACACCATTGGGGAGCACGTGCCGGATCAGTTCCAGCTGCTCCTGCTTGCCAGCGCGCTCAAGCTTCTGCTCCAGCTCGTACGCCTTGTCGAAATAGTCGGCAACGGCGTGCTTGTAGCGGTTGGTGATGAACACCAGCGTGTCACAGCCGGCTTCGATCGCCTCATCCACCGCGTACTGGATCAGCGGCCGATCAATGATCGGCAGCATCTCCTTCGGCACAGTCTTGGTTGCTGGCAAAAAACGCGTCCCCAATCCTGCCACCGGGAAAACTGCTTTGCGAATTCGCTTGCTCATTGGTGCCTGTTGGCCTCACGTGCCGGAAAAGGCACGACTTTAGCGGATGAAATGTAAGCATCCTGTTCGATTGGCGAGAATTCCGGCATCGTCGCAAACAGGATTTCCTGGATGCGGGCGGTGTCGTAGCTGGCAATCGCCTCGCGCAGGCGCGGAACGTTGCCCAGCACCAGGTCGCGCGAGAACGTACGCACGCCGGCTTCAAGAATCTTCGGGTGCGCGGTGGAGCGGTAATCTTCGTCCGAATAGAACAGCGTCTCGTGCAGCTTCTCGCCCGGACGCAGGCCGGTATAGATGATCTGGATGTCCTTGTACGGCTGCTTGCCGGTCAGGCGGATCATCTGTTCGGCCAGCACGCGGATCGGCACCGGCTCGCCCATGTCGAGGGTATAGATCGCACCATGCGACGCCGATGCGGCCGCCTGCAGGATCAGCTGGCAGGCCTCGGGAATGGTCATGAAGTAGCGGCTGACTTCCGGGTCGGTGACCGTGACCGGGCCACCGCGCAGGATCTGCTCGCGGAACAGCGGCACCACGCTGCCGGCCGACGCCAGCACGTTGCCGAAGCGCACCGTGACGAAACGGGTATGCGTGGACTTCTGGTCCAGGCTCTGGCAGATCATCTCGGCGTAGCGCTTGCTTGCGCCCAGCGCATTGACCGGGTCGACCGCCTTGTCGGTGGAGATGAACACGAAATGCTCCACGCGGGCTTCCAGGCAGGCGCGCGCGACGTTCTCGGTCGCCAGGATGTTGTTGCGCACTGCTTCACGCAGCTGGCGTTCCAGCACCGGTACATGCTTGTAGGCGGCCGCATGGAAAGCGGTATCGACCGGGTGCAGCGACAGCGCGTGGCGGATCACCGCCGGGTCACCGCAGTCGCCCAGCACCGCCTCGATCTCGACATCGGGGAAGCTGCGACGCAGCTCGCCCTCGATGGTCAGCAGCAGCAGCTCGCTGATCTCCAGCAGGATGATGCGACCGGCACCATGCCGCGCGCACTGGCGGCACAGCTCCGAGCCGATCGAACCACCGGCGCCGGTAACCATCACGGTGCGCCCACCCAACCAGCCGCGGATCAGGTTCCAGTCCGGCATGATCGGCTTGCGCCCCAGCAGGTCCTCGATCGCCACTTCCTTCAGCTGGCCCGGCAGCGACTGGCCCTGCAGGATGTCACTGAGCTTGGGCACGGTACGGAACGGCACGCCGGTGCTTTCGCAGATCGCGACGACGCGCTGCATGCCTGCGGCGTCCAGCGACGGCATGGCAATGACCAGCAGCTTGGCAGCGGTCTCGCGGACCACCGTTGGCGCGTCATCCAGCGTACCCAGGATCGGCAGGCCCTGCAGCTTGGCACCCCGCAGGTGCGGTGCATCGTCGAGCAGGCCGACCGGCTCGAAGTTGCCGGAACGGCGCAGGTCGCGCACGAGGGTCTCGGCCGCCTGGCCGGCGCCGAGGATCAGCACGCGGCGGGCGCTGGAATCGGACTGCAGTGCCTGGTAGTCCTTCCAGGCGCGGTACAGCAGGCGCGGCGCGCCGAGCAGTGCCGACAGCGCGAACGGGTAGATCACCAGCACCGACATGGGTACGCCGTCGAAGCGCTTCCACATCAGCACCAGGATGATGGCCACCATGCCGATGAAGCTGGCCTTGAAGATGTTCAGCAGGTCGCTGACGCTGGCAAACCGCCACAGGCCGCGGTACAGGCCCACGCGCCAGAACACCAGGCCCTGCAGCAGCAGGACCAGGGTGGTATCGACGTTCCACAGGGGCAGCGCCGGGGCGTTGGGCAGGATCGAGTAACGCCCTGCATGGAGCAGCTGCCAGCATGCCCAGACCATGAAGAGGTCGTGGCAGACGATGGCCGAACGCGGCATCAAGCCGAGGATTCTGTCCCGCCAGGGTGAAGCCATAATTCAGGTAATTCCTTGTCGGTGGCGCATTCCATTGCGCAGGAGGAGCCAGAGGACGCTCAGCGCGATGAACCACGCGATCGCCACGACAGCCTCCCACCTCGGCTGCAAATTGGAGCAGACATTGAACACTGTAATACTGAACAGACCCAAAGCAAAGTACATCCCTGTCACCTGCGGGTGACTGGCTCCTGCCTGCACCGCGCGCTGGTAGACATGCTGGGTATGGGGTTCCATCCAGCGTTGTCCGGAAATGATGCGCGCCAGCAGTGTGAAGCCCGCGTCCACGAGGAACGGCGAAACCGGTACCAGCAGCAGGATCCAGTTGATATCGGTACGCACGCTGGCGATCGCCAGCACCACTGCGACCGCATACCCCAGCGCACCGCTTCCGACATCGCCCATGAAGATCCGGGCGCGAGGGAAGTTGAACGGGAGGAATCCAAGGCAGGCCAGGCCCAGCGCCACGGCGGCCAGTGAATAGGGCCACGGCAGCACCGGCGCCAGCCCCAGCATCGCCACGACGGCCTGGCTGGCGGCGATGCCATTGATGCCGTCCATGAAGTTCCAGATGTTGATCAGCGACGCGGTGAACAGCAGCACCAGCACCGCCAACAGCCAGCTGCCACCATTCACCTTGACCAGGCCGGCCAACAGCGCTGCGGCGATGAAATGCACCAGCAGGCGACGCATCGCCGGCAGGGGCTTGTGGTCGTCCCACCAGCCGATACCGGCCACCAGCACCAGCCCAAGGCTGGCCACCAGCACCGTCGGCGTGCTTTCGGGCCAGGCCCAGATGGCCACGCCGGCGGTCACCAGCAGGCTGATGACGATGGCGATGCCGCCACCGCGCGGGGTGGCAACGCTATGGCTGCGACGCTCGCCCGGCTGGTCCATCAACTGCTGGCGCAGTGCATAGCCCCGCGCAGCCCAGGTCAGCAACGCACTGAGCAGGGCGAGCCCCAGCAGCGCGCCCATCACAAGCCAGGGCATGGATCAGAGCACCGCGTAGTTCAGCAGCGGCTTGACCGTCCCCCACTCCTTGCAGCTCGGGCACTGCCAGTGGTGGGTACGCGCACCGAAGCCGCAGCGCGTGCAGCGATAGGCCGGGTTGCGCACCAGCAGCTGGTCGGTGATGTGCTTGAGGTCATGCAGGGTGGCGGTGGAATCGGCTCCCTCGGCGAGGGTCAGATCGATCAGCGCGGATTCGCCACGTACCGACGGGCGATCCTTGAGCTGGCGACCGAGGTAGGCACGGGCCGGCGCCACACCTTCCTGCTCTTCCATCAACCGGGTCAGCGCCAATACCGGGGCGATGCCGCGGTAGTGCTCGGTCATCTCCGACAGGAACGCGCGTGCACCTGCCAGATCGCCGACCCTGCGATAGTTCTGCATCAGTGCCGGCAGCAGTTCCGGCAGGTATTCGGGGTCGTTGCGCGCGGCGCGCTCGAAGGCGCGCACGGCGGCCTCTGGATTGCCCGCGTCGGTTTCCAGCCGGCCCTCGATGATGCCGGCGCGCACCGACATCGCGTCGGCCTGGTAGGCGCGGGCGATCGCTGCCCTCGCCTCTTCCAGCTTGCCGGCGCCACGGAAACGTTCGGCCAGTTCGCATTCGAACTGTCCGATCAGCTTGCCCATCGGCTCGCCGGTGACGTCCTCGAAACGGGTCGCGTTGTCGATCGCCTTTTCCCAGTCGCGCTCGGCCTGGTAGATGCCGATCAGGTGCTTGAGCGCCTGCGGTGCGCGCTGATCCAGCTGCGCCAGCTCGGTGAACACGGTCTCGGCACGGTCCAGCAGGCCGGACTTCATGTAGTCCTCGCCCAGCGCCAGCAGGGCCTGCACGCGCTGTGCATCACTGAGGTCGTGGCGGTTGACCAGGCCCTGGTGCAGGCGGATGGCGCGGTCGACTTCGCCGCGGCGGCGGAACAGGTGGCCCAGCGCGACCTGGGTCTCGAAGGTTTCCTTGTCCAGCTCGGCGATGTGCAGGAACAGCTCGATGGCCTTGTCCGGCTGCTCGTTGAGCAGGTAGTTCAGGCCACGGAAATAGGTGCTCGACAGGCGGCTGACCTGGCTGTCACCGTGGCGTTGACCACCGCGCCGCCCGATCACCCACCCAGCCAGGGCGGCCAGCGGAACGAACAGGAAGAACCAGAACCACTCGGTGACGAAATCCATCTTCGATCAGCGTCCATCAAAAGATTGAGGGGAAGCAACCGGTGCCGGCGTGGCGGCAGCGGACTTGTTGGCGCGGCGCAGCTGGCTGTAGAGCGGAATGACCACGCTCACCAGCACCAGGCCAGCGCCAACGATGACGCCGATCAGCAACGCGGCAATGATGGCCACGCCGACCGAGGTCTTAAGCTGGGTGAACAGCAGGTTGATGGTCATCTCGTCCATGTTCATGGCACCGATGATCAACCCAAGAATGAGTACCGCCAGCAGGACCAGCAGACGAAAAACCTTCATGCGACAGCTCCAGTGGCAGGAGTCCGTAGCTTATCCGACTCGCGGCTGGATTCGCACGCGGTGGCGCGACGGCAGGCTCAGGCCGGATCGGCGTCCAGCGGCAGCACGCTGCTGACCCGCTCGCGCAGTTCCTTGCCCGGCTTGAAATGGGGGACATGCTTGCCCGGCAGGGCAACCGATTCGCCGGTCTTCGGGTTGCGACCCAGGCGCGGCGGACGATAGTGCAGCGAGAAGCTGCCAAATCCACGGATTTCGATGCGATCCCCGGCGGACAGCGATCCGCCCATCATTTCCAGCAACGACTTCACCGCCAGATCGACATCATCGGCCTTCAGGTGCGCCTGGCGGCGCGCAAGGATTTCGATCAGTTCGGATTTGGTCATTACCGGCTCACATCAGGGGCATCTCAGCCTGAAACGGCCCGGGCAATGCCCGGGCCGTCCAGGAAACAACGAACAGCGTAAGGCCGATTACTCGGACTTGTTGCCGTTCAGCTGTGCACGCAGCAGCGCGCCCAGCTGGGTGGTGCCGCTGGAAGCCGAAGAGGACTGGTATTCCTCCAGCACTTCGCGCATTTCCGCGTCGTCCTTGGCCTTGATCGACAGCTGCAGGGTACGGCCCTTGCGGTCCATGCCCACGAACTTGGCTTCGACCTTGTCGCCGACCTTCAGGTGCTGGGTGGCGTCGTCAACGCGCTCGTTGGCGATGTCGCGGGCCGAGACGTAACCTTCGATGCCGTCAGCCAGCTCGATGATCGCGCCCTTGGCGTCGACTTCCTTCACTACGCCTTCGACCTTGGAGCCCTTCGGATTGGCAGCCATGTACTGGCCGAACGGATCCTGCTCCAGCTGCTTCACGCCCAGGGAGATGCGCTCGCGCTCCGGATCGACAGCCAGGACGACGGCGTCCAGGGTATCGCCCTTCTTGAAGTTGCGAACGACGTCTTCGCCGGTGGTGTTCCAGCTGATGTCGGACAGGTGGACCAGGCCGTCGATGCCGCCGTCCAGGCCGATGAAGATGCCGAAGTCGGTGATCGACTTGATCTGGCCCGACACCTTGTCACCCTTCTTGTGGGTGGCAGCGAAGGTTTCCCACGGATTGGCGGCAACCTGCTTCATGCCCAGCGAGATACGGCGACGCTCTTCATCGACGTCCAGCACCATCACTTCGACTTCATCACCAACCTGGACAACCTTGGACGGGTTGACGTTCTTGTTGGTCCAATCCATCTCCGAGACGTGCACCAGGCCTTCGACGCCCGGCTCGATCTCAACGAACGCACCGTAATCGGTGACGTTGGAGACCTTGCCGAAGACGCGGCTGTTGGCCGGGTAACGACGGCCGATGTTGTCCCACGGATCCTCGCCCAGCTGCTTCAGGCCCAGCGAAACGCGGTTGCGCTCGCGGTCGAACTTCAGCACGCGGACGTCCAGCTCGTCGCCGACGTTCACGACTTCCGACGGGTGACGCACGCGCTTCCACGCCATGTCGGTGATGTGCAGCAGGCCGTCGATGCCGCCCAGGTCCACGAACGCGCCGTAATCGGTCAGGTTCTTGACGACACCCTTCAGGATCGCGCCTTCCTGCAGCTTGTCCATCAGCTGCTCGCGCTCTTCCGAGTGCTCGCTTTCGACGACAGCGCGGCGCGAGACCACGACGTTGTTACGCTTGCGGTCCAGCTTGATGAGCTTGAACTCGAGTTCCTTGCCTTCCAGGTAGGCCGGATCGCGCACCGGGCGCACATCGACCAGGGAACCCGGCAGGAAGGCGCGGACATCCTTGATGTCCACGGTGAAACCACCCTTGACCTTGCCGCTGATGCGGCCGGTGATGGTTTCGTTCTTTTCCAACGCTTCTTCCAGCTCGTCCCACACCATCGCGCGCTTGGCCTTCTCGCGCGACAGGACGGTTTCGCCGAAGCCGTTCTCGATCGAGTCGAGGGCGACCTTGACGATGTCGCCTTCGGCGACGTCGATTTCGCCAGCGTCGTTACGGAACTGTTCGATCGGCACGATGCCTTCGGACTTCAGGCCAGCGTTGATCACCACGACGTCGCCGCGGACTTCAACAACGGTACCGCTGACGATGGCGCCCGGCTTCAGCTTGGCCAGATTGGCCTGGCTGGCTTCAAACAGTTCGGCAAATGATTCGGTCATTAGATTTACTCTGTTGGACACATGGGTCGGTGGCGTCCCCTTCAGGGGAATGGCGACCGCCCGCCTGTTGGTCGACCCCGGAAACGCAGGTCGTGTGTAGTAGGAAAACCGCCACGCATCATTGCGCGGCGGAGCTGGTACAGCACTGCTATGCGCGACCACCGCCGATGCTGCTGGCAGCGCTCCCGCGCGAACGGATCAGGCAGCCGGAACCGGAAGCAGATCCATCACTCTGGCAACGACATCATCGATGCCGATGCCTGTGGTGTCGATGAGGACAGCATCGTCTGCCGGCTTCAGGGGCGCCACGGTACGCTGGGCATCACGGGCGTCGCGGGCCATGATCTCGCGCAGGAGGTCATCAAAGTTAACAGAAACCCCCTTGTCTTTCAACTGCTTATGCCGGCGCTCGGCGCGCTCCTCGGCGCTGGCGGTCAGGAAGACCTTGTAGGAGGCGTCCGGGAAGATCACCGTGCCCATGTCGCGGCCGTCGGCGACCAGGCCCGGCAGCTCCCTGAATGCGCGCTGGCGCTCCTTCAGGGCAGCGCGGACCTCGGGAATGGCGGCAATGGCCGAGGCCAGCGCACCGGTGGTCTCCAGGCGCAGCTCGTCGGTGGCATCGGTGCCGTTGACCATGACCCGCATGGCATCGCCCTGCTCGACAAACTGAACGTGGGTGTCGAAGGTGCAACGCACCAGCGCCGAGGCGTCGGAGGTATCGATGTCGGCCCAGCTTGCGGCCACGCCCACCGCCCGGTACAGCGCGCCCGAATCCAGGTAATGCCAGCCCATCCGGCGCGCGATGATGCGGCTGATGGTACCCTTGCCGGCCCCGGATGGGCCGTCGATGGTCAGGACGGGAGCGAGTGGATTCATGGGGGTCCCAGAGCGTGTGAAGAGGCCATTCTAGCCCCTGCCAGACGCCCCCAGCGGGATCTTTTGTGCAACCACTTGAAACCACGAGGAAAAGCCCGGTAGAATGGCGGGCTTGAACGAGCGTCAACTGCCGATTGTCTTTCGCATATCGCGGCCACGCTCCACCCGAACAACTACTGTTTACGCCGAGGTATGCCATGAAAGTCCTGTCCTCCCTGAAGTCGGCGAAGGCCCGTCACCGTGACTGCAAGGTCGTGCGTCGTCGTGGCAAGATCTTCGTCATCTGCAAGTCGAACCCGCGTTTCAAGGCGCGTCAGCGCTAAGCCTCACAGCCTTCCGGCTGCGGCTGGCCCTACGCGGGGCCGACCCGATGCAAGAAACCGCCTTCGGGCGGTTTTTTGTTTATGCGGCTTTTTCCTGCCGTTTTTGCTGTAATCGCCTTTCTTGACCACTGGGGAGTAGATCGAGATGAAGCGTTACCTGTCCGCCCTGGCCGTGATGGCCACCCTGGCCGCCGCCACACCGGCACTGGCCGATACCCTGCTTGTCGACCGCGCCCGCGAGAAGCCGGCCGGTGCCCTGCCCGTGCGCGGCCAGAGCATGCAGCAAGTGCAGGCGCAGTTCGGCGCGCCCAGCGAGCAGCTGCAGCCGCGTGGCGGGCAGAAACGGCAATGGCCGACCATCAACCGCTGGGTGTACCCGCAGTTCACCGTCTACTTCGAGAAGCAGAAGGTGATCGACGTGGTGGCCAACCAGGCGGACCCGAACGAAATCGGCCCGAAACCGCCGATCCGTTGATCCCATTACCCGCCGTGGGCGGGCCTGTGTAGCGAGACCATGAACCAGACCCTTCGTTTTCCTGCCGAGTGGGAAGCCCAGAGCGGCGTCCTGATTGCCTGGCCCACCGCCGATACCGACTGGGCTGACCGCCTGGGCCAGGTGGAAGAGACCTACATCGCCCTGGTCGCGGCCATCACCCGCTTCCAGCCGGTGCTGATCTGCGTGGCCGACGACGATGTGGAGACCTACGCCGAGATGCGACTGCGCTCCAACCGCATCGACATGGACAAGGTCCACTTCACCACGGCGGCCTACGACGATACCTGGCTGCGCGACTCCGGCCCGATCACCCTGCGCCGTGCCGACGGCGGCTTCCAGCTGCTGGATTTCCGCTTCACCGGCTGGGGCGGCAAGTTCGACGCCACCCTGGATGACCAGCTGGTGGGCGTGCTCGACCAGGCCGGCGTATTCAACGATGCGCCGGTCCGCAGCATTCCGTTCGCGCTGGAAGGCGGCGGCATCGAGACCGACGGTGAAGGCACCCTGCTGACCACCTGGAAGTGCCTGCACGAGCGCCACCCAGACCGCGACCGCGCCAGCCTGAGCGCCGACCTGGCCGACTGGCTGCAGCAGGACCGCGTGCTGTGGCTGGACCACGGCTACCTGGAAGGCGACGACACCGACGCGCACATCGATACCCTCGCCCGCTTCGCCTCCGCTGACAGCATCGTCTACCAGGCCTGCGACGACGAGAGCGACTCGCATTACGCCGAACTGCAGGCGATGGGCAATGAGCTGGCCGCGCTACGCACCAAGGATGGCCAGCCGTACCGCCTGTTCCCGCTGCCGTGGGCCCGGCCGGTGATCGACGAAGGCCGTCGCCTGGCTGCCTCGTACGCCAACTACCTGATCGTCAATGGCGCGGTGCTGATGCCGGCCTATGGCGACCCGGCCGATGACCTGGCCCGCGACGTGCTGGCACAGGCGCACCCGGGCCGAGAGATCGTGCAGGTGCCCTGCCGCTCGCTGATCTGGCAGAACGGCAGCCTGCACTGCATCACCATGCAGCTGCCGGCCGGGCTGTTGAAGGCGTAACGGTCGTGCCGGCCGCTGGCCGGCAACCCTGCAATGCCTGATGGATCCACGGGATTGCCGGCCAGCGGCCGGCACTACCCGCTGCGCCATTCAGCGCGCGACACGCCGTCGCCGCCCATCCGCGCTAACATGCTGGTTTTCCCCCGCAGGAACGCCCCGCATGAACTCGCGCAGCCCCCTTACCGTCGCCCTGATCCAGGAGCGCAACCACGGTGATGCCGCCGCCAACCTGGCGGTGATCGAAGCACGCGTGGCCGAGGCGGCTGCGCAGGGTGCCAAGCTGGTGCTGCTGCAGGAACTGCATAACGGCCCGTACTTCTGCCAGCACGAATCGGTGGACGAGTTCGACCTGGCCGAGCCGATTCCGGGCCCGAGCACCGAGCGCCTTGGCGCGCTGGCGAAGCAGCATGGCGTGGTGCTGGTCGGCTCGCTGTTCGAGCGCCGCGCTGCCGGGCTGTACCACAACACCGCCGTGGTGTTCGAGAAGGACGGTACCCTGCTCGGCAAGTACCGCAAGATGCATATCCCGGACGACCCGGGCTTCTACGAGAAGTTCTACTTCACCCCGGGCGACATCGGCTTCAAGCCGATCGATACCTCGGTGGGCCGCCTGGGCGTGCTGGTGTGCTGGGACCAGTGGTACCCGGAAGCGGCGCGCCTGATGGCGCTGGCCGGCGCCGAGCTGCTGCTGTATCCGACTGCGATCGGCTGGGATCCGGACGACGTGCAGGACGAGAAGACCCGCCAGCGCGACGCCTGGGTGCTGAGCCATCGCGGCCATGCGGTGGCCAACGGCCTGCCGGTGCTGAGCTGCAACCGCGTCGGCCACGAGGCCTCGCCGCTGGGCGCGTCGGGCATCCAGTTCTGGGGCAACAGCCACGTGCTGGGCCCGCAGGGCGAGTTCCTGGCCGAGGCCGGCACCGAGGCCACCGTGCTGCTGTGTGACGTCGACCTGCAGCGCAGCGAGCACGTGCGCCGCATCTGGCCGTTCCTGCGTGATCGCCGCATCGATGCCTACGGCGACCTGCTCAAGCGCTACATCGACTGAGCCGGAGCCCGCGCATGGCCGTCCTCATCCGTGATGCCGGCCCGGCCGACATCGACGCGATCACCGCGATCTACGCGGTGGAAGTGACCGACTTCGTCAACACCTACGAGTACGACATCCCGGACGCGTCCGAGATGCTGCGCCGCATGCGCGACATCATCGACCGCGGCTTCCCCTACCTGGTCGCCGAGATTGACGGCCAGGTGGCCGGCTATGCCTACGCCAACACTTACCGCACCCGCGTTGCCTACCAGTGGACCGTGGAAAACTCGGTCTACGTCGATGCCGCGTTCCAGGGCAAGGGCGTCGGCACCGGCCTGCTGCAGGCGTTGATCGACGCCTGCGTGGCGCGTGGCTACCGGCAGATGGTGGCGGTGATCGGCGAACCGACCAATACCGCTTCAATCAAGCTGCACGAACGCTTCGGCTTCGAGCTGGTGGGCGTGTTCCGTGGCCTCGGCCGCAAGCATGGCCGCTGGCTGGATACCGTGCAGATGCAGCGCGCGCTCGGCGATGGCGCCGACACTGCACCTTCCAATGAATGAACCCATGACCGAAACCCTTCCCGAGACAGGCGACGACCTGTTCGCCGGCCAGCCGGTACGCGTCGTCGAACGCGACGGCGTGCGCTACACCCTGCTGGGCACCGCCCATGTCTCACGCGCCAGCGTCGAGGCGGTGGAGAAAGCCATCGACAGCGGTCGCTTCGACGCCGTGGCCGTTGAACTGGACCCGCAGCGCCTGCAGGCACTGAGCGACCCGGACACGCTGGCCAAGCTCGACCTGGTCGAGGTGATCCGCAAGGGCCGCGTCGCCCTGTTCGCCGCCAACCTGGCCCTGTCCGCCTACCAGCGCCGCCTGGCCGAACAGCTCGACATCGAGCCGGGCGCGGAACTGAAACGCGCGGTGGAACTGGCGCGCGAACGCGACCTGCCGGTGCACCTGATCGACCGCGAGGTCGGCCTGACCTTCCGCCGGGCGTCGCAGCGGCTTGGGTTCTTCGGCAAGCTGAAGCTGGTTGCCGGGCTGGGCGCCGGCCTGTTCTCGTCCGAGGAAGTGGGCGAGAACGAGATCGAAAAGCTCAAGCAGGGCGACATGCTGGAATCGAGCTTTGGTGAGTTCGCCAGCGAGAGCCCGGCGCTGTACGAGACCATCATCGGTGAGCGCGACCGTTACATGGCCACGCGCCTGCGCGAGGAGCACACCCCGCAGCAGCGTGAAGTGCTGGCGGTGGTCGGCGCCGGTCACCTGGCCGGGCTGGCGCGCTACCTGGAAACCGATACCGAGGCACCGGCGCCGCTGCGCGCCGAGCTGGAGGCGGTGCCGAAGAAGCGCAACATCCCGTGGTTCACGCTCGGCATCCTGGCGATCGTGGCGACCGGCATCGGTGTGGGCTTCTACCGCGGCGGCCTGGGCGTGGGCACCGAGCTGCTGGCGACCTGGGCAATGTATACCGGCGGCCTGGCGGGCCTGGGCTGCCTGCTGGCAGGCGGTCACCCGCTGAGCATCCTCACCGCGATCGCGGTGGCCCCGTTCAAGCCGTTCCGCCTGAGCATCCCGACCGGCGCATTCTCGGCGCTGGTGGAAGCGCGCCTGCGCAAGCCGGCCTACGAAGACTTCCTGAAGCTGCGCGACGATGCGCAGAGCCTGAAGGGCTGGTACCGCAATCGCGTTACCCGCGTGGTGCTGACCTTCATGCTGACCAACATCGGCAGCATGCTCGGCCTGTGGCTGACCACCTTCAAGGTGTGGGGCAAGGTGGCGGGGTAAGCCTCTCAACCGGCCACAGAATCTGTAGCGCCCGAGCCCATGCTCGGGCGACGCGGCGACGCGGCGAGCAGAAAAAAAGGGGGAGACCGCCCCACTACGACCGGCCTCCCCCACACCACAACACGTTGGCGCGCATTACAGCCGGGCAGCGCCCGGCTCCATCCTCTCCAGCCCGCGTGCACGGCGGATCAACCGCGTCACGGCATTGCGCAGGTCATCGAGCACCGCATAGATCGTCGGCAGGAACAGCAGGCTGACCACCGTCGAGAACGCCAGGCCGCCCGCAATCGCGCGCGCCATCGGCGAATACTCCGGGCCATTGCCGAACATCTGCGTATCGGTCAGCGAGATCGGGATCATCGCCAGGATCGCCGTGCCCATGGTCATCATGATCGGGCGCAGGCGTTCGCGTGAGCCTTCCACCAGCGCCTGGGTGCGGCCCATGCCGCTGCGCCGCAGGTTGTTGATGTGCTCGATCATCACGATGCCGTTGTTCACCACCACGCCCATCAGCACCAGGATGCCGATGAAGGACATGATCCCGAACGAGGTGCCGGTGATCCAGAACAGCCAGAACACGCCGAAGATCGAGAACAGCACTCCGCTCATGATCGCCGCCGGGAACAGCAGCGACTCGAACACCGCCGCCATCACCACGTAGATCATCACCAGTGCGATCAGCAGGTTGAACACCATCTGCTGCATCGCCTCGTCGTCGTTGCCGTAGTCGCCGCCGTCGAAGGTGAAGCCATAGCCGGCCGGGAAGTTCATCGGCTTGAGCACGGCTTCGATCGCCTTGCGCCCGTCCGGCGCGGTGACCTTCTCGCCAGGTTGGCCTTGATGGTCAACGTGGTCTGGCGGTTGGTGCGGCCGATCTGGGTGGCCGACGAACCAACGTCCACGGTGACCAGGCTCAGCAGCGGCACGCTGCGGCCATCGCCGGTGCGCACGCTGAAACCGGCCAGGTCTTCCGGGCTGCTCTGCTCGGCGCCGGCAAAGCGCACCCACACCGGCACTTCGTTGTCACCGCGGCGGAACTCGCGCATCGGCGCGCCGCGCAGCGCCAGGCCGACGAAGCTGGCCACCTGCTCGGCATTGAAGCCGAACGCTGCGGCACGCTCGCGGTCGACGCGCACCTTCAGCTCGCCGCCCTTCTCGCCGTTGTCGATGCGCACGTCACGCAGCTCGGCACGCTGCGCCAGCAACGGCACCACTTCCTGGCCGATCTCCTGCAGCATCGAGCTGGAGTCGCCCACCAGCTGCACCTGCACGCCCTGGTTGCTGCCGCCACCGCCATCGCCGCCCTGGTTGCCGACGAAGTAATCGGTGCGGGCCGACTTCGGCAGGCCCTTGCGCAGTTCCTCCTGCAGCGACTTGATGTCCTTGGCGTACTCTTCGTCCAGGGTGACCACCGTGGAGCTGCCTTCCTGCTCGCTGTACCAGGAATACACCTGCTTCACGTGCAGGCGTTCGCGGTTCTGGTCGATCCAGTTCTCCACCCGCGCCACTTCCTCGGACATCTGGCGGTAGGTGTAGGCGCCCTTCCACATGTAGCCGATGAAGATGTCCTTGCCCCCCTCACCACCGAACATGTCGACCTTGGTCAGCTTCATCGGCACCAGGCTGACCAGCACCACCAGCAGGATGCCGAGCAGGCTCCAACCGCGGTGATGCAGTGACCAGTCCAGCAGCTGCGCATAGCGTCGCTGCAGGCGCGCGATCAGGCCGGTCTGCGAGTGCACCAGCTTGGGCGTGGCCATGCGCGCGGACAGCATCGGGATCAGGCTGACCGCCACCAGCCACGAGGCCAGCAGCGAGACCGAGATGGTGATCGCGATCTGCGCCATGAAGATGCTGATGTTGTTGGTCTCGCCGAACAGGTTCGGCACGAACACGATGCAGTGGCACAGCGTGCCGGCGCTGAGCGCGATGGCCACGTTGCGGGTGCCGATGATCGAGGCCAGCCGTGGCTGCCCCGGCATGCGCTCGCGCTCCTGGTAGATGCTCTCCACCACCACCACCGCATTGTCGACCAGCATGCCGACGGCCAGCAGCAGGCCCATCATGGTCAGGATGTTGAGTGTCACCCCGACGAAGTACATGAAGCCGAGGGTGATGGTGAAGCAGATCGGAATGGCCAGCGTCACCATCAGCGTCGACGGCCAATGGCGCAGGAAGAAGAACAGCACGGTGACCGACAGGATCAGGCCGACCGCGCCGGCCTCGGCCAGCTCCAGCAGCGAGGACGTCACTGCCTTGCCCTGGTTGTCGATCACCTTGATCTGCACGTCGCGCATCGACGGCTGCGCGCGGATCGCCTCGACTTCGGCCAGCGCCGCACGCGAAACGTCCACCAGGTTGGCGCTGCGTTCCTTGAAGATGTCCAGGCCCACCGCCGGGTTGCCGTCCAGGCGGCGCCCGTAGTTCATCCGCGCCGGCTTCAGGCGGACATCGGCGATATCACCCAGGCGCAGTCCCTTGGCGTTGATCACCAGGTCGCGCATCTCCTGAAGGTCGGTGATCTCGCCTACCGGCTGCACGCGCACGCGCTGGCCGTTGTCATCGATCTGCCCGGCCGAGATCGAGAAGTTCAGCGTGCGCAGGCGCTCGCTCAGCTCGTTGATGCTCAACCCATGCGCGTTGAGCCGGTTCGGATCGATGGCGATCTCCACCTCGTTCGGCGGCGCACCGGTGATATCGACGCGGGCCACACCGGGAATACGCTCGATGCGCCGCTTGAACTCACGATCGAGCATGTCATAGGCGGTGGTCAGGTCGGTGGTGCTGGCCAGCCGCACCTTCAGCACGGGCTGGTCGCTGCTGGACCACTTGAACACGTTGTAGCGCTGCAGGTCGTCGGGCAGGTCGCTGCGGATCGCGTCGATACGCTCGCGCGCGTCCGACGCGGCAATGGCGATGTCGCGGTCCCAGTCGCTGAACTCGATGTAGATCAGCGCCGCCTCGGAGGTGGCCGACGAGCGCATGCGCTTGATGCCGGTCATCGTCGCCAGCGATTCCTCGACTGGACGGATGATGGTCCGTTCCACTTCTTCCGGGGTCGAGCCGGTGTAGGGAATCTGCACGAACAGGAACGGCGCGGAGATGTCCGGCAACGCCTCCAGCGGCAGCCGGAACGAAGCGATCAGGCCGATCACCACCAGCGACACGAAGCACATGATGGTGGTGACCGGACGGCGGATGGAGAACTCGGCAACACTCATGCCGGTTCCTCCACACCCGCTGTGCCGCCCTCGTCGCCATGCAGGCCTTCACCGGCGTGCTTGCGGCCGCGCTCACGGTAGTAGGCGTCGCCGCGACGATCCATCAGGTCGTACACCACCGGGATCACCAGCAGCGTCAGCAGCGTCGACACCAGCAGGCCACCGATCACGGTGATCGCCATCGGTGCACGCACTTCGGCGCCCTCGCCCATCGCCACCGCCAGCGGCAGGAAGCCGAACAGCGTGCACAGCGTGGTCATGATGATCGGCCGCAGGCGCGAGCGCGCACCTTCCACCAGCGCCTCATGCTTGGCCACGCCGGCCTCGCGCAGCTGGTTGACCTTGTCGATCAGGATGATCGCGTTCTTGGTGACCAGGCCGACCAGCAGGATCAGGCCGATGAACACCACCACCGAGATGGGCTTTCCGGTCAGCATCAGCGCCAGGATCGCGCCGACCAGCGCCAGCGGGATGGTGAACAGGATCACGAACGGGTGCAGCAGGGATTCGAACTGCGAGGCCATCACCAGGTAGACCAGGAAGATCGCCAGGCCGAAGGCGAAGATCAGCGACTTCGCCGCCTGCGCCAGTTCCTCGCCCTGGCCACCGATGTGCAGGCCGACACCCGCGCCCAGCGGCTGCTCGGCCACCATCTGCTGCACTTCGCGCATGGCGGCGCCCAGGTCGATGTCGCGCAGGTTGGCCGATACCACCGCGACCCGGGTCTGGTCGGCACGATGGATCTCGCTGGGGCCGGTGGTGGCGACCACGTCGGCCACCGCGTCCAGGGTCACCGGGCGGGTGCTGCCCGGATTGACGATCAGCCGGCGGATGCTCTCCACGCTGGCGCGGTCACCTTCCTGGGCGCGCACCAGCACGTCGATCTTGCGGTCACGGAAGCTGTAGCGGGTGGCGACGTCGCCACGCACCTTCTTCACCACCACGTCGGCGATCTGGCGGGTGGTCAGGCCCAGCGCACCGGCGCGCTCCTGGTCGAAGCGGATCTGGATTTCCGGGAAGCCCTCTTCCACCGTCGACTTCACGTCGGCGTAGTGGGCGTTGCCGCGCAGCATCGCCGCCAGGCGCTGGCCGGCCACTTCCAGGGTCGCCATGTCCTGCCCGCGCAGTTCGATTTCCAGCGGCGTGGAAAAGCTGAACAACGCCGGCCGCGCGAAGTCGACCTGGGCACCCGGGTGCTGGCTCATGGTGCCGCGCAGGCGCTCGGCGATCGCCGCTTCAGTGTGCGCATTGCCGCCACCTTCCATCACCACGGTCAGCTTGCCGATGTTCTCGCCACTTTCGGTCGGGCTGGCATCCAGCCGGGTGCCGCTGCCACTGACGCCATACAGCGAGGCCACGCCTTCGCCCTTGCCATGCGCCAGCTGCAGCTCGCGCACCAGCGCATCGGTCTGCTTGAGCGGCGTGCCGGCCGGCAGCTTCACCGTCATTTCGAAACGGTCCTGCGCCAGCTGCGGGATCAGGTCGGCGCCAAGCATCGGCACCAGCGCCATGGTCGCCACGAAAATGATGGCTGCCACGCCCAGCACCTTGCCGGGATGCGCCAGCGCACTCGGCAGCAGGCGCAGGTAGCCTCGCTCGGCGCCTGCATAGGGCTTCATCGCCAGGTCGCTGGCCTTGCGCATCACCGGGCCGACCACCGCCACCACGCCGCGCCACAGGCGCACCACGAGCCAGGCCAGCGCATAGAAGCTCCAGCGCACGCTGGCGAGCACGCCACGGCGGCCCAGTGCAACCGGCTTCTGCCAACGCTTCTGCGGCTGCCATGCTACGTTCGGCGCCTCTTCCGGGAACGCCAGCGGCGGCCGCCCCTTCAGCGAGCTCAGCATCGGGATCAGGGTCATCGACACCAGCAGCGAGATCGCGATGGCGATCGCCACGGTCAGCGCCTGGTCGCGGAACAGCTGCCCGGCGATGCCATCGACGAACACCAGCGGCAGGAACACCGCGATGGTGGTCAGGGTCGAGGCGACCACGGCCATGCTCACTTCACGGGTGCCGGCGATCGCCGCCTGCAGGATGCCCAGGCCACGCTCACGGGCCTTGGCGATGCTCTCCAGCACCACGATCGAGTCATCCACCACCAGGCCGGTGGCCAATGCCAGGCCACCCAGCGACATCACGTTCAAGCTCAGGCCGAGCTGGCCCATGAAGAAGAACGTGGCGATGATCGAGACCGGCAACGACAGGCTGATCACGAACGTACTCCAGCCATCGCGCAGGAACAGGAAGATGATCAGGATCGCCAGCAGGCCGCCGATCACGGCATCCTTCTTGACGTCGGCGATGGCGTGCTCGATGAAGCGCGACTGGTCCTCGATGGTGGTCAGCTCGACATCGGACGGGAACGTGCCCTTGATCTGCTCCAGGCGCTTGCGCAGCGCTTCAGCGGTGGACACGGTGTTGGCGTCGCCTTCCTTGTAGATGGCCAGCTCGACCGATTCCTTGCCGCCCAGGCGGATGATCGCTTCGCGCTCCTTGTAGCCCTGGCGCACGGTGGCCACGTCCTTCAGGCGCACCGGCACGCCGTTGGCAACCACGCTGGAGCCACCGCCGGACGATGCGCTCTGTGCCGCCGACGCCGCCGCGATGGCGGCCGCCGAACCGGTCGACGCGGCGATGTTGAACATCTGCTGCAGCGCCGAGTCCGCCGCGCTGCCATTGGCGGCCTGGGTGGTCACCAGCAGGTTGCGGATCTCCTCCAGGTCGGCGAACTGGTTGACGGTACGCACCAGGAAGCGCTGCGAGCCCTCCTCCAGGCGGCCGCCGGAAATGTTGATGTTCTCGTCCTTCAGGCGCTTGATGACGGTGTCGATCGGCAGGTTCAGCTGGGCAAGCTTCTGCTGGTCGATGTCGACCTGGATCTCGTCCTCCAGGCCGCCGCCCACCTTCACTGCCGCCACGCCGGTGACCGGCTCCAGCTTCTTCTTGAGGTCTTCATCGGCATAGCGGCGCAGGCCGGTCAGCTCGCGGACCGCATCGGCATCGCTGGTCGGCGCCGTCTTGTTCGACAGCACCAGGCGCATGATCGGCTCGGTGGACGGATTGAAGCGCAGCAGCACCGGGGCCTTGGCCTCCAGCGGCAGGTTCAGCGCTTCCATCTTGTCGCGCACCTCCAGGCTGGCCTGGTCCATGTTGGTGCCCCAGGCGAATTCCAGCACCACGTCGCTCTGGCCGGTGCGCGAGACCGACTTCAGCTTGCGCAGGTTCTTGACCACGCCGACCGCTTCTTCGACCGGCTGGGTGATCAGGGTTTCGATTTCAGTCGGCGCTGCACCGGTGTATTCGGTGCGCACGGTCAGCGTCGGGTAGCTCAGGTCGGGCAGCAGGTTGACCTTGAGATTGCCCAGCGCGATCAGGCCGAACAGCAGCAGCGTGACCGTGCACATGGCGATGGTCACGCGGCGGCGGGTGGCAAACTCCACCAGGCCGCCGCGCATGCCGGCGGCGGCGCCGTCGCTCGCCGGCGAGGCACCGTGGTCGTGGCCCGGGGCGGTCATTGCTTGCTCCCGGCCTTGTCTGCGGGCTTGGCGGCCGCAGCGACCGTCTTCGCCTTCGGATCGGCAATCACCTGCACCGAGGTGCCGTCGCGCAGGGCGACCTTGCCGGCGGTGACCACCTGATCACCGGCCGCCAGGCCATCACGGATCTCCACCCACGGGCCCTCGGCGTAACCCAGCTTGACCGGAACGCGTGCGACCTTGCCTTCGCGCACGCGGAACACCGCCGGCTCACCGTCGTCGAGCAACGCCAGGCGCGGTACGACCAGCGCATCGGCACGCTGGTCGTAGTCGATGCGGATGCGACCGAACATGCCGGGCTGCAGCGCGTGTGCGGCGCCGTCGAAGGCGCTGACCACGCGAAACGTGCCGCTGCCCGAATCCACCACCGGCGCGATGCGATCAACGGTGCCGGTGAAGCTCTGCCCCGGCAGCGCGTCGGCCGCCAGCGTCACCGGCTGGCCGGCGCGCAGGGTGGCCAGTTCACGCTCGGGCACGTTGAGGGTGGCTTCCAGCCGCGAGTTGTCGACGATGCGGAAGATCGGCGTGTTGATCTGCACGAAGTTGCCGGTCTTGATCGAGCGCGATGCGATCACGCCGGAGATCGGCGCCACCACCGTGGTGTAGGACAGCTCCAGCGTGGCCAGCCGGTACTGCGCGCGGACGTTTTCCAGGTCGTAGCGCAGCTGGTCGACATCGGCGGCGCTGACCATCTGCTGGCCGACCAGCTTCTGTGCGCGCTGGTAATTGTTTTCCAGCTTGCGCATCTGCGCTTCGCTCTGTGCAACGGCCAGCCGTGCACGATCCGGGTCCAGCCGCACCAGCGGTTGGCCGGCGGTGACCCGCTGCCCTTCCTCGACCAGCACCGCCAGCGCCACGCCGGAGGTCTTGGCGACCACCTGCGACTCGGCGCGTGGTTCCAGCGCGGCCGTGCCGGTGTAGCTGGCCGCGACGGCACGATGGCTGGCCACCGCCACTTCGACCGGGACTGCGTCGACCTTCTTCTCCTCCTTGGTTTCGGCAGCCTTGGCTTCGGAATTGGGCCCTGCGGCGCAACCGCCCAGCAGCAGGGAGGTGGAGATCAGCAGTGCGGCAGCGCAGATTCCGCTGCGACGGCCGGACAGGAAGGTTGGGTGCGACATCGTCGGGTCCCTGAAGGATGCGTGGACAGGTGTGGTAGCAAAGTAATGCACCACTTCACGGCAACACCATATCCCAAAGGTCATGGTGCCTTCACGCCGCCGGTCGGCCCGACCCCATTTCAGCTAGATGAAACCTGAGGCTATACTCGGGTCGTTCCGTACCCCACGCCGGAACGACCAGACCCGAATCCCCGGAAACGACACCATGCGCCCGCAGCCGCTCGCCGCTTGTCTCGCTCTGGCCGTCCTCCTGCCCCTTGGGGCCGCCGCACAGCCCGCTCCTGCTCCTGCCACACCCGCCCCGGCCCCGGCTCCCGCCGTTGCGCCAGCGCCCGCCGCACCCACCGGCAACTTCGACAATGGCCGCGTCCTGGCCTACACCTGCCAAGGCTGCCACGGGATCACCGGCTACAAGAACGCCTACCCCAGTTACCGGGTGCCGAAGATCGGCGGCCAGACCCAGCAGTATCTGGCCCAGGCCCTGACCGAGTACCGCCAGGGCAAGCGCCGGCATCCGACGATGCAGGCGCAGTCGATGAGTTTCAGCGAACAGGAGATCGCCGATCTCTCTGTTTACCTGTCCACCGTCAAGTAAGGCCCGCCCA
Source organism: Stenotrophomonas sp. LC732 (assembly GCF_052446685.1). Taxonomy (NCBI): domain Bacteria; kingdom Pseudomonadati; phylum Pseudomonadota; class Gammaproteobacteria; order Lysobacterales; family Lysobacteraceae; genus Stenotrophomonas; species Stenotrophomonas sp. LC732. The sequence continues at coordinate 1,745,076 of NZ_CP199214.1, read as the reverse complement.
TGTCGAAAGCCGCGCATCCGATGCGTCACGCCATCGCCCTGTCCGTTGCCCTGCTGCTGGCCGCCTGCTCACAGTCGCAGGTGGAAAACAGCGAAAAATCGGCCGCCGACCCGGGCCATGCCAGCGGCGAGCACGGTTCATCGTCCTCCGCCGGCCTGCCCGCTGGCCGCGAGGCCGCCGGTGAAGCCCGCGCCAAGGTGAAGGGCAAGGCCACCAACCAGAGCTGCATCGACTGCCATGGGGCCGACGGCAATGCGCCGATCGATCCGACCTATCCGAAGCTGGGTGGGCAGTACGGTGACTACCTGGCGCACGCGCTGCAGGCCTACCGCGCCGGTGACCGCCAGCATGCGCTGATGACGCCGCAGGCGAAGGACCTGAGTGATCAGGACATCGCCGATCTGGCGGCGTACTTCGGCAGCCGGCCGAGCCAGCTGCGGGATCTGCACGGGGTCAAATGACGGCCGGCCCCCCGGTCGGTGCGGACCGTCGGTTGGTAGGTGCGGACCGTTGGTCCGCACAGATTCCGGATATCCACGCATGGCGTGGATCTGCTGAGCCGAGCGTGGGCTCGGCTCTACATCAATCGGCGCGATCGCTGGCGCCGGTCAACGCTCAGCCTTCCAGCTCTTCCCAGCGCGCGTAAGCGGCATCCAGTTCGGCCTGCACCTTGGCCAGCTGCTGGGTGTGCGCCGTCACTTCAGCACTGCTGCGGGTGTAGAACGATGGGTCGTTCATCGCCGAGGTCAGCCCTTCGACATCGCCTTCCAGCTTCTCGATGGTCTTTGGCAGCTGCTCCAGCTCGCGCGCTTCCTTGTACGCCAGCTTGCGCTTGGGGGCTGCGGGAGTCGCGGCCGCAGCAGCGGCCGGTGCAGCAGTCGCCGGCTTGGCAGCCGGGGCCGCGGCAGGCGCAGCCACGCTGGCCGCATAGCGCTGCCAGTCGCTGTAGCCACCGACGTACTCGCCGATCACGCCGTCGCCTTCCATCACCAGCGTGGAGGTCACCACGTTGTCGATGAAGTCACGGTCGTGGCTGACCAGCAGCAGCGTACCGGTGTACTCGCCCAGCAGCTCTTCCAGCAGCTCCAGGGTTTCCACGTCGAGGTCGTTGGTCGGTTCGTCCATCACCAGCAGGTTGGACGGCTGCGCGAACAGCTTGGCCAGCAGCAGGCGGTTGCGCTCGCCACCGGACAGGCGGGTGATCGGCGCACGCGCGCGCTCGGGGGTGAACATGAAGTCCTGCAGGTAGGCATGCACGTGCTTGCGCTTGCCGTTGAACTCGAGGAAATCGCGGCCTTCGGCCACGTTCTCGATCGCGCTCCAGTCTTCGCGCAGCACCGCGCGGTACTGGTCGAAATAGGCGATCTGCAGGTTGGTGCCCGCATTGACCTCACCCTTGGCCGGCTGCAGTTCACCCAGCAGCAGCTTCAGCAGCGTGGTCTTGCCGCTGCCGTTGGGGCCGATCAGGCCGATGCGGTCGCCACGCAGGATGGTGGTGGTGAAATCGCGGACCATGGTGCGCTCACCGAAGGCGAACGAAATGTCCTTGACGTCGATGACCTTCTTGCCGGAGCTGACGCCCTGCGCGGCTTCCATCTTGACGTTACCGCTGAGGTCGCGGCGCTGCGAGCGTTCGGTGCGCATCGCCTTGAGGCGGCGCACGCGGCCTTCGTCGCGGGTACGGCGCGCCTTGATGCCTTGGCGGATCCAGACTTCTTCCTGCGCCAGCAGCTTGTCGAAGCGGGCATTTTCCTGCGCCTGCGCGTTGAGGCGTTCCTCGCGGCGGCGCTCGTAGTTGGCCCAGTCGCCCGGCCAGCTGGTCACCTGGCCGCGGTCGATCTCGACGATGCGGGTGGCCAGCGCACGCAGGAAGCGGCGGTCATGGGTGACGAACACCACGCTGCCGCTCCAGCCCTTCAGGAACGCTTCGAGCCAGTCGATGGCTTCGATGTCCAGGTGGTTGGTCGGTTCGTCCAGCAGCAGCACGTCCGGGCTGGAGACCAGTGCACGGGCCAGCAGCACGCGGCGCTTCATGCCGCCGGACAGGCGGCCGAATTCGGCATCGCCGTCGAGGTCGAGCTTGGTCAGCGTTTCGCTGACACGCTGGTCCAGGCCCCAGCCGTTGGCGGCATCGATCTTGGCCTGCACATTGCCGAGGGCTTCACCATCGAAGACCTCGGCATGGCTGAGATGGTGGAACTCGGCCAGCCACTGGCCCAGTTCACCGAGGCCATCGGCAACGACGTCGAACACCGAGCCGGCGGCGCCGTGTGGCACTTCCTGCTCCAGGCGGGTGACGCGCACGCCCTGCTGCACGCGGACTTCGCCGTCATCGGGCTTGTGGTCGCCGGACAGCAGCTTGAGCAGGGTGGATTTGCCGGCGCCGTTGCGGCCGATCAGGGCGATGCGTTCGCCCGGCTCGATCGACAGTTCGGCCTTTTCCAGCAACAACGGGCCGCCGACGCTGAAGTCGACGTTCTGCAGAGTAATCAGAGGCATCCGGATATTGTACGGGTTGGGGGCGTCGGCCGGGTTGCACCCGGCACCCGCGGTAGTGCCGGCCGCTGGCCGGCAACCTCAACGGCAACGTCAAAAGCTGGTTTCCTGTGGGATGGCGGGATGGGTCCGGTCGCGGGGGACGCCGTAACCCCGTCCCTGGGGGCTTGGCCGCGGCATCCATGCCGCGGACACCCCCGCAACCGGACCCATCCCGCCTTCGATAGATTCCTGCAATCTGTCGGAACTACATTCTGCTCTGGTGGGTGTCGACCTTGGTCGACACGGTAGATCCACGCCATGCGTGGATGAGCGCTACAAGAAGGGTCGATGGATGGAATCGACTGGAAATCTGATGGCTACCCCACCTCCCCCAGCAACGCCTGCAACCCCGGCAGCCATTGCTTGCCGGGGTGGCGCACCAGCCACAGGGTGCGCTGCAGGGCCGGCAGCGGAGTCTCGAGCACGCGCAGGCGGCCCAGGGCCAGCGGCTCTTCCAGCGCGTGGCGCGACAGGCAGGCCAGGCCGAGGCCGGCGATGGCGGCCTGCTTGATCGCTTCGGTATTGCCCAGCTGCAGGGTCTGCGCGAAGCCACGCAGGTGCGGCAGCAGGGCCTGTTCCACGGCTTCGCGGGTGCCGGAGCCAGGCTCACGCAGCAGCCAGCGTGCTCGGCGCAGTTCATCCAGCGACCAGCGTGCGCGGGCATCGGCGGCAGCCACGATCACCAGTGGGTCCTGCTGCCAGGCGGTCACCTGCAGGCCACGCTCATGGCACGGGCCTTCGATCAGGCCGGCGTCGACGTCCAGGCGCTGTACCGCGGCGACCACGCCGGCACTGTTGTCGATGCGCAGATCGACCTCGGCCTGCGGCGCCTGCCGCAGCAGTTCGGCGATGCGTGGCGGCAGCAGATAGTTGCCGATGGTGGTACTGGCGGCCAGCACCAGCCGTAGCGGTGCGCCCTGCGACGGGTCTCCGCCGGCGGCCAGCTGCCGCTCCAGATCGGCGGCGTTGACCAGCAAGGTGCGCGCCGGCTCCAGCAGCGCGCGGCCGTGCCCGTTGAGCGCCAGGCGGCGGCCGATGCGGTCGAACAGCGGGGTGCCGAAGTGCGCCTCCAGTTCCTGCAGGGCGGCGCTGCTGGCCGACTGCGAGAGCGCGACGGCCTGGCCGGCGGCAGTGGTGGTGCCATGGTCGGCGATGGCGACGAACACCTGCAGCTGGCGCAAGGTCAGGCGCATGGAATGTACCCGCTTTATAGGTAGGTTTCACCCATATTATTCGTTTTACAGGTCAGTGACACAGGCGCACGCTTGGCCCATCACCCCAGTCCTGTCGCGCCATGAACGCCACTGCTCTCTCCTCCTGGTCCCTGCCCGCCCTGCGCCAACGCTGGCAGCCGCGCCTGCCCGGCCTGCTGCTGGTGGGCCTGATCGCGGCGGCGTCGCTGTACCTGGCCGAGCTTCCCTGGCTCCAGGCGCATGGCCTGAGCGCGCTGACCGTGGCCATCGTCGCCGGCATCGTGGTCGGCAACACCCTTTACCCGCGGCTGGCGCCGAGCAGCGCGGCCGGTGTCGGCTTCTCCAAGCACTGGCTGCTGCGCGCCGGCATCGTGCTGTACGGCCTGCGCCTGACCTTCCAGGACATCGGCCACGTCGGCGTGGCCGGCGTGCTGATGGACGTGCTGGTGGTCGCCAGCACCTTCGGGCTGGCCTGCTGGCTGGGCATGCGCGTGTTCAAGATGGAGCGCGAAGCGGCGATGCTGATCGGCGCCGGCAGCGCGATCTGCGGCGCGGCGGCGGTGATGGCCGCCGAGCCGGTGGTGCGCGGCCGCGCTGCGCAGGTCACCGTCGCGGTCTCTACGGTGGTGGTGTTCGGCACGCTGGCGATGTTCCTTTACCCGGCGCTGTATGCACTGGTGCAGTCGCACGGCTGGCTGGCAATGGACGCGCGGCAGTACGGCCTGTTCACCGGTGCGACGGTGCATGAAGTGGCACAGGTGGTGGCGGCAGGCCGCGCGGTCAACGAAGCAGCGGCCGACACGGCGGTGATCACCAAGATGGTGCGGGTGATGCTGCTGGCGCCGTTCCTGGTCGCGCTGTCGCTGTGGCTGGCGCGTGGCGGCAAGGCCAGCGCCGACGGCAGCAAGGCGCGCATCGTGGTGCCGTGGTTCGCTTTTGGTTTCGTGGCGGTGGCCGGGTTCAACTCGCTGCATCTGCTGCCGGCGGGCCTGCAGGCGGGGCTGGTGCAGCTGGATACCGTGCTGCTGGCGATGGCGATGGCCGCGCTGGGCCTGACCACCCACGTCTCGGCGCTGCGCCAGGCCGGGCTGAAGCCGCTGCTGCTGGCGCTGATCCTGTTCGCCTGGCTGCTGTTCGGTGGCCTGGCGATCCATCAGGGTGTACTGGCGGTGCTTGGCTGAGCAGGAGCGTGCCGACCCAGGTCGGCATCCACCCGTAGATCCACGCCATGCGTGGATGCCCCCCGGTGTATTCACGCCCTGCGTGGATGACGACTCCGATGGGGTCGGAGCCCTTTCCTGCGGAAAGGGATTCGACCCCATCCGATCAGGCGGGACCGGCCGCGCAGGCAGGTACAATGCGCCATGACTGACTTCTCGACCCTGCCGCTGAGCCCGGCCCTGCAGCCCGGCCTGGATGCCCTCGGCTACACCACCCTCACCCCCGTGCAGGCGCAGAGCCTGCCGGCCATCCTCGATGGCCGTGATGTGATCGCACAGGCACCCACCGGCAGCGGCAAGACCGCCGCCTTCGGCCTGGGCCTGCTGCAGGCCATCGACCCCAGCCTGATCCGCGTGCAGGCGCTGGTGCTGTGCCCGACCCGCGAACTGGCCGACCAGGTCGGCAAGCAGATCCGCAAGCTGGCCACCGGCATCCCCAACCTGAAGCTGTTGCTGCTGGTGGGCGGCGTGCCGCTGGGCCCGCAGCTGGCCTCGCTTGAAGGCCACGATCCGCATGTGGTGGTCGGCACGCCCGGCCGCGTGCAGGAGCTGGCACGCAAGCGCGCGCTGAACCTGGGCGCGGTGCGCACGCTGGTGCTGGACGAGGCCGACCGCATGCTCGACATGGGCTTCGAGGAGCCGATCCGCGAGATCGCCGGCCGCACCCATAGGGACCGCCAGAGCCTGCTGTTCTCCGCCACCTTCCCCGACAGCATCCGCGCCATGGCGCGTGACCTGCTGCGCGACGCGGTGGAAGTGACCGTGGAAGGCGCCGACCAGGCCCCCGCCATCCGCCACCTGTTCTGCGAGGTGGAACCGGCGCACCGCCAGAAGGCGCTGGCCGGCCTGCTGCTGAAGTACACGCCGGAATCGGCGGTCGTGTTCTGCAACACCCGCAAGGACGTGGACGAAGTGGCCAACTCGCTGCAGCAGTTCGGCTTCTCCGCACTGGCCCTGCACGGCGACATGGAGCAGCGCGACCGCGAGGAAGTGCTGTTGCTGCTGGCCAACCGCAGCTGCAACGTGCTGGTCGCCAGCGACGTCGCCGCGCGCGGCCTGGACGTGGAAGAGCTGGCGGCGGTGATCAACTACGAACTGCCGACCGACGTGGAGAGCTACCAGCACCGCGTGGGCCGTACCGGGCGCGCCGGTGCCAGCGGCCTGGCGATCAGCCTGGTGGCCGGCCGCGAGAAGACCCGCGCCGACGCCATCGAAGCGCAGATGGGGCAGCCGCTGGACTGGCAGAAGACGCCGCTGGCAACCTCGCGCCCGGCCGAACTGCCGCAGGCCGCGATGCGCACGCTGCGCATCGACGGTGGCAAGACCGACAAGCTGCGCCCGGGCGACATCCTCGGTGCGCTGACCGGTGATGCCGGCCTGTCGAGCAAGTTCATCGGCAAGATCGCGATCTTCCCGACCCGCTCCTATGTGGCGATCGCGCGTGAGCAGGCCAACAAGGCCGTGGCCAAGCTGGAAGCCGGCAAGATCAAGGGCCGTCGTTTCCGCGTGCGGATGATGTGATTGAAGCAGCGTTGCCAACCACGGTTGGTAACGATCTGGCCTGGTAGCGGCCAACCTTGGTTGGCCCGTCCATGGCACCCGTCGCGAAAAGTGCTGCCAACCAAGGTTGGCAACTACCGGCTCCCGGCCATTCGCTCTGGCAGGTGCCAACCCTGGTTGGCACCCACCCTTCGATCAGAACACCAGTTCGGTGTGCAGCGGCAGGTCCGTTTCCCAGCGCGCACGGCCACCGAGGCCGTCCAGCTCGACCAGTACACCGGCGCCGACCACTTCAACGCCCAGGCGGCGCACCAGCGACAGCGCAGCGACCAGCGTGCCGCCGGTGGCCAGCACGTCGTCGATGATCACCACGCGGGCGCCGGCCGGCAGCGCATCGGCATGCACTTCGATGCAGTCGCTGCGGTATTCCAGCGTGTATTCCTCGCGCAGGACCTGGCCCGGCAGCTTGCCCGGCTTGCGCACCGGCACGAAGCCGACGCCCAGCTCCAGCGCCATCGCGGCACCGAGGATGAACCCACGCGATTCGATGCCGACCACTGCGTCCAGCTTCTGGTCGCGCCAACGGTCGGCCATCGCGGTGATCGCGCCGCGGAAATCCTCGCCATGGGCGAGCAGCGGCATGATGTCCTTGAACAGGATGCCGGGCTTGGGGAAGTCGGCGATGTCGCGCAGGCGGGAGGCCCACTGCGGAGCGACGATGGCGTCGGTCATGTCACATTGGCTATCTGATGGCGGCATAGGGTACCTGTTCCGGGCGCCGCCTGCCTGCTGGTGGTGTCCGGCCGGGCTGCGCCCGGCATCTGCGGTAGTGCCGGCCGCTGGCCGGCAACCTCAACAGCAACGGCAACAGCCTGCATCCCGGGGGATGGCGAGGCGGGCCCGGTTGCGGGGGACGCCGTAGATACGTCCGCGTAGGCTCGGTCGCGCCATCCATGGCGTTCACGCCCCCGCCACCGGACCCACCCCGCCTTCGACAGTTTCCTGCGACCTGTCGGAATTGCTCATGGGGTCAGATCCGTTTTACGAAGGAAAACGGATCTGACCCCGGAATTTCATTCGATATCTGACAGATGTGTCAACCAAGGTCGACACCTACCCACAGCCGCGGGAATCTGTCGGAGGTGGGGCGGTGTCGGAGTGCGGGTGTCAGCCGCATGGATGCGGCTGCCAAGCTTACAGGGACGTACTTGCAGCGTCCCCGCACTCCGACACCGCCCCGCCAAACCACGGAATCCGCTTTTGCTCTGGCTGTTGATCTGGCCTCCGCAGGTGCAGGGCGCAGCCCTGCCGAAACCCACCCTCAGGAACTGCAGGACAGCATCGAGCAACCGGCGCGATTGTCGGCCCACGCCGGGCGCTTGCCAGCGAAGTGTTCCAGGCCGGCACGCTCGGTGTACGGGTCGCGCAGCACGTCCTGCAGTGCATGGACGCCGCCGAGATCCCCCTGCTCTGCGCGGTCGATCGCTTCCTGGGCCAGCCAGTTGCGCAGCACGTACAGCGGGTTGGCCGCTGCCATCTTCGCCTGGCGTTCGCTGGCCGCCAGCGGATCGCGGCGCAGGCGCGCTGCGTAGTCCTGCAGCCAGTGCTGCAGCGGTGCCTGCACTGCCTGTCGCCGCGCCTCGTCGTAGTACACCGCGTCCAGAACCGTCGCATCTGCTGCCGCCGGGTCGATGCGCGTCAGTGCGCGCCAGGCCAGGGTCATGTCCATTGCGCCCTCCTGCATCAGCTGTTGCCAGCGCTGGTAGAGCTGCAGGTCATCATCGTCGGCAGCAGCCAGCCCCAGCTTCGCTGCAGCATCGCGACGCGTGCAGGCCACGAACGTGGACTGGTAAGCCGCCAGGCCTGCCTGCAGCGGTGCGACATCGGCGAACAGCGGCGACAGCGCCTGCGCCAATCGGCTCAGGTTCCAGTACGCCACCTGCGGCTGGGTGCCGAAGCGGTAGCGGCGCCCCTGGGCGTCGGTGGTGTTCGGCGTCCAGTCCGGATCGAAGTCCTCGACCCAGCCATAGGGGCCGTAATCCAGCGTCACACCGAGCACGGACAGGTTGTCGGTGTTCATCACGCCGTGCACGAAGCCGACACGCATCCAGTGCGCGATCATCTCGGCGGTGCGCACCGCGATCTGCGCGAACCAGTCGCCGTACAGCGCCTCGCCCTGCCCCTGCAGTTCGGGGAAGTCGCGGGCGATGCAGGCATCCACCAGCTGCTGCAGCAGGGCGGTTTCACCGCGCGAGGCCGGCAGTTCGAACGAACCGAAGCGCAGGAACGACGGCGAGACCCGGCATACGATGGCGCCTGGCTCGGCACGCGGATGGCCGTCATAGAACATGTCGCGCACCACGTCCTCACCGGTGCCGACCAGTGACAACGCGCGCGTAGTCGGCACGCCAAGGTGATGCATCGCCTCGCTGCACAGGAATTCGCGGATCGATGAGCGCAGCACTGCCCGTCCATCGGCCCCCCGCGAGTACGGCGTTGGCCCGGCCCCCTTCAACTGCAGCTCCCAGTGCTGGCCATCCGGCGCAACCAGCTCACCCAGCGAAATCGCACGCCCGTCGCCGAGCTGGCCGGCCCAGTGGCCAAACTGATGGCCACCGTAGTTGGCTGCCCACGGTTGCATGCCGGCGTACAGCGCATTGCCGCCGAATACCTGCGCGAAACCTTCGCTTTCGACTTCAGCGGTATCGAAGCCAAGCATTTCGGCGACGTCCGGCGCCCAGGCCAACAGCGTGGGCGCCGTCACCGGGGTCGGCATCACGGGCGACCAGGCGGCGCCCAGCACTTCGCGCCTGCGCGGGCCGGATTCGGGGTCGCCCGGCAGGGTGTGCAGCAGGCGGTTGTCGAAACGGGGAGTGTCGGTATCCATGGTGCTGGAGATGAGGGCGACGGCCGCCCTCCTCAATTGCCGCCGAGCGCCTGCAGGTGGCCGCCGTGGGCCTCGGCACGCTGGTAGGCCGGGCGTTCACCGATACGCTTGAGGAAGCCACGCAGTGCCGGTTTGTCGTCCAGGCCACCACCGCGCGCGGCAGCGGCCTGGATCGGGAAGCTCATCTGGATGTCGGCCGCACTGAAACGCTCGCCGGCAAACCACGGGCTTTCGGCCAGGCGGCGCTCCATCCAGTCCAGGTGCAGGCGCCGCTGCGGGCCGATGAAGCCGCGCTCGGCCTTGTCGGCAATGCTGCGTGCGATCGGGCGCGCGAAGAACGGCATCGGCGCGTTGCGTATGCGGCCCATCACCAGGGTCAGCAGCAACGGTGGCATCGCCGAGCCTTCGGCGTAGTGCAGCCAGTAGCGGTAAGCGATGCGTTCGGCCCCGTCTGCCGGCATCGGTGACGGCGACAGCTGGCGTTGCGTGTCGTAACGGTCAGCGAGGTAGTCGAGGATCGCGCCGGACTCGGCCAGTACCAGCTCACCATCCTGCAGTACCGGCGACTTGCCGAGCGGATGCACGTTGCGCAGTTCCGGCGGCGCCAGCAGCGTCTTCGGATCGCGCGGATAGCGGCGCAGTTCGTAGTCCAATCCCAGCTCCTCCAGCATCCACAGCACGCGCAGCGAACGGGAGTTTTCCAGGTGGTGGACGATGCGCATGGGGGTGATCCCTTGGGGAGACGCGCATCGTACCGCGCCGGCTGCATGTCCTTTGTATAGTCGAGCCATGCTCGACTGTCTTTGGGCGCAGTCCAGCATGGCTCGACTCTACAAAAAAAACGGCGGGCAATAAAAAACGCCGGAAGCTTTCGCTTCCGGCGTTCTGGCTACCCAACGGTAGCAGACGGATTAGACCGCCTGCACCTGGTCAGCCTGCATACCCTTCTGACCCTGGACGGCGATGAAGGTAACCTTCTGGCCTTCCTGCAGGGTCTTGAAGCCGGTGCCCTGGATCGCGCGGAAGTGCACGAACAGGTCCGGGCCGCTTTCCGGGGTGATGAAGCCGAAGCCCTTGGCGTCGTTGAACCACTTGACGGTACCGGTCTGACGTTCAGACATTTTTACTAACTCCTGAAACACATGTTGAAAAAAATCGCAGCCACCGGGTATCGGGGCCGAGACTGAGTTGCAGGCGTTGGTAAAGCGGATCGATGAGCGGATCGTGAGATCAACTGCACCAGGCCACGATTCACGGTGACCCTAGCAAACACAGTGGGTCGCACGATACGCGTGTTTTCTGCAAAAAGCGATAGCCCCGACGTTCATGGGAATACGTCACCCGCTAGGCGTGACAAGGGTTGGCAGCCTCTCGCGGCTAACTCCGAGTCCCCATTCAGGTTTTTCCTACCCTACACTGGGTAAATGACTGAAGCTGAACCCCCCGCTGAACACGCCTCTCCCCGCATCTGGGTGGATGCGGACGCCTGTCCCACCGTCATCCGCGACATCCTGTTCCGTGCGGCTGAACGGGTCGGGATCGAACTGACCTTGGTCGCCAACCAGTGGATCCGCACCCCGCCCTCGCGCTGGCTGCGCTCGATCCAGGTGCCGCAGGGGCTGGACGTGGCCGACAGCGCCATCGTCGAGCGGGTCGCCGCGGGGGACCTGGTGGTCACCCAGGACATCCCGCTGGCCGCGCTGGTGCTGGAGAAGCAGGCCGTCGCGCTGAACCCGCGCGGCCAGTTGTACACACCGAACAACATGGCCGAGCGACTGTCGATGCGCAATTTCATGGAGGAACTGCGCGGCGCCGGGGTCCAGACCGGCGGACCGCCGCCCCTGGGCCCCCGCGACCGGCAGCTGTTCGCCGCCGAGCTGGACCGCTGGCTGGCGCGACGCCCGGCCCGCTGAGCGCCTGGCCGCCCTAAGCCGGAAGGCTCAGGCTGCGGCCGCTGCTGAACATCCGTCGTGCACCACTCAACGGGTCATCGAAAGCCAGGGCCCGCGCCAGCAGCTGCAGCGGCGCCTCGGCTACGTCCGGTGCCCGTTGCCGAAGCTGCGGGTACAGGTCGTCACCCATGATCGGCGCCCCCAGCATGGCCATGTGCACGCGCAGCTGATGCTTGCGGCCGGTTTCCGGCAGCAGCCGGTAGCGCCAGATCGGCCCTTCGGCCTCGATCAGCTCGATCCGGCTGCGCGCATTGGCCTCGCCGGGCACTTCGGCCATGCGGAAGAACGGCTCGCCCGGCACCAGGCGGCTGTACCGCTGCAGCGGAAACTCCCGCCCCGGCAGCGCCGGTGCCAAGGCCTCATAGGTCTTTTCGATGCGCCGCTCACGGAACAGGCGCTGGTAAGCATCGCGCGACGCACGCTGGGTCGAGAACAGCACCAACCCGGCCGTCAGCCGATCCAGCCGGTGCAGCGGCACCAGATCGGCATTGCCGGTGCGGGCGACCAGCCGCGCCAGCAGCGTCTCGCGTACATGCCCGCCCGCCGGTGTCACCGGCAGGAAATGCGGCTTGTCGGCCACCAGCAGGTGCGCATCCAGATGGACGATGGTTTCGGTGAAGGGGATCACCGGTTCGTCGGCCACCTCGCGGAAGTACTGGATGTCCAGCCCGACCTGCCAGGGCATGTCCGCAGTGAGCGCCCTGCCCTGTGCGTCCAGCACGCGGCCGCGCGCGAAGCGATCCTGCCATTGCGCGCGCGATGCGCGGAAAACGTGCACACAGGCCATCCAGCAGGGTGGCCCAGGGGCCGGGCGGCAGCTGCAACCGGCTGGGCAAGCTCATCAAGCTCATGGCGTCCACTCCGGCCACGGGAAAGAGCGCAAGAGTGCCACCGTTGACGGTGCGCAGACAGTCCGGCCACGGACACCCCCGGAGCAAACCTCTATCATTGTCCTCTTTAGTCCACGGATCCCCCATGGCTCTTACCGCCACCATCCGCAAGGCCGAACTGCAGATCAGCGACATGGATCGCGGCTACTACGCGACCCACAACCTGACCCTGGCCCAGCATCCGTCCGAGACCGACGAGCGCCTGATGGTGCGCCTGCTCGCCTTCGCGCTGAACGCCGGCGATCGCCTGGAGTTCGGCCGCGGCCTGAGTACCGATGACGAGCCCGATCTGTGGGAACACGACTACACCGGCGACATCCTGCAGTGGATCGACCTGGGCCATCCGGACGAATCGCGCATCCGCAAGGCCAGCAATCGCAGCCGCCAGGTGCAGGTGGTCAACTACGGCGGCAACGCCTCGGAGATCTGGTGGAGCAAGCAGGGCAAGGGCCTGGCGCGCTTCGACAATCTTTCGGTGGTTGATCTGGACGGCGAATTCGTCGAGCGCTGGGGCCAGCAGATCCAGCGCGCCATGCGTTGGAGCGTGCTGATCCAGGACGGCGAAGTGCAGCTGCTCAACGACCAGATCCAGCTCGACGTGATCCCGGACTGGCGCAAGCGCGCCAAGGCATGAGCACCATCCGTTGCGATGTGGTGGTCATCGGTGCCGGCGCAGCCGGGCTGATGACCGCGATCACTGCCGGCCAGCGCGGCCGCCAGGTGCAGGTGATCGACCATGCCAACAAGGTCGGCAAGAAGATCCTGATGTCCGGCGGTGGCCGCTGCAACTTCACCAACACCGGCACCACCCCGGCCAACTTCCTGTCGGCCAACCCGCACTTCTGCAAGTCGGCGCTGGCCCGCTACACGCCCTGGCATTTCATCGAGCTGGTGCACAAGCACGGCATCGCCTATCACGAAAAGGAACTGGGGCAGCTGTTCTGCGATATCTCGTCCAAGCAGATCGTGAAGATGCTGGTGGACGAGTGCCAGGCGGCCGGCGTACAGATCCGTACCGACTGCAGCGTGCAGCGCATCGAGCACGGCAGCGATGGTTTCCGCGTGCACACCACCCAGGGCCTGTTCCATTGCGCCTCGCTGGTGGTTGCCACCGGTGGCCTGTCGATTCCCAGCATGGGGGCCAGCGGCTTTGGCTATGAGGTGGCCCGCCAGTTCGGCCACCAGGTACTGCCGACCCGCGCCGGGCTGGTGCCGCTGACCCTCAGCGGCAAGCACCAGGAGCGGCTGGCCGACCTCAGCGGCGTCGCACTGCCGATCGAGGCGCGCTGCAACGGAAAGAGTTTCCAGAACTTCATGCTGCTGACCCACCGTGGCGTAAGCGGCCCGGCCATCCTGCAGATTTCGTCGTTCTGGCAGCCCGGCGATGCGCTGGAGCTGGACCTGTTGCCGGGCCAGGATGCCGGCGAGTGGTTGCGCCAGATGAAGCGCGACCGCCCGGCCGCCGAGCTGCGCACGGTGCTGGGCGAGGTACTGCCGAAGCGGCTGGCGCAACGCCTGTGCGAGCACTGGCTGCCCGACCGGCCCGTGCGCCAGCTGGACGAGCCGGTGCTGCGCCAGGCCGCGCAGCTGCTGGGCGCATTCCCGCTGGTGGCCAGCGGCACCGAAGGCTACCGCACCGCCGAGGTCACCCTGGGCGGCGTGGACACCGCCGAAGTGTCATCCTCGACGATGGAATCCAAGCGCGTGCCCGGCCTGCACTTCGTTGGCGAGGTGCTGGACGTGACCGGCTGGCTGGGCGGCTACAACTTCCAATGGGCCTGGGCCAGCGGCCACGCAGCGGGCGGCGTGGTGTGAACCACTTCGCCGTTCGACGCGCGCCAGGGGTGCGCGCATGGACGGTTCGCCGCGCATCGTGTATCTAGATTCGCAGATTGGGGAGCAGTGCATGCAGAACGCGAACGACATCACCATCCGCCTGCTGATCGTCGATGACAGCGGCGAGAATGCCGAAGCCATCGTCAGCACCCTGCGCAACAGCGGCATCGCGGTACGCCCGTGGCGCCCGCAGGATGCGGCCGAGCTGGCCCAGGTGCTGGCCAGCCAGGCCATCGACCTGGTGCTGGCCTCGCCTTCGCAGGGCATCCCGCTGCAGCTGGCGGCCCAGCACATCGCCGCCAGCGGCAAGGACATCCCGCTGGTGCTGCTGGCCGAGCGCATCGACGAGGACGAACTGGTGCAGGCCAGCAGCCATGGCATCCGCGCCCTCGCCCTGCGCCAGCGCCCCGAGCATCTGCTCGCCGTGGTCCGCGACCAGTGGGTCGACCTGCAGGCGCGTCGCGGCCTGCGCCGGATCGAGGCGCAGATGCGCGAGACCGAGCGCCGCTGCGACGCGCTGATCGCCTCCTCGCGCGACCCCATCGCCTATGTGCATGAAGGCATGCACATCCGCGCCAACGACGCCTATCTGGAGATGTTCGGCTACGAGCATTTCGAGGACATCGAAGGCATTTCGCTGCTGGACATGGTCGCCGCCCAGCACGTGGAGGGCTTCAAACAGCTGCTCAAAGGCCTCAGCCGTGGCGAGGCGCCGCCGCCGCAGTACCAGCTCGACGCGCGCCACGAGGACGGCAGTTCCTTCCCGGCGACGATGGAATTTGCCGCGGCCACCTACGAGGGCGAGTCCTGCCTGCAGGTGGTGCTCCGCCGCCGCATGGAGTTCGACCCCGAGCTGGCACGCGAGGTCGAGGACCTGCGCCAGCGCGACCAGGTCACCGGCCTGCTCAATCGCCCGACCTTCATGCTGCAGCTGGAAAGCGCGGTGGCCCAGGCCGGGCGCAGCGAGGGTCAGTTCGGCCTGCTGTTGATCGAGCCTGACCACTACGCGCGCCTGCTGCCGGATATCGGCCTGGCGTCGGCCGACATCCTGATCGGCGCTCTCGCCGCCCTGCTGGCCGAGGTGGTCGGCGAGGACGCGCAACTGGCCCGCTTCGGCGAACACAATTTCGCCGTGCTGCAGGCCGGGCCCTACGCGCAGACCGTGGCGCTGGCCGAGCGCATCCGCGAAGCCTATGCCGCACATGTCTTCAGCATCGGCGCACGCTCGGCCACGGTGACGGTCAGCATCGGTGGCGTGCAGGTGGGCGAGAAGATCGCCAGCATCGGCCAGGTGCTGGCGCGCGCCAGCGACTGCACCCAGGCCGCCGCCGAACTGGGCAACACCTGCCGCATCTTCGACCCGGCTGCCGCCGACCGTGTCGAGGAAGAACGCGTACAGCGCTGGGTTGCGCGCATCCGCGAGGCGCTGGCCGGCGACGGCTTCCAGCTTCACTACCAGCCGGTGCTGAACCTGCAGGGCGAGCCACTGGAGCTGTACGAGGCCTACCTGCGCCTGGAGAACAATGGCGAGCTGCTGAGCCCGACCGCGTTCCTGGGCATCGCCGAGGAACACGGCCTGCTGGCCGACATCAACCGCTGGGTGGTCTCGCAGGCCATCGCGGTGCTCGGCCAGCGGGCACGCGAGGGCAACGCCACCCAGGTGCTGGTGAAGGTGACGCCGGAATCGTTCGACGACCCGCAGATGATCGCCACGCTGCGCCGCGAACTGCAGGCACAGGGCGTGCCCGGCGAACGGCTGTGGCTGCATGCGCCGGAAGCGAAGGTTTTCACCCACCTGCGCAGTGCGCAGCAGTTCCTAGCCGAAGTGGCGCCGCTGGGCTGCCGCATCGGCCTGGAGCAGTTCGGTTCGGGGCTGGATTCATTCCAGCTGCTGGCCCACTTCCAGCCGCAGTTCCTCAAGCTGGACCGGGGCTTCACCAGCGACCTGGCCGCCACGCGCGAGAACATCGACCGCATCAGCCAGATCACCGCGCGTGCACAGGAAGCCGGTATCCGCACCATTGCCGAGTTCGTCAGCGATGCCAACTCGATGACGCTGCTGTTCAGTGCCGGCGTGGATTACGTGCAGGGCGACTTCGTCGGCCCGGCGCTGCCGGAGATGGGCTTCGAGTTCGGGTGACGCCTCTCTGTAGAGCCGAGCCACGCTCAGCTGCGGGACTCAAGCGAAGAGCAGCCGAGCATGGCTCGGCTCTACACAAACGAGAAGGCCGGCGTTCGCCGGCCTTTTCGTTGATCAGGTCATGTCGACCAGATTTTCGATCTTCACGTCCGGATTGACGTCGGCCTCGTAGTCCACGCCCTCCACGCCGAAGCCGAACAGGCGCAGGAAGTCGGCCTTGTAGCCGGCCAGATCGCTGATCTCGTACAGGTTCTCGTTGGTCACCTGCGGCCACAGCGCGACCACCCTGCCCTGCACATCTGCGGCCATTTCCTTGTAATCGGCGCGCAGGCGGCCTTCCTCATCGATCAGCGCAACGGTGCGCCCATCGCCATCGACCAGGTCGTGGCGCAGGCGATCGATCGCCACGCCGTCGGCCTTGCCGCCGTAGAGGATGTCGTACAGCACGTCCAGCTGTTCGATGCAGCCTTCGTGGGTGCCCTTTTCCTTCATCACCTTGAACAGCAGCGACAGGTACAGCGGCATGGTCGGAATGGCCGAGCTGGCCTGGGTCACCACCGCCTTCAGCACCGATACGCGTGCATCGCCACCGATCTTGGCCAGCTTCTCGCGCAGGCCCAGCACCTTGGTGTCCAGGTCCTTCTTGGCCGCACCGATCGAGCCATTCCAGTAGATCGCCTGGGTGATCTCTTCGCCCACGTAGGTGAAGGCGGTGGTGGTGCAGCCGTTGGCCAGCACGCCGGCATCGGCGAGCGCGTCGATCCACATCTGCCAGTCTTCACCGCCCATCACCGCGACGGTACCGGCGATCTCTTCCGGGGTAGCCGGCTGCAGGTGGGTCTCGGTCAGCACTTCCTTGTCGGTATCCAGGCCACGCAGGGTGATCGGCTCGCCGATCGGCTTCAGCGAGGAGCTGATGATCTCGCCGGTCTTCGGATGCTTGCGGCGCGGCGCCGCCAGGCTGTAGACAACCTGGTCGACCTGGCCGAGATCGGCCTTGATCATTTCGATGGTCTTCGCCTTCACTTCATCGGAGAAGGCATCGCCGTTGATGCTCTTGGCATACAGGCCGGCTTCGTCGGCGTACTTGTGGAACGCAGCCGAGTTGTACCAGCCCGCCGTGCCCGGCTTGGTCTCGCTGCCCGGCCGTTCGAAGAAGATGCCGAGGGTGGCGGCGCCACTGCCAAAGGCAGCGGTGATGCGCGCGGCCAGGCCGTAGCCGGTCGAGGCACCGATCACCAGCACCCGCTTGGGACCGTTCTGGATCGGTGGGCGCGCGCGGATGTAGTCGATCTGCTGCTTGACCGCGGCCTCGCAGCCGGTCGGGTGGGTGGTGACGCAGATGAAGCCGCGGACGCGCGGTTTGATGACCATGGATACCTCGGGTTGGCAGATGCGGCGCACGGGGCGCTCAGCAGGAATACGGGCGCGCGCCTGCGCGCGCGAACCGCAGGATCGTAGTGCGCGGGGGACGATTGCACAACCGACGCTGGCGTAGGGTGAGGTTTGTTTTGCAGGGTTGCACCCTGCACACGCGGTAGTGCCGGCCGCTGGCCGGCAACCTCAACAGCAGCGTCAAAAGCTGGGTTCCTGTGGGTTGGCGGGGTGGATCCGGTTGCGGGGGGCGCTGCAAGTACGTCCATGTAAGCTCGGTCGCCGCATCCATGCGGCTCACGCCCCCGCAACCGGACCCACCCCGCCTTCGACAGATTTCCGCGACCTGTCGGGACAGCATTCTTCTCTGGTGGGTGTCGACCTTGGTCGACACGGTAGATCTGATTCCAGTCTGATTATCGATATCTGACAGATGTGTCGACCAAGGTCGACACCTACCAACAGCCGCAGGAATCTGTCAGAGACGGGGCGGTGTCGGAGTACGGGGTGTCAGCCGCATGGATGCGGCGACCGAGCCTACACGGACGTACTTGCGGCGTCCCCGCACTCCGACACCGTCCCGCCCAACCACGGAATGCACTCTGTTGCTGTTGCTGTTGCCGGCCAGCGGCCGGCACTACCGCGGGTGCAGGGCTGCAAGCCCTGCACACAAAAAACCCCGCTTGCGCGGGGTTCTCTGTGTGCCGCATGCAGCAGATGCTTACGGGCGACGGGCCAGGGCCTCGACGTCCTTCGCCTTCGGCAGCAGGTCCTGCTTGCTGACGCGCAGGAAGCCGATCGTCAGCATCGGCACCGCGACCAGGATCGAGGACAGCACCACGATCACCGCACCGATCATGTGCGTCTCGGCCAGGCCTTCCATCGACGCACCACCGTACAGGTACAGGGCAAGCGCCGACAGGAAGAACATCACCGCGGTGATCACTGTACGCGACAGCGTCTGGTTGATCGAACGGTTCAGCACCTCCATCGAGTCCACGCGCAGGCTGCGGAAGTTCTCGCGGACGCGGTCGAACACCACGATGATGTCGTTGATCGCAAAGCCCATCACCGACAGCAGGCCGGCCAGCACGGTCAGGTCGAACTCACGGCCCAGCAGGGACACGTAGGCGACCGTCACGATCAGGTCGAACATCGCCACGATGCTGGCGGTGACCGCGAACTTCCATTCGAAGCGCACCGCGATGTAGATCAGGAAGCCGGCCAGCATGAAGATGGTGGCGTACAGGCCGTTCTTCGCCAGGTCCTTGCCGATCTGCGGGCCGACGAATGCGGTACTCATCACCGTGGCCTGGTTGTCGGCGCTGGACAGCACCTTCACCACGGCCGCGGCGGTGGCCTTGTCCTCGGCAGCGGCATCACCGGTGCCCGGCGCATGCTCGCCGTGCGGCGCCAGGCGGATCAGCAGGTCGGTATTGCCACCGACGCTCTGCACCTGGGCACCGTCGAAGCCGTTCTGCTCCAGCTTGGCGCGGACCTGCTCGACGTCCACGGCCTTCTCGAAACGCGTTTCGATCAGGGTGCCGCCGGTGAAGTCCAGTGCGTAGTTGAAGCCCTTGATGCCGATGATGGCGACCGAGGCCAGGAACACCACGATGGTGACTGCCATGGCGACATGGCGCCAGCGCATGAAGTCGATCTTGGTGTCGTTCGGGAGGATGTGCAGCGGAAACAGTTTCATTGTGCGTGTCGTCCCGTCAGATGGCCACGTTCTGGAGCTTCTTGCGACGGCCGTAGATCAGCGTCGCCAGCGCACGCGACACGGTGATCGCAGTGAACATGGAGGCGAAAATACCGATGATCATGGTCAGCGCGAAGCCCTTCAGCGGACCGGTACCGAATGCGAACAGCGCCACGCCGACGATCAGGCCGGTCAGGTTGGCGTCGAGGATGGTGCCCGAGGCACGCTCGTAACCGGTCACGATCGCGGTCTTGCCCGGCACGCCGGCGCGCAGTTCTTCACGGATACGCTCGTTGATCAGCACGTTGGCGTCCACCGACAGGCCCACCGACAACGCCAGGCCGGCGAAGCCCGGCAGGGTCATGGTCGCGCCGAACAGCGACATCACCGCCACCACGATCAGCAGGTTGAACAGCATCGCCGCCGAGGTGATCACACCGAACATGCGGTAGTAGATGCTGAAGAACACCAGGGTGAACAGGAACGCGAACACCACCGCGCGCATGCCGTTCTTGACGTTCTCGGCGCCCAGGCTCGGGCCGACCACGCGCTCTTCGACGAAGTCCATCGGCGCGGCCAGCGAGCCGGACTTCAGCAGCTTGGCCAGGTCCTCGGCTTCCTTCTTCTGCAGGCCGGTGGTCTGGAAGTTCTTGCCGAACACGCCGTTGATGTTGGCCACCGAGATCACTTCCTCGTTGACCTTGAAGCCACGCACTTCCTGGCCGTCGACGACGGTCACGGTCGGCACGCGTTCGGTGTAGACCACCGCCATCGGCTTGTTCACGTTGGCGCTGGTGAAGTCGAACATGCGCTGGCCGCCGACATTGTTCAGCGTCACGCTGACGGCCGGGGAGCCACTGTTCGAATCGGTCACCGCCTGCGCGCCGACCATCTGGTCACCGGTGACGATCACGCGCTTGTTCAGCAGGATCGGGCCGCGGCCATCACGCTGCTGGTAGACCTTCGCTTCCGGCGGGATGCGGCCGGAATTGATGGCGTCCTGCGCATTGCCCTCGACCACCGCGCGGTACTCCAGGGTGGCGGTGGCGCCGATCATGCGCTTGGCTTCGGCGGTGTCCTGCACGCCCGGCAGCTGCACGACCACACGGTCGGCACCCTGGCGCTGGATGATCGGCTCGGCCACGCCGAGCTGGTTCACGCGGTTGCGCAGGGTGTTGATGTTCTGCTCGATGGCGCCGTTGGCGATCTGCGTGATCTCGGTCTCCGGCACGGTGACCGTGATGCGGTTGCCGCTGACGTCATAGCCGAGCGTCGGCTGTGCCTTGACCAGGGCGGCACGGGCACGCTGCGCGGCGTCGTCACCGGCGGACGGGCTCAGGTTGGCCACGATGCTGTTGTCCGCACGGCGCTCCACCGACTGGTAGGCGATGCGGGCGTCACGCAGGGTGCCGCGCACGTCTTCGGTGTAGGCATCCAGGCGCTTGTCGAGGGCGGCCTTCTGGTCGACCTGCAGCACGAAGTGCACGCCACCCTGAAGGTCCAGGCCGAGCACCATCGGGCGACCGCCCAGCCGGGCCAGCCAGTCCGGCACGGTCGAGGCCAGGTTCAGGGCCACCGTGTACTTCTCGCCGACGGTGTCGCGCAGGGCATCGCTGGCCGCAGACTGCGACTTCAGGTCCGGCAGACGGACGATCAGGCTTTCCCCTTCCTTTTCGGCACCGATGGCAGTGACCCCGGCCTTCTTCAGGTCGGCCAGCACACGGTCGCGCAGCGCATCGTCGATCTGCCCGCCACGGTTGGCGGTGATCTGGATGGCCGGGTCCTTCTGGTAGATGTTGGGCAGCGCGTACAGCGCACTGAGCGCCAGTACGATCAGGATGACGACGTACTTCCAGCGTGGAAATTCGAGCATTGCTTGGGTCCCGCGCGGCGCCATCCCCGGCGCCGCGGTTGTGCTTCGGAAAGGGAGTGGCTTACTTGGCCGAATCCAGGGTGCCGGTCGGCAGCACGCTGCCGACAGCGCCCTTCTGCACGCGGATGCGCACGTTCTCGGCCACTTCGATGGTGATGAAGTTGTCGCCGATGTCGGTGACCTTGCCGGCGATGCCACCGTTGGTCAGCACTTCGTCGCCACGCTTGATCTTCTCCAGCATGGACTTGTGTTCCTTCTGCCGCTTCATCTGCGGGCGGATCATCAGGAAGTACATGATGGCGATCAGGATGACCGGGAACAGCAGCGTGGTCAGGCCCATGCCCTGCGGTTGGCCGCCGGCGGCCTGGGCGTGGGCGGCGGGAATCAGGAAAGCAAGCAGGTTCATCGTTGGTCCTTTGGTTGGGCGGCGCTCCCGTCCCTTCAGGGACGGGGGTGTCGACCGCGGATCTGGGTCAGCCTTGAAGTATGCCACGGCCCCGGGCGTTCGTCCTTGGGCCGTTTGGCAGGGGGCGTTCGGGTTACAGCGGCGGGGCCACCGCCCCGCGTGCCGCGTAGAAGGACTCACGGAAGGCCAGGAAGGTTCCCGCCTCGATCGCCGCGCGGATGTCGGCCATCAGCTTTTCGTAGTAGAACAGGTTGTGCAGGGTGCCCAGCATCGGCGCCAGCATCTCGTTGCAGCGGTCCAGGTGGCGCAGGTAGGAACGGGTGTAGCCGCCGGTGCAGGCCACGCAGCCACAACCCGGCTCGATCGGGTCCATGTCGCGCGCGTACTGGGAGTTGCGGATGCGGACGGTGCCGAACGAGGTGAAATAGTGGCCGTTGCGGGCGTTGCGGGTCGGCATCACGCAATCGAACATGTCCACGCCACGTGCGACACCCTCGACCAGGTCCTCCGGCCGGCCCACGCCCATCAGGTAGCGCGGGCGGTCGCCCGGCAGCTCCGGGTCCAGGTGGTCGAGCATGGCGTTGCGCTCGTGCTCCGGCTCGCCCACGGCCAGGCCGCCGATGGCGTAGCCGTCGAAGCCGATCGCCTGCAGGGCATCGGCCGAGCGGCTGCGCAGGTCGGTATGCACGCCGCCCTGGACGATGCCGAACAGGGCCGCGTCGTTGCCCAGTTCGTCATGCGCGTTGCGGCTGCGCTGCGCCCAGCGCAGGCTCAACTCCATCGAACGGCGGGCAACGTCCTCGGTGGCCGGGTACGGGGTGCATTCGTCGAAGATCATCACGATGTCCGAATCGAGCACCTTCTGGATCTTCATGCTCTCCTCGGGACCGAGGAAGACCCGTGCGCCGTCGGTCGGCGAGGCGAAGGTCACGCCCTGCTCGGTGATCTTGCGGCGGTGCGCCAGCGAGAACACCTGGAAGCCGCCGGAGTCGGTCAGGATCGGGCCATCCCAGCGGCAGAAGCCGTGCAGGCCGCCGTGGTCGGCGATGATGTCCAGGCCCGGGCGCAGGTACAGGTGGAAGGTATTGCCGAGGATGATCTCGGCGCCCAGCGCGCGCACCTGGTCCGGCAGGATGCCCTTGACCGAGCCATAGGTCCCCACCGGCATGAAGGCCGGCGTTTCCACCGTGCCACGCGGGAAGGTCAGGCGGCCACGGCGGGCACGGCCGTCGCGGGTCTGGAGCTGGAACTGCAGTCGGGACATGGAGCGGTCATTGGGGCAAATAGTTGCCTATTGTCTCCCAAGAAGGCGTGCGCACCAAGGTGCGCACCCACAGGGGGCCCCTGCCCTCCCGGGGCGCGCTACCCCGCCTGCGGGAACAGCAGCATCGCGTCGCCGTAGCTGAAGAAGCGGTAGCGCTGCTCGATCGCGTGCTGGTAGGCCTCGAACACGCGCTCCTTGCCGGCAAACGCGGAGATCATCATCAGCAGCGTGCTTTCCGGCAGGTGGAAGTTGGTCACCATCGCGTCCACGCTGCGGATGCGGTAGCCGGGGGTGATGAAGATCTGCGTCTCGCCGGCGAACGGCAGCAGCTCGCCATCGCGCATCGCGCTTTCCAGCGCGCGCACCACGGTGGTGCCGACGCCGATCACGCGGCCGCCGGCGGCGCGCGTGCGCCGCACCTGCTGCACCAGTTCGGCACCGACATTCAGCCACTCGCGGTGCATCACGTGGTCCTTCAGGTCTTCGGCACGCACCGGCTGGAAGGTGCCCGCGCCCACGTGCAGGGTGACGTGGCCGAACTCCACGCCCTTTTCCTTCAGTGCGGCCAGCAACGGTTCGTCGAAATGCAGGCCCGCGGTCGGTGCCGCCACCGCGCCCACTTCGCGCGCGAACACGGTCTGGTAGCGCTCGCGGTCGTCCACGCCCGGCTCGCGCTGGATGTACGGCGGCAGCGGCAGGCGGCCGGCATGCAGCAGCCACTGCTCCAGCGACTCGGGCACGTGGAACTGCAGCACGTAGAACTCGCCATCGCGGCCCAGCACCTCGGCTTCGCCACCGGCATCCAGCGCGATGCGGCTGCCGGCCTTCGGCGACTTGCTGGCGCCGACCTGGGCACGGGCCTGCTGGCCGCCGAGCAAGCGCTCGATCAGGATCTCCACGCGGCCGCCGCTGGCCTTCTGCCCGAACAGGCGCGCCGGGATCACCCGGGTGTCGTTGAACACCAGCAGGTCGCCCGGCTGCAGCAGCGACGGAAGGTCACGCACCTGCAGGTCGGTGAACGCGGCGGGGGCTTGCGGCACCAGCAGCAGGCGGCTGGCGGAACGCTCGGCCAGGGGCGCCTGCGCGATCAGTTCGGCCGGCAGGTCGTAGTTGAAATCGGACTTCTTCAAGGCAGTGGGCGGCAACAGGTCGACAATGGCGCGCATTGTACGTCCAGCGTCTGCGAGCCGGCGTGCTTCGCGGCGAACGTCGCGCAAAATGCTGCTATGCAGCAGGTTTTTGCGGGGTTATCGCGCAAAAAAACAAGTGCTAGCATCGAGTCGGAAGTCCGCTGCACGAGCCTGCCCCCAAGCGCGCGTTGACGCGCGTTTTGCTTTTGAAGGCCCGTGCGACCCATCGTTTCAGGAGATCTGCAATGAGCTTCATCGAACGCCTCGCCCCCCTGCGCACCCAGCCCGGCACCCGCCTCACCACCGGCCTGGACGACGCCACCCTGACCGCCCTGTCCGTCCGCCACCCGCAGCTGATCGCCGCAGTGGATGCCGCCGCCGAGGAGTTCGCGCGCGTGCAGGCCGACCTGGGGCCGCTGCTGGCGCAGGACGAACAGGCGCAGATCGACGCGATGCAGGACGGCTTCGTCAATTTCTACGCCGATGATGCAGTGACCCCGTACGTGGCGCTGGCCGCGCGTGGCCCCTGGGTGGTCACCCTGAAGGGCGCGGTGCTGTACGACGCCGGCGGCTACGGCATGCTCGGCTTCGGGCACACCCCGGATGCCGTGCTGGAGGCGATGGCACGCCCACAGGTGATGGCCAACATCATGACCCCCAGCCTGTCGCAGCAGCGCTTCATCACGGCCCTGCGCGCCGAGATCGGCCACCGCCGTGGCGGCTGCCCGTTCGCGCGCTTCATGTGCCTGAATTCCGGCTCCGAGGCGGTTGGCCTGGCCGCGCGCATCGCCGACGTCAACGCCAAGCTGCAGACCGACCCGGGCGCGCGCCACGCCGGCGCCACGATCAAGCGCGTGGTGGTCAAGGGCAGCTTCCATGGCCGTACCGACCGCCCTGCCCTGTATTCCGATTCCAGCCGCAAGAGCTACATGCAGCACCTGGCCAGCTACCGCGGCGAGGATTCGGTGATCACCGTGGCGCCGTACGACGAGGCCGGCCTGCGCAAGGTGTTCGAGGACGCCGCACGCAACCAGTGGTTCATCGAGGCGGTGTTCCTGGAACCGGTAATGGGCGAAGGCGACCCGGGCCGTTCGGTGCCGCCGGCGTTCTATGCCGTGGCCCGTGAGCTGACCCGTGCGCACGGCAGCCTGCTGCTGCTGGACTCGATCCAGGCTGGTCTGCGCGCGCATGGCGTGCTGTCGGTGGTCGATTACCCGGGCTTCGAAGGCCTGGATCCGCCGGACATGGAGACCTACTCCAAGGCGCTCAACGCCGCGCAGTACCCGCTGTCGGTGCTGGCGGTGACCGAGCACGCCGCGCAGCTGTACCGCAAGGGCATCTACGGCAACACCATGACCAGCAACCCACGCGCGCTGGACGTGGCCTGTGCCACCCTGGCGCAGCTGACCCCGCAGGTGCGTGCCAACATCGCCGAACGCGGTGCCGAGGCCGTGCGCAAGCTGGAACAGCTCAAGAGCGAACTGGGTGGCCTGATCACCAAGGTGCAGGGCACCGGCCTGCTGTTCTCCTGCGAGCTGGCCCCGCAGTTCAAGTGCTACGGCGCCAATTCCACCGAGGAATGGCTGCGCCAGCACGGCATCAACGTGATCCACGGCGGCGAGAATTCGCTGCGCTTCACCCCGCACTTCGGCATGGACAGCGATGAGCTGGACCTGCTGGTCGGCATGGTGGGCCGCGCCCTGCGTGAAGGCCCGCGTCGCGAACAGGCGGCTGCCGCGTAAGCCTGCTTGGCGTTTGTAGAGTCGAGCCATGCTCGACTCAGCCTTTGCCGCGATCTGAACGAAGCGCAGCCGAGCGTGGCTCGGCTCTACAGAAGGCCTGTCAAGGCCTCATAATCCACCGACACCCCGTCCCTGACCGCCCTGCGGTTGGCGACGGGGCGTTTTCGTTTCCGGCCAAGAGACAGGAAGATCCATGAAATCGATCTGTGTGTACTGTGGTTCCAACGCTGGCAGCAAGCCGGCCTACACCGAACGCGCCATTGCCCTGGGTGATCGCATCGCCCGTGACGGCCTACGCTTGGTGTATGGCGGCGGCAACGTCGGCCTGATGGGAACCGTGGCCAATGCCGTGCTCGCCGCCGGCGGGGAGGTGACCGGCGTGATCCCGCGCCAGCTGGCCGACTGGGAAGTGGCCCACCGCGGCCTGACCGAACTGGAGATCGTCGGTTCGATGCATGAGCGCAAGTCGCGCATGTTCGACCTCGCCGATGGCTTCGTCGCCCTGCCCGGCGGCTTCGGCACCATGGAAGAGATCTTCGAGATGCTGACCTGGCGCCAGCTGGGCATCGGCAACAAGCCATGCGCCTTCCTCGACGTGGAAGGCTTCTACGCCCCGCTGATCGGCATGATCGATCGCATGGTGGAAGAGCGCTTCCTGCATCCGGACCAGCGCCAGGACCTGTGGTACGGCTCGGACATCGAGGAAATGCTGGAGTGGATGCAGAACTATCAGCCGGCCCAGGCTTCCAAGTGGATCGACGAGAAGCGTCGCTCCGCCCTGCGCTGAGGCGACCCGGCGCGGTGGCTCAGGCCACCGCGCCCTCCCACGGCGCCGGACGGCCCAGCAGGTAGCCCTGGCCGTAGTCGCAACCAAGTTCGCGCAGCGTCTGCCGCTGCGCTTCGGTCTCGATGCCTTCGCCGATGGTTTCGATGCCCAAGGTGCGGGCCAGTGACAACACGCCCTCGACCAGCGCGCGCGTGCTCTGCACTTCCGGCCCATGCAGGCCGGCGATGAAGCTCTGGTCGATCTTCAACGTGCTGATCGGGAAGCGGTGCAGGTAGGACAGCGCCGAGAAGCCGGTACCGAAATCGTCCAGCTGCACCTGGATGCCACGCTCGCGCAGGCCCTGCAGGATGCGCAGCGTGTGCGGGCCATCATCCAGCAGCGCCACCTCGGTAATCTCCAGGCGCAGCCGGCGCGGGTCGGCACCGCATGCATCGAGCAGACCGAACAGGCGGCCACTGAACTCGGCCGAGCGGAAATGGCGTGGCGATACGTTCACCGAGACATAGCCGTGGCCGCCTTCGGCCAGTCCCGCGATGACCTGTTCGTAGATCAGCCAGTCGACCTGCTCGATCAGGCCGCTTTCCTCGCCCAGCTCCAGGAACGCCCCGGGCAGCAACAGGCCACGACGCTCGTGGCGCCAGCGCAGCAAGGCCTCGTGCCCCACCACTTCGCCATCGGACAGGCGCACGATCGGCTGGTAGAACGGCACGAAGTCGCGGTTGTTGATCGCACGCCGCAGATCCGCTTCCAGGTCCAGGCTGCGCATCGCTTCTTCGCGCATGTCTTCGTCGAAGATCGCGCAGCGGTCATGACCCTGCGCCTTGGCCCGGTACATCGCCGCGTCTGCGTCGCGCAGCAGTTCTTCACCGGTCCGGTAGCGCGGGTTCCACAAGGCGATGCCCAGGCTGCCGGACGGGAACAGTTCGCGCCCGGCGATCCACATCGATTCCTGCAGTGCCAGCAACAGCCGCTGGCCGAACTCCAGCGCCTGTGCCAGCCCCTGCGGACACTGCAGCAGCACCGCGAACTCATCGCCGCCCAGCCGCGCCACCACGTCATCGGTGCCGGCCATCGATACGATGCGCTTGGCCACCTCCACCAGCATGCGATCGCCGGCAGCGTGGCCGATGCTGTCGTTGACCAGCTTGAAGCGGTCCAGGTCGAGGAACAGCACGGCGAACACCGGCCCACCCTCGCGCTTGGCCAGCGCCAGCGCATCCTGCAGGCGATCAAGCAGGTGCAGGCGGTTGGGCAGGCCGGTCAGCGCATCGTGCATGGCCTGATGGGTCAGGCGCTGCTCGGCACGCAGGCGCTCGCCGATCTGCCCGAGCAGCTTCTCGTTGACCTCGGCCAGCTCGCGGGTACGTTCTTCCACGCGCTTTTCCAGCTCGGCATGCGCCGAACGCAGCTGCTGCTGGTCGCGCTGGCGCGCCAGCCCGGTTCCGATGTTCTGTGCAACGAAGGTCAACAAGCGCTGATCGTGCACGCTGAACGTGCTGTTCTCGCTGTAGCTCTGCACCACGATCGCGCCGACCACCTCGTCATCGCGCAGCAGCGGCACGCCCAGCCAGCAATGCGAACGTGCGCCCGATTCGCGCACTTCGCCGCTGGCCAGCAGTGCGTCGATCTGCTGCCGCGAAGCCAGCAACGGACGCCGGTTGCGCACCACGTACTCGGTCAGGCCGCGGCTGAACGGGCGTGGTGCACGGCTGGCGTTGTGCTCGTCCACCGAGTAGACGAAGTCCAGGCCGCTGCCGGCCCCGTTCACCAGCGCGATGTAGAAATTGCGCGCGTCAAGCAGGCGCCCGACCACGCCATGCACCTGCCCGTAGAACTGGGCCAGGCTGTCGGCCGACATCGCCATCTCGGCGATGTTGTACAGCGCGGTCTGCAGCTGCTCTGCGCGGCGGCGCTCGGCCACTTCATCCTGCAGGCTGTGGTTGGCACGCTGCAGCTCCAGCGTGCGCCGCTCCACCTGCTGTTCCAGCCGGACCTGCGCCTGGCGCCGGTCCATCGCGGTCTGCACGTGCTGCGCGACAAAACCCAGCAGCGCCCGCTCGGCCTCGCCATAACGGGCCGCCAGCTCATAGCTCTGCACCACGATGGCGCCGCATACCCGGCCATCGCGCAGCATCGGCACGCCCAGCCAGTCCAGGCTCTCCGGTCCACGCTGCGGGTCGTGCTCCTGCTCGACCACGCGCGCCAGCAACTCGCGCGAGGGGCCGCTGAGCGGCTTGCCGTGGCGCAGCAACGCCACGGTCAGGCTGCGCGGCATCTCGTCGGCGTCATGGCTCTGCGACGGATCGGCGACGAAGTCATCGACCTGGTCGGCGAAGTACAGGAAGCGGATCTGGTCGCGGACATCGTCGTACTCGACGATGTAGCAGTTTTCCGCGTACATCAGCGTGCCAAGCACGCCGTGCACGTGACGCAGCATCTCCGACATCTCCAGGTCGGCGCCAGCCAGATCGGCGATCTGGAACAGCGCCTGCTGCAGCCGTTCAGCTTCTTCCAGCGCCTTGATCTGCCCGGCCTGGCGACCGCGCTGCAACGCCAGCTCCATGGCCTGCCGGGCCAGCCCCCACCACGCCGCTGAAGGCACGGCGCCTTCGACCGACAACTGCAGGCGGGCACCGTCATATTCCCAGCCATGGCAACCGTTGCCCACGCCGGGCACCGTCAACGCGTCGGCCGCCGCGACAGCCGGCCAGCCGCCCTGTCCGCGGCCCAGCTGCGGGTCATCCCAGCCAACACGGACCACGGCCGAGTCCGGCAGCAGCGCATGCAATGCGCGCACCAGCGCCGTGCTCAGCACGGCCTCGTGTGGTGGCTCTTCCGCCGGTTCAACGTGCGTGGACAAATGACAATCTCTCGGCGCCGTCTGTGCGTCGCCTCCCCTGAGCCGCCGAGCATAGCGCGCCACCCGGGGGGCAATGGAAGCCCGTAAACCCCGAATCGTGCGCCCGTACGTTTTTCCTCCTGCCCGTAGCCGCTTCCACGCCATGAACCTCGCCCTGCCCGCCCCCGTCACCCGCTATGCGCCACCGCCTGCAGGCCTTACCCTGTACGCTGTGGAAGCCAGCGCACTGCCAACCGATGAAGCCTTGATGCTGGCCTGGGCCGGTGGCGACCTGCGCGCGTTCGAAAGCCTGTATGCACGCCATCGCAAGCGCCTGTTCGGCTTCCTGCTGCGGCAACTGCGCGACAACGCGTTGGCCGAGGAGATCTTCCAGGATGTCTGGCAGCGGGTGATCAGCGCGCGCGCGGGCTGGCAGCCTGACGCTGCATTCAGCACCTGGCTGTTCCGCATCGCCCACAACCGCCTGAACGACCACTGGCGGGCCGCTCGCCATCGCCCTGCCGCACCGGCCGACGCCGACCTGCGCCTGGCCGCGATCGAGGACGGGCAGACCCCGGAAGCCGAGCTTTCCGAATTCGAACAACGTCGCCGCATCCAGCTGGCGATGGAGCAACTGCCGCCCGAGCAGCGCGAAGTGCTGCAGCTGCGGCTGGATCAGGAACTGAGCCTGGAGGAGATCGGCCAGATCACCGGCGTAGGCCGGGAAACCGTGAAATCGCGGCTGCGCTATGCGATGGACAAGCTGCGTGCGGGATTGAACGCATGAACCGAGACGAACCGCTGACGCCGGAAGAACGCGAGCTGGCGCGCCTGCTCGGCCGTCGCGTCGAACAGGCCCCGCCGGCCGCGCTGGACGCCACCATCCTGGCCGCGGCGCGCGCTGCCGTGCACGCACCGGCGGCCGATGCTGCTGTCCCCGCCGAGGCGCCGCGCAGGCAGCGCACACGTCCGCGTTGGCCGGCGGTGTTCGGCATCGCCGCCTCGATGGTGTTCGCCATCGGCATCGCCTGGCAGCTGCGCCCGGAACCGCCGCCGGTTCCGGCAGGCGAGGCCGCTGTTGCCGCGGCGCCCGCTGCGGCAGACGTCGCGGCCGCCGATCAGGCCGCGGGGAGCAGTCCAGCCGACAGCGCGGTTGCCGCATCGGAAACGGCCACCGAACCTGCAGCACCCGAGGCGGCCCCTGTTGCCGCTCCCCCGGCGCCGTCCGTCGCGCGGGTAGCCAAGCCTGCGCCGACCGAGACTGCTGAAGCTCCGGCCCAGGCTGCACGATCGATGGCGGCGGATGCGGCCGCCGATACGTCCTTTGCGGCGCTCCCGCCTGGTCCGGCCACCGCACCGGCAGCGGCACCGCCCGCGCCTCCCGCACCGGCTGCCTATTCGGCACCTGCACCGGCATTGGCGCCGGCCCCGGCAGGGGCGCTGAAAGCACGCAGCGCCGAGGCGCCAGTGGCCAACGCTGCCGATGCGGAACGGGCGCAGGCACTGGATCGGGTAGAGATCACCTCGATGAAGCGGCAGGCCCCGAGCCGCTCCGCGCCCGGCGTCATGCGCCGGGGCGCCGACGCGCGGCTCAGTGCGGATGCCGTGCAGGCCGAGGTGGACGCCGATGCACAGCTGCCGCGACGGCAGTGGCTGCAGAAGATCCGCGCGCGCCGCGATGACGGCCAGCGCGACCTGGCCCGCGCCAGCCTGGAGCGCTATGTGCAGCAGTATCCGGAAGCGCGCCTGCCGCGCGACCTGCGCCCGCTGCTGGACGACTGAAGCGGGCAGTGACCTCCGGCGACCCCGTAGAATGGCGGGAATGCCCGATACCCTCGCCCAGCCGGTAAGCCACACGCTGGAAGTCAAACACAGCCGCTTCATTGCCCATGCCGCGCCGATCGATGGCGCCGCGGCAGCATTGGCGTTCCTGCAACAGGTGGCCGTAGCCGACGCAACCCACAACTGCTGGGCCTACCGGCACGGCCAGGACTACCGCTCCAGTGACGATGGCGAGCCCGCCGGCACCGCTGGGCGGCCGATCCTGGCTGCGATCGACGGCCAGGGCTTCGACCGGGTGATGGTGGTCGTGACGCGCTGGTTCGGCGGCATCAAGCTGGGCGCCGGTGGACTGGTGCGCGCCTACGGTGGCGCCGCCGCCGAATGCCTGCGTACCGCCCCGCGCTTGCCGCTGGTGGCGATGGCCCGGCTGCAGCTGTTGGCCGGCTTCGAGGATCTGGGCACCCTGCATGCCACCCTTCCCAGCTTCGGCGCCGTGAAGCGCGATGAACAGTTCGATGCCAACGGCGTGTGCCTGCGGGTCGAATTGCCGGCCGATCAGGTCGATGCATTGAAAATCCGCCTGCGCGACGCCACCCGTGACCGTATCCGCATACAAGACGACGACCAGGATGACTGACAAGGACGACGCCCCCGCCTCGGCCCCACCGCTGCGCCGCCTCGGCAGCCTGAGGACGCTGTGGCCGTTCGTGCGCCGCCACAGCGGGCTGTTCACCGCCTGGCTGCTGGCGCTGGCGGTCTCTTCGGCCGCCACGCTGAGCCTGCCCCCCGCCGTGAAGCAGATGATCGACCACGGCTTCACCAGCGGTGGCCAGATCAACCGTGCCTTCGCCCTGCTGATGCTGGTGGCGGTGGTGCTGGCACTGGCAACGGCCGCACGGTTCTTCTTCGTGTCGCTGCTTGGCGAAAAAGTCGTGGCCGACCTGCGCAGCCGCCTGTACGCACACCTGATCCAGCTCGGTGCCGGTTTCCATGACCGCAGCCGCAGCGGCGAACTGGTCTCGCGCCTGACCGCTGACAGCGAACTGCTGCGCAGCGTGGTCGGCTCGACCATGTCGGTCGCCCTGCGCAGCAGCGTCACCGTGGTCGGCAGCCTGGCCATGCTGTTCGTCACCAGCCCCAGGCTGGCGGCATGGTCGCTGCTCGGCATCCCACTGGCGGTACTGCCGATCATCATCGGCGCGCGCAAGCTGCGCACGGTTGCACGCAGCAGCCAGGACCGCATCGCCGATGCCAACAGCCTGGCCAGCGAGACGCTGGGCGCCGTGCGCACGGTGCAGGCACATGCACGCGAGCCTTACGAGCGCGGACGCTTCGACAAGGCACTGGGCGATGCCATCGGCGCCGCGCGCCGACGCATCGGTGCGCAGTCGCTGGTCACCGCCAGCGCCATCCTGCTGGTGTTCGGCGCCATCGTTGGCGTGCTGTGGCTGGGCGCGCACGATGTCATCGACGGGCGCCTCAGTGCCGGCACGCTGGGGCAGTTCGTGCTGTACGCGCTGATCGGCGGCGGCTCGGTGGGCGCGCTGGCCGAAGTGTGGAACGAACTGCAGCGTGCAGCCGGTGGCATGGGCCGCATTGGCGAGCTGCTGCAGGAAGACATCGAGATCCGTGCGCCGGCGCAGCCGCACGTTCTGCCGCAACCATTGCGCGGCGAAATCCAGTTCGACGACGTGGTGTTCCACTATCCGCAACGTCCGGACCAGGCCGCGCTGGACCACTTCAACCTGCATGTCCGCCCGGGCGAGACGGTGGCCCTGGTCGGCCCGTCGGGCGCGGGCAAGAGCACGGTGCTGTCGATGCTGCTGCGCTTCCACGATCCGGCCAGCGGCCGCATCTGCGTGGATGGCATCGACGTACGCCAGGTCGATCCGGCCGAGCTGCGCGCGCAGCTGGCGCTGGTGCCGCAGCAGCCGACGCTGTTCGCGGCCAGTGCGCGCGACAACATCCGCTATGGCCGCCTGCAGGCCAGTGACGCCGAGGTCGAAGCTGCCGCGCGTGCGGCCGAGGCCGATGGCTTCCTGCGCGCGTTGCCGCAGGGCTACGACAGTGAGTTGGGCGAACGCGGTGCGCGCCTGTCCGGTGGCCAGCAGCAGCGCGTGGCGATTGCCCGCGCACTGCTGAAGGACGCGCCGATCCTGCTGCTCGATGAAGCCACCAGCGCGCTGGACGCACAGAGCGAGCACAGCGTGCAGCAGGCGCTGGAGCGGCTGATGGCCGGTCGCACCACGGTGGTCATCGCCCACCGCCTGGCCACCGTGCTCAAGGCCGACCGCATCGTGGTGATGGACCAGGGCCGCATCGTGGCCGAAGGTACCCATGCCCAGCTTCTGGCCGAAGGCGGACTTTACGCTGAACTGGCACGACTGCAGTTCATCGATTGATGACGGCCGGCTAACATCGGCCGGACCAAGCTGGCTTCGCATCAGCAGCATCCGCTGAAGGAGGTACGCGATGTCGTTCCGTCAGTTCCCTGCAGTCGACAGCAATGGCGAAAGCCACATCATCATCGAGTTCAAGCCCGAGGCGAATGGCAGCGGGCATCACTCTGAATCCACGCCGCGTTACGAGCTGGATGACGGGCGTCATCTGGTTCGCAATGGCCGCGAATTCACCACCAGCGGCGGCGAACTGCGGTTGATGATCTAGCGCTGCCCACCTTGGTGGGCACTGGCCGTGTCGCCCTGCTCTGGTAGGTGTCGACCTCGGTCGACACGCTCTTTGCCAAGGGCAGTCGAGCAAGGCTCGACTCCACAAGAAGGCGTGATCAATTTTTCACCAAGCATCTTGACAGCCTTTCCTGACAAGGGCTGCGCAGGGTTATCCACACGTTTGCTCAGAAACCATCCACACCGCCTGTGGATGAATTCAGCCCAGCACCCGTCCGATGCCGCTGGCGTCCACGTCGGCCGCGGCCCGGGTGATCGCCGCCGGATCGCTGCCGGCCACGAATCCGATGCGGAAGTGCACTTCACCGCCGGGCGTGCGCGAGGAATGGATCGAAGCCAGGCTGATGCCATGCTGCTCGAACACGTTCAACAGCTCGCGCAGCGAGCCAGGCCGGTCCTCCGGCAGGTGCACCGACAGCGCGTTGCGCTCGGTCAGATCGGCCAGCAGATACCCCACGCGTTCGAACGTGTAGTTGCCATCCGCCAGGGCCTGCTCGCCGAAGGCACTGCGATTGGCTGACAGCAGCTGCTCACGGAATGCAGCCCGTGCGCCGTCGTCGCCCTGTCCGACCTGCACCTGCAGGGCCTGCAGCTGCCCCACCAGCCGCTCCAGCATCGGCGCCACGTACGGGTTGCCGAACTGGATGTCTTCGTAGATCGCCGGATTCAGCGACAGGATGCGCGAGATGATCGCCGTGTCCAGCTCGAACGACGCCGAACGGTACGGCATCATCGCGGCCAGATCGCCCAGCTGCGGCTGGTACTGGCGCAGCACGCCTGCCTGCGCCAGGTGGGTGGCATGCACCATCGCCTGCACCAGCGCCATCATCTGGTCGTGGTGCTGCGGCGTCGCGCGCACGCACTCGGCCTGCAGCGCGGTGCACAGCGTATCGACCCATGCCCGCCAGTGCTGCAGCCGCGCTTCGCAGACCACCATCACCCGCCCCTTCAGGGTCGGCGCCTTGGGTGGCGCGGTCATCGGGTGCAGTCCGACCACTTCGGCCTGCGAGGCCAGCATCGCCTGCACCGGTGCCTCCTTTACCGAGGTCACATCCAGCCACAGCCTGCCCTGCTCGCGGCCCGCCGATTGCCGCACGTACTCGGCGATCAACGCCGGCGTGTGCCGGATCGGTGCCGAGAACACCAGTACATCGGCCTGCGCCAGCAGGTGTTCCGGCGTGTGCGAGTCCGGGTCGGCCGGGTCATGGCCGATCACCTGCAGCTGCAGGTGCTGCTGGAAGAAGCGGCACAGCCAGCGCCCATAGGCACCAGCACTGCCGACGATGCCGACCGTGCGCGGCGTGCGTGGATCCAGGCCGCTCATGCCACGCGTTCAGCGCGGAAGCGCGTTCCTTCGGCCAGCGCCGCCGGCGCGGCAGCGATCACGTCGAACTCCTCGAAGCCGTTGTCCAGGGTCGCCTCCAGCGCCGCATGGGTGCCGGCAATCGCGCGCGAAATCGCCTGCTGCATCGACTCACCGCGCAGCAGGAACGACACCACCAGCGACATCAGCACGTCACCGGTACCGGCCACGTCCACCGGCAGCAGCGGTGAGGTCCAGCGCCAGGTTTCCTCGTGCCCGACCGCCAGGGTGACCAGCTCACCCGGGTTGCCGCCTACGCTGTGCGCGATCACCCAGTGCGGGCCACGATCCAGCAGCGTGCGCGCGGCGGCGATGGCATCGGCCTCGGCCAGTGCCGGCATGCCGGTCAGGCGATTCAGTTCGAAGGCATTGGGCGTCACCAGCCAGGCGTGCGGCAGCAGGCGCTCGGCGAAGATCGCTTCCAGGCCCGGTTCCACGTAGGGTCCGGTATGGGTATCACCGATCACCGGGTCCAGGCAGTAACGCAGCTGTGGGCAGGCCGGCAGGATGTTGTCCAGCCAGTCGGCGAAGGCCGCACCGTTGGCGGTGCTGCCGAAGTAGCCGGACACCAGCATCTTCGCCCGCTGCGGCAGGCCACGCTCGTGGGTACCCAGCAGCAGGTCGGCAAACCAGTCGGCGGGCAGCACGCGGCCCCGCGTAGTGTCGTAGAACGGCGCATTGCTCAGCAGCACGGTCGGGATTTCGGCGACGCGCACGCCCAGTGCGCGCATCGGCGGGACGGCGGCACTGTTGCCGGCGTGGCCGTACACAAGTTGCGACTGGACCGAGATGACATCGATCGGCGACGGCCCATCCGGCCGCTGGCGGCGGCCGTGGACCAGGTGGTTATCAAGGGATTCGCTCATGGCCGCATTCTACGCCCAAGGGAGTTTTCGGCAGGGCTTGCAGCCCTGCACCTGCCGAAGCTTCAAGCAACGGCAAAGGCAAAAGCCAAAGCGAGCTATCCGTGGGATGGCGGGGCGGTGTGGGTGGGCAGGACACGCCGTAAACCCCCCTCCGGGGTCCGGCCCAGCCGCTGGCGGCTGTGCGTTCGGGCGCTTGCGAAGCAGTGCTTCGCAAGCGAAGCGCCCTCACCCATGGCTCGATGGCGCCATCCATGGCGCCAACGGTCCTGCCCACCCACACCGCCCCGCCTCTGACAGATTCCCGCGACTGTTGGTGGGTGCCGACCGTTGGTCGGCACATCTGTGGGATACCGAAATAAATCGGGGTCAGATCCGTTTTCCTTCGGAAAACGGATCTGACCCCAAGAGCCGTTCCGACGGATCGCAGGAAACTGTCGAAGGCGGGGTGGGTCCGGTTGCAGGGGTGTCCGCGGCATGGATGCCGCGGCCAAGCCCCCAGGGATGGGTTTACGGCGTCCCCTGCAACCGGACCCACCCCGCCAACCCACGGATAGCCCGCTTCTGCTGTTGACGTTGCCTCTGCAGGTGCAGGGCTGCAAGCCCTGCAAACCCAACCCCCTCAGTGAGCAGCAGGCCGCGATGGCGGCAGCCACGCCGCGACGATGCCCAGCAGTGGCAGGAACGCGGTCAGCTGATAGACGAATTCAATGCTGGTCCTGTCTGCCAGCATGCCCAGCACGGCCGCGCCAAGCCCGCCCATGCCGAATGCAAAGCCGAAGAACAGGCCGGACACCATGCCGATGCGGTGCGGCATCATCTCCTGCGCGTACACCACGATGGCCGAGAACGCCGAGGAGAGCACGAAGCCGATCAGCACTGCCAGCACTGTGGTCCATAGCAGATCGGCGTGCGGCAGCATCAGCGCGAACGGGGCCACGCCGAGGATCGAGGTCCAGATGATCGGCTTGCGGCCGATGCGGTCACCCAGCGGGCCGCCGAGGAAACCACCGGCGGCAGACGCCACCAGGAACGCGAACAGATGCAGTTGCGCCTGTGCCACCGGAATGCCGAAGTGGTGGATCAGGTAGAAGGTGAAGTAGCTGCCGATGCTGGCCATGTAGAAGTACTTGCTGAAGATCAGCACCAGCAGGATCGCCAGCACCTTGGCCACGGTGCGCGACGAATGCCGCGGGGCCATAGACGCGGTGCTGGCCGGACGCGGTGTGCCCAGGTGCAGTGCATACCAGCGGCCAACATAGGTCAGCAGCGCGATGCCGATCAGCGCGGCGCCGGCAAACCATGATGCGGCACGCTGGCCATACGGCACGATCACGGCCGCAGCGATCAACGGCCCCAGCGCGGTACCGAAGTTGCCACCCACCTGGAACACCGACTGCGCGAAGCCATGGCGACCGCCCGAGGCCAGCCGGGCGATGCGTGAGGCCTCCGGGTGGAAGATGGCCGAACCAATGCCGACCATCGCCGCAGCCATCAGCACCACCGCGTAGTTCGGCGCAAAGCCGAGCAGCAGCATGCCGCACAGGGTCGAGGCCATGCCGATCGGCAGCGAGTACGGTGCCGGGCGGCGGTCGGTGGCCATGCCGATCAACGGCTGGAAGATCGACGCGGTGAGCTGGTAGGTCAGCGTGATCAGGCCGATCTGGGTGAAGCTGAGGTTGAAGCCGCCCTTGATCACCGGATAGATGGCCAGGATCAGGGACTGCATCATGTCGTTGACGACATGCGAGGTGGAGATGGCGGCCAGCACGCCGGGAGCCACCGGGCGTGAGGTCGTTGCGGGAGAAGCCAGGGTCGACATGGACACAGTCAGGTTGGGGGCGAGCCACGCATGCTACGGTGGGCCCCCACTCCCTTCTGCCGCGTTCGGGTCATGGCCTATCGCAAAAAGGACACTCCCTGCCCGATCCGCGAGACCGCGCCGTGGAACGAAGTGCCGGTACACCGCCCGGTGACCAGCCGCGCCCGGCACTACCCGCCCGGTACCCACATCGCGCCACACCGGCATCGCCGTCACCAACTGGTCTTCGCCATGTCCGGCCTGATGGTGGTGCGCGCGGACGGTGGCCGCTGGGTCGTGCCCTCCACCCGCGCGATCTGGGTTCCGGCCGGCATGGTGCATGCGGTGGACTGCATCGCCGAGGTGCACATGCGCAGCCTGTACGTGGAACCGGACTTTGCACCGCAACTGCCGGATGGGGCGTTCGCAGTACAGGTGGCGCCGCTGCTGCGCGAACTACTGCTGGCGGCCAGCCTGATCGAGTCCGCGCACGTGGACGACAGCCGCGACGGTCGCGTGGTGCGCCTGCTGCTGGACGAGCTGCACCGCATGGACGTGCTGCCGCTGCACCTGCCCTCGCCCACCGACCCGCGCCTGCAGAGGATCTGCCAGCACATCCAGAAGCATCCCGCCGATGACGCCACGCTGCAGGACTGGGCCCAGGCGCTGCAGGTGGACGTGAAGACCATCCAGCGCCATTTCGCCGGCGAACTGGGCATGACCTTCGGGCAGTGGCGGCAGCAGGCGCGGCTCCTGGCCGCCCTGGAGCGATTGGCAGTCGGCGACAAGGTCATCGATGTGGCGCTGGCGATGGGCTACGACAGCCCCAGCGCGTTCACCAGCATGTTCAAACGCCAACTGGGGCAGACGCCCGCGGCGTTTTTCCGCTGATCGCAAACGAAAACGCCGGGCATGGCCCGGCGCTACCGCTCAACGCTTCGGTTGAAAAACTCAGGACGTCATCCGGTCCCAGAAGCCCTTCACGCCATCCATGAACGTCGCCGACTTCGGCGAATGCTTGCGTGCTTCCTCGCCGACAAAGGTGGCTTCGAACTGCTCCAGCAGCTTGCGCTGTTCGTTGGTGAGGTTGACCGGGGTCTCCACCACCACGCGGCAGTACAGGTCGCCCTCGCTGCGGCTGCGCACCGAACGCACGCCCTTGCCACGCAGGCGGAACAGCTTGCCGGTCTGGGTCTCGGCCGGGATGCGGATTTCCGCTTCGCCGCCGAGGGTCGCCACGCGCACGGTGTCGCCCAGCGCTGCCTGCGAGATGCGGATCGGCACTTCGCAGTGCAGGTCGTCGCCATCGCGCTGGAAGATCGCATGCTCGCGCACGCGCACTTCCACGTACAGGTCACCCGGCGGCGTACCGGCCGGACCGGCCTCACCTTCACCCTGCAGGCGGATGCGGTCGCCGGTATCGACGCCCGCCGGCACCTTCACCGACAGCACCTTGTCTTCCTCGACACGGCCGTTGCCGTGGCAGGTCTTGCAGGGCTTGGCGATGATCTGGCCACGGCCGCCGCAGTTGTGGCAGGCCTGCTGCATGGCGAAGATGCCGCGCTGGATGCGCACCTGGCCGCGGCCATGGCACACATTGCAGGTTTCGACCTTGCCGTCTTCGGAGCCACTGCCATCGCAGTCGCCGCACTCGGCCAGGGTCGGGATCTCGATGCGGCGCTCGACGCCGCGTACCGCTTCTTCCAGGTCCAGCTCCATCACGTAGCCGATGTCGGCGCCGCGACGGGCCTGGCGCGGCCCACCGCCGCCACCGCCAAAAATGTTGCCGAAGATATCGCCGAAGATATCGTTCATGTCCGGGCCGCCCGGACCACCACCGCCCATGCCGTGCTCGAACGCAGCGTGGCCGTGGCTGTCGTACATGCGGCGCTTGTTGCCATCGGACAGCACTTCGTAGGCTTCCTTGCACTCCTTGAAGGAGGCTTCGGCCGCCGCATCACCCGGGTTGCGGTCCGGGTGGAACTTCATCGCACAGCGACGGTAGGCCTTCTTCAGCTCGTCGTCGGTGGCGGTGCGGGCAACGCCCAGCACTTCGTAGTAATCGCGCTTGCTCATATGGTGAATCTGGTTCCGGAAAGTCGGGATTCGTCAAAGCGGAAGAGCGGAACCAGGTCCGCTCTTGCGTCGGGCGCCCCGACACGCCGGTGGGCGGTCAGGACCCTGATGCGACAACGGGACGCTGATGGCCAGCGTCCCGTGTCGGTCCGGATCAGGCCTTCTTGTCGTCCTTGACTTCGGTGAACTCGGCGTCGACCACGTCGTCCTGCGCCTTGCCGGCGTTGCCGGCGTCGGCACCCGGGGCACCGCCCTGGTCGGCCGAAGCAGCGGCGAACAGCGACTGGCCGGCTTCCTCCAGCACCTTCGACTTGGCTTCGATCTGTGCCTTGTCGTCACCCTTCATCGCGGTTTCCAGGTCGGCCAGGGCCGCCTCGACCTTGCCGATGACATCGCCGCCGACCTTGCTGCCGTGCTCGGTGATGGCACTGCGGGTGCCGTGGATCAGGGCATCGGCCTGATTGCGGGCCTGCACCAGCTCCTGGAACTTCTTGTCTTCTTCGCGGTTGGCTTCCGCGTCGGCGACCATGCGTGCGATCTCTTCCTCGGACAGACCCGAACCGGCCTTGATCTCGACCTTCTGTTCCTTGTTGGTCTTCTTGTCCTTGGCCGACACGTGCAGGATGCCGTTGGCGTCGATGTCGAAGGACACTTCCACCTGCGGCAGGCCACGCGGAGCCGGCTCGATGCCGGACAGGTCGAACTTGGCCAGCGACTTGTTGAAGCGGGCCTGCTCGCGCTCACCCTGCAGCACGTGCACGGTCACGGCCGACTGGTTGTCCTCGGCGGTGGAGAACACCTGCGAGGCCTTGGTCGGGATGGTGGTGTTCTTCTCGATGATCTTGGTGAACACGCCGCCCATGGTTTCGATACCCAGCGACAGCGGGGTCACGTCCAGCAGCAGCACGTCCTTGACGTCGCCGCCCAGCACGCCGCCCTGGATCGCAGCGCCCAGTGCCACGGCTTCGTCCGGGTTGACGTCCTTGCGCGGTTCCTTGCCGAAGAATTCGGTCACCGCCTGCTGCACCTTCGGCATGCGGGTCTGGCCACCGACCAGGATCACTTCGCTGATGTCGCTCGAACGCAGGCCGGCATCGTTCAGGGCGACGCGGCACGGCTCGATCGACTTCTTGATCAGGTCTTCCACCAGCGCTTCCAGCTTGGCGCGGGTCAGCTTGATGTTCAGGTGCTTCGGACCCGAGGCGTCAGCGGTGACGTACGGCAGGTTCACTTCGGTCTGCTGGGCGCTGGACAGCTCGATCTTGGCGCGCTCGGCAGCGTCCTTCAGGCGCTGCAGGGCCAGCGGATCCTTGCGCAGGTCGATGCCCTGGTCCTTGTTGAATTCTTCAACCAGGTACTCGATGACGCGGTTGTCGAAGTCTTCGCCGCCCAGGAAGGTGTCGCCGTTGGTGGCCAGCACTTCGAACTGCTTCTCGCCGTCAACGTTGGCGATCTCGATCACCGAGACGTCGAAGGTGCCGCCGCCCAGGTCGTACACCACGATCTTGCGATCCTTGTTGTCGCCCTTGTCCAGGCCATAGGCCAGCGCGGCCGCGGTCGGCTCGTTGATGATGCGCTTGACGTCCAGGCCGGCGATGCGGCCGGCATCCTTGGTCGCCTGGCGCTGGCTGTCGTTGAAGTAGGCCGGCACGGTGATGACCGCTTCGGTGACCTTCTCACCGAGGAAGTCCTCGGCGGTCTTCTTCATCTTTTCCAGCACCTTGGCCGAGATTTCCTGCGGCGCCATCTTCTTGCCGTCGCTGGTGGCCACCCAGGCATCGCCGTTGTCATGGGCCAGGATGCTGTACGGGACGTGGGCGATGTCCTTCTGCACTTCGGCGTCGGTGAACTTGCGGCCGATCAGGCGCTTCACCGCGTAGAAGGTGTTCTTCGGGTTGGTGACGGCCTGGCGCTTGGCCGAGGCGCCCACCAGGACTTCGCCGTCCTTGGTGTAGGCGACGATCGACGGGGTGGTGCGATCGCCTTCCGAATTCTCGATGACGCGGGCCTTGCCGCCGTCCATGATCGCCACGCACGAGTTGGTGGTGCCGAGGTCGATACCAATGATCTTGCCCATGGGGGAGACTCCTGAGGATGCTTGTTGGGGTCAGTCCGGCCGTTCGGCCGGTGGATGAATACGATGTGGGGGAGGCTCGTGGAACATTCAAGCCATCTCCCGAACGCTGTGTTTCCGGTCGCTCGGCGCGTTCAGCGTCGGGCCGGGTGACGGGACATTCCCGCCTTCCGGCCCTGGAGGGGTCAGTCGGCGGCCACCACCACCAGCGCCGGCCGCAGCAGGCGCTCGTTGAGCAGGTAACCCTTCTGGAAAACGGTCACCACGCTGCCCGGGGCGGCGTCTGGGGCCGGCACCTGGCTGATGGCCTGGTGGTGTTCCGGGTTGAACGGCTGGCCGATCGGGTCCAGCAGGACCAGCCCGTTGTCGGCGGCAACCTTCAGCAGCTGCTTGTAGGTCAGCTCCAGGCCCTCGCGCAGCGGATGCGGGTCATCGCCGGCCGCCTTCAAGCCGGCATCCAGGCTGTCGAACACCGGCAGCAGCTCGCCCAGCAGCTTCTCGTTGGCGAACTTGCGGGCCTGCTCGATGTCACGGGCAACGCGCT
Source organism: Stenotrophomonas sp. LC732 (assembly GCF_052446685.1). NCBI lineage: Bacteria > Pseudomonadati > Pseudomonadota > Gammaproteobacteria > Lysobacterales > Lysobacteraceae > Stenotrophomonas > Stenotrophomonas sp. LC732. Next base: position 1,702,613 of record NZ_CP199214.1, on the reverse strand, counting down.
TGCGCTGGTTCTCGAGGTCGGCGCGCTCACGCAGCGCATCGGCCTTGATCTGCTCGACCTCGGCGCGCAGGCGCTCCACTTCGTCGTTGACGCCGGCGGCGGCGGCCGCATCGGCGGCAGTCTGCTGGGATTCGATATCTGGATGTTCGTGGTTCATGTCTGGGTCCCTGGCGGTCAGTCTCCGCCTCCACCCACCCTAGTGTGGGCGGGATGCTGCGTTTCAAGCGTCGGATGTTCCAGGAGTGCGCCCGGCTGGCGAAAACGCCGCGCCGAGTACATCGGCAGTAGCCTGGACCAGCGGGATCATCCGGTCGTAGGCCATCCGCTTGGGGCCGATCACGCCCAGCACGCCCAGCACCTGGCCATTGGCGGTATAGGGGGCGGTGACCAGCGACACCCCCTGCAACGGCATCATCCCGGTCTCTTCGCCAATGAAGATGCGCACCCCCGGGGCCTGGATGGTGCGCTCCAGCAGCTGCAGGATCTCCCGCTTGCTGGAGAACAGCTCGAACAGCTCGCGCAGCCGCTCCAGGTCGGACAGGTCCTGCACCCCCATCAGGCGGGTCTGGCCGGCCACCAGCATGTCGTCGGCCGCCGGCTGCAGGGCCTGCTCGGCCAGCTCGATGCTGTGCGCCAGCAGCTGCTCCAGCTCCGAACGGGCATCACGCAGTTCCAGCAGCAGGCGGGTGCGGATCTCGGCCATCGGCAGGCCGGCGAAATGCGCGTTGAGGTAGTTGGCGACCTGTTCCAGCTGGCCCGGCGCGAACTCCTGGCGGGTCTCGATGACCCGGTTCTGCACCTCGTTGTCGGCGAACACCAGGATCGCCAGCACCCGGCGCCCGTCCAGCGCCACGAAATCGATCTGGCGGAACGCGAACTGCTCGCGCCGCGGGGCGCTGACCACGCCGACGAAGTGGCTCATCGCCGACAGCAGCTCCGAGGCGCTGCCAAGCAGGGCCTGGGTGCTGCCGCCGCCGGCCAGTTCCTGGCGCAGCCGGGCCAGCTCGCCTTCGCCCGGCGGCTGCATCTGCAGCAGGCTGTCGACGAACACCCGGTAGCCATGTGCGGTCGGGACGCGCCCGGCCGAGGTGTGCGGCGAGGCCAGCAGCCCCAGGTCTTCCAGGTCACCCAGGATGTTGCGGATGGTGGCCGGACTGACCTCCAGCCCGGCCACGCGCGCCAGCGTCTGCGAGCCGACCGGCTCACCGTCCTGGATGTAACGCGCGATCAGCGTGCGCAGCAGATGGCGCGCACGCGGGGCAAGCTGGTCGGGAGAACCGTGCATGGAATCAACCTGTGAGACACGGACACTAGATAATGGCGGCGGATCACCTTGGCAAGTCATTGGACCTCCCGCGCCCGCGTGCTAGCGTTGCGCGGCTGCTGACACCCCCTTACCCATGCTCAGACATCTTTCGATCAAGGATTTCGCCGTCGTCCGCGCCACCGAACTGGAGTTCGGGCCAGGCATGACCGTGGTTTCAGGCGAGACCGGCGCCGGCAAGTCACTGATGGTCGACGCGCTGGGCTTCCTGTCCGGCCTGCGCGCCGACAGCGGCGTGGTCCGCCACGGCGCCGCGCGCGCCGAGCTGTCGGCCGAGTTCGCGCTGGACCAGCTGCAGGCCGCGCGCCAGTGGCTGGCCGACAACGAGCTGGACGACGAGGAGCAGTGCCAGCTGCGCCGCGTGATCCGTGCCGATGGCGGCTCGCGGGCCTGGATCAACGGCCGCCCGGTGACCCTGGCGCAGCTGGGCGACCTGGCCTCGCTGCTGGTGGAGATCCACGGCCAGCACGAGCAGCAGGCCCTGCTGGCACGCCCATCACAGCTGGCCCTGCTGGACGCCTATGCCGGCAACGAGGACGAGCGCCGCCAGGTGCGCCGCGCCGCTGCGGCCTGGCAGGCGCTGGTCGATGAATCGCTGGCGCTGTCGCAGCAGGGCGACGTCAGTGACCGGATCGGCTTCCTGGAGCACCAGCTGCGCGAACTGGACCGCGAGGATCTGGAACCGGAGTCGATTGCCGCGCTGGGCGCCAGCCACCGCCGCCAGGCCCATGCCAGTGCCCTGCTGAGTGCCTGCCAGACGGCCAGCAACCAGCTCAATGGCGACGACGGCAGTTCCGCGCTGGACCTGCTGCAGCAGGTGCGCCACGAGCTGTCGCGCCTGATCGAACACGACCCGCGCCTGGGCGAGGTCGACGGCCTGATCGAAAACGCCTCGATCCAGCTGCACGAAGCCCTGTCGCTGCTGGACCGCGTGCATGACGACCTCGACGCCGACCCGGAACAGTTCGAGGAGAACGAGCGTCGCCTCGGCCGCCTGCACGACCTGGCCCGCAAGCACCGTGTGCCGATGGACGAGCTGGGCGCGCAGCGCGAGCGCATGCACGCCGAAGTGGAACAGCTGCGTGGTGCTGACGAACGCCTGCAGCGCCTCGCCGGCGAGATCGACAAGGCCGCTGCGGCCTGGCGCGTGCAGGCCGGGCTGCTGACCGCCAGCCGCCGCGCCGCCGCTGCCGAGCTGTCGGCCACCACCACCGGCATCATCGCCGAGCTGGGCATGGGCGGCGGCCAGTTCCTGATCGAGCTGGAGCCGCAGGACGCCGGCAAGCCCGACCCGCAGGGTGCCGAGCGCGTGGAATTCCTGGTGGCGGCCAATGCCGGACAGCCACCGCGTGCCCTGCGCAAGGTGGCCTCGGGTGGCGAACTGTCGCGCATCTCGCTGGCCATCGAAGTGGCCGCGCTGGACCTGGATGCAGTGCCGACCATGGTGTTCGACGAAGTCGACTCCGGCATCGGTGGCGCGGTGGCGGACATCGTCGGCCAGAAGCTGCGCGCCCTTGGCGAGAAGCGCCAGGTGCTGTGCGTGACCCACCTGCCGCAGGTCGCCTCGAAGGGCCATGCCCATTACCGGGTCAGCAAGGCCCCGGTGGAAGGCATGACCCAGAGCGCAGTGGAAAAGCTGGACAGCAAGGCGCGCGAGGAAGAACTGGCGCGCATGCTCGGCGGCGTGGAAGTGAGCAAGGAAGCGCGCGCCGCCGCACGCAAGCTGCTGCAGGTGTAACGCCGGCCGAGCCGAGCATTGGCTCGGCTTCCGCAAGGTAGTGCCGGCCGCTGGCCGGCACCCCGATGCGGGTGGATGAAGATCATGAGGTTGCCGGCCAGCGGCCGGCACTACCCCTGTGGCTGCGTCAGATCGACGTTCTCCACCAGGAAATCAAGAAACGCGCGCACCCGCAGCGGCAGGTAGCCGCCCTGCCCCAGGAACACCGCGTGCACCTCTTCCAGGTCACCGGGATTGGCGTCCTCCAGCACCGGCAGCAAGCGCCCGGCGGCAATGTCCTGCTGCACCTGGAATGCTGCCAGCCGCGCCATGCCCAGCCCACCCAGCACCAGCTGGCGCAGCGCATCGCCGTTGCTGGCGCGCGCGTTGCCACTGGGCAGCAGCATGCGTTCGCGCCCGTCCTGCAACAATGGCCAGCCCTGCATCGCGCGCGCATGGCCGATATCCAACCGGTTGTGCGACTGCAGCTCCTCGGCAGTGCGTGGCAGCCCGTGCCGCTGCGCGTAGGCCGGTGCAGCCACGATCATCATCCGCGTCGCACCCAGCCGCCGCGCCACCAGGCTGGAGCTCTTCAGTGGACCGGCCCGCACCGCCACGTCGGTGCGCTGCTCAAGCAGGTCGATCACCTCGTCATTGAGGGTCAGGTCCACGCCTACCTGCGGGTTGCGTTCGAGGAATGCCGGCAGCAGCGGCAACAGGAAATGCTGGCCGAACGGCACGTTGGAGTTGACCCGCAACCGTCCACGCGGCTCGGCATGGGCACTGGCACAGCGCTCGGCCTCCTCCAGGTCGGCCAGCACGCGCAGGCCGCGCTCGTAGAACGCGCAGCCTTCCGGGGTCAGCTGCAGCTGGCGGGTGGAGCGTTGCAGCAGGCGCGTACCCAGCCGCTGCTCCAGCCGGGCCACCAGCTTGCTCACTGCTGACGGCGTCATGTCCAGGGTGCGTGCGGCGGCGGAGAAGCCACCGGTCTCGATCACCCGCACGAACACTTCCAGTTCGCCGGATCGGTTGATGTCGGGTCGCGCCATGACGATGAATCCAGTTCACAGATGATTGTCCATGCGCAGTCTAGTTCACAGATGACCCCGGAATCACCATGGCGTTCCCTTCCCCTTGGATTGCCCGATGAACCGCTTGAGCCAGCTCACCGCCACCGCCCTGCTCGCCCTGTCCGGCGTCGCCAGTGCCGCATCCGCCCCGCACTGGGTCGCCAGCTGGCAGGCCAGCCCGCAACCGGTCTGGGACGCGGATTTCCTGTTCCCGACCCTGGTTCCGGCCGCGCTGCAGGACCAGACCTTCCGCCAGACCGCGCGCATCAGCCTGGGCGGGTCCCGGCTGCGGGTGCGGCTGAGCAATGCCTACGGCACCCAGCCGCTGCGGATCGGGGCGGCCAGCGTGGCCGCGGGCGCGGGCGCCACCCCGCAACCGCTCAGCTTCGACGGCCAGCCTGGGGTGTTGATCGGTGTCGGTCAGGAACGGCTGAGCGATCCGCTGGCGGTGGCCACGGAAGACCACCAGGCGCTGCAGGTCAGCGTCTTCGTGCCGGGGCCGACGCCGGTGCAGACGTTCCATTGGGACGGCCGCCAGACCAGCTGGATCGCCAGCGGCAATCAGGCCCGGGCGCGCGACCTGCAGGATGCCAGTTCCACTACCGCACGCCTGTTCCTGACCGGGATCGAGGTCGAGGGCGCCGCCAGTGCGCGTAGCGTGGTGGTGATCGGCGATTCGATCACCGACGGCGCCACCGCCAGCCTCGACCAGGACCAGCGCTGGACCGACCACCTGGCCGCACGCCTCGCCCCGCGCGGGGTGGCGGTGGTCAACGCGGGCATTTCCGGCAATCGGCTGCTGAGCGACGGCATGGGCGAGTCGGTTCTGGCCCGCCTGCGGCGTGATGCACTGGATCAGCCCGGCGTCGCCAGCGTCATCGTGCTGATCGGCATCAACGACATCAGCTGGCCCGGTACTGCCTTCGCCCGCGCGCAGCCCCGGCCCACCCTGCCCGAGCTGCAGGCCGGCTATCGTGCCCTGGCCGAACAGGCCCACCGGCGGGGTCTACGCATATTCGGCGCCACCCTGATGCCGTTCGCGGGCGCCCTGCCCGGCACGCCGCTGGACGACTACTACCACCCGGACAAGGAGGCCCTGCGCCAACAGCTCAATGCATGGCTGCGCAGCAACAGCCCGTTCGACGCGGTGATCGACCTGGACGCGGCGCTGCGCGACCCGGCCGATCCGTCACGGATGGCCGCCGCCTACGACTCCGGCGACCACCTCCACCCGGGGGATGCCGGCAACCGGGCGATGGCCGAGGCGGTGGACCTGGAGATCCTGCTCGGTTGCAAGGGGTCAGAGCCCTCTGCTGGCGCAAAGGGATCCGACCCCGCAGAGCGCCCGGGGCCGGCCCCCTTTCCTGGAGGGAAAGGGCCCTGACCCCGGCAACGAAAAACCCCGGGCAAGCCCGGGGTTTCGTCGCTAGCGGCTGGCCGGAACGGCCTACTTGCGCTTCTTGCGCACGTAGAGCACCAGCGAGTGTTCTTCCAGCTCATAGCCGTGATCGGCCGCGATCTTGCGCTGCAGCTCCTCGATCTCATGGCTTTCGAATTCGATGATCTTGCCGCTGTCCACGTCGACCATATGGTCGTGGTGGCCACCACGGTCCAGCTCGTAAACGGCCTGGCCACCCTCGAAATTGTGCTTGAGCACGAGGCCGGCGGCCTCGAACTGGGTCAGCACCCGGTAGACCGTCGCCAGGCCGATCTCGTCGCCATGCTCGAGCAGCTGGCGGTAGATGTCCTCGGCGGTCATGTGGTGCTGGTGGTGCTGGGCATTGCGCTGTTCGAGCAGCGCCAGGATCCGCATCCGCGGATGGGTCACCTTCAGGCCGACTTTACGCAGGTCGTGGGTTTCCATAGGTCTCCGTTCATTGGCGATTTAGCGCCAGCTGCCTCGGATTGGGTCGCGGTGGCACGCCGGGAGTGTATCATCGGTTTGATTTCCCCAACCGCCAGTCCCGATGCGCAATCTCCTGTTGGTCGCCGCCGTCGCCCTGTCCACCACCGGGTGCGGCATCATCTACAAGCAACCCATCTATCAGGGCAACCTGATCCGGGAAGATGCCGTGGCCAAGCTGCAGGTCGGGCAGAGCAAGCAGCAGGTCACCGCGCTGCTGGGCACCCCGTCCATCCCCGACCCGTTCCACGCCCAGCGCTGGGACTATACCTCCAGCCAGCGCGTGAACCGCCTCGGCCGCACCGAAGTGAAGAACTTCGTGGTGTTCTTCGAGAATGACGCCGTTACCCGCTGGGAAGGCGACTACTTCCCGGACAACGACAAGGCCCTGGCCCAGCAGACGGTGCGCCAGTTCGGCCGCAACCTGCCGAAGGACAAGAAGAAGAAGGGCCGCTGAGGCCTGCCCGTCCGCAGGGACGGGTTGCCGGGATCAACCGCCGAGCGCGCGACGCCGGCGGTTGTCCTTGGGGTCGGCCAGCAGCGGGCGCAGCAGCTCGATGCGGTCCCCGTCCAGCAGCGCCTGCTGTGGACGGGCCAGCACGCCATGCACCGCGGCGGCCGGACAGTCGGCACTACCTTCCAGCGCAGCGGCGGCGATGGCGTCGGCCACGGTCGCTCCCTCTTCCAGCTGCAGGTGGCGCGACAGCACGCGCTCCGGCCAGGCCAGCACCACCTCGACCTCGATCATCGCTCAGCCCTCGTCGGCGACGCGGACGAAATCATTGACCATGCGATCGGCCAGTCCCTGGAAGCCGATCGCCAGGGCCGGACCGAGCAGGCGCGAGCTGGGTTCGAACTCCAGGGTCAGGGTGACCTTGCACGCATCCTCGGCCAGCGCATGGAATTCCCAGCGGCCGTGCAGCTGCTTGAACGGGCCATCGCGCAGCTGCATGTCGATGCTGTGCGGGCGCTGCAGGGTGTTTTCAGTCTGGAACCAGGTACTGAACGAGCCCAGGCCCAGGTCCAGGCGCGCCACCAGGCGGTCCTCGCCCTGCTCCAGGATCTGGGCAGCCGAGCACCAGCGGAAACGGCGCGGATAGGCCTGGACGTCGTTGACCAGGTCGAACATGCGCGCGGCCGAATGTTCGACCAGGGCGCTGCGGCGGATAGTAGGCATGAATACAGGACGTTTCGGCAATCGACCGGGCGGGCCCGAATCGGAGACAATACGGAAATGAGCAAGAACAGCGGCAAGGATAAAGCAAAGAGCGCGACGGCCACCAAGACCATCGCGCTGAACAAGCGTGCCCGCCACGAGTACCACATCGAAGAGCGCTTCGAAGCCGGCCTGGCCCTGCAGGGCTGGGAGGTGAAGTCGATCCGTGCGGGCCGCGGCAACATCATCGACGCCTACGCCTATGTGAAGCACGGCGAGATCTTCCTGATCGGCGCGCAGATCACCCCGTTGATCCAGGCCTCCACCCACGTGGTGGCCAATGACCGGCGCGAGCGCAAGCTGCTGCTGCACCGGAGCGAGATCGACAAGCTGGTCGGCAAGGTCGAGCGCGATGGCTACACGATCGTGCCCACTGCGATGTACTGGAGCAAGAACAAGATCAAGCTCGAAGTCGCGCTGGCCAAGGGCAAGCAGACCCACGACAAGCGCGATGCCGCCAAGGACCGCGACTGGGCGATCGAGAAGCAGCGTGTGATGCGTCGCGGCAACCGCGACGCATGACCGCCCCCATCGGCGCCATGGTGACTGCCAGCGCCGATGAAACGCGCACGTTGTGCGCGCGCCTGCTGGCCTTCAACCAGGCCCACGGCGGCGATTCACTCGATGAGACTCCAGTCCGCCTGGCCTGGCATGACGAGCACGGCGCCCTGCGCGGTGGTGTGCTGGCCGACGTCTGTGCCGGCTGGCTGCAGGTACATGTGCTGTGGGTGGACCCGGAACTGCGCGGGCAAGGCATCGGCCAGCGCCTGCTGGCGGAAGCAGAAGCCGCCGCGCGCCAGCTTGGCGCCCGCAACGTGATGCTGGATACCTTCGACTGGCAGGCCGAAGCTTTCTACCTGCGGCAGGGCTACACCGTCTATGGGCGGCTGCCCGATTGCCCGCCCGGGCACGAGCGGATCTACCTGCGCAAGGCGTTGCCAGGCTCCTGACCACGGCGGCTGTAGAAGCCGCCGACCGATCACCCTGCCAGCACGCCCTGCCCGCGCATGCGCGGTGCCAGCGCCGCGTGCATCACGGCCAGGTGCATCACCACTGCCAGTTCCGGCGCATGCCGGTCATCGCCGGCGCGCCACCGCTGCGCCAGCTGGGCCGCGTCGGCCGGCAGCAGGGCCAGCAGCTGGGCGTCATCCAGCGAATCGGCCGCGCCCTGGAGCTGCCGCGCCATCTGTCGCGCCTGCCATACATGCACGCCGATGCTGAGGCTGGCCAGCGACATCAGGACCACGGCCAGCCCGTGCTCGAACCATTGCGACAGCACTTCCGGCCCCCACAGCAGGGCCGCCAACACGGCCAGGCCCGGCAGGCGCCAGCCCAGCCAATGGATGCGACCGCGCTGCGACCAGTGCACAACCACCGCACTGGCCACCAATGCCGCGGCCGCAGTCGCCGGCAGCTCGGTCAGTGCGGTGGCCGCAAGCAACACCGCCAGCACCGCCCAGACCCAGCCGGGCGGCAGGGCGCGCCGCTGGTAGTCGGCACCGACCGGCCCGATCAGCTGCCGCAGGCTGCGTTGTTGGCTTGCATCGGTCACCCACAGTCTCCGTGTCTGTCCTGGCCCGGATGGTCGCCGCCAGTGTGTCGCAAATTCGTGCCAATGACGTTACCAATCCGCTATGCCGCTGGCTCTACAACATGTTGTGGATTGCCACGGTGACTGTTCAGCTGTTTTGGCGTAGCATTGGCAGCGTTGGGCAGGCACTGGCCGTGGCGACACGAAACAGGCCTTGTACCTTGCAGAACTTGAAGAAACCGGGGGTGCATTGGTTTCGACGGGGGTTGTGAAGTTGCCTGGCGCATGCCGAGGGGGTAGCTTTCCTCGTAAATCCAGCTGCAAAACTCTAGTTGCCAACGACGACAACTACGCTCTGGCCGCTTAAGGCCTAAGCCTCGAAACCGCTTGTGTCCATGCTCGCGGTGTAGAGTCACTATCATGGAATCGCGCTGGATGGCTGCCTGTCAGTCCGGCACTAGAACACAACAGGCTGGTTCCCGGATGCGCTTTGCGCACCGTGCTGTTCGGGGACGAGATCCAACGGTGAGCTAAGCATGTAGTGCTGGGGATGGAGTGCCTTCGGACGGCGGTTCAATTCCGCCCACCTCCACCATTCTCGCCTTGAAATTTACGCTAAGTGTGTTGATTTTTCAAGGCTTTTTGGTAGAAAACGCGCCTCAAACGATACCCCTTTCAGGTATCGTTTGAGGTATCGTTTTGCCCAAACCCTTCTTGTTGAAGCGCGCCAGCGGGCTTTACGCCCGCTTTCTGGTGCCCGTGGATTTACGCCCGGTGCTGGGTTGCCGCTTCCTTGTTCGTGCCCTGCCCGGCCGAGGCGATACCGCCAGGCTGGTCGCTGCACGCATGGCGGTGGCACTATCGGAGTCTTTCCGAGCCATTCGAACAGGGGCGATGGTGAACGACGACATCAAGGACATCTTGCGCAGGGTGCGCGAGAACGGGCACAACGACCTGACCATCCAGCAGGTGCGGCTGCCCAACGGGCTGACGCTCGGCGGCGTGGAAATCAACACGGCCGAGGACCGCCGGCTGTTCCGGCAGACCGTGCAGGACTTGAACGCTCTCGCAGCAAAGGACCCGCTCATGGCGGGCATGCACGGCTGGGAACCCCCGCGGCCCCTGGCGCCACCTGCGCCTCCCGCCGGGCCGCTGCTGTCCGAGCGCATTGACGTCTACCTCAGCGACATGCAACGCGCTCAACGGGCCGTGCGCAACGTCATGGACACCGAATACACGCTTCGCCTCTTCCTGGCCCTGGGCGATGACAAGCCGATTGAAGAAGTCACGGCCACGGACGTGCGCGCGTTCCTGGATGCGCTGGCGGTCTACCCGGCCAACGCAAGCAAGAAAGCCGTGTTTCGTGGCCTGACGCCCAAGGAAGTGTTGGCGAAGGCCAAAAGAGGCGGCCACCCGACCCTGCTGGAACGCACCCAGGAGAAGCGCCGCGACCACCTGGCCGCTTTCTTCAACGCCCAGGCCGACGAGGCCCTTATCCCCAAAGCCCCGCACAAGGCCATCATGAATCGCTCCAAGTCGAAGACCGACGCACCGACCCGCGAACCTTTCACGCCGGAAGAGCTGGCCGCGCTCTTCGATGCCGAGGCATTCCCGCCGTGGGCGAGCAAATACCCGCACCGCTGGTTCGGCTCCATCCTGGGCGTCGCCACGGGTGCGCGCGTCAACGAGGTGGCCCAGCTCTATGTGGACGACGTTGCAGAGGTGGGCGGCCATTGGGGCATCCATATCCGTGCCCTGCGCCCGGACCAGCGCCTGAAGAACGCGCATTCCTCGCGCTTTGTCCCGTTGTCGGACAACGTGCTGCAGGCGGGATTCCTAGAGTTCGTCGAGGACGTGAAGCGGGCCGGGTTTGACCGCCTGTTCCCGCACCTCCAGCATTCGGAAGCCGGCGGCTACGGGGACACGATGGGCGACCAGTTCCGCGCCTACGCCATCAAGCGCGGCCTCACCGGTCGCCTGAAGTCCTTCCACTGCTTCCGCCACAACGTAGCGAACACGCTGGTCAACGAACTCGGGGCGGCCATCCAAGTGACCCAGGAAATCACGGGGCATGACTTGACCTTGCCCAGCGGCCTCAAGCATTACGTGAACCCCGGCACCATCCCCAAGCGCTTTGCGGCGCTGAACGAATACGGCCCACCCGTGCCGCTGCCGACCTATGTGCCAGGTCAGTTTGACCGGGCCTTTAAGCAGGTGGCCCACATCGAGCGCCGCAGGGAGAAAGCCGCCAAGACGCGCCAAGCCAAGAAAAGCAAAGCCCCCGAGTGAGCGGGGGCTTTGGGTGTCGGCGCGTCAAGAGAAGACCAAGAAAAGTGCATCCGCCCTCTTACCCCGGCTAGCCATTGACTACGGTTTAGCGTCCTTTTCGCTGGCGCGCCGGTTGCCCTCGTCAATCATCCTTCGAATGGTGCTGTTCAAGTCTGCTTGCGCCTGCGTAAGCGCTTCGGCCCTGTGATGCTCGCGCCGGGCCCCCGCAGGGTCAAAACGTCCGTTAACCCAGTTCGCTGGGTTCTCCTCCGGAAAATCGTCAAAATAGTCCGACCATTCGCCCACGGTATGCCTCCTAGCAGGGTGTAGGCGAACAATACCCCGACGCCAGTCAAACTGCCAGGAATACCGTCCCAGCGACGGCATGCACATGAGTAGGCGTCAAGCCATGGACTTGCGGGCCAAAGCACCCCGCATTTTCCCCGTCTTTTTCCCTTGCCGGGCAACGTGGGCCGCTTTGCGTTTCTTCTTCATGGTCTTGCGCAGGTTCTTGCCCCGCGTGTCGTAACCAGCGGCTTTCAGAAGTTTGTCTGCCGCTTTGGCGGCGGCTCGGCGGGTGGCACTGTCCATCGACAGTTTTTAGCGCATCTCGCTGGATGCGCAAGGGGCCGACGCGCGCCGATGTGCTTTTCTGGAACTGGAAAAGCCTGCACGGGCCTGCCCTTCTTCCCCTTAAAGCTTCGCTGAGCTCCCCTGCTTTGCCCTTCATCTTGGGGGTCGCCTCCGGCTCCCCCCGACGATGAAGGGCAAAGTCTCCCCTAGGACCTCCGCGCGAAGCGGTCGGGGTGACTTGGCCCCCGTTGGTTACCGCCCCAAGGGACGGCCCGACAGTCGGGCGCGGTGATAGAAGGACTACACCGCTACGACGGATTCACGCGGTCCAACCGCGCCGGCTCAGGGTTCCGTCACCACTATGTGGCGTCTCTCCTGTGGGCTTGCCCGTTCCCCAGCCGTCGCTGGAAAATATCATCCTAGCTGCCATCCATGGGCCACAAACCGCTGATAGTCGGACCGCGACAGGGCACACGAGTGGGGCCAGATTGAGCACTCCCCACGCCTCTGCGACGCTTGAACTACCTGGTTGGCGCAGGTTGCAGGCCATACAGCGCCCGGTCCCCCTGCTTCAAAGCCTGCGCACCCTGGTGGGGTCAACCCAAGCCCTTGCGGGCTCCCAGTTCTCCTTGTGCGCAGCCGGTCTTTCCACCGACAACGAGTTACGGCTACCAACGGCCTTCGGGCTGGGCAGATTCGGGGGCGAGGAAAGGAGGGGGGGGGGGGCTTGCGGGTCTGTCCGGGCTTGTTAGAGTGGCCTCAAGGGGCACCGCCTGGGCATGCGTAGCTGATTCCTACTTTGCTCGCCTCCGAGTCGGTCAAACTCGGGGGCCGTGAATCCAAACTAAGACGCCCCCGGCATTTGTCAAGCCGGGGGCGTATTTTTCATCTCTAGAGGTAGTGAATGAACCCAGCAACTCTGATTTCACTCTCCACGGTTCGCCTTCTATGCGGCAACGCGGGCGTATCAGCGTCTGTAGGAACGGGATTCTTCTATGTGGGTGAGTTCAATGTCCCTGAGGGAGTCGCAACGTTTCCGATGGTCGTTACGAATAAGCATGTTGTCGCCAACTGCAATGAGATAAAAATGACGCTGACTGTTCGTCAGCCAAGCACGGACATCAGCGAGATGGTCGTTGCGCCAGGAGACATCCACCGAGTTTTTTTCATCCCTGGCTGTCAGGAACGGATGCTACCGCACCCCGACCCCAACGTTGACCTTTGCGCCTTCTTTATTGGCGACATTATGGAGGAAATCCATTCGACCGGATACCAGCTTAGGAATACATTTCTAAATGCCAGATTTCTAGTCCCGGATGACGAAATAAAAAACATCAGACCGATTGAGCCGGTGATGATGGTTGGTTATCCGAACGGACTATGGGATGAGAAAAATAATCGCCCGTTAGCAAGGCGAGGAAGCACCGCCTCCCATCCGTTCTTGAAGTGGAATGGAAAGCCCGAGTTCGTTATTGATGCCGCTTGCTTCCCTGGCTCGAGCGGATCTCCGGTTTTTTTGTTTGAAGATTTGATGTATAGAACAAAAGATAACGCATACACGCCGGGAACTAGGGCGCAGCTGCTAGGCATCTTGGCTTCAGGGCCGCTTTACACTAGCGAAGGCAAGCTCATCCAAAGAAATATCCCGACCTCCACGACCATTGTGCCGGTAGTCCAATCTATGATGAATCTAGGCAATGTTGTTCACGCAAGCGCCATTAGTGACATCGTATCCATAGGTAAAGAGGCGTCGTTAGCTGAGAAAGTTTTCCCTAAGGCGATTCAACTTTAGGATGGCCGAAGCCTTGCAGGTGCTTGCCTAGCTGACTCCAGAGCAGCGCGACGCCCTACTCAGGGCGTCCGCGACGGACGGCGGAGCGAACTGACGGGCTCGGGTAACCGGGGGACCTGCTTTGAGTTCGGCGGCAATGGGAGCAGGTCGTGCGTCGGTGCGAGCTCGGCAGTGGGTTTGGCGGGCGGGAACTGGTGCGGGAACTGCGTCAGAAAGTCCGAGGTTGCCAACTCAAACGCCACACCGGCCTTGTCTGTGGCTTCTTTAGTCTGTTCGCGCAACGCGCGGGCGTGCTGCTCTTGCAGCCGGGCCTGCTGCTTCTGTTCTTGCACCGCCTGTGCGGCCCGGTCTATTGCGGTAGGCCGTCCCATCTTGCGCAGCAACGTGGAGCGGAGATCCATCGGCACTGGGAACGTGTTGGCGTCAGCCACCGCCCTGCGGCGGGCCAGCCTGGCGTCCTCCCTGGCTTGTTTGGCGTCCGCATGCGCCTGGCGCTTTTCGGCCAAGTCGTCACGCCGTTGGAGGAGCGTGCGAGAGACAGAGCGCTGCTCAGGGGTGGCATTCGTGGACTGAAGGGCCCGACGCGCCACTTTGAACATCTGTTCAATCATCTCTTCTAGATTTTTTACCGCCTGGTCTCCGGCCATGATTTCCGCCTGCCTGTTCTGAGTGTGTTTGCGTGAAGCGCGCTCGATGCCTGCCGCCCCCTTGCCCTGCTGACCAGCCGCGCCAGCGGCCGGCCGGGGCATGGATGCCCCGGCTCTGTGCGCAGCGGGACGCTGTGCACGCGCCTGGACGGCGGCCCCTGGCTTGGGCGTCAGGAGTTGGACTGGAATCCGGAGCACCGCCGGACGAGGGTCGTGATGTCGCGGTGCATCTGTCCGCAAAACACGACTAAATCCGGCCCTCTCGGCGGCTGGTCGTCCGCCACCGGCCAACCTAGGGTTAAGGTTGTGGAGTGGGCGCAGCGCAGGCATGCGCTCGTTGCCAACTCCGGGTTTTCGGACTCGGAGAGCATCAACGCTATCTCGCGTGAGAGCGGGGGCGCGTCGGCGCTGGGGAGTGGTGGTAGTTCGGTCATGGCGTGGGGCCTCGGTGGGGGATGGCTGGGCAGCAGCGCGCAAGCGCACCGCCGATTCTTTGCGACGTTCCAAAAGCGCTTGCGCGTGCAGGGCTTGCTCGTCCACATGGGCCAAGCGCCCCTCGGCGGCGGCTTGGGCTTTCAATGCCTCGAAGCGCTCGGCATGGGCGGTGACGCGGCTGTCGGCCGCTTGGCGGACCCGATCGTTTCGCTTGGCGCGCGGCAACCGTTCGCCACGGCGGCGGGCTTGGGTGACCGCTTTGCCTTCGTGCTTGGTGGCCGGGCGGTCCAACTGGGCCGCCTTGGCGAAATCATCGTTTTGGACGGCCGCGGCCTGCTGGCTCAACAACGAACGATGGTCCACGCGTGCAGCCATGCCTTCGCTGGCCAGCATGCGGTTGACGGCCGTGGCCCAGAACTCGCGTTCCCTTTCGGCCAGTGTGGGTTGCTTGGCTCGCTTGCACGCAATCGGGTCCAATGCCACAGCCTTTTTCCCCAAGCTTCCGTCTGGGTTGACGCTGCACGCGCTGAGCAAAATGTGCGCGTGGTGGTTGCGCCCGTCCCCGCCCTTGCTCGGCTCGTGGATGGCCACGTCAGCGGCCACGCCGTAGCGCTCGGCCAAATGACGGGCAAAGCCATGCGCCAGTTCCTGACGCTTTTCGGCCGAAAGTTCGGCGGGAAGCGCCACCTCCACCTCGCGGCACGTGATGGCGTCTCCGCGCTTGTGATGTGCCTCGACCCGGTTCCAAAACTCGGCCCGGTCGGCTGTCTGTTCGCCCGGCAGGCAGAGCGCCGAAAACGCGACGCCTTGGCGGCGCGTGTAGTCGTGGACCGTCCCGGTCAATGCATCTTCAATCCGCACCCCTGCACGATAGGCAGCGCCAGCGGTGGACGAGTGTCCTCCCGAGCGCGAGTAAGCCTTAGCAGTGAGGTGGTAAATCGCCAATCCAGTCTCCGAGCGCAGCCCCCTGGGGGGGCGAGCAATGGGGGGCTGGCGTGCGAAGCGCGCCGGGGTGTCGGGGGCGAAGCCCCTGACCGCACGTAATCCCGAAGGGATTACTCTAAGTGCGCTCTTGTTGTTTTCTTTGGGCGCTTCGCACCCGCATCAAACTCAAGAGAACCGGGGCTACTCGCTACGCTCGCGGGCCCCCTGAATCAGAGTTACATGCACAACGGAACTGTCAACTTTTTAGCCAAAGTCAAAAGCGGCGCTCGCTGCTCGCTCGCGCCAGAAAATGGGCGTTGCCCCCTTGCGCTCCGCGCCGAATCTGCTTGCATGGTTTATCAGGACTTAATGCAGGCGTGCCGTGGCAGCTATTGAAAAGCAAAAACTAAAACTGGCGAAGATGCTGGAAGTCGCGGCGAAGGAGCAAGCAAAGCTCTTGGTCGCTGAGAAGCAAGAGAAAGAGCGGCAAGCCCGCCAAGCCGCGCGCGACAAGGCCAAGGAGCGCGCCAAACTGTTCCGCTCGGCCGATGCGCACCGCAAGATTGGGTTGGGCGGGCTGGTCATCGCCGCCGGTGCAGACGGCTGGGATGAGGCAGAGATTGTGGGTGCCCTTTTGATCATCGCCGGCCAACTCGAGCGCGAACCACAACGGCGGGACGCACTTCGCGAGCGCGGCATCAAACACCTCGAAACTCGTGCGGCCGCAAGAGAGGCGGCCCGGTCATGATCGACGATAAGAGATCCACGGACCCGCTGCTTGAACAGCAGAGCGAAGCCCTGCGCGTTCACTTCCTGGGCTCGCTGGGCGACCTGCTCGACGCGCGTCGCAAGCGCAAGGCGGAGTGCCCGACGCCCCCGCCAAGCGCTCCGCGTGGCCAGAAGCCGGGCGGCTATACGCTGGTGGAGGTGTTGTTGGTGCTGGCCGCAATGTCAGCCATGGCGGCCGCCGGCTGGCTGCTGTTCGGCCCCACTTCAGTGGCCGCCTACGTGAAACAAACTCAACTAGATTTCAGTGAAACCGCCAACGCCATCGACCGCAGCCTAGGAATCCTTGGCGGCTACTCGGGCCTGTCCACCTCGCTCGTGCAAACCGATGGCCTGGCTGCGCAGCGGCTGCGGCACAGCGATGGCCTCCGCAATGCATGGGGCGGCTCGGTGTCGTTCTTGCCGAACACCGTCAAGCACGGCAACGACTCGTTTTTAGTCGAAACCCGCGACGTGCCCAAGGCGGCATGCGCCAAGCTGGTTGCCGCGATGGCCGGTGACCCGGCCGTTGCCGATGCGCAGGTCAATGGCGAGAGCGTCTATGTGAACAACAAATACGACCCGGCCAGCGCCGCCGTTGCGTGCGAGCAGCACGGCGGGGACCGCCTGGGCTTCGTGTATTTCTCCGGTCTGGCGTCCGGCTCGTCGGTTGCGGTGTCGTCCATCGCGCTGCCTACGGCTCCGCCATCGGTGAACCCGACCAACCCAGCCACGCCAGTCGCCCCGGTCAATGGAGCCCCCAGCGTGGGCGATGCTGTGCCTGGAACGCCTGGCGTGGTGACGCCTGGCACGCCCTCAGCACCCCCCCCGGCCGTGCCTACGGCCCCGCCAGCACCAGCGACACCGACGACCCCGCCGCCAACGCCGGGAGTTTTACCTCCGAGCACGCCGAAGGTTTTGCCGGTCTGCACGGTGCCGCCGACGCAATCTCAAAACGTGGGTTGCCCAGCTGGCCAAGTGGGCGAGCACTGGCAGCAACGAGAGGGCTATTGCGGCGAGGTGGGCGGGCCTTACGAGGCCTGGGCCACGGGGACCTATGGACCGTGGACGACTGTTTCCAGCACATGCGCGCCCGCGTGCGTGGCTCCGTCGCCTACCTCCGTGGCCATCTCCCGCGACGCGCCGGCCGAACGCCAAAACGTCGGTTGCCCGGCTGGCCAGGTGGGCGAGCACTGGCAGCAGCGCAGCCGCGTCGAGAACGGCACGCGCACCACGTCCTGGGTGTGCCCGGCCGCCACCGGCTCGCCGGTGTCGAGCACGTCGGATAGCTGGAGCGGCACCTACACGGCTACCAGCGGGTGGGGGACTACATCCAACAACTGCGCCACGCAGGGGCTGGTGGTTACCTCGGGATTCGTCAATCTGTCTGTGGCCAATGCCTACGGAACCGTGGGCAACCGCACGTTGACCGAAGCCACGAGTTGGACTTATCTGGCAGGCCAGAGCTCCGAGTGGTCCAGCAGTTGGGGACCAGTGCGCGGCAACGGCAGCATTGAAATCACCTACAACGGAGCCACCGCCACGGTTGCAGGTGGTGGGAACAGCAGCAACACCGCACGTCCGGGAAGCCCGACGTCATTCACGGCTAGCAACCAGGTTCTCAGCTTCAACGGTAAGCGCGTGGAGTTTGAGTTTCGTGGCAACGCCTCCACTGACAACGGCTCCGTCATACGCGGCAGCGTTGCCTTTTACTACCGCGTTCTGCCCTGAAATGGCATAAGAAAGCCCCGCATTGCGGGACTTTCTCCTGGCTTGATTTCGGTTTACTTGGGCTCCGCCAACGCAGCCGGCGTAACATCAAAGCGGCCCAGGTTTCGCTCGGTTCCTTTGCCTTCCTGGTAGAGCAACTGACCTTCGGCCACCAGGTAGCCCGGGCCGGCGGCATAATCGCCGCTTGAGAAGTAGGCGCCGCCCACACGCTCAGAACGCCCACGCTTCACCATTCGGCCCGACGACAGCGGATTTTCCGCGTAGAAGGACACGTCTGCGGCGGTCGGCAGCACTGAACGGGTGTGGGGATGAGAGTGGATAGAGACGTTCAGGGCGTGCATGCCGTCGGGCACGTTGGACCGCGACATGGAACAGGTCATCGCCCCTTTCGTCGTGCCCAAGCGGATGCCAAACCGCTCTGCATCCGCAGACTGGGCGACCATGCCGCAAACCTCGTGGCCGCTTTCACGGGTGTGCTGGTCCAGGACCGGGGCAATGCGCAGCATCAAATCGCTCAGGCCCTCCCCGGGCTCGCTTACCAGTTCCGCCAGGTGCAGCCCCTTCCAACCCTGCTCCGTTCCGGTGGGCGGAATCGAACCGCCCTGCGCCCAGGCCGGAACGCCGGCCAACAAAGCCATCACCGCCAAAAGTTTCCACAGCATGCCGTCCTCTTTCGAGAACGGCCGCCCACGAGTCCCTTACCGTGCCTGCATGCTACGATTGGGTATCGTTTGAGGTATCGTTTTGAGGGAGCGGGCCCGGCAACTTTTCCTTGCAGTTCAACTGCTTAGAAAGAGGTGCTGGGACGATCCGCCCACCTCCACCATCTGTATGGCCTGTCGAGGCCGCAAGAAGCCGGATCTCCCGTCGAGGGGGTTCCGGCTTTTTTGTGCCTGCTCGTCGTGCGGGAAGCGTGGGGCATAATCGGGATGGAGCTTTCGCTCCATCGCTGCATTGCCCCGGCCTGCTGCCGCCAGAAGGATCTGCAATGAAAACCGCCACAACCACGCTCGTCCTGCTCCTCACCACCCTCGCCGCAGCCTCAGCCACGCACGCTGCGGCGCCGGCCATCGCGCCCCCCGGCACCGCCACGCTGGAAGCGCTGCTGGCCTGCAAGGCCGGCTCGAACTTCAGTGCGGCCGACGCCATCGATGCGCTGCAGGCCGCCGGCCTGGCCAAGAAACCGGGCGGCACCTTCGAGCCGGAGGACAAGCCGGTCGCGCTGTTTGGCGGCACGGTCACCAGTGCCGATGTAAACGTGGCCGAAGGCGAGAAGAGCCTCTTCGTGTACTTGAACGGCGTCGATTCCAAGCGCCTGGCCAAGGCCTGGTCGGTGACCGAGGTCAACGAGCATGCCAACACCGAAGAGCCGTCGTACGTGAAGCGCATCGACAAGCGCCACACCCTGCACGTGATCGCGGGCGACGACTACGAGGGTTATTCGGCTGCGGTGAAGTGCCAGATCAGCCGCTGATGGCGTAGCCGACGCTACAGCCAGCGCGGCACGCGATGACGGTATTGCGCGTACGCCTCGGGAAAGCGGGCCATCAGTGCCCGCTCCTCCGGCAGGATCTGCAGCCGGGTGATGTACACCAGGAACAGCGGCACCACCAGCAGCGCGATCAGGTTCTGCAGGTACACCATGGCGCCAAGCAGGACCAACGCCTGGCCCAGATACATCGGATTGCGCGTGCGGCGGTAGATTCCGCTGGTAACCAGCGCGCTCGACGCCGAAGGTCGCAGAGGATTGACGGTGGTACCGGCGCGCTGGAAAGACAGCTTGGGCAGCAGATTGAGCACGACACCCAGCGTCACCGTCACGCCTGCGAGCAGAACCGGCACCGGCACCCGAAGGTGGAAACCGGGCCACAGCCAGCGTGCTGCAAAGCCCGCAGCGGCGCACAGCAGCATCACCACGGGCGGGGGAATGCGGGTTTCCAGCCAGGCCATCGCGATCACCGTGTCCCTTCCATTCGCCGCAGTGTCACACGGGAATGGCTGAATCGCCCACGGCGGCCAGGCCCAAACCGACCGTTCGGTCTATTCCGCTTTGACAGGCCGGCCGCTAGAGTGACGCCACCGCGCAGGAGCATCGTATGGCTACCACGGGCATGGGCTTCATCGGCCGCACGACCCTCATCATCACCGTGCTGCTCACCCTGGGGGGCTGCGCGACGCTGCGCCAGTTCGGACCGTCGGTGCAGGTCGCCTCGGTCACGCCCGGCCAGTACATCGCGCTCAAGCGCGGTGACATCCTCACCTCCGGCAAGCTCAGCGCGGCGACCACCGAGACCCTGCGCGTGGCCGGGCTCGATGAGGGCGTCTGTGCCAAGCCCGGCCTGCCCTGCATCGAGGCCATGGAAAGCAGCATCGTGGTGCGCGAGGAAGACAAGCGCTCCAGCCTGGCCGAGTTGTGGCTGCAGCATGCGATGACCCTGCCGGCACCGAAGCGCGAGTACTCGGCATCCGGCCGCGCCAAGACCGCGATCACCGAACTGGATGCCGACTTCCAGCCGCGCCTCGATGCGTGGATGCAGGTCGCGCGCCAGGCCTATGCCTATCTGTTCTTCACCGAGCGCACCGCCAATCAGCGTGGTTTCGAGGACCGCCAGACCCAGGTGCGCGACTACTACAACCTGGCTGTGCAGGAAGCCTCGGTGCAGCTGTACAACGCGTACGCCACCGGGCGCGTGCACAGCCAGGCCAGCCATTTCCAGCTGGGCCGCTGGACCTTCGTGCTGGCCCCTTCAGGCGAAGCATCGCCGCTGGACACGCGCACCCCCACCGAGCTGGTACCGGCGGCCTCGCTGTCGTTCACCGGTACGCTGCGCAGCGTGCATCGCCGCGATGGCTTCGGTGCCGAGCTGGTGGCGGTGATGGACGATCCGGCTGGCAGCACGGCCACCCCGCCTTCGGCAGCGACGCCCGCCGCGCAGGCAAGCACCCCGGCCGCGCAGAGCTGGAGCGAGATGCCCTCGCCTTCGATGACGGTGCTGCTGCGCTTCTCGGGAAAGAACCTGTGGGAAGTGCTGCACGACGACGAGCCGGAACTGGAGATCCACGATCCCTACCAGGTCTCGGAAGTAACCCTGCACGGCCAGCAGGTGCCGTTGGCGGCCAACTTCACTGCGGGCTACGCATTGTGGCTGGCGCGCTCCAACTTCAGCCAGCAGTCGCTGCGCTCGTTGTTTGGTGGCAAGGGCGGCATCGACGCGCCGCATCTGTACATGATGCAGCCCTACGACCCGAACCGCCGCGTGCTGTTGATGATCCATGGGCTGGCCAGCAGTCCCGAGGCCTGGGTGAACGTGGCCAACGAACTGATGCGCGACGACGAGATCCGCCAGGACTTCCAGGTCTGGCAGTTCTACTACCCGACCAACATGCCCATCGCGATGAGCCACGATGCGATGCGCCACACGCTGGCCGAAGTGCTCAAGCACTTCGACCCCAGCGGCA
Source organism: Stenotrophomonas sp. LC732 (assembly GCF_052446685.1). Classification (NCBI taxonomy): domain Bacteria; kingdom Pseudomonadati; phylum Pseudomonadota; class Gammaproteobacteria; order Lysobacterales; family Lysobacteraceae; genus Stenotrophomonas; species Stenotrophomonas sp. LC732. The sequence continues at coordinate 1,681,258 of NZ_CP199214.1, read as the reverse complement.
AGGCGCAGGCCTCGCATGACATGGTGCTGGTCGGGCACAGCATGGGCGGGGTGATCGCGCGGTTGATGGTCTCTTCCTCCGGCGACCACCTGGTCGACACCCTGCTGGCCACCGCGCAGATGACGCCCGCCCAGCGCGAGCTGCTGCGCACCAAGGGCGCGCCGGTACTGACCTTCCTGCCGGAACCGGAAGTATCGCGGGTGGTGTTCATCGCCACACCGCATCGCGGCACCGACGTGGCCGGTACCCGCCTCGGCCGCTGGATCGGCCGCCTGGTACGGCTGCCGCTGACCGTGCTGGAGGACGTGGCGACGCTGGCCAACGACGGCCAGATCGATCGCAACGATGGCAAGCACGGCTACCAGATGAACAGCATCCAGAACCTGGACAAGGACGACCCGTTCGTCCGCGCCGTGGCCGACCTGCCGATGTCACCGAAGGTGCACTACCACTCGATCATCGCCCGCGCCAAGGCCGATGGCCCACTGGAAAAAACCGATGACGGGCTGGTGCCCTACTGGAGCTCGCACCTGCCACACGCCGTTTCGGAGAAGGTGATCGTGTCCGGTCACAGCGTGCAGGAAGCCACGCCGGCCATCGTCGAGCTGCGGCGGATCCTGCATGAGGACATGCAGGAACACGGGCGTACGGCAAAGTAAGCCGCCCGCCCCTGCAGATCAGGCACCGGCCTCATGGCGCGAGAACGTGCCGTGCAGCGCCGCGGGAATCGCGAAGCCTTCCATGCGCACCTCGGGCCGGTAGTCGGCGCTGGGGGTGAAACGGAATTCGCGCGCCAGCAGCGCACACAGCAGTACCAGTTGCGCGTTGCCCACCGCCGACCCCACGCACGAGCGCGTGGGGAAGCCATAAGGCACATAGATGCCGGCGGTGCGCTTGCGCCGCTCGGGCAGCCAGCGATCGGGATCGAACTGCAGCGGGTCATCCCAGTATTTCGCCGAGCGATGCTGGATGAACGAGCTCAGCTCGAACACCGTGCCCTCGGCGATGGCCTGCCCTTCCACCTGCAGATCGCAGGCGGCCACCCGACGGTTGTTGAAGGGCGTGGAATACAGCCGCATCACTTCCTTCAGGAAGCGCATCGTGCAGGGAATCCTGGCCATCGGCAGCAGATGGATCTCCGCATCCGAGAGCGGCGCGAATTCCTCCTCGATGCGCTGGCGCCAGTGTGGATGCATCTGCATCGCCAGCAGCAGGCAGGCGGCCATCATGCCGGGCACCCCGGAAATGGCGATCAGCTGCACGGTGACCAGGTAGGTGACCTTGTCCAGGCCGATGCGCTCGCGAAGGGTCAACAATGACTGTGCATAGTCCAGCGCCGAACGTCCGCTGCGGACCCGGCGCCTGAGTTCGGCGGCGATCGCCCGCGATTCGCCACGACCGATGAGGAAGTTGCGCAGCAGATGACGCCGATGGATGACCTGCTCGACCTGGGTGGTGTAGCGCAGATGCAGGGCGCGTTCGATGGCCGCGGTGCCGCGCGCGTCGAGCCCATCGATCACCAGTGGCACCAGCGGATGCGCCATCACCTTCCACACGGCTGGCGTGGCATCCAGCTCGCGCCCGCACAGTGCGTCCAACGCCTGCCGCATGCGCGACTGCAGCGCCTCCAGGGTCTGCGCTCCGGTAAGCTCAGCACTGCGGGTCGCGATCAGGCTGCGCACTTCGGTCCAGCGCACGCGTTCGTGCCGGCGGAACAGGTCGGCCAGCGACTCGACCACGAACAGGTGCTCGGAATTCTCCTTGTCGACCTTGCCGGCCAGCTCTGGGCAGAACACCCCGATACCGCCGGTTTCCAGTTTCAGCACCGGTCCTTCGCGCTCCACCCGCGCAGCCAGGCGCTCGGCAGCAATGGCGCTGCCTTCATTCGACATCCCTTGCATGCAGTGCGTCTCCGGCAGGAAGGGACTCGAAAGACGAGTCCCTTCGTCTTGCTACCGCTCAATCGCGGGGTTGCCCCGCAGGATCAGAACTCGACCCAGAGCGGCCAGGTATTCCACACACTGCTCTTCTCGTTCGGATGGATATTCAGAGTGACGCGCAATGCTCGGGCGAATCTTTTCATTTTCATTCCTTTGCTTGCTGTGTGGTTATGCCGGGATTATCCCGGCACCGGCTAGATAACACGACATAATCCCGCTGTCCAACCGGGCCGGTGGCGCGATGCAGCATCCGGGTGGTGGTCCATTGAGGGGAATCCCTCATCGCGCCTGCGCACGCGGCCTCCTATGCTGGGCTCACTTTCCCCCAACGGAGGTCCGCATGAACACGCAAGAGCCCAGCCGCCAGCCCAGCCCCGATCCGGCCGAGCGCGATGCCTTCTTCCCGTCGCCGTACTCGCTTTCGCAGTTCACCTCGCCCAAGAGCGACCTGTCCGGGGCCGACTATCCGGATGCACGCCGCGATGGCCGCTGGAAGGTGCTGATGATCGCCGCCGACGAGCGTTATCTGCCGACCGCCAATGGCCACCTGTTCTCCACCGGCAACCACCCGGTGGAAACCCTGCTGCCGATGTACCACCTGGACAAGGCCGGCTTCGACATCGACGTGGCGACGCTGTCCGGCAACGCCGTGAAGTTCGAGTGGTGGGCCTTCCCGCGCGAGGACCGCGAGATCGGCGCCCTGTACGAACGCTATGAGGCGCGCTTCCGCCAGCCGTTGCAGCTGGATGAGGTGGTGGCCGGCCTGGGAGCCGATTCGGACTATGCCGCCATCTTCATTCCCGGTGGCCACGGCGCACTGATCGGCCTGCCGGAGAGCGCGGCGGTGAAGGCCACGCTGCAGTGGGCCATGGCCGGGCAGCGCCACATCATCACGCTCTGCCATGGCCCGGCGGCGCTGCTGGCGGCGGGCGTCGACGAAGCCGACGGTGGCTCGCTGTTCCGTGGTTACCGCATCTGCGCCTTCCCCGACGCAATGGACCGGCAGACACCGGAGATCGGCTACATGCCGGGGCAGCTGCGTTGGTTCTTCGGTGAACGCCTGGCGCAGCAGGGCGTGCAGATCGTCAACGAGGGGGTTGATGGCAGCGTGCTGCAGGATCGCCTGCTGCTGACCGGCGACAGTCCGCTGGCCGGCAACGCGTTGGGCAAGCTGGCCGCGCGTACGCTGCTCGATGCACTGGCGGGGCGCTGAGCACATGCCTGCGCTGGTGCCCGCGCTGCTGGAACTGGAACAGGCGCGGTCACTGCCCGCGGTGGGCGGCGTGCTGCGCGCCGCCGCCTCACCCCTGGGCTACGATCGACTGCTGGTGTTTGCCACCGGGACCGGGCTGGAACGCGACGCGCAGCGCGTGTACTGGATCGAGGGTGACTGGTTCGGCGACGGCAGCGATACCGGACTTGCCCGCTACCTGCATGCCTGCCCGGTCAACCGCCATGTACTGGACAGCAATGCGCCGTTCTTCTGGAGCAAGCGCCAGGGGGTGCGCGGCGAACGCTATCAGGTGGTGAAGCAGCCGCGCGGCGATGGCCTGCATGGATTACAGGTTCCGGTGTTCGGCCCGACCGGCCTGGAGGGTGCGGTCAGTTTCGCCGGCACCTCGATTGATGCATCCGCCAGCGCGCGCCTGCTGCTGGAAATGGTCGGAACGTCAGCCTTCCGTGCGGCGCGCCAGCTCGCCGAGGCGCCCGCGGATGTTCGCGCAGGCGCGTTGAGCGCACGCGAACGCGAGGTGCTGCGCTGGGTCGCCGCTGGACGGCGCCAGGCGGAGATCGCGGCCACGCTGGGGCTGTCTGCACGCACGGTGGAGAACCACCTGCGGCGAGCGCGACAACGGCTCGGCGTGGCCACCACCGCGCAGGCGGTGCGCGCGGCAGGCCGCCGTGGCGAGATTGAAGACTGAGCCAGGCAGTACAGATGCTGTCAGGCGTGCCGCGGCGTCAGCGTACCGATGAAATCGACCGGAATGGCAAAGCCTTCCAGCTGCATCCACGGCGTGGGCTCATCCTGCACCGTCAACTCGAAATCGCGGGTCACCAATGCGCAGAACAGCAGCAGCTGCGCGTGGCCGACCGCACTGCCGATGCAGGCCCGCGAGGAAAATCCGAAGGGCACGTAGGCGCCCTTGTTGGCCTGGCGTCGCTCCGGCAACCAGCGATCAGGATCGAAGCTGTCCGGGTTCTGCCAGTACTCCGGCGAATGATGCTGGAAGTAGGACGACAACTCGTATGCCCCGCCCTTGCGGATGCACACGCCCTCGATATCGATATCGTGCGAGGCCGGACGATGCAGGGCGAACAGTCCCGGCCACAGCCGCAGGGTTTCCTTGACGAAACGCGACGTGCACGGCAGCGACTTGATCGGCAGCGCATACAACTGCTCCAGGCTCAGCGCCGAGGTTTCCTCGCGGATACGCGCCTGCCAGTGCGGAAATCGGTACATCGCGTACAGCAGGCTGGCCGCCGTGATGCCCGGCAGGCCCGACATGCCGGCCAGCACCATCGACACCAGATAGGCCACGCGATCCACCCCGACCCGCTGCACCAGCGGCAGCAGGGATTGCAGGAAGTCCTCGCGCGGCACGGTCTGGCGCGCACGACGCCGGATGTGCCGCGACACCGTGCGCGCCGCGCGGCGGGAAAGATGGAAGTCGATGATCCGCCGCCAGAATGAGAAGTTCTGCAGCACGATGGCGTTGTATCGGGTCTTCTGCTCACCGATGAGCGCATCGACGTCGGATCGACTGAGGCCGTCGATCAGCATCGGCAACAGCGACTGCGAGATCGTCCACCAGCTCAGTTCGCTGAGGTCATGCGGCCTGTCCGCGCGCTGGGCAAGGAAGCCGTGCATGCGCGTGTAGAGGTCGCGCATGTGGCCGGGACTGGCCAGCCGCCCGGCCTGCTCGCTCAGCAACGCCCGCACCTCGCGCCACGCAACAGGGTCCCTGCCACTGCGCAGCCCGAGAAAATCAATCAGTGAATCCGGTACGGTGTGCTGGTCGGTGTTGGCCTTGTCGATCCTGACCGCCAGGGCCGGATCAAAGATGCCGACGACATCATTGTTGAAGCGCAGTACCGGCCCTTCGCGACGCACGCGTTCGAGCAGGTCGTCGATGGAAACCACTTCCGCATCCGCTGCACGCTCATCCATGCCCTGCCTCCAATGCCAGGGAAGATCATCGACCCTCCCTGGCGATGTCATCGAATACGTGGAGTCCTTCCGGTCAGAAGATATTCCAGTAGCGATACTTGGAACGGATGCACTGCGTGGAATTGTCCGAACGCAGGTTCAGCGACACCTGCAGGGCGCGAATCAATCGTGTCATGGCACAGCTCCTTGTGGTTCCGTGGATGGTTGCTGCGGTGCCGGGTTCAGTGGCCGGCAGCGCCGTTCTAGCACGCAGGCCCGCGCGGGCGGGTCAATGCGCTGTCAAGGCCCTGCTGAATACGCCGCGGCGACCGGCGGATACCGCCAGCGCGCGCACAGCCATGAACAGGCAATCCGTGCGATGCTCCATGAAACCGTTTTCATGGAATGGAGGGATTCCACGATGTTGTCGCGTTTCCGTCGCCCTGTACTGTCTGCGCTGCTGGCGCTTGCCCTGCCTGCGACCAGCGCCTGGGCCGCAGCCCCCGCGCCGTTGAAGGTGATGTCGTTCAATGTGCGCACCCCGGCTGATACCGAGCCGGGCAAGCGCTGGCCCGACCGTCGCGACGCGATGGTGAAGGTCATCCTCGATGCGCACCCGGCGGTGATCGGCACCCAGGAACTGGTGCAGGAGCAGGCCGAGTACCTGGCAGGACACCTCCCCGGCTACCGTTGGTTCGGCGAGGGCCGCCGCGGCGGCAGCGGCGACGAGCACATGGGCGTGTTCTACGACAGCAAGGTGCTGGCGATCGAGGAATCAGGCAACTTCTGGTTGTCCGATACGCCCGATGTGCCCGGCAGCATCACCTGGGGCAACCTGTACCCACGCATGGTCACCTGGGCGCTGTTCCGCCGCATCGACGACGGCCGCCGCTTCTACTTCATGAACACCCACCTGCCCTACCGCGACGAAGACGAGCCGCGGCGGGTCAAGGGTGCCGAACTGATCGGCAAGCGCGTGGCCAACCTGCCGGCCGATCTGCCCGTCGTGCTGACCGGCGACTTCAACAGCGAACCCGGCGGCGACACCTACAAGGCATTCACCCGCGTGCTGCAGGACACCCGTACCCAGGTGAAGGCTCCGCAGGGCCCGCGGCTGACCTTCCACGATTTTACCGGCAAGGCCACCGTGCAGCTGGACTGGGTCCTGGTGCGCGGCTTCCATGCGCGCAGCTTCCTGACCGATGACCGCCGCATCGGTGGCGTGCTGCCATCGGATCATTTCCCGCTGGTGGTCGAACTGGACTGGCCCAGGCACTGAGCAGCCACGGCAGCCGCCGCTACGGCGGTGGCTGCCGCGACAGCAGGCGATACAGCGCCTGATGCTGGTCGCGCGCCTGGCAGATGCGGGCCCCGATCGCCAGGAACACGGCCACGCCAATCAGGCCCAGCCCCAACATCGAATCCTGCAGGCGCAGGAAACCGACCGCCGCCGCCATCGTCGCCAGCACCAGCAGCACCACGACCGCCACTGACAGACCCGCACCGGGTGGACCCGGATCGCCGAACAACATCCGTTGGGTATCCCGCCTTCCATCCGCCATCGCCTGTCCTCCCGAGTGCCTGACCCACTTGTTACACGTCGGGCCGGCATTCCGGCAGAGTCAGAAACGTCACGAAGGTGAAGATGTACGCGGAACGCATCGCGTTACCCTGCCTCCTCCCCCGAACTGCGGAGCAGGACATGGCCCACCAGAGCCGGCTGGCTGGATTCATCATCGACTGCCAGGACCTTCCCGCCGACGCAGGTGCCGGCTTCTGGGCCGCCGCGCTCGGCCTGCAGGCACAGGCGGCGCGTGTCGAAGGGGGCGCCGAGTATGCAGACCTGCTGGGTGCACCGGCGGGCTTGAACGTGGAAGTCCAGCGGGTCGATCACCCGTCACGGGTGCACCTGGACATCGAGAGCGACGACATCGATGCCGAGGCCGACCGCCTGGAGAAGCTCGGCGCGCGCCGGATAGGCTTCGTCAAACGCTGGTGGGTGATGGAAGCACCGACCGGCCATCGCTTCTGCATCGTGCGCATGCGCGAGCGCGAGGTGCCTGCCAATCAGTGGCCCTGAAAGCAGGAGGGGACGGAAGCACTGCCTCCGTCCCCTGCGGTTACTGCACCTGCGCCACGCTCGGTTGCTGCGGTGATTGCCCCCAGCCGCCCAGCGCCTTGTACACGCCCACCACGCTGACATTGACTTCGGACTCGGCCGCCGCCAGGGCGTCATCGGCCGCCAGCTGCGTGCGCTGCGCATCCAGCAGGGTCAGGAAGTCTTCCGAGCCTTCGCGATAGCGGATCTGTGCCAGTGATTCGGCACGCCGTGCGGCCTGTGCCTGCTCGACCACGATCGCCAGCCGTGCCTGCTGCTTGGAATAGCGGGTCAGCGCGTTCTCGGTATCTTCCAGCGCCAGCAGCACGGCCTGCTCGTACTGCGCGGCCACGCCTTCGGCTTCAGCCTTGCTGGCACGCAGGCGTGCACGCACGGTACCGAAGTCGAATGCTGCCCAGCTCAGCGACGGGGTCAGCGACCAGGCCTTGTTGTTGCCATTGACCAGGCCACTGGCATCGCCGCCGAGGAACCCGACGAAGCCGGACAGCGACAACCGCGGGAACAGGTCCGCGGTGGCCACGCCCACGCGTGCGGTCGCAGCCGCCAGGCGACGCTCGGCCGCGCGCACGTCGGCGCGCTGGCGCAGCAGTTCGCGGGTATCGCCCAGCGGCAGCGCCTTGGCGAAGGCCGGCACGTCGTGCGGCGCGAGCATGTCGGTCAGCACTTCCGGGCGCTGGCCGAGCAGCACGGCCAGCCGGTTGCGCGACTGCGCCTCGGCCACTTCCAGCAACGGGATGTCGGCCTCGATCGCCTTCAGGCGGGCGCGGCTGCTCTGCACATCCAGCTCGCTTCCCGCGCCCAGTTCCCAGCGCGCCTCGGTCAGCTTCTGCGTATCGCGCAGGTTTTCCAGCGTGTGCTGGGCCACCGCGATGCGCTTCTGCGTTCCGCGCAGCTCGAAGTAATTGCGTGCCACTTCGGCGGCGACCAGTACCTGCGCATCGGCCAGGTTGGCCTGCTCGGCACCGAGGTCGGCGCGTGCGGCCTCAGCGGCACGGCGCTTGCGGCCGAACAGATCCAGCTCCCAGCCGGCGTCGAAGCCGAGCTGGTAGCTTTCACTGAACACCCGCTGCCCACCCAGCTGCGGATCGGGTTGCTTGCGGCGGTCGTAGCTGCCGCCAGCGGTGATGTGCGGCGCCTGGTCGAAACGGCTTTCGACGAACACCGCGCGGGCCTGGCTGACGCGGGCCACGGCCACGCGCAGGTCCAGGTTGTCCGACAGGGCGCCATGCACCAGCTGTTCCAGCACCGGATCATCGAACTGCGCCCACCAGCTGGCCACCGGCGAAACGGTGCTGAAGACCGGCTGCTGTGCGCTCTGCAGGACCACCGGTTCCTGCACCGGGGCCTTGTAGTTCGGGCCGACGCTGACACAGCCTGCCAGCACCAGGCTGGAGACGGCCATCGCCAACGTGCGGATCACCATGGCAGCACCTCGCCCAGGTAGGTGAAGCTGCCGCTGGCACCGGATTCGCCGATCAGCGCCATCTGCACGCTGGAGCGCGCGCCTTCGGCGATTTCGATTTCGCCGTTGCCGCCGTTCATGTCGGTCTTCACGTAACCCGGATGCACGGTATTGACCTTGATCGGGGTGTTGCGCAGCTCGTAGGCCAGGCTCAGGGTCCAACTGTTCACCGCGGCCTTGGACGCGTTGTAGGCGGGAATCTTGAAGTCGTAGATGCCCGATGAGGGATCCGCGTGCAGGGTCTGCGAGCCGAGCATGCTCGACACGTTGACGATGCGCCCGGACTTGGCCTGCTTGACAAGCGGCAGGAATGCCTGGGTTACTGCGACCAGCGCATACACGTTGGTGTCGAAGGTACGCTTCCAGGTGTCGAGCGACTGCTCCGACGGCGCCTGCGCCGGGTTCTCGATCATGATGCCGGCATTGTTGACCAGGATGTCGAGGCGGCCGTGACGCTGGCGCACCTGCTCGACCGCTTCGGCGATGCTGGCCGCGTCGGTCACGTCCAGTTGCAGGGCTTCGACCGGCAGGCCTTCAGCCTGCAGCTTCAGTGCCAGCTCCACCGCCGTATCGCGCTTGCGACCGGCCAGCAGCGTATGCACACCTGCCTGGGCCAGCTGGCGCACGGTTTCCAGGCCGATGCCACGGGTGGCGCCGGTGACCAGCGCGATCTTGTTCTGATGGGTATTCATGGATGCATGCCTTGTGAGGGGAAAGCCGCCGCCGGCCAGTGACCGGCGGCGACGGGGTTCCATGTCAGTGGTGGATGGTCGGCTCGCCGTGCTGCACCAGCTGGCCACCGCCGTTGCGGGTGACGAACTTGCGCAGGGCCACGTAGAACACCGGGGTGAGGAACAGGCCGAACAGGGTCACGCCCAGCATGCCGGCGAACACGGTGATACCGGTCACCGAGCGCACCTCGGCACCCGCGCCGTGCGACAGCACCAGCGGCACGGTACCGGCGATGAAGGCGATGGAGGTCATCACGATCGGGCGCAGACGCAGGCGGCAGGCTTCCAGCGCGGCTTCAACGATGCCCTTGCCGCCCATCTCCAGCTCTCTGGCGAATTCGACGATCAGGATCGCGTTCTTGCACGCCAGGCCCATCAGCACCACCAGGCCGACCTGCACGAACACGTTGTTGTCGCCACCGGTCAGCCACACGCCGAACAGCGCGGACAGCAGGGTCATCGGCACGATCAGGATCACCGCCAGCGGCAGCGACCAGCTCTCGTACAGCGCGGCCAGCACCAGGAAGGCCAGCATGATCGCCACCGGGAACACGATGAAGGCCGCCTTGCCCTGGGTCGCCTGCTGGTAGCTCAGGTCGGTCCATTCGGTGGTCATGCCCACCGGCAGCACCTTGCCGGCGATCTCGGTCAGCTTGTTCATCGCCTCGGCCGAGGACAGCAGGCGCGGGTCGGCCTCACCGGCCAGGTCTGCTGCCGGATAGCCATTGAAGCGCAGCACCGGGTCCGGGCCGAAGGTCTGCTTGATGGTGACCATCGAACCGATCGGCACCATCTCGCCGCGGTCGTTGCGGGTACGCAGCTTGCCGATGTCCTCGACCGTCTCGCGGAACGGACCGTCGGCTTGGGCGATCACCTGCCAGGTACGGCCGAACTGGTTGAAGTCGTTGACGTAGGCCGAACCGAGGTAGGTCTGCAGGGTGTCGAACAGCTCGGTGAGCTGCACGCCCTGCGCCTTGGCCTTGACGCGGTCCACTTCGGCATCCAGCTGCGGCACGTTGGCCTGGTAGCTGCTGATCGGGAAGGCCATGCCCGGCGTCTGCGCAACGGTGCCCTGCATTGCCTGCACCGCGTTCTGCAGCGCGCCGTAACCCAGGTTGCCACGGTCCTCGATGAACATCTGGTAGCCGTTGCCGTTGCCCAGGCCGAGGATCGGCGGCGGCATCATCGCGAACGCGAAGCCTTCCTGCAGGCCGGCGATCTTCTGGTTGATCTCGGCATTGATCTGTGCGGCGGTGCGGCCATGGCGCTCGGCGAACGGCTTGAGCGGGATGAACGCCACACCGGTGTTCGGCGTGTTGGTGAACTGCAGCGCGTTCAGACCCGGGAACGAGATGGTGTGGGCCACGCCATCGGTTTCCTGGGCGATCTTGGCGACCTTGCGCAGCATTTCATCGGTGCGCGCGATCGACGAACCTTCCGGCAGCTTTACACCGGCGATCAGGTACAGCTTGTCCTGGGTCGGGATGAAGCCCGGCGGCACCAGCTTGAAGATCACGCCGGTACCGACCAGCAGGATCGCGTAGACCACGAACACCGCGCCACGACGGCCGAGGATGCGGGCTACGCCACGCTCGTACTTCTCCGAGCTGGACTTGAAGAAGCGGTTGAACGGACGGAACACCCAGCCGAACAGGCGGTCGATCAGGCGGCTCGGCGCATCCTTCGGAGCACCATGGGCTTTCAGCAGACGCGCGGCCAGGGCCGGCGACAGGGTCAGCGAGTTGATCGCCGAGATCACCGTGGAGATGGCGATGGTGACTGCGAACTGCTTGTAGAACTGGCCGGTGACGCCGGACAGGAAGGCCATCGGCACAAACACGGCACACAGCACCAGCGCGATCGCCACGATCGGGCCGGACACTTCACGCATGGCCTGGTGGGCCGCAGCGGTGGGTGACAGGCCTTCCTCGATGTTGCGCTCGACGTTCTCCACCACCACGATCGCGTCGTCGACCACGATGCCGATCGCCAGCACCAGGCCGAACAGGCTCAGCGTGTTGATCGAGAAGCCCAGCAGGTACAGCGCGGCGAAGGTACCCACCACCGACACCGGCACCGCGATCAACGGGATGATCGAGGCACGCCAGGTCTGCAGGAACAGGATCACCACCAGCACCACCAGGGCGATGGCTTCCAGCAGCGTGGAGACCACGGCCTTGATCGAGTCGCGCACGAAGATGGTGGTGTCATACACCGCTTCGTACTTCACGTCGGCCGGCATGGTCTTCTGCATCTCGTCCATCGTCGAGATGACCTGGTCACGAATCTCCAGCGCATTCGCACCGGGCGACTGGAAGATACCGATACCGACCGCGTTCTTGCCATCCAGCTGCGAGCGCAGGGTGTAGTCACCGGCACCCAGTTCAAGGCGGGCCACGTCGGCCAGGCGCACGATCTCGCCATCGGTGCCGCTCTTGAGCACGATGTCGCCGAATTCCTTTTCGCTCTTCAGGCGGCCCTGGGCGTTGATCAGGGTCAGGAACTGGCTGTTCGGCAACGGTTCGGCGCCGAGCTGGCCCGCCGAAACTTGCACGTTCTGCTCGCGCATGGCACGCACCACGTCGCTGGCGGTCAGGCCACGCGAAGCCACCTTGTCCGGGTCCAGCCAGGCACGCATGGCGTAGTCGCCGCCACCGAAGATCTGCGCGTCACCCACGCCCGGAATACGCGCCAGCGCATCCTTGACGTGCAGGCGGGCGTAGTTGCGCAGGTACAGGGTGTCGTACTTGCCTTGCGGCGAGGTCAGGTGCACCACCATCAGGAAGGTTGGCGACTGCTTCTGCGTAGTCACGCCCTGCCGGCGCACGTCCTCGGGCAGGCGCGCCTGCGCCTGCGCCACGCGGTTCTGCACCTTCACCGCCGCCGCGTCCGGATCGGTACCGGGGCGGAAGGTGACGGTCATCTGCAGCACGCCGTCCGAGCCGGCAACCGACTTCAGGTACATCATGCCTTCGACGCCGTTGATCGCTTCTTCAAGCGGCGTGGCGACGGTCTCGGCAATGACCTTGGGGTTGGCGCCCGGATACACCGTGCGCACGACCACCGACGGCGGCACCACTTCGGGGTACTCGCTGATCGGCAGGATTGGAATCGTGATCAGGCCTGCGGCGAAGATCACGATCGACAGCACCGCCGCGAAGATCGGCCTGTCGATGAAGAAACGGGAAAAGTCCATGGAGGAATTCCTGGGAAAGGCGTCCGGCGGGCAACAGCCACCCTGCCCCTCGCCGGGATGACGAAGGCAGGGAAGGCTGCCGCTGGCGCCGGCAGCTAAGCGGGGACGCGGATCAGGAGCCGGCGGATCAGTGGTTCAGGGCGGCGGTGGCATCGCGGCCCGGTGCCGGCGCAGCCTGCGGCTGCATCGCCACGGCCTTGGCCTGCACCGGCATGCCCGGCATGAAGACCTTCTGCACGCCGTCGATGATCACCTTGTCGCCGGCGGCAAGGCCGTGCTCGACAATGCGCAGGCCGTCGGCGGTGCGGCCGAGCTGGATGTCGCGGCGCTGGGCCTTGCCATCCTTGTCTACCACGTAGACGTACTTGCGGTCCTGGTCGGTCAGCACGGCCTTGTCATCGATCAGCATGGCCTGGAACTGGCCGCTGCCAAGCAGCTGCACGCGGGCGAACAGGCCCGGCGTGAACTGGCGGTCGGCGTTGTCCAGCAGCGCACGGACGCGGATGGTGCCGGTGCTGCGGGCCACCTGGTTGTCGAGGAAGTCGACCTTGCCCGCATGCGGGTAGCCCTCTTCGCCGGACAGGCCGACCTTCACCGGCAGCGCGCTGTCACGCTCGCTGGGGCGCTCGCCCTTGCGTGCCATCTGTGCATAGCGCAGGAAGGTGCTTTCGTCGGCATCGAAGTAGACGAACACGGTATCCAGCGAGACCAGCGTGGTCAGCACGCTGGCGCTGTCGCCGGCGGTGACCAGGTTGCCGGCGGTGACCATCGCGCGGCCGGCACGGCCATCGATCGGTGCACGCACCTTGGTGAACTCCAGGTTGAGGCGGGCTGCATCCAGCGCCGCCTGCGCGGCCTGCACGGCGGCGCCGGACTGGTCGGCAGCCGCGCGGCGCTGCTCGGCGGTCTCGGTGGAGATCGCCTGCTGCTCGGACAGCCGCTTGGCACGCTCGGACTCGCTGCGGGCCAGCGTGGCCTGGGTGCGGGCGCGGGCCAGCTCGGCGGCCGCGCGATCGTACTCGGCCTGGTAGCTGCGCGCGTCGATGGTGAAGAGCACTTCGCCCTTCTTCACTTCCTGGCCTTCGACGTAGTTGACCTTGTCGATGTAGCCGGACACGCGCGGGCGCAGTTCAACGCTCTGCACCGCTTCGACGCGGCCGCTGAACTCGTCCCACTGGCTGACCTGCTTGACCAGCACCGGCGCGGCGCTGACCTGCGGCGGCGGCGGAGCACCGGCCTCTTCGGCATGGCCGCCGCTGCAGGCCGCAAGCACGGCCGCGGCGAGGATCGACACGCCGACCATCGCGATGCGATGGCCGAAACGATGTGGGGTGGTATTGGGGGAAGTCATGGCATGCATCCGTACGGAGGGGTGGTACAGCTATATGAGAACGTGTTGCAAAAATCGGCGGCGCATACTGCGACCTCAACCATGGTCGAGGTCAAGCGATGCCCGCGGTATCGCGCCACAGTGGAGGGACATCCAGGTGCAGCAGGCCGCGCGGCAGTTCGGCATCGCTGCTGTCGCAGCGGACGATGGCGCGGTTGTCGCGGCAGCCGTCCAGCAGGGAGACCACACGACGACCGACCAGCAACGAACTTGGCCACTCGATGCACGCATTGGCCGCGTTGGCCGGGGTGCACACCGGACTGCAGACTTCCAGCATCTGCGCGCGCACACCCAGTGCCTGCGCTTCCTGGTGCACCACCTGCGCGTACATGCGCAGCGCGGCGGTGGTGATCGAGGTCTCGCCGTAGCCCGCCCAGGGCTTGGCGTTGGCGGGGCTGCCGATCATCACGTAGCGGCGTGCATGCACGTTGTCCTGCAGCAGTGGCAGCAGGTGACGCACCGCGTGCACGTGCGGCATCAGGTCGGCCTGCATCGCCCCCAACAGCTCATCGCCATTGCGGTCGGTCACCCGGCCGCGACGGTAGGGGCCACCCATTGCGGCGATGACCGCCGCCAGCGGACGCGGGCGCTGCGCGATGCGTTCGGCCAAGGCACGTGCCGAGCCGTCATCGCTGAGCGAGCCCAGCAGCGTCTCCAGGCCAGGCTCGTCGGCGAACTGCTCATGCAGCGCCGCCAGCCGACCCGGGTCGCGGCCAACCACCAGCACAGGGCTGCCGGCTTCCAGCAATGCGCCGACCACGCCCTGGCCGACGGCACCGGTGCCGCCGAGGACCAGGACTTCGGGCGTCAGTATCCCATTCACGGGACATTTCCTCCCAAATCCGGGACAGTCCCGATCCGGCGCAGCCGGTCACCCTTGTGCGGGGCCAGGCGGATGGCACCGCCACGCTGCTGACGCATGGGCGCGGTAAACTCACGAAAGTCCTTGTGTACCAAGGAACTCGGACGGGCTTCGACGGTCATCGCCAGGTCCAGGGTGTTCTGGCCGACATGCCGGAAGCGGGCAAGAATGTTGCGCAGGCTCATGGCGAGGGGGCTCCATTTCACGAATGGCGCCACGATAGACCTCAAACCTTTACTTGATTAGTCCTGATTAAGGGGAATAATCATCCCGCTCCCGGTCCAATCGTTCTGTCACGATTGTCCCATCCCCGACGTCCAGGATCCCCGACCATGTCCCACGATCTCAACGAGACGCTGATCTTCGTCAAGGTGGTCGAGCAAGGCAGTTTCATTGCCGCTGCCAAATCGCTCGGCCTGCCCAAGACCACGGTCAGCCGCAAAGTGCAGGAGCTGGAAACGCGCCTGGGCGCGCGGCTGCTGCACCGGACCACCCGCCGCCTCGGCCTGACCGAAGCCGGCTCGATCTACCACGAGCATTGCCAGCGCATCGCGCGCGAGCTGGAAGAAGCCGAAAGCGCGGTGAGCCAGTTGCAGTCCGGCCCGCGCGGCTGGCTGCGCTTCACCGTGCCCTATTCGATCGGCATCACCTGGATCGCCCCGCTGCTGGGCCAGTTCCATGCGCAGTATCCGGAAATCCGCCTGGACATGCACATGGGCAACGAAAAGCTGGACCTGATTGCCGGCGAAGCGGATCTGGCGCTGCGTGTGGGCGCCCTGCCCGATTCCAACCTGGTCGCGCGCAAGCTGGGCAGCCTGCGCACGCAGGTGTTCGCCAGCCCGGCCTACATCGAGCGCTATGGTGAGCCGCTGCATCCGGAAGAACTGCAGTTCCATCGCATCCTGGCGATGCGCAAGCCGTATCACACTGGCAATTCACCGCGCTTCACCTGGCAGCTGGGCGAGAACGGCGGCGAGCTGCGTGACTTCCCGGTCACCCCGCTGATGACCGCCAACGACATGTCTGCGCTTAATGGTGCACTGGTGTGTGGCGAAGGCCTGCTGCTGACCGGTGATGTGATGGCCAAGCCGTTCGTCGAGTCCGGCATGGTACGGCGCGTGCTGGCCGGCTGGACCGGCCCGGAAGTGGACTTCAACGCCGTGTTCGCCGGTGGCCGCCTGGTCTCGCCGAAGGTGCGGGCGTTCGTCGATTTCCTGGTGGAAAAGCTCAACTTCGACGCCAACTACATGCTGGCGCAGTGCCCGGGTGCGAAGCTGGCACAGCAGCAGAAGGCCCAGGAAGACGCGGCGTTGGAGAGCAGCGGCAAGCGCATCCTGGAGAAGGTCGCCGCCTCGGCGGTGTAACCGGCTTCTGTAGAGTCGAGCCATGCTCGACTGCGGTTGGAACAGCGCCGACCAAGGTCGGCATCTACCAGGAGATGAGTTGCGGCATTTCCTTCCGACTGCGCCGGGCGTCCGGTAGATGCCGACCTTGGTCGGCGCCGTTCGG
The DNA here is from genome assembly GCF_052446685.1 of Stenotrophomonas sp. LC732. NCBI lineage: Bacteria > Pseudomonadati > Pseudomonadota > Gammaproteobacteria > Lysobacterales > Lysobacteraceae > Stenotrophomonas > Stenotrophomonas sp. LC732. The sequence continues at coordinate 1,664,901 of NZ_CP199214.1, read as the reverse complement.
AGAAGCCGCGAACGGGAATGCTGTCGGCGTGCCGAGCAAGCTCGGCACCCACAAAAATGCCGCCTGCAAGGGCGGTATTTTCGTTCCGGCTGCGTGGCTTTCGGTAGATGCCGACCTTGGTCGGCGCCGTTCGGAGAAGCCGCAACCGGAAGCGCTATCGGCGTGCCGAGCACGCTCGGCACCTACAGAAAATGCCGCCTGCAAGGGCGGCATTTTCGTTCCGGCTGCGTGGCTTTCGGTAGATGCCGACCTTGGTCGGCGCCGTTCGGAGAAGCCGCAACCGGAAGCGCTATCGGCGTGCCGAGCACGCTCGGCACCTACAGAAAATGCCGCCTGCAAGGGCGGCATTTTCGTTCCGGCCAGGCCGGAACAGCAACAACGCTACGCGTTATTGCTTGAGCGGAATCACGCGGATTTCAACGCGACGGTTCTTGGCACGGCCGGCATCGGTGCTGTTGTCGGCAATCGGATACGACTTGCCGGCCCCCAGCGTTTCGATGCGCACGCTCTGCACGCCTTGGCCGATCAGGTACTGCGCCACCGAATCGGCGCGCTCCTTCGACAGGCGGTTGTTGACCGCGTCGCTGCCGATGCTGTCGGTGTGGCCCACCACTTCGATCATGGTCTGGTTGTACTCGCGCAGCGTACCGGCCACACCGTTGAGCGAGCCGTAGAACTGCGGCTTCAGGGTGGCCTTGCCGAAGTCGAAGGTGATGCCGTCCGGCAGGTTCAGCATGATGTTGTCGCCCTGGCGCTGCACATCGATGCCGGTGTTGGCGGTGCGCTCGCGCAGCGCGCGTTCCTGGCGATCCTGGTACTGGCCGACGGCGGCGCCGCTGAGCGCACCGATACCGGCACCGATCAGTGCGTGCTGACGACGCTCGGTGGCGCTGTCACCGGTCAGAAGGCCGGCAGCCACACCGATGGCGGTACCGATCAGCGCGTTGCGGCCGGTACGGTTCTGCTGTTCGGTCGGGTTGCCGTACTGGTCGCTCTGCACATAGGAGCCGCCGGTGGCGCAGGCCGACAGGACGGCCGCACTCATCAGGGCCAGTGCGACGTTGCGGGTGGTGTTGCGGATCATGTGGTTCTCCTTGTTTTCCGGTCGGGTCGGCAGCTTACGGGCGCAGAGAGAATAAACAGCCCGATGCGATGTCGGGATGATGATCGGTCGCGGCAACAGGGCCGCGTTCAGCTAACTGACTGGAACGCTCAGCCCGCGCTTTACCCAGCCCCCGTCTGCCGGTAGGCGGCCAGCGCAGCATCGCGGCCGGCGGCCAGATCCACCAGCGGCGTACGCGGATAGCCCGGGGCATGCGCCGCCAGCAGCAGCGGATGCTGCCACGGCGCGAAGCGCGCCTTCACCGGCAGCGCCGCCAGTTCGGGCACCCAGCGGCTGATGTAGCGCGCCTGCGGGTCGAACTTCTCCGCCTGGGTGACCGGGTTGAACACCCGGAAGTACGGGGCCGCGTCGGCGCCGGTGCCTGCCACCCACTGCCAGCCCATCGTGTTGTTGGCCAGGTCGGCATCGACCAGGGTGTCCCAGAACCAGCGCGCGCCCTGCAGCCAGTGCGCACGCAGGTGCTTGCACAGGTAGCTGGCAACAATCATCCGTACCCGGTTGTGCATGTAACCGGTGTGCCACAGCTCGCGCAGGCCCGCATCGACGATCGGCACGCCGGTGTTGCCGCGCTGCCAGTCATGCAGTTGCGCTGCAGTGGGCGTGGCCCAAGGGAAGCGGTCGAAACGCGGATTGAGGTTGTCGGTCGGCGTCTTCGGGAAGTGATGCAACAGGTGGTAGGCGAAATCGCGCCAACCCAGTTGGCGCAGATAGCCGTCGATGTCGGCATCAGTGCCGGCACTGCGCAATCTCTCCAGCGCATGCGCGATGCGCCACGGTGCGATCTCACCGAAATGCAGATGCGGCGACAGCCGCGAGGTGCCGACCCGGTCCGGCAGGTCACGCTGCTCGCGGTAACCGCGCAACGCGCCGTCCTCGAACACGGACAACGCCTCCAGCGCGCCGGCCTCGCCCGGCTGCCAGTGCTCCCAGAAGCCGGAATCCCAGTCCAGCGTGGGCGCCAGCCGCAGCTCGTCCAATGCGAGGCCGTCGACCGAGTGCGCGGTCAGTGCCTTCGGCGCGGCACTCAGCGTCGGCAGGCGCCAATGACTGAGTACGTTGCGCCAGTACGGAGTGAACACCTTGTACGGCTGACCCTGCTGTGTCGCGATGTCCCAGGGCTCGAACAACAGGCTGCCATTGCAGCTCTGTGCGTCGATGCCCTGCTCGCGCAGCGTGCGTTTGATGGTGGCGTCGCGTGCCTGCGTAGCCGGCTCGTACTTGCGGTTCCAGTACACCGCCTCGGCGCCGGTCTGCTCGATCAGCAACTGCAGGGCCGGCAGGCTGTCACCACTACGCAGCACCAGCGACGAACCGCGCGTGCGCAGGTCGGCGTCCAAGGCACCCAGTGAACGGTGGCGCCACGCATCGGAGGCCGCGCCAGGCACCCACTCGCCTTCCTCGTGCGGCGCGTGGAGATAGACCGGCACCACGTCGTGACCCGCATCCAGCGCGGCCTGCAGGGCCGGATTGTCCTGCAGCCGCAGATCACGGCGGAACCATACCAACGCTACCGACACATGCACCGCCTTCGATGTGGAAGGCGGACATGATAGCCAGGGGCGGTGAAGGTGATGCGCGCGTCCGGCCACCCACCCACGGCGGGGTTCTAGCGCTTGAACCGCTGCATGGCCTCGCGGATCACTGACCGTGCCTCGGCGGCGTTGCCCCAGCCATTTAGCTGCACCGGGTTGCGCCCGGCCGGCAGGTCCTTGTAGACGCGGAAGAATGCTTCGATCCGCTGCCGTTCGGCCTCCGGCAGGTCCGCCAGGTCGCGGATACTGGCGTAGGTCGGGTCGACCTTGTCGGTCGGCACCCCGATGATCTTCTCGTCGTGCTCGCCGCCATCGATCATCTTCAGGTAACCAATCGGCCGGAAACGCACGATCACGCCCGGATGCAGCGGTTCGCGGGTCAACACCAGCGCATCCAGCGGATCGTTGTCGCCGGCCAGGGTGCGCGGCATCGAGCCGTAGTTGGCCGGATAGGCGACCGGCATCGACTGGAAGCGGTCCACGTGCACCAGCCCGTCTTCCTTGATCTCGTACTTGGTGAAGCTGCCGGCCGGGATCTCCACCGCCAGGTTCACTTCCTGCGGGGCCTGCGCCGGCTGGGCGACCAGGAAGGGATGCAGCACGGTATCGGCGGCGGTTACCGCACTGGCCAGCAACAGCAGGGACGCGCCGATGGCAGCCAATGGAATGATGCGGCGGGGTGTGGTCATCGGCGTCTCCTCATTCCCAGCAGCGGTCGGCGCGACCCTTGGCGGTCTGCGCACGCGGGCAGTCGCGTGGCGTGATGCGGCCTTCGGTCAACTCCGTGCGCTGCTTTCCACCCTTGGCATCACGACGCAATTCGAAGGCATCGTAAAAACGGCCGGTCACGGTGCGTGCTTCATAGCGCAGGTGCTGCGGGTCGATGTTCAGCACCTGGAACAGCTGGGTGTCCTCGGCCACCGGGTCCATCGTCCTGCGCGCTTCGTCGGAAAGGCGGTACTGCTTCGGTCCGGCCACGGTCACCACATACTGCGGCGTCGCGGCCTGCCCTTCGCCACGGCGGCCATAGGTGTGGTCATGGCCCTGCAGCACCAGATCTACGTTGTGGCGGCGTACCACCGGCAGCAGCACGTCACGCAACGCGGCGTTCTCGCGCCCTTCGCGCGGCGAGTAGAACGGCTGGTGCAGCAGCACGATGGTCCACGCCTGCCGATTGCCGGTCAGCACCTTGTCCAGCCACTGTGCCTGCGCCTTGGCGGTGCCGAGGTCGAGTGCCGATGTGCCATCGACCACGGCCACGCGCACGCCCTGCGCATCGAACCAGTAGCTGGTCTGCTGCGCGGCGGTGGCACCATTGCCCGGCAGCGCGAACGTCACCGGCCAGTGGCGGCCCAGCACGCGGCGCTCCTGCGGGGTGTCCTCGAATTCCTCGAAGTACTCGTGGTTGCCGATGGCCGGCGCCACCAGCGTTTCCTGCGCCAGCCAACTGGTCGCAGCGAACCACTCACCCCACTCGCTGTCATCCATGTTGTCGCCTCCGCTGACCAGGTCACCGGCAAACAGACTCATGCGCGCCTGCGGCGCAGCCTTCTGCGCGGCACGCACCACGCGGCTGACATGGCTGACGTTCTTGTTCTGGGTATCGCCGAAGTACAGCAGGGTCAGCGGCTGATCGGCGCTGGCCAGCGTGCGCAGCTGGTTCCAGGCGCTCCAGCTGCCATTGCCCTGCACACGGTAGACGTACTGGGTATCCGGCTGCAGGCCATCGATATCTGCCCGATGGTGGTGCGACAGACCGTTCTCGGTCTGCAGCGCGCGGGTCGTCGCACGCACCTGGCGGATGCCTTCAATGGCCGGCGAATCTGCGGCCAGCGCGATTTCCAGCAGCGGCGCCTGCACGCTGTCGTCGGTACGCCAGGCCACGGCGAACCCATGGCTGGAATCAACCGCCGGCGAGGCGACGATGCGGTCCGGCACCGTCGTCGCCGCGTAGTGGCGGCTACCTGCCGGCACCTGGGTATTCGGTTCGGCCGCCGCGAACGACAGCGACGGCAGCGCCAGCAGCAGGCCCAGCGCCAGCGCGCGCATTACGCACTGCCCGCTCATGCGCCACACTCCAGCGGCAACGCCAGCTGCTTGGCGATGCTCTCCCAGTCGAAGGCCACCACGCCCTGGTCGTCATGTACTGCATACAGCGCACCGTGTGGGAAGCGCGCGCTGGGCTGCTGCATCATCCAGATGCCATCGGTGTTGGCCACGGTATTGCCCTGGAACGCGCCGACCGGCTTCAGCGTGTGCCGGTCGAACAGGTGGAACACGCTGCGCTGCTTGCCCTGTTCGGTGGTGATCCACCAGCCGTCCTTGCCGCAGGTGCGCAGGGTCACGCCTTCGGCCTGGGCCTTGAACACGTCGCGGCCAAAGGTGGTGCCAGTGAAGCGGCCCGCCAGGGTGTAGACCTTGAACTCGCTGGCGTAGCGCTCGTCCTCTTCGGCAATCAGCAGCCGGTCGTTCTCGGGGTCGCCCCAGATCGACTCGACCACGCGCAGTGCACCGGCCTCGGTGGTATCGCCGATGCTGGCCACCAGCTTCGCCTCGACCTTCGCGCCGTCGCGGGTCACATGGTACTGGCGCACGCGCTTGTCCAGCTCGGCCAGCGGCGGCAGGATGTCACGCCCCTGCGCATCCTCGCCGTTGTCCCAGGAATCGGTGACGTAGACGCTGTAGCCATCGGCACGGCGGTCGACCCACAGACCGTACGGCCTGCGCAGGTCGTCCGAAGCGAAGGTCGCCAGCGGCGCGAAGTCCGGCAGGCTCAGCACCTGCACGCGGTGATTGTCGCGCTCGACGATCCACAGCAGGTCGTCGGTCACCGCGATGCCGTTTGGGCGGTCGAACTGCCCCGGTGCGGTGCCGCTGCTGCCGACGTCACGCAGGTGCTGGCCGGTGCTGCCGTCGTAGACCACCAGCTTGTCGGTGGCCTTGGCGGTGGCGATCAGCCACAGCGCGCCGTCCGGCGCGCGCCAGGCCGCCGGCGAGTCGATGTTGTCGGCCGGGGTCATCGGTGACAGGAATGCTTCGGCGATGGTGCTCACCACGCGCTCGCCATTGGCGGCCGGCGCGGCCGCTCCCGCAACCGGATCGTTGCCGGTGGCCGGCGTGCAGCCGGCGACCAGCGTAGCCGCCAGCGCGGCGGCCAGGACAGTGACGCCACGCCCCATCACAGCGCCACCTTCAGGCCCAGCGCATAGGTGCGGCCGTACTCTTCCATCTGCAGGGTGCGCGAGCGGGTGCCCTGGTACAGCTCCAGCGGCTTGTCCAGCAGGTTCTGCGCTTCGAAGTACATGCTCACGCGCGGGGTCAACTTGTAGTCCAGCGAGAAATCGAGCTGGGTGTTGGGTGCCACGTAGATGTCGAATGCACGCCCCTTGCCGATGCTGTCCAAATACTCGCTGCGGTACACGGCCGCCAGACGCGTGCTTACACCGTACTTTTCATAGCCGATGTGTGCGCTGTAGACACGCTTGGAAGCGCGCGGCAGGGTGAAGTCCTCGCCCTCACGTCCCTTGATGCCGGCATCGAACGTGGTGTCCAGCCAGGTGCCACTGGCACCGATCAGCAGGCCATCCAGGCCCTCCGGCAGGAAGGCCAGCTGCTGCTGCCAGTTGAATTCCGCGCCACGCACGGTGGCCTTGCGACCATTGATCGGCTGGGTCACGTCGAATCCGCCGTAGGCCGGATCATTGGTCCGCACGGTCTCCACGATGTAGCCATCGATCGACTTGTGGAACAGGCCCAGCGAAACGATGCCGCTGCTGCCGATGTACTTCTCCACCGACAGGTCGATGTTCTTCGACTCGTACGGATCCAGTTCCGGGTTGCCCAGGCGCACTTCCTCGTCACCGCGGCTGTAACCCACGCGCGGCGAGACGTCGCCGAAGGACGGGCGCGATACGGTCTTGTTGGCCGAGGCGCGCAGCACCCAGTCATCGGCCGCGTCATAGCGCAGATGCAGGCCCGGCAGCACGTTGGTGTAGCTGCTGTTGGCCACGCGCGGGGTGACGGTGAAGCTGCGGCCGTTGGCGGCCACGTCCACCTGGTTGCCGACCGCCTTGAAGCGGGTGTTCTCCACGCGCACGCCGCCGATGATGCGCAGCGCGCCCACATCCCAGGTACCCATGGCATAGCTGGCGAAGATGTCCTCGCTGGCCACGTAATCCTCTTCCAGCGACGTCATCGCATTGCCGCCGACATCCTGCGGGCGGGCGCTGTACTGGCCACCATTGGCGGCCCAGAACGCGCGCATCGCAGCCGAGTCCATGCCATCCCCCATGTTGCCGTGGCGATGCTCCGGCGAAGAGGTGGTCCAGCTCGACAGCACCACCTTGGGGCCGACGCGCAGTTCGCGCTCATCGACATTCACGTCGCGGTCGCGCCAGCGGCCGAGCAGGCCGAACTTGATGCTGCTGCTGTCGCCGTCGAAGCGCACGTTGACCTGCGCGCTGTGTTCCTTGTCGTTCACCTGCTTGGGCGAAAGCACGACGCGGTCGAACGCGTAGTTGCCGTTGTCCAGCCACTGCGGATTGTCGAAGCTGTAGCTGGGCAGGCGGCTGCTCTGGTCCAGGGTGCCATTGAAGGCCTTGCCGTTGAGCTTGAAGCGCGCCTCCATCTCGTCGTTCACGCGCTCTTCGGTACGGGTGTAGCCGATCCGGTAATCGACCACGGCGTTGGTCAGCTTGTTCTCGCCACCAAGACTGGCCGCAAAGGTGTTCTCCTTCTTGGTGCGGTAGCGCATGCGCTTGTCGATCGAGTCCTTCGGCATGCCATCGAGCCGGTACTGGTCGGTGCCGGTCTTGACCATCTTCGCGTCGTCGAAGTTGAAGATCACGCGCTGGCGGGTCTCCGCATCGTCGAACTGGCTGTACAGCGTGCGCAGGTAGTACGTGCTGTCTTCGTTGGGGCGCCAGTCGAGGTTGAGGTTGGCACCGATGCGCTTGCGCTCGATCTCGTACTTGCGGTGCTGCAGGTTGATCGCGGTCACGTCACCGGGGGCGGCATCGTCCTCGCCGTCGTACTCCACTTCGGTGTTGTCCGACTCGAACTTCCGCTTCTGGTAATTCACGCCCAGCGCCACGCCGAACGTGTCGTTGAACACTTCGCTGTAGTTGAAGGCGGCCTTGGGGCTGGTCTCGCCGGACAGCTGCTGGTGGCTGCCCTCGATCTTGCCGCGCAGGCTGCGGCCGTCGCGGTCGAAGGCCGACGCCGATTCCACCAGCACGGCGCCGCCGATGGCATCACCGGGCATGTCCGGGGTCGGCGACTTGACCACGCGCAGGCGCTCGGTGGAGTCCGATGGGATCACGTCCAGCGGCGCGGCGCGGCTGGAATCTTCCGGCGTACCGATGGCGATGCCATCCACGCTGACGCTGTTGAGATTGGCATCCAGGCCGCGAATGACCACGAAGCGGCCTTCGCCCTGGTCGCGGGTCACGCTGACGCCCGGCAGGCGCTGCAGTGATTCGGCCACGTTCTTGTCCGGATACTGGCCCAGGGCATCGGAGGACACCGCGTCCTCGATGGCGTCGCTGCTGCGCTTGAGGTCGACCGCGCGGATCTGCGATTCGAGCTGGGCGCGCACTTCGATACGGTCCAGGTCTACCGCGTCGGCCGCCACGGCGCCGGTAGCGGCTACCGCCTGTTGCCCGGCAGCCTGCAGCGGTGCCGCGGCCCCCATCGCCAGGGTCAGGGTGATGGCAACGGCCAACGGAGTCTTGATATGCACTGGGAATCCCCATTCCTGTTAAGAATGGGTCTGCACGGTATGTCCGCAAGGTTGCATGGCCGTGACATGCGCCTGCACATTTCATGTAGATCAGATCCAGGCCCGGTTTGGGGTTCGACACGCCAATCCGGCAAAATGGCCTCCTCTCTCCTTTTCCCCCTTCCCGACCATGAAGATCGTCGAAGTGCGCCACCCGCTGGTGCAGCACAAGATCGGCCTGATGCGCAACGCTGCGCTCAGCACCAAGGATTTCCGCGAACTGGCCAACGAGCTGGGTACGCTGCTGGCCTACGAGGCCACCGCCGACCTGGACACCGAGCCGCACACCCTGCCCGGCTGGGCCGGCCCGGTGACGGTGCAGCGTATTGCCGGCGCCAAGATCACCGTGGTGCCGATCCTGCGTGCCGGCCTGGGCATGCTCAGTGGCGTGCTGTCGCTGATCCCGGCGGCCCGTGTCAGCGTGGTCGGCCTGCAGCGCGACGAGGAAACCCTGCAGCCGGTGCCCTACTTCGAGCGCCTGACCGGCCGCCTGGAAGAGCGCGACGCGCTGATCCTGGACCCGATGCTGGCCACCGGCGGCACCCTGATCGCCACCATCGACATGCTCAAGCGTGCCGGTGCCCGCCGCATCAAGGGCATCTTCCTGGTGGCCGCGCCGGAAGGCATCGAAGCGGTCAAGGCCGTGCACCCGGACGTGGAGATCTACACCGCAGCCATCGATGCCCAGCTCAACGACAAGGGCTACATCCTGCCGGGCCTGGGCGACGCCGGCGACCGCATCTTCGGTACCCGCGTCGGTTGATCCGGTGAACCGGGGTCAGAGCCCTTTCACAGCGAAAGGGATCCGACCCCAACATCGCGGGGGTCGGACCCCTTTCGCAGAAAGGGCCCTGACCCCACCACCCCGCATTCCGGCCTACAGCCCGGCGGCGAAGGCTTCCAGCTGGTCGATGGCGGTGGTCCAGCCGTCGAAGAAGCCCAGCTGCTCATGCTGGTCACGCAGGGCCTTGTCCGGGTGCATCACCCGCGCGGTGTAGCGGCAGCCCTGCCCCTCGTCCTCCATCGTGATCACGGCGGTAAAGCCCAGCCAGGGTGACTGCGGTCGCCAGCCCGCACCCAGCATCGAGGTGAACACCAGGCGCTGCTGCGGCACGATCTCCAGGAAACTGCCCGGATTGTCACTGCTGCCGCCATCGGGGCCCTGCATGAAGGTGTGGAAGGCCCCGCCGGGGCGCAGGTCGAATGCGCGTACCTCGGTGGTCCACGGCTTCGGGCACCACCACTGGCGCAGCAGTTCCGGGTCGGTCCACGCCCGCCACAAGGCGGCGCGCGGTGCGTTCAGCACACGGCTGATCACCAGATCGGTGTCGGGGTTGTTACCTGCGTCTACGGCCATGGGCCTGCTCCTGTCGGTGAAGGGTTTCGACGAAATCGACCATGCGGTCGGAACGCGCTTCCCAAGCCGCACGCTGTTCTGCGAGCCATTGTTCGGCCTGGCCCAGCCGCGCCGGCACCAGTTCGCAGGTGCGTGTGCGCCCCTGCTTGTGGCTGCGCACCACGCCGCTGCGCTCCAGCACGGCCAGGTGTTTCATCAGCGAGGGCAAGGCCATCTCGAAGGGTTCGGCCAGCATCGACACCGTGCGCGGTCCCTGCCCCAGCGCCGCTACGATCGCGCAACGGGTCGGGTCGGCCAGTGCCTGGAAGACGTCTTCAATGGCAGGATAATACTTACCCATATAGCTAAGTAATACGCCGGTCTGAACGTTGCCGCAAGCAGGCGCGGCACTGGCGTGATTCTTCACGTGGCCTTGCCGGCCTGAAGCGAATGCTCCGCGCACCCGCCACCCTTGGAGCTCCCGATGAAAGCCTCTTTCCTGCTGGCCGCCGTCCTGCTGGTCGGCCTGCCCCTGGCTGCCAACGCCACAACCCCGCAGCAGCAGCGCATGGCCGAATGCTCGGCCAAGAACAAGGGCTTGAAGGGTGATGCCTACAAGACCGCGCAGAGCTCCTGCCTCAGCGGCCACGCCGCCGAGACCAAGGCGGTCAATCCGCAGCAGGAACGGATGCGCAAGTGCAACGCTGACGCGGGCGCGAAGAAGCTGGCCGGTGATGCGCGCAAGACCTTCATGAGCAGCTGCCTGAAGTCGTCATAATCGTCGCGTCCGGATCGAACGCCATCCACGCATGGCGTGGATCTACCACCGTCAGTGAAAGGCCGGGCATTGCCCGGCCTTTTCATTACCCCAGGGCGCGCGCCTTCAGCTCGCCCTGTTCGTGCAGGGTCACGAAACGTCCCTTGTCATCACGGCCCAGCTGCGCCAGCGCCACCTGCGGGTCGTGGGTGAAGAACAGCCGCACGTTGCGCGCCAGCTTGTCTTCAAGGAACTGCCGCTTCTCGTCGATCAGCAGCTCGGCGTTGCGGTCGTAGCCCATGGTGATCGGCACGTGTACCCATGAGCGCCCCGGGATCAGGTCGGCACAGAACACCACGCCACCATGCGCACTTTCGCCGGCATGCGCGTGACCGACGATCTCGGCCAGCATCAGTCCCGGCGTATGCCCGTCGCTGTAGCTGAAGCGCACGCTGCGGCCAAGTGCCTTCGAGTACTCCCCGTCCACCACTTCCAGCCGGCCACTGGCCTGCAGCAGGCCCGGCAGTTCCGGAATGAAGCTGGCACGGTCGCGCGGATGCGGCTGCACGGCGCGCTGCCAATGCTGCGCACCGACCACATAAGTCGCATTGGGGAACAGCAGTTCCGGCTCTCGCCCTTCGCTCCATGCCGCCAGCAGGCCACCGGCATGATCGAAGTGCAGGTGGCTGAGCACCACCACGTCGATATCCTCGTGCTCGAAGCCGGCTTCGCGCAACGAATCGATCAGTACGTGCTGGCTTTCCTGCACGCCGTAGCGCTCGCGCATGCGCGGATCGAAGAACGCCCCGATACCCGTTTCAAACAGCACGGTCTTGCCTTCCAGCGGACTGGCAAGCAGTGCGCGGCAGGCCAGCTCGATGCGATTGAGCTCGTCCGGCGCCGCCCATTTTTCCCACAACGCACGCGGTGCGTTGCCGAACATCGCGCCGCCATCGAGGCGCTGCGAGTTTCCACGAATAGACCAGAGTTTCATGCGTCGATTATCGGCGCCGGCCCGTTAAATAATCGCTAGAAAGGAAACAGAAAACCCCGCCGGCAAAGGCGGGGTTTCGGTAATCTGCCGGATTGCCGGCCAGCAGCCGGCGCTACCGGATCAGCGTGCCGGCACGACCTGGGCGCTGCCCACCGGGTTGCGGGGGTCGCTGCCGCCGAACAGCTTGTTCGCCTTGCGGTCCCATTCCACGGTCTGCAGGTTGCCCCACACGTGACTGGAACCGCGGCCGCCTGCGGCGACGTCACCCGGCAGGTCGATCTTGTGGCCCATCGCCTGCAACTGCTTCACCGTCGCCGCGTCGAACGCATCGTCCTCGGCTTCGATCAGGTCCGGCAGCCACTGGTGGTGGTAGCGCGGCAGCGCGGCAACCTGCTGTGCATCCAGGCCGTCGTCGTAGCCGAGGATGCCCAGCAGCACCATGGTGATGATGCGGCTGCCACCCGGGGTGCCCAGCACCACGACCTTGTCGGCGTTCTCCATGAAGGTCGGCGTCATCGAGCTGAGCATGCGCTTGCCGGCCTTCGGCGCATTGGCCTCATAGCCCATCACGCCGAACGCATTGGGCGTGCCCGGCTTCAGCGCGAAGTCGTCCATCTCGTTGTTCAGTAGCACGCCGGTGCCCTTGGGAATCAGCCCCGAGCCATACAGCAGGTTGACGGTCTGGGTGGCGCCGACGCGGTTGCCGTCGCGGTCGATGATCGAGAAGTGCGTGGTCTCGTCATCTTCCAGCGGCGTCGGATTGCCCGACAGCAGGTCGCTGGGCGTGGCCTTCTCCGGATGGATGGTCGCCCGCAGGCCCTGCGCATAATCCTTGCTGGTCAGCACTTTCTGCGGGATCTGCACGAAGTCCGGATCGCCGAGGAAGAAGGTGCGGTCGCGGTAGGCGCGGCGCATCGACTCCACCACCAGGTGGGTGCGGTGGGCCGGGTCCATCTTCCTGATGTCCCAGCCTTCCAGGATCTGCAGCATGCTCGCCAGCGCGATGCCACCGGACGACGGCGGCGGCGCGGTGGTGATCTTCCAGCCGTTGTAGTTGAACACGATCGGCTCGCGCTGCTTGACGCGGTAACCGGCCAGTTCTTCAGCGGTCCACTTGCCGCCAGCCTGCTTCACGCCCGCCAGCAACAGCTTTCCGGTCTGGCCCTTGTAGAAGCCATCAAAGCCCCCCGCGGCCAGGCGCTCCAGCGTCTGCGCCAGTTCCGGCTGCTTGAACAGGTCGCCGCTGGCGATCGGCTTGCCATTGCGCAGGTAGACCTCGCGCGTGCCGGGATAGCGCTCCATCACTTCACGCCGCGACGCGTAGCCCTTGGCCATGCGGTCGTACACCGGGAAACCTTCGCGCGCGATGCGGATCGCCGGCTGCAGCGAGGCCGACAACGGCAGCTTGCCGTGCTTGGCCGACAGCTCGACCAGCGCTGCGGGCAGGCCGGGAATACCCGCCGACCAGGCACCGTTGACCGAACGATCACGGTCCAGGTTGCCCTGCTTGTCGAGGAAGGCCTGCGGGGTCGCCGCGGCCGGGGCGGTCTCGCGCGCATCCAGCATCACATCCTTGCCGGTGGCCGCGTCGTGCAGCAGGAAGAAGCCGCCGCCGCCCAACCCGGAACTGATCGGCTCGACCACCGCCAGCGTGGACGACACCGCCACTGCAGCGTCGAAGGCGTTGCCGCCCTGCGCCAGGATGTCGATGCCGGCCTGGGTGGCCAGTGCGTGGCCGCTGGCAATGGCCGCGCCATCAGGGCGATCGGCACGGGCCGGGCTGTCGGCCCAGGCCATGGGGCTCAGCAGCAGGCCGAGCAGCAACAGGGGGCGGACGATCAGCGTCTTCATTCGGATGGGGGCTCCGCGTAGAGTTCGGGGTGATCGTGCTGCAGCTGGCGCAGCTTGGCCAGCAGCTGGTCTTCCGTTTCCACGATCTCCGGGTCCGGGTCGATGCACTCGACCGGGCAGACGACCACGCACTGTGGCTCGTCGAAATGACCCACGCATTCGGTGCAGCGCGCAGGGTCGATCACGTAGATGGTTTCACCCATCGCAATGGCCTGGTTGGGGCAGGCCGGCTCGCATACGTCGCAGTTGACGCAGAGCTCGTTGATTTTCAGCGACACGGCGATACTCCTCGCCCGCGCCCTGGGACAAAGGACCGGCCAGCGCGGGCGCGCGGGCCGGTCAGGTCATCAGCGGCGCCCTTGCAGGATGCCGCCCGGGCCATGCCGGAGCATGGCCGCCATGGCTCGGTATTACTTGGCTTCGACGAAAATGTACTCGGCACCGGTCGGCTGGATCGCAGCCTGCACGCGGGCGTTGTCGGCCGACTGGCCGATGAAGACGACGCGCACGCCCTTCATCGAATCCGGCGACACGTCCTTGAACACGGCCTGGATCATGTCAGCCATCTTGCCCGAGGCCGACGAACCGAAGGCCAGCATGTTGCCCGGCTGCACGCCACGGGCCACGGCCTGGGTCGCGCTCTCGGTCTGGCGCTCGTACTTGGCCTGGAAGTCCGGGTCCGATTCCGGCGAGAGGTAGTACAGGAACGGGCTGTTGGTGATGTTGCCCATGTTCTGGATCGCCACTTCCTGCAGGTACTTCTTCCAGCCTGCATCGTCGTCCTTGGCCGGGGCGACCAGGGCCTGCTTGGCCTCGTCGACCGGAGCGGCCTCTTCCTTCTTGCAGGCGGTGAAGGCCAGGGCCAACGAAGCGATCAGCATCGCGCGCATGGTGGTGTTCATGGGTTTCCTCCCGGAATGGTGCGTGGTGGTGTACGTAATGGGGTGCGGGTACAGCGGGGCTTACGACTGTGCCGACTTCGCTTCGCGGACCTTGCGCAGGGCTTCGAGCACCGCGGCCGGCACGAAACCGGACACGTCGCCGCCCAGGCGCGCGATCTCGCGGACCAGCGAGGACGAAATGAAGCTGTGCTGCTCGGCCGGGGTCAGGAACAGGGTCTCGACCTCGGGGATCAGGTGGCGGTTCATGCTGGCCATCTGGAATTCGTACTCGAAGTCGGACACCGCGCGCAGGCCGCGCAGCAGCACCCCGCCCTGCACCGAACGTACGAAATGGGCCAGCAGGGTATCGAAGCCGATGACCTCGACGTTGCCGTGGTGGGCCAGCGCGCCACGCGCCAGCTGCACGCGCTGCTCCAGCGGCAGCGCCGGGCCCTTGGACGGGCTCTGCGCCACGCCGACCACGACCTTTTCGAACAGCGGCGCGGCCCGGCTCACAAGGTCGATATGACCGTTGGTGATGGGGTCGAACGTGCCGGGGTAGACGGCAATGCGGCGATTGGCCACGGTCATGGGCGGATGCAGATGTTCAGATGAGGTCAAAGTGTAGCAGTGGCACGGCGGTACAGGGCAAAGCGCACCTCGCGGGTGCCACCCTCGCGGTGAAGCAGCCAGTCCGGCGGCAGCACCGGCACGTGGCCGGCCGGCGATTCCAGGTACAGCCAGGCGTCGGCGGCCAGGTGCCGCGGCAGCTGGGCCAGCACGTCCTGCCACAGGCCATCGGCAAACGGCGGGTCGATGAAGACCAGGTCGGCCTGCTGCGCCTGCGCCCCTTGCAGCCAGCGCAGGGCATCGGCCTGCACGACGGTGATCTGGTCGCTGGCCTGCAGCCTGGCGACGGCGGCGGTCAGGTTGCGTCCCAGCTGCGCATCGCGCTCGACCAGGGTGGCGTGGGCAGCGCCACGCGAGACCGCCTCCAGGCCCAGCGCGCCACTGCCAGCGAACAGGTCCAGCACGCGGGCCCCGCCGAGCTTGGGCATCAGCCAGTTGAACAGGGTTTCGCGCACGCGGTCGCTGCTGGGGCGAAGGCCCGGCAGGGTCGGCACCGGCAGCCGGGTATTGCGCCAGCGCCCGCCGATGATGCGGACCTGGCCGTCATTGCCACCGCGGCCGCTCATCGGCGCCCCCGGCGGGAGGAATTCGAGAAATTCAGCATGAGCGGGATTGTAGTTCGGCCGGGCGGCGCCCGGCACCCGCAGAAGCCGAAGCAACAGCAACAGCGGGCATCCCCGTGGGATGGCGGGGTGGGCCCGGTTGAGGGGGACGCTGCAAGTACGTCCATGTAAGCTCGGTCGCCGCATCCATGCGGCTCACTGATCTGGCCCCCTGAAAACGGACGCCATGAAGCCGTTTCAGGCGGCAGTCCGGAGCTGCCGGGCGTAGTTGTTAGGCGAGTGGTAGCCCAGCGCCGAGTGTAGCCGGGCTGGATTGTAGAAGCCGTGGATGTAAGCAGCGATGGACTGGCTGGCTTGTTCTCTACTGGCGTAAGGCTCGGCAGCCTCTTCTGTCTTGAGCGTCGCAAAGAAGCTCTCGGCCACCGCGTTGTCCCAGCAATTGCCAGGCCGGCTCATGCTTTGGACCACGCCATGGGACTGCAGCAGCTGGCGAAACTCGTTTCCCCAGTACTGCCCACCACGATCTGAATGGAAGATCAGGCCGGGTCGTTGTGGATGCAGAGCCCAAGCATTGGCAAATGCTTTCACCACCAGCTCTTCAGTCAGACGCGTGGAAACGCTGTAGCCCAGCACCTGCCGGGTCTGGACGCTGATGACCACGGCCAGATGCAGCCATCCCTGGCGGGTAGGGACATACGTGATATCCCCGACCCACGCCGTCGGTCCGGTTCCGGGGGCAAATTGCCGATCCAGCAGGTTGGGGGCGAGCTGAGATGAGCCGCCAGAGGACTTGGGTCGGAATCGGCCTTTGGCCTTGCCCTGGATTCGCTCCTCGGCCATTAACCGTGCCACGCGCTTGTGGCCGACTGGATGATTCCTGGCTCGTAAGGCCCTGACCAGCCGACGTCGCCCATAACTGCGCCTGCTGGTCACATGAATGGCCCGAAGCTCGGTACGGAGGGCCAAATCGACATCGCACGTTTGGGCACACTGCCGGTGCAGGTAGTCATGGAATCCAGAGACAGAAACCCCAAGAACCCGACACAACAACCTGGTCGGGTACTGAGTCCTTTGACTGGCGACGAAGGCGTACCTCACTTGGACTCTCTGGCAAAGAACGCCGCCGCTTTTTTTAGGATTTCCCGCTCCATCTTCAGATTGGCGTTCTCGGCCCGAAGGCGGCTGATCTCGCTTTCCAGGTCGGTGGCTGGCCTGCGAGCCTCAGAGGTCAACGACCGGCCAGCACGGACCGCGTCAAGCCAATTTGCCAGCGTCTTGACCGACATCTCCAACTGACGGGCCGCTGCGGCCGGCCCGAGCGACTCGGCCAGCTCCACGGCTTGGTGCTTGAACTCATCGGTATAGCTACGACGGGTGATACGGGACATAAGGGACCTCCAAGTGCGATCAAAGTATCGCTTCTTGGCGTCCGCTGACGGGGGGCCAGATCACACGCCCCCTCAACCGGACCCACCCCGCCTTCGACAGTTTCCTGCGATCTGTCGGAACGGCTCTTGGGGTCAGATCCGTTTTCCTGCAGAAAACGGATCTGACCCCATTGGATGCACCCCGCCTTCGACAGTTCCCTGCGATCTGTCGGAACAGCTCTTGGGGTCAGATCCGTTTTCCTGCGGAAAACGGATCTGACCCCAGATTTATTTCGATATCTGACAGATGTGTCGACCAAGGTCGACACCTACCAACAGCCGAGTGAACCTGTCAGAGGCGGGGCGGTGTGGGGTGGCAGGACCGTTGGCGCCATGGATGGCGCCATCGAGCCCCCATGGGTGAGGGCGCTTTGCTTGCGAAGCACTGCTTCGCAAGCGCCCGAACGCACAGCCGCCAGCGGCTGGGCCGGCCCCCGGAGGGGGGTTCACGGCGTGTCCTGCCAATCCACACCGCCCCGCCATCCCACGGATAGCCCGCTGTTGCTGTTGCTGTTGCATCGGCCTCTGCAGGTGCAGGGCTGCAAGCCCGGCCGACCAACCCCTTGATTTCGGGACAATCAGCCATACCCCTTGGCGAGGCCGCACGCGCTGGCGCGGCATTGCACATGGAGCCCTATCGATGACCGAGACCACCCAGACCGAAACCCTTGGCTTCCAGACCGAAGTCAAGCAGCTGCTGCAGCTGATGATCCACTCGCTGTACTCGAACAAGGAGATCTTCCTGCGCGAGCTGGTCTCCAACGCCGCCGACGCCGCCGACAAGCTGCGCTTCGAGGCCCTGACCCAGCCGGCCCTGCTGGAAGGCGACAGCGAACTGCGCGTGCGCGTCAGCTTCGACCCCGCCGCCCACACCATCACCATCGAAGACAACGGCATCGGCATGAGTCGCGCCGAGGCGATTGCCCATCTCGGCACGATCGCCAAGTCCGGCACCGGCGATTTCCTGCGCCAGCTGTCCGGCGACCAGAAGAAGGATTCGCAGCTGATCGGCCAGTTCGGCGTCGGCTTCTACAGCGCCTTCATCGTTGCCGACGAGGTCGAAGTGACCTCGCGCCGCGCCGGCCTGGCCGCAGGTGAAGGCGTGCGCTGGACCTCGCGCGGCGAAGGCGATTTCAACGTCGCCACCGTCGACAAGGCCGAGCGCGGCACCCGCATCGTCCTGCATCTGAAGGATGGCGAACATGATTTCGCCGACGGCTGGCGCCTGCGCAGCATCCTCAAGAAGTACTCGGACCACATCGGCCTGCCGATCCAGATGCCGAAGGAAGGCGAGGAAGGCGCCACCGTCGAGTGGGAGACCGTCAACCGCGCCAGCGCGCTGTGGACCCGTCCGCGCACCGAGATCGGCGACGCCGAGTACACCGAGTTCTACAAGCACGTGGCGCACGACCACAGCGATCCGCTGGCGTGGAGCCACAACAAGGTCGAAGGCAAGCTGGAGTACACCTCGCTGCTTTACGTGCCCGGCCGCGCGCCGTTCGACCTGTACCACCGCGATGCGCCCAAGGGCCTGAAGCTCTATGTGCAGCGCGTGTTCGTGATGGACCAGGCCGAGCAGTTCCTGCCGCTGTACCTGCGCTTCATCAAGGGCGTGGTCGACTCCAACGACCTGTCGCTGAACGTCTCGCGCGAGATCCTGCAGTCCGGCCCGGTCATCGATTCGATGAAGGCGGCGCTGACCAAACGCTCGCTGGACATGCTGGACAAGCTGGCCGCCGACAAGCCGGAGCAATACGCCACGTTCTGGAAGGAATTCGGCCAAGTGCTGAAGGAAGGCCCGGCCGAGGACTACAACAACCGCGAGAAGGTGGCCGGGCTGCTGCGCTTCGCCTCCACCCGCGGCGACAGCGATGCGCAGACGGTGTCGCTGGCCGATTACCTCGGCCGCATGACCGAAGGCCAGGACAAGATCTACTACCTGACCGGCGAGAGCTACAGCCAGGTGCGCAACAGCCCCCACCTGGAAGTGTTCCGCAAGAAGGGCGTGGAAGTGCTGCTGCTGACCGACCGCATCGACGAGTGGCTGATGGGCTACCTGACCGATTTCGACGGCAAGGGCTTCGTCGACATCGCTCGTGGCGATCTCGACCTGGGCGCGCTGGAAACCGAAGCGGACAAGCAGGAACAGGAAGCCGCGGCGAAGGACAAGCAGGGCCTGGTCGAGCGCCTGAAGACCGTGCTGGGCGATGACGTGGCCGAAGTGCGCGTGTCACACCGCCTGACCGATTCGCCGGCGGTACTGGCCATCGGCGAACAGGACCTGGGCCTGCAGATGCGCCAGATCCTGGAAGCCAGCGGGCAGAAGGTGCCGGACAGCAAGCCGGTGCTGGAAATCAACCCGGGCCACCCACTGATTGCCAAGCTGGATGCCGAAGCCGATGGCGCGCGTTTCGACGACCTCGGCCGGGTGCTGTTCGACCAGGCCGCGCTGGCCGCCGGTGACAGCCTGAAGGACCCGGGTGCCTACGTGGCGAGGCTGAACAAGCTGCTGCTGGAGCTGTCGGCCTGATCGACAGGGTGGTCGCCGGGCATGGCCCGGCTTACCCGGCGGTGCTCTGGTAGAGGCCGACCTTGGTTGGCGCCCCAAAAGCGTGCCAACCAAGGTTGGCACCTACCGGGGCGGATCGAGCGTGCCAGCCAAGGTTGGCACCTACCGGCGCGGGTGGAGAGTGCCAACCAAGGTTGGCACCCACCAGGGGCGGCGGTTGGCGCCTGCCGAAGGGGTTCAGGCGTCGCGATCCAGCAGCGAACCCAGCATCTGGTCCTGGCGGCGGATCACCGCGGCATTGGCGGCGAAGGCCACCACCTCGGCTTTCGCGGCCAGCAGGTCACCCAGCGGCGCGCCGGCATCGGCGCCGACGGGAATCACCGCGGCCTGCACCCCACCCTGCCCGGCAGCACTGCGCTGCAGCTGCAGGCGCTGGGCATCCGGGGTCGCCAGGTTGGCCACGTTGTGCGCAGCCACCTGCACGCCCTGCTGGGACGCACGCATCCCGCCGAGGGCAATTCCCATCACGTTGTCCATGGCGGTCTCCGGGCCGCACGACGCAGCCCTCCGGACCGGTTAACGGCCGGCGGGCCGCGACCTTGAGTCACATCGGCCCGACAGGCCCGAGTGGTAGCATATCCCCCTGATTTCAGCGCCTTTTGCCAATGCTCAGTTTTTTCCGCCGCAAGAAGCCCCAGGATGCCCCCGCAGCGGAGGCACCCAAGACCCAGCACTACTCGGCTGAAGAGCTGGCGGCGGCGTTCCCGTCGGCCGCGCCGGTCGAGGACAAAGAGCCAGCACCGGTAGCCGTACCGGCCGCGCCTGCGCCGGCCGAGCCGCCGCCGGCAGCCGTCGTTCCGGTCGCTTTCGAGCCCACCCCGGTGGTTCCGGCTCCGGTGGTTCCGGCTCCGGTCGTTCCCGCTCCGAGCGCTCCGCAATCGGCCGCCCGGATCGACGTCGCCCCGGTGGCGGCCCCGGCCATCGAACCGGCACCCGCACCACTGCCTCAGCCCACCCCGGCACCGGTCACCGACGACCTGCCTGCCGCCGCCTCGATCGATGCCGTTCCGGCGCCTGCCGGCAAGCCCGGCTGGCGCGAACGCCTGCGCAACAGCGTCATCGCGCGCAGCTTCGGTGGACTGTTCTCGCGCAACCCCAAGCTCGACGACGATCTGCTGGACGAACTGGAAACCGCACTGATCACCGCCGACGTCGGCGTGGGCGCCACCACCGATCTGGTCGAGGGCCTGCGCAAGCGCATGAAGTCGCGCGAGTTCGCCGACGCCAATGCGCTGCTGGCCGCGTTGCGCGCCGAGCTGATCGCGATCCTGCAGCCGGTGGCCAAGCCGCTGGTGATCGATCGCAACGCCAAGCCCTTCGTGGTGCTCACCGTCGGCGTCAACGGCGTCGGCAAGACCACCACCATCGGCAAGCTGGCCAAGCGCTTCAAGGACGACGGCCACAGCCTGATGCTGGCTGCCGGCGATACCTTCCGCGCCGCCGCCGTGGCCCAGTTGCAGGCCTGGGGCGAGCGCAACGGCGTAGCCGTGGTCGCGCAGGGGCAGAACGCCGATGCCGCTTCGGTGGCATTCGACGCGCTGCAGGCCGGCAAGGCCCGCGGCACCTCGGTGCTGATCGCCGATACCGCCGGCCGCCTGCACACCCAGTCCGGCCTGATGAACGAGCTGGGCAAGATCCGCCGCGTGCTCGGCAAGATCGACCCCACCGCCCCGCACGAAGTGCTGATGGTGATCGACGGCACCACCGGCCAGAACGCGCTGTCGCAGTTGCGCCAGTTCAATGCCGCAGTGAACGTGACCGGCCTGGTGGTGACCAAGCTGGACGGCACTGCCAAGGGCGGCGTGGTGTTCGCGCTGGCCCGCGAGTTCGGCATCCCGATCCGCTTTGCCGGTATCGGCGAGCGCCCGGAAGACCTGCGCGTGTTCGATCCGGAAGCGTTCGTCGACGCCCTGCTGCCCGAAGCGCTGGGCGCCTGATACACCGCGCAGCCACGCATGGCGTGGCTCTACCGCAGCCTGGTAGAGCCACCCCACGGGTGGCTGCCTCTCTGGAACTCCAATGCCCCGCCAGCCGCACGCCAGCGCCGAAACTGCAGAACGGGACGGTTTCGTCGCCCGCCTGCTGCACTGGTTCGACGACCATGGTCGCCACGACCTGCCCTGGCAGCACCCACGCAGCCCCTATCGGGTCTGGCTGTCGGAAATCATGCTGCAGCAGACCCAGGTAGCCACGGTCATCCCGTACTTCCAGCGGTTCCTGCAGCATTTCCCGACGCTGCCCGACCTCGCCGCCGCCAGCAATGACGCGGTGATGGCGCAGTGGGCCGGGCTCGGCTACTACGCCCGCGCACGCAACCTGCATGCCGCCGCGAAGCGCTGCGTGGAACTGCACGACGGCGACCTGCCGCGCGATTTCGATGCCTTGCATGCCCTGCCCGGCATCGGCCGCAGCACCGCAGGTGCGATCCTCAGCCAGGCCTGGAACGATCCGTTCGCGATCCTCGATGGCAACGTCAAGCGCGTGCTCAGCCGTTACCACGGCATCGACGGCTTTCCCGGCCTGCCGGCCATCGAGAAACAGTTGTGGTCGATTGCCGAGGCGCACGTGGCGCAGGTGCCGGCCGGGCGAATGGCTGATTACACCCAGGCGCAGATGGACCTGGGTGCGACGGTGTGCAGCCGCGCCAAGCCAGCCTGCGTGATCTGCCCGCTGCAGGACGCGTGCGCGGCGCGCCGCGAAGGCCGTACCGCCGAACTGCCCACGCCCAAGCCCAGCAAGACCCTGCCCGAGCGCGAAGCCGTGGCCCTGCTGCTGCGCGATGCCCAGCAGCGCGTGCTGCTGCAGAAGCGGCCGGACACCGGCATCTGGGCGCAGCTGTGGACGCTGCCGCAGGCCGATGCCGGCAGCGTACTGCAGGACTGGTTCGACGCGCACGTCGAAGGTTCGCTGGAAGACGCCGAGGAACTGCCGGTGTTGCAGCACACCTTCAGCCACTACAAGCTGCACCTGCAGGTACTGTCGCGGCAGGTGCACGGCCTGCGCGTGGAAGAACCCACGCTGCGCTGGGTCGCCAACGACGAGCTGCCCGCGCTGGGCCTGCCAGCGCCGATCCGCAAGCTGCTCGACGGCGCCACGACCAAGGCGCCGAAACGAAATTCCAAGAAACCCCGCAACCACGAGTGAGTGCCATGTCCCGAACCGTCTTCTGCCAGTACGAACAACGCGATGCCGAGGGCCTGGACTTCGTGCCCTACCCCGGCGAACTGGGCCAGCGCATCTTCAACAACATCGGCAAGCAGGCCTGGGCCGCGTGGCTCGCGCACCAGACCATGCTGATCAACGAAAACCGCCTGTCGCCGCGCACCCCGGAGCATCGCGCATTCCTTGAGGGCGAACTGGTCAAGTTCCTGTTCGAGAAGGACGCGGAAAAGCCTGCCGGCTTCACCCCGGAAGCCTGACCCAAAGGTAGTGCCGGCCGCTGGCCGGCATCGCGCAGATGCCAGGTTGCCGGCCAGCGGCCGGCACTACCGCGCTATTTCGTATTTTCCTCGCGCTCCTGCACCTGCGCCTGGCGCAGCTCCTGCTCGGAGGCACGCAGTGCCTTCACGTCCAGCTTGCGGATGCTGTTGATGAAGCACGGCATGCGCGGGCCACCGGTCGGGTCGCGCACCAGCACCTTGTCGAAACGCGATGACACGCGGCCCATGCTGCTGGTCAACCCGATGGCGGTGGCGTACGACAGGTCCGGGCACGGACCACTCAGTTCCAGCAGGTAAGCCTCGCTCGGCCGGGTCCACACCGCCAGCGCGCTGTCACCCAGTTCGGTCCAGCCATTGAGGCTGCCGAAGAACTGCATGTCGTTCTGCGGCGCGCCGGCGTGGGCGCGGTACAGATCCAGTTTCTCGGTACTGCTGAGCCGGCCGGTGGTCGCGCAGGCGGCCAGCGCCAGGCAGAGTCCGGCGATCAGGATCGGGGTCTTCATGGCGATCTCCTCGGGGAACCTGCTGCGATCATGCGCCGGCCGATGTGCGGCCGGCGCGAGGGCAGGTAAACCCGTTCAGGCGCCGGGAGGCGGCCGTTGCCGGCCGCTCAGACGTCGGCGTGGGCCAGCGCGTGCAGGCGACCTTCGCGCAGCTCCAGCACCCGGTCCAGGCGCCTCGCCAGGCTGCGGTCGTGGGTAACCAGCACCAGGCTGGTATGACGCGCGCGGTTGAGTTCCAGCATCAGCTCGAACACGGTGCCCGCGGTGCGGTCATCCAGGTTGCCGGTCGGCTCGTCACCGAGCACGCAGGCCGGATGATTGACCAGCGCACGGGCCACTGCGGCACGCTGGCGCTCACCACCGGACAGCTCGCCCGGCTTGTGGTCCAGGCGATGTCCGAGGCCGACCGCTTCCAGCAGCGTGGTGGCCCGGCTGCTCGCTTCGGCCACGGCAGTGCCGGCCAGCAGCACCGGCATCATCACGTTTTCCAGCGCGGTGAACTCAGGCAACAGGTGGTGGAACTGGTAGACGAAGCCCAGCGCCTGGTTGCGCAGCAGGCCACGCGCGGTGTCCGACAGCGCGGACATGCGCTGGCCGGTCACGTAGACCTCGCCTGCGGTCGGAATATCCAACCCGCCCAGCAGGTGCAGCAGCGTGCTCTTGCCGGCACCGGAGGCACCGATGATCGCCACGGTTTCGCCGGCGGTCACGGTCAGGTCCAGTCCATCGAACACCGGGGTCTGCATGCGCCCTTCGGCGTAGGTCTTGCCCAGTGCTTCGGCGCGGATCACCTCATCGCCGCGGTTGAAGACCTTATTCATAACGCAGGGCCTCCGCCGGCTGGGTGCGTGCCGCCCGCCAGGCGGGATACAGGGTGGCCAGGAAGCTCATCAGCAGCGCGACCACGGTGATCGCCACCACGTCGCCGGTCTGCATGTCGGTCGGCAGGCCGGTGATGTAGTACACATCCTCCGGCAGCAGCTTGACGTTGAACACGCTTTCGATGGCGCCCAGGATGCGTTCCAGGTTGAGGGTCAGGGTGATGCCGCCGATCAGGCCGGCCAGCGTGCCGAAGATGCCGATCAGCGAACCCTGCACCATGAACACCTGCATCACCCCGCCCGGGGTCAGGCCGAGGGTGCGCAGGATGGCGATGTCGGCCTGCTTGTCGGTCACCAGCATCACCTGCGAGGACACCAGGTTGAACGCACCCATGGCGATGATCAGCGACAGCAGGATGCCCATCACCACCTTCTCCATGCGCAGCGAGTGGTAGAGGTTGGCGTTCTGCTGGGTCCAGTCACTCACGCGGTAGGCACCACCCAGGCTCTGCGCCAGGTCCACGCCCACTTCCAGCGAGCGGTCCATGTCGTGCAGCTTCAGCCGCACGCCGGTGGCGCCGTCGCTGCGCAGCACGCGCTCCAGGTCCTGCATGTTGGCGAAGCCGACGCCCCGGTCGACCTCGTTGTAGCCGGCCTCGAAGATGCCGCTGACGGTGAAGCGTTTCATCCGCGGCACGGCACCGGCAGGCGTGCCCTGCACTTCGGCGAAGGTCACCAGCACCTGGTCACCGACGTCGACGCCGAGCCAGATCGCCAGTTCCTTGCCCAGCAGCAGGTTGAAGCTGCCCGGCGTCAGGCTGGCATAGCTGCCCTTGGTGACCTTCTTGTCGATCACCGATACCTTCGGCTCCAGCGCCGGATCGATGCCCTGGATGATCGCACCCTGCACGCGTGGGCCGCTGATCATCGACTGGATCTCGATGTAAGGCGCGGCACCGGCCACGCGCGGATCCTTGCGGGCTACGTCGACCACGCGCATCCAGTCCGGCATCGGCTCGCCGTCGCGGCTGATGGTGGTGTGCGCGGTCATCTGCAGCAGGCGGCTGCGGATTTCCTTCTGGAATCCGCTCATCACCGCCAACGTGGTGATCAGCACCGTAACGCCGAGCGCGATGCCCAGGATCGATGCCATCGAGATGAAGGAGATGAAGCCGTTGCGGCGCTTGGCGCGCAGGTAGCGCAGGCCAATGGCCACGGGAATGGGTTTGAACATGCAGGCACGCCGGTCAATTCAGCTTATGGTGCCATCGTCCGGGGCTGACGGGAAACGGCGGGTGCGGCCACGGCCAGTCGCAGTTCACGTCGCTGCCCGGAATCGAGCACATCCGGCCAGAACAGCAGGCGCTGGCGGCGCCGATCCTCACGCCACAGCAACAACAGCCATGGGCCACGCACCACCAGCCGTGGCGTATCAACGTCCTGCCCGGCCACCTGCAGTGGCTCGGGAAGCGGCGGCAGAAGCACCTGCACGCGCGGCCTGCGCTGGCGCCAGGCCAGTTCGGCCAGGCCCGTGCACCAGGCCAGCACCACTGCGGGCATCAGCAGCCGTGAAGGCAGATCCGATGCGCGCAGCAGCCACGGCGCAGCCAGCAGCACCGCCAACTGGGCGGCGGCCTGCAGCCGCGAGGGGCGCCACTCAAGGCTTGAGGGCGAGGATCTTCTGCATGAGGGGGATCGCGTGCGCATGCGGGCAGGCCTCGTAGCCCATGAACCAGCGCCACAACTTATCGTCCTCGCAGTCGAGCAGGAAC
The DNA here is from genome assembly GCF_052446685.1 of Stenotrophomonas sp. LC732. NCBI lineage: Bacteria > Pseudomonadati > Pseudomonadota > Gammaproteobacteria > Lysobacterales > Lysobacteraceae > Stenotrophomonas > Stenotrophomonas sp. LC732. The sequence goes on along the minus strand of NZ_CP199214.1, from coordinate 1,638,923 downwards.
AGGAAAACCTCGCGCTCTTCGGTCGGCGCAGTGCTCCACTCGTGGTCCAGGTAGCGGCCGAACAGCTGGTCCAGCTCACGCATGCCGCGGCGGCAGCGCCAGCGCAGCTTCTTCAGCAGAACGTCTTCTTCCATCGTGTTTCTCCAGATACAGCAAAGCCACGCATGGCGTGGCTCTACTGGGGTCATGCAACTACCCTGCGCCGTGTATCAGGCGCGGCGTTCCATCATCAGCTTCTTGATCTCGGCGATCGCCAGTGCCGGGTTCAGGCCCTTCGGGCAGGTCCGGGCACAGTTCATGATGGTGTGGCAGCGGTACAGCTTGAACGGATCTTCCAGATCGTCCAGGCGCGCACCGGTGTCCTCATCGCGCGAGTCGATGATCCAGCGGTAGGCCTGCAGCAGGATCGCCGGGCCCAGGTAACGCTCGCCGTTCCACCAGTAGCTCGGGCAGCTGGTCGAGCAGCAGGCGCACAGGATGCACTCGTACAGGCCGTCCAGCTTCTTGCGGTCTTCCGGCGACTGCAGGCGCTCGCGGTCCGGCGGTGCCGGGGTCTGGGTGCGGATCCACGGCTTGATCGACGCGTACTGCGCGTAGAAGTGGGTCAGGTCCGGAACCAGGTCCTTGACCACGTTCATGTGCGGCAGCGGGTAGATCGGCACTTCCTTCTTGCCGCAGTCCGAGATGGCTCGGGTGCAGGCCAGGGTGTTGGTGCCGTCGATGTTCATGGCGCACGAACCACAGATACCTTCGCGGCACGAGCGGCGGAAGGTCAGGGTCGGGTCGATCTCGTTCTTGATCTTGATCAGGGCGTCCAGGACCATCGGGCCACAGGCGTCCAGATCGACTTCATAGGTATCGGTGCGCGGGTTGCTGTCGTCGTCCGGACTCCAGCGGTAGATCTTGAAGGTGCGCACATTCTTGCCGCCGTTCTTGACGGGGAAATGCTTGCCCTTCGTGATCTTGGAATTCTTGGGGAGTGAAAACTCGGCCATGGCTGCTCTCGTTGGCTCAGGCGGCCCGCGCCCGTGGGCGCGGATTGCATGGTAGGCGGGGTCGGATCAGTACACGCGCGGCTTCGGCGGCACCACGGACACGTCGTCGGTCAACGTGTACATGTGCACCGGACGGTAGTCGAAGCTGCACTTGCCCTTCTCGTCGACGCTGACCAGGGTGTGCTTCTGCCAGTTGACGTCGTCGCGGTCCGGGAAGTCCTCGTGCGCATGCGCGCCGCGGCTTTCCTTGCGCTGTTCGGCCGAGTTGATCGTCGCCACCGCATTGAGCAGCAGGTTGTTCAGCTCGTAGGTCTCGATCAGGTCCGAGTTCCACACCAGCGAACGGTCGGAGACCTTCACGTCCTGGAACGAGTCGAAGATCTTGTCCATCTTCTCGCAGCCTTCCTTCAGCGTCTGGCTGGTGCGGAAGACCGCCGCGTCGGCCTGCATGGTGCGCTGCATGCGATCGCGGATGACCGAAGTCGGGGTATCGCCGTTGGCGTGGCGCAGCTTGTCCAGCAGGCCCAGCGCCTTGTCGCAGGCATCGGCCGGCAGCGGCTTGTGCGCGGCGCCCGGCTTGATGGTCTCGGCGCAGCGGTTGGCCACGGCACGGCCGAACACCACCAGGTCCAGCAGCGAGTTCGAGCCCAGGCGGTTGGCGCCGTGCACGGACACGCAGGCCGCTTCGCCGATGGCGTACAGGCCCGGCACCACGGCATTGTCGTTGTCGCCGACCTTCTGCACCACTTCGCCGTGGTAATTGGTCGGGATGCCGCCCATGTTGTAGTGCACGGTCGGGATGACCGGAATCGGCTGCTTGTGCACGTCGACGCCGGCGAAGATGCGGGCGCTCTCGGCGATGCCCGGCAGCTTCTCGTCGATCACGCCCGGGCCGAGGTGGGTCAGGTCGAGCAGGATGTGGTCCTTGTGCTCGCCGACGCCGCGGCCTTCGCGGATCTCGATGGTCATCGAACGGCTGACCACGTCGCGCGAGGCCAGGTCCTTGTAGTGCGGCGCGTAACGCTCCATGAAGCGCTCGCCGCTGCTGTTGCGCAGGATGCCACCTTCACCGCGGACACCCTCGGTGATCAGGCAGCCGGCGCCGTAGATGCCGGTCGGGTGGAACTGCACGAACTCCATATCCTGCATGGCGATGCCGGCACGCATGGCCAGGCCGCCACCGTCGCCGGTGCAGGTGTGCGCCGAGGTGGCGCTGAAGTAGGCACGGCCGTAGCCGCCGGTGGCCAGTACCACGCCTTGGGCGCGGAACAGGTGCAGGGTGCCGTCGGACATGTCCAGGGCCAGCACGCCGCGGCAGGCGCCTTCCTCGTCGAAGATCAGGTCGAGCGCGAAGTACTCGATCATGAAGCGCGCGTCGTGCTTCAGCGACTGCTGGTACAGCGTGTGCAGCATCGCGTGGCCGGTACGGTCGGCCGCCGCGCAGGTACGCTGCGCCGCCGGGCCTTCGCCATACTTGGTGGTCATGCCACCGAACGGACGCTGGTAGATCTTGCCTTCGGCGGTGCGCGAGAACGGCACGCCGTAATGTTCGAGCTCGATGATGGCCGGGATGGCTTCACGGCACATGTACTCGATGGCGTCCTGGTCGCCCAGCCAGTCCGACCCCTTGATGGTGTCGAAGAAGTGGTAGCGCCAGTCGTCCTCGCCCATGTTGCCGAGCGCGGCCGAGATACCGCCCTGGGCGGCAACGGTGTGAGAACGGGTCGGGAAGACCTTGGTCAGGCACACGGTCTGCAGGCCCTTGGCGGCCAGGCCGAACGTGGCGCGCAGGCCGGCACCGCCGGCGCCGACCACGACCATGTCGTACTTGTGTTCGGTGATCTTGTAAGCGGACATCTAATCTGGATTCCTGTGTAGGTGCCTGGGCTCAGGCAACGCCGAGGGCGATGCGGCCCACCGCAAACACACTGACGATCATGCCGAGCACGGCGACGAACTTCACCGCGGTCTGCAGCACCAGGGCCAGCAGCGATTCGTGGATGTAGTCTTCCAGCACGACCTGCATGCCGAGCTGCGCGTGCCAGAACATGGCGATCAGCAGGCCGATCAGCGGCACCGCGTTCCACGGCTTGGCCACGGCGGCGGCGGCGGTGGCGTAGTCCGAGCCCAGCAGGCCCAGCACGAAGACCAGGAACCAGATGCCCAGCACCACCAGTGCGGCGGCGGTCAGGCGCTGGTGCACGAAGTGCTCGGTGCCGGTCTTGGCCGAGCCAAGGCCGCGCACGTTCTTCAACGGGGTACGGAACTTGCTCACGCGGCACCTCCGAACATCACATAGGCCCACACCAGCAGGGTGATCACCAGGCTGCCGATGACCGACAGCCAGCTGCTGCGGATGAAGGCGGGGATGCTGAAGCCGATGGCGAAGTCCTGCACGACGTGGCGGATGCCATTGCACAGGTGATAGGCGAACGACCATGTCCACGCGAACAGGAACACGCGGCCATACCAGGCCCCGGCATGGCCGGTGAAGCAGTTCCAGGACTCGGGCCCCATCATCAGGGCCAGCAGGCCGGCGGCGATGATGAGGGCACCAACAGACAGAAAGACGCCAGTGGCTCGATGCAGGATCGAGGTGGCCATCTGAATCTGCCAGCGATACACCTGAAGGTGCGGGGAAAGTGGGCGTTGTCTGGTCGCCATTCGCTGGGCTCGTTGTCTCGGCTGGGCGGCACACGGCCGCGTTGGCTCAATGCTGATCAGAAATCGATGCAGCGTCCGTTTTTCTCCCAATCGCCATACCGCACCGGATCAAGTCCGCCGCGGCCGCCGAATTCTTCCGCTTTTTCCTGTTCCACGGGCACGGGTGCCACGGGGACCAGCGGGGCTTCAGATTCGTCGTCGGGAGTGGGGGTTGTTTGGCCTATCATGTTCGGTCTCGCAACGCACAAATTTTAGACCTCGTTCACGTGCCTGACAACCTGCCCCCTGCTTTCGTCGGATATCCGCGCCTGCCCGGCCACCAGCTGCTGAGCCTGCAGGGCCCGGATGCGGCTGTCTTTGCCCACGCCCAGTTCAGCAGCGATGTCACCGCCCTGCCCCTGCAGCACTGGCAGTGGAGTGCCTGGCTGAGCGCCAAGGGCCGTACCCTGGCGGTGTTCCAGCTGCTTCGGCTGGCCGACGACCACGTGATGCTGGTGCTGGCTGACGGCGATGCCGATGCGATTGCGTCGCAACTGCAGCGCTTCGTGTTCCGCCGCAAGGTGAAGGTGCAGGTGCGCAGCGATCTGGCGGCGGCTGGCGCGTTCACCGCGCCCGAGGCCGCCAGCGGCGCGGCGATTGCGCAGACCGCAGGCGACGGCTGGGAGCTGGACCTGGGCAGCGATGCCCTGCCGCGCACCCTGCGCATTGGCAGCGCCGACGCGTTCGCTGCCGGCAATGAAGCCGATGAGGCCGCTTTCGCCCTGGCCTGGCGCCAGGCCGACCTGCGCTACGGCCTGCCGCGGCTGGAAGAAGGCCAGCGCGAAGTGTGGACCCCCCAACAGCTGGGCCTGGACCGCCTGAACGGCTACAGCGTGAAGAAGGGCTGCTATCCCGGCCAGGAAATCGTCGCCCGCACCCACTTCCTCGGCAAGGCCAAGCGTGCGGTGCAGTTGCTGCATACCGCAGCACCGGCACAGGCCGGCGATGGCGTGCAGCAGGATGGCGCGGGGCTGGGCACGATTGCCAGCGTGGCCGGCGACCTGGCACTGGCGGTACTGCCACTGGAGGCCAGCGACGCTGACCTGCAGGTGGGCGATGCCATTGCGCAGCGCGTGCCGTTGCTGGATGGCCTGGCCCGCTGAAGCAGGCGGGGACCTGCACGGGTGGGTGCAGGAATGGTAGTGCCGGCCGCTGGCCGGCAACCATGCAGGGTTGAGGTTGCCGGCCAGCGGCCGGCACTACCCCTTACAGGCGCGCGCCGGTTTCCGGGTTGAAGAAATGCAGGCCCTGCGGATGGATCGCCACGCGGATCTGCTCGCCCACCTCGGGCAGCGCCTGCGGCGCCACGCGCATGGTCAGCGCGTGCTGGCCACTGCTCAGGTTGACGAAGATCTCGTTACCGACCGGTTCGATGCCTTCAATGCGTGCGACGAACGCATGCGCATCGTCGGCGTCCGCCGGCTGCAGGTGCTCCGGACGCACGCCCACCGCGATCGGCTTCTGCAGCCAGGCCGGATCGATGATGGCCTGGCCCAGCGGTGCACGCCACTCACCATCGACCACGGTCACGCCACCGGCATCGCCCTGCAGCGTACCGCGCAGCACGTTCATCGCCGGGCTGCCGAGGAAGCCGGCCACGAACAGGTTGGCGGGGCGATCGTACAGCGCCATCGGCGTATCGATCTGCTGGATGACGCCATCCTTCAGCACCACGATGCGCTGGCCCAGGGTCATCGCTTCGACCTGGTCGTGCGTCACGTAGATCATGGTGGTGCCCAGCTTGCGGTGCAGCTGCGCGATCTCGGTACGCACGCTGTGGCGCAGCTTGGCATCCAGGTTGGACAGCGGTTCGTCGAGCAGGAACACCGCCGGCTCGCGCACCAGCGCACGGCCCAGCGCGACACGCTGGCGCTGGCCACCGGACATCGCCTTGGGCAGCTTGTCCATCATCTCGGTCAGGCCCAGCGTCTGCGCCGCCTCGGCGATGCGCTTGTCGATGGTCGCCTTGTCGTGACCGCGCAGCTTCAGGCCAAAGGCCAGGTTCTCGGCCACGGTCATGTGCGGGTACAGCGCATAACTCTGGAACACCATCGCGATGTCGCGATCCTTCGGCGCCACGTCGTTGACCACGCGATCACCGATGGTCAGCGTGCCGCCGCTGATCTCCTCCAGGCCAGCCACCATCCGCAGCAGGGTCGACTTGCCACAGCCGGACGGGCCGACCAGCACCATCAGCTCGCCATCGGCGACCTCGAAGCTGGCGTCCTTCACCGCGACCTGGCCGTTGTCATAGACCTTGCGCACACCCTGCAACTGCACTTTTGCCATATCACCTATCCGGTCCGCCCGAAGCCGGGCTGTCTTTTGGGACTGCCTCGGCCCTCCCGATGGCAGTGATGATTGCGCGCTTGCCGCATGACGGCGAGCACTGCAATCGAATACAGTTGCCCATTCTGCCATGTAAACGTTTTCACGTGGCACTATCCGATGATCGGTGCGCACCGATCTGCGTCGGCGGTTGAACGAAGGTTCCACCGAGGCAGTGGTTTCGAATGGAACGGTCTTCCGGCACCCCGGAGAACGCCCCTGACGAACCTCGGACAGGCAGTTGCGCGGATGTCCCCCGAACCCAGCCATGAAGCGATTGACAACGATGTCACCCGGATCTGAAACTCGAGCGATGCACGACACCCTCTTCCTGTTCGGTGCCACAGGTGATCTGGCCCAGCGCTACCTGTTCCCTTCGCTGCTTCGCCTGCTTGGCGACGGCCTGCTGCCGGAGGACTTCCGCATCCGTGCGCTGGCCCTGTCCGGGCATGACACCGAAGCCTTCCATGACATCCTGCGGCCGCGCCTGCAGCAGGCCATGCCGATGGCCACGCAGGACGACATCAGCGCCCTGCTGCGTCGCATCGACTACCGCTCTGTGGACCTGCGCGACGTCGACTCGGTTGCCGCCGCGGTCGCCGACCTCGTGCACCGCAAGTGCGTCAGCTACCTCGCCATCCCGCCGGGCCTGTACATCTCCACCTGCGAAGGCCTGGCCAAGGGCGGCGCCCTCGCCGCGCCGGCACGCCTGATGCTGGAAAAGCCGATCGGCAGCGACAGCGAGAGCGCCGAGGAAATCATCAGCACCATCGGCCAGTGGATCGATGAGGACCGCGTGTTCCGCCTCGACCACTACCTGGGCAAGGCCGCGGTGCAGAACCTGATCGCACTGCGCTTCGGCAACACGCTGCTGGAAGCGGTGTGGAACCGCAACTACATCGAATCGGTGCACATCCTGGTGGCCGAAAGCGAAGGCGTGGATGGCCGCGATGCCTATTACGCCCGCTCCGGCGCGCTGCGCGACATGGTGCAGAGCCACATCCTGCAGCTGCTGTGCATGGTGGCGATGGAACCGCCGGCATCGCTGGAAGCCGATCGCATCCGCGACGAGAAGGTCAAGGTGCTGCGCGCCCTGCGCCCGCTCGATGCCAGGCACGCCGCGCGTGACAGCATCCGTGGCCGCTACACCGCCGGCACCATCAATGGCCAGCCGGCACAGGCCTACCAGCCGCCGGAAGGCAGCGACGTGGAAACCTTCGCCGGTGTCACCGCGCATATCGACAACTGGCGCTGGAGCGGCGTGCCGTTCCACCTGGTCACCGGCAAGCGCCTGCCCGAGCGCACCACCCGCGTGGTGGTCACGCTGAAGCCGGTCACCCACTGGCTGTTCGAGCGCCCGCAGCGCGCGCAGGCCGCACCGAACCGCCTGGTGTTCCAGCTGCAGCCGCAGGAAAACATCGAACTGGGCCTGATGAGCAGCCTGGCAGGCCCGGAATGGGGCGCGCTGGAGCTGCATCCGCTGGAGCTGGAACTGTCGGTGCCGACCGGCCTGCACCGCCGTATCGCTTACGAACGCTTGTTCCTGGATGCCTTCAACGGCAACCACACGCTGTTCGTGCGCGATGACGAAGTGCGTGCGGCCTGGGCCTGGATCGACAGCGTCGCCGACGCCTGGAAGGACGCCAAGCTGCCGCTGGAGCCCTACCCCGCCGGCCAATGGGGCCCGGGCAATGCGGGCGGGTTCCTGCCGCAGGACCTGGACGCGCCCGACAGCGGAGCGTCGGCATGAGTGCCAGCTCGCAGCCAGTGCTGGTCGCCGACATCGGTGGCACCAACGCGCGCTTCGCCCTGGCCGACACCTCGCTGGACGCACCGCTGCAGAAGGACAGCATCCGCGAGTACGCGGTGGCGGAGTTCCCGTCGCTGGGTGATGCCGCGCGCCACCATCTGGAACAGATCGGCGCCACGGCAAGCCGCGGCGTGTTCGCCGTGGCCGGTCGCGTGGATGGTGACGAAGCACGCATCACCAACCATCCGTGGGTGATCTCGCGCAGCCGCACCGCTGCCATGCTCGGGTTCGACGAACTGCACCTGATCAACGACTTCGCCGCGCAGGCGATGGCGATTTCGCTGCTGCAGCCCGATGACGTGGTCCAGGTCGGTGGGGCTGCCTGGGTACCGGGCAAGCCCGGCCAGCCACGCAACTACGCGGTGATCGGGCCCGGTACCGGTCTCGGCGTCGGCGGCCTGATCATGCGCCACGGCCGTTGCTATCCGCTGGAAACCGAAGGCGGCCATGTCAGCTTCCCGCCGGGAACCCCGGAAGAGATCCGCATCCTGGAGATCCTGTCCGAGCAGTTCGGCCGCGTCTCCAACGAGCGCCTGATCTGCGGCCCCGGCCTGGTCAACATCCATCGCGCCGTGTGCGAGATGGCCGGCATCGATCCGGGCCAGCTGCAGCCGGTGGACGTGACCGCCCGCGCCCTGCACGGCGATCCGCAGGCGATGCGCACCGTGGATGTGTTCTGCGCCGTGTTCGGCGCCATTGCTGGCGATCTGGTGCTGACCCAGGGCGCCTGGGACGGCGTGTTCCTGACCGGCGGGCTGACCCCGAAGATGCTCGATTCGCTGCAGCACTCCGGTTTCCGCCAGCGTTTCGAGCACAAGGGCCGATTCTCTTCCATCATGGCGCGCGTGCCCTCGTTGGCGGTGATGCATCCCCACGCCGGACTGCTGGGCGCCGCCGCCTATGCCGCCGACGCCGAACGTGACGCACCTGGAGTTGCCGCATGAGCCCCACCACCTTCCACGACGACCGCATCGAGTTCATCAACCATGGCGATGCCGATGGCTGGATCGAAGCCGTTGCTGCCGAGATGGCGCACACCCTCAACCACGACATCAACGAAGTGGGCCGCGCCCGCATCCTGCTGTCTGGCGGCACTACACCGGCGCCGGTCTACCAGGCGCTGGCCGAGTTGGACGTGCACTGGGACCGGGTGGAAGTGAGCCTGGCCGACGAGCGCTGGCTGTCGCCGCAGGATCGCGACAGCAATGCCTGGCTGGTGCGCGAGCACCTGCTGAAACGCGCCGAGGGTGCGCATTTCGATCCACTGGTGCGGATCGGCAAGCCCCTGCCCGAATGCGTGTACACCGCCAACCTGCAGGCACAGCACAGCCAGCCGCCGAGCCTGGTGGCACTGGGCATGGGCAACGACGGCCACACCGCCTCGCTGTTCCCGGGCTCGAAGGATCTCGCCCGCGCACTGGAAAGCACCCTGCCCTATGCCGCGCTGGATGCCACCGGCTGCCCGGGTGCGAACCAGTGGCCGCTGCGCATCACGCTGACCCCGCATGGGCTGCGCCAGTGCCGACAGCGCCTGCTGCTGCTGCGCGGCAAGCAGAAGCTGCAGGTGCTGCGCCAAGCGTTGGACAGCAACGACGCCCAGCAGTATCCGATCCTCAACGCGATCAACCTGGAAGGCGCGCGCCTGCGCGTCCACTGGGCTGATTGATGTCGGCGGCGGCGCCCCGCCGCCGCTTGCCTCTCGCCACCTTGAACGCCGGTAGCCAATGAGCCTCCATCCGCAACTGCAAGCCATCACTGAGCGTGTCATCCGCCGCAGCGCCGCCTCGCGTGCCGCCTACCTGGCCGCGATCGACGCCTCCCTGCGCGAAGGCCCGTTCCGCAGCCGCCTGAGCTGCGGCAACCTCGCCCATGGATTCGCCGCCTGTGGCGGTACCGACAAGAGCCGCCTGCGCGGCGGCGTGACGCCGAACCTGGGCATCATCACCGCCTACAACGACATGCTCTCGGCGCACCAGCCGTTCGAGACCTATCCCGAGCAGATCCGCGAGATCGCCCGCGAGCTGGGTGCTACGGCACAGGTGGCCGGCGGCGTGCCGGCGATGTGCGACGGCGTCACCCAGGGCCGCGGCGGCATGGAACTGTCGCTGTTCTCGCGCGATGTGATCGCCCAGGCCACTGCGATCGGCCTCAGCCATGACATGTTCGATACCACCGTCTACCTCGGCGTGTGCGACAAGATCGTGCCGGGCCTGCTGATCGGCGCGCTGGCCTTCGGCCACCTGCCGGCGGTGTTCGTGCCGGCCGGCCCGATGACCCCGGGCATCCCGAACAAGCAGAAGGCGGAAGTGCGCGAGCGCTATGCCGCCGGCGAAGCCACCCGCGAAGAGCTGCTGGAAGCCGAGTCCGCGTCTTACCACGGCGCTGGCACCTGCACCTTCTACGGCACCGCCAATTCCAACCAGGTGCTGCTGGAAGCGATGGGCGTGCAGCTGCCGGGCGCATCGTTCGTCAATCCGGGCACGCCGCTGCGCGACGCCCTCACCCGCGAAGCCACCGAACGTGCGCTGGACATCACCGCGCTCGGTGACGACTTCCGTCCGCTGGGCCGGATCATCGATGAGCGCGCGATCATCAACGCGGTCATCGCGCTGATGGCCACCGGCGGTTCGACCAACCACACCATCCACTGGATCGCAGTGGCGCGTGCCGCCGGCATCGTGCTGACCTGGGACGACTTCGACGAACTGTCGCAGCTGATTCCGCTGCTGGCCCGCGTCTATCCGAACGGCGAGGCCGACGTGAACCGCTTCGCGGCCGCTGGCGGACCGGCCTTCGTGTTCGGCGAGCTGATCAGGGCGGGCCTGATGCACGGTGACCTGGTCAGCGTGGCGCGCGGCGGCATGGCCGACTACGCGCGCGAGCCGCAGCTGCGCGACGGCCAGCTGGTCTACCTGCCGGGCCTGCAACACAGCGCCGATGACGAAGTGGTGCGTGGCGTCGACAACCCGTTCGAGCACCAGGGCGGCCTGCGCCTGCTGCGCGGCAACCTGGGCAAGTCGCTGATCAAGCTGTCGGCGGTGAAGCCGCAGTACCGCACGATCGAAGCACCGGCCGTGGTTGTCGATGCGCCGCAGGTGCTGAACAAGCTGCATGCCGGCGGCCTGCTGCCCGAGCACTTCGTGGCGGTGGTGCGTTACCAGGGCCCGCGTGCCAACGGCATGCCGGAACTGCATTCGCTGGCGCCGCTGCTGGGGCTGCTGCAGAACCAGGGCCGGCGCGTGGCACTGGTCACCGACGGCCGCCTGTCCGGCGCCTCGGGCAAGATTCCGGCGGCGATCCATGTGACGCCGGAAGCGGCGCGCGGTGGTCCGCTGGCCAAGGTCCGCGAGGGCGACATGATCCGCCTTGATGGCGAGGCCGGCACGCTGGAAGTGCTGGTGGACGCGGCCGAGTGGGCCGCGCGTCCGCTGGCCCCGAACACGGCGCCTGCCGCGCATGACCTGGGCCGCAACCTGTTCGCGATCAACCGTCGCGTGGTGGGTCCGGCTGATCAGGGCGCGATTTCGATTTCGTGCGGGCCGGCGGCGGCCGATGGCGGGCCGTGGGAATACGACGCGGAGTACGAGCTGGGGCACGATGCCGCAGCGGCGGCGGCGCCGCATGAGGCAAAAGACGCCTGAAGCGAAAAGCCGCGGCAGGCTTCCCGGCCTGGGCAGTAGAGCGCCCTGGACAATTCCCGGCGCGTCATTTGCGCTGCGGCCACTGAATCAAGAAGAGCAAAGGCAAGGGCAAAAGCATGGGTATCGAACAACATCAGGTGAAGGCGGCGGAGCTGTTGCGTGCGGCGGGCATCCTGCCGGTGGTGACGATTCATACGCTGGACCAGGCGCGTGCGGTCAGTGCGGCGTTGCTGGAAGGTGGCCTGCCGGCGATCGAGTTGACGCTGCGTACGCCAGTGGCGATGGAAGCATTGGCGATGCTCAAGCGCGAGCTGCCGGACGTGGTGGTGGGCGCCGGCACGGTGCTGACCGTGGAGCAGATGCAGCAGTCGATCGATGCGGGCGCGGACTTCCTGGTGACCCCGGGTACGCCACCGGCGCTGGCCGATGCGCTGGCGGCGGCACCGCTGCCGGTAGTGCCGGGTGCGGCCACGCCGACCGAACTGCTGTCGCTGTATGCGCGCGGCTTCCGCGTGTGCAAGCTGTTCCCTGCCACCGCCGTGGGGGGGCTGGCGATGATCAAGGGTCTGGCCGGCCCGGTTGCCGACCTCAAGCTGTGCCCGACCGGCGGCATCACCGAAAACACCGCCGCCGAGTACCTCGAGCAGAAGAACGTGGTCTGCATCGGCGGTTCGTGGATGGTGCCGGGCAGCTGGATCGCCGACGGTCAGTGGGACAAGGTGCGCGCCAGCGCCGCCGACGCCGCGAAGATCATCAAGCGCGTACGCGGCCACTGAGCCCGACGCAGCTGTAGAGCCGAGCCCATGCTCGGCTCCGCGCCCGCAGGCCGGAAAGCAGCCGAGCATAGGCTCGGCTCTACATTTCCTCTATCGGCAGTGACGGCGCACGGAACCTGTCGGTGGCCCTGCGGAGGGCTCAGCCGTTGGCCGAATCCCTTACAGCGGCCGTGCCGGATCCACCAGCCCGTACTGGCTGGCCATGCGCGCCAGCGCGATGTTGTCGTGGATCCCCATCTTCTCGAACAGCCGCGCCTTGTGCGTGTTCACCGTCTTCGCACTCAGGCTCAGGCGCCGCGCGATGTCTTCCTGGCGCAGGCCCTGGGTCAGCAGCAACGCCACTTCCAGCTCGCGCGGCGACAGGCTGTCGAATGGAGAGCCGTTGCCTTCAACGGTCGACAGGGCCAGGTTCTGCGCGATGCTGGTGCCCAGGTAGCGACGGCCCATGGCCACATCGCGCACCGCACGCAGCAGCTCCTGTGCATCGCAGCCCTTGCCGATGTAGCCCGCAGCCCCGGCTTCCAGCAAGCGCTTCGGCAGCGGACCGTCTTCCAGCACCGACACGATCACCACGCGGGTGTTGCGATGGCTGCGGACGATGCGCTCGGTCACCTCCATGCCACTCACGCCGGGCAGGTGCAGGTCGCACAGCACCACGTCCGGCAGCAGCTGGCGGACGTCGCGCAGCGCATCTTCGCCGGTCTCGGCTTCGCCCACCACCTCGATGTCGGTCTCCCCCGACAGGATCATCTTCATCCCGGTGCGGACCAGTGCGTGGTCATCCACCAGGTAGACTCGAATCGTCATTCACGTACCTCTTCGAATGCGGCCATTGCAGGTCAAGCTAGGCAGGGCGCCGATACCCCTGCAAGCGCGTTCGAGATGCGACCCGGGCATTCTGCCTTGCGCATCACAGTACCGCGCGTTGTGCTTGCCCCCTGTCTTGCAGAACCTGCTGCAACGAAACAACTGATCTATTACGTAGACGCCCCGGAGGGGCCATCCACGTCAATCCCCCTGTGATGATGCTTCGCTGGCCGTCGCTGGCGGCGAATCCTGACGTCGCCAAGGATGCCGGCGACTGAACATGACCAGATAGCACCCTACCACCCAAACCAGCGCGGCACACCATCCGGCCAGGATATCGGAGGGGTAATGCACGCCCAGATAGACCCGGGAGACGCTGACCAGCAGGCTGAACGCGGGCGCCAGCAGCAGCACCGGCCAGCGCCAGCGGGTGTTCCAGGCCAGCAGCACCAGGGTCACGGCCAGGGTCATCGAGCCCATCGCGTGGCCGCTGGGAAAGCTGAACGTCGATTCCGGCGCGATCGATTCCCACAGGCTGGGGCGCTGGCGCTGGAAGAAATGCTTGCTGCCCATGTTCAGCAGCGCCGAGCCGACGAAGCTGACCGCCACGAACGTGGCCTCACGCCAACGCCGGTAGCCCAGCAGCACGCCGATGATCAGCACGTCGGCGGGAATCAGGAACCATTCGTAGCCCAGCCTGGAAATGAGCACGAAGAAGCGGTCCAGCAGCGGTGAGTGCAGGCCATGCATCTGCCACAGCAGCGGCGCATCGAAATGGAACGATTCAAACTCGTGCACTTCGTCGGCCAGCGCGACGAAACCCGCCAACGGCAGCAGCACGCCACCGAACAGCAGCACCAGGCGCCAGGCATTGCGGGCCATCCAGTGGCGGAAACCGGAGGCGGACTCCGGCGCAGCGAGGATCGCAGGCTTATCCGGCGCTTCGGACATATTTGTGTTCGACGTAATCGTCGATCAGGGCGACGAACTCCTGGGCGATGTTTTCGCCACGCAGGGTCACCTTCTTCTCGCCATCGACGAACACGGGCGCGGCCGGGGTTTCACCGGTGCCCGGCAGGGAAATACCGATGTTGGCGTGCCGCGACTCACCCGGCCCATTGACGATGCAGCCCATCACCGCCAGGGTCATGTTCTCCGCACCCGGATGGTGGATCTTCCACAGCGGCATCTTCTCGCGCACGTGGTTCTGCACCACCTTGGCCAGTTCCTGGAAGAACTCGGAGGTGGTGCGGCCGCAGCCCGGACAAGCCGTGACCAGCGGCGTGAAGGCACGCTGGCCGGTGGTCTGCAGCAGTTCCTGGGCGACGATCACTTCCTGCGTGCGCGACTGGCCCGGTTCCGGGGTCAGCGAGATGCGGATGGTGTCACCGATGCCTTCCTGCAGTAGCACGCCCAGCGCCGCCGACGAGGCGACGATGCCCTTGCTGCCGATACCGGCCTCGGTCAGGCCCAGGTGCAGGGCAAAATCGGAGCGCTGGGCCAGGTCGCGGTACACCGCGATCAGCTCCTGCACGCCACTGACCTTGGCCGACAGCACGATGCGATCGCGCGGCAGGCCGAGCTCCACCGCCTGCTCGGCCGAATCCAGCGCCGAACGGATCAGCGCCTCGCGCAGCACGCGACCGGCATCCCAGGGCTGCTCGCGCAGGTTGTTCTCGTCCATCAACTTCGCCGCCAGGGCCTGGTCCAGCGAGCCCCAGTTGGCACCGATGCGCACCGGCTTGTTGTAGCGGATCGCGAACTCGATCAACTGGGCGAACTGCAGATCCTTCTTCTTGCCGAAGCCGACGTTGCCCGGATTGATGCGGTACTTGGCCAGCGCTTCGGCACATGCCGGCTCGGCGGTCAGCAGCTGGTGGCCGTTGTAGTGGAAATCACCGATCAGCGGCACGTCGATGCCCATCATCGCCAGCTTGTCGACGATGCGCGGGATCGCCGCAGCGGCTTCCACGGTATTGACGGTCAAACGCACCATTTCCGAACCGGCCCGCCACAGCTCGGCCACCTGCTTCACGCTGGAGGCCACGTCGGACGTGTCGGTGTTGGTCATCGACTGCACCACGACCGGCTTGCCTCCGCCTACGGTGACCCCGCCGATCTGCACGGCATGGGTCTGGCGGCGGGGCCAGGAGGTGGCATCGGAGGGAGGAGTCGGGCGGGTGACGGCGTCGTGCATGGGCGCATTCTACCGCCCGCCCCCGCATTCCGGGTGACTCGCATTCAGCCGGTGGCACGGCTGCGGCCGATTGTCGCAGGCACAGCCGCCCGTGAACACATACGATGAGCGTGAATGACCGGTCCCGACGCCCCGTTTCTCCGTACCCTGTGCAGCCTGCGCTGGCTTGCCGTAGGCGGCCAGGCCGCCACCATCCTGGTTGCCACCTGGGTGCTGGGCCTGCCGTTGCCGCAGCTGCCGCTATGGGCCGGCGTGGCGGTGCTGGCCCTGTTCAACATCTATACCCAGTTGCGTCCGGACGCGGCTGACACCGCACCGCTGACCGCGTTCGGCCACATCCTGGTGGACGTGATCATCCTGACCTGGATGGTCGGCTGGAGCGGCGGCATGGCCAACCCGTTCAGCTCGCTGTTCCTGATCCTGATCGCGCTGGCCGCATTCGCCCTGCCCCTGCGCTGGGCACTGGCGGTCGCACTGGCCTGCCTGCTCGGCTACGCCGCCAGCGGCATCTTCGGCCAGCCATTGCCGGACGGTTACTTCCGCGCGCAGGACCTGAATCGCTGGGGCGTGGTCGCCAACTTCCTGATTTCCGCCGCGGTGGTACTGGCCTTCTCCACCCGGCTGGCGCTGGCCCTGCGGGAGCGCGAGCTGGAACTGTCGGCACTGCGCGAGCGCTTCGCCCGCAACGAGGGCATCGTCGCGCTGGCCACCCATGCCGCCTCGGTGGCGCATGAACTGAACACGCCGCTGGCGACCATGACCCTGCTCGCCGACGATGTGGCCGAGCGCAGCGAAGAGCCGGAAGTGCGCGAGGACATGGAAACCCTGCGCGAGCTGCTGGTGCAGTGCCGGGAGCGCGTGCTGGCGCTGGCTGCTCCGGCCTCGGCCGACGCACCGGGCCGCAGCCATTCCAGCGCACAGCAGGTGCTTGAGCAATGGCGCCTGGTGCGGCCGACCATCGACCTGCACCGCAACGATGATGCGCCGCTGCGGCTGCCGCTGGACCCGGGCGTAGGCCATCTGCTGATGGTCCTGCTCAACAACGCCGCCGATGCCGGCGAGAAAGCCGGCCGGCCACGCGTGGACCTGGACCTGCGCATCGAAGGCGACGACCTGATCGGCGAAGTCCGCGACTACGGCCATGGCTTCGACGCCCGTGCCGCCGTGCTGCCGGGCAAGCTGTTCGGCAGCAGCAAGAGCGAGGGCATGGGCGTCGGCCTGGCCCTGTCCCATGCCACCATCGAACGCCTCGACGGCGAGATGTGGATGCGCCCGGCCCAGGGGGCCGGCAGCCGCGTCGGCTTCCGCCTGCCGCTGGCCCCACGCGAGGACACCCCATGAGCCTTCACCATTCCACCCTGGGCCTGCTGGTCGACGACGACGAGCTGTACCTGCGTACCCTGCAACGCAGCCTGGCCCGCAAGGGGCTTGAAACGCAGACCGCACAGGATGCCGCCAGTGCGCTGGCGCTGGCCCGGCAGCATCCACCGGCCTTCGCGCTGATCGACCTGAAGCTGGGCAGCGATTCCGGCCTGGCACTGATCCAGCCGCTGCGCGCGCTGCGCGCGGACATGCGGATCCTGCTGGTGACCGGCTACGCCAGCATCGCCACCGCGGTGGAGGCGATCAAGCTGGGTGCGGATGATTACCTGCCGAAGCCGGCCACGGTGCCGATGATCCTGCGCGCCCTCGGCGAGGAAGACGACGGCCCGGCCGACGATGGCGAAATGGAAGTGCCCGATGCGATGACGCCGATCAGCCGCCTGCAGTGGGAACACATCCAGCAGGCGATGCACGAGACCGGCGGCAACGTGTCAGCGGCCGCGCGCCTGCTCGGCATGCACCGGCGCTCGCTGCAGCGCAAACTGGCCAAGCGGCCAAGCCCGGAGCGCGACCCGAGCCGGTGACGCGGTAGTGCCGGCCGCTGGCCGGCAACCCATCTTCTGCGGTAGTGCCGGCCGCTGGCCGGCAACCTCATGAACGATTGAAGCATCACCTGGTTGCCGGACAGCGGCCGGCACTACCAGAGCATCAGCGCTTCAGCTGCGCCAGGATCTCGCGGGTCATCGGATCGGCAACCGCTACATCCTCGCCCTGCAGCGCCGGCAGCAGGCCACTGGCCAGTTGCTTGCCGAGCTCGACACCGAACTGGTCGAACGCGTTGATGTTCCAGATCACCGACTGCACGTACACGGCGTGTTCGTACATGGCGATCAGCGCACCCAGTGCCTGCGGGGTCAGCGCGTCGAGCAGGATCAGCGTGCTCGGCCGCCCGCCCGGGTAATCACGGTGCGGATCGTCGCTGCTCTGGCCATTGGCCAGCGCCTCGGTCTGTGCCAACAGGTTGGCCAGCAGGGCCTGGTGATTGATCGTGTAGGGATCATCGTTGTGCACACAGCCGATGAAGTCGGCCGGAACGACGCTGGTGCCCTGGTGCAGCGCCTGGAAGAAGCTGTGCTGCACATCGGTGCCTGCCCCACCCCACCACACCGGCACGGTGTCGGTGGTGACCGGCGCACCATCACGCTGCACGCGCTTGCCCAGGCTTTCCATCACCAGCTGCTGCAGGTAGGCCGGCAGCAGCGCCAGACGCTGGTCGTAGGTCATTACCGCATGCGTGGCATGGCCCAGCAGGTTGCGGTTCCA
The DNA here is from genome assembly GCF_052446685.1 of Stenotrophomonas sp. LC732. Lineage (NCBI taxonomy): Bacteria > Pseudomonadati > Pseudomonadota > Gammaproteobacteria > Lysobacterales > Lysobacteraceae > Stenotrophomonas > Stenotrophomonas sp. LC732. Next base: position 1,621,020 of record NZ_CP199214.1, on the reverse strand, counting down.
GATGTCGGTCAGGCCATGCAGCACCGGCAGGTTGCGCTCCAGCGGTGCATCCAGCGCATGCGCATCCATCTGTGCGGCGCCTTCCAGCAGCTGCTCAAAGCGCTCGAAGCCGATCGCCAACGCGATCGGGAAACCGACCGCCGACCACAGCGAATAGCGGCCACCCACCCAGTCCCACATCGGCAGTACGCGATCGGCGGCGATCGCGAAGGCCTTGGCGGCGCGATCCGGATTGGCGCTGACTGCATACAGGCGCTCGCTGCCGCCCAGCCAGTCGTGCAGGATCTGGCCGTTGAGCAGCGTTTCCTGCGTACCGAAGGTCTTGGAGATGAGGATGCCGGCGGTCTTGGCCGGATCCAGCGTGGCCAGCGTGCGCTGCATGGCGGCGCCGTCCACGTTCGAGACGAAATGCACGCGCAGGCGCGCACCGCTGACCGGACGCAGCGCGTCGGCGACCAGGCGCGGGCCAAGGTCGGAACCACCGATGCCGACGCTGACCACATCGGTCACGCCACTGTCTTCCAGCGCGCGCACCAGCACGCCCATGCGCTGGCGGATCGCGCGCGCGGTGGCATAGGCCTCGGCCGCCACCGGCGCATCGACCACATCGCCGCGCAGCGCGGTATGCAGCGCGGCGCGCCCTTCGGTCAGGTTGACCTGTTCGCCGCGGATCAGGCGCGTGATGGCACCACCGACATCACGCTCGGCAGCCAGCGCCAACAGCGCCTTCAACGCCGCGGCATCGTATTTCTGCCGGGCGAAATTGACGTACAACGGACCGACCCGCAGCGCCAGCTCCTGTACACGGCCGGGTTCGGCGGCGAGCAGGCTGGGAATGCTTGCGCCCTTCAGGCGCTGGGCGTGGGAATGCAGCGAGTCGAATCCGTTGTTCGTTGTCATGCGGCCTGGGTCGGGATCGTGTCGTTGGTGTGGGTGATCTGGTTGTTGCCATCAACGTACACCAGCTTCGGCCTGAAGCTGTCAGCTTCCTGCTCGGTCATGCTGGCGAACGCGGCGATGATGATGATGTCACCGACCTGCACGTGGCGCGCGGCGCCACCGTTGAGCGAGACAACGCCGCTGCCGGCTTCGGCGCGAATGGCATAGGTCGAGAAACGCGCACCATTGGTCACGTCCCAGATGTGCACCTGCTCGAACTCGCGGATGCCGGTGGCAGCCAGCAGGTTGTCATCGATGGCGATCGAGCCTTCGTAGTTCAGCTCGGAATGGGTGACGGTGGCGCGATGGATCTTGGTCTTGAGCAGGGACAGGTGCATGGGGGCGCTGCAACGGCAAAGGAAAGAGCGGATTCTAGCACCCGCGCAGCGCGGGGCATCACGGCCGGCAACCTGTTCAGGTAGCCGGTGAAACCGGGGTCAGAACCCTTTTCCCCTGGAAAAGGGATCTGACCCCATGCATCGCGCGGCGCCGCCGGAACTCAGAACTCCAGGTTGTCGATCAACCGGGTGGTTCCCAGGCGCGCGGCAATCAGCGCCACGCGGCCACCGCCGTCGAAGGTCGGCTCGGCCAGCTCCGGGGTGCGCAGCACCGCGTAGTCGACCTGGAACCCGGCTGCCTGCAATGTGGCCGTGGCGTCGGCTTCGATGCGATCACGTGCCTGCCCCGCCACGTAGCCCTCGCGCATGCCCAGCAGGGTGCGGTGGATGGTGGTCGCGACCGGGCGCTGTTCGTCGCTCAGGTACTGGTTGCGCGAACTCTTGGCCAGGCCATCCTCGTCGCGCACGATCTCAGCACCGACGATCTGGATCGGGAACGACAGCTCGGCCACCATCTGCCTGATCACGGCGAGCTGCTGGTAGTCCTTGCGGCCGAACACGGCCACGTCCGGCTGCACCTGCAGGAACAGGCGCGCCACCACCGTGCAGACGCCATCGAAGTGCCCCGGGCGGCTGGCGCCTTCCAGCACTTCACTGACACCCGGCGCGTGCATGCGCGTGGTCCTGTCCACGCCCAGCGGATACATCGTCTCCACGCTGGGCAGCCACACGGCATCGCAGCCGACCTGCTCCAGCCCGGCCACGTCGGCCTCGGGCGTGCGCGGGTAGCGACTGAAATCCTCGTTGGGGCCGAACTGGGTCGGATTGACGAAGATGCTCGCCACCACCTTGTCAGCGTACTGGCGGGCCAGGGTCACCAGCGAATGGTGCCCCCCATGCAGGTTGCCCATGGTCGGCACCAGCGCCACGCGCAGGCCCTCACGCTTCCACTGGGCGATCTGCTCGCGCAACGCGCCGAGCTCGTTGAAGGTCTGGATCATTGGGCGTAGGCGTGCTGTTCGTCGGGGAAGCTGCCGTCGCGCACCGCGTCGGCAAAGGCGCGGGTGGCACCGGCCACCGAGCCACCTTCGGCAAGGAAATCCTTGACGAACTTGGGACGGCGATGGCCACTGTCCAGGCCGAGGAAATCGTGCAGCACCAGCACCTGGCCATCGCACTGCGGGCCCGCGCCAATGCCGATGGTCGGCACATCCACCGCAGCGGTCACTTCGGCAGCGACCGGGGTCGGCACGCATTCAAGCACCATGATGCTGGCGCCTGCGGCGGCCACGGCCCTGGCGTCCTCCACCAGCTGGCGCGCAGCATCGCCGCGGCCCTGGATCTTGAAGCCGCCCAGTCGCAGCACCGACTGCGGGGTCAGGCCGAGGTGCGCGCAGACCGGAATCTCGCGCTCGACCAGGTAGCGGATGATGTCGACCTTGAAGCCGGCACCTTCGATCTTGACCATCTCGGCACCGGCTTGCAGCAGCTGCAGCGAGGCATCCAGCGCGCGTTCCGGGGTGGCATCGGCGCCGAACGGCAGGTCGGCCACCAGCAGCGCACGCTGCAGCACGCGGGCCACGGCCCGGGTGTGGTAGACCATGTCGGCCACGGTCACCGGCAGGGTCGAATCATGACCCTGCACGACCATGCCCAGCGAATCGCCGATCAGGATCAGATCGACGCCGTTGGCATCGAAGGTGCGGGCGAAGCCGGCGTCGTAGGCGGTCAACATGACCAGCTTCTGGCCATTGCGCTTGGCCTCGGCCAGGGCGGGAACGGTCCAGGGCTTGCTGTCTGCGTGGGTGCTCATGTGCTGATAACCGGGGGAGATAACCCGGGCATTATCACCCTATCGGCGCGATCCCGCAGGCATCGACCCGCATCACTGCATCCTGCACGCGTCCATGGCCAGGAATTGTCAGTTCCGGCGCGATTTCGGCCAGCGGCACCAGCACGAAGGCACGCTCGTGCAGGTACGGATGCGGCACCTTCAGCCCAGGCTGGTCGAGCGCCTGCGCACCATACAGCAGCAGATCCAGGTCCAGCGCGCGCGGGCCCCAGTGCACTGCCGGATCACGCGTGCGACCGAAGCGCTGCTCCAGCGCCAGCATGGCCTGCAGCAGCTCATCGGCCGGCAAGGTGGTTTCGACCGAGGCCACCGCATTGACGAACGGCGGCTGGTCTTCATTGCCCCAGGCCGGCGTTGCGTAAAGCCGCGAGGCCTGGCGCAGCCGGGTACCGGGCAGGCCGTCCAGCGCGGCAATCGCCGCGCCGACGGTGGCGGCCGCGTCGCCGAGGTTGGCGCCGAGGCCGATCCAGGCGAGGGTCATCGCTTACTCGCCCGCTGCACCGGCCGCGGCACCCGGACGACGGCGGCGACGGCGGCGCTTGCGCGGCGCTCCGCTCTCGTCATCGCCATCTTCGCTGTGCATCGCATCCAGCGACGACTCCAGCTCACGACCGGACTGCGCCTGCGCTTCGCGCCAGAACTCGACATCGGCGGCGTGCTCGGACGACGCCACCTGGCGCAGGCTGAGGAAATCGAACGCGGCACGGAAGCGCGGATGGGTCAGGGTGCGGAACACGCGCTTGCGCTGGCGCGAGCTGAAGCGCGACTGCAGCAGCCAGATTTCCTGCATCGGCAGCGAGAAGCGGCGCGGCAGCGCGATGGTGCTCAACTGCTGCACGGTGACGCGGTCGGCGGCGCGGCGCTGCGCCTCTTCCGGTGCCACGCCCTGCTTGAGCAGGGTCGCCTGTGCACGGCAGAACGCCGGCCACAGCAGCAGCGCGAACAGGAACGCCGGCGAGACCGGTTCGTCGTTGGCCACCCGCGCATCGGTATTGGCCAGGCCCTCGACCAGCATGCGGCGCAGCGCGCCGGTGCGGTTGGCTTTCAGCGCCTTGGCGCTTTCCGGGAACAGCACGTCGAGCAGGCCGTAACGCTCAAGGCCTTCGAAGCTGGCCACGCCGTGTCCGGACAGGAACAGCTTGAGCACTTCCTCGAACAGGCGCGCTGGCGCAGCTTCGTTGAGCAGGCCGGCCAGGTGCGGGATCGGCGCGGCAGTACCCTCTTCGATCTGGAAGCCGAGCTTGGCCGCCAGGCGCACCGCTCGCAGCATGCGTACCGGGTCTTCCTGGTAGCGCTGCACCGGGTCGCCGATCAGCTTCATCAGGCGCGCCTGCACGTCCTCGAAACCACCGGTGTAGTCGCGCACCGAGAAGTCCTCGATGGCGTAGTACAGGGCGTTGCAGGTGAAGTCGCGGCGGATGGCGTCGTCTTCGATGGTGCCGTACACGTTGTCGCGCACGAGCATGCCGTTTTCCATCTCGCGGTCGCCGCTGCCGTCATCGCTGTTGGCACGGAAGGTGGCGACTTCGATGATTTCGCGACCGAACACTACGTGGGCGAGGCGGAACCGGCGGCCGATCAGGCGGCAGTTGCGGAACAGCTGCTTGACCTGCTCGGGCGTGGCGTCGGTGGCCACGTCGAAATCCTTGGGTTGGCCATTGACCAGCAGATCGCGCACCGCGCCGCCGACAAGGTAGGCGCCGAAGCCGGCATCGCGCAGGCGGTAAAGCACGCGCAGGGCGTTCGGGCTGATGTCCTTGCGGGAGATCGTGTGCTGGTCGCGCGGGATGACGCGCAGGCTGAACGGTGATGTAGCAGAGGAAATGATGTTGGCGCTTCCGGTTGAAGTTTCGGGATTGCCCAATGGCATCGAGGTGCATATACTAGCGCTCCTGCCTCGGCAGCGACACAGTTACGCTCCCTTCGTCTAGTGGTTAGGACGTGGCCCTCTCAAGGCTAAAACAGGGGTTCGAGTCCCCTAGGGAGCGCCAGTCGCCGCAGCAGGAACCGAAAAAGCCCGCCTTGTGCGGGCTTTTCTGTTTTCCGGGATTGCAGTGATTGCGGTCGGGTTGGTCGCTTTGGCGCCTCCCTGCAATCGGCTCGAGCCGGTGGGGTCACCCAGGGCAGGACACGCCGTGAACCCATCCATGGGGGCTCGATGGCGCCATCCTTGGCGCCAACGGTCCTGCCCTGGGTGACCCCACCGACTCTGGACGGTTTCCCGCCAGCTGCGGCAACAACCGACCAGCGCTTCGCCGCATCCGCACGCACCATGAAACTGTCAGGAGGGGGCAGGCCGCCCTCTCCAGGACCGTTGGCGCGATGGGTTGGGCGCATGCGCCCGACGGGTTGGGCAGGAGCACAAGCCTGGTCTTGCCGAGTGCGCAGGACAGCGCACGCGAGCAAGGCGCCATCGAGCACCATGGATGGGCTCTTGCGTGTCCTGGAGAGGGCGGCCTGCCCCCTCACACTCTGGACAAGCAGGCGCCAACGGAACGCAACCGAAGCCAGTCGCCGTCAGCCTTCCATCTGCTCCAGCTCCTTGCCCTTGGTCTCGCGTACGTAGCGGACCACGAAGACGATCGAGAGGATGGCCGCCACCGCGTAGATGCCATAGGCGCCGGCCAGGCCGATGCCGGCCAGCAGCATCGGGAAGGTCACGGTGATCGCGAAGTTCGAGGTCCATTGCGCCGCACCCGCCACCGCCAGCGCCGGGCCGCGGATCTGGTTGGGGAACATCTCGCCCAGCATCACCCACATCACCGGGCCCCAGGACATGTTGAAGAACACCACGTAGACGTTGGCGGCGACCAGCGCCAGCCGTCCCATGCCATCGGACAGCTGCAGGCGCCCGCCGGCCAGGCTGCCGCTGGCAAACGCCACCACCATCAGCACCAGCGCCACCGACATGCCGACCGAGCCGACCCACAGCAGCGGCTTGCGCCCGATGCGGTCGATCAGCAGCACGGTGAGCAGGCAGGCGCCGATGCTCAGCGCGCCGGACAGCACATTGATCAGCAGTGCGTCGCTTTCAGAGAAGCCCACCGCCTGCCACAGCACCGCGCCGTAGTAGAACACCACGTTGATGCCGACCAGCTGCTGGAACATGGCCAGGCCGATGCCCACCCAGAGGATCGGGCGCAGCCTGCCGGTAGCCCTGCTGCGCAGGTCGCCGAAGCGCGGCTTGTGCTGGTCCTGTGCCAGGCTGGCTTCGATCTCGGCCTGCTTGGCCCGGGCAGCGGCCTCGCCGTACAGTCGCGACAACACCGCCCTCGCCTGCCCCTGGCGGCCCTTCAGCACCAGGAAGCGCGGGCTTTCCGGAATCACCAGCAGCAACAGCAGGAACAGCGCGGAGGGCAGCGCCTGCATCCAGAACATCCATCGCCAGGCTTCGTGGCCCAGCCACAGCGGCTCGGTCGAGGCGCCGGCGGCGCGGGCCAGCAGGTAATTGCTGAGGAAGGCCGCGAACAAACCGCAGATGATGGCCATCTGCTGCACCGTGGCCAGCCGGCCGCGATAGCGCGCCGAGGCGACTTCGGCGATGTAGGCCGGTGACATCACGCTGGCCGCCCCCACCGCAAAGCCGCCCAGCACGCGGGCCGCGATGAACAGCCAGGACGCGTGGGCCGCCCCGGCGCCCAGCGCCGAGACCAGGAACATCAGCGCGGACACGATCAGGACACCACGGCGCCCCAGGCGATCGCCCAACCAACCGGCCAGGAATGCACCGACCGCGCAGCCCAGCAGCATCGAGGCAACTTCGAAACCCAGCGCCGCCTCGCTGGAGTTGAAGGCCTGGCGCAGGCCATCGACCGTGCCGTTGATGACACCACTGTCGAAGCCGAACAGGAAGCCACCAAGCGTGGCCACGCAACTGATCAGGACGATGAACGCCGTGTTTTCACCACCGTGGGAGGCGGTGCGGGACGGGGCCTGGGACATGGACGATCCTGCTGGGAAGGGAGCCCGGCCACCAGGACCGGTTGTCGCGCAGCCTCGCACACGCCCTGCCGTGCCGCCAATGGCCGCGCCTGCCAGACGCCCGTTTTCCGTCCCATCCCGACACCGGGGGCCAACCTGTTCTAGAATTGGCGGGTTCAGGAATCGATCCACCCCCAGCCCATGCCCTTTGTCGTCACCGAAAACTGCATCAAGTGCAAACACACCGATTGCGTGGAAGTGTGCCCCGTGGATTGCTTCCACGAAGGCCCGAACTTCCTGGTGATCGACCCGGATGAGTGCATCGACTGCACCCTCTGCGAGCCGGAGTGCCCGGTCAACGCGATTTTCCCCGAGGACGACGTCCCCGCCGGCCAGGAAGGCTTCGTTGCCCTCAATGCCGAGCTGGCGAAGGAATGGCCGGTGCTGACCGTGCGCAAGGACCCGCCCGCCGACGCCGGCGAATGGGACGGCAAGCCGGACAAGCTGAAGCTGCTGGAGCGCTGAGAAGCGCCCGCGGCGGCAACGGAAAAGGGCGCCCATGGCGCCCTTTTCTGTTCTCGGTAGGTGCCAACCTTGGTTGGCACAAAAGCGCCGACCAAGGTCGGCCTCTACCAAGGCACGTCTTCCGGTAGGTGCCGACCTTGGTTGGCACAAAAGCGCCGACCAAGGTCGGCCTCTACCAAGGCACGTCTTCCGGTAGGTGCCAACCTTGGTTGGCACGGAAGCGCCGACCAAGGTCGGCCTCCACCAGGGCGACCCTTACTGAGCCAGCTTCGCCTTCAGCGCGGCGATCAGCTTCACCGGCGCTTCGGCGGTGGCCGGCAGGCCACGCGGGTCGACCGCGGAGATGTAGGCACCTGCATCAACCGCCACCACGCGGACCAGGAAGTTGCTGCCTTCGTAGGCCACGTCGTACGAGCCCAGCAGCTGCGCGCGGCTGGCGATGGTCACGCCTTCGACGCCTTCCAGCGCGGTACCGACCTTGGCGAAGGCTTCATCCTTGCCACCGGCAATGGTGAAACCGGTGTTGCCCACCGCCGGGGCTGCGGCGACCGGCGCCGCCGGCTTGGTGGCCGAGGCCAGTGTCGGCACCTTGTTGTCGGTGGTGGCGTTGGGCAGGTTCAGGTCCGGCGGTACTTCCAGCGGGCGCATTTCCGGGGCCAGGGCGTAGTCGCCCTTGACGCCACGCTTGAAGCAGCCGGTGGTGCCGGCCGCAACAGCTACAGCAAGCAGGGCGTAGGACAGCACGCGGACAGTGGAAACGGATTGACGCATGTGAATCTCCTGGGTCAGACCAAGACGGAAGGTCAGTGGCTGGAAAGGGCTTCGAGGGCGGCGATGTCGCCGGCAAGGTGGTCGGCCGCGGGATGATGTGCTGCCGACAGCGGCAGCAGCGGCAGGCGCAGGTCATGGCCGATGCCGATGCGGCGCAGCAGCGCCTTGACCGGGATCGGGTTGGGTTCGACGCCACAGAAATCATGGAAGGGATGCAGGCGCGCGTCCCACGACTCGGTGGCTTCTTGGTCGTGCGCGGCAGCCAGCTCGCACATCCGGCGATACGCGCCCGGAAGCACGTTGGAACCGACCGAGATCAGGCCATCGATGCCGGCCCGGATCGAACGCGCGGCGGTGCCGTCGTCGCCACTGAGCACCGCGAACGTCGGGCTGCGCAGCGCCAGCAGCGCCTGCACCCGGCCGGTGTCACCCACCGCTTCCTTGATGCCGACGATATTGGGGTGGCTGGCCAGTTCGGCCACGGTCTCCGGCTGCATGTCGCAGCCGGTACGGCCGGGCACGTTGTACAGCACGACCGGCAGCCCGCCCTGGTCGGCCACCGCGCGATAGTGCGCGATCAGGCCAGCCTGCGTCGGCCGCACGTACGGCGGGGTGACCACCAGTGCGTGGCTGGCGCCAAGGGCGGCGGCACGGCGGGTCTGTTCGATGGTCTTGGCGGTGCCCGACAGGCCGGTGCCGGCCATGACCGGGATGCGGCCGCCGATGCGTTCGACGGCGCTGGCCAGCAGCTGGTCGTACTCGGCATCGGTCAGGGTCGCCGCTTCGCCGGTCGAGCCAGCCACGACAACGCCATGGACGCCACCCTCCAGTTGCAGGTGCAGCAGGCGCTGCCAACCATCGGGATCGAGGGCGCCGTCGGCCCGGAACGGGGTCGCCAGCGCGGTGATGAGGCCGGAAAGGGACAAGGACGTGCTGCTCTTGGCTGGGAAGGGAAACGCCCGCCACGAAAGGCTGGGGGCGGCCTGAATGTTACTTGCGGCGCGAAAGCACGGGCAAGTATGCTGGACACCGGTGGATCCCCGCCTCTGGCGGGCATTCAGACTCACGCATGCATTACCCGGAATCGCCTTGACCGACACCACCCCGCGCCCCGCGCCGAGCGAAAACCACCTCCTGATCAACGCCTATACGACGCATCCGGAGTCCCCCCTGCTGTCCGTCACCCGCCGCATCGCCGACAGCGGCTGCAACCTGGTGGACGCACGCCTGGCCACGGTCGGCCGCGATGTCTCGGTCACCGCCCTGGCCACCGGCTCCTGGGACTCGGTGGCCAAGCTCGAGGCGATGCTGACCCGGCTGGAGCGCGAGGAGGGCCTGAAGCTGGTCTGGTACCGCACCGCCGCCAAGCAGGCGCAGTCCAACCTGCTGCCATACATCGTCGAAGTGATCGCCGCCGACAAGCCGGGCATCCTGTTCCAGCTGGCCGACTTCTTCGACCGCCAGGGCATCACCATCGAGAACCTGCAGAGCACGCGCTACCGCGCCATGCAGACCGGTGCGGAAATGTTCAGTGCACAGGTCACCATCGGCGTGCCGGCCAACATGCACATCGCCGCGCTGCGCGACGATTTCCTTGAGTTCTGCGACCACCTGAACCTGGACGCGATCATGGACCCGATGAAGTTCTGAATGAATTCCTGATTTTTCGCGCGCCTCTCACGGGCGCGTGGCGTTTCATGCAATTGTCTTGGAAAGAACCCAGGCTCGACAGAAGGACCTCATGAACAACGGCGATACCCTGGACAGCACCACCCTCTCCCTGCCGCTGGCGCTGTCCGGTGGCGACCAGGCCACCCTCGGCGACTATGCCGGCCAGTGGCTGGTGCTGTACTTCTACCCCAAGGACAGCACTCCCGGCTGCACCACCGAAGGTATCGACTTCAACGCGCTGCTGCCGAAGTTCAAGAAGGCCGGCGCGGTCGTGCTGGGCGTCTCGCGCGATTCGGTGAAGTCGCACGACAATTTCTGTGCCAGGCAGGGCTTCGGCTTCCCCCTGGTCAGCGATGGCGACGAAGCGCTGTGCAGCGCCTTCGACGTGATCAAGATGAAGAACATGTACGGCAAGCAGGTACGTGGCATCGAACGCAGCACCTTCCTGATTTCCCCCGACAGCCGCATCGTGCAGTCCTGGCGCAAGGTCAAGGTCGCCGGCCATGCCGATGCCGTTCTCGCCGAACTGAAGGCCTCCCAGTCCAAGTGAGTCCCACTGCCTACTGTGTCTGCCATCACCCTGCCCGGCAGCAGGCCGTGGTGGTTTTTCCCTGTCCGTAACCAGGAATCGACGATGACCCGAGGCAAGCGCATCTACGTGCTGGATACCAACGTGCTGATGCACGATCCGACCGCGCTGTTCAAATTCGAGGAGCACGACGTTTACCTGCCCATGCAGGTGATCGAGGAGCTGGACAACGGCAAGAAGGGCACCTCCGAAGCGAGCCGCAACGCCCGCCAGGTGAGCCGCTTCCTCAACGAGCTGGTGCAGGCCTCCGGCCTGGACAACCTGGCCGACGGCATTCCGCTGCAGCGCCCGAATGGGCTGCAGCTGCGCGGCAAGCAGAGCGCCGGCAAGCTGCGCTTCCAGACCAGCCATTTCGACGCTGGCAAGAGCTTCGGCAAGGTGATCCCGGACAACGCCATCCTCGGCGCGATCCTGGCCCTGAAGGAAGAAACCCCCGACCTGCCGGTGGTGTTCGTCTCCAAGGACATCAACCTGCGGATCAAGGCCGCCATCGCCGGCATCGTGTCCGAGGACTACGAGAACGACCGCGCGCTGGACGATTTCAGCCTGCTCTACACCGGCGCTACCGAGCTGCCGGAAGACTTCTGGAAGCGCCACGGCGACGACCTGCGCAGCTGGAGCGACAAGGGCCGTACCCATTACGAAATCCAGGCGCAGGACGGCGAGGAGTGGTACCCGAACCAGTACGTCTACCTGCCCGGCGAAGATGAAGTCGAGCTGCGCGTCAGCCGCGTGGTCGGTGACGGCAAGGTGGTGCTGTCGCTGGTCGATGATTTCCGCCACGGCAGCCACGCCGTGTGGGGCATCAGCGCACGCAACCGCGAGCAGAACTTCGCCCTCAACGCACTGATGGATCCGGAGATCGACTTCGTCACGCTGCTGGGTACCGCCGGCACCGGCAAGACCCTGCTGGCGCTGGCCGCCGGCCTGGCGCAGACGATGGACCAGCAGCGCTACCGCGAGATCATCATGACCCGCGCCACGGTCAGCGTCGGCGAAGACATCGGTTTCCTGCCCGGCACCGAAGAAGAGAAGATGACGCCGTGGATGGGCGCGCTGACCGACAACCTGGAAGTGCTCACGCACAACCAGGAAGGCGGCACGTGGGGGCGCCAGGCGACCAACGACCTGCTGGCCAGCCGCATCAAGATCCGCTCGATGAACTTCATGCGCGGCCGCACGTTCCTGTCGCGCTACCTGATCCTGGACGAGGCGCAGAACCTCACCCCGAAGCAGATGAAGACGCTGATCACCCGCGCCGGCCCCGGCACCAAGATCGTCTGCCTGGGCAACGTCGAGCAGATCGACACCCCGTACCTGACCGAGACCACCTCGGGCCTGACCTACGCGGTGGATCGCTTCAAGAACTGGCCGCATAGTGCACACATCACCCTGCGCCGTGGCGAGCGTTCGCGCCTGGCCGATTACGCTTCGGAGGTGTTGTGAACCGCCGCACCCGCCTGCTGCTGCCCACGGCTGCAATCACCCTCGCAGCCGTGCTGGGCGCCTGCACCACTACGCGCGGCCCGGCCAGTGTGCCCACCGCCGAGCGCACCGGCCAGTCCTGGGTGGTCACCCGCCCGATCATCGCCGCGCAGGTGCTCGACACCTGCTCGCGGCCCAGCCCCGGCCGCGAGGCCGGGCGGGTCAGCGGCTACTGGGCACCCAGCCGGCAGCAGATCGACCAGCTGGAAGCGAATCTGTCTTCGCTGGAGGCCCAGGTGCCGAAGGTGCTCGACTTTGACCGGCAGTACGTCGGCATCGAAAGCGCAGGCCGACGCCTGATCTACATCAATGCCTTCCACCTGCCCGACGACAGCGGCATCAATCCGGCCCGCGAAGCGATCCGCGTCTGCGATGGCGGCGCGCAGTTCTGGGGCGCGGTGTTCGACCCGGCCAGCAACACCTTCAGCGAGCTGCAGTTCAACGGCGGCTTCGGCGGGCCCTGAGGGGCCCCGCCGATGGGAATACGCCTGCCCACCTGGGTCTGGATCGGCGCGGTCGCGCTCTCGTGCGTGGCCGGCATGGTCAACGTGGTCGGCTTCCTCGGTTTCGAGCACCAGGCGGTCAGCCACATGACCGGCAGTACCAGCCAGCTCGGCATGGCGCTGGCCCAGGGTGACTGGCGCGCGGTCGGACACCTGTGGGGACTGCTGATCGCGTTCTCGCTGGGCGCAATGCTCAGCGGCCTGCTGATCCAGGACAGCACCCTGCAGCTGGGCCGACGCTACGGCGTGGCGCTGGCGCTGGAATCGGCTCTTTTGCTGGTGTCCATTCCGCTGTTCGAACAGCACCAGATCTGGGGCGCACTGGCCGCCGCCATGGCCTGCGGCCTGCAGAATGCAATGGCCACCACTTTCAGCGGCGCGGTGGTGCGCACCACCCACCTCAGCGGCATGTTCACCGACCTCGGCATCGGCTTGGGCCACCTGCTGCGCGGGTTGCCACTGCAGGTACGGCGACTGACCCTCAGCGGCCTGATCATCAGCGGCTTCCTCGCCGGCGGCATCCTCGGCGCCTGGCTGTTCGTGCGCTGGCAGTACGACGCCCTGCTTGCCCCCGCCCTGCTGACCGGCCTGACCGGACTGGGTTATGTGCTGTACCAGCAGTGGGCGCGTTGGCGGCATTGAGGGCGGCGCTCCAGGGGTCAGATCCCTTTGCCTGCGGTAAAGGGATCTGACCCCATCTATCAGCGGCGACGCTACCGCCTTTACGGTGACCACGGCACAATCGCTGGATGAGCCCGACCACTCCCGTTTCCGCCCTCACCATCGCCGGCTCCGACTCCGGTGGTGGCGCCGGCATCCAGGCCGACCTGAAGGCCTTCGCCGCACACCGCGTGCATGGCCTTTCCGCGATTGCTGCACTGACCGCGCAGAACACCCGCGGCGTCATCGCCGTGCATGTGCCGCCGATCGATTTCCTGCGCGCGCAACTGGACGCCTGCTTCGACGACTTCGACATCCACGCGGTGAAGCTCGGCATGCTGGCCAACGCCGAGGTGATCAATGCCGTCGCCGATGCATTGGAGCGCCATCGCCCGCCACACGTGGTGCTGGACCCGGTGATGGTCGCCACCAGCGGCGCGCGCCTGCTGGAAGACAGCGCCCTGCAGGCGATGCGCGAGCGGCTGATCCCGCTGGCCACGCTGATCACCCCGAACACGCCGGAAGCAGAGCTGCTGGTCGGACGGAAGATCGGCAACGGCGATGACGCCGAACGGGCGGCCTCCGCCCTGCTCGACCTGGGCGCCGGTGCGGTGCTGCTCAAAGGTGGCCATCTGCAGGAAGGCAACCGCGTGATCGACCGCTACTTCGACGGCGTCAGCAGCGAAGAATTCATCCATGCCCGCCTGCCGCTGGACGCACATGGCACCGGCTGCACGCTGGCCTCGGCCATCGCCGCGCAACTGTGCAACGGCTTGAGCCTGGCCAATGCCTGCGAAGCCGGTATCGACTACGTTGCACGCGGCCTGCAGCAGGGCTATGCCCCCGGCCGCAGCGAGGTGCTGGTGCTCGATCACTTCGGCGCGGCACCACACGCATGAGCCTCACACCGGACGTCCTCGCCGTGCAGTGCGCTGATGGCCATCGCTACGAAGTGATTGCCTGCGTGCCTGCACAGCCCATCGCGCGCCTGCTGTGGCTGCCGGCACTGGGCGTGGCCGCGCGCCACTACCTGCCGCTGGCGCAGGCGCTGGCGGCGAAGGGCGTGGCGGTGTACCTGCACGAGTGGCGCGGCAATGGCAGCAGCTCACTGCGGCCGTCGCGCACGCAGGACTGGGGCTATCGCGAGGTACTCGAACAGGATCTGCCCACCAGCCAGGCGGTCCTTGTCGCGGCGGATGACGAGGCCGGCGCGCTGCCCTGGATCATCGGTGGCCACAGCCTCGGCGGTCAGCTGGCCTGCGTGCATGCCGGCCGCAATCCGCAGCACTTCAACCGCTTGTGGTTGGCGGCCAGCGGCTCACCGTTCTGGCGTGGCTTCCCACCACCGCGCGGCTGGCTGCTGCCGCTGGTCTACCGCTTCCTGCCGTGGATCGCACAGCGCCAGGGCGTACTGCATGGTCGGCGCCTCGGCTTCGGCGGCACCGAAGCGCGCGGACTGATCGCCGACTGGGCGCGCGTGGGCCTGAACAACCACTATGCCGCGGCCGGCATGGACGAAGACCTCGACGCACAGATGGCGCGCGTGCATGGCAGCGCGCAGGCGGTGTTGATGGAACACGACTGGTTGGCACCGACCGGATCGATGCAGACATTGCTGGCCAAGCTGCCGAATGTGGACGCGCAGCTGCGCGTGCTGTCGGGGCAGGAACTGGGCACGCGTGCCGATCATTTCGCCTGGCTGAAGGCCCCTGACGCTGTGGCGGACCGCTTTTTCATTCAGTTGGATGAAAATTTTCACAAAACTGTTGACGGTACGCGCCGACATCCGCATAATTCCGCTCCTGTCGCAGGGCGCCCGTAGCTCAGTTGGATAGAGTACCTGGCTACGAACCAGGCGGTCGGGAGTTCGAATCTCTCCGGGCGCACCACTCGACAGGTTTTCAGCATCCGCCGCTGGAAATGCAGTAAAATTTGATTGTGTACCGCGCGCCCGTAGCTCAGTTGGATAGAGTACCTGGCTACGAACCAGGCGGTCGGGAGTTCGAATCTCTCCGGGCGCACCATACACAGTCAGCACAACAAGTTTATGTAATTGGCGCCCGTAGCTCAGTTGGATAGAGTACCTGGCTACGAACCAGGCGGTCGGGAGTTCGAATCTCTCCGGGCGCACCATTACACCGAAACAGCAGGCCTCGGCCTGCTGTTTTTTTTATGCGTGTTTTTCGGCAGGGCTGCGCCCTGCACCCCTGGTAGTGCCGGCCGCTGGCCGGCAACCTCAACGGCAACAGCAGAAGCTGGCATTCCGTGGGTTGGCGGGGCGGTGTCGGAGTGCGGGGACGCCGCAAGTACGTCCATGTGGCAACTGTGTTGATGGAGGGGCTTGGCCCCTCCATCAACACAGTTGCTACATGGCGATCGTCGAGATCCAGGCTTACACGGCGGCCCACGCCGGCTCTCGACACCTACGCTGCCAGATTCCGATCAGATAAGGCTTGGCAGCCGCATCCATGCGGCTGACACCCCGCACTCCGACACCGCCCCACCTTCGACAGGTTCACGCGGCTGTTGGTAGGTGTCGACCTTGGTCGACACATCTGTCAGATATTGAGTGAATTCATCCACGCATGACGTGGATCTACCGTGTCGACCAAGGTCGACACCTACCAGAGCAGTACGCCGTTCCGACAGATCGCGGAAAACTGTCGAAGGCGGGGTGGGTCCGGTTGCGGGAGTGTCCGCGGCATGGATGCCGCGGCCAAGCCCCCATGGGTGAGGGCGCTTTGCTTGCGAAGCACTGCTTCGCAAGCGCCCGAACGCACAGCCGCCAGCGGCTGGGCCGGCCTGGGGGTTTACGGCGTCTCCCGCAGCCGGACCCAACCCGCCACCTCACGGAATGCACGCTGTTGCTGTTGCTGTTGCTGTTGCTTTGGCCTCGGCGGGTGCAGGGCGCAGCCCTGCCAAACCCTACCCCTTGGCCATTGCCTGCCACCACTGCGACAGCAGCTCCGGCCTGCGCAGGCGCTCGCGCCACCACCGCAGTGCCGCGCCGTCCTCGCCGGTGCGCCAGGCCAGCCAGAACGTTTCCTCCGGCTTGTGTTCCTCCACCTCGCGGATCACCAGCTGGCCACGCGCCACTGCAGCGCGCGCGCACGGCTCGGGCAGGAAGCCGAAGCCCACACCTTCGCATTGCAGCTTCAGTTTGCTGGCCATGTCAGGCACGGTCAGCATCTCCTGCCCCATCAACAGGCCCACCGTGCGCGGCAGCAACCGCCGCGCCGAATCAGAAACGGCGATCGCGCAGTGCTCGACCAGCTGCTCGCGACCGAGCACGCCCGGCACCTTGGCCAACGGATGATCCGGTGCGACCGCGAACACGAACTCCACCGTGCCCAGCGGCTCGACCACGTAACCACCGCCACTGGGCCCCTCGCCCGGCGCCCCGACCAGCAGGTCGGCGCGGCGGTCCAGCAGGGCCTCCCAGGTGCCGGACAAGGCCTCGCCGATCAGCCGCAGCCGGGTCGGCGCCTCCGCCTCACGAAACGCGGCGATGTCCGGGCCCAGCAGCCAGGTCGGGAACACCGAGTCCACCGCCAGGGTCAGTTCGGTCTCCCAGCCCGACGCCACCCGGCGCACCCGCAGCTCCAGCTCGCGGGCCGCACGCAGGAGATGGCGCCCCTCGTCCAGCAGGGCGCGTCCGGCCTCGGTCGGTTCGGCACGCGGGCCGACCCGGTCGAACAGCTGCACGCCCAGGTCCTCCTCCAGCTTGGCCACAGTGTAGGAAATGGTCGAGGGCACCTTGTGCAGCGCCTTGCCGGCGCCGGCAAAAGAGCCGCGGCGGTCGATGGCATCCAGGATCTGCAGGGCATCGAGGCTGAGCTTGAGCATTCGAATTTTTCGATGATGGCCGTCAAAACTATCCGTTTTTCAAACCCCGGGCGCAAGCAGATACTTCTCTCCAACGGGGAAACACGGCAACTACCGCCTCACCCCGCCCCATCGAAACCATCGAACAAGGAGATTCCATCATGCTGCAGATCCGCAAGAGCGCTACCCGTGGCCTGGCCGAGCATGGCTGGCTGTCCTCGCGCCATACCTTCTCCTTCGCCAACTACTACGACCCCCGCTACGTCAGCTTCGGCCCGCTGCGGGTGATCAACGAAGACAAGGTGATCGGCGGCCAGGGCTTCGGCACCCATAGCCACAGCAACATGGAGATCGTTTCCTATGTGCTGGGCGGCGCGCTGGAGCACAAGGACTCGATGGGCACCGGCTCGGTGCTGCGCTACGGCGACGTGCAGCGCATGAGTGCCGGCAGTGGTGTCAGCCACAGCGAATTCAACCACTCGGCCGACGAGACCGTGCACTTCCTGCAGATCTGGATCTTCCCGGACCGCGAGAACATCACGCCGTCCTACGAGGAGACCCACTTCGCCCCGGAGACCAAGCGCGGCCAGCTGCGCCTGATCGCTTCGCCGGACGGTGCCGACGGTTCGCTGCGCATCCACCAGGATGCCCGCATTTTCGCCACCATCCTCGATGGCGGCCAGAAGCTGCACCACGCGCTCGGCAATGGCCGTGGTGCCTATGTGCAGGTTGCCCGAGGCCAGCTGCAGGTCAATGGCATCACCCTGGAAGCCGGTGATGCACTGCAGGTCAGCGACGAAGCGCAGCTGACCCTGGAAAACGGCAACGACGCCGAAGTGCTGGTGTTCGACCTGCCG
Source organism: Stenotrophomonas sp. LC732 (assembly GCF_052446685.1). Classification (NCBI taxonomy): domain Bacteria; kingdom Pseudomonadati; phylum Pseudomonadota; class Gammaproteobacteria; order Lysobacterales; family Lysobacteraceae; genus Stenotrophomonas; species Stenotrophomonas sp. LC732. Next base: position 1,603,084 of record NZ_CP199214.1, on the reverse strand, counting down.
CTGTAACCACAACGCCCGCGATGCCGCAAAGCATCGCGGGCGCATTTCCGTAGAGCCGAGCCCACGCTCGGCTGCGGTGTGACAGCCAGCCGAGCGCGGGCTCGGCTCTACAGGACCCGCGTCAGAACCTGTACGTCATCGCCAGCCGCACATTGCGCGGCTCACCCCAGGTGTAGGTGCTGTACCAGCTGAAGATCGTGTAGTAGCGCTTGTCCAGCAGGTTGTTGACGTTGAGCGTGGCCGACAGGCGATCACTGAATTCATAACGCGCCATCGCATCCAGCAACCAATACGGTTGGGTGCGATGTACCACCTTGGCCTGCGTGGCCGGGTTGGTGATCTCGCCGAAGGTGGAATCCTGTCGTGCGGTGCGACGCGCCGCGCAGGCTCAGCCGCCGATGGCGGCGCAGGCCTCCAGGATCAGCGCGGTCACTTCCTTCGGCTGCGAGGCCAGCGAGGCATGGCTGGCATCCAGCTCCAGCAATCGCTTGGGCTGGATGCGCGTGGCCATGGCCTTCTGGTTGTCCGGCGCGATCATGCGGTCCTGGCGGGACAGCTGGTACCAGCTCGGCTTGTGCTTCCAGGCCGGATCGCTGACCGCATCACCGAAGGTGCTCGCCAACGGCGCCTTCTGGGTCACCGCCATCACCCGGCCCTCGTCGGCGCTCAGGTCCTGGCAGAAGCTCTCATGGAACCTGTCCGCACGCAGCCACAGGTAGCCATCGCTGTCCGGTGCCAGGTTCGGCGCTGCCTCCGGCAGGTGCTGCTGGGTGATGCCACCGGGGCTCTCGCCGGCATCAGGCGCGAAGGCAGCGATGTAGACCAGGCCCTTCACGTTGGGCTCGCTACCGGCCTGGCTGATCACCGCGCCGCCGTAGGAGTGGCCGACCAACAGCACCGGCCCGTCGATCTGCCGGATCATTTTCCGGGTGCGTCCTGCGTCGTCGGCCAGCGAGGTAAGCGGCAGTTCCACCGCCTGCACGCGGTCGTGGCCGTTGCGATGCAGTTCCAGGATCACCTTGGCCCAATGTGCGGCCCCGCCCCAGAATCCATGGACAAGGAGGATGGTCGGTGTCGTGCTCATGTACAGGTCTCCGGCAGCGGCCGGCGGGATGCCGACTGTGCAGCCACTGTCCGTGCGTGGCGTTAATCGCTGGTGACGCAATCGGGTCACTGCAATCGTATGCGTCGTTTGATGTCATGCATGGCACTTGCCGACCTGGCCTGATAACGATTTCATGGAGCTCTCCCGGAGCTTCGCATCAAGCATGACGCCTTCATCCCCACGTGCCCAGCAGCACGCCACCCGCGCCGCCTTCTTCATTCCCGGATTCGCCACCGCCGCGTGGGCACCGATGGTCCCCTACGCCAAGGCCAAGGCCGGGCTGTCCGACGCCAGCCTCGGCGCCGTGCTGCTGTGCCTCGGGCTCGGCTCGCTGCTGGCGATGCCACTGGCAGGTGCGCTGACCGGGCGACTGGGCTGCCGGCGCCTGCTGGTGGCCAGTTGCGCAGCGTTGCTGCTGGCACTGCCATTGCTGGCACTGGCGCCCTCGCCGCTTGCGCTGGGCGCCGCCCTGTTCTTGTTCGGCGCCGGTGTGGGCGCGATGGACTGCACGGTGAACATGCAGGCCGTGGCGGTCGAGCGCGACGCCGGGCGCGCGATGATGTCCGGCTTCCACGCCTTCTACAGCATCGGTGGATTCGTCGGCGCCGGCTGCATGACCGGGCTGCTGATCCTCGGCACGCCGCTGTGGCTGGCCGCGCTGCTTTCGGTGGCCGCGCTGCTGCTGGTTGCCGTGCTGTCGGCACCGCACTGGCGTCCGCAACGGATCCTGCACGAAGGCCCGCTATTGGCGCTGCCGCACGGCGTGGTCCTGTTCATCGGCGTGCTGGCCTTCGTGGTGTTCCTTGCCGAGGGCTCAATGCTGGACTGGAGTGCGGTGTTCCTGGCGGAAGTGCGGCAGGTACCGCGCGACCAGGCCGGGGCCGGCTTTGCGTTGTTCACCCTGGCGATGACCGCGATGCGCCTGTTCGGCGACGGCATCGTCGAGCGCCTCGGCCGGACCCGCACGCTGGTCATCGGCGGCATCACCGCTGCGGCGGGCTTCATCCTGGCCACGCTGGTGCCCTCGTTCCCGGTGGCGTTGGCCGGCTACGTACTGGTCGGGCTGGGCTGCGCCAACATCGTGCCGGCGCTGTTCTCGATGGCGGGCCAGCAGCGGGTGATGCCGGAGAGCATCGCCATCACCGCGGTGACCACACTGGGTTACGCCGGCATCCTCGCCGGTCCGGCAGCGATCGGCGCACTGGCGCATGCCACCAGCCTCGGTTTCGCCTTCCTGTGCGTGGCCGCGCTGCTGCTCGGCGTCGCGGCGTCTGCCCGCGCACTGGCACGACGCGTGGCCTGACAGAAAAAGGGGACGGAGGGGATTAAGTCGTTTCCCGCACACCTGGCCTGGAAACGACTTAATCCCCTCCGTCCCCTTTTCTCAGCTGCGCGCCAGCCACTCAGCCTGGGCCGGCAGCTGCGGTGCCGGGCACGCGCTCTGCGGATGGTGCTCGTCGCGCGCCATCCAGTCATCGACCACGCCCGCCAGCAGGTCCAGCCGCAGCGGCAGGGTGATGTGGTCCTCGCCGCGCATTTCGATGTAGTGCGCGCGCGGATTGGCCTGGGCCAGTTCGCGGCCCTGGCTGACCGGAATGTGCTGGTCGCCCTGCCCGTGCAGCAACAGCACGCAGGCGCGGGTATCGGCCAACGCACGCGCGACGTCCACGCGGTCCAGATCGACGTCGATGCGGCGGCTGGCGGCGGCGATCACCTGGTTGATGTCCTGGCCGCCGTAGCGCCAGCGCGCGTACGACGCCACCGCCTGCGCCTTCAGGCCTTCCGGCTGGAGCCCCATCAGGTGCGGGATCATGGTGCGGATCGCCACGCCGGCATTGGCGAACGATTCCATCGCCACCACGCCTTCGACCTGGTCACCCAGCTTGTCGGCGGTGAACACCGCCGTGGCCGCACCATAGGACACACCGAACAGGTACAGCGGCCCGGTCACTTCGCCGCGCGCGCGCAGCTCGCCGATCACATCGACCACGTCATCCGACTCATAGGTGCCATAGCCGGACGGGCCGGTGCCGGACTGGCCATGGTTGCGCAGGTCGAGCGTGACCACGCGGTAGCCGGATTCGGCCAGCTGCAGCGACCATGGCAGCATCGAATCACCGTTCATCATCCACCCATGCAGCAGCACCACGGTGCCGCGCGGCGCCTGCGCGCGGAACGGCTGCGGCACGGCCAGGCTCAGGCCGGTATCCAGCGGCAGGCCGTTCTCGTGGCGCTGCGGCAGGTAGCGGTAACGCGCGCCGTAGTCGCCCGGATCGAATACGCGCCAGAAGATCGGCACGCCATCGCGGCCCGCCGCGAAGCCATGGCGGTTGGGCAGTTCGGCGATGGCCGCGGCGATGCGCGGACGATCGAGCAGGGTCGACACGCCGCCCGGCGCGATCAGCTGATCGGCGAGTGAGGTGGACGAGGCGTTGATCGAGGATGAGCATGCGGCCAGCCACAGGCCGGCGCACGCCAGCAACAACAGCAGCAGGCGCTTCATATCACGTCATAGGGGTGAATCAGACAGATTGGGACGGTAACGCCCAATAGACCGGCCATCTATCGCGCACGGATGACGGCTTGATGACAACGCAGGAACGATTCAGTTTGGTGTAAAAGCTGTATCCGTTCAGTCATTGATCCGGATCAATGAACGCGCGCCCGGGAGTGCCCACAGTGCCGCCATGCGCATCTCGTTCAAGCTCGCCATTGCCCTGGCCGCCACGGTGGCCGCCGCCTACGGCATCGCCCGCAGCACGCCCTACTGGTTCGCACCGCGACAGACCGCGCAGGTCGACATCCACGATCCGGCGCTGATCGCGCAGGGGCGCTACCTGTCACGTGCCGCCGACTGCGCGGCCTGCCACACCGCGCCGGGCGGCAAGCCGTTCGCCGGTGGCCTGGGCATGCAGACGCCGATGGGCACGATCTATTCGACCAACATCACCCCCGATCCGGACTCCGGCATTGGTGCCTACGACTACGCCGATTTCGAACGCGCGGTCCGCCGCGGCATCCGCCACGACGGCCAGCCGCTGTATCCGGCGATGCCGTATGCCTCGTACGTGATCGCCAGCGATGCCGAGATCAAGGCGCTGTATGCCTATTTCATGGGCTCGGTGCAGCCGGTGAAGCAAAGCAACGCCGACAGCACGATTCCATGGCCGGCCAACATGCGCTGGCCTTTGGCATGGTGGCAGCTGCTGTTCGCGCGCCCGCGCAGCTTCAACCCGGATCCGTCGCTGGATGTGGGCCAGCAGCGTGGCGCTGAGCTGGTTGAGGGCCTGGCCCACTGCGGCGCCTGTCATACACCACGTGGGCTGGCGTTCCAGGAGAAGGCGATGGCCGACGATGGCAGCCGCCAGTTCCTGTCCGGCTCGGTGCTGGAAGGCTGGTATGCGAAGAACCTGCGCAATGAATCGACCGGCCTGGCCAGCTGGAGCGAGGGCGAGATCGTCGACTTCCTGCGCACCGGGCGCACCGATCGATCGGCAGCCTTCGGTGGCATGGCCGACGTGGTCGAGCACAGCACGCAGTACCTGTCCGACGCTGACCTGCTGGCCATGGCGCGCTACCTGAAGCAGCTGCCGGCGCGTGAGGGACGCAGTGCTCAGTGGTCGCCTGGTACCGACACCACCACCGCCGCGCTGCGTAGTGGCGACTATCGCGTGGCCGGTTCGCTGGCCTATGCCGAGCACTGCCAGGCCTGCCACCGTGCCGACGGGCGCGGCATGCCACGCGTCTATCCGGCCCTGGCCGGCAACTCGATCGTGTTCGCCGACGACCCCAGTTCGCTGGTGCAGGTGACCCTGATCGGGGGTCGCACCCCGCACACCCCGCACGACCGCATGGCCTTCACCATGCCCGGCTTCGAGCAGCTGCCGAACGCGCAGCTGGCACAGATCCTGACCTTCATCCGCAGCAGCTGGGGCAACCAGGCCAGCGCGGTGAGCGAGGTCGAGGTGGCACGCATGCGCCGGGTGGTGCGTGACAAGCCGGTGCACTTCGTTCCGCAGGAGGCCGCACGATGAAGCGTTCGCGCAAACGTTCCCGCCTGCTGCTCGGTAGTGCGATCACCGTGGTGCTGCTGGCCGGTGCGGGCACCCTCGCCTATCGTCACCTGCACCCGGGCCTGGATGCCGCCGTAGCCAGTACGATCGATATCCTCGATGCACAGGGCAAGGTGGTCGCCCACTACCACGCGCCCAGTGCCGAGGAGATCGCCGGACTGGGCAATGCCGAATCGGTGATGCTCGGCCGGCGCATCCTCAACGAGACCGCGCGCCTGCTTCCGGACAACGTCGGCAACGATCTGAACTGCAATTCGTGCCACATGGCCGAGGGCAAGCGACCGTTCGGCAACCACTACTTCAATACCGGCGGCGGTGCCTATCCGCGCTACATGCCGCGCCCGGGCAAGGTGATCGGGCTGACCGAGCGCATCAATGGCTGCCTGCAGCGCTCGATGAACGGCAAGCCGCTGCCGAAGGACGCACCGCAGATGCGCGCGATGCTCGACTACATGGCGTGGCTGAGCAGCCCGGTGCCAGAGGGTGCAAAAGTGGCCGCGCCCAGTGAGGGCCCCATCGACAGCACGCTGACTCCGGACCCGGTCCGCGGCCAGGCGCTGTATGCCGTGCAGTGCGCCGCCTGCCATGGCGACAACGGCGAAGGCCGACGCGATGCCAGCGGTGACATCGCCTTCCCGCCGCTGTGGGGCGACCACAGCTTCAACATCGGTGCCGGCATGGCGCGCCTGTACAAGGCGGCCGGTTTCATCAAGCACAACATGCCACCGGCAGTGACCCGCGCACCGCCGCTGGGGCAGCAGGTGATGCCGGACCAGGATGCGGTGGACATCGCCGGCTATTTCATCAACCAGCCGCGGCCGGACTTCGCCAACAAGGGCAAGGACTGGCCGCGTGACCCGAAGCCCAAGGACGCACGGTACTGAAGCAGGCGGCGGGTGCCGGCCGTCGCAGAACACGATTCCTGCATCGCCACGTCATGCCGATGTCATTGGCGCTGCCGACACTCCGGGGCTTCCCTGCTCTGAAGGTCCGGTCTCGATGCGAACGTCTGCGCGCTTTCCCCGTGTCTCGCTGCTTGCCCTGCTGATCGCTCCCGCACTGGACGCCCTGGCCGAAGCACCGCAGGGCGATGCCGCTGAAGCGCGCAGCAGTGAGGCCCGCACCCTCGACCAGGTGCAGGTGATCGGCCAGGCCACCAGCTATGCCAAGACTTCCGTGCGTGCGGAAACGCTGAACCGGCAGACCGTGATGAGCAGCGTCAACGACGCGCTCAACGAAGTGCCCGGCGTGGTGGTCAGCGAGGCCGATGCCACCGGCTCGTCGGTGTGGGGCACGCAGATCAGCATGCGTGGCTTCGTCACCAACCGTGATACCCAGCAGATCGGCACCACCATCGACGGCCTGCCCAATGGTGGTTCGGGTTACGGCGGCGGCTCGCTGGCCAACCGCTACATCGACACCCTCGACCTGGAAACGGTGGAAGTCAGCCAGGGCACCGCCGATATCTCCTCGCGCTCGAACGAGGCCCTGGGCGGCACGCTCAACTTCCTCACCAGCGATCCGCTGCAGGACAGCCGCCTGCGCTTCGTGGTCGGCGCCGGTGACAACGAGGCACGCAAGTACTACGTGCGCTACGACACCGGCCTGCTCGGCGGCCACACCCGCGCCTGGGTCAGTGCCTCGTCGGCGCGCGTGCATGACTGGATCGATGGCAGCGGCAAGACCAGCAATGACCACATCGCCGGCAAGTTCATCACCGAACTGGATCGCTGGACCCTGACCGGCTACCTGTCCTACAACGATGCGGACGAGCCGGAGTACACCAGCGTCTCACCGAAGGGCTTCGCGACCAATCCGGATCGCGACAACCTGGTCGGTACCCTCACCGGCATTCCCTACCTGGACCAGAACTACCGTTCCGGCTCGCGTGCGCTGCGCGAGAACACCTTCGGCTACCTGCGCGCGGCCTTCGACGGTGGCAACGGCTTCAAGGCCTCGGTGGCCGCCTACGGGCACCGCATGCAAGGCCGCGGCGACTGGCTGCCACCGTACCTGGCCCAGGTCAGCGATGACGGAGCCGGTCGCCCGGAGTCGGAATACCTCGGTGGCAAGACCGTGTACGGCGGCAGCAACCGTGGCCAGATTTTCTTCGTCAATCCCGATGGCAGTGCCGCGCAGCGCCTGGCCAGCTGCAGCCCGCGCCTGGGCTTCACCGCCGAGTACGATCCGAACTGCTACGCCGGCAACGTGCTGGGCGCGCAGTCGTATCGCCACACCCACTACGACAACGACCGCATGGGCGTTACCGCCGACGTCGAATGGCGCCAGACTTTCGGCGCAGTCGACAACACGATCCGCGGCGGCCTGTGGGTGGAGAAGCTGGACCGTTCGGCACGCCGCGACTGGCATCGCCTGCTCAACGTCGGCCAGGACATCGCCTTCGACCACCAGCCGTACTGGGTACAGTTCGAGGACAAGTACAAGGTCGACGAACAGATGTACTACGTCGAGGACGTGGCGCGGTTCGGGCCGTTCAGCGCACGTCTGGGCGTGAAGCAGTTCTTCGTCGACCAGTCGCGCCGCCGCGTGATCGGTGCCAGCGAGCACGTCACATCCGATTCCAGGTCCGACCCGCTTCTGTCCACCGGCTTGACCTGGGCGCCGGGCGCGGAAGGCATGGAGCTGTTCGCCGGCTTCTCGCAGAACTTCGCCGCGATTCCTTCCGGCGTGCTCGGCGAGACCGACCCGCAGCGCTTCCGCAACGTCGAGCCGGAGACCGCTGACAACATTGAAGTGGGCATGCGCATCAGCCGCTGGCCCCTGACCGCCTCGGTCACGCTGTACAACATCAAATTCGACAACCGCATCGTCTACCTGCCGGCCGGCTTCGTCAGCGGCATCGACTACCTGGGCGAGACCGACGGCGTCTACGAGAACTTCGGCGGCGTGGAAAGCAACGGCCTGGAAGCGGCGTTCGGTTACGGTTGGGACAACGGCTGGCGCCTCAACGCCGCCTACACCTACAACCGCTCCAAGTACCTGGGCAGCGGTGATGCCGCGCGCGATACCCAGCTGGGCATCGTCGACGGCGCCAAGGTGATCGGCCAGCCCGAACAGACCCTCGTACTCTCGGCGGACTGGCAGGGCGAGAACTGGAACTTCGGCCTGTCCGGCCGTTACCTGGGCACCCGCTACCTCGACGCCGCCAACGTCAACAAGCTGCCCTCGGCCACCGTGTTCAACGCGAACATCGGCTTCGACCTGCAGGGCCTGTCGCCGCGCCTGAAGGGCATGGGTGCCAACCTGGTGGTGAGCAACCTCACCGACAAGCGGTATCTTGCGGGGGTGGACGGCCGCGACAACGCCTTCATCGGCGCTCCGCGCACCGTCGGCATCTCCTTCCGTGTGGACCTGTGAGTGAGCCCGTGACCGATATCGGCCGACGCCGGTTGTTGCAGGCCGGCGTTGCCGCCGGCCTTTCCCCGCTGCTGCCCAGCATCGCCCGGGCCGCCGCGATCGCCCCCGCCGCGCGGACCCGCAGCCTGGAAGACCTGCAGCACATCGTGGTGTTCATGCAGGAGAACCGTTCGTTCGACCACTACTTCGGCACGCTGCCGGGCGTGCGGGGTTTCGGCGATCGCTTCGTCGCTCCGGCGCAGGCACTGCAGGCCGGCGCCCGCGCGCGCAGCCTGTGGCTGCAGCCCGATGCCAGCGGCAAGCGCGCGATCGCGCCGTTCCCGCTGGATACCGCCGCGCACTTCGGCTACATGCGCGTGGAAGGCACGCCGCACACCTGGCCGGATGCACAGCGGGCCTGGGACCACGGACGCATGGGGCAATGGCCGAAAGCCAAGCAGAACCACTCGATGGGCTACTTCCAGCGCAGCGACCTGCCCTTCCAGTTCGCCCTGGCCGATGCCTTCACCATCTGCGACGCCTACCACTGCGCGATGCAGGCCGGAACCAACCCGAACCGGGTGTTCCTGTGGACCGGCCACAACGATGCTGCCGCCCGCGCCGGCGGCCCGGTGATCGCCAACTCGCACGACAACTTCACCGAGCACGGCGGGCATCCTGCGTCGTACCGCTGGGCCAGCTATGTCGAACGCCTGCAGAAGGCGGGGGTATCCTGGCAGATCTACCAGGACATGGCCGACAACTTCACCGACAACCCGCTGGCCGGCTTCGAGGCGTTCCGCCAGGCCTACCGCGCTGCGCCGGGGCATGACCCGCAGCTGCGCGCACGCGGGGTCAGCACGCGTGGCCTGGCGCAGCTGCGCCAGGACGTCATCGACGGACGCCTGCCGCAGGTCAGCTTCATCATCGCCGACGCGGCAGGCAGCGAGCATCCCGGCCCCTCCAGCCCGGCCCAGGGCGCGGCCTATACCGCGCGCGTGCTGGATGCACTGACCGCCGATCCGCAGGTGTGGAGCCGCACCGCCCTGCTGCTGATGTTCGACGAGAACGACGGTTTCTTCGACCACATGCCACCACCGGCACCGCCTTCGCCGGTGGACGGTGGCTGGGCGGGTGCGTCCTCGGTCAGCACTGAAGGCGAGTACCACCGCCATCCGGCACCGGGAGATGAGAAGTACGACTTCGCCGAACTGCGCGGCCGCCCGTATGGACTGGGCCCGCGCGTGCCGCTGTACGTGATCTCGCCCTGGAGCCGCGGTGGCTGGGTCGATTCGCAGGTGTACGACCACACCTCGGTCATTCGACTGATCGAACGCCGCTTTGGTGTGTCCGCGCCGGACATCTCGCCGTGGCGCCGCGCGGTCTGCGGCGACCTCAGCACTGCGTTCGACTTTGCCCAGCGCGATACCCGCCCGTTCGTCCGCGGCCTGCCCGACGTGAGCGCGGTGGCCGCACGCGCCGCTGCTTTGCCGGGGCGCACCGTGCCCGCGCTGCCAGAGGGGCTGAAGCCAGCGAAACAGGAAAGCGGTGTACGCCCGGCGCGTGCCCTTCCCTATCGACCGCAGGCATCGATTGCTGCGGTCGACGTCGCGGGCGTTGACCTGGCGTTGTCCTGCGAGGGCGCAGCGGCAGTGCTGCATGTCTACGATCGGCTGCGGCTGGAGGCGGTGCCGCGCCGTTACACGCTGCTGCCGGGCATGCCGCTGCGCGAGCGTTGGCCGCTGGACGCCCAGGGCCGCTATGACCTGTGGCTGCTCGGTCCGAACGGCTTCCACCGCCACTTCCAGGGTGCGGCCAAGGCTCCTGCCGTGCAGGCTTCAATTGATCGCGCGGATGGCCAGCTGCGGCTGCACCTGCGCAATCTGGGTGACAGCGCACAGCAGGTGCGTGTGCAGGCGGGCGCCTATGCCGGCCACATGCCCGAGCAGACGATGGCCCTGCCGGCGCGCGCGGAGACCACGTTGGCGTGGGACGCAACGCCCACCGCAGGCTGGTACGACCTGCACATCGGTGCGGGCGACAGTACCCTGCGCCTGGCCGGCCGCACCGAGGATGGTCGTCCCGGTACCAGTGACCCGGCGATGGGCACCGAACCGCTGCGGTTCGAGCACGATTGAAGAATCCCTGTAGTGCCGAGCCCATGCTCGGCTGCTTTCGCCCCGGTCGCATTGCCCCGAAAGAAGCAGCCGAGCGTGGGCTCGGCTCTACAGCGCAGACCGCTAGATTCAGGCCTCCTGCAGCCCCGGCCGGCCGTGCTCCACCGCGTAGCGCTTCCAGCTCTGCACGGTACCGTTCGGTCGCATCACCGTATCCAGCGTCTTCATGTCGCCGATCCACGCATCAGGGGTGACATCGCACAGCACATAGCCACGCTTGTCGGTGGTCGCCTTCAGATTGGGGCTGTGCGCAAGCTGGTTGCGGGCGTAAGCGTCCACGCCCTGGCCATCGGCCCCCGAAGTGATCGAAGTGGCAAGGAACTCGCTGGAGACCACGCCCGAGTCACGGTGGTCCTGCACCAGGTCGCTGGCGTAATGCCGGTGCGCGTCGCCACAGGCGGTCACCACGTTGCCGAAGCCGACCTTCTGGATGTGGTCGAGCAGGCGCCGACGGCTGTCCAGGTAACCCGACCATTGGTCATCGGACGACTGCACCACGCCGTCCTTCTCGCGCATGTAGTTGCCCAGCGCCACCTGGTGGGCGATGGTGTGCCAACGCGGTGCGGCATCGGCCAGGCCATCGAACAGCCAGCGCTCCTGCTTCGCACCGACAATGCTGCGCTCCGGCGATTCCACGTCCTCACGCAGCGCCATGTTCACCTGCTTGCTGCGGTACTGGCGTGTGTCGAGCAGGTGCAGGTCCATCAGCGTTCCGTAGCGTGCGCGCCGGTACAGCTGCATGTGGCCATCGCGCGGGAATGCCGAACGGCGCATCGGCATGTTCTCGTAGTAGGCCTGGAACGCCTGTGCGCGCCGCAGCAGGAACACTTCGCTGGGCGTATCGTCCTGGTCTTCGGCGCCGGCCCAGTTGTTGTCCACTTCATGGTCATCGAAAGTGACGAACCACGGTGCCGACGCATGCGCGGCCTGCAGGTCGGCATCGCTCTTGTACTGGGCGTAGCGGCGGCGGTAATCATCCAGCGTGTAGGTCTGCGGGCCGACGTGGTTGCGCAGGTTGGTGAACGGCTGGCCGTTCATCTTCCGCAGGCCAGGCTGGCTTTCACCTTCGTAGATGTAATCACCGTAGTGGAAGACGAAATCCAGCGGTTCCTCGGCGATGCGCCGCCACGCGGTGTAGTGGCCTTCTTCGTAGTGCTGGCAGCCGGCCACCACAAAGCGCACGCGATCCACCGCTGCCGCGGCTGCCGGCAGCGTGCGGGTACAACCGACTGCACTGGCGTGGCCACCCACGGTAAAGCGGTACCAGTAGGGCCGTCCGGGCGCCAATCCTTCCAGTTCCACGTGCACCGCGTGGCCGAGTTCGGGATGCGCGAGCGCCGAACCCTGGCGTACCACCTTGCGCATGCCTTCGTCCGCTGCCAGCTGCCATTCGACCACCATCGGCCGGGTCGGCATGCCACCGCCGAACACCAGCGGCTCCGTCGCCAGCCGCGTCCACAGCACCATGCCGTCGGCCGTGGGATCACCCGAGGCCACGCCCAGGGTGAAGGGCGTGCTGGCAAAGCGCGGCTTGGCCAGCAGGTTGCGCGGGTTCAGCGTGGTGGCATCGGCCTGCGCGGCCAGCGCGCGTGCCGTGCCCATCCAGGCGCCGGCAGCGGACAGGCCGGCCAGGGCCAGGAATCGCCTGCGATTGATCGTCTCCACGGCTGTGCCCTCAGTTGTAGATGATGTGGAAGTAGAAGAAGCGGCCGTAGTCGTCGATCTCGGTACGGAAGCGCCCGTTCGGGCCGGTGCTGTAGGTCGGCTGGGTGTTGAACAGGTTCTTGGCTTCGTACTTCAGCGTCACGTGCCTGCTGACCTTGTGGCTGAAGGCCATGTTGAAGGTCATGTACGGGTCGTAGTACGAATCCAGCCACTGGGTGTCGCCGAAGTCGACCAGCATCCGGCTGCGGTAGGTTCCGGACAGGCGCAGTTGCGAGTTCTTCCACGGCATGCGCCAGATCACCGAACCATTGAGCGACCAGTCCGGCTGGTACAGCAGCCGGTCCAGGCGTCGCTCGGTGCCATCGGTGATGCGGTAGTTGGTCCTGCCTTCCAGCCGCGTGGCGTTGAAGTACATGTCGAAGCGCTGGCGGCCCCATTGCAGGTTGCGGTTGGCCACCGCGAACTCGACGCCGCGCAGCCTGGACTCATCGGTGTTCATCGGTTGGGTCACCCGGTAACGGGTATCGCCCACGTTCTCGAAGGTGGTCAGGGTGTAGATGTCGTCCTTGATTACCTTGTCGAACAACGCCACCGAGACCAGGCCGTTGTTGCCGTTGAAGTACAGGTCCCATGCAAGGTCGATGTTGGTGGAACGGCGCGGCTGCAGGTTCGCATTGCCCTGCTTGATGGTGCAGAAGCCCCTGCCCTCCTCGTCATCGCCACAGCTGGTGCTGGTGGCCTGGGCAATGTTGCTCGGCGTCGGCCGGCCCAGCGTGCGGCTGGCGGAGAAGCGCAGGTGCTGGTCCTCGCTCAGCTTGAACGTCGCATTCAACGAGGGCAACAGGTTGTTGTAGCCACCGCTCGTGTTGCGGAAGGCGGAGGTATAGGTGGTGCCGCCATCATTGCTGAACGGGCTGTAGGCATCGAAGCGGGTGTGGTCATGGCGCAGGCCACCGATCAGCAGCAGCCGGTCCCAGGCGTAGTGCGCGGACACGTACGCATTGGTGATGTCCTCCACGTACTTGTAGTCACTGGTGAAGTTGGCATTCGGATACGCCGCATTGTTGTTGCCCAGTTCCGGTAGCAGTTCCTCGTTCCACTTGCGGTTGTCGATCAGCGGGAAGCCCGGCACGCTGCCCAGCAGCGTCGATCCCGGATACAGGTAATCGTTGAGCGTGGCGCTGCTCTTGAAGTAGTCGAAGTCGATGTCCTGCCGGATCTTCAGGTGGCGGTATTCGGCGCCGGTGGCCAGGCCGAAGCCACGCGCATCGGCGTCGATGTTGTAGCTGAAGTCGGCGCGCAGGTTGTCGATGCTCTCCTTGGCATCGCGCGGGGAGACATAGGCCTGCGCCGGATTGAGCTTGAACGCCGAGCTGGTCAACAGGCTGGAATCGGACACCGCTACCGCGTTGGGGAAACCGTGGCTGTCGTTCTCGTAGTCGACGAACAGGCTGCTTGGGTAGGCGCGCACACCCCAGTAGACCTGGTTGTTGTGGAAAGTCTCTTCGGTATGGCCGCCACGCAGGCTCAGCCGCGAACGGTCGCCGATGTCCCAGTTGAAGCTGGCGATGGCGCCACGGTTGCTGCGGTCCCAGCGGTCGTGGCGGTTCTTGATGTAGATGCTGTTGATCTGGGTGGTGCCGCTGTCCTCGGTCTGGTTGCGGATCGGAAACTTGGCGTTGCCGTACAGGTCGGTCTTGTTCATCGTCGAGTTCTCGTAGAACCGGTACGAGTACAGCAGCAGCGATGCGTAGAACGGATCGTCCGACGGCTTCCATTCCAGCTTGGCCGAGCCGCCGAAGTTGGTGATGAAGTTGGTGTAGGTGCCGGTGCTGAAATTGCCGGGCGCACGCAGCCCGTTCCAACCCTTGGCCTCATCCGGCCCGGTGGTGCCGTCGGTGAGGTACTTGCCGGCGTCGTTGTAGTAGTAGTTCGACTCCACCCAGCGCTTGACGCTGTTGCGCGAACGCTGCTCATAGCGTGCCACCGCAACGATGCCGAACTCCTGCCCGGCGCCGAACTGGTTGGAGAACACCATCTTGGCGCTCTTGCCGAAGTGGCCCAGGGTTTCGTGGTTGCCGCCAGCGCTGCGCTCGACGTTGGTCTCGGCCGTGGAATAGATACCTGCCACGTCGGCAAACACGTACTTGCCGGACCGGTCGAAGGCACTGCGGCTGATGATGTCGATCACGCCGCCGATCGCATCCGGTGCCTGCTCCGCACTGAAGCTCTTGTAGATGTCGGTACGGGTGCCGATGTCGCTGGGAATCAGCTGCAGGTTGTTCATGCGTTCGCCGGAGCCACTGCCACCCACGCTGGCAATCGCGATGCCATCGATGGTGGTGTAGTTGAGATTGGCCTGTACGCCGCGCACCGTCACGTAACGTGGCTCGCCGGCATCCTCCACCGCACTCAGGCCTGGAGCGGCCATCAGGCTCTCGGCCAGGGTCTCGTCGCCGTAGCTGTCCATTTCGTCGTAGACCACCGAATCCTTGATCACCGGTGAGGTCTTCTTCTGGTCGATCACCTCGTGCGCGGCAATCACCTTCACCGTGTCCAGGGTCGGCGCCACCACCGCCTCGGCCTCGCGCGGCTTCGGTGCGCCGGGGTTCGGCGCGTTGCGTACCGGTGCCGGATCGATGGCGATGACATTGCCATCCACCACGGTGTAGCCCAGACCGGTACCGGCCAGCAGTGCATCCAGCGCCTGCCTGACGGTGGCACCGCGCGGCACCGCACCGGCCATGCGGGCATCGCCATCGGCCGAGTACAGGAACTGCACCCCGGAACTGCGTGACAACTGCTCCAGTGCACGCGCCAACGGCTGTGCCGCGATCGGCGTGGACACACGCGCCTCCAGGCCATCGGCGGCGGCGGCGAAGGCCAATGGCATGCTGCCGGGAGACAGGGCGAGGATGATCGACAGGTAGAGCGTGTTGCGCATCACGGGTCCTTGGAAGAGAGAAGGCAGCAGGCGCCGCTGCGCGGATCGGCAGCGGCTTCTCCCAAGTAAGAGCCCGCATCCACCAAAGTGGAGAACGCGGATTCAATGAATTTTTTCTGACAGTCCACGGCCACCTCGGCCTCAGCGGCTGCCAACCCGCACTGTGTCGCACTCGCGGCTCACCACGAAGCGCGGGTCACGTTCGAGGAAGGCCTGCAGCGCACCGATGCGATGCGCATCGAGGCTGCCGGACAACCGTGCCGATGCCGCGCCCTCGTCCAGCACGCGCACCTGCACCTGGTTGTGCCGGTTGAAGGCAGCAGCCACTTCGTCCAAGCGTTCGTCAAGGAAGGACACTTTGCGCTGCTGCCAGTCCAGCAGCATCGACAGTGGCATGTCCAAGGACTCCACCGCATGGCTGCGCGCGTCGACCTGCACCACCCGGCCCTGCCCCAACTGGGCCAGGCGGCGGGCACCCGCGCCCTGGCTCCAGACCTCGACCTCGCCGGAAACCACACCGATGCGCGTGCTCTGCAGGCGTCGCGACACGTCGAAGACTGTGCCGATGTCCCGGATCTCCAAGCCGTTCACCTGCACCTCGAACGGGCGGCGGTCGCGTGCGATGTCGAACGTCGCCTCGCCCTGCAGCAGTTCCGCCTTGCGACTGAACCAGCCCATGCGTACCCGCAGGCGGCTGTCCGCGTTGAGCCGCACCTGTGTCCGGTCAGGCAGCACCAGGTCACGCAGTTCACCGTGGTCGGCGCTGTACAGCTGTTCGGTGGGTATCAGCTGCGGAACCAGGCCCACGCCGAGCAGGGCGATGCAGGCTGCGGCAGCCATCACCCACCCGCGCGTGCGGCGGCGCAGCGGCGCGGCGTGCGGCGCGGCGGGGGCACTATCGAACAGAGGCACCACTTTGGCGGCCGCCTGCCGTGGCGGCGCCGGCGCCTCTTCCGGCAACGGCGATTGCAGTGCCTCGCCGACCTGCCGGTGCAGCGCGAGGGCGTGCATATAGGCGCGCACGTGCTCGGGCGAGCGCTTCATCCAGTCCAGGAACGCAATCCGCTCGGCCTCGTCCAGCACTCCCTCGCGATTGCGCAGGAACCAGTCCATTGCCTCGCAGGCGACCGTGTCGTCGGCCATGGGCGATGCGTTCCGGTTCATGCGTGCTCCCTGGCGCCCAGCGCCTTCCTGCAGGCCTCCAGACCCTTGCCGATGTGCTTGCGCACCATGTGCACCGACACCTGCAACTGCTGGCTGACTGCCGGGCAGTCCAGCCCGTCGCGGTAATGCAGCTCCATCACCCGTCGCGTGGTCGCCGGCAGACGTGCGATGGTGCTGCGGATATCGTTCCAGCGCTGCGCGCGCTCGAACTCGCCCTCGATGTCTTCTTCGCTTTTCAGCACTTCGGCCAGCTGATCCACGTCTTCCAACGGCGGCAGCGACAAACGCGCGCGCGCGTGCTCGCGTGCCAGGTTGGCCGCGACCGTGAACAGGTAGGCCTCCGGGTTCTCGATCGCTGCGGCATTCTCGCCGGTGGCCCGCAGCAGCCGCAGGTACACCTCCTGCGCCAGGTCCTCGGCGTCTTCGCTGGCAGAACCGCGACGCAGGAAGAAGCCACGCAGCAGCCGTCGGCGCAGCGCGTAGCTCTTCTCCCAGATCCTCACGCTGTTCACGGCCGGCCAACACCCCGAGGCTGGAAAGCCCCGCAGGGTGACGGCCATCGATGACAGTGGCGTTGCAGCAGGCGGCCATGCCAGGCACTCTCCGCCCGGCACATTCGCCCATGATATGGCGCACCGTGCCAACCCTTGCTTGCCAGAGACCCAAGCCGGGCCCGCCTATCGAAGCCGCGGGGCCGGGCCTACGCTTGCCTCCCCGGTGGCCGCCACGGTCGCCCTTCGCGTCACGGCCCCGCCATTGCGACCCCGCTCCAGTGCTGTGCGCCCAGCCGGTGTTGTCGCCCAGGCGGAGTCGGCGCCCTCTGGAGACAGTCATGAACCAAGCCCTGACCCCCTTCGATACCGACCCGCTGGAAACGCGGGAGTGGCGTGAATCGCTGGAGGCGGTGATGCAGGCCGGTGGCCGGCCACGCGCGCATTACCTGATCGACCAGCTCAGCGAGCTGGATGCGCAGCGGCACGGCGATCTGCATGCGCGCGCGTGGACCGCCTACGTCAACACCATCCCGCCGGAGCGCCAGCCGGCCTACCCGGGCGACCTGGCCATCGAGCGCCGCCTGAACGCGATGATCCGCTGGAATGCGATGGTGATGGTGCTGCGCGCCGGCAAGCACTCCAACGTCGGCGGCCACATCGCCACCTACCAGTCGGCGGCGGTGCTGTACGACGTGGGCTTCGACCATTTCTTCCGTGGCCGTACCGACACCTTCGACGGCGACATGATCTACATCCAGGGCCATTCCGCGCCGGGCATCTACGGCCGTGCGTACGTGGAAGGGCGCATCGATCCGGCACGGATGGACAACTTCCGCCGCGAAGCCGGTCGTGACGGCCTGTCTTCGTATCCACACCCGCGCCTGATGCCGGAGTTCTGGCAGTTCCCCACCGTGTCGATGGGGTTGGGCCCGCTGACCGCCGCCTACCAGGCGCGCTACATGCGTTATCTCGAGTACCGCGGCCTGAAGCAGCACCAGGACCGCAAGGTCTGGGCCTTCCTCGGCGACGGCGAGATGGACCAGCCCGAATCGCTGGCGGCGATTTCGCTGGCCGGCCGCGAGCGGCTGGACAACATCGTGTTCGTGGTCAACTGCAACCTGCAGCGCCTGGACGGTCCGGTGCGCGGCAACGCCAAGGTCATCCAGGAACTGGAAGGCACGTTCCGCGCGGCCGGCTGGAACGTGATCAAGCTGATCTGGGGCAGTGGCTGGGACGACCTGCTGGCCCGCGACCACAGCGGCCTGCTGCGCCAGCGCATGATGGAATGCGTGGATGGCGACTACCAGACCTTCAAGTCGCAGAGCGGTGCTTACGTGCGCGAGCATTTCTTCGGCCGTTACCCCGAGCTGCTGGAGCTGGTCGCGCACATGAGCGACGACGACATCTGGGCGCTGGCACGTGGTGGCCACGATCCGCAGAAGGTGTACGCCGCCTACCAGCAGGCGGTGAACACCCGCGGCCGGCCGACGGTGATCCTGGCCAAGACGGTCAAGGGTTTCGGCATGGGCGAAGCCGGCGAAGGCCAGAACATCAACCACCAGCTGAAGAAGATGAGCGCCGATGCAGTACGCGCCTTCCGCGACCGCTTCAACCTGCCGGTCAGCGACGAGCAGCTGGAGGAGATGCCCTATCTGCGCCCGGAACCGGGCAGCGCCGAGGCCGCCTACTTCGCCGAACGCCGCCGCATCCAGGGTGGGCAGCTGCCGGCGCGCCTGGCCAAGGTGGATCCGCTGCCGCTGCCGCCGCTGTCGATCTTCAACACCCAGCTGCAGGGCAGTGGCGATCGCGGCCAGTCCACCACCATGGGCTTCGTGCGCATCCTCACCAGCCTGCTGAAGGACCCGGATCTGGGCAAGCTGGTGATTCCGATCGTGCCCGATGAATCGCGCACCTTCGGCATGGAAGGCCTGTTCCGCCAGATCGGCATCCACTCCTACCTGGGCCAGCTGTACACCCCGCAGGATGCCGGCCAGCTGAGCTATTACAAGGAAGCCAAGGACGGTCAGATCCTGCAGGAAGGCATCAACGAATCCGGTGCGATCTGTTCATGGATCGCCGCCGGCACCGCCTACAGCAACCACGGCCTGGCCACGATTCCGTTCTACATCTTCTATTCGATGTTCGGCCTGCAGCGCGTCGGTGACCTGGCCTGGGCCGCTGCCGACGCGCGTACCCGCGGCTTCCTGCTCGGTGCGACGTCGGGCCGCACGACGCTGATGGGCGAAGGCCTGCAGCACGATGACGGCCACAGCCACGTGCTGTCGTCGGTGATTCCGAGCTGCGTGTCCTACGACCCGACCTACAGCTACGAACTGGCGGTGATCATCCACGACGGCCTGCGACGCATGTATGTCGACCAGGAAGACATCTACTACTACATCACCGTACTCAACGAGAACTACCCGCAGCCGGCACTGCCCGAAGGCACCGAAGCCGGCATTCTGAAGGGCCTGTACCTGCTGCATCCGGCAGCCGCCGACAACGCCTTGCAGCCACGCGTCCAGCTGATGGGCAGCGGCTCGATCCTGCGCGAAGTGGAAGCCGCGGCAGACCTGCTGCAGCAGGACTTCGGCATCGCCAGCGATGTGTGGAGCGCGACCAGCCTGACCGAACTGCGCCGCGACGGGCTGTCCGCCGAGCGCTGGAACCTGCTGCATCCGGCCGAAGAACCGCGCGTGCCCTACGTGCAGCAGTGCCTGCAGGGTCATGAAGGCCCGGTGGTGGTGGCCACCGACTACATGAAGATCGTCGGCGACCAGATCCGTCCCTTCATCAACGACCGCCGCTTCACCGCATTGGGCACCGATGGCTTCGGCCGCTCCGACACGCGTGAATCGCTGCGCACGTTCTTCGAAGTGGATCGCCACTTCATCGTACTGGCGGCCCTGAAGTCGCTGGCCGACGAAGGCCGCATCGAACGCTCGCGGATGCAGGACGCGATCGACAAGTACGGCATCGACACCGGCAAGCGCGATCCGGCCGCCGCCGTGTAAGGCCGTTGCATTCACCACGCCTGCCCTGCGGGCGTGGTGAATGCAGCATCGCTACGGCATGCGCTTGAACAGGTTGGTCTGCAGGATCGGCGTGCCGTCATGACCGTAGAACGCCTTGGTCTCGGTCATCGTCGCCTGGTCATCCGCCACGGTGTAGATGCGGGTGGAGGCCGGCGTGCCATGGTCCACCAGCTGCATCACCAGCGTGTTCGGTGCAGGCAGTTTCAGGTTGGCCTTGTCCGCGCCATAGGTGCCGGACAGGGCGCCGGGCGTGCCATCCAGGGCCAGCGTGCCGTCGGATTTCATGGTCTTGCCGTCGTGCAGGACGATGTCCACGTGCGAGCTCCAGCGGCCACCACCGGCGTCCTTGAACTCGAGCACCACGTGCTTCGGGCGCTGCGCTTCGGGTAGCGCAGACGTGGCGATATCCAGCGACCAGCGCCCCAGCAGGGGAGAAGGCGAAGTCTCCACTGCCAGCGCCGGAACGGCGGGGAGTGAAAGCGCAGACAACAACACAGCGGACAACAGCTTCATACGTTGCTCCGTTCCAGTGAAGAAGATTCTGCGTGACGCGTTGTGGGGCGCAGCGCCTCGGATCGTGCACAGCATCGGCGCCCGGCGCAAGGCGGGGCGCTGAACACGCGGCAACCTCATTCGCGCCCCCGCGATTTCGGTCTGGCGGCAAGGTCTCATCCGTCCTTGCCGATACAAAGAGTTACGTTATAACATTTCACTTCGCCTTCACGAGTCCTGCCATGCGTCGCCACCTGCTTGCTGCTGCCATTCTGTTCGCCGTCCACACCGCCCAGGCCGCGGACGAACCCACCCTCCCCACCCTCCAGGTCCAGGCCTCCCAGCCCTCGCGCATCGACAGCCGGGTCACCGTCGACAATCCGCAGGCGCAGAACCGCACCCTCGGCGGCCTGCTCGAACACGTCTCCGGCGTGCAGAACAGTGCTTTCGGGCCGAACGCGGGCGCCCCGGTCATCCGCAGCCTCAGCGGCAACCGCGTGCAGATCCTGCAGGACGGCCAGTCCATCCTCGGCATGAACGCGATCAGCGGCGACATCAACATTCCGTTCGATCCACTGTTCGTGCGCAGCGTCACCGTCAACAAGTCCTCGGACACGGTGCGCTATGGCGGCAATGCGATCGGCGGCAGCGTCGAGATCGATTCGGGCCTGATCTCGCGCAGCATGGAAGACAAGGACCAGTCGATGGAACTGGTCCTGCGCAAGGGCTTCAATGCCGCCGATGCGCAGGGCTTCCGCATGAACTTCAACAACCAGCGCAACCTCTCGACCAACCTGCAGGTCTCGCGCCAGCGCATCTCGCACTACGACATCCCCGGCAACAGCAAGGCCCGTGTCTGCAACACCCGACTGTTCCCGCCGACCGGCGGCGTCAACTCGGCGCTGGCCGACAGCTGCCAGAAGGAAGCACGCGTACAGCAGATCTACAACAAGGCCTCGCAGCCTTACATCGACCAGTTCATGACCGAGAATCCTGACTGGGCCGATGGTGAATTCTCGTTCTACACCAACAACCCGACCTCGGTCTGGCAGCGCCGCACCTATATCAACCCGGTCAATCCTGCCTATGTCGCCGGCACGCCGTCATACGTGCAGAAGCAGATCAACAATGATGTGACGCCCGACTACCATCATCGGCTGGGCAACAGCCATGCGCGCAACTCGCAGGTGGCCTTCGGCTCGACCCTGTTCTTTGACCGCGGCTACGTCGGTGTCAGCATCGATGCCAAGGACAGCGAGTACGGCGTGCCGGGCTTCTCGATGCAGAACCTGTCGTTCGGTTCCAACCATGCCGATGGCCTGCCGGTGGGCGTGGTGATCAAGCAGCAGCGCTACGCGCTGGAAGCCCTGCTGCGTGATCCGCTGCCGTGGTTCGAGCGCGCGGAACTCCGCGTGTCCAGGCTGGACAACACTTCAGGCGAGCGGCTGGGTACCACCAGGGCAAACGACTACGATTTCGAGAGCACCCAGGCCGAGTTGCTGCTCAGCCATCAACGCGTCGGCCCGCTCAGCGGCCTGGTCGGTTTCAGCCACCAGTCGCGTGATGTCAGCGGCAGCGGCTCGCAGCGCTACCTGCCGGACGTGGACACCCGCAGCAATGCGGTATTCCTGAAGGAAACGGTGGACGTCGGCTGGGTTACCTTCGATGCCGGCGTACGCCACGAACGGGTCGACCACGCACTACAGCCCAGCCGCTTCAAGACCGCGCGCAATGCCGCCAACACGAAACTGCAGGACCGCGACTACCGGCTCAACAGCTACAGCCTCGGCTCGTACGTCGAGCTCGGCCCCTTGTTCGCGGCCAAGGTCCGTTACTCATCCTCACAGCGCGCCCCGGAGATCAACGAGCTGTATGCCAGCAACGCGCACTATTCGGTGATGACACAGGAAGAAGGCAACCAGAACCTGGAACCGGAGCGCGCGAAGAACCTGGAACTGACCGGCCGGTTCCACCTCGGCGGTTTCGAGCTGTCCGCCACCGCGTACCGGATGCGGTACGAGAACTACCTCTATCTCGGCTATTCCGGCCTGCAGACCGCCAACCGCCTGCCGCTGAAGTACTGGAAGCAGACCGACACCACGGTGAAGGGCTTCGAGATCGACGCGTCGCAGGCATTGGACCTGGGCCGCTATGGCACGTTGAACGTCTCCGCCTTCGCCGACCTGGTGAAGAACAAGGCCGACCACCCGGATTCGCTGCGCGCCCACAACGACGGCGAGTATCTGCCGAACATGCCGACCAACCGCTACGGCGCCAACCTGCAGTGGCAGCGCGAAGGCTGGAAGGCACAACTGTCCAGCACCTACTACGACGCGCAGAAGTACCTGGGTCGCAATGTCAGTGAGGAAATTCCGCTCGACGCATTCAACCTGGTCGACCTGCAGGTCAGCCGCGAACTTCCAGTGCGCAACAGCTACATCGCAGGCGTGGAAGTGTTCGTCAATGGCAGCAACCTGCTCAATGAAGAAGCGCGGCCGCACAACTCGCCGCTGAAGTACATCGCGCCCCTGCCGGGGCGGGGCTTCCAGGTCGGCGTGACGATACGGCTCTGAAGGCCGGCCATAAAGAAAAACGCCTGCAGATCGAGGATCTGCAGGCGCTTCTTTGTATCTGGCGGAGTGAGAGGGATTCGAACCCTCGATAGAGCTTTTGACCCTATACTCCCTTAGCAGGGGAGCCCCTTCGGCCACTCGGGCATCACTCCGGGGTATTCTCCGCATCTGGTGCGTTGCACCTCAGCGGGGCGTGAATCATAACGTTAATCGAGTGCGAAGGTAAAGCGTTATTCGGCAGAATTTTCGCTACCGGTGCCACCGGCTTCATCACCACGCTGGATGCGCTGGTAGATCTCTTCGCGATGCACAGCGACGTCCTTCGGCGCAGTGATGCCGATACGCACCTGGTTACCCTTGACGCCAAGCACGGTGACGCTCACCGAGTCACCGATCATCAGGGTTTCGCCGACGCGGCGAGTCAGGATCAACATTTTTGTAAGTCTCCATGGAACCGTGTGGAAGGGTATCCCCCACCGGCTTGACGCTCCGTCAAGAAGCGCTACCACGACAAAGGGAAAAGATTCGCAATGGTACCGTCAGCCGTCCCGCTCCTACAAGGAGGGGGACGGCAGGGTTCATCACAGGCGGGGGCTGACCCATTCGACGACTGCAGCCAGCGCAGTGGCAAGGGCGGGCCCGTCCTCGCCACCACCCTGGGCGAGGTCCGGGCGTCCGCCGCCCTTGCCCCCGATCTGACCGGCGATATGGGACAACAGTTCCCCGGCCTTGACTTTGCCCATTGCGCTGCCGTTCACACCCGCGACCAGGGCGGCCTTGCCGTCCTGGGCACCGGCCAGCACGATCACCGCGTCGCCCAGCTGCTGCTTCAGGCGGTCCATGGCGTCACGCAGGGCCTTGGCGTCGAAGCCCTCCAGGCGGGCAGCCAGCACCTTCACGCCGGCGACCTCGACGGCCTGGCCGGACAGGTCGGCCGTGGCACCCGCGGCGACCTTGGCCTTCACGGCCTCCAGTTCGCGTTCCAGCTGCTTCTGGCGCTGGCCGAGGGCACGGATCTTCTCGACCACGTCGGCAGCGCTGCCACCGAGCAGTTCAGCGGCCTCGGCCAGGCGGGCCTCTTCGGCGTCCACGTAGTCCAGGGCGCCCTGGCCGGTAACCGCCTCGATGCGGCGCACCCCGGCGGAAACACCGCCCTCGGAGGTGATCTTGAACAGACCGATGTCGCCGGTACGGTTGACGTGGGTGCCACCGCACAGCTCGGTGGAGTAGTCACCCATCTTCAGCACGCGCACGTGCTCACCGTACTTCTCGCCGAACAGGGCCATCGCGCCGAAGTCCAGCGCTTCCTGCATGGCCATGGTGTGCACTTCAGCGGCGTTGTTGGCACGCACCTGCTGGTTGACCTTGCGCTCGATCACCGCCAGCTCTTCCGCGCTGATCGGCTGGAAGTGCGAGAAGTCGAAACGCAGGCGGTCCGGCGCGACCAGCGAGCCCTTCTGCTGCACGTGGGTGCCCAGCACTTCGCGCAGCGCGGCGTGCAGCAGGTGGGTGGCCGAGTGGTTGAGGATGGTGGCGCCACGGCGCTCGCCATCGACCTGGCCGGACAGCACATCGCCGACCTTCAGGCCGCCTTCGGACAAGGTGCCGACGTGGCCATGGAACTGGCCGGCGAACTTCTGGGTGTCCTCCACCGCCAGGCGCACGCCGTTGCCGGCCAGCACGCCGGTGTCACCGACCTGGCCGCCGGATTCGGCATAGAACGGGGTCTGGTTGGTGATGACGATGACCGAATCACCGGCATCGGCCGACTGCACCGGACGACCGTCCTTGAGCAGGGTCAGCACGCTCAGGCCGTCGGCCTGCAGGCGGTCATAGCCCAGGAACAGGGTCGGGCTCAGCGTTGCCACCAGCTCGGCCGGCAGGGTCACGCCGCCGCCGAACTTGCCGGCCGCCCGTGCGGTTTCGCGCTGCTGTTCCATCGCGGCATCGAAGCCGGCGATGTCGACGGTCAGGTCGCGCTCGCGCGCGATGTCCTGGGTCAGGTCGAGCGGGAAGCCATAAGTGTCGTACAGGCGGAACGCGTCAACGCCCGGGATCACGCCATTGCTGGCCTTGCCGGCCACGTCCTCGAAGATCTTCATGCCGGCGTCGAGGGTTTCGGCGAAACGCTCTTCTTCGGCCTGCAGCGCACGGGTGACGGTGTCCACCGCCGCCGGCAGCTCTGGATAGGCCTCGCCCATCTGCTCGACCAGGGTCGGTACCAGCTTGCTGAAGAACGGCTGGCGCACGCCCAGCATCCAGCCATGGCGCAGGGCGCGGCGGATGATACGGCGCAGCACGTAACCGCGGCCTTCGTTGGACGGCAGCACGCCATCGACGATCAGGAACGAACAGGCACGGATGTGGTCGGCAATCACGCGCAGCGACTTGTTCTCCAGGTCGGCGGTGCCGGTCAGCTCGGAAGCCTTGCGGATCAGCGCCTGGAACAGGTCGATCTCATAGTTGGTGTGCACGTGCTGCAGGATCGCCGCCAGGCGCTCCAGGCCCATGCCGGTATCCACGCACGGCGCCGGCAGCGGCACCAGGGTGCCGTCGGGCTGGCGGTCGAACTGCATGAACACCAGGTTCCAGATCTCGATGAAACGGTCGCCGTCTTCGTCCGGGGAACCCGGGGGACCACCAGCAATATGATCACCGTGGTCGTAGAAGATCTCGGTGCACGGGCCGCACGGGCCGGTGTCGGCCATCTGCCAGAAGTTGTCCGAAGCGAACGGCGCGCCCTTGTTGTCGCCGATGCGTACGATGCGCTCTTCCGGAACGCCGACCATGTCGCGCCACAGTTCGTAGGCTTCGTCGTCGGTCTGGTACACGGTGACCAGCAGGCGTTCGGCCGGCAGCTTCCAGACCTGGGTCAGCAGCTCCCAGGCCCAGGCGATCGCGTCCTTCTTGAAGTAGTCGCCGAACGACCAGTTGCCCAGCATTTCGAAGAAGGTGTGGTGGCGCGCGGTGTAGCCGACCTGGTCGAGGTCGTTGTGCTTGCCGCCCGCGCGCAGGCAGCGCTGCACGTCGGCCGCGCGCACGTAGCTGCGCTTTTCCGCGCCAAGGAACACGTCCTTGAACTGCACCATGCCGGAGTTGGTGAACAGCAGGGTCGGATCATTGCCCGGCACCAGCGGCGCCGACGGCACGATGGTGTGGCCTTTACCCTTGAAGAATTCAAGGAAGTCGCTGCGGATCTGGGATGTCGTGAATTTGGCGGATGCGTTCATTGGGGGCTGGCAGTCTGCGGGCCGGCGGACCCGGACCACCGGCCGCGTTGGCCAGGGTCGCGAGGGACCGCCGAAAACCTAAAGGGTATCAGGCCCGGCGCCGCCAGTCTCAGTCATCCGGGTCGTAACGGGTCGCGCGGCGGATGCTGTCGCCGTCGAAGCCCCGCCGGGCCAGCAGATCGGCAGCCTTGCGCCGCTGCGTCAGGTCCTGCGGGCCGGCCTCGCCAAAGCGTCGGCGGACCAGATCACGGGCGTTTTCCTGCCAGTCGCCTTCGTAGCTGTCCATCGCTGCGGCAATCGCGGCACTGTCCAGGCCGTGGGTCCCCAGCTCGGCGCGGACATGGATCGGCCCATAACCGGTGTTGGCGCGCATCCTCACCAGGTTCTCGGCAAAACGGGTGTCGTCCTGCCAGCCGGCCTCGGTCAACTTGGCGACAGCGGCCTGCGCGGCTTCGTCTTCGATGCCACGGGAGGTCAGCTTGCGGGTGAGTTCCTTGCGCGAGTGCTCGCGGCGGACCAGCAGGCCCAACGCCCGTTGCACGGGGGTCTGCTCACGCGGCCGGCGCTTGCGGCCGGTCGGAATGTCTTCGGCGTCGGACATGGGTACTCCAAGGGTGGCGCCATCCGTGGCGCCCAGCCCATCCCTGGGCGATTCGAACCTGCGGGACAGGGCGACGTCACTGACGGCGCCGCCCTGCCCCACAGCAAGCCTTACTCGTCGTCGCCTTCGTCGTCGCCTTCCTCGCGGGCCGCTTCGGCCGGCTGGAACTTCTCGCGAAGCTCGGCCTCGAGCTTTGCGGCAACGGTCGGGTTGTCGCGCAGGTAGCCACGGGCATTATCCTTGCCCTGGCCGATGCGCTCTTCACCGTAGCTGTACCAGGCACCGGCCTTCTCGACCAGCTTGGCATCCACGCCCATGTCGATCAGCTCGCCTTCGCGGCTGATGCCTTCGCCATACAGGATCTCGGTAATGACCTGCTTGAACGGGGGCGCCAGCTTGTTCTTGACGACCTTGATCTTGGTCTGGTTGCCGATGATCTCGTCGCCCTTCTTGATCGCGCCGATGCGGCGGATGTCCAGGCGGACCGAGGCGTAGAACTTCAGCGCGTTGCCGCCGGTGGTGGTTTCCGGGCTCTGCCCCGGCATCATCACACCGATCTTCATGCGCAACTGGTTGATGAAGATCACCAGCGTGTTGGAGCGCTTGATGTTGCCGGTCAGCTTGCGCAGCGCCTGGCTCATCAGACGGGCCTGAAGGCCCGGCAGCTGGTCGCCCATCTCGCCTTCGATTTCGGCCTTCGGCGTCAGCGCAGCAACCGAGTCGATCACCAGGATGTCGACCGAACCCGAGCGCACCAGCATGTCAGCGATTTCCAGCGCCTGCTCACCGGTATCCGGCTGCGACAGCAGCAGGTCGTCCACGTTCACGCCCAGCTTGGCGGCGTAGATCGGGTCCAGCGCGTGCTCGGCATCGATGAAGGCCGCAGTGCCGCCCATCTTCTGGCATTCGGCGATGGCCTGCAGGGTCAGGGTGGTCTTGCCCGAGGATTCCGGCCCGTAGATTTCGACGACACGGCCCTTCGGCAGACCGCCAATGCCCAGTGCGATGTCGAGCATCAGCGAACCGGTCGGGATGGCCTCGACGGGCTCGACCACGCGGTCGCCCATGCGCATCACCGAGCCTTTGCCGAACTGCTTCTCGATCTGGCCCAGAGCAGCAGCCAAGGCGCGCTTCTTGTTCTCGTCCATCGTATTGGTCCTTGCAGAGGTCATGTCGTTGGGGGTGCTGTCTTTGGGGGTCTTCTTTGCCATGGGCTCACTTTAAGTCGGACGTATCGCACAGGCTGAGATTCTGCCCGGCGCTCTGAAAAGAATTATCGGACATCCGTACCAACCTCA
The DNA here is from genome assembly GCF_052446685.1 of Stenotrophomonas sp. LC732. Taxonomy (NCBI): domain Bacteria; kingdom Pseudomonadati; phylum Pseudomonadota; class Gammaproteobacteria; order Lysobacterales; family Lysobacteraceae; genus Stenotrophomonas; species Stenotrophomonas sp. LC732. The sequence continues at coordinate 1,574,876 of NZ_CP199214.1, read as the reverse complement.
GTGGAACCAGAGAATCGCCACAAAAGACCGCGGGTAATGCGCTATGGAACAGGTCAACGGTTGGGCCGAAGCAGGCCGCAATAGAGGCCCTCGATTGCGAAGTCCTGGTCGGGCAGCACCTCGATCGGCTTGTAGTCGGGGTTGCGCGGCAGCAGGCGGATGCGGTCCTTGGCGATCTTCAGCAGCTTGACGGTGATCTCGTCATCGATGCGGGCCACCACGATCTGCCCGGAATGGGCGTCGCGGGTGCGGTGCACGCCGATCAGGTCGCCGTCGAAGATGCCCTCGTCGATCATCGAATCGCCCTGCACCTTCAGCAGGTAGTCCGGCGCCGGCGAGAAGAACACCCGGTCCAGCACCACGAAATCGTCCGAACCGATATCCGCGCCGATCGGCAGGCCGGCCGCGACCCGGCCCAGCACCGGCAGGCGCAGCACACTGTCAGGCAGGCCCGGCTCGGCCAGAGTCTCCACCGGCGGTGCCTGCACCAGGCGGATGCCGCGGGCCTGGCCGGGGATGCGACGGATCGCACCGGCCTGCTCCAGGGCTTCCAGGTGGTACTGGGCCGCGCGCACGCCCTTGAAGCCGAACGCACGTGCGATTTCAGTCTGCGACGGCGGTGCGCCATCGCTCTCGATACGCTCGGCGATCAACTGCAGGATCGCCTGCTGGGTGTCGGTCAGGTCCATGGTTAGTAGTATTACTACTAACGCTCAGGTCTGCAAGTGCCGAGGTGGCACGGCGGCATCTGCAGTGCCGAGGCATGCCCGGCGAGCGCGCGAACGCCCGGCCGGGCGGCAAAAGCAAAAGCAAAAGCAAAAGCAAAAGCAAAGGCAAAGGCAAAGGCAAAGGCAGCCGACCAGCGGTCGGCTCTACGGGAATCGCTGCGCGATTCCGCGGCAAGCACGCTAGGCGTGCTTGCCGCTTCTCCAGATCGAGAACAGGATCCATACGCCGCAGAAGCCGGCGCCGATGAATCCGCACACGCCCAGCGCCAGCAACCAGCGGCTGGAAACCCCGCCGACGCTGTGCATCACGATCGACGAGCCGATGATCAGCGCGGCCGTGATCACGCCCACCACCAGTCGGTTCGCGGCTCGGTTCACCTGCTCGCCGAAGCCCTGCAACGCGGTGGTCTCCACCTTCAGCTGGAGGCGACCACGGCGCGCCGCCTGGACCAGCTTGCGCAGGTCGCGCGGCAACTCGCCGGCGAAGTCGACCAGGCCCAACAGGCTGCGCCGGCCGCGCTTGAGCAGCGCCCTGGGCGCATAACGCTGCAGCACCACGCGCTCCAGGAACGGGCGGGCGGCGCTGGCCATGTCGAAATCCGGATCCAGCTGCCGGCCCATGCCTTCCAGGGTCAGGAAGGCCTTGATCATCAGTGCCAGGTCGGCCGGCAGGGTCAGGCTGTAGCTGCGCAGCAGCTGGGTGATGTCGCCCAGCATCAGGCCGATGCGCAGATCCTTCAGCGGCACGCCACGGTACTGGTCGACGAACTGGCTGATGTCGTGCTGCAGCCGGTTCTCGTCCACTTCCACGCCGCCGGCCCAGTCCAGCAGCACGTCCGCCACGCCCTGCGGGTCCTGCTCGACCAGGCCGTGCAGCAGTTGCGCGACCTGGAAGCGGCGCACTTCGGACAGCGCGCCGACCATGCCGAAATCGATCACGCCGATGCGGCCGTCACGCAGGTAGATGATGTTGCCGGGGTGTGGATCGGCGTGGAAGCTGCCGTCCTCCAGCACCATCTTCAGCACGATGCCGGCGCCACGCCGCGCCAGCTCGCGCCGGTCCAGGCCCGCCGCATCGACGCCGGCCAGATCGCGGCCGGGAATGCCGTCGACGAAGTCCTGCACGTTCAGGCTCTCGCAGGTCCACTGCCAGTGCACCTTCGGAATCAGTATGTCGTCACGGCCGCTGAAGTTGCGGGCGATGCGTTCGGCATTGCGGCATTCGGCGGCAAAATCCAGCTCGCGGCGCAGCGATACGGTGAACTGCTGCACGACCTCGGCCGGGCGATAGCGACGCAGGTCCGGCAACCGGGCCTCGACGATCTCGGCCAGCCGCGCCAGCAGCCGCAGGTCGGCCTCGACCACGTCGCGGATGCCGGGACGCCGCACCTTCAGCACCACCTCACGACCATCATGCAGCCGGGCGCGATGGGCCTGCGCCAGCGAGGCGGCGGCCATCGGGGTTTCGTCAAGGAAGGCGAATACCTCCGCCGGCGACGCGCCCAGGTCGGCTTCGAGCTGCCCGCGGATCTCGGCGTACGGCAGGGCCGGCACCGCGTTCTGCAGTTCGGACAGCTCGGCAATCCACTCCGGCGGCAACAGGTCGACGCGCGTTGCCAGCACCTGGCCAAGCTTGACGAAGGTCGGGCCAAGATCCTGCATCGCACTGCGCACGCGCACCGGTGCGGTCATCCGCAGCAGCTCCTGCCGGTCCTCGTTCCAGTGCAACAGGCGCCCTGCCCGCTCCAGCGTGCTGGCCAGGCCGATGCGCCGAACCACGTCGCCGAAGCCGTAGCGGATCAGGACAACGGCGATTTCCTGCAGTCGGCCCAGGTCACGGACCGTGCCCAGCGTTTCCCACATCATGCGTGCTCCGGACGGTTACCGGAGCAGCATGTCACAGCTGGGCGTCGATACCGCGCAATGCCGCCGCCACGGTTTGCCGGCGGATGGCTTCGCGGTCGCCATCGAACTGGAACAGCTCGGCGCGGGCGTAGCCACCGCGGCGCTTCCAGCCGATCCAGACACTGCCGACTGGCTTGTCCGGACTGCCACCGCCGGGGCCGGCGATACCGGTCACCGCCACGGCGATGCCGGCACCGGAATTGACCAGCGCACCGGACACCATCTCCAGAACGGTTTCGCGACTGACCGCGCCGAACTGTTCCAGCGTCTGCGCACGCACGCCCAGCAGGCGCTGCTTGGCTTCATAGCTGTAGACCACCATGCCGCAGTCGAAGAACGCCGAAGAACCGGCGATGTCGGTCATGCACTTGGCGATCCAGCCGCCACTGCAGCTTTCGGCCGTGACCAGCTGCAGCGAGGCCTGCTGCAGGCGCTGCCCGAGCGCGGCGGACTGGGTGTTGAGATCGGCGTCGGTGGGGATGGACATCGGCATGACGGTGGGGTGAAGAACCCCGTTGTACCGCAGATGACAGCCGGATGTCGCGCCCCTCCGGCACGATTGCGTGGCCGGCCAGCGGCCGGCACTACCAGCCATGGGCCGCTAGCTCACCACACCGGCAGTTTCTCCGGCAACAGCGCCCGGATCGGCGCGCCATCGGCACTGGCGGCCAGCTTCTCGGCTTCGGCAATCGGCAGGTCCACCTGCAGCAGCCAGCCCTCTTCATCGGCCTGTTCGCTGCGGATCACTTCCAGCTGGTGCAGGCGCGCACGCAGGCGGCCGGCATCCGGCGGCAGGCGCAATTCACCGGTCACGTGCTGCAGGCCCAGGCGCTTGCCCAGCACTGCCTGCAGCAGCTCAAGGCCCTGCCCGTCACGCGCGGAAATCCAGACACGTTCACGACGCGACTCGTCGGGCACGCCATCCTGGCCATCGTGGCGGACGTCGGCACCGTCGATGCGGTCGATCTTGTTGAACACCAGCAGCTGCGGCAGGTCACCGGCACCGACCGCGGTCAGCACCTCGTCCACCTGGGCGATGCGCTCCTCGCGGTGCGGATCGGCGGCGTCGACCACATGCAGCAGGAAATCGGCCTCGCGTGCCTCGGACAGCGTCGAGCGGAACGCGGCGACCAGATCATGCGGCAGGTCGCGGACGAAACCGACGGTGTCGGCCAGCACCACGCTGCCGCCCGGGACCGCGATGCGGCGCACGGTCGGGTCCAGCGTGGCGAACAGCTGGTCGGCGGCATAGGCCTCGGCGCCGGTCATGGCGTTGAACAGGGTCGATTTGCCGGCGTTGGTGTAGCCCACCAGGGCCACGCGCGGCAGCTCGCTGCGCACACGCGCACGGCGCATCTGGGTGCGCTGCACTTCAACCTTCTCCAGGCGCTTCTGCAGCTGCTCGACCCGCTTCTGCAACAGGCGGCGGTCGGTTTCCAGCTGGGTTTCACCCGGGCCACGCAGGCCGATCGAACCGCCGCGCTGGCGCTCCAGGTGGGTCCAGCCGCGAACCAATCGCGTAGCCAAGTGACGCAGCTGCGCCAGCTCGACCTGCAGCTTGCCCTCGTGGCTGTGTGCACGCTGGGCAAAGATGTCCAGGATCAGACCGGTGCGGTCGATCACCCGGCGCTCGAGGAAGCGTTCCAGGTTGCGCTCCTGACCCGGGCTCAGCGCATGGTTGACCAGGATCAGGTCGGCGCCACTGGCAGCGGCCGCGGCCTTGATCTCGTCCAGCTTGCCGCTGCCGATCAGGGTTGACGGATTCGGACGGTCCAGGCGCGCGGTGATCGTCGCGGCGATGCTGGCCCCAGCCGAGCGGGCCAGATCACCGAACTCTTCCAGCACATCGTCTTCCAGCTTGCCGAAATGGGGCTGGATCAACAGGGCGTGTTCGCCCTTTTTCGAGCGGTCAAACATTCACCGCTCCGGTATTACTCGTCTGCTTCATCACCTGCCTGACCACCTTCACCCGACTGCACGTAACCACCGCCCGGACCGACCTTCACGTTGCGTGCCGGAACCACCGTGGAAATGGCGTGCTTGTAGACCATCTGACTGACCGTGTTGCGCAGCAGGACCACGAACTGGTCGAACGACTCGATCGTGCCCTGCAGCTTGATGCCGTTCACCAGGTACACCGAAACCGGCACGCGCTCGCGCCGCAGTGCGTTCAAGAAAGGATCCTGCAGCGATTGCCCCTTGGACATTGCACACTCCTGATTATTGTTCTTATTGGGTTGCCGACGGTTGCCACGGCCCCCGAGCCGCCCGCCGACCGATGATGTTACACGGCTGGCGGGGGTTCAGCGTGCGACGAAGGCCGACACCGCGCCGGCAAGGCGCTCCTGGTCGATATGGGGGTCGAACCAGCGCGCATCAAGCTCGCCGCGCAGCCACGTCAGCTGGCGCTTGGCCAGCTGGCGGGTGGCGAAGATCGCCTTGTCACGGAAACGGGCGGCATCACCCTCCCCGTCCAGGTACTCCCAGGCCTGGCGATAGCCGACCGCACGCACCGCCGGCAGGTCCAACGGGGCCTCCACGGCGGCCATTTCCGGCATCGCGCGCAGTGCCCGCACTTCGTCCAGGAAGCCCTGCGCCAGCATGGTGTCGAAGCGCGCCTCGATGCGCTGGTGCAGTACCGCGCGGTCACGCGGGGCCAGGATCAGCTTGAGGGTGCGCACCGGCAGCGGCGCCACGCCCGGACGGCGCTGCCATTCAGTGATGGGCGTGCCGGTCAGGCGATAGACCTCCAGTGCCCGCTGGATGCGTTGCGGGTCGGTGGCATGGATGCGTGCGGCGGCGGCCGGATCGACCTCGGCCAGCTCTGCGTGCAATGCCGCCCAGCCCCGCTCGGCCGCCTCGGTGCTGAGTGCTTCGCGCATCACCGGGTCGGCCTCCGGCATCGGCGACAGGCCCTGCAGCAGGGCCCGGAAGTACAGCCCCGTGCCACCTGCCAGGATCGGCGTTTTGCCGCGTGCCACGATGTCGGCCACGACCCGGCCGGCATCGGCGGCGAACTCGGCCGCCGAATAGGTCTGCCAGGGATCGCGCAGGTCCAGCAGATGGTGCGGCGCCTGTGCACGCTCGGCCGCATCAGGCTTGGCCGAGCCGATGTCCAGGTGGCGGTATACCAGCGCCGAATCGACGCTGACGATTTCGCCGTCCAGTTGCTGTGCCAAAGCGATTGCGGTGGCGGTCTTGCCACTGGCGGTCGGCCCCATCACGGCGATCGCCAGCGGCCGCCGATCGACGCCCATCAGTCTTCGTCCGGCCAGCGGATCGTCGGCGCAGCGTCGGCACGCGGCGTCGGCACGGCCTCCACTGCCTGCCAGATCTTCAGCGCATCGACGGTGGCCGCCACGTCATGCACGCGCACGATGCGCGCGCCACGTTGGACCGCGATCAGGTGCGCGGCCACCGAAGCCGCCACGCGTTCGGAGGGCGTGTCGCGGCCAGTGAGTTCTCCCAGGCTGCGCTTGCGTGACAGGCCGGCCAGCACCGGCACCCCCAGTTCCAGGAAGCGCTCCGAACGCGCCAGCAGGGTCATGTTGTGGGCGGTGCTCTTGCCGAAGCCAAAACCAAGGTCGATCAGCAGGTTCTTCTTCGCAATGCCCGCCATCTCGGCAGCGAACAGGCGCTGCACCAGGAAACCATGCACCTCGGCGACCACGTCGTCGTAGTGCGGATCGGCCTGCATGTGGCCCGGCTCGCCCTGCATGTGCATCAGCACCACCGGCACGCCGCTTTCGGCGGCAGCTTCAAGCGCACCGCCCTGGCGCAGGGCGAAGATGTCGTTGATCATGCCGGCGCCAGCGGCCACCGCCGCGCGCATCACCTCCGGCTTGAAGGTATCGATGCTGATCGGCACCCGGGTGCGGGCGGCCAGCTGCTCGATCACCGGAATCACCCGGCGCAGCTCCTCCTCGACCGATACCGGCGCAGCGCCCGGGCGGGTCGATTCGCCGCCGATATCGAGCAGGTCGGCGCCCTCCTCGACCAGCTTCAGGCCATGGGCGACCGCAGCCTCGGTGGTGTCATGCGCGCCGCCATCGGAGAAGGAGTCCGGGGTGACGTTGACGATGCCCATGACCCGGGCACGGTCCAGGCGCAGGATGCGGCCGGCGCAATCGAGCTGGGGCGAGGTATCGAACATGGGCAATCCTGCAGGGACGACGGCGGGTAGTTTAGTTCGGCAGGGCGGCGCCCTGCACCCGCAGAGGCCCGGGCTACAGCAACAGCTGAAGCAACAGCCGAAGCAACAGCAGGTGTACTGAGGGATGGCGTGGGGTCAGATCCGTTTTCCTACGGAAAACGCATCTGACCCCGAATTGATTCGATATCTGACAGAGATTCATCCACGCATGGCGAGGATCTACCGTGTCGACCAAGGTCGACACCTACCAACAGCGGCCGGAATCTGTCAGAGGTGGGGCGGTGTCGGAGGGCGGGGTGTCAGCCGTATGGATGCGGCTGCCAAGCCCCCATGGATGGGTTCACGGCGTCCCCGCACTCCGACACCGCCCCGCCACCCCACGGAATGTTGCTGTTGCTGTTGCTGTTGCTGCTGAGGTTGCCGGCCAGCGGCCGGCACTACCGCGGGTGCAGGGCGAAGCCCTGCGGACACCCCTCAACGGCGGCGGCGCTTGCGGTCCACGTACAGGGTTCTGGCGATGCTCAGCACGATGCCGACACCGATACCCACCACGCAGCCCAGCAGCAGGTTGTCGGCGCCCAGCCCTACGCCCACGCCGACCACGGTGGCGATGATCATTTCGGCGGTGTGGGAAATCGGTTCAGGCTTCGGGGCGGACATGCAGGCTCCAGCATCAGTTCGGTTCGGAAGGGGCCGAAGGCCCGGAAACGACAAGGCCGGGTTTCCCCGGCCTCGTCTGGTGTTACGTGCAGCGGGCCGTCAATGCGATTCGGCCGGGCCTGCGATCGGCGGCAGCGGGCGGGCGTCGCCGCCCTTGTCGTTGCCACCGTCCTTGTTCGACTTGCTCCAGCCCGCCGGCGGCGGCGGATCGCGGCCTTCCATGATGGCGTCGATCTGCGGTGCGTCGATGGTCTCGTACTGCAGCAGCAGCTGCGACATCGCATGCAGCTTGTCGATGTTCTCGGTCAACAGCTGGGTGGTGCGGGCATAGGCCTTGTCGAGGATGTTGCGCACTTCCTCGTCGATCCGGCGCGCCGTGTCGTTGGACACGCTCTTGTGCTGGGTGACCGAACGCCCCAGGAACACCTCGTCGTCCTCTTCGCCATAGGCGATCGGGCCGAGCTGCTCCGACAGGCCCCACTTGGTGACCATGTTGCGGGCCATCTTGGTTGCGCGCTCGATGTCGTTGGAGGCGCCGGTGGTGACCTTGTCCTCGCCGAAGATCAGCTCTTCGGCGACACGGCCGCCGTACAGGGAGCACAGCTGCGACTGGATCGCCACGCGGTTCATCGAGTACTTGTCGCCTTCCGGCAGGTACATCGTCACGCCCAGCGCACGGCCGCGCGGAATGATGGTGACCTTGTAGACCGGATCGTGCTCGGGCACCAGGCGGCCGACGATGGCGTGACCCGCTTCGTGGTACGCGGTCAGGGTCTTCTCGTCCTCGCTCATGGCCATCGAGCGGCGCTCGGCACCCATCAGGATCTTGTCGCGGGCACGGTCGAAGTGGTCCATGCGGACTTCCTTCTCGTTGCCGCGCGCGGCGAACAGGGCCGCCTCGTTGCAGAGGTTGGCCAGGTCGGCGCCGGAGAAGCCGGGGGTACCACGTGCGATCACCATCGGCTCGACATCGTCGGCCAGCGGCAGCTTGCGCATGTGGACCTTCAGGATGTGCTCGCGGCCCTTCACGTCCGGCAGGCCGACCACCACCTGGCGGTCGAAACGGCCCGGACGCAGCAGCGCCGGATCCAGCACGTCCGGACGGTTGGTCGCGGCGATCACGATCACGCCTTCGCCGCCTTCAAAACCGTCCATCTCGACCAGCAGCTGGTTCAGGGTCTGCTCGCGCTCGTCATGACCGCCGCCCAGGCCGGCGCCACGGTGGCGACCGACGGCATCGATTTCGTCGATGAAGATGATGCACGGGGCGTGCTTCTTGGCCTGCTCGAACATGTCACGCACGCGGCTGGCGCCCACGCCGACGAACATTTCCACGAAGTCCGAACCGGAGATCGAGAAGAACGGCACCTTGGCTTCGCCGGCAATGGCCTTGGCCAGCAGCGTCTTGCCGGTACCCGGCGGGCCCACCATCAGCACGCCGCGCGGAATCTTGCCGCCCAGCTTGGTGAACTTGGACGGGTCGCGCAGGAAGTCGACCAGCTCGCCCACTTCTTCCTTGGCCTCGTCGCAGCCGGCGACGTCGGCGAAGGTGACCTTGATCTGGTCCTCGCCCTGCAGCTTGGCGCGCGACTTGCCGAAGGACATCGCGCCCTTGGCACCGCCACCACCGCCCTGCATCTGGCGCATGATGAACAACCAGAAGCCGATGATCAGGATGACCGGCAGGAAATTCATCAGGATCGCGCCCAGGGAGATGCCGCTGGACGGCTCCTCCTGCACGATCTCCACGTTCTTGGTGCGCAGCACGTTGATCAGGTCACGATCGAACGGCGCGGTGATGGTGGACGACTGCCCACCGCGGGTGGTGTAGGTCAGCTGGCTGGTGCCGCCGCGCATGTCGCCGCCGAAGGCGACCTTCTGCACGTTGCCGCTGTCCACCTGGTCCAGGAACTGCGAGTACGACGCGCCCTGCGCGCCGGCCCCGGAGGACTTCGGCGAGAAGCTCTGGAAGACCACCATCAGCACGACGGCGACGACCACCCATAGCAGGAGGTTCTTGGTCAAGTCGTTCATCCTCATTGGCTCCGGTGTTCCTCTCAGTGCTGGCGTTGCGTTGGGGTCGAACTTGCGTACGTTGCGAGCTTACTTCATGTGGGCGCGTTTTCCCTGACCCAAGGCATACACCTCGGGAGAGCGCTTGCGCGACGCCTCCGGCTTGCGGATGGAGACCTTGTCGTAACGGCGGCGCATGTCGCGCACGTAGTCGTCAAAGCCCTCACCTTGGAACAGCTTGATCAGGAACGCCCCACCGGTCTTCAGGTGGTTGTCGGCAAAATCCAGGGCCAGCTCCGCCAGGTGCATCATCCGCGGCTGGTCGACCGCGCCTACACCACTCTTATTGGGGGCCATGTCCGACAGCACAAGGTCTACCGGCTGATCCCCGAGCATGGCTTCAAACTGCGATAGGACGGCTTCTTCCCTGAAGTCACCATGAAGGAACTCCACGCCGGCCAGCGGCGGCATGTCCAGGATGTCCAGCGCCAGCACACGACCGGTGTCCCCGATCTGTCTCCGAACCTGCTGAGACCAGCCGCCGGGGGCCGCGCCAAGGTCGACCACCACCATGTGCGGCTTCAGCAGGCGGTCACGTTCGAGCAGCTCCTCGAGCTTGTAGGCGGCGCGCGAGCGCATGCCCTCGGCCTGCGCCTTCTTCACGAAGGGGTCGGAGAAGTGTTCCTTGAGCCAGCGCTGGCTGCTTTTGCTGCGGGTAGCCATTGAAAATAGGGGCTGATGGGGTCCTCATGATACCCTGATCGTCCCATTCAACCGTGTTTTCCTGCATGTCCATCGCCCTGACCGCCTCCCAGACCCGTTTCCTGCGCGGCCAAGCCCACGACCTGAAGGCCCTGCTGCAGACCGGCGGCAAGGGTGTGACCCCAGCCTTCATCGCGGAGCTGAACGAAGTGCTGGAGCGCCACGAACTGGTCAAGGTGAAGGTCGCCGCAGAGGATCGCGACGCCCGTGACGCGATGATCGGCGAGATCGTCGAAGCCACCGAAAGCGCGCTGGTGCAGCGCATCGGCCACGTCGCGGTGCTGTACCGCCCGAGCAAGGAACAGCGCCAGATCGTGCTGCCGCGCGGCTGATCGTCCTACCGTCATGCAGCTGAACCACGAACCGCCGGATTACGCCTACAGCCTGCGTGCCGCAGATGGCCGCTCGGCCAAGGTGAATGACCAGGTGCTGGGCGGCAGTTTCTTCCTCACCCCGGACCAACTGGTCACGCACTGGCCGGTGGCAAGTGCCGCCGCGCTGCAGTTGGCGGACCTGGAGCCGATCCTGGCGCTGAATCCGGCGCTGATCGTGCTCGGCACGGGAGACCGTCAGGTATTCCCGCCCGCGGTGGTGATGGCCGCCTGTCTGTCGCGTGGCATCGGCCTGGAGGTGATGAACAATCCGGCCGCCGCGCGCACCTTCAACATTCTGGCCGGCGAAGGCCGCAAGGTCGCGGCCGCCTTCATCCTGGAAGGCTGAGTTCGAGCCGCCGGGTGCGCCCGGGCACTAGCTGCCCGAAGGTGTGCAGCGGAACGCGGAGAACGCCTGCAGCCGACCGATCAGGTTGCCACCCTGCCCCCAGCGGATATCCATGACCTTCCAGTCCGGGCCCTGCCGCTGCAGCAGGACCCGGTCGGTCCAGCGATAGTCGCCCACGGCCATGTCGACATGGACCCAGGTGGCGTCACCGCTCGATCCTGGCGCTCCCACCGTTATCGTCTCCGGCCGGTCCGGCGCCAACAGATACGGGCTCTGGTCGAGCATGTGCGGCTTCTCGTCGGGCGCGGCCAGTGCGGTGCAGGCCTGTTCATATGCACGCTGCGCATCGATGGCTGAGCGGAGGGCATCACCCAGCAGCGGAGCAATCGCCGTTTCGTTCGACTGCGGCGCCTGGATGGCGTCGTAGAGGCGGGTGACCACGTCACGTGGATCGCTGGCGGCGGTCGCCAACGGCGCGACGATGAGCAGCGCGAAAAGGGCTGTTGGGCGAGACATGCGGCACCGGATCGGGAGGCTGGTTCCGTTGAAGCATGCCGCTTCCCTGGCTTGTCGGGAAGCTTGAGATGTGCCACTCAAGGTCGCAAACGGCCACCCACGGCGGCCAGCGTACAGTGAGTCGAGCACGGCTCGACGCTACAGGTCGGGAACGCCGAGCATTGCCCGGCGCCACCCGATCCCACTGCCTCAACGCGCCGGCAGGTACTGCTGCGGGTCGACCGGCTTGCCGTTGTAGCGGGTGAGCCGGCGGTGTTTGCGGCCCATGGGCCGCACCGTCGGCGAACGCCCGGCGCGCTGCGCCGGGCCGGGGATCCGCCCGGATTATGAATCGACGATCAGCGCGCCGGCAGGTATTGCTGCGGGTCGACCGGCTTGCCGTTGTAGCGGGTGAGCCGGCGGTGTTTGCGGCCCATGGGCCGCACCGTCGGCGAACGCCCGGCGCGCTGCGCCGGGCCGGGGATCCGCCCGGATTATGAATCGACGATCAGCGCGCCGGCAGGTACTGCTGCGGGTCGACCGGCTTGCCGTTGTAGCGGATCTCGAAGTGGACCATGTCGCGGTTCGCACCGGTGCGGCCCATCTCGGCGATCTGCTCACCGGCCTTCACGCTCTGCCCCTCATTCACCAGGCGCTTGCGGTTGTGGCCATAGGCCGACAGCCACTGGTCGCTGTGCTTGATGATGATCAGCTCGCCGTAGCCGACCAGGCCGGCGCCGGAGTACACCACCACACCGTTGGCGGTGGCCTTGACCGGCTGGCCGCTGGTACCGGCGATGTCCACGCCCTGCTTGGTCGCATCGCCGGCAACGTAGCGGCCGACGATCGCGCCGTCGGCCGGCCAGCGCCAGGCGATGTTGCTCTTCACCGGACCGGCCGGCGCCGGAGTTGGCGCCGTGCTGCCGGCGCTGCTGCCGCCCGGGCGCGGCGCGGTGACCACCGTGGTCGGCGCGCGGCCGCCGCTGGCACCGGCCGGATACAGCCGGATCACCTGCCCCGGATGGATGGTCGAGGGGTTGTCCAGGCTGTTCCAGGCAATCAGGTCGGCCGGGGTGATGTCATGGATGCGGGCCAGCGCATAGATGGTGTCGCCCTTGCGCACCACCACGGTCTGCCCGGGCTTGGGCACCGAGGTCTTCGGCGTGGTCACACCACCACCGGTGCTGCCACCACCAGGACGAACCACAGTGGCGGTGCCGCAGGCGGCCAGGGTGGAAACCAGCAACGCCAGCGCGCCGATGCGCACTCCCTTGCTCAGACGATCAGGACTCATGCGAACTTCGACCTCCATACAAGCCAGGCGATCAGCACCACCACCAACGCGGTGGCGATCCAGCCCAGCGGTTCAATCCAGCGACGCAGTGCCGCTTCAGCACGCGCACCACCGATACGGATGACCGCAGCCAGCACGAACACGCGCTTGCCGCGACCGATCAGCATGCTCAACAGGTACTGCGGCATCGGTACGCCGACGATACCCGATGCCCACGTGAAGACCTTCATCGGGATGGGCATGAAGCCGCCCAGCACCAGGAAGGTGAACACCGCCCACGGCGATTCGGCCATCTTCGCCTGCACGGTGGTGATGCCCTGCTCGATCGCCGGCAGCATGCCCAGCACTTCAAACAGCGGCTTGATCGCCTCGAAAGCGTAGTGACCCAGCGCGTAGCCGACCAGCGCACCGACCATCGAGCCGGCCAGGCTGAGGGTGGCAAACCACCAGCCGCGCTTGGGCTGGGCCACGCACATCGGCGCCAGCATCACCTCCGGCATCACCGGGAAGATGATCGCCTCGAAGAAGCTCAACACCGTCAGATAGGTCGGCGCGCGTTCGTGCGCCGCCCACTTCATCGCCCGCTCGTACAGCGGCCCGAAAATCTTCATGCAACCCTGCTCCGTGGATTAGTCGAGCATGCCAGACAGCAGCGGCACGAACGTGACCGGCGCCAGCACGTGTTGTTCGATGCTGCCGTCGGCCTTGCGGTCCAGCTGTACCAGCGACTGCGCCCCAGGGCCACCGACCGGCGCCACCAGGCGGCCGCCTTCGGCCAGCTGCTCGATCAGGGCGTCGACCAGTGCCGGCGCCGCCGCAGTGACCACGATGGCATCGAACGGGCCGTGCTCGGCCCAGCCGACGCGGCCGTCGTCGTGCTTGGTGCGGATGTTCATGCCCAGCGCACGGAAGCGCTTGCGGGCCTGGCGCAGCAGATCACCAATGCGCTCCACGGTGTAGACCTCCAGGCCCAACGCGCCAAGGATGGCGGCCTGGTAACCGGAACCGGTGCCGACTTCCAGCACCCGCTTCGGCGAGACCTGCAGCACTGCCTCGGTCATCCGCGCAACCACCCAGGGCTGCGAGATGGTCTGGCCATGGCCGATCGGCAGCGCGGTGTCTTCATAGGCACGCGAGGCCAGGGCTTCATCGATGAACAGATGGCGCGGCACCACCCGGATCGCGTTCAAGGTCGGCTCGTCGACGATGCCGGCTTCGCGCAGGCGGTCGACCAGGCGGTCACGCACGCGCTGCGAGGTCATGCCGATACCGACGGCTTCCGGCTGCAATCGCAGGCGTGGGCTCATGCCGGCTGGTCCAGCGCGGCGCTGAGGCCGCCGACCCAGCTGGCGACCTTCTCCAGCGCCTGGTAGCGGGTGAGGTCGACCTGGATCGGGGTGATCGAGATGTGGCCGGTGCGCACCGCGTGGAAATCGGTACCGGGACCGGAATCCTGCTCACGGCCGGCAGGGCCGATCCAGTACACCTCGTTGCCGCGCGGATCCTTCTGCGCGATGCAGCCTTCGGCACGATGGCGGTTGCCGAGGCGGGTGACCTCGAAGCCCTTGACCTCGCTCCACGGTAGGTCCGGCACGTTGACGTTGAGGATGGTGTCGGCCGGCAGCGGATCGGCCTTGAGCCGGGCGACAATCTCCACCGCAGCACGCGCGGCGGTCTCGAAGTGCTTCGGATCGTGGTTGCGGCTGACCAGCGAGACCGCCACCGCCGGCAGGCCGAGGAAGCGACCTTCCATCGCCGCCGAGACGGTGCCGGAATAGATCACGTCGTCGCCGAGATTGGCGGCGTTGTTGATGCCGGACACGACAATGTCAGGCTCGAATTCAAGCAGGCCGGTCAGCGCCAGGTGCACGCAGTCGGTGGGTGTACCGGCCACCGAAACGGTGTAATGGTCGATGCGCTTGAGCCGGATCGGCAGGTCCAGGGTCAGCGAGTTGCTGGCGCCGGAGCGATCGCGGTCGGGCGCAACCACCGTGACTTCGTGACCGGCCTCGCGCAGGACCGCGGCAAGCATCCGGATGCCTGCGGCGTCGACACCATCGTCATTGCTGACCAGGATTCGCATCTTCGATTTAACCGCTTGATTTTCCAAGAATTCGATTCCATCACCGTGCAGTGTGGGCGGGACCGTCGCGCTCCCCTGCGGAAGCGGTCGACCCTGCAAGGGCATCGTCTATTGTGCCGCATGCGGGCCGCCGGTCCTACCCTGTCAGCGGTCACGGCCGACATCGAACCGTCATAGGCAGACCTGCGCCGGCGGTTTACCCTGTGCGCATGTCGCACCCTGATGATGAAGATCCGGCCGCCTTGTTCCGTGCGGCCATCGGCGAAGTGAAGCCGCTGCGCAAGGATGCCGAGCCGGCACCTGCCGCGCCCCGGCCGAAACCGCGTGCGCGCATGGCCGAACGTGACGAGGCCGAAGCGGCCGGCGAGTTCGCCCGGCTGCTGCGCGACAGTGCGCCACTGGAAGCCGGCGACGTGGCCAGCTATCGCCGCGACAACCTGCCACCACGCCTGTTCCAGCGCCTCAAGCGCGGCCAGTACTCGGTGCAGGACGAACTGGATCTGCACGGCGCCACCGCCGCACAGGCCGAAGCCCTGCTGCGCCAGTTCCTGCTGGAAGCGCATGCACACGAGTACGGCTGCGTGCGCATCATCCACGGCAAGGGACTGCAGTCCGATGGCGGCGCACCGGTGCTGAAGAACCTGGTCGATCGCCTGCTGCGGCTGCGCAACGACGTGCTGGCATTCCATTCGGCACCGACCGGACAAGGCGGCACCGGCGCGGTACTGGTGCTGCTGGCGCGGCGTTGAAAAGGGGACGGAGGGAATTAAGTCGTTTGTGCCACAAACGACTTAATTCCCTCCGTCCCCTTTTTTCTGTCAGACCTGCGAGGCGTCTTCGACGGGGCCGAGTTCGTGCAGCACGGCGGTGGCGTAGCAGCCTGGCGGCAACGCGAACGACAGTTCCAGCACGTCGTCGGCCAGCCACTGGTGCTGCAGCAGCGCCGGACGCAGGCGCAACGCGCGGCGCTCCTGCTTCAGGCGCGCATCTTCCAGGCCGGCCCGCAGTGCCTTCGACTCGTCGTCGTCCAGCGCGGCCAGCTCCAGCTCACGCGCAGCGTCGGTGCTGCGCAGCTCGCCTTCGCCCCACAACGGCGCGCTGGGATGGATGTCGAAACGCGCCAGCCGCTCGGCCAGCACATCCGTGTACGGCTCGGGGCCGAACACGCTGCGACTGCCATCGAGCATCCAGACTTCGCCATCGAGCGGCTGGTCCCAGCTGCCCTGCTCCACGCGCGCGGCCAGCACGCGGTTGAACAGCGCCGAACGGGCTGCAGAGAGCAGCAGCGAACGCTGGTCCTTGCGCATGCGGCGGCCACCGAACATCGCCAGTGCAGCCGGCACGTTGCCACCGTCGCGGCCGAAACGCTGTTCACCAAACCAGTTCGGCAGGCCGCGCGCGGCAATCTGCTGCAGGCGCTCGCTGATCGCGGCGGGATCGCCCTGCACCTCGCGCAGCACCAGCTTGAAGCGGTTGCCGGCCAGTGCGCCGCGCTGCAGCTTGCGGTTGTGCCAGGTTGCCTCGATGACTTCGATTTCGTCACTGGCCAACTCGGCCAGGTCCGGCGCAATGCGCTTGGGCAGGTGCACGCTGAAACGCTGGGTGGTGACCGCGTGACGGTCTTTCATGCCGGCGTAACTCACCGCCATTTCCGGCAGGCCCGCCCATTTTGCCAGCACCTTGGCCACATGCACGGTGTTGGCGCCGCGCTTGCGGATGTGCAGCAGCAGATGCTCGCCTTCACCGCTCGCCTCGAACGCCGGCAGTTCATCCACCTGGAAATCGTCCGGCGTGGTGCGGATGCGCGCCGTCAACAACGGCGCACCAAACGCCAACGGCAGCGGGATCATGCCGCCACCAGCAACACGACCGCCTGCGCGGCGATGCCTTCACCACGGCCGGTGAAGCCCAGCTTCTCCGAGGTGGTGGCCTTGACGCTGACCGCGTCCAGCGGCAGCTGCAGCAACCCACCGATGCGCTCACGCATGGCCAGCGCATGCGGGCCGACCTTCGGACGCTCGCAGATCACGGTGATGTCGGTGTTGCCGACGCGCCAGCCGCGCTCGCGCAGCAGGCTGTCGCAGTGGCGCACGAACTCGCTACTGTCGGCGCCCTTCCAGCGGTCGTCACTGGGCGGGAAATGCTGGCCGATGTCACCCAGCGCCAGCGCGCCGAGCATCGCATCGCACAGGGCGTGCAGGATCACGTCGCCGTCGCTGTGTGCAAGCACGCCGCAGCTGTGCGGCACGTTCACCCCGCCGAGCATGATGTGGTCGCCTTCACCGAAGGCATGGACGTCGTAGCCCTGGCCGATGCGGACGGGCGGGAACGGTGCGGTGCTCATGGATGCAACCCTTGCTGCAGGGCCGCGCGGACGGTCAGCCGGCGCGGCGGGAAAGTACGAATTCGAACCGGTCCAGATCGGCCGGGGTGGTGACCTTGAAGTTGTCCTCGCTGCCCTCGACCAGCAGCGGGCGCTGGCCCTGGCGCTCCATGGCCATGGCCTCATCGGTGACTTCAACACCGGCGGCGGCGGCTTCGGACAGCGCGCGGCTGAGCTGGTGGCGGCGGAACAGTTGTGGTGTCAGTGCGCGCCACAGCCGCTCGCGCGGCTCGGTGCCATCGATGCCACCGTCGTCGCCCGCACGCTTGAGGGTGTCGCGTACCGGTGCGGCCAGGATCGCCCCGACCGGATCGGCACGACCGACTTCAAGCAGGCGGCCGAGATCGACCAGGGACAGGTTCGGCCGCGCGGCATCGTGGACCAGCACGAATTCATCAGCGCGCACCGTCTCCGGCAGCGCCTGCAGGCCAGCCAGCACCGAAGCGGCACGGGTCGCGCCACCGATGCAGGTCAGCACCGACTTGCCCGCCCACTCGTTCCAGCCGGGCCAGTCGGCGTCGTCCGGGCCGATCACCACCATCGCCCCGGCCACGGCCGGGTGCGCCAGCAGGGCGTCCAGGGTATGGGCAAGCAGGATCTGCCCGCCCGCCTGCAGGTACTGCTTGGGCAACGGCGCGCCAAAGCGGGTGCCACGGCCAGCAGCCGGAACCACGACCCAGATCGCCGCACTCATGGCACGTCCGCCGGGTGGTCGCCAACCTGCGCACTGACACCTGCCGCAGGCTGCGCCGGGTGGACCGGCGCATCCTCGACCACGCGATAGAACTTCTCGCCGGGCTTGATCATGCCCAGCTCGCTGCGCGCGCGTTCCTCGATGGCGGACTGGCCTTCCTTGAGGTCCTTCACTTCCGCAGCGAGCGCATCATTGCGCTGCTGCAGGCCCTCATTGTCCCGCTCCTGGTTGGCGACCTGGGCTTCGAGCATCATCACTTCACCCGAATTGCCCGGACCAAACCAGAAGCGGTACTGCAGCCAGCCCAGCAACAGGGCCAGCACCAGCAGCATCCAGCGCCAGTCGCGCATCGGCTCAGCGCTTCAGCGAAACGAACGCGTCACGACCGGCGTAACGCGCGCCGGCGCCGAGGGCTTCCTCGATGCGCAGCAGCTGGTTGTACTTGGCCACGCGATCGCTGCGGCACAGCGAACCGGTCTTGATCTGGGTGGCAGTGGTGGCCACTGCGATGTCGGCGATGGTGGTGTCTTCGGTTTCGCCCGAACGGTGCGAGACCACGGCGGCGTAGCCGGCACGGTCGGCCATGGCGATCGCTTCCAGGGTTTCGCTGAGGGTGCCGATCTGGTTGACCTTGATCAGGATCGCGTTGGCGGTGCCCGAGTCGATGCCTTCCTGGAAGATCTTCGGGTTGGTCACGAACAGGTCGTCGCCGACCAGCTGCACCTTCTTGCCGATGCGGTCGGTCAGCAGCTTCCAGCCGGCCCAGTCATTCTCGGCCAGGCCATCTTCAATCGTGATGATCGGGTACTGCGCGGCCCAGTCGGCGAGGAAGTCGACGAACTGCTCGGAGGTCAGGCGCTTGTTCTCGCCGACCAGGTTGTACTTGCCGTTCTCGAAGAACTCGCTGGAGGCCACGTCCAGGCCCAGCAGCACGTCTTCGCCGGCGGTGTAGCCCGCCTTGCCGATCGCTTCGAGAATGGTGTCCAGCGCTTCGACGTTGCTGCGGAAGTCCGGCGCGAAGCCACCTTCGTCGCCGACCGCGGTGCTCAGGCCATGGCCCTTCAGCACCGACTTCAGCGAATGGAAGATTTCGGTACCGGCACGCAGCGCTTCGGAGAACGAGGTGAAGCCGACCGGCAGCACCATGAACTCCTGGAAGTCGACGTTGTTGTCGGCATGCGCGCCGCCATTGATGATGTTCATCATCGGCACCGGCAGCGCCGGGGTCACGCCGGTCCTGGCAGCCAGGTACTGCCACAGTGCCTGCTTGTTCGATGCAGCGGCGGCATGCGCGGCGGCCATTGAAACACCCAGCAGCGCGTTGGCACCCAGGCGGCCCTTGTTCTCGGTGCCGTCCAGATCGATCAGGCGACGGTCGAGGCCGGCCTGGTCGGTAGCCTCAAAGCCCTTCAGCGCGGCGACAATCGTGGTGTTGACGTTGTCGACGGCCTTGCGCACGCCCTTGCCCAGGTAACGGGTCTTGTCACCGTCACGCAGCTCGACCGCTTCCTTGGTGCCGGTCGAGGCGCCGGAGGGAACCGCGGCACGACCGAACGAACCGTCCTCCAGGATGACTTCGGCTTCCAGCGTGGGGTTGCCACGGCTGTCAAGGATTTCACGGGCGTGGATGCTGCGGATCGTACTCATGGTCGGGCCGGTTACCTGTCTGGAGAGGGGGCGACAAAACGAATGCCGCGTGATTATCCCCGGCTGCCCGCCACTTGCCAAATGGCCTGGGCGGCATCAGCCCCGGCTGGACCCGATCACGATCAGGGCCAGCGACACCAGCATCACCAGCAACGCACCGGCCACCGCCGCCGCGACGGGTCCACGACGGCGTCGCCAGGCGAGCACCATCGCCACCAGGCTGCCGACGAAAGACACACCCAGCGCGACCAGCGCGGCCACGATCCAGTACTGCATGGCCTGGATGCCATGGTTTCCGTCACCCGGCGAGCCGAAGCTGGCCGCAAAGGCCATTACTCCCAGCAGCAGGGACGCCCAGGCGAGCACGGACAGCCCCAGCGCGACAAGGCCCCAGGGCCAGCCGCGCGCCGACGTGCTCGTATTCATCAAAGCAATCCGTAGAACAGGGCGCCGAGCCACAGCGAAAGCAGGATGATCGCAAAGCCAGCCGCCACCTTGCCGCGATTCAGCCGCCAGGCCAGCACCGCGGCCGCGAGGCAGCCCGCGGCACCGAGCAGCTCCGCGACCAGCAGCGCAATGAAATACGCACGCAGATCAAGCGCGCTGCTGCCATCACCCGGGGGGCGCACCGACGCCGCACCGATCAGCACCAGGCCAAACATGCCCACGGTGAACAGCACGGCCAGGCCCAGTGCGATCAGGCCCCAGGGCCACTGTTTCCAGTGCCGGCGATGACGCTGGGCTTCCAGCGCCACCCTCGGGTCACGACTCACGCGAAGCGCGAGAAGCCGTGCTTCTTGGTCACCGCGTCGAGCTCCATCAGGGTCTCGAGCAGCGCTTCCATCTGGTCCAGCGGCCACGCGTTGGGACCATCGGACAGGGCCTTGGACGGATCCGGATGGGTCTCGGCGAACAGGCCGGAGATGCCCACCGCGACGGCAGCACGGGCCAGCACCGGCACGTGCTCACGCTGGCCACCGGAACTGGTGCCCTGCCCGCCCGGCAACTGCACCGAGTGGGTGGCATCGAACACCACCGGGCAACCGGTATCGCGCATCACCGCCAACGAGCGCATGTCGCTGACCAGGTTGTTGTAGCCGAAGCTGGCACCGCGCTCGCAGACCATGATCTGCTCGTTGCCGGTGGCCTTGGCCTTCTCCACGACCGGCTTCATGTCCCAAGGCGCCAGGAACTGGCCCTTCTTGATGTTGACCGGCTTGCCGGCCGAGCACACCTTGCGGATGAAGTCGGTCTGGCGGACCAGGAACGCCGGGGTCTGCAGCACATCCACCACCGAGGCCACTTCGTCCATCGGGGTGTACTCATGGACGTCGGTCAGCACCGGCACACCGATCTGCTTCCTGACCTCGGCCAGGACCTTCAGGCCCTCTTCCATGCCCGGGCCGCGGAACGCGGTGCCCGAGGTGCGGTTGGCCTTGTCGAAGCTGGACTTGAAGATGAAGTTGACGCCGAGCTTGTCGGTGACTTCCTTCAGCTTGCCGGCGGTATCGAGCTGCAGCTGCATCGACTCGATCACGCAGGGGCCGGCGATCAGGAACAGGGGCTGGTCCAGCCCGACCTCGAATCCACACAGTTTCATGGCGTTTCCTTGTTGTCCGCAGCACCGGCCGGGCCGGTGCGCTGGGGGTTGAAGCATGCAGGATGGGGGCCGAAGCCCCCATTCACAAGTCAGGCGCGCGCTTCGGAAAGCAGCTTGCCGCCGGCCTTGCGCTCGCGCGCGGCACGGATGAAACCGATGAACAGCGGGTGGCCGTCACGCGGCGTGGACAGGAATTCCGGGTGCGCCTGGCAGGCCAGGAACCACGGATGCGCGTCGCGCGGCAGTTCGACCACTTCCACCAGGGTGTCGTCCATCGACTTGCCGGCGATCACCAAGCCGGCATCTTCCAGCTGGGTGCGGTAACGGTTGTTGAACTCGTAGCGGTGGCGGTGGCGCTCGGCGACGACGTCCTTGCCGTACAGCTCACGGGCCAGCGTGCCCGGCTTCAGGCGCTGTTCCTGCAGGCCCAGGCGCATGGTGCCGCCGAGGTCGCTCTTGTCGTCACGCTTCTCGACATCGCCGGTGGCGGTGCGCCATTCGGTGATCAGGCCGATCACCGGGTTCGGCGACTGGCGGTCGTTCTCGGTGCTGTTGGCGCCTTCCAGGCCGACCACGTTGCGCGCGTAATCGACGACGGCCGCCTGCATGCCGTAGCAGATGCCGAAGTACGGCACGTGCTGCTCGCGGGCGAACTTCGAGGTCAGCACCTTGCCTTCGAAACCACGGTCACCGAAGCCACCCGGCACCAGGATGCCGTCGACATCGGCCAGTGCGGCCATGTCGGTGCCTTCCAGATCCTGTGCTTCCAGCCACTTCAGGTTGACCTTGGTGCGCTGGCGCAGGCCGCCGTGCTTCAGTGCTTCGCCGACCGACTTGTAGGCATCCTGGTGATCCACGTACTTGCCAACCACGGCGATGGTCACTTCATCCAGCGGATGCAGGGTCGCATCGACTGCGTCCTCCCACATCGACAGATCGACCGGACCGGCCTTGTCGGCCAGCTTCAGCTGGTTGACCACGATCTCGTCCAGGCCCTGCGCGTGCAGGCCCGACGGAATGCGATACAGCACGTCCACGTCCGGCACGCTGATCACTGCGCGCTCGGAGACGTTGGTGAACTGGGCGATCTTGCGGCGCTCCGAATCCGGCACGGCCTGCTCGGAACGGCACAGCAGCACGTCCGGCTGGATGCCGATCGAACGCAGTTCCTTCACCGAATGCTGGGTCGGCTTGGTCTTCAGCTCACCGGCGGCGCCGATGTACGGCACCAGGGTGAGGTGCATGAACAGCGCCTTCTCCGGGCCACGCTCGGTGCGCACCTGGCGGATCGCTTCCAGGAACGGCAGCGACTCGATGTCGCCGACGGTGCCACCGATCTCGACCAGCGCCACGTCGTAGCCTTCGGTGGCTTCGTCGATGCAGCGGCGGATCTCGTCGGTGATGTGCGGAATGACCTGCACGGTCGCGCCCAGGTAGTCGCCGCGGCGCTCCTTGCGGATCACGTTCTCGTAGATGCGGCCGGTGGTGACCGAGTTCTTGCGGCTCAGGCGGGTGCGCACGAAGCGCTCGTAGTGGCCCAGGTCGAGGTCGGTCTCGGCGCCGTCGTCGGTGACATACACCTCACCGTGCTGGAACGGGCTCATGGTGCCCGGGTCGACGTTGATGTACGGGTCGAGCTTCATCATCGTGACCTTCAGGCCACGGGCTTCGAGAATGGCGGCCAGCGACGCGGCGGCAATGCCTTTGCCGAGCGAGGACACCACGCCGCCGGTTACGAAAATCAAGGGAGTCATGGCTGCAAGCATCCTGTCTGGAAATGGAACACGGCAACACCACGCGCACCCGGAGGGCGGGCATGGTGCTCGGAGGGGGTTTTCCGGTTCGCTGGGACAGCGAGGGAGGTGCGGATCCGTGCGGCGGCAGGCGCCGGACGGGGACCATCGTGCGAGGTCGGGGCGGCCGTGCCGGCCAAATCGACCGTCACCTGCGACCCGCCATGCTGGAAGCCACGCTTGGCCGCTCCAGCCCATTCGCAAAGGGTGGACACGCACTTACTCCCGGAAAGCCATAGTTTACAGATTGATGGCCGCCAACCCAAGGGGCAGACGCCACGTTCCTAAAAAGAAACGCCCCGCTGAGCGGGGCGTTCCGTTGCGCACCCCTTGTCGCAAGGGCGCTTGGCAGGTTGCGGGATCAGCGCTTCTTGCGCGCTTCTTCCTCTTCTTCCTTCTGCGGGGCCGGCTGGCCCTGCGCCTTCATTTCGGCATTGGCCTGGGCACGACGCTTGGCCTTGGCATCGGCCTCGGCCTGCGCCTTGTCGGCCTGGTCACCCTGCTGCGGGGCCGGCTGGCCCGCGTTCTGCGCCACCACCAGCGGCACTGCAACGGCGGCAGCGGCCAGGATTGCAACGGTCAGCAACTTCTTCATGAGGTCCTCCTCGCGGTATGGCTTGGATGTTTCGACCCGATGGGGCCGCCGGCGTTCAGATTCCAGCGGCTGCCATTTTACCCCCTCCCCGGCGCCGAGGCTGAACCGCAGGCGTGCAAAATCGCCGTCCAGACCGCACACTTGCGCGTCGCTCCGCGCTTTAGAAGATAGATGAACGCCCGCTATAACGCCGCCGATATTGAAGTCCTGTCCGGCCTTGACCCGGTCAAGCGCCGTCCCGGCATGTATACCGACACCGCGCGCCCGAACCACCTGGCGCAGGAAGTGATCGACAACTCGGTGGACGAGGCCCTCGCCGGCCATGCCCGCTCGATCGAGATCACCCTGTACAAGGACGGCAGCGTGGAGGTCAGCGATGACGGCCGCGGCATGCCGGTGGACATCCATCCGGAAGAGAAGATCCCGGGCGTCGAACTGATCCTCACCCGCCTGCATGCAGGCGGCAAGTTCAGCAACAACAACTACACCTTCTCCGGCGGCCTGCATGGCGTCGGCGTCAGCGTGGTCAACGCGCTGTCGACCCTGGTGGAGGTGCACATCAAGCGCGAAGGTGCCGAACACCGCATCACCTTCCGCAATGGCGACCGCGCCACGCCGCTGGAGGTGGTCGGCACCGTCGGCAAGAAGAACACCGGTACCCGCGTGCGCTTCTGGCCGGACCCGAAGTACTTCGACACGCCCAAGTTCGCAGTGCGCGCGTTGAAGCACCTGCTGCGCGCCAAGGCCGTGCTGTGCCCGGGCCTGACCGTCAAGCTGACCGACGAAGCCACCGGTGAAGTCGATACCTGGTACTACGAAGACGGCCTGCGCGACTACCTGAAGCTGGAACTGGGCGAGCGCGAATCGCTGCCGGCCGACCTGTTCGTCGGCAACCTCAAGAAGGACACCGAGGTGGTGGACTGGGCCGTGGCCTGGCTGCCGGAAGGTGAGCTGGTCCAGGAAAGCTATGTCAACCTGATTCCGACCGCCCAGCATGGCACCCATGTCAACGGCCTGCGTACCGGCCTGACCGAGGCGCTGCGCGAGTTCTGCGACTTCCGCAACCTGCTGCCACGCGGCGTCAAGCTGGCCCCGGAAGACGTGTGGGACCGGGTGTCGTTCGTGCTGTCGCTGAAGATGACCGACCCGCAGTTCAGCGGCCAGACCAAGGAACGCCTGTCCTCGCGCCAGGCCGCCGGCTTTGTAGAGGGCGCCGCGCACGATGCGTTCAGCCTGTTGCTGAACCAGAACGTGGAGCTGGGCGAGAAGATCGCGCAGATCGCCATCGAGCGCGCCAGTGCGCGCCTGAAGACCGAGAAGCTGGTCGTCCGCAAGAAGGTCACGCAGGGCCCGGCCCTGCCTGGCAAGCTGGCCGACTGCATCAGCCAGGACCTGTCGCGCACCGAGCTGTTCCTGGTGGAAGGTGACTCGGCAGGCGGCAGCGCCAAGCAGGCGCGCGACAAGGATTTCCAGGCGATCCTGCCGCTGCGCGGCAAGATCCTCAACACCTGGGAAGTGTCGTCCAACAGCGTGCTGGCCTCCGAAGAAGTGCACAACCTGGCCGTGGCCATCGGCTGCGACCCCGGCAAGGACGACATCACCGGCCTGCGCTACGGCAAGGTGGTGATCCTGGCCGACGCGGACTCCGACGGCCTGCATATCGCCACCCTGCTGACCGCGCTGTTCCTCAGGCATTTCCCGGCGCTGGTCGATGCCGGCCACGTGTTCGTGGCAATGCCGCCGCTGTTCCGCATCGACGTGGGCAAGCAGGTGTTCTACGCCCTGGATGAGGAAGAGAAGCGTTCGATGCTGGACAAGATCGAGCGCGAGAAGATCAAGGGCGCAGTCAACGTCACCCGCTTCAAGGGCCTGGGCGAGATGAACCCGAACCAGCTGCGCGAGTCGACCATCCATCCGGATACGCGCCGCCTGGTGCAACTGACCGTGGACGATGGCGAGCAGACCCGTTCGCTGATGGACATGCTGCTGGCCAAGAAGCGCGCGTCCGACCGCAAGGGCTGGCTGGAGTCGAAGGGCGACCTGGCTTCGCTGGAAGTCTGATCCGGAGCGGGGTCGGATCCCTTTCCGCAGGAAAGGGCTCTGACCCGGTTGGCGGCAGTGGGGTCAGAGCCGTTTCCTGTCAGGAAACGGATCCGACCCCATGCGCTCCGACCCCATCCGCCCCCATCGGCAAACCCGGCAGCGCCATAATGCGCGTCCACCCGTGTGGACCATCGTATTGGCCAGCCACTCGCTGCTGTTCCCCGGCCTGCCGCTGCACAGTGCACGGCTGGTCCTGAGCCCGATCCGTCGTGACGACGCCGCCGCGCTGTTCACGCTGCAGTCCAACCCGGATGTCATGCGATGGTGGAACCATCCAGCCTGGACGCGACTGGCCGAAGCGCGCGAGCAGATCGACGATGACCTCGCCGCCCATGCCATCGGCACCCAGCTGAAGCTGGCCGTGCGCGAATCGCTGGAAGGTCCGCTGCTGGGCATCTGCGTGGTATTCGCGGTGGACCGCGATGCGGCGCGCGCCGAGATCGGCTACCTGCTGGCACCCGATCGCCAGGGCCAGGGCTATATGCACGAGGCCCTGCAACAGGTACTGGCCTACCTGTTCCGCACCCTGCACCTGCATCGGGTGGAAGCCGAGATCGACCCGCGCAATGCGCCGTCCGCGCACGTGCTGGATCGCCTGGGCTTCCACCGCGAGGGGGTGCTGCGCCAGCGCTGGCGCATCCAGGGGCAGCTGGCCGACTCGGCCGTCTACGGCCTGCTGGCCGATGACGACGCCGCAGCCACCCTCCCCGCTTGACCCAATCTGGCCAGTAGCGGGCTCAACGCACGGCCATGCCTTTGGACACATACGGCATGGCCCGCCACCGGCCTAGCATCGGAACCCCCTTCCGCTGCCGAACCGGTGCCATGAAGTCCCTGCTGCACACTGCCGCGCTCTGCGTCGGCCTGCTCATCGCCCCTGCCAGCGTGCTGGCCGCGTCCGACGCCGAGGGCAAGCCCGACCCGAAAGACGACAAGACCGAAGCGCCTGCGCTGCCCGCCGACGCCTCGGCCCGCCAGAGCATGCGCCTGGCCGGCCGCACCCTGGACTACACCGCCACCGTCGGCACCCTGCCGGTACGCGATGCCAAGGGCAAGGTGATCGCCGATGTGGTGTTCACCGCCTACACGATGCCGGGCAAGGACCGGCCGGTGACCTTCGCGCTCAATGGCGGCCCCGGTGCGTCGTCGGTGTACCTCAACATGGGCGCGATCGGGCCCAAGGTGGTGACCTTCGGCTCCGAGGGTGACAGCGCATCGGCGCCGGCCACCCTGCACGACAACCCGGGCACCTGGCTGGACTTCACCGATCTGGTGTTCATCGATCCGGTCGGTACCGGCTTCAGCCGCGCGCGGATCGGCGACGATGAAGCCAAGAAAGCGCTCTACAACCCCAGTGCCGACGTCGAATACCTGTCGCGCTCGATCTACGACTGGCTGCTGCGCAACCAGCGCATGGCCTCGCGCAAGTACCTGACCGGCGAGAGCTACGGTGGCTACCGCGGCCCGCGCATCACCCACTTCCTGCAGACCCGGCTGGGCGTGGCAATGAACGGACTGGTGCTGGTCTCGCCCTACCTGAGCCCGACCCTGGAAGACAACGCCGATGTCTCGCCGATGGCGTGGATGCAGACGCTGCCGTCGATCGCCGCGGCGCACCTGGAGCGCCAGGGCAAGCTGACCGATGCGGCGATGCGCGAGGTGGTGGAGTACACCCGTGGCGATTACGCCACCGCGTTGATGAAGGGCCGCAGCGATCCGCAGGCTACGGAAGCCATGCTGCGCCGGGTCACCGCGCTGACCGGACTGGACCCGCAGTTCGTGCGCCGCGCTGGCGGGCGCCTGGAGACCCAGGCCTACCTGCGTGAAGTGTTCCGCGACAAGGGCACGCTGGGCAGCCGCTACGACTCCAACGTGACCGCGTTCGATCCGTTCCCGAATGATCCGGAGCAGCGCGCCAACGACCCACTGCTGGACAGCATCATCGCGCCGACCACCACGGCGATGGTCGACTTCGTGACGCGCGTGGTCGGCTGGAAAGTAGATGCGCGCTACCAGGCGCTGAACTACGACGTGAACCGGCTGTGGGACCGCAATGGCGAACTGCGCCAGGGTGCGGTGACCCAGCTGCGCCAGGCGGTGGCGATCGACCCGCATCTGCAGGTGCTGATCGTGCATGGCTGGAACGACCTGTCGTGCCCGTTCATGGGCTCGATCCTGACCGTGGACCAGATGCCGACGATGGGCAGCAATCCGGACCGGGTGCAGGTGCGCAGTTATCCGGGCGGGCACATGTTCTACAGCCGGGCGGACAGCCAGGCGGCGTTCCGCAAGGATGTACAGGCGTTGTTCCAGCGTAATTGAAGGGGTTTGGCCGGGCCTGCGGCCCGGCACCCGCTGACAGCCACGGCAACGGCAACGGCAAAAGCTGGCTTCCTGAGGGCTGTTGGTGGGTGCCGACCGTTGGTCGGCACGGGGGCGGATCCCGTTGCTTGGCAACGGGCTCTGACCCTGGTTCTGCTCTGGTAGGTGTCGACCTTGGTCGACACGGTGGGTGCGGAAAATTCTTGCCCATGAAAAAGCCCGCCTGATACGGCGGGCTTTTTCGTTTGCAACCTTGGCGTGGCGATCAGGTCCAGCCGAACAGCTCGAACAGCTTCAGGATCAGGTACGCACAGCCACCGGCCGCCGGGATGGTCAGGATCCAGGCCCAGACGATGCGCTCGATCACGCCGAACTTCAGCGAGCGCGGGTTCTTGGCGAAGCCGACGCCCATGATCGCGGTGGAGATGCTGTGCGTGGTCGAGACCGGCATGCCGAAGTGGGCCGCCAGGGTCAGGATGGTGGCCGAGCTGGTCTCCGCGGCGAAGCCGTGGATCGGGTGCAGCTTGACCATCTTGTGGCCCAGGGTCTTGATGATCTTCCAGCCGCCCGAAGCGGTACCGGCCGCCATCACCACCGCGCAGGTCAGCACGATCCACATCGCGATGCCGTCACCGGCATGCGCGTCCGGGTGCATGAAGGCCAGCCAGGACGGCAGGTCGTTCAATGCGCCGGTGGCTTCGGCACCGATCAGAGTCATGGCGATGATGCCCATGGTCTTCTGCGCGTCGTTGTGGCCGTGGGCGAAGCCCATGTAGGCCGCCGAGGCGATCTGCGCCTTGCCGAAGAAGGCGTTGACGATGCGCGGACGGGCCAGGCGGCCGATGGCACCACCGATCTTGGCCAGGCCGGCGATCAGCGCCCACAGCAGCACCATCACCACGATGCCGAGCAGGAAGCCGGCGATCGGCGAGGTGATCATCGGCACGAACACCTTCCACAGCAGGCCCTTGTTCTGCGCCCAGCTGCCCAGGCGCTCGGACCAGATCAGCGCGTCCCAGTTGTTGTGGGCGGCAGCCAGGCCGGCGCCGCAGAGGCCACCGATCAGGGCGTGCGAGGACGAGGACGGCAGGCCCTTCCACCAGGTGATCAGGTTCCAGATGATGCCGCCCAGCAGGGCGCACAGGATCACCTGCGGGGTGACCTCGACCACGTTGGTGTTGAGCAGGCCCGAGGCGATGGTCAGCGCCACCGCGGTACCGGTCAGTGCACCGATGAGGTTCATGAAGGCGGCCAGCATCACCGCCCAGCCGGGCGAGAGCACCTTGGTCGCCACCACGGTGGCAATGGAGTTGGCAGTGTCGTGGAAGCCGTTGATGAACTCGAAAACGAGCGCGGCCAGGATCACCACCAGGACAAGGGTCAACATGCGGCGGCGTCCGTCAGCTGTTCTTCAACACGATCTGGTACGCCACCACGCCAGCCTCGCGGCAGCGGTCGATGGCCTTTTCCAGGATCTCGAAGAACTCCTTCAGCAGGAACATCTGCAGGTTGTCCAGGCGGCCCGAATAGATGTCGCGGTACAGCTCGAGCATCAGGCGGTCGGCCTCGTTCTCCAGCGAGCGCAGCTTCTCGTTGAGCGCGGTCATCCGGTCCAGGTTCATGTGGCGCAGATCGGCCACCATCTCCACCACCACGCCGGCGGCCTGTTCGAGCATCGCCGCGCGCGGCGCGAAGTCGATGTGCTCCAGGTGCGTCGTGGCCAGCGAATAGCGATCGGCGAACTTCTCGATCTGCTTGGGAATCTTGTACAGCGCCGAGCCCAGCGCTTCGATGTCTTCGCGCTCGATCGGGGTCATGAAGCTGTCCACCAGCGCCTGGCTGATCTTGTCCGAGGCCGCGCGTTCGCGCAGGCGGGCCAGCTTGAAGGCGTCCAGCGCGGGCTGGCGGTCGGCCTCGCGCAGCATGGAATGCAGCGCCTTGGCGGCGTCGGAAGCCGCGACGGCAGCCTCATCGAGCAGGGTGTAGAACTGTTTGCCGGAACCGAAAATGGTCTGCAGAGAGAACATTGAGAAACCTGTCAGCCGTCGCGGGAAGGACGGCACCAGACGGAATTATGACGGCTAGATGACCATCACGGGTATCCCCGCCCCCTTTCGAGGCCTTGGAACCCCCAACCTGAACAGGCGGTTGCCACCCTGCCATGCCCCTTTGCTAAGATGCCAGCGCGCCTTCGGGCGCACCTTATGGACGACGACCCTTATCCCCCTGCGCCGCGCCGGACCCCGTTCCTGAGCGCCTGCCGCCATCGCCAGCACCCGCCCTCCCTGCCACCAACCGGGGACGACGCCCGTGTTTGAAATGATCCTGATTGTCTTCGCGCTTGTTCTGCTGAACGGCTTCTTCGCCATGTCCGAGATGTCGGTCATGACCTCGCGCAAGAGCCGCCTGAAGCAGATGGCTGCCACCTCCAAGCGCGCGGCCAAGGCACTGGAGCTGTCCGAGAAGCCGGAGAGCTTCCTGTCCACCGTGCAGATCGGCATCACCGTCATCGGCGTGCTGACCGGCTACCTCGGCGGTGAGGCGCTGGGCGAGGCCTTCGCCGGCTGGATCCAGGGGCTGATGCCGGGGTTTGCGTACGCGGGCAACATCGGTACCGCACTGGCCGTCAGCCTGATCACCTTCATCACGCTGATCTTCGGCGAACTGGTGCCCAAGCGCCTGGCGCTGACCCGCTCGGAGGCCATTGCCGGCCTGGTCGCGATGCCGATGAGCTGGCTGGCCAAGCTGGCCCTGCCCTTCGTCTGGCTGCTGTCCAAGACCACCCAGCTGGTGCTGCGCCTGTTCGGCCTGGGCAAGGACGAAGTCGCCTCGGTGACTGAAGAAGAGATCCGCATGCTGGTGGCCGAGAGCCACGAAGCCGGTGTGATCGACGCCCACGAGCGTGACATGATGAACCGCGTCATGCGCCTGGGCGACCGCACCGCCGACAG
Source organism: Stenotrophomonas sp. LC732 (assembly GCF_052446685.1). NCBI lineage: Bacteria > Pseudomonadati > Pseudomonadota > Gammaproteobacteria > Lysobacterales > Lysobacteraceae > Stenotrophomonas > Stenotrophomonas sp. LC732. The sequence continues at coordinate 1,543,975 of NZ_CP199214.1, read as the reverse complement.
CCTGATGACCCCGCGCAACCGCATTGCCTGGCTGGACACCCAGGCCGGGCTGGAGCGCAACCTGGAAATCATGGCCGAGCACGAGTTCTCGCGGTACCCGGTGTACCGCGACAACGACATGGACGTGGTCGGCGTACTTGAACTGAAATCGCTGGCCACGCGCATGGCGCGCGGCGACAACGCGCTGTTCCAGACCCTGCGCGAACCGCTTTACGTGTCCGAATCGACCCACGCGATGAAGCTGCTGGAGATCTTCCGCGAGGAACAGCAGTCGATGGCGCTGGTGGTGGACGAGTACGGCGAGATCCAGGGCCTGGTGACCATCAGCGACCTGATGGGCGCCGTGGTCGGCCGCCTGCAGGCGGTGGAGAATGCCGATGAAGACGCGCTGGTGGTGACCCGCGAGGACGGTTCGCTGCTGGTGGACGGCTCGCTGCCGATCGAAGACCTGCGCGAACTGATCGGCAGCAACGAGCTGCCCGATGCCGAGGACGGCGATTACTACACCCTGGCCGGCATGTGCATCCACTACTTCGGCCGCATCCCGCACGCAGGCGAGTACTTCGACTGGGCCGGCTGGCGCTTCGAAGTGGTCGACCTGGACGGTGCGCGGGTGGACAAGCTGCTGCTGCGCACGCTGTCCGACGAGCAGGCCGATGAGCTCACCGCCTGAGGCCGGCCAGGGTCCAGGCGCCGAGCGCCCGGCCTACCGCAACGAGGGCATCCGCACCCTGCTGGAGATGTTCGCTTCCGGCGACCCCGCCGAGCACATGCCGCTCGGCCGGATCCTGAGCAACCTGCAGCAGAGCGCGTTCGGCGTGTTCCTGTTCGTGGCGATCCTGCCCTCGTTCATCCCGATCCCGGGCATGGGTGGCGCGGTCAGCGGCCCGCTGGTGATCCTGATCGGCCTGCAGATGCTGTTCTGCCTGCGCCGGCCGTGGCTGCCCGGCTTCATTGCCCGCCGCGGACCCAAGCGCGGCACCATGCACCGTTTCCTGGACCGCATCGACCGCCCACTGCGGCGCCTGGACAGGATGCTGAGGCCACGCCTGCCGCAGCTGTTGACACCCCTCCCCGCCCACGCCTTCAGCGGCCTGCTGCTGGTGCTGCTGGGCCTTCTGCTGTCGTTGCCGATTCCCTTCACCAACTTCCTGTTCGGCTTCCAGCTGCTGCTGTTCTCGCTGGCGCTGCTGGAACGCGATGGCGCGCTGATGCTGTTCAACTGGATCGCCGCGTTGGCGGCGATCGCGTTCTTCGGCTTCAGTTCGGGACAGCTGGTGGGCTACACGGTGGACCTGTTCCAGCGCTGGTTCTGAGCCGGAATCCGGTAGAGCCGGCCGCTGGCCGGCTGCCACGTTTCCAGGTCTGCCGGCCAGCGCCCGGCACTACCAATACCGGACATCGATCCTCACCGAAGATCGATGAAGCCATTGTCGGCCAACTGCGCCGGCTCGTCCTGCACCGCCGACAGCACGAAATTCAACGCCTTGCCCAGCAGCGTGCCCGGACCATCCCAATACTCGGCCGAGTCGGCCCGCACGTGGATCAGGCGCAGGTTCGGGTCGTCCTTGCCGCCCGGGAAAAACAGTTTCATCGCCGGCGACCACAGTTCCTCGATCTTCGCGCGGTCATCAACGATGCGCGCGCGCCCTGCCACCGATACGTAGGTGTTCTTCGACGGCGAGGCATAGGCCACGTTGACGTGCGGATCAAGCGCGATCTCGGCAACCTTCGGGCTGTCGGCGGTGATGACGAACCACAGGTCACCGTCGAAGGTGACCTGCTGAGTGGCCAGCGGCCGGCTGTAGAGTCGTCCGTCGACGCCGGTGGTGGTGAACATCGCCACCTCCACGTCCTTGATCAGTTCTGCCAGCTGGGCGATGTGTTCGGCGCGGGTATCCGCCATGGGAGGCTCCAATGGGAAGAGCCCCCATCAGACCCGTCGCGGCTGCAACGGGCCGTGACGCCATTGTTCAGCCCGCGTGGCGGGCATGCCAGGCCTGCATCGCCAGTTCGAACGAACGCAGGCGCGCGCGGTGGTCATACAGGTTGGCGGTGAGCATCAGCTCGTCCGGCGAGTGCCGCTCTACGAACGCGGCGATGCCATCGGCCACCTGCTGCGGATCGCCGAGCACGGTGCAGGCCAGGGCCCGCTCCACGCCGAGTCTTTCGTGCGGCTCCCAGAAGGCTTCGATGTCGTCGATCGGCGCCGGAATCTTGCCCGGCCGGCCGCGGCGCAGGTTGACGAAACTCTGCTGCTGGCTGGTGAACAGGCGGCGCGATTCAGCCTCGCTGTCACTGGCGACGACATTCAGGGCCAGCATCGCGTGCGGCTGCTTCAACGTGGCCGAGGGGCGGAACTCGCGGCGGTACACCGCCAGCGCCTCGTCCATGGCGTCGGGCGCGAAGTGCGAGGCGAACGCATAGGGCAGGCCCATCGCGGCGGCCATGCGCGCGCCGAACAGGCTGGACCCCAGGATCCAGGTCGGCACCCGCAGGCCACCGCCCGGAACCGCCTGCACCGCCTGCCCGGGCTGTACCGGCTCGAAGTAGTGCAGCAGTTCGCGCACGTCCTGCGGGAACTGGTCGGCGCTGTCGAAGTAGCGGCGCAGTGCACGCGCGGTGGGCTGATCGGTGCCCGGCGCACGGCCGAGGCCGAGATCGATGCGGTCCGGATACAGCGAAGCCAGCGTGCCGAACTGCTCGGCCACCTGCAGCGGCGCATGGTTGGGCAGCATGATGCCGCCGGCACCGACGCGGATACGCCGGGTGCCGCCCGCGACGTGGCCGATCAGCACGGCCGTGGCCGCGCTGGCGATGCCGGGCATGTTGTGGTGTTCGGCCAGCCAGTAACGGCGGTAGCCCAGCGCATCGGCGTGCTGGGCCAGTTCCAGCATGTTGGCGAAGGCGGCGGTGGTGTCACTGCCCTCGCAGACCGGGGCCAGGTCAAGGATCGACAACGGGATCATCAGCGGTTTTCCGTCTCAGTATCCCCCCTGCATGGGGTCGGCCAGGCGCAGCGGCCAGTGACGGTGGCGGGATGCTGATTCCCGCGGAGCCGGTTCAGGGCCTGCCGGACCGTGTAGAGCCGAGCCCATGCTCGGCTGCTGTTGATCAACAAAAGGCAGCCGAGCATGGGCTCGGCTCTACAGAAGCGTGTCAGAACGCGCTGGGGCGCGGTTCCGGCAGCGGCTGGTCGACCATCGGCTTCAGTTCGGCATCCAGCGCCACGCGCTCGTCGAACACGAAACAGCGGCCTTCATAACCTTCGCCGCCCACCTCCTCGAAGTAGCCGAGGATGCCGCCATCGAGCTGCAGCACGTTGTCCATGCCATCGTTGGCCATCCACAGTGCGGCCTTCTCGCAGCGGATGCCGCCAGTGCAGAAACTGACCACGGTGCTGTCCTTCAGTGCCTCGCGATGCGGCGCCAGCGCCTCGGGCAGGTCGGTGAACTTGTGGATGGGCAGCACCAGCGCATCCTTGAACGTGCCGTACTCCACTTCCTGCAGGTTGCGGGTATCGAGCATCACCACCGGCTTGCCGGCGTCATCGTGGCCCTGCCGCAGCCAGCGCTGCACGGTGGCCGGATCGACCGCCGGTGCACGCGGATAGTCCAGCGGCTGGCCGTCATCGCGGCGGAAGCTGATGATCTCGTCCTTCACCTTGGCCTTCAGCCGCGCGAACGGCTGGTGCTCGCTCAGGCTGGTCTTGACCCGCATCCCGGCAAAACGCGCATCGGCATGCAGCGCGGCGTAGAAATCCTCGACCGCCTCCGGCTCACCGGCCAGGAACAGGTTCAGTCCCTCGCCCGCCACCAGGATCGTGCCCCGCAACCCGGCCGCCTGGGCACGCGCCAACAGCTGGTCGCACAGGGCCTGGGGGGCGTCGATGACGGCGAAATGGTAGGCAGCGGTGTTGGCGATCATCCTGCCATTTTAGCGCCTCCAGCCCGCACAGACAGATTCAGGGGGTCAGAGCCCTCTGCGCAGCAGAGGGATCCGACCCCAAGCCCGGCAGACACCCGGAATCTGTCAGAGGCGGGGCGGTGTGGGCAGGCGGGACCGTTGGCGCCATGGATGGCGCCATCGAGCCCCCAAGGATGGGTTTACGGCGTGTCCCGCCTGCCGACACCGCCCTGCCCGCCACGGATTGCCTGCCGTTGCTGTTGCTGTTGCTGTTGCCGGCCAACGGCCGGCACTACCGCGGGTGCCGGGTGCAACCCGGCCGCGCCCCCTACCCCCGCAACAGCATGAACGGCAGCAGCACCAGCGCCGCCGCAGCGGCCATGCCCAGCAGCACCAGCACCACGAACACCGGCCGCCGCCGGAACAGGCTGCCAAAGGTCTCCGCCGTGCCATCCCGCAACGCCTGCTCACGCTCGGCCCGCACGCGCACACCGCGCGCCGCCTGGTACCCGGCCATCAGCGCCTTCGCGCGCGGATGATCGGCGTCCTCGCGCAGCCACAGGCCACCGTTGGAAATGCCCCAGGGGCTGGGTTCGGTGCGGTACCAGGCGATGCCGTGCTGGTCGAGCAGCGTGCAGACATCGGCATATTCGTCGTCGCCGACATTGCGCAGATTGAGCAGGAGTTTTGCCATGCCGCCATGATACCCGGCGCCGATGCGCTACCCTTGCCGCCCTCGCCCTGCGCCCTTCTGGAGACGCCCGATGCGCCGCCTGCTGCTTCCCCTGCTGCTGTCCCTCGCCGCCGCTGGCTGCTCGAGCGAGCCCTCCGGTCCTCCGCCGGGCGGCACCCTGACCACCTTCGAGCGCATCGATACCGTCGCTGGCACCGGCACCGAAGCCGTTCCCGGCAGCAAGGTCACCGTGCACTACACCGGCTGGATCTACGACAACCGCACCGAAACCAAGCACGGCAAGACCTTCGACAGCTCCTTCAAGCACGGCCAGCCGTTCACCTTCGCGCTCGGCGCCGGCCAGGTCATCCGCGGCTGGGATGAGGGCGTGGCCGGCATGAAGGTCGGCGGCAAGCGCACGCTGATGATCCCGCCGGATTACGGCTACGGCGACCGCCGGGTCGGGCCGATTCCGGCCGGTTCGTCGCTGGTGTTCGATGTCGAGCTGCTCGATGTCAAGCCGTAATACCGCATTGCCCCATCGGGTCGCCGTCATCGGCGGTGGCCCGGCCGGCCTGTTCGCCGCCGAGCGCCTGCGCGCCGCGGGGCTGGACGTGGACCTGTACGAGGCCAAGGGCTCACCCGGCCGCAAGTTCCTGATCGCCGGCAAGGGCGGTCTCAACCTCACCCATTCCGATCCGCGGCCGCTGTTCGACAGCCGCTACCGCGAGCAATCCACGGCCGTGGGCCGCTGGCTGGATGGCTTCGACGCGCAGGCGCTGCGCGACTGGGCTGCCGGCCTTGGCGTGGAGACCTATGTCGGCAGCTCCGGCCGCGTGTTTCCGGTCGACCGCAAGGCTGCGCCGCTGCTGCGCGGCTGGGTGCGCCGACTGAAGGAACAGGGCGTGCGCCTGCATGCCAACCACCGCTGGATCGGCTGGGGCAACGACGGCGCGCTGCGCTTCGCCACCGAAGCCGGCGAGATCGATGTCCACGCCGATGCCAGCGTGTTGGCGATGGGTGGCGGCAGCTGGCCGCAGCTGGGCAGTGATGGCGCCTGGGTCGCCCCCTTGCAGGCACGAGGCGTGGACATTGCGCCGCTGCAATCGGCCAACTGCGGCTTCGACATCGACTGGACGCCGTTCTTCGCCCAGCGCAATGCAGGCGCACCGTTGAAGCCGGTGGTCGCGCACTGGCTCGACCTGGCCGGACAACCGCAGTCGCTGCAGGGCGAATGCGTAGCCAGCGAGTACGGCATCGAAGGCAGCCTGATCTACGCGTTGGCCGCAGACCTGCGCGAGACCATCAACCGTGATGGCCATGCCATGCTGTGGCTGGACCTGGTGCCGGGACGCGATGAAGCACGCCTGCTGGCTGATCTTTCGCGGCCGCGCAAGGGTCGCAGTTTTGGTGAGCATCTGCGCCGTCAGGCCGGACTGGATGCGGTGAAGGCCACCCTGGTGTTCGAGATCCTTGGCAAGGATGCGGGCCACGACCTGCCTGCCGTGGCTACCACGCTCAAGCGCCTGCCGTTGCGCCTTCTGCGTCCACGGCCGATGGCCGAGGTGATCAGCACTGCCGGCGGCGTGCGCCTGGATGCGCTGGATGATGGCCTGATGCTGCGGGCAGTACCCGGCGTGTTCTGTGCCGGCGAGATGCTGGACTGGGAGGCCCCCACGGGGGGCTACCTGCTGACGGCGTGCTATGCCAGTGGCCTGCGCGCCGCCGAGGGCGTGATCGGGTGGCTGGCTGGGCGGTGACACCCGCATTGTGGAGTTTAGCCATGCTCAACTGCCTTTGATTCAGGCGATGAAGCAGTCGAGCATGGCTCGACTCTACAATCCCCGGGCGCTCACCACGGCCTGCGCATGTTCACCGAAGCCAGCGCCACGCCGCTGGGATGCGGGTAGGCTTCCTCCCGCACGGCAATGAATCCCTGCCGTTGGTAGAACGGCACGGCGTTTAGCGAGGCTGACAGCACCACCTCGCGCTCACGATCGGCCATCGCCAGCAGACGCTGCATCAGCGCCTGGCCGATGCCCGTGCCGCCACGATCCGGATCGACGAACAGCGCATCGACTTCATTGGCGTCGGTATCAAACACGCCGAACCCGAGCAGGACACCCTGCCCGTCCTCGGCCACCACGCAGCCTCCCTGCCCCAGCAGCCGTGCGTACTGCGACGGCGGCGGCGAAGCAGACCACGGATCGATCACCTCCGCCGGGTAATGGCTGCTGCACGTCTCGCGAACGCAACGCGTGCGCAGTGCCCACAGCATGGCGACATCGTCGATGGTGCCGGTCCTGAACCGCATGACATCCCCCTGTAGGGCCGAGCCCATGCTCGGCTCGGCTGTTCTTCGTTCCAACATCGCGATGAGAGAAGCAGCCGAGCATGGGCTCGGCTCTACAGCAACACATTATCGCGACTTGCTGGCGCGCAGCGCCTGGATCTTCGGCGGCGGCTGGAACGAATCGCTGCGTGCATCGGCCCAGAATGCATGGAACACCGCATGATCCGGCACCTTGTGCAGCAGCTCGCCCGGTTCCAGGTAGCGGTACAGCGACGCCAGCGAGCGGATCTCGACAGGCGAAACACGACGCAGGATGTGCTCCGGCCCCAGTTCGGCCGGATCGTTCAGGCCGGCCGCACACAACAGCTCCTTCAGGGCGTGCAGCGTGTGCTCGTGGTAGCTGTACACGCGGGTGGCCTTGTCCGGTGCATCCAGGTGCTTCCAGCGCGCCGGGTCCTGGGTGGCGATGCCGGTCGGGCACTTGTCGGTATGGCAGCTCAGCGACTGGATGCAGCCCAGCGCGAACATGAAGCCACGGCCGGCATTGCACCAGTCGGCACCCAGCGCGATGGTGCGCGCGATGTCGAAGGCGCTGGTGATCTTGCCCGCCGCGCCGATGCGGATCCGCTCGCGAAGGTCCAGGCCGACCAGCGTGTTGTGCACCAGCAGCAGTGCTTCGTGCATCGGCACGCCGACATGGTCGACGAACTCCGCCGGTGCTGCGCCAGTACCGCCTTCGGCACCGTCGACCACGATGAAGTCCGGCAGCAGGCCGGTTTCCTGCATCGCCTTGGCAATGCCGAACCACTCCCACGGGTGGCCGATGGCCAGCTTGAAACCGACCGGCTTGCCGCCGGACAGTTCGCGCAGACGGGCGACGAACTGCAGCAGTTCGACCGGCGTCGAGAACGCCGAGTGACGCGACGGCGATACGCAGTCCACGCCCATCGGCACGCCACGGGTGACCGAGATCTCGGCGGTCACCTTTGGCGCCGGCAGCACGCCGCCATGACCGGGCTTGGCGCCCTGCGACAGCTTGATCTCGATCATCCTGACCTGATCATGGGTGGCGTTGGCGACGAAGCGCTCTTCACTGAAACCGCCCTTTTCGTCACGGCAACCGAAGTAGCCCGAGCCGATCTCCCACACCAGATCGCCGCCCATCTCGCGGTGGTACGGCGAAATCGAACCTTCGCCGGTATCGTGGTAGAAGCCACCGCGCCGCGCGCCTTCGTTCAGTGCGCGGATCGCGTTGGCCGACAGCGAGCCAAAGCTCATCGCCGAAATATTGAACACGCTCGCCGAATACGGCTTTGCACAATTGGCGCCGATCAGCACGCGGAAATCGTGCTTGGCGATGGCGGTCGGCGCCAGCGAGTGGTTGATCCACTCGTAATCCACCGCGTAGGTGCTGCGCAGGGTGCCGAACGGCACCGTGTCCATCTCGTTCTTGGCCCGCTGGTAGATCAGTGCACGCTGCTGGCGCGAGAACGGCACGTCCTCCAGGTCGCTCTGCACGAAGTACTGGCGGATTTCCGGACCGATCGATTCCAGGCCGTAGCGGAAGTGCGCCATCACCGGATAGTTGCGGCGCAGCGTGCTGCGCTTCTGCAGCAGGTCCCAGGTCCCCAGTGCCACCATCGCGGCGGTCAGGCCGACGCCCCAGTACCAGGCCGGCCAGATCGTGGCCAACCACAGGCAGATGGGGAACATCAGGATGGCGAGCAGGTAGACGATATACCGGTGCATGGCGTTCCTTGGTTGCAACTGCCTGCGAGTCTACCGTGCTGCCCGCCGCCCGGGTTTACAGGCGATCGTCAACCACGTTGCGTGGCCAGGCCGATTTGACGTCGTAGACCAGGCCGCCCGGCGCCAGCAGCGACCGGATACCCGCCTCATCCATCGCCTTGAAGCGGGCATGGGCAACCGCCAGCACCACCGCGTCATAGGCCCCTGCCACGGGTTCGGCCAGCCACTGCACGCCCTCATCGGCCAATGCCGCCGGGCCGACCCAGGGATCACTGACCTCGACCTGAGCGCCGGCATCACGCAGGCGCTGCGCCAGCTCCAGCGCGCGGCTGTTGCGCAGGTCCGGGCAATCCTCCTTGAAGGTCACACCGAGCACCAGGATGCGCGACTGCACTGGTTCACGGCCGCGTTCGGCCAGCATCGCCAGTACCCGCGACGCCACATGCTCACCGACGCGGTTGTTGACCTGCCGCGCCGTGTGGATCAGGTCCGGGTGGTAGCCCACGCTCTCGGACTTGTGCAGCAGGTAATACGGGTCCACGCCGATGCAATGGCCGCCGACCAGGCCCGGCCGGAATGGCAGGAAGTTCCACTTGCTGCCGGCGGCATCGAGCACATCCTGGGTATCGATGCCCAGCCTGTCGAAGATCAGCGCCAACTCATTGACCAGCGCGATGTTCACATCGCGCTGGATGTTCTCGACCACCTTGGCCGCCTCGGCCACGCGCATCGATGGCGCGGGGAACGTGCCGGCGGCAATGATGCGCTGGTACAGGCCATCGATCACCGCAGCCACTTCCGCTGTCGACCCCGAGGTGATCTTGCGGATGTCGGCCAGGCGCCGCTGGCGGTCACCGGGACTGACCCGCTCCGGGCTGTAGCCGCAGTAGAAGTCTTCGTTGAAGCGCAGGCCCGAGCCTTCTTCCAGCAGCGGCACGCAGACTTCTTCAGTGGTGCCGGGGTACACCGTGGATTCGTAGATCACCAGGTCACCCGCGCGCAGATGGCTGGCGATCAGCCGCGTCGCCGAACGCAACGGCTCCAGATCGGGCTGCTCATAGGCATCGATCGGCGTCGGCACGGTGACGATGTAGACGTTGCATGCATCAAGCAAGGCCGGATCGCTGCCGTACTGCAGCTGCCGAGCACTGGCCAGCTCGTCGGCCTCCACCTCCAGCGTATGGTCCTGGCCATCGCGCAGCTCGGCGATGCGATCGGCATCGATGTCGAAGCCCAGCGTCGGCCAGTGCCGACCGAAGGCCACCGCCAACGGCAGGCCGACGTAGCCCAGGCCGATCACCGCAAAACGCGGGGTCTCCGCTGCCGCAAGGGACGCGCTCACTGGCATGTCCCGCGCAACGGCATGCATGCCGCCATGGATTCGGCCGACCTGCTCATTCGCTGCACCACTCCGTGTAATTCCACGCCAGAAAGGCGACAGCGTAACGGCCCGGGCGCCTGCCCGCCAAGATGGGATCAGGAGCCCAGTGCGACCGCGGCCGGTTCCAGTTCGCCATCGGCGCCGGTCCAGGCCTGCCGCAGGCGCTCGAAGCCACCGCTGCCAAGCAGGAAGCCCGGCCACGCCGATTCAACGATCTGTGCCAGCAGCTCCGCATCAATGCGCCGGGTTCCCATCGACCAGCGCGGAAACGCCCGCTGCGCCACCGGCGCGCGGCACAGCACCTTCAGCTGGCCGTGGCTGCGCGCATTGACGATGCGCTGGTACACCGAATCGATACCGTCCTCCGGGCCTTCCAGGTACTGCAGGAAACGGCTGCCATCGAACATCAGCACACCGGTGACACCGGCTACACGGTTGAATGCCGTGGCATCGGCCAGCAGGCGGTCAAGATCGGTTGTCTGCAGATCGGCGCGGGCCTCACTGGAATAGGCAATCGCGTGCAGCGACATCGTGCGGCTCCCCCCCTGGGAACGATGGTTGGGACTATGACATGAATGGGAGCGACAGTTAAACACGCTGCCGCTCCACGGCAATCCGGCTGCGATTCTGCAGCTGGGCTACAATCGGCGCCGCGCTGCAGGCCCGGATGGCGAAACTGGTAGACGCATCGGACTTAAAATCCGCCGGGGGCAACCCCATGCCGGTTCGATTCCGGCTCCGGGCACCAACCGCGCTGCGCGAGTACACCTTAGATTGCACGCGAGTAACGCGGCTGTTCATGCGCCGCGCGCAGGTAGGGGTCGAAACACATCGCCAGCAGCCGCAGCAGCGGCCGACCCGGCTCGCTGGCGCGCACTACACCGTCGCGGTATTCGGCCAGGCCGTCTTCCTGCAACCGCTGCACCGAACGCAGGTCCTCGGCGAAGTACTGCTCGAAATCGACGCCATGGCGCTGGCCCAGCACGGCACCGTCCACCTCGCCCTGGCACATCAGCTGCTGGATGAGTTCAGCGCGCAGCTGGTCGTCGGCGCTCAGTGCCACGCCGCGCCAGACCGGCAGCTGGCCCTGGTCCACCGCGTCCTCCCACGACGGCAGGTCGCGCGGATTCTGGCTGTAGGTGGCACCGATATGACTGATCGCACTCACGCCCAGGCCGAGCAGGTCGGTATCGGCGTGGGTGGTATAGCCCATGAAGTTGCGATGCAGCTGGCCGGCACGCTGCGCGCGCGACAGGTCCTCTTCCGGCAGTGCGAAATGGTCCATGCCGATGTACTGGTAACCCGCAGCAGAGAGCTTCTCCACCGCCAGGCCCAGCAGCGCCAGCTTGTCTTCCGGTGAAGGCAACCGGCGCTCGTCGATCTGCTTCTGCGCGCGGAACAGGTGTGGCAGGTGTGCGTAGCCATACACCGCCAGGCGATCCGGTCGCAATGCCAGCACTCGTTCCAGGGTGCGGCCGAATCCCTGCAGGCTCTGTCCAGGCAGCCCATAGATCAGGTCGACGTTGACAGAGCGCATGCCGCTGTCGCGGCAGGCATGCAGGATGTCCAGCGTCTGCTGCACGCCCTGTATGCGGTTGATCGATTCCTGCACATGCGGATCGAAATCCTGCACGCCCAGGCTGGCCCGGTTGAAGCCCAGCCGCGCCAGCATGGCGACATCGCGGGTATCGATGAAGCGCGGATCGAGTTCGATCGAGAAATCGCGCTGCGGCGAATCGCTGAAATCGAAGCGCCGGCGCAGCCCCTCCACCAGCGTGGTCATCGCCTCGGCCTCGAGGAAGTTCGGCGTACCACCGCCCAGATGCAGCTGGATGACCTCACGGCCGTCCTCGAACTGCGGCGCCAGCAGGTCGGCCTCGGCCAGCACGCGCGCGACGTAGCTGTGGCCCCGACCGCGGTCGCGGGTGATCACCCGGTTGCAGCCGCAGTAGAAGCAGGGGCTGGAGCAGAACGGCACATGCACGTACAGCGACAGCGCGCGCGCCAGCTGGTTGCTGTCGGCGATCGCCTGGCGCAGCGCCGGCGCGTCGAAGCCATCGTGGAAGTGCGGCGCGGTCGGATACGAGGTGTAGCGCGGCCCCGGCCGGTCATGCCGGCGCAGCAGGTCGGGGGCGAAGGTCCAGGCCAGGCCACCGGCGGCGGGAGAGAACGTGTCCATGCCGCCAGCATCGCGCCGGACGGCCATGACCGCCTTGACCCAGATCAATCGCGGGTGGGGATTCCCAGCACCGGCAGACCCACCTGCGGCCAGCGCAGCATCTGGTAGCGCTTCCAGAAGGTGTCACCGATGCGCGCGGCGACGTCGTTGGCCAGCTCCTGCATCGGCGGGTTGCCGCACTCGGCGGTGGTGATCCGGAACAGCACCAGCCAGCGATCGAACAAGTCCTTGTCCAGCTCGATGGCCATGTGCTTGGACATCGGCGAGCCCTTGAAGCGGCGCGTGCCGCGCAGCATCGCCGACCAGAAATCGACCAGCTGCGCCAGATGTTCCGGCCAGTCGTGGACATGCGCCTGGAACACCGGCCCCAACCGCTCTTCCTCGCGCACGCGCGCATAGAAGTCGTGGACCAGGCGGGTCACTTCCTGCTCGGTGCACAGCCCGGGCGAGGCGACGGGCAGGACAGGTGGCGGTATTGCGTTCATCGGGGGTACCCACAGCGTGCCGGCAGTGTGCCGCAGCCGGCCGGCACCGCCGTTGATCCAGATCAATGTCGGCGCAGTCCGCTGCACCTAGGCTGCCACGATTGCAGGAAGCATGCCCTGCGGATGCTGCGCCGGCCTCGGCGGAGTATACGCGCCGCCCTCATTCCGATCCGGGACAGCATGAACAGACCCTCTCCCAGCCGCCGCCAGCAGCTGATCCAGCACTGGGGCGCCATCCTCTGGCCCAGCTTCATCGCTGCCGGCCTGGCCAGCGTGGTGTTCTTCGCCTTCGTCGACCCGCTGCGGTTGCAGGCGATCAGCTTCCCGGGCACGGCGATCAGCCGTGAACTGGGCTATACGGCAGGATTCTTCATGTTCTGGTCGGTGACCGCACTTTCCAGCGCAGTCACCTGGTACCTGCAGCGGCCCCTGCCGAGCGATGACGACGACGAGCTGCCGCTGGGATGAGTACGCCCTGTACCGGAACCGGAACCCCACGCCCCTGGCGTTGGCGCGGCGCGCTCAGCGCGCTCTTGCTGGTCCTGTTCTATGCCCTGCCATGGCTGCGCTGGAATGGACACCAGGCCCTGCTGCTGGACATCAACGCACGGCGCTTCGACCTGTTCGGCTGGACGTTGTGGCCCGGCGATGTCGGCGTGCTGATCGGGTTGCTGGCGGTGCTGGCGGTGGGCCTTGCGCTACTCACCCACCTCGCCGGCCGCATCTGGTGCGGTCATGCCTGCCCGCAGACGCTGTGGCGTCGTGCCTTCGACTGGATCGCGCACGGCATGGCCAAGGTCTTGCCAGTGCCAGCCGTGCGCCCGGCCACCCAGGTCGCGTGGGGGCTGCTGTCGCTGTGGACTGGCATCACCTTCGTCGGCCTGTTCAGCCCGATCGCCGGACTGCTGGCCGCCGCTCCGAATGCCGGCTGGAGCGGCTGGGAAACATTCTGGGTGCTGTTCTATGCCGCCGCCACCTGGGGCAATGCCGGCTTCCTGCGCGAGCAGGTGTGCCGTTCGCTGTGCCCGTTCGCGCGCATGCAACCACTGCTGATCGATCCACATACACCACGCATGCTGTACGACGCGCGCCGCGGCGAACCGCGCGGCATGCGCCCTCCGGGCATGGGGGGCGTGCTCGGACGCGGCCGCGGCCTGCTCGACCCGACCACCGCACAGGACTACGTGTTCCGCGCCGCACATCCGCTGCTGGCCGGACCGATGCCCACCTTCAGCGCCGATCGCCTGGGCGACTGCACCGACTGCACCGCGTGTGTCAGCGCCTGCCCGATGCAGCTGGACATCCGCCAGGGACCGCAGGCCGATTGCCTGGCCTGCGGCGCCTGCCTGGACGCCTGCTCGCGGCAGCAGCACCAGGCCGGTTTCGGCCCGGGGCTGGTGCGCTACTGCAGTCCGCAGGCCATGGCCGGGCAACCGCGGCAATGGTGGCGACCGCGGACCCTGGCACTGCTGTCAATGCTGCTGGCGCTGTTGGCCTGTGGCGCCTGGCGCCTGCTTTGAATCAACGGGTCAACGCGGCCCGTTGGCGTGCGGCGGCACCAGCTGCGCACGTCGGACGATGCCGAGCTGTTCGATGATCAGCGCCATTTCATTGGTGACTTCGGTACGCTCGGTCCCCTGCGGGACCAGGCGGTCCAGCACCTGCTGGTAGGTATCCCAGAACGCCGGACCGCATCCGTGTTTGTGATAACTGGCTTCCAGTTCGCGGCGTACCCGTTCAGCCAAGCCATGCATGCCGTATTCCATACGACCTCCGTTGGACTTGTTCTGCATCGTTGACGGTCTACCGACTCACTTGCGAGCTACTGAAAGACTCCCGGGCTTCACGCCCGGTTGATGCCAATTAGTCATAGATTTCACGACAGGTCAATTACATGCAGCGACTTTCGTGATCGAAATTATTAATCGTTCACGAAACCACATACGGGATGACAGGCTTCCCGGATGGGCCGGAGCCGACAACCTACCCGATTCCTCCAGCCTCTGCCCTGGTAGGCCTCATCGATAGCCCGACCCCGTTCCATCGAAGTTTCCTATGTTGCTAAGCATACTTAGCAAATGGCACTTAGAGTGCTATATGCGACAAAAGGCGGCGCAGTTGAGGCTTATTCGCCCTGCGTGGCTTCAGTTGCCGGGAACAGGTTGGGATAGCGCTGATGCAGGATGTATTGGCGTAACGCAGGAATCGGGAAATCCTTGGGCCATTGCGACACTGCAGATCGGCTTATGCCAAAGAAGCGCGCCAGTTCGGCATCGGTGCGGAAACCCAGCCGGGTGCGCACCTGCCCCTTGCTCCAGAATTCGGTCACGGTCGGTCCTTCTGTTAACCAGACTTATTCTTGGAACAAGGGATCTTTGCGATCCACGCGTTAAGCTGGCTTGCATAGATGAATACTCTCGGCCAACGACTCGCCATTGCCATGAAGAAAGCCGGGCACCCTCGCCCGGCCGATCTGGCCCGCGCCGCCGATTCGACGACGGCAACCATCAGCAACTGGCTCAACGACCACGTCAGCCCCGCCCATGTGAAGGCCGAACAGCTGTTCCGCATCGCCGATGCGGCCAAGCTGGATGCGCGCGAACTGCTGTATGGCGTGAGCGGGCTAGGCGTCGGTGAGCGGGGCAATACCTATATCCCCAGCCAGGCCCACCTGGATGTCTGGCAGGACGCCTACGAACTGGTCAGCCATCTGGTGGAAGAGAAGGGCCTGGAGATCGACCACCGCCGCCACGCGGCCCTGGACCTGCTGGCCTTCGAACTGCTGATGGACGGCTTCAGCCGCAGCAAGGTCATCCGGGTGCTGACGACCTCGATGACGTGAATGCACTACCGCTGGTAGCATGGTCGCCGATGGGGATGGGGCTCCCCCGATAACCGCCTGAAAGGGCTGATGGCTCCTGCCAGGACGAACCGGCGTTCGTCGATGGCAGGCCGTGCCTGCCCTCGGCGTTCGCCATCGAATCAGCGAACCCGTACCCGAGGCACGTGATGCACGCATTGAACAACTACTTGCTGGTCTTCATCGGCGGCGGGCTCGGCGCCTGCCTTCGCCATGCCTGCAACCTGATCGGTACGCGGGTGGCAGTCGGCAGCCCGTGGCCATGGTCGACCTTCCTGATCAACATCAGCGGCGCGCTGCTGATGGGCGTGCTGGTCGAAGCCTTCGCCCTGCGCAATGGCGCCTCGCCGCAGCTGCGCCTGCTGCTGGCCACCGGCGTTCTCGGCGGCTACACCACGTTCTCCACCTATGCGCTGGAAATCGGCGTGCTGCTGCAGCGCGGCCAGCACGGCCTGGCAGCGTTGTACGCCGGCGGTTCGGTGGCACTGGGCCTGGTCGGCCTGTTCGGTGGCATGAAACTGGCCCGGCTGGTGCTGGGCTGAAGCTCAGGCCGCGCCGGCGCGGGCCTGCCCACGCCACTCGCGCGGCGACTGCCCGGTGTGCGCCTTGAATGCGCGCGACAGCGCGGCTTCGCTGCCGTACCCCACATCGTCGGCAATCCGCTTGAGCGGTCTGCCCTGGCGCAGTGCCTGCTGCGCCAGGCCCACCCGCCAGCCCTGCAGGTATTGACCGGGCGTGGTGCCCATCGCCTCACGGAAACTGGCAGCAAACACGCTGCGTGACATGCCGGCGACCTCGGCCAGGTCTTCCAGGGTCCAGGACTGTGCGGGCGCTTCATGCATCGCCACCAGCGCCAGCCGCAGCCGCGGATGACCCAGCCCGGCAAACAGGCCACCACGCATTTCGCCACCTTCCATCAGCTGCCGCAACACCTGGATCATCACCACCTCGAACAGCCGGTTGACCATCGCCGCACGCCCGCAGCGCTGCTCGAAGGCTTCCTCGAACAGCAGTTCCAGCGCTGCGTTGCCGCCGTACAGATCGGCCAGCGGCAGGCAGATGAAATCGGGCAATGCGGCGCTGATCGGGTTGAGCCGTCCGCCCTCGAAATGCAGGTTGGCGCAGGCCATGTCGGCGCCGTGCTGCGGATCGGTGCTGAACCGATGCGGCATCGGCCGCGGGTACAGCAGCAGGCTCGGCACCTCGACCTGCACGGTCTGCTGGCCGTGGCTGACCTGCAGCGGGCCACGTCGCACCAGGTGCAACTGCCCGGCTTCATCCTCGCCCTCCAGCGTGTTGATGCCGCACAGCGCGCCGGCATGGAACACCGAGGCGGTGACCGAAAAACGTTCCAGCAGAATGGCGAGACGGTCGACCATGACGGGACTCCGGATCAAGCGAGACTAACTCAATGTGACAGATCGTATCGGAATCGGCGGTTGAGGGGGCGGCACTGGCTGAGTGATCCGTCTCGAATTCATGCAGCTGCGCCAGCATGACGACGGCCGCCTGGTGCTGCGCTACGCCGGGCCTGCCTCGGTATAGCGCATCACCACGAAGCGCTCTTCCGCGGCCGGTGCAACGAAGTGGCGGGTGATACGTTCGAACTCCTCGTCGCTGGCCTGGAACGGATGTTCGCCGAGAGCATTGCGCGCGCGCAGCCGCGCCTTGCAGACCTCATCGGCAATGTCGAGGAAATGCAGTTGATGTGCAGCGCCAACCGGCGAGAACACTTCACGTGCCCACGCGCGGCTGGCTGGCGTATTGAATGGAAAATCGAGCACCACCGAAACACCGGCCTGCAGCAATGCGCGCAGATGATCGGCCAGCACATTGCGCAACGTGGCTGCACGCTGCAGATAGTCGGCAATGGAATGGATTTCGCCCGGATACAGCGCCGCCAGCCAAGTGTCCTCACTGATCAATACGTGGCGCGGCTTCAACGCCAGCTGCTGCGACAGGGTGGATTTGCCGGCACCGATCTTGCCGCACACCAGGTGCAGGGTCGGCGCAGCGTCGTTCGATGAAAGGTCGTGCATCTGCATTCTCCTTGGTGGATTCATTACCCGGGAGAGCGCTGCATGCAACCCGCCTTCCCGGGCAGGTTGCTTGGCCGAGATGACCGCGCGCTACCCCGCCTTCCCGTGGGGAATGCGGATAATCGACGCGATGCTGTGCAGGGCCATGCCGCCAGCGTAGAGCGCAGCACCGCCGACCGGCAATGCCCTGCGGCACTGCAGCGCGCGCAAGGTTGTGCAGGGATCTATGCTCGGCGCCATTCCCGCATGGAATGACCCCGATGCGACCCTTGTTTCGATGTGCGCTTGCCCTCTGCCTGCTGCCTTGGATGACATCGCTGGCTGCACCACCGCCGGCACCGCGCACGCTCAGCGGCGAGCTGCAGGGCGCACCGTGGCGGCTGGATGTACCGGCCAGCTGGAACGGCGACCTGGTGATGCTGGCCCATGGCTATGAACCGGTCGGCATACCACGCACCGCACCCATGGCGGCCAATGACAGCACCGCGCCACTGCTGGCAGCAGGTTACGCCGTCGCGCAGAGCGCCTATGCCAGCCAGGGCTGGGCGGTGGCCGATGCGATCACCGATACAGAACGCCTGCGCCAGCAGGCAGTGGGTGAACTCAAGCATGTCCGCCACACCTGGATGCTGGGATTCTCGATGGGCGGCGCCGTGACCATCGGCAGCCTCGAGCGCTTCCCGCAGCACTACGCAGGTGGCGTGTCGCTGTGCGGCGCCAATCTCGGCGGCGAACAGATCGCGACCGATCTGCTGACCACGCTGGTCGCATTCGATTACTTCTTCCCCAAGGCCGATGGGCTGCCGGCCGCCGGCCTGGTAGCGCGCGAAGCCGCCGCGCTGCCACAGGGCGAGTTGTACCAGGGCATCGCCAATGCCCTGCAACGTGATCCGTCGCACGCCGCAGTGCTGGCGCGGCGGCTGCAGGTGTCCCCTGATGCACTGGCCGGCACCATCAGCCTGCACGCGCTGGTGCTGCACGAACTGGCCACGCGCAGCGGCGGCATGCCGGTCGGCAACCTGGGGGTGGTGTACAGCGGATTCGGTGACGACGCCGCATTCAATGCCGGCGTTCAGCGCATCGATCCCGTGCCTGCGGCACAGGCGCATGTCCGCGACACGCTGGCAATGACCGGCGCACTGAAGCGACCGCTGGTGATCCAGTTCAACCACAACGACCCGACCATCGTGCCGCACATGCAGACGGTGTATCCGCAATTGGCCGTACGGGCTGGCGCACGCCCCCTGCCACGCGTGTTGCCGCCGGTGGGCGAAGGACACTGTGGTTTTTCTGGGGCACAGGTGGTCGACGCCTTGAAGGCCGTGCAACGCTGAGTCCATCGCGTGCCGCAACGCATCACCACCGTGCCGGAAGGGGCTGCTCGGGTGGCATGTGTCGTTCAGCCGCCAAGGCCTCGGCCTGACCGGCATGGTGCTGCACGATGCACGCCGCCCGATCGGCATGCAGGGCCAGGCGCTGACCGTGCGAGCGCAACCATGACGGGCCCAGTCAGCCGCCCAGCGTGCCCATCGTGAAGGTGTAGCCCGAGCTCATCAGGAATTCGCGCATGCGCATTTCCGCGCGCCGCGGTGAGGCCAGGCTGGCCGGCGCATACAGCGCATACACCAGGCCCGATCCCTCGATATGCTCGCGGCGGACCTCGCAGCGGGCGGTTTCCGAGGCAATCACCCATCCGTCCTTCAGCCGCTCCGGCCCGATGGATTGCCCGTTCTTCAACCGAAAGGTCAGCCAACGCACATCTGCCATGACTTTGCTCATTTCCGTTTCGCTCCGTGGCTGAAGCGACGCGTGATGTCCTTGCTCGACATTGCGGCTCCCTGAGACGTGGAACCCGACCATAGCGCCTTTCCATGTCGTGGCCGGCTGAGACTGGCGGCCGCGGCATGCGAGCTGCCGCACGGGTTCCCTCGCGGCGTCGGAAATGGCGCCGGCAGGGAGCGTCCTGCCGGCGCAGTTCACAGGCAGGGAACCCGACTCACGCAGCGCGGTCGCTGCCCTGGTTCAAGGCGTGCAGCGCATTGGCCAGCGCCTGGATTTCGGCACGCAGGGCCAGCCGCTGCAACCACCGCCCGGGGATTCCGCGCGCACCATGGAATGCGCCCGCCAGCTGCCCCGCGATGGCGGCCGTGGTGTCGGCGTCCTCGCCAAGATTGGCCGCCTCGAGTACGACGGCTTCAAAGGTGTCGTGGCGATCAAAGCACCAGAGTGCAGCTTCGACACTGTCGACAACATAGCCATTGCCACGGATCTGCTCACGCGCGGCACCGCGGTAGCCGCCCGCCGCGATCTGCTGCAGCCGCGCGCTCTCGACGGGGACATTGCTGAGATCCAGCACCGCGTCACGGGTGCCACCTGCCAACGCCCGCTCCAGCGCGACCGCCAGCAAGCGGCACGCCTCCAGGCACTCCTGCGCAGCGTGCGTCGTTCGCGAACTCAGCTCGGCCATTGCCTGCAGGTCGGGGGTCCCGGCGTAGCGCAATGCCACCGGCGCCAAACGCATGATCGAGCCATTGCCAGCGCTGCGTGGGTCGTCACTACCCGCCAGCGGATGGCCATCCTGCAGGAACCGGTCGATCGCAGCCCGCGTTGCCATACCGATATCGAAGCACTCGCCGGTCGCACTCCAGTACCCATGCCGGTACCAGTTGGCGTAGCGGTTCATCTGATCGTGCACATCGAAGGTGTCACAACGCACCAGGCTCTCGGCCAGGCACATCGCCATGGAGGTATCGTCGGTCCATTGCCCCGGCTGCAGCTGGAACGGCCCACCACCCACCATGTCGGTGATCGGGGTGAAGCTGCCACGAGGCTTGAACTCCAGCGTGGTACCGACGGCATCGCCGCACGCGAGGCCGAGCAAGGCGCCGCGGAAGTGATCAATCTGGTTCATCAGACCAGTGTAGCGCCACCGGATCCGCCATGACTGGCCGCCAGGCCGCGCAACGATCGCGCAAGCGGGAAAGCAATCGTAGCCAACAAAAAAGCCCTGACCGGAGTCAGGGCTTTTCAATTGGAGGCCTCAAGCGGAATCGAACCGCTGTAAACGGATTTGCAATCCACAGACTTTCTTTGCAAATCAATCACCTAGGAAGCATTGACACCTGATGCGCCAATCCACGCATAGCAAGATTGCCCCTGCGATTGCGTTAAAGCCCTTCACTGTTAGGATGCTCGCCAAACGCCGCAGCCAATTCAGGGAAGGAGCCACCATGAACCAAGTACATAGTTCGGATCTACCGGCAGCCGCCACTCCGGGCGACGACGCGCCGCCAGTGACCTTGCCTGGAAAGCAAGTGGACCTTCCTCAAAAGTTCACCATGTCCATTCAAGGCGGCATGCTTGAAGCGCTCGGCATCAACATGTACACGACACTCGGTAAGTGTTTGGTGGAGTTCGTGGCAAACGCATATGACGCTGAATCACCTTCCGTGGATATTTCAATTCCAGTTGAAGCTATTGAAGCAGCTCGTACAGAAGTGAGAGATGCCGCGAAGGCCGCCGCAAAAGCGCAAGCTGAAGCGGCAGGAGAGAGCTATAAACCCAAGCGAGGCCAAGTTCTTCTACTAGCCTTGCCAGAGAGCATTAAAGTCTCTATTCGCGACACTGGCAACGGCATGAGCCCGGACCAGGTGCAGAACGCGTTCCTACCTGTTAATCGCAAGCGACGACTCAGCAAGTCCGGCGAAGAAGACAATCTAAAAACGGAGACTGGCAAGAGATTCGCCATGGGACGTAAAGGATTGGGAAAGCTCGCTGGTTTTGGCGCCGCTGAAGTTGTTCGTATCGAGACAAAACGGAAAGGACAAGACTTTTCTACAAGCTTTGTAATGAGATACGCCGATCTTGCCAACTCGCCGAATCTGCAAGAGGCCGTGCTTGTAGCGACGTACAACCACGACCAGCCTGTTGAGGCCTCTTTCACAGAAATTGAACTGTCCGGCCTTAAATGCGATGCCGTTCGCAACAGCGTTGATTCCATCAAGAATACAATCGCCGAGGCATTTTTTGGCATCCTTCCGGAAGACTTCACCATAAGAGTTAACGGCGAGATAATTGTTGCCGAGCAACCCGAGTACGATTTCGTACATCCCAACGGAAGCGACGTTAAAGATGGTTTTGCGTCAACCAGAATTGAGATAGACGATCTTACCGATCCACTTGAATTCAAGTACTCCGTGAAGTTCCGTAAGCCCGGCGCTCATCTTACCGCAGCCAAACGCGGCGCGCGGATCTACTGCAACAATCGACTGGCTGCCGGCCCGACGCTTCTCGATCTATCAACCGGCATGCACAATTTTCATGCACAATCCTATATGGAGTGCATTGTAATCGCGGATGAGCTGGACCGTTTCGGTGTCGACATCATTAATACAAACCGCACTCATCTTCGACAAGATAGCGAACTTGTCGAAAAGTTTCTAAAGACCATCACTTCGGCAATGGAAGCCGGAATTCGTGCCCATTCCGTTTACCGAGAGAAGAAGGCGCACGAAGAAATTCAGAAAAATGATTCCAGCCGAGCATTGGCGAAGGTAGCAGAACAGCTACCCAAGCGCACCAGGAAACCAATACAGTCGCTACTGCACAACCTGGCGGCGCGGTTCGGTGTTGAAAGCGACGAATTCAAGCATGTAGCCCCATTGGTCATTGGCGCTGCCAACGCAAGCGAAGTACTGATCAAGCTGGTTGAGGTAAAGGCTGATCCTCAGTCGATTGAGAACGTTGCCTCCCTTCTCCGTGAACTTGCGGAAATTGAGAAGAGCGATGCGCTTAAGTTGTATCGCGGGAGAAAGAATGAATCGCCCAGGGTTTTCTAGACAGTCGTCAGCCGTTTAGTGCGTACTGCTTCTCGAACTCTACCGGGGACAGCCCGTCGTTGGAACTGTGCCGCCGTTTTGGGTTGTAGAACATCTCGATGTACTGGAAGACGTCGGCCCGTGCCTCGTCGTGATTGCTGTAGATCCTCCGCTTAATACGCTCCCGCTTCAGTAGCTGGAAGAAGCTCTCCATCGCTGCGTTGTCATGGCAGTTTCCTCGTCGACTCATGCTGCACACGATGTCGTGCTCGCGCAGGAAGCTCTGCCAGTCTTCGCTGGTGAACTGGGTTCCCTGGTCGGAGTGAAGCAGAAGCCCGGGGCTTGGCTTGCGCCGCCACACTGCAGCCAATAGCGCCTGCAAAACCAGGTCCGTATGTTGAGTTGGTCGGGTTGCCCATCCAACGACCTGACGCGAAAACAGATCAAGCACTACCGCCAAGTACAGGAAGCCGTCGTACGTGCGGATGTAGGTGATGTCCGTGACCCACGCGCGATTTGGCTCACTGACTTTGAAGCCGCGAGCCAGAACGTTCTTGGCGACTGATCCAACAGGGCCGCTCAATGGGCGTGGTCGCCGACCGTAGCCGACCATTGCCCGCAGCCCCTCGCTCTTCATCAAGCGTGCCACGCGATGACGACTACACGTCTCGCCAAGCTCGCGCAGATCTGTGGTCACTTTGCGGTGGCCATACACAGAGCCGCTTTCCAGCCAGCTGTGCTTGATTAGGCCGAGCAACCGCTGATCGTCCTTGTCGCGAGCGCTTGCCGGCTCTTTTAGCCAGGCGTAGTAGCCACTGCGATGGACGCCAAGCATCCGACACATCGCCGCGAGGCCGAACTCATCTGCGTGTTGCTTCATGAAGGCGTACTTTGCTCTTACCCCTTTGCAAAGTACGCGGCGGCTTTTTTTAGGATGTCTCGCTCTTCAGTGACCCTGCGTAGCTCAGCCTTGAGGCGGCGCACTTCCGCGTTCTGGTCCTGCTCGACACGCCGGCCAACATCGCCTTTGCCTTGTTGCCGCTTCCAGCCGTAAAGACTATGGATCGACACGCCCAGTCGCTCGGCAACCTCCGCTACCGGACGGCCGTACTCAACGATCTGTCGGACCGCCTCGATCTTGAACTCATCGGTGTACCGCTTCGTGCTCATAACCACCTCCGCCTAAGCCATAGTTTATGGCTGCGAGGTGTCTACGGAACCCTGGGCGATTCATACACTGACCTTGGCGCATTCGAGGAAAATGCCATGAGCAGGGATACAAGCTTCGTTGATGTCGAACGAGAGATCATCTATTGGCGCGTGCACTTCGGCTCCGGTGCATTTCCTGGAGCCAGCTTCGGCCTAGATATTCAACCGATCATCAAAATCGCATGCGACATCTACACAAGAGATCCACATGGGAGCCGTGAAGCCTGGCTTGACGATCTAGTGAGGAGACTCAACATGCGATCACGCGACATGAGCAATGAGACCGCCGCCAGAGAATTTGCTTCTCGATGCTGGGACCACCTCCTCCACTGATGAAGGACCCGACTTCACTCACACTGCATTTCTCAAGCAAGAGCGCCCCAAGCCAAGCCGCCTGCGGGCAAATAGAACGATGATGGACGGCGCAGTTCTACGCCGCCCACTCAAGTTTTACGCTAATTGCTCCTACTTGCATTTTTGAGACTTCAGCCTTCTAGATCATGTTCCACTAGATTCGCGCACAGGCCTCACTGAACATCTTGAGCTGGATTTGCTGCTCGCAGGAAAGCAGCCTCAATGGAACGGTCGCTTCTGCGCCGAGCATGTACCCGTATCGCTTGAAGCCTTTCACTCCGATACTTGACCCGTATCCATATCGCTCGCAGCCCTTCAAGTTGGTGCTGGATGCGTACCTGTAGCCCTCGACGTCGTTCATACATAAATCACTCCATCGCGATGAACTCACCGCCAGACGATGGTGCGCCTTGGCACGTTACCGCCCCGCGACGCTTCACGAGAAAGATGAACCTATGACGTGGCTAGCTTGTGGTGAAGCCGACAATCCCGCCGCTCTCGCGAGGGCGACGGGGCCACGGCCAATGCCAGGTGCTGAGATCACCTGTGTTGCGGCACTGCCCGGATGCTTGCCGGCGTCCGGGCAGTGCCCTGTCTTGCTAGACGGTTACTTCGATGAGGGGCAAATTGGGGGCGGCCTCAACCAGGCGCCCACCCCGAACCCACACGTTGTAAGGAATGGGCAACTGGAGCTGACCAAAAGCCCGCATCTGCACTCCGTCATAAGTGGTCAGCGTGCTGGTTCCGTCACTGTTGTGGGCGGTGACTGTCGCCAGCAATCGCGGGCTGCTGGTCACCAGCTCGCCGAATTGATCCCACAGGTCAGTCCGCATCGGTGTAGTGCCTCTCGATAGTGGCGGTCTGTTCAATCACAACGGCCTGCTGGTCGATCACAACCTCGATGCGCAAGGACTCGCATTGGCCGTGCCAGGTGCCCTCAGCAGCGACGACCTCCACCAGATCCAGAGGCATGATGGCTCCCACTTCCCCTGCCTTCAGTGGCTTCGGAAAGAGGGGGACGGTCAGGTCCACGGCCGCCTGCTCACCGCGATCGCTCAGAACGTTGCGTCCTCGCTCAGCGCCTGCTGCAGCGACGCTGATCAGCGGGCTGCTTACCTGCTGGGCGTAGAGCTGCCCCGCCTCGCCAGCCTTACGCACCTTGCAAGTGACTCCTTTCCCCGGAATCTCGCCGGTCACCACGACGGCGTCGTACAGTGGCGCGCTCCGCATCTGCAAGCTCTCGGTCAGCACAATGTCCTCCTGCACGACATGCGCGGGCTGGGTCTCGCGCCAGAGCCACGGGCTGGTCGGGTAGCTCGCACGGACGTGAAGCGACAAATCCTGCGGATGGGACTGGACCACCGCCCCGCTCGCCTCTGCCAGCGCGCTAATCGCCTCTAGCGGCGTGCTGGCGTCATAGAACCAAGCACCACCAGGAACCGTCCAATCGACCGTCTGGTACTCGCTGGTAAATCCCGTATCAGCCAGCTCTTCAGCAACCAGTTGAGCCATGCTCCTGTCCTCGTTAGCGACTTTCACCCTTGCCGGCGCGTACGGAGCCGCGAGCAGAGCCGTTCGCGACCTGCCACTGAGCCGAACCCCGCCATCGGCGAACTCTCGCTGCTTCTGGAAACTCTCGATGATGCCGGTCCACACATGGCCGTTCAGGGATACCTCAAACTGGCGAGGGCCCGCCGCTGTTGGCTTCAGCAGAGGCAGGTGCGTTGGGTCGGCCAGCTCCACGTCGAAGGTCCACCCCCAAGCGCTCCTGCTAGCGCTGAGGGAGATCCTCGACACTTCGATAGGCGTCCGGTCAGGAAGACGGACGAACGAAACTTCATTGATCACGACATATGTCCTGCGTTGTGGGCGAACCACGTAGCACGCTGTGGTCCCAAGGTTGAGGGGGGCAAGACCGGGAACCCCGACCAGGGGGCAACCCAAGTTCAGCGAAACGGAATGACCTGGCGGGACGCCGGGCTCCGGATCTGGATCAGGGTCCGGCTTGACCGGAGGGCGGGTAACCCACTGCACCGGCCTCGCAGTCCCCCAAGGCAAGCGACCATATCGCCTGGTTGCTCCGAGGTGTTTCCAGCCATCGGACCAGATTGCGCTCGTCCTCTTGGGCGCACCCTGCCACGACAGCTTCCTATCCCCACGGACAGGCGAGCCGCGCATCCACACGATGCGACAGCAGGTCCCCGCAACGCTGAGCCAGCCTCGCCATGACGCTAGAAGGCATCGGGACGCCTGCGGCAACCCGCTCCACATGAGCAGGATGTCCTCGCCCGTACGAGCGGCATTTCCCCATCGCAGACCGACTTGGCCGGCTATGCGTGGGGCAACATCCCAAGCCACTGATGTAGAACCATCGACGCGCGACGCGCCTCCCCATGGCACGAGCCGCAAGCACCGAAGGGACGTGGACGCTCCCCAGCCGACACTGGTCAAGCGCGTGGCCTGTGCAGCCCCCCTCCAGGTGATAGCGGCGGCTAGCGAAAGACCTCGCAATACGGGCTCAACAGGATTCTCATCCCAGTCGACACCGAGATTCAGTGACGCGAAGCCGCCACTGCCACCGAAGCGCGGACCAAGGTTCAGCCGAACAAACGCCCCACCCTGGGCCATCATGGCTCCATCTTTGCCGGCACTACCCCGTCTTGGATGGCTGAGTTGACCCTGCCAGCCACATCAGTACCGATCAGCCGGTACCTCAGCTTTCGATCGATACCTTGAAGACGCCACACGCCATCTGGGCCGCTCAGTACTGACGCGAGGTACTGGAAGGTGACGGCGTCCTGCATCGCATAAACCTGGATGTACACGCGACTCGGCACATTCATGATCTTCGCCCGGCCGTCGTCCTCGCCCTCCGGCGCGTTTCCGCCGAGGAAGCCGTCGCCGCCTCGGGGACCCCAACTGCGATAGAAGGTTCCATGAATCATCGCCAGGGCGCATCCAGGCGGAACAGCACTTGGCCGTTGCGATCGGCGACATCGGGCTCTACAACGTTGTAGTTCACAGCCAGCCATTGGCCGAGCCCGATTCCTTCGATGAAGGGCACTACGCTGCCCTCTGCGTGCGGCCGGGCATGCAGCGGCACCAAAATTCCCGGCAAGTGACCACGCAAGGCGAACGGCGCTTCACGCACTGCTGCGCGCATGTAGTTGTATCCCCCGTGCGCACGGTCTGGGCCCACAGGGTATGCCCCGGAGCCATATGAACGCCTGTTCTGCCCACCTGCAGGCGGATCGATCCCAGTAGTGGCGACCCGACCTGGAGCATTCTGCCCGCCGCTGTAGCTGCGCACCACAAATCCACCGGGAACGTACGAATTGTCGCGACTGGACACTCCTTCGACCGCGACTCCTAAAGGCGATGCAAAGAACAACGAGCAGACGTCGGCGTTCCAAGCCGGGGTGTAGAACGTCAGATCGTTCGAACCGAACATCACGAAGGGGAAAACATCGCCCGATACTGTCGTGTCAATGTCGCCGTAGTAATAGGGGCCAAGGCCGTTGCCAAAGTTGCTCCACGCCGTAAAAAGGTAGAAACCAATCTCCGTCGCTATGGCAATCCAGCTCCGAGCGTCGGCGGTTGTTGTCGGCGCCTTCGCAATGAATGAGCCACGGGCCTGTAGCGCAGCGCTGGGGGTTTGATCCGCGCCGGTGTCAATGTCGGACATCGAACTGTAGGCAAACAATTGAGCCAGACAACCCGTGTTCAACGTTGCAGCCGATGCATCGTCGCGCACTCGCAAATAGGTGCCAGAGCCCGTCGTAGCACTGTTTCGGAACACCTGCACAGAAGAACTGGCGTAGGGGCGAGTCCAGCCTGCGCCAGGCTTCGCGGATGCTCCATCCCCATACCCTGTCACCAGGATCGCGTTGAGCACGGCAAGCAATGAGCCGGCCTGGCCGTTAAGAATAGGCGCTCCCGGATCAGTGCTGCGGTAGACGATAGGTATCAACGTCACTGGGCACCTCCAGCAACGTTGCCCACGACCATCAGCCGTGTGGAGTCGGTCGCGCCTGCCGGCGTACCAGGTAGCGTGGTCCGCGCCATCCACACCGGTGCCAAGCCGCCCACGGTATTGAATCGCACGACATTGTTCACCGACCAACCACCACCCCAGCCAGCAGCCCGCATGCTGAAGTACGCCTTGTTGGTGCGAGGGTTGATGGGCGCAAGGTCCGTTGTGGTACTCCCAGTGGCGATCACGCCCACCGTCTCCCCCATGACTTCAAAATTCGTCGAACTGGTGAACCGCACAGCCCACCTTTCCGTTATGGCGTCGCTGTTGGTCACGTCGAGAGGGAAGTCCGTGTCGTTGTAGGTGCCAGGCGCCGGGCTGCCAATCGGAATGTTGCTCCAGGCTCCGGTCCACGCGGCCTGATCGAACAGGCTCTCGACCCGCGCCTGCAGGTCCAGTGATCCATTCGCCTCGCCAAGCCGCAGCGCCGTACTGATGAGGGATTCGCCAGCTGGGTAGTCGTGGGTCAAGCCGGTGTTGATTTCAATTTCTCCTGTGATCTGCGGCTGGACCACCAAACGCCGGTCCTCGACACGCTCGCTCACTACGATTGGCAGCGTGTATGCGGAAAGGTTGAGCGGATCGCTGAAGGTCAGGCTCCCTGCATCAAGGTCAGCGGTGTACCAAGCGCTATCCACGGGCTTCCCAGCCGCGTCCCTGACTTCCAGCCCTGCGATACGCGTCCGGCCAAAGCTCAGCACCTGATTCGCCTGGGGCTCCGCAACGCTGTGCTTTGCCGTGTGGTGAATCAGGACCGTCTGCCCGGGCTTGAACGCTGGAACACGGCCGTCGCTGGGAAGGCGAACAGATGAGAGGCCGATCACGACCTCAGACAGGGGGATAGACCGATAGACGACGGCTCCCATGTAAATCGAGCCAGGCAGGACCAGAGCCGGCCGCCAGACGCGGCCCCCTTCCACCAATGCGGGGTCGAACCAGGGCATTCCCTCATTGCCGGCGACGGGCACGAGCTCGCCGAACTGCACCTTGACGACACCGCTCTCCCAATCGACCGTGCCCCGCATCTGGGAGGTGGCGATATCACCATTGATATCAGCCGTCGCAGTCAGCAGCTCACCGTCGAGGCGGCTGGCCCTCAACGTGAACATACCCGGTCGCAAAGGGGAGCCCGGCGCGCGGAAGAAGATGAACGCAACGCCCGGGTCAGCGATGCGGGTCAGCAGGGAGAGGATCTGGACTTGGTTGCTTCCGCCCGGCACCCACTGCGACAGATTCACCACTCCGGACGTGTAGTCGATCGTGCCGGCGTAAACACCCGCACCAGTGGCAGGGTCGATGCTGTGATACAGGCCGCCGCTGCGGTCCACGTATGTCCGCCCACGGAAACTGAAGCGCACGCTACCAGGAACGACGCTATCACTGATGGTGGGCGTCAGCTGCAGCTGCATCGCGGGCAGCGGCAAGCTCTCCTGCGCTTGCTGCGAGGAGTCGCCCGACAACAGCCAAGCGACTGAGATGATAGTGCCAGCAGAAAACTCAGCGAGCACATCCAAGCGGCCGTACCCCACCACCTTCAGCCGACCGGACTGAAGCTCGTACTGCGGGTAGGACACCTGGCGGACCATGAACTTTCCAGCCTGCAGGCTTACCGCCCCGGTCGCATAGTTCACCGAGCCCAACACCGTGTCGGCACTGGCATCACCGACCGAGACGGCCCGCAGGTTTCCATTGCCATCGTCCCTGGCGATCGCGCGCATTGGCTGCGGCGCTGACGAGATGTCGTCGCGATCGCGGCGCACGCTGATCACCCAGTCAAGGAGAACCGAGCCCGGCCGCACAGGCCCTTGCGGCAGCACAAATGAGACGATCCCGGAGCCGTCCGGCACCGGCTGTGGCGCCGCATTGAGCTGCTGGCCCCAGTCATATGTGACCGCGACCTGGCTATCAGCGTCCGGCAGGGTCGCCGGCCGCAGCGTTACCTCACCTGTGGCATACGCGATCGAGCCGCGTAGCTGTCCCCCGACAAGCAGACCACCCACGCCGTTATCGGTCACCTCGATGTCAGCCCCGCCGACGCGGAGCAGCATGTGAACACTGCCCGGGATCGCGGTCCCCTCCCCCAACGTGAAGTGCAACGCGGGCGGCAAAATGGCGGCATCGCCCGTCCGAGGCTCTGCCACAACCGCCGTGCCCCACGCGCCAATGATGCTGCTCTTCAGGTCCGGCAAAGCCCCGGCCGTCAGGACGACCGAGCCGGTCATGTAGTTGATCGTGCCACCGCCCTGACCCGGCTTGCCAACCAGCTGCCCCTTCCCGTTGTCGCTCAGCCTCACCCAACGCCCCAGAGCCCGATAGTCGACAGTGACCGTCCCAGGCGCCGGCAGAGGGGTCAGCTGCATCAACCAGACCATTCCCTGGTTGTTTTGGGTCACCGTGATCTCGTCGGTGTAGCCCTGCACAGAGATTGAGCCGGCAGGAGTGGCGGAGATGCTCAGGCTGGTCAATCCAGCGCCCGTCGCGTGCGAGATGGATATCACGCCGGATTGATAGTCAACGCTGCCACCCCAGGGAGTCACGGCCGCAGATACCAGGCCACCGCTGCCGTCATCTACCAGCTCGACGCTCCCAGCCATGACCTTGATGCTGCCAACGGCCATTCCGGTGCCCAGGTAGCGGTTGACTGGCACACCTGCGTTGAAGCTCGCCGAGAACGTTTGGCTCAAGCTCCCGACCGGGCCGGACTGCACGTGACTGATGGTGCCCATACCAGCCAGAACGTCGCTCACCGGCGTCTCCGCCGTGGAGGTGGGGACAATCGGAACATACGGCGTGTCGACCACCACAGAGAGGTCGCCAGGCTTGGCAGCCGCAGAGAGGCGCTTGACGCTGTGATAGCTCGTCGCGTCAACCACGTTTGTCTCATACACGCGGGTGGCCGGCTTTGTTGCGCTGTAGCGCACGACCTCTTGTCCGAAGAAGTTCCGCAGCAGCGGGTTGATCAACTCGATCACGAGAACATCGCGCTCGAATGCGCCCTGATCGTCCGTGAAGGTGCGAGTGGTCCTGGAGAGGACAGTTTTCACACGAACGTACTGCTCCGCCTCGTCATGCCCGGAGCCGGCGAGAGTCAACAGGCTGAAGTTGTCATTGATGTCGGGGCTGGGCGCATCTGACGTGGTATAGACCAGCATCGTCATCTGCCCGCTGAAATGGTTGCCCATCAGGATGAATCTGGACTCGGTACCGCGCGTGATGTAGCTCTCGACGCGGTTCTTTGCGTCCAGCCGAACATCGCTGTACGACCCGGTCGCGAACATGCTCACGGTCACACGAGGGTCGCTCGGCGGGTCGATCAGCACGCCGATCGCATCCTTCAGGACGTCCGGCGCTGCCGTATCCAGGTGTACGAACAACTTGCGCAGAGTCGTTCGCCCCGTTGTGCGTTCTTCATCACCGATGTCGGGAAACAGATTGTTCATGGCGCCGTCGATGATCTCGGCTTGCACCATCCGGCCACCACCGTCGGGGTTGTCGGTGAGTCGCTGCGACTGGCGCAGCTTGATATCGATAGCAGAGATCGTCATGTATTACACCGTCATAAGGCGAAGAGTGATAGAGAAGAGGTCGGCATCGAGTGCCGGTACTGCGAAGCGAGTCGGCTCAACTTCGATCGCCGGGCCATCGGTTCGGCGCCAGCGCACCTGGAAGGGGCGGTCCCCGCCGTTGTGCGCGGGCATGATGAGATTGATGGGCGCCAGGCGCGCCTCGCTTTCGCTTTCCTGAAGGGCTCGGAGGGTTGGAAGGTCCACCACGCCAACGTATGCCGTCCCGTCACGAGAAGTTTTCAAGGTGATCGGGCGTCCAGCCTGTCGCGCCGATTCCTGAACGATCAACGCACCGGTCAAGCTCGTGCGCGCTTGCTGACCGATACGCCAGGCGGTGAACTCATCGGTCCACTGGAGATCGGCAGGAAGGTCGATGCCTCCCAGAATGATGCGCGTCATCAGCGCCTCCCCCGCACAGACACGGATCGGCTTTGCTGAACCTTGCGGAGCACCAGTGGCGCAACCATGTTCGCGATGCGCTCGGCCTGTTGCTGCTCGGCTGCAGTCGCGCCAGCAACGATCTCCTTGCTAGGCGCCTTCCAGTCAATGACCAGAACCTGCTCCTTCGCCTCACCCGCCTTGATCCGGGAGGCGTCGGCTTTCGCCTGTGCTTCCGCCTCAGCGACAGCAGCTTTCCGCCGCTCCTCGGCCGCCTGTTTCGCGGCCCTTTCCTTTTCCAGCCGCTTCGCTTCGATTTGGTTCTCAAGCTGAACCACGCTATCGAGCTCGCTGGCGCCGACCAGGTCAAAGCGCTCGGCCAGCTCCTTTCGCTTGCCTGCGAGTTCGTCCATGCCTTCGAGCAACTGCTTTTGCTCCTCGGTGTACCTGGCAAGCTCCTGTCGCTGTGCGTACAGCGAGTTCCAGATGTTGGCGAACTGCTGAAGGCTGTTCGGGCCGCTCATCTGGCTCAACATGTCTCTCGTCTTCTGCGAAATCTCACCCATGCTCAGCGAGAAACCCTGAGCGGCATTTGAGGCGCTCGCCAAGCTGCCTCCGGCCGCAGAAGCCCCCTCAGCGACCCGTTCAACGCCGGTCGCGGCCTCATCTGATGCGCGTTTAACGTCGAGCATGGCGTCAGTCGCCTTCTGAGCACCCTGCTCGACTCGACCCATCGCAGCGGCGCCCTTTGTCCCAAGCTGCTCCATCGAATCGCTGGTGTCGTAGATCGCGCCCTGAACGTCCAGCTGGGACTGCACCTGGCTCCGGCGCCAGGCATCACTATCGGCGACAGCTGCCTTTGCGGTATCGGCGTACGCCCTGAACGCACGACGGACATCCTCGACAGATGCTTTACCGCTGGCCGCTCCCTGCCGGATGGTCTCGAAGGCTTCCCAAGCAGAGTCACGGGCCGCATCCAGAGACTGCTGCGACTGGATACCAAGCCGTTTGAACTCATCGGCAAGCGGGTTGAGGCCGGCCTGGATCTCGCGAATCCGTGCGCTCAAGGCGGCCGCCGACCTCGCTGCCGAGTCAAAGCCGACGCGCCCTTGCTCGCCCGCAGCCTGTAGCAGGCTGCCTAAGGTACGTGCCTCGTCCAGTGTTGCCACATTTCCCAAGGCAGCTTTGAACGCAGCCTCAATCTGCGTGCCGGTCGCAATGGCGTTCTCTGTGACGGCACCGAACGCAGCGATGGCATCCCGACCTGCCTGGGTGAAGCTGACCCCCAGCTGGCCCGAGGCCACGCCCAGCTTGGTCATCGCGGCAAGCAGAGTGGTCTGCAGCACCGCCGCAGCGTTCACTGCCCCCTGCGGCAGCGAGCTGAATGCCGCCTGCGCCGCACCCTGGAACCGGGCGAGTTCTTCACCCGACAGCTGCTGCAGCGTCGCGAGAAGGCCATCACGCACGTTCTGCTGGGCCGCAGCACCTTGCGTGGCGATGAAGCCCAGCGCTTCGCCTACCGAGGCAAGGCTGGCCGTATCGGCAAAGTTGAGCCCGGAGAACATCTTACGGATGGACTCAGCCGCCAGCTTGGCGTTGCCATCAATCCCTTCAAGCTGCGCCACAACCTGCTGAGCAGCGCCACCAATGCCGTTGGATAGAGCATCAGCGGCGGTCTTCACACCTGTTTTCAGGGATGCGAAGCCCGTGGAGACTTCCAGCAACCGCTGTGTGACCTGGCCCAGCTGCTGCAGCTGCTCTGCCGTCGCAACACCGGCCTTCTGCTGCATCAGCAGGAACCCCTCCTGCGCGGTGAGGTACTGCTCCAGACCAGACAGCCGCTTCTCGTAGGCTTGCCGCTCGGCCTCGCCCAGCTTCGCAACCTCTTCGGCTGACTTGATGACCACGTCACGGTATGCGACGAAAGACACCGCCTGCTGACGCAGCTGCAGCGCGGAGTCGCGTACCTGGCTGATGTAGGCCCGCTGCGCTTCACCGGCACGCTTCAGCGCCGGGTCGTGCTGCTTCCAGATATCCTGAGCCACGGTCTTGAGGACATCCAGACCGCCCATGGCCGCTTCCAGCCCCAGTACAGCGACGGTAATGGGCACGATCTTTGGCAGACCACGCAACAGCGCACCAAACCGACCGATGCCACGGCTTCCGCTGGCAACCGCTGCGTTGTTGGCGATCTGAGCGTTCGTAGTCGCAATCAGGGAGGCACGCCAGGCGTTCAGCTGGATCAGCGCGCCGACGATCTTGAATTGAGCGTACGCGGCGGCCATCAGACCGATCACGCGCGCATGGTCCACAACCCACTGGGTCGTGCCATTTACCGCCTCGGCCATGGTGATGATGGCCTGGGCGGTTTGCTTGGCCCAGCGCGACAGGCTGCCATCGGCCGCAAGGCGATCCAGCGTGGTCAGAAGCGTGTTCAGCTGGTCCTTGAAGTAGGTCAGCACACCCTGGTCGGCAACTTCCTGCTTCCAGTCCTTGAACCGATCAGTGGCCGCCTTCCACAGGCCTGCGATGGTACCCACCTTCGCTGCTGCTGCCGCTCCGCCGTACGACTCTGCAAGCAGGTCCAGAATAATGGACTGCGCCTGCGCGACCTGACCCGTGGCCTCCAGGCTCTTGATAAGCGCCTTTTGGCTGTCGTCCAGCGTGAAGCCTTGCTTGCTCAGGCTTTCCATAGCCTTAGACGGCGTCTGCAGCGCCTTGCCCACAACCTCGGCCGACTGCTCCAGCGACATGCCCAACCGCTGGGCCTGGTCGATGGTGATCTGCATCGCTGCCGGGAACTGCTCGCCTACAATATTGGTGTAGGACAGCAGGCGCACCTGGGCGGCGCTGATCTGCCCATCGTCAAAGAGCCCACTCTGCAGCTGCTGGCGCATGGCGGCCAGGCTCTGCGCGGTGAACTCACTGGTGCGTCCCGTGGCTTGTAGGGCCGCTTCCAGCTGCGCCAGCTCCTGCTCGGCGTCGCTGCCTTCCTTCACGATGGCCTTGATGCCATCGACCACTCGGTTCAGACCGACAAATGCAATCGCGCCAGCGGCTACCGCCTTGAGCCTGCCAAACCAGCTAACAGTGCTCTCGGTGGCCGACGCCAGGTCACCGCTGCCGGCTGCGGCGTCATCAGCGCGCTCTCGGTAATCGGCCAACGCCTTTGCCGCCGCCTTGCTGGTACTGGCCTGCTTGCGGAAGGCAGCGTCGCCTTCCTCGATCAGCTGTTTGCGCCGACGCCCCGCCTCAGCCTCTGCAGCTGCGGCTCGGGCCTGCTCGCTGAGTGCTGCTGCACTACGGGCTGCCTCGACCCGCAGACGCTGCTGGTGATCGGCCAGGTTGGCGGTATTGACGCCCAGCGAGGACAGCTCGCTATCGGCCTTGGCGACAGCTTCCCACTGCTCATGGAGCGCCTTCTGCAGGCGCTCGCCCTCCTTGCGCAACTCACGCTGGGTAGCCAGTACCTCACGGGATGGCTTCTCCATCTCGCCGATGCCGAGGCTAAGGGCCAGCGCGGCTTTCTGGTTGGCGTCAAACTGCTGCTCCAGCTCGGCAAGGTCAGCCAGCATCCCGTCGTACGCATCCGCTTTCGCAGCTGCTACGTTCAGGCCGGTCAGCGAGTCCAAAAGCTTGGAAG
This sequence comes from Stenotrophomonas sp. LC732, assembly GCF_052446685.1. Classification (NCBI taxonomy): domain Bacteria; kingdom Pseudomonadati; phylum Pseudomonadota; class Gammaproteobacteria; order Lysobacterales; family Lysobacteraceae; genus Stenotrophomonas; species Stenotrophomonas sp. LC732. The sequence goes on along the minus strand of NZ_CP199214.1, from coordinate 1,508,410 downwards.
CTTTCCCAGCCGTCTCGACCGATACGTCACCCAGATCGCCGAACGCCGCGCGCAGTTCTTCCACACCCTCGCGGCCCCGGGTTTCGATGACAACGCGGATTGCTTCTTCCAGCCGATCAGCCATTGGTGTTTCCGTTGACGCGCCATTGACGGCGCAACTCAGTCAGATAGGTGGTGTGGAAACGGTCTATCAGGCGACGGCGCGCCGCCAGGGCCCGACTGTTACCATCAGCACCGGAGAGCATCTCGAACGGGCTGGGTCCACGCAGGATGCGAACCGGGCCACGGCCGTGGCGCTTCTGCTGCGCCCGATCCCAGCTGCGCACCCGGATGGCTCTGCGACCCTTGATCGTGGCTATGAAGGCACCGTCGTAGGTCTTTGATTCGCCCAGACCAATGCTGGCTGTCGCGCCTTTGGACTTACGGCCGGCCCAACGGCCACCGAACTCGATCAGCGAAATCTGCCGCGTGCTTGCCCAGATGGAGAGGAAATCATCCTTGCCGCGCTTGCCCGTGCTGTAACCTCGCTCCCCTGTCTCCACTCGGTACTTACCGCGCAGAGCCGAGGCCCGGATGTTGTAGGAGGCGCGCACCTCCTGTGCAGTCGCCGGCCCGGCCCGGCGCTGCAGCCCAACAAAGGCACGCTGCACCGACAGGTCGTAGCGGTTTAGCACGTCGCCAGCCAGGTCGGTGAGGCCGTGGAAGCCCTTTGCCCGCCGACCGCTGACGTAGTACTTGAGCAGGTTGTTGTTGCGATTGGACGCCACTGAACGTTCCTGATTCATGCTGGGAGGGCGCCGTTCGGGCGCCCTCCCTTTTGCCGAAGGCAACAGCTCGTTCAGCCCGCCGACTGCGCTGCGATCTTGAACGTGTAGAGATCGGCCTCGCCGGCCTGGAAGATCACCGGGCCGGTCAGGGTTACCTGGATCGGCTCATCGCTGAACCAGTCCACGTCGCCGTCCACGGTCAGGTCGACGTTCGGGATGGTCAGCAGGCCCTCGTCGCCGCTAATGCGGTCCTGCATATCGCCCAGGATCTGGAAGGACTTGCTCGGCGTGGTGCCGCCGCTGATGGCGGTTTCCAGATATGCGTCGTACTTGTAGTTCGCCACGACGGTATCGCCCGCCTGCAGCTGGCCGCTGGATTTCGGGATCAGCAGGCCATGCGCCGAGTCGAGGGTGTAATCCGTGCCCTTTACCAGGTCGACCGCGCCCTTCTTGAAAGTCGGTTCGGGGTCGGCCAGAAGGAAGTTGTGCGGCAGTTTCACAGGCGTGTCCGCGCTACCCACGGTCACGGAAATGCCGGTTGCGGTGCCGGCGGCGACCTGGGTGGCCACAAGCGTGCCGTACAGCATGCGGGCCAGGATGGCCGGCGGAACTTCCAGCGCGGTGATCGAGACACTGGTGACACCAGGGTTGGAATCCTTGTGGATGATCTGCTGATAGCGCGCGTCGCGGCGCTTGCTCTTGATTTCCACCGAGTCGCCAGCTTCGTAGCTGAACGTCAGCGACGACTGCTCCAGCGGCTGGTTGCCGAACTTGTCGGCCGGCTCCGGGATGACGGGAACGCGGGCGCCGTTCGCGCCGTGCTCCCAGAAACGCAGATCGCCTGCAAACTTGCGGACTTTGGGCTGTGCCATGGTGGTGCTGCTCCTACGGGTTGGGGACGGGCTCAAAGGTCTCGGTCAGACCAGCCCGCGCGGTGATCTGAGCGACGACGGCGGAATGCCCTGCGTCGTCTTCCATGGTTGCCATCTGGCTTTGAAGCAACTCAAACGTGGTAATGCCCTTGGGTAGCAGCTTGTCGTTGAAGGTCAACACGCGAATCAGGTCGTACCTGGCCCGGTGCACGAGCAGCCGAGGGTTCACCTCACCGCTCTCTCGCGGCACCTCAAACTCAATCGTGACCGAGGCGTCGGAGGTGACCTGGGCAGAGCCACCGCCGGTGCGCGACAGCTGCTGGACCGAAATGAGCGTGGCTGGTCCCGACTGATCCTCACCCAGCTCGGCATCGTCGACCACGATCAGCCCCGCCCCTATGTCGGTGAGGAATCCGGCGCTGGCTTGGATCATCTGCACTCGACCGCGCAAGAACTCGACCAGCTGCCAGGAGAGGGGTTCGGGTCGCTCAGCCACGGCGCACCAGCCAGACGCTGCGCGAGCCGTCGTCACTGAGCTTCTTCGAAGTCACGAACACCTCACCGCCAACCTCTACACGGTCGCCCTGCTCAGGTTCGACATCTACACGCAGAAAGGACACCTCGACACGGCCGGCGACGAACTGGCGCAGCTCGCCGATCGTCTCTACGTCGCGATCGACATAGACCCTCACACCCTCAGTGACAGTCCCGTCCTTCACCGCCGTCACCTTGGCCGTGCAGGCCATGCCGGCAAGGGCTAACGAGGCGTGGATCGTCGCGTCCATGTCACGCAGGAACTCCAGCTCGCTCACCGCGCACCTCCCGAACACAGCATCGCGTAAGCCTGCAGCGCCCTCACCTGGGCGTCGCACTGGGCGGCGGCGCCAATAGCTCGGCCCGCACTTTCAATTCGGTCGTCGGCTCGACCATCAGGCTGGCTGCCGGCAGCGGCGGCCTCGGACAGCTCTGCGGTGGCGACGGACGCTTGCCAACGCTGGTGCAGGCGCTGGTTGCCAGCGCGAAGATCAGCGACGAGACGATCAGAGGCTTTCTGTGCATCGTTCTTTTCCTTCTCATATGTGGCAGCCAAGTCATTGGCTGCCTGAGCGCGTCCGCGCTCTGCTGCAAGCACACCATTTGCATCGGCCAGTGCCGTCGCAGCGGCATCACGCTCATTGCGGGCTCTGTCCCGGGCAGCCAAGGCGATGTCGGCAGCCCGGTGAGCTTGAACAACCGAACCCCTCTGCCAGATAACCAAGACGCTCAGACCGAGCAGTAGCGCTAGGAGTACCCGCGTCATGCCACAGACTCCTCAACAGGCGGGACCACCACTCCCAACTGCTTGAGCGCCGACTCCAGCGAGATGACACGCAACCGCAGGCGATGAGCATCCTCCTGCGCCTTCATGCGCAAGCGAACCTCTTCGTTGTACTGCTTGACCACCTCCGCTTGGGACGTCTCCAACGACTTCACCCGCTCTACGAGCCCGTTCAGCAGATCCACGTTGGCGTCGGTTTCGGTGCGCTCTTTTCGGCGCGCCAGAACCGCACCCCACGTCTCCCGGACGAGCCATAGCGCGACTGCGCTGGCAGCCAGCCACCAAGGTGCGCTATCCCCCACGCCGCTCCCAATCATTTCAGCGCCTCGGCAATGCCTGCGGCGACAACGTCGGCGTTCCAGTACGTGCCACCGTTCTCGTGCTTGGCGATGGCGGTCGCGAGACGACCCAGCGTCACAGGGTTGTCCAACCGGATCACTTCGGACGGCGACACGCCTACGGCGTTAGCAACTTGCTGCACGTATGCGGTGGTGTTGTTCTCCACCGGTGGCGCCCAGCGACCGATGATCTCCTTCACCGTTCGCAGGCCATGCTTGCGCTGGTAGGTGAGCAGGGTCTTGCCCAAGGCCCGGAACCCCGCCTGCGGGGTCAGGAAGACGCAGAAGCGGGCCTCGCGGGCGACGGCAGCAGCTGACCGATCCTCACCCTGCCACGGCGTACTGGTACGGTCGATGTTGCCAGGATTGTTGTTGCGTACGCCGCGCGGCGTGCCGGTGGTACCCATGCGATTCCCCGTTGTCGCTGTGGAAGAACCGGCACCGCTCACGCCACACGGGCATCAGTGAGCGGTGCCGGCCTATTCGGTTATGCCTTGGTGGCGTTGCCCGGCGAGAGCCGCACCTCGGCCGTCGCCTGACCGGCAGAGCCGGCAGCCCAGGCAAACGCCGCACCGGTGATGTCGCCGGCAGCGGCGGTCGCGGCGCTTCCGTCGAATGCTTTGGCGCTCGCGCTCCACACCAGCTTTTCACCTTGCTCGAAGACCGCCGCCGGCACCTTCGGCAGCGTGAACACGCCGCCCAGGGCTACGCTGCCGGTCGCGCCGACTGCGACGTTGACCAGGGCGACACCCAGCTGGTGCCCGACGGCAACTGGCTGACCCGATGCAACCGGCTGATCGGTGGTGTTGGTCCAAGGGATCACGTCCCCATCGGATACGAAGTTCTGTGCCATGTCTCAGTGCTCCAGTTGGGGATCAGCCGCAGCGCTGCACGCCGCGATAGTCGAGGGCGGCGATGCCGAAATCGAGGCGTGCCTTCCAACGCACACCGTCGACGGTGAACCCCTCCTCGTAGTCCAGGAAGGGTTCGGTGATCCCATCAAGGAATGCGACCTCGATGGCCGGACAGTCGTTCGGATCGGCGAACAGGTACCACTTGTCGTCCTTGATGCGCGCGGTGTCGACGATGTCGCGGAAGAGACCCTGCACAGCGTTCGGGCGCTGCAGCTTCCCTTCAGCGTCCGGGTCGTACTCGGCCTTGTTGGTGACACGCGCGGCACTGCCGTATTTGGTCGGACCGAGCCAGAGTGCCGGCGACAGATCCAGCACATCATTCCCGCCCACGTCCTTCTGCTGGGCCAGCTGGACGCGCATCGCGTCGACCGAGGTGACGCTCGGCACCGCTGCCGCCAGGATGTTGCCGTGGTCGGCGTGGAACAGCGTCTTGTTGGAATCCAGCTTCGGATTGCTGGCGAGGAACGCATACGCGTCGGCCTCAATGGTCCGCTTTGCGGCACGACCGAAGGCGGTCGCCAAGCCGAGGAACGCACCCAGGTCGTCGTTGATGATCGCCTGACGCGTCAGGTTGATGGTGTTGCCCTTGGTGCCAGCGGTGATGGTTGCCTTCTCGCCGTCCGGGATCTTCTTGTTCTTGAACTCGCCAGCCTCGGTCAGCTTGTCCAGGTTGCCAATGCTGCCCACGCGGTAGCGCGAATGCTCGCGGAAATCACTGACGGTGCCGGTGACGCACCAGCGGGACCAGGTGTCCGGCGCAACGGCGTAGGCCGCCTGCAGTGCCTTGTGCATCGTGCTTTCGAGCAGCACCGGGAAGTCACTGCCGCTCTGCGTGAACGCGCGGCCGACCAGCTCCAGCTTCGCCATGCCATCGGTGCGTACGCCGCAGCGCTCCAGGCTACGACGGGCCAGATCCATCAGGGTCAGGCCGCGCACTGGATTGTCACCAGTGAGCGCGAAGATCCGCTTGGTTGCGGGATCGATCACCTGTGCTCGGTGCAGCAGCGCATGCGTCACAGCGGAGCGCTGCAGATCCTGCTCGTCCTCAGTGACGCTGATGCGGTTGATGTTGCCGCCAGCAGCGGCGTCGCGCTGCTCCAGCGTGGTCAAGATCAGGCCGCGCACGTGGTCGACCGAGTGACCAGCGCGAATCCAGCCAGCTGCATGCTCGGTCTGGCCGTGGCGAGCTGCCAGCTCCACGATGTCGGCTGCGCGCGTGTCACCCTCCGGAGCCTGAGCTGCGGCCGGCGCTGCCGGAGCCGGGGTGTAGTTGATGGGTTCCTGCTGGACCGCCGATTCGGCGGCGCGGGCGGCGGGCTGAGGCATGGTGTGCTCCTGCGACGATGCGCTACGGGTGAATACACAGGGGGTCCCCTGTGCGGGTTGATTGCTGCGGGTACCTGCTGCCGGGTCGGCCGGCACAGTGACGAAGCTGATCTCGCTCGGCGTCCACTCCACCGCGCGGTAGATCGGCAAATCGCCGGGGTTGACGGCGCGCTCGATCTCATAGCGCTGCACGGTGTAACCAACCGAGATATTGCGAATGATTCCGGCACCGATATCGGCGATTACCCCGGCCAGCTCCTCGCGACCGGAGAGACGGATAAGGGCGTGGCCTTCACCATTGGAGAGCCAGGCGCGATCAACCACACCCATCTGTGAGCCGATGCCCCAGGTGTTATGGCTGTCCAGGACCGGTGCAGCGCCAGACGACAGACGCTCCATGTTGCAGGCAGCCTCATCAACGACCAGCTCCTCCCAGTAGTACGTGTCATTCCACCAGTCGTAGCGGCGCACACGGGTACCGGCGGTCCACTGGAGTTCGATCGTGCGTGCCTCGCTATCAAAGCTGGTCGGCTGCAGCGTGGCCTCACGCAACTGCGGGGGCATGAGGCGCGTCGTACCGTCCTGCGTCGGAGCCTGGATTGGCTGGGGCATGGTCATTCCTCGTTGGTTGTTGAGGCGTCGACCAGGCCGGTCCGGGCGCCACTGGATTGAAGGAAAGTCATCAGACCGAGGGCGCCGGTCTCTTTCATCCGCTTGAAGTCCTTGCCCATCTCGACGTACACCGCATCCGGGTCGTAGCCACGCCGACGCAGCGCTTCACTGGGTGAGTTGAGACCGGCGCCCATCGCTGCGATTTCCGATTCGATGTCTTGCTTGGGGTTGACGTAGTCCCAGCGCGGCGTGCTCCAGTCGGCAGTGCTTCCCGTGGAACGGACCCCACCGCCAAGCGCAGCTGCTTCGTCAAACCAGCGCCAGATCGGCTTACACATCTGCGGGACTAGCACCAGCCACTGCATCTGCTCGCAATCACGACGGAACTCCATCTGCCGGATGCGGGCACTGGAGAAGTTCACCTCACGCATATCACCGGTGGCCGACTCGTACGGGACACCGATGCCAGCAGTGATGATGTGCGCGTTAAACTTGCAATACTCGACGTAGCCCCCTGCCGGCTTTGGCTCGACAGTCTGGAAGGCTGTGGCACCAGTGATGTGGGTGACCCCACCGCTGGGCAGTGGCCCAAGGTCGGTGACCTGGTCGCGATCTGAGCGGAGCTGCGAAGGGCCGTCATCGTCGGCGTTGGACATCGAGTCGATGTCGCCACTGACGATCACACCAAGCCGCGCTTCCAGGTTCTTACGCGCGAGCTCGGCGTCTTCGTACAGCATCAGGTCGCGCACTCGCGCGATCACCGGCGCGAAGCGCGTAATGCCGCGTCCCTGCCCCGGGCGGACGGGGTTGTAGAGGTGGATGATGTCGGATGCCGGCACCAACGAACTGCTCAAGCGTACAGAGCCACGCACAGCCTCACCGGGATGCGCTCCGAACAACCAGTAGCCGCGAATCCGGCCGATCGCGTCGTACTCAATGCCGTTGATGATCTGACCACCGCCCGACGCAGACCCGTTCTTGTTCCCATCCAGCCAGTCGATCTCCAGCACCTGAAGCTGCAGCGGGACCGCAAGACCGTCCGACTGACGCCTGGTGCGGCGGCGAATAATGACCTCACCGTCCTGCTCCATCGCGCGATACGCGGTAGCCATAAGGCCGTAAATGTCCGACTTTCCGTCCGCATCCGCCACATCGGCCCAGCGGCCCCACAGGATGTCCAGCGCGGAAGCGTTTGGGCCTTCGGCCTTGGGAGTAATGCCGGTCCCGATCGTTGCACTCACCAGCACCTGGAGGGACCGCGCGCAGTACGGAACGTTCTGCACCAGCGCCCGAGCCCGGTTGCGCAGTTCGCGGGCGTCTGCCAGGTGATCGGCGTTCGCGCTGGCCCCTGCCCTACGAACACGCCAACCGTCAGTGCGTGAGGCGCCCTCGTAGGCACGCACCGCATCCAGCGTTGCCCTGGCGCGATGACGCTTCAGGGCTGCCTGGGGAGAAATGGCGCCGATGACCCTGTCCAGTAGCGAGGCCGCCATGTCAGAAGCCCCTTAGCGTCGTGAACCGATAGCGGCGTGTGGCCGACTTCCGTCGCCCCGCCGTCGTGGCGGCAACCTCAGCTTCCATGCGGTCCAATGCTGTCAACATTGCTTCGACAGACTGATACGTGATCTGACGATCACCATGCCGGACGGACAACTGGCCGCTGGCGATGGCGGCCTTCAGCCTCTGCACATCGTCTTTGGTCCAGCTCATCAGTGAGGCATCCGCGAGATCATGGATGCCAGTTTCCTGATCAGGTGCGGGTGAGTCTCGGGGAACTCACCCGCACCCCCTACCCATTGGAGCAAGGCTCATCAAGCAAGCGGTACAGCGTCCGTCTGTCGATCCTGAACCTCCTACACAGCGACCGTACTGACTCCTGTTCCTGCATCCCTTTCCGGATCGCTTCCACAGGGTAGGCACTGCTTTGCATGCTGGCGGGAATGTACAGATCCTGGGCTGGGTACTCCTCGACAAGGTAGGCCACCACGGCCTCCACAACGCTGCGTATGTCGTCGCTGTCACATCGCAGGCGCAGCGCGGCGCCGACGGCGAGCTCCTCCGTCAGCTCACTGATTCGCACCTTGTTTCGGACTGTGTTCCTGCTCACCACTGCCTCCCCATGCTGCGAGGCTGCGCGGGCCGCTGCCGGCGAGGCACACTCGATGTTTCACGGGAATCAGTGGAAGCGTCGGCCTCCGACGCAGCAGCTGGCGTTTCGCGTGAAACGCTCACGCTTGGCGGCGCAGCCAGCCGTTGTTCCAAAAGGTCCCAATCGGAACGCGTGAAGCGGTTGATACGGACCTCTGGGTGATGGGTCGCCGCGTAGGCATATACCCATGTGTCCAATGGCTCGTTTCGGGTCACCTTCTTCTCAAAGCGGTTCTTGACTGGGTTGTAGACCTCCGACACCAAGCCCGGGAAGAACTCCTCCGGTAGCTGGTCACTGAGGTGGACCATACGATTCTCGGGCTTGCGCTCGGCGTCGGCCGACAGACGGCTGTAGAGGTAGTGCTTGGCTGCAACGGTCCCCACGTGGTTGATGGTGATGCCGCGCTTGTCGGTCTTGCCCTTCCAGGTGACGTCAGCCAACTTTCCCTTGGACAGCACAGGAGCGTTGTTGGGTACAGCACCAAAGATGCACATTGGCCGGGTGATGCGCCGCTGACGGACGTAGTTTTTGACGGCCTCGGTGCGGTGGCCACCAGCGTCGATGGCCACAGCTAGCGGCCGGAGCAGCGCGCCATCTTCGCGCTCGATTGCGCGATTGAGCAAATCGGTCAGGGCTACCCACACCGCTTCTTCGGCTGGATCGCCCTGCAGTTCCACATAGTCCAGCGTCCAGGCGGTCATACCCCGCCCCCAGCCGACGACGTGAACAGCAAGGCGATTGTCCTGTGTATCTACACCTACGGTGATAGCCAGCACACCTTGCGGAGCCGAGCGAAGCGCATAGGGCTCGGCACGATCCTTGATGACGTTGTGCTTGACCGCCCTCATTGCCGGGTCTTCCCACGTCTCGGCCAGACGGTCGTTCACGAAGGTCTTGAGGGAAGCTGGATCGCCCTGCGCCTCCAGCCACTCTTTTACCAGGTCCAGCCAGCGTGGACCCAGGCCAAACTGGTAGTACAGGCAGTTGATGGTGTAGCCGCGGATGGGCGATTCAGGATTGGCGGCGACCCAGCGCCCCTTCGCAATCATCTCTGTCTTGAAGTGCTCCTCGATCGCGACGCCGCACTCACAGCACGCATACCATGCGTGACTCTTGTCGGGCGCCCACACCAGGCCGCTCCACTGCAGCGCCTGGAAGTGGCCGCAGTGGGGACACGGCACGTGATACCGACGCTGATCGCTCTTGTCGTACAGCTTCGCAATCCGGCTGAGCCCGGCGATGCCAGGGGTGCTGATGTACTGCCGCTTGTAGGTGGTCGGGAACGACGATGTACGGCCGTCCAGCATCTTCACCGGATCGTCGCCAGTGGAGAGCTGCTGCGGCGCCTCATCGATCTCATCCACCTGCAGGTACTTCACCGTCGAGGACTTCAGGCGCTGCGGGCTGCCCATGTGCTCCACGAACAGCTGGCCGCCGGCGAAGTCCTTAAACGTGCGCTGGTTGGCGCTGTCGCGGCTGGCGGTGCTGGTCAGCGCCTTCTTGACCGCTGCACAGACCTCGATCATGGGGTTGAGCTTCTGGGCAATCCATTTGTTCATGGACACCTCGCCCGGTAGCGCATACATCATCGGGCCGGGAGCGTAGTCCATCCAATAGGCCATGGCATTGGTCGCAAGCTGGCTCTTGCCGAACTGGATCGGAAACATGCAGACCTGGTCGTGGACGGGGCTTCGGGCAGACATGTTGTCCATCGGCTCACGCAGGGGCGGGTTGCGATCCGTCACCCAGCGCCCGGGCTTGCTACCGCTCTTGGTGGACAGACGCATGTGCTCATCGCACCACTGCGACACGCTCATCGGCCGTCGCGGCTGAAGCGAGCGTGCCAGCACCGACGCCAGGCAGTGCTGTGCCTGCATCATTCCGCACCCTCTGCCACCTTGGCCGCCAACGTGCGAAAGCCCTGGCTGAGCTCTTCCAGAGCGTGGCTCACCTCATCCCACACGAGACGGCGGCACCCAGCCTCATCCAGCGTTGCAGCGAGCTGCGGCGCTAGCGTATCGGCCAACCGCTCCATCGCCCCCCGAAACGTCGTGGCGTGCTCTGCTAGGAAGGCTTCTACGTCCGCACGAGGCAGCAGCAGCCCCAGCTCCTTCTGCAGCGCGATGTGGGCCATGTGCGCGTCGGTCTCGGCCTTGTCAGCGAGCGCCTTGGCCTTGCGCGCAGAGTCCGGGGTCTGAGGGCGGCCGGCGCGTGAGGGCCTGGCTTCGTCGTCGTCTCCGTCATCTTCGTCGTCGTCGATGTCGGCGTCGACGGCATTGGCCCCCTCCCCGATCCCCACCAGCGCGCTACCGCGCTCATCTGCGTGGCGCTGGGCGACACCGGCATAGACCGGGTCTGCGGTGCGAGCGTAAAGCTCCAGGGAGGCGGCCTTCAGGAATCCCTTGCCGCCCTTACCCACCACCACCCTGCCCTTCTTCCTCAGCTCGACCACATAGGACGGCTTGCAGCCGATCAGCGAGGCCAGCTCCTTGCCAGTGATCGTCACGTCTTCCTCAGCCATTGCTACCCCCTTCTCCATTTCCTTCGAAGATCGTTAAAGCGGAAAAACGCGCGCGCGCGAACATGTGCGGGCTGTGCGGCGGCGTGTGCGGGATGCAATAGCCGCTGAATCCACGCGGCACAAGGCGTGTGCGGCGTGTGCGGGATGTGCGGTCATCTATATACGCACGCGAGCCGCATCGGGGCGTTGCAGAGCGATGCCCATTCGCGCACGCGCCCGCCCATGTAGGCCGATGCCCGCACATCCCGCACACGCGTACTGCCGCAAGCGATTCACGGCAGTTCATTGCCCGCACATCTGCCCGCACATCCCGCACGTACCGCACATTGATAGGCATCGTCATCACGCACGCGCCCTGTAATCGGAGTACATGCGGCGGAATGCCACGACCTGGTCCCCCAGCCACGCGGCCTCTGTCTTTCCGTCAGGCACCGTGCAATCGCCCAGCATCAGGAACCCATGAGGCCCGTTGACGGTCTGCTCGATCTGGTAGCGCTTCCGCGCTCGGTCGGGGTGAAGGATCTGGCGCTTGCGCACCAGCGCGTTGATGAACTTTGGTGACGGCGCCGGGCGTGGCATGCCTTCGCGTGCGCACCAGGCCTTGTAGACCTCGTACCACTCCTTCGACAGCGCCGGCATGGGTTTCAGCCCGGGAATGTCATCGCCGTAGAGCTCGTCCAGGAATCGCTGCGGGCTGTCCTGGCTCAGGCCGATCAGTTCTTCCTTGGCCTGCGTCATCGGCGGATTGGTGCCGTTGGTAAAGCCGGTCAGGTCAACCTGCAGCAGGTAGTGGTGAAGCGCCGCCGTCGCGCCGTTGCGGATATCGGACAGCACCTCGGAATAGAACTCCTGGCTCAGCTTATCTGGCGTCCAGATCACCGCATGGCGGCGGTCATCCTCTTCCAGCACGACCGGCATCGCCTCGTTTGAGAGGAAGACCAGGTTGGCGTGGTTGTCTTCCTCGTAGGCCTGGATGTTCTTGGGGTTGATGCGGATGCGATCGCCGGTGATCAGCGCCTTGAGCTTGTTCTTGAGGTGGTAGACCTCGGTGCGTGCAACCACTTCGTCGGCCAGCAGGAACAGCTTGCGGCTTGCCCAATCGTTGAACTTGTCTTCTAGGGCGGCCTGGTCAAGCACGCGGCCGTACTCACCGTAAAGCTTCATGTACTCATCGAAGAACATGTTCTTGCCGGTGCCCTGCGGACCATGGATCACGATGGTCGATTTCATCTTGGCACCCGGATGCTGCAACGGGTACGCGAGCCACTTGACCACCCAGTCGTACAGCGCCTTCTGGTTGGCCTCGTTCCCGCACATGTGCCAGAGCAGCTGGAGCAGCCGGTCGCAGTTGCCCTCCTGCGGCACAGTCGGCCAGCCTGCGAAGAGATTGCAGGTCACGCCCGGCTTCTCGCCCGAGGGATCAAAGTCGACCTCGCGGACACGCACGATCGACCGATCCGAATGCTCCATCCACGCGCGGTGCAGTTCCTTACGCACGCAAGCATCGCGCATGTCGCCCAGGGCCACCAGCATGTGCTCTTTGTGGTCGAACACCGTGCCGCCCTGCCCGTAAACCAACGCAAAGCGATCGAGCAGCTCAGTCAGCGAATGGATGGGGGCCAAGCGATCATTCCCCTCGCCCCCATCGTTGGTGATGGAAGGCGCGCGTTTTTCTGCAGGCACCCGCCATGAAAGCTCCGTGAGACGGGCCTCGACCTGCGCCCGCACGACGTGCAGGCCCTCTTGAGCGTGGAGATCGTTGAAGTCGCTGACCTTGCGGCCGTTGTCGATGAAGCGCTCACGCCTGGACGGCTCATCGGCAAAGACCGGGTGCAACACCGCCCCGCCCACGTCCAGCGCTGCGGCCTCGGCACCGAGCAGGCCGGCATTCGACGCGCCATGCGGCTGCGCGCACGATGGGCAGAACTGCGGATGATCGGCCAGCACCAGGCGGCTCTTGCAGTGCCGGCACTTCTGCAACACGTCGTCATCGGCGCACAGCAGCATCTTGATGCCGCGATAGCGCTTCGCCAGGGCCGAGGCGACGGCCAGCATGTTGCCGGCATCGAACGCCACGGCCACCGGGTAGCCCGTAGCCATGTGCAGCGTGGCCGCAGTGGCGTAGCCCTCGGCCACCAGCAAGATCCACTGGGGACTTCCGCCGATCAGGTGGAAGTGGCCCTTCTTGACCATACCGGCCGGCCAGTACTCCTTCGCAGGCTTGTGCCCTGCCGCCGCCAGCTTCGCGCTGCGCAGCACCTGCAGGCCATGCACCTGTCCGTTGACGTCGAGCAGTGGGACAAGTGCGGCGCCCGTGGTGCCATAGCGCAGGCCGAAACCCTGCACGCCCTTGCTGACCAAGTAGTCGGCCTCGCCAACGGCATTGGCCTTGGCCCAGGCGGACGACGCTCGCTCTGCCGCTCGCTTCGCCTGGGTCTGCCGGGCGGTCTCCGCCCTGCGCCGATCCTCGGCCAGGCGGTTGCGCAGCGCTTCGCGCTGTTCATCGGAGAAGGTCTTGTCGCGCTTACGCAGATCAACCTTGGTCGCGCCGTTCTCGTTGCCGTGCCAGACGCCGTAGGTGCCGACGACCAGAACTTCGCCGGCCGAGGTGTTCAGTTCGTGGAGCGCGTACCAGCCCCGGCGCTCGCGTGAACCTTCGACGCGGCACCGGACCATGCGCCCGGTGGTGTCCAGTTCGGTGACCAGCAGGCCGGCAGACTGCAGCTGCTGCAGCACATCCCCATAATTCTCAGACATTCAGTAGTTTCCCGAGCCGCTATGTACCCAGGAAATGCGCGTCCGAATACCCGCGCCCGTCAGGTCCAGGGAGGACCCATCGCTGGTATCGCGAATGGCTCGCAATGCCAAGGCGGATTCAGTAGCACGGTCTGCACGCGGCCTTTCACAAGCCACCCGGGGGGATGGGGCCGAATCAATGCTTGCTTGGTACATCTGGATTCCCCAAAGGCAGACAGTGCTGCCGGTTGTCGTGCTGCTCTTGTCGCTGGCGGATGCGCTCTCGCTCTGCCAATGCTTCCTCGCCTATCAGCCCCGGCACTGCATCGGTCAACGCAAGTGCCGCAAGCTCCATGGCTCGCCGCGCGGATGCGCTGGCTATGCCACGCCTTCGATACTGAGATCGACGGGCGTGGTCCGTACCCAGTCAGTCCTCCGTCCCCAGCTGCCCAGCCGCACGGCACGCATTGCGCTCCAAGCGGTAGCAGAGCTTGCGCACCTCGCGCGAAAGGTCTTGGATTCGATCTGCCTCGGGAACGCTCAGGCGTTGATCCGCTATCGCGTCGATGCCCGCACCAGCCAACGCCCCCGTCAGCTTGTGCAGTTCCAGCAGCTTCGCCTGGATCGCGGCCAGCTCGTCAGGCCAACCGCCCTGCGGCGGCGGCGGTACGTAATCGACCATCAGGTCATACTGGGCAGCAAGGGAGCAGACCCAGTCAGTTGCAATCTCCTGCGTACCGACGAATAGCTGCAGGTAGTCCGTCAGGATCTCGGCCATCTCCATCGAAACGGACTCGCCATCGACGCCCCTGAGCTTCTTCCTCAGCGTTTCCGCCGAGATCGACTTGCCACGGCGCTTGCTAATGTGCGCGGCCGCGTCCTGCAGCCCCCCAGGAGCACGGGTCACTGCGTTATGCAGCGCGTCCCGCCAGTAGAGGTCAGAGCGACGGCACGTCATGCGGCCCCCTGAAATGCGCCATCGATCATCGTGGAAAAGCTGACTGCGGCGGGGACAACATTGACCGCATGGCAGAGATCATCAGTTTCCCGCAGCGCATGCGCTTCACCGCTGTCCGTACCTATGACGCCGCAGCAGGCGCCGGCGGAGTGGTAGCGGTGCTGTTTGCGCCCGCAAACCTGGCTCATGTCTGCCGAGGCGGTCATGCAGTTTCAGCCGGCCAAATGTCGGGGCGGATTGCGGCGAGCGCCAACGGCTCGCAGCCCAGCGCGACACCGATCTCGACCGATGCCAGCTGAATCTTTCGCGCCAAGACCGGGCTGGGCTTCTTGTTCCTCCATCCGGTCGCGCACTGCCACAGGTATCCCTCAGAACTGCCGGTCAAGGCAGCGAGGCGCCGCTTACGTTCGGGGTCCGAAATGAAGGTGAGTAGGTCCATAGGGCCAGTATTTAGCCCGGAGCTAAACCTCATTGTCAAGCGCTCAGCGCAACTTCCTTGTTTAGCTACTAGCTACGCTTGGCGTATGGATGCCATCACCGCCAGACACCTCAACCTCCAGGCCTTGGTCGCCACGCTAAAACCCCAGTTGGGGACGCAGAAAGCGATCGCCATCCACCTGGACATGGCGCCTTCCTATCTGAACCAGCTATTGAACGGCAAGAAGATGGGGGATGACGTTGCGCGCAAGATCGAACGCGCGGCCGGGCTATCCCACGGCTGGCTGGACCAGCCGAGGTCCGACGACGACGCTGGTGCTGGGGCCGCTGCTGGTTCTCAGGATCTGCGAATCGACCCTGAGATCATCGCCTCCGCGATTAGGCTTGTGAGGCTGACCTTCGCCAACCTCGGAATTGATGACTTCAGCAATGAAGAAGACGGTACACCACTGGCTTATGCCTACGAGTACCTCTATCAGCGAGGTGAGGCAACGGTAACGCCCGACAACCTGATCGACTTCAGCAAGGCGCTTGCGCAAAGGCTCAGGGAGAAGGATGGAGAAGCAGAAGAAGGAGCCCCCAGCCGCGGGGACACTCGAAGCATTGGCCCAGGTGATCGCTCAGCGCGTCGCAAGGCGTGATGGGCAAAGGCCCAAGCTGCGTCTGGTCGAGAACCCTAGGCCATCGACCATCGATGGCGTGACGCGAGACAGCATCCTCCGGCGTATCCGCTGGCTCCGCGATCACTACAACCTGGGTTGCTTGATCGATCAGGCAACGTTCAACACGCCAGGCATCGACTGCCTTGAAAACGACGCGCTGGTGCGTCTGCACCGAGAAATGGAAGCCGCGAGGGAATGCTGCATGGACGGAGTTCCGCTGGATGAGGCTGGCTTCATCCGGGACATTTCCATCCAGGACGCGTGACCCTGAACCAGAGCAAGTGGGCGCGCAAAGCGCCCACACTTACGGCGTGCTGGCACCCGAGTATTTTTCCCGCGTTGCTCGCTCTCGCTCAGCCCGAGCGTCACCGCACCGCTTCCTTGCCTCGGCCATCTGGCTGTCCGCAGAAATCCTGTCAGCTGTCTGGGCCTGCTGCAAGCTAGCAATCTGAGACCGTATCCCAGACGCATAAGTGGCGCCGGCAAGGTTGTTCCTTGCCGTAGCCAGTTCACGGTTCAGCGCGGCGATCTGACGCGACACATCCTGCCCTCGGGCGTTGACCGGGCCGTAGATCCTGCTCTGCTCCGAGGACAAACAGTTGCGTTCGGCGATGCCTGCATCAGCAAGCTCTGTCGTTTGGTACACCGCCGCGCGATTTGCAGCCTCGCCCGAACTCTCCGTGGCAGCGCGGTTCGACCGCAGCTTCATTGGGGCCGCATCTGCGGAACATGGCGCCTGCGAGTAGACCGTCTCGCCACTCCTCCCTTTGCACTTGAACACCTCGGCCGAAGCCCATGGCGCGCATGCAAGCGCAACCCCTAGCACCATCAACCTGCTCCACATGTCAGCCTCCATGGCCCCTGTATGCCTAGGAATTATCAGGCGAGACCGGCTTACTTTCAGCCCTGCGCCATAATTTAGCTGTCAGCTATTGCAATTCAAATTTAGCTGTGGGATAAATTCTCCCGCCGGCCATCAGCCGGCGGGCGACCGGCGGGTCGCCACCCTGCCGGCCCCTCCCCTCGCCGGCAATAGCCGCCCCCTCGGCACCTGACCCGCCGGCGCCCTCCTTCGAACAGGAGCGCGCCATGTCCCATCGCTACGCCGATCCAAACCCCTGCCTGCTGCCGCTGTTGGCCGTGAAGGCCCTGCGGGCCGTAGCAGCACGCGATCACAGCACTGCCCGTACCCTCTGGGTCCGCAGCAAGGGCGAACACAACCGCAACCAGCTGCGCCGCTCCCGGCGCATGGGCGTCGCAAGCCTCCGCCTGGAGGCCTGCTCGCGTGACATGTCGGCCGAGGTGCGCGCATGAGCGCCCCTGTTGAGGTCGTGGCGGTGAAGCTCGCCGGCCGATGCGCAAACGGCCTGGAGCGCGGGCAGGGCACCAATCTGCATGCGGTCCCCGCAGCCCAGGTGCGCCGGAGCTTTGGCTTCATCGAAGCCACAGGCAAGGCACTCTGTGGCGCGCAGCCTGGCCGCCGCTCTGTCGGCTGGACCGCGTGCGAATCCCAGCCAGTGACGTGCCCTCGCTGCAAGCGTGCTCTCGCTCGTGCGACAGCGGGTGCCGCATGAGTCGGCACCTCCGCCTCGCTTGGGCAGCCGTCGCGCTGGTGGCCGCCGTTGTCGTACCACTGCGTATCGCGGAGATCCACCAAGCGAATGCTGACCGTGATGCGGCCAAGGCACGCTGGGCGATCAGCACCTCGGTGAGGGGCTGACCATGCGCCAGACCTCTCGCCCGCTCCCCGATTCCGTGCCGCTGTGTGGTCCCGGCCATCGACCTCACGTCGTGGTGACCGAGGGCGCCCCTACCGGCCATCGCCTGGGCGCCCCCTGCCCGCCGCTGCTGCACATCGAATGCCATAGGTGTGGCCTCGCCACCCGCCCGGTACCGATGGAAAAAGCCGCGCTGGCAGAGCTGCGCTGGACGGATGCAAGCCTGGCACACCTGCGCATCCCGATCTCCCTGCTCGCCCGCCATCGCGGCGAGGTCCTTGCCGAGATCGCTGCCGACTCCCCTTCCACGCCCATCGCTGCCTGACCAGGAGAAAAAGCCATGTCCGCTCCACTCAAGCCGAAGGAAAAAGCCGCGTTGCTCGCAGCGCATGGCGCTTCCGACCTCACCCTCCACCGCACCGCCAACGGATTCGCGCCCCGCAACCGCCCCGAGAAGCTGTTCACGCGCCGCGTCATGAACTGGCTGGATGAGCGCGTGCTGATCAGGTACGACGACCCGCAGCTGCCGCGCAAGGCGACCTTGACCGCCACCGGCATCGCCGCCGCCGAGGCGGAGATCGCCAAGGCCCGCGACCTGGCAATGACGGCATGAGCGTGCAACCCACTCTGCCAGTGGAGCAGCAATTCGCCACCGGCCATCAGGGCGAGTCACTCGTATTGATGGTCTGCCAGGGCTGGCTATGGGCCGGCCTCTACACCGCCGCGCCGCGCGAGTCGCTCCTGAAGGTCGCCGCCAGCGCCAGCCGGAGCGTGGGGGTATCGCACCACTCGCTCACCCTCGGTGGCGTCTCGTTTTCTCTCAACCGACTTGCCGCACAGGCCGCGCATCGCTGGCTCGACCGCCAAGGCGTGCGCGTTCGTTCTATCTCCCCCAACAACCGCGCTACGCGCCGCACGCGAGGAATCGCCGCATGAACCGTTCTGTTGTCATCTACGGGCCGCAACGCTGCGGCAAGACCTCCAACGCACAGGAACTGCGCACGCACTTTGGCCTGCGTGAGGTACTGGACGACTGGGACGGCCACACCGCGTATCCCCTGGAGGACACGCTCGTCCTGACCAACAATCCGGATGCCGTTGCTCACCACTCATCGCGTGTCCTGCACCACGGCCGGGCAATGCGCGAACTGCTCGCGGAGGGCCGCGCATGAGTGCCCGCCCGCAACAGATCGGCCGGGCCGCCGAAGTGCGCAAGGTCCTGTCCATGTTCCCGCAAGGCGCAACGGTCGAACAGATCAAGACCGCTGGCCGCATCAATAGCACCCACCAGGCCATCGGCTACACGCTGAAGGGGTTGGCACGCAGCGGCCAGGCCATCTGCCACCGCTCAGGCGTGCGCGGGATCTGGCGCCTATCCAGCCACACCCAACATGCGATCGCACCGCTGCGTGCGGCACCCGCGCGGGAGCGACCGACCTGCGTGGTAGGTCCGCTCACCGGCGTCAGTGACGCAGCAACCACGATCCGACACCGGGAACCCGACCGGCAGCAGCTCGCCGACGACCTGGACGCTTTCCTCGCAGCGGGCGGGCACATCGAGGTGCTCGGGCACACCCCACTTCGCCCGCTGATGAGCCGGCACACCGCCAACCACGGTAGCTATGCAGAGCGCATGGCAGCCCATGAGATGGACTGAGGCACGCATGAGCAGCGAATCCCACGCCGCGACCGCCACCGAACCCGGCAGGCCCGGCAGTACCTATTCCGATGGCCCCGTCTGGCATGCCTTCGGCCTCAGCCGCGCCGCCTATCACGTGGTGCCGCGACGCACCCTGCAGTCGATGCCGGTCGAGTGGCAGGCGCGCTTTGTCGCGCTGATCGAGGAAGCACGCGAAGTGCTTCCTGATGAGGCTTTCCCTGAGTACCAGGTGATTCGCATCGACGCCGGCCGGTTCGCCTCCGATGCGAACCGGCGCTATCGCCATGCCGCGCCCTTCCCCCTTCGCTCCGCTGGCGCCGAGCAGGCGTCCCAGATAGCGCCGCTCGCAGGCGCGTTCGTCAACACCGACACCCAATTCAAGCAGGCCCGCCGATGACCGCGAACCTCACGCTTCTTCCTACGAACTGTCCCGTTCTGCGCGACGCATTTGAAACGATCAGCGCGATCGCTGTCGAGGCTGTGTGGCTGCCCAACCAGGCGAAGGCCATCACCCTCGCGCAGGCCCAGACCGCGCTGCGAGACCTGCACCACCGCCTGCCGCGCTTGCAGGATCTGCGCGTGTTCGAAGCCGCCGTAACCGCCTATGTGGCGACTCTGCGCAGCAGCATGCAGGACGGCGACACGCCGCTCTGCGATACCACCCGTGCCCGGCTGGCGCAGGCGACCGAATTACTGGAGCTGGTCAGGAATCAGTCCCGGACCGCTGTCGATCCAGCGGACCCGTGGCGCGGCCTGTACCACCCCGGTCGGCTCCCGGCGCGCAACGCCGACGGCGAGATCCCGTGCCATCCGGATGTGCCAATGTGGGCTGACGGTCGCGAGGTGTCGTTGCGGCCGTTGTTCCTCGCGCAGGGATTCGACCTGCAGGTGACGTTTGGCGACTTCACCGAAGAAGCCGTGGAGAGCGGCGACCATCGTTATTGGGACGAGATGCGCGCGTGGCAGCCCATTGGCCCCGGCGCAGATTGGCGCCTGGTGTGGCTGGGTGACACCGAAGATGGCCCAGCCGCATGGTTCGTGCGACCGCTTGCTGCCGAGGCGATCATCGCTTGGGAGGCAGCACATGGCTGACGGTTCCCACTCCTTCAACTTCCCGTCGCCACAGGTCTCCCGCCTGCGCCCCGGCGAGATCGTCGTGGATCTGTTCGCCGGCGGTGGCGGCGCATCGGAAGGGCTTAAGCAGGCCATCGGCATCGATCCCGCCCTTGCCTACAACCACGACGAGCTGGCCATCGGCATGCACGCCGCCAACCACCCCCTGACCCAGCACCACCGCGAGGATATCTGGCACGCAGACCCACGCGTCGACGTGGCCGGCCAGCCCATCGGCTGGTTCCATGCCTCGCCGGACTGCACGCACTTCAGCCAGGCCAAGGGCGGCCAGCCGCGCAGCCGCAAGACCCGCGCATTGTCGTGGGTGGTGCTGAAGTGGGTTGGCCAGCTGCTGCGTGCTGATCGGCTGCATGGGACCAACACCGCGCCGCGCATCATCTCCATGGAGAACGTGTGGCAAATCCTGACCTGGGGTCCGCTGGTGGCAAAGCGCTGCTCCAGGACCGGCCGGGTGATCACCCTAGACTTGGTCCAGGCCGTGCATCCTGAGTCGGGAAAGCCGCTGTTCCGGCGTGGCAAGCCGGTCATGGTCAACCGAGTCGCCGACAAGGGCGAGCGGGTGCCCGTCGAGCGCCAGGCTCTTGTCCCCCATAAGCGCTACAGCGGCCGCACTTGGCGGCAGTTCGTCGCAGCACTGCGGGCGCTGGGCTACGCGGTGGAGTGGCGCAAGCTGGTGGCCAGCGATTACGGCGCCGGCACCAGCCGCGAACGCCTGTTCCTGCTCGGCCGCCGCGATGGCCAGCCCATCGTGTGGCCCGAGCCGACCCATGGCACAGCCCCGGGACAGAAGCCGCGCGTGACTGCTGCTGACTGCCTGGACTTCTCGATTCCCTGCCCGTCCATCTTTACTCGGGACCGGCCGCTGGCCGACGCCACCATGCGCCGCATCGCCAAGGGCGTCATGCGGCACGTCATCAACTCGGCCGATCCCTTCATCGTCCCTGCAACGCACCAGGGCGGCGATCGCGTGCATAGCGTGCGCGACCCCATGCGCACCATCACCGCCGCCAATCGCGGCGAGCTGATGCTGGCGGCGCCCGAGCTGGCGCCGTTCCTCACCGAGCATGCCAACGCAAGCCGTCAGCGGACGATGGCAGCGGGCGAGCCACTTCCTACCGTCTGCGCCGGGGTGAAGGGTGGGCACTTCTCGGTGGTATCCCCGACACTTATCCAGACCGGCTATGGCGAGCGCGAGGGCCAGGCCCCTCGTGCGCTGGATCTGCAGCAGCCGCTGGGCACGATTGTCGCGGTCGGTGTAAAGCACGCTGTGGCCGCGCCGCATCTGGTGAAGTTCCGTGGCGACAGCATCGGCACGGCGGCCACCGAGCCCGTGCCGACGATCACTTCTGGTGCTGGTGCAGCGAGGCCGGCCGGCGCAGCGCATGCCCTCGGTGTAGCCGCCACCTCGCTGGTGACGCTGCGGCGGAACATGGTCGGCGCCGATGCGCGAACGCCGCTCACCACCGTAGCCGCTCAGGCCGAACACCACGCGGTATCGAGTGCCTTCATGGTCCAGGCCGCACACGGCGAAGGTCGAACTGGCGGCGTCCAACGCTGGGGAAATGGCAGCAAGGATGCTCGCTCACCGGTCGGCACGGTCACTGCCAGTGGCAACGGCGGGCACGCGGTGGCAGAGGCGGAGCTGGCACAACTGTCCCCCGACCAGGAGGCAGGTGCACTGCGAGTTGCCGCGTTCCTGGTGAAGTACTACGGCAGCGGCATCGCCGTGGGGCTGCATGACCCCGTGGACACGGTCACCACCAAGGACCGCCTGGCGCTGGTCACCGTGGTCATCAAGGGCACGCCCTACGTGATCGTCGATATCGGCCTGCGCATGCTCAAGCCGCATGAGCTTTTCCGTGCGCAGGGCTTCCCACGGACCTACATCATCGACCGCACCGCCGACGGCACCGAACTGAAGACCACAGCGCAGGTCCGCATGTGCGGCAACAGCGTCAGCCCGCCACCGATGTTCGCGATCGCAGAGGCCAATTTGGACCACGTCCCGGCTGGCATGGCGGTTGCAGCGTGATCGGCGACCTAGCGGAACCGCTTGAGAATCGACGTACGCCCGATCGCGGCCGAGCACCCCTTGGTCGCATGATCCAGCACGGCAAGACCGTCGCCCAAATTGCGATTCATCGCGACGCAGAACTTGATCCATACCTCGTCTTCCACGCTACTCCTGTCATATTGAAGAAGCCCGGCCAATTTCGATATGTAGCTGACGAAGTACAAAGACCGAGAAACGTCCGCGGCAAGAAGAGTACCTACGTCAGGATACTTGCTCAGATCGACTTCAAGAGCGCGGACGGAGGCAAGGTTTTCCACAAGCGCCTCTGCGGCCTTGGCAAGCCCGGCATCGCTCTTGAGAACCAAGCGTTTATCAGCCGACCCCGTCGAGGGCGCTGCGAACGAGTACGCAGAACTGAAATTCCTAATTGCTGCTTGTGCGGCCTCAAGCTGCGTGACGTGAGCGGCAGCGAAAATCGCACTCACACGTCGACTCGCAAAGAAGCGCTTAACAGCGGGCACAGAGAGTGCTGTCACAACACCCGCGACAGTGCCGATGCTGGCCCATGCGTCCCAGTTTACTACGCAGGTTTCGCTAAGCCACCAGCACTCACTTATCCCGTCAGAAAAGCTCATTTCAGAAATCCCCCTGATTGCTGGGATGAAGTTTGCCATGAGTTTGTAGGCCAATGAGAAACTTTCCGATTGACAACACCTCTAAGCAATTCAAAGACGAGATCGCTGACACACTGGGTATTGAGGGGGCGGCACGTATGCTGCGGCTCGGACTGGAAGCGATGAAAGAGCTTGTGGATAAGGGAGAGGTGCCGGCCGTGCGCCTCAATCAGAAGCACACGGTCATGCTACGTGAGGACCTGATCGACTTCCTGCGCTCGGAAGGGCGCAGGCAAGCCGCCGAACGAAAGAAATCGGCGATCGGCAACCGACCTGCAGCCAACGCTTCCGCGTCAGGGCAGGCGAGACGTGTAAGCAAGTCTCGTCGCACAAAGCTGCCCGACCTCCGCGCCTACGAACAGGCCGATCACCAAAGCTGATCGGCCAGATCGGAAGCGCGAAGGTTGGCGTACCGCTTTAACTGCCGCGGATCCCGATGGCCGGTGATTTTCGCAATCTGAATGTCCGTCAGCGAGGTCCTTTCGTACAGTCGGCTCGTCGCTTCGTGGCGCAGATCGTGGAAGCCGAGATCCGCGCACCCCGCCGAGACGAAGATGCGTTCGAACTGGCGCGACAGCTTGCTCGATACGCGCCGCAGGGCCAGAGGGCTACGCTCGCCGGTCCAGAACGGGAAAAGCCGCCCTTCGTAGTCACCCCCGTACGCGGCAAGCTTCGCCAGCAGAACTGATGTCATGGGTACCTGACGTTTGCTCCCGTTCTTGGTCTTGTCCAGGAAGATCGTACGCTGCGCCACGTCGAGCTGGCTGCGCTCCAGCGTGTAGATCTCGCGCATGCGCATGGCCGTTTCTAGCGCCATGTCGAACATCATTATCAGCGCCTCGCGCTGTGGCAGATCAAGCGGCCGCTGACGTCCCGGCGGCTTTGCGCCGGCCAGGATCTGGCGGATGCGTTCTTCCTCACCAGGCTCCAGACGGCGATCACGCTCCTGGTCAGCTTTCGCTTCCCCGTCGATACGCTTCACAGCTACCTTGTCGTCAGCCGTGTACGTCGAATAGCCCCGGGGCAGAAGCCGCAGTGGATTCATTGGCAGCGCGCCATGCGCAGCCAGCCAGTCCAGGGCGCGCGACAGGGCACCCACGTAGTGCCGGATGGTCGAAGGCGCGAGGTTCTGCTCACGCTTCATGGTCGTGACCCACTCGGTCGCCCACGTAAACGTCAGCTGCGGCAGGGTAATTCCGATTGGCAGCCGAGAGAGCAGGACGGGCAGCAGCTGCTCGTCATCGACCGAGATGTGCTGAGCGCTCCGATACTCGCTGACCTGGCTGCGCAGATCCTTCGCGGCGGCCTTGGTGTTGGCCAGCTCCTCCGGCACCACTCCGCGGTCGAGCAGCGCCTCGAGGCGGCGCACGTACTCGTCGCCCTCCGTCTCCGAGGCAAAGCTTAGGTAGACCGGCTGGGGCAGCAGCCCCGCCCGCTTGATCGTGTACTGCCAGGAGTCGCCCCGGCGTCGCTTGGTTGCCATCCCTGCTCAAACTCACGTAAACGCACTCGGCACATGTTAACGCGAGTTTGCCACCCGGAAACGGGTGGCAGACCGATGATTTCAGGGCCGAATCAGGGGATTCCGGCTAGCACGGCCAAACGTCAGGCAAAGAAAAAGCCCTGATAAATCAGGGCTTTATTTGGAGGCCTCAAGCGGAATCGAACCGCTGTAAACGGATTTGCAATCCGGTGCATAGCCACTCTGCCATGAGGCCAACGTACTGCGCGCCAGGAACGGAACCCTGACAAGACAAAACCCCATGATGGGGCCTGTCGGAACATGGAGCGGGAAACGAGACTCGAACTCGCGACCTCAACCTTGGCAAGGTTGCGCTCTACCAACTGAGCTATTCCCGCGTAAGCCGACATGCTACCGGAAATCCGGAAAACACACCAGCGATTTCACCTTTCTGACTGCGCGCAAAGCCTTGCGGCTCAACGTGCCCCGCCTTGCCGTGGCGGGAGAAAAACAAGGCCCCTGCCGGGGCCCTGTAGAATCTGGAGCGGGAAACGAGTCATGCACTAGAGCGCTAAGTCTCTGTTTCCCAATCACTTTCTCCACTGTGGTGATCAGCGAAGAACTCAATTATAGCCTTGTTTTTCGCCCTCGGCAACAAAGTTCATCCAACCACTTCCACCAGCGTCCAAGGATGATCCATCCACCCGTCGTTACGCCTGATGCGTCCAGCTGCTGAGCGGGTTCGCTATCGAACTCCAACTTGCGACGATCATGACTTGCGCTCGCTCCGCAGGCAGCGCGGGGTGGTGTCGCGTGGACTACCTGGCACCTGGACGGCTGTAGGACACAACCGCCGGCATCGGAACACCGCAAGTACTCATCTTTACATCGCTGCGGCTAACTTCGCCGGAGCGCAACGCGGCGCCAGTGTAGTGGCAGCCAGCCTCAACGAAGGCGTGCAGCAATCCGGTTCATCTGCTCGATCTCCGCGCGCTGGCCATCGGAAATCGCTTGGCATAGGTTGACGAGTTCCGGATCTGAGAGCTGCGCCTCGCGGCACATGAGGATCGCTCCCGAATGGTGCGGGACCATAGACGCGATGAACTGTCGATCGCCGATTCCGGTTTGAGCACGGGTAGCGGCAAAAGAACCGAGTGTGAGAACGGCAAACAAGCCGTACAGCACGAGATTGAGCCGCCGGTTTGGAAACATGCCGGGCATTGTCGCTAGCATGAAGATGCCCATTGGCGCCCACATAGTGACCGCCATGTAGAGCATGTTGAGATTGTTTCTGAAGTCCCTGGCGCCGTCGATCATGCTGAACATTACGAAGTACATGACGACGAGGCCCAACACCATGTTCACCCAGAACTTGGCGTATGGTCGGCCGTGCTTACCCATCTGACCGGATGTGTGATGTTGATGTTCATGGGAATGTTCAGCCATCTCCGTCTCCTATGTGCTGGGGCAACCTGGCAGGGTCACTGGTACTGCGGCAGATACTTTGTCGATATATCAGCATGTGGAGCGATGCATCACTAACCGCTGATTTCCAGTCCCCAACTGGACGTAGGGGCGTCGAACGCTTCAACTCGCTGGTCTTGAACCGTCTGGATATCAGACCATACCAAATCGGTCTTGATGGGCTTTGCGCCACCTATGACGCTGGTACCGTGAGCGCCAATATCGAGCTTGCGTCCTCATCGCTCGATGGGCCGGCAACTGATCGATTCTTGCATATCAAGCAAGACAAGGCCACCTGCGGCGGACGCCAATGGCCTCCTCCGCCTTCGCTTAGGGCATCGCCTCAAGCGTCCGTCGCAGGCCATAACGACACAACAGCCCTTGGGCAAGAAAGGAGCCGGTGATGTAGCGCACCCGAAAGGAGACGAAGACATGCACAAGGACATTTCAACATCAAAGGTGTTCTATCGTCCCATCGAGGCGGCCATCCGATGGGCTGGGTTGCTGCGGTATCTCCCGATGATCCTGGCCACGATCGCGTCACCGCGTGTCCTGCCTCGGTCGCTGAACTGCCCTCGATGGAATGAGTGCCGGCTGCACTCGGAACGTATCTATGACGGCATCCTCAACGGAGAGCTGCCCTACGGCAAGAACGGGATCACGCTCAATGATCCGAACCTGCTCAATTCTCTGGATCTGACTGTTCGCCATGTCGATCTAAAACGCTGGATGCGCACCCACTATCCCGAGCACCGGCCAGGATTTCTGTTCAGCCGTGGCGAACGCATGGCGCATCCTTTCATCACCATGGAAACAGGACAGGCGATCCTCGTGGAGCGGCTGGCCCTTCAGGCCGCGCTTGAACAAGCCCGACGTGAGATGCGAGAACTGCAGGAGCAGCACGACACGCTACTCAAGCAATCCTCGGTGCTGTTGGCATCCAAGCAATGCGAGATCAGCGAACGGGCGGAAACGACCTATCTCAACATCATTGGAGGGATGTTGACGCTGATGCTGAGCCAGTCGCCTTCAGGCGTGCCCTATTCCAGCTTCAAAACGCAGGAGGCCCTTGTCTCTGCATTGGTCGCCCACTACGGCGGCACCATGGGCATCACTGAGCGCACCTTAAACGGAAAGTTCGCCAACGCTAAGAGGTACGTTCGTAGCGCAAGCGCATGAGGTTATCCAGCTTGTATGTGCAATCGCGGAGATTGCATTTGCAATGTCTTTCCGCAGCCAGGTCTATTGAATAGAGGTCACGCCAACAAACGCCACCGAGCGTTCAGGAGTGACCGCCATGTCGCAGACCCCTGTACTCCCGCCGAACGAGCGCCGCATCCTGCGGCTCGATGAAGTCGAAGCGAAGTCCGGCTTCAAACGCGCCCACATCTACAACCTGATGAAGAAGCGCCAGTTCCCTCAGGCGCTGCGCCTGGGCGTGCGCGCTGTCGGCTGGGATTCGATCGAAATCGACCAGTGGATCGCCGAGCGCCTCAACCACCGGACCTGACCCGCTCTCCCGCGGACTTCCCATTCCCAGCCGGAGAGCGCCATGCAGGTCGTGTCCATCATTTCAACGAAGGGCGGCGTCGGCAAGACCACGACGGCCGCCAACCTGGGCGGGCTCGCCGCGGACGCGGGCCTGCGCGTGCTGCTGCTCGATCTCGACGTGCAGCCCACCTTGTCCTCCTACTACGAACTGACCCAGCGCGCGCCGGGCGGCATCTATGAGCTGTTGGCCTTCAACGAGCGCGACCTTGGCCAGCTCGTGTCCCGCACGATCATCGCGGGCCTGGACCTGGTGCTGTCCGACGACCACCGGGGCGAGCTGAACACGTTGTTGCTGCATGCGCCGGATGGCCGCCTGCGGTTGCGGCATCTGCTGCCAGCACTTGCTCCCCTCTACGACCTGGTGCTGATCGACACCCAGGGCGCGCGTTCCGTGCTGCTGGAGATGGCGGTGCTCGCCTCCGATCTCGCGCTGTCGCCCGTCACGCCGGAGATCCTCGCGGCACGCGAGCTGCGGCGCGGCACCATGCAGTTGCTCGAAGACATTGCGCCGTACCGGCACCTGGGCATCGAACCGCCGCCGCTGCACTTGCTCATCAACCGCGTCCACCCGGTGTCCGCCAACGCACGGCTGATCCAGCAGGCCTTGCGCGACCTGTTCCAGGACAGCGCCGGCATCCGCGTGCTCGCCACCGACGTGCCGGCCATAGAAGCGTATCCACGTGCCGCAACGCGCGGCCTGCCGGTGCATCGGGTCGAGCACCGCCAGCCGCCCGGCAGAGTCGCCCCTGCCGCGCTCGACACGATGCGCGCGCTCGCCAGCGAGTTGTTCCCGCAATGGCAGGACCGACTGGCTCAAGTATCCGGCCGCCCGCAGCGACCTCTTGATCCTGGGAGGCCCCATGGCGAACGCACATGAGCTGGCCCGCGGCCACAAGCGGCTGCGCGCCCTGATCGAGTTCGCGGTCGGTGAGGGCTGGCACGTCAAGCGCACGCCGGGCGGGCACCTCAAGTTCACCAAGGCCGGCTGCGCGGCGATCTACACGAGTTCGACAGCGAGTGACCACCGGGCCGAATTGAACGCCCGTGCGCAGATCCGCCGCGCCGAGCGAGAGGCCCGCATGGCGCCGGCCGGCGGTCGTGGGGACTGCGAGGGGTGCGGCCATGGCTGACATGACCTCGCAGGACATGGCAGGCAAGCTGCTCGCGGCCGGCTTCGAGCGCAGCGGCCCAGCGGCTACGGCCTTGAGCGACCCGATCGCGGACACGCCCATGGTCGTGACGCTGGACCAGTTGCGGCCCTACGACCATGACCCGCGCATGAAGCGCAACCCGGCTTACGAGGAAATCAAGGCATCCATCCGCGAGCGCGGCCTGGACGCGGCGCCGGCCATCACGCGCAGGCCCGGCGAGGACCACTACATCATCCGCAACGGCGGCAACACGCGACTGGCGATCCTGCGCGAACTCTGGTCGGAGACCAAGGAAGAACGCTTCTTCCGCATATCGTGCCTGTTCCGACCATGGCCGGAGCGCGGTGAAATCGTCGCGCTGACCGGGCATCTTGCCGAGAACGAACTGCGCGGCGGCCTCACGTTCATCGAGCGCGCGCTCGGCGTCGAGAAAGCACGGGAGTTCTACGAGCAGGAGAGCGGCGCCGCCCTGAGCCAGTCGGAACTGGCCCGCCGCCTGGCGGCCGATGGCTTCCCCGTCCAGCGGTCGCACATCACCCGCATGGCCGACGCGGTGCGCTACCTGCTGCCCGCCATTCCCACTGTGCTCTATGGCGGCCTGGGGCGCCACCAGGTCGAGCGGCTGTCGGTCATGCGCACGGCCTGCAAACGCACCTGGGAGCACTACGCCAAGGACCGTTCGCTGCCGCTGGACTTCGACAGTTTCTTTCAGGAGGTGCTGGCGCAGTTCGACACGCAGGGCGACGAGTTCGCGCCGCAGCGCGTGCAAGACGAGCTGATCGGCCAGATGTCCGAGCTGCTGGGCATCGGCTACGACGTGCTGGCGCTGGACCTGACCGAATCGGAAAGCCGCCACCGGGCGCTGGTCAGTGACCCGACGCCACCTGCGGCGCAGCCGGCGTTGCCTTCGCCCACCGCCGGCACGCCGACTCCGCCGGGCGCAGCATCGTCCATCGCCACGCCTGCAGCGGCGGCCGGTCCTCCACCCGCCAGCCCTCCGGCGTCCGAGCCCACCTTGCGCCACGACGACACGGCGGTTGGCGAAGCGGCCACGGGAAGCCAGCCGGCCGCACCGGGCGATCTGCTTCGCGAGCACATCGTCTCGCCAGCACCGACGACAGAACGGCTCCAATCGATCCAGCGCATGGTCGCCGACCAGTTGGGCGATGCGCTGCCGCCCGACTTCTCGGCGAGCGTGCTGCAGTCCATCCCGGTGCAACTCGGCGGACTCTATCCGATCTCCGACGTCTGGTACATCGACGCCGGCCTGGACACGCCCGATCGGCTGCGCATCCACATCGCGCAGTTCGCGCGCGAGATCGCCGGGGAGGCAGGCCTGGACGAGTGCATCGAGGATCGCGCCGATGGCATCGGGTTTGCGTGCCGCGCCCGCGGCCAAGCCCCGTCGCCGCTCGGCCGCGCGGTGCTGACGCTGCTCACTTCCCTGACGGGTCAGCCCGTCGCCGAAGCGGGCCTGGACGGCGCGCAGCTCGCCGCCGACCTGCCGACCCTGTTGCACGGCCAGAGCCAAGGCCATGGCAGCGGCGCAAGGCGCTTGAGCGACACGGCGTTGGTCAAGCTCTTTCGGCTGCTGCGCCTCGCCCGGCGTCTGCTGGACCTGGAAGCCGGCACCACGGCGCCCGGGACGTGAGCGAGGGAGGCCGCATGTCCACATCGCATCCGCTCAACCAGGCCGTGATTGCCCAGGCGCTGTATGACCTTCGCAACGGCCAACTGCGCCGCTGCAAGGCCATGGGCTTCGGCGAGGCCGAGCTGGATGCGCTCAAGCACCCCGCGCTGATCAGCGTGCTGGCCAACGCCAGCGTCTCGTGGTGCTCGGTCACGGTCAACCGCGAAGTGCTGCAGCGCCTGCTCAACCAGGCACAGGACGTGGAGAAGGAAATCGCCACGGTCGATCGCATGCTGCGGCTGGGGGCCAGCACGGAGATGGTCAGCCGCTTCTATGGCCTGACCCATCAGGAAGTCGCCCTGCGGCGGGAGATCCTCGGCCTGCCCAAGCGCAAGGGGCGCCACCCCGTCCTGGACGAGACCCAGGACACCGAACTGTGGCGGCAATGGAAAGCCGTGACCAGCAGCAGGAACGTCGATCTGGAGGACGAGACCTCGATTCTCGATGCGGCCATGGACCTGGCCGAGGGCATGTCGCTGCCGCTCTCGGTGGTCTGGGCCGCGATCAGGAACTGGGTCGATCAGGGATTGGGCTAGGCCATGGCCGTGGACGACACCGCCCCACGAGCCCAGCGCCCTGGCCCCATCGCACTCGCCGACCTGTTCGACGCTGCGCTGAAGGACCTCGCGCCCAAGTCCAGCTCTGGCGCTCCCGCGTCCCTGCCTGCTCCAACGCCCACGCCTCCTACGTCCGGCGACGCCTTCCTGTTCAGTGGCAATCGGCACGGGAGCGTGCCGCGGCGGCTGTTCCTCGACCGCCGCCTGACACCGCTGGAGCGCAACGCCTGGCAGGTGTTCCGATTGATGCTCAACGACGATGGCGTCACGGCATTTCCCACCTATGAGCAGTTGCGCCCCTGGCTGGCGTCGATGCCCTGCGCAGGCCAGGCCTCCCATGAGACCGTGGCGCGGGCGCTGACGCTGCTGCGCCTGACGCGCTGGCTGAGCCTCGTGCGACGACGGCGCGACCCCAAGACCGGTCGCATCCTCGGCAACCTCTACGTCCTGCACGACGAACCGCTGACGCCGTTCGAGGCGATGCAACTCGACGCCGACTACCTGGCCCTGGTCAGCCAGTCGCTGGGGCATTCGGCCAAGGCCGTCCAGGTGGTGGGACTCAACACCCTCCAGGAGATCGCGGACGACCCGATGCTGTCCGGACGCACCTTGCCGTCGCGGCTGCAAGTGCTCGCCGAGCGCCTGGCCGACCAGGGCATCACCGCCTCCGAAAGTTATCCACAGGAGGATGCGGTCCACGATTCCGAAGAAGGGCCCGCGAGCCTTCTTCGGAATGGCGATCGCCCATCTTCGGAATCCGAAGCAGGGCCGAAACCCGCGCCAGACGGCGCTCTTCGGAATTCGAAGCAGGACCGTACAGTACGTAGTAGTCGTATTGATGAAGTACGTACTACCGCGCAGGCGCGTGCGCTGGGCGACCTGCAATGGCCCAAGCGCTTCGCGGAACTGAAGGCGGAACAGCAGGCCGGAGCCAAGATGGCGTTGCAGCAGGTGGACGCTGCCCTGCGGCAGGCCGTGCTGGACGAATGGGCCGCACGGTGCGGCAAGCATGGCATCCGCAACCCCGCCGGTTATCTGTTCGGCATCATCCAGCGCGCCATGCGCGGCGAGTTCAATGCCTGGGCCAAGCAGACCGGCCCGGCACCGCCAACACCATCGGCGGCGCGAGCACCACCAACCGAGCCGCCGCGCAACGTCGTGCCGCCCGAGGTGGCCCGGCAGCACATCGAGCGCCTGCGCGATCTGCTGCGCAAATCCTGAGCACAGGGCTTGTCAAAGCCGTGAAGTAGATCTCCATGGCGGTCGGCAGAAACGGTCCCCTGGGGACGGCTGTGCGGTGAAGCGCCGGGCGACGGCGCGACATGCTGCGCAAAACCTGAGTAGAGCGCATGCAAGACCATGAAGCAGACCTCCATGGCGCTCAACGGAACGGTCCCCTGGGGACGGCTGCGCGGCGAAGGATCGTGTCGAACGGCAGCGCGACGTGCGGTGCAGCACGCATACCGTCAACAACCGAGGACGGGAACGCCGATGTGAGTGCCCATCTGCGGAGCGGTCCCCAGGGGACCGTTGCGCGCTGCGCCGCCAGCGCGCACAGAACCGGGGGTCGGCTCATTTCGGTTTGTTGACTGACTGCCTTCCGCTGCATGCGGATGCTGGCGGCTCCCTGTCCACCAGCGAGCGATCACCATGGCAACCAGCAACGAACCATTGCAACTCAACCTCGGCTCCCTGCGCAGCGCGATGTCGCTGACGCTGCACACCCACCACGCCTCGCGCATCTGGCATGGCCGCGCCGCCGCCGAGGGGCGACCGGGCATCGTCGGCCTGAACGGCTACATCGCCGTCATGAACAAGATGAAGCGCGGCTCGGAGCAGGACGACCCATACAGCGACTGGTGGATGCTTCGCATCGAAGACAAGCTCGACCAGACCAGGACCACGCTGCAGACGCTGCGCGACCAGGTGGACCAGGCCCTGGCCGGCGTGCCCGCCGCGTTGACCCTGGGCGAGAACCTCAACGTGCAGCCCGTCAAGCTTCCGCTGTTCGTCAATGCGCAGTTGGGCTTTGCCGCCGTCTATCTCCTGGCCGACTACGACGACATCGCGCGCAAGCTGATCCTCGCCCACCACACCGCGCTGATCGATCGCTCGACGTTGGAGCGCTGGCTCAACGAAGGTGCCCACGCGCTGCGCAGCCTGTT
The DNA here is from genome assembly GCF_052446685.1 of Stenotrophomonas sp. LC732. Classification (NCBI taxonomy): domain Bacteria; kingdom Pseudomonadati; phylum Pseudomonadota; class Gammaproteobacteria; order Lysobacterales; family Lysobacteraceae; genus Stenotrophomonas; species Stenotrophomonas sp. LC732. Next base: position 1,475,559 of record NZ_CP199214.1, on the reverse strand, counting down.
CAGCCTGGCCCAGCAATACCGCTACTCGGGCTGCACCCGCGACGACTTCGCGGCCAAGAACGCCGCAGCTCGGGCAGCATTGGAGAAGTTCGGCGAACTGCCGCAGGACGTGCTCGAAGGCATGCGCCGCTCGAAGTTTGCGCCGCCCGTCGTGCGCCGTGGTCTGCAACAGCGTGGTGATAGCGCTGCCGCAGCCGCATCTCCCACCGACGAAGGCGCTGCCGCCGATTCGGCCGAGGCCAAGTCCACAGCCGCCGGCGAGGACGAACCGGCATGAGCGACCCGAACCGCGAACCGCGCTACTTCCGTCGTCTGGAACAGCCAGCCTTCATGCGGCTGGAACACGCGGCCTCTCTAAAAGGCCTTTTAAAGCCTTTTAAAGGTAAAGGGGACTTCGAGGCCTGGGCCAGCCAGTGCTTCGCCATGCGCGACGAGTTGATTGCCCTGGCGCAGCGACAGGTGCTGCCACAGGCGTGCGGGCATCCCTTCCACCTGCTTCCCGTCGAGCTGGCCCAGCAGACCACTGGCGCAGGCACGACCTTTCTTCGCTGGCGCAAGCACGATCGATCGGCCATGGGCGTGGCGTTGTGGCAGGAGCTGATGGCGAGCCCCAGCACGCCGGTCAACCTGCTGCACGACCTGCACGAGATCGAACTGCAGCGCGTCATGCTGAACATGCAGATCAGCCTGCTGCACACCCTGGGCAGGCAAGCACAGGAATGCGCCAGCAAGGCCGCGCAGGCGGACAACACCTACCTGCGCCGGCTCGCGTCCGTTCCTGCCGCAGTGCGCGATCGGTGATTGCGCCTGCCATCCGAGCACGCGCCCGAGCCCAACGAGGCACGGGTATTTCAACCACCACGGAGATTCCAACATGAGCACACAATTCATCGGCGAGGGCAACATCGGATCGCCTCCCGAGTACCGCGAATTCCCCAATGGCAACGACGATCCTCGCCGGTTGCTCCGGCTGAACGTGTACTTCGACAACCCCGTCCCCACCAAGGGCGGCGAGTTCGAGGACCGCGGCGGCTTCTGGGCGCCGGTGGAACTCTGGCACCACGACGCCGACCGCTGGCAGCAGCTCTACCAGAAGGGCATGCGGGTGCTGGTCGTCGGCCGCATGGAGCGCGACCCCTGGACGGACAACGAAGATCAGCCGCGTGAGACTTGGCAGGTCAACGCGCGCAGTGTCGGCATCCTGCCGTACCGCATCGAGTCTGTGGCCCTCAGCCCGAAGCCACAGGAGGCAGAGCCGAAGCCCCAGGCCACCCAGGAATCGACGGCGCCGAAAGAGACCAAGCGCAGGAAGTGATCGGGCATGGAGGGCGGCTGCCGCAGTGCTTCGCCGCCCTCCATGCGCTGCGAATTATCCCCAGGGGATAGCTCCACCAACGTCCACCGAGTTCCACGCGCGCTCCCGGAAATCGCGGCTCTCGGCCCGCACACTTCCGGCCACGCACCTTCCCCGCACTCGCCATTTCATCGGCGTGAAAGCGGTCGCTGCCGCATGCGGCTTGTTTGCTGCTGCCAGGGGCTGCGCTCGGCATCCTCGATCCCAGCAACTCCATGAACAACAGGAATCGGGATGGACGGATATGCGGCTGTTCTTGTGCGAGAAGCCCTCCCAGGGCAAAGACATTGGCCGGATTCTCGGCGCCACGCAGCGCGGTGAAGGCTGCCTCAACGGTTCCGGCGTCACGGTCACCTGGTGCATCGGCCATCTCGTGGAGGCGGCGCCGCCCGAGGCCTACGACGAGCAGCTCAAACGATGGTCCGTTGAGCAGTTGCCCATCATTCCCCAGCACTGGCGGGTCGAGGTCAAACCGAAGACCGCCACGCAATTCAAGGTCGTCAAGGCGCTCTTGGCGAAGGCGACTCACCTGGTTATCGCCACCGATGCCGACCGCGAGGGCGAATTGATCGCCCGCGAGATCGTGGAGCTTTGCGGCTACCGCGGCCCCATCGAACGCCTGTGGCTGTCGGCGCTCAACGATGCGTCCATTCGGGCGGCACTGGGCAAGCTGCGGCCTTCGGCCGAGACGCTTTCGATGTACCACTCGGCGCTGGCGCGCTCCCGTGCGGATTGGCTCGTGGGCATGAACCTGAGCCGGCTGTTCACGGTGCTGGGGCGACAGGCGGGTTACGACGGCGTGCTGTCGGTCGGCCGCGTACAGACCCCGACGCTCAAGCTCGTTGTGGACCGCGACCGCGAGATCGCGCGCTTCGTGTCCGTACCATACTGGGCCATCGCCGTGTCCCTGTTCGCAGGCGGTTCGACTTTCGCCGCGCAATGGGTTCCACCCGATGCGTGCACCGACGACGCAGGCCGCTGCCTGCGGCAGCCGGTCGCACAGCAGACCATGCAGCAGATCCGCGCTGCGGGCAGTGCCCACGTCGTGTCGGTGGAGACTGAGCGTGTCCGCGAAGGCCCGCCGCTGCCGTTCGACCTGGGCACCTTGCAGGAAGTGTGTTCCAAGCAGCTTGGGCTGGACGTGCAGGAAACCTTGGAGATTGCCCAAGCCCTGTACGAGACGCACAAGGCCACGACGTACCCCCGCTCGGACTCCGGCTACCTGCCCGAGAGCATGTTTGCCGAAGTGCCCACCGTTCTCGACAGCCTGCTCAAGACCGATCCCTCGCTGCGCTCGATCATGGGCCAGCTCGACCGCTCGCAGCGCTCGCGCGCCTGGAACGATGGCAAGGTCACGGCGCACCACGGCATCATCCCGACGCTCGAACCGGCGAAGCTCTCCGCCATGAGCGAGAAGGAACTGGCCGTGTACAGGCTCATCCGGTCGCATTACCTGGCGCAGTTCCTCCCTCACCACGAGTTCGACCGCACTGTGGCCAAGTTTTCGTGCGGGGGGCAGAACCTGGCGGCCACGGGCAAGCAGGTTGTCATCCCGGGTTGGCGCCAGGTGCTCGCCGAGCCGCAGGCCGAAGACGGTGATGGCGAGGGCGATACTGCGGTCCGCGCCCAGGTGCTGCCCGCGCTGCCGAAACTGTATGAGGGCCTGGCATGCCAGGTGGCCGACGTCGATCTCAAGGCACTCAAGACGCTGCCGCCCAAACCGTACACGCAAGGCGAGTTGGTCAAGTCCATGAAAGGCGTCGCCAAGCTGGTGTCCGATCCCCGCCTGAAGCAGAAGCTCAAGGATACGGTTGGCATCGGCACCGAAGCGACGCGGGCCAACATCATCGGCGGCCTGATCGCTCGCGGCTACCTCGTGAAGAAGGGGCGCGCCATCCGCGCCTCGGATGCGGCTTTCACTTTGATCGATGCCGTGCCTGCGGCGATTGCCGACCCTGGCACCACCGCCGTCTGGGAACAGGCGCTCGACATGATCGAGGCCGGACAGCTCACCCTGGACGTGTTCATCGGCAAGCAGGCCGCGTGGATTTCGCAGTTGATTGCGCAGTACGGCAGCGCCTCCCTGTCCATCAAGGTTCCCCAAGGGCCGGCATGCCCGCAGTGCGGCGCACCCACGCGCCAGCGCAGCGGCAAGAGCGGCCCGTTCTGGTCGTGCAGCCGCTACCCGGACTGCAAAGGCACGCTGCCAGTCGAATCCGGCAGCTCCAAGCGCGGCGCCTCGCGCCCGCGCCGTAGCGGCCGCAAAGGCTCCTGACCGCCCCCGTTCCCCGTGAGCCGTGCCCGCCTTCGGCGGCGTGGCCCCTGTCCCGCACTCCGCCGCATGCCCTGCGGGACGCCCAGCGCGCAACGCCTTCTTGATCCGTGTGCGCGTCCCGCCCAGCCGTCCCCGGCCGCGGGACCTGAAGGTAGCTTCTCTGCGAGCCGCACCACGCGCGTTCTGTTGATCTGCGTTTCTTCCGCCCTCTGCGAAGGGTCTCCCGGTGGCTTGCCAGGCTGCACGAGCCACCGGGAGACCCTTCGTGGTCAGCGGTAATCGGTGCCGGTGCCCGCCGGTGCAAAAACGGGCTCCCTTTGTGCGCGGATGTGCGCCAGACGATGCCGGCCCCAGCCACGACATGGGCCGGGTGTGATTGCTTGATGAGCAGACGGTTCTAGCGACGACCGGGCCTGCCAATCAGCCCACGGGTGGTTCCTCTTTTCTCCCGAGCCGAAGGCCGTTGGGCCTTCGGCGCCATTCTCCTGCCCATCAACGTCCCGGCCCGGCCATTGGCCTGGGCCACACGAACAGGAGAGACGACATGCACCCTCAACCTTGCGCACCGCTGCTGTACGGCAGACGGAGGTCGAGAACGGCATGCCCGCCTATCGCGCGGCCATCGCCAATGGTACGCTCGGCTGCAGCCGAGGCCGTAGCCCAAAGGCTGGACTACCTCTTTTGCAGAGGTAAACCTCGGGATGAACTGGGCGAAAACATGCCTTATGTGCCCGCCTTACGGCGAGCTGTTTCCGATGCTTCGCGCAGGATTTCCCGCCCCCCATTCGCTGCGATTGCGGCCACGATGACGCCCAGCACCAGATCCGGGATGTTCGACCCGAACCCCATCACCAGCACCCCGGACAGCACAATCGCACCATTGACGATGGAGTCGTTGCTGGTAAAGATCGCTGACGCCTTGAAGTTCACATCTTCCCCGCGATGGCGGCGCAGTAGTCTGAGGCACACTAGGTTCAAAGCCGCGTTCAGCGCGGCCATGGCCATCATGGCTGGGCCGACAGGCTCTTCCCCTCCAGCGAAGCGGCGTAGGACTTCCAACAGCAGCAGCGCGGCCAGGCCGATTAGCAAGAAACCCGACAAGCGGGCCGCGCCCACCTTGACCGTTGCCGCACGACCGACGGCATACAGGCTAACCGCATAGACCGACGCATCGGCGAGGTTGTCCAACCCGGCGCCCATCAGCGCCGTAGAGCCAGCCCAGATGCCAAGGGCAATGCCGGCGGCGGACTGCGTCAGGTTGATCAGCAACACAGTCAGAAGAATCTTTCGGTCCTTCGCATCGCTCGCATCTAGGCGGCCCAACTCGTCGTTTTCGTGATTTCTGTGGTTTTCAGCCATGCATTGTTCCTTCCAAATCGATGGATGCTGAAGCCTGTAGCGGCTGGAGAGTCAAGGCGCAGATGCAACGAACTTGCCACAGGGTCTTCCCGGACGCCCTTGACTCTACCGTAGCTAGAAGGTTTTCCAATCCAGTCAGAGCTTTAGGACAGAACAGATGAGCACCAATGCGCCCCCTTCATTGCGACTGTCATCCGGTATGGCTGCTATCCACTGATCCGTGGCGCCACTGCGGTTGTGCTCTTCGGCGAGCTCGCGACCGGCCGGCCGTCTTTTCCGACGGAGCTACTCACAGTGATCGTCGCGCTCGCTTGTGCCGCCTTGCTAGAGGGCGGGCGGCCTTTCCACTCCCCGTTGAGCCAGTAGCGGCGTTCCAAGCTGTGGTTGGCCGTCGGCGCATGGCTCGGCTTCTTGGTCGTGCATCTGGCCTTCCAGCACTCCAATCTGGGATACCGGGTCGGGCCGTTGGGATTGTTGATCGGGGTGGCTGAAGCCCATCGCTGGCATCACAAGCGTGAGCACGAAGACGCCCAAGTCAACTACGGCGATTTCTGGATGCCCGGGGGCCACTTGTTCAGCGCTTTCCGGTCGCAAAAGCACACGCTGGGCGCCAAAGAGTGACACTCAAGAAAGATGGACTTTCCAATGGACTACGGCCCGCAGCTTGTCTATCCCTTCCGGAGCCGGCCAGCAGCGGCAAACGCTTGCGCTGCTGGCTATACGATCTTGCCCACGTCGCATTCTTGCGCGAGTCGGGCCTTGCGGCTTCTTGCGAAGCGATCGCGAGTTGCGTGGCGTGCCCATGAGTCGGGCCGCGTCGTGGCGCACTGCTACCTTGGCCTGCACCTGCACCTGCGCAGCCACGCCGCGATGCTCGGTCTGGCCTGGAGAACCCGTAAGGTGGCGGAGATTGCGGCGCGCAGGTCGTCCGGCTCGCGCTGGCTCCTGTGGGCCACGCCCTCGGTCGCACGCCGTCTCAAAACGTCAGAACCGCGCGCTTTCGCATGATGGAGCGCGGCACGTGGCTCTCAGAACTGGACCCGATCACTTCCAGCACCGATGACACGCTCGAGCTTCAGGCGGGCTCGGCCAAGCTGTTGAGAATGCCGCACTCGCGCGAGGTTCGGGCGCTATCGCAGGAGCGTCGCAGATCCATTAACTCGCGCTCCAAGGCGCGCAATTCCTTCATCTTGGTCCGCACTTGCGCGATATGAGCGTCGACCAGCGCGTTCACCTCGCCGCAGCCCAACTCTGGCCGATCCCGTAAGTTCAGCAGTTGACGGATCTCATCCAGCGTCATGTCCTTCGCCCGGCAGCGGCGGATGAACAGCAAGCGCTGCAAATGGACTTCGTCATAGAGCCTGAAGTTGCCCTCGCTACGTGCAGGCTCGGGCAGCAAGCCTTCTGACTCGTAAAAGCGCACGGTCTGCACCAAGCAATCTGCCTTCTTGCCCAGTTCACCGATCCGCATCATGGTTGCTTCCTATAAAAAACTTGACTCTATATCTACTAGAGGTTTTCTAATGATGGCATCCGGGGAAAACCTTGTCAATGAAGAGCGATCTATGAACAAAGAACCTTCCAGCCCATGCGCCTGCTCCGGCGGCAATGGCCAACAGACGGCGTGCGCCAGTGAGCAGGCCAGCACTGAAACCACCGTTTTCCACGTGAGCAACATGGATTGCCGCAATGAGGAAGCACTGGTGCGGCGAACGCTGGAGGGCATGCCCGGTGTCGAGCGGCTCCTGTTCGATCTTCCGCAGCGTTTGTTGACCATTTCGCACCGCGAAGTCTCGGCCGATGCCTTGGAGCAAGCGCTGAATTCGGTGGGCATGAAGGCTCAGGCTGTCCGAGACGCCGCCGTGTCGACCACCTACCGCATCGAGAACATGGACTGCCCGAGCGAGGAGAAACTCATCCGCTCGCACCTCGGGGCAGTCGAGGGAATTCAGGACCTCGACTTCGACCTCGCTGAGCGCACCCTGTCGGTGAAACACCTCGCTCAGGCACGCGCGCAGATGGAGCAGGTCCTGGCCTCGATCGGCATGCGCGCCAAGGAGCAGACCTTCGGCCACACGGGGCCGATCGAAGCCGCGGCTGTGATCCCATCCTCGGCCCTGCAGCAGCAACCAACCGCTGCCGTTTCCGCGCCGCCGATCGGCGAGCGGGTGACGTACCGGATCGAGAACATGGATTGCCCGACGGAAGAAGCGCTGATCCGCGACCGGCTGGGCAAGCTGCCGGGTGTGACCGCGCTCGACTTCAATCTGATGCAGCGTGTGCTGGGAGTCCAGCACACGCTGGCGACCTCAGCGCCGATCGAGAAGGCGCTTGCTTCCATTGGAATGCAGGCTGCGCGGCAGGACATGCAGACAGCCACCACGGTACTTCGCATCGCGAAGATGGACTGTCCGACCGAGGAAAGTCTGATCCGCGGCAAGCTGCAAGGCATGCCGGGCGTGCAGGGAATGGATTTCAACCTGATGCAGCGCACGCTCACGGTTCGGCACACACCCGACGCGATCAAGCCGGCAGTCGAAGCCATCGAATCGCTGGGCATGGAAGCCGAGGTCCAGAGGACTGATGAGCCGCGCGATGCCCCGGTGGCCGCGCACAAGACCAATTGGTGGCCGATGGCGGTTTCGGGCGTTGCGGCGGTGGCCGCCGAAGGCGTGTACTGGGTCAACGACGGCAATCATTGGGCCGTGATCGTGCTGGCACTGGTTTCGATCTTCACCGGCGGCCTCAGCACCTACAAGAAGGGCTGGATCGCGCTGAAGAACCTCAACCTGAACATGAACGCCCTGATGGCCATCGCGGTCACCGGCGGCATGGCGATCGGCCACTGGCCGGAGGCCGCCATGGTCATGTTCCTGTTCGCGTTGGCGGAAGTGATCGAGGCGAAGTCGCTGGACCGCGCCCGCAACGCCATTCGGGGGCTGATGGACTTGGCGCCCGAGACCGCGACCGTGCGGCAGGCCGATGGCTCATGGACAGAGCTGCCGGCCAAGGAGGTCGCAAAGGGCGCGGTGGTCCGCGTGCGTCCTGGCGAGCGCATCGCACTGGACGGCCTGATCACCTCGGGTCGATCGGCCATCAACCAGGCGCCCATCACCGGCGAGAGCCTGCCCGTCGAGAAGGCCGAAGGTGACCAGGTCTTCGCCGGAACCATCAATGAGACCGGCTCTTTCGAATACAAGGTGACCGCAGGCGCCAGCGACTCGACGCTCGCGCGCATCATCCATGCCGTGGAGTCCGCGCAGGGCAGCCGTGCGCCCACGCAGCGCTTCGTCGACCAGTTCGCCCGCGTCTACACGCCGGCGGTGTTCGCGGTGTCCGTGCTGGTTGCCGTCGTGCCGCCGCTCGCCTTCGGCGGCGCATGGTTTGACTGGGTCTACAAGGCCCTGGTACTGCTGGTGATCGCCTGCCCCTGCGCTCTGGTCATCTCCACGCCGGTCACCATCGTCAGCGGCTTGGCCGCTGCCGCCCGACGCGGCATCCTGATCAAGGGTGGCGTCTACCTGGAGGGCGGGCGCAAGCTCAAGGCGTTGGCCCTGGACAAGACCGGCACACTCACACATGGCAAGCCCGAGCAGACCGACTTCGTGCCGCTGATCGGCGAGGCGCAGGAAGTTGCCGCCTGGGCCGCAAGCCTCGCGGCACGCTCGGACCATCCTGTGTCTCAGGCCATCGCCCGCAAGGCGAACCGTGACGGCATCGCGCTGCACGAGGTCGACGACTTCGCGGCGCTGCCTGGCCGCGGCGTGCGCGGCCGCGTCGCCGGGCGCATGTTGCACATGGGCAACCACAGGCTCGCCCAGGAGCTGGGCCTGAGCGAAGCGACGCTCCAGGCTCGGCTGGAGACCCTGGAGCGCCAAGGCAAGACAGCGATCCTGCTGATGGACGATGCGACCGTGCTCGGCATTTTTGCAGTGGCCGACACCGTGAAGGAAACCAGCCGTGAGGCGGTGGCCGACCTGCAGGCGCTGGGTGTGCGCACGCTGATGCTGACGGGGGACAACCAGCACACGGCCGCGGCCATCGCTGCCCAGGTCGGAATCTCTGAAGCCCGTGGTGACCAACTGCCCGAAGACAAGCTCAAGACCATCGAAAGCCTGGTCGGCGGCGAGGGCCAGGTGGGCATGGTGGGCGACGGCATCAACGATTCGCCCGCGCTCGCCCGTGCCGACATCGGCTTCGCCATGGGCGCGGCCGGCACCGACACCGCGATCGAAACAGCCGACGTCGCCCTGATGGACGACGACCTGCGCAAGATCCCCGCCTTCATCCGGCTGTCGCGTAGCACTGCGGCGATCCTCACGCAGAACATCGTTCTGGCCCTTGGCATCAAGGCGGTGTTCCTTGCGTTGACGTTCACAGGGCATGCCACCATGTGGATGGCTGTGTTCGCTGACATGGGGGCAAGTCTTTTGGTTGTCGTCAATGGGCTGCGCCTCCTGAAGTTCAAGGCGGCATGAACAATGGATGAACCATCTCTTCGCAAGACGCAGTGGTACTCACTCGCGATCGTTATATTCGCCGGCGATCAGGCAGCTAAGAGCTACATTGACGCGACAACTCCCTTGGGTTGGTCGCACGAGGTGGCGTCATTCTTCAACCTAGTTCACGCTCTCAATCCCGGCGCGGCGTTCAGCTTCCTTGCTGGCGCGGGCGGCTGGCAGCGGTGGTTTTTTCTGGCGATCGCGTTCGCAATATCGGCATGGCTCGCATGGCTGCTCTCCCGGCCGCTGCGCAAAACGGAAGGCCTTTCGTACAGCCTCATTCTGGGCGGCGCATTGGGCAACGCGTTCGACCGCGCCACGCGCGGGCACGTTATCGACTACATCGACTTTCACCTGCACGGCTGGCACTGGCCCGCCTTCAACATCGCTGACATGGCCATCGTGGGCGGGGCGATCGCGCTGGTGGCCCAGTCGTTCATGAGCGTGGAGAACCCGGCCGCCACAAAGGAGTCCCAGTGACATTGGGACGATCCGGAAATTCGCAATGCACACGGTGCAGGACACCAATCTGAAGAGAACGGCCCCCAGCATGAGCGGCCGCGGCTTGGCCCTCATGCTAGCGCCCACCGCCGCTTTTGCTGCAACGCCCTGTTGCGATGGCGGCGATTGCTGCAACGACGTCGCAATGCCTTGCTGTGAATAAACAGCACGCAAGCCAGTTGACCTGGCAATTATGAAAGTCCATCACGGCGATGCTGGCCTTTTTCGTTCCAATGAGCCGTCACGGAGAGGTGATGATGAAGCTATGCCGGGATCCTGCAAGCTTTAGGACGGTCTTCTTTACCGCATAGCGATATGCTGATGTCACCCGTTCGCCTCGCCTGGCAAGTACAAGTAGTTCGTCGCGGTTTTCTGGCCGTGTCCGCCCGCTTCGCTGGCCCTTTTGCCCCAAACAAGCGCAATCATGCCTGCGTTACCACCAAAGTTCGCCCCCGCCAGTTGCTGTTCCTAAAGGGCATCAAGCTCAACGCCATCGCCGACCGGCCAGCGTATTTCGCATCGCTGCGTGCCCGTCGGGGCCAGCCCATCGTCATCCTCGCAGAGCTGGGACCGGACGAGGCATTCGCCCTGTGGAAGCAGCATGTACTGGGCGACAGGCCTCGCTGACCCAGTTTCGCCTCATCCTCCTGACAGCCCCGCACTTATTGCGGGGCTTTCTTTTTTCCGCGTTCGCCAATCGGGGCTGTTGCAAATGCCGATTTCCGGCTGACGCGGCTCGCCTCGCGCATGAAGCTGCCCGCATGTGTCGCTGATTCGTCAGCACCATGCCAGCAGCCAGAGTTTCCAGGCTGCCGCGGATTCTTTCCGCGCTACCCGCCAGTCCGCCATCGCATCGAGTCTGCGGACGCGCGTCACCCGTGACGCCGATGCTTTTTTCTCAACCGCGTGCGGGAGCTGCCATCCCGTGAGGGACGAGGCCCCGCTTTTTCCAAGGAGCCCGTCCACGTCCCAGCAAGCCTCTTTCGGCCAGTTGGCCTTGATCCATTGCGGCAAGTTCCTGCCGCTCGAAATCCTGCATAGCGCCGCCGGCCACTACATCGGCACGCGCGATACAGAAGGTCCCGTTTCGCGGGAATCCTGCCAGTACTTCCGCAGCTATGCCGCGGCTCAACGTGCCCTCGAAAGAGGCGGCGGGTCCCAGCTCGCCACACCCTGATCCAACTGGAGGAACCACGTCATGAACCAGCTTTTGCCCCAGGAAGTCGTCGATCAGATCATGCGGGAAGAGCAGCATTTCGCCGCCGCGCCCCAAGCCTTCTTCGAGGTCTGGAAGCGCGGCGTCGAGATCGCAGGCCCGCAATGGTTTGGCGACGGCACGCGCGAAGGCCTGAACCAGGCAAAGAGCAAGTGGGATCTGCGTCCCGACATGCTGCGTGCCAACGACGCACTCGGCGTCCTGAGCAGCGGGGAACGCATGTTCCTGTCCGCCATGTTCAGCTTCTACAACGCGCGCGAGGGCGGTGCCATGCTCAAGCGCTGCCACTTCCAAGGACTGTCGGACTTCGATGGTCTCGATCTGCAACGCCGCAAGGTCATCGCCGCTCTGTTGGTGAACTACAGCGGTTGGTGAGCCGGTCTGCGGCATACCACCGTCTTTTTGTTCACTGCCCATGAGGGACATGCGTCCACGCGGCCATGTCCCTCGATTTTTCTTCCGTCAGCCTGCGCCGATTGGCCCAAAGCCCTCGATCAGTGCCGCCTGACGCTTTTTCCACTTTCAACCCACCGGGGTTCAATTCCCGGTGGCGGGAATTGGCTCCATTATTCAATCTGGAGAAATTCCATGACCCAGAATCCCAATCCCTTTGTACGCGGCTACTGGAATCTGAGAGTCGTCCGAACGCTGTGCATCTGCTACGGGGACGGAAGCCCGCATGTCTGGCGATCCATCCACACGAGCCAAGCGCATCTTTCCGACAACGACCTGATCTCATCGCCTTGCATCGTCACCAGCGACTTCGCGTTGATCAAAAGCGGCACTGACGCCATCAGCGACGAGCTGATTGCTGAATGTGATGCTGTTGAAGGCATCAACGGCGAAGGCGTGGTGGGCGCCGTGGTCTATGCCATCCATGGCGACGACCTCGACGGCCGCCCGGTCCATGTCGGTGATACCTATTCGGCCGAAGCCGCGCGAGACGTGGTGCAGCGGTTGAGTTTCGAGACCGGCTATTACAGCCGGTGCTGGGAAGTCAGCAGCGCGCACATCTGCCAGGAAACCGGCCAGTACCTCGCCAACCTGGCAGACCTCGCCACGCCGGAGGCTTTTCTGTTCATCGCCTTTCGGGTTCCGTACAGCCCGGCGATTGGCGTCAAGCTGATCTCCACGCCCTGGACAGACAAGAACCTGGAATATGCCGAGGGCATCAGTGCTGAGCAGCTTCGACAGGAGCACCGCGACAAGGGCATGCCTGACGACCTGGCGAACATCCTTGAACTGGCCGGCCAGGCAGATGTGCGCATCCTCATCCTCGATGCCGACGCACCCGCGCTACTGGGCTTGCCACTGGCCGAGACCTAGCAGACACGCGACGCGCAAGCCTTCCCCTTTATCCCCCATATGCCAGCCCGCCTCCCACCAGGAGCCGGGCTGGTTCAATTCCATAGGAGCAATCTCATGTTCCCCGATCTCATCTTGCCCACGCCCGACTTCGAGAATCAGCTTGGAGCCTGCGTCAACGCCATGAGCCAGGACGACGCCATCGGCCAGATCCTGGTGTTCGAGCGCATGAGCGGTACGCTGCACATGCGCCATATCGACAGCGCCGATCTGGTGGACACCGACATTGACGACTACGAAATGGTCGTATTCGACGGTGGCAACACAAGCGGCGACACGTGGAAGCACGTGTTCTTCCCGCGTCAGCGAGAACACTACTTCGTGTACGAAGCCTGACCCCCAAGCCCCTTTCGAGGGGCTTTTTCTCGCCCGCAGCGCTGGAAAGCGGGTGCGATGGGGTGCCGTTTCCTGCAAGCGGGCCGCTTACTCCCGGGCCATTCTTGCCCCATGTTCGTCGGCGTTGCCGACACATGCCCAGGCAGCCAAGACCTTCAAGGCTGCAAGCACGGGAAGCCGTGCTGGTCGATGTTTTCCACGGACGTACCGCGTCCATCCACACCACCCACAAGGGACCTCTCCCTTGCGGGCGGGGAATCCCTTGTTTCTTCCTCAAGGAGATTCCCATGGACCGTTCCCTCATCAAATCCATGATGCCTTCGCTAGTCGCAGGCCACGTGCCCCGCAACGTGCGGTCGTTCAAGTACCGCGTGTTCGACGATCAGCCGCAATCTTCGACATTGGGCTTCGCCGTCGACCCCCAGCCCTTCGACGGGAAGGTAGTCGCCATCACCGACGATGCCATCGTCGTCAAGCTCAAGCCGAGCGAGTTCGCTGTGCTCGATTCCAAGCTGGTGACCACCGTCCCCGACGAAGGCGCCAAGGTGCATGTCCAACCCTACGCACGGCGCCGTTTCGATGGGCTGCGGGCGGACACGCCGGAAGAGCGCACCGAGATGACGTCCGACGGCATTCCCTACACCGTCAAGACGCACATCCTCGGCTCCGCGCCGGCCAAGCTGCCCATTCCCGAGCCGCAGTGCATGGAGCTGGGTCAGCTCATCCAGCAGTTGGAGGAAATGCCGGCGCCCGATGGCTTCCGGCGCATCACCCACATGCTGGTCGATGCGGGTGCCCGGGATTTCACCTGGGTCGATCCGACGCCGTCCAAGATCATCGAGACGCCTCCGGCGATCAGCTTCACGGTCTCGACCGCGAAGTTCGAGGGCCGGGTGACGGTGCTGTACGACCGAGGCGGCGACACCTACGTGGTGGAGCTGCATCGCGACGGCGAATTGGTCGATCGGCATGACGAGGTGTATTTCGACATGCTCGGCGAAGTGCTGGAGCGACTCATCGACGACGGACGTTGGCGCCTGATCGATGTGAGCGTGATCGACGCCAAGGCTACCCGGCAGCGCCAGGCGGTGCCGGCATGACGCCGGAAACTGAATCCTGCCGGTTCTACGGCTGACCCGTGGGTCCCGCCACGAAGTTTCGCCCATGGGCCATGTGCCCACAGGCCCTCCATCCATGCGGATGGAGGGCCTTTTCTCTATTCCACATAGGAGATTTCAACCATGTCACTGCGATTCAAAGGCTCCGACCTGCGCCCCGTGCTGACCGAGGCCATCGCCAGCCAATGCCGCGTCATCCTGGTCAAGGACCAGGGCGTGTACTTCCTCGCCGAGCAGGGAGAGCGCCGCCCGGATGGGCGTGTGAAGCTGCTGGCCTATGCCGTCGGCTGCAACCCGGATACCGACCCGTTCGACGACTGGTGGGAACTGGCGCGCGCCGAACTGGGCGGCGACGACTTCGGGGAGTACTTCGACCCGAAGGACGGCGTATTCACGCGCATCCTGCACACCGAAGACGACCTGATGCTGTCGGCCACCGCCACACATCTGTCGCTGGAGGTGGTGCCTCCCGCATAGCGCGGCAACCGCCACTCGACTCTCGCAGCCCCCCACACCGGGGGCTTTCTTTTGCGCTGAGCCGGGCTGCGTGGACAAAGGGAAACGCGCGGGTGCCAATTGATTGCTGTCGCGCGCGCGAGGCCCGGCCATGCTGACCCCATGCCTGCTGACGCTGTCAGCGACATGCCAGGCAACCATCGGTCCTCGAGGTTGCGGCGCAGTTTCCACTGCGTGACCGAGCCAGCTCGCACCGCATCCATCCGCGAGCGGCCACCAGTCCCTGGTGGCGGATGCTTTCGCCTTATCAACCCACCGCGGGGTTACGCACCTTTCCCCGCATGCGTGGGCTCGGTGTGTCTCCGCTTTTCCCTATGGAGATTCACCATGAACACCACTTCCAACGAGAAATCGTATTTCGACCTCCACACCTCGGGCATCGGCTACCTCCAGCGTGTCCGTGAGGTGCCCGTCAGGGGCGGCCGCCGTGCGCAGCCCTTCCTGGCCTGCACCATCGCCGCGCTGGTCGGCCCCGCCAGGGACCCGAGCTACCGCTACTTCGACGTCAAGGTCTCGGGTGCCGAGGCCAAGAAGCTCGTTCAGCGCTACATCGGCGTTGACGATTCCAAGCAGCGACCGCTGGTGCGCTTTCGCCTCGGCGACCTCTGGGGCGATGCCTACATCCGCGACAAGGGCGAACAGAAAGGCCAGGCCGCCGCATCCCTCAAGGCGCGACTGCTCAAGGCCGAGCTGATCGAGCGGGCCGAACTGGCTTCGATCGAGCAGCACGAGTTGATCACCCGTGGCATCGGCTACCTCAACCGTCCGAAGGACGTCACCCCCAAGGATGGTGACCCGTTCCTGTCGTGCTCCATCGCCGCGCTGGCCGGACCTGTCGATGAACCGGAATATCGGTACTTCGACACGATCGTCGCCACCCCTGAAGCCGAGCATCTGGTTCGCCGATGCGTGCAGGCCATCGAAGGGGATCGCAAGGTGCTGATCGCCTTTCGTCTGAACGACATGAAGATCGATCCGTACATCCGCACCAAGGGCGAGCACGCTGGGGAACCGGCCGCAAGCCTGGAATCGACGCTGGTCCACATCGGTCTGATCAAGATCGACGGCACCCAGGTCTATCCGACGAGCCAGGCGCATGCCGAGGCAGCGCCAGCGGAGGACGCACCCGCGTCCGAAGCCGCCAACGCCATCGACACTGCCGCCGACGCCGTTTCCTACCAATCTGCCGAGCCCGCCGAGCGCGAGCCCGAATGTGCAGTCGAGGAGCAGGAGCCGGCATTGGCTGCTTCGTTCTGATCCGGCACGGCCCCTCACGGGGCCTTGCCTTTTTCCTATTCGTCCAAGGAGAACCATCATGGCAGCCACATCGGCACCTACGAGATCAGCCCTACCCATCGTCGTCCCGGGCCAGCTCACGTTGCGGACCATCCGGGGCAAGAACGGCCCGTTCACGGTTGGGCGCCTTTCTACCCCCATCGGCGAGTTCGCGGTTAAAGACGCGGAGTTGGAGCAGTACCCCGAAGGAAAGTACGACGGGGATTTCGTCATTCGCTACATCTTCGCGAAGTCCTATCCGGTCGCGGGCGGCGCGCGGTTTGAAGTGCGCGCAAACCTCGACGGCATGACGCTCAACGGCATCGACAAACTGAGTCGTGATGAGGCCCGCAGCTTCGCCACCCAGGAAGTCGATCCACTCGATGAAGAGCTGGGGACGCAGCCTGCGGAAACGCCGGCCAAGCCCGCCAAGGCCTCCAGACCCGCCAAGCCCGCACCCGTGCAGGCCTCGGCGGACCCGCTGGTCGATACCACGCCCTTCGGTGTGGATGCACCGACGCCCGCTGCGGCGGCTGCCCCTGGCAGCACCGAAGAGGGCGACGTTGCTTTGTTCGGCTTGCTCTGGCCGCTGGGCGATTCCGTGAAATTGGATTCGACCATCGACCGCCGCGCCCTGCGCGCGCAGATCGCCCGCCTGGGCGATCTGGGCTACGCGCTGGACTTCAAAACGCAGGAGTGGAGCCGCCAGGCCGAACTGCAACCTGCGTGATCGCAGACACCGCATGCGCGGTGTTCTTCATCCACCCGCCGGGGCTCTTTCCCTATGCGGGGAGGCCCCCGGCTTTCTTCTGGAGGTCTCCATCATGTCCACCATCGATTGCGATACACCCCGTTCTTCGCTGGGTGAACCCGCGTGGCGAGCTGTTTGCAAGACAGCCGCCGAGCACGCCCAGCGTGGTTGTGGCCTGTCCTGGGACCACTGGGTCACGCTTTTCAGTTCGGAGATCGACGCGCAAGCCAGTCGATTGCCGGAAGAGCAACGCGCACAGGCGCTGCAGATCGCACAGGAATGGGGCTACGCCACACCGGCCGAAAGGCAGGAAACCCAGGACTGGAACGCCGAAAACGGCTACTGCTCGCACGGAATCGAACTGGGTTATTGCCCGTCCGGTTGCGATTCGGACTATTGAGGTCCGGCACACGTCATCGCCGCTTGCGCGGCTTTTCTCCACCCCTTGGGGCAGCACCTGCCTCAGGGGCGGTGCTGTTTCCGATTCACCGAGGACATCACCATGAGTCGGCACTACTTCGACACCGTTCACAAGGGCTTTCCCATCACCGTCGTACTGGGCTGGGACCGGCCGGCAAATTACTTCTTCCTATTCATCGAAAAGCCGGCCGAGCTGATCGACGATACCGCGAAGGTCGAGAGCGACGACTTCTTGTACAGCAACCTGCACGAGAGCGACCCGTTCAACCACTACCTGGACTACTACCGAGTGGTCCTGCGCCATTTCCACATCGACGTGCCCGAAAGCATGTTCACCGAAGTCCAACAGGACTGCGAGGGCAACGTTGGCAACCGTGTAGTCAAGCATCAGGCCGACGGCTCGTTCACCGAACAGACGTTCTGAACGCCCAAGCGGATCGAACACCTTATCCGCATTCCTTCATCCCTAACGGGGCATTCGCTGCCCCTGCGGGCGGTGCTGCCCCTCATTTCATCGAGGACACCACCATGCACGCACACACTTCATCCACCACGCTGTTCCACATCGACGAATGCCCGGACGTTATGGCCGACGCTTGCGTCGGCGATGACCAGGGCAACCTGATCTTCCTGTCCATCTGGGCGCGCGACACCGCCGTCCAGCAGTTCCTTGCACGCCTGACCCTCGGGCGCGACGAGCAGGGACTGGACCAGTTCCACGTCATCACCGACCAGGGCGGCAGCGTCCCGGTATTCATCGGCAACGTCGATCGCCTGGAAAAGCGCATCACGCGCGCCTACCGGCGAACGCTGTTCGGTTCGCTGTCCAACGTGTGGCTGTTCGACCGGCGCTGCGTCAAGCCCGACAAGGCCAACGCCAGCGCATTGGCACTGCTGCCACGTGACAGCGCCCACCGGCTTGACCGCCTGTGGATGCTGGTGCGGGACACCTGCCCGTTGCCGCTGCTCGACCACTGGCGCGAGACCGTGCTGGAACTGCTGCAAAGCCGCGAGATGCTGGCCCGCCTTCCGTCCGCCCTCGGGCCGCTGGAAGGCCATCGGCTCGCTATCGACGTGCCGGCGCTGAGCTTGGCGCTGGGCTCCCTGATCCGCAGTGACGCGCTCACCGCCTATCCCTATCCGGCCAAGATTTGGACGCCGGAAGCGGTGGCGGCTTGACCCACCCTCGGAGGCACGCCTTGGCGTGCTTCCGTCATTCATCCCCGCCAACCAGGAGACTTCCATGGCTCTCATGTTCCCGCGGCTCGCCCGCAATTTCGCCAAAAATGGGTACTACCCGACCGACGAACCCACGCTCGAAAGAGCCCTCAACGCACTGATGCCCAGCGACGGGCCGATGTGCATCCTCGATCCCTGCGCCGGTGAAGGCGTGGCAATCGCCGAAGCCTCTCATGCCCTCGGGCGCGAACAGGCCAAGGCGTTCGCCGTCGAATTCGACGCCGAGCGGGCGCGCCATGCCCGCGGCCTGGTCGATCACTGCCTGCACGCGGACCTGATGGACACGATGATCTCCAAGCAGTCCTTCGGACTACTGTGGCTGAATCCACCGTATGGCGACCTGTCCAAGGACGTCAACGGCAACATCGGCTATCAGGGCCAGGGCCGTGCCCGCCTCGAAAAGCTGTTCTATCAGCGTTCGCTGTCGCTGTTGCAATACAGCGGCGTGCTGGTCTTCATCGTCCCCGGCTACGTGCTCGACGCGGAGCTGGTCGGCTGGTTGACGCGCCACTACACCGATCTGCGTATCTACCGAGCGGTGGAAACGCAGTTCAAGCAGGTGGTGATCTTCGGCCGCCGGGTCCGTCAGCGGGAGCTGGCACCCGATGGCGTCAAGGCCGTGCGCAATCTGCTGCTGCAGGTTGGGCTTGGCGAAGTCGAAGCCGAGGAACTGCCGAGCGAATGGCCGTTCCTGCCGTACATCGTCCCCGCCAGTCCGGCCGAGCCGGAGCATTTCTTCCGCGTGACGATGGAGCCCGAACAGTTCGCCGACGAGGTTGGCCGGCTGCAAGGCCTTTGGCCGTCGCTGGACACGCACTTGGGGACCGCGCAGCAGTCGCTGCGTCCACCGGCGCGGGCCTTGTCCCACTGGCATCTCGCCCTGGCTCTGGCCGCGGGCGCGATCTCGGGCGTCGTGCGCTCCCAGACGGGGCGCGTGCTCGTCGTCAAAGGTGACACCCACAAGGACAAGACGCTCCAGCGGGAATTCACCGAACGCGAAGACGGCTCCATCGCCGAGACACGCATCCTCACCGACAAGTTTGTGCCCGTTATCCGCGCGTGGGACATGACGCCTGGCTCCCCGACAAGGGGCGAGGTGCTGACCATTCGCTGATCCACCGGACGCGCTGCCGTCCTGCTGTACCACATCGAAGGAGAAACACCATGTTCCCCAATCCGTTCAAGCGGCCTGCGCCGCGCAAGCAACCCTTGTTCGCACCGAGTACGTTGAAGTTGAGCGAGAAGGTGCATTGGCTGGCTCGGCGAGGCCTGATCGACCCCTTGGCCTATGTCCAGCGCCATGTGCGCGGGGACTGGGGCGAGATCGATGAGGCCACCCGCCAAGCCAACGACGTCGCAATCCAACAGGACAACCTGATGATCTCCCAGTACCGGATCACGCCGGAACTGGTGTTGCTCGTGAAGACCAGCGAAGACCACCAGACCACGGTGGTCCAGCTTCCCGAAGAGCGCGACCTGATCTGAAGGCGCCGCCTCGTCATCCCATCCACTTGACGGAGCCACTTCACTCCGCCAGGGGTGTCGTGGCTCAATAGCCTTTCAAGGAGGAGCCCATGGCATCGCATCGCATCGAAACCTACTGCCAGAGGCTGGCGTTCCCCATCGGGGCGCTTATCTTCAGCAGAGCCGTTGACCACCTGGTCCGCGCGGGTCGCCTGGACCCGATTCCGTACTTCAGGCGCCACACCCGTGGCGACTGGGGTGACGTCAACGTCTGCCAATGGCACGCCAACGGCGTTGCACTTCAATCGGGCGCGTCGCTGGAATCGCACTATGTGATCCACCCGGGACTCGCCATTCGCATCATCACCGATGCGGGGCGCAGCGTCACTGCCATCGTGCTGCCGTCCGAAGACTGAGCACGGTTCACCCGCAGGCCACTCAGGCCAGCATCTTCAACCACCTTCGGCCGCGCGCCGATTTCCTTCCCACCACGGGGCATGCCATTGCCCCGCTGGGGGTGGTGCATGCCCCATTTTTCATTGGAGCATCACAATGTCCTTCGATCTCGAAACCACTGCCGCTGACGCCGCGCCCGTACAGGGCGAACTGCTCGACGCGGAATCATCCCCTCTGACCCTGAGCCTTCAGGATTTCGTCGGCGAGTTCGGCGACGAACTGCTCGACGCCCTCAACAGCGCCAACCCGCCTGTCTATACCGGCCAACCGCAGGCGCACCGGCAGCTCATCGTCGCCAGCCTCAAACGCAAGCTGTTCCCGGCCCAGGCCGAAGTCGTCCATGCCGCAGCCGAGCTGCTGGTCGATCAAGGCGAACGCGCTGCGATCGTCAATGGCGAAATGGGCTGCGGCAAGACGACCGTCGGCATCGCCACGGCCGCCGTGCTCAACGCCGAAGGCTACCGCCGCACTCTGGTCCTGTCGCCACCGCACTTGGTTTACAAGTGGCGGCGGGAGATCCAGGAGACGGTGGCCGGCGCCAAGGTATGGGTGCTCAATGGGCCGGATACGCTCGTCAAGCTCCTCAAGCTGCGTGAGCAGTTGGGCGTGCAGCCCACGGGCCAGGAGTTTTTCATCCTGGGGCGCGTCAGGATGCGGATGGGGTTCCACTGGAAGCCGGTCTTCACCCAGCGGCGCACCCGCCACGGCGACGTGGCAGCCTGCCCGGACTGCGGCACACTCATCACCGACCTCGACGGCGAGCCGGTCAACCCGGTCGCGCTCGAAGCCGAGGAGTCCCGCAGGAAGTGCAGCCACTGCGCCGCGCCCCTGTGGACGCTGATCCGCCCGCGTAGCCTGTCCGGCAGCGACCAGTCCTCGGTCGTCCTCAAAGCCTTGAAGCGCATACCGACCATCGGGGAAGTCACCGCACAGAAGCTGATGCAGAAGTTCGGTGACGGCTTCCTGGCCTCGATGCTGGGCGACAACATCCATGAGTTCATCAACCTCATGGATGGCAACGGCGAGCTGGTGTTTTCCGACCGTCAGGCCACGCGCATGGAACGTGCGATGGCCAACATGGAGTTTGGCTTTGGCGAAGGCGGCTACCAACCGTCCGAGTTCATCAAACGCTACCTACCGCAAGGCACGTTCGACCTGCTCATCGCCGACGAGGCGCACGAGTACAAGAACGGTGGCAGTGCCCAGGGCCAGGCCATGGGCGTGCTGGCGGCGAAGGCTCGCAAGACCTTGCTGCTGACCGGCACGCTGATGGGCGGCTACGGCGATGATCTGTTCTACCTGCTGTTCCGGGCACTGCCCGGACGGATGATCGAAGACGGCTACCGCCCGACCACGAGCGGCAGCATGACCTCGGCTGCGATGGCATTCATGCGCGATCACGGCGTCCTCAAGGACATCTACTCCGAGAGCGCCGGCACGGCGCACAAGACAGCCAAGGGCACCAAGGTATCGGTGCGCACGGTCAAGGCTCCCGGCTTCGGCCCGAAAGGCGTCTTGCGCTGCATCCTGCCGTTTACGATTTTCCTCAAGCTCAAGGACATCGGTGGCAACGTCCTGCCGCCGTATGACGAGGAGTTTCGTGAAGTCCAGATGGACGTGGCGCAAGCTGCGGCCTACCGCGATCTGGCGGGTCGGCTGACCGCAGAACTGAAACAGGCTCTGGCGCGACGCGATACGACCTTGCTGGGGGTGGTGCTCAACGTGCTGCTGGCCTGGCCGGATTGCTGCTTCCGGTCGGAGACCGTGGTGCATCCGCGCACGCGCAACACCTTGGCGTTTGTCCCGGCTCAGTTCAATGAGTTCGAGATCAGCCCCAAGGAGCGTGAGCTGATCGAGATCTGCAAAGCGGAGAAGGAACAGGGCCGCAAGGTTCTGGCCTACACGGTCTATACCGGCACGCGCGACACCACGTCGCGTCTGAAGGGGCTGCTGGAGCAGGAAGGCTTCAAGGTGGCAGTGCTGCGCGCAAGCGTGGATGCCAGCCGCCGAGAAGACTGGATCGCCGAGCAACTGGACCGTGGCATCGACGTGCTCGTCACCAATCCCGAGCTGGTCAAGACGGGGCTGGACTTGCTGGAGTTTCCGACGATCGTGTTCATGCAGAGTGGCTACAACGTGTATTCGCTCCAGCAGGCGGCACGCCGCTCCTGGCGCATCGGGCAGAAGCAGCCCGTGCGTGTGATCTACCTCGGCTACGCCGGTTCCTCGCAGATGACCTGCCTGGAGCTGATGGCCAAGAAGATCATGGTCTCGCAGTCCACCTCGGGCGACGTGCCCGAATCCGGGCTCGATGTCCTGAACCAGGACGGTGATTCCGTCGAGGTCGCACTGGCCCGGCAGCTTGTCGCCGCATGACACGTTCCACTTACGGCCCTTCGGGGCCGTTTTTTTTGCCGCTCCCGGTAAATCGGACGCTGCCTGGTTCGCATTGTTTGCTGCCGCTCGCGGCCTGAGCGGCGATGGTGAGGGCTGGATGTTTCAGGACGCCGAGCTATGTGCCCCTCTCCACCGTGGTTTCACTATCCCGAACGCCGCCTTCTGGCGGGATTTCTCGGCCTGCTGTGGTCGGTGCTGGCCGGTGGCTGCGCGACGACGACTGCGCCGGTCGCGCCCGACACCATCGCGGAAGTCTTGGCCGCGCCTGAACCCGAGGCTTCCGAGTACATCCCGGTCGTGCGCTACGCCCGCTACACACTGGTCGAACTGGCACCCATGGCGGCGCAGCGCGACCTGTTGTTGCAGACCATCGACGTGTCCATGCCCGAGGATGCCCGCGCCACGGTCGGGGATGGGCTTCGGCACGTGCTCAAACGCAGCGGCTATGGCCTGTGCCAGACCGCGCATGCCGTGATCGAGCTGTACGCGCTGCCGTTGCCGGCGGTACACCTGCACCTCGGCCCCATGACCTTGCGCGATGCGCTGCTCACGCTGGCTGGCCCGGCCTGGGAACTGCACGCGGATGACCGCGCACGGCAAATCTGCTTCGAGCGGCCCGGCGATCGCGCGGTCGCCGAGTCCCCATCCGAGCCACCCGCCACCGAGGCGGTGCAGACGTTCCCGCTGGCACCCATGGTTTCGGGAGGCCAGCCATGAACGCCCCGCAACCTGCCCAGCGATCGACCGCCGCCGTGGTGGTGCAGAGCCTGATGTGGCTCTGGTTGATCTTCCTCAGCGTCTTGGCGGCCCTGGGCTACCAGGCCCTCAGCGACCAGGCCGACCAGGAGCGGCTGGATTCCCGCCTGCAACGCCTGGAAGCGCAGGCAACTGGCTTGGCCGAGACGATCGAGGCCATCCAGCAGCGCCCGGCCGTCGCGACGGACGCTGACCTCAAAGACACCCGCCAGATTCTGGAAGCACGCGCGGCCCAGGTCGAGAAATCTCTCAGTGGCTACGCAGCGGCCGACGACCTCCAGGCGCTGCGCGCGGAGGTCGAGCAGATCAAGGCGCGCCAAGCCGCCGCGCGTGCCACCGCACCCGCCCAGCGGCGCGCATCGCGCACGTCCGCCGCCTCCAAGACCGAGCTGCCGCCGCTGCCATTCCGCGTCGTCGGCGCCGAACTGCGCGCCGGCCAGCGCAGCGTGTCCGTCGCGCCGAGCATCGGGGACTTCACGCCCGCCCAACTTCAGGTGCTGCTGCCCGGGGATGCGGTCGGCCCGTGGCGCCTGCAGGCGATCGAGGGCAACACCGCAGTGTTCCAGGCCGGCAACCAGACCCGCCGCGTGGCGATTCCCTGACCGGAGCACCCCATGAAGCCGTCGATCCTCCTTTTCGCGGTCCTGGTGGCGTCGTCGCAATGGCCCGCCTGGGCGCAGCAGCCCGCAACGACCTCGGCGCGCAACGCACAGAGCCAGGAGCGCCCGCTGGCCGCCCGCGTGCTGGACGACCGGGTGGCAACCGAATGGGGCTTGCAGCCACAAGAATGGGCACGCTACCGCGAGCTGATGGATGGGCCGCTGGGTATCTACTCGCCCAACCTGGACCCGCTGTCCGCCCTGGGCATCGAAGCTCGCACGGACGAAGAACGGCGCCGCTATGCGGAACTGCAGGTGCAGGTGGAAGCGCGCCGCGTCGAGAAGCTGCTCGCCTACCAGCGCGCCTACGACGAGGCCTGGCAGCGCCTGAATCCGGGGATGCAGCGCGTGAACCTGCCCGACGACAAGCCGGGCGCCGGCCCATCCAGCAGTCCCTTGCGCGGCAGCGGCCGCATGGCGGTGTTCGTCAAGGACGGCTGCGCAGCCTGCGGACAGCTCGTGCAGCGCCTGCAATCCTCGGGCGCGGAGTTCGACCTGTACATGGTGGGCAGCCGCCAGGATGACGCGCGCATCCGCGACTGGGCCAAGCGCGCGCAGATCGACCCGGCGCGCGTGCGCGCCGGCAGCATCACGCTCAACCACGACGGCGGCCGCTGGCTGTCACTGGGCCTGCCCGGCGATCTGCCCGCCGCCGTGCGCGAAGTGAACGGCCAATGGCAGCGCCAGCCGTAGCCATGCCCCTGCGCGCACTGGTGCTCACTGCCGGCCTGTATGCCGTTGCCGCCCTGGCCCAGGAGGTTCCGCCACCGGCTTACCAGCTTGCCGCCCAGCGCGCAGGCATCCCCTCGACCGTGCTCTACGCCGTGGCCTTGCAGGAGAGCGGCATCCGGCGCAACGGGCGCCTGGTGCCGTGGCCGTGGTCCCTCAACGTCGCCGGCCAGTCGCGCCGCTTCGCCACGCGCGCCGACGCCTGCGCTGGCCTGCAGCAGGCGATGCGCGCCACGCCGCACACGCGCATTGATGCGGGCCTGGGCCAGATCAACCTCGGCTACCACAAGCACCGCTTTACCGGCGCGTGCGACCTGCTGGATCCGTATCGCAACCTGGCCGTTGCCGCCGAGATCCTGAAGGAGCAGCACACCCCCGGCGAGGACTGGCTGCTGGCGATCGGCCGCTACCACCGCCCCGCAGGCGGCGAGCCCGCCGCCCGCTATCGGCGCAGCGTGTCGCGCCACCTTGCCCGCGTGCAGGGCACGCGACCAGCCGCCGCGGTCCTCGCGGCGCGCCAGGAGACCTCCCCATGACGAAACCCCATCCCGCCCATCTCGCGTTCACGGGCCTACTCATGCTGCTGTCAGGCCTGCCGCTGGCCTCGCGTGCCGGCGAGCCACTGATCGTTGTCGAGGACCGTGGCGGCACGTCGGCATTGCCGTACTACGAAGCCCTGAATCTCCAGCCGCGCGCCAACGCACCGGCGCGGCCGTCCATCCCGACGCCCCAGGTTCCTGCCACACGGGCGGACGAAGCCGCGATGCTGCCGGTGCGCAGCGCCAAGCTCACGCCCGGCACCGTCGCGCGACGGGTGATCGAAGCGCCCGGCCTGCGGCCGTTCGTGGTCATCGGCGACGACGAGGCTTCCCGGGCCTGGTTGCAGCGCCGCGCCGCCGCTTTGCGCGAACGTGGCGCGGTCGGCCTGGTCGTCAACGTCGAGACCGCGCAGGGCCTGGCGCGGCTGCGCGCCCTGGTGCCGGGCGTGCCGCTCGCGCCCGTGGCCGGCGACGACCTGGCCGATCGCCTGGGCCTGCGGCACTACCCGGCGCTGATCACGGCCACCGGCATCGAGCAATGAAGCCATGTCGGGCAAACAGCCGGTCGAGGTTCTGCTACGCCCAGCGGTGGAGCTATACACCGTCGCGGCGTGTGCAGGCGCCGCGTTTCTGTGCCTGGTGGCCCCATGGTCGCTCGCGCTGAGCCCGGCCATGGGCATCGGCAGCGCCTTGGCGTTCGGCGCCTACGGCGCGATCCGCTACCGCGATGCCCGCATCATCCTGCGCTACCGGCGCAACATCCGCCGTCTGCCGCGTTACGTGATGACCAGCAAGGACGTGCCGGTCAGCCAGCAGCGCCTATTCGTGGGGCGCGGCTTTCTCTGGGAGCAGAAGCACACGCATCGGCTGATGCAGACGTACCGGCCCGAGTTCCGCCGCTACGTCGAGCCGACGCCGGCCTACCGGCTGACCAGGCGCCTGGAGGAACGGCTGGAGTTCGCGCCATTGCCGCTCTCGCGCCTGCCGAAGCTCACCGGCTGGGACGCGCCTTTCAACCCCGTGCGCCCGTTGCCGCCTGTCGGCGGCCTGCCAAGGCTGCACGGCATCGAGCCCGACGAAGTGGACGTCAGCCTGCCGCTGGGCGAGCGCGTCGGGCACTCGCTGGTGCTGGGCACCACGCGGGTGGGCAAGACGCGCCTGGCCGAGTTGTTCGTCACGCAGGACATCCGCCGCAGGAATGCTGCCGGCGAGCATGAGGTCGTCATCGTCATCGACCCCAAGGGGGATGCCGATCTCTTGAAACGGATGTACGTCGAAGCCCAGCGCGCTGGCCGCGAAGGCGAGTTCTACATCTTCCACTTGGGCTGGCCGGAAATCAGCGCCCGCTACAACGCCGTGGGCCGCTTCGGTCGGATCTCGGAAGTGGCGACACGCATCGCGGGGCAGCTCTCCGGCGAAGGCAACAGCGCGGCGTTCCGCGAGTTCGCATGGCGCTTCGTGAACATCATCGCCCGCGCCCTGGTGGAACTGGGGCAGCGCCCGGACTACATGCTGATCCAGCGCCACGTCATCAACATCGACGCGCTGTTCATTGAGTACGCCCAGCACTACTTTGCCAAGACGGAGCCCAAGGCCTGGGAGGTGATCGTCCAGATCGAGGCCAAGCTCAACGAGAAGAACATCCCAAGGAACATGATCGGGCGCGAGAAGCGTGTGGTGGCGCTGGAGCAATACCTCTCCCAGGCGCGCAACTACGACCCTGTGCTCGATGGCCTGCGCTCGGCGGTGCGCTACGACAAGACCTACTTCGACAAGATCGTTGCATCGCTGCTGCCGCTGCTGGAAAAGCTCACGAGCGGCAAGATCGCCCAGCTCCTGGCGCCGAACTACTCCGACCTGGCCGACCCGCGCCCGATCTTCGACTGGATGCAGGTCATCCGAAAGCGGGCCATCGTCTATGTGGGTCTGGATGCGTTGTCTGACGCCGAGGTCGCCGCAGCGGTCGGCAATTCGATGTTCTCTGACCTGGTTTCGGTGGCCGGACACATCTACAAGCACGGAATCGACGATGGCCTGCCCGGCGCAGTGGCTGGCGCTCGCGTGCCGATCAACGTGCACGCGGACGAATTCAATGAACTGATGGGCGATGAATTCATCCCGCTCATCAACAAGGGCGGCGGTGCCGGCCTGCAAGTCACGGCGTACACGCAGACGCTCTCGGACATCGAGGCCCGCATCGGAAATCGCGCGAAGGCCGGCCAAGTGATCGGGAATTTCAACAATTTATTCATGTTGCGCGTGCGCGAGACGGCCACCGCGGAACTGCTGACGAGGCAGTTGCCGAAGGTCGAGGTCTATACAACCACCATCGTCTCGGGCGCGACGGACAGCTCAGACATCCGCGGCGCGACGGATTTCACGTCGAACACCCAGGACCGCATCAGCATGGCCAGCGTGCCGATGATCGAGCCGTCACACGTCGTCGGCCTGCCCAAGGGCCAGTGCTTCGCGCTGCTGCAGGGCGGCCAGCTCTGGAAGGTGCGTATGCCGCTGCCGGCGCCGGACCCGGATGAAGTGATGCCGGCGGACCTGCAGCAACTGGCCGGGTACATGCGCCAGAGCTACAGCGAGGCCACGCAGTGGTGGGAGTTCACCAGCTCGTCGGCCTTGCAGGATGCGGCCTTGCCCGACGACCTGCTGGACGATGCCGCTGCGGCCGAGCCCGGCGCGGTGGCCACCGGCGCCGACGATGGCGCGGGCAACGAGGCCGTGCCATGAAGGATGCCGCCTCGACCGCGCAGCGGGAGCAGAACCATCGCCAAGGCTTGATCGTCGGCACCATCACCTTACCGTTCCGGCTGCTCGGGGTGCTCATTGGCTCGCTGCTGTTCTCGATCGTGGTGGAGTGCGCCGGCATGCACCTGTTCTGGAAGGACCAGGGCTGGCGCCACTCCCAGCAGATGCTGCGGTACGAACTCGGGCACCTGTCCAACCACTTCACGCGCAGCGTGGTGGTACAGGAGCCCGGGCGCACGGCGCACGAGTTGGTGGATACCGGGTACGAGTGGGTGTTCGTGCGCTCGGGGTTGCTGGAGCGCATGAGCCAGACCGCCGAGCGCGTCCGCGCGCCCAGCCACGGGCAGAGCCGCAACTTCCGCTACTACATCAGCCAAGTCTATGTCTGGGCCGAAAGCTACCTGATCGCTGCGGCCTTCACGACGCTCACCTTCCTGGTGCGCCTGCTGGTCCTGGTGCTCACGCTGCCGCTGATCCTCACGGCGGCATTCGTCGGCCTGATTGACGGCCTGGTGCGACGGGATGTGCGCCGGTTCGGCGCGGGCCGCGAATCCGGCTTCATCTACCACCGCGCGAAGGCCAGCCTGATGCCGTTGGCCGTGCTGCCTTGGGTCACCTATCTCGCTCTGCCCATATCGGTGCATCCTCTGGTCATCCTGCTGCCCAGCGCGGCGTTGCTGGGGATGGCAGTCAGCCTGACCGCAGGCAGCTTCAAGAAGTACTTATGAGGTGACACGGGCGGCACGGCTCTGCAAAGCCGTGTGCCGTTCATCGGTTCTGCAGGGTATCAAGAGCAGCATCCAACGCCGTAACCGCCTCGACGACCGTTCTTACCGTCGCCCGATCAAACTCATGATCGCGCTGAGCGTCGTGCACACCGCTATTGAGGTAACCCCATTCAATACTCGTACCGCTGACATTGAGCAGCCGGACCAACGCCCCTACGGCATCCGGCGCACCCGCATGTTGCGCCGCGATACGCTCGACGGCCGACCGCAACTTGGTGCATTTATTGTTCAGCTCCCAAGGCGCGCGGGGCCCGCTCAGCTTGATGTCGATCCGGCCGTCCGCCCGCCGACCCAGCCACGTCCACAGGCGGTCCGTCAGACTCTCCAGCGCCGGCCGGGCCTGACGCAGTGCCTCGCGTTTCTCGTCAGCCGCCAACGCCTGCTGGGCCAGAAGAACATAGTTCTTCGCTGGCGGGTCGCTGTCGACCCGCAGTTCGTGCTCTCCCTGATGCGGGAGAAACTTGTAGCGCTTAATGGCCGCGGCGCGGCGCACGCCCAACTCCTGCTGGATGCGGTGCAGGAACTCCTCTGCGTGCGAGGTGAGGATAACCTGCTTGCCGTGGAGCAAACCGTCCTCGAAGAAGGTACGCCAGATGCCATCGCGATGGTCGTCGTCGATCGCGTTGACGACGTCATCGAATATGACCACGGGGCAGCCCTGCGCGAGGTTCTTGGCAAGCAGAATCGCCAGGCCCAGGCATTTGATGTGCCCTTCGCTGAAGACGATCAACGCGTCGTAGCGCGCGCCCGGCTCGCCGGCGAACTCCACCTCGATCTTGCCGTTCTCGGCCACGGGCAACCACAGCGCGTGCAGCAGATCGCCGGGCGGATCGGCCCGGTTGAATGCGTTGTAGAGATGGCGGGCTTGGTCTCCCAGCCCCTGTAGCAGAACCCCCGGCAGAGCGGTCAGGTATGCCTGAATCTCGGGCAGGAAGCCGTCGTAGGCGGCCTTGACCCGCTGATGGTGCACCACCACCGGCATTTCGTCCGTGGCCGCCTGGATCAGGCCGCGGTTCGCGTCGTCGAATTGGGCCACGGTTTGGCGGGCGGCCGCCAGCTCCTGATCCGCAGTCGTGCGCATGGTCCGCAGCCGTTCGATCTCCAGCTGATGCTGTTGCAGGCGGTCCCGCTCCTGGGCCATCGCGCCGCGCTGGGCATTCACGTCGCGCGCCTGCGCGTCGAAGCCTTCGATGATCTGTGCGATCCGTAAGAGGGCTTGCCAGGCGCGCTGGTCCCCATTCACCCCGCCGCCGAGCCAATTGCCCGCCGACGTGGGAGGCAGCAGTGGCAGGCCCGCGGCCTGCGATTCGGCAGGACAAGCGACCCCAGCCGCCGCCACCACGCGGCGCATTTCGTCACACAGCGCTCGGACCGCCTCGCTCAACTGTGTCCGATGCCCGGCCTCCTGCTGCTGCAGGACGGCCAGTTGCGCGAGCTGCTCCAGGCCCATTCGCGCCCTGGCGAACGGGTCCTGCGCCACGGCGGCCAGTTCGGTTCCACATGCCGGACACGCGGTCGCCCCGTCCGCCAACGCTTGCACGGCCTCGTAGAGCTTCGCGTACGACACCTCGCCGGCGCGGGCCGCGAGTTGCGCGGAAGACGCTTGCCACAGTCCCTGGACGCGGTAGGCCTCTGCCAGCAACGCTTGCAGGCGGGCCTGGGTCACCTCGTGAATGGCAGGCGGGTTGGCGTCCAGCTGAGCCTGGACATACGGTAGCCGTCCTTGCTGCTGCGGCGTACCCAGCAGCCAGTCCACGCAGGTTTGATAGGTCGCGCCAGGTGACATGCGCTGCGCCAAAGCTTGTTCCAGGCCCTCGACCGCTGCGATCTTCTGCGGGTAGGCGGCGATGGTCTGTTCGGAGTTCGCCAACTGCAGGCGACGCTGCGCCAGCTGCGCCGCCTGCACGCCGGCAAGCATCAGGTCCTGATCGAGCGAGGGGTTGAAGCCGCGCACGAACTCGCTGAACTGGTCCACGCCGAACAGGGTGGCGATGAGCTGGCGCTGATCGCTCGGGGTCCGCGCGGCGATTCGGGCGAAATCGTCGAGGCGGTTCTTCTCGATGAAGCAGAAGCGATACTCAGCTTCGTCGGGCTGGACGGCCTGCGCCTCGCCCGCCGCCGTAGACGACAGGACTGGCGCGATGTGGCGGCGCAGGCGAGCGTTGTTGCAGTACGTCCGCTGGTCGACCCGCTTGGCCTGCGCTTCGCTGATCGAACCGAGCATCGCCACTTCCAAGGCTTCGCAGAAGCTGCTCTTGCCGGTGCCGTTGGCACCGTAGACCAAGGTGATGTCATGGCTGAGGTCGAACGTCTCCTGCCGCATGAATCCTCGAAACGGCCCGACTTCGAGCTGGTGCAGTCGCCCGAGCGCCGGCCCGTTTTCGGGGCCGCGCGCGTCCCCGTCGTAGGCGACAGGCATCTGCGCCAGATGCGCGATGGCCAGCGGCGCCAAGCGCGTGGAGCGCCCCCGGCGTGCAGCACCGACCTCGGCCAGTGGCTGCAGGTGATCGAGCACCAGGTGCGCCAGCCGGCGCACGTCGTCGTGCACGTGCCGCTGCGTCAAGTGCGCCAGGAACCGGTGGTACTCCGAACGTATGCTTGCCACAGCGACCCCTCACTTGGTCAACCACTGACCGTAAGCCTCCACATCGATCATGGGGACCGTTCCACTGAACTGAAGCTGCGCGATCAGCTTGAAAAGAAACGCGGTCGCCGGCTTGTTTTCGTTGGTGTAGCTGTACGCGCCGCTGGCTTGGTCATAGAAAAAGTGCCCGTGGGCGGCAACGCATCCGATGTCCAGACGCCCCTCGGTGAGGTTTGCGTTCAGCGCCTTGTCCATGGATGGGCCCAATGCAGGACTCCATTCGCTCTCGAAGGTGAGCAAGCCACCCAGAATCGGAATCAACGGCTTCGCTGGGTAGGTCCCGCCAGCGTGCGGGATCGGCAGGCTCGTGCGGTGCAGCCTGCGCACACTGGCGACCTTCTCCTGGGCATAGGCCACAAGCCCCGCGTCAGCCGTCTGCTTGGCCTCGAACACGGCGTACACGCTTTCGGCTGGAATGATCGTCTCGTTCTCGTAGGTGAAGATAAAAGGCGAATATTGCCGATCAAACACCACCACATCGATCTGCTGGCTGAAGTTCCCCAGGCTGTCCACCACATGCGCCTTCGCCGCCTGGTACCGTTTGGGCAGATAGGTATCCAGCATGTCGATCCAGACGTTCTCGCTCGCATCCCCCTTCGTACCCGGGTGACCGAAGGTCTTGCGTACTACGGACAAGCGCTGCTGGATGTCTTCATGCAGGGACGACAGGAGCTGGGAAAGCGACCACTGGGACATGCTGTACCTCGATGGGACGTGTATGGAAGCCGATGGAATCAGGACAGTGGGAACTTGGGGCCAAACAGTGCGCGCCAGGCGCGAAGCGCTTCGATATTGCGACCACGACGCGCGTGGTCGATGGCGATGCTTGCGTCCTGGCTCGCCTGGAACAGCAGCTGCTGCGCGCGCTGCTTGCGCGCGGCATCCATATCGTTGCTGATCGCCGGGCCAAGTCCGGCGGGATCCGGCCACTCGTCATGAACACGATCGGCAAGCGTGGCAAAGAACGACTGGATCTCGCGATCGAACGATCCTCCCCAGCCGCCGTAAAGACACTCAAGGGCCATTACCTCGATCAGGAACGAGGGCTTCACCGGCTTCTGATCGCCGTGCTTGGGATTGTTGTTCCAGTACTTCACCATGCGCACGAGACCTTTCCACTCATTGCCATAGGCTTGGTGCGCTGCGGTCGCCTTGTCCTTATGGATCTCCGGGTCCGTCTTGATCCACTTTCCGGACGCCGTATCGGGGATCTCATACTGGTCGCCGGTGTCGAATGCGGGCACCGCATCCACGCTGACCACCCGGTAGTCCGTGTTGTCCTCCGCGTCGATGTGAACACCGAAATCCACGTTGATCGAGCGCGCCTGTTTGCGCACGGCCGCCGAACCGTATTTCTCCACCAATGCAGAGTGGAAATCATCCAGCACTACCGATGCGGCCTTGCCGTGGTAATGCTTCTCCGAGTCCTTCAGCACGAAGAAGATGTCGATATCCTTGAGCGGCTTCGTCTTCGTGTATCGAGCATAGGACCCGGTCAGGAAGCTGCGCGCAATGCCGAACTTGGTCTGCAGGTAGTCCCGCACTTCGTTCTGGCGTTGCGAGGCATTCTTCTGTTCGCGTTCGTTGAGTTCCAGACGCGACTTGAACTTGCGAAAAGCTTCATCGATCGACAGCATCAGCGTTGCCTCCAATATCCGGCCTGACCCGCCAGGCCGCTGTGTTCGACAGTCGAGCCTAGGCTCTGCTTGACCATTCCATCCGTCGAGCGATAACTTCCTTTGCTCCACCCCTCCACATCAGGCCGCCCTGGCTTTGTATCGAGCATTAACTTGTACTTGGCCTGCGATGGCAGCAGCCCAGCTTTCTTGATCGCGTACTTCAACTGCTCGGTATCTGTCCAGAAGCTGCCGTCGCCATCGGACCACCCATACACGATGTCGATATCCCATCGGGTCACGAGTTTGTCGGTTGCCGGGTTGTAGATCTCCAGAATCACCTTGCGCAGATCACCGGTCCCGAGCCACGT
Organism: Stenotrophomonas sp. LC732; assembly: GCF_052446685.1. Taxonomy (NCBI): domain Bacteria; kingdom Pseudomonadati; phylum Pseudomonadota; class Gammaproteobacteria; order Lysobacterales; family Lysobacteraceae; genus Stenotrophomonas; species Stenotrophomonas sp. LC732. Next base: position 1,442,156 of record NZ_CP199214.1, on the reverse strand, counting down.
CTTGATGGCTCGGGTATTGCTCTCCCAGCGATCCGCGAAGTGCTCGGGGTCCAGCCCACTGAGCAGGATGATGTCTTTCAAGCTCTTGAGGATGTTGTCGGTCACATAGGTAACCGAGTGCGTGTACGAGTAGGTGGCGACGGTGCTCATGACTTGAGGAAACCTCCGAGGTCGAGCGACAGCGCTTGTCCAGCATCGGCCTGCGCCTGCGTGGCAATTCCTTGGCTCAAGTCCCGTGCAATGATGCGAGAACTGTGCTTTTTGAGCGCGGTTTGCACCCAGCCGAGCTGCTCCTTCGGACACGGCAGCGAGACTCCCCAGTCTCCCTTCAACGGCTCGAACCCCAAGACTTCTTCGTTGGCATCATCACCATCGATCGCGTCTTCGTCGAAGAGGCAGTAGATCCTGGTCCGTGGTCCATCGCATGTCGCAACGATGGGCGCGCTCTTGGGTGCCTGGTCGGCGATCAAGCTGGCGGCCACGCCCGCCACGGCCCTGAGTTCAGAGCGAGCCGTGCCGTCCTTGCCCTGAGTGAGCAGTTCGACAATGGCATCCCACGTCTGCAACGCATCGCGGTGCGGCGAGCTGCGAAACGTCCGGCTGACAACGGTGGTCATTTTTGCTTCCCTCCTTGAAGGCGCATTTGCGTTGCCTGTCGTATCGCACTGCGCAGGTGCTCTACGGAAAGCTTGTTCGGATCGATAGCCACTTGCGGGTCGGCCGCGAGGGCGTTGGCTACGACCTTGCGAATGGCCCGACCATCCAATCCGACGCACTCGCCAGCGCACGCGTCGAACTGGTGAGCCGAGGAAAGCTTGCCAATCCCCGGAAATGTCTTTGCCAGGCCATTCAGGCAGTCCACCAGGATCTGCTTGCAGGCATCCTTGCCGGGCAGTGGCACCTCCATCACCATGTCGCAACGAGATAGGAAGGCACTGTCGACGGCCTGTGGGAAGTTGCTGGTGGCCACGAACAGCAGATGCGGGTTGCGTTCGGCCAACATGTCCAACTGCACCAACACCGCGTCGGTGGCCCGGTGCACATCAACCGGGTTGGCTTCCAGGCTGAGCTTGGCTCGATCAGCCGCAAGCGTTTCGACCTCGTCCAGAAGGACGATCGTCGGGCCCGCCGCTGCGGATTCTGCGATCGATTGCGAGAACAGGTCTGCCACGGCGCGTTGAGTCTTTCCCATTGCAGAGCTCGTCAGCGTGTGAGGCTCTACTTCCAGCAATCGAAACTTCGCAGAAGAAAAAGATTCGGCCACACGATGCGCCAAGCCCCGTGCCAAGGAGGTCTTCCCAGTCCCCGGCGGGCCGACCAACAAGATCACGCCGTGCAGGGGGAGTACCGTGCGCTCCACCTTGGGGCGCACCGTGAAGTTGACGATCGCCTGTGACAGCAACTGCTTCTTGAGAGCTTCGTCCATGACGATGGAATCCCACAGGGCGCCCAGCGACGTGTCCGGCAGCTTCCAGCTTCGATGGATGCCTTTCGGCAAAGTGGCGTCTGATGAAGGATTCTTGGTCATCCGTGGCTCTCGGCGGGTCAGAGAATGGTGCGATAGGTCGCCAGCACCTTGGTCGTTTGCACAAGGCCCTGGCGCAGCAGGATTTCGAGATAGCGGTCCACCTCGATCGGCGGATGCTTGAGTTGGGCACGCTGGCGCTGCGCAGCCGACACCACGGCGGCCGCGTCCAGATCCAGTAGGTTGTCCACAAACTCATCGGGGTGCTGCGATTCGATGCCGTACGGAGCCAGCAGATCGTTCGGGAAATCCCGTTCGTTGAACGTCACAATCACGCTCGCACCGCAGCGAATCGCCGCAGCCAGGACGTGCCGGTCGTCCGGATCGGGCAATGTCAGGCCTGCCACGAGCGCTTCGTAGCCCTCCACCAAGCCGTCCGGAATTGCCCGGTCCATGAGATCCGACGTCCTGTCGACCTGAACCCGGGTGAGATCGGGGCGGTTGATCAACAGGTTGCGTTTCCACTCCTCATGAATGGCTTGGCTCCACCGCGCCCGGAAGCGGCCAGACAGGCCGAGCCACATCAGGAAATCCCGCAGTGGCGCGGGATATAGAACGCACGCGTCGTAGACGGCGGTGAATGGGGAATGCCTCATTCGTATCCCATTCCCAACTCTTGCGACTGCTGAGCGAGTTCGGCCATCGCCTGCTCACTGGCGCGCTCGCGCGCTTCCTTGTACTGCATCAGATCGGCGAACCTCACCCTGCGGTGCTTGCCGGTGCGATGAAATGCCAACACCCCATCTTCGAGCAGCTTGACGAAATGGGGACGGGACACGTTGAGCAAGTCCGCCGCCTCTTGGGTCGTCAGCTCTGCATGGACGGGCACCACCTTTACTGCATTGCCATCGGCCAACTCGGCCAGGATGTCGACCAGCAGGCGTAAAGCCGAGGTAGGCAGTTCCACCTGATGAGCCTGTTTGTGGTCATCAAAGATCTGGATGTGCTGCGTCTCGAACTGGGTTGCGAGGTAAGCCGCCAAGGCACGTTGACCCTGGACGGCTGCCTTCACCTCTCCCGCGGCGGGAAGGGTCATCTTGGATTGGGCAGTGGCGGTGGTCATGGGTAGCTCCTAAGCGAAAACGGTTGCAGAGCCGATCATATTCGAAATACTCGAAAAACGCAATAATCGAAGCGCGACCCGTGCTTTTGTAGGTTCGCTCGCAGCATGCCCAATCCGGTCGTCCGCCAGTTCCTATTGTTTGCGGCCTGAAACAGCCCTGATCTCCACGATCAACCCATTGCTGATCACACAGGAATGGCGCGATGGTGGCTTCGATCTGGCTGCGCGCCGCGCATCGCGGCGTGCCCACTTGTTTCGTGACGGCCCTCGTGCTGGGCCAGTCCCCGATGGCATTGGCCGAGTCCCCGGCGCAGCGCCAGGAGTTGGTCGCCGCGCTGCGCCAGCTCGACGCGCTGGAACGCACCGTCGCGGACAGCGCCGCGCATGCCCCCATCCAGCCGGGCGAGCGCTACCACTTCGATTACCCACGGCTGCTGGCTGACCTGGCGCGCGTGCGCGCCGGCATCCAGTTCCACCTGACGCCATCACGCGCTCAGCCGCGCGACCCCTCCGAACTGGCCGGCGACTACCGCACCGAGCGGGCCGCTTCGCCATCGCCGAAGACGACTGCGGAGGGCGAGCAATGAACGGCGCCCAGGTCTCGGCATTTCAAGCCAACAGCGGTATCGCGCCTTCCGCGATGGCGACCGTCCTGGTCGGCGTCGTGTTCGCGGTCCTGCTCGTGTGGGGCGTCTGGGCCATCCGAACGGCCTATGTGGGGTGGTCCGAGAGCCGCCTCAACCAGCGCCAGTTCCTCGGCGTCTGCATCCGCTTCGTCGCGATGTACCTCGTCCTGAGTTTCTTCCTCCTGTCCTGACATGAAAGGCCCGACCATGCACAACCGCAACCTCACTTCCCGTTTTGCCCAGCGCGCCGCCGTGGCCCTGGGCGCCGCCGCGCTGCCCGCACTGTCGTTCGCGCAAGGTCTGCCGCAGTTGGAGAACCCGACGCGCGGCACCGGCAACGGCATCATGGAGACCATCCGCAACTACGGCTACGACATCATCATGCTCGTGGCCCTGCTGGTGGTGGCGTCGATGTTCATCGGCGTCTGCTACCACGCCTACGGCACCTACGCGGAGATCCACACCGGCCGCAAGACGTGGGGCCAATTCGGCCTCACGGTCGCCATCGGCGCCGTGCTGCTCGTGATCGGCATCTGGCTGCTCACCGAAGCCACCGGCATCCTGTAAGCGAGGCCGGTATGTCCGAGCAGCAGCACGTCCGTGCGGACGGGACGGTCACGTTCCTTCCGCACCGGCTCAACCGCCATCCCGTGGTCGTGCGCGGCCTCACCGCCGACGAGCTGTGGATCTGCTGCGGCCTGTCCGGCGCGGCCGGCCTGCTGGTCGGCGCGCCGCTTTCGTGGGTGTTCCGCACGATCGCCATCGCACCGACGTTCGTTGTCCTGGGCGTGGCCTTGGGCGTGTTCATCGGCGGCGGCATCCTGCGCCGCCTCAAGCGTGGGCGCCCCGACACCTGGCTGTATCGACAGTTGCAGTGGCGCATCGCAACGCGCCATCCGCTGATGGCCGGCTGGGTGGGCGGCCACGTGCTGATCTCGCGCTCGGGCTTCTGGTCCACCCGCAGGAGCATGCGATGAGCCGCTTCAAGAACGAGATCGCCCACCTGCAGGCGCACATCAAGACCTTGCGCCTGGGCGCGGGCGCGCTGGTCATTGTCGCCCTGGTCATGGGCGGCGGCTGGTGGAGCGCGCCGCGCGACCTGACCATCCACGTCCCGCCCGACCTGCGCTCTGGCAGTACCCGCAAGTGGTGGGAAGTGCCGCCCGAATCGGTCTATGCGTTCACGTTCTACGTGTTCCAGACGCTGAACCGCTGGCCGACCAATGGCGAAGAAGACTACTCGCGCAACCTCCATACGCTCTCGCCGTACCTCACCCCGTCCTGCCAGGCCTTCCTGCGGGCGGACTATGACTACCGCCGCTCCACGGGCGAGCTGCGTCAGCGCGTGCGCGGCATCTACGAGATTCCCGGCCGCGGCTATGGCGACGACCCCACGGCGCGCGTGCGCACCGTATCCGATCGCGACTGGGTGGTGACGCTGGACATCACGGCGGACGAGTACTACGGCGCCGAGCAGGTCAAACGCGCCCTGGTGCGCTATCCGATCAAGGTCACGCGGGTGGACGTCGATCCCGCCCGCAACCCGTTCGGCCTGGCGCTGGACTGCTACGAAGGCGCGCCCCAGCGCATCAGTGCACCGGCGCCGGCGCGCCCGGCGCCGAGTGACCTGAATCCGCAAGCGCCTCAAGGAGGAAACACCCCATGAAGCATCCTGTACTCGCGCTGCTGGGGCTACTGGCCGTGGCCGCGGCACCCGTCGCCCAGGCGGTGGAGATCCTGCGTTGGGAACGCATGCCACTGGCAGTGCCGCTGAAGGTCGGTCAGGAACGCATCGTATTCATCGACCGGAACGTGCGCGTGGGCGTGCCCGCAGGCGTGGGCAAACGCCTGCGCGTGCAGAGTGCGGGCGGCGCGGTGTACCTGCGTGCCAGCGAGCCGATCGAGCCCACGCGGTTGCAACTGCAGGACGCCGACACGGGCGCGCTGATCCTGCTGGACATCGCAGCCGAACCGCCCAAGGACGGGGAAGCCGAGCTGGAGCCGGTGCGCATCGTCGAGGGTGACAGCGCACCGGGACGCTATGGCGAGCAGGCCGACAGTGCCGAGGCCCCGGCACGCGCCCAGGGCCAGGCAGGTGCGCGGACCGCGCGGCGCGAAACTCCGGTCCCTGTCGTGCTGACGCGCTTCGCCGCGCAGAACCTCTACGCACCGCTGCGCACCGTCGAGCCGCTTCCGGGCGTCATGCGGGTCAACCTTCCCCGCGACCTCGACCTGGACACACTGATGCCAACGCTGCCGGTGCGCGCGGCCGTGCTCGCGTCGTGGCGCCTGGAAGACCAATGGGTGACTGCCGTGCGCCTCACCAACACCGGCGCCGACTGGGTCGCGCTCGACCCGCGCGTGCTGCAAGGCGATTTCCTCACCGCCACCCTCCAGCACGAGGCGCTGGGCCCGCGCGGCACGACCGAGGACACGACCGTGCTGTACCTGGTCACGCGCGGCCGCGGCCTCGCGCAGTCGCTGCTGCCGGCGATTCACCGCTTCGACCCTGCCGTGCATCTGCCGCAGCCGGACGGCGACGAGAACGCCAAGGAGGCCCGCCATGCGCAGTAACGGCCTGCTCAAGTGGCTGATGATCCCTGTCGCCATCCTGGTGCTGTTCGCCGGTATCCGGCTGTTCTCGGGTGGAGGCGGCACGGCGCCACCCGCGGCGGACAACGGCGCCCAGCTCACGCCCGAGGAAATGAAGGCGCTGGGCATCGAAGGCGACACCCCGCGCGACACCGTGGCGACGCTCGTTGCCCAAGTGAAGCAGTTGCGCACCGAGCTTCAGACCGCGCTCTCGGACAACAAGTCGCAGCGTGAAGAGAACCAGCGGCTGCGCCAGCGCGAGAACTCCATCGACCAGCGCATCAACTCGGCGCTCGAATCCGAGCGGTCCAACCTGCGCCGCGACCAAGAGCAGGCGGCCAGCGCGCGCCAGCAGACCGAAGGGCTGCTCGCCGACCTGCAGCGGCGCCTGGACAGCATCGGCGGGCGCGGCGGCGGCCATGCGGACCTGCCCGTGGGCCTGGGGCTGCAGGGCGGCGACGAGGCCGGCATGGAGGGCGGCGTGCGGTGGGTCGAGCCGGACGACGCAAAGCCCGCCGAGGGGCGCAACGGGGGGCGTGGCGCGAGCGGCGGCATGAGCTTCCCCACGAGCTTCGGCCCGGCGCAGAGCACGCTCGAAACCACCGCTGAAACCGTGGCCAACGCGGGCGCCCGCGCCGCCGGGGTCAAGAATGCCAAGCCGGTCTATACCGTGCCGACCAACTCGACGCTAATGGGATCGGTGGCGATGACGGCCCTGATCGGCCGCGTGCCGATCGACGGCACGGTCAACGATCCCTATCCGTTCAAAGTTCTGGTCGGGCCGGACAACCTGACCGCCAATGGCATCGACATTCCCGACGTGGCCGGCGCCGTGTTCAGCGGCACCGCCTCGGGCGACTGGACGCTCTCGTGCGTGCGAGGTCAGGTGCGCAGCATCACGTTCGTCTTCAACGACGGCACGATTCGCACGATCCCCGAAGACCGCGAGGGCAACCAGCAGAACAACCAACAGCGCGACGGCTTGGGCTGGATCAGCGATCCCCACGGCATTCCTTGCGTCAGCGGCGAGCGGCGCAGCAACGCCCAGCAATACCTCGGCTCGCAGGCCCTAATCACCGCGGCCGGTGCCGGTGTGGCCTCGCTCATCGAGAGTGGCAGCGGCCGCATGTCCTATGTCGGCTCGGACGGCTCCATCGGCACCGTGGGCATCACCGGCCAAGAAGCGGTCGGCCAGATTCTCGCGGGCGGTGTCCGGGACATGTCGGCCTGGGTCAACAAGCTCTACGGCCAAGCCTTCGCCGCCGTCTATGTCCAACCCGGCGCCAAGGTTGCCGTCCACCTCGAAAAGCCGCTCGCCATCGACTTCGATCCCGAAGGCCGCAAGGTCGATCACCGCGCAGGAGAAAGCCATGCCCTTGAACTTGACTAACCTGGCCCGTGGCCTAGCACTGGCCCTCGCCGTCGCGGTGCTCGCCGGCTGCGCCACCAGCAAGGAAAAGCTGTTGACCCACGGTGACCGCACGATGATGGACATCTGGCAGCAGGAGGCCGGCGACGGCGGTGGCGCAGCCGGACGGAACGCCGGCCGCCAGTTGCTCGATGCGCGCCAGAGCCTGCGTCGGCCCCTGACCGACGCCGACGTGCAGGCCGCACCTGTCGAGCAGATGCGCTACACGCGCACCGCGCGCAATGAGGTTCACCGCCAGTTCCAGCGTCTGCCCAATCCCGATCTCGTGATGTACGTGTACCCGCACCTCGCCGGCACCGACCCCGTTCCCGTGCCGGGCTACACGACGGTTTTCCCCTTGTACCAGCGCGTGCAGTACGCGATGCCTGGCGAGAGGACGGAGGACTACTGATGCGGTGGAAACTTCCATGGCCGAAGCTGGCTGCCGTCAGCGCCGAAGACACCGCCGCCGACGAGCAGCCGGACGGCTGGCAGCGCCACGTCGAGGCCTTGCAGCAAGCCGGCATCCCCGAACCCGGCGCCGCGGTCCAGGGCCGCAAGCCGGCGACCGTGGCCGACGAGCAGGCGCTGTACGACGTCGCACCGTCCTTCGTGGAACTGCTGCCCTGGGTGGAGTTCTTGCCCGAGTCGAAATCGATGCTCCTGGAGGACGGCCAATCGGTGGCCGCCTTCTACGAGCTGGTGCCGCTGGGCACCGAAGGCCGGGAACCCGGCTGGCTCGCGCATGCCCGCGACGCCCTGGAAAACGCGCTTCAGGACAGCTTCGATGAACTGGACGAGAACCCGTGGGTGCTCCAGCTCTATGCCCAGGACGAACCGAGCTTCGACCAGTACATGCAGACCTTGCGCGATTACGTGCAGCCACGTGCGCGCGGCTCGGCGTTCACCGAGTTCTACCTGCGCTTCTTCGGCCACCACCTGCGCGCTGTGGCCAAGCCCGGCGGCCTGTTCGAGGACACGGTGGTCACGCGGCTGCGCTGGCGCGGCCAGACGCGGCGCGTGCGCATGGTGGTGTACCGCCGCGCGAGCGGACAGGGACAGGCAAACCGCCGCGGCCAGACACCCGAGCAGATGCTGGGCATCGTCTGCGACCGCCTGTGCGGCGGCCTGGCGAACGCCGGCATCCAGGCCCGGCGCATGGTCGCGGCCGACGTCCACGACTGGCTGCTGCGGTGGTTCAACCCGCGCCCCACGCTGCTCGGGCCTGGGGTGGAGGACCGGGAGCGCTTCTACGCGTTGGCGCGCTATCCGGACAGTACCGAGGAAAGCGAGGCCGGCGAGATCGAGCTGGCGAGCGGGCGGGATTTCAGCCAGCGGCTGTTCTTTGGGCAGCCGCGCTCGGACGTGGCGCAAGGGGCCTGGTACTTCGACGGCATGCCGCACCGCGTGCTGATCACCGACCGGCTGCGCATGCCGCCCGGCACCGGGCACCTGACCGGCGAGACCCGCAAGGGGGACGCGATCAACACGCTGTTCGACCAGATGCCCGAGGACACCTTGATGTGTCTCACCATGGTGGCCACGCCGCAGGACGTCCTCGAATCGGACCTCAACCATCTGGCGAAGAAAGCTGTGGGCGAGACGCTGGCGTCGGAGCAGACGCTCAAGGACGTGCATGAAGCCCGCTCCCTGATCGGCAGCGCGCACAAGCTCTACCGGGGCACTCTGGCGTTCTACCTACGCGGGCGCGACGAGGCGGAACTGGATCGGCGCGGCCTGGACCTCGCGAACGTGATGCTCAACGCCGGCCTGCAGCCGGTGCGCGAGGACGACGAGGTGGCGCCGCTCAACAGCTACCTGCGCTGGCTGCCGTGCTGCTACAACCCCGGCAAGGACCGGCGCCGGTGGTACACGCAACTGATGTTCGCCCAGCACGCGGCGAACCTGTCGCCAGTATGGGGCCGCGCCCAGGGCACGGGGCATCCCGGCATCACGATGTTCAATCGCGGCGGCGGCCCGATTACGTTCGACCCCTTGAACAGGTTGGATCGGCAGATGAATGCCCATCTGTTTCTATTTGGCCCCACCGGCTCGGGGAAGTCCGCCACGCTCAACAACCTGCTGAACCAGGTGACGGCCATCTACCGGCCGCGGCTTTTCATCGTGGAAGCCGGCAACAGCTTCGGCCTGTTCAGCGACTTCGCCAGGCGCCTGGGCCTGACCGTGAACCGGGTCAAGCTGGCCCCCGGATCGGGCATCAGCCTGGCGCCGTTCGCCGACGCACGCCGGCTGATCGAAACGCCCAGCGACGTACAGACGCTCGATGCCGACGCGCTGGACGAAGACCTGCCCCCCGATGCCTCGGCCATGGAAGCGGACGAGCAGCGCGACGTGCTGGGCGAACTGGAGATCACAGCGCGGCTGATGATCACGGGCGGCGAAGACAAGGAAGAAGCGCGGATGACGCGGGCCGACCGCTCGCTGATCCGCCAGTGCATCCTCGACGCCGCCGAACATTGCGTGGCCGAAAAGCGCACCGTGCTCACGCGCGACGTGCGCAACGCGCTGCGCGCCCGTGGCCAGGACCCGACGCTGCCCGAGATGCGGCGCGTGCGGCTGCTGGAGATGGCGGACGCGATGGACATGTTCTGCCAAGGCACGGACGGCGAGATGTTCGACCGTGACGGCACGCCGTGGCCCGAGGCCGACATCACGCTGGTCGATCTGGCGACCTATGCCCGCGAGGGCTACAACGCGCAGCTCTCCATCGCCTACATCAGCCTGATCAGCACGGTGAACAACATCGCCGAGCGCGACCAGTACCTGGGCCGGCCGATCGTCAACGTGACCGACGAAGGTCACATCATCACCAAGAACCCGCTGCTCGCGCCCTATGTCGTGAAAATTACAAAAATGTGGCGCAAGTTGGGCGCCTGGTTCTGGCTGGCGACGCAAAACATCGACGATCTGCCGCGCGCCGCAGAGCCCATGCTCAACATGATCGAGTGGTGGGTGTGCCTGTCGATGCCGCCGGACGAAGTGGAGAAGATCGCCAGGTTCCGCGAACTCTCGCCGGCGCAGAAGGCGCTGATGCTCTCCGCACGCAAGGAAGCGGGCAAGTTCACCGAGGGCGTCATCCTCTCCAAGAGCATGGAAGTGCTGTTCCGCGCCGTGCCGCCAAGTCTCTACCTCGCGCTCGCGCAAACCGAGCCCGAGGAGAAGGCAGAACGCTACCAGCTCATGCAGCAGCACGGCGTCAGCGAGCTGGATGCCGCCTTCAAGGTGGCTGAGAAGATCGACCGGGCACGTGGCATCGAGTCGCCGACCCTGGACCTGCCCTGAATCTGCCGTACACCGGAGAACGCCATGGAACAGAAACGCCCATCCATTCCGATGCAGGTACAGGCGTTCCGCCGTCGGCGCTGGAGGCTCAGCTGGCCCTGGGTGTTGGCCGCCGTGCTGGTAGCGCTGCTGCTGATCTGGCTCGTGTCCCGCTATTCTGGCAAGTCCACTCCCCAGACTTCAACGCCGGTCAGCGTGACGCAGGTGGCCGGGCCTCCGTGGCAGATGGGAAATCCGGAAGGGCGTTTCACGCTGACGCTCTACGCGGACCTCGAATGCCCGTTCTGCCGATCCTATTTCCCAGTGCTCAAGCGTTGGGTGGCCGGCAACGCGGACGTGGCCTTGCAATGGCACCACCTCCCGTTGGCCGCGCATGAGCCGGCCGCGTCTGCCGAAGCGAGCCTGGCGGAGTGCGCCGGCGAATCTGGCGGCCATGCCGCCTTCTGGCAGGCTGTCGAGTGGGTCTATGCCCACACGCGCAGCGACGGCCAGGGCTTGCCCGAGGACCTGCGGTACCCCGACCTTACGCCAGCCATCGAGCAGTGTCTGGCGAGCGAACGGCCCGAGGCGCCGATCCGCACCCAGACGGCGGAAGCCACGAGCAGCGGCGTGACCGCCACGCCGTCGCTGCGGCTGCACGATCGCGAAACCGGCAAGGCGATCCTACTGCAGGGTCCGATCGAGGGCGATGCCTTGCTGTCGGCCATGGACATGCTCGCGGCCGGCGATCCCGCCGCCACACCTACTACATCGGAAATGCCTGCCGACGTCGTCGGCGACATGCCCAGGTAGCCCCGGTCTTCAAGGCTACGGCGCAGTCCACTGCGCTGACCGAAACCCGTTCGCCTCGCATCCTGGCCGCGAACGATCACCGCTGCCGCGGTGATGGATGCACCTTGTTCGTTCCCCAGGAGGGCTTGCCCTCCCAGGGCGCGCGCCCTCCGATCTCACCGTCTGGAGGTTCGCCATGTCTTTCGTCGTCAATGACTCCTGCCTGGAGTCGCTTTCCGCCATCGCTGCCCAACACGAGGACTGGATCATCCAGCAAGCCATTGCACTGCTGGAGAAGCGGGTTTTCAAAGCGGGTGCGAAACTCCTCGACCCCACGGCCGTGCGCGACTACCTGCGCGTGAAGCTGGTCGCCGAGCCCAATGAGATATTCGCCGCGGTGTTCCTGGACAGCATGCACCAGGTGCTGGCCTACGAGCCGTTGTTCAGGGGCACGATCAACTCGACTTCGGTCTATCCGCGTGTCGTCGTGCAGCGTGTGCTGGAGTTGAAGGCCGCCGCGGTGGTCTTCGCGCACCAGCACCCCTCGGGCATTTCCGAGCCGTCGAGCGCGGATCGCATGCTGACCCAGCAACTGCAGGCCGCGCTGGCGCTCATCGATGTGCGGGTACTGGACCACATCATCGTCGGCCAGGGTGCCCCGTTCTCCTTTGCGGAGTCCGGCCTGCTGTAAGGGTTGCACTGCTTCGTTGATCAGCGCGGAGGCTTCGGCCTCCGCTTTTTTCTTTGCGGCGACGCAAGCAGGTATGCGGGGTGGCCGCGATGCGCATTGTTTGTTGGGGCCGCCTGGGGTTCGGCGTTTGACTATGGCCCTGATCAACTTCCGGGGCACATGACATGCCAGCAGCTTTTACCCGGTTCGCACCAGGCTGGCGAACCCTTGGCCTGGCCGTGGCGCTGCCGACGTCTCTGGCGGTGTTCAGCCCGGCCACCTTCGCCGCCGACGTGGTGGTCGTCACCGACAGCCGCCACCCGGTCAAGACCATGGGCGGCGAGCGACTGATCGAGTTGGGCGAAACGCCCCGGATCGAGGCCGAGCTTTCCGCGAATCTTCCAGCCGACCCTGAGCGGGCAGCAGCCATCGTCCGGCAACGCCTGAAGCAAGGCGGCACCGATCTTCAGCGCCGCATCGGCACCGCCTACCAGGGCGTCACCGACGCATGGAGTTTGGGTGTCACGACCATCCCGGCCGTCGTGGTGGATCAACGCTTTGTGGTCTATGGCGAGCCGGACGTGGCCCGGGCCGTCGCGCGCATCGAGCAACACCGGAGGACGCAGCCGTGACCCATCGCCCATTCGACCTGCTGCGCCGCCTGCGCGTCGCCGTGGCCTCGCTGCTGCTGATCAGCGCCACGGGCAGCTACGCCTTGAACACCGCCACCATCGTGTCCTCCGTCATGTCGCCGGACTGCCTGGAGTACCGGGTGGTGGGCATCTGCTACTGGCTCTACTGCACCTGGACGGGCTGCACGGTGCGCACATCCACCAAGGTCCGGCACTACGTGCCCGATGCGGTCGTCTCCAGCTACAGCAACACCGGAGAGAACCCCTGGGTCGAGGTGCAGGCGATGAGCACGCCCAACCCATCCGCACAGGCAGGTGGGGATGGGACCACGAACGAAGACCACGAAAACAACCTCGCCAAATTCAAGAACAGCGATGTCATCGGCCATCCTGGCGGCGAGGTATTCAACCAGTTCGCATCGTCGTCGGGCTATTTCTGCCAAGGCGCGGGCACGGCCTTCATGCCGTATCTACTCAGCACCCTGGACACGCTGGCTTGGCGCTACAACGTGCCTGAAATGGCCTACCCGGAGGCGTTGATTCCGGGCATGCGCGAGGTCGGTGCGCGCACCACGATGAACCTCTGGGGCAATGTCTATCCGCGCGGCGGCTTCCTGCATCAGACCGATGACTACAAATCCGGGGCCGTCGTGGCCCAGCGCGCCGGTGATGTCGTCACGCGCCGCGGGCAGATCCACGTGTACCAGCCGCTGCTTGCCAACGCCCGCGACGGCTACTGGCCGGCCGGCGCGCTGATGGAGGGTGATGCCTCTACGGGCAAGTGGCAGGAGCTGACGCCGCGCCTGTCCAACACCTGCGTGGTGTTCCCGCACAGCGGCACGCTGACCCAGGCCCAACAAGGCGACTACGCCTGGGCGCTGTGGCGTCCCTATGCGTGCTGCGAACGCCGCGGGCAGGTGTTCCTGGGCAGCGTCGATTTCCTCTGAGGTGCCACGATGAAGCGTCCTGAATCGATGAACCTTTCCGCCAAGGCGTGCCGCCTGCTGCGCCCGAAGGCGCTGGCCGGCCCGCTCGCTCTGGTCTGCGGCCTGGCGTGGGCGCAGGTCGGATACCAGAACAGCGGCCCCGTCCTCGGCGATGACGTCATGTACTCGATCGGCGGTGGCAGTGCGGTGTCCATGGGCCGCGCGGCCGGCATGCGCTCCATCGGGGTCGGCGTGGGGTGGAACAGCAACCTGATCTGCGGCGACATGAGCATCCAGACCACGCTGCGCAATCAGCTCAACGGCATCACGAACGGCTTTCAGCAGATCATGAGCAACGTGATCCAGAGCGCGACCAGCGCGGTTGCATCGCTGCCGGCGCTGATCATTCAGCGCGCCGATCCGGGCCTGTACAACCTGCTGACCAACGGCGTGCTGCAGGCGCGGCTGGACTTCGACCGCTCCAAGCTGACGTGCCGCGCCATGGCGGAGAAGATGGCCGAGACTGCGGGTGGCCAGCTTGGCTGGAGCCAGATGGCCGAAGGCATGGCCTTGCGTGACGCGGTTGGCAGCAACGATGCCGTGTCGGCCGTCGAGCAGGCCGAGACGCGCCGCGGCAACGACGGCCTTCCCTGGGTGGGCGGCAGCAATGCCGGTGGCGCAGGCCAGTCCGCCATCCGCGTGGTCGGCGACGTCACCCGCGCGGGCTACAACCTGGTCAACGGGCGCGGCGTGACGGACACATCCTCCATCGCGTCCACCAGTTGCGCGAGCCTGTCCTGCCAGACCTGGACGTCGCCGCAGCAGGCGACCGAATGGGCCACCCGGGTCCTCGGGGAACAGGTGCAGCGCACGTGCGATTCCTGCACCAAGACCGAGACGGTGCCCGGCGTCGGGCTGACGCCGCTGATCCAGGAGGAGTACGAAGCCAAGCTGGAAGTCTTGCAGGAACTGGTTTCCGGCGTGCGCAACACCACCTTCGAGAACTTGCGCGAGGCCGGCAGCACGTCGCTGCCGATCACGCGCGGCGTCATCGAGGCGCTGCGCGACGAGCCGGACCAGGACCTGCTGGCGCGGCGCCTCGCGTCCGAGGTGGCGCTTTCGTCGGTGCTGGAGAAGGCACTGCTGCTCCAGCGCACGCTGCTCACCGGCAAGAAAGAGCCCAACGTGGCAGCCAACGAGTTGGCAGTCGAGGCCGTGAACCACGAGAGCGACACGCTCGACCGGGAGATCCGCAACCTCAAGACCGAACTTGAACTGCGGCGCGAGCTGGCGAACAACTCGCCGATGGCCATCATCCAGCGCCATGGCACGCGCGCGGCAGGCTCGCGCGGCATCTATGAGGGCGATCCGGTGCCCGACCGCCTCGACCAGTTGCAGAAGGGCAATCCGGGAGGCCGGCCATGAGCGCGGAGCGCATGGCCTGGCGCCCCTTGCGCTGGCTCATCAGCCGGCGTGCGGCGAAAGCACTGCTGTGGGCGGCCGTGATCGTCGCCGCTGCGGTGGGCGCCAACATCGCCGGCATCTATCTCGTTGGCAGCGTGGCCGGCTGGGAGCGGTGGCTCGCGGCCGCATCGGGCTACTTCTTCGTGTGGCGGTTGTTCCTGTACGGGGCGACGGCCTGCGGCTGGGTCTGGATGCGGCGGCGGCTGCTGGCGCGCGAGGACAGCACGCTGGCCCGACGCCGGCTGATTCGCGCTGAGGTCGCCGGCATTGTTGCCATCGTGGCGCTGGAAGCCAGCCTGTTGATGCAGGCCGCTTGAGGGGATCGAGGCCATGACGCTTTTCACGACCGACTACCTGGAGTACTACCTAACCCTCGTGTCCTGGATCGTCAACAACGGCATCTGGGCGGTCCTCGTATCCAGCGGGGTATTCGCGCTGCCTTTCGTCGCCATCATCGTGCAGGAGTGGTTGAAGGCCCGTGCGGAAGGCGCCGACGAGGGCAACAAAGGCGTGCTGAGCGCCGCCCGCATCGAGAACCGGGTCTTCGTCGCCATCGTGGTGGTGATGTTCGCCGGCATTCCGTTCATCGACGTGGACCTGAACACCATCCAGTACGACAGCTCGCGCTCGGCCCAGTGCCAGGTCAGCGTGGCGCAGCCCGGGGATACCGGCTGGTCGCAGTCCTTCAGCACCATCAACAACCAGTCGGCGAAGGTGCCGGTGTGGTGGGCGTTCATGCACGCGCTCTCGCGCGCCGTCACGGGCGCTTCGGTGGCAGCGATCCCGTGCGGCACGGACCTGCGGCAGATGCGCATGGAGATCGACGCTACGCGCATCGATGACCCGGTGCTGGCTCAGGAAGTAGCGGATTTCTCGCGGGATTGCTATGGGCCTGCACGGGCCAAATTGTTCATGCAGCGCCCTCAGCTCGATGAGCAGCAGATGCACGACGTGACCTGGATCGGATCGCGGTTCTTCACCGACACGAACGGCTACTACGACACATACCGTTCCAGCACCCCACGCGAGGACTGGCCCTATGACAGCACCCGCGACGCAGGGCTTGCGCAGGTGGCCAGCGGTGGCGGCTACCCGACCTGCCGCCAGTGGTGGAGCGATGGAAGTAACGGCCTGCGGGCACGCCTGCTGGGTCAGGTGGACCCGAGCCTGTTGAGTCGCCTGGCGGGCTGGGCCGGGTTCCTGAGCCGGGCCGAGGTGGACGACTCGGTGATCCGAGCCATCGCGTCACCGCGGCAGCAGAAGTTGAACCAGGGCAGCGTCTATACGGACTACGGAGGCCAGATCGACAAGACCTTGCCGAACATCGTGACACGGGCCACGGGAGACGTTGGGATGGCCGTCGGCGCGATTGCCGCGTTTCCCGCCATGGACGTCGTGAGACAGTCTCTACCCATGGTCCTCGCCTTGCTCAAGATGGCGCTGGTCATCTGCATCCCGCTCGTGCTGGTCGTGGGCACCTATGACCTGAAGACGGTCGTCACGGTCAGCGTCGTGCAATTCGCGCTGTTCTTCGTGGATTTCTGGTTCCAGCTCGCTCGCTGGATCGACAGCACTATCCTCGATGCGCTCTATGGCTGGGGCTTTGGCTGGAACCGGCCACACACGAACTTCGACCCGCTGGTGGGGCTGAACAATGCGTTCGGCGACATGCTCTTGATGTTCGTCGCGGGCACGATGTTCCTGGTGCTGCCAGGATTCTGGCTGGCAAGCCTGACCTGGGTTGGAATTCGGGCGGGACATGCCATTCAGGGGTTGTCGGACGGCAGCAAGAGCGCCGGCCAAGCCGGGGGCAAGGGGGCTGGGGCACTCACGGGAGGCAAGCTGAAGTAGCCCGGAGTCCGTCAGTCGTCGGTGTACAACTCGTGCGACGTATCGTTGTACAGATTGGGATCGTAGCCCGGTGTCTTGCGCAGTTCTGTGAGATCGGTGAAAGGCCACTCGTCCTCGTCAGAGGTATTGGCAGCAGCAGCCCACGCCGCCGCCACGACGCCCAACAACACGAGTGCGAACCAAAAAGCAACGTAGAGCAGCAATCCCACCACAGACAGCTTGACCACCCACACGAGCGCGGTGGCAACGGCCGCCGGCACCCCCTTGGACACCAACCAGTTCGACGCCCGACGTTCGCCGCGCGCGTAGGCGCGCCATCCGCGGCCAAAGGTGCGGCCGAGGCGTTCTGCGGTGCTGATGCGGGTCGTGGTGTTCATGGTCGTCTCCTGCTACAGAGGGATGCCTATTCCAGTTTGGTCCATTTCATTCTGTTTGGGGCTTCAATGTGCTCTCTTGCCGCTTCAGGACGCTTCGTCATCCGGTTCCACCGGCCCGGGATCAGGCTCCACGCCGACGCGATACGTGGCAACGAAGCGCGGCCAGTCCACATGGTCCACCAGGTCGATGTCATCGACAACGCCGACTCTTGCTGCCGCACGCTCGAACAGGGCGATGCTCTTGGCGGGATAGTTGTTGCGCGACGGATAGAGCACCCCGTCGAACAGCGGCTGGCCATCATCGCCGAGCATCGCATGCACCTGGGCGGACACCTGCTGCGTGTGCGTGTAGTCGCGGCTGGCCAACTGTTCCAGGTTCAGGCCGAAGTAACCCGCCATGACACCCTCGGCCGTGAGATCGGCCAAGCGCACGTCGTCCAGGACCCCCACGGCCCGCACGAGCCGGCTCTCGACTTCCTTCAGCGCAATCGAGCGCTTCTCGTCCGCCAGCCACTGGTGCTTGTGAAACACCGACTCCATCAGCGCCGTGGACAGGTCGCGGCCCAGGTAGAGCACGCCGTAGGTCCGCGCCGGGTCGTCGTAGCGATTGGTGCCGCTGCGGCCATAGTACAGCGGGCTGCCCCGATAGACGACGCGGCTCACATGCTGGAGCAGTTCACCCGCATCGATCAAGAACAAGGGCAGTTCGCGGCTCATGGCGGTCTTGCCTCAATGCACCTGGACGCCCAGCACGTTGAACACCGCTTCGGCCACGTCATCGATTGTGCCATGCGTCACCGCATCCACCGGCGAGCGTCCGCCCAAGCCTTCGAGCGGTTCGGATAGTGCGCGGTAGATCGTCCAGTGGTCGATGCCCTCGACCTCTTGAAGCACGGTTTGGGTCAACTGCTGCTTCACCGGGTCGAGCTGCCAGTCGGGCAGCTTCTGGCCGCGCGGCCCCACATTCAGCGCCAGCAGCCGGCGCGCGAGGATGTCCTTGTAGATCTGCTGGCGCGACTTGTCCGCCAGCTTGGCGTACTCGGGGATCGGCAGGTTGTGCGGCTGGTTGAAGGATTCCAGCAACACGGCGCGGCCTCGCTGGACGTCGGTTTCAGTCGGGGTCCAGCGCGTTTCGGTGCGCAGCGCGGCCGCCTTGCGCGCCAGGGCCTGCTCCACCGTTTCGCCTTCGAGGTTGGCTGGCAGTTTTACCGCCTCCACGCGCTCGTGAATGAACGCCTGCAACTCGGCCGCGAAAGCCGGCGCATCCCGGATTTCAACGGTATCCGCGAAACGGCGCACGTCCTCCACGGTGACGCGCGGCAGACGATCGGCAATGAATTCAATGGCGGTGGGCATGGTCATCTCCCAAGCAGGTTTGAGACAGGATTCACTCTAGTCGCCCTTGTCGCATTTGTCAACTTAGTCGCCTGAGCGAGAGCCTACCTGCCGGGGGTAGCGTCCCCGCAGCATAGGCAGGGGCCAGCGCCAGGTCTCC
The DNA here is from genome assembly GCF_052446685.1 of Stenotrophomonas sp. LC732. Lineage (NCBI taxonomy): Bacteria > Pseudomonadati > Pseudomonadota > Gammaproteobacteria > Lysobacterales > Lysobacteraceae > Stenotrophomonas > Stenotrophomonas sp. LC732. The sequence continues at coordinate 1,423,453 of NZ_CP199214.1, read as the reverse complement.
GTCCAATCCATTCGTGCGGGTTCCACATTGACGCTGGAGACGCAACCCAGGCCCGGCTATACCGAAACGGTTAAAGGCCAAAGGGCCGAAACGGCAAGGGAATGGGGTGCAAGGGGAAAGGCCCTACCTCGAAAAGGCGAAAAGGCCTCCCGGCCGGCCCCCCAGAGGACACCCGCATGCTCTCCCTGTTCCAGCGAAAACGGCCCCCGGTCGCTGCCCCGTCGCCAGCGCCCGCCACCGACCTCCCGAAAGGGTTGCTGCGGCCCGAATCGGCCGCATCGCTGCTGGCAACACCGCGCCGGCAGAAGCTGCTGGAACACATCTGGCAGCGCACGTCGCTGTCGCGGCGGCAGTTCGCCACCCTATACCGCACGCCGCTGGAGCACTACGCCGAGTTGGTCCAACAATTCCCCGCATCGGAAAGCCATCACCACGCTTACCCCGGCGGCATGCTGGATCACGGGTTGGAGATCGTCGCCTATGCGCTCAAGCTGCGGCAGTCCCATCTGCTGCCCATTGGCGGCAGTCCCGAAGACCAGGCGGCGCAGTCTGAAGCCTGGACTGCCGCAGTCGCTTATGCCGCGCTGCTGCACGACATCGGCAAGATCGCCGTCGATCTGCACGTCGAACTGTCCGACGGCTCGCTGTGGCACCCCTGGCACGGCCCGCTGCACCAGCCATACCGCTTCCGCTACCGCGACGATCGGGAATATCGGCTCCACAGCGCCGCGACAGGTTTACTCTACCGTCAACTGCTCGACCGTGATGCCCTGGACTGGCTCAGTGGCTATCCCGACCTGTGGGGACCGCTGCTCTACGTCCTGGCCGGCCAGTACGAGCGCGCCGGCGTGCTGGGCGAACTTGTCGTGCAGGCCGACCGGGCTTCGGTGGCCCAGGAACTGGGCGGCGATCCGGCCCGCGCCATGGCTGCACACAAGCATGCGCTGCAGCGCAAGTTGCTCGACGGGCTGCGCTACCTGCTCAAGGAACAGTTGAAGCTGAACCAGCCGGAAGCCTCCGATGGCTGGATCACCGAGGATGCCTTGTGGCTGGTAAGCAAGACGGTCTCGGACAAGCTGCGTGCGCACCTGCTGTCACTAGGCGTCGACGGCATCCCCGCGAGCAACACCGCCGTCTTCAACGTGCTGCAGGATCACGGCATGTTGCAACCGACGCCGGACGGCAAGGCGGTCTGGCGCGCGACCGTGACCAGCACGACTGGCTGGTCCCACTCATTCACCCTGCTGCGTCTCGCTCCCGCGCTGATTTGGGAGTCTGGAGAGCGGCCAGCGCCCTTCGCAGGGGCAGTGGCAATCGACGGGACACCGGCACCCAACAATGCCGATGCCTTGGTGCCCTCGCCGGCAATGACGGCAAAGCCAGCCACCGACGATCAAGAGTCCCTTCCATGGGAGGGCGTCGACGCCGCGACTCCGGTTCACTTGCCTGCCGCACAAGCCGCACCCGATGTCATGGAGGACCTGCTGGCGATGGTAGGAATCGGCGATTTGCTTGTTCCCCAACAGGATGCGGAAGCCGTCTCGGGCGACGCACCCGCCGCTGGCCCTCAAACGCCACCGCCAACCTCGATGGTGCCCGTGCCGTCATCAGCGCCGGTGCCCACGTCCTCGTCGGCGCAGCCATCGGGCGAGCACTTCATGGCGTGGCTGAAACAAGGTATCGCTACCCGCCGGCTGGTCATCAACGACGCGAAGGCGCTCGTGCATACGGTGGGCGACACGGCCTACCTGGTCAGCCCCGGGGTATTCCAACGCTACGCACAAGAACACCCCCAGGTCGGGACTCTCGCCAAGCAGGAGAACCAGCAGGATTGGCAATGGGTACAAAAGCGCTTCGAGCGCCTGCAACTGCATCGCAAAAAGCCCAGGGGCCTGAACATCTGGACGTGCGATGTCACAGGCCCCAGGAAGTCCCGCCGCCTGTATGGCTATCTATTGCACGATGTTCGGCTCCTGTTCGCAGAGCCACCACCGAACAATCCTTACTTGTCACTTCTCGCGTAACCGGCGGCTCAAGAGCCGTCCAAAAATGCGACGCGGCGGACCAATCCGCAACGGCGCGAATCAGAACGTCGATATCGCTTGACCTCAAGTTTTGAGGCTTTGTAATGCCGCCGAGGTCGGTTTGCGCGCGCGTTCTGCGACGAGACGAGAAGCCGACAACCAACGGGATTCGATCTCTGCCGCATCTGTCGCTCATGGTCTTGCGCTGCCAAGAAAGCAGCGTCAGGGGACAGCGTGCAGCGCGATCGCGCTCGCTTCATTCGCTTTACGACCTGACCACGGAACCTGTTCAGATGACGACTTCCAGCTCCGACCCTCGCGGCGTGCGCCTGCTTTGGATACTGATCTCCCTCAGCGCGATGGCGCTCGCAGGTTGTAAAGAGAACGCCGGAGCTGGCGCCGGAGGCCATCCACCGCCGCCGCAAGTCAGCGTCGCGCAGGTCGAGATCAAGCCCATCACGTAATGGGACGAATACAACGGACGCATCGAAGCCATCGAGAGCGTCGAGCTGCGCCCACGGGTGTCTGGCTACGTCGAGCGGGTCGCCTATCGCGAAGGAGACGAGGTCAAGAAGGGCGATGTGCTCTTCATGATCGATGCCCGAAGCTACCGCGCGGAACTGGCCCGGGCCCAGGCGCAATTGACCCGGGCGCGCAGCGAAGCCGGCCGCAGCAGAAGCGAGGCGCAACGTGCCAAGGTGCTGGTCGAGCAGCAGGCTGTCTCCACCGAGGCCTGGGAGCAGCGCCGCGCCGCTGACGAGTCCGCGCAGGCTGAGGTGCAGGCCGCGCAGGCTGCGGTGGAGACGGCGCAGTTGAACCTGGAGAGGACCCAAGTGCGCTCGCCCATCAACGGGCGCGCCAGCCGTGCCCGCTTTACCGCAGGCAACCTGGTGGCCGCCAGCGATGCAGCCAGTGTGCTAACCACCATCGTGTTCCAGGACAGGGTCTATACCTACTTTGAGGCCGATGAGAAGGCGTTCCTGCGCTACTCGCGCATGGCGCGCAAGGGAGAGCGCCCCAGCGAGCGAGGCGGCCAGCTGCCGGTCCAGATCGCCCTGGCGGACAAGGCGGACTTCTCTCACACCGGCACGGTGGACTTCCTCGACAACCAGGTGGACCGGGGCAGCGGCACGATCGCCGTGCGCGCGGTGCTGGACAACAAGGATCGCGTTTTCACGCCGGGCCTCTATACCCGCGTGCGACTGGTCGGCAGCGGCGAATTCTCGGCCGTGTTGATCGACGACAAGGCGGTGCTGACCGACCACGACCGTAACTACGTCTACATCGTAGACAAGGATGGACTGGCGCAGCGACGTGATGTGAAACTGGGTGGCAGTTCCCATTGGCTGCGCATCGTGCGAGGGGGGCTGGCGGCGGGCGACCGCGTGATCGTCAACGGCGCGCAGAAGGTGTTCTTGCCGGGCATGCCTGTGCAGGCCACGGCGGTGCCCATGGTGGCTGCTGCGGCGCCCGCGTCCGCCACCAAATGAAGCACCACGCCGGAGCGCGCCACCGATCGGACGTATCACACAACGAGCGGCGCGGCGCGCTTCCCCCTGGACTCCTTTCAAGGTATTAGCCCATGGACCTCTCCAAGTTCTTCATGGACAGGCCGATCTTCGCGGCTGTGCTGTCGATCGTCATCTTCGTCTCGGGCCTGCTCGCGATCCCGGCGCTGCCGATCAGCGAATATCCCAAGGTCGTGGTGCGCGCCGTGTATCCGGGCGCCAACCCCAAGGTGATTGCCGAGACCGTGGCGACACCCCTGGAGGAGCAGATCAACGGCGTCGAAGGCATGATGTACATCAAGTCTGTCGCCGGCTCCGACGGCGTGCTGGTGACCACGGTCACCTTCCGTTCTGGCATCAACGCCGATGACGCGACGGTGCGGGTACAAAACCGCGTCGCCCAGGCTCAGGCCCGGCTGCCCGCGATGTGGTGCGCCAGGGCATCACCGTCCAAAAGCAGTCCCCCGCCTTCCTGATGGTGGTGCACCTGACATCGCCCGATAAGCAGTACGACACGCTGTACCTTCGCAACTACGCCCGGCTGCACGTCAAGGACAGTTGCACATCGAGCCGCGCAAGACCGACAACGAGTAGTCCTGTCCCAAGCAGTCGGGCGTCCCGGCGTGCCGCCGTCGCGCTGTCGTGCTGCGCATTGAGCCTCGCTGCGCGAGTCTCGCCCCTGTCGGGCTTCCATCGCTGGCGCCTCCGGCCCGGCTCGCTGATCCGTGCCTGCGCGCTCCGCTTGCCGAAAACCGGCGTGCGTGGGTGGCGTGAGGGGGCGGTCTTGCTGTGTCCCTTCGCCGACGACCACGCCGCGCAGGAAGCCACGTTCTATGGTGCGCCGGAATGGCAGCGCAGCCCGTCCAAGCTGCGCGAGCGCCTGACCGAGCGCGAAATCGACGCCGCGCACGCGCTGGTGCGCTTCGTCGGGCTGGACGCCTACCGGCAGGCAGGCGGCGGCATCCGCCGCGACCTGTTCGCGGAAGGCGATGCCGGAACCTACCTCACCGATACCGCAGTGCTGGAAACGCTCGTGCGCGACAAGCTGGCAACGCTGGCCGAGGACGTGCGCGCCGAGGGCTGGGCATGGGTGGAGGCCGTGCCGCATCTGGCCTACGAGGAACGGCAGGCGTTCCAGAACGCCCCGCGCCACCGCCGCGAGCCGACCACCCGCGAGGCCCGCCGCATCGCCTCGCTGGAAACCCGCCTCGAAAAGATCGACGCCGAACTGGAAGAAGCCTGCGACGCCGAGGACGAGGCCAAGGCCGAGAAGCTGGAACAGCGGCGCGATCAGGTGGTCGGAGAACTGCAAGACGCGGAGAATGCCTTGCAAGGCTACGCCCCCGAAGTGCGCGAGGTGGCCGGTGCCATCGTCACCATCGACCGCAACGGCGAGGCTGTTATTCATCGCGGCCTGCTGCGCGAAGCCGAGGCCAAGGCGCTGCGCACGCTGGAAAAGCTGCGGCGCGGCTTCGGCAGCACCGAAGGCGAAGCCGCCAACGAGGAGCACGAGGACGCCGACGACCCGCCCAAGGCCGCGAGCCTGTCCGACCAGCTGGCGCAGCGGTTGAGCGCCCACCGCACGGCGGCGCTGCAAATCGAAGTGGCCCGGCATCCGCACGTCGCGCTGGCCGCGCTGGTGCATGGCATGGTGCAGAAGGTTTTGCAGGACAGCTACCACGGCCACGACCTGCCGCTGGGCGTGAGCCTGAAAGTGCAAGACCGGCTGGAAGGCATGGCCCCGGACTGGCCGGAGTCGCCCGCCGCTGTGGCGCTGCGCGAACTGCAACAGGTAGCCGGGGAAGCCTTGCCGGAGGACAGCGCCGAACTGTTCGCCGCGCTGCTGGCGAAGTCGCAAGACGAACTGGTGCGGCTGCTGGCCGTGTGCGTGGCTTCCACGGTGGACGTGGTGACGCCCCGTGCCACGCCGCACCAGCCCGGCGCAGAACTGGCGCAGGCCGTGGGCCTCGACATGGCCGCATGGTGGAAGCCGACCGCAGAAGGCTACTTCAAGCACGTTTCCAAGGCCGTGATTCTGGATGCCGTGGGCGCGTTTGCACCGGAATTCGTCACCCGGCTGGCGAAGCTCAAGAAGGCCGACATTGCCAGCGAGGCCGAGCGGCTGGCCGATGGCACCGGCTGGATGCCCGCCATCTTCAAGGCCGAAGGCCCGCAGGAGGCCGCGCAGGAAGAAGGCCCGGAGCAGGACGCCCCGGAGGATACCGAGGCAATGGCGGATGAACCCGCCGAGGCACTGGCCGCTTGACCCGCGCCGAAGGCAAGCGCCCCGGCCTCGACCGGGGCGCTTCGCTTTGTGTGGTGGCGCATCGAGACGAAGGAATAATCGCGATCAGCACCGCGCCCAGGCCGTTCCGCCCTGGGCGCGGTGGACGCGAAATCCGGGTGCGACAGTGGCCGCGCCCGGTGTTCAAGGCCAATAGCCGAATTAAAACGCCGCCGCCTTCGCGCTGGCTCAGGCGGCGGCGTTGAAGGCATCGCTGTAGTGCGCGATGCCTTCCGGCACTGTCCCATGCAGGGCCAGCGCCATGAAATAGCCGGGCGGCACGCCCGGCAGTTGCAAGCCCGCATGGGCCTGGAAGCCAAAGCGCGTGTAGTACGTTGGATCTCCCAGCAGCACGCAGCCTGCGGCCTGCATAGCCCGCAGTTCAGACAGCGCCTGTTCCATCAGGCGCGAACCGATGCCTCGCCCCTGCCTTGGCGGCAGGACGGAGATCGGCCCCAACCCATACCAGCCCTCGGTCTTTCGCCTGTGCTCATGGGTGATCGTTACTGGCGACAGCGCGACGTGACCGACGACGCGCCCATGTTCTTCGGCCACGATGGAAAGCGTCAGTTCGTTGGCGGCACGCAAGGCGCGCACGATGAATTGCTCGGTGTGGCTGGTGTGTGGTGCATCAGCGAAGGCGGCGGTCGTGACCGCTTCGATGGCGGCAATGTCGTCGGCGGTTTCGTGTCGGAGCTGGATGGTCAGGGTGTGCCACATGAGATTCAGACGCCCATCGCCATGACCCAGCCCACCAGCCCGGCTAACAGCACCACGAGCGCCGGCGGCACGCGCCCCACCGTCAGCAGTCCGAACGAGAGCAGCGCCAGCCCAAAATCCGCCTTGCTGTGGATGGCACTCGTCCATACCGGGTCATAGAGGGCGGACACCAGAATACCGACCACGCCGGCGTTGATGCCGGCCATGGCCGTCTGGATGCCCGCGCGGTGGCGCAGCCCTTCCCAGAACGGCAGTGCACCGACCAGCATGAAAAAAGCGGGGAGGAAGATCGTGCCCAGGAGTGCCAGCCCGCCGATCCAGCCATGCAGCGGTCCGTGGGCGACCGCGCCGAGGTAGGCCGAGAAAGTGAACAGCGGCCCCGGCACGGCCTGCGCCGCACCGTAGCCGGCCAGGAAGTCGGCATTGCTCACGACGCCGCTGGGCACCACCGAGGCCTGCAGCAGCGGCAGCACAACGTGTCCACCGCCGAAGACCAGTGCACCGGAGCGGTACACCCCTTCCAGCAGGGCTATCGTGGACGAGTCCGTGGCTGCCGCCCACAGGGGCAGCCCGACGAGCGGTGCGGCAAACAGCAGCAGCGCCACGATGCCCAGCTTGCGCGAGACGGGGTAGCTGTGGGCGTGGCCGCCGCCGGGTTGCGCGATCTTCAATGTCCACCAGCCCAGCAGCCCTGCCACCGCGATGGCGGCAAGCTGTCCCGCGGCCGAGGGCAGGACCATGGTCAGCAGCGCCGCCAGAATGGCCAGCGCGGCGCGCGGCCGGTCCGGGCACAACGACTTGGCCATCCCCCAGACCGCTTGCGCCACGATGGCCACGGCGACGACCTTGAGCCCGTGCACCCAGCCGGACTGGGCCAGCCCCTGGTACTCGGCGATGCCAAAGGCGAACAGAATCAGCGCAATCGCCGATGGCAAGGTGAATCCGGCCCAGGCCGCCAGCAGCCCCAGCCAGCCCGCGCGGCCCAACCCCAGCGCCATACCGACCTGGCTGCTGGCCGGCCCCGGCAGGAACTGGCACAGGGCGACCAGATCGGAGTAGCTGCGGTCATCCAGCCAGCGGCGACGCTCGACGAACTCCGAGCGGAAATAGCCCAGATGCGCGATCGGCCCGCCGAAGGAGGTCAGCCCCAGCTTGAGGAAGGCGCCGAAGACTTCGACGGGTGAGCCGCGCGCGGCAGCGGCCTCATGCTGCAAGGTGTTGGTGGAATCTGTCATTTGTGCATCGCCTCCCCGGTGAACTCCCGGATGCGGTCCTTGGCCAGCGCCAAGCCTTCCTTGCCCTTGGGCGTGATCGTGTAGAGCTTGCGCACGGTGCGCCCTTCACGCTCCTGGCGGGAGACGAGGTAGCCGTCGCGCTCCATCTTGTGCAGCATCGGGTACAGCGTTCCGGGGGAGAGGCGGTAGCCGTGGTGGGCCAGCTCGTCGATCATCCATTGCCCGTAGATCTCCTGCTCGGCTGCGTGGTGCAGCACATGCAGGCGGATCAGCCCCGACAGCAGGTCGTGGTGCTCCATGGCACGTGGAGTAGGTTTCTCTTTCATATCGAATATCGATAACGAAATTCGATAATACCAGCCTCACTTCAGATTGCCTGCCGCTTGTGCGGGAGGTCTCAGACCCTGCGACCCTCCGCATCCACCACGGCTTCGCCGTCTTCCTTGCGGAACGCGCCGCGCTGCGGCTGCGGCAGGATGTCCAGCACGGCCTCTGAGGGCCGGCACAGGCGCGTGCCCAGCGGGGTCACCACGATGGGCCGGTTGATGAGGATGGGGTGCTGGAGCATGAAGCCAATCAACTGCTCGTCACCCCACTTCGGGTCATCGAGGCCCAATTCCGCATAGGGCGTACCCTTCTCACGCAGCACGGCGCGCATTGGCGCGCCCATGTCCGTGATCAGGCGTTGCAGCGTTTCGCGGTCAGGCGGTGTCTTCAGGTATTCGATAACGTTCGGCTCTTCGCCGCTGTTGCGGATCAGAGCCAGCACGTTGCGCGACGTGCCGCAGGTGGGGTTGTGGTAAATGGTGATGTTGCTCATGAGTCGTGTCTTGGTTATCCGCGGGCAGGGTTCGGGCCGCACTCATACCAGCCCTTGCTTTGGTTGACGATCCGAACGACCAGTAGCATGACTGGCACCTCGATCAGCACGCCGACCACGGTGGCCAGCGCGGCGCCGGACTGGAAGCCGAACAGGCTGATGGCGGCGGCTACGGCAAGCTCGAAGAAGTTGCTGGCGCCGATCAGCGCCGAAGGACAAGCGATGCTGTGCTGCTCGCCCGCCTTGCGGTTGAGCCAGTAGGCCAGGCCGGAGTTGAAGAACACCTGGATCAGGATCGGAACGGCCAGCATGGCGATGACCAGTGGCTGGCGGATGATGGCCTCGCCCTGGAAGGCGAACAGCAGCACCAGCGTGAGCAGCAGCGCCGCGATGGACAGCGGCCCGATGCGCTCCAGCGCCCGGTCGAAGGCGGCTTGGCCCTTGCTCAGCAGGGCGCGGCGCCAGAACTGGGCCAGGATGACGGGAATCACGATGTACAGGCCGACCGATACCAGCAGCGTGGCCCACGGCACCGTGATGGACGATAGGCCCAGCAGCAGGCCGACGATGGGCGCGAAGGCGAACACCATGATGGTGTCGTTCAGCGCGACCTGCGACAGCGTGAACACAGGATCGCCCCCGGTCAGCCGGCTCCAGACGAACACCATGGCTGTGCAAGGTGCGGCGGCCAGCAAGATCAGGCCCGCGACATAGCTGTCGAGCTGGTCGGCGGGGAGCCACTGCGCGAAGACCTGGCGGATGAAGATCCACGCCAGCAACGCCATCGAGAATGGTTTGACGGCCCAGTTGATGAACAGCGTCACGCCGATGCCGCGCCAGTGCTGCTTGACCTGGCCGAGAGCGCCGAAGTCCACCTTGAGCAGCATGGGAATGATCATCACCCAGATCAGCAGGCCCACGGGCAGGTTGACCTGAGCCACTTCCGTGCGGCCGATGGCCTGGAACACGCCCGGCGCGAACTGGCCGAGCGCGATACCGGCGACGATGCACAGCAGCACCCACACGCTCAGGTAGCGCTCGAAGACGCTCATGGTGGGGGCGGCCGGCACGCGGCCGGCCGTTTGGGTTCCAACACTCATCGCGCCAACCTCACTTCGTACCAATGCTGCGCAGCTCGTGCTGCAGCGACATGGCATCCAGGCGCTGAATCGGCAGCGACAGGAACAATTCGATGCGTCGGCGCAGCGTCAGCGCCGCATCCGTGAACGCCTTGCGCTTCTGCTCGTCGGTGCCTTCAACGGCTGCAGGATCAGGCACACCCCAATGCGCCGATATCGGGCGCCCCGGCCACACGGGGCAGACCTCGCCGGCGGCGTTGTCGCAGACCGTGAAGATGAAATCCAGCTCCGGCGCACCGGGCGCCGCGAACTCGTCCCAGTTCTTGCTGCGGTAGCCGGCGGTCGGCATGTGCAGCCGCTCCAGCGTGGCGAGCGCCAGTGGGTGGACTTCGCCCTTGGGGTGGCTGCCCGCCGAGTAGGCGCGAAAGCGCCCCTGGCCCAATTCATTGAGGATGCCTTCGGCCAGGATGGAGCGGGCCGAGTTACCCGTGCAGATGAACAGGGCGTTGTAGGTCTTGTCGGTGGTCATGGGTATCTCACATCAGCAGCAGGAGGAAGCCGGCTTCACCGCAACGCCCACCGGCTTGCCGCGCACCGGGGTACAGCACGCTGCGGCGGAAGTCGCTGCAGGCGCCGCTTCGTTAAAGACCGGAATGTTGCCCAGCGTGTGGAAGTGCTCCCAGGCCACGCCCTGCGGATCGGTGATCCAGTGCTTCTCGCTGCGCGCGTAGCAGCAGGTCGTGGTGCCCTCGTCCAGCAGCGTCATGTCGGCCGCCTCGGCGCGGGCCTTCAGCACCGCCAATTCCTCGGCATCGTCGGTCTGGATACCCAGGTGGTCGATGCCCGGCTTGTTGCCACGTGTGGAGATGGCGAAGTTGACCGGCGGGTCTTCGAGCATCCATTTGGCGTAGTCGCCTTCGACGCGCGCGGGCTGCGCGGCGAACAGTTGGGAATAGAAGCCGATGCTGCGGTTCAGGTCATCGACGTGCAGGTGGACGTGAAAGCGCTTCATGGGGGTGATCCTTTCAGCAGGAAGTACAGGCAGAGGAGGATTCGGTGACCTCGCACGCGCCGCCCTGGCAGCAGTGCTCGGTCAGATAGCCGAGCAGCCCATTCATCTGGGTGAAGTCGGCGCGGTAGATCAGGTTGCGGCCCTGCTGCTCGATGGTGACCAGGCCGGCATGGGCCAGTTCTTTCAGGTGGAAGGACAGGGAGTTGCGGGCCACGTCGAGCTGGTCGGCGAGGACGCTGGGTGTCAGCCCTTCGGGGCCGGCGACCACCAGGGCGCGGAACACGCGCAGCCGCTGGGTATGGGCCAGGGCGCCGAGGGCGGAAATGGCTTGGGTCTCGTTCATGATTCGATAATACAACATTTATTGAATCATTGGCAAAACGCTTCAATTGAATGGAGCCTGCGCGCTTGCGAGGCTTGACTTTCAAGACAGTTGCTCACGCCTTCGCGCCTGCGGCGCTGCGCGCTTCGCTTGCCTCCAGGGGAAAGCCCTGCGGGCTATCCCCGCCGCGCGATGCTTGGCGCCCCTCGATGCCGCCGAACCGGCTGCGCCGGATCGGCCCGGCCAGCGCCCCGCCGCGATGGACGGGACGCTGGCGAACACGCTGGCGCTTGCTGCGGCAGGTTGTGCAGGTGCGTGCCGTCCTCAACGCGGTTCAGGGACAACCCGCCCGGCATCGCTATGGAGCTTCCACGCCACGCCTCAAGACCGGCGCTGCAAGGCATGGCGGGGCGTTCTCGCCTGTCGTTGTGGGGTTGACCTGGCCCGCGTCAGCGGGCGAGTCGGAGAAGCCTTCGGGCGGGGTGCAGTGGTCAAGTTTTAGTGGACACCTGCATAGGTAGTTTTGGCGGTTGGCTGCGTTCATATGCAGCCGGCGCCTGATAGCAGTACCTTGATCTTGATCAATAAGACTCTCTGTACCCAGCTACGGGTACATATACCCGCGCAACGAACCAGCAGACCAACTTCCAACTCACCTCAGGGGCTCAGCGCACACAGCCAGGTCTGCGCGCGATCGAGGCGCCGAGCAGGCAGACGTTCGGCACTGACCGCTGAGGCTATCGACGATCGGTGACCGGATCACGACCGAGCAAAGGCCCCCGCGCGCGGTGTGGACGTAGCGATGGGATACACAAGCGCATGATGTCGGCGCCTGCCGCTAGGACTGGGCACGTGGCAGTCACGGAGAAAAAATGTCCCGCTCGCGTAGCAACGTGGCCGGCCGGGTAGATCCCAGAATCAGGCAAAGAGATACGCCAGTTGGCTGGACGGACCGCAGCGCCCTCGGACTACTGCCGCAGATGGGGCAATACCAAGTCAAACCTGGTGACAAGCTCACTGGAGGTCACGGCAACGGAGCCACCATGTGCCTCCGCAATCGATTTCACGATGGCAAGGCCAAGACCGGCGCCCGCCGTATTTCGTTGCCGTGCCGGATCAACTCGGTAGAAGCGGTTGAAGAGCTTTGGTAGATCGCGCTCAGGAATTCTCTCACCGGGATTGACCACACTGATCGTTGTCCACTGCTCGTCCTGCGAAAGCAAGACCGTGATGCTCTTGCCGCGAGGCGTGTGTCGAATTGCATTCGAGAGAAGATTGTTCAGCGCCCGGGTGAGCATTTCCCGATCCGCCGCTATGCTGCCGATCGCCCCTTTAACACCAAGCGTAATGCCGCTATCTTCTGCCAGCGCCTCGAAATAGTCGAACAGACTCCGCACCAATTCGGACAGATCAATGGTAGACAGACGCAAGTTGCGGGGATCATTTTCCGTTTGGGCAAGAAACAGCATGTCACCAATCATGCGTCCCATCCGATCAAACTCTTCCAAATTTGAATAGAGGATTTCTCTGTATTCCTCGTTGCTGCGCGGCTGGCCAAGCGCCACGTGAGTCTGCGTGACCAGGTTGGTGACGGGCGTGCGCAACTCGTGCGCGATGTCTGCGGAAAAGTGTGATAGCCGGGTGAAGCCTTCCTCGATTCTCGCCAACATATCGTTGAAGGCGAATACCAGTTCCGCCAGTTCGATCGGCACATCCCGAGGATCCAGCCTCACATCCAGCTTTGAAGAGCGAATCGCCCGAATCTCTTCATTGACCTTGCGAATCGGCAGGTGGCCCCACTGCACCGCCAGCCAAGCCACACCGAGCGCCAGGCACATGACCAAGCCGGTTGCCCACCAGAGCATGCGCTTGAACTCCGCCAGGAAGTCGAGATGAAAGCCGATGTCCATGGCAGCGACGATGCGGTAGCCGGGCGCCGCTGAATCGTCAGCAGGCAGTTGCAGCACCACACCTCGATATGACCTCTGATCCTCCTGCCACACGATCAAATCGTCAGCGGTGATGCGGTTGACCAACTTTTTGCTACTGGCAAGTTTAGACAGGTCAGGACCGGGCGTGGCATAGATGCTATTGCCAGCCCCATCGTAGACGCCGTACGTCATCCCATGATGTCCTGCGACTGCGTTGGCCAAGTGTTGCTTCAGTTCGTCGCTTGCGATGTCACTTGCAAGCTGGTGCAAGGGCTGAGCCAAAGCGGTTGTCACTGCCTCCAGTTCGTGGGCATCCTGTTGAGCAAAGTGGTGCTCCAACGACCGGAGAATGACCCAATTGAACACAAGAAACACCAAGGTCGTGGCGATACCAACGAGGGCCGTGACCCTCAATGCAAGCGACGCTGGACGGCTTTGCCGCGGCTTATGGCGCAGGGGCATCATCGGGCGCATCGAGCGTGTATCCCATTCCACGCACGGTGTGGATGAGCTTCGGATTGAACGCATCGTCTATCTTCGCGCGTAGACGGCGGATGGCTACATCGATGACGTTGCTGTCGCTGTCGAAATTCATGTCCCATACCTGCGACGCGATCAGAGACCGTGGAAGGACCTCCCCCTGGCGACGGGCCAGGAGCTCAAGCAACGCGAACTCCTTGCTGGTGAGATTGATGCGTTGGCCAGCGCGCGTTGCGCGCCGGCGCGCCAAGTCCAGCACCAAATCGGCAACCTGGATGCGATCAGGCTGGCTCGGAGCGCTTCCGCGTCGCAGCAGCGTCCGCACCCGCGCCAGCAACTCAGAGAACGCGAATGGCTTGACGAGGTAGTCGTCCGCTCCCAGTTCCAATCCCTTGACACGGTCGTCTACACCGCCACGCGCCGTCAGAAAGAGCACAGGGACCTGTTTACCGGCATCTCGAAGGGCACGCACGATGCGCCAGCCATCGACATCCGGCAGCATGACATCCAAGACCACCAGATCGTATGTCTCGCCCATGGCCAGGTGGTGTCCGTCCAATCCGTTGCGCGCCAGATCCACGACGAATCCCGCCTCCATGAGACCTTGGCGGACGTAATCCGCCGTCTTGTTCTCGTCTTCAACGACCAGCAGTTTCATCGCATGTCCCATGAAATCGCTACGGCGCGGAAAAATAGCCGCTCACGATGTACGCATTCATCCACTTTCAATCAGCAATTTACTGGTTGCCAGCTTCCACGAACATGACACGAACATTACATGAATGTAATTCAGGGGTCATTCGATGGAAAGTGCCCAACCCATAGCATGACCTGCATTGCGTCGAACTGTGCCGCTCAGGATGGGGTGGCGTTTAGAACGACTTCCGAGTCATCTATGGAGGATTTCAGGCCATGCCGCCTCGTTCACCCTTTTTTATCGTGCCCACACAGGGCCTTTCTCGTCGGCGTTTCGTCCAAGGGTTAGCCGCCGGCGGCGTTCTCGCTGGGCTGTCCACGCCGGCGTTCAAGGCATTTGCCCAGCAAGGCTCCGCGACGCGCGGTGCCGCCCCTGTGCTGAAGGGCACCGAGTTCGACTTGGTGATCGCCGAATCGCCCGTGAACTTCACGGGCAAGCCAGGCGTGGCTACGACCATCAACGGCTCGCTGCCGGCACCGACATTGCGTTGGCGCGAGGGTGACACCGTCACAATCCGTGTAACCAACAAGCTGCGTGAAGCCACATCCATTCACTGGCACGGGATCATCCTGCCGTATCAGATGGATGGCGTGCCGGGCATCAGCTTCAATGGCATCGCTCCCGGCGAGACCTTCACGTACCGCTTCAAGGTTCAGCAGAGCGGCTCCTACTGGTACCACTCGCACTCCGGCTTCCAGGAACTCACGGGCATGTACGGGGCGATCATCATCGACCCCGCTGGCGCCGAGACCATCCACGCCGACCGTGACCACGTGCTGCTGTTCTCGGATTGGACCGACGAAGACCCGATGCGGGTGTTCACCAAGCTCAAGTCCCAAAGCGACTATTACAACTACAACCAACCTACCGTCTTCGACTTCTTCCGGGACGCCTCGCGCGAAGGCACGGCCGCTGCGATCGACAAGCGCAAGATGTGGAACGAGATGCGGATGAATCCGACGGATCTCGCAGATCTGTCTGCCGCCACGCTGACCTATCTGGCCAACGGCGTCACCCCCGCCGGCAATTGGACGGCGCTGTTCCGACCGGGTGAGCGCGTGCGGCTGCGCATGGTCAACGGTGCGGGCAACACCTTCTACGACGTACGCATTCCAGGACTGAAACTCACGGTGGTGCACGTCGATGGTGTTGACGTGGAGCCGGTGACCGTCGATGAGTTCCGATTCGGTCCTGGCGAAACCGTCGATGTGATCGTCCAGCCACGGGATGACGCTTACACGATCTTCGCCCAGGCGATGGACCGGACAGGCTACGCGCGTGCCACGCTGGCCGTGCGTGAAGGTCTTCAAGCTCCCGTGCCTGCCCTCGATCCGGTCGAATGGCTGACCATGAACGACATGATGGGCGGCATGATGGGGGGCATGGACCATGGCGGGTCCGGCCAGGCCATGGAGATGACCGGGATGACCGGGATGACCGGGATGACCGGGATGACGGGCATGACGGGCATGACCGGGATGACCGGGATGGGCTCGGGTTCGATGTCCGGGATGGATCATGGGGCGATGGCAGGCATGAATCACGGCGCCATGAACCACGGTGGCATGGCGATGGATCACAGCCAACACGCCGCGGCGGCGGGGGGACTGGCCGTGCCCAGCACTACTGCTCGCCACGCTCGCACCGAGTATGGTTCCAGCACGGACATGCGCGTTGACATGGCGCGCACCAACCTCGATGACCCCGGCATCGGACTGCGCAACAACGGTCGGCGCGTGTTGACCCTCGCGGATCTGCATACCCCGTCGGGGCCGTTGGACAAGAGAGGCCCTGGTCGGGAGGTCGAACTGCACCTCACGGGCAACATGGAACGCTACGCATGGTCCCTGGACGGACTGGAGTTCGGAAAGTCCACGCCGGTGCACTTCAAACACGGTGAGCGGCTGCGGGTCATTCTGCACAACGACACCATGATGACCCATCCCATGCACTTGCACGGCATGTGGAGCGAGCTGGAAAGCCCCGACGGTCGCTTCCTGGCGCGCCGCCACACCCTGCCGGTGCAACCGGCACAACGCATCAGTTTCCTGGTGACAGCCGACGCGCTCGGCCGCTGGGCTTGGCACTGCCACCTGATGTTCCACATGGATGCCGGCATGTTCCGCGAAGTCGTGGTGTCTTGAACCCAGCGCACAAGGAAGACCAAGAATGTCCAAAGCACTCCCCACTCGCGCACTGGCCACGACGCTCCTGGCCCTGGTAAGCGTCGCCGCCCAGGCACAAGCACAGAACGACCATGCAGCGCACGGCCAGACCGACGCTCAAACGGCCGCGCCATCCACTCAGACCGTGCCTCCTGCCGCCGATCCGCACGCGGGTCACGCGGCGCCGGCGAGCGGCTCCACCGCAGCCCCGGCCATGGATCACGGCAACATGCAGATGCAGGGCGGGTCGGCGCCTCCTGACGCCCGCGATCCGCATGGCTACTCCAATGGCCTGACATTGGGATCGGGCGACTACGCCGTACCCGGTGTGCCGCGGCTGATGCTGGCCGACGAACACAGGTTCTTCTCGTTGCGCGGCGAAACCCTGGAACGCCGCTTCACGCGCAAAGGGGACGATTCCACGGCCTACGACCTCCAGGCTTGGTATGGGACGACCTACAACAAGGCCGTCGTGAAGGCCGAAGGCGATATCGCCAAAGGAAAGCTCGAAGAATCGCGTACCGAGCTTCTCTGGGGGCACGCCGTCGCACCGTACTGGGACACCCAGCTCGGCGTTCGGGTGGATAACGGAGAAGGCCCGAGCCGTCAATGGTTGGCTTTCGGCATCCAGGGCCTCGCCCCCTACTGGTTCGAGCTGGAGGCGACGGGCTACGTGGGAAGTGGCGGACGTACGGCGCTGCGTGTCGAAGGCAGCTACGAGCTGCTGCTGACCCAGCGACTGATTCTGGAGCCTCGTGCCGAATTGCAGTTCTATGGCAAGGACGACCCGGAACGCGGTATCGGCAAGGGCTTGGCCGAAGCGTCTGCTGGCTTGCGCCTGCGCTATGAATTCAGTCGCCAGTTCGCCCCCTACATCGGCGTGGAACGGGCGGGCAGCTTCGGACGCACAGCGGACTATGTGCGTGCCGAAGGTGGCCGCGCGCAGCAGACGCGCTGGGTGGCTGGCGTGCGATTCTGGTTCTAGAACCTTGTGGGTTTGATCATCTGATGAGAGGCAATCTATGAACATGCACTACGACAGAAGCCAGGGCAAAGTGCCGAGACGCCAAGCATTGATCGCTGGCTTGTTGGTGATGGCACTCGCAGGACCGAGCCTGGCGCAGAGCCGACCGATCGCCAAGGTGTGGAAGGACCCGAGCTGCGGTTGCTGCAAGGACTGGGTCTCACACCTGCAAGGCGCAGGCTTCGATGTGCAGGTTCTTGACACCGGGAACACGGCAGCGCGCACGCGGCTGGGCATCCCGCAGAAGTACGGTTCGTGCCACACGGCGCAGATCGGCGGCTATGCCATCGAGGGTCATGTGCCTGCCTCGGACATTCAACGCTTGCTGCGCGAAGCCCCGCAGGCCATCGGCCTCGCGGCGCCGGGCATGCCGGTCGGTTCGCCCGGCATGGATGGTCCGGCCTATGGTGGACGCAAGGACGCCTACGACGTGCTGCTGATCGGGAAAAACGGTAGTAGCACGGTCTATCAGTCGCATCTCTGACCATCCATCAACTCTTTTCCGTGGAGATATGCCATGCAGCATCAGCACACACAGACCCCCAGCGATCGTCCCCGGTTCTGGCGATCGCGCTACGGCGTGGCGTTCCTCATCATCGCCGCTGTCGCCGCGTATTTCCTGCTCAAGGAGCACACGGCACATGTTGCCGGCTATCTCCCCTTCCTGCTGCTGGCGGCTTGTCCGCTGATGCACCTGTTCATGCACCGTGGTCACGGCCACGGCGGACACGATCATGCCGCGCGTCAGGGTGAGGAAGGTGCCGCACCCGCCAAGGAGCAGAAGCAATGAGTCGCGTGCTCGCACAGTGCGAGCACGCGACGCCGCGCTTGTCTCCTTGCGCGCCTGCGGCCTGCTGCGATCACCAGACACCAACGGTTAACGGCGGAGGGCACTTGTCACTATGAATTCACCCAGCAAGTCTTCAGGACATGAGCACGCAGGCATGGCGGCGGGTGCCACAACGTCCGGCCCGCATAAGCACCACCATCACGCCAGCCATGCCGGCAGTGACGACGCGGGCGGGTCCTCAAGCCACTCGCAGCCCGATGCCGCGACGCGCGATCCGGTGTGTGGCATGGCGGTCACGGCGGCGTCGGAGCACCGCTCCACGCACTTGGGGAACACGTACTTGTTTTGCAGCACCGGATGCAAGGCCAAATTCGACACCGATCCGGCGCGATATGCCAGCGGTGGCGCGGGCATAGGCACAGGCAGCGGCCATGCGCCGCATCACCATGCCAGCACCGCAGTTTCACCGGCCCCGGCGGCATCGCCAACCGCACCCGGAACGATCTACACCTGCCCGATGCACCCGGAGATCCGCCAGGATCATCCGGGAACCTGCCCCAAGTGCGGGATGACGCTGGAGCCCCTGCTGCCCGACCTCGACGACGACAACCCGGAGTTGCGTGACTTCTCGCGTCGCTTCTGGTGGACCTTGCCGTTGACGCTCGTGGTTCTGGCGCTGGCGATGCTGGGTGAGCGGCTGCACCTGATGGACATGGCCACGCAGAGCTGGGTCGAGTTGGTGCTGTCGTTGCCGATCGTGCTGTGGGCCGGCTGGCCCTTCTTCTCCCGCGGCTGGCTGTCCGTGGTCAACCGCAGCCCGAACATGTGGACGCTGATCGGCCTGGGAACAGGTGCGGCATTCATCTACAGCGTCGTGGCAACCGTTGCGCCAGAAGTGTTTCCGGCATCCTTCATGTCCATGGGACGGGTCGGCGTGTATTTCGAGGCCGCCGCCGTCATCATCTCGCTGACACTGCTCGGCCAGGTGCTGGAACTCAAGGCCCGCTCCCAGACTTCGGCAGCCATCAAGTCGCTGCTGGGGCTGGCACCCAAGACGGCGCGGCGCATCAATGCGGACGGCAGCGAGGAAGACGTGCCACTCAGCCATGTGCACGTCGGCGACCTGCTGCGCATCCGACCCGGCGAGAAGGTGCCGGTGGATGGCATCGTGCACGAGGGCAGCAGCTCGATTGACGAATCCATGCTGACCGGCGAACCGCTGCCCGTCAGCAAGCGCGTGGGCGACAAGGTCATCGGGGCCACACTCAACACCAGCGGCGCGCTGATCATGCGTTCGGAGCGGATCGGCTCGGACACCGTTCTATCGCAGATCGTCCAGATGGTCGCCCAGGCGCAGCGTTCCAAGGCACCGATGCAACGCATGGCCGATGTCGTTGCCGGCTACTTCGTGATGGCCGTCGTCGCCATTGCGGTAACGACGCTCCTTGTATGGGGATTCTTCGGGCCACAGCCCACCTGGGTCTATGGACTGATCAATGCGGTGGCCGTCCTGATCATCGCCTGCCCGTGCGCGCTGGGTCTGGCCACGCCGATGTCGATCATGGTCGCAACGGGCCGTGGCGCCACGCAGGGGGTGCTGTTCCGCGATGCCGCGGCGATCGAGAATCTTCGCAAGGTCGATACCCTCGTCATCGACAAGACAGGAACCCTGACCGAAGGCCGACCTGCTTTCGATCAGGTCGTCGCAGCGCCCGGCTTTACGAACGATGAGGTGCTGCGTCTTGCGGCCAGCCTGGACCAGGGCAGTGAACACCCCCTGGCCGACGCCATCGTGCAGGCCGCGCGTGCCCAGGGCCTCCAACTCGTGAAGCCTCAGACCTTTGAATCGGGAACGGGCATCGGCGTGCGCGGGAAAGTTGAGCACCGGAAACTGGCGTTGGGCAATACGGTGCTGATGGAGCAGTCTGGCGTGTCGGTTGAGCCGCTCGTACCCCAGGCAGAAGCCCTGCGCGGCGAAGGGGCCAGTGTCATGTATCTGGCTGTGGACGGGCAGCTCGCGGGCTTGCTCGCCGTATCCGATCCGGTCAAGGGCAGCACCCCCGAGGCCCTGGCCGCGCTGAAGGCTGCGGGCCTGCGGGTCATCATGGCCACCGGGGACGGGCAGACCACCGCCAAAGCCGTCGGTGCACGCCTGGGCATCGACGAGGTGCATGGTGAGGTCAAGCCGGCGGACAAGCTCATGTTGATCGAGCGGCTGCAGAATGAAGGTCGCATCGTCGCCATGGCCGGAGACGGTATCAACGACGCGCCGGCCTTGGCAAAGGCAAACGTGGGCATCGCCATGGGAACGGGAACCGACGTGGCGATGAACAGCGCGCAGGTCACGCTGGTCAAGGGCGACCTGCGTGGCATCGCTGTCGCTCGCACGCTCTCGGTGAGTACCGTGCGCAACATGAAGCAGAACCTCATGTTCGCCTTCCTCTACAACGCGCTGGGCATCCCCATCGCCGCCGGGGTTCTCTATCCCCTGACGGGCTGGCTGCTGTCGCCGCTGATCGCAGCATTGGCGATGAGCCTGAGTTCGGCGTCGGTCGTTGGCAACGCCTTGCGCCTCAGAGCGAGCCGACTGTGACCGGATTTTCTTTCTGAAACTACAGGAGCCTGCTATCGCCCAGCAAACCGTTTCTTTCGTTCCACGCCGTTGCAAAGGTGCAAGCCTTATCTCGGCATTTCGTTCTTAAACCACACCTCACACATCCAGGTAGAAACTTCTATGACCCGTTCACATTTCATCGCCAAGCTCGTCGCGCCGATCGCTGCTGGTCTGTTCGCCACCGCCGCATTCGCGCATCCTTCGCTGGTGTCTTCAACGCCGGCCGACAAGTCGCAGGTTTCTGCGCCAGCCACCATTGAGCTGAAGTTCTCCGAGACGCTGGTGCCGCAGTTCTCCGCCGCGAGCCTTGTCATGACTGGCATGCCGGGAATGGCGAGCCATGGCCCGATGAAGATCAACGCCAGCGTCGCGGCTGCCGGCGACGGCAAGACCATGGTCATCACGCCGGCACAGGCGCTCCAGCCCGGTGACTATCGCGTCGAATGGCGTGCCGTCTCCTCGGACACGCATCCGATCACGGGTAACGTCACCTTCAAGGTGAAGTAAGCCCATGGCCGGGGATTGGTTGACCATCGTCCTGCGCCTGGCGCTGTATCTGGACCTGGCGGCGGCGTTTGGCGTCGCCATGTTCGGTCTCTATGCTTTGGGCAACGACGAGCGATCCTCGACGATCTCGCGCCGCTATCGCGTCCTCATTGGCGCATCCGCTGCCATCGGCATTGCCCTGTCGATGTGGGGCATGACGGTCATGGCCAAGGCCATGTCCGGTGCCCAGAGCTACGCGGAGCTGTCAACGCACGTCTTCGACATGCTCATTACGGGCACGCACATGGGCATCGCCTGGTGCATTCGCATCCTCGCGCTGTTGGTGTGTGTGCTCGTCGCAATGTTGAAATTGAACGCTACCTTGCGATTTGCAGTGATGGCGCTCTCCACCGGCGTGGCGCTGGCGACCCTTGCGTGGGCAGGCCACGGCGCGATGGACGACGGCGTTCGCGGCTACATCCATCTTGCGTCGGATATCACGCACCTCTGGGCAGCGGGCGCTTGGGTGGGCGCATTGGTGGCGTTCTTGATGCTGGCATCCCACAAGCAGGATGTCGCGCAAGACCCGGTAGCGGTCCTCAGTCGGACGTCGAATGGCTTTGCTCGCATAGGTACAGCGATCGTGGCTGCACTCGTCGTGAGTGGAATTCTCAATTACCTGTTGATCGCCGGACCATCGTTTGATCCGCTCATCTCGACGCTGTATGGCCGGCTGCTGATGGTAAAGCTCTTGCTTTTCGCAGGCATGCTGGCGTTGGCTGCTGCCAATCGGTATCGGTTGAGCCCGAGCCTGGAGGCTGCTTTGAAGGCAGGCAATCGCGCACAGGCAGTCATCAAGCTTAGACAGAGTCTGTTCACGGAGGCGACCTTGGCCGTTTTGGTTCTGGCGAGCGTTGCATGGCTTGGCATCTTGTCTCCCACTGGAACCTAGTCCTTCATGGGCGGCAGATGACAGCACATGAATTGAATGTAATGCACGGGTAAGCGCTCTGTAGACCGCCTGCTTCTACATTTAACGACGCGGCGCAAGTTGTCGTCGTTTTTACAAAGGAGTCGATCATGAAATCGCAAATTGTCATTGCCGCCCTGTTGAGCGCTCTCTCCGTGCCAGCCTTCGCCGGTCATGCAGCAGCCCAAGCAGCCAAGGAAATGGTTCCCTTGGCTGACGGGGGAACGCTGTACATCTTCAAGGACGGAAAGATGGCACAGGAAAGCCGCTTCGGGCGCGCCGTCTATCTCAATGTCGGAGCTTCGGTGTCGACGAAGGATGGGCGCAACATCGCGATCACCAGCAATGAAGTCGCTCGCCTCGGGTCGCTGCTACAAAAAGAGCACGGCGGATGACGCCGCGGGTGTGCGGTGCTTTTCAAAGCTTCTGCACAGTGTGACAGAGACGCGCGCCCCGATTGGGCGCGCGCGCTTGGGACGCGTCACGAGCAACCACGAGCGCTCAAGGTGCCAGTTTTTGCGATGTCAAGCGCATCAACTTCCCTGAAATGGATCCAGCCTCCCCGTCCACCGTGATTCGTCCACGGGACATCTGGCGCGAATGAGAACTTGCGAGGAGCCCGATTTATGGAGTTGCGTCATCTACGATGCTTTGTCGTCTTGGCAGAGGAGTTGCATTTCACGCGGGCGGCCGAGAGGCTGCATATAGAGCAACCCCCCTTGTCTCGCGCGATCAAGGAATTGGAAGATGAGCTTGGGGTCACGCTGTTTGACCGCGACCGCAGGGGCACACGGCTGACCGTGGCGGGGGCGGCATTCTTGCAGGACACCCGCCGACTCTTCACTGTCCTGGAGCAAGCGCGTGAAAATGCCAGAGCCATTGCCGCGGGCCTGAGGGGCAGCCTGCGCATTGCAATTTCCGATGGTGCGATGGACCCACGACTATCGGCGTTCCTAGCTCGTTGCCGCGCGGAAGAGCCCGAGGTCGAGATACGTCTCTCCGAGGTACCGCTGACCGAGCAGATACGGGGCCTACGGTCTGGCGACTTCACGATCGGATTTGCACACGCGGCGGATGTTGGCGAAGGCATCGTGGCTGAACCGATCTGGCGAGACCCGATTGTGATCGCCGTGCCAGCGCGGCACTCGCTTCTTGCGCACAAGCAAGTTCCGCTGAACGAACTTCAGGGTCACCCACTGGTTCTGTGCGACAAACTGGCCTGCGAAGGCTACTGCCGAGAACTAAATCGGCTGCTACAGGTTCTGGAACACAGACTCAACGTTGTCGAAGAAGTGTCGTCGCTGGACATGATGCTAACGCTCGTCGGCGCAGGCTATGGGATTGGTTTCATGACGGCGACCAAGATTCCCATCAGCCAGAGGCCGGACGTGGTGATTCGCCCTCTGGCGCAGGACACGGCGGTAATCACAACCTATCTGCTTCGGCCAGAAAGCAGCAACTCATCGGTTTCGCTGGATCGCTTCATCGAACGTCTGCGAGGACCTCCGGATGACTAAAGCGTCAATGCCTATCTGAATCGTGCGCCGCGGCACGAAGATTGCGTTCGGCTGCGCTGACGAGTTCCGCAGCACTGAGCTTGAGTCCGGCGGCGATTCTTAAGATCAGAGCGAGAGTGGGCATGTGCTCCCCACGCTCTATTTTGCCCATGTGCGATCGCTCGATCCCTGCTTTCGCAGCCAGTTCTTCCTGAGCAACACCTTGCGTCAGGCGGGCGACACGAACGGCCGCTCCGAATGCCAACGCTGGCTCGGCGTCGAAAGTGGTAGTTCCTGGGGGACGGCCTCGTCGGACAGTTCGCTTCTCCATCCTTGGAAGCGTCGAACAGTCCAAACAATTTAACCACGTTAAGTTTAACTCAAACTAGCTATCATGAAGACTTTCCATCCTTGTCTTATCGCTTCTTGGGGCCTCTCATGCACGACGCCACCAGCCCACGCCCACAGCTCAGGCTCGCCATAGCGCCTGGTGTGGCCTCTTCGTACCTAGCTGCATTGCTTGCCCTGCAGCGCGCGGAGGAGCCCGAAGTTTCTATGGAATTTAATGAGGTTACGGCGAGCGATCTCATTACGGGCCTCTACAAACGGCGCTTCGACGTCGGCCTTTCTCTGAAGCAGGTGAGCGATTCTTCGCTGAAGAGTCTTTCTATTTGGTTCGAGGCGACAGCTCTTGCCACGCCGCTGCGATACCCACTGCTCCGGCAGCAGTCAATCAGAATAGACGAACTTAAGGAGCACTCCGTGTTTCGATGGAAGGCCGAATATTCTCCTTCGCTGGACCAGTACCTGTCCTCCATGTCATCAACGGAAAGGCCGAATGTCCAGCATGTCAGTTCTTTTGAGATGTTATTGCTCTGGGTCGCAGCTGGATATGGCGTAGGGATTTCCTCGCGATCACGCATCGAAACCGCTAGCCAGTGCGGAATCTGCACGCGCCCAATAGCCGATGGCCCCTACGAGGTCATTACGCACCTGCAGCGACTCTCGGGACAGACGAATCTTGTAGCTGATCGATTTGAGCTTAGAGCCTTGCGAGTTGCCGAGGCGCGTAAAGCATGACAACCACGTGCGGTGCCCGCCCTTGCCGGTGGATTTGCAGCGGGTGCCGGTTCGGGCCAAGGCGCCGTCCAGACGCATCAATTCATCCTGGAAACTGACCTTGATCAATTCAACTCCCTACAACTTCCAATAGTATGTCCGCATGATCGGCTTAAGGCGCCTTCTCGCAAGATGGAGCCGCTGGATTACCAGCGGCCTAGTCGTAACCTTGCTTTTCTCGCAGGTTGCGATGGCGATGTACGTCTGTCCCAAGCCAGACCCGAGGGCATCTGTGGAAACCACGCAAATGCGTGCCACGATCTCGATGCAGCAGGCTGACAAGTTGCCAATGTCGGATTGCACCGGCATGCCTGATTCCATGGACAGCGAAGCGCCACAGTTGTGCCACGCTCATTGCAGTGGCGATCGGGAGTCGGCGCTTTCATGGCAAGGGCTGGACATTCAGTTTCTCGCGGCGCACGTGATGTGGCTCGCCAACTCACTGCCCGGGTTGGTTCTCGACCGGGTAGCCCTCAGGCGGCACGTTACCTACATTCCTCCCGATCCCCGCGCAGGCTTTCCTCCGATCTACCTCACGTTTCAAGTCCTGCGGAATTGATTTACGCGTCCGTGCTCGCCGCGCACCGATGCGGCAGACCACGTGATCTCTTGAACACCAATTCCGAGGACAACCATGTTTACTCCCTTTTTTGGCGCCCCCGAGGGGCGCCCGTCGGCGTACGGCCGAGGCACAACGCCGGCCTCGATGCGATTGCATCGTCTGAAAGCTATCAGCATCGCGTTGGCGGGCAGTGCGCTTGTTTCGCCTGTAGCCTACGCCCTCGATTTTGCTGAGGCACGCCTTATCGCCGAGCAGCAGAGCCCGCGCATAAGCGCGCAGCAGTTGCAGGTCAACGTCGCCGAATCCGTGCAGAAGGCAGCAG
The DNA here is from genome assembly GCF_052446685.1 of Stenotrophomonas sp. LC732. Lineage (NCBI taxonomy): Bacteria > Pseudomonadati > Pseudomonadota > Gammaproteobacteria > Lysobacterales > Lysobacteraceae > Stenotrophomonas > Stenotrophomonas sp. LC732. The sequence continues at coordinate 1,397,793 of NZ_CP199214.1, read as the reverse complement.
GCTCGCTGCCCGACCCCAAGCTTTCGCTCGGCATCGAAAACTACCCCATCAGCGGCATGGATCGCTGGAGCATGACGCGCGAATCCATGACGATGCAGCGCCTGGCGCTCATGCAGGAAGTGCCTAATAGGGCCAAGCGCGACGCCCAGGTCGCCAGCGCACAGGCGCGTGTGGATCGAGAGCGCGCGGCGCTGGTTTTGCAGCGATTGCAGATCCGTCAGGAACTCAGCCTGGCGTGGATCGCCGCGCAGGCGGTGGAGCAACGGGAGATACTGCTGACGGAACTGCTCGCGGAGAACCAGCGCCTGCAAGACAGTCTCCCCGCTCGCGTCGCCGGCGGCACCGCCCAGGCTGGCGACTTGTTGGTCGCGCAACAGGAGGCGCTGACACTCACGGACCGCCGTGACGATCTACAGCGGGACCGGGTCAAGGCTAGGGCCGCGTTGCGGCGCTGGGTGGGCTCCAGGGCCGAGGAAGCACTGCAAGGCGATCCAGGCCCGCTCACTCGCCCCGTCGCGCAACTGCGCGCAGAACTGGCGAATCACGCGGAGCTTGAACTCTATCCGGCGATGCAAAGCATGGCCCGGGCCGAGTCCCGCGAAGCCCAATCAGAAACCCGCGGCGATTGGGCCTGGGAGATTGCCTATAGCCGGCGTGATCGCCGATGGGGCGACATGGTGTCATTCCAGGTGACATTCGATCTGCCATGGCAGAAGGATCGGCGCCAAGTGCCCATGATCGAGGCGAAACGGCACGAGTTGGAACGTCTGGACGCCGAACGCGAAGACGTGGCGCGGCGGCATTTGCAGGAGCTCGACGACAGCGCCGCCGAACTCCAAGCGTTGAACAGCCAGATCGACCGCCTGCAGACCGCCGGCTTGCAACTAGTACGGAACCGAGCGGCGCTTGCGTTGAGCAACTACCGATCCGCCAAGGGGGACCTGAGCGCTGTGCTCAGCGCACGCGCACAGGTGCTGGAGACGCGCATGCGTCTGATCGACCTCGGAGCGCAGCGCGACAGCCTCGTCGCCCGACTGAACAGCCTGATCGCGGACTGAGTGGAGACCCTCGCCATGAATACCTCTTCGAGAAACATCCTTGCCGGCTTGACGCTGGTTGCTGCCGGTATTGCCGTTGGATGGGCCGTCGCCCAATGGCGCGCCGGCCACCTCAGCGGCTCCCCCGCTGCCAACGTCACCGTTGCAAGCGCTCCGACCGAGCGCAAGGTGCTGTATTGGTACGACCCGATGGTGCCGACCCAGAAGTTCGACAAGCCCGGCAAGTCGCCCTACATGGACATGCCGTTGATGCCGAAGTACGCGGATGAAGACACGCAAGACAGCACGGGCCTCAGCGTGTCGGCGCAAGCGGTGCAAGCCCTAGGGCTGCGTACAGCCGAAGTCCTGCAAGGCAAGATCGGCGCAGATGTGAACGTCGTGGGCACCGTGCTGCTCAACGACCGCGACGTCAGCATCGTGCAGGCGCGGACCGCTGGCTTCGTCGAGCGTGTCTACGCGCGGGCTGCAGGCGACGTGATCGCAGCAGGGGCACCGCTGGCTGACCTTTTGCTGCCGGAGTGGATCGCCGCACAGCGCGAGTTTCTCTCGGTTCGCGCGATGGGTGACGCACCTTTGACCGCAGCTGCCCGCCAACGGCTGCTGCTGCTCGGCATGCCGCAAGCCCTGATCGCCCAAGTGGAGCGCACAGGCGAGCCCAAGGGGCTGTACACGGTCACAACACCTCAAGGCGGCCTGGTGGCCGAACTGATGGTGCGCCAGGGCATGACGGTTTCCGCCGGGGAAAGCCTGGCCCGGGTGAATGGCTTGGCCACGGTGTGGATCGAAGCGGCCGTCCCCGAAGCACAAAGCGGGCCATTGCAGGTCGGCCAAACGGCGCAGGTCCGGCTGGCGGCGTTTCCCGGTGAAGTGCTCCAGGCGCGCATCGTGAGCATCCTGCCCGAAGCCAACCGCGACACCCGTACGGTGCGAGTGCGGCTTGAAATGGCCAATCCCGACCAGCGCCTAAAAGCCGGCATGTCCGGCCAGATCGCGCTCAAAGGCAACGAACAGCCCGCGCTGCTTGTTCCCAGCGAGGCGGTCATCCGCACCGGCAAGCGCGCACTGGCCTATGTGGTCGATGGACCCGGCAAGTTCCATCCCGTGGAGGTCCAGGTGGGCGCGGAGGTAGGCGATCAGCTGGTGGTCAACGGCGGGCTCGCGGCGGGACAGCAGGTCGTGGCCTCGGCGCAGTTCCTGATCGACTCGGAAGCCAGCCTGCGGGGCGTGCTGCCTGCAGGTGCCGCGGCGTCCGCGTCTGCATCGGCGCACAACGGGCACGGCACCTCGTCGCCACCGGCCGCGGCAAACAACGCTTTCGTGGTGCGCGGCGTGATCGAGGAGATGTCGCCCACCGAACTGACGCTGGCGCACGAGGCCGTGCCGGCCCTCCAATGGCCGGCCATGACCATGGGCTTCGAGCTGAGCAGCCCGCACCTCGCCGCGGGTCTTTCGGTTCGGCAGCAGGTGCGATTCACCTTCTCTAAGCAAGGTGAAGACTACGTGATCACCGCCATTGAAAAGGTGCAGCCATGATCGCCAAACTGATTCGATGGTCGGTGGCCAATCGCTTCCTGGTGCTGCTGGCCACCGCCATGCTCACGGCATGGGGCGTGTGGGGCGTTCGCAGCACGCCCGTGGATGCGCTGCCGGACTTGTCAGACGTGCAGGTCATCATTCGCACCAACTACCCTGGACAGGCGCCGCAGATCGTCGAGAACCAGGTGACCTACCCGTTGGCCACCACCATGCTGTCGGTGCCAGGGGCCAAGACCGTGCGCGGCTTCTCGTTCTTTGGCGACTCGTTCGTCTATGTCTTGTTCGAGGACGGAACCGACCTGTACTGGGCCCGCTCACGGGTAATCGAATACCTGAACCAGGTCCAGGGCCGATTGCCCGCCACGGCGAAGCCGGCCCTGGGTCCGGACGCCACGGGCGTCGGCTGGATCTTCCAGTACGCGCTCGTGGATCGCACGGGCGAGAACGATCTGGCGCAACTGCGTGCGTTGCAGGACTGGTTCCTCAAGTTCGAACTCAAGAGCCTGCCCAACGTGGCCGAAGTAGCATCGGTGGGGGGCATGGTCAAGCAGTACCAGGTCGTGCTCGACCCGATCAAGCTGGCGTCCTATGGGCTCAGTCAGGCTCAAGTCCGCGATGCCCTGATGGGGGCCAACCAGGAGACCGGCGGCTCGGTCCTGGAATTGTCAGGCGCGGAGTACATGGTCCGCGCGAGCGGTTACCTCAAGACCCTGGACGAGTTCCGGGAGATCCCCTTGACGGCACGCGGCGGTGTGCCGGTGCGGCTGGGGGATGTGGCTACGCTCCAGATAGGCCCGGAGATGCGACGTGGCATTGCCGAACTCGACGGAGAAGGCGAGGTCGCCGGCGGCGTGGTGGTGCTGCGCTCCGGCAAGAATGCCCAGGAGACGATCGCTGCCGTCAAGGCCAAGCTGGCGGAGCTGCAGGGCAGCCTGCCGCCGGGCGTCGAGATCGTCACCACCTACGACCGCAGCGCGCTGATCGAGCGGGCCATTCGCAATCTCACGACCAAGCTGGGCGAAGAGTTTCTGGTGGTGGCGCTGGTCTGCGCACTGTTCCTTTGGCATCTTCGTTCTGCGCTGGTGGCCATCATCTCGCTACCTCTGGGCGTGATGACGGCGTTCCTGGTCATGCGCTACCAGGGCATCAACGCCAACATCATGTCGCTGGGAGGGATTGCCATTGCCGTGGGGGCGATGGTGGATGCAGCGGTGGTGATGATCGAGAACGCCCATAAGAAGCTGGAAGCTTGGCAGCACGCGCACCTGGATCAACGGCTGCAGGGCAAGGAACGGTGGGACGTGATCACACAGGCCGCGGAGGAAGTCGGTCCTGCGCTCTTCTTCTCGCTGCTCATCATCACGCTCTCGTTCATCCCGGTCTTCACCCTAGAAGCGCAGGAAGGCCGGCTGTTCGGCCCGCTGGCGTTCACCAAGACCTACGCGATGGCCGCGGCCGCAGGGCTGTCGGTGACGCTGATTCCCGTACTCATGGGCTACTGGATTCGCGGGCGTATCCCGGATGAGCAGAAGAACCCCATCACCCGCATCCTGATTGCAGCCTACCGGCCAGCCCTGGAGTGGGTACTGCGCCGGCCCAAGGCGACGCTGCTGATCGCCGTGCTGGCCTTGGCGACCACGGCCTGGCCCTTGGCGCGGCTTGGCGGTGAGTTTCTGCCGAGGTTGGACGAAGGGGACCTGCTCTACATGCCCTCGGCCCTGCCGGGACTCTCGGCGCAGCGCGCCACGGAGTTGCTGCAGCTGAGCAACCGCATGATCAAGACCGTACCTGAAGTGGACAAGGTGTTCGGCAAGGCAGGACGGGCCGAAACTGCGACCGATCCGGCGCCCCTGGAGATGTTCGAGACCACGGTGAAGCTCAAGCCCAGGGAACAATGGCGTCCAGGCATGACGCCCGAGAAGCTCGTGGAAGAGCTGGATCGTGCCGTGAAGATCCCGGGCCTGTCCAATATCTGGATTCCCCCTATCCGCAATCGCATCGACATGCTGGCTACCGGCATCAAGAGCCCGATCGGGGTGAAGGTGACCGGCAACGACCTGGGCGTGATCGATCGCATCGCTGCAGAGGTCGAGCAGGTCGCCAAGGGCATTCCCGGCGTGACGTCATCACTCGCGGAGCGCTTGACGGGCGGGCGCTACGTGGATGTTCAGATCGACCGCGTAGCCGCCGGTCGTTACGGCCTGAACATCGCCGATGTCCAGGCGGTCATCGCCGGCGCGGTGGGTGGCGAAAACGTCTCGGAAACGGTCGAGGGGCTTGCCCGCTTTCCGATCAATCTGCGCTACGCGCGAGAATGGCGTGATTCACCACAACGGCTGGCAGAACTCCCCATCTTCACGCCGATGGGTCAGCAGATCACGTTGGGGACCGTGGCACGCATCGCGATCACCGATGGGCCGCCCATGCTCAAGAGCGAGAACGCACGGCCCTCCGGTTGGGTCTATGTCGATGTGCGCGGCCGTGATCTAGCCTCGGTGGCCAACGAACTGCGCGATGCAATCGGGCAGCAGGTCAAGCTGGAGCCAGGTGTGAGCATCACCTACTCCGGGCAGTTCGAATACATGGAGCGGGCCAATGCACGCCTGAAGGTTGTAGTGCCTGCCACCCTGTTGATCATCTTCGTTCTGTTGTACCTGACCTTCGCGCGTGTGGACGAAGCGGGCTTGATCATGGCGACTTTGCCCTTCGCGCTCACGGGGGGCATCTGGTTCCTGTACCTGCTGAATTACAACCTGTCCATCGCCACCGGCGTGGGATTCATCGCGCTGGCAGGTGTGGCGGCGGAGTTCGGCGTAGTGATGCTCATTTATCTGAAGCAGGCCTTGGCGGAACGTTGCCCCGATAGACGCGAACCGACGCGAGAAGAACTGCTCGATGCGATCCGGGAAGGGGCGGTGCTGCGCGTGCGCCCAAAAGCGATGACCGTTGCGGTCATCCTGGCGGGCCTGGTACCCATTGTTTGGAGCAGCGGCACGGGCTCTGAAGTCATGAGCCGCATAGCAGCCCCGATGCTCGGCGGGATGGTGACCGCACCGTTGCTGTCGCTGTTCGTGATTCCGGCTGCCTACCTGCTGATGCGTAAGCCACGCTAACGTTGCAACGCGGCAGGGTCTCATAACCAAGGCCCTGCCGTTTCCGGTGCGGCCTATTGGCACCCCAAGTAAATAACCATTCGACACATGCGCTTTAGCCGGCGTAAGAACTGATCTTGATGCTATACGCTCGCTGCGCATCTCACTTCCGACGGCCAAAGCATCCTTCTTTGGCCGTAGGCCAGAGTCAGGCACATTCGAGCATCGCAGCGTCATTTATCAACCGTTGAATGCTCTGCCGAGCCTCCACTGGAATACCTTGCGCAGACGAAACAGGTCCGGGCCTATGTGGCTGCTGCTGGGTACCCATGATGACCCGCACGACCATGCCCAAATTTCCGGGTGTCACGATGTCGATGGCCGCGCGATCACCCAGATCCGGGTGTAGGCGGGTCAGCATCCGGTACAGGTCCCACGAATCCGCGTGCGGACACTGGTTCATAAGCACCTGGGCCAGTTTGTGCTTGAGCGGCACCAGTTGCCAGTCGGGCACACGTTGCCCGCGATTGCCTAAGCTGATGGACAGCAGTTTGCCCGCCTTCAGCTCGCGGTTTATCTGGTCCTTGGACTTCCCGGCAAGCTTGCCGAACAGCGGGACCGGCAAACTGCTCGGCGATTCGTAGATGGCGAGCATTTCCTCGCGCTCGCGCTGGATGGCGGATACTTCCGGCGCCGGCGCATGCGTCGGGGGCGGTGGCACCTGCGACAGCCGCTGGAAGGTGATTCCCGCGTCGTTTGGCGTCACGACAATGGGGGTGACCACCACGGGCGGAACCGAAGCCGCAGAAGTGCCTGCAACGATGGCGTCGGGGTTGTCCTCCCCTGCGATGGCTGGCACGCCCTCGATATGGATGGTGAGGTGGGCGCTGGCCGCTTCGACCTGGCCCTGTTCGAGCAGGTCGAGGCGATCTGCCCAGTCCTGCATCATCCGACGACGCGGCTCGACATACTTGGCGTGGTTGTAGGCCGAACTCACCTTGTTCGGATCAGAGTGCGAAAGCTGCGCGTCCACCCAAATCTTGGGATAGCCGATCTCGTTGAGCGCCGTCGAGATGGTTCCGCGGATGCCGTGCCCGGTCAGTTGATCCTCGTAACCCATTCGTTTCAAAGCGGCGTTGAGGGTGTTCTCGCTGATGCGCTTTTTGAGTTCGCTGCGGTGCGTGAGCAGATGGACCTGGGCCTGCCTCATCACACCCAACAGGTAGCGCACGATCTCGATGGCCTGGACGGAGAGCGGCACTATATAGGGCGGCACGTCCTGCGGGCGCTTGCCGGCCTTGCGCATCTCGTCCTGGAGTTGCTTGACGATCTGCGGCGGGATGATCCACAGGCCACGGTCGAGATCGAACTGGTCCGGGGTCGCCAGCCGCAGTTCGCCGGTACGCACGCCGGTCAGGAACAGCAGCCGGATGCCGAGCTGGGTCTGCCAACCACGAGGGTTGTAGAGCCTGAGCTTGCGCAGGAACTCGGGAAGCTGCGGAAGATGCAGGTAGGGGTTGTGGTTCACTGGGGGCTTGGGCTCGGCCACCACGTCCAGGTCAGAGGCGGGATTGGCTTCCAGCCCCTCCACAATGACGAGGGCATAGCGGAACAGTTGCCCCAGCCAGGTGCGGACCTTCTCGGCAGTGGTGAACGCCTTGCGCTCCTCGATCCTCGTCAGGACGCCCAGAAGCTGGGGCCGGCGAATGTCGTAGATCGACATCTGCTTCAGGCTGGGCAGCACGTCTTTGTTGAAGATCCGCAGGATCTGCGACAGCGTGCTGTTCCTGCCTTCCTTGATTTCCTTGCGGCGATGCTCGACCCACGCATCGAAGACCGCCTTGAAGGTGTAGTCGGCCGCCAGCTTGACCGCGTGTCGCTTCTGTTTGCGATCGGTATGGGGGTTGATGCCCTTGGCCAGGAGCGTGCGGGCTTCGTCGCGCAAGGCGCGCGCTTCGCGCAGTCCGATCTCGGGGTAGTTCCCGAGGGAGATGCGCTTTTGCTTACCGAGCCAGTAGTAGCGCAAGTGCCAGGACTTGCCGCCAGTGGGGGCAACCACCAAGCCGAGGCCATCGGTATCGGGGATGCTGTAGGTTTTTTCGGCAGCCTTGGCTTGCCGCACGGTCAGATCAGAGAGTGCCATCATCAAGCTCCTAAGTCTTGGACTTAGGCCCGATGCTGCTTGTCATCCCGATCCAACCCCAGCAACAACCCGGAACCGGCACCACCCGCATTCTTTGGCCTTGTTTTTGGCCTCAAAAACGCTGGCTGTCAGTGGATTTCCGTGGCTTTCGCTGGAATGAAAAAAGGAGCCGAAGCTCCTCTTTTCAACGACTTACAGACGTCAGTGGAAGTCTGTAGATCATAAATTGGAGCGGGAAACGAGACTCGAACTCGCGACCTCAACCTTGGCAAGGTTGCGCTCTACCAACTGAGCTATTCCCGCAGATTCCGTTCGACCTGCGTCGAAGGAGCGCTATTGTGTCCAAATTCCTTCACGCCGTCAACAGTCTTCACATCATGCGGTCACGGGCGTCCGCACTGGGGTACGCTGCCCCGCCCAGCCCCATGCGCCCATGTTCCTTCGCGGCAAACCCTTGTTGATCGCCCTGCTGCTGCATCTGCTGGTGGCGCTGCTGTACTGGGCACTGATTCCGCTGGGAATGAACTGGTATCGCGACCATTTCGGCTTCACCGCCCATCGCGACATCGGCCTGGGCATCGCCCAGTTCCATCTGTTCTGGATGTTCATTGGCGCCCAACTGCTGATCGCAGTGTTGCGGCCATTGTTCGCCAAGCTGCTGGTGCTGGCGGCGCCGCTGGCGTTCGCCAGCTGGACGCTGATGCACGACCATCCGCTGCGCCTGGTGTACTTCACCGTTGGACCTGGCCTGCTGGCACTGGCCGCAATCGCCGCAAGCCTGCGCTATTCGTCGCGGGCAACCTCCCGCTACACCACGGACACCACCGATGCCTAGACGTTACATCCGCCTGTTCTGGCTGCTGGTCGCGCTGACCTGGCTGGCGCTGATCGCCGCACTGGTCAATGCCGGCTTCACTCCGGACTACTGGCTGCTGCACCACCTGGAAGGCGCCGAACTGCCCTACCCGACCAGCACCGTCATCGTCTTCGCGTTGCTGGGCACGGTCGAACTGGTGGTAGCCGCCTTGATCGTGCGGCCGTGGAGACTGAAACGCCTGTGGCTGCGCCTGCTGATCGCCTTCGCCCTTCTGCTGCTGTGGTCGGTGCCGTGGATGCTGTCGGCGATGCATCAGCCGCCGGTACAAGGCATGCATCTGCTGTGGCTGCTGCTGTTGGACGTGGGCCTGCTGCTGGCGCTGTGCATGGTGTCGGCGGTGAGCGCGTGGCGGGCGTTCAGGCGTCGAGGGCGCGCGGATGCGCCCCCGTTGCAGCACTAGGCCTACTTCCGGAACTCCACCCGCACATGCTGGCCGAAGCGCGCCTTGGCCTCGCCATCGAACTCCAGCACGCACTCCACCACCTTGGCCACGCCACGCCCCGCGTCTTCAGGCAGGCGAGCCTGCGCGAACACCGGGCTGATGCGTACCACGCGTGCGGGCGGCAGCGTGCTGGCGTTCTCGGCACCATCGCTGTCTGGCACCACGGTGGCCCTCATGCCCACCTGCACGGCATCGGCGTAGGCCGCGCTGAGTTCGGCACGTACCTGCAGCGGGCGCGCCGGCAGCAGTGATATCGCCGGCTTGCCGGCCTGCACGAAGGCGCCGAGGCCCGGCACCTGGCCGACCACGGTGCCGGCTTCCGGCGCGCTCAGCGACATCTGCTGCAGTTTCAGCCTGGCGTGTTCCAGCTTGTGCTGGGCCATGTCGACCTGCGCACCGGCCACGTCGACATCGGCGCGTACGCCAGCCAACTGCTGCTTGGCCGCATCGGCCTGCTGGTTGGACGACACGCCTTCGCTCGCACCCGTGGACAGGCGGGTGGCATTGCGCTCCAGTTCGCGCAGCTGCGCCTGGCTGCCCTTCAGGCGGTCATTGGCCAGTGCGAGATCAGCGGTGGCCATCGCCACTTCCTGCTGCAGCAGCGCACCGTCCAGCGACAGCAGAAGCTGCCCCTTCTTCACCGTGGCGCCCTCCTTCACCAGCGCGGCGGTGATCGAACCATCCACCGGCGGCGCCAGCGCGATCAGGCCACCCTCGACATCGATGATGCCGCGCGCCACCGCAACCTTGCCGGCGGTGGCAGTGCTGGCTTTACCTGCAGGTGCCTGGGCGGGCGCGTCCCTGGAACAGGCGCAAAGCAGCAGTGCCGCGGACAGTACCAGGCTGAGGGGAAGCAGGTGCGACGTCTTGGTCATGGGGCGGACTCTACGGTTTCGTTCTGGCGGCGGTCATCACGGACCATGCCGTCTTCCATGGCGATCACCCGATCGGCATGCCGGATCAGGCGCGGATCGTGGCTCACGCACAGCACGGTGGCGCCATGCGCACGTGCGTAGCGGTGCAGGATGTCGATCACGCGCTGGCCGTTCTCGGCGTCCAGCGCGCTGGTGGGTTCGTCGGCGAAGATCAGCGTCGGCGACTTGGCGAAGGCACGGGCCACCGCCACGCGCTGCTTCTCGCCGCCGGACAGCTGCGCCGGACGCATGTGGCTGCGGTGGCTGAGGCCCACTTCTTCCAGCGCCTTGCGCGCCAGCGGCTCGCTTTCGCGATTGCGCATGCCGCGGTAGCCCAGCGGCAACTGCACCTGCTCCAGCGCAGTCAACGCCGGGAACAGGTTGAAGCCCTGGAACACGAAGCCGACATGGTGCAGGCGGAAGCGCTCCACCTCGCCGCGGGTCATGTGGCCCACGTCCTGGCCCAGCGCGTGCACGCGACCGCCATCCGGCGCGGACAGGCCGGACAGCAGCGACAGCAGCGTGCTCTTGCCGCACCCCGAAGGGCCCGAGACCAGGGTCAACTCGCCCGGATAGATGTCCAGCGACAGGCCGCGCAGCACCGGCACCTGTACATCGCCGGACATGAAGCCTTTTTCCAGTGCGTCGGCCTGCAACGTGGGGGCGACGGCATGTTTGGAGGTCATCGGCCGGTCCTCAACGCAGCAGCAACGATGGATCGGAGCGGACCACACTGCGTACCGCCATGATGCTTGACAGCATGGCCATCACCGCGACCAGCGCCACGCAGCCGATGATGACCATCGGCGTCAGCTGCACCGGCACGCGCTGGGACTGTGCGATCAACAGCACGACGGTACTGAACGCCGCTGCCAGCAACATGCCCACGCCACCGATCAGCAATGCCTGCTCGAATACCACCCGTGCCAGCGCGTAGCGACCTGCGCCGAGCGCGTTGAGCGTGGCGTACTCGCGCACCGAACCAGCCACCACCGAGGCGAACGACTGGTTGGTGATCACCGCGCCGACGAAGCAGACGATGACCGCCATGAACAGCACCGCGATGCCGGCGCCGGTGTCGAACAACCAGTACTGCTGCGAACGGCTGGCGAACGCCGGCGCGGTCCAGAACTCGACCGGCGTGGCCTGGCCCATCGACGCAGCGAGGCGGTCGCGCACGCGGTCGGCCAGGTCCGGCGAGCGCAGGCCCGCCACGAAATAGGTGCTGCCCTCGTGCGGATCGGTACCGGCGATGGCACGCGCGGTATCCAGCGAGGCCAGCACGTTGACGCCACCGAGGCCACGCAGGCCCGGTTGCGCGGCGACCACGCGCACCGCCTTGCCATTGATCCATGCACGGTTGCTCTGCAGGTCCACGCCCAGCGTATCCAGGTCGGCGCTGTCGACGATCACCGCCCCCGGCTCGCGCAGCTGCGCGCGCAGGTCGGCAGGCAGGATGCGCGCGAACATCATTGCGTCATCGCCGGTGGAGATGCCGGACAGGTACACCGACACGTTGCCGGTACCCTGCGCGCCCGAGCGCCATTCGCCATCGACCCACTCGTAGGGTTCGACGCGGGTGACATCCGGGTCCATGCGCAGGTGGCTTTCGACGTCGGCGCTGATCGCATGGCCGTAGTTGACGCTCTGGGTGCCGGGGAAGCCGGCCCAGATGTCGGCCGAGGACGCTTTCACGTAGATCGCAGCGGTACCGAAGATGCCCAGCACCAGTGCCGCCTGCACGATCAACAGCACACCGGCGAAGCACATCGCCAGCACCACCGGCAGGAACCGGCGCCACTCATAGGCCAGGGTCTTGCGGGCCAGCGCGATCATTGCGATTCGCCCTCACCCTCGACAGGCAACGGAGCACCACCGAGGGCGCGGTAGAGCGACGCAAAGGCCAGCACGCGCGCACCCTGTGCACCGATCAGGTCGGCCTGCGCGGCGAGTGCCGCACGCTGCCCGTCAAGCCCGTCGAATTCGCTGGACAGCCCCAGCTGCACCTGCCGCGCCTGCCGCTTGACCTGTTGCCCGGCGGCATCATCGGCCGCGCGCAGCGACTGGATGCTGCTGTCCTGGCGCGCCAGGCTGCCGAGCGCGCCTTCCACTTCGCTCACGCCTTCCAGCACCGCCTTGCGGTAACCCAGCAAGGCGGCATCCAGCTGCTTTTCATCGGCATGGAAGCGTGCGCGGCGCTGGCCCCAGTCCCACAGCGGAATATCGATGTACGGGCCGATCGACGGGCTCGAATCGGAATTGGAGCGGGCGTTCTGGGTGAGGTTGTAGGCGTACAGGATGGAGCCACCGAGGCTGACACGCGGATACATCGCGGCGCGTGCCGAACCCTTGCTGGCAGCAGCCTGCATCACCTCCGATTCGGCCAGCAGGATCTGCGGCCGATGGCGCAGCAGATCGGCCGGGACCTGCTGCAGCGAGAAGGCACCCAGCGTCGGCGGCGTGCGATAGGCACGCCAGGCCGGGTCCGGGCCATCGCGTCCCAGCAGCAAAGCCAACGCACGGGCAGCGTTGTCCGCGTTTTCCCGTGCCTGCGCCGTGGCCGCGCGGGTGGCGGCCTGGCGTGCACGCAGGCGATCAAGTTCGCCGGGCTCATCAAGGCGCAGGCGCTGGCGTACCAGGGCCAACTGTTCGCCGCGATCGTCCACCGCCTGCTGGCGGGCCAACAGGTCCTGCTGGGCCTGCGCCACGGTCAGATCCAGATAGCTGCGCACCACGTCGGCGATCACCGCGACCTGCGCGGCACCACGCAGCGCCTCGGCGTTGCCGGCCGACGCCTGCGCGCTCAACTGCGCGCTCTCGGCGGCGCCGAACAGGCCCAGGTCCCAGATCGCTTCGATACCCGCGTGGAAGTAGGTGTCGACCGCAGCGGCATCCTGCACCTGCTTGGCGCTGGCCGTGATTTCCGGCAGGAAGCGCGAATCGGACGTGCCGGCGACAATCCGCACGGCCTGCAGGCGCAGCGTGGCCTGCTGCAGGTCGAGGTTGCCGGCGATGGCCTGATCGACCAGTCCATCCAGCGCTGGGTCGGACAACACTTTCCACCACTGTTTGGCGTCCACCGCCACGCCTTGGCCCTGCGGCACCTGGGTCCAGGTGCTGGGCGTGCGATCAGGCAGATCCGGAACCGGCACCGACATGCAGCCCGCCAATGCGAGACTTGCGAGCAGCGCGCCGGGTCGCAGCACTGCCTGCAGGGAGAGTCCGCGCCCCGTCCTGGGCACTGCCACTGAAGTGATACGCCTGACCACCAGCCCGCCAACGTGTAGAAGGAGCATGAAGGCTACCCTGCGATTGTGGAGCGAACATGGAGAAATGGTCCGAAAAAGGTCACAGCACGCGTGCGGTTCAGGCAACGCCGGCGCAGGCCTTTCGCCAGCCTTTCAGTGCCTGCAGCAGGCGGAACACTGGTGCGGATTCCAGGTCATTGCGTCTGTTGCAGCCCCTCGTGCCAGGTGCTTCCGATCGTCCCCACGATCGCTGCGCCCCCCCGTCATGCCGATTGCGACACCAATGTCGGAATCGCCCCCAGCTGCAGACTTACCACGCCCACCATGAAAATGTCGTGGCCCGCCTGTAGCGACCCGCCTGGCCAACGTCATGACAAACGAAAAACGCCCCCTTGCGGGAGCGTTTTTCTGATTCTGGAGCGGGAAACGAGACTCGAACTCGCGACCTCAACCTTGGCAAGGTTGCGCTCTACCAACTGAGCTATTCCCGCAGATTCCGTTCGACCTGCGTCGAAGGAGCGCTATTGTGTCGATATTGCTGCACGGCGTCAACAGGAATTTTCACGTGAACCGAAGGACGGCGTTCAGGCGCCCCTGCCTGCTCGCTTTACGTGCGCAGGCCACGGCGGTGGAAGTAGACCTGCTCGGCGATGCGCCGCGTGGCCCCCGTGTGCAGCAGTGCGTTGAGCGGCCAGTCGGCCTGGAGATGGTCCATCGCCCAGCGCAGCAGGCGCTTGCCATGGAATGCCGGCGCCACCCGCCGCGCCACCCGCTCGGCGTCCGGCCCCTGGCCGCGCAGATGCCGGGCGATCGCCTCGCCGACCGCCCAGCCGTGCCGCCACGAGGAGTGGATGCCGCCGGCGGACAGCGGCGAGACGATGCCTGCCGCGTCGCCGGTCAGGATCACGCGTTGGCCGGTGAAGGGCCCATCCGGCCGGCCGCACGGGACCAGACCGGCGCGGGTGGCCGAGGGACGCGCCGAAGGCGGAATGCCGACCACATTGCGCACGTGGTCGAGGAAGCCATCGATATCCGGCGGCCGTACCTGTTGCGGGTCATGACGCAGCGCCAATCCCACCTGCAGCCCGGTCGGATTCTGCGCGACCCAGCCGATGTAGCCCGGCGCAAAGCGCTTGCTGACAAAGCAATGCAGCGCATTGCCTTGCGCCACCTGCAGGCCGGCGAACTCGCGCTCGACGCCGTAGAGGGTGTCGCGCACCTGGCCAAGGCCGGTGCGCTGGGCCACGCGTGAGCGTGCGCCGTCGGCGCCGACCAGATAGGCGCAGCGCCCTGCCCCTTCCACCTGCCAGCCGTCACCACAGCGACGAGCGTCGGTGAAGGACTGCTGCAGGCGCAGGTCGACGCCGTTCGCATGCAGCTCGCTGGCCAGCCAGCGCATCAGGTTCGGCGTATCGGTGGTGAGGAAGTAATAGCCCGGTGCGGCCAGCAACACGCTGCGAAGGTTCGGCGCATACAGGCGCACGTTTGCGACCCGGTCCACCAGATGTTCGGGCATGCGCCCCAGCCAGGTCTCCTCCATCGCTTCTTTCACCACGATACCGGTGGTGTGCAGGCGCTCGCCGGGGTCGACCTTGCGTTCCAGCACGCAGACGCGCAGACCGTACTGCGCGGCGGCCAAGGCGCAGGCGGCACCGGCGAAACTGGCGCCGACGATGACCACATCGTGGTCGTAGGCGGAGGGAGTGTGAGGCATTGCTGCATCGTCCTGGAGGAACGGAGATGCAGCTTCGAACGGTAGCGTGGCGGGGTGATGGGGTGGCGATGAAGTGGGGATGAAGCGTAGAACACGCAAACGAGAAACGCCCCCTTGCGGGAGCGTTCTTCTTGAATCTGGAGCGGGAAACGAGACTCGAATCCACGGTCCCAACCTTGGCAAGGTAGCGGTTGAAGCAGCTGACTGCGTAATGTATGAGTGGCACCGTCACCCAAACCAGCGGCCAGCTCCGGCAGGAATACCAAGCCACTGCTTCCATTTCGGAAAAATTGCATGGACCGCGCCACATCAAAGCCTGATGGTGCATGCCCCTTCCTCGCGCATTCAACGATGGCGATTCCAGTCGATCAAATCGTGTTTCTGCTGGCCACCGACTGTTTCAGGGAGGTCCTCCTTTCAACATTTCCGAGAAGCGATGCTGAAGCTGCGCGGCTTGCAGCACAGCGGACAGTGAGCCAGCTGGTCGATGGAGGAGATAACTACTACCTGTGCGCCAGCTTCAGCGAAGCAAGGATAGGAAGCACTCATGATGCATTCTTCGACGATCTTCGCTCGCTTGGCGCCTCCGCCCGATTACAGAACCACGTTGCACTTGTGATTCAAGCACTACCAACTCCCGGAGCAGCAACGATCCGCGCGTGCGATACGATCACGTCCATCGCCAGCTACCTCTTCTGGCTGGAAAGCAAGGCTCTATGCAATCCGATTACAGCGGAGCTCGTTGATGCGATCGCCGTGATAGAACCGCTTGGCCTGCAACGCGAGCCGCCCTGCGTGGATTGGCATGCAGCCTGGACCCATTCGCAGTCCGAGCAGGATCGTTACATTGCTTCGTTGATGGATGGAATTGACGATGCGCCCGTGTACGTGTTTAACGACGTGCAGGCATTCACTGTTCGATTCGATTTTCTCTCACTGTGGAGAGCGCGACTTGGCGAAGCCTGCTTTGGACTGATCAGCAAGTTCATCGCGACCGAGGCGCACTTGAGGCTGGACGATCGCGATGCTGACGCCGCTGGTCACATCGATCAGATCCTTGCGGCGATCTAGAACGTTGAAAGGACAGATTCAAACCAGAACGAAAAACGCTCCTTTCCGGGAGCGTTCTTCTTGAATCTGGAGCGGGAAACGAGACTCGAACTCGCGACCTCAACCTTGGCAAGGTTGCGCTCTACCAACTGAGCTATTCCCGCTTGGGAGGCGAAATTTTACCTATTCCAAGCATGGCGTCAAGCGCTTTTTTTCAGGGTCTGCGAGGCGTCTTGCACCGCCCATCCACGCATGGCGTGGATCTACTACGGCGTCTCCGCAAACTGATGGATACGCCCCCTCCGTGGATGCGGCATTTCCAGTAGGTCCACGCCATGCGGGGATAGGCGCATCGATGGGGTCAGAGCCCTTTCCTTCGGAAAGGGATCCGACCCCGGGGCTCAGACCCCGGGCTCAGTTGCCCAGCTTCTTCTGCCGCGCACGCTCGCGCGCCGCGCGCTCATCGTCGCGCAGGCTCGGCCACGCGGCGTGCAGGTACTGCAGGCCCGACCACAGGGTCAGCACGGCGGCAATGGCCAGAGTCCAGTCGCCGATATGGAACACCGGCCAGCCCATCCAGATGTCTTCCACCGGCACGTTCGGGGCCACCGAATACAGCAGGCACAACAGCGCGACCATCTGCGCGGTGGTCTTGACCTTGCCGATCATCGCCACGCGCACCTTCGCGCGCTGGCCCAGCTCGGCCATCCATTCGCGCAGCGCCGACACCGCGATCTCGCGGCCGACGATGACCGCCGCCCAGAACGCCATCCACGGCGTCGGATGACCCTGCACGATCAGGAACAGCGCCACCGCCACCATCAGCTTGTCCGCGACCGGGTCGAGGAAGGCGCCAAAGGCCGACTCCAGCTGGTAACGGCGTGCGATCCAGCCATCAAGCCAGTCGGTGATCGCGGCCAGGCCGAAGATCGCCGCCGAAGCGAAGTTGGTCCAGGTGTAGGGCAGGTAGAACACCAGCACCAGCACCGGGATCATCACGATCCGCAACAACGTCAGCCAGGTGGGCAGGGTCAACTTCATGCTTGCGTGCTTCTCTCTCTACTCGGCCGCATCAGGCGTGGCCAACCCGTGCAGGTTAGCGTAGATACGTGCCGCGAGGGCGTCATTGATGCCTTCCACCTTGGCGATTTCCGCTTCGCCAGCGGCTTTCAGGCCCACTAGGCCGCCGAAATGCTTGAGCAGGCTGGCGCGGCGGCGCGGCCCGATGCCGGGGATATCCTCCAGCTTGCTGGTCATCCGCGCCTTCTGGCGGCGCCCCCTGTGGCCGGTGATGGCGAAGCGATGCGCCTCGTCGCGCACCTGCTGGATGAACTGCAGCGCCGGGCTGGCCGCGCCCGGGCGCAGCTCGCGGCCATCGGGCATCACCAGCGCTTCGTGGCCGGCACGGCGCTCCACGCCCTTGGCCACGCCCACCAGCAGCACGCCTTCCACGCCCAGATCGGCCAGTGCGGCCTGGGCCTGCGACAGCTGGCCGGCGCCACCGTCGATCAGCAGCACGTCCGGCAGCACGCCCTGCTCTTCCACTGCGCGGCGGAAACGGCGGTCGATGGCCTGGCGCATGGCGGCGTAGTCGTCGCCCGGCTCGATGCCGCTGATGTTGAAGCGGCGGTACTGCGCGCGCACCGGGCCGGCGGCGTCGAACACCACGCACGAGGCTACGGTGGCCTCGCCCAGGGTGTGGCTGATATCAAAACACTCGACACGCTTGACCGGCTCGGCCAGGCCCAGCATCTCGCGCAGCGCATCGCTGCGCGCGTGCTGCGCATTGCGGCTGTTGAGTTCGGTGGCCAGGGTCAGCTGCGCGTTGCGGCTGGCCAGTTCCACATAGCCGGCGCGCTCGCCGCGCACGTTCCACTTCAGCTGCACCTTGCGCTCGGCCGAGGCCGACAGCGCGGCGACAAGGAGGTCGGCATCGGGAATCTCGCGATCCAGCAGGATTTCGCGCGGTGGCTCGAATTCGATGTAGTACTGCGAAACGAAGGCCGCCAGCACTTCCTCCGGGCTTTCCTCGCCATTGGTGCGCGGGAAGAACGGGCGGGTACCGAGGTTGCGGCCATCACGGAAGGCCAGCAGCAGCACGCAGGCCTGCGAGCCCTGCATGGCCACGGCCAGCACATCGAGGTCCGCGGCGCGGCCATCCACGTACTGGCGGGTCTGCATGCTGCGCAGCGAGGAGATCAGGTCGCGCAGGCGCGCGGCCTGCTCGAACTCCAGCGCCTCGCTGGCGGCCTGCATCTGCTCGCCCAGTTCGCGGGTCAGCTCGTCACTCTTGCCTTCCAGGAACAGGGCGGCGCGGCGCACCGACTCGGCGTACTCCGGCGCCGGGACCAGCTCCACGCACGGCGCGCTGCAACGCCCGATCTGGTATTGCAGGCACGGCCGCGAGCGGTTGCGGAACACGCTGTCCTCGCAGCTGCGCAGCTTGAACAGCTTGTGCATCAGGTTCAGCGTCTCGCGCACGGCGGTGACGCCGGGATACGGCCCGAAGTAGCGCCCAGGAATGGCACGCGGACCACGATGCAGCGCGATGCGTGGCCAGTCCTCGCGGGTCAGCAGCACATGCGGATAGGTCTTGTCATCGCGCAGCGAGACGTTGTAGCGCGGCGACAGCGACTTGATCAACTGGTTTTCCAGCAGCAACGCCTCGGCTTCCGAGCGCGTCACGGTCACGTCCATGCGCGTGATCTGCGAGATCATCGACATGATCCGCGCGTTCTTCGGGCTGCCGTTGAAATAGCTGCCGACACGGTTGCGCAGCGCGCGCGCCTTGCCCACGTACAGCAGGGTGTCGTCGGCGGCGTACATGCGGTACACGCCAGGGGCGGTGCTGAGCTGGGCCGCGAAGGCCTTGCCGTCGAAGGCCGGGGCGGGAACGTCGGTCATTCGCTGATCGGGACTTCGCTGAGCACGCCGCTGTCGGGGTCGAATCGCAGCACGGCATGGGCGTCAGTCTCGGCGATCCACACCGCACCGGCGCCCACCGCCAATCCGGCCGGGCCATGCAGGCGGCGCGGCAGCGGCTGGGTGGTCAGTTCACCGCCGCCCAGGCGAAGCGTGCGCAGGCGACCGTTGCCGGTATCGGCAATCCACAGCAGCGGAGCGTCCGCGCTCAATGCGATAGCCTGCGGATACTGCAGGCTGGCCTGCGCACGCGGGCCGTCTTCGCTGCCGAAGCGCCAGGGCCCCTGCCCGACCAGCGTCTGCACCAGGTCGCCGCGCAGTTGCAGTGCACGGATCGAGGATCCCAAGGCGTCGGCGACGTACAACACCTGCTGCACCACGGCCAGCGCAGTCGGTTGGGCAAAGGCAGCCAGGTGGCCGCTGCCGTCACGCTCGTCGATGGAACCACTGCCGGCGCGCCATTGCAGGCTGCGCTGGCCCAGGTGGTAGCTCCAGATGCGGTTGTCGCCGGCCATCGCGATGTGCAGCTGGTTGTCGGCGATGGCCAGGCCGACAGGATGGTCCAGCGAGACCTGCCGCGCCTGCGCCACCGGACCTTCCATCGGCGCACCGGGACGTCCGTTGCCACACAGCGTGTCGACGATGCCGGTCAGCAGGTTGATGCGGCGCACCGCATGGTTGCCGGTGTCGGCGACGTACAGCGAATCGCGCTCCAGCACCAGCGCCTGCGGGCGGTGGAACGCCGCTTCGGCCAGGTTGCCGTCCATGAAATCGGCGGTACCGAGGCCGAACTGGCGCAGGATGCGGCCGCCATGGCTGCATTCGAGAATGCGGTGGTGGCCACTGTCGGCGATGTACAGGCGTTCGGTGCTGACCGCCAGGCCCAGCGGGAACCGCAGCGCCTGGCGTGGTTCCGGATGCAGTTCGCTGCCGCCGCGCGGCGGCGCCGAAGGCGCGCCCTGGCACAGCGTGTTCAGGGCGCGCTCCAGTTCACCGGGTGCTCCCTGCCCGACCAGCCGCTGCTGCTCGCGACCCTGCGCGTCCAGCAGCACCACGGTCGGCCAGGCGGTAACGCCGAAGCGGCGCCAGCCATCCCAATCGGCATCGAGCAGTACGGGCATGGCCAGACCCTGGCGGCGCAGCAGCTTCAGTGCGGCACTGGCGTCGCGCTCGAAATCGAAGCGCGGCACCTGCAGCACCAGCGGCTGCAGCTTGCCGGGGTGGCGCGACAGCCATTGGCCGAACTCGGCCAGGCGTTGCGCACTCCAGGCGGAGGCCGCATTGACGAACAGCAGCGCGACCGGCCGGCCGCGCAGTTCGGTCAGGGTGCAAGGGGTGGCATTGAGCCAGGTGGCGAACTCGGGCAGGTCCGGGACGGGCTGGACGTTCATGACCCGATTATGCCGGAGTCGGCGTCATGCAACAGTCGTGCCACCGCACGTTTTGCAGCATCGTCGACCAGCGACCAGACCTGTTCGAAATGATCGCTGCCGCCGGTGTAGGGGTCGGGGATGGCTACCCGCCCCTGAACGCCCGACCAGGGCAGGTACAACGCCAGCCGTTCACGCTGGGCCGCCGACGCCAGGCGCCCGGCATCACGCAGGTTGGCCTCGTCGGCACACAGGATCCAGTCGAAACGGTCGAAATCCACGGCCTGCAGCTGGCGTGCGCGCAGGCCGCCGATGTCCACGCCGTGCCCGGCCGCGCAGGCGATCGCGCGGCGGTCCGGCGGCTCGCCCACGTGCCAGTCGCCGGTGCCAGCCGAATCAACCTGCACCCGCCCGGCCAGCGGCGAGGCATCCAGGCGTGCGCGCAGCGCGCCTTCGGCCATCGGCGAACGGCAGATGTTGCCGAGGCAGACGACCAGCAGCCTCATCGCGGCGCCATCGCCTGCAGCAGCCCCTCGGCGCGCTCCAGGTCCTCGGGCGTGTCGATGCCCGGCGGGAACGGCTCGGGCGAGATCGCCACGCTGATCGGATAGCCCGCTTCCAGCACGCGCAGCTGCTCCAGCGATTCGACCTGCTCCAGCTGGCCCGGCGGCATCGCCGCGAACTGCTGCAGGAAGCCGGCGCGATAGCCGTAGATGCCGATGTGGCGCAACCAGTGGTGGCCGTCCGGCAGCGTGTCGCGGCTGCGTGCGAAGCCGTCGCGGTGCCAGGCGATCGGCGCGCGGCTGAAGTACATCGCCTCGTTGCGCACGTTGCGCACCAGCTTCACCACGTTCGGGTCGAACAGGGTGTGCGCGTCCTCGACGGTCGTGGCGAGAGTCGACATCGTCGCAGTGCCTGCGACCAGCGCATCGGCCACCGCACGGATACCGGCCGCCGGTGCGAACGGTTCGTCGCCCTGCAGGTTGACCACCACCGTGTCATCGGCCCAGCCGGCAATGCGTGCGCATTCGGCCAGGCGATCAGTGCCGGAGGCGTGCGTGGTCGCGGTCATCGCCACCTTCACTTCGGCCAGCCCGGACAGCGCATCGGCAATGCGCTGATCGTCGGTCGCTACCCAGACTTCACGGGCACCGGCCTGCAGCGCGCGGCGCGCCACATGCAGCACCAGCGGCTCGCCGCCCAGCGGGCGCAACGGCTTGCCCGGCAGCCGCGAGGCGGCATAGCGGGCCGGAATGGCGACGACGAATTCAGTCATGCAGGCGGTACTCGGCAGGCTCGTTACAACGGGAATGCGGGCAGCAGCGCGTGAATGCAAGCGCCGCCGCGCCACTCAGTTCGGCCGCAGCTTGTCCAGGCGATCGGTCAGCGCCACCCAGAACGCCGCGGGCAGCTCGGCGCGCAACGGAACCGCGTAGTGCCAGTCGTTGCCGAACGCACGGCATTTCACCGCGTCCTTCTCGGTCATCAATACCGGCAGCTGGCTGCCGAAGGACAGGTCCTGCGGCTGGTAGGCCTGGTGGTCGGCGAACGCATGCGGCACCACGCCGATCCCGCGCGCGCGCAACATGTCGAAGAAGCGCTGGGGATGGGCAATGCCGGCCACCGCATGCACGCGCTGGCCCTTGAAGTACGCCAGCGGGCGAGCGCGGCCACCGGCCAGCGGCTGTGCACTGTCGATGTGCAGCGCCATCGGCCACTGGCCGAAGCCACAGGCCTGCGCTGCGGTTTCCTCATCGGCCTGGCCGAGGTTGACCACCCGGAAATCGCATTCGCTGGCGCGGCTGACCGGCTCGCGCAACGGCCCGGCCGGAATCATCCGGCCATTGCCATAGCGACGCTGCGCATCGACCACTTCGATCTCGATGTCGCGCGCCAGGCGGTAGTGCTGCAGGCCATCGTCGCAGACGATCACATCGCAGCCGGCCTCGATCAGCGCCTTGCCGGCGGCGACACGGTCGCGGTCCACGCGCACCGGCACACCGGTCTTCCAGGCGATCAGCACCGGCTCGTCACCGCCCTTGGCAGTTGGCGTATCGGCCTGCACCCACAGCGGCTTGTCGGCGTCTTCGCGACCATAACCGCGGCTGGCCACGCCCGGCTTCCAGCCGGCCGCGCGCAGGCGCTCGACCAGGGCAATGGTCAGCGGCGTCTTGCCGGTACCACCGGCGGTGATGTTGCCGACCACGATGACCGGCACCGGCAGCGAGTGGCGCTTGCGCAAGCCACGCCGATAGGCGCGCCGGCGCAGCGCGGTGACACCTGCGTACAGCGGCGCCAGCAGGCGCATCGTCCACGGAACGGGGCTGCCGTCGTACCAGTACGCCGGGGTCTGGGTACCCTTGCCGGCCATCAGTCCTGCCTTTCGCGGAACTGCATGCTGTGCAGATGCTGGTAAAGGCCGCCCAGTTCGAGCAGCTCCTTGTGAGTGCCACGTTCAACGATGCGGCCATGGTCCATCACCAGCACCTGGTCGGCATGCTCGATGGTCGACAGGCGGTGCGCGATGACCAGCGTGGTGCGTTCCGGCATCAGGCGCTGCAGCGCATCCTGCACCAGGCGCTCGGATTCGTTGTCCAGCGCCGCAGTGGCTTCGTCGAGGATCAGGATCGGCGCGTCGCGCAGGATCGCGCGGGCAATCGCCAGGCGCTGGCGCTGGCCACCGGACAGCAGCGCGCCATTCTCGCCGACCGGGGTCTGCAGCTGCTGCGGCATGCGTGCGATGAACTCCCAGGCATTGGCCGCTTCGGCCGCCGCACGGATCTGCTCATCGGTCGCCTCCATGCCGTAGGCGATGTTGGCCGCGATGGTGTCATCGAACAGCATCACCTTCTGCCCGACGATCGCCACCTGCCGGCGCAGGTCGGCCAGCGGATAGTCATCCAGGGCCACGCCATCGAGGGTGATGACGCCGCCACTGGGCTCGTAGAAGCGCGGAACCAGCCGGATCAGGCTGGTCTTGCCGCTGCCGGAACGGCCGACGATGGCCGTCACCGTGCCCGGCCTGGCAACGAAACTGATGTCGTCCAGGGCAATGCCGCTGTCTTCGCGGTAGCGCAGCATGACGTGGTCGAACGCCAGTTCGCCGCGCACGCGCTGCACGCGGTGCTGGCCCTCATCACGCTCCACCGGCATGTCGAGGATGCCGAACAGGCGCTCGGCGGCGGAGACGCCGCGCGAAATCGAGGTCTGTACGCTGGTCAGTCGGCGCAGCGAGGGAATGATGGCCATCATCGAGGTCATCAGGCCCATGAACTGGCCGGCATTGAGGCGGCCGGCCAGGGCTTCGCGGGTCGACACCCAGACAATCACCGCCAGCGCCAGTGCGGCCAGGAACTGCACCACGCTGGACGCGGCGGCGCGGGTGACCTCGACCTTCATGTTCAGCGCCAGCATGCGGTTGGCCAGGCGCGAGTAGCGCGAGATCTCATGCTGCTGGGTGCCGTGCACCTTCACTTCCTGCTGCGCGGCCAGCGACTGCTCGGCAGTCTGCGCCATCGTGCCCATGCCGTCCTGGATGCCGCGGCTGATGCGACGGTAGCGCTTGCCCACGTAGGACACGATGCCGCCGATCAGCGGCACCACCAGCAGCATCGCCAGGGTCACCTTGACGCTCATCTGCAGCATCACCGCCAGCATCGCGATGATGGTGAGGGTATCGGCGACCACGGTCTTCAGCGCGTCGGCACTGGCCTGGGTGACCTGTTCCGTATCGAAGTTGAGGCGGCTGACCATTACCGGCGTCGCTTCGGTATCGAAGTGCGACGACGGCAGGTGCAGGTACTTCTGCAGCACCTGCTCACGCAGGTCGCGGACCACACTGCGGCCGGTCTTGGCCAGCGTGTAGTCGCTGACCCAGGTGGCCAGGCTGCGCATCAGGAACAGGCCGAGGATGGTCAGCGGCAGCACCACGGCCGCGCGCGGCTGCGGATCGACGAAACCTTCGTTGACCAGCGGCTCCATCAGCTTGGTGAAGTGGTAGCCGGCGAGGGCTTCGACCACCATGGCGATGACCGCGCCGACCATGAACACCCAGTAGGTGCGGGTGTAGCCCAGCAGACGTTTGTAGATCGGCCACACCGGCGCGTGATGGGAACTCATGGACGCACCTCTGGCGCAGTTGCAATGGCGATACGACGGAAACCGAGCTGACCGAGCGCGTCCTGCGCAGTCACCACGGCCTGGTAGGGAGTACGCGCGTCGGCGCGCAGCAGCACGGGCTGGCTGCGATCACTGCCGGCGACGGCGGCGATGGTCTGCTTGACGGACTCGACATCGCTGCGCAGCACTTCCTGGTCATTGATGAAATAACGACCTTCGGCGTTGATCAGCACGCTGAGCGAACGCGGCGGTTCGTTGTTGGGCTGCTGGCTGGCGGTGGGCAGCTGCACCTGCAACGTCGAGCGCGCATCGAAGGTGGTGGTGACCACGAAGAAGATGATCAGCACCAGGATGACGTCGATCAGCGGGACCAGATCGATATGCGGCTCATCCTGGGATCGGTCATCGCCGATACGCATCGATCAGGCCTTCGCCGCAGCGGCGTTGGCCGGGCGCGCCGACGGGGACGGGTTCATCACCCCCGGGCGGCCGTCGAGCGTATCCAGCAGGGCGCTGGCCTCCTGTTCCATGTCCACCACGTAGCCGTGGATGCGGCCCTTGAAGTAGCGATGGAACATCAGTGCCGGGATGGCCACGATCATGCCGGTGGCGGTGCACACCAGGGCCTTGCCGATGCCACCGGCCAGCTGGTTCACATCACCCACGCCATGGTCGAGGATGCCCAGGAACATCTGGATCATGCCGATCACGGTGCCCAGCAGGCCCAACAGCGGGCCGGCCGAAGCGATGGTGCCCAGCGCGTTGAGGAACCGCTCCATGCGGTGCACCAGGTGACGGCCGGTATCCTCGATGCGCTCGCGGATCTGGTCGCGCGGGCGGTTGCGGGCTTCCAGCGCGGCCGCCAGCAACGCACCCAACGGCGAGTTGGCACGCAGGGTCTGCAGGTGCGCCGGGTCAAGCTTGCCGCGCGCGGCCCAGTTGCGCACTTCCTGGCCGAGGCCGGGCGGCAGCACCTCCGTTCGCCGCAGGGACCAGAAACGCTCCAGGATGATCGCCAAAGCCAGTACGCCCAACAGCAGCAGCGGCACCATCGGCCAGCCACCGGCCTTGACCAGTTCCCACACGTTTCAACCCTCCGGCCCAACGGCCGCTTGTTCGATCGGCGATAGGATAGCAGCCGACCGCGCCCGCCCAGCGGCATCCCACCACCGGGATGCATGGATGCGCTGTTCACGCAGCTGCAGCCCTTGTGCGCCAAGCCATACGCGGATCGCCCCGGACTCCGCAGTGGACACCACCTCGGCGCCCTGCGCCTGCCAGCGCCGGACCACGTCCTTGCGCGGGTGGCCGAAACGGTTCTGGTGGCCGGCCGAGACCAATGCCAGCCGGGCTGACACCGCCGCCACCCAGGGCGCGCTGGAGCTGCCGCCACTGCCATGGTGCGGCACCAGCACCACATCCGCCTTCAGCGCCGCCGCAGACGCCCGCAACAGCGCCTGTTCGGCCGGACGGCCGATGTCCCCCGGCAACAGGACCACGCCATGGGCACCGGCCACGCGCAGCACGCAGCTGTCTTCGTTTTCGGCCCGCTGGCTGCCGGCATCCGGGTGCAGCACCTGGAAATCGACGCCATCCCAGTGCCAGCGCAGGCCGCGCTGGCAACGGCCGGCCCCGGCGATCGTACTTCCCGGCGGCGCCAGCAATGGCAGCCCCGGCAGCTGAAGACGCAGGCTCGGCAGGTTGCCGGCATGATCGAGATCGTCGTGGCTGAGCAGCACCCGCTCGGGCGGCGCCTGGCCCAGGGCCCGCAGTGACGGAACCAGGATCCGCTCGCTGCCCTCGCCCCCGTTCGGCGGCCCCACGTCATACCAGAGGGCATGCCGCGCAGTACGCAGCAACACCGCCGTGCCCTGGCCGACGTCATGCACCAGCAGCTCCAGCTCCCCCTCGGCCGGGCGCTCACGCGCCGGCCACAGCAGCGGCAGGCACAGCAGCAGGCCAGCCAGCCCGCCCCCGGCACCCCGTGGCAGCAGCCACCAGAACACCCCCAGCAGCGCCGCCGGCACTGCCCAGGCCGGCGCCTCGGCCAACCACCACATCGCCTGCGGGTGCGCCGCCAGTGGCTGCAGGGCCTGCCAGCTGATCTCGAACAGCCACGCCGCCGCGCGCCACGCCCAGCACCCAGCACCTTCGTGCAGCGCCTGCAGGGCGGTGCCCAGCAGCGACAGGGGCACCACCAGCAATGTCCACCACGGGATGACCGGCAGGTTCACCAGCGGCCCCAGCCAGGCGGTGCCACCGAACAAGGCGATGCCCAGCGGCAACAGGCCGACGCTGGCCACCCCTTGTGCGGCCAGGAACCCGCGCAGGTTGGCGGCCACCCCGCGCGGACGTCCTGCGGCAAGCACCACACCAGCCACAGTACGCCGCCGAAGCTGAGCCAGAAGCCCGCTGACAGCACCGACAGGGGCGCCGGCAGCAGCAGCGCCAGCGCCGCCAGCGCAAGCCCCTGCACGAGACCGAGCGGGCGCCGCCCGCTGCGCGCCAGGGCCACCAGCCCGATCATCAGTGCCGTGCGCACGGTCGGCAACTCACCACCGGCCAGCACCGCATAGCCCGCTGCGGACAGGGCCGCGGCGCAGGCTGCCGCCTGTGGACGTGGCCAATGCCGGGCCAGCAGGGGGCACAGCCACCACAGTCCTCGGCACAGCATCGCCCCCAGCCCCGCCACCACCCCGACATGAAATCCGGAAATGGCCACCAGATGGGTCAGCCCCAGCGCCCGCAGCTGATCCCAATCGGTGTCGGACAGGCCACGCGTGTCGCCCAGGGCGAGCGCCTGCACGAAGCGTGCGGCCGGATGGGCCACTTGCATCGCGATGGCGGCGCTGGTGCGCTCACGCCATGCCGGCAGGCCATGTCCGGCCTGCAGCTCACGCGCACTGGCCGGCACCCTCACCGTTCCAGTGCCGGTTACGCCACGCAGCAGCGCATGACGCTCACTGTCAAAACCCCCGGGATTGATCCGCGAGCGAGGGGCCCGCACACGCAGCGCCAGCTGCCACTGCGCACCGGCCAGGACCTGCCTGCGCCGCCCCTCGGCAGCGGCGCTGGGCCTGCCTTGCCAGCCGTCGTTCCAGGTGACCTGCAGGCGCTTGCCGCGCAGCGATGGCAGTTCGCGGCTCTCGCTGACCTGCAGCAGGAAGCGGGTGTGCGCGGCCCGATGATCCGGCAGATCGATGACCCGGCCGCTGACCACTACATCCCGAGCCGGTTGGCCCGGTGGCAGCTGGTCCTGCATTGCCCAGTACCCGTGCATCGACGTCCATCCGGCACCGAGCAGCATGACCGCCGGCAGGCGCCCCCGCCATCGCAGGCCCCACCCTGCCATGCCAAGCACGATCATTACCGTGCAGACCCACAGCGGCGGCAGCTGCGACAGCTGCACGCAGCCCAACGCCCCCAGTGTCAGCGCCCCAGCGGTGCCACTGCCCAGCAAGGGAGACGGGGAACGCTCGATGGCCATGAGGCCAGCCTGCCGCTGCCGACGGCAGGTTGCCTATCGGGACTTGCCCCGCAAACGCGTCAGCGCCGGGCGCTGCCGCGATGGAAATTGACCCGGAAGCTTGCGCCGCCGCCCGCGGCCTCACCGACACTGACCGAGCCGCCATGGTGCTGCACGATCTCCTTCACCAGGTGGAGGCCAAGGCCACTGCCGCTGCCCGCCGCGCGCAGGCGATGGAACGGCTCGAAGATCGCCTCGCGGTCGCCTACTGGAATGCCCGCGCCCTGGTCGCTGACTTCCAGCAACCCGCGCGTGTCCAACCGCACACAGATGGTGCCACGGCCACCACCATGCACGATCGCGTTGTGTACCAGATTGGCAATCACCCGCCCCAGCGCCAGGCTGTCACCGTGGATCCACACCGGCGCTTCCGGCGCGTCCACTTCGAATCCATAGCCGGCGCCCACCACCAACGGCGCCAGGTCCGCGGCTGCCTCACGCACCAGCAGGGCCAGGTCCAGCCGCTGCAATGCGCCGACATTGCGGTCAAGCCGCTGCAGATCAAGCAGGTGCTCGGCAACATTGCCCAGCCGCGCCACGTCGGTCAGCAACTGCGATTTCAGCTCGCCCTGCGGCAGCTGCGACAGGCGCGCCTGCACCACGGCGATCGGCACGCGCAGCTCGTGCGCTGCGTCGGCAAGGAACTTGTCGCGCGCGGCGTAGCCCTGCTGCACCTTGTCGATGGCATCGTTGAACGCTTCCACCAGCGGCGCCACTTCCGTGGAGACCAGCCGCGCATCCAGCCGCGCACCGGGCTGGCCGATGTCCAGCTCCTTGGCCTGCTGCGCGGAACGGCGCACACCGCGCATGGCACGGTGGATCACGGTCGGCATCACCAGCAGGGTGACCACGATCAGTGGCAGGAAGAACCACAGGCCGATCAGGCGCAACACCATCAGCGCACCGTCCAGCAGCCCGCCCTTGGGTGCTCCACCGACCATCACGGTGATGCGGCGCCCATCCTCGTTGCGGATCATCACCCGCGCCACGTCCAGGTAGGGCGGTACCAGCGAACCCAGCTCGGTGGCACCCACGGTCGGCAGCCGCGCGAGCATCGGCGCGTGGATCGCGGGGATGGTGCCGCGCTCGAGCCACATACCCTTGTCATCCACCGCGGCGAACCAGAGATTTCCCCCGGCGTTGGCATCGAGCTTGTCCCAGCGCGCCTGGTCCAGCACCAGGCGGCCGTCTTCGCTGTGCACCGCCTTGGCCACCGCCTCGGCAACGAACATGTCCATGCCCCAGGAGTCCTTGTCACCCCAGGTCAGGATCAGCGCGACCACCGCGAACAGTACGGTGAAGGCCTGCGCCAGGAACAGGCGCCAGGCCAGGCCAAGGGTGATCGAACGGATCGGACGGGCCATCTCAGGCCTCCGCCAGCAGGTAGCCGACGCCCCGTATCACGTGGATCTCGACGCCGGCACCGGCCTGCTGCAGTGCCTTGCGCAGCTTGGAGATGTGCGCGTCGAGCGCATTGGACTGGATCTCATCGTCGAAACCGTACACCGCAGCCTCCAACGCACTGCGGGTGACCGTGCGCCCCTGCCGCATCGCCAATGCCTGCAGCACCAGTACCTGCCGACGTGGCAGCGCCAGAGGCTGGCCCTCCACCTGCGCCTGCAGCGATTCGAAATCGAACTCGAGCCGCCCCAGCCGCAGGCTCGGTGTCACCATCGCCGAAGGCCTGCGCGATACCGCGCGGATGCGCGCCATCAGTTCCTCGATCGCCACCGGCTTGACCAGATAGTCATCGGCACCGACGTCCAGGCCTTCGACCTTGTCCGACAGCGTGCCCTTGGCGGTCAGCATGATCACCGCCAGGTTCGGCCGCAGCGCACGCGCCGTCGCGACGAATCCGGCGCCATCGCCATCGGGCAGCTGGCGATCGAGCAGCAGCAGCTGGTGCACCGGTTCGCGCAACGCGAGCGCGGCCTCGGCCAGGCTGCCGACCACGTCGGCGACCACGCCCTGCCGCTCCAGGCCCGATTGCAGGGCGCGGGACAGATCAGGATCGTCTTCGACCAGGAGGATGCGCATCAGGAACTCGTCTGCCGGAAACGCTGCCGATCATAGTGCCTGGCGCCAGGGTTTTGCGCCCATGCGTGCCGATCACGCGGGCGCAATGTTCTGACAATGTTGCCCCCTCACCATGCGCAGCCATCCTCCGCAACGTGGCTGATCGATGCCGTCGCTGTCCCCGACCCTGCTGCGCCCGCTGCTGTTCACCGCTGCCCTCGGCGTGCCGTTGCTCGCCCACGCTGCCGAGCAGAACCCGGGCGTACAGGCCGGCATCAGCGCTGGCGCGACCTCCGGTGCGTACGCGCACTACGACGTCAAACCGCTGGTGGTACCGGCCATTGCCTGGCAGGGCGAGCGCTTCTTCGCCAGCCCCGGCTCGCTGGGCATGTACCTCTACAAGGGCCAGGGACTGCGCCTGTCGGCGGCGGTCACGCCCTACACGCTGCGCTTCAAGACCGACGACGTGAACGATGCTCAGCTGCGCCGCCTGCACAGCCGGCAGATGTCGGCCATGGCCGGCATCAACGGCGAGTACGGCGCCGACTGGGGCATGGTCGAGGCCAGCGTGATGCGCGAAGTGACCGGCCATGGCGGCGGTTTCGAGTCGCGCCTGCATTACAGCTACCCGATCCAGGCGGGTCGCTTCACCTGGGTGCCGCGGGCGGGCGTGGTGCACTCCAGTGCACGGCTGCTCGACTACTACTACGGCATCAGCGATGAAGAAGCCCTGCGCTCGGGCCTTGCCGCCTACCGCCCCGGCAGCACCACGTCACCGAGCCTGCAGATCGCGGTCAGCACGCCACTGGGCACCAAATGGCGCGCCACCGGCGTGGTGGCCAACCAGTGGTTCGGTGATGCAGTGAAGGACAGCCCGATGGCACGACGTGGCACGCAGACGTCGGCCTTCGTTTCCCTGATGCGCTCGTTCTGAGCGAGCGCCCCCTACGGACAAGGACCCCCATGGCCTCCGTCTCCTCCGCCACCGAAGCCCACGCGATCCTGCGCGCGCCCGACCTGGACAGCGCCGAGCGCGTCTATCTGGGACTGATGCCCGACCTTGAACATGTGAATGCACTGGCACGCCGTGCAGTGGGCCTGTCACGCGTTGCCGACGCGGCACGCGGCTATGCGTTGTCGATGACCCTGGTTGGACTGCGCCTGCAGGAACTGGAGATGGGCGAGCCGACGGCCAGGGAACACCGCCAGGCAACCCTGCGCAGCCTGCGCCAGGCCTTCAGCGCCTGACGGCACATGCACGGACACTGCCGCCGCACCCTTGCCGCGGCACCCGTATTCACTGCATCAGCAGCCAAGCCCACGCGGTAGCGTCGCTCAGCGCAGCGTGGTCCACGCCAGCAGCGCGCACAGGATCGCCACCCAGATCACTGCCTTGAACGTGCCTTCCAGCATGTTGCCGCCGAACAGGCGTTCCAGGAACGGATTGGGCCTGGACACCGGGACGTGATCGCTCATGCGGCAGCTCGTTGAAGTGACGGCGCGGTTGCGCAGTAGCGCCGAGTCTACGCCTGCGCGTCCCGGATTCATCGCCGCCTGCCCGCCTTTGGCGGCGCAATCCCCGTCTTCGTCGCAGGCCGGCTGCGGTGCCCGGCCGGCCATGCCAGCCTGCACGCACTTTCCCGCTGGAGCACCGTGCCATGCCGATGCTTGCCCTGGTCCTGCTGTTCTCCAGCCTGTTCGGCGACGGCAGCGGGCCCACCGAGGATGCCCTGCGCAGCCAGATCCTGCGCACCGAAGGACCGCAGGACACGCATGAAGCGCTGCCCCTGCAGCTCTATCACCTGCGCCAGGACCGCGTGCTGCGCCTGGGCAGCCAGCAACTGGCAGGCGACCATGGCGGCAGCCCGCATGCTGCGCTGGCCCGGGCAGGTGTAGCGCAGCTGTGGGAACGCGTCGATGGCCACTGGCGGATCCAGCGTTCGATCACCATCACCCACTGATTTCACGCCACTGAACCTGCAGGAATGTGGCTTCGCGGGAACGCCGGGGTCCTGCCCCTGGAAAGAAAAAAAGCCGGCCCCAGGGCCGGCTTTCATCGTTTCCACCGCTTCACCGGCAACGCCGGGAACAGGTGGTGGGCGGTACAGGGTTCGAACCTGTGACCCCTACCATGTCAAGGTAGTGCTCTACCGCTGAGCTAACCGCCCATCTTGTTCTTGCCGCCCGAAGGCTGGCCTTGTTACGTAAAAACCCGGCGCCAGGGCCGGGCTTTGCAGTTCACGAGAGCCCTTTTGCGAGGACTTCGTGGTGGGCGGTACAGGGTTCGAACCTGTGACCCCTACCATGTCAAGGTAGTGCTCTACCGCTGAGCTAACCGCCCGTTTTGCTTCTGCATTTCCGCGATTGCGTCGGTGCAGGCCGCGTATATTACGGATGCCGGCAGGGAAGCGCAACACTTTTGTGAAGATGATGCTGCACTGCCGCGTTCAGCCCAGGCTGGCTTCCTTCAGCTGGCGGATCTGGTCACGCACGCGCGCGGCATCCTCGAATTCCAGATCCTTGGCGTGCTGGTACATCTGCTGTTCCAGCGCCTTGAGACGGACAGCCAGCTGCGCCGGCGACAGCGAACGATAGTCGGTCGCCTCTTCGGCCACGCCCGCCCGGCCCTTGCCCTTGCCCTTCTTGGCTTCCTTCTCCGCGGCATCCGAACGCGCGCCCTCGAGGACGTCGACGATCGGGCGCGCCACCGAACGCGGCACGATGCCATGTTCTTCGTTGTACTCGACCTGCTTGGCGCGGCGGCGGTCGGTTTCATCGATCGCCGCCTGCATCGAACGGGTGATCCGGTCGGCATACAGGATCGCCTTGCCGCGCACGTTGCGGGCGGCGCGGCCGATGGTCTGGATCAGCGAGCCGGTGGAGCGCAGGAAGCCTTCCTTGTCGGCGTCCAGGATCGCCACCAGCGATACCTCGGGCATGTCCAGGCCTTCGCGCAGCAGGTTGATGCCGACCAGCACGTCGAACTTGCCCAGGCGCAGGTCGCGGATGATCTCCACACGCTCGACAGTGTCCACGTCCGAGTGCAGGTAACGCACGCGGATGCCATGCTCGGTGAGGTATTCAGTGAGGTTTTCAGCCATGCGCTTGGTCAGCGTGGTGACCAGCACGCGGTCGCCCGCCTTGATGCGCGCGTTGGCCTCGCTCATCAGGTCGTCGACCTGGGTACCCACCGGCCGGATCTCCACCACCGGGTCGATCAGGCCGGTCGGGCGCACCACCAGTTCGGTGATCTCGTCTCCGGCCTCGCGGTATTCATACGGACCCGGCGTGGCCGACACGTAGATGCTGCGCGGGCAACGCTCCTCCCATTCCTCGAAACGCAGCGGACGATTGTCCAGCGCGGACGGCAGGCGGAAGCCGAACTCGACCAGGGTTTCCTTGCGCGAGCGATCGCCCTTGAACATGGCGCCGATCTGCGGAATGGTCACATGCGATTCGTCGATGACCAGCAGCGCATCGGCCGGCAGGTAGTCGAACAGGGTCGGCGGCGGCTCGCCGGCGGCCTTGCCGGTCAGGTGCCGGGAGTAGTTCTCGATGCCGTTGCAGTAACCGACCTCGGCCATCATCTCCAGGTCGAACTGGGTGCGCTGCGCCAAACGCTGCGCCTCCACCAGCTTGTTCTGCGCGTACAGCTGCTCCAGCCACTCCTTCAGCTCCACCTTGATCGTCTCGATCGCCGCCAGCACGCGTTCGCGCGTGGTCGCATAGTGGGTCTTCGGATACACGGTGAAGCGCTGCATGTTGCGCAGCGTCTCGCCGGTCAGCGGATCGAACAGGGTGATCTTCTCGACCTCGCCATCGAACAGCTCGAGGCGCAGCGCTTCACTGTCCGACTCGGCCGGGAACACGTCGATCACTTCACCGCGCACGCGGAAGGTGCCGCGCTGCAGTTCGTACTCATTGCGCGTGTACTGCAGCTGGGTCAGGTGGTTGATCAGGTCGCGCTGGTCGATGCGCTCGCCCTTGGACAGGATCAGGCGCAGCGACAGGTAGTCTTCCGGCGCGCCCAGGCCATAGATCGCCGACACCGTCGCCACCACGATCGCGTCCGGGCGCGACAGCAGGGTCTTGGTCGCGGCCAGCCGCATCTGCTCGATATGTTCATTGATCGAACTGTCCTTCTCGATGAAGGTGTCCGACGACGGCACGTAGGCTTCCGGCTGGTAGTAGTCGTAATAGCTGACGAAATACTCCACCGCGTTGTGCGGGAAGAACGCCTTGAATTCGCCATACAGCTGCGCCGCCAGCGTCTTGTTCGGCGCCATGATCAGCGTCGGCTTCTGAATGTTCTGGATGACGTTGGCGATGGTGTAGGTCTTGCCCGAGCCGGTCACGCCCAGCAGGGTCTGCTTGGCGATGCCGGCCTCGAAGTTGCTGGTCAGCTTCGCGATGGCATCGGGCTGGTCGCCCGCCGGCGAATACGGCGAGACAAGTTCAAAACTGTCGCTCATGGTGTTGCCAGTTCCCGGGAAGGATGAGTATACGGGGCGAGGGGTGACGGCTGGCTGAGGGGTGGCCGGGCAGCCCGCCACGGGAATTCCCGATGGCGGCCGCGCAGCCGGGCGCGGAGGCTGGATGCATGCACCCGACCCATGCCCCCTGCCCCCTCGGCCCCCGCTCTGCGCGGGGCGTGCACCTGACCGAACTGCTGGTGGTCATCGCCGTGCTGGCGGTGCTGCTGGCGGCGTCCTGGCCGGCGCTGCAGCCTTTGCTGCTGCGGCAACGCGCCGATGCACTACAACTGACCCTGCACGCCAGCCTGGCCGGCGCGCGCAGCGAGGCATTGCGCAGACGCGAGCTGATCGGCCTCTGCGCCAGTATCGACGGCCTGCACTGCAGCGACGACTGGAGCGCCGGCTGGATCATCTACCGCAGTGGCGACCAGCGCGGGGAGCCAACGTCGCCGGAGGCGATCCTGAACCATCACACCGGGCGCTCGGACATATCGATCCTTGCCCAGGCCAGCAGCGGGCGGCCCCAGCTGTTCTTCCAGGCAGACGGACGCAGCCCAGGGGCCAACCTGACCCTGCGCATCTGCGCGGGCAACGGGCTGCACGGTGCGTTGATCGTCAACAATGGCGGCCGCGTGCGGAGTGAACGCGTGGACCGCGATACGCCCTGCTGACTGCCTGCGCAGAAAAGCAAAAGCCGCGATTTCTCGCGGCTTTTGCAGTGTCTGGCGCCCGAAGTTGGACTCGAACCAACGACCCCCTGAT
The DNA here is from genome assembly GCF_052446685.1 of Stenotrophomonas sp. LC732. Classification (NCBI taxonomy): domain Bacteria; kingdom Pseudomonadati; phylum Pseudomonadota; class Gammaproteobacteria; order Lysobacterales; family Lysobacteraceae; genus Stenotrophomonas; species Stenotrophomonas sp. LC732. The sequence goes on along the minus strand of NZ_CP199214.1, from coordinate 1,362,529 downwards.
TAACAGTCAAGTGCTCTAACCGGCTGAGCTATTCGGGCGGGGAGGCGCATTGTACTGGTCGATTACAGGAAGATCAACACCTGTTTCACCAGCAGCTGGCAACGCCACCGTCGGCCGTCTTGCGGTTGGCCTGGTCCACGCTCATCGTGCCGCAGCTGTCCTTGGCCTGCGTGCCCTGCGGGGTGGCGGTGATGGTGAAGCTGGTGCCATCCCCCTTGTAGTCCAGGTTGTAGCGCACGGTACCGCCATCACGGGGCGACACCTTGGTCGGCAGCGCGTAGCCGGTGTAGGAGTTGTTGCTGGTGTGGTAGCGCTCGGCGCGCTGTGCGTACTCAGCCAGGTCCGCCTTCACCACGGCACGATGCGATCGGCGCACGTATTCCTGATAGGACGGAATGGCGATCGCCGCCAGGATGCCGATGACGATCACCACGATCATCAATTCGATCAGCGTAAAGCCAGCCGCGCGGCGAGGCATGTGAGTGTGCAGCATGAGCGTGGATCCTCGCACTGGGGTTACTGGAGCTGGCGCCAGGACTGGCGACCGCAAGGGTAAGGCAGATACAGCGACTGGCTGCCCGCCGCGCCGACGGCCATCCAGCAGGAGCTGCCTCCGGGCGGCGCCTTGTTGTCCGTCGGACGCGGCAGCACCGACAGCGAAACGTCACGGACCGGCGCAGTTCCTCCGGTCTTCAACGCGATGGCGGCGGTCGCTGCCCCGGGCCGGCTGCCGGTCGGCGAGCCATAGCGCACGTTCTCCAACATCGGCAAGCCGCTGATCGACGACAGCCCGAACAGCCAGTTCGAACCGCTGGTCGAACAGCCCACCGACTGCATGTTGGGCACGTAGGTCGGCATGAAGACGATGCCACTGACCAGGATCGGGTTGCCCACCGCACGCTCGCCATTGCCGGCAGGCAGCTGGATCATCCAGCCCCGGGCATTTGCCGGGGCCGTCCCCGCCGTGATCTTGCGTTCATCAACGCCTGCAGTGGCGGCCGCGGCCGTGTACGGGACCAGGTTGGCAGCGGTCACCGTCGAGGTCACTGTCTTCCCCGACAGATCGTTCACGGCGTACAGCGCCTGCTGCGCCTTGTCATCCTTGTCGCTGGTGAAGGAGAAGCTGCCGGTGCCGAAATAGAGCATCACGCCGCCCGAAGGACCGGTGGCAGCAGTCATGCCACCGGTGATCGGCTGGCGGTAGGTCTTGGTGGAGGAGTCCTGGGCAACCTGGCTGGTGAACATCGGCACGGTCAGCGTGGTGTTCGCACTGCTGGTCAGGTCGAACTTCCACACGGCGCCACGCTGATCGGCGGCATAGACGGTGTCGGCCAGTCCATCACGGCCGCGCGCATCCTGGTTGGTACCGGTCCAGCGATCGACAACCACAACATTGCCCAGTCCGTTGCTCCCGGAGATGCCGGCGCCTGACGTACCCTCGACGGCTTCGATCATCCGGATGTCGCCACTGGCCATGTCGACCACGAACAGCACCGCCTTGCCATTGGCGCTGCCGTACCCATTGCCGAAGATCGCCTTCCAGGCGACGCCGGTGCCGCTCTTCACCGGCACGATCACCGGCTTGCCCAGCACGAATCCGATGTTGTTGCGCACCTCGTCCCTCAGCGACGCGTTGATGTCGCTGATTTCCCACAGCACGTTGCCGGTGCCGAAGCTGCCCGGCGTGGTGACGTCCAGCGCGAACACCGAACGGCCACCTGCACCCGTGGTGCCTACCAGGCTGGTCTGCCACGCGGTGCCGTTGTAGGTATCGGCCACGGCAATCGGGCCATCGACGTAATAGCGGTGGCGGAAGGTCTGGTCGGCCGTATCGGACTTGTAGGGGAACAGCAGGTTGGCCATGTGCCCCAGCGCGGTGGCCGGGATGTAGGCAAAGCTCTCCGTGCCGCCGGTGCCGTCCTGCTTGGCATCGGCCTTCATGCCGCCATCGAAGGCGTGCAGCATGCCGTCATTGGCACCGACATAGACCATGTACCGCTGGGACTTGGCCTTGGTCGCCAGGTAGTCGGTGTAGCTCTTGGCGTAGGTGCCGCCGAGCTGGCGGTACCCGTAGTCGTCCAGCGGCGAGCTGACCACCGGCGCCGAATTGACGATGTCACCCAGCGGCGTGGTCCGGTCACGATACTTGCCGCCGTTGCGGACCTCGGTGGAGCTGTCGGCACTGAGATAGTTGATGGCACTGGCCAGATCGGCCTTGATCGTCGTCAGCTTGTCGGTGGAGCAGACCAGCATCGACGCGTACTTGCCGTCGGGTTTGCTGCACAGATCCTGCAGGCTGATACGGGCACTGTTGAAGTCCACCGGCGAACCCAGCTTGTTGGCCACGATCCGGCGGCCGGACGACGTCAGGCGGCTGGAGGCTTCCCACACCTCGGTGAGCTCCGCGACCTGGTCGGCGTTGACCTTGACGCTGGCCGCAGTCAGCTTGCTCGACCAGTCGGTGCCGCTGTTGGTGATGTCATAGCGTGGGGTGACCGCCAGTGAGCCGGTGCCGATGCGCGCACCACTGATACCGATCGTGCCTGAAGGCGACGCACCACCACTGATCGAGGACAGCACCCGACGCATGGCCTCGGTGACGTCCGCCGGGGTCTGCGCGTTGATGAATTCGCCACGGCTGTTGACGGCCGCATGCCACAGCTCATCGATGACGGTACCGTCATCGACGTCCAGCGGATTGCCATTGCCGGCCCAGTTCGGCGCCGTCTTGTACGGATCGGCGGTTGCGGCCTGGTTGACGCCGTAGATCTTGCCCTGCGCGCCCAGGGTCACGCCGTAGAAGTTCATGTGCAGGTCGGTCTGGCAGTCCAGGCGCTTCCAGTCCGGGCTGCTCTTGTCCAGGGAGCTGCACTTGTCACTGACCGGCACCTGCCCCGCCGGGAAGCTGGTCCCGGTGCGCAGGGGGGTCCGGGCGCCTGCATAAGCCGCCGCGGCGATGTCGGCGATGGTATTGCTGTAGCCGTCGGAGAACGGAATGGACGGCAGGTGGGTCGAGTTCACCGAGTCGGCGTCACCGAAGGACGCGCTCGGTGCATTGCCGGAGTTGGTGTAGCCATCGGTGAACAGCATGCCGCCATTACGCTGGCAGGCCAGCTGCACGGGGGCATCGGCGTCGGTACGACGGAACTGGTCGACCAGATACTCCACCGCGCGACGGTTGGGCGTGCCGCCGTTGGCCGTCAGCGCATAAATCTGCTTGTAGAGGTCAGCTCGGTTGGTGACCATGTCATACATGGTCGCGTTGCTGAGCTTGTTGATGGTGAAGTAGCCCACCCGCATCGTATCCACGCTCACCAGGGCGGCGGTCGACGAACCGACGATGGCCAGCACGCGGTTGCGGTGATACTGGAACCAGTTGGCGAAATTCTGGATCGCGGCGTTGTAGGCGGCCGGACTCGAGTAATTGCCCGGCTTGATCTGGTAGCGACGCAGGTTGCAGCCCGGACCACAGGCACCGGTAATCACCGGGCGACTGGCGTCGTCGGTCTTGTATCCGTCCGGTGCAGGCGCTGCAGCCGGCAGGTAGAAGGTCGCCGGAAAATAACTGATGGAGTATGTGGTATTGCCGGTGTTGCTGATCGCGGCGGTCTTCCATCCACCATCCCACCAGCTGTCGACATAGTATTCATTGCCGGTACCGGAAAGGTCGGGAATCCGCATACCGTTGACGAACTGGAACTTTTCCGACGTGTCGGCCCGATTGACGGTCATGTTGTACACGGCGTTGTAGCCGCGCTGGCCGGACCGGGGATCGGCGCGGGTCTGGGTGATGGAGGCATCTGCCCACAGCGTGCCATCGGCATTGGTCCACGGCCGATAGGTCACTGCCGGGTTGAAGTAACTGGCGTTGTAGACATGCGAACGCGCGAAGCCGTAGATATCCAGCGGCGGAATGGCGCGGCCTGGCGAGTATTCCTTGTTGAACTCCGCGTGCGGATACAGGTAGAGGTAACAGTCCACCGAGTTGCTGGCGCACGCCGAGCCCACGCTGAAGAAGCTTCCATCGTTGTTGAAGAAGCTGTTGGTGTTGCTGTTCCAGCGCATGCGGCCGTCACCACCGGGGAACATGCGTTCGAAGTTCATCGAACCCGAATCGTCCACCGCCATGATGAACGCCGGTGTCGCGCGCGTCTGCACGTTCATCGGCTCCTGTGCCAGCACGCCCTGCGCCTGTGCGGCAAACAAGGTATGCGCCAGATAGCCGCCAGCGGCCAAGACGGCAAGGCCAACGCCTGCCAGGATCCTGCGGTTGCGAGTGTTCATGGGCTCCCCACCCTCACAGCTTGAATACGGTATCGATCGCCGCACGCGACGTCGCATCACTGGTGGTATCACCGGCATAGGTCGTGATCTGGTAGACCGGCGTCGGCTTCTCCACCGACTTGCCCATGTCCAGCGCACCCTCCCCCTGGATGCAGCCCTGGATCTCACGGACATAGATGGCCGGCTTGCTGCCCAGCTTGGTTTTCGCGACCCAGGCCGAGGGGTCGAAGCCGTCATCGCACTGCTGGTTGATGTCGGAGGAGGCCACGGCCGGATTGGCGCCGGCATCCTTGCGGTTGGCGATGTTCTCCACGGCGTTCTCGGCGCTGCGTGCCGCGCCTTCCGCGTTCTGGAGCGCCATGTTGGTCGCCCGGTAGCCGGCCGCCATGCGTTCCTGCATGCCGGCCACCTGCATGCCGATCACGCCCAGCAGGGCCAGCAGCACCAGCATGATCAGCGCGACATAGAGAACGGCACCCTGCTGTCGTGCCTGGGCAACGAAGGGACGGCGTCGGGAGGAAGGATGAGTGCGCATGGTCGTCAGTTCCCGAACAAGCGGTTGCGCAGCGCAACGGACGCTTCATAGGCGCCACGATGGCGCTGGTCGTAAGGATCGGCCGGGGCAAAGCCCACCCCGAGGATGGCCGGATACGTGGCCGCACTGCCCGGCGCTTCGGCCGACGCACGCTGCGGACTGCGCGCCAGCAGGCCGACCTGCACCATGCCGACGCGGCGCCACTGCCCTGCGGCGGTGGCATCGGTACCGGTACTGACCGCACTGGCCACGCGCTGGTCGACGATGCGACCGGTCGGCGGCGTGGGCAGGGCGATATCCGGGGTGGCATCCAGTCCGTACAGGAACTGCATGTTCTCGATGCCTTCCACCAGCTCCTCGCCATCGGCGTAGCCGCCGGCGCCATTCGCGCGTGCCCGGTAAAGCGCCGGCTCGCCATTGGGATTGGTCGCGATGTAGTACGCCATGCCATCGGCGCGATACAGCATGGTCATCGCGTTGTTGATCGAATAGTTGCTCAGGTCGACCTTGTCCACCTTCAAGGTCGAACCGCTGATGGTGGCGGGGAAGACGTCGGCACGGGTGCAGTCGGCTATGCCGAAGACTGTCGGCGTACCTGCGGCGTTGGCCTTCAGTCGGGCCATGCCATCACTGGAGACGGTCAGCGTGGTCGCACCCGCGGCCACGGAGATGCCGGTCACCACGGCCCCTTCCGGACTCATCAGGCGCAGCACAAGGATGTCGCTGCCAGGCAACGGCGCCGGCTTGAGGTTGGTGATGCTCTTCGGTACCGACTGCGCCGCGCTCCACGCACGGCCCAGTGTCAGCGTGGCGCCCGGCGCCGTACCTGCTGCCTCATACCCCTGCACCGGAACCGAGAAATCCTGCGGGTCGCCACTGCCCGAGCTGATGCCCAGGTGATAGCCGATATCGCCGGTGTTCTTGACCACGTGGGCCTGGTCGTTGACGCAGCCGAAGTGGCCGGCCATGCGCAGGTCACGCTGCAGGAAATCCAGCGCGAAGCGCGCGTTCTCCTGGGTACGGGCCGCGCCTTCGGACAGCCGCGACGCCGCACGCGAGGCGATGAAGATCTGGGTGACGCCCAGCATCAGGACCAGGCCGATGACCATGGCGATCATCAGTTCGATCAGCGACAGGCCTCGGGCTCGCGAAATTGGACTCATGGGCGCGTTCACAGGAAGGTCGTCAGGCCGAAGGTGGTAAGGCTGTCGGGATCCTTCGGATCCCAGCGCTGGTCACCCCAGCTGATTGCCACGGTGACCTGGCCGGTGCTCTGCACGAAGGTCACCTGCGCGCTGGCCTTCTCGCCCAGCGTGCGCGCGACCTCACACTGCCAGCGCGCCACGTTCGTCTTCGGCGTCACGGCAGCGCCGGTCGGCCAGGCGCAGACGCCGCTGGGCTTCACCGAGCCGGCCGAGAACGAGGCCGAGGAGTAGGCGCCACCGGCCAGGGTATCGGTGCGCTGGGCGCGCATCAGTTCGATCAGGTCGTTGGCCAGGTTGGTCGCCTGGGTGCGGTAGTTTGCGCTCTGCACGAAGCGGACGTTGGTGGTCTGCAGCAAGGCAAAGCCCAGCAGCCCGAACGCCAGGATCAGCACCGCCACCATCACTTCGATCAGGCTGAAGCCACCCTGCGACGAGCGCGGGCGGGCCAGGTTGCGGCGGCTCATGAGCAGGCTCCCTTGGTCACCCGGACCTGGCCGGATTGGTTGATCGTCAACGTGCTTTTCGATTCACCGGCCTTGCACGCATCCGGCGACAGCACCAGGGTCTGATCAGCGACCGCCCTGCGCCGGCCGCGCCCGTCGAAGGCGATGACCGCGCCCGGTGGGCCGACTACGCTCAGCTGCGGATTGCCCTGAGAAAAGCGCAGCGCGACGTCATTGCTGCCCATCTGGCCGTCGCCATCCAGGTCCGACCAGGCCAGTACACCCTTGGACCAGTCGCCATCACAGGCCTTGCCATCGGCGCTGCCACAGACACCGCCACCGTTGCTGTTGCGGATGCCTTCGCTGCGGGCCAGGTTGGCCAGCGCGATCAGTTCATTGTTGGCGGTCGCCAGCCGGTTCGAGCGGATCATCCCGCGGAAGCTCGGATAGGCGATCGACGCCAGGATCACGAAGACGGCCAGCGTGACCATCAGTTCAACCAGCGTGAAACCGTTTTGCCGGCGCAAAGACATTGGACGCTCCCCAGCGTGTTGGTGGCCACGATGGGCCATCGCCCCGCCACCGGCAAGCGGCGGCAGGATGAACGGTCAATCCGGGGCGACGGGCGTCAAAGGCTTGACGACCCGCCCTCCCCTGCCAGTGCCGGCGCGATCCCCATCGCGCCGGCCCGGGTTCAGGCCAGCACCTGGTAGCAGGGCTGGTATTCGCCGGAGATCTTCATCCGGCGCTGCTCGACGAAGGCGCGCAGCAGCGCATCCAGCGCCTGCATCATGTCCGGGTCCCCGTGGATCTGGAACGGCCCGAACTGCTCGATGCGGCGCATGCCGTCCTCCTTCACGTTGCCGGCCACGATGCCCGAGAACGCCCGGCGAAGGTCGGCCGCCAGCGCGTGCGGCGCACGCCCGTGGTGCAGGTCCAGCGCGGCCATCGCCTCGTGGGTCGGCACGAACGGCTGCTGGTACTCCCACGGGATCTCGATCGACCAGTTGAAGAAGAACGAGTCCTTCTGCGCCAGGCGGTGCTCGCGCACGCGCTTGATGCCGTTGGCCATCTTCTTGGCCACCGCGACCGGGTCACCGATGATGATCTCGTAGCGCTCGGCAGCCTCATCACCCAGGGTCAGGCGGATGAAGCGGTCGATCTGCTCGAAGTACGGCGCCGCCACGGTCGGGCCTGTAAGGATCAGCGGGAACGGTAGGTCCTTGTTCTCCTCGCGCAGCAGGATGCCGAGCAGGTACAGGATCTCTTCGGCAGTGCCGACGCCACCGGCGAACACGATGATGCCGTGGCCGATGCGGACGAAGGCCTCAAGGCGCTTCTCGATGTCCGGCATGATCACCAGGTGGTTGACGATCGGGTTCGGCGACTCGGCCGCGATGATGCCCGGCTCGGTGAGGCCGATGTAGCGCGTCACGGTACGGCGCTGCTTGGCATGGGCGATGGTGGCGCCCTTCATCGGGCCCTTCATCGCACCCGGACCGCAGCCGGTGCAGATGTCCAGGCCGCGCAGGCCCAGCTCGTAACCCACCTGCTTGGTGTACAGGTACTCGTCGCGCGAGATCGAATGGCCGCCCCAGCACACCACCAGGTTCGGATCGCCCGGGTTGAGGATGCGCGCATTGCGCAGCAGGCCGAACACCGCGTTGGTGATGCCCTCGGACGACTCCAGCTCGGCCGCGTAGGCCGGGCCCATCTCGATGGCCATGTAGGCCAGGTCGCGCACGACGGCGAACAGCAGTTCGGCGACACCGCGGATGATCTCGCCGTCGACGAAGGCCATCGCCGGTGCGTTGACCAGGTCGATGCGCACGCCGCGATCCTGCTGCGCCACCTGGATGTCGAAATCAGGGTAGAGGTCGCGCGCCGCGCGCGGATCGTCCGAAGCGCTGCCGCTGGTCAGCACAGCCAGCGCGCAGCGGCGCAGCAGCTCATGCATGCCGCCGGCGGAGGCATCGCGCAGGCGTGCGACCTCGGCCCGCGACAGCACATCCAGCCCACCGCGCGGGTAGATCCGCGCATCCTGCACCGGCAGTGCACGGGCTGATTTTTCGTTCGTGGTCATATCCAATTTTTCGCTTCCTTCAAGGTTTCCGACTGTACTGCCGCCCCCTTAAAAAGCAAAACGGCCGGGAAGCCCGACCGTTGGATGTGTGCTGCCCGCGTTCGCCTGCCGGGAACGCCTGGGCGGCGTTGACGCCGCGCACATTTCCAGATGCTACGCCGTTGCCCAGCGCCCCGCAAGGACTTTCGCCTGAACGGGAAACGGCCGGGTTTCCCCGGCCGTTTCCGTTTACAGCAGCGCTACGTCAGTGCATCAGAACTGGTAGCGGAAGCCCAGCTGCATCGACCACTGCGAGACACCGACGTCGAAGCCGTCAGCATCGGAGTTGGCGACGCTCGGCAGGTCCGCGCCACGGTAGTTGTAGACGTACTTGCCGTTGTACAGGCCCTGCAGGCTGGCAACACGAGCGTTGGCGTAGAAGCCGTAGTCGTAGATGTTGCCCCACTTCTTGTTGAGCATGTTGCCGACGTTCTGGATGTCCAGCCAGATCTCCGACTTGTGGCCCTTCATGAAGCCCGGCAGCTGCTGGCTGATACGGATGTCGAAGGTGTTGATCCAGCCGGTACGGAACTGGTTGGCCGGAGCCACCTGGCCTTCGTACTTGGCCAGCTGCGGGTTGGCCGCCAGCCAGTCGAAGAACGACTTCTCCATCGCCGCATCGGCGGTGAACTTGCCGTTGTTGGACAGGGTACCGAACAGGACCTCGCCGCGACGCGGCACGTAGAACAGGTCGTTGCCCGAACGGCCGTCGCCGTTGGCGTCGTTCACATAGATGTAGCTGTACGGGCGGCCGCTGCGGCCTTCGTACACCAGACCCACCTTGGTCTCGTAGTCGCCGAAGAACTTGTGCTTCCAGTTCAGCGAGCCCGACAGGCGGTCTCGGATCTGGTAGCGCGAGGTGTTCAGCATTTCCTCGTTGGCATTGAAGGCATACTGGTAGCCCCAGCCCGAGCTGGCGGTGGAGCTGGTCAGGCTACCCACTTCCTTGGCATCGGTGTAGGTGTAGCCTAGGTTCCAAGACCAGTCGCTGCTCGCGCTCCACGGCTTGCTCAGCGAGACGGTGAACTGCGAGGTGCGGCCCTGATCGGTGTTGTCGATCAGGTAGACGTTGTTGAAGCCCTGTGCGGCGTAACCATTACGCGCATCGTTGGTGCCCCACGCCCTGCCGTCAGCCGAAGGCACGTAGTAGTTCACGCGACCATCGGCACCGACCTGACGGCCCTTGCCCAGGTTCAGGTGCTGGTAGTACAGGCCATCCTTAACCTTGGTGACCAGCAGCTCGGCCGAGGCGACCATGCCGTACCAAGGCAGCTCGTGATCGAAGGCCAGGTTGGCCTTGTACAGCGACGGCAGCTTGAAGTCGCGGCCGACGAAGTTGACGTTCTGCAGCGCGCTGCCCGGAGTGGTCGGGACCGGCTGGTTGTCCTTGTCCGGATTGAACTTCTGGCCGTTGTAGCGGCTGATGTTGTACGAGTCGTAGTTGAAGCCGGTGGTGGAGTAGCTGTTGCTGATCCACACCTGCGGTGCATCACCCTGGAACAGGCCGATGCCGCCGCGCAGCTGTGTCGGGCGCTCGGTGTCGAAGGTGTAGTTGAAGCCGAAGCGCGGCTGGATCAGGAACTTGCTCGGGAACACCGCACTATTGTCATAACCGAAGACAGTCTGCGCCTTCTGGTTGTACGCCGGCGCCGGGCTCACCTTCGGTCGGTCGCCACGCAGACCCATGGTCAGGGTCAGGTTGCTGTTGACGTACCAGGTGTCCTGCACGAACAGGGCCAGGTTGCTGTACTTGTAGTCAGCCGCGATCGAGTTCGCGCTCTTTTCCTTGTTCAGCTGGTAGGTCTGCCACTGCCCCTTGGCGAAATTGTCCAGGCCATAGAAGGTGTAAGCACCCCACGAACCAGCGCCATAGTAGTTGTAGACATCGTTGGTGTCGTACGAACCACCGAACTTCAGGTCGTGGTCACCCAAGGTCAGCGTACCGGCGGCGTAGTAGTTCCACGCCTTGGTTTCCAGCACGTTGTTCTGCGAGTTGGTCTCGGTACCCAGGAACAGCGAGTCGCCTTCCGGCGTGGTCACATCGCCACCGCGCGGGAAGTAGATGCGGATGCTCGGGGCATTGGTCGGCACCTCGCGGACGGCCGAGTACTCGCGGTACGAAGCCTTCAACTCGGTCGAGAAGGTGTCGGTCCAGTCGCTGAAGACCTGGGCGACGTAGCTCTCGTTGGTCTTGACGTGCTGGTACCAGTAAGAGCTCAGCGAAGCCTGCGAGGTCGAGCCCATGCCGTTGATGCGCAGCTTGCTCTGCTCGAGCTTGCTGTAACGGATGTTGGCGCGGTGGTTCTCGTTGATGTTCCAGTCGAGCTTCAGCGCGTACTCTTCCAGATCCGTGTTGCCGTTGCTTTCGATACCGCCGGCATCGAAGCCATAACCCTTGGCGATTTCCTGGGCACGGGTCACGTCAGCCATGCTGTAGTCGGCATTGGCCTTGCCCAGCGCGGTGCTGGACAGATCGGCGCCCGGCGCGGACTGCTTGAACTTCTCGTAGTTGGCGAAGAAGAACAGCTTGTCCTTGACGATCGGGCCGCCCAGGGTCATGCCGTAGGTCTTTTCGTCATTGAAGCCGTTGAACTTCTTGCCTTCCGGGTTCTTGCCGAACCAGTCACCGTCACGGTAGGTGCCGTACACCGAACCGTGGAATTCATTGGTACCGGACTTGGTCACCGCATTGACGGTGGCACCGGCAGCGCCAGCGATGCTGACGTCGTAGTTGGACAGGTTGATGTCCAGCGCTTCGATGGCTTCCATCGCGACCGGCTGGCGGCGGGTCGGCATGTTGTTGCCTTCCAGGCCGAAGGTGTCGCTGGCCGAGACGCCGTCGATGTTGATCGAGTTGTAGCGCGGGTTCTGGCCACCGGCCGAGATCGAGCCCGAGGCGCGATCGATGAAGGTGACGCGCGGATCCAGGCGCATCAGATCCTGGATGTTGCCGCCGATGGACGGCGCAATCTCGATCTGCTCCTGGCTGATGTTGGTGCCCGAGCCCATCTTGGTGGCACTGAACACCTCCGAGCCGCCGCCGACGGCGGTGACCTGCACGGTGTCCAGGTTGGTGGCCTTGGCCACGTCACCGGTCAGGATGGCATTGATGGTGCCGGTCTGGTTCACGCCCAGGTAGACACCATCTTCGGTCTTGGTGCCTTCACCCGGCTTGGTGATGGTGATGGTGTAGGGACCACCCACGCGCAGGCCGCGCGCGTTGTAGCGACCCGCCGCGTCGGTAGTAGCGCGCGAAACCGTGCCCGACTCGGTGTGGGTGATGGTGACTTCAGCACCGGCGACGGGCTGGCCGCCGCTGGTCACGACCTGGCCGCCGACACCGGCAGTGGTGGTCTGGGCGAAGGCGGGAGCGGCAGCAAGTGCAGCCACGAGACCAAGGGTAAGCTTGGACATCCGGAGTGGGTGGGTCATTTTTCGGTAGCCTCGATGCGAGTTGGCGATGGCGGAAAAAAAGCGCATCCAAACAGCCCTGCGGGTGGCTGGTCGGAGAGTTATCTGGGGTTCCCTACCGCTTGGCTGAAGGCAGCCATAACGGTTAACACTAGATTAACACGCTACGCCATCAATGTGACGGTTGTGCGACAAACGGCACCGGTTCGCAACGCAATCGTGACGGGTTCTTCACTCCGCCTTTCCCCGGGGCTCACTCGCGGGGAACTGCCTCGCTGGCATCGAGAATCGTCCCCCGCCAGGCATGGCCGGCCGGGGACAACAGGATGACGGCCGCAGCGGCGGCCGCTTCGGGCCCTTGCGCAGCCGGGTCCTGATCGACGGAATAGGCTCGGGCGCGCAGTGCCGTGCGCAGGGGCCCCGGGTACAGGCCACTGACCCGGACCGGGCTGCGACCCAGCTCATCGTGCAGGCTGCCGATCAGGCCACGCAGGCCGTGCTGGGCCACGCCATACCCGCCCCAGTAGGCCTGCCCCACCCGTTCGGGGGCATCGACCGCGAACACCAGGGCAGCATCCTCGCGCTGCCGCAGCAGCGGCAGGCAGGCCTGGGCCAGCCAGGCCGGGGCGGTCAGGGTGACATGGACCGCGCGGGCGAAACTGGCCGGGTCGGCCAGCTCGAACGGGGTCAGGCCGGGGAAATGCGCGGCGCAGACCAGCAGGCCATCCAGCCGCCCCAGCTCACGCTGCAGGGCCTGGGCCAGTTCGGCATAGTCATCGGGGCCGGCACCCTCCAGGTCCATCGGGTACAGCAGGGGTTCCGGGCCGACCGCCTGGACCTGGGCATAGACCCGGTCCAGCCGGCGCGGCTTGCGCCCCAGCAGGACCACCGTAGCCCCGGCCGCCGCAGCGGCAATCGCCGCCGCACTGCCCAGCCCGCCGCCGGCACCGGCAACCAGCACCACGCGGTCCTGCAACGGGCGGCCATCGAGCGCCCCGTCAGTCGGTGACGTCGACGGCCAGGCACTCATCCCTGGGTCGCCTCTTCGACGATGCGCTTGAGCTCGCCGGATTCAAACAGTTCCATGACGATGTCGCAGCCGCCGATCAACTCGCCGTTGATGAACAGCTGCGGGAAGGTCGGCAGGTTGGAGAAGCGCGGCAGGTTGGCGCGGATCTCCGGTTCTTCGAGCACGTTGACGGTGCGCAGGGTGACGGCGCCGGCAGCCATCAACGCCTGCACGGCGCGGCTGGAAAAGCCGCACATCGGGTACTGCGGGGTGCCCTTCATGAACAGCACGAGCGGGTAACGATCGACCTCGGCCTGGATTTGCTGCATTACCGCCACAACCACACTCCTTGCTTCGCCGGACAACCCGACCGTGATGGTCGGCTAGACTGCCCACGGTAGCCGCCATTGTAAGCGGATGGAACAGGCTGCCGCCGTCCCCTGGCCACGAACCTGCACATGCCTGTCGAATTGCCTGCCCTGCCCTACCTCTCCGGCTCCCTGCAGCCCCACCTGTCCGCGCAGACCGTGGAACTGCATCACGGCCGCCACCACCGCGCCTATGTCGACGCGGTCAACGCCGGCACCCTCGGCACCGAGTGGGAGGAGGCGTCGCTGGAAGAGATCGTGCGCCATGCCCAGGGCACGCTGTTCGATGCGGCCGCCCAGGCCTGGAACCACGGTTTCTACTGGCAGTGCCTGCGCCCGCGCGGCGGCGGCGAACCGCAGGGCCGGCTGGGCGAGCTGGTCAAGCGCCAGTTCGGTGACGCGCAGCGCCTGCGCGAGGAATTCAACCGCACTGCACTGGGCCTGTTCGGCTCGGGCTGGGTGTGGCTGGTGCAGCACCCGGGCGGCCAGCTGGGCATACAGGCCACCCGCAACGCCGGCACGCCCCTGACCGGCGACAGCACCCCGCTGCTGTGCTGCGACGTGTGGGAGCACGCGTACTACACCGACTACCAGAATGACCGCGCGCGTTACCTGGACGCGTTCTGGCAGATGGTCAACTGGGAATTCGCCGAGAGCCAGCTGCGCTGACCCCCTGTAGAGCCGAGCCCATGCTCGGCTGGCCGGACAACAGCCGAGCATGGGCTCGGCTCTACAGATGAAGCTTCACGCGCTCTCATGCGCGGCCACCGCATCCATCACCCGCGCCGAGTACACCAGCGCGGCGCCAGCGTTGAGCGAGACCGCCACGCCCAGCGCCTCGGCGATTTCCTCGCGGCTGGCGCCATGCTTCAGCGCCGCGTCCACGTGCACGGTGATGCAGCCGTCACAGCGGGTGGTCACCGCCACCGCCAGCGCGATCAGCTCCCGGGTCTTGGCATCCAGGTGGTTGGTCTGGGCACCGGCATTGGCCAGGGTGGCGTAGCCCTTGACCGTATCCGGCGAGAGCTTGCCGATCTCGCCGATGCGGCCCTTCAGTTCCTTGCGGTAGGCATTCCAGTCGAGCATGGTCGTGACTCCTGTGAAAGGAGCTCCACGCTACCACCGGGAATGTTGCACCGATGGCTGCACCGGTGCGCCACACCGTTGCACTGCCGGCCAGCGGCCGGCACTACCGGACTCAGCGGTTGCGCAGCGCGTGCACCGCCGGTGCCACCTGGGCCTGGCGGTCCAGTTCCAGGCCCACCTGGTCCAACGCGTCGGCCAGTGCTGCGGCATCGTCATCGCGCAACGTGGCATGGCCGACCTTGCGGCCTTCGCGCGACTCCTTGCCATAGTCATGCCAGTGGCCACTGGCCTGGGCCAGCACCGGCAGCGGGTCGGGCATCCGGCCCAGCCAGTTCAGCATGCAGGCATGGCCGAGCATGCGGGTGCTGCCCAGCGGCAGGCCCAGCACGGCGCGCAGGTGGTTCTCGAACTGCGAGGTCTCGCTGCCTTCGATGGTCCAGTGCCCGGAGTTGTGCACGCGTGGCGCCATCTCGTTGGCCAGCAGCTCGCCATCGCGGCAGAACAGTTCCAGCGCGAACACGCCGACGTACTGCAGGTGTTCGGCGACACGGCGTGCATAGCCGATGGCTGCCTGCTGCTCGGCGGCGGACAGCACGGCCGGGACCACGCTGGCCGACAGCACACCGTCGACATGCCAGTTGCCGGTGATCGGCCAGGCTTCGAAACTGCCATCGCGGCCACGCACCGCCACCACGCTGACCTCGCGCTGGAAGGCCACGAAGCCCTCCAGGATCAGTCCGGTGCGCTCGACCTGCGCACCCAGCGCATCCCAGGCGGAGTCGATGTCGGCCTCGCTGCGCAGGCGGAACTGGCCCTTGCCGTCGTAGCCCAGGCGGCGGGTCTTGAGGATGCACGGCAGGCCGAATTCGGCGGCCTTCGCCGCCAGCTCGTCGCGGCTGCGGATATCAGCGAAGGCCGGCAGCGGGATGCCCAGCTGCTGGAACAGGGTCTTCTCGCTCAACCGGTCCTGGGCCACCGCCAGCGCGGCCGGCGGCGGGTAGACCGGCACGCGGTCGGCCAGGAACTGCGCACTATCAGCGGGCACATTCTCGAAATCGAAGGTGACCACATCGACCTTGGCAGCGAAGTCCGCCAGCGCCTGGCGGTCGTCGAAGGCGCCCACGGTGAGCGGCGCCAGCGGGCCGCTGCAGGCGTCGGCCGCCGGGTCATACAGCTCGAAGCGCAGCCCCAGCGGCGCACCGGCCAGGACCATCATGCGGGCGAGCTGGCCGCCGCCCAGGATGCCGACGGTCAGGCTCATTGGCGCGGATCGTCGTGGGCCATCACGTCTTCGGTCTGGCGTGCACGGAAGGCGTCGAGCGCCTGGCCGATCGCCGGCTGGTCGCTGGCCAGCATCGCGGCGGCGAACAGCGCCGCGTTGGACGCGCCGGCATTGCCGATGGCGAAGGTGGCGACCGGGATGCCGGCCGGCATCTGCACGATCGACAGCAGCGAATCCATGCCGTTGAGGGCCTTGGACTGCACCGGCACGCCCAGCACCGGCACGGCGGTCTTGGCGGCGATCATGCCCGGCAGGTGGGCGGCCCCGCCGGCACCGGCGATGATCGCGCGCAGGCCACGCGGGCCCGCCTGCTCGGCGTAACTGAACAACACATCCGGCGTCCGATGCGCGGACACCACCTTCACTTCGAACGGAACACCCAGGGCTTCAAGCTTCTGGGCGGCGTGCTGCATGGTTTCCCAGTCGGAACGGGAACCCATGACGATGCCGACAAGCGGCGCGATCGGGTTGGGGGTCATTGGCCGTCACCTGCCTTAAAGACGTATTCTAGCCATCTTCCACGCAAGACGAAGAACCATGGATCGCAAGCTGCTCGACCTGCTGGTGTCGCCGGACACCCGCCAGCCCCTGTCCCTGCTGGATGGCAAGGGCCTGGAAGCCCTCAACAAGGCCATTTCCGCCGGCGCGGTGAACAAGGCCGATGGCAACCCGCTGGCGCAGCCGCTGCGCGAAGCGCTGGTCACCCGCGACCGCAAGCAGGTCTTCCGCGTCGACGACGGCATCCCGGTGCTGCTGGCCGAGGAAGCCATCCCGACCGCCCAGATCGCCGATTTCCCGACCGCATGAGCACGCTGCCGACGCCGGATGCGGCCGTTGTCGCCGCCGATGTCGCGCGTGCACTGGCCGAGGACCTGGGCAGCGGTGATGTCACCGCCGCCCTGCTGCCCGACCAGGCCGACAGCGCCTACCTGCTGTGCAAGCAGGACGGGGTGATCGCCGGCCGCCCCTGGTTCGACGCCACCCACCGCGCGCTCGACCCGGACGTACGCATCGAATGGCAGGTTTCCGACGGCGACGCGGTCACCGCAGGCACCGTGCTGGCCCTGCTGCATGGGCGCAGCCGCAGCCTGGTCAGCGCCGAACGCACCTCGCTCAACTTCCTGCAGACGCTGTCCGGTACGGCAACCACCACCGCCCGCTACGTGGCGGCGGTGGCCGGTACCGGCACGCGCATCCTCGACACCCGCAAGACCCTGCCCGGCCTGCGCCTGGCGCAGAAGTACGCGGTGCGCTGCGGCGGTGGCGAGAACCATCGTTTCGGCCTGTACGACACGGTGATGCTGAAGGAAAACCACATCCGCGCTGCCGGTTCACTGGCCGACGCCGTGGCGGGCGCACGCCGGCAGTGGCCTGCGCTGCCGCTGGTGGTCGAGGTCGAGGATCTGGCGCAGCTGCGCCAGGCGCTCGACGCTGGTTGCGAACGCATCCTGCTGGACGACTTCAGCCCCGACCTGCGCCGCGAGGCGGTACGCATCACGGCCGGCCGCATTCCGCTGGAAGTGTCCGGCAGCGTCGGCCTGGGTGGCCTGCGCTCGATCGCCGAGGATGGCGTCGACTGCATCTCCATCGGCGGCCTGACCAAGCACGTGCAGGCCATCGATCTGTCGTTGAAGCTCGGCCCACCGCCGGGCTGAGGCCTGCAGGACTTGTAGAGCCGAGCCTACGCTCGGCTGCTTGTCGATTTGCGGCACGCCCTGCGCGCGCTTCGCGCGATGAGCCGAGCATGGGCTCGGCTCTACACGACCCGGGACGCCTTCACGGCTCGGCTACGGCCGCCTCTGCGACGCTGCCGGCATCCCCCACAGGAGCCGCGCATGCGCCGGATGCTCTTGCCTGCCTGTCTGCTGCTGGCCGCGGCCCCCCTGTCCGCAGCGGCCGCCGAAGCCTGCGATGTACCGCCCCGTTTCGGCCTGAGCCCATTGGCGGTGGCCATCCGCAATACTGCCTGCAATGAACACCGGCTCTGGTTCCGGCCTTTCATCGATCGCGATGGCCGCGCGGCGAGCCTGAGTGTTACCGAGGCCGAGAACGAACATCTGGCCGACAACGGGCTGATTGCCTGGCAGCGCGTGGCCGGCTACTGGCGCAACAGCGGCACGCTCAACGCGATGGGCAGCATCGCCGGCGCCAGCAGCTGTCTGGCACCACTGGGCACGCGCTACACCGACAGCGACTGCCGCACCTTCCTGATCGACAACCCGTGGTCGGCCGCGTTCATTTCCTGGGTGATGGTGCAGTCCGGCGTCCCCGGCTTCAACGCGTCGCCACGCCACATCGACTACATCCGTGCCGCGTACCAGGGCGGACCCTCGGGCGTGCCGTACCGGCTGGTCGATCCCGCGACCGCAAAGCCCGCACCGGGCGACCTGCTGTGCTTCCTGCGCGATCGCAGCACCACGCTCAGCTACAGTGGGCTGGTGCAGGCACTGGGCAACGGTTCGGTGGCCCATTGGAAATCACATTGCGAAGTAGTGGTGGCCGCCAACCTGGGGGGCGACCAGACCCTGTACCTGGTGGGCGGCAACGTGATGAACACGGTGGCGATGCGACTGCTGCCGCTGGACCGCACCGGGTTGATCAAGCTGCCGCCGGCGCGCGAACGCAACAGCACCGGCATCGAGCCCAGCTGCACGCCGGGCCGCGAGGACGAATGCAGCTTCAACCGCCAGGACTGGGCAGCGCTGCTGCAGCTGACGGCGACCGCGCCATTGGTGATGCCTTCGCCCTCCGCCGCGCCGATGCAGACGGTGCCGGCGACGGCGCCGTCTAACGTGCCCGCATCACCGATGTCCAGCGAACCGCAGCCACGGCGGTGAGTGCAGCGCTTGATCCAGCGCGCGTTCGCCGCCATCTTTGCCGGATCCACCTCTGACGGCTGACGCCATGCCCACCCTGCTGTTGTTGCTGATGGCCGGCGGAATCATCTATTTCTTCTGGAATGCGGCGCGTTCGGCCGCCGAGCGCGCGGTCGAGCTGGGCCGCAATGCCTGCCGCGCTGCCGACGTGCAGTGGCTGGATCAGGCGGTACATGCCACCGGCCTGCGACTGTCGCGTGGCGAGGACGGACGGCTCGGTTTCGAGCGCACCTTCAAGTTCGAGTATTCCTACGATGGCATCGATCGCCACGTGGGCCGCATGGTGCTGCGCGGCGACCAGCTGATCTCGTTCACCGGCCCCGGTGCCGCGCGGATCAGCCAGATCCGGCCGGATGTGGAGGATGCCGAGGATGTGTAAGAACTGAAGGTGTGCCGACCAACGGTCGGCACCCACACAATTCCGGCACCCACCGGTAAAACCTGCAAAGGAAGACGCCGCCCATCGGGGCGGCGTCGGAATGGTTACTTGACCACGCGCAGGTTCGGGCGGCCCTTGGGCGGCGGACTGGCCGGTGGCGTATCGTCCGGCGGCGTGCCGTCCTCGTGCAGCAGTTCGTCACTGGTCGGCGCGGTCTCGCTGCCCGGAATGTCATCCGGCAGCGCCATGCCCTGCCCGGTCTCGCGGGCATAGACCGCCAGCACGGCGCTGATCGGTACCTGCACCGGGTAGCTGGTGCCGGAGAAGCGGGCCGAGAAGCTCACCATTTCGTTGTCGATCATCAGCCGCACGACGGCGCGTTCGGCGATGTTGAGCACGACCCGGCCATCCTTGACCGCCGAAGGCGGCACCTGCACGCCGGGGACGCCGGCGTCGACCAGGATGTGCGGGGTCAGCTGGTTGTCGTTGATCCATTCCACCAGCGCCCGCAGCAGGTACGGGCGGTGGCTGGTCATGTGGAAGAAGTCTTCGGTCATGCGTGAAGTGTACGCGCCCGGCGCCCCGCCGGGGCGGATCGCCTGCACGCCGGTCGGCGTGCAGACGGGTTACGCAAGGTCGGATCAGACCGGCAGATCGCGCAGCTTCTTTTCCTGGTCGGTCAGGCTGCGGACGAAACCCGGGTGACGGAAGATGCGGTTGCCATAGTCCTCGATCGCCTTGCCGTCCTTCGGCAGCGGCACGTCCAGCGACTGCAGGCGCCAGATGATCGGTGCCATTGCACAGTCGGCCAGGCTCATTTCCGGATTGAGGAAGAACTTGCTGGCCTTGAACAGCGGCAGCGAGGCGGTCAGCAGTTCCTTCAGGCGCTTGCGGCCGGCCTCGGCCTGGGTCTTGTTGCCCAGCTGGATGGCCTGCACCTGCGGTACCCAGTCGTGCTCGATGCGCAGCATGGCCAAGCGGATACGCGCACGCGAGAGCGGATCGACCGGCATCAGCGGAGGATGCGGGTAGCGTTCGTCCAGGTATTCGCTGACCACCGACGCGGCGTACAGCACCAGCTCGCGCTCGACCAGGGTCGGCACCGAGTGGTACGGATTGAGATCGATCAGGTCTTCAGGCGGGTTCTGCGGATCGACCGGGACAAAGTCGAAGGTGACCCCCTTGGCCGCCAGCACCAGGCGTACCCGGTGGCACAGTACGTCGTCGTTCGAGGAAAACAGCGTCAGTGTATTGCGCATGCGTACGCTCGCCGCCATCAAAGGCTCTCCCACGACAGGAGACCGCCTGCCGCATCGGCGCCGCCGGCACCGTGCCAGCGGTCGACTCCACCCCGAGTGTGCAACCGACCATCACAAAAGCCAATAGGCCCGGGCGATGGCCGGCGGCAGAATCAGTGGACGTCCTTCCAGTATTCCTTCTTCAGCAGGTACAGCAGGAAAGTCAGCAGGGCCAGGAACAGGATCACCCATACGCCCAGCTGCTGGCGCTTGAGCGCGGCCGGTTCACCGGCGTATTCGAGGAAGTTGGTGATGTCCCGAACGGCCTGATCGTACTGGCCGGCATCGACCGACCCGGGCGTTTCGATTTTCAGGCCGGTCACCGGCGGGTCCATGCCGGGCGCTTCCGCCTTGCCGTGCACCGCATGCTGCAGGCCCTGCATCTCCCACAGCGGGTTGGGCATGGAGGCATTGGCGAACAGCGCGTTGTTCCAGCCCAGCGGGCGGCTGCTGTCCAGATAGAACGACTTGAGATAGGTGTAGACCCAGTCACTGCCCCGCACGCGCGAGATCAGGCTGAGATCGGGCGGCATCTTGCCGAACCACTTCTCCGCGTTCTCCTTGGGCATCGCCACCGGGATCGGGTCGCCGATCGCCGAGCCGGTGAAGTTGAGGTTGTTCATCACCTCTTCCTCGGTCAGGCCGAGGTCCTGCGCCATCCGCGAATAGCGCAGGTACTTCAATGCGTGGCAGCCGGAGCAGTAGTTCATGTACAGCTGCGCGCCGCGCTGCAGCGAGGCGCGGTCACCGAGGTCGTTGCCGGCCTGCAGCAGCGGGGTGCCGCCTTCGGCGGCGGAGGCCAGGAAACTGCCCAGCATCAGGGTGGCCGCCAGGGCCAGCCGGACCATCCAGCGCTCAGTCATGCGTGGTCACCCTCTCCGGTACCGGCTTGGTCCTGTCCAACCTTGTCCATAGCGGCATGGTGATGAAGAACGCGAAGTACAGGAAGGTCAACACCCGCCCGATGTAGGTCTCGTGCACATCGGTGCCCGGGCCGGAACCAATCACGCCCAGCCACACGAAGCACACCGCCAGCACGCCCAGCATCACCTTCGAGATCCAGCCGCGGTAGCGCACCGATTTCACCTTCGCCTTGTCCAGCCACGGCACCAGGAACAGGATCGCGATGGCCGAGAACATCACCAGCACGCCGCCCAGCTTGTTCGGCACCACGCGCAACATCGCGTAGTACGGCGTGTAGTACCAGACCGGCTTGATGTGTTCCGGGGTCACCAGGCGGTTGGCTTCGGTGAAGTTGTCGTGCTCCAGGAACAGGCCGCCGAAACCGGGGGCGAAGAAGATGATGAAGGCGGCGATGATCAGCAGGAAGCCGGCACCGACGCCATCCTTGAGCGTGTAGTACGGATGGAACGGAATGCCGTCGGCCGGGGCGTTCGGCGACCAGCGGTTGCCCTTGGGCCCCTTCTTGATCTCCACGCCATCGGGGTTGTTCGACCCCACCTCGTGCAGCGCGCCCAGGTGCAGCACCACCAGCAACAGCAGCACCAGCGGCAGTGCGATGACGTGCAGCGCGAAGAAGCGGTTGAGCGTGGCGTCACTGGGCAGGTAGTCGCCCATGATCCACTCGGTCAGGCCGTTGCCGATCACCGGTATCGCGCCGAACAGCGAAATGATCACCTTGGCGCCCCAGAACGACATCTGCCCCCACGGCAGCACGTAGCCCATGAAGGCTTCGGCCATCAGCACCAGGTAGATCAGCATGCCCAGGATCCACACCAGCTCGCGCGGCTTCTGGTAACTGCCGTACAGCAGGCCGCGGAACATGTGCAGGTAGACCACGATGAAGAACAGCGAGGCCCCGGTGGAGTGCATGTAGCGGATCAGCCAGCCCCACTCCACATCACGCATGATGTATTCGATGGAGCCGAACGCCTCGGCGGCGTTGGTCTTGTAGTGCATCGTCAGGAAGATGCCGGTGACGATCTGGTTGACCAGCACCAGCAGCGCCAGCGAACCGAAGTAGTACCAGATGTTGAAGTTCTTCGGCGCGTAGTACTCGGTGACATGCTTGCGGTAGACCGGCATCAGGCCCGGCGCGCGGGCATTGACCCAGTCGGCCACGCCGCTGGCGGTACGAGCGAGGATATTGGCCATCAGGCTGCCCCCTGCGGATCGACACCGATGATGATGGTGTTGTCGTCCTGGTAATGGTGCGCGGGCACCTTCAGGTTGATCGGCGCCGGCACGTCCTTGAAGACGCGGCCGGACATGTCGAAGCGCGACTTGTGGCAGGGGCAGAAGTAGCCGCCCTTCCACTGCGGGTCATAGGGTTCAGGCCGGATCTCGGCGACCATTTCCGGCGAACAGCCCAGGTGCGTGCACAGGCCGACCAGCACGGAAATGTCCGGCTTGATCGAGCGCAGCTCGGGGTTCTGCTTCAGCACGTAGTCCGGCTGCTGGTCCTTCTCGCCGGACTCGGGGTCCTTGAGGCGGCCATCGAGCCCGTGCAGTGCATCGAGGATCGCCTTGGACCGCTTGACGATCCAGATCGGCTGGCCACGCCATTCCACGATCAGGCGTTGGCCTTCCTGCAGGGCGCTGATGTCGGCCACCACCGGTGCGCCGGCAAGCTTGGCACGGGCACTGGGGTTCCAGGATTTGATGAAAGGAACAGCGGTGAATCCGACGCCGACGGCGCCCACCACGGCTGTGGTGGCAGAAAGAAAACGCCGACGTCCGGTGTTGACTGGATCGTGTACCCCATCGTTGGCCATCCGGCACTCCGATATTGATTAGGTAGCTTTAAGGCTGCCAGCGGATCCGGTGGGGGCCAGAGCCGCATTGAATCATGGGCGAGTGTAGCGGAACCGTCGAGCGCCACACAACGCATTGCAACAACATTGATTACGGGGCTGCCAGCCAGTGGCCGGTCGGTACCGGCCATTGCCCAAGGTTGCCGGCCAGCGGCCGGCACTACTGGTGCGTCAATGCGGTGCGGTAACGCTCGGCCAGCTGCCCGACCCGGCGCACGTAGTACTGGGTCTCGCTGTAGGGCGGCACGCCACCGTGGCGGTCAACCGCGCCTTCGCCCGCGTTGTAGCCAGCCGCGGCCAGGGTCAGGTCGCCATTGAAACGCTTCAACAACCACGCAAGATACTGCACGCCACCGCGGATGTTCTGCCCGGCATCGTAGGAATCGCTGACTCCGAAACGGGCCGCGGTTGGCGGCATCAGCTGCATCAGGCCCTGCGCGCCGGCGCGGCTGAGCGCGGTCGGGTTGTAGGCCGACTCGGCGTGGATGATGGCGCGCACCACGGCTTCGTCGACGCCGAACTCGCGCGCGGCCGAGCTGATCTCGGTCTGGAACGCGGTAGTGTTCAACCGCACCGAACCGAAGTCCACGCGCGGGTTGACGCCACAGGCGTAGCAGCGCTCCATGAAACTGTAGCGGATGGTGCGCACCGGGCCGAGGTTGGCGACCTGGGTCGGGCGCGCACTGGTGTAGTGGCGCACGCCGTCCTTCATGAAGGAATAGACCTGGCCGCTGACCATGCGCCCGCTGCGCGAGGCGACCGGGGGCGCGGGTACGGCGGCTGGCGCAGCCGCCGGCGCCGCAGTGCTGGCCGCCACCGCCACCGGGTTGCGCTCGATGCTGGCCACGGTGGTCGGCGCCGGCTTCGGCGCGGCCACCACCGGGCGCGGTGCCGGGCGGAGGTCGCGGCTGTAGCTGATGGCGCTGCAGCGGGCCCCGGCCAGGCGCTTGCTGACATAGCTGGTGACCCCGTCGGCGCCCTGGCACTTGAACAGGGTGCCCGCGCTGGCCGGCGCAGCGGTCAGCGCAGCGATGATGATCGCCGTTGTCCCCAGTATCCCCTTCATGCCGGCGAGTGTCCCAGCTTCGCCGGGGCTTGCCAAGCGACGCGGCTCAGCCTGTGACCGGCGGCACAGCCAGCACCTGCCCCAATCCGGCCAGACGCTGTGCCAGTTCATCGCGCAGGCCCGGCGGCGTGGTCCACACCGCCACCGGCACCCGGTCCAGGCTGAGGATCTGCGCCAGCATCATGCCGCGGCTCTCGGCGCCCATGCGCAGCAGGCAATGGTCGGGCCCATCGTCCTCCAGCACACCACACCAGGGCGGGATGCGGCCTTCCAGCTCGGCGCGGCTGCCGGCCAGGCGGACGATGGCCTGCAGGGCGAACGGGGCCTGGCTGACCGCCTGCCGCACCATCACATCCGGCGGTGCGGGCGTACGGCGGTGCATGCCCGGCTCGGCGCATTCGCGCACCGCGCCCATCCGGTCCACGCGCAGGGTGCGCCAGTCCTGCCGGCCCAGGTCCCAGGCCAGCAGGTACCAGCGCCGCCCGTAGTTGACCAGGTGCTGCGCCTCGACCTCGCGCTGGGTCACCGCTTCCTGGGCACTGCGGTATTCGAAGGCCAGCCGTGACGCCTGCCGGCAGTGCTGGGCCAGCTGCCCGAGCAGGCGTGCGTCGGTGGACGGAAGGTCGGACAGGGTGGCGGTGGCGGCATGCACCTCGCCGGCCTGCTGGCGGCGACGGGTCGGCACTAGCGGATCGAGCTTGGACAACAGGCCGCGCGCGGTGTCGTCGATGCCGGCGACGGTCGCCGAGGCCGCGCGCAGGGCGATGGCCAGGGTGGTCGCCTCCTCCTCGTCCAGCAGCATCGGCAGCACCGGCGCCCCTGCCCCCAGCTGGTAGCCGCCGCCAACCCCGGACGAGGCCCGGACCGGATAACCCAGCTCGCGCAGGCGCTCGACGTCACGGCGGATGCTGCGCCGGTCCACGCCCATGCGCTCGGCGAGCTCGGCCCCGGACCACTGGCGACGGGCCTGCAGCAGGGCGATCAGGCGCAGCAGTCGATGGGCGGTATGGCGCATGAAGGATCGAGGACAGAAGTCGTCCGCAATAGTGCCCCAGGATGGCCTCCAGTTCACCACCCACCGCAAGGAGCAATGCCATGAATTCACGCCAGATCACCCTGTACCACGCCGCCCGTTCGCGCTCGAGCGGCGCCGTGGCCCTGCTCGAAGCACTGGGTGCCGACTACCGCATGCAGGTGCTGGACCTGAAGGCGGGCGCCAACCTGGCCCCGGCCTACCTGGCCATCAACCCGATGGGCAAGGTGCCGGCGATCGTCCACAACGGTGCGCTGGTGACCGAGCAGGTGGCGATCTATCTGTACCTGGCCGACCTGTATCCGGAGGCCGGCCTGGCACCGCCGATCGGCGACGCCCTGCGCGGACCCTACCTGCGCTGGATGGCCTTCTATGGCGCCTGTTTCGAGCCGGCGATGATCGACAAGGCGATGCACCGCGAGCCGCCGCCGCGCCTGATGTCGCCGTACAACGACGCCGAGACCGTGCTGCAGGTGATCGAGGCCCAGCTGGCGCAGGGCCCCTACCTGCTCGGCGAGACGATGAGCGCCGCCGACGTGCTGTGGGGCAATGCGCTGGCCTGGACCACGGCCTTCGGCCTGGTGCAGCCCGCGCCGGCCACGGCCGATTACATCGCACGGATGAGCGCGATGACCGCCTTCGACCGTTCGCGGCAGATCGATGCGGAGCTGGCGGCGTAAGCAGCGGCCCCTTGTAGAGCCGAGCCCACGCTCGGCTGCTCCTCCGCCTTGCAAAGGCAGCCGAGCACGGGCTCGGCTCTACAGTGATGGCCACGCTGGGCATGGGCTCGGTTGCACGGGCGCGGCGGCTGGCGTGGGATGCGGGTAGAATTGCCCGCTTTCCCGCCACCCGAATGGATTAAGCGCCATGACCGGGACGCCAGACGTCTTTCCGCCCACCACACCGGGCGGTACCCCGCTCGTTGCCCTGCCCGCTGGTCCGCGCAAGCCCGACCAGGTGAAAGGCAAGCTGTACATCAAGACCCACGGTTGCCAGATGAACGAGTACGACTCGGCCAAGATGGCCGACGTGCTTGCCGCCAGCGATGGCCTGGAACTGACCGACAGCCCGGACGACGCCGACGTCATCCTGGTCAACACCTGCTCCATCCGCGAGAAGGCGCAGGAGAAGGTGTTCAGCCAGCTGGGCGTGTGGAAGGGCCTGAAGAACAAGGGCCGCGAAGTCATCATCGGCGTCGGCGGCTGCGTCGCCTCGCAGGAAGGCGAAGCGATCATCAAGCGCGCGCCGTTCGTCGACCTGGTGTTCGGCCCGCAGACCCTGCACCGGCTGCCGGAGCTGATCCGCGCACGCCGCGAACAGAAGCGCCCGCAGGTCGACATCAGCTTCCCCGAGATCGAGAAATTCGATCGCCTGCCCGAGCCGCGCGCCGAAGGACCCTCGGCATTCGTGTCGATCATGGAAGGCTGTTCCAAGTACTGTTCGTTCTGCGTGGTGCCCTACACCCGCGGCACCGAAGTCAGCCGCCCGTTCGAGGACGTGGTGGTGGAGGTGGCGCAGCTGGCCGCACAGGGCGTGCGCGAGATCAACCTGCTCGGGCAGAACGTCAACGCGTATCGCGGGCCCTATGGTGACGGTGAGTTCGCCGACCTCGGCCTGCTGATCCGCACCATCGCCGAGATCGATGGCGTCGGCCGCATCCGCTTCACCACCTCGCATCCGCTGGAGTTCAGCGATTCGCTGATCGATGCGTTCCGTGACGTGCCACAGCTGGCCAACTTCCTGCACCTGCCGGTACAGGCTGGCAGCGACCGCGTGCTGTCAGCGATGAAGCGCGGCTACACCGCGCTGGAATTCAAGTCGAAGATCCGCAAGCTGCGTGCGGTGCGCCCGGACATCTCGATCAGCTCGGACTTCATCGTCGGCTTCCCCGGCGAGACCGATGCCGACTTCGAGAAGACCATGAAGCTGATCGAGGACATCGGCTTCGACCACAGCTTCTCCTTCATCTATTCGCGGCGCCCGGGCACGCCAGCCGCGGACCTGGAGGACACGATCAGCGATGCCGAGAAGCACGCGCGCCTGTCGCGCCTGCAGGAGCGCATCAATGCGCATGCCGCCGGCATTTCCGAGAAGATGGTCGGCACCGTGCAGACCGTGCTGGTGGAAGGGCCCTCGCGCAAGAACCCGAACGAGCTGACCGGCAAGACCGAGAACATGCGTTCGGTGAACTTCCCGGCGCCGGCGCGCCTGATCGGCCAGTTCGTGGATGTGGTGATCACCGAAGCGCTGACCAATTCGCTGCGCGCGCGGGTGGTGGCGGAATGAATCTTCGGGTCGGAGCCCCAAAGGGGCTCCGACCCGCCGGCTCGATAAATTGGGGTCGGAGCCCCTGCGGGGATCCGACCCCCTGCCTTCAATCCAGGCGCTTGCGGAAACGCAGGATGGCCAGGGTCATCATCACCACGATGAAGGCCAGCAGCGCCAGCGCGTCGTGCCACAGCTCCCACAATGAGGCGCCGCGCAGCATGATGCCGCGCACCAGGCGCAGGAAGTGGGTCAGCGGCAGCACCTCGGCCAGCCACTGCACCGGCCGCGGCATGCCTGCGAACGGGAACATGAAGCCCGACAGCAGGATCGACGGCAGGAACAGGAACAGCGTCATCTGCATCGCCTGGAACTGCGAGCGCGCACGCGTGGAGATCAGCAGGCCCAGCGCCAGGTTGGCCAGCACCAGCAGCACCGCGGCCAGATAGATGTCCAGCAGGCTGCCGCGAATGGGCACCTGGAACAGCCAGGTGCCCAGCACCAGCACCAGCGTGGTCTGCAGCAGGCCGATGGCCGCATAGGGCAGCACCTTGCCGACCATCAGCTCGCTGCGCGACACCGGCGTGGCGATCAGCAGTTCCATGTTGCCGCGCTCGCGTTCGCGCACCACCGCTACCGCCGTGAACATCACCAGGGTCATGGTCAGGATCACCCCGATCAGGCCCGGTACGATGTTCACCGCCGAGCGCCGCTGCGGGTTGTAGAAGCTGGTCACGCTGACCGGACCACTGGCGATGCTGCCTTCGCGCAGGGGACGGGTGTTGCTGGTCGGGCGCGTGTCCAGCGGCACCTGCGCCAGCTGGATCGCCGCGCTCTGCACCACGGTGTCACTGCCATCGACCAGCACCTGCACCGCCTCGCGTCCATCGAAGCGGCGACGCTCGAAGTCGGCCGGCACCACGATGCCGACACTGATCTCGCCACGGCGCAGCGCCTGCATCAGCTGGGCAGGCGTGTAGGCTTCGCTGCGCGGCGTGATCACGCCGGTGGCCACCATGTCCTGCACCAGCGCGCGCGAAGCGGCGCTGTTGGCCTGATCGGCGACACCCGCATCGAGATGACGCAGGTTGAGGTTGATCGCATAGCCGAACAGCAACAGCTGCATCACCGGAATGCCAACGATCATCGCCAGCGTGATGCGGTCGCGGCGCAGCTGCCGCAGCTCCTTGAGCATGATCGCCCACAGCCGGCGCAGGTTCATGCCGCCGGCTCCCGGCCGCGGCCACGGGTGGCGGCCACGAACACATCTTCCAGGTTCGGCGCCACCGTCTCGATACGGGCCTGCGGGTCAGCGTTGGCAAGTGCACGGGCCAGCACTGCGACGTCCGCTGCGCCCTCATTGCACAGCACGCGCAGCTGGGTGCCGATCTGCGCCACGCTCAGCACACCGGGCAGCTCAGACAGTGCGCGGCTGGCCTGCCGCGGCTGCGACGGCGTGACCTGCAACGTGCGGCCGTCCAATCGTGCGCACAGCTCAGCCGGCGTGCCATCGGCAACCAGTGCACCACGATCCAGGATTGCCATCCGGTGGCAGCGCTCGGCCTCGTCCATGTAGTGGGTCGACACCAGCACGGTGGTACCGGCGTCGGCAAGTTCAAACAGGGCTTCCCAGAAATCACGGCGCGATTCCGGATCGACCGCGCTGGTCGGCTCGTCCAGGAACAGCAGCTCGGGCGCGTGCACGACGGCGCCGGCCAGGGCGAGGCGCTGCTTCTGGCCACCGCTGAGGGTTCCGGCCAGCTGCGGCTGCCGGTCCAGCAGACGGTACTGCTGCAGCAGCTCGTCGACCCGCCGCCGGGCCTGCGCGCGTGGCAGATCCTGGATGGCGGCGAGGAATTCCAGGTTCTCGCGCACCGACAGGTCCTCATACAACGAGAAGCGCTGGGTCATGTAGCCGATGCGCCGGCGCAGTGCTTCGGCCTGCTCGGGAACCGCCAGCCCCAGCACCTGGATCTGCCCAGCGCTCGGCTCCAGCAGGCCGCACAGCATGCGGATGGTGGTCGACTTTCCGGATCCATTCGGCCCCAGGAAGCCGTACACCTGCCCGCGCGGCACGGTCAGGTCGACATTGTCCACAGCCAGAAGATCGCCGAAGCGGCGGGTCAAGCCCTGCGCATGCACCGCGATGTCGTCGCCGGTGTTCAGAAGCGCACCTGCACCGGCAGTCCGGCCGGAAGCTTCTGCATGTCGGTGGCCGTGTCCACTTCGATCTCGGCCAGATAGCTCAGGCGCTCGACGTCATCACCGGTCAGTGCGTAGTACGGGGTGAACGAGGGCTCGCTGCGGATTGAGCGCACGTGCCCCTTCAGCACGGTGCTGCCGCCTTCCAGCTGTATCTGCGCGGCCTGCCCGACCTTGACCTGCAGGCGCAGCGGCTGCGGCAGGTAGACGCGTGCATAGGGGCGCTCGCCAACCAGCATCACCGCCAGCGGCGCCCCGATCGGTGCCTGGTCACCCTGCCGGTAGGGCAAGGCATCGACCACGCCATCGCGCGGTGCGCGCAGCTGCAGCTTCTGCAGGTTGACGCCCTGCACCACCTGCTGCGCCTGTGCGGCGTCGGCGGCCGCCTGGCCCTGGGCGATGTCCTGCGCGCGACTGCCGTGCACCCGCTCCAGCCAAACCTGCTCGGCGGCCCGCACGCTGGCCTCGGCATTGCCGGCAGCCGCCCGTGCACGGTCCAGCTCGGCGGCGGCGATCAGGCGCTGGCGTGCCAGCGGTTGCACCCGACGGTAGTAGGCCGTGGCTTCAGCGGACTGCGCGCGCAACGCGGCCAGCTGCGCCTGGGCCTGCGCGATCTGTTCCTGGCGCGGGCCGATCTTCAGTTCTTCCAACTGGGCCTGCGCGCGCACCGTGTCGGCCTGCGCCGCGGCGAACTGCGCGTCGCCGCGGGCGGGGTCGAGCTGCATCAGCACTGCTCCGGCCTTGACCTGCTGCCCCTCGCGCACCTCCACCGTGGCGATCACTTCGGCCGCCGGCGCCGGCACCGTGATCCGGTCCCACTCCAGCGTGCCGAGCGCTGCAGGCGGCGCCTGCCCACACCCGGCCAGCAGGCCGATACCCACCAATCCGATTCCACGCATCCCATTGCCGATGCCCATGCCATCCCCTCCTGCGACGGCGCCACGGTGCCATCCGCCCCGTGCACCCTCTATGATTCCGATCAGCCCTGACGGTTTTTTCACCACGCGTTGGCGAGCCTTTGGCTGCAAGGCTCCGCGCCACCTATCCACAGGTTGATTCGGCATCATTCCACAACCGGTGTGGAAAACCGGCAACACGGGATCCTGTTGCTCGCCTGGCAGCGGAACCTGCGCTGCGATCACGAAGAACGCCGGCGTGCCCGGGAAGTTCTCGGCCACGCGCTGCGACGTGCCCTCCCTCCCGGTCCGCCCGTCCTGCGGGTGCCGGCACGCCCGGGTCCGTGACGATTTTTTCACCACCCCCTCATGACGCTTGTGGCACAAGCACTGTAGAGGTCTATCCACAGGTTTCCGCAGCCCCCGTCCACACCGGGTGTGGAAAAGCATGTATCGACCCCGTGCTGGCCGCGCGCCCGCTGCGCGCGCTACCCTTGTCCTCCCTGAATACACTGCGGTGGAAGGCTTCCGCCCCACCCAAGGCAATGAAAAGCATCGAACATCGAGACTTCACCCTGTCGCCGGAAGACACCGAGCGGCTGGCCAACCTGTGCGGCCCCTTCGATGGGCACCTGCGCCAGATCGAGCTGAAGCTCGGCGTGGAGATCGCCAACCGCGGTTTCGTGTTCCGCATCAGCGGGCCCAACGAAGCCATCGTCGAGGCGCAGAAGCTGGTTGAAGCGCTGTACGCCGAAGCCGGCGAAACCACCTTCGACAACCACGCCATCCACCTGCGCCTGGCGCAGGCCAACGTCGAGCAGATCGCCGAACGCTCCTACGAAGCGCAGGAGGTGGCGATCAAGGTCAAGCGCGGCACGGTGCGCGGTCGCGGTGCCAACCAGGGCCGCTACCTGCACCAGATCGCCACGCATGACATCAACTTCGGCATCGGCCCGGCCGGCACCGGCAAGACCTTCCTTGCCGTGGCCAGCGCGGTCGAAGCGCTGAACGAATCACGGGTGCAGCGCCTGATCCTGGTGCGCCCGGCGGTGGAGGCCGGCGAGAAGCTGGGCTTCCTGCCCGGTGACCTGAGCCAGAAGGTCGACCCCTACCTGCGACCGCTGTACGACGCCCTCTACGAGATGATGGGCGTGGAGAAGGTGGTCAAGCTGCTGGAAAAGAACGTCATCGAAATCGCGCCGCTGGCCTACATGCGTGGCCGCACGCTCAACGATGCCTTCGTGATCCTGGACGAAGCACAGAACACCACCATCGAGCAGATGAAGATGTTCCTGACCCGCCTCGGCTACGGTTCCACCGCCGTGGTCACCGGCGACCTGACCCAGACCGATCTCCCCAAGCACGTGAAGTCCGGCCTGCGCGATGCCATCGACGTGCTGCGCGAGGTCGAGGGCGTCAGCTTCACCTTCTTCGAGTCGCGCGACGTGGTCCGCCACCCGCTGGTGGCGCGCATCGTCAGCGCCTACGATCGCCGTGACCTGCATCAGATCCAACCTGGAGCTACTCCATGACCCGTGGTCCCGTGCGACTGGACGTCGCCGTCAGTTATGCCCTGCCGCGCACCGGCCTGCCGGCGGCGGTCAGCTTCCGCAAGTGGGTGGCTGCTGCGCTGAAAGGCCGCATCCGCGAGGCCGACCTGGCCATCCGCGTGGTCGATGCCAAGGAAGGGCAGTCACTGAACCGCCATTATCGCGGCAAGGATTACGCGACCAACGTGCTCAGCTTCCCGGCCGAAGTGCCCGAAGGGCTGCCCAAGGGCGTGAAGTTTCCGCTGCTGGGCGACCTGGTGATCTGCGCACCGGTGGTGGCCCGCGAGGCCGATGAACAGGGCAAGGCGCTCAACGCCCACTACGCACACCTGACCGTGCACGGCGTGCTGCACCTGCTCGGCTGGGACCACGAGGACGACAAGGAAGCCGACGCCATGGAACAGCTGGAGCGCGAGATCCTGGCCGAGCTCGGCATCGCCGACCCCTACGCCGGCGAGCGCTGAGGCCCACGCACACCGGGATCTTCACGGAGGACGCGCCCATCGCGCTGCTGCCCGCACTCATCGCCGCTCTTCTGCAGGTGACCACTGCCCCGGGCATCGACCCCGGCCGGGAACGACCGTCGCCGTTCCCGGCCAGCGACAGCGCCGCCGACATTGCCGCCAAGGTCGCCGAGGTGCAGGCGTTCTTTGACGTCAGCCAACAGACGGCGCGCCAGGCGGTCGCCGAGGCGCAGCAGCACGCATTGATGGAACGTTTGAAAGCGCGCCACGCGGCACGCCTCGCCGGAATCTGGGTGGACAACGCGGCAGGTTGGAACGTCGTCGTTCGACTGACTGGCCCAGCACCCGCGGCCGATGAGACACATCCAGGGGCGGATGGCCCGCAACGCGTGCGCTACATCACCGGCGCCGCGATGACCGAAGCGGAGATGCAGCGCCGCCTGCACGCACAGCGGGACTGGCTGCTGGCCCAGCTGCCCGACCTGTTCGGCTATAGCCTGGATGTCACGACCGGGGAACTGGAGGTTGAGCTGCGGGATACCCCAGCCAACCGCGCGACGGCGGCGGCCGTGCGCGACCACTTGCAAGTGCAACTGGGCTACCCGGTCAGGCTGCGCTGGTACCCAGCGCCCACGCGCAGGCATCCGCCCTGATTGCCTTGGGGCGCTCGCGATGGCTGGCCGGGACCGGTACGATCACCGGCCTGCCTTCCGTTGCGGATCCCGTGCCCGTGCTGCGTATTGCCCTGCCCCTGCTGCTCGCCGTGTCCGCCCCGGCCGCTGCCCTGGACCTGCCGGCCCTGATTGAATGCCGCCAGGGCGTGGCCGAGCAGGCCGCGTTGGCGCCCCTGCTGGCTGATCCGCTGAAAGCCGTCGCCCACGGCCTGCAGCCGCTGCCGCAGGGCAACCAGTTCATGAGCGAGTACCGGCTGGCCCAGCCGATCAGCGTGTTCGGCGCCCGCACCGAACGGGTCGCCGTGGCCGGGTCCAGCGTCATGGCGATCCTCGACCAGGCCGATCCGCGGCCGCTGGCCAGGCAGCTGGGGCTGGAGACCGGCTACGACCAGGACGGCAAGTTCATGGCCGGCCGCGAGCTGGTCAGCCGCGACGTGACCGATCCGAAGACCGGCGAGGCCCGGATCGAGTCGATCATCCTCAGCGTCTCCACCGTGGCCTCCCATCCCGGCAAAACCCTGGCCGGCTGCACCTACAGCCTGGACCTGCCCGAGGAAGAAGCCCCCGCCCGGCCTGAACTGGCCCCGCCGCCGATCACCGGACCGGGCAGCGACGGTCACTGACAGGCCGCCACATCCTGCTAGACTTGGGCCAACGCCCGGCTTGCCGGGTGCCCTTTTTCCAGAGATGTCAGAAGACGACAGTAGTAGCTCCGCACAGGAGCCCAGTGAAAAGAAGCGCGGCTGGCTTGAACGCCTGACCTCCGCCTTCTCCGGCGAACCCCATACCCGCGACGAGCTGGTCGCTGTCCTGCACACCGCGCAGGAAGAGGGCCTGATCGCCGCC
The DNA here is from genome assembly GCF_052446685.1 of Stenotrophomonas sp. LC732. Classification (NCBI taxonomy): domain Bacteria; kingdom Pseudomonadati; phylum Pseudomonadota; class Gammaproteobacteria; order Lysobacterales; family Lysobacteraceae; genus Stenotrophomonas; species Stenotrophomonas sp. LC732. The sequence continues at coordinate 1,328,461 of NZ_CP199214.1, read as the reverse complement.
GATACCCTGAAGATGATGGAAGGCGCCATTTCGGTGGCCGAGTTGACCGTGGGCGACGTGATGATCTCGCGCTCGCAGATGGTTTCGCTGCCGGTCGAAGCGCCCTTCCTGGAACTGATGAAGCAGGTGGTCGAATCCGGCCATTCGCGCTTCCCGGTGCACGGCGAGAACAAGGACGACATCCTTGGCATCCTGCTGGCCAAGGACCTGCTGCGCGGCGTGGTCGCCGACAACGGCCCGGCCAACGTGCGCGAGCTGCTGCGCCCGGCAGTGCTGATCCCGGAGGCGAAGAAGCTCAACGTGCTGCTGAAGGAATTCCGCCTGTCACGCAACCACATGGCCATCGTGGTCGACGAGTACGGCGGTGTCGCCGGCCTGGTCACCATCGAGGACGTGCTGGAACAGATCGTCGGCGAGATCGACGACGAGCATGACGAGGCCGAGGATCCGTCGGCGCAGATCGCCATCCAGTCCGACGGCCAGTACGTGGTCGACGCGCTGACCCCGATCGGCGACTTCAACGAACGCTTCGGCGCTACCTTCTCCGACGAGGACTACGACACCATCGGTGGCCTGGTCACCGAGGCCGTGGGCCACCTGCCGGAAGTCGGTGACGAGCTGGCGCTGGACCGCTTCATGTTCCGCGTGGCCCGCGCCGATGCGCGCCGGGTCCAGGCCTTCCACGTGACCGTGCTGCCGCCGGACGCGCAGGACGACGCTTGAAGCGCGGCGCCCTCCTGGCACTGCGCCTGAGGCTGTGGCTGGCACTGTGCGTGCTGGCCACGGCCCTGCCGCTGGCCGCCTTCGCGCAGCCGGCGGCACCCGCTCCTGCTGCACCCGCCACCAGCGCCGAGGCTCCCGCCCCGCGCATCGGGGTGGTGACCATGCAGCCGGGCACCGTGTTCTTCGAGCGCTTCGGCCATGACGCCATCGTCGTGATCGATCCGCTCAGTGGCGAAGCGACCTCGTACAACTTCGGCTACTTCGATCCGTCCGAGGACGATTTCATCAGCCGCTTCGTGCGCGGCGACATGATGTACTACCTGGTGGCGCTGCCGCTGCAGCAGGACCTGTCGTACTACGACGAGACCGGCCGCGGCGCCAGCGTGCAGTGGCTGGACCTGCGCCCCGATCAGGCACGCGCCCTGGCCGCTGACCTGGCCGAGCGCGCCAAGCCGGAAAACGCGCGCTACCACTACGACTACTACACCGCCAATTGCGCCACGATGGTGCGCGACACGGTGGACAAGGCGCTGGATGGCGGCCTGCAGTCGCAGCTGTCGGGGCGTTCGCGCGGCAACACCTATCGCAGCGAGTCGGTGCGCCTGGCCTCGCCGGCACCGTGGATGTGGCTGGGCTTCGATGTCGGCCTCGGTCCGTTCGCCGACCAGCCGCTGTCGCGCTGGCAGGAAGCCTTCGTGCCGATGCGCTTGGCCGATGCACTGCGCCAGGCACGCAACAGCGACGGCCGGCCGCTGGTGCAGTCCGAACAGGAACTGCTGCCGCACCGCATCGACCCGGAGCCGAAGGAGTTCGCGCGCCGCTGGTGGCCGTGGCTGCTGTGTGGCCTGGTGATCGCCGCCGGCATACTGGCGCTGCGCAGCCGGCCGCGCCTGCTTGCCGGGCTGGCCCTGCCGTTCTGGCTGCTGTGTGCCATCGCCGGCAGCCTGCTGGTGTTCCTGTGGGGCTTCAGCACCCACTACGCCGCCTGGGCCAACCGCAACCTGCTGCTGCTTTCGCCACTGGCCGTGCTGTTGCTGCCAGGCGCGATCGCGCTGCTGCGCCGGCGCGCGCCGGGCCGCATGTTCAGGGTCGTGCTGTGGCTGCTGGCGGTGCAGGCCGTGGCGGCGCTGGTGCTGCACTGGCTGAGCCTGCAGGCGCAGTACAACGTGCAGTGGATCGTGCTTCTGCTGCCCGTCCACGTCGCGCTGGCATGGGTACTGGGGCGCCGTCCTCACTTGTCCGAAACACGGCACTGACGCACGATGGCGGGCATGTCATTGCCCGCCTCCGCTTCCGCCCCTGCCTCGGCCAATCCCGCCTGCGTCATCAACTGCGTCCACTACGATGACGACGGCAAACGCCACGACATCAGCCTGGATGCCATCAGCGATGTCATTGCCAGTGGCAACGGCTTCGTCTGGGTCGGCCTGTACGACCCCAACGACGATGTGCTGCTGAAACTGCAGGAAGAGTTCTGCCTGCACGACCTGGCCATCGAGGACGCGCGCAATGCGCACCAGCGACCCAAGGTCGAGACCTACGGCAATTCGCTGTTCGTGGTGGTGACCACCGCGCAGATGGTGGACGAACGCATCCAGTACGGCGAAACCCACGCCTTCCTCGGCCCGCGTTTCCTGGTGACGGTGCGCCACGGCGCCTCGCTGTCCTACGCCCCGGTGCGTGCACGGGTCGAGCGTGAACCGCAGCTGCTGAAGATGGGCCCGTCGTACTGCCTGTACGCGGTGACCGACTTCGTGGTCGACAACTACCTGCCGATCGTGCACCGCTTCCGCGACACCCTGGACCTGCTGGAAAAGGACATCTTTGCCGACAGCTACAAGCGCAGCACGGTGGTACGGCTTTACGAGCTCAAGCGCGAACTGAACAAGATGCGGATGGCGGTGGCACCGCTGCAGGATGTGCTGGCGCAGCTGCGCCGCTACCAGGGTGACCTGATTCCCGATGAAGTGAAGCTCTACGTGCGCGACGTGCATGACCACGCGGTACGCATCAGCGATGTGATCGACACCCTGCGCGAGATGCTGGGCACCGCACTGAGCGTGAACCTGTCGCTGGTGACGCTGGCGCAGGGCGAGACGGTCAAGCGCCTGGGTGCATGGGCCGCACTGCTGGCAGCGCCGACGCTGATCACCAGCTGGTACGGCATGAACTTCAGCCACATGCCCGAGCTGAGCCAGCCGTGGTCGTATCCGCTGATGATTGTCGGCGTGGGCGGTGTGTGCGTGGGCCTGTACCGGTTGTTCAAGCGCGCGAAGTGGCTGTAGCGCGAATCGACCAACGGTCGATACCCACCATGCACGGGGGCGTCGATACCCAGCAATACGGTAGGCCGCGACCGTTGGTCGTGGCACATGCCCCGCTTCTGGTAGTGCCGGCCGCTGGCCGGCAACCAGGGCAATGCCGGCCAGCGGCCGGCACTACCCTTCGGCATCAAGCCACGTAGACGGTCTTGATGTTCATGAACTCGTGGATGCCGTGGTCGGCCAGCTCCCGGCCGAAGCCGGACTGCTTGCTGCCACCGAACGGCAGCCGAGCGTCGCTCTTGACGATGGCGTTGACGAACGCGGCGCCGCATTCCATGCGCTGCGCGAAGGCTTCGCCGCGCACCGGGTCGCGCGTCCACACGCTGCCGCCCAGGCCGAAGCGGGTGTCGTTGGCCACGCGCAGCGCCTCGGCCTCATCCTTGACCCGGATCACCGCAGCCACCGGCCCGAACAGCTCCTCGTCGTAGGCAGGCATGCCTGGGCCGACCTGATCGAGCACGGTCGCCGGATAGCCCGCATGGGTGCCGGCAATGGGCTCGCCGCCGACCAGAACGCGCGCGCCCTTGGCGACGCTGGCCTGCACCTGCTTGTGCAGTTCGTCGCGCAGATCGGCACGGGCCATCGGCGCCAGCGTGGTGCCACGCTCACTGGGATCGCCATACTGGCGCTGGCCCGCGGCTTCAACGAAGCGTCGGGTGAAGTCATCGGCCACCGCATCGACCACGATGAAGCGCTTGGCCGCAATGCAGGTCTGCCCGCTGTTGTCGAAACGCGACTTCACCGCCGCCGCCACGGCCTTGTCGAGGTCGGCATCGTCGAGTACCACGAAGGCATCGCTGCCACCCAGCTCCATCACCGACTTCTTCAGCTGGCTGCCTGCAGTGGACGCGATCGAGCGCCCTGCCCGTTCGCTGCCGGTCAGCGTCACCGCCTTCACCCGTGCGTCGCGCAGCACCTCGGCAGCCTGGTCGTTGTCGATGTGCAGCACGTCGAACACGCCCTCAGGCAGGCCTCCGTCACGACACACCGTCAGGATCAGGTCGGCGCACTGCGGCACGTTGCTGGCGTGCTTGAGCAGGGCCACGTTGCCAGCCATGAACGCCGGGGCCAGGAAACGGAACACCTGCCAGACCGGGAAATTCCATGGCATCACCGCGAACACGCAGCCGATCGGCTCGTAACGCACGTAGCTGCGCTGGGCTTCGGTATCGATCAGCTGCGGCTTGAGATAGTCGGCCGCGTGGTCGGCGTAGTACTCGCAGGCGGCAGCGCACTTGTCGACCTCGGCCAGCGCCTCGGCCTTGAGCTTGCCCATCTCATGGGTCATCGCCTGCTGCAGGTCGTCGCGACGCGTGCGCAGCTGCGCGGCGATCTGGCGAAGGACGGCGCCGCGATCCTGCAGCGAGCGATCGGCCCAGCCGGGGAAGGCATCGGCGGCGGCCTGCAGGCGCTGCTCGATGTCAGCAGCGCCCATCAGTTCATGGCGGTAGGTCACCTGGCCGGTGGCCGGGTCGATGATCTCGACGGTCATGGGGGATCTCCATCTGGAAGACCCCCATTGTGCGCCGCTGTCCGTGAGCCGGGTGTTGCCGGCGCTGTCGACAGGCCGTGTACTCAGCCGTTGTCCTGCCGCGCCAGCTGCAGGTCGCGCTGGCGCCGCTTCTCGGCGCGGGCGTTGATGTACCAGCCGATCACCGCAGCGATCGACACCGCCGACACCAGCAATGTGGCCAACGCGTTGATCTTCGGACTGATGCCCATGCGCACCGAAGCGAACACCTTCATCGGCAGCGTGGTCGAGCCCGGCGTGGCCACGAAGCTGGCCACCACCACGTCATCCAGCGACAGGGTGAAGGCCAGCAGCCAACCCGCCACCAGCGCCGGCGCGATGATGGGCAGGGTGATGCGGGTGAACACGGTCAACCGGCTGGCGCCCAGGTCCATCGCCGCTTCTTCCAGCGACAGGTCCATTTCCTGCAGGCGCGAGGACACCACCACGGTGACGAAGCAGAGGGTGAAGGTCACGTGCGCGATCCAGATGGTGGCCAGGCCACGCGCCGGGAAGCCGGGAATCGCGCCCATCGATGCCAGCAGCGCCATCAGCGAGAAGCCCAGGATCACGTCCGGCATCACCAGCGGCGCGGTCACCAGCGCGCCGAACAGTGGCTTGCCACGGAATCGCTTGAAGCGGGTCATCACCATCGCCGCCAGCGTACCCAGCACGGTGGCGGTACAGGCGGTCCAGAACGCCACCACCAGGCTGGTCCACATCGCGTCCATCAGCGCGCGGTCGGCGAACAGGTCGCTGTAGGCGCGGGTGGAGAACCCGGCCCAGACCATCGCCAGCCGCGAGCTGTTGAACGAGTAGAACATCAACAACAGGATCGGCAGGTACAGGAAGGCGAAGCCGAGCAGCAGCACGCCCAGCCCCAGGCCCTTGGCGGTACGCGGGCTCATGCCTGCTTCCCTTCCAGCAGGCGCTGCTGGGAACGGTTGAACAGCAGGATCGGCACCAGCAGCAACAGGATCATCGCCACCGCCATCGCCGAAGCGCCCGGCCAGTTGCGGTTGTTGAAGAACTCGTTCCACAGCTGGCGGCCGACCATCAGCGTCTCCGAACCACCGAGCATTTCCGGGATCACGAACTCACCCACCGCCGGGATCATCACCAGCATGCAGCCTGCGATGATGCCGGCCTTCGACAGCGGCAACGTGATGCGCAGGAACGCCTGCCACGGCTTGGCGCCGAGGTCGTAGGCCGCTTCCAGCAGGCGGTGGTCATGCTTGACCAGGTTGGCGTACAGCGGCAGCACCATGAACGGCAGGTAGCAGTAGACGATGCCGATATAGGCGGCGGTCGGCGTATCGATCAGCTGCAGTTTCGGCAGCCCCATCGACGTCATCAGCGTCTGCAGGCCGGTGAACTGCAGGAACTGGTCGAGCAGGCCATTGCGGTCCAGGATTGCCTTCCACGCATACACGCGGATCAGGAACGAGGTCCACGACGGCAGCACCACCAGCATCATCGCCACATTGCGTGCGGCCGGCGACAGGCGCGCGATGGCATAGGCCATCGGATAGCCGATCAGCAGGGTGAAGAAGGTGGAGATCGCCGCGATCTTGATCGAGCTCAGGAACGCCTGCGCATAGATCGAATCGCGGAACAGCGCCAGGTAGTTCTCCAGGTTCAGCTTCAGCGAGAAGCCGCCGTCGGCGTACTGCAGCAGCCAGGTATACGGCGGCGAGCCGACCCGGCTGAGCGAGAAGCTGATCATCAGCACGATCAGGAACGGCACTGCGAAGAACAGCAGCAGCCACAGGTACGGAATGCCGATCACCGTGGCACGCAGCCCCGGCAGCCAGCGCTTCAGGCCGGCGACGCTCATGAGGTCAGCACCACGCCGTCGTTGTCGCGCCAGTGCACCCACACGCTGTCACCCCAGGTCAGGCCGTCGCTGGCCCAGCGCTGCGAGTTGGCGAAGTTGGCCAGCACCTTGGCGCCGCTGGGCAGCCGCACGTGGTAGACCGAATGGCTGCCGAAATAGGCGATGTCCTCGATCACGCCCTGCGCTTTGTTGGTGTGCCCTTCCGGCTCGTCCTTGCCGATCATCACCTTTTCCGGGCGCAGCGCGAATGCGACCGGCTGCCCTTCGTAACAGGTGATGCCATGGGCGATGTAGATCGGTGCCGGGAACAGCGGCGAGCGCACGGTCACGTACTCGGGCAGGTCCTCGTCGATCACCCCGTCAAACAGGTTGACCGAACCGATGAACTCGGCGACGAAGCGGTTGGCCGGCTGCTCGTAGACCTCGTCCGGCTTGCCGACCTGCTGGATCCAGCCGGCATCCATCACCGCGATGCGGGTGGCCATGGTCATCGCTTCTTCCTGGTCGTGGGTGACCATCACGCAGGTCACGCCCGACGACTCGATGATGCTGACCAGTTCCAGCTGCATCTGCGAGCGCAGCTTCTTGTCCAGCGCGCCCATCGGCTCGTCCAGCAGCAGCAGCTTCGGCCCCTTGGCCAGCGACCGCGCCAGCGCCACGCGCTGCTGCTGGCCACCGGACAGCTGGTGCGGCTTGCGCTTGCCCAGGTGGCCCATCTGCACCAGGTCGAGCATCTCGCCGACGCGCTTGCTGATCGCGTCCTTGCCCAGGCCATCCTGCTTCAGGCCGAAGGCAATGTTCTGTTCGACCGTCATGTGCGGGAACAGCGCATAGGACTGGAACATCATGTTGACCGGCCGCTGGTACGGCGGCAGCGCGTCCAGGCGCTGGCCATCGACGGTGATGCTGCCCTTGGTGGGCGTCTCGAAGCCGCCCAGGCAGCGCAGCAGGGTCGATTTGCCGCTGCCGGAGCCTCCGAGCAGGGCAAAGATCTCGCCCTTGCGCACGTCCAGATTGACGTCGTCGACGGCGACGAAACCGTCGAATTCCTTGCGCAAATCACGAATGGAGAGATAGCCGGGCGCACCGGTCGTGTCGACGACGGCGGCTACCGGCTGGGCTTCAACGGGCATGGGGGCTCCGGGAGCGGGCGGTGGACAGCGGCCGCCATTCTAACGGCCGGGGGCTGCAGGGGATATGACGGCAACGGGTGGCACCCACCGGGCCGGGGGGATCTGCAGATCTGGTGGGGGCCGACCGTTGGTCGGCCCCGCCGGAAAAGCATGCCGACCAACGGTCGGCACCCACCTGCCAGCCAGCCCTTAGCGCCCGGTCTTCACCTCGGTCCACAGCCGGGTGTAGAGCTTGTCGGTCTCCGGCGTGTTGATCGAGTAGGTGAACATCTTCTCGGCCACGTCGGCCGGCGGGTAGATGGTCGGGTCGGTACGGATCGCCTCGTCCACCAGCGGGGTCGCGGTCGGCACCGGGTTGGCGTAGTGGATGAAGTTGGTGTTGGCCGCGGCAACCTTCGGCTGCAGCAGGTAGTTGATGAAGGCGTACGCGGCTTCCGGATGCTTGGCGTCCTTCGGGATCGCCAGCATGTCGAACCACTGCGGTGCGCCTTCCTTCGGGATCGAATAGGCCACGTGCACGCCATTGCTGGCTTCCTCGGCGCGGTCGCGGGCCTGGATGATGTCACCCGACCAGCCGACCACCAGGCAGGTACCGCCGTTGGCCAGCGAACCCACGTACTGCGAGGAGTGGAAGTTCTGCACGTACGGGCGGATCGACTTCAGCAGGTCGGCGGCCTTCTGCAGCTCGGCCGGGTCGCCGCTGTGCGGGTCCAGGCCCAGGTAATGCAGTGCGATCGGGATCATGTCCGCCGGCGTGTCCAGGATGGTCACGCCGCAGTCCTTCATCTTGCTGATGTTCTCCGGCTTGAACACCAGGTCCCAGCTGTTGGCGATGTCGGCGCTGCCGCCGAAGCGCTGCTTCAGCATGTCCACGTTGTAGCCGATGCCGGTGGTGCCGATCATGTACGGCACGCCGTACTGGTTGCCCGGGTCCTGGGTGGCGATGCGCTTCATCACCGCCGGATCGAGGTTGGCCAGGTTCGGGATCTTGCTCTTGTCCAGCGGCAGGAACACACCGGCCTGGATCTGGCGACCGAAGAAGTTCAGGGTCGGCACCACCACGTCATAGCCGCTGTTGCCGGCCAGCAGTTTGGTCTCGACCATCTCGTCACTGTCGAACACATCGTAGGTCACCTTGATCCCGCTCTCCTTCTCGAAGGTCGGAATGGTGTCCTCGGCGATGTAATCGCTGTAGTTGTAGACGTTCAGGACCTGGCTGTCCTGCGCGCCGCCATTGCCACCGCCACAGGCGGCGAGCATGGCGGAGGCCAGGCCGAGCGTGAGGATACGCAGCTTCATCGGGTGCTCCAGAATGCGGGAAGGGGGGGCCGGCGGGGCCGGCGACGGGTGCCAGCCTACCCCCCGGCGGCGGATTTTTCTATTCCGGATGCTCAGACGTTCAGCAGCAGGAACTCGCGCTCCCACGAGCTGATGACGCGGAAAAAGGTCTCGTATTCCTTGCGCTTGACCGAGATGTAGGCCCGGCAGAAGCGCTCGCCCAGCAGGGCCTGCAGCTCGCTGCACCGCTCCAGCCCGTCCAGCGCCTCGCCCAGCGAGCGCGGCAGGTCGTAGCCCAGTTCCTTGGCGCTGCCGGTCACCGGCGCATCCGGTGCCAGCCGCTCGCGGATGCCCAGCAGGCCGCAGGCCAGGGTCGCGGCCATCGCCAGGTAGGGATTGGCATCGGACCCGGCGAAACGGCTCTCCACGCGCATGTTCTCCGGCGTATCCAGCGGCACGCGCAGGCCGCAGGTGCGGTTGTCGAAGCCCCAGTGGACGTTGCTCGGCGAGACTTCGCCGAACACCAGCCGGCGGTAGGAGTTCACGTTCGGCGCGAAGAACGCCATCGCCTGCGGTGCGTACTTCTGCAGGCCGCCCAGGTAGTGGCCGAACACCGGGCTGAACTCGCCCTCGGCATCGGTCTCGCCGGCGAACACGTTGCTGCCATCGCTCACCCGCACCAGGCTCTGGTGGATGTGCATGGCACTGCCCGGCTCGTTTTCCATCGGCTTGGCCAGGAACGTGGCATACACCCCGTGGCGCATCGCCGCTTCGCGCATGGTGCGCTTGAACAGGAACACCTGGTCGGCCAGGTCCATCGCATCGGCATGGGTGAAGTTGACCTCCAGCTGCGCCGCGCCGGACTCGTGGATCAGCGTGTCCACGTCCAGCTTCATCGCATCGGCGTAGTCGTACATCAGGTCGAGGATCGGGTCGAACTCGTTGACCGCATCGATCGAGTACGACTGCCGCGCGGTCTCCGGGCGCCCGGAGCGGCCGGCCGGTGGCAGCAGCGGGAAGTCCGGGTCGGTGTTCTTCTGCACCAGGAAGAACTCCAGTTCCGGCGCCACCACCGGGCGCAGGCCCAGCTCGGCGTAGGCTGCCAGCACGCGGCGCAGCACGTTGCGCGGCGCCAGTTCGTGCGGCTCACCGCTCTTGGTGTAGCAATCGTGGATGACCTGCGCGGTGGCGTCGGCCGCCCACGGCACCATGCGCACCGTGTCCGGATCGGGGCGCAGCATCATGTCCGAGTCCGACGGCGAGGTCAGCTCGTAATAATCGTCAGGGAACTCGCCGGTGACGGTGGTGGCGAAGATGCCCTCAGGCAGGCGCGTGCCGTAATCGTGCGAGAACTTGTCGGCGGGAATGATCTTGCCGCGCGCGTTGCCGGTGATGTCCGGCACCAGGCATTCCACCTCGGTGATGCGCCGCTCCTTCAGCCAGCGCAGCAGCGTGCTTTCCTGCGGTGCGGGGGGCGTGGCCGTCTTGCGCGGGCGCGTTCGGGAACTCATCGGGAATCCAGTCGGTTCTGTTGGTGCTGCCGGCAAGCCTGGCCGAACGCACGGAAAATAGCGTGATAGAACGGCGCCTGCATGACACGCCACTCCGGGTGCCACTGTACGCCGAGCACGAAACGATGGTGCAGGCTGCGTGCCGCTTCGACCAGCCCATCGTCGGCCACGGCCTCGACCTGCAGCCCCTGCGCCAGGCGGGCGACACCCTGCCCGTGTACCGAATTGACCTGCGCGCGGCCACTGCCGTGCCACTGCGCCAGCCAGCCATCGGCGGCCAGCGTGACCGCGTGCGCCGGCCCATACTGCACCTCCACCGGCGCCTGCGGTTCTTCGCGATGGTCGGCCAGGCCAGGCACCGCGTGCACCTGCGGATGCAGGCTGCCGCCCAGCGCGACGTTCAACTCCTGGAAGCCGCGGCAGATCGCCAGCACCGGCAGGTCCAGCGCCAGTGCCTCGTGCAGCAACGCAAAGGCATTGGCATCGCGGGCCGGGTCATGTGGATTGCCTGGCCAGCTGCGACCACCTTCATAGTGCTGCGGTTCGATATTGCTGACTGCACCGGTCAACAGAAGGCCATCGAGCCCCTGCAGCCAGTCGCCGGCCGGCAGCGGTGGCTGCAGGCTCGGCAACACTACCGGAGTCACCTCGGCCGCCTCGGCCAGCGCGCGCACGTACTTCTCGCCGGCCACCACGAAACGGTGATGGCCGAGCACGGTGCTGTCGGTGGGCAGGCCCACCCAGGGCAGGCGGCGCATGGGAAAACTCCTTGGCGTGCCGACACGTTACCCGTCGCCCGGCGAAGGCGGCAAGTCGGTGCCGTCACACCACAGCCGTCACGCATCGGCGAAACTACCGGGGTGAACGCCGATCGACCTGCCCCGCTCCGCCCTCCCGCCCTGCACCCGCGAGGCCTGCAGTGAGCGCCGCGTTCCCGCCCAGCTGGTACGCCGCCAGCCTGCCCGAACCGCCCGCACTGCCCCCGCTGCAGGGTAATGTGCAGGCCGACGTTGCGGTGCTGGGCGCCGGCTATACCGGCCTGACCGCAGCCCTGGAACTGGCGGCACGTGGCCGGCGCGTGGTAGTGCTGGAAGCGCAGCGGATCGGCTGGGGCGCGTCCGGCCGCAACGGCGGGCAGGCGCTGGTCGGCTATGGCTGCGAGGTGGACGAACTGGAGCGTCAGCTCGGTCGTGATGATGCGCGCCACCTGTTCGACTGGTCGCGCGACGCGGTGCAGGCGATGCGCGCCCGCATCAATCGCCACGGCATTGACTGCCATTGGGTGGAAGGCCACGCCAGCGTCGCCATCCGCGAACGCCATGAACGGGAGCTGCGCGTCCACTGCGAGCACCTGCAACGCCACTACGACTACCCCATGCAATGGTGGGACCGTGACGCCCTGCGCGCGCAGCTGGACAGCCCGCGCTATCGTGCCGCGATGTTCGATCCGCTCAGCGCGCACCTGCACCCGCTGGCCTATGCGCGCGGTCTGGCCGATGCGGCGCGCGCGGCCGGCGTGGTGATCCACGAGCATTCGGCGGTAACCCGCGTGCAGCGCGGACCGCAGCCGACCCTGCACACCGCCCACGGCAGCGTACGCGCCGCGCATCTGGTGGTGGCCGGAAATGCCTGGCTGCAGGGCCTGCTGCCCGAGCTGGAACGGCGGATCATGCCGGTCGGCACCTATATCGGCGCCAGCGCGCCGCTGGGGGCCGAGCGCGCCCGCGCCCTGATCGGCAACGACATGGCCGTGGCCGACACCGCCTGGGCATTGGACTATTTCCGCCTCAGCCACGACCACCGCCTGCTGTTCGGGGGGCGCGCCAGCTACTCGGCGCTGCCCCCACCCGGCCTGCGTGGGGTGATGCAACGGCGCATGCACCAGGTGTTCCCGCAGCTGGCCGACGTGGCACTGGACCAGGTATGGGGCGGCTACGTCGACATCACCCGCAACCGCGCCCCGCATTGGGGCCGGCTGGACGGCGACCTGTACTTCGCGCAGGGCTTCTCCGGCCATGGGGTGGCCGCCGCCGGGCTGGCCGGCGAGGTGATCGCCGCCGCCATTGCCGGCCAGAGCGAGCGCCTGGACGTGTTCCAGCGCCTTCGGCATGCGCCCTTCCCCGGCGGCCGGCTGCTGCGCACGCCGCTGCTGGTGGCGGCGATGTCCTGGTACAAGCTGCGGGATGCGTTGTGGTGAAGATTCTGCATCTCCACCTGTATTGAACGTTCTGACAAACGTACCGCAGCGCTGATCGTGCTGCACACGTCACAGATTTTCACGCGACATCTGTGATGGATGGCTGGACAATTTCCTAAATGCGCAGCTATGCAATTGCATAATCGTTCGCAGACCGATACCGTCCTGAGAAACCGGGCCCCGCGGCGAATGGATGCTGACAGGGGACACGTAGGAGAGGGGGACGTGCGATTGGACTGGTGGAAAGAAGGATTGTTGCTGAAGGTGCGCATTCGTCCGGCTGGCCTGATGATTGCCTTGCTTTATGCAGTGGCCTATTGGGCAACCCGACAGCTGTCGCTGGATCAGTTCTATTTGCCAGCCGGCATCCGGGTGGCAGCCGTGCTGTTGTGCCCGCCGCGCCTGTGGCCCTACCTGCTGCTGGGCGAATATGCATACTTTGCACAGTCCCGCGTGCCGATGATCGAGAAGTACGGCCTGACATGGGTCATTGTTGCCTCCGCATTCCTCATGCCAGCGGTGATGCTGATTGTGAAGCTGCAACGGCGACTGATGGCGGAGTCGCAGACGATCGGCCTCTTGTTGATTGCCGCCGCTTCCAGCGTCGTTATTACTCTGCTCAACCTCAGCTTTTCCCATCTGCTCTGGCCAACACCTCCTTCCACACCCTTCCTGACCAATGCCGCGCGCTTCAGCGTGGGTGATTTCATCGGCATTCTGACGGTGGCCCCCATCGCCATGCTGTGGGCGCGGCAGGACGTGGGGCAGGAGTGGAACGCTCGACGAAAGACCCCGATGCTGGCAGCACTTTCATCGATGCTGCTGATCGGGATAGCAGCGACTCAACTGCCCGCAGACTGGATTGCATTGAAGGCAACGTTCCTGCTGCTGTTGGCACTCCCCGCGGCCGCGCTTACCTGCCTGTATGGCTGGAAGGGGGCTGCCCTTGCAGTGCCGGTGCTCAACATGGTCATCGGCCTGACCACGCCCAACACCCATCCCACCGCATTCGATCCAGCGGCCTTCATCACCCAGCAGATCATGGCGATCAGCGGCATCGTATTGCTGCTGCTCGGATCACGCATCACCCACTTCTACCACCGTTACAGGCTGCGCGAGATGGGGGAAAGGGACGCCATCCATCTGGCGAGGAGCTCGCAATTGGCCAGCGAGATGGAGCTGCGTGAACGTGCCCTGCACCTTCGCAAGCTCGGCGACGGCATTGATACGTCGCTGGTTGAGCTGGCCGAATGGCTCAAGGCCCAGGGACATCACGCAGTGGCCAACAGCCTTCTGCATACCTCGAATGTACATTCGCGGCTCTTTCGCGAACAGACAAGCATGGTCTATCCCTCGGGCCTGGAGCATCTTGGGCTTTACGTGGCCCTGCAGGCGGGTGGCATCCGTGAGTCGTGGAAGCTGACGGAGCGCGTTCTCCGCCCGGATCTGAAAGGCGACCCCTGCAACCTGAGCGTGGAACTGCAGTTGGCCGCTTACCGGACACTGATTGATGCGGTCTCCATTCTTCTCAAGCATGAAGGTGGTCAGATTCGCATTCGTGCAAGGTGCGGCGGAATGGGCTCCAGGCGCGGAATCCTCATGGTCGTGTCACTGCTGGAACAGCGCAGACGCCTTTCCAAGCAGACAACGATGGCAGCGTTCGAGCGACTGACCGGGCGAACCCTCCCCTATGACGGGACCGTTGACTGCTATCGCAACCGGGTCAGGATTCTGTTCCTCGACCGCGAAACCAGACTGGAGGCAGTAGCCAGTACTCCATCGCGGTACGGCTGCCCCGCACCCTCTGCGCTGCAGTAGTGCATTTCACAGTCAAGCGACCGGATCGAACCAACACAGCAGAATCGCATAACGTCCCGCTCGTCCCCCTGGCCCAGGGCGTCATGGGCACCCGGCGAACACCGGGTGCCCATGCAGTCTGATACTGAAGCTGGCCGATATCCCGGCAACTGTCAGTATCAGGGTGCCTCTACTGCCCACAACACATCAGCTCCGCTTGCATATCTGACCAGCGTGAATGCGGGGGCCCGATAGACAACCGTTCTGGTGGCCTTGGCGGGAACAGGCAGGCGCTGCTCCGGCAACGACACCTTCGCAGACGGGTCACCTGCCGGCAGCACCCAGAACGTGCCGGCAGCATTGCCGATCACGATGTGCACGTGCCCTGCGAGATCGTTTACCTGGAAATAATCCATGCCATCGCGCTCGAACCCATAGACCAACCAGCCGGGATCCACGCTCAGGTCTTGTGCTTGAGGAGTCGACTGGCCGAGTCCTTGGCCGGCCAACTTGATTCCATGGTCGTCACTCGGGGCAAAAGCAAAAACGGATACCGGCACCAACATCAATGCACCAGCAAATGCATGAATTCGGAAACTTCTCACACTGACCTCCAGGTTGGATGCGATACGGATCAAGAAGGATGCTACCGCCAATCGCATCAGCATATACCGGGCGGACTCCGCAGTGCCTGTCGGAGATAATCCACTGGATCGATGCAAACCCATGCCACGCCGAAGCTGCCTCCGAAATCGCCAATACCCGCGGCGAAACCCGCGCACGGTGCGGGTCAGCGGCATCTGCGACAAGGACCTGGACAGGCGCGTGCAACAGCAGGATGTCGTCGATTGTGTGACGGCGAACACAGCGGACAGCATCAACCGCCGAACGTGGCGGGTGCAACGGCTGAAACGCGATCGACACATGGGCGCACTGATTGTGGATGATTCACCGTCCTCTGGTGGCTATGCCGCCGCACTGCCGGGCATGTAGGGCCTCGAAGCATGGGAAGCCGCCGATTGCAGCGCAAAGGGAGGCCAGACACCTCGATTGCACCCATCTCCAACTGTCGATAGTGTCTGCGGAAGTGGTCAGTCATCATTGGCCGGGAGATGAGAGGCGCGGGCTTGGACCGATTCAAAGAAGCAATTGAACTGAGCTTCCGGATCCGACCCGTCGGAATCGCACTCGCGGCCGTCTACGCCCTGGGCTGCCTTGCCTCGCGTCAGTTCTCGCTGGATCAGTTCTTCCTGCCCGCGGGCATCCGGGCAGCGGCACTACTGATCGTCCCGACCCGCCTGTGGCCCTACCTGCTGCTTGGCGAGTACGCGTACTTCGCAACCTTGCGCATTCCCATGATCGACAGCTACGGCCTGGCCTGGGTCATCCTGGCCTCGACGCTGCTGATGCCGGTGGCGATGCTGGTGGTCTACCTGCATCGCATTAGAATGCCATCGGAGTCCGCCACCGGCCTCTGGTTGCTGTCGTTGACCTTCTGCATGGCGTTGTTCGTCCCGGCTCTCAATATGGGCATTTCATTTGCTCTGTGGTCGAACCCACCGCCGAGCAACCTGCTTAGCGCAGTTGATCGCACGATCTTCGGCCACTTCGCCGCCATCATCACCCTCGTGCCGTTGGCATTCCTCTGGTCGCGACGACACGCGGCCCCCAATTGGACGCGCCGCTTTGCTGCGCCTACGGTCACGGCCATCCTGGTGATGCTGGTCCTGGGCCTGTGCATGCAGCTTACGGCCATCAGCGCCCACACCACACGCACCCACCTGGTACTGCTGTCCTCCCTCCCAGCGATCGCCCTGACCTTCATGCATGGGTGGCGTGGCGCTGCCATCGCGATTCCGCTGTTGAACCTTCCACTCCATTTCGCCACACCCAGCACCGGCCTACCGTCCTCGTTCGACCTGGGCACCTTCGCCACCCAGCAGAACATGGCCGTGATGAGTGTCGCACTGCTCGCCCTGGGGTCCAGCATCAGCTATCACCATGAGCGTGCACGGTGCCGTGGACTGGCAGAGGAAACCGCGTTGCGCCTGGCACGTAGTTCGCACCAGACCCGTGAGCGTGAGCTTCGCGAGCGCGCCTCCCATCTCAAGCAACTCGGCGAAGGCATGGACAGCTCGCTCGGCGAGATGGTCAGCTGGCTGAAGGCGCAGGGGCATCATGCGGTGGCCAACAGCCTGCAGCACGCCTCATCCGTGCACTCGCGGCTGTTCCGTGAACAGGCCAGTCTGGTCTACCCCACGGGGCTGGAGCAGGTTGGGCTGTATATCGCGCTGCGGGTTAGCGGCGCATGCGAAAGCTGGGACAACTCCCATCGCGTGATTCCGCCCCGGCTGGAGGGCAACCCCTGCCTGCTGACTGTCGACCTGCAGCTCGCCATCTATCGCTCGCTGATCGAGGCGGTGTCGCTGCTGCTGGAACTGGAGTCGGGACAGGTCAGCGTGCGCGCCCGGAGCGGCCAGGCGGGCGACCGGCGCGGCATCGTGGTGGTCGTTGGCCTGCTTGACCGCGGTCGCACGCTGTCGAACCGGACCGTTCAGCAGGCCATCGAGCGTCTGGCCGGCCGGATAATGGCCTACGGCGGCACGGTGCATTGCCGTGGCAACCGGCTCCGGCTCGTCCTGCACGAATCGCTTGCGGGTACAGCGGCGGCATTCGCATCGCCTGCCTGATCGGTGAACGACGCGCAGGGCACGCTGCTCCGGCTAAAGTTGCACCCGAAACCGCCGCTATCCGTGCCGAGTCCCTCCCTCGTGAGCCACCGCATCATGCCCGTCCTGCCGCAGGCCGCCGTCGATGGCGACCTGGCCGATCCGCTGCCGCAGCGGATCCTGCTGGTCGAAAACTCCCGTGCGTTCACCGGCATGCTGCGCGAGGCCATCGAGCAGCGCCTGGAACTGCCGGTGGTGATCGCTTCCACCCTGGCCGAGGCCGATCGCCTGCTGAGCGAGGATGGGGGCTGGTTCCTGGTACTGACCGGGCTGGTGCTGGCCGACGGCGACCGCGACGCGGTGGTCGAGTTCTTCCTCAGGCGCGGCCTGCCCACCGTGGTGGTCAGCAGCGTCTACGACGAGGATCTGCGCAAGCGCGTACTGCAGCAGCAGATCATCGACTACGTGCTGAAGAACACGCCGGGCAGCATCGACTACCTGGTGTGGCTGGTGCAGCGCCTGGAGCGCAACCGGCGCATTGCGGCACTGGTGGTGGACGACTCGCCGTCCGCGCGCGGCTATGCCGCCGCCCTGCTGCGCATGTATGGCCACGAGGTGCACGAGGCCGCTGACGGCAACGAGGGCCTGGCCGCGATCGACGCGCATCCTGCGATCCGCCTGGCCGTGGTCGACCAGGAAATGCCGGGCATGCAGGGCGTGGAGTTCACCCGCCGCCTGCGCACCCTGCGCTCGCGCGACAAGGTGGCGGTGATCGGCATTTCCGGCAATACCGATGCCTCGCTGATCCCGCGCTTCCTGAAGAACGGCGCCAACGACTTCCTGCGCAAGCCGTTCTCGCGCGAGGAGTTCTTCTGCCGGGTCTCGCAGAACGTGGATCAGCTGGAGCTGATCGGCACGCTGCAGGACCTGGCCACCCGCGACTTCCTCACCGGCCTGCCCAACCGTCGCTGCTTCCTGGAACAGAGCCAGCGCCAGCTGCCGCAACTGCAGCTGCATGGCCAGTGCGTGGCGGTGGCAATGATCGACATCGACCACTTCAAGCACATCAACGACACCTACGGTCACGAAGCCGGCGATGACGCGCTGCGCGCGGTGGCCGGTGCGGTGGCCGCGCATGCCCGCAGCCACGACCTGACCGCCCGCTTCGGCGGCGAGGAGTTCTGCCTGCTGGTGCCGGACATGGAGCAGGACGAGGCCCTGCTGTACTTCGAGGAACTGCGCCAGCGCATCGCCGCGCTGGAAGTGGACATCGGCACTGCCACCCTGCGCATGACGGTCAGCATCGGCCTGTGCTGCCTGCGCCCGCAGCGCGATGCACTGCATCGGCTGATCTCCGAAGCCGACCGCCAGCTGTACCTGGCCAAGGCCGGCGGCCGCAACCGGGTCAGCTGCACCACGGTGGCCAGCCCGCTGCGCCCGCGCGAGTCCGCGCTGACCTGACCGGGCAGCCTTGATCCAGATCAACGCCGCGCCAGCGCGGCAGCTCTACAGTCAGCCCCGACATACGCATGAAGGGGAGCCGGGGATGGCACTACTGGTCTGGCAGGACGATCTGAACATCGGCATCGATGTGATCGACCAACAACACCGCCGCATCATCGAGATGCTCAACCATTTGCACGTGGCCCAGGCCAGCATGCAGCGTGCGGCAGTGGGCGAGGTGATCGACGAAGTGGTGGACTACACCATGTCGCACTTCGCGTTCGAGGAAGAACTGATGGAGGAAGCGGGCTATCCGTTCTGTGCCGCGCACAAGCGCGTGCATGAAGTCTTCATCAAGCGGGTATCGGAGTACCGCATGCGCCTCCAGGCCGGCGAGGACATCAGCGATGAACTGCGCACCATGCTCTCGCGCTGGTTGTTCAACCACATCCGCGGCGATGACCAGGCCTACGCCGAACAGGTCAAGGCGCACTTGAACCAGTTCGCCCGCGAACACCAGGGCGGCGGTTGGCTGGGGCGCACGCTCAAGCGCTTCTTTGGCTGAGCCGCAGCGCGCGCCGGTGCAGGGCCACCAGCGCGCACAGGGTCGCTGCCGCAGTCAGGCACAGGTAGTAGCCGACCGCGACCAGGCCGAAGCGTTCCGCCAGCCAGGTGGCCAGGTACGGCGCCGGCGCCGCACCCAGAATGCCGGCCAGGTTGAATGACAGCGAGGCGCCGGTGTAGCGCACTTCCACCGGGTAGATCTCGGCCAGGAAGGTGCCGCAGGGGCCGTAGGTCAGCCCCATCAGGAACAGGCCCAGGCACAGGAACGCCGTGACCAGCCAGGGACTGTGCGGCTGGAACAGCGGAGCGAACAGCACGCCGAAGCCGATGATCAGCACGCTGGCCACGATCATCGTGCGACGCGTGCCCCAGCGGTCGCCATAGCGCGCCGACAACGGGATGCCCAGCGCGAAGAACAGCATGCCGGCCATCTGCATCAGCAGGAACTGCTCGCGGCTGTAGCCCAGCACGGCGGTGCCATGGCCGAGGCTGAACACGGTCATCAGGTAGAACAGCACGAAGGTGGCGAACGCCCCCAGCGTGCCCAGCAGCATCGCCACCGGATGGTCACGCAGCACCGTCCACATCGGCAGCCGCACCGGCGCCTTGCGCTCCAGTGCCTGCTTGAAGTCGGGCGTCTCATGGATGTTCAGGCGCACCCACAGGCCCAGGCCGACCAGCAGCGCGCTGGCCACGAACGGAATACGCCAGCCCCACTGCAGGAAGTCGTCCTGGCTCAGGCAGCGGCCGAGCGCCAGGAAAATGCCCGCCGACAACAGGAAACCGATCGGCGCGCCCAGCTGCGGGAACATGCCGTACCAGGCGCGCTTGCCCGGCGGCGCGTTCTCGGTGGCCAGCAGCACCGCCCCACCCCACTCGCCGCCCAGCCCCAGGCCCTGGCCGAAGCGGCACAGCGCCAGCAGCGCGGGCGCCCACAGGCCAATCTGCGCGTGGGTCGGCAGCAGACCGATCAGCACCGTGGACAGGCCCATGGTCAGCAACGCGGCGACCAGGGTGGCCTTGCGGCCGATGCGGTCGCCGAAATGGCCGAACACCGCCGAGCCGACCGGCCGTGCGATGAACGCCACCGCGAAGGTCGCCAGTGACTGCAACAGCGCCGCCTGTTCGCTGCTGTCCGGGAAGAACAGGTGCGGGAACACCAGCACCGCGGCCGTGGCGTAGATGTAGAAATCGAAGAATTCGATGGTGGTGCCGATCAGGCTGGCCAACAGGACGCGGCGGGGAGAGTTCACGGGCGGTGCGGCAGCGGTGATCGTCGACATCGGCAACACGGGTAACGGCGGATCGCCCGATTCTGCCACGGGCCGGTGGCCGCACGGGACGATGGTTTCAGCCGACACCGATGCCAACGAGGGTGGCAGGCGCCATTGTTCTGCAGGTTCTCGCCCCTGCTCGACCACATTCCACGAAATGCAGCCGAGCATCGGCTCGGCTCCACAGGTGGGCGCAAGTCCCGACGCCGTTACAGCTGGATCCAGGTGGCCTTGATCTCGCTGTACTTGTCGAACGCATGCAGCGATTTGTCGCGCCCATTGCCGGACTGCTTGTAGCCACCGAACGGGGCGGTCATGTCACCGCCATCCCAGCCGTTCACCCAGACGCTGCCGGCGCGCAGCTGGCGTGCGACGCGATGGGCGCGGGCAAGATCGCGCGTCCACAGGCCGGCGGCGAGGCCGTAGCGGCTGTCATTGGCCAGGCGCACCGCTTCGGCTTCGTCGTCAAAGCCGAGCACCGCCAGCACCGGCCCGAATACTTCCTCGCGCGCCAATGCCTGGTCGGGGCTCACCTGATCGAACACCGTGGGCTGCACATAACAACCGCCCGCCTCGACATCGGCGCGATGACCGCCCAGCAGCAGGCGGGCGCCCTCGCTTTCGGCACGCACGATATCCCCCATCACCTTGTCCAGATGCGCGGCATCCACCAGCGCGCCCATCGGTGCGTCGGCGTCAAGCGGGTGGCGCGGCTGCATGTGCTGGCCGTAGGCAACCACCTGGTGCACGAAATCCTCGCGGATCGAGCGCTGCACCAGCAGCCGTGACCCGGCAGTACAGACCTCGCCCTGGTTGAAGAAGATGCCCCGTGCCACCGCCTTCGCAGCGGCATCCAGATCGGGGGCATCGGCAAACACCACGTGCGGGCTCTTGCCACCACACTCCAGCCAGACCCGCTTGAGGTTGGACCGCCCTGAATACTGCAGCAGCCGCGCGCCGGTGGCCGTGGAGCCGGTGAACGCCAGCACGTCCACATCCATGTGCAGGGCCAACGGCTCACCGACGCGCGCACCGTGGCCCGGCAGCACGTTCAGCACGCCCTCCGGCAGGCCCGCTTCGGCGGCCAGCGCCGCCAGCCGCAACGCACTCAGGGGCGAGCGCTCGGAAGGCTTGAGCACCACCGAGTTGCCCATGGCCAATGCAGGCGCGATCTTCCAGCACGCCATCAGCAACGGGAAATTCCACGGCACGATCGCCGCCACCACGCCGGCGGGCTCGCGCGTGACCAGGCCCAGCTCATGCGGGCCGGTGGGCGCGACCTCACCGTACAGCTTGTCCACCGCTTCGGCCGTCCAGCGCAGGCAGCGCACCACGCCGGGCAGGTCGATACGACGCGCATCACGCACCGGCTTGCCCATGTCCAGGGTTTCCAGCAGGGCCAGCTCGTCCGCGTGTTTTTCCACCAACGCCGCCAACGCCAGCAGCACGCGCTTGCGATGGGCCGGGCTGGCCTGTGACCAGTGGCCCGCATCGAAGGCACGCCGCGCCGCGCCCACTGCGCGCTCCACGTCCTGTGCATCGCAGTCGGCGACCACCCCCAGCACGCGACCATCAATCGGGCTGATGCAGTCGAAGCGCGCGCCGCTGGCAGCGTGGGTGTAACGACCCTCGATAAAGGCCTGTCCGGGTATCGAAAGCTGCTGGGCCAGTGCCTGCCAGTGGCTGCGGTCGGGAAAGTCGGCCATGTCGGGCTCCTCGGAACAGTTTCCCCGGTTATACCGGCGCGGCCGCGACTCCACCGTGACGTGGCTGCGCTACATTTCCCCCATCGGACCCGATGGAGCTGGCATGAAGCGTTCCGCGAGCGACCTGCACGATCTGGCCACCCGACGCCCGGAGTCATTGGAGGCGTACTGGATGCCGTTCACCGCCAACCGCCAGTTCAAGGCCGCGCCGCGTGTGCTGGTGCGTGCCGAGGGCATGCACTACGAGGATGTCGACGGCCGCCAGATCCTCGATGGCACCGCCGGCCTCTGGTGCTGCAACGCGGGCCATGCACGGCCGCGCATCGTCGAGGCCATCGTCGAGCAGGCGCGCACGCTCGACTATTCGCCGGCCTTCCAGATGGGCTCGCCGCCGGCCTTCGCGCTGGCGCAGCGGCTGGCCGCCTTGGCGCCGGGCCCGCTCAACCATGTGTTCTTCACCAGCTCCGGTTCCGAGGCGGTGGATACCGCGATGAAGATCGTGCTGGCCTACCACCGCCAGCGCGGCGAG
Source organism: Stenotrophomonas sp. LC732 (assembly GCF_052446685.1). Taxonomy (NCBI): domain Bacteria; kingdom Pseudomonadati; phylum Pseudomonadota; class Gammaproteobacteria; order Lysobacterales; family Lysobacteraceae; genus Stenotrophomonas; species Stenotrophomonas sp. LC732. The sequence goes on along the minus strand of NZ_CP199214.1, from coordinate 1,305,966 downwards.
GGCCAGCGCACCCGCTTCATCAGCCGCGAGAAGGCCTACCACGGGGTGGGTTTCGGCGGCATGGCGCTGGGCGGGCTGCCCAACAACCGCAAGCCGTTCGGCCTGCAGCTGGGCGGCGTCGACTACCTGCGCCACACCCTGGACCTGCCGCGCAATGCGTTCAGCAGGGGCCTGCCACGCCAGGGCGCGGAGCTGGCCGATGACCTGGAACGGCTGATCGCGCTGCATGATGCCTCGACGATTGCCGCCGTATTCGTTGAACCCATTGCCGGCTCAGCCGGGGTGATCCTGCCCGCACCGGGTTACCTGCAGCGCCTGCGCGAACTGTGCGACCAGCACGGCATCCTGCTGGTGTTCGACGAGGTCATCACCGGTTTCGGCCGGGTTGGGATGCCCTTCGCCGCGCAGCGCTTCGGGGTCACCCCGGACCTGCTGACCTTCGCCAAGGCGGTCAGCAACGGCGCGGTACCGCTGGGTGGCGTGCTGGCCAGCGACGCCGTGCATGCAACCCTGATGCAGGCACCGCCACAGGCCATCGAGCTTTTCCATGGCTATACCTGTTCGGGGCACCCGCTGGCCTGCGCCGCGGCGCTGGCGACGCTGGAGGTCTATGCCGAGGAGCGTCTGTTCGAGCGCGCCATCGAGCTGGGCGAGTACTGGCAGGAACGACTGCATGCGCTGCAGGGCCTGCCCAACGTGATCGACATCCGCAACTTCGGCCTGGTCGGCGCGGTTGAGCTGGCGCCTCGCCGCGATGCGCCGGGCAGCCGGGGCTACGAGGTCTACCGGCGCTGCTTCCACGACGGCCGACTGCTGGTGCGCTGCACCGGCGACATCATCGCGCTGTCGCCGCCGCTGATCGTGGACAAGGCGCAGATCGACCAGATCACCGGCACCCTGGGCGAGATGATCCGGGCCACCGCCTGAGCCCGGGCCGGTGGTGGCGAGCGGGTACAATGGGCGGTTCCGCTCCTGCTCGCTGCCGTGCCCATGGATATCGTCGTCAAAGAAGAACTCAAGGCCTACATCGACCCGCTGACCGCGGACGAACATGACGCGCTGGAGCGCAGCATCCTGGCCGAAGGCTGCCGCGATGCGCTGGTGTTGTGGGGGAATGTACTGGTCGATGGCCATAACCGTTTCGGCATCTGCCAGAAGCATGGCCTGCCCTTCAATACCGTGCAGAACACCCGCTTCCAGAGCATGGAAGACGTGCACCTGTGGATGATCGAACAGCATCTGGGCCGCCGCAGCGTGTCCGACTTCCAGCGCGGCGTGCTGGCGCTGCGCAAGCGCGACATCCTGGCCGCCCGCAAGCAGGTCGAGCAGGCGCAGCTGCAGCGCGAGAGCGATGGCACCGCCGACGTCGCCGATGAGACCGGTGAAGACAGTCCGCCGTGGGAACCGGCACCGAAGATCAGCCGCGCCGAGCTGGCGCGCGAAGCCAAGCTGAGCACCAGCCAGGTCGGCATGATCGAGCGCATCCACGCCCAGGCCGCCGCCGAGGTGGTGGAAGCGGTCAAGGCCGGCGTGATCTCGATCAGCGCCGCCGCCGCCGTGGCCGACCTGCCGGAAGAAGAGCAGCGCGCCGCCGCCGCCGGTGGCAAGGACGAGCTGAAGCAGGCCGCCAAGCGCGTGCGCGAGTCCAAGCGCAAGCCGCGCGCACCGAAGCCGGAAGCGGCCGAGATGGACTTCGAGGAACCGGACGAGGAGCAGATCGCCAGCCGCGACGCCGAAGTGCTGTCGGCGCTGGAACAACTGGGCGAGGATGCCCCGGCACTGCGCCGCCGCGTCGTCGCGCTGACCCGCGAGAACGACACCCTGCGCGCGCAGCTGGCTGCGTTGCGCAAGCAACTGGAAGCGCTGTAAGCGCTCTCGACGCGCTTCTGTGGAGCCGAGCCCATGCTCGGCTGCTCTTTGCCACGCGCAAGGCAGCCGAGCATGGGCTCGGCTCTACAGACAGGCGTCACCGGGCTGCGGTTAGACTTCCGGCATGACGCCTGCCCACGATCCGCGCCGCGCTCAGCTGCGACGCCTGAAAGCCCTCGCACTGGGCCTGCTGCTGTTGATGCTGGCCGGATTCGCGGTCAGCCACTGGCAGGGCGAACGCGGCATCTGGGCCTGGGTCTCGGCGTTCTGCGAGGCCGCAGCCGTGGGCGCACTGGCCGACTGGTTCGCCGTCGTCGCGCTGTTCCGGCGCCCGATGGGCCTGCCGATTCCGCACACTGCGATCATCCCGCGCAGCAAGGAACGCATCGGCGACAGCCTCGCCCTGTTCGTGCGTGACCAGTTCCTGGAACCGCAGGTGCTGCTGGCCAAGCTGCAGGTGTTCGATCCGGCCAGCCGCCTCGGCAGTTGGCTGGCCGACCCGGCGCGCTCGCGGATGCTGGCGGACATGGCACGCGGCTGGGCCCTGCAGGCACTGGACTTCTTCGACGAGACAGCGGTGCGCCGGCAGCTGCATGCGTTCGTGGTGCAGCAGCTGCGGCAGTGGAATGCCGCCGCCACCGCCGGTGAGCTGCTGGCCCTGCTGACCGCCGACGGGCGCCACCAGCGCGTGCTGGACGAGGGCCTGCAGCGGCTCGGCCGCTGGCTGGAACAGCCAGAAGTGAAGGAACGCGCCTCGCAGCTGATCGTGCGCTACATCCAGCGCGAATGGCCGACGCTGTCGAGCACGGTGAACTGGGTGAAGCCGATCGATGAGATCGGCGACAGCCTGGCCGAGCGCCTGGCGCGGGCGGTGCTGGAAGAACTGCAGCAGGTATTGGCCGAGCCGCAGCATCCGCTGCGCCAGGACTACGAGACCTGGCTGCAGAACTACGTGCAGCGCCTGCGCGAGGACCCGGCCCTGGCCGAGCGCATCGAACAGCTCAAGCGGGAAATGATCGACCACCCCGCCCTGCAGGACTACGTGCAAGGGCTGTGGGCGCGCATCCACGCCAGCCTGCGCGACGACCTGCAGCGCGAGGACTCGGCGCTGGTCGGACACCTGCAGCGCAGCCTCGCCTCGCTGGGCGCCAGCCTGCAGGCCGACCCGGCCCTGCGCGAGGCCCTCAACCAGCACCTGCTGGAAGGTGCGCAACGCCTGACCGGCCGCCTGCGCGAGGGTGTGACCACGCATATCGCGCAGACCGTGAAGGGCTGGGACGAGCGCCATCTGGTCGAACAGCTGGAACTGAGCGTGGGCCGCGACCTGCAGTTCATCCGCTTCAACGGCACGCTGGTGGGTGGGCTGATCGGCCTGTTGCTGCATGCGGCGACAGTGGTGTTCAGGTTCTAGGCCCCGGTGCGCCCCCGGATCATCATGCTTGATTCATAAAATGCGAATGCCTATCATTTACTGATCGGTTGTACGCTTAGCCAAGCGGGCGCGGAAGACGCGCCCATCGCCCGTGTACATCCCCGACCTCTGGATTGCCCGCCTGCGCGGGCAGTGCTTCGTCGATGGGACACGCTGGGCGACATGCGCAGGGCGCAAGGGGGCCGCGGACGCGTTCCATCCCCTCCCCTACCTGCAGGAACGCCGTGGACCGCTCGCCCGCAACCGCCAGCCCCCGCACCTTCTTCTCCAATCCACGCTGGGGCGTGCTGTCACGCTCGCTGGCCGCGATCTTCGGCGGCTACGCGCTGGCTTCGGCCACCAGCGTGTTCTGCGCGGTGGCGCTGCCCGGTGCGCGCGGCCAGGCCGTGCTGACCGGCATGCTGCTGGCCATCCTGGTGGCCGCCTGCGCAGCGCTGTGGGCGTTCGCGACCCGCAGCGCGCTGCGCGCCTGGGTGGGCATCCTCGCGCCCGCGCTGCTGATGGCCGCCATTGCGCGCCTGCTGGGGGCCTGGGCATGAAGAACGGCTTCCGCCAGTCGATGGCCTGGCTGCATACCTGGACCGGCCTGCTGGTCGGCTGGTTGCTGCTGCTGATCTTCATGGCGGGCACCGCCAGCTACTATCGCGAGGAAATCAGCCGCTGGATGCGACCGGAACTTCCGTCCAGCCAGGTCAGCATCGATGTCGCCGCGCAGCGCGCCGTGGATTACCTGCAGGCCAATGCGGCGCAGGCCGGGAACTGGTTCGTCACCCTGCCGCAGCCGCGCAACCCGGCCATGCAGATGTTCTGGCGGTTGCCACCGGAGCTGGCCGATCCCAGTCGCGGCCGTCGCGGTGGCTTCGGCGAAGCCACGCTGGACCCGAATACCGGCCAGGCACTGAAGGCACGCGAAACGCGGGGCGGTGATTTCTTCTACCGCCTGCATTTCGACCTGCACTACATCCCGGTGCTGTGGGCGCGCTACCTGGTCGGCTTCTGCGCGATGTTCATGCTGGTGGCGATCATCACCGGCGTCATCACCCACAAGAAAATCTTCAAGGACTTCTTCACGTTCCGCAAGGACAAGGGCCTGCGTTCCTGGCTCGATTTCCACAACGTCAGCGCGGTGATGGCCCTGCCCTACCACGCGATGATCACCTACACCGGCATCGTCACCCTGATGGTCATGTACCTGCCGTGGGGGGTGAAAGTCGCCTACCCGCAGGACGAAGACAAGTTCTTCAGCGAAGCCTTCGGTGGCATGCCGGAGGTGACCGCGCCGGCCGAAGGACGCGCCACGCCGCTGCCGATCGCGCAGCTGCTGGACAGCGCACGTGCGCACTGGCACGGCGTGGAAGTGGCCGGCTTCACCGTGTCCAACCCGGGGGCGGCCAATGCGGTGATCGACATCCGCCAACGCGACGGCAAGCGCCTGTCCACCGACACTCCCGCCGTTCGCTACAACATGGTCAACGGCACGTTGCTGGAGGAAACGCCTCCATCCGGCGGCGCCACCGCCACCCGTGGCGTGCTGTACGGCCTGCACCTGGCGCGCTTCGCCGATTGGGGCCTGCGTGCACTGTTCTTCCTGTCCGGCCTGGTCGGCTGCCTGATGGTGGCCAGCGGCGTGGTGCTGTGGGCGGTGAAGGAACGGCCGAAGCATGCCAAGAGTGGGCGCACCGGCTTCGGCCTGCGCCTGGTCGATGCGCTGAACATCGGCACCGTGGCCGGCCTGCCGATCGCTTTCGCGGCCTACTTCTGGGGCAACCGCCTGCTGCCGCTGGACATCGCCGGGCGCGCGAGTGCGGAGGCCAGCGTGTTCTTCTACGCCTGGGGCGGCGCGCTGCTGGCCGCCTTCATCTGGCCGAAGCGGATGATGTGGGCGTGGCAGCTGTACCTGGGTGCGGCTGCGTTCGCGCTGGTACCGGTGGTCAACGCGCTGACCACGCACGCGCATCTTGGCATCACACTGCGCAGCGGTGACTGGGTACTGGCTGGCGTCGATCTGTCGATGATCGCGTTCGGTGCGATGCTGGCGCTGTGCGGCTGGCGCATGCAGCGCTGGACGCCACCGCTGAGCGCGGCCGAGAAGAAGAAGCGCGCCGCCGCCGCAGCAGCACCCAGGGCCCCGGTGGACGCTGCGGAAACCGCCGAAGCGGAGGCCAGCGCATGATGCTGCTGGCACTGGCCCTGTCGTTCTCCGCGTTCACCGCGTTGTCGCTGGCGATGGAAAAGCACCAGCACGACCTGCACGGCAGCGCCGCAGCCACGCCCGCACGGCGCACCCAGTGGCGCGTGCTGGGCTGGGCCCTGCTGACGGTGGCGTTCGCGCTGTGCGTGATCGACCACGGCTGGGCGATGGGCCCGGTGCTGTGGCTGGGCACGATGACACTGGGCGGTCTGGCGCTGTCGTTCGGGCTGTACCCGTACCGGCCGAAGTGGATCGCGGCGTTGGCGATCGTGCTGCCGGTGCTGGGGCTGGTGGTGGCGGTGCTGTAGCCGGGCCACCGGGGTCGGATCCCTTTCGCGAAGCGCAAGGGCTCTGACCCCTGGTGCGTAGATCCGGATGGGGTCAGAGCCCCTGCGCTTCGCGCAGGGGATCCGACCCCGGGCGTCGCGATTACCCCAACCGCTTCAATTCCCACGCGCGGTGGATGCGCGCGTTGCGCTCGAAGTCCGGGCCGATGGTGCGCGCGGTGATCTCGCGGCACTGGGCGAATTCGGCGATGGCGTTCTCTTCCAGCTTGAAACGGCGGAAATTGTTGGAGAAGTACAGCACGCCGCCCGGCGCCAGCCGCGCCACGGCTGCACGCAGCAGCTTGATCTGCTCGCGCTGCACGTCGAAGTCATCGGCGCGCGCGGAGTTGGAGAAGGTCGGCGGGTCACAGAAGATCACGTCGTACTGGCCACGGTCGCCCTCCAGCCACGCCATCGCGTCGGCCTGCACCAGCAGGTGCTGGTTGCCGCCCTGCCCGTTCAACGCCAGGTTGTCGTAGCACCACTGCAGGTAGGTCGCCGACAGATCGACGCTGGTGGTGCTGGCGGCACCGGCCACCGCCGCCTGCACACTGGCCACGCCGGTGTAGCAGAACAGGTTGAGGAAGCGCTTGCCACGTACCTGCTCGGCCATCATCCGGCGCAGCGGGCGGTGGTCGAGGAACAGGCCGGTGTCCAGGTAGTCGAACAGATTCACCTGCAGCAGTGCATTGTTCTCGCGCACCACGATGAACTCGTCACGCTGCTCGAAGCGGCCGTACTTGCTGCCACCCTTGCCGCGCTCGCGCGACTTCATCGAGACCTGCTCGGGCGGCACGCCGAACACTTCGCGCGCAGCGGCCAGCAGCTCGTTGCGGCGGCGGCGCACGTCGTTCTCGGGAATGGCAGCCGGTGCGGCGTATTCCTGCACGTGCAGGAAGGTACGGCGCTTGCCGCCGTCTTCCTCGTAGACGTCGATGGCGGCCGCGTACTCCGGCAGGTCGGCGTCATAGGCGCGGAAGCAGGTGATGTCTTCGCGGGCACGCCAGCTCTTGAACTTCTTCAGGTTCTTGCGCAGGCGGTTGGCCACCATCTGCGCGCCTTCGCTCAGCTCGCGCGGCTGTGCCGGATCACGGCCCGGCACGGCGATCGGGTCGCAGACGATCAGCGCACACTCCAGCGCACCATTGAACATCTGGTACTTCTTGCCGGCGCGCAGGCCGGTGGCGAAGGCCAGTTCGTCGTTGCCGCACAGCAGGCTGGCGCGCCACTGCGGCACCGCCTTCTGCAGGGCGTTGCCCAGCGCGCGATACAGCGCCGGATCGGCGGCCAGGCGTTCGTCGTACGGCGGGTTGCAGACCACCGCACCGATCTCCTGCTCCGGCGCGGACAGGTCGGCCACGTCGGCGCGCGTGAAGCGGATCGCGTGGGCGACGCCCGCGACCTCGGCGTTCTCGCGTGCCGCCTGGATCGCGGTCGGATCGATGTCGCTGCCGTGGATGACTGGCTTCAGCGCGGCCAGGCCGGCCGCTTCGCGCTCACGTGCTTCGCTCTGGATGGACTTCCAGGCGGCCTTGTCGAAGCCCAGCCAGCGGCTCGGCGGCAGGCTGCCATGACGCATCAGGCCGGGAGCGACGTCGGCGGCCATCAGCGCACCTTCGATCAGCAGGGTACCGCTGCCGCACATCGGATCCAGCAGGCCACCACCGGCAGCGTGCAGGCGCGGCCATTGCGCGCGCAGCAGCAGCGCGGCGGCCAGGTTTTCCTTCAGCGGTGCCTCGTGGGCAGCACCACGCCAGCCACGGCGATGCAGCGGGCCGCCGCCGAGATCGATCGACAACGAGGCACGGCCCTTGCGCAGCGACAGGTTGACGCGCACGTCGGGCAGATCGGTGTTGACCGAGGGGCGTTCCAGGCCTTCATCGCGCATGCGGTCGACGATGGCGTCCTTGATCCGCTGCGCGGCGAAGCGGGCGTGGGTGATCTTGTCGCCGGACACGTGCGCGTCCACCGCCAGGGTCATCTCCGGCGTGATGTGCTCGTGCCACGGCAGCGCACGCACGCCGTCATACAGGGCCTGCTCATCCGGGCACTCGAACTCGTCGATGGGCCACAGCACGCGGCTGGCCAGGCGCGACCACATCACGATCCGCAGCGCCTGCGCCAGTTCGCCCTCGGCGTTGACGCCGGCAATGGTGGCAGTGGCCTTGCCAAGGCCCAGGGCCGACAGTTCATCGGCAAGCAGGTATTCCAGGCCCTTGGCGCAGGAGACGAAGAATTTCACGGGATCGGTTCGCAGGTGGTCGGGCGCGGCACAGGGGCCGGGCCGGTCGGAAAGGAGGGCCGTAGGCACGGCCGGCTGGCCCGCGCCGGGGGCGGCGGGGCTGCCATTGTAGTCAATGCGGGCGGGCGCGCCGTGCGCCCGGGCTTCACAGTTGCCGCAGCAAGCGTTCGAAGGCCTGCGCGGAAGCCGCCACGTGGCGCTCGAGGCGGTGGCCGTCGTCGACCAGCAGCAGCTGCGCCGAGCGCGCCTGCGCCCACGCGATCACTCCCGCTGCTGGCACCACGTCGTCATGCCAGGCCTGGACCACGGTGGTCGGCACGGCGGCGGCGTCCAGCGCCGGCATCGGGCCCATCGTGGTCGGCGGCACCATCAGGAACAGGCCGGCCACCGGTACCTGCAACGAGGCGATGGCGGAAATGTAGGCGCCCAGGCTGGAGCCGGCCAGCACCACCGGCCCTTGCCGGGCCGCGATGGCGGCGCGCTCGACCAGGCGGCGCAGGCGGGTCGGCACGTCGCCTACCCGGCTGACCTCGCTCATCGCGTCCAGGTCGGTGTAGTCCGGGCGCTCATGGGTCCAGCCCAGGCGCTGCGCCACGTCGGCCAGCGCGGTGACCTTGGTCGCTTCCGGGCCGCTCTCGAAGCCATGCGACAGGATGCAGTGGCCGCGGCTCATGCACGTGCTCCGTGCGAGCGGGCCAACGAGGAAAGAGAAGGCAGGTTCATGCCGCAATGCTAGCATCGCCGGATGCCCAACCCGCTCCTGCCCGGCCTGCAGCTGCAGCCCCTGCCCTACGAAGACCGTCTGCCGCTGCGCGACCCGGCCACGCTGGAGATGGTGGTGATCCACTGCACCGAACTGCCCGATCTGGCGACGGCCCGCGAGTACGGCGAGCGCGTACTGTACGACAGCGGCGCCGGCAACAGCGGGCACTTCTACATCGACCGCGATGGCAGCGTGGTGCAGTACGTGGCACCGGAACGCGTGGCCCATCACGTGCGCGGCATGAACGCGCATACGCTGGGCATCGAGCTGGTCAATACCGGGCGCTATCCGGACTGGTTCGACAGCCGCCACCAGGCGATGGACGAGGCCTACACCGAGGCACAGCTGCAGGCGCTGGAACAGCTGCTGCTGGCGCTGGTGGCGCACTACCCGTCGCTGCGACGGATTGCCGGGCATGACCAGCTGGACCTGGAACGGGTGCCGGCCAGCGACGATGCGACGTTGACGGTGGCGCGCAAGCGCGATCCGGGGCCGCTGTTCCCGTGGGCGCGGGTGCTGGCGAAGGTGCCGTTGCAGCCGGTTGGGTAAGCGGCAGGGCTGCGCCCTGCACCCGCAGAGGCAACGGCAACGTCAACGTCAACGTCAACGTCAAACGCTGGCATTCCGTGGGATGGCGGGGTGGGTCCGGTTGCGGACACCCCCGCAACCGGCCCCACCCCGCCTTCGACAGTTCTCCGCGATCCTTCGAATCGACACGGGGTCGGATCCCGTTGCTACGCAACGGGCTCTGACCCGATTTTCGGTTGATGGGGTCAGAACCATTCTCCGTTGGAAAACGGATCCGACCCCGCGCGGCTCAGGCGCCGGTCGCCACCGGGCGGCTGCTGTCGCTGACCCACCCGCTCCAGGAGTCGGCGTAGATGCGCGCGCCGGACAGGCCGGCCGTTTCCATCGCCAGCAGCAGATGGCAGGCGGTCACGCCGGAGCCGCACATCAGCACCACCTGCTGCGGATCGCGGTTGCCGATCACGCCCTGCAGTTCGGCGCGCAGCGCCTGTGGGTCGCGCAGGTGGCCATCGAGTACGTTCAAGGCGAACGGGCGGTTGACCGCGCCCGGCACGTGGCCGGCGACCGGGTCCAGCGGCTCGACGTCACCGCGGAAGCGCTCACCCGCGCGCGCGTCGACCAACCAGCCCGGCGCGTGCTTCAGCCGTGCGCTGATTTCATCGGCGTTGGCGATCTGGGTGGTGTCGAAACGGCCCGGGTAGGCAGGTAACGCCGTCACTTCAGTCGGCCCGCTCGCCAGCGCGTGACCGGCGGCCTGCCAGGCGGCAATACCGCCGTCGAGCACGGCCACCCGGGTGTGCCCGATCAGCCGCAGCAGCCACCACAGGCGCGAGGCGGCCATGCTGCCGTCGCTGCCGTCGTAGACCACCACCTGGGTTTCGGGACCGATGCCCCACGTACCGAGCTTCGCGGCGAACGCATCGCTGTCCGGCAGCGGGTGCCGGCCATGGCCGCTTCGGGTCAGATCCGACAGATCACGGTTGAGATCGGCATGCACCGCAGTCGGTATGTGCCCTGCCAGATACTGGCCGCCCGCCGCCTGCGGATCGGCCAGCGAAGCACGCGCATCGACCACGCGCACGGCGGTGCTGGCGGTGGCACGCGCGTCGACGACGCGCACGCCTGCGCCCAGCGCAGCGGCAAGGGTGGTGACATCGACCAGGGTGGTCCACGGCGGATCGATCGGCTTCATTGCACTTGCTCCAGGCGACGACGCAGGTTGTAGAGAATGGCGGCGGTCGCGCCCCAGATGCGCTGCCCCGGCCAGCCATACTCCAGGACGTGGCGGACCCGGCCGCGATGAGTGATTTCGACCTGGCGCAGGCTGTCGGGCGCCATCAGATAATCCAGCGGCACCTCGAACACTTCGGCCACTTCGCTGGGCTGCGGCACCGGCACGAAATCCGGGTCGACCACCGCCACCACCGGCGTGACCCGGTAGCCGGTGATGGTGACGAAGGGATCGAGATACCCCAGCGCCTGCACCTGGCCGGGCGCCAATGCGATTTCTTCCTGGCTCTCGCGCAGCGCGGCCGCCAATGCGTCACGGTCATCGGGCTCGGTGCGGCCGCCGGGGAATCCGACCTGGCCCCCGTGCGTGCGCAGGGTTTCGGTGCGGCGGGTCAGGATCACCTGTGCGCCGTTGGCGCGCGGGACGATGCCGGCCAGCACCGCAGCCTCCACCGGAGGCCCGGGCGGCAGCAGGTCGATCAGCTCACTGCGGTTCCAGCCGTCGCCGGCCGGCGGTTGGGCCAAGGGGTGCAGCGCGCGCATCAGTCGCTCGTGGTCGGCCAGCGAGCCACGCAGCGATTGCTGCAGTTGTTCGCGCAGGGGCTGCACGCGGTGCAGGATGCGGCTGCGTTCCTCGTTGCTCATCGACGACCACCGCGCGATCTCATCGATATGCCGCGCGCAGCCGGTGCATTGCCGGTACGGATCCAGCGTGCACACTCCGATGCAGGGACTTGCGACAACACGCGCCGTTTCTTCCATTGTTTGCACCCGGCAACAGTAGCGCGATCGGGCTGAATTTGCGCGGGTGGCCCGGCCCAACGGTAGAGTCGACTGTCAGTCGACGCTCGCGCGCAGCGCGGGCGTTTCACCGCCAGGGGCTGCACAAACAGAAACGCGCCGGTGGGATCACCGGCGCGTTTCGTTTGCTGTTTCGATTTACTTGACGCTGACCAGCTTGATCTCGAACTGCACAGCCACGTTCGGCGGGAACGGGGTGCGCGGGTCGGCACCGTAGGCCTGGTCCGGCGGCAGGGTGACTTCCCACTTCGAGCCGGCCGGCATCTGCAGCAGGGTCTCGCGCATGGCCTTCATTTCAACTTCGCTGACCTTGATCGACGGGATCTGCTGGGCCGGGCGGGCTTCGGTCGGGCGCTGGCCGTACGGGAACGGACCGGCCACTTCCAGCTGCACGGTGCTGGCCTGGGTCGGCTTGGCGCCCTTGCCGGCTTCGATCACGCGGTACTGGACGCCGCTCGGCAGGGACTGCACGCCGGCCTTGGCCTTGTTCGCCGCGATGAACTGATCGCTCTTGGTCTTGTTTTCGGCAGCCGCCTTTTCGTACTCGGCCTTGGCAGCCTGGGCACGGCCCTGCTCGCGCTTCTGGAACGCTTCAACGGCCGGCTTCAGCTGCTCGGCGGTGATCGCCGGCTGCTTCTTGGCGTAGGCATCCTGCAGGCCCTTCACCACCGAGTTGATGTCCAGCTGCTCACCGCGACCGGTCAGCTCCGCCAGGTTGTTGCCGTAGTCGTAACCGAAGTAATAACTCAGCTTGCCCTTCTCGGACGCGATGTCCTGGGCGAAGGCATTGCCCGTCAGGGCCAGGGCCGCGACGGCGACCGCGATAGAACGCAACTTCATCAAACAGTTCTCCAGGGGTGGTAACTCAGGGACGTTCTTCGCCGCCCTGAGGCGACGGGTTAGGATAACGGGCGCAACGTGTAACCGCTACTCACGATGCAGGCTATGACCCGTCTGCGTTTGCAGAGTTCAATATCACTTTTTTTTAACGTTCCAGGAGTTTCCCCGTGGCCGATGCCCTGATCGCTGTTGCCGACGAAGGCGCCATCCGCACCGTGACCGTCCAGCGCCCGGACAAGCTCAATGCCCTGAACGCCGCGACCCTGCAGGCGCTGACCGATGCCTTCAGGGACGCCGCTGCCGATCCGGAGGTGCGCGTGGTGGTGTTGACCGGGGCGGGCCCGAAGGCCTTCGTGGCCGGTGCCGACATCGCGGAAATGAACACCCTCAGCGCCGTTCAGGGACGTGATTTCTCGCTGCTGGGCCAGGCCCTGATGCGCCAGATCGAACGCATGCCCAAGCCGGTCATCGCGCGCGTGAACGGTTTCGCGCTGGGCGGCGGGCTTGAGCTGGCGATGGCGTGCCACCTGCGCATCGCCGCCGATACCGCCAAGGTCGGCCAACCGGAAATCAATCTCGGCCTGATTCCCGGCTTCGGCGGCAGCCAGCGCCTGCTGCGCCTGTGTGGCCGCGCCGCCACCCTGGAGCTGTGCCTGCTGGGGGCGCCGATCAACGCCGCGCGTGCGCTGGAGCTGGGCATCGTCAACGAAGTCGTGCCGGCTGACGCGCTGGACAACCGCGTGCAGGACGTCGCCCGCCAGCTGGCACGCTCAGCACCGCTGGCCCTGCGTGGCCTGCTCGACGCGGTGCACGTGGGCGGCGAGTGCAGCCTGGAGGCCGGGCTGGAATACGAAAGTGCGCAGTTCGGCCTGCTGTTCGCCACCGAGGACATGCGTGAAGGCACCAGTGCCTTCCTGCAGCGCCGCCCGCCGGCCTTCCAGCGCCGCTGACGCCATGGCATCCCGACCCAACCCCGCGCAGTTGTTCGCCCGGGTCCAGGCAGACGATCTCGATGGCGCCCTGCAGGCGGGGCTGATGGACTACGTCGCCCGAGCCGGCGACGAACAGCTGCTGTCTGGCCACCCGGACCTTCCGCAGCGGCTGCAGCAGGCCCAGCAGCAACTGCGTACGGCCTGGGCCGCACGCGAACGCTATCGCGCCCGCGCGGTGCGCCTGGCCCGCCGCGAAGCCGAGCGCGATGCACGTCGCACCCCGCCCCCGGCGCCGGACGTGAAGCCCCCCCTGCCCGCCGCGGCGGCCGCGATTCTCGCCCGGGCCAAGGCCCGCGTCACCGGCAAGGAGCCGTAATGGCCACCGCGAAGAAGACTGCCCGCGCACCGGCGCGGCGCGGCGGCCGCATGCCGCGCGCCGACGTGGTGGAAATGTTCACCCGCCTGCGCGAGCTCAATCCGCACCCGAAGACCGAGCTTGAGTACAGCTCGCCGTTCGAACTGCTGGTGGCCGTGGCGCTGTCCGCCCAGGCCACCGACGTCGGCGTCAACAAGGCCACCCGCCGCCTGTTCCCGGTCGCCAACACGCCGGCGAAGATCCTCGCGCTCGGTGAGGATGGCCTGAAGCCGTACATCGCCACCATCGGGCTGTTCAACGCCAAGGCGAAGAACGTGATCGCCACCTGCGCGATCCTGCTGCAGAAGTACGGCGGCGAAGTGCCGCGCGACCGCGAAGCGCTGGAAGCGCTGCCCGGTGTGGGCCGCAAGACCGCCAACGTGGTGCTCAACACCGCCTTCGGCGAGCCGGTGATGGCGGTGGATACGCATATCTTCCGCGTCTCCAACCGTACCGGCCTGGCCCCCGGCAAGAACGTGCGCGAAGTGGAGGACACGCTGGTGAAGGTGATTCCGGCCGAGTTCCTGCTCGACGCGCACCATTGGCTGATCCTGCATGGCCGCTACGTGTGCAAGGCGCGCAAGCCGGATTGCCCGGGCTGCGTGATCGCCGACCTGTGCCGGTTCAAGGAAAAGACCACAGCCGAGACGTGACGCGGATCGTGTTGTGACGAAACGAAGACGGCGGGCACCAGGCCCGCCGTCCGCGTGTATGGACAAGGGTGCTTCAGGAGATCAGAACGACAGGTCGCCCCAGACGCCGAATTCCTTGGTCTTGTCGTTCTTCTTGTCGCTGGCGTTGGCCAGGTGCGTGTACTTGTACACGGTCGACAGCTTGAGGTTCTTCATGACCGGGAACTCGACGCCGACGTTCCAGTACTTGTCGCTCAGGGTCGGGTCCAGGGTCTTGCTGACGTCGGTGTCATCGTAACGACCGAACACGTTGATGCCGCCGTCGGTCACGCGCACGCTGCCCCACACCGACCAGCCACTGGTCTTGTCGGTGGCAACGGTCAGCACGTTGTTGAGGTTCTTGGCCTGGAAGTACTCGCCGCCGACGCGGAAGTTGCTGTCGGCGTAGGCCACCATCGCGTTGGCGCGGGTGTAGGTGTTCTCGGCGCTCTGGATGTCGGTTTCCTTGCCCAGCTTGCCGCTGTAGCCGCCGACGGCGACCACGAAGTTCTCGTTCGGGGTGTAGGCCACGCGGCCTTCCACGTCCATGCCCTTGCTGCGGGTCGGGTTCTTGTAGCCGGCGCCGGACACGACCGAGACGGCGTAGTTGAAGTTGTTGCCCAGGTTGCCGAAGCCATGCAGGCCCCAGTCGGACGAGTTGCCGTACTTCAGGCGGTCGGTCAGGGTGTTCTCGACATAGCGCATGCCGTAGAACTTCTCGACGTACGGGATCCACGGCATGTCGGCGGCACCGACGCGCAGGTTGAAGGCCGGGTCGAAGCTGCCCTGCACGTAGGCCTTCTTGACGAACAGTTCGGTGTTGCCGATGGCCGAGCTGTACTGGAAGTCGGTGGTCAGGTTGGCCGACCAGATGTCGTTGAACTTGTGGTCGATGGTCAGGTAGAAGCGCTTGACGTCCAGGCCGGTGCCGCTGGCGGCGGTGTCCTTGCCGTTGCTGGTCTTGTCGATGTTGGTCAGGTCGAAGAACATGCGACCGCCAATCTTGTTGTCATTGACCAGCTTGGCCAGCTTGTCGACGCTGGTCTGGGTCTTCTGCGCACCTTCCAGGGCCTGCGCCTGGGTGATGTTCACTTCGGACTGCGCGTCGGACTGCGCCTGCAGCGCCTGCGAATCGTTCTGCAACTGCTGGACCTGGGCCTGCAGCGCAGCGATCTGTGCCTGCAGCTGCTGCAACTGTGCCTGGGACACGCCCGAGCTGGCGGGGGCTGCGAAGGCGTCGGCGGAAACCAGACCGAGGCTTGCAACGACCGCGGCGGCGAGCAAATGGGAACGCATTTTGGATTTCTCCAGAGGGTTGGAATGGCTTGGGCAGAACGCCACGCCGGCAGGCCGGTCAAGCGTTTTGCGAACGTTCCGTTAAAACCATGACAGCCGAATGACAGATTGAGCACCAACCCCAGATTTCTTCGTGCGGTCATGCGTACGACTCATTTGCGCGCACATGCTTATCGATCCGTTGCGCCCCATGGCGTGGTGTATCGGCACCGACACGCGGGCAAGCCGCCGGGTGACCCTGGTCCGCACCGCCCGGCTTCGCGCGGATGACGCGGAATCCCTGCGCAACGCCAGGCGCAGACCGCGCGAAGGGAGGCAGCCGTCATCTCACCGGCCACCTATGCAAGGTGACCGCAACCGGCGCCGGCGCACCTCCCTTGTGCCCGCACGACCGCCTCAGCCGCTGCGCGAAACCTTCACGGCCCGCGCTGCGCAAGCGCCAGCCAGCGCTGTAACGGATGCGTCATACAACGGTCCCCGCGCTGTCATCGAACCGTTATGGAATGTGCGCCGGGCGGGTAACCCCGCATTCCAATCAACCCAGGAGCCACCCCGTGATCCACGCCTTCAAGTCGCGCGTTGCCGTTGCCGTCTTCGCAGCGTCGTCCGTGTTCGCCGCCAACGCCGCTGAAATCACCGGCGCGGGCGCCTCGTTCATCTACCCGGTGATGTCGAAGTGGTCGGCCGACTACAACGCTGCCACCAGCAACAAGGTCAACTACCAGTCGATCGGTTCCGGCGGCGGCATTGCGCAGATCAAGGCCAAGACCGTTGATTTCGGCTCTTCCGATGCACCGCTGAAGCCGGAAGAACTGGCCGCCTCGGGCCTGGCCCAGTTCCCGTCGGTGATCGGCGGCGTGGTGCCGGTGGTCAACGTGGCCGGCATCGCCCCGGGCGCACTCAAGCTGGACGGCACCGTGCTGGCCAACATCTTCCTGGGCAAGATCAAGACCTGGAACGACCCGGCCATCGCCGCGCTGAACCCGGGCGTGACCCTGCCGAGCGCCAAGATCACCGTCGTGCACCGCTCGGATGGTTCGGGCACCACCTTCAACTTCGTCAACTACCTGTCCAAGGTCAGCCCGGAGTGGAAGAGCTCGGTCGGTGAAGGCACCTCGGTCCAGTGGCCGGCCGGCATCGGCGGCAAGGGCAACGAAGGCGTTGCTGCCTACGTGAAGCAGATCAAGGGCGGCATCGGCTACGTCGAACTGTCCTACGCACTGCAGAACAAGCTGTCGTACACGGCGATGAAGAACGCTGCCGGCAGGTTCGTGCAGCCGAGCGATGCATCGTTCGCCGCCGCTGCCGCCAGCGCCGACTGGGCCAGCGCCAAGGACTTCTACCTGGTGATGACCAACGCCCCGGGCGCCGAGTCCTGGCCGATCACCGCCACCAACTTCATCCTGGTGCACAAGAAGCCGAAGAACGCTGCCAACGGCAAGGCCACCCAGGAGTTCTTCCGCTGGGTCTACAAGAGCGGCGACGCCCAGGCCCGCCAGCTGGACTACGTGCCGCTGCCGGACAGCCTGGTCCGCCAGATCGAGACCTACTGGTCGCAGAACCTGAAGTAAGCACGTTCCCCCGCAGGAACGGGGCCGGCGGGTCCTCTCTCCCCCGCCGGCCCCAACCGGGCGCGAGATCCTCGAGATCTCGCGCTCTTCTTGTTTTCGGGGATGCATGTATCTGCCTCTGCAGCGCCGAGCCCACGCTCGGCTGGGTGCTGGAGCGTGCGGACCGACGGTCCGCACCTACCGAGGGCAGGGAGCCGTCGAACATGGCTTGACTCCACAAGGGCCAACCTGCCGCCATACCGGTGCGCAGATCCGGGGTCTCCGGGGCTCTGCCGGATGGGGGCCAACCCGGTGAAACCCTTGTCAGAACGTGATCCAGGACACCTCTGTCATGGTCGTAATACGGCTGTAACAAAAACATCATTTCATAGCCGCATCCGCCGACCACGTCGGCTCTTCCCCGCTATGGAGTGACCATGAAACTGCACTCGGCCGGCGTTGCCGCCCTTTCCCTGGCCATCGCCCTGGGCCTGTCGGCCTGCGGTGGCGACAAGCAGGCCGCGCAGCAGCCGGCGGCCGACGGTGCCGCTGCCCCGGCCGCTGCCGGTGCCAAGGTGACCGCCGAAGTGTCCGGCGCGGGCGCGTCCTTCATCTTCCCGCTGGTCTCCAAGTGGTCGGCCGACTACAACGCCACCACCGGGGCCAAGATCAACTACCAGTCGATCGGCTCCGGCGGCGGCATCGCCCAGATCAAGGCCGGCACCGTCGACTTCGGCTCCTCCGACAAGCCGCTGAGCAGCGAAGAGCTGGCACAGGCCGGCCTGGCCCAGTTCCCGTCGGCCATCGGCGGCGTGGTGCCGGTGGTCAACATCGAAGGCCTGGAAGCCGGCAAGCTGCGCCTGAGCGGCGCCCTGCTGGCCGACATCTTCCTGGGCAAGGTCAAGACCTGGAACGATCCGGCCATCGTCGCCGCCAACCCGGGCGTGAAGCTGCCGGACGGCAAGATCACCCTGGTCCACCGTTCGGACGGTTCCGGCACCACCTTCAACTTCTCCAACTACCTGTCCAAGGTCAGCCCGGAGTGGAAGAGCAAGGTCGGCGAAGGCACCTCGGTGCAGTGGCCGGACGGCGTCGGTGGCAAGGGCAATGAAGGCGTCGCTTCGTACGTGAAGCAGATCAAGGGCTCCATCGGCTACGTCGAGCTGGCCTACGCGCTGCAGAACGGCATGCCGTACACCGCCATGCAGAACGCCGCCGGCAACTGGGTCGAGCCCAGCGCGGAAACCTTCGCCGCGGCGGCCGCCAGCGCCGACTGGGCCAGCGCCAAGGACTTCAACCTGGTCATCACCAACGCCCCGGGCGAGCAGGCGTGGCCGATCACCGCCACCAACTTCATGCTGATGCAGAAGCAGCCGAAGGACGCCAAGCGCAACCAGGACACCCTGGCCTTCTTCAAGTGGGCCTTCGAGAACGGCCAAGCCCAGGCCAACGAGCTGCACTACGTGCCGCTGCCGGCCGAACTGGTCAAGCAGATCGAGGCCTACTGGGCGACCGACCTGAAGTGACGGACTCGACGGTGCCCGCCCCGCGCGGGCACCGCTTCCACGCCGTGCCGCCCCGCCCCTTCCTGGCCCTGCCGTCCCCATGAATGCCATCGCCCAGCCTGTAGCCGCCCCGTCCACGCGTGATGCGCGTGATGCCCGCAACGACAAACTGTTCCGATGGGTGCTGGTCGGCACCGTCATCTTCGTCCTGATCGCCCTGGCCTGCGCCGCGCTGTCGATGCTGTGGGGCGGCCGCCATGCCCTGCAGATGCAGGGCCTGAGCTTCTTCTTCTCCGCCGACTGGAATCCGGTCGAAAACAAATTCGGCGCGCTCGCCCCGATCTACGGCACCCTGGTCACCGCCGTCATCGCGATGGTCATCGCCGTGCCGGTCAGCTTCGGCATCGCCTTCTTCCTCACCGAAGTCGCACCACGCTGGCTGCGTGGCCCGGTCGGCACAGCCATCGAACTGCTGGCCGGCATTCCCTCGATCATCTACGGCATGTGGGGCCTGTTCGTGCTGGTGCCGGTGATGACCGAGTACGTCACGCCGTTCCTCAACGAGACCCTGGGCGAATGGCCGATCATCGGCCCGATGTTCCAGGGCCCGCCGCTGGGCATCGGCATGCTCACCGCCGGTTTCGTGCTGGCGATCATGGTCATTCCGTTCATCTCCTCGGTGATGCGCGAAGTGTTCCTGACCGTGCCGACCCGCCTGAAGGAATCGGCCTATGCGCTGGGCTCCACCAAGTGGGAAGTGAGCTGGGACATCGTGCTGCCCTACACCCGCTCGGCGGTGATCGGCGGCATCTTCCTCGGCCTCGGCCGCGCCCTCGGCGAGACGATGGCGGTGGCCTTCGTGATCGGCAACAGCGTGCGCCTGTCGCCGTCGCTGCTGGAACCGGGCACCACCATTGCTGCGCTGATCGCCAACGATTTCGGTGAAGCCACTGAAACCTACCGTTCGGCCCTGCTGCTGCTCGGCTTCGTCCTCTTCATCGTCACCTTCGTGGTGCTCGCCATCGCCCGCCTGATGCTGATGCGCCTGTCCCGCAAGGAGGGCAACTGATGTCCAGCACCGCTGACTCCCTGTACCTGCGCCGCCGCATCGGCAATGTCGTTGCGATCACCGCCTCCTGCGCCACCGCGCTGTTCGGTTTGTTCTTCCTGGGCTGGATCCTGTTCACCCTGGCCTCCAAGGGCCTGGCCGGCATCAACCTGGATCTGTTCACCAAGATGACGCCGCCGCCGATGCAGGAAGGCGGCCTCGCCAACGCGTTCTTCGGCAGCGCCGTGATGTGTGCGCTGGCCATCGGCATCGGCACCCCGCTGGGCGTATTGGCGGGCACCTGGCTGGCCGAGTACGGCAACGCCCGCAAGGCCGGCACCGTGGTCCGCTTCGTCAACGACATCCTGCTGTCGGCCCCGTCCATCGTGCTCGGCCTGTTCGTCTACACCCTGTACGTGATGCAGACCGGCGGCAACTTCTCGGCGTTCGCCGGTGCGCTGTCGCTGGCCTTCATCGTGCTGCCGGTGGTGGTACGCACCACCGACGAGATGCTGCGCCTGGTGCCCTCGCAGATGCGCGAAGCGGCCCTGTCGCTGGGCATCCCGCAGTGGAAGGTGATCGTGCAGGTGCTGTACCGCAGTGCCTCGGCCGGCATCATCACCGGCATCCTGCTGGCACTGGCCCGCATCTCCGGCGAGACCGCACCGCTGCTGTTCACCGCCTTCGGCAACCAGTACTGGAACAACAACATCTTCCAGCCGATGGCCTCGGTGCCGGTGGTGATGAACCAGTTCGCCGGCAGCCCGTATGAATCCTGGCAGGTGCTGGCCTGGGCCGGTGCCCTGGTGCTGACTGTCTTCGTATTGCTGGTCAGCCTTGCCGCCCGCGGCATCCTGCTGCGCAACCGTATCTCCCATGACTGACCTTTCCGTGGATAACGCCATGAACGACCTTTCCAACGCCGTGCCGATGCAGCGCATCGCCGTGCCGTCCTCGCACGAGAGCCTGCACACGCCGTCGCCGGTGAAGCTGGCTGCGCGTGGACTGGACTTCTACTACGACAAGTTCCACGCCCTGAAGGGCATCAACCTGGAAATCCCGGAAAAGCGCGTGACCGCGCTGATCGGTCCTTCCGGTTGCGGCAAGTCGACCCTGCTGCGCATCTTCAACCGCATCTACGCGCTGTACCCGAAGCTGGAAGCGCGCGGTGAAGTGCTGCTGGACGGCGAGAACATCCTGTCGCCGAAGTACCCGATGAACCGCCTGCGCAGCAAGGTCGGCATGGTGTTCCAGAAGCCGGTGCCGTTCCCGATGACCATCTTCGAGAACGTGGCCTACGGCATCCGCCACCACGAGAAGCTGAGCAAGGCCGACATGGCCGACCGCGTCGAGCAGGCGCTGCGCCAGGGCGCGCTGTGGGACGAAGTGAAGGACAAGCTGGGGCAGAGCGCACTGGGCCTGTCCGGCGGCCAGCAGCAGCGCCTGTGCATCGCCCGTGCCGTGGCCCTGCGCCCGTCGGTGCTGCTGCTGGACGAGCCGACCTCGGCGCTGGATCCGATCTCGACCAGCCGCATCGAGCAGCTGGTGGAAGAACTCAAGCACGAGTACACCATCGTGATCGTCACCCACAACATGCAGCAGGCCGCACGCGTGTCCGACTACACCGCCTTCATGTACCTGGGCGACCTGATCGAGCACGACCGCACCGAAGTGATCTTCTCGCAGCCGTCGCAGCGGCAGACCGAGGACTACATCACCGGCCGCTTCGGCTGAAACGTCAGTCGAGCACGGCTCGACCCTGCAGACACCATCAGTCGAGCGTGGCTCGACTCTACAGAGTGGAACAACCATGAACCTTCCCAACGACCACATCGTCAAGAGCTACGACGAAGAGCAGCAGCGCCTGGTGGCCGAGATCGTGCGCATGGGCGAGATGGCCGTCGCCCAGCTCGAAGCGTCGATGGACGTGATCGAGAAGCGCGACGAGAACGCTGCCCATCGCATCATCGCCAACGACGAGGCGATCGATGCGCTGGAACAGCAGATCAGCCACGACGTGATGCGCCTGGCGCTGCGTGGCCCGATGGCGCGCGACCTGCGCGAGATCCTTGCCGGCCTGCGCATTCCGGCCGACATCGAGCGCATCGGTGACTACGCTGCCAACGTCGCCAAGCGCTCGATCGCGCTGGGCAAGGTGCCGCCGCTGCCGCAGATCCAGGGCCTGCGTGCACTGGGCCGCCTGGCCGCGCAGCAGGTCCGGCGTGCCATTGCCGCCTACCGCGACAACGATGCTGATGCCGCGCTGGAACTGCGTGAGGACGACGCCCGCCTGGACGCGCAGTACACCGCGCTGTTCCGCGAGCTGCTGACCTACATGATGGAAGACCCGCGCAACATCACCCCGTGCACGCACCTGCTGTTCATGGCCAAGAACCTGGAGCGCGTGGGCGACCACGCCACCAACATCGCCGAGAACGTATGGTTCCTGGTGCATGGCGAGCAGCCGCTGCCACCGCGTGAAAAGCGCGACGAGACCTCCAGCACCGGCCAGCCCTGACGCTGCACTGCAACACCGGAGTCGACTCCAAGGTGGCCGCTGTCCTGGTGACAGCGGCCTTCTTTTTTGGGGTGTTTCATCCGCATTTTGGGCGCCACGCGTGCCCGGTGCGGACCTGCCGGATGCTTCTGTAACAGATCTCACGAAAATTTGAGTTCTTGGCGAGGATTCGTTGAGTAGGATCGCTGCACCATCGATTCACCCCGGGCACCTGCCCACCACCCAGGAGTAAGACCGATGAGCAGTTCCAACAAGACCCTGTCCCTGCTGACCGCTACCGCCCTGGCCGCCGGCCTGGGCATGACCGCCAGCGCCTCGGCGCTGAGCATGAGCGACCTCGCCCAGGGCTACCTGGTGGCCGGCCAGGCAGCCAAGGCCAGCACCGATGCCAAGGCCGCCGATACCAAGATGGCAGCCGACGCGACCAAGCACGCCGAAGGCAAGTGTGGTGCCGACGGCAAGACCGGCGAAGGCAAGTGCGGTGCCGACAAGGGCAAGGCTGCCGGCGCAGCGGGCGCCAAGGCCAAGACCGGCGACACGAAGTCGGCTGAAGGCAAGTGCGGCGAAGGCAAGTGCGGTGGCAAGCACTGACGTCCGCGCCAGCCTCGTCCACCCGCAGTCGCCGCTTCGCGCGGCGGCTGCAGGGTTGGGCCTGCGCCGGGCGCTGCTGCAGGATCTGCGTGACGCTCCGGCAGGCGACTTCGACTTCCTGGAATGCGCGCCGGAGAACTGGATCCATGTCGGCGGCCCGGCCGGTGATGCCCTGGCCGAACTGGCACACCGCCATCCGCTGAGCTGCCACGGCCTGTCGCTGTCGCTGGGCGGCAGTGCCGCCCTGGACATCCCGCTGCTGGAGCAGGTCGGCCGGTTCCTCGAAAAGCACCGCGTGCCGCTGTACAGCGAGCACCTGAGCTACTGCAGCGACGACGGCCACCTGTACGACCTGCTGCCGATCCCCTTCACCGACGAAGCCGTGCGCCATACCGCGCAGCGCATCCGCCGCGTGCAGGACCTGCTCGGCCGCCGCATCGCGGTGGAGAACGTGTCCTACTACCTGGCGCCGGAACCGGCGATGGACGAGCTGGCGTTCACCAATGCGGTGCTCGCCGAAGCCGACTGCGACCTGCTGCTGGACGTCAACAACGTCTACGTCAACGCCTGCAACCACGGCTACGATGCCGATGCCTTCATCGCCGGCCTGCCCGCGCAGCGCATCGTCTGCCTGCACGTGGCCGGGCACCTGGACGAGGCACCCGACCTGAAGATCGATACCCATGGCAGCGCGGTGATTGATCCGGTCTGGGAGTTGCTGGCGCGTACCTATGCTCGCATCGGCCCACGCCCCACCCTGCTCGAACGCGATTTCAATTTCCCGCCCTATGCGGAACTGCAGGGCGAACTGCAGACCATCCGCCGCCTGCAGGCCGCACACGCCGGGGCTGCACATGGCTGACGCTATCGACACCCTGCGCGCGCAGCAGCACGCGTTCACCGCGCACCTGCGCGATCCACAGGCGGTGCCGGCACCGGCCGGCCTGGATGCACGCCGGTTGGCGGTGTACCAGCACTTGCTGTTCAACAACCTGCTCGGGCTCCTGAGCAACGGTTTCCCGGTCTGCGTCCGCCTGCTCGGCGAACCGGCATGGAGCGCGCTGGTGCGCCACTACTTCGCCACCCATCGCTGCCAGACCCCCCTGTTCACCGAGCTGGCCGCCGAGTTCGTGCAGTGGCTGCAGGCACAGCCGCAGCTGCCGCACCCGGCGCTGGCCGAACTGGCCCACTACGAGTGGGTGGAAACCGCGCTGTACCAGTTGCAGGCCGAGCCACTTCCTGCGCCTGGCGATGTCGATCCGCTGCGGGTGCCGCTGCAGCGTTCGCCGCTGGCGTGGCCGCTGCTGTACCAGTGGCCGGTGCACCGTCTCGGTGCAGAGGATGCGCCGACCCAGCCCCTCCCAGAACCCACCGGCCTGCTGGTCCGCCGCGAAGCCGACGGTGAAGTGCGATTCGCCGCGCTCAGCCCCTTGGCGGTGCACCTGCTGTCCAGCATCGGTCAACAGCCTGGGCTGGAAGGCCGTACGTACCTGCAACGCCTCGCCACCACGCATGGGCTGGCCGAAGACGCGCTGGCCGGCCCCGGTGCCGCGCTGCTGCGGCAGTTCCTGCAGGCCGGCGTGATCGGCCCGCTCACCGCCCCGCCCTGACACCCCATTTGCGGAGATCCCCTGATGAACCTTCCGACCCTGGCCGCCGCGCGTGACCAGCTGGACCGTCTCGCCCCCTGGTTGGCCCCGCTCGGCCTGCGCCTGCTGCTGGCCTGGGAATTCTTCGAATCCGGCCGCGAGAAGCTGCGCGGCCAGAACTGGTTCGCCGACCTGCAGGACGCCTTTCCATTCCCGTTCGACCAGTTGCCGGCCACCCTGAACTGGCAACTGGCGACCTGGTTCGAACTGCTCGGGGCGGCCTGCCTGCTGTTCGGTTTCGGCACCCGTTTCGCCGCCGCGAGCCTGCTGGTGCTGACCGTGGTGGCCACCTATGCGGTGCATTGGCCGATGGAGTGGAACTCGCTGGCCGACCTGGCCATGGGCTATGCGATCAGCGACCAGGGCTTCGGCAACTTCAAGCTGCCGGTGCTGTTCATGGCCATGCTGCTGCCGCTGATCTTCACCGGCGCCGGCAAGCTGAGCGTGGACGCCTGGTTGGCGCGGTGGTCTCCCTCGGCCACACCTGCGCGGCCAGCGGTTCGGTAGATGCCGACCTTGGTCGGCGCGTCATGTGCCAACCAAGGTTGGCACCTACCGGGTTCTGCGTTCGTGCCACCACGGTGGCTGGCATGGGCTGCGTGGCCGGGCGCTCAGGGCCGCTCTGATAGAATTCACGCATGACTGACCCCATCCCCGCACCTGCCGCCGTTCCCGATTCCGCACTTCCCCAGGCGCAGCGCGCGATGTCACAACGCTTCCGCGGCTTCCTGCCGGTGGTGGTGGATGTGGAAACCGGCGGCTTCGACAGCCAGCGCAACGCGCTGCTGGAAA
The DNA here is from genome assembly GCF_052446685.1 of Stenotrophomonas sp. LC732. Taxonomy (NCBI): domain Bacteria; kingdom Pseudomonadati; phylum Pseudomonadota; class Gammaproteobacteria; order Lysobacterales; family Lysobacteraceae; genus Stenotrophomonas; species Stenotrophomonas sp. LC732. The sequence continues at coordinate 1,280,777 of NZ_CP199214.1, read as the reverse complement.
TCGCTGCGGTGCCGATCGAGATGGACGAGAACGGCCTGCTCTACCCCGGCCAGACCGCCAGTGCCCACGTGGTCCCGGCCGAGGGCCTGGAGATCGACCCGAAGTCGCTGGAAGTGACCGGCATCATCCTCGACCATCCGTTCCGGCTGGCCAAGGAAGAAAAAGCGGCGTTGGACCACATCTTCACTCCGGTGCGTGCGGCGATGAAGAAGTACGGCTGCCAGCGCGCGATCCTGGTTGGCCACAATGCCCATTTCGACCTCGGCTTCGTCAACGCGGCCGTGGCGCGGACCGGCCACAAGCGCAACCCGTTCCATCCGTTCAGCGTGTTCGACACGGTCACCCTGGCCGGTATCGCCTACGGCCAGACCGTGCTGGCGCGTGCGGCCACTGCCGCCGGGCTGGGTTGGGATGCGAATGAAGCGCACAGCGCGGTATATGACACCGAGCAGACCGCGCGGCTGTTCTGCACCATCGCCAACGCCTGGCCGCGGTAAGACAGCGCTTTCTGTAGAGCCGAGCCATGCTCGGCTGCACCTTTTTCCGCGCTGTCGCGCGGTAGTCGAGCACGGCTCGACTCTACAGGCCGACGTCGTTCCATCGATGCATGGTGGCGAATCATCGCCGCACAGTAGATCCACGCCATGCGTGGATGCGATCAACCAATGCTCGTGCGATCGCGGCCGTCGCTCTTGGCGCGGTACAGCGCGCGGTCTGCGCGCTGGTACAGCAGCGCCGGGGTGCGGTCGTCGGCATCCAGCTCCACCAGCCCCGCACTGAAGGTCACGCGCAGGCCTTCCACACCGGCCCAGTCGGGGTGGTCATGGAACAGGCCGCGCAGGCGCGCGCACAGCTGCGCGGCTTCCTCCAGGCGGGTGTCGTTGAGCAGCAGCGCGAACTCTTCGCCGCCGGTGCGCGCCGGCAGGTCGGAGTCGCGGCTGGCGGCTGCGATCAGCGTCGCCACCTGCACCAGCACGGCATCGCCGATGCTGTGGCTGTGGCGGTCGTTGACGTCCTTGAAATGGTCGATGTCCAGCACCACCAGGCACAGTGGATGACCACTGCGCTGCGAACGGGCGAAGTCACGCGCCAGCGTCTCGTCGAAGCCGCGGCGGTTGGCCAGCCCGGTCAGCGCATCCTCACGGGCCTGGCGCTCGAAGGCTTCGGCCTGGCGCGCCAGGCGTTCGGCCAGCTCGGTCTTTTCCTGGTTCAGCGCCTGCAGGTGCACGGTCTTGGCCTGCAGGTCGAAGGTCGCGTCGTCCACCCGCCGCGCCAGGCGCAGGTTGCTGGCCTTCAGCTGCTGCAGCAGCAGGCGGTACAGTGCCACCAGGCCGGCCAGCAGCAACAGCCCGCCCAGCGCCTGCACGCTGCGCCGCTGCCACCAGAACGGCTCGACGCTGAAGCTCCACACCGCCTCCTGTTGGCCCCAGCTGCCGCCCGGATGCGCCGCAGCCACATGCAGGGTGTAGTCGCCCGGCGGCAGGCCAACGAACTCGACGCTGCGCTGCGGGCCACGCTCGACCCAGCCGGCATCGAGGCCATCCAGCCGCGTGCGGTAGCGGATCCGGTCGGACATCAGGTAGCTCAGGCCGACATAGCTCACCGCCAACCGGCGGCCACCGGGAATGTAATTGCGATCCGGTCCCTCCCAGTGCACCGGCGCACCATCCACCTGCACGCTCTCGATCGCCGCCGGCGGCGATGGCCGCTCGCGGAAACGCTGCAGGCGTTGCGGGTCGACCGTGCTCAGGCCACCGGCGGTGACCACCCAGAACGTGCCATCCTGGCGCAGGATCGCCGATGGACTGGAGCTGCCATTGGCCTGTGCATTGGCCATGCCGTCGATCTCGTTGTAGCGCTCCAGCACCACCCGCGGCGTGCGGCCATCGGCCACCGCATTGAGGGTAGCCATGTCGGTGCGCAGCACACCACGGTTGCTGCTGATCCAGACATTGCCGAGGCGGTCCGGCACCAGCTGGAACACCGCGTCCACCGGCATGCCCTGCTCCAGGCCGACCCGCGCCAGCGCACCGTTGCGCCAGCGGTACAGGCCACGATCACTGCTGATCCACATCGCATCGCCCAGCTGGTGGAAGCCGAACACGCTGCGGCCGCCCCCCAGCGGGGCCAGGTCGATCGACTGCACGTGGTCGCCACGCAGCACGCGGATGCCTTCGATGGTGCCGATCCACAGGTTGCCCTGGTGATCATGCTCGAGCGCGGTGATCAGGCCGCCGGGCATGCCCGGCACGTTCGAGACCTGCACCCGGTCGCCGTCGATGCGCACCACGCCCTTCTGCGTGCCGGCCCAGACCACGCCCTGCGGGTCAACGGTGATCGCACGGATGTTGCCGCCCGGCATGCCGTCAGCCGCCGCATAGTTGTGGCGCAGGCCCCCATCGCGACCCAGCCGGTAAACGCCGTCGCCGAAGGTTCCCACCCACAGGTCACCGTCCGGCCCCTGTGCCAGGCTCAGTACCGAGGGCGCCTTGCCGCCGCGGTTGTGCAGCGGCACCGCGCGGAAACGACCGTCGCGGGTCTGGAGGTCAAGGCCGCTGGCGCTGCCGACCCACAGCTGGCGGTCGCGATCCTCGAACACCGTGCGCACGTAGTCGCCACTGAGCCCATCGCGCTCGGTGAAGCTGCTGAACAGTGTTTCGCGCAGGCGGTACAGGCCCCCATTGGCTCCCACCCAGATGCTGCCTTCGGCATCCTCGCGCAGGCTGACCACGCGTCCGCCCGGCAGGTTCAGGCCGGCCGGCAGCCGCTCCAGGCCATGGGCGGAAATGCGCAGCAGGCCCTGGTTCTCGGTACCCAGCCACAGATCGCCATGCCGGTCCTGCAGCATCGAGGTCATGTGCAGCTGGCCCGGCAGGCGGTGCACCAGCACCAGCTGGTCGTCCTCCACCCGGTACAGGCGCTCGCCGGCGACGATCCACAGCGCGCCATCCGGTGCCCGGTACGGCCACGACAGGCCGCTGCCGGCGCCCAGCCCCCACGCGGCGGGCGCGCGCTTGAGCACGCCGTCGTTGTCGCGCAGCACCAGCCCGTCGAGCGTGCCGACCCATACCCGGTCCTGTGCATCGACCACCAGCTTGGTGAAGCTCATCGCCATCGGCAGGTCCGCCGCCGGTGCCTGGTAGACGATGCCGGCATCCGGCGTCAGGTAGCCGATGCCCTTGCCTTCGTACAGCAGCCAGAGCCGGCCCTGGCTGTCCATCTGCATGGACTGGATCAGCACCTGCGGTGTACCGGCCTGGTGCTCCCAGACCCGCCATTGGCCGTCGCTGCCGCGGTGGCTGACGTTGCCGCGCGAATCGCTGATCCACAGCCCGCCCTGGCGGTCGACGAACAGTGCGCCGATGCCGTTGTCGCGCAGGCCCGGGCGCGTACTGCGGTCGAACACGGTGAAGTCCAGGCCGTTGTAGCGCACCAGCCCTTCCCAGGTGGCGAACCACAGGTGGCCCTCCGGCGTCTGTGCGATGTCGCGCAGCGAGTTGTGCGGCAGGCCGTTGCGCGAGGTCCATACATCGATGGCGTAGTCGCGCAGCGGGGGCGCGCCCTCCTGTGCCGCCAGCGGCAGCGCGAGGGCCAGCAGCAACCACAGCAGGCCCTGCCGCAGTGCCCGCCTGAATCCTGATGCGCGGCGCTCCACCCAGCGCCCCTCGTCCCCCTGCCCGCCCATCACCGCAGCAGCGGCGGCCAGGTGCGGCTGCAGGGCGCGGCAGCGTGCGGGAACAGCCGGGCAGCGCGCACTGGCATGCCGGCGGGAACGGGCTGGCTCATCGAGGGGAGACTGGGGAGATGGGCAGATGATAGGCCAAACCCCGGCCCCGGCGTCACCGTCCGCGGCCCGCCGGCTCAGCCGGCGCGGCCGGGCGCCACCACCTGGGCACTGGCCGGCCACTGCACCACCGCCTCCAGGCCACCTTCGGCCCGGTTGCGCAGCCACAGCCGCGCGCCGTCCTTCTCGGCCAGGGCGCGGGCGATGGTCAGGCCCAGGCCGGCCCCGCCGGTCTGGCGCGAACGCGAGGTTTCCACCCGCACGAACGGATCGAACACCGCCTCCAGCTGCTCTTCGGCCAGGCCGGGGCCGTCATCGGCCACCACTACGGTGATCGCACCGCCGCTGCGCTCGACCCGTACCCGCGCCCGTTGCGCGTACATCACCGCGTTGTCCACCAGGTTGGAGAACAGGCGGTGCATGGCCAGCGGACGCAGCATCAGCACCGAACCACTGCCCCCCTCGAAGACCACGTCGGCGCCGCCTTCGGCGGTGTCCTCGACGATGCTCTCCAGCAGTGAATCCAGGTCGAGTGCGGCGCGCTGTTCGGCACTCTCGGCACTGCGGGCCAGTTCCAGGCCCTCGCGCACCAGCGCCTGCATCGCCGCCAGGTCACCGATCAGGCGCTCGCGCAGGGCTTCGTCGCTGACATTCTCCAGGCGCAGGCGCAACCGGGTCAGCGGCGTCTGCAGGTCATGGGTGATCGCCGCCAGCATCTGCGTGCGTTCGGCCAGGTGCCGCTGCAGGCGGTGCTGCATGGCGTTGAAGGCTTCGGCGGCGCGCTGCACTTCACGCGGCCCGCGCAATGGCAACGGGTCGCGCTGCAGATCGTCGCCGAGATCCTCGGCAGCGGCGGCCAGTTCCTGCAGTGGCGCACTGGCCATGCGCGCAACGATATAGGCCAGCACGGCAATCGCCAGCACCAGCAGGGTCAGGAACCACGGGTCCACGGCGAGGATGCCGTTGTGCGCCACCGCCGGCGAGTCCAGCGCCAGTTTCAGCAGCGTGCCGTCGTTGAGGGTCACGTCCACCGCGCGGCACTTGGGCGGGATGAACGCCGGGTCGCGTTCGCGCGGCGGCCGCCGGTGACCCGGCGGTGGCGGCGGCAGCAGGTCCTGCAGCTTGGGAATGCAGGAGCGGAACGAAGCGAAGTGCACATGCGCGCGCGACACCGGTCCGGGGCGGTCTTCCAGCACTTCCATCAGCGCCGTGTCGGCACGCCCGAGGCGGGCTCCGGGCTGCAGCGCGCGCACGCTCGGCCCGCCGATCGCCAGCAGGCGCTCGCGCAGCTCCGGATTGCCGTCCAGCAGGTTGACGTAGCCCTGCAGGCGGTCGGCGATGCGGTTCAGGTTCTGCCGCTCGAACTCCTGCTGGCGCTTGGAAGTGGCCAGCATGGTCGCGCCGATCGCAGCCACCGCCATGCCCAGCAGCAGGATCACGAACAACCGCCCGACCATCGAGGACAGGAAATGGCGCAGGCGCTTCATCGCGGCTTATTCCAGGTTGACCGCGGAGGCCAGCACGTAGCCCTCGTTGCGCACGGTCTTGATCAGTCCGTCCGGGCCACCGTCGTCGCCCAGCTTGTTGCGCAGGCGGCTGACCTGCAGGTCGATCGCGCGGTCCTGTGCCTCGTAGTTGCGGCCACTGCTGAGCGCGACCAGCTGCTCGCGCGACAGCACCTTGTTGGCGTGCGCGATGAACACCCGCAGCAGGCGGAACTCGGCGCCGGACAGCACCACCACGCGGTCATCCGGATCGACCAGGTGGCGATGCTCCAGGTCGAACACCCAGCGCGAGAAGCGCGCACGGCGCACCGCCAGCGGCTCCAGGTTGGCCGGCAGCGCCTCGGTCCGGCGCAGCACGTTGCGGATGCGTGCCAGCAGCTCGCGCGGTTCGAACGGCTTGGCCAGGTAGTCATCGGCGCCCATTTCCAGGCCCAGCACGCGATCGATCGGCTCGGCGCGTGCGGTCAGCATGATCACCGGCGTGTTCGAACGCGCACGCAGGTCACGGCACAGGGTCAGGCCATCCTCGCGCGGCAGGTTGAGGTCGAGCACGATCAGGTCCACGTGCTCGCGGTCCAGCAGCTGGCGCATGGCGGTGCCATCGGCCGCCGTGCTCACCAGGTAACCGGCGCGGCCGAGCTGCTCGGCCAGCAGCGTGCGGATGTCGTTGTCGTCGTCGACGATCAGCAGTCGATGCATCGGGTTTTCAGTCTCCATGTCGCGATCATCCCGTGTCGGCAGCTGAACCGCATCCGGGGCAATGCGTACCAGTGTATCCACCCACGGGCGGGATACCTGTGGTTACGCGTATTCACCGACAGTGTTACATACAGACATACCCCGAGGATTGAGCCGTCCATCGCCCGGTCTTCACAATGCCCGCCAACGCCGCACGCGCGGCCCCGAGAGTGAAGCCACGACGTGACGTTCCGCCTGCTGCCCGCGACCCGCCGGAGTCGCCTGATACTGATCGCCCTGCTTGCCCTGATCGTCGCCGCGACCGCCTGGTGGCTGCTGCGCAAGCCCGCCGCGCCGGCGGTGGCCACCTCGCCGGTCAGCCGCGGTGACATCGAGCAGACGGTGGACGCCACCGGCGTGATCGATGCCTACAAGCTGGTCAGCGTCGGTGCGCAGGCCTCGGGCCAGATCAAGTCGCTGAAGGTGCAGCTGGGCGACACCGTGAAGGAAGGCGACCTGATTGCCGAGATCGACGCCACCACCCAGCAGAACCAGGTGCTCAACGCGCAGGCCTCGCTGGACCAGGTCACCGCCCAGCGCGCCGTCCAGCAGGCCACCCTGCGCCAGGCCGAACTGGAATTCGCGCGCCAGCAGCAGATGCTGGCTGCCGAGGCCACCTCGCGCCAGGAATACGATGCCGCCGAGGCGCAGCTGAAGACCGCCCGTGCCCAGCTGCAGTCCTACGAGGCGCAGATCAAGGGCCGCGAAACCGAGCTGGGCACCGCCCGCGCCAACCTGGCCTACACCCGCATTACCGCGCCGATGGACGGCACCGTGGTGGCGGTGGTGGCCGAGGAAGGCCGCACGGTGAACGCCAACCAGACCGCGCCGACCATCGTCATGCTGGCGCGGCTGGACGTGGTCACCGTCAATGCGGAGATCTCCGAGGCCGACGTGGTCAAGATCAAGGCCGGCATGCCGGTGTACTTCACCACGCTCGGCGACCCGGACCGCAAGTACCACGCCACGCTGCGCCAGATCAATCCGGCGCCAGCCTCGATCGCCAACGAGAATTCATCCAGCTCCAGCAGCTCCTCCAGTTCCAGTTCCAGCAGCGCGGTCTACTACAACGCGCTGTTCGACGTGGAGAACCCGGATGGCACGCTGCGCATCGACATGACCGCGCAGGTCTCGGTGCTGCTCAAGCAGGCCAAGGGCGTGCTGATGGTGCCGGCAGTGGCGCTGGGGCCGAAGCGCCGTGGCGACGAGCGCATGGTGCGGGTGCTGGACGACAAGGGCCAGCCGCAGCCGCGCAAGGTCACGGTGGGCATCAACAATGGCGCCTCGGCCGAGATCCTGTCCGGGCTGAAGGAAGGCGAGCGCGTGGTGGTTGGCGAAGCGGGTGCGGCCGGTGCCAGCGCCGGCGGCGGCAACCGCGGCGGCATGCAGATGCGGGTTGGCGGCCCGGGCATGGGGCGCCGATGAGCACGACGGCGCCGCTGCTGCGCCTGCGCGACCTGCGACGTGAATTCCCGGCCGGCGATGATGTGATCGCCGTGCTGCGCGACGTCAATCTCGACATCCACGCCGGTGAGATGGTGGCCATCGTCGGCCAGTCCGGCTCGGGCAAGTCGACGCTGATGAACATCCTCGGCTGCCTCGATCGTCCCACCCGTGGCAGCTACCAGGTGGCCAGCCGCGAAACCGGGAAGATGCAACCGGACGAACTGGCCGAACTGCGCCGCGAGCATTTCGGTTTCATCTTCCAGCGCTACCACCTGCTCGGCGACCTGGATGCGCGCGGCAACGTGGAAGTGCCGGCGGTGTACGCCGGCAGCCCCGGCCCGGTGCGCAACGCGCGTGCCGAGCAACTGCTGCAGCGGCTGGGCCTGAGCGACCGCATGCATCACAAGCCGGGCCAGCTGTCCGGTGGCCAGCAGCAGCGCGTGTCGATCGCACGCGCCCTGATGAACGGCGGCGAGGTGATCCTGGCCGACGAACCGACCGGCGCGCTGGACACGAAATCCGGCGAGGAAGTGATGGCGATCCTCGGCGAACTGCATGCCGAAGGCCACACCATCATCATCGTCACCCACGACATGAGCGTGGCCGAGCACGCGCAGCGCATCATCGAAATCCGCGATGGCGAGATCATCGCCGACCGCGCCAACCCGAATGCGCCGACCTACCGTGCGCAGCGCGAGGCCAGTACCGGCGTCGCCCGCGGCAACAGCTGGCGGGCCGCGCGCGACCGCTTCACCGAAGCGTTCCGCATGGCGCTGCTGGCGATGAACGCACATCGGCTGCGAACCTTCCTGACCATGCTCGGCATCATCATCGGCATCGCCTCGGTGGTCTCGGTGGTGGCGCTGGGCAATGGCTCCCAGCAGCAGATCCTGCAGAACATCAGCGCGCTCGGCACCAATACCATCGACGTCTATCCCGGCCGCGGTTTCGGCGACATGCGCTCGGCGCGCGTACAGACGCTCAAGGCCAGCGATGCCGATGCACTGGCAAGGCAGAGCTACGTAGACAGCGCCACCCCCAGCGTATCGACTTCGGTCACCGCGCGTTACCGCAACCAGTCGTCCACCGCCCAGGTCAGCGGCGTTGGCGAGCAGTTCTTCCGGGTCAAGGGCGTGACCCTGCTCAGCGGCAGCTTCTTCGATGCCGATGCGGTCAAGGGCCTGGGCCAGGTGGCGGTGATCGACGAGAACACCCAGTCCCAGTTCTTTCCCGATGTCGACCCGGTCGGCCAGGTGATCCTGCTCGGCAACGTGCCGGCGCGCGTGGTCGGCGTGGCCAAGCGGCAGAGTTTCGGCTTCGGCGGCAGCACCAGCCTCAGCGTGTGGGTGCCGTACACCACGGTGATGTCGCGCATGCTCGGCCAGAGCCACGTGTCCAGCATCACCGTGCGCGTGGACGATGACACGCCGATGGACGCCGCGCAGGAAGCGATCACCCGCCTGCTGACCCTGCGCCATGGCACCGAGGATTTCTTCCTCAGCAACAGCGCCGAGATCCGCGAGACCATCGAGCAGACCACGCGCACGATGACCCTGCTGATCGGTGCCATCGCCGCCATCGCGTTGCTGGTCGGTGGCATCGGCGTGATGAACATCATGCTGGTATCGGTGACCGAGCGCACCCGCGAGATCGGGGTGCGCATGGCCGTCGGTGCACGGCAGAGTGATATCCGCCAGCAGTTCCTGATCGAAGCGGTGCTGGTCTGCCTGCTCGGCGGCGTGCTCGGTATCGGCCTGGCCCTGCTGCTGGGCTCGATGATCGGCCGCTTCGCCAGCGACTTCCAGGTGCTGTTCTCCACCGCCTCGATCGTCGCCGCGTTTGCCTGCTCGACCCTGATCGGCGTTGCGTTCGGCTTCCTGCCAGCGCGCAACGCCGCGCAGCTCGACCCGGTGGAGGCCCTGGCCCGCGAATGAAGATGATGACCCGACTGCCCTTCCCCGCTCCCCGGCACCTGCTGCTGGCCGGTGCCGTTCTACTCGCCCTGTCCGGCTGCGCGTCGGTCGGCCGCTACCCGGTGCACGACCCGGCCGTGGCGGCGCAGTATGGACGTGGCGATGCCACCCTCAACGCGCCAGCCGATGACCCGCGCAGCAGCCTGGATACACCGGGCCGCGACATCCGCCAGGACACCTGGTGGACCGGCTTCGGCGATGAACGCCTGGACCGCCTGGTGGCGCAGGCGCTGGCCGCCAACAGCGATCTGGCCGCCGCCGGCCTGGCCGTGCAGCGTTCGCGCCTGCAGGCCGGCCTGGCCAGCAACGCACTGTGGCCGCAGCCCTCGTCATCCGGCGTGAGCGGCAGCGCCAGCCGCGCCACCGACCAGTCTGATGATTGGCGCCGCAGCTATTCCACCGGCGTCTCGCTGGGTTGGGAAGTGGACCTGTGGGGCCGCCTGCGCACCCAGCGCGACATCGCCCGCTGGGAAGCCGAGGCCAGCGAGGAAGACCGGCAGAACACCGCGCTGCTGGTGATCAGCGACACCATCACCCAGTACTGGAACCTGGCCTACCTCAACCAGTCGATCGCCACCGGCCAGGCCAACCTGGAGCGCCTGGAACGCACCCGCGAACTGGTGCAGGCCCGCTTCGACGCCGGTGCGGTATCGCGCCTGGAAGTGCGCCAGGCACTGCAGAACCTGCAGTCGCAGCGGTCCTCGCAGAGCGCGCTGGAACAGCAGCGGGTGGAGGTGCGCAACGCGCTGACCGTGCTGCTGGACGGCACGCCCTGGCCCCAGCAGGACGAACCACAGGACCTGCTGGGCGCACGCAGCCCAGCCATCAGCGAAGGCCTGCCGACCGATCTGCTCGGCCGCCGCCCCGATCTGCGCGCGGCCGAACTTCGCCTGCGCAACAGCCTGAAGACCATCAAGGTCACCGCCACCCAGTACTACCCTGCGCTGAGCCTGACCGGCAGCCTCGGTTCAAGCGCGACCTCGCTGGGCGATGTACTGCGCAACCCGGTGGCCACGCTGGGCGCCGGCCTGTCGCTGCCGTTCCTCAACCTGCAGCGTGCGCAGCTGGATACCGATATCGCCGGCACCGCCTACCAGATCGCCGCCAGCAACTTCCGCAAGACGCTGTATACCGCGCTCTCGGAAGTGGACAACGCACTGTCGGCGCGCGAGCAGCTGGCGCGCCAGGTGGCGGCCTCGCAGGCTTCATACGACGAAGCGGTGGAAGTGGAACGCGCGCAGGAAGTGCGTTACCGCGTGGGTGCCACCGATCTGCGCACCTGGCTGGAAGCGCAGCAGACCCGGCGTGATGCCGAACTGTCGCTGGCACGTGCGCGCCAGGGCCAGCTCAACAACGACGTGACGCTGTTCAAGGCGTTGGGCGGCAGCGCGGGGTGAGGCGGGACATGAAACGGGGTCAGATCCCTTTTCCCATTGGAAAAGGGATCTGACCCCGATCACATCGCGCTGGCCGATCAACCGCGCTGGCGCACGGCCTCGAACAGGCTGACGCCGGCGGCGACGGAGACGTTCAGGCTCTCGATCTCGCCCGGCATCGGGATCTTGACCAGGCCATCGCAGTTCTCGCGGGTCAGGCGGCGCAGGCCATCGGCTTCGCCGCCCAGCACCAGCGCGATGTTGCCCTTCAGGTCCAGCTGGTACAGCGAGGCCGTGGCTTCACCGGCCAGGCCGTAGATCCACACGCCCTGCTTCTGCAGGTCCTTCAGGCAGCGCGAGAGGTTGGTCACCGCCACCACCGGGATCAGGTCGGCGGCACCGGCCGAAGTCTTGCGCACAGTGGCATTGACCGTGGCCGACTTGTCCTTCGGGATGATCACCGCGGTCGCCCCGGCGGCAGCGGCCGAGCGCAGGCAGGCGCCGAGGTTGTGCGGGTCCTGCACCTCGTCGAGCACCAGCAGCAGGGCCTTGCCCTCGGCCGCGGTGACCAGCCCTTCCAGCTCGTTCTCGCTGTAGGTACGGGCGGCGGCGTAGCGCGCGGCCACGCCCTGGTGGCGCACCGAACCGCCAACACCGTCCAGCGCCTGGCTGTTCACCTTGCGCACATCGATGCCCTTGCGGCGGGCGTTCTCTTCGATCTCGGTCAGGCGCGGGTTCTTCGCACCGGCCTCGACCAGCACTTCGCGGACGTTCTCGGCGTCGTTCTCGATGGAGGAGGCGACGGCGTTGACGCCGACAATCCACTGGCTGTTCTTGCTCATGCGGGCGGGGACCGGAAAGGGGGTGGCTATGGTAGAGCATCGGCAGGCCGGGCGCTGCGACCGGCCGCCCCTCTGTAGCGCCGAGCCCATGCTCGGCTGGCGGGGGGCCGATGAAGCCTGAACCCGGAGCAGCCGAGCGTGGGCTCGGCGCTAGAGGGGCGTTACCGACTGCGCGGCGGCCAGTGCGGGGTGTCGTGGTCGGGGTGCTGGTGGGAAACGATGGTGGCCAGGAACTCCAGCGCGGCGACGTCGTCCTCGGTGCGCCGCGCCGGCAGGCCGGACAGGCTGTCGACGAACGGCAGCTTGCGCTCCACCCCGTACTGGATCGTCGGTGGCAGGCGTTCCGGCTCATCGAAGGCGCCGGCAGCCACGGCCACGCCATCCGGGGCTTCATAGGTCAGGGGTGTACCGCAGTCGGCGCAGAAACCACGCCGCACCACGTTGGACGACTGGAAATAGCGCGGCTGGCCGCGGGTCCAGCTGAACTGCACGCCGCGCACGGATACCAGCGGCGCGTAATAGGCACCGAACGCCTTCTGGCACATCCGGCAATGGCAGATCGAGCTGTCGGTGAGCTCGCCACGCGCCTGGAAGCGGACCGCGCCGCACTGGCAGCCGCCACTGTATTCGGGTTGGCCTTGCATGCTGGGGTTCCTCCGGAACGTCGTGCCAACCAAGGTTGGCACCTACCAGTTGCGGTAGGTGCCGACCGTTGGTCGGCACACCTTTCAATACTTCTTCTTGGTGCGCTTGGCCGGCTTGCCCCGCTCGGGCGGCGGCGGCAGGCCATCGCCATCGCCCTCGTCCTCGCCCTTGTGCTCGACCAGGCGGAAGTCGATCTTGCGCTCTTCCATGCTGGCCTTCAGCACCAGGATCCGCACGCGGTCACCCAGCCGGTAGCTGCTGCCGCGGCGTTCGCCGGTCAGCGTTTTGCGGGTGGCGTCGAACTTGTAATAGTCCTGCGGCAGCTGGGTCACATGCACCAGGCCCTGCACCTTGGACTCGTCCAGTTCCACGAACAGGCCGAAGCTCGTCACGCCGCTGATCACGCCGTCGAACTGGCCGCCCACGTGCTTTTCCATCCACGCCGCGCGGTAACGCTCGTCGACCTCGCGCTCGGCTTCGTCGGCACGGCGCTCGCGCTCGGAACACTGCAGCGCCAGGGCCGCCATTTCGCGCGCGTTGTAGGTGAACTTGTCCAGCGGCTTGCCGGACAACGCATGCTTGATCGCACGGTGCACCAGCAGGTCGGGGTAACGGCGGATCGGCGAGGTGAAGTGCGCGTACGCCTCCAGCGCCAGGCCGAAGTGGCCGTGATTCTCCGGGCTGTAGATCGCCAGGCTCTGGCTGCGCAGCAACACCGATTCCAGCAGCGTGGCATCGGGGCGGTCGCGGATCTTCTTCAGCAGCTTGGTGTAATCGCCCGGGCGCACCTTCGACCACGGCGGCAGGCTCAGCTTGAACTCCTTGAGGAATTCCAGCAGGTCGGCGTACTTGGTTTCCGGCGGCTTCTCGTGGATGCGGTACGGCGCCGGCACATGGCGCGACAGCAGGTATCTGGCGGCCTCGACGTTGGCCGCGATCATGCACTCCTCGATCAGCTTGTGCGCGTCGTTGCGCACCAGCATGCCGGCCTGGGTCACTTCACCACGGTTGTCCAGCACGAAGCGCACTTCACTGCTTTCGAATTCGATGGCACCGCGCTTGGCGCGTGCCTTGGACAGCACCTTGTACAGCTGGTGCAGGCGCTGCACCTGCGGCAGCAGGTCGCCCATCCAGGCCTTGGTATCGGCATCGTCCTCGCCCACCGCCTTCCACACCTGGGTGTAGGTCAGGCGCGCATGCGAGTTCATCACCGCCTCGTAGAAGCGCGAATGCGTGACCAGGCCATCGCGGTCGATCTGCATGTCGCAGACAAAGCACATGCGGTCGACCTTCGGCATCAGCGAGCAGATGCCGTTGGACAGTGTCTCCGGCAGCATCGGCACCACGAAGCCCGGGAAGTACACCGACGTCGCACGCTTCTGCGCCTCTTCATCCAGCGGCGTACCAGGGCGAACGTAATTCGAGACGTCGGCAATCGCCACCACCAGGCGGAAACCCTCGGCATTCGGCTCGCAGTACACCGCGTCGTCGAAGTCCTTGGCATCCTCGCCATCGATGGTGACCAGCGGCGTGCTGCGCAGGTCGACACGGTCGCCAATCATCGCCGGCTCGACCACCAGCGGCACCGAGGCCGCTTCGTCCAGCACCTCCTGCGGGAACTCGAACGGCAGCTCGTGGCCATGGATGGCGGTCTCCACCACCAGCGACGCGGTCAGCTTGTCGCCGAGCACCGCGATGATGCGGCCGATCGGCGGGCGGCGGCTGTCCGGCGCCTGGGTCAGTTCACAGACCACCAGCTGGCCGTCGCGCGCACCACCGGTCTGGTCCGGCGGCACCTGCACGTTGCGCTGCACGCGCTTGTCGTCGGGCACCACGTAGTTGATGCCCATCTCGATGCTGAAGCGGCCGATCAGGCGGGTCATGCCGCGCTCCAGCACGCGGGCGATGCTGCCTTCGCGACGGCCACGGTGATCGATGCCGGTCACGCGGGCCAGCACCTTGTCGCCGTGCATGACCTTGCGCATTTCATAAGGCGGCAGGAACAGGTCGTCGCCGCCCTCGACCGGGCGCAGGAAGCCGAACCCTTCCGGGTTGGCGATCACCACACCGGTGACCAGGTTCAGGGTCTGGATCGGGGCGAAACCGCCGCGACGGTTCTGCACCAGCTGGCCGTCGCGGACCATCGCACCGAGCCGGCGCGACAGCGCTTCGGCCCGGTCCGGAGCGGTCAGGCCCAGGCGCGCGCCCAGTTCCTCGGCGGTCTGCGGCCCTTCGCAGCGCTCCAGCAGGGCCAGGATGGCCTCGCGGCTGGCGATGGGCTGTTCGTACTTCTCCGCTTCGCGGGCGGCATAGGGATCGTCGATCACCTTGCCGGCCGGCGGCAGCTTGCGGCCCGGGGCCGGGCCCGGTGCATCGGTACTGCGGACCTTGCGGCCGCGTGGCGGTACACCGCCTTCATTCAATTCGGGGAACCAGCCCGGCAGCGGCTTGCCCGGCTTGGTGGTGCGGGCTGCCCCCGCCTTGGCGCCCTTGTTCGGGGCCTGGCTGCGGGACTTGCTCCCGCCCTTGCTTGGTTTTTTGGTAGTCATCGCCCTACATGGTAGCCGCTGGCGGCGTGCAGAACGGGTCAGCGGTCGCCTTCAAGCGATCGCGTCAAAAACATTCAGGAAGTCGTTGACAGCCTGCGGATTCATCTTCACAATTGCGCCTCTGGAACGCCCAGGTGGCGGAATTGGTAGACGCACTAGTTTCAGGTACTAGCGGGTAAAACCGTGGAGGTTCGAGTCCTCTCCTGGGCACCAACGAAAAAACTCCTCGCTTCGGCGGGGATTTTTTTTGCCTGTGATCCGGCAGCCGGGGTCGGATTCCTTTCCAGAGGAAAGGGCTCTGGCCCCAAGCGAGTGAGATGGGGGGCAGAGCCCGTTTCGCATGCGCAACGGCAACCGACCCGGGATCAGCAAAAAGTGTTGACACCCCCGTCACGGCACCCCATAATCTCGCTCCTCGACGCCCAGGTGGCGGAATTGGTAGACGCACTAGTTTCAGGTACTAGCGGGTAAAACCGTGGAGGTTCGAGTCCTCTCCTGGGCACCACGTCGAGAATGAGAAAAACCCGCGAAGGCGGGTTTTTTCATGCCCCGGATCCGGCATCAGAACAACGGCCGCAGCACCAGTTCCAGCCCGAGCAGCAGCAGGAACCCCAGGAAGCAGGCGCGGAACACGCGCGCGCTGATGCGCTGCCGGATCACCTGGCCCAGCCACATGCCCAGCAGCGCCGGCAGCACCGCCAGCGCACTCAGCCCCAGCTGCTGGATGCCGAACGCACCGTGCAGCACCAGACCGGTGGTCAGCGAAATCGTCGACACGGTGAACGCCAGCCCGAGCGCCTGCACCAGCTCCTCGCGCTGCAATCCCAGCGACTGCAGGTACGGCACCGCCGGCATCACGAACACACCCGTCGCCCCCGTCACCACGCCGGACAGCGCACCCACCAGCGGCCCCAGCCAGCGCTCGCGCCGCTGCGGCACGCGGAACACCGGCGCGAGCAACGCATAGGCGGCATAGACCACCAATGCCACGCCCAGCGCAACGCGCGACCAGGTGCGATCGACCCGCACCAGCAGTGCGGCCGAACCCAGCGTCACCACCACCACGGCAAGCATCATCGGCCACAAACGCCGCACGATGTGGCCCAGCGACGGCCCGGACAGCAGTTGCCACGCATTGGTGACGAAGGTTGGAATGAACAGCATCGACGCCGCCGCCACCGGTGACAGGGTGCTGCCCAGCAGGCCCATCGCCACCGTCGGCAACCCCATCCCTGTCACGCCCTTGACCACGCCGGCCAGCACGAACACCACCACCAGCAGCAAATAGAAGTATGTCGATTCATGCATGGCTTCATTGGACCGGGCCCTCGCTAGGCGCACAATGCGGTCTTCCCGGCCCAGCCTTCGGCTGACCCGAAGGCGCCGGATCAGCAATGAGGCACGACATGCGGATGGACATCGCCGACCTGCGCCTGTTCCTGGCAATCGCCGAAGCCGGCAGCATCACCGCCGGCGCGGCACAGGCAAACCTGGCATTGGGTTCAGCCAGCGAGCGCCTGCGCACGATCGAAGCCGATGCCGGCACCGCGCTGTTGCACCGGCACCCACGCGGCGTCAGCCTGACCGAGGCCGGCGCCGCCCTCGCCCACCACGCACGCCTGATCCTGCAGCAGCAGGCACAGCTGCGTGGCGAACTACAGGCGTTCGCGCAGGGTGCGCGCGGCACCCTGCACCTGTATGCCAACACCGCCGCGCTGACCAACTACCTGCCCTCGCGGCTCGCGCCGTGGCTGGCCGGACGCCCACGCCTGCATGTGGAACTGCTGGAGCGCACCAGCCCCGAAGTCGTACGCGCGATCAGTGCCGGCCAGGCCGAAGCCGGCATCATCAGCGATGCGGTCGACGCTGCCGGCCTGCAGCAGCATGTGGTTGCCGAAGACCCGCTGGTGATGCTGCTGCCGGCCGATCACCGCCTCGCCTCGCGGCGCAGCGTGACCTTCGTCGAGGTTGCCGGCGAGACCTTCGTTGCCCTGGCCGATGGCAATGCACTGCAGACCTACATCGAGGACCAGGCGCGCGACATCGGGCGCCGCCTGGATGTACGCATCCGCATGAAGACCTTCGAAGGCGTGTGCATCATGGTCGGCCACGGCATCGGCGTCGGCATCGCGCCGCGGACCATCGCGCGCCAGCATCGGCGCAGCACGCACACCGTCGCCGTACCGCTCGCCGATGCGTGGGCGCAACGACGCCTGTGCGCGTGCTTTGCCGAGTGGACACGACTGTCACCGGCGATGCGCAGCCTGCTGCATCACCTGGGCGTGCAGCCCCAGAAAAAAGTGTGAAATGTTGTTGACACATCTTCTGTGGCTCCCCATAATTCATCTCCTGAGTCGCCCAGGTGGCGGAATTGGTAGACGCACTAGTTTCAGGTACTAGCGGGTAAAACCGTGGAGGTTCGAGTCCTCTCCTGGGCACCACGACTCAAGATGATCAAACCCGCGAAAGCGGGTTTTTTCGTTTCCGGGGTCTGGGAATTCACGCCCCGAGATCCATCCATGCGTGGCGTGGATCCACCAAAAGAAAAACCCCGCCTTGCGGCGGGGTTTCTGCGTTTCAACAGCAATGAACGGTCAGTGCCCGCCGCCGGCGGCAGCACCTGCACCCGCGCCGAACGGCGGCTTGGCCAGCCACAGGAACGTGATGATCGCCAGGAAGATCCAGCCCAGCAGGAAGAAGATGTCGTTGAAGCCCATCTGCGATGCCTGGTGGTTGATCATGTTGTTCAGTACCGCTGCACCGTGTTGCAGGTCGCCCTGCCCCATCGCCGTCACCTGGTCCTGCATGCCGGGCTGATAGGCCGAGATGTGCTCGGTCAGGTCGGCATGGTGCACCTGGGTACGCCGCGCCCACAGCCACGTCGTCAGTGACGCCGCGAAGCTGCCACCCAGCGTACGCAGGAACGTGGCCAGGCCGGAGCCCGCCGCGATCTCGCGCCCATCCAGGTCCGACAGCAGGATCTGCAGCACCGGCATGAAGAACAGCGCGACGCCGATGCCCATGATCAGCTGCACGCCGGCCACGTGCATGTAGTCCACCTGCAGGTTGAAGTTCGAACGCAGGAAGCTGGTCATCGACAGCACGATGAAGGCCACCGTGGCCAGCATGCGCATGTCGAAGCGCGATGCGTACTTGCCGACGAATGGCGTCATGATCACCGGCAGGATGCCGATCGGCGCGGTCGCCAGGCCTGCCCAGATCGCGGTGTAGCCCATGTCACGCTGCAGCCACTGCGGGATCAGCAGCGCCACGCTGAAGAACGCCGCGTAGGCCACCACCATCGCCAGCGTGCCGGCGCGGAAGTTGCGGTGCCGGAACAGCTTCAGGTCGACGATCGGATCCTTGTCGGTCAGCTCCCAGATCAGGAACACCGTCAGCGTCACCACCGCCACGCAGGCCAGCACCACGATCTTCATCGACGAGAACCAGTCCTCGTCGTTGCCCAGGTCGAGCACCAGCTGCAGGGCACCGACACCGATCACCAGGGTGACCAGGCCGACGTAGTCCATCTTCGGCTTCTCGATCTGCTCCGGGCGTCCCTTCAGCTGGTTGCCCACCACCAGCGCGGCGAAGATGCCCAGTGGCACGTTGATCAGGAAGATCCATTCCCAGCTGTAGTTGTCGGTGATCCAACCACCGAGGATCGGACCGCAGATGGGCGCCACCACCGTGATCATCGCCAGCAGCGCCAATGCCTGTCCGCGTTTCTCGCGCGGATAGATCGAGACCAGCAGCGACTGCGTGATCGGGTACATCGGGCCGGCCACGAAACCCTGCAGCGCACGCGACAGCACCAGCATGCCCATGCTCTGCGCCAGGCCGCACAGCAGCGAGGTGATGACGAAGGCCAGCGTGGCCCAGACGAACAGCTTGCGCTCGCCGAAGCGACGGCTGAGCCAGCCGGTCAGCGGCAGCGCGATGGCCGTGCTGACCGCGAACGAAGTGATGACCCAGGTCGCCTGCTGCGAGCTGGCGCCGAGATTACCGGCGATGGTCGGCAGTGAAACGTTGGCGATGGTGGTGTCGAGCACCTGCATGAACGACGCCATCGCCAGGCCCACGGTGCACAGGGCGACGCTGGGTGGCAGGAACCCGGAGGCCGCACCCGGCGCCGCCGGTGCACCCGGAGCGCCGGGTGCGGCTGGAGCTTGTGCGGACATGGCGACCTCAGCCCACCTTTGCCTGTTGCTGCGGCAGGTTGCCCTGGATGATCGTGTGGATCACCTCATCGGCATCATGCAGCTGCTTGGCATATACGTCGGTGTCGAACACGGTGCCCTTGGCCGGGGTGCTCGGCAGTACTTCACCCTTCTGGTCGCGCAGGCTCACTTCGGCCTTCATCGACAGGCCGATGCGCAGCGGGTGTTCGGCCAGCTGCTTGGCATCGATGGCGATGCGCACCGGCACGCGCTGCACGATCTTGATCCAGTTGCCGCTGGCGTTCTGCGCCGGCAACAGCGAGAACGCCGAGCCGGTACCCAGGCCCAGGCTCTGGATGCGGCCCTTGTACTTCACGTCACCGGCATACAGGTCCGACTTCAGCTCCACTTCCTGGCCCAGGCGCATATGGCGCAGCTGGGTTTCCTTGAAGTTGGCCTCGACCCACATCTGCTCGGTCGGCACCACGGCCATCAGGGCATTGCCCGGCTGCACGCGCTGGCCCACCTGCACCGAACGACGGGCAACGTAGCCGGTGACCGGCGCGACGATGCCGGCGCGGGCGTTGTTGAGGAAGGCCTGGCGCAGCTGCGCGGCGGCGGCCTGCACGTCCGGCTGGGTGGCGATCACGGTGTCGTCGACCAGCGCGCGGTTGCGCTCGACGGTCTCGCGCGAACCGGCAACGGCCGCTTCGGCCGCAGCCAGCTCGTCGCGGGCGTGGGCCAGTTCTTCGTTGGAAATGGCGCCAGTGGCGGCCAGATCCTTGCGGCGGGCGAAGTCCTCGCGCACGCGCTTCAGGGTCACCTGGCGGGCGTTCAGGTCCGCCTGCGCGCCTTCCACGCTGCGGTACAGGCCACGGGTCTGGCGCACGGTCTTGGCCAGGTTGGCTTCGGCCTGCTGCAGCGCCACCGAAGTGTCGGACGGGTCCAGCTGCACCAGCAGCTGGCCGCGCTCCACGCGCATGCCGTCATCGGCATTGATGGCGACCACGGTACCGGCCACCAGCGGGGTGATCTGCACCTGGTTGCCCTGCACGTAGGCATCGTCGGTCTCTTCGAACCAACGGCCGAACATGAAGTACCACAGCGCCAGGGCGGCAAGCAGCAGCACGACGATCACGAACAGGCCGCGCAGCAGGTTGCCGCGGCGGTTGGAGGCGGCCGGGGCCGCGGTGTCTTGGGTCTGGCTCATGGCGGGCGTCTTCAGGAATGCGAGGAATCGGAATGGGAGGCGATCGGTGCGCGGTCGGTGTCGGCGGGCTGGAAACCACCGCCCAGCGCCTTGCTCAGGCGCACCGAGGTCTGCACCTGCTGCGACTGCAGGCCGGCCAGCTGCTGCTGCGACTGCAGCAGGGTGGACTGCGCGGTCAGCACGTCCAGGTAGCTGCCGATGCCGGCGCGGTAGCGCTGCTGGGCCAGGTCGAAGGCCGAGCGTGCGGTGTCCACTGCCTGCTGCTGCGCGTGCGCCTGCTGCGCCAGCGAGCGCACCGCGTTGACCTGGTCGGCGACGTCGCGCAGTGCATCGAGCACGGCCTGGTTGTAGTTGGCCACCGCCAGGTCGTACTGCGCGTCGGTGTTGGCCAGGTTGGCGCGCAGCTTGCCGCCTTCGAAGATCGGCAGGCTCAACGCCGGGCCGATGTAGGCGAAGGTCGAGCTGCTCTTCAGCAGGTCACCCACGTTCGGGGCGACCACGCCGGCCAGCGCGGTCAGGTTGAAGCTCGGGTAGAACTTGGTCTTGGCGACCTTGATCTGCTTGTCGGCCGCTTCCACGCGCCAGCGCGCAGCCACGATGTCGGGGCGACGGCCGAGCAGTTCGCTGGGCAGTACGCCCGGCAGCTGCAGTGCCATCGGGTTCAACGGCTGCGGGCGCTGGATCGACAGGCCACGGTCCGGCCCCTTGCCGACCAGTGCAGCCAGCGCGGTGCGGGCGGCGTCGATGCGCTGCTGCGCGGCCAGCACCTGCTGCTGCGCGGCCGGCACGCGGGCCTCGGCCTGGCGCACCTGCAGATCGCTGTCGATGCCGGCGCTGCGGCGCTGGCGGGTCAGCTGCAGCGATTTCTGCGAGCGGGTCAGTTCTTCCTCGGCCACGTCGTTGAGCTGCCACGCGTAGGCCAGGTCGGCATAGGCCTGGGCAATGCCGGTGGACAGGTTCAGGCGTGCGGCCTGGGCTTCAACGGTGGCGGCATGCGCGCCATCCACGGCGGCTTCCCAGGCAGCGCGCTTGCCGCCCCACAGGTCCACGCCGTAGCTGAAATCGAAGGCGACCTGGCTGCTGCCGCCATAGCGGCCGCCCATCTCGCTGCCGACCATCGACTCGGGCAGGCGCAGGCCGGTGTAGCCGCCGGACACCGACAGGCTGGGCAGCTCGTCGGCGCGCGCGGTACCGACCTGGGCCTGGGCCTGGCGCAGGCGCGCGTCGGCGGCGTCCAGGCTCGGATGACCGGCCAGGCCTTCGGCGACCAGTGCGTCCAGCTGCGCATCGCCCAGTGCCTTCCACCAGTCCTGCGCCGGGAAGCCGGCGGCGCTCAGGTCGGTGTCAGCCAGGGTGCGTTCGCTGTGCAGGCTGTCCACGTCAAGCACGTGGCCCTGCGGGTTGAGGCCACGACTGCTGGCGCAGGCGGCCAGGGCCAGCGCCAGCGCTGACACCAGCAGCGCGCGCCCGGACCGGCGGAGAGTGGAATGCGGGATCGGGTTCATGGGGTCGTCAGTGAATCGCGGATTCGGGTAAGGAGGGACAGCAGCAGCGTGCGCTCGTCGGCGGAAAGATCACGCAGCGCGTAATCCATCACCGCGTCGCCGCGCAGCTTCAGCCGCGCCCACAACGCACGGCCTTCGTCGGTCAGCACGATCTGCAGTGCCCGCCGGTCCTGCGCATGCGCCTCGCGGCGGACGCAGCCCAGCGCCTCCAGCTTGTCCAGCAGGCGGGTGACCGCGCTGGGCACCTGGTCGATGGCCTGGGCCAGTTCGTTGGCGGTGCAGGGCGCCATGTGGGAAAGCACCTTCAACCCGATGTAATGGGTGAAGCCGATTCCCAGA
This sequence comes from Stenotrophomonas sp. LC732, assembly GCF_052446685.1. Lineage (NCBI taxonomy): Bacteria > Pseudomonadati > Pseudomonadota > Gammaproteobacteria > Lysobacterales > Lysobacteraceae > Stenotrophomonas > Stenotrophomonas sp. LC732. Next base: position 1,258,705 of record NZ_CP199214.1, on the reverse strand, counting down.
TCTTCTTCCGCCATGGACGCGTCGAGTTGGCGCACCAGGCCGTCGCGCACCTGGCGCAGCAGCAGGCCGAAGCTGGGGGGAGTGGTTGCAGGACAGATCATGGGGGAGCATTCTCTTCCAAAAAAAATATTTCTCAATGGAAATATTCGATCTGGCATCGAATGCTGTGTTGCAGCAGCGGGCTCGATCAGTGAAGGCGCCTACCTTAATGATCTGGTCAGGTGGCCCGGTAGTACAATCCAGCCAATGGATGTCACATTTCAGCCAGCGGACATGATGAACAAGGCAGAAATTCAGGTTCCCAAACGCCTACTCAGAGATGAGGCACTGGACTGGTTCGAGCGCAACGACGGCCCGCCGGTCATCGCCTTCCGCTTCGACAGCCAGCAGGGCCTGGCCCGCGAGGTCGACTGGCACCACCACCAGCGTGCCCAGTTGATCTGCGTCGAACGCGGCCTGCTGACCACCCGCACCTCGCATGGCACGTGGTCGCTGGCGCCGGGCTCGGCCGGCTGGATGCCGCCGCTGGAACCGCACACCGTCACCCTCGACGGCCCGTTGCGCGGCTGGGGCATGGCATTGGCTGCACCGGCCTGCGCCACCCTGCCCGCCGACCCCTGCGTGCTGGGCCTGTCCAAGCTGGCGCAGGCGCTGGCCGACCGCATCTGCGAATGGCCGCTCGGCCATGACACCACGCCCGAGCGCCAGCACATCATCGACGTGCTGCTGGACGAGATCCGCACCGCGCCGCGCCAGCGCATGCACCTGCCGATGCCGCACGACCGGCGCCTGCTGAAGATCGCCTCGCAGTTGCTGGCCGACCCCTCCGACGAACGCAGCCTGGCCGAATGGGCGCATTGGGCCGGTCTGTCACCGCGCAGCCTGACCCGTCACTTCCGCGACGAGACCACGCTCAGCTTCGCCCAGTGGCGGCAGCAGGCGCGCCTGTCAGAGGCTCTGCGCCAGCTGACCGACGGCCGCAGCGTGGCCGACATCGCCCACGCGCTGGGCTTCAGCAGCGCCAGCGCGTTCGTTACCGTGTTCCGCCGCCACTTCGGGCTGCCGCCCGGTCGCTACCTGGCACGGGCCGGGCACGGCCTGGAAACCGGGCTGGACCCTGCGCGCGGCTTGGCATCCCCCGCCGCATCCGGATAATCACAGGATTGCGAGCGGCGACCGCCGTCGCCGCCTCCCGACAACAGGTAACAACGCCGCATGACCGAACTTGCCCGCCCCGTGTTCCACGGATTCGAACAACTGCCGCTGCGCGAGTACGCCGAACGCGCCTACCTCGACTACTCGATGTATGTGGTCCTGGACCGCGCCCTGCCGTTCATCGGCGACGGCCTGAAGCCGGTGCAGCGCCGCATCATCTATTCGATGAGCGAGCTGGGCCTGAATGCCGCGTCCAAACCGAAGAAGTCCGCGCGCACCGTCGGTGACGTCATCGGTAAGTACCACCCGCACGGCGACAGCGCGTGCTACGAGGCCCTGGTGCTGATGGCACAGCCGTTCTCGTACCGCTATCCGCTGATCGAGGGCCAGGGCAACTTCGGCTCCAGCGACGACCCGAAGTCGTTCGCGGCGATGCGTTACACCGAATCCAAGCTGACCCCGATCGCCGAAGTGCTGCTGGGCGAACTGGGCCAGGGCACCACCGACTGGGCACCGAACTTCGACGGCACCCTGCAGGAGCCGACCTGGATGCCGGCACGGCTGCCGCACCTGCTGCTCAACGGCACCACCGGCATCGCCGTGGGCATGGCCACCGACGTGCCGCCGCACAATCTCAACGAGATCGTCAGCGCACTGCTGCACCTGCTGGACCACCCCGATGCCAGCGTGCGCGACCTGTGCGAGCACGTGCAGGGCCCGGACTATCCGTCCAGCGCCGAGATCATCACCTCGGCCAACGACCTGCGGAACATCTACGAGACCGGCAACGGCAGCGTGCGTGCACGTGCGACCTTCACCAAGGAGGCCAGCAACATCGTGGTGACGGCGCTGCCGTTCCAGGTGTCGCCGTCGAAGGTGATCGAGCAGATCGCCGCGCAGATGCGCGCCAAGAAGCTGCCGTGGCTGGAAGACATCCGCGACGAATCCGACCACGCCAACCCGGTGCGCGTGGTGCTGGTGCCACGTTCCAACCGCGTCGACGCGGACCAGCTGATGGGCCACCTGTTCGCGACCACGGACCTGGAGCGCAGCTACCGCGTCAACCTCAACGTGATCGGGCTGGACGGCCGTCCGCAGGTGAAGAACCTGAAGATGCTGCTCAGCGAATGGCTGACCTTCCGCAGCAACACCGTCACCCGCCGCCTGCAGCACCGCCTGCAGAAGGTCGAGCGCCGCCTGCACCTGCTGGAAGGCCTGCTGGTCGCCTTCCTCAACCTGGACGAGGTGATCCACATCATCCGTACCGAGGACGAACCGAAGGCGGCGCTGATCGCGCGCTTCGGCCTGTCCGAGGAACAGGCCGAGTACATCCTGGAAACCAAGCTGAAGCAGCTGGCCCGCCTGGAAGAGATGAAGATCCGTGGCGAGCAGGACGAGCTGGCCAAGGAGCGCGAGAAGATCCTCGGCATCCTCGACAGCAAGGCCAAGCTGAAGAAGCTGATCCGCGACGAACTGACCGCCGACGCCAGGAAGTTCGGCGACGCACGCCGCTCGCCGCTGGTGCAGCGCCAGGCCGCGCAGGCCATCGACGAGACCGAGCTGGTGCCGAGCGAGCCGATGACCGTGGTGCTGTCGGAGAAGGGCTGGATCCGAGCGGCCAAGGGCCACGACGTCGATGCGTCCGCCCTGTCCTACCGCGACGGCGACGCCCTGCAGGGCGCAGTGCGTGCGCGCAGCACCCAGCAGGTCGCGTTCCTCGACAGCGAAGGCCGCGCCTACTCGACGCCGGTGCATACCCTGCCCTCCGCGCGTGGCAATGGCGAACCGCTGACCGGCCGCTTCTCGCCGGCTCCCGGTACCAGCTTCGTGACCTTGGCCAGTGCCGAGCCGGATGCCCGCTTCGTGCTGGCCTCCAGCCACGGCTACGGCTTCGTCACCCGCTTCGAGAACCTGATCGGTCGCAACAAGGCCGGCAAGGCGATGCTGAACCTGTCGTCCGGCTCGTCGGTGCTCACCCCGTCGATGGTCGCCAACGTGGCCACCGACCGCATCGTGGCGGTGACCAGTTCCGGCAACCTGCTGGCGATCGCCGCCAACGACCTGCCGGAACTGGACAAGGGCAAGGGCAACAAGATCATCGAGATCCCGAAGGCCAAGCTCGCCACTGAACGCGTGGTCGCCATCGTGGCGATCAGCCCGGGGCAGACCCTGCAGGTGCGCAGCGGCCAGCGCACCATGGGCCTGAAGTTCAACGAGCTCGACGCCTACCTCGGCGCCCGTGCCACCCGCGGCCACCTGCTGCCGCGCGGCTGGCAGAAGGTGGAAGGGCTGTCGGTGGAATAAGAGGTACGGGGGTCGGATCCCTTTCCATGGGAAAGGGCTCTGACCCCAGGCACGAAAAAGCCGGGGCATTCCCCGGCTTTTTCGTTGTCGGCTGGCGGGCGGTGGAGCGGCTGGCGGGCGAAGGCTGGCTGGCGGTGCTCCGGTGCTGGCGGGCGACAGAACGCTGTGCTGCTGGTGGAGCCGACCGCTGGTCGGCTGCTTTTGGCTCCTGGTAGAGCCGACCGCTGGTCGGCTGCTTTCTGCAGAGCAGCCGACCAGCGGTCGGCTCTACCGGAAGGCAGCCGAGCATTGGCTCGGCTCTACAAAAACGATGCCCGCTCAGTGCGCCGGGGCGCCGTTGCCGTCGATCTTGCTCAGCTGGTACAGCTCCAGGCCGATGCGCTTGATCAGGCCCAGCTGCTGCTCCAGCCACCAGGCGTGGTCTTCCTCGGTGTCCTTCAGCTGCGCCAGCAGGATGTCGCGGCTCACGTAATCGCCCTTCTCCTCGCACAGCTTCATGCCGGCGGCGAGATTGTTCCGAACGGCGTATTCAGTATCGAGATCCTTCTGCAGCATCTCCTCCACGGTCTTGCCCGGCTCGGTGGCATGCGGGCGCATGTCCGGGTCGCCACCCAGGAACAGGATCCGGCGCAGCAGCGCATCGGCATGCTGGGTTTCCTCTTCCATCTCGTGGTTCAGGCGCTCGTACAGCGCGAACAGGCCCTGGTCCTCGTAGCGGCGGGAATGGATGAAGTACTGGTCGCGCGCAGCAAGCTCGCCGCGCAGCAGTTCCTTCAGGCAGGCGATGACGTCCGGGTTGCCTTTCATGGGGGGGCTCCTGTGAATCGATGCGGCATAGGGTGCCGCATTTCAAAATACGGTGATCTAATCGGAATCAGTCGCAGTTGCGCCTGCGGCTACAATCGGCCCACGAGTTCGGAAAGGACGTGCGATGCGACGTACATGGCGTTGGGTGCTGGGCGTGTTGATCGCCATCGTGCTGGTCACCGCACTGGTGCTGTGGCTGCTGCTGCGCGGCAGCCTGGCCGACCTGGACGGCGAGCATGCGCTGCCGGGGCTGGCCAAGCCGGTCACCATCGAGCGCGATGGGCTGGGCGTGGTCACCATCACTGCCGGCAGCCAGGCCGACGCGATGCGTGCGCTCGGCCGCGTACACGCGCAGGAACGTTATTTCGAGATGGACCTGATGCGCCGCAGTGCCGCTGGCGAGCTGTCGGCGCTGTTCGGGCCGAAGGCCATCGACGCCGACAAGCGCATGCGCGTGCACCGGCTGCGTGCACGCACCGAGGCGAATCTGCAGGCCGCACTGGGCGACAACGGCACGGCCGTGCGCGCCTACGTGGATGGCGTCAACGAAGGCCTGGCCGATCTCTCCGTGCGCCCATGGGCCTACCTGCTGCTGCGGCAATCACCACAACCGTGGCAGGCCAGCGACAGCGTGCTGACCGGGCTGGCCATGTATGCCGACCTGCAGGACCCCGGCAACCAGACCGAGCTTGCGCTCAGCCGCATCCGCGCAGTGGTGCCGCCGGCGCTGTACGCGCTGATCGCCCACGACGGCACCGAATGGGATGCGCCGCTGTTTGGCGAACCCACCGGCAACGCCGCCCTGCCCGATGCCAGCCAGCTGGACCTGCGCACATTGAAGGGAAAAACGGGCACTGAGCAGGAAGAGGGCGACGTCATCGGCAGCAACAACTTCGCGGTGGCCGGGGCGCTTACCGCCGACGGCCGCGCCATCGTTGCCGACGACATGCACCTGGGCCTGCGTGCACCCGGCCTGTGGTTCCGCGTGCGCCTGCGCTACCCCGACCCGCAGGCCGCCGGCGGCCAGGTCGATGTCACCGGCTTCTCCCTGCCGGGCCTGCCGGCGGTGATCGTCGGCAGCAACGGGCACGTCGCCTGGGGCTTCACCAACAGCTACATCGACACGGCGGACTATCGCACGGAACCGGCCAACGCCGCCGTGACCGTGCACGAAGAGCGCATCGCCGTGGCCGGCCAGGCCGACGTGCTGTTCGCGGTGCGCGAAACCGACTGGGGGCCGATCCTGCATACCCATGCCGATGGCAGTGGCGACGCCCTGCGCTGGGTCGCACACCTGCCCGGTGCCGTACGCCTGGATTTCGCTGACCTGGCCCGCGCCGGTGACCTCGACGGTGCACTGCACTTCGCCGACCGTGCCGGCATCCCCGCACAGAACCTGGTGGTCGGTGATCGCAGCGGGCGCATTGCCTGGCGCCTGATCGGCGCTCGCCCGGACCGCGGCCCCGGCTGTGCACCGGCCGGCTTCAATGCCGCCAGCAACCAGGGCTGCGCGCCGTGGCCGATCCGCAGCGATGCCTCGCCGGCATTGATCGATCCCCCCAACCATCGCCTGTGGACCGCCAATGGACGCGTCCTCGACGGCGAGGCACTCGCCAGCGTCGGCAACGGCGGCTATGACCTGGGTGCGCGGGCGCGGCAGATCCGCGACCTGCTGGCAATCCAGGAGCGCTTCGACGAGCACGACCTGCTGGCGATCCAGCTCGACGACCGCGCGGTGTTCCTGCAGCGCTGGTGGGCTCTGCTGCACGACGTCATCGAACGCAGTGACGACCCTGCGCTGAAGCGTTTGAAGGAGGCCAGCCATCAATGGGGCGGGCGCGCCTCGGCCAGTTCGGTCAGCTACCGGGTGGTGCGTGAATTCCGCACGCAGGTCATGGCCACGCTGTCCGATGCACTGCTGGCCCCGGCCAACGCGCAGCTGGGCGATGCCTACCTGGACCCACGCCTGGCACAGCTGGAAGGCGTGGCCTGGCCGATGCTGGAACAGCGCCCGGCCAACCTGCTGCCACCGGCCTTCGACAGCTGGGATGCGCTGCTGATCGACGCCGCCCGCCGTACCGAGGGTGAGCTGGCCAAGCAGGGGCCGCTGGCCAAGCGCAGCTGGGGTGAACGCAATACCGCGGCGATCTGCCACCCCATCGCACGGGCGCTGCCGGACATCGCCAAGCGCTGGCTGTGCATGCCCGCCGACCGCCTGCCCGGCGACCGGGACATGCCGCGCGTGCAGACGCCGAACTTCGGCGCCTCCGAGCGCATGGTGGTCTCGCCCGGCCACGAGGCCGACGGCATCGTGCACATGCCCGGCGGCCAGAGCGGCCATCCGCTGTCACCGTACTGGGGTGCCGGCCACGAGGACTGGGTGCATGGGCGCCCGACACCGTTCCTGCCGGGCAAGACGCAGCACGTGATGACACTGGTGCCAGCGCGGTAGTGCCGGCCGCTGGCCGGCATCCATGCAGGTGTGTCCAGCATCATCAGGTTGCCGGCCAGCGGCCGGCACTACCGTTCAACGTTCAGGCCCTGCGCCGTTCGATCAGGTTCAGCAGCGGCCCGGTCATCGCCGTGGTCACCAGCGCCATGATCACCAGCACCGCGAACAGGCGGTCACCGAGCAGGCCCAGCTCATACCCCAGGTTGAGCACGATCAGCTCCATCAGGCCGCGGGTGTTCATCAGCGCGCCCAGCCGCCACGCTTCGCGCGTGGGCATGCCGGCACTGCGCGCGGCACTGAAGGTGCCCAGCAGCTTGCCCGTCGTGGCCACCGCGATCACCACCACGCACAGCACGATGTCGCTGGCCTGCAGCGCATCGGCGCGCATGCGCAGTCCGGTCATGGCGAAGAACAACGGCAGCAGCAGCGTGACCGCGAACGGCTCGACACGGGCCATCAGCAGGTCACGCAGCTGCGCGTTGGACGATACCGCGACACCCGCAGCGAACGCGCCGAACAGCGCGTGGATGCCCAGCATCTCGGTGACCAGCGCACTGCCCAGCGACAGCAGCAGGATGCCGAGCAGCCAGCGCCCCTCGCGGCCCGGCGCAATCTGCCGGCGCGCGAACCACGGCTTCACCAGCCCCAGCATCAGCGCCACGAACGCGACCACGCACACCAGGTTGAGGCTGGCCGGCAACCAGCCGCTGGCCTGGGCGGCAGCCACGATCAGCGCCAGCAGGCACCACGCGGTGGCATCGCCCAAGGCAGCGCAGGCGATCGCGGTCTGCCCCAGCGGCGTCTGTGTGATCCCGCGGTCGGCCAGGATGCGCAGCAGCACGGGGAAGGCCGTGATGCTCATCGAGATGCCTACGAAAAGTGCGAATGCGGTGAAGCCCACACCCTGTGGGCCGTGCTGCGGATACAGCCAGATCGCCAAGGCGACGCCGAGCACGAACGGCACTGCAATGCCGGCATGGCTGACGGTAAAGGCGAAACGCCGGCGGCCACGCAGCGCCGCCAGGTCCAGTTCGGCACCGGCCACCAGCAGGAACATCAGCACGCCCAGCTGGCTGAGCATGCCCAGCGGGCCCAGCGAACTGGCCGGGAACAGCGCACCATGCAGCTGCGGCAGCAGGCTGCCAAGCACCAGCGGCCCCATCATCAGGCCAGCGGCCATTTCGCCGATCACCGCCGGCTGTCCCATGCGCTTGAGCAGCGCCCCCGCGCCCTTGGCCACCAGCAGCAGTACCAGCAGCTGCAGCAGGAACAGGCCCAGCGGAGACGCCAGATGCTGCACCCAGCCGCCTTCGGCGGCGACGGAGGCACGGGCAACCGCCTCGGGCGCCGCCGGCCCGGCATACCGCGCCAGCAGCACGCCAGCCAGCAACGGAACCCCGGCCCAGGCCAGGTAGCGCCATCCCCATTTCGTGGGCGGCGCGTTGCCGCCTGCCTGTACGTCCATGAACATTCCCCAATGTGCAGGGGGCGATCATACAAAAAGGGGACGGAGGGGATTAAGGCGTTAATGGCACAAACGACTTAATCCCCTCCGTCCCCTTTTGGGGGTGCTTAGGCCAGTGCCTGCTCGTGCACGCCGGCGATCGCGCGACCCGACGGATCCGCCGCCGCGGCGAAGCTGGCGTCCCAGGCGATGGCCGCGGGCGACGAACAGGCGATCGACTTGCCTCCCGGCACGGTCTCGGCCGCTGCCCGGCTCGGGAAGAACTGCTCGAACAGGTGGCGGTAGTAGTACGCCTCCTTGGTCTGCGGCGGGTTGTGCGGGAAGCGCTTGTCGGCGGCCGCCAGTACACGGTCGCTCACCTGCGCCTCGGCATGTGCCTTCAGCCCATCGATCCAGCCATAGCCCACGCCATCGCTGAACTGTTCCTTCTGCCGCCACAGGATGCTGTCCGGCAGGTAGCCATCGAACGCCTCGCGCAGCACCGCCTTCTCGATGCGGCGGCCACCAAAGCCGGCACCGACCATCTTGTGCGCGGCATCGAAGCGCATCGCCACATCGAGGAACTCACGGTCGAGGAACGGCACGCGCGGCTCCACGCCCCAGGCCATCATCGACTTGTTGGCGCGCAGGCAGTCGTAGTTGTGCAGGGCGTCGAGCTTGCGTACCAGCTCGTCGTGGAATTCACGCGCATCCGGTGCCTTGTGGAAGTACAGGTAGCCACCGAAGATCTCGTCGCTGCCCTCGCCGGAGAGCACCATTTTCACGCCCATCGCCTTGATCCGCCGCGCCAGCAGGAACATCGGCGTCGATGCGCGGATGGTGGTGACGTCGTAGGTCTCGATGTGGCGGATCACCTCCGGCAGCGCATCGAGGCCTTCCTCGAACGTGTACTCGAAACCGTGATGCACGGTGCCCAGCGCTTCGGCGGCGATCGCTGCGGCGGCCAGATCGGGCGAGCCCTTCAAGCCGATCGCGAACGAGTGCAGGCGCGGCCACCAGGCTTCGGTCTGTCCCCCATCCTCGATGCGACGACGTGCATAGCGCGCGGCCACCGCCGCCACCAGCGACGAGTCCAGGCCACCGGACAGCAGCACGCCATAAGGCACATCGCTCATCAGCTGGCGCTCCACCGCATGCTCGAACGCCTGGCGCAGTTCAGCCAGATCGGCCTGGCGGCCCTGCACGTCGGCGTAGTCGCGCCACGGTTGCTGGTAGTAGCGCACCAGCTCACCGCTGGCACTGTCGAAATAGTGGCCCGGCGGGAACTGCGCGACATCGGCACAGGTATCGACCAGCGCCTTCATTTCCGAGGCGACGCGCAAGCGCCCCTGGGCATCGTGGCCCCAGTACAGCGGCACCACGCCCACCGGGTCGCGCGCCACCAGCACGCGTCCACTGTCACGGTCCCACAGCGCGAAGGCGAAGATGCCGTTGAGCTGTTCCAGCCACTGCGCCGGCGCGCCGCCCTGGCGGTAGAGCGCGTTGATCACCTCGCAGTCCGAGCCGGTCTGGAAGTCGTAGGTGGTGGTCAGCGCCGCCTTCAACGCTTGGTGGTTGTAGATCTCGCCGTTCACCGCCAGCGCCAGCTGGCCATCGGCCGACAGCAGCGGCTGCGAACCACCGGCCGGATCGACGATGGCCAGCCGTTCATGGACCAGCAGCGCACCTTCGTCGAGGTACACGCCGCTCCAGTCCGGGCCACGGTGGCGCTGGCGTTGCGACAGTTCCAGCGCGTGGCGGCGCAGGGTGGGAAGATCGTCACCGGCCTGCAGGCCGAAGATTCCGAAGATCGAACACATGGGGGAGCTCCTGTTGGGGATTTCACGGGTGGGAGGGTGTTCGACCGGCCATCCAGGCCCGGGTGGGACTACGCCCGGGCACAAAAAAACCCGCATCGACCGATGCGGGTTTTCTGGTGTCCGGGCGTGTGTTGCTGTCTATCTACCCAGGGCGCAGTCCCGCATCGGCCGCGCACGATTATTCGCGCGCAGATTATTGCGGTTGTTGTTATTGACGGCGGTGGCCAGGCGGATCGACATGGCATTGACCCTACCCCGGTTTCCGGCATGGTGCAACCGTTGCGTTGGCAACCACTCCCCGGCGCGCATAATGGCCGGCCGTGAAACGTGTAATGGAAATGCAACACCGCACTGGACGCAACGCGGCGCTGGCCGCCCTGTTCTGCCTGGGCCTGGCCGCCTGCCAGACCCTGGCCCCACCCTCGCCCCTGCCACCGGCCCAGCTGCAGGGCCTGGAACAACGCGGCACCGACGGCAGCTTCGAGGGTGCCTTCGATACCGCGGAAACCTTCGAACGCTTCAACGATCCGCGCGCCATCGCCTACTACGAGCGCGCCGCCGCGGTCACACCCTGGACCTTCCACAACACCAAGGCGGAAGAAGCACTGGGCAGGATCTGGATCTCCGGCACGCTGCGGCATGCCGACAGCCCCCACATCAATCCGGCGCCGGTGCTGCGTGCGTCCTGGCGACGCGGAGAACGTGCCTACCTGGCGGCGGCCTACCACGGCAATCCCTATGCGTTCTACGAACTCGCCAAGGCCTATCGTCAGCGAGGCGACGCGCAACAGGCGCTGCGCTGGGACCTGCGCGGAATGATCTACGAGCGCTACCCGAGTTCGTCGTCACGGCTACCGGATGCGGTGGCCGCACAGGATGGCACCGTGCATCCACTGGTTGCGCAGATCCAGCGCCGCGCCGAGCGTGGCGATGCCGAAGCGCAGGTAGACCTGGGCGCGCTGCTGGAAAAGGGCATGGGACTGCCGCGCGATCCCGCACGTGCGCTGCAGCTGTACCAGCGTGCCGGCGAGAAGGGCAATGTGTTCGGCCAGTACTTCGCCGGACTGCTGCTGGGCCGCGGTGCACCGGGCGTGGAGAAGGACACCGACGCAGCCGCACGCTGGTTCGCCCGGGCCGAGGCGCAGCGCTTCTACATGGCGGCGCCGAGCTACTGGGAAAAAGCGATCAAGCCGCCGTTCTTCATTTTTTCTGAGTAGAGCCGAGCCACGCTCGGCTGGGCATTCCCTGCAGAAGCAGCCGAGCATGGCTCGGCTCTACAGGAAAGCAATGCCGGCGAAAGGCGTGCCGACCAACGGTCGGCACCCAGCGTCGCAGGTTCACGCCAGCAGCCGCTCCACCAGCCGCTGGTACAGCCCGGGCAATGCCTCCAGATCGGCCACGCGCACGTTCTCGTCCACCTGGTGGATGCTGGCGTTGACCGGCCCCACTTCGATGCACTGCGCGCCCAAGGGCGCGATGAAGCGGGCATCGGAGGTGCCGCCGCCGGTGCTTTCTTCCGGTGCACGGCCGATGTGCTCGGCCAGCACCGCACGCGCGGTGGCGCGCAGCGTGCCCTCCGGGGTGTAGAACGGCTCGCCGCTGCGGTGCCACTTCAGCGTGTACTGCAGGCCATGCCGTTCCAGCAGCGCGGTGATCTCCGCTTCCAGCTTCGATGCATCCCAGTGCGGGTTGTAGCGGATGTTGAAATCCACCTCGAGCTCGCCGGGAATCACGTTGTTGGCACCGGTACCGGCATGGATGTTGGAGACCTGCAGGCTGGTCGGCGGGAAACTCTCGTAGCCGTCATCCCAGCGCCGCGCACTCAGCTCGGCCAGGGCCGGCGCCGCCTGGTGGATCGGGTTGCGTGCCTTCTCCGGATACGCCACGTGGCCCTGCACGCCCTGCACGCGCAGCTTGGCCGACAGGCTGCCGCGACGCCCCACGCGCAGCAGGTCACCCAGCGTCGCAGTCGAGGACGGCTCGCCGGTGATGCACCAGTCGATGCGCTGGCCGCGTTCGGCGAACAGGCGTGCGACGTGGCGCACGCCATCGATGGCGTCGCCTTCCTCGTCGCTGGTCAGCAGCACCGCCAGCGTGCCGGGATGATCAGGATGCGCGGCAACGAACTGCTCGGCGGCCACCACGAACGCCGCCACGCTGCCCTTCATGTCGGCGGTGCCACGGCCGTACAGCACGCCGTCACGGATCTGCGGCATGAACGGGTCGCTGGCCCAGGCCTCACGCGGGCCCGTCGGCACCACGTCGGTATGGCCCAGCAGCACCAGTACCGGCGCGCCCTGGCCGTGGGTCGCCCACAGGTTGTCGACCTCACCCAGCCGCAGGTGATCGCACTGGAACCCGGCCTGCTTCAGGCGTGCCGCCAGCAGCGCCTGGCAACCGGCATCATCGGGCGTCACCGAGGGCCGCGCGATCAGCTCGCAGGTCAGGTCGAGCACCGCGCTCATGCGTCACCCACGCCGAAGCGGGCCTTGAAGCCGTTGTCGCTGAAGCCCTGGCTGACCGTGCCATCGGCCGTGACCACCAGCGGGCGCTTGATCAGCTGCGGGTACTCGCGCAGCAGCAGCTTCCATTCGGCCTCGGAATCGGCGGCCTTGCGGTTGTCCGGCAGCTGCCGCCAGGTGGTGGAGGACCTGTTGACCATCGCGGCCAGGCCACCCAGCTGCGCGGCCCACGCCAGCAGCATTTCCGGGCTGGGTTTGTTGTCGCGGTAGTCGACGAAGGTGTACGGCACGCCGAAGCGGTCCAGCCACCTGGTCGCCTTCTTGCAGGTATCGCAGTTCTTCAAACCGTAGACAGTGGTGCTCATGGCCATCTGTGATGCTGGAAAACAGAGGGCCAGAATCTCACAACAGGCGCTCGGACACGACCCGGAAAGGTACTCTTGGCAGCTGGAAGGCCAGCCCCTCGTGCAGCGCCACGCCCATCGCCTGCAGGCGCGGGCACTGCTGTTCGCCTTCCAGCTGCAGCGGTTGCAGCTGCGCGATGTCCACCGGCAGAGCAATGCGGGTGCTGGCCCAGCGCTGGTCGCAGGTGCGGGCGATGGCCTCGTCCTGGCAGGTCAGCAAGCGCAGCAGGGCCTGGTAGCCGCCGAAGGCCGCCGCCCACCCGGCATCGTCCCAGCCCGCAGCGCCCTGCCACTGCAGGTGCAGCGCCGGCGCACTGCCCTGCCCGCCCTCGATCAGGGTGTACCCACCGCCATCGGCGCGCACCACGTGCGCGAAGCGCACCGACAGATGCGGCTGCATGGCATCGCTGAAAGCGCGCGCGCCGGCGACGAAAGCCAGCTGGTCCATCACGTTGCGATCAAACAGCACCACCGGCGTCCCGTCCCGATCGTCGTCACGACGCAGGTACCAGCGCCAGTTGCTCTGCCTGGGAGACGGCATCAGCGAGCGCAGCGGCCCGGCCAGCGCGGGCCCGAAGTGGCCGTGCCGGTAGCTGAGGATGGTGTAGGGCGTGCGTCCGGCATGGACCACGTAGTGATGGCCTGGTGGTGGCATCGGCGCTTGGCGTACGTCGACCCACCAGCTCACGTAGACCACGTCGCGCACATCGCTTAGCAGCGCCGGCATCGGCCAGCGCCGCGACAGCGCGCGGCGCAGCCGGGTCCAGCGTGGAGCGTGCAGCAGGCGCGGCAGCATCCGCCCGAACAGGGTGTCGGACGGATGCTGGTAGATCGCGGACTGCGCCAGATCCTCCGGCGCCGTCATCTTCAGTCAGCCAGGCCGCGCAGCAGGTCGTTGACGCTGGTCTTGCTGCGGGTCTTGGCATCAACCTGCTTGACGATCACCGCGCAATACAGCGAATGGGTACCGTCCTTGCTCGGCAGCGAGCCGGACACCACCACGCTGTACGGCGGAATGTAGCCGTAGGTGACCTCGCCGGTGGCACGGTTGTAGATGCGGGTGCTCTGGCTGAGGAACACGCCCATGCCGATCACGCTGTGGTGGCCGACCACCACGCCTTCCACCACTTCCGAACGCGCACCGATGAAGCAGTGGTCCTCGATGATGGTCGGGCTGGCCTGCAGCGGCTCCAGCACGCCACCGATGCCGGCGCCGCCGGACAGATGGCAGTGCTGGCCGATCTGCGCGCAGGAACCGACGGTGGCCCAGGTGTCGACCATGGTGCCTTCGCCGACATGGGCGCCGATGTTGGTGAAGCTCGGCATCAGCACCACGTCCTTGCCGAAGTAGGTACCGCGGCGGGCGATCGCGCCCGGCACCACGCGCACGCCACCACGGCGGAACTTCGCTTCGTCATAGCCGGCGAAGCGCGATTCGACCTTGTCCCAGAACGGCGCCGGGCGTGCATCGACCACCGCCATGTCGTTGACGCGGAAATACAGCAGCACGGCTTTCTTCAGCCACTCATTGACCTTCCAGCCGCCCTGGCCGTCCGGCTCGGCGACGCGGAACTCACCGCTCTCCAGGCCGTCGATCACGCGGTTGACCAGCGGCTTGGTCGACCCTTCCAGCTCGTGCAGGGTCAAGGTGGCGCGGCGCTCGAAGGCGCTCTCGATGCCGAACTTGAGTTCTTCCACGCCTGGTGCCGACGGCTTGCGCAGCGACTTGCGGGCGATGGTTTCGGCGCGGACGGCTTCGGCGCTCCTGGCCGGGGCCGGCTTCTTCACAGCACGCTTCACTGCAGCCGTTTTCTTCGCCGGGGCCTTCACCGCAGCGGCCTTCTTCGGCGCAGGGGTCTTCTTCGCGGCCGGTGCGGCAGCAGCGGGTTTCCGGGCCGCTGCGCTCTTGGGGGTCGCGGCGGTCTTCTTGGCGGGCTTGGTGGCCATCAGGCGGGGTCTCCGGCGTTTCGATCAGGGTCCAGGCAGGCCAGCATCGCGTCATGCAGCTGCTGCCGGGCAGGTTCAGTCAGGGGGAGGTCGTGTTCGTCACTGATCACGAAGGTGTCTTCGGCGCGTTCGCCGAACGTGGCAATGCGCGCATCATGCACGCGCAGGCCCTGGTTGCGCAGCACGAACGCCACATCGGCCAGCAGGCCGGGACGGTCGGGGGCGACCAGGGCAAAACGGGTTGCGCCCGGTTCATCGCGGAACTCGATGCGCGGGGCGAAGCGGAAGTGCCGCAGCTGCCGCGGTACCACCCGGCGCGACGGCCGCAGGCGCGACAGGTCACCGCTGAGTGCCTCGCGCAGTGCCGCTTCCAGGTTGGCACTGCTGCCATCGGCAAAGGTGTCGGCCGGGTTCACTTCGAAGGTATCGAAGATGGTGTCGGCCGGACCGTCCAGCACGCGCGCGCGATGGATGCCGTAGCCCTTGCGGTCCAGGGTCATCACGATCGCGGCAAACAGGCCATCACGGTCGGGCGAGTGCACGAACACTTCCAGCGCCGGGTCGTCGACGCTGATCCGGCGCACCTTCACCAGCGCCTGGCCCTGCTTCACCGGCACCAGTGCGGCGGCCTGCCAGGCCAGCTGCTCGGGGCGCAGGCGGATGAAGCCCTCATCCGGCATCACCGCGAACTGGCGGTCGATGGTGGCATCGTCGTAACCCTGCTCGCGCACCAGTGCGCGCACACTGTCACGTGCCTCGGCCACGCGCTCGGCGGCCGGTACCGGGTGCTCCAGCCCCTCGCGCAGCGCGCGCCGGGTGGCAAAGTACAGATCGGCCAGCAGGCGGTCCTTCCAGGCATTCCACAGTTTCGGGCTGGTGCCGGCGATGTCGGCACAGGTCAGCAGGTACAGGTAATCCAGGCGGTCGCGGCTGCCGACCAGGGTGGCGAAGCGATGGATCACCACCGGATCGGCGATGTCCTGCTTCTGCGCGGTCACCGACATGCGCAGGTGCTGTTCGACCAGCCATGCCACCAACTCGGTATCGGTGCCACTGAGCGCATGCGCCTGGCAGAACGCGCGCGCGTCCACCGCGCCCAGCTCCGAGTGGTCGCCGCCGCGGCCCTTGGCGATGTCATGGAACAGGCCGGCCAGCAGCAGCAGTTCCGGCTTGCGCAGGCGCGGCCACACTTCGTGCGCGATCGAGAAGCGCTCGTCGGCGCGGCTGCTGGCGAACTGGCCGATGTTGCGCAGGACCATCAGCGTGTGCTGGTCGACCGTATAGACATGAAACAGGTCGAACTGCATGCGCCCGCTGACCTGGGCAAACGCGGGAATCCACTGGCCAAGCACGCCCAGCCGCGCCATGCGCGAAAGCGTATCGACCGGACGCTGGCCGCGCAGCAGGGCCAGGAACTGCTCGCGTGCATCGGCATCGGCCTGGTCATAGGCCGGCAGCAGCGGCAGCGACTCGGCCAGTGCACGCGCAGTGAGCGAATGCAGGCCGCGTACCTGCGGGTTGTTGGCCCAGCTGGAAAACAGGGCGAACACCTGTCCGATGTCGCCGCGTGGCCAGTCGGCCTCGTTGGCGGCCAGGTAACCACGGCGCAGGGAAAAACCCACGGTCAGCGGCTCCGGCTGGGCCTCGCCGTCGAACTGTTCCTCGAAGCGCTGCAGCAGCCGGTCGCTGATCCGGCGCACCACCAGCGCGGCGCGGTAGAAGCCCTGCATCATCTTCTCGACGCCGAGGTTCTCGGCATCGTCTTCGAAGCCCAGCCGCGCGGCCAGGGTCTTCTGGTAATCGAAACGCAGGCGCTCTTCCGGACGGCGCGCGACCAGGTGCAGGCCGAAGCGCAACCGCGCCAGCACTGCACGTTCGCGCTTTAACGCCGCGGCTTCGTCGGCGCCCAGGTGGCCGAGCCCGACCAGGGCCTCCAGGTCGCGCACGCCGAAGGCACGCAACGCCATCCAGCCCAGCGTATTGAGATCACGCAGGCCGCCGGGGCCATCCTTCAGGTCCGGCTCC
This sequence comes from Stenotrophomonas sp. LC732, assembly GCF_052446685.1. Taxonomy (NCBI): domain Bacteria; kingdom Pseudomonadati; phylum Pseudomonadota; class Gammaproteobacteria; order Lysobacterales; family Lysobacteraceae; genus Stenotrophomonas; species Stenotrophomonas sp. LC732. Next base: position 1,241,885 of record NZ_CP199214.1, on the reverse strand, counting down.
AGGTTGTCGGCGGTATCGCCGAAGCGCTGGTGGCGGTTGCGCAGCTCTTCCAGCTTGGCCAGGAAGAAGGCGCGTGCCGGCCACAGTTCGCGGTCGTCGATCGCCTCGCGCAGCGCGCGGCGCGCAGCATCATCGGTCAGGATCGGGCGCGCCTCGATCAACGCGGTCAGCACGGTCTGGTCAGCCGCCGCCTCCCGGCACTGCAATGCAGAACGCACCGCATGGCTGACAGCCAATCCGCAGTCCCACAGCAGCGCGAACAGGCGCGCCAATGCCGCCTCGTGCGCCAGTTGTGCCGGCGGATCGCCGAACACCAGCAGGTCGATGTCCGAACGCGGGAACAGTTCACCGCGGCCATAGCCGCCGACCGCGAACAGCGACAGGCCGCTGTCGGCCGGCAGGCAGCGCTGCCAGGCCAGGCGGATCAGATGGTCGGCAGCGCGCGCGCGCAACGCCAGCAGGCGCTCGATGTTGTCGCCCTGGTCGAAGCGGCGGTACAGGCGCGCGTCGGCCTGCTGCAGCGCCTGGCGCGCGGCAGCAGCCCAATCCGGGTCGTTGAGCGACGCGGCCGGCGTGTCCAGCAGCGAACTCGCCGGCAGCATCTTCAGGAAACCTGCGACTCGCCTGGCGACAGGGTCAGCACGTCCACGCCGGTCTCGGTGACCGCGATCATGTGCTCCCACTGCGCCGACAGCTTGCGGTCCTTGGTCACCACGGTCCAGCCATCCGGCAGCACCTTGTTGTAGCGGGTGCCCTCGTTGATCATCGGCTCGATGGTGAAGGTCATGCCGGGCTGCAGCACCAGGCCCTGGCCCGGGCGGCCGTAATGCACCACCTGCGGCTCGTCGTGGTAGACCTTGCCGATGCCGTGGCCGCAGTACTCGCGCACCACGCTGAAACGCTCGCCTTCGGCGTAGCTCTGGATGGCATGGCCGATGTCGCCCAGGGTGGCGCCCGGACGCACCGCACGGATGCCGCGCCACATCGCTTCGTAAGTGGTTTCCACCAGGCGGCGGGCCATCACCGACGGGGTGCCGACGAAGTACATGCGGCTGGTGTCGCCGTGCCAGCCGTCCTTGATGACGGTGACGTCGATATTGATGATGTCGCCATCCTTGAGCACCTTCCCTTCACTGGGGATGCCGTGGCAGATGACATTGTTGACCGAGGTGCACACGGTCTTCGGGAAGCCGCGGTAGCCGACGTTGGCCGGAATGGCACCCTGCACGTTCACGATGTGGTCGTGGCAGATGCGGTCCAGTTCCTCGGTGGTGACACCGGGCTTGACGTGGGGGGTGACGATGTCGAGCACTTCGCTGGCCAGGCGGCCGGCGATGCGCATCATCTCGATTTCCTGCGGGGTTTTCAGATTCACGCTCATGGCACCCATTATCGCCGATCCGGCCGCAATCTGAACGAACGCCGCCCAACTGGCGATCCGGGCCATGCACGATTCCGGCAAGGAAAGTGAAAGCGTGATGGCCTCCACTCTTGCGCCTGCCTATTTATCACGGATTACAGACACTTACGCCTCCTAAGCTGGACCCACTGTCGTCAAAGCGGCGCCGAACGTGCCGTCTTCGCCTTGTTCAACGGACCTTCGGGTCAGGGAGGTTGTCCATGCGATCCCCAGTTCGATCCCCGCTGACATGGGTCATGGCCGGGCTGCTGCTTTCCAGCCCGGCGCTGGCCGCCGACACCACCACCTTCAACGTCACCCTGGTGGTCACCAAGGCCTGCACCATCACGGCGGCGGCCGCCACCAACGTCGACTTCGGCACGGCGGCCTCGACCACCGCCACGCCCACCCTGGGCCAGGGTACGGTGACCGCGCAGTGCTCGGCACTGACGCCCTACACGATTGCGCTGAACGCGGGCGCCAACGCCGGCACCGCCAACGACGTCACCACCCGGCGCATGAAGAACACCAATGCCGCGGTGACCGCCAACAACTATGTCGGCTACCAGCTCTACCAGGATGCCGCACATACCCTGGTCTGGGGCGCCACAACCGGCACCAATACCCAGGCCGGCATCGGCACTGGCCTGGCCGTGCCCTACATCGTCTATGGCCAGATCCTGAACCTGAGCACCAACAACCCGGCCACCGGTAACTACCTGGATACGGTTACCGCCACGATCACCTATTGATGGAGCACGCCCGCATGGCCGGACCCCGCCCGTGGCGCGCCACCGGCGTGGCGCTGCTCGCCCTGTACCTGCTGGCCCCCGCCGGTGCCGGCGCCACCAGCCTGCAGGTCGCCCCGACCAGCCTGCAGCTGGAAGCCCGCCAGCGTGCCGGCGAGCTGTGGCTGACCAACAGCGGCACCTCACCGGTGACGCTGCAGGTGCGCGTGTTCCGCTGGGTGCAGCAGGACGGCCAGGAACAGCTGCTGCCCACCGATGAAGTGATGGCCACGCCGCCGATGCAGGAACTGGCCGCCGGCCAGCAGCAGCTGGTGCGGGTGATGCGTCCGGACAGCGAGCCACCGCCTGCACAGCGGCACTACCGGCTGATCGTGGACGAGGTACCCGACCTGGCCACCCGTGCCGAGGGCATGCAGTTCGTGCTGCGCTATTCGATCCCGGTATTCGTGCAGCCTTCGGCCGGCCGCCTGGCCCCACGGCTGCAGGCGCACCTGGTGAAACTGGCGGACGGCCGCAATGGCGTGGAAGTCGCCAATACGGGCGACAGCTACGCACAGATCGCCGATCTTGCGCTGGGCAGCGCCGCGCGCCCGCGCATTGTCCATCCCGGGCTGCTGGGCTACGTGCTGCCGGGCCAGGTGATGCGCTGGCCGATCGAACGCACGGCGATCGACCGCGACAACGACCAGATCACGGCCAAGCTCAATGGCGAGTCGGAACAGACGCCACTGTCGCCCCCACCGGCTCGCTGAGGCGTTGATGGGCGCGCTGTTGGCGGCCCTGGCTCCCGCGGCGACCGAGGCCGCCGATGTGTCCGGCGTGGCGGCCGTTGATGTATCCGGCGTGTCGGCCGATGCCATCCTGCCTCCCCCGACCCCGCTGACCGCCAGCCAGGCGCTGTACCTGGATGTGTCGCTCAACAGCACCCCGCGCGGCCTGCTGCCATTCACCGAGAACCGCGGCCGGCTGCAGGCCAGCCCCGAAGTGCTGCGCCAGCTTGGCTTCAACGCCAGCGGCGATGCGCCGGTCTACCTGGACCAGATCAGCGGTGCGGTGGTGCGCTATGACGCGCACATGCAGACCCTGGCACTGGACGTGCCGCTGGACCAGCTCATCCTGCCCACCACCGTGCTCAGCCGCCCGCAGACGCGCGCGCCTACCGGCAACGCCTCGCCCGGCGCGCTGCTCAACTACGACGTCTACGGCAGCCGGGTGGACACGCTCGGCAACCTCAGCCTGAGCGCGGAGCTGCGGGTGTTCGGTATCGGCAACGGCACCTTCGAAAACACCGCCATCAGCCGCCGCTACCAGCAACCCGGCGACCGCCATTGGCGCGGCGAGAGCGTGCGCCTGGACACACGCTGGAGCCTGGATTTCCCGGACAGTGCAACCACGCTGGAGGTCGGTGACTTCTACAGCGGCTTCGTCGACTGGACCCGCCCGGTGCGCCTGGGCGGCCTGCAGATCGGCCGCAACTACGGCCTGCAGCCCTACCGCGTGCTCACGCCCACGCCGAGCTTCCTCGGCCAGGCGGTGGTGCCCTCCACGGTCGAGCTGTATGTCGATGGCCTGCGCCAGTACAGCGGCCAGGTGCCGGTCGGGCCCTTCCAGCTGGCGGCGCAGCCCGGCATCAGCGGCACCGGTAACGCGCAGGTGGTGGTAACCGATGCCTTCGGCCGCATGCAGACGCTGGATTTCAGTTTCTATGGCACCCAGCAGCTCCTGGCCAAGGGCCTTTCGGACTGGTCGGCCGGCGTCGGCCACCTGCGCGAGGACTTCGGCCAGCGCTCCTTCGCCTACGACGATCGCACCGTGGCCAGTGCCAGCTGGCGCGGAGGCATCAGCGATACCTTCACTGGCGAGGCGCATGCCGAAGGCGGCGGCGGCCTGGCCCAGGCCGGTGTCGGTGGCTGGTGGCTGCTCGGCGCCGCTGGCGTGTTCAATGCCGCCTATGCGCACAGCGGCTACCACGGCCTGCAGGGTGGGCAATGGGCGCTGGGCTACAGCTGGAACAACCGCCGCTTCAACGTCAACCTGCGCAGCGTGCGCAGCCACGGCGACTACCGCGACCTGGGTGCGCTGCAGGGCAACCTGCCGCCGAGCATCAGCGAGCAGGCCACGCTGGGCCTGGACCTGCTGCGGCTGGGCACGCTCAGCGCCAGCTATCTGCGCCTGCGCTACCCGGATGGAGACGACAACCGCTATGCCAGCCTGTTCTGGTCACGTACCTGGAGCCAGCGCTGGTCGGCCTATCTTTCGGTAAACCAGAACCTGGACCGCAGCGACGACCGCAGCATCTACCTGTCGGTGACTGCCAGCCTGGGCAACAACCGCCAGGCCAGCCTTTCGAGCCAGCGCAACGGCGACAGCCAGAGCTGGGTGGCGGACGTGACCCAGCCAGTGCCGGGCGATGGCAGCGCCGGCGGCGTCGGCTGGCGCGCGCAGCTGCGCCACGGCGAGGACGGCAACGGCGGCCTGGCCGAGGTCGGCATCCTCAACGATGTCGGTCGCTACTCGTTCGGCGCCTCGCGCCAGGGTGGACTCAACTATGCCTACGCCAGCGCCAGCGGCAGCCTGGTGTGGATGGGCGGGCACACCTTCGCCACGCGCGAGGTGTCCGATGCGTTCGCGGTGATCAGCACCAATGGGGTGGGCGGCGTCCCGGTGCGGCTGGAGAACCGCCTGATCGGCGTCACCGATGATCGCGGCCTGCTGCTGGTCAGTCCGTTGCTGTCCTGGCAGCGCAACCGGGTCTCGATCGACACCCTGGACCTGCCCGAAGACATGCGCGCCGACCGCATCGAGGACTGGGTGACCCCGCGCCAGCGCGCCGGCACCCGCGTGACCTTCCAGCTGCGCTCGCGGCCGTCACTGAGCCTGACCCTGCTGGCAATGGACGGCCAGCCTCTGGAGGTCGGCAGCGAGGTGCGGTTGCCCGATGGCCGCCAGGCCACGGTCGGCTACGACGGCCTGCTCTATCTGGAAGACGTTGCCGCCGGCAGCGTGCTGTACGTCACCACCAGCCGCGGCCCCTGCCGCGTGAAAGTGCCGGACCTGCCCAAGGTGGTGGCGTCCGGCGCACGGCCGAAGCCGGCGCCGCAGCAGTGCATACCGGAGGTGGCGCCATGAGGGTGCTGCTGCTCGTCCTGCTGCTCTGGGCCGGCCTGCTGGCAGCGGCGCCCGCCGGTGCCACCGCGGTCTGCACGGCGGTCGCCAATCCGACCCTGCCGTTCGGCAACATCAACAGCAATGCACCCGGCCCGAGTACGGCCAACCTCAACATCACGGTGACCTGCACCACCGCCGCGCTGAGCCTGCTGGCCACCACCGGCGTGCGCGTCTGCGTGGGCATCGGCGCAGGCAGTGGCGGCGGCAGCAGTTCCACCTTCCGCACGATGGCCACCTCCAGCAGTGACACCCTGAATTTCCAGCTGTACAACAACGCCAGCTTCGGCCAGGTCACCGGACTGGTGCCGCGCGGCACGCCACCTGCGCAGGAACTGACCATGACCTACAACGTGCCGCTGGTGACGGGCGGCAGCGGTGCGCAGTCCATACAGCTGTTCGGGCAGATCCCGGCCAACCAGATCCTGGCCTCCGGCGCGTACAGCAGCACCTTCAGCGGGGCCAACGTGGTCCTGACCTGGGCCTGGAACGAAGTCCTGCTCGGTACCGCCACCGTGCCCGCCACCTGCAATGGCGGCGCCACCGGCACCAACAGCGCCAGTGCAGCCTTCAGCTTCACCGCCACCGCCAACGTGCTGCCGCAATGTGGCAGCTACGTCACCACCACCATGGACTTCGGCAACGTCACCGGCGGCATTCCGGCCAACATCGACCGGACCGCCACCCTCACCCTGACCTGCCTGAAGAACACTGCCTTCCAGGTCGGCCTCAACAACGGCCAGAACAATCCCACCGCCACCACCACCCGGCGCATGGCCACCACCCTCGGCGGAAGCACCTATTACCTCGCCTACGAGCTCTACCGGGACGCGGCGCGGAGCCTGCGCTGGGGCAATACCCTGACCGTCGACACGGCCAGCGGCACCGGTACCGGCAGCGCGCAGCAATTGACCATCTATGGCCGGGTGCCACCGGTCAGCGGCCAGCCGCCGGCCGGCACCTACAACGACCTGGTGACGGTGACGATCACCTACTGACCGGCGTGCCGACCAACGGTCGGCACCCACCGGACGAAGGCCGTGCCGAGCGCCGGCTCGGCGCTACAGTTCCGGCACATCCCGCCGATACCGCGCAGCAAGTCTTTCAGCATGGTGGATGGCAGGTGGTTCGCACATTCCTGATCGGGGCAATGCTGGTCGCCAGCCTGCCGGCATGGGCCGAACCCAGCAGCCCCCTGCAGATCCGGCTGACCGTGGTTGAATCCTGCAGCGACGATGGCGGCGGCATCCGCTGCCCGGCACCGCACCAGCGCAGTGACGCACCCCAAGCGCCGCGCCAGGTCCGCGAGCTCGCACCACCGGCGACGGACGGGAACGCAACACCCTCCGTGACCCTCATCTACTGATGCGCGCGTTGCTGATCCTGCTGGCACTGCTGCTGGCACTGCCTGCCGCAGCGCTGGAGCTGTTGCCGACCACCCTGCAGCTGCCGGCACAGGGCGGCAGCGCCGAACTGTGGTTGCACAACCCCGGGCCCGGCCGCTGGCAGGGCCAGGTGCAGGTGCTGGCGTGGGATCAGCAGCTGGACGCCGAACGACTGCACCCCAGCGACCAGATCCGGGTCAGCCCGGCGCGGCTGGACCTGGCCCCCGGCAGCACCCAGCGCGTCTGGCTGTTGCCGGGCGATCCGGCAGCGGCGGCCGCTGAACAGGCCTATCGGGTCGTACTGGCACCGACGTTGCCGGGGTTGCCGCGCTATTCGCTGCCGCTTTTCCGCGGGCCAGCGGGGCCAGCACTGCAGGCCCGGCTGCTGGGCCGCGTCGAGGCCCACGGGTCTCTGGCCGTACTGCGACTCAGCAATGCCGGTACCCTGCACGGCCGCCTGCACGATCTGCGCTTCATCACGGCGGACGGCCAGGCAACGCTGCTGACGGCTGGCCTGGCCGGCTACATTCTGGCGGGCCATGAACGCCGCTGGCCCCTGCCTGCCCGCGCCGATGGCTATGCAGGCGGCCGCTTCCAGGCACGCCTGCAGGACGGCCGCGAGGTCGATCTGGCCGTAACTGACCCTGCAATTGCAGCAAGCGCCCCCAGCGGGCTATAATCGACCGGATTCCTGCCGCCAGCGTGCGCGCGAACCCGTCCACACCGGACGTCACCGGTGAATCCACACCTGCTGCCCCCATCCGTGCCGGGGTGCTCCGCAAGGAGTTCGGCCACGGAGGCAACAGGGAAGCCCAACCCCGGAACCGATCGCGCTTCCACGCGTCCCGCATACCTATCCCCGCGGGCGGAATCGCTGGTTCCATATCAGGAGTATTGCAATGCCCCAGGTCACCATGCGTCAGATGCTGGAAGCCGGCGTCCACTTCGGCCACCAGACCCGCTACTGGAACCCGAAGATGGCTCCGTACATCTTCGGCGCCCGCGGCAAGATCCACATCATCAACCTGGAAAAGACCGTCCCGCTGTTCAACGATGCGATGAACTTCATCTCGTCGGTTGCCCAGAAGCGCGGCACCGTCCTGTTCCTGGGCACCAAGCGCAGCGCCCGCGAAACCATCAAGGAAGAAGCCGAGCGTTGCGGCATGCCGTTCATGAACCAGCGTTGGCTGGGCGGCACCCTGACCAACTTCCGTACCGTCAAGCAGTCGGTTGCCCGCCTGAAGGAACTGGAAGCCGGTGAAACCGACGGCACCTTCGAGAAGCTGGTCAAGCACGAAGTGCTGGGCCTGCGTCGCGAGCGCGACAAGCTGGAAGCCTCGCTGGGCGGCATCAAGGACATGAACCGCCTGCCGGACGCCATCTTCGTGATCGACATCGGCCACGAAGACATCGCGATCAAGGAAGCCAAGAAGCTGGGCATCCCGGTCATCGCCGTGGTCGACACCAACTACAACCCGGAACTGGTTGATTACGCCATCCCGGGCAACGACGACGCCATCCGCGCTGTGCAGCTGTACGCCCGCGCCGCTGCCGACGCCGTGCTGGAAGGCAAGGCGGCTGCCCCGCACGCCGCTTCGGTGCGCGAGGAAGAATTCGCTGAAGCCGCTGCTGAAGGCGAAGAGAAGCCGGCCCGCCGCGCTCCGGCCAAGAAGGCTGCCAAGAAGGGCGACGACGCCCAGGCCTGATCCAGGCCCCGGGTGGACGCCCGGCGTCCACCCTCCCTGCACGCAGCCATCGGCGCGTGACAGGACCGTGTCACACGGGCCGGCCACCATGCCGGCCCAACCCCTTTCTTTCGTGAGGTAATCCCGTGGAAATCACTGCTTCCCTGGTCAAGGAACTGCGCGAGCGCACCGGCGCCGGCATGATGGAATGCAAGAAGGCGCTTACCGAAGCCAACGGCGACATCAACGCCGCTGCTGAAGCCATGCGCAAGTCCGGCGCCGCCAAGGCCGACAAGAAGGCTGACCGCGTGGCCGCCGAAGGCCGCCTGGGCCTGGCCCAGGACGGCGGCAAGGCCGTGCTGGTCGAAGTCAACTCGGAAACCGACTTCGTCGCCAACGATGACAACTTCAAGTCCTTCGTCAACGCCGTCGCCGCTGCTGCCCTGGCATCGGGCGCCAACGACGTCGAAGCCGTGAAGGCCGCCACTCTGGCCGACGGCCGTACCGTCGAGGAAGCCCGCGCCACCGCCGTGCAGACTCTGGGTGAGAACATCCAGATCCGCCGCATGGTCAAGGTCGACACCACCGGCAACATCGGCGCCTACGTCCACACCAACGGCAAGGTCGGCGTGCTGGTCGACCTGATCGGCGGCGACGTCGAGCTGGCCCGTGGCCTGGCCATGCACGTGGCCGCGCTGAAGCCGCCGCACAACAAGGCTGCGGACGTCCCGGCCGAGTTCGTCGAGAAGGAAAAGGAAATCGAGCTGGCCAAGATGACCGATAAGGACAAGGCCAAGCCGGCCGACATCCTGGAAAAGATCATCAGCGGCAAGATCAACAAGATCGTCAGCGACGTGACCCTGTACGGCCAGACCTACGTGCTGGGCGACACCACCGTCGAGCAGGTGGTCAAGGCCGCCGGCGCCGACGTGGCAGGCTTCAAGCTGCTGATCGTCGGCGAAGGCATCGAGAAGGTGGTGGAAGACTACGCCGCCGAAGTTGCCAAGGCGATGCAGGTCTGATTCCAGCCTTCCGGCTGTGAAGCGACCAGAAGGAGCCGCGGGAAACCGCGGCTCTTTTTTTATGCATGGGCCCAGGGATCAACCCATGGCCCACCGGTGGGTGCGCATCGTTGGTGCGCACAACCGGCACCTTTGCGTTGCGCGCGAATCAAGCCGATACTCGGCGCAGGGAATCCACAGTCATTTAGCAGGAACGAAAATCGCGGACTGTGATGCATTCCTAGGTATTCTTGTCCTAATGGAATTGAACGACCCGACATGCCTCCCGAGCTGACAGCTGCCCTGGCGCTCTGCCGCAACCTGCCTTCGCCACCCGGTATTGCCCTGCGCATCATCGAACTGGCCCAGGACCCGGAAGCGGACATCGCCACCGCTGCCGACATCATCGCCATCGACATGGCGCTGAGCGCTCGCATGCTGCGCATCGCCAATTCGCCGCTGTACGCCAGCCGCCGCCGGATCGAGAACCTCGGCCAGGCGCTGACCATGCTGGGCCTGAACGCCACGATCAGCCTCGCCCTCGGCTTCACTGTCACCCAGGGCCTGACCGGCGGCACCGGCGCCGACCACGACCTGCGCCAGCGCGCGTGGAAGCGCAGCATCCTCAGCGCCCTGGCTGCCAGCCAGCTGGGCCAGGCGCGCGGCCTGCGCCGGCTGGAAGAACTGATGCTGGCCGGCCTGCTGCAGGACCTGGGCGTACTGTGCCTGGCCCAGGCCGAGTCGGAGCGCTACCTGCCGCTGCTGCGCGAGGCACGCGACAACATCGACCTGGTCGCCCGCGAACGCGAGGAACTGGGCTGCAGCCATGCCGAGGTCGGCGCGTGGGTGGCCGAGCAATGGGGCCTGCCCCGCTACCTGGTGGAGAGCATCAGCCACAGCGAGGACGAGGACGCCGCCGAATCGCCGTTCCAGGCCTGCGTGCAGCTGTCCGGCGCGGTGGCCGACATCTGGCTGGACAGCGACGCCGACGCCGCGCGTGAGCGCGCCCTGCAGCAGGTGCACGACCGCCTGGAGCTGGACAGCGCGCGCTTCGACCAGGTCCTCGCCCGCATCAGTGAAGCCCTGCCCGACATCGCCAGCCTGTTTGATGCCGGCCTCAATTCCCCGGCGCGGGTGCGCGAGCTGATCGATCACGCGCAGGAGCTGGCCACGCTGCGCAACCTGCGCGAACTGCAGGACGCCGACCAGGCACGACGCCGCGCCGACGAGTTCGAGGCGCGCGCCAAGCGCCTCGCCGACCAGGCCCATCGTGACGCGTTGACCGGCGTGCTCAACCGCCGCCAGCTGGAAGCGGTGCTGGAGCAGGAATTCCTGCGCGCCGGCCGCCAGGGCTGGCCGTTGTCGGTGGCCTTCATCGACCTGGACGACTTCAAGAAGATCAACGACGCCCACGGCCACCTGACCGGCGACGAGGTACTGCGCGCCTTCGCCGGCAAGCTGCAGGGCCAGCTGCGCAACAGTGACACCGTCGCCCGCTTCGGCGGCGAGGAATTCGTCGCGCTGCTGCCAAACACCAGCGAAAGCGTGGCCCTGGACGTGATCCGCCGGGTGCTGGCCAATATCGTCGCCACGCCGATGGCCGAGCTGGAGGGCGGGCCGCTGTTCGTCACCTTCTCCGCCGGCGTGGCCACCCAGGGTGGCTACGAGCGCTTCGCCGACGTGCAGGACCTGCTGCGCGCAGCCGACGACGTGCTGTACCGCTCCAAGAACCTGGGCCGCAACCGGGTGATCGCCCGCTCGCCAGGTGCCCTCGGCCATGACGAGCTGTCGGCCACCGCTGGCGCCGAGCTGGGCTGAACGGGAAGCCCCGTTTGACCGGGGCGAACGACCGGATTCTGCGCCGCAGTGCACAAAACACTTTGGCACGACGCCGCATGCGCGTAGAATCGCCCGCGATTTCCACGCACCCGAGGTCCTCATGTCCAAGCTCGCCTATCGCCGCATCCTTCTGAAACTGTCCGGGGAGGCGCTGATGGGAGACGAGGACTACGGCATCGACCCGAAGGTCATCAATCGCCTGGCCCGCGAGGTCATCGAAGCCCAGCAGGCCGGTGCCGAAGTGGCGCTGGTGATCGGCGGCGGCAACATCTTCCGCGGCGCCGGCCTGGCCGCCGGCGGCATGGACCGGGTCACCGGCGACCAGATGGGCATGCTGGCCACGGTCATCAACGCCCTGGCCATGCAGGATGCCCTCGAGAAGCTGGGCGCCAAGGCCCGCGTGATGAGCGCGATCAAGATCAACGACGTGTGCGAGGACTACATCCGCCGCCGCGCCATCCGCCACCTGGAAAAGGGCCGCCTGGTGATCTTCGCCGCCGGCGTCGGCAGCCCGTTCTTCACCACCGATTCCGGCGCCGCCCTGCGCGCGATCGAGATCGGCGCCGACCTGCTGCTGAAGGCCACCAAGGTCGATGGCGTGTACGACAAGGACCCGAACAAGCACAGCGATGCGGTCCGCTTCGACAGCCTGAGCTACGACGAAGTGATCCGCCGCGGCCTGGAAGTGATGGACACGGCGGCCTTCGCATTGGCCCGCGACAGCGACCTGCCGATGCGCGTGTTCGACATGGGCCAGCCGGGCGAGCTGCTGAAGATCCTCAACGGCGCGAACATCGGCACCCTGGTCCAGGGCCGCGACCCGGCCTGAGCCTGAGCGCAAAGCGGCGATCGGGCCGATTCAGGCCCGGCAGCGTCCCGTATTCGCCTATAATCGCCCGATTCCAGATACATCCAGGACCGGGCGATGCTCAACGACATCAAGAACAACGCGCAGACGCGCATGGCCAAGAGCATCGACGCTCTGAAGCACACCCTCACCTCCATCCGGACCGGGCGTGCCACGCCTGCCCTGCTGGACCGCGTGACGGTCAGTGCCTATGGCAACGCCAGCACCCCGCTGAACCAGGTTGCCTCGATCTCCAACGCCGACGCGCACTCGCTGCTGGTCACGCCGTTCGACAAGGGCATGATCAAGGAGATCGAAAAGGGTCTCTACAACGCCGAGTTCACCCCGAACACCCTCGGCACCGCGATCCGCATCAACATGCCGCCGCCGACCGAAGAGCGCCGCAAGGAGCTGGCCAAGCAGGTGCAGAAGGAAGGTGAAGGCGCCAAGATCGCGATCCGCAACATCCGTCAGGACGCGAACAAGGAAATCGCCAAGCTGGTCAAGGACAAGGCGATCAGCGAAGACGAGAAGAAGCGCGGCGAAGACGACATCCAGAAGCTGACCGACGCCAACATCAAGGACGTCGACAAGGTCGTCGCCGACAAGGAAAAAGAACTGCTGTCGGTCTGAAGTCGATGCCTTCAGCCCCGCCTCCGTTACCGGCCGCCCTGCCCCGCCACATTGCCATCATCATGGATGGCAATGGGCGCTGGGCACAGCAGCGCCGTCGCCCCCGCGTGATCGGCCACCGTGCCGGCGCGCGCGCGGTCAACCGCACCATCGAGCGCTGCCTTGAACTGGGCATTCCGGCGCTGACCCTGTTCGCCTTCTCCAGCGAGAACTGGGGCCGGCCGCAGGAGGAAGTGGATGCATTGATGAAGCTGTTCCTCGGCGCGCTCGACCGCGAGGTGGACGAGCTGCACCGGCGCGGCGTGCGCGTACGCTTCATCGGCGAACGCGAGCGCTTCGGTGCCGGGCTGGTCAGCCGCATGCAGCTGGCCGAACAGCGCACCGCCGACAACACCACCCTGACCCTGTCGATCGCGGCCAGCTATGGCGGCCGCCAGGACATCGCCCGCGCTGCGCGCGCCCTGGCCGTCGAAGTGGCGGCCGGTCGCCTGTTGCCCGAGCAGATCGACGAATCGCTGCTGGGCAGCCAGGTCGCCCTTGCCGACCTGCCGCCGCCGGACCTGTTCATCCGCACCGGCGGCGACACCCGCATCAGCAATTTCCTGCTGTGGCAGCTGGCCTACACCGAGCTGTGGTTCACCGAGGCCCTGTGGCCGGACTTCGATGCCGGGCAGCTGCAGCAGGCGCTGGACGCCTATGCCGGCCGCGAGCGTCGTTTCGGCCTGACCAGCGCCCAGATTGCCGCACTGGCCACCGAGACTTCCAGCCCATGACCAAGACCCGAGTCCTCGCCGCGCTGATCATGGCGCCGGTTGCCATTGCGGCGATCCTGCTGCTGCCCACGCAATGGCTGGCCGCCGCCGCCGCTGCGGTGCTGCTGATCGGCCTGTGGGAATGGCTGAAGCTGGCCGGTATCGAAGACACCCTGGCACGCACCGTACTTCTGGTGCTGAACCTGCTGCTGATGGTGCTGCTGGTCTGGGCCGATGGCAGTACGCTGGTGCTGTTCCAGATAACCACGCTGGCCGGCGTTGCCTGGTGGCTGGCCGCGCTGGTCTGGCTGCGCTTCTTCAATTTCGGTGCACAGCCGTCGGCGCCCTCGCGCATCCTGAAGATGCTGGCCGGCACGCTTGCCATCGTGCCCGCCTGGGCCGCGCTGGTGCTGATCCATGCCGGTGGCGATCCGCCGGGCAAGCAGGGCCACCTGTGGCTGCTGGCTGCACTGGCACTGGTGTGGGCGGCCGACTCGGGCGCCTACTTCGCCGGCCGCCATTTCGGCAAGCACAAGCTGGCCCCGCGGATCAGCCCCAACAAGACCTGGGAAGGCCTGTTCGGCGGCCTGCTGGCCGGTGTCGCCGTGGCCGTCGGCCTGGGCTGGCTGGCCGGGATCGATACCGCACACCTGCCGGGCCTGCTGATCACCGCGGTCGTGGCCGTGTTCGCCTCGGTGCTGGGTGACCTGTTCGAGAGCCTCATCAAGCGCCACGCGGGCGCCAAGGATTCGGGCCACCTGATCCCGGGCCATGGCGGCGTGCTCGACCGGGTCGACGGCGTCCTCGCCGCCGTCCCGGTGTTCGCGCTGGGCAAGGAAATCTTCGGGTTCTGACCATGAATGCTGCTGCAGACCTGCGCCGGGTCGCCGTATTCGGCGCCACCGGCTCGATCGGTGCCTCCACGCTGGACGTGATCGCCCGCCACCCGCAGCGCTACCAGGCGACCGTGCTCGCCGCCGGACGCCAGGTGCAGGGGCTGCTGGCGTTGTGCCGCCAGCACAAGCCCGCGCACGCGGTGATCGCCGACGAATCGCTGTTCGCCGAACTGCGTGACGGCCTGCGCGACGCCGGACTGGCCACCGAAGCCCATGCCGGCCATGCCGCGCTGGACCAGCTGGCCGCCAGCGACGCCTGCGATACCGTGGTCGCGGCCATCGTCGGCGCTGCCGGCCTGTCCTCGACCCTGGCCGCGGCCGCCGCCGGCAAGCGCATCCTGCTGGCCAACAAGGAATCGCTGGTGCTGGCCGGCGAACTGCTGACCCGTACCGCCGAACGTGCCGGCGCCGAAATCATCCCGATCGACAGCGAACACAGCGCGATCTTCCAGTGCCTGCGCTCGCGCGACGCCAGCGTCGACGGCGCCGGCGTGCGCCGGATCCTGCTGACCGCCTCCGGCGGCCCGTTCCGTGGCCGCAGCCGCGCCGAACTGGCCCGGGTCACCCCGGCCCAGGCCGTTGCCCACCCGAAGTGGTCGATGGGACCGAAGATCTCGGTCGATTCGGCGACGTTGATGAACAAGGGCCTGGAAGTCATCGAGGCCCACCACCTGTTCGGCGTGCCCGGTGAACGCATCGAGGTGCTGGTGCACCCGCAGAGCCTGGTCCATTCGCTGGTCGAGTTCGTCGACGGCTCGACCCTGGCGCAGATGGGCCTGCCGGACATGCGCACCACCCTCGCCGTTGGCCTGGGCTGGCCACAGCGCATCGAATCAGGCGTGGCCGGGCTGGACCTGCTGGCCCAGGGCCGGCTGGATTTCGAGGCCCCGGACACCGACGCCTTCCCCTGCCTGGCCCTGGCCTGGCAGGCCATGCAGGCCGGCGGCACCGCACCGGCGGTGCTGAATGCTGCCAACGAGGAGGCGGTTTCAGCGTTTCTTCAGGGCCGGATCGGTTTCCTGACGATCCCGGCGCTGGTTGCTAACGCTCTTTCAACACTGCCGACGCAAGCAGCCGATACACTGGAGGTCCTGTTGTCCGCCGACCAGCGGGCACGCCAGCTCACCCTGAACGCCATCGACGCCGCCTGAACGACCGCCTCGCCCAGCATGACGCCGCCGCCCCTGCCCGCCACTGTGAGCCTGCATGACTGACTTCATCGGATCGGTCTGGTGGATGATTGTCAGCCTCGGGCTGCTGGTCACGTTCCACGAGTTCGGGCATTACTGGGTCGGGCGCCTGTGCGGGGTCAAGATCCTGCGTTTCTCGGTCGGCTTCGGCCGGCCGCTGTGGTCGCGCCGCGACCGGCATGGTACCGAGTTCGCCATCGCCGCCATTCCGCTGGGTGGCTACGTGAAGTTCCTCGACGAACGCGAGGTCGAAGTCCACCCGCACGAGCGCGGCCAGGCCTTCAACCACAAGACCGTCTGGCAGCGCATCGCGATCGTTGCCGCCGGCCCGATCGCCAACCTGCTGCTGTGCATCCTCCTGCTGTGGGCGATGTTCGTGATCGGCAAGCAGGACTACTCGCCCACCGTCGGCCGCGTCAGCGGCATCGCCGCCAGTGCCGGCCTGGCCAGCGGCGACCGCGTGCTGCGCGTGGACGACCGCCAGGTGGTCACCCTCGGCGAGGCCAGCATGGCACTGACCGCGGCCGCGATGGACCGCCGCGACGTGAAGCTGGAAGTGCTGGATACGGCCGACCAGGTGCGCACGCGCACCCTGCCGCTGTCGCAGCTGCCGGCGGGTTTCGATGAGCGGCGGGTGCCGATCCTGGCTGGCATGTACTGGCAGTCGTGGCTGCAGCCCGCGCTGGTCGAGTCGCTCACCGCGGACTCCGTGGTGGCCGGGCAACTGCAGCCGGGCGACCTGATCGTGGCCATTGACGGCCAGCGCATCGACGGCGCCGACCAGGTGATCGGCGAGATCCAGGCGCTGGGCCGTGCCGGTGGCCCGGGCATGATCGAGGTCCTGCGTGGCGGCGAGCGCCTGGCGCTGGAAGTGACGCCACGCAAGGGCCAGGACGCCAAGGGCGGCCCCACGTGGCAGATCGGCGTTCAGTTCCCGACCAAGTTCAGCCCCCCCTACGACACCCTCCTGCGCTACGGCCCCCTGGACTCGGTCACCGTCGCGGTACGCGAAACCGGCCGCCTGGCGGCCGACTCGCTGGGCATGATGGGCCGCATCGTCACCGGCAAGGCCTCGCTGCAGAACGTTTCCGGGCCGGTCACCATCGCCCGCGTGGCCAATGTCTCGGCCAAGCGCGGCCTCGACTGGTTCCTGCAGTTCCTTGCCCTGCTGTCCCTCAGCCTGTGCATCATCAACCTGCTGCCGATCCCGATCTTGGACGGCGGCCACCTGCTGTATTACCTTATCGAGTTGGTCAAGGGCAGCCCGCTGAGCGAGCGTGCCATCGCCGCCGGCCAATACATCGGCCTGGCGTTGCTGGCCGGGCTGATGGGGTTGGCGTTCTACAACGACATCCTCGGCCTGGTCCCGCGATGAACTTTTCCATGTTGTTGCCGTCTACAGCGTCGGCATCCCGCACCAATGAAATCGACCTTCCTACCGGACGTGACATGACGCGACTCCCCAATCGCCGCCTGCTGGCCCTCGCCCTCGCCGCCGTCACCGGCGCTCCCGCCCTGGCCCAGGCAGCCGAGCCCTTCACTGTCAGCGACATCCGCGTCGATGGCCTGCAGCGCATCAGCTCGGGCACGGTATTCACCTACCTGCCGGTGGAACGTGGCGAGACGGTCACCGACAACAAGGTCGGCGAGACGATCCGCGCCCTGTACAAGACCGGCTTCTTCGAAGACGTGCAGCTGGACCGCCAGGGCACGATCCTGGTGGTGACCGTCAAGGAACGTCCGGCGATCAACAAGCTGACCGTGACCGGCAACAAGGACATCAAGTCCGACCAGCTGCTCAAGGGCCTGTCCGACATCGGCCTGACCGAGGGCGGCACCTTCGATCGCCTGAGCCTGGACCGCGTGACCCAGGAACTGCGCCGCCAGTACAACGACCGTGGCAAATACAACGTCGACATCACCCCGACGGTGAGCCCGCTGGACCGCAACCGCGTGGACATCGCCATCGCCATCAAGGAAGGCAAGGCGGCCAAGATCCGCCACGTCAACCTGGTCGGCACCGAAAAGTTCGAGAGCAAGGACATCCTGGAGACCTGGGAGTCCAAGGAGCACAACTGGGCGTCGTGGTACCGCCGTGACGACCAGTACTCCAAGGAAAAGCTGTCCGGTGACCTGGAAAAGCTCAACTCCTGGTACCTGGACCGCGGCTACGTCGATTTCAGCATCGATTCCACCCAGGTCTCGATCAGCCCCGACAAGCGCGACATGTTCCTGACTGCGGGCGTGACCGAGGGTGCGCAGTACAAGATCTCCGAGATCAAGGTCAGCGGCGACACCATCCTCCCGCAGGAGGACGTCGAGCGCATGGTGATCCAGAAGTCCGGCGACACGTTCTCGCGTGCCCTGCTGGAATTCAGCTCGGACACCATCACCAATTCGCTGTCCAACATCGGCTACGCGTTCGCCAAGGTGAACCCGATCCCGACCACCAACCGCGCCGAGCAGACCGTCGCCATCAACATGCAGGTCGTGCCCGGCCCGCGCGTGTCGGTGCGCCGCATCCTGTTCCGTGGCAATACCCGCACCTCCGATGAGGTGATGCGCCGCGAAATGCGCCAGTTCGAGAACAGCTGGTACTCGCAGGCCGCGATCGACCGCTCCAAGATCCGCCTGCAGCGCCTGGGCTACTTCGAATCGGTGGAAGTGGAGACCCCGGCCGTCAGCGGCAGCAACGACCAGGTCGACGTCGTCTACAACGTCAAGGAAACCACCTCGGGCAGCTTCGTGTTCGGCCTGGGCTACTCGCAGTCCTACGGCATGACCACCTCGGTGCAGCTGTCGCAGAACAACTTCCTTGGCGGCGGCAACCGCGTGTCGGTCGAAGCCTCGCGCAGCAGCTACCTGCAGCGCTACGGCTTCAGCTACACCAACCCGTACTTCACCGATGACGGCGTGTCGCTGGGCTATAACCTGTCCTGGCGCGAACTGGACTACTCCGACTTCAATACCGCGCAGTACAACAGCACCAATGGTTCGGCGCAGGTGGTGTTCGGCGTGCCGCTGACCGAGACCGATACCGTCTCGCTGATGTTCGGCATCGACAGCAACCAGATCACCACCTACCAGGGCTCGACCCCGCAGTCGATCATCGACTACATCAACGCGGTCGGTAAGCGCACCTTCCACGCCTGGCGCACCGAGCTGGGCTGGGCGCGCGACTCGCGCAACGACTACTTCATGCCGACCCGCGGCACCTACCAGCGCGTCGGCCTGGAAACCACGCTGCCGGGTTCGACCATCGAGTACTACAAGCTGAACTACCAGATCAGCAAGTACTGGCCGATCATGCCGTCGCTGGTGATCAACACCCGCGCGGAAATCGGCTACGGCGATGCCTACGGCAACGACTACACCCGTACGCTGACCAATCCGGATGGCACCACCCGCACCGTCACCGCCAGCGGCCTGCCGTTCTTCGAGAACTTCTACGCCGGTGGCACCAATTCGGTGCGCGGCTTCGAGGACAACACCCTCGGCCCGCGCGAAGTCACCACCGGTTATCCGGAAGGCCAGCCGCTGGGTGGTTCGCTGAAGACCGTCGGTTCGGTCGAGGCCTACTTCCCGCGCCTGTTCGACAGCCCGTCGGCACGCGTGTCGGCCTTCGTCGACTTCGGCAACGTCTACAATGGCACCCAGAACTTCAAGGCCAACGAGCTGCGCGTGTCCACCGGCGTGGCCCTGCTGTGGCGCGCCCCGGTCGGCCCGATCTCGATCAGCTACGCCTTCCCGCTGAAGAAGGAAGACGATGACAAGATCGAGCGTCTGCAATTCACGTTCGGTGGCCAGTTCTGAGGAACGTTGTTCCTCAGAACTGATCCACCTCCGGTGAATTGCCCGCGCATTTCACCTATCCCCCGCGCCGCTGGCGCGCCCCCCTTAACAAAGGGGGGCTCTCCACCAGACGGGGTGCGAAGCGCCGGGCATTGCCCGGCGTTTTCGTTTTGCAGATGACACTGCACGGCACGGGCTTTTGGCCGCGCTCGCGGGAAATTGTCCAGAGGCGGCGGGTGGCCCTGGACAGGACCGTTGGCGCCATGGATGGCGCCATCGAGCACCATGGAGGGGGTTTTGCGTGTCCTGGCCAGGGCCACCCGCCGCCTCCCGCCCGTACCAGGCAGGCGCCAAGCCCTGCCCCCGCATGACCGAAATGGCGTCACACGTTAAACTCCCGCCGTGAATACTCCCACCTACACCGCCCAGCAACTCGCCGAGCAGTTCGGCCTGCAGGTCCATGGCGACCCCGCCACCGCCATCCATGGCGTGGCCACCCTCGCCCATGCCGGCCCTGGCCAGCTGACCTTCCTTGCCAACCCGCGCTACCGCGCCCAGCTGGCCGACAGCCAGGCCTCGCTGGTGGTCCTGCGTGCCGACGACGCCGAGGCCGCCCCGGGCACTGCGCTCGTCGCCAAGGACCCGTACACCGCGTTCGCCAAGATCGCCGCGCTGTTCGACATCGCGCCGACCCGCCCGCCGGGCATCCACCCCAGCGCCGTCATCGACCCCAGCGCCCAGGTGGCCGCCAGCGCCCATATCGGCCCGTTCGTTTCGGTCGGTGCGCGCAGCGTGGTCGGCGAGAACTGCATCATCGGCACCGGCAGCGTGATCGGCGAGGACTGCAGCCTGGATGCCGGATGTGAACTGATCGCCCGCGTGACCCTGGTCACCCGGGTCACGCTGGGCAAGCGCGTGCGCGTGCATCCCGGTGCCGTGCTCGGCGCCGACGGTTTCGGCCTGGCGATGGACGCTGGCAAGTGGATCAAGGTGCCGCAGCTCGGCGGCGTCCGCATCGGCGACGATTGCGAGATCGGTGCCAATACCTGCGTCGACCGCGGCGCGCTGGAAGACACCGTGCTGGACGAGGATGTGCGCCTGGACAACCTGGTGCAGATCGCCCACAACGTGCAGATCGGCGCGCATTCGGCCATCGCCGGCTGCACCGGCATCGCCGGCAGCGCCAAGATCGGCCGCTACTGCCTGCTTGGCGGCCACGTTGGCGTGGTCGGCCACCTCGAAATCTGTGACAAGGTCGTGATCACCGGCAAGTCGGTGGTCCGCAACTCCATCCATGAGCCAGGCGAGTACTCGTCCGGCACCCCGTTGACCGACAACCGCACGTGGCGCAAGAACGCCGCGCGCTTCAAGCAGCTGGACGCATTGGCTCGCCGCGTCCTGGCTGCTGGCAAGGAGAAAGAATGAACGATTCGCTGCAGCTTCCGATCGATGTCTGCCAGATCCAGGAACTGCTTCCGCACCGCTACCCGTTCCTGCTGGTGGACCGGGTGCTTGAACTCGACGTCGAGGCCAAGCGCATCCTGGCGCAGAAGAACGTCAGCATCAACGAGCCGTTCTTCCAGGGCCACTTCCCGGGCCGCCCGATCATGCCCGGCGTGCTGATCATCGAAGCGCTGGCGCAGGCCGGCGGCGTCATGACCCAGCTCACGCTCGGCCGCGATGCGCAGTCCAAGCTGTTCTACATGGTCAAGGTGGAAAACGCCCGCTTCAACAAGCAGGTCGTGCCCGGCGACGTGCTGATGCTGGACGTGCAGATGAAGCGCCTGATCCGCAACATGGGCTGGTACTACGGCGAAGCCAAGGTCAACGGCGAAGTCGTCGCGTCGGCCGAGGTCATGTGCGCCGGCGCCAAGGGCTGATCCACTGGAGGCAGCAATGACTGACAACGCACCGCGGATCCACCCCACCGCCGTCATCGATCCGGCCGCGCGCCTGGCCGACGATGTGCAGGTGGGCGCCTTCACCCTGATCGGCCCCGATGTTGAAATCGGCGCCGGCACGGTGGTGGGCCCCCATTGCAGCATCCACGGCCCGACCCGGATCGGCCGCGACAACCGCTTCGTCGGTCATGCCGCGATCGGTGGCGAGCCGCAGGACAAGAAGTTCGCCGGTGAGCGCACCGAACTGGTGATCGGCGACCGCAACGTGTTCCGCGAGTTCGTCACGCTCAACCGTGGCACCGGCGGCGGCGGCGGCATCACCACCATCGGCAACGACAACTGGATGCTGGCCTACACGCACGTGGCGCACGACTGCCATGTCGGCAATTTCTGCGTGTTCTCCAACAACACCACCCTGGCCGGCCACGTGACCGTGGGCGACTACGTGATCATCAGCGGCTTCGCCGGTGCCCACCAGTTCTGCCGCATCGGTGCGCATGCCTTCCTCGGCATGGGCGCGCTGACCAATGGCGATGTACCGCCGTTCACCATGGTCGGTACCGATTCGCTGGGCCGCCCGCGCGGCATCAACAGCGAAGGCCTGAAGCGCCGCGGCTTCGACGCCGACCGCATCTCGGCCATCAAGCGTGCCTACCGCACGCTGTACGTGGCCGGCCTGCCGTTGGCCGAAGCCAAGCAGCAGCTGACCGAACAGGCGCGTGACAGCAATGACGTGAAGGCCATGCTGGACTTCATCGAGCACGCCGAGAGGCCCTTGCTGCGATGAGCAGCACGACCGGCCAGGCGGCGGCCGGCGCCGCGGTGATTCCGTTGGCCTCGATGGCCGGCAGCGTTCCCGCACAGCGGGTGCTCAGCGAGCGCCCGTTGCGGATCGCGCTGGTTGCCGGCGAAGCATCCGGCGACCTGCTCGGTGCGGGCCTGGTGCGTGAACTGAAGGCGCGCTTCCCGAATGCCGAGTTCGCCGGCATTGGCGGCGATGCCATGCGCAGCGCCGGCTGCCAGACCTGGCACGATGCCAGCGAGCTGGCGGTGATGGGCCTGACCGAAGTGCTGCGCCACCTGCCGCGGCTGCTCAAGCTGCGCTCGGCGTTCCGCCAGCGCGCCCTGGAATGGCAGCCGGACGTGTTCATCGGCATCGACGCACCCGACTTCAACCTGGGCATCGAGCGCTGGCTGAAGCAACGCGGCGTGCGCACCGTGCATTACGTCAGTCCCTCGGTCTGGGCCTGGCGCGAGAAGCGCGCCGAGAAGATCGGCAGCAGCGCGGACCTGGTGCTGTGCCTGTTCCCGATGGAACCGCCGATCTATGCCAGGCACGGCATCGACGCACGCTTCGTCGGCCACCCGATGGCCGATGACATTCCGCTGCAGGGCAACCGCGAGGAAGCCCGTGCCGCGCTCGGGCTGCCGACCTCGGCCAAGGTGCTGGCGGTGTTGCCGGGCAGCCGCCTCGGCGAGATCTCGCGCCTGGGCGAACCCTTCTTCGAAGCCGCCTGGCAGGTCTCTGAACGCATTCCGGGCCTGCATGTGGTGGTGCCTGCCGCCAACCCGGCCTGCCGGCAGCTGATCGAAGAACAGCTGTCGCGCTCGGCGTTGCCGGTGGCCTACTCGCACGTGCTGGATGGCCAGGCGCGCAACGCGATGATCGCCGCCGACGTGGTGGTGCTGGCCTCCGGCACCGCGACCCTGGAAGCCATGCTGGTGAAGCGGCCGATGGTCGTCGGTTACCGCGTCAACGAACTGACCTATCGCCTGGTCAAGGCGCTGGGCCTGATCAAGGTCGACCGCTTCGCCCTGCCCAACATCCTGGCCGGCCAGGACCTGGCGCCGGAGCTGATGCAGCACGACTGCACGCCGGACAGGCTGGCCGCGGCCATCCAGCAATGGTTCGACCACCCGCAGCGGGTGATCGACCTGCAGGACACGTACGTGCGACTGCACGAGCGCCTGCGCCGCAATGCTTCGGCGCGTGCCGCCGATGCCGTCGGCGAACTGCTGATGCGCGACCAGGCGCAGGCATGAGCCGCCGTCACGCCGCAGCGGCCAGCCTGGCCCTGTTCGACGGCGCGACGGTGGTCGAGCCGGAACGCCTGGTCGCTGGCGTCGACGAGGCCGGACGTGGCCCGCTGGCCGGGCCGGTGGCGGTGGCGGCGGTGGTATTCGATCCGTCACGGCCACGCATCAACGGCCTGGACGATTCCAAGCAGTTGACGGCGGCCCGCCGCGAACAGCTGCATGACCGCATCATCGAGCGTGCCCTGGCCTGGCACGTGGTGCTGGTGGACGTGGACACCATCGACCGCCTGAACATCTACCAGGCCACCCTGCAGGGCATGCGTGACGTCGTTGCAGCGGTTGCCCATGTGGCCGGCTTCGCCCGCATCGATGGCAACGTGGTGCCCAAGGGCCTGGTGCTGCCGGCGCAGGCGCTGGTCGGCGGCGATGGCATCGACCGCGCGATCATGGCCGCCTCGATCCTGGCCAAGGTCTCGCGCGACCGTTACATGCAGGACGTGCATACCCGCCACCCGCAGTACGGCTTCGAACAGCACAAGGGCTATGGCACCCCGGCCCACCTGGCCGCCCTGCGCGAGCACGGCCCCTGCATGGAGCACCGGCGCAGCTTCGCCCCGGTGCGTGAGTGCCTGGGCCTGACGCAGGCGGCGGCCATCGCCTGAGCCTGCTGGAGTTGTAGAGCCGAGCCCATGCTCGGCTGCTGTGGACAGCCGAGCATGGGCTCGGCTCTACAGAAGGCGGCCTCCCGCACGCCTGAATCCGGCGCCACGCCGTGCCCCTGTCAAGCCTTGTGGCAACCCCCTGCCCTCGCTACCCTGACCGGGCATTCCAGCGCTTCCCGACCCCGGCGACGATCGTCCGTCAGCACCCGGGGCCCGCGCGCTCCAACCTGGTCCGGCATGTCCAACTCCCGCTTCGTACATCTCCACGTCCACACCGAGTTCTCGCTGGCGGACTCCACCATCCGTGTGCCGGCCAAACCGGACCAGGCGGACCCGAAGAAGGCCAAGCAGGCCAACCTGCTGTCGCGCTCGGTCGAACTCGGCCTGCCCGCGCTGGCGGTGACCGACCTCAACAACCTGTTCGCCCTGGTCAAGTTCTACAAGGCCGCCGAAGGCGTGGGCATCAAGCCGATCGCCGGTGCCGACGTGCTGATCGCCGAGGAAGGCCAGGACCCGTGGCGGATGACCCTGCTGTGCCGCGACCGCGAGGGTTACCTGAGCCTGTCGCGGCTGCTGACCCGCGCCTGGATGGAAGGCCATCGCCCCGAGGGCGGCGTGGCCGTGCACCCGGACTGGCTGAAGGCCGGCAACGCCAACCTGTTCGCATTGGCCGGGCGGCAGAGCCTGGCCGGGCGCCTGGCGCTGGACGGCAAGCATGAACTGGCCGAGCAGCAGCTGGCCGACTGGCAGCGCGTGTTCGGCGATGGCCTGCACCTGGAGCTGACCCGCACCGGCCGCGAGGGCGAGGAAACCTTCAACCAGTTCGCGCTGATGGCCGCCGGCCAGCGTGGCCTGCCGGTGGTGGCCAGCAACGACGTGCGCTTCCTGTCGCCGTCGGACTTCAGCGCGCACGAAGCGCGCGTGTGCATTTCCACCGGCCGCGTGCTGGACGACCCCAAGCGCCCGCGCGAATACAGCGACCAGCAGTACCTGAAGTCGGCCGAGGAGATGTGCGCGCTGTTCGCCGACATCCCCGATGCGATCGACAACACGCTGGCGCTGGCCGAGCGCTGCAACATCGAGATGCGGCTGGGCACCTACTTCCTGCCCAACTACCCGGTGCCGGACGACGAGACGCTGGACACCTGGATCCAGAAGATGTCGCGCGATGGCCTGGAAGAGCGCCTGGAGAAGAATCCGCTGGCGCCGGGCAAGACCCGCGAAGAGTATTTCGAGCGCCTGGAATTCGAGCTCAACACCATCATCAAGATGGGCTTCCCGGGCTACTTCCTGATCGTGGCCGACTTCATCCAGTGGGGCAAGAACCAGGGTATTCCGATCGGCCCCGGCCGTGGTTCGGGTGCCGGTTCGCTGGTGGCGTGGGCGCTGAAGATCACCGATCTGGACCCGCTGCCGTACAACCTGCTGTTCGAGCGCTTCCTGAACCCGGAACGCGTGTCGATGCCCGACTTCGACATCGACTTCTGCATGGACCGCCGCGACGAGGTGATCGACTACGTCGCCCGCAAGTACGGGCGCGAGCGCGTCAGCCAGATCATCACCTACGGCACCATGGCCGCCAAGGCGGTGGTGCGCGACTCCGGCCGCGTGCTCGGCTTCCCGTACGGCCTGGTCGACGGCGTCTCCAAGCTGATCCCGAACATTCTGGGCATCCACCTGAAAGATGCGCTGGGCAAGGGCAAGGAAGGCCCGAGCTCTGAGATGGCGTCGGCCGAACTGATCCAGCGCTACGAGACCGAGGACGATGTCCGCGACCTGATCGACCTGGCGCTGCAGCTGGAAGACCTGACCCGCAACGCCGGCAAGCACGCCGGTGGCGTGGTGATCGGGCCCGAGCCGCTGAGCGAGTTCTGCCCGCTGTACGCCGAACACGACGAGAACGGCCTCGGCAAGAACCCGGTCACCCAGTTCGACAAGAACGACGTGGAAGAAGTGGGCCTGGTGAAGTTCGACTTCCTGGGCCTGCGCACGCTGACCATCATCGACTGGGCGGTGAAGGCGATCAACAAGCGCCATGAGCGCGCCGGCATCCCGCCGGTGGACATCGCCGCGATCCCCCTGGACGACACGCCCACCTACAGGGACATCTTCGCCAACGGCAACACCGGCGCGGTGTTCCAGTTCGAATCCTCCGGCATGCGCCGCCTGCTGAAGGATGCGCGCCCCGACCGTTTCGAAGACCTGATCGCGCTGGTGTCGCTGTATCGCCCCGGCCCGATGGACCTGATTCCCTCCTTCAATGCGCGCAAGCACGGGCAGGAAGAGATCATCTATCCCGATCCGCGCACCGAAGCCATCCTGAAGGACACCTACGGCATCATGGTGTACCAGGAGCAGGTCATGCAGATGGCGCAGATCGTCGGCGGCTACTCGCTGGGCGGCGCCGACCTGCTGCGCCGCGCGATGGGCAAGAAGGTGCCGGCCGAAATGGCCAAGCACCGCGAGATCTTCCGCGAAGGTGCAGCCAAGGGCGGCGTCGATGGCCCCAAGGCCGACGAAATCTTCGACCTGATGGAGAAGTTCGCCGGCTACGGCTTCAACAAGTCGCACGCCGCTGCCTACGCGCTGGTCAGTTACCAGACCGCCTGGCTGAAACGCCATTACCCGGCTGAGTTCATGGCGGCCACGCTGTCGTCCGATCTGGACAACACCGACAAAGTGGTCGGCTTCCTCGACGAGGTGCGCAACCTCGGCCTGACCGTGCTGCCGCCCAAGGTGAACCAGTCGGCCTTCATGTTCGAAGCGGTGACGCCGGACACCATCCAGTACGGCCTCGGGGCGATCAAGGGCGTCGGCCAGGGTGCCTGCGAGGCGGTGGTCGAGGAGCGGCTGAAGGGCGGCCCGTTCAAGGACCTGCTCGACTTCTGCACGCGCGTTGGTTCGGCCAAGCTCAACAGGCGCACGCTGGAAGCGATGATCAACTGTGGTGCGTTGGACGAGCTCGGCCGCAACCGTGCCTCGCTGATGCTGCAGCTGCCGGAGGTGATCAAGGCTACCGACCAGATGGCCCGCGAGCGGGCTTCGGGACAGAACTCGCTGTTCGGTGGCCCGGACCCGAGCGCGACCACGATCCAGCTGGACCTGCCCGAAGCCGAGGAGTGGCCGCTGCTGCAGCGCCTGAACGGCGAGCGCGACACGCTGGGCTTCTATCTCAGTGGCCACCCGTTCGATCCCTGGCGCGACGATGTGCGCGACCTGGTCGGCAATGACCTGGGTTCGGTGGAGAAGATCTGGAGCGCCAACAGCGGTGGTGGCGGCGGCGGCGAAAAGCGCTGGCGCCCGGAAGTGCAGACGGTGCTGGCCGGCCAGGTGGTCGGCGTGCGCCGCAAGGGCGAAAGCCAGATCTTCATCCAGCTTGAGGACGGACGTGGCCGCGTCGAGTGCAGCGCGTTCTCCGACGCGATGGCCGAGTTCGGCCACCTGATGACCAAGGACCGCATCCTGGTGGTCAAGGGCGGCCTGCGCGAGGACGAGTTCAACGGCGGCTTCGCGCTGCGCATCCGCCAGTGCTGGGACTTCGATGAGGTCTGCGCCAACTACGCCACGCGGCTGTCGCTGCGCCTGGACCTGCGCCAGCAGCGCCCGGTCTGGGAGCGCATCGATGCGCTGCTCGACCGCCATCGCCCGGGACGGACGCCACTGCGCCTGGACCTGCTGCTGAAGGGGCCGCACGGCGGCGTCGCCGGCATGCTCGATGTGTCCGGGCAGAGCGCGGTACGCATCGATTCCAAGCTGATGGAGGCGCTGCGCGCCGACCCGGCCGTGCGCACGCTGAAGGTGCGCTACAGCCCGCCATGGGCCAGCTGAGGCTGGCTCCCTCGCTGTCCTGTCTCCCCTGTTTCCCCGTTCCAAGTATCAAGGACGATTGCCGATGAAGACCCTGCTGTTCCCGTTCGCTGCCGCACTGGCCCTGGCCGCCTGCTCCCCGTCGAAGATCGAGTTCCAGATCGACAACCCGACCGACACGCCGCTGGCGTTGAGCATCGACGGCCAGGACCTGCCGGTGGCCGCACAGGGCTCTCGCCCGGTCTCGCTCGCTGTCGGCGAGCATCGCCTGCATACCGACAAGCTCGGTGATGTGCGCTTCATCGTCTACGTCGACGGTCGTGGCGGGCTGATCAATCCGACCCTCAGCGAGTACGTGATCGCCCGCGAGATCTACGTCACCGACGAGAGCAAGGTGAAGAACTTCGGCGTCGGCAACAGCGGTATCCAGCTCGGCGGCGTCGACTTCGAAGGCCCGTTCGAGAAGCGCCACGACCTGTTCATCGACAAGACCTGGACCTACGGCGTGCGCGAACCCTTCCCCAAGGAAAAGGTGGTGGCCCACGTTGATTCCAGCGGCGGCCAGATCGTGGCCAAGGTGTTCACCGCTCCCGACTTCATCGCTTACGTGGAAGAAGGCATGGGCGAGCCCGGCGCGTTCAAGCGCGAGCAACCAGGTGGCTACGTGGCCCCGGCCTACAGCCTGGAACCGGCCCCGGCCAGCCTGCCGGCGCTGGTGCCGGCCTTCGAGGCCCACGCCGCGCCCCTGCGCGAGGTCTACGCGCGCTGGCTGAAGGCCACCACCGCCGATGAACAGAAGGCCCTGCGCAAGCAGGATTTCGCCGCGCAGATGGCCTTCACCTCGGCCACTGCCACCCTGGGAAGCGGCCTTGGCCGGGAAGCCAACGAGGCCTACAACGACTTCGTCTCCCAGCGCAGCCAGTTGATGGGCCGCAGCGCCCTGGTGGTGCCCTGAGCTGACTGGCGCCCCCTGCCCGGCTGCGCTACCGTCGCCTTCCAGACGAAGGCGTACGGGTGGTTTGCACGCATTCGGCTAGAATTCCCCCCTTCTTTACACGACGGCTTCCGATGAATCCGAACTACCTCGACTTCGAGCAACCCATCGCCGACCTGGAAGCCAAGATCCAGGAGCTGCGCAACGCCAGTGCCGGGCCGGCGGTCAATGTCGAGGCGGAAGTGCACGCGCTGCAGGACAAGCTGCGCATGCGCACCGCGCAGATCTTCCGCAACCTGACCTCGTGGCAGGTGCTGCAGCTGGCCCGCCACCCGTCGCGCCCGTACACCGCCGACTACCTCCGCGTCATGTTCGATGAGTTCCAGGAGCTGGCCGGTGACCGCGCCTTCGCCGACGACAAGGCGATCATGGGCGGCCTGGCCCGCATCAATGGCCGCGCGGTAATGGTGATCGGCCACCAGAAGGGCCGCGACACCAAGGAAAAGATCAAGCGCAACTTCGGCATGCCCAAGCCGGAGGGTTACCGCAAGGCACTGCGCCTGATGAAGATGGCCGAGCGCTTCGGCCTGCCGGTGCTGACCCTGATCGACACCGCCGGCGCCTGGCCGGGCATCGACGCCGAGTCGCGCGGCCAGTCCGAAGCGATCGCGCGCAACCTGATCGAGATGGCCGAGCTGAAGGTGCCGATCATCTGCACCGTGATCGGTGAAGGCGGCTCCGGCGGTGCGTTGGCACTGGGTGTGGGCGACCGCACCGTGATGCTGGAATACGCGGTGTACTCGACCATCACCCCGGAAGGCTGCGCCTCGATCCTGTGGAAGGACGCGGGCAAGGCCAAGGAAGCGGCCGAACAGCTGGGCCTGACCGCGCCGCGCCTGAAGAGCCTGGGCCTGGTCGACAAGGTCGTGCGCGAGCCGACCGGTGGCGCCCACCGCAACCCGACGCAGATGGCCAAGCGCCTGAAGGCCGTGCTGCTGAACGAACTGGACGCGCTGGACAAGCTGTCCACCGAACAGCTGCTGGAACAGCGCTACACGCGCCTGCGCAGTTACGGCACGTACGAAGCAGCCTAAGCCCGGTAGTGCCGGCCGCTGGCCGGCAACACGAGGTGATTGCAGAAATGAAAGAGCCGGGCATTTGCCCGGCTCCTTCGTTTGCGCCCTGACAGCATCCACGCATGGCGTGGATCTACCGGACGCAGGTGACCCCGCCTCAGAACGGCTTGGCCAGCACCAGCCACACGATCGGAATGAACGCCAGCAGCGGGATCTCGTTGATCCAGCGCAGCGCGCGCGACGACGGCAGCGCCCGGCCCTTGGCCACGCCCTTGAGCAGGCGGCCGGTCCAGCCGAAGTACACCAGCAGCACCACCACCAGCCCCAGCTTGGCGTGCAGCCAGCCGGCAGCTCCCGGCGCCACCATGGTCGGGAAATCGGGGATGACCTTGTAGCCCAGCCACAGCACCAGGCCGAGCAGGAACGCCAGGCCGAACATCGAGTGGCCGAAGCGGTACAGGCGCAGGCCCATCAGCTGCAGGCGCTCGGTCACCGCCGGCTGGCCCGCGGTCTCGGCCAGGTTCACCAGGATGCGCGGCAGGTAGAACACCGTGGCCATCCACGCCACCACGAACACGATGTGGAAGGTCTTGACCCAGTAGTAGCTCTGCATGCGCTCGCTCCGGCGGCTGGCGTAGGTTGGCGGCCATTCTCGCATGCCGTGGCGAAGCCGCCGCAGGCACGCGCGCCGCGACACATCGACGCATGGCGCGCCGCAACACCGTACGATAGGCGCCGTTTTCCCCGATCGCGCACCGCCCCATGGACAAGACCTACGACGCCGCCTACTTCCAACGCTGGTACCGCCGTGCCGACATCGGCGGCAGCGCCCGCCTGGCGCGCAAGGTGGCATTGGCCGTGGCCAGCGCCGAGTACTACCTGGAGCGGCCGATCCGCAGCGTGCTGGATATCGGCTGCGGTGAAGGCGCCTGGCGCGCGCCGCTGCTGAAGCTGCGTCCGAAGGTCGAATATCTCGGCTTCGACAGCAGCGAGTACGCTGTGCGCCGCTACGGCAAGACCCGCAACCTGCACCTGGCCCGCTTCGGCGACTTCGCCTGGCTGCGGCCCTGTGCCCCGGTTGACCTGCTGGTGTGTTCGGACGTGATGCACTACGTGCCCGACCGCGAGCTGCGTGCAGGACTGGCCGGCGTGGCCGAGCTGACCGGCGGCGTGGCCTTCCTGGAGACCTTCGCCGCCGAGGACGCGTTCGAAGGCGACCACGACGGCTTCCAGGCCCGACCGGCGCGCTGGTACCGCCGCACGCTGGCCCGCCAGGGCCTGCAGCCGGTAGGGTCGCACTGCTGGCTCGGCCCCGCCCTGGCAGGCGATGCGGCCGCGCTGGAACGGATGTGAATCCGGATTCATTATTTTCAGCCGACTTAACCTGCGGGACCCCCGGATGGGATATGCTGCGCGGCAACATATGACCATACATATTCGGTCGTCATGCTCTATCAACTGCACGAACTGACCCGCAACCTGCTCGCCCCCTGGGTGCACCAGGCCCAGGCCAACGCCAGATTCTTCGCCAACCAGGGCCACTGGTGGTCGCAGATGCCCGGTGCTGATCGCCTGGCGGCGGTCAATGAACTCTTCCACCGCATCGGCAAGGATTACGAGAAGCCCGAGTGGGGCATCAACGAAATCGACGTCGATGGCGAGCGCGTGCCGATCGTCGTGCACGAGGAAGTGAGCAAGCCGTTCTGCAAGCTGCTGCGCTTCAAGCGCCACAGCAATGAAGCCGACCAGCTGCACACCATGCTCAACCAGCCGTTCGTGCTGGTGGTGGCGCCGCTGTCCGGCCACCACGCCACGCTGCTGCGCGACACCGTGCGCACGCTGCTGCGCGACCACCGCGTGTACGTCACCGACTGGATCGACGCGCGCATGGTGCCGGCCAGCGAAGGCGAGTTCGGGTTGGATGACTACATCGCCTACATCCAGGAGTTCATCCGCCACCTCGGCGTCGAACGCCTGCACGTGGTGAGCGTGTGCCAGCCGACCGTACCGGTGCTGGCCGCGGTTTCACTGATGGCCAGCCGTGGTGAACCGACGCCGCGCACGCTGGTGATGATGGGTGGCCCGATCGATGCGCGCTGCAGCCCGACCGCAGTGAACAACCTGGCCACGCAGAACCCGCTGTCGTGGTTCGAGAACAACGTCATCCACACCGTGCCGGCCAGCTATCCGGGTGCCGGCCGCCGCGTGTACCCGGGCTTCCTGCAGCACGCCGGCTTCCTGTCGATGAACCCGAGCCGCCACTTCAGCTCGCACTGGGATTTCTACACCGACCTGGTCAAGGGCGACCTGGAAGACGCCGACGCGCACCGTCGTTTCTACGACGAGTACAACGCGGTGCTGGACATGCCGGCCAGGTACTACCTCGATACCATCCGCGTGGTGTTCCAGGACTTCCTGCTGCCGCGTGGCGAGTGGGTGGTCAACGGCGAGAAGGTCGATCCGTCGGCGATCCGCGATACCGCGCTGCTGAGCATCGAAGGCGAGCTGGACGACATCGCCGGCCTTGGTCAGACCGAAGCCGCGCAGGCGCTGTGCACCGGCATCACTGCGGACCGCCGTGAGCATTTCATCGTCGAAGGTGCCGGCCACTACGGCATCTTCAGCGGCCGTCGCTGGCGCGAGGTGGTGTACCCGAAGGTGCGCGACTTCTTCGCCGCGCATGCCGAAGCCCCGGCGGCGAAGGCCGCGAAGAAGAAGAGCAACGTCACCCCGTTGCGGCGCAAGGCGGGGTAATGCCCCGCCCGGGGTCGGATCCCTTTCCAACGGAAAGGGCTCTGACCCCAGCATGATGGGATCCGGGGTCAGAGCCCTGTTCTGCGAACAGGGATCCGACCCCTGGCCTGTTACAACCGCACCAGCAGGTTCTTGGCAATCAGCCCATGCAGCTTGCCGATGCCGCGTGCCAGGTGCATCGTCAGCACCAGCAGCAGTGCGCCCGCCGCAGCAACCGCGATCGCCACCAGCGGCGAGGCCGCCATCGGCAGCACATTCACGTCGTTGATGTACACGCCGGGGATGTCACCACTGAAGATCGCCGCGACCGGCGCCCAGATCAGGCTCAGCGACAGCGACAGCAGCGTCACCGCGATGGTGAAGTAGATCACGCCCAGCGGCAGCATCAGCACGAAGTACAACAGCGTCAGCCAGGTACGGCCATCGGTGAACATGTCGCCGATGCGCTGCAGCCAGGTGCGGCTGCGGTCGGTGTAACGCGGGCGGCGCGGCATGCGCTCGCCCAGCAGCGCTTCCACCAGCCGTCCTTCCAGCAGCGCCAGCCCGCGCACCGAGCCGAAGAACAGCACGGTCAGCGGAATGCCGATGATCAGGATCAGCAGGCCCAGCGACAATGACAGGCCGGTCACCACCCAGGTGAAGAAGAAGATGCCGGTGGCCAGCGACAGCAGCATGTAGAACAGCGCACCGTAGGTGTGCGGATCGGTCACCACGCCGAAGAAGCGCGCCAGCAGCGAACGCTGCACCGGCGCCTGCGGCGGTGCGGCCGGCTCGACGCCACTGGCTTCCGCCGCTGCACGCAGCATCGGCGCGGTATCCGCACGCGGCGTACGCAGCGCGCGGTTCACCGTCACTTCGGTCTCGCGGTAGATCTCGGCCACTTCGTCCGGCGCGCCATAGCTGCCGGCAACATCGGCGATCACCTCGGCCTCGCTGCGGCCGGGCTGCGCCGCCAGCTCCGAGCGCAGGTATTCCTCGGCGTCGTACAGCGCGTCCTGCACCATCGCCGGATCGGCACCTTCCAGCGCCGCGCGCAGCTGCGCCAGGTACTGCGGGATGGTCGTAGGCAGGGCGCGGCCTGCCAGGCTCGGGTCGTTCATTGCGGTACCCCCTCCAACACGGAATCGACGGAATCGCGGGTGGCCTGCCAGGCCTGGCGCCACTGCGCCAGCACCTCGCGGCCACGTTCGTTGATGCGGTAGTAGCGCCGCGGCGGCCCGCTGCTGGAAGGTTCCACATGGCTTTCCAGCAGGCCGGCGCCCTCCAGGTTGCGCAGTACCGGGTACAGCGCGCTCTGCTTGCCGCTCAGCACGCCCTCGCCCACCCGCTCCAGCTCCTTGGCAATGAGGTAGCCGTACAGCGGCGCCCCGGCCCGGGCCAGCACCGCCAGCAGGGCCAGCGACACCGTTCCGGCGCTGAGCTCCTTCTGGAACTTCTTCAGGTGGACATCGTCCTCGGACATGACCGGCCCTCCACTACGTTGAAGTCCACAGTAGTGCGAAGTTCGGTATAGCGAATGTGTCGTTAGTCACTCTCCCGGTTGGCGCCGCTGCGCGGCTCGCGCAGAATCGAAGCCTCGTTCATGTTCCGGGGTTCCCATGCCGCACCGCCGTTGCCTTGCCCTGACCGCCCTCGCCCTGGCCTGCCTGCTGCCCGCCCTGGCCAGCGCGGCCACGCCCTACCGCAGCCCTCAGCAGATCCTCGACGCCTCGGCGGCCAGCGACTGGCGCACCCCGGACCCGGCCAACCTGCTGTACATGGACCTGCCGGCCGGTCGGGTCATCATCGAGCTGGCACCGCAGTTCGCCCCGCGCCATGTCGCCAACATCCAGACCTTCGCCCACGAGCATTTCTGGGACGGCACCAGCATCTACCGCTCGCAGGACAACTTCGTGGTGCAGTTCGGCGATGCCGACGCCGATGACGCAGCCAAGGCCAAGCCGTTCGGCAGCGCCGCGCGCAAGTTGCCGGCCGAGTTCGAGCGCGCCAGCGCCGACCTGAAGGTCACCGTGCTGCCGGACCGCGATGGCTGGGCCGCGCAGACCGGTTTTGTCGACGGCTTCCCGGTCGGCCAGGACCCACAGGCCGGCAAGGCCTGGCTGGCACATTGCTACGGCATGCTGGGCGCGGGCCGCAGCAACGAGGAAGACAGCAGCATCGGTGCCGAACTGTACGTGGTGACCGGACAGTCGCCGCGCCAGCTGGACCGCAACATCACCCTGGTCGGTCGCGTGCTGAAGGGCATGGAGCTGCTCAGCGCGACGCCGCGCGGGCCGGCGCCGATGGGCTTCTACACCGACCCGACACTGCGCACGCCGATCGTGTCGATCCGCCGCGCCAGCGACGTGCCGGCAGCCGAGCGCACGCCGATCCAGGTACTGCGTACCGACTCGAAGACCTTCGCCGATACGGTGGAGGCGCGGCGCAACCGCGTGGATGATTTCTACAAGCGCCCGGCCGGGCATATCGATCTGTGCAATATTCCGGTGCCGGTTCGCTGATGGTTTCCTGCGCGTGACGCGTGCTGAAGGTGCTTCACTGTTCATGGGCGTTACTTTTCTTTGTACGCAAAGAAAAGTAACCAAAAGAAACGCGCCGCCAGGTCGCGAGCCGCCGTGTTTCGCACGTCGGTCCCCTGCGCTTCTCGGTGAATCAGGGGACGGTGTGCACAAGGCAGCCGACTAGCAGTCGGCTCTACAGGACATCGGCACCTCTTCGCCCCTGATTCCCCTGCGATGCTCGGGTCGCTCAAGGCGGACCCAGTTCAAAGGCCACAGCTGCATCCAGAAGATCCACGCAATGCGTGGATGCTTTTGCTGTTGATCTTGACCTTCCAGTCCGCCTTGAGCGAGCCGAGCACCGCAGGTCTGGCGAGGGCGAAGAGGCGCGGGTGTCTGAGCGCAGCGAGTTCCCGCGCCGTCCCTCGACGGGCCGAGGAGCGCAGGGCACCGGTGCGCAGCACCGGCTCGCGGCCTGGCGGCGTGTTTCTTTGGTTACTTTCTTTGCACGAGCAAAGAAAGTGACACCTCTCCGCAGGCGTGGAAAAGAGCTGCCGGGCAGCGCCCGGCACTACCAGTGCGTCGGCGCGCTCAGCCCTTCTGACTCACCGCCACGCTGCCCAGAATCAACACACCGGCAATCAACATCTGCAACGTCACCGGCTCACCCAGGAACAACCACGCAAACGCCGCGCCGAACAGCGGAATCAGGTAGGTCACCGTCGACGCCCGCGACGGCCCGATACGACCGATCAGGTGGTAGAACATCAGGAACGCCAGCCCGGTGCAGGCCACGCCCAAGGCAATCGCCGCGCCCCACGCCTTCAGCGGAATCGCCGCCTGCGGCCAGTGGGTCACCGCCATCGGCAGCATCCACAGCGAGGCACACGACAGCGTTGCAGCAGCGGCCGCCGCCGAAGGCAGGCCGGTCATGTGCCGCTTCACCAGGTTCACGCCCAGGCCGTACAGCAACGAAGCCGCAGCACCAGCCAGCACTGCAGTGCCGATGCTCAGGCCCGAGACCTTGGCCGTGGCGAGTACCACCACGCCGGCGAAGCCGACCAGCAGCGCGCCCGCACGGCGCATGCCGATCTTTTCACCGAAGAACAGGAACGCGATCAGCGCGGCGAACAGCACGGTCATCGCATTGCAGATGGCGCCGATCGCCGCAGGGGCTCGCTCGGCCGCGTAGGCGAACAGCACGAACGGCAGCGCCGAGTTGATCAGCCCGATCGGCGCCAGCCACAGCCAGCGCCGCGGTGGGAACTGCGCGCGGGCACGCCACAGGAACGGCAGCAGCACCAGCGCGCCCAGCACCAGCCGCACCTCGACCAGCGCGAACGGACCGAACGACGGCACCGCCACCCGCATGAACAGGAACGAGCAGCCCCAGATGGCGCCCAGCAGGGTCAACTCCAGCGGTGTGCGCCAGTCGCGCTCGGCTGCCTGTGGGACCGCATTCATGCCTCGCCTCCGTCCATCGTCAATTCCTCGTCAAGGCAGACAGGATCGGGCGCAGACGCCTGCCGCACAAGCGCGTAGTATCGCTGCCAGCCACAAATATGGTTTGAGGCTCGACATGCAGCTACGCCCTTCCCTGCTCCCCGCACTGGCCGTGTTCGCGGTCGCCGCGCGCCACCAGAACTTCGCCCAGGCCGCGCAGGAGCTGCACCTG
This sequence comes from Stenotrophomonas sp. LC732, assembly GCF_052446685.1. Taxonomy (NCBI): domain Bacteria; kingdom Pseudomonadati; phylum Pseudomonadota; class Gammaproteobacteria; order Lysobacterales; family Lysobacteraceae; genus Stenotrophomonas; species Stenotrophomonas sp. LC732. Next base: position 1,205,208 of record NZ_CP199214.1, on the reverse strand, counting down.
ACCGCCAGCGCGGTCAGCCACCATGTGCGCCGGCTGGAAGAAGTGCTGGAAGTACGCCTGTTCCTGCGCCACGCCCGCGGCGTGCGCCTGACCGCCGAGGGCCGGCAACTGGCCGACGCCGCCAGCGCCGCCTTCACCGATGTCGCGGCCGTCGCCCATCACCTGCAGCCGGATGCCGACAGCGTGCCGTTGCGGATCACCACGCTGCGCTCGCTCTCCTACTGCTGGCTGCTGCCACGGCTGCCGCGCTTCACCCAGGCCCATCCGCACATCCGCATCGAGCTGCACACCGGCAGCGGCCTGGATCGCTACGACGACAATGGGCCGGAAGTCGGCATCCGCTACGGTCTGGGCCAGTGGCCGGGCCTGCGTGCGCAGCACCTGATGGACGACTACCTGTTCCCGGTGGCCTCGCCGGCGCTGGCCGGGGTCGAAGCACTGGTCGATCCGGCGCGCATCGCCGACCTGCCGCTGCTGACCGACCTGTCGCCGCAGGGCTGGCGCGACTGGTTCCGTCATGCCGGCGTGCGCCCGCCCTCGCCGCTGCCGCCGATGCACACCTTCGCCGACAGCACCGATGCGATGCGTGCAGCGGTGTACGGCATGGGCGCGGTGCTGGCACGTACCCACATCGCGCAGCCCTACCTGCAGCGCTACGAGGTGGTACGCCTGCCCGGCCCGGCGCTGAAGGCGCGCTATGCGTATCACGTGGTGCATGCCGAAGGACAACCGCCGAGCCCGGCCGCACGCCTGTTCATCGACTGGTTGCTGGAGCAGGCGCAGGACGAACGCACGCCGATTCCCGCATTGCCGGACAGCCTGCTCGGACGCCCGGCCACACGCGCCTGACTGCGCCCTCACCCGTTCTTTGCCCGGCGCTGGCTAGGCTGCAGGCAACTCCACAACGTACCTACGCCATGGCCATGCTGCGACTGCGCATCACCGGAACCGAAGACGACGCCCGCGCCATCAGCGACCTGCTGCTCGGCCTGGAGGGCATCGAACATGTCGAGGAAACCGACGACCTGATGCCGCACATGGACGACGACGATTCCAGTTCGGCCGGGCTGTCCGATGACATCGGCCCGGGCATCCACGAGCTGGAAGTGGAAGTCGGCAATGAAAGCACCGCGCAGAAGGTGCGCGACGCGGTGCAGGAACTGGCGCTGGAGCTGGATGTGTTCGTCGAGTACGAGACCGACGAGGGCTGACGCCGGCTCCCTGCCGGCATCAGCCGTCACCTCAGCGGGTGGGCGGCAGCGTGCGACGGCGGCGACGCCACCACGCCCGCACACCCCAGGCCACGACCAGGGCCAGCACACCTACCGGCAGCAACGCGGCGACGGCGCGGATCAGGAACGCAATGCTGCCGCTGAGGATGCTGCCCGACTCGCTCAGCGCCTCGCCGATCTCGCTGCGGCTGCGCTGGCCCGAGGTGGTGTCGAAGTGGATCGTCACCAGCTGGGTATCGATGCGCCGACGCTGCTGTGCGGCATCCTTGTTGGCCTGCTCGACGCCTGCTTCGATCTCCGACAGCCGCGTGGTGATCGCCATCAGGTCCTCGATCTTCAGGTCCTTGCGGTCCTGGTAGGACAACAGCCGCGCGTGTTCCTTCTCCAGCCGGGACTTGGTCAGCGCGGTGTCCGCTACTTCCTGCGCGAGGTCCTCCGCGCGCGTGTTGCGCGACTGCAGCGTGCCGCCCTCACCGGCCATCGCGATCAGCGGCTCGGTGCCCTTCGGCGCGATGCGCACCTTCACTTCACCGCTGGGCTGCTCGCCGCCGCGCTGGTCGACCTGCAACACTGCACAGTCGCCGAACTTCGCGCTCTGGCAGGCCTGGGCGATCTGCTGGATGCGCGGTGCGATCTGCGCCGCCTCCAGCTGCACCTGCACGTCATGTTCGTAGGCCAGGAATGCGCCTTCCGGCGAAGCAACAGCGGCATCGGCCGCGGTCGCGCCCGCCTCTGCAGCGCGCTCACCGTTCTTGGCGCAGGCTGCCAGTGCCAACAGCAGCACCGGCACTGCCAGCGTGCGCGTCCACGCGCACAGCGGCCTCACAGCGCGGCTCCGTTGTAGGAGGTCACCGAAAGACCGGCCAGATCGACCTGCGGCACGCAGCGAACGTTCACCGCCACCATCGGTGTGCCGGTACGCGGATCGATCGCTTCGCTGTAGGGGGCGATACCGCATTGGCGGCAGTGGTGGTGGTCGATATGCGCCTTGTTGAAGTGGTAGGTGGCCACGTCAGCCGGATCGGTGGCCAGTTGGAACGCCTCGCGCGGGGCGAACCACAGCAGGCTGCCGCGACGGCGGCACATCGAGCAGTTGCAGTCGATGACGTCGCTGATCGGCGCCTCGGCCTGTACGGTGAATGCGATCATGCCGCAATGGCAGCTTCCTTGGTATTCCATGTCCTGCGCTCCTTTGGAGGGTCCTTGAAACCGCCCATGGTAATCCTATGGCACGGGGACAAAGCAGCGACGGGGCCCTATGCTCAGGGTTTGACCCCGTACAGGAATGCCGATGCGCCCGCATCTTCTTGCCCTCGCCCTGGTCGCTGCGCTGGCCGGTTGCCAGCCTGCCGACGCCCCGACCAACGCTTCCACCCCGGCCACCAGCCAGCAGGCCGGTGACGCGGCGGTCGATGCCGCCTTCGCCGATCTGTCCAAGCGCGCCCTGGACACCTGGATGCAGCTGTCGCCGGTCAGCGCCACCCAGATCGGTGACCACCGCTACGACAGCGAACTGGACGACCTGAGCGCCGCCGGCCAGCAGAAGACCGTGGCCGCCTACAAGGCGCTGCTGGGCGAGCTGGACAAGATCGAGGTGGCCAAGCTGGGCCGCGAGAACCAGGTGGACGCGGCGATCCTGCGCAACCAGCTGCAGTCGGAAATCTGGAACGCCGAAGTGCTCCAGTCCGGCAAGTGGGACCCGCAGCTGTACAACGGCATCGCCGGCAGCGCGATCTATGGCCTGATGGCCCGGGAGTTCGCGCCGCTGCCGGAACGCCTGAAGTCGGCGACCGCGCGCATGGAAAAGCTGCCGGCGATCTTCGCCCAGGCACGCGAGAACCTGGATCCGGCCCGCGTTCCGAAGATCCATGCCGAGACGGTGGCCAAGCAGAACAAGGGCATCCTCAGCATCGTCGATACCTTCATCACCCCGCACATCGGCGAACTGCCGCAGGCCGACCAGCAGCGCCTGCAGGCCGCCATCGACGGCCTGAAGAAGGCCGTGGACGAGCAGCAGACCTGGCTGGACAAGACCCTGGTGCCGAACGCCAAGGGCGACTTCCGCATTGGTGCGGAAAAGTACGACCAGAAGCTGAAGTTCGCGCTGAGCTCCTCGCTGTCGCGCCAGGAGATCGGTGAGCGTGCACGCGCCGAACTCAAGCGCGTGCGCGAGGACATGTACGGCATCGCGCAGACCGTACTGAAGGACAAGCCGGGTGCGCCGGAGATGCCGGCCCAGCCGACCGACGAGCAGCAGCAGAAGGCGATCGAGGCCGCACTGGAACTGGCCTACGCCGACAAGCCGGCGCGCGACAAGGTGGTTGATGATGCCAAGGCCGCGCTGGAGCAGTCCACCGCGTTCGTGCGCGAGCACGACCTGGTGACCCTGCCCGACGCGCCGGTGGACATCATCCTGATGCCGGAATTCCAGCGTGGCGTGGCCGTGGCCTACTGCGACTCTCCGGGCCCGCTGGACAAGAACCTGAAGACCTTCTACGCCGTGTCGCCGATTCCGGACGACTGGAACGAGAAGCAGGTCGACTCGTTCCTGCGTGAATACAACTCGCGCATGATCCACCTGCTGAGCATCCACGAAGGCACCCCGGGCCATTACCTGGAAGGCTGGCACTCGGCCAAGTTCCCCTCCACCCTGCGTGCGGTGCTGCGTTCGGGCCTGTTCGCCGAAGGCTGGGCGGTCTATACCGAGCGCATGATGCAGGAGCAGGGCTACCTCGACAACGACCCGCTGTTCCACCTGGTGCAGCTGAAGTTCTACCTGCGCACGATCTCCAACGCGATCCTCGACCAGGGCGTGCACGTGGACAACTGGGATCGCGAGAAGGCGATGCACCTGATGACCCACGACGCGTTCCAGCAGGAAAGCGAAGCGGCCGGCAAGTGGGTGCGCGCGCAGCTGACCTCGGCGCAGCTGCCGACCTACTTCGTGGGTGCGCAGGAACACTTCGACACCCGCAAGGCGGTGCAGGAAAAGCTGGGCGACAAGTTCAACCTGAAGGCGTACCACGACCAGGTACTGTCCTACGGCGCACCGCCGGTGCGTTTCGCACGCCAGCTGATGCTGGACCAGCCGATCGAGTGATCGGCTGCGGGGCTGAATGCCCCGCGGCTCTGGCAGCACCTCACGGCCCGGGCTTCCCGGGCCGTTCTCGTTTGAAGCGCCCGACGGCCTCACATCCGGTGTATGTACAGCTTCCCGGCATTGCTGCGGATATCAAGAAAGTACTTCACCTTGCAGCCCCGGCATGCCGCCGGATGCACTTCATCAAACCCACGTTGGTTCTCCAGCGCGACGGCCAGTATGGGATGCCCGCAGTCGAAACAGCAGAATGCAATGTTGTTGCCATGGGGATCGGCGTCGATCTGGTCGCCATAGTGATCCATTACCAGAAAGTCCGTGATTTTCATGGTCGATCTCCAGAGTAGGTGAATCACCCGCAGACTACATCGCAACCCCGCAGCCCAGAAGGGCACGCGTCGCCTACAGGGCAACGCATCCTTCCCGCCACGTTGGAGCCGCTCCGGTCCTGAACCGTTGCACATCGGGCGTGCGTGACCTCACACCTGGCGAACAACTCCGGGCGCATCTTTCGCCAGGTTCCCCCTTCCGCCGGCGTCCATGTCTCTCCCCCTCTTGCGTCTTGCGCTGCTGCCCGCGCTGTTGGCCAGCACTCCTGCCTACGCTGCCTGCCCGCCGCCACCGGCGGGACAGCCCGACATCCGTGCCCTGGGCTACTACACCGACAAGGCTGGTTCGGTGATCGACCCGGCACTTCGCCAGCAGAACAAGGACGCCACTGCGCCGCTGGACCGCTATGCCGCCGACGTGGCGCGCATGAGCGACGACTACCTGCGCGACGGTGACCCGGCAGCCGCACAGTGCACGCTGAACTGGCTGGGTGCGTGGGCCGACGACGGCGCCATGCTCGGGCAGATGATCCGGGTCAACAACAACCAGTCGTTCTACATGCGGCAGTGGATGCTCGATGCGGTAGCGATGGCCTACCTGAAGGTGCACGACCAGGCAGATGCCCGGCAGCGCGCGCGCATCGATCCGTGGTTGCAGAGGCTGGCCCGGGCCAACCTGGCGTACTGGAACAATCCGAAACGGCGCCGCAACAACCACTACTACTGGGGCGGTCTGGGCGTGCTGGCCACCGGACTGGCCACCGACGACGATGCCCTGTGGCAAGCCGGCCACGCCGCCTTCCAGAAGGGCGTCGATGACATCCAGGACGATGGCAGCCTGCCGCTGGAGATGGCGCGCGGGCAACGCGCCCTGCACTACCACGACTACGCATTGGCGCCGCTGGTGATGATGGCCGAGCTGGCACGGCTGCGCGGCCAGGACTGGTACGCCAGCAGGGATCACGCCATTGACCGTCTTGCCCGCCGCGTCATCGAAGGCAGCAAGGACCCTGCATGGTTCAACGAACACACCGGCGTTGCACAGCTGCCCCTGCAGGCCAGCGGCTGGGTCGAGTTCTACCGCTTGCGCTCACCCGATGGCGGCCTGTTCGATGCCGCGCATGCACGCGGACCGTTCCGTTCCCCACGGCTGGGCGGCGACCTTACGTTGATGGCTGCGCAGGGCATCGTGCGCACGCCGCTGCGATAGCCCCTTGTTTCAGCGACGGGCCCGCTGTAGCAGCTGCTGGAACTGCGCACGGCTGCAGCCCTGCCGGTCACAGCCCGGCAAGGGCAGTGCGACGCGTCCCGGCGGCTGCGCCTCGGTCAGCGGCACGGCATCGCGCAGCTGCGCGGTGGTCGGATAGACGTAGGCCAGGCGGAAACGCTCGCCACCGCCTTGGCGGTCACGCCAACGCTCGAACTGCAGCAGGCCACCGATCGGCGTCTTCTCGAACTGGCCTGGCAGGCTGTAGTCACCGATTCCTATCGCCGCCAGCACCGAACCGATATTGGAATCATGGCCGACCAGCAGGATCACCTTCGGCGACGCCGGATCACCGAACGACGCATCCACGCGCGCCAACAGCGGAGCGGCCACGTCACGCGCCACCGCGGGTGTTCCGAACAGGATGTCCTGGTAGCGGTTGCGGATCTGCGCCAACGCCATCCATTGGCCTTCCGTGTTCAAGCGGCCCCAACCTTCGCGTGGAACGCCACTTCCCTGGTAATGCTCCATCAGCAGGGCATCGACCAGACCGCTGGCCAGTGCCAGTGAACCCGTAGCGCGTGGCTCCTTGCCCGGCTCCGCATTGAAGGTCGTGTCGCCCAGCACCAGATGACAGTCGCTGCGCCCCGTACAGGCCGCCGACTGCGGGTAACGGGTGATTTCCTCCACCACGGACAGTGCGGGTGCCAGATCCGATGCTGTCAGCGCCTGCTGCATTGCCGCCAGCGCGCGCTTGCGGAATGCCGCGTCATCGTTGTGGATCACCGGGTCGAACAGCGGATCCATCGTCCCCAGCGCCATGCGCTGTTCGACCGCAACATGGCAGCCCGGAAACGCACCGGCAATGAAGAACTGCGCGGTGGCCTGGGTACGCTGCAGACTGTTGGCATGGGCGTGGAAGTCAGCCGGCTGCGGGCAACCCGACGCCGGCAACAATTGCGCCTGGCGCAGCCACTGGCCGATGTAGCGCCCCATGTAGACTTCCAGCACGCCGCCCTTGGTGGTCAGCTCGCCGGGGCCTACATCCCAGCGTGGCCAGCGTTCCGGCGTGGCATGGGCAAGGGCGCCCGACGCCACCACCGGCGCGCGCAGGTTGTGGCGGCTGAGCAGGACGACCTGTTCGAGCTGGTCATTACCTACACCATCCGCCGCTCCACTCGCTGCCATGCACGGCGCAGCCACGACCAGCATCATCACCAACGGTAGACGACGCAATCGGCAGAAATTCATTGCGGTGACCTGGAACGGATGAGCCTGCATTATCCACTGCTCCGGTGAGAAGCGTATCGCAGACCCTGCGGATGCATCTCTGCATTGTGCACCTCCACGGCGATTGCCAGCAGACCTGCCGCGCCGCCGACCGGCAGCTTCAAGAGAGCCGAACTGTTCCGACTTCAACCGCTGTCCAGATCGGCCCCTGGCATTGATCAATCAACGGATTCGAAACGTCGAGCAGCAGATCATCTGCTCGGCCCACACGAAGTTCCGAGTGAAATTCCTACGACACAGGACTGCGGTTACCGACAGCCAAGCGCCACGCGCACGGCACATTCTTGATGCCGACCGAGAAATAGCTCCCGGTCTTCTACCTATCTTCGACAAAGGGACTACGTCATGAATGTATCCACCACCCTCTCAGATCCGAAAACCGTCGCAACGTGGATGAAATTCTCCAGCGCAAACGCAAACGCGCTGGATACCATCTTTGAAGCCGAAGTTGATGACATCAAAGTTGCGACATTCAGCAGCGACTGCTGCGGGTCCAACAATTACGAAGATCCGCGATAAGGAAGGTGATGGCACACGGCTCGTACGTGTGCCATCAACCCAACCTGCCGGATTCAGGCTCGAGATCACACGCAGCTGAGACAAAATGAGCACCAGAGCATCAACACCCCAGCAGCCCGATATCCCATGTGATGCGATATTCCCGTACCCAACGGATAGCACATCGTCGACCGCCATCATTGTGGCGACGACCCGTTCCAGCATCGACCGTGCCATTGACCTATCAAACAGAGGAATGGTCACCGGGATCATTGGTGCTGACTCGGCATACTCGATAGCGCCATCCGAGGCTCTTCACAAGCTGGAGCGCAAACCGGGACGCCACATCATCGTTGTGTTCAGCGACCAACTTACATCCAGCGTTGACGCGCCTGTCCTGACATCACGCCGAGGTGAGCAGCGTTTCCTATCCTTGGTCGAGGCGATTCTGAACAACCTTCACGGATTTCGCCTCATTGCATGCACGCATGAAGGCGCAATATCGTTGCCTCCCGGCTCCCCTCTTGTTTCCGTGCTGCGCGTCCTTTCGGACCATCTGGATGCCAATCGCCGAATAGGCAGCAACTGGCTCGCAGAAGCAGCACAGATCCAGCGGCGGCCGGGCACACGACTCTCCGAAAGCAGAATCCGCCAGCGCGTTTTCCACTCGGCCATGATGCACATGTACTGGAAGCATCCAGACTTCAATCCCATGAAATTTGACCAGATCCACGGAGAACTGAAGAGTTTTTACCGTGCATCGGAACCACGAAAGGAACCCGGCGATGCGCAACAGCCAGGCCTGTGAGATTAATCAGTACGCCCCGATGGCGACCATTCGACACGATATCCAGACAGAGCAGCAGCTTGGCCTGCATCTCTCCGACAGTGAAAGGGTCGCTATCCACTCGGCATGCAGAATGAGCGGACTCGATCTGGACTCATACTATCGATGGTATCGACAGAAAAGCACCATCAGCTCCCAACTGGCACAGCTTGACCGCCATTCACTTCTCGAAGGCATCCGTTGCATTGATCGCTCCGACTATTCGTCAATCAATGCAAGACTCCCGAGCGACAGAGGAGTTGTGATCGCCCTTCCGCATCATGGCCACTACATCCTGTCTGCCATCCGCCTGATGGAGAGCATTCGCCACCATCGTGATGTTCACATCTTCTACGGTGATCCAACTAACCACTCCGGCAACGAGCTATTCGACGATCTCTATCGACGACTGTTCGATCGCGCCGGATGTCGCGCTGGAATTGTCCACTCGAATGCAAAAGGAATCGCCACAGCACTTCGCGCCCTGAAGAACGGGGCAGCTGTCATCATGATGCCCGACGTTCACCGCCTGCGCGAAGAAGCCTTTTGCATTCCATTTCTTGGCCGCCGCCTGGACGTCATGCTAGGCACCGCCGCTATGGCGCGAAGAACCGGGAGTTGCATCCTGCCGGTCGTATCCCTCGTTGACCACGATTTTCAGGCAACCGCTGTTCTCGGGGACCTGATCAATCCGAGCCACACGCCAGCGCCGGTTCCATCAGACGTTTCTGACTACTGGACCACATTGGAGATTTTCCGCTTTCTGGAACGCGAGATGGGTCCTCAGATCATCTATTGGCAGTACATCCGACAGCATCTCCTGCAGAGATCGAGGTTCCCGCACTTTCACCCCGACACAGTTGATGCGGCATGGAACATGTTTTCGAAAGACCAGCGAACCCATCCGCGCCCCATGTTCACAGCATGCCTGGATTGAACATGGGTGGACTACGCACCTCGTCAATCGGCTTGATAGGCCTTATTCTCATTGCGCTTTCTTCCGCCGATGGATACGCCAGAGATCAAGAAGAGCCCAGCATTACTCCCCTTCGCACCGTCCATGCGACCCCTCCGAGGCCAGGGCCACGCATCTGGAAGTTCACGAAGGGATATTCAACCGTGCTGGTCCTGGGCACGGTTCAACCTCTCAGGAAGGGCCTATTCATAGATACCCGCAGCGTGGAGGCCGCAATTTCAGCATCCGACGTGGTTCTAAGCTCGCCAGGGGTGACAATCGAACACGATGGCGGATTTTTTGGCGGCCTCTTGCTGTGGCCCTCCATCCGCAAACTCAAGTTCCTCGATGGCGACAGAACGCTGCGTGACGCACTTACGGGCGCCGAGTATGCGAGATGGAACGAGCTCAAGCATCGCTACCATCTGCGCGACGCCAGCATTGAGAGAATGCGCCCGATGTACGCGGCCTGGAAGGCTCATGACACCGCACTGAGGACCAGCGAAATCAGGACCGACAGCCATCTTTCCAAGGCTATCCTTCAGGCAGCCCGAAGGCACCGGAAGCCTATTGTCGATGCTCGCTTCTCTGTGCCTGTAAAGGCCGCCAAACAGACGATTCAACGTTTCCACATTGATCCTGCGCTCGACCGCAGGTGTTTCGTAGATGCCACTTCAAGCCTGCAGCCTTGGCTCGATCGGGTCGACGAAATCGGTCGTGCATGGGCGGACGGAGACATTGAAGCAGACGTACTTCTGCACGCTCCATCATCACCCTCTCGGTGTTGGGTCCGCCTAACCAATGATGCAATCGCCAACACGATGAACCTGAACCTTGATGTCGAGAGCCGAACTCACTGGCTCGAAGCGCTTCGCTCTACCACTTCCCGCCACAACATCGTTTTCACCACCCTGCCATTGGAGGACCTTCTCCATTCAAAAGGCATGGCCGCAGCGCTTATGGAAGAAGGATACACTTCCGATGCTGGAGCAATCGCTGGCGATCAGCCATTTCCAAGCTATCCGACCAGCGTGAACTGATGTTCGGCCAGACCCATGGAAGTGGACTGTGACACGTCGCGATACACACCCCTGGGGATTACTGCTCCGCAGCCACGAATCCCCCGGTCTGTCGCGCCCACAAGCGCGCGTACAGGCCACCGGCGGCGATCAGTTCGGCGTGGCTGCCGGTCTCGACGATGCGGCCCTGGTCCATCACCACCAGCCGGTCCATGCGTGCGATGGTCGACAGCCGGTGCGCGATCGCGATCACCGTCTTGCCGCCCATCAGCTCATCCAGGCTGTCCTGGATCGCCGCTTCCACTTCCGAGTCCAGCGCCGAGGTCGCTTCGTCCAGCACCAGGATCGGGGCATCCTTCAGCAGCACGCGGGCAATGGCGATGCGCTGGCGCTGGCCACCTGACAGCTTCACGCCACGCTCGCCGACATGTGCGTCGTAACCACGACGCCCCTGCCCATCCACCAGCGTGTCGATGAAGGCTTCGGCACGCGCCTTGGCCACCGCAGCGCGCAACTGCTCATCGGTTGCGTCCGGACGACCGTACAGCAGGTTGTCGCGGATCGAGCGATGCAGCAGCGAGGTGTCCTGGGTGACCACGCCGATCTGCTGGCGCAGGCTTTCCTGAGTGACGTAGGCAATGTCCTGGTCGTCGATCAGGATGCGGCCGCTTTCCAGGTCGTACAGGCGCAGCAGCACGTTGACCAGGGTCGACTTGCCGGCACCGGAAGGACCCACCAGGCCGATCTTCTCGCCCGGCTTCACCACCAGGTCCAGGCCTGCGATCACGCCGCCCTTCTTGCCGTAGTGGAAGTGGATGTCCTGGAAGTGCACGCCACCGCGGGTCACCTGCAACGGCACCGCGTCCTCGCGGTCCTGCACGGTCAGCGGCTGGGCGATGGTGGTGATGCCGTCCTGCACCGTACCGATGTCCTCGAAGATGCCATTGATGGTCCACATGATCCAGCCGGACATGTTGTGGATGCGGATCACCAGGCCGGTCGCCAGCGTGATCGCACCGACGGTGATGTGGCCGCCATTCCACAACCACAGCGCGAGCCCGCAGGTACCGGCAATCAGGAAACCGTTGACGATGGCGATGGTCAGGTCCATGCCGGTGGTCACCCGGGTCTGCGCGCGGTGCTTGACCGCCAGTTCCTGGATCGATTCGGCCACATAGGCCTGCTCGCGCCCGCCATGGGCGAACAGCTTCAACGTGGGAATGTTGGTGTAGCCATCGACGATGCGGCCCATCGCCTTGGAACGCGCTTCGGACGCAATCCAGGCCCGTTCCTTCGCGCGCGGCACGAAGTAGACCATGATCACCGCATAGGCCAGCAGCCACAGGATCAGCGGCACCATCAGCCGCCAGTCCGCCTGCGCGAACAGGTACAGCGCGGTGCCGGTGTAGACCACGATGTACCAGAGCGAGTCGACCATCTGCACCGCCGACTCGCGCAGCGAGGTACCGGTCTGCATCACCCGGTTGGCGACGCTGCCGGCGAAGTCATTCTGGAAGAAGCTCAGGCTCTGCCGCACCACGTAGTTGTGCATCAGCCAGCGCGAGCGGTTGCTCAGGCCGGGCACGATCGCCTGGTTGACCAGCAGGTTGTGAAGGCCGACCAGGATCGGCCGCGCGATGACCGTGATGAACAGCATCCAGCCCAGTTCATTGGCATGGCGCTTGAAGAAATCGGCCCCCGGTTGCTCGGCGACCATGTCGACGATGCGGCCCAGGTAATCGAACATCGCCACTTCCACCAGCGCCAGCAGCAGGCCGGCGATCAGGGTCGCCAGCAGCACCGGCCACACCGGGCGCAGGTAGTGCAGGTAGAACGGCAGCACCTTGCGCGGTGGCATGCGCCCATCCACGGGCGGGAACACCGGGATCAGGGATTCAAACCAACGGAACATCGCACTCCCTCGCCTCTTGCAAGCGGCGAAGTATCCCACGCCGGATGTGTACGCCAGCCGATGATCGCCGCCGCTCCGGTAGTGCCGGCCGCTGGCCGGCACCCTCGCGGCATTTCGGAAGATCATGAGGTTGCCGGCCAGCGGCCGGCACTACCTTCATTCGTTGACCGGGGTGAACAGCAGGTCCTGGAAATCGAAGCTGAAATCGGTCAGGTCGGAGATCGACTGCATGCGCACCTCGCGCACCTTGCCGTCCGGGTCCAGGCTGAAGTTCACGAACGCATCGGCGTTGAGCGAGCGGTCATCCCAGCGCACGATGAAGGTGTCGTGCTGCCAGTGCTCCAGGCGGCCGCTCAGCTGCGCGGTCTTCATGAAGCGCAGGCGCAGGCCCTTGCCTGCGGCACTGACCTGCATGTCGCCATACCAGCGGTCGCGGAACGTGCCGGTGTAGCCGGCCAGCGGCAGCGACGGCCTGCTGCCCTTGTCGCGCGCGCTCTGATGCTTGGCCCAGGCCTCGTCGGCCTTGTCCTGGCCCTTGGCCACGGCCTTGGCATAGGCGTCCACCCAGTCGTGCTTGTCGCCGCCCAGATAGGCATCAAGCACGCTCAGGGTGATCGCGTTGAACGCCGCGCCCACTTCCTGGTTGGTCAGCACCACCACGCCCAGCTTCTCGCCCGGCACCAGGGTCAAGCGCGAGACCATGCCCGGCCAGCCACCGGTGTGCCAGACCAGTTTCCGGCCGCGATAGTCACTCAGGCTCCAGCCTTCGCCATAGCCGGCAAAGTTGGCCCGTGCCGGTGCCAGCTCCGGCACGCTCGGCGCCGGGATCGACTGCGGGGTGATCATCCGCCACATCTGCTGCTGGCTCTTTTCGCTGAACAGCGCAGTGCCGTCGGCCAGCTTGCCTTCGGCCAGCTGCACCTGCATCCAGCGCGCCATGTCGTGCGCACTGGAATAAATGCCACCGGCGCCGGCATTGTTCGACCAGGTCAGCGGTGCGACGGTGCGCAGGTCCTTGAAATCGTACTTGGCGTGGCCGACCGCCGCCGTGTCACCTGGCTTCAGGTGGTCGGCGTTGTAGCGCGTGCCGGCCATGCCCACCTTGTCGAAGATGCGGGTCTGCAGGAACTGCTGGTAGCTCACGCCCGAGACGTGCTCGATCACCTGCTGGGCGACCGCGTACAGGATGTTGTCGTAGGCATAGCTTTCGCGGAAGCCGCCCTTCAGCGGCACCTTGCCCAGCCGCTGCACCACTTCGGCGTTGCTGTAGGACGTGGTTGGCCAGAACAGCAGGTCACCGGCGCCCAGGCTCAGGCCGCTGCGATGCGACAGCAGGTCGCGGATCGTCATCTGCCCGGTCACGAACGGGTCGGACATGCGGAACGACGGCAGGTGGTCGATCACCTTGTCGTCCATCTTCAACTTGCCCTCTTCCGCCAGCAGGTTCAGCGAGGTGGCCGTGAACGCCTTGGTGTTGGACGCAATGGCAAACAGCGTATCGGCCTGCACCGGTTCCGGCTTGCCCTGCTCGCGCACGCCCCAGCCGCGCTCCAGCACCACCTCGCCATCCTTGACCACCGCTACGGCAATGCCGGGCACGTCGAACTGCGCGCGCACGCGCTCGACGGTCGCATCCAGGTCCTGCAGCGGCGGCGGGGTCGCCGCGCTCGCCATGGTCGTGCACGCCAGCAGCACGGCTCCTCCGATCCAGGGTTTCATCCAGCACGATCTCCGAACAGGGGTGGCGGCCATGTGCAGGCCGTCACCGGGGTTTCGCGGGATGGTAACGTCCGGCGGCGCATCCTGCCCTGTGCCATAGGAGGGGTGTCATGGGCGAGAACGGCCAACCCAGCAGCGGCTCCACGATCATTCCGTGCCTGCGCTATCGCGACGCGCAGGCCGCCATCGACTGGCTGCAGCGCGCCTTCGGCTTCCATGCCCAGGCCGTCTACGCCGATGGCGATACGGTCTTCCATGCGCAGCTCACCTTCGGCAGCGGCATGATCATGCTGGGCTCGGCCAGCAACCAGAGTGCGTGGAGCAAACACGCTGCCCTGCCTGACGAGGTCGGCGGACGTCAGACCCAGAGCGCCTGCGTGATCGTCACCGATGCCGATGCGCACTACGCGCGGGCCAAGGCCGCCGGTGCCCGCATCGTCATCGACATCGCCGACCAGGACTATGGCGGACGCGGCTACGCCTGCGCCGACCCGGAAGGCTACCTGTGGTGGTTCGGCAGCTACGACCCGTGGCGCACGGACCACGGCCAGTGACCACGGCCGGCCGGCAGGCAGAGATCCGCTGCGGCATCGGCGGCTGGGTGTTTCCCGAATGGCGCGGCGGTGTGTTCTATCCAGCAGGCCTGCCGCAGCGGGAGGAACTGGCCCACGCCAGCCGCGCCCTGCGCTGCATCGAGATCAACGGCACGTTCTACCGCACGCCGACTGCGGCCCAGTGCGCGCAATGGGCTGCGCAGACACCCGACGGTTTCCGCTTCTCGATGAAGGCGCCGCGCTACCTGGTGCAGCGACGCGACCTGTCCAGCACCGTGGAAGCGGCCACACCGTTTCTGCAGGCGGCACTGGCGCTCGGTGACCGGCTCGGCCCATTGCTGTGGCAGTTCGATCCGCGCCACCCGGCCGACGCCGATGCACTGGAGGCGCTGATGGCACAGCTGCCTAAGCAGCTGGACGGGGTGCCGCTGCAGCATGCGCTGGAGGTCCGCAACGCCGAGGCACATGGCCCGGCACTGGTCGACGCCGCCCGCCGCCATGGCGTGGCGCTGGTGATCGAGGACAGCGACGAGGCGCCATTGCACGGTGATGTCAGTGCCGGCTTCGTCTATGCGCGGATCAAGCGCAGCCAGGCCCGCTTGAACGAGGGCCTGCCGGCGCCCGTGCAGCAACGCTGGGCCGAACGCGCACGCCGCTGGTCACGCGGTGAACCCGTGGATGACCTGCCCTGCCTGGCCGGGCCCGCTGCGGAGGCCCCGCGCGAGGTCTACCTGCTGTGCATCGGCGCAGGCAAAGCACGCAACCCGGCGGCAGCGATGGCCCTGCAGCGCCTCATCGACAGCGCCAGCGGTCCAGCCCCCACAGCAGGGTCCACCCCACCACGAACACGCTCGCAACGCGCAGCACGTTGAGCAGGAACGCCGCCAGCCCCAGGCGTTGCAGTTCGAGGAACGGATACGGCGCCTGTCCTGTCACTTCGGCCACCAGCATCGCCCAGCCCAGGTACACCAGCGGTACCAGCAGCACCCCGCCCAGTGCGCGCCAGCGCAGCGCGCCATGCGGCAGCAGCCACCACCACCCCAGCAGGTACAGCGCCGGCACAGCGTAGTGCAGGCCGGCATCGACCCACCATTGCAGCCCGGTGGGTTGCCACAGCCCCTGCAACGCCAGCACGTAGATGCACGCGGTCACCCCGATGCACAACGCGATCGCCGCGGCGACAGTCGCGTTCAGCACACCCGCACGGATCAGCCGGACGCATCCCAGGCACACCGCCAGGTTGCTGAGAATCGTGAAGTAACCAACGAAGCGCAGCGTCGCCATGCCGACCCCGGCAGCCGCCCCGGGGCCATGCAGCAGCAACAGGTATTGCAGCAGCAACGAGGTGGCCGCCATCAGTGCAGTCAGCGCTGCCCATGCACGCTGGGCGGAACGGTTGGCAGCCATTGCGGGGTTCCCCTGGCGAGTTTCCGCGAGCATGCCACAGGCATCGCCGGCGGCCGTGCGATTGCCGCACAATAGGCGGATGAGCACACCCGACACCCGCAAAGCGTTGTGGCAGATTCACTTCTGTGTCCTGCTGTGGGGCGTCACCGCCATCCTCGGCAAGCTGATCACCCTGCCCGCACTGCCGCTGGTGTGGTGGCGCATGCTGCTGGTGACGGCGATGCTGGCGCTGCTGCCGCGGGTCTGGCGTGGACTGCGTACGCTGCCAGTGCGGCTGGTGGCCGGTTATGCCGGCATCGGCGCCCTGGTCGCCCTGCACTGGCTGACGTTCTACGGTGCGGTAAAGCTGGCCAATGCGTCGGTGGCCGCCACCTGCATCGCGCTGGCGCCGGTGTTCACCTCGATCATCGAACCGTGGGTGGCCAAGCGGCCATTCCAGCTGCGTGAACTGGCGTTCGGCCTGGCGGTGCTGCCGGGTGTCGCGCTGGTGGTCGGTGGCGTGCCCGACGGCATGCGCCTGGGTGTGCTGATCGGCGCGATCTCGGCGCTGCTGGTGGCAGTGTTCGGCTCGCTCAACAAGCGCATGGTCAGCCACGCCGATCCGCTCACGGTCACCGCGCTGGAGCTAGGTGCGGGCACCCTCACCCTGACCCTGCTGGCGCCGCTGATGCCCTACCTGCTGCCTGCGCTGGCCAGCCCGTTGTGGGTGGTCCCGGACCTGCACGACGGCATCCTGCTGCTGGTGCTGGCCGGGTTCTGCACGCTGCTGCCGTTTGCCCTGGCCCTGGTCGCACTGCGCCACCTGAGCGCCTACACGGTGCAGCTGGTGACCAACCTGGAGCCGGTCTATGCGGTGGTGCTGGCGGTGGTGCTGCTGCGCGAGCAGCACGAAGTCACCCCGTGGTTCTACCTCGGCGTGGCGATCATCGTAGGCGCCGTGTTCCTGCATCCGCTGCTGAACCGCCGCAAGCCGGTGCAGCATCCGGAGATTCTTGGCACGGCCGAGGCGCGCAACATCGCCGATTGAGTGCATCCACGCATGGCGTGGATGGCCGCATCAACGCTGCGGCCAATGCCAGGCCGGCGCATCCAGCAGGCCCTGCCCGCTCAACAGCGTGCGGCCCTGTTCCTTGTACAGATGCAGCGAATGGCACCCTGGCGCCTGTTCCAGCGCCGCGATCAGCCGGCTGGCGTGCGACACCACCCATACCTGGCTGCGCGCACTGGCTGCGATGATCAGCCGCGCCAGCGCCGGCAGCAGGTCCGGATGCAGGCTGGTCTCCGGCTCGTTGAGCACCAGCAGCGGCGGTGGACGCGGCGTGTGCAGCGCAGCGGCCAGCAGCAGGAAGCGCAGCGTGCCGTCGGACAGTTCGGCCATCGACAAGGGCCGCAGCTGCCCAGGCTGGTGGAAACGCAGCGCCAAGCGTCCATCCAGCTCCTCGAAGCCGACCGTGGCGCCCGGGAACGCATCGTCGACGCTGCGTGCCAACGCCACCGGGTCACCGATCTCGAGGATGGTGACCCAGGCCGCCGCCAGATCCCGGCCGTCGTGATGCAGCACCGGCGTGCGCGTGGCCATCGCCGGTTGCCGCGCCGGGGCATCGGCATCACTGCGGAAATGATCGTAGAAGCGCCAACGCCGGATGTACTCGCGAAGGGCGATGGTTTCCGGCAGGCGCTGCGGATCGCCGACCTGGGTGAACAGGCTGTCGAACAGCGACAACCGGTCATCCACGAGATCCCAGCCGCGCGCATGGCGCTGCCGCACCATCGCCCCGCGACGATCGACCAGCAGGTTGGCGCTGCGCAGGAACGGGCCGGCCCAGATCGCCTCGGCCTTGATCTGCGGGTCCAGTGCGAAGGCCGATCGACTGGGCGGCGGGTAGCCCAGGCCGATGGCGTAGCCGAATTCGTCAGTGGCGAAGCCCAGCTTCAATCCCACCGATTCCTGGCGTGGGCCGCCCTGCAGGGGGATTTCGCCGGCAGCAACCCGACGGTCCATCTTTTCCGGACCCGCCCACAGCGCCGAGCCCAGCCCGCCTTCGCGGGCCAGCACCGCCGCGACGCCGCCCTGCGCGGTCTCTGCCAGCAGGCGCAGGGCACGGTACAGGCTGGACTTGCCACTGCCGTTGTCACCGGTCACCACATTCAACTGCTGCAACGGCAGTACGAGCCCGTGCAGCGAACGATAGTGGGCGATGGCCAGGGTCTGCAGCATGGTCGGCGTCCGGGGAACCAGGGGATCATGCTGCCCGGTTCTGATCGCAGGAGCTGCGACGCGATGTGAATCGGTGACAGCATCCACGCGTCGCGTTGATCTACTGGAGCGGCATCCGTTTACCGCGCGGGTGGCAGATGCTTCAGCCGGCCACTTCCACCCGGTTGCGGCCATTGCCCTTGGCCCGGTACAGCGCCTTGTCGGCACGTGCCAGCGTGTCATCCACGCTTTCACCGGGCTGGTGCTGGGCCACTCCAATACTGATCGTGACCGGGAATCCCAGCGGCAGATCAGCCACGGCCAGGCGCAGGAACTCGCACTGCAGTTCGGCGGTGCGCAGGTCGGTAGCCGGCATCACCGCCACGAATTCCTCGCCGCCATAGCGCGCGGCCATGCCGCGACCGGCGAAATGCGAACGCAGCAGCACGCCCAGTTCGGCCAGCACGCGGTCACCGGTGGCGTGACCCTGGAAATCATTGATGTGCTTGAAATGGTCGATGTCCAGCAGCGCGACGCAGGCCACCCCGGGCTGGTCTCCGTTCACCGCCACCGCCTCTTCCAGCGCTGCCGCCATCGCACGGCGGTTCGGCAGGCCGGTCAACGCGTCGGTGCGGCTCTGTTCGGCCAGGTCGGCATTCTGCGCGAGCAGTACGTCCTGGTACTCAGACAGCAGTCGCTCGTAGTCATCGCGCTCCAGCATGTGTTTCTGGATGTCGAGCGCGAAGCGGCGCAGTTCCATCACCAGCATCACCTGCCGCGACAGCGCCGCCAGCGCTTCAGCCTTGTCGCTGGCCAGGTGCTGTGGCTGCGCATCGAATACGCACAGCGTGCCCAGCGGCAGGCCATCGGAGCTGATCAGCGGCGCGCCCGCATAGAAGCGGATGTGCGGATCGCCCACCACCACCGGATTGTCGTGGAAGCGGATGTCCTGCAGCGCGTCCTCGACCACCATGACCTGCTGCGGTTGCAGGATCGCGTGGCCGCACATCGATTCGCTGCGCAGGTTTTCTGCCGCATCGATGCCCTGGATCGACTTGAACCATTGCCGCTCGACGTCGATCAGGGTCACCGCCGCCATCGAGGTGCCGCAGACCGCCTTGGCGATCACCACCAGGTCGTCGAAGGATTTTTCACGCTCCGAATCGAGGATACGGTAGCGGTACAGCGCCTCAAGCCGAAGGGCTTCATTGGCAGGCTTGTCGGGCTTGATCATGCAGCGTCACGTTCCGGCAGGTCACCGCGAAGTCTAGCTGATGTAGAGCCGAGCCCATGCTCGGCTGCACCCGGACAAAAGAGCAGCCGAGCACGGGCTCGGCTCTACAGAAGCCGTTTACCAGTCCAGCTGCCTCGGCAGCAGGCCCTGCAGCTCCTGCTCGGTCAGGTTGCGCCACTGGCCCGGCTTCAGCGCACCGATCTTGATGTTGTCGATGCGCACGCGACGCAACTGGGTCACCCGATAGCCGAACTCGGCCGCCATCAGGCGGATCTGTCGGTTCAGGCCCTGCTGCAGGGTGATGCGGAAACCGAACTTGGCGATGCGCGAGGTCTTGCACGGCAGCGTCATCTGGTCGTGGATGCGAACGCCACGGGCCATGCCACGCAGGAACTCGTCGGTGACCGGCTTGTTCACCGCCACCAGGTACTCCTTCTGGTGGCCATTCTCGGCGCGCAGGATCTGGTTGACGATGTCGCCGTTGCTGGTCATCAGGATCAGGCCTTCGGACTCCTTGTCCAGGCGGCCGATCGGGAAGATGCGCTGTTCATGGCCGACGAAGTCGACGATGTTGCCCTTGACCGAGGTCTCGGTCGTGCAGGTGACGCCGACCGGCTTGTTCAGCGCGATGTAGACATGGCGGCGGGCACCGGGCTTGCGGGCCACGCGCGCGCGCAGCGGCTGGCCGTCGACCAGCACCTGGTCTTCCTCGCCCACCACCGCGCCGGTGCCGGCCGGATGGCCGTTGACGGTGACCCGGCGGGCGGCGATCAGGCGATCGGCCTCGCGGCGGGAGCAGAAGCCGGTGTCGGCGATATGTTTGTTGAGTCGGGTGGTCATCGCCCTATTATCCGGCATCCCCGCCCGCTGCGCTTCATGCCGGGGGCGGCGGATCGAGTTCTTCGCCGTCGAATACCCGGTTGCGGCCGGCACGCTTGGCCACGTACATGGCGTGGTCGGCCCGGCGCAGCAGCGCGGCGAGATCATCCTCGCCCGGCCGCCACTGCGCCAGGCCGATGCTGGCGGTGACCTCCAGACCGGGCACCTGCAGCGCCCGGGCCGCCTCGGTGAGGTGCTGGCGCAGGCGATCCAGGCGCGCCGATGCCGCCTCGCGCGGCATGCCCGGCATCAGCAGCAAGAACTCTTCGCCACCCATCCGCACCACCTGGTCCTGGCTGCGGACCGCGGCACGCAATGCACGTGCCACCGCCACCAGTACCTGGTCACCCACGGCGTGGCCATGGCGGTCATTGATGTCCTTGAACAGGTCGATATCGAGGAAACCGATCACCAGCGGGCCGCGCTCGCGATCGACCCGTTCCAGGTGCCGTGCCAGCTGCTGCAGCCCGGCACGGCGGTTGGGCAGCCCGGTCAGGCCATCGGTCTCGGCCAGCTGGCGAAGTTCATCGCGCTGCTGGCGCAGGCGGCCCAGCCGCTGGTTCAGCGCATAGGCAGCCATCATCAGCAGCCAGGTCACCGACAGTTGCAGTGCCTCCACGCGGTACTCCAGCAACCACGCAGCGCGGCAGGCGTCGGCCAGGATCAACACCAGCATCGGTGCCAGCGCCGCCAACCCCGCCTGCGCCCAGCGGTCGCCGCGCAGCCATGCCCACACCCCGGCCATCAATGCCAGGCCGCAGCCCAGCAGGTAGGACACCTGCAGGCCCTGCGCCACCCAGACCAGGCTGTCCCGCTGCAGCCAGGGCACCCACGCGGCCAGCGCCAGCAATCCCCACAGCGCCAGCAACTGCACCGGGCGCGATCGCGGCAGCAGGCGGTCGCCGCCGTTCAGTCGCCACAACGCGGGCAGCACCAGCGCCTGGGATGCAGCGGTCAACGACAGCAGCCACCACGCGCTGCGCTCACCCACCGGCAGCCATGGCTCGGGGTAGCCGCTCAGCCCTCCGAGAATGGCCTGCCACAGCACCAGCACGGTGGTACCGGCGATGTAGACCAGGAAACTGCGGTCGCGGGTGGTAAGGAAGGCCATCAGGGCCGACAACGCCAGTGCGATTGCCACGGCGATGCAGGCCGCGCGCACCAGCAGGCGGGCGGTATCGTTCTGCTGCACGGGACTGGGCGCGCCCAGCCGCAGGGTCGGTACCCAGCGCGCCTTCAGCGGCGTCTGCCATGATACCAGGAACGGTTCATGGCTGCCCGCCGGCGGCACCGCGACCAGGCCGATGCCTGCGCGGAACCGGGAATCACGGGTACGGGCATCGTGCATGTTGCCGCAGATTTCGCGATCCCCATGCTGCACGCGGACTTCGCCCGCGAACACATTGAACACGTCCAGTGCCTGCGGCTGGCCCGACCAGCCGCCCGCTGGCGCGGACACCTGCACGTGTTGCCGTGGCCCCGCCAGCATCTCCGGCGTGCATGCGCGATGCGGGGTGGGTTCATCGGTCGCCGCACCGACCAGCAGGTAGTCACGCCCGGCTTCGGCTACGGCCGCCGACAGCGGCCACGGCATTGCCAACCACACCAGCAGCACGACCAGCACCGCTCCCGTTCCGTACTGCCCCTGCCTGCCGCCCACGCCACGTCCTGTTCCTGCTTACGCCCGCGCCCACTGCGCGTCGCCCCTGCCGGGCATTATCGCAGCCGCGGCTGCAGCCCACGTGTAGACCAAAGTCGCCGACGGGCGTTCAGCCAGCGGCGGGCGGACCTTTCACCGCCACCAGGCGCACCGGCCGCAGGTCGGCCAGGGTCATCCGCTCCAGCGGTTGCGGCCGCTCGACCGCATAACCCTGCAGGCCCTGCACCCCAAGCCGGGTCAGCGCGGCGGCGACGTCGGCAGTCTCCACCCATTCGGCCACCACCTCCATCTGCAGCTCGCGCCCCAGTTCACTGATCGCGCGCACGGTGGCATGGCTGACCGGATCGATATCCATGTCGCGCACGAAGGCCCCGTCGATTTTCAGGATGTCGGCCGGCAGCTGGCGCAGGTAGCCGAACGAGGACAGCCCGGAACCGAAATCGTCCAGCGCCATCCGGCAGCCACGCGCCTTCACTGCATCGATGAAGGCACGCGCCTGGCTGAGGTTGCTGATCGCAGCGGTCTCGGTGATCTCGAAGCACAGCTTGGAGGCCAGCGCGCGGTTGCGCTCCAGCAGGTCGCAGACGAAGGCGAGGAAGCCGGGCTCGGCGATCGACTGCGCCGAAACGTTGACATTGCACAGGCCCAGCTGCCGCACGTGTGCCGGGCACACCTGCAGGTGCCGGAACAGCAGGCCAAGCACGTGCCGGTCCAGCGCCACGGCCATGCCATAGCGCTCCACCGCCGGCATGAACTGGCCCGGCAGGTGCAGGCTGCCATCGCTGCCACGCATGCGCACCAGTACCTCGTAGTGCAGGTAGGAGGGATCGCCGACGCGGGCGATGCGCTGCGCATACAACACCATGCGGTTTTCGGCCATGGCCAGGCTGACGCCCTGCAGCCGCTCGGCTTCCTGGCGCCGTTCCTCCAGCGCCATGCGGTTCTCGTTGAAGCAGTGCACGCGGTTGCGGCCGGCCTGCTTGGCCGCATAGCACGCGCTGTCGGCGGCGCTCATCAGCCAGTTCACATCCGGCGCATCGGCGCTGACCTCGACCACGCCGATGCTGCAGCTCAGCTGCGGGCTGCCTTCGCTGACCGGGAACGTCGCCTGCCCCAGGTTGCGGATTACCCGCTGCAGCACGCGCTTGGCCTCGTCCTGCCCGGCATGGGCCAGGAACACGGCGAACTCGTCCGCGCCCAGCCGGCCCACCCAGTCGCCATCGCGCACCGCCGCCACCAGTTAGTCGGCGAAGCTGCGCAGCATCTGGTCGCCAGCGGCGTGACCGAAGCTGTCGTTGACCAGCTTGAAATGGTCCAGGTTGATGTAGCACAGCGCGTGCGTGCCACCTTCGCTGCGCACCTGCAGCAGCGCGCGTTCCAGCAGCCGTTCGATCTCGCGGCGATTGATCAGGCCGGTCAGCGGGTCGTGGCTGGCGTGGTGCTCGATCTCGCGCGCCAGTGCATGGTTCTGACTGACGTCTTCGATGATGGCGAACACCGACAGGCCACCGCCGGTGCTGCGCACGCCGGTGCCGCTCCAGCGGCCCCAGACAAGGCTGCCATCGCGACGGCGGAAGCGCAGTTCGCTCGGGCGCAGCTGGCGGTCCCAATCGATGCGGCCCACCCCATCGATCACCAGCTCGCCGTCCATCAGCAGGTCGCCCAGCGACAGCTGCAGCAGCATGTCACGACGATGGTCGAGGATATCGGCCATCGCCTGGTTGGCCTCGATCACCTTGCCTTCGGCATCGAGCTTGAGCATGCCGACGTTGGCCTGGTAGAACGCCGCGCGGAAACGGCTCTCGTGTTCGGTCAGGTCCTTGCCGACGCGGCGCGCCAGGGCGACCGCCATCAGGCTGATCGCCAGCACCGACAGGCCCGCCACCATCAACGTGGCCAGCCTCACCAGCGTCGCCATCCGCAGCAGCGCCTGCGAGAACGCCTGGCTCTGCACCTTCATCCGCTGGTCCAGGTCACGCAGCTGCTGCAGGTAGCGGTCGCGTGCGGCAACGGGCACCAGGTTGCCGTCGTGCCGCAGCTGCAGTTCATCGATCAGTCGCTGCAGCGCCATCAGGTCGCCATCGGTCTGCCGCCACAACGCGCTCGCTTCGCGGAATGCACCGATGTCGCGCGCGTAGCGGAACGAGAACACCAGGCGTGGGATGTCGGCACGCGCATTGCCGCCCTGCAGGAAGCCCTGCCTGGCCTTCTCCTCGTCCGGTTCGGCCTGTTCCAGCGCCAGTCGCGCCTGCAGATCGCCCAACGGCACCTGCAGGGCCTGGCGTGCGTCGTCCAGGTCCTCGGCATCGCCACGCGCCAGGTAGCGACTGAGTGCGGCAGTGGCATCCTGCTGGCCACGCGACCAGTAGCCCTGGCCGGCGATCCAGGCAGTAGAGGCCGCCTGCAGTTCCTGGATCAGGGCGGACAGTGCGACCAGTCCGATCGCCATGCCGGTCAACAGCGCAAATCGCAGTCCCAGCCCCCGGGTCATCGGCACCCGCCGGCTGTGTTGGTCCGTGCCACTCCTACCCATCCCGGATCCCCCTGAATGTGCTGCGGTGACAACCTCCTTAGGAACCGGCTCAGCCTAGGACCGGCAATGTGTGGGCCATGCGAAAAAGGGGACGGAGGAGATTAAGTCGTTCTTGGCACAGGCGCATGACCAGCCAGATACGACTTAATCCCCTCCGTCCCCTTTTTCTGTCCGCCAGCCCGGGGGCTGGCGGTGGTCTGGACGGCTGCGGGTGCGGCTTAGAAGCTGCGCGGGCCGCGCGGCTTGAAGCCGTCACGACGCGGCGGGCGACTGTCGCGGTCACCGCCGCGGTCGCCGCCATGGCCGCCCGGGCCGCCACGACGCGGGCCACCCGGACCGCCCGGGCCACGCTTGTCGAAGCGCGGCTTGAACGGGCGCGGGGCCGGGTTGGTGTCTTCACCCGGAGCCAGCGCACGCATCTGCAGCTGCTGGCCGGACACCCAGACCTTCTGCAGGTGCGACAGCACGTCCGGCGGCATCTGTGCCGGCAGGTCCAGCAGCGAGAAGTCGTCGTGGATGTCGATGCGGCCGATGAAGCGGCTTTCCAGGCCGGCTTCGTTGGCAATGGCGCCGACGATGTTGGCCGGCTTCACGCCATGCTGGTGACCGACCGAAATACGGTAGGTCTCCATGCCCTGCTCCGGTGCACCACGCGGCGGAACCTCACGGCGCGGACGCTGTTCAAAACCACCTTCGGCGTCGTCACGGCGCGGGCCACGCTCGAAGCGCGGACCCCGTTCGTTGCGGTCGAAGCGATCACCACGTTCCGGGCGGTCACCACGGTCGAAGCGCTCGCGCGGTGCGCGCTCTTCGCGCGGGGCACGCACCGGCGGCTGCAGCAGGAACGGGGTATCGCCCTGCAGCAGCTTGGCCAGCGCGGCAGCGATCTCGATGGCCGGCACGTTCTGCTCGTTCTCGAAGCGCTCCAGCAGCTGGCGGTAGAAGTCCAGGCCACCGGCGCCGAGGGTTTCGCTGATGCGCGAGGTGAACTTGTTGATGCGGGTGTCGTTGACCGCTTCCACGCTCGGCAGCTGCATCTCTTCGATCGGCTGGCGGGTGGCGCGCTCGATCTGGCGCAGCATGCCCTTCTCGCGCGGGGTGGCGAACAGGATCGCCTCGCCGCTGCGGCCGGCACGACCGGTACGGCCGATGCGGTGCACGTAGCTTTCGGTGTCGTACGGGATGTCGTAGTTCAGCACGTGGCTGATGCGCTCCACGTCCAGGCCGCGCGCGGCCACGTCGGTGGCGACCAGGATGTCCAGCTTGCCTTCCTTCAGCATGGCGATGGTCCGCTCACGCTGGGCCTGCTGCATGTCACCGTTGATGGCGGCAGCGGCCAGGCCACGCGCCTGCAGCTTGCTGGCCAGTTCTTCGGTGCCGGCCTTGGTCCGCGCGAAGATGATCATCGCGTCGAACGGCTCGACTTCCAGGATGCGGGTCAGCGCGTCCAGCTTGTGCATGCCGCTCACCCACCAGTAACGCTGGCGGATGTTGGCCGACGTAGTGGTCTTGGCCGCGATGGTCACTTCCACCGGGTCCTGCAGGTAGGTCTGCGCGATGCGGCGGATCTGCGGCGGCATGGTGGCCGAGAACAGGGCCACCTGGCGCTGCTCCGGCAGCTTCTTCAGCACCGCTTCGACGTCGTCGATGAAGCCCATGCGCAGCATTTCATCGGCTTCGTCCAGCACCAGCGTCTTCAGCTCGGACAGGTCCAGGGTGCTGCGGTCCAGGTGATCGATCACGCGGCCGGGGGTACCGACCACGATATGCACGCCGCGGCGCAGGGCCGACAGCTGCTGGCCGTAGGGCTGGCCGCCGTACACCGGCAGCACGCGGAAGCCGGGGATCTTCGACGAATAGGACTGGAACGCCTCGGCAACCTGGATGGCCAGTTCGCGGGTCGGCGCCAGGATCAGGGCCTGGGGCTTGATCTGCTGCAGGTCGATGTTGGACAGTACCGGCAGTGCAAAGGCAGCGGTCTTGCCGGTACCGGTCTGGGCCTGGCCCAGCACGTCGCGGCCTTCCAGCATCGCCGGGATGGTGGCGGCCTGGATCGGCGACGGGGTTTCGTAGCCGATGGCGGTGACGGCCTGCATCACGGGCTCGGACAGGCCGAGCTGCGCAAACTGCAGCGGCGCTTGGGAATCTTGGGACATGGGGAACTCCGAAGGCACTGCCGTCTTCCTGGCAGTGCGATAAAAAAGGTGATGGTCCGCGCTTTGGGCGCCCTTCTTATCGCGTGCCCTGGCGCTGCTCGGTCGGAGGAGATTTCACTCGCTCAGAGCGGAATGATACCGCATTGATGCTGAACGAGGCATACAGCTTTCCTCACAGATGCCGTCGGGCCCGTGCTGGCGCACAATACGCGCCCTCTTCCCGGCCCGGCCGCTGGCCTGCGCCCTCTTCCCAGGAACCCCGCTCCATGCAGATTCTCGAATTCGACCTCGACGGTGACTACGTCGAACTCAAGCAGCTGCTCAAGCTGGCCGATCTGGTCACCAGTGGCGGCGAGGCCAAGATGGTCATCAGCGAGGGCCAGGTACGGGTCGACGGCGAAGTGGAACTGCGCAAGGCCTGCAAGATCCGCGCAGGCCAGGTGGTCGAATTCGCCGACAGCCAGATCCGGGTGCTGGCTGCAGGCTGATCTGAAGCTGTTCAGGCCACGCGCTGGGTCAGGTGCGAGGCAATCAGCTGCCTGAACGGTGCCACGCCCTGCGCCAGGCGCAGGCCGGCCGCACGCAGCAGGCGCGCCGGGCGACGGTCGTCGGTGTACAGGCTGGCGATCGCATTGGTGGCCTCGTACAGCGGCCGCGACGCCAGCCGATGACCACGCTGGTAGCTGGCCAGCATGCCGGCGGCGGCAATGTCGGCACCACGGCGCTGCTGCGCGACGATGCCCTGCGCCAACCGCTGTGCGCTGGCCAGGCCCAGGTTGAAGCCATGCGCGGTGACCGGATGCATGCCCACCGCGGCATCACCGATCAGCGCAGAACGCTCGCCGACGAAGCGATCCGCGTACACACCCACCAGCGGATACGCCTGCGGCGTGGCCACCGGCTGCATCCGGCCCAGGCGGTGTTCGAAGCAGGCACTGATGGCCTCACCGAAGGCTACCTCGTCCATCGCCAGCAGCGCCTCGATCTGCCGCGGCGGCAGCGTGATCACCGCCGACGCCTGGCCCTCGTTGAGCGGCAGCAGCGCCATCGTGCGGCCGTAGCCGAACCACTCCCAGGCGGTGTGGTGATGGTCGCGCTCGACCTGCATGCGGCACACCAGCATCGACTTGCCGAAGTCGCGCATCTGCGCACCGATGCCGAGCATGCGGCGGGTGGCGGAGAAGCGGCTGTCAGCGGCCACCAGCAGCCGCGCATGCAGTTGGCTGCCGTCATCGAGTTTGACCACGTGGCCCTGCGCATCGGCCTGCACGCCCAGCACCTTGCGCCCGTCGAACAGCTCCAGGCCGTCCTGGCCCTGCACGGCATCCCACGCGGCGCGACGGATCAGATGGTTGGGTACCAGCCAGCCCAGCGGCTGGCCGTCGACCTGGCTGCTGGCGAAGGTCAGCGCGAACGGCGAGCCGCCGTTCATCACCCTGGCATCGCGCAGATCAGCAATTTCAGCGTGCGGCAGGCGCTGCCACAGCCCCAGCTGCTCCATGCTCTGCCGCGAGGCATGGGTCAACGCGATCTCACGGCCATCAAAGGCGGCCTCGGCCAGCGCCTGGCGCGGCTGCACTTCGACCAGCCCGACCTGCAGGCCATTGCCCGCCAGCGCACGCGCGAAACACAAGCCCGCCGGTCCGGCGCCGACCACCACCACGTCCAACCTGCGCATGCGCGCCTCCTGCCGTTGATCCAGTCCGCGCCAGCATAGCGCCGCGCGCCTGAGCGGCCTTGATCTGGATCAGGCCGACTTACAGAAGTGCGAACACCAGCGCCAGGATCGACAACAGCGACACCAGCCACACCAGGCTGCGCACGTAGGGCACGCCCGCGGCATACAGCGGCAGATAGACCACGCGCGCCCAGAAGTAGGCCTGCGCGGCCAGCGCCGTGGTGTCGTTGCCGCGCCCGGCCACGACCACTGCGATGGCGGCGGCGGCGAAGAACGGGAAGGTCTCCAGGAAGTTGGCCTGCGCACGCTGCAGGCGACCGGCCAGCGGGCTGAGCGGCTTTGCATCGCCATCGCGTGCCGAAGCATTCCACTTCATCCCGCGCTCGCGGGTGACCACCGTGGAGGTGGCGAAGATGTACACGAAGCCCAGCAGTACCGACCAGGCCAGCATCGTCAGTTCAGTTGCCATCATTCACCTCCTCAGGGTGCCGACGCGCGCAGGCTGTAACCGGCCAGGCGCCACACCTGGTCCTCGTCGAAACGGAACGAGACCAGCTCGCGCACCGGCTGTGCGCTGTTGGCGAAACGGGTCGGGAAGCTGACGTTGATGTACAGCCCTTCCGGCACTGCTGCACCGGCGCTGTACTTGACGCGGGTGATGGTCGGCTGGCCACGCCCGGCCAGCGCACCCAGGCGCGTACGCTCGGCGGCCAACTGGCTGACGAAAGCGGCCTTCGGCACCGCACGACGCGCGACGGCCGAAGCGCCATCCCACAATTCGCCGGCGCGGTTGGCGTCGACCAGCTGCGCTGCCTTCACTGCGGCGGCGCCCATTTCCGCGTCCTGTTTCTGCACCTGCGCCTGTTGAGCAGCGGTCAACGCAGGGGAACCGGCGGTAGCGGGCTTCGCAGCTGCCGGCGAGGCTGGTGCCGGGCGTGCCGGGGCCGGCGCAGGCGTGGCCGGCGCAGGGGCCTGCGCCAACACGGTCAGGGGCAGCAGGGACAGCAGCAGGAGCACGCGCTTCATGGACACCGCCGGTTTTCTGGAGAGAACCGCAGTCTACGCCAGCGCGGTGACTACGCCGTCAGCGTGCCGGAGCGTTGCCCTCCACCGCTGCCGCATCAGCTTGCGCGGCGGGCGCGGCGGTGTTCGCTGGCGGCTGCTCGGCCACCGGCGGCGGCTCCGACGGTGCCGGTGGCAGCGTCGCCACATCGATCTCCGACAGCGGGCTTTCGTCCGGGCATACCGCATCCGGGAAACCGAAGCGCTGCTTCAGGGCCTGGCCGCAGCTGTTGATCGATTCCATGTCGGCGCCGTCGCGCTTGCACTGCTGGTCGAAGGCGATCAGGAACGCGTCCTTGCGCTGCACGAAGTCATCGCCGCAGGCGCGCATCTGCTTGATCCGTTCCAGATCGTCCTGCACCGCGTTGGTGCCATCCAGGCCGTACTGGCGCAGCTCATCCGGCGTCAGCAGGCGCAGGCTGCGATTGGGCACGGTCATCATCAGATCGGCCACGCCCACCGCCACGCCATTGCGCTGCAGGTAATCCTTCACGTTGTCGTAGACTTCGTGCAGCTCGCGGTTGAGCTCGGCGCGCGAGGTGGCCTTGGAGCTGATCCGCATCATGCGGTGGATGCCGACCTTGCCCGACAGCAGGCGGTTGTCACCGGCGGCCAGCACGAACACGCAGGCACTGTGGCAGATGGAGCCTTCGCGCACCCAGATCGTCCAGCCCGATTCACCGATGCTGTCACCGGCCACGATCGCCGACTCCACCTGGCCACCACTGGAGTCCAGGTCGAGGATGCGCTTGTGGATCTTCAGTTCGTCAGCGACCACCGCCAACCGCCACATCATCTCGGCAAAGCCCGGATTGATCTTGCCGGCGTAACGCACGCGCATCAGGCCACGTTCGGCGCACGACGCCAGGGCCTGGGTGATCTGCTCGCGCCGCAGCCCTTCCAGTTCGGTACCGTCGCCGGCATCGCCCGCATATTCCGTGCTGCAACTGACCCACGCACGCCCATTTTCCAACTGCGCCTGCGGCCACGGCCGACCCGCCTGGCTGCGCGGTGGTGCCGGTGCCGGTGGCGCGTCGGCGGCATTGATCGAAACCATGTTCTCGCCATCACTGGCCGGCGCCCGCGCTGCCTTGTCGGCAGCGGTCACGTTGCCCGGATTCTCCAGCTGACTGCAGCCCGCCAGGGCCAGGCACAACAGGGGCAACCAGCGGAATTTGGCGGACATCGGGCAACCGGGATTCATGGGACCAAGAGCCACAGTCTACCCGTCCAGGCCGCGCATTCAGCGCGTGGCACTGAACCCCTTCTGACCCTTGGGAAAGCGTGTCGACCAAGGTAGACACCTACCAACGGCCTCAGGAACCTGTCGAAGGCGTGGCGGGTCCGGTGGCAGGGGTGCGAGCGGCATGGATGCCGCGACCAAGTCCCCAGGGGTGAGGGCGCTTTGCTTGCGAAGCACTGCTTCGCAAGCGCCCGAACGCACAGCCGCCAGCGGCTGGGCCGGTCTGGGGGTTCACGGCGTCCCCTGCCACCGGACCCACCACGCCATCCCACAGGAATCCCGCTTCTGCTGTTGCTGTTGCCGGCCAGCGGCCGGCACTACCGCGGGTCCGGGCGCAGCCCGGCGTGACCCCCTTCAGCATCCATGTCCGAATGTGGCGAGTATCCCCGCCCGCACCCGCCTAGACTGCCGCCATGGACACCGCCCTCGCCCTCGACACCGCCGCCTGCGACCGCGCCCGCCTGGCCCGCGACGCACGTTTCGACGGCGTGTTCTTCACCGCCGTGCGCAGCACCGGCATCTATTGCCGCCCGGTCTGCCCCGCACCGCCCCCGAAGCCGCGCAACATCACCTACTACCCGACCGCCGCTGCCGCCGCCGCCGCCGGCTATCGCCCGTGCCTGCGCTGCCGCCCGGAGCTGGCACCACAGGCCCAGCAGGCACTGGCCGGGCAGACCGTACGGCGCGCCCTGGCCCTGATCCACGGCGGCTTCCTGCAGGAGCAGCCGGTGGCCGATCTTGCTACGAAGCTCGGCCTCAGCGCGCGCCAGCTGCAGCGCCTGTTCGTCGAACGCCTGGGCGCGACGCCCGGGCAGATCCACGCCACCCATCGCCTGCTGCTGGCCAAGCAACTGCTGACCGAGACCACGCTGGCGGTGACCGACGTCGCACTGGCCGCCGGATACAACAGCCTGCGCCGCTTCAATACCGCATTCCTGCAGGGCTGCGGCATGGCCCCCACCGCACTGCGCCGCCAGCATCAACCGCTGGCCGCCGACGATGGCGGCCTGGTGCTGCGCCTGGGCTACCGTCCACCGCTGGACTTCCCGCGCATGCTGGCGTTCCTGCGCAAGCGCAGCCTGCCCGGCATCGAACTGATTGGCGAGGACAGCTACCAGCGCGTGCTGGGCACGCCGGAGCGCCCCACCCTGCTGCGCGTCACTGCCGACCCGAAGCGCCCGGAGCTGCGCCTGCAGCTGGGTGCGGTGGATCCGCGCCTGATCCCGGACATCGTGCGCCGCGTGCGTCGCGTGTTTGATCTGGATGCCGACCTGCAGCAGGTGCACGCCGCATTGGGTGAGGAACCCTTGCTGGCGCGCGGCATCGCCGAGCGCCCGGGGCTGCGCGTGCCCGGCGGCTGGGATGGCTTCGAAGTGGGCGTGCGCGCCGTGCTCGGCCAGCAGGTTACTGTTGCCGCCGCCACCACCTTCGCGCGGCGGCTGGTCGATGCCTATGGCGCGCACCTGCCGGGCATGTCGTCCGACTTTGATCGCCAGTTCCCGGCACCCGAGGTATTGGCCGAGGCGCCTCTGGAATCAATCGGCCTGCCGCGCAGCCGCGCCGCGACCGTGCGTGCACTGGCCACCGCCTGCGCCAGCGGCCAGCTCGACTTCGGGCCCGGCCAGGCGCTGGAAGAGTTTGTTGCCCGCTGCGTGGCACTGCCCGGCATCGGCCCATGGACCGCGCAGTACATCGCTTTGCGTGGCCTCGGCCAGCCCGATGCCTTCCCGGCCGGCGATCTTGTACTGCAGCAGGTCCTCGGCCACGCGCAGGGCCAGCGCCTGAGCGAACGCGCAACCGAAGCGCGCTCGCAACCGTGGCGTCCCTGGCGCGCCTACGCCGTGCTGCACCTGTGGCACCTGTCCGGCACATTCGTTGGAGAACCGACATGACACTGTTGTTCGATCGTTTCGACAGCCCGATCGGCGTGTTGACCATCGCCGGCGACGAGCGTGGCCTGTCACACGTGCTGTTCCCGGAGAACCGCCACCCCGCGCGCGGGCGTGATGACTGGCTTTACGCACCGGATGCCTTGCCGGAAGCACGCGAGCAGCTGCTGCAGTTCCTGCACGGCGAGCGCAACAGCTTCGACCTTGTGCTGGCGCCGCGTGGTACGCCGTTCCAGCTGCGCGTGTGGCAGGCGCTGGCGCTGATTCCGTTCGGCCAGACCTGGAGCTACCTGCAACTGGCGCAACACCTGGGACAGCCCAGCGCGACCCGCGCGGTGGGCGCGGCCAACGGGCGCAACCCGTTGCCGATCATCCTGCCCTGCCACCGCGTGATCGGCAGCAACGGCGCGCTGACCGGCTTCGGTGGCGGCCTGGAAACCAAGGCGGCGCTGCTGCGGCTGGAACAACGCCAGGCCCCGCTGTTCGCCTGAACATCGGGGTCAGATCCCTTTTCCCGTGGAAAAGGGATCTGACCCCGGGCGATCCTGGCGCGCCGTGTCTTGGGCCGGTAATTGCACCGGCTTATCATGCACGGATGACTTCCGTACGCCTGACCTGTTCGCTGGCGCTGCTGCTGCCATTGGCTGCCTGCACCACTGCGCCTGCCCCTACCGCCTCCGTTCCCACGTCCGTCGCATCGGCCGCACCGCCGAAGCTGCTGCTGATCTCCATCGACGGCCTGCGCGCCGATGCGCTGGACCGCGGGCTGACCCCGAACCTGCAGCGGATGATCGACGGCGGCGTGCGCGCCCGCTGGATGACACCGTCCTATCCTTCCCTGACGTTTCCCAACCACTACACCATCGTCACCGGCCTGCGCCCGGACCACCATGGCATCGTCAACAACAGCATGGACGATGAAGCGCTGGGCCGTTTCGAGCTGAGCAACCGCGAGGCCGTCACCACCAGTGCCTGGTGGGGCGGTGAGCCGATCTGGGTCGGCGCCGAGAACGCCGGCGTGCGCACCGCCACGACGTCGTGGCCGGGCAGTGAATCGGAAATCCGTGGTGTGCGCCCCAGCCAGTGGCGGATCTACGACGGCAAGGAACCGCTGGAGCAGCGTGCCGGTATCGTGCTCGACTGGCTGGCACAGACCGACGCCGATGCCCCGCGACTGACCACGCTGTACATGGAGCACGTGGACAAGGCCGGGCACAACTACGGCCCCGGGTCGAAGCAGTACGCCGACGCCATCGCACGCGCCGACCTGATCGTCGGGCAGGTGCTCGACGGCCTGCAGCAGCGCGGCCTGGCCGCCACCACCAATGTGATCGTGGTGTCCGACCACGGCATGGCCAGCGTCGCCGACGGCCACGTGATCGCCACCGAATCGATGGCCGACCCGTCCATCGCGCGCAACGTCAGCCAGGGCCAGTCGGTGGGCTTCGCGCCAGTGGCCGGTCGTGAGGCTGAGGCCGAACGCGCCCTGCTCGGCCGCCATGCGCACTACGAGTGCTGGAAGAAGGAGAACCTGCCGGCGCGCTGGCACTACGGCACGCATCCGCGGGTTCCGGCCATCGTCTGTGCGATGGATGAAGGCTGGGATGCGCTGCACCGCGAGAAGATCGCCAAGCGCGCGAAGCAGGACCGTGGCTCGCACGGCTACGACAACGCCCTGCCCTCCATGCGCGCAGTGTTCGTGGCCAGCGGCCCCTCGTTCCGCCAGGGCCTGGTGATCGACGGCTTCGACAATGTCGACGTCTACCCGCTGCTGGCCCACCTGCTGCAGGTGCCGGCCGCGCCGAACGATGGCAATCCGGAAACGCTGAAGCAGACCCTGCGCTGAATTCCCTGTAGAGCGAGCCCATGCTCGGCTGCATTACGCCAGCCGCACATGGGCTCGGCCCTGCAGGAACGTGCATAAAAAAACGCGGCGCCAGGCGCCGCGTTTTCCTTGGACCGGTCGGTCGGCCTGATCAGGCCTTGGCGACGGCCTTCTTCGCCACGGCCTTCTTCGCCGGAGCCTTGGCCACGGTCTTCTTGGCAACCGGGGCGGCGGCGCCTACGGCGACCTTGCTCGCGGTGTGCGAACGGGCGTTGCCGTAGCTGGCGTTGTAGCGCTTGCCCTTGGCGGTCTTGCGGTCACCCTTACCCATGTCTTCAACTCCTCAAGTGTGAAATCTGGTTACCCCGTACTGACACGGGTTCGGCGGGGCCGCCTTGCTGGGCGCCCCCGCGCACGATCGGAAATCCTATCACGGCGTGCCTAGTGCGCGCAGCTTGCGTCGTGCACGTGGCCGTGGTTGAGGCGCAGGTTGACCAGGTGGGCAACGCCCACCAGCAGGCCGCCGATGGTCATCACCACCGCATGCGGCACCGCATTGTGGTGCAGCGGGTCGTACAGCACGCCGGCCCACAGCGCGACCAGGCCGGGGATCAGGAAGCCGAGCGCACGCAGCGCACCGTGGCGGCGATAGCCCCAGACCAGGCTGAACAGCCCGAGCAGGGTCACGAACACCACCAGCGCCTGTTCCACGCCATCGCTCAGCCAGAACGACAGGCCCAGCGACGGCGCCGCCGCCAGCAGCACGGGGATCACCGCGCAATGCACTGCGCACAGCATCGAACCAGTGGCACCGAAACGGTCGAGCAGGTGGCGCAGGCGTGAGGACAGGGACATGACTTCCAGCAGGGTCGGCGAATCGTTATGGAATAATATAACATCCCTCTCCGAACCGCACGGTTTCCCCTCCCCCTGTCCCCTCGACGGGATTCGTGCGC
Source organism: Stenotrophomonas sp. LC732 (assembly GCF_052446685.1). Classification (NCBI taxonomy): domain Bacteria; kingdom Pseudomonadati; phylum Pseudomonadota; class Gammaproteobacteria; order Lysobacterales; family Lysobacteraceae; genus Stenotrophomonas; species Stenotrophomonas sp. LC732. Next base: position 1,169,851 of record NZ_CP199214.1, on the reverse strand, counting down.
CCTGCGATTGATACATTGTAACAAAGGACCTGCCCATGCCCGCCCACACCCCTCGGCTCAAGCCGCATTCCCTGGCCCTGGCCCTCGCCGCCCTGTCGCCGTCCGTCGCCTTTGCAGCCGGCCAGGACACCTCCCACCGTGACCGCCACCTGACCGAACTCTCCTCGGTACAGGTCACCGCGTCGCCGCTGCAGGGCGATGCCGAATCCCTGGCGCGCCCGGTGGACGTGCTGGCCGGTGAGCGCCTGGACGAGCAGAAGGCCGGCACCCTGGGCGATACCGTGGCCAAGCTGCCCGGCGTACAGAGCACCTTCTTCGGCCCCGGCGTCGGCCGCCCGATCATCCGCGGCCAGGAAGGCCCGCGCGTTGCCGTGCTGTCCAATGGCATGGGCAACATGGACGCCTCCACGGTCAGCGCCGACCATGCCACCAGCATCGAGCCGTTCCTGGCCGACCAGATCGAAGTGCTGAAGGGTCCGGCCACGCTGCTGTTCGGCAGCGGCGCCATCGGTGGTGCGGTCAATGTGGTGGATGGCCGCATCGCGCGCGAACTGCCGGAGCGCCCGCTCAGCGGCCGCGCCGAGCTGCGCGGCAACTCGGTGAACAATGAGCGCAGCGGCATGTTCCGCCTCGATGGTGTCAGCGGCAACGTCGTGCTGCACGTGGATGGCCTGGTGCGCAATGGCGACGACTACCGCATTCCCGGCTACGCGGTGATCGACAGCCTTGAAGACCACCATGACCACGATCACGACCATGATCACGACGCAGCCGAGGGCGAAGAACCGCGCCGCGGCCGCCTGGACAACAGTTCGATCCGCACCCGCGCCGGCGGCGTCGGCGCAACGTGGCTGGGCGACGGTGGTTACTTCGGTGTGTCGGCCAGCACCTATCGCACCAACTACGGCATTCCCAACGGCGCGCACGTGCATGCCGATGGTGATGACCATGGCCATGACCACGGTCACGACCACGGCGATGAAGAGGAAGGCGGCGACGAGCATGACGTGCGCATCGACATGGTGCAGAACCGCTTCGAGACCAAGGCCGGCATCTACAACCCGGTCTCGTTCCTGAAGAACATCAACGCACGCGTGGCTTACACCGACTACGAGCACGTGGAGCTGGAGGCCGGCACGCCGTCGACGCGCTTCACCAACCGTGGTATCGAAGCGCGCCTGGAAGCCGTGCAGCAGCAGATCGGCGGCTGGGACGGCGCGTTCGGCCTGCAGTTCGGCAACAGCGATTTCGGCGCCAAGGGCGAAGAAGCGTTCGTACCGGATACCGGCACCAGGAACATCGGCCTGTTCGTGCTGCAGGAAAAGCAGTTCGGCCCGTTCAAGCTGGAACTGGGTGGCCGCCACGACCAGGTCAAGCTGGACCCGACCGGTGACTACCGCCGCCGCACGTTCGGTGCCACCAACCTGTCTGCCGCCGGTATCTGGAAGCTCAACGATGCCGTTGACCTGCGCATCGGCGTGGACAGCTCAGAGCGTGCACCCACCAACGAAGAGCTGTACGCCGCCGGCGCGCACATCGCCACCCGCTCGCTGGAGATCGGCGACGCCAACCTGAAGACCGAGCGCGGCCAGCGCGTCGAACTGGGCATCCATACCCACAGCGAACGCCTGGACTTCTCCGCCTCGGTCTACCAGACGAAGTTCAAGGACTTCATCTACCTGGCCGACACCGGCGTTACCGAGGGGCTGCCGGTGCGCGCCTGGACCCAGCAGGACGCGGTGTTCCGCGGCGCCGAGGCCGAAGCGCTGGTGCACCTGTTCGAGGGCGGCGCCGGTGACTGGGACCTGCGCCTGTTCGGCGACTATGTGAAGGCCAAGCTGGATGGCAGCGGCAGCCGCAACCTCGACATCGCCGTGCCGCACGGCGACCACAACCACAATTACAACGTGGAGCTGGCCAACACCGGCTACCTGCCGCGTATCGCCCCGGCCCGCGTGGGTGCCGACCTGCGCTGGTCGAAGGACGGCTGGCGCGCCTCGGTCGGTGCGGTGCGTTACAGCCGCCAGAAGGACGTTGCCCAGAACGAAGCCCCGAGCGACGGCTACACCCTGGTCGACGCGCACCTGGCCTACCGCTGGGATCGCAACGCGGGCAACAGCTACGAGGTGTTCCTGGATGGCAGCAACCTGACCAACCGCGAAGTGCGCCCGCATACCTCGCTGCTGCGCGACTACTCGCCGCTGCCAGGCCGTGGTGTCGCATTCGGGATCCGCGCGTTCTTCTGATCGCGCACGGCGGGGTCGGATCCCTTTCCGAAGGAAAGGGCTCTGGCCCCACCCCATTCCACGGGGGCCTTCGGGCCCCCGTTTTCATTCCGTCCCACGCCATCACACATCCGTCACAAAGGTGTGCGTACGACAACAACCGGACAATCCCGTCACTCAAAGTCTCGCCAATCGGACATTTTTGTCCGAAAATGATTCCATGACCGCTCAACGTGCCGATGCTGCTGCCCGCCGTGCCCTCATCCTCGACGCCGCCGATCATGTCTTCGGCCAACATGGCGTCACCGCCCCGCTGGATCTGGTGGTCGAACGCGCCCAGGTGGGCCGCGCCACCCTGTACCGCAACTTCCCCGACCGCACCGCGCTGATCCAGGCGCTGCTGCAGCGCACGGTCGACCGCATCCGGCGCCAGGTCGAACAGCTCGGTGACCGCGATGACGCCCTGTTCGAGGTGTTCGAGGGCATGGCCCAGCGCATCATCGATTCGCCGGCACTGGCCGATTACTGGCGTGCGGTTGATTCGGACGTGCCGTCCATGCGCGCCGCGCGCGAGACCGTGCGCGACCTGCTGGAGGAACCGATCGCGCGCGCCAAGGCCGCCGGGCTGTGCCGTGACGACCTGGAAAAGACGGATATTTCACTGATCTCGGGCATGCTGGGTGCGGCCCTGCGCGGCAAGACCCGCGACGAGCGCGCCCAGTTGGCCGGGCGTGCCCTGCAGCTGCTGCGTGGGGGTCTCCAGGGAGCTGCCAGCGAGGCCCGTTGATGGTCCAGCCGTATCTGAAGCCGGTTCCGGATTGGGAGGAGCATGAGAAGCCGACCATGCCCGGCTCGGCGTCGATGCCCTGGCACCCGCCGTACCGGCGCGCGGCCTATGCGCTGGTATCGTTGCTGGTGGCGATCACCGGCGGCCTCGGCAATGCGCTGGTCACCGCCAACCTGCCGTTCCTGCAGGGCCAGCTGGCGCTCACTCCGACCCAGGGCAGCTGGCTGGTGGCCGCGTATGCGATGGTGAATGTCACCGCCAATCTGCTGGCCTTCAAGTTCCGCCAGCAGTACGGCATCCGCCTGTTCGCCGAGATCGGCCTGGGCCTGTATGCGGCGCTGGCGGTGCTGCACCTGTTCGTCGGCAGCTTCGAGACCACGATGCTGACCCGAGCCGCCAGCGGCTTCGCGGGTGCGGCCTGTTCGACGCTGGGCACGCTGTACATGCTGCAGGCGCTGCCGCGCCGATTCACCGGCAATCTGCTGGTGGTCGGTGTCGGCCTGTCGCAGCTGGCGGTGCCGATCGCCTGGATCGTTTCACCAGGCCTGGTCGATACCGGCCAATGGCACCAGCTGTACTCCTTCGAAGCCGGCCTGGCCCTGTGCGCGTTCGCGGCAGTGGTGGTGCTGAAGCTGCCGCCGGGCATCCAGGTAAAGGCGTTCGAGCCATTGGACTTCCTCACTTTCGCCCTGCTCGCGCCGGCGGTCGCGCTGCTGGTGATCGTACTGGCGCAGGGCTACACGCGCTGGTGGCTCAACACCCCATGGCTGGGCTGGGCGCTGGTCGCCTCGATCGTGCTGTCCACCACCGCCTTCATCATCGAACACTACCGGCGCAATCCGCTGCTGCAGATCCGCTGGCTGTCGAAGCTGCCGGTGCTGCACTTCATCGTCGGCGCGTTCCTGATCCGCTTCCTGACCACCGAGCAGTCCTACGGCGTGGTCAACCTGATGCGCACGCTGGGCATGGGGCCTGACCAGATGCGGCCGTTGTTCGTAGTGATCCTGGCCGGGGTGATCGTCGGCATCGCCGGCGCCTCGCTCACCTTCGGACCGAAGCGGCTGATCGCGCAGCTGCTGATGGCGATCCTGCTGCTGGGCGCCGCCGCGTTCTTCGACCAGCACCGCACCAGCCTGGACCGGCCGCACGACTTCTACGCCAGCCAGTTCCTGGCCTCGGTCGGTGCCGGCATGTTCATGGGCCCGCTGATCATGCTCGGCATCTCCGCCGCGTTGAAACAGGGCGTCGACCACATGATCACCTTCCTGGTGACGCTGTCGATCACGCAGACCCTGGGTGGCCTGGCAGGTTCGGCGGTGCTGGGGACCTTCCAGCTGCATCGCGAGCAGCTGTATTCCAGCGCGCTGACCAGCCAGCTCGATCCGGCCGATCCGGTGGTCGCGCAACGGCTGCGCATCCAGCAGCAGCTGTACGCTGCGCAGATCACCGACCCGGTGCTGCGCAGTGCGCAGGGCAGCGCGCAGCTGGCGCAGACCACGCGCCGCGAAGCCAACGTACGTGGCTTCAATGACGTGTTCACGCTGAGCGGCTGGCTGGCGATCGGCTTCCTGTGCTGGTTGCTGCTGCTGTCGCTGCGCACCGCCGTGCTCAAGCAATGGCGCAAGCGCCACCCCGCCCTTTCCACCGCGTCCACGCCGGCCGCGTCCCGTTGAGTCCTCCCATGCCTCCCGTCCCGCCCCGCCCCGACGACACCGACAACGTCACCCCACCGCCGCCGACCGACGCGGCGCCCGCGGCCACGCCGGTAGAACCTGCGGTCGCGCCGAAGTACCTCAAGCCCAGCGCCCGCAGCGTGGTGGTGATGGTGGTAGTGGCCTTGCTGGGCATTGCGCTGATCCTGCGCGCCTGGCACCTGTGGCCGTTCACCAGCAGCGTGATGGTGACCGACAACGCCTATGTACGCGGCCAGATCACGGTGATGGCGCCGCAGGTCAACGGCTATGTGACCGAAGTGCTGGTGAAGGATTTCCAGCATGTGAAGCAGGGCGAGCCGCTGCTGCGCATCGATGACCGCATCTATGCGCAGCGCGTGGCCCAGGCGCAGGCGACGCTGGACAGCGCGCGCGCGGCGCTGGCCAACTCGGACCAGTCACAGGCGCAGAACCGCGCACAGATTGCCTCCGCCCGCGCCACGCTGTCGGCCGGCCAGGCCGAACTGCAGCGTTCGCGCAATGAATTGAAACGCTACGAGGAACTGGCGGCGCAGCAGCTGGTGTCCATCAACGACCGCGACAAGTTCCGCACCACCCAGGCGTCGGCACAGGCCAGCGTGCAACAGTCGCAGGCGCAGATCCGCATCGCCGAGGAAACGCTGGTGTCGACCCAGGTCGCGCGCAAGAGCCTGGAAGCGCAGGTGGAAAGCGCGCAGGCGCAGCTGGAACTGGCCCGCATCGACCTGGCCAACACGGTGATCCACGCACCACGCGACGGCCAGATCAGCGAAGCCAGCGTACGCGTGGGCCAGTACGTCGCTGCCGGTTCGCAGCTGCTGTTCCTGGTACCTGACACGCTGTGGGTGGTGGCCAACTACAAGGAAGGCCAGACCTGGGGCATGGCGATCGGCCAACCGGCGACGTTCTCGGTGGACGCGTTCCAGGGCCAGGTGCTGCGGGGCCGCGTGCAGGAGATCGCCCCAGCGACCGGGTCGGAATTCAGCGTGCTGCGCCCGGACAATGCCAGCGGCAACTTCACCAAGGTGGTGCAGCGGCTGCCGGTGCGGATATCGATCAACAGGGATCAGAAGCTGGCAAAGCAGCTGCGGCCCGGCATGTCGGTGATCGTGCGGGTGGATACCCGGTCCAAGCCGATGGACTAGGACGCAGGCCCTGCCGCACCGATATGAAACGGGGTCAGATCCCTTTGCCACTGGCAAAGGGATCTGACCCCGTTTCCAAAATGCCGGCCAGCGGCCGGCACTACCGTTGCGTTAGCCGGCGCAGCGCGCGCAGAGGCCATGCACTTCCAGCGTCTGTGCCTGCGGCTGGAAGCCCAGCTCCTTGGCGCGCTTCTCCAGCTGGGTGACGATCTCGCGGTCTTCCAGCTCCACCGCGCTGTGGCAGCTGTTGCAGATCAGGAACGGCACCGAATGCGCGGCACTGCTGGGGTGATGGCAGGCCACGAAGGCATTGACCGATTCCAGCTTGTGCACGAAGCCATTGGCCATCAGGAAGTCCAGCGCGCGGTACACGGTGGGCGGGGCATCGGCGCCCACGCCCTTGCCGTTGCGCACCCATTCCAGCAGCTCGTAGGCCTTGACCGGCTTGCCGGCCTCGGCGATCAGCTTCAGCACGTTGGCGCGGATCGGGGTCAGGCGCAGCCCGCGTTCGCGCGAGACACGCTCGACCACCGCCACGAAATCCGATGCGTCGTGGACGTGGTGGTGCGGGGCGGTACAGGCAGTGGCGGTCTTGGCGGGCATGCGTGTTCTCCGGTTCGGGCCTGGCAAGGATGCCTCAGGCCGTTGCTACCTTGGTGATGGCCACATCAATGCGTTTCAAGGCCTGCTCGCGGCCGGCCAGGTACACGGTATGGGAGATGTCAGGACTGACCTGGGTGCCGGTGATCGCCACGCGCAGCGGCTGGGCGACCTTGCCCATGCCGATTTCCAGCGCTGCGGCCGTGTCGTGCAGGGCGATGCCCACCGACTCGGCGGTCCACTCCGGCAGCGCCGCCAGCAGCTCGCGGGCCTTGCCCAGCGCCACCTCGGCACCGGCCTTGAGGTGCTTGGCCACCGCCGCTTCGTCGTACCCGGTCAGCGGCTGGTACCAGACCACGGCCTTCTCGGCCATTTCCTTCAGGGTCTGCACGCGTTCACGCAGGGCGATCACCACATCCTCCGGGGCCGGGCCGGCGGCCACGTCCAGGCCCAGCTTCTGCAGCTGGTAGACCAGGTGCGGCACGATGGCGGCCACGTCCTCGGTCTTCAGGAAGTGCTGGTTGACCCAACCCAGCTTGGCCATGTCCAGACGCGAGGCCTTGGAATTGCAGTCCTTCACGTCGAACAGGTCGATCAGCTCCTGGCGGCTGAACAGCTCCTGGTCACCGTGGGACCAGCCCAGGCGGGCCAGGTAGCTCAGCAGCGCATCGGGCAGGTAGCCGGCGTCCTTGTACTGCATCACGTCGGCCGCACCGGTGCGCTTGGACAGCTTGGCGCCCTGCTCGTCCAGGATCATCGGCATGTGGCCGAACTTCGGCACCGGCGCACCAATGCCCTCGTACAGGTTGATCTGGCGCGGGGTATTGTTGATGTGGTCGTCGCCGCGGATGACCTCGGTGATGCCCATGTCCCAGTCGTCCACCACCACCGCGAAGTTGTAGGTGGGGTAGCCGTCCGGGCGGAAGATGACCATGTCATCCAGCTCGCTGTTGGCGATCTCGATGCGGCCCTTGATCAGGTCGTCGAACACCACCGTACCTTCCAGCGGGTTCTTGAAGCGGATGACGCGGTTCGGGTCGTCCTTGTACGGCAGGCCCAGTTCGCGTGCAGCGCCGTTGTAACGCGGCTTTTCCTGCCTGGCCATGGCGGCCTCGCGCATCGCGTCCAGCTCTTCGCGGGTTTCGTAGGCGTAGTAGGCCTTGCCGTCGGCGATCAGCTGCTCTGCCACTTCCCGGTAGCGGGCGACGCGGTCGGTCTGATAGATCGGGCCTTCGTCGTAGTCCAGGCCCAGCCACTCCATCGCCTCCAGGATGGCGTCGATCGCGCCCTGGGTGCTGCGTTCACGGTCGGTGTCCTCGATGCGCAGCACGAACTCGCCGCCACGGTGGCGGGCCTCCAGCCAGCAGTACAGCGCGGTGCGGGCACCACCGATGTGCAGGTAGCCGGTGGGACTGGGGGCGAAGCGGGTGCGGCAGGTCATGGACGGCTCGAGGAACGGGAATCCCCCGATTTTACCAGCCCGCCGCCCCCGACGGAAAAAGGGGACGGAGGGGATTAAGTCGCGATTGCCCAGCCCGTGGGTACTGCAACCGGGAAACGGAGGGGAGATGCGACTTAATCCCCTCCGTCCCCTTTTACGGTTCCACCTTGCGCGGGAACGGCTGCTCGCGCATCGCGGCGTTGTAGGCGAACGAGGCGACGATGGCTGCGGCCTGCTTCAGGTCTTCCGGTTCGGCGTGGTCCCAGGTGTCCAGGTGGCTGTGGTGGACATTGGTGAAGTAGTCCAGCCGGTCCTGGATGAACTGGAAGCCCGGCAGGCCGATGCGGTCGAAGCTGATGTGGTCGGTGCTGCCGGTGTTGCGGGTCGCCACGGTGGTGGCGCCGACGTCATGGAACGGCGCCAGCCAGGCTTCGAAGATCGGCATCGCCGCCAGGTTTTCCTGGGCGTAGATGCCCCGGAAGCGGCCGGAGCCGTTGTCCATGTTGAAGTAGACTTGGAACTTGCTGTAATCGCGGGTCTTCTGCAGTGCACCGGTCGGCTCGCGCAGCGACGCCGGCAGCGCCTTCTGCGCCGGGTCGGTGGGCTCCGGGAACCGGCCGAAATGCTTGGCCACATAGGCCTGCGAGCCGATCAGGCCCTGCTCCTCGCCGCTCCACAGCGCCACGCGGATGGTGCGCTTGGGCCTGGCGCCGGTGGCTTTGAGGATGCGCATGGCCTCCATCATCACCGCCACGCCTGCGGCGTTGTCGGCCGCGCCGGTGCCGCTGTGCCAGGAATCCAGGTGCGCGCCGATCATCACCACTTCATCAGGCCTGCTGCTGCCGCGGATCTCGGCCAGCGTGTTGTAGCCGGGCTGGTCGGCGTCATCGGTGAAGCGCGCGGCCACATCCACGCGCAGGCGCACGGTCTGCCCGGCCTTCAGCGCGCGCACCAGCGGGTTGAAGTGCTCGCTGATCATCGCCAGCTCGGGGATGCCGACCGGCTCGCCGGCCTTGCGCGAACCACCACCGGCAACGCGGATGATGCCGTTGTCCCAGCTGCTGATGCTGATCGCGGCCAGCGCCCCTTCTTCGACGAAGAACGCATTGACCCTGGTCGCCAGCTGCTGGCGTTCCTGGTACTCCTTGACCCGCTTGGCACGTTCGGCGGTGGCGTCCTGGTCCTTCGGCAGGGTGAACGCCTGCAGGCCTTCCAGCGAGGTCGCGTCGTGGCGATGCGAATCCGGCTCGGTGCCGCGCTTGTACTCGCGCGCCTCGCCCAGCAGCAGGATCTTGCCGCGCAGCTTGCCGCGGTACTTTTCGATGTCTTCGGGCTTCTTGATCTCGACCTGCACCAGCTCGCCTTCAACCGGCCCCTTGGTGCCCGGCGTCCAGGCCTTGGGCAGTGCATGCAGCGGCTGCAAACGGTCACCCAGCATTTCCACGCTGGCCGAGGTGAACTCCCAGCCACGGCCAAAGTCATCGAACGCTTCGTCGTGGACGTTGTCCAGCTTCCATTCGTTGAACTTGCCGCGGGTCCAGGCGTTGGCGCGGCCCATCGCCGGCGAGTTGGTCAGCCGCGGGCCGATGCGTTCGGTGAGATAGCTGAAGGTGTCCATCACCTGCGAACGGTGGAAGGCCTCCTGGCGGATGCGGCTGACCATGTCCAGGTCCACTGATTCGCGCTGCTGCGCCGCTGCATTGCCACCCATTGCCAGCGCTACGGCCAGCACGCCCCACTTCAACACATCGCACCCCTGCCTTCCGGCCTGCTCATCAACCCATCGAGTCTAGCCAGCAGCGGCGCCGCGATACCGTCCCATCGGTCATGGGCAGGAGCGTGCGAACCAAGGTTCGCACCCACAACAGTAGGTCCACGCCATGCGTGGATGAACAGCCCAATCACCCGCTCCATCCCAACCACAACTGTGCCCGCTCCGGCAGCAGCAGCAACCAGTGCCGCCGGTCGATGCTGCTGCAGCCATACACAGCCGCATGCGCGGGCCAGTCATCGGGCAGGCCACCAATGCCGATTTCCGCAAGTGCTTCCGCCCCGGCCTTCCATGGCCGGTAGCGCGGCACCTTCCCCGCCAGCGCACCGCGTCCCTGCCGCGCGCCCTGCAACCAGGCAAGGCCATTGCCCTGCAATCCCTCGCAGGTCACCGCGGCCAGCTGGAAGCGGACCAGGCCGGGGGCGATCCGTGCCCCCGGCAGGGCCGCCAGCACGCCATGTGCCTGCAGCAGTGCATCCACTTCCAGCAGGGCCGGAATGCCCTGCCGCGCCCGTTGCCGCAATCCCTGGCGCCAGCTCATGGCGTGCTCCTTACTTCAGGTCCGCGCCAAGCGCGTACCAGTCGACCCGGCGGGTCACCCACATCGCCAGCGCCAGGATCACGAACAGCAGCAGCGATCCCATCAGCAGTGCGTTGTTCTCCGACACCAGCAGGCCATACAGCGCGCCGTACAGCACGGTCAGCAGCGCAGCGAAGCCAAGGCCGCGCTTCCAGTGGCCCAGCACGTTGGCCAGGTACACCGCCTGCAGGCCGATGCAGGCCACGGCCGAGACCAGGTAGGCCTTCCAGAACGCGATGTGCTCGGACAGGCTGATCAGCAGCAGGAAGAAGATCGCCAGCGCCAGGCCGACCATCAGGTACTGCAGCGGATGGATGCGCAGCGACTTGATCAGTTCGAACAGGATGAAGCCGACGAAGGTCAGCACCACGAACAGCACGCCGTACTTCGAGGCACGGTCGGCCTGGGTGTAGGTATCGACCGGATCGACCAGCGACACCGTCACGGCCTGCGAATCGATCGAGCCCTCGCTGCGCAGCTGGCGCTGTGCATCGGAGGCCAGCGAGGACACCGCCCAGCGTGCATCGAAGCCCTGTGCATCGACACGGCGTTCGTTGGGCAGGAAGGCGCCGCTGAACGACGGATGCGGCCAGCTCGACCGCAGCGCGATCCGGGTGTCATCGCCCACCGGCACCACCGACAGCATGCGGCTGCCATCCAGGCGCAGCTCCAGTTCAACGGTGCTGGCGGCCAGCGCGCCGCCCTGATCCGCGGCGAAACCGCTCACCGGCGCATGCAGGCCACGTCCGATTTCGCTGGCCACGCCTACACCGGGCAGCAACCGCAGCTGCTTGCCGTCCACCCGCAGGTTCGGCGTGCCCACCAGGCCGCGCACATCGGAAACCCCCAGCGCCACATAGGGCTGGCCATAGGTGCGGCCGTTCTTCACCGGATAGTCGTCTTCGGCGAAGGTCGCCTTCAACTGGCCATTCCAGCTGTACACCGGCACCTTGAACAGGCCGACCTCGCGCTGGCTCGGCAGCATCTCGCCGCCCACCTCCAGCGACGCCGGCATCTGCAGCCAGTGGCCCTCGGTCACCTGGATCTCGGTCTTCTTGACGCCCAGCGGGTCAACCAGTTCAACCTGCTTGCGTTCCACCCACGGCACCACCCGTACCGGGCCCACCAGCTGCTGCGTGCCGGCACGGCTGTCGGCCACCCGGGCAAAGGCCTCGTCGCGGTACTGGCTGCGCTCGGTGATGACCCCGCGGATCATCATCAGCGGCACCAGCAGCAACAGGATCAGCCCGCCGACAATGGCGAACCTCAGCAGCATCTTCAGGGATTTCATGGTCCATCCTCGTTGGAGAGGGCTGCAGGATGGACCGCTGCGGTGAGCAGGGTTTGTGGCGAAGTTGAAGCGAGTGTGAAGTCAGCGGCGCGGACGCTGGCCCGGCACTGACAACGGCAGCCAAAGGCTGGCCACGGTGCCACCGCCGTCGCGCGCGTCGAGGCTGGCGCGACCATCGTGCAGGCGCGCGACCTCCTGCACGAACGGCAGGCCCAGGCCGGAACTGCGCCGGCCGCTGCCCGGGCGGGCAAGCGAATAGAAGCGTTCGAACACCCGTTCGCGCGCGTAGTCGGGAATGCCGGCACCGCGATCCGCCACCTGCAGGCGCACGCCCTGCCCGTCCACCTCGGCCTGCAGTGCGATGTCCGCGCCGGGCGGTGAGAAGGCAATGGCGTTGTCGATCAGGTTGTGCAACGCCTGCCGCAGCAGATAGGCATCGCCCTGCACGCGCAGGTCGGGCGCGCTGCCGATGCTGACCTGCACGCCGGCCGCCTGCGCACGCACCTGCGCCGCCGCTGCCGCATCGGCCAGCAACGTTGGCAGCGCGATCGGATCGCGGGTCTGCAGCCAGCCGTGCTGTTCCACTTCGGCCAGCGCCAGCAGCTTGTCGATGGTCTCGGTCAGCCGCTCCTGCTGGTCGACGATGCTGCGCGCGAAATGCACGCGGTCGGCCTCGGGCAGCGGCTCCTGCAGCAGCTCGGCGGCACCGCGGATCGCCGCCAGCGGGCTCTTCATTTCATGCGTCAGTGACTGCACGTACTGTTCGACATAGGCCTTGCCCTCCAGCTTGCGGCGCATGGTTTCCAGCGCCTGGCCCAGGTCGCCGATCTCGTCGCGGCGGCGCCGTGGCGGTGGCACCGGTTCGCCGGCGCTGACCGCGCGTGCATAGCGGCTGAGCTGGCCGAGGCCGGTGGTGAGCCACATCGTCACCAGCACGCCGACCAGCGCCGACAGCCCGATCAACCAGGCGCCGCGCTCGATGATGGCGCGCTGGCTGGCGGCGATGAACGGATCGATGCTGCGGTTGGGCTGGGCCAGGCTGAGCACGCCGATCAGGGTGCGCCCATCGGCCGGGTCGTATACCGGCGCCGCCACGTGCATCACCGTATCGCCTTCTTCGCCTGGTATTTCCGGGCTGGAGCGGGCGCCGTACTCGCCACGCAGGGTGCGGTAGACATCGTTCCAGCGCGAATTGTCACGCCCGAGGTCGCGGCCCAGCGAGTCGTAGATGACGATGCCCCTGGCATCGGTGATGGTCACCCGGTAATCCAGCGATCGCTTGGGAAAACGCCAGACCATCGCCTTCAGGTCGCGCTGCCGCGCCTTGGCCAGGTTGCGGGTGAAGCTGCCGCTGCGGATGGTGCCGTCCTTGACGTCGGCGGCGGCCATCTCGGCCAGCACGTTGGCCGCATCGACCAGGGTCGATTCCATCGCCTGGCGCACACCGGGCTTCACCTCGTTGACGAATACGCGCATCACGAAGAACGCGGCGATGCCGGTGATCAGGAAGAAGCCGAGGAACAGCTTCAGTACCAGGCGCATCGGCTAGACCTCCAGCGCGTAGCCAAGGCCACGGTGGGTGCGGATCGGGTCGTCGCTGGCACCAGCCGCACGCAGCTTGGCGCGCAACGTCTTTACATGGGTGTCGACGGTGCGGTCGGCACTGTCGGCGCTGCTGTCCCAGCCCCGGTCCATCAGCTGCGCGCGGCTGAGGATGGCTCCGGGGCGCTGCAGCAGCGCTTCCAGCAACGCGTACTCGTAGCGGGTCAGGTCCAGCGCATGGCCGCGGAAGCGGATACGCCGGCCTTCGCGGTCGATCGCGAACGCCCCGTGTTCCTGCCAGCCCGCATCTGCGCCGGGGGCTGCCACGACCGGTGCCACGCGACGCAGGCGCGCGCGCACCCGCGCCACCAGCTCACGCGGCGAGAACGGCTTGGTCATGTAATCGTCGGCGCCCAGTTCCAGGCCGAGCACGCGGTCCACTTCATCGTTGCGGGCGGTCAGGAAGATCACCGGCAGCTGCGCCGCCGGTCCGGGCTGCGCACGCAGCCGCCGGCAGACCTCGAAACCGCCCAGGTCCGGCAGGCCCACGTCCAGCACCACCACGTCGATATCGCCGGCCCGCAGCCGTTGCAGGGCCTCGCCGCCCAGCAGGCAGTGGCTGGCGGCATAGCCTTCGCTGCGCAGCGCATAGAGCACGGTTTCGGCGATGGCGGCTTCGTCCTCGACCACCAGGACATGGGCAACGGGAGCTGTCATGGCGCGCAGCATAGCCGCTGCGGCCGCCGCCCCGTACACTGCCGCCCATGAACTATCGCCACGCCTTCCACGCCGGCAACCACGCCGATGTGCTCAAGCACATCGTGCAGCTGGCCCTGATCGACAGCTTCAAGCGCAAGGACAGCCCGTTCTTCGTGCTCGACACCCACGGCGGTGCCGGCCGCTACCTGCTGGCCAGCGAAGAGAGCCGCAAGACCCTGGAGGCCGAATCCGGGATCATGCGGCTGATGGCCCAGCCCCGGCTGCCGGAGGTGGTCGAGCGCTACCTGAAGGCGGTGCAGGCCGACAACCCGGTGGGCGCGCTGACCAACTACCCGGGCTCGCCGCTGCTGAGCGCACAGGCGATGCGCGCGCAGGACCGCATGGCGGTCTGCGAGCTGCAGGAAGCCGAAACGGCCACGCTGAAGGCCCTGTTCGCCCATGACAGCCGCGTCGATGTGCGCGCTGGCGATGGCTATGCCCTGCTGCGCTCGCTGCTGCCGCCGAAGTTCAACGGCAGCAAGATCGGCCGTGGCCTGGTGCTGATCGACCCGCCGTACGAGGCCCAGGACGCCGAGTACCAGGCCGTTCTGGCCGCCCTGGCCGAGACCCTGGCGCGCTGGCCACAGGCGACCTGCGCGGTGTGGTTCCCGATCAAGCAGCGCCGCACCATCCTGCACTTCCTGCGCAAGGCCACCGCCCTGCCGGTGAAATCGGCGATGACGATCGAGTTCCTGGTGCGCCCGGACGACTCGCCGCTGCGCCTCAACGGCAGCGGCATGCTGCTGCTCAACCCGCCGTGGCAGTTCGACCGGGTGGTCGGCCCGGCCCTGCCGGCGCTGCGCCAGCACCTGGGCGAACCGGGGGCCAGCACCCGCCTGGATTGGCTCAAAGCCCCCGAATGACGGCCTTCACGAGGCTGTACCGCCGTGAGCCTTTCGTTCACGGAATGCAGCCCCGGTGATGCCACAATCGATGGACCACCAAGGAATCACCCGGTATGGCCACTCGCAACCGCATGCCGCCCTGGCATGAGATCTTCAAGGCTCCCAGCGGCCACGAGCTGCTGATCCGCCCCATCCGCCCGGAAGATGGCGCACCGCTGCAAGCGGCGTTCAGCCTGTTCGGGCCGGAAGAAATCCGTGATCGTTTCCTGCAGGCGGTGACCGAGCTTTCGCCGGAAACCACCCAGCGCCTGACCCACCCGAATCCCAAGACCGAGATCACCCTGGTCGCAGCCGAATCCCTGCCTGCTGGCGAAGCGGTGGTCGGCGCGGTCGCCCGGGCCTCGATCATCCCCGGCACCCGTGAAGCCGAGTACGCGATCCTGATCAGCCGCTTCCTCATTGGCCAGGGCCTGGGCCGGCAGCTGATGCGCAAGCTGGTGAAGTGGGGCCGCGGCAAGTACCTGGACCGCCTGTACGGCGACGTCGCCGCCGAGAACGAGCCGATGAAACAGCTGGCCGCCTCGCTGGGCTTCAAGCCGGTCCCGCACCCGGCCGGTGCCGAAGGCCTGGTGCGGATGGTGCTGGAGCTGGACAACTGACAGATGCGCCGGGCCCCGCCCGGCGACGCCTGCCGGTAGTGCCGGCCGCTGGCCTGAACTGCGTTACCCCAACGGCACATCAGGCTCCGGCAATCGGCCGGCACGACCCACCGGGCTTCGATCGGGCTTCTGCTAAAATCCGGGGTCCATGTCGCGTACCTCATACCCCGCCCCGCCGCTGCCGCGCGCCGGCCAGCTCCGCGCCTGGTGGCGCGCCCCCGCCTCGCCGACCGCCCTGGCCTGGTACCTTGCCCAGGCCGCGCGTGCGCACGACGCCCCGCTGCTGGTGATCGCCCGTGACAACCACGGTGCCAACCAGCTCGAAGCCGACCTGCACACCCTGCTCGGCGGCGATCCGGCCCTGCCGGTGGTCGCCTTCCCGGACTGGGAAACCCTGCCCTACGACCGCTTCAGTCCGCATCCGGACATCATTTCGCAGCGCCTGGCCGCCCTGCACCGCCTGCCCGCGCTGAAGCGTGGCCTGGTGATCGTGCCGGTGCAGACCCTGCTGCAGCAGCTGGCCCCGCGCAGCTACGTGATCGGTGGCAGCTTCGACCTGAAGGTCGGCCAGCGCCTGGACCTGGAAGCCGAGAAGCGCCGCCTGGAAAGCGCCGGCTACCGCAACGTGCCGCAGGTGATGGACCCGGGCGACTTCGCTGTGCGCGGCGGCCTGCTCGACGTGTACCCGATGGGTGCCGACGAGCCGCTGCGGGTGGAACTGCTGGACGAGGACATCGACTCGATCCGTGCCTTTGACCCGGAAAGCCAGCGTTCGCTGGACAAGGTCGAGGCGGTGCACATGCTGCCCGGCCGCGAAGTGCCGATGGATGAAGCCAGCATCGCCCGCGTGCTGGCCACGCTGCGCGAGCGGTTCGATGTCGATACCCGGCGCAGTTCGCTGTACCAGGACCTGAAGTCCGGACTGGCGCCGGCCGGCGTCGAGTACTACCTGCCGCTGTTCTTCGAACGCACCGCAACCCTGTTCGACTACCTGCCCAGCGGCAGCCTGCCGGTGGTCTGTGCCGGTGCGTATGAAGCGTCCGTCGCGTTCTGGGCGCAGACTGCGGACCGCTATGAGCAGCGCCGCCATGATGTGGAGCGCCCGCTGCTGCCGCCGTCGGCGTTGTACCTGTCGCCGGAGCTGCTGCGCGAGCGCCTGAACGATGCCCCGCGCATCGAGGTGTGGTCGGCTGACCATGCGCGCATCGCCGACGCGCACGCGCTGGGAGACCAGCCGCTGCCACCGCTGCCGGTGGCCGCGCGCGAAGCCCCCGCTGGCGATGCGCTGAAATCCTTCCTCGGCCATTATCCGGGCCGGGTACTGATCGCCGCCGATTCACCCGGCCGCCGCGAGGCGCTGCTGGAAGTGCTGCAGGCCGCCGAGCTGAAGCCGCCGGTGGTGGCCGACCTGCCCAGCTTCCTCGCCGACGACGCGCGCTTCGCGATCGCGGTGGCACCGCTGGAGGATGGCTTCGCGCTGGACGATCCGCGCATCGCGGTGCTGACCGAGCGCCAGCTGTTCCCCGAGCGCGCCGGCAGCACCCGGCGCACGCGCCGTGCCGGCCGCGAGCCGGAAGCGATCATCCGCGACCTCGGTGAACTGACCGAGGGCGCGCCGATCGTGCACGAGGATCATGGCGTCGGCCGCTATCGTGGCCTGATCGCGATGGACGTCG
Organism: Stenotrophomonas sp. LC732; assembly: GCF_052446685.1. Taxonomy (NCBI): domain Bacteria; kingdom Pseudomonadati; phylum Pseudomonadota; class Gammaproteobacteria; order Lysobacterales; family Lysobacteraceae; genus Stenotrophomonas; species Stenotrophomonas sp. LC732. The sequence goes on along the minus strand of NZ_CP199214.1, from coordinate 1,152,839 downwards.
GCGGCATGCCCGGCGAGTTCCTCGAAATCGAATATGCCAAGGGCGACCGCCTGTATGTGCCGGTCGCCCAGCTGCACCTGATCAGCCGCTATTCCGGTGCGTCGGCGGAAACCGCGCCGCTGCATTCGCTCGGTGGCGAGCAGTGGAGCAAGGCCAAGCGCAAGGCCGCCGAGAAAGTACGCGACGTCGCCGCCGAACTGCTGGAGATCCAGGCCCGCCGCCAGGCGCGTGCCGGCCTGGCACTGCAGGTCGACCGCGCGATGTACGAGCCGTTCGCGGCCGGTTTCCCGTTCGAGGAGACCCCGGACCAGCTGGCCGCGATCGACGCCACCCTGCGCGACCTGGCCAGCAGCCAGCCGATGGACCGCGTGGTCTGCGGCGACGTCGGCTTCGGCAAGACCGAGGTGGCGGTGCGTGCGGCCTTTGCGGCCGCCAGTGCCGGCAAGCAGGTGGCTGTGCTGGTGCCGACCACGCTGCTGGCCGAACAGCATTACCGCAACTTCCGCGACCGCTTCGCCGATTACCCGCTGAAGGTCGAGGTGCTGTCGCGCTTCAAGACCACCAAGGAAATCAAGGCCGAGCTGGAAAAGGTCGCCGCCGGCACCATCGACGTGATCGTCGGTACCCATCGCCTGCTGCAGCCGGACGTGAAGTTCAAGGACCTGGGCATGGTCATCGTCGACGAGGAGCAGCGTTTCGGCGTACGCCAGAAGGAAGCGCTGAAGGCGCTGCGCGCCAACGTGCACCTGCTGACCCTGACCGCCACACCGATTCCGCGCACGCTCAACATGGCCATGGCCGGCCTGCGCGACCTGTCGATCATCGCCACGCCGCCGCCGAACCGGCTGGCGGTGCAGACCTTCATCACCCAGTGGGACAACGCGCTGCTGCGCGAAGCCTTCCAGCGCGAGCTGGCGCGTGGTGGCCAGCTGTATTTCCTGCACAACGACGTGGAAAGCATCGGCCGCATGCAGCGCGAGCTGTCCGAGCTGGTGCCGGAGGCGCGCATCGGCATCGCCCATGGGCAGATGCCCGAGCGCGAGCTGGAAAAGGTGATGCTGGATTTCCAGAAGCAGCGCTTCAACGTGCTGCTGTCGACCACGATCATCGAGTCGGGCATCGACATCCCCAACGCCAATACCATCATCATCAACCGTGCGGACCGTTTCGGCCTGGCCCAGCTGCACCAGCTGCGTGGCCGCGTCGGACGTTCGCACCACCGCGCCTACGCGTACCTGATCACGCCCGACCGCCGCGCGATCACCCCCGACGCTGAGAAGCGCCTGGAAGCGATCGCCTCGATGGACGAGCTGGGCGCCGGCTTCACCCTGGCCACGCACGATCTGGAAATCCGCGGTGCCGGCGAACTGCTCGGCGAGGACCAGAGCGGGCAGATGGCCGAGGTCGGCTTCAGCCTGTACACCGAGCTGCTGGAGCGCGCGGTGCGCAGCATCAAGCAGGGCAAGCTGCCCGACCTTGATGCCGGCGAGGAAGTGCGTGGTGCCGAGGTCGAACTGCATGTGCCGGCACTGATCCCGGAAGACTACCTGCCGGACGTGCATACCCGCCTGACCCTGTACAAGCGTATTTCCAGCGCGCGCGACAGCAATGCGCTGCGCGAACTGCAGGTGGAGATGATCGATCGCTTCGGCCTGCTGCCGGATGCGGCCAAGCACCTGTTCGCCATCGCCGAGCTGAAGCTGAAGGCCAACACGCTGGGCATCCGCAAGCTGGACCTTGGCGAAAATGGTGGCCGCATCGTGTTCGAATCCAAGCCGAACATCGACCCGATGGCGGTGATCCAGCTGATCCAGAAGCAACCGAACCTGTACGCCATGGAAGGGCCCGACAAGCTGCGCATCAAGCACCCGCTGCCGTTGCCGGAAGACCGCTTCAACGCGGCCCGCGCCCTTCTGACCACCCTCGCCCCGGGTTGATCGCCCCCCGAACACCCCGCACCGGTCCCCACCCGGTGCGGGCGGATGACCATGTTTCCTGACGCCGTACCCGCCCCCGACCTGCTGCACGCGCAGGCCTGCCTGATCGATGCCCTCTCGATGTCGCTGCAGATGCGCGACGCCTACACCCGCCATCACTGCGACCGCGTCGGCCTGTTCGCGCAGCGGCTGGCCGCGCACTGCGATCTCGACGACGAGGCCTGTGCGCAGGTCGGCCTGGCCGCGCGCTTCCACGACATCGGCAAGATCGGCATTCCCGACGACGTACTGCTGGCACCGCGCCGGCATACCGATGAGGAGCGCGCGATCATGCGCGAGCATCCGGTGCGCGGCGAGCACATCTTCCTGGCCACCGGCCGCAGCGACGCCGCGCCCGTGGCGCGGCTGATCCGCGCCCATCACGAAGCCTTCGATGGCAGCGGCTATCCCGATGGGCTGCGCGGCGAATCCATCCCGCTGGGCGCGCGCATCGTCACCATCGCCGATGCCTACGATGCGATGACCAGCGTGCGCCCGTACCGCGACGCGATGGAGCACGAAACCGCGTTGCGGATCATCGATTCGCAGTCTGGAGGGCTGGTGGATCCCTACGTGCTGCAGCGCTTCCATCGCATGCTGGCGCGGGAGCCGGAGCTGGCCTGAGATCTTCCGGAAGGTGAAACGACCCGTCGGTAGAGTCGACTGTCAGTCGACTGCTCTTCGTCCAGATCGCGAAAATCCCGCGCTGCGCGCGATAGTCGACTGACAGTCGACTCTACCAGTCGGCGCTGCGCTACCGGCCTGGAAGACAAAAGGCCCGGCATTCGCCGGGCCTTTCGCATCACGCAGTCACGGGTGATCGATTACCAGATCACCACGCGCTTGTCGTCGGCACGCACCATCGCGTCGCCGGCCTTGCACTGGAATGCAGCGGCATAGGACGGCATGTTCGACGGTGCGCCGTTGGCACGGAAGTTGGCCGGGGCGTGCGGATCGGTGTTCAGGCGGACGCGCAGCTCACCATCGGTGAAGTTGCGGCGCCACACGGTGGCCCAGTTCATGAAGAAGCGCTGGTCCTGGCTGTGGCCATCCACTTCGACATTCGCCTTCGGGTCTTCCTTCAGCGCCATCTGCAACGCGTCGTAGGCCACGGTCAGGCCGCCGAGGTCGCCGATGTTCTCGCCCAGGGTCAGCTTGCCCTTCACGAACACGCCCGGCACCGATTCATAGCCGTCGAACTGCGCGACCAGCTGGTCGGTACGCTCGGTGAAGGCCTTGCGGTCGGCGTCGGTCCACCAGTTGTCGAAGTTGCCGTTGGCGGCGAACTGGCTGCCCGAGTCATCGTAGCCGTGCATCATCTCGTGGCCGATGACCGCACCGATGCCGCCGTAGTTCAGCGCTGGATCGGCCTTGGCGTCGAAGAACGGTGCCTGCAGGATCGCCGCCGGGAACACGATCTCGTTCTTGGTGGCGTTGTAGTACGCGTTGACGGTCTGCGGGGTCATGCCCCACTCGGTCTTGTCCACCGGCTTGCCGATCTTGTCCAGCATGTAGCGGTAGTTGAACGCACGCGCCGCCTGCATGTTGCCCAGGTAGCTGTCGCCGTTGGTCTGCAGGCCCGCCCAGTCACGCCACTTGTCGGGGTAACCGATCTTCGGGGTGAAGCTGGCCCACTTCTCCAGGGCCTTCTTCCTGGTTTCTTCGCCCATCCACGGCAGCTGCTCCAGGCGCGCCTTCAGCGCCTGCGACAGGTTTTCCACCAGGTGCTGCATGGCGACCTTCGACTCGGCCGGGAACACGGCGTCGACGTACAGCTGGCCCAGGGCTTCGCCCATGCCACCGTTGACCGACTCCAGCACGCGCTTCCAGCGCGGCTGCATTTCCTTCTGGCCACGCAGGGTGGTGCCATAGAAATCGAAGTTGGCCTTCTCGAACTGGCTGCTCAGGTACGGCGAGGCATCGTCGATGGTGTGGAAGCGCAGGTAGGCCTGCCAGGTGCTGGCCGGCACATCGGCCAGCATCTTGTCCATTTCAGCGAAGAAGCCCGGCTGGGCCAGCGAGAACTTCTGCGCGGCCGGCACCTTGAGGGTCTCGAACAGCGCGGTCCAGCTGAAGTTCGGGGTCAGCTTGTCGGCCTCAGCCGCGCTGAGCGGGTTGTAGCGCTTGGCCGGGTCACGCATTTCGATGCGCGACATCGAGGCCTTGGCCAGGCGGGTTTCGAAGGCCATCACGGCCTTCGCCTGCTCGGCGGCCTGCGCCGCGTCCACGCCGGACAGGGTCAGCACCTGTGCGATATAGGCCACGTAGGCGTCGCGGATCTTGGCCTGCGCATCGTCGAAGTAGTAGCCCTTCTCCGGCAGGCCCAGGCCACCCTGGCCGACGTAGGCGATGACGTTGGCCGAATCCTTGTAGTCGGCATTGGCGAACAGCGAGAACAGCACGCCCTTGCCCTCGGCCTGGCTGTCGCGCAGGTACCGGGTGATGGCGGCGGTGTCGTTCAGCGCGGTGATCTTGTCCAGCTGCGGCTGCAGCGGCGCCAGGCCGGCAGCTTCGATCTTCGCTTCATCGTTGCCGGTCTTCCAGATGTCACCGATCTTCGCTTCCACCGAGCCCGCCTTGGCCTGGCTGGCGGCCGCCTGCTGCACCAGCGCGTGCTGCACTTCCAGCGAGCGCTCGCGCAGGATCTCGAAGCTGCCCCAGGTGGTCTGGTCGCCCGGCACCGGGTTGGCCTTCAGCCACTTGCTGTTGACGAAACCATTGAGGTCGGTACAGGCCGGAATGGCCGGATCGAGGTCGGCGCTGTTGAGCGAGATCAGCGGCGTCTTGATCTGCGACAGGTCGAAGGCCGGCTTGGCGTCGGCACTGGCCGCCGGGGCGGTTTCGTTCTTGCCACAGGCCGCCAGTGAGGCAGCGATGGCGATGGTCAGGCCCAGCGGGACCAGGTTGCGGACGTTCATGAGGCTCTCCTGCGGGTAATTTCACAGGGTAGCCGCGGGAGCGACGCTGGGGACCGGCCAAAGGTCACGAGCGCATGGCGCGGCTCCGTCTGCATGCCGCTATGCTCTGGCTTCCGCGATCACTGGACTTCATGACCATGGACGAAGCTGCGCTGCTGCAGGCCATCGACGCTTGTGAGTGTCTGTTCCTGGCGGGCATCGGCGAGCCGGAAGCGAATCGTCTGCGCCTGGTCGTCGAGGAAGGCCTGGTGGTCGGAAAGCCCTCCCGTGTGGAGCTCGCTCATGGACGTTCAATCGATGATGCGCGTGCGATAGAGGTGATGCCCCACTCGCAGCGTTTTGAGCTGATCTGGGACCACTACATCAGCTACGCCGTGCACAACGAGTCCTACCAGAGCTGGGACGACGCCGAAACCTGGAGCGGCAACCTGTTCCGCCGCTACAGCCGTTCGAAGTTCCTCGATTATCTGGACCATGCCACCTTTGCCGATGTCAGTTACCCGGGCCCATTCACGCACTATCAGGTGATATGCCAGGAACACGTCATCGACATTGCCGCGTTGCAGCCGCCGAAGGTGCGCCGCATGGATCCCTCGTAGCTGGCTGATGCAGCCCCCATGGGTTGGCTCTACCGGGTTGCGACAGCGCCGGCCGAGCGTGGGCTCGGCTCGACAAAAGCGAAGGCCGGCTTGCGCCGGCCTTGTGCTTCTTACTTCGCCTTGCCCTGGTTGGCCACGGCTTCGGCGGCCCTGCGCGCTGCTTCCGGGTCGCCCAGGTAGCGGAACGACTGCACGGTCAGGTCGTCGTTCAGTTCGAACAGCAGCGGGATGCCGGTCGGGATGTTCAGCTCGAGGATCTCCTCGCGCGAGACATTGTTGAGGTACTTGTACAGCGCGCGCAGCGAGTTGCCGTGGGCGGTGACCAGCACGGTCTTGCCGTCCTTCAGCTGCGGCGCGATGGCGTCGTGCCAGTACGGCAGAACGCGGTCCAGGGTGGTGGCCAGCGATTCGGTGCCCGGCAGCGCGTTGCGGTCCAGACCGGCGTAGCGGCGGTCATGGATCGGGTGGCCCGGATCTTCCAGGTCCATCGGCGGCGGCGGGATGTCGTACGAACGGCGCCAGACCTTGACCTGCTCTTCGCCGTGCTTGGCCGCGGTCTCGGCCTTGTCCAGCCCCTGCAGGCCGCCGTAGTGCCGCTCGTTGAGGCGCCAGGACTTGTTCACCGGCAGCCAGTCCTGCTCCAGCTCGGCCAGCGCACCCTGCAGGGTGTGGATGGCACGCTTGAGCACGGAGGTGTGGGCGACGTCGAACTGCAGGCCTTCCTCGCGCATCAGGCGACCGGCGGCGGCCGCTTCCCGGCGCCCCTGCTCGGTCAGGTCGACATCGACCCAGCCGGTGAAGCGGTTGTCCAGGTTCCACTGGCTCTGGCCATGGCGCAACAGTACGAGTTTACGGGTCACTGCAGGGTCTCCAACGCGAGGAAAGGCAGGCCGCCATTGTAGCCCGGCCGCCGCTCACCGGGCCGTGGCGCCGCCCGTGCGATGCTGTGACCGATGAATACGGTGATCGATCCCGGATGTTGGGAAGGCAGCGTCTCCGCGGCACGCGCGCAGCAGCTCCAGCTGGCCGGCCGCGTGGAGCGCCAGGACCGCCTGCCACGCGACGTCCGTTGGCTGGCCGGGCTGGATGTTGGCTTTGAAGACGACGGCGCCATCACCCGCGCCGCGGCGGTACTGCTGGACGTGGAGACGCTGAAGCCCGTGGCGCAGGAGATCGCGCGCATCCCCACGGTGATGCCCTACATCCCCGGCCTGCTCAGCTTCCGCGAGCTGCCGGCACTGCTGGCCGCGCTGGCGCTGCTGCCGCGCACGCCGGACCTGGTGTTCGTCGATGGCCATGGCATCAGCCATCCGCGCCGGTTGGGCGTGGCCGCGCATCTGGGCGTGGTCACCGACCTGCCCAGCATCGGCGTGGCCAAGTCGAAGCTGGTGGGCCGGTTCGTCGAACCGGGCGCCGAGGCCGGTGCACATGCGCCGCTGCAGGATGGCGACGAACAACTGGGCTGGGTGCTGCGCAGCAAGGTGCGCTGCAAGCCGCTGTTCGTGGCCGGCGGCCATCGGGTCAGTGCCGATACCGCGCTGGACTGGGTGCAGCGCACGCTGCGCGGTTACCGGCTGCCGGAACCGACCCGGCTGGCGGATCGGCTGGCCTCGCGACGCGACGAATGACCGCACCGGGCATTCCCCGGTGCGGCTTTCATTTTCATTCAATGATGCACGTGGCCGCGATGGCCCTGCGCGTCCTCACCGTGGTCGTGGCCTTCATGGCCCTGCTGCGCGCCGCCCTTGGCCGACGCCGGTCCAGCGCAGGCTTCACCACAGTGGTCCGCTTCGATCTGCAGCGTCACGTGCTCGATGCCGAAGTCATCGTGCAGGCGCCCGCCCAGCTCACGGCGCAGCGCATCGGCGTCGGTGCCGTCGCGCATCACGATGTGCGCGGTCAGCGCCGGCGTGCTGGAGGCCAGCGCCCACACATGCAGGTCATGCACGTCCAGCACCGCAGCATGACCGGACAGGCTGTCGCGCACCTTGGCCACGTCCATGCCCTTGGGCACGCCTTCCAGCAGCACGTTGATCGCCTCGCGCATCAGCACGTAGGTGCGCGGCAGTACCCACAGGCCGATCAGCACCGCCAGGATCGGGTCGATCGGCTTCCAGCCGGTCCACTTGATCAACAACGCACCGGCGATCACCGCCACCGAGCCAAGCATGTCCGCCCACACTTCCAGGTAGGCGCCCTTCACGTTCAGGCTCTCGCCGCTGCCGGCCTGCAGCAGGCGCATCGAGATCAGGTTGATGACCAGGCCTGCGGCGGCGATCACCAGCATGCCCGAAGATGCGATCTCCTGCGGTTCGCGGAAACGACCGATCGCCTCCCACAGGATGTAGGCGGCGACCACGAACAGCATGGCGCCGTTGATCATCGCGCCCAGCGCTTCCAGGCGTGCATAGCCGTAGGTGCGGCGCGCGTCCGGCGGGCGTCGGCTCAACCGCACCGCGACCAGCGCGATCATCAGTGCCAGTGCATCGGTGGCCATGTGTGCCGCGTCGGACAGCAGCGCCAGGCTGTTGGTCCAGAACGCGCCCACCACCTCGATGACGAGGAAGGTGGAGGTCAGGCCGAGCGCCCACCACAAGGGTTTCTCGTGGCGGATCTGGGATGGCAGGTGATCGTGGTCGTGGCCCATGGCAACAGCTCCTTTGCGATGCGGTGCAGGCTACGCCGTGCTGGCGGGGGAGACTATTACGGTGTTTATAACATTGCAGGCACGCGGCGCCGGTGTCGCCGGGCAAGGCCCGGCGCTACCGGAGCGTGGCCGGCAGCGCCTGGCCTGGCCTGGCGACCGCAGCGGACCGGCGTCCGCGTGCGGTCAGAACCCGAAGCGCAGGCTGGCCCAGTAGGCGCGGCCCGGTTCGTTGTAGGTCGCCGCACCGGCATCGCTGCTGTTGGCCTCGCGGAACAGGCGCTTGTCGGCCAGGTTGTTGACGCCGAAGCCGAAGCTGACGGTCCCGGTCACCCTGTAGCGCGCGCTCACGCCCCAGATGTTGTAGGCACCGCGGTCCTGCAGCGCGATCGAGGGATCGCAGCTGCCGGTGCAGCGCGGATCATTGTTGATGTTGGCGGTGGCCGGTTCCTGCTTGCCGTAGAACGTGCCGGTCAGCAGCACCGACAGCTTGTCGGTGGCCTGCCAGTCCAGCATCGTGTTGACGGTGTACTTCGGGATCACCGACAGCGGCTGGCCGGTGCTCTTGTTCTCGTTTTCCACCATGTAGGTGAAGTTGTTGCTCCATTTCAGGCGGTTGCCCTGCTCGCCCAGCAGCGGGATCACCAGGTTGCCTTCAAGCCCCTGCACGATCGCCTTGGGCGCGTTCTCCCAGCGGAAGATGCGGCCCTTGGTGTCGGCGGTCAGGCCAATCTGGGTGTAGCCGGCCTGGATCTTGTCCTTGTAGTCGTTGTGGAAGTAGGTCAACGAGGCCTGCCAGCCGCTCTGCGGTGCCCACTCGATGCCCAGTTCCTTGTTCAGGCTGGTTTCCGCCTTCAGGTCCGCGTTGCCGCGCATGTAGCAACCGGCACCCAGGCTCGGCAGTGCATTCGGGCAGCCGTTGCCACGGGTGTAGTACAGATAGTCCGGATTGGACTGGTACAGGTTCGGCGCCTTGAACGCGCGGGCGATGCCGCCCTTCACCACCCAGTCGCTGTTGATGCGGAACTGCGCATTGAGGCTGGGGCTGGTGTTGTTGCCGAACTGGCTGTGGTGGTCGAAGCGCAGGCCCGGGGTGACGATCCAGCGCTCACCCAGGTAGATGTTGTCTTCGACGAACACTGCGGTGGTCTGCGCGTCGGCCTTGCCCCGCGCGCGATCGGCCGACAGCCCCGGGATACCGCCGCCGCTGCTGCTGGACTGGCTCATCGAGTACGGGTCGGTCAGGCGGCTGTCCAGGTATTCAAAGCCCAACGTCCAGATGTTCTCGGCGCTGCCCAGCGAGGTCGGGAAGCTCACTTCGCCATCCAGCTGGTAGTTGCGCAGGCGCGAGGTCGACCAGTCGGTGCCGTTGAAGCTGCCTTCCGGGCCACCGGCCAGGCCTTCATTGATGCGCGAGTTGTTGACCGCTTCCACCGCGGCGGTCACCCGCGAGGTCACGTCGCCCCAGCGGCCGCGATGGGTGATCGCGCCGGTGTTGCGGTACATGCGGTTGGTTTCCGCTTCGCCTTCGGCCAGCGCCGCCAGGTCAACGCCGGTCGAGGTACCGGTAGTGCTGACCGCGCGGTCACCGGCGTAGATGTTGCCCTGGCGGCTGGTGCCGGCTTCGAACTCCACCACCTGGTCGGTGGTGATGTCCCAGCGCAGCAACGCGTTGACGTCGCGGTTCTTGACACCCTCGCGGCCAGCCGGTGGCACCGCGTTCGGGTTGGTGGCGTACTGGCGGTTGAGGTCCAGTGAGTCGGCGTCGGTCTTGTTGAGGTTGCCGTACAGGCGGAACGACAGGGTGTCGGTCATCGGCCCGCTCAGCTGCAGGCCGACGCGCTCGCTGCCGCCTTCGGCGCTGTGCTCGGGCACCAGGCCATACAGGTCGACCGCTCCGGTCAGGTCGCCGGTCGGGCGCTTGGTGATGATGTTGACCACGCCGCCGGACGCACCGGAGCCATAGCGTGCCGCCGCAGGGCCGCGCAGCACTTCGATGCGCTCGATCATTTCCGCCGGCACCCAGTTGGTATCACCGCGGGTATTGCGCTCACCGCTACGGCCCATGCGCACGGCATCACGCGCACCGATGCGCTTGCCGTCGACCAGGATCAGGGTGTTTTCCGGGCCCATGCCACGCAGGTCGATCTGGCGGTTGTTGCCGTACTGGCCCGAGGCGCTGTTGCCGGTGAGGTTGACGCCTGGCATGGTGCGCAGCAGCTCGGCGATGTCGTTGGCCGGCGGGCGCTTGGCGATGTCCTCGGCGGTGATGGTCGAGGTACCCAGTGCCTGGCGGGCAATCTGCGAGGCGGTGACATGCACCGTGTCGATATCGGTGGCGTCGGTTTCAGCCCGGGCGGTCAGGGCGCTTCCCGCCAGCAGGGCGGCAACGGCGAGCGCCAGCGGGCGCGGCGAAAGGACAACGGCAGGAGACATGATCTGGACCTTCTGGCAGGGCAACGGGGCCTCTGGCAAAGGGCTTGAGGCAACGACGAGGGGGAGGCGGAGCGTCGCTGCAGTCGCCTGCGGGCCGATCCGTGCGCGCATTCTCCCATCAATGCGAGTGATTCTCAAATGCGTTCACTCATTGCCGCCGCGGCGCCGACGTGCTTTGCGCGCCGTGCAACCCTGCATCGCGCATAAACTGACCGGCCAACCCGCCATCAACCGTGCGCCACCGCAGCCGATACCCGTGGTTTGCCGTACGCAGTCAGAGATCGACGTGGAACCACCCCAACTGGACGATGCCAGCCAACCGCTGGCCGAGGCCTGGCAGCACTGCCTGCAACAGGCCGGCCCTGCCGCCACCGCGCTGCTGCACGCCGCCGCCGCCGATGCCCCGCCGGCGCTGGCCCAACGCTTCTACGAAGTGCTGCTGCAGGACGGGCGTGCACGCCGCTTCCTGTCCCATGACCAGGTCAAGCAGCGCCTGCAGCCGGCCATGCAGCGCTGGCTGGTGCAGTTGCTGACCACCAATGCCGACGATATTGCCGGCGCCGTTGCCTCGCAGCGGGTGATCGGCGATGTGCATGCCCGGGTCGGTATTCCGGTCGACCTGGTCACCCGCGGCGCGCGCGTGCTCAAGCACGAACTGTTCGTGCGACTGCACGACGACGCGCCCGACAGTGCCACTGCGTTCGCCGCCATCGACTGCCTCAGCGCGGTCATGGACATCGCCATGGAAGGCATGACCCTGGCTTACACCCATGCACGCGAGCGTTCGACCCGTGCCGATGCGGCGTACCGGCTGTTCTCGCTGGTGCAGAACGTCGGCACCGAACGCGAACGCCAGCGCGCACTGCTGCTGGACTGGGAGAACGCCCTGCTCTACGCGCTCGCTGGCCACGTACAGGCCAGCGACAGCGCCAGCCTGGCCACTTCCGAGTTCGGCCTGTGGTTCACCCACAAGGGCATCCCCAGCTTCGGCGAGAGCAGCGAGACCCGGCAGGTCGGCCAGCTGATGGCCCGCATCGACAGCAACCTGCAGCGGGCGAGCAACGATGCCCCGGCACAACGACTGGCGGTGCTGCCGGCCATCCGCGAGGACCTGGCCGCCATCCGCACCCTGATGACGCTGCTGTTCGAGCGCATCGGCGAGCTGGATGCCGGCAGCGATGCGCTGACCAACCTGCTCAACCGCCGCTTCCTGCCTACCGTGCTGCGCCGGGAGATCGAGCTGGCCACGCGCAACCGCACGCCGTTCTCGCTGCTGCTGCTCGACCTGGATCACTTCAAGGCGATCAACGACGGCCACGGCCACGACGCCGGGGACCGCGCGCTGCAGCACGTCGCCGGCCTGCTCGGCCAGCTGACCCGCGGCAGTGACTACCTGTTCCGCTATGGCGGCGAGGAGTTCGTGGTGGTGCTGGTCGCGGCCAGCGAATCACAGGCCGCGGTGATCGCCGAAAGCCTGCGGCGGCAGATCGCGCAGTCACCGGTGGCATTGGCCAACGGCCAGGTACTGGCACTGACCGCCAGCATCGGCGTAGCCGGCCATGACGGCCACCCGGACTACGAGCGGCTGATGGCACGGGCCGATGCGGCGATGTACGAGGCCAAGCGCAGCGGCCGCAACCGCGTGGTAGTGGCCAGCGCGGACCTTGAGGAAGCACCGGGACGGCGTGCACTGCAGCGATGAGGACAGGACAGGTAGAGTCGACCGCTGGTCGACTATCGCACGCAGCGCGGGATTTTTCGCACGCGGGGCGAAGAGCAGTCGACTGACAGTCGACTCTACCGACAGTCGACTCTACCGGTTCGCCCGCCAGCCGATGCATTGGACGCCACCACCCGCCATGCTGCCCACCACAGCAGCGCCAGTGCCGCGATGCCTGCACCCAGCAGGCACACCGCAGGCCAGCCATGCCGGGCCTGCATCCAGGGCCCGGCAGCCGCACCGGCACCACTGCCCACTGCATAGAACAGCATGTACAACGCCACCAGGCGTCCATGCTGTTCTGCCGGCGCACGCAGCAGCAGCGCCTGGTTCGATACGTGCAGTGCCTGCCCACCGAGGTCGAGCACGATCACGCCCAGCAGCAGCAACGACAGCGACTGCGGCAGGCCCAGCAGCGGCCACCACGCGGCCAGCATCAGCAGCAACGCGCCAAGACTGACCCGACCGGCGAAACCACGGTCCATCCAGTGCCCGACCCGCGCCGCCATCAAGGCGCCCACTACGCCGGCCAGGCCCAGTGCGCCGATGGCCGCGGTGGACCACTGCAACGGCGGCGCCGACAGCGGCAGCGGCACCGCCGCCCAGAACACGTTGAGGCCAGCAAACAGCAGCAATGCCAGCGGCCCACGCTCGCGCAGCGCGCGGTCCCGGCGCAGCATGCCCAGCATCGAACCCAGCAGTTCGCGCCAGCGCGGTGGTACCGCCGGCACCGGCACCGCCGGCAGACGCCGCCACAGCAGCACGGCCAGGGCCGCCATCAGCGCTGCCGACAGCAGATAGACCGCCCGCCAGCCGACGGTGGCCGCGACCGCGCCCGATACAACGCGCGCCAGCAACAGGCCGATGAACACGCCGCCCTGCACCACGCCCACCAGGCGCCCGCGCTGCTCGGGCGGCGCAAGCGTGGCGGCATAGGCGATCAAGCCCTGGGTCAGCGCGGTGCCCAACAGCCCGGCCAGCAGCATGCCCGACAACAGCCAACCGGCCGTGCGTGCCGCTGCCAGCCACAGCAGGGCCAGCACCAGCGCCATCAACTGCATCCGCAGCAGGCGTCGCCGGTCACCGCGATCGGCGAGCGGCAGCAGGCCCAGCAATGCCAGCACACTGCCGGCCTGGGTTGCCGCCAACACTGCGCCCGCCACGGCACGGTCCAGTGCGAAGGCCTGTGCCAGCCGATCCAGCAGCGGTTGCGCGTAATAGACGTTGGCAACGCTGGCGCCGGCCGCGACCGCGAGCAGGGTCAGCAATGGGCGGGACATCGATGCGCTCATGGTGTAGTTGCAATTTGAAACTTGATGCAGGCTATCGTCATTGGTTTTAAACTGCAACCACATTCGGAGGCCACAGCATGCACGCCAACAGTCCCTGCCCCGTTGCCCGCAGCGCCGACCTGCTCGGTGATCGCTGGGCACTGCTGGTGATCCGCGATGCCTTCGACGGCGTCACGCGCTTTGGCGACTTCCAGCGCAGCCTCGGCGCGGCGCGCAACATCCTCAGCGATCGCCTGCGCAGGCTGGTCGAGGCCGGCATCCTGCAACTGCAACCGGCCTCCGATGGCTCGGCCTACCAGGAATACGTGCTCACCCACGCCGGCCAGGAACTGTTCCCGCTGCTGGTCGCGCTGCGCCAGTGGGGAGAACGCCATCGCTTCAGCGCCGGTGAAGCCCATTCGCAGTTGATCGAATCCAGCACGCGGCGACCACTGCCCTACATGCAGCCACACGGGCGCGACGGTCAGCCGCTGCAGGCCGCCGCCACCCGCGTGCGCAAGCTCAAGGACGACCGGCGCGGCGCCTGATCCGCCCATTCGCGCACACCACGATCGGGCCGCGCCGGTTAGCATCGGAGGTTTCCGCCGCCGGACGCCGCCGATGCCGCGCTATCGCCCTTTCCTGCTGACCGCCCTGCTGTTGCCGCTGCTGGCCTGCGCCACAGCAACCACGCAGGCCCGCGAGGTTGCCGCGCCCGCCGACCACGTGCAGGCCGATGGCCCCTATGTATTCCGCCAGGGCGACCAGCTGCAGGCCAAGTGGATCTGCGACGACAAGGTCGAGTCGCGCTCGCTGGCCATCAACACGACGGGCACCGATATCGCGCCGCGCTGTGGCTACGAACACACCGTGCACGTGGCCGCGCCGAATGCGGCCTCGGTCTCCGTGCTGCCGGCCGCGCCGCGCATCGTCGCGCTGTCGGACATCCATGGCCAGTACGGGCTGCTGGTGCGCCTGCTGCGCGCCCACCAGGTCATCGACGCCCAGGATCGCTGGGCCCTGGGCAAGGACACGCTGGTCATCGCTGGCGATGTATTCGACCGCGGCCCGCAGGTGACCGAGGCGTTCTGGCTGCTGTACGGCCTGCAGCAGCAGGCCGCCGCCGCCGGTGGCGCAGTGCACTTCGTGCTAGGCAACCACGAAACCATGGTGCTGTACGACGACCTGCGCTACGTCAACCCGAAGTACCTGCGCAGCGCCCAGCTGCTGGGCCGCAGCTACCCGCAACTGTATGGCGCCGACTCGGTGATCGGGCAGTGGCTGCGCACCCGCCCGGTGCTGCTGAAGATCGGCGATACCCTGTTCCTGCATGGCGGCATCTCGCCCGAAGCGGTGCAGCTGGCGCTGGACCCGGCACGCACCAATGCGGCCTACCAGGCCTCTCTGGGCCTGCCCAAGGCCGAAGTGAAGGCCGACCCGGCCACCGCACCGCTGTATGACGGCAAGACCAGCCCGATCTGGTACCGCGGCTACTTCGATGGCCGCCTCGACACAGCGGGGGT
The DNA here is from genome assembly GCF_052446685.1 of Stenotrophomonas sp. LC732. Lineage (NCBI taxonomy): Bacteria > Pseudomonadati > Pseudomonadota > Gammaproteobacteria > Lysobacterales > Lysobacteraceae > Stenotrophomonas > Stenotrophomonas sp. LC732. The sequence continues at coordinate 1,137,752 of NZ_CP199214.1, read as the reverse complement.
ACAGACCGTGCTCAACCGCCTGCAGCTCACGCGCATCGTGGTTGGCCATACCTCGATGCCACACGTCAGCAGCTTCCACGGCGACCGCGTGATCGCCATCGACAGCAGCATCAGGAACGGCGAGAACGGCGAACTGCTGTTCATCGAGGATGGCAGGCTCAGCCGCGGCCTGCTGGACGGCTCACGGGTGCCGCTGGCACTGGGTGAGCCGGGCCTGCAGGACTGAATGGCGGGACAGCGCGACGGTGCCGGGAGGTGCCGGCGCGCTCCACCTTCACCCGGTTTGCGGCTACCCTCGGCAGCCGAGAGGCCCGCCCCGTCCACCCGCTGGGCCCGACCGTTACAGGAGCTCCCCGCGCATGCGCGTTCTGATTGCTGAAGACGACCCGGACATCGCCTCCGGCCTGTGCGCCTCGCTGCGCCGGCAGGGGCATGTGGTCGACCACGTCGACAACGGCGCGCACGCCGACGCCGCGCTGGGTTCGACCCAATACGCGCTGCTGGTGCTGGACCTGGGCCTGCCGCAGCTGGATGGCCGCGACGTGCTGCAGCGCCTGCGCCAGCGCGGCGATGGCCTGGCGGTACTGGTGGTGACCGCCCGCGACGGCCTGGCCGAACGCGTGCGCGTGCTCGACCTCGGTGCCGACGACTACCTGGTCAAGCCATTCGCACTGGACGAATTCGAAGCCCGCGTGCGCGCACAGCTGCGCCGCGTGACCAGCAATGGCAACCCGGACCTGCGCATCGGCCGCCTGCGCATCGATCTGGCCGGGCATCGGGTGTGGATCGACGACCAGTCGCTGGAACTGACCGCACGCGAGTTCGGCCTGCTGTCGGCACTGGCGGTACGCGCCGAGCGCATCGTCTCGCGCGCACAGCTGGTGGAGGCGCTGTGCGACTGGGGCCAGGACCTGACCGACAACGGCCTGGACATCGCCCTGCACCGCCTGCGCCGCAAGCTGCAGCCCGGCGGCATGGGCATCCGCACCGTGCGCGGACTGGGCTACATGCTGGAAGACGCGCAGGACGACAGCGCCCCGTGATCAGTGGCCCCCCCAGCCTGCGCCGGCGCCTGCTCGCCTTCCTGGCGTTGCCGATGCTGGGCCTGCTTACCTTCAATACGATCCTGGCCTATTACGTTGCGTTGGATTATTCCAACCGCATCCACGACCGTAACCTGATCGACGACACGCACTCGTTCGCGCAGATGCTGAGCACCATGCCGGTGACCAGCGACCTGTCTCCGCAGGCGCGCTTCCTGATCGAGTACGACCCCGACGGCCATCGCTATTTCAACGTCGACAGCAGCCGCAAGGGCACCCTCAGCGGCAATGCGGATTTCAGCCCGTATGCCCCTTCTCAGGACTGCACCGGCGTGCATCCGGCCCTGTACGACGGCAACCTCAATGGCCAGCAGGTGCGCATGGCCACCGTCTGCACGCAGGCGATGAACGATCCGCAGGACGAGCTGGCAGTGACCGTGGCCGAAAGCATGGCCGACCGCCGCCAGCGTGCGCGCGAGATCCTGATGATCATCATCCCGCTGATGACCATGCTGGCGCTGGGCACCGCAGCGCTGGTCTGGTTCGGCGTGACCTACGGCCTGCGCATCCTCACACCGCTGAGGAGCCGCCTGGCGCAGCGCCGTGGCGAACTGGCACCGATCTCCGACGCCGACGTGCCGGAGGAGATCCAGCCACTGATCAGCACCATCGACGATCTGTTTGCCCGCCAGGCGGAAATGATCACGCTGCAGAACCGCTTCATCGCCGATGCCGCGCACCAGCTGCGTTCGCCGCTGGCCGGCATGGCCCTGCATGTGGACCAGGCGCTGGCCCATGGTGACCCGGACACGGTGCGCGAGGCATTGCAGCACATCCGCCGGCTCAACCAGCGCACCGCCCGGGTCAGCACCCAGCTGCTCGCACTGAGCCGGGCGCAGACCGTGCCCGATACCGTGGAGGCACTGGACCTGTGCGAGCTGGTGCCGCAGTGGGTCGGCATGCGCGTGCCCGAAGCGATCCGCGATGGCATCGATCTGGGCTACCGCGGCAGCCCCCACCCGCTGCGCGTGCTCGGCAATGGTGCCCAGCTGCACGAAGCACTGGACAACCTGATCGACAACGCGCTGCGCTATGCCGGCCGCGATGCGACCGTCACGGTCGGCGTGCATGCGCTGGATGACAATGACGTCGAACTGTACGTGGAGGACAACGGCCCCGGCGTGCCCGAGGACGTGATGCCACGGCTGGGCGAGCGCTTCTTCCGAGCGCCTGGCACCGCAGCCAGCGGCACCGGCCTGGGCCTGGCCATCGCGCACGAAGCGGTGGAGCATTCCGGCGGCCGCCTGACCTTCCTCAACCGCGCCGGTGGGGGCCTGAAGGTCGCCATCACACTGCCGCTGCTGAAGGCCCCCTGACCCGTACCGGGGCGCTGAAAGGCTGGCGAAAATCGCGCTTGCGATCCTGACCATCCCCACTGCCGTCCCGGAGCCGCCAGGTGACCGAATCGCACGACTTCTTCCTCCCCGGTGGCCCGCAGGGCGTGCTGCTGGTCCACGGCCTGACCGGCACCCCGGCGGAAATGCGCATGCTGGGCAAGGACCTGAACAACGCCGGCTTCACCGTACACGGCGTGCAGTTGCCCGGCCATTGCGGCACCGTGGATGACCTGCTGGCGACCACCTGGGAACAGTGGTACCAGGGCGTGGAAGATGCAGCGGCGAGCCTGCGTGGCAAGGTCGACCAGTTGTTCGTCGGCGGCCTGTCGATGGGCGCGGTACTGGCGCTGGCGCTGGCTGCACGCCGCCCCGAATGGGTGTCCGGCGTCGGCGTGTATGGCGCCACCTTCCGCTACGACGGCTGGAACATTCCCGCCGTGGCCCGCCTGTCGTTCCTGCTGCCGTGGTTCAAGCGCTTCAACATCGGCCGCGACCGCATGTTCATGGAAGAACCGCCCTATGGCCTGCGTGACGAGCGCCTGCGTGCGCAGGTCAGTGCCGCCATGCTGTCCGGCGACAGCGCCGCGGCCGGCCTGCCGGGCAACCCCTGGCACGCGCTGGCCGAGATGCGCGCCCTGAGCAACTGGACCCGCCGCCACCTGCACCACGTCACCGCACCGTGCCTGGTGATGCACGCCCGCGAAGACGACGTGGCCAGCATGGGCAACGCCGAACTGGTGATATCGAGGGTCAGCGGCCCGAAGGAACTGGTGGTGCTGGAAGACAGCTACCACATGATCACGATCGACCGCGAACGCCGCGAGGTGATCCGCCGCAGCGCGCGATTCTTCACCGAAATAGGTGAACGCAGCGGCGTGCTCAAGGCGGTGGCCTGAGATGGGGGCACTCGCCACGCTGCTGTGGCTGGCCAATGTGGTGCTCGATACCGGTGGCCAGCTCGCCTTCAAGGCCGCCGCCAGCGACCCGCAGGATGGCGAAGGACTGCAACGCTGGAAACACATGCTCAGCCGCCCCTGGCTGTGGATCGGCATCGCCTGCTACGTGCTTGAGTTCGTTGCCTGGATCGCGTTCCTGTCGCTGGTGCCGTTGTCCAAGGGCGTGCTGCTGGGCTCGATCAACATCGTCGCGCTGATGATCGCCGGCCGCATCCTGTTCCGCGAAAAGCTCACGCCATTGCGGGTGACCGGCATGCTGCTGGTCACGGCGGGCGTGGCGGTGGTGGGGGCCGGCTCATGAGGCGCCTGTATGTGATCGGCTTTCCCCTGCTGATGGCCTTCGACACGCTGGCCCAGCTGTGCTTCAAGTACGCCGGTGACGCCGCGATGCCGGTCGAGGCCAACACCGCGTGGCTGTTGCGCGTGCTGTCGCAGCCGTGGGTATACGGCGCGGTCCTCGGCTACATCGGCGCGTTCTTCACCTGGATGAGCCTGCTGCGCCATGCGCCGATCGGCCCGGCGTTCGCGGCCTCGCACCTGGAGGTGATCAGTGTGCTGCTGCTGTCGGCCTGGCTGCTGAAAGAGCCGCTCACCCTGCACCACCTTGTCGGTGCGGTACTGATCGTGGCTGGCATCGTCTGCCTCGGCCGCGCCGAAGCGGACGACCCGCACAGCCCCGCCGACAGCACTTCGTGAGCGGGCTGCGATGAGCCTGTTCGCGCGCGAACTGCCGCCGACCGCTGGCCTGCCGATGCAGGCCAGCGACTTCCTTCCCGGCGGCGGCGACCTGCGCGACATCCTGGCCACCCAGCTCGGCACACCGCCGCTGCAGCTGACCTGTTCCGGCACCCACGCGCTGCTGATCGCGCTGCGCACCCTGCGCAAGCGCGCGCCCAAGCGCGATACCGTGATCCTGCCGGCCTATACCTGTCCGCTGGTGCCGATCGCGGTACACAGCCTCGGCCTGCGCGTGCAGCTGTGCGATACCCGGCGTGGCCATTTCGACTTTGATCCGGCACAGCTCTCGCGCCTGGCCGACGCGCGGACGCTGGCGATCCTGCCCACCCACCTCGGCGGGCGCATCGCCGATGTCGAACGGGCCTGCGAGGTCGCACGCGGCGCCGGCGCCTGGGTGATCGAAGATGCCGCACAGGCGCTGGGCGCACGGGTCGGCAACAGCAGCGTGGGCCTGCGTGGCGACATCGGATTCTTCAGCCTGGCCGCCGGCAAGGGGCTGAGCCTGCATGAAGGCGGCCTGCTGGTCAGCCGCGATGACGAGCTGCGCGCCGCGCTGGCCGAACATGCCGCCGAACAGGTACGTTTCAGCCTGCGCTGGGAGCTGCTTCGCAGCGTGCAGCTGCTGGGTCTTGCCGCCTGTTACCGCCCCTCGCTGCTGTCGCTGGTGTACGGCAATCCGCTGCGCAGCGCCCTGCAACGCGGCGATCTGGAAGACGCGGTCGGAGACATTTTCCCGCTGGACATCCCCCAGCACCGGGTCAGTCAGTGGCGGCAGAACGTGGGCGCCCACGCTGCACGGCGGCTGCCTGCGTTCCTGCAGGCCGGGCGCCTGCGCGCACTGCAGCTGCGTGTGCAGCTGGCACAGCTGCCGGCGGTGGAGGTGGTCGATGGCCTGGCCGGCACCGGCGGCACCTGGCCGATGCTGATGCTGCTGCTGCCCAGCCAGCGCGCGCGCGATGCCGCACTGGACGAACTGTGGCCGCGCGGCCTCGGTGCCAGCCGCATGTTCATCCATGCCCTGCCCGACTACGCCTACCTGCGTGGCATCGTGCCGCAGGACGACATGCCGAACGCGCGCGACTTCGCCGCACGCATGCTGACCCTCGGCAACAGCGCCTGGCAGACCCGGGAAGAGACCGCGCAGATCCTGCGGGCGCTGGCCGCTGCGCAGCCCTGAAAGCGCGGTTTTCACGGCATCACGCCCATTCAGCACGCTCGATTCCTGAACACTTTCCCCACCCGGCGGTGCAGGCTTTCAACAGGAAAGGAACGAGAAAGGCTGCCTGCCTACATTGAGCCTGCCCCGGCATCGTGCCGGACGTTTCTTTCATCGACGGACCTGCCCATGCACTGGAGCATCCTGTGTGACTTCGATGGCACCATCAGCCTCGAAGATGTCATCGACTCGCTGCTGGAGAAGTACGGCCAGCCGGGCTGGCAGCAACTGGAAGACCAGTGGAAGGCGGGAAAGATCGGCTCGCGTGAATGCATGCAGGGCCAGGTGCGGCTGTTGAAGCTGGACCCGGCCACGCTCGACGCGCACCTGGACCAGGTGCAGATCGATCCGGGCTTCGCCGCCTTTGTCAGCCGTGCCGAACAGCTGGGCGTGCCGCTGCGCATCGTCAGCGACGGGCTGGACTATGCGATCCACCGCATCCTCGCCAACCACGGCCTGTCGCGACTGCCGGTGGTGGCCAACCACCTGCGCTGGTGCGAAGACCATTGGGAACTGGAGTCGCCCTACCAGGCCGAAGGATGCCGCAGTGGTACCTGCAAGTGCACCTGCGCCGCGCAGGCGCGTGCCGACGAAGCACCACGCGTGCTGATGATCGGCGATGGCAGCTCGGATTTCTGCGTCTCCGAAGATGCCGACTTCGTGTTCGCCAAGCGCCGCCTGATCACGCATTGCACGAAGGCCGGCATCGAGCATGCCGCCATCGATACCTTCCACGATGCAATCGCACTGTTGCCGCGCTTGCTCGATGGCAGCCTGCTGCAGCCACGTCGCCTCGACGCCAGCCCGCAGCCCGCCGCACTGCCCCTGCTGCTGGCCACCGCCTGAGCACTCCCTTCCAGGCGCGCTCCCCCGTCACCCCTTTCGAACGTCCTTCACGGAACCGAACTGCATGAACATTTTTGACAAGAACGCCGACGCGGCTGCCTCCGACGCGCAGCTGCTGGCCGACGAAGCCCGCTACAGCTCCTTCGGCGACACCGTCCACTACGTCGACCCGCCGAAGATCTTCCAGCGCGGCGAAGGAAGCTACATGTTCGATGGTGCGGGCGTGCCCTACCTCGACCTTCAGATGTGGTACTCGGCCTGCAACTTCGGCTACAGCAACAAGCGCCTGAACGACGCGCTGAAGGACCAGATCGACACCCTGCCGCAGGTCGCCAGCCAGTACCTGCACCCGACCCGCGTGCAGCTGGCCAAGACCATTGCCGTGGACATGCACCAGAAGTTCGGCCTCGACGGCCGCGTGCACTTCAACGTCGGCGGCGCGCAGGCCATTGAAGATTCGCTGAAGATCGTGCGCAACGCGCGCGGCGGCAAGAGTCTGATGTTCGCCTTCGAGGGCGGCTACCACGGCCGCACCCTGGGTGCCTCGTCGATCACCTCCAGCTACCGCTACCGCCGCCGCTACGGCCACTTCGGCGAGCGCGCGATGTTCATCCCGTTCCCGTACCCGTTCCGTCGCCCGAAGGGCATGACCCCGGACGAGTATTCCGACCACTGCGTGTGGCAGTTCGAGCGCCTGTTCGAAAGCGAGTACAACGGCGTGTGGGATCCCAAGGTCGGCCAGGCCGAGTACGCCGCGTTCTACGTCGAGCCGATCCAGGGCACCGGCGGCTACGTCATCCCGCCGCGCAACTTCTTCACTGGCCTCAAGCGCGTGCTGGACAAGTACGGCATCCTGATGGTCGTCGATGAAATCCAGATGGGTTTCTGGCGCACCGGCAAGCTGTGGTCGATCGAGCACTTCGGCGTTACCCCGGACGTGCTGGTGTTCGGCAAGGCGCTGACCAACGGCCTGAACCCGCTGTCGGGCCTGTGGGCGCGCGAAGAACTGATCAACCCGACCGTGTTCCCGCCGGGCTCCACCCACTCCACCTTCAACTCCAATCCGCTGGGCACCCGCCTCGGCCTGGAAGTGCTGAAGCTGGGCAAGGAAATGGATTACGAGCGCACCGTGCCGGAGAAGGGCGCGTACTTCCTGGACGGCCTGCGTGGCCTGCAGAAGCGTCACCCGGAGATCGGCGACGTCGACGGCCTGGGCCTGGCCCTGCGCGCCGAGATCTGCCAGACCGACGGCTACACCCCCAACAAGGAACTGCTGGACCGCATGGTCGACATCGGCCTGGCCGGTGACCTCCTGCACGACGGCAAGCGCATGGGCCTCGTGCTCGACGTGGGTGGCTGGTACAAGAACGTGATCACCTTCGCGCCGTCGCTGGACATCAGCTACGAAGAGATCGACCTGGCGATCACCCTGCTCGACCAGGCGCTGACCAAGGCCAAGGGCTGAGGTCGATGCGCTGCCGGTTCCCGTGCCGATGGAGATGACGTCACGCGCATCCAGCACCGCGCTGGAACCGGCCGCGCTGCTGGAGGGCTTCCTGGCCCACCCGCCGCTTGGATTCGAGGCAGGCCTGCTTCCCAGCGGCCTGCCGACCTTCCGTGCGCCGCTCGACCTGACCACCACGATGGACGACGACCTGCGCGGCAAGCTGCTTGGCTTGCCGCTGTCGCGCCTGTGGCGGCCCTGGATCACCTGGAAGACCCGCTTCGTCGGTGCCACCAGCACCGAGTACACCCCGTTGCCCGCGCACGTCGCACCAGAGGCATTGGCCGAGGACGTGACGCGTCACGCGATCGGCGATTCCCGGCTGCTGGTGGTCAAGGACCTGGCAATCGATTCGCCGCTGCTGGACGACGCGGCCAATGCACACAGCAGCGCCTTCCTGCAGGCGCTGCTGGCACGCGGCTTCGTCGAACTGGAAGGCATGCCGCTGGCCTGGGTGGCGATCGATTTCGATTCGATCGATGGCTATCTCGGACGCCTGTCGTCCTCGCGCCGCAAGAACATCCGGCGCAAGCTGCGCTCGCGCGATGGCCTGCAGATCGACTGCATCGCCACCGGCGATCCGGCCCTCGCCGACCCGCAACTGCAGGCCGAACTGTACGCGCTGTACCTGGGCGTGTTCGCGCAGAGCGCGGTGCATTTCGACCAGCTCGACCTGCCCTACTTCCAACACCTGCTGGCCGACAGCCAGGGCCAGGGACGGATGTTCCTGTACCGCCACCAGGGTCTGCTGATCGGCTGGAACCTGTGCTACATCCACGCCGGAAAGCTGGTGGACAAGTACATCGGCCTGGCCTACCCGCAATCACGCGAGCACAACCTGTACGCGGTCAGCTGGATGCACAACCTCGAGTACGCGCTGCAGCACGGCCTGAGCCACTACGTGGCCGGCTGGACCGACTCGCGGATCAAGGCCGAGCTGGGCGCCCGCTTCACCTCCACCCGGCACGCGATCCACGCCCGCTCCCCGCTGCTGCGCGCTGCCCTGCGCAAGCTGGCCCCGTACCTGCAGGGCGAACCTGATGGAGGCGGTTGAACGATGTCGTCGCGTTTTCCGCTGATCCTGGACCTGGACGGTGGCGTACTGCCGCTGCCACAGGCGCAGACCCTGGCGCTGCCGCAGTGGCACGATCCGCTGCGCTTCGCCTGCAGCACTTCAACCCTGGACCGTTTCGCCGCTGAAGTGCTGGCACCGCTGCCGGCCCAGCTCGGCACGGTGATGCTCGGCAGTGGCGACTTCCACCACCTCAGCCTGCCGCTGCTGCGTCGCATGCGCGCGCACCAGCCGTTCCAGCTGGTGGTGCTGGACAACCATCCGGACAACATGCGTTTCCCGTTCGGCATGCACTGCGGGTCGTGGGTGAACGCGGCCAGCAAGCTGCCGCAGATCTCGCACATCCATGTGCTCGGCATCACCTCCAGTGACATCGGCCTGGGCCACGCCTGGGAGAACCATTGGCGCCCGCTGATGGGCGGGCGCCTGACTTACTGGTGCATGGATGTGGACGTGGGCTGGGGCCACCGCCTCGGCAGCGGCCGTGCATTCCGACGGTTCGAGCACCCGGAGGCACTGGTTGCCGCGTTCGCCGCCGAGCAGGCCAAGTCGCCGCAACCGACCTACCTGTCGATCGACAAGGATGTGTTCGCCGAGGACGTCGCCCGCAGCAACTGGGACCAGGGCCGCTTCCAGCTGGAACACGCACTGGTGGTGATCGAAGCGCTGCGCGCCGGCGGCCTGGTCGGCAGCGACATCACCGGCGAAGTGTCGCTGGCCAATTACCAGAGCCGCTTCAAGCGCTGGCTGTCGTCGCTGGATGGTCAACCTGACGTCAGCGCCGAGGATCTGCCGATGTGGCAGGCACGGCACCAGCAGGTGAATCGCGAACTGCTGGCGGCGATGGCCGCCGTGCCGACCGCCTGCTGACCGCGCCGGTCGTGCCGGCCGCTGGCCGGCGTGGCTTCGGTAGTGCCGGCCGCTGGCCGGCAACCTCATCGTTCCCAGGCTCGCCGGGATGCCGGCCAGCGGCCGGCACTACACTGGACTCCCGCCGCGGAGCCTCGCGATGCCCCAGACCGTCATCCCGCAACTGCGCATGCGCCATGGCGACACCACCCTGCCGTTCTACGTGCAGGGGCTGGGTTTCGTGGTCGACTGGGAACACCGCTTCGAACCCGGCTTCCCGCTGTTCGCCCAGCTCACCCGCGACGGCCAGACGATCTTCCTCACCGAACACAGCGGCGACTGCGAGGTCGGCGGCGCGGTGTACTTCATCGTTGAAGACGTCGACGCCCTGCACCGCGCCTTCAGTGCCGCCAACGTACCGATCGAGCAGCCACCGCACGACACCGGATGGGGCAGCCGCGAGATGCTCCTGCGTGACCCGGACGGCAACCGACTGCGCTTTGCCACCCACGTGGACTGAACGATGCGGGCTTGAGGCGAATATACGGAACATATATGCTTCGTATATCCATTCCGCCAGGACCGCCCATGGGCATCGTCAACATCGATGACACCCTGCACGACCAGCTGCGCCGTGCCTGCACCGTCTCCAGCCGTTCGATCAACGCCCAGGCCACCTTCTGGATCCGGGTCGGCATGCTGTGCGAGATGAACCCCACGCTGAGCTTCCAGGACATCGTCGCCAGCGAACTGCGGGCAGCCGGGGTGCAGCCGCAGGCGCTGGCGCCCGGGCGGGCCTGACATGACGATGATCAAGCAGCCGCACGAAATCGCGTTGCTGGCCGAATCCGGGCGCCTGCTGGCGCAGGTGTTCGCCGCGCTCGACCAGCTGCCGCTGCAGGGACGCAGCACGATGGAGATCAACGACTTCGTCGAGCGCATGATCGTCGATGAGCTGCAGGCGCGGCCGGCCAGCAAGGGCCAGTACGGCTTCCCGTATGTGCTCAACACCTCGATCGACAACGTGGTCTGCCACGGCGTTCCCAGCACCACCGACGTGCTGCGCAACGGCCAGATCGTCAACCTCGACATCACCCTGGAGAAGAACGGCTACATCGCCGACTCCAGCACCACCTACCTGGTCGGTGAGGTCGACTACGCCGCGCGCAGGCTGGTGCAGGCCACCTACCAGGCGATGTGGAAAGGCATCGCTGCGGTGCGCCCGGGAGCGCGCCTGGGCGATATCGGCCACGCCATCGCCCGCCACGCGCGCAGCCACGGCTACAGCGTGGTGAAGGAATACTGCGGCCATGGCATCGGCCAGCAGATGCACGAGGAACCGCAGATCCTGCATTACGGCCATCCCAACACCGGCATGGTGCTGGAAGAAGGCATGGTGTTCACCATCGAGCCGATGCTCAACCAGGGCAAGCCGGCCATCCGTCAGCAGCCGGACCAATGGCCGGTCTACACCCGCGACGGCAAGCTGTCGGCGCAGTTCGAGCACACCGTGGCGGTCACCCGCAGCGGCGTGCGCGTGCTGACCCTGCGCCCCGGCGAAACCCCGCAGTGCGCGGTGGACGCGGCCTAGAGCGGGCGCAACAGCAGCAGCGTGGCGAGGCAGGACATGAAGACCGCCACGGCGGCATCCAGCACCCGCCAGGCGCCCGGCCTGCGGAACACCGGCTGCAACAGGCGCGCGCCATAGCCCAGCGTGCAGAACCAGGCCACGCTGGCGGCGCAGGCACCGGCGGCGAACGCCCAGCGCAGGTCACCGGGGTAGCGCGTGGACAGACTGCCCAGCAGCACCACCGTATCCAGATAGACGTGCGGGTTGAGCAGCGTGAACGCCAGGCAGGTCAGCAGTACCTGCCGTCCGCTGCCGCCCTGCGCCTCGGCGGCGGCCAGGGCACTGCCACCGCGCCACGCGCGCAGCCCCGCCCGCAGGCCATACCAGAACAGGAAGGCCGCACCACCGAAGCGCAGCACCTGCAGCAGCAGCGGCCACTGCAGCACCAGCGCGCCCATGCCGCCAACGCCAGCAAGGATCAGCGCGATATCCGCGCCGGCGCAGGCCAGCACTACCGTCCCCACATTGCGCTGCTGCAGGCCCTGGCGCAGCACGAAGGCATTCTGCGCGCCGATGGCGATGATCAGGCCGGCACCTGCGAACAGGCCGGCGGCGGTAGCGGCAATCCACATCGGGACAGGCCAGGCAGCGAGGGGACGCGCAGGGTGCGGCCAACAGCCTTGATTAGACAAACTGATTTTTCTTTATCCTGTGCAGGAAAACTGAAGAGGCACCGGCATGGACCTGGTACACCCGCAACTGGCCGCGTTTGCCGCGGTGCTGGAGGAAGGCAGCTTCGAGGCTGCGGCACGCCGCCTGTCGATCAGCCCGTCAGCACTGTCGCAGCGGATCAAGGCCCTGGAGGACAGGCTCGGGCAGGTACTGGTGGTGCGCCAGGCACCCTGCCGGCCGACCGCCGCGGGTGAAGCGCTGCTGCGCCGGGTGCGACCGATGCAGGCGCTGGAGGCCGAGGCATTGGCCGAGCTGCTACCCGAGCGTGGCAGCGACGCTGCGCGCACGCCGATCCCGCTGGCGGTCAACGATGACTCGCTTGATACCTGGTTCGTACCGGCCATCGCCGACCTGCACCAGCGCCACGGCTATCTGTTCGACCTGCGCATGGACGACCAGGACCACACCCTGCAGCTGCTGCGCGATGGCAGCGTGCTCGGCGCGGTCACCGCCGAAAGCCAACCGGTGAAGGGATGCAACGTGCACCCGCTCGGCGCGATGCGCTACCACGCCATCGCCTCGCCCGGCTTCGCCCGCCAGTACTTCCGCGATGGCATGCAGGCCGCAACCCTGGCGCACGCACCGATGCTGGTGTTCAACCGCAAAGATGAACTGCAGTGGCGCTTCGTGCGGCGCCTGACCCGCGCGCGGCTGCAGCCGCCGCTACACTACCTGCCCTCCTCCACCGGTTTCGTCGAAGCCGCCGCGTGCGGACTCGGCTGGGGCATGGCTCCGGAAACCCTGGTCGCGCCCGCCGTGCGCGCCGGCCGCGTGGTGGTACTGGAACCCCGCCGCTGGCTCGATGTGCCGCTGTACTGGCAGCATGCCGCCGTGCGCTCAAGCACGCTGCAGCACATCACCCAGGCGCTGCGCACTGCGGCCAGAGGCACCCTTCGTTGAGGACAAACCGATGATCGCAGACCCGGGCTTCACGCTGCACGCACTACCGTTTGCGCACTTCTTCACTACTGGGACGGCATGGGCGTGATCGGCCGACGTACAAGGATGCACCGCGCGAAGGCCGCGCTGGCGCTGGCAGCCTGCCTGCCATTCGCTGCCGCCGCGCAGCCCACCAGCAACGCACCGGCATTGGACTGGGAACAGGCACGGCAACGCCTGGAGCAGGTCTCCGATGCGTTGGCCGCTGCCGACGCCGCCGTGCGCAACAAGCAGGACCTGCAGGACGCGACCCGCCTGCTGCGCCTGCCGGAGATCACCGGCGAAGTGCGCCGGCTGCAGTTCCAGAAGACGCTCACCCTGCCCCTGGGTTCGCTGGCTCCGGTGGCCGAGGCCTTTGGCATCGACTCGCCGCTGTCGTTCACCGAACGCGACTGGCGTACCCGCCCGGTGGTGACTGCAGTGCTGCCGCTGTACACCGGCGGCGTGATTCCGGCCGCGCAACGTGCGGCCAGTGCCGCCCACGAACAGGCCAGCGCCGAGCGCGAAGCACAACGCCAATCGCTGACCGTGCAGCTGGCCCAGGCCTATTTCGGCCAGCGCCTGGCCGAGCAGGCGGTGGACGTGCGCCGCGATGTGCGCGATGGCCTCAACCGCCACCTGTCCGACGCAGAGAAGCTGGAACGCGAGGGCTTCGCCACCCGCGCGCAGCGCCTGCAGGCCACCGTGGCCCGCGACAAGGCCGAGCGCGAATACCAGAAGACGGTGAACGACCTGGCCACGCTGAAGGCCGCACTGGCCACGCTGCTGCGCAGTGGCGGCGAGGTGCAGCCGGTGTCGCCGCTGTTCGTGCAGCGCGTGCCACTGGAACCGGTGGCCAGCTTCGAACGCACCGCGCAGGCGCGGCAGCCGCAGATCGCGCGCCTGCGGGCGATGGTGGCGCAGGCCGAACAGGGCGTGCGCGTGCAGCAGGCCAAGCTGAAACCACAGATCTTCGCCTTCGGCCAGTACGACTTCCGTCGCCGCGACGAGATGCTGACCGATCCGGACTGGGCGTTCGGCATCGGCCTGAAGTACACCTTCCTGTCGCCGAACTCGCGGCCGGCGCAGATCAGCGCCGCGCGTGCGCAGCAGGACCAGGCCGAAGCGGGCCTGCGCGAGGCCGAGAACCAGGTCGCGCTGGGTGTGCGCAAGGCCTGGAACGAGCTGGAAACCGCACGCCAGCAGTACGTGCTGCTCGACAGCAGCATCGCCCAGGCACAGGAAAACCTGCGCCTGCAGGAGCTGGCGTTCCGCGAAGGCCAGGCGACTTCGCTGGATGTGATCGACGCGCGGCTCGGCCTGGGCGGCGCCCGCGTCGAGCGCGCACAGGCCGCCTACCAATACGATATTGCGCTGGCACAGTTGCTGGAGATCAGTGGACAGATGGACCGTTTCGAAGAGTTCCGGCGGCGGGCGGACGAGGTGATCGACCATGAGTGATGTGCTGCACGACGATGCGACGACGCCCCCGGGCAAGCGCCGGTTGGGACCGATCCTGGTAGTGGTGCTGCTGGTCGTGGTGGTGCTCGGCCTGTGGCTGGCCTGGCGCAGCCCGGCCGACCAGATCCAGGGCATGGCCGATGCGGACACGATCAACGTGGCCGCCAAGATCACCGCGCGCGTGGCCGAACTGAAGGTGCGCGAGGGCGACCGCGTGCAGGCCGGGCAGGTGCTGTTCCTGCTCGACAGCCCCGAAGTGGCCGCCAAGGAACAGCAGGCGCACGGCGCTTTGGCCGCCGCACAGGCAGTGGCCGACAAGGCCGACGAAGGCGCGCGCAGCGAAGACATCCGCGCCGCCGAAGCGAACTGGAAGCGGGCCGAAGCCGGTGCGGCGCTGGCTGAAGCCACTTACCAGCGCGTGCAGAACCTGTTCAACGAAGGGGTGATGACCCGGCAGAAGCGTGATGAAGCGCATGCCCAGGCCACCAGTTCGCGTGAGCTGGCCCGTGCCGCGCGCGCGCAGTACGACATGGCCCTGGCCGGCGCGCGCGAGCAGGACAAGCGTGCCGCGCAGGGCCAGGTGCAACAGGCACAGGGCGCGGTGGCCGAAGTCAACGCCGCGCGTGTCGAAGTGGAAGGGCGCGCGCCGGTGGCCGGCGAGATCAACAAGCGCATGGCCGACCCGGGCGAGCTGGTGCCGGCCGGCTACCCGGTGTTCACCCTGGTCGACATCGACCGCATGTGGGTCGCCATGAACCTGCGCGAATCGCAGATGCAGGGCCTGAAGGTCGGCAGCAAGCTGCAGGGCAGCGTGCCGGCGCTCGGCCTGGACGGCGAATTCGAGGTCTACTTCATCAATCCGGCCGGTGACTATGCAACCTGGCGTACCACCCGCCAGTCGTCCGGCTACGACGTCCGCAGCTTCGAGGTGCGGGTGCGCCCGGTACGCCGCATCGAGGGCTTCCGCCCCGGCATGAGCGTGCTGTTCGCATGGCCCCAGCACTGAGCCCCGGCCGCGGCGGCTTCGCCGCCAGCTGGCGGCGCGAGCTGCAGTCGCTGCGCGGCAACCGCGCCGACCTGCTGCTGGTCACCGTGCTGCCGCTGCTGATGCTGGTGGTGATGGCGTGGATGTTCACGCCTTCGGTGATGCGCGACATCCCGATCGCGGTGGTCGACCTCGACCACAGCAGTGACAGCCGCCTGCTGCTGCGCATGCTCGATGCCAGCCCCGGCGTGCGCGTCGCCAGCCAGCCGGTGGACCTGGAAGACGCACGTTCGCAGCTGCGTCGGCTGGATGTGTTCGCCATCGTACTGGTGCCGCGCGATGTCACCCGGCAGGCGTTGCGTGGACGCCAGGGCACGGTGTTCGCCTATTACAACGCCACCTACATGACCACCGGCCAGTCCGCGTCGCGCGATATCGGCGACGCGGTCTCGGCCTGGAACGCGCGCCTGCTGCGCGAGCGCATCGGCCTGCAGGTCGGCCCGGGCAAGCTGCGCGCGGCACCCATCGCGGTGCAGTCGGACATTCTGTACAACCCGGCACGCAGCTACGAGCTGTTCCTGCTGCCGTTGATCTTCCCGGCGGTATTGTCGCTGGTACTGGCACTTGCAGTGGCCGGCAGCCTTGGCCGCGAGATCCGCGACGGCACCCTGCCCGCCTCGTTGGGCCGCACGCCATGGCCGGCGATTGCCGGCAAGGTCGCGCCATACATCCTGCTGTTCTCGCTGTATGGCGCGCTCGGCATCGGTTACCTGGCCTGGCTGCGCGGTGACGGCGTGGCCGGCAGCGTGCTCCTGCTGCTGCTCGCACAGCCACTGTTCTACCTGGCCACGGCCGCCTACGCGTTGTTCTTCGTCGGCGTCACCCGCGACATGGGTACCGCGCTGTCCGCAGTCGGCCTCAGCATCGGCACCGCGTTGGCCTTCTCCAGCGCCACCTTCCCGGTGCTGGACGGCCCTCTGTTCACCCGCATCTGGCATCAACTGCTGCCACTCAGCGCCTACATCAAGCTGCAGACCCAGCAGCAGTTCATCGGTTCGCCGCTGCAGGTTTCGGTGTGGCCGCTGGCCACGCTGTTGTTGATGGCGGTGGTGGCAGGAGGCGTCGGCGGCCTGCGCCTGATCGCCTTTGCGCGCACACCTGCCGCCGCACAACCCGCAGGGGCCGACGCATGAGCGCACTCTGGCGCAGCCTGCGGCAGACCCTGATGGCAGTGCTCTGCGACCGCTACGCGATCGTGGTGATGGTCGGGGCGGTGATCCTGTACTCGTTCTTCTATCCAGCCGCCTACCGGCACCAGGTGGCCGGCAACCTGCCGGTGCTGGTGGTGGACGAAGACCACAGCGCGACCAGCCGCGAGCTGCTGCGCAAGCTCGACGCACTGCGCGTTGCGCGCGTGGTCGGTCAACCCGCGGACGTCGACAGCGCACGCCGGCAGCTGGAAGCCGGCCATGCCGAGGGGATCGTCGTGATCCCGGCCAATCTGGAGCGCGACATCCTGCGCGGCCACCCGGCCAAGCTGGTACTGCTTGGCAACGGTGCCTACCTGGGCCGCGCCAGCTGGGTGCTGGGCAGCGTGGCTGACGCGCTGGGTGCGTTCGGGCGTGATGCCGTGGTCGGCCAGGCGGCCTTCATGGGCGCACCGCAGGCACCGCCGGTCACGCTTGTGCAGCGCCCCCTGTACAACACGCAGGAAGGTTATGGCAGCGCCATCGTTCCCGGCGTGGCCGAGCTGATCGTGCACCAGACGCTGCTGATGGGCATCGGCGTCCTGCTCGGCGGCCGCCGCCTCGCGCTCGGCCGGCGCCTGCGCTTCGACCTGCCGACCCTGGCCGGCATGGCACTGGGCTTCGGCCTGATCGGCCTGTTCGGTCTGTTCTGGTATGCCGGGTTCACTGCCTGGGTGCAGGACTATCCACGCGGAGGCAACCCGCTGGGCCAGCTGCTGGGTGGCACGCTGTTCATCGCGGCGACGGTGGCCTTCGGCCTGTTCGTCGGCAGCTTCTTCCGCACCCGCGAACGCGCCTTCCAGTACATCATCGCCACCTCGATCCCGCTGTTCTTCCTCGCCAACCTGTCGTGGCCCTCGGTGATGACGCCACAACCGCTGGTCTGGCTGGCGCAGCTGCTGCCGACCACCTCCGGCATCAACCTGATGGTGCGCCTGAACCAGATGGACGCCAGCCTGGCCGAAGTCTGCCACGAACTGATCACCCTCACCGTCCTGCTGCTGCTCTACGGCAGCCTCGCCACCTGGCGCCTCCTCGCAAAAAAGGGGACGGAGGGGATTAAGTCGTAAGCGGCCGGTTGGGGGGATTGCGACTTAATCCCCTCCGTCCCCTTTTCCTGCAATGAAGAACGCCGGCGCGAGGCCGGCGTTCGAGTACTGCGATGTGGAAGGGGAAAAACGGGGCCGTCGGCGATCGATCAGCGATAGACGCGTTCGCAGCGGCGCTCGACCACGCGGTCGCCGTTCTTCTGCTGGCTGTTGCCCTGGATCTGGCGGCCCGCCGCACCACCGGCAACAGCACCGGCCACGGTAGCGAGCTTCTTGCCATTGCCGCCGCCCACCTGGTTGCCCAGCAGGCCGCCGATCACCGCGCCAGTGGCCGTACCGGCGATGCGGTTCGGATCGCGCGAGTTGCGCTGCACTTCCACGTTCTTGCAGACCACGCGGCTGCCATCGTTGAATCGGCGTCCCTCATCGCGCGGACCATAGGTCTGCGCGCCGGCCACCGACGAAGCCGCCAGCAGGGTGCCCAGCACAAGCAATCGGGTCGAGGTCTTCATGGCCATCTCCTAGGTTCCGGTATGGCGCAAGTGTCCTCCCGCGGCTGGCAACCGGAAGTGAAATGCGCGTGTCCGCGGCCTCATCGGCCATCGCGCGTTCAGGAAGAAAATCCGCGCCCATCACGATCAGCCATCGTGATGGGCGCCGTCTCCCTGCCGGCATTTGCCCTCTGCTAGAACTCTTCCCACCCCCCGGCATTGGCCGCCAGTGTCGGCTCGATGCGCGGCGACAGCGTTGCCGCCCTGCGCACCGGGGTGACCTTCGCGGCCACCGCAGCCAGGGCCGGACGCACGGCTGCAGCCGCCGTTACCGCGCCGGTGCGGAACACCGAAACCGCCTCGGCCAGCAGGCTCGCCTGCTCCTCCATGGAACGCGCCGCAGCACTGGCCTCTTCCACCAGTGCCGCATTCTGCTGCGTGGTCTCGTCCATCTGCACCACCGCCTGGTTCACCTGTTCGATGCCCGAACTCTGCTCCTGCGAGGCAGCAGAGATATCGGCCATGATGTCGGTCACACGCTGCACGGAAGCAACGATCTCGCCCATCGTGGTGCCTGCCTGTCGGACCAGCGCCGATCCATCGGCGACCTTGCCAACCGAATCCTCGATCAGCCCCTTGATCTCCTTGGCCGCACCGGCCGAGCGCTGTGCCAGCGTGCGCACCTCACTGGCCACCACCGCAAAGCCCCTGCCCTGCTCGCCGGCACGCGCGGCTTCCACCGCCGCGTTCAACGCCAGGATGTTGGTCTGGAAGGCAATGCCATCGATGACCGAGATGATCTCGGCGATCTTCTTCGACGAGGCCTCGATGGCCGACATCGTGGTGACCACCTGGCCGACCACCTCGCCGCCCTGCGAGGCGACACCGTGCGCACCGATGGCGAGCTGGTTGGCCTGGCGGGCGTGCTCGGCGTTCTGCTTCACGGTGGAGGTCAGTTCCTCCATCGACGCCGCCGTCTCTTCCAGGTTCGCCGCCTGCTGCTCGGTGCGCCGCGACAGATCGGTGTTGCCCGAGGCGATTTCGCCTGCCGCCAGATTGATGCTGGACGCGCTGGCCTGGATGCGCCCGACGATCTGCTTGAGCTGATCGACGGTGGCATTGCAGTCATCGCGCATGCGGGCGAACACGCCGTGGAAGTCGCCCTGCATGCGTACGGTGAGGTCACCGCGCGAGATCGCCTGCAGCAGGCTCGACACCTGCACCAGGTTCTGGTCGGTGGTCTGCATCAGGCGATTGAGCCCGGCCACCATGTCGCGGAAATCGTAGGCGAAGCGATCTTCATCGCCGCGCAGGCTGAAGTCGCCCGCCGCCGCGGCCGTCGCCAGCCGGCGGATCTCGCTGTTGATCGCCGACAGGCTGGCCTTGGTCTCGTCCATTGCCTGGGTGATCGCCGCCTTCTCGCCCGGCAGCGGATCCATGTCCACCGACAGGTCGCCACGGGCGTAATGCTTCATCACTTCGATCAGCCGGTTCTGTACCTGCACGTGTGAGCCGACCAGCGCGTTGGTCTCGTGCACCATGCGCCCGTAGTCACCAGGGAAGGCACTCTCGTCCATGCGATAGCTGAGGCTGCCCGCATCGTGCTGGCGGGCCAACTCGCCCTGCGCCGCCATCACCGACTGCAACTGCGCCTGCATGCGCTGCATCGACCTGAGCAGCTGCGTGACCTCATCGTTGCCGGAGGCGTCAATGCTGTTGTCCAGCCGCCCATTGGCGATGCCGTCGGCCAGCTTCACCGCGCCTTCCAGCGGGCGGGTCAGGCTGCGGGTGATGGCCCACGCGGCCAGCGAGCCCAGTACCAGGCTCAACACGCCGAACACGATCGACAGCGTGCCGGTCCAGGATTCGGTTGAACGGTATTCCTCGCGGCTGCGCTCGGTCAGTGTCTCCTGATGCCGCAGCAGGGTCGAGATCGCTTCGTTCCACGCGGTTGCCAGCCCCTGCTCGGCAAGCAGTTCCTTGGCCGCGCCGTCGAAATCCCCGGCCTTCATGCGCTCGTGAAGATGCCGGGTGGAGGCGTCGGTGGCCTTGCGTGCCGCGTCGATTTTCGCCACCAGGGTATCGCCGGTCGCGTCGCGCGGAATCCTGATGTACCTGGCCCAGATACCGTCGTAGGTCTGCGACAGCTCCTGCGCCTTCTGATAATCCTTGTCGAAATCCTCGCCGCGCTTGATCACCATCAGCCGTCGGTGCATCAACAGCGCGTTGTTGGTATCCAGCATGTCGTTCAACAGCCGCATCTTCACCATGTTGACGTCCACCACTTTCTCGAACTGGGCGGACTTCAGGTGATTTCCGTACAGCGCCAGGCCAACGATGGCCACGATGAACAGCAGCAGCAATCCAAACCCGGCACCCAGCCGGGATCCCACTCGGAGGTTGCGTAAGGCGAGCATCTCAATTCCCTTGATCATGGCCGTACGATCGATGGCGGCGCAGCGCGGGGAAACTTTATGGGTCGATATTATTGTATCGATCCAAATCTCTGGAACTATGCAGACAGGTGTGAAGGACACACTTAATGGAGGTGGTT
Organism: Stenotrophomonas sp. LC732; assembly: GCF_052446685.1. NCBI lineage: Bacteria > Pseudomonadati > Pseudomonadota > Gammaproteobacteria > Lysobacterales > Lysobacteraceae > Stenotrophomonas > Stenotrophomonas sp. LC732. The sequence continues at coordinate 1,117,124 of NZ_CP199214.1, read as the reverse complement.
ATTCCTGCCGGGCATATCAATGTACGAGCACATCAATCGCAGTCATCACGCAGCGCTCGCGAGTCGTGACCGCGGAAACCGTCACTTGATGCACGGAGGGGGAGGATGAAGCCCATCGATCCCGGCACCCTTCTGTCCAGAGGAACAACGCGCTGCTTCGCGACTACCGTCAGGGCTGCAATCTGGCATCTGCCATCGCAGGGCCCCGACCCTTGAGTATTTCAACCCTGATGAAGGGGTCCAGACCCCATTACAATCGACTGCCACTGATCTCCCACTTATTGACCTTCAAGTCAATAAAACCGCAGTCATTGAGATTCTCGTCACTCTGGAAGTAGGAGACGGGAAGGTCACCCCATGCTGCACGGACCCACGCGCTGCGCTGAGGCAATACGATCGAGGAGTGCATGGAAACTGCGTACTTTCTACTCATGCCTGTCCACGGAAATTGACTCCCAGGACGGGGCGACGGAAATTTCCTCAAGATACCGCTCAAGGTCTCTGAACGGAGAGACCCCTATAGCAGCGAAGTGAATCGCCCAGGGTTTTCTAGACAGTCGTCAGCCGTTTAGTGCGTACTGCTTCTCGAACTCTACCGGGGACAGCCCGTCGTTGGAACTGTGCCGCCGTTTTGGGTTGTAGAACATCTCGATGTACTGGAAGACGTCGGCCCGTGCCTCGTCGTGATTGCTGTAGATCCTCCGCTTAATACGCTCCCGCTTCAGTAGCTGGAAGAAGCTCTCCATCGCTGCGTTGTCATGGCAGTTTCCTCGTCGACTCATGCTGCACACGATGTCGTGCTCGCGCAGGAAGCTCTGCCAGTCTTCGCTGGTGAACTGGGTTCCCTGGTCGGAGTGAAGCAGAAGCCCGGGGCTTGGCTTGCGCCGCCACACTGCAGCCAATAGCGCCTGCAAAACCAGGTCCGTATGTTGAGTTGGTCGGGTTGCCCATCCAACGACCTGACGCGAAAACAGATCAAGCACTACCGCCAAGTACAGGAAGCCGTCGTACGTGCGGATGTAGGTGATGTCCGTGACCCACGCGCGATTTGGCTCACTGACTTTGAAGCCGCGAGCCAGAACGTTCTTGGCGACTGATCCAACAGGGCCGCTCAATGGGCGTGGTCGCCGACCGTAGCCGACCATTGCCCGCAGCCCCTCGCTCTTCATCAAGCGTGCCACGCGATGACGACTACACGTCTCGCCAAGCTCGCGCAGATCTGTGGTCACTTTGCGGTGGCCATACACAGAGCCGCTTTCCAGCCAGCTGTGCTTGATTAGGCCGAGCAACCGCTGATCGTCCTTGTCGCGAGCGCTTGCCGGCTCTTTTAGCCAGGCGTAGTAGCCACTGCGATGGACGCCAAGCATCCGACACATCGCCGCGAGGCCGAACTCATCTGCGTGTTGCTTCATGAAGGCGTACTTTGCTCTTACCCCTTTGCAAAGTACGCGGCGGCTTTTTTTAGGATGTCTCGCTCTTCAGTGACCCTGCGTAGCTCAGCCTTGAGGCGGCGCACTTCCGCGTTCTGGTCCTGCTCGACACGCCGGCCAACATCGCCTTTGCCTTGTTGCCGCTTCCAGCCGTAAAGACTATGGATCGACACGCCCAGTCGCTCGGCAACCTCCGCTACCGGACGGCCGTACTCAACGATCTGTCGGACCGCCTCGATCTTGAACTCATCGGTGTACCGCTTCGTGCTCATAACCACCTCCGCCTAAGCCATAGTTTATGGCTGCGAGGTGTCTACGGAACCCTGGGCGATTCACGCCGCTGATGTTGAGGCATCCATTTTTCAGCGATGTAGCGCGAGCACGCATCATGAATCCAGCCTGCCAATGTTGCTATGGCGCGACGTGTCAGCCTGGAAAGTTTGTCCTCGGCACGGCGCTGGATCGCGTTAATGTGCACAGGGGCGTATGGCTCTTCTGCTCTTGGAATCTCGGCACGCAAGCCCAGTGATGAGGACAAGGCCGAGCCATTACCTGAAGGGCCGCGTGATCTTATGCCCTTCGATTGCGTGAGCCGCAATCACGTGCCACGGCCCTTCCGGAGACTCCATCGGACGGACGGGTTCTTCCGGCATATATCTCAGCCCCGCCCCCCATATATCCCACCCCTGCACACGATTCAAGAAATCGCCCCCACCTGGGTTGCCTGCTGCGTTGTCACGTTGGGGTTCCATCCCCATTGCATACCGTGTTTTTCGTTTTTGGCAATCAGCAAGCGATCTTGATGATGAAAGCCACGCCAACCAGAACTCCGGTTTGAAGGAAAAGCGAGACGGTGTGCAGATCCATCTGCTCCAAATCCTCCCTCAGCCACGCCATCATGACAGCAACCCTGCCACGTTGGCGGCCACGTAGCTCACCACCGAAAACGAAAGCAAGGTGATCAGCAGGTTCCCCACGTTGTCCACGGCGAACTCGTAAGCATCGGCAAAAATATACATAAGGGCCTCCCCCGGTTGTGTTTGACTGATTACAGTCAACCACATCTCATAAAACTGGCAACCCTAAAAATCTCGATTGATCGACACTTTTGATGTTTAGTCAAAACCTTTTTTCTCTTTCCCAACCCCCACCCCGTCTCTTGCTTTGAGCCGCTTTCGACGTTTGCTTTTATGGGTAGATCGATCCACTCACAAACAAGGGAACGTGCCCAATAAAAAGGGCCCCGAAGGGCCCTGAGTGGTGTGTTTACTGGCGGAACACATTGGGTTGGCGCTCGCGACCTTGCTTCTGCCAATCGAACTCTTCCTCATAGAGGCGCATCTTCTTCTGCTCGGCCAAGGCCGTTGCGGCAAAGGTGGCCCCACCCCACTTGCCCGCGCCGTATTTCGGAAAGTCCACCTGCACGTCATCGCTACGCTGGCGCTGCTTGCGCCACTCGTCCAGGCGCATCATGGGAATCTCCACCTGTCCCGCGCGTTGCTGCTCTTCCTTGGCGCGCTCAGAGGGCATCTGGCTCACTCCCTGGCGCTGCTCGATGGTCTTCACTAGCTCCTCTTGCTTGCTCGCCATCCGCTCTTGATGCTTCGCAATCTCCGCCGGATCCGACTTTCGAAGCCACGTTCGAATGTCTTTGCGGGTCTCTTTGAGACCAGCCTCCAGCTCCGCCATTTGCTTGTCATACGCTGCCCGCTGCTTGACCAGGAAGAGATTGGGTCGCCCTCTCACCTCCATTTCATGGCGCTGATTGGCCAAGTCCGCTGCTCGCTCCTCCAGCGCCACCAGCCGCTCCGGGTCCAAACGTCGCTCCATGGAGCGCTGCATGCGCTCCACTTCGGATTTTTACTCTTGGGCCTTCCGGTCCAACTCCGTCCATTTTTCTGCGACAGGCTCCTTGCTCGATGCCATCTGAGCGCGGAACTGTTGATCTTTCTCGTGATGATTGTGATTGTTCATTGCTTGGTCTCCTGCTGTGGGGATTGGAGGTCTTTGGAGCGCGCCTCGCGCTCCTTCTTGATGGCCGCAACCACCTCCTCGACTTGGCTAAGTGGAAGGAAGGGGGTGTTGCACACGTCGGCGCGACGAACGCCAGCCCGGTTGAACCAAAGAATGGCTCGCCCCTGCTGGTTCAGCAGGCCGGTGAACTCGGCTTGCGAGAACAACGGTTGGGCCTCGCGGTGACCGGACGCCGGCACCTCAATGTCCTTCACGGCATTAACCCCAGTGAGTTTCTGGCCGGTCCAGCGCATCTTGGTCACGGGGTCGATGTGGGTCGCCACCAAGCGCCCAGCACCCGCCCTGCGCAGTTGCTTCATGCCGGCCGCCATGGGGTGATTCGGGTCGAACAACGAGTTGTCCAACGCCATCTCAATCCCACCGGAGTAGTCCAAGCCAACGGCCTTCTGCTTGAAGGAAGTCATTTCTTCGACTCCGTAGCGGCTGGCCGCATACTCGTAGCTCTTCGGGGTGGTGCGCTGAAGAACGAGGTTCTGGAAGCTGCCCAAGAACTGATCAGCCGCATCCCCGGGCAGCTTCACCCGAATGCCGTCCACGTTCTGGGTGGCGTAGATACAGCCCATCTTCGTTGAGCGGCAGATCGGCAGGATGATCTGGTCCTCGCGCCCAATGAGGTTCTGGCACTCGTCTTTGATCAAGATCACCGGCAGCTCGCCGCGCCCGCGCCATTCTTCTTCACTGACTTCGTTCCGCAGCTTGATGCCGTTGTTCAGACGCTGGCAGATGAGGTTCTGAACCAACACGCCGGCGGTGCCGTGGCGCGTGTCGGGCAGGTTCACGCCCATGGAGGTGCCCTTGAGCATCTGGCCCACGTCCACTTCGCCTCGCTCAATGCTGTGCCAGGGCACGCCGTTCTCGTCCACCAAATACTTGCCGCGCATCAGGGGATTGATCCGACGGTCCACGTTGGCCATGAAACTGCCGCGCGTTTCGGCCGGGTAGGTCGGCCACTTCTTGAGCACGAACTCAAACGACATCTGAAGCAATGAGCCGCCGACGAGAAGGTCCGGGTGAATGGTCTTTTGAGCCGTTTCCAGCCGAAGGTCCCAGTCCTTCTTGCGGGCCGCAAAGTCCTCATCGCTTCCCAGATGCATGGGTTGCACGCCGAGGAAGTTGGCCGCCGCCAACAAGCTTTCACCGGGCAAGCTGCTGGTCTGCGTGGTGCGAATGTCGTTGATGGCGATGAGAACCTTGTTCAGGCGCTCCAGCGTCCACTGCCACTCGCGCTCCTTGGAAAGCTCTTGCTGGCGAATGGCCATTTTTGCTTCCAGGTCGGCGATCACCAGATCGATATCAGCACCATCCCCGCCATTGGCCACCTCAGCATCTTGCTTCTGAAGCAATCCTTCGATCTCAAGCTCCAGGCCCAGTTTCTCTGCGGCATCCAACGCCCGCATCTTGTTCTCATGGTTGTGGAGCGCTTCCAGGATGACGGTCGCGTGATCGATGATGTCCGCGGACATCCCCTTCCAAATATCCGTCTCGTCGTCTTCCATGCGAGTGTTGGTCAGCGCAGCCTTCACGCCCTGGGCATCCAGGCCTTCAATCAACCCCAGGTGGACGCCGGTCTCCACCACGTAGTCCAGCATGCCGCGAACCTCGCCAGCGAGCGCCCCCTTGCCGCAGAAGACCGCAAAAGCGCAGGGGTAGCCCGACTTCATGATTTCGGCCATCAGCCACCGAATGTAGGACGACTTCCCCATGCCGCTTTCGGCCAAAATCATGGCGTGCATGAACAGGTCATCGACGCTGATGCCCGCGGGGGAACCGGCGTCGTAGCAGAACTTCGCCCCTTTTCTCTTCAGGTGGCCGGTCGCCGTGCCCCAGGCAACGAATGGGGTTTTGTCAGCCAAGGCTTTCCGAACTTGGTTCTCCAAGGCTTCGGCCGTCGCCCGCTCCATCAACCCTTGCTTGCCCAGGTTGAACCGGGAGCTTTGGGACTGAAGCGCCAACGTGCGCTCTTTGTAGTCCCGCGAGTAGTAGACAAACCCGTATGCGCCGGCCATCACGAACCAGGCGAAGCCGCCGATCACCGGAGGGAAGAGCGTCGTGATCAGCAGCGCAACCATGCCAACACTGCTCCAAAGGACAAAAGCCTTCAGACGTGCCAGCCTTCCGCCCCACGCTTCCTGATCTTGCTCCACCGGAGCAATCAGGCAGTAGAGGAACCCAGCCACGAGATAAAGGGTCATTGCCGTCATGGCACCGTTCAACACGGTGTCGCTGGTCCAAGCCGCCGTCCCCAGGCCTTTGATGAGCACCAACGGCAATGCAAAGGTCAGGAAGAACGCCCGCAACGCATCCGCGGTGCCCTCGCTCCTTTGAATGGCCCTCACGTAGGGGACGACGACCGGAAGCAGCAACCACCCCAAGATACCGACGTAAGGGATGGCGGTGAGAGCTGAGATCAGCGCACCGAGGATGGGAAGCGCTGCATACATCAAGAAGAGCGCCGTGCTATCTCCCCCTTGGAACTTGTCCCTGGGAAGCACCCGGCTCTCGATCAGCCGCCCGTCTTTGGTCAGCTCCGCCCTGCCCTCCTGATTCTGCAGATCCAATGGAGCCGAAGGCCAGAAGACAGAGAACTTCTCGTCCTTCTCGTCCATCGACTCCGGAACCACGTAGCAGCCGCTTACGGCGTCGTATTCTGCTCCCAAATCCGTGGCGTTCTTCTCACGACCTTTCGGAACCACCAGCCGGCGGCTGGAGACACGGTTGTGCGCGTTGACCAGGCCTTGGACGTTCTTGTAGTTGGCCGAGGATTTTTGACGCATGGCATCAACGATCCCTTGAGGCGCTCCGCGCAGCAGGATCCGATGCTTGAGTTGGTTGGCGAGGTCCAACAGGTTGTAAAGATTCAATCTCATTTCAGTTCCTCCTGGCCCAACTCATTCCAAATCGTTCTGCACCGCACAACCGCATTGCTGGTAATGTCGTTCCTTTTCCATCTGTCCTCGCACTCAGCGCGAAGCGCGGCAAGTTCCTCCGCAGTGGCCTCCTTCTCAGCAGGTAACGCAGCCCTTTGAGCAGGTGCCGTGCTCGCTTTTGGCTCGGCGGACGCCGCCGCCCTTTTGGGGCGGGATTCTTGTCCACTCAAGCGATCCAGAGCGCCGGCAACCAACTGAACTGCCATCCCAACCGGCGATTCAGCCCAGTTGGAGAACGGCGCCGCAATCAGGGCGCAACCAAAGCTGACGGCCATCACGGCCAAAAAGGTTGCCTTCGGGATTTCGGCCTTACTGACCTGCCGGGCTTCCTCTGCGTGCTGCTGCCCAAGGGACCACGCTTTCAGATTGTGCTGCTGCAACTCAACCGGACGATCCTCGGCCAAATCGTAGTAACTGTCTTTGACGGCCTGCGGGACATTTTTTAAACCCAGATCATCAGGACGCCCCAAGAACGTCTCGCCATGCCACCGCATGAAGCGAGAGGTGAATGAAACCCCGGCGCCGCGATACGGCAAGAAGAACCAACCCAACATAAAACCTCCCTTGAATGTAACTACCATTTACTTGTAACCGACCATCTTGTTTGCGCAAGGGGGTTAGTTGATTCCAGCCTTCTTTGCCCAGGCGTCCATGTCGCTGTCTGCCTTCTCCTGCCACTGCGGTTCATCCCGCGGCGTTTCCGCTGCCGATTTCCTAGCCATGGGCTTTGCTCTGGCTTCCGCGGCAGGCATCGCTTTGGAACCCACCCGGGCCGGCTTTCGAACTGCGTCTGGAGCGTGCTTGTCGCCTTTCTCCACCGGTTGAACCTCGGCCCGTGCCGCCGCCCTGGGCGCTTCTGCGAGAGCAGGCACGGCGCCCTTCTCAACCGGCAACGCGGGCGGCGCTTCGGCCGCAACCGGCGCTTGCTCGGGTTCAGGAGCCGAAACAGGGGGCGCTTGCTTAACCCCCGGGCCCGGCACTTCCAGAGTTGAAACAGGCGCAGCCACGGCAGACGCAGGAGCCGCCGTGGGAGCGGGTTCGTTTTTCCCGGTGTCGCGAGTGACCCACCAAGCAATGCCCCCACCCAGCACCAAGCAGGCGACGCTGGCCACAACGACGATTGACCAACCCTTCTTGCGGCTGGCCGTTGTTGAGGTCGAGCCAGCATGGGCGACATGCGCTGGCGAGGGCTCCGGTTGAACCGCTGCCGCGTCCGCGACACGAAGCGCGGGCGTAGACGGGGGCAACGCCTCCTCATCTTCCAATGCCTCCGAAGCAACGGAAAGGTCCGCCGGCTTCACTGCCTCCTCTTCCGCAAGCACGTCCGGCGTCGGCTCTACGGCTTCTGGTTCGACAACGACCACCGGAGCCAGCGGATCTTGGGCCCGGCTGGGTCCTTCCGGTGCAACCGTTGTGGGTTCCAAACCCGGCTCGGGGGCGCACACGTCCACCGGCTGCGAACGGGCGTCAGGCTTCGCCGCTTCCTCCCGTTCGGCTTGTTCTTGTTCTTGCTGTTGCCGCGCCTGCTCGGCTGCGGCGGCTTCCTTGGCTGCCTTGGCTGCCTTGGCCTCCTCTGCTCGACGTGCCAAGGCTTCTTGGGTTTCTTTGGTCTTCTCGACAGCCTTCTCCGTCAGCTCCTTGGTCCTGCGCCCGAGGGCGCGGCCCCAATGCTTGGCAGCGTTCAACACCTCGCTACCGCCGCTTGGAGTTGTGGGCGGAGTGGTGGTGGCGGGCGACGGGGCGGTGTCGTCATCAAAAAGCTCAGCCAGCTCCTGCAGACGGCGAAGCTCTTCCGGGCTTTGGGGGGTGTTGCTCATCGGATCCTCCAAGAGTTTGAAAAAGATTTGAGCCAAGGGGCTTTCGCCCCCCAGCTCTCGGTTGGCTTAGCGAACGTCAGGGATGGGAGTCACACGAATGAGGAAGGGCTCGTTGTCCTCCCCGCACGCCACAATCGAGCGATGAGCAGTCAGTGCCCCACGGCGATACAACTCCTCCGCGGGGATCGGGCACACCGCGAGATCCCCGCCCTCAAAGCGAATCGTCAACTGGCTTTTCGAGGACTTGAGCAGAGCCGCCAGTTTGTCCAAGGTCGCGGCCGTCTTCGGATTGCTGCCCTGCATGTCCTTGGGGTTGTAGCGAATCGTCAACGCGTCCAAAGCCTCGGCCTGGCCGTCAGTGGTCTGCACTGTTTTGGTCTGCACTTGCGCGTCCAATCCCGCCTGCCTCGCGGCTTGGGCGACCTCTTCCGCCTCCTGAACCTGTGCCCGAAACGAAGCAATACCGCCAACGACCGCGCCCGCGGCGCACGCCGTCAGGGTCTTTTCTTTCTTGCCCGTCAGCAGGGCGATGCCTGCACCGGCAGCGCAGCCAATCCCGCCCGCCTTGAACAGGCGCAGCTTGTCGGGGGTTCTACCCCGAAATCACGGACGGTTGTAAAAGGGCTGAGAACTTCTGGTCTTGCCTGGCGACCCTTCGTCGCATCCTCGGGTTGTGGAACCGCTCGATGTATTCGAACACATCCGCCCTCGCGGCATCGAGCGTTGGGTAGGTCATGCGGTAGACCCGCTCGCGCTTGAGCAGGCCGAAGAAGCCTTCGCACGCGGCGTTGTCACCGCAGTGGCCCACCGCGCTCATCGAGCACACCAAGCCGTTGGCCGCCAGGTAACGCTGGTAGTCGCCGCTTCGGAACTGGCTGCCACGGTCGGAGTGCAGGATCAGTGGATGGCTGCCTTGGCGCTGCCAGACCGCCATCTGCACGGCCCTGATCACCATCTGACGATCCTGACGATGATGCATTGACCACCCCACCACCCGCTGGTCAAACAGGTCCAGCACGATGCACAGATACAGCTTGCCTTGCCGGGTCTTGAGCTCGGTGATGTCGGTGACCCACCTGGTCTCCGGCTCCAACGCGGTGAAGTCCCGCTCCAGCAGGTTGCGCACACCCGGCGGCGTCAGCGCCGGCTTGCCGCGCTGGCCTCGCCGCTTCGGTCGCGGCCAACCCTGCAGGCCATCGGTCGCCATCAGACGCGCCACCCGGTTCAGGCTCGCCGTCTCGCCTTCCTCGGCAAGGTCTTCATGCATCCGGCCGGCGCCCAATGTGCCCCGGCTGTCCTCATGCAACTCACGGATCCGGCCGAGCAAGCGCTGGTTGTCGCGCTCCCGGGCACTGGGCAAGCGCTTACTCCAGTCGTAGTAACCGCTGGCCGAGACCCGCAGGCAACGACACATCAGTCGCACTGGAAACTCATCGCGGCAACGTTCGATCACCTGATACCTCAGGATGATCCCTTGGCAAAGAACGTCGCCGCTTCTCGCAAAAAATCCCGCTCCTTCTTCACCCGGGCCAGCTCGCGCTTGAGCCGCGCCAGTTCCTCGTCCCGGGGCGTCCCGGTGCCACCGAAGGCCACCTGGCCCCGGCTCTGGGCCTCCCGCTTCCAGCGGGTCAGCAATGCATCCCGGATCCCCAGCTCCCGGGCCACCTGGGCACAGCTGACGCCCGGCTGGCTGGCCTGCTCAACCGCACCGCGCTTGAACTCGGTGCTGAACTTCCTTCGCTTCGACATGAACACTCCTCATGGCCTTGATCGGCCTTCTCGTAAGTGTCCGTGAAAACGGGGGTGAACCCCGGTCTTCTTCTGAGGTTCGGGCTGGGGGGTGTCTTGGGCAAACGAAAGCCCCGGAGCCAGCAACGCGGCGATGGTGAGAGTAAGAGCAAAGCGTTTCATAGAGACCTCCTTTGAGGCAGTGGGGGAAAGGGTTAAGAGCGGTTGGCGTGACGCCGCCAATCCGCGCTGTTTTCTGAAGGGTTGGGGGACGGTCCGCGATGCGGCTTGGCAGCTGGCGGCTCTACGGGGGCTTCGTGGTCGGCCTGTTGCTCGGCGATGAAGTGGCTAAACCCTCGCAGGGCTTCGATGACGAGCTTCCGGTTGTCCTGGATCGCCACGCCCTGCTCGGCTCGCAGGTCCGCTATCAGGCTTTCTAGGGCCATGGCATTCCGGGTTTCGGATTCGCGCACCGTGGCCCGGATGTCGTCCAGGGCGTCGCGGGTCTCCAGCCCCTGCACCACGCCCCGGTTCTTTTCCAAGACCGCCAGGCGCAAATACTTGTTGAGCGAAATACCCTGTTCTTTCGCGCAATACCTCGCGCTCTCCAACTCATCGGGAGCGATGCTGAAAGATTTGGTTGGAAGCGACGGACGACCCACTTAACCCCCTGCAAAGAAAAATCCATACCCATGGATTAGCAGGAGTTTTCAGTTGCGCAAGTGGGCCAAGCCGATTTTCTTCTGTTTTGCTGGGGTTCCGGCCATTTTTCAGCCGAACGGTTGGCCAAGTTGTTAGCCAAGGTTAAAAGCAAGGCGCAGCAAGGCTTGGATGGGTGGAAACGCGCAGCGTTTCTAGCCAAGCTGGAACCCATCGGAGGTGCGACTTGTGTATGGACTACTCACTTCACCCTTCGGACAACCCTGAACGGTGAATGGGCAGCCAACCTCTTCCCCCGCAGTCCCTCCCCAGTTTTCGCTCCACCGCTCTTGCCCTTCCGCTTTTTCCCGGTAGAAGTTTAGGAAAGCCCCAATCCTCAACGAACCCGGACACCCCTATGCCCCTCGCCCCCGCCACGCCCCGCCGCTCAAAAAAGTTTTCACCAGCCCCCGCAGCCTCCCTCCCCACCCACCCAGCTCCCCACCTCTCCACCGACGCCGCACCCCCAATCTCAGAAATCCGGGACCGCCGTTTCCCCGACGCCCCAGCCCTGTCCCCGTTCGTTTTAGTCAAGCGGACGCCAGCATGGGATCGCGTGAGTGGTTGGGTTCAGTCACGCTGCGGGGGTGTTCGGAAAGCCCTGCCTCCATCCGTTTTAGTCAACTCTGCTTGGGGGTTCTGGAGGGCGAGTGCGGGGGTTCCTGGCTTCGGTTCGGTTGCCCTGAAAGCCTTGAGTCAATCCGTTTTAGTCAAGCGTGATGCCCTCGCTTCTGTTCACTGCGCCCCGGTATTCGATCAGCGGTTGGGGGTTCAGTGCTGGGCTGGGAATGGATCAGGCAAGCGGGCTCTGGGTTTTGGATCGGCGGTTGCTGGGGTGGTTCGACAGGCTCGGCAAAGCGTTTTAGTCAAATCTTTTTCAGGCTCCTGCAACGCCCCACTGCCCCCGTTCTGCGATCCAGGCGCTCGGCTTACGCTGAACGGCTGGGGGGTGTTCCGTGCTTGACCTGCCCCCCTTCTTGGATGCCATTGCCCGAGCCGATGCCCCGCTGGAAGGCAAGGCCAACGGCTGGCAACGCAAAGCTGCTTTGGCCGAGTTCGGCAACGCCTGCGCCTTCTGCTCCACTCCGCTGGACCTGGCCTCTCCCAAGTCTTGGACGGCTACGTCGCTGGTGCCCGCGCAACTGGGAGGGCCAACTTCCGTGGTCGAAAACTGGGTGCCTGCCTGCCGTTCCTGCGCGGCTGCCAAGGGCCTGCGCGATGTCGTGAGCTGGTCGGACTGGCAAGCGTCGGCGACCCCTGACCGGGTGGCTTTGCTGCTGGAGCGTCGGCGCTCTGCGTTGCTCTACGCGGAGAACCATTTCACCCCGTTGAGCCGTCACTCGAAGCGTGAGCGGCTGCTAGCACACCTGTCCGCCCGTTTCGACAAGCCCCGCTTCAGGGTCTATGCCTGGTCGGGTGAGGTAGATGGGGAGCGCGTGTGCTTGGTGGGCTGGAGCACCCGGTCAGGCGATGCCCTGGCACTGAGCGAGGCCCTGCTGGCGTTACGACTGAGGGACGGGGGCGAGGTGCTGGCAGAGGGCCAAGTGGCCCTTCTGCGGCTTCCGGCAAACGGGTTCCTGGGGGCCGTGTGGGCGCTCATTGAGGCCCATGGGATCGTCGTGCCGCTTGAGGTGCCGGGCGGTGGCCAGGTGGACGATGACGACTGGCGGGAGTGCTGGCGCCACCGTGTGATGGACCCGGTGAGCAACCACAAGCGCGTCCCGATGACCGGCGGTCCGGCCCTGCCTCATGCCCCCCGCGTGCTGTCCACGAACCCGGATTCGGTTCGCCGGCTGGCCCAACTGCAGGCCGCCAAGCGGGCGGACCTATTGGAATCGGCGGAGCTGGCGTATCAGGAAGCCCTCGCCCGGAAGGGAAAATATCTGGAGCGAGTGAAGCGTGGGCTGGAGGCCCCGATGCCGTTAGACGAATACCGGGCGTGGGCCGATGAGGTGCGGGCGCTTGGGGTGACATGGGCTCGGTTGGTGAACGAGAGCTTGACGAGCGGGTAGAAAAAAGGCGACAACAGCGAATCACAACGACGCAACGGATTGCATATGCCCTTAGAAGATCTATATCGACTCAGCAAGTTCGAGCTGTCCCTCATGCTAATCAGGGAGTCGAGCAAAGAGAAAGGCATCCCCAGACCACTCCAGAACGCAACATGGGAACAAGCTATCCTGGATCCGAACTTCATTCCGCAGATGGAGTGGATAGATTTCAATAAGTTTCGGAAAAGCGTCATCAAAGTTGTCTCCGATCAACTTAAGAAAACTGCCTCACTAGGCAAAAAGGTTAGAGAGATCATTTGCGATGACTTCGAGGCTTGCAAAAAACTTCACCTTCGAACAGCTGCCCTGGCATTAAGCCTTTCGCAGGCACTCAAAGATTATTTCGGCGAACTGGTCGCAAACATCATCACCGTCATCGTGGTATTCCATTTGTCTTTGGACTACTTTTGCCGTTGCGATCTCATGAAGGAATCCTAGCCTTCACTCTTTGAGATACAACTACCGAACCACCCCGCATAGGGGGAGTCCTTCACCAGGTGCCGGTTCCAGTCCGGCGTCCCATCCGTCCACCACACCGGGCCTCGTTCGCCCAGGCCCCTCTTTGCGCTGTCCACGGCGTGCCGGGCGGCGGCCAGCGCCTCCTCGTTCCCGTTGGCCTTCGCTGACTTCACGGCACGCCGCGCGTCCATCAGCTCGTGGGCCAGGCGCGCCCTCTCCGGCTCACTGAGGCCTGGGTTGGTGGTGCGCCAGAGGCGCCCGCGGACGATGAGGTAACGGCCGTCTGGTGTGATGAGGGGATCCATGCTGGGGAGCGTATGGGGTGAGCGGTGACGAGGGAGCAGACAAAAGAAAGGCGGCACCCTGGCCGCTCTTGCTTCTATGCCTCCCTAGCCCCCGCCCAACAAAAAGCCCCGGCTTACCGGGGCTCTTCTTAAGCTTCGTGGGCTTGGCTTCGTAGTGTGCCGTCAAAAGCGCACCGGCTGGCGGGCTGCGGCGTTTGCGGCAGGCAAAGCGATATCGAGGCCGATAGCGCGAGTCATGGGCTTGAACGATTCCACCGCATCTTCTGCTTCGTCCTCTGTCGCGAAGAGCACGTTGCCCTTCAGATTGTCACCGACCTCTTCACGCAGAGCAGCCAAGGTTTCGCCGAAGCGGGAGCGAGGTCCCTGATTCCTGGCGTCCACCCTCCAGCGCTCAATCACTTCGAAGCTCTTTTCGTGGCGATGGCCGTTCTTATTCAACTCTTCCATCACTTGATCGAATGAAGTCAAGTCAAAACGAATCGCAGAAAGCATAACAGGATGCCCATACTTCCCGCCGCTGGAAGCAGCTTGGGTGATAGCGATAACTTGGCTTCCGTCGGTCGCAAGAGTGTGAATCTTCATTAATCTCCTTGTTTGTTTTCAGGTCAGCGGTATTGCCTCCCTACAAATCCAGGTTACGACAGGGCGTAAAAATGTAAACCCGAAAACAACACATTTATTTGGCTAAAGTGCAGAACTGACGGGCAACCGCAAAAGACACGAAAACCCTGAAACACCTCACATTTCCCGCCCAGCGCTGGGGCCGGCAGAAACCCCGCCCCCCGCCCTTCCCCCAATGCGCTTTTGCTTTGAGCCACTTTTGCCGTTGCCTTCTCTCTCCTAGATCTCAAAAGAACGCGGCCCGGGGCCGCGCCTGAAAGGCCCCCTTCGGGGAGGAAAGGCCCAGGGTCGGGGCTTCCGCCCCAGCCACCGCTCAACTCTCCCACATCCCAAAAACCCAGCCACCACCCAAAGGGGCGCCCCCCCCTTTTCTCCCAGCATCGCCAGACTGCAGGCATAAAAAAGGCGACCCTCAGGCCGCCGCTTCCCCTCCCCCGTTTGTTCCCCGCCTCACCTGCTCTGCTCCAGGCACCGGTCAACCAACTGCCGCATCGCCTCGCCCAGCGAGATCCTAGCAGCTCGTGCGTCTTGGATCAGGCTCTTGGCCACCTCTTCAGAAACTTTGGGATCGGGCAGCACCGCGCCGTAGCGCATCCCATCAGGCCCATGCTGGGCACGGACCCGGGGCCCGAACGGCTGGCGGATGTCGGCATGGGCGGCCGCCAGGGCAGCCAATGCACTGCTGGCCGTGAGCCCCTGCTGGCGAGCGAGAGCCCGGAATGCGGCCGCCTTGTCCGGGGCAATGCGAACCGTGGGCAGCCGGCGGGGAACCGGCTGCTTGGGGGCGATGGCGTATCCCTTAGCCATTGATGAGCTCATCCCGGACGTGGGCGCGATACCAGCGGCGGCAGACCTTCTCAAACCCTTCTTGATCTTCGCCCTCGTAGGAATGGGTGTAGCCATTGCTATCGCAGATCTGCTCACCGAGGGTGCCTGGTTGACCATTCAAATCAGCGTAGATGTAGGAACGGCCAGGGCGAGAGAAAGTGATGGTGCGGTTGAGTTTACGGCTATTGATGATGAGTTCCATGATGATTACCTTTTTGGCTTTTTCGGTCAGCGGTATTGCCTCCCTACAAATCCAGGCTACGACAGAGCGTAAAAATGTAAACCCGAAAACAACACATTTATTTGACTAAAGTGCAGAAGTGACGGGCAACCGCAAAAGACACGAAAACCCTGAAACGCCTCACACTTCCAGCCAAGCACCGGGCTCGGCGGAAGCCGAGGCCCCACCCGCCTTTTCCCCATGCCGCTTTTGCCGTTGCTCTTTCCACCCGCCGCCAGCCATAAAAAAGGCGGCCGATGGCCGCCTGTCTTTCACTACCACCCCAGGGATGGCGTAGGACCTGCTCATAGCTCTGCCATGATTTCCTTGTGATCCAACGCCTCGGAAACCTCGGCCAGGGTGGCATACCCGCAAAGACTGTCTTGGTATTTCCCGTCCGAAAGCTCCCACCGCGGCATGGCTTCGCAGTTGTTGGCGGCTTCCATTTTGACGTGGAGCCCAGCTTCGGAGAGTCGCAGTCCCAAACGGGCGGCGCGGTTTTCGAGGGTTTGGCGGCGAGGGGTTTTCATGATGAATCCTTGTTTGGTTTTCAGGTCAGCGGTATTGCCTCCCTACAAATCCAGGCTACGACAGAGCGTAAAAATGTAAACCCGAAAACAACACATTTATTTGACTAAAGTGCAGAAGTGACGGGCAACCGCAAAAGACACGAAAACCCTGAAACGCCTCACACTTCCAGCCAAGCACCGGGCTCGGCGGAAGCCGAGGCCCCACCCGCCTTTTCCCCATGCCGCTTTTGCCGTTGCTCTTTCCACCCGCCGCCAGCCATAAAAAAGGCGGCCGATGGCCGCCTGTCGTTCACTACCAACCCAGGGCTACCGTTGTTTCCTCGCCCGCCCCACAATCGCCTTCCGGACCTGTTTCCGCACCGGATCCAGGTCGTCGGTCGCCGTCGCCACCACCAAGCGCCGCTTGCTCCTTTTTAGTTCCTGGCAGGCCCAGGACGCCAAGGCGATGATCGCAGTGGTGATCACCGGGCTCTCTTCTCCCGTCAAATCCTGGAGCTGATCGCGGAGCTTGGGCGGCACGGTCACCATCGTTCGCTCGGTCCTGACGCCGTTGACGTCCCGGTAATCGAACATCTGGCTACCGCGGCCCACTTCGAGATACACCTTCTTCCCCGACCGAGTAAACGGCTGCTCTTCGCTGTAGTCGAAGTAGGTCTTCCGCCCAGGCGCGTCCCCTGCAGCCACCATCAGCTCTGCCAGCTGCTCTTCGGAAAACTGGTCCAGATCAATGAGCGGCGCATACGTGCGTTGCGGCTTGGCGTGGACCACTTTCGCGGCCTTGGACAGGTCTTTGCGGGCTTTGGCAACGGCGTTCTTGGCGGGGGTCTTCTTGGCAGCCATGAGGTCCGGCAGGGGCAGCATTGGGAGCTCCATCATGCATGCCCCCGCGCCGGGTTGGCCAATCTTTTTTGGATAGCCTGACCTACCCGCAGAATGTCCTCTCGCGCCTTGTCCACGCCAGCGCCGCGCATGGAGAACACGGTCTCGCCAAGCTCGTAGTAGCTCGCCAACGCCGCCCGCTCGGGAATGACGATGGCGCCTGCCAGGCTGGGATCTTCCAGCCGGCGGCGGTGCTCCGCCCGCTTCACGTTGACCCGATTGGCGACCGGCAGGAAGGGCTTGCCCTGACGTCGCAGGGTTTCAATCGTCCGCAAATAGACCACAAACGATCCACCATCGAGCAACGTGGGAACTAGATAGAGGTCCGCGTCCGGCAGCTGGTCTTTCACTGGGGCGCTGGGCGGCAGGTCTTGAATCTCCAGGTCGAAGCCTGGGGATGAGGCACGGCTCACGGTAAACGGGGTCTCCCCGTCGCTCATCGCAGACCAAGCGACCGAACCACATTGAGGGTCGCGGTCGTTGACGAGCACGCGGGATTGGCCGGCAAACGCGGCGGCGAGGTTGAGCGAAAGCGTGGTGCGCCCCACGCCCCCCTTGAAGCAGCAGACAACGAGACGCATGAGATGGGCTCCTTTTATGGGTAGGTCGTGCAACACACTACGATGCAAACCTATTCCCGCAAGAGCCATGCAGCTAGGGGGTTTCAGCGGTGCAGACGTCTTAGGTTCAGCTCCCCCGGGGCCCGGCGGAAGCCGTGGCCCACCCTGCCGTTGTCTCCACCCCGCCTTTCGGCGGCGAGTAGCCGCCGGCCTGAGCTTCAGGCCACGGCTTTATGGTTGCGACGGAGGTGGGCGTAGGCGGGGTGAGGCCGATGAAGCGCGGTGTGGGACCATTCGCCTGCCCGTTGGCGTCCAAACCATGCCTGCATGGCCGGGCAAAAAACGCCCCCGCAGACCTCCGCCAGCGTTCGGCCTTCGTCCACCCGTCGCCGCTCCAGCTTCCCAGTGTGCCCCCGTCGCACCACGAACCGCTCCCCGATCTGAACCAGCGGATTGGCCCCGGCGTCCATAAGCGCCTCAATCATCGCGGCATAGCGCGTCGCCAAGACCGGGTCCGACTGGACGGCCTTGGAATACATGAGGGAGGCGACGGCCAACGCAGTGATGCCAGGGTCGCCGGCCACGCCAGCGTCCAGGTCGGGCGTCCCTTTGAGTGTGTGGAGCCACCCATAAAACGCCAGCGGGTCGTTGGTTTGGATGGCCCTGATGAGGCTTTCGGTCCCGGCACTCATTGCCCACCTCCCAGAACCCCGATGAGCACCAGGGCCACCAGCACGTAGAACGGCACCAGCACGATGCTCCACCACTGCCGGGATGCCTCCTGGGCCTTGCTGCCCTGTCGAACAGGAGCTGACACGCGATAGAGGCGCACCAGGGCGCGCCCAGCGGTGATGGGGTTGGCGACCAGGTCCTGGTAGAACACCGCGATGCCCAGGAGACCGACAAACAGCAGGGCCATGTTCAAGAGGCTCATGCGAAGCGCTCCTCTTCCTTCTTCCAACGCCGCTCATGGCGGGCGCGGGTGGCCAAGCGCTGGATCCTGCGGTGCTTGTCGGCCAGCTGATTGAGGCCATTGGTGCGGTCCAGGAACCGCGCGGCCGTGTGGAGTTGGAAATGCGCCAGGTCAGTGCTGGCAGGCTCGACGGGATGAATCTTCATGTCTTCACTCTCTTTTTGTGGGTAGGTCGGCTTACCCATTAAACCGCTCCTACACCACGATCCAACCACATCGCCAACCGATGTCAACCCATTGATTTGAAGGATTTTTGACTAAAATCAAGAACTGCCGTCAGGGCTTGTCAAAACGCGGTTGTGTCGCATGCTGAAATGCATGACACCGCAAGCCCGCCCTTCCCGTCGTCCTCCCGCCCCAGGCTTTGGCCTGGTCGAGTTGCTGCTCGCATTGGGGGTTGCCACGGCCATGGGGGCCGCCGCGTTTTGGGTCTACCCCCGCGTTACCACCCGGGTGAAGGTTGCGTCGGACGTCGAGAACGTTCGGGACCTGGCCAGCCGCGTTGATCGGTCCCATGGCGTCGTCGGCTCGTTCCGCGGCGTCAGCACGTTGAACGTGCTTGAAGATGGGCTGGCCCCCACCGACTTCCGCCAGGCCAGCGCAGCGACCATGAGCAACGCGTGGGGTGGTGCAGTGACCGTGTCCCCGGCCACGGTGCGCCTGGCAGGAGATGCCTTCACCGTGGGGCTGTCTGGGCTTCCTGCGCGGGCCTGCGTGCCGTTCGTCTCCGCCATCGCGGACGACGTGAACGTGCGGGACGTGATCGTGGGCAACACCAGTGTTCTGCTGAGCAACCGAGGGAGCTTGGACGTCCCCGGCTTGGGATTGGCGTGCGGGGCCGATGGGGCCGTGGTCGACGTCGTCTATTACTCAGGCCTGGTCGCCGGGTCGTCGGTCGCCGTGGTGCCCACGCTTCCCCTGCCCTCCACGCCCGCCGTCCCTGGCCCTTCAACGCCGACACCGGCTGGCCCCGTATCCACCGCTCCCAGCGTGCCCGATGCAGTGCCGGGCGTTCCTGGGAGCGTGTCGCCAAGCCCTGGGGTTGCTCCTTCCCCGGCTCTTCCACCGCTTCCTGTTGCGCCCAGCGTTCCGGTGCCTCAGCCGCTCCCAACGCCGGTCCCCACCCCGGCTCCGCCGGCCTTGGTGCCGTGCCGGCAATCGGAAAGCTCGGTGGCTCGGGCCAGCTGCCCGGCGGGCACTTGGGGCACGGAGACGGTGCGCACGCGCCAGGTCTGCGCTCCCGGCGACGTGGATCCAAACTCAGACGCCGCGTGGGAGCATCCCGAGGCGTGGGTTCAAGCCCAGACGGTGGCGGCCGTGACGGCGAGGCATTGCCAGGCCTGCCCTGGAAGCTCCCAGGAGGAACGCGATCAATGGCTGCCCACTTCTCAACCCTGCCCGTCGGGCCAAGCTGGGACGCACACCTGGGAGCGCCAGCAGGTGCGGTCTCGAGACGTGTTCACCCATTGCCCGTTTGGCACCACCGCCCTGCCCAGCCCGACTTACGGGGGCTGGTCCAACTGGGTGGATACAGGTGCGCGTCGCAACGAGGTCAACACATGCAAGCCCACGGCTGCTCGCTGCAGCGATGGCAGCTTGCAGGTTGTGGCGTGGCACTCCGCCGATGGGCAGGACGTTCCGCCCACCTCGGGTTCGAGTGGCATTTCTTACTGGTATCCGGATGCGGTGGTGCGCCTGACGCCAGCGGAGAAAGCAAAGCTGGACTGGGCCATCGCCAACGTGCCCATCCACCGGGTGGAGACGCCCGCACCGATGCCCGGCAACTGGCCCGCCAACGTGAGCGAGTCGGCGTTCTACGAAGAGCAATGCAACGCGCTTTCGGACGCCGGGAACATCCGCTACGCCTATTCCTACGACTTCGAATGCGTCTCCAACATGGGCATGCATTACTGCGACTACAACTGGACCAGCGGCGGCACCTCTTTGGCCGTGTGCCGGCAAGCGTGCGCGTCCGACCTAGTGGGCAAGAGCAACAATCCCTATCGCTGGGAGTGGCCCGAGTCGTCCGTGGTGGCTTCGACGCCCTACACGACCTGCACGGGCCAGCCCGGATGCACGCCCAACGGTGGGTTTGGCACCCAGCAAGGCCTGCCGGCGTGCAACGAGCACAACGTGGGCCAGACCTTGGCGTTCAACTGGTATCGCCAGTTCTACAACCCGGTGCGGGTGGACTATCAAGAGATTACGTTGACGTGCCGGGGGCCAACCTGACATCGAGCTAGAGCCCGAGAACAGGTGATTTGCCCTTAGAAGGGATTCACCACTGGTTTCTCGGGCTTGGCAATACCAATCGTCAAACTCTTAACCTTGATCGCACCAATCGCATAGCGCAGGTTGGAAGGACACATGTCCATCACCACATCCGACAGCGAAGCTGTGACCGCTTCTGCATTTGGGCGATCCTGCTTCCACTCGTAGCGAATCGCTCCCGAAGAAACCTTGAAGTTCTGCCCGCCCTTGTAGACGCACTGCTCTTCTTTCATGGAGTTGTCCACCTTGGGCTCACCATACTTGCTGGTGATCAACGACTTGACGCTATCCACGATCCGATTGGAATCACCCAGATCAATATTTATCGATTGCAACTGCCCTGCGACGAACGTAAGAACCGCCTCTTGAGGCTGGTCACTCAAAGGACTGACGATCTTCGTATTAAACTTATCCTCGCCCGACACTGGACTTGAATGTTTGTATTCGTAAGGCTCCAGAGGAGCGGCAAGGTAAACCCCGTCAGTGGGCGAAAGGCCCTCAACGGCGCTGCGCGACACTCCAACCTCAAGCTTTCCAATACCTATAGGCCCCTTGGCAAAACATGCAATAGGCACTAGAGCCAATGCTGAGACTACGATTCGGATAACCTTCATGACTCCCCCTGATTGAGTTTCCGCACGCTTACCTAAGCGCGTTGCAAATGACATTAGGCGGCACCAGCTGGTCTTCCTGACCCAATGAACGGCGCGGTCGTAAGTCCGGCGTGGTGCTGCTTAGGTAGGCGAATATATCATTCAGACTAGGCGGCCAGTTGCAGAGAGCATCATCTGGGGAGGGCCGTTCTATCCCACGCCCGCTTGACCCACCCGAACACTACGGCCAGCACGCCGATCAACAGCACGCCCCAGAGCCAAACCAAGTAAAACGCTGCGGTAGCGATCTCCCCAAACTGGGGATGCTCCGCATACTTGAACCCCAGAACGGCGGCCGCCACCACCGTCACCACGCCCAATCCGCCCCCGAGCAGCGCCCCTTTCAGGAAGCCGTGCTTCCGAAAATACGGCATCCGCCCCGTGCGGACGTGCCAGTCCCAGAGCTGCTGAGCCCGGATGTGGAGCGCCAGGCAAAACGCCAAGAACGCGAAGACGAGCGCACCGGGCACACAACAGACCAGGCCAATGAAGAAGTCGCGCTTCATCACCTCCAGGCCGGCCGCCAGCCCAACCAGGCCCAACGGGCCCAAGATGACGCTAGGGAGGATCAGCGCGGATGGGCCCGGCGGCGCATACACAACTTGCTGCGGCGGATAGCGGTTCATATGGTCCTCCCCTGTTGGATGGCTGCACGCTTGATCGGGACCGGCGTGCAGTCAAGCGGCGGACTGCGGCCCGTTTAGCCCGCAGACGTCCCTTCGTCGGTCACTTCGACCACTTGCCAGCCCTCGCCCTGCGGGCGGAACAGTGCACGCAGCTTCGGCTTGAGGGTGCTTGGCTCGGGCTTGGTGGGCTGGCCACCGATGGACCCCTGCGCTTTTACCGACCCGCCCACCATGCATTCTTGATCCCCATTGGGCTTCTTCTCGCAGTCGAGATCCAAGCCGCCCGCGTCGGTGACTTCAAACCGCCAAGAGCGCTGGAGGGTTGCCTGCCTCCCCTGCTCGGTGAAAAAGCCTTCCACGACCTTCACCCCGTCCTCCTTTGAGGGGCCCTTGTCACCAGAGCAGGCGGTCAGGGTCAAAAGTGCCGCTGCTGCGGCCACGATCAGTGCGTGCTTCATGTCATGCGTCCTTGTCTTTGGAGGGGGTGATGCCGATGTTCTGGGTCTTGTAGCCGATCTCCAGCCGGTCGATTTGGAGAACGATGTCGGGCAGGCCGTTGGGCTTCAACCTGCCCTCCACGACCTTGAAAAAGATTCGGTCTCCCGCGGCGTCGCGCCCCACCCGTCGCAGCTCGGCCGCGTCTTCCGGCTTCAATCGCAGCGCGGCGTGGTAGCGCCCGCCATGCTCGACCCCGACCACCGCACTGCCCTTGCCCAACGGCGAAGGGCCGATAACGGCCGTCGGAAGAAAGTCAGGCGAGCGGGGATACCAGTCGTGGTTCATGACCAGCACGTAGGCGAGGAGAATGTTGGTCTTGGGGTCGATCTCCACGTCGATGTAGGGCCGCAGGTAGAACGCATCGGTAGAGGCGATCTGCCGCGCCTTGGCCTCAAACGCAGAGGCCGGATCGCCTTGCAGGCCTACGCGTTTGAACTGGTGCCCCCATGAGCCAATGCAGTGGGTTCGCATCGCCGGTGCCAGGGCAGCGCCGGCCTTGGCCTGGGCAAAGAGGTTGTCTTCGCACATGCCGAAACCGGCCGACGCGGTGGCCGCCAAGCCCCACCGGATCCGGGTGTAGCCGTCGAGCACTGGAGGGTCGCCGTCGTCCCAGTAAGTGCCTGCCGGCTCCAGGTAACGCTTGGTCGCCGGGGCCGAGGCGGCGTCCTTGCCCGCCTGCATCAACCCCTTGCCAATCCTTCCCAAAATGCCGTCCTGGGCGGTGGCCGTCCCGCTGGCCAACGCCAGGCACACGGCCACGGCTGCAATCGCTTGCTTCATGCATCCCCCTGATCCCGGCCACCATGGCCTTATTTGCCATTTTGGCAAATGCGGTGCAGCATGGGAAGCGGCAGACTTGGGGATTGTTCCCGGTTCGTGATCGCCCATGCCTGCCCCTCTCGCCCCAGCTCACACGTTTGGCCGCCGCTTGCGCGAGGCCCGGCTGGCCAAGGGCCTGACGCAAGCACAGTTGGGGGCCGTGCTTGGGTTGGACGAGGAAAACTCCGCCGCTCCCAGGGTTTCTCGTTACGAGAGAGGAGATCGCGTGCCGGATCCTGCAACGATGGAAAAGCTGGCCCAAGCACTTGGCATGCCGGTCGCCTATTTCCATGCCACAAATGATCTAGTGGCAGAGACGTTGCTGGTGATGTCGCGGCTTGAACCCGAACAGCAGCGAGAGCTGCTGACGAAGGTGAGGGATTACGCCCAGAGCCGTGGCGTGGCCATCCTCCCGAGTAGCGACAACGATCTCAGGGAAGAGAAGACATGCTGAAACGACTTCGACGCTGGTGGCTGCAGCGGGATGCGCCAAGCCCGATGGCACCGGAGCAGTTGCAGGCGCTGATGGACATCAACCTTCTGGAAATCCAGTTGGCCGCGTTGGACGCCCTCAAGTCCTCGACGCCAGCCGCGGAAGCGGCCAGGCTGCGATCCCATGCTTGGCTCGCGTCGATGCGTGGGCAAGGCCCGGTCGGGACGCCGAACTGGAGCGAACTGCGGGCTGAAGCGCGAGCACTGAACCGTGATCTGGCAGCCGCCCTGGCTGCCGCCCAGATCGATGCCCCCTCAGAGGCCTGATCCCTACCGTTCGGGAAAACCATTTCCCCATCCCCTACGACCATCACCGACTTGCCTCCAAATGTGACCCGCGTCACTATTGCGGAAGGGGAACGGAGCCTTCCTGGCTCTGGCCATTCACAGGGGAAGTGACCGATGGCGAACAAGAATGGGGCCGCTGCGCCTACGACTCTGGAAGAGTGGTTGAATGGCCGCCCAAGCTGGCTGCGCATGGCCGCTTCCACGGTGATCCAGCACCGCCGCATGCCGAACGAAGAGGAGATGGAGGCGCTGGCGGATCACTGCCTGGCCGAGGCAGCCAAGAAGCTGGATGCTCCCCACCCGGCGTTGGCACCGGGAACCATCTTGGGGACACCCACCGCCGCTGAGCTTCGCATCGACTCGGTCTCCTCCATCTGCGGCGTCAATGCCCTTGGCGAGGACGCGGCATTGGACCTCAGCCAAGGCCAGATGACCGTGGTCTACGGACCCAACGGGGCCGGGAAATCGGGCTACGCCCGTTTGATGAAGCACGTTTGTGGCGCGCGGGCCAAGGGATCTATCCACGGCAACGTGTTCAAGCAGAATCCCGATGCTGCCTCTGCCTTGATCAAAGTCACGGCGACCCGATCCGACGGCACGACATCGTCTGCTGATCTCACTTGGCAAGCATCCGACGGTGCCCATTCGACGTTGAAAGCGGTCCCGGTCTTCGACTCAGCCACAGCGCTGGAGTTCGGAGACAGCGCCACCACCGCCACCCATCTTCCCCGGGCGATGCGGTTCGTCGGGATGCTCATCCACATCTCAGACGATCTCGCCACCCGATTGAAGGCCCGCGCCGCCAAGCTCACCAGCAAACTGCCCATCATCCCGGAAGAGCACGCGCAGAGCAGCGCTGCAACGGTCCTCCGGAAGTTGACGGCGAAACTGACCGAAGAGGATATTAACCAGCGTTGCGCCTTCCCCGCTGCACTGAACGATGAGCGTTTGGCGCTGGAGACCGCACTGGCCCAGGCGAACCCTGAAGTGGCCCACGCCAAGGCCGTCGGAGAGCTAGAACGCTTGTCGCAGATGGCCACAAGCATCTCGGCATTGAAGGAGAGCTTGAACGGCGAGAAGGCCCAAGCCCTCTTGGATGCCCGCAGCAATGCAGAGGTCAAGCGCCAGGCCGCCACCGCCTATGCCACGGCCTTCCTCAATGGGCTGCCGCTCAAAGGCGTCGGAGACGCCGTGTGGCGAACCCTTTGGGACGCTGCAAAGGCGTATTCGACAGGTCTTGCCTACCGTGACCACCCTTTCCCCCACGTTGGGGACGAATCCCGTTGTGTCCTCTGCCAGCAACCGTTGGGAGACGACGGCAAGGCCCGCTTGGCCAGCTTTGAAAGCTACCTCAACGACACCCTGCAGACAGAAGCTAAGAGCGCGGAAGACGCGCTGACGGCGCTGAAGAAAGCGTTGCCCAGTCCTCTCACCGATGTCGCCTGGCAGGCCCAGTGCGCTGCTATTGGCTTGGAAGCCCCCCAAGCCACTGAGCTGTTTGAGGCCATCCATGCGAGATTGAAAGCCATGGCCGAGGCCACGGCGGCTCCGGCAGTGCAGTGGTCGGTGTGGACCAACGCCTACGATCAGAAGGTCAAGACCACTAGCGCTGATCGCGACGCGCTGGCGGGCTTGCTGGACCCGACGGGACGGAAGGAGAAGGAAAGCCGCCTAGCAGAGCTGAAAGCACAACAGTGGCTGTCGGAGCAGCGCGATGCGGTATGGGCCGACGTGATCCGCCTCAAACGCGTGGGAACGGTGGAAGCCGCTGTCCGGTCCACCTCAACCAGCCAGTTGACGACCAAAAGCAATGACATTGGCGAGTCGGAGTTGGCCAAGGGCTATTGCGACCGCTTCAATGCCGAGTTGCGGGCGCTGGGGGGCCATTCGCTTCCTGTCCGCATGTCGTATCGATCCCAAGGCAAAGGGGCGTTCACGTTTTACGTTGAGCTGAAGGACGCGCAAGGCGCCCAGAAGAATCGTGAAATCCTGAGCGAGGGTGAGCAACGCATCGTGGCGTTGGCAGCCTTCCTGGCCGACGCGACGGGCCTTGAACGGGGCATGCCCGTGATCTTCGACGACCCCATCTCCTCCCTGGATCAGCGCTTTGAGGAGGCGGTCGCCAAACGCCTCGTAGATCTGGCCGAGCATCGCCAGGTGATCGTGTTCACACATCGATTGTCACTGATGGTCCTACTGCAGAGTGCCGCCAAGCAGCGGGCCAACCTCGATCAGCCTACGGTCAAGGTCGCGGTTGAATCGATCGCCCGCGATGGAAGCAGGACCGGCATGCCGGCGCAGATCAATACGTTCTCTCTGAAGCCACAATCCGGCTTGAACCAAATGATCAGCAGCATCGGACAGCTTAAGAAGCTTGATCCGCCACTAAAAGAACTTGCCCTGAAGGCCGCCTGCAGCAACTTCCGAATCTTGGTTGAGCGCTCTGTAGAGGACGAGCTTTGTTCTGGCGTCATCAACCGCTACCGGCGCGAGATCAACACGCTCAACAAGCTACAGCGGCTCAGTGCAATCACCCCAGCAGACTGCGCACTGATCGACGGGATGATGACGAAGTATTCGGCATTCGAGCACTCCCAACCCACCGACACCCCCAGTTGGCTTCCGGGTCCGGACGAACTGCTAAAGGACGTTCAAGACATGCTCGAATGGTGCAAGGAGTTCGGTAAGCGAGCGGAAACCGCGGCGAAACCCAAGGCGTAGCCCTGACCACCCGTTACTGCGTGCTCACGTTCATCAGAAGCGCCGCTTGCCAGCGCTTCCCACAGCAGGTGGCAGCGCTTGATGCAACTCGTGCGCGCGAAGAAACGCGTGCAGCCACTCTTCGGCGTCCTTGACGCCCGTCATTTCCCGAATCACCACCCCGGCCAAGCAATCCCCAGGGACGGCAAACAGGTCGTCGTTCAGATCGCTGCTGGACAGAGGGGTATGGAAATCGGCCCCCTCTTGGAACGCCTGAAGCAGGTGCTGCCGGGCAAGAGGATCCCGGCGTGCCGCCCATGCGAGGCGAACGAGCTCCGACGATGGCCAGGGTGCGGGGGTCATCAGAACTCGTAACCGTCTGGCACGCCCGAGGGGATGCCCTGCATGGGGCCCGAGTAGCCCACCTGCTGAACCAGGTTCTGGGCGGTTTGCGACATGCGATCCAGGCGTTCCGGGACTTGGTCCAGGGCGAACAGAACCATGCCAAAAAGGGCGATGTTGAGCAGTTTGTTGAAAAGTTTTCGCACGAGCGAGGTCCTCCGTGGTTGTCAGGGGTTCGGGTTTCAAAAAAGCTGGTGGTGTTGGGCGATGCCGAACAGGCAAAGCGCCCAAGTGGCCGCAATCGCTGCAGGAGCCAGGCAGAGCGACACGCCGATGGCAATGTCCGACAGCTTGGCCTTGGGGTCGGTCACCATCTCCCATCCCAGCTTGGCCGCTCCCATGCCCGACATGGCGTCGAACAGGAATCGCAGGAGGGCTCCAGGGGTGGAGGACCGGGCGGGCGCTTGGGTTTGGCTGCGGGTATTCATCAGAGCGCATCCAGTCGATCAGCAATGGCCAATCCGGCGACCAATCCAGCCAAGAGGCAAAAAGCAAAGAACGTCAACATGGGGTTCCCTTTGGTTAAAGAGCATCGGCGCTCTTCTCTGATCTCAAAGTAAAAGAAAACCAACTTTTCGCAATAGATTGACCCTACATTTTTATGACTAAAACACAAAACTGACGGAAAAAAGCAGAAAACACAAAAACCCTAAAACACCTCACATTTCCAGCCCAGCGTCGGGCCCGGCGGAAGCCGAGGCCCCACCCGCCCTTCCCCCAATGCGCTTTTGCTTCATGCCACTTTTGACGTTGCCTTTTTCTCTTCAAGAGCTCAAAAGAACGCGGCCTGGGCCGCGCCTGAAAAGCCCCCTCCGGGGAGGTTAGGACGTGGGCCAGGGCTTCCCCCAGCCTCCGCGTGGCTGTCCTTGGCCCCATGCCCGCAAAAGGCGTCCGAGGGATCAGGCGTTGGCTTGGATGCATAGCCAGACCAGCTGGCGGACGGCCTCGGTCAGACGAATCCCAGCCCGGTTAGCGTCAATCTGCAGGGCCGTCACGGCATGGAGTCCCAGCTGCACACTGGGGAGCGCGGCCCTGTAGCGCTCTCGCCCCTTCGACCCCTCCCCGGTCCACGGCGTCGGGCGTCGAGGGGAAAACGGTTCTCGAATCTGGGCGTGTTGCTCGATGAGTTGAGCCAGTGCAGCGCGCATGCTCAGGCCTTGCGCGGCGGCCAGGGCTTGAAACGCGGCTTTGCTGGGCGCGTCAATCCACGTCTCGTGGATGGTTTCGACCAAGCGTTCTGGGGGGCGGAGAATGTAGCGTTTGGTCATGCAGGGCTCCCGTGCGGCTTGGCCATCCATCCTTGGGCGGCCGCTTCTTCAGCGGTCAGCAACGCGGAAGTGCCCAGGAAGCGTGTGAGCTGGTAATGGCCGATGGTGTGCGGATACCGCTGGAGGTGGGCGTGCATGGCTTTGTCGAAGTAGCACTGGCCACCCGAGCGGCGCTGGTATGCGTAGAAGCGTTTGCGGCGACTCGTTGCTGGCGTCTTCATGCCGAACCCGCGCAATCGTCGCAACGCTGCATTTCTGCCGGATACGTTGAGAAGGGGTAGGCCCCTTTCTGCCCCACTTCCCCGCAGCACCCACACTGCATGAGCCCCCGAGCCGTTTGGCAAATCGCGGCCTCCGGGCCTTGCCAAACCACGCCGACAACGACGGCTTCCCAGGAGCTGCCGCTCCCGGCAACCACAGTGAGCCTGTCGCCGTTCCGAACGTTCGGGGCGGGCACCCGGGCGCCCCACTCGCCCGTCTGGAGTTGGATGGGGCTGGCGTGGTGGTGGGCCATTAGAAGAACCCCCGATAACCATGGGCAAGTAAGCCGGACCGGCCAATAACGTAAGCAATCATGCGAAAACCTTTGAAGAGGGGGCGCTCCCTCGCTACCCACGCAAACTAAGCCACCCCCAAAAAATCGCAATACTTTGCGTCTACGTTTTATTGACTAAGTATCAAAACCGCCAAACGGGCCGCAGATCGATGGAAAACTTGAAACGCAGCACATTTCCCGCCAAGCGCCGGGCCCGGCGGAAGCCGAGGCCCCACCTGCCTTTTTTCCCAAAGCGCTTTTGCTCCATGCTACTTTTGACGTTGCTTGGGTTCACCCCCGTTTTCACGGACACTTACGAGAAGGCCGATCAAGGCCATGAGGAGTGTTCATGTCGAAGCGAAGGAAGTTCAGCACCGAGTTCAAGCGCGGTGCGGTTGAGCAGGCCAGCCAGCCGGGCGTCAGCTGTGCCCAGGTGGCCCGGGAGCTGGGGATCCGGGATGCATTGCTGACCCGCTGGAAGCGGGAGGCCCAGAGCCGGGGCCAGGTGGCCTTCGGTGGCACCGGGACGCCCCGGGACGAGGAACTGGCGCGGCTCAAGCGCGAGCTGGCCCGGGTGAAGAAGGAGCGGGATTTTTTGCGAGAAGCGGCGACGTTCTTTGCCAAGGGATCATCCTGAGGTATCAGGTGATCGAACGTTGCCGCGATGAGTTTCCAGTGCGACTGATGTGTCGTTGCCTGCGGGTCTCGGCCAGCGGTTACTACGACTGGAGTAAGCGCTTGCCCAGTGCCCGGGAGCGCGACAACCAGCGCTTGCTCGGCCGGATCCGTGAGTTGCATGAGGACAGCCGGGGCACATTGGGCGCCGGCCGGATGCATGAAGACCTTGCCGAGGAAGGCGAGACGGCGAGCCTGAACCGGGTGGCGCGTCTGATGGCGACCGATGGCCTGCAGGGTTGGCCGCGACCGAAGCGGCGAGGCCAGCGCGGCAAGCCGGCGCTGACGCCGCCGGGTGTGCGCAACCTGCTGGAGCGGGACTTCACCGCGTTGGAGCCGGAGACCAGGTGGGTCACCGACATCACCGAGCTCAAGACCCGGCAAGGCAAGCTGTATCTGTGCATCGTGCTGGACCTGTTTGACCAGCGGGTGGTGGGGTGGTCAATGCATCATCGTCAGGATCGTCAGATGGTGATCAGGGCCGTGCAGATGGCGGTCTGGCAGCGCCAAGGCAGCCATCCACTGATCCTGCACTCCGACCGTGGCAGCCAGTTCCGAAGCGGCGACTACCAGCGTTACCTGGCGGCCAACGGCTTGGTGTGCTCGATGAGCGCGGTGGGCCACTGCGGTGACAACGCCGCGTGCGAAGGCTTCTTCGGCCTGCTCAAGCGCGAGCGGGTCTACCGCATGACCTACCCAACGCTCGATGCCGCGAGGGCGGATGTGTTCGAATACATCGAGCGGTTCCACAACCCGAGGATGCGACGAAGGGTCGCCAGGCAAGACCAGAAGTTCTCAGCCCTTTTACAACCGTCCGTGATTTCGGGGTAGAACCCGTGCTCCGGCCCTTTCAGGACGCGCCCCAACCAAAGGGCTTGGCGGTCCAGGCCGATGGTGGCCGGCGACACGCCCAAGCGCTGGGCCACCTCGACCGAGGTCAGCCCGGCTCGGACCAGCCGCTGCACCTGCTGGCGACGCTCAGCGAGCTCGCGGGCTTGGCGGTCCCGGAACGCCTGCCGTCCGGAGCCCGCCAGGCGGTGCCGCCGGACAAAGCGGTTCACGGCTTGGTGGGTGACGCCCAGGCGTTGGGCCAAGGCGCGCTGAGTCCCCCCTTCGTCCAGCAAGGATTGAACCTGGGCCGGGGAGCGGCCGCCGAGGAAGCCTTTGCGTGGAATCATGATGGAGCGGCCTGACGACGTCGCCCATCGCGCGGCGCTTTGAGACCTGCTCTTTTCATGTAAACAGATATAGACGACGCGCTGACCCCAAGATGCAGAGCCACAGCGTTGGCCGTCTGGAATCGGACGAGCAGGATCTCGACCTCTGCTCGACTCAAGCCCGAGAGGGTCATTTTCTCCGCCGGTTTACGCATGCCCGGAAGCTTCAGCGGTTTGCGGTCGGTCGATGGTGTGTTGGCCTGGCGGCATCGCCCGTCCCGTGGCGCTTTGAGGCCGGCTCTCTTCATGTAAGAGGACACATGCGCCCCACTGGTTCCGAGATGCAACGCCACTGCCTTGATGGTCTGGAATCGAGCAAGAAGGGCCTCGATCTCTGCTCGACTCAAGCCCAAAAGGGTCATTTTCTCTGCCGGCAGACGCACACGCGGCAGCTTCAGCGCTTTGCGGTCGGCCGTTATGCACGCGTATGGCACGGCCAACTGTTGCGCCATTTCAGACACCGATAGGCCGGCCTCGCTCAACCGGCGCACCTCTTTGCGCCGAGCCAGAACAACCGCCTTCTTTCCGTTTTGCGGTATGTCCAGTTCGTATTTCTTGCAAAACAGGCTAACCGCTTGCTGCGTGACGCCGATCCGAGCCGCCACACGGGTGCGGGTGCCCAGTTCGTGGAGCAGGCTCAGCACTTCCTCAACCGAGTGCCCTGCAATGCTCCTCGGTTGTCGTTGGCAGACCGGCAACCGCAGTCCAAGGGCTTGAGCATCTTTCTGCAAGGTGTAAACAGCCACCCCGAGGAACCTTGCGATGTCCTTTCGTGCCATGCCGGCCTGAATGCAGGCGCGGACCGCATAGCGGCGTTGGCTCACATACGCCCGGTAGCGCTCCGAGGGCATGGCATCCGCAGGATCCACACGCTGGGCGTGCTCGATTTGCTCCGCTTCGCCGTGTGCGTTGCGGTGCGCGGCCAGGGCGTCGTCCACGTCCTTGCTGAAAGGCGTGTTGCGTTGGGCTGCGTCGTAGATGGCCCGGATGTCTGCGGGCATCGGCAACAGCTCGATGCCATCCGGCCCGGGAAGAACGCCTGGGGCAAACAAGGTGGACGGCTCGCGTGTCATCGGCCCACCCAGTAGCCCAGCCCCGCGCTAAGCAAGGTGGCCGCGTATAGAGCGGCGTCCTCAGCGCTGGAAATGTTGAGGGCCATTACCACCGCCCCGAATGCGAGCGTGAGGACGCAACCCGCGAAGATCCCCCCAAAAATCGCGAAATCCACGTAGAGCGATGCGTCGCGCTTCCCGGCGCAGAAAAGGGCCAGCGATTGCTTTACGGTCGGGTAAGTCAACGCGATCATAAAAGAGAGAAACGCCGCCGAGCAGAGAAACACAGCAAGGACCAGCACGGAAATAACTAGCATCGTCAACGCACTCATCCGCGCGACCTCCCCTTGCCCCAGAAAAAGGCCAGCAGACAGAGCACCGCGACCGTGCCGAGGACAAACAGGCCTCCCCCGGTGGCGAGCTGGTGCCAGACGCTGAAGGTGGCTTGGGCCAAGAACGCGGCGATGACCACCATCCCAACTCCAAACAGCCCGCCATGGATCACGACGCGGCCGTGCGTGCGAGCGTCTCGCTCACCGCCTCTTACCCGTTGCCAGGCTGCCTTAGCGTCGCCAAAGCGCTTGAACGTCCAGAGCGGGACCAGGACCATGAGGCCAAGCAGGGTCAGCAGAAGGATCGCGCTCACCATGGGCGGCCTCCCGCGCGACTCCTCAGCGGGCGCGCCTGGAAGGTGAGAGGTTGGCCCCACTGGCTGGGCTTGAGATTCCACGCCATTGGCAGGTGGTGCAGCTCGTGAGGTTGCGCAGGGGAGCAGTCCATGCCATCCAGGATTTGGAGCGCAAAGGGAAGCGCACGGAGTTCCTCGGCCAAAGAGTCCATGCCGTCCCAGACAAAGGCCCCAGCCGAAATAGATATAGCCATCAGCGCTGCCCCTTCATAAAGCAGATCCAGTGCGTCGCTGCACGCTTGCCGCTGGGGTGACCGAACAGGGGCCTCTCATCCGTCAGTGCCAAGATTTCGCTGACCTTGATCTGGGTTTCGTTCCACTTGAAGACCAGCACCCCCGAAGGCTCCAGCACGCGAAAGCATTCGGCGAACCCGGCTCGCAGGTCTTCGCGCCAAGTGCTGGGGTTGAGGCAGCCATACTTGGCGCGCATCCAGCTTTGCTCCCCCGCTTTGCGCAAGTGAGGCGGATCGAACACGACCAGCTTGAAGCGCCCGTCCGGGAATGGCAGGGCTCGAAAGTCCATGCCCTGGTCCGGGCGAACTTCCAGGTGCCGGCCGTCGCACAGTGTGTGTTCCTCGGAACGGATGTCGCCGTAAATGGCGCGCTCGTCGGCTCGGTCGAACCAAAACATGCGGCTACCGCAACACGGGTCTAGCACTGCTTGAGTGGAGCCATCCATCAGCGCTGCCCCTCAATCGGCACAACGCGGGTCTTGCTGCCCCTACCCGTCAAGAACACCTTGTCACCGGCGCGGATCGGCAGGTCATCGGCCTGAACAATGGCAATGACTTTTCCGGTCTCCAGATGGCGGACATACACTTCCATCCCGCGGCGCTTGCTCACCCCGTTTTGGATGGCCGTGCCGGCGACGCCCCCAATCACCCCACCCGCCACCCTGGCGGCGCTGCGGTAGTCGCCTTTGACCTCGCGAGCGGCCCCATAACCCACGGCCGCGCCGATGGCGGAACCGGCGTTGAGGCGATTGTCAGATTTGATGTCCACGCTGCGGACCATCAGCACCTCGCCCAGGCGGGCGTTCTGAACGGACAAGGTTTCGCTGGCGCCGTATCGGCGGGCGGAAGTAGTGTCAGCAGCCGAGGCCGTCAAGGGGAGCAGGCCGACAAGGGCCAGAGAAAGAACCAAAACGCGCATGAGGCCTCCTTTTTTGAATGGGTTGCACCATCCATAACAAAAGGTTTGGTTTGCGCAAGGGGATCTGGAAAAGAAAGAGGCGGCTTTCGCCGCCTTTCTCGTTACTTACAGGGATGCGCTTCCGAAATATCCGACGCGACGGCATCCCTCCCAACACCGCGAACACAAACGGCCGGCGGTGAAAGCCGTGGCTGGTCGCCAGCCCGCACGATCAACCGGGTGGTTCGGCCGAGAACGTCAACGGCCACTGCCAACGAACGGCCGTCGCTCCAAGGACGGTCGAAGGAGCCTTCGAGCTGAACCCTTCCTTCTTGGACCTTCTCCCAAGCGATACCCCCGGCATTGAGAAGGCTGGGGAAATCGTCCAGGGTCGCGCCCTTGGGCAGGTCTACCTCCCCCAACAGGATCACGGAAGTGGCCGCAGTTTCGCTCTCAAGTGGAGCAGTGCCGGGCTGACTGGAACACCCCGCAGAGAGCAGCAACGCACCGGCGATGGCCGACAAACAAAGATTGCGCATAGATCCTCCTTTTTTGTGTGAGTAGAAATACCCATAACAAAGAAAAGGGGATGCGCAAGGGGCTGCAAAGAGAAAAGGGTGGCGTTCGCCACCCCTCTCAATCCAGCGTAAGAAGCTCAAGAAACAACATGGCGCTTAGTTAAACGGCCTAGGAAATCACTAACCAAGCATTCTTTCAACCCCGACGACGGCAAACGTCGGAAACCAAGGATTATAACAACAGCAAGGATAACCACCCAACCACCTTCTAACCGCTCACCCTGGAAAAGTTCTCAGTTAGAAGTAGAGGAATCGGACCACAGCCGGGACTTCCCCCAGCACATTCATTTCTAACTCGAAACCTCAAAAGGTCAACCCCCTACCTGCGCTAAGCAACCTGGCGTTCCTTGCGTCGCGATGGGGTCCTTCGACCGGCTTCCGTCTTTCGCCCCTGCTCCATGTCCTGCTCCTTCTTGACCTGCGGCAGCGGCTCGCGTTCAAACGCCGGGATGTCCAAAAAGGTCATGACCTTCTCCGCTTGGCTGGCTGCGCGGAACAGGGTCCTGGGGTCATCGGCCAGGGCTTTCATCCAGGACTGCAGGTAGGCGGCGTGTTGCTCTTCGTGCTCCTTGCCCAGGGCAATACCCAGGCGCTCGGAAATGAAAAGGCTGGACAACTCCGCCACCAGTTCCTCTTTTGCGTAGTCCTGGCTGCCGAACCGACCGGCCTGGTCGCGGTCGAGCCGGTGTTTGGCGCCGGTCCAGTGGGCCAACTCGTGGAGCAACGTGGCCTGATAGCTGACGTCATCTCTGAAAGTGTGGTGCTTCGGCAGGTGAATCGAATCCGCGGCGATGGAGTAGAACGCTCGGTTGCCACCGTCGTGATGAAGTTTTGGCTGGTGCTTGTCCAACAACTCCCGCACACGCAAGTTGCGGATCGACTCGGGCATGACGAAGGGCGGCGGGGGCTCGGGCATGCCGTCCATTTGGCTGGCATTGAACACCGTGGCGACGAACACCGATGGCCCTTGGTATCCGTTCTTCTCTTCGCCCTCGGTCAACGGCTCGGCCCCGTCTTTGGCCTTGCCCGTCTTGCTGAAATCCCAGTAGGCGATCCGCTGCCCCTTCTCGCCGCGCTTGACCTGGGTGCCAATGCTTTCGGCCTGGCGATAGGTCAGCCAGCGGTCGTCTTGGTAGCCATGGGTTAGTTGGGCACCGCGCAGGATGAGTGTGTTGCTGCCGCGATAAGCCTTGCCCGTGGTCGGGTTCCAAGGCCCGTTGATCGAGCCGTTCTGCGGGGCGTCGGGATCATTCCATGGGCGGCGCCAGGGGATGGTGCCCTGCTGCATGAGCGCAAGCATTCGCTCGGCGGTGGCTTGGATGAGATCGGAATACTTGGACATGCGGGGTTGCCTCAAATCTTTTTCAACCTCCTGCGCCTCCAAGCGGGTGGTTGTGGGTGGGGTCGGGTCAGAACTCGATATGAAGGGTCAGACTCTTGCGGTGATACAACGCTCGCCGCACCAGCTCGGCGATTTCGTCCTCGCTGCGCAATCCCTGGTCGCCGTCTTTTCCCAGACGGACATGGAGACCAAACCCGCTTTGCACGAGCAAGTATTGCGGGTCCGCTTCCGGTGTCTCTGGGCTCTCTAGATCGGCCAGGCTGATGGCCGATTCGGGGAACGCGTCGTCGGGGATGTGGTTGGGCGATGGCATGGGGGCTCCGTTTTGGTTTGGATACCCCTTTGCAATAGCGCAACGTCGCCGGTTGTAAAGGCCTGCCCCGGAAATGCCCGGCGTTGCTGGGTTAGCCGGCCTTCTTCTTTTCCGCTTCGGCCTTGCGTTGCTCGCGCGCCTGTCGCTCCCGGCGATCCTGCCTCTCCCATGCGGCGGCGTTCTTGGCTTGGCGCTCCCGTTCGGCGCGGCGTTCCGCCTGGACCTGCTCGTAGGGCGTATTGGTGAAGCCAAAGACGTCTCGGATGGCATCGGGCATGTCGGCGAAGTCCTGCTCGTCTTGCCGTTCGGCGGCGACGGCCAGTGCTTCGTTCTGGGCGTCGTTGGCCGCCTTGGCCTGCTCAGATTCGGATTGGCGGGCTTCTGGGGTCAGGGCCTCCAGCCGCTTGAGCTCCTGCTCTTGTGCGCGCTCGGCGTCGGTCTGCTCGCCCTTCCAGCAGCAGAGGTAGCAGTCCAACTGCTCGCCCTCCACGCGCCGATTCGACGGGCGCCCACGCAGGTGCCCGGCAGTCTTCAAGCCGCGGGTGAACTGGCGCTGCGAGAGGATTTCCTCCGGTTCAAAGCCCTTCTTCTCGCACCAGGCCGCATAGCGGGCATGGATGGCCTTGACGCTTTGCCACTGCTCACTGCCAGCGGCGGCACCGAACTGCACGCGGTCGGCATGGGCCCAGGCGGCGATGGAATCGGCGTTGTGGATGACGGCCTGCTTGTAAGCACGCGCAGCCTCCGGGAGCTCGTGGTCGGCCATGAAGCGACCGCGGGCCACGACTCGGCGGGCGCCTTCCAGCATCCAGTCGAGGAACAACTGGCCTTCTTCTGCAAGCAGCTTCTTGCTGAAGTCAGGAATGCGGTCACTCTCCGGGATCACGTTCGCCCACTCCACGATGGAGAGGCGGCGGGCCACGCCGCCGGACTTGTCGCGGAAGAACGGCGCGGAGTTGGAGCTGATGATCCACTTGGCCTTGGACTGGTAGTTCAGAACCGAGAGGTGCTTGCGATTGATCGCGATGCCGTTGCCGCTGACCAGGGTCTTGAACGTGCCCTCTTTCCACTTCTCGCACTCCACCTCATCCACCAAGATCAGCTGGCTGCCCAGGATGCCTTCGAGTGCAAACGTGTCGCTCAACGTGCCCAGGTCCAGGCGGGCCACTTTGTTGTGGACGCCTTCGACGCACTCGGCCAGCGTGCTCTTGCCGCTGCCGGCGGCGCCATGCCACCACGCCGCGATCTGATAGGAACCGGGCAGCAAGGTCATCCCGCACTGCTCCTGC
This sequence comes from Stenotrophomonas sp. LC732, assembly GCF_052446685.1. Classification (NCBI taxonomy): domain Bacteria; kingdom Pseudomonadati; phylum Pseudomonadota; class Gammaproteobacteria; order Lysobacterales; family Lysobacteraceae; genus Stenotrophomonas; species Stenotrophomonas sp. LC732. The sequence continues at coordinate 1,080,226 of NZ_CP199214.1, read as the reverse complement.
ACCAAGGCGCGCACGCCTTCGTCCGGCAACGCATGGGCCAGGAACTTGCCCAGCAGGCTATCGGCCGGCACGGAGCTGGGGATGTAGCGCTGGCCGGGCGTGGCGCCCGTGGCGATGTTCAGGGCGTGGGTCATGCCGTAGCGCGGCTGGGGTTCCAACGCCTGGATGCTGTCGGCGGTGATTTCCAGGTAAGCGTCAGCGCAGGGGACCACCGCCCGCTTGGGTTCCAACTGCGGCAACGCGCTTTGCTGGCCTAGGCGGGTGCGGGCGTAGGCCCAGCAACTCGAAGCGAGCTTGTCGCTGGCCTTTGCGGGGATGTTGGCATCGAGCCAGTCGGACGCCAGGCCGTCGCCGAGGCCGCGGTGAACCAGCGCCCAGTGATTTGCACTCCAACGGTAGACCAGCGTCGATTGCGTCGCGGATTCGTCGCGGACGCTGGCCCAGAGGTGGCCGTCGAGCCCCAACTGGAGGTGGCGAGCGAACAAGAAGTCCAGGCTTTCCGGGCGCAGCTCGCCTTTGTTGAGCTTGGCTTGCTTGTGGCGATCCAAGGCCCGTTGTTCAACCTTGAGATTGCTGGCGTAATCCCGCCGGTTTTTCTCCCAGTGCTTTTCGATGAGAAAAGCAACCTCAGGGGGGTTGACGACCGACGGATCTTGAGGGAGATTGTTCGTAGACATTGTAGTTCGGCTCCAACGACTCCCCGCCCGGCAAGGCGGGGTTTCGCGTTTGTGGGGTTAGGCGACGTGCGGCAACGCGTTGTCGAGGATCCGGCGCAGCTTCTCGCTGGGAGAAATCCCCGACCGCTTGGCTTCGGCTTTCAGCCGCTCAATCAACGCCCTTTCCATGCGGGCATTGAAAGGGTCTTTGCGTGGGGTTTGGTTCTGCTGCGTGCTCATGGGTTCTCCGTGTTGCATCCGTAATACATTCAAGAAAGCAGGTTTCTTGAAACCGTCAAGCCCCTTCCCCAGAAATATTTTTTAGCTGCTGGTTAACTTTTCTGCTGGTTTTCTGTTTTTTCTTAAACCAGCAGACAAACCAGCAACTAAAAACCTTCCAAGTGATTGTTTAATCTCGTTTTTGTTCAAAAAATAAGCTAACTGCTGGTTTGCTGGTTAAAAAAACAGGTTTACGCTACGCGCCAACGTCTCATTTGGTCGAGAGATTTTCACTTATTCTTAACATTTTACAGTTGCAGAGAAAAAGTGAAAAAAATTAACCAGCAAACCAGCAGGAGCCTTCAAAGCCTTACGTGACAAGGGTTTTGCTGCTGGTTTGGCTGCTGGTTAACGGTTTTGGGGTTAACCAGCAGGAGCGTTAACCAGCAGTCTTTCCTAACAAACCGATACGGTTGGATTATTTTTCGTATGGAATGGCTTTCAGGAAAGCGGGGTAACAAGCACTTGTTACCCGGTTTCTGCGGGTTGAAGAGCAAAAGCAAAAGCGGCTTGGAGCAAGAGCCGGCGGCTGCTCGCCGCCGAGTCTTGGAGAGGGGAAAGGCGGGCCTCCGGCCTACTCGTAGTTGAAGGAGTGGGACCAGAACCCGCATCGCCTAGGGTCGGCCAACTCGTCCCCTTCTGCCTGCCCCTCTCCTTCCGTCTGCTTTTTTCCTCGGACCAGCTCGTTTCCCACCGTCACTTTGACTTCCCTAAGCGGCAGGGAATGAAAGGTCTGGTTCATGTGAATCTGCAAAGCTGTCATCGCTGCGCACAAGGGATCAATGTCTCCCGCGCGAACCCGGATTTCATTGCTTGAAATGAGGTTGAGGCGACTCCGGATCGCGGCCAGGGCCAGTGAGCCGGCACCACAACAACAGTCATAGACGTTACCCACGCTGGCACTGGGGTGCCGCCAGGTGAGGTTGGTGGCAAGGGCTTGAACCAGATCGAGAAGATCGCCGGGAGTGAAAGACTGCCCCAGCCCTTCCCCGCCCTTCCTGGCCAGCAGCTCGGCATGGACCTGCCCAAGAATGTCTTCAAACGGCCTGCTTGCAGCGACAGCGTCGAAGTAAGCGGTGATGGCCGCCCCCACCTCGGCCACTGCGACGGCTCTTTCTTGCAAGGGGGTAAATGCAAGCACTTTGGGGTCGATGTGAGCCACCAGCTTCACGTGGTAAATCCCGAGTGACATCAGCGCGTGCTGAACAAACGTTTCGACTGCAACCCGCGGATTCCACGGTTTGCCATCGGTGGAAGGGATGGCGCGAATGGCCTTCACCAGGTTGGCGACCTCATTCATCGTTGGCCGCCCCCATGTCAGCATCCAACACCCAACTCACACGCGCGAAATCCAGCTCCAAGTAACACCCGCGGATCTGCCCCTCCCTGACCGCCCGCTTCAAGCGACGGGCACCCTCCTCGCCGTAGGCAATCCACGCAGGGCCAGCAGGGGGCGCGTCACCTACGTCTCCGTTGGCCCGGTGGAACTTCAGGCGGCCCTCCTGGAAAACCACCGCGCTGATGTTGGGATGGTTGAGCACGAAGCGCTGAAACCACTTGGTTTCCGTCCTCGCAAACACCAGGGCGATGCCACCGCCCGGGTGGTTGGCCATCTTCTCCATCCAGGCCTCTTGCCCCCGGCCGAACGGCGGGTTCATGAAAACGAAGGCATCCGCCGGCCATTCCGACGCCAGGCCGTCATCGCTGGGCTTGAGCATCCGAGCCGCGGTGGGCCACGGCATCCCGTTCTCGGGCGTTGCCGGATCCAGGTCGAAGGGCCCCAGGCCAGTGTAGCCTTCCTTCGGGCTGCCCCAAATGAGCTCCGGCGGGGTGAGCCAGGTGTCCGTGCTTTGTGCTGCGGGCAGGCGGTCGTAACCGACCATGGCGGACGCGAGCTTGGTGGCGCGAGGGGCCGAGGTGTTCTTGCGCTGCTTCGGCAGGGACAGCGCGCTGGGGTCGAAGGGGTGAGCAGCAGCGTTCATGGGAAATCTCCAGGGTTGAGGGGTTTTTGGGCAAAGCTCCGCCAGCACGGCTGGTCGGCCGCGTTTCGCGAAAAGGGTTGAGGGGGTTGGGCCTAGGCCCGGGTTACCGCTGCGCTGCTGGCTTAGCCGTTGGCGGCGTCGGCCACGTCCAGGAAGCTGTCCAGCGTTGCCAGCTGCAGGGTGAGCACCCGGGCGGGGTGGTGGCCGCGCATGTCGCGGTTGGGCACGATGACCGACGTGCTGGTGTCAGCGGCGAGCTGGGTCAGGGCCTGAGGCAAGGCGTCGGCCAGGGCGTCGATGAGGACCTGCGGTGTCAGGGTGGAGAAGTGGGTCGAGAGCGAGGGGTCGAGCGAGAGGATGAGCGGCTGCATGGCGGTGTCTGTGTCGATTGGTGTGGCGCCAGCCTATCGATCAGGACATGGGAATCGGGCCCAAAAGGGGCGCTTGCCCCTTTCCCGTGCGGACACAAAAAAGCCCCAAGGGCGACCTGGGGCTTGAGCGGGTGAACAAGGCTGCGGCGGAAGCCGCGGCCTCCCTGCCTTTTCTTCCAAGACCGAGCCGGCGGGTAGCCGGCGAGAAATGCTCCAGCCTCCGGTCAGAACGGGCACGGCTTGCGAGCCTGACCTGTGGCAGCCGGCAGGGTCAAATCGAACAACGCCTCGCGAACCTCGGACTGAAGCATCTGCACGTCGCGCTCCTCTCCCCTCCACATGTCCAGCATTGCCGCCTGGACGGCTTGGGCGGTTGGGCTTTCCTCTTGAGCAACCGCCTCACGGGCTTTTCGGATGTCTTGCTCCACCCGGGTTAGGAGCTGGGCCAGCTCGCCCTGGGCGCTTTCCAGCAGCTCCTTGTAGCGTCCCGCGCAATCCTTTTTCAGCGCCTCGTCCGCCCAGGGCAGCGTGAACGCTTCGGGCAGCGTGGCTTCCTTTTGCATGAACATCACCACGCCCCGCTCGTCCTGCTGGAGCGCCCCACGCGCGCCACGCAGCAGCGCTGCAAGTGCAACCCTCTCCTCTTCACTGAGGTGGGAAAGGTCCAGCGTTGACACCTTGCCGTCCACCAGCCCCAGGCGGATCTGGGTTTTTTTGACCACTTGGAACGTCGCCGCTGGCCTTTTGACGGTTGCCCCAAGCAAGTCCTCATCGCGCCGAGACTCACGCCAGCGGCGAACCTTGGGGGCGCCCCTCACCCCTTCTGCCCATTCCAGAAGTCGGGGCAGGCCAATGGCCGCATGCTTGCCATCGTCTGCAAGCAACGGACCTGTTTCGCTGTCCATCGTTGCGAGAACCCGGAAAACCTTTTGGTTGATTCCCAGAAGTCCAGCGGCCTGCGCCGATGTCCACGGCGGGCTCAACTCCACCTTCGTTTTCGCCTTGGCCGCTTTCGCCTCTTGGTCAATGTCGTTCTTCAGACGCTTCCAGGAGACGCCCTCGCCGGCCAGGAACGCCGGGTGCTTTTGGCCCCAGGTTTTTCTGTAGCGTTTTAACAGCTGTGTTTCCGCTTCCTGCTTGGAATCAAGGGACATGGGTTTGCCGCATGGGTGGAATGACGATGGTAGCCGGTCAGAACCGGAACGGTGTGCGAGTGATTGGGTCCGCCGCGGGCGGCAGGCCGTCGTCCAAGCCTTGCGCACGGGCTTGGTTCCGGACCGCCCTCCACGCCGCCTGGAACGCGGATTGTGCCGCCTCCATTGCGTCATCGAATGGCTCGCGCGCCGCGACGCTGGTCCAAGGCTCCAGCAGCGCCTCGGCCAGGGGGGCCTCCCAGAGTTCGCCCTCGGCCAGGGCGCGATCCAGGGTGTCCTCGTCCACGGTGAGCACGTGCCCGGCAATCAGCCCTCCCACCACCGCCCATGGGTGGGGAATGGCCCAACCTTCATGGGACGTGATCAACGCAGCAAAGCGCCCGGCGTTCTTGCGCAGCTTTTCCAATGCCACCTTGGCCTCGTGGATCTGCCGCTCCAGCTCCAGCTCTCGCTGCTGTTGGCTCAAGCGCTCCAGCTCAGCGCTCAGCCGACGCTCTTTCGCTGACCTGCCCTGACGCCCATCCTTCCAAGCCACCAGTTCGTCGTAGTCGTATTTCACACGCTGGTTGGGGCCATTGACGGCGCTGCCGGTGGCCTTCTGAAAGCGGGGCCCGGTGGGCGGGGTGCGTCGCCTCCACTCGCCCAGCGTGTCGGCATGGATGCCCAAGAACCACGCGGCGGCCTTGGCGGACACCAACCCGCCTCCAGCGCTCTTCGCCCGGGCCAACTCTGCGTTCCAAGAGGCTTCCGCTTTGGCTTGGAACGCCTCTTCTGTGCGAACGGGCTCAATCCTCGTCATCGAGCGCCACCTTCTGGTTGCGTGCTGCAAAAATCGTCACTGGCGGGTCGTTGACCTCATCCAGCCGCGGCTTGTCCGTGCCCTTCCAGCGGTTCCAGACCCGGGGACTGCTCGCCATCATGTGCTCTTCCACCACGGCAAACGCTTGACGCAGGACCGACCACTCCTGCTCGGTGTAGATCGCGTCGGTGGCCGCGGAATCCTTGTCCTTGATCCGGTGGTGAAGCATCTGCGACACGACCCGGGCCTTGGTGCCGTGAATCCGTTCGGCATAGCGCCCCAGAGTGCGACGCAAATCGTGGGGGGTCAGGCCGATGTCCACCTCCTCGCGCAAATCGATCAGCCCAGCGTCGCGACGCACGTTGGCGATGATGGATTTGCTGTCGGAGTAATGACCCGTTTTGCTGCGCCCGGACCTTGCCGGAAAGACGAACCGGGTTCGATCCAACGCGTGCTCAGCGTCGGCCACCGCCGCCTCCAAGGCGTCGATCAGTCCCCGTTGCCCACCCCGTTTGCTCGCGGCGCTCAGCGCGGCCTTGGCGGCCTCCAATCCCTGCTTGGCCCCTGTATCGTCTGCGCGCTCGTTGAAGCGCCGCTGCAGGACGCGCTCGGCGAAGTAGGTGACGGGCAAGAACCGCTGCTCCTTGTTCTTGGTCTCGAAAAGGTAGACCTGGCTGCCCGCCCGCTTGGTGGTCGGGTTGATGTCCTCTGGCCCCGCCAGCCAGACCCAGGACACCATTTCCTGCGACAACTCTCCGGGCGTGCAGCGGTCATACCAGCGCAACGGAGCAGCCTCGCTGCGCCGTGTTCCCCAAAGCAAGGTCAGCAGCAGGTAGTCCGCCCCGGCCGCATTGCGCCCGCCTTGTTCGTCCCGCCGTGCTGCAATGGCTTTGAGGACCTTGGGCAGCGTTTTGTCGTCCAGGGGATTGCGAACCTCTGCCCGGCTGTAATGGTTTCGCAGCTCGTGCGCTTCCCGGAGCATGTCGCGGGTATGGATCACCACCAGCGGGTTGTAGAACTGGCGCTGGGGACGGCCAAACCGATGATCGCGGGCTCTTTCCTCGTCGATGAGGAAATCCACCGCTCGCCTGGCGTCCGAAAACGTGTGTTCCGTTGAACTCAACCCTGCAGCTCGCACCCGCTGGATGTATTTGCCGGTGATGCCCAACGCTTCCAGCTGGGAAACGGTGAGCTTGGCCCAATCCGCCACCTCCGCCAGCTTTCTGCTCATGTCCCGCGGAATGCGATTGGACAGTTGCATGGAACTGATCCGGCAAGCATCAAAGGCCTGCTGGATGACCTCCAAATGGAGCTCGTTCAAGGTTTTGTCCGCCAACCCAACCGTGGGGCGTGAAAGGCGGGCCAAACTGTCCCTCACCGCGTCCACGCTGGCCGGCTTGATCTTCTTGTTCTTTGCGCGGGCGTCCAAGTGGGCGATGTAACGCTCCAATGCCTCGCGCAGGGTCAGATCCCCGAACTCTTTTTCCGATTCCCTTTCCAGCGTTTCCAGCAACTGCTGGCGCTTGACGTGGACGGGGTTCTTCCCCGTTTCCTTCAACAGCGCCAGGTGCTCCCTGCACGCCTCCCTGGCCTCGTCCAGCCCCATGTCGCTCACGTTGCCCAAGGTGAAGCGGATCGGCGTGCCCGTGGGCCCTCGTTTCTGGCCAACGTAGGTGGTCATCGTGGAGCCGACCCGGAAGCCAAACCCCGTGGGAGCCCCCGGCCCGCCGTCCAGCACCACGTAAGCCTTCCCGTCCGGGCGCGGGACCAGCCGAACCTTTCCTTGCGCATCCAAGGCCGGGCCTTTGTGGACCGACAGCGCCAGCACCTGGGCGTAGGTCAAACTAAACTTGAGCGAACCCGCCCTACTGCTTGACGCTGGACTCTTCATCGCATGCCCCTCCGGGTGCCGGTGTTGCTACAGTAACGCACGCCCGCGGTCATTGCTACACGGCGTTGCTACACCCCACCCCACCCCATCCCGCGCCCGTCGCTACATCGTCACTACAGAAAACACCGTCACTCGCCTTCATTCGCCTCGAATCACCGTCACTCCACTCAAAGCCCTTCAACTCAAGTGATTGATATTAAAGAAAACAACAGCGCCAGCAAGGGCTCGAAGGAACACACGCCTGCGATGAAGCAGTTCTTCGCAGCCAAGTCCGAGTATCCGGACCCGCTGCTGTTCTTCCGCATGGGCGACTTCTACGAGCTGTTCTACGACGATGCGCGCAAGGCCGCGCGCCTGCTCGACATCACCCTGACCCAGCGTGGCAGCTCCGGCGGCGCGCCGATTCCGATGGCCGGCGTGCCGGTACATGCCTATGAAGGCTACCTGGCGCGGTTGGTGGCGCTGGGCGAGTCGGTGGCGATCTGCGAGCAGATCGGCGACCCGGCGCTGGCCAAGGGCCTGGTCGAACGCAAGGTGGTGCGCATCGTCACCCCCGGCACCGTCACCGACGAAGCGCTGCTGGACGAACGCCGCGACACCCTGCTGATGGCGCTGTCGCGCACGAAGCAGGGCTACGGCCTGGCCTGGGCCGACCTGGCCGGTGGCCGCTTCCTGGTCAATGAAGTCGAGACCGACGACGCGCTGGAAGCCGAACTGGCCCGACTGGAGCCGGCCGAGCTGCTGGTGCCCGACGAGGAGAACTGGCCCGACTTCCTGCGCCACCGCACCGGCGTGCGCCGCCGTGCGCCGTGGCTGTTCGACGCGGACAGCGGCCGCCGCCAGCTGCTGAACTTCTTCAAGCTGCACGATCTGAGCGGCTTCGGTATCGATGACAAGCCACGTGCCACCGCCGCCGCCGGCGCCCTGCTCGGTTATGTCGAGGAAACCCAGAAGCAGCGCCTGCCGCACCTGACCTCGATCGCGATGGAAACCGCCGCCGAGGCGATCGCGATGAACGCCGCCACCCGCCGCCACCTGGAACTGGATACGCGCGTCGACGGCGATACCCGCAATACCCTGCTGGGCGTGCTCGACAGCACGGTGACGCCAATGGGCGGGCGCCTGCTGCGCCGGTGGCTGCACCGCCCGCTGCGCCTGCGCGAGGTGCTGGTACAGCGCCACCATGCGGTGGAAACCCTGATCGATCGCGGCATCGATGCCGACATCCGCGAACAGTTCCGCCGCCTCGGCGACCTGGAACGCATCCTGACCCGCGTCGCACTGCGTTCGGCGCGCCCACGTGATTTCTCCACCCTGCGCGATGGCCTGGGCCTGCTGCCAGCGGTGCGCGAAGTGCTGGCGCCGCTGGATTCACCGCGCCTGCAGGCACTGCATGCCGCCTTGGGCGAGCACGACGCGTGCGCACAACTGCTGGCCAGCGCCATCGCCGAAATGCCGCCACTGAAGCTGAGCGACGGCGGCGTGCTGGCCGATGGCTTCGATGAAGAGCTGGACGAGCTGCGCCGCCTGTCCACCCATGCCGACCAGTTCCTGGTTGACCTGGAACTGCGCGAGCGCGAGAGCAGCGGCATTCCCACCCTGAAGGTGGGCTACAACCGCGTGCACGGCTACTACATCGAAATCAGCAAGGGCCAGTCCGATCGCGCGCCGGTGCACTACACCCGCCGCCAGACGCTGACCAATGCCGAGCGTTACATCACCGAAGAACTGAAGGCATTCGAGGACAAGGTGCTGTCCGCGCGCGACCGTTCGCTGTCGCGCGAGAAGTACCTGTACGAGCAGCTGCTGGACACCCTCGGCGAACAGCTGGAACCGTTGAAGCAGTGCGCCGCCGCGCTGAGCGAACTGGACGTGCTGGCCGCCTTCGCCGAACGCGCGCAGGCGCTGGACTGGTCGCGGCCGGAACTTGAAACGGCACCGTGCCTGAAGATCGAGCGTGGCCGCCATCCGGTGGTCGAGGCGGTGCGCGAGCAGCCGTTCGAACCCAACGATCTGGATCTGCATCCGGACCGCCGCATGCTGGTCATCACCGGTCCGAACATGGGTGGTAAATCGACCTACATGCGGCAGAACGCGCTGATCGTGCTGCTGGCCCACATCGGCAGCTTCGTGCCGGCCAGCCGGGCGCTGATCGGCCCGATCGACCGCATCCTGACCCGCATCGGCGCCGGTGACGACCTCGCCCGCGGGCAGTCGACCTTCATGGTCGAGATGGCCGAGACCAGCTACATCCTGCACCACGCCACCGCGCATTCGCTGGTGCTGATGGACGAGATCGGCCGTGGCACGTCCACCTACGACGGCCTGGCGCTGGCCGACGCGGTGGCCCGCCACCTGGCCTACCAGAACCGCTGCTACACGCTGTTCGCCACCCACTACTTCGAGCTGACCGCGCTGGCCGACGAGCAGCACGAGGGCGGCCGCAGCGGCATCGCCAACGTGCACCTGGATGCCGTCGAGCACGGTGAAGCGCTGGTGTTCATGCACGCCGTTAAGGACGGCCCGGCCAACCGCAGCTTCGGCCTGCAGGTGGCCGCACTGGCCGGCCTGCCGCGCGCCACCGTGGCGCAGGCGCGCCGTCGACTGGCCGAGCTGGAACAGCGCGGCGGTGAGAGCCATGCCGCCGAGCTGGCGCCGCAGGCATTGGATGCACCGCAGCAGTTCGGCCTGTTCGCGGCGCCGTCGAACAAGGCACAGGAAGCACTGGCCGCCATCGATCCGGACGAACTGACGCCGAAGCAGGCACTGGAAGCGCTGTACCGACTGAAAGCACTGCTGTGACCGCAGCACGCACCCATGGCTTCCCGCCGCCACGCGGGAGGCCTGTCGAAAGATCCGGCAAATCTGATTCTTTGTTTCAATTGACAAAAACTATCAAACTGAGCGGATCATTCGATTATTCATTTCATCTGGCCCTAGCTAAAGTCGAGTGAAGATGTTCCATCCCGTCTTCACCCGCAGGAGCCAGCCATGAGCCAGTCCGATAACAACAGCCCGAAATGTCCGTATCACACCGCGCCGTCGCCTGCGGAAGGCGCCCAGCAGCAGCGCGAGCTGAGCACTACCCCGAAGCAGAAGCATGGCGATGAACCGGTCACGCCGATGACCACGGCCTTCGGCGCGCCGGTGGTGGACAACCAGAACAGCAAGACCGCCGGCCCGCGTGGCCCGCTGCTGATGGAAGACGTGTGGCTGCTGGAAAAGCTGGCCAACCTCAACCGCGAGATCATTCCCGAGCGCCGCATGCACGCCAAGGGCTCGGGCGCATTCGGCACCTTCACCGTCACTCACGACATCAGCAAGTACACCCGCGCCAAGCTGTTCGAGAAGGTCGGCAAGCAGACCGAGATGTTCGCCCGCTTCACCACGGTGGCCGGCGAGCGTGGCGCCGCCGACGCCGAGCGTGACATCCGCGGCTTCGCCCTGAAGTTCTACACCGAAGAAGGCAATTGGGACCTGGTCGGCAACAACACGCCGGTGTTCTTCCTGCGCGACCCGCGCAAGTTCGCCGACCTCAACAAGGCCGTCAAGCGCGACCCGCATACCAACCTGCGCAGCGCACGCAACAACTGGGATTTCTGGACGCTGCTACCCGAAGCCCTGCTGCAGGTGACCGTGGTGATGAGCGACCGCGGCATTCCGCGCAGCTTCCGCCACATGCACGGTTTCGGCTCGCACACCTACAGCTTCACCAACGCCGACAGCGAGCGCTTCTGGGTGAAGTTCCACTTCATCAGCCAGCAGGGCATCGAATCGCTGACCGACGCGCAGGCGCAGATCCTGGTCGGCCATGACCGCGAAAGCCACGGCCGCGACCTGTTCGCCGCGATCGAGAAGGGCGACTTCCCGAAGTGGAAACTGTTCATCCAGGTCATGCCGGAACTGGAGGCGGAAACCTACCGCATCCATCCGTTCGACCTGACCAAGGTGTGGCCGAAGAGCGACTACCCGCTGATCGAAGTGGGCCAGTTCGAACTGAACCGCAATCCGGTCAACTGGTACCAGGACGTGGAGCAGTCAGCGTTCGCGCCGAGCAACCTGGTGCCGGGTATCGGCCCGTCGCCGGACAAGATGCTGCAGGCGCGCCTGTTCGCCTACTCCGATGCGCAGCGCTACCGCCTGGGCGTGAACCACCACCAGATTCCGGTGAACGCGGCGCGCTGCCCGGTGCACAGCAACCACCGCGACGGTGCGATGCGCGTGGACGGCAACTACGGCGGCCTGCCGCACTACGAACCCAACAGCTACGGCCAGTGGCAGGAACAGCCGCAGTACCGCGAACCGCCGATGAAGATCCGGGGCGACGCCGACTTCTGGAACTTCCGTGAGGACGACGCCGACTACTTCAGCCAGCCCGGTGCGCTGTTCCGCAGCTACAACCAGGCACAGAAGGAGCGACTGTTCGCCAACACCGCCCGTGCCCTGGGCGATGCGCCGGACTTCATCAAGCAGCGCCACATCGACAACTGCAGCAAGGCCGACCCGGCCTATGGCGCTGGTGTTGCCGCGGCCCTGAAGGCGCTGGCCAGCCAGCCAACGGATCCGTTCAAGCCGGCCCAGCTGGAAGCGGACTTCCCCACCGCGACCCCGGGTGCCGAAGACATCGAGCTCTGATCGCCCTGCCCCGTGAACGCCACGCCGCCTCCCCGTGAGGCGGCGTCGCCGTTTTAACGGTCTGCGTCGTACCTTCTGCACGCCCAACCCCAATCAAGGATTCCGCAGATGAGCCTGACCGACGAACTTCTCGCCAAACTGCAGGGCGCCCCGCTGCAGCAGGTATCGCAGCAGCTCGGCATCAGCGATACCCAGGCCTCCGGTGCGATCAGTGCCGCGCTACCGGTGCTGATGGGCGCGCTGGGCAACAACGCCTCGCAGCCGCAGGGCGCACAGGCGCTGCTCGGTGCACTGCAGAACAACCACAGCGGCCTGGACCTGGGCAGCGTGCTCGGCTCGGTACTGGGCGGCGGTGGCGGTGGCGCCGCCAGCGACGGTGCCGGCATCCTCGGCCACATCTTCGGCGGCAGCCAGCAGAAGGTGGAAACCGGCCTGGCCCAGGCCACCCAGCTCGACAGCGGCCGTACCAGCCAGCTGCTGCAGATGCTCGCACCGATCGTGATGGCCTTCCTCGCCCAGCGCCTCGGTGGTGGCCAGGCCGATGCCGGCTCGCTCAGCCAGGCCCTCGGCCAGGAAAAGCAGCAGGTGCAGCAACAGGGCGGCCTTGCCGGCGGCCTGCTTGGCAGCGTGCTGGACCAGGACGGTGACGGCCAGCTCGGCGTGGGCGATCTGCTGAAGATCGGCGGCAGCCTGCTGGGCGGCAAGCGCTGAGCCAAGGGGGCGCCGGACCCGGTCTGGCGCCCTGCAACTTACAACGCGTCGATATCGCCGAGCGCGCGGATCAACCGCCGTGCGCGTTTGTCCGGCTTGTGCTCCGGCGGCTGGAAACCATCGCGTGCGGCGATGCGCAGCGCCCGCTGCTCGGCGCGGCGGGCCCTGGAGGCCTCACTCTCGGCATACAGCTGCTGCGCCGCCGGCGCCGGCCCGCGCTGATCGCTCAGCCCCAGCACCTGGATCTCGAAATGCTCCTCGCCGCGATCCACCTGCAGCTGCTCGCCGACGCGCACCGCGCGTGAGGATTTCGGGCGCTGCCCAGCCACGCTGACCTTGCCGGTCTCGATGGCCTGCTTGGCCAGGCTGCGGGTCTTGAAGAAACGGGCCGCCCACAGCCAGATGTCCAGGCGGACACTGGGCGGCAGCGGGGAAAGCTCGGTCATCGGCAGGGACTACTCCGTTCGCTTGTTCAGGGGACGCGGGTTGTCGGGGTCGGTGCGGCAGCCGCTGCCCCCGATCAGGGTGGGTACGCCGGCAGAAAGATCCTGGCGCTGGCTGCCGACCAGGCACTCGGGCCGGTCGGTGGGCCGCACCTGGGTATCGCCCAGCCGGTCACCTGTCGAACATGCGGCCAGTACGACGCTGATCAAGGCCAGCGCCAGGCTCCACTTCACCTGCAGTCGTTGATGCATTGCCACATCCCGCAAACCGGCTTGGTGCTAGTGTGCGCCTCCCGGGATTCGATCACCACTCCATGGCCAAAGCGCCGCTTGACCTGACCTCCGGCCCGATCGGCCGCAATCTCCTGCTGTTTTCCCTGCCGATCCTGGCAGGCAACATCGCGCAGTCGCTGAACGGTTCGGTGAATGCGGTCTGGGTCGGGCGCTTCCTCGGTGAGGCGGCACTGACCGCCACCGCGAACGCCAACAACATCATGTTCTTCCTTATCGGCTCGGTGTTCGGCTTCGGCATGGCTTCGACCATCCTGATCGGACAGGCGATCGGCGCGCGCGACATCGCGCAGGCGCGGCGCGTGGTCGGCACCAGTGCCACCTTCTTCATCGGCCTGTCGGTGATCATCGCCATCGCCGGCTGGTTCATGGCCCATCCGCTGCTGGCGGCGATGGGCACGCCGGCCGCCTCGCTGCCATTGGCCGAGGCCTACCTGCAGATCATCTTCCTGGCGATGCCGACGCTGTACGCGTTCGCCTTCCTCACCGCCGCCCTGCGCGGTGCCGGTGATTCGCGCACGCCGTTCCGCTTCCTGATGGTATCGGTGGCACTGGACATCGTGCTGAACCCTGTACTGATCTTCGGCATGGGGCCCTTCCCCGCGCTGGGCATCGCCGGCTCGGCCTGGGCCACGCTGGTCGCGCAGACGCTGTCGCTGGCCGGCCTGCTGCTGTACATGCGGCACAAGCGCCACACCCTGTGGCTGGGCCGCGCCGACCTGCGCCTGTTCAAGCTCGACATGACCATCCTCAAGGCGCTGGTGGTCAAGGGCGTGCCGATGGGCCTGCAGATGGTGCTGATCTCGCTGTCGGTGATCCTGCTGATGACCATGGTCAACCAGTACGGCACCGACACCGCCGCGGGCTACGGCGCGTCCCTGCAGCTGTGGAACTACCTGCAGATGCCGGCGATGGCGATCGGTGCGGCGTGTTCTTCGATGGCCGCACAGAACGTCGGTGCGCAGCGCTGGGACCGCGTGCGCGGTACCGCACGCCAGGGCGTGCTGTTCAACTTCCTGCTGACCGGCGCGCTGATCCTGCCGTTGGTTGTGTTCGATCGCCAGCTGCTGGCGCTGTTCCTGCCGCCGGCCAGCCAGGCGCTGGACATCGCCCGCCACCTCAACCATGTGGTGATCGGCTCGTTCCTGTTCTTCGGCGTCAGCTTCGTGATCTCCGGCGTGGTGCGCTCCACCGGCGCGGTGATTCCGCCACTGCTGATCCTGGCCGGCTCGCTGTGGGGCGTGCGCGTGCCGTTCGCCGAACTGCTGCAGCCGTACTGGGGCGCCGATGCAATCTGGTGGAGCTTCCCGGTCAGCTCGCTGGTGTCGATGCTGCTGTCGCTGGCGTATTACCGCTGGGGCGGCTGGCGCAAGGCGAAGATGATGGGCAAGCCCTCGCATGCCGAAGAACTGGCGACGCCGTCGGAGATTCCGGCCTGTCCGCCGTCGCCGGTGGCCGACCCGGATGCCGCACCGCCACGGTAGTGCCGGCCGCCGGCCGGCAACCTCATGGACCGGCCAATGACAAGGTAGTGCCGGCCGCTGGCCGGCAACCTCACACCTCTCCAGCAGCATCGCGCAACAGCCGGCCAGCGGCCGGCTCTACCGTTTCTTCTTCGCCGCATTGAACGCCGCCCCTGCGCGCAGCAGCGCCTTGAACGCAGCGGCATCCGGCATCGCACCTTCATGGATGTCGATCGCACGCCGCGTGTTGCCCTCCAGGCTGGCGTTGAACAGGCCCTTCGGGTCCGCCAGCGCCGCACCGTTGGCGAAGGTCAGTTTCACTGCCTGCTTGTAGGTTTCGCCGGTGCACAGGATGCCGTTGTGCTCCCACACCGGTGTACCGCGCCACTTCCAGGCTTCCTGCACGTCCGGCAGCGCTTCATGGATCAATGCACGCACGCGTGCCAGCGTTTCGCCGCGCCAGTCTCCCAGCTCGGCGATGCGTGCATCGATCAGTTCGGTCGCCGGGGTTCCGGCACCGTCAGGGTTCGGCGCGTGCGTGGCCATCAGCGGTTCTCGTCGGGAAAGGAATCAGAACGGTGGGCTTACATGCGCTCGCCGGGCAACGCGGCGGCCTGGCGCACCCAGTCGAGGAACTGTGCCTCATCCAGCGCGCCATCCTGTGCGATATGCAGGTAGCGCGTATCGGCACTCCTGGACGGCTCGGGCGGCATCGGCTTCAGCACCGCGCCACGAAAGAACGCCACCTTGATGTAGCGGGTGAAGCAATGGAAGCTGAGAAACCAGCCTTCGCCCGGCGCCACCGCATACATCGGCGAGTTCCACTTCACCGCCTTGTGCACGCCGGGTACGGCCCGTTCGATCAACGCATCCAGCTGTGCGCCGACCGGGCGTTTCCAGTCCGGCATGGCGGCGATGTATGCCTGCACCGGAGCATCGCCCTCGCCCTTGGCGATCCGGGGGTTGCCGCCGGACAACAGCGTGGGCGCGGTGGAAGGTGCGGTTCGCTTGGCAGGCATCGCACGGCACGTCCATCGGGATGAAACCGCAGCCTAGCGCGGCCCGTAGCCAGCGGTCACGGCGCAGTGCGCCATCGGCTCAGTCCGCCTGCCGCGCCCGGAACTGGCGCCAATCCGGCAGCTTGCGGTGGCGGCGCAGCGAGCGCATCAGCGCCGCCATCACAAGGCCGAACAGCGCGCCGGCCACCAGACCGGCCACCAGCAACAGCACCAGCGGACGTTCGCTGCCCTGCCACAGCATCAGCCACATCAGCGCGGTCCAGAACAGCCCGAACAGCAGGCCCTGCACCAACGCGTTGGTGCCAAAGCCGGCCAGGATCGGTGGCGGCAGTGCGATGCCCAGGCGCCACAACAGGCGATGCAGCAACGGCGCCGATTGCACGCGTGCCAGCCCCTTGCCGTCGAGAAAGCGCAACGCCGACTGGATCACGGCCGGATAGCGAAGGTTGATGTCGTTCATCACCTGATCGTGGCCGATGCGATGCCGGAAACGCAAACGGCCACCCGAAGGTGGCCGTCGCGGCAACAACCGAAGTTGTTTATCAGGCCTTGTCGGCCAGACGGGCAGCCTTGGCGGCAGCAGCGGCAGCCAGGTCTTCCTTGATGCGGGCAGCCTTGCCTTCCAGGCCACGCAGGTAGTACAGCTTGCCGGCGCGGACCTTACCACGACGCTTCACTTCGACCGAGTCGATGATGGCGCTGTGGGTCTGGAAAACGCGCTCGACGCCGTAGCCGTGCGAGATCTTGCGGACGGTGAACGAGGAGTTCAGGCCGGCGTTCTTGGTGGCGATGACGACGCCTTCGTAGGCCTGCACGCGCTCGCGGCTGCCTTCCTTCACCTTCACGTTGACGACAACGGTGTCGCCCTGGCTGAACTTCGGCAGTTCACGGGTGATCTGGGCGGATTCGAATTCCGCGACGATGGACTTGTTCAGCTTGCTCATGGGTTACACCGATTCTTGTTCGGGTGGGCGTGTCGTATCGACAACGTAGGCTCATGCAGTCACCGGACTGTGCTGCACGTTTGTTTTGGGTACTGCGCGCGCCGACCAGGGCCGACGGGAATTGGCCATGATAGCCGATAAAGCCGACCCTGCGCTAGGGGCTGGCCTTCTGGTTCCGGGCCTGACGGCCCTGCTCCAGCAGTTTGCGGTCGGCCTTGCCCAGTGCCTGCTCATCCAGCAGGTCCGGGCGCCGCTCGGCGGTCCGGAGCAGCGACTGCTGGCGGCGCCAGGCGGCGATGGCCGCGTGGTTGCCCGAGCGCAGCACGTCCGGCACGTCACCCAGCGGGTGCTGGGCCGGCTGGCTGTAGTGCGGGCAGTCGAGCAGGCCGAGGTCGCCCTCGAAGCTGTCCTGCGCCGCCGATTCGGCGTCGTTCAGGGCACCGTCCTGCAGGCGGGCCACGGCGTCGATGATCACCGCCGCGCCCAGTTCACCCCCGGACAGCACGTAGTCGCCGAGGGAGATCTCCTCGTCGACATTGGCCTCCAGGAAACGCTCGTCGATGCCCTCGTAGCGGCCGCAGAGCAGGACCACGCGCGGCAGCGCCGCCAGTTCCCGCACCTTGGCCTGGGTCAGCGGCGCCCCCTGCGGGCTGAGGTAGATCACCCGCGCCGGGGTCGGATCAGCCTCACGGATCGCCTGCAGGCAGGCCTGCAACGGCTCGATCAGCATCACCATGCCCGGGCCACCACCGAACGGACGGTCGTCCACGCGGCGGTAGTTGCCTTCGGCGTAATCACGGGGGTTCCAGCCGTGCAGGCTGAACAGCCCCTTCTCCTGCGCGCGCCCGACCACGCCCAGTCCGGCGGACTGGGCGAGGAACTCGGGGAACAGGGTGATGACGTCGAAACGCATGCTCACGCTCAGAACTCGGGATCCCAGTCGACCACGACCAGGTTGGCCTCGAAGTCGACCGACTTGACGAAGTCCGGCTGCACGAACGGAATCATCCGCTCGCGATCACCGCGGACCACCACCACGTCGTTGGCGCCGGTGCTGAACAGGTGCGAGACCTGGCCCAGGGCAACGCCCTCGGTGGTCTTCACGTCCAGGCCTTCCAGGTCCACCCAGTAGTACTCATCGGGCTTCGGTGGCGGCAATGCACTGCGGGCCACGTAGATCTCGGTGCCGTGCATCGCTTCGACGGTATCGCGGTCCTCGACGCCGGGGAAACGGGCGACCAGGTGCTTGCCGCTGTCGCGGCCACGCACACCTTCAATCGTGGTTTCCACGCCGGACGGGCTGCGCACGATCCACGGCTGGTAACGGAAAATGGCGGAACGTGGCTCGGTCCAGGACTCGAGCTTGATTTCGCCGCGCACACCAAAAGCGCCGACAACCCTGCCCAGCAGGATGCGGCGCTCGATATCTTTCATCTGCTTCAACCAAGAGGGCCACGCCGAAGCGTGGCCCGTCAGGATCAGGCCGCAGCGGCCTGGGACTTGGTCGCTTCCTTGATCAGGTTGCGGACCTTGTCGGTCGGCTGGGCGCCGTTCTTGACCCAATGGTCAACGCGGGCCAGGTCCAGCTCGATGCGCTTCTCGGCGCCCTGGGCAACCGGGTTGTAGAAGCCAACGCGCTCGATGTTGCGGCCGTCGCGCGCGCTGCGCACGTCGGTGACGATGATGTGGTAGAACGGACGCTTCTTGGCGCCGCCGCGGGTCAGTCGAATCTTGACCATGGTGTTTTTCCTATTGCCCAGTCGCCAGGATGGCGAGGTAAGCGGGCGATTATAGCGGCAGAGCCCGGCCGAGCCAACCCCGGGGAACCCGCCCGGGGTCAGAACCCTTTTGCGCCGCAAAAGGGATCTGACCCCAATCTGTCCCAAGGCACCGCCGCCAGCACTGCCCTGCCCCGTTCAGCCAAGGCCTGCGAGCCGGGCAGGACATGCCCGTCAATGGCGTCCAGCGCCCAAAGACCGCTGGCGTTGCAGGCAAACGCGCTCTTCACACCGGCCAGGTCCGCCAGCCGCAACGGCTGCGTCGCCTGCGCCCCCGGCCAATGCTGCTTCAACAGCGCCTCGGCGGTCCCGCGCAGGGCCGGCGCCTGCGGCCAGAGCAGCCGTTCACCATCGTGCACGGCCAGATTCCAGGTGCTGCCTTCACTCACGTCGCCATCGGCGGTCACGAACAGCACATCGTCGAATCCTTGCGCCATCGCCGCGCGACGCTCGGCAAACAGGCCAAATGTGCCCACATGCTTGATCTGCGGCATTTCGCGCTGCCAGGCCACGCTGCGCACGCGCTTGGGCGCGGCCAGGGCCACCGGCGCTGAAACTGCCACCAGCACGTCCACCGGCACGGCCGCCAGCGGATTGCGGAAATCGAAGCGGCGCGAGTACACCGTCACCCGCAGCGAGGCATCGGCCAGGCCGGCCTGCCGCAGCGCCTGCGACATCCACGCCTGCACCTGCACCGTGTCCAGTTCGCTGCCGAACAGTTCGCGCGTGGCCTGCGACAGCCGCGCCAGATGCAGGTCCAGCCCCTGCACTGCACCACCACGCACCTGCAGCGAGGTGAAGTGGCCGTAGTTCACCAGCGCCGGCAGCAGGTCCGCCACCTGCGCCGGCTGGCCATTGCAGGTGACCCTCATCGCAGCAGCGCCTGCGCCTGTTCCCACATGCCGCGCAGCACGTCGGCGGCCGGCTGTGCAGGCGCCATCCACGCCGACTGCCCGGCCCAGGCCTGCATCGCCGCCAGGCGATTTTCCTGCACGGCCTGCTTGCGCATCGGCGCGGTCAGGCCACGCTGCACCGGGTACGGGCGCGGCGCAGGGGCGCCTTCGGCAGCAGCGGCGCGCACATACGCGGTCGCCAGGCCACGGCCAAGGCGGCCGCTGAACGCGCGCGTCGGCCAGGTATCTTCCGGTTCGCTGGCGGCCAGCCCATCGGCCCACGCCGACGCGATCGCCGCCTCGGGCGTGCGCAGGAAGGCGGTGCCGATCTGGACGGCGCTGGCCCCCAGGGTGAGTGCGGCAGCAATGCCACGGCCATCGGCGATGCCACCGGCAGCGATCACCGGAATCTGCAGGTGATCGGCCAGGCGCGGCAACAGCGCGAACAGCCCGACCAGCTGGCGTTCGGCCATTGCCGGATCAAACGCACCGCGATGGCCACCGGCCTCCATGCCCTGCGCCACCACGGCGTCGGCACCGGCGTCCTGTGCGGCACGCGCTTCGGACAAGGTGGTCGCGCAGGCGATCCAGGCAATGCCGGCGTCCTTCAGCTGCTGCACGTGGCGCGGCAGCAGCACGCCCATGATGGTCGAGGCCACCGCCGGGCGTGCCGCAAGCAACGCAGCGAACTGTTCTTCGAAATCGGCAGGCGTGGCGTCGGCGGCGCTGGCCGGCACGTCCGGGCCCCACTGCGCGAGGAAAGCGCGGCTGGCGGCCTCGGCAGCGACATCACGGCTCGGTGCGGGGTCCGGCAGCCACAGGTTCACCTGCGCCGGGCCGGTGGAGGTCGCGCGGAAGTCCTCCATCCAGCGACCGATATCGGCCGACGACGACAGCACCGCGCCCATCGCCCCCATGCTGCCGGCATTGGCCAGCGCGGCGGACAACGGTACGGGGCAGGCACCGGCCATCGGTGCCAGCAGGATCGGAACGGAAATGCCAAAGCGCCGGCAGAACGCCTCGACGCGGGAAGTTACAGCGGAACTCTGCATGACGGCCCATCGTTTCGGACAGGCCCCCATGGTGCGCGCGGGACAGGGGAAGAGTCGAGCCTGCTGCTGCGCGCCGCCGCCCGAGCGTGAGCTCGGGCGCTACATCACACTGCGGACGGGGCCGTCATCAACGGAACGGCATGCCGCGGCCGCCCATGGCGCCCATCATGCCCTTCATGCTGCGCAACATGCCCTTCATGCCACCGCCGGCCATCTTGCTCATCATCTTTTCCATCTGCATGTACTGCTTCATCAGCTTGTTGACGTCGGCCGGGGTCACGCCCGAACCCTTGGCGATGCGCGCGCGGCGCGAGCCGTTGAGCAGGTTCGGGTTGCGCCGTTCCTTCTTGGTCATCGAGCCGATGATGGCGATCATGCGCGGCACTTCCTTGCCCTGGCTGACCTGCTGCTTCAGGTGGTCGGGGATGTTGCCCAGGCCCGGCAGCTTGTCCATCAGGCCGCCGATGCCGCCCATGTTCTGCATCTGCTCGAGCTGGTCGCGCATGTCGTTCAGGTCGAACTTCTTCCCCTTCGCGACCTTCTCGGCCAGCTTGGCGGCCTTGTCCTTGTCGACCTGCTGCTCCACCTGCTCGACCAGCGACAGCACGTCGCCCATGTCGAGGATGCGGCTGGCGATGCGGTCCGGATGGAACACGTCCAGGCCTTCCGGCTTTTCGCTGACACCGACGAACTTGATCGGCTTGCCGGTGATGTAGCGCACGCTCAGCGCGGCACCGCCACGGGCGTCACCGTCGGTCTTGGTCAGCACCACGCCGGTCAGCGGCAGCGCATCACCGAAGGCCTTGGCGGTGTTGGCCGCGTCCTGGCCGGTCATGGCGTCGACCACGAACAGGGTTTCGGCCGGGTTCACCGCAGCGTGCAGGGCCTTGATCTCGGCCATCATCGCTTCGTCGATGGCCAGGCGGCCGGCGGTATCGACCAGCAGTACGTCGACGAACGACTTGCGGGCATCGTCGATGGCAGCGCGGACGATGGCTTCCGGCTTCTGGTCGGCGCTGGACGGGAAGAACAGCACGCCCACCTGCTCGGCCAGGGTCTTCAACTGCTCGATCGCGGCCGGGCGGTAGACGTCGGCCGAAACCACCATCACCTTCTTCTTGCGCTTTTCCTTCAGGTGCTTGGCCAGCTTGCCCACCGTGGTGGTCTTGCCGGCGCCCTGCAGGCCCGCCATCAGGATGATGGCCGGAGCGGGCACATTGAGGTTCAGGTCGCTGGCCTCGGCACCCATCACCGCGGTCAGCTCGTCGCGCACGACCTTGATCAGGGCCTGGCCCGGGGTCAGCGACTTCAGCACTTCCTGGCCGACCGCGCGCACCTTGATGCGCTCGATCAGGGCCTGCACCACCGGCAGCGCGACGTCGGCTTCGAGCAGCGCGATGCGTACTTCGCGGGTCGCCTCGCGGATGTTCTCCTCGGTCAGGCGGCCGCGGCCACGCAGGCGCTCGATGGTGCCGGAAAGGCGCTGGGTCAGGGACTCGAACATGCGGCGCAACCTGTCTGAAAGCGGGGGACAATAAGGCAGACAGTATAACGGGTCCGGCTGTCCGCCCGGACTGCGACCACCGGGCCGTCGCCAGCATCACAGGGGTATGCGAAACTGCAACGATGACAATCGTTCTCATCGCCGTCCTGCTCTACCTGGCTGCCAGTGCCCTGCTGGTGCGCGCGCTCGGCCGCGATGAAAGCACCGGCTCTCCCACCTGGCTGTGGCCGGCCCTGCCAGCGATGCTGCTGCATGGCGGTTACCACGTGATGGTGGCGATGCGCACCAACGGCGGGCCGGACATGCACTTCTTCGCCGCGCTGTCGCTGGTCGGCCTGGGCATGGCCTGGCTGACCTCGCTGGTGGGCGCGCGCGGCCGCATGTCGGCGCTGGGCGTGGTGGTGTTCCCACTGGCCGCGGTACTGCTTCTGGCCTATCACGGCTACGGCCACGAGCCGAGCAAGGTGCTGGGCTGGCGCCTGGCCAGCCATGCCTGGCTGGCGCTGCTGGCCTACGCCACGCTGAGCATCGCCGCGCTGCTGGCGATCATGCTGTGGCTGCAGGAACGCGCCCTGCGCCGCCGCGAGTTCCGCCCGTGGCTGCGCGCGCTGCCACCGCTGGCCGACCTGGAATCGCTGCTGTTCCGGGTGATCACGGTCGGCTTCGCGCTGCTGACACTGACCCTGGTCACCGGCGTGCTGTTCGTCGATGACCTGCTGGCGCAGAAGCTGGTGCACAAGACCGTGCTGAGCGTGCTGTCGTGGATCGTGTTCGGCGTGCTGATGATCGGCCGTCGCCGCTACGGCTGGCGCGGCATGAAGGCGGTGCACTGGACGCTGGCGGCAATGCTGTTGCTGCTGCTGGCGTTCTTCGGCAGCCAGTTCGTGATCGAACTGGTGTTCGGGCATTCGCGATAAAGGCATGCCGACCAACGGTCGGCACCCACCCAACATCACCTGGTAGTGCCGGCCGCTGGCCGGCAACTGGACCGCACCCTGCGTGGATGCTGCCGCCGGTCAGGGCACCGGCTGCGCCAGGATCTTCCGCACCGAACGGCCGCTGTTGGTGAGGATGTCATCGACCTGCCAGCAGCCCTGGCCCTGGCGCACCATCGGCAGACGGGTCACGTAGGCCTTCTTCCATACCGCATAGCGCATCTCGACCTGGCCGGCAGTGGCCGAGGCCTCTTTCCAGCGATAACGCACCGGGGTTTCAATGTCGCCGTCCTGCGCATCCAGCCACGGGTCGGAATCGATCGTGCAGATGCCCTCTTCGCGCTGCTGGCAGGCACGCTCGCCACGCAGTGCCTTGCCGAACGCCGGGCTGACCAGCGCGGGCGGTGGCTCCAGCAAGTCACCATTGCCGGTCGTGGCTTCGAAGAAGGCACGGGCAACGGCCATGGGTTCCTGGCAGGCCGGTGCGGCCTGCACGGTGGGGGCCAGCAGCAGCCCGGCGATCACGAACATCCCTGTCTTTCGCATGTATTCCATTCCCTGGTGGTGATGATGATCCGTTGTAGAGCCGAGCCCATGCTCGGCTGCTTTCCGCGTGGGCCGAGCGCAGGCTCGGCTCTACAGGAGCGTGCAGCTTACAACCCGTAACGCTCGATCACGTCCAGGTGCGGCTGGCGATCCTGGTCACAGGCTTCAGCCAGGCGCAGCCAGCAATGCGGATGCGGCCACGTCGCGGTGTGCTGCTGGAGGAAGCGGTGCAGCGCCAGCGGCGCATGGTCCTGCGGCTGGGCGACGGTGAACAGCAGGCCGGGCAGCGTGCCCTCCTCCCTATCGGGGTCGGTGACAGTGTAGTCCGGGCGGCTGTGCGACCACACCTTCCAACCCTGTGCTTCGGCCGCCTCGACGAAGGCATTCCACGCCTCTTCGCCCGGGTGCGCGCCATCGATCATCCAGCTGCGGGCGAAGCCGCCGCGCTCCAGCACATGCACCTGCGCATAGGTCGGGATGAAATGCTCGCGCGCTTCCTCCTCCTCGGGTGCCGGATGCACCAGTGCGGCATCGAACACCACCCAGTCGCCCACCTGCTGTGCGCGGTTGGACGGCGCATTCTCGACGATGCGCGCGGTCACCGGGCCGCTGCGGCGGGCGTAGTACTCCATCGGCTCGCCGTTCTCTTCGCTGCGGATGATCACCCAGCCCCATGGCTCCTCGACCACACCTTCCTGGCTGGACAGCTCCATGCCGATCGCCGCGGCCGAGCGGCGCACCGCGTCCCAGTCGCGCGCCGCGCTGGCCGCACTCATGTGGTCCCAATGCGCGGCGTTCGGCTCGTCCAGCAGCTCCACCAACTGCGCATAGCAGGCCTGGGCCTCGCTGAAGCGGCCGGTTTCCATGTACATGCGCGCCAGCGTGCCGCGCGCGCCGTGCGAGCCCGGAGACAGCTCCAGAAGCGATCGGGCCGCCTGCTCCAGCGCCGGCCAGTCGGACACCCGGCGTGCGCGCTGCACGTCGCACCAGTGCGCGAACACCGGCACGCTGCTGCGGTAGACCTCGGCCAGCTGGCGCAGGCCGTCGTCGTCCCCCTGCTCGGCCAGCCAGCGCATCAGCGTGTAGGCTGCGGGACCATCGTTCTGCGCATGGCTGCGTACGAACCGCCACAACAGCGCTCGCGCCTCGGCCTGCGCGCCGCAGGCGCTCAGCGCCGAGGCGGCCATCTCGGCCAAGGCCTCGTCATCGGGCAGCTGCGCCTGCGCCTGCAGCAACCACTGCGCCTCGCGCTCGGGGTCGCGCGCCTGGTTCTGTTCACCCTGCGCGTCCAGCCATGCCAGCAGCTCGCCGGCCGGCACCGGCAGCGGTGCGACATCCGGCAATGCATCGATGCGTGCCGCCAGGCCGGCCACCAGCGCTGCCGCCCCCCCGGTCCTGGCGCAGCTGCGCCAGATGGGTGCGGGCCAGTTCCAGCTGGCGCAGCGCCACCCAGCGCGCACCACGCTGCAGGGCAAGCTCCAGGCTCAGCGCTGCCACTTCGATCAGCAGGCGATGCGATCCGACCCGGGCGAAGTGCTCGATGATCGTGTTGAAGCGCGTGCCCAGGTCCCACGTATTGCGCGCAGGGTCACGCTGGCACAGCGCTGCGGCGGTGTTCGCCCACAGCCGCCAGTAATTCGGGGTCAGCTCGCTCCACGGCACCAGCTGCTGCAGCGCTTCTTCGTCGCGGCCCAGCTGGGCCAACGCCCATGCCTTGGACAAGCGGCGCGGCACCGTGCAGTTGGCCGGCTCGTACTCCCCGGAGGCGGCCACTTCGGCTTCGCGCTTCTCGATCAGCGCCAGTGCCTCGTCGGCGCGGCCGACAGCGAGCAGGATCTTGATCTGCATCTCCGGGAAGCTGTCGAACACTTCCTTGCCACAGGCCTCCACGGCGTCGGCCTGCGCCTGCAGGTAATCCAGCGCCTCCTGGCCACGGCCATCGTCGAGCAGCGCATCGGCTTTCTCGCAGCTCAGGCACTGGAAGCAGGCCCAGCTGGGATCGATGCGGCCGAGGGTCTCGTCGCACACCTCGATGCGCTCGGGCACCCAGCCCGGGCCATCGATGTTGCCGTAGCAGGCGGCCAGGTCCTGGGTCACGCAGATCGACTGCGGGCATTCCAGGGTGTCTTCGCGGTGTGCCCGCTCGAACAGCGAAACGGCTTCGCCAAGTGCGCTCTCGCCTTCAACACGGTTGCCGACGCGGTTGCGCAGCGCCCAGTGGCCGACGTAGACGTCGACCCAGGGGTTGTCGAGCGCCTTGCCCAGTGCGCGTGCTTCGGGCAGCAGTGCATCGACGCGGTCGATCTGCAGTTCACTGACCTCGTCGGCGAGGCGGTTCA
Organism: Stenotrophomonas sp. LC732; assembly: GCF_052446685.1. Taxonomy (NCBI): domain Bacteria; kingdom Pseudomonadati; phylum Pseudomonadota; class Gammaproteobacteria; order Lysobacterales; family Lysobacteraceae; genus Stenotrophomonas; species Stenotrophomonas sp. LC732. The sequence goes on along the minus strand of NZ_CP199214.1, from coordinate 1,054,541 downwards.
GCAGGTGCGCGTTCTGCGCCTGGCCGGCCTGGCGCAGGTCGCCCTGCAGTTTTTCGACCCAGTTCCAGATGTCCATGGGGTAAGTACTCCTGTCTAGCGAAGGCTGGATGAGAGGGCGCGGTGCTCAGCGCAGCATCTGCTGCAGAGCACCGGCGATATCGGTAAAGGCGCCGTTGAGATCCGGGCCCTGCGTGGCGGTCGTTGCCCGGGCCAAGGGACGGCCCTGCGCAGCGACGATGATCTTCAGCGAGCGCAGCAGGCGTGCCGCCGCTTCGGCCTGCGGGTGGCCCTCGCGCTGGGCGCGCAGCAGCGCCTGCACCGCCGGGTTGTCGAGGTTGAGGTACAGCCGCGAGGGTGCGCGCGATTCGATGCGTGCGGTGAACTGGCGCGCCAGGCGCAGCGCCGCCATCGAAACGCGCTTGTCGTTCTCGTCGTCTTCCAGGCGCTGCTTCAGTTCGGCCTCGCGGTCGGGCACCACCACCACCGGCAGTGCTTCCGGGCTGAAACGCGCCGGCAGCAGCTGCTCGCCATCACCCAGCTGTTCGCGCAGCCATGCGAGCTGCGCGTCGTCGAGGCTGTCATCGCTGCGGAACAGTGCGCGATTGCCCTGCTCGGTGCCGAGTTCAACCAGGCGCAGGCCCTTGGCCTGGGCCCAGCGCCGCAGGAACGGCACCACCGCGTAGCGATGGCCATGCGCGACCGGCACCCCCATCGCGCGGAACAGCATCTCTTCGAAGCCACCGCCATTGTCGAGGATGACATGCACGGCACCGCGCGCCGGCAGGGCACTGGCCGGCAGGTCGCCCTGCGAGGTCGGCACGCGCACATGCTCCATCAGCAGGTCGAACAGGCGGTCATCGCACAGCGCCGCGCCCAGCAGCGCCTCGTTGTGGCGGCTCAATACGCGTCGCCACGCCTCCGGCTGCTGCCGCGCAACGTCGGCCAGACCATCGATCAGCGCCTCCAGCAAGGCATGTTGCACAGCGCGGTACTGGTCATCGCGCTGCAGGTCTTCGCGGCTGGCGGTGGGAGTCAGCCGCGAGGATTCGATCACCCCGCCGATGAAGCCGGCCCACGGCGGCAGCAGGTCACGGGCATCGTCATCCAGCAGCATGCCGCGCACGAACACCGACAGGTTGCGGTTGTCGCTGGTGCCATAGGTGGCACCATCCTGCACCCACAGCAGGCCGGTGGCATCGCTGTTGCCGTCGGCACGCAGCGGCACGGTGACGATCGGCTCGAAATCGTGTTCGAAGCGCGCGGCGAACTGCAGTGCCTGGCGGCGTGCCTGCACCGGGTGCACGGCCACGTCACCCTGCCCCCGCCACGGCGGCGGCTCGGGGTTGAGCGCTTCGGTCGCAGCACCGATGAAGATCGGTTCGGACAGCAGCGCGCAGTAGCGGCCCAGCACCTCATGCAGGCGCGCCTCGTTGGCCAGCGGCAGGAAGTCCGGATGCAGCTCCAGTTCCACCTCGGTGCCGACCGCACGTGCCGGCACTTCGCTGACGGTGTACTGCTCGGCATTGCTGGACACGTACAGATGGCCCAGCTCCGGCGTCTGGTACGAGGTGGTACGCACGCTGACCCGGCGCGCCAGCACGAAGGCCGACAGGAAGCCGAGGCCGAACATGCCGATCAGGCCTTCATCATCCTCGCCGCCCTGGCGCAGGCCACGGGTATAGCCGACGCCGACGGTGGCCAGGTAGTCGTGGATCTCCTGGCGGGTCAGGCCGGCACCGGTATCGGTGATGCGCAGCACGCCGGCACCGGCATCGACCTGCACCGAAATGCGCGAAGGCACCTGGACGCCGGGCTGCTCGATGCGGCGGCGGATGATCGAGTCGTGCGCGTTCTGCACCAGTTCGCGCAGCGCCACCACCGGGGTGGAATACAGGTGCTTGCCCAGCACCGTCATCAGTCCATTGAGATCGACCCCGGCACGACGGATCTCGGCGTTGGGGGCGGTGAGCGCGGTGTCCTGCATGTAATCGTTTACTCCTGGGCACGGAAAGGCGCCAGAGGGCGCCTTCGTCGAGCGGGAAAAACTAGCACAGCCAGCCTGACCGTTGCCGTATATGACGTATGTGGAGGCAGGCCCCGCAGCAGTCCCCCCAGTGCCTCACGCCGCGTCGATGGCCTCGGACAGGCGCTCCACCGCGATCACTTCCATGCCTTTCACCGATCCGCCCTTGGGCGCATTGGCCTTGGGCACGATGGCGCGCTTGAAGCCATGGGTGGCGGCCTCGCGCAGGCGGTCTTCGCCATTGGGCACCGGCCGGATCTCGCCGGACAGGCCCACCTCGCCGAACGCAATCGTCTTTTCCGCCAGCGGCCGGTCCTGCAGCGACGACAACACCGCCAGCAGCACCGGCAGGTCGGCGGCGGTTTCCTGCACGCGGATGCCACCGACCACGTTGACGAACACGTCCTGGTCGCCGACCAGCACGCCGCCGTGGCGATGCAGTACCGCCAGCAGCATGGCCAGGCGGTTCTGCTCCAGGCCGACCGCGACACGGCGCGGATTCGACAGCGGCGACGCATCGACCAGCGCCTGCACCTCCACCAGCAGCGGCCGGGTGCCCTCGCGGGTGACCATCACGCAGCTGCCCGGCTGATGGGTGCTGCCGCCGGACAGGAAGATCGCCGATGGGTTGGAGACCTCCTTCAGGCCCTTGTCGCCCATCGCGAACACGCCCAGTTCGTTGACCGCACCGAAGCGGTTCTTGAACGCGCGCAGCAGGCGGAAGCGGCTGCCGCTCTCGCCCTCGAAATACAGCACCGCGTCGACCATGTGCTCGAGCACGCGCGGGCCTGCGATGCCGCCCTCCTTGGTCACGTGGCCGACCAGGAACACGGCGGTGCCGGTTTCCTTGGCAAACCGGACCAGCCGCGCCGCGCTCTCGCGCACCTGGCTGACCGAACCGGGCGCGGCGGTCAGGCTCTCGGTCCACAGGGTCTGCACGGAGTCGGCCACGATCAGCCGCGGGCCGGCCTTGGACGCATGCTGCAGGATCGATTCGACCCCGGTCTCGGCCAGCGCGTTGACCCCGTCCAGCGGCAGCTCCAGGCGGTGCGCGCGGCCGGCGACCTGCGCCAGCGATTCCTCGCCGGTGACGTACAGCACCGGCAGTTCGGCCGCCATCTTCGCCACCGCCTGCAGCAGCAGGGTCGACTTGCCGATGCCCGGATCGCCACCGACCAGCACCACCGCGCCCTCGACCAGGCCACCGCCCAGCACCCGGTCGAACTCGCCGATGCCGGTGGAGACCCGGCGATGCTCGGTCTGCTCCACGTCCTTCAGGGCGGTGATCTTCGGCGGGTCGATCTTGCCGGCCCAGCCGGCCCGGCGCGAAGCCGGCGCCTTGGCCGCCGCCGCGCTTTCCAGCACGATCTCCGACAGCGAGTTCCAGGCGTTGCACTCGGTGCACTGGCCCTGCCACTTGCTGAATTCGGCGCCGCATTCATTGCAGACGTAGGCGGTGCGGGCTTTTGCCATCGGATGATTTCCAGCAACGGGAACAGGCGTGGCAGGATAGCCGAGCCGGGTCGCAGGTGCTGCGACCACTCAAGTCCTGCCCACCTGCGCCGATAGGGGTCGCGGGCGTGCGCCTTGCGGGCGCCCCTCCCTCCCCCACTGGATTCATCATGACTGGCAGCTACAGTCAGAGCCTGGTCATCATCTCCCTGCTGGTGGCCATTCTTGCTTCGTACACGGCGCTGGACATGCCCGGGCGCCTGGCCACGGCCGAGGGTCGCGTGGCCCGCTGGTGGCTGGCCGGCGGCGCGGCGGCCATGGGCCTGGGCATCTAGTCGATGCACTTCATCGGCATGCTCGCCTTCGACCTGCCGATTCCGGTGGGTTACGACCTTGGCATCACCCTGTACTCGCTGGCGGTCTCGATCGGCGCCTCGGCGTATGCACTGTGGCTGGTGTCGCGGCCCAGCCTGCCGTGGCGCCGGCTGCTGGCCGGGGCCGTGCTGATGGGCCTGGGCATCGCCACCATGCATTACCTGGGCATGGCGGCGATGCGCATGCAGCCCGGCATCGACTACCACCCGGGCTGGTTTGCCGCCTCCATCGCGGTGGCCATCGGTGCCGCCGGCGCCGCACTGTGGATCGCCTTCCGCCTGCGCGCCGAGCGGCGCAACACCCTGCTGCTGCGCGCGCTTGCTTCGCTGGTGATGGGCTTGGCCATCGTCGGCATGCATTACACCGGCATGGAGGCGGCGCGCTTCCCCGAAGGCAGCATCTGTGGCGCCGTCGGCAGTGGTGGCATCGACACGCGCTGGCTGGCGGTGCTGGTGATCGTCACCACCGTGGCCACCCTGGGCATCGCCCTGGTCGCCTCGCTGTTCGACCGGCAGATGCGCGTGCGCACCGGTCTGCTGGCCGATTCGCTGGCGCACGCCAACGACAAGCTGATCCAGGCCGCGCTGCACGACCCGTTGACCCAGCTGCCCAACCGCATGCTGCTGCAGGACCGCATTGAGCAGGCCATCGAGAAGGCGCGGCGCCGCAACCATGCAGTGGCGGTGATGTTCTGCGACCTGGACGGCTTCAAGGCGGTCAATGATGCGTACGGCCACCAGCTCGGCGACCGCCTGCTGGTGGCGGTGGCACAGCGCATCGGCGGCCAGCTGCGACCGCAGGATACGTTGGCCCGCCTCGGCGGCGATGAGTTCGTGATCGTGCTGGCCATCGACATTCCCGACGATGCGGTGGTGGTGGCCGAGCGCATCATCGCCGCGGCTGGCGAACCGTTCCTGCTGGATGCGGCCGAACTGCAGGTCAGCGCCAGCCTGGGCATTGCCCTGTACCCGGATGACGCCGGCAACGAGCGCGAGCTGATGGCCCACGCCGATGCGGCGATGTACCACACCAAGGAAACCGGGCGGAACGGCTACACCTTCTTCACCCCGTCGATGCAGCTCAGTGCCAACCGCCAGCTGCGCCTGCTGCAGGACCTGCGCAAGGCCATCGCCCGCGACGAACTGATCCTGCATTACCAGCCCAAGTTCCCTGCCGCCGGCGCACCGGCCACCGGGGCCGAAGCGCTGCTGCGCTGGCAGCACCCGGAGCTGGGACTGCTGGCGCCGGACGTGTTCATCCCCATTGCCGAGCGCAGCGGCCTGATCCTGCCGATCGGTGACTGGGTATTGGACCGCGCCTGTGCGCAGCTGCGGGCATGGCACCAGGCCGGGCATACGGAATGGACAATGGCGGTGAACCTCTCGCCGCTGCAGTTCGCCTCGCCGGCACTGCTGGACAGCGTGCGCGAGGTGCTGCACCGGCACCGGATCGAACCGGCGCGGCTGACCCTGGAGATCACCGAGACCACGGCGATGAAGGACGTCGATGCCAGCCTCGCGATTCTCAACGACCTGACCGCGATGGGCGTGCACATCGCCATCGATGATTTCGGCACCGGCTATTCCAGCCTGCTGTACCTCAAGCGCATGCCGGCCACCGAACTGAAGATCGACCGTGCGTTCGTGCACGACCTGGAGCGCAATGACGAGGACGCCGCCATCGTCTCGTCGATCATCGCGCTGGGCCGCACCCTGCAGCTGCAGGTGGTGGCCGAGGGCGTGGAGACGCAGGCGCAGCGCGAGTACCTGAGCGAACTGGGGTGTGACCAGTTGCAGGGTTACCACCTGGGCCGACCGATGGACGCCGAGGAATTCCTGCGCCGGGTGGGGTGAGGCGCCAGGTCCGGGGTCGGATCCCTTGCCGCAGGCAAGGGCTCTGACCCCATCCACGCATGGCGTGGATCTCCTGGTAGAGCCGGCCGCTGGCCGGCTTCGCGTAATTGCCGGCCATGCCGGGTGGGATCTCTTGCACAGGCAAGGGCTCTGACCCCATCCACGCATGGCGTGGATCTCCTGGTAGAGCCGGCCGCTGGCCGGCTTCGCGTAATTGCCGGCCAGCGGCCGGCACTACCAGCCTGGTGGGTGCACGAAACGCGCAACCACAGCAAACAGAAAGGCCGCCCGAGGGCGGCCTTTCTGCGTGGCAACGTCGCGAGGACGTCAGTGCATCATGTGCACGTTCATGTTGTGCATGACCCACAGGGTGCCGATCACGATGATGCCGATCACCACAACGGTGAAGGCCGCAGCGTTGACGTTCCAGCGGCTTTCCGAAGAGCGGTCCAGGTGCAGGAAGAACACCAGGTGGACCAGCATCTGCAGCACCGCGGTGACCGCGATCACCACACCGTTGACGGTGCGCGAGAAATCACCCGACATCACCATCCAGAACGGGATGACGGTCAGCACCACCGCCAGCACGAAGCCGATCAGGTACGACTTCACGCTGCCGTGGCTTTCGCCGCCGGTGCCGTGGTCGTGTGCGTGGTTGTCATGTGCCATTACAGCGCTCCATTGAGGTAGACGACGGAGAACACGCCGATCCAGATCAGGTCCAGGAAGTGCCAGAACAGGCTCAGGCACGCCATGCGGGTCTTGTTGGTCGGGGTCAGGCCGTACTTCTTCAGCTGCACGAACATCACCAGCAGCCACAGCAGGCCGGCGCTGACGTGCAGTCCGTGGGTGCCGACCAGGGCGAAGAACGCCGACAGGAAGGCACTGCGGTCCGGACCGTAGCCCTGATGGATCAGGTGCTGGAACTCATAGACTTCCATGCACATGAAGCCGAAGCCCAGCAGCCAGGTAACCGCCAGCCACAGGAACATCTGGCCAACCTGCTTGCGGTGCATGGCGATCATGCCCAGGCCGAAGGTCAGCGACGAGGTCAGCAGCAGCGCGGTTTCCCACGCCACGAACGGCAGTTCGAACAGGTCCTTCGCGGTCGGGCCACCATCGGTACCGCCTGCCAGCACCACGTAGGTGGCGAACAGCGAGGCGAAGATGAGGCAGTCGCTCATCAGGTACACCCAGAAACCGAAGACGGTGTTGCCGCCGGTGTCGTGGTGCTCGTGGTCGTCATGGCCATGGGCCGCCGCGTGCGCGGCGTGCCCGTGGCTCAGGGTCGAGGTATTGGTGCTCATGCCTTCAGCTCCGACTTCACCAGGCCCTGGGCTTCCAGGTGCTTGCGGTGTTCGTTCTCGATGCGTTCCACCTCGGCGGCCGGGACCCAGTAGTCCACGTCCTGGTCGAAGGTGCGGTAGATGAACGTGGCGATCATGCCGACGAAGCCGACGATGGCCAGCCACCAGATGTGCCAGATCATCGCGAAGCCGAACACCAGGCTGAAGGCACCGATGACAACGCCCGTGCCGGTGTTGCGCGGCATGTGGATGTCGGTGTACTTGGCCGGCTTCGGCCAGGCTTCACCGCGCTGCTTGCGCTCCCAGAAATCGTCCAGCTCGGTGACTTCCGGCAGCGTGCCGAAGTTGTAGAAGGCCGGCGGCGAAGAGGTTTCCCACTCCAGCGTACGGGCATCCCACGGGTCGCCGGTCAGGTCGACGGTCTTCTTGCGGTCGCGGATCGAGACGGCCACCTGGATGATCTGGCACAGGATGCCGGCGCCAACGATGAAGGCACCTGCGGCGGCGATCAGCAGCAGCGGCTCATAGGCCGGGTTGACCGTGCTCTGCAGGCGACGGGTCATGCCCATGAAGCCCAGCACGTACATCGGCATGAAGGTCACGTAGAAGCCGATGAACCAGCACCAGAACGCGCACTTGCCCCAGAACTCATTGAGGCGGAAGCCGAACATCTTCGGCCACCAGTAGGTGATGCCGGCGAACATGCCGAACACCACGCCGCCGATGATGACGTTGTGGAAGTGGGCGATCAGGAACAGGCTGTTGTGCAGCACGAAGTCGATGGCCGGGATCGCCAGCATCACGCCGGTCATGCCGCCGATGACGAAGGTGACCATGAAGCCGATGGTCCACAGCACCGGGGTGGTGAAGTGCACGCGGCCGCGGAACATGGTGAACAGCCAGTTGAAGATCTTCACGCCGGTCGGGATCGAGATGATCATCGTCGTGATGCCGAAGAAGGCATTGACGTTGGCACCGGAGCCCATGGTGAAGAAGTGGTGCAGCCACACGATGAACGACAGCACGCCGATGCAGGCGGTGGCGTAGACCATGCCCTTGTAGCCGAACAGCGCCTTGCGCGAGAAGGTCGCGATGACTTCGGAGAACACACCGAACGCCGGCAGGACCAGGATGTACACCTCCGGGTGACCCCAGATCCAGATCAGGTTGATGTACAGCATGGCGTTGCCGCCACCGTCATTGGTGAAGAAGTGCGTACCCAGGTAACGGTCCAGGGTCAGCAGCACCAGGGTGATGGTCAGCACCGGGAAGGCAGCGACGATCAGCACGTTGGTCACCAGGGCGGTCCAGGTGAACACCGGCATCTGCATCAGCTTCATGCTGGGGGTACGCATCTTCAGGATGGTGATGAAGAAGTTGATACCGCTCAGCGTGGTACCCAGGCCTGCGACCTGTAGACCCCAGATGTAGTAGTCCATGCCGACGCTTGGACTGTATTCGATGCCCGACAGTGGCGGGAATGCCAGCCAGCCGGTGGCAGCGAACTCACCGATCCACAGCGACAGCATGATCAGCACCGCACCGGACACGAACAGCCAGAAGCTGAGCGAGTTGACGAACGGGAACGCGACGTCGCGCGCACCGATCTGCAGCGGCACGGCCAGGTTCATCAGGCCGGTGATCAGCGGCATCGCCACGAAGAAGATCATGATCACGCCGTGGGCGGTGAAGATCTGGTCGTAGTGGTGCGGCGGCAGGTAGCCCTCGGAGCCACCGACGGCGATGGCCTGCTGGGTACGCATCATGATGGCGTCGGAGAAACCGCGCAGCAGCATGACGAAGGCGACGATGAGGTACATCACGCCGATCTTCTTGTGATCCACCGAGGTGAACCACTCCTTCCACAGATAGCCCCACAGCTTGAACTTGGTGATCAGGGCGACGACGCCCAGGCCACCAAGAACCGCGCCGATCAACGTCGTCAGGACGATCGGATCGTGGGGGATCGACTCAAGAGAGAGTTTTCCCAACATGTTCATTCTCCCGAACCCGCGTGGCCGGCATGGCCTGCGTGTTCGTGTTCGTTGGCATCCAGGTTTTCACCCGATTCCTTGGAATCATGCGCATCACTGGGGGCATGGCCCTCGTGCGCTTCATGCGTGGCGGCATCGGCAGCGGCGGCACCGGCATGCGAGTGCTTCATGCCGTAATGCTTGTTGTCGCCCATGTGCTTGGCGATGACCCAGTCGAACAGGCCTTCTTCGGTCTTGCCGAAGTAGGTGACCGGATACCACTCGGCGTTGCGTGCTTCACCCAGCGCCTTGAACGAGGCCTTGTCCAGGGTCTGCTCACCGGCGCGGACCTGGTCCAGCCACTGGCGGTATTCGGCATCGGTGACCGAGTAGGCGGTGAAGTGCATCTTGGCGAAGCCCGCGCCGCTGTAGTGCGAGGACATGCCCGGGAATTCGCCGGTCTCGTTGGCGATCAGGTGGAGCTTGGTCTCCATCGCAGCCATCGAGTAGATCATGCTGCCCAGGTGCGGGATGAAGAACGCATTCATCACCGAATCGGACGTGATCTTGAAGTTCAGCGGCGTGTTGACCGGGAACTTGATTTCGTTGACGACCGCCACCTTCTCTTCCGGATAGATGAACAGCCACTTCCAGTCCAGCGAGATCGCCTCGATGGTGACCGGCTTGACGTCCGAATCCAGCGGACGATACGGGTCCAGTGCGTGCGACGAACGCCAGGTCAGGACCGCCAGCACCAGCACGATCATGCAGGGAATGGACCACACCACCACCTCGATCGCCGTCGAGTGGGACCACTTCGGCTCGTAACGGGCCTTGGTGTTGGAGGCGCGATACTTCCACGCGAACGTCAGGGTCATGATGATGACCGGGATGACGACCAGCAGCATGAGCACGGTGGCCGTGATCAGCAGGGTCTTCTCATCCTGGCCGATCTGGCCCTTCGGACTGAGGATGGCCACCGCATCGCAACCGGTGAGCATCACCAGCAACGACAGCAGCAGGCCCGGGCGCAACCAGCGCCCAAGGGTTTTCAACGGAATCATCGGTCGATCCAATTGCGAGGGAATGCCGTTCCCCGTCCCTGCCTGTTCCGGCCAAAAGCCGGTCCCACCGGTCCGGAAGACAGGCAGGGAGGTGGGGTCGAGTCAGCCTTTCAATTTTAGGCCGTCACCCACCATTTAAGAAAGGCATTGACATTGATCGAGCGCAGGAAAGGCCCGATTCTGGCTGCGACACGTTGTCGCACCGCACGGGTGTGACGGGCGCATGACCCAGGACTGCGTCGCGGCCCCGCGCGCTCGTGGGGCCATTCGCCCTCGTTCGGCAAAGTCACCTGAACCGGTTCAGCGTACTGGCGGGTGCCTGGCGTGGGATGCTCTGCACAGGAGGAGGCCCCCGATGGACAAGATCGACTTCAAGAAGCGCGACCAGGCGCTCTATCAACCGCCCGCCGGCAGGTTCGTACCGGTCGATGTGCCGCCCCTGCCCTACGTGATGGTCGATGGTCGCGGCGACCCGAACACGGCCCCCGCCTACCTGCAGGCCGTGCAGTGGCTGTATTCGGTGAGCTATGCATTGAAGTTCGCGCTGAAGGCCGAAGGGCGCGACTACGTGGTGCCACCGCTGGAGGCGCTGTGGAGCGCCGAGGACCCGGCCAGCTTCATCGCGCGACGCAAGGACGAGTGGGCCTGGACCGTAATGATCCGCACGCCCGAGGGCATCGGCCCTACGCAGTGGCAGGCCGCGATCAGCAAGGCGCGCGCGAAGCTGGGGGATGCGCCGCCCAGCCTCCGCAATGAAATCCTTGCCGAGGGCCCCAGCCTGCAGACCTTGCACGTGGGCGCCTACGACGACGAAGGCCCCGTCCTGGCGCATCTGCATGAGGAAGTGATGCCCGCACTGGGTTACACCTTCGCCGGCCCCCATCATGAGATCTACCTGAGCGACCCGCGCAGGACCGACGCGGCGCGGTTGAAAACCGTGCTGCGGCAGCCGGTGCGGCCGATCAAGCCTGATGAGGATTCCGGCACATGACACAAGGAATGCCATGCACCTGATCAACCGACTGCTGCACTGGACCACCCTGCCCGCCGGGCGCCGCCTGATGGCCGTGCTGGGTGCCGCGCTGGTGATCGTGCTGGCCTGCAATCCGGATCTGCTGCCGTTGTTGCCGGTGGTGGATGCGCTGGGCCTGGACGTACTGATGCTGTTGCTGGGTGCGCAGGTGGTGGCGGTCCTGCCTTGGGTGCGGGAGCGGGCCGCGCGTGGGATCAGGGTGCTCGCACACCTGCTGATCGGTGCATCGGCGGGAGCAGCGGGTGGTTATCTCCGGCAGCTCGCGTGGTGGCTGGTACGGGGTGCGGGGATGACGAGACGTTGCTGAAGGCTTGCAGCCTTCAGTGAGGTGACCATCCAATGATCACCGGCGAGCGCAAACAAAAAGCCCCGACCAAAGGCCGGGGCTTTTCACTACAACTGGTGCCGGAAACAGGAGTCGAACCTGCGACCTACGCATTACGAATGCGCCGCTCTACCAACTGAGCTATTCCGGCCTAGCTGGACATTGTAGGACTACAAGCAACATGCGGTCAATGGCTGCGCATCTACCCTCTTCATGGGCCAACAAGCCGCTACCAGCTACTGATAGTGGCTTTCACGGATGACCTTGGAACATCGCTGGTCGAGATCAACATGAAATGACTTCAGTCCACCTTCTGGCAGCAGAACCCTGTCATGGGTTCTACCCCGAAATCACGGACGGTTGTAAAAGGGCTGAGAACTTCTGGTCTTGCCTGGCGACCCTTCGTCGCATCCTCGGGTTGTGGAACCGCTCGATGTATTCGAACACATCCGCCCTCGCGGCATCGAGCGTTGGGTAGGTCATGCGGTAGACCCGCTCGCGCTTGAGCAGGCCGAAGAAGCCTTCGCACGCGGCGTTGTCACCGCAGTGGCCCACCGCGCTCATCGAGCACACCAAGCCGTTGGCCGCCAGGTAACGCTGGTAGTCGCCGCTTCGGAACTGGCTGCCACGGTCGGAGTGCAGGATCAGTGGATGGCTGCCTTGGCGCTGCCAGACCGCCATCTGCACGGCCCTGATCACCATCTGACGATCCTGACGATGATGCATTGACCACCCCACCACCCGCTGGTCAAACAGGTCCAGCACGATGCACAGATACAGCTTGCCTTGCCGGGTCTTGAGCTCGGTGATGTCGGTGACCCACCTGGTCTCCGGCTCCAACGCGGTGAAGTCCCGCTCCAGCAGGTTGCGCACACCCGGCGGCGTCAGCGCCGGCTTGCCGCGCTGGCCTCGCCGCTTCGGTCGCGGCCAACCCTGCAGGCCATCGGTCGCCATCAGACGCGCCACCCGGTTCAGGCTCGCCGTCTCGCCTTCCTCGGCAAGGTCTTCATGCATCCGGCCGGCGCCCAATGTGCCCCGGCTGTCCTCATGCAACTCACGGATCCGGCCGAGCAAGCGCTGGTTGTCGCGCTCCCGGGCACTGGGCAAGCGCTTACTCCAGTCGTAGTAACCGCTGGCCGAGACCCGCAGGCAACGACACATCAGTCGCACTGGAAACTCATCGCGGCAACGTTCGATCACCTGATACCTCAGGATGATCCCTTGGCAAAGAACGTCGCCGCTTCTCGCAAAAAATCCCGCTCCTTCTTCACCCGGGCCAGCTCGCGCTTGAGCCGCGCCAGTTCCTCGTCCCGGGGCGTCCCGGTGCCACCGAAGGCCACCTGGCCCCGGCTCTGGGCCTCCCGCTTCCAGCGGGTCAGCAATGCATCCCGGATCCCCAGCTCCCGGGCCACCTGGGCACAGCTGACGCCCGGCTGGCTGGCCTGCTCAACCGCACCGCGCTTGAACTCGGTGCTGAACTTCCTTCGCTTCGACATGAACACTCCTCATGGCCTTGATCGGCCTTCTCGTAAGTGTCCGTGAAAACGGGGGTGAACCCCATGGACGTGCTGGACTGAGAAGCCAATATCTGCGGTGCCGGAAGACTCCTCCGCAATGCGATACATCTCCCGTTTCCATCCCCTCGTCTCTTGGACGTAAGTCTCGATTGTCGTCACGCATCTTTCTAGCCCTTCCAACCCCTTCTCACCTCGGGGCTCCTTCGCTGCACAGCCGCCTGCCATCAGCAATGAAAACAGCAGCCCCACTTTCAAGATGACTGAGCGTTTCATCTGCGTCCCTCCATGATAGGTACGAACTCATAACCCTCATGACTTCTAATCATCCCAGGCACTCCCATTTCTTCAAGGAACTGATAGTCATACCCGTTAGCTGCAGGGCGATAACCCTCTTCCCGAGTATTCGGGTGAGTATGGAAGAATCCTATAACTCGGCAACCACACTGAAACTCTGAAGGCTTGAAAAGCACATCCTGCCCCATTTGAGCACGAGTACCAGGTTGAGCACGAATCAATTGAGGGGCGCCAACCAGGTTCGGAGCCACGATCCACCCTCCTTGTTCCCGCTTCAGCGATCCAGGTTGCCCCCACAATACAGTTGGCGCATCGGGGTTGGAGTCCTGCCAAGCTCGCTCCATCTGCCGCTTCAGCCCAGGATCTCTCGTCCAAGCAGGATCAGTCGATTGCGGAGAGCGACCGTAACTTGGTGACGCCGAAGTTGACTGCCTGCTTCCCACTGCCCCCGTGCCCATCGTTCCTCGACCTGCAGAAGAACCACCGTATGCCCCCTGCTCCAACTGGCAGTCAGTGTCTTTGCCACATGCTCGCCGGCCATCGGGATCAAAGTAGCGATATGGGTTCGAATTGGCATACCTGTAGCGTCCGAATGCTCCCACCGAATCGCTTTGGGGCGACACCGGATCCACACTAAGGAACACACCAAGGATTGGATCCATATACCGCTGCTGCATGTAACTCAAGCCCGTCGAAGCATCACTCACGTGCCCTGCGTAGCCAGGCCCATCAGCAACGGACCCACCAACCACGGCGCCATAGGGCTCATAGGTGGTACGCCGGATAACGCTGCCAGCCGCGTCAGTCTCAGCGACCGGTGACCCTAACGCATCGGTATGGATATAGGTAATCGTCTCCGCAGCAGCCTGATTGAACAGTCCACCCAGAATCAGCGCGGCCCCACCTACGGTTCGACTCACCAGCATCTTCATTCCTGCGGGGTTCACCCCCGTTTTCACGGACACTTACGAGAAGGCCGATCAAGGCCATGAGGAGTGTTCATGTCGAAGCGAAGGAAGTTCAGCACCGAGTTCAAGCGCGGTGCGGTTGAGCAGGCCAGCCAGCCGGGCGTCAGCTGTGCCCAGGTGGCCCGGGAGCTGGGGATCCGGGATGCATTGCTGACCCGCTGGAAGCGGGAGGCCCAGAGCCGGGGCCAGGTGGCCTTCGGTGGCACCGGGACGCCCCGGGACGAGGAACTGGCGCGGCTCAAGCGCGAGCTGGCCCGGGTGAAGAAGGAGCGGGATTTTTTGCGAGAAGCGGCGACGTTCTTTGCCAAGGGATCATCCTGAGGTATCAGGTGATCGAACGTTGCCGCGATGAGTTTCCAGTGCGACTGATGTGTCGTTGCCTGCGGGTCTCGGCCAGCGGTTACTACGACTGGAGTAAGCGCTTGCCCAGTGCCCGGGAGCGCGACAACCAGCGCTTGCTCGGCCGGATCCGTGAGTTGCATGAGGACAGCCGGGGCACATTGGGCGCCGGCCGGATGCATGAAGACCTTGCCGAGGAAGGCGAGACGGCGAGCCTGAACCGGGTGGCGCGTCTGATGGCGACCGATGGCCTGCAGGGTTGGCCGCGACCGAAGCGGCGAGGCCAGCGCGGCAAGCCGGCGCTGACGCCGCCGGGTGTGCGCAACCTGCTGGAGCGGGACTTCACCGCGTTGGAGCCGGAGACCAGGTGGGTCACCGACATCACCGAGCTCAAGACCCGGCAAGGCAAGCTGTATCTGTGCATCGTGCTGGACCTGTTTGACCAGCGGGTGGTGGGGTGGTCAATGCATCATCGTCAGGATCGTCAGATGGTGATCAGGGCCGTGCAGATGGCGGTCTGGCAGCGCCAAGGCAGCCATCCACTGATCCTGCACTCCGACCGTGGCAGCCAGTTCCGAAGCGGCGACTACCAGCGTTACCTGGCGGCCAACGGCTTGGTGTGCTCGATGAGCGCGGTGGGCCACTGCGGTGACAACGCCGCGTGCGAAGGCTTCTTCGGCCTGCTCAAGCGCGAGCGGGTCTACCGCATGACCTACCCAACGCTCGATGCCGCGAGGGCGGATGTGTTCGAATACATCGAGCGGTTCCACAACCCGAGGATGCGACGAAGGGTCGCCAGGCAAGACCAGAAGTTCTCAGCCCTTTTACAACCGTCCGTGATTTCGGGGTAGAACCCTGCGTTCATCGCGCCCACCTCAGTTCGACCAGGCCGAGCACGCCTGCGCGTTGCAGGCACGCACCTTGTAACCACCCTGGCAGCGCGTATCGAGGTCGTAGCCGATGCCTTCTGCCCTATAGGTCGCGCCGCCGCTGCTTGAACGCATGTTGTAGTAGGTGGCACCCGGCGACGCATTCCAGATGACCGAGCAGATGTTGGGGCCGCTCTTTACGATCCTCACACCCGTAGGTACGGCCGGCGCACTGGAAATCGCAACCAGGCCAGCAGCAGAACTGGGGCTGCAGCCTGCGGGATTGCAAGCACGACCACGGTAGTAGAAGTTGCCTCCGCCGCCCTTGCTGAGGGAAACGGCTCGATCCCCCGCAATCAGCGACCAGTTGGCGCCGTCAGTACTTTCGTCGATTTCATAGCGCGTCGCGTCCGCCACTTCCAGCAGGGAGATCGAGTAAGCCGCGCCGATTCCCACCCCATCCGGCACGCGCAGAACCGGGGTCGCCGGAGGACCAATCACGCGCACGCCCGCTACCGCGGACCACGGTCCGCAACCGGCGACATTGCAGCCACGCACCTGGTAGTCCCACTGTCCCGGCCAGCGGCCGCCTCGGGCCACGGCGGTCGCACCGTCTTCCTGGGCGAGTCCGAAGCCACCCCCATTGAGCTGCTCCATCAGCTGATAGCTCGTCGCTGCGGGGATTGCGCCCCACCACATGCTCACGGTTGAACTGTAGCTCACGCCACCGAGATTGATCGCCGTGGCTTGGACCGGTGGCAATGTCACGACGATACTGCCTACGGCGCTTGACGCACTGCACCCGGCGTCATTGCATGCAAAGGCACGATAGCCGTAACTGCCGGCGATTCGTCCGCTGATGGCCAGTTGATTCCCACTGATCCGGTTGATCTCAGTCCATGCTGCTCCGTTGAATTGTTCTTCAATGCGATAGCTGCTGGCCTGTGCCACGCTCGAAACAGAGACGGCGTAGCTGCCGTTGTAGCTCGCAGCAGGTACCGACAGTGCGGGTACGGATGGGGCATACAGCGCGGTAATCGCCGCTTCGGCCGAGTAGACGCCGCAGCCCTGTGGATTGCATGCTTTGACCCGATAGCGATAGGTGCCTGCCGGTTTGCTGGTCACTTGATAGGTGCGGCCAGCACCATCAAAGACCACGCTCCATCCGCCACCCACGGCCTCTTCAAGCACAAAGCGGGCGGCACCCTGTACCGCTGACCAGCTCAGGAAATAGGTTCCGTTGATACCTTGCGCCGGTGCAGTGATCACCGGCGCAGCGGTGGGAGCAAGCTCCACCTGGATGGAGGCTTCCACACCCCAAGCACCGCAGACAGTGCCATTGCAGGCACGGCCACGATAGCGATAGACGCCGGAGCTTCGCCCGGCCAGCGAAACGTTCAGCGCAGGCCCTTGATAGACAGCCTGCCAGTCACCGCCACCCGACTCCTGCACCTCGTAACGCTGCGCACCGGCAACGGCTGTCCACTGCACCGCAAACGCACCGTCCGCGCTGTAACCCGGAACCGTTACGACCAGTGCTGCAGGCGCGATATCCACGGCACGCTTGGCAACAAGGCTGCCGTTGAGCTGGATATAGTCAAAGCCCTTCGCCTGGCGCTGATCGTGCTGATAGCGCAGCACGCCATCCTGCCCATAGAGGGAACGAATGTTGCCATTGGGCGCACTGGCCAGGGTGCGGCGTCCATGCGCGTCGTACTGATAGGCCTCCTTGCCATCGACCTCGCGCAGGCGATTGCCGTAGTCGAACCGGAACGCCACGCCATTGCGGATCTTCAGGTTACCCTGGCTGTCATAGCCAAGCCCGGTCACGGTCGCACCACTGCCGACATCCCGCACGTTCGTCAACCGATTGTTGAAGTCGTACTCAAAGGACTGCCGCCGTGCACCAACGCTGGCGGTGACGATATTGTCCAGAACGTTGTACGCATAGCTTGCGTTTCCGAAGCTGGCCGCCGTCACCGTGGTCAGACGATCCAGGCCGTCGTAACGCATGTCGCGGTTTCCAGGGGCTGCCGGCAGGCCGTCACTGATGGCCGCCACATTGCCATTGGCATCGTAGTCGTAGCCGTCATCGATGACCTTGCCACCTGCACCACTGTCGGTGCTGCGATCGGGCAGGCCGCGCGCGTTCTGCGTCATCTGATGCACGACGCCGTTGCCATAGGTGAAGCCGCTCATGCCGCCGTTCGCGTAATAGCGCACGTTGGTGGCGAAGGCTCCGGCTCGCGTCGGCTGCCCCAGCGCATTCGGGCCGTAGTCGATCGTCAGGCCGGACGGCTGCACATGGGTTGCCAAGGCGCCGTTTGCATCGTAGCCATAGCCCAGCGCCCAGGCCTCGCCACCGTCGTAGGCCACGCTCTCGGACGTGGGCAGTCCACGCAGATTGTAGGTGTAGTCGTTAGTGGTGACGGCGCCGTTGTTGCGCGTCTGCACACGCTTGACTTTCCCGCCCGGCCAATAACTCCAGTCCTGATCACCCTGGCCATCAGAGAAACGCAGGGTCAGCAAGCGATTCATGCTGTCGTAGCTGCGGTCAGCCCGCGAAGGCGACGCATAGGCAGCGTCGCTGTCGCACTGAGGGCCCAGCAACGTCAGGCCCGAGGCAGACCAGAGCAGATTGCCTGCAGCGTCATAGCCCATGCCGGTCGCACCGGTCTCAGGCTCCATGCTCTTGCACAGCCGCTGGGCGCCGTCATAGACGTACTGGCGCCGTACACTGACGCTGCCATCGTAGTTGCGCCTCAGGATCGACAGCGGTTTGCCCAGCGTGTCGCGCTGAATCTCCGTCACTACCCCTTCCGCGTGGAGAATCCGGATGGGCGTGTCCTGGCTGGGCTTGCCGTACATCAAGTAGTCGGTGGTGGTGGCAATGCCGCGCGGATTGGTCACCCTTACGCTGCCTCCGCCGATCTGCTCGGTGGTCGTGACAAGCCGGCCCAGTTCGCTGTCCTGCTCGCTGCGATTGGGGCGCCCGAGCGCGTCATAGCCGGTATGGGTGCCGGGCAGCGCCGAGCGGAAGTCGGACGCCGCGCGCGTCGGATAGGAGGTAAAAACCAGGCGCCCATTGCTGTCATAACGGGTCACCGTCTGGCGCAATGTACCGCCACGGTCCGCAGCGTCGAACGACTCTTCCAATACTGGGCGCCACAACCCATCGTAGTACGTCACCGCGCGTGCGTTGCCGGTACTGGACTCGCGCTTCCAATGTCCCGCTTCCAGCCCGATCTCCGCTCCCGCCACCTGGAAGAATCGCGTTGTAGAA
This sequence comes from Stenotrophomonas sp. LC732, assembly GCF_052446685.1. Lineage (NCBI taxonomy): Bacteria > Pseudomonadati > Pseudomonadota > Gammaproteobacteria > Lysobacterales > Lysobacteraceae > Stenotrophomonas > Stenotrophomonas sp. LC732. Next base: position 1,035,866 of record NZ_CP199214.1, on the reverse strand, counting down.
GGATTCCAGGCCACGCTGTCATTGGCGGCCTGGGTCGCCAGTACGATTCGGCCCATCCCGTCGTAGTCGAAGCTTCGGCTGGCACCATTGGGCTCCACCGCTGCGCGCACCCAGCCATTGTCATCGACCTGCAGCGAGGCACTGCTGCCGTCCGGGTACGCGACACTCTGCGGCAGGCCACGCTTCCAGCTGCCAAGCGCAATGGCATTGCCCTTGCCATCGGCCACGGAGGCGAGCGTGCCATCGGCGTGATAGCCCAGCGTCTGCTGCAACGCGCCGAAGGCGTAGGTACGTTGCGGGCGCGCCATCGAGTCGAACTCGGTGCGTTCGGTCTCAATCTCAACGCCGCCAACGCTCTGTGTGCTGCGCGCGACTTGGCTGAGTATCCAACGACCCGTGTCGTCGAAGTAGGTGGTTCTCAGCGTTCGCGCGCGCCCCAACGAGTTACTCTCGGTCTGCACCACCGGCCGCACATGCGCATCGAACTGATCGGTCGTATTGACGAAGTTGACGCCATCCTGGCTGAGCACAGATTGCTTCAGGGGACGAATCTTGACGGCGAAGGGATCATCGGCCGCGGTCATCGAACCGTAGCTGTCCGGGAACGGTCCGGCCTGGACCTCGTCCGAACTCATATAGGTATTGGTGATGACCTGGACGATCTGACCGTCCGGCGCACGCACCGCCTCCTGCAGCAACTGCCCCTCGTTCTCGTCGAGTTTTCGTCCGAACACACTGTGACGGCGCGTACCATCTGGCTCCACAATCGTCGACACTGCGGAGTTGGCCAGGCCCGAGTCATATCCGCCCGACTCGTACGTCCAGGTCAAACTGCCCAACCCGGGCCCCGTCAGCGTCTTGCTGGTGATCGCGAAGAGGTCGAACGCATTGGAGGCGCGTTGCGCGTAGCGCCCACCGCCCATGTCTGCGCAAGCGGTACTTTTTACACCCAGGCGGGTGCGGCGCAGGTACTTGAACTCAAACTGTCCACGCGTTCCAGATGGGTGGGTCGCGATCAGGCTGAATCCAGACTGCTCGAACGTGGGCTTGGTGCAGAGCTTCGGTTCGCCATCCCAGCTCTGATATTCCGGATTCAGGCCACCGAACCCGCCGTCCTGCCAGCTGTATTCGTAGCCCAAGCGCGCGCCATCAGGCTGCTGGACGGCGCGCAGCGAGGGCCAGCGTGCAAATCCCATCCCACCGGAACCTTCGTTGTACTCGTAGCTCCAGGTACGGCCATTGGCTGCCGCACTGGCAATGCGGTCCCCGGCATAGGCAATGGAGATGGCGCGACCATCACTGCCGCGAATGCCAACCAGCTTGTCGCCCGAATAGTCATAGGCAACCCAGTTGCCATGACGGTCTTCGACCCGGCTGGCCATCAGCAGAACACGCACCAGCTTGGACCCCATGCCTTGGCCCAGCTCCATGAAGCCAGCCGTTCGTTCAATCCCCACATTGAAGAAGTAGCGATTCCCCGATGCATCCACGCCCAGGAATCCTTCGCCGGGATAGCCATTGGCCGTCGAGCCCAGGCAACTGAGGCGCATGTTGCCCCGAGTACCCCAGCGATAGGTTTCACCGTTGGTGGGTTTCGGGTTGGAGGCGTTGGCGATCAGCAGCATCTCCTGCTCGCCCTGGTCGGGGACACGCACCTGCACGCCGGTCCAAATCTCGAAGGTGCCCACGCCGGTACGCGTCTTGGGGTAGAAGGTCTGCGAGCAACGCTGGGTGGCGCCATTACCCGACTCGTTCCATTTCCAGATGGAGTCGAAGGTGGCGTGCATGTAGGGGACTTCGATGTCCCAGCTGCCGAATCCCCCCAACGGTTGCCGGTCCTTGAAGGACTGCACAGCGAGACGACGTTGCAATCGCACCGGCAGTGCATTGTTGCCTGGCAGGTCAATGTCAGTGACGACAAATTCGGTCGACCCCGAGCTGGGGCTGATGCTATCCCCGAACAGGCTCGAGGTCAGCGGTGCCAGCCCCTCACCGCTCTTGATCTTTTTGTAGTACTCGGTATGCGGGGTGACCGGGCTGCTCGCCCAGCTCCCCCCGGATGACATTACCAATGCTGCGCCGAACAACGCCTGCCACTGCCAGATACGCATGGAACATCCCTTTGTCCAAATGCGTCGGCAATCACCAGACGTTCGGTAATCCACCGACGTGTGCTGGCGTCATGTTCCGGCCGAAAAGCAGCTGCGCCGTCCCTTGCGCCCCCTTTACCTTCAGGGGCACAAGCCCCTTCACGACAGCTTCATATGATATTCATCCAAAGTAAATACCCCAGGCGAGGAATGGGCGAGGCCCATTTCCGCATCGTGTCTGCTAAGCCCTCACCCGGTTCGCACACACCCGCCCCTCCGCAAAATCCCGCAGGTTCCCCAACGTGATCGCCGAGATCTCCTGCAGCGCCTCAACGGTAAAGAAGCCCTGGTGGCCGGTCACCAGCACGTTGGGGAAGGTCATCAGGCGTTGGAAGGCCTCGTCGTCGATGATCTCGCCGGAAAGGTCCTGGAAGAACAGCGCGCTTTCCTGCTCGTAGACGTCGATGGCCAGATGACCCAGCCGCCGCGATTTCAGCGCGCGGATCACCGCATGGGTATCCACCAGCGCGCCGCGCGAGGTGTTGACCAGCATCGCGCCGGTCTTCATCCGCGCCAGCGAGGCGTCGTTGATCAGGTGCTGGGTATCGGGCGTCAGCGGGCAATGCAGCGATACGATGTCGGCCCGCGCCAGCAGTTCATCCAGACCAACCCTGTCGCCCACGCCGGCGAAGGCCGGCGACGGATACGGATCATGCCCCAGCACGGTGCAGCCCATGCCCTTGAAGATGCGCGCGGTGGCCAGGCCGATCTTGCCGGTGCCGACGATGCCGACCGTGCGCCCATGCAGGGTGCGCCCGAGCAGGCCATCGAGCATGAAGTTGCCCTCGCGCACGCGGTTGTAGGCGCGATGGGTCTGCCGGTTGAGCGTCATCACCAGCGCCAGCGCGTGCTCGGCCACGGCTTCGGGGGAATAGGCCGGCACCCGTGCGACGAACAGGTCCAGCGCTTTCGCGGCGGCCAGGTCCACATTGTTGAAGCCGGCACAGCGCAGCAGTACGGCGCGTACGCCCAGCGCATGCAGCGCGTGCAGTACCGGCGCGTCGAGGCGGTCATTGACGAACACGCAGACGGCGGCGCAGTCCTGTGCCAACGCAGCGGTATGCACGTCCAGCGCGGCATCGAAATACACGAATGCAAAGCCCTGCCCGGCCGCATCGCGCTGGTTGGCCTCGTCGAGGAAACGACGATCGTAGGGGCGGGCACTGAAGACGGCGATCTGCATGACGGGGCCTGGCTGGATTTCCCTGCCGACCATACCGCAGCACCTGCCCTGATGGGATGGCCCCGGCGATACGCATATCGCCGGGGCCGGGTACCGCTTAGAACCGGTAGCCCAGGCCCAGCATCACGCCGTTCTGGATCTGCCCGTCGCGGCGCTCACCCACGTAGTCGGCCATGATCGACAGGCGCTCGCTGGCGCGACTGGTCACGCCCACGTTCCAGGCCAGTACCTGCTCGCCCACGGCCTGGCTGCTGGCACCAAACACCAGGTCCGGGGCCGCGGCGAAACCGGTGCTATAGCGCGCCTGCGAGTCGCCCAGCTCCTTCTGCCAGACCACGCGGGCACGCGGGGTGATGCGCTCGCCGTTGTTGCCCTCGAAGGTCTTGAACAGCTGCAGGCCGGCACCCACGCGGATGCTCTCCAGGCTGCCGCTGCGTCCTGCCAGCGCACCAGCGCCCTGCTCTTCGTTGAAGCGGGTGGCCGAGGTCCGCGCGTAATCCACCACCGGCAGCAGCGGCTGGATCACCAGTCCCTTGCCGGTGGTGAAGGAGAACGCGTGTTCGACCCGCGCCGAGATCGCGTCGTTGCTGTATCGGGCGCGCAGCGGCTGTTGCAGGCCATCGATGGCCGAAAGGCTGCGGCGGGTATCGTGGCGCAGGTCGGTGTAGCGCACGGCCGCCGACAGGTAGCCACGCGAATAGGTCGCATCCAGGTAGCCTCCCACATCCAGCGCGCGCACGTCGCCACTGAAACCGGAGCCATCGCTGGCCTTGGTCGACATGTCCGCGGCGGCCACGCTGACGCCGAGGGTGACGCGGTCATCGGCCACGTGCGTGTCGGCACCGACCACGATGCCGCCGATGTTATGGCTCAGGCCGGCCACGCCACCGTCGGCGTCGATGCGGCCATGGCTGGCGAAACCGCGCGCCCACAGGCCACGGCTGCCACCCGCCGCGCGGCTGTCGCCAGCAGCCTCGCCGGCCGGCTCGACCAGATGCATGGCCAGCTGGTTGAACAGGCTGCCATGGCGCATGCCCGGCTGCGCCGACACCGACTGCGCCGCCTGCGAGGCCAGGCCATCGGCATCGCCGCCACTGCGCATCGCCGCCTGGTGCTGCTGCACCACGTTGCCGATGCTGCCCAGCAGTGCATTGTCGGCCAGGCGCAGGCTGGCGTGTGCATCACCGCGCAGGGCGCCGGCCTGCTGTGCGATCACATCGCGGTCGGCGAACTGCAGTGCGCCGAGCAGCGACTTCAGGCCGCTGTCCTGGCGATCCGATGCGGCTGCCAGCGCGCGCCCCAGTCCATCGCCGGAGGTGCCGTTGGCAAACAGGCCCAGCTGATCGAAGCCCGGGTTGGCGGTCAGCCACAGCCCGTCGGCCGTCTGGTTGACGTTGAAGCTGAGCAGCGAATTGTGGCGCGGGCGGAATACTTCGCCCGCGGTGATGCTGGCGCTGTAGCCGGTGTCGCCCAGTCGCACGGCATCCTGGAAACCGCCCTGGTAGATCGGCCCTTCCACCAGATCGCGGCGGTAGCCGCCGGCATAGAAGCCCTAGGCGACGTTCAACGCCAGGTGTGCGCCCTGCGCGATCACCAGCGCCCCCTCTTCGGCCCCGCCATCGTAGAAGCTGCCGACGCGCAGGCGGCCACTGCCGGTGCCCCCGGCCTCGGTAACATCGAACAGCACCTGCCCGCCGGGCATGATGTTGACGTAGCCGTGGGTCACCAGATCACCGCCACGCGGCATCAGCGTGCCGAACACGCGCAGTCGGTTGAAGCCGTCTTCGCGCCAGGACGGGCCGGTGCCATCCAGCAACGCATCACTGTCGGTGCCGACCGATGCGATATCGCCATGGCCAACCACCACGCTGCCCGGCATCACCCGCAGCTCGGGGGTACGCAGCGCGCCGCCCTCCAGCGCGATGGTGCCGTTGTCGACCAGCATGAAATCGGCGCCGGTGGTTTCGGCGGTGCGCCAGGTGGCGCCATTGCTGACACGGATCACGCCCGCCGAACCTGCCAGGGTGGACGCATCCAGATCGGCCAGCCGCAACTGGCCGCGCAGCTCATCCTGGAGGTCGGGGTCGGCAAGCAGCTGCTGCAGCGACTGCGTGCCGATGCCGTTCGGCCCCCGCGTGGAGACGTTGTACAGGCTCACCGCGTAGTTGATGTAGGTGCTGGCCCAGTCGGTGTTCCAGCGCGCGAAATCGTCGTCGACGAAGGCCTGCAGCTGGCGCGCGGTGCGCAGGTAGCCCGGATTGATGTCGCCGCTGACGTTGCTGGTCACATGCAGGGTGTCGCCCGGATCGCGATAGCCTGCCGTGTTGATGATGTTGTTGCCGCGGATGTCCTGGCCCGGGAACGACTCCAGCTTGCTGCCGCTGCCATCCGGATCGAAGGTGACCGAGGTACCCGTGGTGCGCGCCGGGTCGCGGAACACCAGCAGGCCATTGGGCCGCACCACCTCATACATGGCCTTGTGCAGCAGGCCGGCATCCATGCCGCCGCCATAGTTGCCGGTGTAGATCTGGGTCATGCGCGGCGACGGTGCGTAGGTGATCCTGCCACCACTGCTGGCGGCATGGATCTGCACCGAATCGACCAGCGGCAGGTCGCCGCCGAGATAACGGTTGACGCCGCCGGACTGCATGATCGAGCAGGACGAAATGCAGTGGCCGGACACAATCGTGTCCAGGCCCTGGGTGCGGATCACCGCCTGCAGCCACTCGCCGGCGATCAGCGCGCCACCGTTGGACGTGCGCAGCACGACTTCGCGGATCGGGCGTCCTTCGGCCTGCGCCTTGGCCAGCAGCGCGGGCAGCGCCACCACATCGGCAACGGTTACGCCGCCGCTGAGGAAGACGCGATCGTCCTGCACGTGATAATTCATTGCCATGACGTCATCAACCGCCGCCATAGCGGTGATGCCCAGCAACGCTGCCAGGGCCAGGCTCAACTTCGAATGCTTCATGTGTTCTCTCTCTCCACCCGCAACGCACGGGTCGAAAGTTCAACGTCCGGACGGTGCGCCCTCCCCCAGTGCAGCGCCCCTCGAAACATGAACGCATTCACAATGGATTCGTGGGCCACGCACACTCTTCCCCATCCGGTCATCGTCGCGTAAAACTCGAAGACGTACCCGCCACCGACGTCCGAGGCCAGCCCTGTCCGCCCCCTCTCCTCTGATCCATCGCGCGCCGGACCTGTCCGCGCCGGCGGACGCGTTCATTGCGTTCGTGCGGGAGGAACGCGCGCCGTTGTGTGCGTTCCTGCGCACGCGCGGTGTCGGGCCGGAGGATGCCGAGGACATCGCGCAGGACTGCATGGAGCGGCTGATCCGCTATCGCGCGCACAGTGCCGACGAGCTGCGGCTGCTGCTGTATCGTATCGCCCGCAACCGCCTGGCAGACCGCGGCCGTTCGTCGCAGTCGCGGCCGCATCTGTCCCTCGCCGAACATGATGGCGGCAACGAGCCTTCCAGCACGTCGCCCGATCCATTGCGCCAGGCCGAGTCCGGGCAGATGCTGTCCCTGCTGCGGCAGGCCCTGTTCAAGCTGCCCGAGCGCGCGCGCGAGGTGTACCTGCTCAACCGGATCACCGGCATGAGCTACACGCAGATCGCGCGGCACTGTGGAATTACTGCCAAGACCGTGGAAAAACACATCGCCCGCGCCCTGCAGGGCCTGCGCCAGGAACTCGGAACGGATCCGCTGCACAACGACAGGGACAACGGATGAGTCACGCCAGGCCCAGGGAAGATACGCAGCTGTTCGAACGCGCCAGCGCCTGGGTGGCGCGGCTGGAGGCTCCGGACTGTACGCCGGGCGAGCGCGAGACGTTCGAGGACTGGTTGGCCGAGGACCCGGCCCATGTCACCGCCTGGATCCAGGCCGAGACCCTGTTCCAGCAGGGCGAGGAACTGGCCGCCGACCCGTGGCTGCGCACCGCCGCGGCACGTGCTGCACGGCCGGCGCCGCGTCGCTGGCTGCCGGCAGTGGCCGCTGCCGCAGGCGTCTGCCTGGCCATCGGGATCGGCTGGATGATTGCCGTCGACGGCAACCCCACGCCGCTGCGCTATGCCAACGATTCCCACCAGCCCCGGCTGCAGACGCTGGCCGATGGCAGCGTGGCCACGCTGGATGCGGGCACCACCCTGCACGCCCGTTTCGGTTGGCGCCATCGCAACCTGGTGCTGGAACGTGGCCGCCTGCAGCTGCAGGTCGCACCGTCGGGCAAGGCCCTGCAGCTGCGCGCCGGCGACAGCACCATCCGCGACATCGGCACCACCTTCCAGGTGGAACGCCTGCATGATGGCCTGGTCGAAGTCGCACTGCTGGAAGGTGCGGTGGAAGTCAGCAGCGGGGGCAGCCAGCACACCCTGGCGCCCGGCCAGCAACTGCAGGTACTGCCGTCGGGCCGCATCCAGCCCGGTCCGGCACTGTCGTCCAATGCCGCCGCTGAAGGCTGGCTGCAGGGACAGCTGGTGTTCGATGCCACACCGCTGTCGATCGTGGTCGAACGCATGAACCGCTACGACCACACGCCGCTGGTGATCGCCGATCCGGAGATCGCCAGCCTGGCGGTAAGCGGTACCTTCCGTGCCGGCGACGCGCAGGAACTGCTGTCGGCACTGGAACTGGGCTGGTCGGTGGCTGGCCAGACGCGACCGGATGGCGCGCTGGAACTGCGCCGCACGTACTGAGGAGGCCTGCGGTGATGGCAGTACCGGGCGCGCTGCAGGGGGGGCTGCTGCTCCGCACCCTGTTCTGCCTCGCGTTGGGCATCCCCGCGCTGCCGTCTGCCGCTGCGGCCGAGCAAGCGGGCACCCTGGAGGTCGATGTTGGTTCAGGCCCGCTGGCGCCGGCCCTGCAGCAATGGGCGCGACAGAGCGGCATTGCCCTGCTGTTCGATGCGCGTGAGCTGGATGGCCTGCGCACGGCCGGCACCCATGGCCACCGCGATGCTGCTGCGGCCCTGAAGGAACTGGTCGCGGGCATGCCGGTGAACATCCTGCGTACGCCTGCTGGCGGATTCGTCGTCCGCCGCACCCGCCCCGCGCCGCCATCGCCACCGTCGGTCGCGGCACGCGCCACGCCCGCAGCACGTTCGCCACACAAATCCGCCGACGCGCCGCCGCAGGTGGAACTGGCGCCGATCCATGTCACCGGCAGCCGGCTGCCGCGCACCTCCGTGCAGACCACGCTGCCGGTCACCATCATCGACCGCGATGACATCCTGCGCAGCGGCTACGGCAGCCTGTTCGACCTGCTGCGGCACTTGCCGGGCATGAACGGCCACCCGGCGATGAGCACCTCGCGCAGTGGCGATTCGCAGTACCTGCCGGTGGGTGCGGCCACCACCACCAGCCTGGACGGCATGGGCCCGCGTGCGACCCTGTTCCTGGTCAATGGCCGTCGCCTGCCACGCTATCCCATGGTGTCGCTGGAACAGGGTGGGCTCACCGATCTTGGGGGAATTCCGCTCAGCTTCGTCGAACGCATCGAGCTGGTACGTGGCGGCGCCTCGGCCATCTATGGCGCCGACGCGATGTCCGGCGTGGTCAACATCATCCTGCGCGACCAGGCTGACGGCCCGGAAGCCATGCTGCAGACCGGCCTGAGCGGGCGCGGCGACGCTGGCCAGTATCGCGTGCAGGCGGCCACCGGCGGCGTGCGCGACGGAGGGGACCGCTGGTTCGCCGGCATCGACCTGCACCGCATCGACCACGTGGCCGGTGATCGCCGCCAATGGCATGCGGAAACCTCGCAGTACCTGATCGGCGCGTTCCGCGATGGACGCTACTGGCCGGCAGAACGCTGCGAAGGCCCATTGACGCGGCGCGATGGTGCCTGCTGGTTCGACAGCGCCCGACCACGCTCCCTGCAACCGGCCTCGGATACCGCCTCGGCCTACCTGCGCTACCGGCATGAGCGCGGCGAAGGTCGCTATGCCTACGCCGAGGCGCGGGCCAGCCACAACCGGCAACGCTTCGACCTTGGTCCAACCGCCGTTGCCATCGGCCTGTACGGGTTCACCTTCAACAGCGTGCTGCGCGAAGCTGGCAACGTGCGTCCGCATGTACGTGCCACCGACGCCGACGTCACCTTCGGCATTGGCCGCGACCAGGGCCGGCGCAGCTGGGATGCCGGCATCAGCGCACAGCGCAGCGATGTCAGCCTGTCCACGTCGGGCACCGTGCGCGCCGAGCCCCTGCTGCGGGTCGCCGAGACACTGGATTTCCTGCCCGGCTTCACCTCGTTGCCGGCGGGCGCGGCCGAGCAGTTGTTCCCGTCGATCCGCAATCGCGGGCGCACCGAGCAGTGGCAGGGCTGGTGGGGCATGCAGCGCGAGCTGATGCCATTGGCCGGCGGTGCTGCACAGCTGGCCACCGGCATCGACCTGCGCCAGGAGCGCTGGACCTCGCATCCCGACGCCCTGCTGAGCCAGGGTGACCTGGCGCTGGGCCTGCCGCAGGAGCAGCGCCACCTGGCGCGCCGCAGTGGCGGCGCCTACGCCGAACTCGGCCTGCCCCTGGCGCACACGCTGCGCATGGACCTGGCCGCACGCTGGGACCGCGACGGCGACTACCAGGCCTTTTCGCCCCGCGTGGGCGTGCGCTGGAGCCCCACGCCCCGGTGGTCCTTCCTGCTTGCCAGCGGGCGCGGCTATCGTGCGCCCAGCCTGTTCGAACAGCGGCGTCCCCCGGGCTACTTCGGTGCGATCGAGCTGCCGGCCTCCAGCGCCCTGCCCGACTGCGCGCAGAGCAGCGGCAACGGGCGCTGCAGCGTCACCGTGGACGTGGTGGAGAACGATGCGTTGAAGGCCGAGCGGTCGCGCAGCCATTCCCTGGCCGCGACCTGGACGCCGACCGATACGTTCTCGCTGTCACTCACCCACAACATCGTCGAACTGCGCAACGAGATCCTGGCCCTGCAACCGGCCGACGCGGTGTGGAACCCCGGCACCTGGGAGCTGGACGAGGACGGCCACCTGAGCAACCTGCGCCTGTCCTTCGACAACATCGGCCGCACCACCTCGCGCAACTTTGTACTGCGCGGGGAGTACCACATCGATACCGGCAGCACCGGCCAGTGGCTGTTCTCGCTCGATGCGCTGAAGCAGCAGGAACTGCGCCGCGAACGTGGCCATGATGCAACGGTGGACCTGCGCGGCCATGTCACTCCGACGATGGCCGCCGTGCTGAACGTGCAGTGGCAGAACAGCAACTGGGACATCGCCCTGCGCGGCAACCAGGTGGGGCGCACGCGCGCCTGGCTGCCCGGTGCGGAATGCCCGGAGGAACAGCGCGAGCAGAACCACTGCATGAACCCCCGGCAGCTGCGCTGGAACCTGCATCTCGCACGACGCCTGGGGCCGCGCGTGGTCGCCGCGCTGGACGTGCACAACGTGCTCGACACGCAACCGGTGAACTATCTGGTCGGCAACGGTGGCCAGATGCCGGGGCTGGACGATCCGCTCGGCCGCTACTTCCTGCTGACCCTGCAGATCCGCTGAGCGTAGTACCCTACGCGCCCTGTTCCATCGGTTCCCCACCACCCCATGAAGGCCTATCTCTGGTTCTGGGGCGCGTTCCTGCTGTTCTTCGCGTTGCCCTTCCCCTGCATCCTCTATGTCGGCACGTCGTGGCCGGTGCAACTGGCCGACCGCAGCGCGCCATGGCTGGCCCTGCTGCTGCTCGCGCTGTCGGTGATCCTGTGGCTGGCCCTGCTGCTCGCCTTCCTGCACTACCTGCTGCTGGGCCCGCCGCGCGCGCTGCATCGGGTGCGCACCATCCTGGCCGGCGGTGAGCCGCGCGACGCGTTGATCGAACAGGCCGAGCAGACCGGCGTGCACGTGCGCGGCTTCGCGCAGTGGAAGCTGCAGCTGGGCTTCCAGAACCTGTCCGGCACGCCCATCAACGAACAGATGCTGGTGGTGGACAGCAAGCCGCAACTGCAGCGTTTCGTTGCCGGCCAGCGTATCGAGGTACGCCTGAGCCGGATGCCGGGCGCGTTCCCCAACGTGGTGCTGGAGGGGGCGCAGCCCGAACTGGATGTCGCCAGCCTCTGGCGTCGTGGTGTCGGCGCAGCGATCGGCATCGTGGCGGTGGCCAGTGCCTATGTGGCCGCCTATCGGCTGCAGAGTGAGGGGCTGGGCTGGACCTTCCTGTCGCTCGGTCATCCGCTGCTGGTGTGCCCGTTGGTGTTGTGCGGCTACGCGCTGGGCCTGCGCCTGCTCGGCCGGCTGCTGCAGGCCGATGCCCGCGGTGACGCGCTGAAGTATCGCGGCATCGGCGTGGATGCGAAGGTGCTGAAGCTGCGCCAGACCGGCACCTATCTCAACGAGCAGCCGCAGGTGGAGTTCCAGCTGGAGTACATCGACCGCGAAGGTGGCGTGCAGCAGGTGAGCGTGCGCCGCTTCATCCCGTTGATCGAGCTGGCCAATCTTCCGCGCGAGCGGGTCACGCTGTTGTACGACCCGGAAGATCGCCGCAACGTTCGCCTGGAGGGTGTATGAAGCAGCCGCCCTCGACCCGGCTGGTGTTCTCCGTGGTGTTGCTGGTGCTGGCCGGCGTCGCCGTGGCAGGCGGAGCCCTGCAGACGCTGGGCGAAACACTGGGCCATTCGGTGCAGGCCGACAGCGCAAGCGCGCCGATCGCCATGCCGCCAGCGCGCGAGAGGCCCGCTTCGCTCGCGCCGATGACCGAGCCGCGGTTGCCGCCGGTGCCCGAACGCAACAACCGGTTGTTCGATGCGGACTACCTGCTGGCCGCCCGCCAGGCACTGGAACAGATGCCTGCGCTGGCCGGGCACCGGCTGACGGTATTCCACAGCATCCACTTCTACGACGATGGCCGGATCAATCTGGACCTGGTGGATCCGCAGCAGCCGTCGCGCGTGGACAGCTACCACTTCGAACGCGGCCAGTGGCGCAAGGGCGACCCGGTCAATCCGCAGCGCTTCGCGCCCACCATCACCCTGCGCCGCAGCAGCACGGCGCTGGCCAACATCGATTTCGGGGCGGTGCCGCGCGTGGCCCAGGCACTGCAGGCACAGCGCAACGCATTAATGGGCACTCCCGGTGAAGTCGGCCACGTCTATGTGATCGTGCGCAAGGGTGGCACTCTGGTCTGGCTGCCGGACGAAGTCGCCGGTGATCGCCAGTCCGCACGCCTCTATTTCGACGCACAGGGCCGTTCCGGCAACGCGACCCTCCGATAGTCAACGCGAAAAGGGGACGGAGGGGATTAAGTCGTTTGTGCCTTGGTGCCGTCTGCGACTTAATCCCCTCCGTCCCCTTTTTGCTGTTTCACGGAGCGGGCGATGGCGTACTGCGCGCCGTAGTAGGTGGACAGCACCAGCAGGGTGGCCAGTGGCAGGCCGCCGGCGAAGCGGTCCCAGGCCAGCAGCGAGTCGCTGGCGACGAACAGCAGCGCACCGGCCGCAGCCCAGCGTGCACCGCTGGCTTCCACCGCACCGGGCAGTGGCCGGCGCCACTGGCGTGCCAGTGCCAGCACCGCCATCGATGCCAGCACCACCACGTACGCCAGCACCGGAATGCGCATCGGTGCGGGCAGGTGCGGCCACAGGCCAAGCACGTTGAGTACAGCGAACGCGCCGAGCAGGACGCTGGCGGCAAGCAGGCCACGTCCGGCACGCAGGCCATCGCGGAAGGCGACGATGTAGCAGAGGTGCGCCAGCAGGAATGCGACCAGCCCCGGCACGAACGCATCCACCGGCAACATCAGCGCGATATCCCCCACGCACGACAGCAGCATGCCAGCCAGCACCGCGCGTCGGTAGAACGGCTGCGCTGGATCATGCACCCGCCAGGCGATGGCAGCGATCAGCAGCGTGGTGGTCGGCTTGGCCAACCAATGCAGCCAGCGCCCGTCACCGTGCAGGAACGCACCGAGGATGGCGAGGATCGCCATCAACAGGATCACGCCATCGCGGGCGCGCGGTTTCATCGTGCCTTCCACAGGTCCGCAAGGCGGTCAGGCTTGCCGGCGATACGCTCCAGCACCGGGTACTGCAGGCCACCGTGGTAGGCGATGTTCATCGTTTCGATGCGGTCGAACTGCTTCACCAGCAGCACGATCGGCGCCTTGTCCTTCCCCGCCGCAGCTACCGCATCCTTCAAGCGCTGGCTGCTGTACTCGCGTCCGCCAACGGCAATCACCTTCATGCCAGGCGCCAGGCCGGCGTTGAAGGCCGGGCTGTCCCAGATCACGTCGCCGACCACGCCGCTGTCGAGCACGGTCGCACCCAGCGAGTACGCCAGCAGCGCCGCTTTGGCGCGTTTTTCCTGTGCCTTGTAGGCGTCGTTCGGCGTATCGCGGTAGACCAGCTTCCAGCCCGCCAGTTCCAGGCCGCCGGTCAACGAACCGTGGCCGTCCAGGCGCCCGCGCAGGAACGTCGCCCAGTCATACGGCGCTATGCCGTTCAAGGTCGCGACCACGTCGTTGAAGGTGTACGGATTGACGTCCCAGTCGCCGTTGCCGACGCCGAAGAATGCACGTGCGAAGTCATCCAGGCTACGCCGGTTGCCGCTCAGTTCGCGCAGCTTGCCCTCCACTTCCAGCCACAGCATCTGGCCGCCGGAGTAGTAGTCCTCGCTCATCTGGTAGTTGCGGTAAGGCAGCGTGCGGCGCTGCGCGATGGTCGGGTCATTGGTGGTGTCCTGCAGCGGCCGCCAGGCCAGGCCCGGCCGACCACGGTCATAGGTCGCGGCCACGTTGGCCAGCATGTCGCGCGCCTGCGCGGTCGACCACAGCCCTGAACGCGCCGCCAGCACCTGGCCCCAGAACTGGGTCTGGCCTTCGTAGACCCACAGCAGGCTGTCGCCCATCGGCGTGTTGAAGTTGGCGGTGGCGAGGTCCGCGCCGCGACGGTACTTGCCGTTCCAGGAATGGGTGTACTCGTGCGGCAGCAGATCGCGCATCCACGCGTTGTTGTCCCACTCGGTGAAGTAGCCCGGGTCGGCACTGTTCTCGCTGGAACGGTGATGCTCCAGGCCGATGCCACCGAGGCGGTCGGTCAATGCCAGCAGGAACTCATAGTGGTTGTAGTGCCGCGCGCCGTAAAGCTTGTCGGCCTCCTGCACCAGCGCGCGGTGCATCGTGATCTGCGCCTCGCTCGGCTTCAGCGATTTGGCGTCGTCGGCAAACACGTTGAGGTGCACCGGCACCTTCGCGCCCGGATCGAGATCGATGCGCTGGTAGTGCTCGCCGGCAAACAAGGGCGAATCGACCAGATGGTCATAGGAGATCGGCTTGAACACCACGGTGTCACCGTCGCGGCGCGCGGTCTCCAATGCAGTGGCGAACGACCAGCCCTTGGGCAGGGTAACGCTGGCCTGCGCCTGCAGCTGGCGCGCGTCGATGCCGGCCGGATACAGCGAGTTGGCGTTCCACTGCAGGTTGAGCATTTCCGGGGTCATCACCACCCGGCCCTGGCTGCCGCCCTGCGAGGACAGGAAATCGAAGTGGGCGACGATCTCGCTGGCGCCCTCGGGCACGTTCACCTTGAACGCATAGACGTTGAACTGATCGCGCTGCCAGGCCAGCGGCTTGCCGTTGGCGGTCACGCGCAGGCCGGCCAGCTTGTCGATCGGGCCGGTGGGCGAATGGTTGCCGGGAATCCACTGCGGGTACAGCAGGGTCATCGGGCCGGGCTTGGCCGGCACGGTGGCGGTCACCTTGAAGATGCGCCGGGCCAGATCGCGCGCGTCCACATCGATGCGCAGCAGTCCTGGGGCTGCCGCGTTGGCCGGTGGCGAGGTCTGCGCAAGTGCAGGCGTGGCCGCCAGCGCGAACAGCAACGACATCGCCAGGGCTCGGGTCTTCATCGGGCAACTTCCAACAACGGAGAATCTTCCGATGCTAGGCCTGTGCCGTGCCCTGCCCCATGGCCAAAGGTCATGGGGCGAGAGAACTGTCTACGCAAATCCATGAGGGAACGTGCTTGCCAGACCGATCGCCGGCCTGGCAAGCCGCCCGGAAGGGAAGTCTAGTTTGATGCGCCTTCTTTGTAAGCCGCCTCAATGGCCCCCTTCAATCTCGTCGGATCTTCGATCCTCACACCGGTCAAGCACTTGGAGCCGGTCGCATCGAAAAACACTGTCGATGCGGAGCCGCCCTGGAAGTGTGCATAACCAAACACCGGCGCGGGGGAATCGGCCAACGGCGCCCATACGATTTTTCCGAGGAGCAGTCTAGCCTTGGCAACATCCCGCTCGATGCATCCGCCCGACGCCTTCACCACGATCGTTACCTGGCCGGATCGCTGTTCAAGTTGGGGCAGAAGCGCGATATCGCCGAAATTGCGGGCGATGCCGGAAGCCGAAGCGGAGTTCGCGCGGAAGCCATTCTCAATACCCAATGCATCAGCGGCGGCCTGCGGCCCAGCACTTCGCACCACCTCCAGCCTCTCGATGTAATCCAGTGCTGCCAGTTGGGAGTCCCTTGAGGCGGCACTCCACATTTGAGAAGGAGGTGTCACCGCAACCGCTGCGAGGGGAATGACCGCAGACAAGATGAGTAGTGCTTTCAGGGGCACTCTCACGAATTCACCAAGGATAGTTGGCATCGTAGTAGTCCTCATGCTGCTTGGTATAGGTTTTCCCCGATGCGACATGGTTGTTGTCACAGAATGCCTTGCCAATATCCACAAGCGAAGCACCACTTGACCACATGACCCAAAGCGTAGCGGAATTCTCGGAAATCAGCGGAATCTCAACGGTTCCTTCCGAAAATCCTCGAATCTGATCACTCACGACCGCGTTATTGACAACGGCCTTGGCCTCCCACACACAATTTCTTTCAACGTACTGCGCCTTGGTAATCGGAGCATCAATATTGGGAACACCAGCCACGTGATGACCAAGCTCATGACTGAGATAGCCTACGGTCTTGTAGAGCCCGGGCAGATCAAAGCTATCACAAGAGTACGGCGGAACCAGTATTTTCGCCGTAAGCGGGTCATAGCTGGGAGGGAGACCATATGCCCTGACGCCCGAATGAGCCTGGATCTGCGAGGTAAGTGTTGTGGATGCAGCGGAGATGAAGTCTACGCATTGGCCCAAACCAGTTACAGGGTAAGTTTGCGCCTTCGCGTAGACGGGACAAATAAGTGAAAAGATCAAAATCAGGTATTTCCATACCATATTCCAGCCCCATTCCCCGGATCCCAGCGATCCGACTCAAATCCTGGCGCTAAGGATCTTTTCTCTCTATAGGAAAACTCCTAAAGACTCCGCTACCTGCAACCGATCACACCTGAAACAAGAAGGCCTTCGAACTTTCCGGCACCAAGGGGCAAGGGCTAGGGGCGTGAGACCACAACGCTGAATGCTCGCAGAGAGGTTCCAGGGTCAGACAGGCGATACGACCGCTCATCACAGTGCGTCACATTCACGTCAAAATGATCACCCTGTTAATCAAGCCATGAGCGGCGCGAGAGCACGGGTCTTCATCATCAGACAAGTTCCAGCCATGAGAGAGGCCCCGCTGCCAGACCAGTAGCAGGCGCAGCACCGTCACCAAAGGCCATGGTTGTAGCATCCATCCAGATATGGAGCGGATGATGCGCATGCAGGCGCATTGCGCAGTGCGAACCAAGGTTCGCACCCACCAGAGTCAGGCCCGCTCAGTCGACCAGGCGCAGGCGCAGTTCCTTCGGCAGCGCGAACACCATCGATTCCGGTTCGCCGTCCAGCTCGCCCACGCCGGTGGCGCCCAGCTCGGCCAGGCGCGCCAGCACGCCATCGACCAGCACCTGCGGCGCCGAGGCGCCGGCGGTCACGCCGATGTGCTGCTTGCCTGCCACCCATGCCGGGTCGATCTCGTGCGCACCATCGATCAGATACGACTCCACGCCTTCGCGGCGGGCCAGCTCGCTCAGACGGTTGGAATTGGAGCTGTTCGGCGAACCGACCACCAGCACCAGGTCGCAGCGCTTGGCCAGGTCGCGCACAGCATCCTGGCGGTTCTGCGTCGCGTAGCAGATGTCGTCGTTCTTCGGGCCCTGCATCGCAGGGAACCGCTCGCGCAGCGCATCGATGATGCCGCGCGTGTCATCCACCGACAGCGTGGTCTGGGTGGTGTAGGCGACGTTTTCCGGCTGGTTGATCTGCAGCGTCGCGACCTGCTCGACATCCTCGACCAGGTAGATCTGCCCGGTCCCGGCTTCGCGGTTCCACTGGCCCATGGTGCCCTCCACTTCCGGGTGACCGGCGTGGCCGATCAGCACCACGTCACGGCCGGCACGGCAGTGGCGCGCGACCTCGAAGTGGACCTTGGTCACCAGCGGGCAGGTGGCGTCGAACACCTTCAGGCCACGGCGCTCGGCTTCCTGGCGCACGGCCTGGGACACGCCATGCGCGCTGAAGATCACGGTGTTGTTGTCCGGAACCTCGTCGAGCTCTTCGACGAAGATCGCGCCGCGCTGCTTCAGGTCGTCGACCACGAAGCGGTTGTGCACCACTTCATGGCGGACATAGATGGGCGCGCCCAGCGTTTCGATCGCGCGCTTGACGATCTCGATCGCACGATCGACACCGGCACAGAAACCACGCGGGTTGGCGAGCAGCACATCCATCAGTTCAGTCTCCCGGCGGCAGCCGGCTTACGGTTTCGGGTTGGCATTATCCGCCTTTTTGGCGGACTTGCCGTCGAACAGGCCAAACAGCGCGATGCCGATGGCACCCACCACGATGGCCGAGTCGGCGATGTTGAACGAGGGCCAGGTGTAGCTGCCCACGTACCACTGGATGAAGTCGACCACGTGGCCGTGCACCTGGCGGTCGATCACGTTGCCGATGGCGCCGCCGATGATCAGCGCATACGGCACCGCGGCCTTCCAGTTGCCGCGGGCGGTGCCGCGCAGCCACCACGCCATCAGCCCGCTGATGGCGATCGCCAGCGCGGTGAAGAAGTACTTCTGCCAGCCACCTGCGTCGCTCAGGAAACTGAATGCCGCGCCGGTGTTGTAGGTGCGGTACCAGTTCCAGAAGCCGTCGATGACCACCACCGGCTGGAACTCCGGCAGGCTGGACAGCACCCAGGCCTTGGACCACTGGTCCAGGCCGATGATGGCCACCGACAGCAGCAGCCAGACCAGGGCGTTCGGATGCGGACGGGGCGCGGCCATCAGAACCAGCTCCGCACTTCGCCGGCGCCGGTCACGTTGCTCACGCAACGGCCGCACAGCTCGGGATGGTCGGCGTTGCTGCCGACGTCGGCGCGGTGGTGCCAGCAGCGCACGCACTTGGCCTTGGTAGTCGGCTGGGCGCTGACGAACACCTCGTCGGTGGTCGCCGGGCGCACCTGCACGTCGCCACTGATGAACAGGAAACGCAGTTCATCGGCCAGCGGCTGCCAGCGCGCGGCCTGCTCTTCGCTGGCGGCGATGGTGATCTCCGCTTCCAGCGCGGCACCGATCGCACCGTTGGCACGCATCGGTTCGAGCACCTTGGCCACCTGCTCGCGCACAGCCAGCAGCTGGTCGAAGTCGGCGGCATTGAGCTGGGCATCGGCCGGCAACGGCGCCAGGCCGTCATACCAGGTGGTGAACAGCACGTGCCCGGCGCGTTCGCCCGGCAGGTAGCCCCACAGCTCGTCGGCGGTGAAGGTCAGGATCGGCGCCACCCAGCGGGTGAATGCTTCGGCGATGTGGTACATCGCGCTCTGGGCCGAACGGCGACCGTGCGAATCGGTCGGCATCGTGTACAGGCGGTCCTTGGTCACGTCCAGGTACAGCGAGCCCAGGTCCACGCTGCAGAAGTTCAGCAGCAGCTGCACGATCTCGGCCATGTTGTAGCCGTCGTAGGCCGCCTTGATCTTCTCCTGCAGCTCCCACGCGCGATGCACGATCCAGCGGTCCAGCGCGACCATCTGCTCGAGCGGCTGCAGGTGCAGCGCCGGGTCGAAACCGTCCAGGTTGCCGAGCAGGAAGCGCGCGGTGTTGCGCAGGCGGCGGTAGGCGTCGGCGTTGCGCTTGAGGATCTCCTGCGACAGCGACATCTCGTTGCTGTAGTCGGCCGAGGCGATCCACAGGCGCAGGATGTCCGCGCCCAGCTTGTTCATGATGTCCTGCGGCTCGATACCGTTGCCCAGCGACTTGGACATCTTGCGGCCGTGCTCGTCCACGGTGAAGCCGTGGGTCAGGCACTGCTTGTACGGGGCACGCTTGTCGATCGCCACGCCGGTCAGCAGCGAGGACTGGAACCAGCCGCGGTGCTGGTCGGACCCTTCCAGGTACAGGTCGGCCGGCTTGCCGAAGCCACGCGCGGCGAGCACGCCTTCATGGGTCACGCCCGAATCGAACCAGACGTCGAGGATGTCGGTGACCTTCTCGTAGTCGGCCGCGTCGGCACCGAGCAGTTCGGCGGCGTCCAGCGAGTACCACACGTCGATGCCCTCGGCTTCGACGCGGTCGGCGACCTGCTGCATCAGCTCCACCGAACGCGGATGGATCTCGCCGGTCTGGCGGTGGGTGAACAGTGCGATCGGCACGCCCCAGGTGCGCTGGCGCGAGATGGTCCAGTCCGGGCGACCGTCGACCATGCTCTGGATGCGCGCCTTGCCCCAGGTCGGGAACCAGCCGACGGTGTCGATGGCGGCCAGCGCATCGTTGCGCAGGTTGGCCTTGTCCATCGAGATGAACCACTGCGGGGTGGCGCGGAACACCACCGGCGTCTTGTGGCGCCAGCAGTGCGGGTAGCTGTGGCGGATCGGATGGAACGCCAGCAGCGAACCGTTGTCGCGCAGCACGCCGACGATGGCCTCCTGCGCCTTCCACAGGTGCTGGCCCGCCAGCACCACGTCACCGGCCGGCGGGGTCGATTCCAGGTACACGCCGCGGCCGTCGATCGGAGTGACCTGGCCAGCGTTGTACTTGTCCAGCAGGCCGTACTTCTGGCTGACCACGAAGTCTTCCTGCCCGTGGCCGGGGGCGGTGTGCACCGCACCGGTACCGTCCTCGTCGGAGACGTGGTCGCCATTGAGCACCAGGATCTCGCGCTCCGGGTAGAACGGATGCGCCAGCAGCTGGTTTTCCAGCGCAGCGCCGGTGGTTTCACCGTGCAGCACCACTTCGTCCACGCCATAGCGCTGCAGCGCGCGCTCGGCCAGGGCCGCGGCCAGCACCAGCCAGCGGCGCTTGCCGTTGTGGGCCGGGCCTTCGGCCAGCACGTAGCGGATCTCCGCGCCCAGCGACACCGCCAGCGAGGCCGGCAGCGTCCACGGCGTGGTGGTCCAGATCGGTACGGCCACTTCGACGTCGACCGGCACGCTCACGCCGAACGCCTGGCCGATGGCCTGCGCATCGCGTGCAGCGTAGGCGACGTCGATCGCCGGCGATTCCTTTTCCTGGTACTCGATCTCGGCCTCGGCCAGCGCCGAGCCACAGTCGAAGCACCAGTACACCGGCTTGGCGCCGCGGACCAGGTGGCCGTTGGCCACGACCTTGGCCAGCGCGCGGATCTCGTTGGCTTCGAAATCGAAGCTCAGGGTCTTGTACGGGTTGTCCCAGTCACCGGTCACGCCCAGGCGCTTGAAGTCCACGCGCTGGATGTTGATCTGCTCTTCGGCGAACTCGCGGCACTTCTGGCGGAATTCGACGGCGTCAAGCTTGGTGCCGACCTTGCCCCACTTCTTCTCGACCGCGATCTCGATCGGCAGGCCATGGCAGTCCCAGCCCGGCACGTAGGGCGCATCGAAGCCGGCCAGGTAGCGCGACTTGACGATGATGTCCTTCAGGATCTTGTTGACCGCGTGGCCCAGGTGGATGCGGCCGTTGGCGTATGGCGGGCCGTCATGCAGCACGAACAGCGGGCGGCCGGCGGCGTTGTCGCGCAGCTGCTGGTAGAGCCCCTGCTCTTCCCACCGCGCCAGAATGCCCGGCTCGCGCTTGGGCAGGTCGCCGCGCATCGGGAATTCGGTGGCTGGCAGGTTCAGGGTGGTCTTGTAGTCCTGGCTCACGCAGTGGCTCGCAATCTATGTTCGGAAAGGATGGCGCGCGCCTGTTCGGCGTCGCGGTGCATCTGGTCGGTCAGTGCCGCCAGATCATTGAATTTCTCTTCGTCGCGCAGCTTGGCGACGAACTCCACGTCGATGTGGCGGCCGTACAGGTCGCCCTGGAAATCGAACAGGTGGGCTTCCAGCAGCGGCTCCACGCCCTCCACCGTCGGCCGCGTACCGAAGCTGGACACCGAAGGCCAGGGCTGGTCGAACACGCCGTGCACCCAGGTCGCGTAGATGCCCGACAGTGCCGGGGTCTTCGGGAAGCGCAGGTTGGCGGTGGGGAAGCCCAGCGTACGGCCGAGCTGGCGCCCGCGCACCACCCGCCCGCTGATCGCGTAGGGGCGGCCGAGCAGGTCGTTGGCGCGGGCGAAATCGCCCTCCTGCAGCAGCTGGCGGATGCGGGTGCTGGAGATGCGCTCGCCGTGCAGGTCCACCGCTTCGATCTCGCCCGCGGTGAAGCCGAGTTCGGCGCCCATCTCCTGCAGCAGTGCCAGATCACCGCGGCGGCGGTTGCCGAAGCAGAACTCCGGCCCGATCCAGACTTCGCGGGCGCCCAGCCGGTGCACCAGCAACCGGCGCACGAAGGTCTCGGCCGGCATCGCCGCCATCGCCGCGTCGAAACGCAGCAGGCCGATCGCATCGACGCCGAGCTCGCGCAGGATCTCGACCTTGCTGCGCGCCAGGGTCAGCCGCGGCGGCGGCGTGCCCTGGGCGAAGAATTCACGCGGCAGCGGCTCGAATGCCACGGCCACTGCGGCCACGCCCAAGGCGCGCGCGCGGGCAACCGCGTGGCGGACCAGCGCACGATGGCCCAGGTGGAGGCCGTCGAATGCACCGATACAGACCACGCTTCCGTTGGGGAGCAGCTCCCCGCCCTCGACGCTTCTGAACAGCCTGCTCATCAACTCTCGTTCCGGCCCGACCGGGGCCGCCGCTTCAATGGTGTAACCCTGAAGTATAGCCGCCACGGACCGCGATCAATGCCCGCGCAGGTCGCGCGGGCGGAAGCCCATCGCCAGCATGGCCACCGCGTAGGTCGCGCCGCCGCCGCCGACCAGCAGCATCAGGCCACCGATACGGTGCCATTTGTCCATGCCGGTGAAGTCGGGGACCCAGTGCAGCAGGGCCAGCAGCACGCCGACCATGGCCACGCAGGCCACCCCCAGCCGCACCAGATAGCCGCCCCAGCCCGGCCGCCGCTGGTAGACGTCGGTCTTGCCCAGCCAGTACCAGAGCAGGCCCAGGTTCAGGTAACTGGACAGCGCACTGGCGATGCCCAGTGCCAGGTGCAGGCCCGGCTGCTTGCCGATGGCCGCCATCACGCCCTGCGCCTTCAGCGCGTCCGGCACCATCACCTGGTACAGCACGGCCAGCAGGGCGAAGTTGAACACCATGTTGGCCACCAGCGCGGCAACACCGGCGCGCACCGGGGTTTTGGTGTCCTGGCGGGCGTAGAAGGCCGGCAACACCACCTTGAGCAGGGCGAACGCCGGCAGGCCGAAGCTCAGGCCGTACACCGACAGCGCGGTCATGCGGGTATCGAACGCGGTGAACTGGCGGTACTGGAACAGGGTGGCGATCAGCGGCTCGGCCAGCAGCACCAGGCCCAGCATCGCCGGCACCGAGATCAGCAGGGTCATGCGCAGGCCCCAGTCCAGCGAGCGCGAGAAGCCCTCGCGGTCGGTGCTGACGTGGTGGCGGGCCAGCGCCGGCAGGATCACCGTGCCCAGCGCCACGCCGAACACACCCAGCGGCAGCTCCAGGAAGCGATCGGCCAGCGACAGCCAGGACTGCGAGCCGTCGGTCAGCTTGGCCGCGATGAGGGTATCCAGCAGCAGGTTGATCTGCGCCACCGACGAACCGAACAGCGTCGGCACCATCAGCGTCAGCACCTTGCGCACCCCCGGATGGTTCCAGCCCCAGCGCGGCAGGGTCAGCAGGTTGATGCCCTTCAGCGAGGGCAGCTGGAACAGCAGCTGCAGGAGGCCGGCCGCCAGCACCGCCCAGCCCAGCGCCAGGATCTGCTTCTCCGGGGTGCCGCCCAGTCGCGGCGCCAACCACAGCGCACCGGCGATCATGCACAGGTTGAGGATGACCGGGGTCAGCGCCGGCATCGCGAAGCGCTGGAAGCTGTTCAGCGCACCGCCGGCCAGCGCGGTCAGCGACACGAACAGCAGGAACGGGAAGGTCAGCCGGAACAGGTCGACCAGCAGGGTCTGCTTGACCGGGTCGGTGTCAGCACCACTTGAGAATGCCACCGCCAGCTGCGGCGCGAAGATCAGCGCCAGGGCGGTGACCAGCATCAGCACCCCGCCCAGGGTGCCGGCGGTCCGGGACATCAGCTCACGCAGTTCGGCGTGGCTGCGGGTCTCCTTCACCTCGGTGAACACCGGCACGAAGGCGGTGGAGAAGGACCCCTCCGCGAACAACCGGCGCAGGAAATTGGGTATCCTGAAGGCAACCCAGAACGCATCGGTAACCGCATTGGTGCCGAACGTGGTAGTGATCACCTGATCCCGGACAAGTCCGAGAACCCGCGAGACCATGGTCATGCTGCTGAACGACAGCAGGCCCCGCAACATCTTCGGTGAACTCACTCAGCGTCCCTCTTGACAATCGACTTGACGTGCATTTCTCGGGCCATCATACTAGCTAGCTTGCTGTTCCCATAACACCGATTTTTTCAGGAAACCACCACCGTGGCCAATATCAAGTCCGCCAAGAAGCGCGCCAAGCAGACCGTCGTGCGCAACGCGCGCAACGTGGCTCAGCGCTCGATGCTGCGCACCGCTGTCAAGAAAGTGATCAAGGCGCTGGACGCCAACGATGCCGCCGGCGCCGAAGCCGCCTTCGCCGTTGCCCAGCCGATCCTGGATCGCTTCAGCGCGCGTGGCCTGATCCACAAGAACAAGGCTGCTCGCCACAAGAGCCGCCTGAACGACCGCATCAAGGCCCTCAAGGCCGCCTGATCCGGCGTTGCCGCCCTGCCCTTCGGGGTTGGGCAGCAGACAAAAGCCCGGCCCCGGCCGGGTTTTTTGTTGCCTGCGGTTTACCGGGATTGCCGGCCAGCGGCCGGCACTACCAAATGAAAAACCCGGCCGAAGCCGGGTTTTCCGCATGGAACCACAACGGCATTCACTGCGCGTTGCGGGCTTCCAGCTCGTCTTCCTTCTGGCGATCGAAGAAGGCCATGATCCGGCTCATGATCGGGAAGGTACCTTCGCGGCCCAGCGCGGAAACCAGGAACCACGGCTCCTTCCAGCCCAGCTCGGCGACGATCTGCTCCGCCGCGGCCTGCGCCTCGTCTTCGAACATCAGGTCAGCCTTGTTCAGCACCAGCCAGCGCGGCTTGTTCAGCAGCTCCGGATCGTGCTTCTCCAGCTCGCGTTCGATCGCACGCACCTGCTCCACCGGCGAAATGCCCTCCACGCCGCCTTCCATCGGCGAGATGTCCACCAGGTGCAGCAGCAGGCGGGTGCGCTGCAGGTGGCGCAGGAACTGCGCACCCAGGCCGGCGCCGTCCGCAGCACCTTCGATCAGGCCCGGAATGTCGGCGATCACGAAGCTGCGGTGGTTCTCCACCTTCACCACGCCCAGGTTCGGGTACAGCGTGGTGAACGGGTAATCGGCCACCTTCGGCGTTGCCGCCGAAACGGCACGGATCAGGGTGCTCTTGCCGGCGTTGGGGAAGCCCAGCAGGCCGACATCGGCCAGCAGCTTCAGCTCCAGCTTCAGCGTGCGCTCTTCGCCCGGCTCGCCTGGCAGCGCCTGGCGCGGCGAGCGGTTGGTCGAGCTCTTGAAGTGCATGTTGCCCAGGCCACCGCGACCGCCCTTGGCCACCAGCAGGCGGTCGCCGTGCTGGGTCAGGTCGCCGATGACTTCATCGGTGGCAACGTTGATGACCACGGTGCCGACCGGCACGGTGATGGTCAGGTCTTCGCCGCCCTTGCCATAGGCCTGGCGGCCCATGCCGTTCTCGCCGCGCTGCGCCTTGAAGATACGCTCATGGCGGAAGTCGACCAGGGTGTTCAGGTTTTCGTCGGCGCGGATGTACACGCTGCCGCCCGCACCGCCGTCGCCGCCGTCCGGGCCGCCGAGCGGAATGAACTTCTCGCGACGGAAGCCAATGCAGCCGTTGCCGCCGTTGCCGGCGAACACTTCGATTTCTGCTTCGTCTACCAGTTTCATTGTTTCGATGCCTGCGATGGGCGCGACCTGTTGGCCGCCACCTTGAATGTCATGCCGGCCGCGGGCCGGCAACCCGGCCCAGCCGGTCTTGCTTCAACTCTAACGAAAAGCCCCGCCGAAGCGGGGCTCTCCATGCAGCGTGCTCTTCATCCAGCACGGCCATGCCGCGGCACGGGTGCCGGCGATGCCTGGATCAGGCGTCGGCCGAGACGATGCTGACGGTGCGACGCTTCTTGGCGCCCTTGACCGAGAACTCCACCTTGCCGTCCACGAGGGCGAACAGGGTGTGGTCACGGCCCAGGCCAACGCCGGTGCCCGGGTGGAACTGGGTGCCGCGCTGACGCACGATGATGTTGCCGGCTTCGATGGCCTGGCCGCCGAAGATCTTGACGCCCAGGTACTTCGGGTTGGAGTCGCGACCGTTGCGCGAGGAGCCTACGCCCTTTTTATGTGCCATGACTGCTTCTCCTGATGCTTAGCCGGCGATGCCGGTGATCTCGATTTCGGTGTAGTACTGACGGTGACCCTGACGCTTCATGTGGTGCTTGCGGCGACGGAACTTGATGATCCGGACCTTGTCAGCACGACCCTGGGACAGGACCTTGGCGGTGACGGCAGCGCCCTTCAGCGCATCGCCCAGCTTCACGCCGTCGCTGTCACCCAGCATCAGGATGTTGTCAAACTTGATCTCGCTGCCGACTTCGACTTCGAGCTTTTCAATGCGGAGCTTTTCGCCCTGCGCCACGCGGTATTGCTTACCGCCGGTGACCAGTACTGCGTACATGACCAGGCCTTCCTCTGTAGTTATTGTGGTCTGAGCTGCCGCCATCGAGGGCGGACAGGAGCGGAATTGTACGCAGATCAGCGGGCGCGGGTCAAGTCAACCCCCGAACGCCGCGGGGGGACGGCTCCGGAACGGGGTCAGATCCCTTTTCACCCCGTGAAAAGGGATCTGACCCCTGCCTGACGGCCTGTCTCACCAGATGAGACATCGGGCTGGCATTGTCGCCCATTGCCCCCATCTGGTCACCTCGGTAGGCTGACCGATTGCCGTTCCCTGCTGGCCCGGCACCCAGCCAACGCCCCCACAACCGGATCCCCCATGGCGATGGATTTCATCCGCATCCGCGGCGCGCGGACGCACAACCTGAAGAACCTCGACCTCGACCTGCCCCGCGACAAGCTGATCGTGATCACCGGCCTGTCCGGCTCGGGCAAGTCCTCGCTGGCGTTCGACACCATCTATGCAGAAGGCCAGCGCCGCTATGTCGAGTCGCTGTCGGCCTATGCGCGCCAGTTCCTGAGCGTGATGGAAAAGCCGGACCTGGACCACATCGAGGGCCTGTCCCCGGCGATCTCGATCGAGCAGAAGTCGACCTCGCACAACCCGCGTTCGACGGTCGGCACGATCACCGAGATCTACGACTACCTGCGCCTGCTGTACGCCCGCGTCGGCACCCCGCGCTGCCCGGACCACGGCTATCCGCTGGAGGCGCAGACGGTCAGCCAGATGGTCGACCAGGTGCTGACCCTGGACCCGGAACAGCGCTACATGCTGCTGGCCCCGGTCATCCGCGACCGCAAGGGCGAGCATGCCCAGGTGTTCGACCAGCTGCGCGCGCAGGGTTTCGTGCGCGTGCGCGTGGACGGCGAGCTGCATGAAATCGATGCGGTGCCGCCGCTGGCGCTGCGCCAGAAGCACACCATCGAGGCGGTGATCGACCGCTTCCGCCCGCGCGAGGACATCAAGCAGCGCCTGGCCGAGAGCTTCGAGACCGCGCTGAAGCTGGGCGATGGCATGGCCTCGGTGCAGAGCCTGGACAGTGCCGACGCTTCGCCGACGCTGTTCTCCTCCAAGTACTCCTGCCCGGTCTGCGATTACTCGCTGCCGGAGCTGGAACCGCGCCTGTTCTCGTTCAACGCACCGATGGGCGCCTGCCCCGGCTGCGACGGCCTGGGCATGGCCGAGTTCTTCGATCCTTCGCGCGTGGTGGTGCACCCCGAATTGTCGCTGGCCGCCGGTGCGGTGCGCGGCTGGGATCGTCGCAACGCCTATTACTTCCAGCTGATCGCCTCGCTGGCCAAGCACTACCGGTTCGACGTCGACGCGGCATGGAACTCGCTGCCGGAGAACGTGCAGCACGCCGTGCTGTACGGCAGCGGCGATGAGGCGATCACTTTCACCTACTTCACCGAAGCCGGTGGCCGCACCCAGCGCAAGCACCGCTTCGAGGGCATCATTCCCAACCTCGAGCGCCGCTACAAGGAAACCGAATCGCCGGCGGTGCGCGAAGAGCTGTCCAAGTACATCAGCGAACAGCCGTGCCCGGAATGCCATGGCGCGCGCCTGAACAAGGCGGCACGCAACGTGTTCGTGGCCGACCGCCCGCTGCCGGAGCTGGTGGTGCTGCCGATCGACGAGGCGCTGAAATTCTTCAGCGAACTGAGCCTGCCCGGCTGGCGTGGCGAGATCGCCGCGAAGATCGTCAAGGAAATCGGCGAACGCCTCGGCTTCCTGGTCGATGTCGGCCTGGATTACCTGACCCTGGAGCGCAAGGCCGACACCCTGTCCGGTGGCGAGGCGCAGCGCATCCGCCTGGCCAGCCAGATCGGTGCCGGCCTGGTCGGCGTGATGTACGTGCTCGACGAACCATCGATCGGCCTGCACCAGCGCGACAACGAACGCCTGCTCGGCACCCTCACCCGCCTGCGCGACCTGGGCAACACGGTGATCGTGGTCGAGCATGACGAGGACGCGATCCGCCTGGCCGACTACGTGCTGGACATCGGCCCGGGCGCGGGCGTGCATGGCGGCGAGATCGTCGGCCAGGGCACCCTGCAGGACATCCTGGAGGCACCGCGCTCGCTGACCGGCCAGTACCTGTCGGGCAAGCGCGCGATCGAGATCCCCGCGCGCCGGCACAAGCCGAACCCGAAGATGACCCTGCACCTGCGCGGGGCCAGCGGCAACAACCTCAAGGGTGTGGACCTGGCGATTCCGTCGGGCCTGCTGACCTGCGTGACCGGTGTGTCCGGCTCCGGCAAGTCCACCCTGATCAACGACACCCTGTTCTCGCTGGCCGCCAACGAGATCAACGGTTCCTCGCACCCGATCGCCCCGTACAAGGAGATCGATGGCCTGGACCTGTTCGACAAGGTGGTGGACATCGACCAGTCACCGATCGGCCGCACCCCGCGTTCGAACCCGGCCACCTACACCGGCCTGTTCACCCCCCTGCGCGAACTGTTCGCACAGGTGCCCGAAGCGCGTGCGCGTGGCTATTCGCCGGGCCGTTTCAGCTTCAACGTGCGCGGTGGCCGCTGCGAAGCCTGCCAGGGCGACGGCCTGATCAAGGTGGAGATGCACTTCCTGCCGGACGTGTATGTGCCCTGCGACGTCTGCCATGGCAAGCGCTACAACCGCGAGACGCTCGAGATCCTGTACAAGGGCTTCAACATCAACGACGTGCTGGAAATGACCGTCGAGGATGCACTGAAGCTGTTCGAACCGGTGCCGTCGATCGCACGCAAGCTGGAAACCCTGGTCGACGTCGGCTTGAGCTACATCAAACTGGGCCAGAGCGCGACCACGCTGTCCGGTGGTGAAGCACAGCGCGTGAAGCTGTCCAAGGAACTGTCGCGCCGCGATACCGGCCGCACCCTGTACATCCTCGACGAACCGACCACCGGCCTGCACTTCCACGACATCGAAGCGCTGCTGGGCGTGCTGC
Source organism: Stenotrophomonas sp. LC732 (assembly GCF_052446685.1). Classification (NCBI taxonomy): domain Bacteria; kingdom Pseudomonadati; phylum Pseudomonadota; class Gammaproteobacteria; order Lysobacterales; family Lysobacteraceae; genus Stenotrophomonas; species Stenotrophomonas sp. LC732. The sequence goes on along the minus strand of NZ_CP199214.1, from coordinate 1,006,589 downwards.
ACAAGCTGCGCGACGAAGGCAACACGGTGGTGGTGATCGAGCACAACCTGGACGTGATCAAGACCGCCGACTGGATCGTCGACCTGGGTCCGGAAGGCGGCCACCGCGGTGGCACCATCCTGGTCACCGGCACGCCGGAAGACGTGGCGGCCTGTCCGCAGTCGTATACCGGCCAGTTCCTGGCGCGCATGCTGCCGTCCACCAGCGCGCGCCCGGAACAGCCGGCCGCCGTGGCCAACAAGCCCGACGCCCGCCCGCCACGCAAGGTGAAGCCTGAGAAGCCGGCCAAGGTTGCCAAGAAGGCCGCGGCCGCCAAGAGCACCGGCAAGGCCAGCAAGAGCACATCGAAGAAGAAGGACGCCTGATGAGCAGCGAACACAAGATCCTGGCCCGCATCCCGATCAGCGTGCGCTGGCGTGACATGGACAGCATGGGCCACGTCAACAACGCCAAGTACATTTCCTACCTGGAAGAAGCGCGCGTGCGCTGGATGCTGGGCGTGGACGGCGTATCGATGACCGACCGCATCGCACCGGTGGTGGCCGCGACCAACGTCAATTACCGGCTGCCGATCGTGTGGCCCAACGACATACTGGTCGAGCTGTTCGTCGAGCGCCTGGGCAACAGCAGCGTGACCATCGGCCACCGCATCGTCGACCAGCAGGACGCGTCGAAGCTGTATTCCGACGGCAACGTGGTGGTGGTGTGGATGGATACGCAGACCGGCAAGAGCGCGCCGCTGCCGGAGGCGATCCGCAGCGCCTCCACTTGACGCGCCCTGGTAGGTGCCGACCTTGGTCGGCACGCTTTGGCTGCAATGAGGTTGCCGGCCAGCGGCCGGCACTACCGATCCCATTCAATGGACTGACATGATCCACCAGACTGAACTGCGCGACCTGCTGCCCGGCATGGTCCCCTTCCCCACCGACGTCTTTCCCGCTGACCAGGCCTGGCTCGGCCAGCACCTGCTGCCGCTGCTGAAGATTGACCTGGGCGTGCTGCGGCCGGAACTGGCCGGCCAGGTGGCGACGATGCTGTGCCCGATCGAGCCGTACGACGGTTGCATCGGCGAGACCACCGAAGAACACCACAACGATTTCACCGGCACCAACTGGATCGCCTTCGAACTGACCGCCGGCAACGAGATGCGCTTCCTCGGCAATGAGGGCTATTTCATCGGCGAGGCGGTGCAGGACAAGGATGCGCAGGAGCACATCGCGCAGATGCGCGACAGCTACGCCAAGGCCCGCGATTACCATGCCGCGCACGGCCGTCTCGCCTGCTACTCGCGCTACGGCAAGGGTGAGGCCAGCGAACGCGACTACCTGGATACGCTGGGCGGACCGATAGGCTTCGGCAACTGGACCGAGACCGCGGAGATTCCCGCGGCCTTCGAACTGGGCTTCACCGACGCTGCCGATGACCCAAACGCTGCGGACGATGCCGAAACGGTGATCATCACCCGCAACGGCAACAAGTTCTTCGCCGTGGCCGGCGTAGCCGGCTACAACTGGTGCGCCACCGGCGCCGATGCGATCGTGATGCTGTACGAGCCGGAAAGCCGCACCGTGCTGTTCTCGTACGACTGGTCGTAAGGCCCTGCGGTAGTGCCGGCCGCTGGCCGGCATTTCCTGTGCTGCCGGCCAGCGGCCGGCACGACCATCCCGCTACGGCGCAGCCTTGCGTACGGCCAGCGTCGCACTTGCTTCGCCGCCGCCTTCCAGCTGCAGCCGTAGCGGCACCGCCTGCCCCTCCTTCAGCGCGCCCTTGCCCTGCATCAGCATCAGGTGCAGGCCACCGGGCTTGAGCTCGGCACGTGCACCCGGCGCCAGCGGCAGGCGCTCGATCGCGCGCATCCGGCTGACCCCATCCGTGATCGTGGTTTCGTGCAGCGACACATCATTGAAGCTGCTGCTGGTCGCGCCGGTGATCACCACCGCCTTGCCGCAGCCGTTGTGGATGACGCCGTAGCCAGCGGTCATCGGCATTGCCGGATTCGGTGGCAACCGCGCCCAGCCCTGATCCACCGTGACGCAGCCCGATTCCGCCGCCGAGGCCGATGCTGCGGCCGCACACAGAAGCCACAGTACGCCAACGAATGGTTTGGTTATCATCGCCCAGGTTCCTTCTTCGCAACGAGACCGCAGCATGACGACGCTCATCGAGGTGATCAACCATGGCCCCATCCGCGAACTGCGCCTGGCGCGGCCGCCGGTCAACGCACTGGACACCGACCTGTGCCGGCAGTTGATCCATGCCATCGAGCTGGCCATGGCCGAAGACGCGCACGGCATCGTGCTGTCGGGCAGCGAGCGCATCTTCACCGGCGGCATGGACGTGCCGCACCTGCTCTCGCATGGCGATGACAAGCACAAGCTGCTGGACACCTGGAACGCCTTCTTTGGCGCCGTACGCACGCTGGCCGAGAGCCGCATCCCGGTGGTCGCGGCGATCACCGGCCACGCCCCGGCGGGCGGCTGCGTGCTGGCCCTGTGCTGCGACTACCGGGTGATGGCCCGCAGCGCCGATCCGTCGCGGCCATATGCCATCGGCCTGAACGAGGTGCAGGTGGGCCTGATCGCGCCGGAGGGCATCCAGCGCCTGCTGCGCCGTGCGGTGGGCGTGCACCGCGCCGGCGTGCTGCTGACCACCGGTTCGCTGGTACCGGCCGAACAGGCGGTGCAGATCGGCCTGGTGGATGAGCTGGCAGAGGGGGACCTGGTGGTGGCACGCGCGATTGCCTGGCTGCAGGACCTGCTCAGGCAGCCGCGCCAGCCGATGCTGCTGACCCGCGCCATCGCCCGCGCCGACCTGCACGTGGCGCTGCAGCCGGACCTGATCCAGCTCGACCGTTTCGTCGAGGCCTGGTTCGCCCCGGACGCACAGAACGCCCTGCAGGCCCTGGTAGCCCGGCTGGGCAAATAGCGGTTGCCCCGCCCGGGGTCAGATCCCTTTCGCCGGGCGAAAGGGATCTGACCCCTGACCGGTATAATCAGGCCCTCTTTCACTGCTGTGGCCGCCCCCTTGAACGACACGCCCGAACCCGTCGTCTCCGAGCTGATCGACCTGCTCACGCTGGAGCGGCTGGAGGACAACCTGTTCCGCGGGCAGAGCCGCGACATCGGCACCAAGTACGTGTTCGGCGGGCAGGTGCTGGGCCAGGCGCTGGCCGCGGCACAGGCCACGGTCGACAACGGCCGCCACGTGCACTCGCTGCACGCCTATTTCCTGCGCGCCGGCAACATCGACCACCCGATCGTCTACGACGTGGACCGTACCCGCGACGGCGGCAGCTTCTCGGTGCGCCGGGTCACCGCGATCCAGCACGGCAAGGTGATCTTCTTCTGCGCGGCATCGTTCCAGCAGGCCGAGACCGGCGCCGAGCACCAGCACAAGATGCCCGAAGTGCCGCAGCCGGAAGACATCGAACCGAACCGGCCGCTGCCGGCCGAAGTGCTGGAGCGGCTGCCGATCAAGGTGCAGCGCTGGCTGTCGCGCGGCGGCCCGTTCGAATTCCGCCACGTCTACCCGCGCGACGAACTGAACCCGCCCAAGCGCCCGCCCTACCACCAGGTGTGGCTGCGCCTGAGCGAGCCGGTCGGCGATGCTCCGGAACTGCACCAGGCCCTGCTGGCCTATGCCTCGGACTTCCACCTGCTGGGCACGGCGACGTTCCCGCACGGCATCAGCTACTACCACCCGCACGTGCAGATGGCCTCGCTCGACCACGCGATCTGGTTCCACCGCCCGTTCCGTGCCGACGACTGGCTGCTGTACTCGCTGGACAGCCCCAGCGCGCAGGATTCGCGCGGCCTGGCCCGCGGCCAGTTCTTCACCCGCAATGGTGTGCTGGTGGCCAGCACCGCGCAGGAGGGCCTGATCCGCGTGGTTCCCGACCAGGCTGCCGCGGCCGCCGTGCCGGCCAAGGAGTAAACCCATGCGCCAGATCTTCAGCAGCCAGCGCGTGGAAACCGTCGAAGGCGTGGCCGAGCTCCTGCGCGGGCATGGCATCGACGTCAAGGTGACCAACGGGCGCTCGTACAAGACCCGTCGCCGCGGCCAGTTCAGCTATACCGACCTCGGCAACGCCAACGCCTACCCGGCGGTATGGATCGTGCGCGCCGACGACCAGCCGCGTGCACGCGAGATCCTGCGTGAGGCGCGCCTGCTCGACACCACCCGCCGCGACCATCCGACCGCCGAGTTCGCCTTCCGCGACACGCCGGAACAGGGCAGCGGCGGCCGCAGCTGGGCCTGGCGCATCCGCATCGCCCTGCTGGTGGTGATCGCCGGCGTGGCGCTGGTGATCGGCCTGCGCCATCGCGATGCCCCGGCCCCGGCAGCACCGGCCCCTGCCCCGCAGGCCCAGCCGCAGCAGGCGCAACCGGCCCCGCAGGCCGCACCGGAAGAGGAAGAAGTCCGGGTCCGCATCCAGCCATCGAAATAACCCACGGGTCGTACCCGCCGCTGGCCGGCAACTGCAAAAAGGGGACGGAGGGGATTAAGTCGTTTGTGGCACAAACGACTTAATCCCCTCCGTCCCCTTTTTTGTCAGCACAGAAAGTCGGTCACATTGGGCGCGCGGCTCCGTCATGGGACACAATCCCAGCAGGAGAGCCGCCGCCATGACGACGTTCGCCGCATCGATCGACCAGACCCTGGAACGCGAACTGCCCGCCGCCGCCAGCGGTTGCCAGCATGCCTACGGCCGTATCGTGCTGGCCTGCCAGAACACGGTCACCGCCATCGCCCTGGCCATCACCCGCGACCGCCAGGCCAGCGAGGACATCGCCCAGGAGGCCTTCGTGAAGGGCTGGCAGCAGCTGCACCAGCTGCGCAGCGCGACCAGCTTCCTGCCCTGGCTGCGGCAGATCACCCGCAACCTGGCCCGCGACTGGCTGCGTGCGCAACGCGGCCGGCCGCTGACCGGCGAGGCCGCGGAGGTGGCGATGGGCATGGCCGCCGACCCGGCCCCAGGTGCGGCTGATCGCCTGCAGCGGGTGGAAGAGGAGATCGCCGCCGAGGACATCATCTCCGCCCTGCCCGCTGACAGCCGCGAAGTCCTGTTGCTGTACTACCGCGAAGGACAGCGCTCGCAACAGGTCGCCGACCTGCTCGGGCTCAGCGATGCGGCCGTGCGCAAGCGCCTGTCGCGTGCACGTGCCCTGGTGCGCGAAGGCCTGCTGCAGCGCTTCGGCGAATTCGCGCGCAGTAGTGCACCAAGCGCCGCATTCGCCACCGCCGTGGTGTCGATGGTGCTGGTGGCCGCACCCGGCACCGCCAGTGCCGCGATCCTGATCGGCACCGGCGTCGGTGGCAGCAAGCTCGGTCTCGGCGGCGCCAGCGTTGCCGGAGGCACCGCGATGGGTTCGTTGACCGCCACCCTGGGCCAGCTGCATGTGCTGCCGGCCGAAAGCTGGGGGGCGGTGATCGGCGGCGTGGTGGGTGGCGCGATCGGCAGCTACCTCGGCGGGCGCTTCCTGATGTCGTACACCGAAACTGCGGCAGAGCGGGCCGATGTGCGCCGCTTCCTCTACCTCAACATCACCACCGGCATGTTCTGGTGCCTGGCGATCCTCCTGGCTGTGGTGCTGCAGGCACCGGTCTGGACGCAGCTGACGGTGCTGGCGGTCGGGTTGGGCGTGGTCAACTACCAGTGCCTGGTGACGCTGCAGCGGGTGATGGCGCCGATGATCGCGCGCGATTCGGCGCGGCGCGGGCGAACCGGCATCAACTGGAAGTTCGAATCGATGTACGGCCGCACCGCCATCATCGCCATGAACCTGATGGTCATTGCGCTTGTGGCGTACTCGCTGATGCGCAGCGGCCGCTTGTAACGGACAACGCCGGCAGTGCCGCCGGCGTTGTCGTCATCACTGCATTGACCCTCAGCGCTGCGGCTTCGGTGCGCCGCCGTCGCGCGGACCGCCATGGCGCGGGCCACCATGCATCGGGCCCTTGGCCGCATCAAACTCGGCCTTGCTCAGCTGGCCGTCCTTGTTGGTGTCGGCGGCGGCGAACCAGGCATCACGATGCTGCTTCATGCGCAGCTCGCGGTCGGCCTTGTCCAGGTAGCCGTCCTTGTTCAGATCAAGCTGGTCGAAGCGCGCGGCCAGGCGCGGATCGGCCTTGGCTTCCTCGCGGCTGATGCGGCCATCCTTGTTGACGTCCAGCGCGGCCCAGCGCTCACCGCCGTGGCCACGACGGCCATGCTGCCAGCGCGGCAGCTCGTCGCGCGAGAGCTTGCCGTCCTTGTTCTTGTCCAGCTCGTCGAACTTCGCGGCCAGGCGCGGGTTGGCGGCCGCCTCGCTGCGGTCGATCACGCCGTCACCGTTGGTGTCCAGCTTGGCCGGGCGCGGTGCCGGCGTGGCCGGGGTGTCGGCCGCCAGCGCGATACCGGATGCGGAGGTGCCAAGCAGCAGGGCCAGCAGCAGGGGGGTACGGATCATGAGGTCACTCCTGGGGATGGGAACAGCGTCGGGGTGATCACTTCACCCTCGGGGGACAACAACGCCCGGGCGCGACGTCGGTTGACGCTACTGCCGATTCCATTCATCCGGCGGACAGTCGCCGCCACTGCGACAACCTGGGGCTATGCTGTGCCCATGGCGATACATGGCGACAGAGACGACGAACTGCGACTTTTCCAGACCGGCGAGCACCCCTGCGGGTACTGGTCGGACCGGGTGGCACGCGACCTGGTGCTGGACCCGAACGACCGCCGCCTCGGCGCGCTCTATCCACTGGCACTGAGCTGGGGCTTCCGCCGCAGCGGCGACCTGGTCTACCGGCCGCATTGCGCGCACTGCCAGGCCTGCGTGGCGGTGCGCATCCCGGTGGCCCGCTTCGCCCCGGACCGCAGCCAGCGCCGCTGTGCCACCCGCAATGACGACCTGGAGGTGCGGATCACCGCCGCCACCGCCCGCGATGACCTGTTCGCGCTGTACCACCGCTACCTCACCCACCGCCATGCCAACGGCGGCATGGACGACCACGGCCCGCACGAGTTCGAGCAGTTCCTGATCGGCAGCTGGTCGCACACCCGCTTCATGGAGATGCGCCTGCCCGGCCACGACGGCCAGCCCAGCCAGCTGCTGGGGGTAGCGGTGACCGACGTCACCGAGCACGGCCTGTCGGCGGTCTACACCTTCTTCGACCCGGACCACCCCGCGCGCGGGCTGGGCACCTTCGCGATCCTGCAGCAGATCGAGTGGGCACGCCGAGAGGGGCTGCCGCACGTGTATCTGGGCTACTGGATCCGCGGCCACCAGAAGATGGACTACAAGCGCCGCTTCCATCCGCTGGAAGCCTACGATGGCCGCCGCTGGCACGATTTCGACAAGGATCTGGACGGGCGCTGACAAACCGCTGACACCGGGCCGGGTGCACAATACGGCCCATGAACATGACCCGCCGCCATCCCCTGATCCTCGCCCTGGCCCTGCTCTGCGGCGCCACCGCCCCTGCCTTCGCCACGTCCCCTGCGATGACCGAAAAGCCGTCCGCTGCGCTGCGCCTGGCCACCTACAACACCTCGCTGTACTCCGATGACGCCGGTGGCCTGATCAAGGAGCTGGAAGGCGACAGCGAACACGCGCGCAAGATCGCCGCAGTGCTGCAGCAGGTGCGCCCGGACCTGGTGCTGCTGAACGAATTCGACTTCGACGACGCCCATCGCGCCGCCGACCTGTTCCAGAAGCGCTACCTGGAGGTCGCCCAGCCCGGTGGCGGCAAGCCGCTGCACTTCGCCTACCGCTATCTGGCACCGGTCAACACCGGCGTGCCCAGCGGCCTGGACCTGGACAACAACGGCGTGGTCGGTGGCGAAGGCCGCAGCCGCGGCAACGATGCCTGGGGCTACGGCCTGCACCCGGGCCAGTACGGCATGCTGGTGCTGTCGCGCTACCCGATCGACGAAGCCAGGGTGCGCAGCTTCCAGCTGCTGAAGTGGAGCGCGATGCCGGGCGCAATCCGACCGGTCGATCCACGTACCGGCCAGAGCTTCTACAACGACCATGTGTGGTCGCAGCTGCGCCTGTCGTCGAAGTCGCATTGGGACGTGCCGGTGAAGACCCCGGCCGGCGTGGTGCACGCGCTGGTGTCGCACCCGACCCCGCCGGTGTTCGACGGCCCGGAAAAGCGCAACGCGGCGCGCAACCATGACGAACTGCGCCTGTGGCAGGAATACCTGTCCAAGGGTGACAAGCCATGGCTGTGCGACGACAAGGGTCAGTGCGGCGGCCTGGCCCAGGACGCGCGCTTCGTGATCCTCGGCGACCTCAACAACGACCCGGTCGATGGCGATGGCCGCCATGAGGCGATCGTCGAACTGATCGAGAACGCCCGCGTGCTGCGCTACCCCACCCCGCGCAGCGTCGGTGGCGAGCAGACCAGCCTGGCCTATGCGGCCAAGGGCATCGAGCGCAAGGGCGCACCGTTCCATGCCACCGGCGATTTCGGCCCGAAGTCCGGCACCATGCGCCTGGACTACGTACTGCCCTCGACCGGTTTCGAATATGTCGGCAGCGGTATCTTCTGGCCGGCCAATGAAAGCCCGGAAGCGAAGATCGCCGACGGCAGCGACCACCACCTGGTGTGGGTGGACGTGCGGTAGAGTCGACGGCCCTGAAAAGGGGACGGAGGGGATTAAGTCGTTTGTGGCACAAACGACTTAATCCCCTCCGTCCCCTTTTTGCTTTACGGGCGCAGTTCGACGCCGATGGCGTCGGCGGCATCTCGCGCGATGGCGCGCGCCTCGTCGATGGTTTCCGCGCGCGCCAGGGTGACACCGACGCGGCGATGGCCATGCACGCTCGGCTTGCCGAACAGGCGTACGGCAGTATCCGGCACCTGCAATGCAGCGGCGACGTTGTTGAAGTACGGCACGCCCTCGCCGTGTGCCAACAGCGCGCACGACGCCGACGGGCCGCTCTGGCGGATCACCGGGATCGGCAGGCCGAGGATGGCGCGCGCATGCAGCGCGAACTCGCTCAGCTCCTGCGATACCAGCGTCACCAGGCCGGTGTCGTGCGGGCGCGGCGACACTTCGCTGAACCACACTTCGTCGCCCTTCACGAACAGCTCCACGCCGAACAGGCCCCAGCCGCCAAGGTCGTCGGTGATCGCACGTGAGATCTCCTCGGCACGTGCCAGTGCCGCGCTCGACATCGGCTGCGGCTGCCAGCTTTCGCGGTAGTCGCCGTCCTTCTGCAGATGGCCGATCGGCGCACAGAACGAGGTGCCACCGGCATGGCGCACGGTCAGCAGGGTGATCTCGTAATCGAAATCGATGAAGCCTTCGACGATGCAGCGGCCGGCACCGGCGCGGCCACCGGTCTGCGCGTAGTCCCAGGCCGGGGCGATGTCCGCCTCGCTGCGCAGGGTGCTCTGGCCCTTGCCCGAGGACGACATCACCGGCTTGACCACGCACGGCAGGCCGATGGCGGCGACGGCAGCACGGTATTCGGCCTCGGTATCGACGAAGCGGTACGGCGAGGTCGGCAGGCCCAGGGTTTCGGCGGCCAGGCGACGGATGCCTTCGCGATCCATGGTCAGGCGTGCGGCGCGCGCGGTCGGGATCACCCGCAGGCCCTGCTCCTGTTCCAGCTGGACCAGGGTCTCGGTGTGGATGGCCTCGATTTCCGGCACCACCAGGTGCGGCTGCTCCTGGGCGATCAGCGCCCGCAGCGCCATCGCATCGAGCATGTCGATCACGTGCGAGCGGTGCGCGACCTGCATGGCCGGGGCGTCGGCATAGCGATCAGCGGCGATCACCTCCACGCCCAGCCGCTGCAGCTCGATGGCCACCTCCTTGCCGAGTTCGCCCGAGCCCAGCAGCAGCACTCGGGTGGCGGAGGGGGACAACGGCGTTCCAAGCTTGGCCATGGCGGTTCCAGCAGCGATGTGAAGGCGGGAGGGCATTCTAGCTGGCCGGGCACCCTGACCATGGCATCCGACGAACGGTAGTGGACAGGTGATATCACTTTGATATCTTAAATTTGAACCCTCAAGGACGTACCGCCATGAAAGAGAAGTCGCTGTCTTCCCTCAACGGCCTCGGCACGCTGGTCGGCGCCCTGCTCGTCGGCCTCGCCGGCGCCGCCCTGTTCGTGGTGGGCGTGGCAGCCAAGGCCAGCACCGGCTCGCCCAGCCTGCTGCTGATGCTGCTGGGCGCCCTGCTGGTGGCGCTGGGCGTGTTCATCCTGGCCGGTCTGTACACCATCCAGCCCAACCAGGCGGCGGTCCTTAGCCTGTTCGGCAAGTACGGGGGCACGGTGAAGGACAACGGCCTGCGCTGGAACAACCCCTTCTTTGCCAAGCGCCGGGTCAGCCAGCGCGTGCGCAACTTCGAGAGCGGCAAGCTGAAGGTCAACGAGCTGGACGGCAGCCCGATCGAGATCGCCGCGGTGATCGTCTGGCAGGTGGTCGACGCCTCCGAGGCCGTCTACAACGTGGACGACTACGAGAGCTTCGTGCACATCCAGTCCGAATCTGCGCTGCGTGCGATGGCCACCAGCTATCCCTACGACCAGCACGAAGACGGCCAGCTGGCCCTGCGCAGCCATGCCAGCGAGATCTCCCAGCACCTGAAGAACGAGCTGGCCGAACGCCTGGCCGACGCCGGCGTGCAGGTGATCGACGCACGCATCAGCCACCTGGCCTACGCCGCCGAAATCGCCCAGGCGATGCTGCAGCGTCAGCAGGCCAACGCGGTGATCGCCGCACGCACGCGCATCGTGGCCGGTGCGGTGGGCATGGTTGAAATGGCCCTGGCCGAACTGCAGAAGAACGGCGTGGTGCAGCTGGATGAAGAACGCAAGGCGCACATGGTCAGCAACCTGCTGACCGTGCTGTGCTCGGACCGCGGTACCCAGCCGATCGTCAACGCCGGTTCGCTGTACTGAACCACCCTCGCAACGGGGTGCCCCACCACCCCGCCAGGAGCTTGCATGAGTGAGAAGAAAGCCTACCCGCTGCGCATCAATGCCGACGTCCTGGCCGCCGCGCAACGCTGGGCTGACGACGAGCTGCGCAGCCTCAACGCACAGATCGAATACGTGCTGCGCGACGCCCTGCGCAAGGCAGGACGCCTGCCGAAACCCACGCCATCTTCGGGGGACAAGGAATGAGCAAGCGCTGGAGCTACCAGACGATCGAGGTCAAGACGTCCATGATGGGCCAGCTCAAGGCCGAGGACATCCAGAGCGAACTGAGCCGCCAGGGCCAACTGGGCTGGGAGCTGGTCAACATCATCATCCCCGCACCGATGCGCCCGGCGATGCTGGTATTCAAGAAGGAGGCCTGAGCCATGGGTGCCAGCGATCCAAAGCAGTACGAGGTGGCCGAGAGTTCGCCGTTGCGCGTGCTGTGGATCGTGCTGCCCCTGCTCGCCGCCTTCGTGGCCTGCCTGTATGCGCAGTTGTACAAGGCACCGGCCACGGCGCCCTGGATCGAAGTAACGCTGTCGCCGCCCTGGTTCCGGATGGGCGGCAGTGCCGCCTGGAGCCTGCTGGTGATCGCCGCGCTCGGCATCGGGTTGGGCGCGGCGTTCTTCCGCCGCCGGGTGGAACTGGCCGACGACGTGCTGGACGTGCGCTCGACGATGTACCGCCGCCGCGTTCCGGTGGCACAGCTGCGGCTGGACCAGGCCGAGGTGGTCGACCTGCAGCGTGACCGCCGCTATGGCATTCGTTTCAAGACCAATGGCTATGCGATGCCGGGCTTCTATTCCGGCCACTTCCGCCTGCAGGGCGGCGGCAAGGGGTTCGCGCTGGTCACCGACCGCACGCGCGTTCTCGCCCTGCCGGTCAGCGATGGCAGCACGCTGCTGCTCAGCCTGGAGCGGCCGCAGGTGCTGCTGGACGCACTGCGCAAGGTGGCCGCACCGGCGCCTCGGCGGTAAGCTGCGGCGATGCAACGACGCGCCCCCCTGCTGATCAATACCGAGGCCATCGAGCTGTGGCCCGCCCACCTGCTGCGCGCACGAAGCAACCTGGATGCCCGCCTGCTGTCGCAGGCACAGTGGGTGCTGCGGCGCAAGCGCGATGGCCGCTACCTGGCGGCGGTAACGACGCATGGCGTGCATTCGCTGGTGCCACGCCTGCCGCGCGAGCCCGGGGCCGAGGACGCACTGGCGCTGCTCGATGCAGCGGCGGCACGTCCGTTCGGCGCTGCGCTGCAGGAACAGTGGCTGCCGCTGGCCGGGCTGCAGCAACGCCTGCAGCAACTGGGACTGGATGCACAGCGCTATGCCGACGACAGCGGCCTGCCACTGCAGCCCGAACCGTGCCTGCTGCACTTCGCCGGCCGTGACCGCTTCGGCCGCCCGCTGTGGCTGCGCCGTGGCGCCGCGCAGGGATGGCGGCGGATGCGCCTGCAGGCGGCACGGGAGGGCATCGCGCTCGACGCAATTTCCGGCTTCCGCAGCCATGCCTACCAGCTGGGCATCTTCGAGCGGAAGCTGGCACGTGGGTTGAGCGTGACGGAGATCCTGAAGGTCAATGCAGCGCCGGGGTTCAGCGAACACCACAGCGGCCATGCGCTGGACATCGGCACACCGGGCGATGCCCCGGCCGAGGAATCATTTGAAGCCACCGACGCGTTCGCCTGGCTGCAGGTGCATGCCGGCGGGCATGGCTTCCATCTGAGCTACCCACGCGACAACCCGCACGGCATCGTCTACGAACCCTGGCACTGGTGCTGGAGGCCGGCCAACGGCTGAGCCCCTCGTGGCGCCCGCACGCGGAATGGAACGAGAGAGCGAAGACAAAAGCGGGCCGCTTCGCTCGAAGCCGAGCATGGCTCGGCTCTACAGCAGCTGCCGCGCAACGCCCCCATGTAGTGCCGAGCCATGCTCGGCTGTACCCGGATTGCCGTCACCGCCTCAACGCATTGATCGCCAGCACCACCCAGCCGGCCATCATGCTGGTGCCACCGATCGGCGCCATCCGCGTCGGCCACTGCCACAGCGCCCCGCCCACCAGGCTGCCTGAAAACAACAGCACACCCAGCAGCAGCACGTACAGCGCCAGGTGTGCGATCGCCCCGTGCGCGCGCGGCCCGAGTGCCACCAGTACCGCACCATGCGCGAACGCGTACAGCGCCGCCATGTTCAGGTGCTGCTGCGCCAGCGGATCGGCCACGCCATGCGAGGCGTAGGCGGACAGGCCGATCGAGGCAGCGGCCAGCAGCGCCCCCAGGCAGGCGAGCAGGGACGGCTTACGTGCACGACGATCGAGATTGAACATGGGGGCTCCTTGCGCAGCGCCCCTTGCCGGGCGCCGGATCAAAAAAACGCGCCGCAATGAGCGGCGCGTTTTCGTGTCCAACACTACATGGGTCCGCCGAGGCTTACTTGACGGCCCAGTAGATGTCGTAGGTCGCTTCCGGGGTGAACGACTTGTCGATGCCGTCCTTCCAGGTTTCGTACGGGCGGTCGATGACTTCGTTGCCCGAAGTCACGGCCCAGGCACGCAGGCCGTTGCGGGCCACGTCCAGACCCGCCATGTGGCCGGTGTAGGCCGCATGCGCCGAACGGTGCGGAGCAACGTGCACGTACTTGACCGGAGCGCCGCCGTCGATCTTCACGGTCAGCTCGTCGGCAGCAGCACCTTCAGCACCCTTCTTCTTCACCGGCTGGGCGATGTCGAAGGCGTACTTCTCCTGGCCGAAGTCGGTGGTGATGATGCGGAACGGGCCGGCGGCTTCAAGGCCATTGGCCTCCATCACGCGCTTGATCCACTCCTGGTTGTCCTTGATGGACTTGGTGATGGTGTCCTGACCGCGGTCCACGTTGCCGGCGTTGACCACCAGCAGGTTCTCGGCCGGCACTTCAACGATGGCCAGGTCGGTCAGCGGGGCTTCCGGCGTGCGGTAGTCCACGTTCGGCACGGTTGCGAGCATGTTGGCGATGCGCGACAGGCCCAGCTTGATGTCGTCGCCGATCTGGCGGCTGACATAGAGGCCGGCGTAACGGCCGAACAGGTCGAAGCCGTACTTCACCGAGTAGTCCTGGGTGATCTTGACGTTGCGACCGCCCTTGCCGGTCGGCTCCAGGTTGAAGGTGGTGACCTTGTCGTGACCCTTGGTGGCGTCTTCGATGGCGATCACAACACGCTTGTTCTCTTCGGCTTCGGTGATCTTCCAGGAACCGGTGCCCAGGTCCTTGGAGGTGAAGTCGAGGGTGGCACCGGTACCGGAGGCCGGGCCGGACAGCTTCAGTTCAACGGCGGGATCGCGCAGTACCAGCGGGTTCCAGTCCTTGAAGCGGCGCAGGCTGCTGACCGTGTCGTACACGATCGTCATCTTGCGGTTGGTCTCGATGCTTTCGGTGATGTGACGCTCGCCCGGCAGACATACGCCAATGATGACGAACAGGCCAGCCACGATCCCCAAGGCGATCAGGAACTCGATAATACGGGTCATTCAGAGAGTCTCCGGGGCCGATCCCACGGCCGGGTTGATTGAAGCGAAGCGCCAATCCTAGCAGGCTTCGCGGGCATTGTTTATCGGGATTGGCGCACCGGTTTCCCTGCCGGCTGCGTATTTGTATGGACAAAGAATTCGAAGGGTAACGCATACCGCTACCCGGCAAGTAGGGGGCAACCTTGGCAGGAACCCGTAACTACGACCCAAGTCTTTGTACTTGAACGATTTTCTTCAGACCAGCTGGAGTTCGAACGCCTTCAGTACGGCACGCGTACGGTCGCGCACGCCCAGCTTGGACAGGATGTTGGACACGTGGTTCTTGATGGTCCCTTCGGCCACGCCGAGCGAATTGGCGATCTCCTTGTTGGAGAAGCCGCTGGCCATCAGCCGCAGGATCTCGGTCTCGCGGTCGGTCAGCGGGTCCGGGCGGTCCAGGCTGACGAACTCGTTTCGCATGTGCTCCAGGCCGGACAGCAGGCGCTGGGTCACCGCCGGCTGCACCAGCGAACCGCCGTCGGCCACGGTACGGATGGCACCGACCAGCTGCGCCAGGGTGACATCCTTGAGCAGGTAGCCCTTGGCACCGGCCTTGAGCCCGGCCAGCACCAGCTGGTCATCGTCGAACGTGGTGAGGATGATGGTCGGCGGCAGCTGTTCCTGCCGCGACAGCACCTGCAGTGCCTCCAGACCGGACATCACCGGCATGCGCATGTCCATCAGCACCACGTCGGGGCGCACCTGCGGTATCAGCTCGACCGCCTGCCGGCCGTCGCCGGCCTCGGCCACCACCTCGATGCCGTCGTCGAGCGCCAGCAGGGAGCGGATTCCCTGCCGCACCAGGGTTTGGTCGTCGACCAGGCAGACGCGAATCATCAACGCACTCCTTCAGGAACCTTGGTAAGGGCCGCCACCAGCACCGTTGCCGGCACCGTCGCCCGCAGCCGGAAGCCTTCTCCGGGACGGGTTTCGATCTGCAGCTGGCCACCACATTGTTGCAGGCGCTCGCGCATGCCGCGCAAGCCATTGCCTACATTGACCATATCCGCGCCGACGCCGTCGTCGCGGGCCTCCACCACCACCCGGTCGGGGGCTTCACGGTACACCTTGATCCACAGGTGGCGGGCGCCGGCGTGGCGCACCGCGTTGGTAATCATCTCCTGGGTACAGCGCAGCAGCACGTGGGCCCGCTGCGGGTCTTCCACGTTCAACGGATCCTCGATCTCCAGCTGGATATCCAGCGAGGGCACGTTCTCGGTCAGCGGGCGCAGCGCCGCGGCCAGATCGATCGCGCCGGTCTCGCGCAGCTGGCTGACCACCTCGCGCACATTGCCCAGCAGCAGCTTGGCCAGCGCGTGCGAGCGCTTCACGTGGTCCAGCGCCTGGCCCTCGGCCAGGTGGCCGGCGACCTCCAGGTTCAGGGTCAGCGCAGTCAGCTGGTGGCCCAGCAGGTCGTGCAGCTCGCGTGAAATGCGGGTGCGCTCGTTGACCCGCGCGCTCTCGGCCAGCAGGGCGCGGGTGGCACGCAGCTCCGAATTGAGCCGGCGCTGCTCGTCGCGGGCCTCGGTCTGCTGCCGTGCAACCAGGCTGGTCACGAAGATGAACATGGAGAAGCCGCCATACAGCAGCGACTGCATCACCGCTTCGAACAGCGGGAAGCGCAGCAGCAGGTAATAGACCGGCGCCACCGCCAGCTGGCTGACCAGCAGCCACAGCACCCCCAGCCGAACCGACAGCATCCACGGAATGACCCCGGCGGCGACCATCATCAGGATGCTGCCCAGGCCCGAACCGCTGAGGAAACTGACCCCCAGCGCCGAGACCGTCAGCAACAGCAGCAGGCCGCGGTCCAGCCAGCTGGTGTGGCTGTCGCTGCGCAGGATACGGGTCAACCAGTAGTAGGCCGTGCCGAAGGACAGGTAGGCGACGAACAACAGGATCGCCCAGCCGCCCATGTCACCGCGGCTGTGCAGGTTCTCGAACTGCGAGTACGCCAGGGGCAGGCCGACCATGACCCAGGTGAACAGGCCGGCCAGGCGGAGGACGCGGGTATGGCTGAGGACTCCCAACATGCCAGCACTCTACGGGCCGCGCCTGCGCACCGCACCCCACGGAAGTCATGCCTGCCCGGTCGCCTGTTCATGCCGCAGCCCACCCCGGGCATGCAATAATCGTGCGCAGGGTCCCTTGATGGACCAACCGCGTTACCCCACGGAGTCACAATGTCGATTGTCATCCGCGACGTGCGCGAGCACGAGCTCGATTCCGTCCTGGCTTTGAACAACAACGCTGGCCTGGCCATCCTTCCCCTGGATGCGACCCGCCTGCGCCTGTTCTATGAAACCGCTGAGTATTTCCGCGTCGCCGAGCGCGACGGCAACCTGGCCGGCTTCCTGATCGGCTTCGGCAGCGACAGCCAGCACGACAGCAGCAATTTCGCCTGGTTCAAGCAGCAGCTGGACACCCCGTTCTTCTATATCGACCGCATCGTGGTCGCCAGCCGCCGTCGTGGCGGTGGCGTCGGGCGTGCGTTCTACGCCGACGCGCAGAGCTTCGCCGAGCTGCGCTACCCGCAGATGACCTGCGAGGTCTTCCTCGACCATGGCGCCGATGCCGCCCTGCTCTTCCACGGCAGCTTCGGCTTCCGCGAGCTGGGCCAGAACACCATGCCGCAGGTCGATGTGCGCGCCAGCATGCTGGCCAAGGAACTGTGCAGCTACCCGTGGGTCCAGGAGACCTACGGCGACAAGCTGCCGGATGTGGCATGGACACGCGCCCGGCAGCTGCCGGCGCAGGCACAGCGGCCGACGGGGACCTGAGCGTGGCGGTGAATTTCGATTACGAACAGGCCGGTGAACTGAAGATCGGCCAGGTGGGCATCGCCAACCTGCGCATCCGTACCCTTGATGTCGAACGCCTCGTGCAGGAAATGCGCGAGCGCGTGACCCGCGCACCGAAGCTGTTCGGCCGCGCCGCGGTGATCCTCGACTTCGGCGGCCTGAGCCAGGTGCCGGACGTGGCCACCGCGCAGGCGCTGGTCGACGGCCTGCGCAGCGCCGGGGTGCTGCCGGTGGCGCTGGCCTACGGCACCAGCGCGGTCGACCTGCTCTCCCAGCAGCTCGGCCTGCCGCTGCTGGCCAAGTTCCGCGCGCAGTACGAGCGTGCCGAGGGCGAACCGGCCCCGCCGCCGCCCGCACCGGAACCGCGCCGGGCAGCCCGTGCCGAACCGAAGCCAGCCCCAGCGACGCCGGTGGCCAAGGTGGCCGACGCCGCTGCACCGCAGCCGGGCCGCATGCAGCTGGGCAACGTGCGTTCGGGCCAGCAGCTGTACGCGGAAAACTGCGACCTGACCGTGATGGCCACTGTCGGCGCCGGCGCCGAGGTCATCGCCGATGGCAGCATCCATATCTACGGCACCCTGCGTGGCCGCGCGCTGGCAGGGGCCCAGGGCAACACCGCGGCACGCATCTTCTGCCGTGATTTCCATGCGGAACTGGTGGCCATTGCCGGCCACTACAAGGTACTGGACGATGTTCCGGACAACCTGCGCGGCAAGGCCGTCCAGGTGTGGCTGGAACAGGACCAGATCAAGATCGCTGCGCTGGACTGACGCAGCACCAAACTCATGCAGAACCAGGAGAAGTCCTTTGGCTGAAATCATCGTAGTCACCTCCGGCAAGGGCGGCGTCGGCAAGACCACTTCCAGCGCGAGCCTGGCCTGCGGCCTGGCGCGGCGCGGCAAGAAGGTGGCGGTGATCGACTTCGACGTCGGCCTGCGCAACCTCGACCTGATCATGGGCTGCGAACGCCGCGTGGTGTACGACTTCGTCAACGTCGTGCACGGCGAAGCCACCCTCAAGCAGGCCCTGATCAAGGACAAGCGCTTCGACAACCTGTACGTGCTTGCGGCCTCGCAGACCCGCGACAAGGACGCACTGACCCAGGAAGGCGTGGGCAAGGTCCTGAAGGACCTGGCCGCCGACGGCTTCGACTACATCATCTGCGACTCCCCGGCCGGCATCGAGAAGGGCGCCTTCCTGGCGATGTACTTCGCCGACCGCGCGGTGGTGGTGGTGAACCCGGAAGTGTCGTCGGTGCGCGACTCCGACCGCATCATCGGCCTGCTCGATTCGAAGACCCACAAGGCCGAATCCGGCCAGGACGTGCCGGCCTTCCTGCTGCTGACCCGCTACACCCCGCTGCGCGTGGAAAGCGGCGAGATGCTGAGCATCGCCGACGTCGAGGAAGTCCTCGGCCTGAAGGCGATCGGCGTGATTCCGGAATCGGGCGACGTGCTCAACGCCTCCAACAAGGGCGAGCCGGTCATCCTGGATGTCGAATCCGCTGCCGGCCAGGCCTATGAAGACGCCGTCGCGCGCATCCTCGGCGAAGAACGCCCGATGCGCTTCACCAACGTCGAGAAGAAGGGCTTCTTCAGCAAGCTGTTCGGAGGGTAAGCATGGGCCTGTTTGATTTCCTCAAAGCGAAGAAGACCACCGCCGAAACCGCCAAGAACCGCCTGCAGATCATCATCGCGCAGGAACGCAGCCACCGTGGTGGCCCGGACTACCTGCCGCTGCTGCAGCGCGAGCTGCTGGAAGTGATCAAGAAGTACGTGAACATCGACGTCGATGCGGTGAAGGTCGACCTGGTGAAGGATGGCCAGCACGATGTGCTGGACATCTCCGTGGCGCTGCCGGAAGGCCCGGACAAACCCTGATCCCCTGCCCCGCCCGTGCCTGCATGGGCGGGGCTGCCTGACCCGCATGACCGATACGACAATCGCCGTGGACATCACCTGCGTGGGCGACATCGCCTTCGCCGATGCGCAGTGCCTGCTCGCCGCGCATGGCCTGCGGCTGCACCACGTGGCCGCCGGCGAGCCGATTCCCGGCAGCTACTGGGGCGAGCCCGAGGCGGGCATCATCGCCAGCAACGTCTACGTGCGCGATGACACGCCCGTGCACTCGATGCTGCATGAGGCCTGCCACCTGATCGTACTGCCGCCGGAGCGGCGGGCGCAGGTGCATACCGATGCCACCGACTCGGTGGCCGAGGAAGACGCGACCTGCTACCTGCAGATCGTGCTGGCCGGGCAGCTGCCCGGCGTCGGCAGCCAGCGGCTGATGGCCGACATGGATGCCTGGGGGTATACGTATCGGCTGGGATCTACGAAAGCGTGGTTCGAGCAGGACGCCGAAGACGCGAAGGCATGGTTGATCGAACGCGGGTTGCCAGTGGCGTGATTCACCGGGAACCGGGGTCAGATCCCTTTTGCGTCGCAAAAGGGATCTGACCCCATCACCCCGTCGCCGTATCAGCCCTGCCCGGCCAGTGCGCGCAGGGTGATGCCGACGATGTAGGCCAGGTAGGTGCCGGTGGCATAGCCCATCGTGCCCAGCAGCACGCCCACCGGCGCCAGGGCCGGATGGAACGCGGCCGCCACCACCGGCGCCGAGGCCGGGCCACCGATGTTCGACTGCGAACCGACGGCGAAATAGAAGAACGGCACCTTCAGCAGCTTGCCCAGGCACCACAGCAGCACGATGTGCACGGCAATCCAGATCAGGCCAAGCAGGAACAGCCACGGGCGATCCAGCAGCGCCAGCAGATCCATCTGCATGCCGATGCAGGCGATCAGGAAGTACAGCAGCAACGAACCCAGCCGCGATGCACCCGCCCCTTCCAGGTTGCGTGCGCGGGTGAAACTCAGGCTCAGGCCCAGCGTGGTCGACAGCACCACCACCCACACGAACGGCGCGTCCAGGCTGAACTGCGACGCCCAGCTGACGTTGGCCTTGAACCAGGCCGCCAGCGGCGCACCGATCGCATGCGACAGGCCGACGCCGCCGAAGGCCACCGCCACGATCAGCATCAGGTCGGTCAGGCTGGGAATGCGCTCGTGCTCGGCCTGGAAGCGCGCGATGCGCTCCTTCAGTTCATCGATGGCCGAGGTATCAGCGCCACTGCGTGCATCGATCTTCGCTGCACGTCCTGCCAGGAAGATCAGCGCGGCCATCCACACGTAACCGACGCCGACATCGACCACCGCGAACTGGCCAAAGGTGGTCGCGTTGACGTCGAACACTTCGCGCATCGCCAGCATGTTGGCACCACCACCGATCCAGCTGCCGGCCAGTGCCGCCATGCCGGCCCAGGTATCGCCGGCCACGGTGTCGGGATGGATCGCGCGCATCACCAGGAACGCCACCACCGCACCGAGCATGATGCTGGCCGAGGCGCCCAGGTACATCAGTACCAGCTTCGGGCCGAGCCGCAGGATGCCCTTGATATCCACTGCCAGGGTCAGCAGGATCAGCGCCGCCGGCAACAGGATGTCGCGCGCGATCGGGTTGTAGAGCTTGGTGTTCTGGCCGTCGATCAGGCCGACGGTGTTGTAGATGCCGGGAATCAGGTAGCACAGCAGCAGCGCTGGCACGAACGTATAGAAGCGCTTCCACAGCCCCTGCTCGCGCGAGGCGGTCCAGAACACGGCGCCAAGAGTGGCGGCGATCAAACCGAAGACGACGATGTCGTTCTGGATCAGGGCAGTCGAAGGCATGCAGGCGCTCTGGTAGAGCCGGCCGCTGGCCGGCTGCTGGTGGCGGCAGATCAGGAAGGTGTGCCGACCAACGGTCGGCACCCACCGGTAAAGCAGATGGTGAAACAGAAGCGCCGCCCCGGAGGGCGGCGCCGCAACCATCAGTTGCCGATGTGCTGCTTCAGCCAGGCATTGACGGTGTCATGCCACAGGATGCTGTTGTTCGGCTTCAGCACCCAGTGGTTTTCATCCGGGAAGTACAGGAACTTCGATTCGATGCCCTGGCGCTGGGCAGCGGTGAACGCGGCCAGGCCCTGCTCGACCGGGATGCGGAAGTCCTGCTGGCCGTGGATGACCAGGATCGGCTTCTTCCAGTCCGCCACGTGGTTGACCGGGTTGAACTTCTCGTAGTTCGCCGCCTTCTGGTACGGCGTACCGCCCTGCTCCCACTCGGTGAACCACAGTTCTTCGGTGGCGTAGCCCATCATGCGCTGGTCGAACACGCCGTCATGGTTGACCAGGCACTTGAACGGGCCGTTCCAGTTGCCGGCAATCCAGTTGACCATGAAGCCGCCGTAGCTGGCGCCCAGCGCACAGGCCTTGTCACCATTGAGGAAGGAATACTTCTTCAGCGCCGCATCCCAGCCCTTCTGCAGGTCTTCCAGCGGGCGGTCGCCCCAGTGCTGGCTGATCGCATCGGTGAACGCCTGGCCGTAGCCGGTGGAGCCGTGGAAGTCGATCATCACCACCGCATAGCCCTGGCCCGCGTAGGTCTGCGGATTCCAGCGGTAGCTCCAGCCATTGCCGAAGCTGCCCTGCGGGCCGCCGTGGATCAGGAACGCGACCGGGTACGACTTGCCTTCCTGGTAGTTGTGCGGCTTGACCACGTAGCCATGCACGGTGTCGTTGTTCCAGCCCTTGAACTCGAACTGTTCGTAGTCGCCGAAGCTGACATCCTTGAGCACCTCACCAGCGGCCGGGGTCAGCGCGCGCAGCTCGCCGATGGCTTCGCCCGCGGCCGGCAGCAAGCCAACCAGCACCTGGTCGTTGCTCTTCAGGCTGTTGCGGGTGATCGCCACGCTGTTGCCGGCCACATCGACCGAGGTCACGCTGCCGTCGCCGATCAGCTTGGTGGCCTTGCCGCTGGCCACGTCGATCTGGAACAGCGGGTGTTCGCCGAGGTCATCGGCCGTGGTGTAGATGCTGGCGCCGTCGGCGGACAGGGTGATGCCGCCAGCCGAACGATCCCACTGCGGGGCGATCTCGCGGGTCTTGCCACTGGCCAGGTCCATCGCCATCAGGCCGAAGCGGTCAGCCTCGAAGCCCGGGCGCTTCATCGCGCGGTAGAACAGGGTCTTGCCGTCGGCACTGAACACCGGGCCGGCATCCCAGGCCGGGTTGGAGGCGGTCAGGTTGACCGGCGCCTGCTTGCCCGCCGCGTCGAAGCGGTACAGGTCGAAGTTGGTCGACCACGGCTCCTGCTTGCCGGCCACGCGGATGCTGGCGACCACGCTGGCGCCATCCGGCGACCACGCGAAATCATCATTGCCGCCGAACGGCTTGGACGGGGCATCACCGTCGATGGTGGCGCTCAGCGCGGAAGCGCCCTTGACCGGACCGGCCTTGGCTGCCGGCAGCGGCGCGACGAACAGGGTGTTGCGGCGGCCGTCGTTCCAGGTATCCCAGTGGCGCACGAACAGCGAATCGAAGACCTTTCCACTGGCCTTGGCGCCCGCGACGTCCTTGAGCTTCTTCTCGGTGCAGGTCAGGTCCGAGGCACAGGCCTGGAACACGCCGGCGCTGAACAGCACGCGGTCGTCCTGCGGCGACACGTGGTAGCTGTCCACGTCGACCGGGAAGTCGGTCAGCTGGCGCGGGGCGCCGCCGCTGACCGGCTGCGCGTACAGCTGCTGGCTGCCGTTCCTGGCGCTGAGGAAATACACGGTCTGGCCATCGGCCGACAGCGAAGCGGAATTGACGTTCCAGCCGGCCGGGGTGATCTGCTTCGGCGGTGCTGCGTCGCGGGTACGCAGGTTGCGCGCGTACAGCGCGGTGGAGGCCTTCAGGTTGGCATCCACGCTGCGCTTGGCGAACACCACGGTGCCGCCGTCAGCGGTCAGTACCGGCGCGGAGACGCGGTCCATGGCCACCATGTCGCGGACTTCCAGGCCACGGGCAGCGGCGACGCTGGGCAGGGCGGCCAGCAGGCTCAGTGGCAGCAGGGCATGACGCAGTTTCATCGGGGTCTCCGCAGGACGGCAAAAAACCGATGGTAGGCCCGTGCGGCCGGGGCTGCCAAGGCCATCGGTCATGGCCGCCGGTGGGGCGCGGCCCCGCCGCCAGAAAAAGCAAACCGCGCCGTGGCGCGGTTTGTGGGGACACCGGGGTCGGATCCGATTCCGACGGAATCGGCTCTGACCCCAGACGCTGTCAACCCGGGGTCAGAGCCCTTCCCTGCGGGAAGGGATCCGACCCCAACCCTTACGCCATGGCGCGCTTGCCGGTGCGGTAGATCAGCCAGCCGACCAGGAACAGCACGGCCAGGCCGATCCACTGCGCGCCCGGCAGGTGGAACGGCACGGCCAGCACGTCGGCGCGACTGCTCACCACGATCGGAATCGCGATGGCGATGCCCATCAGCGCTTCGCCGGTGATCAGGCCGGCGGCGAACAGCACGCCCGGCTTGTGCACGCGGTCGCGGCCTTCTTCGTCATCGGCACGCACCTTGTGGAAGCGCTCGACCAGGTAGGCGATCAGGCCGCCGAGGAAAATCGGCACCATCAGTTCCAGCGGCAGGTAGATGCCGATGGCGGCGGCCAGCACCGGCACGCGGAAGCGGGCGTTGCGCGACTTCAGCCAGCTGTCGAACGCGATGATGGCGGCACCGACCACGGCACCGATGCCGATGAAGGTCCACGGCAGTTCACCACCGAACAGGCCCTTGGCCACCGAGGCCATCAGGTTGGCCTGCGGCGCGGCCAGCGCGTTCGGGTGCAGCTCCGACTTCACGCCGATGCCGTAGGCGGTGGCCAGCAGGTTCAGCACCGGGGCCATGATCAGCGCGCACGAGAACGCACCGATGCCCAGCATCAGCTGCTGCTTCCACGGGGTGGCACCGACGATGTAACCGGCCTTGAGGTCCTGCAGGTTGTCACCGCCGACCGCTGCAGCACAGCACACCACCGCGCCGATCATGATCGCGGCCACCGCGCCCAGCGGCGCGCCGAAGGCGCCGACCGGCTGCAGGCCATCCTTGCCCAGCAGCACCACCAGCACGGCCGAAGCGAACAGGATGGTGGAGATGGTGATGCCCGAAACCGGGTTGTTGGACGAGCCGATCAGGCCAGCCAGGTAGGCCGAGACCGAAACGAACAGGAAGCCGGCGACGATCATGATGAGGGTCATCGGGATGGACACGTGCCACTGGCCGACGATGGCCTGGTACAGGGCCAGCAGCGGCAGCACGAACACCACCAGGGCGACCAGCATCCACTTCATCGGCAGGTCGCGCTCGGTGTGCGCCAGCACCGGGCCACCGCTCTTGCGGGCGGCGGCAAAGCCGCTCTTGACGCCGTTGAGCAGCGACTTGCGCAGCGAGATCAGGGTCCAGATGCCACCGATCAGCATCGCACCGACGCCCAGGTAGCGCATCTTCGCGCCCCAGATGGCGAACGCGGCCTCGGTGGACGAGGCAGCGGCAACCGACGCGGCCAGCGCCGGGTCGGTGTTCATGAAGAACGCCTGGTAGATCGGAATGGCGATGTGCCAGGTCAGGATCGAGCCGGACACCACCACGATGCCGACGTTGAGGCCGACGATGTAGCCCACGCCCAGCAGTGCCGGCGACAGGTTGGTGCCGATGAAGGCGGTGACCTTGGAACTGCCGACGTAGGCCGAGGTGGCCCAGGCATCGGGAATCAGGCGCATGCCGCTTTCCGCGGCCAGCTTGACGAAGGCACCGATCACCGCCGACAGGCCGAGGATCTTCAGGCCCGGGCCCGGGTTCTCACCGGCCTTGAGCACTTCGGCCGCAGCCTTGCCTTCCGGGAACGGCAGCGGGTCTTCGACAATCATCGAACGGCGCAGCGGCACCGAGAACAGCACGCCCAACAGGCCACCGAGGCCGGCGATGCCCAGCACCCACCAGTACTTGAAGTCCGGCCAGTAGCCCATGATCACCAGCGCCGGGATGGTGAAGATCACACCGGCGGCGATCGATGAACCGGCCGAGGCGCCGGTCTGCACGATGTTGTTCTCGAGGATGGAGCCACCGCCCAGCAGGCGCAGCACGCCCATGGAAATCACCGCGGCGGGAATGGCGGTGGCGATGGTCAGGCCTGCGAACAGACCGAGGTAGGCGTTTGCGGCCGACAGCACCACCGCCAGCACGATGGCCAGGGCCACTGCGCGGAAGGTGAGCTGCTTGGGCGCAGCGTCGTGGTTCATGGAAGCCCCTGCTGGCAAAAAATCCCTGCCACGCTAGCGTTCAGGGCAGATCAAGTCCAGCGTGCCAAAGGATGGGGGCGTGTGCTGCGGCGCAATGGGCCGGTACGTGGACCGGCAATCGACCGACCCGGCAAAGTCCGGCTGGGCACGCCGTAAATGATATGTTATATCTTAATGATACCTTGTTGTTACTGCATCGCATGCCCCCTTCCCCCTCCCCCCGCCTGGCCTCCATCGACCAGCTGCGCGGCACCGTGATGCTGTTGATGCTGCTGGACCACGTGCGCGAGACCTTCTTCCTGCAGCACCAGGTGAGCGACCCGATGGACGCGGCGACGGTCTCCCCTGCGCTGTTCGCCTGCCGTCTGCTGGCCCACCTGTGCGCCCCCGTGTTCGTGCTGCTGACCGGGCTGTCGGCCTGGCTGTACGGCCAGCGCCAGGCGGATCCGCGCGGGGCCACAGCTGCGTTCCTGCTCAAGCGCGGGCTGTTCCTGGTGGTACTGGAACTGACCCTGGTGAATTTCGCCTGGACCTTCCAGCTGCCGCCGGAAACGCTGTACCTGCAGGTGATCTGGGCCATCGGGCTGAGCATGATCGCGCTGGCCGGGCTGCTTTGGCTGCCGCGCCCGGCCCTGCTGGTGCTGGCAATCGCGGTGGTGGCCGGGCACAACCTGTTCGACGGCTTACGGGTGCAAGGCAATGGCCTGCTGGCGCTATTGTGGAAAGTGCTGCACCAGCGCGACTGGATCGAGGCCGGCGCGCTGCGCCTGCGCACCTCCTACCCGGTACTGCCGTGGATCGGGGTGATTGCGCTGGGTTATCTGATGGGGCCCTGGTTCGGCCGCGCGCGCGCGCCGGAGCAGCGCCAGCGCTGGCTGCTGTGGGCAGGCGTCAGCGCGCTGGCCCTGTTCGCGCTGCTGCGGTTCGCCAACCAGTATGGGGATGCTCCCTGGTCGTACCAGACCACTACGCTGCGCACGTGGTTGAGCATCTTCAACGTCACCAAGTACCCGCCGTCATTGCAGTTCCTGTTGCTGACCCTGGGCGTGGGGCTGTTGCTGCTGCGCTTGTACGAATGGCCGCCCCTCGCGCGTGCGCTGCGCCCGCTGTCCGATATCGGCGCCGCGCCGATGTTCTTCTACCTGCTGCACCTGTACGTGCTGAAAGGGCTGTACCTGGCCGCGTTGGCGGCCTGGGGGCCGACCCATGGCGAACTGTATGCCCTGGATTCGGTCAGCGGCCTGCTGCTGGTGGCCTGTGCGCTGGCGGTGGTGCTGTACCCGCCGACGCGGGCCTTCGCGCGGTTCAAAGCGCGAAGGCGCGATGTGCCTTGGTTGCGATACCTGTGAGCGGTGCCCGCCGGGGGAGCGCCATCCCTGCATGGCGTGGATCCACCGGCGGCTGCCTGCCCAGGCCCAGAGGCCTATAATCGCGCCCTTTCCGCTGTCCCTGCCGTCGATGACCGTTGCCGCCTCTGCTTCCGACGACTTCCTGGGCCACCCCAAGGGCGTCTACGTCTGCTTCTTCACTGAAATGTGGGAGCGCTTCTCCTTCTACGGCATGAAGGCGCTGTTGCTGCTGTACCTGACCAAATACCACCTGTTCGGCGACAAGGCCGGCCTGGACCTGCTCGGTGCCTACGGTGGCCTGGTGTACTGCATCCCGGTGTTCGGCGGCATGCTGGCCGACCGCTGGCTGGGCATGCGCCGGGCAGTGCTGTTCGGCGGCATCCTGCTGGTACTCGGCCACCTCGGCATGGCCTTCGAGGGCCACGCCGCGTACCGGGTGAACGGCGAAGTGGTGCGCGACACCTCGGCGCTGGCGGTGACCTACCTGTCGCTGGCGCTGATCATCATGGGCGTCGGCTTCCTGAAGCCGAACATCTCCACCATTGTCGGCAAGCTGTACGCCAAGGACGACCCGCGTCGCGACTCGGGCTTTTCGCTGTTCTACGCCGGCATCAACCTCGGCGCGCTGTTCTCGTCCCTGGTGTGTGGCTTCCTCGGTGAGGCCTACGGCTGGAAGTACGGTTTCGGTGCGGCCGGCATCGGCATGCTGGCCGGCCTGGCGATGTTCCTGTGGGGCCAGAAGTACCTGCAGGGCCATGCCGAACCGCCGCAACCGGCGGCGCTGAAGCAGAAGGTGCTGGGCCTGCCACGCGAATGGCTCATCTATCTGTGCGCGGTGCTCGGCGTGCTGCCGGTGGCATGGCTGATGTGGGCCGCCGGCAACGGCGCATTCGCGCTGGGCGGTGAAATCAGCCTGGCGCTGATGCTGATGCTGGTGGTGTTGGGCGGCGTGCTGGTCTGGTTCGCCTGGTTCACCGGCACGAAATGCACGCCGGTGCAGCGCCAGCAGATGATCGCGCTGATGGTGCTGATCTTCATGGCGCTGGTGTTCTTCACGATGTACGAGCAGTCCTACGGCTCGTGGGTGACCTTCACCGACCGCCTGCTGACCAAGGACATCGTGCCCTCGCTGGTGATCACCGGCGGCACGCCGCTGCCGTGGTCGATCCTCTCGCTGCTGCTGGCACCGCTCGGCTTCGTGGTCAGCGCGCGCCTGTCCGAACGGCGCCCGGGCTCGGCCGCGCCGCGCACGTTCTTCGCCGCCATCGCCGTACTGATGCTGGTGCTGCTGGTGCGCGACTGCCTGGTGATTCCGCAGACCGCCGGCTCGCTGACCTACCTCGGCGGCCTGTTCCTGGTGCTGCTCGCTCCGGCCTTCGCCGCGCTGTGGACGTGGATGGACCGCCGCGGCTGGGAACCGGGCAAGCCGGTGAAGTCGGCCTGGGGCCTGGTGATCGGCGCGCTGTCGTTCGTGCCGCTGGCGCTGGCCGCACAGCAGGTGGGCGCTACCGGCGAGATGGCCAGCGTGTGGTGGCTGGTGCTGGCCTACTTCCTGCTGGCCAGCGGCGAGATGTGCCTCTCGCCGGTCGGCCTGTCGGCGGTGACCCAGCTGGCCGTGCCGCGGGTGATGAGCCTGATGATGGGCACTTGGTTCCTGGCCACCGCATTCTCGGAAACGCTGGCCGCGCTGTTCGGCAAGCTGGCCGCGATCGAGGTGCCGGAAGGCGAATCGCTGGACATGGTGGCTGCCGCCGGTGCCTACGCGCACCTGTTCTGGCTGCTGATGTGGATCGGCCTGGGTTGCGCGTTGGTGGCCTTCATCGCCGCGCCGCTGCTGAAGAAGATGATGCACGGGGTGAAGTAAGTCCCGCGTGCCGAAGACCAGGGCGGCGGAAAATTCATCCGCCGCCCTGTCAGCTCAGGGCGCCTTGTCCTTGCCGGCCACGGGCGCGGTCGTCGCGGTCTTGCCCCCCAGGCTGCGCGCCAGGAACGCCAGCAGCTTGTCGTAGTACTCGCTGCGATGCGCCTCGGTGTAGAAGCCGTGGCCTTCGGTCTTGTAGTACAGGCTTTCCACCGGTGTGCCGGCGCGCTTGAGCGCCGCTTCCATGCGCTCGGTATGCTGGATCGGCGCACGCTTGTCTTCGCCACCGGCCGCGAGGAACACCGGCACCTTGATCCGTTCGGCCAGGTTCACCGGCGACACCGCGCCCAGCTTGGCCGGATCACCCAGCCATTCGCGCAGGTAGGTCACGCCTGAGCCGCGGTCCTGGATATCGCCACGGGTGTACATCATCGGCAGGTCGTAGACCCCCACATAGCCGGCCGCGCACTGATACAGCCCGGGTTCGCGGGCGGCCCCCATCATCGCCGCGTAGGCCCCGTAGCTGGCGCCATAGATGCAGATGCGACGAGCATCGGCGATGCCTTCGCTGATTGCCCAGCGGGTGGCATCGGTGACATCGTCCTGCATCGCCGCGCCCCACTGCTGCGCACCGGCCTGGGTGTGGGCCCGGCCGTAATTGCCCGAACCACGGAAGTTGACCTGCAGCACGGCATACCCGGCGGCGGCCAGCATCTGGGTTTCGCGGTCGTACTGGCCGGAATCGAAGATGTCGAACGGACCGCCATGCGGCATCACCACCATCGGCAGGTTGCGGCCGTTGCTGCCGGCCGGCAGGGTCAGGAAGCCATGCAACGGCAGCCCGTCCCGCGCCTTCAGTGCAATCGGCTTCACGCTGGCACTGCGGTCCACGTCAATCCAGTCGCTGCGGCTGATCAGGTGGTCAGCCTTGCGCGCCACCGTGTCGTAGACGTAGAAATCGCCCGGGTTCGAGCCCGACCAGGTTTCCACCAGCACGACACGGCCATCGCGGGTGCTGGAGGTGATGTAGACCGGCCCTCCGAAGGCGGCTTCCAGGCTGCGGTACAGGCGCGCCTCCGGCGACTTCTCGTCGAAGAACCGGGTACGCGGCGTATCGCCCAGATAGAGCGCGCCCACCGGCACGTGGGTGCCGGGCCGATGGATGATCCGATACGGATTGACCACCTCGTCGCGCAGCAGCGTGGCACGCTCGCCGGTCTGCGGGTTCCAGCTGACGATCGCGTCCGGGCCCTGGGTCTGCTCGACGTTGAGGTAGGCCAGGCTGTCATCGGCCGAGAAGCCGAGGGCGGTTTCGATGCGCTTGCTGACGGCCTCGTCGTTGATCAGCTTCCAGCTGTCGCCACTGCGTTCGCGGAAGTACAGCTTGTTGATGTTGTCGCTGCCCGAGCCATGCACGAAGCGCACTTCGCCGGCGCCGTCGGTGGTGAACTCGCCGCGCCGTACCGGCGAGGACGCCACCCGCGAGCGACGACCCGTAGTCACATCCATGCGATCTACGCGGGTGTACGGATCCTCGGCCAGCGGCCATACGGTCACCAGCACGTTGCGCTCGTCGCCCGGCAGGTCGTCGGCCAGGAAGGCGGCCACTGCTTCGACCTTCTTCGGCTGGATGCGGGTCCCCGGGCCCTTGCTTTCGACGCGATAGCCGACCAGCAGTTCGCCGCGGTTGCCGTTGGCGTCGATGGCATAGAGTTCGCCGGTGGGATTGGGTTGGTCGAGCGAGCCCCACTTCTGGGCCAGGCCGATCAACAGGCGCTCGTTGCTGACCCAATCGAATTCCTGCGCGTGGTTGCGGCTGGGCGGCCAGAAACTGCCGACCACCTCCTTGTCCTTCAGGCGCAGGATCGCGATCGCGGTGCTGTCCTCCCTCGGCACCGTTGCCGCTACGTACTCGCCCCCCGGCGAGATCTTGATGTCGGTGAAGGTCTCCCGGCGCAGGTACTGCGTCAGCTCCACCGCCCCCGCGCTGCCTGCGGCAACGCCCCCGATGACGGCCAGTGCGGCCGCCAGAATCGTCCTGTGCATCCTTCCCCTGCTCCTGTGGACACCTTGTCCTGGTCTCCGATTCTAGGCAGGGCAATGGGTTTCCCGCCAGAGCCGGAAAAGACGACGGCACCGTTGCCGGTGCCGTCGTTGCCACTACCTTGGAGAGAGTCAGGACGTGGGTTCGGGGGGCGTGCGCCGGGTCAGTGGACCCCGTGCACCGCCAACATGAGGGCCAGGATGCTGAGGATCACGGCGATGGTGCCGTCGAGCACGCGCCAGGTGCTGGGCTTGGTGAACAGCGGCGCCAGCAGGCGTGCGCCGAGGCCCTGCGCGGTCAGCCACAGGCAGCTGGCCGTGACCACGCCCGCAGCGAAGGCCATGCGGGCATTGCCGAAGTTCTCGGCGATGGAGCCGATCACCATCATGTCCAGCCAGAAGTGCGGGTTGATCAGCGAGAAGCCGACCGCGGCCATCAGCACCGCGCGGCGGCTGCCGTCGTCGCTGTCGGCCTCGCCCATGCCACCGCCGCCGGCGATCGCACGGCGTGCCGACTTCATCGCATACCAGGCCAGGAACGCGACACCGGTCCACAGCACGGCGGTGGTCAGCCACGGCAGCGCTGAAGTGAGCGTGCGCAGGCCGGCCACGCTGGCAAAGATGAAGATGGCATCGATGGCCGCGCAGGTGGCGACCACCGGCACGATGTGCTTGCGCAGGATGCCCTGGCGCAGAATGAAGGCGCTCTGGGCCCCGACCACGGCGAACAGGCCGATGCCGGTGGCTGCACCAGAGAACCAGGCACCGAGGCCGGTGCTGGCGGAGATGACCGAGAACATGGGATTCACTGCCTTGTATTGCTTGGGGGACGGTGCCTCGCGAAGGCGGACAGCACCGGAACGGGCGCCATTGTCGCGCCGCAACATGGAAAAGACGAGCTAAACTTCCTAAACCAACATTAGCGGAGCTTAATTCGATGCGCATCGATCACGCCCAGCTGCGCGCCCTGGCCGCGGTGATCCGCGAAGGCAGCTTCGACCGCGCCGCGCAATCGCTGAATGTCACGCCCTCGGCCATCTCGCAGCGGGTCAAGGCACTGGAGGACCGGATCGGCCGCCTGCTGGTCAAGCGTGGCACCCCGGCCACCGCCACTGCCGAGGGCCAGTTGCTGGTGCAGCTGGCCGAGCAGACCGCCCTGCTGGAACACGATGCGCTGCACCGCATGGGCCTGGCCGACGAGGACCTGCCCCAGGCCAGCATCCCGGTGGCAGTGAACCACGACAGCCTGGAAACCTGGTTTCCGCAGGCCGCGGCGCAGTTCGCGCAGGGTACCGGGACCACCCTGGACCTGCGCGTGGAGGACCAGGACCACACCGTCGAACTGCTGCGCCAGGGCACGGTGCTGGGTGCGGTGACCACGCTGGACGAGCCGGTGCAGGGCTGTCAGATCCACGCGCTGGGCAGCATCCGCTATGCAGCGACCTGCACCCCCGAATTCCGCGAACGCCACTTCGCCAAGGGCGTGACCGCGCAGGCACTGGCGCAGGCACCGGTGCTGGTGTTCAACCGCAAGGACGAAATGCAGTCGCGCTTCGCCCGGCGCATGGCCGGCGATGACTTGCCCAGCACCGCACCGACCTGGTGGATTCCGTCCACGCGCGCCTTCGTGCAGGCCAACCTGGGCGGCATGGGCTGGACGATGAACCCATTGCCGCTGGTCAAGCGGCACCTGGATGCCGGGCGACTGGTCTACGTACGCCAGCGCGCGTGGGAAGACGTGCCGCTGTACTGGCAGCACTGGAAGGGCGACGTGCAGACCATGGCCCTGCTGACCCGCGCCGTGCTGGATGCATCCTCGGCATTGATCCGGCGCAAGCGCTGACGCACAGCGCAAAAAGGGGACGGAGGGGATTAAGTCGCTTAAGGCCAATACGACATCCAAGGCAAATACGGCTTAATCCCCTCCGTCCCCTTTTTCGGGGCTCCATCGGATCTCCATCAAGCCTACACACCGGGTCCATGCGCGATGCGGATACTGGCGGGCCGACCATTACAAGGATGTCCGGCATGCCCGTGTACCTGCGCGATGCCCGCCCCGAGGATGCCGCTGCCTGCATCGACCTGCGTGGGCGCACCCGCGAGAACGCCTTCAGCGCCGAGCAGCTGGCCCAGCTGGGCATCACTGTGGACAGCTGGGCGGCCGGCATCGCCCAAGGCGATTCGATCGGCCGCGTCGCCTGGGAGGGCGAGCGCATGGCCGGCTACTGCTTCGCCGACCGCGACAGCGGCGAGGTGCTGGTGCTGGCCCTGCTGCCGGACTACGAGGGCCGCGGCATCGGCCGCCAGCTGCTGCAGGAAGTGGTCAGCCTGACCCGCGATGCCGGCCACCGGCGGCTGTTCCTGGCCTGCTCGGCCGACCCGCGTTCGCGCTCGCACGGCTTCTACCGCCGCTTGGGCTGGCGCCCGACCGGCGGGGTCGATGAGGCTGGCGACGAGATCCTTGAGCTGGTCTGATCCCACCGTCGCCGGGCATCGCCTGCCGCCCATGTGGCAGCACCGCGAAACGTCGGATGCTGCGTTGCATCAAAAAAGGACCGGATCCGGTTAGAATCATCGGTGGATGATGCAAGGCGTTGTTTCTTCACGCCCTTTCCCTGCCCCACGCGCATCCTGACCCCTTCCCCTCCGCCAACGATCCCGCCCCCATGAAGAAATTTGGCAAGGCTCTTCTCGCCCTGCTCGTGCTGCTGTTGCTGGCCGCCGCGCTGTTCCTGTACTGGCCGCTGACCCAGCGCTCGGTGCCCGCCGCCAGCAACGACAAGCCCGTCGATGTTGTGCTGGTCGGCGCCGGCATCATGAGCATCACCCTGGCCACCTACCTGCAGGAACTGCAGCCGGACTGGAACATCCAGGTCTACGAACGCCTCGACGGCGTCGCCGGTGAAAGCTCCGATGGCTGGAACAACGCCGGCACCGGCCACTCGGCGTTCGCCGAACTGAACTACACCCCGGAACTGCCCGACGGCAGCATCGAGACCAAGCGCGCGGTCGGCATCGCCGAATCGTTCGAGGTCTCGCGCCAGTTCTGGTCGCACCAGGTGAAGGAGGGCCGGCTGAGCCAGCCCAGCGACTTCATCAACCCGACCCCGCACATGAGCTTCGTCTGGGGCGATGACAACATCGCCTACCTGCACAAGCGCCAGCAGGCCCTGGTCAAGAACCCGCTGTTCTACGGCATGCAGTACTCCGAGGATCCGGCCCAGATCAAGCAGTGGGCCCCGCTGCTGATGGAAGGCCGTGACCCGAAGCAGAAGGTTGCCGCGACCTGGATGCCGCTGGGCACCGACGTCAACTTCGGCGTGATCACCCGCCAGCTGACCGCCGGCCTGCAGCGCAGCCCGAACTTCAGCCTGCACCTGAACCATGAAGTGAGCGCGCTGCGGCAGAACGCCGACAAGAGCTGGAACGTGACAGTGAAGGACCTCAAGGCCGGCACCGAATCCACCACCCACGCCCGCTTCGTGTTCATCGGTGCCGGTGGCGCCGCACTGAAGCTGCTGCAGATGTCGGGCATTCCGGAATCGAAGGACTACGCCGGCTTCCCGGTCGGCGGCCAGTTCCTGGCCTTCCAGGGCCAGGACGTGACCTCGCGCCATGGGGTGAAGGCTTACGGCATGGCCGAGACCGGCTCGCCGCCGATGTCGGTGCCGCACCTGGATGCGCGCAAGCTGGACGGCAAGCCGGTGGTCCTGTTCGGGCCGTTCGCGCTGTACAGCACCAAGTTCCTCAAGCACGGCTCGTGGTGGGACCTGTATTCCTCGGTCACCCACAACAACGTTGGCCCGATGCTGGAAGTGGGCAAGGACAACCTGGATCTGGTGCAGTACCTGATGGGACAGGCGCGCCTGAACGATGCCGACCGCCAGGCCGAACTGGTCAAGTACTTCCCCAATGCCAAGCCGGGTGACTGGAAGCTGGTCACCGCCGGCCAGCGCGTGCAGATCATCAAGCGCGATCCGCTGAAGGGCCCGGTGCTGCAGTTCGGTACCGAGATCGTGACCGACAAGGACCACACCCTCGCCGCCCTGCTCGGCGCGTCGCCGGGCGCGTCGACCTCGCCGCCGATCATGCTTGACCTGATGGCCAAGGCCTTCCCGGAGCAGATGAAGGCCGGCTGGGAAACCCGCCTGCGCGAGATCGTGCCGTCGTACGGGCGCAAGCTCAACGACAGCGCCGCGCTGGTCAACGAGATCCGCACGCTGACCAGCCAGACCCTGCAGCTGCCCTACCTGGAGGTGCCGGTGGACGCGAACGCGGCATCGCCCGCTCCGGCGGCGTTTCCGGCGCCGGCCAAGGAAAAGCGCAACGCCAACGAGGAACTGCAGGCGCTGTAAGCCCGCAGGTTCCTTTCGATGCAGACGGACGGCCACCTTCGGGTGGCCGTTTGCGTTTGTGCAGGCTACGCCTGTAGAGCCGAGCCCATGCTCGGCTCCGGCAAAAAGCAGCCGAGCATCGCTCGGCTCTACAGAAGCGATGCCCCGTGCCGGGAATCCTGCGCACAATGACGTGAATTGTAATGTTGTTAAGAATTATTTACATTTGCGTCCTGCGCAGTGACCGCGCCTCGCCCCAGACGGACCTGACCGTGCCCGAAGCCGCCGCCCCGGGTGCTGGACGACTGTTGCCGCCCCTCCCCGCCTCCACGCTTCGAGCCCACCATGTGCCTGACCTTCGATAACCGCCTGCCCCGCCGCGCGCTGCTGCCGGCCGCCCTGCTTTCGTCGTTGACCCTGCTGGCCACGCCCAGCGCGTTCGCCGCCACTGATGGCGCAGCCGACGCCAAGACCCTGGACCGGGTGAGCGTGCGTGCCGAACAGTCGGCGCCGCCGGCCAGTACCACGCGCCTGCCGATCACCCTGCAGGAAACCCCGCAGTCGGCCACCGCGATCAGCCTGCAGCGCCTGCAGGACGAATCGCTGTTCAGCATCAATGACGTGATGCGCAACGTGACCGGCGTCAGCGTGTCCTTCTATGACACGCAACGCCCGCTGTACTACGCGCGCGGCTTCGCCATCACCGACTTCCAGGTCGACGGCATTCCCACCTACAGCGGCTCGACCAACCAGGAGTACGACACCGCTTTCTACGACCGCATCGAAGTGATCCGCGGTGCCAACGGCCTGCTCAGCGGCGCCGGCGTGCCGTCGGCCACGGTCAACCTGCTGCGCAAGCGCCCCGGCAAGGAATTCGACGCGTCGTTCGCGGTCAGCGCCGGCAGCTGGGACTACCGCCGCATGGAAGCGGACGTAACCGCGCCGCTGACCGCCGACGGCCGCTTCCGCAGCCGCGTGGTCGCCGCCTACACCGATCGTGGCCTGTATTACGACCGCTACAAGGAAAACAAGATGGCCGGCATGGCGGTGCTGGAAGGCGATGTCACCGACAGCACCACGGTTACCGTCGGCTACCAGACCCAGGACAACAACCCGACCGGTTCGACCTGGGGCACCGTGGCGTTCTTCGACAACCAGGGCAACTTCGCCCATCTGGCGCGCTCGACCAACCTGTCGCCGAAGTGGAGCTACTGGAAGCGCGAAAGCAATACCGCCTTCGCCAACCTGGAACAGCGTTTCGGCGACCACTGGCTGCTGAAGATCAACACCGCCTACACCCGCGGCAACGTGCAGAACGTGCGCCTGTACGGCACCGGCAACCCGGACCCGGTGACCGGCGCGGGCATCTACCTGCGCGCGGCCGCCGGTGATTCGAAGGACACCCGCCGCAATGTCGATGCCTACCTGACCGGCAGCTTCCCGCTGTTCGGCCGCGACCACGACCTCACCGTCGGCGCGCAGTGGTCGGACCTGGAAGGCACCACCCATACCGTGGCGCTGAACTTCCCGGGCGACTGGGCGACCTGCGGGCGTGAGCGCTGCTACTACATCCCCAACGTGTTCAACTGGAACGGCGACATCTCCGAGGTGACCTACACCCGCACCGGCGCACGCCGCGTGGCCAAGACCACGCAGAGCGGCGTCTACCTGGCCACCCGCCTGCGCCTGGCCGAGCCGCTGTCGCTGATTGCCGGTGCGCGCCTGAGCCGCTGGGAAACGCTCAGCCGCTCGTACAACGCTGCCGGCGCCTATACCGGCACCAGCGGTGCATACAAGGTGAGCGATGAGGTCACTCCGTACGTGGGCCTGGTCTACGAGATCACCCCGAACGTGTCGGCCTATGCCAGCTACACCGAGATCTTCAATCCGCAAAACTACAAGGACCGCAACGAGAACCTGCTGGCACCGGTGCAGGGCTCGAACCTGGAAGCGGGCATCAAGACGCAGTGGTTCGATGGCCGCCTGACCGCCAATGCGGCGGTGTTCGAGGCCAAGCAGGACAACTACGCGGTGCGTGACATGAGCGTGCCGGAAGGTACGCTGAGCGACGGCAGCTCGGCCTATATCGGCATCAACGGCACCAAGGCGCGCGGTTGGGAGATGGACGTCAACGGCGAGATCCTGCCGGGCTGGACGGTCAATGCCGGCTACACCCGCGTCAAGGTGACCCGCGCCGCCACCGACCTGCTGTACGCCAATCCGCCCAAGGACCTGCTGCAGCTCAACACCCAGCTGCAGCTGCGCGGCGCGCTGGAGCGACTGAGCATCGGCGGTGGCCTGCAGTGGCAGAGCCGGGTGCAGGGCTACAACATCGCCTACCCGCTCGGCGGCACGGTGACGGTGAACCAGCCGGCGTATTCGCTGGTGCAGTTCAACGCCAACTACCGCATCAGCGACAACTGGACCGCGACGCTGAGCGTGCGCAACGCGCTGGACAAGACCTACTGGGCCAACCTGGACTACAACAACTTCGGCGAGCCGCGCTTCGTGTCGGCCAGCCTGCGCTGGAAGTTCTGAGCAAACGACGGGTGCAAGGTGGGTGCCGACCGTTGGTCGGCACGCCCTCCGCCACGACCACGGTCGTGGGCTACCTGAATGGGCCCGTCTCCGTGCGGGCCTTTCCTTTTGCTGCACTGCAGGTTGCACCCTACGCCGTAATTATGCCGTAATTATTCCAACACCCGTCGGAAGCCGGTCAATGAACCCGAGCTGGGATACGTTGGAACGCAGTCGCCAGGCCCGCCTGGAACGTGCCGCGCCGTGGGCCCGGGGACGCGAGGTCGCCGCCGGCGACGTAGGCGAGCTGCTGCATACACTGCTGGAGCCCGGCGACAAGGTCTGCCTGGAGGGCAACAACCAGAAGCAGGCCGATTTCCTCGCCCAGGCCCTGGCCGATCTTGATCCGGCCCGCGTGCACGACCTGCACATGGTGCAGTCGGTGCTGTCGCTGCCCTCGCATCTGGATGTATTCGAGCGTGGTATCGCTTCGAAGCTGGACTTCTCGTTCTCCGGCCCGCAGTCGGTGCGCCTGGCCAACCTGGTGGCTGAAGGGCGCATCCAGATCGGTGCCATCCACACCTACCTGGAACTGTTCGGCCGCTACTTCATCGACCTGACCCCGCGCGTGGCCCTGGTCGCCGCGCAGGCCGCAGACCGGCACGGCAACCTGTACACCGGCCCGAACACCGAAGACACGCCGGTGATCGTCGAAGCCACTGCCTTCGGTGGCGGCATCGTCATCGCCCAGGTCAACGAGATCGTCGACACCCTCCCCCGCGTCGACATTCCCGCTGACTGGGTCAACTTCGTGGTGCAGGCGCCGAAGCCGAACCACATCGAGCCGCTGTTCACCCGCGACCCGGCGCAGATCTCCGAGATCCAGGTGTTGATGGCGATGATGGCGATCAAGGGCATCTACGCCGAGTACGGCGTGAACCGCCTCAACCATGGCATCGGCTTCGATACGGCGGCCATCGAACTGCTGCTCCCCACCTACGCCGAATCGCTCGACCTGAAGGGAAAGATCTGCCAGCACTGGGCGTTGAACCCCCACCCGGCACTGATTCCGGCAATCGAATCGGGCTTCGTCAGATCGGTGCATTCGTTCGGTTCGGAACTGGGCATGGAGAAGTACATCGCCGCGCGAGGCGATGTGTTCTTCACCGGCGCCGATGGCTCGATGCGTTCCAACCGCGCGTTCTCGCAGACCGCCGGCCTGTATGCCTGCGACATGTTCATCGGTTCCACCCTGCAGATCGACCTGCAGGGCAACAGCTCCACCGCCACCCGCGACCGCATTGCCGGCTTCGGTGGCGCACCGAACATGGGCTCGGACGCACGCGGCCGCCGCCATGCCAGCGAGGCCTGGATCAAGGCCGGCCAGCAGGCCGCGCGCCCGGGCGAGATGCCGCGCGGGCGCAAGCTGGTGGTGCAGATGGTGGAAACCTTCCGCGAGCACATGGCACCGGCCTTCGTCGAGCGGCTCGATGCCTGGGAACTGGCCGAACGCGCGAACATGCCGCTGCCGCCGGTGATGATCTACGGCGACGACGTCAGCCATGTGCTGACCGAGGAAGGCATTGCCAACCTGCTGCTGTGCCGCACCCCTGAGGAGCGCGAACAGGCGATCCGTGGCGTGGCCGGCTATACCGCCGTGGGCCTGGGCCGCGACCGCGCGATGGTGGAAAACCTGCGCGACCGCGGCGTGATCCGCCGTCCCGACGACCTTGGCATCTCCGTGCGCGATGCCAGCCGTGACCTGCTGGCGGCGCGTTCGGTGAAGGACCTGGTGCGCTGGTCCGGCGGTCTGTACGACCCGCCCAAGCGCTTCCGCAACTGGTAAGGGGCTGAGCATGGAAACCCTCGACTATCGATTCGAAGGGCACACTGCGGTGCAGTTTCCGCGCGACGCGGTGCTGGTCGGCGTGCTGGCCTCGGGCAACCTGGAAATCCTGCTGGAGCCGGCCGCACTGGACGGCGCGATGACGGTGCGCATCATCACCGCCGCGAAGGGTTTCGGCAGCGTGTGGCAAGCGGTGATCAGCGACTTCGCACAGCGTCATCCGCTGCGCGATGTACGCATCTCGATCAACGATGCCGGTGCGACCCCGGCGGTAGTCAGCCTGCGCCTGGACCAGGCCGTGGAAACCCTGCGTGCTGGAGATCCACGATGAACCGGACGCAGCGCTACAGCTACTACGAAGCCGATGCGCGCGAGCGTATCGCCAGCCTGGTCGATGCCGGTTCCTTCAGGGAATTCCTCGGCCCGGCGCGGCGGATGATGAGCCCGCACCTGGCACAGCTCGACCAGCCCGCGGCGTTCGACGACGGCATCGTTGTCGGCGAAGCCACGCTGCGTGGCCGACGCGTGCTGCTGGCCGCGCAGCAGGGTGAATTCATGGGCGGCGGCGTGGGCGAAGTGCACGGTGCCAAACTGACCGGGCTGCTGCGCCGCGCAGCCGAAACACATCCCGAAGGCGTGCTTCTGCTGCTGGACACCGGTGGTGTGCGCCTGCACGAAGCCAATGCAGGGCTCATCGCCATTTCCGAGATCATGCGCGCCACCCTGGACGCGCGTGCAGCGGGTGTGCCGGTGATCGCGCTGATCGGCAGCGGCAACGGCGCCTTCGGCGGCATGGGCATCGTCGCCCGCTGCTGCAGCACGGTCATCATGTCCGAAGAGGGGCGCCTGTCGCTGTCCGGCCCGGAAGTGATCGAAACCGTGCGCGGCGTGGAAGAGTTCGATTCCCGCGATCGCGCGCTGGTCTGGCGCGTAACGGGAGGCAAGCACCGCTACCTGATCGACCAGGCACAGGTGCTGGTGCCCGATGCCATCGAGGCCTTCGCGCAGGCGGCCAGCAACGCGCTGCAGCCTGATACCAGTAGCACCGATCCGGATACTGCACTGGCTGCGCTGCAGGAACGCCATGCGGCATTGAAGGCGCGCGTGCAGGCCTGGGGCGATTGCCGCGATGGCCTGGAGATCTGGGCCCGCCAAGGAATCGCAGCCCCCGAGCGACTACCGCTGCTCGACACCGATGAGTTCCTCATCGCCACCGCCGACCGGAGCCTGCCATGAGCATGCCGTTGCAGAACCTGCTCGATGCCCTGTTCCCGCGTGGGCATGCCATTGCGGTGAACGATTCGGTGCTGACCGGCAGCGCCACCACCGAGGATGGCGAGGTGACCGTGATCGGTACCGCCGACAAACTTGAAGTCGGCGTGGACCACGCACTGGCACTGGCCGAAACCGTGCTTGCCAGCACCGGCGCTCATCCACAGCGACCGATCGTGATGCTGGTGGATACCGCCGGACAGCGCCTGGCGCGGCGCGACGAACTGTTGGGCATCAGTGGTTACTTTGCGCATCTCGCGCAGACGCTCGATCTGGCACGCCGCCGTGGTGCGCGCCTGATCACCCTGGTCTACGGCGAATCCGTCAGTGGCGGCTTCCTCTCATTCGGCCTGATGGCCGACCACATCCACGCCCTGCCCGATGCACAGGTGCGGGTGATGGACCTGCGCGCAATGGCGCGGGTGACCAAGCAACCGCTGGAGAAGCTGCAGGCGCTCAGCCAGAGCTCGCCGGTATTCGCGCCGGGCGTCGCCAACTACGTGGCGATGGGTGCGGTGGACTCGTTGTGGGAAGGCGATCTTTCCCAGCACCTGCTGCAGGCCCTGCGCACACCCGCCGAAGGCGACCGACGTGCCGCACGCGGCGCACAGCGCGGCGGTCGCGCCCTGGCGGCAGCGGTTTCGACTGCGGTGGCCCACGGCGATGCCTGAGCGGCCCGCCCGCCACACGCTGGCCTGGCTGTCGGCCGAAGCCGACTGGCGGGCTGACGTGACTGGACACGAACCGCGCCTGGCAGCATGGTTCGCACAGGGCCTGCCAGCCATGGTGGCACGCAGTGCGGCGGATGATCCCGACCCGCGGCTTCGCCTGGGGGTGCCGCTGCCGCCAGGCGAAGGCAAGCAACGGCTGGCGCTGCGCGTGGCCCTGCAGGACATCCAGCACCTGCAGCCTCCCCCTGCCCTGGATCAGATTCTCGCCGGCGGCGTTCCGGCTGATTGGCAGGCGGCACTGCAGGCAATGCTGCGGCTTGCACCGGCCCGCGTGTTCGGCGCCTTCGCCTGGCAGCACCTCAGCGGTCTGCCCTATGTGCACGCACGCTCGGACATCGACCTGCTGTGGCAGGTGGGCGACGCGCGCCAGGCCGACCTGCTGGTCGAGCGCCTGCAGCACTGGGAAAGCGCCTTCGGGCATCGGGTCGATGGCGAACTGTGCCTGGTGGATGGTGGCGCGGTGAACTGGCGCGAATACGCCGGGCGCACCCGCGAGGTACTGGTCAAGCGCCTCGATGGTGCCGCACTGGAACTACGTGATGCGTTGTTCGCCTCCACCGGGGTGAGCGCGTGAACGCCCTCGTGCAACCGGAGGTCAGACCAGCTGCCGTGGACAGCGCGCGTCTGGGGCGCCTCGCCATCGCCAGCCTGCACGCCGAACTGGCCCTTGCACCCAAGCCAGGGTTGGTCACCCCCTTCGACAGCGGCAGCCACCACGACATGGACGCCGGCACGTTCCTGCGCAGCCTGTTCACGCTGCGCCACTACTTCATCGCCGTGGCCTGCCTCGGTGCAGCCGAGGCGGACTTCAATGCCTTGCGCCGGTGTGGCATCTCCGCCGAAATCGCGATGCTGCGCGCGACCGCCGGCATCAACACTCATCGCGGCGCGGTCTTCAGCCTTGGCCTGCTGGTGGCCGCCTCCGCTGCCTGCCGGGACCGCGCGGGCCGTACCGCCGCAGCCGAACAGGTCTGCCAGGAAGTGCGCCGCTGGGCTGCCGAGCTCGCCGACGCACCTCTGGATGCGAACAGCCCCGGCCAACGCGCGCGCGCGCGGCACGGCGTGCAGGGCGTGCGCGAACAAGCGGCCGCCGGCTACCCGCTGCTGCGCGACGTGGCATTGCCTGTCCTGCGCCACGCACTGGCCAGCGGCCTGCCACGCGAGGCCGCGATGTGCCAGACGCTGATGCA
This sequence comes from Stenotrophomonas sp. LC732, assembly GCF_052446685.1. Lineage (NCBI taxonomy): Bacteria > Pseudomonadati > Pseudomonadota > Gammaproteobacteria > Lysobacterales > Lysobacteraceae > Stenotrophomonas > Stenotrophomonas sp. LC732. The sequence continues at coordinate 964,035 of NZ_CP199214.1, read as the reverse complement.
GCTGATCGCGTGCGTGGATGACCTCAACCTGCTGCACCGTGGCGGCGCCAACGGCCTGCGCTGGGCCCAGCAACAGGCGCGAGGCTTCCTCGATGCCGGTGGCGCCTTCGTACCCGGCTGGCAGGCACGCCTGCACAGCATCGGTGATGGATTCGTCGCACGCCGGCTGAGCCCCGGCGGCAGTGCCGACCTGCTGGCCTGTGCCTGGTTCCTGCTGCAGCAGGAGGTCGCATGAGCCTTGCCCTGCTCTGCCCCGGCCAAGGCGTCCAGCACGCGGAGATGTTCGAACGCGTGCGCGATCTTCCGGCCGCACGCCACATCCTTGATCTGGCCAGCACGGTGCTCGGACGCGATGTATTTTCCGCCGCTGGGGCCGAAGACCGCTTCGACAATGCGCAGGCGCAACCGCTGCTGTGCGCGGCCAGCCTGGCGCAGTGGCAAGGACTGCGCGACTGCGTGCCAGCGCCGACGCTGATCGCTGGCTACAGCATCGGCGAGCTCGCCGCGCACGCCATTGCCGGCAGCTTCGATGCGGCCACCTGCCTTGCCCTTGCGGCGCAGCGCGCGCGATTGATGGACAGCGCCAGCCCCGCCGATGCAGGCCTGCAGGCGGTGCTTGGCTTGGAACGCCATGTACTGCAGCCGCTGTGCGATCTGCACGGTGCGCACGTGGCCATCGCCAACGGGCAGGACCATTTCATCGTGGGCGGCACGCACGCCTCGTTGCAGCGGCTGGCCGATGCAGCGCGGGCGCAGGGCGCGGACATCCGTCTGCTGCCGGTGCGCGTGCCCGCACACACACCATTGCTGGCGGCGGCGGTCGCACCGTTCGCTGCCGCACTCGATGCATCGCCACTGCAGGCCCCACGCCTGCCGCTGCTGGCCGGCATCGATGCGCGACCGGTGCGGGATCGCGCAACGGCAGTCAACACGCTTTCGTTGCAACTGGCGCAGACCATCGAATGGGCGCAGGTGATGCGCCAGGCCTTCGAGCGCGGCGCGCGGGTATTCCTGCAGTTGGGCCCGGGCAACGCGCTGGCGCGCATGGTCGCGCCGGCCTATCCGTGCTGCGAGGTGCGCGCGGTGGAAGAGTTCCAGAGCCTTGAAGGCGCGGCGGCATGGGTCCGCAGCGCGCTGGAACGGCTGCAGTAACGGGTTCGAGCAGTACGTATCACGCAACACGCCGTACGTCGCCTTACCCCGGGATGGCGGGTCTCCATCCGCGCTGTACGTGAGTCACGTGTCTGGGAGGGCGCATGAGTCCACAAATCGCAACGATCATCGGTCTGGTGATCATGTTCATCGTCGCCACCGCGATGCCAATCAACATGGGTGCCGTCGCTTTCGCGCTGGCCTTCATCATCGGCGGGCTGTGGGTCGACATGGGCGGCAAGGAGGTCCTGGCCGGCTTTCCCGGCGATCTGTTCCTGACCCTGGTCGGCATCACCTACCTGTTCGCCATCGCGCAGAAGAACGGCACCATCGACCTGCTGGTGCACTGGGCAGTGAAAGCGGTGCGCGGCCATATCGTGGCCATTCCGTGGGTGATGTTCGTGATCACCGCGGTCCTCACCGCGTTCGGCGCTCTGGGCCCGGCCGCGGTCGCGATCATCGGCCCGGTCGCCCTGCGCTTTGCCAAGCAGTACAACATCAATCCACTGATGATGGGCCTGCTGGTCATCCATGGTGCGCAGGCCGGCGGCTTCTCGCCCATCAGCGTGTACGGCAGCATCACCAATGGCGTGGTGCAGAAAGCCGGGCTGGAAGTGACCGAGATGGCGGTGTTCCTGACCAGCCTGGGCTTCAACTTCATGATGGCGACGATCTGCTTCTTCGCCTTCGGTGGCATCGCCCTGCTGCGTCGCGGTTCGATCACGGCAGCGGGAACGATCGGCAATGCCGAGCTGGCGATGGCCGGTGGCCCGCAGGCATCCTCGCGCCAGTTCGCGATCGAAGGCCATGGCGCGCTGGTCGCGGCGGGCGGCGGCACCCTGTCCAACGATCCGGCGGCACTGGATGAGGTCAGCCTGACCCGCGAGCGGTTGTTCACCCTGATCGGCCTGCTCGGCCTGGGCGTGGCCGCGCTGATCTACAACCTCAACGTCGGCCTGGTCTCGATCACCGTGGCTGTCGCGCTGGCACTGCTGTCGCCACAAAGCCAGAAGGGCGCGGTCGATGGCATCAGCTGGTCCACCGTGCTGCTGATCTGCGGTGTGGTGACCTACATCGGCGTGCTGGAACATGCCGGCGCGGTGGACTTCATCGGCAATGGCGTGTCCGACATCGGCATCCCGCTGCTGGGTGCACTGCTGGTCTGCTACGTGGGTGGCATCGTCTCTGCATTCGCCTCGTCGGCCGCGGTGCTCGGCGCAACGATTCCATTGGCCGTGCCGTTCCTGATGCAGGGTCACCTCAGCGCCGCTGGCGTGATCTGCGCGCTGGCGGTGTCGTCCACCATCGTCGATGTCAGCCCGTTCTCCACCAATGGCGCACTGGTGGTGGCTTCGGCAGCCAAGGAAGAGCGCGAGAGCCTGTTCCGTCGCTTCCTGGTGTACAGCGGTCTGGTGGTGGCGCTGGGGCCGTTGCTGGCCTGGCTGGTGTTCGTGGTGCCAGGCTGGATGTAACCGCCATCGGGTCGTGCCGGCCGCTGGCCGGCGCGACCTGGCGTTACACTCTGCGCATGGCCATTGCCCCTGCCCCGCGGTCACCGAAGAAGCGCGCGCCTCTGTACGAAGAGGTGGCCGAACACGTGCGCGAGCGCATCTATGACTACCGGTTGCCGCCGGGCGAGTGGATCGACGAGCCCGCGCTGTGCAAGGAACTGGGTATCAGCCGTACGCCCCTGCGCGAGGCGTTGAAGCTGCTGGCAGCCGAAGGCCTGGTGCAGATCGATGCCGGTCGTGGCAGCCGGGTCACCCGGCTGACGCTGGAAGACCTCAACCAGCTGTTCCCGGTGATGGCCATGCTGGAAGGCCGTTGCGCACACGAGGCGGTGAGGCACATCGACGATGCCGGCGTGCAACAGCTGGAGGCCCTGCATGCGGCGATGGAAGCGGCGGCGGCCGAGGGCAACATCGCCGAGTACTACCGCAACAACTACCTGATCCACGAAACCGTGCAGCATTACGCCGGCAACCCGTGGCTGATCCGCATCACCCACGACCTGCACCGCATCCTGAAGATGCATCGCGGCCGCCAGCTGCTGACCCCAGGGCGCACCGCGCAATCGCTGGCCGAGCACCGCGAGCTGATGGAGTGCTTCCGCCGCCGCGACGCGCAGGCCGCCGAACGCACCATGGAACGCCATCTGCTCAGCCAGGGCCAGGCCCTGGCCGCCTATGTGGCGGCAGGCGGGCTGTTGAACGTGCCGGCGCCCTTGCCGACCGAAGGCGGCGGCTGAGCGGATGTGGTTGCCGGCCAGCGGCCGGCACTACCGGGACGTGCCCTTGGTTGGACTGTTGAACGTGCCGTGGGCGCTTGCCCGCCGAAGGCGGCGGCTGAGCGGATTTGGTTGCCGGCCAGCGGCCGGCACTACCGGGACGTGACCTTGGTTGGGCTGCTGAACGTGCCGTGGCCGCTTGCCCGCCGAAGGCGGCGGCTGAGGGGAAGAGGTTGCCGGCCAGTGGCCGGCACTACCGGGACGTGACCTCGGCGGGTTAGTGCCGGCCGCTGGCCGGCATCCCGAAACGTCTGATCAATCGCCACCGCAGCTGCCGCCGTCCCCCCCACCACCATCACTGCTGCAGTCGGAGCTGCTGTAGCTGTGATGGCTGTGGCTGTCACCGGAATAGCCAACGGAGGTGTCATGGCTTGCGCCGCCATCCCCCCGGCTGCCTGAGCTATCGGCCGTGGCCACTGCCAGGCACAGGATGGCGCCGACCAGCGGCAGCAGCCAGACCAGCAGCAGCTGCACCGCGCGGCCACCCGCCGACAGGCCATCACGCCTGACGATCACCACGGTAGCCGCCACGTTCAGGCCCAGCACCAGCAGGACCAGCAGAAGGGCAACGATCAACATTCGGCGGCTCCATGCCTGGACTGGAGGGCATTATGGGCCTGCCAGCCCGGCAATGGCCCTGCCCGTCATGAAGATGGGACAATGCAGGGCGCGCCTGCCTGCTTCCGGGCCGCCGGCGCCCCCCGCACCACACGGAAGAAGAAGAACAACAACATGCTGAAAGTCATTTTCGATACCGACCCGGGCGTCGACGACGCCCTGGCCCTGCTGTACCTGCACAAGCACGCCCAGATTGACCTGATCGGCGTCACCACCACCTTCGGCAATGCCTCGGTGGAGTCGACCACGCACAACGCGCTGTACCTGAAGCAGGCCTGGGGCTTCGCCGCCCCGGTCGCGCGCGGTGCCGGTGGCCCGCTGCAGCCGGAAGCCACCCCGGAAGCCTGGCCGGTGCACATCCACGGCCACAACGGCCTGGGCAACCACCCGGTGCCGACCGAACTGGACGTGGCCGCCGACGCGCGCCCCGCTCACCAGCTGATCATCGACCTGGTCCGCGCCCATCCGGGCGAAGTGACCCTGGTCGCGGTCGGCCGCATGACCAACCTCGCGCTGGCCCTGCAGCAGGCCCCGGACATCGCCGGCCTGGTGCGCGGCGTGGTGATCATGGGCGGCGCGTTCCACGTCAACGGCAACATCACCCCGGCCGCCGAGGCCAACATCTGGGGCGATGCCGAAGCGGCCGACGTGGTGTTCACCGCCAGCTGGCCGGTGACTGCCATCGGCCTGGACGTGACCACCCGCGTGGAAATGGACCGTGACGGCCTGGATAAGCTGGCTGCGATCGGCGGTACCGACGCCGAGCTGGTGCGTGCGCTGTCGCAGGATTACGTGGACTTCTACCTGCAGGCCGGCCACAAGGGCATGGTCGTGCATGACTGCTGCGCGTGCATCGCGCTGACCCGTCCGGAACTGTTCCAGTTCGAGCGCGCCAGCGTGCGCGTGGCCACCGACGGTGTTGCCCGCGGCATGACCATCCCCAAGCCGGAAGGCCTGGCATTCGGCCCCAGCGTGTGGGACGGCCACGTGTTGCAGTCGATCGCCATCGGCGTTGATGCGGCCGCGGTACTGGCCGACATCGAGCAGACCCTCAAGGTCTGACCCGCTAGCGCTTGGCCCTGCCCGGGACCGTCTCGGGCAGGGTCCACAGCACCGGCAGCACCAGCACCGCCACCAGCGCGATCATCGCGCCCGGCGCCGCCGCCCAGCCGCTGCGCTCTACCCACCATTGCGCCAGCCACGGCGTTGCCCCGCCGAAGAAGGCAGTGGCCATTGTCACCCCCAGTGCCAGCCCGCTGACCCGGCCTTCGCCGGGGAACTGTTCGGCCGTGGCCGGGGCCGCCACCGCGCTTACACCACCGGCCACGCAGGCCAGCAGCACCGCCGCCAGCGCGATGCCCAGCGCCGTCGCCTGCGCCATCCACGCAAACAGGGACAGTGGCAACAGCGCTGCCAGCACCGTCAGGCCCAGCAGCATCGGCCGCCGCCCGACGCGGTCGGACAGTGCGCCGCACAGCGGCGTAATCGCAATCACTGCCACCGCCGCAATTGTCGAAAGCCACAGTGCATCGCCCTCATCGTGGCCCTGCGCGTGCAGGAATGCGGGCACATAGGTGATGCCCACGTAGTAGGTGATCGATCCCAAGGCCGAGATCGCGAAGGTGCGCGCCACCGCCAGCGGGTGGTGCTGCAGCACATGCCGCAGCGGCGTGGCAGGAATGCTGCCTTCGCGGCGCTGGCGTTCGAACTCAGGCGATTCGTGCATGCCCGAGCGCGCGACCAGGATCACCAGTGCCAGCGCAGCGCCGACGAAGAACGGAATACGCCAGCCCCAGCTGTCCAGCTGCGCGGGCGCGAGCAGCGCCACGGTGACCGCCGAGATCGCTACCGCCAGCAGTGCGCCTACTTCACTGGCGGCCGAGGCCAGCGAGGTCACCAGGCCACGCCGCCGCGCCGGTGCGCTTTCCAGCAGGTACGCCACCACGCCGGTGTACTCACCGCCCACCGAAAACGCCATCACGCAGCGCAATACCAGCAGTAGCACGCCCGCCGTGGTACCTGCGGTGGCCGCGGTCGGCAGCAACGCAGTGGCCAGCATCGCCGCCGCCATCAACGCCATCGAAGCCAGCAGCATCCAGCGCCGGCCCAGGCGGTCGCCCAGGTGGCCGAAGCACAGCGCGCCCAGCGGGCGCATCAGGTAGGACACCGCGAAGCCTGCCAGCGTGACCAGCAGCGCCTGTTCGCCGCCGCCGAAGAACACCCGCGACAGCACCGTGGCGAAATACAGGTACAGGGTGAAGTCGTACCACTCCACTACCGTGGACAGGCCCGCCACCCACATCGAGCGCTGCCGCGCCGCGGTCATTGCGTGTTCGCCTTCAACAGCCTCGGTCCCGGTTGCGCAGGTTCGGGGCAGGATGTCATGGCCCGGGTGAAATACCGGTCATCGGCCATCCGCTGCCTGCATGTACTGGGTTTCATGGCCGGTGAAGCGCTCACCGTCAAAACCGAAGCAGAAGCGCCCTTCCTCGAACACGCGGTAGACCAGCAACGCGCCATCGAGGCAGAACTGCTGCCGGTCCACGCCCGTCTCCAGTGTCCCGTAGCCGGTAGCATCACCGCCCATTCCCGCCGGCCCGGTGAACGCATCGAACGGCAGTGGCGTCGCCCTGCCCGTGCGGGTATCGACCAGCACCAGCGTGCGCTGGAAATACTCCGGACGATCATCGACCTGTACCAGCAGGTAGTGCCGGTTGAAATTGGGTTTCTGATGCTGGAGGGCATCTTCGATGGCTGCGCGGTGCCGCGCATCGCAGAAGTCGACCGGGCTGTAGCGGTAACTGCAACCGTCGTGGTCGTAGGGCAGGTTCATGCCGGAATAGCTGATGCTTCCCTCGCTGTCCACGTCGTGGCCCAGTTCCGGGGTGCTGCACAGCAGCCACGAACGCTGCGCATCTTCGGGATCGGCCATCAGCTTCGGCTCGCGGCCCGCCTCGTAAGCCGCACCACCCGGGAAGTCCTGGCCGAAACGCTGGCGGACGATGGGACGTGCCTTCTCCAGCGGCAGGCCGATCCTGGCCCCACGGAACGAAACGAATGTCATCGTCGGCAGGATCACCTCTTCCACCGGCAGCCCCTTCCACTGCCCCTGCACGCAGAACGTGGCGATCTCGTTCTCCACGTCTTCCTTGCAGGGCTTCGGCGCGTTCGCCGCCAACCAGGGATGGGCCGGGCGCCCGGTCTGCTGATCGATGTACCAGCCGTCCAGCGCGCAGGTCGGCAAGGCGTCGAGCAGCGGAGAGAGATCTGTTGCGGTGGCCGGGGCGGCAGGCGGTGTGCCCGCTGCGAGTGCGTCGGTCGGTGCGTCCGGTGTGCGCTGGCAGGCCGCCAGCGCGAGCAGACCGACCAGCAGCGCGACGTGGCGCGGGCGCTGGATTGAATGCTGCGTTCCCTGCATTGCGTGCTTCCTGGTTTCGACACTCCCTGCAGATGATCGCCGATCCCAAGGCCGTGCAGGAACGTCACAGATCCCACATCGGGGTCAGAGCCCTTCGCTCCCGCAAAGGGATCCGACCCCGCCCGTTACCCCGGCAGCTGCAGCTCAGCCCTCAGCCCGCCACCCTCGCGGTTGCGCAACCGCAGCGAGCCGCCCAGCGACTGCGCCAGCTGCACCGCGATGGCCAGGCCCAGGCCAGTGCCACCGGTATCGCGATTGCGCGAGCTTTCCAGCCGATGGAACGGCGCCAGCACTGCCTGCAGCTGGTCCTCGGGGATGCCCGGGCCACGGTCGGAAATTCCGATCCATACCCTTCCGGCCTCGTCACGGCCGGCCTCGATCTCGGCAGCGCCGGCGTAGCGGAGTGCATTGTCGACCAGATTGCCGACCACCCGTCGCAGCAGCTGCGGCCAGGTCTGCACGACCAGTCCAGCGGGCGCACCGCCACTGACCGGCTTGCCCATGTCCTCGTAATCGCCGACCACACTGGCCAGGAACGCGCCCAGGTCCATCAACACCGGCGCGCCACTGGCGACGTGGCTGCTGCGCGCATAGGCCACACCCTCGCGCACCAGTTGCCCAAGGTGATCGAGGTCGGCCAGCAGCCGCTGCTGGGTGCTGTCTTCAGGCAGGGTCTCCACCCGGAGCTTCATGCGCGTGATGGGGGTCTGCAGGTCATGCGAGATCGCGGCCAGGATCTGCAGGCGTTCACTGACATGGCCACGAATGCGTGCCTGCAGTGCGTTGAGTGCGGCTGCTGCGCCGCCCACTTCCGCCGGGCCATCTTCAGGCAGTGCAGGCCCGTCCTTGCCCGGCTGCAGATGCTCCACCGCATGCGACAACTGCTGCAGCGGGCGCATGGCCAGGCGCACCGCCAGCCACGCGCACACCAGCAGCAGCGCCAGCTGCACCAGCAGCACGGCGGGCAGCCAGCGCGCCAGCGGCAGGCCCGACGGGGTGACTTCAATGGTCAAGGGAGTGCCGTCGTGCAGGCGCAGTTCCACCTCGAACCGCTCCGGCAGGCGAGCCACCTGGCGCGCCTGCAACGGATAGCGGTGCTGCAGGCTGTCATCGATGATCGCCGTGACCTGGCGTGCACGATCGGTCTGCAGCCCCGGTCCGGCCGCGGCCGGGCGCAGCAGGTAACGGTAGGTGCGCCGCTCCAGCCGCGGCACCCAGGCATCGCGCTGGTCCGCGGGCAGGTGCTCCAGCAGCGCGACACTCACGGCCACGTCTTCGTCCAGGTTGCGCAGCATCATGCTGCGGGTGGACTGGTAGCGTTCGAAGAACAGCAGGCCGAAGGACAGTGCGTGGGCCAACGCCAGTCCGCCCAGCAGCACCAGCAGCAGCCGCGCCGACAGCGTGCGCGGCCAGCGTGGGCGGCGTGCGGTGGCGTTCATTCGTCCGGCCCCAGCAACTGCACCGGCACGCTGAACACATAGCCTTCGCTGCGCACGGTCTTGATGTAGGTCGGCTCGCGTGCGTCGTCACCCAGGCGCTGCCGCACGCGGCTGACCAGCAGGTCGATCGAGCGGTCAAACAGTTCGGCATCGCGGCCCTGCGTGAGGCTGAGCAGCTGGTCGCGGCTGAGCACCCGATTGGCGTGATCGAGGAATACGCGCAACAGGCGGAATTCGGCGCCACTGAGTGGATACGCGGTGTCCTGTGCATCCAGCAGATGGCGTGCGGTGGTGTCCAGGCGCCACTCGCCGAAGGCCAGCTGGCGACCGGCTTCGCTCACCTGCAGATTCGGCGGCAACATCCGGGTACGGCGGATCACCGCATTGATGCGTGCCAGCAGTTCGCGCGAAGAGAAGGGCTTGGTCACGTAGTCATCAGCGCCCATTTCCAGGCCGATGATGCGGTCGGTTTCGTCGTCGCGGGCGGTCAGCAGCACCACCGGCACCGCACGATGCTTGCCGGCGCGCAGGTTGCGGCACAGGCTCAGTCCGTCCTCGCCCGGCATCATCACGTCCAGCACGACCAGATCCACGGCATGGGTATCCATCAGCGCGCGCATGGCCCGGCCACCGTCGGCCTGGCTCACGCGCAGGCCGTTGCGTTGCAGGTAATCGGCCAGCATCTGGCGGATCTCGCTGTCATCGTCGACGACCAGGATGTGCGGTACGTGGTTCATTGCGTTCTCGATGAGGACGAAGGTCAAGGCCGCGCGGTGCGGCCATGGTAGCGCGGCTCAGGGGTTGCCCAGCAGGCGCTGGATCTCGCTTTCGGTACGTGCGTAGTCGCCCTCGCCGTAATGGCGGTAGACCACCCGCCCCTGCCGGTCGAGCAGGTACAGTGCGGGCCAGAAGCGGTTGCCCCAGGCGTTCCAGATCCGGTACTGGTTGTCCTGCACCACCGGCCAGGCGATGTCCAACCGTGCGATGGCCTTGCGCACGTTGCCAGGCAGCCCTTCATAGGCGAACTCCGGCGTATGCACGCCGATCACCCTCAGGCCCTGCGACGCGTAGCGCGCATGCCACTGGTGGACATACGGCGCCACGTTGAGGCAGTTGCTGCAGGTGTAGGTCCAGAACTCGACCAGCACCACCTTCCCCCGCAACTGCTCCAGTGTGAGCGGCGGGCTGTTGTGCCAGGGCCCGCCACCGTCGAACCCGGCGGCGGGAACGGCCTGTGCCGGCTGCGCATCGGCCTCCGGGCTGGGCCAGGCCATCAACAGAGCAGCCCCACCCAGCACGCCCATCAGCAACGGCAGCACGTACGCACGCAGGCCGGCCATCGCTCAGCCCCCCTGCTCGGCCAGTGGCAGTTCCGCCGGCTTCACCCCCGCCGCTTCCAGGATACTGTCGGCCACCTGCGCCGGATGCGAAAGCAGCGACACATGGCTGCTGCCGATCGATTGCAGCTGCGCGCCAATGCGCTTTGCGGTGGCGGCCTGCAGCTGCGGCGACAGCATGCGATCGTCACGGCTGAGCACGTACCAGCTCGGCTTGCTGCGCCACGCCGCAACGTTCACTACTTCGCCCAGCGCGCTGGCCTTCAACGGGACCTGCGTGCTGTACAGCAGTGCGGCCGACTTCTTCATCACGTCCGGCGCGAAGTCCTGGGCGACAGCGTCAGCCGGCAACGTCAGGTAGCCGTCCCTTTCCTGCAGGCGGGCCAGGCCCGGACCGACCGGGAAGCCTTCGCCCTGTTGCGCCGATGATTGCCCTGCATCCGGTGCGAACGCCGCCACATACACCAGCGCCTGCACCTTCGGGTCATTGCCCGCTTCGGTGATGACCGTGCCACCCCAGCTGTGGCCGACCAGCACCACCTTGCCAGGCGCAGCGGCAATCGCACGACGGGTGGCGGCGACGTCGTCGGCCAACGAGGTGAGCGGATTCTGCACGGCCACCGCCGGCAGCTTCCAGTCATGCAGGGTCCTGATGACCTTGCTCCAGCTGGAGCCATCAGCGAACGCGCCGTGCACCAGGATGACGGTGGGCGGTGCAGCGGTATCGGCCCGGGCAGCGAAGGCAGGGGCGGCGGCGGCAAGGGCGAGAGCGGCGGCCAGCAAGCAGGTACGGATCATGGGGGGCACTCCGGAGTTGGGAGTGGCCATTTCCGCCTGCCGGTGTATCGGCGCTGTTTCTCCGCAGCGCGGAGTTGTACCGGACTGTAGGGCGCAGGCGGGTTTCTACAGTGGGATACATTCGCGCGCCGGTCCTGGCCGGGCGCTTTCGGGTGGATATCGCTGCCCGCACGCGGGCGCGCAACGCCCCGATGCGCATCAGCGCATCGTCTTTGTATCTGACTGTACGAAACCCCGGCCGCGGCCACAGTCGCTGACAAAACCCCGGGCAACGGCACACGTTGCCGATACCTGCGCCGCCTGGAATGGCTTCCATCGACCACTGGCCCGCAGGACACCACCATGATCAGCACCGCTTCTTCCGTGTATACGCCCCGCCTGGACGCCGTCGGCCGCTGGCTCTCGCCGTTGGCGCTGCGCACCCTGCTGGCCTGGGAGTTCTTTGAATCCGGCCGCGAGAAGCTGGGCGGCCAGAACTGGTTCGCCGACCTGGAAGGCCGCTTCCCGTTCCCGTTCTCCACACTGCCCGCGTCGCTGAACTGGCAGCTGGCCACGTGGCTGGAACTGGTGGGCGCGGTGATGCTGCTGCTCGGCCTGGCCACGCGCTCGGTGGCCTACGTCTTCTGGGTACTCACCATCGTTGCCATCGCCGCCGTGCACTGGCCCGACCAATGGAACGGCCTGGGTGAACTCTGGCAGGGCTATGCGATCACCGACCAGGGCTACGGCAACTTCAAGCTGCCGTTGCTGTTCCTGGCCATGCTGCTGCCACTGATCCTCAACGGCGGTGGCGCACTCAGCGTGGACCGGCTGCTGGCCGGGTCCGGCCGTGCCACGGCACGCAATGACGGCCTGGGTTGGGGCGTCAGCCTGATCGCCCTGCTGCTGCCGGTTGCCGCGCTGTTGCCCGGCATCGGCTTCGGCGGTGCCCTGCTCGGCGGTGTGCTGCTGCTGGGCCATCTGCTGCGCTGTCGCCGCGCCGCCTGAGCCGACTCCCCTGTTCCCGCGCGTTTCGCTTTCCGTCGCCTCTTCGGCGGCGTCCATCCCGCACGCCCCGCGTGCTTTCCCAAGGAGTCACCACCATGTCCATCTCGACCAAGAACACCTCTTCCTCCCGCCTGCCGCGCATCGGTGCCATCGGCATCGCCCTGGCCGGTGGCCTGCTGCTGGCCGGCCAGGCCGCGGCGATCCAGCCGCTGGCGATCAGCGCGGTGGCCATGAGCGCCGCCGCCGAAGGCAAGTGCGGTGAAGGCAAGTGCGGGGCCAACAAGGCCACCACCGGCAAGCCCGCCGGCAAGGCCAAGGTGGCCGAGGGCCAGTGTGGCGAAGGCAAGTGCGGCGACGCCTCGTTTGCCCGCACTGATCGCGACCACGACGGCAAGGTCTCGCGTGCCGAATTCAACGCTGTGGCCGCCAAGCGTGCCGCCGAGTTCGACCGCATCGACACCGACCACGACGGTTACATCAGCGAGCAGGAAGCGCACGACTACCTGCGCAGCGTCTACACCGCCAACGGCAAGCCGATGCCGAAGGGCCTGTTCTCCCGCGTTGCCGATTGATCGACGTTCACCCGGCGCCGCCTTCAAGGCGGCGCTCTCTGTGGAGCATCCGCCATGTCCCTGCCCCTGCCCACCCATGCCGCCGGTCTTGGCCTGCGCCGTGGCCTGATCGACGAACTGCTGGCCATGCCGGCCGGTGCCATCGACTTCCTCGAAGTCTCCCCCGACAACTGGATCGGCGTCGGCGGTGCACACGGCAACGCGCTGCGCCAACTCAGCGAGCGCCACCCCTTGACCTGCCACGGCCTGTCGCTGTCGCTGGGCGGTCCTGATCCGCTGGACCGCACCCTGCTGGCACAGACCCGTGCCTTCCTCGACCTGCACCAGGTGCAGCTGTACAGCGAACACCTGAGCTACTGCGCCGCCGGTGGCCATGTCTACGACCTGCTGCCACTGCCGTTCACCGCCGAGGCCGTTCACCATGTCGCCGGCCGTATCGCCCAGGTGCAGGACATGCTGGGCCGGCGCATCGCCGTGGAGAACATTTCCTACTACGCCGTTGCCGGCGCGGACATGAGCGAGATCGACTTCATCAACGCCGTGCTCGCCGAAGCCGACTGCGACCTGCTGCTGGACGTCAACAACGTCTTCGTCAATGCCTGCAACAACGGTTACGACGCCTTCGAATTCCTGGCCCACGTGCCGTCCCACCGTGTCGCCTCGCTGCACGTAGCGGGCCACTTCGATGAAGACGACGGCTTCAAGATCGATACCCATGGTGCGCCGGTGAAAGGCGTGGTCTGGGCGCTGTTGCGCGAGGCCTACATGCGGGTGGGCGTGCGTCCCACGCTGCTCGAGCGCGACTTCAACTTCCCGCCGCTGGCCGGGTTGCTGGCCGAGGTCGCGCAGATCCGCCAGGCACAGGCTGAGGCACGTTGGCCGGAGGTGGCCCATGGCTGAGCCGCTGGCTACCCTGCAACGGCGCTGGGCCGATCATGTGCGGGACCCTGCAAAGACCGCACCCGATGGCGTGGAGGCGCGCAGGCTGGCGGTATACCGCCGCCTGTGCATCGACAGCCTGGACACCCTGCTGGCCGGCAGCCTGCCGCGACTGCAACAGCAGTTGGGCACGTCGCGCTGGCGCGACACCGTGGCGCACTACTACGCCCACCACGCCTGCCAGACCCCGTTGTTCCCGCGGATCGCCGGCGAGTTCGCGGCCTGGCTGGCAGTACAGGACACGCTGGCACTGCCGGGCTGGGCGGCGGAACTGGCGCACTACGAGAGCACGCAGCAGTCGCTGCACATTGAAGCGCGTGGCGCTGGGTGTCTGCTGCAGCGCGTACCCGAGGACAGTGATGTGCTGGCGGTTTCGCCGCTGGTGCGGGTGCTTGGGTACCGGTGGCCGGTGCATGGGGACGAGGGGCTGGAACCGGTGTTGGGCGCAGCTCCCACGCTGCTGGTGATCCAGCGCCGCGCCGATTTCAGCCTGAAGGTCGAGCAACCGTCACCGCTGGCCTACACGCTGCTTTCGGTCTTCGGTGACGACGGCGCGCGTGTGGATGAGGCACTGCAGGCGCTGTCCGAAACACATGACGTGGCAACGGACGCATTGCGTGCTGCCTGCGTGCCCGTTCTTGGCGAGCTGTGCACGGCGGGGGTGCTGGTTGCATTGCCTGCTTTCTGAGGTGCCGGCCAGCGGCCGGCACTACCCGTTCATTGACCGGCAAGCGGCCGGCACTACCCGCCCCCTACTTCGAGGTCTCATCATGGCTGCTTCCAACATTTCCTTCCTGCACGGCTGGCGCCTGTTCGTAGCCATCGCCGTGGTCCTGATCGCGTTCGCACTGACCGCCTTCGCCCTTTATCCCGATGCAGCCGAAGGCAGCCGCGCGGCGATCCGGCTCACCGCCCGCACATCGTTCCTGCTGTTCCTGGCGGCATTCACGGCATCCTCCTTCGCCACCCTGCTGCCCGGCCCGTTCACCCGGTTCCTGCTGCGCGAACGGCGCATCATCGGCCTGTCCTTCGCGTTCTCGCACCTGCTGCACGCAGTCGCCATCACCGGTTTCGGCATCCTCAACCCGGCGTTCTGGCCAGCACGCTCCGCGCTGGCCAACCTCCCGGGCACGGTGGGCTACATCGCCATCCTGGCGCTGGCCATCACCTCGCACCGGGGGCTCGCCCGGCGCATGGGACCCACCGCCTGGCGTCGCCTGCACGTCACCGGCATGTGGATCATCGCGGCGGTGTTCACCTACTCGTACTTCAAGCGCGTGCCCGGCAACTTCTGGTATGCGGTGCCGTCGGCGCTGCTGTTCACCGCCTTCGTGGTGCGCTGGATCGCCAAGCGTGCGCAGGCCCTGCGTCGAAGTGCGCATGCGCGGCCGCCGCTGCGGGCGGCCTGACGGGCCGGGGTCAGATCCCTTTGCCAAAGGCAAAGGGATCTGACCCCACATCAGGTCAAGGCGCGCGGCGCAGCGTGATCAGGGTGATCTCCGAAGGCACGCCGATGCGCGCCGGGAAACCGGCCCAGAGGCCCGCGCCGTTGCCCACGTACAGCGTCATCCCCTCCACGTCGTAGCGGCCGGACACGAAACCGCCATTGGCCCGCTTCACCAGCTGGTCCATGCCGATGATCTGCCCGCCGTGGGTATGCCCGGACAGCTGCAGCTTCACCCCACGCGCCGCCGCCTCGCGTGCATTGCGCGGGCGATGGTCGAGCAGGATCACCGGTGCGGACGGATCGGCACCGGCCAGCGCAGCATCCAGATCCGGCAACGGCAGGCCATAGCGCGCCGCCACCGGATCGGTGACACCGGCGATGGTCAGCGCCGCGTCGCCGCGCCGCACCTGCATGTGGCTGTTCTCAAGCACCTGCATGCGCAGTGCGCGGAATGCCTGCATCCAGTCCTGGTACTGCGCGTAGTACTCGTGGTTGCCGGTGATGGCGATGACACCGTCCGGCGCTCGCAGATCGGCCAGAGGACGCGCGTCGTCACGGCGGGCCTCGACGCTGCCGTCGATCAGGTCGCCAGTGATCACGATCAGGTCCGGCTTCAGCGCGTTGCTCTCGTCCACCACCCTGCGCACCCAGTCGCCGGTCAGCAGGCGGCTGGCGTGGATGTCGGTCAGCTGCAGCACGCGATAGCCGTCGAACGCAGCAGGCAGATCCTTGATCGCCACGTCGATCTGCCTGGGCTGGGGCACGGCCATGCCCTGGCTGACGCCATAGCCACTCACAAGCAGCGCCAGCAGGCCGGCCAACGGCCGCAGCTTCGAGGCGCGCAGGGCCGATACGATGCGCGGCCAACGCAGCAGGCGCGAAAGCAGCAGGCCCACATCCAGCACCAGCATCAGCAACGCCAGCAGCAGCACCGCCGTGGAGCCGGTGGCCAGGACCGCGATGGCCATCTTCGGGATTTCCGGCGATGCCATCGTGCCCCAGAAGGTGGCCACGATGCGCAGCTGCACGGCCATGGCCACCACCAGCAGCGACAGCACGACCTTCAACCCGATGGGCATGCGCAGCGGCCAGAACAGGCGCCAGGCCACATACAGGCCCATCAACAAACCGATCGTACTCAGCACTGCAACCATCCATGACAGAAAGCGGGCCCGCCATGGTGACGGCTGCGGGTCGTGTTGTGTAGAGCCGGGCCCATGCTCGGCTTCTCGACACGCAGCCGGGCATGGGCCCGGCTCTACAACAACAGGCGGTCAGGCCATTCCGTCGAGGCGCTCCACCCGCAGGCGGGCGATACGGCGCTTCTCCATTGCCAGCACGGTGATGCGCACGCCGGCCACCTCCACCGCGTCGCCGACGTCCGGCAGGCGGCCCAGCTGCTCCAGCACTAGACCCGAGATGGTCATGTAGTCGGCACTGCGGGGCAGCGACACGCCCGCCAAACGCTGCAGGTCGTCCAGGGTCAGCGCACCATCGGCCTCCCATTGATCCTCGCCCTGCGCCACCACGCCATAGCGCTCGTCCTGGGTATCGACCAGGTCACCGGCAATCGCCGCCAGCAGGTCGTTGGCTGTCACCAGGCCCTCCACGCTGCCGTACTCGTCCACCGCCACCGCCAGCGGCACCGGATGCTGGCGGATCAGTTCCAGCGCCTGCAGCGCACTGGCAGTGGACAGAACGTACTGCGGTTCGCGCAGGTTGCCCTCCAGCTGCAGTGGCTTGCCCTGCAGCAGGTCGGCCAGCACGTCCCGGCTCTGCACCACGCCACGCAGGCTGTCCAGGTCACCGTCGCCGACCAGCAGGCGCGTATGCGGCGAGGCCACCAGGCGCGCCACCACATCCTCCTGACCACGCGCCAGGTCGATCCATTGCACGTCGGCACGCACAGTCATCACGCTGGACACCGGACGATCGGCCAGGCCCAGCACGCTGCGGATCATTTCGTGCTCCGCCGGCTGCAGGCGCTCGTCGGCGTCCACCTGCTCGTCCACGCCTTCGTCGTCGTGGCCGTTCGCTGGACGCGCGCCCAGCATCCTCAGCACGGCATCGGCGGTGCGCTGGCGGAACGGCTGGCGGCGCTCGTTGCGCTCACGGTTGAAACGCACCCACTGGTTGAACGCCTCGACCAGGATCGAGAAAGCGATCGCTGCGTACAGGTAGCCCTTCGGGATCTTGTAGCCCAGGCCTTCAGCCACCAGGCTGAAGCCGATCATCAGCAGGAAGCCCAGGCACAGCACCACCACGGTGGGATGCTTGTTGACGAAGCGGGTCAGCGGCTTGCTGGCCAGCAGCATCAGCGCCATGGCGATGGTCACGGCCGCATACATCACGCCCAGGTTGTCGACCATGCCGACGGCGGTGATCACCGAGTCCAGCGAGAACACCGCGTCGAGCACCACGATCTGTGCCACCACCATCGCGAAGCTGGCATAGACCTTCTTGCCATCCTCGTGATGCTCGCGGCCTTCCAGCCGTTCGTGCAGTTCCATGGTGCCCTTGAACAGCAGGAACAGGCCACCGCCCAGCAGGATCAGGTCGCGCCCGGAGAAGCTGTGGTCGAACAAGGTCACCAGCGGCTCGGTCAACTTCATGATCCAGGCCAGCGCCGCCAGCAGCACCAGCCGCATCAGCAGTGCCAGCGCCAGGCCGATCACCCGCGCGCGGTCGCGCTGGTGCGGCGGCAGCTTGTCGGCAAGGATCGCAATGAACACCAGGTTGTCGATGCCGAGAACGATCTCCAGCACGACCAGGGTTGCAAGGCCCATCCATATCGAGGGGTCAGCCAACCATTCCATTTCAGGTCCGTTTCGTCAGTGGGTAAGGGAAGAGGGCGTCCACTCAGTCGGCATCCTGCGCCTGCGCCGGGTCATGCCCAAGCAGGTCGCCGGGCGTGCACTGCAGCTCGCGGCAGATCGCATCCAGCGTGGAAAAGCGGATGGCTCGCGCCTTGCCGGTCTTCAGGATCGACAGGTTCGCCAGGGTGATGTCGATGCGCCCCGCCAGCTCGGACAGGGTCATGCCCCGTGCCTGCAGCATGCGGTCCAGGGTGATGACGATCGCCATCAGATGACACCATCAAGGTCATCGCGCATCGCCGCGCCCACGGCGAACACGCGTGCGAGCACGAACAGCATCAGCACCGCCACCAGCCCGGTGATCGACATGCCGCCGCCCACCTCCATCCAGGTGAAATCCGGGCCCATCCAGGCCGCGTAGGCACCGATCAGGATCGACAGCAGTTCCATTGCCAGCATCAGCCAGGCCATGCGCTGCAGGCGCTGTGCATTGGCATGGGTGAACGGCCGCTCGCGCGCCGCCGACTTCAGCAGCCTCAGCAGATGGCGCAGGAACAGCAGGCACAGCACCAGCAGCGCGACGATCGCGCCCAGGCCCAGGCAGAAGTGCAGGAACAGGTCGTTGCCATGCGCGGCGGCGGCCTCGGCGTCATGCACGCTGTCGAGCAGCCAGCGGCGGTCATGGGCGACCAGGGGCACCGCCAGCAGTGCGGCCAGGATGCCCAGCCAGCACATCGCCCGGACGGCCTGTACGGCGGCCTGGGCCAGGGTGAACAAGCCTCGCGCGGGTCTGGCGCGGGCGGGACGAGCGGTCAAGCGGCCTCCGGCATTGGGGTGGCCTCGCCGCCCCAGGGTGGATTTATCGATAAACGATATAACACATCCTGCGTGAAAGGCTGAATCGCGGGCATGGTCCACCGGCTGGGCGCGGGCCCCGGCAGGCGTTACGGGGTGGGAGCCGCGGGTTCGAGCATCGCGTCCCCCGGCGTCACCGAGGCCATCGCCTGTACGCCGGCCTCGGCCGCCTGCCGCGTCACCAGCCGGAAGCGCACCTGCAGCTTGGCCTGCCCCGGCGTGGCCCAGCCGTATTGGATCGCCACCTGGTCGGCCGACAGCGGACCACGGCCCGGCAGCGAGCGCGCCTGCAATGGCTTCGGTGCCGCCTGCACCAGCCGTGCGAAGCCCTTCTGCACCACCGCCGCATCGGCCTTTTCCGCATACACCGAGCAGGTGCCGTCGTCGGCCCAGCTGACCGCATAACGGCCGCTGGCCAGCGGCACCATCCAGGCCACGCCCGACTGCCCCTGCAGCAACGTTGCCGCTTCGGCAGGCTGCAGCGGTGACAGCCCGTTGGATTCCATCAGCGACTGCAACCGCGCCGGCGCACCGATGTGCTGCATGCAGGCGGTATCGAACAACTCGCTGAAGGGATCCTGCGCCGGGGCCTTGGCCTTGGGAGTACGCGCGGGTTGCGCCACCGCCAGGGTGGGCAGCAGGGCCAAAGCCAGCCAGAACGCAGGACGCATCGGGATTCCACGCTACGGAAAACAGCAGGGAGGATGGCAAAGCCCGGGCGCGCCGCGCAATGGGTCATGGCTTGACAGTCCTAAGCTGCGGGAGCAACATGAATTAACGAATTAGTTAACTAGCTCTCCATGGACCGCATCTTCGAAGCCCTTGCCTCCACCGCCCGCCGGCAGATCCTGGCCTATCTCAGCGCCGGCGAGCTCAGCGCGGGCGAGCTGGCCGAGCGCTTCGACTTCAGCAAGCCGGCGTTGTCCAGCCACCTGCGCATCCTCGAGGAAGCCGGACTGATCGAACGCGAGAAACGCGGCCAGTTCGTGTACTTCAGGCAGGTACCCGACCGTTTGGCCAACACGTTGTTCTCGTGGGCGGCCGAAGTCTGCCCGGTCGGCGGCCCGCTCAAGCGTGAAGCCCGCGCCCGCCGCAAGTCCCCCGCCCGCTGAT
Source organism: Stenotrophomonas sp. LC732 (assembly GCF_052446685.1). Taxonomy (NCBI): domain Bacteria; kingdom Pseudomonadati; phylum Pseudomonadota; class Gammaproteobacteria; order Lysobacterales; family Lysobacteraceae; genus Stenotrophomonas; species Stenotrophomonas sp. LC732. The sequence continues at coordinate 944,257 of NZ_CP199214.1, read as the reverse complement.
CCGCCCCGCCAAGGAGCATGACCATGCCTGGTTCGACCCGCGATCGCCGTTCGTTTCCAGCAGTGCAGCTTCCGGCACAGGACGGCGGCAGTCCGACCGAAGTCACCCTGATCGCGCAGCTCGGCATCGGTGCCGGCGACGCGCTGGTGAGTGACGCCGGCCAGCGTCAGCGCCACCACCCGGCCTTCATCGATGCGTTGGATGAACCTTCGGCGCGACTGGGTGGCATGCACCTGCAGCACGGGGATGCCTCCTCGCTGTACAGCTTCACCGTCGGTGCCGGTGGCCACCCGTTTCATCGCCATGCAGGCCCGCGCATGTTCACCGCCATCGCCGGCAGCGCGGGAGCCGAGCTGCGTTTCGCTACCGCCTCCGACGCGCAGCTGGCAGCAGGTCCTGGTGCCTTCGCGCGCACGCTTCGGCGCGTCCGCATCCCACCGGACTGCCTGTTTACGGTGCGCTTCGGCGGCGGCACCTGGCACCAGTTCGCGTCGAACCATCCTGCACATCCGGCGCTGTTTGCGCTGTCCTGCCACAGCGATGAACTGGCAGGCCGAATGAGCGAGCAGACCCGTGCGCAGGTGGAGCGCAATGCCGCCGATATCCCCAGCCTGACCGAGGTGCTTCCGGAATCGTACTGGCCTTCGTGCACCTCGCTTGCGGCGGCACCGCTGTTGCAGCTGTCGCTGCAGGCGGCACCTCCCAGCGTGTGCGCACACCTGTGCGCGCGTACCCGTGCCCTGCTCGGCCCGCTGCGCCGCATCCCCATGCGGCCGCTGCGCGGGTTCGTCGAACGTGCCACACCGGCCTATCCCATCCATTCACGGCCCGCGCCCACCGATGGCCTGCTGACCACAGCGCTGCCGCACAGCCACTACCAGGACCTGACCACCCTGTGCCTGGAACCCTCGCAGGTGCTCCACCGTTCCGCGTCGGCGCTGCTGGCCGACGTACTGGAGGGCTTCCTGCGCAATCCCCCCAGCGGCGTAGGCCAGCTGATGGCGCTGCGAAACCGACTGGTGGCACCGTTGCGGTTGCGCACGTCGCCGCTGGGATGCCCGGTGTCGTCATTGCTGTCGACCGATCGCAGCCGGTTGTTCGCTGGTCGATTCCCGGTGCTGGATTCGCACATCGATACGCAGGACAACGACGCCGAAGTCCTGCTCGGCGCCGACGATCGGCACCTGCGTTTCCGCAGCAGCGTGCGCGTGCAGCGGCATCGCGATGGACATGTCGAGATCAGCCTGGGCTCACGCGTGCAGACCCTCAATGCGTTCGGCGGCATGTACATGGCCCTGATCGACGCCGGGCACCGGCACTATGTCGCACCGGCACTGCTGCGGCGCGCGGTGGAGCACGCCTTGGCACCGGAACTGGCCAACCTTGAGGATCCGGCAGCACACCCTGCGCACTGCTGACCCTGGAACGCGATGCGCCGGGCGCTGCGCGGTTCCGGTCAGATCACGATCTCGCCCTCGTCCTCGCCATCCCAGTAGTGGATGCGGCTGGCGCGCACGTGAATCAGCACCAGTCCCGGTGTATCCACGCCCTGTTCGAACCAGCGCTCCAGGTCCTTCACCCAGTGCTGGCTCATCGTGGCCCGGTCGCGCACCAGCACAGCCCTGCCCTGCACGTGCACGAACAGCGGCGGCTTGCCCAGCAGCGACTTGCTGCCGGAAAAACCCAGCGCAACGGCGGGGTCAGCTTCAATCTCGCGCACCATGTCGGTGTCTTCGGTGGTGAAGAACCAGCTGTCACCGTCATAGTCCACGTCGCCATTGTTGCTCATCGGACGGCCGGCAATCTCTCCACCGGCGTGGGTCTGCAGCAGGCTGAAATCAATGCCGGCCATTTTCCTGGCCAGTTCGGGCAGGGTGAGCTGGGTCATGGCGTCGTCCTTCATGGAATGGAATCCCAGCGTCTGCGCAGCGCGGTGACCTGGGCGTGGAGGGGTAGTTGCGGCCTCTTCACAGGAAACGAGATAGAGCGCATGGCGCGTACGTGACGCATTCCTCACCACCACACTGGCGTTAACGGCAGATGGAGGAACGGCCCTGCAAGCCGCGACACGCCCCTAACGGCGTGCTGCCCCAGAATCGCGCAACCCCGTGGCGCGACCGGCATGGCTGCCGGTACAAACGCGGCCTTTCCTCCGCAACCGCATGGCCTCCACATGGACCTGTCCGCCTGGCTCGCGTTCGGCTGCTACCTGTTGGCGTTCTTCATTGTCTGCCTGTTTGCTGCGGCCTATCTGAAACGCTCCGACTTCATGCCCTACCACGGCCAGGCCGTGGACAGGCCGTGGGCACAGATCGACCCCCGCATGCAGGTGCTGCTGATGGCACTCATCCGCGTGGTCGGCGCTGCCTGGATCGCACTGGCCGGTGCCGGCGTGATGCTGGCCTGGTTGATCTTCTTCGGAGGTCACTTCGCACTGCCGCAGCTGCTGGCGTTCCAGCTGTTCTGCCTGGTCGCCACCCTGCCGCCGGTCCTGGTCGCTTCCGGCGTGCGGCGACGCACCGGTGCGCGTACACCGGTGCCCGCCGGCGCCGCGGTGGTGCTGCTGTCGGTCATCGGATTCGTGCTGGCCCTGTTGTCGCTACCGCAGTGAGTTCTTTTTCTCCCCTCTCCCCCGCGAGGCTCCACGATGAATCCCGAATCGATCTTCTACAGCGTGGTCAACGGTGATCTTCCACGCTCCCAGGCCGGCACCCTGCTCGGCTGGCGCTTCGTCGGTTACGACGATGCACTGCGCCGCATCCAGGTCGAGTTCGAGGCCGGGCCGGTGCTCACCAACCCGATGGGCAACGTGCAGGGCGGTTTCCTGTCAGCGATGCTGGACGACTGCATGGGGCCAGCGATCTACGCCACCCTGCCTGCCAACCGCATCGCGGTCACGGTCGAATCCAAGACCAGTTTCGTCAGCCCCGCACGGCCCGGGCGGATCATCGGCTGGGGCGAAGTCGAGCACAGCAAGGGCAGCATCGCCTTCACCCGCGGCTGGCTGACCGACCCGGCCGGCAAGGTGCTGGCCACTGCCAGCGCCACCTTCCGCGTGGGTGCGCTGCGCTGGCGTGGACTCTCGGTGCCGCGTCCCATCGCGCGCCGGATGATTGCGCGCACGCTGCGGCGCGTGCATGCGCAGATCGGCTGATGGGTGCCGTCAACGTGCGTTGCGGCCGCCGCCAGCCACGCGCACGCGGTCGCGGCCCTGCGCCTTGGCCTGGTACATGGCCGCGTCGGCGGCACGCAGCAGGGTGCGCCAGCCCAGCGCGTCGGTGCCGCCCTCGGCCACACCGAAGCTGGCGGTGACGCGCAGCACCTTGCCACCGACCAGGGCGATGTCCAGCCGCTGCAGCGCCACCCGCAGCGACTCGGCCAGCTGGCGGCCACCGGCCAGATCCCCGTCGGCCAGCAACACGAGAAACTCCTCGCCACCATAGCGGGCAATGCTGTCGCTGCGGCGCAGGTGGCGCTGCAGCAGCTGCGCCACCTGCACCAGCACCTCGTCACCGGCGTCATGCCCGTGGCCATCGTTGATCGCCTTGAAGCGGTCCACGTCCAGCAGGATCACCACCGCGCTGTTGCCACCGTCGGCATGACGCTGCTGCACCAACTCGTCCAGCGCGCGCCGGTTCAACAGCCCGGTCAGCTCATCGGTGCCGGCCAGCTGGCGCAGCTCGCTGGTCAATGCCGAGCGCTCGCGCGACTTCTCGCGCAGCACTTCGATGGCATCGAACAGGCGCTGCATCTCGGCCAGCGGGTGGGTCACATGCTGCTCCGGGCCGGGCGCTTCCGAGGCGATCTGGATGACCTGCTTCTGCGCCTGCAGCAGCGGCCGCAGGATCTGAAGATGCGCGATGCGCAGCGCCACGCCCAGCACCACCAGCGTGCCCAGCACCGTCGCCACCAGCACCACCAGGCGCGTCGCTTCGCGATTGCGGGTGCGTTCGAAACGGGCGATGGACACGCTCAGGTAGTCGTCCCGCAGCGCTTCCAGCGACCGCAGGGTCGGCACGTAGCGGGTGGTGAGTTCGGCGGTGGTCCACGGCGGCGGCACGCCGCGCCGGCCATCCTCGATCAACTGTTCGATCATCGGCAGCGACTCGCCGAAGAACTGCCGGCGCGCCATGTCCCAATGCCAGGACAGCGCCGGATCACTGCGGAACACCGCTTCATGGCTGCCTGCCAGCCGCCACAGCTCCAGCAGGCGGCCTTCGGTCTGCAATGCCGCCCGCACCTGTTCGTCACGCCAGGCCCCCGGTACCGCCACCGGCGCCATCACGTTCGAGGCCAGGCGGCCGCCATGCTCGCGCAGGTCGATCAGCACCTGGCCCTGCATCGCCGGAATCGCCGCTTCGCGGTCGGCGCTGACCAGCACGTTGATCTGCGCCGAGCTCAGCACGTGCAGGCGATCAACCACGGCGAACATGCTGCTGATCGCGCGCTCCACGTCCTCCACCTGGCGCGCGCCATGCGGCTGTGCCGCCACCCGGTCCACCGCGGCCCGCGCCGATTGCAGGCGACGTTGCGCATCGGCCAGCAGCCCGTGTTCGTCGACCACGCCCGGGTCAGCGTTGAACACGGTGTCCAGGCGTTGCAGGGCGGTATCGACCCGCTTGCGCGCGACTGCCAGCTCCGCCGCCAGCCGGGCCTGTTCGCCCGCATCGGCCGTGTCGGCCCCGAGCAGGCTGTTGGCGGGGCCGCGCTCGGCCGACACCAGGTTGGCCAGGTCGAAGGTCTGCCGCAGCTGGCGCAGGCTGACCAGGTTGTCCTCGGCGGCAGTGAAGCGCAGCGTGCCCTGCACCAGCGCGATGGCCATCAATGGCAGCGTACAGACTACGAACAGCCCGGCCAGGATCCAGACCCAGGTCCGCAATCCGATGGGCGACGCCTTGCGGGCCATGCACATTTCCCCTGTAGTGCACAACACTGTAGCGGCCGCCTGCACAGGCGCCAAGCCGCTACCGGATCAATCGTTGCCATGGGTATACCGCGCCCGCCGCGAACGCACCGACAAAGGCCGCACGGGTTGTCGAATCGGGGCAAATTACGTCATGCCCCGCCGCGTCAGATCCAGCGCTGGTCGACCAGTTCGCGCTTCACGTAGGCATAGAACACCGGTGCGGCGACCAGGCCCGGCAGGCCGAAGGCCGCCTCCATCACCAGCATGGCCAGCAGCAGCTCCCAGGCACGCGCCTGGATCTCGCCACCGACGATGCGCGCGTTGAGGAAGTACTCCAGCTTGTGGATCACGATCAGGTACAGCAGCGCCGCCACCGCCACATAGAACGAGACCGACAGCGCGACGATGGCGATGATCGTGTTGGAAATGATGTTGCCCACCACCGGCAGCAGGCCGGCCAGGAAGGTGATCAGCACCAGGGTCTTGGACAGCGGCAGGTGCACGCCGAACAACGGCAGCACGCCCAGCAGGAAGATGGCGGTGAACACGGTGTTGAGCAGCGAGATCTTCACCTGCGCGAACACCACCTGGCGGAACGCGGTGGCCAGGCGGCTGGTGCGCCCGACCAGCTCCTGCGCCAGCGGGCCCATCTTCGGCAGCGGCAGTTCGTCATACAGCGCGATCATCGCGCCCAGCACCATTCCGATCAGTACGCGCACACCGACCTGTACCACCGAGGTACCGGCCACGCCCAGCTGCCGCTGGTGCTCGGCAGCCCAGTCGTTCAGCGCCGCGCGCAACGCCGGCATGTCTTCGGGAATGTAGGGTTGCAGCAGCGCCGGCACCTGGTGCCGCGAAGTGTTGAGGATCTCCATCAGGCGCGCCAGCAATGCGTCCGGGCCGCCGGTCTCGTTGCGGAAGAACGAGGCCACGCCGATGCCGGCCAGTACCAGCCCGCTGATGATGATCGCCGACAGCACGATCACTGCGATCGCCCGTGCCCGCCCCGGCGGCAGCTTGCCCTCCACGGTGGAGGCCAGCACGTGCGTCAGCTGGAACACCAGCAGGCCGGACAGCAGGGTCACCACCAGGCCGAGCTTCAGCGCCAGCCACATGCCCAGCAGCATCATCAGCCACGCCGCGATCCTTGGAATGGGGGGTTTGGGCTGGGCAACGAGAGCGTCTTGCATGGGAGCGCGTCCGGGCGGGGTGGCCCATGGTAGAGGATTGGCATGCCGATTCCGCGTGCAGGATGAACCGGCATTTCACCCTCGTTCGGCGGCGGCGGTGCCGCACTCACTCGCCGTAGCTGGCCGTGTTCTTGCCCTGCCGCTTGGCGTGGTACAGCGCGCGGTCGGCCAGTGCCAACCAGTCCTCGACACTGCCGCCACGCGGTGTGGCGGCAATGCCGATACTGACGCTGAACTCCACGCCCGGCGTGGCCTGCTGCGCGGCCTCCAGCAGGTGCAGGCGCACCCGCTCGGCCACGTGCATCGCATCGACGGGCGCGCAGTCGCGCAGCAGCACCACGAACTCATCGCCCCCCAGCCGCGCGGGCGTATCACCGGGCCGGGCAAAGGTGCGCAATGTCGCCGCGATATGCCGCAGTACCTCGTCACCGGCGCGGTGGCCATGCGAGTCATTGATGCGCTTGAAATCATCCACATCGAGCATCAGCAGGCAGGCAAAACCGCCCTGGCCCTGTGCCCGGTCCAGCGCCTGCTGCGCACGCAGGATCAGGAAGCCACGGTTGGCCAGCTCGACCAGCGGGTCCATCCGGCTGAGCCGCTGCAGCTGACGGTTCTGCGATTTGACCCGGCGCGCCAGCTGCCAGCTGAGAATGCTGAGGCCGATGCCATACACGAACAGGAACGGGACACTCAGCATGATCGTGCGCTGCGAGGTGACCGGCTGGAAAGGGAAGCCGAGCAGCCACCAGGCGAGAGCGAAACCCAGCAGCAGGGCCAGGGTGGCGCGCATCGCCAGGCGCACGCCACCGGCAGCGATCTTGTCGGCCACCAGCAGTGCGGCGAACAGTGCACTGGGCACCGCGCTCAACGCCATGAAGGCGATCCAGCCACCGCCGAAGAAGGAGTCGGCCACCATGCAGCGGAACTGGACGACCGCCGGCTGGCGCGAGCGCTGGGTCAGCCGCAGTGCCAGTGCCGGCCACGCCAGCGCGTTGAGCAGCAGCAGGACCCAGGCCAGCCCGCCGTCATGGCGTTCAAGCATGATCGAAGCGATGGGGATCGCCCCCAGCCCATTGCCGACGAAACGCATCCAGCCGATGCGACGTGCCGCGCCAATGCCTTCGACCGCGCCTTCCGCCGAATCGGTGAAGAATGGCATTGCCGACCCCCTTGCGCGATCGCACCTGGTGCTACGGCCCTTGCCGGGCTGCCTGCGATGAGTCTGACAGCTTTGCGTCAATTCGGGATCAAGGTTGCGCGATATCGCGCGGGCCGCTGCCCCTCCCGCTCCCCGTGGTTACCCGGGGCGGGGCGCAGCCGTCGAGCCACGCAGCTTGAAGCTGAACTCCAGCGTCTGCTGAAGCGGCACATCGACGTGCTCGATGATGGCGAGCAGCAGGTTGACCGCACGCTCGCCAATCTCCCGCATCGGCTGCCGGATGGTCGTCAGCGGGGGCGTGAGGTAGCGGGAGGACGCCAGATCATCGAAGCCGACCACGGACAGCTCGTCCGGCACGCGGATGCCCAGGTCCCGGCAAGCGGCCAGGGTACCCAGTGCCATCTGGTCACTGAAGCAGAACACCGCGGTCGGCGCGGCCGTGCCATCCAGCAGCGCCATCGCCGCTGCATGGCCGGATTCCACGGAAAAGTCACCCGGCACGATGCTCAGCTGGCGCAGGCGGCCACGCGCCTTGCCGGCCGCGCGGACCCCTTCCAGCCGTTGCTGGTGCAGGGGATTGTCAGGCGGCCCGCCGACCACCGCAATCCGTTCGTGTCCCAGCCCGTACAGATGCTCCATCACCGCGCGTGCGGCGGCGGCGTTGTCGATGTGGACGCTGGGGATGCCCAGCGCGGGGTCGAACTCGCAGCCGTTGACCACCGGTGCGGCGGCGCCGCGCTGCTCGACGATCTCGCGCGCGGTCGGTGGCAGGCGATGGCCCAGCACGATCATGCCGTCGGCCTCGTTGCGCCGGAGCATCTGCGCGTAGCGCTCCTCACGATCAGGTTGATGCTGGGTATCGCCCAGCAGGACCGCATAGCCCACCGCCTGCGCGGCCTCCTCCGCCCCCTGCAGGATCTGCGCGAAGAACGGATTGGCGATGTCCGGGACGGTGACGAGGATCTTGCCGCTGCGCTGGGTCTTGAGCGTGCGCGCCACCGTGTTGGGCACATAGCCCAGTGCGGCGGCGGCCTGCTCGATGCGCGCGCGGGTGGCCGGCAGCACCTTGTCCGGCCGGGAAAGCGCGCGCGACACCGTACCGGCGGACACGCCGACGTGTTTTGCGATGTCGTAGATGGTGGCCATGGCGTTAGTCCTCCTGCCCGCTGTGCACTGCACAACAGGTCCTGCGTAAGCCCCTGCTAGGATAATGCAATCGATTGCATCGAGGGCGAATCACGTTGAAGACGCTCAAGGGTCCAGCGCTGTTCCTGGCGCAGTTCATCGGCGACACAGCTCCTTTTGATCGGCTGGACACGCTGGCCGGATGGGCCGCGGGTCTGGGCTATTCTGGCGTACAAGTCCCCACCTCCGCGCCCCACCTGTTCGACCTGGCGGAGGCGGCGCGCAGCCAGGCGTACTGCGACGACATTGCCGGCATGCTGGCCGGGCACGGCCTGCAGATCACCGAACTGTCGACCCACCTGCAGGGGCAGTTGGTTGCCGTCCATCCTGCCTACGACAGCCTGTTCGACGGATTCGCGCCACCGGACAAGCGCGGCAACCCGGCCGCCCGCCAGGCCTGGGCGGTGGAGCAGCTGCGGCTGGCGGCGCAGGCCAGCCAGCGCCTGGGGCTGACCGCGCATGCCACGTTCTCCGGTGCATTGGCCTGGCCCTACGTCTACCCCTGGCCGCAGCGCCCGCCGGGACTGGTGGAAGAAGCCTTCGCCGAACTCGGCCGTCGCTGGCGCCCGATCCTGGATGCGTTCGATGCCTGCGGCGTTGACCTGTGCTTCGAGATCCACCCGGGCGAGGACCTGCACGATGGTGCGACCTTCGAGCGCTTCCTCGATGAGGTCGACCACCATCCCCGCGCGAAGATCCTGTACGACCCCAGCCACCTGCTGCTGCAGCAGATGGATTACCTCGGTTTCATCGACCGCTACCACGCGCGCATCGGCATCTTCCACGTCAAGGACGCGGAACATCGCCCCAGCGCAAGCAGCGGCGTGTACGGCGGCTACCAGGACTGGATCGACCGTCCGGGCCGGTTCCGTTCACCCGGTGACGGCCAGATCGACTTCAAGGCGATCTTCTCGAAGTTCGCGCAGTACGACTTCCCCGGCTGGGCGGTACTGGAATGGGAGTGCTGCCTGAAGCACCCGGAAGACGGCGCGCGCGAGGGTGCCGCCTTCATCCGCGACCACCTCATCCGCGTGACCGAACGCGCCTTCGATGACTTCGCCGACAGTGGCACCGACGCCGCATCACTGCACCGCATGCTGGGAATCTGAGCCAAGACCGCCCCGGGAGGGCAAGCCATGACGCACGCCATGTCGCGCCTGGGCGCGATGATGTTTCTGCAGTTCTTCATCTGGGGGGCGTGGTTCGTCACCCTGGGCACCTACCTGGTGCAGGGCCCGCTGCAGGCCAGCGCGAGCCAGGTGGCGACCGCGTTCCTCAGCCAGTCGATCGGTGCCATCGTGGCGCCGTTCCTGGTCGGGCTGATCGCGGATCGCTACTTCGCGGCGCAGCGCATTCTTGCGGTACTGCATCTGGCCGGTGCCGCGCTGATGTGGCTGGCGTCCACGGCAACCAGCTTCAGCATGTTCTCTGCGTGCGTCATGGGCTACATGTTGCTGTTCATGCCGACCCTGGCACTGGCCAACAGCGTGGCCATGCGGCACATGCAATCACCCGAGAAGCAGTTCCCGCTGGTCCGCGTGGCCGGCAGCATCGGCTGGATCGTGGCGGGCGTGCTGATCGGCTGGCTGGGCTGGGAACAGGCGCATCGGCTTGAGCTGACGTTCCGGATGGCGGCGGCGGCGTCGCTGGTGCTCGGGCTGTATGCGTTCACCCTGCCGCACACACCGCCACTGGCGCAGCAGCGCGATGCCGGGCTGGGGCAGATCCTGGGGCTGGATTCGCTGCGGCTGCTGAAGTCGCGCGCCTACCTGGTGTTCTTCCTGGCCTCCATCGCCATCTGCATCCCGCTGTCGTTCTACTACAACTTCACCAATCCCTATCTCAACGACCTCGGCGTGCGCGGCGCGGCAGGCCTGCAGTCGCTGGGCCAGGTTTCCGAAGTGCTGCTGATGCTGGCCATGCCGTTCCTGTTCGTTCGGCTGGGGGTGAAAACCATGCTGGCGGTCGGCATGGCCGCCTGGGTGGTGCGCTACGCGCTGTTCGCCTTCGGCGATGCAGGTGGCGGCTTCCCGCTGCTGGTGATCGGCATCGTGCTGCACGGCATCTGCTACGACTTCTTCTTCGTCACCGGCCAGATCTACACCGATGCACATGCCGGCCCTGCCGCGCGCAGCAGCGCACAGGGGTTCATCACCCTGGCCACCTATGGCGTGGGCATGTTGATCGGCACCTTCCTGTCCGGCGCGGTGGTGGAGCACTTCACCACCGAGGCCGGTCCCGACTGGCAGCAGATCTGGCTGTTCCCGGCCGCTGTTGCGCTGGTGGTGCTGGTCGCCTTCCTGCTGCTGTTCCGCGACCGGCCGGCGGCTGCGGCCGCGCCCTCCACACCCTGAGGATCCCCGTCGATGCCCAAGCTTGGAATCGCCATCGTCGGCACCGGCATGATCGGCGCCGTGCACCGCCGCGCGGCCTTGCTCGCCGGCGCCGAGGTACGCGGCGTGGCCGCCTCGTCACCGCAGCGCGCGCATGAGGCAGCGCACTCCTGGAATGTCCCGCGCGCCTACCTGGATATCGAGGAGGTGATCGCCGATCCGCAGGTACAGGTGGTGCACGTGTGCACGCCCAACCATCTGCACCGCGCCATGGCACAGGCTGCGCTGGAAGCCGGCAAGCACGTGATCTGCGAGAAGCCGCTGGCGACGACGCTGGACGATGCGCAGGCGCTGGCGGTACTGGCCGCCTCGACCGGATTGGTTGCCACCGTCCCCTTCGTCTACCGCTACCACCCGGTGGTGCGCGAGGCGCGTGCACGCATCGCCCAGGGTGACCTGGGGCCGCTGCACCTGATCCATGGCAGTTACCTGCAGGATTGGCTGCTGGACCCGGCCAGCAACAACTGGCGCGTGGACCCGGCGCTGGGCGGCACCTCGCGCGTGTTCGCCGACATTGGTTCGCACTGGTGCGACCTGGTCGAATGGGTCAGTGGCGAGCGCTTCACCGAAGTGAACGCGGCGTTTGCCACGGTGATCGCCGAACGCAGCGCCGTCACCGGCCAGAGCTTCAGCACACCGGCAGCGAACGGCGCGACGCAGGCGGTCGCGAGCGAGGACGTGGCAACGGCGATGTTCAGGACCGGCGCCGGTACGCTGGCGTCGTTGACGGTGAGCCAGGTTTCGGCCGGACGCCGCAACCGCCTCTGGTTCGAGATCGACGGCGCCAACGCCAGCATCGCCTTCGACCAGGAGGACGCCGAGCGGCTGTGGATCGGCCTGCCCGACCAGCGCGAGGAAATCTTCGTGCGCGGGCCCGGCGCGGGCACTGCCGAACAGCGCCGGCTGTCGGTGCTGCCGGCCGGGCACGCGCAGGGCTACGCCCAGTGCTTCGAGGCGTTTGTCGCCGACACCTATCGCGCCATCGACGGCGAGCAACCGGACGGCCTGCCCACCTTCGAGGACGGCATGCGTTCGGCGCGGATCGTTGATCGTGTCATTGCATCGGCCAGGTCACGCGCCTGGACCACCATCGGTTGAATCCCGGGAGGATCTGTTGATGAAAGCCCTTGTCCGTCGAAGTGCAAGCCTCGTCCTGCTGCTCGCGGCGCTGCCCGCCTTCGCAGTCGAAGCCGCCAGCGCGCAGAAGCCGATCGCGGTGCAGATGTACACCCTGCGCAATGCCGGCTCGCTCGAGCAACAGTTGAAGATCGTCCACGATGCCGGTGTGCACGCGGTGGAAACCGTCGGCACGCAGAACGTCAGTGCCGCGGAACTGAAGCAGCTGCTGGACCGGTATTCGATCAAGGCCATTTCATCGCATGTGCCGCTGGCCGAGCTGCGCAGCAACCTGGATGGGGTGGTGACCTTCAACCGGTCGATCGGCAACACTACGCTGGTGGTGCCGTACCTGGACAGGAAGGAACGCCCGAGCGATGCCGCCGGCTGGACTGCCCTGGGACAGGAACTGGGCCGGATCGCGAAACAGGTGCGCGGCAAGGGCATGCGCCTGGCCTACCACAACCACGACTTCGAGCTGGTCGACTTCGATGGCAGGACCGGGCTGGAACTGCTGTTCGCCGCCGCCGGCCCCGACCTGCAGACCGAGCTGGACCTGGCCTGGGTCGCGCGTGCGGGCCTGGACCCGGCGGTGATGCTGGGAAAGTTCCGCGGCCACGTATTCGCGGTACACGCCAAGGACAATGCGCCCAAGGGCCAGGCCGAAGACGAAGGCGGATTCGCTGCGGTCGGCCAGGGCGTACTGGACTGGAACACGATCCTGCCTGCTGCGAGGGGCGCCGGCGTGCATTGGTACATCATCGAGCACGACCAGCCACGCGAGCCGGCCAAGGTCGTCCAGGCCGGCGCCGACTATCTGCGTGAACACCTGACCACCAATACGCCTGCCCGTGCGCGGCGCTGACGCATCAAGGAGCCCCACATGAAAATGATCCTGGCAATGGCGGTGGCCCTGGGTGGCATGAGTGTTGCGACAGCCGCCTGGTGCAAGGGCGACCCGGCTGCGGGAGCAAAGCTCTACACCGCGAACTGCGTGGCCTGCCACGGCGCCGATCGCGCGGGCATGCCGGGCGCGTTCCCGGCACTCACCGACATCGGCAAGCGCATGGCACCTGCACAGATCAAGGAAAAGATCAGCAAGGGCGGCGGCCTGATGCCGCCCTTCTCCCAGCTGTCACAGCAGGAGATAGACGATATCGCCAGCTACCTGGCGAAGTAAGCGGCCGGCGGCCACGCCAGCCGCATGCCACTACAGCTCGCGCACCCAGATGTTGCGGTAACTGACCCTGGAGTCATGCTCCTGCAGATAGAGCGGCGCACACGCATGGGGCGAATACGAGGGCGCCCCGATGTACTCAGTCTTGCCTGCCAGCACGGTGTCATCCTGCACCAGCACGCCGTTGTGCAGCACCGTGATGCGCGCGGGCGACACAAGCCCACCGCCCACCGAGAAGCGCGGTGCCTTCCAGATGATGTCGTAGGCCTGCCACTGGCCCGGCGCGCGCGAGGCATTCACCCGCGGCATGGCCTGCTTGTAGATGGAGCCCGCCTGGCCATTGGCATAGGTCGGGTTGTTGTAGCTGTCGAGCACCTGCAGTTCATACAGTTCCTGCAGGAAGATCCCGCTGTTGCCCCGGTTCTGGCCGTCGAAGCCCTTCGTGTCAGTGGGCGTGCGCCACTCCACATGCAGCTGGACATCGCAGAAGCGTTGCCGGGTGCGGATGCCCTTGCTGCCCGGAACGACGGTCATGGCGCCCCCGGCAACCTTCCAGGGCACGCGTCCGCCCTGCTCCGATTCCCACGCGGAGACATCCTTGCCATCGAACAGCACGATCGCGTCGGAGGGGGCTTTGCCTGGCGGCGTGGCCACGACAGCGGGCACGGGGGTCCACACTTCGGTCTTCTTCGGGTCGCGCGCAGCGTCGGCACTGTCCTGCGCGAATGCAGATGCAGCGGCCAGCAGGCCAACAGTGATCAACGCAGGGCGGATCATCAGGGTGGTGTCCATCAGCTGGTCCCCCACGCGGGCGTACCGGGGACATAGGCGAGGTCGCCGTCGTAGCGGCCGGGCACCGCGACGTACTGCAGCACGCCGGTCGCCCCGACCTTGGAGGTGAAGAAGCCGAAGATGGCCAGCTGCTTGATCATCGTGAAGTAATGCGGCATCGCCTCGCCCTCTTCAGGCGTACCGGTCTCGGTCACGTCGGCAGAGCGCGCCTTGGCTTCGGCGTCCAGCGTTCGCAGCAACTGGGTGCGGGCTTCCGGCGCAAGCGCCACAAACCGGCCGCCGGCGCGCTTGTCGATATCGACCAGGCCTGCCCGGAACGTTGCCTGCTGCCGGGCGGTGTAGCAATCGCTGACGAAGGTCGCCATGAACAGGCCAGCGCCGGCATCCTTCGCCCCTGGCGTCCGGGTCCGCGGCAGGATGGTCTCGGCGATCTCGTCCAGCGTGCCGATGTCGGCATCGGAGAACAGGGCCTTCACCGGTGCCGCGGCGGCGTTTCCCTGCGCGAGCGCAGGCAGGCCGACCATGGCCGCGCCGGTGGCGGCAACGATCATCTTCAACAGTTCGCGGCGATCCATCAGAGGTTCCCCGCTTTCAGTTCGCGTACCGCGTGGTCGGCCGCGCGCGCGGTCAGCGCCATATAGGTCAGCGAAGGATTCACGCAGGCGCTGGAGGTCATGCAGGCACCGTCGGTCACATAGACGTTGGGCGCATCCCAGACCTGGTTGTGCGCGTTCAATACCGAGCTCTTCCGGTCACGTCCCATGCGTGCGGTCCCCATCTCGTGGATGCCCTTGCCCGGGGCATAGTCGTGGTCGTGCATCTTCACGTCCTTGACGCCAGCCGCCTCCAGCATCTCGGCAGCATCGGCGGCCATGTCCTTGCGCATCGCCAGTTCGTTGGCGCGCATGGACACGTCCATCGCCAGCACCGGCAGCCCCCATTTGTCCTTGCGGTCGTGGTCCAGGCGGATCGTATTGTCGTGGTGCGGCAGCATTTCACCGAACCCGGTCATGCCGATGCGCCAGTCGCCCGGTACGGTCAGCGCCTCCTTCAGGTCGGCACCGATGTTGAGCTCGGCGATCTCGCGCGACCAGCCGGTGCGGCTGGCACCGCCCTGGTAACCGAACCCGCGCAGGTAGCCGCGCTTGTCGGCCGCGACGTTGCGGAAGCGCGGAATGTAGAAACCGCACGGACGGCGGCCGAAGTAGTACTTGTCTTCGTAGCCCTCGACCCGGCCCGAGGCGCCCCCACCGAAATGATGGTCCATCACGTTGTGCCCCAGCTCGCCCGACGAAGAACCCAGTCCCCCCTCCCACACATCGGTCGCCGAGTTCATCAGCAGCCAGGTCGAATTGAACGACGATGCATTGAGGAAGATGACCTTGGCGGTGTACTGGTAGGTCTGCCCGGTCTCGGCATCGATCACCTCCACGCCGCGCGCACGCTTGCGATCCTTGTCGTAGAGCACTTCCTTGACGATCGAGAACGGCCGCAAGGTCAGGTTGCCGGTCTTCATCGCCGCTGGCAGCGTCGCCGCCTGGGTCGAGAAATAGGCACCGAAGGGACAGCCCAGGATGCACTTGTTGCGGTACTGGCAGTTCACGCGCCCCTGCTCGGGCATCGGCTGGGTGATGTTGGCGGTGCGCGAGTGGATCATGTGCCGCGTTCCGCCAAAGGCCTTCTTGATCCGCGCGGCCACGTCCTTCTCGACGATGTTCAACGGGATCGGCGGCAGGAACTCGCCGTCCGGCAGCACGTCCAGTCCTTCGCGCGTGCCCGCGATGCCGGCGAACCTCTCTACATGGTCGTACCACGGCGCGATGTCGGCATAGCGGATCGGCCAGTCGGTGGCGATGCCATCCTTGAGGTTCGCTTCGAAGTCCAGGTCGGAAAACCGATAGCTCTGCCGGCCCCACATCAGCGAGCGCCCGCCCACGTGGTAGCCACGGAACCAGTCGAAGCGCTTGGTTTCGATGTAGGGTGAGTCCTGCTCGTTGGCCCACATTCCTTCCAGGTTCTCGGCCAGGCCGTAGTCGCGCATCAGCACCGGGAAGGCGGCCTTCATCGCCTGCGTCGGCCGGTTGCGATGCGGGAAGTCCCACGCTTCCTTCATCGCATTGACGTAGTCCTTGACGTGCTCGATGTTGCGCCCGCGTTCCAGCATCAGGACCTTCAGGCCCTTCTCGGTCAGCTCCTTCGCTGCCCAACCGCCACTGATTCCCGAGCCAACAACAATGGCGTCGTAGTGATTATCTGCCATGGTCTCTCACCTGGGTGGATATCGTTTCAGACGTCGCAGAGGCGGATCGCCTCGCGCAATGAGGCAACGGGATCGGGCGCTGCAGGCGTGAATTCCTGCGCCAGATACCCCTTGAAACCGGTGTCGCGGATCGCGCGACAGATGGCCGGATAGTGGAGCTCCTGCTGGTCTCCAATCTCGTTCCGGCCCGGCACGCCTGCAGTGTGGTAATGCTTGAAGCAGGCGTGATGCTTGCCGATGGTGGCGATGATGTCGCCCTCCATGATCTGCATGTGGTAGATGTCGTAGAGCAGGCCGAAACTGTCCGAGCCGAGCCGCTGGCACAGCTCCACGCCCCAGGCCGAGTGATCGCACAGGTAGTCGTGGTGATCGACCCTGGAGTTCAGCAGCTCCATCACCAGCACGACGCCGCGCTTCTCGGCATGCCCGAGGATGCGCTTGAGGCCGGCTTCGGCATTGGCCATGCCGTCATGGGGGTCCATGCCATTGCGATTGCCGGAGAAGCAGATGAGGTTGCGGTAACCGGCATCGGCGACCAGGTCGATGTGCCGCGTGTAGCGCTCCACCAGCGGGTCGTGGAATTCGCGGCCGGCAAAGCCCTTGGTCAGGCCCAGCTCCGCGCCATTGCACATCGAGCTGTAGACGCCATTCGCCTTCAGCGTGGGCCAGTCTTCCGGGCCGACCAGGTCGATGGCGGCGAAGCCGATGTCCTTCACCGTCGTGCAGAGCTGGGCGACCGACAGCTGCGGGAAGGTCCAGCGTGCCACGGAGTGCTTCAGGTTGCCCTTCAGCGGTGCAGTGGCGGCGAATGCAGTCCGCGCGCCCACTGTGGTACCCAGGGCCACGCTTCCAGCGACAGCGATACGAAGCGCATCACGTCGTGTCAGCCCACCTGCCGGGACCGGTCTGATCGTATGGATGGACATCCACCTCCCGGCCTCCCAACCGGTATCAAACGCAACGATTCACAGCAATGCAATCGATTGCACCATAGGGGAGGAAACTGGATGCTTGCAAGTTGCGGTGCACGAAAATTGATGCTGCGAAGCACAATGCCAACGACATCGCGCAGAAAGAAAAGCCCCGCATTAGCGGGGCTTTCCTTTCTAACCAGATCCGTCGCCTGAGATGAAATCTACTGGCTTTTTCCTCAAGCGAGCGAGCAAAGTCAGTAGAACTTCGATGCCCCGAGCCAAGGCATTGGCCCTATGCATCCGGGTGCACCCTGCCGCCAGGGCCCAGCACCGCCTCGGAGCCGGCGGATTGAAGAGCTGCATAGCTCGTGACGTCGAGCGACAGTAGTCAACCAAGCCAAGGCTTCGCGAATCACGTACGCATCAGCTCTTTCCGACGACCGACTCAGAAGCCGTCACATTCACCGCCTGCATTGGCTAGTCGGACAGCTTCACGCAGGGATCGCTGGATGTCCGCCACTGAGTTGCAGATATTCTCGGGCGCCACGTCGAACTTCGCGGCGCCGGCCCGACGTTTGAAAGCAGCAAATTCGGACATGCATTGCCCTGCCAGCTTCTTGGCATCCAGCTTCGGCGCAGCCTGAGCCACTGAATTTCCATGCGCGGCGAGGTAGCACTTGTAGTCCTCGGAAAGCGCTCCATCCATACGGAATCGCGACAGCTCAACCAAGTGCCGAGGAGCGGCAGCACTCCTGCTGCCCCCTATCAAGGCGAGACCAAGCTCAGCACCATCTGCTCCTACACAAGCATATGGCGTCTGAGAGCACAGCGACTTGCTCTCGGAACTTTTGTGCACCACCAGCGAGGCAAGAATAGAGTGTTCGGCCATCTCGATGTCCGCCGCGAGTCTCTCTGACAGCGGACGGGCGGCTAGCGAGGACCCAAATTGAGCACAAAAGACGAAGCACGAAATCAGTGCGGTGGTTTTCATCGACTCACCAGAAACGTCGGAAAGGCGCGTAAACTGGCACATCTTAACTCTCCACGCCTGCTCGGGGGCGAATCAAGAACAGCACTCTCGCGCAAAAACTTGAGAAACTCATCGAAGACAACGCTGCCAGCCAGGCACGGCTCGGAGAGCAACCGAACCAAGGCGTAGAACTCGTGACGTCGAGCGAAAGTAACCGATCAATCCAAGGCTTCGCGATTAGCGAACGCTTCAGCTATTCGTCTTCGTCACCTGCAGCCTCAAGTCTATCGTTAATGAACTGAAGTGCCTTGCGGTGCTCTTCAAGGACCGTGTCGTGAGCGGGCATTCCAGGACGAGCAACCTTAGAGAAGGCATGAATGACCTCCTTAACTTCCTCGTATCGCTCCAACCGAAGCAAGCAATCCACCAATCCAGACGCGACCAACACATCGTGAGGACGAAGCTTCTCAAGCCCACGAAGTGCCCGCAGGGACAACTCAGCATCATCGCTCCGAAACCCAATCCCAACAAGAAACAACCACGCGGCGTCACAAGCAGGATCGCGCTTTACAAGATTCAAAAGGTGGTAACGCGCGCCATTGTCGTCACCCGCCTCAAGCATCTTGGTAATTTCATTAATATCCATCAAGATCGCTCTGCTTCATTAACTTCTGACACCGATAGGGAACGCACCCAAGCATGCAGCGCGCCAAGTTCCCACCCCAGACGCCCCGCAATCGAGCATAGGCCCGCGGTAACCATGTCCACACGGTGTGCAACAGCCACGCGCCAGCTCGTTAGGCTTATGCCTGTCCTTCGCACGCCGTATCAAGACCCGACGAAGCCATGCACCAGCGATGGGCTCGAGCAGACGGCTTTCCCGTGCCGCTCTCCATTCTGATTCGCTATGGTGTGTCGCCAGTCATCCATCAACACCCTGCCGCAAGTAGAAGGTTAGATCACGGCTGGATTCTGCCTAACGAAAAAAAGGCCCCCATCCACAACGATGAGGGCCTCTATCAACACTAAAACCGTCAAGTAGGAATCAGAACGGAATATCGTCGTCAGCGAAGTCGTCCATCGGCGGCGCCTGCTGCGGCTGCGGGCGCTGGTTGCCGCCCTGGTTGCCGTAACCCCCGCCCTGGTTGCCGCCCTGGTTGCCATAGCCACCGCCCTGGCCACCACGCTGGCCACCGCCGCCACCGCCATACTCCTGGCGCGGCGCCTGCTGGCGCTGCGGACGATCGCCGCCGTAGTTGCCACCGCCACCGCCGCCTTCACCGCGGCCGCCCAGCATCTGCATTTCATCGGCGATGATGTCGGTGGAGTACTTCTCCACGCCGTCCTGGCCGGTGTACTTGTCGTAGCGCAGGCTGCCTTCGACGTAGACCGAGCTGCCCTTGCGCAGGTACTCGCCGGCGATCTCGCCGAGCTTGCCGAAGAACACCACGCGGTGCCATTCGGTGCGCTCCTGCTGGTTGCCATCCTTGTCCTTGCGGACGCTGGTGGTGGCCAGGCTGATGCGGGTGATCGCCATGCCGCCCTGGGTGTACTTCACGTCCGGGTCGTTGCCGAGATTGCCGACCAGGATGACTTTGTTGATGCCGCGCGCCATAGGTACCTTCGTCCGTTGTCCAGGGGCAGACCGCCAGTGATAGCACAGCCCCGGGCGGGGTGCAGTACGCTGAGCCGCCCCTGGTGAAATTTGGGGGAATGCGAGAACGACGCATCTTACCATTGCCGCCGCCTTCCGCCCGGTCAGGAGACCCCGACCGCACCGAAGGATCAGGCTGATTTCCTTGTCCGGCAATAACTTACCTGCGCCCAGGCCGACGCCCGGAGGGGCATTCGCGTCTGCGCATGGCATCATGCCCGGGCACCTCCCACATGCCCGCTCCGCCCACACATGACGATCAAAGGCAAAGCCACCTCCCTGGACATCGCCCACCTGGCCGGGGTCTCCCAGCCGACCGTGTCGCGGGCCCTGCGTGGCAGCCCGATGGTCAACGCCGAGACCCGTGAGCGCATCCTGCGCATTGCCCGCGAGCTGAACTACAAGGTCGACAAGAATGCCTCCAGCCTGCGCCTGCGCAATGCCGGCACGCTGGCCCTGCTGTTCTTCGAGGACCCGACCAACGACGACTCGCTGATCAACCCGTTCTTCCATTCGATGCTGGGCTCGATCACCCGCGCCTGCGCCCTGCACGGGCAGGACCTGCTGGTCTCGTTCCAGCAGCTGTCCACCGACTGGCAGGCCGATTACGAGGACAGCAACAAGGCCGACGGCATCATCCTGCTCGGCTACGGCGACTATCACGAATCGCGCGACCGCCTGCAGCGGCTGGTCGAACAGGGCACGCACTTCGTGCGCTGGGGCGCCGCCCTGCCCGGCCAGCCCGGTGTCTCGATCGGCAGCGACAACTTCCAGGGCGGGCATGACATCACCACCCACCTGCTGCAGCAGGGCTGCCGCCGCATCGCCTTCCTCGGCCATGCCTCCAGCCACTACCCCGAATTCCAGGAGCGCTACCGCGGCCACGTCGCGGCCCTGCAGGACCACGGCCTGGCCGCCGAACCGGCGCTGCAGCACGACGCGATCACCACTGAAGCCTCCGGCCAGGAAGCCTGCCAGGCCCTGTTGGCGCGCGGCGAGCCGATCGATGCGATCTGCGCGGCCAGCGACCTGATCGCCATCGGTGCGATGCGCGCCCTGCGCGAGGCCGGGCTGCGGGTGCCGCAGGACGTGGCGGTGACCGGCTTCGACGACATCCCGCTGGCCGCTTCGGTGTCCCCCGCGCTGACCACGGTGCAGCAGGACACCAAGCAGGCCGGCCAGCTGCTGGTGGAACGCCTGCTGGCGCTGATCGGCCGGCAGCCGGTGGACAGCCAGAGCATCCCGGTGAAGCTGGTGGTGCGCGAATCATCCCTGCGCGGGTAAGGCGCCGCTGGGCCGGCGCGCTGGCCAACGCACGACGGCGGGATTCTCCCCCCATGACCAACGGCGGATGCGCACGGAGGCGGTTGCGCGGATAACGCGCAGACATTGCCCATGGAAAGGTGTACGTCGCATGCTGAAGATCGATTCGCTGTCCAAGACGTACGCCAACGGCGTGCATGCCCTCAACAACGTCACCCTGGACATCCCGCGGGGCATGTTCGGCCTGCTCGGCCCGAACGGCGCCGGCAAGTCCTCGCTGATGCGCACGCTGTCCACCCTGCAGGAGGCCGACAGCGGCACGGTGACGCTCAGCATTCCGGGCGAGGCGCCGATCGACGTGCTGCGCGACAAGGACGCCGTGCGCCGTCGGCTGGGCTACCTGCCGCAGGATTTCGGCGTGTACCCGAAAGTCAGCGCGCTGGACCTGCTGGAGCATTTCGCGGTACTCAAGGGCCTGACCCAACGCGCGCAGCGCCGCGAGGTGGTCGATGGGCTGCTGCAGCAGGTGAACCTGTGGGATGCCCGCAAGCGCAAGCTGGGCACCTACTCCGGCGGCATGCGCCAGCGCTTCGGCATTGCCCAGGCGCTGCTGGGCGACCCGCGGCTGGTGATCGTCGACGAGCCCACCGCCGGCCTCGACCCGGAGGAACGCAACCGCTTCCTCAACCTGCTGGCGGCGATCGGCGAGAACGTAGCGGTGATCCTGTCCACCCACATCGTCGAGGACGTGACCGACCTGTGCCCGACGATGGCGATCATGAACAAGGGCCAGGTGCTGCTGACCGGCCGCCCCAGCGAAGCGATCAACGCCCTGCAGCACCAGGTCTGGCGCAAGCAGGTCGATCCTTCGGAGCTGGCCGACCATGAAGCGCGCTACGTGGTGCTGTCGACCCGTCTGGTCGGTGGCCGCCCGGTGATCCATGTGCACAGCGCCAACGACCCCGGCGACGGCTTTGCGGCCGTGGCTCCCGACCTCGAAGACGTGTACTTCCAGCGCCTGCGCCTGCAGGCCCGTGCTCGCGCGGCAGCCTGAGCGGAGCACGCCATGATCCTCAACTTCTTCCGATTCGAGCTGCGCGAGCAGCTGCGTTCCCCATTGCTGTGGCTGCTGGCCGGGCTGTTCGCCCTGCTCGCCTTCGCCGCTGCGTCCAGCGACGCCGTACAGATCGGTGGTGGCAGCGGCAACGTGCACAGCAACGCGCCCACCGTGATCGCGCAGATGCTGGGCATCTTCACCCTGCTCGGCATGCTGGTCACCGCCCTGTTCGTCAGCAATGCGCTGCTGCGTGACTTCGAACTGGGCACCGCCGAGCTGATCTTCGCCAGCCCGGTGAAACGCCGCGATTACCTGGCCGGCCGCATCGCCGCCGCCCTGGCTACCGGCCTGCTGTTCTACCTGCTGGTCGCTTTCGGGCTCTGGCTGGCACCGTTCATGCCCTGGGTGGACGCCGAGCGCATGGGGCCGATCAGCTGGCAGGGCTATGCCTGGAGTTTTGCGGTCATCGTCATTCCCAACCTGTTGTTCACCACCGCGCTGCTGTCATTGCTGGCAGCGGTCACGCGTTCAATCCTGTGGGTCTACATCGGGCTGGTGGCCTACCTGGTCCTGTTCGGCGCCAGCGCGGCGGTGCTGCGCGACATCGACAACACCTGGCTGGCGGTGCTCAGCGAGCCTTTGGGCATGCGCGCCCTGTCGCGCACCATCCGCTACTGGTCCACCGCCGAGCACAACAGCGGCGTTCCCGGCCTGGCGGGCTACCTGCTGGCCAACCGTGCCCTGTGGCTGGGCGTGACGGCGCTGCTGTTCGCCGCCACGTTCGCCCTGTTCCGCACCGAGCGCAGCGGCAGCGGCCGTCGTCGCTGGGGCCGCCGGCAGGCGCAGCCGGTTGCCGACGCCGCCGCCCTCCGGCCCAACCGCAACCCGTTGCCGCGCGTGGTACCGGCATTCAGCGCGACCACCGCGTGGCAACAGTTCCTGCGCCAGGTGCGCTTCGACACGCGCGGCGTCCTGCGCAGCGTGCCGTTCATCGTGCTGCTGGTGCTGGGCCTGGCCAATTTCCTGCCCAACGCGCTGTTCCGGCAGACCCTGTACGGCACCTCGATCTGGCCGGTCACCTCGCAGATGATCATGGGCCTGCAGGGGGCCTTCAGCTGGCTGCTGGTGATCATCGTGCTGTTCTTCGCCGGTGAGCTGGTGTGGAAGGAACGCAGCGCGCGCATCAACGAAGTGACCGATGCCATGCCGGTGCCGAACTGGGTACCGCTGCTGGCCAAGTTCACCGCACTGCTGGCAGTGATCATCTGCTTCCAGGCCGCCGGTGCACTGGCGGCGATGGGCGTGCAGCTGGTCAAGGGCTACACCCACCTGGAGCCGCTGCTGTACCTGCGCAGCCTGGCGCTGGATTCGGTGATCTACATCCTGATGGGGGGCCTGGCACTGGTGCTGCAGGTGCTCACCAACAACAAGTTCGTCGGTTACGCGCTGCTGATCGTGGTGATGATCGGCCAGGGCGTGCTCGGCATGCTGGACTACACGCAGAACCTGTACACCTTCGGTGGCTGGCCCAACGCTCCCTATTCGGACATGAACGGCTACGGCCACTTCCTGCCGGGGCAGCTGGCATTCCAGGGCTACTGGGCGCTGTTCCTGCTGACCCTGATGTGCCTGGCATCGGCGCTCTGGGTGCGCGGTGTCAGCCAGGGCCTGCGCCAGCGCCTGGCCCTGGCCGGCCGCCGCCTGCGCGGCCCGACCGGCGTCTTCGCCGGACTTGCGGCATTGGCCTTCGCCGGCGTGGGCAGCTGGCTGTACTGGAGCACCAATATCCGCAACGAGTTCATCTCGCCCGACCAGCAGCTGGACCTGCAGGCCCGCTACGAGCGCGAGCTGTCGAAGTACCGCACCCTGCCGCAGCCGCGCATCGTGGCGGTGGACAACCGCGTGGACCTGTTCCCGGAATCGCAGTCGATGGTGATCGATGCGAACTGGACGGTGCGCAATACCCATGCCACGCCGATCCAGGACGTGCATGTCTCGATGGGCGATGACAAGCAGCTGGTCGACGTCGACCTGGGTGGGCAGACGCTGTCGTTGCACGACGCCGATCTCGGCTACCGCATCTACCACCTGCAGAAGCCGCTGCAGCCGGGCGAAACCCGCAGCGTGCATTTCCGGGTGGTGCAGAAACCCAACGGCATCACCGCCGGGCCGGCGCCGAGCAACATCGTGGACAACGGCACCTTCTTCAACAGCCGCGTGCTGCCCTCGTTCGGCTACAACGAGGGCGCCGAGATCAGCGACCGCAACGAGCGGCGCAAGCGCGGCCTGGGTGAGCCGCGGCGCATGCCCAGGCTGGAGGACGAAGCGGCGCGCGTCAACACGTACATTGCCAATGATGCCGACTGGCTCGACTTCCGCACCACGGTCTGCACCGCACCAGACCAGGTGGCGCTGGCCCCGGGCTACCTGCAGCGCGAGACCACGGTCAACGGCCGGCGCTGTTTCAGCTACGCCATGGACCGGCCGATGCTGAATTTCTATGCCTATCTATCGGCACGCTGGGAGGTGCGCAAGGCGAAGTACAAGGACATCCCGATCGAGGTCTACTTCGACCCGGCGCACGGCTACAACGTGGACCGGATGATCGAGGCGGTGCAGAAGTCGCTGGCCTATTACGAGGCGAACTTCACACCGTACCAGCACCGCCAGGTACGCATCATCGAATTCCCGGGCTATGCCCGCTTCGCGCAGTCCTTCGCCAACACCATCCCCTATTCCGAGGCCATCGGTTTCATCGCCGACCTGCGCGACCCGGACAAGGTGGACTACGTGTTCTACGTGACCGCGCACGAGATCGCGCACCAGTGGTGGGCGCACCAGGTGATCGGCGCCAACGTGCAGGGTGCGACCGTGCTGTCCGAATCGCTGTCGCAGTACTCGGCCTTGATGGTGATGGAGCAGGAATACGGCCGCCAGCACATGCGCCAGTTCCTCAAGCGCGAACTGGACGGCTACCTGTCCGGCCGCGGTGGCGAAGCCATCGAGGAACAGCCGCTGGAACGCGTGGAAAACCAGCAGTACATCCACTACCAGAAGGGTTCGCTGGTGTTCTACCGCCTGCGCGAGGAAATCGGCGAGCAGGCGCTGAACCGTGCGTTGAAGCGCTTCCTGCAGGACAAGGGCTACCAGCAGCCGCCGTACACCACCTCACGCGAGCTGCTGGGCTACATCCGCGCCGAGACCCCGGCCGACCGCCAGCAGCTGGTCACCGACCTGTTCGAGAAGATCAGCTTCTACGACAACCGGGTGATGGCCGCCAGCGCCCGCAAACGTGCTGACGGCCGCTACGACGTGACCCTGGACCTGCATGCCGCCAAGCAGTACGCCGATGGCAAGGGCAGGGAGAGCGACGCGAAGATGGATGACTGGGTCGAGATCGGCGTGTTCGCCACCGGACCGTCGGGCAAGGAGCGCGACCAGAAGGTGCTGTACCTGCAGCGCCACCACATCACCAGCGCCGCGCCGAAGATCACGGTGACGGTGGATGAAAAGCCGGACGAAGCAGGCTTCGATCCCTACAACAAGCTGATCGACCGGGTGAGCGATGACAACCGGCGCAAGGTGACGATGTGAAGCAACGGGGCGCCGGCCGATGTGCCGGTGCTCCGCGCGACGCGTGCGGGCTTGGCTTGGCCTTGCTGTAGTGCCGAGCCCTGCCCCGCACACCGTCCACGACAACCGCGAAAGTTCAGCGCACCGGGGCCTTCGGCCCCAGCAACGCCAGCAGCACGAAGACCACGATCGAGGCGACGGTGCCAAGCACCGCCGGCAACCCGAATGCCCACGCCGGACGACCCTGCTGGCGCGCCCACTGGCCCAGATGCCAGGCCGCCCCCAGGTTGATCAGCCAGGCAATGGCGAACACCGGCCACAGCACCATGCCCACCGCACGCAGAACAGGCATGGACACCAGTGCGGCGACGATGGCCGCGAACAGGAAGACCAGTGCGGAGCGGGAATGGCGTGATCGTGCCGGTGCGTCGGCGGGTGATTCGCTGAATTCCATGGAGAGTGCCTCGATCCCGATGTAGTCCAAAGGGGATCACGTACGGTGCCCGAAGGGAAGCTCTCTGTAGTAGGGAAGCTACTCTGTAGTATCGAGCCGTGCTCGACTGATCCGGCATTGCGCGAACGGCAGCCGAGCATGGGCTTGGCTCTACATGACAATCAACCCTGGGCGAAGTCCTTCAGGATCTCGCCGACGCCACTGGGCGAGATCTCGAAGCCCAGCGAAGTGCCCGGGTTGATCACCACGCCGTAGCCACCCGGCACGCGGCGCAGCACGTCCAGCATCCGCCAGCGGATCTGGTGTTCGGCCTGCTGGCTGTAGATGCCCACCCGCGACGGATCGGTGAACACGGCCACGTGCAGGGTGCCCTGCTTGTCGAACAGCAGCGGGTCGAAGCCGCTGCCATCGGGGGTCACCAGGCTGCCGGTCAGCAGTACCACCTCGGAGGCGACGAAGGCCTCCATGAAGGCGCGGATCGGCACCGACCCGTCCATCGCCGCCTTCAGCAGGGTTTCGATCGGGGTCTGCGGGGCGAGGTCGGTCATGGCGATACGGCGGGGCGTGAGGGGGGCCTATTGTGCCGGATATGGTCACCCCGGTAGTGCCGGCCGCTGGCCGGCACCTGAAGGTGCAATGGATTCATGGGTTGCCGGCCAGCGGCCGGCACTACCGCCCCAGACGCACGTCCCGCGCCCGCTGGTCGGCCATCGCCTTGTCCAGCTCGGCCTGCAGCGCCGGCTGCTGCACGGCGGCATCGAGCACGTACACCTTCACCCCGTGCGCCGGCACTTCGGCCTTCAGGGAAGCATCCACCTGCAACGAACCGCCGTCCAGCGCATCACGCCAGCGGCCCGCCTGGACGTACCGCGCCACGGTGAAGGTCTTCGCACTGTCGCCCTTGTTCAGCAGCACCAGCGCGGTCTGCGCCACCTCGCCATGCTGCAGCACGCGGAAGAACACCGCCTCATCACCCTGCAGGCGCTCGTTCACCTGCAGGCCGCGCTGCAGCGCCGGAGTGGCTGCGCGCAGCCGGGCGATACGCTGCAGCGGCGCGAAGATCGGACTCTTCGGCGCAGCATCCACACGCGGCTGGCCGAAGTAAGCGCGATTGCCGGCATGCTCGGCACGGCCACGCATGAAGCCCGTCTCCGAGCCGTAATAGACCACCGGAATGCCGCGCGCGGTGAACAGCCAGTTGTGTGCATCGATGAAGCCACTGTCGCTGGCCTGCAGTCGTGGCATGTCGTGGTTGTCGTAGAAGCTCATCAGCTCATACGGGTTGGCATACGGCCCACCGCTCAGATGCAGCGGCTCGGCCAGGGTCTCGAAACCCTTGCCGGCGGTGCCGAAGGTCTGCTCCAGTGCACCGCGCAACGGGAAGTCGAGCACGCTGACGTTGGCGTTGGCCGGCCAGGTGTGCTCTGCAATGCGCGCGGCATCGTAATCGAACGCTTCGCCGAACATGAACATGCCCGGGTGCTCGGCGCGGATACGCTTGACGAAGGCATGCCACCACGGGTGCGGCAACCAGCCGATGGTGTCGATGCGCAGCGCATCCACGCCCTGAGCGGCCCATTGCAGGTAAGCACCGACCAGGTAGTCCATCACCGCCGGATTGTCCTGGTTGAAGTCGGACAGCTCGGCAAGGTTGCCATCGAAGATCGAGCCGTCCTTGCTGTCGACCGGTCCAATGCTGTTGTAGAACGCGTGCAGCGGGTTGTGCTTCGGATCCAGTTCCTGCGGCGGCAGGTTCTGGTGGTCGGCGATCAGTTTTCCGTCCTTGTCGAAGATCTGCCCGAACTGCGGCTGCCGTGTCGGCATGGTCCAGGCCGGCGAACCGTGGTTGCCTACGATGTCCAGCACCACCTTCAAGCCGGCACCGTGCAGGCCCTTGGTCAGCCCGGCGAAATCCAGGTCCTTGCTGGGCAGGTGCTCATCGAGCTTGTAGAAGTTGATGCCCCAGTACCCGTGGTAGCCGGTCTTGCCGCGGTCGGTCAGCGTGCTGGTGCAGCTGATCGGCTTGCTGCCGGTGAAGGCCTCGTCCGGATTGTCGACGATGGGCGTGATCCACACCGCGCCGAAGCCGAGGTTGCGGATGTACTGCGCATTGTCGAGCACGCCGCGGAAGTCGCCGCCGAGATAGCCGATGTTGCCGTCCACCTTGTCCGGGCATGGCACCGGAATATCGAAGGTGCGGTGCACGCCGCCCTGGTCACGGTGATCGTTGGACGGATCACCGTTGACGAAGCGGTCGGTGACCACGAAGTACACCGCATCGCTGGCGAACGGTTCGGTGGTGCCCACATAGTCCGGGCGCGGCGCGGCCGCCGCATGGCCGGCCAGCAGCATCAAGGAAACAGCAACAGACAACGCAGCACGCATCACACCACCTCCGGACGGGACGGAACCCACAACACGCACAGGCCGGCAATGAACAGGCTGCAGCCGCCCAGCACCAGCACATGCATCGGCTGGCCGCCCAGCAACGTGCGCAGGGCGAAGCCGAGTGCACTGGCCGCCACCAGCTGCGGGATCACGATGAAGAAGTTGAAGATGCCCATGTACACGCCCATCTTCGATGCCGGCACGCTGTCGGACAGCAGTGCATACGGCAGCGAGAGGATGGACGCCCAGGCAAAACCGACGCCGACCATCGACAGCAGCAGCCAGTGCGGGTCGCGGATGAACATCAGCGAGACCAGGCCGGTACCGCCCAGCCACAGGTTGACCAGGTGGCTCCAGCGCAGGCCGATCGCACGCACCATGAGTGGAATCAGCACCGCCGCCAACGCAGCGAACCCGTTGTAGGCGCCAAACAGCACGCCCACCCAGTTGGCGCCCTCGTTGTAGGCCGCCGACTCTGGTTCAGTCGAACCGAAATGGGCGCCAGCCACCGCGGCGGTGGTGTAGATCCACATCGCAAACAGCGCGAACCACGAGAAGAACTGTACCCACGCCAGGCGACGCATGGTGACCGGCATCGCGCGCAGGTCGCCGACGATGGCGGCCAGCATGTGCGTGGCCGGCAGCGTACGCGCGAGCGCCAGCAGCAGGCCATAGCCGGCACACAGGCCGGCCAGCACGTACAGCATCCGGTCGCCCTGCCGCCAGGTGATCAGCAGCGCCAGCAGTACGCCCAGCCCCAGCCATGCAGCCACCTGCACCCAGGGCGCCGGGCCGCTGATCGGCGCCGCTGCGTGATGTGCCGGAGGTTCGGCGTCATCGAAACCGGCCAGCTCCGCCGGTGAGTATTCGCGGGTGCTGACCACCGTCCAGGTGATTGCCGCCAGCAGCACCACCGCGCCGAAGTAGAACGCATAGCGCACGGTATCAGGCACCTCACCCGCGGCGGCCGTATTGGCGACCCCGAAGTGGGCCAGGATGAACGGCAGGAAGCTGGCGACGATGGCGCCCACGCCGATGAAGAAGCTCTGCATGGCATAGCCGGCCGGACGCTGGCGCGGCGCCAGCTGGTCGCCGACGAAGGCGCGGAACGGCTCCATCGACACGTTGATCGAGGCATCGAGTACCCACAGCGTGCCGGCGGCGATCCACAACGTCGGCGAGTTCGGCATCACCAGCAGCGCCAGCGTGGTCAGCACCGCTCCGATCATGAAATAAGGACGGCGGCGCCCCCAGCGCGTCCAGGTGCGGTCGGACAGGTAACCGATCACCGGCTGCACCAGCAGGCCGGTCAGCGGCGCGGCGATCCACAGCCCGGGCACCGCGTCGATGTCCGCGCCCAGCGTCTCGAAGATGCGGCTGGCATTGGCGTTCTGCAGGGCGAAGCCGAACTGGATGCCCAGGAAGCCGAAACACATGTTCCAGATCTGCCAGAACGACAGCTGCGGCTTGGCGGTACGATTCATCGTGCGCCCTCTGCCGCGGCCACCGGCGCCACCATCAGCGCCTGCACCTGGGCCTGGTTGAGCACGCCATCGCGTCCGCCCTTGCCCCCGGTGTAGTGCGCGAAGTGCTGCAGCGCGCTCATGTTGAAGCCTTCTTCAAGCGTGACCGTGCATCGGCCCTTGGGCACCGTGAATGTCGCCGAGGTCGAGTCCTGCACGGCCACGCTGTGCGGCAGGGTGACGGTGTGCCGCTGCAACGGCTGGCCCGGGCACTGCAGCACCAGCTGCTTCACCGCAGCGGTGACACCGGTGTTGATCGGCCCGTTCGGATTGCGGTACTGCAGGCGCAGGCGCACCTGCCCGGCCCTGGCGGAGGTGAACTGCCAGCGCTGCGTACCCTTCAGTCGCTGCTGCGGACCGACGCAGACCATCGGGCTGTGCAGCGATTCAATTGCACCGTCGCGCCGGGTCAGGCTGAGGCAATGCTGCAGGCCATCGTCACCGATGCGTGCCAGGCCATTGCTGGCGGCGAGCGCCCGGCCGTCCTGCCACAGCACCTGGCCTGCAGCGACCACGACATTCCAGCCCCTGCCCTTGCGTTGCACCTGCGGTGCGGCCGGCGTGGCTGGTGCGCGCGCATCTGCGTCGGCCGTCGTCGCCGCGCTGCGTGGCGCCGCTGCGGCGGGCACCAGCTGCACGGTGGTGGTGGCGCCACGGGTCTTCACCTTGCCCGCCACCAGCAGGCCATCACCCACCTGCTTCGGTCGCTCCAGCACATAACGCCTGCCATCGGCCTCCAGGGAGATGCGGCGCTGATTGCCGAACAGTTCGGGCACCAGCACGGCCGGCAGCTTGGGCTGCACGCGGCCATCGTCCTGCACGCCGAATACGCCCTCGACCACCATCGACAGATAGCCGGCCACCGACCACAGCTGGCGTTCGGAGTTGACCACCGGGCCGCTCAGCACGCCCTCGTCAACATGCACCGCCTGGCTGACCAGCTCGTAGTTCTCCATGTTGGAACCGGCCAGCGCGGCGCCCTGCATCAGCGAGCGGATCTCGGCGGCGATGCGCGGTGCATCGTCCAGCTGGCGCGCCGCGCGCAGCGAATAGGCACTGACGAATGGCCAGATCGCGCGGTTGTGGTAGATCGGCTGCTGCGCCTCCTGCGGCCACACCACCGGACTGCCGGCCGGGCCCATCGGATACGCCGCCAGCGCACGCCGCGCGCGCTCGGGTGGCAGCACCTCGGCCAGGATGCCCAGCGACAGGCCAAGCAGATCGACCTTGGCGTACGGCACCGGGTGCGCGGCTTCGCCGATGTAGCTCATGTACTGGCCGATATCCTCGCGCCAGAAGCGCGCATCGATCTGCTGGGCCAATGCATCGGCCCAGGCCTTGTAGTCGGCCGCGCGGGCATCGCCGTGCTGCCCGGCCAGGCGTTCGGCCAGGCGCAGTGCCTGGTAGTGCAGCACGTTGGTGGACAGTGCGTAGGAATCACCGATGAAACGCACGTCCTCGCGGGTCCAGTCTGGATAGGTCTGCTCGCGCCAGTCCAGGAAGGAGGTCTCGCCGCGGTACAGGCCCATCTGCGCGTCGAACACCATCGCGCGGTCCTGCGCCAGCGTGCCCTGCAGCGCCTGCCAGACCTGATCGGCAAACGCTCGGTCCTCCAGCAGGTGGCGTGCCGCCAGGAACCACACCACGCGATCACTGCTGATCGGCCAGCTGCCGCCGGAACCGGTGTCCTGCGCCACGAACAGGCCGGGCGTGTGGCCATCGCGCGCCGCCGACAGCTTGAACTGCAGCGACTGCCGGGTACGCTGGGGGTCCAGCCGCGCCAGCGCCAGGTCGGCGGCGAAGCTGACATCACGGGTCCACACATAGGGCCAGCGTGCACCGGTCTGGAAGCACTCGCACGGGACCGGCCGACCCTCGTCGAACGCCGGATCGCGAATCGCGTCCACGCGGTCCTGGGACATCTCCTGCTGGGCCAGCGCGAACAGGGCATCGAACATCACGCTGCCGGTCTGGCTGCGCATCGGTGCGGCTGCGATCTGCACTGCGCCCTTCGGCGCATGCAGCACGAAGCTGCCCTTGGCAGCGGCTTCGGCACGCGCATGGCGACCGTCGAATTGCAGGTCGGCCGCCTGCGCGGTCGATCCCAGCGCTGCCCCCAGGGCAGCGGTCAGGCAAATGATCTTCAGCATCGAAGCGGCGGACCGGCTTGCGCCCGTCGGCCTCCCTCCCTCTCTGCACGCGTTGTAGGTCCGCACCGTCGTTGCCGACGGGCGGGCGCGGCCCCTCCCTCAAGGTGCCTGGGCCCCATGGTAGACGCGGGGCTGTCGGCTGCGTCCAGTTGCATACGTATTCATGGCATCGCGCGGTGGCGCGCCCGCCGCGCTGGCTTATGGTCCGGGTCTGCCAACGGCGCCTTGGGAGGGGAATTGCCGATGTCATCCACTGCTGTACGCGCGGTGTTCGCGCACATGCTCGGCCTGGCCCTGATCGGGTGGGCCACGCTGGTACAGGCCGCGCCACAGGTGGCCAGCGTCGAATCGCCGGGCAAGGTATTGAAGGTCAGTCTGCTGCTGGATAGCGGCACCGCCCGCTACCGTGTCGAGCGCCTGGGCGACACCGTGGTGGAGGATTCGAAGCTCGGCTTCGCCCTGCGCGACGGCCGCCTGGACCGCGATTTCGCCCTGCTTGGCCAGCAGCGGCGCAGCGTCGATGACACCTGGGAGCAGCCGTGGGGCGAGCGCCGGCTCACCCGCAACCACTTCAACGAGCTGACCGTGCAGTTGGCTGAAACCACCGGCCGCAAGCGGCGGCTGGATGTGGTGTTCCGCGTCTACGATGATGGCCTTGGCTTCCGCTATGTGTTCCCTGAACAACCGAACCTGCGCGAAGCCATCATCGATGACGAACTGACCGAGTTCGCCATCGCGCCCGAATCAACCGCCTGGTGGATTCCCGCCGGCGAACCGATCCACTACGAATACCTGTAT
This sequence comes from Stenotrophomonas sp. LC732, assembly GCF_052446685.1. Taxonomy (NCBI): domain Bacteria; kingdom Pseudomonadati; phylum Pseudomonadota; class Gammaproteobacteria; order Lysobacterales; family Lysobacteraceae; genus Stenotrophomonas; species Stenotrophomonas sp. LC732. The sequence goes on along the minus strand of NZ_CP199214.1, from coordinate 911,335 downwards.
CAGCGCACGCCGCTGCGCGAAGTGCCGCTGGTGCATACGCCGATGACCCTGCGCAGCCGCGATGGCCTGCATCTGGCGATCCACGAGGCAGCGCTGGTGGACTATGCCGGCATGTGGCTGCGGCGCACCGACGGGCAGCGCCTGCGCGCGCAGCTGTCGCCCTCGGCCGAAGGCTGGAAGGTACGCCGCACCCTGCCCTTCGCCACGCCGTGGCGCACGCTGCAGATCGCCGATCGTGCCGGTGGCCTGGTCGAATCGGACCTGATCCTCAACCTCAATGAACCCAACGCGCTGGGCGATGTGAGCTGGGTGAAGCCGGCCAAGTACCTGGGCGTGTGGTGGTCGATGCACCTGGACAACGAGAGCTGGGCAACCGGACCGAAGCACGCGGCCACCACCGCCAAGACCAGGAAGGTGATCGACTTCGCCGCCGCGCATGGCTTCCGTGGCGTGCTGGTGGAAGGCTGGAACCCGGGCTGGGACGGCAACTGGGTGGGCAATGGCTACGACTTCGATTTCACCCGTGCCACGCCCGATTTCGATATCGAAGCGCTGTCGGCGTACGGCCTGACAAAGGGTGTGCACCTGATCGGCCACCATGAAACCGGCTGCGCCATCGAGCACTACGAGGACCAGCTGGGCGCCGCGCTGGAGCTGTACGTACGGCTGGGCGTGGACCAGTTCAAGACCGGCTACGTCTGCGACGACGGCCAGGTCGACCGCCGCAATCCGGCCGGGGGCCCACTGTGGCGCGAGTGGCACGACGGGCAGTTCATGGCCCGCCACCACCTGAAGGTGGTGCAGGAAGCCGCGCGCCGGCACCTGTCGGTCAACCCGCATGAGCCGATAAAGGATACCGGCCTGCGCCGCACCTATCCCAACTGGATCTCACGCGAAGGCGCGCGCGGCATGGAGTACAACGCCTGGGGCCAGCCACCGAACCCGCCCGAGCACGAGGTCAACCTGGTGTTCACCCGCATGCTGGCCGGGCCGATGGATTACACCCCCGGCATCCTCAGCCTGAAGGGCCGCCACGGCCAGGCCATTCCCAGCACGCTGGCCCGCCAGCTTGCCCTGTACGTGGTGCTGTACAGCCCGATCCAGATGGCCGCGGACCTGCCCGAACACTACCTGCAGCATCGCGAGGCGTTCCGTTTCATCGAGGACGTGGCGGTGGACTGGGAGCAGAGCCGCGTGCTCGATGGCGAAGTGGGTGACTACGTGACGATCGTGCGCCGCGACCGCAACAGCCGCGACTGGTTCCTCGGCAGCATCACCGACGAACACGGCCGCGTGCTGCCGGTACCGCTGGGCTTCCTGGAGCCAGGTCTGCGCTATCGCGCCGAGATCTACCGCGATGGTGAAGGCGCTGATTTCCGCAGCAACCCGTTCGCGTTCGCACGCGAAACCCGCGAGGTGACCAGTGCCGATGCACTGACGCTGGTGCTGGCACCGGGCGGTGGGCAGGCCATTCGCTTCACGCCCATCCACTGAACGTTTTCCTACCTGCGCTCCCGTAGCGCCCGAGCCCATGCTCGGGCGGCGGTGCGTAGCACCGAAACGCAGCCGAGCATGGGCTCGGCTCTACCGAACAAGGCACCTGAAAGCGATTACAACCCTGCAGACGCCATTGAATACGCATGCAGGGTGATTCCCGCGAAGAACGCGCTGCCTACCATAGCGGCGACGACAGCGGCCACCGCGTCGCACGTTCACGGCCCCGCCGGAACGCTCACAAATCGATCTGCAACATTGCCTGGGAGGGGAAAATGTTGAACCACAAGCGCAGCGCGCTGAGCATCGCGCTGGCCGTTGTCCTGGCGCCGACGCTGGCGTCGGCACAGTCCACGCAGAACACCACCACGCCGGCCGGCACCGCCGCCACCAACCTGGATACGGTGCAGGTCACCGGCATCCGCCGCGGCATCGAGAGCGCGATCGCGGTCAAGCAGGACGCCACCTCGGTGGTCGAGGCAATCTCCGCTGAAGACATCGGCAAGCTGCCCGACGTCAGCATCGCCGAATCCATCTCGCGCCTGCCCGGCCTGGCCGCCCAGCGCGTGGCCGGGCGTGCGCAGGTGATCAGCGTGCGCGGCCTGTCGCCGGACTTCGCCACCACCCTGCTCAATGCCCGCGAAGTGGTCAGCACCGGCGACAACCGCGGCGTCGAGTTCGACCAGTACCCGTCCGAGCTGGTCAACGGCGTGACGGTGTACAAGACCCCGGACGCGGCGCTGGTCGGCCAGGGCCTGTCGGGCACCATCGACATGCAGACCGCGCGCCCGCTCAGCTTCGGCGAGCGCGTGATCGCGGTCAGTGGCCGCTACCAGAAGAGTTCGCTGGGCCGCGCCGCCAATGTCGATCCGTACGGCAACCGCTTCAGCGCCAGCTACATCGACCAGTTCCTGGACAAGACCCTGGGCATCGCCATCGGCTACGCGCACAGCGACATGCCGATCCAGGAGAACCAGGTCGGCCTGTACGAGCCGTGGACCACCGAGCACACCGACAAGGGCGACCGCCCGGGCGTGGGTGCCGGCACCTACTTCTCCGATGGCATCAAGGCGCTGCGCCGCACCGGCAACAACAAGCGCGACGGCGTGATGGCCACGATCCAGTTCCGCCCGAACAACAGCTGGACCAGCACCTTCGATGCCTTCCACACCGAAGCCGAGCAGATCGACACCGCCAACCAGTTCGAGCTGAACCTCAGCAACTACAACGGCAACTACACCCCGGGCCTGCTGGTCAGCAACCCGCAGGTCAACGCCAACGGCTCGTTCACCGGCGGCACCGCCAGCGGCGTGTATCCGCTGGTGCGCGGCATGTACAACAAGCGCAAGGACAAGATCGATGCGTTCGGCTGGAACAACGAGTTCAACTTCGGCGGCGTCAAGCTGGTCGCCGACCTGAACTACTCCAAGGCCACGCGCGACGAGCTGAACCTGGAAAACAACCTGCAGCTGACCCCGATGCCGCAGCTGGACACGGTCGGCGTGTCGATCCGCCAGGACGGCTTCTCGCAGATCACCCCGGGCCTGAACTACTCCAACCCCGATGCGCTGTTCCTGACCAACACGATCTACGGCTCCGGCTACGGCAAGGTGCCGCAGGTGGAAGACCGCCTGAAGGGCGGCAAGCTGGCTGCCACCATCGCCCTTCCTGATGCCATCGCCTCGTGGGCACCGGACATCGACATCGGCGTGAACTATGCCGACCGCCGCAAGGTGAAGACCCAGTCCGAAGGCAACATCCTGCTCGGCGCACAGGGCGATGCCAACATCGCCTCGGACCTGCAGTACCGTCCGGTGGACCTGGGCTTCGCCGGCCTCGGCACCATCCCGGCCTGGAACGTACCGGCCGCTGTGGGTCGTTACATGACCTTCAACCCGGTCGACAACCTGGACTACCTGATCCCCAAGTCGTGGACGGTCGAAGGGGTTCACCCCCGTTTTCACGGACACTTACGAGAAGGCCGATCAAGGCCATGAGGAGTGTTCATGTCGAAGCGAAGGAAGTTCAGCACCGAGTTCAAGCGCGGTGCGGTTGAGCAGGCCAGCCAGCCGGGCGTCAGCTGTGCCCAGGTGGCCCGGGAGCTGGGGATCCGGGATGCATTGCTGACCCGCTGGAAGCGGGAGGCCCAGAGCCGGGGCCAGGTGGCCTTCGGTGGCACCGGGACGCCCCGGGACGAGGAACTGGCGCGGCTCAAGCGCGAGCTGGCCCGGGTGAAGAAGGAGCGGGATTTTTTGCGAGAAGCGGCGACGTTCTTTGCCAAGGGATCATCCTGAGGTATCAGGTGATCGAACGTTGCCGCGATGAGTTTCCAGTGCGACTGATGTGTCGTTGCCTGCGGGTCTCGGCCAGCGGTTACTACGACTGGAGTAAGCGCTTGCCCAGTGCCCGGGAGCGCGACAACCAGCGCTTGCTCGGCCGGATCCGTGAGTTGCATGAGGACAGCCGGGGCACATTGGGCGCCGGCCGGATGCATGAAGACCTTGCCGAGGAAGGCGAGACGGCGAGCCTGAACCGGGTGGCGCGTCTGATGGCGACCGATGGCCTGCAGGGTTGGCCGCGACCGAAGCGGCGAGGCCAGCGCGGCAAGCCGGCGCTGACGCCGCCGGGTGTGCGCAACCTGCTGGAGCGGGACTTCACCGCGTTGGAGCCGGAGACCAGGTGGGTCACCGACATCACCGAGCTCAAGACCCGGCAAGGCAAGCTGTATCTGTGCATCGTGCTGGACCTGTTTGACCAGCGGGTGGTGGGGTGGTCAATGCATCATCGTCAGGATCGTCAGATGGTGATCAGGGCCGTGCAGATGGCGGTCTGGCAGCGCCAAGGCAGCCATCCACTGATCCTGCACTCCGACCGTGGCAGCCAGTTCCGAAGCGGCGACTACCAGCGTTACCTGGCGGCCAACGGCTTGGTGTGCTCGATGAGCGCGGTGGGCCACTGCGGTGACAACGCCGCGTGCGAAGGCTTCTTCGGCCTGCTCAAGCGCGAGCGGGTCTACCGCATGACCTACCCAACGCTCGATGCCGCGAGGGCGGATGTGTTCGAATACATCGAGCGGTTCCACAACCCGAGGATGCGACGAAGGGTCGCCAGGCAAGACCAGAAGTTCTCAGCCCTTTTACAACCGTCCGTGATTTCGGGGTAGAACCCAAGAGAAGATCACCACCGCCTGGGCGCGCCTGAACATCAACACCGACATCGGTGAAGTGGGCGTGCGCGGCAACATCGGCGTGCAGATGCAGCACACCGACCAGAGCTCGGATTCGCGCTACTTTGACCGCTCCCGCCCAGCGGGCGAGAACGTTCTTCCTATCGCCAGCGGGAAAACTTATAACGATTGGTTGCCGAGCCTGAACCTGGCCTTCCTGTTCCCGCACCAGCAGACCCTTCGCTTCGCCGTCGCCAAGCAGGTCGCACGCCCGCGCGTGGATCAGATGCGCGCCGGTCTGGATTTTGGTGTTGCCCGAGAAACCGGCAAGCCCGGGGCCAGCGGCGGCAACCCCCTGCTGGATCCCTGGCGTGCAACCGCGGTCGACTTGTCTTACGAGAAGTACTTCGGCGAGAAGGCCTACGTAGCGGCGGCGATCTTCTACAAGGACCTGAAGAGTTACGTCTATACGCAGACAATTGATGGTTATGATTTCAGCGACCAAGTGGCCAACTGGGTTTCTCAACCAGGTGATGCGCCGGTGCTGACCACCGGCACCTTCTCCGCGCCGCAGAACGGCAAGGGCGGCACGCTGAAGGGCCTGGAACTGACCGCATCGTTCCCGCTGGACATGCTGACCGACAGCCTGCGTGGCTTCGGCCTGCAGGCCAGCGCGACCTTCAACAAGAGCGACATCACCATCCTGGATCCGGAGAGCGCCTCCAGCGTGGGCAGTGAACCGATCAGCCTGCCGGGCCTGTCCAAGCGCGTGTACAACTTCACTGCCTATTACGAGCGCAGCGGTTTTGAAGCACGCGTCAGCCAGCGCCGCCGGTCGGACTTCATCGGTGAGATCGGCAACTTCAACGGCAACCGCAGCCTGCGCTATGTCGTCGGCGAAAACGTGACCGATGCGCAGGTCAGCTACACCTTCAGCGACAGCAGCGCCCTGCGTGGCCTGACCCTGCTGCTGCAGGGCAGCAACCTGACCAACGAGCCGTACCGCACCTACGCCGGCAGCAAGGACCGCCCGCTGGAGTACATCGAATGGGGCCGCACCTACATGCTGGGCGTGAACTACAAGTTCTGAGGCAGCGCCGGGCCCTGCCCGGCAGCCCGGACCCGGTAGTGCCGGCCGCTGGCCGGCAACAGAAAACAGGGAGCAGGACCGGAAACCCGCTGCGCAGGCAGCGGGTTTTCCTTTGCGCGGATGCCGGCCGCTGGTCGGCAAGGCCCAGCCACAAAAAAGGGACGGGGCGCTTCGGCCCCGTCCCCGCAAGTACCGCCACCGGAGAAAACGGTCAGCTGCGTCGGGCGCAATACACCGCGCGTGGCGGCAGCTGGAGTTCATTGCCCTGCACCGTGCCCGCATCCGGGCCCGGTACCACCACCTGCTGCCAGTTGCCCGGCGGCAGCGGATGGCTCACCGCTTCGGCCGACAGGTTGAAGGCCAGCAGGAGGGTTTCATCTGCAAGCATACGCTCGAACAGCAGCACGGGCTCGGCGCTTTCAAGAAATCCGATGCTGCCATGCAGGAGGGCCGGCTGGGTATGCCGCCAGGCCAGAAACGCGCGGAACGCCGCCAGCACCGAATGCGGGTCGCGCTCCTGCACGGCGACCGCCGCGGCCCGGTGTTCGGCCGGGATCGGCAGCCAGGGCTGGCCAGTGGTGAAGCCGGCCAGCGGTGCATCGGTCCACGGCAGCGGGGTACGGCAGCCGTCACGGCCCTTGAAATTCGGCCAGAAGGTGATGCCATAGGGGTCCTGCAGGGCCTCGAACGGCACCTCGGCCTCGGCCAGGCCCAGCTCCTCGCCCTGGTACAGGCAGACCGAACCGCGCAGCGAGCACAGCATCGCCACCAGCATCCGCGCCAGGCGCGGGTCGGCGGGGTGGCCGCCCCAGCGGCTGACCGCGCGCTCCACATCGTGGTTGGACACCGCCCAGCACGGCCAGCCTTCGGTCATCGCTGCTTCCAGGCGCGAGACCGTATCGCGGATGTAGGCCGCACTGTAGTCGTCCACCAGCAGCTCGAAGCTGTAGCCCATGTGCAGGCGGCCATCGCGGGTGTACTCGGCCGTGGTGGCCAGCGAGTCTTCCGAAGAGATCTCGCCCAGGCTGACCGCCCCCGGGTAGTCGTCCAGCAGCGCGCGCAGGCGCTCCAGGAACGGCAGGTTCTCCGGCTGCGTGTTGTTGTAGTAGTGGTACTGGTAGGCGTACGGGTTGTCCGGGCTGAAGCCGCGCCCCACCCGCTTGTCGGCGGGCTTGGCCGGGTTGTCACGCAACTGTGCGTCGTGGAAGCAGAAGTTGATCGCATCCAGGCGGAAGCCATCCACGCCGCGGTCGAGCCAGAAGCGCACGTTGTCCAGGGTCGCCTGCTGCACGTCCGGGTGATGGAAATTCAGGTCCGGCTGGTCGACCAGGAAGTTGTGCAGGTAGTACTGCTCACGGCGCGGCTCCCACTGCCAGGCGCAGCCGCCGAACAGCGACAGCCAGTTGTTGGGCGGGGTGCCATCCTCGCGCGGGTCGGCCCAGACGTACCAGTCGGCCTTCGGATTGCTGCGGTCCTGGCGGCTCTCACGGAACCACGCATGCTCGATCGAAGTGTGGCTCAGCACCTGGTCGATCATCACCTTCAGGCCCAGGCCGTGGGCCTTGGCCAACAGGCGGTCAAAGTCGTCCAGGCTGCCGAACAGCGGGTCGACATCGCGGTAATCGGCGATGTCGTAGCCGAAGTCGGCCATCGGCGACCTGAAGAACGGCGAGATCCAGATCGCATCCACGCCCAGCGCGGCAATGTGGTCCAGGCGCTGGATGATGCCGGGCAGATCGCCCACGCCATCGCCGTTGGCATCGAGGTAACTGCGCGGGTAGATCTGGTAGATGACGGCTCCGCGCCACCATGGATAGTGCGACATCGACAGCCCCCCTCCGGGCATGCGGGACCCGCCGGCAGCGGGCCGAAATCCTGATCCGGCAAGCTTAGCGGCGGGCTCCCAGGCATGGCGCAACCTGCATACGTATTCACGCGGAGGGCCGCGCAGGCCGGGCTGGAATTGCCGCTCTGGCCGGTTTGCGCCCGAATTCACGGCCAGCGCCTATAATCGGTGGTGAGCCTGAAAGCCTGATCGCATGACCATCACCGAAGACACCCGTCCCGCCCTGGGCCTGCCCCAGATCCAGTCGCTTGCCGCGGCCGACATGGCCGCCGTCGACGCCCTGATCCGGCGCCGGCTGTCCTCGGACGTCGTGCTGATCAACCAGATCGCTGACCACATCATTTCCGCCGGCGGCAAACGCCTGCGCCCGATGCTGGTGATGCTGGCCGGCCATGCAGTCGGCCAGGCCGGCCCGGAGCACCACCAGCTGGCGGCGATCATCGAGTTCATCCACACCTCCACCCTGCTGCACGACGACGTGGTGGACGAATCCAGCCTGCGCCGTGGCCGCAGCACCGCCAACGCACTGTGGGGCAACGCGCCCAGCGTGCTGGTCGGCGACTTCCTGTACTCGCGCAGCTTCCAGCTGATGGTCGAGCTGGAGCGCATGCCGGTGATGCAGATCCTGGCCGACGCCACCAACCGCATCGCCGAGGGTGAAGTGCTGCAGCTGCTGCACGTGCACAACCCGGACACCGACGAAGCCGCCTACCTGCGCGTGATCGAGCGCAAGACCGCGGTGCTGTTCGCCGCCGGCACCCGCCTGGGCGCGCTGGCCAGCGGCGTGGATGAAGCGACCCAGCAGGCCCTGTTCGACTACGGCATGCACCTGGGCTACGCGTTCCAGATCGCCGACGACGTGCTGGACTACTCGGCCAACGCCGAGGAGCTGGGCAAGAACCTGGGCGACGACCTGGCCGAGGGCAAGGCCACGCTGCCGCTGATCCACGCGATGGCCCACTCCGACGACGCCACCCGCGAGCGCCTGCGCACCATCGTGCAGGACGGTGACGCCTCGGCCATGCCGGAAGTGCTGGCCGCGATCCGCGCCACCGGCGGCCTGGAGTACAGCCGCGCGCGTGCAGAGGAATATGCCGAAGCCGCCGAGCGCGCGCTCGATGGCCTGGGCGACAACGATGCCGTTGCCGCCCTGCGCGGCCTGGCCCGCTACGCGGTGCAGCGCTCGCATTGACCGGCTGAGGTGTGCCGACCAACGGTCGGCACCCACCAAACCGGCATTCCGGTGTGTGCCGACCGTTGTTCGGCACTGAAGCATCGGTAGTGCCGGCCGCTGGCCGGCATTCCCGATGACATCCGCAGCATCATGAGGTTGCCGGCCAGCGGCCGGCACTACCACTGCACGAATCAACGTTTCTCGAAGCGTTCCTCGAAGAACTCATCCAGCGCCTTCCACGCGCGCTTCGCCGCCCGCGCGTTGTACTGGCACCCCGGCGGACTGTTGGCATCGCGCTCGGCGAAGCAGTGCACCGCACCGCTGTAGTTGGTGAACTCCCAATCGACCTTGGCCGCGTCCATTTCCTTCTGGAAGCCAGCGATGTCCTCGGCAGTCACGCTCCTGTCGTCTGCGCCGTTGAGCACCAGCACCGACGGATGGCTGCCACCGGCCTGCGCCGGCAGCGGTGAACCCAACCCACCGTGCAGGCTGACCACACCGGCCAGCGGCGCACCGGCACGGGCCAGTTCCAGCACCGTGGTGCCGCCGAAACAGAAGCCCACCGCGCCAATCCGGCCGGCATCGAGCGGCACCTTGCCCGCCTGCGCCCTGAGCACGTTCACCGCCTCCAGCGCACGTGCGCGCAGCAGCGGCCTGTCATTGCGCAGCTTGGTTGCCACCGGCCCGGCCTCGGCATCGGTCTTCGGCCGCACGCCCTTTCCGTAGACATCGGCCACCAGCACCACGTAATCATCGCCGGCCAGCTGCTTGGCCTTTTCGACCGCCGATTCGTTCACGCCCTTCCAGTTCGGCACCATCACCAGGCCCGGGCGCTTGTCGTTGTCGCCGTCGTCATAGACCAGCACGCCACTGAAGGTCGTCCCCTGGTGTTTCCATTCCACCGCCTGGGTCTTCATCGCCGCCCACGCCGGCATCGCCGCCAGCCCCAGGATCACCGCCACACCGCATCGCCAACGATTCATGCGCCTGCTCCGCAAGAAAAAGGGGACGGAGGGGATTAAGCCGCATTTGCCCCTCCCGCGTCGCATTCTGCATTGGCGACGTGACGCAGGTGTGGTTGGATACGACTTAATCCCCTCCGTCCCCTTTTTCCGTATGAACGTTGTTGACCGCTTTCTGTCTGGCCTGAACCCGCGCCTGCCTGCTGATGACGCCTCGCAATGGATCCACGTCCAGGGCGCCAGCGCCGAAGACCTGCAGCGCCTGCGTGTGCAGTGGCCGCAGGTGCCGGACAGCCTGGTCGAACTGCTGTCGCGCGTGGATGGCACCCATTTCCGCGAGTATCCAGGCGGCGAGGTGTGCGTGCTGATGCTCGGCTCGGACGTTGAGGACGGCGGCTATCCGTACTACCTGCGCTCGGTCGCACAGATCTTCGAAGACCAGCAGCAGTGGGACGACAGCATCCGTTCGATCTACGAAGAGTGGCTGGATGACGAACCGGAGATCCTGGGTGAGGGCATCGACGCCGATCTGCCGATGAACCGCCGCCTGTGCTTCTCGCACTGCATGAACAACGGCGGCACCTCGATGCTGTACCTGGATTTCGATCCCGCGCCGGGCGGCACGGTCGGCCAGGTGGTGCGCTACCTGCACGATCCGGACAGCTACGCGGTGATCGCCCCCAGCTTCGACGCCTACCTGCAGCAGCTGATTGACGTCGATTACGCGTTCATCGACGAAGATCTGTAGATCCACGCCATGCGTGGATAGCTGCACAGGATCCCGCCGGGGTCAGAGCCCTTTCCTGCGGAAAGGGATCCGACCCCTCACCCGATACCCAGCCCGGGAATCGCGCTGATGCTGTCCGGATCGAACCCGGCCAGCGCGGCGAAATGACGGCCACGCGCCACGTAGTCGCGGTACGCACCAAAGCTCGGTGCACCCGGCGACAGCAGCACCACCCCGCCCTGTTCGCCCAGCGCGGCGCGCGCCAAGGCCATCGCCTCGGCGAGATCGCCCGCCGCATGCAGGCCGAAGCGACCGGCGTCGGCCAACGGCTGCAGCATCGCGTGGATGCGCGGGCCGTTGCTGCCCATGGTCACGATCTCCACCGGCGGCACATCGTGCGCCATGTGCTGCATGAAATCGGTCCAGTCCAGGCCACGGTCATGCCCCCCCACCAGCAGCGCGATGCGCTGCCCGGCGAAGCACTCCAGCGCGGCCAGGCTGGCATGCGGCGTGGTGCTGATCGAATCGTTGACGTAGGTCAGGCCATCGGCCACGCCGATGCGCTGCAGGCGGTTCGGCAGCGGACGGAAGTCCTGCACCGCCGGTGCCAGCGCTACGGCATCCAGCCCCAGCGCTTCCAGCGCGGCCAGCACCGCGCACAGGTTGCCGCGGTTGTGGCGGCCTGGCAGCGGCGTGTTGCAGGTATCAAACACGGCCTGCTCACCGCGATGCACGATGTCGCCGCGCATGTGCCAGCCCTGCGGCTGGTTGAACCAGACCACTTCGCTGTCGGGCAGCGACAGCGCGGCCAGGTGCGGATCGGCGGCGTTGAGCACAGCGATGCGCGGTGCGGCTTCAGTCACCAGCCGCAGCTTGTCTTCGATGTAACGCTGTTCGCTGCCGTGCCAGTCCAGGTGTTCCGGGAACAGGTTAAGCACCACCGCCACCTGCGGGCGGGCGCCACTGCGTGCCACCTCACCGGTCTGGTAGCTGGACAGTTCCACCGCCCAGTACTCGGGCGCGGGCTGCGGATCCAGCACTTCCAGCAGCGGCAGGCCGATGTTGCCGACCAGGCCGGTGCGATGGCCGGCCGCGCGCAATAGATGCGCGACCAAGGCGGTGGTGGTGCTCTTGCCCTTGGTACCGGTCACGCACACGGTGTCGTGCACGATGCCATCGTCGGCCGCGTGTTCGGCGAACCACAGCGCGGTGCCACCGATGAAGCTGGTGCCCTGCCCTGCAGCCGCCATCGCGATCGGCTGGTAGGGGCTGATGCCGGGCGATTTGATCACCACGTCGAACGCGGCCAGCGCTTCAGCGGAAGGCTCGCCACGCACGTCCAGCGCGCCCTTCGTTTCCGCACGCGCCGCCTCGACCTCGGACGCCGGGCAGAACAGGCTCAATGCCAGCGTGGGCAGGCGCGCGCGCAGCACCGCAAACGCGGCGCGGCCCTCACGGCCCCAGCCCCACAGCGCGACGCGCTTTCCTTCAAGCTTCGAAATCTTCACGCACCCGTTCCCACAGCGCAGCTGGAACACGGTGCTCGCCCTGCAGCTGCAGCAGCGGTGCCAGTTCCAGTTCGGCGGCATCCAGCTGCGGCTGGATCTCGTTGCAGAAGCGCTTCACCAGCACGTCTTCCTTCCACTCCGGGCGCTGTGCCAGGGTCGCCATCGCCGCACGCGATTCGCGGCCTTCGCCCACGCACTCGAACGGCTTGTGGTCCTGGAATTCCAGCAGCGCATCGAAGCCACCGGCCTGCTCGGCATCGTCCAGCAGGTTGCGGCCGAAGATGCGCACCAGGCGCGTCTTGGGCATGAACGGGGCCAGCGCCAGGAACACGAAATGGCATTTCGGGCAGACGCCGCACCAGCGGTTCACCGGGCGCTCGCCGAGGATGTGGAAGTTGCGGTTGCAACTGGAGAAATGCGCGTCGTAGAAGTCACTCTTGGCGAACTGGCGGGCCACCGCCAGCTCGGACATCGGGCGCAGCAGCGAGTAGTACTGCAGGTCCGCCGCCACGTACTTCTGCACATGGCTACCGAAGGCCTGCTCGCAGGCCCACCCCTTGGACCACTGGTGGTTCACTTCGCCGGTGCCTGGAATCTGGCTGCCGTAGCTGGCCGAGCGCTCGTTGGAGAACACGACCTGGTCCACGCCGTGCAGCAACGCGGCCAGCACCATGATCGCCGAGTTCACCACCGTCACCGGGATATGGCCGTTCCAGGCGCCCTGGCGGTTCAACTCGAACAGTTCCGGTGCCAGCGTGCGGCCCAGGTTCAAGGTCGGCAGGCCAGTGCGCTCGGCGCACGCACGGATCAGCTGCGAGCCACCGATCCAGGTCACGGTCTCATCCACGCCGGCACGGCGCAGCGCTTCGATGCTGACCAGCGAATCCTTGCCGCCGCCGATGGCCACCAGCGCATGCGGCTGCAGGCCCAGCGCCGGCGCCTGCACGGCCTCGCCCTGCACCGGCAACCGGAAGCGGCCGCGCAGGTTCAGGCCGTTGCGGTAGGCGAATTCGCCCAGGCCGTTGAGGTAAATGGTCTCCACCAGCGCGGCGGTATCGGCATCGATGCTGTAGCTGTCGATGCTGACCGTATCCGGTACGCCGGCCTTGTAGTAGCTGACACCGGCGATCAGGTGCAGCAGCTGCAGCGCGCGCTGCACGGCGGCGCTACGCGCTTCGTCCAGCACGAACGGGGCGCCCGGCACGGTGATGGTTTCCACCATCTCCGGGCCGTCATCAAAGGCGTAGACCAGCTTGGCCACGCCGGTATCCGCGGCGAATTCGCAGCGGACGAAGCGGAAGCGGGAAACCTGGTGTTTGTCGAAAGCAGTCATGGTGTATCCGGTCAGGCACGGGCCCGCGCGATGGCGCGGGGCGTGTCGGTGGGCGATTGCAGGGCGCGCGCGGTGGTCATTCGATCACGTCTTCGCGCGGCAGCATCCGCTGGTTGTAGGTGTTGGCCATCACATAGCCGTACGCGCCGGCGTCGGCAATCAGCATCACGTCGTCCGGCGCGGTCGACACCGGCAGCTTGCGGCGCTTGCCGAACACATCGCTGGATTCGCAGATCGGCCCGACCACATCGAACGCCGCTTCGGCATAACCGCCCTGGCGGCTGAGGTTCTCGATGTCGTGCCAGGCGTCGTACAGCGCCGGGCGCATCAGCGTGTTCATGCCGGCATCCAGGCCCACGCGGCGCACGCCGTCCTTTTCCACCACCTGGGTGGCATGGGTCAGCAGCACGCCCGATTCGGCCACCAGGTAGCGGCCCGGCTCGATCGCCAGGCGGAAAGCCGGGTGCAGCGCCTTGACCTCGGCCAGGCCCTCGGCCCAGGCGTCCAGGTCGAACGGCTCGTCTTCGTCGCTGTACGGAATCGGCAGGCCGCCACCGATGTCGATGGTGTGCACGCTGCCGATGCGGCGGGCGAAGCCGGCCAGCTCATCGCACATCAGGCGCCAGTGCTGCGCGGTTTCCACGCCACTGCCCAGGTGCGCATGCAGGCCGACCACGCGGCTGCCCAGCTCGGTGGCCGCGCGCACGAACTCGTCCACGCGGGCGATCGGCAGGCCGAACTTGGACTCCTTGCCGCCGGTGCGGACCTTGGCATGGTGGCCTTCGCCACGCCCCAGGTCGACGCGCAGCCACAGCTCGCGGTTGCGGAACAGGTCCGGCCAGCGCTGCAGCGCTTCGACGTTGTCGACGGTGACGGTCACGCCAAGGGCGAACGCCGCCTCGTACTCGCTGCGCGGGCAGAAGCTGGGAGTGAACAGCACGCGCCGCGGCGACAGCTCCGGCAGGTGCTGGAACACATGCTTCAGCTCGCCGTACGAGACGCACTCCAGCCCGAAGCCCTCGGCTTCCAGCAGCTGCAGGATGGCCGGGTGGCTGTTGGCCTTGATCGCGTAGTAACGCTGGTCGATCGGCTTGATCGCGGCCAGCGCGCGGGCGCGGGCGCGCACCGTCGGCAGGTGGTAGACATAGCGCGGCGTACCGGCATCGGCCAGCTGCAGCAGGTGCGCACGCTGGCCGCGCCACCACGGCGTGCCGCGCGGGCGCACGGTGCCGGCAATCTCGCGCCAGCGCGGGCCGAACACTTCGGTTTCTTCCACCGGCATCGCACCGCTGTCGATCAGCTCGGCATGCAGGATCGGCAGCAGGCCATCGGCATCGGCCTCGTCGATGACGAAGGTCAGGTTCAGGTCGTTGGACGACTGCGAAATCATGTGCACGCGCTCGCGGCCGAAGGTGGCCCACACGTCCGACAGCTTGTGCAGCAGAGAACGCATGCCACGGCCGACCAGGGTGATCGCCGCGCACGGCACGATCACCTTCACCTTGCAGATCTGCGACAGGTCGGCCGACAGCGCGGCCAGCACATCGGTGTTGACCAGGTTCTCGGACGGGTCCAGCGACACGGTGACGTTGGTCTCGGCCGAACCGATCAGGTCCACCGACAGGCCATGCTTCTTGAACAGGTTGAACACATCGGCCAGGAAGCCGACCTGCTGCCACATGCCGATGCCTTCCATCGACACCAGCACGATGCCGTTGCGGCGGCTGATCGCCTTGACGCCTGGTACCGGTGCAGCACTGCCGTCAATGCTGGTGCCCGGCAGTTCCGGACGCTCGGTATCGAGGATGGCCATCGGCACGCCTGCATCGCGGCACGGCTTGATCGAGCGCGGATGCAGCACCTTGGCACCAGTGGTGGCGATTTCCTGCGCCTCGTAGTAGTCCAGGCGGGTCAGCAGGCGCGCGTCCGGCACATCCTTCGGGTTGGCACTGAACATGCCCGGCACATCGGTCCAGATTTCCACGCGGCTGGCGCCGAGCAGCGCGCCGAAGTACGCCGCCGAGGTATCCGAGCCACCACGGCCGAGGATGGCGGTACCGCCATCGGCATGCCGCGAGATGAAACCCTGGGTGATCAGCAGGCGGGTCGGCTGCGCGCGGAAGCGCTGCATCCACTCCGCGTCGGCACGCCACTGGCAGTTCACCGACAGGCGCTGTGACCAGTCGCTCTGGTTCGGCTGCGGCGGCATCGCGTCCAGCCACTGGCGGGCATCCATCCAGCCCATGTCCAGGCCCGAGGCGTGCAGGTAGGCCGCGCCCAGCGTGGACGACAACAGTTCGCCCTGGCCCAGCACTTCGGCCTGCCACTGCAGCGGACGGGTGGCCGCACGCGGGTCGTCGAGCAGGCCCTGCAGTGCCGCCAGGCGCTCGGCCAGTACTTCGCGGCCCAGGCCCAGTTCGGCCAGGAAGCCTTCATGGCGTTCGACCAGCGCGGCCACGCGATCACGGCTGTCCGGCGCGCCATCGGCGATCGCGGTCAGCTCGTTGGTGACCCCGGACAGCGCCGACACCACCACCAGCACGCGCGAGCCGGTCTCTTCCGCGCGTTTTTTCGCCAGCTTCCCGATCGTGTCCCAGCGGTGACGACGCGACACCGAGGTGCCGCCGAACTTCAGTACGATCCAACGATCGACAAGGGGGGAAGCTGACATGGATTGGCTATGTAGAATGTGGGGAAGCCGCCCTCGGGGGCGGAACCTTTGATTCTAAGCGCAATATCCCCGTAGATGGCCCTCCTCCGTTACCTGCAGCTCGATGTCTTCGCCTCCCGCCCCGGAACCGGGAATCCACTGGGTGCCCTGCTGGACGCCGATGCGCTCTCCGGCGAGCAGATGCAGGCCCTGGCCGCCTGGCTGAACCTGTCCGAGACGGTGTTCTTCCTGCGCCCCAGCGCGCCCGGCGCCGACTACCACATCCGCATCTTCACCCCGACCCGAGAGCTGGCGTTCGCCGGCCACCCGAGCGTCGGCGCGGCCTGGGCGGCGGTGAGCTGCGGCCTGGCCCAGCCTCGCGACGGCGCCCTGCTGCAGCAGTGCGCGGCGGGGGTGCTGCCCGTGCGGGTGAGCGGCCCGGCCGAGGCACTCCAGATCCAGCTGGCCAGCCCACCGGCGCGGCAACTGGCGACTGGCGCAGATGCGGCACCCGAAACACTGCTGGCCCTCGCCGCCAACGGGCACGTGCCCGAACTCTGGGACAACGGCGCGCGCTGGTGGCTGCTGCCGCTGCGCGATGCCGCCGCTGTGCGCGGCCTGGCGCCGGACATGGCCGCCCTGCGCGACTGGAGCCTTGCCACCGAGGCCACCGGCGTGGCCGTATTCGCCGACGAAGCCGGTACCGACCACACCCGTGTGGTGCGCGCATTCTGCCCCGCCGATGCGGCCAGCGTGCCGGAAGATCCGGTCACCGGCAGCGCCAACGCGCTGATCGGCGCCTGGCTGCGTCAGCGCAATGCCCTGCCCGGCGTCGAGGGCCGTTACATTGCCAGCCAGGGCCGCGAAGTCGGCCGCGATGGCCGCGTACACGTCGAGGTGGATGCGCAGGGCACGGTCTGGATCGGCGGCCAGGTGCAGCCGGTCATCGACGGCCACCTTCGCTGGTAGCGCACGAAAAAAGGGGACGGAGGGAATTAAGTCGCTTATGGCACTTGGGGCACAAGCGACTTAATTCCCTCCGTCCCCTTTTTTGTGCCCCGCGCTACGCTATGCCGCCTGTTTACTGGAGTCCTGCCTGATGTCCACCCGCCGTTTCCTGCAGCTGGATGTGTTCTCCCCGCGCGCCGGTGCCGGCAATCCGCTGGCCGTGGTGCTTGATGCCGAAGGCCTGGACGATGCCAGCATGCAGGCCATTGCGCGCTGGACGCGCCTACCCGAGACCACCTTCGTGTTCCCGCCGCAGGTCGCAGGCGCCAGCTACCGGCTGCGCATGTTCAGCCCGCAGAAGGAGGTCCCGTTCGCCGGCCATCCCAGCGTCGGCACCGCGCATGCGGTGCTGCAGGCGGGCCTGGCCGCGCCAGTCGACGGCGTGCTCGTGCAGGACGGCATCGCCGGTGCGCTGCCGCTGCGCGTGAGCGGCGAGGGCGCGCAGCAGCGCATTGCCATCCGCACCCCGCGCGCGCAGCTGGCGGAGATCGCCGAGGCCACCGACCCGCGCCTGCAGGCGGCGCTGAAGGATTGGCCGCTGGGCTCGCTGCCGCCGGCGCGCATGCAGGGCGGGCGCAGCTGGTGGGTGGTGCAGGTGGCCGATGAAGCGGCACTGCGCGCACTGCGCCCGGACTGGGACGCGGTCGCGGCTCTGGCCGAATCCACCGACAGCATGGGCGTGTTTGCCTACGCCTTCAGCGATGGCGGCGAAGGCTTCGATCTGGCGGTGCGCGCCTTTGTCGGCAATGGCCGCCGCTTCGAGGACGCCGCCTCCGGTGCTGCCAATGCGGTGCTGGCCGCATGGCTGGACCTGCGCGATGCGCTGCCGCGGGGCCGTGAATCGTTCGAAGTCAGCCAGGGCCGCGAAGTCGGCCACGACGCGCGCCTGACCCTGCGCGTCGATGAAGACGGCGAGGTCTGGTCGGGCGGGCAGGTGCAGACGGTGATTACCGGCACCCTTGATTGGTGATCGCGCTGGCGGATGGTAGAGCCGAAGGCAGCGGCAGGAGCCGCTGCCAACGTCGGACGCGACGGCCCGGAGGGTGGGGACCAGGAAGGCCGCCATAACGCTGGCCGGCTGCTACATGGACCCCGGCATCATGCGGTTGCCGGCCCGCGGCCGGCACTACCGTGGCTCAGCCCAGTTCGGCTTCCAGGCTGATCGGCACCGCGCTCAGCGCCTTGGACACCGGGCAGTTCTGCTTGGCGTCATCGGCAATGGCACGGAACTGTGCGGCGTCGATACCCGGCACCACGGCCTTCACCTTCAGCCGGATCTGCGACAGCTGCGGCCCGCCCTCCAGGGACAGATCGACCTTGGCCTCGGTGTCCAGCGAGGTCGGGGTGAAGCCGGCCTCACCAAGCTTGGCCGACAGCGCCATGGTGAAACAGCCGGCGTGCGCGGCGGCGATCAGCTCCTCCGGATTGGTGCCCTTCTCGTCGCCGAAGCGGCTGTTGAAACCGTAGCGGGTCTTGTCCAGCAGCCCGCTCTGCGGCGTGCTCAGCTGTCCCTTGCCCGACTTCAGATCGCCTTCCCAGTGCGCGGTGGCGTGTCGCGAGATTCCCATGTGCTGCTCCTGCGTGGCGGTGATGAACGGCCACTCTCGCACGGGACGCGTTAGCCCTGCGTCGCTCCGCCGCATGCCGCACGTCCGCCGGACATCGGACAGCTGGTCACTTCTTCGCCAGACCGACGTGGACTTTTCCCTTGTTTTCAGTGGTTTCGCACATTCCAGCAACGGGCAGGAAGCAGCCATCGCGCACGCTGCAGCGCCCCCGTCCCCCACCGCCGGCCATGTACTGAATCGGCCTGGATATGAAAAAACATGCACTTTCCGCGCTTCGGGCTATTGGCGGCGCCCGAGAGTTGCCCTACATTGCGCTTGCCGACGGGGTTCGGCGCCGACCACACAACCAACCGTTCACGGAACAGGAAACCATGGCAAAGACCGCTAAGAAGGCTGCCCCGAAGAAGGCAGTGAAGAAAGTCGCGACGAAGGCAGCCGCCAAGCCGGCCGCTCCGAAGCCGATCAAGGAAGTGCTGACCAAGTCCGGCCTGGTTGCACACATCGCTGAAGCCTCCGGCGTCATCGCCAAGGACGTCCGCGCTGTGCTGGCCTCGCTGGAAAGCGCCGTCGCCTCCTCGGTGCACAAGAAGGGCGCTGGCTCGTTCACCCTGCCGGGCCTGCTGAAGATCACCACCGTCAATGTGCCGGCCAAGCCGAAGCGCAAGGGCATCAACCCGTTCACCAAGGAAGAGCAGTGGTTCGCTGCCAAGCCGGCCACCACCAAGCTGAAGGTGCGTCCGCTGAAGAAGCTGAAGGACGCCGCGCTGTAAGCGCGCGCCCCAACGCGGATTCCGACGGGACGGCTCTGGCCGTCCCGTTTTTTTTTGTCCGCACCACACCCCGCAACACAGCGTTGCCGCGGCCCCGGCAATCCCCGTACAGGCCCGCCAGCATTGGCTGCCGGTGCTCCGCAAAGGGCGCGGAACGTACCGGGTGGAACACTGCGTGCAGCGCCGGCCGTCGCCGCCAGCCGTGGCCTTGCCTATGGTGGGCCCATCCTCCACAGCTACGGCGAGCACACCCTCATGGCCAGCCCCTCCACCCGCTACCGGATCTCGGTAACCCCGATCGAAAAGGACGGGCTGCAGTGCACCGGGCGCTGCACCATCGAACTGGAACACCGCGCCGGCCGCGACCTGATGCGCCTGCTGGAAGCGGCCCCGCGTACCGCCGGCATCAGTGGCGACGAGCGCGCGACCCTGGTGATCGCCACCCAGCTGCTGCGCGACATCGTGCAACGCCACGCCGAGACCGACGGCCACGCACTGGCCGCCATCGCCGGTCAGGTCCTGCCGGCGCTGGACGCGCTGGAGCAGCTGCCCTCCTCCCGCTGATAGCGGCGCAACCGATACACTGCCGCCCTCCAGGTTGCCTCGGGGAGGAGGCGGGCATGCGCAGGATCCTGTTCCTGATCGCACCACTGGTGCTGCTGGGTTGTTCACGCCCGGCGGCACAGACGAATGATCACATCACGGCAGCGTCCGCTCCCGTCGCCGCAGCAGCGGACACCGGTACCGGCCCCGGTCCCGCAGCATTGCAGGCGAGCGATATGACGCTGCTGTCCGCCGTCGACGACGGCGCAGAGCCGCCGTCGACGATGCTCAACCGCTACGTCGCCGCACTGCTCAACCGCGACCGCGCCGCCAGCGATGCTGCCTGGACGATCCCACCCGGCGACCCGCGGCATGCAGACGACGCCGCGCTGCGGCAGCTGCAGGACCTGCGCACGCTGCGCCTGCACAGCGATACCCCGATCGCCCGAGATGACCGGCAGCCACCGCGGCTGCTTGAAGTCCCTGTGCAGATCCGTGCGGTCACCGCCAATGGCACGTTCCGCTTCGGCGGCTGGTACCGCGTGCAGCCCAGCAGTGACGGCAGCGCCTGGCAGATCCAGTCGGCACAGCTGCGTCCAACGCTGGACTGAACCGTTGCAGCGGCATGCACGCGCGATTCAGCCTGCGCGGCTACTCTTTGATCCATCCATCTGCTTCCCACCGGTCACCGACATGCGCCTGCGTTCCCTGATGACCCGCCTCGCGGCCTCCACCGTGCTGATCGCCGCTGCGATCGGTGCTCAGGCGGCTCCCTCCATTTCCGGCCGCGAACTGTCGGTGGGCGCCAGCGACGTGCAGCAGTACCTCGATGGCAGCTTCCCGCGCACCCAGGACGCCCTCGGCGGCCTGATCGCCCTGACCATGAGCCATCCGCAGCTGAGCCTTCCGGCCGGCGAACGGTTGAACCTGGGCATGGACGTCGCGCTGGCCACCGCCGGCGGCAACCCGGCCCGACTGGGCACGGTGAAGCTCAGCAGCGGCCTGCGCTACGACGCGCAGACCCAGGGCTTTCACCTGCAGCAGCCGAGCGTGGATGACTTCACCCCGGCCAACCAGGGCGGCCGCCTCGACTCGCGCACCCGTGGCCTGCTCAATGCGTGGCTGAGCGACTACGCCCAGCGCGAACCGATCTACAAGCTGGACCCGGCCGTGGCCGGGGTGCTCGGCGCCCTGCAGGTGCAGTCGGCACAGGTGAAGAACGGCAAGCTGGTGGTCACTTTCAACCAGAACCTGGGCAACCTGGTACCGGCAGGCCTGCTGGGCAAATGAGGTGGTGCCGGCCGCTGGCCGGCAGCACGTCACTGCATCTGCCGGCCAGCGGCCGGCACTACCGGTAGCGCATCAGGCGGCAAGCGCTTTTACCACCGCCTCGCTGAAAGCCGGAATGTCATCCGGCTTGCGGCTGGTGATGACGTTGCCGTCGACCACCACCTCGGCATCGCGCCATGTCGCACCCGCGTTCGCCAGATCCTGCTGCAGGGAAGGCCAGGAGGTCAGCTCGCGGCCATCGGCCAGGCCGCTGTTGATCAGCAGCCACGGGCCATGGCAGATCGCTGCCACGGGCTTGCCGGCTTCATCCACTGAACGGATGAAGGCCAGTACGGCATCATCGGTGCGCAGTGTGTCCGGATTGATGACCCCGCCGGGCAGAACCACCGCATCGAAGCGTGCAGGATCCGCCTCATCCAACGGGATATCCACCGCGACGGCGTCGCCCCAGTTCTTCTCCTTCCAGCCCTTGATCGTCGCTTCCTTTGCGGGCGAGACCACGCTGACGCGCGCCCCTTCCGCTTCCAGCAAACGCTTGGGTTCGATCAGTTCGGACTGTTCGAAGCCGTGGGTGGCAAGGATGGCAATCTGCTTGCCCTTCAATCGCTCTGCCATGGAGGCACTCCGGTTGGGGGAGCCCACAGAATGGAAGAACGGCCCTTGCGCGGCGGCGACCCTGTCGTGCACGGCAGGTGGAGAGCCGCCGGGTGGTGCCGGCCGCTGGCCGGCACCTGGATTGCGCCTTGCCGGCCAGCGGCCGGCACTACCCGGTACCGATCAGCGCTTGGGCTGCAGCATCGTGCCGGTGCACTTGGGCGAGCCGCAACGGCACTCCCAGATCTTCTTCAGCTTGGCGGTGTGGCGCTCGGCCAGGGTGATGCCGTAGTTGTAGGTCAGCTCCTCGCCGGCCTTGATATCACGCAGTGCCTCGATGAACACCTTGTCGCCCCGGCTGTCGCCGTCCTCGTCCTCCTCGATCACCGCCTCGCAGTTCGGGTCGCAGCTGTGGTTTATCCAGCGCGCGTCGTTGCCCTTGTAGTTGGCGTCGATCACCCAGTCATCGTTGAGGGTGAACAGGAAGGTATGGCCACTTTCGACGTCGCCGCTGTCATCGGCATCAACGTCGCCGTGGCTGCGCAGCAGGCCCTTGTACTGGATCACGCGCTCGCCCTGCTTGATCGGGGCCACGGCGAACACGCCGTTGCCATGGATGGCGGACTTGCGGGCTTGGATCTTCTTCGGCATCGGCGCGGGCTGTTTGCAGCGAATGGAATGGGGATTCTCGCCCATTCCGGGTGATTGCGAAAATCACCCCGTTGGCGCAGCATTGCGCCCCGGCAACGGCCGCGGTGTGTCCTCCCGGCCTGGCCCAAGCGCCGGCTGAATGCCCGGGTTGGATGGTGGCGAATAAAAGCGTACAATTTCAGTCCGCTTTAAGAACCACTCGCATCCCCATGTTGCGCGTCACCAAACTCACCGATTACGCCACCGTCGTGCTGACCGTGCTCGCCGCCCGTCCGGGCGAAGTGCTCAGTGCCACCGAGCTGGCCGAATTCACCGGTCTGGAGCCGCCCACCGTCAGCAAGGTGCTCAAGCCACTGGCCCAGGCCGGCCTGGTCGAAGGCCTGCGTGGCGTCCGTGGCGGCTACCGCCTGACCCGCCCGGCCATCGAGATCTCGCTGTTCGAAGTGGTCGAAGCGATGGAAGGGCCACTGGCCCTGACCGAATGCAGCCACGACCACCACCAGTGCGGCATGGCGCCCAAGTGCGGCGCGCGCAGCAGCTGGCGGCTGATCAACGACGTGGTCTCCGAGGCCCTGCGCGATGTCACCCTCGCGCAGATCCTGCCCCCTCTCCCCCTTGCCGATGACGAACAGCGCCGCACCATCGCTGTCGACGTCGTCTCCTGATCCGTAGGCAGCCCCCATGGCCACCGAAACCATCGAAAACGTCGCCCACGACGACACCCCCAACCGCGAGATCCACGAGCAGCTCGGCCGCAAGTATTCGGCCGGCTTCATCACCGAGATCGAGTCGGACTCCCTGCCGCCGGGCCTGGACGAGGACACCATCCGTGCCCTGTCGGCCAAGAAGGACGAGCCGGAGTGGATGACGCAGTGGCGCCTGGATGCCTACCGCCACTTCCTGACCCTGCCGATGCCGGACTGGGCCAAGCTGGAGATCGCGCCGATCGACCTGCAGGCGCTCAGCTACTACTCCGCGCCGAAGGGCCCGAAGTACGCCTCGCTGGATGATGTGCCGAAGGAACTGCTCGACACCTACGACAAGCTGGGCGTGCCGCTGCACGAGCGCGCCAAGCTGGCCGGCGTGGCGGTGGATGCGGTGTTCGACTCGGTATCCGTGGGCACCACCTTCCGCAAGGAACTGGCCGAGAAGGGCGTGATCTTCTGCTCGATGTCCGAGGCCATCAAGGAACACCCGGCGCTGGTGCGCCAGTACCTGGGCACCGTGGTGCCGGTCGGTGACAACTACTTCGCCGCGCTCAACTCGGCGGTGTTCTCCGATGGCAGCTTCGTGTTCATTCCCAAGGGCGTGCGCTGCCCGATGGAACTGAGCACCTATTTCCGCATCAACGCCGGCCACACCGGCCAGTTCGAGCGCACCCTGATCGTGTGCGAGGACAAGGCCTATGTCTCCTACCTGGAAGGCTGCACCGCGCCGATGCGCGATGAGAACCAGCTGCACGCCGCGGTGGTCGAGCTGGTCGCGCTGGAAGATGCGGAGATCAAGTACTCCACGGTGCAGAACTGGTACCCGGGCGACGAGAACGGCGTCGGTGGCATCTACAACTTCGTGACCAAGCGTGCCGAATGCCGTGGCGCGCGCAGCAAGGTCACCTGGACCCAGGTCGAGACCGGCTCGGCGATCACCTGGAAGTACCCGTCCTGCGTGCTGCTGGGCGACGATTCGGTCGGTGAGTTCCACTCGGTCGCGCTGACCCATCACCGCCAGCAGGCCGACACCGGCACCAAGATGATCCATGTCGGCAAGCGCACCAAGAGCAAGATCGTCAGCAAGGGCATCAGCGCCGGCCGTGGCCAGAACACCTACCGCGGCCTGGTGCGGGTGGACCGCAACGCCGAGGGCGCGCGCAACTACACCCAGTGCGACTCGCTGCTGATCGGCAAGCAGTGCGGCGCGCACACCTTCCCCTACATCGAGGTGAAGAACCCGGGCGCCACCGTCGAGCACGAGGCGACCACTTCCAAGATCTCCGATGACCAGCTGTTCTACTGCCGCGCCCGTGGCATCAGCCAGGAAGACGCGGTGTCGATGATCGTCGACGGCTTCTGCAAGCAGGTGTTCCGCGAACTGCCGATGGAGTTCGCGGTGGAAGCCAAGAAGCTGCTGGAAGTCTCGCTGGAAGGTTCGGTGGGCTGACCGCCCGCCCCTGCCCCTCGCAAACGCATTCTCTTTACCGGCGGGCCCTGGCCCGCCCCACGGAACCCCCCACCATGCTGAAGATCGAAAACCTCCACGCCCGCATCGGCGACAAGGAAATCCTCAAGGGCCTGTCGCTGGATGTGAAGCCCGGCCAGGTGCACGCCATCATGGGCCCGAACGGCGCCGGCAAGTCCACCCTGGGCAACGTCCTGGCCGGCCGCGACGGCTACGAAGTGACCGAAGGCAGCGTGCAGTTCGACGGCGTCGACCTGCTGGAGCAGGACCCGGAAGCACGTGCCGCCGCGGGCCTGTTCCTGGCGTTTCAGTACCCGGTGGAAATCCCGGGCGTGAACAACACCTACTTCCTGCGCGCGGCACTGAACGCCCAGCGCAAGGCGCGCGGCGAAGAAGAACTCGATTCCATGCAGTTCCTCAAGCTGGTGCGGCAGAAGCTGGCCGTGCTGCACCTGAAGGACGAACTGCTGCACCGTGGCGTCAACGAAGGCTTCTCCGGCGGCGAGAAGAAGCGCAACGAGATCTTCCAGCTGGCCGTGCTGGAACCGAAGCTGGCGATCCTGGACGAGACCGACTCGGGCCTGGACATCGACGCGCTGAAGAGCGTGGCCGACGGCGTCAACGCACTGCGCGGCGCCGACCGTTCGTTCCTGGTCATCACCCACTACCAGCGCCTGCTGGACTACATCAAGCCGGACGTCGTGCACGTGCTGGCCGATGGTCGCATCGTCAAGAGCGGCGGCCCCGAGCTGGCGCTGGAGCTGGAAGCGCACGGCTATGATTTCCTGAAGGACCGGGTCGTGCCCGAGGCGGCGGTCTGATGAGCGCCCTGCTTGATTCCATGGCCCAGGCCTTCTGTGGCAGCGATGCGCGCCGCGAAGTGCTGGATGCGGCCCTGCGCGACGGCCTGCCCGCCGCCCGCAATGAAGCCTGGAAGTACACCTCGCTGCGCCAGCTGGAACGCCGTGCGTTCGCTGCAGCGCCGCTGCAGGGCCCGGCGCTGGACGCCGCGCTGCTGGACGACATCCCGGCGCCGCGCCTGGTATTCGTCAACGGCCGCCTGGATGCCACGCTGAGCGATGTGCAGGCCCTGCCGTCCGGCGTGCAGCTGCAGCCGCTGTCGGCCGCGCTGGCCGCTGGCGAAGACGCCTTGCGTTTCCTTGGCCGTCGCTACGAGCGCAGCGAAGAGATCTTCGCCCGGCTCAACGCCGCGCTGGCCGATGAAGGCGTGGTGCTGCGCGTGGATGAAGGCGTGCAGGTCGAAACGCCGCTGCAGCTGGTATTCGCCAGCGTCGCCGGCGAAGCCGACCTGGCCTGGCACCATCGCCACCTGATCGAACTGCGCGCCGGCGCCAGCCTCGGCGTGGTCGAGCACCGCTTCAGCGTGGGTGACTCCGCCCACCTGGACAACACCGTGCTGCATGCCCACGTCGCCCGCGACGGCGTACTCAAGCACGCCCGCGTGCAGGCCGGCAGCGCCCGCCAGACCAGCTTCCTGCGTACCGACGCGGTGCTGGCCCGCGACGCGCAGTACCACCGCGTGGACCTGGAACTGGGCGCCGCGCTCAGCCGCCACGAACTGAACGTGCGCCTGGAAGGCGACAACGCCCGGCTGACCGCCAACGGCGTGCTGCTCGGCAATGGCCGCCGCCACGTCGAGACCCGCCTGGGCATCGACCACATCGCGCGCGATACCGCCTGCGAGCTGCTGTGGCGCGGCGTTGCCGCCAACCGCAGCCGCGTGGTGTTCCATGGCGGCATCCAGATCCGCGAAGGCGCCGACGGCACCGACGCGAACCTGTCCAACAAGAACCTGCTGCTGTCGGCCGATGCCGAGATCGATACCCAGCCGACGCTGGTGATCGACGCCGATGAAGTGAAGGCCGCGCACGGCGCGACCGTCGGCCAGCTCGATGCCAATGCGCTGTTCTACCTGCGCTCGCGTGGCCTGCCCCAGGTCCAGGCGCAGGCACTGCTGAGCGCTGCGTTCTGCCATGAACCGCTGAAGATCCTGCCGGACGCGTTGCGCGAGCAGCTGGCACGCCGCCTGGACAAGGCCCTGGCCGAGGCGGGTGTGGCATGAACCTGTCCACGCCACGCCCGATCGAAGAACGCACCGGCGCCCCGGACTGGGATCGCGTCCGCCTCGACTTCCCGCTGCTGATGCGTGAAGTGCACGGCAAGCCGCTGGTCTATTTCGACAACGCCAACACCGGCCAGAAGCCGGTACAGGTGATCGGCGCGGTGGATGAGTTCTACCGCCGCTACAACGCCAACGTCAGCCGCGCGGTGCATGCACTGGGCAGCGAAGCGACCGACGCCTACGAAGGCGCACGCAACAAGCTGGCACGCTTCCTCAACGTGCGCGCCAGCGACCTGGTGCTGTGCAGCGGCACCACCTTCGCCATCAACCTGGTGGCCTACTCGTGGGCGCTGCCGCGATTGAAGGCCGGCGACGTGATCCTGATCACGCGCATGGAACACCATGCCAACATCGTGCCGTGGCAGCTGGTCGCGCAACGTACCGGCGCCACCATCCGCGTGGCCGAGATCACGCCCGATGGCGCGCTGGACCTGGATGCGCTGCGCGCGGCGATGACCCCGGAGGTCAGGCTGCTGGCGGTCACCCATGTCTCCAACGTGCTGGGCACGGTCAATCCGGTGCGCGAGATCTGCCGTGAAGCGCGCAAGCGCGGCATCATCACCGTGGTCGATGGCTCGCAGGCGGTGCCGCACCGCAAGGTCGACGTCGCCGCGATCGGCTGCGACTTCTACGCCATCACCGGCCACAAGATGTGCGGTCCGACCGGCACTGGTGCGCTGTGGGCGCGCCGCGAGCACCTGGACGCGATGCCGCCGTTCCTCGGCGGCGGCGAGATGATCAAGGAAGTCAGCTTCGACGGCACCGTGTTCAACGATGCCCCGCACAAGTTCGAAGCCGGCACGCCGAACATCGCCGGTTTCATCGGCCTGGGCGTGGCCGCCGACTACCTGCAGCAGCTCGGCCAGGAGAACGTGGAAGCCCGCGAAGCCGAACTGCTGGCGCACTTCACCGAGGAGCTGCGCCGCGTCGACGGCCTGCGCATCATCGGCGAAGCGCCGGAGAAGGCCGCCGTGGTCTCGTTCCTGATCGATGGCGCGCATGCGCACGATCTGGCCACCCTGCTCGACCTGGAAGGGGTGGCCGTGCGCTCGGGGCAGCACTGCGCACACCCGCTGCTGCAGTACTTCGGCGTCGCCGCCACCTGCCGTGCCTCGCTGGCGTTCTACAACACGCACGCCGAGATCGAGCGCTTCATGACCGCGCTGACCAAGGTACGGAAGCTGCTGGGGTAACCCCGGAAGACCGGGGTCAGATCCCTTTCGCATCGCGAATGGGCTCTGACCCCAGCAACGTCCCCACCAACCGGCGCTGTGACTGCAACGCTGCCCGGATCGCGACCAGATCACCCGCAGGAATGCCCTGCGCAATGAACTCCACATACCGCCTTCGCCGCTCTTCCACATCGAAGGCCATCAAATCGAACGCCGGGTGTGGTGTAAGCAGCGCGTTGCACGTTCCCCGCGCATTGGCCCGATAGCTGGACCAGCGATAGTCGCCGGGATGCGCCACCCTTCCCGCCCGCACCGGATTGAGCTCGATGTAGCGCTGGCAGGCCAGCAGATAGCGATCCGTATCCACCACCGTGGAGTGGAAGCGCCCTTCCCATAACGTGCCGGTGCGGCCCTGCCGATCATTCACCCGACGTACGTAGGTCCGGTTCACGGCCTGCATCATCCGCGACAGCCCGCCGCAGAGATCAGGCGTTGCCAGAAGATGGACGTGATTGTCCATCAGCACATAGGCGTGGACCCGGCACTGCTGCTGACCTGCGTGATGACACAGCAGGCGCAGGTAGGCGACGCGGTCGCCATCCGCAAAGAACACGCGCTGACGATTGTTGCCGCGCTGGACGACATGTTGCGGATATCCGGGCGCATCGATGCGCCGTGGCCTTGGCATGGGCTGCTCCTGGTAGCAGGGGGTCAGGGCCCTTCGCTGCGCAAAGGGATCTGACCCCGAGCATCTGCCGATTCCGGGCCCGTGCCAGTCGGTCCATGGCCTGCCGTTGAGTCAGTAGATGCCGGGGTCAGATCCCTTTCGCGTTGCGAAAGGGATCTGACCCCACTCCCCCATTTGCGCCCGCCCACGCCCCACCTAGAATGGGGCCATGAGCACCCTGACCTTCCGCGCCGCCACGCCGGCCGACATCCCCGCCCTGATCGCCCTCGTCACCTCGGCCTACCGTGGCGACGCCAGCCGCGTTGGCTGGACCACCGAAGCCGACCTGCTGGATGGCGCCCGCATCGACGCCGAAGGCATCCAGGCCGACCTCGACCGCCCGCGCTCCACGATCCTGCTGGCCGAGCGCGAGGGCCAGCTGGTGGCCTGCGCCCACGTTGCCGACGTCGACGGCAACGGCTACTTCGGCATGTTCTCGGTCGATCCGGCCCAGCAGGGCGGCGGCGTCGGCAAGCAGCTGATGGACGCCGCCGAAGCGCACGCCGCACGCGAATGGAAGGTGCCGGTGATGCAGATGACGGTGATCGACGTACGCGACGAACTGATCGCCTTCTACGAGCGCCGCGGCTACCAGCGTACCGGCATCAAGAAGCCGTTCCCGTATGGCGACGAACGCTTCGGAATCCCCAAGCGCGACGACCTGCGCTTCGAGGTCCTGGAAAAGCCACTGGCCGGAGCCGCCGCGTGAGCGATACCTGGACCTTCGTGTGTGCCGGCAACGAGCTGCTGCCCGGTGAAATGAAGAGCGTGTTCGACGAAGTGACCGGCACGCCGATCGTGGTGTTCAACCTCGACGGCGAGCTGTACGCGCTGGAAGACCAGTGCACGCATGAGGAGTTCGAGCTGTCCTCGGGCGAGTTCAACACCGACGAAGGCAGCGTGGAATGCGTGCTGCACGGCGCGCGCTTCGACGTGCGCGATGGCCGCGCCCTGTGCGCCCCGGCCTATACGCCGGTACCCAAGTTCCCGGTGAAGCGCGAACACGACGCCGTCTGGACCCGCGACGACCGCGATTGAAGCGCCCCCTGGCCGCCGGCGACTCCGCGCAGGGGGTGGAAGCCAGCGGAGCGCGCTGAGAGGCGTTCAGGGGCCTCCCCGGGCCTCCAGACCGCTCGTTCGCCCGCGCATATGCGAATCATTATCGTTGATGTTATCCTACGTAACATCTTCGTAACGACTCCGTCCCCTGCGCCATGGCTTTGCCCGCGCCCGCCGCCACGCTGTGCCAGCTTGCCCGCCATGGGTGGCCGTTGGCTGTGGCCCTGCTGCTGACGCTGCTGCTGGGCTGGTCGGCCCTGCACGAAGGGCGCGATGGACCCGCCACCTACGGCTGGCAGGCACACGCTGAAGATCTTCAGCAGGCCATGCCGATGCCGGCCCCGCCGGCGGACGAGTGCCCGCGCCATGCGGTGCCAGTACCGGAGCCGCCGCTGGATGGCGAGGGCACAACGCCCTGTACCGGACTGGCTCCCCCGCGCGCCGCCCTGGTCGCGCATGTTCCGCTGTGGCGCTCCGATGCCCTGCACTGGCAGCTGCACGATCCCGCACTGCGGTTGAACCCCGGCCACGCACCGCCCGCACCGCACGCCAGCTGAGGGCGCCCTGCGGCCATTGCCGTGCGCCTGGAGTCGTCCGCCGCCCAGCCGAGCATCGGCTCGGCTCTACAGAAGACGCCCTCTACATGCCGTCGCGCTGTCTGCGCTTCGGCCCTCGCCCCTTTCCGATCCCAGCCACTACCACCCAAGCCATGACCCACATCACGTCCCGCAAGCGCGCCCCGCGCGTTTCCCTGCTCGCCACCGCCACCCTGGCCGCCGGCTTCGCGCCGTTGGCTGCACAGGCGGCCGACAGCGCTGACGCAGCCTCCTCCCGCAAGGCCACCGACCTGGACAAGGTGCAGGTGCGCGGCAGCTGGTTCAATCCGTCCTCACCGAAGTTCACCGCCGAGCTGCTGGACACCCCGAAGTCGGTGTCGATCGTCTCGGAAAAGCTGATCGCCGAAACCGGTGCGACCAACCTGCAGGATGCGCTGCGCATGGTGCCGGGCATCACCTTCGGTGCCGGCGAAGGCGGCAATCCGACCGGTGATCGCCCCTTCATCCGTGGCTTCGATTCGCAGAGCAACGTCTTCGTCGATGGCCTGCGCGACGTCGGCTCGCAGACCCGCGAGATCTTCGACCTGGAGCAGGTGGAAGTAGTCAAGGGCCCGAGCTCGGCCTACGGCGGCCGTGATTCCGGCGGTGGCAGCCTGAACCTTGTGAGCAAGACGCCGAAGCTGAAGAACGAGACCAGCGCCAGCATGGGCATCGGCACCGACAGCTACGCGCGCGGCACCGTGGACGCCAACTACGTGCTGGGCGATGGCATCGCCGCGCGCCTGAACCTGATGAAGCACGAATCGGACATCGCTGGCCGTGACGCCGCCAATGTCAGCCGCTGGGGTATCGCGCCGTCGATCGCGTTCGGCCTGAACGGCCCGGCCCAGCTGATCGCCAGCCACTACCACATGCAGAGCGATGACCTGCCGGACGCGGGTGGCTTCCCGTATGGCAACCCGAACGGTGCGCCGGCCTCGAAGTGGGTCGACGGCCGCCCGATGGTGCCGGACCGCAACAACTACTACGGCCTGGTCGACCGTGACTTCCAGCGTACCCGCGCCGACATCAGCACCCTGGATGCCAGCTACGACTTCGGCGGCCACAAGCTGCGCAACATCGCGCGCCTGGGCAACACCAGCAACGACTACCTGTGGACCCAGCCGGACGACAGCCAGGGCAACCCGAACAACTACGGCACCCTGTGGCGCCGGACCAACAGCCGTGCCGTCGACGTCAAGAGCTTCGCCGACCAGCTGGGCCTGACCGGTGCCTTCCAGACCGGTGCGCTCAAGCACAGCTACAGCGCGGGCGTGGAATACAGCGACGAGAAGATGACCCGCGGCAGCTATCTGATGACCCCGGGCACCAGCAACCCGCTCACCGGCAACAGCAAGTGCCCGACCACCGGCGCGGCCACCGGCTACAACTGCACCGATTTCGCCAATCCGAACCCGCGCGATCCGTGGGCGGCCACCCATTCGGTGTACCGCAGCGACAAGGCACTGGACGTAGAGCAGCGCACCAGGACCACCTCGGCCTACGTGTTCGACACCATCGAGCTCAATGAGCAGTGGATGATCAACCTCGGCCTGCGCTACGACGACTTCCGCACCACCCTGACCACCCCGGTGGCCGGCAAGGCACCGACCCGCGTGCGCAACAGCAACGACTTCCTGAACTACCAGGCCGGCGTGGTGTTCAAGCCGGCCGCCAACGGCAGCATCTACCTGTCGTGGGGCACCTCCTCGACTCCGCCGGGCATGGACGGTGGTGATGGTTCGGACGGCCTGAGCGCCGCCGTGGCCGACCTCAAGCCGCAGGATACGAAGAACCTCGAGCTGGGCACCAAGTGGGACCTGTTCGACCAGCGCCTGAACCTCACCGCGGCGATCTTCCACACGGTGATGAACAACGCGCGCGTGACGGTCGACAACGGCACCAGCCAGAATGCCGGCAAGAAGGAAATCAACGGCTTCGAGCTGGGCTTCACCGGCCAGCTGACCGACGCCTGGAGCCTGTACGGCGGCTACACCTACCTGGACTCGGAACTGAAGGACAACGGCTTCGTCTGTGGTGCACCGGTCGGCCGCACCTGCCCGTCCAACGTCTACGTGCCCTCGCCGTACAACGGCAACGTATTCCCGAACACCGCCAAGCACAGCGCCAACCTGTGGACCACCTACCGCTTCCCCATCGGCCTGACCGTCGGTGCCGGTGCGTTCTACTCGGACAAGCAGTACGGTGATGTCGCCAACACCAAGTGGATCGCCAGCTACACCCGCTTCGACGCGATGGCCAGCTACGCGATCCAGGACAACATCAGCCTGCAGCTCAACGTGCAGAACCTGACCGACAAGACCTACTTCACCAAGGCCTATGCCTCGCACTACGCGAGCATCGCCCCGGGTCGCTCGACCACCCTGGCACTGAACGTGAAGTTCTGATGTAGCTTCGCTCCACCACGGCGGCAGGCTCTCCTGCCGCCGTTTTTGTTTCCGGCGATACTCACCCCATGGCAACCCGTACCCCCATCGACAGCGACGCCCTGGCCGAGCTGCTGCAGCACGATCCGCAGGCCGCGTTCGCACGCGTGCGCGACGCTGCGCAGGCCGGACAGGTCGAGGCACAGCTGCTGCTCGCGCAGATGCACATGGAAGGCAAAGGCACCGCACAGGACGCCTCGGCGGCGCTGCTCTGGTACGAAACCGCCGCCAACAACGGCGCGCCGATGGCGATGAACATGCTCGGCCGCTGCCATGAGCTGGGCCACGGCACGGCGGTCAACCTGGCGCTGGCGGCGGTGTGGTACCGGCGCGCGGCCGATACCGGCCTGGACTGGGGCCTGTACAACCTGGCCAACCTGCTGGCCACCGGCCGCGGCATTGCGCAGGACCGCGCGCAGGCACTGGCCCTGTACACCTGTGCCGCGCACCTGGGCCACGCCAAATCGATGAACCTGCTGGCCCGCCACCTCGAAGACGGGCTGGATACCGCACCCGATCCGCAGGCGGCGCTGGCCTGGTACCAGCGCGCGGCCGAGGCCGGTGATTTCCGCGGCCAGGCCAACTACGCCTCGATCCTGCTGCAGGCCGGCCAGGTCGAGCAGGCCGTGCACTGGCTGCGGCTCGCACTGGCGCACGGCAGCCCGGCATTCATGGCGCACATCGTGCCGGAGCTGGCCGCGTCACCGCATCCACAGGTGCGCGCCCTGGTCGCACCGCCGTCCCTCTGAGGAGTCCCGCATGCTGCTGCACATCCCCGACATTCTCAGCGCCGACCAGGTCGCCGACTTCCGCCGCCGCCTCGACGCCGCCGACTGGACCGATGGCCGCGAAACCGTGGGGCATCTGGGCGCACAGGCCAAGCACAACCAGCAGCTGCCCGAGGCTTCGCCGCTGCGCCGCGAACTGGGCGAGATCATCCTCGTCGCGCTGGCCCGGCATCCGCTGTTTTTCAGTGCCGCGCTGCCGCTGAAGTACCTGCCACCACGCTTCAACCGCTACAGCGGTGGCGGCACCTATGGCTACCACGTCGATGGCGCGGTGATGAACCTGGCCAATGGCGAGCAGCTGCGCTCGGACATCTCCTGCACCCTGTTCCTGTCCGCGCCCGAGGAGTACGAAGGCGGCGAGCTGATCATCAGCGACACCTACGGCGAGCACGAAGTGAAGCTGCCGGCCGGCGACCTGATCGTGTACCCGTCCAGCAGCCTGCACCAGGTGCGGCCGGTCACCCGCGGCGCGCGCGTGGCCTCGTTCTTCTGGGTGCAGAGCATGATCCGCGACGATGTGCAGCGCCGCCTGCTGTGGGAAATGGATGGCGCGATCGAGCGCCTGCGGCAGACCGGCGGCGACGCCGAGCCGATCCTGCAGCTGACCGGCGTGTACCACAACCTGCTGCGGCGCTGGAGCGAAGTCTGAGCCTTGCCGGGCCGGCCTGCGACATTTTTTGGCAATCATTCTCATTTGCAACAGCTAACAGCTCTCATTACAATCACGCCCCGTTGATGCCGGCCGCTGCCGGCAGCCCCAGGGGATCCCCGCTTGCTGCGCCCGCTTCGCCCTCGCCCACTCATCCATCGCAAGATGGGCACCGCCATGCGCAGCCAGCGTCCTGCGCTGGCCAGCCTGCTGGCGTGGGTGGCAATGCTGGCGTTGCTGCTGGGCACCCTGCCGCTGCTGCCACAGGCCCACGCCAGCATGGCCGTGCAGGTGCCGTTGGAGGAGCGCGGAGGCGAAGCGCCCCTGCAGGAAGAGGCGCCGGCCAAGCTGCGCCGCTGCGCCTGCGCTCCGGTGAAGTCGGCCGAGAAGTCACGCCCACCGTTGCTGCTGGCCAGCCACTGGCTGCGCACTGAGCTCGACCTCGTACCCGCCATGCCGGCCATGCCCGGCGTGCGCCCGGACTGGCCGCTGGCCGCTCCGGACACGCCCTGGGCCGATGCGCCCGGGCGCCGTCAGCAACGCGGCCAGGCGCCGCCGCTCGCCTGATCCACGGCCCGACGTGACCGCCTGCGCGGTCGCGCCTGCACGCCGCTGCCTGCTTCATCCCTGCCGCCCCTGACCGGCCCTTCCGTGCCTGCCGCGCCCTTCGCGCACGGCACCGCGCCACCCTGCATCCTTCGAGGTAACTGCCATGGCCCAGCGCCATCGTGTCCGTTCGTCCCTGTCCCGTACCCTGCTGACCAGCGCCGTGCTGGCGGCTTTCGCCAGCCCCGCCTTCGCCCACGGTGACGCCGCAGGCGCGCCGCAGACGCTGGACAAGGTGGTGGTCACCGCCGCCGGCTTCGAGCAGAAGGTGATCGATGCCCCGGCCAGCATCAGCGTGGTCAGCCGCGAGGAACTGAGCAAGCGCCCGTACACCAGCCTGGTCGATGCGCTGCGCGACGTCGAAGGCATCGACGTCGGCCTGGAAGCGACCGACAAGAACGGCCGCGCCACCGTGTCGATGCGCGGCCTGCCGTCCGAGTACACCCTGGTGCTGATCGACGGCCGCCGCCAGAGCAATGTCGGCCAGATCTATCCGAACAACTTCGGTGGCGGCCAGTTCGCCTACCTGCCCCCGCTGGACGCGATCGAACGCATCGAAGTCGTGCGCGGGCCGATGTCCACGCTGTACGGTTCGGACGCGATGGGCGGTGTCATCAACATCATCACCCGCCGCAACCAGGACAGCTGGCACGGTTCGGTCAGCCAGGGCTTCACCGTGCAGCAGGACGACCAGTTCGGCGATGCACGCACCACCGACCTCTACCTCAGCGGCCCTTTGCTGAAGGAGCGCCTCAGCCTGGCAGTACGCGGCAGCTACTACGACGCGAAGGCTTCCAACCCGGAATGGGATGCGTTGTCCCTGCCCGACGGCACCCTGTGGGAGCGCAGCATCGGCTTCGGCGGTGGTGGCAAGTCGGTGGCCAACACCAACTGGAACAGCGGCGTGCGGTTGGACGTCCGCATCAACGACGATCACGAACTGTGGCTGGACTACGACGTGTCGCGGCAGAAGTTCGACAACAGCGAAGGCCAGACCGGCACCCTCGACAGCCTGGCCAGCCTGTGGCGCGTCGGCAATGCCGTCATTCCCAACCCGAACGGCAGCGGTACCGTCACCCGTCGCGTGGTGCAGCCGCGCGTGGGCTACACCGCCTACCAGCGCTACGAACGCGACCAGTTGTCGCTGACCCATCAGGGCCGCTACAGCTTCGGTACCTGGCAGACCTCGCTGACCCACAGCAAGAGCAGCAACCTGGGCCGTTCGCTGCCGCTGACCCTGGAAGAGCGCGCCAACCTGCAGACGCTTTGGAATGACGTCTGCCGCCGCACCGGTGCTGCCAACAACTGTGCGGCCGGCCGCGGCAACGCCCTGGTTGCCCTCAACCCGAGCGAGATGGCGCGCCTGCAGGCGTTCCTGCCGCGCCCGCTGCGCACCATGGAACTGGAAGGCTACGTGCTCGACACGATGCTCGACCTGGACTTCGGCGCGCACACGCTGACCGTGGGCGGCCAGTACAACGACACTGACATGGTCGACGGTGTGTTCGGCATGGATGGCGCCGGCTACCGCAGCAACGTCAAGCAGACGCACCGCATGTGGGCGCTGTTCGCCGAGGACAACTGGGCGCTGACCGACACCCTCACCGCCACCTTCGGCCTGCGCTACGACGACCACAACGTATTCGGCAGCCATGTCAGTCCGCGTGGCTACCTGGTGTGGAATGCCAGCGATGCGTGGACCTTCAAGGGCGGCGTCAGCACCGGCTACAAGACCCCGCGGCCGGACCAGCTGTTCCCGGGCATCACCGGCTTCGGTGGCCAGGGCGTGCTGCCACTGGTCGGTTCGCCGAACCTCAAGCCTGAAACCAGCACCAACTACGAACTGGCCGCCTACTATGAAGGCCAGCGCTGGGGCTTCAACGTCACCGGCTTCTTCAACACGTTCGAAGACAAGATCGCCAGCGGCGGCACCTTTGCGAACTGCGAAGTGGCCCGCGCCGGCAGCGGCTACTGCGTGGACATCGGCCCGGGCTGGGCGGCACTGGGCTACAGCACGTTCACCCAGAGCGTGAACATCGACAAGGCCGAGACCCGCGGTGCCGAACTGGCCGCGCATGTCGACCTGCTCGACACCCTGCAGCTGCGCGGCAACTACACCTGGACCAGGAGCGAGCAGATCAGCGGCGCGCAGAAGGGCCTGCCGATCAGCGGCACGATGCCGGCCAGGCACATGGCCAATGCAAGCCTCAACTGGCAGGTCAACGAAGCGATCAGCCTGTCGCTGATCGGCGAAGGCCGCTACGACCGCTACCGCGACACGCTGCCGGACGCCAACGGCGCCAGCCACACCCGCTACTACGAGGACTACACCATCTTCCATCTCGGTGGCAGCTGGA
Source organism: Stenotrophomonas sp. LC732 (assembly GCF_052446685.1). Classification (NCBI taxonomy): domain Bacteria; kingdom Pseudomonadati; phylum Pseudomonadota; class Gammaproteobacteria; order Lysobacterales; family Lysobacteraceae; genus Stenotrophomonas; species Stenotrophomonas sp. LC732. The sequence continues at coordinate 874,242 of NZ_CP199214.1, read as the reverse complement.
AGGCCACGCCATGGCTGACGGTGAACGCACGGGTCAACAACCTGTTCGACAAGGACTTCGTTTCGCAGTCGTGCCTGCTGATCAGCCAGAGCGAGTTCAACTGCGTGGACGACTACGCGACCAAGGACCAGCGCCGCAGCTACTGGATCTCGTTGAACGCGAAGTTCTGATCGCCGCGCCCGGCCCCGGTGGGTGCCGACCTTGGTCGGCACCGCTTCATCCACGCGTGGCGTGGATCTACCGATCAGTAGTGCCGGCCGCTGGCCGGCAATCGCCCTCCAGCGATACAGAACGACACGCAATTGCGAGCTATTCTCATCAATGATGTAATGGGCAGTCCCCGTCCGCCTCGAACCGTGCCGTGAGCCGTCCTGCCTCTTCCACCGTGGCGCAGCAACAGAACCGTGGCTTCTGGCTGCGGACGCTGCACCAGTGGCACTGGATCAGCTCGGCGGTGTGCCTGATCGGCATGCTGCTGTTCGCGGTGACCGGCCTGACCCTCAACCACGCCGCGAAGATCGAAGCCAAACCCCAGGTGCAGAACCAGCATCTGGAACTGCCGGCCGATCTGCTCGGCCAGCTCGGCACGCGCGAAAACGGCAATGCACCGATCCCGCGCCCGGCCCGGCACTGGCTGGACACGCAGCTGGGCATCGCCATCGGCGGGCGCCCGGCAGAGTGGTCGGCCGAGGAGATCTACCTGTCGCTGCCGCGCCCCGGCGGCGACGCTTGGCTGAGCATCGATCGCGGGACCGGCGCGGTGGAGTACGAATCAACCTCGCGCGGCGCGGTGTCCTACCTCAACGACCTGCACAAGGGCCGCAACGCGGGCCCGGCGTGGGGCTGGTTCCTGGACCTGTTCGCCGTGGCCTGCCTGGTGTTCTGCATCACCGGCCTGTTCCTGCTGCACCTGCATGCACGCCAGCGGCGCATGACCTGGCCGCTGGTCGGCCTCGGCCTGATGATTCCGCTGCTGATCGCCCTGCTGCTGATCCACTGACTTTCCTTCGTTTCCGGAGCCGCCCCATGCGCGTCACCCTGACCATCGCCCTCAGCGGCCTGCTGGCCACCTCGCCGGCGTACGCCACCACCCTCGACATCAACGTCGAAGTGCCCAAGCTCAACGTGGCCGAGTACCACCGCCCGTACGTGGCGGTGTGGCTGGAAGGCGCCGACCAGAAGGTCGCGGCCAACCTGTCGGTCTGGTACCAGCAGACCAGCAACAGCGAAGGCCACGGCACCAAATGGCTGCCGGACCTGCGCCAGTGGTGGCGCAAGAGCGGCCGCACCCTGCAGGTGCCGGTGGACGGCGTGACCGGCCCGACCCGCCCGGCCGGCAAGCACGCGCTGTCGTTCAACGACAGGCAGCCGGCACTGAAGCAACTGGCCCCGGGCAACTACACCCTGGTGGTGGAAGCGGTGCGCGAAGTCGGTGGCCGCGAACTGCTGAAGATCCCCTTCACCTGGCCGGCCACCGCCGCGCAGAACGGCAAGGCGCAGGGCGCCACCGAACTGGGCCAGGTCACCCTCGCCGTCAAACCATAACCGCCTGAGCCGGGGTCGGATCCCTTCCGCAGGAAGGGCTCTGACCCCATCGCCCTATCCCTCGGGGTCAGAGCCCTTTCCGCTGGAAAGGGATCCGACCCCTTCCAACTGGAGTCTTCCGCATGAAGCGCACGCTCGTCCTCGCCGCCGCCCTGGCCGCTGCCCTTCCCTTCTCCGCCCTGGCCCACAAGGCCTGGCTGCTGCCCTCGCAGACCGTGATCGCCGGCAACGCGCCGTGGATCACCGTCGACGGTGCGGTCTCCAACGATCTGTTCTACTTCAACCACGTGCCGCTGCGCCTGGAATCGCTGGTGATCACCGCGCCGGACGGCAGCACCGTGCAGCCGCAGAACGCGTCGACCGGCAAGTACCGCAGCGTGTTCGACATCGAACTGAAGCAGCCGGGCACTTACCGCATCGCGTCGGTCAATGACGGCCTGTTCGCCACGTACGAGCAGAACGGCGAGCGCAAGCGCTGGCGCGGCAGCGCGGCTACCTTCGGTGAATTGCCGAAGGACGCGAAGAAGCTGGAAGTGAGCCAGTCGATCGGCCGCGTGGAGACCTTTGTCACCAACGGTGCGCCGAACGACACCGCGCTGAAGCCGACCAACCGTGGCATCGAGCTGGTCGCCGTCGGCCACCCGAATGACCTGTTCGCCGGCGAGGAAGCCACCTTCCGCGTGCTGGTCGATGGCAAGCCGACCGCCGGCCTGCAGTTCGAGATCGTGCGTGGCGCCACCCGCTACCGCAACGCGCAGGACGAGCTGAAGCTGACCAGCGATGCCAAGGGCGAGATCAAGGTAACCTGGCCGGAAGCCGGCATGTACTGGCTGGAGACCGGCACCGAGGACAACAAGACGTCGGTGAAGCAGGCCGCCAAGCGCCGCCTGAGCTACGTCGCCACGCTGGAAGTGCTGCCGCAGTAATGTGGACCGCGATGCCGGGCATTCCCCGGCATCGCCACCGCAACGCATCACCATGACCGATTCCCATCTCGACATCGCCCGCCTCGGTGGCACCACCATGGGCACCACCTGGAGCGTGTCGCTGGTCGCGTCGCGCCAGCGCGACCTGCACCCGCTGCACGCCGGCATCCAGGCGCGGTTGGACGACGTGGTCGCGCAGATGAGCACCTGGGAGCCCGGCTCGGATCTGAGCCGCTACAACCGCGCCGACGCTGGCCAATGGTGCGTGCTGCCGGCGGAGACCCGCCACGTTGTGACCTGCGCACAGGCCATCGCTGCCGCCAGTGACGGCGCCTTCGATCCCACCATCGGTCCGCTGGTTGCACTGTGGGGCTTCGGTGCACATGCCGGTGAACGCCGCCAGCCCGACGCCGCTACCCTGCAGGCCACCCGTGAGCGTTGCGGTTGGCAGCGCCTGCAGTGGCAGGATGATGCGCTGCTGCAACCGGGCCGGCTGGAACTGGATCTCTCTGCGATCGCCAAGGGCTTCGGCGTCGACCACGTCGCCGCCTGGCTGCGTAGGCAAGGGATCGCGGCGGCGCTGATCGAAGTGGGTGGCGAACTGGCCGGCTACGGCAGAAAACCGGACGGCCAACCGTGGCGCGTGCTGGTGGAATCCGCACCGGAAGAGGATGTGCACACCGAAACCCCGCCACGGGTGCTGGCGCTGGACGGCAAGGCGGTGGCCACTTCGGGCGATCGCTGGCACCAGTACCAGGCCGATGGCGAGGCCTACAGCCACAGCCTCGACCCGCGTACGGGCAGGCCGGTGCAGCAGGTCGCCGCAGCGGTCACCGTCGTGGCCGACGACGCCATGCACGCCGATGCCTGGGCTACCGCACTGACCGTGCTGGGTCGCGAACAGGGCATGGCGCTGGCCGAGCGCGAAGGACTGGCCGCGCGCTACCTGCAACGCACCGCAGACGCCCCGCAGGAATTTCTCAGCAGCGCCTTCCAGCGCCTGCTCGACGGGCAGGACGCATGAGCACTCGGCCATCGCGTGCGTGGCTCGGCAACACACTTGTACTGATCGTACTGGCGCTGATCGCTTGGGCGCTGCTGCGCCTGCACCTCGGCGACGCCTGGTGGCAGGGCGCACCGCCGGCACGGCAATCGGAGATCGCCATCATCGCCACCGCGCTGTACGCGCTGGCCTGCGCAGCCCTGTGGTGGCGCACTCGTCCGCGCGAAGATGCGGCGTCCGCCGATACCGCACCGCTCCTGCTGGTCTGGTCCAGCCAGACCGGCTTTGCCCGCGAACTGGCCGAACGCAGTGCCGAGGCCCTGCGTGGTGCCGGCGTGCCGGTGCGTGTGCGCGGGCTGCATGAGGTCGACGCCGCATTGCTGGCCGACAGCCAGCGCGCGCTGTTCATTGCCAGCACCACCGGCGAAGGCGATCCGCCCGACCACGCCCTGCCGTTCCTGCGCGGGGTGATGGCCACGCCGCCTCCGTTGCAGCATCTGCAGTACGGCGTGCTAGCGCTGGGCGACCGCAGCTATGGCCACTTCTGCGGATTCGGCCACCAGCTGGACCAGTGGCTGCGCCAGCACGGCGCGCACCCGCTGTTCGATGCGATCGAGGTCGACAATGCCGATCCGGCGGCGCTGCGACATTGGCAGCAGCTGCTGGGACAACTTGGCGGAGGCGCCACTGAACTGCCCGACTGGAGCCCGGCCGAGTATCAGCCGTGGACGTTGCTGCAACGCCAGCATCTGAATCCGGGCAGCCCCGGCGGCCCGGTGTACCGGGTGCGCCTGCAGCCACCGCCTGGCGTCGATGTGCAGTGGCAGGCCGGCGACATCGCCGAGATCGGCCCGCAGCACCCACGCCACAGCGCGCGCGCCTGGCTCGATGCACAGGGCTTCAATGCAGACACCGTGCTGGATGACGGGCAGGCGTTACTGGCCCGTATCGAGCGCTCGCATCTGCCCTCGCTGGTTCCCCCGGGTGATCTGCCCGCACTGCTGGCAACCCTGCAACCGCTGCCGCATCGCGAGTACTCGATCGCCTCGGTGATGGCCGACGGCGCGGTGGAGCTGCTGGTGCGCCGCCAACTGCGCGCCGACGGTACACCCGGCATCGGCAGCGGCTGGCTGTGCGACCACGCGGCCATCGGCGAACCGGTGCAACTGCGGCTGCGCCGCAACGACAATTTCCATGGCGTGCCCGCCGATGTACCGCTGCTGCTGATCGGCAACGGCACCGGCATCGCCGGCCTGCGCGCGCACCTGCACGAACGTGCCCAGCGTGGCGCGCGCCGCACCTGGCTGCTGTTCGGCGAGCGCACCGCCGCGCACGACTTCCATTTCGGCGAAGAACTGCAGGCGATGCTGGCCAGCGGCACGCTGGCACGGCTGGATGCAGTGTTCAGCCGCGACGGCGGCGCGCATCGCTATGTGCAGGACCGGCTGCAGGCCGAAGCGGCGACGCTGCGGCAGTGGGTCGATGAAGGCGCGACGATCCTGGTCTGCGGCAGCCTGCAGGGCATGGCCCCGGGCGTGGATGCAGTGATCGAGCGGGTGCTGGGTACCGCAGGCAGGGAAGCGCTGCTGCTGGCCGGTCGTTACCGGCGCGATGTGTATTGAACGAACCATCGGGGTCGATTCCCTTTCCGCAGGAAATGGCTCTGACCCCAACCACAGCCGCACCATTACGGCGTGTCCAGGCATGGTGGCAACCGCACGGCAGTAGATCCACGCCATGCGTGGATGGCGCCCACCGGCGCCCAGGAATCATGCCCCCGCCGCGCTCACCCGTATCGCCAACAACTCGCCACCACCGCTGAGCGCATGCCGTTGCCTCTCGCCCCCCGCCAACCACGCGGTGTCTCCCGCCTGCAGCGCCGGCAGGCCACTATCGGCACCGAACTGCGCCTGTCCGGCCAGCAGATGCAGCGCCCACGCAACGCCCGGTTCGCAGAAGAAGAACATCGACCCCACCAGCGGCCGGTGCAGCAGTTCGGCCTGCAGCAGCTCGCGCTTCCACATCAGGTTGAAGTCGTGGGTGGTGCCATCGACCAGTTCACCGTGCAGCGTTTCCTCACCGGCAAAGCGCGCCCGCCCGTGTGGCGGCAGCACCTGGGCCACGCGGCCATCCTCGAAACGCAGGCGCACGCCATTGCCCTGCAGCAGCACCAGTTCGCGCTCCACGCCGGGGAAGGTGGAGAACGCAGCGTCCTGCTCGATCTCGGCCACCGACAGGCGCAGCGCCCAGTCATCACCCTGTGCGGGCAGGCGCAGGATCTCGCGGGTCCAGCCAAGTCCATTCCGCCAGCGTTCGCGACGATAGTCCAGGCTGGAAATGACCTGGCTCGGAGTGTGCAACAGGGAGTCGACGTTCATCGGCGCATTGCATCACGCCACGCGCCATCATGCATCACCGCGTAGCGAGCGTGCCCTGGCCACCGCATCCGCCGGCCAGCAGCTGCGAGTGCTTCAGCCAATCCTGGTCAGGGTAGTAAGCAAACAGCATCGTGCCGCCACGCAACGCATCGATCAGCGGCTTGGCCACCGAAAGGCGCACCGCCGGGCAACCCAGGCTGCGACCCAAGCGCCCCTGCAGCTGCGCGGTGGCCGGGTTCACGTACGGCGCACCGTGGATGACGATCGCGCGTTCGCGCGCACGGTCGTTGAAGCCCGGCTCCAGCCCGGCCAGGCGCAGCGAATATCCATTACCGCCCATGTAGGTCTCCTGCGCGGTGAACGCGCCGAGGCTGGACATGAAACTCCCATCGCGGTTGGAGAAGTGCTGGGTGCGGTTCTCGCCGCTGTTGCGGCCATGCGCCACCCATTCCTCGAACAGCAGGCGCTGGTGGGCCAGGTCGAACACCCACAGGCGCGGCTCGGTGGACGGCCGCGAATAATCGATCACGCTGAGACGATCACCGTTGATGCCCAGCTCCGGACGCTGCAACGCACAGCGCATGGCGTGCGCCGCCAGCTGCAACACGTGGCGGTCAGCCTTGGGCGCACTGCGCGACAGCAAGGCAGCCAGATCATCAGCGCTGGTGGCAAGGGCGGGCGTCTGTGCCAGCGCCGGGGCGCTGGCCGAGGTCGCCAGCAGGCCGAACGCGGCCAGCCGGCACAGGCGGGATGCAGTCATGGGCACAACGAGGGGACTCAGTTGCCCTTGAGGGTGGACCCTGGCGGCTCGGATTCCAAGACCGGCTGCATTCCGGATTCAGCCGGGCTTGGGCGGACCGCCGGCAACGAGGTCACCAGCAGGGTCGTGCCCGGCACCAGCACCTGGTACAGCTGGCGGGCAAAATCGGCCGGCAGCGCCATTGGCAACGAGGGCGTGGCCAGCAGGTCCGGGGTGGCCTGGGCACGATCCTGGCCCAGCAGCGGATAGGCCGTCCACTGGTGCAGGCGCTGGTTCACGTCCAGCGGGCTGGGCGTATCGCTGTAGCCCTGCCCCATCACGAACAGCGTGGTGCCCTGGAATGCGGGCAGGGCGTCGGCCTTCAGCGGCGACTCGCCGATCATCACGCCGTCGCGCAGCACGTACAGGCGCTGGTCATGCAGGCTGACCAGGATGCCGACCTGCCCGGCCGGGGCTGCGCTGTCGTCCCACCAGGCCTGCGCCGGGGCCCCGCCCTCGGTTTCCGGCAAAGCCTGGCCGCGCGCGTTGACCGGTGCCAGCACCGAAGGATAGGCCAGGGTCATCGGCGAACTCTTGGCGTCGGCCACCACCACCGTATCGCCGCGCTGGGTTTCGCTGAACAGCTTCTGCGCGAACGCCTGCGGCAGGCGCACGCAGCCATGCGAGGCCGGATGCCCGGGCAGGCTGCCGCCATGCAGGGCGATGCCATCCCAGGTCAGCCGCTGCATGTAGGGCATCGGCGCGCTGTTGTAGAGGTTGGACCTGTGGTCCTTGTCCTTCTGCAGGATGGTGAACACGCCGGTCGGCGTCTCGTGCCCGGCCTTGCCCGAGCTGATCGTGGTCAGGCCGATGGCGATGCCGTTGCGGTACACGTAGGCGCGCTGCTCATCGAGGCTGACCACCAGCACGATCGGGCCGGTCGGTGAGATTTCCGGATGCCACAGGTACTCGCCCGGCTTCAGGTCGGTCGGTCCGCGCACTTCAGCGGTGCTGGCTTCGGCCGCAGGCTTGGCTGTCGGCGTCGGCGCAGCGGCATGGGCCAGCAGTGGCAGGGTCAGTGCCAGGGCGAGCATCAGGGTCGTGGGGCGGTGCACAAGCATCCAGCGGGGTCCTTTCCATGCGGAGCGGCCACCGTACACCATCGGCCCGTGGTGGCCGCGGCAAAACCAGGCGCCGGAAATGAAATTGCCCGGCGACACAGCCATGTGTCGTACCGGGCAATCGTTACGTCCTTGTCGGCCTGCTGCCGCCCCCTCGCATCCTGCGCTGTGGGGGTAGCGTTGCATCCTGCACGCGGCCGCGTCTGTCCTGTTTGTATCTCAGCCCCTTCCACAGGTCTGTGATGCCACCATCCTGGTGATTGGTGCCGCGTCCTGCGGCGGTCGGTGGTCACGGCCTTCCTGTCCGTGACCGGTGAACCAGCCTCCTGCCGGTTCCGACGATTCCTGCTGTCAGCGCCTGGGTACGGTCCGCACCGGTACCGATCCGGGTACCGGATCCGCCGGCAACAACCTGTTGCCTACGGTGATCCGCTGTCGATTCCGTTCGACGATCGCTTTCCCTATTCCCTTCACCTGCGTCAGGTCCTCGACGCGATGAAACGGGCCGTGTCTGCGCCGGTGCTCGACGATCGCCTCGGCCTTGGCGGCTCCGACCATCGTCAATCCCTGCTGCAGCGCCTGGGCATCGGCACGGTTGATGTCGATCGGTTCGGCGGCATGCGCCCCAGCGATCCCCACTACCAGCACCAGCGCCCTCAACACGACAAACCAAGGCACGACGTGTATCTCCCTGTGATTCTGGCCGCCCCGACCGGCAATCCCGTCGGCAGGAACAGTGTCCGTCACCACATGTGCACAGCCTATCGGTTTCCCGGATTTCCGTAAGCCAGCCAAATACCCGACGTGATGTAGGAAAAACCCTACCCGCGGCACAGGCGTAGAATGGCCGGATCAGCCCATGCAACCGGAGTTTCAGATGGACAGCGCCAAGCTCGGCCAATTCGTCAATGACAAGTGGGACAGCGAAATCGTCCCGCAGTTGGTCGACTACATCCGCATTCCCAACAAGTCGCCGATGTTCGACGCCAATTGGGTGCAGAACGGCTACATGGAACAGGCGGTCACCCTGATGGAGAACTGGGCCAAGGCCCAGCAGCTGCCCGGCCTGAAGGTTGAGGTGGTGCGCCTGGAAGGCCGTACCCCGCTGATCTTCCTGGAAATTCCTGCTACCGGCGCCGAAACCGGCGACGACACCATCCTGCTCTATGGCCACCTGGACAAGCAGCCGGAAATGACCGGCTGGGACGACGACCTCGGCCCGTGGACCCCGGTCCTGCGCGGCGACAAGCTGTATGGCCGCGGCGGTGCGGACGACGGCTACGCGATCTTCGGCTCACTGGCTGCGGTACTGGCACTGCAGGCCCAGGGCCTGCCGCACGCCCGCTGCGTGGTGCTGATCGAAGCGTGTGAAGAGTCCGGCAGCTATGACCTGCCGGCCTACGTCGACCACCTGGCCGACCGCATCGGCAAGCCGTCGCTGGTGGTCTGCCTGGATTCGGGCTGCGCCAACTACGACCAGCTGTGGTGCACCACCTCGCTGCGCGGCCTGACCGGCGGCAATTTCACCGTGAAGGTGCTCAACGAAGGCGTGCATTCCGGCGATGCCTCCGGCGTGATCCCGTCCAGCTTCCGCCTGCTGCGCCAGATCCTTTCGCGCATCGAGGACCAGGACACCGGCCGCATCCTGATCGACGGCATGACCGTGGAGATCCCGGCCGAGCGCCTGGAACAGGCCAAGCGTGCCGCCGAAGTGGTGGATACCGAGATCTTCGAGAAGTTCCCGATGGTCGACGGCCTGCGCCCCATGAACGAGGACCTGACCGAGCTGGTGCTCAACCGCACCTGGCGCCCGGCGCTGTCGGTCACCGGCGTCGGTGGCATGCCGCCGCTGGAATCGGCCGGCAACGTGCTGCGTCCGCAGACCTCGGTGAAGCTGTCGCTGCGCCTGCCGCCGACCGCCGATGGCAAGACCTGCGGCGAGCTGCTGAAGGAAGCACTGCTGCGCGACCCGCCGAACGGCGCGCAGGTCACCCTGGACCTGGAAAAGGCCTCCACCGGCTGGAATGCCCCGGCGATGGCGCCGTGGCTGACCCAGGCCATCGACGACGCCAGCCAGGCCTTCTTCGGCAAGCCGGCGATGTACATGGGCGAGGGCGGCTCGATCCCGTTCATGGGCATGCTGGGCGAGAAGTTCCCGGGCGCGCAGTTCATGATCACCGGCGTGCTCGGCCCGCACTCCAATGCGCATGGCCCGAACGAGTTCCTGCACATCCCGATGGGCAAGAAGGTCACCGCCTGCGTGTCCAAGGTGATCAGCGAGCACTACGCCGCCAGCCTGCGCGGCGAGACCAGCGGCTCGCCGGTGGCTGCCGACAGCGGCACCCGCCACGGCGACCACGGCTGCTGCTGATCCGGCACTCGTGACGGACGCAGCCTGGCCTTGCTAGGCTGCGTCCACACTCAAGCGGAATCCGCGCGCATGAATGGTCTGTTCGGCAGCAGCAGCTGGCTGTACATCCTGCTGGTCGGCTTCTTCGTCGGCCTGCTCGGGCGTTTCTTCATGCCCGGCAACAACCGCATGGGCTGCCTGCTGACCATCGTGCTGGGCATCCTTGGTGCCCTGCTGGCCGGTTGGTTCGGCCAGTACATGGGCTGGTACGCCCCCGGCGAACCGGCCGGTTTCCTCGGCGCGGTGGTGGGCGCGGTGGCCGTGCTGGCCGTCCTGCGCCTGTTCAGCGGTCGCCGCTGACGCCGCTCCCCCTTCCCTTCCTGTTGCCGACGTTGGCGCGCCCGGCGCGCCCGGATATGCCCGCATGACCGAACCCGCCTCCGATCCCCAGCGCAGCGCGCAGCGCCTGCAGTGGGCCCGTACCCAGCTCGATGATGCCAACGCGGTGGTCGAACGCGCTTCGGTTGACGCCGGCATGCGCAGCTACTGGCGCACCACCAGCACGCGCGGCAGCCACATCGTGATGGACGCCCCGCCGGGGCTGGAAGATCCGCGGCCGTGGCTGCGCATGCGCGGCCTGCTGCACGACAACGGTCTGCGCGTGCCCATGCTGCTCGCGCAGGACCTGGATGCCGGCTTCCTGCTGCTGGAAGATCTCGGCGGCCCGACCCTGGCCAGGATCCTCGACGAGCGCAACGCTGACGAATGGTTCGGTCGTTCGATCGAGCAGCTGCTGCGCCTGCAGGCGATCCCGGTGCCGGCCGACTTCGGCCAGTTCGGCGAAGCACTGCTGCAGCGCGATGCCGGCCTGTTCGACGAATGGTTCCTGCAGCGCCACCTGAACCTTGAACTGGACTGCGGCGAGATCGAAGGCCTGCAGCTGGTGCATCGCCGCCTGATGGACAACGCGCTGGGCCAGGCCCAGCTGATGACCCATCGCGACTACATGCCGCGCAACCTGATGCCGGTCGACGATGGCCCCGCGGTCCTGGATTTCCAGGACCTGGTGCGCGGCCCGATCGCCTACGATGCGGTGAGCCTGTTCAAGGACGCCTTCCTGAGCTGGCCACTGCAACGCGTGGACGAATGGCTGGCGCAGTATCACGAGCGCGCCCGCGACACCGGCCTGCCGGTGCCCGACCGCGCCACCTTCCTGCGCGATGCCGACTGGATGGGCATCCAGCGCCACGTGAAGATCCTGGGCCTGTTCTGCCGGCTGCGTTACCGCGACAACAAGGGCCATTACCTCGACGACGCACCGCGCTTCGTCACCTATCTGGATGAAGTGCTGCCGCGCTACCGCGAGCTGGCACCGCTGCAGCAGCTGCTGGACGACCGCATCAAGCCGGCGCTGGCCGAGCTGGGCGCGCCGATGCGCGTGGCCCGATGAAGGCGCTGGTCTTTGCCGCCGGCCTCGGCGAGCGCATGCGCCCGCTGACCCTGCACACGCCCAAGCCGCTGCTGGAAGTGGCTGGCAAGCCGTTGATCGTCTGGCACCTGGAACGCCTGGCCGCACTCGGCGTGCGCGAGGTGGTGGTCAACACCGCATGGCTGGCCGAACAGTTCCCGGCGACGCTGGGCGATGGCAGCCGATGGGGCCTGCGCCTGCATTTCCTGTACGAAGGGCAGACCCCGCTGGAAACCGGCGGCGGCATCCTCAACGCCCTGCCGGTGCTGGGCGATGCCCCGTTCCTGGTAGTGAACGGCGACATCTGGACCGATTTCGATTTCGCCACGCTGCCGCGCGAGCCGCAGGGCCAGGCGCACCTGGTGCTGGTCGACAATCCGGTTCAGCACCCGAATGGTGACTACCGCCTGGATGCACAGGGGTTCCTGCACCATGACCGCGAAGGACCATGCCTGACCTATGCCGGCATCGGCGTGTACCGTCCTTCGATCGTGGCCGACTGGCGCGCGGTGATCGGCGATGCGCCGGGCAGCGAGCGGCTGCCACCGAAGTTCTCGGTGGTGCCGCTGCAGAAGCACTTCATGGCGCAGGGGTTGATGACCGGGCAGCACCATCGCGGGCGCTGGACCGACGTCGGCACGGTGGATCGCCTGCGCGCGCTGGATGCGGAGTTGGCGGCGAACGGCTGAGCCCCTCGTGGTTGGACGTTTTGAGAGCAGTAGCCTTGCTTGGCCGGGCGGGGTGGATTCGCGGGGGACGCCGTGAACCCGTCCCTGGGGGCTTGGCCGCGGCATCCATGCCGCGGACACCCCCGCGAACCCACCCCGCCCGGCCTCTGACAGTTTCCGTGCGCGTCCAGCCACGGAAGAAAGAAAGAAAAGCAGAAGCGGGTCGCTTCGCTCTGGTGACGACCAACGGTCGTCACCCACCACAAGCAAGACACGTATCGACCAAGGTCGACACCCACCAACAGCAGTGCAGTACAGAGACCAGGCAGATCGCGGGAACCTGTCGAAGGCGGGGCGCTGTGGGCTTGCGGGGTGTGAGCCGCATGGATGCGGCGACCAAGCCCCCAGGGACGGGTTTACGGCGGCCCCGCAAGCCCACAGCGCCCCGCCTCCCCTCAGGAAGCCAGCTTTTGACGTTGACGTTGCTTCTGCGGGTGCAGGGCGCAGCCCTGCCGAACAACATCCCTCAGTAACGAGGCCGGCCTTCTTCCAGCACCTGGCGCAGGAACGGCACGGTGATCCGCCGCTTCGCCGCCAGCGATTCGCGGTCCAGCCAGTCCAGCAGGGTGATCAATCCACCCAGCTCACGGCCGGTGTGCGACAGCAGCCACTCGATGGCCGCTTCGTCGATGGCCAGGCCGCGTCGCAGTGCACGCTCGCGCAGCACCGCCGCCCGTCCTTCCTCATCCAGCGGCTGCAGCAGCACGCGCACGCACTGGCCCAGCCGCGAGCGCAGGTCCGGCAGCACCAGGCCCAGTTCGCCCGGCGCCTTCTGTGCCGTGTACAGCACGGTCACGCCCGCAGCGCGTGCACGGTTGTGGAAATCGAACAGCGCGATCTCATCCTCGCGGTTGCCGGCAACCTCGTCCAGGCCGTCCAGCGCCACCAGTTCGCGCGCTTCCAGCCCATCAAGCGCCGCACGGACACGGCCGGCGGCGCTGGCCAGCGGCACGTACGTCGGCAACCGTCCGGCCTGCTCGGCGCTGGAGCACATCGCCAGCGCCTGGTGGGTCTTGCCGGTTCCCGCCGCACCTTCCAGGTAGACCCAGTCGTGGCTGGCGCCAACCGCGATCGCGCGCAGCTGCGCCAGCGCGCCATCCGGCGCGCCGATGAAGGTCTCCAGGCGCTGGTCCCGCGGGTAATGCAGGGCCAGCGGCAGTTGCGGCACACCCATCACTTCAGGTCGGGGCCCTTGTCGTCCGGAACGATGATATGGGGCGCGTCGACCACGCCATCAAGCACGATCGCCGGCTTCTCGCCCACGTACAGTTCGCTCTGCCGATAGCGCTGGTGGGCATAGCGCAGCAGCACGTTGGTCACCGCCGCTACCGGCAGCGCCAGCAGCATGCCGAGGAAGCCGAACAGCTGGCCGCCGGCCATCACCGCGAAGATCACCGCCACCGGGTGCAGGCCGATCTTGTCGCCGACGATGCGCGGGGTCAGCACGTAGCTTTCCAGCAGCTGGCCCACGGTGAACACCACGCCGACCAGGATCAGCAGCTTCAGGTCGAAGCCCTGCGCCTGCACCAGCGCGGCGATCACCGCCATCAGCACGCCGGTGGTCGCGCCCAGGTACGGGATGAAGCTGATCAGGCCGGCAATCAGGCCGATCAGCAGGCCCAGCTTGAGGCCGACCAGCGACAGGCCACCGGCGTAGATCACGCCCAGCGCCAGCATCACCAGGAACTGGCCACGGATGAACGCACCCAGCACCTCGTTGGATTCACGCGCCAGCGCGCTGATGGTGCCGATCTGGTTGCGCGGAATCACCGAGGCCACCCGCTCGACCAGCTTGTCCCAGTCGCGCAGGAAGTAGAACGCCAGGATCGGCAGCAGCAGGATGTTGACCACCCAGGTCACCATCGCAAAGCCCGAACGCGAGACGTAGCCCATGAACGTGGTGGCGAAGCCGCCGGCCTGCTGCCAATGGCTGCGCACCCATTCGATCAGGCGGTCCGGATCCAGCCACTGCATCACTTCCAGGCCGGTCTTGTGCTCGAACCAGGGGATGCCGGTCTGCATCAGCCACGCCTGCGCCTGCGGCGCGGCCGCGATCAGGGTGGTGATCTGGCGCTCGATCATCGGCACCAGCACCAGCAGCAGTGCCACGATCACCAGCACCATCGCTGCGAACACCAGCACCACGCCGGTCATGCGCGAGCGGCCGGTGGCCTCGATGCGGTCCACCAGCGGGTCACCCAGCCAGGCCAGCGCCAGTGCCAGCACGAACGGGGTCAGGATCGGCGCCAGCAGCCACACCACCCAGCCGATCAGGCCGGCGAACAGGATGTACTTCAGCCGGCGCAGGAACTGCGCGATTTCAGCTTCCGGGCTCAGGATCATCGCAGGCGGTACTCGTTGCTGACCGGCGCGGCCACCGGGGCACCGGTGGTGTCATCGATCGGGGTCGGCAGGGCCGGCAGCGGCGCGCTTGGCACCAGCACGCCATTGTCGCCAAGCATGCGGTTGAAGCCGGCCAGGCCGGTGGTCATCTCCACGCTCAGCTCCAGTTGGCCGGCCGAGGCGTGCAGCGGGGTGACGCTGCGCACCACCGGCACCTCGCGCAGGCCAGCGGCCAGCCGCAGGTAGTCATCGGCGCTGTTGATGCCGGTCACCACCAGGCGGTAGGTGCCGGCCTGGCCGACGGCCACGCCGGCCTTGGCATAGCGCTTGACCAGCGCATCGGCGGCACCGTCGGCACCGGCGGCCATCGCGCGCATGGCGTTGGCGTCCTTGCTGGTCCACTTGTTCAGTTCGCGGCCGTTGTCGACGAACACCCAGTCCGCCTGCCAGCCACCGTTGGCGCGGTAAAGCTTGCCGATCAGCTGCATCGGCGGCGAGTAGCGCGAGGAGGCACGGGCCACGGCGGCGCTGTCCTGGCGCCAGATGGCACCGGCCAGGGCCTGTTCGGCAGCACCGCCGCTGGGCAGGCCCAGCTTGTAACCCCGCTCGATGGCGCGGTTCAGCAGCGGGCGGGCGGCATTGGCCTGCTGCACGCTGACCAGGCGCGGGCCACTGCCGTCGTCGACGGCCAGCCACAGCACCGGCTTCGGTCGCGGCTGCGGCCACAGCGGCAGGCCCAGCGCCGAGACCAGCGAATCGACGTCATCCTCGCGGAAGCGGGCCACCAGCAGGGTCCGGAAGCTCGGTGCGCCGCTGGCACCCACGCTCTGGTCCTGCTTGTAGTCGTAGCTGGCCACGTAGTCCTTGGCATTGCGCAGCGCCTGCACCACGCCGGGGCGTGACATCACGTTGCGGTCGCCGGACAGCTTGCCCAGCACCACGCTCAGGGCACGGGCCAGGGCACCGTTGCGATCGGCCTCGGCCTGGCTGTTGACGGGCACTTCGGCCTCGTAGGCCCCCGAAGCGGTGGCGACATCTCCCTCGGTGCGCAGGCCGCTCTGGGCCATCGTGGCCACCGGCAGGCTCAGTGCAAGGAGCAGGGTCAGAATCAGGCTGCGGCGCATCAGGACATCCATTGGCTCGACGAATCCGGGGGAATTGTTGCCCGAATACGGCCTTTGCGCCAATGCGGCCTGTTAAAATCGCTCATTCAACCCCTGCCAGCGCCGACGCCCGTGACCAACACCCCGTCTTCCGCCCCTTCCCCCCTCACCTACCGTGACGCGGGGGTCGACATCGACGCCGGCAACGCGCTGGTCGAGCGGATCAAGCCCCTGGTCAAGCGCAGCTTCCGCCCGGAAGTGATGGGCGGCCTGGGCGGCTTCGGCGCCCTGTTCGACCTGTCCAACAAGTACCGCGAGCCGGTGCTGGTGTCGGGTACCGATGGTGTGGGCACCAAGCTGAAGCTGGCCCACCAGCTGAACCGCCACGATACGATCGGCATCGACCTGGTCGCCATGTGCGTGAACGACGTGCTGGTGCAGGGTGCCGAGCCGCTTTTCTTCCTGGACTACTTCGCCACCGGCAAGCTGGACATCGACACCGCCGCAGCGGTCGTGGGCGGCATCGCCAACGGCTGCACCGAGGCCGGCTGCGCGCTGATCGGCGGCGAAACCGCTGAGATGCCCGACATGTATGCCCCGGGCGAGTACGACCTGGCCGGCTTCACGGTCGCCGCGGTCGAGAAGAGCGAGCTGAAGGACGGCGCCAGCGTGGCCGCCGGCGACGTGCTGATCGGCATCGCCTCGTCCGGCCCGCACTCCAACGGCTACTCGCTGGTGCGCCGCATCTACGACCGCGCCGGCCGCCCGGCCGACCTGGAGCTGGAGGGCGGCGTGAAGCTGGTCGACGCGCTGATGGCACCGACCCGCCTGTACGTGAAGCCGATCCTGGCACTGCTGAAGTCGCACGGCGAGGCCATCCACGGCATGGCCCACATCACCGGTGGCGGCCTGACCGAGAACATCATCCGCGTGGTGCCCGACGGCCTCGGCCTGGACATCCAGGCATCGTCCTGGACCCTGCCGCCGGTGTTCCAGTGGCTGCAGAAGGAAGGCGCCGTGGCCGACAGCGAGATGTGGCGCACCTTCAACTGCGGCATCGGCTTCGTGCTGATCGTGGCAGCCGACCAGGTCGCCGCCGTGTCCGAGGCGGTCAAGGCGCAGGGCCTGGACCACTGGACCATCGGCCAGGTGGTCACTGCTGAAGGCGCCGAGCGCGTCCACATCGGCTGAACCCGGCCCCGAGGAGCCCGCATGGACGCAATGCCCCCGCTGCCCCCTACCCCCGTGCCGCCGCCAACGACGGCGGTACCGGCGTTCAGCCCCCAGGACGCCGACCACCTGCGCATGCTGTCAATCGCGCACTACGTGGTCGGCGGCCTGATCGCGCTGTTCTCGCTGATCTTCATCGTCCACATCGTGCTCGGCGTCACCGCGCTCACCGGCAACCTGCCGATGAACTCCGGCGGCCAGCCCTCGTCGCCGGCCGAACAGCGCGTGTTCGGCTGGATGTTCGTCGTGATCGGCTGTGTCATCGTGTTCGGTGGCGTCACCCTGGGCGCGTTCGTGGCCTACGCCGGCCGTTGCCTGGCCCGCCGCCGCCGCTACCTGCTGTGCCTGATCGTGGCCGGGCTGGCCTGTCTGTTCACGCCGATCGGTACCGTGCTGGGAGTACTCAGCCTGATCACGCTGCTGCGTCCGCAGGTCAAGGCCGCGTTCGACACAGCGGGCACGGCGGCATGACGAGCCCGGGCGCACCGCCGCCGCTGCCGCAGCAGACCCTGGCGCACCTTCAGCTGGGCAGCCACCTGCAGACGCTGAAGGTGCTGTTCTACGCGCTGGCGGTTTTCCACTGGATGGCCGCGCTGGCCTTCCTCGGTTTCATCGGCCTGGTTGCCAGCTCGCGCGGGCTGAACGATGGCGCGGTACTGGCCACCGTGTACGGCGTCGTTTCAGCGCTGGCTGCCGCGCTGGGCTTCGTGCAGCTGCACACCGCGCGCCTGCTGTCGCGCCGCACCGGGCTGGCCTGGTGCCAGCGCGCGGCCTGGCTGGCGGTGCTGGCCGGCCCGCTGGGCATGGCCCTGACCGCCTATGCCTGGGTGTTCCTGTCCAAGCCTGACATGGCCGCCCTGTTCGACTGCGGCGACCATCTCCGCGTCTGAACTTGCCGGCAGACGCCCCGCCCTTTCCTGATCGACTTCCCATGTCCGCGCCTGCCCTCCCCACGACCGCTTCGCCCAGCGCCTTCCGTTTCTCGCGCCCCAAGAAGCTGGCCTTCGCTGCCGTACTGGCGGTATTCGCGGTCAGCTGGATCCAGCCGCTGTGGCCCACCGAGCAGGCGCTGCACAGCACGCTGACCGTGATCGGCCTGGGCGCCCTGCTGTGGGTCGACCGCCGGGGTGGCTGGCTGGGCAACGGTGCCTTCATCGCGATCTGCGGCTTCATCGCGCTGCACTGTGTGGCCGCCCGCTGGCTGTACTCGAACGTTCCCTACGACGCGTGGACGCAGGCGCTGATCGGCTGGTCGCCGAATGCGGCGTTCGGCTGGCAGCGCAATCATTTCGACCGCCTCATCCACTTCCTGTTCGGCGTCTGTTTCACGCCGGCACTGCTGCAGCTGGCACGTCACGCCTGGCCGGCGCTGCGCCGCGGCCAGGCCTTCACCCTGGCGGTGATGACGGTGATGTGCGCCAGCCTGGTCTACGAGTGGTTCGAATGGGCCATCGCGCTCGCCCTGTCGCCGGACGCCGCCGAGGCCTACAACGGGCAGCAGGGCGACATGTGGGACGCCCATGCCGACATGCTGATGGCCACCGTGGGCAGCCTGCTGACCTGGCCGCTGATCCGCCGGAGTACCCCGCAATGACCGCGCCCACCCGCATTGCCGTGCTTGCCTCCGGCCGCGGCAGCAACCTGCAGGCCATCCTCGATGCCATCGCTGCGGGACGCCTGCGCGCCGAGGTCGTCGGCGTATTTTCCGACCGCCCGGCCGCCGCCGCGCTGCAGCGGGTCAGCGCCAACCTGCGCTGGGCGCATGCGCCGAAGGAATTCCAGGACCGCGCCGCCTACGAGCAGGCACTGGGCGACGCACTGGCCGCGGTCGCACCGGACTGGATCGTCTGCGCCGGCTACATGCGCATACTCGGCGCCGCCTTCGTGCAGCGCTTCAATGGCCGCCTGGTCAACATCCACCCGTCGCTGCTGCCGCTGCACAAGGGGCTGGACACGCATGCGCGGGCACTGGATGCAGGCGATGCCGAGCACGGTGCCAGCGTGCACCTGGTCGTACCCGAGCTGGACGCCGGCGCCGTGCTGGCCCAGGTGCGGGTACCGGTGCTGCCCGGCGATGACGCCGACACGCTGGCCGCGCGTGTGCTGGCGGTGGAGCATCCCCTGCTGATCGCCACGCTGCAGCTGCTGTGCGCCGGCCGCCTGACTGAACGGGAGGGCCAGCCGCAACTGGACGGTCACCCCCTGTTTAGCCCGCTGGCCCTAGATTCCGCCGGGAACCTGAACCGGTAACGCCCACGCACACGCCCCGCTGACTGCGGGGCTGGCATCCTGCCCACCTCCTGCGGCTCCTCTCTTCCATGAAGACCACGACCCTGCTGTCCACTTCGCTGCTGCTGTCGCTTGTCGTGCTCCCCGGCGTGGGTTGGGGCCAGGCGCAGGCGCCTGCCTCGCCGGCTCCGGCGCCGGTGCCAGCGGTGCAACCGCCGGCCGAAGCGGCGGCCCCGGCCCTGCCGGCCTTGGCGTGGGAACCGCCGCCGCTGCAGCCGTTCAGCGCCACCTACCAGGCCTTCTACAAAGGCAAGGAGGCCGGCGACGCCAGCATGCAGGTCACCCATACCGGCGGCAACCAGTGGCGGGTCGACATGCAGGTGGTCGGCCGCCGCGGCTTTGCCAGCGTGCTGGGCCTGAACATCGAGCAGAGCACGGTGTTCGAGGAGCGCGCCGGCGCCTATGCACCGCTGAGCCAGAGCACGGTGCGCAAGGGCCTGTTCCTGGGCAAGAAGGCGGTCGGCACGTACAACTGGCAGGCCGGTACCGCGCAGTGGACCGGCGACGTCGAGAAGAAGCGTGCGCAGCCGATTCCGCTGCAGCCGGGCGACCAGAGCGCCCTGCTGATCAACCTGGCGATCATGCGGGATGCCCGTCCGGGTGCCACCATGCACTACCGCTACGTGGACATGGGCAAGGTCCGCCAGCACGACTACCAGGCCGCGCCGCAAACCGAGAACGTCGAGGTCGGCGACCTGTCCTACAACGCGCTGCGGGTCTACCGGACCAACGGCGGCAACAACGAAACCATCCTCTGGATCGCCAACGGTGTCCCCACCCCGGTGCGCATCCTGCAACGCGAAGACGGCGAAGACCGCGTCGATCTGCGCCTGATCGAATACCAAGGAGTCTGAGCATGAGCACCCTGACCCGCCCCCTCACCTGGATCGCTGCAGCCGCGCTGTCGGTGGCCAGCCTGCCGGCCATGGCCCTGCAGCCGTTCAAGGCCGATTACCTGGCCAGCTACATGGGCATGCAGGCCAATGGCAGCATGACGCTGAGCAGCGAGGGTGCCAACAAGTGGCGCTACACGCTGCAGGTGAAGAACCAGCTGGCCGACCTGAGCCAGAGCACCGTGTTCGAAGAAGTGCGCGGCCAGCTGCGCCCGCTCAGCAGCCAGGACCGTTCGGCGCTGCTGGTGAAGAAGCGCAACGTGCAGGCCAACTACAACTGGACCAGCAACCAGGCCACCTGGACCGGCGACATCAAGCCGGACCGCGCTGGACCTATCGCACTGAAATCCGGTGACATGGACGCGCTGCTGATCAACCTGGCGATCGCCCGTGACCTCGCCGCCGGCAAGCCGCTGACCTATCGCATGGTCGACGAAGGCCGCATCAAGAACATGACCTACCGCGTCATCGGCAAGGAGTCGATCACCGTGGGCGGCAAGAGCTACGAAGCGACCAAGGTCTCGCGTGCCGACGGCAACAAGGAGCTGATCGCCTGGATCGTGCCGGAGTTCCCGGTGCCGGCGCGCATGCTGCAGCGGGAGAACGACCGCGATGCACTGGACCTGACCATCAAGGCGATGAACTGAGTGCCGGGGTCGGATCCCATCCCCTCGGGGATGGGCTCTGACCCCGGTTGTGTGGCTGGGGTCGGAGCCCTTTCCGATGGAAAGGGGTCCGACCCCGGGCCCCGCGAAAAGAAAACGCCCGCTTTCGCGGGCGTTTTTCTTACTTCTTTTCTTCGGCCGCCGCCGGCTTGAACTCGGTACGGCAGTCCACGCGGATCTGCTCGCCGGTGCTGCGCCAGACGAAGGTGCGGCAATGGCGGTTGCCGTCCTGGCTGTCATTCACCGCAACCGCATAGAACGACTCGATGATCTCGTCGCGCGAGACCGTGCCATCGCCATTCCAGTCCATGTCCTTCTGCTCGATGCCCTGGGTGATGGCGATGTTGGCGTACCAGGCGTAGCCCAGCCACGCCAGCACGATCAGCACCAGCGCCAGCAGCGCCTTGCGACGCGGGCTGAACTTGCCGCGCAGGATCATGGCACGCGCCGGATGGTGGCACCGAGCGAAGACAGCTTCTCTTCGATGTTCTCGTAGCCACGGTCAAGGTGGTAGATGCGGTCGATGGTGGTCTCGCCGCTGGCCATCAGGCCGGCCAGGATCAGCGAGGCCGAGGCACGCAGGTCGGTGGCCATCACCGGTGCGCCACTCAGGTGCTCGCTGCCCCGCACGATGGCGGTGTGGCCTTCGACCTGGATGTCCGCGCCCAGGCGCAGCAACTCGTTGACGTGCATGAAACGGTTTTCGAAGATCGTTTCGTTGATCACGCCGACGCCGTCGGCCACGCAGTTGAGCGCCATGAACTGCGCCTGCATGTCGGTCGGGAACGCCGGGTACGGTGCGGTGGTCAGGTTGACCGCCTTCGGCCGCTTGCCCTGCATGTCCAGGGTGATGGTGTCGTCGGTGGTCTCGATCTTCGCACCGGCTTCGACCAGCTTGGACAGCACCGCGTCCATGGTGTTCGGGCGCGCACGGTTGACCGTGACCTTGCCGCCGGTCATCGCCGCAGCCACCAGGAAGGTGCCGGTCTCGATGCGGTCGGGCAGCACTTCATGGCGGCCGCCGGACAGGCGCTCGACGCCTTCGATGACCAGGCGGGCAGTGCCCAGGCCTTCGATCTTCGCGCCCAGCGCGATCAGGCAATGCGCCAGATCGGTCACTTCCGGTTCCATCGCACAGTTGTCGAGGATGGTGGTGCCTTCGGCCAGCACCGCGCCCATCAGCACGTTCTCGGTGCCGGTAACGCTGACCATGTCGAAGGTGAAATGGCCGCCCTTCAGGCGCTTGGCCGTGGCCTTGATGAAGCCGTTCTCGACCACGATCTCGGCGCCCAGCGCCTGCAGGCCCTTGATGTGCTGGTCGACCGGACGCGAGCCGATCGCGCAGCCGCCGGGCAGCGACACTTCCGCCGCGCCGAAGCGGGCCAGCAGCGGGCCCAGCACCAGGATCGAGGCGCGCATGGTCTTGACCAGCTCGTACGGGGCGACATGCTGGTTGACCGGACGCGGGTCGACCACGATCGCACTGCCGCGCGACAGCGTGCCCTGGTCGATGGTGACCTTGGCACCCAGTTCACCCAGCAGCTTCACCGTGGTGACCACATCGTGCAGGTGCGGCACGTTGGTGATCTCCACCGGCGCATCGGCCAGCAGGGTCGCGCAGAGAATGGGGAGGACGGCGTTCTTGGCGCCGGAGATGCTCACTTCACCGTGCAGCGCAGCGCCGCCGGTCACAACGATCTTGGCCATGTATTCGGGATCTTCTGCGGTTCAGCCGGCTTCGGCCGGGGTCACGGTTTTCAGCGCCAGCGCGTGGATCGCGCCGCCCATCAGGTCGCCCAGGGTGGCATAGACCATCCGGTGGCGGGCCAGCGGCATCTTGCCGGCAAAGGCCTCGCAGACCACGGTCGCTTCGAAATGCACGCCATCGTCGCCCTGCACGTCGGCGCGGGCGCCGGGCAGGCCGGTTTCGATCAGGTTGCGGATGGTGTCGGCGTCCAACGGGCTTTCCTAATAAAATGTGCCTCCATTCTACTTCCGCTGCGTGGCGTCCGCATGGCCGAATCCCTGTTGCCCCCCCGTTCCGTCGACCCTGCCGGCCTGGTCGCCAGCGGCCGCCGCGTCTTCGAGATCGAGCGGCAGGCGCTGGATGCCGTGGCCGACCGCCTCGGCGAGGCCTTCCAGCAGGCTTGCCAGGCGATCCTGGCCAGCCGCGGCCGGGTGGTCGCCACCGGCATGGGCAAGTCCGGGCACATCGCCCGCAAGATCGCCGCTACGCTGGCCTCCACCGGCACTCCCGCGTTCTACGTGCATCCGGGCGAAGCCGGCCATGGTGACCTGGGCATGATCACCGAGGCCGACGTGGTGCTGGCCCTGTCCTATTCGGGCGAATCGGACGAAGTGCTGATGCTGCTGCCGGTGCTCAAGCGCCAGGGCAACGTGCTGATTTCCATGACCGGCCGCCCGCAGTCCAGCCTGGCCACCGCCGCCGATATCCACCTGGACGTCAGCGTGCCGGCCGAGGCCTGCCCGCTGGCGCTGGCGCCGACCTCCAGCACCACCGCCTCGCTGGCGATGGGCGATGCGCTGGCCGTGGCCCTGCTCGACGCACGCGGCTTCACCGCCGACGATTTCGCCCGCTCGCACCCGGCCGGCAGCCTCGGCCGCCGCCTGCTGCTGCACATCACCGACGTCATGCACACCGGGGAGGACCTGCCCAGCGTGGGGGCCGACGCCAGCCTCAGCGAGGCGCTGGTCGAAATGAGCCGCAAGCGGCTGGGCATGACCGCCGTGGTCGATGCCGACGGTGTGCTGATCGGCCTGTTCACCGACGGTGACCTGCGCCGGGCGCTGGACAGCGCGCTGGACGTGCGCACCGCGAAGATCGCCGATGTGATGACCCGCAACCCACGTACCATCGGCGCCGACCAGCTGGCGGTGGAGGCTGCCCGGCTGATGGAGACCCACAAGATCACGGGCCTGATCGTGGTTGACGACCAGGGCCGGGCGGTCGGTGCCCTGAACATTCATGACCTGTTGCGGGCCCGGGTGGTTTAACCGACAGTCCGTAGACCCCATTCAGTCTGTACCGTCCCAACCCGAATCCACCGAGCCTGCCACCCTGATGCCCTGGTCCCCCCTGCCCGCCTTCCCCGCCCACCTGCATGCCGCCGCGGCCCGCGTCCGCCTGGCCTGCTTCGACGTGGACGGCACCCTCACCGACGGTCGGCTGTACTACGACAAGGACGGCAACGAGAGCAAGGCGTACTTCGTGCAGGATGGCCTGGGCCTGAAACTGCTGCAGCAGCACGGCATCCACCCCGTGCTGATCACCGCGCGCAACAGCCAGTCCGCGCTCAGGCGCGGCGCCGACCTCGGCATCGATACCCAGATCGCCGTGGGCGACAAGCTGGCCAGCGTGCAGGCGCTGTGTGCGCAGCACGGCATCGGTCTGGAGCAGGTGGCCTTCATGGGCGACGACCTGCCGGACCTGGCACCGCTGGGCGCGGTCGGCCTGGCGGTGGCGCCGGCCAACGCCCACCCGTGGATCGCCGAGCGCGTGCATTGGCAGACCCGCGCCGACGGCGGACGTGGTGCAGCCCGTGAGCTGTGTGACATCCTGCTGGCCGCGCAGGGTCATGTGGACGCGGTCTTGGCGAGGTTCGGCGCATGAACCTGCCGAGCCTGAACTGGCGCACCCTGCTCGGCATCGGCCTGCTGCTGGCGGCCCTGCTCAGCAGCTGGGCGGCCCTGCGCAACCGCGACAAGGGTCCGGCCACTGCCGGCCAGGATGTCGGCGTGGACTACGTCCTGCACGACTTCCAGGTCGTCGCCCTGGATGAGCACGGCAAGGAATCGACCACCCTGCGCGCACCGTTGCTGGAGCGCCAGCGTGGCGACCAGACCATCAACATCGCCACGCCGCTGTTCGAGATGCCGGACAAGGATGGCAAGCACTGGACCCTGCGTGCCGAGACGGGCTGGCTCAGCGCCAAGGGCGACCAGATGAAGCTGCGCGGCAATGTCGCCGGCGACAGCCCGGCCGATCCGGGCGTGGTGCCGACCACCTTCCGCACCGACCACCTGGACGTGTTCCCGAAGGAGAACCGTGCCCGCACCGATGCGCTGGTCACCATGACCCGCCCCGGCATGGAACAGTCCGGCGTTGGCTTCGAGGTGGATTCGAAGAACAACACGTATCATTTCCTCAGCCAGTCCAAGGGCCGTTACACGCCCCGACGCTGATTCCGCCGCCCTCCTGCGACGTCCCCGGACAGGCGCAAGGCAGGCAGCCCACCCATCCGCCCCCGGTTTCCCGGGCGGCCCCACCGGTAGAACGGACCCCGATGAAGATTCCCTTTGCAGCCGTACTCGCGCTCGGTCTCCTTGTTCCCAGCGCTGCCTTTGCCAAGTCCACCGACCGCAACGAGAACATGAACATCGACTCCGGCGCGCAGTCGGGCGTGCTCACCGGCGATGGCAAGACCGTGCTCTCGCAGGGCGTGACCGTCACCCAGGGCTCGCTGGACATCCGCTCGTCCGAAGCCGAGATCTACCTGAAGGACGGCGAGGCCGTGCGTGCGGTGTTCACCGGCAAGCAGGCCACGATGAAGCAGCAGCTCGACGATGGCACCTGGATGGACGCGGTGGCTGATCGCATCGACTACGACATCAAGACCGAGATCATCACCCTGACCGGCAACTACAAGGTCACCAGCGCGCGCGGCACCAATGCCGGCCAGCGCATGGTCTACAACACCCGTAGCGGCGAAATGAATTCCGGTGGCGATGGCAGCCGCGTGCGCACCGTCATTCCGCCGAAGAACAAGAACGCGGCGGCACAGCCGGCGGCCACGCCCAAGGCGGCGGCGCCGGCCAGCACGTCGGCCAAGCCGGCCGGGAGCAAGAAGTAATGCTCGTCGCCAAGGGCCTGCGCAAGCGCTACAAGCAGCGCGAAGTCGTCAAGGACTTCGGGCTGACCCTCGACGCCGGTGAAGTGGTGGGCCTGCTCGGCCCCAACGGTGCCGGCAAGACCACCTGCTTCTACATGATCGTCGGCCTGGTCGCCGCCGATGCCGGCAGCATCGTGCTCGACGGCAAGGACATCACCAGCGATCCGATGTACACCCGTGCCAAGCAGGGCGTGGGCTACCTGCCGCAGGAGCCGTCGGTGTTCCGCAAGCTGACGGTGGCCGACAACCTCCGCCTGGTACTGGAGCTTCGCGAAGACCTGGATTCGGCCGGCCGCGAACGCGAATTGAACAGCCTGCTCGACGAATTGCAGCTGGGCCATGTGGCCGACCAGCTCGGCGCCAGCCTGTCCGGTGGCGAACGTCGTCGCTGCGAGATCGCCCGCGCACTGGCCGCGCAGCCGCGCCTGATCCTGCTCGACGAACCGTTTGCCGGTGTCGACCCGATCTCGGTGGGTGAAATCCAGCGCATCGTCACCCATCTCAAGCAGCGTGGCATCGGCGTGCTGATCACCGACCACAACGTGCGCGAGACCTTGGGAATCTGCGACCGCGCGTATATCCTCGCCGAGGGCACCGTGCTGGCCCAGGGCTCGCCGGAGGCGATCCTGGACAACGCCGACGTACGTCGCGTCTACCTTGGGGATTCCTTCAAGCTGTGACCGCAGGCGCCGGGTCCCTTTCCTTCCGTTCGGCACAGGCATGAAGACTCGGCTGCAGACATCGTTGGGACAACAGCTGGTGCTCACGCCCCAGCTGCAGCAGGCGATCAAGCTGCTGCAGATGTCCACGACCGAGCTGGAGCTTGAAATCGCCCAGGCCGTGGAGAGCAATCCGCTGCTGGACTGGGCCGACAGCAACGACAGCAGTGCCGCCAATGAGGCCAGCGACAGCACCGATGCCGACGCGCCCGCCGAACGCACCGACAACGGCGACGACTGGGCGCCGGCCGAACTCGACTGGAGTGCCGCCGGCAGTGGTGGCAGCTTCGACGATGACGATGACACCGGCAGTGCCGCCGAGCGCGTGGCGGAAACCGAAACGCTGGCCGACCACCTGCTGTGGCAGCTGCACCTGTCGCATCTTTCCACGCATGACCGCAGCATCGGCGCTGCACTGATCGATGCGCTGGACGACGATGGTTACCTGCGCGAACCGCTGGCCACCATCGCCGAAACCCTGCTGCCGGCGGTCCATGCCGGTGAGGATGAAATCCTCGCGGTGCTGCATCGCATCCAGCGTTTCGACCCGGTCGGCGTTGCCGCGCGCACGCTCGGCGAGTGCCTGCAGCTGCAGCTGGACGTGTTGCCTGCCGACACGCCGGGGCTGGCGCTGGCGCGACAGATTGCCGCAGGCCCGCTGGAACGGCTGCCGCGCAGTGGCGTCTCCGGGCTGGCGCATGAACTGAAACAGCCGCTGGACGAGGTCGAGACGGCGGTCGCGCTGCTGCGCTCGCTGGACCCGCGTCCGGGCACGCAGATCGCGCCGCTGTCGCAGGACACCTATGTGGTGCCCGACGTGGTGGTGTGGCGGCAGAACGGCATCTGGCGCGCAGCGCTGGCGGCCCATGCCGGGCCGAAGGTGGTGATCCACCGTGGCTACGAACAGCTGATCCGCCGCTGTGGCGAGGCCGACGCCGGCTACCTGCGCGGCCAGCTGCAGGAGGCGCGCTGGCTGCTGAAGGGCCTGCAGCAGCGCGGCGAAACCCTGCTGCGGGTGGTGCGCAGCCTGATCCTGCAACAGGCCGGCTTCCTCGAATTCGGCGAGCAGGCGCTGCGCCCGCTGACCCTGCGCGAGATCGCCGCCGAGCTGGGCCTGCACGAATCCACGGTGTCGCGCGCGATCGCCCGCAAGCACGTGCGCACGCCGCGCGGCACCCTGCCGCTGCGCGCCTTCTTCGCCTCGGGCATCGATACCGAAGGCGGTGGCGAGGCGTCCAGCACGGCCATCCAGGCGATGATCCGCCGCCTGATCGACGACGAGAACCCGCGCAAGCCGCTTTCTGACGCCAAGCTGGCTGACCTGCTCAAATCGTCGGGAATTCCAGTAGCGCGACGCACCGTGGCGAAGTATCGTGAAGCCATGAACATTTCCGCCTCGCACGAAAGGGTCAGAATCGCTTGACGCGCCGCCGCGCCCGGCGGAGAGGTTCATTGGCACATCCGAACACAGGAGAAACCCGATGCGCATCGAAACGTTTGGCAAAGACGTCGAAGTCACCCCGGCCCTGCAGTCCTATGTAGAGGAGAAGCTGGCCCGGATCGGAAAACACTTCGACCAGCACTGCGAAGCGCGGGTGACCCTCAAGCTGCAGAAGACCGAACACCACGTCGACGCCAGCCTCAACATTCCGGGGCAGACCCTGCACGCCGAGGCCGGCGGCCAGACCATGTATGCCGCGATCGACCTGCTTGCGGACAAGCTTGACCGCCTGGTCATCAAGCACAAGGAGAAAAAACAGCAGCACGCACCGCTGCCGGTGGGCGACAATGGTGGCTGATCGCCACCGTTCCCCGCAGACATGCCCCTGACTGACCTCCTGGCGGCCGTGCAGACCCAGCTCTGCACGGCCACCGACCGTGACAGCGTCCTGCAGGCCGCCGCCGGGTTGCTGGCCTGCCGCCAGGCCAACGCCGAACAGATCTATCTGAACCTGTGCCAGCGCGAAGCCCTGGGCAGCACCGCGATCGGCCACGGCATCGCCATCCCCCACGGCCGCGCGCCGACCCTGGACCGCCCCCGTGGCGCCCTGCTGCGACTGGCGACCCCGGTCGATTTCGGCGGCGACGAACCGGTGGACCTGGTGTTCGCGATGGCCGTCCCCGCCCACTACACCCACCAGCACCTGATGCTGCTGTCCGAGCTGGCCGAGCTGTTTTCCGCACCGGACATCCGCCAGGCTCTGCGCGAAGCCGGCGATGCCCGGGCGCTGCGCGAGGCGCTGGACATGACCCCACCTGCGAGTGCCGCATGAATACCAGCATCACCGCCCGTGAACTGTTCGAACAGCAGCGCGAGCGGCTGGGGCTGCGCTGGGCCGCTGGCAAATCCGGTGAGAAACGCGAGCTGGAGGCCGGCAACACGGTCTCGCGGCGTCCGTCGCTGGCCGGCTACCTCAATGCGATCTATCCCAACAAGGTGCAGATCCTGGGCACCGAGGAACTGTCCTGGCTGGACGCGCTGGAACCCCGCCAGCGTTGGGAGACCATCGAGAAGATCATGCAGTCGCATCCGCTGGCGCTGGTGCTGACCCGCAACCAGGCGTGCCCGGAAGACCTGCGCGCGGCCGCCGATGAATCCGGCACACCGCTGTGGCTGTCGCCCAAGCGCGGCCACGAACTGCTCAACCACCTGTCCTACCACCTGGCGCGCACGCTGGCGCCGCGGGTGATCCTGCATGGCGTGTTCATGGAGATCTATTCCATCGGCGTGCTGATCACCGGTGAGGCCGGGTCGGGCAAGAGCGAGCTGGCGCTGGAGCTGCTAAGCCGCGGCCATCGCCTGGTAGCCGACGATGCGCCCGAATTCACCCAGATCGCCCCGGACGTGCTCGACGGCACCTGCCCCGAACTGCTGCAGGACCTGCTGGAAGTGCGCGGCCTGGGCGTGCTGAATGTGCGCGAGATGTTCGGCGACACGGCTGTAAAGAAGAACAAGTACCTTCGGCTGATCGTCCACCTGACCAAGCCGATGACCGAACCCACCCCGCATGGCTACGAGCGCCTGACCGGCGACTCGGGCACCCGCCATGTGCTGGACCTCGACGTTCCGCTGATCACCCTGCCGGTGATGCCCGGCCGCAACCTGGCCGTGCTGACCGAAGCCGCCACCCGCCTGCACATCCTGCGCACCAAGGGCATTGATCCGGCAGCGATGTTCATCGCCCGCCACAGCAATCTGCTGGAACGGCGAACACCCTGATTCCCCTGCCCCTCGAAGAGCCTGTCCATGAGCACCGCCACCCCCTCCGCCCCGACCCTGATCATCGTCAGCGGCCTGTCCGGCTCGGGTAAATCCGTCGCCCTGAAGACCTTCGAGGATCAGGACTACTACTGCTCGGACAACCTGCCGATCCACCTGCTGCCGGACTTCGTGCGCAGCCTGCTGGCCAACCACGACGGCAGCGCGCCGCGCCGGCTGGCGGTGGGCATCGACGTGCGCGGCCAGGCCGACCTGAGCCAGCTGGGCGACTGGCGGCAGCTGGCCACCGACGCCGGCGTGGAAGTGAAGGTGCTGTTCTTCGAGGCCAGCGACGAAACGGTGCTCAAGCGCTATGCCGACACCCGCCGCCGCCATCCGCTGAGCCAGCTGGGCCTGTCATTGCCCGAGGCGATCGCCCGCGAGCGCGAGCTGACCGCGCCATTGCGCCGCGAGGCCGATGCGGTGATCGATACCAGCAACCTCAACGTGCACCAACTGCGGCGGCGGATCATCACCGAGTTCGCGATGGACCATGCCACCGGCCTGTCGCTGCTGTTCGAATCATTCGCCTACAAGCGCGGTGTACCCGCCGAGGCGGACTTCGTGTTCGATGCGCGGGTGCTGCCCAATCCACACTGGGACCCGGACCTGCGTGCGCTCAGCGGCCGCGAACCGGGTGTACGCGACTACCTGGAAGCGCAACCGGACGTGCAGCGCTACCTGGCCCAGCTGATGGATTTCCTCGATACCTGGCTGCCGAAACTGGGTGATGGCACCCGCAGCTACGTGACCGTGGCGTTCGGCTGCACCGGCGGCAAGCACCGCTCGGTGTTCCTGGCCGAGCGCATGGCCCGGCATGCCCGCGAGATGGGCTGGCAGGACGTGGCGACGTACCACCGCGAACAGGATTGAGGGTGGCCGGCCGGGCTGCGCCCGACACCCGTCGGTAGTGCCGGCCGCTGACCGGCAACAGCAACAGCAACAGCAACAGCAACAGCAACAGCAAAAGCGGCATTCCGTGGGATGGCGGGGCGGTGTGGGTAGGTGTCGACCTTGGTCGACACGATGGATCCACACCATGCGTGGATGAATCGCTGCCAGGCATCGAAAAACGCATGGGGTCGGATCCCTTTTCCAGGGGAAAAGGGCTCTGACCCCGATAACGCTGAATACGGGACACAGTGCCCCTCATCTGCTGCTATCGCCGATTCACCTTGACCTGTTAACGTGCAGTAATGACCTGTGGCATTCTCCTCGTAACACATCCTGGGGTCGGGACCGCCCTGCTTGACGTGGCGACCCGGCTCCTGCGGCAATTGCCGCTGAAAACCGAAGCTTTCGAAGTACCGTTCGACGCAGACATGGACGCCCTGCTCCCGCTCGCCTCGGCCGCCCTGCGGCGGGTCGACAGTGGTGAGGGCGTGCTGATCCTGACCGACCTGTACGGCGCCAGCCCCGCCAACCTTGCAGGGCAGCTGGCCCGGCTGGGGACCCCGGTTCGCCGGGTGTCGGCACTGAGCCTGCCGATGTTGCTGCGGGTGATGAATTATCCGGAACAGGGACTGGATCAACTGCCCGCCACAGCCGCGGCGGGTACCCGTAATGGAGCGATAGTCGACGATGCTTGAACGAGAACTCACCGTCAGCAACCGCCTGGGCCTGCATGCCCGGGCCACCGCCAAGCTGGTGCAGACCCTGGCGCCGTTCCGCTGCAACGTGACCATGGCCGCCAAGGGCCGTGAGATCAACGCCAAGAGCATCATGGGCGTGATGCTGCTGGCCGCCGGCCAGGGCACTCCGGTCACCGTGCGCATCAACGGCGAAGATGAAGCCGCCGCGATGGAGGCGGTGGTGGGCCTGTTCGAACGCCGCTTCGACGAGGACAGCTGAGCGTGCCACGCGCACGCGCCGGCCAGCTCCCTTCCGGCCAACGGCCGGTACAGCTGTTGGCCGGCCATGGCGCGGCGCGCGGAACGGCGATGGGCCGGGCGCGCGTGCGGCTGCCGCATGCACTGGAAGTGGCCGAGCAACGCGTGGCCGCCCACCAGGTCGAGGCCGAACTGGCCCGCCTGCACCGTGCGCTGGATGCCGCGCGTACGGAAATGCACGAACTGCGTCAGCGCCTGCATGGCGCACTGAACCAGGAAGTGGGCGAGTTCCTCGACCTGCACGCGTTGCTGCTGGACGACCCCGAGCTGCTGTATGGCCTGGACGAACTGATCCGCAGCGGCCCGTACAGTGCCGGCTACGCGCTGCGCCTGCAGCGTGACCGCCTGGCCAAGGTCTTCGATGGCATGGACGATGCCTACCTGAAGAGCCGCATGGACGATCTCGACCATGTGATCGGCCGCATCCACGCCTTCCTGCAACCCGAACGCCCGCCGGTGATGAAGGGCCTGGCCGGCGAGATCCTGGTCTGCGACAACATCGCCCCATCCGAACTGGCGCAGCTGCAGGCGCAGGGGGTGGTCGGCATCGTCACCGCCGCCGGCAGCGCGCTGTCGCACAGCGCGATCCTGGCGCGCAGCCTGCACCTGCCCCTGATCGTCAATGTGCCGCAACTGCTCAGCCGCGTCGCCGACGGCGACGTGCTGATCATCGACGGTGCCGACGGCAGCATCACCGTCAACCCGCTGGCCGACAACCTGCGTGACTACCGCGCACGCCTGAAGGAACACGCGCGCGAGCAGCGCGAGCTTGGCCGCCTGCGCAGCAAGCCCAGCCGTACCCGCGACCAGGTCGACATTGCCTTGCTGGCCAATGCCGAATCGCTGGAGGACGTCACCCAGGCGCATGCGCTGGGCGCGCAGGGGCTGGGCCTGTACCGCACCGAATTCCTGTTCCTGCAGCGCAACGAGCTGCCGGACGAAGAAGAACAGTTCCAGACCTACCGTGATGCCGCACTGGGCATGAGCGGCCGGCCGGTAACCATCCGCACGCTCGACCTGGGTGCGGACAAGGCCGATCGTACCGGCCTGACCCTGAGCAACGAAGAGAACCCGGCACTGGGCCTGCGCGGCGTGCGCCTGTCGCTGGCACGGCCCAAGGTGGCCGACACCCAGCTGCGCGCGATCCTGCGCGCCTCGGCCTACGGCAAGCTGCGCGTGCTGGTGCCGATGGTCAGCACCCGCGAGGAACTGCTGGCGGTGCGCCGGCGCATGCTCAAGCTGAGCGAACAGCTGCGCAGCGAAGGCCATATGGTGTCCGAGCACGTGCCGCTGGGCGCGATGATCGAAGTCCCGGCGGCGGCATTGGCGCTGGAGAGTTTCATCGATCTGGTCGATTTCCTGTCGATCGGCACCAACGACCTGGTGCAGTACCTGCTGGCCGCCGACCGCAACAACGAGGCGCTGGGTGAGTTGTATTCACCGTTGCACCCGGCGGTGCTGCGGCTGTTGCAGATGGTGATCGAGACCGGCGCACGCCACCGCATTCCGGTGGCGGTCTGTGGCGAGATGGCCGGTGATGCGCGGATGACCCCGTTGCTGCTGGCGCTGGGCCTGAGCGAGTTCAGCCTGCATCCCGGTACGTTGCTGGAGGTGCGCCGCGCCATCCGCGAAGCCGATCTGGGTGCGCTGCGCGCCCGTGCCCCGAAGCTGCTGGCCGCGCGCGACCGCCGCGCCATCGAACGCTGGCTGGCGCTGGTGGCCGATACGCCCTGACACCACCCGCTCGCCGGGCATGCACGCCTGGGGTCAGATCCCTTTTCCGCGGGAAAAGGGATCTGGCCCCGTCTCGTTGAAGGCCAAGAGGTTGCCGGCCAGCGGCCGGCACTACCGCCACCCGGCGGCTATGCGTTGAAACATCCCCTTGCGATAATGACGCGCTGAACACCCCTGTTGCCGCATCCTTGCCGGGATCGCGGCTTTTCTTATCCCGCGGGAGCTGCGATGGCTGAAGCTGTACGCCACGACAAGACTGCGCGCCAACTGCGGATGTTGTCCGATGCCCTGGACAGCGGCCGGCTGGGCCCGGTACGTCGGCTGGTCAACACCCTGGCCCCGGCCGAGATCGGCAACCTGCTTGAATCGCTGCCGCCGGGCAAGCGCGAGGTGGTGTGGGGCCTGGTTGATCCGGAAGATGACGGCGAGGTGCTGGTCCACGTCGGCGAAGACGTGCGCGAGAGCCTGCTCGCGGACATGGACCCGGACGAGATCATCGCCGCGGTCGAAGACCTGGACATCGACGACCTGGCCGACCTGGTCGAAGACCTGCCCGATACGGTCATCGACGAGGTCCTCAAGTCGATGGACCGCGAGAACCGCGAGCGCCTGGAGCAGGTGCTGTCCTATCCCGAGGACAGCGCCGGCCGCCTGATGAACCCGGACGTGGTGACCGTGCGCGCCGACGTCAATGTCGACGTGGTGCTGCGCTACCTGCGCCTGCGCGGCGAACTGCCGGACCATACCGATCACCTGTTCGTGGTCAGCCGGCGCCATCAGTACCTCGGCCGGGTGTCGCTGGCGGCACTGGTGACCCACGAGGACACCACCCCGATCAACCGCCTGATCGACGACGAGCAGCCGGCCATTGACGTCGGCGAGAGCGACCAGGAGGTCGCCCGCCAGTTCTCCGACCATGACTGGATCTCCGCGCCGGTGGTGGACGACAACAACATCCTGATCGGCCGCATCACCATCGATGACGTGGTCGACATCATCCGTGGCCAGGCCGAGCACCAGGCACTGGGCGCCGCCGGCCTGGACGAGGACGAAGACCTGTTCAGCCCGGTCTGGCGCGCCATGCGCCGGCGCTTGATGTGGCTGTCGGTGAACCTGTGCACCGCCTTCCTGGCCTCCAGCGTGGTCGGCCACTTCGAAGGCACCATCGACAAGCTGGTGGCGCTGGCCGTGCTGATGCCGATCGTGGCGGGCCTGGGCGGCAATGCCGGTACCCAGGTGCTGGCGCTGATGGTGCGCGGCCTGGCACTGGGCCAGGTAGGCGCGTCCAACGCGCGCACGCTGCTGTGGAAGGAGGTGCGGGTCGCCTTGTTGAACGGCGTGATGCTGGGTTCCGTGCTGGGGCTGATCGTGCTGGCCTGGTTCCACTCGCCCGGACTGTCGGCGGTGATCGCCATCGCGCTGACCTGCAACCTGCTGTTCGCCGCACTGGCCGGCGTGCTGGTGCCACTGACCCTGAAACGCTTCGGCTTCGACCCGGCGCTGGCCAGCGGCATCTTCCTGACCGCCGTGACCGACTCGATGGGCTTCTTCACCTTCCTCGGCCTGGCCACGCTGGTGCTGCTGCACTGACCTCACAATAATGGCGTAGAAGCCAAATACTCACTGAAACGGAATTTCAATATGATCACATCGTTCAGAGTTAGAAATTTAAGATCGATTCGCGACTCCTCCGACATTGAACTCGCAAAAATCACGGTCCTTGTCGGGAAAAACAGCGCAGGGAAGAGCACTCTTCTCAGAGTGCTACCATTGATACGCCAGAGTTCAGAACGCCCCACTAAAGGACCACTTCTTTGGTACGGACAGTTCGTTGACTTCGGAACTTTCAAGAACGCAGTCAACGTACACAACCCAAAGGATGGAGTAACAATCGAGTTCCAGCTCTCCATAGATGGAAACATTGGAAAGAAGAACACAGATGAGCTGGACTATTTTGACATTATTGAATCAACCAGCTTCTATTCTGACCTCAACGACGTAAGGATTCGACTTACCATCGGCCAAAATGAAGCTGACGAAAGTGGAAAAGCACGCAGCATTACTCTAAATACTGGCAGCGACGACCTGACAGTCTGAATCGCCCAGGGTTCCGTAGACACCTCGCAGCCATAAACTATGGCTTAGGCGGAGGTGGTTATGAGCACGAAGCGGTACACCGATGAGTTCAAGATCGAGGCGGTCCGACAGATCGTTGAGTACGGCCGTCCGGTAGCGGAGGTTGCCGAGCGACTGGGCGTGTCGATCCATAGTCTTTACGGCTGGAAGCGGCAACAAGGCAAAGGCGATGTTGGCCGGCGTGTCGAGCAGGACCAGAACGCGGAAGTGCGCCGCCTCAAGGCTGAGCTACGCAGGGTCACTGAAGAGCGAGACATCCTAAAAAAAGCCGCCGCGTACTTTGCAAAGGGGTAAGAGCAAAGTACGCCTTCATGAAGCAACACGCAGATGAGTTCGGCCTCGCGGCGATGTGTCGGATGCTTGGCGTCCATCGCAGTGGCTACTACGCCTGGCTAAAAGAGCCGGCAAGCGCTCGCGACAAGGACGATCAGCGGTTGCTCGGCCTAATCAAGCACAGCTGGCTGGAAAGCGGCTCTGTGTATGGCCACCGCAAAGTGACCACAGATCTGCGCGAGCTTGGCGAGACGTGTAGTCGTCATCGCGTGGCACGCTTGATGAAGAGCGAGGGGCTGCGGGCAATGGTCGGCTACGGTCGGCGACCACGCCCATTGAGCGGCCCTGTTGGATCAGTCGCCAAGAACGTTCTGGCTCGCGGCTTCAAAGTCAGTGAGCCAAATCGCGCGTGGGTCACGGACATCACCTACATCCGCACGTACGACGGCTTCCTGTACTTGGCGGTAGTGCTTGATCTGTTTTCGCGTCAGGTCGTTGGATGGGCAACCCGACCAACTCAACATACGGACCTGGTTTTGCAGGCGCTATTGGCTGCAGTGTGGCGGCGCAAGCCAAGCCCCGGGCTTCTGCTTCACTCCGACCAGGGAACCCAGTTCACCAGCGAAGACTGGCAGAGCTTCCTGCGCGAGCACGACATCGTGTGCAGCATGAGTCGACGAGGAAACTGCCATGACAACGCAGCGATGGAGAGCTTCTTCCAGCTACTGAAGCGGGAGCGTATTAAGCGGAGGATCTACAGCAATCACGACGAGGCACGGGCCGACGTCTTCCAGTACATCGAGATGTTCTACAACCCAAAACGGCGGCACAGTTCCAACGACGGGCTGTCCCCGGTAGAGTTCGAGAAGCAGTACGCACTAAACGGCTGACGACTGTCTAGAAAACCCTGGGCGATTCAGTCCACTTCGGGGAAAGCGGACACGGAGAGAACACTACAGTAGTCCTTAACGGACGATTGATCTCCCTCCCTGAAACAAAACGATGGGCAAGACGTCCTGGGAAAATCATACCGATACCCGTTCTATTGAAAGAATCGCATTTCGAGACTAACGGGAAACGGCACGTATATCACGTCAAAGATCAACGCCCATTCTCAGAAGAATTGGCGGAGAAGGCATCTATTCTCCTGATGGAAGGACTCCGCTCAGAAAAGCCAGGCGAGCTTCTAGATAGATTGCTTTATGCAAGCAAAGAGGGCTTCTACAAACAAATCGTTAAACTACTGAAATTCTCGCCAGATCTAAGCAGAATAATTAAAGACTACAAACCAGGAGACGCATTCATATCATCCCTACGGGAACTCACATTACTCTCAAACATTTCAGGAATCCTAAATAGAATTGACAATGAAATCGCAAGCTTCGCTGGAAATGTCAGGTATATAGAACCACTCAGAGCAACTGCAGAGCGATATTATCGACTACAGGATCTTGCTGTAGACGAAATCGACTCAAGAGGCGAGAACACTGCGATGTTCTTGAATTCACTGTCATACATTGAAACATTAAGACTACGACAATGGATGAGGAAGAGCCTTGGATTTCACGCCCACGTCACTTCCGAAAGCGGCCATGTACAAGTATTCATTAATGACAGCGAAGGAAATGATAAAAATATCGCAGACTTGGGCTTTGGCTACTCACAACTCTTACCAATCATACTTCAGATATGGCGAGCGCAATATTCACGGAATGCAATAACTGGGAGAAGTCGGCCGATTATAGCGATTGAACAGCCTGAGCTTCACCTACATCCGCAGTTTCAAGCCCAAATGGCGGACGTTATTGCCGGCGTTGCTCAAGCCGACGAAGAGGGGCCTTCAATATTTCTGGAAACCCACAGCGAACACTTAATCAACCGCTTGGGCGAACTCGTCGGCATGGGCCGCCTTGATAGAGACGCGGTTCAAGTGCTCGTAGTTGACCAAGATGAAACCGGCTTATCCTCTGTAACACGCGTCAGTTTCGATAAGGACGGATTCCTTGACGCCAAATGGCCCAGTGGATTTTTTGTACCGGAATTCAACAGATGATAATAAACATCACGGAAGAATCCAAATTCACCCCGGACAAAATCAACATCGAAGCCCTAGATAATATCGCCTATCAATGTGGCGCGGGCAACCACATTCTAATGGGAAGTCGAGAACTACTAACAAGAATATCAGAAACTCCAGGACTGGAAAGAAGGACATCCGCTCTAATTCGAGCATCATGCCAGAGAATGACGCAGCAGGGAGCACTCCTTAACGGGTCCCCATGGAGGCTCGACATTGACGCATCCAACACATCGCGAAGCATTCCACATCCTCATCTTTTCCAAAACCCAGACTACTGTGAAAAATCACAAATTTTAACTGAAAACCCCGACGACGCAGCCACTATTGTTGCGCTAGCCAAGACGTACATTGCCCACACCCTTCGTGGCAATAGAATATCTATTCGGCACAACAACGGCGGCGGCAGCACTATCGGAAGAACATTAAAATCAATAATGGACTCCCCTTCCGGATGTACAATTTGCATCGTTGACTCCGACAGAAAACACGAAGGCGCTGCGACAGGCGGGACTGCAAAAGCGGGGCAAGCCGCTTACAAGAAAGTGAAACAGAAATGGCGCGCAAATTTTCATTTGATCAACCAAAGGGAGCTGGAGAATCTAATTCCCCATGACCTTCTCCAGCACTGCGTAGACAAATATGCACCACACTTGTCAGACGTCACAAAGGCGATCCAAGAGACGAATAAATTTTATGTTGACTATTTCTGCATGAAGGCTGGAGACAGCATGTGCAGACTAATCTCGTCACTAATTTCGAAGCGGCAACTAAAGAGGCTATCGAAGGCAACCCAGTGTAGCGGAGGTCCCATGCCCCCAATTATTCCTTGCGGAACCTGCATCTGCGATGGACAGTGTCGAGAGTCTCCAGGCTTTGGCACAGGTCTACTCGGATGGGCCGCAACCGAGATGGAATCAGGTGCATTCACTTCCAACCCTGATCTTTGGAGAGACGAGCTAACTGATTTAGTTAGAAAGGTAGCCTTCACAGGTTTGGCCACACAACCCTTTAGGGCCTAAAATAAGATCCTTTGCACCCATGGCAACAACGATCGAAAACTATTTCCAGCCCGGCTGGCGCGACCAGCAGCACACCTGCCCGGCCTGCGAATGGAAGGGCAGCTCGCGTGCCATGGAGATGGAGCTGGACGAGGACGCCACCGAGTACGCCTGCCCGGTCTGCGAGAACCCGCTGCTGGTGGTGCTGCATCCGGACATCGCGCAGGTGCAGGCCGCCGCCGCCGAGGGCAATGCCGAAGCGCAGGAGCAGCTGGACATCATTGCCAGTTTCCCGCGACCGGAGTGACGCGCCGCACGATGCCGCGTTGACCTGCGGCGGGCTAGGATGCAGCTGACCCTGCCGCCCCGGGAAATCCCATGGTCCGATCGATGTCGCGCTGGCTGCCGCTGCTGGCCTTTCTGATGATGAGCGGTTGCACTTCGCTGCCGGACAGCGCGCGCGGCCGCTTCGAGGGCCGCGCAGTGAAGGTGGACGGCGAGACCGCCTACTACCAGGTGTTCATTCCGGCCGGCGTTCAGGCCACCGCTCCCACCAGACTCCCGGTCATCCTGTTCCTGCACGGCTCCGGCGAGCGTGGCGGCGACGGTGTCAAGCAGACCCATGCGGGGCTGGGGCCGCACCTGCGCAGGCACGCGGCCGACTTCCCCGCATTGGCCGTATTCCCCCAGGTGCCGGGCCACCAGGAATGGAGCGGGCGCAACAACCGCGTTGCGCTGGCCGCCCTGGACGCCACCATCGCCGAGTTCGGTGCCGATCCCTCACGGCAGTACCTGACCGGGATGTCGATGGGCGGCTATGGGAGCTGGAACATCGCGCTGGATGACCCCGGGCGCTTCGCCGCGATCGTGCCCGTGTGCGGCGCGGTGCTGGCGCCGCGCGCGGTGCGCCCGACCCTGTTCGTCGAGCAGGTCGCCCAGGAAACCGATCCGTATGCGGCCATCGCCCAGCGCCTGAGAGGCACGCCGATCTGGATCTTCCACGGTGCGCTGGATGATGTGGTGCCACCGGACGACGATCGCAGACTGCACGCCGCATTCCGGAGCGCCGCTACACGCGACGTGCGCTACACCGAGTACCCGGACGGCAACCACAATGCCTGGGACGCCACCTACGCCGACCCGGCGATGTGGGCATGGCTGTTCGCGCAGAAGCGCTGAGCCGCAGCTTCAGTAGTTGCCAACCTTGGTTGGCATTGACTGCCCTGGTAGTTGCCAACCTTGGTTGGCACTGGCCTACCTGAAACCAACCCATTCCCCGATGTTCACTGGAAGCAGGCCCGTCCATGCTTGCTCCATGCAGAACACACGTCTCCTGCTCGGTCGTCGCTCCAGCATCGGCCTCAGCTATATCCTCACCGCCGTCGTCCATGACCGCGCGCCGCTCTTCACCAACGCCGCAGCGGCCGCCTTGGCAGTCCGCGAATTCCAGCGACTGGATCAGGAAGGCTTCACCCGCTCGATTGCGTACGTGGTCATGCCCGACCACATCCACTGGCTGGTCGAACTACGTGCGGGAACGCTGGAAACCGTCATGAAGCGTTTCAAGTCGCGCACAGCCCAGCAGGCAAACCGGTTGCTGGGGCGAGTCGGGCGCTTCTGGCAGGCCTGCTATCACGATCATGCGATCCGCTCTGACGAATCGTTGCACCGGCGTGCGATGTACCTGATGGGAAATCCGATCAGGGCCGGACTGGCGACGCGGCTTGGGCAATATCCCCATGCATGGTGCGAATGGGAGCTTGGGGCTTCGTGTGATCCGCTCGACAACTTGGGCGCGGATGGATAGTGCCAACCAAGGTTGGCATCTACCAGAGCGGTGCGCGGACAAGCCGCGCGGCAAGTGTGTCAACCAAGGTTGACACCTACCAGAGCGCGTGGTCAGCCCAGTAGGGTTTCCAGCACGGCCATGCGCACGGCGACGCCGTTGGCGACCTGGCGCAGCACCCACGACTGCGGGCCGTCGGCCACGTCGTCGGTCACTTCCACGCCGCGGTTGATCGGGCCCGGGT
The DNA here is from genome assembly GCF_052446685.1 of Stenotrophomonas sp. LC732. Classification (NCBI taxonomy): domain Bacteria; kingdom Pseudomonadati; phylum Pseudomonadota; class Gammaproteobacteria; order Lysobacterales; family Lysobacteraceae; genus Stenotrophomonas; species Stenotrophomonas sp. LC732. The sequence goes on along the minus strand of NZ_CP199214.1, from coordinate 833,433 downwards.
GCAGCACCGCGGCATCCTTGCCGGCGCGCGCCAGGCGCTCGCGGGTCAGGCCGTACTGGGCGTGGTACTGCTCCAGCGACGGCACCAGGCCTTCTTCCATGCGCTCGCGCTGCAGGCGCAGCATCATCAGCGCGTCGACGCCTTCCAGCATCGCGTCGAAATCATCGCCGACCACGCAGCCCTTCAGGGTCTCATCGTCCGGCAGCAGCGACTGCGGGCCGCACACGCGGATCTCACCCACGCCCAGCGTGCGCAGCGCATGCAGGTCGGTGCGGGCCACGCGCGAGTGCTTCACGTCGCCGACGATCACCACTTTCATCTTCGAGAAATCCGGACCCTTGGCCTGGCGCAGGGTCAGCATGTCCAGCAGGCCCTGGGTCGGGTGCGCGCTGCGACCGTCACCGGCGTTGATCAGTGCGGTGCCCTCGCCCGCCGCTTCTGCCAGTGCGGCTACCGCGCCATCCTCCGGGTGGCGCACCACGAAGCCGCGCACGCCCATCGCTTCCAGGTTGCGCAGCGTATCGCAGGCGGTTTCGCCCTTGCGGGTGGACGAGGTCGAGGCATCGAAGTTGAGCACATCGGCGCCCAGGCGCTGCGCGGCCAGCTGGAACGAGCTGCGGGTGCGCGTGGACGGCTCGAAGAACAGCGTGCACACCGCCGAACCGGCCAGCACGTGGCGCTTGTTGCCGACGCGGCCGACTGCGGCATCGCGGATCTGACCTGCCCGGTCAAGCAGCTGCAGCAGGGTCCCGCGCGGCAGGCCCTCCAGGGTCAGCAGGTGGCGCAGGCGTCCGGAGGCATCGATTTGCTGGGCGGTCATGGCGGTGTCGGGCAGTCAGGGAATCGGGGTGGCGTCGTCGGGGGACGACAGCCAGCGGTCGATGATCACCGCCGCGGCCACGGCATCGAGGGCGGCCGCATCACGGCGGCGCTTGCGCCCTTCGGCGCGCTCGACGGCGAAGCGGCGGGCGGCCTCGACCGAGCTGGAACGCTCGTCGATCATCACCACCGGCAGTTTGAAACGTTCCCGCAGCTGGCGGGCGAAGCCCTGCGCGCGCTTGCGGTTGGGTTGGTCCTGGCCGTCCAGGGTCAGCGGGTCGCCGACCACCAGGCCGTCGGGCTTCCATTCCTTGAGCAGGCGTTCGATCGCGGTCCAGTCCGGGCCATTGCCGTGCACATCGACCACCGCCACCGCGCGCGCATGCGCAGCGAAGGCACTGCCGATGGCCACGCCGATCCGCCGCGAGCCGACGTCGAAACCCAGAACGGTGCCGTCACGGCGGATCGCCGGGACAGCAGGAGCCGGTACGGGCGTGGCCGGCTCAGACATGGCCGCTGTAGTCGGTCAGCCGGAACAGGTCCACGCCGATGCGCGAGGCCGCACCCTGCCAGCGCTGCTCCAGTGGCAGCTGGAACACCAGCTCGGCATCGGCCGGCACGGTCAGCCAGCTGTTCTCGGACAGCTCGCTTTCCAGCTGCCCTGCGCCCCAACCGGCACAGCCGAGGGTGACCACGGCATTGGCCGGGCCTTCGCCACGCGCCATCGCTTCAAGGATGTCGCGCGAAGTGGTCAGGTACAGGCCGTCACCCACGATCAGGCTGGAATCCCACGCCCGCGCGTCGTCATGGATGACGAAGCCGCGCTCGGGATGCACCGGGCCGCCGTTGAGCACCATGCGCGCCTGCAGGTCGCCGTCACCGGTGGTGATGTCCATCTGTGCAAGCACTTCACCCAGCGTGTACTCGGAAGGCTGGTTGACCAGCACGCCCATCGCCCCGTTCTCGTCGTGCTGGCAGATCAGCGCGACGCTGCGGGCAAAGGTCGCGTCGAGCAGCGACGGCAGCGCGACGAGGAGGTGATCGGCGAGGGAGGTCGGCGTTACAGGCATGGTCCCATTCTACCTGCTGGGGGCGGGATGGTCGCGCAATGGCGGCGAACCGCGATGGGCTAGGATGGGGCTTTGCCATGGAAGGTCATCGATGCAGTCTTCATCGCCCCTGACCCTGCCGGCACGCAGCGCCATCGTCCTGATTGCCCTGCTGCAGGGTCTGATGCTGTATGCCGCGCAGGAACTGTCCGATGCGTGGCCGTTCCGCGATATCGGCTGGCGCTACTGCTGGTACGCCTGGGTGCTGGCCATTCCCAGCGCGGTGGCGCTGAGCCTGGTCGACCTGGGCCAGCGCCGCCTGTGGCTGCAGGCCGTGCTCGGCTCGGCGGTGGTGCTGGCGCTGGCCGCCTGGATCGGCTGGAACCTCACTGGCGAGACCGCGCTGGAGTCGAGCGCGCTGCAGTTTCCACTGACCCTGGGCATCGCCGTGGCGGTGTTCGTGGCCCTGCCCTGGTGGCAGTTCCAGCTGCAGCACGGGCATTGGCGCGCCAGCTACCCCGAGCTGTTCGAGCGCGCCTGGCAGAACGGTTTGACCCTCGCCCTGGCGGCACTGTTCACCGGGCTGACCTGGCTGCTGCTGTGGCTGTGGGCGGCGCTGTTCCAGCTGCTGGAGGTCACCGTCTTCCGCGACCTGTTCCGCCAGGATGCCTTCATTGCGCTGGCTACCGGCAGCCTGGCCGGGTTCGGCGTGCTGATCGGGCGCACCCAGCACCGCGCGATCCAGATCACCCGCCAGGTGCTGTTCGCGATCTGCCGCGGACTGCTGCCGCTGCTCTCGTTCATCGCCGTATTGTTCGTGCTGAGCCTGCCGCTTACCGGGCTGGAACCGCTGTGGAAGACCCGCTCGGCCGCCAGCCTGCTGCTGGTGCTGTCGCTGTTGCTGGTGACGTTCACCAATGCGGTCTACCAGCAGGGGGACGACACCGCGCCCTACCCCGTCGTGCTGCGCCGTCTGGTTGAAGCCAGCCTGCTGGCGCTGCCGGTCTACGCCGCACTGGCGCTGTACGCACTGGGGCTGCGCGTGGTGCAGTACGGCTGGACCGTGGACCGGTTCTGGGCGGTACTCGTCGCAGTGGCCGTGGCCGGCTATGCCGTGGGCTACGCGCTGGCGGTGCTGCGCCGGCAGCGCCGCTGGTTGCAGATGCTGGAGCCGGTCAACCGCTGGATGTGCTGGGCGGTGCTGGCACTGGCATTGCTGGGCAACTCGCCGCTGCTGGACCCGGTGCGGCTGACCCTGTCCAGCCAGCTGGCGCGCCTGCGTGCGGACCCGCCCGCGATCACCAGCAGTGACGTCAACGTGCTGCGCTTCGATCTTGGCCACCGCGGCGTGCGGGCGCTGCGCGAGCTGCAGCGTGATCCAGCCATCACCGCCGATGCCAACGCGCCACAGGTGATCGCTGCCGCGCTGGCACGTACCTCGCGCTGGGATGACGGCCAGCGCCTCGACAAGGGGCCGCAGGACGTCGTCGCCCTGCAGCGCGCGTTGAAGCTGGCCAAGGGATCCAGCTCGCCACCGGACGACTGGTGGCAGGCACTGGCCACGCGCGCGATCGATGGCGAATCCTGCGCCCAGAGCGAGCGCGACTGCCTGATCGTGCATCGCGACCTCGACGGCGATGGTACCGGCGAAGTGCTGCTGTGCGAGCTGTACACCATCCGTGGGCCGGACTGCGTGCTGTACGCACGTGGCAGGGACACCCACTGGCGCCGGGCCGGTTCGCTGTTCGGCACCGCCAGCGGCCAGGCCGAGGCGATCAACCAGGCGCTGCGTGATGGCAAACTCACTCTTGAACCGCCGCGCTGGCCGATGCTGTCCATTGGTGGGCGCCCCGCAGTGGCCATCGATCCCGAACCCGAATCCAGCGAGTCTTCCCCATGAGCGGCTACTGCCTCATCGCCCCGGGCCATCCGGTGCACGACTACTACCACGCCAATGAATACGGCTACCCGCAGCGTGACGAGCGCGAGCTGTTCGAGCGGCTGGTGCTGGAAATCAACCAGGCCGGGCTGAGCTGGGAAACGATCCTGAAAAAGCGCGAGGGCTTCCGCGCGGCCTATGACGGCTTCGATGTCGACCGCGTGGCGGCCTATGCCGAGCAGGACATCGAGCGCCTGCTATCGGACGCGGGCATCATCCGCAACCGGCTGAAGGTACTGGCCGCCATCCACAACGCGCAGGTGATCCAGCAGCTGCGGGCCAGTCATGGCAGCTTCGCGGCGTGGCTGGATGCCCATCATCCGCGCAGCAAGGCCGACTGGGTGAAGCTGTTCAAGAAGACCTTCCGCTTCACCGGTGGCGAGATCACCGGCGAGTTCCTGATGAGCCTGGGCTACCTGCCCGGCGCGCACGCCGAGGATTGCCCGGTGCATGCGCGGCTGCTGAAGCTGTCGCCGCCGTGGTTGCAGGCCGCCGCCCGCTGAGGGATCTCCGCGCGTGGGTGCCGGTAGTGCCGGCCGCTGGCCGGCAACCCCGTTGAACGGTCACACGCCCATGTAACGGCCGGGGCGGTGGTTGAACATCAGCACCAGGCTGAGCACCACCGCGCCGATGGCCGAGTACAGCACCTTCGATGGCGACAGCACGAAGAACGCGGCTACCATCAGGCAGGCGTCGTAGGACATCTGCACCTTGCCGGCGCTCCAGCCTCGGGTGCGCTGCAGGTACACCGCCAGGATGCCGATGCCGCCAAGGCTGGCGCGGTGGCGGATGAAGAACAGGATGCCCAGGCCTGACAGCGCACCACCGACGATCGCCGAATACAGCGGGTTGATGTGCGAGAAGTCGATCCAGCGCGGCAGCAGGTCGGTCAGCACGCCACAGGCGGTGACCGCAGCGAAGGTCTTCAGGGTGAATTCCCAGCCCATGCGCCGCAGCGCCACCCAGTAGAACGGCAGGTTGACCAGCACGAACACCAGGCCGAAGTTCCAGCCCATCGCGTAGTGCAGCAGGAAGGCCATGCCCGCCATGCCGCCGATCATCAGCCCGCCCTTGGCGAAGATGGCCAGGCCCAGCGAGGCCACCATCGTGGCCAGCACCATGCCCTGCACGTCCTCGGCGATCGAGTGACGCAGCGCTTTTTCGTCGGCGGTGGTGCCGGCGCTGTCGGGCGGCGGGGTCAGCGGACCGGCGGTGACCAGGTGGCCGTCAGCGTCGTCGCACGGCGCGGGGCCATGGGAAGGAAGGGACATGCGGTGGGGGAACAGCAGGTGGGGAGCGGTATTAGACACGATCTGCATGACAGTTGCAGATGAAATCGTTCAGCTGAATGGGCCCCGCCCTGCCTCGGGCCCGCCGCTGCTCAGCCCCTGCCGGCCAGATGGTGCGCCACCAGCGCGTTGGCATGGCCATGGCCCAACCCATGCTCGCTCTTCAGGAAGCTGACCAGTTCCATGTGTTTCAGGCCCTTCTTCCCGGCCAGCAATCCGAACCAGTGCGCCACCGGCTGCCCGTAGGTCTTCTCGATGGAGGGGAAATACGAGGCCGGGCCTTTCGGCTTGGTGTCAGTGCTCATGTGCAGCTCCCGTTGAAGTCATTCATTCGACGAACCACAGACGCAGAAATCGACACACCCAAACGTCCGACCCCGCCTCGCCCGACAGGCCGCAGCCAACTGTCGAAGGCGGGGTGGGTCCGGTTGAGGGGGTGTGAGCGGCATGGATGCCGCGACCAAGCCCCCATGGATGGGTTTACGGCGTCCCCCTAAACCGGGCCCACCCCGCCATCTCACGGATAGCCAGTTTTTGAAGTTGACGTGGCCGTTGACGTTGCTTCGGCAGGTGCCGGGCGCAGCCCGGCCGTATCATTCCAGCATGCCCCGCGAAAACCTCAACGACCTGCAGGCCTTCGTCCACGTTGCCCGCGAGGGCAGCTTCACCCGGGCCGCCGCCCAGCTGGGCGTGTCCCAGTCCGCGCTCAGCCATGCCATGCGCGGCCTGGAACAGCGCCTGGGCGTGCGCCTGCTGACCCGTACCACCCGCAGCGTATCGACCACCGAAGCCGGTGCCCGCCTGCTCGACACCCTGGGCCCACGCCTGGCCGAGATCGAGGACGGGCTGGCCGCACTGGCCGAGTACCGCGAACGCCCGGCCGGCACCATCCGCATCAATGCCACCGGCCATGCCGCCGAGTACATCGCCTGGCCGCGGCTGGCGCCGTTGTTGCAGCGTTATCCGGACCTGAAGGTGGAACTGACCACCGACTACGGCCTGGCCGACATCGTCGCCGAGCGCTACGACATCGGCATCCGCCTCGGCGAGCGCCTGGCGCGCGACATGGTCGCGGTGCCGATCAGCCCGCCGCTGCGCATGCGCGTGGTCGGTGCACCCAGCTACTTCCGCCAGCACGTGGTGCCGCAGCATCCGGACGACCTGGCCAAGCACAACTGCGTGACCCTGCGCCTGCCTACGCATGGGGGACTGATGCCGTGGGATTTCGGCCAGGATGGCAACGAACTGAGTGTGCGCGTTGGCGGGCAATGGACGTTCAACACCATGGGCATGACCCGCGCCGCTGCGCTGGCCGGCAGCGGACTGGCCTGGCTGCCGGAAGACCAGGTGCAGCCGATGCTGGACGATGGCCGCCTGCAGTCGGTGCTGGACGACTGGTGCCCGCACTTCGATGGCTACTACGCGTACTACCCGTCGCGCCGCCACGTCACCGTGGCGATGCGCACGGTGCTTGATGCGCTTGCGGGCCGCTGGGGTGAGGGGCAAGGCGTGCGGACCAACGGTCCGCACCCACCACCAACGGTGCGCACCCACCAACGGTCCGCACCCAGCTGGTGATCAGCCCTTGGCCTGGGCGGCGCGCTGCGCGTTGTAGCGCTCGCCGACGATCGACACTTCGTCCAGCGCCTGTGCGATGCGTTGCAGCTCCTCCGGTGCCAGCTGCAGGTCGGCCGCGCCCAGGTTTTCTTCCAGGCGATGGATCTTGGTGGTGCCTGGGATCGGCACGATCCACGGCGCCTGTGCCAGCAGCCAGGCCAGCGCCACCTGCGCCGGCGTCGCGCCCCGTGCTGCGGCAATCGTACTGATGCGATCCACCAGCGCCTGGTTGGCGCGGCGCGCCTCCACTTCGAAGCGCGGCACGGTATTGCGGAAGTCGTTGGCGTCGAAGGTGGTGTCGGCGTTGATCGTACCGGTGAGGAAGCCGCGGCCAAGCGGGCTGAATGGCACGAAGCCGATGCCCAGTTCCTGCAGCGTCGGCAGCAGTTCGCGCTCCGGTTCGCGCCACCACAGCGAGTACTCACTCTGCACGGCGGCAACCGGCTGCACCGCATGCGCGCGACGCACGGTGGCAGCGCTCGCCTCGGACAGCCCGAAGTGGCCGACCTTGCCTTCTGCGATCAGGTCGCGCACGGTGCCAGCCACATCCTCGATCGGCACGTTCGGGTCGACGCGGTGCTGGTAGAACAGGTCGATATGGTCGGTGCGCAGGCGCTTGAGGCTGGCTTCGGCAACGGCACGGATATTCTCGGGGCGGCTGTCCAGGCCGTCATCGGTGCGCGCGCCCTTGAATCCGAACTTGGTGGCAATCACCAGCCTGTCGCGGTAGGGCGCCAGCGCCCGGCCGAGCAGGTCTTCGTTGGTGTACGGACCATACACCTCGGCGGTGTCGAAGAAGGTCACGCCGCGCTCGACGGCGGCCTGCAGCAGGGCGATGCCCTGGCCCTGCTCCACCGGCTGACCGTAGGCATGGGTCAGGCCCATGCAGCCCAGGCCGAGGGCGGAAACCTTCAGGCCACTGCGGCCCAGTTCGCGTGTCTGCATCGTCGTGCTCCAGAGGGGGAGTGATGACGATACGCCTGTGGTGGCGCTGGATTGAGCCAGCCCGGCCGCAGTCGGTCATGACCGGAATTCATCAATCCAGCCACGACCGATGCCGGCCAGGTCAACGGATCTCGGAGATCTCCACGCCGTCCAGCCCCTGCGACAGGGTACGTGCGTCGCCGCCCTGGCTGAGCTTGATGCGCAGGCGCACCTCGTTCTGCGAATCGGCGTAGCGCAGCGCGTCCTCGTAGCTGATCTCGCCGGCCTGGTACAGCTCGAACAGGCTCTGGTCGAAGGTCTTCATGCCCAGCTGGACCGAGTCCTTCATCACTTCCTTCAGCTTGTGGATCTCGCCGTCGCGGATGTAGTCCTGCACCAGCGGCGTGCCCAGCAGGATCTCCATCGCCACCTTGCGCGAGCGGCCATCGGGCGATGGCACCAGCTGTTGCGCGACCACGCCCTTGAGATTCAGCGACAGGTCCATCAGCAGCTGGTTGCGGCGGTCTTCCGGGAAGAAGTTGACGATGCGGTCCATCGCCTGGTTGGCGTTGTTCGCATGCAGGGTGCACAGCACCAGGTGGCCGGTTTCGGCGAACGCGATGGCGTGATCCATGCCTTCGCGGGTACGCACCTCACCGATCATGATCACGTCCGGCGCCTGGCGCAGGGTGTTCTTCAGCGCGGCTTCCCAGCTGTCGGTATCGATGCCGACTTCGCGCTGGGTGATGATGCAGCCCTCGTGCTTGTGCACGAACTCGATCGGGTCTTCGATGGTGATGATGTGGCCGGTCGAGTTCTGGTTGCGGTAACCGATCATCGCTGCCAGCGAGGTCGATTTACCGGTACCGGTGGCGCCGACGAACAGGATGATGCCGCGCTTGGTCATTGCCAGCGTCTTGATGATCGGCGGCAGGCTCAGTTCTTCCACGGTCGGAATGCGCGTCTCGATGCGACGCAGCACCATGCCGACCTGGTTGCGCTGGTAGAAGCAGCTGACGCGGAAGCGGCCGACGCCGGACAGGCCGATGGCGAAGTTGCATTCGTGCGTCTTCTCGAATTCCTCGCGCTGCGCCGGGGTCATCACGTTGAGGACCAGGTCGCGGCTCTGCTGCGGCGTGAGCGGGGTCTGGGTGATCGGCGAGATCTTGCCGTTGACCTTCATCGCCGGCGGCATGCCGGCCGTGATGAACAGGTCCGAGGCGCGCTGGTGCGCCATCAGCTTGAGGAACGAAGTGAAATCGATGGTGGTCGCGGTGCTGTTCACGGCGGGCTCCCAAGAGGGCATGTACCAGGAAACGGTCGGTGGAGGAAACGGCACGGGGACGGCGCCGCACTGGTGCACGCCGCCCGTGGTTGTCCCGCCTTACTCGAACAGGCGCTTGTCCTTGGCGTACTCGCGGGCCTGGTTGCGGGTGATCAGGCTGCGCTTGACCAGGTCCTGCAGGTGCTGGTCCAGGGTCATCATGCCGTACTGCTGGCCGGTCTGGATGGCCGAGTACATCTGCGCCACCTTGTCTTCGCGGATCAGGTTGCGGATGGCCGGGGTGCCGACCATGATTTCCCACGCTGCGGTACGACCGCCGCCAACCTTCTTCAGCAGCGCCTGCGAGATTACCGCACGCAGCGACTCGGACAGCATCGAACGCACCATCGGCTTTTCGCCGGCCGGGAACACGTCGATGATGCGGTCGATGGTCTTGGCCGCCGAGCTGGTGTGCAGGGTTCCGAACACCAGGTGGCCGGTTTCCGCGGCGGTCAGTGCCAGGCGGATGGTTTCCAGGTCGCGAAGTTCGCCCACCAGGATGATGTCCGGGTCCTCACGCAGTGCCGAGCGCAGCGCTTCGTTGAAGCCATGCGTATCGCGGTGCACTTCGCGCTGGTTGATCAGGCACTTCTGCGAGGTGTGCACGAATTCGATCGGATCCTCGACGGTGAGGATGTGGCCGTATTCGTTCTTGTTGATGTAGTCGATCATCGCCGCCAGCGTGGTCGACTTGCCCGAACCGGTGGGACCGGTCACCAGGATCAGGCCCTGCGGTTGCTGGATCACCTCGCGGAACAGCGGCGGGCAGGCCAGGTCCTCGAGGGTGAGCACCTCGGACGGAATGGTACGGAACACCGCACCGGCGCCACGGTTCTGGTTGAACGCGTTCACACGGAAGCGCGCCAGCGACGGGATCTCGAAGGAGAAGTCCACTTCGAGGAATTCCTCGTAATCGCGCCGCTGCTTGTCGGACATGATGTCGTACACCAGCGCATGGACCTGCTTGTGGTCCAGGGCCGGGATGTTGATCCGGCGAACGTCGCCGTCCACGCGGATCATTGGCGGCAGGCCTGCGGACAGGTGCAGGTCGGACGCTTTGTTCTTTACGGAAAACGCCAGCAGTTCGGCGATATCCATGAGCGGCTACTCCCCAATAACGGCTTCGACTGGAAGGATCTTTCCCCGGGCGGCAGTATAGCCTCCTGATTCAACGGAACGCGTTACGTGGCCACTCCCCTGCCCCAGATCCTGAGCAACCTGCATGCCGCCGCCGAGGCGGCCGGCCGGCCCGATCCGCGCCTGCTGGCCGTTTCCAAGACCCAACCGGCCGAGGCCGTGGCTGCGCTGGCCGCGCAGGGCCAGCAGGCCTTCGGCGAGAACTATGTGCAGGAAGCGCTGGCCAAGATGCAGGCGCTGCAGCACCTGGCGCTGGAGTGGCACCTGATCGGCCACCTGCAGTCGAACAAGGCCGAGGCCGTGGCCACCCACTTCGATTGGGTGCAGAGCGTGGACCGGCCCAAGCTGGTGACGGCGCTGGCGCGCCATCGCCCGGCAGCGCGTGGTCCGCTGAATGTGCTGATCCAGGTCAACATCGACGATGAATCCAGCAAGCACGGCTGTGCGCCGGAGGATGTCGAGATGCTGGCCGCTGCGATTGCCGCCGAGCCCACCCTGCGCCTGCGTGGCCTGATGGCGATTCCCGCGCCATGGCCCGAGGCGGAACGCCGTCGGGATGCGTTCGTGCGCATGCGCACACTTTTCCAGTCGCTGGCCGCCCAGCACGCGCAGGTCGACACGCTGTCGATGGGCATGAGCAGCGACTACGCCGACGCCATCGCCGAGGGCGCCACTTTGGTGCGCATCGGCACCGCCCTGTTCGGCGCGCGTCCTCGCCCGGCCTGATCTTGCAAGGAGAGTTTCATGACAGCTGATTCCATCACCTTCATCGGCGGCGGCAACATGGCGCGCAGCCTGATCGCCGGCCTGATCCGCCAGGGCGTGCCCGCCGCACACATCCACGTGGCCGAACCGGTTGCAGCACTGCGCGAGTCGCTGGCCACCGATTTCGGCGTGCAGGTGCACGACAATGCCGCCGATGCCGCCGCACAGGGCCGCACCTGGCTGCTGGCGGTGAAGCCACAGGTGCTGCGCGAGGTCTGCCAGTCGCTGCAGGCACTGGCCCAGGCAAGCCGGCCACTGGTGGTGTCGATCGCCGCCGGCATCACCAGCGCGCAGCTGGAACGCTGGCTGGGTGGCAACCTGCCGGTGGTGCGTGCAATGCCCAACACGCCGGCCCTGCTCGGCGCCGGCGTGACCGGCCTGTATGCCACGCCGTCGGTGGATGCACAGCAGCGCTCGCAGGCCGAACAGGTATTGGCCAGTGCCGGCCGTACCGTGTGGATCGAGCGCGAGGCGCTGATGGATTCGGTCACTGCCGTGTCCGGCAGCGGGCCGGCCTACGTGTTCCTGCTGGCCGAAGCGATGGAAGCGGCGGGCATTGCCCAGGGCCTGCCGGCCGACGCCGCGCGCACGCTGGTGGTGCAGACCCTGCTGGGCGCCTCGCGCATGCTCGATGAAGCCGGCGAAAGCCCGGCCGAGCTTCGCCGCCGTGTGACCTCGCCGAACGGCACCACCCAGGCCGCGATCGAGAGCTTCCAGGCCGGAGGTTTCGAAGTGCTGGTGGACAACGCGCTGCGTGCTGCGCAGGTGCGCGGGCAGGAATTGTCTGCGGCGAATGATTGATCCCGATGTGTGCCGACCAACGGTCGGCACCTACCATCATCCACGCATGGCGTGGATGCTCATTGCCCCAACGTGGACATGACGAAATCCACGAAGCACTGCAGGCGCGGGCGCGGGCGTCGATCGGGCAGGTAGATCAGGTGCATCGGTCGCGGTTCGGGCAGGTAGTCGCGCAGCAGCGGCTTCAGGCGCCCTGCTGCAATCTCCCCCGCCAACAGCGCGGTGGGCTGCAACACCAACCCGGCCCCGGCCACGGCGGCTTCGCGCAGCGCGAACCCGTCGTTGCAGGTCAGCCGCGCCTCCCAATCCACCTGTTCACCGTTGGCCAACTGCCAGCCATGGCCACCACGCCAGGCAAGATGGCTCAGGCAGTCATGCCCCTGCAGGTCCGCCGGCGTGCGTGGCGTGCCGCGCCTGCGCAGGTAAGACGGCGCCGCGCACAGGCTCATCGCATACGGCGGCAGCGGCCGCGCCACCACCTCCAGCGATGGCAACGGCCCGACCCGGATCGCCACGTCGAAGCCGTCCTCGATCAGGTCCACACGGCGGTTGCTCAGATCCAGTTCGATGTTCAACTGCGGCTGCGCGCGCAGCAGGCCGGCCAGCTGCGGCGCCAGCACGCAGCTGCCCCAGGTGGTCGGCGCACTGACCCGCAGCAGGCCACGCGGCTGTACCTGCAGACCGGCCACATCGGCCTCGGCCTGCTGCACCTGCTCCAGCACTTGCCGGCATCCGGCCAGATAGGCGCTGCCGGCTTCGGTCAGGCGCTGGCGGCGGGTGTTCCGTTGCAGCAGCGCGGTACCCAGATGCGCCTCCAGCTGCTGGATGTACTTGCCCACCATCACCGCCGAGACCTGCAGCTGTTCGGCGGCGCCGGCGAAGCTGCCACGCTCGGCCACGGCAACGAAGGCCTGCATGCATCGAAGGGTATCCATTACTAATCCTTAGTTAGGAATATGCGAATCATACGCCGCTTACCTAACCCCATTGTGAGGGCGCAGACTGCGCTCACTCCCTTACGCAAGGAACGGCCATGAAGATCCTCCTCGTTGGTGCCAGCGGCACCCTCGGCCAGGCAGTCGCCCGCCAGCTCGGCCAACAGCATCAGATTCTCGCCGCCGGCCGCAGCAGCGGCGAACTGCGCGTGGACCTGACCGATGACGCCAGCGTCGCCGAACTGTTCGCACGTACCGGCCCGGTCGATGCGGTGATTTCCACCGCCGGCAAGCTGCACTTCGGCCCGCTGCAGCAGATGACGCCGGCGCAGTTCAACCTCGGCCTGCAGGACAAACTGCTGGGCCAGGTGAGGCTGGCACTGGCCGCGCAGCATCATCTCAACAGCGGCGGCTCGATCACCCTGACCAGCGGCATCGTCAGCGCACAACCGATCCGCGACGGCGTCAACGCCACCTCGGTGAATGCCGCACTGGAAGGCTTCGTGCGCGCAGCCGCACTGGAGCTGCTGCCGCGCGGCCTGCGCATCAACGTGGTCAGCCCGAACGTACTGATCGAATCGATGGCCGCCTACGGCCCCTACTTCCCGGGCTTCGAGGCGGTAAGCGCACAGCGCGCGGCACTGGCCTTCCAGCGCGCGGTGGAAGGCATCCAGAGCGGCGAAACCATCACGGTCTGGTAAGAAAAAGGGGACGGAGGGGATTAAGTCGCAAGTGCACAAACGACATAATCCCCTCCGTCCCCTTTTTGCGTCCCCTTTTTGTCGCTCACTCCCAGCGCATCGGGCCGTCGCCGCGTTCGCCGAGGACGTCGCCGGGATTGGCCAGGCGGCAATGCTGCAGCGACAGGCAGCCACAACCGATGCAGCCGGTCAGTTCGTCGCGCAGCAGCTGCAGCATGTGGATGCGCTCTTCCAGCTCGGTGCGCCAGCGCGCAGACAGCCTGGCCCAATCCGCTTTGGTCGGTGCGCGTCCGTCAGGCAGGCTTTCGAAGGCACGGCCGACTGCTTCCAGCGGCATGCCCACCCGCTGCGCCACGCGGATCACCGCCAACCGGCGCAGCACGTCCCGGCTGTAACGACGTTGGTTGCCCGAGGTGCGCAGGCTGCTGATCAGCCCCTTGCGCTCGTAGAAATGCAGTGCGGAAACGGCCACGCCACTGCGCTGGGAGACCTCGCCAACGCTGAGTTCCTGGGATGCCATTGCTTGACCTCAACTACAGTTGAGGTGGCATGCTGCTATCTTCGCCGCCCGTTGACAAGCGCGGCCTGCACCTGACCCGTATGACCCCGACCCTCTCTCCCGCCGACACCCACCTGCCGGCTGACAGCTCGATCCTGTCCGCGCGCTACCGCGCCACGACCATCGGCATGGTCGCACTGGTCGCGCTGCACGCCTTCGAAGCACTGGCCGTCGCGGCCGCGATGCCCACCGTGGCCGAAGCACTCGATGGACTGCGCCTGTACGCGCTGGCCTTTGGCGGCACCCTGGCCACCAGTGTGATCGGCATGACCCTGGCCGGGCGCTGGGCCGATCGCCACGGCCCCGCGCGGCCACTCTGGTACGGCCTGGGCTGCTTCGTGCTGGGCCTGCTGCTGGCCGGCTTTGCGACGCGCATGGGCATGCTGGTGGCCGGGCGCCTGATGCAGGGCCTGGGCGCGGGCGCGATTTCGGTCTCGCTGTACGTGATGGTCGGCCGCAGCTACCCCGAACACCTGCGGCCGAAGGTGTTCGCGGCGTTCTCCGCAGGCTGGGTGGTGCCCTCGATGGTCGGCCCGGCGTTGAGTGGCCTGATGGTGCAGCACCTGGGCTGGCGCTGGGTATTCCTGGCAGTGCCACTGCTGGCGATACCGGCCGCACTGCTGCTGCGCCCGGCACTGGCGCGCATGCAACCTCCCGTTGCGGTCTGCAACGATGGCGAACGCAGCAACGTGGTGCGCTGGGCCTCTGGCGCCTCACTGGCCGCACTACTGCTCTACGTCGGCGGCCAGCAACAGGGCATGGCCGCCCTGCTCTGCATCGGCGTGGCGATGCTGGCGCTGCTGTTCTGCGTGCATCGGCTGCTGCCGGCCGGAACCCTGATCCTGCGCCGCGGCCTGCCCAGCGTGATCGCGTTGCGCGGCATTGCTGCAGCGGCGTTCTTCGCCTGCGAGGCCTATCTGCCCCTGCTGCTGCAGCGCGAACGCGGGCTCTCGCCCAGCTGGGCAGGCGCCGTGCTCAGCCTCGGTGCGCTGGGCTGGTTCGCCGGTTCATGGCTGCAGGGCCACCAGCAGCGTGGCTGGTCACGCCAGCAGCTGCTGCGCGTTGGCACGGTGATGATGACGTTCGGCATCGCCGCAACGCTGTCGGTGCTGTTCAACCCGATGCCGCTGCCGGTCGCGCTGGTCGGCTGGGCCGTCACCGGCTTCGGCATGGGCATGATCTACGCCAGCCTGTCGGTGCTGACCCTGTCGCTGTCAGCACCGCATGAGCAGGGTGCCAATACCTCGGCGCTGCAGCTGAGCGAGGCGTTGTCGGTGACCACCGCGCTGGCGGTGTCCGGCGCGTTGTTCGCCATGTTCGTGGAAAGCGCGCCGCACACCGGCTACCTGCTGTGCCTGGCCATCACCTTCGGTCTGGCGGTGCTGGCCGCAGTGATCGCGCGGCGGGTGTAGCGCCGCCGGATTCCGGTAGTGCCGGCCGCTGGCCGGCAACCTCCGCGCACGCGGGAATCCCATGATGGCGACGGCCAGAGGCCGGCATTACCGTGTACCGGCTCCCACATCATCGATATCCCGATGCAGGATGCGGCGCACTTCCAGCACGGCCTGCGGGGTCTCCTGCACGCTGTGGCCGGAAATGATCACCTTCTCCGACAGCGCGCCCGGCAGATGCGCGCTCCAGTACGGCACCAGCCCGTCATCGGACTTCTCCACCGGCAGCTCCGGCTTGCGCTGGGCGATGATCGAGTGGTACTTCAGGCCCGCTTCGATCGGCAGCTGTGCGGCGGCCTTCACGAACGGATCGCTGGCCTTGAGGTTGTCGATGCTGTTGGGAATCTTCGGCTTGGCGGTGCCGTCGACCTGCTGCTCGGCCTGTGCCAGCGCCATGAACACGTCCTCGAACTTGCCGAGAATGGTCAGCGGCAGGCGTACCAGGCGCCCGATCAGCCGCCCGACCTTGTTGCCTGCGATATCCGTGCCCTGGTGCGGCGCGGCGATGAAGATCGCGCGTTCCACGTTCGGCTGCGCCTTGAAATGCAGCAGTGGCCCCAGCTTGGCCTGCACGCGCTTCAGCCGCTCGCCCTTCAGGTCATAGTTGGCCAGCAGGTCATCCCACAGCACATCACCCGAGTCGCTCACCAACAGCCGCGCGAGCACGCCGCCCATGCTGTGGCCGATATAGACCATGTCCTTCGATGCGCGTGTGCTGCCGTTGGGGTCGAAGTGCTTGAGCGTGTCATTGAACGCGTTGGCGATCTCGTAGCGGTTCAGCGCGATCGGTGCATTGGTCGGGTAGTAGACCTGCCACACCTGGAACTGCTGGCGCAGCTCGGGGTCGCCCATGATCTCGTTGGCCAGGTTCACCCAGGCTTCCGGGCTGCTGGCCAGGCCGTGCAGCATGAAGATGATGCGGCGGTTCGGGTCCCAGGGCTGCATCAGGTAGATGTGCGGTTCGCCGATGCCCTCACTCATGCCGAACAGGGTGCGCAGTGACTGCCGGGCGAAGCCACTCTGCGCCAGCCACAGGCCGTAGGCAGCGGTGAAATTGCCGGCCAGCGGCACCTGTTCGCCGTGCAGGGTGATGCGTTCAGTGGCCTCCGGCGAATAGGCGTCCAGTTCAACCCGGCGCGTGCGCATCACGTCTTCCAGGCTGCTGCCTTCGAAACGCAGCAGCGCGGTGACGTTGATCGAGGACATCTCGCTGAATTCCGGCACCGAATCGTCATGCCGATGGCGGCGGCCACGGCGCTCGTCGTCGGCATCATCCGCCGCTGTTTCCGCCTTCGGCCCATCGCCCGCGATCACCGGCGCGACCAGCTTGGGCGGGTCCATCACCATCACCAGCTCGGCACCGAAGCCATCGCGGCGATAGGTGCTGCGCAGGCCGACGAAGCTGACCGTGCCGGCCGGCACCAGCTGCGCCGGAATGCTCTTCAGGTTCAACTGCTGGTAGTTGGAGGCCAGCGACCAGCTGCCGACCGAGATCGGCTTCGTATAGTCCTCGCCGGCCAGTGCCGCTGCACGCGCGCGCACGAACAGCACCACCGCCGCCTTCTCGGCGGCGTAGTTGTAGTAGTCGCGCACCTGCGTCTGCCGGTCCTCGAAGGCGCGGTCGGACGGCGAGCGGCCGCTGTAGAACAGGTAGGCATAGGCATAGCGCGCGGCTTCCAGCCAGGCATCCAGCGCCGCATCGCTCATCGGCGGATCGCCGGCGGCGGTCTTCTTCGGCGTCAGCGCCAGTGCGGCCTTCACCCACAGTTCGGACAGCGCCGACAGCCGCTGCTCGACGTTGAGGTCATCGGTCATCAACAACGTGCTGCGGCAGACCAGGAAGTCCTTTTCGCACTGCGACTCATCCAGGCCCGCCGCGCTGAGCGTCTCGCGCGCGGCCGGGCTGAGCTTGCCGGTGTTGAGCACATCGGCGCGCTTGTTCACCAGCGAATCGCTGGACTTCACCTGCTTGACAGTCACCATCGCGCAGCCGCTGCTGCCCAGCAGCAGGAAGGCGGCGAACAACACCGGCAGCACGCGCTGCCAGCGGATCAGGAAGAGTCGGGTCATTACTGCGGGTCCTGCTCGGTGCCGGGCACGCCCTGGCGGATCACGGTGGAGAAGTGGTCGCCGCTGCCCAGGTCCAGCGCACGCTGGGTGATGCGGCCCTTGTCATGCAGTTCGGCATAAGGCACGCCCGGCGTGAGCGCGCCGACCTCCTGTGCGTATTCGGCCAGGTAGCCGGACAGCAGCAGGCGGTAGTCCAGCGGCAGGCGCGGCGCGATGTGGCGGGCCAGATCGAAGACGATGGTGGTGCAGTTGCTGGTGAGCGTGTTGTAGAAGCCCGGCTTCGCATCCAGTTCGCGCGCCTGCGCGATGTACGCGGCGAACAGTTGCTTCAGTTGCGCCTGGTCCATGCCGTGCAGGCGGTACAGGTAGACATCCTCGCCACGCGCGTTGGTGCGGGTGCGGATGATGTCGGTCTCCTCCGCGGCCACCAGGGTCATCTCGAATTTGCGGAAGAAGCCGCCCAGCGCCGAGAACGATTCGCCGCGTTCCTTGCGGATCTCCAGCGAGAACACCACGTGGCGCCCATCCTCGAAACCGAACGAGATCAGGGTGTGGGCGATCGCCGGGCCCATCCAGTACGACAGCACCAGATCGGCCGAGCGGAGTTGGTCCAGGTCGTACGCGCGGCGCACCCAGTGCGCGTCGTAGTCGGTCTCGCTGCGCCAGGTGAAATCACGCACGTTGTCGAGCACCACGTGGCGCCCGTCGAAGGACACCACGTGCAGGCGCTGGGCCACGTCATCGGCCCAGACGCGGTCCTGGCGCGGGGTGAGCAGCAGCCACCACAGGCCGGCTAGCGCCAGCGACGCGCCGAACGCCATGCCCAGGCGACGATGGCCACGGCCACGCGCGACCTGCCACGACGCCCACAGCGCAACCAGCAGCCACAGCACCGCAATGCCATTGGCCAGCCAGTCCGGCCCCGGCATCTGATAGGCCAGCAGCCCGGTCACCCACAACGCTGCCAGCGCCATGGCACTTCCTGTCATCCAACGTCCTGCGGCTCTCACTGGCATCCTGTCGCGGTCCCGAAGCCGCATAGTTAGCCACAAGCGGGTTCGCCGTGGCATCTACGGCCCGTTCAGGGACCGCGGCGCACCGTCTGCGGCGGTCCATGCGGCCAGGTTCACCTCACAGGAGCAACGATGGGCATCACTTCCGTGGCCGGCGTTCCGGTCCAACCCCAGCACCGCGCCACCTGCCACTGCGGCACGGTCGAGCTGCTGCTGGACCTCCCGGACGGCATCGTTGACCCGCGCCGCTGCGACTGCTCGATGTGCCGGCGCCGGGGTGCCATCGCCGCCAGCGTCCCCCGCCAGGGCCTGCAGGTGGTGCGCGGGCAGCATCACCTGCAGAAGTACCAGTTCAACACCCATGTGGCCGAGCACTACTTCTGCGGGGTGTGCGGCATCTACACCCATCACCGGCGCCGCTCCAACCCCGACCAGTACGGCTACAACGTGGCCTGCCTGGAGGGCATCGACCCGTTCGCGCTGGGGGTGATCCCGGTCAGCGACGGGGTCAACCACCCATCAGACCGCACCGGCTAGTGGCGCGTGCGCCGCGGTGGCGTGGCCACCTTCTGCCAGGGCGCCATGCCGCTGCGCCCGGCCCGCGCCGGGCGTTTCAGCCAGGGCCGGCGTGACGGTGCCTGTGGCGCGTCCTCGACCGGGGGAGGAAGGGGTCGACGGCTGGGCCAGAGATGGTCGAGCAGCCACATGGCGGGTCTCCGTGGGGGACGGGGACGATCAACACTAGGCCCGGGTGGGCATAGGCGGCGTGAGCGGGACACGACAGCGGGATGACGGCGGAGGCGGCGATGAGCCTGCTACACCATGTCCCCGACCAAGGCACCTGTGCGTTTCCGCAGCAACAGGCGCAACACGGCGGCACAGGCGGCGGTCAGCAGCGCCAGTACACGCAGCAGTGTCGCCAGCGCCTCACTACTGGCGTGCTGCAGCTGCATGCGGCTCATCGTCGGTAGCAGTGCCTGCGCCTGTTCCCGCGCCCCCGTGGTCAGATAGGCACCGGCACGCACCAGCGATGCCGGCGACGCGCCCTGCAGCTGATGGCCGATCAGCAGCGCAAGCAAGGCAGTGACTGCGGCCAACGCGATGCCTTCGCCGGCCACCCGCACGGTTCCGAATATGCCTGCGGCCATGCCGGCACGTTGCACCGGTACCACGCTCACCGACAGTCCATCCATCAGCCCCCACGGCAAAGCCGTGCCTGCGCCGACCAGCATCAGCAGCGGCACCCACTGCGCGGGCGACGGGTGCGACGCCTGCCGCGACAACAGGTACAGGCCGGCGGCACACACCAGCAGACCCAGCGTGCACAACCGCGCACTTCCCACGCGCTCCGCCCAACGCGCGGCCAGCATCGGCAGGACCAGCATCGGCGCGGACAGCGCCAGCATCTGCAGTCCCACCAGCGTCGCGCTCTGGCCATGCACGCCCAGCAGTTGCAGAGGTAACGCGACCAGCAGCACCACGTAGCCGAAGCAGGTCGCCACCGGCAGCAGCTGGACACCGATGAACGCCGGTTGCGAGAGCAGTGAGAGGTCCAGCAACGGTGAGGGGTGCCGTCGTTCGATGAAGACGAACACCCCGCCCAACAGCAGCGTCACCAGCAGCGCCAGCCGCACGCGCGCGGCATGCAGGCCGAACTCGCCCAGCCACAGTAGCGCCAGGGTCAACGTCGCCAGCGTCAGGCTGAAACTCAGCATGCCGCCGATATCCAGTGGTCGGCGCTCGCCATGACTTTCAGGCAACGCGCGTGCCCCCAGGCCGAAGGCCACCAACGTGAGCACACCGCCCGCGGCGAACACGCTGCGCCATCCCAATGTCTGCAGCAGCAGGCCCGCGAGCAGGGGCCCCAACGCCAGCCCCATGCCGAACGTGGTGCCCAGCAGGGCGAAGACACGGGCACGCGCCGGCCCCTGCCAGGCCTGTGCCAGCAGCGCCGTGCCGGATGCCAGCGCCGCCGCCGCGGCAACGCCCTGCAACCCGCGCGCCAGATCCAGCCATAGCAGCGTGCGAGCAAGGCAGACGGCGGCGGTGGCGGTGGTGAAGCCCGCCGTGCCCAGCAGGAACAGCCGCCGACGGCCATATCGATCGGCCAAGCCGCCCGCAGCGAGCAACAGACTGCCGAAGGTGAGCATGAAGGCGTTGGTCACCCAGGCCAGCGCGGTGGGCGATGCCGCCGCGGAACGGGCCAGCGCCGGCACCGCGACTGCACCGGCAGAGAAGGACAACGGCAACGCCAGCGCGGCCAGGCAGACCGCAAGCAGCGCCCAGCGCTGCTGCGCGCGGACAGGTACAGGGAGCATCGAATCCGGGGCCATGCGGGCCTCCATCCATCAGGGGCATTGATGATGGACAGGCCGCTATTCCAGAAAAACAGGCTCGGTGGATGTTGATTGCGGCCAGATGTTCCGCAATCATCCAAGCATGGACTCCATCTCCGCCCTGCTCGCCTTCGTCCGCACCGCGGAGGCCGGCAGCATTGTCGGTGCCGCCCGCGTACTCGGCCTGTCAGCCTCGGCCGTCGGCAAGCGCATCGCCCGGCTTGAACAGGAACTCGGCACGCGCCTGTTCCAGCGCACCACCCGCCGCGTGCATCTCACCGACGAAGGCGAACTGCTGCTGCAACGCTGCCGGCGTGCGCTGGATGAGCTTTCCGAAGCGCAGGCGGACCTGGCGCAGCGACAGCACGCCCCCAGCGGACTGCTGCGCATCGGCCTGCCTACCATCGGCTACCGCTTCCTGCTGCCGGTGCTGCCCGGCTTCCAGCAACGCTATCCGCAGGTGCAGCTGGAACTGGACTTCAACGACCGCATCGTCGATGTGGTCAGCGAAGGCCTGGATGCAGTGATACGCAGTGGCGAACTGGCCGATTCCAGCCTGACCGCACGGCGGCTGGGGGGTTTTCGTTTCATCCTCTGTGCGGCGCCGGGCTATCTGCAGATGCATGGAACGCCCGGCGATGTGGGCGACCTGCGCATGCATACCGCGCTGCGCTTCCGTTACCCCACCACGGGAAAGCTGCATCCGTGGCAGCTGCCGGGCATCGAAGGCGACGCCGGGGCGCGCCTTCCCACGGCGATGACCTGCAACAACATGGAAGCCGTGCTGGCCGCTGCGATCGGATGCATGGGCCTGGCCTGGATGCCTGACTTCCTCGCCGCTGACGCGCTGGCCGATGGCCGCCTGCAACAGGTGCTGCCCACACTGCCCACGCACCGGGGGCAGTTCTCGCTGCTGTGGCCCGGCGGGCGCCATCCCAGTGCACGCCTGCGGGTGTTCATCGACTACGCCGTTGCGCACCTTTTCCGCAGCACCCCGGAAAAGGGGACGGAGGGGATTAAGTCGTAATTGGTCCTGCTGTGCCTGAAACGACTTAATCCCCTCCGTCCCCTTTTTCCTAGCGGCTGAAGCGGCGCGCGCCGGCGACGCAGATCACCGCGACCAGAGTCACCAGCACCATGCTGAGGCTGACCGATTCGTGCAGCAGCAGCGCGGCCAGGGCCAGGCCGAAGAACGGCTGCAGCAGCTGCAGCTGACCGACGGCAGCGATGCCGCCCTGGGCCAGCCCGCGGTACCAGAACAGGAAGCCGATCAGCATGCTGAACACTGCGACGTAGCCCAGTGCCCACCACGCCGAGGCACCGACCGCGGTGAACGAGGCCGGGCGCATCAGCACCGTCAGCGGCAGCATCACCGGCAACGCCAGCAGCAGTGCCCAGCTGATCACCTGCCAGCCGCCCAGATGACGGGCGAGCCGACCACCTTCCGCGTAGCCCAGCCCGCACACTACGATCGCCGCCAGCATCAGCAGGTCGGCCTGCAACGAGGCTTCGATTCCGTTGCGCGCGGCATAGCCGACCACGCAGGCACTGCCCAGCAACGAGAACAGCCAGAACGCCGGGCGCGGCCGATCGCCACCGCGCAGCACGCCGAACACCGCTGTACTCAACGGCAGCAGGCCAAGGAACACGATGGTGTGCGCCGACGACGCGTGACGCAGCGCGAGCGCGGTCAGCAGCGGGAAGCCGACCACAACGCCGAGGCTGACCACCACCAGCCCCGGCAGGTCGCCGCGCCGCGGCCATGGCTGGCGCAGCAGAAGCAGCAGCCCCAGACCGAGCACCGCGGCGATGGTGGCGCGTGCAGCGGTGACGAACCCGGCATCCAGCTGCAGCACCGCCAGGCGGGTGGCCGGCAATGAGCCGGCGAAGATCACCACACCGATGAAGCCATTGATCCAACCACTCGCCGACCGTTCCACGCCTGTACTCCTGAAGGTGCCGGACGATGCCCGGCTGCACCTGTATGGAAGCATCCGGCGCGGAACGACCCCAGCTACAATCCAGTACAGCCGCAAGTAACTGTACTGCCCACACTTCCACTACGGTTCCACCATGCCGCGCCCGCTCACCCGCATCGAATCGGTCATCCAGACCGTCCGCACCCGCATCAGTGCACGGGTGGATGGCCCCGGCTCCCGCCTGCCTTCGGTACGTGCGCAGGCGGCGACCATGGGGGTTTCAGTCTCCACCGTGGTCGAGGCCTACGAGCGCCTGGCGGCCGAAGGCCTGATCAGTGCGCGCGCAGGCTCGGGCTTCTACGTCAGTGGCCCGGCCGCACCGCTGGCGCTGGCTGAAATGGAGCCGCGGCTGGATCGCGCGGTGGATCCGCTGTGGGTATCACGGCAATCGCTGGAAACGCCCGCGGGCGATCTCAAGCCAGCGTGCGGCTGGATGCCCAGTGACTGGCTGTATCACGATGGCGTGCGCCGCGGCCTGCGCCGGCTGGCGCGTGCCGATGCCATGCAACTGGTGGACTACGCCGGTCCGCTCGGGCTGCCCGCGTTGCGCCAGCTGCTGCAAAGGCGCAGCGCCACGCTTGGCATCGATGCACCGATGGAGCAGATCCTGCTGACCGAATCCGGTACGCACGCAGTCGATCTGCTCTGCCGTTTCCTGCTCAAGCCCGGCGACTGCGTGCTGGTCGATGACCCGAGCTACTTCAATTACCACGCGCTGCTCAAGGCGCACCAGGTGCAGGCCATCGGCGTGCCGTACACGCACAGCGGCCCGGACCTGGAGGCGTTCGCGCAAGCCCTGCAGGCGCATTCGCCGCGGCTGTACATCACCAATTCCGGCCTGCACAACCCGACCGGCGCGGTGCTTTCGGCCAACACCGCGCACCGCCTGCTGGGCCTGGCCGAACGCAGCGAGTTGATCATCGTCGAGGACGACATCTTCGCCGACTTCGAACTGCAGCCGGCACCGCGGCTGGCCGCGCTCGATGGACTGTCACGGGTGATCCACGTCGGCAGTTTCTCCAAGACGCTGTCGGCAGCGTCGCGCTGCGGCTACATCGCTGCGCGCCACGACTGGATAGAAGCACTGACCGACCTGAAGCTGGCGACCAGCTTTGGCGGCGGCCATCTGGCCGCGCAGTTGATGCACATCGCGCTGACCGATAGCGGTTACCGCCGCCACATGCAGTCGATACGTTCGCGCCTGGCCGATGCACGCCGGCACACACTGCGGAAACTGCAGGCGCTGGGCATCACGCCGTGGCTGCAGCCGGAAGCCGGCCTGTTCCTGTGGTGCCAGCTGCCCGACGGCCGCGACGCCGCCGCACTGGCGCGGCAATGCCTGCGCGAGGGCATCGTGCTGGCGCCGGGCAACGCGTTCAGCCAGTCGCAGCGCGCGGCCGACTATCTGCGCTTCAACGTCTCGCAGTGCCAGGACCCGAGGATCTGGCAGGTGCTGGCGCGGGCGTTGCGCTGAGCTGGATGCAAGCCGGTCCGCGCAGGCAGGAGCGACCCGCGGCAAAGGCACTTGCATGCCACGGTACAGTGGTATGTCCCTGTTGCAGGAATGCACGCATGTCTTCGTTCTCCGATCCGCAGGCCGTTGCCCGCTATGCCGAGGGCCCGCTGCGCCAGGTGCCGGGCTTCCTCGCGTTGCAGCAGATGAGTCGCCTGCTGCTGGCCGAACACGTTCCTGCGCAGGGCCGCGTGCTGGTGCTGGGCGCCGGTGGCGGGCTGGAGCTGAAGGCATTTGCCGAGGCGCAGCCGGGCTGGCAGCTGCTGGGCGTGGACCCGGCTGCACCGATGCTGGCCCTGGCCGAACAGACACTGGGCCCGCTGATGTCGCGCGTGCAGTTGCTGGAAGGCTACATCGACGATGCCCCCGACGTGCGCTTCGATGGTGCCAGCTGCCTGCTGACCCTGCACTTCCTCGACGCCGCGCAGCGCCTGCACACGCTGCGGGAGCTGCACAGGCGCCTGCAGCCCGGCGCGCCGCTGGTGGTGGCCCACCACAGCGTGCCGCAGGATCCGGCCGGCAAGCTGCGCTGGTTGCAGCGCTACGCCGCGTTCGCCGAAGCCTCCGGCGTTGCCCACGCCGATGCACAGCGCGCGATCGACGCCATTGCCGAGCGGCTGCCGCTGCTGGCCCCCGAACAGGAAGTGACGCTGCTGCAGGAGGCCGGCTTCGGCGATGTGGAGCTGTTCTATGCAGGCTTCAGCTTCAAGGGCTGGGTGGCGTACGCCGGCTGATGCCTACGGCACCACGGTGATGCCGATGCGCTGCATCAACAGCGCCACCTGCTGGACATCCAGCGTGGCGCCACGCAGGTTGGTGCTGCGCAGGTCCAGCTCGCCCAGATCGGAATTGGTCAGGTCGCAGTCGGTGAAGTTGGCGCTGTTCCAGTCGATTCCCTCGAACTGGCCACCGGACAGGTCCGAGCCGGCAAAGCTGGCGCCGCTGACGTTTGCACCGTCCCAGCGGTTCTCCCACAGTTCGCATTTCTCCAGCGTGACCCGCGAGAAATTGGCATAGCGCAGGTTCGACTTCTTGATGAAGGCGCTGCAGAACCAGCTGCGCGTGGTGATCTGGTTCATGAAGCTGGCGTTGCTGAAATCCGCACCCTGCGCGCGGCACTCGCTGATCTCCAGGCCCAGCGCCTTGATGAAGTTGAAGTGGCACATGCTGATGTCGCAGCTGCGGAAGCTGGCCTCCTTCAATGTGGCGCCATTGAAGCGGCAGCCGCTGCGGCTGTCGGCATCGTAGAAGCTGCAGTTGATGAACTCGGTGGCGGTCAGGTCGGCACCGGAAAAATCGCACTCATGGAACTGCTGGTCGACCACTTTCTGGCCGGTGTACTGGTCCGCGCCGATGCGCAGCTTGCGGTGAACGGTGGGGGACATCAGGGATTCCATGCCAGGTGCCCCGCCATCATGCCGGGCCGCGAGGGCGATCCATAGACGTGGGCACGGGCGGATTCACCGGCAGTCCAGCCGCCCTGCGTCCCCCCAACGCAGCATGCATGTTGTTGCACGTTAATGCACGAACGTGCAGACTTGCAGCATGAGCTCCGATCCCGGCCCCCTCCCCGCCCAGCGCACCCGGCAGATTCTGGAGGAACTGCGCCAGCAGGGCCGCGTGGTTGCCGCCGAGCTGGCGCGCCGCTATGCCGTGTCCGAAGATTCGATCCGCCGCGACCTGCGCGAGCTGGCCGCGCAGGGCCTGTGCCAGCGCGTCTACGGTGGCGCCGTGCTGCCACCGCCCAAGGAACGCCCGCTGCGCGAGCGGCTGACCCGCGACCGCGGCGACAAGGCCGAGCTGGCCGCCCGCGTCTGCGCGTTGCTGCAACCCGGCCAGGTCGTACTGCTCGACGCCGGTTCAACCAACCTGGCGATCGCCCAGCAGTTGCCGGCCGCCCTCGGCTTGACGGTGATCACCAACGCGCCACAGATCGCCACGGCCGCCAGCCTGCTTGAAGGCACCTCGGTGCAGCTGATCGGCGGGCGCCTGGCCAGCGGTGGCGGCGCGGTCGGCGCCGAAGCACTGGCCCAGGTGCAGCGCCTGCGCGCCGATGTGTACCTGCCCGGCCCCTGCGCGGTGGACGGCGACACCGGCGTGTGGGCAATGGATGCGGAAGAAGCCACGCTGAAGCGCGCGATGGTGGCCTGCAGCAGCCGTGTCATCGTCGCCGCCACGACTGAAAAGCTGGGTGCACGCGGCAACTGGCAGATTGCCAGCCTCGACGAGATCGACGACCTGGTGCTGACCACCACCGCACCGCCCGCATTGGCGGCACGCTTCCGCGCCGCAGGCATCGCGGTACACCCCACTCCCCCCTGACCGTACCGCTCATGTCCCTTGCCAACCGCGCGCGCGCCGAACAGCACGCGACCCGCGCTGCGTTCTTCATTCCCGGCTTCGCCACCGCGCTGTGGGCCACCCTGGTGCCGTTCGCAAAGGCACGCACCGGGATCAACGACGCCACGCTGGGGCTGGTGCTGCTCTGCCTCGGTGCCGGTTCGCTGCTGGCAATGCCGTTGTCCGGCGTGCTGGCCGCGCGCCTCGGTTGCCGGCGGGTGATGGTGGCCAGCAGCCTGCTGATCTGCCTGACCGTGCCCGGCCTGGCGCTGGCCGGTTCGGCCTGGACACTAGGGCTGGTCCTGTTCGTGTTCGGCGCCGCCGTGGGCGCGATGGACTGCACGATGAACGTACAGGCCGTCATCGTCGAGCGCGAAGCACGGCGCGTGATGATGTCCGGCTTCCATGCCTTCTTCAGCATCGGCGGCTTCCTCGGCGCGGCCACCATGACCGTGCTGCTGTCCGCACAGCTGCCGCCCTTGGCATCCGTGCTGGTCGGCGTCGGCGCCATGTTGCTGGTGATGCTGTTGTCGGCGTCGTACTGGCACAGCGAACGCATGCCGCATGACACACCGATGCTGGCCCTGCCACACGGCATCGTGCTGTTCATCGGCGTGCTGGCGTTCGTCGCCTTCCTCGGCGAAGGTGCGATGCTCGACTGGAGCGCGGTGTTTCTCAGCGACGTGCGCCGCGTCGATGCCGGCCTCGCCGGCATCGGCTATGTGACCTTCACCCTGACCATGACCGTCGCACGCCTGTTCGGTGATGCACTGGTGGCACGCGTGGGCCGCCAGCGCGCGATCGTGTTCGGCGCGTTGCTTGCCGCCGCGGGCGTGCTGGTGCTGACCCTGGTCACGCCGTGGCAGGCGTCGCTGATCGGCTATGTGCTGGTCGGCCTCGGCTGCGCCAACATCGCACCGGCGCTGTTCTCGCTGGCTGGCCACCAGACCCGCATGCCCGGCGCGCTGGCCATCACCGCCGTTTCCACGCTGGGCTTTGCCGGCATCCTTGCTGGCCCGGCACTGATCGGTTTTGCCGCCAACCACTTCGGCCTGATCGCTGCATTCATCGGCGTGGCCACGGCCTTGTTGCTGGTGGCGATGTCCACGCGTTGGCTGCGGGTGTAGCCCAGGGCATCAGCGCCGCCTGCGCCGCAGCTTCATCCGCAATCGCCGATAGCCGATCACCGTCGCCGTGGCACACAACGCGGTGCCGGCAGCGCTCAGCAGCAGCAACACCGCCAACCGGGCACCTTCCTGGCGCAGCATCGCCGGCAGGTCCCAGCTATGCAGGAAGTAGAACAGCCAGCGCCCCACCCGCTCACGATGCCCCATCGTCAGCAACGGATCGCCGGTCGCCAGATCGAGATAGACGCGTGTCGCCTCGGCATCACCGAAATCCACCACTGCCACCGGGAAGCGACGTACCGCTGCACCATTCATGGCCTCGGGCGCACGCGGGTAGAAGTACGCATCCGCTGCATGCTGCACCACGAAACCCTGCATGGGTGTAGCGGACAGCGCACGTGCCCTCTGCTGCAACCACGCGGTCGGCAGCCACCGTGCGACATGCAGGTGCCCATTGCCGCCGGACACGATGCGCGTATCACCCTGCCCGTCCAGCAACACCGCGAACAGCTCACCACCGATCCGTCGCCACTGGATCTCCACCGGCTGGAAGCGCGCAGCTTCGGCCATCGCCAGAAGCTTCGCAGGATCACCCAGCGCACCATCCACCGCCACCGCGCCGCCACGGTAGTGCTCAACATCGATCGCTTCACCCGTACTGCTGAAGACACCCAATGGGTTCATCGACATCAGCCCGCTGAAAATCCAGGTGAACACGAAGGCCGCAGCACACAATCCGATCAGATGGTGCCAGCGCATCCACGACTCCACGTACGGCGTCTTCGCACCGGAACGATAGTGCCCACGGAAACGCCAGCGCCATACGCCCACCACGATGCCGCTGATCGCCGCCACCGTGCACAGTGCGGACAGCACGATCACCACCCACGTCCACACCGGGTCGACCGACTGCATGCGCAGGAAGTACAGCCAGTGCAGCCAGGCGCCCACATAGTTCCAGCGCTGCTGCACATGCGGGGCGTCCAGCACCACTTCACCGGTACGCGAGGACACATACAGGTCGCCCGGCTGCGCGCCGCCCACCTCCACCCGATACAGCGGCCGATGCGCGTCCAGTGCACGCGAATGCGTCCAACGATCCTCATTCACGCGCATCGCACCCACGAAGGCCTGGCCGCCCGCGAACTGCGCAGCGGATGCTTCGGCGCGCTGTGCCGACACCGGCAGCAGCGCCTGGCCGGTCACGGCAGACCAGGCGCCCACATTGCTGCCACTGCGCACCACATAGGCAGGCGCTCCACGCAGTGTGGTCAACGCCACAGCCTCCGGCTCGGCCTGCACGGCGGCAGGCAGTACCGACAGCCCCTGCAGGTCGCGGGCATCACCCAGCAACGGCAACGCCGCCAGCCGCTCGCCGGGTGTCAGCTTCGGGTAACCAATGAACAGCATCACCATGCCGCTGACGAACCACAGCAGCATCAGCAGGCATCCGCCGATGCCCAGCCAGCGATGCACCAGGTAGGTCCAGCGCTTGGCGGTGGAACGCATCGTCATCGCCAGCGCCCTCAGAAGCGATGGTCGACGGTGAATTCGACGCGCCGGTCCGCACCCAGCAACCACTGCGTACTGGTGTAGTACGCGGTGGCGTAGTACCCCTTGTCGAACACGTTGAACAATCGCGCGGACAGCCGCGTGTGCGGTGCCGCCTGCCAGGTCAGGGCGAGGTCGGTGGTGCTGTAACCGGGCAACTCCAGCGTGTTGGCATTATCGGCGTAGCGCTTGCCGACATAGCGAACGCCACCCGCCGCGCTCCAGTCCGGCGCGAACTGCCAGCTCAACCACATACTGGCCAGGCGCTCGGCCACGTTCGGCGGCACGTTGCCGTCGCGCGACACCAACACCGCCGGCGAACCCGTGGTTTCCAGGAAGTCCTCGAATTCGGCCTTCAGCACCGTCGCGTTGGCATCGAGCGACCAGCGCGGCGCGAAGTTCCAGTTCAACGACGCTTCAATACCGCGCGAGGTCTGCGCGCCCACCTGCACCCGGCGATCCGGCACCAGCGGATCGCGGCTGAGCAGCCCGGTCTTGCGGATGCGATACGCCGCCAGCGTCCACTCGCCACCGTCGAAGGCCTGCTTCAGGCCAACCTCGATCTGCCGGCCCTTGGCCAGGTCAAAGGCGCCGTTGGCCGGGCTGATCATCAGCAGGCCACTGACCGGGTCCGCCGCCTGCGAATACTGCGCATACAGGCTCAGCGTCGGCTGCAGCGCGAGTACCGTACCCGCACGCCAGCCTGTGCTGCTGTAGGTCTTCGAGAACGCATTCTGGCCACTGATCAGATCGGTGCGATCGATGCGCGCGCGGTCGTGGCGCAGGCCACCCAGCACCGACCAGCGCTCGCTCAGCGCCAGCCGGTCTTCCACGAACAGCGCGTACTGCTCGGCACGGTTGCGGTAGCGCGGCAGGTTCGGCGCGTCGCTCGCGAACTGGCCCGGGACAGGATCGAACGGATCGACCGGGCCCGAGCTGCCGGCATAGGTGTTGTTGGTGTGCTTGAAGTGCGCGCGGTTGGCGTCCAGGCCCACCGCGAAGTTGTTCTGCAGGCCACCCGCCGTTCCCTGCACACGCAGCGTCGAGGTCAGTCCGGTCTGGTCCTGGTTGTGGGTGATCTCGGTATTGCCCGAGCGATCGATCAAGCCGGTAGCGCGGTTGTAGACATAGGCCTCGGCATTGCGCCAATCACGCTGGCTGTCGATCTGGTAGACGCGGGTTCGCCATTCCACGTTCGCGTTTGGTGTCCACAGCGCGTCGAGCTGGGTCCAGCGGTCGCGGAAGCGGATCTCGCTGTCGTCCACGTTGTAGTTGCGGTGGCGCAGCGCCTCCAGCTGGCGGCCCTCGACCAGCGGCGTGCCGAAGTAGCGCATGGGTTTCTGGTAGCCCTGCGCATGGGTGAGCATCAGCTGCAGGTCCGCACGTGGCTGCCACAGCAACGCACCGGAGAATGTCGCGTCGCTGTTGCGTCCACGATCAACCCAGCCACCGCTGTAGTTGCCGCTCACATCCAGCCGGTAGGCCAGCTCGGGCGTCAGCGCGCCACCACTGCCGAAGCCCAGCCGCGCGGTGTCCTCGCTGCCCACGGTCATGCTGATCTGGTTCTCGATGGCGCCGCGCGTGGCCTTCTTCGGCACGATGTTGATCACGCCGCCGATCGCCCCGTCGCCATGGACCACCGAGGCCGGGCCGCGCAGCACTTCGATGCGCTCGATCGACCAGGTATCGAACGGGAACGTGATGCCCACGCCGCCGTACTGGCGCAGCCCATCGTACAGCCGCATCACCGAGGCACCGTCGGTGAAGCCGCGGCTGGACAGCGCACTCAGGCCATTGCCCGGGTGCGGCATGGCACTGATCGCACCCGCTCGGCTGATCGCATCGTTGAGGTTGCTGTCGCCGCGCTGCTCCAGCTGCTCGCGCGAAATGACCGTCAGGCTGGCCGGTGTCTGCAACACGCTCAGGCCCAACGCAGAGCCGGCGCTGGCGGTGGAAGACAGTTCACCGCTGCGGGTATCGACCACGCGTACGGTCTCCAGCGTGGTCGGGGGTGCCGCGCCGGCGGCAAGCAGGGGCGCGGCATGCAAGAGCAGCGAGCACAGGACAGGCAGCGTCGCCCGGCGCAGGCGCGCGGAGTTGGGGTTCGTTTTCATTTTTTCACGGCATGCAAGGCCACCCCGCAATGGCAGGGCAGCAATCAGAAAGGGGCAGACACGCGCGTGCGGGCACCGGCCGTGGCCGGCAACCTCATGGAAGAACGTTCAATGCAGCGCGCGTGCGGCTCAGGCAGCCATCAGTGCTGGCGGCCCACGCGCGCCCAATGTGCCGCTGATCCGTTGCGGCAACGCCCGCACCGCGCCGCGCAGTGCGCGGCACACCGGTGCAATCGGCGCCAACAGCAGCACGGCCGCCACCAGCAGGGTGATCAGCCGTGCAGCGATCAGGCAGTAATCGCAGTCCACGCCCATCTCATGATCGGCGTGTGGATCGGCGGGCGGCTTCTTCGTGGCCTCGCCGTGCAGCATCGCCATCGCGTGATGGTCGTGCTGCCCTTCCATCGCGTGCAGCGCGTGCTCTGCGTGCATTGCGTGGTCCATGGCCGCCACCGGCGCAGCGGCAGCCACGTGACCATGCGCCAGCCAGCGGCTCACCAGCGGGGCGAGCAGCACCAGCAGCATGGCAAGCCATGCCAGGGCCTGGAACCGGCGGTGGAGAACAGAATGGCGCACGCCGCCATTCTACGGGGCCATAGCCAACCTTGGACCCCGTTCAGGGTTTGGCCCCTGCGACACGGTGACGCAGGGGCTCGCCTCCAGCGGCGACATGTGAATGCACCGCACCGCGGTCCCTACGCTTGCAGGCCCCGCCTCGCCAACGTTAGGGTTCAGATGGCCACGGCAAGGAGCCAGAGGGATCCGCATGACCACTCGCATCACACACCGGCTGCGCATCAGCCTGCTCGGCCTGACCGCGTTGCTTGCCGCCTGTGCCGACAAGGGGCCGCCCCCACCGCCAGAGCCGCTGGAACTCTCACAGCCCATCGCCGTGGACACGCCGGGCCAGCAGGTGCAGTTCGAGTTCGAAACCACGGCGCGCAATTTTGCCAGCTACCGCACTTATGCGGTGGAACTGGAACTGCAGCGGCGAAGTCCAGCTACAACGGGCACGCCCGATATAGCAAGTATCAACATCCCATTCGAAGTATCCCTGCAGCGTCGGGAAGGTACTACCTGGCAGGAGATTGCAACACAGGACAGCTATCAGGCACGCGCGCGCAACGGTGTTGAGCCGCTCCCCTCGTGGCACCACTCTGAGAGCTGGCGCTATGCCTCGCTCGCATCAGGCAGCGACGGCAGCTACCTCCTGAACGTGACAGCGCTGCCGCTGGAGCTCGACAGCGGATACCGGCTGCAGATTCAAACGGTCCATGCCATATCAGGACTGCAAGACTATTCGGCAAGGCTAGTCGTGCACGCCTCGCGTCCTGCAGGGAAGTGACACCATTCATTCGAAGGAACGAAGGAGTTTCCATGAACAAGCCCCGCTACAGCCTGGACATTGTCATTGCCGCACCCGGCACCCCACTGCTCGATCCCGATTCGGGAAAGCAGCAGCTGACGCCCGATGGCACTCCTGATACTTCCGGGCCTGGCCACATGTTCTACGTTCTGCACGCTCCAGGTAAAGCGGCGCAGAGTTTCGGCTTCGCACCCGTCGAGCATGGCAGCATGAATGGTCCCGGGCGCATCGTCAGAGACGACGTGAAAGTCTATAAGGACCCCGCCCATGTCCGTACCATCGAAATCACCGAAGCCCAGTACAACAAGCTCAAGGCGTTCGGCGACGATCCAGTGGCGCACGGCTTCAGCAAGCACTACGCCGACGTGCGTCACAACTGCGTGGACTTCACCTGGGACGCATTGAATCATGCCGGCATCCAGCGCAAGCACAGCCTGGACGTGAACAGCATCGGCGGCCCCGTCGGCCAATTGCTGCCAGACGTCCGCATTCCGCTGGGCGTCCAGTCACAGGGCAAGGACGGTTATCGCCCCCTGCGCAACATCCATGGCGTGGACAGCATTGAACCGCCCTTCCCCAACAGCGAACTCAACCGCACCACCACCCATCCCCTGCCCGAGCGCAGCTTGAAGCAGCGTCTGCTCAGCGAAACCGATGGTATTGATGGCCCCTTGGGCGAGCGTCTGGCTGCGGACGCGCGCGCACCGGGGCACAGCCTTCATGCCTTGGACCAGAAAGTGCGTACCGCACTCGCCCAGGCCAGCGAACAGCAGGGACTGCCCCCCGGACAGGAGCACGAACGACTGGCCGGCCATCTGACCCACGCGGCGGTGCAGGCCGGCTTCAGCGAAAAGGACACGCTGCAGGTGGCATTCAGTTCGAACAGCACCGCCGAGGCACCCGGCTACGTATTCCTGCATCGCAGCGGCGACACCGCCTCGCCGGACCCTGCCGCCAATCGCCAGCGCCTGTCCCTGCTCGATACGCAGCAGGGCGACGCGGACACGCTGTATCAGCAGGTCAACGTGCAGCAGCAATCCCGCGACGCAAGCCGGCTGGCGCAGGACGAGCAACAGGCACAACAGCAGGCGTCGCCGCGCATGGCCTGACCAAACCGCGTGAGGCGCAGGCACCGTTCCCGCATCAACTCACGTACTGCGCCTGCCCATTGCCAAACGACCAGTTCTCCTTCTTCACCTCCACCAGGTTGATGAACACATCCTCGCGGCGGATACCCACCGCCGCATGCAGGCCATCGGCAATGCCCAGGTACAACGCCTTCTTCTGCTCCAGCGTGCGCCCTTCGTTCCAGGTGATCTGGATGCAGATGAAGTCGTCGGTGCGATCCACGCCCAGGTAGCCGGGGTCGTGGATCAGCGTGCCGGGCGCGTGTTCCTGGAAGATCTGGAAGCGATCATTTTCCGGCACCCCCACCGCGCGCATGGCCTGGTAGATGGTTTCGCCGACGCGTTGCAGGTAGTCGGCGGATTTACCTTTGCGAAGATCGATGCGGGCGAGCGGCATGGTGGCACTCCAGAGTGGATGGGCACGGCAACGGGCTGAGACTACGCCTGCCCGGGGCGGCGGGACAGCGCAGGGATGGAACCCTCTGGCTCCATGCGTGGCATGGTCCCGCCTCGC
This sequence comes from Stenotrophomonas sp. LC732, assembly GCF_052446685.1. Classification (NCBI taxonomy): domain Bacteria; kingdom Pseudomonadati; phylum Pseudomonadota; class Gammaproteobacteria; order Lysobacterales; family Lysobacteraceae; genus Stenotrophomonas; species Stenotrophomonas sp. LC732. The sequence goes on along the minus strand of NZ_CP199214.1, from coordinate 799,073 downwards.
CGCGCAGGGTGACGCGATTGCCGTGGCGGCGCCGCTCTGGAGTCGTCTCGTGCACGGTCGGCAGGGGCGGCGATGTGCGCCATCAGTGATGGGCCGCACTACTCGCAGGTGTCCGACGGCACACATCGGAAAACGTCTGGCCTGCCTAGGGCCAGTTGAGAACTTTCCTTACAGACTGATGTGATGGCCCGGCTTGAAGATCGCCGCGCCGAGGCAAGACGCCTTGGCCGGGATTGGCGTCTCGAATAAACGAACAGGCTTCAAGGACTGCGAGAGAAATCGCAGTTGAGAGAATGCACCGACTGCCCTCAATGGCGGGCGGTGCGTGGGGATCGCAAGATCCGCCAGGCGTTCTTCTCCCTTGAAGCTTGTTTGCCTTGGCACGCCAACCCGCACCGTCCGCCACCTTCACTCCAGAAGGTGGCCCTACGCCAGTGAGGGTTTCGCCATGACCAACCGAACCGCCATCCATCCCCGCCTGCACGCGCTTATCGGCGACGTCGCAGCCGACGTGCCCGAAGACCTTGCGCGTGAGATCGAATGCGCTCTAGCGGAGCGACTGCTGCCGCCTTCGCGCCCAACGTTCCTTTCCTGCCTCGATGCCATCCGCGCCGGTGATGACCAAGCCGGGCGCGCATGTACCCCGCAGACACTCAGCGCCACAGGCTTCGGCTCGCTCGACCGCTCGCTGGCCGCTTTGAATGCCGTACTGGATCTACTGCATGCCGCCGAACGTGCGCGCCTGGATGGCGATCCGCAGGATCAACTCGGTGACTTCCATCGGGACGGATTGATCGTTGCCGCACGCCAGATCGCGCGCGCTGCACAGGATGGGCTAGGCCATGCCATGGGATTCGCGGCAGGAAGACCTGGCTGATGCACGCGCAGCAAAGATGGCCCATTGCTGGAGGCCCTTTTTGTTCTGCAACATGGTAGGTGGCACAGGGATGGACGCGGCTCTTCTACCCAGCGAAGGCGGCCATTGCGGTATATGATCCACTCGGATCGGTGCACGAACGCCACGGTCATACTGCCTAGTCAAGTCATCTTGGACAGCGCTTTCGGGGAAAGAAAGGATGCATACATTCAAAAGGAACGCGGGCGATGAATCCGCCTGCGCATCAAGGGTTGGAGTTCGTCTCCGAACACTGGTTGCAGCAAGTACTTGGCTACACATTGCGCTGCCAATTGGGCTTGGCCTGCCTCCATCCGCGAACGCTGCAGGTCCGGAGACGGTTACCTACATTCATACCGACGCCCTTGGCTCCCTTGTTGCTGAGAGCGACGCCAACGGCAACGTGATAAAGCGTTATGACTACGAGCCCTATGGGACCCTGGTAGGAGGACAGGTCACCGACGGACCCGGATACACAGGGCATGTGAGCGACTCGACTACGGGCTTGAGCTACATGCAACAGCGATACATGGATCCGGAGCTGGGAGTCTTCCTCTCAGTGGACCCGGTCTCAGCGTATGACCAGCCTGTAGGCCAGTTCAATCGCTATCGGTATGCCAACGGGAATCCGTACAAATTCACTGATCCAGATGGGCGAAATCCAGCCCTGCCATTCATCTATGGCGCGATAGCGGGGGGCCTGTCCAATATTGCCATCCAGAAGCTGATGAATCCGGATAAACCAATCGATCAGACGCAGGCATTGATAGCAGCAGGGGTGGGTTCGGTCTCAGGCGGCGTGGGCGGTATCGCTGTCGCAGCCGTGGAGTCTGGAGTGATTTCTGTCGGCCGAGCCGTTGCCATTCAAGCAGCGGCGAATTTCGTCACTGGCGGCGCCGGTGCCGCCGCAGAGAGCGCCCTCAAGGGAGAGCCGATTTCCGCTGGTGGAGTGCTCACGGCAGCGACCGGAGGCGCTGTTGGTGGTCTGGCAGGTTCCGGTGTTGCAGCTGCAGCAGGCGACTTCGCGGGACCAGCCGCCAAAGGCGCTCTGAATAGGCTGAGCAGCTCCGCATCTCCCGGCGCCCCGAACATCGCCTCCACCACCGCATCAACAGGAGTCGCAATTCCTCGTCAGTCGATCACACAAGCGGGAGCATCACAGCTAGGGCAGAGCACCGCCGGAGCCGCCGTAGATGCGGCACAAAAGACGATGGAGAAGAAGAAGTGAATCCAGTACTACGTGGCTTTCTCGCATACCAAGCCGGGGGCATTCTCGTTCTTGGCGCCCTCTACTTCATTGCGATTCAATCAGGAAATCCGCATCCCTTTCGCGCATCATTCAGATTGTGGGCGGCGTATGCAGTTTTCTTTGCTGCCATATCTGCATTTGAGCTAGTAAAGCGACGACGGTATCGCAATCGGCGATGATCGGCCTCTGAAGTCGGGCTGCGCTCAACAATCGAATGAGAATCGAAAAGCGCTGAACCTAAAATCGGTCATCCAGACGTCCTCGAACTTCGACCATCGACTTGCAAGGACACGGATCGTGGAGTTCACGAAGGGTTTCGAGTACGAAAGCGTACAGGTGATAGTGGAGCGGGTAATCGAACGCAGAGACCTGCTTGACTATGTACGCACAAGCCTTTTCGCTAGGGAAAAAGTCAAAGCGGGCCAGGGTAAGCTAGTAGAGTCCCATATCCATCTGACGGCGAGTCACCGGTTACTTGGAGCCGACACGACCTCCATGCACTTACTCTGCGCATACGAAAAAGCCGGCTGAAAGCCGGCTTCTTCATAACACCTGAAAAGTCAGGTCTACTATTTGGTGGGCGGTACAGGGATCGAACCTGTGACCCTTGCCGTGTGAAGGATGGCATAGGCCCTTGCGGCACAAGGCGATCACCGAAAAGCCCTTGATTTACCGTGTCATTGCGTCCCGATGAATTTGGCCGCACACTGCTTTTTGCAGGAGATTTGCAGGAGCAAGGTGATGCCGAAGGTTACGAGAGAGGCGCTGACACGGAAAACCGTAGACGCAGCGAAGGCCACAGGCAGGGCCTATCGCCTGCGCGACGCGACGGTTCCCGGCTTGGTGCTGCGCGTGTCTGCCGCTGGCGCCAAGTCGTGGGCGATGGTGTGGGGCCGTGGCCAGGAGAAGGCGTTCGCCAACTACCCCGCTACGACGCTGGAAGGTGCCCGCGAGGCCGCCCGTCGCCTCTCCGCCGAGATCGACAAGCACGGCGCCCCGCTGGCCGTGGTGACGCCCAAGAGCGAACTCACCGTGGCCGATGCCTGCCGCGACTACGTGACCGCCCTGGAGAAGGACGGACGCAAGACCGCGTCGGATGACGCAAAGCGCCGGTTTGAGCGCTGCCTCTATGGCGACAAGCTGGGCAAGGTGCGCCTCAAGGATCTCCACCAGGATCACATCGAAGCCTGGCGCGACCGCGTGGAGAAAGGCGACCTTCCGCCGCTGCCAGTGAAGCGCGGCCGGCCACCGGTGGCGAAGCCCCTGGCACGTTCCAGCATCAACCGCATCCGTACGACGCTGGTGGCCGCCCTGAACCACGCCGTGGCCCGCCGCAAGGTATCCCCTGATCTCGCGTTCGAGTGGAACGCGGTGAAGCCGCTCAAGGACGCCGGGCAGCGCCGGGGGCTGTACCTGGAGCGTGAGCAGCGGCGCGCGCTGTTGGAAGCCGCTGAGGGGCCAGTGCGCGACCTGATCGAATGTGTGGCACTCACGGGCTGCAGGCCGGGCGATCCGTCGCTATGCCTGCGCTCGGACTATGACGGCCGCACGGCCAGCGTGAGGTTCCGCAGCAAGGACCACGACCGCAAGATACCCCTCTCGCCCGCTGCCACTGCGCTGTTCGACCGCCTGGCCAAGGGGAAGCTACCCAAGGCGCACCTGTTCACCCAGGACGGGAAGAAGGTGTGGACGCCCAGCGACTGGAGCGAGCTTGTTCGGGATGCCGCAGCGCGCGCTGGGCTACCCGCTGGCGTGACGCTCTACACGCTGCGCCACTGCTGGATCACCGACGCCATCGTGGGCGGCATGGACCTACTGACCGTGGCGAAGCTGGCCGGCACGTCGCTGGCGATGATCGAGAAGCACTATGGCCACCTGGTGCAGGGTGCAGCGCGCGACAAGCTGGCACAGGTGCAGTTCCTGTAGCGAAACTCAATTTTGAGGTTTGCCATGAAATCAGGGATTTGCAGTCACTCCAAAGCCCGGCCACCCTCTACGGTCTTGCGCAAGAAGGGACATGCCGCGCGGCGATTCCCCATTGCTGATGACGTACTCAGCCATTTGCAGGATTGTGGGCCAGTGCTTCTCGACCATCTCAAACAGCTCCTCATGGGTGATCTCGCAGTCTTTGCCCTGCTCCAGCGCCTGCATCTCCACGCTGTATTCAACCAGCTCTGCCGCGATGCGATCCTGATAGGTCATCAGCTCCGGGGCATGTAGCAACATGGTGAGAGCGCCCTTGGCCGGCGTGAAGTCCCACACGTCATCGAGCAACGATGACAGCGATGCGTAGTAGCTGTTGTTGTTGAGCTGGTACTTGGAGAGGCCGGCATTGAGCGCCCACTCGACCGCCTGACTCAGGGAGCGGTGCTGAGCTCGGGCAAGCAACTCCAGACCCAACTTCAGCTTGGGCGGGAGCCGGATACTGAATTGCTCGAGCTTCTCCTCGGGCGCCTTGCGGGGGCGGCCCGGCCGCTTCTTCACGGATGCATTCTTGGTTGCCATGACGCCGAGTTTCGCAGGTTGAAAAACCTGTTGCAACGGGCAGTTGTGCGTGATAGCGTCTCCACAGGTTTCGCAGTGTGCGAAACCTGCACAACCTGGAGACGAAATGAAGCCCCAAGCCGAACGCCTCAGTTACACCACTGAAGAGGCATGCGCCGTAACCGGCCTCAACCGAAACGCCCTCTATCGAGCGATGGCCGCTGGCCAGCTCAGCACCTTCAAAGTCGGGAAGCGTCGCATGGTCTCAGCCCGCGCGCTGCGCGAGTACATCGAAGCCCGCGAGAAAGAAGCCGCCGCCTAAGGGGCAAGCCATGACCGGATGCCCAGAAAGAGAAACGGCCCAGCTGGTTCGCACCCAGCTGAGCCGCAGAAGCCTTCGAACCCTTGCAAGGAACGAGACCATGACGCACATCGTACACCAACCATCCCTGCCCGCAATCGGGCAAACCCCTGACGCGCATTCAGACTTTTCCGACACTGCGCGCTGGGCCACCGTCGCCGTGACTAACCGCGAGCACGCGCCCACGTATGTCCCCGGCGACGTGCTGGTGATCGACCTGGAAGTGACGGACTTCCGCTACGACGCGATGTATGCCGTGGAAATCAACGGTAAGCAGCATCTCCGCTACGTCCAGAGCCGGGGCAGCGATGGCATGTACGTCTACGTGCTGTCGGGCATCTACAAGGGAACATTGATCCCGCGCGCTGCACTGCGGGTACTGGGCCTTGTCACCTACGCCAACACGCTGCGGAGGGTCGGGTGAACGCCGTCATCATTCCTTTCCCTGCACACCGCATCGTGCGGACTCCGCCGCTTTCCGCACTGTCTGAGGCTCGCCTACAGGCACTCGCCGAGCGCCTGGCAGCTGCCATCGATCGCGCCCCACCCCGCCGGCAGGAGCGCGCGCCATGAGCCGCCGTCCTGTGGTTGAACCCATCGCATGTGACTGCTGCGGCAAGCCGCTGCTGCCGGTGTTCGGCACGTTCCATCGTGTGGAGCGGGAGTTCGGCTGGGCCTCCCTGCCCTACGTGCTGTGCGGTGACTGCGCCCTGCAGCACAGGGGCAACCCGTCTGAGGCCCGTGTGCGCGAATGGATCATGACGCGCGCGGCGCGCGCTGGAGCCGAGTGGAGCCGCTCTGTCGGCCAGCTGCTGGGGGAGGCCATCCGATGAACGGTGATCTTTTCGAAGTCTTGGAGAAGAGCAACTCCGCAGCAGCCAAGCGCGCGCTGCAGGACCTGGACTCCGCTAAGACTGTGGACGTGATCTATCGCTCCCAGGTTGGCGCCTGCCTGCCCTTTACCCCCCTTCCCTTGCACTACTACGGAAAGAAGGTGGCCATCGTGATCGTAGGGGAGGCAGATGAGTGAGCGAGAAGCCCGCAAGCTGGCCAAACGACGCACCCGGGCCACGGGACGCAGCAGCAGCCCCTATGTCCCGGTCTCGCCACACGTTCGCATCTATTCCTGGGAGCTGGAGTGCCAGGCATACCGAACCCTCGATCCGGTTGCACGTGCACTGCTGATCGAACTGCGCGCGCTGTATCGGCCATCCACTGGCGCTGAGGTGTTCCTCAGCGTTCGGGAAGCCATGCAGCGGGTGGGAGTCACTCAGCGGCCCGTGCAGAACGCCTTCAAGGCGCTGCTGGAACGTGGCTGGATAGAGGAAGCCAAGGCCGGCAGTTTCGATCAGAAGACAGGCACCGGGCGCGCTCGATCCTTCCTCCTGACCAACATCGGACCAGCCGGCGATGACGTGGATGCGAAGCGGACCTACATGCGCTGGAAGCCATACGCCAGCGAATGCCAAAAAAACGCGGTAGCGCCAGACGCTACAAACCGTAGCGCTGAGCGCTACAGCGACAAGGCCGCGTAACGATCAATTAACCAAAGCGTAGCGCTGGACGCTACGGATAGAGCGATTTATGGGCAAAAACCGTAGCGCCAGACACTACACAGATAACTACTACCAGGCGGTGTGTTGTTTGGCGCACACCGCGCCCCTGCTGCACGCGGTGCAGGTACTGCACGGGATGCACCACGTGCACGTCGTGCACCACCTGCGCCCGCTGCACCCCATGCACCAGGTTCACCACCAGCCATACGGTGATCGACATGGACCGTAGGGGGAGACAGAAAGTTGAAGCGCCTGCCAGCCCGACACGCGCGCCCCCTTTTCTTCGCGCTTCCGCAGAATTTGAATTTCGGTGCGAGGTCTGTGGCGGACCGCTCCGCGACCAGGCGACCGGCCGACCACGGCGCTACTGCACCGATGCGTGCAGACAGAAGGCACATCGAATTCGGCGCGCGCTGAAGCCCGCGTAACGAAACAGGCATTGCCAAGCAACAACAGCGATAAACTGAGCGCGTCCAAGACAGACTGCCCCACGGGCAAACCTGACACTGGGCCGACACTGCGGCAGAGGCAACGCCAAAGCGCGCTCTGAGACCACTTCACCATGGTCCGGGCGCGCTTGTGCGTTTCTGGACCCCACATAGGGACCACCCAATGCCTCACCACAACGATTTCCAGCAGATGCGCGACCGCCACGCCAACCGCAAAGCCGCATTCTCGGCACGCGCGGAGCTCGGCAAACTCGGCGTCACCATCGAAGAACCGACCACCGACAAGCCGCTGGACCAGTTGCCGCGCGCTGAAGCACTGGCCTATCGCAACAGCTTGCGCCGTGCGTCCAATGCGCTGACGACCCACGCCAGGGAGAAGGACGAAAACCTCACCGACGGCGTAATGGATGCGTTGGAGTACATCAACAACGCGATCAGCTTGATCAGCGCGGGCATGGATCATCAGGAACAGATGGACCTGACCGCAGCCAACGCGCTGGGCACCATGAGCGAGGGCGAGCGCCTGCGCGACACCGAAGGCCGCCAGATCGGCACGCTGCTCACCGCATCGGACCTGCAGAACCAGGCAACCATCGCCCGGCGCCTGAATGCGATGCGCCCGGACGGCGGCGGCTTCAGCAATGGCGATGACCAGGTGAGCCTGTCGGACTTCATCCGGGGCGTTGCCAACATGCGCACCAGCGAAGGCGTGCGCGCTGCGCTCAGCGAGGGCACGAACACCGCAGGCGGCTACACCGTGCCGACCGTGCTGATGCCGGGCATCCTTAACGCCCTGGTGCCCGCCTCGTCCGTTCTCAGCGCAGGCGCCAACGTGGCCGTGCTGGATACCTCGGCCAGCTCCTTCAGCATCGCGGCAGTGGACACCATCCCCACCCCAGCCTGGCGCCAGGAACACGGCCAGGTGGCTGAGAGCGAGCCGGCGTTCCGCGCGGTCAAGGTGACCCCGCAAAGTCTGGCTTTCCGCTTCAAGATTTCCCGCGAGCTGCTGGCCGATTCGCTGGGCGGCCTGGACGCTGCACTGCGCACGGCCATTGCCCAAGCGTTCGCCAAGGAGATCGACCGCGCATCCCTGATGGGCAGCGGCACCGAGCCGGAGATTCGCGGCCTGCGCAACATCCCGGGTATCAACAAGCTGCCGATGGGCACCAACGGGGGGCCGATCACCGACTGGCGCCAGTTCATCCGCGCCCGTCGCCTCATCACCGAGGCCAACGCCCCGGTGCCGGACGTGGCGATCCTGTCGCCGCGCGAGGACGAAACCATGAGCCTGCTTGTGGACACCACCGGCCAGCCACTGCGACGGCCGGAGGCCCTGAGCAACTGGAAGTTCCTCACCACCAGCCAGATCCCGACCAACGAGGATGTGGGCACCGCCACCAACGCGGCAGCCATCTACGTGGGCGGCTTCCAGATGTTCACCATCTACATGCGCGAGTCCGTGTCGATCCAGCTGCTGAAGGAGCTGTATGCCGAGACTGGCGAGGTTGGTTTCATCTGCCACACCCGTCTGGACGTGGCATCGGCCTACCCCAAGGCGTTCACCGTCATCGAAGGCGTGACGGACACCGAGTAAAGGGCGGGGCCAGCCGGCGGTGCCCCTGACAACACCGGCAGCCTGGGCGGCGCCAGCGCGATGCGCGTCCTCAGCGTCGTGACCAGGCAACGGGAGGGGGGAGGTCGAAACTTGGAAGACCTTCCCCCTCGACACGCGCGCCCCCTTTTCTTCGCGCTTCCACAGAATTCAAATTTCAGGCCGGGATACCCATGAGCCTCTATACCCTCACCGTCGACCTGCTGATGAAGACGGGTTCGTTTGAAACGGGCATGACCAAGGCCGAGCGGCTGGCCAGCCAGAAAGCCACGCAGATCCACGCCTCCATGACTCGCGTCGCTACCGTGGCGGGCGCGGCGCTGGGCACCGCTGCCGCTGCTGTTGGCACGGCCGTGTTCACCTGGACCAAGCAGGTTGGGCAGCTGGCAGTGGAGTACGACCGCCTGGGCAAGCTCTCTGGCACCACGTCGCAGGACTTCCAGCGCATGGCCGCAGGCGCCCGCACGGTAGGTATCAGCCAAGAGAAGCTGGCGGATATCTTCAAGGACGTGCAGGAGAAAATCGGCGACTACGCCCAAACGGGCGGCGGCGAGATGAAAGACTTCTTCGACAACATCGCCAAGGGCAGCGGCCTCACCGTCGAGAGCTTCCGCAAGCTGTCTGGCCCCGACGCCCTGGGCCTGTATTTCAAGAGCCTGGAGAAGGCGAACCTCTCGCAATCGGAGCTGACCAGCTACATGGAGGCCATCGCCAGTGATTCGGCGATGCTGATCCCGCTGCTGCGCAACAACAGCGCCGAGTTCAACCGCATGGGCAACGCGGCGGAGGCCGCAGGCAGCATCATCGACGTGCGGCTGACCCAGGCAATGCTGGGCATGCGTGATGTGACGAACCGGGCAGAGCTGTCTCTGCAAGGCATGAAGGTGCAGGTGGTGGCGGGCATCCTGCCTGCCCTGCAGGACTTCACCGACCAGCTCGACGCGGTGGCAGTCAACGGCAACTTCGCCAAGGAAGCGGCCGACGCTCTCTCCGGTGCCATCCGGGGCGTCACCGACGCGGTGCGGGACGGCGGCGCCGTCGTGGACTTCTTCGACCGTATCCGGGGCGGCCTGGTGGGCGTGGAGAAGCAAGGCCATGCAGCGTTCAAGCTGGCGACCGGTCAATACGCGTTCGGCGGTGGCGGCTGGGAGGGCTTCAAGAACGAGTACGCACAAGGCACTGCCTATGCCGACAACGGCTGGAAGGCGATGCAGCCCAAGACCGCCAAGCGGCCGAGCGTCACTGTGTTGGAGGGGTCGGAGCGCATGCCCGAATGGGCGTTGCTGCCGGCCATGCCGGATGCCTACGAGCCGCGCAAGCCAAAGAACAAGGGAAGCGTAGCGAAGACCGGGAACGCGGCGTACGACCGCCAGGCCGAGCTGCTGCGCCGCTACACCGCCGAGGCAGACATGGCCGCCGCAACGATGGCCGGCCCGCTGGCCGAGGCCGAGCAAAAGCACAAGCAGCGCCTGGCCGAACTGAACAAGGAACTGGCCGCTGGCAACATCACGCGCGCTGCCTTCAACGCGCTGGAGAAGGAATCAGCGGCGCAGCTGGCCACGACCACCGCCGAGCTGGCCAAGCGCAAGCGGGCGCCGCAGGCGTTGCTGGACACCATGAGCGGCGAACTGGACATGATGCGCCTCATCGGGCCAGCGCGGGAGCGCGCACGCCGTGAAATGCAGAACCAGCGGGACATGCAGGAGGCCATCAACGAGGCGAACGCGGCCGGCGCGGGCATCACCGCCGACCTCAGCGCCTCACTCATGGCGCAGGCGCGCGCTGCGGCACAGGCCAGCATCGACGCGGACAAGTACGCCGCCAGCCTCCAGCAGTGGGCCGACGTGGGCACTTACCTGGTCAGCGACACGGCCGACGCTATGGCGAACTTCGTCGCGGGCGGCCTGCGCGATTGGTCGGGCATGTGGGACGACATGAAGGACATTGCCAAGCAGGGGTTGCGCGACATTGCACGCCAGCTGCTGGAGCGGAAGCTGGTGATCCCGATTCAGACCCGCATCATGGACGGCATCAATGGGCTCGGCAGCGGCAACGGGTTGAGCCTCAACAGCATCTTGGGGATCTTCGCCGGCAACGGCACTGCCGCAGGCGGCCAGAACGCCGGCAACATCGCCAGCCTGCTATCGAAGGGCCAGAGCGCTATCGGGTTCACCCCTGGCGCCGCAGCCGCGGCGGGTGGCTTCGGCCCGAACACCATGATGGGCTTCGGCAACAACGTAGCTGCACTGACGGGCGGTGGCACGGCCGCTGCCGGTGGGGCCGGTGCCGCAGGAGCGGCTACCGGTGCGCTCGGCGCTGTGGCCGCGTTTGCTCCCTATGCGGCCCTGATCGCGATGGGTATGCAGATGGCCGGCAGCGCCTACAAGGAAGGCTTCGGGCTGGAGAACCAGGACAAGTTCGACCTACTGAAACGCGGCCACTTCGCATCCGGTGGACTGCTGACGCCGGTCATGCTCGACAGCATGTCGCTGGACGTGATCGGGCGCGCGCTGGGCATGAACCGAAAGACGGCGGCGATCTTCTCCGGCAGCTCGCTGATGGGCAAGGCGTTCGGGCGCAGTGCGCCCAAGATCACCGGTCAGGGCATCACGGGCGATTACGGCTTCGGTGGACTGGACGGCCAGAGCTACGCGGACGTGAAGCAAAAGGGCGGCTGGTTCCGCTCTGACAAGAAGTGGACCCAGTATGGCGCGCTGGATCCGGGCATCGATCGCACGTTCGACATGGCGGCTCGGCAGATCCGGGGCGCAACCACTGACCTGGCCAAGCAGCTGGGCGTGGACCTGAGCACGCAGCTGGCCGGGGTCAAGGTAAGCCTGGGCAAACTGTCGTTGTCGGCGGATTCGGCCGAGGCCCAGCAGCAGCTGGAGTCCTACCTCGCCGGCATGCAGGATCGGCTCTACACGGAGGCCGTGCGGGCGGCGGGCTTCGGTGGGCAGTTGGATGGCTACTTCGGCTCGGCGGACGTGTTCGCGGCGCTGGGAGCATCCATCGAACTGGCGGTGGGCAACGCCGACGAGCTGGGCCGGGCACTCAACGGCCTGGAGATCGAAAAGGTGAACAAGGCGGTGGACTATTTCCAGGACTTGGCCGGCGTTGCCGGTACGGACCTGGCCACGCAGATCAGCAAGGTGTCGGGCCTGCTGGGCAACTACTCCACCCTGATGGCCGACGTGTCGACGCAGCTGCTCACTGGCGACCTGACCGCCTACCAGCAGCAGGCCCTGAGCATCGAGCGCACCTACCGCCAACAGATGAAGTCTGCCAACGACTACGCCAAGGCGCTGGGACTGTCCGGCGCGCGCGCTGAGGACCTGGCCAAGATCGAGGCACTGCGCGCCACCAACATGGGCAAGCTGCAAGCGCAGATCGACAAGGACAAGAAAGCCATTAGCTATGGCCTATCTGTGAGCGACCTGTCGCCGTTGACCGATCAGGAGAAGTTGCAGAAGACCATGCAGGAGCTGGAGCGGGCGGTAGCGGGCGGCGACAGCAGCGCGGCGCAGGCGGCCGCACAGGCGGCGCTGGGCTTCGGTCGGAACCTCTACGCCAGCGGCCAGGACTACAACAGCCTCTACGGGCAGGTGACGGGCCTGATCGACGGCATGAAGGTGGGTGACCTGGACAAGGGCGGCGTCGGCATGGGCGAGCTGGCCGACACCATCGAGGCGCTGCCGGACAATTTCGCACGCGCGGTGTTTGACCTGGTGGTGGACAACAAGGCGCAGGCCGCGACCACGGCGGCGGTGCAGCAGAGCAATGCTCTGCTCGCTCAGGTGGTGGATCGGTTGGAGCGTCTGGAGGCCGTCACGACGCAGGGTGTACGTGCATCTGGCAGCAGTGCACTGAGGGCGTCGCTCAATCGGTAAATCACCGGGAAGTCGGCGAATTGCGCTTTGCAGGAGCGTTGCAGGAGAACAAAAAACCGGCTTTCGCCGGTTTTCTTGTAACACACTGATTTTAAATGGTGGGCGGTACAGGGATCGAACCTGTGACCCTTGCCGTGTGAAGGCAATGCTCTACCGCTGAGCTAACCGCCCGGTGTGTTGCTGAGCCGCTCATTATAGGGGCTTTTCAGAGGCCGTCAACAGTTTTTCACAGTCGTGTTCACGGCGTTTCGGGGCACGCAGCCGGGCATGGCCCGGCGCTACCGGAATCACATCGTATGGGTCGGCTTGTCCGAGCCGGTCAGCCCGGCCAGCAGGGTCTCGATCTTGTGCCGCACGCCCTCGCCTTCGGCACCGTCGGCCAGCTGCACGCCGATGCCGGCGGTGCGGTTGCCCTGTGCGCCGGCCGGGGTCACCCAGATGACCTTGCCGGCCACCGGCAGGCGCTCGCTGGAATCGGGCAGGGTCAGCAGCAGGAACACCTCGTCGCCCAGGAAATAGCGCTTGGGCGTGGGCACGAAGATGCCGCCATTCTTCACGAACGGCATGTACGCGCTGTACAGCGCGGCTTTGTCCTTCACAGCCAGGGACAGGATGCCCTGGCGGGCGTTGCTGGCACTCATCGATTTCCCCTTGCGGCAGGCCGCTCGTTCACCTTGTTCCAGGCCAGCAGCAACTCGACCACCGCAAGGTCTGCACGCACCGTGGTGCGCAGCAGGTCGCGGGTGCGGTTGGCCGCATCGAACCAGGCTGCAAGCTTGTGCAATCGCTCCGGCGTGGTCAAGGCGTCGGTACTGGCCTGGGCCAGCGCCAGATCGGCAGCGAAGCGCAGGCGCAGCGCCGCGTTGTCATCACCACACCACTTCTGCGCCAGCTCCACCGCGCCGGTCTTGCCGGCGGCCAGCTGTTCCAGATCTCGACCGACTTCGCGGCGCAGGCTCAGGCCGTCTTCGCGCAGCCAGTTGTCGGCCTGGCCGGGATGGCCGCGGGCGGCCTCCAGCGCTTCGCGCGCCGATGCTTCACTGTGGCCCAGCTGCTGCAGCCAGGCCAGTGCTTCGTGCTGCGGCGGCAGCTTGAATTCCAGGCGCTGGCAACGGCTGCGGATGGTCTGCGGCAGGCGTGCCGGATCGCTGCTGATCAGCCACAGGTAGCGGCCGGGCTGCGGCTCCTCCAGCGTCTTCAGCAGCGCGTTGGCGGCCGAACGGTTGATCGCATCGGCCGGATCGACGATCACCACCTGCGCCACGCCGTACTGCGGGGTCAGCGCCAGCTTGTCGGTGATCTCGCGCACCTGCTCGATGACGATCTCGGTACGCAGCTTGTCGCCGCTCTTGTTCGGAATGAAGCTGACCAGCTGCAGGTCCGGATGGGTGCCTGCGGCGATCAGCTGGCGCGTGCGCGTGGCGTGCGTTGCATCACCCTGCGCCAGCACGTGGTCGGCCAGCGCCAGCGCCACCTCGCGCTTGCCCAGCCCGGCCGGGCCGCAGATCAGCAGGCCATGACCGAGGCGACCGGCGTCGAGCGCGGCCACGGTCTGGTCGAACGCGCGCTGCTGCCACGGCGAAAACGTGCTCATGCGCCCTCCCCGTCCTGCAGCCAACGCTCGACATGTGCGACCACATCGGCGGCCACGCGTTCCTGCACCTGGCCGGCGTCGATCAGCGCGAAGCGCTGCGGGTCCTGCTGTGCGCGGCTGCGGAACACGGCGCGCACGCGCTGGAAGAAATCGTCCTGCTCGCTCTCGATGCGGTCCGGCCACAGGTCACGGCCGTTGGCGCGCGCGCGGCCGACGGCCACGTCCACGTCCAGCAGTAGGGTCAGCCCTGGCAGCAGGCCGACCGCGCGGCGCTCCAGGTCGGCAATCCACTGCGGGTCAAGCCCGCGGCCACCGCCCTGGTAGGCGTAGCTGGAATCGGTGAAGCGGTCGCTCAGCACGTAGGCACCGCGCTGCAGCGCCGGCCGGATCACCTGGCGCACATGCTGCGCGCGCGCGGCGAATACCAGCAGCAGCTCGGCTTCGGCGCTGAGCGGTTCGGCGGCGATCTCGGCATCGGGCTTCAGCACCAGGCCGCGGATGCGCTCGGCCAGCGGCGTACCGCCCGGCTCGCGGGTCAGCACCACCTCGTGGCCGTGGCGGCGCAGGCAGTCACGGATGGCATTGATGGCGGTGGTCTTGCCTGCGCCCTCGCCGCCTTCCAGGCTGACGAAACGCGGGTGGCGAAGCAGCGCGGGACTCATTGCGCCGGGGTCTCCTGGGTACGTTGCTGGCGCAGCTGCTGCAGGTAGCGGGCTACGGCGGCGTTGTGCTGGTCCAGGCTGGGCGAGAACACGTGCGCGCCGCTGCCGTCGCCCACGGCGACGAAGTACAGCGCATCACCGGCGGCCGGCTGCGCCGCGGCCATCAGCGCGTCGCGACTGGGCATGGCGATCGGGGTCGGGGTCAGGCCCGCACGGGTATAGGTGTTGTACGGCGTATCGGTGGTCAGGTCGCGGCGGCGGATGTTGCCGTCATACGCGGCACCGATGCCGTAGATCACGGTCGGGTCGGTCTGCAGGCGCATGCCGATCTTCAGGCGGCGCATGAACACGCCGGCGATCTGCGGGCGTTCGCTGGCCAGCGCGGTTTCCTTCTCGATGATCGACGCCAGCGTCAGCAGTTCGTAGGGCGTGTTGATCGGCAGGTCCGGCGCGCGGCTTTCCCAGGCTTCGTCCAGCGCCTTTTCCATTGCGGCGTGGGCGCGCTTGAGCACGTCCAGATCACTGTCGCCGCGCTGGTAAACGTAGGTCTCCGGCAGGAAGCGGCCTTCCGGGTGCTGGCCACCGAAGCCAAGGCGCTGCATCAACGCGGCGTCATCCAGGTTGTCGGTGGTGTGCAGCAGCGGCTCGGCGCGCTTGAGTGCGGCACGCAGCTGGCGGATGTTCCAGCCCTCGACAATGGTGACGCGGTGCTGCAGTACCTTGCCGGCGCGCATGCGCAGCAGCAGCTCGCGCGGGGTCAGCTCGCCACTGAGCGCGTACTCGCCCACCTTCAGTTTGCCGGCCGCATCGAGCTGGCGCGCCAACAGCTGCCACTGGGTGTCCTGGCCCTCGTCCACGCCGGCGTCGCGCAGCTTGCGCAGCACGCTGTTCATGCCATCGCCGCTGGCGATGACCACGCTCTCGGCGGTCGGGGTGATCGGGGCGTCGGCGAACCGGGTCTGCTGGTAGAAGAACCACGCGCCCGCGCCGGCCACGACGGCGGCCAGCACCACCACCAGCGTTACCACGAACAGACACCCGCGCTTGGCTCCCGCCATGGACTACCTCTGAACTCGATTCCGTCGTGCAGGATACCGTGCCGGTGGATTGGGGTCATGACCGGGGTGGCGCCTGCGTGCCGGCCAACGGTCGATCAGTAGATCCACGCCATGCGTGGATGAACGCCCGGCGGCATGACTGCGGGGGTCAGAGCCCTCGCGCGGTGCGCAAGGGATCCGACCCCGACCGGATCAGCCCTGCTGGCCCAGCGCGCGCAGCAGGCCGCGGGCCTTGGCGCGGGTCTCGTCCAGTTCCTTGTCCGGGTCCGAATCGACCACGATGCCGGCGCCGGTGCGGAAGCTGACCTGGTGGCCATCCACTTCGGCGGTGCGGATCAGGATGTTCAGGTCCAGGTCGCCATCGCGGTTCAGCCAGCCGAACGCGCCGGTGTAGGCACCACGCGGCACCTGCTCCAGCTCGCTGATGATCTGCATGCAGCGCACCTTGGGGCAGCCGGTGATGGTGCCGCCCGGGAACGTGGCGGCGATCACCTCGCCGGGCGTGACCTCCGGGCGCAGGTGGCCGCTGACGTTGCTGACGATGTGGTGCACATGCGCGTAGCTCTCCACCGTCATCAGCTCATCGACCACCACGGTGCCGGGCAGGCAGATGCGGCCCAGGTCGTTGCGCTCCAGGTCGATCAGCATCACGTGCTCGGCACGCTCCTTGGGGTGGCCGACCAGCTCCTGGATGCGTGCGGCATCATCGTCCCCCTCGAAGCGCGGACGCGTACCGGCAATCGGACGGGTCTGCGCGTGGCCGGCATGCACCGACACCAGCCGCTCCGGCGAGGAACTGACCACATGGCGGCCGTGGGCGCTGAACAGGCCGGCGAACGGTGCCGGATTGGCACGGCGCAGCTGCGCGTACAGCGCCTGCGGGCTGACCGGCGCGGCAAACTGCGCGCTCCAGCGCCGCGACAGGTTCACCTGGAACACGTCGCCGGCACGCAGGTACTCGATCACCCGGCGCACGCCGTCGGTGAAGCGCTGCGGCGCATCCTCGCCCACCGCCTGCGGCGGCTGCCAGCCCTGCCCGGCCTCGGGCAGCGCGGCCGAGGCCAGTGCCACCAGCGCATCCAGCAACGCCTGCTCGCCGGCCTCGGCGATGACGAAGCTGGCGCCGTTGTGATGGTCATGCAGCACCGCGGCCGGGCAGCGCAGCGCCAGCGCGGTCGGGCGGCCGTCCTCGCGCGCACGCGCCGGCAGCACCGGTTCGATCTGGCTGGCCACTTCGTAATCGAGCATCAACGCCCAGCCGCCGCGGAACGGCAGGCTGTGGCTGCCGTCATGCGGCAGGCGTTCGCGCTGCCAGGCACGGTCCAGCACCTGCAGGAAGCTGCCGGCGTGCACCGCGTCGTGCTGGTCGCGCACCTGGCCATCCGCATCCAGTCGCAGGCCATCGCCCTGCGCGGCCAGCAGCAGGCTCCAGCGGCCCTGCGCGGTGCCCGAGGCAGTGGATTCCATCAGCAGCGGAAAGCGCGCCGGGTCATGCTGCTGCAGGGCCAGCAGATCGATCGGGTGCGGCAGCGGGTGGATCAGCGGTGCGTGGGTCATGGCAGCCAGTTCTGGGGTTCAGATGCACGGAAGCCGCCTTGCGGCGGCTCCGTAGAACGCGGCGTCGAGCACGGCCCGACGCTACAACTCGGTCAGACGCGCTTGAAGACCAGCGTGCCGTTGGTGCCGCCGAAGCCGAAGCCATTGGACATCACCACGTCGACCTTGGCCTGGCGCGCTTCGTTGGGCACGTAGTCCAGGTCGCAGCCTTCGCCCGGCTGCTGCAGGTTGATGGTCGGCGGGATGACGTTGTCCTGCAGTGCCATCACCGAGAAGATCGCTTCCACGCCGCCGGCAGCACCCAGCAGGTGGCCGGTCATCGACTTGGTGGAGCTGACCATCATCTTGTAGGCGTGGTCGCCGAAGGCGGTCTTCATCGCCATGGTCTCGCCCAGGTCGCCCAGCGGCGTGGAGGTACCGTGCGCGTTGAGGTAGCCCACCTGTTCCGGGGTCACGCCCGCGTCCTTCATGGCCATGGCCATGCAGCGCGCGGCGCCTTCGCCGTTCTCGCTCGGTGCGGTCATGTGGTACGCGTCGGAGCTGGCGCCGAAGCCGGCCAGTTCACAGTAGATCTTCGCGCCACGCGCCTTGGCGTGCTCGTACTCTTCCAGGATCAGGATGCCGGCGCCGTCGCCCAGCACGAAGCCGTCACGGTCCTTGTCCCATGGGCGGGAGGCCTGTTCCGGGGCGTCGTTGCGGGTACTCATGGCCTTCATCGCGCAGAAGCCGCCCAGCGCGGTCGGCGACGAGCCACGCTCGGCACCGCCAACCACCATCACGTCGGCGTCGCCGTACTGGATCATGCGCATCGCGGTACCGATCGAATGGTTCGAGGTCGCGCAGGCCGACACCGCCGAGAACGACGGGCCCTTCAGGCCGGTGATGATGCTCAGCTGGCCCGGCAGCATGTTGATGATGGTCTTTGGCACGTAGAAGGGCGAGATCTTCTTGCCCTCGTGGAACTCGATGGTCTGCTCTTCGATGCCGAGCAGGCCGCCGATGCCGGCGCCGACGATGGCGCCGATGCGCTCGGCATTGGCGTCGGTGATCTCCAGGCCCGAGTCGTGCAGGGCCATGAACGAGGCACCGAGGCCGTAATGGATGAACGGGTCCATCTTCTTGGCATCCTTGCCGCTGACCCGGAACTTGCCGAACAGTTCATTGTCGGCGGTGATGTCGAATCCCTTGACCTCACCTGCAATCTTGGTGGTGAACCGATCCAGATAGGCATCCGCAACGTTGGTCAGCGGACCGATGCCCGAACGACCGTGGGTGATGCCTTCCCAGCTGCTGGCCAGATCATTGCCCAACGGCGAGACGATACCCAGGCCGGTTACGACGACGCGACGCTTCATTGCTGATTCTCCTGACCCGGCTGATTTCAACGGGCAACTCGGTTTGCTTCGGTGTGATGCTCAAACACACGGGGCCGCAACTGCGGCCCCATGGGGTGCGGTGCGCGGCGAGCGTGGGCCCGCGCGCGCACTGCCGTCTGACATCAGGCCTTGACGTGGGCCTTGATGTAGTCGATGGCGGCCTGCACGGTGCTGATCTTCTCGGCTTCTTCGTCCGGGATCTCGCACTCGAATTCTTCTTCCAGGGCCATCACCAGCTCGACGGTGTCCAGCGAGTCAGCGCCCAGGTCATCGACGAACGATGCGCTGTTGGTGACTTCTTCTTCCTTGACGCCAAGCTGTTCGACGACGATTTTCTTGACGCGTTCTTCGATGGTGCTCATGGGATCTCGCTCCAGATGGAGTTGTGGTTCAAAAGTGGTCGCCATCAAAGGCGATGGCCGTGGGATAGTGTAGTGGAAACCGGCGCGGCCTTGCATTGCAGCAAAAACCTCAGCAGATCAACCACTTGCGGCGCAATCCCTGCGCCCCTTGCTTACGGCATGTACATGCCGCCGTTCACATGGAGGGTTTCGCCGGTGATGTAACCGGCAGCCGGGCTGGCCAGGAAGGCCACCGCATGGGCGATGTCTTCCGGCGACCCCAGGCGTTCGAGGGCGATGTCATTGATCAGCGCGGTGCGCGCTTCTTCCGGCAACGCCTTGGTCATGTCGGTGTCGATGAAGCCAGGTGCGACAACATTGACGGTGACGCCGCGCGAACCGATTTCCTTGGCCAGCGACTTGCTGAAGCCGATGATGCCGGCCTTGGCCGCGGCGTAGTTGGCCTGGCCGGCATTGCCGGTCACGCCCACCACCGATGCGATGTTGATGATGCGGCCCTTGCGCGCCTTCATCATGCCGCGCATCACCGCCTTGCTGGTGCGGAACACGCTGGTCAGGTTGGTGTCGATGATCGACGCCCAGTCCTCGTCCTTCATGCGCATGAGCAGGTTGTCGCGGGTAATGCCGGCATTGTTGACCAGGATCGAGATCGGGCCGAATTCCTTGGCGATGCCATCGAGCACGCTGTCCAGCGCGGCGGCATCGGTGACGTTCAGCGCGCGGCCGTGACCGCCGTGAGCGGCCAGGCGCTCACCGATCGCGGCGGCGCCGGATTCGGTGGTGGCGGTACCGATGACGGTGGCGCCCTGGGCGGCCAGCAGATCGGCGATGGCGGCGCCAATGCCACGGCTGGCACCGGTGACCAGTGCGATTTCACCCTGCAGGGGCTTGCTCATGATGTTTTCCTCAGACGGGAGCGGCCGCCGCACCGTGCCGCTTGCAGCGGCCACCGGTACGGCCGGCAGGAACAGGGAAGGTCAGGCCGACCATGCCTCGCGGGCGGCTTCGAAGTCGCCCGGCGTGGCCAGCGGACGGCCGTCGATGGCCTTGTCGATGCGCTTGACCAGGCCGGTCAGCACCTTGCCTGGGCCGCACTCGGCGATCTGGGTGATGCCGCGGGCGGCCAGCGCCTGCACGCACCCGGTCCACTGCACCGGCTGGTACAGCTGCTGGACCAGCGCGGTACGGATCGCGTCGATGCCGCTGTGCACCTGGGCGTCGACGTTCTGCACCACCGGCAGCTGCGGCGCCTGCCAGGACAGGCCGGCCATCACTTCGGCCAGGCGGTTGGCGGCTTCGCGCATCAACGGGGTGTGCGAGGGCACGCTGACGGCCAGCTTGACCGCCTTGCGCACGCCCTTCTCGGCCAGCAGCGCCAGCGCACGGTCGACCGCATCGGCGTCGCCACCGATCACGATCTGACCCGGCGAATTGAAGTTGGCCGGCACCACTACCTGGCTGCCTGCGGCTTCGGCGCAGACATCCAGCACCAGCTGGTCTTCGGCACCGAGCACGGCGGCCATGGCGCCGACACCGGCCGGTGCGGCTTCCTGCATCAGCTGGCCGCGCAGGCGCACCAGGTGCGCACCGTCATGCAGGCTCAGTGCGCCTGCGGCAACCAGGGCGGTGTACTCGCCCAGGCTGTGGCCGGCCAATACCGACGGGCGCGGACCGCCCACGGCGTTCCAGGCGCGCCACACGCCGATGCTCGCGGCCAGCAGGGCCGGCTGGGTGTATTCGGTACGGTTGAGCATTTCCTCCGGGCCGCCCTGGGACAGCGCCCACAGGTCGACGCCGGCACCATCGGATGCCTCGGTGAAGGCTTCACGCACCTGTGGGTGCAGTTCGGCCAGCTCGGCCACCATGCCCACAGACTGCGAGCCCTGGCCGGGGAAGACAAAAGCGAGGGTGGATACGGTCACGCGGTCATCCGCTTGTTGCAATCGAAGCGGGCCATGATAAGGGCGAATCCGCTGTGTCGTCTGTACGTGCGCGTATGCAGGCGTATGGAGCGCGGCCGGGCAAGCGCAACGGGGTCAGATCCCTTTTCCGCAGGAAAAGGGATCTGACCCCTGTCAGCCATCAGCAGAACAGCTGCAGGACGTCCAAGTCGCCGTCGGCGAGGAAATCCACGCACAGGCCCACCAGCATCAACACGCCGGCGGTGCTGGCGCCGTGGGCGATGAAGATGGAATGGGCCAGCGCGCGCGCCGAACGGCCCAGCTTCATGCAGACCCGGGCCAGGCTGCGCAGGCGGCCGCTGACCGCATGCACGTGCTCGCGCACCGGTGCCTGAACGTCACCCATCGCCTCGGCCATCATCGCCTGCAGGTGCCCGGGGCGGTCGGCGTAGTACTTGGCCACGCCGTAGCCGAACATCAGCCAGTCGCGGGCCTGCGCTTCGGACAGATCCATCACTTCCAGCGGATCTTCCTCGAAATCGATGAAGCCGACCTTCTCGCCATCCCATGTGAGGTTGCGCGGCAATGGCTGCCCGAAATAGGCGCCGCGGGCATGAGCTTCAGCAATGGCCAGCATCGCCGCCATCACCAGCTGATCGCGACCGGCTTCGTCGGCTTCGCGCAGGCAGGTATTGAACGAGCTGCCGTTGTCGCCGATCACCAGCGCGGCATGACCGGTGCCCAGTACGTCCGGCACGTTCACACCCTGCGCCTGCAGTTCCGCGAGGCGGCGGGCCTCGGTTTCGCGTGCGGCGTCGCCACCGCGGTGCGGCGGCGGGCGCAGCGCATCCAGATGGAAACGGCGCGCAACAAAATTGAGCAGGCCCAAGGCCATTGCCCGGCTTCCCTTGCCGTACTGCTTCAGCCAGGCACGTTGCCCTTCGATGACGATGGGCTCAACCATGACAGGTCCTCCTTAAACGCGTTACGGCCCCGGAGGGGCCGTAACGACAAGACTTCACATTGTCGTAACTTGCACTATCAATAGCGCAGCAGGGCCGAACCCCAGGTGAAGCCGCCGCCGAAGGCCTCCAGCAGCAGCAACTGGCCACGCTCGACCTTGCCCGAACGCACCGCGGCATCCAGCGCCAGCGGCACCGAGCCGGAGGAGGTGTTGCCGTGCTTGTCGACGGTCACCACGACCTGGTCCATCGACATCTCCAGCCGCTTGGCGGTGGCTTCGATGATGCGAAGGTTGGCCTGGTGCGGGATCAGCCAGTCCAGGTCGGACTTGTCCAGGCCGTTGGCGGCCAGGGTCTCGTCCACGACCGAGTCCAGCGCCTTGACGGCGTACTTGAACACGTCGTTGCCCTTCATGTTGATGGTGCCACCACCATTGGCGCCGTCCTTGAAGCCGGTCGAAACGCCGACCGGGTTCCACAGCAGTTCCTTCTTGCTGCCATCGGCATGCAGGTGGGTGCTGAGGATGCCGGTGTCTTCGTCGGCCTTGAGCACGACAGCGCCGGCGCCATCGCCGAACAGCACGCAGGTGGTGCGATCGTTCCAGTCGACCATGCGGGTCAACGTTTCGGTGCCGATCACCAGCACGTGCTTGCAGTCGCCGGAGCGGATGAACTTGTCGGCCACGCCCAGCGCGAACACGAAGCCGGAACAGGCTGCGTTGACGTCGAAGGCGGGGCACCCGGCCACACCGAGCTTGGCCTGGATCAGGCACGCGGTGGACGGGAAAATGAGATCAGGGGTGGTCGTGCCGACCACGATCATGTCGAGCTGCGAGGCATCGATGCCTG
The DNA here is from genome assembly GCF_052446685.1 of Stenotrophomonas sp. LC732. NCBI lineage: Bacteria > Pseudomonadati > Pseudomonadota > Gammaproteobacteria > Lysobacterales > Lysobacteraceae > Stenotrophomonas > Stenotrophomonas sp. LC732. The sequence goes on along the minus strand of NZ_CP199214.1, from coordinate 776,256 downwards.
CGGCTTCAAGCGCGCGCAGGGCGGCGTTGTAGCCAAGGTCGCTGGTGGTTTCGCCTTCGGCCGCGATGTGCCGTTCACGAATGCCGGTGCGCGACTGGATCCACTCATCCGAGGTTTCGACCATTTTTTCCAGGTCGGCGTTGGTCAGGACTTTTTCCGGCAAATAGCTACCGGTGCCCGCGATCCTCGAATAGATCCGCTTGCTCATCATGTTTCCTGTTGCGCGGGCCGCCGATCACCGGCACGCCCGGGAAAGAAGGCAAAGGCCGCTGCCCGGAGGCAGCGGCCTTCCCGGCACATCAATCTTCTTCGACAGCCGAGGTCTTGGTCTGGATGACCTTCTTGCCGCGGTAGAAACCATCGGCAGTGATGTGGTGACGCAGATGCACTTCGCCGGTGGTCGGGTCGGTCGACAGCTGCTTGGCGCTCAGGGCGTCATGCGAACGGCGCTGGCCGCGGCGGGACGGGGTAACACGGGATTTCTGCACAGCCATGGGATTGCTCCAAACTCGGTTCGTTTTGCTTCGTCGTATCGTCGCGCAGGACGCCAGCGCCCAGCACACTTTCGCTTTCGCCGCAGCCGCCGACGACAATCCGGCTGCTATTGTTTCTTCAGTGCTGCCAACGCCGCAAACGGGTTGGCCTTCCTCGTTTCTTCTTCGCTCGGTGCCCAGTCCTTGTCGACCGCTTCACCGTCGGGCGACAGCGGCACCACGGGCACCGCCAGCACCAATTCGTCCTCGACCAGATCCAGCGGACGCAGCTGGCCGTCTTCCGGCACCAGCAACGCCTCGTATTCCTCCGGCAGGGACGATTCCTCGTCCTCGTCGCGGATCAGGCCAAGCCTCTGGGTCACCTTCACCGGCAACAGGAATCGCTGCATGCTGCGCTGACAGGTCAGCGGCAGCGCGGTGTCGATGGTCAGTTCCACATAGGATACCCGCAAGACGTCGTCGCGACCGAATTCAAGCGAGTAGACACACTCGCCGTCGGTATCTGCGACCAACCCCTGCAGGCGGGTCAATTCAGCCAGGGAGACCTGACCGTCGAAGCGCCTTCGCGCTACAACCATCCGCCAGGCATCCAGCGTTTCGGGCACGTTCGCGGACATAAGCCGCTGAATACTAAGGATCGCACCGCCCGCTGTCAAATGCCCGCCCTGCAGCACTTGCCGCTGGCGCCGTGGAGGGGCCAGACTGCCGCGCCCTGCCCCGGTATTGTCACATGTCACTGGTCCTGGCCTCCACCTCCCGCTACCGTCGCGAACTGCTGGAACGGCTGGGCCTGCCCTTCGACTGCGCACGCCCGGACGTGGATGAAACCCCTCTGGGCGCCGAGACCCCGCTGGCCCTGGCCACGCGCCTGGCCGCCGCCAAGGCCGCCGACGTGGCCGCCCGCCATCCGGGCGCCTGGGTGATCGGCTCGGACCAGGTGGCCGACCTGAACGGCCAGCCGCTGGGCAAGCCGGGCACGGTCGAGGCGGCCTGTGCGCAGCTGGCGGCAATGTCCGGACAGACGGTGCGTTTTCACACGGCAATCAGTCTCAGGCGGGATGGAGAATCCCTCGCCACCCTGGATCTGACCGAAGTACGCTTCCGCGTGCTGGACCCGCAGGAAATCATCCGCTACGTCGCCGCCGAGCAGCCGCTGGACTGCGCCGGCAGCTTCAAGTGCGAGGGCCTGGGCATCAGCCTGTTCGAGGCAATCGACAACCGCGACCCGACCGCGCTGGTCGGCCTGCCACTGATCGCGCTGTGCGGCCTGCTGCGCAGGGCTGGATTCGCGGTGCCGTGAACGGTGGAGCCGAGCCCTTGCTCGGCCGTCTTTTTTTTAGGCTGCCCGCCATCTGTAGCAGAAGCAGCCGAGCATCGGCTCGGCTCTACAGGACCAGGGGACCTCAACGAACTTCGAACGGCTGCTCCTGCCACGCCTCCACGCTGCCGTCGCGGCCGTGCAGGCGCAGGCCAAGCCAATGCCGCCCCGGCGCCAGCGTGGTGGTATCCAGCGATGCGTCGAAGCCCACCGCCGGATGTTGCGGATCGGTGCTGTCCGGCCAGGTGTGGCGGATGTCGAACATGCGCCCGTAGCGCGCATCGCCAATCGAATGGCCATCGACCAGCACTTCGATGCGCGCCAACCCCACGCCATCCTTGAATGCCCAGCCCTTGATGGCGAGCGTTCCGGAGACCTTCTCACCGTTGGACGGCGCATCCAGCCAGGCCATTGCCGGCGTCACGCAGGGCCCCTGCGCGCGCTGCACCGGCAGCTGGAACAGCAGGAAGCGCTGGAAACCATGATCGCTGCTGACCACGCGCGGCGCCGGCAACGGCCCCACCTGCTCGCAGATGGCGTGATAGCGCGCCAGCAGATCGCGGTAGCGCTGGTCGCTGGGTGACAGCACCAGCAGCATCGGCGCACTGCGCGGGCCTTCGTGCAGCAGGCCCCACTGTGCCAGCTGTGCGGTCCGCCCATGCTTGTCGTTGAGCGGGTGCGGCAACACCTCGATATCACCGTTGCCCAGCTGGAAGCCCAGTTCGGCACCGACCTTGAAGTTGCCCGCCAGCACACGCGTGCCCGGCGGCATCTGCCGCAGTTCGTCGCGCACCGCCACGGCCAGCGGCTGCCAGCCGGCAAAGTTGCGCGGGTAGTACTTGCTGCCGGCCATCTGCTCGCGCAGCGCCGGCGTGGACGCCATCAGGTAGTAGCCGAAAGCCAGTACGGTGCCTGCAGCTGCCAGCCACCAGCCGGTGCGGCGCAGCCAGCGTGGCCAGCCGTTGAGGACCACCGGCACGGCCACCAGCAGCGCCAGGTAGCCCGGCAACGGCCAATGGAAACTGATCCGCTCGACATCGGTGAAGAAGCCCAGCAGGAAGATGCCCAGCGTCGACACCCCGCCCACCAGGCCGAAATAGCGCCATTGCACCCGCACACCACCACCGCTGCGGGTACCCGCCAGGGCGACCTTCCACATCGCGATGCACAGGATCGGCGTCACCAGCATCGGCTGGATCACCAGGAACCACAGCCCTTCCCACTCGAACGTCCACGGGTGGCGCTCGACCACCTGGAACTTCAGGCCGGCATCATGGTTGTCCGCATTCCACGCCAGCAACGGCAGCCAGGCCAGTACACCCACCGCCAGCGCCACCCATACGCGCGGGTCGGCCAGCATGCGGCGGCCCTGCGGCAGCGCCAGCAGCGCAATGAAGCCGACACCGATGACGCCAATGAAACGGTAGTGGCTGAGCGCACCGATCAGCAGGCCCAGCGCCAGCTTCATCGCCGACGACGCATCCACGTTGTGCAGAAGGCGCGCACCGGCGTGCAGGCAGATCACCGCCGCCAGCGCCATCGGCACATCCGGCACGGCCAGCAGGCCCAGCGTGGCCGACAGCGGCATCAGCAGGGTCAGGCTGCCCGCCTGCCACCCTGCGACGTTGCCAAACCAGCGCGTGGCGATGCGCACCACCAGCAACGGCAGCAACGCACCGATGGCCAGGAACGGCAGGCGCAATGCGAGCACGTGATGGCCACCGATTTCCACGCCCAGGCGTGCAAGCCATGCTGTCAACCCCGGCAGGTCGGAATAGGCGGCGGCCAGGTGCTGGCCTTCCTGCCAATAGAACGCCTCATCGACGAACAGCGGCAGGCGTGCAGCCACCACCAGCTTGGCCGCTGTGATCAGCGTCCATAACCAGAGAAATATTGCCCGTGCGCGCTGTTCGCCTTGCATTGCTCTATGGATAATCGAGTGGATTCCAGACCTGAGACGATCATGCCAGCCTCGTCCCCCAATCCCAGCATGCTAACCGATCAACTGCGCCAGGCCCTGCGGGAGGCACAGGATCAGGTGAACGCACTGGTACTGGGCAAGGTGCCGGAAGTCAGGCTGGCCTTTGTCGCCCTGCTTTCCGGCGGCCACCTGCTCATCGAAGATCTGCCCGGGCTGGGCAAGACCACGCTGGCGCATGCATTGGCCAGCAGCCTCGGCCTCAGCTTCCAGCGCGTGCAGTTCACTTCCGACCTGTTGCCGGCGGACGTACTGGGCGTATCGGTGTACGAGGCCGGCAGCCGCCAGTTCCAGTTCCACCCCGGCCCGGTGTTCACCCACGTGCTGCTGGCCGATGAGATCAACCGCGCACCGCCGCGCACGCAGAGTGCGTTGCTGGAGGCGATGGCCGAGCAGCAGGTCACCCTGGATGGACAGACGCATCCACTGCCCGATCCATTCTTCGTGATCGCCACGCAGAACCCGGTCGACCTGTCCGGCACCTTCCCGTTGCCGGATTCGCAGCTCGATCGTTTCCTGCTGCGGCTGGCGATGGGCTACCCGAGCGTGCAGGCCGAGCGCGAGCTGCTGCGTGGCAGCGATCGCCGCGACCTGATCGCCCGCGCGGTGCCGAAGCTGGATGACACCCAGGTGCGTGCGCTGCGTGAAGCCGTTGGCCAGGTACACGCCAGCGACGCGCTGATCGACTACGTGCAGGCACTGTTGACCCGCAGCCGCCAGCATGCCGGCGTACGCGTGGGCCTGTCACCGCGCGCCGGGCTGGCCCTGCTGCGTGCCGCCAGGGCGCATGCACTGCTGCTCGGCCGCGGGCATGTGGTGCCCGAAGACGTGCAGACCCTGTTCGTGGCAGTGGCCGGCCATCGCCTGGTGGCGGAGGCCGAATCCAGCTCCGGGCCGGCACTGGCGCGGGCGATCCTGCAGACCGTCGCGGTGGACTGAAGGTGGCCACACGCTGGGCACGCATGCAGCTGCTGGCACGCCCACGCAGGCCCGAAGCCCTGCCGCAGCGACTGGATCGCCATCGCATCTATGTACTACCGACGCGCTTCGGCCTGTTCGTCGCCACCCTGCTGTCGGCGATGCTGCTGGGCGCATTGAACTACAACAACAACCCGGCCCTGCTGCTGGCCCTGTTGCTGGCCGCAGCAGCGATCGCCAGCGCCATTGCCGCGCACCTGCAGCTGTCCGGCATACAGATCGATGCAATCTCCGCCGAGCCGGTTCCGGCCGGGCACCCCCTGCGCCTGCGCGTGGACCTGTCGTTGCGCGACCCGCGCGCGCGCCACGGGCTGCACCTGCAGCTGGGCGCAAGCGAGGCGTGGGTCGCACTGCCTGCACACGGTCGCGGCGAAGTGGAGCTGGATGTCCCCAGCGAGCGCCGCGGCTGGCTGGAACTGCCGCGCATCCGCCTGTCCAGCACGCAGCCGCTGGGGCTGGTGCGGGCATGGTCGTGGGTGTGGCCGGAGCAGCCGCTGCTGGTCTATCCACTGGCCGAGGTACTGGCACCACCCCTTCCGGAAAGTGGCAGCGATCCACTGCACACCCGCGCCCATGCCAGTGGCGAAGAGCTGCACCAGCTGCGACCCTATCGTGCCGGCGACGCCCCGCGCAGCATTGCCTGGAAACACTCGGCGCGCCGCGACAGCCTGCTGGTACGCGAATACGAGAAGCCGATCGGCATCGAAGTGGTGCTGGACTGGCGCACGCTGGCGCCGCTGGGCCATGAAGCACGCATCGCGCGGTTGGCACGCTGGGTCGACATGGCCGAGCGCGAAGGCCGGCGCTACACGCTGCTGCTTCCAGCCCATCCCCCGTTCGGGCCCGGCCAGGGCGCCAGCCACCACCACCTGTGCCTGCGCGCACTGGCGCTGATGCCCCATGACTGAGCCTGCCGTCCTGCTCGATCGCAACGCCCGCAGCTGGACCCTGGCCAGCGCAGCGCTGGCGCTGCTGCCACTGCTGCTGCAGCTGCCGCCGGTGCTGGCCGTCGTGATCGCGATCACCGCCGTGCTGACCGCTGCGCTTTCCTGGCGGCGGGTGCTGCCGATGCCGGTGCGCCTGCTGCTGGTGCTGGCCATGCTCGCCACCATTGTCTGGCAGATGGGCATGGTGCGGCCGGGGCGTGATACCGGCTGTGCGCTGCTGGCGGCGATGCTGGCCATCAAATCCAGCGAACTGCGCAACCTGCGTGATGCGCGCAGCCTGCTCGGTTTCGCGCTGTTCTCGCCGTTCGCGGCCTTCCTGCTCGACCAGGGCCCGCTGACCACGGGACTGGCTGCGCTGGCCGCGGTTGCCGCACTGCTGGCCCTGCAACGCCTGGCCCAGGACGAGGGCCGCAGCCCACGCCTGCCACTGCACGGTCAACTGCGCGGCGTCGGCCGCCTGCTTGGCATCGGCCTGCCGCTGGCACTGGCCTGCTTCTGGCTGTTCCCGCGCTTGTCCACGCCGTTGTGGGGCGTACCCGAACGAGCGGTGGGTACACCCGGCCTGGCTGACAGCATGGCGCCGGACCAATGGCTGGACCTGATGGCCGACGACACCCCGGCGCTGCGCGTGCAGTTCTTCGGCGCGGTGCCCGAGCCCGCGCAGCGCTATTGGCGCGGCCCGGTGCTGACTTCCTTCGATGGCCACCGCTGGAGCCGCGATCGCGCGACGGCCCGGCGCCCCGCCCCCGTGGTCGAAGCCGCCGCACAGGGATGGGACTACCAGATCGACTACGAACCCACCGACCGTCGCCTGCTGGTGGCCCTGGACCTGCCCAGCCGCGCACCGGAAGGCAGCAGTTTCGATGCGGACATGAGCCTGCGCAGCGACCGCACGCTGTCCGCGCTCAGCCGCTGGCGGTTGCATTCGGCGCCTCCGCAACGGTTCGACACCGATCTGTCGCCCTACCTGCGCCGTGCCGCGCTGCAGCTTCCCCCCGGCTTCAATCCGCGCACCGCCCAGCTGGCACGGCAATGGCGGCAGGAGGCCGGCAACGATGACGAAGCCATCGTCCGCCGAGCGCTGCAGTGGATCACCCGCGACTTCTCCTACACGCTCGATACCCCGGTGGCCGGGCGCGATCCGGTCGACGATTTCCTGTTCAACTACAAGGCCGGCTTCTGCCAGCACTTCAGCTCGGCCTTCGTGGTGCTGATGCGCAACGCCGGCATTCCGGCCCGGGTGGTGACCGGCTTCGCAGGTGGCACCCGCAACCGCATCGGGGACTACTGGGTAGTGCGGCGCATGGACGCCCACGCCTGGGCCGAAGTCTGGCTGCCCCAGCGCGGCTGGGTCCGGGTGGACCCGACTGCGGCCGTGGCACCGGAACGCATCCTGGACACGCTGGACGACCGCTTGCAGGCCGGCACGGACACCCCGCTGCAGCAGCGCTGGCTGCAGCTGGGGCAGATGGGTGACTGGCTGCGCCGTGGCTGGAACGACCTGGTGCTTTCCTTCGACGCACGCCGTCAGCAGCAGCTGCTCAGGCCGTTCGGGCTGGATGATCTCGGGCCGGCGCAGCTGGTGGCCGGCTTCGTGGTCGCCGCACTGCTGGCATTGGCATGGATGGCCTGGCTGCTGGCCCGCGGCGAGCGCGAGCGCGACCCGCTGCTGCGCGCCTGGCACCGGCTGGGGCGGCGCTATGCGCGCCTTGGCCTGGCCCGCGCCCCCCACGAGACGGCATGCGACTGGTCACGACGGGTACACGCCGTGCGCCCCGACCCCGCCCTGCTGGCACTCAGCCAGCGTTTCGCCGACGCGCGTTACGCTGGAACTTGCACCGACCTCGCTTCATTATTGCGGGACCTGCGCAGGCATCGCCCGACTTCCGGAGCCTCCCCATGAACACCAAGTTCCTCCTCACCGCTGTGGCCACGCTGGCCCTGTCGGCCTGCGCCACGGCCCCCAAGCCGCTGCAGGGACAGTTCAGCCTGGTCTCCCCGCGCGACTCGGTCGCCACCCAGCAGGTCGGCACGCCGGTCCGATGGGGTGGTCGCATCATTGAGACCAAGCCCGGCCAGGGCGAGACCTGCTTCCAGATGATCTCGCGCCCCCTCAACGCCAGTGGCCGCCCGAACACCACCTCGTCCGACGCCAGCGACGGCCGCTTCATTGCCTGCCGCGCCGGCTTCTACGACCCGGCCGTGTTTGAAGCCGGCCGCGACGTGACCTTCATCGGCAAGATCGACGGCTACCAGAACACCCGCATCGGGGAGTACGACTATCGCCTGCCGAAGCTGTCGGCCGATGTGATCTACCTGTGGCCGGAACAGCGCCAGGTCGATGTGGTGCCCTACCCCTATGGCCCGTGGGGCCCGGGCCCGTATGGCCCGTACTGGGGTGGTTACGGCCGTTGGGGCTGGTGGTGATCGCCACCGGCCATGCGTGATCGAAAAAGGCCGCCTTCGGGCGGCCTTTTTTTCATCCACGCATCGCATGGATCCACTGCGGGCAATGGTGGATGCCGGGCGCTCAGCGCCCCGGCGTACCGAAATGCCCCAGCGGCGCACCGGCCAGCAGGTGCATGTGGATGTGGAACACGGTCTGCCCGGCATCCTCGCGGCAGTTCATCACGATGCGGTAGCCGTCCTGCGCGAACCCTTCGCGGCGCGCATATTCGGCGGCAGCCAGGGCAAGCTTCCCGATCAGGTGCGCCTGCGACGGCTGCAGGTCGTCCAGGGTCGGGATGATCTCGTTCTTCGGAATGAACAGTACGTGCACCGGCGCCTGCGGTGCGATGTCCTTGAAGCCCAGCACCTCGTCGTCCTCGTAGACGATGGTGGCCGGGATCTCGCGACGGATGATCTTGCTGAAGAGGGTTTCGTTGCTCATGGTCGGCCTCGGCGGGAGTATCTTCCGCATTGTAGGCCGGCCGCGCCGGGCGATGCCCGGGTGGCGCTCAATCGCGGAATTCGCTGCGCGTTCCGAACGCGTGCGACAGCGTGCCGCGGTCAACGTATTCAAGCTCGCCACCGAGCGGCAGGCCCTGTGCCAGCCGGCTGGGCTGCACCTTGCGCGCGCGCGCCAGCTGCGCCAGGTAGTGCGCGGTGGCTTCGCCTTCGACGGTGGCACTGGTGGCGATGATCAGCTCCTGCACCTCACCGTCGGCCAGACGCTGCTCCAGCTGCTCCAGGCCCAGCTCGCGCGGGCCGATGCCATCGAGCGGCGACAGCCGGCCCTGCAGCACGAAGTAGACACCGCGGAAGCCGGTGGCGTTTTCGATGGCCAGGCGGTCGGCCGGCGATTCGACCACGCACAGCTGGCTGCGCTCGCGGCTGCTGTTGGCACAGGTCGGGCACAGCTCGGTTTCGCTGAAGTCGCGGCACTGCGCGCAGTGGCCGATGCGCTCCACCGCCAGCGCCAGGGCTTCGGCCAGTCGCTGGCCACCTTCGCGCTCGCGCTCGAGCAGGTGGTAGGCCATGCGCTGTGCGGTCTTCTGGCCCACGCCAGGCAGCACCCGCAGTGCGTCGATCAATTGTTCAAGCAGGGGTGCGGACACGGCGGCATGCTTTCATGGCGTCGAGCAGGCTCGACAGCTACAGATTCTGTGGCACCCGCTTGCACGGGTGCCACGCTGGCAATCAGAACGGCAGCTTCATGCCCGGCGGCAGCTGCATGCCGGCGGTGGCCGAACCCATCTTCGACTTCGACTCGGCGTCGATCTTGTTCGAAGCGTCGTTGAAGGCGGCGGCGATCAGGTCTTCCAGCATCTCCGGGTCGCTGGTCAGCGACGGGTCGATGCGCACCTTGCGGCATTCCTTGGCACCGGTCAGGGTCACGCTGACCATGCCGCCGCCGGCACTGCCGGTCACTTCGATCTTGGCGATTTCTTCCTGGGCCTTCTGCAGGTTTTCCTGCATCTTCTGGGCCTGCTGCATCAGTTGGGCGATGTTTCCGCGCATGGTGTCTTACTCGTCAAAAGAACGGATGGAATCGGAAACAACCCGGGCACCGTGCTGCTGGATCAGCACCTGCACTTCCGGGTCGTCCATGAAAACGGCCTCTGCCACCTGCTGCCGCTCGCCACGCTGGCGGTCGGCCCGCTGATGCAGGGTCTCGGCCGGAACGTGTTCGGTTTCCACGGTCTCGACCACGATCTTCGGCGCCTGGCCAAGGGCCTTCTGCAGCATCTCGCCCAGGGCAGCCAGCGCGCGCTCCGAGCGCAGGTATTCAAATCCGGGCGAAAGGCCCAGTTTCAAGGTCCCGTGCTGGCAGCTGATGAACGCGGCGTTGGCGGCCAGCTGTCGCGAGGGGCCGCTCAGGCCGCTGTTGGCGACCAGGTCCAGCCAGTCTTCGGCCGTGGCCAGCTCGCTGACACCTTCCTGCGGCGCGGCGGCATGCGCCGGGGCCGGCTTGGCATGTTCGGCCGGCGCAATGGCAATGCCTTCGGCGCGGAACGGGCGCTCGGGCGGCGCAGGCTCGCTGGGAGCCGCGACGGGAGCCGGCGGTTCGTGCCAGGGCGCAGCCATGGCGGCGTCCGGGCCGGACATCTCGGCCGCCAATGCCTCGTCACGCGCCTCGGCTTCGTCAGTGGCCCACGGCGGCAGGTCGTCGCCTGCCTCTGCAGTGACGGCAGGCGCCGGCACCTGTGGCTCAGCCTTCACCGGCGGCGGCGACACGGGCTCTTCCACCGGAACCGGCTCGGGCTCCGGCGTCGGATCTGGTTCCGGTTGCGGGGCCGGTTCGGGCTCGGGTTCAGGTTCGCGCGGCGCGGCCTGCACCGGCGCGGCTGCCTGCGCCGCTACCGCCGGGCTGCCCGAAGCGGCAGCAGCGGCCGGCGTCGCATCGCGGCTACCGGTACCGGCGCCACCACCGGCAGCGTTGCCACCCGGCGTGCCGCCCAACGCACCGTCGACGGCCTTCGGCACCGGCGGTACCGCTGCGGCTGGACGGAACGCCAGCATGCGCAGCACGGCCATTTCAAAGCCCGCGCGCGGGCTGGGTGCCAGCGGCAGGTCGCGGCGGCCATTCAAGGCCATCTGGTACCAGAGCTGCACCACTTCCGGGCGCAGGCGCTCGGCGAATGCGGCGACATCCAGGCCTTCCGCCGCGGCAGCGCCCGGCACCAGCTGCTGCACCTGGATGCGGTGCAGCCCTTCGGCCAGCGCTTCCAGCACACCACTCCAGTCCGGCGAGAACTCTGCCAGCGCGGCTACCACCTGCAGCAGGCGCGGGCCATCGCCGTCGGCCAGCGCATCGAGCATCGCCGCCACCTGGGTGCGGTCCACGGTACCCAGCATGGTGCGCACCACGTCCTCACGCAGCGCGCCGCCGGCATAGGCGATCGCCTGGTCCAGCAGTGACAGGCCATCGCGCAGGCTGCCGTCAGCGGCCTTGGCAAGCTGCACGATGGCGCTTCCATCGGCCTCGATCGCTTCCGCCGCCAGGATGCGGGTCATCTGGCCCTGGATCTGGTCTTCATCCAGGCGCTTGAGGTTGAACTGCAGGCAGCGGCTGAGCACGGTGACCGGCAGCTTCTGCGGATCGGTGGTCGCCAGCAGGAACTTCACGTGCTCCGGCGGTTCTTCCAGCGTCTTCAGCAGCGCGTTGAACGCCGCCTTGGACAGCATGTGCACTTCGTCGATCAGGTAGACCTTGTACTTGCCGCGCGAGGGCATGTACTGCGCGTTCTCGATCACCTCGCGCACGTCATCCACACCGGTGTTGGACGCGGCGTCGATTTCCAGCAGGTCGATGTAGCGGCCGGCGTCGATGTCCAGGCAGGCCGCGCACTGGCCGCACGGGTCGGCGCTGGTACCCTGCTCGCAGTTCAGCGACTTGGCGAAGATGCGCGCGATGGTGGTCTTGCCCACGCCGCGGGTGCCGGTGAACAGGAACGCGTGGTGGACCCGGCCGCTGTCCAGCGCGTTGCTGAGCGCACGGACCACGTGTTCCTGGCCCACCAGCTCGGCGAAACGCTTCGGACGCCACTTGCGGGCAAGGACGAGATAGGACATCAGGCCACCGTTTTCCATCGGATGTTCCATTGTGCCATGCCTGTCCAGCCCCCTCGCCAACAATGCCGCTGGATGCGCCCCTGATCAGGGTGCTTGTGTCCGGCCGCGCCGCCCGCTAGAATCTGCGCCCCTGCTGAGGCGTTTGCCGATGGCAGGGATCCGGAGAGGTGTCCGAGTGGTTGAAGGAGCACGCCTGGAAAGTGTGTAAGCGTCTAAACCGCGCTTCGGGGGTTCGAATCCCCCTCTCTCCGCCATATAAAAGACTAAGCCCCTGATTTCAGGGGCTTTTTCTTTTCCATCGCCTAACATCCCAACATCTATCCCAACACAGCTAGAAGCGTGTGCTACGCGCAGCCTCTGCTTTAGAGACTGCAAAAGCTAAAAAGTGGTACGGGCTCACTCAAAGCCCGGAGTCCACGATGAAAGCGGCCTTCGCCCTGCTCAGCCCAGCCTGCGCGCTCCCATTGTCTAGGTCAGACCTCGAAGAGGCTTTGCGGATAGCGTCAGCGTAGGCCAGTGATGCGATATAGATCTCTTTAGCGGCGGCTTTCGCGTCGTCTTTCGGTTGCGAAGCTATCATTCCTCTCGATCTTTCGGCACATCTGGCCGCTTAGGTGACTTATGGGAGGGCGGTCGCTTGCAGTGGAAAGATTTCATCCAGTGCATACATGTCCCTTGATCTTGTCTCGACCGTTTCTAGCCATACCCCCCGCCTGGGGCTGTAGCCCGAGTGATGCAGGTACAATCTGGCAAATTGCTAGGAGAGTACAAGGATGGCCTTAGTAGCTTGTCACGAATGTGGGCACAACATCAGCACTACTGCAAAGGCTTGTCCTTCATGTGGCGCAGCCCCTCCGCCGACGCCCATGCCGTATGTGCGGCCTCCTTTGCTCACTGGCGCTGGGTGGGCAATCCTGATTTGTGGTTTGAGTGCAGGCTTATTGGTTTTACTTCTCCTGATTGCCGCGATGCGGGAGCCGTCGCCTTGAATCGCCCAGGGTTTTCTAGACAGTCGTCAGCCGTTTAGTGCGTACTGCTTCTCGAACTCTACCGGGGACAGCCCGTCGTTGGAACTGTGCCGCCGTTTTGGGTTGTAGAACATCTCGATGTACTGGAAGACGTCGGCCCGTGCCTCGTCGTGATTGCTGTAGATCCTCCGCTTAATACGCTCCCGCTTCAGTAGCTGGAAGAAGCTCTCCATCGCTGCGTTGTCATGGCAGTTTCCTCGTCGACTCATGCTGCACACGATGTCGTGCTCGCGCAGGAAGCTCTGCCAGTCTTCGCTGGTGAACTGGGTTCCCTGGTCGGAGTGAAGCAGAAGCCCGGGGCTTGGCTTGCGCCGCCACACTGCAGCCAATAGCGCCTGCAAAACCAGGTCCGTATGTTGAGTTGGTCGGGTTGCCCATCCAACGACCTGACGCGAAAACAGATCAAGCACTACCGCCAAGTACAGGAAGCCGTCGTACGTGCGGATGTAGGTGATGTCCGTGACCCACGCGCGATTTGGCTCACTGACTTTGAAGCCGCGAGCCAGAACGTTCTTGGCGACTGATCCAACAGGGCCGCTCAATGGGCGTGGTCGCCGACCGTAGCCGACCATTGCCCGCAGCCCCTCGCTCTTCATCAAGCGTGCCACGCGATGACGACTACACGTCTCGCCAAGCTCGCGCAGATCTGTGGTCACTTTGCGGTGGCCATACACAGAGCCGCTTTCCAGCCAGCTGTGCTTGATTAGGCCGAGCAACCGCTGATCGTCCTTGTCGCGAGCGCTTGCCGGCTCTTTTAGCCAGGCGTAGTAGCCACTGCGATGGACGCCAAGCATCCGACACATCGCCGCGAGGCCGAACTCATCTGCGTGTTGCTTCATGAAGGCGTACTTTGCTCTTACCCCTTTGCAAAGTACGCGGCGGCTTTTTTTAGGATGTCTCGCTCTTCAGTGACCCTGCGTAGCTCAGCCTTGAGGCGGCGCACTTCCGCGTTCTGGTCCTGCTCGACACGCCGGCCAACATCGCCTTTGCCTTGTTGCCGCTTCCAGCCGTAAAGACTATGGATCGACACGCCCAGTCGCTCGGCAACCTCCGCTACCGGACGGCCGTACTCAACGATCTGTCGGACCGCCTCGATCTTGAACTCATCGGTGTACCGCTTCGTGCTCATAACCACCTCCGCCTAAGCCATAGTTTATGGCTGCGAGGTGTCTACGGAACCCTGGGCGATTCAGTTCGTTCGCTGCACCAGTCGCGGAATGTAGAGCGAAAGCCATGCGGCACAGCGTCAACCTGCATCCGGCGCATTACGGCGGAGATGGTCATATCCGACAACCTGCCACCCCTTGGGGCGGGAAAGACAAGCTCAGTGCCTCCCATGCGCGGCAACTCCTTGAGAAGCGCTACTGCGCGCGCGCTGAGCGGGGCGCGATGTTCTTTGCCAGCTTTCATGCGCTCCGCTGGAACGGTCCACACAGCGGCATCTAGGTCAACTTCCTGCCATGTGGCCCCGCGAACCTCACCGGACCGAGTGGCGGTCAAAATCAGGAACTCCAGCGCGCGCGCCGCCATGCCTTGCTGCAAGCGGAGCGAAGCCACAAAGGTGTGCATCTCATCAATTGGTAGCGCCTTGTAATGGCTCACCTTTGCAACCTTGCTGGGCTTCGCCAGGACAGCGTCTAGGTTCCCCTTCCAGCGCGCGGGGTTGTCGCCTTTGCGGTAGCCCGAGGCGGTCGCCCAAGCCAACACTGCTTCCAGCCGGGCGCGTAGGCGTGTGGCCGACTCGCATTTAACCGTCCAGATGGGGACCAGCACTTCCAGCAAATGAGATAGCTCGATTTGATCTACAGGAGTTTTCCCGATGACGGGATAGGCATCGGCGGCAAGCGTGCTGGTCCACTGGGCGGCATGCTTGGCAGACTTCCATTCCGGACGCTTCGCAGCAATGGTTTGCTCGGCACACCATTGGAAGGTTGGAATGGCCTTGTACGCCATTCTGCGCGCTTGCTTGTCCGCTACAGGGTCAGCGCCACTTGCTACAGCCTCGCGGACCTTGCGGGCCGCTTTGCGTACGTCTGCGAGGGTTACGGCAGGGTAGCCGCCCAAACCCATGTCACGGCGGCGGCCGTTGATCACGATTCGCAGAATCCAGCTCTTTGCTCCCTTGGGAGTAGCGCGTAAATAAAGCCCGGTAACAGTGCCCTCCGGATGGAAGCCCGGCTCTAGCTCAGGAATCTGAATGGCTGTTAGCCCGTCGGCAGCCTTCTTTGGCATGGCAGTCCCAACATCTGTCCCAACATTAGATGATGCCACAGGATGCTAGCCAGTGACGCCGCATGATGCGACGAGAGCCTTAATTTACTGGGTCTCAATGCTCGCTTGAGTCCATGTGATGCAATGTGAATCATGGCGGAGGCTGCCCCTCTCTCCGCCAGACAAATGAAGAAGCCGCCCTCTGGGCGGCTTTTTTATTTGGCTGGCGGAGAGCATCGGGCGAGAGAAGCCCTGCCGGGGTTCGACGGTTCTGCAGGAGCAGAACCGGACCGCCGAAGGCGGGTCCCGGGGCGCAGCGCGCACCGGGATCGGGTGCATGGATGCACCCGACAATCCCCCTCTCTCCGCCAGATAACTGAAAAAGGCTGCCCGAAGGCAGCCCTTTTCAGTTATCTGGCGGGGGATGCGAAGTGCGCTGCGCGCGCTTCGCCCCAAACGTTGCTGCGCAACGTTCGGGCCCCTCCCCTTGCCGGCCTCTCCCCGCCCCTGTCGGGGCAGCCCCTCAACAGAGGGGCTTGTTGCTCCAGATCCATCAATGGGTTTCCGCCGTGCGTGGATGCCTGGTCGGCTGTACCTCGCAGAAGCCACTGGCGGGGGATGCGAAGTGCGCTGCGCGCGCTTCGCCCCAAACGTTGCTGCGCAACGTTCGGGCCCCTCCCCTTGCCGGCCTCTCCCCGCCCCTGTCGGGGCAGCCCCTCAACAGAGGGGCTTGTTGCTCCAGATCCATCAATGGGTTTCCGCCGTGCGGGGATGCCTGATCGGTTGTACCTCGCAGAAGCCGCTGGCGGGAGATGCGAAGTGCGCTGCGCGCGCTTCACCCCAGACGTTGCTGCGCAACGTTCGGGCCCCTCCCCTTGCCGGCCTCTCCCCGCCCCTGTCGGGGCAGCCCCTCAACAGAGGGGCTTGTTGCTCCAGATCCATCAATGGGTTTCCGCCGTGCGGGGATGCCTGATCGGCTGTACCTCGCAGAAGCCACTGGCGGGGGATGCGAAGTGCGCTGCGCGCGCTTCGCCCCAGACGTTGCTGCGCAACGTTCGGGCCCCTCCCCTTGCCGGCCTCTCCCCGCCCCTGTCGGGGCAGCCCCTCAACAGAGGGGCTTGTTGCTCCAGATCCATCAATGGGTTTCCGTCGTGCGGGGATGCCTGGTCGACCGTCCCGCTTCCACGTTCGATGGCCGTCCAACGACAGGATCTGCCCCACGTCGTGGCACCCCGCGCTTCCTGTCCACGCCCTGACCACCGGCCGTGCCGTGGCGATGCAACGACACGCTGGCACTCACTGCCTGTTGCTATGCTCGGGCCACAGGGGATTGATGCCCGCTATCGGGCCGGATGAGGAACATCAACATGCGGTATTTCATGACGAAGCTAGTGATCACCTCCGCCTTGCTGATCGGCAGCGGCACCGCAGTCGCACAGGGCGGCGGTGCGGCGCAGTTCGGCGCACTGGGAGGCACGCATGCAGGCAATGCCCTGGCGTGCGGCGCAACCCCGGAACAGGCCGCCAAGCTGCGCGCAAGCCACAAGGCACAGGCAAAAACCGTGTTCGGCGCCGAAGCAGGCTTCGACCAGGCCTATGACACGGCCGAAGCGCAGACACAGAAGAAGATCACCGATGCCTGGAAGAAGGGCCAGTACAAGCCCACCAGCGAAGTCTGCAACGAACTGATGAAGCAGGTGCGTTCATGACGCAGAAGCACGGATCGACGATGTCCGCAGTGCGCGCGAGCCTGTTGGCCGCCAGCCTGGTACTGGCACTGGGTGCCTGCAAGCGCGCTGGCGAAGCGCCTGCAGAGGGTGGCGCTTCCTCGGCCGCACCTTCCAGCACCGCAGCCGAACCATCACCGCAGGCGGCTGCGGCCACGGATGGAAGCCAGAAGGCCGCAGCGTTCAATGTTGCCGAGCTGCCCGTATCGCAGGCAACGATCGGCAGCTTCCCTTATCTCGGACTGCCGCAGGGCTACACCAGCCAGGACGTCGTAGACAGCGAATTCGATCGCGTACCGTTCTGGACCGGCGATCGCGTGGAATGGATTGAAGGCAAGGTTCATTCTTCGGTCCTGCAGAGCAGCAGCGATCACCCTTATTCGCAGCTGGAGCTCAGCCGCAATGTACAGAGCCTGGTCGAGGCCCTGGGGGGCAAGCGCATTTTCTCCGGCACCATACCGGCCGATGCATCGCGTGACATCGGCAACAGCAAGGCGGCGACCACCTATGTCGGCGGCATCGGCGACATCTACAACGAACCCGCAGAAACCTATGTCATCCATCGCGAAGATCGCGATATCTGGATTCACCTGGGCTCGGGTGGAAACTCCGGCGGCCTGCTCGTCGCAGAGACAAAACCGGTGCAGATCACGGCCAAGGTCATTGAAGCGGACACGCTGAAACAGGCACTGGACAGCAGTGGCAAGGTATCCATCCAGGTGAACTTCGCAACCGACGCGGCCGAGATCCTGCCCGATTCGGAACCGCAGATCGCACAGGTCACCCAGCTGTTGAAGGCCGACCCACAGCTTCGCCTTTCCGTTGAAGGACACACCGACAACAGCGGCAGCCAATCGCACAACCAGACGCTCTCGCAGGCGCGTGCGGAGTCGGTGCGCACGCGTCTTGTCGGCGGTGGAATCGCAGCCGAACGCCTGAGCGCGAAAGGCTATGGGCAGAGCCAGCCGGTCGCCGACAACGCAACCGAAGAAGGGCGCCGCGCCAATCGTCGCGTGGAACTGGTCAAGCGCTGATATCACCACGACGTTACTGCGTTGAAGCACTCCGGAAAAAGCACATGCCCTGCATGTGCTTTTTTCTTTTCCGCGCCGCACGGTCATTTGTTTTGCCGCGGATGCAACGAGATAAAAACACGCGGATCTCTCATCCCGTTCGAACAAGAACCAGGCCGTGCACGCGCCCTCTGTAGCGCGCCAATATTCCGGCACCACAAGCCGCCTGCGTGACACAAATATGTCAGTTAAGTGTTAATTTCCTTAACGAAAAGCGGTGCATCTAGCTCAAATTTGACGTGATTATGTGCAGACAATTGTTAATCTGCAATGTGCATCACATTTTCAAATATTTCATTGCATATCGGAAAAACCTGACTTGTATCGTCAATTTTCTGTCGATAGGCTTGGCCCCGTTCTCGAACAAGCGACAAATTTTCGACGAACCAGGGTGTGAGCTTCCTGTCTTTACCTCGCCCTGCCATTAATCAGGATCCCCCAGCGGACACGCCGAATATCCCGCACACCCGGGAGGATTCCTGCCATCAAGGAGGAAATACATGGAACGCAGCCGTCGTCACATCCGTTTTTCCCGTAAGCAGGCCGGTCAGGGCATGACCGAGTACATCATCATCACCGCGCTGATCGCCATCGCCGCGATCGGAGCCGTCACCTTCTTCGGAGGCACGGTTCGCAGCCAGGTGGCAGGCATGTCGAAAGAACTTTCCGGCCAGAGCGCGACGCAGTCGATCAACCGCGCCAAGAACCAGGCCAACAGCGCCCAGCAGGAAGCTGACAAGACCAAGGGCATGGACGCGTACAAGAACAAGTAATACCCCAGCCCTGGCGGCATGAAGCCGCCAGGGCCCTCCCAGCATAATCTCCCTGCGCGCACCGCACGCGGCGCGCGACGGGCAGCCATGGCCTCCGGCCCAGGAATTCGTTATGCGCAGCGCATTGGCTTTGGCACGAAGCCGTGCGGCCCGGGGCGTTTCCAGCCACCGAACGGTCGCCGGCCAAGCAATGGTTCTCGGGCTGGCACTGATTCTGGTTCTATGCATCGGGATTGTCCTGCTGTTCAACACAGGGCAGGTGGTGAACAAGAAGGTGGAGCTGGTCAATGCGGCTGACGCCGCCGCCTACAGCGTTGCGATCCAGCAGGCACGCGCACTGAACTACGCGGCCTACATGAACCGTGCCCGCGTTGCCAACGAAGTGGCCGTGGCACAGACGATCAGCCTCTATTCGTGGCTGAACCAGATGCACACCACCTCCATCGTCATCCGCACCACGCTGGATGTGCTCTCCGCCATTCCCTACATCGGCGTGGTGTTCAAGGCATTGGCAACCGCCTTCAAGGTCGCCGAACGCATTCTCAAGGTCACCCGCCAGGCGTTCCAGCCTGTCGCGCAGGCGGCCATCGTCGCCATCGACAAGCTCAACATGATGTTCGCCGCCTCGGTGCAGCTCGTCATCGAGGGCGTATCGCGGCTGGACAGCTACACCATCGCCAAGGATGTGCTGCAGCGGAACTCACCGCAGGCACAGCTGGGCACCATCGGAACCGCGGTGCTCGGCACGCAACTGGCCACGGCCGAGAACCGGCTGCTGCAGCGCTACAGCATTCCCCGTACCGCCAACGGTGGCTCGGCCACGCAGCGCCAGGGCGCCGACCGCTTCCGCAATGTGGTGATGCAGTCGCGTGATGGCTTCAGCAAGAGCCGCAGCGATGATTTCCTCGGCTTCCTGGTGCAGTCCGGCGGCACCGACATGGTCGACTACAACCGATGGGCAGCGCTGGACACCATGGCCGTCGAGCTTCCGCTGCCATGGCCGCTTTCCGATATCGATATTCCAGTCGGCTGGGGCGGTGCGCAGGCCGTGGAAAGCTATCGCAACCAGCGCTTCCTCAACGGCTTCGGCAACGGCAACGGCTGGTACTCGGACTGGGACCGCCGCCGCTACCGTCCGTATGGCGAAGCGGTGCGCCGCAATCGTGGCGCGGCGTGGATTGTCGACCGCAGCCAGGATGCCAACGTGCGCTTCGCCAATGGCCAGCATCGCAAGGCCTTCTTCACCGGCTACAACGGCCTGCGCGACTATCACGACGTCAAGGCCGGGCAGGCACTGCAGCCCTACGCCGAGAATGATCGTGATCGCGACAAGGTCGGCCCGGTCTTCACCATCTATGCCGAGACCGCCGGCACCAGCGCGCGCACCACGTCCGGCGCCGGCATCGGCGCCCCGGCCGGCTCGCAGATGGAACTGCCGGACAGGATGGCCAACAACAAGATCGCCGCACTTTCCTCCGCGCAGGTGTTCTTCGACCGCCCGGTGCAGCTGCGCATGTTCAGCCGCGATGACCGCAAGCGTGAAACCGGAAACCTGTTCAGCCCTTACTGGCAGGCACGACTGGTCAAGACCGATGCCACCACCAAGGCTGCCCTGGCGGCAGCCGGAGCCTTGATGCCATGACGTTTGCTGTTTTCAATCGCCTGCACCTGTCGATCGCCACACTGCTGATCAGCGGCTGTGGCAGCGCGGCGGACAACGGCGAGCCCGCCGCTGCCAGGAACATGCCGGGCATCCATCTTGACCAGATTGCCGAAACCCTGGTGGATGGACGCAACGCGGCGCGCACCAGCTACCAGCAGGCACTGAGCGACTGCCAGGCGGCAGGATTGCCGACCCGCGCACTGGATGACGCCGATGTCGCCCGCCTGGGAACCGTCCGTTACGAAGCCTGGCTTTCCAGCAAAGAGGAAGTGTTCCGTACCCGCGAGTGGCGCCTGCTCAACGATGGCCCTGCGACCAGCTGCCAGTTCCGGCTGGAGGCCACCGGCCTGCAGGAGACCCAGAGCGCCTCCGGCGTGGAGCAGGTCGATCTGGCAACGGGAGAGCGTAGCCAGTCCCCCGCCGACAGCGACGGGCTCACCCGCTTTGCCGCCGAAGCCGACGAAGGCAGCGCCTCGCCGGGCTTCCAGCGCGCGGGCAACCGCAGGGTCGCTGGCCAGCCGTGCAACGTGTGGAAGGACGAGAACGGACGGTTCAGCCAGTGCGTGTGGTCGGCTGGTGCCAGCTGGGGCTTCACCCCCGGTGCGCTGAACGACTACCGGCCGAGCCGCTACGCCATTGTCCTGGAGCAGGAACCCCTCGACGGCAATGGCACCCGCCTGACCACGCAGCGCATGACGGTGGGCCAACCCTTTGAACGCGGTGACCTCGAGGTACCGCGCGAACCGTCCTCCCAACGATGACCTGCTGAGGTAGCCATGGACAGGGAACGCCCATTCCGCGGCGCGCGTCGCCAGCGCGGCCAGAGTCTCACCGAAGTCGCCGTGCTCTGCGCCGTGCTGGTGCCGATCTTCCTGCTGATCCCGATCCTGGCCAAGTACATCCACGCCCGCCAGGCCACCCAGCAGGCCGCGCGCGCGATCGCCTGGGAAGCCACCGTATCGCCGGACTACAAACTGCCGGCCAGCGGCCGCCAGCGCGATCTTGCCGGCGACCGCTATTTCGGGCGTGCCAACGATCCCATCGTCAGCCAGGCGCAGACCGGCGCACGCGATGCCGCCGTCGGCGACGTCCTGATGAATACCTTCTCCAACCAGCCGCTGGTGCGGCGCGGTGACCTCGCCCTGGTCTCCTACACCAGCACGTCGGCAGGCGGCATGATGAAGAAGATCGGCGACGTGACCTCGATGTTCGGTTCGTTCCCGCCCAACCGCAACGGCCTGACCCAGGCCCAGCTGCGGTTGGATGTGCAGGATCTGAAAAGTGCCAACGGCAGTGCTGCCGCCTATCTGGAACCCTTCGATTCGCTGGGCCTGAAGCTGCAGGCCACCCATGTGGTGCTGGCCGACCCCTGGAATGCAGCCGGTTCCGGGCTCAAGGTCAACTCGTCACGCTCGGTGATCGCGCAGGTCAAGCCACTGGTGCCATCCCAGCACATGGCGGGCATCGCCAAGGCGTTTGACGGCCTCTCCGGCATCCCGATGATCGGGACGCTGAGCAGGCTTGATCCCGGTTACATCGCGCCCGACGTGGTGCCTGTCGACAAGTTGCCTGCCTATGCGCCGTCGCGTTGACCTGCTGGCGGCACTGGCCGCGCTGCTGTTCGCCTGGCCTGCGCTGGCCGCGTCCTGGCCGGACATTCCCGAGCCCGAGGGCGCGCAGAGCGAGTGGGTAGCCAAGGACATGCTTTACAACGGCCTGCCCATGCGCATCTCGCGCTTCACGTCCGCATTGCCGGTGTCGTCCATCGTCAGCTACTACAACCGCGAATGGCCCGGGCAGACCGTGATCAACGAGGTCGGCGGCAAGACCGTGATCGGCCACGCACACGGCGAGTACTACGTGACCATCGAGGTATCGGCCAAGGGCAGTGGCAGCCAGTCACAGATCGGCATTACACGCCTGCTCAAGCGCAAGCCCGATGCCGCGGCCGGCGCCGATTTCCCGAAACCGTCCGGGACGCAGGTGATCAACGACATCACCTACCTGGACACGCCCGGGCGCAGCCTGTCCATGGAAAGCACGCTGTCTCCGTTCCAGACCGATGCCTTCTATGCCAGCCGCCTCCCTGCGGACGGCTGGAGCCGAAGTTCCGGCCCTGCGGGCTGTTCGATGATCGCGCTGCAGTGCGTTGTCCGCTACAGCAAGGGCAGCCAGGAAATGACCATGACCTTCAACCGGCACGAGCAGGGAACCTTGATTGTCGTCAACCAGTCGCAGCACTGAGACCACCGCCATGAGAAAACGCATTCCCCCGTCCCTACGCCGCCAGCGCGGGGCCGCACTGATCGAGTACGCCGTGGTCGCTTCCGTCGGTGTCCTGGTCCTGGTCGCCGAGCCGAACATCGTGCTCGAGCTGATCGATTCACTGCGCAAGGCGTACCAGGGGTTCACCTACATGCTGTCGATGGGAGTCGTATGAAGGCGCTCCCGCTGAAAGCCAACCGCAACGTCGTCTTCATCATCATCGCCCTCGCGCTCGGCCTGTTCGCGGCCCTGGTCGCCGTGCGCTACGTGCAGAAGGCAGTGAACGAGCGTGCCGCTCCGCCGGTGGAAATGGTGCCGGTAGCCGTGCCCAAGACCGACATGGAGCCGGGCAGCATTGTCACCGTTGCCGACCTTGCAGTGCGCGAAGTCCCCGCCGACCTGCCGCCTGCCGATGCGATCACGCCGGACAATGTGTCCGAGTACAGCGGCCGCATGCTGCGCGCGCCGATCCGCGAAGGTGCACCGCTGGGTGCCAGTGCACTGGTACCGCTGTACGACCAGTTCTCGCGCGTGATCGCCAAGGGCAACGTGGGCTACACCCTCCAGGTGGACGAGACGAACTCGATCTCCGGCATGATTGCTCCCGGGGATCACGTCGACATCCTGCTCACCGTCGAGCAGGAACAGACCGGTGCCCGGGTGCTGCCGCTGCTTGAGGACATCAACGTTCTGGCAACCGGCAACCGCGTCGGCGAAACGCCGGCCTCGGAAGACCAGCAGGGCTATTCGAACATCACTCTGGAACTGACACCGGCACAGGCGCAGCGACTCACGGTCGCCGCCAAGGCCGGTTCGATGCGGGTGATGCTTCGCCAGGTGGAGGATCGTGGTGCGTTCGGCCTCAGTGGCATGACGCAGAGGGAACTGCTCGGCAACGGCACGCAGGGTCGTGCTGGCGTGCAATTCATCATTGGGGGCAAAGGGTCGACGAATGCGCAGCAATAATGGAATCCGCAGCCTCATCGCCGCCACTGCGGCCATCGCTGTTGTCACCTCGCCACTGCTGGCCGTGGCACAGACCACCGGCACCCAGCTGACCCCGGTACCGGTCATGGCCGCACCGCGCCCTGCTGTCCAGGCGCAACCGCAGCCCAACACCAACCATGCACCGGTACCCGGTGGGCAGAGCGCCTTCCCGGCGCCGGTTCCCGATCCCGCCTATCGCACCAGCGCGTCGGCCATGCCCGCGGTGCCACTGCCCACCCGCGCCCGGATCTATGCCGGCCAGGCCGCCGTCTACACGCTGCCCAGCGGGCTCAAGCGCGTGGCCGTCGGTAGTGGCGAGATGCTCGAGGTCACCAACGTCGGCCCGCGCGACCTGATCATGATGGGCATGAAGCCCGGCTCCACCACGGTTCACCTGTGGCTGCAGAACGGCAAGCAGCTGCAGGTGCAGGTGGACATCTCCGAGAACGATGCCGTCAGCCTGGCCGAGACCATCCGTACCCTGCTGGCCGACGTGGAAAAGATCAATGTGCATGCGGTCGCCGACCGTGTGGTCATTACCGGCCAGGACATCAACCCGGGCATCGGCAGCCGCATTGATGCGATCCAGAAGATCTACCCGACGGTGTTGAATTTCACTACTGCCGACCCGGTGGGCATGCGCCCGATGGTGCAGATGGACGTGAAGATCATGGAATTCGACACCAATGCGCTGGAAGAACTCGGCATCCAGTGGGACAACGTCATCCGTGGCCCGGTGGCGGGCATCGTCAAGGATTTCACCAACAACAACTACTACCGCATCAACCCCGAGCAGAGCCCGGCCAACGGCGTGCTGCTGCCGAACAAGCTGCAGGGAACCCAGGCCTTCTTTGGCATCGCCACGCAGATCGGCTCGGCGATCAACCTGATGATGAACAAGGGCAAGGCGTTCCTGCTGGCCTCGCCCCAACTCAGCGCCCGCAGCGGCGGGCAGGCCAAGTTCCTGGCCGGCGGCGAAGTGCCGATCCCGGTTCCGCAGGGTTTCGGCCAGGTCACCGTCGACTACAAGGAATACGGCATCAAGCTCGACATCGAGCCCCTGGTCAACTTCAACCAGGACATCTCCACCCGCATCCTGGCTGAGGTCAGCCGCGTCGATCCGACGGTGACCGTGCAGGGCGTGCCTGGCTTCACCACCCGCCGCACCGAGTCGGAAATCAACGTCCACGCAGGGGAAACCATCGTCATCTCCGGGCTGATCGACTCCAGCGCGCAGCAGGATGCCAAGCGCCTGCCGCTGCTGGGCGATATCCCGATCCTCGGAAAGCTGTTCCGCTCCGATGGCTTCCGTGGCAATCGTACCGAGCTGGTGATGTTCGTTACTCCGCGCGTGGTGACGCCGGGCTCGCAGGAAAACCTCGATGGCCTGGAGCGTGCGCGACAGATCCAGGAGCGCGGCCAGCAGGCCATGCCGCGCAGGAACAAAGATTTCGTGCAGTGACCGGAGCCGTCGCATGTTCAACATCCTCATCGACACACCCAACCGCGACCAGCGACGTGTCCGCTGCCTGCACCGTGAATGCGGGATCGGCCGTGGCGACGGCAACCTGGTGGTGCTGCAGGGCTGGAGCATCGCCCAACGCCATGCGGCGCTGAAGCGCGAGGACGAGGGCATCTTCATCGAGAGCCTGGGAGGCCGCTCGCCGGTACTGGTGAATGGCGAACAGGTCAAAGGCAGCCGTGGCCCGCTCACCAGCCGTGACCGGGTGCAGATCGGCGACTACCTGCTGCAGGTGGTGGACGACGACCCGCCGGCCGAACCCACCGCCGATGCTGGAAGTTTCAATGCGGGCGCGGCCAACGATGTACCGGTGGACGCCACGCCCGCACCGGCACCCGCACCGGCGCAGCCATCCAGCGAACGCCAGCTGGCGCGGCCGGAGCAGCTGCCGCCGGACATGGCGGTCTATCGTGCAAAGCTGCATGCCTCGCTGGTCAAGCAGATGGACCTGCGCCGGCTTGACGTGCGCAGCATGGACGATGAGTCGCTGCGCAACGCCACGATCAAGCTGATCGATGAGGTGATGCAACGGGAGTTCTCCGAGCTGCCCAAGACGATCAACCCACGCAGGCTGGCCAAGGAGGTGCTCGATGAGGCCATCGGCCTGGGCCCGCTGGAAGACCTGATCGACGATGCGACGGTGACGGAAATCATGGTCAACGCGCACGACCAGATCTTCATTGAACGTGCGGGCCGGATCGAACGGTCCCCCATTGTCTTCACCAGTGACCGCGCGGTGCTGTCAGCCATCGAGCGCATCGTGACGCCCCTCGGTCGCCGCATCGACGAAAGCTCGCCGATGGTCGACGCGCGACTGAAGGATGGCTCCCGCGTCAACGCCATCATTCCGCCGGTGGCGCTGCGCGGCCCGAGCATCAGCATCCGAAAGTTCGCCAAGCGCAAGCTGGAAGGAAAGGACCTGCTCACCTTCGGTTCGCTCAGCCAGCCGATGCTGGAATTCCTGATCGTTGCGGTGCGCGAACGGCGCAACATCGTCGTCACCGGCGGCACCGGCTCCGGCAAGACCACCCTGCTCAACATCCTTTCCAACTTCATTCCCGATACCGATCGCATCGTCACCATCGAGGACGCGGCCGAACTGAAGCTCGTCCAGCCCAACCTGGTTGCCCTGGAAGCGCGTCCTCCCAACATGGAAGGCAAGGGCCATATTTCCATCCGCGACCTGGTGCGCAACGCGCTGCGCATGCGCCCGGACCGCATCGTGGTCGGCGAGTGCCGCGGCGGCGAAGCACTGGACATGCTGCAGGCCATGAACACCGGCCACGAAGGATCGCTGACCACCGCCCATGCCAACAATCCGCGCGAGGCGCTGTCGCGCCTGGAAGTGATGGTCATGATGTCCGGCATGGAGCTGCCGATGACGGTGGTGCGCGAACAGATCTCGTCGGCAGTGGACCTGATCGTGCACCAGAAGCGCTTCCCCTGCGGTTCGCGCAAGGTCAGCCACATCACTGAGTTGACGGGCATGGAAAGCGGAACCATCCAGCTGCAGGATGTGTTCCTGTTCAAGGCACGCTCCACTGCCGGACGCGATGGCAAGGTGGTGGGCGAGTTCGTCGCGACCGGTGCAGTGCCGGAGTTCTATGAAGAGCTTGCCGAGCGCGGCGTCGCCGTTGACCTGGACATTTTCCGTACCGGGGGACGGCGGAATGAGTGACATCCTGCTGATCGCCCTGCTGTGTTTTGCCTGCGTGACGGGCTCGGTGCTGTTGCTGGCGCGTGCCAGCTCCGGCTTCATGGACCGTTACCGCGCCAACTTCATGGACCAGGCGCGGGTCAATCTGGCCGACATGTTCCTGTTCGTCGACCCGCGCGTGCTGTTCAGGACCAATGTCCTGATGCTGCTGGCGATTCCCGTGCTGCTGTGGATCGTCACCGGCGGCAACCTGCTGCTGCCGATCCTGGCCCTGATCCTGCTGGCCATAGCGCCACGCAAGATCTACCTGTGGCTGAAGCAGCGCCGCCTCGACCAGATCCAGCAGCAGTTGCCCGACGGGCTGCTGATGCTGGCCGGCAGCCTCAAGGCCGGCGTCGGCTTCAATCCTGCGCTGGAAGCACTGGCCCATGACGGCCTGCCTCCACTGGCCCAGGAGCTGGCACTGGTACTGCGCGAGCAGCACATGGGCGTGCGCACGGAGGAGGCGCTGGACAACTTCGCCGCCCGCGTGCCCATTGCCGACGTGAAGCTGTTCGTGGCCGCCGTCAGCATTTCGCGCGAGGTTGGTGGCAATCTCGCCGAGAGCCTCTCCACGCTCGCCGAAACGCTGCGGCGCAAGCTCATCATGGAAGGCAAGGTCAAGGCACTTACCGCGCAGGGGCGCCTGCAGGGCATCGTCATGGCGATGCTGCCAGCCGGCCTTGTCGGCTTCCTCGTGCTGTTCTATCCAGAAACGATGAACCCCATGTTCCACACCTTCATCGGCTGGTGCGTCATGGCCCTGATCGGGGTACTGGAATACCTCGGCTACCGCATGTGCCGCAAAATCATGACGATCGATATATGAACGCCCTGCTCATCCTGGTCGCACTGCTTGCCGCTGCCGCTGTTGGGCTGCTTGCATTCGCGCTGCGCGGACTGGTGCAGTCGGTCGAGGTGGACCAGCGCAACTACCAGGATCCGCTGCCGCTGCTGCTGCGCATCCTGTGGCCGCTGATTACGGTCGCTACGCGCCTGGCCGGGCCGCGCCTGTCCTCGGCACAGCTGGAGCGCGCGCATCGCAGCCTGCAGTCGGCCGGCCAGGACTTCGTGCTGTCACCGGAAGAACTGTATGGCGCACGCATCGTCTCCGCCGCCGTGGCCAGTACCTTCCTGTTGCTCACCATCATCCTGCTGGGCCGGTTCGGAGTCGGCTCCGTGCTGATGGCCTTGGCATTCGGCGCACCGTTCGGGTGGATGTATCCCACGCTGTGGCTGGGCGAACGGCGGAAAGCGCGCTCCAAGCATGTGATCCGAGACCTGCCTATCTTCCTCGACTTCATCACCATGGCCGTCGAAGCGGGCCTGAACATCACCGGTGCGATCGAACAGTCCGTCGACAAGGGTCCACCCGGTCCGCTGTCACAGGAGTTCTCGCGCATGTTGCGTGATCTGCGCGCCGGCCTTCCGCGTGCCGAAGCGCTGCGGCGCATGTCCGATCGCGCCGACATTTCCCAGGTGACCAGCTTCACCAGCGCTTTGATCCAGGCGGACCGGGTGGGTGCCAGCCTGAGTGACACACTGCGCTCGCAGGCCATGCAGCGCCGCGAAGAGCGCTTCCTTCGCGCCGAGAAGCTGGCCCTGGAAGCGCCGGTGAAGATGATGCTGCCGCTGGTGCTGTTCTTCTTCCCGCTGATCTTCGTCGTCCTGGCCTACTTCATCTTCCTGCAGATGAAGCAGCAGGGCATCCTGTGAGTCCCCGCACATGAGAACCGGCGCCCTGATCCGCAACCACCAGCAGTTGCTCAGCTGCGTCTGGCATGCCGATCGCTGGCACCAGCGGCTGCGCGGCCTGCTGTTGCGCGCGCCACTCCAGCCTGGGCAAGGCCTGCTGATAACCCCCTGCTCGAGCGTGCACACCCTGGCCATGGGGTATCCACTCGACCTGTTGTTCCTGGACCGCGATCAGCGCGCCGTTGGCTGGCGCGAGGCCGTGCGCCCATGGCGCGGCGCCTGGTGCCGCGGCGCCTACTCGACGCTGGAAATGCCGGTGGACAGCCTCAGGCATATTGCCCCGGTGCTGGGCGAGACGTTCCAATGGTGCCCTTCTCCGCCTGCGGCACCGCCATCCACGAGGGCGTTGCAATGAAGCACATCCGCACATCCATCCGCCAGCAGCGGGGCCAATCGCTGATTGAATTCTGCATCGTGGTTCCGGCCTTCGTCTTCCTCATCCTGGTCATCTTCCAGTTCGTCCTGATCTATCGCGCCAAGTCGCTGCTGGATTTCGCCACGCTGCAGGCCGCGCGTGCCGGCGCGGTCAGTGGCGTCAATCATTCCGAGATGCGCAGCGCACTGGAAATGGCGATGGCTCCCCTGTACGCGACCTCGCCGGATGCCGCCGGTGCCGTCGCCGCCCGCGCCAAGGTCGCCCTGCTGTGGAAGAACCCGTTGCTGTCACCGAAGATCGAGGTCATTTCACCCAGCCGCGCGGCGTACAACGAGTTCCGCGAGCGCCAGTTCGATGGGCGCTATGCGCTGCCGAACGACAATCTTGCCTTCCGCGATGCACGTGTCGGCAGCAGCCGCGTCAGCGTGCAGGACGCCAACATCCTCAAGATCAAGGTCACCTATCCGATGCCCCTGATCGTTCCCTTTGCCGACCGGGTGATTGCCGGTCTTTCAGACCTGGTCAGCGAAGGCGACAGCTTCCGCCCGGCCTCGATGCTGATCGAGGACCCGATCACCGGCCATCGCCGCATGCCGATCGAGTCCTACGCGATCGTCCGCATGCAGAGCCCCGTGCATGACAGCAACAACCTGGCGCGCTGACATGCAGGTGCTGCTGGCCAGCCTGTTGATGGCAGCAACCTGGGCCGCCGCCGCGCAATCCACAGACGCTGCTGACAACGAACCTCCACAGGCGCGATTGCTGGCACGCGCTTATGGCCTGGGCCCACTCGGTCCAAGCTCGCCTGGTGGTGAGGTCGAGGTCGAGATCCGTTTGCGCGGGCCTGCCATCCGTATTGATTTCCGCGGCGACAATGCGCCCGATGCATGGCTGACCACCCAGGGCCAGCGCGGCCGGGCATGGCTGGTGAGCGAGCGCGGCAACTACACGCTGCCGGTCGCCGACGCCAGTGGTCCCTACTGGTACGATCCTGCCGCCCCATGCCACACGATCGGAGGGCGCTGCTCTCCCGCACCCGGCGAGTTCATCCTGGGGCGCCTCGCTGCTGGCTGGCGCTATGACAATGCGCATGGCCCTGATGGCACCACCTCCGGCACGTTGTGGATCGATACCCGCACGGGCCTGCTGCTGGGTTACCGCGGACGCACCGGCAACCAGCGTACCGAACGCGGCCTGCGGGTTACCGAGGTCACTTTCGATGAGGTGCCGTCGAGCCTGTTCGACCCGCCCGCCGGATTGCGTCGACGCACGCAGGATGCGGCGAACTGAGCGAGGTGGTTGCAGTGCCGACACCGTGGCGCGGGAGGTCTCACTCCCTCCGCGCCGGTAGATCCACGCAGCGCGTGGATCTACCGCTGGCCCGCCCCCCTTAGAAGCCTACCCGCAGGTTGATCTGCCCGCCGACATCGCGGCGGCCATCACCGTGCTGGCCCTGCACGAACATCGACAGCTGGCTGTTGCGACCCAGGCCGACCGCCACGCCGAGCTGGCTGACCAGCGCATTGCGTGCCATCACCGCGCTGTAGACATCGAAGGCATCGCCACCGAGCGCGAAGCGGTTGCGGCTGGCCACATCGGTGTCACCCGATGCATGCTGCCAGCCCAGGCCGACGGTCAGCTGCGCCGGGAAGCGCGCGCCGCTACCCACGTCCCAGCGGCCCCGCACGCCCACCGTGCTGACGTTGAGCGTGTCCTTGCCGCCTTCCAGCACCAGTGCGGCACTGCCACCCTGCTCCAGCGCACGATCACTGTCGACCCAGTGCCGGGTGAACTGCACGTACGGCTGCAGTTGGGTCCTGCCATGGGTCCAGGTCCAGCTGCCTTCGACCTGGGCGATGGTCACGTCCGAATCCTGGCGGCTGTACAGGGTCTGGCCCAGCAGAGGCACTTCACGCGTGGTGCGCGTGCGGTAGTCACCGCGCGACACGCTGCCACCGACCGCAAAGCCGTTGTTCCACTGTCCCTGTGCATACAGGCCGAACGTGTTGCCGCGCAGGCGGGCGCGCGAACTGCGATCGTACAGGCGCGTATCCAGCCGTTCGTTGCCGGCCGCCGCACCCAGCACCACGTGTTCACCCAGCTGCCAGTCCACACCCGCCATCACCGCATTGCGGTTGGAACGGATCTCATCGCCATTGCCATCGCCATCGCCATCCTGCTTGAACACCTTGCCGCTACCGGCCAGCCAGGCCGAGGCACGCTCACCACGCACGGTCGGCAGCTCACTGCCCAGGCGCTGGCGGATGCCCTCTTCCAGGTAGTTGTCGTACAGCAGCACCGCGCGGCTGGCCGCGTGCACTTCGCCGGAGAGCTGGTCGAATGCGCTGCGCGCAGTGCTGGCGTCATACAGCAGCACCGTGTTGTACAGGCCCAGCGCCGCGCCACTCTGCGGCAGGCTGTCCAGCGCCGCAGCGGTGTTGTACTGGTTGCGCGTGTTGGCCACGGTGGTGAACGCCGCCGTCTGCGCCACGTCGATCTGCAGGTTGGCGGTGTTGGCGGTGTAGACCGGGGTGATGGTCAGGAAGGCCGACGGCGAGTTCGCCGAGGCGAACTGCCCGCTCACCCCACCGCCCGCGTTGATCACCGTGTACTGCTGGCCCTGCTGGTAGCTGGTGCTCGGCGAGATGGTGTTCACCTTTACGGTGCTGCCACCCACGTTGGCGCTGCCGCCCACCTGTACCGTATCGCTGCCGCTGGCACCCAGATCGATGCCCAGCGTGCTGCCCGGCGACAGGGTCAGGTTGCCACCCACGGTGATCGTGCCGGTGCCATTGCCTGTGCCGCTGCCGTTGCCCGGGCCATTACCCGGCGACAGCACGCCACCACTGGACACCGTCACGCCACCGCCGGTGCCACCAATGGTGCCGGTGCCGGACAGCGTGGTACCGCTGCCGATGGTCCACTGGCCGCCGATGGTGCCGGTGACATTCAGGCCGCCGCCGGTGACCTGGCCGGTACCGTTGAAGCCACCACTGTTGCCGCCGAGGTTCAGGCCACCGGGGCCGGCCTGCACGATGCTGCCGCCGCCGCTGATGCTGCCGCCCAGCGTGGTGGTGCCACCGGTGTTGATCACCAGGCCACCGTTGTTGGTGATGTTGCCGGTGATCGCGCCGCTGGCCCCACCGTTGCCGACCTGCACCGTGCCACCGGCGTTGATGGTGGTGCCACCGGTATAGGTGTTGTTGCCGGTCAGGATCACGGTGCCGGTGCCGGCCTGGGTCAGGCCGCCGCTGCCGCTGATGGTGCCGCCGACGGTGCTGTTGCCACCCACATTGAACACCAGGCTGCCGTTGTTGCTGACGTTGCCGGTGATCGCACCGCTCGCGCCACCGTTGCCGACCTGCAGCGTGCCGCCGGTGTTGATGGTGGTGCCGCCGGTATAGGTGTTGTTGCCGGCCAGGACCACGGTGCCGGTGCCGGCCTGGGTCAGGCCGCCGCTGCCGCTGATGGCGCCGCCGACGGTGCTGTTGCCACCCACGTTGAACACCAGGCTGCCGTTGTTGACGACACTGCCGCCGATCGCACCGGTCGCGCCGCCATTGCCAACCTGCAGCGTGCCACCGGCGTTGATGGTGGTCGGGCCGGTATAGGTGTTGTTGCCGGTCAGGGTCAGCGTGCCGCTGCCGGCCTGGGTCAGGCCGCCACTGCCGCTGATGGTGCCGCCCAGCGTGGTGTTGCCGGCCACGTTGGACAGCAGCGTGCCATTGTTGGTGACATCACCGACGATCGAACCGGTCGCACCGCCATTGCCCAGCTGCAGCGTGCCACCGGCATTGATGGTGGTACCGCCGGTGTAGGTGTTGGTGCCGGTCAGCAGCAGCGTACCGCTGCCGGCCTGGGTCAGGCCGCCACTGCCACTGATGGTGCCGCCCAGCGCGGTGTTGCCGGCCACGTTGGAAATCAACGCACCATTGTTGGTGATGTCGCCGGCGATGGCGCCGGTTGTACCGCCATTGCCCACCTGCAGCGTGCCGCCAGCATTGATGGTGGTACCGCCGCTGTAGGTGTTGTTGCCGACCAGGGTCAGCACCCCGCTGCCGGCCTGGGTCAGGCCACCACTGCCACTGATCGCGCCGCCGACGGTGGTGTTGCCCGCGACGTCGAAGACCAGGCTGCCGTTGTTGGCGACATTGCCGGTGATCGCACCGGTGGCACCGCCATTGCCCACCTGCAGCGTGCCACCGGCATTGATGGTGGTACCGCCGGTATAGGTGTTGTTGCCGGTCAGGGTCAGCGTACCGGCACCGGCCTGGGTCAGGCCACCGGTGCCGCTGATGGTGCCGCCCAGCAAGGTGTTGCCGGCCACGTTGGACACCAGCGCACCGTTGTTGGTGATGTCACCGACGATCGCGCCGGTCGCACCGCCATTGCCCACCTGCAGCGTGCCGCCGGCATTGATGGTGGTACCGCCGGTGTAGGTGTTGTTGCCGGTCAGCACCAGCGTGCCACTACCGGCCTGGGTCAGGCCGCCGCTGCCACTGACCACCGCACCCACGGTTGCCGTCGTGCCCAGGTTGTAGACCAGGCTGCCATTGTTGGTGATGTCGCCCAGCACCGAGCCGGTGCTGCCGCCATTGCCGATCTGCAGCGTGCTGCCACCATTGATGGTGGTGCCGCCGGTATAGACGTTGTCGCCGCTCAAGGTCAGCGTGCCGGTGCCGCTCTGCACCAGGCCACCAGTGCCGCTGAGCACACCGCCGAAGGTGGTGCTGCCGTTGTTGCCGCCGGTGGTCAGGGTCGCACCGCCCAGCACCACGCTGGATCCGGTCACGCCGGCCAGGCCACCGATGCTCTGGCTGCCACCGGCACTGATGTCCAACGTGCCGGCACCGGACAGGTTCACCGTGCTGGCACCGGACAGGCTGCCACCGGCCGCCACCGCCAGCGTGCCGCTGTTGATGGTGGTGGTACCGGTGTAGGTGCTGGCGCCGCCCAGGGTGACGGTTGCCGCGCCATCTTTCAGCAGGCCGCCAGCGCCGCTGATCGGGCCATTCAAGGTCAGCGCGTTGCTGCCCGCCAGGGTCAGCGTGCCATTGGCCAGCTGCACGGTGTTGGCCAGGGTCAGCGCGCTGGTGCCGTCCAGGCTGGCGTTGCCGCCCACGGTCAGCGCGCCGGTGCCCAGCGAACCGTCGTTGCCCAGCAGCAGGCCACCGGCATTGAGGGTCACGCCGCCCGTGAAGACGTTGACGCCAGTCAAGCCCTGGATGCCTGCGCCGTTCTTTACCAGGCCACCGGCCCCTCCGATGGTGCCGGCGAACGTGGTATTGCCCACGCCATTGAGGGTCAGCGTGCTGCCGCCCAGCGCAACGGTCGAACCCGCCACGCCTGCCAGCGAACCGATCGCCTGCGCACCACCCGCGCTGATGTCGAAGGTGGTACCGGCATTGGCCAGGTTCACCGCACCGGTCGCCGCCAGGCTGCCACCGGCGCCGATCGCCAGCGTGCCGGCGTTGATGGTGGTACCCCCGGTGAAGGTGTTGGTGCCGGTCAGCGTCTGGGTCCCCGAGCCTTCCTTGATCAGGCCACCCGAGCCGGCCAACGAACCACTGAACGTGCCATTGCTGGCATCACCGATCGTCAGCGTGTTGGCCCCCAGGTTCACCGTACCGTTGCCGACCAGTGTGCCGAACTGCTGCGTGCCGCTGCCCGCCGACAGATCGAAGATCGCACCCGAGGCCAGGTTGACGATGCCACTGGCGTGCAGGCTCGCGCCAGCGCCCAGTGCCAATGTACCGGCGTTGATGTTGGTGCCACCGGTGTAGGTGTTGGTGCCGTTCAGGGTCAGCGTTGCGGCTCCCTCCTTGGTCAGGCTGCCGGTGCCGCTCAGGTTGCCGTTGAGGGTGAGGTTGTTGCTGCCGAGGACGGTCAACGCGTTGTTGAGGGTGAAGTTGTTGGCGAGGGTGACCGCTGTGTTCGAATCGAGCGTCGCAGCGCCCGCGACCGTCACCGCACCGGTGCCCAGCGCAGCATTGTTGCCGACCACCAGGCCGCCGGCGTTGAGCGTTACGCCGCCGCTGAAGGTGCTGCCGCCGTTGAGCGTCTGCACGCCTGCACCGTTCTTGACCAGGCCGCCGTTGCCACTGATCGCACCGCTGAAGGTGCTGTCCACGGTGCCGCCCAGGGTCAGCGTGCTGCCACCCAGCGCCACCGTGCTGCCGGCGACGCCGGCCAGCGAGCCGATGGCCTGGTTGCCCGCCGAAATGTCGAACGTGCCGGCACCGGCCAGGTTCACCGCGCCGGTCGCGGCGAGGCTGCCACCCGCGCCGATCGCCAGCGTGCCGTTGTTGATGGTGGTACCACCGGTGTAGGTGTTGGCACCGCTCAGGGTCACGGTGGCCGCACCGTCCTTGACCAGGCCGCCGGTACCGGAAATCACACCGCCCAGTGTCAGCGCCTGGCTGCCAAGCAGGTCGAGGTTCGCGCCCGCTGCGAGCCCGATGTTGTTGGCCAGGTTGACGCCTGTCGATGCGTCCAGCGTCGCGTTGCCGCCCACTGCCAGCGCACCGCTGCCGAGCGCAGCGTTGTTGCCGACCACCAGGCCACCGCCGTTGAGTGCGACGCCACCACTGAACAGATTGGCGCCTCCCAGTGTGAGGACGCCGGCGCCATTCTTGACCAGGCCACCGGTGCCGGAAATCGCGCCATCGAAGAGGCTGTTGCCCACACCACCGAGTGTCAGCGTCTGTGCACCCAGGCTCACCGTCGAGCCCGCCACCCCGTTCAACGAGCCGATGGTCTGGTTGGCCCCTGCGGTGGAGATATCGAAGCCGGTGCCTGCAGCGCTCAGCGTCACCGCGCCGGTGGCTGCAAGGCTGCCGCCCGGACCAATCGCCAGCGTACCGGCAGTGATGAAGGTGCCGCCGGTGTAGGTGTTGGCACCGGTCAGCGTCTCGATGCCCGTACCGACCTTGGTCAGGCCACCCGTGCCTGCGATCGAGCCACTGAAGGTGCCATTGGTGGCGCCGCCGACTTCGATCGAGTTGGCGCCGAGGTTCACCGTACCGTTGCCGACCAGGGTTCCGAACACCTGCGTGCCGCTGCCGGCAGACAGATCCAGCGTGGCACCTGTGGCGAGGTTCACGGTACCGCTCGCCGCCAGGCTGGCACCGGCCCCCAGCGCCAGCGTGCCGGCGTTGATGTTGGTGCCACCGGTATAGGTGTTGATGCCATTCAAGGTCAGCGTCGCGCTGCCGTTCTTGGTCAGGCTGCCGGCACCGGAAAGGACGCCGTTGAGCGTCAGTGCGTTGGTCCCGAGCACGGTCAGCCCGGCGTTGAGCGCGATGTTGTTGGCCAGCGTTGCCAGGCCGGTGGTATCCAGCGTGGCAGCACCGCCGACCGTCAATGCACCGGTGCCCAGCGCCGCGTCATTGCCGAGTACCAGCCCGCCTGCATTGAGGGTCACGCCGCCGCCAAAGGTGTTGGCACCGGACAGCGTCTGTACGCCTGCGCCCACCTTGACCAGCCCCCCGCCGCCACTGATCACGCCGTCGAACGCTGCGTTGCCGGCCGTACCGAACGTCAATGAGTTTCCGCCCAGCGCCAGCGTGCTGCCGCCCAGACCATTGAGTGCGCCGATGGTCTGGCTGCTGCCGGCACCGGAGATATCGAAGCCGGCGCCCGCGCCCAACGTGACGTCACCCGCCGCGGCCAGGCTGCCGCCCGTGCCCAGCGCCAGCGTGCCGGCATTGATGGTGGTACCGCCGGTGTAGGTGTTGGCACCGGACAGCGTCAGCGTGGTAGCGCCGTTCTTGATCAGGCTGCCATTGCCGCCGACCACGCCCGACAGCGTCAGCGCATTGCTGCCCGGCACCGTCAGTGCAACGCCCGAGCCCAGCGTGACCGCATTGCCGAGCGTCACTGCCGCGCCCGCATCCAGCGTGGTGCTGGTATTCACCGCCAGCGCGCCGGTACCAAGCGCACCATCCGCACCGACGACCAGGCCACCACCGTTCAGGGTCAGGCCGCCACCGAAGGTGTTGGTGTTGTTGAGGGTCAGCAGGCCCGTACCGTTCTTGACCAGGCTGCCATTGCCGGCCACCACGCCACCGAGCGTGACATCGTTGCTGCCGCCCAGCGTCAGCTGCGTGCCCGCACCGAAGTTCACTGCATTGGCCAGGTTCAACGCCACCGTGCTGTCCAGCGTGGTGGTGCCACCGATGCCCAGCGCACCGGTGCCGAGCGCGCTGGCATTGCCGAGGATCAGGCCACCCGCGTTGAGTGCAACACCGCCACTGAAGGTGTTGGCACCGGACAGCGTCTGCACGCCGGTACCCGTCTTGACCAGGCCGCCAGTGCCACCGATCACGCCGGCAAAGCTGCCGTTGCCGGCGCCGCCAAAGGTCAGCGACTGCGCGCCCAGCGCCAGCTGGCTGCCTGCGACGCCGTTGAGTGCGCCAATGGTCTGCGCGGCACCGGCTGCGGAGATGTCCAGCGTCGCACCGGCGCCGGCAAGATCCACCGCACCGGCCGCGGCAAGGCTGCCACCGGCCCCCAGCGCCAGCGTGCCGGCGTTGACGGTGGTGCCCCCCCCGAACGTGTTGGCGCCAGACAGCGTGAGGCGCGCCGCGCCATCCTTGATCAGCCCGCCGGCGCCGAACACCGGACCGGTCAGCGTCAGGTCATTGCTGCCCAGCACGGTGAGGTTCGCGCCGGCGGCGAGGCCGAGGGTGTTGCCCACCGAAAGCGCCGCAGTGGCATCCAGCGAAGCGTTGCCGCCCACGTCCAGCTGGCCGGTACCCAGCGCCTGTGCGTTGCCAAGCTGCAGTACGCCCGCGTTGAGCCCGACGCCCCCGCTGAACGTATTGGCGCCGTTCAACGCCAGTGTCGCCGCACCGTTCTTGACCAGCCCGCCGGTGCCGCTGATGACGCCCCCCAGCGACACGTTCTGGCTGCCCAGCAGATCCAGCACCGCACCGGCGCCGAGGTTGACGCTGTTGGCCAGGTCCAGCGCCACCGAACTGTCCAGCGTGGTATTGGCCCCCACCGACAATGCACCGGTGCCCAGCGCGCCGGCATTGCCCAGCAGCAGGCCGCCGCCGTTGGCGGTCAGCCCGCCACCGAAGCTGTTGGCGCCATTGAGGGTCAAGGTGGTGGCACCGTTCTTCACCAGCCTGCCCGCACCGGACACCACCCCACCCAGCGTGATCGACTGCGAACCCGGCAGCGACAACGCGGCGCCTGCACCCAGTGCCACGTTGTTGCCCAGGTTCAGCGGCGCACTGCCGTCGAGCGAGACGTTGCCACCGATGCCCAGCGTCCCCGTGCCGAGTGCGCCGCTGTTGCCCAGCAGCAGGGCGCCAGCGTTTGCGTTCAGTCCACCACTGAAGGTGTTGGTACCGTTCAAGGTCAGTGTCGCCGCGCCGTTCTTGACCAGGCTGCCGGTGCCCGTGATGTTGCCGGCCAGGGCCAGGTTCTGGCTGCCCGGCAGGGTCAGGGCCCCGCCGAGGTTGATCGCATTGCCCAGGTTCAACGCTGCCGTGGTATCCAGCGAACCGTTGCCGCTGACCGTCAACGCCCCGCTGCCGATCGCACTGCTGTCGCCCAGCAGCAGGCCGCCCGCCGTCAGATTCACGCCGCCACTGAAGGTGTTGGCGCCGCTCAGCGTCTGGATGCCCGTGCCCTGCTTGACCAGGCCGCCGGTACCACCGATCACGCCCGCGAACGTCTGGTTGGTGGCATCACCGAAGGTG
Organism: Stenotrophomonas sp. LC732; assembly: GCF_052446685.1. Taxonomy (NCBI): domain Bacteria; kingdom Pseudomonadati; phylum Pseudomonadota; class Gammaproteobacteria; order Lysobacterales; family Lysobacteraceae; genus Stenotrophomonas; species Stenotrophomonas sp. LC732. The sequence goes on along the minus strand of NZ_CP199214.1, from coordinate 737,740 downwards.
AGCGTGCTGCTGCCCAGCGTCACCGTGCTGCCAGCAATACCGGACAGCGCGCCGATGGTCTGGTTGCCGCCGAGCGAGATGTCCAGGTCCGCGCCAACGCCGGCCAGGCTGACCGCACCGCCGGCAGCCAAGCTTCCGCCGCTGCCCACCGCAACCTTGCCGGCATTGATCGCCAGGCCGCCGGTGAAGGTATTTGCGCCACCCAGCGTAAGCGTGGCTGCACCGTTCTTGACCAGGCTGCCGGTGCCACCGATGGCGCCGCCCAGCGTCAATGCGTTCGAGCCCAGCACATTGAGCGAGCCACCCGCGCCCAGCGTGATGCCATTGCCGACCGCAAGCGCCGCGCTGGTGTCGAGCGACACCACGCCACCAACATTCAGCGCACCGGTTCCCAGTGCTCCAGCGTTGCCCAGCACCAGGCTGCCGGCATTGAACGCCACGCCGCCGCCGAAGGTGTTGGCGCCATTGAGCGTCAGCGACGACGCACCGCTCTTGACCAGGCCACCGGCGCCACCGATCACGCCGTTGAACGTCAACGCCTGGTTGCCGAGCAGATTGAGGCTGGCACCCGAACCGAGGTTGACCGCGTTGGCCAGTGCAAGCGCCCCCGTGGTTCCATCGAGCGTTACGTTGCCGCCGACACTGAGCGCACCGCTGCCCAGCGCAGCAGCATTGCCCAGCAGCAGGCCGCCGCCGTTGAGTGCCACGCCGCCACTGAGGTTGTTCACGCCCGACAAGGTCTGCACGCCGGTGCCCAGCTTGACCAGGCCACCCGTGCCTGCGGCGAACGTGCCGCTGTAGCTGGTATCGCCCAGCCCCGCGAGGGTGAGCGTGTGGCTGCCCAGGTTGACCGAACCGCCGAGGCCCGCCAGCGAACCGATGGTCTGGTTGGCGGCCGCCGACAGGTCCAGGGTGGTACCGACGCCGACCGTGATCGCACCGGTGGGTGACAGGCTGCCGCCCGCGCCCAGCGCCAACGCGCCTCCGGCCAGGTTGAAACTGCCGGTCAGCGCATTGGCGCCGTTCAAGGTGAGGGTGCCGGCGCCGCTCTTGGTCAGGTTGCCGGCACCGGAGATCGAACCGTTCAATGACAACGCATTGCTGCCAAGCAGGTTCAGCGAGCCCCCGCCATTGATCACCAGATTGTTGCCCAGGGTGAAGCCCGCCGTCGTATCCAGTGAAGCGCTGCCACCCACGGTCAGGTTGCCGCTGCCCAGTGCACCGGCATTGCCCAGTACCAGGCCGCCGGCATTGAGGTTGACGCCGCCGGAGAACAGGTTTGCGCCGCCGAGAGTAACGATGCCGGTGTTGTTGACCGTCAGCCCGCCAGTACCGGACAGCAAGCCCCCCAGGCTGAACGCATTGGTCCCTGCCAGGGACAGATTGCCACCAAGGCTGAAAGCGTTGGCCAGGTTCAGACCGGCCGTGGCAGAGGCGATGGCACCGCCGTTGGCGGTGAACAGCCCTGTGCCGAAGGAACCGGCATTGTTGAAATTGACCAGGCCATCATTGAGCGTGGTCGTACCCGCACCCGCCCACGCACCCTGCAGGTTCCAGGTGCCGCTGTTGACGGTGAGCTTCTGGAAGTTGAGGTACTGGTTCCAGCCCAGCGTGGTCACCGCTCCGCCGGTGCCGGACCCCGGACCGCTGACGACGTTCTGCAACACCAGCGTGTTGTTGGCCGCACCACTGCCGGTACCGGCGTCGACCGATCCCGCAGCTGCAACCTTTACCCCGGTGACACCGGTAATCACGCCGGCAAGAGCGCTGCCGCCGCCGCTCACAACGCTGGAACCCGACACTGCGGTGAAGGTGTTGCCGCCGGTTGAATCACCCAGGTGAACGCTGCCACTGACCGCCCCCGCATTGAGGAACGTGTTACCGCCAGAAGCACCCAGGCCGACGCGTCCGTCGATGGTGCCTGTGTTGGCCACATTGGCGGCTGCACCACCATAAGTCACCACCGTGGTCGCGTCGGAAACGCTGCCTGCACCGATCAGCGACGTGCTGATCAGGCCGGCGTTGTTGATGGTGGTGGTGCCGTTGACATTCTGTGCCACCAGCGCCTGTCCACCGAAGCCCAGCAGCGTTGCGATGTTGACGACACCCTTGATCTGTCCGCTGGCGTTGTTGTTGACGACGATCGCGCTGTTGTTGGCAGAACCATTGCCGATGACCAGGCCGGGCGAGGCGAGGATGATCGAGCTCGGATCGATCGTGCCATTGTTGTTGACCGTCACGTTGTCGCCGGTCAGCGTGGCTGCGTTGCCGCCACCTACGATCGGCGGCGTACGCAGCAATGCACCCGCGTCGATGTTCAGCGTGAGGCCGTTGGTCGCGTTGGAGTAGTTGTTGATGCTGGTGGTGCTGTCGCAGTTTACGGTTGTGGTGCCCGTGCACGCTGCGAATGCCGATCCGCTGGCCAGTGTGGCGGCCAAAGCCGCCGCCAGCTGGTGCGCCCGCAATCGCGGCACCCGCCCTGCGCTGACCGCGCTTCCGCCGGGGTTCTGGGCGACCTCCGAAGCAACCTGCATTACCCCAAGGGCACGATTGAAAACCAGACGGTAAATGCGGTTCATCGGTAAATCTCCATGAAAAGACCGGACGGCACAGCTGGCAGGTTTTTTGGAGACAATGCGGCCCACCCCGGCTCCCCGAACGGGAACAAGGCCTGAAGGCATTAACTCCTGAAAATCTTCACATCTTCACGCGATCGCACCCGGGGACAGGTGCGCCAGCGCGTCCGTCAAGGCGAAAACTCCCCGATTTCGCCCGACGAATGGCGGCACTGTGCGACCGACGGTGCCAGCGGCATGTGAATCACGCGCGCTATTTTTATGACGTGCGTCAAATAACAGGGGCGGACAAAATGGTTTTGCCGAAAATGCATATTGCTGCATGTGGCGGAGAATCCATTCCCCGCCATGAGTAAATAAATTCAGCTGCTGGAGAGTTTCATCAGCACCAGGCCGGAAACGATCAACACCGCCGCACCGATCCGCATCGGGCTGACCTGCTCGCCCAGGAACACAATGCCAACCACGAACGCCCCGACCGCGCCGATGCCGGTCCAGATCGTATAGGCGGTTCCCAGCGGCAGGCTGCGCATGGCCACCGCCAGCAACCAGAAGCTGGCGATCATGCCGATGATGGTGACCACGGTGGGGGTGAGCCGGGTGAAGCCTTCGGACTGCTTCATGGACACGGCCCAGACGATTTCCAGCAGGCCGGCAAACAACAGATAGATCCAGGCCATGACGGCCCTCCTCTTGGTAGGGCCAGGCCGTCCTGGTCATTGGTTCCCGATGTGGGGGAGGTCGTTCCTCCTGGCCGGCATTCTAGCAACGGGGGTGGGTACCGGCCGCTGCCGCCGGAAGCGGGTTACAGCCGATTCAGTGCATGAAGCTGGCGTCGATGGGCCCGTCTGCGCTAGAATGCGCGTCTGCCATCGGCCAGCCCGATGTGCAGTCCGGCTGTGGTCTCCGGCGCGCCGCGCGCTGTTTCCCCTGATCCGTGAACTGGCCGCCCACCGGGCGGCCAACGTCTCTATGGTGGCTCCGTCGGCCCCTCGCGACGCTAGGTCGAAAACCCCGCCAGGGCCGGAAGGCAGCAACGGTATCGATCGACGCGGGCGCCGAGGTCAGCCGGCGGGGCCACCGCCTTTTCCGCACTGGGCTCAGATCCCCTTGCATGGCAAAGGGATCTGACCCCGGCTTCGCATTCTTGGCCCGGCATGGCGCCGCGCTACCCTGCCTCGGGCGTGCCCTGGTGGAACACCATGCGCCATCTGTCCCCGTGCCGGCGCCACAGCGAACTGCGCAGCACCCAGTGCTGCAGCTGCCCATCAAGGTGATGGCGGCTGCGGTAGCGCACCTGGGCCAGGTCCTGCGACAGCAGCCAGACGGCGTACTGCTCCGATTCGATCTGCACCTGGGCACGCTCCAGCGGAATCTCCACCAGCGCGGCCGCACGGCCGTAGCACTGGCCGGAGCTGCCGATCTCGCTGAAATCCTCATCCAGCAATGCGGCCAGTTGCTCGCGGTCGGCACGCACCTGCGGCGCATGCAGTGCGCGCTCCAGCGCCTCCAGCCCGGCAGCCAACGCCGCATCTGCGGGCTGGCCGGTACCCCTCACGGCGGGTCCTGGGCCAGCACGTGCGGGGCGGTCGGGCTCGCCAGCGGCACGCACTGCCCCGGCTGCGCCACGCGGTGCCCACGCGCAGCCAGCGCCAGACCATCGGCCGCGCTGGCGTAGTGGTACAGCATCATCCGCGCCTGCAGTTCGGCGCTGTACTCACGCTCCAGATCGTCCACGCCGGTATGCGAGGGATTGCCGTGCAGGCCGCAATCGTGAGCGATCAGTTCGTTGTCACTGGCAAAGCGTGCCAGCATCTCCGGAATCGGCCGGGTATCGCCGCTCCAGGTCAGCGCGCCCTGCAGGCGCAGGCCATAGGCCGTCTCCGGCCAGTGGTGGCGCACCGGAAACACTTCCAGGCGCACGCCCTCGTGCCAGAACGCCTCGCCCACCACGATCAGCTGGAAGGCATCCCAGAAGTTCGCACCGCCCTCGGCCAGCACGTTCGGGTAATCCCCGATGCGCTTGTGCAGCAGCGGCACCACCGTGGCGGGCACGTACAGGCGCACCTTGCCGCGCCGGTGCGCATTGAAGAAGGTATCCACGAACAGGCGCTCGAAGCCGGCCACGTGGTCCAGGTGCACATGGGTGACGAACAGCGCCTGCGGCATCTGCCCGTAGTGCGCCTTGAACGCGGTCAGTCCTTCGCCACCACAATCGATGGTCAGCCATGGACGCCCATCGCGCTCGATCACCGACATCGGCGACCCCAGCTCGACCGCCGACGCGTTGCCGACGCCGAGGAAACGCAACGCCCAGTCCATCAGGTGCCCCGGTTCCAGGCCATGTCATAGGCACGGCGCAGCCGCGCGTAGTCCTTCTGCACGTCTTCCACGCTGCGCTCGCCGCGCAGCTTGATCAGCGAGCGCAGCAGGCGCTTGAGGTTGCGCTCGCGCCAGGCGGTCGCCGGGATGCGGATCACGCCGCGGTCGAAATCGATCAGCCAGCCATGACCGCTGCCATCGAACAGGATGTTGTGCGCGTTGAGATCGGCATGGTCCAGGCCGGCACGATGGAAACGGGCAATCAGGCGCCCGGTCTCCTCCCAGGGGGCCCCCCGGCCGGCCACCAGTGCGCGGTCGGCCAGCGAGCGCACGCCCTCGATCCGCTCCATCAGGATCGCCGCCCGGTAGCGCAGGCCCTCGCGCATGTAGAACGCGGCGATCGGCCGTGGCACCGGCAGCTTTTTCTCGCGCAGGGCGCGCATCAGGCGGAATTCGGCGAAGCTGCGGGTCCGGTCCGAGCCGCGCCAGAGGTACTGGTCATGGCTTATACGGGCCGCCATGCCGCCGCGCAGGTAGTGGCGCAGCACGCTGGCACCGAACGGCGCATCGACGAACCAGGCGCTGCCGCGGCCGCCCTCGCCCACCGGCCGGGCCCTGCTGCCCCAGTGCTGGGGCGAGAACAGGCCGATCTCGGCTTGCCGCAGCCGCTCGCGGTCGAACAGAATGGCCCCGATGCCGCGACCCTCGCGGCATGGCGTCAGCGCTTCATTGGCGTCGAATGCGACCATTTCATTGAGTCTAACAACACATGGCATCAGCGTCCTCCTCCTTGTGCCTCCTGCGCCTGTCCGCACTTGGCGATGTCACCCACGTGGTGCCCCTGGTGCGTACCCTGCAGGCCGCGCGCCCGGACACGCCGATCCACTGGATCATCGACAAGGTCGGCCACAAGCTGCTCGACGGCCTGCCCGGCGTCACCTTCCATGCCTACGACAAGAAGAGCGGCATGGCCGGGGTCAAGGAACTGCGCAGGCAGCTGCCGCCGGGGCGCTTCGAAGCGCTGCTGCAGATGCAGGTCGCGTTCCGCGCCAACCTGCTGTCGGCCTTCATTCCGGCCGAGCGCCGCATCGGCTACGACCGCAGCCGCTCGAAGGACCTGCATGGGCTTTTCATCAACGAACGCATTCCCGACCGTCCGGGCATCCATGTGCTCGATGCCATCGGCAGCTTCTGCGAACCGCTGGGCCTGCGCCAGACCGAGGTCAGCTGGGACCTGGCCGTGCCGCAGTCGGCATATGAGTGGGCCGCCGCGCAGTGGCACGACGATGGTCGCCCGGTGCTGATGATCTCGCCGTGCTCCAGCCACGTGCGCCGCAACTGGTACGCCGACCGCTACGCCGCCGTGGCCAACCACGCGGTCACGCGCGGCTGGCAGGTGGTGCTGTGCGGTGGCCGCAGCGAACTTGAGCGCAGCATGGCCGACGCCATCCAGGCACAGCTGCACACGCCGGCGCTGGACCTGGTAGGCAAGGACACGCTGAAGCAGCTGCCCGCCCTGCTGGCCCGCGCCAACCTGGTGATGACGCCCGATTCCGGCCCGATGCACATCGCCAACGCGATGGGCGCCAAGGTGCTGGGCCTGCATGCGGCCAGCAATCCGAACCGCAGCGGCCCGTACTCGGATCGTCGCTATTGCGTGGACCGCTACGACGATGCGGCACGCAAATACCTCGCCAAGCAGGCCACCGATCTGAAGTGGGGCACCAAGATCGAGTTCGACGATGTGATGGAACTGATCACCGTGGAAGACGGTATCGCTGCCTTCGAACGCTACGTCGCCGACCACCTGGGGTGAGCGGCAGGCCGCCCGGGATTACACGCGCTGCGCGTAATCCTGATAGGACTTCTCCTCCACGTACGCCGAGCCCAGTGCGAGGTTGATCGCCTTCTTGATGCGCGCGCGTTCGTCATTGCGCAGGTACACGCTGCGCGCCAGGTCGATGAAGCCCTGGTCGAACGCCTGCGCCTTCTCCTTCAGCCGGATGTCGTCCTCGATCTCCCACAGCTGCTCGTTGACCACCTTCAGCTCGGCACGCAGCCTGGCGATGTCCTTCACGGCCGCCGGGTGTGCCATCCAGGTCTGCTCCAGCGCCGACAGCTCCCTGCGCACGTTGGCCAGCTTGCCCTCGTCGCTGATGCGCTCGGACTTGATCTGCAGGATCGAAATCTTGTCCAGCAGCTCGCCGAAAGAAACGGGAACGAGGATTTCAGCGGTCATGGGGAAAAGCTCCAGCAGGTGATGCGTACATGGTAACCCGCAGCGTCCGCACGGATATCCCCGGTAGATCCACGCCATGCGTGGATGAGCCTGCCAGCAGGAACAGCGTCCACGCACCGCGCGGATCTCAGTGATGCATCTGGAGGACCAAGCCCCTCTGTTGAGGGGCTGCCCCGACAGGGGCGGGGAGAGGCCGGCAAAGGGAGGGGCCCACGCGTTGCGCAGCAACGTGTGGGGCGACGCGCAGAGCGCGTCGCGTCCCGCGCCAGATCAGTACAGGGTCACTACGGCGTGATGCCCGCCGCGCATCCACGCACCGCGCGGATCTCAGTGATGCATCTGGAGGACCAAGCCCCTCTGTTGAGGGGCTGCCCCGACAGGGGCGGGGAGAGGCCGGCAAAGGGAGGGGCCCACGCGTTGCGCAGCAACGTGTGGGGCGACGCGCAGAGCGCGTCGCGTCCCGCGCCAGATCAGTACAGGGTCACTACGGCGTGATTCCCGCCGCGCATCCACGCACCGCGCGGATCTCAGTGATGCATCTGGAGGACCAAGCCCCTCTGTTGAGGGGCTGCCCCGACAGGGGCGGGGAGAGGCCGGCAAAGGGAGGGGCCCACACGTTGCACAGCAACGTGTGGGGCGACGCGCAGAGCGCGTCGCGTCCCGCGCCAGATAAAGAAAAAGGGCTGCCTTTCGGCAGCCCTTTTTCTTTATCTGGCGGAGAGGGGGGGATTCGAACCCCCGAGGCGCTATAAACGCCTGCCTGATTTCGAGTCAGGTACATTCAACCACTCTGCCACCTCTCCGGGTGGTCCCCGGCGGACCGGGGACGCGCATCATACGAGGAAGTCAGGCCGACGACAAGTCATTCCGGTCAATGAAGTGAAAATTTCCTGGATGCATGCCTTGCCGGATGCCCGCAGCCCCCCGATGATGCCTGTCTCCCCAGCAATACCCCGCCCCTGCACACCATGATCGAATTCGGACACCTCACCCACCCCGGCCTGCGCCGCGAGCTCAACGAAGACACCTACTACGGTGACAGCGAGCTGGCCCTGTGGCTGGTGGCCGATGGCATGGGCGGCCACGCCTGCGGCGAGGTGGCCAGCGCGCTGGCGCGCGAAACCATCGTGCGCGAGATCCGCCGTGGCGCGCCGCTGGCCCAGGCCATCCGCACCGCCGACGAAGAGATCATCCGCGCCTCGCGGCGGCGCAACGACACCCTGCCGATGGGTACCACCGTGGTCGCCGCACGCGTGCAGGGCAATCGCTATGAAGTGGCATGGGTCGGCGACAGCCGTGCCTACCTCTGGCGTGATGGCCAGCTGGCACAGCTCAGCCAGGATCACAGCGTGGTGCAGGAACTGGTCGCGCAGGGCAACCTGACGGCCGAACAGGCACGCGCGCATCCACATCGCAACGTGGTCACCCAGGCGCTGGGCGTCACCGATCCGGCACATCTGAACGTGGCCACCACCAGCGGCGAGCTGCGCCCTGGCATGCAGCTGCTGCTGTGCAGTGACGGCCTGACCGAGGAAGTGGACGACCGCGGCATCGCCCGCACCCTCGCCTTCGAGGATGCAAGCGCACAGGAATGCGTGGACACGCTGGTCGCCGCCGCGCTCGACGGCGGTGGCCGCGACAACATCAGCGTGATCCTGGTGCGCTGCCATTAACCCGTAGATCCACGCCATGCGTGGAGGCGGTAGTGCCGGCCGCTGGCCGGCTCACCGGGAAACGTGTTCACGCAGATGCCGGCCAGCGGCCGGCACTACCTCTTCCAGGCATTACGCGCTGGCGGGCTCTTCCACCTTCGGCCCATCCCACAGTGCGTGGCCGGCCTTCTTGCGCAGCCGCTCCAGCCGCGCGGCATGCGCTTCCAGCTCCGACGGCGTGGCCACTACGCGCGGGCGCGGCAGCAGCTTGCTGGTATCGAAGGCCTGCAGCGCCGCACCGGCGCCACCGCCATCGTCATCCCCCAGGCCGAATCCGATCTCTTCCTGCCCCGAGGTCAGCGCGATGTACACGTCACCCAGGATCTGCGCATCGAGCAGGCCGCCGTGCAGCGCACGGTGCGAGTTGTCAACGCCCAGTCGCTTGCACAGCGCATCCAGCGAATTGCGCTGGCCCGGGAAGCGCTCGCGCGCCATCACCAGGGTATCGATCACCGTGCAGCGATCGGTGATCTTCCCGTACTGCGGGCCCAGCAGCGACAGCTCGTTGTCGAGGAAGCCCAGGTCGAACGCCGCGTTGTGGATGATCAGCTCGGCGCCATCGATGAAGGCCAGGAACTCATCGGCGATCTGCGCGAAGTCCGGCTTGTCAGCCAGGAACTCCAGGGTCAGGCCGGTGACTTCCTGCGCGCCCTGTTCGAACTCGCAGTCCGGCTTGATGTACTGGTGGTAGTTGTTGCCGGTCGGGCGGCGCTTGAACAGTTCCACGCAGCCGATTTCGACGATGCGGTTGCCCTTCTTCCATTCCAGGCCGGTGGTTTCGGTATCGAGGATGATCTGACGCATGGGCTCAGTTTACCGGGCTGGCGTCGCGGATCTGGATGGCCGCGTTGCGCGCCAGCGTATCCACCCGCTCGTTGTCCGGGTCACCGGAGTGGCCCTTTACCCAGCGCCAGTCGATCTGATGCCGCAGCGTCGCGGCATGCAGGCGCTCCCACAGCTCGCGGTTCTTCACCGGGTCGCCGCCGGCGGTCTTCCAGTTCTTGCGGATCCAGCCGGGCAGCCACTGCGTCAGGCCCTGCCGCACGTACTGCGAATCGGTATAGAGCACGATGTTGCAGGGCTCGGTGAGCGTCTCCAACCCGGAAATGGCCGCCATCAGCTCCATCCGGTTGTTGGTGGTGTGCGCTTCGCCGCCGCTCAGTTCACGCTCGTGGCCCTTGTAGCGCAGCAGCGCAGCCCAGCCGCCGGGGCCGGGATTGCCAAGGCAGGAACCGTCGGTGTGGATTTCGATGGTTTTCAATACAACTCCAGATCAGGTGGCAACGGTGCCGAGCCAACGCACCGGCAACGGTTTCGGCCCGGGCAGGGCCAGCGTGCGCTTTTCAGCATGGAACAGGCAGGCCGCGCGCAGCGGCGCCCAACCGCCCGTGCGGCGACTGCCTGCACCGCGCCAGAGCGGGCCGAGGTAACGCATATCGTCGCACTCCAGCCCGTGGCGGCCGAGCAGCAGGCGGATCCGCTGTGGCGTGCGCACCACCAGTCCGTGCTGGCGCCAATGCGTGCGGTAAGGGCTGAACGGGTTGAGGCTGCTCAGCCACAGGTGGCCGCCCGGCATCAGCACGCGCTCGCACTCGTCCAGCAGTCGCTCCGCATCGCCCGCGGTCACATGCTGCAGCACGACCGCGTTGACGCTCTCGCTGGCCAGCGGCAGCGGCAGCGCACAGCGGGTGTCGCCGGCATAGCCCTGGCCCTGCCGGAACAGCCGCAGCCCGCGCCCGCCCAGCTGTGCATCCTCCAGCCAGGCCGCACTCGGTGCGATCCACAGCCAGGGCTGCGTCGGCAGGACAGACAGCTGCGGCAGCAGCAACTGCCGCTCCAGCACGCGCAAGGAGCCCGCCGGTTCAGTGTCGAACCACGGGGCCTGGCTCGCTTGACGGGTGCTCTGCAGCGCGGGCATGGTCCAATTCTATGCGACTGACTGCCCTGCCCGCATTTGCGGACAACTACATCTGGACGTTGATCGACGACGCTGGCGCCGCCGTGGTCGTCGATCCCGGCGATGCCGCGCCGGTGCTTGCGCTGGCCGATCAGGGCCTTCGCGTGGACACGATCCTGCTCACCCATCACCACGATGACCACATCGGTGGCGTGCCCGCGTTGCAGGCACGTTTTCCCGGTGTACGGGTCATCGCGCCCGTCGAGGAGCGCATCCCTGCAGCGACCGAGCGGGTCGGCGAAGGTGAACGCGTTCAGGCACTGGGCCGGACGTTCCACGTACTATCCGTGCCCGGGCATACCCGCAGCCACATCGCGTTTCACACTGCTGAACATCTTTTCAGCGGAGATTCGTTGTTCAGCCTGGGCTGTGGACGCCTGTTCGAAGGTACGCCGTCCCAGCTGCTGGCATCGATGCGCAAGCTGGGTACCTTGCCCGCGCAACTGCTGCTTTGTTGCGCCCACGAGTACACCGTGTCAAATGCCGTCTTCGCGCGGCATGTCGACCCCGCCAACGCTGCCCTGTGGCAGCGCCAAGAGGAGGCTTTGGCCATGCGCCGCGATGACCGTTCCACCCTGCCGGTAACCCTGGCCAACGAATTCGACTGCAATCCGTTCCTGCGCGTGCACACGGCGCCGATCCGCGCGGCAGTGTCGGCGCACCTAGGCCGCGACGTCGTTGACGACGTCGACGTCATGGCCGGTCTCCGGCACTGGAAAGACGGCTTCCGCGCATGATGCGCCGAAGTCTGCCGCTGGCCCTGGGCCTGGTCCTGGGGCTGGCCGGAACCGCCGGTGCCCAGTCGCTGGGCGCGGGCATCGGCCAGAACCTGGCCGCCGCGGCGGCCCTGCCGCTGGATCCGGCCGCGTTGCCGGCCGCGTCGGTCCGCAATGGCCAGGAGATCTTCTCCAGCTTCCGCGACGGCCTGGCCGAGCCCACCTGCAATGCCGAGGCCACCAGCCCGCGCTGGCAGAAGCAGTTCGCCCACGCCCCGTCGCGCCTGGCCAACCAGGATGACGATGCGCTGGTGCTGTTCGGCTACGTGGTTGAAGAGCTGCGCAAGGCCAACCTGCCTACCGAATTCGCACTGATCCCGTTCGTGGAAAGCGGCTACCGGCCCAATGCCCGCAATGGCAGCGGCCCGACCGGCCTGTGGCAGTTCATCGCCACCACCGCGCGCAACCACCGCGTGCCCATGGCCAACGGCTACGACGGCCGCCTGTCGGCGGTCGATTCCACCCAGGCCGCAGTGCGCTACCTGAAGACCCTGCACGGCATGTTCGGCGGCGACTGGCGCCTGGCCACCATGGCCTACAACGCCGGTGAGTACCGCGTGTTGCAGTCCATGCGCAAGGCCGGCATGAACGCGCAGAACGCCAAGCCGTCGGCGCTGCCCGGCCTGTCGCCGGTCACCCATGCCTACGTCGAGAAGCTGCATGCCCTGGCCTGCGTGCTGGAAGACGTGGAAGACCAGCCGGGCGTGATGGCCTCGCTGGACCGCACCGTGCCGGTGCTGAAGGACCACACCCTGCCCGCCGGCACCAGCGTCCAGCAGTGGGCCGCACAGCGCGCCCTGGACCCGGCCAGGATCGCCCGCCTCAACCCCGCCCTGGCGGGCGGTGGCCGCGCCTCGTCGGGTACCACCCGCGTGCTGGCTCCTGTCTCGGCTGCCAATGCGACGGTGGCGGACACCGCATCCGCCCTGGTCGCCAGCGCTGCGCCGGTCGCCACCGCAGCACCGACGCCGCAGGTGGCCAAGACCGTCGCCGCGATCGCTGATCGTCCGCGCAGCCGCCGCCACACCGTGCGTGATGGCGAGTCGGCCTGGACCATCGCCCGCCGCTACGGCATGCCGGTCAAGGCCCTGTTGTCGCTGAACGGCCTGAGCGGCAGCAGCGTGCTGAAGCCGGGCGCCGTGCTGCGCGTCGAAGACTGACGCGTAGGCCAGGGCCCTCCTGTAGAGCCGAGCCCATGCTCGGCTTTTTTCTTGCCTGCGACTTGTCGGGGTTCATGACCAGCCGAGCACGGGCTCGGCTCTACAATTCGATTTCCAGCAGCGCCCGCACAAAAAAAGGCCCGGCAGTGCCGGGCCTTTCTCATGGATGCAGCCGCAAGGCTTACAGGTTCGCCTCGGTGGTCTGGATCACGAACTTCTTGCGCATCGCCTCGATGTAGGCCTTGGCCGCGGCCATGCCATCGATCTGGCTCAGCTGTTCCTTCAGCTGCTTCTGCTGCTCTGCAGTCACTTCCTTGATGTCGCCCGGATTGACCTTGTTCACCGCGAACAGCAGCGCGTGGCCATTGACGTCGACCTTGCCATAGCTCGGCTTGCCTTCGGCCGGCACCGGCGCACTGAAGATCGCGCGGTTGATTTCCGGGGTCGGCACCGGCTGGCTGCGCGGCAGGCCCGGCATCGGGCTCAGCTGCAGCTTCTCGCTGGCGGCCAGCGACTGCAGGGTGGCACCCGCCTTCAGCTTGGCCAGGATCGCATCGGCCGCCTTGTCGCTGGCCTGGCGCTGGCGGTCAGCGCGGATCGCGGCGATCACCTGGTCACGAGCCTTGTCCAGCGGCAGGGCCTGTTCCGGGGTGTGCGCAGCCACGCGGATGACCACGCTGTGGTTGGTCGCGCCCCCCAGGGCGATCGGGTCACTGGCGGTACCGTCCTGCACCAGCACGTCGGAGAACGCCGCACGCAGCACGGCCGGGTCAGCCGCGATGCCACTGGCGGTCGCGCGGGTGATCGGGCCCAGCGTCTGCAGCGGCAGGTTCACTTCCTTGGCGGCAGCGGCCAGATCGCTCGGGCTCTTGTTGATGGCATCGACCAGGCGACCGGCCAGCTCGTTGAAGCCGCGCTCACCGTCGGCCTTCAGCTGTTCGGCGGCCAGCGTGTCACGCACTTCCTCGAACGACTTGCCCTGGCCACCGCGCACAGCGGCCACCTTGATGATGTGGTAACCGAACTCGGTCTTCACCGGGCCGATCACGTCACCGGCCTTGGCCGCAAACAGCGCGTCCTCGAACGGCTTCACCATCGCACCGCGCTCGACCCAACCCAGGTCCCCGCCCTGGTCCTTGGAGCCCGGATCTTCCGAATTGGCCTTGGCCAGCGCGCCGAAATCGGCACCAGCGGCCTTGGCTTCGGCAGCGATCTTGCTCGCCTTGGCTTCTGCACCGTCACCGGTGATCAGGATGTGCGAGGCCTGGCGCTGCTCCGGCGAGGTGAACTTCGCCTTCTCGTCTTCATAGCGCTTGCGCAGGGTGGCTTCATCGGCCGCCGCCGGTGCCGGAAGGTTCGCGCCGTTGATCTCGACGTATTCCAGCGACACGCTCTCGGCCTGGCGGAAATCCTTGCCGTGGCTGTCGTACCACTGCTTGATCTGCTCATCGGTGACCGGCGCGGTATCGGCCGGTACGGGCGGCAACGCGGCCAGCTCGACGTCGCGGGTTTCGCCCAGCAGCTTCAACAGGCGCTCGGTCTCTGCCTGGGTGACGAAGCCGGAGCTCTGCAGGCCCGACGGAATCACCGACTGCTGCAGGCTCTCGCGCACCAGCTCCTGGAACTGGGTCGGCGTACGCGGCGGGTTGCCGCCGGCCAGGGCCAGGCGATAGTTGTTCTCGTTGAACTTGCCGTTCGAATCGAGGAATGCGGGCATGGTCGCGATGTACTCGCGCACCGCGCCGTCGCCGATCACCACGCCCGCCTGCTCACCGACCAGGCGCACGACCTGCTCGTCGATCAGCTGGTCGAGCACGGCCATCTTGTTCTCGGTGCTCTCGAACGCGCGCGGGTCGAAGTTGTCGCCCTGCTGCTGGCGCTCACGCATGCGCTCCTGCTCGAAACGCGTGCGGAAATCCTGCGAGCTGATCTCGTGGTGCTGCCACAGCATGCGCACCGGCCACCACGACGGCGCCGAACGCCACCAGGTCGGCGGCGCGGAAACCTTGGCCACGTTCTGTGCGCCAACGCCACCGAGGTAGCTGTTGTCGATCACGAACAGGAACGGAATCATCAGCAGCCCCAGGATCACAGTGACGATCCAGCCTGAGGTCTTGTCGCGGAGTTTCTGCAGCATGGTGAGGAATCACAAGGCCTTATTGGCGAGCCCGGCAGTGTAACCCGCTTCGCCGCAGGGACCAAAAGCAGCGCCAGCGCGGCCTGCGCCCACATCGGCAGGCATGCGCCATCCGCGTGTCGGCCATTTCCACCATGGCGCAAAGAAAAAGCCCCCGGCTTGCGCCGAGGGCTTTTGAAGTTGGCGGAGCGGACGGGACTCGAACCCGCGACCTCCGGCGTGACAGGCCAGCATTCTAACCAGCTGAACTACCGCTCCGCGCTTGAACTTTGCAGGCGCCCAGTATATCCGAAGACTGTCTGGAAACCCAGCCCGATGAACACTTTTTTCAAAGTTTTTTCACAGGGACTTAAGAATTCTGCAATGGCGGAGCGGACGGGACTCGAACCCGCGACCTCCGGCGTGACAGGCCAGCATTCTAACCAGCTGAACTACCGCTCCGTTCTTGCAAAAACCTTTTCGCCTTCCTTCCGAACCTGTCGGTGAGAAGACAAGGCCCCCAGCTTCAGGCCGGGGGCCTCGATGTAGTGGCGGAGCGGACGGGACTCGAACCCGCGACCTCCGGCGTGACAGGCCAGCATTCTAACCAGCTGAACTACCGCTCCGCGTTGTTACCTTTTTTGCTTTCAGCCGGCCTGGACCGGGAGAAAACAAAGCCTCCAGCTTTTGGCCGGAGGCCTCGTTGAATGGCGGAGCGGACGGGACTCGAACCCGCGACCTCCGGCGTGACAGGCCAGCATTCTAACCAGCTGAACTACCGCTCCACACTCAAACTTTTACCGCGGTGCTGTGGTGGGTGCTGAGGGTTTCGAACCCCCGACCCTCTCCGTGTAAAGGAGACGCTCTACCGCTGAGCTAAGCACCCCAGCGAGCCGCTTAGTTTACAGCATCCTTCAGGGCCTTACCAGCCTTGAACGACGGATTCTTCGAAGCAGCGATCTTGATGGTGTCGCCGGTCTTCGGGTTGCGGCCGGTGCGGGCAGCACGGTCGCGGACCTGGAAGGTACCGAAGCCAACCAGGGTGACCGCATCGCCGTCCTTCAGCGCCTTGGTGACGGCAGCAACGACGGCATCGACAGCGCGGCTGGACTCGGCCTTGGTCAGGTCTGCAGCTTCAGCAACGGCATCGATCAATTCGGTCTTGTTCATTCTCTACAACTCCTTTGGCGGTGGGTTCCGCTTATTCGACAGGGAAGCAACCGCACGCGCTCTGCATGCGGCCGCCATGTGGAAACGGTTCGCCGAATTCAGCGATCGCCAGACTGCGATCACTCATTCGCGAGTGCTGCTTTTATACCAGTGGCCCTACCCCCACGCAAGCTGGAAAGCCAGCAACGACGCGGGTTTCGGGCCATTGGACAGCGCGCGTCAATGCTTGACGCGCGCGTTTCCACTCGGTTTGGCCTTGCTGCGCACCGTGACACGTTGCGCACTCTTGCGCGCCTTCTTCGGTGCCAACGGACGCTCCAGCGCCAGGTCCAGGACTTCTTCGATGTACTTCACCGGCACGATCTCCAGATCGCGGGTGACGTTGGCCGGGATGTCGGCCAGGTCCTTGCGGTTCTCCTCGGGAATGATGACCGTGCGGATTCCGCCACGCAGTGCGGCCAGCAGCTTCTCCTTCAGTCCACCGATGGCCGTGACGCGACCACGCAGGGTGATCTCGCCGGTCATCGCCACGTCGGCACGCACCGGCACCTTGGTCAGCATCGATACCAGCGAGGTGACCATCGCCGCGCCGGCACTCGGGCCGTCCTTCGGCGTAGCGCCATCGGGCACATGCAGGTGCACGTCGTGCTTCTGCAGGAAGTCGCTGTCGATGCCGAAGCCGACGGCGCGCGAACGCACCACCGACAGCGCCGCTGAAGCCGATTCCTTCATCACGTTGCCGAGCTGGCCGGTCAGGATCAGCTGGCCCTTGCCCGGCACCAGCGTCGATTCGATCTGCAGCAGATCGCCACCCACCTCGGTCCAGGCCAGGCCGGTGACCAGGCCGATCTCGTTCTCTTCCTCGGCACGGCCGAAGTCGAAGCGACGCACGCCCAGGTACTTGTCCAGGTTCTTGCTGGACACGCTCACCAGCGCCTTCTTCTTCGCGCCCTTCTTCGCCTTCACCGGCTGCGGGCCGGCCAGCGCGATCTCCTTCACCACCTTGCGGCAGATCTTGGCGATCTCGCGTTCCAGGTTGCGCACGCCCGACTCGCGCGTGTAGTAGCGCACGATGTCCTGGATGGCGTCACTGCCGATCTCCAGCTCTTCGGGCTGCAGGCCGTTGGCCTTGACCTGCTTGGGCACCAGGTAACGGGTGGCGATGTTGAGCTTCTCATCCTCGGTGTAGCCGGGGATGCGGATCACTTCCATGCGGTCCAGCAGCGGGCCGGGAATGTTGAGCGAGTTCGAGGTGGCCACGAACATCACTTCAGACAGGTCCAGGTCCACTTCCAGGTAGTGGTCGTTGAACGCGTTGTTCTGCTCAGGGTCGAGCACTTCCAGCAACGCCGAGGACGGATCGCCGCGGAAATCCATCGACATCTTGTCGATCTCGTCGAGCACGAACAGCGGGTTCTTGCTGCCGACCTTGTTGAGGTTCTGCACGATGCGGCCCGGCATCGAACCGACGTAGGTGCGACGGTGGCCACGGATCTCGGCCTCGTCACGCACGCCGCCCAGCGACATGCGCACGAACTTGCGGTTGGTGGCCTTGGCGATCGACTGTCCCAGCGAGGTCTTGCCCACGCCCGGCGGCCCGACCAGGCACAGGATCGGGCCCTTCATCTGCTTCACGCGCGACTGCACCGCCAGGTATTCAAGGATGCGTTCCTTGACCTTCTCCAGCCCGTAGTGATCGGCATCGAGGGTGTCCTGCGCCACCTTCAGGTCCTTGCGAACCTTGCTGCGCTTCTTCCACGGCACGCCCAGCAACCACTCCAGGTAGTTGCGCACGACCGCCGCTTCGGCCGACATCGGCGACATCTGCTTGAGCTTGTTCAGCTCGTTGCGCGCCTTGGCCTCAACGGCCTTCGGCATGCCGGCCTCGGCGATCTTGCGCGCCAGCTCTTCAAGCTCGCCAGGCGCATCGTCCAGGTCACCCAGTTCCTTCTGGATGGCCTTCATCTGTTCGTTGAGGTAGTACTCGCGCTGGCTCTTCTCCATCTGCGACTTCACGCGGCCGCGGATGCGCTTCTCCATCTGCTGCACGTCGATCTCGCCGTCGACCAGGCCGACCAGCATCTCCAGGCGGTCACCGACGGCCAGCGTTTCCAGCAGGCGCTGCTTGTCGGCCAGGCGCACGCTGATGTGCGCGGCGATGGTGTCGGCCAGGCGCGCCGGCTCATCGATGCCCGACAGCGTCTGCAGCAGTTCCGGCGGCAGCTTGCGGTTGGTCTTCACGTACTGCTCGAACAGCGACATCAGCGAGCGGGCGATCGCCTCGACCTCGCGCGCTTCGCGCTCGTCGCTGGCGTCGATCTCCACGGCCTGGCCGTGCAGCGAGCCGTTGCGCTCGTCAACGTGGGTGACCTGCACGCGCGACAGGCCTTCGACCAGCACCTTGATGGTGCCGTCGGGCAGCTTCAGCAGCTGCAGCACCTGCGCCAGCGTACCGACCTGGTAGAGGTCGGCCGCATGCGGGTCGTCGGTTTCGGCCGACTTCTGCGCCAGCAGCAGGATGCGCTTGTCCGCCTCCATTGCCTGTTCGAGCGCGTGCATGGACTTGTCACGGCCGACGAACAGCGGAATGACCATGTGCGGGAACACCACTACGTCGCGCAGCGGCAGGACCGGCAGGTCGAGGGTTTCACTTGGGGAACGGGCCATGGGGGCTCCAGGGAAGGGGGAAAACCGCCTCCGGGAGGGCATCTTCCGGAGACAAAAAAAGCCGATGGCCCCGTTATGGGGCCATCGGCTTTCAGATGCAAGGCATTCCTTGAAAATCCTTTCCAATCAACAACCTGGAAGGATCACTCGGCGCCTGCGGCCTTCTGTTCAGGGACCGCCGGGGTCTGGTAGATCAGGTACGGCTCGGACTTGTGCTCGATCACCGATTCGTCCACCACCACCTTGCTGACGTTTTCCTGCGACGGCAGGTCGTACATGGTGTCCAGCAGGACCGATTCGACGATGGTGCGCAGGCCACGGGCACCGGTCTTGCGCTTGAGCGCCTTCCTGGCGATGGCCGACAACGCGTCCGGACGGAACTCCAGCTCGACGTTCTCCATCTCGAACAGCTTCTTGAACTGCTTGGTGATGGCGTTCTTCGGCTCGGTCAGGATCTTGATCAGGGCCGGCTCGTCCAGCTCCTCCAGGGTCGCCACCACCGGCAGGCGGCCGACGAACTCCGGAATCAGGCCGAACTTGATCAGGTCTTCCGGCTCGACTTCGGCCAGCACCTTGCCCACTTCCTGCTTGCGCTCGCTGCTCTTCACCTTGGCGCCGAAGCCGATGCTGCCGACGTCGGTGGAACGGGCCTGGATCACCTTGTCCAGCCCGGCGAACGCGCCGCCGCAGATGAACAGGATGTTCTTGGTGTCCACCTGCAGGAATTCCTGCTGCGGATGCTTGCGCCCGCCCTGCGGCGGAACGCTGGCCACGGTGCCTTCGATCAGCTTCAGCAGGGCCTGCTGCACGCCTTCGCCGGACACATCGCGGGTGATCGACGGGTTCTCGCTCTTGCGCGAGATCTTGTCGATTTCATCGATGTAGACGATGCCCTGCTGTGCCTTCTCGACGTCGTAGTCGCACTTCTGCAGCAGCTTCTGGATGATGTTCTCCACGTCCTCGCCCACGTAACCGGCTTCGGTCAGCGTGGTGGCGTCGGCCATGGTGAACGGCACGTTGAGCAGGCGGGCCAGGGTTTCGGCCAGCAGCGTCTTGCCCGAACCGGTCGGGCCGACCAGCAGGATGTTCGACTTCGCCAGTTCGACGTCGTCGTTCTTCTGCCGGCTCTCGATGCGCTTGTAGTGGTTGTACACGGCCACGGCCAAGGTGCGCTTGGCGCGGTTCTGGCCGATCACGTACTGGTCCAGGACCTCGAGGATCTCGCGCGGCTTGGGCAGCGAACTGCGCGCCGACTGCGCCTTTTCCTCAAGTTCCTCACGGATGATGTCGTTGCACAGCTCCACGCACTCATCGCAGATGAATACGCTCGGACCCGCAATCAGCTTGCGCACTTCATGCTGGCTCTTGCCGCAGAAAGAGCAGTAGAGGATCTTGCCGGTGTCCGTGGAACGACCTTGGCGGTCTTCGCTCATGCTTCGCTTACCCAGTTACCCCACCCGCTGAACGGGGGTTCGATTCGAGAATAGCACAGGGCCGAGGGGACACCAGTCCCGCCCGACCCTGCAGGAACGGGGCCTCCCTGGCCCCGTGAAGGCCGGTCAACCGGCCTGGATCGACTCATCCGGACGACGCTCCAGGACCTGGTCGACCAGACCGTAGGCCTGCGCCTCGAAGGCGCTCTTGAAGTTGTCGCGCTCGGTGTCGCGGGCGATCGTCTCCAGCGACTGGCCGGTGTGCTTGGCCAGGATCTCGTTCAGGCGCGAACGCAGGGTCAGGATCTCACGCGCGTGGATGTCGATGTCGGTGGCCTGGCCCTGGTAGCCGCCCAGCGGCTGGTGGATCATCACGCGCGAGTTCGGCAGCGCATAGCGCTTGCCGGCTTCGCCCGCGGCCAGCAGCAGGGCGCCCATCGAGGCGGCCTGGCCGATGCAGGTGGTGCTCACATTCGGCTTGATGTACTGCATGGTGTCGTAGATCGCCATGCCGGCGGTGACCACGCCACCCGGCGAGTTGATGTAGATGTTGATGTCCTTTTCCGGGTTCTCCGATTCCAGGAACAGCAACTGCGCCACCACCACGTTGGCCATGTGATCGTCGATCGGGCCCACGAGGAAGATCAGGCGCTCCTTCAACAGGCGCGAATAGATGTCGTAGGCACGCTCGCCGCGGCTGGTCTGCTCGACCACCATCGGAACCAGGTTCAGGGCTTTGGTTCGGTTGTCCATTACGTGAGGTACCTATCTTGGGGGGCAACAACCCCGCGCCGGCAAAGGCGCGGGGCATCCGGTGATCCGCCGGCTTACTGGCGGATCGCGTCCTGGAACGACAGCTTCTCTTCGGTGTGCTGGGCACGCTCGGCGATCCAGTCGATCACCTGCTCTTCCATCACACGGTTCTGCAGGCCAGACATCAGCTGGGGGTCGTTGCGGTACATCTCAATGACCTGCTCCGGCTCTTCGTAGGTCGAGGCGATCAGACGCATCGTTTCGTTCAGGCGCTTGGCTTCCAGGCGCAGGTCGTTGATGCGGGCCACTTCACCGACCAGCAGGCCGACCAGCACGCGCTTGGCGGCGGCGTCCTTGAAGCCTTCGTGGGCATCGGCCGGGATCTCGCCGACGTTCTGGCCGTTGCGGCGCAGCTGCTCGACCTGCTGGGCCAGCATGGCGCGGGCTTCGTTCTCGACCAGGCGCGGCGGCATTTCCACCGACGAGTAGGCCGCGATCAGCTGCTCGCCCACTTCGCGGCGCAGGCGGTTCATCAGCGCGCCCTTCAGCTCACGCTCCAGGTTGGCACGGATGTCGCTGCGGAACTGCTCGACGTCGCCCCCCTTCACGCCGAAGCTCTTGATGAAGGCTTCGTCGACCGCCGGCACGACCGGCTCGGACACGTCGGCAACCTTGACGGTGACCTGCACGGTCTTGCCGGCCAGCACCGGCACGCGCCAGTCAGCCGGGAACTCGACGTCCAGGGTCTTCTCTTCGCCCTTGGCCAGGCCGACCAGGCCCTTTTCGATGGTGTCGAACATCATGCCCTGGCCGAGCACGATCGAACCCTTCTCGGTGCCCTCGGCCGGCAGGCGCTCTTCGCCGGCCTGCGACCAGGTTTCCACCGCGACCAGGTCACCGTCCTGCGCGCCACGGCTGACCGGGGCCCAGGTGCGACGCTGGTTCTGCAGGTTCTCGATCATCTGGTCGATGTCGGCGTCGGTGATCTCGGCGGTGTGGCGCACGACGGTCAGCTTGCTGACGTCGATGTCGCCGAAGTCCGGCACCACTTCCACGGTGGCCACGAAGGAGAACTCACCCTCGTCGCCCTTGTCGATGCGCGGGCTGCCGACGACGCGCAGGTCGTGCTCGCGCACGGCCGCGTCGAAGGTCTCGCGCAGCAGGCCGTCCAGCGCCTCGCCACGGACCTGCGCGCCGAAGCGCTGCTCGATCACCTTGGCCGGCACCTTGCCCGGACGGAACCCCTTGATGCGGGTGGTACGGGCGATTTCGCCCAGGCGGCCGGCGATGTGGCTCTGCAGACGCTCTTCCGGCAGCGAGAAGCTCAGGCGGCGTTCCAGGTTGCCGGTGGATTCGATCGAAGCTTGCATGTTGACTCCTGCCACCGGTGGCCCAGGCCCCCGGCTCGATGATTGGGATGAAACGGTTGTTAGGACACGACGTCTGGGACGCGCCTGCTTGCCGCAGCCCTTTAGTTTCGCCCAATTCGGCCTGCACTGCCAGCGCGTGCCGGTCAAGGGGGCGCCGATGGCCCGATCAGGGCGGGGACAGGCCGGCACTGGTGCGAAAGGGGGGACTCGAACCCCCACGCCTTGCGGCACTGGAACCTAAATCCAGGGCGTCTACCAATTCCGCCACTTTCGCGTGGCCGGCACAGGTGTTCATTGTCGCAGGCGGCGACTGGAATCGGAAGGCCTGCACAAAGCTGAATCCACTACGCTCCGCGCCATCGCTGCATCGCAGCCACTCCGGCGGGTGCGCGACCCGCCGGGCTGGCCGCAGCCTACTGCTGCGGTACCGTGCGGGCCGGCGCCGCGCCTGTGCCCGGGTCGACGGCCGCATCCACCTTCCGGACCTCCACGCCCCCATCGTCGGTGCGACGCAGGGCCACCGACGCTGGCGCAGCCCTGCGCACATCCACCGAACCGTCCGCATTGCGCTGTACGTCCACCGCGCCGGGCAGGACCTCCCCCTCCGCGGGCCGGGCCGGCCGCAACTGCATGGCGTCGTCGATCTGGCGGGCCGGAATGCGCTCTGCGCCCGGATCACGCTCGACAGCCTGCGCGGGATCATTGCCCGGCGTGCAGGCCGCCAGTGCCATCAACGCGAAGGGAATCCACACCGTGCCGTGCAATCGAGTGATCTCAGCCATCAACATCTTCCTTCCTGCATGCGCCATCGGCGCGGAAGATCTATTGGGTGCGATGCAGGACGCCATGCGGTGAGAAGCAGTGCACAGCATTGAAAACACTGATGACGCGTATGCCCCTGATTTCAGCACTGCTTCAGTGGATCCACGCCATGCGTGGATGAAGCGCAACCCGGCGTGCGGGCAAGAAAAAAGCCACCTGGATGACCAAGTGGCTTTCGTCTGGTGGGCTGTCAAGGATTCGAACCTTGGACCTATTGATTAAGAGTCAACTGCTCTACCAACTGAGCTAACAGCCCGAAATCGGGGCGCGAATTATGACCCGATCCGCTCGGTGGGTGCAAGCACTTTCTTCAACATCGTTGAAACCAGCACTGCGATCCCGATGCGTTGCAGATCCACGCCAGGCGGGGCCCTGCAACGTGTGGCCCATTGAAACGAAAGGGTCACACCTATAAGAAAAAAGCCACCTGGCGTACCAGGTGGCTTCCGTCTTGGTGGGCCGTCAAGGATTCGAACCTTGGACCTATTGATTAAGAGTCAACTGCTCTACCAACTGAGCTAACGGCCCGTGAAACTCAGACGCACATTGTAACGTGCTTTCTGTTTATTGCAATACCGTTTCGGCTGCGCCGATGCGGTTGAATCAGTGGGGTGGCTGAGGGGATTCGAACCCCCGACCACCGGAATCACAATCTGATTCCGCTGATCTTGAACCCCAGCAAGTGCAAGCACTTACGAGACGCACATCGTAACAGGTGACATCACGGGTGACAACTAGGTGACGCCTAGTGCCGTCACAGGTGACGCGAGGT
This sequence comes from Stenotrophomonas sp. LC732, assembly GCF_052446685.1. Taxonomy (NCBI): domain Bacteria; kingdom Pseudomonadati; phylum Pseudomonadota; class Gammaproteobacteria; order Lysobacterales; family Lysobacteraceae; genus Stenotrophomonas; species Stenotrophomonas sp. LC732. Next base: position 713,895 of record NZ_CP199214.1, on the reverse strand, counting down.
GACGCCGAATAAAGTGGTCATCTTCGGCGGACCTCTCCTAGGACAACCATTCAGAACTACTCATTGCTGTTCACCACCGAGGACTACTACAGTTCCACATAGGTCCACCCAGGACCAACAACCGAACCACTCAGGACCGTACCGGGCAGCCCCCGGTGCGGTCCTCCCGTTTTGACTTTTGCATCCCCCGAGGGCAAACGATGACGACTTGGCAAGAGAACGACCTGCACGCCGCCCAGCTCGAACTGGAGAAGGAAAGCACCAGCCTGGGCATTGCCCGCTACGAGAAGATCAGGGAGCAGCGCCAGGAGGCCGAGACCGGCCCCGGCCGCAAGCTGGTCATGGAGAGCATCGACGCCACCGCCGCCGCGATCATGGCGTTCGTGGCCGAAGCCGACACCGGCAAGCCGGGCAAGCGCCACGCCGCCCTCAAGTTCATCCGCCACCTGAACCCCCACGCCCTCGCCTATCTGACCAGCTTCACCTGCGTCAACGCGCTGGTCGCCGATCACCGCAAGGCGGTGTCCGTGGCGATCACCCTGGGCCACGAGGTAGCCAACGAGATCAACTTCTCCCTGCTCCGCGAGAAGCACCCCGGCCTGTACCGGGTGGTCCAGGAGCAGCTCAAGAAGTCCACCTCGGCCCGGCACTCCACCGCCGTCATGCGGCACGTCATCGCCGACGCCGAGTTCGCCCCCGAGGACGACAAGCGCCTCTACCTGTCCGACAAGGACGCGCTGCTGGTGGGCATGAAGCTCATCGAGCTGTTCGTCGAGGCGACCGGGCTGGTCGAGCTGGTCACCGTGGCCGAGCGTGGCAAGCGCCACCTGCTCATCGCCGGGAATCAGAAGGTGCTCGACTGGCTGACCAAGGCCCACGACAGCGCCGCCCTGTACCAGCCGGTGCTGATGCCGATGGTCGTCCCGCCCCGTCCGTGGACCACGCCCCGCGACGGCGGCTACCTGACCGACATCGGCGGCCGGGCTGACCTCGTGCGTACCCGCAACCGCGCCTACAAGCGCGAGCTGGCGCTGGTCGATATGCCCAACGTCTACCAGGCCCTCAACGCCATCCAGGCAACCGCCTGGAAGGTGAACGTGCCCGTCCTGGAGGTCATGCGCGAGCTGTGGAACGCAGGCGGCGGTGTCGCCGGGCTGCCGGAGCGCGAGCTGATGGACCTGCCGAGCCGCCCTGCCCTGCTGGAGACCGACCCGGACTACTTCAAGGAGCACCACGCCGACGAGTTCAAGGAATGGAAGCGCGACCGCGCCAAGGTCTACGAGGCCAACGCGCGCAGCGTGTCCACCCGCCTCGCCGCCGCGCAGAAGATCGCCCTTGCGGAGAAGTTCGCCGAGTACCCCGCGATCTACTTCCCGCACAACCTCGACTTCCGCGGCCGGTGCTACCCCCTGCCCCCGACGCTGACCCCGCAGGGTGATGATGCGGCCAAGGGCCTGCTGACGTTCGCCCAAGGCGTGCCGCTCGGCGAGGACGGTGCCTACTGGCTCGCCATCCACGTCGCCAACTGCTTCGGCGTGGACAAGGTGTCGTTCGAGGAGCGCGTGGCCTGGGTGCGCGAGCACGAGGAGCAGATTCTCGACAGCGCCCTCGATCCGCTGGACGGCCAACGCTTCTGGATGGACGCCGACAGCCCGTTCTGCGCGCTGGCCGCGTGCTTCGAGTGGCTCGGCTACAGCCTCAACGGCCGCGATCACGTCTCCCATCTGCCCATCGCGCTCGACGGCTCCTGCAACGGCCTCCAGAACTTCTCGGCCATGCTCCGCGACTCCGTGGGCGGCGCAGCCACCAACCTGATCCCGCAGCCGAAGCCCGCCGACATCTATTCGCGCGTGAAGGACGTGGCCCAGGAGAAGCTGCGCGCCCGTGCCGAGAGCGGCGACCCGCTGGCGATCAAGCTGGACGGCCAGCTCACCCGTGACATCGTGAAGCAGCCGGTGATGACGCTGCCCTACGGCGTCACGAAGTCGGGCATGCGCGCCCAGGTGCTCTCCAAGTTCAAGAAGCTGGGCATGGAGGACGATTGGGAGACCGCCGAGTACCTGGCGACCCTGCTGTGGGAGTGCATTGGCGAGGTGGTGATCGCAGCCCGCGCGGCGATGGACTGGCTGCGTGACGCCTCCAAGGTCGCCTCGTCGGCCGACCTGCCGGTGAGCTGGACGACCCCTGCCGGCTTCCCGGTCCTCCAGGAGTACCGCGAGGAGGAAGGCGTCCGCATCCGGCCGCACGTCGGAGGCCGCGAGGTGAATTTAGTGGTCAACATCGGCGGTACTAAGCTCGACCGTCGCAGGCAGACCCTCGGGATCAGCCCGAACTTCGTCCACTCCTGCGACGCCAGCCACATGATGCTGACCACCTGCCTCGCGGCAGAGAACGGCATCGAGTCGTTCGCAATGATCCACGACTCCTACGGTACGCACGCAGGCCAGGCAGCAATCCTCGCCGCCGCACTCCGACAGGCGTTCGTCGATCAGTACAGCGGCGACGTACTGGCCGACTTCCGACAGCAACTCGTCGAGCAGCTCCCGCCAGAAGCGGCAGAGAAACTCCCACCCCTCCCGCCGCATGGCGACCTGGACCTCAGCCTGGTGCTGGAGTCGCGCTATTTCTTTGCCTAGTCCATCCCCCTTTGGCAATTGATACCCCAAACGAGAACATCCACATGAGCATCAACTACCAGCACGCACTGAACACCTACGTTGCTCAGGACCACTTCGGTGTGGTCCTCGGCATCTACAACCCGGCCGAACACGGCACGGTCGAGGAGTTCAAGCACCGCATGACGGAGCTGCACGCAGGTGCGTGATCGCGTCATCGACGGACTGCACTCACGTTCTGCCGAGAGCGCCGCACGCGGCGCTTTCGTCGTGATCGACAGCGTGCAGTCCCTCGGCCACCCGGCCGATCAGGTGATCGGCTTGGCGTGTGCCTTCAAGAACTTCTGCGAAGTGCTCAGCCTCGATCCGATGGAAGTGCTGCGGGTCGTCTCGCGCATGGAGCAGGACTGCCGCTACCGGCAGGTCAACACCCTCAACGCCGTGCGCCGCTACGCGGAGCGCGAGCTGAAACCGCACTACCCGTGATGCGTGACCCGATCACCGACGCCTTCATCGACGAGGCGCTCATCGGCTTCGACATCGACGAAGCCTTCGGCATTTCCGCCGACACCCCGCTGACCGCCGCCGCTGACCTGTGGCGCGCGGGCATCTATCTCCCGACCAACTACGAGACCGACAACTGATGGCAACCAAGAAGCGCGAACGATTCGTCTCCCCCAAGGGCACCGCAGTGTGGCCGCGCCTGAACGAACCGGACACCAAGTTCAAGCCGGAAGGCGAATACACCGTGAGCCTGGCGTTCGACCCGAACGACAAGGACTTCAAGGCGCTGGCGAAGAAGCTGGAAACCCGGCGCGACGAGCTGTTCCAGGAGTTCCTGAGCGAGAACCCGAAGAAGAAGAAGGGTGCCGAAGTGGCCCCGGTGTTCACCGAAGAAACCGACGAGAACGGCGATGACACCGGCCGCGTGCTGGTGAAGTTCAAGATGAAGGCCAGCGGCGTCAGCAAGCGCACCGGCAAGAAGTTCACCATGCGCCCGGACATCTTCGACGCCCGCGGCAAGAAGATCGACAACCCGCCGCAGATCGGCGGCGGCAGCGAACTCAAGGTCTCCTACGAGATCGGCGGCTCGTTCGTCGAATCGGCCAAGAAGTTCTACCTGACCTGCTACATGGTCGCCGTCCAGGTGATCGAGCTGGTCGAGTTCGGCCAGCGCAACGCCAAGGACTACGGCTTCGGCGAGGAGGACGGCTACGAGGCCGCCGACAGCGCGCCGTTCAGCGACAGCGATGACGACTCGGACGACGACAGCGACTCCGACGACGAGGGCGATGACGGCGACTACTGATCCGCTGTCGGTCATCGTGGACACCGCGAGGGGGGCCGAGCATTTGGCCTCCCTCACGTTCCCGTTTGACCCGGTGCCCGCCTCGCGCCCGAAGGTTTCGCGCTGGGGCGTCTACTACGGCAAGACCTACAAGACCTGGAAGGAAGCCGCAGAGAAGCATCTGCCAGCCGGTGACCTGGACCTGTCGCCGACCGATCCGGTTTTAGTGGTCATCATCGCGGTATGCAAACGCGCCAAGACCTCGAAGGCCGCGTTTCCCAAGGGCGACGTGGACAACCTCGCCAAGGGGCCGATGGACGTTGTGACCAAAGCCACCGGCTATTGGGCCGACGACAAGCAAGTCATGTGGCTGCTCTCCGGTAAGCGCTGGGCGCAGCCGGACGAAGAACCACGCACCGAAGTCCACCTCTACAAACTCTAAGTGCGCCTCAAACCTCTGGAATCGGTAGAGGCGCTGTTCGTCCTCGCCAGCATGACCCGCCCCGAGCAGGTCACGACCGGCGAAGAACTCGCACGCCTGCACCGCTCGCAGGGCTACTCGAAGATCGCCGTCCACTTCGTCATCGAACGTGACGGCTCGATCTACGACGGTCGCCCGCTGAATCAGCCCGGCGCTCTCGCCGGTAAGCACAACCAATCCGCATACCAAGTCTGCCTCCTGGGCGGCGTCAACGACGCCATGCAGCCCGAGGACAACTTCACCGAAGCCCAACACGCCGCGCTGCGACGCCTGCTCGCCGCCTACGGCAAGCCCGTCGTGTGGGCACCTGACTTCCCTCGATAGGAGAACCCAACGTGAAACCGCTGCCCCCGCAAACCCAGGTCGTCCTGGATCACCTGCGTCGCCACTCGCACCTGACCTCGTGGCAGGCCGAAGGCGTCTACCGCATCCGCCGCCTTGCCTCGCGCGTCGATGAGCTGCGCGCTGCTGGCTTCGAGATCGAAACGCAGACCTGCGAGGACGCCTCGGGGCAGCGGTACACGCGCTATCGCCTGTCGCGCCGTCAGCGCCGCAGCAAGGCTCCGCTCCTGGAAGCGCGCCGCGCTCCGAAGCAGTACCGCGTCGATGCGCTGCTCCAGCTGTATCGCAACTACTGCACCGACGAGCTGGGCCTCGACGCCAACGATGCGACCGAAGAAGTCGCCGCATTCACCAAGTTCCTGCTGGAGAAGAACGCATGACCAACACTGCCACCACCGTCATTCCGTCCGCGATGCGCCTGGCTTTCGAGCGCGCATGGGCGAGCGCCGACAAGCCCTTCCGCGGCCTGGGCCGCACCGTCAAGGGTGCGCTGAATCGTCGCCTCGGCATTTCCTACCGCAAGCGCATGTGGTCCGTGGAGCGTGCAAAGCGCTGACTCCGAATACCTCCACAAAGAGCCGTGCCCGAACTGCGGCAGCAAGGACAACCTTGCGCGCTACAGCGACGGGCACGGCTACTGCTTCGGCTGCGGTCACTACGAGCCAGCCGAAGGCGAGGAGGTCTCTCAACCCACCAGCAGGAAAACCATGAGCGACTTTGCGAAGGGTGAACCGCAAGCCCTGGCGAAGCGCGGTATCACTGAGGAAGCATGCCGTAAGTACGGCTACTGGATCGGCAAGGACAAGCACGGCAAGACCGTGCAGATCGCCAACTACAAGCGCGATGGCGGCATCGTCGCGCAGAAGCTCCGCTACCCCGACAAGAAGTTCTCGTTCATCGGTGACTCGAAGGCGTGCGGGCTGTTCGGCCAGCACCTCTACGAACCGGGGCGACGCCTCGTCATCACCGAAGGCGAGATCGACGCGCTCTCCGTGGCGCAGGCACTCGGCCTCCGCTGGCCGGTGGTGTCCGTCCCGAACGGGGCGCAAGGCGCAGCCAAGTCCATCAAGCGCGAGCTGGAGTGGGTCAACGGCTTCGACGAGGTTGTGCTCATGTTCGATATGGACGAACCGGGCCAGGCCGCCGCGCAGGAAGTGGCGCTGCTGCTGACTCCCGGCAAGGCCAAGATCGCACAGCTCCCAGCGAAAGACCCGAACGAGCTGCTCCAGCGTGGCGACGCCGAGGCGATCACTCGCGCCATCTACGAAGCGCAGACCAAGCGCCCCGATGGCGTGGTGACGTTCGGCTCCCTCAAGGAGAAGGCACTCAAGCCGGTCTCGATGGGCATGCCCTGGCACGACCCGCGCCTCACCGCGCTGACCTACGGCAAGCGGTACGGCGAGGTCTACACCTTCGGCGCAGGCACCGGCATCGGCAAGACCGACTGGCTGATGGAGGAAGCAGCCTTCATCGCGCAGGAAACCGGCGACCGTGTTGGCCTGTTCTTCCTAGAGCAGCAGCCGGTCGAGACGGCGAAGCGCATGGCAGGCAAGGTTGCAGGCCGCCGCTTCCACGTTCCCGATGGGAGCTGGACGCAGGAGGAACTGGAAGCCGCGTTCGAGATTCTCGACAAGGGCCAGGTGTTCATCTACGACCACTTCGGCTCGTCCGAGTGGGACGTGATCGAAGCCAAGATGGCCCACATGGTCGTCGCCGAGGGCGTCAAGCACATCGTCCTCGACAACCTCACGTCGTTCGCGGCCGGTGCCGAGGACGAGCGGAAGATGCTGGAGGACACGATGGCGAAGATCGCGCAGTTCGCGCAGCGCCACCTCATCTGCATCTACCTGGTCTCGCACCTCGCCACGCCGGAAGGCAAGCCCCACGAGGAAGGCGGGCGCGTGATGCTCCGTCACTTCAAGGGCAGCCGCGCCATCGGCTTCTGGACGCACTTCGCCTTCGGCCTGGAGCGCAACACGCAGGCCGAGAACGAGGCCGAGCGCAACTGCACGACCTTCCGCGTCCTCAAGGATCGCTTCACCGGCCAGTCGAACGGCCAGGTTCTCTACTACAGCTACGACCACGCATCCGGCCGTCTGCTCAATGCAGATGCTCCGGGCGAATACGGCGACTTCGCCGACGAGTCATCCGATGTATCCACCTCCGACTACTGACGGCCGCTCGGTCGTCGGCTTCATCCCAGCTGATGCTCCGCTCTCCTTCGCTGAGAGCCTCGTTCTCCCCTACCAACTCCCGCGCTCCGACCAAGCCTGCCGTGTCATGTACGGCAAGCCAGGGCGGCGCGTGGTCATCCACATCAAAGCCGAGGAACTACCCCAATGAAAGAGATCGTCGCCATCGCAATCGACCTGCTGACCGCCCCGTTCCGCAAGGACACCGTGACCGACGTGGTGAAGGTGCTGGAGGGCCAGGTGGACAAGCTGTTCAAGATCAGCGCCGACCGCATCGCCACCGCCTCGACGCTGCGCGACAAGGCCGATGTCCTGCACTCGCAGGCCGACGAGCACGAGGAAGAAGCCGAGCGCGCACTGCGCGTCGCCGAGCGCTTCACCAACCTGATCCGCTAAGGGACCAACCATGACTGCCGAGCAACACGCTCGGTCCCTGTTCGACGTGTTGCCGGCCGAAGTCCGCCACCTGGTCATCCTGGGTGGCGGAAGCCTGCGCGCGTTCTACGACGGGACCGAAATCAAGGACATCGACTGCTTCTTCGTGTCACTTGCGAGCTACACCTACGTGGCCGCGTACCTGAGCGGCCGTAGCGACTGGACCAGCGAAGCCGCTCCGAACGGTATCCGCAACTTCCGCTCGCCCGAGGGTCACCTCGTGAGCCTGATCGGCTTCGAGTTCGGCACGCCGCACGAGCACTGCGCCCGCTTCGATCTGCGGTGCTGCGCCCATGTCGCCATCTACGAACCCAGCACCGACGAGGTGGTGGTCGTATCCCTCGAAGGCGCGGTTGCCGACGCATCGGAGAAGCTGCTGTTCGTGCTGAACAACAACGGCACCGAGCGCACCATCCGCCGCATCACGCACTACGTCGAGGACTACGGCTACACGCTGCATCCCGACCAGCCCGAGCAGGACGAACTGTTCGAGGACGACGACTTCTCCGGCCACGCGCCGCAGGGCGTCCACACGCCGCCGAAGGCCCCCGAGCCGGAGTACATCCTCCGCGCCCGCCGCCGCGTCCGCGCAATCCCCGTAACCAACCACGGCTACCCGTAAGGAGGACCGCCGTTGATCCTCGTATTCGACTGCGAGACCAATGGCCTCCTCGACGAACTTGACACGATCCACTGCATTTCCCTCCAAGAGGTAGATGAGACCGGCGCACCGCGCGGTCCCATCCTGTCCGCCAACGATCACGGCACGGGCGAAATGACAGTCCGTCAGGCCGTCGAGAGGCTCAAGAAGGCCAAGCGCGTTGTCGGCCACAACATCGCCGGATTCGACATTCCGGCTATCGCCAAGGTGTTCCCGGACTTCAAGGTCCAGGCGTACTTCGACACGCTGCTGATGTCCACGCTGGTCTACCCGGACCTCAAGGACCGCGACTTCAAGGCCCGCAAGAAGCAGGGAGCGAACCCGGTGTTGCCGGGCAAGCTGATCGGCCGTCACTCCCTCGAAGCGTGGGGCTACCGCCTCGGCCGCTGGAAAGGCGACTACGCGGCGCAGATGGCCGCACGCGGCCTCGACCCCTGGGCACAGTGGTCTCAGGAAATGGACGACTACTGCGACCAGGACGTTGCGGTCACGCAAGCGCTGTTCGCGTTGTTGATGAGCAAGGGCCTCCCCACCGAGGCCATCGAGCTGGAGCAGGCCGTCGCGCCGATCCTCTCGCGTCAGCAGCGCTACGGCTACCTGTTCGATCAGGAGAAGGCGCGTGAGCTGGAGTGCATCCTCGTGTCCCGGCGCACTGCGCTGGAGGCCGAGCTGCGCAAGGTCATTCCGCCGTGGAAGGTGGTGAAGCGCAAGTTCGTACCGAAGCGCGACGACAAGCGCCGCGGTTACGTCAAGGGCGTGGAGGTCACGACCTACAAGGACGTGGTGTTCAACCCGGCAAGCCGCCAGCACATCGCTGACCGCTTGACTGCAATGTACGGCTGGCAGCCCCAGGAGTTCACCGAGAAGGGCCAGCCGAAGATCGACGAAGAAGTCCTGGGCGCGCTCAAGTTCCCGATCATCCCGCTCCTGCTGGAGCACTTCATCGTCAACAAGCGCCTCGGCCAGCTCGCCGAAGGCGACGAGGCGTGGCTCAAGGCCATCAAGAAGGACGGCCGCATCCACGGCAGCGTGAATCAGAACGCAGCGGTGACCGGCCGCATGACGCACTCGAAGCCGAACATCGCTCAGGTGCCGAAGGTCCAGCACTCGAAGGAGAAGGGAATCCTCAAGGGCCAGGAAGGCGGCTACGGATTCGAGTGCCGCTCGTTGTTCTGCGTCCCAACAGGGAAGCTCCAGGTCGGCGCGGACGCCTCGGGATTGGAGCTGCGCTGCCTGGCGCACTTCATGGCAAAGCACGACGGCGGCGAGTACGCCAAGGTCATCCTCGAAGGCGACATCCACTCCGTCAACCAATCGGCGGCAGGACTGCCCACCCGCGACAACGCCAAGACCTTCATCTACGCCTTCCTCTACGGGGCAGGCGACGCGAAGCTCGGCTCCATCGTGGGTAAGGGTCGCCAGGCCGGGGCGAAGCTCCGCTCGAAGTTCCTGGCCGGGCTGCCTGCGCTGGAGAAGCTGGTACGCGGGGTCAAGAAGCGCGCGGCCGAGAAGGGATACCTGATCGGTCTCGATGGCCGGAAGCTGCACATCCGCAGCGACCACGCCGCGCTCAACACCCTGCTCCAGTCGGCCGGTGCGCTGGTGATGAAGAAAGCCCTGGTGATCCTCGACGCCGACCTGCAAGCCGCAAGGTTGGTGCCGGGCGTCCACTACGAGTTCCTCGCCAACGTCCATGACGAGTGGCAGATCGAAGTGGACGAGGACAAGGCCGAGTTCGTGGGCAAGACCGCACAGGCTGCCATCCGCAAGGCTGGCGAATACTTCGGCTTCCGCTGTCCGCTCGATGGCGAGTTCAAGATCGGAAGGAATTGGGCCGAGACGCACTGACCCGCGGCAAGCGGGACATTGCACTCGCCCTGGTGCGCCAAGCGAAACGCCGGGCAGCAAGGAAGGGACTGCCGTTCGACCTCACGTCGGACGACATCGTGGTCCCCGACTTCTGCCCGGCGCTGGGCATCCCGCTGTACCGCGCTGTCGGGCGCAAGGCCCAAGGCCCCAACTCACCCACGCTCGACCGCATCGAACCTGACCTCGGCTACGTCCGGGGCAACGTGCGCGTGATCTCCGCACGCGCGAATCAGATCAAGTCCGACGCGACTCCCTCGGAGCTTCTGCGAGTCGCCTGTTACGTCCAAGAGAACCGATGAACCCAACCAACATCCTGCGCGCCCTCGCGGCGCTGCTGGTCGTTGCCGCGCTCGCGGCTGGCGGCTTCGCAGCCTGGAAGTACACCGCAATGGCCCAGCGCGTGACGGAGCTGGAGGAGTCGGCAAAGGAACTGGCCGACCTCAAGCAGACCGTCGAGACCCTCAACCGCGAAGCCGTGCGCCGCTCTGCCTTCGATGCAGCGCTGCGGAACGCCCGCGCCACCACCAACCGCTCTGTGGAGATTGCAGCAAATGCTGACCCGGAAACTGGCGATTACCTGTCTCGCCGCATTCCTGACGAGCTGCGCCGCGCACACCTCGAAAGTCGTGCCGGAGCAGTTCCTCCAGCCGACCGTCATTGAGGGCACGCACTCCTCACTCGACGCCGTGATGGCTGACCCGACCACCACCACCTACGACCTCTACCGCTTCGGCGGCAACGCCGAGGACGGCCTCCTGCGCTGCAACGCCGACAAGGCGAGCGCCCTGGAAGTCCTCAAGGAATCGAACCGATGAACGAGAATCAGCTTCGCGTGCATTTCATTGGCGGCCCCGCTGACGGCGATGTCCGCTTGATCGCTCCGTGTACTACCTACCGCGTGGCTGTGCTCGAACACCAGCCCGAGGTTCACGCCTACAACGCCAAGTGCCCGTGCTGCACGGAGCGCATGCTGCGCCCCGTGGAGTGGAACACCGCGATCTACTTCATCCGCCGCGTTGGCGAGAAGTGCTGGGTCGCCGTACACGAGAGCATGGCATGAAGCGCGCACTTCTGATCCTGGCGCTGTGCGCTGGCCTCGCTGCGTGCGACATGAAGCCTTGGCCGCCACGCGCCGATTACGGCTCGTGCCTGAAAGGACACACCGAGAGTGGCCTGATGCTGATCCCAAACAGCAATGGCGGATTCTCGTACATCCCCACCAGCGATTACGTCTGCGACGAGTACGAGTACCCGCTCGGCGACGGCCCGGAGTACCAGGCCGGAATGAAGCGCTACGCCGCCGAGCTACAGGCGTGGTATGAGCGTCACCCGGAGAAGCGGCCATGACTTCCTACGTGACCTATCGGCCACCGCATGCGGCCGGTTCCTGGGTCATCGGCGGCAACTTCTTCGTGCAGGTCAAGGAGCGTCCGAACTGGCTGCACCGCTGGTTCGCGCTGGCGTTCCTGGGATGGCAGTGGGTGGACGCATGAACAAGCGCGGCCCCCTGCTGCTGATCGACGCCGACGTGCTGCGCTACCAGCTCGCGTTCTCGAACACCGCGAACATCGACTGGAACGGCGACGGCAACAAGGTCGAAGCGATCCAGCCCGAGCGCGCGAAGGCGAAGCTGGAGGACTACATCGACGAGATCGTCGAGAAGTTCGGCGCGCGTGATTACCTGCTGGCCCTGTCCTGCAAGAAGCACAACTTCCGCAAGGACATCGACCCGACCTACAAGCTCAACCGCGCCAGCAAGGACAAGCCTGCCCTGTGGTACGTGCTCGACGAGTTCGTATACGACGAGTTCGGCGACAAGATCGTGGAGATCGAGAACCTGGAAGGTGACGACGTGCTGGGCCTGCTGGCCTCGCACCCGAATCCGAAGCGCGCGCCAGGTAGCCGCATCGTCGTGTCCATCGACAAGGACATGCAGACGATCCCCGGCATCCGTCTCTACAACCCCAACCGTCCCGACGTGGGCGTCCGGCCGATCTCGGCTCACGACGCTGACCTGTTCTGGATGAAGCAGGTGCTCACGGGCGACCAGGTGGACAACTACCCCGGCTTCCCCGGCATCGGCCACAAGGGCGCGGACGAGCTGCTCATGCCAATCCACGAGGCGTACCGCGATGCGTCCGTCGAGGAGCACCTCGGCGCGCTGTGGAACACCGTCGTCACCACCTACACCACCCGCATCCCCCGCGGCGGCACCGAGCCGCTGTCGAAGCACGATGCGATCCGCCAAGCACGCCTCGCGCGAATCCTGCGCTACGGCGACTACAACCCCAAGACCAAGGAAGTGAAGCTGTGGAAACCCTGATCCTGTTCATCACCATCGTCGCCGTGCTGGCCGTGCTGTTCGCCTTCGTCGCCTACGGCGCTGCCTGGCTGTGGTGGCGCAGCCTCAACACCCTCGAACGTGCCATGTACCGCGACGCCGCCAGTATCAAGCTGTGGCCCGCTGCTGTCGGCGCTGTCGGCGTTGCTTGGCTGGTCGCACGCTCGCTCGCGTGACGATTAGCCCCGCTTGGCCCTAGCGTTCTCCCAATCAGCAATTAATTCGTCCCGGACGTGATCCGCTGCAACCGGACGCACAACCTTGTCATGCAAAAACACTGTGACTGTCGGTTTGCCGTCAGCGGTCTCGCCGCCGACCACCTTGAGATTTACCAGCGACTGCACCCTATTGACGAGATTGTCGTGGTCTTGCTGAGCCTTAGCGGGAGGGGAATGCTCGTAACTCGCCTCAGCGGCTACGAAGCCGTAAATCCTGTCTGCGTAGTTCTGTTGCGTGTGCGTTACTTGTTCGTATTCGGCGTACTCGATCCCGTCCATAAGCGGCTCCTTTTCTGACCGCTGAGTATGCGGCATTAACATCCCTGTTGGTAACTGGCCCGCTTCGTGCGGGCCTTTCCTTTTCTGGAGTCCCCATGAAGATCATCGGAATTACCGGCCGCGCCCGTAGCGGCAAAGACACCCTGGCCGAGTTCCTGGTCAGCGACCACGGCTTCGTGAAGCTGTCCTTCGCGGCCCCGATCCGCGCCTTCGTGGCGGACATCACCGGCCTGCCGGTGTCCGCGATGGAGGACGGCCCGCTCAAGGAGGAGCCGCTCGACTGGCTCAACGGGCAGACCCCGCGCCGCCTGATGCAGACCGTGGGCACCGAGTGGGGCCGCGAAATGATCGACCGCGACCTGTGGGTCAAGGTGGTCGCGCAGAAGATCCGTCAGGCCCGCCGCGACGGCGCTGCTGGCGTCGTGGTGTCGGACGTTCGCTTCGACAACGAAGCGCAGTTCATCCGTGAGTGGGGCGGCCAGGTGGTCCAGGTGCTCCGCGACAGCGCGGCCCCGGTCTCGGCGCATGCCTCCGAGGCAGGCGTCCACGGCGACCTGATCGACACCGTGCTCGACAACAACGGCCCGATCCACCGCCTGCGGATGGTCGCGGAATCGCTGGCCCGACTCTAAGGGTTTAGTGGTCATCATCGGGGGAAACGACAGTTTCCCCACCTATTCATAACCCAGGAGTTCTATGCAAATCCCTCTGCACTCCTACGACCTGATCGACCTCCTGGACGAACTGCACCCCGAAGTGATCTACGACCCCGCCCAGCCGAAGGAGGAGTTCCTGCTCCGGCAGGGCGAGCGTCGCCTGATCCTGCGGCTCAAGGCGCTGCGGAAGGTCGAGCAGATGGATCACCGCGCCCGCTAACCATGTGCAGCAAGCCCAACATGCCGGACCAGCAGGAGAAAGACCCGATCCTGCTGACCCGCCAGGACACCCAGCCGACCGGCCACGCGGCCGATCAGCGGCGTAAGTCCAAGGTCCGCCTGGACCTGAACAACGCAACGCAGTACCAAGGACTGACCATCCCGAATGGCTGACGCCAAGCAGACCTCGGCCCAGAAGCAGACGGCCGCGAAGCGCTACGGCGATCTCAAGTCCAACCGCAAAGAAGCCGAGACGCGCGCCAAGCGCTGCGCCAAGGTCACCCTGCCCCGCCTGTGGGTGGACGAGGGCGCGAAATCGCGCACCCCCGGTTCCGCCTACATCGACACCGGCCCGAAGTGCGTCAACGCCCTGGCCTCGAAGATCGTGCTGGCCTGGCTCCCGCCGAACGCCTCGGTATTCAAGCTCGCGCCTGACCAGGCCGTCGCCGAGAACATCGCCGAGCAGGCTGGCGTGGAGACCTCCGAACTGGAGGCCGCGCTGGTGGACGTGGAGCGGGTCATCGTCAACGACCTGGAGACCAGCGGCGTTCGCCCGGTCCTCAGCGAGGCGGCCAAGCACGCCATCGTCCTCGGCAACTTCCTGCTCTACGACCCCGACGAGGGCAAGCCCAAGCTGTACCCGCTGACCTCCTACGTGACCGACCGCGATGGCCTGGGCAACGTGCTGGAGATCATCACGCTCGACAAGATCGCCCCGGCCATGCTGCCGGACTCGATCCGCGCGGCGGTGATGCAGAAGCTCGCCCAGGAACGCGACGAAAAGACCAAGAACGACGACGTGAACCTCTACACCTGGGTGCGTCGCTCGGAAGATGGCAAGGAGTGGGAAGTGGTCCAGGAGGTCGAGGGCGTCGAAGTCCCCGAGACCGTGGGCACCTACCCCATCGACGCCTGCCCGTGGATTCCCCTGTGCGCCCCGCCGTCCCTCGTGGACGACTACGGCGAGGGCTTGGTCTACGACTACGTGGGCGCGTTCGAGTCGCTGGAGGCGCTGCGCAAGGCGATCCGTAAGGGTGCCGCCGCCCTGGCGAAGATCATCATGTTCCTCAAGCCGACCTCGACGATCCGCGAGCGCCAGCTCACCGAGGCCGAGTCCGGCGCGGTGCTGCGTGGCGAGGCCAGCGACGTGACCACGCTCCAGCTCCAGAAAGCCTACGACCTGAACTTCGTGCGTCAGGAGGCCGAAGGGCTGGCGAACTCGCTGGAGCTGATCTTTGGCGTGAAGTCCGCCGTGCAGCGCCCCGGCGAGCGTGTGACCGCCTACGAAATCCGGGTGCTCACCCAGGAACTCGACGACGCCCTCAGCGGCTTCATGGCGATGTCGGGCGAGCAGCTCTTGCTGCCGCTGATCCGCCGCCGCCTGCACAAGCTCCAGAAGCAGGGTCGCCTGCCCGAGCTGCCGCAGGAACTCATCAAGCCGCGCATCACCGTAGGCATCGCCGCCCTCGGCCGCGGCCACGACCTGAACAAGCTGATCGAGTTCGGTCAGGCAGTGGATGCGCTTGTCGGCGCAGAGGAGAAGGCACGCCGCCTCAACAGTGGCGAGGCGATCTCCCGACTGGCCGCCGCTTCCGACATTTCCACCAAGGGCCTGATCCGCTCCGACGACGAGCTTGCTGCCGAGCAGCAGGACGCCTCGGCGCAGGAGGCGATGGTCCGTGCCGCTCCGAATATCGCCTCAGCGATGACCCAAACCCCGTAACCCCCGAGAAGGACGCAATGTCGAACGAAACCACCGAGAAGCCCGCCAAGCCGACCAAGGAAGCCCCGAAGGCTCCGAGCGTCGAGCGTAAGGGCAAGGCCGAGATCACCCGCAAGACGAACGGCCTGGTCATCGTCAACTACAAGCCCGAGGACAAGTAATGTCGCAGCCGGGCAAGTCCGAAGTGACCGTCAGCCTTGACGGCATCAACGGCCAGCCGACCCCAGGTCAGCAGCCGCCGCAGAACTCCCAGGACACCCAGCAGCCCGCACCGGGCGCGCAGGGTGGCACCGATGGCGAGCGCCTGTTCGGCGGCAAGTACAAGACCGTGGAGGAGCTGGAAGCCGCCTACGCAGAACTGAGCACGCCAGCCGACGACAAGGGTGGCAAGGGCGGCCCCGCGACCATCGACGACGCCACCGCGGATGACGCGCGTGACGCCCTGGCGCGGGCTGGCCTGAACCTGGACGACTTCGCCACCGAGTTCAACTCGAACGGCTCGCTGTCCGAGGAGAGCTACAAGAAGCTCCAGGACGCGGGCTATCCGAAGGAGCTGGTGGACGTGTACGTCGATGGCCTGCGCGCTCGCGTGCAGACCTACGAGAACGCCGTCTACTCGCCTGCAGGCGGCAAGGCCGGTTACGACGGCCTGGTCCAGTGGGCCAAGACCAACCTGAGCGCCGAGCAGAAGCGGGCGTTCAACGAAGCGGTGCAGTCCGGCGACGCCGGACGCGCAGCGCTGGCAGTCCAGGGCCTCGTCGCCCTCCGTGGCGGCAACGGCCGCCTTCTGAACGGCAAGACCGCGGCGAACGCCGATGCCGGTCCCAAGCCGTTCCAGTCGCAGGCGCAGGTCGTCGAAGCGATGCGCGATGTGCGCTACCACCGTGATCCGGCTTACCGCGCGGAAGTCTCCGCCCGCCTGGCCGTGTCGCCGCTGTTCAAGTAATCCACTCAACCTCAAGCAAGGACTAAATGTCGGACGCAATCCCCTCCCGCCTGGGTCAAGCCCAGGCCAACGGCGACGCCTGGGCGCTGTTCAAGCAGAACTACACTGCTGAAACCATCACCAGCTTCGTCGAGAACTACAAGCTGGACGGCCGCGTGTCGGTGCGCAACATCGAGAGCGGCAAGTCCGCCTCGTTCCCGAACGTCGGCACCATCGGCTCCGAGTACCATGTGCCCGGCACCGAGATCAAGGGCATGGTGGTCGAGCACAACGAGACCATCATCACCCTCGATCCGATGCTGATCTCGCACGCCTTCATCGCCAACATCGACGAGGCGATGAACCACTACGACGTGCGTTCCGAGTACACCCGTCAGCAGGGTGCGGAGCTGGCGCTCAAGCGTATGCAGAACGAGCTGCGCTGCGCGATCCTGGCCGCTCGCACCACCGAAGGCAAGGTCGAAGGCCAGCCGGGTGGTGCCATCATCAAGGCCGCCACGATGGCCTCCGATCCGACCGTGCTGGCCGATGCGTTCCGCAACGCCCGCATGCTGTTCGACGAGAAGCTGCTGCCGGACAACCCGCAGGAGTTCACTGGCGCACTGGCCCCGGCTCAGTGGTATCTGCTGACCGAGAACAAGGACTTGATCGACCGCGACATCAACGCGGAATCGAACGGCTCCTACGGCCAGGCGATCATTTCCTCGGTCGCTCGCATCCCGCTGGTGAAGATCAACGCGATGCCGCGTGTCGATGAGTCGGCCCTGGCCTCGATCCCTGCCAAGTACCGCGGCAACTTTGCGGACACCGTGGGCGTGATCTTCCACCGCTCGGCGGTCGGCACCCTCAAGCTGCTGGACCTGTCCCTGGAGGACGTGTACCAGGGCGAGAAGCAGGGCACCCTGATGCTGGCGAAGTACGCGCTGGGTCACGGCATCCTGGCTCCGCGCGGTGCCATCGAGCTGTCGAAGGCTCCGTAAGCAATACAGCGCCGTTGGGCAAATCCCGCGGCGCTTCAATCTCTCTCCATCTACGGGGGACATCCACATGGGTGTCCCCCGTTTTTTTGCCCCGAATCCATGAACCTCGAACTCACTCCGACCACGGAACTCGAAGCCGTCAATGTGCTGCTCGGTGCTATCGGCGAAGCGCCGATCAGCGACCTCGAAGCGCTCGGCAACCTGTACGCCTCGCAGGCGCGCGACACCCTCCGCGCGGTGAGCCGCGAGGTCCAAACCGCTGGCTGGTGGTTCAACACCAGCGAGTCGTTCACCTTCACGCTCAACGCGGAAGGCAAGGTGCTGCCGCCGCAGTCGATCCTCAAGCTCGTCCCCGCACGCGGAAGCGAGCCGCTGGTGATCCGAGGCACGCGCCTCATCAACCCGCTCACCCTCGCCGACACGTTCTCGTCGGCACCCACCGCCGACTTCGTGACCTGGTTCCTCGCCTACGAGGAGCTGCCCGAGTCGGCCCGCCGCTACATCGCCGTGCGCGCTGCGCGTTTGTTCCAGACGAGCGTGCTGGGTAGCGACCAGCTCTACGTGTTCACCGAGAAGCACGAGGAGGAGGCATACCTCATCTTCGCGCAGGAGCACGCTGACTTCACCTACGCCCGCGGCCACAACTTCCTCAGTGGCTCGACGGACGTGTCTGATATTTGGGACCGCTGATGCCGCTAATCACGGGGGACTATCCCTCGTTCCTGGGAGGCGAGTCGCAGCAGGACGATACCGTCCGCTCGCCGAACCAGCTCACCAAGGCGATCAACGCCTGGCTGCATGCCGCAATGGGCGCGGGCAAGCGCCCGCCCGCCGAGTTCGTTGCTGGACTTGGCGTCACCCTCGATCACGACTGTGCCTTCCACTCCATCGTCCGCGATGAGAACGAGCGCTACATCGTCGCCGTGGGTCACCGCAGCATCCGCGTGTTCGACCACGAGACCGGCAAGGAATACACCGTCAATGCCACGGGCGACGCGCTCAACTACTTGGACACCCAGGGACAGCGTGCGTGGTCGTGCTTCGCGCTGGCGACGTTCTCCGACACCACCTTCATCGTCAACCGGCTGGTAGACGTGAAGCAGAGCGACGAGCTGTCGCCCGGTTCGCTGTACGGATCGGCGCAAACGATGTCCGACCTGCCGAAGCCCGGTGACAAAGGCTCGGCCGTTGTGCCGACCGGCGCGATCTACAACATCATCGGCTCGTCCGAGTCGCAGTTCGACGACTACTACGTCCAGAAGCAGTCCTCCTCGGTCTACCTGGAGGTCGCCCGGCCGGGCATCAAGCACCGCTTCGATGCCAAGACGATGCCGCACATCCTCAAGCGCATCCCCGATCCGGTGCATGCGGACGGCTTTTGGTTCTCCTTCGGTGGACCGGAGTGGACCGCTCGCCTCGCGGGTGACGAGCAAAGCAACCCGTTCCCGTCCATCGACGGCCAGCGCATCCGCGAGGTGTTCAAGCACCGGGACCGCCTGGGCTTACTGGCCGGGGAGAACGTGCTGATGTCCGAGGTCTCCGACCCGTTCAACCTCTGGCGCACTTCGGTGACCCAGGTGCTCGACGCCGACCCCATCGACGTAAGCGTCAGCGGGTCGAACGGCGTCACCACGCTCTACCACGCAGTTCCGTTCCAGTCGGCCCTGTTCCTTGCCGCTGCGGGCGGCCAGTTCCTCCTGACCGCCGAGCCGTACCTGGCCGCCAAGAACGTCAAGAGCGATCCGGTCAACAGCTACAGCAGCTCGCCGTACATCCGGCCGAAGCTGATGGGCGAGTCGCTGTACTTCACCGAGGACAGCGGCGCATACGCAAGCGTGCGCGAATACTTCATCGACGACCTGTCGGTGACCGGCGACGCCGCCGACGTGACCGCGCATGTGCCCAAGCTGATGCCGGGCCGCATGCGAGCGATGGCGAGCGCAAGTGGTGCCGACTGCGTGTTCTTCGCTCCTGACGAGCCGACCGACGCGCAGCTCTACGTCTACTTCGTCCGCTGGATCGGTGACGAGAAGCAGCAGTCCGCATGGACGCGCTGGTCAATCTCCGGCGTCGGCCGCATCGTCCACATGCACGCCATCAACGACGTGCTGTACGCCGTCGCGGAAGCGCCGGGAGGCGGCTGCGAGCTGCTCAAGTTCCGCATGGTGCTCAACCAGCACGACGCGGACGCCACGGGCGACTACAACTTCCTGCTCGACCGCATGCTGGTGGTGCAGCCCACCTATCAGCAGTTCGGCAACGAGACCTGGATCGACCTACCCTACATCGTGCCCGATGGCATGACGGTCACCGTCCTCAAGACGGACGACTGGCAAGACCCCGGCGCGTACCTCGACATCACCAAGGCGCGCTGGGACAACGCCCGCACCCGCCTCGCGCTCCCCGGTAACCACACCGAGGGCCGCGTGGTCGTCGGCATGGACTACGAGCACCGCCTCACGCTGACCAAGCCCATCGTTCGCGGCGGGCAGAACCAGGCCGTGCTGGTGGGCCGCACGCAGGTGCGTGACATCGAGGTCGCCTACAAGGACGGCGCGTACTTCGAGCTGGAGGTCGAGCAACACGGCAACGGCCGAGTCGAGACCTACGTGGCGTCGCACTCCGGTGCGTACACCGCGCGCGTCCTCAACGACTCGGTGTTCCGCACCAGCGCCCCGACGTTCCACTCCGGCTCTCGCCGGTTCCCCGTGCTGGGTGACGCCAACAGCGTCCGCATGCACCTCGTCAACCGCCTGCCGTTCCAGTGCTGGTTCCAGTCAGCACAGTGGCGCGGCATGTTCGTCTCCCGCAGCCGAGTATGACCCTGACCTATCGAAGCCCCACCGCCAGCGACATCCTCCACGTCGCCGAGAACATGCGGCAGGAGGACATCCTGGAGGTGGCGGCTTCGCATGGTCACACCCCGCTCCAGGCGCTCGCATACGCAGTGACCGCGAGCGACCGCAGTTTCGCCGCGATGCACGACGGTTCTCCCGTGTGCATCTTCGGCTTCACCCAGCACGCCGAGGGTATCGCCTCGGTTTGGCTGCTGGGCACCGACGCCCTGGTGGCTCCCTCGTTCCGCCGCACGTTCCTCCGAGAAGCTCGGCGGATCAGCGACGAGTGGGCGGCCACCTTCGGCACCATCTTCAACTTCGTCGATGTCCACGCCGTCACCACGCGGCGATGGCTCGGCTGGCTTGGCTTCCGCGAGAGCGGCGTCGAGTCCGCCTACGGCTTCGCCAAGACACCCTTCGTCCGAGTAACCAAGACCCCATGTGCAACCCCGTAGCAGTCCAGGTCGGTATCGCCGCAGTCAGCGCGATGGCGACCATGTACGGCCAGAATCAGAACAACAAGGCCATCGAGGAAGCCGCGGAGCGTCAGCAGGAGCAGATCAACGACCAGGCCGCCGAGCGCACCCAACAGCGCATGGAGGAGGCCCGCGCACTGCGATCCGCGATGCGCGCCTCCGCAGCAGAAGCGGCAGTGTCCGGCAACTCGGTCGAGCTGCTGGCGAACGACATCATGGCCCAGGCTGGCCGTGACGTGGCCCTCATCGAGAAGAACCGCAGGAACGGAGTCGTCGAAAGCGGCTCCGAAGCACGCGCTCGTATCCGCACCGGCAATGCCGAGGCGATGGGCGGCGTGATGCAGTCAGGCGCGAACGCCTACAGCAACATCCAAACCTACAAGCGCTATTCCATCCCCGGAGACGAGTAACCCGTGGCTCGCACGAAACCCCAAGAGATCATCCGCCGCGCGCAGGTGCCGCAGCGTCTCGCCGAGCGCCCCGTTCTGGCGGTGCAGGCTGACCAGGCGTCCTCCGCTGGTGCCGGTGCCCTCTCTCGCACCGCCGCTGCGGTGCTGACGCGCGTCTCGGATTCCGTCAACTCGCAGATGATCTCCAACAGCCGCGAGCAGTACACCGCCGCGGCGACCCAACGTATGCAGGAGGACGCCGAGGGTACGCCCCGGCAGGCCGAGGACTTCGTTGCCCAGCAGTCGGAGTCATGGCGTCGCGGCTACCTCAAGGCTGACGGCATCATCCGCGTCCGCGACTGGCAGATCGAAGCGGCCAAGGAGATCGCCAAGGCCGAACCCGGCACCGACATCGAGCCGCTCATCAAGGAGCGGATGGCGGCGCTGACGCAGAACCCCGAGTTCCAAGACCCGCAGGTCCGCAAGGCCCTGATGCCGGTCGCCATGCGCGCCGCGCAGCAGGTCCGCCAGCAGTGGCAGGCCGACTCGATGCGGGAAATGCTGGTGCGGCAGAAGGAGTCGCTGACCGCGATCATCCGCGACGGCATCAAGGGCGGCACGTTCCTCACCTCCGAGGGCATGAACGGCCTGTACGCGATGCTGGATCAGGAGGAGTACGCCTACCTCAACAAGCGCGACGTGGACGAACTCTACGTCGAGGCCGCCAAGGAGGAGCTGGCTGCGGGCAACCGCGATCCTCAGTCGATCCTGGCGTTCCTGGAGAAGGACCGCGGCGACGGCCAGCCAGGCTTGATGAACACCGAGCACGGCGACGAGCTGCGCGCGGCGGCTGCCGCTGGTGCCCGCGTAATCGCACACCGCGAGGACGAGGCACGCAAGCAGGCGATGGCCGAGGCGGAGTGGACGCTCCAGGGCCTCGCGGATCGCGGCCAGCTCACCCACAAGACCATCGACACCTGGGCCAGCAAGTTCGGCCTGAGCGGCGGCGACCTCCAGTCCTTCAAGCGCTACTGGAACAACCAGCAGGAGCAGACTCTCCGCCGCTGGGAGCAGGAAGCGAAGGAGCGCGCCCGAGAGGAGCGCATCCGCAAGCTGGTCGCCGGGGGCAACCCCTACGAGATCAGCGACGCCGACCTCAAGAAGCAGGCCGGTAAGGAGTGGGAGGAAACCCCGCAGGCCACACGCGGCCAGGTGCTCCAGAAGTGGGCACGGCAGGGCATCGTCATCCCTCAGCTCGAACGCATCCTCAAGCGCGCCGACCCGGCGTTCCAGGAGAACTTCCAGAACGCCGCGACGCTGTACGAACAGCTCCGCAAGGTCTCGCCCAAGTACGCCGATACGGTCGCTGGCGGCGAGGCTGCCGCGATGCTGGACCAGTACCTCTACGACACCCGGCGCAGCGGTCAGTCGCACCAGGAGGCCGCTCGCGTCCTGACGCAACCGAAGCGCGAAGTCGAGGAGGCCCGCTCGGTCATCAACGACACCTGGAAGTCCGGCATCAAGGACTACCTGGAGATCGACGGCAAGCCGCGCGACCCGCGTGAGCTGCACCGCATCCGCCAGGAAGCCGAGCGCATCGCCTCTCGTGGCGGCGTGTCCGGCGAAGCCGCCATCCGTGCAGCGGTCGGTCAGATCGACGCCCAGCGCACGACCGTCAACGGCCGCCGCGTGCCGAACATCGGCATGCCGCAGGGTGCCGAGCCAGCGGTAGACGAGCTGATCCAGACGGTCGCGCGCAAGCTCGGCCGCGACCCGGATGAGCTGTCGGCCCTGCCCAATCCCCGCAATCCTGGGCAGTGGCAGATCGTCGGCCCCGACAACTGGCTGATCCCTGACCCTGACACCGGCCGCGCCATCGGTTTCGACCCGCGTGCCATCGCGGCACAGCACCAGCGCTGGAAGGGAGACCTTGCGGAATCCCAGGCGCGTCGTCGGGTCGAGCAGCGCACCACCTGGGCGGATCAGTCCCGGAACATCCGCGACCTGCGCTCGCAGTCGGCGACAACGGAAGTCCCCGCGACCATCGCCAAGCGCGACGCCAGCGCCGCCGAGGCCGCCGCTTTCGAGCTGCCCAAGTTCGACCTCACCAAGCCGCTGGTCCCCAACGCGGGCACCAAGCAAACCACCACCACCCCGGCAGTCCCCGAGGACTTCCTGGAGTACCTGACGAGGAAGTAAGACCGCATGTTTGAATCCCTACCCGGCGCAGACGAGAACATCGTCAAGCCGGCAACCCAGCAGCCCATCGTGCAAGCCGTGCGCGAGCGCAAGGAGCAGCGAGAGGCCGCGCAGCGCCGGAAGGATCAGACGACCGTATGGGACGGATGGGGCGCTGCCCAGGCAAAGGGCGGCATCGGCTTCATCGACCGCTTCATCACCGAGCTGGGCTACGAGCCGCAGCAGGGCTATCGCATTCCCGCAGACGCGCGCAAGCGTTGGGAGTCGATGGGCCTGCGCCCGGAGCAGTGGGAGCTGTTCGGCCGGGCCACGTCCGACGAGCACCTCTCCTATCTGGAATCCGTGGCCTTCATGAATCAGATGGCGGACGACGACCTGGCGCAGTTTGGCCTGGGCGGACAGATCGCCCTCGGCTTCACCGACCCGGTGGCAACCGGCCTCGATCTCGCCACGGGCGGCCTGGGGTACGCAGCCAAGGCCGGACGCCTCGCCAACGCGGTGCGTTCCGGTCTACAGGCTGCGGGCACCTCCGCGCTGATGTCGGCCGCAACCTCCACCTACGACCCCGAGCAGACGCTCGCGGATGGCGTGCAGAGCGCCGCCCTGTCGTTCGCGTTCGGTGGTGCCCTCGGCGCTCGCCGGGGTGCCCTGTTCGATGGCGAGGTCAAGCCTGACGTGGTGAAGCGGCTGGCTGGTGACGACTCGCTGTCGGCCGCCCGCGTTGCTGGCACCGCCACCACCGACCCGACGCCCGGCGTCCTCCCGCTGCGCAATGAGACCGCATTCGAGCAGGAGTTCACCGACAAGGCGCTGGTCAACGCGCACATCACGCCCCACTTCGCCACCGTCCGCCGCGATCTTGCTGCCCGCATGGGTAGCGCCAAGTCGCCGCTGGTGCGCGAGGCGGGCCGCCTGCTGTTCCGCGATGGCGTCGGCTACACCGATCGCTCCGTCGCGGTCCAGGAGTCCACCAGCGAGTTCGCCAAGCGCCACCTGGCCGTCATGGAGACGGAATGGCGGAGCGGAGTGAACGCCGCGTGGGACGCCTACAAGCAACGGACGGGCACGCATTGGTGGAACTTCTCCGAGCGCGCCAAGTTCAACGAGGAGGTCGGCCGTGCCGTGCGCGGTGCGCCGGACGTGTCACCGGAAGCCGCCAAGGCTGCCGGAAGCGTCGCCAAGGCGATGCGGGATGCGCTCAAGCTGGCGCAGGACAGCAACCTCGACGGCTTCGCCAACGTGGCGCAGAACGGCAACTACCTGCCGCGCTATTGGAGCGGCAAGGGCTTCAAGCGCCTGTTCGGCGAAATGCAGCTCCACCAGGACGACGTGATCGACCAGCTCATCAAGCCCGCCATGCGTCGCGCATGGGAGGCCGCCGCCGACGAAGGCGACGAGATCGACGACGAGCTGCTCGGGGCGGTTGCACGCTCCTACCTCAAGCGCGCTCAGGCGAACTTCGAGGGCGACGGGATGGACCTGCTGGTCCGCCCGCTGGACAACGATTCGGTCGAGGAGATCGGCAACATGCTGACCGAGGCGGGCGTCTCGCCCGTGCGGTCGCAAGAGCTGCTGTCCAAGCTGGAGCGCAAGACCTACGAGTCGGGCAAGCTCGACCGCGCGAAGAAGCGCATCGACCTCGACGAGACCTACTCCACCACCATCCGCAACGAGGCTGGCGAGGACGTGCAGGTCTCGATGGCCGACCTGTTCGACAACGACGTGGACTCGGTGATGACCCGCTACATGCGCGAGATCACCGGCTGGTCGGCGCTATCGTCGAAGGCTGGCATCAAGAACCGCGCACAGCTCGACCGCTTCGTGTCGAAGCTCAAGAGCGACGCCCGCAAGTCCGGCGACGACGTGAAGGACATCGAGCGCCTGATCGACATCGGCCTCAAGTCCACCTTCGGTCGCAGCACCGAACTCGATCCCGCCAGCCGTGGCGCACGCTACGCGCGGTTCCTGCGCAACTGGAACTTCGCCCGCGTGATGAACCAGGTAGGCTTCTCGCTGTTCGCCGAGCTTGGCCCGACCATCGCGCATGCTGGTCTCCGCAACTTCTGGAACTCCGTGGGTGCCGCCCGCGACTTCCTGGTGCGCGGTGCTGACGGCAAGCTGTCCTCGCAGGAGGCGCGCGTGATGGAGCGACTGTTCGCACCCGGCACCGACTGGCTGCGCAACCCGCCGTTCCTGCGCCTGGACGAGGACGCGCTCGTGCCGCAGACGTTCAATGTCAAGCACGGCGAGAAGATCGACAACGCGATGAACATGGCGACGCACGTCACCTCGGTCGCATCCGGCATGGCCCCGATCAACACGATGCTCCAACGCATCGCCGGTCGCGCCACGCTGCTGCGGCTGCTGGACATGGCGAACGCCAAGAAGCTGTCGGACGCCGAAGTGGCCCGCCTGCGCACCTGGGGCCTCGACGAGAAGGCCCAGGCCGACGTGTTCGGCTACCTGAAAGGCAAGCGACAGATCGAGCAGATCGACCCGGACAAGCTGCCGTTCCAGACGCGCGAGCGCATGGCGGCATTCCTGTTCCGCGTGACGCGACACCAGGTTCTCGAAGGTGATGCCTCGGACAGCATCGAGCTGATGCACTCCACCACCGGCCGCATCGTCACGCAGTTCCGCAGCTTCATGATCAACAGCTTCACCCGCCACTTCCTGAACTCGGTCCACCACTACGACGACTGGCGCACCTACGCGATGGTCGTGCTGTCCACCTCGGCAGCAGGGATGGGCTGGGCGGCTCGCACGTACATCAACACCGCTGGCAACCCCGAGCAGCGGAAGAAGCAGCTCACGCAGGCTAACTTCTACAAGAACGCTGTCGCGCAATCGAGCTGGTCGAACGTCATCCCCGCAGTCACCGACGCAGTGTGGGCTGACGCCTTGGGCAACGACCCGGTATTCGCCAACAACCGCTCGACCGGCCTGGAGAACGGCGTGATGGGCATCCCGTCCATCGACCTGTTCAACAAGGTCTACGGCAGCACGCGGATGATCGGCTCGGCCATCCGCGACGACGAGGAGATCACCGAGAAGCAGATGCGCGACTTCTGGAAGATTTGGTGGTTCAACAACATGACGGGCGTCCGCAACATCGCGGATCAAGCCCTACAGCAGTTCCCCGACCGCAAGGACGGGACTGATCGACCGTAACCAGGAGGCCCTTCGGGGCCTCCACCTTTTTGAGGACGCATGATCGAACTATCGCGCGGCCTTTCCTTCGTGCTCTACACCTACGAGGGAGGCCCTACGCGGTTCACCGTGCCGTTCCTGTACATCGCCCGCGAACACATCCGGGCGTTCGTCGGTGAACCGGACGCGGCCCGCGCTGTCTCCGTGTCGTGGGTGGACGCCAGCACCATCGAGATTCCGTCGCAGGATGGCGTGCTCGACGCACCCTACACTGTGACCATCCGGCGATTCACGCCGATTGACGCCCTCCTGGTCAACTACAAGGAAGGCGCAAACCTCCCGGCGCGCGACTTGTCCAAGTCGTTCCGCCAACTACTGTACGCACACCAGGAACTCGCCGAGTTCGGTAGCGGCAGCGGCCTCCCCGGTGGCGGCCCCGGTAACCCCGGTGGCAACCCGGACCTCAATGCAATCATCGAGCAGCTCCTCCGCTCGCCAGCACTGCAAGACCTGCTGACCCGCATCGACCTCATCGACGTGAACGCCGAGGCGATCCTGGAGGAGATCATGCGCTCGCACGAGTTCTTCGACGTGCAGCGCGACTACGGCGACAAGATCAGCACGGCCACCCATGAGATCGGGCTGCTGACCGAAGGCAACAAGGTCATCGCGCAGCAGATCATCGACCTGTTCGCGCGGGTGGACTACGGCGAGCAGAGTAACCAAGCACGGTTCCTGGAGGTCAATCGCGCCATCGCCGACGAGCACTCTGCGCGCGTCGAGGCGATCACCGAGCTGCAAGGCCAGGTGGTCGAGAACGGCAAGACAATCTCCGCAGCGCTCAACCAGCGCATCGACGAGGTGGAGAGCACCACCGAAGCGGCGCGCGCGGCCACCGAGCAACGCCTCGGCGCAGAGATCGAGGACAGCGCGGCGCAGGTCCGCACCGCAGTCATGGCCGAGGTTGACGCGACCAAGGCCCGCGTGTCCGACGTTGAGACGGCAGTGGTTCGCCACGGCGAGAACATCGCTGGCCTGGCCGAGACCACGGAAGCCCTGACGGATGCCGAGGGTGCCAACACGGCATTCCGGCAGCAGATGGCGGCGAGCTACGGCGCGAACGTGCCGCAGGGGATCGCCAACGAGATCGACGGCCAGGTGTCGGCTGTTTCGGCTGCCTTCGAGCAGCGCATCGACACCGAAGCGTCCGCACGCGAAGCCCTGGCGTCCCAGGTGTCCACGCTTGAGACCAGCACCGCGCCGACGATCTTCTCGGACGCACAGCCCTCCCCGCCCGCTGGCGGCTTCAAGGTTCCGACCTTTTGGGTCAAGACCGGGCAGACGGGCGCGTACCTGACGCAGATTTGGGATGGCACCGGCTGGCGCAAGGCCGACCTGGATGTCACCTCTCCGACCGGCGCGCTGGTGCAGCAGCTCAACACCACCAAGATCACCGCCGAGCAGGCACAGGCCATCGCGGCCACGCAGGTCCAGGCGTTCAAGGACGGCGACTTCGCCACCATCCGGCAGGAGTTCAATGTGGTCGCCGGGCAGCACTCCGGCATGTACGGTCAGTGGCAGGCCAACTACTCGGTCAAGATCAACGCGGGCACCATCAACGGCGTCCCCGTGGTCGCCGGTATCGCCCTCTCCGCCAACCCGCAGACCGGCAGCGACTTCATCGTCACCGCGGATCGCTTCGCCTTCGTCCACCCGCAGTACACCTCGGGCGGCACCCTGGCGAGCATCAAGTATCCGTTCGTGATCGGTACAGTCGGCGGCCAGTCCACCGTGGGTATCCAAGGTGCGCTGGTGGTGGACGGGACGATCACTGCGGACAAGATCAGGGTGAACTCCCTAGCCGCACTCACGGCGAACGCGGGCACGATCAACGGCGGCACGTTCAAGACCCACACTCTCGACGGCAACGGCAACATCGTCAACGCTGCCGAGTTCCGCGTGGAAATCTCCAACCTCGGCGACTGGCCCCTGTGGGTCGGCTCCGGCGCGAAGAACGCCAACAACGCGGTGTTCTACGTGGACCGCAACGGCGGCGCGTTCTTCCGAGGCCGCGTCAATGCCCCCAACATCGTGGGGCAGTTCCAGTCGGCGACCGGCGTGTGGTGGACCGGGGCAACGAGCCTCTGCTACCAGGCGGGCAACAACTTCATCCCGCTCGGCGATTGGGTGGCGATCCACGAGTTCTGGCTCGGCGCTCCGGTGCTGGCTGGCGAGGGTCATACGCCTTCCGTGTCGGTGACCGTGACCGCGAACACGCGCGTCTACGGGCTGCACGTCATCTTGGAGGAGCTGCGCGACTCCGTATGGGTCGTCATCGCCTCACACGAACCGCCGATGTACCGCGCGTTGATTCAGCAGATGGGCGGCGACGGCAACACCTTCACCGCGTCCAATTTCTACACCTACGAGCAGTCGGTGACGCTCTCGGCGTCCGGGGCATGGACAGGCGGTGCCCGCGCGTTCCGCGTGCGTTGCCGCGCATCCAGTCCGCCTCCGCAGGTCCACGGCTACGACGCCCCGGCCTACCCGAACTACCTCATCACGTCGATTGGCGGCTTCGCCTTCGGCATCCGATAACCCTCAGAGAGAATCCAAGCACCGCATGAGCACTACCCCCGGCTACGTCTCCAACGCCGAGCTGGCCTCGCGCCTCTCGACGCTGGTAGACCGCTGGAACCGGCGCGAGAATCAGATGATCGCGCTGCTGACTCAGGAGGAAGGCACCGTCGTCGTGACGGACGGCCTGGGCAACAACCACACCCTCCCCTCGTTCCCGCAGCTCCAGAAGGACGTGGCCGGGCTGACCGACGAGCTGACCGGCTCGGTCGTGCAGGTGCGCGACCTGGTGTCCGTGGCAACCGGCATGGCGAACGCCGCACAGGCGTCCGCAGATGACGCCTCCGGCTTCGCCGACGCTGCCGAAGCATCCGCCGTGCGCGCTGCGGAATCCGCTGCGAGCATCGACGACGACGTGCAGGCCACCGCCGACGCGGCGACCTTCGCTGCTGCCAAGGCGGCCGAGGCTGCCGACAGCGCCACCGAGGCGGCAAGCTCCGCAGTGGACGCCGCCGCTTCGGCGACGGCCTCGGCCACCTCGGCGCTGGCTTCGGCTGGCTCTGCAAGCCAGGCGGGCACGTCGGCCACCGCAGCGGGTCAGGCGCGTTCGGACGCGCAGGCAGCGGCGACTGCTGCCGCCACGTCACGGGATCAGGCGCAGACTATCCTGGGCTATGCGACCGACGCGGCCGACCGCGCGGAAGCTGACGCCACCGCTGCCGCCGCATCGGCTGCCGCAGCCGCCGACAGCGCGACCGCCGCAGCGACCTCGGTCACCCAGGCAACCACCCAGGCCAACCGGGCGGAAGCCCAGGCGTCCGCTGCGTCGACCAAGGCTGGCGAGGCTGCTGGCTTGGCGACCACCGCGGCCGGTCATGCCTCCGCTGCGTCCGGCTCGGCGTCGGCTGCCTCGACCTCGGCGCAGACCGCATCGTCGGCCAAGACCGCTGCCGAGGCTGCCCGCGACAAGGCGAACCTGTACGCGAACGCCCCGCAGGGCACCGAGGTGTCGCCGGGCGAGTTCTCGGCGAAGCATTGGGCCGCCCAGGCGCAGGCTGCCGTCACCGGCTCGCTGGTCTACATGGGATCGTGGGATGCCAGCACGGGTGCGTTCCCGACCAACCCGGTGAAGGGGCATTTCTACAAGGTGATCGGCGAAGGCACTGTCGGTGACATCCACTGGCGAGTCGGCGACCAGGCGCTCTACGGCGCTACCTGGGAGAAGATCGACAACACCGATCAGGTAACCAGCGTCGCCGGAAAGCAGGGCGACGTGTCGCTCGTTGCTGGTGACATCGGCGGCCTGGGCGCGCTGGCAACCCGCAGCGACGTGGACTTCAACACCCAAGTCACCGGCAAGCCGACGACCTATCCGCCCAGCACGCACTCGCACACGAAGGCTCAGGTGGGTCTGGACAAGGTGGACAACACCGCCGATCTGGACAAGCCGGTAAGCACTGCGGTGCAGGCTGCGCTCGACGGCAAGGCTGCGGCGTCGCATACGCACACCATCGCCAACGTGACCGGTCTCCAGACCGCGCTCGACGGCAAGGCAGCGTCCTCGCACACGCACACCATCGCCAACGTCACGGGGCTACAATCGGCCCTGGATGGCAAGTCCGCTGTCGGCCACACGCACAACTCCACCGACATCGCCAACGTCGTCAACGTCACCGACGATCAGAGCATCGGCGGCATCAAGACGTTCGCGGCCGGTCAGATTCGTGCGCAGGGCTTCGGCGGCAATGCGGCGGCTGGTGTGGTCTATCTCGGCTCGCTGGATCGCTACGTCTACGTCCCCCCGACAGCCAACTCGATTGAGTTCCGGTTTGCGGACGGTACGGGTGGCGTCGCGTCCCTCAACGCTGGCGGCACCGTCTGGACCTCGGCGAACTTCAACCCGGCAGGGAAGGCCGACGCGGGCCACACGCACACCATCGCCAACGTCAGCGGCCTCCAAGGCGCACTGGACGCCAAGGCGAACTCGACGAGCGCTCAGTTCACCAACCTCATCAACATTGGCGGGGCGAGTGACCTGTCGGTGCAGCTCAACCCGACTGGCGGGCGGTCCATCCGCTTCGCTGCGACGGCTACGCCGAACACCGGCATTTGGGACGCGACGAACAACGTGTGGCTGTTCCGTATCAACGGGGATAACAGTGCGAACTTCGCCAGTCATGTGAGCGCACAGAACATCACCGCTGTCGGTGAGGTCTACTGCAACAACTGGATGCGCTCGAACACGTCCGGTACGGGCTGGTATCACCAGGTCCACGGTGGCGGCTGGTACATGGCCGATAACACCTGGATTCGCAACTACAACGGCAAGGGTCTGTGCCTTTCGGGGCCGGGCGGAAGCGGCGGCGATCTCCGACTGGAGAGCTACTCGCCGACCATCGCCTGCTACGACACGGACGCCGGCACGACGCACTGGATACACTGTAACGACAACCAGCACGGCTTCCTCGCCAACAATGCCTTCGCGTGGTGCGCCTACCGCGACGCAAGCAACAATTGGATCGCCACGGGCAACATCGTCGCCTATGCGTCCGATGCGCGTCTCAAGAAGAACATCGTGGACGCCTCGGCCTCCAAGGTGGGCGACTTCTTCGACCGATTCCGTGTGCGCGAGTTCGATTGGGACGCCGAAGCTATCGCCGAGTTGAATCCCACGTTCCACCCGAGTGCGGAGCATGAGGTCGGCGGCATCGCGCAGGAGGCCGAGGAGGTCTACTCGTTGATGGTCGCCACGCACGCAAACGGCATCAAGACGATCCAGTGGGAGAAGGCTGTTCCCTTCCTGATCGCTGAGGTGCAGGCGCTGCGTAAGCGCGTCGCGGACCTTGGGGGAGGTGCCTGATGGCCCTCCCCGGCTCCGGCCCTATCTCCTGGGAAATGATCCGCGCCGAGTTTGGCGGCGGCTACCCGATCTACGCGGACCAGTATTACCGAGGACGTGGATTGGTGCCCGACGTTCCGGCCAACTACGGCGTCCCCACGAGCGGCCCGATCTACGCCTCGCAGTTCTACAACGCGGTCAAGGCGACGCCGTTCCAAGCATCGCTGTCGCCGAGCTACCTGATGGGTAACTGGCCTCAGTCCACCAACGGCACGGTCAGCGAGTCGTTCAGCGTTTATTGCTCGGGCGGCACCGGCAACTACTCCGTGGTCTCCCGCTCCGTCACAGGCGGCGCGTCGATCTCCGGCAGCGGCCTCGGCGGCACTGTGACCGCCTCGGGGCGGAACACCTCCCGCATGGGGCAGTTCACTGTCGTCGTCACCGATGGCGTCACGCAGATCACCCTGACCGGCAACTACGAGTACAGCTTCGGTCGTCCGCTCTAACGCATCCACCACCTACAAGAGACCTAATGCACGATGAAGTGAAGCTGGTCGGCGCTCTCGCGGGCGTCGGCCTCATCGTGGGCATCGCAAAGATGCTCACGTCGAACGATCCGATCACCTGGAAGCAGGCGCTCGGCCGCGCAATCCTCTCTGGCGCTACCGGCCTTGCCGCTGGTGCCATCGTCATTTTCATCCCCGGCGTCTCCTTCGTCGCCCAGGTCGCGCTCGCGTGCATCCTGGCGTCGCTCGGCACGTCCGCGCTGGAGACCGTACTGAACCGCGTCGTCAACAAGTGACCGCCCCAAGGATGCCTTGGAGCGACTGCACGCCGCAGTCGCGGACAAGCTCGCCGACACCATCGACTCGATGGAGTCGGACGCGAAGGGCCTGGCCTCGATCCTCAACGTGGCCCGGCAGTTTCTCAAGGACAACGGCATCGACGTTGCGGCCACGCCGCCCGGCTCACCGCTGGGCAAGCTGGCCGACAAGGTGTCCGAGTTCCCGTTCGATCCCGCTGAGGATGGGCGGCTGAACTGATGGAGGGCATGACGAGCCTCCACGTTCGTCACCCTTTCGAGGACTTCCGCAACTTCGCCTGGTACGTCTGGAAGGAGCTGGGGCTACCAAGCCCCACTCCGATCCAGTACGACATCTGCGAGTTCCTGAAAACCGGCCCGCGCCGTCGCGTCATCATGGCGTACCGCGGCGTCGGCAAGTCCTGGGTGACGGCCGCCTACGTCTGCTGGCTCCTCTGGAAAGACCCCCAGCACAAGATCATGGTGGTATCGGCATCGAAGGAACGCGCCGATGCGTTCTCGGTGTTCGTCAAGCGCCTGATCGAAACCCTGCCTGAGCTGCAACACCTGCGCCCGCGTCCCGACCAGCGCAACTCGAACCTGGCGTTCGATGTCGGCCCCGCGCAGCCCGATCAGTCGCCCTCGGTGAAGTCGGTCGGTATCAACGGCCAGCTCACCGGCTCCCGCGCCGACACCATCATCGCGGACGACATCGAAGTCCCGAAGAACTCCATGACCGTCGTGCAGCGCGAGAAGCTCGCCGAGCTGGTCAAGGAGTTCGATGCGGTGCTCAAGCCGGGCGGCGAGATCATCTACCTCGGCACTCCGCAGACCGAGGAGTCGCTCTACAACAAGCTGCCCGAGCGCGGCTACGTCATCCGCATCTGGCCTGCGCGCTACCCGAAGGACACCAAGCACCGCCAGGTGTACGGCGACCGCCTCGCGCCGATGATCGCCGATGCGTTCGACGCGAACCCCAAGCTCGCCTGGAAGAACTGCGAGAGCGTCCGCTTCTCCGATGAGGACTTGATGGAGCGCGAGGCGTCCTACGGACGCTCCGGCTTCATGCTCCAGTTCATGCTCGATGCGTCGCTGTCCGACGCCGAGAAGTACCCGCTCAAGCTGTCCGACCTGATCGTGATGGACGTGGACCGCGAGGTCGCTCCGATCCGCGTGGTCTACAGCAGCGGCCCGGAGTACATCGTCAGCGACATCCCGTCCGTGGGCTTCACCGGCGACCGCCTGTACCGGCCCATGTACCTCGCCTCGGAAATGGAGGAGTTCACCGGCAAGGTGCTCGCCATCGACCCCTCGGGCCGAGGCGGCGACGAAACCGGCTACGCGGTCGTCGGCATGCTTCGCGGCATGCTCTACGCGCGCCGTGCTGGTGCGACCAAGGGCGGCTACGACGACGACACGCTGGAGACCCTGGCGCACATCGCGCGCGCCGAGAAGGTCTCCGCAGTCCTCATTGAGGCCAACTTCGGCGACGGCATGTTCGCCAAGATGCTCTCCGGCGTCCTGGCGCGCGTGTACCCGTGCTCCATCGAGGAGGTGAAGCACTATGGCACCTCGAAGGAGAACCGAATCATCGACGTGCTGGAGCCGGTACTGAACCAGCATCGCCTGGTGGTCGATGCCTCGATCATCCGCGCCGATCAGAAGTCCGAGCAGAAGTACCAGCTGTTCTACCAGCTGACGCGCATCACGCGCGACCGCGGCGCACTGCGCCACGACGACCGCCTCGAAGCGCTGGCGATGGCCGTGAAGTATTGGGCCGACCAGCTCTCCCGAGACGTGTCCAAGGAGGAGCAGCGCTACCTGGAGGAGCTGCTCGACCGCGAGTACGCCTCCTTCATCCAGTCCGTGACCGGCCGCGTGCCGTCACCCGACAACTACCTCGACATCCTGTAGGAGACCCAATGTCCAACACGCTCGCTGCGTGGCTGATGGCGCTCGCCGCCGCTGCCCTGCTGTACCTGTTCCTGCGCCGCAAGAACGACGACGACAACGACGGCCCGAGCGCACCCGCGCCGGTAACGCCGTGCGACTGCAACCACGCTCCCTGCTGCCACACCCAGGGCGGCCAGTCGAACCCTTACGCCCCGGTGTGAGCCAGGCTGTCCAGCTCGCGCGCCCTCTGACGATGAAGTCGGAGGGTCTGCGCCTGGTGGCCTACCTGTGCCCCGCAGACAAGTGGACCATCGGCTACGGCCACACCGGCAGTGACGTGAAGCCCGGCCTCCGCATCACCGAGGAACGCGCTGTGGAGCTGCTGGAGGCTGACCTCTCCAAGGCCGCTACGGTCGTCCGTCGATACGTGCGCGTGCCCCTCAGCGCGCCGCAGGAAGCCGCTCTGATCGACTTCGTGTTCAACCTCGGCGAGGGCAACTTCGCCAGCTCCACCCTGCTCCGCGTGCTCAACGCGGGCGACTACGCGGCGGTGCCCGCACAGCTCCGCCGATGGACCAAGGGTCGCGTCAAGGGCGTGCTGACGGACCTGCCCGGCCTCATCGACCGCCGCGAGGCGGAAGTCAAACTCTGGAACTCCAAGTGAATCGCCCAGGGTTTTCTAGACAGTCGTCAGCCGTTTAGTGCGTACTGCTTCTCGAACTCTACCGGGGACAGCCCGTCGTTGGAACTGTGCCGCCGTTTTGGGTTGTAGAACATCTCGATGTACTGGAAGACGTCGGCCCGTGCCTCGTCGTGATTGCTGTAGATCCTCCGCTTAATACGCTCCCGCTTCAGTAGCTGGAAGAAGCTCTCCATCGCTGCGTTGTCATGGCAGTTTCCTCGTCGACTCATGCTGCACACGATGTCGTGCTCGCGCAGGAAGCTCTGCCAGTCTTCGCTGGTGAACTGGGTTCCCTGGTCGGAGTGAAGCAGAAGCCCGGGGCTTGGCTTGCGCCGCCACACTGCAGCCAATAGCGCCTGCAAAACCAGGTCCGTATGTTGAGTTGGTCGGGTTGCCCATCCAACGACCTGACGCGAAAACAGATCAAGCACTACCGCCAAGTACAGGAAGCCGTCGTACGTGCGGATGTAGGTGATGTCCGTGACCCACGCGCGATTTGGCTCACTG
Source organism: Stenotrophomonas sp. LC732 (assembly GCF_052446685.1). NCBI lineage: Bacteria > Pseudomonadati > Pseudomonadota > Gammaproteobacteria > Lysobacterales > Lysobacteraceae > Stenotrophomonas > Stenotrophomonas sp. LC732. The sequence goes on along the minus strand of NZ_CP199214.1, from coordinate 678,299 downwards.
ACTTTGAAGCCGCGAGCCAGAACGTTCTTGGCGACTGATCCAACAGGGCCGCTCAATGGGCGTGGTCGCCGACCGTAGCCGACCATTGCCCGCAGCCCCTCGCTCTTCATCAAGCGTGCCACGCGATGACGACTACACGTCTCGCCAAGCTCGCGCAGATCTGTGGTCACTTTGCGGTGGCCATACACAGAGCCGCTTTCCAGCCAGCTGTGCTTGATGGGTTCACCCCCGTTTTCACGGACACTTACGAGAAGGCCGATCAAGGCCATGAGGAGTGTTCATGTCGAAGCGAAGGAAGTTCAGCACCGAGTTCAAGCGCGGTGCGGTTGAGCAGGCCAGCCAGCCGGGCGTCAGCTGTGCCCAGGTGGCCCGGGAGCTGGGGATCCGGGATGCATTGCTGACCCGCTGGAAGCGGGAGGCCCAGAGCCGGGGCCAGGTGGCCTTCGGTGGCACCGGGACGCCCCGGGACGAGGAACTGGCGCGGCTCAAGCGCGAGCTGGCCCGGGTGAAGAAGGAGCGGGATTTTTTGCGAGAAGCGGCGACGTTCTTTGCCAAGGGATCATCCTGAGGTATCAGGTGATCGAACGTTGCCGCGATGAGTTTCCAGTGCGACTGATGTGTCGTTGCCTGCGGGTCTCGGCCAGCGGTTACTACGACTGGAGTAAGCGCTTGCCCAGTGCCCGGGAGCGCGACAACCAGCGCTTGCTCGGCCGGATCCGTGAGTTGCATGAGGACAGCCGGGGCACATTGGGCGCCGGCCGGATGCATGAAGACCTTGCCGAGGAAGGCGAGACGGCGAGCCTGAACCGGGTGGCGCGTCTGATGGCGACCGATGGCCTGCAGGGTTGGCCGCGACCGAAGCGGCGAGGCCAGCGCGGCAAGCCGGCGCTGACGCCGCCGGGTGTGCGCAACCTGCTGGAGCGGGACTTCACCGCGTTGGAGCCGGAGACCAGGTGGGTCACCGACATCACCGAGCTCAAGACCCGGCAAGGCAAGCTGTATCTGTGCATCGTGCTGGACCTGTTTGACCAGCGGGTGGTGGGGTGGTCAATGCATCATCGTCAGGATCGTCAGATGGTGATCAGGGCCGTGCAGATGGCGGTCTGGCAGCGCCAAGGCAGCCATCCACTGATCCTGCACTCCGACCGTGGCAGCCAGTTCCGAAGCGGCGACTACCAGCGTTACCTGGCGGCCAACGGCTTGGTGTGCTCGATGAGCGCGGTGGGCCACTGCGGTGACAACGCCGCGTGCGAAGGCTTCTTCGGCCTGCTCAAGCGCGAGCGGGTCTACCGCATGACCTACCCAACGCTCGATGCCGCGAGGGCGGATGTGTTCGAATACATCGAGCGGTTCCACAACCCGAGGATGCGACGAAGGGTCGCCAGGCAAGACCAGAAGTTCTCAGCCCTTTTACAACCGTCCGTGATTTCGGGGTAGAACCCGATTAGGCCGAGCAACCGCTGATCGTCCTTGTCGCGAGCGCTTGCCGGCTCTTTTAGCCAGGCGTAGTAGCCACTGCGATGGACGCCAAGCATCCGACACATCGCCGCGAGGCCGAACTCATCTGCGTGTTGCTTCATGAAGGCGTACTTTGCTCTTACCCCTTTGCAAAGTACGCGGCGGCTTTTTTTAGGATGTCTCGCTCTTCAGTGACCCTGCGTAGCTCAGCCTTGAGGCGGCGCACTTCCGCGTTCTGGTCCTGCTCGACACGCCGGCCAACATCGCCTTTGCCTTGTTGCCGCTTCCAGCCGTAAAGACTATGGATCGACACGCCCAGTCGCTCGGCAACCTCCGCTACCGGACGGCCGTACTCAACGATCTGTCGGACCGCCTCGATCTTGAACTCATCGGTGTACCGCTTCGTGCTCATAACCACCTCCGCCTAAGCCATAGTTTATGGCTGCGAGGTGTCTACGGAACCCTGGGCGATTCAGATTAGGTATCCAGTGCCTAGGCAATCCCATGCGATACCTGGGCAACCTGCGGACATCCGCGCTCAAATGTTCGCGCCTCTGTCTGTCCCTATCTGTCTTTTTGCCCTGACCGCCACGCGTCCACCTCGGCACCACCTCGGCACACCTGCCTACCACCTCGGCGCACCCTGCCCCAGCCTATGCCCACCTGCCGCCCACCACGGCCAGCCAATGCGCCGCCACGGCCCACGCAAGGCCCGCCACGGGCATCCCTACCGCCCCGCCTATAGAAGCTCCCCACGCGCGCGCTAGGCGCTCCCTGCGACCATCCAAAAATCGTTGCCATCGGGGTATTGACAGCCATGCGGGGATTGATCTAATCTATACCCGTCGCCAGCAGCACGGCGGCAGCGGAAAAGGCGGCGACAGACGTGCGACCGATGGATCGACAGCACCTAGAGCTTATCCCGCCAGCACTGAGGACTAGCCCCAAAGGCCCCTGAGCGCACCGCAGGTAACGTCCGGCTCAATCCTCCCACTACCGGGAGTGATTGACAAACCGGGAACAAACGGGCATAATGCCCACCATCGAACAACGGTCGCAGGGTGCGGTCGGGACAGTAGGAAAGGGGCAGGCAGGAGCGCCGCCCACGGCAGAACGCGGGGAGCTGGGAACACTAGCCGCGCCGGGAAGTGTAAGGGCCGATGAAGGCCGCCACGGATACCGGGTCACCGCCAGAAAGAGCGGGGCCATCTGTACGGGATTCCTAGGCGAGCTGGAGGCGCTCCCGGAAGCTGGCGACGGTCAGATTCCATGCCTTACAAGCATGAGTCTGACCGCCAAAGCGTCCCTACCGTTGTGATGGGGCGTTTTGATGGTCCGATTCACTGGAGAGCAACCCATGACGATGATCCCGTTTGATATGACCGCCCGCGACTACTACGTGGCCGGTTGCATCCGCCGCGGCATCCGCGAGCACCGCGCCCGACTCAACGAGCGGGAGCGCCAGGCGAACAGGAACCGCACCCAAGTTGCGCCTTGTCCCTCCCCCGTTGTCATCTGATCCCCTTTCGTCAACCCGGTTTTCCACACCCCGCCGACGTGTGACGGCGGGTCTTTTTTGGAGCTACCATGAGCACCAATGGACCACTGGAGGACTTGCAAGTGCGCAAGCTCACCGCTGAGATTCGCAAGATCAACCGCGAGAGCGACAAGCTGATGATGGAGACCCGGTGGTATCCGTTGGTGGTCGCCACGGCCTTTGTGGCTGGCATCGTCACGCTGACCAAGCTGTTCCTCTAACAGCGCCCTATCCCAATCCACCGAAGCCGCCGCAAGGCGGCTTTTTTGTTGCCCGGAGAAAGCTATGAACAAAATTCCTTCCGCCCTGATCGCCGCCGCTCTGCATGTGGCACCCAAGAATGACGTTCGCTTCTACTTGAATGGCGTGCTGATTGAGTCGCACGCCGATGGTGCGATCATCGTTGCTACAGACGGCCACCGCATGCTTGTGGTGCGTACCAGCCTGCCGTGGGACATTGGCAAGATCATCGTGCCGCGCAATGCGTGCGAGCTGGTCGCCAAGATGAAGGGCGATGTCTATTTCAGCGCCGTGGGCGATGCCAGCCGGTTCAAGGCGGAGCGCGGAGGCCAGGCCATTGAGTTTGCTGCCGTTGATGGAACCTACCCGGACTGGCGTGCTGCGGTGTCCAAGCCGAACGAACTCAAGCTGTCCGGATTCGCGCCTGCCGTCCTCGAAGGCGTAGTGAAGGCGGCCGGTGTAATTCGCAAGGCATTCGGCGGCAAGGCCACTTCACTGATTCCGGTGACTGGCGGCGACGTGGCGGCCATGTTCGGTATTGGCGGCATCACCGATCCGAGCATCAGGTGCGCGTCTTTGATCGTCATGCCAATGCGCGACTCGTCATACCCGGAAGCCCTGTGCAGCGACGCGCTCCGCGCTTAACCCGAACCCATTAGCCGCCGCTAGGCGGCTTTTTTGTTGCCCGGAGAAAGCCATGAACCTCGACAAGTACGCCCCTGAGAGCGCGAAGCGCATAGCCGTGGCGCTGGTGGATGCCGCCCTCGCCGCTGGTTACTCGCTCGGCGTCTACGACGGCGAAGAAACCACGGTGCGGCACAGCCGCGACCGGCAAGAAGTGTTGGAGGCCCTCGCCTCTACCGACCACGATCACCTGCGGTTCTACCGCCCGGACGCAACAAAGGCGGGGTTTGTGCTCCTGATTTGGGAGAACGGGAACGACGCCGCGAGCGACTGGAGCGACAACGACGAGACCAACGCGCTGGTGATGCCGGTGCTGCGCGGGCTGGGAGTGCTGTGATGGAACTGCGCACCTACGGAACCCGCAACGTGTTCCTGGCACAGCCGGGGCGCTATCACGAACAACTGGCGGCGACCGCGATGACGCCGCAGCAAGCCGAGGAGTTCGCCACCGTGGTCAACCGGGCAATCAGGGATACCGACTTCGACCCCATCGACCTTGCGTTGCTTGCGGCAGGGTGGCAGTTGGCTGACGTGCCTGTGACCATCGAAGTGGGCGAGTTCCTGACCAATGTGGCCCGGATGCTTCACAAGCTGTTCGAGGAGCTTTGCACCCCTGACGGCTATCCCGGCGTCTTTGGCTACGAGATCGCGGAACCGTTGGGTGCGTGGCTTGCCGAACGCCCCAAGAATCGCTGCGAACTCGCCGATGCTGAGCGGCAGGCACGCGAAATGATCCAAGCCGAGATGGGCCGCTTCGCATGAGCTACCGCGAGGAGGACATCATGTTCGAGACCGAAAAAGCGTGGGTGCTGCGCAAGGGGCCGAACCATTTTGAGGTCTACAAAATCGGCCTCACGCACTCGACACGCCACGGCATTTTTCACAACATCCCCGGCGCGCTGGATCGCGCCATTGAGCACGCAAAGGGCCTGTCGCAATGAGCAACGACAACGAGCTGGCTGTACCTGCCGGTGACAAGCTGGTCACCCTGGGCGACCGATCGGTCTCCTACGGTCCCCGCCAAGAGTTCGATGGAAGCGTCGAGCCTTGCGCACCGATGGCCGCGCAGTTTTGGGGCGTCTACCGCTGGGCTGGTAAGGACCGCTGGTGGTGGATTGCCGACGTGGCCGACGAAGACACCGCCCGCGCAGTGGCCGCCGCCTACCTGCTGAACGTCAAGCCCGATTGGGCGCACTGACCGACAACCACCGCTGATCCCGAGGCCCGCCTAGTGCGGGCCTTCGCATTTCTGGAGCACACCATGCAAATATACGTTGCCTGCCTTGCCTCATATAACGCTGGCGTCCTGCACGGCGAGTGGATCAACTTGGAGGGACGCGACGCCGACGACGTGCGCGATGAGATTGCCCGCATCCTGCGCGAGTCGCCGCACCCGAACGTGACCGTTGATTGCCCGGATTGCGGCGGTACTGGAACCACATACGTCCCCCGAGTATTCGGCGGGGCGGAATGCACGGCGTGTGGCGGAAGCGGCAAGGTCGCCAGCGCCGAGGAGTGGGCCGTCCACGACTACGACGACGTGTTCGGGGATACCTGGGGCGAGCACCCCGACCTGGACAAGCTGTGCGCATTGCAAGAGCGGCTGGACGAGTTGCACAACGACACCGAACGCGCCGCCTACACGGCCTTCTGCGACCACGAGGGCCTCGACGATGTGACCGTGGAGCAGTTCCACGAAGCCTACGCGGGCCAGTTCGATAGCTGGGCCGACTTTGCCGAGAACTATGTGGACGAATCGAGGCTTCTTCACGACGTGCCCGACGCCCTCTCCCGCTACTTCGACTACGAGAGCTATGGCCGCGACATTCGGCTCAACGGTGACGCGTTTGAGGTGAGCGGCTTCTACTTCTGGAGCCGCTAACGCCGCTTCCGCAAGACCCTGCGCCAATACAGGTATGTGCGATGCGCCGGCACCGAGCTAGTCCACACCCATACGACTAGGTGAAGGGCCGTAATGGCGACTTCTACGCGGGGGTCAATCATCGAATGGTCCTTGGGGTCGGGAGTGGCGATCACGCCCTTCAGCCCTAATCATAAGGCCAATCTCGATATTTGGCACTCATTGTTCCATTTGTAGCACTTGCATAACAGGAGACTTACATATGCGTAACGCAGATTTCACCGCAAACTCGACCCTGGTGATCGTCAACGTGGCCCTCCGCGTCCACCAGTTCGGCCCGTTCTTGGTATTCGAGCGGGAGGTTTTGGTCCTGCATGAACGGACCTACGAGGTGCCCGAATGATTCGGACCATCAATTTCGACCATAACGAGAAGCGCGGCGCTCTCCGCGCGATGCTCGGCCTACTCAACGAGCGCGTCCAGTTCTCGGTCGTCCCCGAGGACTGTGGCTGGCGGGTGTCGTATCCGGTCCCACCCGCGGCCCCAACGGAGACCCCGCGGCCATGACTTCACTGCACCAGTCGGGATCAATCTCTCCCGTGGTACTTGATTCCTACGGACGCGCCATCATTGTGGCCTGTAGTCTGCCCGACGGCAGCGTCATGCTGTCGGGCTGCGCATCCGCAGACGACCAGGGGGGCGTTCTCAGTCTATGAGTACGGTGAGACGGACAATAGCCAGCGCGGTAGTCCGCGTAGGGCAAGGACTGTTTTTTGCATCCGTGGTCGGGGCCATTGTGACCCTGGCGGCGATGCTGGCACTACCGTTCTTAAAACACTGAAACGTAAGACCTTTTTGTGGAGCGCAGCCGGGGGTGGCGGCGCATTACAACGCCGTGAGCAGGGGACAGGACGGCCCCTTCGCAGGGCAGAAGTACCTGGACCTGTTCGTGAAAGCCTTTGGATATGAGATCGGAATCGACCCCTCCCCCACGCCCTGGCAGCGTGGTTTCTGGATGGACAAAATTGGCAAGAATGCCATCAACATTGGCTTGGGCCTTGTAATCCTTACATTGCGGCTCCAAGATAGACCCTGATGGTTTCCCAAGGGGGAACCATCCCCTTACGGAAAATGAGCGCACCATGAATCTCTCGCAGAAAGAACTGACGGCCATTCTCACAACCGCACTGTCAGCCTTCCGGGAAGAGATCGACGAGGACATCACCGCCACCCGCATCCTCACCCTACTCGCCGTTGTGGACGAGCCGGGCATTCAGCAGGTGGACCTTGAGCGCGTCCTCGGCGGACTCTCTCCCTCCGCAGTGAGCCGCAATGTGCTCGACCTGTCGTCTATCAAGCGTAACCGCGAGCCGGGGCCTGACTTCCTGGAGCAGCGCCCTGATCCCGCCTACCGCAAGCGCAACCTGATCTTCCCGACGACCAAGGCGCTGCACTGGCTGGCTTCGCTCGCAGAACGTGTCAACCGCAAGGTGACGGCGCGCGTCGCAGCCGCCTAACCCCCAACACCCCGTTGTGCCCCGAGGCCCGCCTAGTGCGGGCCTTTTCATTTTTGGAGATACACATGGCCCTTCGCCTCAAAGGGACCGCGCCCAAGCCGGGTGCGCCCGATAAGCGCTACTACATGCTCGACGTGCAGGAGGGATACCGGCGCGTGCGCTTGTCCACCGGCACCCGCGACCGCGTGGCAGCCGAGCGCAAGGAGCAGGCGGTCCTCGACGCCCTGCGCGACGACCCCGACGTTTCCGAGGACGTGCTGCGCGAACTCATCCGGGGCAAGTCCCGGTCGGCGCAGATGGCCGTGGCGAAAGCCAAGGCCCGGCAGCGCACCCTCAAGGACGCGATGGATGACGCCCTGGACGACCGCAACTTTTGGGGCAAGCTCAAGTCCATCGAGACCGTCCGCACCAACTGCAAGATCGTCCAGGGCTTCCTGGGCGAGGACACGCCCATCAACGACATCACCCAGGCCGCAGTGGACGCGATGGTGACCAAGATGGAGGCCGAGGGAGCTGCTCCGGCGACCATCAACCGCAAGATGCACGCCCTGATGGCCGTCCTGCGCCGCGAGGCGAAGGCCGGGCGCATGCTGGCCGCCATCCCGGAGTACCGGCCGAGCGACGAGCGCGACAACGCGCGCCAGTTCACCCTGACCATTGAGGACGAGGAGCTGATCCTCTCCCGCGTGCTCGCGTGGGACATCCTGCCCGACCCCGAGTACGGCGGTCGGCCGCGGACGCGCGACGGTAAGGACTACCACGACCTGTTCGTGTTCCTGGCCGACGTGGGCTGCCGCCTGAGCCAGGCATTCAACCTGCGCTGGAGCGACCTGGTGGGAACCCCGCCGACCGCCGTTCGCTTCTGGCGTCACGGGGAACTGAAAGGCGGCCGGCAGCGCACCATCCCGTTGACCTCCCGCGCCTCGGAAGTGGTCCAGCGGCGGCGCAGGGCGGCAGGCAAGGAGCAGACCGGCCCCTTCTCCACGCTCAACAAGACCCGCGCCAACAAGCTCTGGAATCGTGCGCGAAAGGGGACGCATCTCGCCAAGGAGAAGGAGTGCGTGATCCACTCGCTGCGGCACACCTGCGCCACCCGGCTGCTGCTGGCGACCGGCAACATCAAGCTCGTGCAGGAGTGGCTGGGGCATCGGGACATCCGCACCACGTCGGAGACCTACGCGAAGGTGCTGGCCGAACAGGCGCTCATCGGCAAGTCTGCGCTGGAGCAATTGCGGGCTGCGCCGCAGGTGACGCCCACAGGTGACGTTCCGAGACAGGGATTGATTGCCAACGAGGGATTGTAGTACCAAAACTGACCGTCGCCAGCTTACTTTTCAGTAACTTAGCGACGGTAGTAAGAAAACAGTGGGGTGGCTGAGGGGATTCGAACCCCCGACCACCGGAATCACAATCCGGTACTCTAACCAACTGAGCTACAGCCACCACTGAAACTTTCGCTCCACCGCCGATACCGCCAGCACTGGAACCTTGAAACCTTGCCTGGAGACTGTCACCGAAGTTCCGGTCCGCCGAAGCGAGTCCGATATTCTGGTGGAGTCTTTACGCTTTTGCAAGCACTTCTTCACATCCGCCGATGCGATCCCGCTGTCCCGCCAATGGCGCGCCCGACAGGAATCGAACCTGTAACCGCCGGCTTAGAAGGCCGGTGCTCTATCCAGTTGAGCTACGGGCGCCCGAACCGGAACGGTGTCCAATCCGACGTGACGTGGGATTGGTCGGGGTAGAGGGATTCGAACCCCCGACATCCTGCTCCCAAAGCAGGCGCGCTACCAGACTGCGCTATACCCCGGTCTTGCAATCCCCTCGGGTCAGGCCCGGGGAGTTGGTCATTGTCGCCAAGCGCGTTGGGAACTGTCAACGAAGGACGCGCAGTTCCGCGGCCTGCCACAACGCCGAAAGCAGTCATCGGCTATGCTCACGCCCATCGGCCGGATGGCCGTCCTGACCCTCATTCGCACGGAGAACACGCATGCGCAGCGGCAACCCGGCTCTTTCCGAGTCGACCTTCCTCGACCTCGCCAGCGGTTCGGTGGTGACCAGCCCCGACCAGGCAATGACCCTCAACGGCACCGTCAACAAGACCGGTTTCCTGCTGCTGTTGACCGTGCTGACGGCCGCTTTCGCCTGGAACCAGACCATCGACGACTACGGCCAGGTCATGGCCGGAGCCAGGTTGTATGCCATGGGCGGCGCCATCGGCGGCCTGGTGCTGGCGCTGATCACCATCTTCAAGAAGGAATGGTCGCCGGTCACCGCGCCGATGTATGCGCTGGTGGAAGGCGTGTTCCTCGGCGCCATCTCGGCCCTGTTCAACGCCAAGTTCCCGGGCATCGTGTTCCAGGCCGTGCTGCTGACCTTCGGCACCCTGTTTGCGCTGCTGTTCGCGTACCGCAGCGGCGTGATCAAGGCCACCGAGAACTTCAAGTTGGGCGTGGTCGCCGCCACCGGCGGCATCGCCCTGCTCTACCTGGCCTCGTTCGTGCTGGGCTTCTTCAACATCAACGTGCCGGTGATCCACGACTCCAGCTGGCTGGGCATCGCCTTCAGCCTGTTCGTGGTGGTCGTGGCGGCGCTGAACCTGGTGCTGGATTTCGACTTCATCGAAACCGGCGTGGCCCAGCGCGCGCCGAAGTACATGGAGTGGTATGGCGCATTCGGCCTGATGGTGACCCTGGTCTGGCTGTATGTGGAGTTCCTGCGCCTGCTGTCGAAGATCCAGCAGCGCTGAGTCCAGCCACGCCGAGAGAGACAAGCCGCGATCCGCAAGGGTCGCGGCTTTTTTGTAGAGTCGAGCAAGCCCACACGTCCCCTGCCCCCATGCCCGACACCTTCCACAGCTACCGCCCGGCAGAGGGCCACCGTCTGCCGCATGACCCGTTCAACGCCATCATCGGCCCGCGCCCGATCGGCTGGATTTCCAGCCGCGACGCACAGGGCACGTTGAACCTGGCGCCCTACAGCTTCTTCAACGCCTTCAACTACACCCCGCCGATCATCGGCTTCTCCAGCCAGGGCCGCAAAGACTCGCTGCGCAACATTGAAGCCACCGGTGAATTCGTGTGGAACCTGGCCACCTTCGACCTGGCCGAGGCGATGAACGAAAGCTGCCGTGCGGTCGCGCCGGATGTCGACGAGTTCGTCCTTGCCGGCCTGACGCCACTGGCCTCAACGCAGGTCACACCGCCCCGCGTGGCACAGAGCCCGGTAAGCATGGAATGCCGCTGCACGCAGATCGTCCGCCTGCGCGATGCCGCCGGCCAGGACACCAACGGCTGGCTGGTGCTGGGCGAAGTGGTGACGGTGCATATCGATGAACGGCTGCTGGTCGATGGCATCTACGACACCGCTGCGGCGGCCCCGATCCTGCGCGGCGGCGGGCCTGCCGACTACTTCCGCATCGGTGCCGGACAGCGCTTCCGCATGTTCCGCCCGACCTGACGTTCAACCGGTTACGACCGCGCCAGCAGCGCCGGCATCGACGACGCCAGCAATGCGATGCCCGACGCGGTCAACAGGCTCAGTACGATCTGCCGGAAGCGCGCCTCGCTGATGCCGATGTAGACGCGCGCACCCAGCAGGGTCGGCACCAGCATCGCCGGCGCCACGATGGCGAAGTACGGCAGCATCTGCCGGCTCACCAGGCCGCTGCCGACATAGGTGGCCATGGTCACTGCCAGCATCGCCAGGTTGAAGTTCTGGATGACCGCGCGCTGCTCGTCCCTGCCGAAGCCACGCAGCGTGCTCCACACCGTCGGCACCGGTCCGGCGAAACCGCCGATGCCGCTGAGCACCCCACCTGCCATGCCGGCGATCGCGTCACCGATACGACCACCCACGCGGATCGGCGGCAATGATCGCGCCATCAGCATCACCGGGCACCACAGCGCAAGGAAGCCGCCCAGCAGCGCCTTGAACCAGTCCATGTCCAGGTGTGGCAGTACCATCACGCCGAGCGGAATGCCCGCCAGGCCGCCCAGCACGAACGGCAGCAGCAGGCGCAGGTTGAAGCCACGCCGCACGGTGAACACGGCCACCAGCTGACCGACCAGCGCGCCGAACACCGACAGCGCAGCGGCCAGTCGCGGCTCCAGCCCCCATGCCCAGAACGACATCGCTACCATCCCGAAGGCGAAACCGGACAGGCCCTGTACGAATCCGGCGACGATCGCGCCAAGCGCGACCAGCAGATACACCGACTCCATCATCACCCCGGCTGCAACCGCGCGACTACCCTGCCGCGCTCACCTGTGCAGCGTAGTGCGCCGCGAGATGCTCGACCAGCGCACGCACCTTGGGCGCCAGTGCACGTGCATGCGGGTACAGCGCGAAGTAGCGTCGCTGGCCCGCATGCCAGGCCGGCAGCACGCGGATCAAACGACCGGCGCGCAGATCCTCCTGCACGGTGAAGGCGGTGAACAGGCTGATGCCCATGCCGGCCAGCGCGGCGGCGTACAGTGCGGGCGTGGCATCCACGCGCAGGCGCTGCCCGGCTTCGATGCTCGCGGTTGCGCCGCGCGGCCCCTGCAACTGCCAGGGCGGCAGTGCTGGCGTGGGACTGAAACCCAGTAGCGTGTGATGAGCCAGGTCCGCTGCCTGCCGCGGCAGTCCGTGGTGTGCCAGGTAGGCCGGTGCGGCGACCAGGATGCGCGGGCAGCTGGCCAGCTCGCGCGCGACCAGCTGGCTGTCCGGCAGTGAAGCCGCGATGCGCAGGGCCAGGTCGAAACTACCACCGACCACATCGACCAGCTGGTCATCGGCCGACAGGTCCAGCGTGACCTGGGGGTAACGCTGCAGGAATGACGGCAGCCAGTGCGGCAGCTCCTGGCTGGCCACCACCTGCGGCACGCTGATCCGCACGCTTCCACTGGGCTGCGCCTGCCCGGCACGGGCACGGTCGTCGGCTTCCTGCAGGCGGTCCAGCAGCGTTGCCGCCTCACGGTAGTAGTCGCGCCCGGCCTCGGTCAACGACAGCCGGCGGCTGTTGCGATCGAGCAGGCGCACCTGCAGGTGTTCTTCCAGCTGCCGCAGTTGCCGCGACATCGCCGAGTGGGTGGTACCGAGGCGCTCGGCTGCCGCGGTGAAGCTGCCCGCATCGACGATGGCGCGCAGTGCACGCAGGGCAGCGAAGTGATCCATCGGCGGGCAGCTCCACGTGGCGGAGCCCGCGGCATGCGGGCCCCGCCAGCTTATCAAGCGCCGTCGCCGGCCTTGCGCACCGGCAGTGCCAGGATCGCGTCAGTCGTCATGACATCGCCGAAGGCGTCCTCGATCTGGGCCAGAGCGGCTTCATGCAGCGTGCGATGGCCGATGCGCCGGCCGCCAGCCAGGTCCAGGTCACGGCTGGCGCTGGCATCGGACGAGACGATCACCCGGTAACCACGGGGTGCGGCCGCCGCGTCGCGCGCGGCACCAGCCACGCAGGCATGGGTCTGCAGGCCGGTGACGATCAGGGTGTCGATGCCGGCGTTCTTCAGCAGCGGGTCGAGCACGGTGGAGGACGCGCCGGCGAACACGCTGACATTGTCCTTCTGCACCACGGTCTCGCCCTGGCGCGGCTGCAGGTCGCGATGGAAGGCAGCATTGACGCTGCCCTGTGCGAACAGCGGCGCACCCGCCGGCAGCACGTGCTGCACATGGATCACGCGGATGCCATGAGCATCGGCGAATTCGACCACCCGCTTCGCCTGCCGCAGCGCGGCCACGCCATCGGGAATGACCATGCGGCCACCGGCAAAGCCCGGTGCGGCCGTGGCATCGAAGTACTCATTCTGGAAGTCGATGACCAGCACGGCGGTCTTTGCCGCATCCAGCGAGGTCGCGACCGGCGCGCCAGCCATGTGGCGGATGGTGGGATGGGCCGGCTCGGCGGCGGCGACCGGGGCGGTGGTGGCCATGCCGATCAGGCTGGCCAGGCCGAAGGCGGTGAGGTTCATGTTCGAGCTCCAGTGCGTTGGGAAGTGGGCACAGGATGCGGAGCACATGGCGCACGAACCAGCCGCCTAGCGGCACATGATCTGTGCAATATACGCACAGACAATTCCCCTGTAGAGCCACCCCATGGGTGGCTGCGGACCAAGGCCCCGTCATCCACGCACGGCGTGGATCTACCGGGCCGGCCCACAACGCAACGGGGCGCCCGAAGGCGCCCCGATGTGGATCCAACCGAGGTCGGCCGGCCGCTTACAGGCGGCTGGCGATGGCCTGGGCAAAGCTCATGGTGGTGCCGGTGCCGCCCAGGTCGCCGGTCAGCGAATCCTTGGCTTCCATGGTCGCCACGATGGCCTTGCGCAGGCGCTCGGCGTTTTCCGGCTGGCCGACATGGTCCAGCATCTGCGCGGCTGCCAGCAGCAGCGCGCACGGATTGGCCTTGCCCTGGCCGGCGATGTCCGGCGCGGTGCCGTGCACGGCTTCGAAGATCGCCGCGTCCTTGCCGATGTTGGCACCCGGGGCCAGGCCCAGGCCGCCGACGAGACCGGCGCACAGGTCGGAGATGATGTCGCCGAACAGGTTGGTGGTGACGATCACATCGAACTGTTCCGGACGCATCACCAGCTGCATGCAGCAGTTATCGACGATCATTTCCTGGAACTCGATCTCCGGGTACTGTGCGGCGACTTCACGGGCGACGTTCAGGAACAGGCCCGAGGTCGACTTGATGATGTTGGCCTTGTGCACGGCAGTGACCTTCTTGCGGCCAGTGCTCTTGGCCAGCTCGAAGGCGTAGCGCACGATGCGCTCGGAGCCCTTGCGGGTGATGCGGGTGCCGGAGAAGGCGGTTTCGCCGTCGGCCGACACTTCCTGGCCTTCGGCCAGGTAGGCACCTTCGGTGTTCTCACGGACGGTGATCAGGTCGACGTTGTCGAAACGCGACTTGGTGTTCGGGAAGGTGTGGGCCGGACGCACGTTGGCGTACAGGTCGAAGTGGCGGCGCAGGCTGACGTTGATCGAGGTGAAGCCACCACCGACCGGGGTGGTCAGCGGGCTCTTCAGCGCGACCTTGTTGCGCGCGATCGATTCCAGGGTCACTGCCGGCATCAGGTCGCCGTGCTTTTCCAGGGCCACCAGGCCGGCGTCGGCGTCTTCGTACTCCAGGCCAGTCTTGAGCTGGTCGAGCACGAACAGGGTGGCGTCCATGATTTCCGGGCCAATGCCGTCGCCGCGGATGACCGTAATTTTCTGCGTCATTGATCGATGTTCCGAACAGGGGGAAAAACGCCGTCCGGACGTGCCCGGAAACGCCGGCGCAAAGGAAGTTTCACTGGCAATTATGCCTGAGCCGGGGCCGAGGTCCCAAATAGACCATGGTCCCAGTGCCCGGCCCAGGCAGAATTGCCCGCGCATTCCGCCTTATCCCCGCGCCTGTCGGCGCGCCCCCTTGAACAACAAGGGGGCTCCTGGGCTGTTGGATCGTGGGAAGGCCCCTCGCGGGTGCGGTAGTGCCGGCCGCTGGCCGGCAACCCCGGCCATGCCGGATTCAGGGAATACCGGCCAGCGGCCGGCACGCCCCTCAGTGCTCGTGCGCTGCCGGGGCGGCGGCGCCACCTTCAAGCTGGTCGAGGAAGTCGACCGCGCGGCGCAGGTGCGGGATCACGATCGATCCGCCCACCACCAGGCCGACCGAGAAGGTCTCGAAGAACTCCTCGCGGGTCACGCCGGCGTCCTTGCACTGGGCCACGTGATAGCTGATGCAGTCGTCGCAGCGCAGCACCATCGAGGCCACCAGGCCCAGCAGCTCCTTGGTCTTCACGTCCAGCGCGCCGGCCTGGTAGGTCTGCGTGTCCAGCGCGAAGAAGCGGCGCACCACCTGGTTCGGCTCACCCAGGATCCGCTCGTTCATGCGCTTGCGGAACTCGGTGAACTCGGCGATGCGGTCCTTGCTGCCGTCGTCGGCCGCGCTCATGCCTGGCCCTGCCCGGCCAGCAGCGGCTCGAGCTTGCCTTCACGGTGCAGGGCCATCATGTCGTCGTAGCCGCCGACATGGACGTCGCCGACGAAGATCTGCGGCACGCTGGTGCGGCGGGTCAGCGCCATCATCTTCTCGCGCTCGGCCGGGTCCAGGTCGATGCGGACCTCGGTCCACTGCTGGCCCTTGCTCTTCAGGAAGTTCTTGGCGGCCACGCAGTACGGGCAGACGGCGGTGGAATAGATGGTGATGGCGGGGGCACCGCCGGCGGTCTGGGCTGTCACGGGAAACTCCACGATGGATCGACGGTCTACATATGGTACCGGTGCGCTGGAATTTCCACGCCACGGCCGCAACACTGTGGATTAACGAATGGTTGCCCCCCGCCCTGCCACGCTTGGCGCGCCCCGCCCGAGGAACTCCTGCTTGCGAGCCCTGCTGCTGACTACCGCCGTCACCCTGGCCCTGGCCATGCCGCTGGCCCAGGCCCAGGAGAAGCTGCCCGACATCGGCTCCTCGGCCGGCGAGCTGCTGACCCCGGCCCGCCAGGCCGAGTACGGCGCGATGATGTTGCGCGAGCTGCGCAACTACGGCTACCTGCTGGAAGATCCGCTGGTCAACGACTGGCTGCAGACCATGGGCACCCGGCTCGGCTCCAACAGTGACCAGCCGCGGCAGCCGTACACCTTCTTCGTGATGAACGACCGCCAGATCAACGCGTTCGCCACGCTGGGCGGCTACATCGGGGTCAATGCCGGCCTGGTGCTGACCGCCGAGCGCGAGGACGAGGTCGCTGCGGTGCTGTCCCACGAAATCGCCCACGTCACCCAGCAGCATGTGCTGCGCGGCGTCGAGCGCGCCCAGCGTGACCAGATCCCGATCCTGCTGGGCATGCTGGCAGCGGTGGTGGCCGCCCAGGCCAGCAACAGCACGTCGTCCGGCAACGCGACGATGGCCGCGATCAGCTCGGGCATGGGCCTGATGCAGCAACGGCAGATCAACTACACCCGCTCCAACGAGTCCGAGGCCGACCGCCTCGGCATCCGCACCCTGTCGCGCAGCGGCTACGACGTGGATGCCATGGCCGGCTTCTTCGAACGGATGTCGGCGGCCATGCGTGGCAACGAAGGGGGCTACAGCGTGCCCGAGTTCCTGCGCACCCACCCGGTCAACATCACCCGCATCAGCGAAGCCAAGGCCCGCGCCGAGCAGATGAAGAAGGATACGGTGCTGCTGACCACCAGCACCCCCACCGGCGAGCGCAAGGAGCGGGTGGACCCGGCCGATCCCAGCCTGGGCGAGCCGCTGCTGCGCGGCAACAACCCGCTGCTGCCCAGCAGTGTGCTGCGCCTCCCGATCGGCCAGCTCAACCGTGGCGCCAGCGGCGACTTCGACTGGGCACGTGAGCGCCTGCGCGTGCTCAGCGCGGATTCCACCCCCGAGCTGGAACGCGAGTATGCCGACCTGGCCAAGCGGCAGAAGGACGGTCTCAACGATGCGCAGCGCTATGGCCAGGCGCTGGCGGTCATGCGCGGTGGCCGTGCCGGCGCCGGCCAGGCCCGGCAGACCCTGGCCGGCCTGCTCCAGACCCATCCCGGCAACCTGTGGCTGGCGCTGGGCCTGGGCGAAGCGGAATCGCGGGCAGGCCAGGCGGCCCAGGCCAACAGCCGCTTCGAGCAGCTGCTTCGCGAACACCCCAACAGCCGCCCGGTGGCGCTGACCTATGCCGAGATCCTGAACGAACAGGGCAACCGCGAGGCTGGCCAGCGCGCGCAGGCGATGCTGCGCCCCCTGTTGTCGCAAAGCGGTAACGATCCGGTCTTCCAGCAGCGCTTTGCCCGCGCCAGCGAGCTGGCCGGCGACAGCGTGCGTGCCAGCGAGGCCTATGCCGAGGCCGCCTTCCTCAGCGGTCGGCCGGAACAGGCGCTGCTGCAGTTGCAGGCGCTCAAGCGCAACCCGGCGCTGGATTACATTGGCCGCGCGCGGGTCGATGCCCGCATCGAAGCGATCACCCCGACCGTGCTGGAGCTGCGCCGCCAGGGCGTGCAGGACCCGGACCTGGACCGGCGCTGAGCGCTGCATGACCGGCCGATGGCAATCCAGGCCGGTTCCGGCCGGGCAGTCACAAACATGTCATCAAACCGTAGTCTACTGGCACCACTCCAGTAACCGAGCCCTACGGTGTCCTCGTGCAGAAACGCATCCTGATCGTCGATGACGAGCCCGCGATCCGTGAAATGGTCGCCTTCGCCCTTCGCAAGGGCGATTACGAACCGGTCCACGCCGGCGATGCCCGGGAGGCCCAGACCGCGATCGCCGACCGCGTTCCGGACCTGATCCTGCTGGACTGGATGCTGCCCGGCACCAGCGGCCTGGACCTGGCCCGTCGCTGGCGCAAGGAAACGCTGACCCGCGAAGTGCCGATCATCATGCTGACCGCCCGCGGCGAAGAGAACGACCGCGTCGGTGGCCTGGAAGCCGGCGTCGACGACTACGTGGTCAAGCCGTTCTCGGCGCGCGAACTGCTGGCGCGCATCCGTGCGGTGATGCGCCGTGCCCGCGAGGACGACGAGGACGGCAGCGTGGCAGTCGGCCCGATCCGCATCGACGGCGCCGCCCATCGCGTGTTCGCCAACGACCAGCCGGTGCCGATCGGCCCGACCGAATACCGCCTGCTGCACTTCTTCATGACCCATCCGGAGCGCGTCTACACCCGCGCGCAGCTGCTGGACCATGTATGGGGTGGCAGCGTGTACGTGGAGGAGCGCACCATCGACGTGCATATCCGCCGCCTGCGCAAGACGCTGGAACCGTTCAACGCCGAGAACATGGTGCAGACCGTGCGCGGCGCCGGCTACCGGTTCTCCACTGCCACCTGAGTCTCGTCGTGCCGGCACCGCGCACCTGCGGGTGCCGGTGCCGGCAACTCTGCTATAACCCTCGGTTCACCCCAGTGAACCGCCGCACCTCAACGACGAGATCGCAATGCCCCGCCACATCCGCTCTGCCTGGTTGAAGACCCTGGCCACCGTTGCCGCGGTACTGCTGTTCGCCGGACTGGTGGGGTGGTTCACGGGCCATCTGTGGTTGTGCATCGCGCTGGGCGCGCTGGCCACCCTGGCCTGGCATTACTGGCGGCTGCGCAGCGTGCTGCGCCGCCTGACCGCACGCCAGCGCTGGGACACCGCCGAAGAAGGCACCGGCGTCTGGAACGAACTGGACCGCCTGCTGTATCGCAACCAGGTGGAAATGCGCGTGCGCAAGCGCCGCCTGCTGGACATGCTGCGCAGCTACCGCGCCGCCGCCGCCGCATTGCCCGACGCAGTGGTGGTGCTGGACCGCAACAGCCAGCGCGTGCAGTGGTTCAACGAAGCGGCCACCGCCCTGCTCGGCCTGCACCATCCCGGCGACCTTGGCGAGGCCCTGGTCGAACGCTTGCAACCGATGCCGCTGGCCCACTGGCTGGCCGGTGGCCGCAATGCCGAACCGATCCTGGACGTGCCCTCGCCGGTCGATCCGGCGATCCGCCTGAACCTGCGCCTGATTCCCTATTCGTCGGATTACTGGCTGCTGATCGCCCGCGACGTCAGCAAGCTGCTGCGCCTGGAACAGGTGCGCCGCGACTTCGTGGCCAATGTTTCACACGAGCTGCGCACGCCGCTCACCGTGGTCCACGGCTACCTGGACATGATGGATCCGGAGGACTTCCCCGGCACCGGCCCGATGCTGGAAGAAATGCGCAAGCAGAGCCAGCGCATGGCCCAGCTGGTGGAAGACCTGCTGACCCTGTCGCGGCTGGAATCGCAGGAGCACAGCGAGGAAGAGACCGTGGCCATGCAGCCGATGCTGGCGACCCTGCGCCGCGAGGCCGAGGCGCACAGCCAGGGCCGCCACCAGATCAGCATCGATGATCTGGCCGGTGTCGACCTGCAGGGTTCGAACAAGGAACTGCACAGTGCCTTCTCCAACCTGGTCACCAACGCGGTGCGCTATACCCCGGCCGGGGGCCGCATTGCGGTGGAGTTCCGCCGCGAAGGCGACGGCGCCGTGCTGGCGGTGCGCGATTCCGGCTACGGCATTCCCGCCACCCACCTGCCGCGCCTGACCGAACGTTTCTACCGTGTGTCCAGCAGCCGCTCGCGCGAGAGCGGCGGCACCGGGCTGGGCCTGTCCATCGTCAAGCACATCCTCGGCCTGCACCACGCACGGCTGGAGATTGAAAGCGAAGTCGGCAAGGGCTCGGTGTTCTCCTGCCATTTCGATGCCGACCACGTGCGCCCGCGCGAGTCCGCCCCCCTGACCTCCATCGAAGAATGACGCCATGAGCAGCCTCGGATCCCTCCCCCTCCCCGTGAGCCCGGACAACGATCCGTTGCGCGACCCGTCGCTGTACATCAACCGCGAGCTGTCGCAGCTGGATTTCAACTTCCGCGTGCTGGCGCAGGCCATGGACCCGCAGGTGCCGCTGCTGGAGCGCCTGCGCTTCATGTGCATTTCCTGCACCAACCTCGACGAGTTCTTCGAGATCCGTGCCGCCGCCGTGCGCCACGCGCAGGAATTCGGCCTGCCGCCGGCGCCGGACGGCATGAGCCCGCAGGCCATCCTCAACGCCATCCATGACCGCGCTGCGGAGCTGGTGGACCAGCAGTACCGCTGCTGGAACGAGACGCTGCGCCCGGCGCTGATGGAGGCCGGCATCGGCGTGCTCGGTCGCCATTCCTGGACCGACCGCCAGAGGCGCTGGCTGCGCGCCTACTTCCGCAACGAGATCATGCCGGTGCTGTCGCCGCTGGGCCTGGACCCGGTGCACCCGTTCCCGAAGATCCTCAACAAGTCGCTGAACATCGTGGTGGTGCTGAAGGGCACCGATGCGTTCGGCCGCGCCGGCCACCTGGCGATCGTGCGTGCGCCGCGCTCGCTGCCGCGCATCATCCAGCTGCCGGAGAAGCTCGGCGGATCGCAGAACTTCGTGTTCCTGTCCTCGGTGCTGTCGACCTTCGTCGATGAGCTGTTCCCGGGCATGGAAGTCCAGGGTGCCTACCAGTTCCGTGTCACCCGCAACTCCGAGCTGGTGGTGGACGAGGAGGAAGTGGAGAACCTGGCGCTGGCGCTGCGCGACGAACTGGTCGACCGCGGCTACCGGCCGGCGGTGCGCCTGGAGATCGCCCACGACATGCCGCGCGAGATCGTGCGCACGCTGCTGCAGAATTTCGGCCTGACCGAGAACGCGGTGTACCGCATCGACGGCCCGGTCAACCTCAACCGCATCATTCAGCTGTACGACCTGATCGCGCAGCCAGACCTGAAGTACCCGCCGATGACCCCGCGCACGCTGCGCGACAGCGACGGCATCTTCGAGACCACGGCGCGCCAGGACCTGCTGCTGCACCACCCGTTCGATGCCTTCACCGCGGTGCTGGACCTGATCCGGCAGGCGGCGATCGATCCCAACGTGCTGGCGATCAAGCAGACGCTGTACCGCACCGGCAAGGATTCGCTGATCGTCGACGCACTGATCCAGGCCGCGCGCAACGGCAAGGATGTGACTGTAGTGGTCGAACTGCGTGCGCGCTTCGACGAAGAGGCCAACCTGGGCCTGGCCGATCGCCTGCAGGAGGCCGGGGTGCAGGTGGTGTACGGCGTGGTCGGCTACAAGACCCACGCCAAGATGCTGCTGATCGTGCGCCGCGAAGGCCGCAAGCTGCGCCGCTACGTGCACCTGGGCACCGGCAACTACCACAGCGGCACTGCCCGCGCGTACACCGACATCAGCCTGATCACCGCCGATCCGGACATCGGCAATGACGTGCACCTGTTGTTCCAGCAGCTGTCCGGGCTGGCCTCGAAGATGAAGCTCAAGCGCCTGCTGCAGTCGCCCTTCACCCTGCACACCGGCATCCTCGGCCGTATCGAGCGCGAGACGCGCATCGCCGCCGCCGGCCGCCCAGCGCGGATCATCGCCAAGATGAACGCGTTGAACGAACCGCAGGTGGTGCGCGCGCTGTACGCCGCGTCGCAGGCCGGCGTGCAGATCGACCTGATCATCCGTGGCGCCTGCACCCTGCGTCCGGGCGTTCCGGGTGTCTCGGACAACATCCGCGTGCGCTCGATCGTCGGCCGCTTCCTGGAGCACAGCCGCGTCTACTGGTTCGGCAACGACGGCGCGCCGGAGATGTACTGCGCCAGCGCCGACTGGCTGGAACGCAACCTGCTGCGCCGGGTCGAGACCTGCTTCCCGATCCTCGATCCGGAACTGGCCAAGCGGGTGTACCGCGAGGTCCTGCAGAACTACCTGGACGACAACCTCAACGCCTGGGAACTGGACGCCGACGGCCTCTACCACAAGCGTGCGCCGGCGCACGACGAAGCCCCGCATTCTGCGCAGATGGCATTGATGCAGGGGCTGTAGTCCTGCCCCGGTGGACCCCGACCGCTGGTCGGGATTCGATCAGCGGTCGCCCGGGGTCAGATCCCTTTCCTGCGGGAAAGGGATCTGACCCCTTGCAATCCTGCTGCACGCCTCCTTCCAGAATGTGAAGGCCGCGCGGTGACGAGCACACCGCCGCTTCGGCTAACATTCGCCCATGCCGCATACCTCCACGACTCCGCCCGCATTGCAGGATGGCGACCTGCTGGCCGCCATCGACCTTGGCTCCAACAGTTTCCACATGGTCATCGCGCGCTACACGCTCGGCCAGCTGCGGGTGATCGACCGCCTGCGCGAGACGGTGCGCATGGCCGACGGGCTGGATGGCAAAGGCGGACTGTCTTCCGCCGCACGGCAGCGCGCGCTGGAATGCCTGGCCCGTTTCGGCCAGCGCATCCGCAATGTGCCGCCGCATCGGGTGCGCGCGCTGGCCACCAACACGGTGCGCCAGCTGCGTTCTCCCCAGTCGTTCCTGGTCCCGGCCGAAACCGCACTGGGGCATGCCATCGAAGTGGTCAGCGGCCGCGAAGAAGCCCGCCTGATCTACCTGGGCGTGGCCCACGCGCAACCCCCCAAGCCCGGCCAGCGCCGGCTGGTGATCGACATCGGTGGCGGCTCCACTGAATTCATCATCGGCATGGGCATGCAGACCCTGGAGCGTGAAAGCCTGCAGGCCGGTTGCATCGCCAGCACCCGGCGCTTCTTCCCCGGCGGCAAGCTCAGCAAGAAGCGCTGGAAGGACGCGCTGGCCGAGATCGGCCGCGAGTTCCAGCCCTTCGCCAGCAAGTATCGCGCGCTGGGCTGGCAGGAAGCGCTGGGCTCTTCGGGCACGCACAAGGCGATCAGCGAGATCTGCGCGACGATGAAGCTGAGCAAGGGTGCGATCACCGCCGAGGCCCTGCCGCAACTGCGCGATGAGCTGCTGAAGGCCAAGAAGATCGACGACATCCAGTTGCCGGGCCTGTCCAGCGACCGCCGCCCGATCATCGCCGGCGGCATCCTGGTGCTGGAAGCGGCGTTCCAGGCACTTGGCCTGCAGAAGCTGCTGGTCAGCAAGGCCGCGATGCGCGAGGGCATCCTCTACGACATCGTCGGCCGTGCCGGCGAGAACGACCTGCGCGATGAATCGGTGGCCGCGCTCAGCCAGCGCTACGGTATCGATACGGTACAGGCCGACCGCGTGCAGGACACTGCTCTGTCACTGCTGGAGCAGGTGCAGGAACGCTGGAAGCTCGATGCCGATGATGCGCGCATGCTCGGCTGGGCCGCACGCCTGCACGAACTGGGCCTGATGATTGCCCACAGCGGCTACCACGTGCATGGCAGCTACGTGCTGGAGCACTCGGACATCGCCGGCTTCTCCCGCCAGGAACAGCAGATGCTGGCCGCGCTGGTGCGCAGCCATCGCCGCAGCGTGACCAAGACCGCCTTCGACGCCCTGCCCGAGCGACTGCTGCTGACCGCGCGCCGGTTGGCGGCCCTGCTGCGGCTGGCGGTGCTGCTCAACCGCGCGCATGAGGACGACCCGCTGCCGGCGCTGGAACTGACCGCCGACGACAACCGGCTGTCGCTGATCGTGCCGCAGGCGTTCATCGATGCCCGTCCGCTGCTGCGCGCCGACCTGATTGGCGAGACCGACGGGATCGCCGGGCTGGGCATCCAGTTCCGTCCGTTCGTAGCCTGAATACGCCGTCGCCTGTTGTCCACAGGACAGCAGGAGTGACGCACTTCGCACCCCCACTTTGCGCAGTCTGGCGGTTTTTTGTGCTGCTTCGCATCACGACGGCACCGTATCGCGTATCGCACCTCTCACGTAAGCGCCTGCTTTTGTTCACGTTTTGTGAAGGATGGGGGTGTCCCGTGACATAAATCGATACGAACTCTTTACAGAGCATTAACTAACGAGACTACTATCGGGTCACCGGCTCGGTCATCAACCCAGCTGGCTCCTTCGACGCCCACTTTGGCGTCTTGTGCACGACCTGAGAGAGAGAGCTCGCCATGACTTCACGCACCACCGCACTGGGGCAGGCCATCCGCTATGTCCTGGCTACCACCGCAACGTTGGCCGCCCTGCCCGCGTTTGCCCAGGACGGCAGCAACGCAACGCCCACCAACCTCGACCGCATCGAGATCACCGGCTCGCGCATCCGCCAGGTGGACGTGGAAACCGCCCAGCCGGTGTTCGCGATCAGCCGCAACGACATCGAAAAGCAGGGCTTCAGCTCGGTTGCCGACATCCTGCAGAACGTCACCGCGATGGGCAGCCCGACCATCAGCCGCGCCAATGCGCTGACCGCGGGTGAAAACGCGGGTGGCACCTACATCGACATGCGCAACCTGGGCACCCAGCGCACGCTGGTGCTGGTCAACGGCAAGCGCATGGGCATCAGCACGTCCGGCTACCAGGACATCTCCACGCTGCCGGTGTCCGCCGTGGAGCGCATCGAGGTGCTGAAGGACGGCGCCTCTGCGATCTATGGCTCCGACGCCATGGCCGGCGTGGTGAACATCATCACCCGCTCCAATGTCACCGGTGTGACCGCCAACGTCTATCACGGCCAGTACAGCCAGGGCGACGGCGCACGTGACCGCTTCGACGTGGTCGCCGGCTGGAGCAACGATCGCGTGTCGTTGACCTTGTCCGCCGAGCATGCCGAAGAGAAGGGCGTGTGGGCGCGCGATCGCGGCTTCAGCAAGTACGGCATGACCGATCGCCATCCGTACGACAGCAGCAACTGGACCACGATCAGCCAGTACGGCCAGTTCACCGGTCTGCGCGGCCCGGGCTGTACCGCCACTGCGGGCTGCGGCTATTCCCTCAACCGCGGCGCCGATCCCACCAACCCGGCCAATTACCACCTCACCGATAGCACGCCGTTCACCGGTGACGTGAGCAACGCCAACGACCAGATGCACGTGATGTATCCGGTCAAGCGCGACTCGGTCTATTTCGACGGCCGCTTCAAGATCACCGACAACGTCAACTTCCGCACCGAGCTGGGCTACAACCAGCGTGAGTCCACCCGCCAGATCGCGGGCTATCCGCTGCAGTCGAGCACCGCCGGTGTCGGCTCGATGTCGATCAACAGCTACTTCAATCCGTTCGGCCGCCAGCACGGGTATGCCACCCCGACCGCCGTGGCATGGAACCGCCGCACCTGGGAAGTGCCGCGCGTGACCACCAGCGAGCTGAAGACCTACCGCGCGGTGGCGTCGTTCGACGGTTCGTTCGAGATCGGCAGCCGCTACTTCGACTGGGAAGTGGGTTACCAGTACAACCGCAATGAACTGGAATCGGTGGCGACCGGCAACCTGCACAAGGGTCGCGTCGCCGGCGGCGTCGGCCCGTCGTTCTACAACGCCGCCACCGGCAAGGTGCAGTGCGGCACCGCCGCTGCACCGATCTCCTATGACGTGTGCAAGCCGTGGAACCCGCTGGTGCCGTACGGCACGACGGCTGCCGATGGCCTGTACGGCAACGAAGAACTGCAGGCGTGGCTGTTCCCGGAAGAGATCACCAAGGGCCGTACCACCTCCAAGAACTTCTTTGCCAACATCGCTGGCAGCATCGTGACCCTGCCGGCTGGCGACCTGGGCTTCGCGTTCGGCGTGGAAAGCCGCAAGGAAGAAGGCAAGTACACCCCGGATGCCCTGGCCCAGACGGGCGCGACCACCAACCTGGCCGCGGGCCCGACCGGCGGTGACTACACCGTCAACGAGGCCTACCTGGAAGTGAACGTTCCGGTGCTGGCCGACCTGCCGGGCGCGAAGGAACTGACCTTTAATGGCGCAACCCGCTTCTCGGACTACAACACCTTCGGCAACACGCTCAACAGCAAGTTCGGCTTCAAGTGGAAGCCGATCGACTCGCTGATGGTGCGTGGCACCTGGGCCGAGGGCTTCCGTGCACCGACCATCAGCGACCTGTTCGGTGGTGGTTCGGAGACCTTCGCGCAGTTCAGCGATCCGTGCGACACCCGCTTCGGTTCCTCGGCCTCCAGCGCGGAAGTCCGTGCACGTTGCGCACGCGACATCGCCAATGCGAATACCTTCCGCCAGCTGCGCCAGGGTGGCACCCCGGTGAACACGTCGACGGACGCGACCCCGGTGCCGTTCACCTCCGGGTCGAACCCGCTGCTGACGCCGGAAACCTCGACCAGCAAGACGCTGGGCCTGGTCTGGAGCCCGAGCTTCATCCAGGGCTTCAACGCCTCGCTGGACTGGTGGAAGATCCGCATCGACAACACGATCATCGCCGACACGCCGACCCAGATCCTGCAGGACTGCTACGAATCGGGTATCGACGCGCGCTGCTCGCGCTTCCAGCGTGACCCGGTGACCGGCATCGTGACCAACCTGAAGTTCGGCAACCGCAACGCGGGCTTCATGGAAACCGAAGGCTACGATCTGGACGTGAGCTACCGTCTGGACACCCGGTTCGGCAAGTTCAACGTGAACTCGGCCACCACCTACGTGTCCAGTGCGACCTACCGCACCTCCAACGACAGCTCGATCGTCCCGATCGTCACCAACGGCATCGGCAGCGCTTTCCGCGTCCGTTCCAACCTGGTGCTGGGCTACGAGCGGGGCAACTTCGGCGCGAGCTGGACCGCGCGTTACTATTCGGGCGTGAAGGAAACCTGCTCGAACATCGCGCTGTACCCGGACGAGTGCTCGGATCCGGGTGTGTACGCACCGTGGTACAAGGGCGCACGCAACTACAACGAGCGCGGCGCGGTCACCTTCCACGACGTGCAGGTGCGTTACTCGCTGCCGTGGGACGCCACCGTGTCGGTCGGTGCCAACAACGTGTTCGAGAAGACCGGCCCGGTCATGTACAGCAAGCCGAACTCGGCCTTCTCGTACTACGGTGGTTACGATATCGGCCGCTTCATCTACATGAAGTACCAGCAGCGCTTCTGATCCATCGCGCTGTGACGGAAGCATGACGACCACGGCCCTTCGGGGCCGTGGTTTTTTATTGGCCGCCGCGCCCAGGCGCTGGCCGGCGCCACCGTCATCTGATGGTCGCAAAGCGGTCATGTCGGCTACATCGCCAGGCCCGAGCATGCCGGAAACCCGGAGGCCCGCCATGCGCTATGCCATCGTCACCGAGACCTATCCACCGGAAGTGAACGGCGTCGCCCTCACCGTGCAGGGGCTGGAACAAGGTCTGCGCGCAGCCGGGCACGAGATCGACCTGGTCCGCCCCCGCCAGTCCAGCGAAGCGCTGGATTCGGCACCCGGCACCTTGCTGGTTCCCGGCGCCGCCCTGCCCCGCTACCCCGGCCTGCGTTTCGGACTGCCGGCGCCGATCCGGCTGGGCCGCCATTGGCAGAAACAACGCCCGGATGCGGTCTACATCGCCACCGAAGGTCCGCTCGGCTGGTCGGCACTGCGCACTGCGCGCCGCCTCGGCATTCCGGTCGCCAGCGGCTTCCACACCCGCTTCGACGAGTACCTGCCCGACTACGGCGTGGCGTGGCTGCAGGCCGCAGCCATGCGCTGGATGCGCCGTTTCCACAACCAGGCCGATGCCACCCTGGTGCCGACCCGCGAGCTGCAGCAGTTCCTCGGCGAACAGGGCTTCGAGCGCGTGCGCCTGCTGGCCCGCGCGGTGGACAGCCAGCAGTTCGATCCGGGACGGCGCGATCCCGCGCTGCGCGAGGAATGGGGCGTGGATGGCAACGGCCTGGTGGCGATCTATGTCGGCCGCATCGCTGCTGAAAAGAACCTCGGCCTGGCAGTGAAGGCATTCCGCCGGCTGCAGCAGATCCGGCCCAAGGCACGCTTCGTGTGGGTCGGAGATGGCCCGGCCCGCGAGAAGCTGGCACATGAAAACCCCGACTTCATCTTCTGTGGCATCCAGCGCGGCGATGCGCTGGCCCGGCACTTCGCCAGCGGCGATCTGTTCCTGTTCCCCAGCCGCAGCGAGACGTTCGGCAACGTGACCCTGGAAAGCATGGCCAGCGGTGTGGCCACCGTGGCCTTCGACTACGGCGCCGCGCGCGAGTACCTGCGCAGTGGCGAGAACGGCGCAGCCGTGGACAGCGACGATCAGTTCATCGAGGCCGCCGTGCGACTGGCCGCCGATGACGCGCAGCGCCGCGAACTGGGCGGCAATGCCGCACGCGCGATGAAGCGCCTGCATCCACAACAGGTGGTGGCCGAGTTCGATGCGCTGCTGGCCGAACTGGCACAGTCGCGGAGGAACGGCCATGCGCACTACGCCGCTTGAGCTGCTGGCCGGGCGCGAAGCACGCTGGTGCCGACGCGCAAACCACTACTGCCGGCGGCGCCGCGTGCGTCGCCTGTTCGCGGTCATCAGCCGGCTCGGCGATGGCGTGTTCTGGTACGTGCTGATGGCCGCGCTGGTGGTGCTGGACGGCTTCGACGGCCTGCGCGCCTCGGTGCACATGGCCGCCACGGGCCTGGCCGCGCTGCTGCTGTACAAGGTCCTCAAGCGCTGGACCCGGCGCCCGCGGCCCTACGCGGCCGACCTGCGCATCCGCGCCTGGGTGGCGCCGCTGGACGAGTTCAGTTTCCCCTCCGGACACACCCTGCATGCGGTGTCGTTCACCATCGTGGCACTGGCCTACTACCCGTGGCTGGCGCCGCTGCTGGTGCCGTTCACCTGTGGCGTTGCACTGTCGCGGGTGGTCCTGGGCCTGCACTATCCTTCCGATGTGCTGGCAGCCACCGCCATCGCCATCGTGCTGGCTTCGGCCAGCCTGACCTGGCTGCCGCTGCCGGTGTAACCCCGGGGTCAGATCCTTTTCCTTCGGAAAAGAGATCTGACCCCCACAATACCGGCGGCGCCACCATCATCATTGATGGCCTAGAATGCGGGCATGACCACGCTGTTCATTTCCGACCTGCACCTGGACCCCAGCCGTCCGGAGATCACCGACCTGTTCCTGCGCTTCCTGCGCGAGCAGGCGCCCGGCGCCGATGCGCTGTACATCCTCGGCGACCTGTTCGAGGCCTGGATCGGCGATGACACGCCCTCGCCCGCCGCCGATGCGGTGGCCGATGCGTTGAAGGTGCTGTCCGACAGCGGCGTGCCGGTGTACTTCATCCGCGGCAACCGCGACTTCCTGCTCGGTGAGGACTACGCGCGCCGTGCCGGCCTGCGCATCCTGCCCGACCCGTGCATGATCGAACTGTACGGCCGCCCGGTGCTGCTGCAGCACGGCGACCTGCTGTGCACCGATGACATTCCCTACCAGCAGTTCCGTGCACAGACGCGCGACCCGGTATTCCAGGCGCAGTTCCTGTCGCAGCCGCTGGCCGCACGCATCGCGTTCGCGCAGAAGGCGCGCGAAGCCAGCCAGGCGCGCCAGTCCGAGATGAAGCAGGACGATCGTGCGCAGTTCGAGTCGGTGACCGACGTGGCCCCTGCCGAAGTCGATGCCACCTTCGTGCGCCATGGCGTGGACACCATGATCCATGGCCATACCCATCGGCCGGCGATCCACACGCTGCAGGCCGGTGGTCGCGAGCGCACCCGCATCGTGCTGGGTGACTGGTACGAACAGGGTTCGGTGCTGCGCGTGGATGCCAGCGGCTGGACGCTGGATACGCTGGCGCGCGAATAACGGATCGCAAAGTGCCAACCAAGGTTGGCATCTACCAGAGCAGGTGCATGCGCCCGGGTAGACGCCGGCCTTGGTCGGCGCCTGGACAGTCAGCGGAAGGCTGCGATGGTGGCCTTGGTGTTGACCAGCACGCGTTGGTTGTCGGCGGTGCTGGCGTTGCCCATCGGGATGCCGTTGTAGCTGATGTTGGGGTTGGACCAGTAGTTCAGGCGCGGGCAGCTGCGGGTGCAGTTGTAGGCCATGATCGTGCGCCAGCCGGTGCCGGTGGCCGGCTCGTAGCGGTAGCCGTGGCCATAGGCATAGGGCGAGGTGCTCGAGTCGGTGGCGATGTCATGCCGCGCACTCTGCAGATGGCCGATCTCGTGCGCGAACGAGTAATAGCCGGTCGCGCAATCCCAGTACACGGCCGCGAACGCGGTCGACGCCGTCGAGCCGATGCCCGAGGCCAGGCCGCAGTAGGCGGTGTTGTTGATCAGCAGCACGCCCACATCAGCCGTGTAGGTATTCCGGCTGGTGTGGATGCTGTCCATGTAGCCATCGCTGGTGCCACGGAAACGCGCCAGGTCGGTATCGAAGCTGCCCGATTCGGTGTAGCTGGTGGTCTCGTAGCGGGCCAGTTCCATGGTGATGCCGACGTTGCTGTTGACATAGCCCTGGTTCGATTCGGCCACGGCCAGCTGCACCAGTGACTGCATGTTGCCGCCATAGGCGGCGACGGCGGCATTGGTCGCCACCACCAGCACGCGGATGGTGGCCGGCGTGCCGGACGACGCCTGCGCGATGCCGAGGCGATCGTTGTTGCCCATCGGGATCTTCGGCAGCTGGTTGTAATCGGCCGGATGGTCGGCCGGCATCCGCGACTCGTCCACTTCCACAAGCACGTGGCGGTTGCCCAGCGGGCGCAGGCGGTACAGCTTTCCATCCTTGCGGATCGAGCCGGTGATGGTATCGCCCGAGCGCACCAGGATCAGCGAATTGCCGGGGTCGTCCTGGCCGTTGGAGGTGGCCGCGGTCAGCTTGTCCGAGGGCGAACGGAACTGGCCATACCAGATGCTGCCGCCATCGGGCAGCGCTTCAACCTTGCTGCGCACGGCCTGCACGCGCTGGCCGAGCAGTTCGAATTCCAGCTGCGGCTGTGCAGTCGCGGCTGCATCAACGCGCACTTCCTGTACCGTCGCGGTGGACGGGGTGGCCAGCAGCTTGCCCAGCGCGGGCTCACTGTTTGCCGATGCGCGGCTGATGACCGTCACCGGCTCGAACAACGGTGCCGCATGCGCGGCCGCCGCCACCGACAAACCCAACACCAGGCCACCTGCCGCTTTGCCAATCGATCTGGACAACATTGCGTCGCTCCTTGAATGATGTGAACAGCGTGGATGCAGCACGACCCGGTTTGCCGGGTTTGGCCATATGGCCTGCGCGGCTCGTGTGAATTCAATAGGCGAGTGGAATGAAAGTCAGGATTTGTGATCGACCGCATCTGCGTTCAGTCAGGTCAAAAGCGTCACTACACTTCGCCAATACACCGCTTTCGCGCTACCGTGACGCAGCCACGACGGGGAATGCACATGGCACCATCGCAGGACACGGACGAAGATGTCGGCTTGCTGCGGATCGGCCTGTTCTTCGATGGCACCCGCAACAACGCGCACAACCTCGCGCGTGGTCGACCACAGCAGCCGCGACCGCGCCCGGCGCAGCTGCGTGCGGATGATGATTCGACCTACCAGAGCCGGCTGACCAGCAGCTACGACAACGGCCTGACCAACATCGCACGCCTGCAGCAGCTGTACCCGGACAGCCGCCGCGATGCGATGGCCACGCCTTCGCTGTCGATCTACGTGGAAGGTGTCGGTACCCGCGATGACGCCGACGACGACCTGATCGGACTGGCGTTCGGTATCGGCGCCAGCGGCGTCCGCGCAAAGGTGCAGCGCGCGCTGCAGGTGGTGCTGCCGGCTGCGCTTGCAGAACTGTCCACGCGTTGGCGGCAACCGCTGCGTCGCGTGCAGCTGGATCTGTTCGGGTTCTCTCGAGGCGCTGCCGCCGCACGTGATATCGCCAACCAGCTGCAGGGCTGGGATACCACGCGTTGGCGGCAACTGCTGCAGTCGTCCGGCTTGGTCTGTACGCCGGACTTCGCCCCTGCCCTTCCGGTGCTGCGATTCATGGGCCTGTTCGATACCGTGGCTGCGGTCAGTGGTGGCCGCGCCGACGAACAACCGCAGCTTGCCCTGTCCAGTGGCATCGCTGCACGCGTGGTGCAGTTGACCGCGCGCGACGAGCATCGCCAGCACTATCCGCTGACCACGGTGGCACCGCCGTTCACCGAGATCGCTTTGCCCGGCGTGCACGCCAACATCGGCGGAGGCTACAACCAGCTGGAGGAAGGCCCCAAGCTGCTCAGCCGCCCACGTCGCCAGCAGCTGCGCCGCCCCGCCGTTGCCGACTACCAGATTCCCCCGCTGGCGATGCTGCAGGCCACCACGGCCTACGCTGAAACGCAGGCCGATGCCGAACGCTGGCGGCAGCAGCTGGGCGTGGACGAAAAGGAAGTGTGGGTGGATGTCTGGCACCAGTGGCAGCAGCAGCGCCGCGCCGGCAGCCGCAGCGTGCTGCTGTCCCCGGTGCTGTACGTGACTGCCGCCGTGGTACTGCGGCGGCGCATCGACTGGCGCTACCAGTTGATCGCGCTGCAGGTGATGCAGCAGCATGCCATCGATGCCGGCGTGACCTGGCGCGCCAGCGCTGCCGAGGTTCCCGGCTGGGAACTGCCGTCGGCCCTGCAACCGATCGCACGGCGGCTGGTGGCAGGGCAGGCGTTGACCCAGACCCAGGAGGCGCTGCTGCGCCGACGCTACCTGATGCAGTCGGCGCACTGGAATTTCGACGCGCTGGGCGACACCGCCCTGACCTATGCCGCCGATGCCGGCGTCAGCGAACTGCCCTACCGGCCCGGTCCCGGCCTGTTCTACATCAACCGGCCCACCGTGGATGGCAAGCGCGTGGTGCTGCCCAACGCATGAAAAAGGGGACGGAGGGGATTAAGTCGTTTGTGGCACAAACGACTTAATCCCCTCCGTCCCCTTTTGTTCAACCGGCCTGTTCGACCAGGTTGGCGAGCTCGTCGGCGTCGAAGCCGGCCAGCAGGCGCGCTTCGATGTTGAACGGCCCGTGCAGGTAGCCGCCGGCGTATTCCACCAGCAGCGCCTTGAAGCGCGCACGCGGCTCGACGCCGGCGCGATCGCAGTACCAGCGGTACCAGCGCGAACCGGCGGCAACGTGCGCCACTTCCTCGCGCAGGATCACTTCCAGTACGTCGGCGGTTTCACCATCACCGACATTGCGCAGCTTCTCGATCATGCCCGGTGTCACGTCCAGGCCGCGCGCTTCCAGCACGCGCGGTACCAGGGCCATGCGCGCCAGGCCGTCATGCGCGGTCTTTTCGCACATTTCCCACAGGCCGTTGTGCGCGGGGAAATCGGCGTAGTCGTGGCCATGCGCCTGCAGGCGCTCGCGCAGCAGCATGAAGTGCCGCGATTCGTCGTCGGCACAGCTGACCCAGTCGGCATGGAACGCTGGCGGCAGGCCGCGGAAGCGGTACACCGCATCCCAGGCCAGGTCGATCGCGTTGAGTTCGATGTGGGCGATGGCGTGGATGAAGGCGGCGCGTCCTTCCACGCCGCCCAGCCCGCGCCGGGGCACTTCGCGCGGATGCACCAGCACCAGCCGTGCCGGCCGGCCAGGCATGCGGATCGGTTCCGGCGGCGGCGCATCGGCAGCCACCTTCAGGCGGCCGGCACGGAACGCGGCGGCATACGCCTGGGTCAACGCGACCTTGCGCAGCGGGTCGGCTTCGGCCAGGCACTGCTGCGCTGAGCGCAGCAGGTCGCCACCAACGTCGGGTACATCGACCACGCCTGGACCTCAGGCGCGGCGCTTGTGCTTGGCGTCGTCCGAACGCAGCTGCTGGATGCGCTCGAAGTAGCCCGGCTCGATACCCGTCGGGTAGTGGCCGTTGAAGCAGGACGAATCGAAGTTGCGCAGCGCCGGGTTGCCCTCGCTCACCGCCGCTTCCATGTCCTCCAGATCCTGGTAGATCAGCCAGTCGCAGCCCAGGTGGGCCTCGATCTCTTCGACGGTGCGGTTGTGCGCGACCAGCTCTTCGGCCGCCGGCATGTCGATGCCGTAGATGTTCGGGTAGCGCACCGGCGGTGCCGCGCTGGCCAGGTAGACCTTGCGCGCGCCCGCATCACGGGCCATCTGCACGATCTGCTGGCTGGTGGTGCCACGCACGATCGAGTCGTCCACCAGCAGCACCACGCGGTTGCGGAACTCCAGGTGGATCGGGTTGAGCTTGCGGCGCACCGACTTCACGCGTTCGCCCTGGCCCGGCATGATGAAGGTGCGGCCGATGTAGCGGTTCTTGATGAAGCCTTCGCGATACTTCACCCCAAGCACGTTGGAGATCTCCAGCGCGGCATCACGCGAGGTATCCGGGATCGGGATGATGGTGTCGATATCGTGGTCCGGGCGCAGGCGCAGGATCTTCTCGCCCAGCTTGATGCCCATGCGCATGCGCGCCTTGTGCACCGAGACGTTGTCGATCATCGAATCCGGACGCGCGAAGTACACGTACTCGAAGATGCACGGGGTGTGCTCGGCCGGCTCGGCGCAGATTTCCGAGAACAGCTCGCCGCGGGCGGTGATCACCAGGGCTTCGCCCGGCTGCACATCGCGCACGCGCTGGAAGCCCAGCACGTCCAGCGCGGCCGACTCGGAGGCCACGATGTACTCGTCGCCCTCGGCATGGCTGCGCTTGCCGAGCACCAGCGGACGGATGCCGTGCGGGTCGCGGAAGGCCACCAGGCCCAGGCCCAGCACCACGCTGACCACCGCGTAGCCGCCCTTGCAGCGGCGGTGCACGCCAGCCACCGCGCGGATCGCGGCTTCCGGGCTCAGCTGGCGCTGCTGTTCCAGCTCATAGGCGAACACGTTCAACAGCACTTCGCTGTCCGAATCGGTGTTGACGTTGCGGCGGTCCTGCTCGAACACCTGCTGGCGCAGCGCCTCGGTGTTGATCAGGTTGCCGTTGTGGGCCAGCGCGATGCCGTACGGCGAGTTGACGTAGAACGGCTGCGCCTCGTCCATGCCTTCCGAGCCGGCCGTCGGGTAGCGCACATGGGCGATGCCGACGCTGCCTTCCAGGGTGGACATGGTGCGTGCATCGAACACATCGCGGACCAGGCCGGTGGCCTTCTGCACCCGCAGGCGGCTGCCATTGGCCGTGGCGATGCCCGCGGCATCCTGGCCGCGATGCTGGAGAACGGTCAAGCCGTCATACAACTGCCCGGCGACGTTCTGGTTGCCGACGATTCCGACGATGCCACACATGGTGCGAAGTCTCCGCTGGGCTGTGCCCAGTTACAAGGAAGGTGGCCGTACCTGGCCGCGGTGGTCGCCGCGCCTGCGGTCGACATTGGCCGGATCGCCCGGCTCGATACTGTCTGGCAGTGCTGGGGCGTCCGGGCGCACTTCGGCCGGATCGTATGCGTCGCCCTGTTCCGCTTTCGCGGGCCGCAGCCATCCGCTGCCCGCCACTACCTGGTTGAGGATGCCATTATCGCCTGCCGCACCCGGCTTTCCCAGATCGGCGCCTGCGCTCTTCCCCAGCTCCATCAATGCAGATGGGGACAGCATGTCGGTCGGCAAGGTCTTGGGCAGCAGATCGGCGCCGGGCACCTGCCAGTGCGGCAGCTTCCCGTTCATCCAGGCCACGGCCGGGTTCAGCACCGGGCGGACCGCCGAGCGCTTCCAGGACGGTTCGGCGGTCAGCGGGGTGAAGCCGGCCAGCAGCACCAGGATCGCCGCGATCAGGCCGCCACGCACGGCGCCCAGCACGCCGCCCAGCAACCGGTCCAGGCTGGTCAGCATGCTGCGATGGATCATCGCCTTGATGACCATGCCGATCACCGCGACCACGATCATCACGCCAATGCCCACGCCCAGGTAGCCGCCAACGAAATGCTCGCCGCCGGGTGCGGCCGGGGCCGCCCACCAGCGTGCCGCATCGTTGCCGAAGGCGAAGGCCGCCCACGCGGCCAGCAGCCACGACAGCGTGCCGATGACGATTCCAACAAAGCCACGCAGCATCCCGAGCAGGGTCGAGGCGGCGATCACGATCAGCAGCACCACGTCGATCATGGCGCCCCGCTCCTTCGGCGGCGCTGGCAACGGGCCTGCGCGTGGATCATGGGTGCGGTCGGACCATGCCGGCCACGCCGACCTTGGCGGCGACCTGCGCCTTCAGCTGCTCGGCGTCAGCGCGGTTGGCCACCGGTCCGACGCGGACGCGATGCAGCGTGCCCTTTTCAGTGCGTACCTGCTCGACGAAAGCACTGAAGCCGGCGGCGCGGACCTTGTCGCGCAGCGCGTTGGCATCGTTGGCCTGGCCGAACGCGCCCAACTGCACGGCGAAGCCGACGCCACTGGCTGCCGGTGCTGTCGGCGTGGCAGGCGCCGGCTTGTTGGCGGCGGCCTCCGGCTTCGGCTCGGGCTTGGCGTCCGGCTTCGGAGCCTCGGGCTTCGGTGCCGGCTTGGGCGGCTCTGGTTTGGTGGTCGCCGTCGGCGTGCTTGGCGGCAGGCTTTCGCTGCGCACCGGGTTGCTGGTGGCCGACGGCGTGGTGGCCGACGGCGTGGTGGCCGCGGCCGGGGTGCTGGTGGTCGGCGCCGGCGTGGCGGCAACCGTCGCACTGCTGCCTGCCGCCGCATCCAGGGTGATGACTTCTGCCTTCACATCGGCGCGGATCTTGACCGCCTGCAGGCGCGCGGCTTCGGCCTGGGCACGGTCGGCGTACGGCCCGACACGCACACGCCACGCCTGGCGCCCGCTGATGGTGGTGGTTTCGGCGAAGCCTGGCAGCTGCGAGCGCTGCAGGTAGGCGATCACCGCATCGGCGTCGGCCTTGCTGCCGTAGGCGCCAAACGTGACGGCGAAGTTGCCGGCGGCAACCGCCGGAGACGTGTCCACGGTCGGCGGCGTAGCCGGCGCGGCCGTCTCCTGCAGCGGCTTGGCCTGCCCGGTCTGCAGGCCGGTGGCTCCACCGGCCGGAGCAACCAGCGGCAGCTCACGGGTTTCGAACTGGCCATCGGCCGGTGCGTCCGGCGCGGCGATCGGCACCGAGGCCACACCGCTGTCCGGCGCCGGTCCCTTGACCAGCATCGGCAGGAAAATCACGGCCAGCGCCACCAGCACGATGGCACCAATCAGACGCTGTTTCAGAGGCGTATCCACGTGAGGCGGCAACTGTCCGGAGGTTGCGGTCGATTATACGGGTGCCGGACCGGACGGCGTCGGCATTGGCTGAACGCGGATCAGGCGGCGCCCTGCAACCATTGCAGCGCGGCAGCGGCGGTATGGAAGGAGCCGAACACCAGTACGCGATCACCGCGCCCGGCCTGGGCCAGTACCTGTGCCAGCGCCTGCTCGACAGTATCAGCGCGCTGAGCCTTGGCCGCCGCCGTACCGGCCAGGCGGGCCTGCAACTGGGCAGCACTCTGCCCGCGCGGGCCGTCCAGTCCGGCCAGGGTCCACTCGCCGACCACGTCCTGCAGCGCCTGCACAACGCCCACCGCGTCCTTGTCCTGCAGCGCGGCGTACACCGCCAGGGTGCGCCCGGCCGACGCTTCGGCCTTCAGCGCGCGCGCCAGCTGGCCCGCCGCCTGCGGGTTGTGCCCGACATCGACACGGACCTGCACGCCGTCACGCTCGAACGCCTGCAGGCGGCCAGAGATGCGCGCCGCCGCGACACCAGCAGCCCACGCCGCACGCGGCACCGGCTTGTCCAGCGCGCGCAGCGCAGCGATGGCGGCACCCGCGTTGGCCAGCTGGATCGGGCCGGCCAGCGCCGGGGTCGGCAGTTCCATGCGCAGGCCGACATCGCGCCAGCGCCAGCGCTGGGCATCGATTGGTTCGTAGAAATAATCGCTGCCGCCGCGGATCGCGTTGGCGCCGACCAGGTAGGCACGTGCGAGCACGCTCGACGGCGGGTCGGTCTCGCCCAGGATCACCGGCTTCCAGCCACGGATGATGCCGGCCTTCTCGGTGCCGATCGCTTCGCGGTCCTCGCCCAGCCATTCGGCATGGTCGATGTCCACGGTGGTGATCACCGCCACGTCAGCGTCGACGATGTTGACCGCATCCAGGCGACCGCCCAGGCCCACTTCCAGCACCGCCAGGTCCAGCCCGGCGTCGGCGAACAGCTGCAGCGCGGCCAGCGTGCCGTACTCGAAATAGGTCAGCGTGATATCGCCACGCGCGGCCTCGATGGTGTTGAAGGCGGCGACCAGCGCCGCATCCTCCACATCGTGGCCGTCGATGCGCACGCGCTCGTTGTAGCGCAGCAGGTGCGGCGAGGTGTACGCGCCGACCTTCCAGCCGGCAGCACGCGCGATGGCTTCGATGAAGGCCACGGTGGAGCCCTTGCCGTTGGTGCCACCGACCACGATGGTGCGCTGGGCCGGCGCCCCCAGGCCCATCGCCGTAGCCACGGCGCGCACGCGCTCCAGGCCCATGTCGATGGTCGCCGGGTGCTGGCGTTCAATGTAGTCCAGCCAGTCGGCCAGGGTGGTCGGGGTGTTCGTCACGGCAGCGGTTCCAGCAGAAGCAGTTGATGCGAGGGGATGGATCAGAGTGCGCGGTGCTTGGCTTCGCCGAAGAACGGCGTGTGGTGGGCACAGTCGTTCAGGCGCACCACTTCCAGGCTGTCCAGGTCGGCGCCTTCGAGCAGGTTGAGCGTGGTCGGCGCCTGGCGGAAGGTCCACAGGCGGGAGATCGGCAGGCCCAGCACCTTGCACAGGATCACGCGGTTGACCGCATCATGGGCGACCACCAGCAGGGTGTCGTGCTCGCCGAGGCCTTCGGTGGCGCGGGCCAGGCCGCGCCAACTGCGCTCCAGCACCAGGCGCAGCGATTCACCGCCGGGCATCAGCACGGTGTCCGGCTCCTCGCGCCACGCCTTCAGGCGCGACGGGTCCTTTTCGTTGATTTCGCTGGCCAGCAGGCCTTCCCACTCGCCGTGGGCGATTTCCTGCAGCTCCGGCTCGGTCAGCAACATGTCGGCACGGGCGGCACCGAGTGCCAGCTGCGCGGTGCGCTGCGCGCGTGACAGCGGCGAGGCGACGGCACGGGTGATGTCCACCGAGGCCAAGCGGGCGCCCAGGGCTTGGGCCTGGGCTTCACCGATCGGCGAAAGCGGGATGTCGATCTGGCCCTGGTAGCGGCCTTCGGCGTTCCACGGCGTTTCGCCGTGGCGGGCAAGCAGGATGCGCATGCGTGCAAGGGGTCCTGGGGGGAGGAGGTTCCGCGTTTCG
This sequence comes from Stenotrophomonas sp. LC732, assembly GCF_052446685.1. Taxonomy (NCBI): domain Bacteria; kingdom Pseudomonadati; phylum Pseudomonadota; class Gammaproteobacteria; order Lysobacterales; family Lysobacteraceae; genus Stenotrophomonas; species Stenotrophomonas sp. LC732. Next base: position 639,678 of record NZ_CP199214.1, on the reverse strand, counting down.
TTCACATCCTGTGAAGTGCGCGGAACAGGGATGATACCCGTTCGGCGCACCGGGCCGTGCCGGGCATGAAAAAACCCCGCGACGTGGATCGCGGGGTTTTGGAAACTCCGGCTATCTGGTCGGGGTTGCCGGCCAGCGGCCGGCACTACCGCAACGGGTTTATTTCGCCAGGTTCAGCTCCTTCAGCAGCGCCGGCGCCGGCGCCACTTCCTGCATGATCCACTGCATGTAGCGGCTGTCGACCGCGATCATGCGGGTCATCACCGGGTCGAACACCCAGTTGGAGCTGACCGATTCCCAGTTGCCGTCGAAGGCCAGGCCGACCAGCTTGCCGTTGGCGTCCAGCACCGGTGAACCCGAGTTGCCACCGGTGATGTCCAGGTTGGACAGGAAGTTCACCGGGACCGAGCCCACGCGCTTGTCTTCCAGGCCGCCGTAGCGCTTGGCCTTGACCGCGTCGAGCAGGGCCTTGGGCGCATCGAACGGATCGACGCCGGTGTCCTTGGCGACGATGCCCTCCAGCGTGGTGAACGGGGTGTAGGCCACGCCGTCCCTGGGCTCATAGCCCATCACGTTGCCGAAAGTGATGCGCAGCGACAGGTTGGCATCCGGGTACACGAACTCGCCCTGGCTCTTCTTGTAGTCAGCCAGTGCCTGCAGGTACAGCGGACGTGCGGTCAGCGACTCGCCTTCGCGGATCTTCTTCTGCTCTTCCTGCTTCAGCAGCGACGGCATGATCGCCACCGCGTACTGGATGGCCGGATCGGTGCTGGCTTCGAACGCGGCGCGGTCGGCCTTGAACCACTTCAGGCGTGCATCCAGGCTGCCCAGCTCAGTGCCCGACAGCTTGCTCACCAGTGCCTTGACCGCGCTGGCATCGCTGCCGCCCAGCCAGGTGTTCAGCACGTCGTTGTTGCGCTGCGCGGCCGGCAGGGCGACGTACTGGTCCAGCCAGTAGGTCTGCAGCTGCTGGTCCATCTTCGCCACATAGCGGCGATCCATCTGCTTCAGGCCGCCTTCCAGGGTCGGCAGGTCGCGCTGCTGGTAGCCGACCTCGCGCTCGGCGTCCGGCTTGGTGCGCTCGATCGACAGGCGGTACAGGCCGATGGCGGCGTTGACCGCCGAGGTGTTGTTGAACTGGCCGACGAACAGATCGCGCTCGCGGGTCGCCTTGCTGGTATCCAGGTGCTTGACCAGCTGCGCGTGCGCTGCCAAGGCCGGCTTGCCGGCGGCGCCCTGCTTCTTCAGCCAGGCCAGCACGGCGGCTTCTTCAGCCTGCTTCTGGCCAGCAGCGTCGATGCGCTTGAAGCCTTCCAGCTGGCCGGCGTAGTTCTTGGCCACGTTGTTCATGCTGGCCGCGGTGGCGGCGTACTTCACCTTGACGTCGGCGTCGGCCTTGCCCGCCTCATCGATCATCTTCAACACTGCGTTGTAGTGCCTGGCGATGGTCGGGTAGGTCCAGCTGGCGGTTTCGTTGAACTCACCGGCCAGCGCGTAGCGGTTGGTGCGGCCCGGATAGCCTGCCACCATCACGAAGTCACCGGCGCCCAGCGGCTGGTCGGTGAACTTCAGGAAGTGCTTGGGCTGGTACGGCACGTTGTCGGCCGAGAATGCGGCCGGCTTGCCGTCCTTGCCGACGTAGGCGCGGTAGAACGAGAAGTCGCCGGTGTGGCGCGGCCACATCCAGTTGTCGACGTCGCCGCCGTACTTGCCGACGCTGCCCGGGGGCGCGTAGACCAGGCGCACGTCCTTGATTTCCATGTTGCGGAACAGTCGGTAGGTGTTGCCGCCGGAGAAGGTGTACAGGCGGCAGCGGAAGCCGTCCTCGGCTTCACACGCGGCGACCTGGGCCTTGTCGAAGGCGTCCAGCGCACGGCTGCGGGCCAGCGGGTCGTTGCCGGCGGCGGCAATGGCGGCCTTGGCCTGGGCGGTGACGTCGGTGATCTGGTCGAGCACGTAGACGCGGGCGTTCGGGCCGGCGCTCAGTTCATCGCTGTGCTTCGGCGCGTTGAAGCCGTCCTTGATCAGGTTCTTCTCGGCGGTCGAATTCAGCTGGATCGCACCGTAGGCGCAGTGGTGGTTGGTGACCACCAGGCCCTGCGGCGACACGAAGCTGGCGGTGCAGCCGCCGAGGGCGACGACCGCGCCCATCGGGTCGCCGGTGAGGTTGGACAGCTGCTCCGGGGACAGCTTCAGGCCGGCCTTCTGCAACGGACCGGCGATTTCCGGCAGCTGCTGCGGCACCCACATGCCTTCAGCGGCATGGGCAACCTGGGCCAGCCCGAGGCTGGCGACGATGGAGAATGCAAGCAGGTTCGAGCGCATGGAGCAGCCCCTGGTAGTGGAACCCTCGATTGTAGCCCGCCGCCCTGCCCCGGCCCGAACCCCGGAAGTCATGGGCCTACTTCTTGCTCTGCCATGCGCACATCGGCCGCGCACATGGAATCGTCCAGAGGGGGCGTGGTCACCCTGGCCGGGACCGTTGGCGCCATGGGCCGGGCGCATGCGACTGGCGGGTTGGGCAGGACGCCCAACCCCGGTCTTGCCGTGTGCGCAGGATAGCGCGCACGAGCAAGGCGCCATCGAGCACCATGGATGGGCTTTTGCGTGTCCCGGCCAGGGTGACCGCGCGCCCTCCCCAGGACTCAAGGAGGCGCTGCTGTTTGCAGCACGTTCGAAACGCCCGTCGGCGCACGCCTTTCGTTCCGCCATTGCACCCGCAGCGCAACATGGGAAATCCGCGCGGCACCCTATAATCCGCGCTTTCCCCCTGATGAGTTCCACCCCGATGGCGCAGCAAACGATGAAGGCCCTGGTCAAGCGCGAAGCGGCCAAGGGCATCTGGCTGGAAGAAGTTCCGGTGCCGACCCCAGGCCCGAACGAGGTCCTGATCAAGCTGGAAAAGACCGCGATCTGCGGCACCGACCTGCACATCTACCTGTGGGACGAGTGGAGCCAGCGCACCATCAAGCCGGGCCTGACCATCGGCCATGAGTTCGTCGGCCGCATTGCCGCGCTCGGTTCGGCGGTGACCGGCTATGAGATCGGCCAGCGCGTCTCGGCCGAAGGTCACATCGTCTGCGGCCATTGCCGCAACTGCCGTGGCGGCCGCCCGCACCTGTGCCCGAACACCGTCGGCATCGGCGTCAACGTCAACGGCGCCTTCGCCGAATACATGGTGATGCCGGCCAGCAACCTGTGGCCGATTCCGGACCAGATCCCGTCGGAACTGGCCGCGTTCTTCGACCCGTACGGCAATGCCGCACACTGCGCGCTGGAATTCGACGTGATCGGCGAAGACGTGCTGATCACCGGCGCCGGTCCGATCGGCATCATCGCCGCCGGCATCTGCAAGCACATCGGTGCGCGCAACGTGGTGGTGACCGACGTCAACGACTTCCGCCTGAAGCTGGCCGCCGACATGGGCGCCACCCGCGTGGTCAACGTCGCCAACCAGTCGCTGAAGGACGTGATGAAGGAGCTGCACATGGAGGGCTTCGACGTGGGCCTGGAAATGAGCGGCAACCCGCGCGCGTTCAACGACATGCTCGACTGCATGTACCACGGCGGCAAGATCGCCATGCTCGGCATCATGCCCAAGGGCGCCGGCTGCGACTGGGACAAGATCATCTTCAAGGGCCTGACCGTGCAGGGCATCTACGGCCGCAAGATGTACGAGACCTGGTACAAGATGACCCAGCTGGTGCTGTCCGGCTTCCCGCTCGGCAAGGTGATGACCCACCAGCTGCCGATCGACGAGTTCCAGAAGGGCTTCGACCTGATGGAAGAAGGCAAGGCCGGCAAGGTCGTGCTCAGCTGGAATTGACCCGAAGGGTCAATTCCCCCGCATGTTTCCTTATCCCCGCGCCTTTGGCGCGCCCCCTTGAACAACAAGGGGGCTCTTCCCCAGATGGGATCAAGAACACCGCGGAACTGAAAAAGGCGCCCGATGGGCGCCTTTTTCGCAATGCGTGCCAGGCAAGCTTGGCACCTACCGTAACGCCTGCGGCGTTACTTGCCCACGGCCACGGTCAGCAGCACCCGGCTGTGGGCCAGCTTGCCCGAGTTCTCGCGTCCATTGCCGTCGGTGCCGTAGTAGCCCAGGCCGACGTTGAACAGGCCGAACTGGCGGCTGACGCCGACGTTCCAGTCGGTATAGTCCTTGGCGATGCCGTCCTCGAAAGTGCTGCGACCGACGTTGGCATTCAGCGTGAAGTCCTTCGGCAGGCCCCAGCTGCCGCCCAAGCCGTAGTACCAGCCATCGGTGCCGCTGTTCCACTGGTCGTTGGTGTAGGCCACGGTCAGCTTGTAGGTGTCGTCGAGCGTGGTGGTGGTCACCAGCTCGTTGTAGTTCTGGTGGCTGGCACCGAGGTAGGTGTAGCGGTTCAGCAGCACGTCGAAGTTGACGCGCGAAGTGACGTCCACGCCGTAGCCGATCTGGTAGTCGATCTCGGTGTTCGGATCGCCCGGACCGAAGTCCACGCCCGAACCCCAGACACCGGCATACAGGCCCACCGGCGAGGTGTAGGTGAAGCCCGCCTGCAGGGTCGGCTTCTCGTCGGTCTGCGACACGCCACGGAACAGGTAGTCGGAAACGGCGGTGACATTCCAGCTGTACGGCGATTCGTTCTCCTGCGCGCTGGCGGCGAACGGGGCGGCCAGGGTCAGGGCAGCGGCAATGGCGAGGCAGGCACGGGCGTGCTTCAGGAGCGTCTCCGGTGGGGGCGGTGGCGTGGCGTGGAAGGCGGGAGCGGCCGGAGCGCGACAGCTCCGGTTCACGAATTCTTAACCACTTTGCTATTGCGATGCAACATGCGCTGCCCATGGCGATGCCCCATCCAACCCGGTTGATGACCGGCGATGCCCGGTAGAATCAGCGGTTTCCCCGTTCAGAGCCGTGCCCACGCCATGACCGACGTCTCCTCCGCCCTGACCCGCCACTACGCCGAGGAACTGGACGCCATCCGCGCCCAGGGCCTGTTCAAGTCCGAGCGGATCATCACCAGCCCGCAATCGGCCGAGATCACCCTCGACGACGGCCGCAAGGTGCTGAACTTCTGTGCCAACAACTACCTGGGCCTGGCCGACCATCCGGACCTGATCCAGGCCGCCAAGGACGCACTGGATACCCACGGCTTCGGCATGGCCTCGGTGCGCTTCATCTGCGGCACCCAGGACCTGCACAAGCAGCTGGAGAAGCAGATCGCCGATTTCTTCGGCAAGCAGGACACCATCCTGTACGCGGCCTGCTTCGATGCCAACGGTGGCCTGTTCGAGCCGCTGCTCGGCGAGAACGACGCGATCATTTCCGACGCGCTGAACCATGCTTCGATCATCGACGGCGTGCGCCTGTGCAAGGCCAAGCGCTTCCGCTACGCCAACTGCGACATGGCCGATCTGGAAGCGCAGCTGCAGGCCGCCGATGCCGCAGGCTGCAAGACCAAGCTGATCACCACCGATGGCGTATTCTCGATGGACGGCTTCATCGCGCCGCTGGACGAGATCACCGCGCTGGCGAAGAAGTACAACGCGCTGGTACACATCGACGAATGCCACGCCACCGGCTTCCTTGGCGCTACCGGCCGTGGTTCGGCCGAGGTCAAGGGCGTGCTGGAGAAGATCGACATCATCACCGGCACTCTGGGCAAGGCCATGGGCGGCGCGCTGGGCGGCTTCACCTGCGCCAGCGCCGAGGTGATCGAACTGCTGCGCCAGCGCTCGCGCCCGTACCTGTTCTCCAACTCGCTGCCGCCGCATGTGGTGGCCGCCGGCATCAAGGCGTTCGAAATGCTGGCTGCCGCTGACGACCTTCGCAGCACGCTGGCCGAGAACACCGCCTACTTCCGCGAGAAGATGGCCGCCGCCGGTTTCGACGTGAAGCCGGGCGTGCATCCGATCAGCCCGGTAATGCTGTATGACGCACCGTTGGCGCAGAAATTCGCCGAGCGCCTGCTGGAAGAAGGCATCTACGCGATCGGCTTCTTCTTCCCGGTGGTGCCCAAGGGCCAGGCCCGCATCCGGACCCAGATCAGCGCCGCGCACAGCCGCGAGCACCTGGATCGCGCGATCGATGCGTTCACCCGCATTGGTGTCGAACTGGGCGTGGTCAAGGGCTGATCATGCCGGGGTCGGATCCCTTTCCTGCGGAAAAGGCCCTGACCCCGCTGGTCAAAGCGTGCCGACCAAGGTCGGCACCTACCGGGCTGGATGGCTGCCGACCACGGTCGGCACCCGCCGTGGCCTGAGGGCGTGCCGGCCAGGGTCGGCACCGCCAGGCGTCACTTCTTTTTCTTCTTGCCCTTCGGCTCTTCCTTGCTGGCCACCACTACCGGCTTGGCGGCGGCGTCCTGGCCGTTGCCCTTGGCAACGCGGATGCCGTTGGCCTTCATCCAGGCATCGAACTCATCGGCGGTCATCTTCTTGTCGCCGTTGCTCATCAGGAAGCGGTAACTGCCGCGACCATCCAGCTCCGGGGTCTTCACTTCCACCACCGGGGTCTCGACAGGCGTTTCCGCCTTGGCCACCTTCTTATGGCCGCCACAGGCGGCCAGCAGCACCATCGGCAGCAGCAGGCCTGCGCAGCGCAGGGTTTGGTTGAGGGTCGGGTGGTACATGGGCAGGCTCCGTTCGGGAAATTCAGCAACCAGGCGCCCCCTACGCCTGGAACGGTGGCCGGCAACTGCCGGCCGCGGGCGATGATCAGCCCGGTGCAGCGGCCCCCAGCCGCTGCTGGTCGCTGACCTCCAGCACCCGCCATTGCCCCTTGCCGAGATCGCCGAGCAGCAGCCCACCGATCGCGACCCGGACCAGGCGCAGCACCTGCAGGTCGAAGGCCGCCAACAGGCGGCGGATATGGCGGTTGCGTCCCTCGTCGAGGACCACCTCCAGCCATGCGGTCTTGTCGCCACTGCGCAGTACGCGCACGGCCTGGGCGACGAGGAACTCGCCCTCGTCCTCGACACCGGCGCGCAGCGCGGCCAGGGTGTCCTCATCGGGAAGACGATCCACCTGCACGTGATAGGTCTTCTGTGGGCCGGTCTCCGGATCGGTCAGGCGCGCCGCCCACTGCGGATCATTGCTGAACAACAACAGCCCTTCGCTGGCCTTGTCCAGGCGCCCGACCGGCGCGATCCACGGCAGGCCGGCACCATCGAAGCAGCGATACACCGTGTCGCGACCACGCTCGTCCTGCGCCGTGGTCACCACGCCGCGCGGCTTGTTGAGCACCAGGTACAGCCGCTGCGGCGCATCCATCGGCCGGCCATCGACTTCGATCGGCGGGTGCGGACTGGCAATCGGGAACTCGGGATCACGGATGATGCGGCCGGACACGCGCACGCGGCCATCGGAAATCCATCGCGCGGCCTCGCTGCGTGAGCACACGCCGGCCTTGGACAGCACGCGCGCCAGGCCATGGCGCACGCCATTGGAGACATCCGGAACCGCACGCCCACGCGATGCGTGGGAGCGGGCAGCGGGGGCAGCAGGTGGGCGGCGCGTGCGCAAGCCTCTGCTCCCCGCCGCGCTTACTTCTTGTCGACCGGCTTGGTCTCAGCCGGTGCTTCGGCCGCAGCCGGAGTGGCGGCCGGAGCCGGACGCGCCTTGACCACACGCACGCCACGCGCCTTCATCCAGGCGTCGAACTCTTCGGCGGTCATGCGCTTGCCGTTCTGGCTCATGTCGAAGCGCCAGGGCGTGTTGTCGAATTCGGTCTGCGGCTTGTAGGCCGCCGGATCGTTCGGCTTCACCGCCGGTGCGCTCGGAATGGCCTTGGCGATGTTCTGGCACCCATCGATGCGCAGGCGCTGCAGCACCTGGTCCAGCGACTGCGACGGATCGTAGTTGCTGCTCAGCACGCCGGCCGGCATGCCCAGCTGGTTGCCACGGATGTAGAGCTCGTCGGCCACCGGCGCGATGGTCGTGGCCGGCAACGGCAGCGGCGAGGCGCTGGTGTTGACCGAGCAATCGACCGCAGCGTGGGCGGCGGGAACCAGGGCCAGCGCCAGGAAGGCGGCCGATGCAGAGCGCAGCATGAAGGGCATCCAGGAAAGGAAGTGACGCGGCGAGTTTAGCAATGCCGCGACAGCTTTCAAGCGCCACTTTCAATGAATACGGCAACTCATTGGTTTTATGGGCAAAATCCCGACGAACGGTTACTCCCGCGCCTGAAACGCCGGGTTCCGGACCGCAGAAACAACAAGACCCGGCCGAAGCCGGGTCCTGCTGTGTCCTACTGGCAGAGCGTCAGAACTTAGTTCTGGACGTTCAGCTCGGTACGACGGTTCTTGGCGCGACCTTCCGGGTTGTCCGAACCATCCGGGTTGGTGTTCGGAGCAATCGGACGGCTCTCGCCGTAGCCGATCGGGCCGACCAGGCGACCGGCGTCGACGCCGTTCTTGGTCAGGTAGTTGTACACGGCGGTGGCGCGACGCTCCGACAGCTTCTGGTTGTAAGCGTCGGTACCCTTCGAGTCGGTGTGACCGGCAACTTCAACGCGCAGATCCGGGTAACGCTTCAGGATCTCGGTGGCTTCGCTCAGGATCGCCACGGCGTCCGGACGCAGGTTCGACTTGTCGAAGTCGAAGTTGACGCCCTTCAGGTCGATGGAGACCGGAACCGGGCAACCGTCCGGACCGATGGTCTGACCCGGCTGCGAGTTCGGGCACTTGTCGTCGCAGTTGTTGACGCCGTCACCGTCGTCATCCAGGTCGGCGCAGCTCGGGGCAACCGGAGCCGGAGCCGGAGCAGCCGCGACCGGAGCCGGGCCCAGCGGGATCACGACGCCGACCGAAGCCAGCACGTCGCCGAACCAGCTCTCGTCCTTGGCGGCGATGCTCTGGTCGTCGAAGTCAGCGCGGTAGGCCACTTCGGCGCGGACAGCAACACGCTTCTCGAAGGTGGTCTGCAGGCCGACGCCCAGCTTGGCGGCAACGTTGCCGTCCTTACGCTGGCGCGGACCGTTGTTGTCGATTGCAGCGTACTCTTCTTCCGACTTCTGGTAGCCCAGGCCACCGACGATGTACGGGTTCCAGCCGCGGCCTTCCTTGATGAAGTGGCGACGCAGGTCCAGCGAGACGCCGTACTGCGACCAGTTCAGGTCCTGGTTGCTGTCGAAGTTCGGGTTCTGGTAGTTCAGTTCACCGTCCAGCGACCAGTTCGGGCTGATGAACTTACCCAGGCCCAGGGTCACGAACGGAGCGTCATTGGTCAGACGGTCGCTGTCCTGGAAGTTGAAGCCGGCCGAACCGGTCAGGTACCAGCGGTCATCGAACTCCTGCGCCGAAGCTGCCTGGGCGAAAGCCAGGCCGCCCAGCAGCGCGGCAGTAAGGATCTTCTTGTTCATTGAGTACAGCTCCTATTTCGGGGGTATGAAACCGGTAGAGGCATGGGCCAGCACTAGTGCGTCGATGTACGACAGCCGATTCAGCACGCCACCGCCGCGAACATTATGCTCAGGCGGGTGAAGGCCATGTTAACAGTCCCGTAACATGTGAAGTGTTGCGCCCGACCGTCGACCGGTCCGACGTTGAAACCCTATACAGGATGATGAAAATCCGCAAGACCCACACGCTGCAAGGGTTTGACGGGGTTTAAGCGCGAAAACCGACATACTGCGCAGCACATTGCATCGCACGGTTCAGCAGGTTTGCGGAAACGTGAGGAACCTTATGATGGGATCACGAACCCAGCCGGAGCCGTGATGAAAGCCGTCGCCCTGAGTCGTGAATACGCACCCGCCCTGCGTGATGTCCTGCTGCCGCCGCCGCTGCCTCCTCGCGGCCGCGATCTGCTGGTGCGGATCGAAGCGGTATCGGTCAACCCCGTCGATGGCAAGCAGCGGGCCGCTACCGATCCGGCCACCCTTGAGGTTCCCCGGGTGCTCGGCTGGGACGCCGCCGGTGTGGTCGAAGCCATCGGTGACGAGGCCAGCCTGTTCGCCTCCGGTGACGAGGTCTACTTCGCCGGTGACGTTACCCGGCCGGGCTGCAACGCCCAGTACCAGTGGGTGGACGAGCGCCTGGTCGCCCGCAAGCCGAGCACGCTCGATTTCGCCGAAGCCGCCGCACTACCCCTGACCACGCTGACCGCCTGGGAGCTGTTGTTCCAGCGCATGCCGCTGCACCTGGATGATCGCCGCCATGGCGGCCAGCACCTGCTGGTGATCGGCGGTGCGGGAGGCGTGGGCTCGATGGCGATCCAGCTGGCCCGCCATGCCGGCTTCGAGGTGATCGCCACCGCCTCGCGCGAGGCCTCGATCGACTGGTGCCGGCAGATGGGGGCCACGCATGTGATCGACCATCGGCAGCCGCTGCAGCCCCAGCTGCAGGCACTGGGCATCGACGCAGTGCAGGTGGCGCTCAACCTGGCCGACACCGATCACTACTGGGACGAACTGGGCCAGCTGCTGGCACCACAGGGCCACGTCGGCCTGATCGTGGAGCCGCGTGGCGCACTGCGCATCGGCGATCCGTACAAGGCCAAATGCATCGGCATCCATTGGGAGTTCATGTTCGCGCGCTCGCGCTTCGCCACCGCCGACTGCATCGAACAGCATCGCATCCTCAGCCGCGCCGCCAGCATGATCGATGCCGGCCAGCTGCGTGGCACGCTCAGTGAAACGCTGGGCACGATCAATGCGGCCAACCTGGACATCGCGCATCAGCGCCTGGCCAGCGGGCACACGGTGGGCAAGCTGGCGCTGGTGGGCTGGGACAACTGACGCCGTGATGTAGGCCGAGCCCACGCCAGGCTGCTACGCCTGCCGCCACCAGCAGAGCACGGGCGCGGCCCTGCTCAACCGCCCGCCTGCAGGATCGGCGCTGCCTGTACTAGCGGATTGGCTGGGATCTGTATCTATGGGCTCAAGGAAATCAGGGATACGGTGGAAACAGATCTCCCCTCCCCCGAGCCCACCATGCCTACCGCCCTGCCCCTGCGCCTGCTGCAACTGATCACCGGCCTGTTCCTGTATGGCTTCGGTGCCTCGCTGATGATCCGTGCCGCCATCGGCGTGGCGCCCTGGGACGTGCTGTCGCAGGGCATCGCCGCACAGACGCCGCTGTCCTTCGGGCTGGCGACCAATGTCATCGGCGCACTGGTGCTGTTGCTGTGGTGGCCACTGCGCCAGAAGCCGGGCGTCGGCACGGTGCTCAACGTGATGCTGATCGGTCCCTCCGCACAGTTCGGGTTGTGGCTGCTGCCACCGGCCATCGGCGTGGGCTGGCAGCTGGCGATGTTCTGTGCAGGCATGCTGCTGGTCGCGCTGGCCACCGGCCTGTACATCGGCGCCCGCCTCGGCCCGGGACCGCGCGATGGCTTGATGACTGGCTTGCATGCCCGCACCGGTTGGCCGATCTGGAAGGTGCGCAGCCTGATCGAAGGCAGCGTATTGCTGCTGGGCTGGTGGCTGGGCGGCAATGTCGGCCTCGGCACCCTCGCCTTCGCCCTGCTGATCGGCCCGCTGTGCGGCGTCACGCTGGGCTGGTTTGGGATCGGCCGCCCCCCGGTCGTACCCGCCGCTGCCCGGCAGCCGCAATCACCCTGAGCTGCCCCGAATGCCGGCCAGCGGCCGGCACTACCGCCCCCGGAGTTCGGGGGCAGCGCCGCAGGCGCGGGGGGGTGGAGGCCGGTAAGTGGGGCCCGCGATTCGCGCAGCGAAACGCGGGAGCGACAGCACGCATGTGCCGAGCGTACCCGGCCAGCGGCCGGCACTACCGCCCCCGGAGTTCGGGGGCAGCGCCGCAGGCGCGGGGGGTGGAGGCCGGTAAGTGGGGCCCTCGATTCGCGCAGCGAAACGCGGGAGCGACAGCACGCATGTGCCGAGCGTACCCGGCCAGCGGCCGGCACTACCGCCCCCGGAGTTCGGGGGCAGCGCCGGCGCCATCCAGCGGCCCTTGCCCCGGCCGCCGTTTCGCGGCACGCTTCGCGCTTCCGTACGCAAGCGTATCGACCATGTCGCCAGCCAACGAAAGCGCCTATCCCCATCTGTTCGCCCCGCTGGACCTGGGCTTCACCCAACTGCGCAACCGCGTATTGATGGGCTCGATGCACACCGGCCTGGAGGATCGCGCCCGCGACTTCCCGCGGCTGGCGGCGTACTTCGCCGAGCGCGCCGAGGGCGGCGTCGGCCTGATCGTCACCGGCGGCTTCGCACCGAATGTGGTCGGCTGGCTGAAGCCGTTCGGCGGCAAGCTGTCCTGGCCCTGGGAAGTGCGGCCGCACCGCCAGCTCACCGCCGCCGCGCACCAGCACGGCGCGAAGATCTGCCTGCAGCTGCTGCATGCAGGCCGTTACGCCTATCACCCCTTGTCGGTGGCACCGTCGAAGCTGAAGGCACCGATCAACCCGTTCACCCCGCGCGCGTTGTCGGCCAGCGGCGTCGACCGGCATATCGCCGATTACGCACGCAGCGCGAAGCTGGCCCGCGAGGCCGGCTACGACGGCGTGGAAGTGATGGGTTCGGAGGGCTACCTCATCAACGAATTCATCGCCCCGCGCACCAACAAGCGCACCGATGCCTGGGGCGGCGACGCGCGCCAACGCATGCGCTTCGCGGTCGAGATCGTACGCCGCATCCGCGAGGCCTGCGGCCCGGACTTCATCATCATCTATCGCCTGTCGCTGGTGGATCTGGTCGACGACGGCAGCAGCTGGGAAGAAATCGTGCAGCAGGCGCAGGCCATCGAGGCGGCCGGCGCAACGATCATCAATTCCGGCATCGGCTGGCACGAAGCGCGCATTCCGACCATCGCCACCTCGGTGCCGCGTGCCGCCTTCGCCGGGGTCACCGCCAAGCTCAAGCCGCATGTGAAGGTGCCGCTGGTGGCGACCAACCGCATCAACATGCCCGACGTCGCCGAGCGCATCCTCGCCAATGGCGGCGCCGACATGGTGTCGCTGGCACGCCCGCTGCTGGCCGACCCGCAGTGGCCGAACAAGGCCCGTGCCGGCCGCGCCGAGGCGATCAACACCTGCATCGCCTGCAACCAGGCCTGCCTGGACCACGTGTTCGAGAACAAGCTGGCCAGCTGCCTGGTCAATCCGCGCGCCGCGCACGAGACCGAGCTGGTCTATCACCCCACCGCCACGCCGAAGAAGGTAGCCGTGGTCGGTGCCGGCCCTGCCGGCCTGGCCTGTGCCACCGTCGCTGCCCAGCGCGGCCACCTGGTCACCCTGTTCGACGCCAATGATGAGATCGGCGGCCAGTTCAACGTGGCCAAGCGCATCCCCGGCAAGGAAGAGTTCCACGAGACCCTGCGCTACTTCCGCCACAAACTGGCCGAAACCGGTGTGCAGCTGCGCCTCGGCACCCGCGCCGAAGCCGCCCAGCTGACCGGCTTCGACGAGGTGGTGCTGGCCACCGGCATCACCCCGCGCAAGGTCGATTTCCCCGGTGCCGATCACGCCAGGGTGGTCAGCTACCTGGACGTGCTGCTGGGCCGGGTCGAAGTGGGCGCCAGTGCGGCGATCATCGGCGCCGGCGGCATCGGCTTCGATGTCGGCGAATTCCTCAGTCACGCCGGCGAGTCCCCCTCCCTCGACCCGCAGCGCTGGATGGCCGAATGGGGCGTGGACAGCACCTTCGAGGCCCGCGGCTCACTGGCCAGGCCGGAGGTTGAAACCTCGCCGCGCCGGCTGTGGCTGCTGCAGCGCAGCCCGGGCAAGCCCGGCGCGCGCCTGGGCAAGACCACCGGCTGGATCCATCGCGCCACGCTGAAGGCCAAGGGCGTGCGCATGCTCGGTGGCGTCGAGTACCTCGGCGTGGACGACGCGGGCCTGCGCATCCGCGTGGACGGCAGCGAACAGCTGCTGCCGGTCGACCATGTGGTGATCTGCGCCGGGCAGGAACCCAACCGCGCGCTGCAGGCCGAACTGCAGGCGGCCGGCATCAACGCGCAGCTGATCGGCGGTGCCGACGTGGCCGCAGAACTCGACGCCAAGCGCGCCATCGACCAGGGCAGCCGGGTTGCCGCCGGGCTCTGATGAGCGCCTGAATGGGGGGCGGAATGTGATTTCCGTCACCCTCATTGAACCTGAATGTCAAGCCGAGCGGTTCACGATGCGTTCGGCTACGCCCCCCTACCTTGCGCCATCTTTCCGCTCACCAGCCAGTTTCCGGTGAGCCGGCGCAGCCCCACGATCGGTACTGGTCGTTTCTTTTGGGGCTGCCCACGGGGCGGCCCCGATGGCCGCCTCCCCATGACGCCAAGTCGTACCCCGCCTCCTGTCGCCCTGCGGCCGGAACCGGAAAGTGCGGCCCATACGGAGCAAGGAGTTATATGAAACTGGCCTGGATTCTCTGGCTGTCGCAGTTGTTGCCGCAGCCGGCCGCTGATTCACTGTGTTTGAGCACCACCGTTTACCTGGAAGCCCGCGACCAGACTCTGCGCGGCCAGCAGGCCGTCGCCGAGGTCGCACTGCGCCGTCTCGACAGTGGCCTGTGGGGCGACTCGATGTGCCAGGTGGTCACCGCGCGCAAGCAGTTCGCACCGACCATCGTCTCCCCCGGCACCCAGTTGGGCAACGACGCGGCCTGGAGCGAGGCAATGAACGTGGCCTTCGACGCCGAGCGCAACTGGGCGCTGCCGGCCGGCGAGCGCCGCGAGATCGTGCCCGGTGCCAGCCACTTCGCCGCGCTGTCCATCGCCAGCCCGAACTGGCGCAATGCCTACCAGGTGGCCACCATCGGCGATCACACCTTCTATAAGGTGCAGAACCTCAAGCCGCGGCAGTCGTAACGATCCGTGCCGGCGGCAGCGTTGCCGCCTGCCGGCAGGCTCTGGGATAGTGGGCGTTTCCCGCCCGCATCACCTGGAGTTCCCATGAAGCTGTACAGCAAGCCCGGTGCCTGTTCCACCGCCGACCACATCGCCCTGCAGTGGACCGGCCAGCCGTTCGAGGTTGAACTGCTGAACAAGGACACCCTGAAGGGTCCGGAATTCCTCAAGATCAATCCGGCCGGTGCGGTGCCCGCGCTGGTCGACGGCGACTTCGTGCTGCTGCAGAACGCCGCGATCATGGGCTACATCGCCGACAGCTTCCCGCAGGCCGGCCTCGGCGGTGACGGCAGCCCGCGCCAGCGCGCCGAAGCCACCCGCTGGCTGGCGTTCGTCAATTCCGACGTGCACCCGGCCTTCTCGCCGCTGTTCGCGCCGGGCAAGTTCATTGCCGACGAAGGCCAGTACGACGCGATCCGCGCCGCCGCGCACAAGCGCCTGCGTGGCCTGTTCGAGACCGCCGACAGGCAGCTGGCCGACAAGCCCTGGCTGGCCGGCTTCCGCAGCTTCGCCGACCCGTACTTCTACATCACCCTGCGCTGGGCCGCCGGCACCAAGGTCGACCTGTCGGGCCTGGACAATCTGGCCGCCTACAAGGCACGCATGGATGCCGATGCCGGCGTGCAGGCCGCGCTGAAGGCCGAAGGCCTGGCCTGACCTTGGTCAGGGGTCAGAGCCGTTCGCGTGGCGGACGGATCTGACCCCACCGGCCACCAGACGGGGTCGGATCCGTCTGCGCAGCAGGCGGCTCCGACCCCTCGATATCATTCGCGCGATCAGCCGATCTGGCGGATCACTTCCCCCTTGGCATCGCGCAGGTAGGTCGGCACCACTTCGATGCGCAGCGCCCCCGCCACCGGGTAAACCCCGCGCTCGGCGCGCACCCCTGCCAGGGCCTGCAGGCCCGCCTCGTCCAGTGACCAGCGCACGCTGTCGGCGGATACGTCCGCCGCTTCACCGCCCCCATGCGCGATGAACTCCCACTGCCGCTCGCGGCTGGCCAGTTCCAGCGATTTGCCGTGGCGCAGGCGCAGCGGCAACAGTTCGCACACGCTGGCGACCTGACCGGCGCCGAGCACCAGCGTGGTGACGCCCGCCTCCTGCCGCCAGTCCAGGGTCTCGATGAACAGCATGCCGGTGCTGGAACCCTCGCGTTCGCTGCCGGCCCGCACCCGCTGTGCCAGCGCCGGATCGTCCAGCAGATTGCCGCGATGCAGATCGCTGATCCACAGCGGCATCGCCGGCAGCAGCGCCTGCAGCACGCCACGCGTCGACCAGCGCTTGACCGCCTCCATCTCCTCATCGGTCAATCCGACCAGCTGCAGGAACTGCAGATGGCCGTTGGCCGTGTCCCGCGCCGGCAACTGCGGGTCCGCAATGAAGGCCAGATGGCACAGCCGCGTGCCGGTCTCCAGCGCGATCGGACCGTTGGCGTTGAGGTGATGGCCATCCTCGAACACGTTGCCACTGCCGAACACGTAGCGCGCCAGGTTCTGCAGCAGGTTCATCGGCCACACCGGCGGGGTGCTGCCGGCGTTCTCACCGGCCTCGGCAGCCAGACGGAAGGTCAGCTCGAAGCCATAACCGCTGGCATCTGCATCACTGCTCTCCTTGGCGTACAGCTCGGAGAAGCCGTAGGTGATGTAATGCCAGTGCGGTACCGGCGCATCCGCCCAGTACACGCTGATGCCATCCAGTGGATCCTGGCCACCGAGCGTGTACGGAAGCGCGGTGCCGAAGTGGCGCGGCTCCTGGCCGGCATACAGCGGCGCCAGCGCCGCATTGATCGCGTCCCAGCCTGGGGTGTCGGTGTCGTCGTGGTCGTCCTGCACGCGGGACTCCTTGTAGGGAAGTGAACCGATCAC
This sequence comes from Stenotrophomonas sp. LC732, assembly GCF_052446685.1. Taxonomy (NCBI): domain Bacteria; kingdom Pseudomonadati; phylum Pseudomonadota; class Gammaproteobacteria; order Lysobacterales; family Lysobacteraceae; genus Stenotrophomonas; species Stenotrophomonas sp. LC732. The sequence continues at coordinate 623,036 of NZ_CP199214.1, read as the reverse complement.
TTTACGCGGTGGCTCAGGCCTGCACGACCTCACTGCCAGCGTTCAGCACCGCCGACTGGGTTTCCTGCCACCAGCGCTGCGCCAATGCCGGGCTGCGCGCCTTGCCCACCGCCGCCAGCAACTCCGGGCACAAGCGCTCCAGCGCCAGCGCATCGGTGCAGCGTTCGATCTTCAACTGCATGAAGTAGCCCTTCAGGCCCAGGTGGCGGCGCACCGCCTCGCTCATCGCGTCGTACAACTGCTGGTACAGCGCCGGGTCCTGTTCGCGCCCGGTGCTGATGCCGCGCGCCGGCGCCACCTCTGCGCTTCCGCCGATCACTTCGATCAGGCCCTGTGCTGACAATTGCTCCAGTGCGTCCGGTGGTGCCCGCAGGCCTTCGAACAGGCCACGCAGTTCGGTGTCGTTGCGATGGCCATCGACCATCAGCAGGATCGAACGCAGTGCCGCCGGCAGGCGCCGGCTACGGTCTTCGATTTCCTGACGGCCAGCAGCCGTCTTGGCGTGCAGCAATGCCATTGCCTCCCCCTCGCTCGATGCGCAATGCCGGCGCGCCCTCGCGGGCACGCCCCCCTGTGTTGCCATCTCCGGACGGCACGCGCGTTCCCCGGCGCGAGCCGCGTATTGCAGGTCGATGACAGGCCGAGCTTAGCGCAAGTACTGCGGGTAGTGCCGGCCGCTGGCCGGCAACCTCGGGGTGGATGGGGGTGCCGGCCAGTGGCCGGCACGACCGGATCAACGGCCCAGCGCCCGGCGGATCTCCTCCAGCGCGCCGGGGTCGTCCAGCGTCGACAGGTCACCCGGGTCGCGCTGCTCGGCCAGCGCCTGCAACGAGCGCCGCAGCAGCTTGCCCGAACGGGTCTTGGGCAGCGCGTTGACCACGTGCACGTGCGCCGGGCGGGCCACTGCGCCGAGCGAGGTGGTCACCGTGGCCATCATCTCGGCCACCACTTGCGCCGGATCCTCGCCATCCAGGCCCTGCTTGAGGGTGACGAACACCAGCGGCACCTGCCCCTTCAATTCGTCCTTGACCCCGATCACGGCAGCCTCGGCCACGCGCGGGTGGCTCGAAATGGCCTCTTCGATCTCGCGCGTGCCCAGCCGGTGCCCGGCCACGTTGATCACATCATCGGTACGGCCGAGGATGAAGGTGTAGCCATCGTCGTCGCGGATTGCCCAGTCCAGCGAGCTGTACAGCAGTTCCTTGAAGTGGCTGAAGTAGCTCTGCAGGAAACGGTTGTCGTCGTTCCACACCGTGCTCATGCAGCCCGGCGGCAACGGTGGCGACACCACCAGCACCCCCTTCTGCCCCGGTGCGACTTCCTCGCCGGTGTTCTCGTCGATCACCTTCATCCGGTAGCCGAGGTTGGGGAAGCCCGGCGAACCGAAGCGCACCGGCTTCATCTCCAGGCCCGGCAGCAGGGTCAGCGCCGGCCAGCCGGTCTCGGTCTGCCAGTAGTTGTCGATGATCGGCTTGCCGAGCGCTTCGCTGATCCAGTGCGCGGTCGGTTCGTCCAGTGGCTCGCCGGCCAGGAACAGGTATTTCAGCGCGCGCAGGTCGTGGCGATGGATGAAGTCCGCATCGTGCTTCTTCAGCACGCGGATGGCAGTGGGGGACGAGAACATCGTGCGCACGTTGTACTGCTCGCACAGCGCCCACCAGATGCCCGGGTCCGGGTTGGTCGGCAGCCCTTCGTACAGCAGCGAGGTGCAGCCGCCGATCAGCGGGCCGTACACATTGTAGGAATGGCCTACCGCCCAGCCGACATCGGAAGTGGAGAACATCACCTGCCCCGGCCTGCAGTCGAACACGGTTTCCATCGACTGTGCCATCGCCACCGCGTAGCCGCCGACATCGCGCTGCACGCCCTTCGGCTTGCCGGTGGTGCCCGAGGTATACAACAGGTAGCTCGGCTCGCTCGATTCCAGCCACTGCACCGGCACGTCGACCTCACCGATCTGCGCACGCAGCGCGGCGTACTCCACATCGCGGCCCGGCACGCGTGGTTCGGCGGCATCCAGTCCGCGCGACACGATCAGCACGTGCGGCGGTGGCGACGTGGCTTCGGCGCAGGCTGCATCGACCATCGGCTTGTACGGAATCAGCTTGCCACCGCGCATGCCGGCATCGGCGGCGATCAGCAGCTTCGGCTTGGCATCGTCGATGCGCAGCGCCAAGTTGTGCGCTGCGAAGCCACCGAACACCACCAAATGCACCGCACCGATGCGCGCGCAGGCCAGCATCGCGAACACGGCTTCGGCCATGTTCGGCATGTAGATCACCACACGGTCACCGTGACCGACGCCGAGGTGCTTGAGCACGGCAGCGAAGTCGTTCACTTCCCGATACAGCTGGCGATAGGTGATCTCGCGGGTGCTGCTGGTCTCGGTGGAAATGGCAACCAGCGCGAGCTGGTCGGCGCGCTCGGCCAGATGGCGGTCGACGGCGTTGTAGCAGAGATTGGTTTCACCGCCGACAAACCAGCGCCGGAACGGCGGGTTGCTGTAGTCGAGTACCTGCTGCGGCGGTTTGTGCCAATGGATGCGCTTGGCTTCCTCGCCCCAGAAGGCCTCCGGCTCGTCGATCGAGCGACGGTAGGTTTCCTCGTAGTTCATGACGCAGCCCTCCCAGACAAAGTCATGGGTTCGAGGATAGTCCGGCGCTGCCGCGCGGGCCGCCCTACCTTGGTAGGGGGTGGGGTTTTCATGCAGGGCTGCGCCCTGCACCCGCGGTAGTGCCGGCCGCTGGCCGGCAACCTCAGAAGCAACAGCCGAAGCAACAGCGGGTTTCCCGTGGGATGGCGAGGTGGGTCCGGTTGCGGGGGACACCGTGAATCCGTCCATGGAGGCTCGGTCGCCGCATCCATGCGGCTCACGCCCCCGCAACCGGACCCACCCCGCCTTCGACAGACTTCCGCGATCTGTCGGAGCACGGGGTCGGATCCCCAGATTCAATATTCAATTCGATATCTGACAGAAAAATCGTGTCGACCAAGGTCGACACCTACCAACACCAACAGCGACAGCCGTTACCAACTGCCGCAGGAATCTGTCGGGGGTGGGGCGGTGTGGGTTGGCAGGACCGTTGGCGCCATGGATGGCGCCATCGAGCCCCCCTTGGGTGAGGGCGCTTTGCTTGCGAAGCACTGCTTTGCAAGCGCCCGAACGCACAGCCGCCAGCGGCTGGGCCGGACCCCGGAGGGGGGTTTACGGCGTGTCCTGCCAACCCACACCGCCCCGCCCAGCAAGCAGAAGACCAGAGCCGCCTTGGCCTTTGACGTTGCTCCGGTTCGTAGCAGGTGCAGGGCTGCAAGCCCTGCCGAACCCCTAGAACGGAGTGGCGGACTCGAACGCGAGCGCCTCGCCCGTCACCGGGTGGGTGAACCGCAGGCTGCGCGCATGCAGATGCACGCGCTGCGCAGGCGCGGCGTCATACAGCACATCGCCAACGATGGGATGGCCGAGACTGGCCATGTGCAGGCGCAGTTGATGGCTGCGGCCAGTGACCGGCTCCAGCGCCACGCGCGTGCGCTGCGCTTCGGCATCACGCGCCATTACGCGCCAGCGCGTCAGCGCCGGCTTGCCGCGTTCGTGATCGATCATCTGCTTCGGCCGGTTTGGCCAGTCCACGATCAGTGGCAGGTCCACATCGCCGGCATCGCCTTCAAGCAGCCCCTCCACGATCGCTTCATAACGCTTGCCGACCTGGCGCTGCTCGAACTGCATCGACAACGCCACCTGCATGTCCTTGCCGCGCGCATGCAGCAGCAGGCCGGAGGTCACCTGGTCCAGGCGGTGCACGGTCAACGCATCCGGGTACAGCGCCTGCAGGCGCGCGACCACGCAATCCTGGTTCTCGGCGCCGCGGCCGGGCACGGACAGCAGGCCGGCCGGCTTCTCGGCCACCAGCAGCGCGTCGTCGATGTAATGCAGGTGGATCATGCGGCTCCGTATCCGTCCAAACAGAAACGGGGAAGCCGAAGCTTCCCCGTTCTGCGTACCGACCAACGGTCGGTACCTACCTCGATGGGAATGTACCGACCAGCGGTCGACACCTACCTTGATGAAAGAGGTACCGGCTCGAGCCGGTACCGCCTGCATCAGCCCAGCAGGTGGGCAACGCCGGCGCGCTCTTCTTCCAGCTCGGCCAGGGTCTTGTCGATGTACTTCTGGCTGAAGTCGTCGATCGGCAGATCCTTCACCAGGGTGTACTTGCCGTTCTCGGTGGTCACTGCGAAGCCGAAGATCACGCCTTCCGGAATGCCGTAGGAACCGTCGGACGGCACGCCCATGGTGACCCACTTGCCGTTGCTGCCCAGCACCCAGTCACGCACGTGGTCGATGGCAGCGTTGGCGGCCGAAGCGGCCGAGGACGAGCCACGGGCTTCGATGATCGCCGCGCCGCGCTTGCCCACGGTCGGGATGAAGGTGTTGGCGTTCCATTCCTGGTCGTTGATCGCATCGGCGATCGACGCGCCATCGGCGGTGGCGAAACGGTAGTCCGGGTACATGGTCGGGCTGTGGTTGCCCCACACGACCAGCTTCTCCATGCCACCGACCGGCTTGCCGAGCTTGGTCGACAGCTGGCTCAGCGCGCGGTTGTGGTCCAGGCGCAGCATGGCGGTGAAGTTTTCCGGCTTCAGGTCCGGGGCCGACTTCATGGCGATGTAGGCATTGGTGTTGGCCGGGTTGCCGACCACCAGCACCTTCACGTCACGGCTGGCGACCTTGTTCAGCGCCGCGCCCTGGGCGGTGAAGATCTTGGCGTTTTCCAGCAGCAGGTCCTTGCGCTCCATGCCCGGGCCACGCGGACGTGCGCCAACCAGCAGGGCGATGTCGGCGTCCTTGAACGCGACTTCGGCATCATCGGTGCCGACCATGCCGGCCAGCAGCGGGAAGGCGCAGTCTTCCAGCTCCATCATCACGCCCTTCAGGGCGGCCTGGGCCTTGTCGACCGGCAGTTCCAGCAGCTGCAGGATGACCGGCTGGTCCTTGCCCAGCATTTCGCCGGAGGCGATGCGGAACAGCAGGGCATAACCGATCTGGCCGGCGGCGCCGGTCACGGCAACACGAACGGGTGCTTTCATGGGGGTTTCCTCTTGCTTGCAAGCGTTTGATGGGACGCCGCGGGCAGAGCCACGCAGGCCTGGCGGGCGGCGGGGAACAGGGAAACGGCCACCCGTGGGTGGCCGTTTCGAAGGGGGATCAGGCGGCGAGGTGCTTGTTCCACTCCGCGACGCGGTCGGCCTGGGCGGCCAGCACGGCGTCGACGTCGCCTTCCAGGGTAATCGAATGGATCACGTCGCCCTGCTTGACCGAATCGACGATCGCCTGGCCTTCCAGGACCTTGCCGAAGACGGTGTGGCGGCCGTCCAGCCAATCGGTCTTGATGTGGGTGATGAAGAACTGGCTGCCGTTGGTGTTCGGGCCGGCGTTGGCCATCGACAGCGAGCCGACCTCGTGCTTCACGCCATTCTTCTCGTCTTCGAACTTGTAGCCCGGGCCGCCGGTGCCACGACCCTGCGGGCAGCCGCCCTGGATCATGAAGTCGGCGATAACGCGGTGGAAGATCAGGCCGTCATAGAAGCCGTGCTTGACCAGGTTCACGAAGTTGGCCACGGTCAGCGGTGCCTTGTCGGCGAACAGCTCGACCTTGATCGGGCCCTGGGTGGTGTCGAAAGTGGCGATGAGGGACATGAAGATCCTTGATGCAAAGGGGAATGCGTCTAGCCACCTAGTTTACACCCGCCTCGTGTCGGCGGCGGCTTCGACCATTGGTGAAGCGCCCCGCTTCAGCCCCCGGACGGGGAGCCGCGCAGCCGGGTCCTGGCGGCCCCGGCCGGGGCGGCGGATGCCCAGCTGAATGGGCCCCATGACAGGCGTGAAATCCACCTTTTCGCGAATCGTCAAGTTCGACGTATAATGTTGGACTTCTTTTTCCAAATCCGGCGCCGACTGGCCCCCTTTCGTATGTCCATCGAAAATCTTCGCAACATCGCCATCGTCGCCCACGTCGACCATGGCAAGACCACCCTGGTCGACCAGCTGCTGAAGCAGTCCGGCACCCTGTCCGAGCGTACCGTCCTCGCCGAGCGCGTGATGGACAGCAACGACCAGGAAAAGGAACGCGGCATCACCATCCTGGCCAAGAACACCGCCATCACCTGGGAAGACAAGAAGACCGGCATCAAGAACCGGATCAACATCGTCGACACCCCCGGCCACGCCGACTTCGGTGGTGAGGTCGAGCGCGTGCTGTCGATGGTCGACACCGTGCTGATCCTGGTCGATGCGATGGACGGCCCGATGCCGCAGACCCGCTTCGTCACCCAGAAGGCCTTCGCGATGGGCTTCAAGCCGATCGTCGTGGTCAACAAGATCGACCGTCCGGGCGCGCGTCCGGAATGGGTGATCGACCAGGTCTTCGACCTGTTCGACAAGCTCGGCGCCACCAATGAGCAGCTGGACTTCCCGATCGTCTACGCCTCGGCCCTGAACGGCTACGCCGGCCTGGAAGACACCGTGCGCGACGGCGACATGACCCCGCTGTACGAAGCGATCATGCAGCACGCCCCGCGTCCGGAAGTGGACCCGGAAGGCCCGTTCCAGATGCGCATCAGCCAGCTGGACTACAACAACTTCGTGGGCGTGATCGGCATCGGCCGCATCCAGCGCGGCACCCTGAAGAAGAACATGCAGGTCGCCGTCATCGACCGTGAAGGCAAGAAGCGCAACGGCAAGGTCGCCCAGGTGCTGGGCTTCCTGGGCCTGGAGCGCATCGAGCAGGAGACGGCCGAGGCCGGTGACATCGTGGCCATCTCCGGCATTCCGGAGCTGACCATCTCCGACACCCTGTGCCACCCGGATACCCCCGAAGCCCTGCCGGCGCTGACCGTCGACGAGCCGACCATCTCGATGACCTTCCAGGTCAACAACTCGCCGTTCGCCGGCAACAAGGACCTGTCCGGTGGCAAGTTCCTGACCAGCCGCCAGATCAAGGACCGCCTGGACCGCGAGCAGGTCCACAACGTGGCACTGAAGGTCGAACAGCTGGAAGACGCCGACAAGTTCCTGGTCTCCGGCCGCGGCGAACTGCACCTGTCGGTGCTGATCGAGAACATGCGCCGTGAAGGCTACGAGCTGGCGGTGTCGCGCCCGGAAGTGATCATCAAGGAAATCGACGGCCAGATGATGGAGCCGATCGAGCAGCTGGTGGTGGACATCGAAGAAATCCACCAGGGCGGCGTGATGGAAAAGCTGGGTACCCGCAAGGGCCAGCTGAAGAACATGGAACCGGACGGCAAGGGCCGTGTGCGCCTGGAATACCAGATCCCGGCCCGTGGCCTGATCGGTTTCCAGAACGAGTTCAAGACCCTGACCCAGGGTTCGGGCCTGCTGTTCCACGTGTTCGACCATTACGGTCCGAAGGAACAGGGTGCGATCGCCAAGCGCATCAACGGCGTGATGATCGCCAATGCGCCGGGCGTCACTCCCGCCTACTCGCTGGGTCCGCTGCAGGAGCGCGGCAAGCTCTTCGCTGCCGAAGGCGACAACGTGTATGAAGGCCAGCTGGTCGGCATCCACTCCAAGGACAACGATCTGACCGTCAACGCGATCAAGACCAAGCCGCTGACCAACATGCGCGCTTCGGGCAAGGACGACGCGATCCAGCTGACCCCGGCGATCAAGTACTCGCTGGAACAGGCCCTGGACTTCATCGAAGACGACGAGCTGGTCGAGATCACCCCCAAGGAGATCCGTCTGCGCAAGAAGTTCCTGACCGAAAGCGACCGCAAGAAGGCTTCGCGCGGCGGCTGAGCCAGCACCCCGTGGACCAGAGCGGCTACAACCCGGATCCGCACCGGCATCCGGGCCTCCACGTCATCGCCCTGCTCGAAGCGAGCAAGGCGATGCTGGCGCTGTTGGCCGCCACCGGGCTGGAAGTGCTCGGACCGCAGCCGCTGCGGCACGGCATCATGGTCCTGATCCGGCGTTTCAGCCTGGATCCGGACCATGGCACCCTGCCCTCGCTGCTGCACATGATCAGCTCCGACGCGGTGCACCTGGCCGCGGCGGGGATGATCGGCTACGGCCTGCTGCACCTGGTCGAAGCCTGGGGCCTGTGGCGGGCCAAGGCCTGGGCCTCCTGGCTGGGCTGCCTGACCGCCTCCCTGTACCTGCCTTTCGACATCTTCGCGATCATCCGCCATCCCGGCTGGCCATCGTGGACGATCCTGGCGATCAACCTGATCGTGGTCTACGTCCTCGCCCGCGACCTGCGCAAGCGCCACCGCTGAGCACCGGCTACACTGGGGATTGGAGCCGACCAAGCCGCCCCATGCGCCCGTCCTTGCCGCCTCTGCTGACCTGCCTGCTTGCCGCGCTGCCTGCGCTGCTTTCGGCTGGCTGCAGCCCGGCCGCGTCCAGCGCGCATGCGGCCGAACCCGCGAGCCGCAACGTGCCGTTCCCGTACGCCGAAACCGATGTCACCGACCTGCAGGCGCGGATGAGCGCCGGTGAGCTGGACAGCACCACCCTGACCCAAGCCTACCTGCAGCGCATCGCCACCCTGGACCGCACCGGGCCGCGCCTGCGCGCGGTGATCGAGCTCAACCCGGATGCACTGAGGGAAGCCGCTGCGCGCGACCGCGAGCGCCGTGATGGACGCCTGCGCGGCCCGCTGCACGGCATTCCGGTACTGCTGAAGGACAACATCAACGCCGCCCCGATGGCCACCAGCGCCGGCTCGCTGGCCCTGCAGGGGTTCCGCCCGGACGACGCCTACCTGGTGCGCCGGCTGCGCGACGCCGGCGCGGTGGTGCTGGGCAAGACCAATCTCAGCGAGTGGGCCAATTTCCGCGGCAACGATTCGGTGTCCGGCTGGAGCGCACGCGGCGGCCAGACCCGCAATCCCTATCGCCTCAGCCACTCGCCCTGCGGCTCCAGCAGCGGCAGCGCGGTGGCGGTCGCCGCCAACCTGGCCAGCGTGGCGATCGGCACCGAAACCGACGGCAGCATCGTCTGCCCTGCGGCGGTCAATGGCATCGTCGGCCTCAAGCCGACCGTCGGCCTGGTCAGCCGCGAGGGCATCATCCCGATTTCCTTCAGCCAGGACACCGCAGGACCGATGACCCGCAGCGTCGCCGACGCTGCAGCCGTGCTGACCGCTATCGCCGGCCGCGACGATGCCGACCCGGCCACGGCGACCATGCCTGGCCGCGCGGTGTACGACTACACCGCGCGCCTGGACCCGGAGGGCCTGCGTGGCAAGCGCATCGGCCTGCTGCAGACACCGCTGCTGAAATACCGCGGCATGCCGCCGCTGATCGAACAGGCGGCCACCGAGCTGCGCCGGGCGGGTGCCTTCGTGGTGCCGGTGGAGCTGCCCAACCAGGGCGCCTGGGCCGAGGCGGAACGCACGGTGCTGCTGTACGAATTCAAGGCCGGGCTGGAGCGCTACTTCAGCACCCATCGCGCGCCACTACGCAGCCTGGCCGACCTGATCGCCTTCAACCAGGCGCACAGCAAGCAGGAGCTGGGCCTGTTCGGCCAGGAACTGCTGGTGGCGGCCGACGCTACCGCCGGCCTGGCCGACCCCGCCTATATCCGTGCACGCAGCGATGCGCGCCGGCTGGCCGGCGCGGAAGGCATCGACGCCGCCCTCGCCGCCCACCAGCTCGATGCCCTGGTGGCGCCGACCACCGGTGTGGCGTGGCCGATCCGCAGCGAAGGCGACGACTTCCCCGGCGAGAGCTACAGCGCCGCCGCCGTCGCCGGCTATCCCAGCCTCAGCGTGCCGATGGGCCAGATCAATGGCCTGCCGGTCGGCCTGCTGTTCATGGGCACCGCCTGGAGCGAACCGAAGCTGATCGAAATGGCCTACGCCTACGAACAGCGCACCCGCGCGCGACGCCCGCCGCACTTCGACACCGACACCCTGATCGACGCCGGCGAGCCGTGATCGTGTTTCTGTAGAGCCGAGCCCACGCTCGGCTTCAACGGAAAATCGAAAGCAGCCGAGCATGGCTCGGCTCTACAGCGGCTGGTCGGGCTCTACCGGCACGATCGCCGCCTCACCGTCTTCAGCCCCCGGCGAACGCACATCCGCAGTGCGCGCACGTGGACCGCGCGGCATGTCCAGTTCGTCTGCATGCTGCAGCCGCGCACGCACCTGCGGCAGCGACTGCGGATGCTCGCGCGCGAGGAAATCGAGCATGCGTTCGCGCACCAGGCAGCGCAGATCGAAGGCATCACCGGAGCTGCGCGCACTGACCAGCAGGCGCACCTGGATTGCGCGCTCGCTGGTCTCGGTCACCTGGGTCACGCAGACCCGGCCATCCCACAGCGCTTCACCGCGGCAGATGCGTTCCAGCTCGGTACGGATCGCTGCCACCGGGGCACGATAGTCCAGCCACAGGAACGCGGTGCCGAGCAGGTCGGCGCTGCGCCGCGTCCAGTTCTGGAAGGGGTTCTCGATGAACCAGGTCAGCGGCACCACCATTCGCCGCTCATCCCAGATGCGCACCACCACATAGCTGCTGCCGATCTCCTCGATGCGCCCCCACTCGCCTTCGACGATCACCACATCATCCAGCCGGATCGGCTGCGTCACTGCGATCTGCAGGCCGGCGATCAGATTGCCGAACACGGGCTTTGCGGCGATACCGGCCACCAGGCCGATCAGGCCCGCCGAGGCCAGAAGCGCGGTGCCGATCTTCTGCACCATCGGGAAGGTCAGCAGCACCAGCGATGCGCCCAGCACGATGATGCCGCCCATCAGCACACGGCTGAGCACCCGCGTCTGGGTCTGGATGCGGCGCGCTTCCAGGTTGTCGGAGACATCGATGGGATGGCTGCGCAGGATGGCACGTTCGCCCGCCGCCACCGCCCGCACCAGCAGCCAGATGAAGCACGCGGTCAGCGCGATATGCAGCACCCGTTGCAGGTTGCCCAGAACGGGATCCTGCAGCGGCGTGGCCTGCAATGCAGGGATCAACAGCAGCAGCGGCCATGCGGTGGCCATCGGCAGCCCGAGCACACGCCCGATACGCGCGCGCCGACGATCGCGCCCCTTCAGCCGATGGTAGATCCACAGGATCAGCCACGCGCCGATGCCGCCCACCACTACGGCCAATCCCAACGGCCATGCGTATGCCTGTGCGCTTTGCCAGTGCACCGTTGCCACCTCCACTCGAACAGCCAAGTGGACAGACTCGCGCATGGCGCATGAGCGCCACGTCAGTCGTTCGTAAGCAGCGTGTTGGTCGGCAGGGCTTGCAGCCCTGTACCTGCGGTAGTGCCGGCCGCTGGCCGGCAACCTCAACAGCAACAGCCGAAGCAGAAGCGGGCTTCCTGTGGGATGGCGGAGTGGGGCCGGTTGCGGGAGACGCCGTGAATCCCGCTCCGCGGTCCGGCCCAGCCGCTGGCGGCTGTGCCGGACCCCGGAGGGGGGTTCACGGCGTGTCCTGCCTGCCCACATCGCCCCGCCATCCCACGGAATGCATGCTGTTGCCGTTGCTTAGGCCGTTGCCGTTGCCGTTGCGTCAGCAGGTGCAGGGCTGCAAGCCCTGCCGCAACGCCCTTACCGCACCTGCTCCTGCTTGCGCACGATCGCCATCGCGATCTCCAGCGACTGCTCGTAGTTCAACCGCGGGTCCACCGTCGAACGATACGCGCGTTCCAGGTCGCGCTCGGTCAGTTCGCGCGCGCCACCGGTGCATTCGGTCACGTCTTCGCCCGTCAGTTCCAGGTGCACACCGCCCAGTCGCGTGCCTGCGGCCGCATGCAGATCGAACGACATCTCCACTTCGCCACGCACGTTGTCGAAGCGGCGCGTCTTGAAGCCATTGGCGGTGCTCTCGGTATTGCCATGCATCGCGTCACACACCCACAGCACGCGACGGCCATCGCGCTTGACCGCATCCAGCAGCGGCGGCAGCTTCTCGGCAATCTGCGCTGCCCCCATGCGGTGGATGAAGCTCAGTCGCCCTGGCTCGTCATGCGGGTTGAGCACATCGATCAGGCGCAGCAGCTGGTCCGGCGTCACCGACGGGCCGACCTTGATCGCAATCGGATTGCGCACGCCACGCAGGTATTCCACGTGCGCGCCGTCAAGCGCGGCGGTGCGCATGCCGATCCACGGGTAATGCGTGCTCAGGTTCAACCAGCCCTGCTGGCGCGGCACCTGCCGGGTCAGCGCCTGCTCGTAGGGCAGCAGCAGCGCTTCATGCGAGGTGTAGAAGTCGATGCGGTTGAGGTTGTGCACGCGGGCCCCGGCCAGGGTTTCCATGAAGTGCACCGCATCACCGATCGACGCCACCATCTTCTGGTACTCGGCGGCCAGCGGCGAATGCCGCACCCACTCCAGGTTCCAGTACTCCGGATGATGCAGGTCGGCGAAGCCGCCATCGATCAGCGCACGCACGAAGTTCATGGTCATCGCCGAATGCGCATGCGCCTGCAGCATCCGCTTCGGATCCGGCAGGCGCGCCGCCTCGGTGAACGCCGGCGCATTGATCACATCGCCGCGGTAGCTGGGCAGGGTCACGCCGTCGCGGGTCTCGGTATCGGCCGAACGCGGCTTGGCGTACTGGCCGGCAAAGCGCCCGACGCGGATCACCGGCTGGCGAAGGCCATGCACCAGCACCAGGCTCATCTGCAGCAGCACTTTCAACCGGTTGGAAATCGTGCCCGATTCGCAGTCGCTGAAGTTCTCGGCGCAATCGCCGCCCTGCAGCAGGAAGCGCTTGCCTTCCTGGGCCTCGGCCAACTGCTGCTTCAGCGCCAGGATTTCCCACGAGGTGACCAGCGGCGGCAGGCGCTTCAGCTCATGCAGTGCAGCGTCCAGCGCCACCGGGTCCGGGTAGGTCGGCATCTGCAGCGCGGTCTTGCCGCGCCAGCTCTCCGGCGACCAGGCAGCGCCAGCGGCGGTCGCGGCAGGATCGAGGACGGGCGGAACGGCGGACAGGCTCATTGCAGACTTCCGGGGAGGGGGGCGGTCATGGTCGCAGAGCCAGCCGCTGGCGCAAAGGGCTGGGCACGCCCTGCACATGACTGAACGCCGGGGAAAGGGCATCGCGATCGGCCAGAAACCGCATGGCCACGGCCGCCCGGACAGGCGCATGATTCGCCACGCACTGTTACGAAGTAACACTGCATCCCCGTCGGCCCCTTCCACAGCCTATCTGCCATGAAGCCCTCCCTGCTCGCTACCGGCATTACCTTCGCCCTGACCCTGGCCAGTCTGCCCACCCTCGCTATGGCCGCCGATGCCGCCGCTCCCGTGAAGGACCTCGACACGGTCACTGTCAGCGCCCAGCTCGACCAGGCCCGCAATGCGCTGTCGCCGGACATCGGCAGCAGCCAGTACCAGATCACCGCCGAGGACATCCAGAAGCAGCCGCTGGGTGCCTCCGCGCCGCTCAGCCAGGTGCTGCTGCAGGCTCCGGGCGTGGTCCAGGATTCCTACGGTGGCGTGCACGTGCGCGGCGACCACGCGAACCTGCAGTACCGCATCAACGGCGTACTGCTGCCCGAATCGATCTCCGGCTTCGGCCAGACCCTGGATGCCCGCACCATCAAGAGCATCCGCCTGATGGACGGGGCGCTGCCGGCGCAGTTCGGCGAGCGCACCGCTGCGGTGGTCGACATCACCACCCGCAGCGGCGCCGAGCTCGGCAATGGCGGCAGCGCCGGTCTGACCGCAGGCTCGTTCGGCAAGATCAATCCGAATGCCTCGTGGTGGGGCAATCAAGGGCGCTGGAGCTGGTTCCTGACCGGCAACTACGACCAGAACGAGGTCGGCCTGGAGAACCCGACCCGCTCGCGCAAGCCGCTGCACGACGACACGCACCAGGGCAAAGCCTTCGCCGACCTGACCTACCTGGTCAACGAGAACACCCGCCTGAGCGTGTTCGCCGGCTTTGCCAACAATCGCTTCCAGATCCCGGTCAATCCCGGGCAGACCCCGCAGTTCGGTTACCTGGACACGACCACCTTCGACTCCAGCCAGCTGGATGAAACCCAGCGCGAGACCACCCGCTTCGGCATGCTGGTGCTGCAGGGCACGCTGGGCGGCACCGCCTACCAGCTGTCCGCCGGGCAGCGCTACAGCGACGTGGCGTTCAACCCGGATGTCATCGGCGATCTGGTATTCAGTGGCGTCGCCTCGCAGGTCCAGCGCAGCAACCGCGCCAACACGCTGCAGGCCGACTTCTCCACCCCGCTGGGCAACGACCACACGCTGCGCTACGGCCTGTACGGCAACTACGAGAATGCGCGCGCCAGCAACAACAGCTGGGTGTTCCCGGTCGATGGCGCCGGCCAGCAATCCAGCACCACGCCACTGCTGATTCCAGACCGCAGCGCCTTCCACGCCAGTACGCTGGCGGTGTACGTGCAGGATGAGTGGAAGATCGGCGACGACTGGACAGTGAACTACGGCCTGCGTGGTGATCGCTACAAGGCCTTCGGCCGCACCGAGGGCCAGCTCAGCCCCCGCCTGGGCGCGGTCTGGAATGCCAGCGACAGCACCACCGTGCATGCCGGCTATTCGCGTTACTTCACGCCACCGGCCAGTGAGTTGATCGCCAGCAGCGATATCGCCCTGTACGACGGCACCACCAACCAGCAGCCGGGCGGCGGCAACAACATTCCGCTGGCCGAACGCAGCGACTACTACGACATCGGCGTCTCGCAGCAGCTGGGTGAACACCTGACCCTGGGCCTGGACGCGTACGACCGCCGCGTCGCGCGCCTGCAGGACGAAGGCCAGTTCGGCGCCGCCTACATCTACTCGACGTTCAACTACCGCCGCGGCCATATCCGTGGGCTGGAGTTCAGTGCCGACTACAGCAGCGGTCCGTTCAGCGCCTACTTCAACGCGGCGTACAACAAGGCCATCGGCACCCAGGTCATCACCAGCCAGTACAACCTCGATCCGGACGCGCTGGCCTATGTGGCCGACCACTGGATCCACCTGGACCACGACCAGAAGCTGACGTCGTCGGGGGGCTTCAGCTACGCCTTCGCCGGGCACAACCGGGTCGGTGCCAACTACGTGTTCGGCAGCGGCCTGCGTTCGGATATCGAGGGCGTGCCCAACGGCGGCGAGCTGCCGTCCTACCTGCAGGTGAACCTCAGCGCCGGGCATGATTTCAATGCCGACAGCGGCCATCCGCTGCACGTGCAGCTGGCCGTGATCAACGCATTGGATCGCAGCTACCAGCTGCGCGATGGCGGCGGTGTCGGCGTGTTCGCCCCGCAATGGGGACCGCGCCGCGGCGCCTACCTGAGCCTGCAGCAGGACTTCTGAGGAGACAGGGGTCGGATCCCTTTCCGCAGGAAAGGGCTCTGACCCCGCACCGGGAATGGGGTCAGAGCCCTTTGCGATGCAAAGGGATCCGACCCCATCCTGCTTCAGCGCTTGACCTTGCGCAGCGACACCACCAGTGCCCACAGCGCCAGCAGCACGAACCACACGCCCGACCACATCGGCATGGTCAGGCCCAGGAACGTCCAGTCGATGTTGCCGCAGTTGCCGGTACCGGTCAGCACCGTGCGGAACACTTCCAGCGGCCCCATGGTCTCGCGCAGGAAGCTCAGCGGCGGGCCACAGGTCGCGCCCATCTCCGGCGGCAGCATCTGCACGTAGACGTGGCGCGCAGCGATGCCCACGCCGACGGCCGCCGCGATGAAGGCGAGCACGCCGTAGGTGGCGCGCCCGGGACGGTTGGACGGCCCGTGCAGCGCACCGATCAGGAACAACAGGCCCAGCGCGGCAAATGCCAGGCGCTGGAAGATGCACAGCGGGCACGGCTCCAGGCCCATCTTCAGCTGCAGGAAGATCGCGTAGCCGAGCAGGCCCGCGCAGATCAGGAAGCCCAGGAAGAACTGGGCGCGGAAGGGCCAGCGCAGTGGATTCATCGTCAACGCTCGAATGGATCAAGGCGCCAAGCGTAACCGAGAGCGCGCCCCGTTCGAACCGCCACAGGTGACGCCTGTCGGAACGGTGCGGGTCGGATCCCTTTGCGAATGCAAAGGGATCTGACCTGCGGTGCTGCCTGCTCGGGGTCAGAGCCCTTTCCTGCGGAAAGGGATCCGACCCCGGGAAACGCAAAAGCCCGGCAGGCGCCGGGCTTTCGCTGTGTCGCGTTGGAGCGGTCCGATTACTCGGCCACTTCCTCGGCCACGACCGGACGGTCAACCAGCTCGACGTAGGCCATCGGTGCGTTGTCGCCGGCGCGGAAACCGCACTTCAGCAGGCGCAGGTAGCCGCCCGGACGGTTCGCGTAGCGCGGGCCCAGGATGGTGAACAGGTTGCCCACGGCTTCGTTGTCGCGCAGGCGGGCGAAGGCCAGACGGCGGTTGGCGACCGAGTCGACCTTGGCCAGAGTGATCAGCGGCTCGGCAACGCGGCGCAGTTCCTTGGCCTTCGGCAGGGTGGTCTTGATCAGCTCGTGCTTGAACAGCGAGGCGGCCATGTTCTTGAACATCGCTTCGCGGTGCGCGCTGGTGCGGCTGAACTTACGGCCAGACTTCTGGTGACGCATGGTGATATTCCTTGGTTAATGATGCGGCTGTGTGGATCGTTGTCGCCATCCTGGCGTTACTGCGCGGACTGCGGTTGGTCCTGGCCGCCCGTCCTGGACGACCTGCCCGCGAACCTGCGGTTCGTCGTGGCATGGTGTGTTGCGTTGAAGGCTCCACCGCGAGCGGTGGAGCCTCCAGGCATTACCGATATCAGCCCAGCATGCCGTGGCTGGCGACGCCGGCCGGCGGCCAGTTCTCCAGCTTCATGCCGAGGGACAGGCCGCGCTGAGCCAGCACTTCCTTGATCTCGGTGAGCGACTTCTTGCCCAGGTTCGGGGTCTTCAGCAGCTCCACTTCGGTCTTCTGGATCAGATCGCCGATGTAGTAGATGCTTTCAGCCTTCAGGCAGTTGGCCGAACGCACGGTCAGCTCCAGATCGTCGATCGGGCGCAGCAGCACCGGATCCACGCCGTTGTTGGCCGGCTTGGCCGCACCGCGGTCGCGGTGGGTGAAGTCACCGAACACCGACAGCTGGTCGCTGAGGATGTCGGCGGCGGTGCGCACGGCTTCCTCGGCATCGATGGTGCCGTTGGTCTCGATATCGATGACCAGCTTGTCCAGGTCGGTACGCTGTTCGACACGCGCCGCTTCCACGGCGTAGGCGACACGGCGGACCGGCGAGAACGAGGCATCCAGGACCAGGCGGCCGATGGCACGGGTTTCTTCGTCCGGACGACGACGCGCGGCAGCCGGCTGGTAGCCGAAACCACGTTCGATCTTCAGACGCATGTTGATCGCCGTATCCTTGGTCAGGTGGCAGATCACATGGTCGCCGTTCAGGATCTCCACATTGTGGTCGACCTTGATGTCGGCAGCGGTGACAACGCCCGGGCCCTGCTTGGACAGGGACAGGGTGGCGCTGTCGCCGGAGTGCATACGGATGGCCACGTCCTTCAGGTTCAGCAGGACTTCGAGCACGTCCTCCTGCAGACCTTCGACCGTGGTGTACTCATGCAACACGCCGTCGATTTCGACTTCCGTGATGGCGAAGCCCGGGATGGACGACAGCAGCACGCGACGCAGGGCATTACCCAGCGTATGCCCGTAACCCCGCTCCAAAGGTTCGATAACGACCTTTGCACGGGTGTCGGTAAGGCGTTCGATCTGCGGACCGCGAGGACGCAGAACCTGGTTGGCGGTAACCGTCATGTTGCGGGTTCTCCTAGTGAACCCCCGGCCGTCGCCGGGGGCTCTCCAATGTGAATTACTTCGAATACAGCTCGACGATCAGCGCTTCGTTGATGTCCGCAGGCAGATCCGAACGATCCGGAACAGCCTTGAAGATGCCGGTGAACTTGCCGGAATCCACTTCAACCCACGACGGGCTCAGGTCATGCTGGGCGGCGACGGTCAGGGCTTCCTGGACGCGCAGCTGCTTGGCAGCCTTTTCAGACAGGGCGATGGCGTCGCCAGCCTTGACCTGGTACGAAGCCAGGTTGACCGACTTGCCATTCACGGTGACGCCGCGGTGCGACACCAGCTGACGGGCAGCCGGACGGGTCACGGCGAAGCCCATGCGGTAGACGACGTTGTCCAGGCGGGTTTCCAACAGCTGCAGCAGGTTCTCGCCGGTGTTGCCCTTCTTGGTCGAGGCCTTCTTGTAGTAGTTGCGGAACTGACGCTCCAGCAGGCCGTAGATACGCTTGACCTTCTGCTTTTCACGCAGCTGGGTGGCGTAGTCGGACAGCTTGCCCTTGCGGGCAGTGGCGCCGTGCTGGCCGGGCTTCTGCTCCAGCTTGCACTTCGAGTCCAGCGCACGCGCCGGGCTCTTCAGGGACAGGTCGGCGCCTTCGCGGCGGGCGAGCTTACAGGTAGGACCGATATAACGAGCCATTTCTTATCGCTCCCTTTAGACGCGACGCTTCTTCGGCGGACGGCACCCGTTGTGCGGGATAGGCGTCACGTCGATGATGTTGGTGATCTTGTAGCCGACGTTGTTCAACGAACGCACGGCCGACTCACGGCCCGGACCCGGGCCCTTGATGCGGACTTCCAGCGACTTCACGCCGTAGTCCAGCGCAGCACGACCGGCCTTTTCAGCAGCCACCTGGGCAGCGAACGGGGTCGACTTGCGCGAACCGCGGAAGCCAGCGCCACCGGAGGTCGCCCACGACAGAGCATTGCCCTGGCGGTCGGTGATGGTGACGATGGTGTTGTTGAACGAAGCGTGGACGTGGGCAACGCCGTCGGTGACGACGCGCTTGATCTTCTTCTTGGTCTTAGCAGCGGGCTTAGCCATTTCTCAGTCCCTTACTTCTTGATCGCCTTGCGCGGACCCTTGCGGGTGCGGGCGTTGGTACGGGTGCGCTGGCCACGCAGCGGGAGGCCACGACGGTGACGCAGGCCGCGGTAGCAGCCCAGGTCCATCAGGCGCTTGATCGCGATACCGATTTCACGGCGCAGATCGCCTTCCACGATGTACTTGCCGACTTCGGCGCGCAGGCGCTCGATTTCCGGCTCCGACAGATCGCGGATCTTGGTGGTCGAAGCAACGCCTGCGACTTCGCAGACCTTCTTCGAACGGGTACGGCCGATGCCGTAAATGCTTTGCAACCCGACCCAGACATGCTTCTGGGCTGGCAGGTTGACGCCTGCAATACGCGCCATGACGCGGTTCTCCAGCTGAGTGATGGCCGACAGCGCGCCTCGGGCACGCCAATCCGGCAGGATGGATCAAAAAAGTGAACTAGCGATACTAACAAGGTTCCGGTTTACATGGAAGGCCGTGAAACCATTGGTTTCATGAACCCGGCCTGGGGAGTGTGCCCAGGCTCCGGCGCCGGATGGGGTTGGACCTGGGGTTTCCCCCGGGGCCGCCCGCGCTACTCCAGCGCGGGACCACCTCATCACACCCCCACCCGGAACCGCTGCGGGGGCCGCCCTTCGTTTGTGTGGCCGGAGTCCGCGAAGCGGAGGGACCATCACGTCAGGAAGACGAAAGTATAACAGGCCTATCAGCCGCGGGCAAAACCGCCGCGGTTGCCACCCTTCAGGTTGGCCTTCTTCAGCAGGCTCTCGTACTGGTGGGACATCAGGTGCGCCTGCACCTGGGCGATGAAGTCCATCACCACCACCACCACGATCAGCAGCGAAGTACCACCGAAGTAGAACGAGGCGTTCAGCTGCGTGCGCATCAGTTCCGGCAGCAGGCAGACGATCACCAGGTACGCCGAGCCGGCCGCGGTCAGGCGGGTCAGCACGCCGTCGATGTAGTCGGCGGTCGCCTTGCCCGGACGGATGCCCGGAATCAGCGCACCGGACTTCTTCAGGTTGTCGGCGGTTTCCTGCGAGTTGAACACCAGCGCGGTATAGAAGAACGCGAAACCGGTGATCAGCGCAGCGAACACGATCATGTGCAGCGGCTCGCCCGGGCCCAGGGCGTTGGCGACCTTCTGCAGGACCTGGCCGAAGCTGCTCTGGTTGGCGGCCTGGCCGGACCACATGGCCAGGGTGGCCGGGAAGGCCAGCAGGCTCGAGGCAAAGATCGCCGGGATGACGCCGGCCATGTTGAGCTTCAGCGGCAGGAACGAGGTCTGGTTCATGTACGCGTTGCGACCACCCTGGCGGCGCGCGTAATTGACCGTGATCCGGCGCTGGCCACGCTCGACGAACACCACGAAGAAGGTGAAGGCGAGCACGACAATGGCGATCAGCAGCAGCTGGATGAACTGGATGTTGCCGTCGCGGTAGGCATCGAAGGTGTGGATGACCGCACCCGGCAGGCCCGCCACGATACCGGCGAAGATGATCAGCGACACGCCGTTGCCGATGCCGCGCTCGGTGACCTGCTCACCGACCCACATCAGGAACATGGTGCCGGCGGTCAGTGCGACCACGGCAGTGAGCACGAAGCCCATGCCCGGCGCATACACGACCGGAGCGCCCGACGGCGAGACCTGGCCCTGCAGGGCCAGCGCGATCGAGCCGCCCTGCACCACTGCCAGCAGCACGGCGCCGATGCGCGAATACTGGGTGATCTTGCGGCGGCCGGACTCACCTTCCTTCTGCATCGCCTTCAGGGCGGGGAAGATGTGCACGGCCAGCTGCATCACGATCGATGCCGAGATGTACGGCATCACGTTCAGCGCGAAGATGCTGAAACGGTGCAGGGCGCCGCCCGAGAACATGTTGAACATGTCCACGATGCCGCCGCCCTGCTGTTGCATCATGGCAAGCATGGCATCGGGATTGACGCCCGGCACCGGCACGTAGCAGCCGATGCGATAGACGATCAAAGCCCCGACGACGAACAGCAAACGTTGGCGAAGTTCAGTGAACTTGCCCATTCCGCCCGCGAGGTTACCGATGCCAGCTTGCGCCATGATTTTCTTACTCCGTTACGCTGCCGCCGGCAGCTTCGATTGCAGCCTTGGCACCCGCCGTGGCAGCAATACCCTTCAGGGTGAACGCCTTGGTCACTTCGCCCTTGACGACGACCTTGGCCTTCTTTGCGGTGCTCGGGACCAGCTTGGCAGCACGCAGGGCGGCGAAATCGATCTCACCGGCCGGCAGCTTGTCCAGCGCGTACAGCAGCACTTCAGCGGTGTCCTTGGCGATCGGCGAACGGAAGCCGATCTTCGGCAGACGACGCTGCATGGGGGTCTGGCCGCCTTCGAAGCCAGCCTTGATCTTGCCGCCACCCTTACGGGCGAACGAACCCTTGTGGCCGCGGCCGGCAGTCTTGCCCAGGCCCGAGCCGATACCGCGGCCGACGCGGGTGCGCTCGGTGCGGGCGCCCGGTGCCGGGCTCAGTTCATTGAGACGCAGAGTCATGGTCGATTACTCCTCAACCTGGACGAGGTACTGAACCTTGTTGATCAGGCCGCGTACCTGCGGGCTGTCCTTCAGTTCACGCACATCGTTGAGCTTGTTCAGGCCCAGGGCACGCACCGACAGGCGGTGACGCGACTGGGTACCACGCAGGCCACGCACCAGGCGGACCTTCACAGTCTTGTTGGACTCATTAGCCATGGTTGAGTTCCTCCACCTTCTTGCCGCGCTTGGCCGCGATGCGAGCCGGCGACTGCGCAGCAGACAGGCCCTTCACGGTGGCACGCACCAGGTTGATCGGGTTACGCGAACCGGTGGCCTTGGCCAGCACGTTCTTCACGCCAACGGCTTCCAGCACGGCGCGCATGGCACCGCCGGCGATCACGCCGGTACCTTCCGAAGCCGGCTGCATGAACACGCGGGCTGCGCCGTGACCATCCTTGATGGTGTGCCACAGGGTGCCGTTGTTCAGGTCAACGCTGACCAGGTTCTTGCGGGCCTGCTCCATCGACTTCTGGATGGCGACCGGCACTTCGCGGGCCTTGCCATAGCCGAAACCGACCTTGCCTTCGCCGTCGCCGACAACGGTCAGGGCGGTGAAGGTGAACTGGCGGCCACCCTTGACGGTCTTGCTGACGCGGTTGACCGCGACCAGCTTTTCGATCATGCCGTCGTCGATCTTCTCTTCGCGGTTACGGTCGCGATCGCGACCCCGCTGCTGACGCTCTTCTGCCATGTTGATTCCTTGGTTGTTTGGGTATGTACGGCTCGAGGCCGCTTATGGTTGTGGAGTGACGCGTTGTTCCGGTGGGCCACTGCAGAAGAGCGGCGCCGTCCAGCCTCGCTCAGGCTGGCGAGCAGGCAGGCAGGAGGCCATCGGCCCCCTGCCCTTGTCCCTTAGAACTGCAGGCCGGCTTCGCGGGCCGCTTCTGCCAGGGCCTTGATGCGGCCGTGGTAGCGGTAGCCCGAACGATCGAAGGCAACCTTCTCGACGCCGGCGGCCTTGGCGCGCTCGGCGACGATGCGGCCAACCTTGGCAGCGGCATCGGCGTTCTTGCCGTTCTTCAGGCCTTCCTTGACGTCGGTCTGGGTGGTGTTGGCGGCAGCCAGCACCTTCGAACCGTCAGCGGTGAAGACCTGGGCGTACAGGTGCTGGCCGGTGCGCAGCACCGACAGGCGGGCGACGCCGAGCTCACGGATGTGGGCGCGGGTCGACTTGGCGCGACGCAGGCGGGCGATGTTCTTGTTCATTTTGATTATTCCTTGAAAGCTGAAGGATGGGCTTCTCCCTGAGGAGTCCGCACATGGATGTGCGGGCTCTTGCGAGGGAATCGCACTTACGCCTTCTTGGCTTCCTTACGGATGATGACTTCGTCGGAGTACTTCACGCCCTTGCCCTTGTACGGCTCCGGCTTGCGGAACGCACGGATCTTGGCGGCGACTTCACCGACGACCTGCTTGTCAGCGCCCTGGACCAGGATCTCGGTCTGGGTCGGGGTGGTGATGGTGATGCCTTCCGGCGCCACGAACACGACCGGGTGCGAGAAGCCCAGCGACAGGCTCAGGTCCTTGCCCTGCATGGCAGCGCGGTAACCCACGCCAACCAGCTCCAGCTTGCGCTCGAAGCCTTCGGACACGCCCTTGACCATGTTGGACAGGATCGCACGCACGGTGCCGGTCAGTGCGACCAGCTCGGCGTTCTCGGTGCTCAGGGTGGCAACGCCATTGTCGACGTTGATGGCAATGCCGGCCGGCTTGGCCAGCGACAGGGTGCCCTTCGGGCCCTTGGCGGTGACGCTGTCCGACTGGACGTTCAGTTCAACCTTACCCAGGGTGATCGGCTTCTTGGCTACGCGGGACATAGTTCTACTCCTTTCGCCTTAGGCCACGAAGCACAGGACTTCGCCGCCGACGCCCAGCTGGCGCGCCTGCGCATCAGTCATGATGCCCTTGGAGGTGGAAATGATGGAGATACCCAGGCCGTTCATGACCTTCGGCAGCTCGCTCTTGCCGCGGTACTGGCGCAGGCCCGAACGCGAGAAGCGCTTCAGGGTCGCGATGACCGGCTTGCCTTCGAAATACTTCAGCACGATTTCCAGCTCGGACTTGTTGTTTTCCAGCTGGGTCACGCGCAGGTCGGTGATGTAACCCTCGTCCTTCAGGACCTGGGCGATCGCAACCTTGATCTTGGACGACGGGGCTTTCACCGTCTGCTTGCCAACTGCGGCCGCATTCTTGATGCGGACCAGCAGGTCGGCGATGGGATCAGTCATGCTCATATGAGTACCTTTGAGTGCACCGATATCCGCTTTCGCGAAAATCTGTTGTCTCCTGGAAACGGGCCAGGTCCCTTGATGCAGCGGGCCGGGGCCCACTCCTACAACCCCGTCTGCACAGGGCAAGACGCGGGAGTATACGCCAAAAGAGCCCGACTTGCGTCGGGCTCTTCGGGTTTTTTCGCAGAAAGGAAGCTGAACAGCCCCCTCCCCCGGTTCAGCACCCCCGCAAGGGGGTGCTGAGCGCAGGGCCGGCTGGGATTACCAGCTGGCCTTGCGCAGGCCCGGGACGTCGCCACGCATGGTGGCTTCGCGCAGCTTGTTGCGGCCGAGGCCGAACTTGCTGTACACGCCACGCGGACGACCCGACAGCTCGCAACGGTTGCGCTGACGGCTCGGCGACGAATCGCGCGGCAGCTTGGCCAGCTTGGTTGCGGCGTCGATCTTCTCTTCGTAGGTCGCGTCCACGGAGGACACGATCTTCTTCAGAGCCGCACGCTTCTCAGCGTACTTCTTGGCCAGCTTTTCCCGCTTGATGTCGCGGTTGACCATGGAGGTCTTTGCCATTTCGGTTTCCTCGACAGATCAGTTACGGAACGGGAACTTGAACGCTGCCAGCAGCGCCTTCGCTTCCGCGTCGGTCTTCGCAGTGGTGGTGATGGCGATATCCATACCGCGGATCGCGTCGACGGCGTCGAAGTCGATTTCCGGGAAGATGATCTGTTCCTTCACACCCATGTTGAAGTTGCCGCGGCCGTCGAAGGAACGACCGGAAACACCACGGAAGTCGCGCACGCGCGGCAGCGAGATGTTGATCAGGCGGTCCAGGAACTCGTACATCTTGTGGCGACGCAGCGTGGTCTTGCAGCCGATCGGCCAACCATCACGGATCTTGAACGACGCAACCGAGATACGCGACTTGGTGACAACCGGCTTCTGGCCGGAAATCTTGGTCATGTCCGCGACGGCGTTTTCCAGGATCTTCTTGTTGGTGGCAGCCTCGCCGACACCCATGTTCAGGGTGACCTTGACGAGCTTCGGTACTTCCATCGGATTGGTGTAGCCGAACTGCTTCATCAGCGCCGGCACCACTTCTTCCTTGTAGATCTTTTCGAGACGGGAAGTCATCTTCACATTCCTCAGGCGTCGAGCGCCTCACCGCTGGAGCGGAACACACGCAGTTTGCGTCCATCCTCCAGCACCTTGAAGCCAACGCGTTCGCCCTTGCCCGAAGCCGGGTTCAGCACGTTCACGTTGGAGATATGGATCGAAGCTTCGCGCTCGACCACGCCGCCGGCAACACCTGCCTGCGGGTTCGGCTTGGTGTGGCGCTTGACGATGTTCACGTTGGCGACGACCACACGGTCGCCGTCGACGCGGACGACTTCGCCCTGCTTGCCCTTGTCCTTGCCAGCGTTGACGACAACCTGGTCGCCCTTCTTGATACGGTTAGCCATGATTATCTCCTGTCGCTCACAGCACTTCGGGAGCGAGCGAGACGATCTTCATGAACTTCTCCGAACGAAGTTCACGGGTCACCGGCCCGAAGATACGGGTACCGATCGGCTCCTGCTTGTTGTTCAGCAGGACGGCAGCGTTGCCGTCGAAGCGGATCAGCGAACCGTCGGCGCGACGCACACCCTTGCGGGTACGCACCACGACGGCGTCATACACTTCACCCTTCTTGACCTTGCCGCGCGGAATCGCATCCTTCACGGTGACCTTGATGATGTCGCCGATGCCGGCGTAACGGCGCTTGGAACCACCCAGCACCTTGAAGCACATCACCTGCTTGGCACCCGAATTGTCCGCGACGTCAAGGTAGCTCTGCATCTGGATCATGATTCAGACTCCTTATTCAGCCGCACGCGTGATGACTTCCACCACGCGCCAGTTCTTGGTCTTGGACATCGGAGCAATCTCGGTCACGCGGACGACATCGCCTTCCTTGCAGGCGTTGTCGGCATCGTGGGCGTGCAGCTTGGTCGAGCGCTTGATGTACTTGCCGTACAGCGCGTGCTTGACCTGACGCTCAACCAGGACGGTAACCGTCTTGTCCATCTTGTTGCTGACGACACGGCCTTCGACCGTGCGCAGCGTCTTCTTTTCAGTATTGTCGCTCATAGCGGCCATCCTTACTTCGTGCTGCCGAGCAGGGTCTTGACGCGAGCAATCTCGCGACGGACCCGGCGAATGTCGTGGGTCTTCGGCAGCTGGCCGGTGACCTGCTGCATACGGACAGAGAACTGTTCCTTACGCAGGTCGATCAGGTGGGCCTTGAGTTCGTCAGCCGACTTTTCACGGAGAGTTTTGATATCCATCAGCGCACCGTACGGGTCACGAAAGTGGTGGTGACCGAGAGCTTGGCGGCGGCCAGGCGGAACGCCTCGCGAGCCACTTCCTCGGAAACACCCTCGATTTCATAGATCATGCGGCCGGGCTGGATCTGGGCCACCCAGTATTCCACGTTACCCTTACCCGAACCCATTCGAACTTCGATGGGCTTCTTGGTGATGGGCTTGTCGGGGAACACGCGGATCCACATCTTGCCGCCGCGCTTGACGTAGCGGCTGATCGAGCGGCGGGCCGCTTCGATCTGACGCGCGGTCAGCTGACCGTGTGCGGTTGCCTTCAGGCCGTATTCGCCGAAGCTGACAGCGTTGGCGCTCCAGCTCAGGCCATCGTTACGGCCCTTGTGTACCTTGCGGTACTTGGTTCGCTTGGGTTGCAACATTGTCGTTACCTCGCTTCACGGGCCGGGCGCTGACGGTCACCACGGTCGCCGCGATCGTGACGATCGTTGCGCGACGGGGTGTCGTCCTGCTTTTCCTGGCCAACCTGGGAGAAATCGAAGACCTCGCCCTTGTAGATCCAGACCTTGATGCCGATGATGCCGTAGGTCGTCTTGGCTTCAGCGAAGCCATAGTCGATGTCGGCACGCAGGGTGTGCAGCGGCACGCGGCCTTCGCGGTACCACTCCGAACGGGCGATTTCAGCACCGTTGAGGCGGCCACCAACGTTGACCTTGATGCCCAGGGCACCCAGGCGCATCGCGTTGCCGACCGAGCGCTTCATTGCACGGCGGAACATGATGCGACGCTCCAGCTGCTGGGCGATCGACTCGGCAACGAGCTGCGCGTCCAGTTCCGGCTTGCGCACTTCGGTGACGTTGATGTGCGCCGGGACGCCCATCATCTCGCTCACTTCCTTGCGCAGCTTCTCGATGTCCTCACCGCGCTTGCCGATCACCACGCCCGGACGGGCGGTGTGGATCGTCACGCGAGCGGTCTTGGCCGGACGCTCGATCAGGATCTTGCTGATGCCGGCCTGGGCCAGCTTCTTGCGCAGCATTTCGCGCACTTTCAGGTCGGCTGCCAGGTAACCGGCGAACTCGGCCTTGTTGGCGTACCACTTGGAGTTCCAGTCCTTGGAAATGCCGAGGCGGATACCAATCGGATGAACTTTATGACCCATGGTCTTTTCCTTATCCGCTTACTTGGCGGCGCCCACAACCACAGTGATGTGGCTGGTGCGCTTGAGGATGCGGGTACCGCGGCCTTTCGCCCGCGCCATGAAACGCTTCAGGGTCGGACCTTCATCAACCATGATGGCCTGAACCTTCAGCTCGTCGACGTCGGCGCCCTGGTTGTTCTCGGCGTTGGCAATTGCCGACTCCACCACCTTCTTGATCAGGTGGGCAGCCTTCTTGTCCGAGAACTTCAGCAGGTTGACCGCACGTTCGGCCGGCAGACCGCGCACCTGGTCAGCGACCAGACGAGCCTTCTGCGGGGAGATGCGCGCAGTGCGCAGGATGGCTTTCGCTTCCATTGTCATCTCTCCTTACTTGCCCGACTTCTTGTCACCACCGTGACCCTTGAAGGTCCGGGTGATGGCAAATTCGCCGAGCTTGTGGCCGACCATGTTCTCGTTGACGAGAACCGGGATGTGGTTCTTGCCGTTATGCACGGCAATGGTGATGCCTACCATGTCAGGCAGGATCATCGAACGGCGCGACCAGGTCTTGATCGGCTTCTTGCTGCCCGCAGCGGCCTCCACCTTCTTGACGAGGTGGTGATCGACGAACGGGCCCTTCTTGAGTGAACGTGCCATGGTCGATTAGCCCCTACGATCGCGGACGATGAACTGCTGAGTGCGCTTGTTATGGCGCGTCTTGTAACCCTTGGTCGGAACACCCCACGGGGTGACCGGATGCGGGTTACCCTGGCCGGCCTTGGCCTCACCACCACCGTGCGGGTGGTCAACCGGGTTCATGGCAGCACCACGAACGGTCGGGCGGACGCCGCGCCAACGCTTGGCACCGGCCTTGCCCAGCTTTTCCAGGCTGTGCTCGTCGTTGCCGACTTCGCCGATGGTGGCGCAGCACTCGACCGGAACCTTGCGCATTTCACCCGAGCGCAGGCGCAGGGTGGCGTAGATGCCTTCGCGAGCCACCAGCTGCACGGCCGCACCAGCGGCGCGAGCGATCTGAGCGCCCTTGCCCGGCTTCAGCTCGATGCAGTGGATGGTGGTGCCGACCGGGATGTTGCGCAGCGGCAGGGTGTTGCCGGCCTTGATCGGGGCGTCCGAACCAGCGATCACCTGATCACCGGCCTTCAGGCCCTTCGGGGCGATGATGTAGCGACGCTCACCATCGACGTAGCACAGCAGGGCGATGTGGGCGGTGCGGTTCGGATCGTATTCGATGCGTTCCACGCGCGCCGGGATGCCCAGCTTGTTGCGCTTGAAGTCGATGATGCGGTAGTGCTGCTTGGCACCACCACCGACGTGACGCACGGTGATGCGGCCGTGGTGGTTGCGGCCACCCGAGCGGCTCTGCGACTCGACCAGTGCGGCGTGCGGAGCACCCTTGTGCAGGTCGGGCGTAACCACGCGCACGGCCGAACGGCGGCCGGGGGAAGTGGGCTTGAATTTCATCAATGGCATGGGATGTACCTCAGGCCTTGGCCGTTACATCGATCGACTGGCCGTCGGCCAGGCGAACGTACGCCTTGCGCCAATCGCCGCGGCGGCCAGCACGGTTACGGAAGGACTTGTTCTTGCCCTTGACGTTGACCACGTTGACGGCTTCGACCTTGACGTCGAACAGCTGCTCAACCGCGGCCTTTACATCGGCCTTGGTGGCTTCGTTCGAAACTTCGAAGACATACTGGTTGGAGAGTTCCTGCAGGCGCGCGGTCTTTTCGGAGACACGCGGGGCACGCAGCACGCTGAAGATTTTTTCGTTGCTGTTCATGCCAGCCACTCCTCGACCTTCTTGACCGCGTCAGCGGTGATGACGACCGTGTCGGCACCCACCAGCGAGACCGGATCCAGACCCTGGACGTCACGCACCTGCACGTACGGCAGATTGCGGGCGGACAGGTACAGGTGCTCGGACGCTTCTTCGGTGACGATCAGCGGGCGCTTGCCCACTTCCAGGCCGGCCAGCTTGGCGATCAGACCCTTCGTGTTGGTCACTTCGACATCGAAGGACTCCACGATGGTCAGACGGCCCTGACGGTTCAGCTCGGACAGGATCGCGCACATGGCGGCACGGTACTGCTTACGATTGACCTTCTGCTCGAAGCTGCGCGGCTTGGCCGCGAAGGTGACACCGCCGCCGACGAAGATCGGAGCCGTCAGTGCGCCATGACGCGCGCCGCCGCCCTTCTGCTTCTTCGACTTCTTGGTGGTACCAGCCACTTCGGAGCGAGTCTTCTGTGCCTTGGTGCCGGCGCGACCGGCGTTGCGGTAGGCAACGACGACCTGGTGGACCAGATCTTCGCTGAAATCGCGACCGAACACGGCGTCGGAGACCGAGACCTTGTTGTTGCTACCCGTGATAACGAGTTCCATCGTCATCTCTCCTTATGCCTTGCTCGCCGGACGGACGATCACATCGCCACCCGCCGCGCCCGGAACGGCGCCGCGAACGGCGATCAGACCGCGCTCGACGTCGACCTTGACCACTTCCAGGTTCTGGGTGCTCTGCTGCACCGCGCCCATGTGGCCCGACATCTTCTTGCCCGGGAAAACGCGACCCGGGGTCTGGCGCTGACCCAGCGAACCCGGCGCGCGATGCGACAGCGAGTTACCGTGGGTTGCATCGCCCATACGGAAGTTGTGGCGCTTGATGGTGCCCTGGAAGCCCTTACCCTTGGTGACACCCTGGACGTCGACGATCTGGCCGACTTCGAAGATGTCCGCCTTGACTTCGCCGCCAACGGCGAAATCGCCGAGCTGCGCGTCTTCAACGCGGAATTCCCACAGGCCACGACCCGCTTCCACCTTCGCCTTGGCGAAGTGGCCGGCTTCCGGCTTGTTGACCAGGGCAGCGCGACGCGCGCCGACGGTCACCTGCACGGCGCTGTAGCCGTCGGTTTCGACGGTCTTGATCTGCGCGATGCGGTTCGGGGTTGCTTCGATCAGGGTCACCGGGATGGAACGGCCATCTTCGGTGAACACGCGGCTCATGCCGGCCTTGCGGCCCACGAAGCCCAACGAATACTTCTTCGTCATGGTCGTAGTCCTCAGGTCAGCTTGATCTGAACGTCGACGCCGGCAGCCAGTTCGAGCTTCATCAGCGCGTCCACGGTCTTGTCATTCGGGTCAACGATATCGAGCACGCGCTTGTGCGTGCGGGTCTCGTACTGGTCACGCGCGTCCTTGTCGACGTGCGGGGAGACGAGAACGGTGTAACGCTCGATCTTGGTCGGCAGCGGGATCGGGCCACGCACTTGCGCGCCGGTCCGCTTTGCCGTTTCAACGATCTCGCTGGCCGAACGGTCGATCAGACGATGATCGAACGCTTTCAGCCGGATCCGGATCTTTTGGTCCGCCATGGCGGTAGGTTCCTTCGTTAAAAGAGCGACAGACAAAGCCTCTGGGTTGCTTTGCCCCATGAAATTCCTGAATACGGACGGCCCGCAGCCCTGCAGGCCGACAAGGTCACTCCATGGACCTCAAAAACGTAGGCAGACCAGTTTCCCGGCGTGCCCAGACGTAGAAGCATAATGGCACGCAAGGCAGCTGTCAACAGTCGCCTGTTGACGCCGCCTGAATGGCATTGACCCTTCCTGGTCCGGGGAACACAAGGCACATCCTGTGCCTGCTTTCCCATTTGATACGCCCCGATGCCCTACCCAGGCAACATCGGGGCGCAGATACTACCAGATTACTCGATGATCTTCGAGACCACGCCGGCGCCGACGGTACGGCCGCCTTCGCGGATGGCGAAGCGCAGGCCTTCGTCCATTGCCACCGGGTTGATCAGGGTGACGACCATCTTGACGTTGTCACCCGGCATCACCATTTCGACGCCTTCCGGCAGCGCAGCTGCGCCGGTGATGTCGGTGGTGCGGAAGTAGAACTGCGGACGGTAGCCGTTGAAGAACGGGGTGTGGCGGCCGCCTTCGTCCTTCGACAGGACGTACACTTCGCCTTCGAACTTGGTGTGCGGCTTGATCGTGCCCGGCTTGGCCAGCACCTGGCCACGCTCGACGTCGTCACGCTTGGTGCCGCGCAGCAGCAGGCCAGCGTTGTCGCCTGCCTGACCCTGGTCCAGCAGCTTGCGGAACATTTCAACGCCGGTCACGGTGGTCTTCTGCACCGGACGGATGCCGACGATTTCGATTTCGTCGCCAACCTTGATCACGCCGCGCTCGATACGACCGGTCACCACGGTGCCGCGGCCCGAGATCGAGAACACGTCTTCCACCGGCATCAGGAACGGCTTGTCGATCGCACGCTCCGGCTCCGGAATCCAGCTGTCCAGCGCGTCGACCAGCTTCAGGATGGCCGGCACGCCGATGTCGCTCTGGTCGCCTTCCAGCGCCAGACGGGCCGAACCGGCGATGATCGGGGTGTCGTCGCCCGGGAACTCGTACTTGCTCAGCAGTTCGCGCACTTCCATCTCGACCAGCTCGAGCAGCTCGGCGTCGTCGACCATGTCGGCCTTGTTCAGGAACACGACGATGTACGGCACGCCGACCTGGCGCGACAGCAGGATGTGCTCACGGGTCTGCGGCATCGGGCCGTCAGCGGCCGAGCACACCAGGATCGCGCCGTCCATCTGGGCGGCACCGGTGATCATGTTCTTGACGTAGTCAGCGTGGCCCGGGCAGTCAACGTGGGCGTAGTGACGGATCGGGGATTCGTATTCGACGTGCGCGGTCGAGATCGTGATACCACGAGCCTTTTCTTCCGGCGCGGCGTCGATCGAGGAGTAATCCTTGAACTCGCCACCGAAGCGCTCGGCACCGATCTTGGTCAGTGCGGCGGTCAGCGTGGTCTTGCCGTGATCGACGTGACCGATGGTGCCGACGTTGACGTGCGGCTTGGTGCGCTCGAACTTACCCTTTGCCATTGTTCTATACCTTGATTGTTCGTAAGTGGTTTCAAGAGAGGCTGAGCGAGGCTCAGCCCTTCTTCATGACGGCTTCGGCGATGTTGGTCGGAGCCGGCTCGTAGTGATCGAATTCCATGGTGAAGGTGGCGCGGCCCTGGGTCTGCGAACGCAGCGCAGTGGCGTAGCCGAACATTTCACCCAGCGGGATCATCGCGTTGATGATGCTGGCCGAACCGTCACCGGTGGTGTCGGAACCCTGCAGCACGCCGCGACGACGGCTGACGTCGCCCATCACGTCACCCTGGTAATCCTCCGGGGTCACGATCTCGACCTTCATGATCGGCTCCAGCAGCACCGGCTTGGCCTTGGCGAAGCCCTGCTTGAAGGCCATCGACGAAGCCAGCTTGAACGCCATTTCCGAGGAGTCGACGTCGTGGTACGAACCGAACACCAGCTTCACCTTGACGTCCACGACCGGGAAGCCAGCCAGCGGACCGCTGGTGATGGTTTCGCGCAGGCCCTTTTCAACCGACGGAATGAATTCCTTCGGGATCACGCCGCCGGTGATGTCGTTGATGAACAGGAAGTCGTCCTTGATGGCCGGAGCCAGCTTCGGATCGGCACGGTCTTCAGCGGTGATCGGCGACAGCTCGATCACGACGTGACCGTACTGACCCTTACCACCGGACTGCTTGGCGTGCTTGTAGTCCGACTTGACGTCAGCCAAGGTGATGGTTTCGCGGTAGGCCACCTGCGGCGCGCCGACGTTGGCTTCAACGTTGAACTCGCGCTTCAGGCGATCGACGATGATGTCCAGGTGCAGCTCGCCCATGCCCGAGATGATGGTCTGGCCGGATTCTTCGTCGGTCTTGACGCGGAACGACGGATCTTCCTGCGCCAGACGGCCCAGGGCCAGACCCATCTTTTCCTGGTCCGACTTGGTCTTCGGCTCGACGGCCATCGAGATCACCGGCTCCGGGAACGTCATGCGCTCCAGGATGATCGGCGCGTCCACGGCGCACAGGGTGTCACCGGTGGTGGTGTCCTTCAGGCCCACGGCAGCAGCGATGTCACCAGCCAGAACTTCCTTGATTTCCTCGCGGTTGTTCGAGTGCATCTGCAGGATGCGACCGATGCGCTCCTTCTTGCCCTTCACCGAGTTCAGCACGGTGTCGCCACCGTTCAGGGTGCCCGAGTAGACGCGGAAGAAGGTCAGCGCGCCGACGAACGGGTCGGTGATGATCTTGAAGGCCAGCGACGAGAACGGAGCCTTGTCGTCCGACTTGCGGGTCATCTCGACGGTGTCGTCGTCAACGTCCACGCCCTTCACGTCCGGCACGTCGACCGGCGACGGCAGCAGCTGGATCACGCCGTCCAGCATGGCCTGCACGCCCTTGTTCTTGAAGGCCGAGCCGCAGTACATCGGCACGATCTCGGTGGCCAGGGTACGGGTACGCAGCGCGTTGATGATTTCAGCCTCGGCCAGCTCTTCGCCGCCCAGGTACTTTTCCATCAGCTCTTCGCTGGCTTCGGCAGCGGTCTCGACCATGAACTGGCGAGCCTCTTCGGCAGCCGCCTGCAGATCGGCCGGGATGTCGCTGTATTCGAACTTCATGCCCTGCGAAGCCTCATCCCAATGGATGGCCTTCATCTTCAGCAGGTCGACAACGCCCTTGAAGTTGTCTTCAGCGCCGATCGGCAGCTGCATCGGCACGGCGACCGCGCCCAGCTTGGCCTTCAGCTGGCCGACGACCTTCTGGAAGTTGGCACCGGTGCGGTCCATCTTGTTGACGAACGCGATGCGCGGCACGTGGTACTTGTTGGCCTGGCGCCACACGGTTTCCGACTGCGGCTGCACGCCACCGACGGCACACAGGACGAAGACGGCACCGTCGAGCACGCGCAGCGAGCGCTCCACTTCGATGGTGAAGTCGACGTGCCCGGGGGTGTCGATGATGTTGAAGCGGTGCTCCGGCAGGGACTTGTCCATGCCCTTCCAGAACGCGGTGGTGGCAGCGGACTGGATCGTGATGCCACGCTCCTGCTCCTGCTCCATCCAGTCCATGGTGGCGGCGCCGTCGTGCACTTCACCGATCTTGTGGCTCTTGCCGGTGTAGAACAGGATGCGCTCGGACGTGGTGGTCTTGCCGGCATCGATGTGAGCCATGATGCCGAAGTTACGGTAACGCTCGATGGGAGTGGAACGGGCCACGGGAGCCTCTCAGATTTCTTGGATTTCGGATGGCCGAACGCCGCCTTTCGGCGGCCTTCGGATTGGCGCAGCCCTTCTGGGACCGCGAGGCAGCACGCACCGAAGTGGTGCTGCCCTGCCTGTTTTACAAGGCCGTCAAACTCACCAGCGGTAGTGGGCGAATGCCTTGTTGGCTTCGGCCATGCGGTGGGTTTCTTCGCGCTTCTTGATGGCGCCGCCACGGTTTTCCGAGGCGTCGATCAGTTCAGCAGCCAGCTTCTTCGGCATGGTGTTCTCACCACGCTTGCGCGCGGAGTCGATCAGCCAGCGCATGGCCAGGGCCATCTTGCGCGACGAACGCACTTCGACCGGCACCTGGTAGGTGGCACCACCGACGCGACGCGACTTGACTTCGACCGCCGGAGCGACGTTGTCCAGAGCCTTCTGCACCAGTTCAATGGCGTTGGCGCTGCTGTTCTTCTCGGTGATCACGTCCATGGCGCCGTACACGATCTTTTCGGCGACGGACTTCTTGCCGCTCTGCATGACCATGTTGATGAAGCGGGCGATGGTTTCGCTTCCGTGCTTCGGATCGGGCAGGACGGAACGCTGCGGAGTATTACCCTTACGCGACATAGTGCTCTCTCCTTATGCCTTCGGACGCTTGGCGCCGTACTTGGAACGGGCCTGGCGACGCTTGGCAACGCCGGCGGCGTCGAGCGAGCCACGAACGGTGTGGTAACGCACACCCGGCAGGTCCTTGACGCGACCGCCGCGGATCAGGACCACGGAGTGCTCCTGCAGGTTGTGGCCTTCACCACCGATGTAGGAAATCACTTCTTCCTGGTTGGTCAGGCGGACCTTGGCAACCTTGCGCAGAGCCGAGTTCGGCTTCTTCGGAGTGGTGGTGTAGACACGGGTGCAGACGCCACGGCGCTGCGGGCACTTGTCGAGCGCCGGCGAGGCACTCTTGTAGGTGGTCGCTTGCCGCGGCTTGCGGACCAGCTGGTTGATCGTCGCCATCAGTAGGTTCTTCTGATTGGTGGCCGGAAAATCCGACCAGAGATGCGGAAATGTTAAAGCAGGCCGAAATTCTGGCCTGCTGAGACAGACGATTGTAGCAACCTGCCAGGAAAGCAGTCAAACGCCTCCTGTCAAGCCCGTCCCTGATCCCGGGACGTTACTGGGGGGCCTCCATGTACCCCGTTCAGGTTGACAGGGTTGATCGCGGACGATCTCCCCTGCCCTTTCCCAATCCCATCGATGGACCGATGGGGTGGTCCGGCCTTGCGGCCGGACCGGCTACCTCATTCTTCGCCCGACGCCTGTTCAGCTTCGGCTTCAACCACCGGCGCCTCGACCGCGGCCGGGGTACCGGCCAGGGTCTGCATTTCCGACTCGGTGAGACCGGAAGCGCCGCGACGGCGGTTGCTGTGGTACGCCAGGCCGGTACCGGCCGGAATCAGGCGACCCACGATGACGTTTTCCTTCAGGCCACGCAGGTTGTCCGAGGTGCCGCGGACGGCCGCTTCGGTCAGCACGCGGGTGGTTTCCTGGAACGAAGCAGCCGAGATGAACGATTCGGTCGCCAGCGACGCCTTGGTGATACCCAGCAGGACCGGATCGAAGTGCGCCGGCAGCTCGTTGCGGGCCGACAGGCGCGCATTTTCCTCGATAACGCGCTGACGCTCCACCTGTTCGCCGTTCAGGAACTTGCTGCTGCCCTGATCGGTGATCTCGACCTTGCGCAGCATCTGGCGGGTGATCACCTCGATGTGCTTGTCGTTGATCTTCACGCCCTGCAGGCGGTACACGTCCTGGATTTCCTTCACCAGGTAGGCCGCCAGCGGCTCGACGCCCAGCAGGCGCAGGATGTCCTGCGGGCTCGGCTCGCCGTCCACGATGGTTTCACCCTTGGTGACATGCTCGCCTTCGAACACGATGACCTGGCGGTACTTCGGGATCAGCTCTTCGTGCTCCGAACCATCGGTGTCCTTGATGATCAGGCGCTGCTTGCCCTTGGTGTCCTTGCCGAAGCTGATGATGCCCGAACGCTCGGCCAGCACCGCCGGATCCTTCGGCTTGCGCGCTTCGAACAGGTCGGCCACGCGCGGCAGACCACCGGTGATGTCGCGGGTCTTCGACGCTTCCTGCGGGATCTTGGCGACGACGTCGCCCACGCCCACCGGGGCGCCGTCCTGCAGGTTGACGATCGAACGCGGCGGCAGCAGGTACTGCGCCGGCAGGTCGGTGCCCGGAATCGACAGGTCGTTGCCCTTGGCGTCGACGATGCGCACGATCGGGCGCAGGTCCTTGGCCTGGGTACCACGACGCTTCGGATCGGTGATTTCGCGCGAAGCCAGGCCGGTCAGCTCGTCGGTCTTCTCGATGACGGTGATGCCATCAACGAAGTCGATGAAGCGGATGAAGCCGGCCACTTCCGACACGATCGGGTGGTTATGCGGATCCCAGTTGGCCACGGTCTGGCCAGCCTTGATCGCATCACCGTCCTTGGACGTGATGGTCGCACCGTACGGCAGCTTGTAACGCTCACGCTCACGGCCGTGGGCATCGAGCACCGAGATTTCGCCCGAGCGCGACACTGCGACCAGCGAGCCGTTGGCATGCTCGACCGACTTGAGGTTGCTGAACTTGACCGAGCCGGTGGTCTTGACGGTGATGTTGTCGACCGCTGCAGCTCGCGACGCCGCACCACCGATGTGGAACGTACGCATGGTCAGCTGGGTACCCGGCTCACCGATGGACTGCGCGGCGATGACGCCGACTGCTTCACCGATGTTGACCAGGTGGCCACGGGCCAGGTCGCGGCCGTAGCAGCGCGAGCAGACACCGAACGCCGATTCGCAGGAGATGGTCGAGCGGACCTTGATGGTCTGCACGCCGGCATCTTCCAGCTTGGCGACCCAGGCTTCGTCGAGCAGGGTGTTGCGGGTGACGATCGGATCCTCGTCGTTGCCCGGCAGGAACACGTCCTCGGCGACCACGCGGCCCAGCACGCGGTCCTTCAGCGGCTCGACCACGTCGCCGCCTTCCACGATCGGGGTCATGATCAGGCCTTCGGTGGTACCGCAATCCACCTCGGTGATCACCACGTCCTGCGCGACGTCGACCAGACGACGGGTCAGGTAACCCGAGTTCGCGGTCTTCAGTGCGGTATCGGCCAGACCCTTACGGGCACCGTGGGTGGAGTTGAAGTACTCCTGCACGTTCAGGCCTTCGCGGAAGTTCGCCTTGATGGGCGTCTCGATGATCGAGCCGTCCGGGCGGGCCATCAGGCCGCGCATGCCGGCCAGCTGACGGATCTGCGCCTGCGAACCACGCGCACCGGAGTCGGCCATGATGTACAGCGAGTTCATCGACTTCTGGTCGATGGTCTCGCCCTTGGCATTGACCACCTTCTCGGTACCGATGGTGTCCATCATCGCCTTGGCGATGCGCTCGTTGGTGCGCGACCAGATGTCGACCACCTTGTTGTAGCGCTCGCCGGCGGTGACCAGGCCCGACTGGTACTGCTCCTGGATTTCCAGCACTTCGGCTTCGGCCTCGGTGAGGATGCCCTTCTTCTCGTCCGGGATCAGCATGTCGTCGATGCCGATCGAGACGCCGGCGCGGGTCGCGTAGGCGAAGCCGGTGTACATCAGCTTGTCGGCGAACACGACCGTGTCCTTCAGGCCCAGCTGGCGGTAGCTGGAGTTGATCAGGCGGCTGATGTTCTTCTTGGTCAGCTCGGTGTTGGCCAGCGCGAACGGCAGGCCTTCCGGCAGGATTTCAGCCAGCAGGGCGCGACCGATCGTGGTGTCCACGATCGAGGTCTTGTTCTGCTTGTTGCCGTCTTCGTCGGTCACCACCTCGGTGATGCGGACCTTGACCTTGGCGTGCAGTTCCACCACGCGGTTGTCGTAGGCACGCTTCACTTCGGCGATGTTGGCGAAGGCCATGCCCTCGCCCTTCTTGTTTTCCAGCGAGCGGGTCATGTAGTACAGACCCAGCACGACGTCCTGCGACGGCACGATGATCGGCTCGCCGTTGGCCGGCGACAGGATGTTGTTGGTCGACATCATCAGCGCACGCGCTTCCAGCTGGGCTTCCAGCGAGAGCGGCACGTGGACGGCCATCTGGTCACCGTCGAAGTCGGCGTTGAACGCGGTGCAGACCAGCGGGTGCAGCTGGATGGCCTTGCCTTCGATCAGCACCGGCTCGAACGCCTGGATGCCCAGACGGTGCAGGGTCGGCGCACGGTTCAGCATCACCGGATGCTCGCGGATGACCTCTTCCAGGATGTCCCAGACTTCGGCTTCTTCGCGCTCGACCAGCTTCTTGGCGGCCTTGATGGTGGTGGCCAGGCCACGACGCTGCAGCTTGGCGAAGACGAACGGCTTGAACAGCTCCAGCGCCATCTTCTTCGGCAGGCCGCACTGGTGCAGGCGCAGGTACGGACCGACCACGATGACCGAACGGCCCGAGTAGTCGACGCGCTTGCCGAGCAGGTTCTGGCGGAAGCGACCCTGCTTGCCCTTGATCATGTCGGCCAGCGACTTCAGCGGGCGCTTGTTGGTGCCGGTGATGGCACGGCCGCGACGGCCGTTGTCCAGCAGCGCATCGACCGATTCCTGCAGCATGCGCTTTTCATTGCGCACGATGATGTCCGGCGCGCTCAGCTCGAGCAGGCGGCGCAGGCGGTTGTTGCGGTTGATGACGCGGCGGTACAGGTCGTTCAGGTCGGAGGTCGCGAAGCGGCCGCCATCCAGCGGGACCAGCGGGCGCAGGTCCGGCGGCAGCACCGGCAGCACGGTCATGACCATCCATTCCGGACGGTTGCCCGATTCCAGGAAGGCCTCGATCAGCTTGATGCGCTTGGTGAGGCGCTTGAGCTTGGTTTCCGAACCGGTAGCGGCGATTTCCTCGCGCAGGCGGGTCATTTCCGACTGCAGGTCGATCGTGCGCAGCAGTTCGTACACGGCCTCGGCGCCCATGGCGGCGTCGAAGTCGTCACCGTGCTCCTGGCGGGCCTGCAGGTACTGTTCTTCGGTCAGCAGCTGGCGGCGCTCCAGGGCGGTCAGGCCCGGCTCGGTCACCACGTACGCTTCGAAGTACAGCACGCGCTCGATATCGCGCAGGGTCATGTCCAGCATCAGGCCGATGCGCGACGGCAGCGACTTCAGGAACCAGATGTGCGCGACCGGCGACGCCAGGTCGATGTGGCCCATGCGCTCACGGCGCACCTTGGCCAGGGTCACTTCGGTGCCGCACTTTTCGCAGACCACGCCGCGGTGCTTCATGCGCTTGTACTTGCCGCACAGGCACTCGTAGTCCTTCACCGGGCCGAAGATGGCGGCGCAGAACAGGCCGTCGCGTTCCGGCTTGAAGGTACGGTAGTTGATGGTTTCCGGCTTCTTCACTTCGCCGAAGGACCACGAACGGATCAGGTCCGGCGAGGCCAGCGCGATCTTGATCGCGTCGAAGTCCAGCGTCTGGCGCTGCTGGTTGAAGAGGTTGAGCAGGTCTTTCATGGTGTTCTCCAGAAGGAGGAATGCTGTGTCGATGGGCTTTCAGTTGACTGCCAGCGGCGCGGCGGCGGAGGCCGCCGCGCCGGCATGGATCAGTTGTCTTCCAGTTCCATGTTGATGGCCAGCGAGCGGATTTCCTTCACGAGCACGTTGAAGGATTCCGGCATGCCCGCGACCATCTCGTGCTCACCGTCGACAATGTTCTTGTACATCTGGTTGCGGCCCTGCACGTCATCGGACTTCACCGTCAGCATTTCCTGCAGGGTGTAGGCCGCGCCGTAGGCTTCCAGCGCCCAGACTTCCATTTCACCGAAGCGCTGGCCGCC
This sequence comes from Stenotrophomonas sp. LC732, assembly GCF_052446685.1. Taxonomy (NCBI): domain Bacteria; kingdom Pseudomonadati; phylum Pseudomonadota; class Gammaproteobacteria; order Lysobacterales; family Lysobacteraceae; genus Stenotrophomonas; species Stenotrophomonas sp. LC732. The sequence continues at coordinate 583,010 of NZ_CP199214.1, read as the reverse complement.
GAACTGCGCCTTGCCGCCCAGCGGCTGCTGGGTGACGAGCGAGTACGGACCGGTCGAACGGGCGTGCATCTTGTCGTCGACCAGGTGGTTCAGCTTCAGGTAGTGCATGTAGCCAACGGTGGTGTGGCGATCGAAGGCTTCACCGGTGCGGCCGTCGTACAGCTGGGTCTGGCCGCTGCTCGGCAGGTCGGCCAGTTCCAGCATGCGCTTGATTTCCGCTTCGGTGGCGCCGTCGAACACCGGGGTAGCCATCGGCACGCCGTCGGTCAGGTTGCGGGCCAGGCGCAGCAGTTCCTCGTCGCTGAACTGCGACAGGTCGACACGGTTGGCCACGTTGGTGTCGTCGTGGTTGTAGATGTCGTCCAGGAACTTGCGCAGGTCGGCGACCGCCGCCTGGGCTTCCATCATCGCCTGGATCTTGCGACCCAGACCCTTGGCGGCCCAGCCCAGGTGCACTTCCAGGATCTGGCCGATGTTCATGCGCGACGGCACGCCCAGCGGATTCAGCACGATGTCCACGGTTTCGCCCGAGGCCATGTACGGCATGTCCTCGACCGGCACCACGTTGGAGACCACACCCTTGTTGCCGTGGCGGCCAGCCATCTTGTCGCCCGGCTGGATGCGGCGCTTCACGGCCAGGAACACCTTGACCATCTTCAGAACGCCCGGAGCGAGGTCGTCACCGGCGGTGATCTTGCCGCGCTTGTCGGCGAAGCGACGCTCGAACTCCTTCTCGTGCGCCTGGATCTGCTTCTGCGCGCGCTCGATGGCTTCCGAAGCGTCCTCGTCCTTCATGCGCAGGGCGAACCAGTCAGCCTTCTTCAGGCCGTCCAGGAAGGCGTCGGTGATCACGTCACCCTTCTTCAGGCCAGCGCCACCGTTGACCACCTTGCCCACGATCTGCGAACGCAGACGCATGTAGATGGCGGCTTCCAGGATGCGGAACTGGTCGTCGAAGTCCTTCTTGACGCGCTTGATTTCAGATTCTTCGATCTGGCGGGCGCGCTTGTCCTTCTCGATGCCGTCGCGGGTGAAGACCTGCACGTCGATGACGGTGCCGTCCATGCCCGGCGGAACGCGCAGCGAGCTGTCCTTCACGTCCGAAGCCTTCTCGCCGAAGATCGCGCGCAGCAGCTTCTCTTCCGGGGTCAGCTGGCTTTCGCCCTTCGGGGTGACCTTGCCGACCAGGATGTCGCCGGCACGGACTTCCGCGCCGATGTACACCACGCCGCTCTCGTCCAGGCGGTTCAGCGCCTGCTCGGAGACGTTCGGGATGTCGGCGGAGATTTCCTCCGGCCCCAGCTTGGTGTCACGCGCGACGCAGGTCAGCTCTTCGATGTGGATCGTGGTGTAACGATCCTCTTCCACCACGCGCTCGGAGAGCAGGATGGAGTCTTCGAAGTTGTAGCCGTTCCACGGCATGAACGCGATCAGCATGTTCTGGCCCAGGGCCAGTTCGCCGATGTCGGTGGACGGACCGTCGGCCAGCACGTCGCCGCGGGCGATGACGTCACCGACCTGGACCAGCGGGCGCTGGTTGATGCAGGTGTTCTGGTTCGAACGGGTGTACTTGACCAGGTTGTAGATGTCCACGCCTGCGTCGGTGGCGCCAACGATCTCTTCCTCGTTGACCTTGACCACGATGCGGGCCGCGTCGATCTGCACGATCTCGCCACCACGACGGGCATTCACGGTCACACCGGAGTCACGCGCCACGGCGCGCTCGATGCCGGTACCGACCAGCGGCTTCTGCGCACGCAGGGTCGGCACGGCCTGACGCTGCATGTTGGCGCCCATCAGTGCGCGGTTGGCGTCATCGTGCTCCAGGAACGGAACCAGCGCGGCCGCGATCGACACGGTCTGCATCGGCGAGACGTCCATGAAGTGGACTTCCGCCGGCGGCTTCAGCAGCGATTCGCCCTGGAAGCGGCACGGGACGAACTGCTCGGTCAGGGTGCCCTTGGCGTCGGTCAGCGCGTTGGCCTGCGCAATGACGTACTCGTTTTCTTCGATCGCCGACAGGAACTCGACTTCGTCATAGACCTTGCCGTCCACGACCTTGCGGTACGGGGTCTCGAGGAAACCGTACTGGTTGGTGCGGGCATACACGGCCAGCGAGTTGATCAGGCCGATGTTCGGACCTTCCGGGGTTTCGATGGTGCAGACGCGGCCGTAATGGGTCGGGTGCACGTCGCGCACTTCGAAGCCGGCGCGCTCACGGGTCAGACCGCCCGGGCCCAGGGCCGAGACGCGACGCTTGTGAGTCACTTCCGACAGCGGGTTGTTCTGGTCCATGAACTGCGACAGCTGCGAGGAGCCGAAGAACTCCTTGATGGCAGCGGCGACCGGCTTGGCGTTGATCAGTTCCTGCGGGGTCAGGCCTTCCGACTCGGCCATCGACAGGCGCTCCTTGACCGCGCGCTCGACGCGGACCAGGCCGACGCGGAACACGTTCTCGGCCATTTCACCGACCGAACGCACGCGACGGTTGCCCAGGTGATCGATGTCATCGACCACGCCGCGACCGTTGCGGATCTCGGTCAGGACCTTGATCACGTCCAGGATGTCGGAGCTGTCGCCGTGGGCAGCGACCAGGCGCTTGGACTCTTCGTCGTTGCGCTCACCGAAGTACTTGCTGTCGTACAGCACGGCTTCGCCGGTGGTTTCCTTGCGGCCCACGCGACGGTTGAACTTCATGCGGCCGACCGCGGACAGGTCGTAGCGCTCGAAGGTGAAGAACAGGTTGTGGAACAGGTTCTGCGCGGCATCCTTGGTCGGCGGCTCGCCCGGACGCATCATGCGGTAGATCTCGACCAGGGCTTCCAGCTGGGTCTTGGTCGGGTCGATGCGCAGGGTGTTGGACAGGTACGGACCACGATCCAGGTCGTTCACCCACAGGGTGCCGACCGCGTCAACGCCGGCCTTGCGGAAGGCCTGCAGCTGCTCGTCGGTGATCTCGTCGTTGGCCTGGGCCAGCAGCTCGCCGGTGGAGGCATCGACCACGTCGTGCGACAGGATGCGGCCGACGATGTAGTCGTCCGGCACGGCCAGGGCGGCGATGCCCGAGGCTTCCAGCTGCTTGATGTGGCGCGCGGTGATGCGCTTGCCGGCTTCCACGATGACCTTGTCGCCGTCGGCGAGGTCGAAGCCCAGGGTTTCGCCACGCAGGCGCTCCGGCACCAGCTCCAGCTGGACGCCTTCATCCGGATTGATGTGGAAGGTGTTGATCTCGAAGAACTCGGCCAGCATCTCCTCGTTGCTGTAGCCGAGCGCGCGCAGCAGGATCGACACCGGCAGCTTGCGGCGGCGGTCGATACGGGTGAACAGCGCGTCCTTCGGGTCGAACTCGAAGTCCAGCCAGGAACCGCGGTAAGGAATGATGCGGGCGCTGTACAGCAGCTTGCCCGAGCTGTGGGTCTTGCCACGGTCGTGGTCGAAGAACACGCCCGGCGAGCGGTGCAGCTGCGAGACGATGACGCGCTCGGCGCCGTTGACGATGAAGGTGCCGTTCTCGGTCATCAGCGGGATTTCGCCCAGATAGACCTCCTGCTCCTTCACGTACTTGATGGCCTTGGTCGACGACTCACGGTCGTAGATCACCAGGCGCACGGTCACGCGCAGCGGGGCGCCGTAGCTCATGCCGCGCTGGCGGCACTCACGCTCGTCGAAGACCGGTTCGCCCAGCTTGTAGCCGACGTATTCCAGGGCAGCATTGCCGCTGTAGCTGGCGATCGGGAAGACCGACTTCAGCGCAGCGTGCAGGCCGTGGTCCGTGCGCTTGGCCGGATCGACGTTTTCCTGCAGGAATTCACGATAGGAATCCACCTGGATGGCGAGCAGGAACGGCACTTCGAGAATCGAGCGCTGCTTGCCGAAATCCTTGCGGATACGCTTTTTTTCGGTGAACGAATAGGACGTCATGAGGTCTTCCACCTTGTTGTGCGGATCGTGCGCCCACGATCCGAAGGGAACTTGAAATTGTCAGTTGGAAGTCGCTGGTATTGCCGGCACCAGCACGCCTTCTCCCGCTACTTCCAACTGCCAACTCGTCTGCTACCACTCCCCCGCTGCCGCGCCGTGCGCTGGCCTGCCGGGGTTTGACTGCAGCCCGTGTTGGGCTTTTTCCTGCTTTTGAAACAGTCGACTAACAGTCGACCCTACCGGTACCGCAACAACGACCAAAGGCCGGAGGCTTACGCCCCCAGCCTTGGCTGCATCGCCGTGAATCGGTGACGATGCAAGGTAACTGCTTACTTGACTTCGACAGTCGCGCCAGCAGCTTCCAGGTCCTTCTTCATCTTCTCGGCGTCTTCCTTCGAAGCGCCTTCCTTCAGGACGCCACCGGCTTCGGCCAGGTCCTTCGCTTCCTTCAGGCCCAGGCCGGTGATGGCGCGGACGGCCTTGATGACCTCGACCTTCTTCTCGCCGGCGGTCTTCAGGGTGACGGTGAACTCGGTCTGCTCTTCAACAGCAGCGGCCGGGCCAGCGGCAGCAGCCACGGCAACCGGAGCAGCGGCGGAGACGCCGAACTTCTCTTCGATGGCCTTGACCAGCTCCATCACTTCCATCAGGGACTTCTCGGCGATGGCGTCGACGATCTGTTCGTTGGTAAGGGACATGATTAATACCTTTGGATGATTTTCTGGGTTGAGGTTCCGTCAGGAACCACGGTAAGTCGAAACTCAGGCGGTCTCGGCGGCCGGCTCGGCAGCGTCGGCGGCGACATCGCCACCCCCCTGCTTCTCGCCAACGGCCTTGATGGCGCGGGCAAACATCGTGACCGGCTCGGTCAGGACGCGGGCCAGCATGGCCAGGGCCTGGTCGCGGGTCGGCAGCGAGGCCAGCACTTCGACGTGGCTTGCCGGGAACACTTCGCCACCGATGGCGACGACCTTAGCCTTCAGCTTGTCGTTGCCCTTGGCGGCTTCCTTGATCAGGCGACCGGCAGCGCCGGGCTCCTCGAGCGAGAACGCGTACAGCAGCGGACCAACCATCTGGTCCTGTGCGACTGCGAACTCGGTGCCTTCAACGGCGCGCGAAGCCAGGGTGTTCTTGACAACCTTCAAGAAAACACCGGTTTCACGAGCCTGCTTGCGCATCGCGGTCATCTGGGCGACCGTGGTGCCAGCGTATTCGGCTGCGATCAAGGAGTGGGCCTTGGCGGCGACGTCTGCCAGCTCGGCGACTACTTCTTGCTTCTGGGACAGATTGAGAGCCATTGCACTCCTCCTATTGAACTCCGCTTACGGCTCCTGCCGTGTGCGGTCCTGTGCGGCATCCGTCCTGGACGCCGGGAACATCGGGATGATGTTCCGGGGGTGGGCCGTTCTAGACCTGGAGTGGGCCAACCTGGGAAACCCAGACGTGCGTGAACCAGAAAAACTCCAGAAGGGCACCATCTACGCAGGGTGATTCCGGGGAATCGATTAAGCGCTCATGACTGCTCCGGCGGCGACTCCTTGCCAGATCGAGCTTCCGTGCCCGTCGCCGGTATTGCCACGACCGCGCCTGCGGTCTTTGACGGCTACCGCAGGCGATGCACTGCCAGCGATGCCTTCAAATGTCACGGTCACGGCACCGAAGGTACCGTGACCGCTTAAAACAATTACTTCAGGGTCAGCGACGACTGGTCGACGGTGACGCCCGGGCCCATCGTCGAGCTGACCGAAACCTTCTGCAGGTAGGTGCCCTTCGAGGTGGCCGGCTTGGCCTTGATCAGGTCCAGCAGCAGCGCGGTCAGGTTCGACTTCAGCGCGTCTTCGGCGAAGTCGGCCTTGCCGATGGTGCAGTGGATGATGCCGGCCTTGTCGGTGCGGTAACGGACCTGACCCGACTTGGCGTTCTTCACGGCTTCACCCGGGTTCGGGGAAACAGTGCCGACCTTCGGGTTCGGCATCAGGCCGCGCGGGCCCAGCACGGTGCCCAGCTTACCGACGACACGCATGGCGTCCGGGGTCGCGATGACGACGTCATAGTTCAGATCACCGGCCTGCATCTTCTCGGCCAGATCGTCCATACCGACGGCTTCGGCGCCAGCGGCCAGGGCTTCATCAGCCTTGGCACCGGCCGGAGCGAACACGGCGACGCGGACCGACTTGCCGGTACCGGCCGGCAGCACGGTGGAGCCACGGACCTGCTGGTCGGACTTCTTCGCATCGACGCCCAGGCGCACGGCAACGTCGATCGACTCGACGAACTTCGCCTTGGTGGCGGTCTTCAGGATGTTGATCGCGTCCTCGAAGGCGTACGCCTTGCCCGGAACGACGGCGGCCTTGATGGCCTTCTCACGCTTGGTCTGTGCCATCTTATTAACCCTCCACCACGAGGCCCATGGAACGGGCAGAGCCAGCGATGGTACGCACGGCGGCGTCCAGGTCGGCGGCAGTCAGATCCGGTTCCTTCGCCTTGGCGATCTCTTCCAGCTGCTTACGGGTGACCTTGCCGACCTTCTCGGTGTTCGGGCGCTTGGAGCCCGACGAGATGCCAGCGGCCTTCTTCAGCAGGGTGGTGGCCGGGGTGCTCTTGGTGATGAAGGTGAACGTACGGTCCGAGTAGGCCGTGATGATCACCGGAACCGGCAGACCCGGCTCGAGCTTCTGCGTGGCAGCGTTGAACGCCTTGCAGAATTCCATGATGTTCAGACCACGCTGACCCAGCGCAGGACCGACCGGCGGCGAGGGGTTGGCCTGACCGGCCTTCACCTGCAGCTTGATGTAACCGACAACTTTCTTTGCCATGTGAGTGCTCTCCGGGTGCTAGCGCCTTTCGACAACAGGCTCCCCATCGGACCGGGAATCACGCGTCCCGGCATCGCGTTTTGAAATCATGCTGAAGGCCACCTTGCGGCGGCCTCATCCTGCTGGCTTTCCCAGCAGGGAGCCGCGCACTATAACAGGTTTTTTCTTCACATGCCTGAAGCGGCAGGTAAACGAACGAAACCGGGCCAGGCCCGGTTTCTGGTCCGACGCCGAGCCATGCTCGACGCTACAGACAGGTCAGACGGCCTTTTCGACCTGGCCGAACTCGAGCTCGACCGGGGTCGCACGACCGAAGATCAGCACCGAGACGCGCAGACGGCTCTTCTCGTAGTTGACCTCTTCGACGACGCCATTGAAATCATTGAACGGACCGTCGGTGACGCGGACCATCTGGCCCGGCTCGAACAGCACCTTCGGACGCGGCTTCTCGACACCTTCCTGAACGCGGTTCAGGATGGCCTCGGCCTCGGAATCGGCGATCGGCAATGGACGATCGGCAGTACCGCCGATGAAGCCCATCACACGCGGGGTTTCCTTGACCAGGTGCCAGCTTTCGTTGTCGATGCGCGGAATACCGGCTTCTTCGTGGGTCTCGATCTGGACCAGCACGTAACCCGGGAAGAACTTGCGCTCGGAGCGGCGCTTCTGGCCAGCGCGCATCTCGACCACTTCTTCGGTCGGAACCAGGACGTCGCCGAAGCGCTCTTCCATGCCATCACGGACGATGCGATCGCGCAGGGCCTGCGCCACCGACTTCTCGAAGCCCGAATAGGCGTGAACGACGTACCAACGCTTCATGCAATTCTCCTTAGCGGCTCAGGAACCACTGAGTCAGTTTCTGGATCAGGAAGTCGAAGCCACCCAGCAGCAGGCTGAGGATGAGCACCACGACGATCACGACCCAGGTCATGCGGATGGCTTCCTGGCGCGTCGGCCAGACCACCTTGCGCAGTTCGAAGCGCGACTCGGAGAGGAATTCGCGGGTGTCGCGCCCCTTGCCGGTCAGCATGAACACGCCGATACCGCCAACCAGACCGACCACGACCGCCAACGCACGCACCTGACCCGCCCACGCACCCAGCTGGGCGGCGCGACCGGAGTCGGCGGAGAACCAGAACCAGACGAACAGACCGGCCAGCACCAGCAACGATGCGGCGACATACTTGACGATATCTCCACCATTGGCGGAGTTGTCCTTGGAGTGTTCGATCTTGCTATTCATCCGGCTGTGTCTGCTTTAGCGGCGCAGGCCGCTGGGTAAGGTGGGCAGATGGCACGCCAGGAGGGACTCGAACCCCCAACCTGCGGTTTTGGAGACCGCTGCTCTGCCAATTGAGCTACTGGCGTACGTTGAAAACTTGCCTTCCCTTAGACGGCGAAGGCGGACCGAGGTTCCCGGCCCGCCATTCGCGTAACCGGCGGCGCTATGCAACCACCGGTACTGCAGGCTTACTCGATGATCTTCGAGACCACGCCGGCGCCGACGGTACGGCCGCCTTCGCGGATGGCGAAGCGCAGGCCTTCGTCCATTGCCACCGGGTTGATCAGGGTGACGACCATCTTGACGTTGTCACCCGGCATCACCATTTCGACGCCTTCCGGCAGAGCAGCTGCGCCGGTGATGTCGGTGGTGCGGAAGTAGAACTGCGGACGGTAGCCGTTGAAGAACGGGGTGTGGCGGCCGCCCTCGTCCTTCGACAGGACGTACACTTCGCCTTCGAACTTGGTGTGCGGCTTGATCGTGCCCGGCTTGGCCAGCACCTGGCCACGCTCGACGTCGTCACGCTTGGTGCCGCGCAGCAGCAGGCCAGCGTTGTCGCCTGCCTGACCCTGGTCCAGCAGCTTGCGGAACATTTCAACGCCGGTCACGGTGGTCTTCTGCACCGGACGGATGCCGACGATTTCGATTTCGTCGCCAACCTTGATCACGCCGCGCTCGATACGACCGGTCACCACGGTGCCGCGGCCCGAGATCGAGAACACGTCTTCCACCGGCATCAGGAACGACTTGTCGATCGCACGCTCCGGCTCCGGAATCCAGCTGTCCAGCGCGTCGACCAGCTTCAGGATGGCCGGCACGCCGATGTCGCTCTGGTCGCCTTCCAGCGCCAGGCGGGCCGAACCGGCGATGATCGGGGTGTCGTCGCCCGGGAACTCGTACTTGCTCAGCAGTTCGCGCACTTCCATCTCGACCAGCTCGAGCAGCTCGGCGTCGTCGACCATGTCGGCCTTGTTCAGGAACACGACGATGTACGGCACGCCGACCTGGCGCGACAGCAGGATGTGCTCACGGGTCTGCGGCATCGGGCCGTCAGCGGCCGAGCACACCAGGATCGCACCGTCCATCTGGGCGGCACCGGTGATCATGTTCTTGACGTAGTCAGCGTGGCCCGGGCAGTCAACGTGGGCGTAGTGACGGATCGGGGATTCGTATTCGACGTGCGCGGTCGAGATCGTGATACCACGAGCCTTTTCTTCCGGCGCGGCGTCGATCGAGGAGTAGTCCTTGAACTCGCCACCGAAGCGCTCGGCACCGATCTTGGTCAGTGCGGCGGTCAGCGTGGTCTTGCCGTGGTCGACGTGACCGATGGTGCCGACATTGACGTGCGGCTTGGTGCGCTCGAACTTACCCTTGGCCATGGCTGCTTATCTCGAATTCGTCTGAGAGGTGATGCTTAAGATGGTGCTCACGAAAGGAATCGAACCTTCGACCTCTTCCTTACCAAGGAAGTGCTCTACCGACTGAGCTACGTGAGCCGAGTTTTGCATTATGACATGAACTCGATAAGATTCAAAGTTCATTCAATGGAGCGGGAGACGGGAATCGAACCCGCACCATCAGCTTGGAAGGCTGAGGTTCTACCATTGAACTACTCCCGCGCCGGGAATGTCACAACGTGAAACTGGTGGAGGGAGGTGGATTCGAACCACCGAAGGCGTAAGCCAGCAGATTTACAGTCTGCCCCCGTTGGCCGCTTGGGTATCCCTCCTTACCACCCCATTCCGTTGCCGCCGAAGCGTTGCGGTGTGTGGTGGTGAGCCGCTTATTCTGCTGATGGGACGGGGGGCTGTCAACGCTTTTTTCCATCTTTTTCACACGTTGTCGCAAACCCATTGATACGCAAGGTTATTGACCGGGGACCGGCGGGGTCTCGCTGGCGAAAATTGCGACATGGGGGACTCCGTCGGCGCCGATCCAGCCCCGATACATGCCCTGGGTGTTGAACGGCGTGGCCATTCTGCCGTCCGCGGCAAGCACAATCGCACCACCGTCGCCGCCCATCTGCGGAATCGTCTCGTTGATCACGCCCTTGCCGGCCTGCTCCGGGCTCTGCCCCTGGTAGCGCATGCGCGCACAGATCTCGTGCGCGGCCGCGGTGCGGATGTAGTACTCGCCCCAGCCGGTGCCCGACACCGCACAGCGCGCATCGGCCCAGGTGCCGGCGCCGATGATCGGCGAGTCCCCCACCCGGCCATAGCGCTTGTTGGTCATGCCGCCCGTGGAGGTGCCCGCGGCCAGCTGCCCCTGCGCATCCAGCGCGACCGCACCGACGGTACCGAAGTGCTTTGCGGTCTCCAGGTCGGCATGGGCTTGGCCATTGACCTCTTCCTTAAGCGCGCGCTGCAGCTGCTGCCAACGCTTCTCCGTGCGGAAGTAGGAGGGATCAACCAGAGCAATGCCCTGCTCCACCGCGAAGGCTTCGGCACCCTGCCCTACCATCATCACGTGCCTGGACTTCTGCATCACGGTCTGCGCCAGCAGGATCGGGTTACGCACCCGCTGCACGCCGGCCACCGCACCTGCTGCCTGGGTGGCACCGTCCATCACCGCCGCATCCAGCTCGTTGTGGCCGTCATGGGTGAACACTGCGCCCTTGCCAGCGTTGAAGGTCGGATCGTCCTCCAGCACGGTGATTGCCGCAGTGACCGCTGCAAGCGCCGGACGACCGGCCGCCAGTTCGGCATGGCCTTTCAGCAGTGCGGCGCGCAACGCATCGCGCGCAGCCTTCTCTTCGGCCGGCGACAGGTCCTTGCGTTCGACGCCGGCGCCGCCATGGATGACCAGCAATGGCGACGCAGCCGGGGCGGCCTGGGCGATCAATGGAAAGGACAGCAGCGCGGACAGCGCCAGGCGCAGTTTCATCAGGTACGTCTCCAGCAGGACAAGGGAATGGATTGCAGGGTAGCGCCGGCCGCTGGCCGCAAGGGGCGCATCAGCTCAGGGAAAGTGAGTTGCCGGCCAGCGGCCGGCGCTACCGAAGCGTGAACTCGATCTGGCCGTCGCTGATGTCGGCCACGGCCTGGTAGTCGGCCTCGGCCTGGAAATCGTCCAGGCGCATGCGGCTGCCACTGGCGACCACGGTCACTGGAACGGCATGGAAGCGCAATGGTTCGCCCTCGACCAGGCGATCGGCATCACGACCGGGGCTGACCACCCAGACCTTGCCCTCGCCATCAGCGCTGTAGACCTGGGCCTGGCCATCGGGCTCCACGCACAGGGCGGTGTCCTCATCAACGCCGATGCCGACGATGTCAGGGTCGCCGCTGTCCTGCGCGGCGCGTGCCACGAACACGATGAGGCGGCCAAGGCGGTCACGCTTGTCGAAATGGGTGTCGGTGACCACGCGCTGCAGGTAGGGCATCTGCAGGAAGCCACTGTCCATGGCGACTGCGCTGCCCATCGGATCGGCCAGCGCACCGGCCGAGCTGATGCTGCCGCCATCCATGGCGCCATAGGCATAGCCGCCGAGGATGGCCAGGCCAGCGCTGGTACCGGCAATCGGCTTGCCGGCGCGTACATGGGCGTTGAGCGCGCGGTTGAGTGCGGTGCCCTTCCAGAAGCGGATGTAGCGCGACTGGTCGCCGCCGGCAATGAAGATGGCATCGGCCGCAGCGACCACGCGCAGCACGGCTGGATCATCGGCACCGCGGCGGCTGTCGAAGACCAGCGTCTGTACCGCGGTGGTGCCGCCGATCTCGCGGTACAGGCGGTCCTGCAGTTCATCGCCACCGGAGGCACGCAGGATCAGTACACGGCCATTGCCGGCCTGCTTCAACCACCACTGGAAGGCATCCGGCACCCACTCGCCACCGCCCATCAGCATCATCGCGGATGCACGCGGCCCGGGACGTGGGGCCTCAAGGTCGCCGACCTCGTAATAGGAAAAGCCCGGGCCCTGCAGATCCTGCGCGGGCGCGGCCGACGGCCAGGCCAGCATGAGCAGCGCCAGCCAGGCAACAGGGGTACGCAGGGTCCGGTGAACGCGTCGCATCTTGATCTCCCTGAACAAAATCGACTTGCAAGCGTTTTCACTCTTTGCCAGATAGGGACCCAGTAGTCAAGGACATAAAAAAGGCGTTAAATGCGCGCGCCCATTCCGGAAATCTGAATGGGGGACAGGCCCCTCCTCTGCGGGCCGGCTTCATTTCCGAGAATTCCTCATGCGTAGAAAGGCGATGGCGTGGTCGATCCAGCTAGCGTTGATGGGTGTGGCTGCTTCCGCGGCCGCCCAGGCTCCGGCGTCCTCTCCGGTACAACAACTGGACGCGGTGCAGGTCACCGGTTCGCGCATTCCGCGCGCCCAGGTGGAAGGCCCCGCCCCGATCACGGTGATCAACGCCGAACAGATCCGCTCCAGTGGCTTCACCAGCGTGCCGGACGTGCTGCGTGCGATGACCCAGAACGGCGGTGAGACGCAGAGCCAGCAGTCTTCCAGCGGCGCCGACTTCTCGCCGGGTGCCCAGCAGGTGGACCTGCGCGGCCTGGGCCCGAACCACACGCTGGTGCTGGTCAATGGCCGCCGTATCGCCGACTTCCCGATGCCGTTCAAGGGCCGCAGCAACTTCACCGATGTCTCCAACATTCCGCTGGGGATGATCGAGCGCATTGAAGTACTGACCGGCAGCGCCTCGGCCATCTATGGATCGGACGCGATCGCCGGCGTGGTCAACTTCATCCTGAAGAAGAAGGCCGACGGCACCACGATCGACATGCGCATGGGCACCACCACTGAAGGCGGTGGCGAGTCGTTCGACATGAGCATCGCCAGCGGTTTCAGCCGTGGCAACTTCAACGCGGTGTACAGCGTGGAACTGCAGTCGCAGACGCCGCTGTGGGCCTATGAGCGCGACATCCAGGACTCGACCCAGGACGGCCCCACCGAGGGTTCGCGCATCGCCCGCCGCGCCTACCTGCGCACCGACTACAACGATGACTACCTGGACCCGGGCGCGGCCACCTGCGAAGCGCTGTCCGGCCAGAACCAGGGCAGCACCTACCGCGCCTACCGCCCGCGCTATGGCTATTACTGCGGAAGCGACAGCTCGATCGGCTACGGCACCATCCTCAGCAAGCGCCGTGGTGCCAATGGCTACGCCTCGCTGAGCTACGACTTCGACAATGGCCAGCAGTGGTTCGCCGATGTGCAGCTGGGCTATCACACGATGTCGCTGATGCGCGACGTCACCAAGTGGGGCCGCATGGACGCCAACGGCGATGAGTCGGGCTACTTCAACAACGAAGCCACCGGCGAGATCGAGTTCTGGCAGCGCCAGTTCTCGCCCGAGGAAATGGGTGGCCTGCGCAATGCCATGGTGCGCAGCACGCAGAAGACCTTCAGCGTGACCACCGGCTTCAAGGGCAACCTGGCCGGCAACTGGGACTACGAAGCGGCATTGAGCCATTCGCAGTACCAGTCGCGGATCAGCTGGGCGCAGATCATCGCCGCCAAGGCCAATGACCTGTTCCTCGGCCCGCAGCTGGGCGTGGATGACGACGGTTTCCCGATCTACAACGCCGACCCGTCACGCCTGTACCGGCCGCTGACCCGCGCCGAGTACGATTCGATCGCCGCGCGTACCACCTACACGCCGAAGTCGCGCACGGAGACGGCGGCATTCACTCTGACCAATTCCGCGCTGTTCGGCCTGCCCGGCGGTGACGCCGGTTTCGCCGCGACCGTGGAAGTGGGCCAGCAGGCGTACTCGCTCAATCCTGATCCGCTGGCGACCCAGTACTACTATTACAGCTGGAAGGATTCGGACGGCCAAGGTTCGCGCAACCGCTGGGCTACGGCGGCCGAGCTGCGCATGCCGCTGCACGAAACGGTCAACCTGAGCGTGGCCGGCCGCTACGACCAGTACCGCTATTCCGGCCACACCATCGGCAAGGCGACCTGGAGCGGTGGCCTGGAATGGCGCCCGATCGACACGCTGCTGGTGCGCGGTTCGTATGGCACCGCGTTCCGTGCGCCGGACCTGCACTATGTATTCGCCGGCCCGGGCAACGATGAGACCACCGCCGAAGACCTGTACAGCTGCCGCGCCGACGGCGCCACCGACTGCGCCGACTACGAGCGCAACCTGATCCGCAGCCGCACCGGCAACCGCCAGCTCGACCCGGAAACCAGCACCTCGTGGAGTGCCGGCTTCGTCTGGTCGCCGGCCGTCGGCCTGGACCTGTCGGTGGACTGGTTCGACATCGACATGCGCGACCAGGTGCAGGACATGGACGTGCGCACGATCCTGGCCAACGAAGCGAACTGCCGCCTGGGCAGCGCCGACATCACCTCGCCGACCTGCGTGGATGCACTCGCCCGCATCACCCGCAGCAACGACGGGCGCCTGTATGGCGTGCGCGTGGCGCCGATCAACGTCGCCCGCGAATCCACCTCCGGCATCGACGTCGGCCTGCGCTACCGCCTGCAGACGGGCATCGGCGACTTCATCTTCAACGGCACCCACACCTGGGTGAAGAAGCATGACTTCCAGCGCTACCCGGGCGACCGCACCGAAGACCAGTTCGCAGTGAACAGCGGCTTCGACATCCCACGCACCAAGACCAGCCTGAGCGTGACCTGGGAAAAGGATGCGTGGTCGGCAACGGTGTACGGTTCGCGCCTGGGCAAGCTGCCGACCTCGGACAGCTACGACCAGGTGTTCGACTGGGACAGCGGCGACAGCCCGTACGTGAAGGCGACCTATCGCTACAACGCCTCGCTGCAGTACCGCTTCGACGACCACTCGCGCCTGTCGCTGTCGGTGGTCAATGTGTTCAACAAGATGCCGCCGACGGACCGTACCTACACTGCATACCCGTACTACGACGTGTCCTGGTTCGACAGCGTGGGGCGCACGATCAACCTGCAGTACACCCACAAGTTCGGTGGCAGCGCGCTGTAAGGCACGCCGCATTGCAGAACGTGGACGACAAGGCCCGCCATTGGCGGGCCTTGTTGTTTGCGGTTCTGGTAGATGCCCACCCTGGTGGGCACTGTTTCGCCCCGCCCACCAAGGTGGGCGACTGCCAGAGCGGGCCATCTGGGGTTTTCCACACCGCACGTGGAAAGCAATGGGAACTTGGTGTGGACAAGTGGGTTCGAGCGTTGCGGTGCAGGCGTTTCCGGACGTGGTGATTCTTTGTCCACGGCCCCGATTGTTTTCCACACGGTACGTGGAGAGCAATGGGAACTTGGTGTGGACAAGTGGGTGCGAGCATTGCAGCGCAGGCGTTTCGAAGCGCGGTGAAAATTTGTCCAGGTCGCGCGGGCGAGCCCCTTGTAGAGCCGAGCCCACGCTCGGCTCCGGCTGGCATCAGCCGAGCATGGGCTCGGCTCTACATCAGGTTCGTCGGTTTTCCACACCACGCGTGGAAAGCGATGGGAGTTTGCTGTGGACAAGTACCGGCGAACGTCACACCGCAAGCGTTTCGCAGCCTGGTGTTTTTTTGTCCATCACCGGAAACGCGAACGCCCCGCACAGGGCGGGGCGTCCGGGGTCGATCCGATGCCGCAGGATCAGACGTTGAAGCGGAAGTGCAGGATGTCGCCTTCCTGCACGCGGTACTCCTTGCCTTCCAGGCGCAGGCGGCCGGCTTCCTTCGCGCCGGCTTCGCCCTTGTACTTGATGAAGTCGTCATACGCGATGGTTTCAGCGCGGATGAAGCCCTTCTCGAAGTCGGTGTGGATGACCGCCGCGGCCTGCGGGGCGGTGGCGCCCTTGCGCACGGTCCACGCACGGACTTCCTTCACGCCGGCGGTGAAGTAGGTCTGCAGGCCGAGCAGGCTGTAGGCCGCGTTGATCACGCGGTTCAGGCCCGGCTCGCTCAGGCCCAGGTCCGCCAGGAAGGTATCGCGGTCTTCGTCGTCGAGCTGGGACAGCTCTTCTTCGATCGCGGCCGACACCGGCACCACCTGCGCGCCTTCGGCGGCAGCATGCGCACGCACGGCTTCCAGGTGCGGGTTGTTGTCGAAACCGTCTTCCAGCACGTTGGCGATGTACATCACCGGCTTCAGGGTCAGCAGGAACAGGTCGCGCACCAGCGCCTTCTCTTCCTCGTCCAGCCCGGCCGAGCGCCCAGCCTTGCCCTCCGACAGTGCAGCCTGCAACTTGGCCAGCACCGGCTTGCGCGCCGCCGCATCCTTGTCGCCGCCCTTGGCCGCACGCTCAGCACGGTTCAGCGCCTTCTCGACACTGTCCAGGTCGGCCAGCGCCAGTTCGGTGTCGATGGTTTCGATGTCCGAGATCGGGTCGACCTTGCCGGCCACGTGCACGATGTCACCGTGCTCGAAGCAGCGCACCACGTGGGTGATGGCATCGACTTCGCGGATGTGCGCCAGGAACTTGTTGCCCAGGCCTTCACCGCTGGCGGCACCGGCGACCAGGCCGGCGATGTCGACGAACTCGACCGCGGTCGGGATGACCTTCTGCGGGTTGATGATGCCCGCCAGCTCGTTCAGGCGCGGATCCGGCACCGGCACGATGCCGACGTTCGGCTCGATGGTGCAGAACGGGAAGTTCGCCGCGGCGATGCCCGCCTTGGTCAGCGCATTGAACAGGGTCGACTTGCCGACGTTGGGCAGGCCGACGATGCCGCATTTGATACCCATGGGTTGAATCCGGGTTTGAGTGTAAGTGGATGATTCGGGATTCAAGGCTCGCCTGCGGGCATGCCCTCAATCCCCAATCGTCCTTCCAGTAGCCCGCGCTAGAACGCGGCGTACAACCTGTGACGTTCTGCGTACGCTTTCAGCAGTTCTTCAAGCTGGCCGTCGTCGACCAGTGCATAGAATCGCCCATCCAGCGCATCAAGTGCTGTTTCGACTTCATCGTCGAGATACCCGTCGGCACGATAGATCTGCAGGCGTCTCTGCGCATGATGATCTTCCATGGCCTCATTGCCAAACAGTAGCTGCTGGGCCGCGAGCACGATGTCTCGCACGTCAAGCTGCTGCATCTCCCCAAGCCCTGCAAGCGCTTCCGCGATGTAGCCGCCAGCAGAATTTTGGAAATAGGCATCAAGCCCTCCACGATAGACATCATTGATGAGCGCGTTGATCGCAAAGTAGCGCTGATCCTGCACTGACAATCCGGAAAATCCACAACCGTTCCCGTGGACTTGTTCGATCAACCAATGCCAATGCCGCCCCTCTGCTGATTCCTCGAAGCGCTTGCGCTCCTCGCGAACCTCCCGATCTCGCGTCTTCGCCATTTCCATGCTTTGCCGCGTGCCATTCCGGCACGGCATGCAGAGCCCATCGTTCCGGGCCGCCGTCGCCAGCAGGATCATGGCGCCACACACGGTGCAGGGAGTACGCGGGTCGGTCATGGTCAGCGCGGGGTGTGCAGCCGCTTCATCGCTTCGTTGAAATCGCCCTGCACCGCCAGCGGCAGCACGTCGATCGCATCGTCGATGGCGCGTGCGATCAGCACGTCATCCTCCTTGGACGGGCGCCCCAGCACCCAACCCACCACGCGGTCCTTGTGGCCGGGATGGCCGATGCCCACGCGCAGGCGGTGGAATTTGCCATGACCCAGCAGGCGGATGGTATCGCGCAGGCCGTTCTGGCCGCCGTGGCCACCGTCGAACTTAAGCCGCGCCGCACCGGGCGGCAGGTCCAGCTCGTCGTGGGCCAGCAGGGTTTCCTCCGGCTCGATCTTCCAGAACCGCTGCGCGGCGGTGACCGACTTGCCGCTGAGGTTCATGAAGGTGGCGGGCTTGAGCAGCCACACCGTCTGCCCGGCGATCTCGACCTTGGCGGTCTCGCCGAACAACTTGCTGTCCACATTCCATCGCGCACCGGCTTTTTCCGCCAGGGCCTCAACGAAATGAAACCCGGCATTGTGCCGGGTCCGGGCGTGTTCCGATCCGGGATTGCCCAGACCGACGATCAGTCGCAGTCCTGCCATGGTTCCTTCCAGTACGGTGCCTGCCCGGAGGCAGGCACCGTAACGGTATTACTCGGCGGCAGCCGCTTCTTCGTCAGCCTCGTCGGCCTTGCCGGCCTTGGCGGTGACGATGGCGTCGTCGTGGTCCTTGCCCAGCGCCAGCGCCGGGATTTCCACGCCCTTCGGCAGCTTGATGTTGGACAGGTACACGACGTCACCGGCCTTCAGCTCGCCCAGGTCGACTTCGATCGACTCCGGCAGGTCCTTCGGCAGGCAGGTGATGGTCACTTCCTTCAGTTCGTGGGTGACCACGACGTCGGCAGCCTTGCCGGCCGGCGAGGTGTCTTCGTTGACGAAGTGCAGCGGGACCGAAGCGGTCAGGGCTTCGTTCTCGTTCACGCGCTGGAAGTCCAGGTGCATGATCAGCTGCTTGTACGGGTGGCGCTGCATGTCACGCAGCAGGACCTTCTGCACCTGGCCATCCAGGTTCAGGTCCAGGATCGAGGCATAGAACCACTCGTTCTGCTGGGCCAGCCAGATTTCGTTGTGGTCCAGGCTGATGGCGACCGGCTCGGCGTTGCCGCCGTACACGATAGCCGGGATCACACCAGCGTGACGCAGGCGGCGGCTCGCACCCTTACGCTGCAGTTCACGCTTGGTGACCTTGATTTCATGGGTCTTCGACATTTTCGACTACTCAGGTTGTTGCCGCGCCCTGCGGCGTGGCGGTTGAAGATGCTTCCGCGACCAGAAGCATCCGGGTATGTCCCCGCCGTTGCCGGCAGGGACGAAAACTCAGTCGACGTACAGCGAGCTGACCGACTCGCCGAAGGCGATGCGGCGCATCGTTTCGGCCAGCATTTCCGCCACGCTCAGCTGGCGGATCTTGCTGCACACCCGCGCTGCGTCCTTCAGCGGGATGGTGTCGGTCACCACCAGCTCGTCGAGCTGGGAATTGGTGATGTTGTCCACCGCCGGGCCCGACAGCACCGCGTGGGTGCAGTAGGCGGCGACC
Organism: Stenotrophomonas sp. LC732; assembly: GCF_052446685.1. Lineage (NCBI taxonomy): Bacteria > Pseudomonadati > Pseudomonadota > Gammaproteobacteria > Lysobacterales > Lysobacteraceae > Stenotrophomonas > Stenotrophomonas sp. LC732. Next base: position 564,071 of record NZ_CP199214.1, on the reverse strand, counting down.
TTGAGCGCACCGCGCGCCTTCAGGGCAGCGGCAGCGGCGCACAGGGTGCCGGCGGTATCGACGATGTCATCGACCATCACGCAGGTCTTGCCTTCGACGTCACCGATGATGTTCATCACGGTGGAGACGTTGGCGCGCGGGCGGCGCTTGTCGATGATCGCCAGGTCGGCGTCATCCAGGCGCTTGGCCACCGCACGGGCGCGGACCACGCCGCCCACGTCCGGCGAGACAACAATCAGGTTCTCGGTGCCGTAGGCGCGCCAGATGTCGGCCAGCAGCAGCGGGGACGCATACACGTTGTCCACCGGAATATCGAAGAAGCCCTGGATCTGGTCGGCGTGCAGGTCGACGGTCAGCACGCGATCAGCGCCAGCGGTGCTGAACATCTTGGCCGCCAGCTTGGCGGTGATCGGCACGCGCGAGGAACGCATGCGGCGGTCCTGGCGCGAGTAGCCGAAGTACGGCACCACGGCGGTCACGCTGGCCACCGATGCGCGCTTGAGCGCGTCGATCAGCACCAGCAGTTCCATCAGGTTTTCCGCGCTCGGCGCGCAGGTCGGCTGGATCACGAACACGTCCTGCTTGCGGACGTTCTCTTCGATTTCCACCTGCACTTCACCATCGGAGAAGTGCGACACCAGCGCCTTGCCCGGGCGGACCCCCAGTTCCTTGCAGATGTTCTGCGCCAGACGTTTGTTGGCGTTGCCGGAAAAGACCAGCAGGTTCGGGGACTCTTGCATCATGATTGTCTCGGGCGGGGACGAGTGGCGGGGATCCGGAGTCGGCAAGGACCCCGATGGACCCTTGCTGCTGACAACACCGCGGTTGTTTCCACGTCCCGCGCGGGCGATGCGCTGGAAGGCGCGGACACAGCCGCTATTGGCAGGGGCGGTAGGATTCGAACCTACGAATGCCAGGATCAAAACCTGGTGCCTTGGGCCTCTTGGCGACGCCCCTGCATTGATAAATCAGTGTTGCTCGAGTGCATCCAGCAGTGGCGAACGCGCAACGCCCGCTGCCACCCTTGCCCGCAACTCCTTCGGCAACTTCGACCGCCCCTGCTCTGCAGCAGCCTGCGATGCGAACTCGACGAAACAACCACTTCCCGAACCGGTCAGCCGCGCCGCGCCGATGTCGCTCAACGCGGCAAGCGCTGCCTCGACGGCAGGCTCACGGCGGCGCAGCACCGGTTCGAACGCGTTCCCGACCAGGGTCCCGGAAGCGAAGTCCTCTATTTTCGCCACTGGGCTGTCGCGCGTCAAATCCGGGTCTGCAAACAGGACCGGCGTAGGAACATGAACACCCGGTTCAACCACCACATACCAGGCCGGCGCCAGCGTGATCGGCTGCAGGCGCTCGCCCACCCCTTCGGCCCAGGCATTGTGGCCACGCACGAACACCGGCACGTCGGCGCCCAGGCGCAGGGCCAGCGCGGCCAGGGCATCCTCGTCCAGGCCGGCGCGCCAGAGCCGATTCAGCACCACCAGTACGGTGGCCGCATCGGACGAACCGCCGCCGAAGCCACCACCGGCAGGAATGTGCTTTTCGACGATGATGTCAGCACCTTGCGCGCCCTTCGCCTCATCCTGGAGCAGGCGCGCGGCCCGCACCGCCAGGTCATCGGCCTCGGCCACGCCGGCCAGGCCCTCGCCCTGCCGACGCACCTGACCGTCTTCACGCAGGCGCAGGCCGATGCGGTCCCCCCAGTCCAGCAGGCGGAATACGGTCTGCAGCTCGTGGTAGCCGTCGGCTCGGCGGCCAGTGATGTGCAGGAACAGGTTCAGCTTGGCCGGGGCCGGCCACCAGGACCAGCCCGCGTCGTCGCGCCCGGCGCTCATGGCGTGCCCTGCCCCCACTGGTCCACCAGCAGGCGCACCTTGGCGTCGCCATTGCTGGCCTCGATCCGTCGCGGCAGCGCCGGTCGTCCGGCGTCGGCCGGGTACCAGTCCAGGTACTGCACCTGCCAGCCCATCTGCTGCATGCGGCGCGGCCGGCCTTCACCGTCGCGCTCGACCTTTTCCGGACCGGCAGCATCCCCGGCCACCAGGCCGCGGATCCACTCCGGCAGCTGATTGACCGGGATGTCCCAGCCAGTCGCTTCCAGCAGCAGCTGCTGGGCGTCCTCGCCATCGCGCGGACCGCCGGACAGCCCTTCCAGGCGACCGGCTTCGGAATGGGTGTCGCCGGTCAGCTTCCAGCTCTGCCGGGTCACCGGCGCGCTCAGTTCGACCACGTAGCGGCGGCCGTCCTGCTTCCAGTCGATGCGACCGCTGCCGCCGTCCTTGCCCTTGCTGACCGCCACCCGCCCCTGGAAGGCCCAGTCCGGCTGTGCCTGCAGCGCGGCCACGCGCGCTGCCTCGGCCTGCGCCGCTTCAGCCGAAACAATCTCGACCACCGCTGGCGCCGGGGTCTTCTGCGTGCCGACACTGGTACAGGCGCTCACCGCCAGGGTCACGGTCGCCAACAGCAGCGGCCGGATCAGGGAACCACTCATGGATTGAATTTCTCACGGGCGCGCAGCAGCGCGCGGTTTTCAGGGTCGAGCTTGGCCGCTTCGTCGAAGAAGTGGCGGGCCTCGTCATGCTTGCCCAGCACCCACAGCACTTCGCCGACGTGGGAAGCGATCTCCGGGTCCTTGGCCAGGGTCCAGGCCCGGCGCAGCTGTACCAGTGCCTCTTCCTTGCGGCCCAGGCGATACAGCACCCAGCCATAGCTGTCGACGATGGCGGCGTTGTCCGGCTCGGCCACGCGGGCGCGGTCGATCAGCTCCAGCGCTTCCTGCAGGCGGCCGGTGCGATCGGCCAGGGTGTAGCCCAGCGCGTTCAGCGCCGGCACGTTTTCCGGGTCGGTCACCAGGATCTTGCGCAGGTCGGCCTCGGCGCGCGGGATGTCGTCGCGGCGCTCCCAGGTGAGCGCACGTGCGTACAGCAGGCCGTTGTCGTCCGGGTAGGCGGCCAGGCCGCGGGCCAGCGCATCCAGTTCACCGGCGCTGTCGTCACCACGCTGGCGCAGTTCGGCTTCCAGCAGGTAGGCGTCACGGCGCACATCGTCGTCGACCACCGCGTCGGACTGGATCGCGTGCACTTCCTCCAGCGCCAGCGACAGGCGCCCGGCCAGGGCCTGGGCATTGGCCGCGCGCAGGCGCGCTTCGCTCAGCTCATCGCCACCGGGCACGCTGTGGTACCACTGCACCGCCTCGGGGTAACGCTTCAGGTATTCGGCGATCTTGCCCAGCAACAGGCGCTGCGCCGGATCCGGCTTGGCCGCCTGCCGCGACAGCTCGTTGTAGAGGTTGGACAGCGCCGCCTTGTCGCCCTGCTTGGCCAGCAGCGAGGCGCGCATGCCCCAGGTCTGTACGTCCTGCGGGCCGAACGCCAACACGCGCTCGGCCGCAGCCGGCTGGCCCAGGCTGTCGTAGGCGATGGCCACCGCATTGCGCAGCTCGGGGTCCTGGCGGGTCTTCGGCTCGACGTCGTGCAGCAGCGACAATGCCTTGTCGGTCTCGCCCGCCTGCTGCAGCTGGCTGGCACGCAGCAACGCTACGCGCGGTTCTTCCGGGAAGCGCTTGACCACTTCATCGATCATGCGCCGCGCCAGCTCGGGCTTGTCCATGCGCAGGGCCAGGCGACCGAACTCCTGCCAGGCCTCGATCTTCGGCGGAATCGCATTGGCATCAACCAGCTCGCCGAGCACCTGCGCCGGCACCGCCGGGTCGCGGCCACCGCCGATCAGCGCGGCCAGGGCGAACTTCCAGCCGCGCTCGTCGGGGTCGGCCAGCAGCGCCTGCAGCTCGGTGCGGGCAGCCTTCACATCGCCCTGGCGCATGGCCAGCGCACCGGCGGCGCTGCGCATGGTCAACGAGCGCGGGGCGCGCTGCTGCCACAGGGCCAGGCCCTTGGCGGCGCTGGCATCATCGTTGGCCAGCATGGAGATACGGGTCGCGCGCTCGGCCAGGCCGGCGTCGCCGTCGGTCTGCTGCGCGGCCTGCAGGTACCAGCGCGCGGCCTCGGCCAGCTTGCCGGCCTGCAGGGCGAACTCACCGGCCATCACCGGTTCCAGCGCCAGTTCCTCAGTGGCCGCGGCCCGCACGGGGGCCTTGGCCGGCACCGCCGCCAGGGCCTGGGCGCAGGCCAGGGACAGCAGCAGAACACTGGGGATGCGAATCAATGCGGGCATCGTCGGCATCGGGGCCTTAAAATGTCGTCCAATGGCCAGCAGCTTATCGCAAGCAACTGAACAATGACCCTGTGGGTGCTCGGACTGAATCACCAGACCGCACCGGTGGAGCTGCGCGAGCGCGCGGCCTTCGCCGGTGAGGCGTTGCCGCGTGCGCTGGGCTCGCTGCGCGATACCCCGCAGATCGCCGAGGCAGTGCTGCTGTCCACCTGCAACCGCACCGAACTGTATGCCGTGGCCGAGTCGGCACAGGCGCTGGACCAGTGGCTGCACAGCCAGGCAGGCGACCTGCAGGGCTACCTGTACCAGCATGCCGATGCCGAGGCCGTGCGCCACCTGTTCCGGGTCGCCACCGGGCTGGACTCGATGGTGCTGGGCGAACCGCAGATCCTCGGCCAGGTAAAGGATGCCTGGTCGACCGCGCGTGACCACGGCCTGCTCGGCCAGCGCCTGGACCGCCTGTTCCAGCAGACCTTCTCGGTAGCCAAGCGTGCGCGCACCGATACCCAGGTCGGCGCCAACCCGGTGTCGGTGGCCTCGGCGGCGGTGCGCCTGGCGCAGAACGCCTTCGCGCGCCTGGATGACTCCACCGTGCTGCTGGTCGGTGCCGGCGAGACCATCGAGCTGGCTGCACGCCACCTGAGTGAGGGCAAGGTGCGGCGGCTGCTGATCGCCAACCGCACCCTTGCCCACGCGCAGGAACTGGCCAGCCGCCATGGCGGCGTGGCCCTGCCGCTGACCGAACTGGACCGCCATCTCGGCGAGGCCGACATCGTGTTCTCGGCCACCGCCGCGCGCGAACCTGTGATCCATCGCGAGATGGTGGCCAACGCACTGCGCGCGCGCCGGCACAAGCCGATGCTGCTGTTCGACCTGGCCGTGCCGCGCGACATCGAAGCCGAGGTCGGCACGCTCAACGACGCCTTCCTCTACACCGTCGATGACCTGGAACGCGCGGTGGAAGACAACCGCCGTGGCCGCCGCGAGGCCGCCGCCGAGGCCGAGGCGATCATCGACCTGCAGGTGTCGCGTTTCATCGAGACCCAGCAGGCCAGCGCCCACCAGGCACCGCTGCGGCAGCTGCGTGCGTTCGGCGAAGCGACCCGCGCCGAACTGCTGGAGCGCGCACGGCAGCAGCTGGCCAACGGCAAGCCCGCCGACGAAGTGCTGGAACTGCTGGCCCATGGCCTGACCAACCGCTTGCTGCATCCGCCGACCGCCGCACTGCGCGCGGCCGCGCTCAGTGGCGATGCCGACCTGACCCGCGCCGCCGAGCGCCTGTTCCCGGCCACGCCGGGTTACCGCCACCCACCCGTGAGACCCGATGACGCCGACCCTGCGCCGTAAGCTGGAAGCGCTGGCCGAGCGCCGCGAAGAACTGGAACGCCTGCTCGCCGAACCCGATGTGGTCGCCGACAACACCCGTTTCCGCGACCTTTCGCGCGAATTCGCCCAACTTGAACCGGTCGCTGCCGCGCTCGCCGAGGAAGCCCGTGCCAAGGCCGACCTGGCCGCCGCCGAAGGCATGCGCGCCGACCCCGACCTGCGTGAACTGGCCGACGAGGAAATCGCCGCGGCGCAGGCGCGCCTGCAGGAACTGGAACAAGAACTGGCCCTGCTGCTGGTACCGCGCGATCCGCGCGACGAAGGCAACCTGTTCCTGGAAGTACGCGCCGGCACTGGCGGCGATGAAGCCGCGATCTTCGCCGGCGATCTGTTCCGCATGTACGCCCGCTATGCCGAGCGCCAGGGCTGGAAGGTCGAGATCGAATCAGACAACCCCGGTGAGCATGGCGGCTACAAGGAAGTGGTGGCGCGCGTGGTCGGCCGTGGTGCGTTCTCGCGCCTGAAGTTCGAATCGGGCACGCATCGCGTGCAGCGCGTGCCGGCCACCGAATCGCAGGGCCGCATCCACACCTCGGCGGCCACCGTGGCGATCATTCCCGAGGCCGACGAGGTCGATGACATCGTCATCAACCCGGCCGACCTGAAGGTGGATACGTTCCGCTCGTCCGGTGCCGGCGGCCAGCACGTCAACAAGACCGAATCGGCCATCCGCATCACCCACGTGCCGACCGGCGTGGTGGTGGAGTGCCAGACCGAGCGCAGCCAGCACGCCAACCGCGACAAGGCGATGAAGCGCCTGAAGGCGCAGCTGCTCGATGCCGAGCGCCAGCGCCAGGACGCCGCGCAGGCCGAATCGCGGCGCCTGCAGGTCGGCAGCGGCGACCGCAGCCAGCGCATCCGCACCTACAACTTCCCGCAGGGCCGGATCACCGACCACCGCGTGGAAGGCCTGACCCTGTACGACCTGCCCAACATCCTCGCCGGCGACCTCGACCCGCTGCTGCAGCGGCTCAGCCACGAACACCAGGTCGATGCCCTGGCCCAGCTGTCGGCGGGCTGAGCACGATGTCGGCCTGGCAGCAGCGACAGCACCTGCAGCAGGCGATCGCACGCCAGCCCGGCGATTTCGTCGCCTGGGTGATGCTGGCCGACCTGGAGCTGGAAGCCGGCGACATCGCCGCCGGCGAGCAGGCGGCACGACGCGCGCTGCAGCTGCGCCCGAACCACCCCGAGGCACTGGCGCGCCTGGGCCGCGTGGCCTGGATGGCCGGCGCGCACGCCGACGCGGCGAAGCTGCTCGGCCAGGCCTCGGCATTGGCCCCGCAGCACCCGGGCATCGCGCTGTGGCTGGGCCATGCGCTGGAAGACGCCGACGATGCCGAAGGCGCAGCAGCGGCCTATCGCCGCGCGCATGCGCTGATGCCGGATGAACCCTACATCGCCGCGCAGCGCCTGGCGTGGCAGCGCCGCCTGTGCGACTGGCAGGACGTGGACACGCTGGCTGCGCAGGTACGCGCCGCGCTCGCCGCCGGCCACGGTGCGGTGGAACCCTTCGCCTTCCTCAGCGAAGACGCCAGCGCGGGCGAGCAGTTGGCCTGTGCACGTGCGCGCGCCGCACTGATCGCCGCCTCGGTCCGGCCCTTGCCGGCAGTGACGGTACGCGCGCGCGGCCCGTTGCGCGTCGGCTTCCTTTCCAATGGCTTCGGCGCCCATCCCACCGGGCTGCTGACCGTGGCCCTGCTCGAACACCTGCGTCATGACCCGGCGTTGCAGCTGCACCTGTTCGCGCTGAACCGCGCCGATGGCAGCGGCATCCGCGGACGCCTGCAGTCCGCGACCCGGCTGCATGAGGTGGCCGCACTGCGGCATGCCGACATCGCGGCCCGCATCCGCGCACAGGGCATCGACCTGCTGTTCGACCTGCGCGGCTGGGGCGGCGGCGGCACGCCCGAAGTGCTGGCGATACGCCCGGCCCCGCTGCAGCTGAACTGGCTGGCCTACCCCGGCACCTCGGGCGCGCGATGGCTGGACGCCGTGGTCGCCGACGAATTCGTACTGCCGGCAGCGCTGGAACCGCACTTCAGCGAACGCGTCCTGCGCCTTCCGCGGGCCTTCCAGCCCTCGGACAACACCCGCACGCTGGAGCCGTCGCCGTCCCGCGCCGAGTGCGGGCTGCCCGAGCACGGCGTGGTGTTCTGCTGCTTCAACAACAGCTACAAGCTCAACCCGCGCAGCATGGGCCGCGCCTTCGCGGTTCTGCAGGCGGTGCCCGGCAGCGTGCTGTGGCTGCTGTCCGGCCCCGGCCAGGCCGACGCCCGCCTGCGCACCGCCGCGCAGGCTGCCGGCCTGGACCCGGCGCGGCTGGCGTTCATGGCCAAGCTGCCGCATCCGCAGTACCTGGCCCGCTACCCACTGGCCGACCTGTTCCTCGACACGCATCCGTACAACGCGCACACCACCGCCTCCGATGCACTGTGGGCCGGCTGCCCGGTGCTGACCTGCCCGGGCGACACCTTCGCCGCGCGCGTGGCCGGCAGCCTCAACCACCATCTGGGGCTGGCCCGGATGAATGTCGCCGATGATGCGGCGTTCATCGCCACCGCCAGCGCACTGGGCAATGACCCCGCAGCACTGGCCTCGCTTCGCGCCGAGCTGGCGCAGGCGCGCGACCGCAGTGGCCTGTTCGACATGGCCGGGTTTGCCCGCGACCTGTCGGCCCTGCTGCAGCGGCTTGCCGGTGAACACGGCTGGCAGGGCGTCGACAGCACCTGAGCGACCCCTGCGTTACGCTCGGGCTTCCTCCCCGCGTGGTGTGACGATGGCCAAGCTCAAGCGCAAGGACTACGACGAACTGCTGCTGCCGCTGCAGCTGGAACTGACCGCGATGGCGCGCTGGGTGCAGCTCAGCGGGCAACGCCTGCTGGTGCTGTTCGAGGGACGGGATACGGCAGGCAAGGGCGGCGCGATCCAGGCCATCAGCCAGCATCTCAATCCACGCCAATGCCGGGTGGTAGCACTGCCCAAGCCTACCGACCGCGAAGCCACGCAGTGGTATTTCCAGCGCTATGCCTCGCATCTTCCCGCCGCCGGCGAGATCGTGCTGATGGACCGCAGCTGGTACAACCGCGCAGGCGTCGAGCGGGTGATGGGCTATTGCAGCGAAACCGAGTACCAGCAGTTCCTGCGCCAGGCACCGGTGTTCGAGCAGCTGCTGGTGGATGACGGCATCCTGCTGTTCAAGTACTGGCTGTGCGTGGACCAGGAGCAGCAGGAGAAGCGCTTCGCCGAACGCCACCTCGATCCGCTGAAGGGCTGGAAGCTGTCCCCGGTCGACCTGAAATCGCGCAGCAAGTACAGCGCCTATACCGAAGCCCGCGAGGCGATGCTGCGCGCGACGCATCGCGAGGCTGCGCCGTGGACGCTGGTGGATTTCAACGACCAGCGGCTGGGGCGACTGACCCTGGTGCGCAACCTGCTGGACCGGTTGCCGGACACACGGGTGGATGCACCGTTGCCGGAGCTGCCGAAGCTGAAGGGCAAGCTGCATCGCGAGCACTACGATGTGCTGAAGCCCATCGAGGATTTCCCGGTCGAGGATTAGGGTTGTTCGGCAGGGTTGCACCCTGCACCTGCTCAACGCAACGGCAACGGCAACAGCAACAGCAACAGCTGGCATCCGCGGGATGGCGGCGCGGTGGGTGGGCACGACCGTTGGCGCCATGGATGGCGACATCGAGCCCCCATGGACGGGTCTACGGCGTGTCCTACCCACCCAACCGCCCCGCCTCTGACAGATCCCTGCGGCTGTTGGTAGGTGTCGACCTTGGTCGACACATCTGTCAGATATCGAAATGGAACCGGGGTCAGATCCGTTTTCCTGCGGAAAGCGGATCTGACCCCATCGGCAATCCCATTGGCCTGGCGGGCGTCGGATCGTGTCTGGGGCAGAGCCCCCCCTGAGCCAGGGGGCGGCCGCGAAGCGGCGGGGGTTTGGGTGTTGGTAAGTGGGGCCCGCGGTTCGCGCAGCGAAGCGTGGGAGCGGCAGCGCGCATGCGATGGCGCGTACCGAGGTGCAGGGCCGCAGGCCCTGCCGACCCACCCACTACTTGGCGGCCGCGATCTGCTTTTCGATGTCGGCGGCGGTCACCGGGCCAAGGAAAGTGTGGGCCAGCTTGCCCTGCGGATCCAGCAGATGCGTCAACGGCAGGCCTCGCGGCGTGGCGAAGTCGGCCGGCGGATCGAACGGGTCCACGATCACGATCGGATAGGTCACCGGATGCTTGGTCAGGAACGACTGCATTTCCGGCACTTCGATGTCCTCGTAGGCCAGGCCGACCACCTCGATGTTGCTGCGCATCGCATGCAGCGCCGACAGCTCGGGCATCTCCTTGCGGCACGGGGCGCACCAGGTCGCCCAGAAGTTCACCACCACCCACTTGCCACGATGCGCGGCCAGATCGTAGTCGCTGCCATCCACCGCCTTCATCTTCAAGGTCGGGAATTCGGCAGTGGTGCGCTCGGCCGGGGTTTCATCGACCGGTGCCGGAGTGGTCGGCGTCGGCGCCTGTGCCGGCGGCTGGCTGCTGGCCGGTGTCGGCTCCTGGGCCGGCTTGCAGGCCGCCAGGGCCAGCAGCAGGGTCAACGGGAGCAGCAGCGGCAACGGCGTCTTGCGGGTCATGGCATGTCTCCAGAGTCGGTATAGATATCACTGACCTTGCGCTTCAGGCGTTCGCGCAGGGGCAGCCGCAGATCGTCCAGCGCCGCCAGTGCGGCACGGCCCAGGCTGTCATCACGGTACGGCAGGTGCTGCTCGGCCACCGGGATGCGCAGCTGGGTACATTCGTACAGATCGGCCAGGCTGACCTGGTCCAGGTCACGCGACAGCAGCCACTCGCCCCGCTCGTCGCGGCGCAGCAGGTCGATCTCCTGCAGGTTGCAGATCAGGTCCTGCAGCAGTGAATCGGTCAGCATCGGCTCCAGCCGCAGGATCTCGTCATCGGCCAGGCCCTTGCCCTTGGCCCGTGCATGCTGGAAGCGGCCAAGCAGGCGCAGCAGTCCATAGAACTCATACCCCTGCGGCAGGCGCAGTTCCACCGGCTGGTAGCGGAAGGCGGCCATCGAAGAAGCCAGCGACGCCCCCAGCAGCACCGCCACCCAGCACAGGTAGATCCACAGCAGCAGGATCGGCACGAACGCCACCGTGCCATACAGTTTCTGGTAGGACTGGAAGCTGCCCAGATAGGCACCGATGCCCCACTTCACCAGTTCCAGGATGACCGCCGCCAGGATCGCGCCGGGCACGGCATGCCGCCATTTCACCGTGTGGTGCGGCACCACCCGGAACATCAGCGTGATGCAGACGAACTCGATCAGGATCGGCGCCAGCCGCAGCGCCAGCTCGGCCAACCAACGGCCCTCCTGGGTACCGAACAACGGCATCGCGAACACCCGCGCCGATACCGCAAGCGATGCGGCGGCGAGCATCGCGCCCAAGGTCAGCACGGTCCAGTAGACCAGGAAGCGGGTCAGCTTGGGCCGGGTCGAGCCGACCCGCCAGATCTGGTTGAAGGTCTCTTCCACACTGTTGAGCGTGATCAGCAGTGAGGCCACCAGTGCGATGAAGCCGGCCGCCGTCAGCTGGCCGGCACTGGCCGAGAACTGCCGCAGGTAGCCCTCGGCCGCACGCGCCGCGGAGGGCACGAAGTTGGAGAATACGTAGTCGCTGAGCTGATCGCTCCAGCGGTCGAAGACGGGGAAGGCCGACAGCACACCGAATACCACGATCGCCAGCGGTACCAGCGCGAACACCGTGGTGTAGGCCAGCGCCGCCGCTGCCTGGAACAGGCGGTCGTCGAGGAAGCGATGCCACAGGAAGCGGCCGAAACTGATGGCCCGTGCGCGATCCCGCGCGCGCTCCATCCACAGGTTGAGCGTATCCAAAGGTTCCATCGGTGGAAGGGTACCCGATGCGGAATGCTGGCAGGATAGCCATACTGGTAGCCACACGACGAGGAGAAGCGGGCACGATGGGCGAGATTCTGGTGCTGTACTACAGCCGGGGCGGTTCGGTGGCACGGCTGGCGCGCCAGATCGCGCGGGGCATCGGCGAAGTGCCGGGCATGACCGCGCGCCTGCGCACGGTGCCGCCGGTGGCCGCCGTGACCCAGACCGCGCAGCCACCGGTACCCGACGATGGCGCCCCCTACGTGAGCGTGCAGGACCTGGTCGACTGCCAGGGCCTGCTGCTCGGCAGCCCCACCCGCTTCGGCAACATGGCCGCGCCGGTCAAGCACTTCCTGGATGGGCTGGGCGCCGAATGGGTCAATGGCACCCTGTCCGGCAAGCCGGCCGGCGTGTTCACGTCCACCGCCTCGATGCACGGCGGCCAGGAATCGACCCTGCTGTCGATGCAGGTGCCACTGCTGCACCACGGCTGCGTGATCGTCGGCATCCCGTTCACCGAACCGGCGCTGAGCCACACCACCAGTGGCGGCACGCCCTATGGCGCCAGCCACGTGGCCGGTGCCGCCGACGATCCGCAGCCGACCGACGACGAAGCGGTGCTGGCGCGCGCGCTGGGGCGCCGGGTGGCCGACATCGCGCAGCGGTTGGCCCGATGAACCGCGCGCCGCGCACGGTCCTGCTGCTGGCCCTGATGGGGCTGGCCGCGCTGTTCGCAGGCTGGTTCATCAATGACAGGCACTGGCTGGCCACCCAGCTGGTGTTCACCGCGCCACCGCTGGCACTGGCCATCGCCGTGCGCCTGGGCTGGCGCAAGGCCGGCTTCTGGGCCTCGGTGCTGGCGCTGGGCTGGTTCAGCCACGGCGTGATGAGCGCCTGGAGCCACCCGGAGACGCGCTGGCTGGCGCTGATCGAGATCGCGCTGGCGCTGCTGGTGATCTTCAGCGCCAGCCTGCCCGGCCTGCGCGCCCGCTTCGGCAAGCGGCGCTGACGCTGCGCGCCCAGGGCCTTATCATCTGCATTCCTGGCCCCGCGCCGCAGTCCCTGTCCTGGTTTCGCGCATGCACATGATGGAAGAGCTCCTGGTCGTCACCACCGGTGGCACGATCGACAAGATCTACTTCGACGACAAGTCGGACTACCAGATCGGCGATCCGCAGATCGGCATGATCCTGCGCGAGCTGGGCGTGACGTTCCGCTTCAACGTGATTCCGATCCTGCGCAAGGATTCGCTGCACATCAACGACGAAGACCGCGAGCTGATCCGCGCCACCATCGCCGCGCAGCCCACCCGGCACGTGCTGGTGACCCACGGCACCGATTCGATGGTGCAGACCGGCAAGGTGCTGGCGACGATCCCGGACAAGACCATCGTGATGACCGGTGCGCTGAGCCCGGCACGCTTCCGCGGCTCGGATGCGGAGTTCAACATCGGTTGTGCGATCGGTGCGGTGCAGTCGCTGCCGAGCGGCGTGTACATCGCGATGAACGGGCGGATCTTCGACCCGCAGCACGTGCGCAAGAACGTGGCGGCGAACCGTTTCGAGTCGGTCTGAGGAACAGCGTGCCGGCCGAGGTCGGCACCCACCCGGACAAAAACGCCCCGGCCGAAGCCAGGGCGTGCCCATGGAGAGGGACTTGGGCTCAGTACTGGGCGTTGAGGGTCAGGCCCGAGAAGGTGCTGTACGCCTTCACCCGCACATACCAGGTGCCGGCGGCAGGGCTGTTGATGGTGCAGGTCTCGCTGTTGCCGCTCAGGTACGGACGGCAGGTGTAGGTGGTATCGGTCGGGGCACTGCCCTGGCGCACGTACAGGTCGGCATCACCGCTGCCGCCACTGATTGCCACGCGCAACTGGGTGCTGCCGGCCGGAACGGCGACGGTGTAGTTCAGCTCGGCACCGGTCGCGGCGCCCAGGCCGGTCACCGGCACGTTGTTCTGCAGCACGTTGCCGCCCGGGTTCGGGCCACCGCCATTGATCGCCGCATCCACGGCCGCGTTGGCGTCGACAATGCCGGCGCCGCAGCCCCCCGAGCAGGCGCCCGGCAGCGGGCGTGCGGTGCTCTTGATGATGCTCTCGACCTGTGCCGGGCTCAGCGGGCTCGGCGCCACCGACTGCATCAGGGCCACCACACCGGCCACATGCGGCGCCGCCATCGAGGTGCCGTTGTAGGACGCATAGGTGGCGCTGCCCGGCGTGGTGGTGCCCGTGTTGAGGGTGGACAGGATGCTCTGGCCCGGGCCGGAAATGTCGATGCCGGCACCATAGTTGGAGAAGCTGGCACGAGCACCGGCCGAGGTCGTGGCCGCCACCGCGATCACGTTCGCGCAGTTGGCCGGCACCGACGAGGACACGTTGGTGTTGCTGTTGCCGGCGGCGACCACCACGGTGGTGCCGCGGCTGACCGCGCCGTTGATCGCGTTCTGGTAGGTGGCCGAGCAGGTGCCGCCGCCGCCCAGCGACATGTTGATGACTTCCGCCGGATTGGCATTGGCCGGCACGCCACTGACGGTGCCGCCGGAGGCCCACACGATCGCATCGGCGATGTCGGAGGTATAGCCGCCGCACTTGCCGAGCACGCGCACCGGGACGACCTTGGCGTTGAACGCCGTGCCGGCCACGCCGGTGCTGTTGTTGGTCACCGCCGCCACGGTGCCGGCGACGTGGGTGCCGTGCCAGCTGGAGTTGGACGCCGGGATGCCCGAGCCGCACTCGTTGGCGCCATACCAGTCGCCCTCGTCGTTCGGGTTGCTGTCGCGGCCACCGCCATCGCGCGCCATCGCGGCATCGCTGATGAAGTCATAGCCGGGCAGGATGTTGGCGTTGAGATCGGGATGGTTGGTGATGCCGGTATCGATCACGGCCACCACCACGCCGGTGCCGGTGGCCTTGTCCCAGGCCGGCCGCACGTTGATCGACGCGTTGGAGGTACCAAAGCCCCACTGTTCGCTGAAGCGGGTGTCATTCGGGGTCAGCGTCGCACGCATGATCTGGTCGACTTCGACGTATTCCACGTTCGGGTCGGCGGCCAGCTTGCGCATCAGCAGCTCGGATTCAGCCTGGTCAAGCGGGCGGTCGGTCCTGACCAGGGTCGGGCCGACGGCCAGCTTGCGGACCTGCTGCAGGCCCAGCGCACGGCCCTGGCTGCTGGCCAGGCCGGCGGCGGCACTCTTCAGCGAAGAGGCCAGTGCGGTGGTGTTGGCCACCGGCGCACTGCCGTCGCGGTACTTCACGATGAAGCGCTGGTGCGTCGGCGCGGACTGCAGGCCGCTGAGCTGGACGTCACCGGCCAGCGCAGGCGTGGCCAGCAGCAGCGATGACAGAACGGACGCACCAAGGACCACCCACACTCGACGCACACGCGGTTGCGTTACCTGGGACATCGTATTTCCCTTTCTAGTGGTGTGAATGCCGGAATCGGCAGAAGCACCGGCCCGAACCATGGGCTGGCTTGCGTTGGCGAGGTTCGAAGTCCGGCGAGTCAGCGGATCCCCCTATCGATCCGCCGTGTAGATGACGCTAATGACCAAAACCGGACACCACAAGATTTTCAGCGTCTTTTCAGCAAGATGAAATGTTCGTTCTGAGACTTCCCGGGTCGAGGGTTTGTGAAGGTGAAGGAACTTTCTCATCTCCTGCACACACCTGACTGGGTCATCACCTGTCCTGCGATGACTTTGCCGACATCGGCATCCGCCGATTCGGGGTCGGAGCCGGGGTCAGATCCCTTTTCCCACGGAAAAGGATCTGACCCCACCCACCTGTCCACAACGCAGAAAGCCCGTCACAGGGACGGGCTTTCCAGAAACGCAGCCGGGCGTGGGCTCGGCTCTACAGTTCAGCGTGAGCGATCAGCCCAGCTTGACCAGCCAGTTGTGCCGGTCCGGCAGGCGGCCGTACTGGATGTCGGTCAGTTCCTTGCGCAGCGACATGGTCACTTCGCCGGCCGGCGCGTTGATGTCGCCCACCGAGAAACCCTCGCCCTTCAGCTGGCCGATCGGGGTGACCACCGCCGCAGTGCCACAGGCAAACACTTCGCTGATCGCACCGGAGGCCACGCCGTCCTTCCACTCGTCGATGCTGACCTTGCGCTCTTCGACCTTCATGCCACGGTCGCGCGCCAGCTGCAGGATGCTCTCGCGGGTGATGCCCTCGAGGATGCTGCCGGACAGTTCCGGGGTGACCAGCGTACCGTCCTTGTAGACCAGGAACACGTTCATGCCGCCCAGTTCTTCCAGGTACTTGCCTTCGACCGGGTCCAGGAACAGCACCTGCGAGCAGCCCTGCGCCTGCGCCTTCTGCTGCGGCAGCAGCGAGGCGGCGTAGTTGCCACCGCACTTGGCGGCGCCGGTGCCGCCCTTGGCCGCGCGCGCGTATTCGGTGGACAGCCAGATCGACACCGGGGCCACGCCCTTGGCAAAGTACGGGCCGGCCGGGCTGGCGATGACGTAGTAGCCGGCCTTGTGCGCGCCGCGCACGCCGAGGAAGGCTTCGTCGCCGATCATGAACGGGCGGAAGTACAGGCTCGACTCGTCGGCCGACGGCACCCACTCGCTGTCGACGGCGATCAGCTGCTTCAGCGATTCGACGAAGATCTCCACCGGCAGTTCCGGCAGCGCCAGGCGCTGCGCCGAACGCTGCAGGCGACGGCCGTTGGCATCCGGGCGGAAGGTCCAGATCGAGCCGTCAGCATGGCGGTAGGCCTTGATGCCTTCGAAGATCTCCTGGCCGTAGTGCAGCACGGCCGCGGCCGGGTCCAGCTGCAGCGGGCCGTAGGCACGCACACTGGCGTTGTGCCAGCCGGCATCCTTGTCCCAGCGCACTTCCACCATGTGATCGGTGAAGTGCAGGCCGAAGCCCGGCTTCTCCAGGATCTTGGCGCGCTCTTCAGCGCTGCGCGGGTGGTCCGAACGGGTGACGGCGAAGCTGGGAATGGACTGGGACACCGGAGGATTCCTGTTCTGGTTGCGGGTAGTGCCGGGCCCGCGTCACTGCGGGCCCTGGGTCAAAGCATGCCGGTCTCGAGCCGCGCCGCCTCGGACATCATGTGCTGGTTCCACGGCGGGTCGAACACCAGGTCGACGTCGGCCTCGGCCACCGTCGGGATCATTTCAAGCTTGCTGCGCACGTCGTCGACCAGGATCTCGCCCATGCCACAGCCCGGTGCGGTCAGGGTCATCTTCACGTCGATCTCGCGCTTGCCTTCGTCCAGATGCTTGATCTCGACTTCATAGACCAGGCCCAGTTCAACGATGTTGACCGGAATCTCCGGGTCGAAGCAGGTGCGCAGCTGCTGCCACACCAGTTGTTCCACCTGCTCATCGGTGGCGTCGGCCGGCAGCTCGAGCGGTGCCGGCGCCTCCTTGCCGATGGCGTCGCCGTCCTTGCCGGCGATGCGGAACAGGTTGCCCTCGACGAACACCGAATAGCTGCCGCCCAGCGCCTGGGTGATGTACCCATAGCTGCCGGCAGGCAGGGTCACGGTATCGCCCTGCGGGACCATCACGGCCTCGCAATCGCGTTCGAAGTGGACAGGTTCGCTGCTACGGGAATACATGGGGACCGATATGGGGCCGTGGCCGGGGCCACGCAAGACGGCATTCTAGCCCAGCCGCCCCGGCACCGCCGGTGCACTGCGGCAAACCACAGTATCCTGTGGGTGATCTTCAGGGAGCTTCGATGTCCTCCATTGCCACGCGTGCCAGGACCGTCACCTGGCTCTGGTCCCTCATGCTGTTGCTGGGTCTGCTTGTTGCTCCCCTTGCCTGGATGGTCCTGGCGCTGATGACCGGCCGGCAGGTCGGCTGGATGGCGGTAGTGTCCGCCCTGGAACTGGTGTTCATGCTGCGCCTGGGCACACTGGGCCCGGGCCGGTTGCGCATCGCCCTGGTCGTGCTCGGCACCCTGCTGGTGGCCGCCGTGGCCAACTGGGCCATCGCCAGCGCCTGGATGGGCGGCTCGATCGGTCTGGACCTGTGGGACGCCACCACGCGGATGGGCCCGCACCTGGCCTGGACCCTGATCAACCTGGCCAATGGCGCGATGGAATGGCTGTGGCTGGCCGTGGCCGTGGTCGTCGGCGCCTGGCTGGCGCGCTGAGCGCGTAGATCCACGCCACGCGCGGATGGGGGGTAGTGCCGGCCGCTGGCCGGCAAAAGCGCGCGGCCCCAGGTCCGCACTACCAGATGCAACCACCACGCGCGGATCCGGTAGTGCCGGCCGCTGGCCGGCAAAAGCGTGCGGACCAAGGCCCGCACCTACCAGATGCAACCACCACGCGCGGATCCGGTAGTGCCGGCCGCTGGCCGGCAAAGGGGTCAGAGCCCTGTCCTGCGGAAAGGGATCCGACCCCGGTCTTCAATGCCCGCCGTCGAGCGCCTTCAGCTCGCTCACCAGCGAGGCGGCCGCTTCGGCGCCGTCGCCATAGAGCATGCGGGTATTGTCAGCGTAGAACAGCGCATTCTCGATACCGGCGAAGCCGGTGCCCTTGCCGCGCTTGATCACCACCACGTTGCGCGCGTTGACCACGTCCAGCACCGGCATGCCGTAGATCGGGCTGGCCGGATCAGTACGCGCGACCGGATTGACCACGTCGTTGGCACCGATCACCAGTACCACGTCGGTGTTGGTGAACTCCGGATTGATGTCATCCATGTCGGCGATCAGGTCGTAGGGCACGCCCGCTTCGGCCAGCAGTACGTTCATGTGCCCGGGCATGCGCCCGGCGACCGGGTGGATGGCGAACTTCACCTTCACCCCGCGCTGGCCCAGCCGCTGCGCCAGTTCCCAGATCTTGTGCTGCGCCTGGGCCACGGCCATGCCGTATCCAGGCACGATCACCACGCGTTCGGCGTAGGCCATCATCGCCGCGACATCCGGGGCTTCGATCGGCTTCTGCGCGCCGCTGATCGCCTGCGCTTCGCCACCAGCACCGCCGCCGAAGTTGGAGAACAGCACGTTGCGGATCGGCCGGTTCATCGCCTTGGCCATCAGCCGGGTCAGCAGGATGCCGGCCGCGCCGACCATCATGCCGGCGATGATCAGCGCCTCGTTGCCCAGCACATAGCCTTCGAACGACACTGCCAGGCCGGTGAACGCGTTGTACAGCGAGATCACCACCGGCATGTCGGCACCGCCGATCGGCAGCGTCATCAGCACGCCCAGCGCCAGTGCCAGCACGAAGAAGGCAACGATCGCCCAGGCACTGAGCGTACTGGCCGCGATGATCGCCAGCACCACCACCGCCAGCGCCACCAGCAGGTTCATCACCTGCTGGCCGGGCCAGGTCACGCGCTTGTCCAGCCGTCCATCCAGCTTGGCCCAGGCGATCACCGAGCCGGACAGCGACACCGCGCCGATCGCCGCGCCGACCACCGCCAGCAGCAGCATCGTGCCGGACGGCTGGCGCGCGGCCAGGTCGGCCAGCGCCTGCGCGCTCCAGTGGCTGGTATCGCGGTGGGCCAGGAAGGCATAGCGCAGCAGTTCCACCGCACCGATCGCCGCCGCCGAGCCACCACCCATGCCGTTGTACAGCGCCACCATCTGCGGCATGTCGGTGATGGCAACCTTGCCGGCCGACCACCAGGCCAGGCCCGCACCCAGCAGCAGTGCCACCAGGATCAACGGCACGTTGTGCAGTTCGGGCAGGAAGAAGGTGGCCGCGGTGGCCAGCAGCATGCCCAGCCCGGCCCAGTGGATGCCGCTGCGCGCGGTCAGCGGCGAGGCCATGCGCTGCAGGCCGAGCAGGAACAGCGTGGCGGCGACCAGGTAGCTGGCCTTGACCAGCCAGTCGAGCAGTTCGACGGTGCTGATGTTCAAGCCTGCGGCTCCTTCGGTTCGTCCTTGCCGCCCCTGGGCGCGCTCGGCTTGAACATTTCCAGCATGCGCGCGGTGACCACGTAACCACCGGCGGCATTGCCGGCGCCGAGCACCACGGCCAGGAAGCCCAGTGCCTTCTCCAGCGGCGTCTGCGCATGCCCCAGTACCACCATCGCGCCGATCAGCACGATGCCGTGGATGAAGTTGGAGCCCGACATCAGCGGGGTATGCAGGATCACCGGCACCCGCGAAATGATCACGTGGCCGGCGATGGCTGCCAGCATGAAGATGTACAGCGCTACGAACCCGTCACTCACCGGCAACGCTCCTGCTCTGTCTTCGTCGGCCCATCATAACCATGGGCTGAACCCGGCGCGCACCCGGCGTCAACCGGAGCGCCGCTCACGCGTTGTCGATGGTGACCCCGAGCGAGGAACCGTACCCTGTGCTGGTGAGCAGCCCCGCCCCCCCGAGCGCCGAGACCGATGCCCTGCCGGCATCGCTGGAGGCATTCCTGGCCAGCGTCGGCCCGCGTGCGTTCCGCTTCGCCGAGGCCGGCCTGCGCCAGCGCGAAGACGCCATGGATGCGGTGCAGGACGCGCTGCTGCGCATGCTGGATTACACCGACAAGCCGGCCGCCGAATGGGCGCCGCTGTTCTGGAGCATCCTGCGCCGCCGGGTGATCGACCTGCAGCGGCGGCGCCGCTTCCGCCTGCCGTTCTGGCGCGACAACCAGGACGCGGAAGGCGGCGAGATCGACTGGGCCGATCCCGGCCCGGACCCGGCACAGGCACATGAGCAGCGCCAGCAGTACCAGCAGCTGGTGGACGCGTTGCGCACCCTGCCCGCCCGCCAGCGCGAGGCCTTCACCCTGCGCGTGCTGCAGGACCTGGACGGGGCCACCACCGCCCGCGCCATGGGCTGCAGCGAAGGCGCGGTAAAAACCCATCTGGCACGCGCCCGGCAGGCGCTGCAGGACTACCTGGAGACCCACCCGTGAACCGCTCCCTGCCTTCCGATGACACCCTGCGCCGCCTGCACGCGCAGTCGCTGCAGGCGCTGTCGCCGGCAACGCTGGCCCGGCTGCGCCAAGCTCGCCACGGCGCCACGGCCACCACCCATCGTGGGCGCTGGCGCTGGTGGCTGGCCAGCGCCTGCTCACTGGTGGTTGCACTGGGCATCGGCCTGCAGTTCACCGGCCATGGCACGCTTGCGGGTCCGCCGCCGGACCCCGTGCTTGCGTCAGTGGAAGACAACGGCGCGCTCTACGACGAGAATCCCGATCTGTACCTGTGGCTGGGCGATACCGACCTGGCGATGGAGTAAATCATGTCCCGACTGCTTGCCCTGCCACTGCTGTTGACCCTGGCGCTGCTGCCGGCCGTTCCGGCGCTGGCGCAGAACGCCACGCCCGCCCCTGCCGCACCGGTCGCGCCATTGCCTGCGTGGGAGCAATTGAGCGAATCCCAGCGAGAGTCCCTGCTGGCGCCGCTGCGCGACCGTTGGAACAGCGCTGATGCCGGCCAGCGCCAGCGCATGCTCTCGCACGGCCAGCGCTGGCAATCGATGAGCCCGGAGGAGCGCGACAAGGCCCGCCGCGGCCTGCGCCGCTTCGAGCACATGAGCCCGGAACAGCGTGAACAGGCACGCGCCCTGTTCGGGCAGATGCGCAACATGCCGCCGGCACAGCGCGACGCGCTGCGCGAGCGCTGGTCGCAGATGACGCCGGAGCAGCGCCGGGACTGGGTGCGCGACAACCCGCCGCCGGCGAAGCCGCGGTAAGGCCCCGGGGAACGGGGTCAGAGCCCTTTGCTGACGCAAAGGGATCCGACCCCTGGCAGATTGCGGGAGATCGGGGTCAGATCCCTTTGCCAAAGGCAAAGGGATCTGACCCCACGTCATTCATGCCTGCCAGCGCGTCTTTGCCAGCAGCTCGTCGTCCCAGTCGAAACCGAGCCGCCCCTCGTGCACGAACAGCGCAACGAAGTTGAGCAGGTTGCGCGCATACATCTCACTGGCCTGGGTCGCGCCGCGACTGGCCAGGCCCAGCGGACCATCGATGGTCACGCCCTGGTGTTCGATGCAGTGCCCCGGCTGGGTCAGTGCACAGTTGCCGCCGCTCTCGGCCGCCAGATCGACAATGACGCTGCCGGTGGCCATGCCCTCCACCATCGCGGCGGTCACGATGGTCGGCGCCGGCCGACCGGGTACGGCAGCCGTGCAGATCACCACGTCCACGCTGCGCAGGTGGTCGGCCAGCCGACGCTGCTGCTCGGCGCGCTCCTCGTCGGTCAACGCACGCGCGTAGCCGCCTTCACCGGTCGCGCTCACGCCAAGATCGAGGAAGCGCGCACCCAGTGACTGGATCTGCTCGCGGGTTTCCGGGCGCACATCGAAACCTTCCACCTGTGCACCGAGGCGCCGCGCGGTGGCGATGGCCTGCAGGCCCGCCACGCCGGCACCGATCACCAGCACCTTGGCCGGCCGCACGGTGCCAGCGGCGGTGGTCAGCATCGGGAAGAAGCGCGGCGCGCGTTCGGCGGCAATCAGCGCTGCCTTGTAGCCGGCCATGCCGGCCTGCGAACTGAGTACATCCATCGCCTGCGCGCGGGTGGTGCGCGGCAGCTGCTGCAGCGGGAACAGCTGCAGGCGATCATCGGCCGCCAGCGCGGCCAGCGCCGGATCGTTGGCCGGTGCCAGCAGGCCAACCACGCTGGCACCGGGCCTGAGCTGCTCCAGCACCGTCGCAGGAGGTGCCTGCACGCACAGCAGGATATCGATCTCGGCCCAGCGGCCCGCGTCGAAGACACGTGCGCCGGCGTCGTCATAGGCGGCATCGGTGAAGCCGGCGGCCAGCCCGGCACCGGCCTCGTACCAGACCGTAATGCCGAGGGCACCGAGCTTGCGCGCGGTTTCCGGTGTCAACGCCACGC
Source organism: Stenotrophomonas sp. LC732 (assembly GCF_052446685.1). Classification (NCBI taxonomy): domain Bacteria; kingdom Pseudomonadati; phylum Pseudomonadota; class Gammaproteobacteria; order Lysobacterales; family Lysobacteraceae; genus Stenotrophomonas; species Stenotrophomonas sp. LC732. Next base: position 541,835 of record NZ_CP199214.1, on the reverse strand, counting down.
GCCGTTCACCCGGCGCGGTCTCCTTGATCCCCAGCAACGCCACGGCCATGCAGGTCCCCGCTGATCGGTGAGTTTTCCCGATCCTAGCAGGCAGCCAGCACTCAGTGCAGGGTGGTGCTGCCCGGGTCGAGGCGGTCGATCACGCCCTGCATGGCGCTGTCGAAGGCGCCATCGTCAACGTGGGCACGCAGGCGGCCGAGCCGCACCATCACCGCCAGCTCTTCTGGCGAGGCCACGCAGAAGCGCACGCCGCGACGGTTGACGAACAGCAGGCGCGAGGAAATCGGGCTGACCCAGGACAGCTTGCCCGCCTGGACCTTGCCGTCCTTGTCGACGAAGTCCAACCAGTTGCCGATTTCCATGCGTCGGAAGCGGTCGGCATCGGCGTTGTCGAAATCGTCGGCATCGATCTGCCCGCTGAGTTCCACCGCTGGCGATTCGGCCACCGGCGGTGCCGGCAGCGCGACCTGCGGCAGCTCGGGCAGCGCGCGCTGCAGTTCCGGCCGCGACTCGGCGATGCCCTGCAACGTGTCGTGCAGGGCGTCGATCGCACCGGTAGCCGCATCGCCGTGCACACCGACGCTGGCAAACACCTTGGCCAGCACCGGCTGCCAGGCCTGCAGCCATGGCTTGCCGACAATCTGCCGGCGTGCCTCGGCCACTTCCTCCAGCAGGCCGTCGCCGAGGCTCAGTGCCTCGGCCACCGACGCGCCTTCTTCGCCCTCGCGCAGCAGCGCCAGGGTCAGGTGGTGCTGCCAGGGCTGGCGCAGGAACTCGGCAATGGCCGGCGGAAGGGTGGCATCACCGATGCGACGATCCAGTTCCGCGCTGGCCCGGCTGCGGGCCATCTCCAGCTTTTCCTGCCCACGCTGCGTCTCCGCGGCACGGCGCTCGGCGATTTCCACGCGGCGGCGATGCTGCACCAGGAACTCGCGGAATTCTTCTTCCAGGGTCAGGAAGATCGCCAGGTTCTCGTTGAACTCGGCCACCAGGCGCTCGATGATCTCCTCGACCTTGGCCATCAGCATGCGCTCGGCCTGGCTCTCGCCGGTGTTGCCCTCGCAGGCCTCGGCCAGCGAATTGAGCAGCTTGCGCGCCGGATGGGTCTTCTGCACGAACATGCGGCGGTCGAGCATGGCGACCTTGACGAAAGGCACGACCAGGCGGCCGATCAGTTCGCGCGAGCGGCCTTCCAGTTCACGTTCGTCCAGCATCACGTCGAACAGCATGCCGACCAGGTCGATGGCATCCTCATCCTGCGGGTCCAGCCGGGTCTGGCCCGGATCGACGCCGAGCTGGGTGGCGCTGGACAGCACTTCGCTCTTCAGCCGCTGCGCCAGCGATTCGCCGTCCTCGCCGATGGCTGCACGCAGCGTCGCGCTCGGCGTGGCCTGCAGCAGCGACAGCACCGACATCATTTCGCGCTGGCTGAGCGGGCGCTGCTGGCCGACCGCCACCTGTGCCGCAGACGTGGCGTCCTCACGCACATGGCGGGTCTGCTGCAGCAGTTCGTGCAACGCTTCCAGCAGCATGCCTTGCTGGCCGGCGTAGGCCTCGCCGGCGGCGCCATCATCGCCGCCCAGGTGCTGCTGCATATGCCCGCGGCGCTCGGACCAGCGGGCGGCAAAGCGCTGCGCCCAGGCCGGTGCGGCCTGCTCGTCATCGCTGAACCCCGGATCGACGCCCGCGCCGTGGCGATGCTCGACCAGGTCATCCAGCATCCCGGTCATGCGCGGATCCGGTGCCGGTGGTTGTGGGCGCTGCGGAGCCCCCATCTGCGACATCACGCCGGCTGCGGCCAGCTGCTCGTCCAGCTTCTCGTAGATGCGGCCGACCGGTGCACGCAGGTCGCGCTCGCACAGCTTGATCAGCACCAGATGCACTTCCGGGGCCAGTTCGCAGCCGGCAAAGGCCTCGTGGATGGCCACGCCCAGATGTTCGGGGCTGATGGGATTGTGGTCGGCGTCCAGTTCCACGCCGCCGATCAACCGGCCCAGGCGGCGGTCCAGCCGCGCCAGCACCGGCTTGAAGTCGCGCAGCAGCACGGTGGCGAAATTGCGCACCGCCAACCGCGATTCCAGTACGTGTTCGGCCAGCAGGCTCAGGCCATCCTCGGCCGGCCCGGACAGGGTCGCCTCGGCCGACAGCGGCTCCCCGGCCGCCAATGCGGCCCACGCCTGCTGCAGGTGGCCGGCGAAGGCGGCAGCGATCTCCTCACGGCGGCGGCGCAGTTCGCGCATCGCGTCCAGGAACAGCAACTGCGACGAGCCGGCATTGCCGGCGCGGTCGAACAGGGCATCGTCGAATCGCGCCAGTGCGGCCCCGAAGGCCTGGCACAGCGCGGGCAGGACCATGTCCCGGGCAAGCTGGAGCTGGGCCGGGTCACGGCCCGGCGATCCCATCGGTGTGGGCACGCTCATCATTCGGGAAGGCTCCCCACCTTCTCTGGTACGACAGACAGCATGGACATCGCGACGACCGGCACACCCCATGTACCGGAACGTCGATGGTAGGCCGGCCAGCCCGTCACGGACAGTGAAACAGTCCTCACTTCAAACCTCATGACCGGCGGCCCGGCAAGAGGGGTATCGTAAGCCGTGCAAGGCCCACGAGGCGAGGGGAAGCGGCTGTCCGTTTCCCGCCAGTGGCATGATGTTCATCACAGTTTGGTATTCAGGGGCCGGACGCGACACAGACGGCGTCATTGACCACCCCGACTATAATCAAACACCCGTGATGACCGGTTCAGACTCCATGCCCGACCCCGCTGCCCTGCTCGCCCTGGATGCCCGCCGCTCAGTGCCTTCGCGGCAACTGGGCGAGCCCGGCCCGGACCCGGCCACCCTGCAGCGGATGCTGGCGTCGGCCGTGCGCGTGCCCGACCACGGCAAGCGCGTGCCGTTCCGCTTCCTGAAGATCGCCGGCGATGCACGTCACACTCTGGGCGACTTCCTGGCCAAGCGCAGCCGCCAGCGCGACCCGCATGCCGGCGAGGCCGTGTTCGAGAAGGACCGCCAGCGTTTCAGCCACGCCCCGCTGGTGATCGTGGTGGTCGCCAGCCCACGCCCGGACCCGAAGGTGCCAGAACAGGAACAGCTGATGACCGCCGGCTGCGTCTGCTTCGCCCTGCTGCAGGCCGCGCAGGCGCTTGGCTTCGGCGCACAGTGGCTGACGGCCTGGATGGCCTTCGATCCGGTCGTGCAGGCCCATCTGGGCCTGGTCGAGGGTGAACGCATCGCCGGCTTCATCCACATCGGCACCGCCAAGGCCGACGTGCCCGAGCGCGAGCGCCCCGACCCAGCGACCCTGCTGCAGGACTGGACGCCGCCGGCATGACCCTGCCGGCACCGCCGCCGTCGCTGTACCTGGTCGATGCCAGCATCTACGTGTTCCGCGCCTGGCACTCGCTGCCGGACCAGTTCCAGGACGCGCAGGGCTGGCCGACCAATGCTGTGCACGGCTTCGCCCGCTTCCTGCTGGACCTGCTGGAGCGCGAGCGCCCGCGGCACATCGCCATTGCCTTCGACGAAGCGCTCGACAGCGGCTTCCGCCACCGCCTGTATCCGGCCTACAAGGCCAACCGTGATCCGGCACCGGAAGCGCTCAAGCGCCAGTTCGTGCACTGCAAGGCGCTGTGCGCGGCGTTGGGCCTTGCCGTCCTCGCCCACCACGACTACGAAGCCGACGACCTGATCGGCAGCGCACTGCACGTGCACCGCGGCAGCCATCGCGGGGTGATCATCTCCGCCGACAAGGACCTGTCGCAGCTGCTGCTGGATCACGACGAACAGTGGGACTACGCCCGCAACCAGCGCTGGGACGTGGCCGGCGTGAAGGCACGGCACGGCGTGCACGCGCACCAGATTGCCGATTACCTGGCGCTGTGCGGCGATGCGGTGGACAACATTCCCGGTGTCAGTGGTGTCGGCGGCAAGTCCGCCGCCGTGCTGCTGGCCCATTTCGGTAGCTTGGATGCGCTGTACGAACGCCTGGACGAAGTGCCGTTCCTGCGCCTGCGCGGTGCCGCCCAGATGGCGGTGCGCCTGCGTGAGCAGCGCGAGCACGCCCTGCTCTGGCGCCAGCTGACCACCATCGCGCTGGACGCGCCGCTGGAAGGCAGCCAACCCGGCCTGCTGCGCCAGACCGCCGACCCAGAGCTGCTCGGCGGCCTGTGCCAGACCCTGCGCTTCGGCCCGATGACCCGCCGCCGGCTGTTCGATGCCGCCGGCGTACCCGATATTCTTCCCACCCACAGCGAGCCCGCATGAGCCAGCGCAACACCGAAGCCCCGCGTGTCGTCTATGAAGGCAAGTACCAGCGCATGCTGGTACGCGGCACCTGGGAATACAGCGAACGTACCCATGCCGGTGGCCTGGCCGCGATCATCATCGCGGTGACCCCGGAGGACAAGGTGCTGTTCGTCGAACAGTTCCGCGTGCCGCTGCAGGCCCCCACCATCGAGATGCCGGCCGGCCTGGTCGGCGACATCCACGCCGGCGAATCGATCGAAGTCTCGGCCGTGCGCGAGCTGGAAGAAGAAACCGGCTGGACCGCCGATCACGCCGAAGTGCTGATGATCGGCCCGACGTCCTCCGGCGCCAGCAGCGAGAAGATCGCCTTCGTACGCGCCACCGGCCTGCGCCGGATCGGCGAAGGTGGCGGCGATGACAGCGAAGACATCACCGTGCACGAGATTCCGCGCGCGCAGGCGGCGGCCTGGCTGGTGCAGAAGATGGGCGAAGGCTATGAGCTGGATGCCAAACTGTGGGCGGGCCTGTGGATGATCGAGCACCACCTGGACGGGCGCCCGCGTGGCTGACGCCGATCTGCACGTACTGCCGGCGCTGCTGGGCGCCGACGACCCGGCGATCTATACCCTCCACCGGCCGCAGGGCGCCTCGCCGTACCTGCTGCTGGCCGATCACGCCGGCCAGCAGGTGCCACGCGCGCTGACCGGGCTCGGCCTGGCCCAGGCCGAGCTGGACCGCCATATCGGCTGGGACATCGGCATCGCCGGCACCACCCGCGCACTGGCCGAACGGCTGGATGCATGGGCGATCGAACAGACCTATTCGCGGCTGCTGATCGACTGCAACCGCCCGCTGGCCTCGCCGACGCTGATTCCGGAAGTGAGCGACCACACCGTGGTCCCGGGCAATGCCGGGCTGTCAGCGGCACAGCGCCAGCAACGCATCGATGCGATCCACGCGCCCTACCATGCGCGCGTCGACGCGGAACTGGATGCACGCCGCGATGGCGGCCGCCCCACCCTGCTGGTGATGATGCACAGCTTCACGCCAGTCATGAACGGCACGCAGCGGCCGTGGCACGCCGGCGTGCTGTACCACCAGGACACGCGCTTTGCGCATGCACTGCTGCAGGCACTGCGCGATGAAGGCGACCTGGTGGTGGGTGACAACGAACCGTATTCGGTCAGCAGTACCAGCGACTACGCGGTACCCGTGCATGGAGAAGGGCGAGGCCTGGTGCACGTGGAACTGGAGATCCGCCAGGACCTGATCGCCGATGCCGCCGGGCAGCAGGCGTGGGCGGAGCGGCTGGCGCGGATCTTCAGCGCGCTGCAACCGGAGCTGCTGGCGCTGGGTTGAACGCGCGTGGTTCCATCCCGTATCGGTAGTGCCGGCCGCTGGCCGGCAACCTCAATGATCCAACCACCCCGAGGTTGCCGGCCAGCGGCCGGCACCACCGCAGGCGTGGCACATCCACCTACGGCAGCGCCTTCAATCATGCCTCGTTGACCGGGCAGACGGCAGTAGCCGATTCGACCGGCGCCGGGCGCAGGCCCAGCGCGATCACCACGCCGAGCGCGGCGAACAGCGCGGCGCCGTACTGCGCATTGACCATGCCCTGCAGCGCATCAGGGCTGGTTGCCTCCTGCGTGCCGCGCGCGGCGTTGGCCACCATCACCAGTACCGCCAGTCCCAACGCGCCGCCGATCTGCTGTGCGGTGGCGGCCATGCCGGACGCCACACCCTGCTGCGGCCCCGGCACGCCCTGCCCGGCCACGATCCACATCGCCGTCCAGCTCATGCCCTGGCCCACGCTGAGCACCACGATGCCCGGCAGCAGCGGCCAGTAACCGGCGCCATGCGGCATCGCCAGCGCCACCGCAGTGATGCCGATGGCACCGGCCGCGAAGCCCCAGGCCAGCACCTGCCGTGGCGAACGGCGCCGCAGCATGCGTTCGGCAATGCGGATGCCGAAGGTGCACACCACGGTCGGCAGCAGGAAGGCCATGCCGGCCTGCAGCGGGCTCCAGCCGTAACCATCCTGGAAGTAGAGCGCCAGGAAGTAGTACTGCACGCCATAGCTGCTCATGAAGGCGAAGGTCAGGCCGAGTGCCGCGCGCAGGCCGGGCAGGCGCAGCAGCGCAAACTGCATCAGCGGGTCACGGCTGCGTTTTTCGATCTGTACGAACACCGTCAACAGTACGGCCGAAAGCAGCAGGCAGATGAGCGTGGCCCGGGCCGTCCAGCCCCACTCCGGCCCTTGCACCAGGGTGGTGACCAGCAGGCTGCCGCCGGCGGTGACGGTGAGGCAACCGGCCAGATCGAAGGAACGGCCCTGCACACGCGGGCCATCGGCCGGCAACCACGCGCCGGCCGCGACTGCACAGGCGGTGGCCAGCGGAACGATCACCGCCAGCACCGCCGGCCAGCCGAACGCCTGGGTCAGCACGCCACCGAGCAGCGTGCCCAGCGCCAGGCCGACCGCACTGGCCATGCTCCAGATCGCCAGTGCGCGGTTGCGCACCGGGCCTTCCGCATACAACGTGTTGATCAGCGCCAGCGTGGCCGGGAACAGCAACGCGGCACCGATGCCCTGCGCCGCGCGCGCGATGATCAACAGGGTGGCATTCGGCGCCAGCGCGCCGAACAGCGACGCCAGCGCGAACAGCAGCATGCCCAGCCGGTAGAAGCGGCGGCGGCCGATCAGGTCGGCGGCGCGCCCGCCCAGCAGCAGGCTGCCGCCGAACGCCACGGTGTAGGCACTGACCACCCACTGCAGCTGCTGCGCGTTGATCTGCAGCGCGCGGCCCATGTCGTGCAGGGCGACGAAGATGATGGTGGCATCCAGGGCGATGATCAGCTGGGCAGTGGCCAGCAGGGTCAGCGCCCAGCGCGGGTACTTGAGGGGAGGCATCGGCGGTCTGGTTCGGTGGGGGAGCGCAGTCTCATTGATGCGACCGAATCAATAAACCCCCTGCCAGCCATATCTGTCATGATTTTCATCATGAATGGAACCTCGATGGACCTCAATGCAGTGCGCATGCTGGTGCAGGTGGCCGAAGCCCGCAGTTTCACCGTCGCCGCCGGGCAGCTGGGCCTGAGCCAGTCCGGCCTGTCGCGCGCGATCGGCCGGCTGGAGGCCACGCTGGGGGTGAAGCTGCTGCAGCGGAACACCCGCAACGTGGCGCTGACCCCGGATGGCCGCCAGTTCGTCGATCAGGTGGCACCGCTGCTGTGTGGCCTGGAGGATGCCGAACGCCAGTTGGCCGACCGTCCCTGCACGCCCGCGGGCACCCTGAAGATCAGCGCGCCCTCGATGTTCGGGCGCAAGGTGCTGGTACCGCTGCTGGCGCCGTTGCTGCAACAGCACCCGCAACTGCAGGTGGAGGCCGTGCTCAGTGACCGTCTGGTCGATCTGGTCGAGGAAGGTTTCGATGCCGCCCTGCGCACCGGCGTCATCGCCGACCAGCGCATCGTCGCGCGCCCGCTGCGTCCGCTGCGCTGGGTGACGGTGGCCAGCCCCGCGTATCTGGCCCGCTGTGGCGCACCGGACGATGTGGCCGCGCTGCGGGACCACGCGTGCCTGGCGGTGCGCAACCTGCGCAGTGGCCGGATGGTGGACTGGCAGTTTCTGCAGGAGGGCCAACTGCGCGAGTTCACCCCACCGACGCGGATGGTGTTCGACAGTGGCGATCCGCTGGTGGAAGCGGCCATCGCCGGCATCGGCATCGTGCAGGTGATGGATTTCGCGGTGGCCGACGCGCTGGCTGACGGCCGCCTGCAACGCGTGCTGCAGCCGCTTGAAGGCCGCAGCCGCGCGCTGTCGCTGATCTACCCACCGTCGCGCCAGCACTCGCCGAAGCTGCAGGTGCTGGCCGACGCGTTGCTGGCCGGGGATTGGTAAATCCACGCCATGCGTGGATGAAGGTTTCGGCGCGTCAGAACCCTTGGGTATCCGGTAGCGCCGGCCGCTGGCCGGCGAGCCACATCGGGCGGCGGCGAAACGACCCGGCAAGGCGTTGCCGGCCAGCGGCCGGCACTACCGATCAGGCGAAGCTATCGGTGGCGCGCACCAGCGCGTCCACGTTCTCGGCTTCGAACGCCGAATGTCCCGAGGCCTTGGCTATCCGGTAGCGCCGGCCGCTGGCCGGCGAGCCACATCGGGCGGCGGCGAAACGGACCGGCAAGGCATTGCCGGCCAGCGGCCGGCACTACCGATCAGGCGAAGCTATCGGTGGCGCGCACCAGCGCGTCCACGTTCTCGGCTTCGAACGCCGAATGGCCCGAGGCCGGGGTGATTTCCAGCTTCGCCTTCGGCCACACCTTGGTCAGGTCCCAGGCGTTGGCCAGCGGGCAGACCACGTCGTAGCGGCCATGCACGATCACGCCCGGGATGTCGGCGATGCGGTGCGCGTCGCGCAGCAGCTGGTCTTCCACCTCGAAGAAGCCACCGTTGACGAAGTAGTGGTTCTCGATGCGGGCGAAGGCCAGGGCGAAGTGCGGGTCTTCGTGGCTGTTGATGAAGTCGTCATCGACGTGCAGGAAACTGGTCGCGCCTTCCCACACCGCCCACGCCTTGGCGGCTTCCAGGCGGGTGGTTTCGTCGTCGCTGGTCAGGCGGCGGTGGAAGGCCGAGATCAGGTCATGCCGCTCCACCGACGGGATCGGCTTCAGGTAATGCTCCCACGCATCCGGGAACAGGCGGTTGGCGCCTTCCTGGTAGAACCATTCCAGCTCCCAGCGGCGCAGCATGAAGATGCCGCGCAGGACCAGTTCGGTCACGCGCTGCGGATGGGTCTCGGCATAGGCCAGGGCCAGGGTCGAGCCCCAGCTGCCACCGAACACCTGCCAGCGATCGACCTTCAGGTGCTCGCGCAGCTTCTCGATATCGGCGACCAGGTCCCAGGTGGTGTTGTCCACCAGGTCCGCGTGCGGGGTGGATCGACCCGCACCACGCTGGTCGAACAGGATGATGCGGTACTTGGACGGGTCATGGAACTGGCGCATCTTGTCGCTGCAACCACCGCCCGGGCCACCGTGCAGCATCACCACCGGCTTGCCGTCCGGGTTGCCGCACTGTTCGAAATACAGCGTGTGGCGGTCGTCGACCTTCAGGGTGCCGACGTCGTAGGGGGTGATGGCGGGGTACAGCGTACGCATGCTTGCAGCTCCAGGGTGATGCCCTGCCGGGGCAGGAGAACCCCCATTCTAGGCCGGTCGCCGGCCCAGGGTGATGCGGTCGCGCTGCTCCAGGTCCTGCACGGTCTGCACCTCGGCAAAACCGGCGGCGTCGAACAGCGCGCGGATCGCCGCGCCCTGGTCCCATCCGTGCTCGATCAGCAACCAGCCACCGGGCAGCAGATGCGCCTGGCCGCCGTCGATGATGCGGCGGATGTCATCCAGGCCGTCCACACCGGACGCCAGCGCGGAGGCCGGTTCGAAGCGCAGGTCGCCCTGTCGCAGGTGCGGGTCGTCGCTGGCGATGTACGGCGGATTGCTCGCAATCAGGTCGAAGCGCATGCCCTGCAACGGCGCGTACCAATCGTGCCCGCCCTCGGCGAAGCGGACGTTGCGCAGTTCATGGCGCGCAGCATTGCGCGCGGCCACGGCCAGCGCACCCGGGCTGGCATCGGTGGCCAGCACCTGTGCCTGTGGCCGCTCGCTGGCCAGCGCCAAGGCGATCGCGCCGCTGCCGGTGCCCAGGTCAGCCAGGCGCAGCGCACGGTCCTGCGGCAGGCGTTCCAGCGCCAGCTCGACCAGCAGTTCGGTCTCCGGGCGCGGGATCAGCGTGGCCGGATCGACCTCCAGATCCAGCGTCCAGAATCCGCGGCGGCCGGTCAGGTAGGCGACCGGCTCGCCGGCCACGCGGCGGGCCAACAGCGTCTCGAAGGCGGCCTGGTCGGCGGCGGCCAGCGGATCGGTGGCATGCGCGAACAGCCAACTGCGTGGGCGTTCCAGCACATGCAGCAGCAGCAGCTCCGCCTCATGGCGGGCTTCGACGCTGCCGAGGCGGACACTGGCCTCGGCCACGATCTGGCGCAGGGTGGGTTCGGTTTGGAAAGACATTCCGCAATTGTAGAGCCGAGCCCGCGCTCGGCTGCTTCTGGAGCAGCCGAGCGCGGGCTCGGCTCTACAAAATCGGAATCCGTTCAGGTTCCGCCGGACGGGATAAGGAGGGGCTATCGGCCCCAGGCAGCGGTCCGGCGAGATTTTCCTTGTCACACAGTCAGTTGCAGGATGAAAGCGGCCGGGTTCAGTGCCTGCTCAGTGCATTTTGATAGACTCCATCTATCAAATAGATGCAATCAATGCATTGTTCTTATCGCCAGCGAATGGGTAACCTAGCTCCTGTCGATTCACCCACTCCCCTTCACCAAGAGGAAAAATGATGTCCCTCATCAACACCCAGATCCAGCCGTTCGAAGCCAACGCTTACCACAACGGCGAGTTCATCAAGGTTTCCGACGCCAGCCTGAAGGGCCAGTGGTCCGTCCTGATCTTCATGCCGGCCGCCTTCACCTTCAACTGCCCGACCGAGATCGAGGACGCAGCTGACCACTACGCCGAGTTCAAGAAGGCCGGCGCCGAGGTCTACATCGTCACCACCGATACCCACTTCTCGCACAAAGTGTGGCACGAGACCTCGCCGGCCGTCGGCAAGGCCCAGTTCCCGCTGGTCGGTGACCCGACCCACCAGCTGACCAACGCTTTCGGCGTGCACATTCCGGAAGAAGGCCTGGCCCTGCGCGGCACCTTCATCATCAACCCGGAAGGCGTGATCAAGACCCTGGAGATCCACTCCAACGAGATCGCCCGTGACGTGTCCGAGACCCTGCGCAAGCTGAAGGCTGCCCAGTTCACCGCCGCCAACCCGAACCAGGTCTGCCCGGCCAAGTGGAAGGAAGGCGAGAAGACCCTGACCCCGTCGCTGGACCTGGTCGGCAAGATCTAAGGCAGTACCGGCCTGCCGTGGCCCCACGCCGCGGCGCGCCCTTCATCCCCGTGCCGGTCCCCCCGCCGGCGTGGGGGTGAACCCAAGACAGCCAACGCTCGCCCGCCTTGGCCAGCCAGCCCCTTCCACGGTCGCTGTCTTGGGTTCACCCCTACCCCCAGCTGGTCCGCTACCTTGTACAGCGGTGCCACGCCCTCTGTTTGCCTGAAGCCAGGAGAAGACCGATGTTGGACGCCAACCTGCAGTCGCAGCTGAAGACCTATCTGGAGCGCGTGACCCGCCCGATCCAGATCACCGCGCACGCCGACGACGGCGCCAAGTCGCAGGAAATGCTGGAACTGCTGCAGACCCTGGACAGCCTGTCGGACAAGATCTCGCTGCAGGTGCTGCGCGATGGCCAGGGCCGCGTGCCGTCCTTCGACCTGGGCACCCCGGGCCAGGACATCCACCTGACCTTCGCCGGCCTGCCGATGGGCCACGAGTTCACCTCGCTGGTGCTGGCGCTGCTGCAGGTCGGCGGGCACCCGTCCAAGGCCACTGCCGAGCTGATCGAGCAGGTGCAGAACCTGGAAGGCGACTACCGGTTCGAGACCTACTTCTCGCTGTCCTGCCAGAACTGCCCGGACGTGGTGCAGGCGCTGAACCTGGCCGCGGTGCTCAACCCGCGCATCCAGCACGTGGCCATCGATGGCGCCCTGTTCCAGGACGAAGTCGAGAAGCGCGAGATCATGTCGGTGCCGACCGTGTACCTCAACGGTGAAATCTTCGACCAGGGCCGCATGACCCTCGAGCAGATCGTGGCCAAGCTGGACACCAACGCCGGCAAGCGCGATGCCGAGAAGATCGCCGCCAAGGACGCCTTCGACGTGCTGGTGGTGGGCGGTGGCCCGGCCGGCGCTGCAGCGGCGATCTACGCCGCACGCAAGGGCATCCGTACCGGTATCGCCGCCGAGCGTTTCGGTGGCCAGGTGCTGGACACCATGGCGATCGAGAACTTCATTTCGGTGAAGGAGACCGAGGGCCCCAAGCTGGCCACGGCGCTGGAGCAGCACGTGCGCGAGTACGAGGTGGACATCATGAACCTGCAGCGCGCCAGTGCGCTGGTGCCGGCCGGCGAAGACGGCCTGGTGCAGGTGCAGCTGGAAAACGGCGCGGTATTGAAGTCGCGTTCGGTGATCCTGTCCACCGGCGCGCGCTGGCGGCAGATGAACGTGCCGGGCGAAGACCAGTACCGCAACAAGGGCGTGGCGTACTGCCCGCACTGCGATGGCCCGCTGTTCAAGGGCAAGCGCGTGGCGGTGATCGGCGGCGGCAACTCCGGCGTGGAAGCAGCCATCGACCTGGCCGGCATCGTGTCGCATGTAACCCTGCTGGAGTTCGATTCCAGCCTGCGCGCCGATGAAGTGCTGCAGAAGAAGCTGCGCAGCCTGGGCAACGTGACCGTGCTGACCAGCGCGCAGACCACTGAAGTGCTGGGCGACGGCAGCCGCGTCACCGGCCTGGTCTACAAGGACCGCGTCGGCGGCGATGCCCACCGCGTCGAGCTGGAAGGCATCTTCGTGCAGATCGGCCTGCTGCCCAACACCGAGTGGCTGAAGGATGTGGTGGCGCTGTCGCCGCGCGGCGAGATCGTCATCGACGACCGCGGCCAGACCAACCTGCCGGGCGTGTTCGCCGCTGGCGATTGCACGACGGTGCCCTACAAGCAGATCATCATTGCCATGGGCGCCGGCTCGACCGCCGCACTGAGTGCGTTCGACCACCTGATCCGCTCGTCGGTGAGCAACAGCAGCGGTGCCGTTGCTGAAGCAGCCTGATCCACCGTTCCCAGATCACCGGGAACATTGTCTGCCTGTCGGGTAACCACGCCGTCAGCCGGTCCGTTACCCCTGGGGTGTAAGGATGAACCTACGTGATCTGAAGTACCTGGTAGCCCTGGCCGACCACAAGCATTTCGGCCGGGCTGCCGCCTCCTGCTTCGTCAGCCAGCCCACGCTGTCGACGCAGATCCGCAAGCTGGAAGAAGAGCTGGGCCTGCCGCTGGTGGAACGCGCACCGCGCAAGGTGATGCTGACCCCGGCCGGCCAGGAAGCGGCGGCACGGGCGCGGGTGATCGTGTCCGAAGTGGAACAGCTGAAGGAGGCGGCGCGACGCAGCCGCGATCCGGAAGCCGGCACGGTGCGCCTGGGCATCTTCCCGACCCTCGGCCCGTACCTGCTGCCGCATGTGATCCCGCGCATCCGCGAGCGCTTCCCGGAGCTGGAACTGCTGCTGGTCGAGGAAAAGAGCGACGTGCTGCTGGACCGCCTGCGCGAAGGCAAGCTCGACGCCGCACTGCTGGCCCTGCCGGTGATCGACGACCAGCTGCATGCCGAATTCCTGTTCGAGGAACCGTTCCTGCTGGCCGTGTCCGGGCGCCACCCGCTGGCCCGTCGCGAACACCTGGACGTGCAGGAACTGGCCACGCAGAAGCTGCTGCTGCTGGAAGACGGGCATTGCCTGCGCGACCAGGCGCTGGAAGTCTGCCGACTGTTCGGCGCCAACGAGAAGTCCGAATTCCGCGCCACCAGCCTGGAAACCCTGCGGCAGATGGTCGCCGCCGACGTCGGCATCACCCTGCTGCCGAGCCTGTCGGTGCAGCCGCCGGTGCCGCGCTCGAACAACATCCGCCTGCTCGATTTCACCGGCGAAGGCCGTCCCAGCCGCCGCATCGCCATGATCTGGCGCCGCAGCTCGGCCATGAACGACTTCCTGATGGAGCTGGCCGACCAGTTCAAGCGCCTGCCGCAGGCACTGTTCACGCTGGAGGCGCTCGATGCCGGCAGCGATGCACCGGCCCTGCCCGGCCCCGCGCTGAACGGCTGAGCCCCCGCAGCACCGGCCCGGAATCGGCAGGAGTCGATTCCGGCCGCATTTGTCCCCACAATACAGACAGGCGGCGCCAGCAGGTGCCGCCTTTTGCATGGCTTTCAACCAAGGAGCTTCACCATGAACACCGCCAGCGGCCTGCCGCCGTCGATCACCGTTTCTACCTTCGACATGGACCGCCTGGACGCCATGCTCGAATCCCCTGCGCTGAGCCAGACGCCTGCCGCGCTCGCGCTTGCTGAAGAACTCAACCGGGCCACCGTGCTGGCACCGGACCAGATTCCCGAAGGCATCGTCATGATGCATTCGCGCGTGGAGTGCGAAGATGAAGTGTCGGGCGAAAAGCACGTCCTGACCCTGGTCTTCCCCCGCGAAGCCAATGTCGATGAAGGCAAGGTCTCCGTGCTGGCCCCGGTCGGCAGTGCCCTGCTCGGCCTGGCCATCGGCCAGAGCATCGACTGGAACGCGCCCGGCGGCCGCAAGCTGCGCCTGCGCGTGACCGCGGTCCACAACGACCGCCCCTGATTACCGCTGCGCACCGCGCGCGATTCGATCCCCTTGCACCAGGAGCCGTAATGAGTACCCCGTCCAAACTGTCCCAGCTGCGCGAACTGTCCGTGGTCGTTGCCGATACCGGTGACTACGAGGCGATCAAGCGCCTGCAGCCGGTGGACTGCACCACCAACCCGACCCTGGTGAAGAAGGCGCTGGACCTGCCGGTCTACGCCGAACTGATCGAACGCGAACTGGCCTGGGGCCGCCAGCAGGCCGGCGACCGCGAAGCCGTGGTGCACGCCGTGGCCGACCGCCTGACCATCGGCGTCGGCGCGCTGCTGAGCACGCTGGTGCCGGGCCGCGTGTCCACCGAAGTGGACGCCGACCAGGCCCACGACACCGCCGCCACCGTGGCCAAGGCCCGCCAGTTCATCCAGATGTACGCCGATGCCGGCGTGCCGCGCGAGAAGATCCTGATCAAGATCGCCGCGACCTGGGAAGGCGTGGAAGCCGCGCGCATCCTGCAGGCCGAAGGCATCGACTGCAACCTGACCCTGATCTTCAACCCGACCCAGGCGCTGGCCTGCAGCGAGGCCGGCGCGTTCCTGATCTCCCCGTTCGTCGGCCGCATCCTGGACTGGTACGTGGCCAACGGCCAGACCCCGGCCAGCATCGACGAAGACCCGGGCGTGAAGTTCGTGCGCGGCGTCTATGCCGAATTCAAGCGCCGCGGTTCGAAGACGGTGGTGATGGGCGCCTCGTTCCGTTCGACCGCACAGATCGAAGCGCTGGCCGGCTGCGACCGCCTGACCATTTCGCCGGACCTGCTGGAGAAGCTGGACGCCGACCACGGCGCGCTGCCGCGCAAGCTGGTGGCCGGTGCCGCTGATGGCGCGGCGGTGCCCCCGATCGATGCGGCGAAGTTCGCGGCGGATTTGGCGGCCGATCCGATGGCGACCGAGAAGCTGGCGACCGGTATCGATGCGTTTGCCAAGGATCTGGAAGCACTGCGCGAGCGGATCCGCGCGGCACTGTGAGGATTCCGGCCAACGGCTGAGCCCCTCGTGGCAGGTCGGTTGGTCGCAAAGAGCAAAAAGCCGCGCTGGGTCGGGCGGGTTGGGTTCGCGGGAGACGCCGTGAATCCATCCCTGGAGGCTTGGCCGCCGCATCCATGCGGCGGACTGATCTGGCCCCCTGAAAACGGACGCCATGAAGCCGTTTCAGGCGGCAGTCCGGAGCTGCCGGGCGTAGTTGTTAGGCGAGTGGTAGCCCAGCGCCGAGTGTAGCCGGGCTGGATTGTAGAAGCCGTGGATGTAAGCAGCGATGGACTGGCTGGCTTGTTCTCTACTGGCGTAAGGCTCGGCAGCCTCTTCTGTCTTGAGCGTCGCAAAGAAGCTCTCGGCCACCGCGTTGTCCCAGCAATTGCCAGGCCGGCTCATGCTTTGGACCACGCCATGGGACTGCAGCAGCTGGCGAAACTCGTTTCCCCAGTACTGCCCACCACGATCTGAATGGAAGATCAGGCCGGGTCGTTGTGGATGCAGAGCCCAAGCATTGGCAAATGCTTTCACCACCAGCTCTTCAGTCAGACGCGTGGAAACGCTGTAGCCCAGCACCTGCCGGGTCTGGACGCTGATGACCACGGCCAGATGCAGCCATCCCTGGCGGGTAGGGACATACGTGATATCCCCGACCCACGCCGTCGGTCCGGTTCCGGGGGCAAATTGCCGATCCAGCAGGTTGGGGGCGAGCTGAGATGAGCCGCCAGAGGACTTGGGTCGGAATCGGCCTTTGGCCTTGCCCTGGATTCGCTCCTCGGCCATTAACCGTGCCACGCGCTTGTGGCCGACTGGATGATTCCTGGCTCGTAAGGCCCTGACCAGCCGACGTCGCCCATAACTGCGCCTGCTGGTCACATGAATGGCCCGAAGCTCGGTACGGAGGGCCAAATCGACATCGCACGTTTGGGCACACTGCCGGTGCAGGTAGTCATGGAATCCAGAGACAGAAACCCCAAGAACCCGACACAACAACCTGGTCGGGTACTGAGTCCTTTGACTGGCGACGAAGGCGTACCTCACTTGGACTCTCTGGCAAAGAACGCCGCCGCTTTTTTTAGGATTTCCCGCTCCATCTTCAGATTGGCGTTCTCGGCCCGAAGGCGGCTGATCTCGCTTTCCAGGTCGGTGGCTGGCCTGCGAGCCTCAGAGGTCAACGACCGGCCAGCACGGACCGCGTCAAGCCAATTTGCCAGCGTCTTGACCGACATCTCCAACTGACGGGCCGCTGCGGCCGGCCCGAGCGACTCGGCCAGCTCCACGGCTTGGTGCTTGAACTCATCGGTATAGCTACGACGGGTGATACGGGACATAAGGGACCTCCAAGTGCGATCAAAGTATCGCTTCTTGGCGTCCGCTGACGGGGGGCCAGATCAGACACTCCCGCGAACCCAACCCGCCCGCCCTCTGACAGTTTCCGGTGGCCACCCGCCACGGAAGAAAGAAAGAAGAGCAACAGCGGGTCGCGCGCTTCGCTTGCTCGGAGCCGAGCATGGCTCGGCTCTACAAGGGCAATGCAGAACCAAATAAAAAGGACGCGGCGAACGCCGCGTCCTTTTTCTTTTCCATCAGTTCGTCACCAACCAATGCTCTTGCCCACCGTCACCCGGAAACTGTCGAAGGTGGGACGGGGGCGGCTGGCAGGACCGTTGGCGCCATGGATGGCGCCATCGAGCCCCCAGGGATGGGTTTACGGCGTGTCCTGCCAGCCGCCCCCGTCCCGCCAAACCGTCAGCAACCCAGAGCCGCTTTGGCTTTGGCTTTGGCTTTGGCTTCTGCCCGCCGCAGGCGGACCACCGCGCGTCAGCGCGGCGCCTCCACATCCAACCCGATCGGGCAGCTCACGCCGGTGCCGCCGATGCCGCAGTAGCCGTTCGGATTCTTCGCCAGGTACTGCTGGTGATAGTCCTCGGCGTAGTAGTACGCCGGTGCCGGGTACACGATCTCGGTGGTGATCGGGCCGTAGCCGGCCGCATCCAGCTGGGCCTGGTAGGCCTCGCGGCTGGCCAGCGCGGCAGCGTACTGTGCCTCGTCGGTGGCGTGGATCGCCGAACGGTACTGGGTGCCGGTGTCGTTGCCCTGGCGCATGCCCTGGGTCGGGTCGTGGCTTTCCCAGAACAGCTGCAGCAGCCGTTCCAGGCTCACCACCGCCGGGTCGAACACCACCTGCACCACTTCGGTGTGCCCGGTCAGGCCCGAGCACACTTCTTCATAGGTCGGGTTCGGGGTGATGCCACCGGCATAGCCGACCGAGGTGCTGTACACGCCCGGCTCGGTCCAGAACTTCCGCTCGGCGCCCCAGAAACAGCCCAGCGCGAAGCGGATCTGCTGCAGGCCGGCGAAGCGGTCCTTCAGCGGATGGCTGTTCACGAAGTGCTGGTTGCTGTGCAGCGGCAATGGCTGCTCGCGCCCCGGCAATGCCTCTTCCGGGCGCGGCAGGCGCTGCTTGAAGGCCCCGATGCCGAGGATGCCTTGGCCAATTCCCAACATGATGCGCTCCTACGCCGGCAGTCCGGCCATATCGTCTGCATCGGAAATGGGGTCGGCGGCGGCCTGGCCCAAGTCCAGCGCCGCGATGATGGCCTCCGCCTGCGGCCGCGCCGCGTCGGGGATGCCGACCCGCAACACACCGAACAACGGCAGCTCGCCCATGCCACCCAGCAGTTGCTCGCCGAACACGAAGGCGGGGATGCCGGCGTTTTCCAGCGCGTGCTTGACCAGATGGGCGTCGAACAGGTTGTCGGCCTTGTACACGATGTGCATGCGGCGGCTCCTCGGGGCAGGGCTCCAGCATACGCCCGGGGGCTGAATGGTGCCGGGAGCGGGATCCGAGAGTTGCCGGCCAGCGGCCGGCACTACCAGAGGGCGGGGCCGGCATCCCCACACCCCACCGGGCAGCCCTGCCCCGTACGCGCTAGACTGTTGGTCTTTCTGCCTTTCTTTTCGCTGACTCATGTCCGAGCACACCCCCGCCAGCCCCGACACCCCCGCCGACAGCCACGAAAAGCGCGATTTCATCCGCCAGATCGTGCGCGAGGACCTGGCCAGCGGAAAGCACCAGGCGATCAAGACCCGCTTCCCGCCGGAGCCGAACGGCTACCTGCACATCGGTCACGCCAAGTCGATCTGCCTGAACTTCGGCATCGCCGGTGAATTCAGCGGCGTCTGCAACCTGCGCTTCGATGACACCAACCCCGCCAAGGAAGATCCGGAATACGTGGCCGCGATCCAGGACGACGTGCGCTGGCTGGGCTTCGAGTGGAACGAGCTGCGCCACGCCTCGGACTATTTCCAGGCCTATTACCTGGCCGCCGAGAAGCTGATCGAACAGGGCAAGGCCTACGTCTGCGACCTGTCGGCCGAGGAAGTGCGCGCCTACCGCGGCACCCTGACCGAGCCGGGCCGCCCGTCGCCATGGCGCGACCGCAGCGTCGAGGAAAACCTCGACCTGTTCCGCCGCATGCGCGCCGGTGAATTCCCGGATGGTGCGCGCACCCTGCGCGCGAAGATCGACATGGCCAGCGGCAACATCAACCTGCGCGATCCGGCGCTGTACCGCATCAAGCACGTCGAGCACCAGAACACCGGCAATGCGTGGCCGATCTACCCGATGTACGACTTCGCCCACGCGCTGGGTGATTCGATCGAAGGCATCACCCACTCGTTGTGCACGCTGGAATTCGAAGACCACCGCCCGCTGTACGACTGGTGCGTGGACAACGTCGACTTCGCCCATGACGACGCGCTGACCCAGCCGCTGGTCGATGCCGGCCTGCCGCGCGAAGCGGCCAAGCCGCGCCAGATCGAGTTCTCGCGCCTGAACATCAACTACACGGTGATGAGCAAGCGCAAGCTGATGGCGCTGGTCACCGAACAGCTGGTGGACGGCTGGGAAGACCCGCGCATGCCGACCCTGCAGGGCCTGCGTCGCCGTGGTTACACCCCGGCCGCGATGCGCCTGTTCGCCGAGCGCGTGGGCATCAGCAAGCAGAATTCGCTGATCGACTTCAGCGTGCTGGAAGGCGCGCTGCGCGAGGACCTGGACAGTGCCGCACCGCGCCGCATGGCAGTGGTCGATCCGGTCAAGCTGGTGCTGACCAACTTGCCGGAAGGCCACGAAGAGCAGCTGACCTTCAGCAACCACCCGAAGGACGAAAGCTTCGGCAGCCGCGAAGTACCGTTCGCACGCGAAGTGTGGATCGACCGCGAGGACTTCGCCGAAGTGCCGCCGAAGGGCTGGAAGCGCCTGGTCCCGGGGGGCGAAGTGCGCCTGCGCGGCGCCGGCATCATCCGCTGCGACGAAGTGATCAAGGATGCCGACGGCACCATCACCGAGCTGCGTGGCTGGCTGGATCCGGAATCGCGTCCGGGCATGGAAGGCGCCAACCGCAAGGTCAAGGGCACCATCCACTGGGTCAGCGCCGTGCACGGCGTACCGGCCGAGATCCGCCTGTACGACCGCCTGTTCTCGGTGCCGAACCCGGACGACGAATCGGAAGGCAAGACCTACCGCGATTACCTCAACCCGGAATCGCGCCGCACTGTCACCGGCTATGTCGAGCCGGCCGCGGCCAGCGCCACGCCGGAGCAGTCGTTCCAGTTCGAGCGTACCGGCTACTTCGTGGCCGACCGCCGCGACCATACCGCAGCCACGCCGGTATTCAACCGCAGCGTGACCCTGCGCGATACCTGGTCGGCCTGAGGGCCTGCGCGGGCGCCTGGATGGCGCCCGCACGACCGCGACGATGATCACCGCCCTTTCCGTCCTGCTCTGGTTCATCTCGCAGCATCCGCTGCTGACGTTCTTTGCAGCAATGGTGCTGGCCGGGCTGGTCTCGTGGTGGCGGCGCTTTCCGGGCTACGCCATCGTGGTGTTCCCGCTGGCGATGCTCAACATGTTCCTCGGCCACTTCCTCAACGCCACCTTTCTCAACGTGGTGGGCGAGCGTGGTGAAGCGGTGATCGTCAAGGCCGAGCGAACCAGCTCCACGCTCAACGAACAGTACATCTGGCGCTACGAAGCGGTGCTGCGCACGGCCGAGGGGCGCGACGTGGACGTGGTGTTCCACACCAACACGGCTTCGCTGTGGCCGCTGGAAAACGCCATCCGCATCCCGGCGCGCGACCAGCCGTTCGTGGTGAAGTACACGCCGGGCTTCCCGCGCAACATCGTCATCCTCACCAACGAGTCACCGCACGGCATCGCCCAGGCCCGGGCCAGCGCGCGCGAGCGGGTGGAAGTGGCGGCGCGCAAGCTGCACTTCAGCCCGGGCAATGCCGGTTTCCGCGCCGACTATCGCCGCGAACTGGAAAGCTGGCTGCGCGACCACGGCAACGACCCGCAGCAGCAGCCTGACGCGCAGCGATATCGCGCCGAGCTCGACGCACTCGACCGCTAGCCCCAGGCCCTGCCTGGATGTTCCGCCCCATCCATCCACAGGCCTGACATGACCACGAGCGCCACCGCCCTCCTCCCGCTGCTGCAGCAGGCCCTGCAGGACACCGGCACCGCCAGCCGCATCGACGGCAACGCGCTGCTGCTCGACAGCGGCCTGCGCCTGACCCCGCATGCAATGGCCGCGCAAGCGCGCGACAACGGCGGCTGGCAGACCTCCACC
This sequence comes from Stenotrophomonas sp. LC732, assembly GCF_052446685.1. Taxonomy (NCBI): domain Bacteria; kingdom Pseudomonadati; phylum Pseudomonadota; class Gammaproteobacteria; order Lysobacterales; family Lysobacteraceae; genus Stenotrophomonas; species Stenotrophomonas sp. LC732. Next base: position 520,594 of record NZ_CP199214.1, on the reverse strand, counting down.
GTCATTGAAAGCCAGCATCCGCAGTTGTTCGCCGATGGCCTGTTCGAGTACCAGCACGCAAATGGTGCCGATGAGCAGGCATCGCTGTTGTCCGGCTTCCAGGCCTGGGCCCGGGTGGACCTGGTGACCCTGCAGACCGCGATCGGCGCCCAAGACGCACAGGGCCTGCCGATGATGGGCCTGACCTATCCGGTCGGCGACGAGGGTGAGGAACATCAGCGCACCGTGGTGCTGGGGCCGTTGGCGCACTACCGTGCACAGGACGTGGATGCCTCCACCTGCAGCGAAGACGATCATGGCTCCTGCCCCTGCTGCCTGTTCACCCGCAGCATGGAGGCCTTCGACGAGCTGCTGAAAGCCCGCCATTTCCTCGCCATCCGCCTGTTCGCCTCGCGCGATGCCGACGGCCTGTGCGAGGCCGATTGCCGGGTCAACGGCCACGACTTCGCCGCCGCCCTGCCCCTGCTGCGCGCCTATGCTGCCAGTTGGCCGCAGGCCGGGCTGGAATTCCGCAAGCAGTACGTGGTGATCCGCACCGGCTCGCCGGGCTGAGCCACGCCCACACCCGGTACAGGCCGGTGCGGCTACACTGCGCGCCGGTTTCCCAAGCAACCGCACTTTTCCCATCCCACACGAGGCACCCCCGCGATGCTGTACGCGCAAGTCCACCTGACCCTTCCCGCCTGGATCCACGACCAGATCGACCTGGATCGTCGATATCCGGGCGATGAGGCCAAGGTCGCGCTGGCGATCGAGCTGTCGCGGCTGAACGTCGAGCACGCCAGTGGCGGCCCGTTCGGTGCGGTGGTGTTCGGCCCGGATGACAAGGTCATCGCCGCCGGCGTGAACCGGGTGATGCCGCACGCGACCTCGCTGGCGCACGCCGAGAACATGGCCTACATGCTGGCCCAGCAGCGCCTGCAGACCCCGCGCCTGAACGCGGTGCTGTCGCCGGTCACCCTGGCCACCAGCTCGCAGCCGTGCTGCCAGTGCTACGGCGCCACCGTGTGGGCCGGCATCGATCGCCTGCTGATCGGTGCCAACTCGGCCGACGTCGAGGAACTGACCCCGTTCGATGAAGGCCCGCTGCCGGCCGACTGGGTGGGTGAACTCAACAAGCGCGGCATCGAAGTGGTGCAAGGGCTGAACCGCGACGCCGCGCGCAGCGTGCTGCGTGCCTATGGGGAAAGCGATGGCGCCCGTTACTGAAACCGGCATCGGCCTGCTGTGCCTGTGCCGGCAGGGCTTCGAGCCCGAGCTGGCCGGCGAGCTGCAGTTCCGCGCCGGTGAAGCCGGTTTCGCCGGCTATGCGCGCACCCAGCGCAATGACGGCTACGTGCTTTTCATGTGCGACGAAGCCGCCGCGCTGGCGCCGCGCCTGCGCTGGCGCGAGCTGATCTTCGCGCGGCAGAAGCTGGTGGTGCTGGCCGAACTGCCGCAGCTGGACCCGGCGGACCGGATCACCCCGATGCTGGAAGTGCTGGCCGATGCGCCGCGCTTCGGCGACCTGTGGGTGGAACACCCCGATTCGGACGCCGGCAAGCCACTGTCCGGTCTGGCCCGTGCCTTCGGCAATGCACTGCGCCCGGCGCTGCGCAAGGCCGGCAAGCTCACTGATAAGCCGAACAACCGCCTGCCGCGCCTGCATGTGGTGTTCGTCGATGGCACCCATGCCTTCGTCTGCGTGGCCGACCCGGCCGACAGCGCACCGTGGGCGCTGGGCATCCCGCGCCTGAAGCTGCTGCCCGAGGCGCCTTCGCGTTCGGCGCTGAAGCTGGACGAGGCGCTGCTGACCCTGCTGACGCCGGAAGAACGCGAGGCGCTGGCCAAGCCCGGCATGCGTGCGGCCGACCTCGGCGCCGCACCCGGCGGCTGGACCTGGGTGCTGACCCGCCAGCACATGCACGTGCTGAGCATCGACAACGGCCCGCTGCGCCAGCACGTGCTGGACACCGGACTGGTCGAGCACCTGCGCGCCGATGGCTTCCACTGGCACCCGGAACAGCCGCTGGACTGGATGGTCTGCGACATGGTCGAGCAGCCGCGCCGCGTGGCCGAACGCATGGCCACCTGGTTCCGCGAGGGCTGGTGCCGGCATGCGATCTTCAATCTGAAACTGCCGATGAAGAAGCGCTGGGACGAAACCCGGCTGTGCCTGGACCTGTTCCAGGACCAGGCCGGCAAGCCGCTGGTGGTCCGCGCCAAGCAGCTCTATCACGACCGTGAAGAGATCACCGTGCTGGCTTCGCCGCTGCGCTGATCCGTCATCGGCGGCACAGGTTGCCGGGAGTACGCTCCCGGTACCCTCTGGCAAGGAGCCTGTCATGAACCTTCCGCGTGCTGCCCTGCTGTTGACCATCCTGCTGGCGTCGGTACCGGCCATCGCCCAGCACGGCCCGTCCACGCCGGCGCAGAGCCAGCCGCTGGGCCCCACCGGCGGCGCGATCCGCCAGCAGCCGCTGGATGCCGGCCGGGTCAGCGGCAGCGTGGAGATTCCGCAGCCGGCCGGCGAGGCGCAGGTGACCGTGCGTTCGCTGGAACCGAGCAGCGTGGTCGGCCAGTACCGCGTCCATTTCGCCGCGCTAGATGTGAACGGCGACGGTTTCATCAGCCGCGAGGAAGCACAGGCCAATCCGGCGCTGGCCGACGAATTCAATTCGCTGGACCGCAGGCACCGCGGCAAGCTGGACCGCACCGACCTGGCCGGCTGGCTGGTGGATTGAAAAAGGGGACGGAGGGGATTAAGTCGTATGTGCACAAACGACTTAATCCCCTCCGTCCCCTTTTTGCTTCAGACGCCGGCGGCGCGCTTCCAGAACGCCTGTACCAGCGGCGGCCATTTGCCGACACAGCCCAGCGCGCGGCCACGGGCCAGGGTCAGGTGCATCTCGTCGTTGGAGAACAGGCGGTTGATCGCATCGAAGCTGTAGGCGGCGATCTGGTTGTCGCTGCGCCGTTCGCGTGCCCAGCGCTGCAGGCGCTGCGGCGACAGCCGCGGCTGGCCACGGCGCTCGGCCGACGGCGCCAGCCACTGCTGCAGGGCGGCGACATCGCGCAGGCCCAGGTTCACGCCCTGCCCGGCCAGCGGATGCACCACATGCGCGGCATCACCCAATGCCAGCACGCGGCCGGCCACGTAGTGACGGGCCAGTTGGCGACGCAGCGGGAAGGCCGCACGCGGTGACGCCAGTCGCAGCTCACCCAGCCGTGCCGCGAAGGCGCGGGTCAGTTCCCGGTTGAAGGCGTCCTCGTCCAAGGCCAGCACACGTGCCGCCTCGTCCTCGGGCAGGGTCCAGACGATCGAGCTGCGGCGCTCGGCCACCGGCAGCAGCGCCAGCGGCCCGCCCGGCAGGAAACGCTGCCAGGCGGTGGCCTGGTTGGGAAGATCGCTGTCCACGTAGGCCACCACGCCACGCTGGTGGTAGTCATGCTTTTCAACCTCGATCCCGGCCAGTTGGCGCAGGGTCGATTCGGCGCCGTCGGCGGCCACCGCCAACGCCGCTTCCAGGCGACGACCGTCATCCAGGCGCAGGCGCACGCCGTCGTCGTCCTGCTCCAGCGCTTCCACCCGCGCCGGGCAGTGCAGCTGCACGCCCGCCGCCGGCAACGCCGCCCACAGGCGATCCTGCAGCAGGCCGTTCTCGACGATGTAGCCCAGTTCACGACGGCCGAAGCGATCGGCATCGAACAGCAGATCTTCGCCACCGGCCGCGTCCCACACCTGCATGCGCCGGTAGGGCCAGGCACGGGCCTGCGCGATCGCCGGCCACACACCGAGGCGGTTCAGCAGCTGAACGTTGTCAGCAGCGAAGGCGAACACGCGCAGGTCAGGCTGTGCGGCCTGCCACGGCGCGGGCTCACGACCTTCCACCAGCGCAACCGACAGGCCGGCATCGGCCAACGCCAGCGCGCACGCGGCACCGACCACGCCACCACCGACGATGGCCACATCAAGGCGCATGCGCCGGCTCATGCGGCTTCTCCGCGGCACAGGCGCGGCACTTCGCCGCGGAAGCCCATCGCGCCACCGACCAGCATCGACTGCACCGAGGCGCGTTGCGCGGCCACCAGGCCGAGGCTGCGCAGCGGCCGCATCAGCGGTGCCGGATTGCTGGTCAGCCGTGCCAGGCCACCCGAGAACGCCACCGTCTGCCGTCGGTCTTCCTGGCGGCGCGCAACATAGGCCTGCAGCAGCACATCGCTGCCGGCATCCTCGTGCGCATCCTCCAGCAGTTCGGCCAGGGTCAGCGCATCGCGCAGGCCCAGGTTGAAGCCCTGCGCACCCAGCGGATGGATGGTCTGCGCGGCATTGCCCAGCAGCACCGTGCGTTCACCGGCCAATGCGCGCGCCAGCACCTGGATGAGCGGGTAAGCGCTGCGCGGGCCGGATTCAAGCAGCCGACCGGCACGCCAGCCGATCGCATCCTGCAGGCGCTGCAGCCAGGCCGCATCGTCCAGCGCCATCACCGCATCGGCCTGGTCCCGCGCCACGCCATGCACGGTGCCGAAGTGGCGGTCGCCGCGCGGCAGCAGGGCGGTCGGGCCGGTATCGGTGAAGCGCTCCCAGGCCGTGCCATCCGGCGCGCGCTGGCTGCGCACGCGGGCCACGAACAGGGTCTGCTGGAAATCATGCCGGTCGACCTCGATGCCCAGCGCGCCACGCACACCGCTGGTCGTGCCATCGGCACCGACCACCAGCCGTGCCAGCAGTACGCGCTCGCCGGTCTCGTCGGCCACCCGCACCTGGCGGTAGCCGTCGACCACCTCGCCCAGGCCCAGGAACCGCATCGGCCGGTAGCGCCGCAGCTGCGGCAGCTCCTGCAGGCGCGCTTCCAGCGCCTGGCCGAAGTCACGCGCGACAACCACCTGGCCGAACCACGGCCGGTCGTAGTCGGAAGCCTCCAGCTGCACGCGGCCGAAATCGCCGACGCGGCTGACATGGATGCGGCGGATCGGGCCCGGCGCCATCGCCAGCTTCTGCATGACCCCCAACGCGGTCAGCGCGTTGACGGTCGCCGCGGCGAAACTGAGGTTGCGCTGGTCGAACACCGCCGGCAGCTCGCCGGCCGGGCTGGCTTCGAGCAGGCCCACGTCGCGGCCCAACCGGTCCAGGGCAATGGCCAGGCTGGCACCGACCAGGCCGCCACCGACGATCAGCACGTCATGTCGTTCACTCATGGTGTTCATGATACGCGCTCGCCCCGCCCGGACACCCAACAGCCCCCGACCTGCGCCAACCGGCGCGGCGGGCTAGAATGAAACCTGAATCCGCTCCGGGCCCGCTGCCATGTCCGCCACCGCCAACCGTGCCTTCGTCCTGTCCGTACTCGTGCTGTTGCTGGCGGCGACCCGGGTCAACCACTTCGCGGCGATCCCGGATGCCTCCTGGGCGGTGTTCTTCATCGGCGGCTTCTACCTGGCTGGCTGGACCCGCTGGGCGTTCCCGCTGCTGATGGTGTTCGCGGTGCTGGTGGACTGGATCGTGATCCGCAGCAGCGGCCTGGATTTCTGGCAGCACTACTGCGTGTCGCCGGGCTACTGGCTGCTGCTGCCGGCGTATTTCTCGCTGTGGGCCGGCGGCATGCTGCTGGGCCGCAACTACCAGGGGGCACGCTGGCCGGTACTGGCCAAGGGCGCGCTGCTGCTGGTGGCCTCGGTGGCGGTCTGTCACCTGCTCGCGCAGGGCGGCTTCTACTGGACCAGCCGCAACGTGGCCGAACCGACGCTGGCCGGCTGGGCACAGAACTACGCACAGTGGTTCGGGCCGTACCTGCGCACCACCGCCATCTACGTGGCGCTGGCCGCCGCCCTGCAGCTGGCCGTGGAGCAGGTGCTGAAGCTCCAGCAGGCCCGCCGCGACATCCGGCACTGAGCCGCGCCATGGGTCATCGCCTCTCGCGCATCTATACCCGCACCGGCGACGACGGCAGTACCGGCCTTGGCGACGGCCAGCGCGTGGCCAAGGATGATGCCCGCGTGGCGTCCTACGGCACTGTCGACGAAGCCAATGCCGCACTCGGCCTGCTGCTGGCCACGGCGCTGCCCGACGACGTGCGCGCGCTGGTGGTGCATCTGCAGCACCAGCTGTTCGACCTGGGCGCCGAACTGTGCATCCCCGGCCACGCCGCGATCCACGCCGCCGATGTGTCGGCACTGGAACAGCAGCTGGATCACTACAACGCCAGCCTGCCGATGTTGAAGGAATTCATCCTGCCAGCCGGTGGCGAGGCCGCCGCACGCTGCCACCTGGCGCGCACCATCGTCCGCCGGGCCGAGCGCGAGACGGTCACCCTGGCCCGCCACGACGCCGTGCGCAGCGAGGCGCTGCAGTACCTCAACCGGCTGTCGGACCTGTTGTTCGTGCTGGCCCGGGTGCTGGCCCGTGCCGATGGCCATGGCGAAGCGCTGTGGCAGCCACAGCAGCGCCAGCGCTGAGTCGGCACGATGCTGGTCTTCACCCATCCGTCCTGCCTGCTGCATGACCCCGGCCCTGGCCATCCGGAGTGCCCGCAACGCCTGCAGCATGTGCTCGATGCCCTGCACGCCGCCTTCCCCGGCCAGCTGGACTGGCGCGAGGCGCCGCCGGCCAAGTTCGGCGAACTGACCCGGGTCCACGACAGCGCCCTGCTCGACTTCGTGCTGCAGCCGCAGACCGCGCCGCTGCGACAGCTGGACATGGACACCTGGACCTCGCCCGGCTCGGCCAGTGCCGCCGTGCATGCCGCCGGCGCCGGCGTGGCGGCGGTAGATGCGGTGATGCTGGGCGAGGACCCGCTGGCGTTCTGCGCGGTGCGGCCACCGGGCCACCACGCCACCAGCAGCACTGCGATGGGCTTCTGCCTGCTCAACAACATCGCCATCGCCGCCGCCTACGCCCGTGACCGTCATGGCCTGGAGCGGATCGCGGTGGTCGATTTCGATGTCCACCATGGCAACGGCACCCAGGACATCTTCCAGCACGACGCCCGGGTCTCGTACTACAGCACCCACCAGGCCGGGCTGTTCCCCAACTCCGGCCTGCGCCGCGACCGCGGTGCCGGCAACCTGATGAACATCCTGCTGCCCCCCGGCAGCGGCGGTTTCCGCTTCCGCAATGTGTGGGCCGACGAGATGCTGCCGGCCATCGACGACTTCCGGCCGCAGCTGCTGCTGATTTCGGCCGGCTTCGATGCCCACCTGCGCGATCCGCAGGCCGACCTGATGCTGGAAACCGACGATTTCGCCTGGATCACCCGCGAACTGCATGCGCTGGCGCGCCGCCATGCGGCCGGCCGGGTGGTCTCGATGCTGGAAGGCGGCTATGACCTGCTGGCCCTTGCCGAGTGCAGCGTGGCCCATGTCCGGGCCCTGCTACCCCCCCCACCGGGCAGCGTCTCCGGATGAACCCGAACCGGCAGGATCCGACGCCCTTCATTGCCCCTATGCAAGGGATGGGGCAAGCTACCGTCCGTTTTCGCCCGAATCCGAACCGCGTGCGCCGAGCCCTCCGCCTGCTTCCCCTGCCTCTGAGCATCGCCATCTGCCTGCCGGCAATGGCCGATGAAAAGCCGCTCAACTGGGGCCTGTGCCCGGCTACCGACGTGATTCCCGCGTTCACCGATGCCCCTGTCCCGGTCCCGGTCCCGGGGCAGGACAAGGCCGCCGCCAGCGCCGCGCGCGAGCAGCAGCCGACCGACATCGAGGGTGACCAGCTGCTGGGCACCACCACCGTGCCGCAGTACGAAGGCAACGTGGCCCTGCGCCGTGGCGACCAGTTCGTCGGCACCGACAAGCTCAGCTTCGATACCGAGACCGGCAACTACATCGCCGACGGCAATGTCCGCTACCAGGACTCCTCGATCCGCATGGTCGCCAAGCGCGCCGAGGGCAACCAGGAAAGCGACACCCACAAGATCACCGACATCAAGTACCAGCTGGTGTCGCGCCGCGGCAACGGCGATGCCGAATCGGTCGACCTGCAGGGCGCGGTCGGCCAGATGCACCGCTCCACCTACACCACCTGCGACCCGTCGCAGCCGGTGTGGAAGCTGTCGGCGCCGCAGATCGAAGTGGACAACGACGAAGGCTTCGGTACCGCCCGCAACGCCGTGCTTCGCATCGGCAAGGTGCCGGTGCTGTGGGCGCCGTACTTCAAGTTCCCGATCGACGACCGCCGCAAGACCGGCCTGCTGTTCCCGCAGCTGGGCATGTCCGGCCGCAACGGTTTCGATTACGCACAGCCGATCTACTTCAACCTGGCGCCGAACTACGACGACACGTTGACCCCGCGCTACATGAGCCGGCGCGGCCTGATGCTCGACAACGAATTCCGCTACCTCTACAACGGCGGCCGCGGCGAACTGCTGACCGCGTTCATGCCCAACGACAAACTGCGCGACCGCGACCGCGGCCGGGTGATGTTCGGCGGCTACCACAACCTCGACGACCACTGGCAGGCCCGCGCCAACCTGGCCTGGGTCAGCGACGAACGCTATGTGGAAGACTTCGCCAACCGCCTGGTGGGGGTCACCGCGTCGAACCTGCAGAGCACCATCGGCCTGTACGGCACTGGCAGGAACTGGACGGCCGGCATCATGGCCGACCGCTGGCAGCTGACCGACTACACCCTCAACGAGGGTGCGCTGGCCTACAACCGCCAGCCGCGCCTGTATTTCAACTGGGACAAGCCGGTCCTGCCGTGGCTGGAAACCGGCATCTACGCCGAAGCCGTGCGTTTCACCCACGACGACATCAACTTCAAGTACGGCGCTGATGCGGGACCGGACCTGCAGTACACCCGCAACGGCAGCCGTCAGACCGACGGCATCGGTGTCAGCGGCGGCTCGCGGCTGGATGTCAAACCCTACGTGTCGTTCCCGATCAGCGGCGCGGCCTGGTATGTCACGCCGACCCTGGCCTACCGCTATACCGGTTACCAGCTGGACCGTGGCCTGGTTGATGGCGTGAACGGCATCCGCGGCCAGATCCTGCGTTCGCAGGGCATCGACCCGAACACCGCCACACCGGAACAGCTGCGCGGCAACACCTCGCCCAGCCGCAGCCTGCCGATCGGCAGCATCGACGCCGGCCTGTTCTTCGATCGCGAGACCCGCATCGGTGGCAAGTCCTTCCTGCAGACCCTGGAACCGCGCCTGTTCTACCTGCGCACGCCCTACCGCGATCAGGACGAGCTGCCGATCTTCGACACCCGCGACTTCACCTTCAGCTGGGGCCAGCTGTTCCGCGATTCTCGCTATACCGGCGCCGATCGCCAGAACGACGCCAACCAGCTGACCATGGCGCTGAGCACCCGCTTCATCGACCAGACCACCGGCAAGGAACGCTTCTCGGCCTCCATCGGCCAGATCCAGTACTTCGACGAATCGCGGGTGACCGTCACCCCGGGTGGCGCGCCGGTGGAGAAGGGCAAGTCGGCGTGGATCGCTGACGGCAACTACATGATCAACGACCGCTGGACCCTGGGTGCCACCTACCAGTGGGACCCCAAGTACAAGCGCGAGGATCTGGCCAGCGTCCGCGCCCGCTACCTGATGCCCAACGATGGCGTGATCAACCTCAGCTACCGTTACCGCATCAACTCCGGCGCCCCGGCCACCGCCAACAAGCATGACCGCACGCTGCTGGAACAGGCCGACCTGTCGTTCCTGTACCCGCTGAATGCGCGCTGGAGCCTGGTCGGCCGCTACTACTACTCGCTGCAGGACAAGGAACCGCTGGAGATCATCGCCGGCGTCCAGTGGGACAGCTGCTGCCTGGCCGTGCGTGCGGTCGCGCGCCGCTACGTCCGCAACCGCGAAGGCGAGATGAACAACGCCATCCAGCTGGAGTTCGTGCTCAAGGGCCTGAGCTCCCTGGGCCAGGACACGGACCGTACCCTGCGCCGTGCTATCCTCGGCTACAACCGCGACGACTTCTATCTCGTGCCGCCGAGCAACACCGGGGCGACCCGGGATGACTACGATCCGAACCTGATCCCATGACCAAGCGCTTCCCCGTTCTTCTCGCCTCGCTGCTGGCGGTGTCCAGCGTGTCCGCCCCCCTGCAGGTGCTTGCCCAGGAGGCGCAGCCGCTTGACCGCATCGCCGCCGTCGTCGATGAGGACGTGATCCTGCAGAGCGAGCTCCAGCGTGCGATCGCCAACATCAAGGCGCAGTACGCCGGCCGCGAAAACCAGCTGCCGCCGGAAGACGTGCTCAGCCGCCAGGTGCTCGAGCGCCTGGTGCTGGTCAAGCTGCAGGTGGCCCGCGCCCAGGGCAGCGGCATCCGGGTCAGCGACCAGGAGCTGAACCAGGCGATGAACTCCATCGCCCAGCAGAACGGTTCGAACCTGGACGCCCTGCGCCAGCGCCTGGCCCATGACGGCATCGACTTCAACGATTTCCGCGCCTCGGTGCGTGACGAGATCACCGTGCAGCGCCTGCGCCAGAGCTTCGCGCAGAGCCGCATCAGCGTCAGCGAGGGTGAAGTCGACGCCGCGCTGAAGCAGCAGGCCACGGTGGGCAACCAGTACCACCTGGCGCACATCCTGATCGCCCTGCCCGACGGTGCCAACGCCGACCAGATCGCCACCGGCCAGAAGAAGGCCGATGGTGTGAAGACCCTGCTGGACAAGGGCGAGCTGGACTTCAACGCAGCGGCCGTGCGCTATTCGGACAGCCCGAATGCACTGGAAGGCGGCGACCTGGGCTGGCGCAGCCTGGATGAAATCCCGCAGGCCTTTGCCCAGATGATGGAAAAGATGAAGCCCGGCGAAGTGGTCGGCCCGATCCGTGGCCCGAGCGGCTTCCAGCTGCTGAAGCTGGTGGAAGTGCGTGACGCCAGCTCCGCCGCCGCCGGTGAGCATACGGTCACCGAATTCCACGGCCGCCATATCCTGGTGCGCGTGGACGACCACCAGACCGACGCCGCCGCCAAGGCCAAGATCGACACCCTGCGTGCCCGCATCGCCGGTGGTGCCGAGTTCCAGACCGTTGCCAAGGAGTCCTCCGAGGACAACAACAGCAAGGGCCAGGGCGGTGACCTGGGCTGGTTCCCGGCCGACGCGTTCGGTCCGGCCTTCGGCCAGCAGGTGGAAGGCCTCCAGGACGGTGGCGTCAGCCAGCCGTTCCGTACCGATGCCGGTTGGCACATCGTGCAGCGCGTGGCGACCCGCCAGACCGACGTGACCACCGACAACCAGCGTGCCCAGGTCCGCGAGACCATCGGCCGTCGCAAGCTGGAAGACGAGTACAACCGCTTCCTGCAGGAACTGCGTGGCGAAGCCTACGTCAGCTTCCGCAGCGGCGACCGCGCGGAAAACACCGCCACCCCGCCGCAGTCCTGACCGATGCGCCCCGAGCTCGCTCTGGTACCGGGCGAGCCCGCCGGGATCGGCCCGGAGCTATGTGTCCGCCTCGTCCAGCAGCCGCGTGAAGATTGCCGGCTGCTGGCCTTCGCCGATCCGGACACCCTGCACGCGGCCGCGGCCGCGCTGAACCTGCCCCTGCAGCTGCTGCCCGAGGACGCCGAAGCACGCGCCCCCGGCGATCTGCGCCTGCGCGCTGTCCGCAACGCTGCGCCCAGCCGCTTCGGCCAGGCCGATCCGGCCAATGCCGGCGCGGTCATCGGCGCGCTGCTCGGCGCCGGCCAGGCCTGCCTGTCCGGCGAACTGCACGGTGTTGTGACCGGCCCGGTGCACAAGGCCGTCATCAATGAAGGCGGCATCGCCTACAGCGGCACCACTGAACTGCTGGCCGACCAGGCCGGGGTAAAGGTGGTGATGATGCTGGCCAACCACATCGTGCGCGTGGCCCTGGCCACCACCCACCTGCCGCTGCGCGAGGTGGCCGATGCGATCACCGCGCCCGGCCTGGAGCACACGCTGCGCACGGTGCACGCCGCACTGCGCCGTGAGTTCGGCCTGCCTGCGCCGCGCATCGCCGTGCTCGGCCTGAACCCGCACGCCGGCGAAGATGGCCACCTGGGCCGCGAAGAACTGGATCTGGTCATCCCGCTGCTGCAGCGCCTGCGCGCGGAGGGCATGGACCTGGTCGGGCCGCTGCCGGCCGATACCGCCTTCCTGCCCGCCAAGCTGGCCGGCTTCGACACCGTGCTGGCGATGTACCACGACCAGGGCCTGCCGGTACTGAAATATTCCGGCTTCGAACAGGCGGTGAACCTGACCCTGGGCCTGCCCTATCCGCGCGTGGCGGTGGACCATGGCACCGCGCTGGAGCTGGCCGGCCGCGGCATCGCCGATCCCTCCAGCCTGCAGGCGGCAACGACGCTGTGTGCGCAGCTTGCGCGGCAACGTACACTGGGCGCATGAATTCCCCGCATTCCCCCTCCGGCCCGGTGTTCACCGCACCGGCCAAGAAGCAGCTTGGCCAGCATTTCCTGGCCGACCGCCACTACATCGACAAGATCGTGATGGCGGTCAACCCGAAAGACGGCGACCGCCTGGTCGAGATCGGCCCTGGCCAGGGCGCGATCACCCTGCCGCTGCTGCGCGTGCACCCCACGCTGACGGTGATCGAGTTCGACCGCGACCTGATCGCGCCGCTGACCGCCGCCGCCGAGCCACTGGGCGAGCTGACCATCGTTCATCGCGACGTGCTGCGCGTGGACTTCACCGAACTGGCTGCCGGCCAGCCGATTCGCCTGGTCGGCAACCTGCCCTACAACATCTCCTCGCCGATCCTGTTCCATGCGCTGGAGCATGCCGCGGTCATCCGCGACATGCACTTCATGCTGCAGAAGGAAGTGGTCGACCGCATGGCGGCCGGCCCCGGCAGCAAGGTGTATGGCCGCCTCAGCGTGATGCTGCAGGCCTACTGCCAGGTGACCTCGCTGTTCGTGGTGCCGCCGGGCGCGTTCCGGCCGCCGCCGAAGGTCGATTCGGCCGTGGTGCGTCTGGTGCCGCGTGACCCGGCCGCGATCAACATCAACGACCACAAGCGCTTCGCCGAGGTGGTCAAGGCCGCCTTCGGGCAGCGCCGCAAGACCCTGCGCAATGCCCTGAACAACGTGGTGTCCGCCGAGCAGTTCATCGCCGCCGGCGTGCGTCCCGATGCCCGCGCCGAACAGCTGGACGTGGCCGAATTCATCGCTTTGGCCAATGCCTCCTGATTACACTGCCGGTATGGAAGACGCTGACGTTTATGCCATCTCCGTCGAAGTCGCGCCGCGCTTCCTCGACGATCAATCCGCGCCGGAAGACGGTCGCTTTGCGTTCGCCTACACGATCCGCATCCACAACCAGGGGCGGGTCGCGGCACGCCTGGTCGCGCGCCACTGGCGCATCACCGATGCCAATGGCCGTGTCGAGCATGTCGATGGCGACGGGGTGATCGGCGAGCAGCCGCGGCTGCGCCCCGGTGAAGACTTCCGTTACACGTCCGGTGTCATGCTGGGGACCGATCACGGGACCATGCAGGGGCACTACGACATGGTCGCCGACGATGGCACCGAATTTGCCGCGCCGGTCGCACCCTTCGTGCTGGCCGTGCCGCGTACCCTGCACTGACACGGAGGCCGAACGATGAGTGTGTGGGCGATCGGCGACCTGCAGGGCTGCTATGACGTCACCCAGCGATTGCTGGAGAAGATCCGCTTCGACCCGGCGCAGGACACCCTGTGGTTCTGCGGCGACCTGGTCAACCGCGGCGGGCAGTCGCTGGAAACGCTGCGGCTGGTGCACTCGCTGCGCGAGCACAGCGTGGTGGTGCTGGGCAACCATGATCTTTCGCTGCTGGCCGTCGGTTCGCGTACCGAAGAGGAACAGCGCAAGGTCAACCCGGACCTGCTGCGCATCGTGCAGGCCGAGGACCGCGACGAACTGCTGGACTGGCTGCGCCTGCAGAAGCTGGTGCACGTGGACCGCGAGCTGGGCTGGATGATGGTGCACGCCGGCCTGGCGCCGAAGTGGACCACGCAGATGGCCGAGAAGCATGCCGCCGAGGTCGAGGTGCAACTGCATGGCGCCGGCTACCGCAAGCTGTTCCGCAACATGTACGGCGACAAGCCGAGCTGGGCCCCGAACCTGTCCGGTTACGACCGCTCGCGCGCGATCATCAACGTGCTCACCCGCATGCGCTACTGCACCCCGCGGGGGCGCATCGGCATCGAGGACAAGGGCACGCCGGGCACGCAGGAACAGGGGCTGTATCCCTGGTTCGAAGTGCCCGGCCGGGTCGAGCGCGACCTCAAGGTCGTCTGCGGCCACTGGTCGGCGCTGGGCCTGACCATCACCCAGGGCGTGCACGCCATCGACACTGGCGCGGTCTGGGGCGGCAAGCTGACCGCGCTCCAGCTTGATACCGACGAGCTGCGCGTAGTGCAGGTTCCGGGCCGCGACGTACCGGCACCCGTGCCCAACGCCCGCCCGCCGGCGCGACCGGCGCACGAGCGCCCCGGCGCTGCGACGCAGGGCAAGGAACAGGGCGGCAACGCCGCTGCCACCCCGGGCAACCGTGGCCCACGCCGCCGTCGCCGTCGTGGTGGCGGAGGGGGCGGCGCGGGTGGCGGCACCCACAACAGTCCCCCGCCGCAGGCGTGACGCGGCGCGGCTGGGCACCAGGGACGGTGCTGCTGACGCTGGCCCTGGCCAGCGGCTGCCAGCCCGGCTCGCCGCCTGCTCCCACGGCTGCGGATGGTGCTGCACATGCGCCGACGCAGCCGCAGGCCCCTTCGCCGCCATTGGTGGCCGCAGCCCGCGCGCAGGTCGGCGTCACCATCCGTTACGATCCTGCTTACCAAGTACTGGCCTATCCCGGCGGCGACGTGCCACTGGATCGCGGCGTGTGCACGGACGTGGTGGTGCGCGCCCTGCGCGATCTGGGCCTGGACCTGCAGGCACGCGTGCATGAGGACATGCGCGGCAGTTTCAGTGCCTATCCGGCGATCTGGGGCCTGTCACGGCCGGACCGCAACATCGATCATCGTCGTGTACCGAACCTGATGCGCTGGTTCGAGCGCCAGGGCTGGCAGCAACCGGTCACGGCCCTCGCCGCCGACTACGCGGCCGGCGACATCGTTGCCTGGAAGCTCAATGGCAACGGCCTGCTGCACGTGGGCATCGTTTCTGACCGGCGCCTGGCCAATGGCACACCGCTGGTGCTGCACAACATCGCGCGCGGCACGCGCGAAGAGAACCTGCTGTTCCAGCACGCGATCATCGGGCATTACCGGATGCCGTAGGCAATCCTGTAGAGCCGAGCCATGCTCGGCTCCGGGATGTGTCCGCGGAAAGCAGCCGAGCATGGCTCGGCTCTACAGGTGCGTTTCGATCAGCGGCGCACGTAGTGCACGAAGCGGAACGCGTAGGCGTGCCGTTCGTCGGCCGGGTGCGGCTCGCTGCTCACTTCCTGCCAGTCCTGCACGTCCACTTCGGGGAAATGGGTATCGGCGGGGACTTCGGCATCGACCCAGGTCAGGTACAGGTCACTGGCCTGGTCCAGCAACTGGTGGAAGATCTCGCCGCCGCCGATGATGCACAGCTCGCGGGCGCCCTCGCCTTCGGCAATCGCCTTCGCCTCGTCCAGCGACGCCACCGCACGCATGCCCTCGAACGGCACCTGGCCGCTGCGGGTCAGCACCAGGTTGGTCCGCCCCGGCAGCACGCGGCCGATCGACTCGGCCGTCTTGCGCCCCATCAGGATCGGCTTGCCCAGGGTGAGCGCCTTGAAGTGCTTGAAGTCATCCGGCAGATGCCAGGGCATGGCATTGCCCTGGCCGATGCCACGGTTGCGGTCCAGCGCCACGATCATCGACAGCTTCAGGGCGCTCATACCGCCACCGGCGCCTTGATCGCCGGGTGCGGGTCGTAGCCGTCGATGCGGATGTCGTCGAACTGGAAGCCGAACAGGTCGGTCACCTCCGGGTTCAACCACAGCTTCGGCAGCGCGCGCGGCGCGCGCGACAGCTGCTCGCGGGCCTGCTCGAAGTGGTTCGAATACAGGTGCGCGTCACCCAGCGTATGCACGAAGTCGCCCACGCCCAGGCCGGTGGCCTGCGCCACCATGTGGGTCAGCAGCGCGTAGCTGGCGATGTTGAACGGCACGCCAAGGAAGATGTCACCGCTGCGCTGGTACAGCTGGCAGCTGAGCTTGCCGTCCACCACGTAGAACTGGAACAGGTTATGGCATGGCATCAACGCCATCTGCGAAAGCTCGCCCACGTTCCAGGCACTGACCACCAGCCGGCGTGAATCGGGGTTGCGCTTGATCTCGTCCACAAGCCACTGCATCTGGTCGATCTGGCGGCCGTCGGCGGTGGCCCAGCTGCGCCACTGCTTGCCGTAGACCGGGCCGAGGTCGCCGTTCTCGTCGGCCCACTCGTCCCAGATGCGCACCTGGTTGTCCTTCAGGTAGCCGATGTTGGTGTCGCCCTTCAGGAACCACAGCAGCTCGTGGATGATCGAGCGCAGGTGCAGTTTCTTGGTGGTGACCAGCGGAAAGCCTTCGGTGAGGTCGAAGCGCATCTGCCAGCCGAACACGCTGCGGGTGCCGGTACCGGTGCGATCACTCTTCTCGGCGCCATGCTCGAGCACGTGCGCCAGCAGGTCCAGGTAGGGCTTCATGGCTTGCCCTCGGCAGCCACCGGCAACTGCGGCTGCAGCACCGGCGCGCGGCGCGACATCACCAGCAGCACCAGGCCGAAGGCGATCAGCGGCAGGCTGAGGATCTGGCCACGGGTCAGCCAGTCGAAGGCCACGTAGACGCCGTTGTCCGGCATGCGCACGAACTCCACCGCGAAGCGGAACAGGCCGTACATCAACGCGAACAGGCCACCCACCAGGTAGCGGTGGCGCGGCTTGGCCGACACCGCCCACAGCACCACGAACATCACCAGGCCTTCCAGGAACGCTTCATACAGCTGCGACGGATGGCGGGCGTACGGGTTCAATGCGCCGGTGGCGAACTGCGCCTGCAGCGTCGCGTGGTCGAGCTGGTTCAGCGGGGCCGGCAGGCCGGACGGGAACACCACGCCCCAGGTCCCGTCGGTGTACTTGCCCCACAGCTCGGCGCCGATGAAGTTGCCGATGCGGCCGAAGCCCAGGCCCAGTGGCACCAGCGGCGCCATGAAATCCATGGTGTCGAAGAAATGCAGCTTGTGCTTGCGCGACCACCACCAGCAGGCGCCCAGCACGCCCAGCAGGCCACCGTGGAAGCTCATGCCGCCGTCCCACACCTTGAACAGCAGCAGCGGGTTGTGCAGGAAATCGCCCAGCGCGTAGAACAGCATGTAGCCGATGCGCCCGCCCAGCACCACGCCGAGCATGGCGTAGAACAGCAGGTCGGAGAAGCCGTTGGCATCGACGCCCGGCAGGCGCCCCGCGGCAATGCGCGTGCGGCCCAGCAGCCACGCTGCGGTGAAGCCGAGCAGGTACATGATGCCGTACCAGTGCACCTTGATCGGCCCCAGCGAAAGGGCGATGGGGTCGATGTCGTGGAAATAGATCATGGAAAACGCCTGGCGGGAGTACGGGTATTTTAGCGTCCCTGCCCCGCCCGGGGCCGGGGCCGGCACGGGCGGAGGACCACGCCGCAGATCAGGGTTCAGTCCAGGATCTGCGGCGCGTCAGGCAACGCGTCATGCTCGGACCGCGTGGCGGCCGGAAAGTGCCCTTCGATCAGGCTGGAGACCTCGTCGATGGCATCCTGCAATGCCTCGACCGGATGGGCCCCGCGCAGGCCCTCGCGCAGGTGGGTGCAGACCCGCTGCCACTGCGCCGGGCTGACCCGGCCGTGCAGGCCACGGTCGGCAACGATCTCGATCGCGTGATCGGCCAGCAGCAGGTAGATCAGTACGCCGTTGTTGTGGGCGGTATCCCAGGTTCGCAGGCGCGCAAAGGCATGCTCGGCGGCCTGGCGCGGGGTCACCCTGTGCCACAGCGCCCCCAGCGGCAGGTCCGCTTCCACCGCGAACATCACCTGCCCGCCGTGGCGCTGCTCACCGGCCGCGATGGCCTCGGTGATCGCCTGCAATGTGGCCGGCGGGAAGGCACGCCGCACCGAGGGCGAGAATACATGGCGGAACAGACGTTGGATCATCACCAGCCTCCCGAAGCGCCACCGCCACCGGAACGGCCGCCGCCACCGCCCCAGCCACCACCACCACCGAATCCACCGCCCCCGCCGAAACCGCCTCCGCCACCCCAGCTGCCACCGCCCCAACCGCCACCGCCGGCAAAGCGACCCGGGTGGCCGGACAGCATCGCCACGATCAGGCCGACCACGCCGGCCAGGCCACTGGCCAGCAGCGTGGAGGTGAACAAAAATGCTGCCAGCGCCGCACCCGCGCCGCCGAGCAGGCCGCGCAGCGGACGCGGCACGCGCGAGAACACGCCGCGCAGGATGCTGCCGGCGAACACGCCGATAAACAGCGCCAGGAACCAGGTATCGCCACCACCACCGGGCTCGCGCCCGCGATGACCGCTGACCGGTGCCGGCAGCGGTTCGCCGTCGATCAGCTTGACCAGCACCGCCGTGGCATCGGTGATGCCGCCGGCATAGTCGCCGCTGCGGAAGCGCGGGACCAGGTATTCCTGGATCACCCGGTTGGCGATGGCATCGGGAATGGCGCCTTCAAGGCCGTAGCCCGGCTCGATGCGCACGCGCCGGTCATCCTTGGCCACCACCAGCAGCACGCCGTCATCCACGCCCTTGCGGCCGATCTGCCATTGGTCGAAGACCCGCGTGGTGTATTGCGCGATGTCCTCCGGCTGGGTGGTGGGCACCACCAGCACCTGCAGCTGGCTGCCTTTGCGCTGCTGCAGCTCGATCGCCTGCTGCACCAGCGCCTGCTTCTGCGTGGCGTCCAGCGTGCCGGTGGTATCGACCACCGGCGAGTCCAGCGCAGGAATCGGCGCCAGCGGCTGTGCCTGCGCTGCCAACGGCAGCCACAGCAGCAGGGCCAGCAGCGCAGTGGCCAGGCGCATCGGTCAATGGCCCGGCTGCGGCGCCGGCTGCTGCTGCGGCGCGTTGCCGAAATCGACCGCTGGCGCGTTGGAAATCTGCGCTTCGTTGTCCACCGTGAAGTTCGGCTTGGTCTTGTAGCCGAAGATCTTGGCGGTGATCACCTGCGGGAACGAACGGATGTAGGTGTTGTAGTCCTGCACCTGCTGGATGTAGCGGCCGCGCGCAACCGTGATGCGGTTTTCGGTGCCTTCCAGCTGGGCCTGCAGGTCGCGGAAGCTCTGGTCGGACTTCAGCACCGGGTAGTTCTCGGTGACCACCAGCAGCCGCGACAGTGCGCTGCCGAGTTCACCCTGGGCCTGCTGGAACTGCTTGAGCGAGGCTTCGTCGTCGGCGTTGACGTTGATCTGGCCGACGCGCGAACGGGCGTTGGTGACTTCGGTCAGCACGCGCTCTTCCTGGCTGGCAAAACCCTTCACCGTCTGCACCAGGTTGGGCACCAGATCGGCGCGGCGCTTGTACTGGTTGAGCACTTCGGACCAGCTGGCCTTGACCGCCTCATCCTTCTGCTGGATGGCGTTGTAGCCGCAGCCGGACAGCAGGGAGGCCAGCAGCATCAGGGGCAGGACACGGGTGAACAGGCGCATGGCGGAGGTTCCGGGTGGGCTTGGCGCCGAGCATGCCACGGTTCGGGTGAAAGACCGGCCATCGGGCACCGCCCCCTCCGCGGTGGGTGGCAAGGAAGCGTTATCGGGGTCGGCCGGGAGGGTGGGTTGGCTGGGGGGCGCTGCAAGTACGTCCATGTAAGCTCGGTCGCCGCATCCATGCGGCTCACGCCCCCAGCCAACCCACCCTCCCGGCCACGGACAATTTCCTGCACACCGCGGGAGGATCAAAAGAAAAAATCAAAAGCAAAAGCCGGTTCTTCAGGCATTCGTGTCGACCAAGGTCGACACCTACCAGAGCGGAACGCCGTTACGACAGATCGCGGGAATCTGTCGAAGGCGGGGTGGGTCCGGTTGAGGGGGCGTGAGCCGCATGGATGCGGCGACCGAGCTTACATGGACGTACTTGCAGCGTCCCCCTCAACCGGACCCACCCCGCCAACCCACGGAATGCAGGCTTTTGCCGTTGACGTTGATTCAGCGGGTGCAGGGCTGCAAGCCCTGCCGTAAACCCTCTCCCCTCAGCAGGCCTCAGCCACCGCGGTGCGGGGACGCCCCAGCCACGCCAGCAGCAGGCCCGATGCCGCCAGCAGGCCACCGGCCACCGGAATCGCGGCATAGCCCAGGCCCGAGCTGATCACCGCACCGCCCAGCGCCGCACCCACCGCATTGCCCAGGTTGAACGCACCGACGTTGATCGACGACGCCAGGCCCGGCGCCTCGCTGGCCGCCTGCATCACCCGGATCTGCAGCGGCGGTACGAGGGCGAAGGTCGCCGCGCCGAACAGCAGCACACCGAGGGCGGCGGTGGCGTGGCTCATGAAGGCCAGCGGCAGCACGAACATCAGCACCGCCAGGACGGCCAGCAGGATCCGTGTGGCGCCATCCAGCGACCAGTCGGCCATGCGCCCACCGATGCCGTTGCCGAGGGTGAAGCCGATGCCGATCAGCGCCAGCGAGATCGCGATGAAGGTATTGGAGGCGCCGGTCAATTCGGTCAGCACCGGTGCGACGTAGGTATAGAGGGTGAACATGGCACCGGCGCCGAGCACGGTGGTGGCCATCGCCAGCAGCACCGGCGGCTGCAGGATCGCCTTCAGTTCGCGGCGCACGTCCGGGCGCGGCCCCGGTGCAGATGCCGGCAGCGCGAAGCCCAGCGCGGTGATTGCGATCAGGCCCAGCGCCGCAGTACCGGCGAAGGACAGGCGCCAGCCCAGCTGCTGGCCGACCCAGGTCGCCAGCGGCACGCCGCCGATGTTGGCGATGGTCAGGCCCATGAACATGGTGGCCACGGCGGCAGCCTGCTTTTCCTTCGGCACCAGGCTGGCGGCGACCACCGCACCGATGCCGAAGAAGGCGCCGTGGTTGAGGCTGGTGACCAGGCGCGACAGCAGCAGCCCGTAGTTCGGCGCCAGCGCGGACAGCAGGTTGCCGACCACGAAGATGGACATCAGCAGCATCAGCGCGGTGCGCTTGCCGAAACGGCCCATCAGCAGGGTCATCACCGGCGCGCCCAGCATCACGCCCACGGCGTAGGCGGTGATCAGCATGCCGGCGGTGGGGATGCCAACGCCCACGCCGTCGGCGATGACCGGCAACAGGCCCATCGGGGCAAATTCGGTGGTTCCAATGGCGAAGGCGCCAACGGCAAGCGCCAGCAAGGCGGCTCTGGAATTCATGGGGGTTTCCTGGGGGGCGGGAATCGGGAGTGCGTAGCCTGCGCGCTTTGCTGCGCCGGATTAAGCCTCGGCCCGGGAAAACACTGTTGATCCTGATTCACAAGTGGAGGCCGGAACGCCGCCGCAAGTGCAAAAACCGCAGCGCCGTTCGTTGTAGAGCCGCGCCCCACAACGCAGAACCCCCGGCCAGGCCGGGGGTTCTGGGTGACACACGTGCCAATGGCGCGCTTACCAGTTGCCGGCGCCCGGCACGTTGTGTTCGCGGGCGCGGCGGCGCATCAGCAGGTTCAGCCACTCCACCAGCACCGAGAAGCCCATCGCGGCGTAGATGTAGGGCTTGGGCACGTGCACGTCCAGGCCGTCCAGGATCAGCACCGCACCGATCATCAGGATGAAGGCCAGGGCCAGCATCTTCACGGTCGGGTTGGCGTCGATGAAGCGGCCCAGCGGGTTGGCGGCCAGCAGCATCACCAGCACCGACAGCAGGATGGCCGCCACCATCACCGGGATGTGGTCGGCGATGCCGACGGCGGTGATCACCGAGTCAAGCGAGAACACGATGTCGATCACCGCGATCTGGGCGATCACGTAGCCGAACACGGCCGAGGCCTTGGTGGTGCTGGGGTCTTCGTCCTCGCCACCGCTGATCAGTTCCTTGATCTCCATGCAGCCCTTGATGATCAGGAACAGGCCACCAACGATCAGTACCAGGTCGCGGATGGAAATGCCCATGCCGGCCACGGTGAACAGGTTGGCCGCCATGTGCGCCAGGTAGGCCAGCGAGACCAGCAGGCCGATGCGGGTGATGCAGGCCACCGCGATGCCCAGCTTGCGTGCGAACGGACGACGCTCTTCCGGCAGCTTGCTGACCGCGATGGAAATGAACACCAGGTTGTCGATGCCGAGCACGATTTCCAGCGCGCTGAGCGTGAACAGGGTCACCCAGGCATTGGGGTCGGCGAGGAACTCAAAGGACATGGAAACTCTTCAAGGCAGTGGGGGAATGGGGTTTCAGCCGTAGCTGCCGGCCAGCGCGTGCGGAACCACGACCAGCGCCCAGCACAGCAGCACGTTCATCATCAGCACGAACACCGCTGCCGAGCCCATGTCCTTGGCGCGGCCAGCCAGCTCGTGGATCTCGCTGCCGTAGCGTTCGATCACCGCTTCGATGGCCGAGTTGGCAAGCTCCATCGCCAGCACCAGCAGCATCGAGCCGATCAGCAGCGCGCGTTCGACCGGGGTCTGGCCCAGCCAGATCGCGACCGGAGTCAGCATCACCAGCAGGTATACCTCCAGCCGGAACGAGGACTCGTGCAGCCAGGCGGCGCGCAGGCCCTGCCAGGACCAGCGGGCGGCCTGGAAGATGCGGCGCGGGCCGCGGGGCATGTGGCCGAACTGATCAGCCACGGGTGGAACATCCAGCAACAGGGGCGCGGCGCAGCGACCGCTCAGACGCACGGCAGGAAATCATGGGTGCACAGGAATAGGCAGATGGCCGCCATTTTGCCACAAGGCCGCCAACCGCACCCCGCACCGGCCCGCTGAACGGCCTGCCAGGGGCAAGCACCGGGCTGGGCCGTGCTTCTATGATGGAGCTCCCCTTGCCTGCTGGAGCGCCTGATGTCCCGTCGCCGTACCTGCCTGCTGATGCTGGGCCTGCTGACTGCCGCACCGCTTGCCCAGGCCCTGAGCCCGGCCAGGCCGCCGCAGGTGCCCGAACAGGTCTCCAATGTGGCCTGGGCCGGCGACATGGCCCGCTTCGCCAGCGCCGACCAGGCCAACCCGCCGCCGCGTGGTGGCATCGAGTTCATCGGCAGCTCCTCGATCCGCTTCTGGGAGAGCCTGGCCACCGACTTCCCCGGCCAGCCGGTGTTCAACCGCGGCTTCGGCGGTTCGGAAGTGCGCGACAGCACCTGGTATGCCGGCCAGATCGTGGTGCCGTATGCGCCGTGCAAGGTGTTCTTCTACGCCGGTGACAACGACCTCAACAGCGGCCGCAGCGCCATGCAGGTGCGAGATGACGTGGTCGCCTTCGTGCAGCGCGTGCACCGCGACCTGCCGAAGACCAGGGTCGAGTACCTGTCGATCAAGCCGAGCCCGTCGCGTGCGCACCTGCTGCCGGCGATCAACGAAGCCAACGCGCTGATCAAGGCTGCGCTGGCCAGGCTGCCCAACACCGGCTTCACCGACATCTACACGCCGATGCTCGGCGCCGATGGACAGCCGGACGCGACGCTGTTCCGCGAGGACATGCTGCACATGACCCCGGCCGGCTATGCGATCTGGACCAAGGCGCTGGCGCCGAAGGTCAACTGCAACTGAGGCACTGTGGACGTCGGGCATGGCCCGGCGCTACCGCACCCCATCCACGCATGGCCTGGATCTACCGACATTTCAGCGGGATGGGGTCAGAGCCGGTTGCGCCGCAACGGGATCCGACCCCGGCAGGTCGCCGCGTTACCGGAAGACCACCGTGGCTTCGGTGCCCTTGCCCGGCTGGCTGGTCAGGCTGACCTTCCAGCCGAAGCGGTCGCACAGCCGGCGCACGATCGACAGGCCCAGGCCGGTGCCCTGCGGGCGGCTCGGCTCGGCGCGGTAGAAGGGTTCAAACGCGCGCGACAGCGCCTCGGCGGACATGCCGATGCCGGTGTCGCGCACCACCACCCGGTCATTGAGCACGTGCACGTCGATACGCCCTTCGTCGGTGTAGCTGCAGGCGTTGCGCACCAGGTTGCTGACCACCACCTGCAGCACCCGCGGCGGCGCGTGCAGCTGCACCGGGCCTTCGCTGTGCAGGTGCACTGACACCAGACGCGTACCCAGCAGTTCGTTGGCGTTGTCCACCTCGTAGCGGACGATGTCGTTGACGTCGAACAGCTCGATCTGGGGTTCGACGTCGGCCTCGCGGGCCAGGATCAGGAACGCGTCGATCACCGCTTCCATGTCACGGCCGGCGCGCTGGATGCGCTGCAGGCTGCGGCGCAGGCGCGGCTGCAGGGTTTCATCGCCCAGGGCCATGTCGCTGGCCACGCGGATGACGGTCAACGGCGTGCGCAGCTCGTGGCTCGCATCGCGGGTGAAGTTGCGCTCGCGGGCCACGTGCGCGCTGACCCGGTTGGCCAGCGAATGCAGCGCGGCCGCCAGCTGCCGGGTCTCGCCCTGCATGTCCGCGGGCAGCTTGTTCGGTTCCAGGTCGGCCGCCTCCGGGTGGCCCGGGTCCCAGCGCGAGACGCGCCGTGCCAGCCAGTTCACCGGCGACACCAGGCGCTTGGAGGCCCGGTAGGTGACCCAGCTGGCGCCATACACCGCCAACAGGGTCAGCAGCACCGGCACGATGCCGAACCAGAACGCCAGCATCTCCGCACGCGAACGCAGGAACACCAGGTACAGGCGGCCGGCCGGACGCACATCGACCAGTACCAGCTGGTCATCCTTGGGCAGCTCGTGGAAACCGGGTTCCAGGTTGCGCAGGTTGGCCGGCAACGACAGCGCCGACTGCCCGCTTTCCAGCAGGTAGCCGCGGATGTTCTGGGTGTTGGGCGGTGGCTGCACCGGCGAGGCCTCGTGCAGCGTCCAGTAATAGGCCGCTTCCTCGCGCAGGGCGGCGCCGACCAGGCTGTGCTTGATCACCAGCGAAACCAGCCAGGCACCGAGCAGGATGCCCAGGCTGGCCAGGACTGCCTGCAGGATGAAGGCGATACGGATCTTGCGCGGCAGGCCGTGCGGCATTGCGGGGTCCCGGTCAGAGCGCTGCGATTATAGGCAGCGCGCTGCGCCGTAGTCGTGCACGGAGGATGACCGGCGGCAGTGCTGGCCGGTCATCCGTGCCCGGTGCGGGGGTCGTTGCCCGGCCGGGCCTGATGCTGCACCGGCCTGGCCCCGATCAGGCCATCGGCTGGGCGATATCGGCAATGCGGTAACCGGCGCTCTGCACGGTGTGCAGCAGCGGACGGTCGAACGGCTTGTCGATGATCTTGCGCAGGTTGTACAGATGGCTGCGCAGGGTGTCCGAATCCGGCAGGCCATTGCCCCAGATCTCGCGTTCGATCTCCTGGCGGGTGACCACGCGCGGCGATTCGCGCATCAGGATGGTCAGCAGGCGCAGGCCGATCGGCGACAGCTGCAGTTCGGTACCGGCACGGGTGGCCCGCATGCTGACCGGATCGAGCACCAGGTCGGCGACCTTCAGCACTTCCGAACCCACCTGGCGGCGTTCGCGGCGGATCAGCGCGCGCAGGCGGGCTTCCAGCTCCTGGATCGCGAACGGCTTGGTCAGGTAGTCATCGGCGCCGAAACCGAGGCCGGTGAGCTTGTCGTCCAGCGTGTCGCGTGCCGTGAGCATCAGCACCGGGGTGGACTTGCGCGCATCGTTGCGCAGGCGACGGCATACTTCGATGCCATCCAGGCGCGGCAACATGAGGTCGAGCACCACGACGTCATAGCTGTTCTCCGCCGCAAGGCGGTAGCCATCCAGGCCGTCCTGTGCATAGTCGACTTCGAAGCCGCGACCTTCCAGGTATTCCCCGATCATCTCGGAGATGTTGCGGTTGTCTTCGACCACCAGCACCAAGCCGGAGGTCTCCTTCGTCTGACGCATGTGATTCCCTCTAACTTCAGCTTTGTGAAACATGCCGGATCGACGGTGGACGCGATGTGAAGTTCCGTCAAGAGGGTTGTAAATCGTTCAGAGCAGGGGCCGCAGGAGTGGCCAGACGTTGTCCAGCACCCTCGATTGCGCCTGCGCCGTGGGGTGCAGGCCATCGGCCTGCATCATGCCCGGCTGCAGGGCCACGCCCTCCAGCAGGAACGGCAGCAGCGGCACCTTGTACTGCGTGGCCAGCGCCTTGTAGGCCGCCGCCAGGCGCTGGCGGTAAGCGGGCCCATAGTTGGGCGGCACGTCGATGCCCAGCAGCAGCACCCTGGCGCCG
The DNA here is from genome assembly GCF_052446685.1 of Stenotrophomonas sp. LC732. NCBI lineage: Bacteria > Pseudomonadati > Pseudomonadota > Gammaproteobacteria > Lysobacterales > Lysobacteraceae > Stenotrophomonas > Stenotrophomonas sp. LC732. Next base: position 494,426 of record NZ_CP199214.1, on the reverse strand, counting down.
GCCTTCTGGCTGGCCTGTACCATCTTTTCCAGGTTGCCCTGCACCTGTGCCGGGGTCAGCCCGCGCAGCGCGTCGTTGCCGCCCAGCGCGATCACCACCACCGTCGGCTTTTCCTTCGCCAACAGGCCCGGCAGGCGGGTCAGCGCGCCGGCCGTGGTTTCCCCGCTCATGCTGGCATTGACGATGCGCGCCGGTGTTTTCGACTGTTGCCTGACCCGCTGCTGCAACAGGCTGACCCAGCCGGCGTCGGCAGGGATATTGTGGGCAGCACTGAGGCTGTCGCCGAGCACCAGCACCGTACCTGCCGGGTCTTTGGCTCCGGCCAGCCCGGGCAGCAGCAATCCCAGCAGCAGCACCATCATCGCGCCGGCTCGCCGGCTCCATCCCGTCTTGCGCATTGGAGTCTCCTCATCGACAGCCTGTCCCCCCGCAGCACGCCCGTCGCCATCGCCGTCGACCAGGTCGGCAAGTCCGTGCAGGGCCCGGAGGGTGAAGTCCACATACTGGACAACATCACCCTGACCGTCCATGAAGGCACCAGTGTGGCCATCGTCGGCGCTTCGGGGTCCGGCAAGACCACCCTGCTCGGCCTGCTGGCCGGACTGGACCTGCCCAGCCGCGGCCACGTCGCGCTGGCGGGCCAGAACCTGGGCGACCTGGATGAAGAAGCACGGGCCCAGCTGCGCGCGCGTGCGGTCGGCTTCGTGTTCCAGAGCTTCCACCTGCTGCCGGCGCTGACTGCCGCCGAGAATGTCGCGCTGCCGTTGGAACTGGCCGGACGCGAGGACCGCGCGCGGGTGGACGAGGTGCTGGCGCAGGTCGGCCTGGCCCATCGCGCCCGCCACTACCCGCGCCAGCTGTCCGGCGGCGAGCAGCAGCGCGTGGCGCTGGCACGTGCCTTCGTCACCCGCCCGCGCATCCTGTTCGCCGACGAACCGACCGGCTCGCTGGACCACGCCACCGGCCAGCACATCAGCGACCTGCTGTTCGAACTCAACGCCGGCAGCGGCACCACCCTGGTCCTGGTCACCCACGACCTGCGCCTGGCCCAGCGTTGCCAGTACATCCACCGCATCGATGACGGCCGCCTGCTGCCGGTCGAGCGTGGGGCACAGGCATGAACGTGCTGCGCCACGCGTGGCGCGCGCTGCGCCGTGAGGCGCTGGCCGGCGACCTGCTGACCGTGTTCGCCGCGCTGGTGCTGGGCGTGGCGGTGATGACTGCGGTGGGCACGCTGGTGAACCGGGTCAACCTGGCGCTGACCGGCAGCGCGGCGGAAATGCTCGGCGGCGACCTCGGCATCGCCGGGCGCGATGATCCGCCGCAGGCATTCGCCGACGAGGCGCAACAGCGCGGCCTGGCGCATACCCGCATCGCCAGCTTCGGCAGCGTGCTGTTCAACGGCGATGCCAGCCAGATGGCCAGCATCAAGGCGGTACAGGCGGGTTATCCGCTGCGCGGCACGCTGCGGGTCCGGGCCACGCCCGGCGGTGCGTTGATCGCCAATGCCGGCATGCCGCCCAAGGGCCAGGCCTATGCCGACCCACGCCTGCTGCAGGGGTTGGGGCTGAAGGCCGGCGATGACCTCGAGTTCGGCGCCGACACGCTGCGCATCGCCGGCATCATCGAGGCCGAGCCGGACAGCGGTGGCGACCTGCTGACACTCTCGCCCACCCTGCTGGTCAACCGCGCTGATGTGGAGGGCACGGGCCTGCTCGGCCCGGGCAGCCGTATCAACTACCGGCTGATGTTCGCCGGCGCAGCGGAGCCGATCGCGGCGCTGCGCCAGTGGCTGCTGCCGCAGGTGAAAGGCCTGCGCCTGCTGAGCGTGGACGACACCCAGCGTGGCGTGCGCCAGGCATTCGATCTGGCCGGGCGCTTCCTCGGCCTGAGCGCGCTGCTGGCGGTACTGCTGGCCGGTGTGGCCACCGCGCTGGCGGCCAACCGCTTCGCCCTGCGTCGCATCGACCAGGTGGCGATCCTGCGCTGCCTGGGCGCACGCCAGCGCGACATCCTGCTGGGCCTGGCGCTGCAGCTGCTGATGCTGGCGGTGCCAGCCTGTGCGCTCGGCATCGGCCTGGGCATGGCCGCGCAGGAAGGCCTGGTGCAGGTGCTGGGCAGCCTGGTGCCGCAGCGCCTGCCGCTGCCGGAAGCGATGCCGGCGCTGACCGGTGCCGGCATCGGCCTGCTGCTGCTGTTCGGCTTCGGCCTGCCACCGCTGCTGCGCCTGCGCGGGGTGCCGCCGATGCGGGTGCTCAACCGTTCCTTCGCCGCCCTGCCGCCGGCGTCGCTGCTGGCCTATGTGGCGGCGCTGGCGGCCAGCCTGCTGCTCGCGGTGCAGGTCACCGGCGATCTGAAACTGGCGCTGTGGGTGCTGGGCGGCCTGGCCGCGCTGGCGCTGGCGGCCGGTGCGGTCGGCTTCGTGCTGCTGCAGCTGCTGCGCGGCCTGCAGCACCGCCTGCATGGCAACTGGCGGTTGGGCCTGGCCGCGCTGACCCGGCGCCGGCTGCTGGCGGTGATGCAGCTGGTGGGGCTGTCGCTGTCGCTGTGCGCGTTGTTGCTGCTGGCGGTGACCGGACCCGGCCTGCTGCAGCAGTGGCGCGAGCGCCTGCCTGCGGATACGCCGAACTACTTCCTGATCAACATCCAGCCCGAACAACGCGACGGTGTGCTGGCCGCATTGCGTGGACTGGGCGCCGGCGACGCCAGTATCGAGCCGATGGCGACCGGCCGCCTGATCGCGATCAACGGCAAGCCGCCGCTGCGCGTGGACCAGGCCGCCGCCGAGGGGAACGGCGCGAACAACGGCCCGCGCGAGGACGACGACGAGAACCGGCCGCTGAACTTCAGCTGGCGCAGCAGCTTCCCACCCGCCAATGCGCTGCTGGAGGGCCGCTTCTGGCAGGCCGGCAGCACCGCGGCGGAAGCCTCGGTGGAAACCGGCTGGGCGCGGCGCTACGGCGCGCACCTGGGTGATCGCATTACGATTTCCGTAGGCGAGCAGCAGCGCGAGTTCACCGTCACCAGCATCCGCAAGGCGGACTGGAACACATTCCGCCCGAATTTCTTCGTGCTGTTGAACCCCAATGCGGTGGGCGATACCCCGCACAACCTGCTGTCGGCCTTCCATCTGCCGTCCGGCAACGCGGCCGGGCTGGGCGAGCTGGTGCGCGCGCAGCCGAACCTGTCGCTGCTGGACGTGGACGCGGTGATCTCGCAGGTGCGCGATGTGATGGAGCGCGTGGCGCAGGCAGTGCAGCTGGTGATGGTGTTCAGCCTGCTGGCCGGGGTGCTGGTGCTGCTGGCGGCGCTGCAGGCCACCGCCGGCGAGCGCCGCTACGACAGCGCGGTGCTGCGCACGCTGGGCGCGACCCGGCGCCAGCTGCGCGGCGCGGTGCTGGTGGAGTTCGGCGCGCTGGGCACGCTGGCGGCGTTGCTGGCGGTGGGCGCGGCCGCAGCGATCGGCGTGGCGGTGTCGCAGAAGGTGTTCGAGCTGCCCTTGCTGCCGCCGTGGCCGGGCCTGCTGATCGGCGGCGTGGTCGGCATCGGCTTGAGCCTGCTGGCGGGCTGGTGGGGTACGCGGGCGATCCTGCATACGCCGCCGGCATTGGCGCTGCGCGAGGCCTGAATCGGTTGCGCCTCCGGATGGCGTGCCGAGCAAGCCCGGCCCCCACCGGCAGCCGGTGAATGCGGTGCCGGGTACCCCCGGCACCCCTCTCCATCGCGGCGATCAGCCTTCCTTCGGCGCCTTTTCCACGTACTTGGCGAACACCTCGTCGATCTGCTTGTCCTTCACCTTTTTGCCGGACTGGATCGCTTCGGCCTGGGTGAACAGCGGAATGATCATCGCCATGCCATCGATCTTGGTCTTCAGGTGCACGCCCGGGGCCTGGCCGAGGAAGCCGTCCCAACGCTGGCGCACCTTGGCCCAGTAGCCGGCAGTGGCCTTCCAGTAGTCACGCGCCGGGGTGAAGTCGACCTCGGTGGTCTTCACGTAGTCGTTGAAGCCGAACTCGCGTGCGATCTCCACCTGGCTGCCGTCGGCGTTGCGCTGCACCTTGGTGTTGAACTGCTCGTGGGTCCAGCCATTGGGCGTGAGCGTGTGGCGGTTGACGACGGCCAGCGCGTTGTAGTCGCTGCGCTTGGTGTACTCACGGCGCGGCAACGGGCGCCAGCTGAGGTCGCTGGTCCAGCTCGGCACGTTGTTGGTGTAGGTCCATTTGCCGGTGCCGCAGTAGCGCGGTGCGTCGCTCACTTCGTACACGCACTGGGTCCAGGCGCCCTGGTTCACCGCTGCGGGAATGCGGCGTACCTGCCAGGTCTGGTCGGCGCTGAACTCGAATCGGTTCGGTGCTTCGTAGACCCAGTCCTGGCGCCAGTGCTTGGTGATGTGGCCGCTCTTCTCGTCCAGCAGCAGGTGCTGCAGCACGATACGCTTCGGCGTGTCCTCGACCACGATCACCAGTTCGTTGCCGCCGCTGCGCATCGCCGGGGCGCGCTCGTAGCCGGGCTTCAGCAGCACGGTCTCGTCGAATGCGAAATCGACGGTGTACTCGCCCTGCATGGCAAGGATGCTGTCGTGGTCGCGGGCGATGCCGGAGGGCTGCGCGCTGGCCACGCCGCTGGTGGCGAGCAGCAGCAGGACGCTGGCTGTCTGGAGCTTCATCGGGGTCTTCCTTCGGGGTTGCAGATGCAATGAGAGGCCGTCCGTGGCCGACAGGCGTTCCATCGGGAAAGGGTTACAGCCGGATCAGCGGCAGGTTGCCGGGAACCCGCGGCGCCGAGCGACGTGCAGCATCGGCGCAGCAGCAATCGTCGATCGCCAGCTCGCCTTCGGCACCTTCCAGCCGCGCGATGCGACGCGCGGTGGCTGCGCCCAGCGAGGACAACGTCGACAGGCTTGCAGCCAGGGTGCGACCGTCGTCGGCGGCATGCAGGCGCAGCGCGCACAGTCGCCAGCGCTGGCCACCGAGATGGCCGGCCAGGCGCCGCCACAGGCGTTCGCCGACACTGCCCTCGCTGTCATGCTCCGGGCCCGGCGGCAGCGCCGCGACCAGCCGGTCCCAGGCCAGGAAATCGCTGTCGGGCAGCAGGTACAGCCGCCACACGCAGCGGCCGCGGGCATCGAGGAAACACAGGCTTTCGCGCACGCCCTCGCTGTCCACGCCCTGGCAGGCATGCACGCGTACTGCCTGGCGCCAGCCACCGAGCTCGTTGCCGTCGGCGCGGTACAGGCACAACACGGTGCCGAGCGTGGCCAGCTGTGCCGGCGTCGGCCAGGCCGCGCTGCCCTGCGCGGCGATGGCGTCGTTCCTGCGTGCGGACAAGGCTCGGCTCATGAGGTCACCAGGAAACGGCAAGGCTGGCGGAGAGGGTGCGGCCCGGGCTGGTATAGCGGTCCAGCACGCGGCTGCCCGGCGACAGCGTCGAACCCACGTTGGACCAGTCGATGTAACGCTTGTCGCCCAGGTTGAACACGCCGACGTTGAAGGTGGCGCCCGGGGCGAAGTTCCAGTGCGCCATCAGGTCGGCCACGCCGTAGCCGGCCGGGCGGTACACCGTGGCGGCGGTGACGCGGTCCTTGCGCTTGACGAAGGTACCGGCCAGTTCGACGCCCCAGGTGTCGGTGTCGTACATCAGGCCGACGGTGCCACGCAGCGGGTCGACCGAATCCAGCGGGGTGTCTTCGGTCCTGTTGTCGCCGCGCGACCAGGCCACCGAGCTGCGCAGGGCCCAGCCCTGCAGCGCCGGGCTGATCTGGCCGAAGTCGACGCCGGCCTTCATTTCGGCACCATAGATGCGCGCATCCGCGATGTTGCGCGACTGGAACACCATCAGGCCCTGGGCGTTGGTGCCGACCAGCGATTGCGACTCGATGAAGTCCTTGTACTCGTTGTAGTAGCCGCTGAGGCTGACGTAGGCCGCTGGCGACAGGAAGCGCAGGCCCAGCTCCAGGCCGTCACTGGTTTCCGGCTTCAGGTCCGGATTGGGAATGGCGGTGTAACCGAAGGCGAAGTTGGTGAAGCCCAGGTTGACGTCGTTGTACGGCGGCGAGCGGAAGCCATGCGAATAGCCGGCAAACAGCGACCATTCGTCGGTGAAGCGATAGACCATGCCCAGCTTCGGCGAGACGCTGGTCTTGGTCAGCCTGGCCACCGCAACGCCGGGATTGTCGTCGGCGAAGATGCTGTCCACCTCCGGCTTCAGCTCGTAGCGGTCCACGCGCACGCCCGGCACCAGCGACAGCTTGCCGTTGGCCATGCGCATTTCGTCCTGTGCGTACAGGCCCAGCTCGGTGGTCTTGCTGATCGGGAAATCGCGCACCGGGAAGGCGTCGGGCAGGATGGTGGTGCTGGTCTGGCCATTGGCCAGCACCTGGTAACCGTCGCGCTTCTGGCGGATCTCGGTATGCGCGCCCTCGAAACCGTAGGTCAGCGCGTGTTCGACGCTGCCGGTGCTGAACGCCTTGTTGAACTGCGCCTGCAGGCCGTAGACGCGCTGGTCGAAGTTGAACTCGCGGTGGCGGCGGCTGCGGTTGGCGCGGTCCTCATCCGTGATCTGGGTGGTTTCGCTGTGCTGGGTATACAGCTGCCAATGCAGGCTGTCGGCGAAGCCCTTGTCCAGCGCATCCATTTCATGGGCGAACGACACGCGGGTGCGGTTCTGCGTATCGCGCGCCTTCATGCCGGTGGTGGTGGTGCGGTCGATCGAGGACAGCACGTTGGTATCGGTGTTGTCTTCGTTGCCTTCCACGGTCAGGCGGAAGCGCTGGGCCTCGCTCGGCGCATAGACCAGCTTGGCCAGGCCACTGCGACCATCGCGGTCCTGCGGGTTGGGCGCGGTGCGGGTATTGTCGAGGCTGCGTACATCACCCTTGTTGCCGGTTTCCTGGCCCTGGCGATGGTTGATGTTGACCATGCCGCTCCAGTGTTCGCCGCCGAACGCGCTGGTCACGCCGCCGAGCAGGCCCTTCCACTCACCGTCGTAGCCGAACTTCAGGCCGACGTAGCTGTCCTTGCCATCCTTGAGGTAGTCGGCAGGATCCTTGGTGACGAAGGCGACCACACCCCCGAGCGCGTCGGACCCATACAGCGAGCTGGCCGGGCCGCGCACGATCTCCACGCGCTTGAGCGTATCCAGATCGGTGAAGTTGCGGTTGGCGTTGGAGAACGAGCCGATGTTGAAGCTGGTGGGCATGGCGATGCCGTCGGTCTGCACGCGCACGCGGTTGCCGTCCAGGCCACGGATGCGGATGCTGCCAAGGCCGAAGCGCGCGGCGCTGCGGCTGACCGACAGGCCCGGCTCGTAGCGCAGCAGATCCTTGATGTCCTGCACCAGGTGCCGGTCCATCTGCTCGCGGTCGATGACGTCCACGGTGGCCGCCACATCGCTCACCGCCCGCTCGGTGCGGGTGGCGGTGACCTGCACACGGTCGAATTCGCGCGCATCGGGCGCGGCGGTGGCCGCGGCAGCAGCATGGGCAGACAGCGGCAGGGCCATCCAGACGGCAAGGCAAAGGGCGGTAGGGCGGGTCATCGGGTTCGTTCGGTCAGGCAGGGGAACCCCCGGTTACCGGCACACCCGGAGGGTGCACGCGGTAGACCGAGGGGGAGAGAGCGGGAGCGGACCGATCGCCCACCCTGCCGGCGCGGCCGGCAGGAGGGAGGGGGGCGGGCGACCAGGCCGCGATTACTTGGTCAGGATCAGCTTGTCGTTGCTGGTGTGCCGCAGGCGATAGAAGCGGTCGCCGTGCTGGATCAGGATTTCACGACGGCCCTTGAGCAGGGCTTCGCTGTCGATGACCTCTTCCGGCGGAACGACACGGACCGGACGATCGCGGAGGGTCAGCGTTTCGGGGCGCAGCAGTACAGGTTGAGCATTCATGAGCATCTGGACTCGTGCGAGGGACGAGTCAAATGATAATGATTCTCAGTTGACAATCAACAACCATTCTCAATTTGATTGATGAGATTAATGATCGAATTCTGAAATTCGATAGATCATGTCTATCAAATGGCGACGCAGCCGTGTAGAGTCGACTCTACCGAGGCCCCCGAGGCCCGGTCGGCCCCCGGGTTCAGGCGAAGGCGGCTTCGACGTCGGCCCAGCCGGCGGCGTCGACCTGCTCCAGCACCTCCAGCGCCTGCAGGTTCTGCAGCAATTGGCTGACCCGGCTGGCACCGAGGATCACGCTGGAGACGTTCGGGTTGCGCAGGCACCAGGCGATGGCCAGCGTGGCCGGCGCCTGCCCCAGCGCACGCGCCACCTCGCTGAAGCGGCGCACCTGGGCCAGGCGGGCCTCGGCGTCGTCACCCAGCACCAGCGCCTGCAGCCATTCCATGCCCTCGCGGCCCAGCCGCGCATCGGCCGGAATGCCCTGGTCGTACTTGCCACTCAGCAGGCCCGAGGCCAGCGGCGAGAAGATGGTGGTGCCCAGGCCGGCACCGGCATACAGCGGCGCGTACTCGACCTCGACCCGTTCGCGGTGCAGCAGGTTGTACTGCGGCTGCTCCATCGACGGGCCCTGCAGGTTGCGCGCCTCGGCGATGTCCAGCGCCTGCTGGATCTGCACTGCCGACCACTCCGAGGTCCCCCAGTAGAGGATCTTGCCTTGCCGCACCAGGGTATCCATGGCATGCACGGTCTCGGCGACCGGCGCGTCCGGATCCGGGCGATGGCAGTAATAAAGGTCCAGGTAGTCCACCCGCAGGCGCTTGAGCGCCGCATGGCAGGCGTCGGTCACATGCTTGCGCGACAGGCCGCGCTGGGTCGGCCGTGGGTCCTTGGCGCTGCCGAAGAACACCTTGCTGGAGACGCAGATGCCGTCGCGCGGCAGGCGCAGGTCGGCGATCACATCGCCCATCACCTGTTCGGCGCGGCCGTTGGCATAGCCCTCGGCGTTGTCGAAGAAGTTGACGCCGTGGTCCCAGGCGGCGGCCACCAGGTTGCGGGCCTCGTCGCGCGGGATCTGGTCACCGAAGGTCACCCAGGCGCCGAAGGACAGGGCGGAAATCGGCAGGCCGGTGGAGCCCAGGCGACGGTATTGCATGCGAATCTCCTGCTGCGGGCCCGCATCCGGGCCGGGATCGAGCCCCATTCTACCTGCCGCCGCCGGCCGCAAGCCCTTGCCGTTGCTGGCCTGATCGGTACCGATAGATGCGCGCACGCTGCTTTTTCTTGCCCCGGCCCCTGCCCTGCACTAGGCTTCCCGTTTTTCGCGACGCCCCAGGGGAGTCACTCACATGGTCGAAGGTTTGGGCAGGATCGGCTTCGGCCTGTTCGGGTTGGCGGTGCTGATCGGCATCACCTGGTTGTTTTCCAACAACAAGCGTGCGGTTGACTGGAAGCTGGTTGCCACCGGTATCACCCTGCAGATCGCGTTCGCGGCGCTGGTGATCCTGGTGCCGGGCGGCCGCGACGTGTTCGATGCGCTGGGCAAGGGCTTCGTCAAGGTTCTCAGCTTCGTCAACGAAGGCTCGGGCTTCATCTTCGGCTCGTTGATGGACACCAAGAACTACGGCTTCATCTTCGCCTTCCAGGTGCTGCCGACCATCATCTTCTTCTCGGCGCTGATGGGGGTGATGTACCACCTCAACGTCATGCAGGCGATCGTGCGCGTGATGGCGTGGTCGATCACCAAGGTGATGCGCGTGTCCGGCGCGGAAACCACCAGCGTCTGCGCCAGCGTCTTCATCGGCCAGACCGAGGCGCCGCTGACCGTGCGCCCGTACATCGCCAGGATGACCCAGTCCGAGCTGCTGACCATGATGATCGGCGGCATGGCCCACATCGCCGGCGGCGTGCTGGCGGCCTATGTGGGCATGCTCGGCGGTGGCGACCCGGCGCAGCAGGCCTTCTACGCCAAGCACCTGCTGGCAGCGAGCATCATGGCCGCACCGGCCACCCTGGTCGTGGCCAAGCTGCTGATTCCGGAAACCGGCACCCCGCTGACCCGCGGCACGGTGAAGATGGAAGTCGAAAAGACCTCCAGCAACATCATCGACGCGGCCGCTGCCGGTGCCGGTGACGGCCTGAAGCTGGCGCTGAACATCGGCGCGATGCTGCTGGCCTTCATCGCCCTGATCGCGCTGCTGAACGCCCCGTTGACCTGGATCGGCGAGGTGACCGGCCTGGCCGCTGCCATCGGCAAGCCGACCAACCTGTCGACCATCTTCGGTTACGTGCTGGCCCCGATCGCCTGGGTGATCGGTACCCCGTGGGCTGATGCCACCACCGTCGGTTCGCTGATCGGCCAGAAGGTCGTGATCAACGAATTCGTCGCCTACACCGAACTGTCGCAGATCGTGAACGGCCAGGTGGCCGGCGTGAGCCTGTCCGAGGAAGGTCGCCTGATCGCCACCTACGCGCTGTGCGGCTTTGCCAACTTCAGCTCGATCGCGATCCAGATCGGCGGCATCGGCGGCCTGGCCCCGGAACGTCGCCACGACCTGGCCAAGTTCGGCCTGCGCGCGGTGTTGGGCGGTACCATTGCCACCTTCATGACGGCGACCATCGCCGGCGTGCTGACGCACTTCAGTTGAACCCTTGGTTGAGAAAAGATTCCCTATGAGCAGCAGTGTCGTTGTCGTCGGTTCCTTCAATGTCGATCACGTGTGGCGGTGTGAGTCGCTGCCGGCACCGGGTGCGACCATTGCCGGCCGCTACAGCACCGGCCCCGGGGGCAAGGGCTTCAACCAGGCGGTGGCGGCCTGCCGCGCCGGTGCCGACACGCACTTCGTGTGCGCGTTGGGCGATGACGCCGGTGGCGCCACCGCGCGTGAACTGGCTGCGCAGGATGGCTTCGCGCTGATCGCCGAGGCCAGCAGCGAACCGACCGGCACCGCGGGCATCTACGTGGACGCGCGTGGCCGCAACACCATCGTGATCGGCCCGGGTGCCAACGCCGCGCTGGGCACCGATTTCCTGCAACAGCAGCAGGCCCTGCTGACCCGCGCCAAGGTGGTGCTGGTGCAGCTGGAATCGCCGGTGCAGACCATCGAAGCGGCGCTGGCCACGGCCCGCGAGGCCGGTGTCACCACCGTGCTCAATACCGCACCGGCCGATGCGCCCTCGACCATCGGCCTGCTCAAGCTGGCCGATGTGATCACCCCGAACGAAACCGAGTTCGCTGCCCTGCTCGGCCGCCATGTCGGTGAGCGCGTGGATGCCAACGACGTCGCCGCGCTGGATGGCGCCAGCCTGCACGCGCTGTGCCGCAAGCTGGTCGGCAACGGCACCGTGGTGGTGACCCTGGGTTCGGTGGGCGTGTTCGTGTCGCATGCCGACGAGAACCTGCGCGGCGATACCCAGCCGTACTACCGCGTGGGTGCCGAACAGGTGCAGGCGATCGACACCACCGGTGCCGGTGACGCCTTCAACGGTGCGCTGGCCGCGTCGCTGGCGCAGGTGGCCGACGCCCCGTTCGCCCGCCACGTGCGCTTCGCCAACCAGTTCGCCGGCCGTTCGACCGAGAAGGAAGGCGCCGCTGCGGCGATGCCGCGCTTCACCCCGGCCGACGCTGAAGCCAGGTAATTCCACGCCACGCGTGGATGACAAGGCCCGGGTGTGCAGACACCCGGGCCATTCTTTTGCCCATTGCCCAGCCCCTGCGACCGCCTGTCGCATTGCCCACATCCTGCCCCTCGCCCACCATCCGCGCAGCTTCCTCGCACGGGCAGGACATGGACGGATTCCCCTGGCTGCTGGTCGCGGCCGCCGGCAGTGCCGTGGCGGCGCTGCTGCATATCGGCTGCATCGCCTTCGGCGCCGCGTGGTACAGGTACTTCGGTGCCGGCCAGCGCGTGGTCCGGCTGGCGCATGCGGGGCACTGGTGGCCACCGCTGATGACCGCGGTCATCACTGCCGTGCTGGTGGCCTGGACCCTGTACGCACTGGCCGCCGCGGGCTGGCATTCGCCGCTGCCGGCCAGCCGCCTGGTCCTGCCCGGCATCGCCGCGCTGCTGTTGCTGCGTGCCGCGATGGGCTTCGGCCTGGCGCTGTTCCGGCCGGGGTACAACGGCACGCGCTTCTGGGCGGTCAGCTCGCTGGTCTGCCTGGGCCTGGGGCTGGCCTTCGCGCTGGGTACCCGCCAGGCCTGGCAGAGCCTGGGGTAGCCGCCCACCATCGCCCGCCCGAGGGGGCGGCGGAAGCAACCGTCAAGCATCTGCTGATGCCGGTACGGCATGAGGTCGGTGCCGATCGGCCTGAACCGGACCCCGCGCGGCACGGCCGTACCGCCGCCCGCGCCCTACAATGGGCGCATGCAGATCGGCCCGTACACCATTGCCCCCAACGTCGTGCTGGCACCCATGGCCGGCGTCACCGACAAGCCCTTCCGCCTGCTGTGCAAACGGCTGGGTGCGGGACTGGCCGCCTCGGAAATGACCATCAGCGACCCGCGCTTCTGGAACACGCGAAAGTCGATCCACCGCATGGACCATGACGGCGAGCCGGCCCCGATCAGCGTGCAGATCGCCGGCACCGAGCCGCAGCAGCTGGCCGAGGCCGCGCGCTACAACGTCGACCACGGCGCGCAGATCATCGACATCAACATGGGCTGCCCGGCCAAGAAGGTGTGCAACGCCTGGGCGGGCTCGGCGCTGATGCGCGACGAGCAGCTGGTGGCGCGCATCCTCGAAGCCGTGGTCAACGCAGTGGACGTGCCGGTCACGCTGAAGATCCGCACCGGTTGGGACTGCGACCATCGCAATGGCCCGGTGATCGCCCGCATCGCCGAGGCCAGCGGCATCGCCGCGCTGGCCGTGCATGGCCGCACCCGCGACCAGCATTACACCGGCCAGGCCGAGTACGCCACCATCGGCGAGATCAAGGCTGCGCTGCGCATCCCGGTGATCGCCAACGGTGACATCGATTCACCGCAGAAGGCCGCCCACGTGCTGCAGCAGACCGGGGTGGATGCAGTGATGATCGGCCGCTCCGCGCAGGGCCGGCCGTGGATCTTCCGCGAAGTGGCGCACTACCTCGCCACCGGCGAGGAACTGCCGCCGCCGTCGCTGGCGGAAGTGCGCGACATCCTGCTCGGCCACCTGCATGCGCTGCATGCGTTCTATGGCGAGCCGCAGGGCGTGCGCATCGCGCGCAAGCACCTGGGCTGGTATGCCAAGGACCGGCCGGAGAACGCCGCCTTCCGCGCCGTGGTCAACCGTGCCGAAGACCCGCAGGGCCAGATCGCGCTGACCACGGAATACTTCGACCGCCTGATCGCCGGGGAACCCGCGTTGTCATCTGCTGCCTGAGCGTACTGCCATGCCGTCGAGTCGAGCTTGCTCGACTGAATTTCCAGAGCCGTCGAGCACGCTCGACGCTACAAGAGCCCGCCCCATGACCCCGCCGATTTCCTCCCCGACCTATCTGCACGGATTTTCCGGCACCGAACAGCAGCGCCTGATGACCCAGGCCCGGCTGCTGGAATCGAGCATCTTCGGCCAGATCGACTACGGCGGCGCGCGGCGCCTGCTGGAAGTCGGCAGTGGCGTCGGTGCGCAGACCGAGATCCTGCTACGCCGCTTCCCCGAGCTGCACGTGACCGGCGTGGACCTGAGTGAAACGCAGCTGGCCACCGCGCGCGAGAACCTGGCGCGCACGCCGTGGTGCAGCGACCGATACACCCTGCAGCAGGCCGACGCCGGCGAGCTGCCGTTCGAGGCACGCAGCTTCGACTCGGCGTTCCTGTGCTGGGTGCTGGAACACGTGCCTTCACCGGCGCGGGTGCTGAGCGAAGTGCGCCGCGTGCTGGCTCCGGGTTCGCCGGTCTACATCACCGAAGTGATGAATGCCTCGTTCCTGCTCGACCCGTACTCGCCGCACATCTGGCGCTACTGGATGGCCTTCAACGACTTCCAGTACGACCATGGCGGTGACCCGTTCGTCGGTGCAAAGCTGGGCAACCTGCTGCTGGCCGGCGGCTTCCGCGACGTGCACACCGAGATCAAGACCATCCACCTGGACAACCGCGAACCGGCGCGTCGAAAGACGATGATCGCGTTCTGGGAACAGCTCCTGCTGTCGGCCGCCGACCAGCTGCTGCAGGCCGGCTCGGTGGACGAGGAAACCGTGGAAGGCATGCGCCGCGAGTTCCGCCTGGTGCAGAACGACCCGAACGCCGTGTTCTTCTACTCGTTCGTCCAGGGCCGCGCCACGGTGTATTGATCCGGTGTTCTGCTGCCGATCGGGGCCGTAGAGCCACGCCATGCGTGGATCCACTGATCAATGCACAGCGGTGTGGTCGGCCGCGCCCGGCGCCGCCGCCGGCTCCTGCCAGATCCGCTGCCACATCGCCGCCAGGCGGCGACCGGCGTCGGCACGCGCGGCGGGACTGCTGTAGTCCACCCGCACCTGCTCGGGAACGATCGCCCGCCACTGCCCGTCGGCCTGCCCGGCCACGACGAAGTTGAAGGTGTAGTCCGGCTCCAGCCCCATGCGCAGGTCACTCAGCACCAACCGGCCGTCAACCACCTGCGCACGCATGAAACCGCGGTTGAACCACGTCAGCTGCTGCACCGCCGGGATGGCCTGCGCTTCGCGCAAGGCCTGTACGTTGGACGCATGGCCTTCGAACCGCATCGGCCGGTGGTCGGCCACCAGCGAGCGGTCACCCACCACGTAGCCATTGGGCGTCATCGCCACCACCCGCCACAGCAGGGTGTTGAACGGCATCGGTACCGAGAAGCGCGGCGCATCGCCCAGGCCCATCGCGGCCAGGCTCTGCTGTGCGGCACGGTCGACCTGTGACTTGGCGATCAGGCCCCAGCCCAGGTAGCCACTGCTGAGCAGCAGGGCCACGCCCAGCACCTTGCCCGCCCAGGGCCGGGCGCGGCCGAACCAGGCCAGCACGCAGCCCAGCAGAAGCCACACCGTATACCCCGGGTCGATGATGAAGACACTGGATCCCATGGTCGGATGCGGGCGCAGCGGCCACCACAACTGGGTGCCATACACGGTGAACGCATCCAGCACCGGATGGGTGACCAGCGCCAGCTGGATCGCCCAGAACCAGCGCAGCGGTGACTGCGCGACGCGGCCATTGCCGAAGCGCTTGAACAGCCACCAGATCAATGCCGCCACCCATGGCAGTACCAGCAGCGAATGACTGAAACTGCGGTGCTCGATCATGTTCGCCACCGGATCGGCTGCGGTGAAACCGAGCCACAGCGCGTCGAGGTCCGGCAGGGTGCCAAGCGCGGCACCAGCGAGCAGGGCCGCGCGGCGATGTCCGGGCGGGGCGATGGCAGCGGCGACGGCGCCACCGAGCACGATCTGGGTCAGGGAGTCCATGGGCCGATGCTAGCGGCTTGCGGGCGGTGCATGTAGAGCCGAGCCCATGCTCGGCTGCGCTTCGTTCTGCGCCACGTCAGCCGAGCATGGGCTCGGCTCTGCAGTAGGACAGACGCGGGTTACGCCGCCTGCGACAACCGCGCGCCTGGCAGTTCCACCAGGGTCTGGCCGTTGTGGTCGAGCAGGCGCAGCGCACCATCATGGTCCTCGGCCAGTGCGGTCAGGCTCTCCACCCAGTCGCCGTCGTTGGCGTAGACCAGGCCATCGCGTTCGACCAGCGCCGCGCGGTGGATGTGGCCGCAGACGATGCCATCCAGGCCGCGCCGGCGCACGTCGTCCAGCCCGGCCTGCACGAAGCGCTCGATGTAGCGTTCGGCGGCCCCGCTGCGCTTCTTCAGGAACTCCGACAGCGACCAGTAGCGCATGCCAAGCCGGCGCCGTACCGCGTTCAGCGCCTGGTTGCCGGTCAGGATGCGGTAGTACAGCCAGTCGCCGAACTTTTCCTGCAGGCCACCGAAATGGGTCACGCCGTCGTAGTCGTCGCCATGCGCGACCAGCAGCCGGCGGCCATCGGCGGTCACGTGGATGGCACGGCGGCGCACCTGCATGGCCGGCAACATCAGCCCGCACACCTGGCGCAGCGAGGCATCGTGGTTGCCGGGAATGTAGATGATCTCGGTCCCTGCACGGCGCAGCGCGTGCAGGGCCTGGATGACTTCGCTGTGCGACTGCCGCCAGTTGGCGCGGCGATGCGCCATCCACCACAGGTCGATGATGTCGCCGACCAGGTACAACCGCTCGCAGCGCAGCTGCGAGAGGAACCGCGCCAGTTCGGTGGCGTGGCAATGACGTGAGCCCAGGTGCACGTCGGAGACGAACACTGCGCGCCGGTGCGGCGACAGGTTCGCCAGCGTGCTCATGCCGGCGCACCCGCGTCGCGCAGATAGCGTTTGCGCTTGTTCGGCCGGATCGCGCACAGGTCCACTTCGATCAGGCCGTCGATCGAATCGCTGAAGTCCGGGTCCATACCGAAGGCGAGGAAGCGCGCGCCGCCGGGTTCGCACAGATCGGTGTACTGGCGGTACAGCGTCGGCACGCCGGTACCCAGTGCGGCCAGGTTGGCCTTGAGCACATCGAACGCGGCACCCGCATCCAGCTCGCCGAAACTTGGCGGTGCGGCGAAGTACTGGAAGGGGCGGTTCGATTCGGCCAGCCCGGCGGTTCCGCCGTAGTAGCGCTGGTAGTAGGCCACCAGCTGCTCGCGCGCATCGCGCGGCAGCGCTGCGCTGATCGAGACCGCGCCGAACAGGTAGCGGATGCCCGGCCGGCACTGCAGGTAGGCGCCGATGCCCTGCCACAGGTAGTCCAGGCTGCGGCTGCCCCAGTAATCGGGCACCACGAAGCTGCGGCCCAGCTCCAGGCCCTCGGCAATGTGGGTGATGGCATCGTCGGAATAGCGGAACAGCGACGCGCTGTAGAGCCCGGACAGGCCGTGCCGGGCCAGGGCCTGGGCGCCGCGCATGATGCGGTAGGCACCGGCAATGCGCTGCGCCGCCGGGTCCCAGATCACGATGTGCTCGTACTGTGGATCGTAGTCGTCCAGGTCGCGGCTGCGCCCGGTGCCCTCGCCCACCTGGCGGAAGGTCAGCTCGCGCAGGCGGCCCAGTTCCAGCAGCAGCGGTGAATCGGCGGTACAGGTCGCCAACAGGATCTGCTTGCCATCGGCGGTCTGGCCCAGCTGGGTGGCCGCGGCAATGCCGGCGGCGACCTGCGAAGGCGGCACCGGAGACGCCAATGGCTCGGGGCCTGCGCACGCAGCGGCATTGCCGGCCGCGCCGTTGCGGCCCAGCGCGTACAGCGCGCGGCGCACCGCCAGCAGCTGTGCGCCCGGGTCACCGCCCTTGCCCAGCTGCATCGGCTCGCCGATGCTCAGCCGCAGCGGGCGGCCACGACGGGCGAACATTTCGCGCGCCAGCAGCGCGGTGCCGGCCGGCTTGAACAGGGTCGAGGCGCCGTAGAACAGCGCCGAGTTGCGCGCTTCCACCCGCACCGGCAGCACCGGCGCAGCGGCCGCGCGGGCAAAGCGGACGAATCCCCGCTGCCAACGGCCATCGCGGATGCCGCGCAGCGACAGGCGCGAGACCTCGCCGGCCGGGAACACGATCACGCACTGCTCGGCGGCCAATGCTTCCTCCACCGCATGCAGGCTGCCGCGCCGGGCCTTGCCACCGAGGATGCGCACCGGCAGCAGCAGGTCCTGCAGCGGCGCGATCGCCCCCAGCAGATCGTTGGCCACGATCCGCACGTCGCGGCGGATACGGCCAACCGCGTCCAGCAGTGCGAGGGCATCCAGTGCCCCGGAGGGGTGGTTGGCGACGATCAGCAGGCGGCCGGTGGCCGGGATCCTGGCCAGCGCGGCCGGATCCACCTGGTACTGGCCGCCGATGAATTCCAGGCCGGCGGCGACGAAACCGAAGCCGCGCAGTCCTGAGCTGCGCTGCAGGAAGGCTTCGATCTGGTCCAGGCGCGACCAGCGCCCGACGCTGCGCAGCAGCGGCCGCGCCAGTTGGCCGCGACGGCCATGGAACCAATCGGGGAAACGTTGCTGGAGACGCTGTTCGAGTTCCTGCATGGCGGATCCAGTGATGCCCGGCGGCCGGATTGGCCGACAGCCTGCGCCCGGCAGGCGGCAGCCAGATGGCGGTTTCGGGGCAGAACGATGACGGCCGGCCCGCCTTCGCGGCGAGGTCGCTGCCTGCGCGGTCGGGGCCGGCAGCCGTCCCGTCTGTTGTCACGCTGGTGGAACACTGGGCCTCAAGGCTGGACCCCAATCCCCAAGGGACGGCCCCTCCAGGCCTACGCGGGCTTAACCACCGGCAACCGGCACAGGTTCACAATGCACAGGCGGCGCACCCCGTGTATCATGCGCGCCCATCTTTCCATCCGAATCAAGGGATATTACGCCTGATGTCCAGCTATCTCTTCACCTCCGAGTCGGTCTCCGAAGGCCATCCGGACAAGGTTGCCGACCAGATCTCCGATGCGGTGCTGGACGCGATCCTGACCCAGGACCAGCGCGCCCGCGTGGCCTGCGAGACCATGGTCAAGACCGGCGTTGCCATCGTGGCCGGTGAAATCACCACCAGCGCCTGGATCGACCTGGAAGCGCTGACCCGCAAGGTCATCACGGACATCGGCTACGACAGCTCCGACGTCGGTTTCGACGGCGCCACCTGCGGCGTGCTGAACCTGATCGGCAAGCAGTCGCCGCACATCGCCCAGGGCGTGGATCGCAAGAAGCCGGAAGAAATGGGCGCTGGCGACCAGGGCCTGATGTTCGGCTATGCCACCAACGAGACCGACAGCTACATGCCGGCCGCGATCCACCTGTCGCACCGCCTGGTCGAGCAGCAGGCCAAGATCCGCAAGAAGAAGAACTCGCCGCTGTCGTGGCTGCGTCCGGACGCCAAGAGCCAGGTCACCCTGCGCTATGAAAACGGCGTGGTCTCGGCCATCGACGCCGTGGTCCTGTCGACCCAGCACGCCCCCGGCATCAAGCAGAAGGACCTCATCGAGGCCGTCCGCGAAGAGATCATCAAGCCGGTGCTGCCGGCCAAGTGGCTGCACAAGGGCACCAAGTTCCACATCAACCCGACCGGCAAGTTCGAGATCGGTGGCCCGGTGGGCGACTGCGGCCTGACCGGCCGCAAGATCATCGTCGACACCTACGGCGGCTGGGCCCGTCACGGTGGTGGTGCCTTCTCCGGCAAGGACCCGTCCAAGGTCGACCGTTCGGCAGCCTACGCGGCCCGCTACGTCGCCAAGAACGTGGTGGCCGCCGGCCTGGCCGACCGTTGCGAAGTGCAGGTCTCCTACGCCATCGGCGTGGCTGAGCCGACCTCGATCTCGGTCACCACCTTCGGCACCGGCAAGATCAGCGACGACAAGATCGAGAAGCTGATCCGCAAGCACTTCGACCTGCGCCCGTACGGCATCATCAAGATGCTGGACCTGGTGCACCCGATGTACCAGCAGACCGCGGCCTACGGCCACTTCGGCCGCAAGCCGAAGGAGTTCAGCTACCTCAACGGCGAAGGCGAGACCGTCAACGCCACGGCCTTCTCCTGGGAGAAGACCGACCGCGCCGCCGCCCTGCGCGCCGATGCGAAGCTGAAGTAAGAAACACGAAGGGCCGCTCACGCGGCCCTTCTGCTTTCTGTAGAGCCGAGCCCATGCTCGGCTTTCTTTTTCCTGCGACAAGAGCAGCCGAGCATGGGCTCGGCTCTACAAGAGCTACGCCACGCCGATACAATCGCCGCATGTCGACCGAACTGAAAACCCACCAGCTGTCCATGACCGTGCTGATGTCGCCGGAGATGGCCAATTTCTCCGGCAAGGTCCACGGCGGCGCCATCCTGCGCCTGCTCGACCAGGTTGCCTACGCCTGCGCCAGCCGTTACGCCGGCAGCTACGTGGTCACCCTGTCGGTGGACCAGGTGATGTTCCGCCAGCCGATCGCGGTGGGCGAGCTGGTCACCTTCCTGGCCTCGGTGAACCATACCGGCACCTCGTCGATGGAGATCGGCATCAAGGTGGTGGCCGAGGACATCCTCAAGCGCAGCGTGCGCCACGCCAACAGCTGCTTCTTCACCATGGTGGCCGTGGATGAGGAAGGCCGGCCGACGCCCGTCCCGCCCCTGCAGCCGGCGACGTCCGACGAGAAGCGCCGCCAGGCCGCCGCGCAGATCCGCCGCCAGCTGCGCCAGGAAATGGAACAGCGCCATCTGGAACTGCTGGCATCGAATCCGCCGTCACCGGAGGAGTGAGGTAGTGCCGGCCGCTGGCCGGCAACCTCGCGCGTGCTGCCGGACATCATGAGGTTGCCGGCCAGCGGCCGGCACTACCATTGCGAATTCGCCGGGCCATGCCCGGCGGATGCGGATCAACCGGTATTCTGCACGCCCTGCGCAACACCGTTCACGCAGGCCACCAGCGCGCGCAGCAACCCGTCATCCTCGCGCCCGCTGGCCCGCCAGCGCTGCAACAGGTCCACCTGCAGCACGCTGATCGGATCGACGTAGGGATTGCGCAGGCGGATCGACAGCGCCAGCCGCGCATCGTGGTCGAGCAGCGTCCGCTGGTCCATCAGCGCCAGCAGCCAGTGCCGGGTGAGTTCCAGTTCGCGCTGCACCTGCGGGAAGAAGTGCCCGTGCAGTTCACCCGACAACAGCGAAAACTGCTCGGCGATGGTGATATCGCCCTTAGACAGCACCATCGCGATGTCGTCCAGGAAGGTGCGGAAGAACGGCCAGTCCCGCGCCATCTCGCGCAGGGTCTGTTCGTGGCCGGCATCAACCGCCGCCTGCAGGCCACTGCCCACGCCGTACCAACCGGGAATCACCGCGCGCGCCTGGCTCCAGGCGAACACCCAGGGAATCGCACGCAGGTTGCCCAGCGCGGCGTCCTGGCCGAGCCGGCGCGATGGCCGCGAGCCCAGCGTCATGCGTTCGATCACGTCGATCGGCGTGGCGGTGCGGAAGTAGTCCATGAAACCGGCCTGGCCAACGAACGCGCGATACACCTCGCTGCTGGCCGATGCCACCGCGTCCATCACCGGTCGCCACTCATCCTCGCGCGGCTCGGCGGCACGCGGGCGCAGGCTGGCACGCAGCACCGCACCGGTGGCCTGCTCCAGCGAGCGCAGGGCCAGCGCACGGATGCCGTACTTGCGATGGATCACCTCGCCCTGCTCGGTCACCCGCAGGCGGCCATCGATGCTGCCGCGCGGCGATGCGTCCACCGCGTGCGTGGTCTTGCCGCCACCGCGGCTGATCGAGCCGCCACGGCCATGGAAGAAGGTCAGGCGGATGCCGGCCTCGGCCGCCACCTCCAGCAGCTCCACCTGTGCACGCTGCAGGCCCCAGCGCGATGCGGCGATGCCACCGTCCTTGCTGCTGTCCGAATAGCCCAGCATCACCATCTGCACGTCATCGCGCGCTTGCAGGTGCGCGCGATAGATCGGGTCGGCCAGCAGATCACGCAGGGTCGCGGTGCCGCGCTTGAGGTCCTCCACCGTCTCGAACAGCGGCGCGATATCCAGCGGTACTGATCCGTTCTCTTCCACCAGGCCGCCACGGCGCGCCAGCGCCAGCACCGCCAGCACGTCGCTGCGGTCATGTGCCATCGAGATGATGTAGCTGCCCAGTGCATCGCCACCATGCCGCGCACGGGCATCGGCCAGCGCGGCGAACACGGCGTCCAGTCGCCGGTTGCCTTCGTCGTCGCCCTTCGGCAACGGCGCGTCACCACTGGCATGCGGCGCCAGCAGGCGTGCGCGGCCCACTGCATCCAGACCGTCCCACGCTGCGTCGCCGCCCAGCACCGTGGCCAGCGCGCGCGCGTGCACGCTCGATTCCTGGCGCACGTCCAACCGCGCCAGGTGGAAGCCGAAGGTCTTCACCCGCCACAGCAGGCGCTGCACGGCGAAGCCACCGGCATGTTCGCCGCGGTTGGCGCGCAGGCTGTCGAGGATCAGCTGCAGGTCGTCGATCAGTTCGTCCGGGCCGGCGTAGGCGCCCTCGCCATCGTCCAGCGTTGCCTGCAGGCGTGCGCGCATGCGGTCGTTGAGCAGGCGGTACGGCATGTCGGCATGGCGCGGGCGCGACTGCACCTGCGGCAGCAGCTGCTGGTAGTGCGCCACGCGCGCCTGCAGCGCCTCGCTCACGCCCACCCGCTCGGTGGACTGGCTGAGCAGGCTGGCCAGCTGCAGCAGTTCCTTCTGGTAGCGACCCAGCACGGCCTGCCGTTGCGCGTCCAGCGTAGTGCGGATGGTGTGGGCATCCACGTTCGGGTTGCCGTCCATGTCGCCGCCCACCCACGTACCGAAGCGCAGCAGGCGCGGCAGCGGCAGTTCTTCGCCGTAGGTATCGCGCAGCGCCTGCTGCAGCGATTCGTACAGCACCGGGATCACCCGGTACAGCACCTGCACCAGATAGAAGCCGACGTGCTCGCGCTCGTCATCGACGGTAGGCCGCACCGGCGAGGAATCGGTGGTTTGCCACGAAGCGGTCAGCGCCATGCGGAAGCGCGCAGCATCGGCGGCCGCTTCCCCCGGCGTGCGCTGGCCGTCGAGGTTGTCGACCAGGCTGGCCACCATCAGCTGCTCTTTCTCCAGCAGCGCGCGGCGCACCGCTTCGGTCGGGTGCGCGGTGAACACCGGTTCGATGTCGATGCGCGGCAGCCACTGCGCCAGCTCATCCAGGCCCACGCCCTGCGCCTTCAGATGCTGCAGCGCATCCTGCAGGCCGTCGGGCTGCGCCCCGGCGGTACCGGCACGCTGGTAATCACGGCGGCGGCGGATGCGATGCACGCGCTCGGCAATGTTGACCACCTGGAAGTAGGTGCTGAAGGCCCGCACCATGGTCTCGGCCTGCTGCGGCGTGCGCCCGGCCAGCCCTTCGGCCAGCTCCGACAGCGGCGCCTGGTTCTCGCGGCGGGCAATGGCGCGGGTGCGCACGTCCTCGACATCGTCGAGAAAAGCGGCCGAAACCTGTTCGACCAGCAGGTCACCGACCAGTGCGCCGAGCCGGCGCACGTCATCGCGAAGCGGAAGATCGGGGGAAGCAAACTCGATGCTGCTGCGGTACTCGTTCATCGGCGACGCACAGGCCTCGGTCAACGGATCCAGACCCCAAGCCTATCCCAGATCGGGCGTCGTGCTGCGATGCAAGAATGGTTTCATCTGCACGTATCCATGGCGGACGCAGCCGAGCATGGGCTCGGCTCTACAAGCGTCATGGCGCGTGACACCGTGTAGCGCCCGAGCCCACGCTCGGGCGGCGGCGCAGCCGCACAGGCGGCCGCTGTTGCAGCGGCCACCCTCATGCACGTATCAGCGCTTCTTCTTCGCCGTGCCCTGCTCGGCCGGGCCGATGGTCTGCTCCAGCCAGCGCTCGCTCTCGGCCAGCATGGTCATGATCGATTCGCGTGCGCGGTAGGCATGCGATTCGTTGGGCAGCATCACCAGCCGCGCGGTGCCACCCAGGCCCTTCACCGCCGCGAACATGCGCTCGCTCTGGATCGGGAACGTGCCGGAGTTGTTGTCGTCCACGCCGTGGATGAACAGGATCGGATCCTTGATCCTGTCGGCGTAATTGAACGGCGCCATCTTCTGGTAGACGTCCTGCGCCTGCCAGTAGTTGCGCTCCTCGGCCTGGAAGCCGAACGGCGTGAGCGTGCGGTTGTAGGCGCCGCTGCGCGCAATGCCCGCCTTGAACAGGCGGGTGTGTGCCAGCAGGTTGGCCGTCATGAACGCACCGTACGAATGGCCACCAATGGCGATGTGATCGCGGTCGGTCACGCCACGCCGCACCACTTCATCCACGGCCGCCTGCGCATTGGCCACCAGCTGTTCGATGTAGGTGTCGTTCGGCTCCTTGTCGCCCTCGCCGATGATCGGCATCGACGGGCTGGCCAGCACCACGTAACCCTTGGCCAGGAACGCCTGCGGACCCCAGTAGCTGACCGCATTGAAGCGATACGGCGAATCGGTCACCTGGCTGGCCGCGGCCGCGCTCTTGAACTCGCCCGGGTAGGCCCACATCAGCAGCGGGCGCGGGCCGTCGCGCTTCGGGTCGTATCCCGGCGGCAGCAGCAGGGTCGCGGTCAGGTCGACGCCGTCCTTGCGCTTGTAGCGGATCTGCTCCTTCTGCACACCCTTCAGCTGCGGCAGCGGATGCGCGAAATGGGTCAGCGCGCGCGGTGCGCTCCCAGCATCGGCCAGCGACTGCACGTAGAAGTTGGCCGGCTCGTCCGGGCTCTCGCGGCTCAGCAGCAGCGAACTGCCCTGCTTGTCCAGCAATGCCACCGGCAGCGCATAGCTCGGTGCCTGCGAGTGGAACAGGCGCGTTGCCTTGCCCGTGGCGATGTCGAAGCGGTCCACGAACGGACGGTCGCCTTCCGGCGAAGCACCGGCGCCGGCCAGGTACAGGCTGCCGCCATCGGCGCTGGTCTGCAGCAGCGAACGGCCGCGCTCGTCGCTGGCCCGCAGCGGCCGGCCCGGATCGGCGTAGCGGTCCTGCGCATCGCGATCCCACAGCAGGCGCGGTTCGGCGCTGGCATTGTCCGGGGCGATCAGCCAGGTCTTGGTCCTGCGGGTCTTCCACCACGATTCGGTCAGCAGGGCCAGGTCGCCACGGCCCCAACTGATACCGGCCAGGCGGCTGCCCAGCTGGGCCAGCGTCACCGGCGGTGTGTCGAACGGCGCGGCCTGCATCAGCACCGCATCGCGCACCTTGGCATCCCTGTTCGGGTCGCCACCATCCTGCGCTTCGGCCCAGACCAGGGTCGCGTCGGCATCACCACGCCAGCCGATGTCACGCACGCCGGTCACTTCGGCGTCGTTGCCGGTCGGCAGGCCTTCCACCAGTGGACGCACGGCCACGGTATGCACCAGCTTGCCGCTGGCACGGTCGATCACTTCAATGCGGCGCGGGAAACTGCTCACCGGCACCACGTAGGAATACGGGCGCTGCACCGGCTGCCGCAGCACGAAGCGGCCATCCGGCGACACGGAGAAGCCCATGAAGATGCCGGCCGCGCCGATCGCGCGGGTGCTGCCATCCAGGTGACTTCCACCGGCTGTGTGGTGGCGTAGTAGTCGAACTGGCGCGCGTCAGCCTCGTTCTTCAGCAGGTCCTGGTAGGTACGGATCGACACCACGCCATCGCCCCGGCGGGTCTGCTGCACGGCCGGGCCGGTCGGGATGCCGTCGGTGGCCGGGGCCGCACCGAGGTTGGCCGGGCGGGTGAACACCACCAGCCCGCGGCTGTCCGGCAGCCACTGGTAACCGCTGCCGATCACCGTGTTCAGGCCGGCAACCAGGCGGCGGGCGCTGCCGGCGGCCACGTCCACCAGCCACAGTTCGTTGGCGCCGCTGGTGGCGTCGACCTGGTTGAAAGCGAGCCACTTCTGATCCGGAGACCACATCAGGCTGGCGATCGACAGCGTGGCCGGCAGGCCGCTGATCTGCCGTTCCTTGCCATCGGCCACGTTCATCAGCCACAGCTTCTCGCCGAAGCTGAAACGGCTGTCGGAGAACGTGCGCGGGTTGATGCGCAGGCCGGCCAGCTTCAATTCCGGCTGCGCCACCACCCGGATCGACGGCAGCGACGGCATCTGCATCAACGCGGCCATGTCGCGGCGAGGCGACAGGTGCAGCGACGGCGCGCGCGGTGCGTCGACCACCGCCTGCAGCGCCGCCGAGGGCAGTTCGTAGCCATTGGCACCCTGGGCCTGTGCTGCAGCGGGCTGTGGGGCCACCGCCCAGGCCAGCGGGGCCACGGCCAGCAGTCCCATCGACAGGACCAGGCCGGTCCAGCGCCGCGTACGGCGCGCGTGCATGCTCATCGTTCTACCTGCGTGATGCGTGAAAGCACCGACCTTAACAGGCCGTGCACGCGCCCCCATCTGCCGATGGTTGGGTCATCCGGATGTCATGCCGGGGCCGCGATATAATGGGGGTTCTCCCCTGCCGAGGGGCGCTGCGACCGGATCCGATGAGGCCCGGCCAGGCTCGGTAAGGTGGCTTTGTAACAACGGCGCCCGGCTAGATGCGAGCACCCGCTCGCCCACAACCGGAGCACACGAATGAACGCTGTTGCCAAGACCTTCTCCACCGAAGGTGATTACAAGATCCGCGACATCACGCTGGCCGACTGGGGCCGCAAGGAACTGGACATCGCCGAGCACGAAATGCCGGGCCTGATGTCGATCCGCCGCAAGTACCAGGCCGAGCTGCCGCTGAAGGGCGTGCGCGTGACCGGCTCGCTGCACATGACCATCCAGACAGCGGTGCTGATCGAGACCCTGAAGGACATCGGCGCCGACGTGCGCTGGGCCTCGTGCAACATCTTCTCGACCCAGGACCACGCGGCTGCCGCCATCGCCGCCACCGGCACCCCGGTGTTCGCCTGGAAGGGCGAGACCCTGGAAGAGTACTGGGACTGCACCCTGGACGCGCTGACCTTCACCCTGGCCGACGGCACCCTGACCGGCCCGGAACTGGTGGTGGACGACGGCGGTGACGTGACCCTGCTGATCCACAAGGGCTACGAACTGGAGAACGGCAGCGACTGGGTCAACACCGCGTCCGCCTCGCACGAAGAACAGGTCATCAAGAACCTGCTCAAGCGGGTCGCCAAGGAGCGCCCGGGTTACTGGGGCCGCGTGGTCAAGGACTGGAAGGGCGTCTCCGAAGAGACCACCACCGGCGTGCACCGCCTGTACCAGCTGGCCCAGGCCGGCACCCTGCTGATCCCGGCGATCAACGTCAACGACTCGGTCACCAAGAGCAAGTTCGACAACCTGTATGGCTGCCGCGAGTCGCTGGCCGACGGCCTGAAGCGCGCGATGGACGTGATGCTGGCCGGCAAGGTAGCCGTGGTCTGTGGCTACGGCGATGTCGGCAAGGGCTGCGCCGCGTCGCTGCGTGCCTACGGCGCGCGCGTGATCGTCACCGAGATCGACCCGATCTGCGCCCTGCAGGCGGCGATGGAAGGCTATGAAGTCAACACCATCGAATCGACCCTGGGCCGTGCCGACCTGTACGTCACCACCACCGGCAACAGGGACATCATCCGCATCGAGCACCTGAGCGCGATGAAGGACCAGGCCATTGTCTGCAACATCGGCCACTTCGACAATGAGATCCAGGTCGACGCACTGGTGTCCTTCGCCGGCATCAAGCACGTCAACATCAAGCCGCAGGTCGACAAGTACATCTTCCCGAACGGCAATGCGATCTTCCTGCTGGCCGAAGGCCGCCTGGTGAACCTGGGCTGCGCCACCGGCCACCCGAGCTTCGTGATGTCCAACAGCTTCGCCAACCAGACCCTGGCACAGATCGACCTGTGGGCGAACAAGGACAGCTACGAGAAGAAGGTGTACCTGCTGCCGAAGAAGCTGGACGAAGAAGTGGCTCGCCTGCACCTGGAAAAGATCGGCGTGAAGCTGACCACCCTGAGCCAGGAACAGGCCGACTACATCGGCGTGCCGGTGGAAGGTCCGTTCAAGCCGGACCACTACCGCTACTGATCGTGCGCGGTGCCGGCCAGCGGCCGGCACTACCGGCGCAGGCGGGGTCGGATCCCTTTCCGCAGGAAAGGGCGCTGACCCCGGCAACAGATGCAGACAGAACGGGCGCCTTCGGGCGCCCGTTCTGCGTTGCGTCGCCCCGCAGCAGATCCGCGCGCCCTGTCACAGTGCCCTAAGAAGCCGCTTGCTAGTCTCTATGCCCCCATGGACTGCCAACTGCAGGCCATGCGCCGGGACGCAGACAGCAAAGGACAGGACATGCCGCGCAACAATGACCGAGTGACCCGGGCGATGAAGCCCCTGATGATCCTGTGCTGGGTGGCCCTGCTGGCCGCCTGCAGCCCGCCTGGCAGCGATGCCGGTGCCAGCGCGCCGGCAGCGAACACCGGCCAGGCAAGCACCGACGGCAAGGCAACCAGCACCCCGGCAGCGGCCACGGGCAGCAGCGCTGCCTGCGCCGAGGGGGCATCACTGGTGCAGACCCTGATCTGCAACGACCCCGCCCTGTTGCAGCAGGAAGCCGAGCTGGCCAAGGCCGAAGCCTCCGCACGCGACACCCTCGATGCCGCCGGCAAGGACAAGCTGCAGGCCGAGCAGCAGCGCTGGATCCAGCATACGCGCGACCTGTGCGGTGACGCGCACTGCCTGCAACAGGTATTTGCCGATCGCCTCAAGGTGCTCTCGGCCACGCGCGAGGGCTTGATCGACGAGGACGCCTGCGAAGTGCCCGACGGCCAGCAGCAGTGCGTGGACCTGCTGGTGCTGCGCGACCCCAACAGCCAGTTGGCGAACTTCAACACGCTGCTGGGAGAAAACGGCCAGGAAGGCCGCCTGCTGGGCTGTACGGCCGCCACCAACGTGGGCGGTGGCCCCAACGCCGTGCTGGCGGCCAACTGCATCCAGGAAACCACCGCCGGCAAGCGCAACGTGCAGTTGTGCAGCAACCAGATGGTCGGCCAGTTCGCCCTCGTACCGGCATCGGCCGCCTACGGCACCCAGGCCGTCCGCCAGCTGCTCGGCTTCACGCAGCAGCACTGCGCCGGCTGACATCCGCTGGGTGCGCCCGGCGCTTTTTCCCACATTGAAGGACGATGACCATGGCAAAGGATTCCACCCTTACCCGCGAACAGCTGTCCACGCTGTTCCTCAACACGGAGCTGGGCGGCAACACCCGCCACCTGGACCACTTCTCATACGCGCAGAAAGGCGCAAGCACCTACTCGTTCGGACTGGTGCAGTTCGATGTCGGCGGCAATCCACAGGCCAGGCGTTTCCTGCGCGACAACGGCTTCACCGCCGCTGACATCGAACTGCTGTCCCAGCAGGGCGGATTGAGCACCCGGCAGCTGGCGGCGCTTGACGCCAAGTTGCAGGCCATTCCGCAGGCGAAGATGGACCAGCTCACCAACGACAAGCTGGACAGCGCCATCGAGCGCGTCGATGAAGCCATCGCCAAGGTGCGTGCCACCAACCCGGCCGCCGCCGATGCCATCGCGGCCAACCCCGAACTGCAGCTGGCCATGGCCGACTATGACAACCAGTTCGGCGGCATGGGCCCGCAGTTCATCAGCTATCTGGCCGGCAACGCGGAAAAGCTGCAGGGCGGTACGGTCCAGGCCGGCAATCCACCGACCCGCGGCGACGTGCAGAACTTCGTCGATGCCACCAAGTACGGCATCCAGTCGCCGGCCGCGGTGACCAGCCGCGATGAGCGCTTCGACCGGGCCATGACCCAGCTGGGCATCACCCCCACCCATGCCCCCTCGCACGGGTCGCCCGGCGCGCCCGGCGGCAACGGCGTACTGGTCAGCGGCGCCAGGGGCGATGAGGTAAAGGCGATGCAGCAGAAGCTGGCCGACCTGGGCTATCTGGGCAAGGACGGCAAGCCACTGGTAGCCGATGGCGATTTCGGGCCCGGCACCCTGGAAGCGGTCAAGCAGTTCCAGCGTGAGCACCAGCTCACCGTCGATGGCAAGGTCGGTGCCACCACCCTGGGTGCGCTCGACAAGGCCACCGCGCAACAGCAACAGCGGGCCGCCGAACCGACCATGGCCACCCCCGGCCACGCCGACAACCCGCGTTACCAGCAGGTCGTGGAAAAGCTGGAAACGCTGGAAGAACAACGCCGCCAGGGTGGCCTGGCGCCACTGTTCAATGACCGCAGCCAGCTCGAGAACGCCGCAGGCCTGGTGGCTTACGAGTCCAAGCTGGCCGGCATGAGCCAGGTCGATACCGTGCTGGCGCGGCCGGACAACCAGGGCGTGTTCGCCGTGCAGGGCCAGCTTGGCGATCCCGCCATGCACCGCACTTACGTCGATCTGTCGCAGGCGGCGAACCACACGCTGCAGGACAGCACGCGGCATAGCCAGGCGCTGGACAACGAACTGTCGCAGCGACAGACCCAGGAACAGATTCAGACGCAGCAGTCGATGTCGCGCTGACGCGGGATGCCGACGATCACAGCCGGGACGGGCGCCTTCGGGGGCCCGTCCTGCGTTGATGCGCGAGTTTCGGTCAAGGCAATATCCCTACCTCGCGCTAGGATGCGCCCATGACCCCGGCCATCAACCTGCTCAAGCGCGAGAAGATCGCCCACACCGTGCGCAGCTACGTGCACGACGCCCACGCCGAATCGTATGGCGGCGAAGCCGTCGACAAGCTCGGCCTCGACCCGGCCCAGGTGTTCAAGACCCTGCTGGCCAGCACGGAAGCACACGAACTGCTGGTGGCGATCGTGCCGGTCGCCGGTCAGCTTGACCTGAAGGCGCTGGCCGAAGCCGCCGGCTGCAAGAAGTGCGAGATGGCCGCCGCCGATGCCGCACAGCGCGCGAGCGGCTACCTGGTCGGTGGCATCAGCCCGCTGGGGCAGAAGAAGCGCCTGCGCACGTTCCTGGACGCCAGTGCCGAAGCGCTGCCCGCGCTGCATGTCAGCGCCGGGCGCCGCGGCCTCGAGGTAGAACTGGCACCGGCCGACCTTCTGCGCCTCACCGCCGGCCACTACGCTGCCATCGGCAAGTCACGCTGATGCGCTGGCCGTGGTCTGCAGCGCCGGTACCCCGGCTCGACGATGCACAGGCCGACGTGCTGCTGCAGGACCTGCTGTCGCGCGATGCCACGCGCATCACCGATGCCGCACGCACGGTGGCACGGCTGTTCAGCACCGCGTCGCTGGACGCGTTGGTCGCACATGTGGATACGATCGAACGCAGCTGCGAGGGCATCGCCCTTGGCGGCATGCTGATCAGCAACCAGGCGCACCTGAAGGCGGCCCTGCAACGGCTGCGCTACTGGCAGGCGCGTGAGGGGTGCCTGTGCGCACTCTACCCTTCTTATGTGTTCTTTAACCCTGCACCGCTGCTGGAACAGGGCCACGTGCTGCTGCTCGGACGAGGCGAGGCCCAGGATGGCTGGGGTGAGTGCTACCGGGTGACGTGCACGTCCTGCACGCAGCCGTGGAGCGCCACCGAGCGTGAATACCACTACCCGTGGTGGGAGTGGAAGCGCCTCTGACAGTGATGCAGCCACGCACGGCGTGGCTCCGCTGCGGTACGTCCAGATCCATGCCATGCGTGGATGACGCTCACTCCACGAATTCATGCCGCATCGGCATGCGCACGAGGGTCAACGCCGGCACCGTACCCTTCGCATCGGCAAGGCTGAAACGCCAGCCCTGCAGCTCCTCCGCTGCAGCGTCATCCAGCAACGCATGACCGCTGGAGGTCTCCACGATCACGGCCGCAACGCGCCCCCGCGCATCGACCAACGCCTTCAGCATGCTGCGGCCGGACAGCCCCTGCCGCATGGCCTCCACCGGATAGCGCGGCGACACGCCGCGTGGAGGCAGCCAGGGAATACCTTCACCCGCGAACAGATCCCGGTTGCTGCGTGCCGCGCAGGACGTCGGCAGGCGCAGCTGCAGGGATACCTGCACCTCATTCACGGTCACGTGCGCCGGCGCGGCGCAGGCATGCTGCACCAGCGCCTCCAGCATTCGTTGCTGCCGACGCAGCGCGTTGCCATTGGCCGCCGCCACTTCAATCACGCAGCGGCCGTCCTGCGGCTGCATCGACAGCGCGGTCACGCCTGCATCGCGCAGCCCGGGAAGGCGTGCCATGGGTTCGCAGGCCATCCCGGCAGAGGGCTTCGCGGCCAGTACCTGGGTGGCGGGCAGCGTGCCCGCCAGCAACATCAGGATCATCCTTGCCCAGACCGCCATGCCCTGCCCTCCTTGGGTTTGCCTGGCCCGATCATAGCGCGCGCCTGGGGTCGGATCCCCTCCTCAGGAAAAGGCTTCGACCGGGAGCTCGAATGATCGGGTCAGAGCCCTGCGATGCGGGGATCCGACCCCGGCCGCCAGTTGGCGTTGTTCTCCCAGAACTCCACCGAGCGCCGGTAGGCCTCCTTGTCCAATGGCACGCCGGAACCGCCCTCCTCCACGCCCAGCGCATTGCGCATCATGGTGATCGGCGCCATCGGCACCTCTTCCGGTTCGGCGGTATAGATGCAGCCGACGATGCCCCAGTCGGCTTCGATCGGTGAGCCTTCCCTGGCCAGCTGCTCGGCGTTGTACAGGATCACCACCAGGTAGTTCGCGCGCGGCGACTCCACGCCCTCGAACCAGCGCACCAGTACCGGCAGTTCCTCGCGGTTGCGCGCTTCGTAGCCGCTGCGCAGCTGGTGGCGGTTGGCCTCGGTGACCGGCACCGTCAGGCAGCGCGTGCTGGTCCAGTTCTCGTAGACGAACAACTTGCAGAACGGGGCGTAGCCGTCGAGCACCTTCAGCGGCGCGTGCGCATTGAGGTGTGCCTCGAACTGCTCGGCAGTGCAGTCCTGGATGGTATTGCCGCGTGGCACGCGCGGGAACAGGCGGGGACGGGCGAAATCGGTGAGGACGATGGACATGGCGCGGCGTGATCTGGGAATCCGCTGCACAGGGTAACCGCTGGCAGCACCTACAACGCCATCCGCTCGCGCAGCTCGCGTGCCTGCCGCCGCGATACCTCCACCTCGCTGCCATCATCCAGCGTCAGGTCATAGCCGTCGCCGATGCTGGGCGACACCCCACGGATACGGCGCAGGTTGACCAGTGTGTTGCGGTTGGCGCGGAAGAAAAGATCCGGCGGCAGGCGTGCTTCCAGCGCGCTCAGGCTGCGGGTCAGCAGTGCGTTCTGGTCGCGGAACCACAGCCGCGTGTAGTTGCCATCCACCACCAGCCGACGGATCTCGGAGACTGCCACGAACCAGCAGCGTTCACCCTCGCGCACGAACACCTGGTCGTGCGCGCCCAGCGTGCCGCGCGATTCCGGCACGTCGGCCGCAACCGCCTCGCACTGCCGCGCCCGCTCGAGCGCTTCCAGCAGCCGCGGCGCCTCCACCGGCTTCACCAGGTAGTCCAGCGCGTTGGCCTGGAACGCACGCACCGCATAGGTGTCGTAGGCGGTGACGAAGACCACGGCCGGCACCGTGTCCAGGCCGTCCAGCACGTCGAAACCACTGCCGGAGGGCATCTGCACATCCAGCAGCACCAGGTCCGGTGCCAGCGTGGTGATCGCCTCGCGTGCGGCGGGCACGTCGTCGGCCTCGCCCACGCACTGCACCCACGGCAGCGCCGACAGCAGCGTGCGCAGCTCCTGCCGGGCCAGCCGTGCGTCATCGACGATCAACACGCGCAGCATGCCAGTCATTGCGGAATCTCCAGCAGGGCCTGCATGCGGTCACCGGCCGGTTGCAGCACGAATCGGCCACGCATGCCCAGCTGCGCACGCAGGTAGGCCAGGCCGACGCCATGGCCATGGGTGGGTTCGCTGCCGGTTGGAAGTGGATTGTCCACCTGCAACCGCAGCACGTCATTGTCCAGCGTGGCGCGGATCTGCACCTCGCCGCCGCCGGGTCGGCTGGCGATACCGTGCTTGATCGCGTTCTCCACCAGCAACTGCAACGCCATCGCCGGCAGCTGCGCCTGCGTGGCATCGGCATCGATCTGCTGCCGCACCTGCAGGCGCTGTTCGAAATGGACCGCCTCGATGGCCAGGTAATCATCGACCACCGCCAGTTCCTCGGCCAGCGTGTCCTGCTCGCTGCGGTTGTGGGCGAGCGCCTGGCGCAGCGTGCGCGACAGGCGGGTGACCATGTCACGGGCCCGTTCCGGGTCTTCCAGGATCAGCGCACGCAGGTTGTTCAGCGCATTGAACATGAAATGCGGATTGAGCCGCGCACGCAGTGCGTCACGTTCCAGCACACTGCGTTCGGCTTCGGCGCGCAGGCGTGCCAGCTCGCTGTGGCGTGCCCGCCGCAGGCCGTGCAGGCCCCCCCACAAACCGGTCCACACCAGCAGGAACAACGCGGTGTTCATCCAGTACAGCAGCACCGAAGACCACTGGTAATCCGCATGGCCGCCAGGCAGCTGCACCCAACCCAGCGCCAGCGCCGGCAGCAGCAGCGCCGCCGTTACCGCCTGTGCGACGCTGGCCCCGAGCACCACGCCGGCAGCCAGTTTCAGCACCAGGCTGCCCAGGCTGCCCTCCCACCAGCGCTGGCGCAGTGCAACCGAACGCAATGCGCCGCTGCACAGCCAGAGTGAGACCGCGACGCTGACGGTGATCAGCACGATGCCACTGAACACGATGCCGCCACCGATCCGCATGCCGACCCACAGCCCGTACAGCGCATAGCCGGCCCATGCCAGTGCATTGAGCGTCCAGAAACGGCGGGAAGGCGTGGTGGTCCATGCGGGCTCTCGGCGGTGGCAGGAGGGCGGACAAGGGTCAGGGATGCGCGGCGAGGAATCGCTGCACCTGTTCCTGCAACCAGCGCGGATCATCCCACATCAGGAAGTGGAAACCCTGCGCGCTCATCGCGATCTGCACGCCCTGCAGGTTCGCGTACTGGGCCTGGAACACCGCACGCGTGCCGTCCTCGGTGCCGCCCATCGGCTGGTAGCCGGCCCAGCTGCCGAGCACCAGCGTCGGCGCGGTGATCGAAGCGATGCTGTCGCGCAGGTCGGTGGTCATCACCGCATGCATCGCATCGGCCGTGGTCTGGCGGTCGCTGGCTTCGCCCCAGCGGCCCAGTTCGGCCTGGCGCCGCGGATCGCGGGTCATGCCCGGCAGGCCCGCCTTCAACTGCGCCTGCCATTGCGCGGCATCGGCGGCCAGCATGCCCTTGCGCAGCTGGTCGGCCATCGGCCGCACGCTGTCAGCGGTGGCACTCGGGTCGCGCGCCGCCGGCAGGAACGGCAGGGCATCGACCACCACCAGTGCGCTGATCGCCTTCGGCTCGGCCTGCGCCATCTGCAGGCCCAGCACGCCACCGAGGCTGTGGCCGACCACCACCACCGGCCCCAGGTGCTGGTCATGCAGGTAGGCCAGCAGCTGCCCGCGCATCGCCGGCAGGAAGCCGGCCGGGCGCGGGTCGGCCGCTGCCGCGCCAGCAAAGCCCGGCAACTGCACCAGGTGGCACTGCACGTCCTTCAGGGCCAGGCAGGTCTCGCGCCAGGCCTCGGCGCTGCTGTTGAGGCCGGGGATCATCAGCAGCGGTCGCCCCATGCCGACCACCTCGACCTGTACCTTGCCAGCGGTCGAGCCGGTGGCGGCATGCGCGGAACCGGAGCCGAGCACGGCCATCGCCATGCCGATCATCGCCAGCCGGGCCAGGGCCTTCATCGCGTACCAGAGTGCCAGGAAGATCTTCATCGTGTGCTCCTTCATCAGGTGGGGGGTGCCGGGATGGGAGCAGCGTGCGCCCGGCTACGGCAGCCAGGTTGCGATTCCGGAGCAACGGCCGCAGACCCGGGCAAACGGTCGCCGGCGGCGGACGGTGCCAGTCCATGCAGCCAACTAACATCCATCTTGATGAAGCGATATACTGACCCGCACCCGCCGCTGCCGCCCGTGCCATGACCGCCATCAGCTTCGAGTTCTATCCGCCCAAGACCGACGAACAGCGCAGCCAGCTGGACCGCGCCGCGGCCAGGCTGAAGGACTACGACCCCGAGTACGTGTCCTGTACCTTCGGCGCCGGTGGCTCGACCCTGAGCTATACCTCCGAGACCGTGCGCCACCTCAACCAGCACCACGGCTTCGAGGCTGCACCGCACCTGTCCTGTGTCGGCGGCACCCGCCAGGAAATCCGCGAACTGCTCAAGCTGTACCGCGCCATCGGCTGCCATCGCCTGGTCGCGCTGCGTGGCGACCTGCCCTCCGGCATGGGCTTCCCCGGTGACATGCGCTACGCCGCCGAGCTGATCGACTTCATCCGCGCCGAACACGGCACCGCCTTCCGCATCGAAGTCGGTGCCTATCCGGAGACCCATCCACAGGCCTCCGATGCACTGGCCGACCTGAAGCACTTCAAGGCCAAGATCGATGCCGGCGCCGACGCGGCGATCACCCAGTATTTCTACAACCCGGATGCGTACTTCCACTTCGTCGATGCCGTGCGCCGGCTCGGCGTGCAGGTGCCGATCACGCCCGGCATCATGCCGATCGCCAACTTCAGCCAGCTGCGCCGCTTCTCCGAGCAATGCGGTGCGGAGATCCCGCGCTGGATCAGCCGCAAGATGCAGGCCTATGGCGATGACGCCGAATCGGTGCGGGCGTTCGGTACCGAAGTGGTGGCCAAACTGTGCCAGCGCCTGATCGAGGGCGGCGCGCCGGGCCTGCACTTCTACACCTTGAACCTGGCCAAGCCGACCACGTCGGTGTTGAAGCTGCTGCACGGCTGAAAGCACGCCATGCCACCGCGATCGGCGCTACCCTGCGCCGATGAACCGGTTTTCCTTCCTGCTGTTGCTGCTGTCGTTGTGTTCGGTATCGAGCATTGTCCATGCGCAGTCCCCGCGCTTGAACCGCTGCACCGATGCGCAGGGGCAGAGCGTGTATACCGACCGCCCCTGCGACAGCGTTGGCGCCCGGTCGCGATTGCCACCGCCCGCGCCCACCGGCAGCACCCTGCCACGCGACACCCTGGGTGCGCGCTGCCCACGACGCCTGAGCGAGCTGGTGGAGGCACTGCGCACCGGCATCGTCAGCAACGATGTGAACCGGCTGTCCTCGCTGTACCTGTGGGGTGCGGTCTCCGATGCCGGCGCGCAGCGCATCCTCGGCCAGTTGGAATCCTTGGCACGGCGGCCACTGGTGGACGTGGTGCCGGTGTATCCGCCACAGGGGCTGGCGTCCTCGCAGGAAGAGGGTCAGAGCCCTGCGGCGCAGGAATCCGACCCTGAGCCGCCAGCGCCACGGCATCCGGTCGGCCTGCGCCTGGAGCAGACGCTGCCCGGCAGCGCGTCGCGAGCGTCCACGGTGCTGGGATTGCGGCGGCAATACGGATGCTTCTGGATCACGTTGTGATCGGGAGGGGTCGGATCCCTTCCCAGCGGAAAGGGCTCCGACCCCGGATTGCCGCGATGGGGTCAGAGCCCTGCTGCGCAGGGATCTGACCCTGCATGCCGGCTCACGCCGGCCACAGCCCACGAATCGCAGCGATGCCCTGCCCGCCATGCCGACGCGCTTCGGCGATATGGCCGGCGACCATGCCGCCCAACGCGTAGATCGGCAGCGATACCTGCGCGCGCAGCGCAGCGAAGGCCTCCCAGCCCAGCGGCACCGCCCCGGGATGGCTGGCCGTGGCCTGCACCGGGCCGAGCACCGCGAAGTCGCAGCCCAGCTGCTGCGCCGCCTGCAGCTGCTCCAGGTCGTGGCAGGACGCGGCGACCAGCTGTCCTTCCGGCAAGGGCCGCTCCTGCAGGGCCAGCAACTGCTCGCTGCCCAGGTGCACGCCCACGCCCAGTGTGCGGGCCAACGCGACATCGCGGTTGAGCAGCCACTGCACGCCGCGACGATGCGCGCGCACGGCCTGTTCGATCATCGCCTGCCGTTGCGGATGCTCCGGCGGCAGGCGCAGCTGGATGCGCTGCTGGCCCGCCGCCACTGCCTGCTGCAGCCGTTCATGCCAGTGCTGCACGCCGCCGGCATCTTCGGCCGGCGCCGGCGTGATGAGGTAGCGATCCGGTTGGCGCAGTGCGGCCACCACCGGCAAGTCGGCCGGTGGCATGGAATAGCGGCCCAGCTTGTCCTGCGCCACCCAGGTGATCGCCTGGCCCTCGCGCCCGCGCGGTGTGCCCTTCCAGCTGCGCACGTGGCGCACTTCCAGGGTCAGGTGCTTGTCCGGATAGCGCTGCGGCACATCCATCAGCCAGGGCCCGACATCGGCCTCGATGCCCAGCTCTTCGCGCAGTTCACGCACCAGCGCCTGTTCGGAGGTCTCGCCGGATTCGCGCTTGCCGCCGGGGAACTCCCACAGGCCAGCCATGTCGCGGTTCTCGGTACGGCGGTTGAGCAGCACGCGGCCACGGGCGTCGGTGATGACGGCGGCCACGACATGGATCGATCGGGTGGGAGAAACCATGGGGCCAGCATGCCCAGAACAGGGCGGCCAGCGCAATCACGAATCCGCGCCGGATCGCCCGCGCCAAAGCAGAAGGCCCCGCTTGCGCGGGGCCTTCCGGGGTCAGCTCAGCTGGCCGTGGCAGTGCTTGTACTTCTTGCCACTGCCGCACGGGCACGGATCATTGCGGCCGATCTTCGGCTCGTCGCGCTGCAGCGTGGCCACGCCCTGCTGGGCGGCTTCGACCTGCGCGGCTTCCTCGTCGGCGCTGTAACCGCCGGCATCCTGGTGCTGGAACTGCGACTGGCTCAGGCGCGCCTGCGCCTGCTGGCGCTCGGCCGCTTCCAGCGCCTGCACTTCCTCGTCGCTGCGGATGCGCACGCGGGCCAGCAGGGTCACCACTTCGCGCTTGACGTTCTCCAGCATGTCCGAGAACAGCTCGAAGGCTTCCTTCTTGTATTCCTGCTTCGGCTGCTTCTGCGCGTAACCACGCAGGTAGATGCCCTGGCGCAGGTAATCCATGCGCGCCAGGTGCTCCTTCCAGCTCTGGTCCAGCACGGTCAGCATCACGTGCTTCTCCAGCGCGCGCATGGTTTCTTCGCCCAGGCCGGCTTCCTTCTCGGCGAAGTGCTGGTTGACGCGCTCCTGGACCTTGGTGGCGATGGCCTCGGCGTCCAGCTCTTCGTGTTCCTTGACCAGGTCGGTCAGCGACATCTGCAGGCCGAAGTCCGACTCCAGGGTCGCTTCCAGGCCGCGCAGGTCCCACTGCTCGTCGATCGAGTTCGGCGGCACGAAGCGCGCCACGATGTCGAAGATCACGTCGTCGCGGATGCCATCGACATTCGCCTTCACCGACTCGGCATCCAGCAGCTCGTCGCGCTGGGCGTAGATCACCTTGCGCTGGTCGTTGTTGACGTCGTCGAAGTCCAGCAGGTTCTTGCGGATGTCGAAGTTGTGGGCCTCGACCTTGCGCTGCGCCTTTTCGATCTGGCGGCTGACCAGGCGGTCCTCGATGACGTCGTCTTCCTTCATGCCCATCATGCGCATGGCCTTCTGCACCCAGTCGGAGGCGAAGATGCGCATCAGGTTGTCTTCCAGCGACAGGTAGAAGCGGGACGAACCCGGGTCACCCTGGCGGCCCGAACGGCCGCGCAGCTGGTTGTCGATACGACGCGATTCGTGGCGCTCGGTGCCGACGATGTGCAGGCCGCCCGCCGCCTTCACTGCCTCGTGGCGCTTCTGCCATTCGGCCTTGACCGCTGCCTTCTGCTCGTCGGTCGCGTCCTCGCCCAGGGCGTGGATCTCGGCTTCCAGCGAACCGCCCAGCACGATGTCGGTACCGCGGCCGGCCATGTTGGTGGCGATGGTCACTGCGCCCGGGCGGCCAGCGTTGGCGACGATGGTCGCTTCGCGGTCATGCTGCTTGGCGTTGAGCACTTCGTGCTTCACGCCGGCCTTGCTCAGGTGCTCGGACAGCATTTCCGAGGTTTCGATCGAGGTGGTACCCACCAGCACCGGCTGGCCGCGCTTGGCGCACTCTTCGATGTCGGCCAGCACCGCATTGAACTTGCCCTTGCGGTTGAGGAACACCTGGTCCGGGCTGTCCTTGCGGATGGTCGGGCGGTTGGTCGGGATCACCACCACTTCCAGGCCGTAGATGCTCTGGAATTCGAACGCTTCAGTGTCGGCCGTACCGGTCATGCCGGACAGCTTCTTGTACATGCGGAACAGGTTCTGGAAGGTGATGCTCGCCAGCGTCTGGTTCTCGCGCTGGACCGGCACGCCTTCCTTCGCTTCCACCGCCTGGTGCAGGCCGTCGGACCAGCGGCGGCCGGCCAGGGTACGGCCGGTGAACTCATCGACGATGACCACTTCGCCGTCGCGCACGATGTAGTCCACGTCACGCTGGTAGATCGCGTGCGCGCGCAGGGCGGCGTTGAGGTGGTGGACCACGGTCAGGTTCTGCGCCGCGTACAGGCCTTCGGTCTCGCCGTCGAGGATGCCGGCTTCAACCAGCAGCTGCTCGGCGTGCTCCATGCCCGCTTCGGACAGGTGCACCTGCTTGCCCTTCTCGTCGACCCAGAAATCGCCCTCGCCGTCTTCCGCTTCCTGCTTGACCAGGTGCGGCACGACGCGGTTGACGCGGATGTACAGCTCCGGGGAATCATCGGCCGGACCGGAGATGATCAGCGGGGTACGCGCTTCGTCGATCAGGATGGAGTCGACTTCGTCGACGATGGCGTAGTGCAGGCCGCGCTGGTAACGGTCGGCCTTGGACAGCGCCATGTTGTCGCGCAGGTAGTCGAAGCCGAATTCGTTGTTGGTGCCGTAGGTGATGTCGGCCGCGTAGGCTTCGCGCTTGTCGCTGTGCGGCATGCCCGGGTACACCACGCCCACGCTCAGGCCCAGCCAGTTGTACAGCTTGCCCATCTGCGCGGCGTCGCGGCGGGCCAGGTAGTCGTTCACGGTGACCACGTGCACGCCCTTGCCTTCCAGCGCGTTGAGGTACACCGGCAGGGTCGCCACCAGGGTCTTGCCTTCACCGGTGCGCATTTCTGCGATCTTGCCCAGGTGAAGCACCATGCCGCCGATCAGCTGCACGTCGTAATGGCGCATGCCCAGCACGCGGCGGCCGGCTTCGCGGCAGACCGCGAACGCTTCCGGCAGCACTTTGTCCAGGGCTTCACC
This sequence comes from Stenotrophomonas sp. LC732, assembly GCF_052446685.1. Lineage (NCBI taxonomy): Bacteria > Pseudomonadati > Pseudomonadota > Gammaproteobacteria > Lysobacterales > Lysobacteraceae > Stenotrophomonas > Stenotrophomonas sp. LC732. The sequence goes on along the minus strand of NZ_CP199214.1, from coordinate 453,968 downwards.
GCCGGCGATGCGCTGCTTGAACTCCGGCGTCTTGGCCTGAAGCTGCTCGTCGGAAAGCTTCTCGATCTCCGGCTCCAGCGCATTGATCTTGGCGACGATGCGGTTGAGCTGGCGCAGCTGTCGTTCGTTACGACTGCCAAATACGCGGGTAAGCAGGCTGTTGATCATTGAAGGAACCGGGTTGGATGGACACGACGCCCGGCCTCCCCCTTGGGATCCGTCCGCCGCAAACGAAACAGGGCGCCTGGCGCCCTGTCGATGGCAACACCCATTGTAGCTTGGGACGGGCGGCTGAGGTTTCAAGCGCCAATCCGGTCGCAATCGCCCCGGATTCGGCAAAGAAACACGGATGCGGGGTCGGACCCCTTTCGCCATGGCGAAAGGGCTCTGACCCCAGCCCTCAACCGAATCGGGTCAGAGCCCTTCCGCGGCGCGGAAGGAATCCGACCCGGGCATCAGCCGCGGCTGACGCGGCCGACCGGCGTGTTGCCGCCGTCGCCGAGGAACTTGCGCGGGTTGACCACGTTGCCGTTCTCCCACACCTCGAAGTGCACGTGGGCACCGGTCGAACGGCCGGTGGAACCGGCCTTGGCCACTTCCTGGCCGGCGCGGACCAGGTCACCGGCCTTCACCACCAGGCGCGAATTGTGCGCGTAGCGGGTGACATAGCCGTTACCGTGGTCGACATCGACGACGTTGCCATAGCCGCCCTTCACACCGGCGAAGCTGACCACGCCTTCGGCCACGGCCATCACCGGGTCACCGACCTTGGCGTGGAAGTCCATGCCCTTGTGGGTGGCGGCGCCGCGGCCGAACGGGTCGGCACGGGTGCCGAAGCCGGAGGTCACGTAGCTGTTGCGGATCGGCATGCGCGACGGCACGGCGTTCTGCTGCAGCTGGTGGTCGAACATCAGCGATTCCATCACCGACAACTGGCGGCCTGAAGCAGCGAAGCGCTGCTCCAGCACCTGTAAGTCGGCGTTGACGTCCTTGACCGGGATGTCGCTGGTCGGGCCGCCGGCGTCGCCATCACCGAGGCCGGGGGTCTCGTTGAAGTCGAATTCGCCATCTTCCAGCTTGCCCATCTGGGTCAGCCGTTCGCCGAGGGCGTTCAGGCGGGTGGCCTGCGCCTGCAGCTCGCCGAGGCGGGCGGCCAGCGCGTTGACCTGGGTCTGCGCATCGCGCTTGACCTTGGCCAGCTCCGCATCCTGGCGCTCGACCTTGGCCTGCAGGCGCGAATCATTCAGCGCACTGGCGCCAATGCCGCCGGCAAGGCCGATAATGCAGCCTACCCCGAGCACGCTGCCCAGCAGGGCGCGGGGGCGGTCCTCGAAATAGAACCGCAAACGCGTGATCGGCGACGCCTTGGCCTGTCCTTCACGCGTTTTGATTACGATCTTTTTGAATGCCATCAGTGAGTTTTCATGTCTGAGCCGAAATCCAGCGTTCGCCCCGCGTCAGTGCCGAAACCGGCGCTGGATGCGGTAATGGCGGACAAAAGCGGGAACCCGCTGCGTCGGGCCTTGTGGCTCGACGCGCTGGACCGGCAGTTGCGCCCCCAGTTGCCGCCACCTCTGCGCAGCCGCTGCCGGCTGGCCAATGTGGACGGGGAACACCTCGTTTTTCTCGTCGAGTCCCCGGTCTGGCATGCCAAGTTGCGGCTTGCCGAAGCCCAGTTGCTCGACGCGGCCCGTTCCATCGGGCTGAAGGCCACCAGGGTGACCATCAAGACTGCGTCCACCACTCCCTCACGCTCCCCAGCGATCGACAACCGGAATGGCCCCCACGCAGTTTCAGCCGCCACGCACAAAGGGCTACGCGACGCCTTGGCTTGCCTGCAGGACGTTCCCTCGAAGCCGAAGAAACGGTCCTGATGGCAACGGAGCATCCGGCTCCGCTCCCCGTTGCGCGTGTCACCACGGCGTGAAACATTTCGGGGGCCGGGTCGCATCCTAGCGGCCATCCGGGGGCCTGTCGTTAGATTGAAGTTAAAACTTCGTTAAATTCAGGCTTCCGATCCAACAGGTTCACAAAACCGTGACCTTGAACCGGCCTTGACGCCTTTCAAGCACGCTGAATGCGTCGCAAGCCCCGGAAACAACGACGCCGCCCTGGAAGGCGGCGTTTTTATCTTGAAATTCAACGATCTATGGAATCAGGCGTAGGCCGGGGTGGCATATTCCACCGGATCCGGGCTGGTCGGCGAGTCGAAGCTGACCCATTCCCAGGCGCTGGCGTCGGCCATCAGGGCACGCACCAGCTTGTTGTTGAGCGCGTGGCCGGACTTGAAGCCCTCGTAGGCGCCCAGCACCTGGCCACCGGCCAGGTAGAGGTCGCCAATGGCGTCAAGGATCTTGTGGCGCACGAACTCGTCGGCGTAGCGCAGGCCGTCTTCGTTGAGCACGCGGAACTCGTCCAGCACGATGGCGTTGTCCATCGAACCGCCCAGGCCCAGGTTGCGCTCGCGCATGTATTCCAGGTCGCGCATGAAACCGAAGGTGCGCGCGCGGGAGATTTCCTTGGTGTAGGCCAGCGTCGAGAACTCGATTTCCTGCCGCGACTGCTTGGCCGGGATCATCGGGTGGTCGAACTGGATGGTGAAGCCCAGCTTGTAGCCCTCGTACGGGGTGAAACGGGCCACCTTGTCGCCCTCGGTCACCTCCACGGTCTTGAGCACGCGGATGAAGCGCTTGGGCGCATCCTGTTCGATGATGCCCGCCGACTGCAGCAGGAACACGAACGGGCCGGCCGAACCGTCCATGATCGGCAGCTCGGCCGAGGACAGTTCGACGATGATGTTGTCCACACCCAGGCCGGCCAGCGCCGACATCAGGTGTTCGACGGTCTGGATCTTTGCGTCGTTGCAGGTCAGGCCGGTGCACAGGGTCACTTCGGTGACCAGTTCGGCCTTGGCCGGCACCTCCACCACCGGGTCCAGGTCCACGCGGCGGAACACGATGCCATGGTTGACCGGTGCCGGGCGCAGGGTCATGTAGACCTTGTCACCACTGTGCAGGCCAACGCCGGTGGCGCGGATCGTGTTCTTGAGGGTGCGTTGCTGGATCATGGGGGATGGACCGGAAGTGACACATTAGATTAACACGCGCACTCCCCTACCCCGGCTGAAACGCCAGTTGCAGCCACCGGCAGGATCCACCGGCACGCCGCTGGAAAGCGCGTGAAGCAGGGCGGCCGGGCCCATCCTGGCCCGGCGCCCGCGTTTTCAGGACATGGTGGCGCAACCCGGGGAGGACAACCCCGGGCCGCCCCGCTTAGTCCGCCTGGCGGCGCAGGAACGCCGGGATGTCCAGGTAATCGTTCGGCAGTTCCGCCGCCGCCGGGGCCGAAGCGGCCGGGGCCGAAGGGGCGGAGGCCGCTGCGGTATCGCTGCTGGCGCGACGCAGGCCCAGGCCCATGCCACCCACCGCCTTGGAGACGGCATCGCCGCCGTTGTCGAACTCGCCGAACTCCGGCTGGCCGGTGGTGGCGTTGCGGACCAGCTTGATCGGCGCACGCTCGCCCGGACGCTGGGTCTTGCTGGCCGAGACGCGGTTCAGGCCGGTGGCCACCACGGTCACGCGCACTTCGTCCTGCATGTCCGGATCGAGCACGGTGCCGACCACCACGGTGGCATCTTCGGAAGCGAAGCCATCGATGGTGCGGCCGATCTCGTCGAACTCGGCCATGGTGAAATCGGCGCCGGCGGTGATGTTGACCAGGATGCCGTTGGCACCAGCCAGGTTCACATCGTCCAGCAGCGGGTTCTGGATCGCCGATTCGGCAGCGGCCTGGGCGCGGTCATCGCCACGGGCGGTGCCGGTACCCATCATCGCCAGGCCCATTTCGGACATGACGGTGCGCACGTCGGCGAAGTCGACGTTGATCAGGCCCGGACGCACGATCAGGTCGGCGATGCCCTGCACGGCGCCCTGCAGCACGTCGTTGGCAGCGCGGAAGGCCTGGATCATGGTCGCGTTGCGACCCAGCACGGTGATCAGCTTCTCGTTCGGGATGGTGATCAGCGAGTCGCAGTGCTGGCTCAGTTCCTCGATGCCCTTCAGCGCCACCTGCATGCGGCGACGGCCTTCGAACGGGAACGGCTTGGTGACCACGGCCACGGTCAGGATGCCCATTTCCTTGGCCAGCTGTGCCACCACCGGCGCAGCGCCGGTACCGGTGCCGCCGCCCATGCCGGCGGTGATGAACACCATGTCGGCACCCTGCAGCGCGTCCATGATGCGCTCACGGTCTTCCAGCGCGGCCTGGCGGCCGACTTCCGGGTTCGCGCCTGCGCCCAGGCCCTTGGTCACGTTGGTACCCAGCTGCAGCTGCAGCTTGGCACCACAATTCTTGATGGCCTGCGAGTCGGTGTTGGCAGTGATGAATTCCACGCCATCCACCGCCGAGTTGACCATGTGCGCCACGGCATTGCCGCCGCCGCCGCCCACGCCAACCACCTTGATCACCGCATTGGGTGCCATCTTTTCGATCAGTTCAAAATGCGCCATGTCCGTGTCCTCGTTGTATCCGCTTTGGCTGGCATGGGCATTCGGGCGTCCTGCCGTCCTGCTGCATGCCGACGTTGCGGCTGTGTGGGTTGTGTGTAGCCGGTATTGCGTTGTGATGCGGGTACTGCGGGTGTTGCGCCCGGGCGAGGCCCGGGTTTACGGGTTCCGCGTCAGAACTCGCCGCGGAACCAGGTCTTGAGTTTCTTGAACATGCTTCCGGCGCGCCCGGTGGGCAGCGACGGCCGCCGCGGGTGCTCGATCTGGCTGCCCATCAGCAGCAGGCCCACGCCGGTGGCGTGTACCGGGTTGCCGACCACTTCGCCCAGGCCGGTGACGTGCTGCGGGATACCCACGCGCACCGGCATCTGCAGCATTTCCTCGGCCAGTTCGACCACGCCTTCCATCTTCGACGCGCCACCGGTCAGCACCATGCCGGCGCGCACCAGCTCCTCGAAGCCGGAGCGGCGCAGTTCGGCCTGCACCATCTCGAAGATTTCCTCGTAGCGGCCCTGCACGGCCTGCGCCAGCGAATGGCGCGGCATGCGGCGCGGCGGGCGGTCGCCCACCGACGGCACCTGGATGCTCTCCTCGGCCGTGGCCAGCTGGGCCAGGGCGCAGGCATAGCGCACCTTGATCTGCTCGGCTTCCGGGGTCGGCGTGCGCAGCATGTGCGCGATGTCGTTGGTCACGTGGTCGCCGGCGATCGGCAGCGAGGCGGTGTGGCAGATCGCACCCTGCACGAACACCGCGATGTCGGTGGTGCCGGCGCCCATGTCGACCAGCACCACGCCCAGCTCGCGCTCGTCGGCGGTCAGCACTGCCACGCTGGAGGCCAGCGAGGACAGCACCAGGTCGTCCACCTGCAGGCCGCAGCGCTGCACGCACTTGCTGATGTTGGCCGCGGCCGACTGCGCGCACACCACCAGGTGCGCATGCACTTCCAGGCGCACGCCGGTCATGCCGACCGGGTTGCGGATGCCTTCCTGCGAATCGTCCAGCACGTACTCGCGCGGGATCGCGTGGAGGATCTTCTGGTCGGCCGGGATCGCCACCGCCTTGGCCGCGTCGAGCACGCGATCCAGGTCGCCCCAGGTCACTTCACCGTCGCGGATCGGCACGATGCCCGGCGAGTTCTTGCACTGCACGTGGTTGCCGGAGATCGAGGCGTACACCGAACGGATCTCGCAGCCGGCCATCAGCTCGGCTTCTTCCACCGCGCGCTGGATCGACTGCACGGTCGATTCGATGTCCACCACCACGCCGCGCTTCAGCCCGCGCGATTCGTGCGAGCCGATGCCGATCACTTCGATCGGGTTGCCCGGCGAATACTCGCCCACCAGCGCCACCACCTTGGAGGTGCCGATGTCCAGGCCAACGATCAGCGATTTGTCACCCTTGCGATTCATGTCCTTTCCTGCGTGCTTCTGGCCGGGGTCGCCGGCGTTTTCGCCGGCGTGGCCGGGGTACCCCAGCTCAGCGTGAAACCATTGGTGTAACGGAGGTCGGCGCGCTCGATCGGCGCGTCCTGACGGTTGAGCTGCGGCAGTACCTTGACGAAGCGCTGCATGCGCGAGCGCGCGTCGTCGCGGCCGACCACCACTTCGGTGCCGTTGCTCAGCACCAGCGACCAGCTGCCGCGTGCGTCCATCGTCACCCGGCGCACATCGACGCCGGCCGGTGCGAACAATGCACGCGAGTCGCTGTACAGCTTCATCACTTCCGCGGTCTGGCTGTCCGGGCCATCCAGCTCCGGCAGCGCCAGGTCGGACAGCTTCTTCGGCGTGGGGAACAGCTTGCCCTGCTCGGACACCAGGCGGTCGGTACCCCAGCGGGCGAACGGCTTGTGCTCGACCAGAGTCACTTCCAGCACGTCCGGCCACTGCTTGCGGACCTGCGCGCTTTCCACCCACGGCAGCTTTTCCAGGGCGTCCTGCGCGTCCTGCAGCTTGACCGCGAAGAAGCCGGCGCGCGCATACGGCAGCAGCACCTGCTGCAGCTGTTCGGCCGGCACCCGCTTGAACTCACCATGCACGCGCAGCTTCGCCAGCGGCCAGCGCTCGGCGCCGACCCAGCCATTGACCACGGCCACCACCGGCAGTGCAACCACCGACAGCGCCAACAGCCAGACGAAGATGCGCAGCACCGCGTTCATGCGTGCGAGGCCTCCAGGGTCTGTTCCAGCACGCGCCACACCAGCTCCTCGAAACCGATGCCGGCCTGGCGGGCCGCCTTGGGCACCAGCGAATGGCTGGTCATGCCCGGCGCGGTGTTCACTTCCAGCAGGAAGAAACGGCCGCTGTCGCGATCGCGCATCACGTCCACGCGGCCCCAGCCACGGCACCCGGCGGCACGGAACGCGGCCAGCGCGATGCGCCGGATGTCCTCTTCGTCGCCACCGTCCAGGCCCGGGCACAGGTACTGGGTGTCCTCGGCGATGTACTTGGCGTTGTAGTCGTACCACTGGCCCTTGGGCACGATGCGGATCGACGGCAGTGCGACGTCGCCAAGGATGGCCACGGTCAATTCGTCGCCGACCACCATCTGCTCCATCAGCAGCTGGCCGTCGTAGCGCGCGGCCAGGGCCACCGCTTCATCCAGCCCGGCGTCATCGGTGACCCGGCTGATGCCCACGCTGGAGCCTTCGTTGGCCGGCTTCACCACCACCGGCAGGCCGAGTTCGGCGGCATTGGCGTGCACGTCCTCGGCAGTGACCTTGCGGTACTGCGGGGTCGGCAGGCCCAGCGACAGCCACACCTGCTTGGTGCGGATCTTGTCCATGCTCAGCGCCGAACCCAGCACGTTCGAGCCGGTGTACGGCACGCCGAAGGCGTCCATCAGGCCCTGCACGATGCCGTCCTCACCGCCACCGTTGTGGCCGTGCAGGATGTTGAAGACGCGATCGATGCCACCGGCGGCGAGCGCGCTGGCGAGCGCCGGAATGCCGTCCACCGCGAACGCATCGACGCCACGCGACTGCAGGGCTTCGAGCACGTTGCGGCCCGAATCCAGCGACACCTCGCGTTCGCTGGAACTGCCGCCCAGCAGCACGGCGACGCGGCCGAACTCGGCCGGGTCGGTCACGCGCAGCGGCGGGAAGGTCAGCGTGCTCACGCCTGGCCCTCCCCCTTGAAACCTTCCACCGCGATATGGGTGGCCACGGCACCGATGTCGCCGGCGCCCATCATCAGCAACAGGTCACCGTCCTGCAGCACGTCCGGCAGCACGCTGGCCAGCTCGGCGGCCTTGCCCACCACCACCGGCTCACTGCGGCCACGCGCGCGGATGGCACGGGCCAGCGCGTGCGAGTCGGCGCCGGCAATCGGTTCTTCACCGGCCGGGTAGACCTCGCTCAGCACCAGCGCATCAACGCTCGACAGCACGGCGGCGAACTTGTCGAACTGGTCGCGGGTACGGCTGTAGCGGTGCGGCTGGAAGGCCACCACCAGGCGCTTGTCGGCCCAGCCACCACGAGCGGCGGCGAACACTGCCTCCAGCTCGCTCGGGTGATGGCCATAGTCGTCGATGATGCGGACCTTGGCGCCACTGGCGGTGGTCACCTCGCCCAGATCGTTGAAGCGACGGCCGACACCGGCGAAGCCCTCCAGCGCGCGTGCGATCGCGTCCGGGGCCACGCCCAGCTGCCAGCCCACCGCAGCGGCGGCCAGCGCGTTGAGCACGTTGTGCCTGCCCGGCAGCGCCAGCACCACTTCCTGGCTGGTGCCCTGCGGCAGGCGCAGGGTGAAGCGCATGCGCGACCCTTCCTGCACCACGTTCTCGGCGCGCACGTCGGCCTGCGGGCTCATGCCGTAGCTCATCACGTGGCGCGGGGTCCTGGCGGCCAGCGCGGCGACTTCCGGATCATCGATGCACAGTACCGCCAGGCCGTAGAACGGCAGGCGCTGCAGGAACTCGGCAAACGCCGCCTGCACGCGGGCGAAATCGTTGCCGTAGTTTTCCAGGTGGTCGGCATCGATGTTCGTGATGATCGACATCAGCGGGTTCAGGCGCAGGAAGCTGCCATCGCTTTCATCGGCCTCGGCCACCAGCCACTGCCCGCCACCCAGCTTGGCGTTGGCACCAGCGGCCAGCAGCTGGCCACCGATCACGAACGTCGGGTCCAGGCCACCTTCGCTCAGCACCGCAGCGGTCAGGCTGGTGGTGGTGGTCTTGCCATGGGTGCCGGCCACGGCGATGCCGCGGCGGAAGCGCATCAGCTCGGCCAGCATCGCCGCACGCGGCATGATCGGAATGCGCTGGCTGCGCGCTTCCATCAGCTCCGGGTTGTCTTCGCGGATGGCACTGGAGACCACCACGCAGTCGGTGCCCAGCACGTTGGCCGCGGAGTGGCCGCGCATGATGCGCGCCCCCAGGCTGGCCAGGCGGCGGGTCGCAACGTTATCGGCGTTGTCCGAGCCGGACACTTCATAGCCCAGCGTCAGCATCACTTCGGCGATACCGCTCATGCCGGTGCCGCCGATGCCGACGAAATGCACGCGCGGGAACGCGCGCACCAGGTCGTTGGTGTCGTGCAGGCGGCGGATCATGCGCGGCCTCGCGCAGGGCAGGCGCGGTGGCATGCCTTCTTCATACAGCTTCCTCGAGAATGATATCGGCGATGCGCTCGGCGGCATCGACCTTGGCCAGGGCACGCGCGGCTTGCGCCATCTGCATGCGGCGGGCGGGATTTTCGGACAGATCGCGCAGCGTTGCGGCAATGCCGTCGGCCAGCGTTCCGTCCTGCTTCAGCAACACCGCCGCGCCGCGCTCGACCAGGTACTCCGCGTTGCGGGTCTGGTGATCGTCGACGGCAGCGGGAAATGGCACCAGCACGCTGCCGACACCGACCGCGCACAGCTCGGCAAGCGTGGACGCGCCGGCGCGGCAGACAACCAGGTCAGCCCAGGCAAAGGCTTCGGCCATGTTGGCGATGAACGGCGTGATTTCCGCCTGCACACCGGCCTTGGCGTAAGCCTCCACCGCTTCGGCATGCATCTTCTCGCCGCTCTGGTGGCGCACCTGCACCGGCAGGCCGGCGCCCAGCGCGGCAATCGCCTGCGGCACGCCGGTATTGAGGGCACGCGCGCCCTGGCTGCCGCCCACCACCAGCACCCGCAGCGGGCCCTGCCGGTCGGCGAAGCGCTGTTCCGGCGGCGCGATGGCAGCGATTTCCGCGCGCACCGGGTTACCGACGAACTCCTCGCCCTTCGCGAAGGTGCCCGGGAAACCGGTCAGCAGGCGACGCGCATAACGCGACAGGATGCGGTTGGTCAGGCCCGGCGCACGGTTCTGCTCATGCACGATCAGCGGTAGGCCATGCAGGCGCGTGGCCATGCCACCGGGGCCGGAGGCAAAGCCACCGAAGGCGACCACCGCGCGCGGCTGGCGCTGGCGGATGATGAGCCCGGCCGCGCGCAGCGCGCGCATCAGCCGCCACGGCGCCGCCAGCAGGGCCAGCTTGCCCTTGCCGCGCAGGCCAGTGATGGCCAGCGTATCGATGGCGATGTCGTGCTGCGGCACCAGGCGGGTTTCCATCGCACCGTCGGCGCCCATCCAGGTCACCGGCACGCCGCGCTGGCGCAGCACGCGGGCCACGGCCAGGCCGGGGAAGATGTGACCGCCGGTGCCTCCGGCCAGGATCATCACCGGGCGCCCACTCTCGGTGGCTGCACTCATGACAGCCTCCCGAAGGTCGGTTCGATGCGCGACTGCAGGCGGCTGGTGCCACGTGCGGCGCTCGCTGCAGCGGACGCGGGTGCGACCGGCTCGGCACGCATCGGCACGCTGGCGTCCACCGCTGCGGCGGGCTTGTCCATCGGTTCGGCCGCGGCGTCTTCGGCGCCACCGATGCGCACGGCCTGGCGGCGCTCGGCGCGCTTGAGTTCATACGACACGCGCAGCAGCAGGCCCATCGCCACGCAGGTCATCAGCACCGACGAACCGCCGGAGGAGATCAGCGGCAGGGTCAGGCCCTTGGTCGGCAGGATGCCCAGGTTCACGCCGATCGAGACGAAGGTCTGCATGCTGATCCACAGGCCGATGCCGAAGGCGATGTAGCCGGAGAAGTGGCGCTTCATTTCCACGCAGCGCATGCCCAGCCAGAAGGTGCGGCCGACCAGCAGCGCATACAGCGCCACGATCACGCAGGTACCCAGGAAACCGAATTCCTCGGCGGTGACCGAGAAGATGAAGTCGGTGTGCGCTTCAGGCAGGTAGTACAGCTTCTGCACGGAGTTGCCCAGGCCGACGCCGGTCCATTCACCACGGCCCACCGCCATCAGCGCGTTGGACAGCTGGTAGCCGTCGCCCTGCTGGTCGGCCCACGGGTCCAGGAAGGAGGTGATGCGGCGCATGCGGTACGGCTCGATGATCGCCAGCGCGCTCATGCCGACCAGGCCGATGATCACCGGCATCGACATGCGCGGCATGTTCACCCCGCCCAGCACCAGCATGCCGGCGGTGATCGCCAGCAGCAGGGTCGAGGAACCGAAGTCCGGCTGCAGCAACAGCAGCACCACCAGCGCACCGGCCACGCCCAGCGGCTTGAGCATTGCCGGCCAGGTCGCATTGACCTCGTCGCGGAAACGCACCAGGTAGCTCGACAGCCAGACGATGTAGAGCACTTTCACCGCTTCGACCGTCTGGAACTTGGAAATGCCCAGGTTGATCCAGCGGCGCGCACCGTTGACCGTGCTGCCCAGTCCCGGTGCGAACACCGCCAGCAGCAGTACGAAGCAGCCCAGCAGCAGCATCTGGTTGTACTGCTCGATCGACTTCAGCTCGGTGCGGGCGGCAATGACCGCCAGCACGATACCCACCGCCAGGAAGATCAGGTGGCGGTTGAGGTAATAGAACGGGCTGCTCATCAGCGCGATCGAGCTGGAGGCCACCATCACCACGCCGACACCGGTGAGCGCGATGATCGCGCCCAGCAGCCACTTGTCGTAGCTGCCTTCGATGGCTTCAAGGCGTGTTGCCTGGCGGGACAGGTCGTTCATCTCAGCGCACCTTCAACGTGGCCAGGCCGATCAGCACGAGCACGACGGAGATGATCCAGAAACGCACGATCACGCGCGGCTCCGGCCAGCCCTTCAGTTCGAAATGGTGGTGGATCGGCGCCATGCGGAACACGCGCTTGCCGGTCAGCTTGAACGAGGCGACCTGGATCATCACCGACAGCGTTTCGATGACGAACACGCCGCCCATGATCACCAGCACCAGCTCCTGGCGGGTGATCACCGCGATCGTGCCCAGCACCGCACCCAGTGCCAGTGCGCCGATGTCGCCCATGAAGACCATGGCCGGGTAGGTGTTGAACCAGAGGAAGCCCAGGCCCGCGCCGGCGATGGCCGCACAGATGATGACCAGCTCGCCGGCGCCCGGGATCTGCGGGATCTGCAGGTAGTTGGCGAACACCACGTTGCCCGAGGCGTAGGCGAACACGCCCAGCGCGCAGGCCACCAGCACGGTGGGCATGATCGCCAGGCCGTCAAGGCCGTCGGTCAGGTTCACCGCGTTGGAGAAGCCGACGATCCAGAAGTAGGCGATGGCCACGAAGCCGATGCCGGCCAGCGGCAGCGCGACCGACTTGAACATCGGGATGTAGAAGGTCAGCGCTGCCGGCACGTCGGCCGTGTAGAACAGGAACAGGCCCGCAGCCAGGCCGAAGATCGACTGCAGCAGGTACTTCCAGCGCGACTTCAGGCCGTTCGGGTCACGGCGGACGATCTTGATCCAGTCGTCATACCAGCCGATGGCGCCGAAGCACAGCATCACCGCCAGCACCAGCCACACGTAGCGGTTGCGCAGGTCGGCCCACATCAGCACCGACAGGGTGATGGTGAGCAGGATCAGCGAACCGCCCATGGTCGGCGTGCCGGCCTTGGAGAAATGGGTCTGCGGACCGTCCTTGCGGATCGGCTGGCCGCCCTTGAACTGGGCAAGCTTGCGGATCATCGCCGGGCCCAGCCACAGCGACAGGAACAGGGCCGTCAGCGCGGCAAGGATGGCGCGGAACGTCTGGTAGTTGAACAGCCCGAACAGGCTCTCCAACTGCTGCAACCATCGAGCCAGTTCATACAACATGCGGGGATTCCTCTCCTTGCGCCAGCAGCGCTTTGACAATCGTGTCCATGGCGCTGCCACGGGAACCCTTGACCAGGCAGCGCACGCCGGCGTGCAGCTCGTCCTTCAGCGCCTGCGACAGCGCGTCGTGGGTGGCGAAATGGCGGCCGCCTTCGCCGAAGGCGGAGGCGGCCGCGGCGCTGAGCGGGCCCAGTGCATACAGGCGCTTCAGGCCGGCAGCACGTGCGCGGAGGCCGGCCTGCGCATGCAGCGCTTCCGCGTCCGGGCCCAGCTCGCGCATGTCGCCCAGCACCAGCCAGCCCTCTTCCGGCGCCGCGGCCAGGGCATCGATGGCCGCGGCCAGCGACCCGGGGTTGGCGTTGTAGCTGTCATCCACCAGCACCGCGCCATTGCGCAGCTGATGGGCGATCTGGCGACCCGGCACCGGCTGCGCTTCGGCCAGGCCGGCGGCAATCAGCGCCAGATCGACACCGGCGGCCAGCGCCAGGCTGGCGGCGGCCAGCGCATTGCTGACGTTGTGGCGACCCGGCAGGCCCAGCACCACGCGGGCTTCGCCGGCCGGTGCGACCAGAGTGAATTGGCTGCCCTGCGCACCGGCGCGGATATCGCGCGCGGTCACGTCCGCCGAGTGTTCCAGGCCATAGCGCAGCACGCGGCAACGCGCCGGGGTGCTGATGAAATGCTGTTCGAACCAGCGGCCATAGGCATCGTCGGCGTTGATCACCGCCACGCCATCGGCCGGCAGCGCGGCGTAGATCGCGCCCTTGGTCACCGCCACGCCGAGCAGGCTGCCCATACGTTCCAGGTGCGCCGGGGCGATGTTGTTGACCAGCGCATAACGCGGGCGGGCGATGTCGGTCAGGTAGGCGATGTCGCCCGGCTTGCCGGCGCCCATCTCGTAGACGGCGTAGTCGGCATCTTCCGGCGCATCGATCACCGCCAGCGGCAGGCCGATCTCGTTGTTGCGGTTGCCCGGGTTGGCGTAGACCACCTTGTGCGCGTGCTGGGCCACCTGCTGCAGGATCGACAGCAGCAGGCTCTTCACGCTGGTCTTGCCATTGCTGCCGGTGATCGCGAACACCTCGGTGCCACGGTCACGCTGCATGCCTGTGGCGATCTTCGCCAGCGCCAGTTCGCTGTCGGCCACCAGCACCTGCGGCAGTTCGACCGGCAGCAGGCGCTCGACCAGCAGCGCACTGGCACCGCGCGCCTGCGCGTCGGCCGCGAAGTCATGGCCGTCGAACCGCTCGCCGCGCAGCGCCACATACAGACTGCCCGGACCGAGATTGCGGGTGTCATTGCTGACCGCATCGATGGCCACGTCGTCGCCGTGGATCTCGCCACCGGCCCAGTGTGCGATCAGCGAAAGCAGGGTGCGCTTCATGCGGCACCCTCCCCGGCCTGCGCGCTGAGCACACCGGTCTTGGCCGCCAGTGCGGCGGCGGCCACTTCGGTGTCGTCGAAGTCATGGCGCACGCCATTCACTTCCTGGTACGGCTCGTGGCCCTTGCCGGCGATCAGGATGATGTCGCCTGCACCGGCACGCTTCACCGCCAGGCCGATCGCACGCGCGCGGCTGCGCTGCACGGTCACGGCATCGGCGTTCTGGAAGCCGGCCAGGATGTCAGCCACGATCACATCGCCATCTTCGCCGCGCGGGTTGTCGTCGGTGACGATGACCTGGTTGGCCAGGCGCTCGGCAATCGCCGCCATCTGCGGGCGCTTGCCGGTGTCGCGCTCGCCGCCGCAGCCGAACACGCAGAACAGCGTGCCCTGCAGGTGCCCGTGGAGGCTGTCCAGCGCCTGTTCCAGCGCATCCGGGGTGTGCGCGTAGTCGACCACCACCGTCGGCAGGCCGTCTTCACCGCCCAGGCGGTTCATGCGGCCGCGGATCGGCTGCAGCGCCGACAGCACTTCGGCGATACGCGGCAGCGGCTGGCCCTGCGCGTGCAGGGTACCGGCCACGGCCAGCAGGTTGTCCACGTTGAAGCGGCCCAGCAGCGGCGACTGCACCGCCGCGCGCTGGCCGTCGATGACCAGTTCAAAGGCGATGCCACGACCGTCCAGCTGCAGCGCCTCGGCGCGCACGCTGGCGTCAGTGGCACCACGCGAGCTCAGCCCGATCGCCTGCACGCCGGCCGGCAGGCCCGCGAACAGCTGCCGGCCGAAGGCATCGTCCAGATTGATCACCGCGGCCTTCAGGCCCGGGCGATGGAACAGCCGCGCCTTGGCCGCGCCGTAGCTGGCCATGTCACCGTGGTAGTCCAGATGGTCGCGGGTGAGGTTGGTGAACACCGCCACGTCGTAGTGCACGGCGTCCACGCGGCCCTGGTCCAGCGCATGCGAGCTGACTTCCATCGCCACCGCGCGCGCACCGGCGTCGCGCAGCTGCGCCAGAAGCGCATGCATCTGCAGCACCAGCGGCGTGGTGAAGCCGGTCGGCTCGACCGCACCATAAAGTCCGGCACCCAGCGTGCCGATACTGCCACTGGGCGTTCCGAGCAGATGCCAGGCCTGGGCCAGCAGCTGCACGGTGGAGGTCTTGCCGTTGGTGCCGGTCACGCCGACCATCGCCATCGCCCGCGATGGCGCGCCATGGAACTGGTCGGCCATCGCGCCCATGCGCGCGCGCAGGCCCGGCACGGCGATCGCATCAGCCGGGGCCGGCAGATCGGCCGGTGCCGGCGGTTCGAACAGGATGGCACTGGCACCGGCAGCGCGCGCCTGCTCGACAAAGCCCAGGCCATGCGCGCCGAAACCGGCGATGGCGACGAAGGCGTTACCGGGGCGCACGGCACGGCTGTCCAGCACCAGGCCGGTCAGAACGGGATCATGACCCGCCAGGGCCACGTCCGGAAGCAACTGCGAAAGCAACATCGAAGGACTCATTGCGTGCCTCCCGTAGCGGGCGGCGTCTGGGCTTGCGCGCTCGGCAGCGCAGCGTCGAATTCAGCGGCGGCATCGACCGGCAGCGCGGTCTCGGCCGGCGGCGCAGGCAGGATCGAGGCCGAATGGCCGACCTTGCCCGACTGCTGTGCGGCCAGCCACGACTGCAGGTCGTCCAGCGGCACGTCCATCAGGCGCAGGGTGCCTTCCATCACGTTGTGGTAGACCGGCGCCGACACCAGGCCGCCGTAGAACTTGCCGGCCTGCGGGTCGTTGATGACGATGACGGTGGCGAAACGCGGGTTGGTGGCCGGCACCACGCCGGCGAACAGCGCGTTGTAATGGCCGCGCTCATAACCGCCCGGGCCGGCCTTGCGCGCGGTGCCGGTCTTGCCGGCCACGCGGTAACCCAGCACCGCCGCCTGCTTGGCGCCGCCCTGGGTGACTACCGTTTCCATCATCGCCACCACCTGCCGGGCGACGTTCTCGTCGATGATCTGCTGGCCTTCATTGCGCTGGCCCTTGACGAAGGTCGGCGCGATCAGGCGCCCGCCGTTGGCCAGCGCCGAGTACGCGGTGGCAATCTGCAGCGGCGTGACCGACAGGCCGTAGCCATAGGACATGGTGGTCTTGGTGGTACCCGACCAGCGTGCCGGACGCATCACCACGCCGGCCGATTCGCCCGGGAAACCGCTGTGCGGCGCCGAGCCATAGCCGAAGCGGCGCACGCCGTCGTAGAAGGTCTGGTCCGGCATCTTCGCCGCAACCTTGGCCGCACCCACGTTCGAACTGCGGGTGATCACGCCGGTCACGTTGAGCACACCGTTGTTGCGCGGCACGTCGCGGATGGTGAAGCGGCCCAGGGTCATGTAGCCCGGGTTGGTGTCGATGATGGTGTCCTTGGTCACCGCACCGGCCTGCAGCGCGGTGGCGATGGTCAGCGGCTTCATCGTCGAACCCGGCTCGACCAGGTCGGTCACCGCGCGGTTGCGGCGCGTATCGGGGATCGCACCGGTCAGCGAGTTCGGGTTGTAGGTCGGCAGGTTGACCATGGCCAGGATCTCGCCGGTGGTCACGTCCATGATCACCATCGAACCACCGGCCGCCTTGTTGGCCACCAGCGCGTTGCGCAGTTCCTTGAAGGCCAGGTACTGGATGCGGCGGTCGATGCTGAGGGTCAGGTCCTTGCCCGGCTCGGCGGCGCGCAGCAGATCGCTTTCGACGGTCTCGCCCTTGCGGTTGCGGATCACCCGCTTGGCACCGGCCTTGCCGCGCAGCCATTCGTCGAACGCCAGTTCCAGGCCTTCCTGGCCGCGGTCGTCGATGTTGGTGAAGCCCAGCACGTGCGCCATCGCTTCGCCCTGCGGGTAGAAGCGGCGGAACTCGCGCTGCGCGGCCACGCCCGGAATCTTCAGCGCGACCACCTTCTCTGCCTCGTCCGGATTGATCCGGCGGCGCAGGTACATGAATTCCTTGTCCGACTTCTGCGACAGGCGGCTGCTCAGCTCATCCACCGACATGCCGACCGCCTGGGCCAGCTCCGGGATGCGCTCGGGCGAACGCAGCAGGTCCTGCGGGTTGACCCAGATCGAGGCGACCGGGGTGGACACCGCCAGCGGCTCGCCGTTGCGGTCGGTGATCATGCCGCGCGAGGTCTTGATCGGCAGCTCGCGCAGGTAGCGGGCCTCGCCCTGGCGCTGGTAGAAATCGCTGTTGATGATCTGCACGTAGGCCGCGCGACCCACCAGCGACACCGAGCACAGGCCAAGCGCCAGCGCGACCCAGCGCAGGCGCTGGCGCAGGTTGAAGGCGTTGCGCGGGCGGTTGCGGCCGGTCTTGCTCATGGGCGCACCACCACGATGTCAGCGGCCTCGGGGAACTTCATGCCCAGCTTCTCGCGGGCAATGCGGTCCACGCGGTTGGCTTCGGCCAGGGTGGCCTGTTCCAGCTGCAGGCGGCCGAACTCAAGGTTGATGTCATCGCGCTTGCGCTCGGCACGCGACAGCTCGATGAAGGTCTGCCGGTGGCGGTGGCGCACGAACACCACGCCGATCGCCGAGGCGACGGTGCAGGCCAGCAGGATGATCAGCAGCAGCCGGCTCATGCATCGCCCCCCCGCTTCTGTGCCACGCGCAGCACGGCGCTGCGGGCACGCGGGTTGGCGGCCAGCTCTTCGTCGGTGGCCTTGATGGCGCCGCCGATCAGGTCCAGCGTCGGCACGAACGCAACCGCCTCGGGCAGCCGGCGGTTGGCCGGCGGCGCCTTGGCCAGGCGGTTCATGTACTGCTTGACGATGCGGTCTTCCAGCGAGTGGAAGCTGATCACCGCCAGGCGGCCACCGGGCTTGAGCCGTTCCACCGCCGCATCGAGCCCGGCTTCCAGATCGGCCAGCTCGCGGTTGATGTGGATGCGGATGGCCTGGAAGCTGCGCGTGGCCGGGTGAATCTTGTCCTTCCCACGCGGCATCACCGAGGCGATCAGCTCGGCCAGTTCGGCGGTGCGGGAGAACGGCTGCTTCTCGCGGCGGGCCACGATGGCGCGGGCGATGCGCCGGCTCTGGCGCTCTTCGCCGTAGGTCCACAGCACATCAGCGATCTCGCGCTCTTCGACGCGGTTGATCCACTGCGCGGCGCTTTCACCGCTGTCCGGATCCATGCGCATGTCCAGCGGGCCGTCCTTGCCGAAGCTGAAGCCACGTTCGGCCACGTCCAGCTGCGGCGACGACACGCCGAGGTCGAACAGCACGCCGTCCAGGCCTTCGGCCGTCGCGTCCCACTGCAGCAGCTGGGCGAAGCTGCCCCGGAAAATGGACACGCGCGGGTCCGGCGCGAAATCGCGCTCGGCAACGGCGATGGCTTCCGGATCCTTGTCCATGACCAGCAGGCGCCCCTCGGGACCGAGCTGGGTGAGCACGCCACGTGCATGACCGCCACGACCGAACGTGCCATCCAGATAACGTCCGTTTTCGATCACCCTCAGGCCTTCAAGGACCTGGGTGTACAGGACCGGCAGGTGCACCGCCGGCGACTGCGACACCGGAAGGTGACCGGCCTGCGCTTCTGGGCGCATCCGGGCACCCCGGCTCACAACTTCAGGTCGAGCAACCCATCACCCAGATCCTCGTCAGACAACGTCTGCTGGATCAGGGCCCGATGCGCCTGCTCGCTCCACAATTCGAACTTGTCGCCCATACCGAGCAATACCGCCTTCTTCTCAATGCCCACCGCACCGCGGTGGCTGGCGGGGATGCTGATGCGACCGTTGCCGTCCAGTTCCAGATGGGCGGCCGAGCCGACCAGCTTCTGCTGCAACAGGCGCACGACGCGCTGGGTGTTGGGCTTGGACATCACATCGTCGCGGACCCGCTCCCATTCCGACTCTGCATACAGCCACAGGCAGCCGGCTTCGAACGGGTTGTAGGTCAGCACGAGACGGTTGTTGCTGGCGCGCGCGACGAGGTCGCGGTAAGCGGTGGGAACCGCCATGCGCCCTTTGTCGTCAACTGTGATGGCCGTCTCGCCCTGGAACACGACGCCTGCACCTTGTCCTTCGCCCGGTGAAACATTGAACCACGAAAACCCACAAAACACCCGGATTTCCCTCTGATGCCCACCTTAGCAGCGGGCCGAGGGTTGTCAACAACTTTTCAGCGGGGAAATCGCCAGCCGCATCAATGGCTTGCAACAACCTTTAGAGAATTGTTCAAGGCTTATCCACAAGTTGCTGATCCGTCTCAATTTTTGAGATTGAACGGAAGTTCAGGGGCGTGGAGAGGGCGTGAAACATCGGCCGCGCATTCATCCGGAACGGGCCGGAAACGGCGCCGAACTGCGCAAACCGTGCACAATGAGGCCATGTGCCTGCTCGCTCTTGGCTGGATGCACCACCCGCGCTGGCGGCTGGTGATGGCCGGCAACCGTGATGAGTTCCACGCCCGCCCGACGGCGGCGCTGGCCCCCTGGCAGGATGAGACGTCCGTCATCGGCGGGCGCGATCTGCGCTCCGGCGGTGGCTGGGCCGGGGTTGGCGCCTCGGGCCGGATGGCGGTGGTCACCAACGTCCGCGACCCGCTGGCGGCCCAGACCGGCCCGTCGCGGGGCGCGCTGGTGGCCGACTTCCTGCGCGGCCGCGACCCGGCCGCTGTGCATATCGACCGATTGGCGACCGTGGCTGGCGCCTATGCCCCGTTCAATCTGTTGCTGGCCGATAGCGACAGCCTGGAGTACCTCGGCAACCATCCCGCCGAACGGCAGACCCTCGGCCCGGGCGTGCACGGCATGTCCAACGGCGCGCTGGACGCGCCCTGGCCGAAGACCCGGCGGCTGATGGCGGCCCTTGAAGCCTGGCTTCAGAAAGACGGGGTCAGATCCCTTTCGCACAGCGAAAGGGATCTGACCCCGGACCTGACCCCACTCTGGAATGCTCTGGCCGACGAACACCGCCCTGCCGACAGCGACCTGCCCGACACCGGCATCGGCCTGGAACGCGAGCGCTGGCTGAGCCCGGCCTTCATCCGTGGCGATGACTACGGCACCCGCGCCAGCACCGTGCTGCTGATCGACGCCGACGGCCATGGCGAGATCCACGAACGCCGCTTCGGCCCGCAGGGCGCTCCCAGCGGCCAGAGCCACGTCATTTTCTGACCCGGTCATGACGGCCCTTGGCCGGATGCTCTTGGCGGGGGGGTAGTGCCGGCCGCTGGCCGGCAACCTCTGGATCTTCGGATGCAGCATGAAGTTGCCGGCCAGCGGCCGGCACTACCCGCAGCGTGCTGTCGCGATCCACGCGACGGCAGTCGTCATCGCAGCGGGCCTGAAACGTCATTCAGCTTCCAGCCGCGACCGCGATCCGTCCGCGCCACAGCGGTTTCAGCATCACAGCCAGCCGACTGTGCCCTTTTCGCAATCGGCACTGTGTCTATAAATGTCGCCCCTGACCTCCCAGGGTGGTCGCGCCCGGCATCGCGCCGCGCCATCGACCACAACCCTCAAGGAGGCCCCATGCGTCGCATTCTCATCCAGTTCGCCACCCACCTGCTTGCTCTCGGCCTGG
This sequence comes from Stenotrophomonas sp. LC732, assembly GCF_052446685.1. Lineage (NCBI taxonomy): Bacteria > Pseudomonadati > Pseudomonadota > Gammaproteobacteria > Lysobacterales > Lysobacteraceae > Stenotrophomonas > Stenotrophomonas sp. LC732. Next base: position 433,440 of record NZ_CP199214.1, on the reverse strand, counting down.
GCTTCGGCCTGGGCATCTATCTGCTGCCGATCCTGATCGCCCCCGATGACCCGCCGGTCACGCAGGTGCAGGCCGCGATGAACGACGCCACCTATCGCACCACCTTCCGTCGCGACCTCAAAGGCAGCGACGCGGTGCACTGGGCCGAAGGCAAGGTCAGCGTCAGCGCCACCCAGGTTGCCTTCGACGGCAAGATGGGACCGGGCCCGGACTACAAGGTCTACCTGGTCCGCGACTTCGTCGACAACAAGGCCGACTTCCTGAAGATCAAGGCGCAGGCCCAGCGCATCGGCGAGGTGAAGACCTTCAACCGCTTCCTGGTGGATGTGCCCGCGAACGTGGACGTGGACGACTACACCACGGTGGTGGTGTGGTGCGAGCGCTTCTCGCAGTTCATTTCCGCCGGGCAGTACCGCACGCCGGGCTGAGCAGGGCGTGGCGTCGGGTCCCTTTCCTCCGGAAAGGGACCCGACGCCGCAATCACGGTAGCTCCACGCCATGCGTGGAAGAAGAAGGAGGCGGAGCCGGCCGATAAGCCGGGTTCTGTCGTGGACAGTCATTCCTCTAGGCGTTACGTCACCGCAACGCTCAAGCAACCTACCCGGATCCAACGCGGGCCGCGCCAAAGGATCCCTATTTGGTCTTGCTCCAGGTGGGGTTTGCCGTGCCGGTCTGTTGCCAGACTCGCGGTGCGCTCTTACCGCACCATTTCACCCTTACCGGCCTTCCGAAGAAGACGTAGGCGGTATCTTTCTGTTGCACTTTCCGTCGGCTTGCGCCGCCCAGGCGTTACCTGGCACCTTGCCCTATGGAGCCCGGACTTTCCTCGGCACCCCCGAAGGGATGACGCGACTGTCTGGCCGGCTCCGCCAGCGCATATTCTAGCGTACGCAGGTCCTTCCTGCCGTGCTGATCGCGGCGTCCGGTTCATCCATCCACGCATGGCGTGGATCTTTTCCGCCGCTCTGGTGGGTGCGGATTCTGCTTTGGTGGGTGCGGACCTTGGTCCGCACGATCAATCAACTACCGTACAACGCCTTGCGCGGCGCGCCCGTCAGTTCCGCGGCCAGTTTGGCGGCGGTCGACGGTGGCAGGTGCTCGCTCAGCTTCGCGTAGACGCGGCGGCCATGTGCCAGCTGCGCTTGTTCGTCATCACCCGCGCCCTGCACCATCACCACGAACTCGCCCTTGCGCTGGTTGTCGTCGGCCTCGACCTTCGCCAGCAGGCCCGCCAGGTCACCATCGAGCACGGTCTCGAACAGCTTGGTCAGCTCGCGGGCCAGCACCGCCGGGCGTTCGCCACCGAAGATCGCCGCCATGTCGGCCAGCGATTCGGCGATGCGGTGCGACGATTCGTAGAACACCATCGTGCGCACTTCGCCGGCCAGCGCCTGCAGGCGGTCGCGGCGGCCGCTGGCCTTGGCCGGCAGGAAGCCCTCGAAACTGAAACGGTCGCTGGGCAGGCCGGCCACGCTCAGCGCGGCGATGGCGGCACAGGCACCGGGCACCGGGCTGACCTTGATGCCCGCCGCGCGCGCGGCACGCACCAGGCGGAACCCGGGGTCACTGACCAGCGGGGTACCGGCATCGCTGACCAGCGCCAGCGACTCGCCGGCCTGCAGGCGCGAGACCAAGCGCTGCGCCAGGGCCTCTTCATTGTGTTCGTGCAGGGCCACCAGTGGTTGCTGGATGCCAAAATGGGACAGCAGCTGGCCACTGCGGCGGGTGTCCTCGGCACAGATGGCCGCCACCGAACGCAGCACCTCCTGCGCGCGCGGGCTCAGATCGGCCAGGTTGCCGATCGGGGTGGCGACGACGTACAGGGTTGGGACACTCATTTCAGCGGTACTCACGGGGCAAGGGTAGAATCGTAGCGTGTACCCGGCCAAGGCCGCTGCCCTCATCGCATGGACCCGATCATGAACAAGCCCGCCGCACGGTTCTCCGCCCTGTCGTTGTCGCTGATGCTGCTGGCCGGTTGTGCCACCACCAGCCTGACCAGCACCCCCGATTCGCCGGCCCAGGGCCAGGCGCTGGCGCTGATCGAACAGGGCAAGCCGCGCGACGCCGCACTGCAGCTGGAAGGCCTGGCCGCCACGCTGCGTGGCGGTGCCCGCAGCAACGCACTGGCCGATGCGGCCTGGGCCTGGCACCTGGCCGGTGACAGTGCCCGCGCGCGCAGCCTGCTGGGCCAGCTCACCGCCCGCCAGCTGTCCGGCGCCAGCCTGCAGCGCTACCAGCTGACCGGTGCCGAGCTGGCGCTGGCCGACAAGCAGCCGGCGCAGGCGCTGGCCCTGCTGAAGGATCATGCCGACAGCGTTGCGGTCGGCCTGCGCACCCGCTGGCTGCTGGCCCGCGCCCAGGCCCTGCAGGGCACCGGCGATGCCTTCGGTGCCGCCAACGAGCGCGCCCGTGCCCATGCCGGCCTGACCGGCAGCACGCGCAGCGAGAACCAGGCCGCCATCGCCGGCCTGCTCGGCACCCTCGACGACGCCACCCTGCGCAGCCGTGCCGCCGCGCTGCCGGCCAACGACCCGCTGTACAACTTCGCCGGCCGTGCGCTGATCGCGCGCGGCCTGCCGCTGCCGCGCCCGTTCGACCGCGATGGCGCGGCCCAGTTCGACACCAGTAAGCGCCCGCCGGCGATGAGCGACGGTTACCGCCCGCCGGCCAAGCTGGCCGTGCTGCTGCCGCTCAGCGGCCGCCTGGCCACCGCCGCGCAGCCGGTGCGCGATGGCCTGTTGAGCGCCTACTACGGTGAAAGCCGCCGCCGTCCGGACATCAACTTCTTCGACACCGCCGGCACCCCGGCCGGTGCCCTCGCCGCCTATGACAAGGCGGTCGCCTCCGGTGCCGACTTCGTAGTCGGACCGCTGGGCCGCGACGAAGTGGACGCCGTTTACGGCCGCCAGCAGCTGCAGGTGCCGGTGCTGGCCCTGAACCGTGGCAAGGACGCACCGCCGGCCGGCAGCGCCGGTTTCTCGCTGGCACCGGAAGACGACGGCATCGTCGCCGCCGAATACCTGCGTGGCCGCGAACGCAACCGCGCACTGGTGATCAGCAGCAATGACGACACCGGCCGCCGTTCCGCCGCCGCCTTCGCGCAGCGCTTCGCACAGCGCGGTGGGCAGGTGGTGGCCACCTTCAACGTCAGCGATGCCGTTGGCGATGTCGGCGCGCAGGTGCGCAATGCCGGCCAGGTCGATGCGGTGTTCCTCGCCGTGCGTGCACCGCAGGCCCGCCTGCTGGCGCCGCAGCTGGCGCTGGCCGGTGCCGGTGGCGCCACCCGCGTCGGCACCTCGCAGCTGACCGTCGGCAGCGGCAAGGTGGAAGAAGACGTGGCCCTGGACGGCATCGTCTACCCGAATGAAGCCTGGAACGTGCGCAGCGTGTCCGGCCTGCCCTCGGCCAGCCAGGTGGCCAGCACCCTGCCGAGCGCACGCGGTGCGGCCGGCCGCCTGTTCGCGTTCGGCGCCGACGCCTGGAAGATCACCGCCTATCTGGACAAGCTGTCCAACGAAGGCGGCCTGGACGGTGCCACCGGCACCCTGTTCCTGGACAGCAACGGCAACATCCTGCGCCAGCCGGCATGGTCGACCTTCAATGGCGGCCGGCCGATGCCGATCGTCGGTGGTCGCTGAGCGCAGCCAACGTGGCTCGGCGGTGGAAGCCGCCGCCGAGCAGCATCTGCAACAGGCCGGACTGCAGCCGCGCGCGCGCAACGTGCGTTATCGCGGCGGTGAACTTGGACCTGGTGATGGACGATGCCGGCATCGTGGTGTTCGTGGAGGTGCGCTATCGCGCGCGATCGGAGTACGGTGGCGGTGCCGCTTCAGTCGATGCGCGCAAATGCCGGCGCCTGGCGCATGCCGCGCAGCTGTACCTGCGGGACCACCCCGCGCTGGCCAATGCGCCCTGCCGCTTCGACGTGGTGGAAGCCAGTGGCGAACCGCCGCAGCTGCATTGGCTGCGTGACGCATTCCGGCTGGATGATTGCTGATGTGTACTGTCCGCCTTGGTAGAAGCCGACCTTGGTCGGCGCGTCTGTGCCAACCAAGGTTGGCCCCCGCCAGAGCGCAGCCTGGCCGGCACTACCATGGTGCGTGACTGATGCCTTCGATCATCACCCATGCCGCCGTGCCGCTGGCGCTGTGGTGCGCCGCTGATCGTGGCCGCATCCCGCCGCGCCTGCTGGTTGCAGGCGTGATCGCCGCGATGCTGCCCGATGCCGATGTACTGGCCTTTGCGCTGCACATTCCCTATGCGGATGCCTTCGGCCATCGCGGTGCCAGCCATTCGCTGCTGTTTGCCGGCGTGCTGGCGGCATTGGCGGCGGCGTTCGCATTCTTTGGTAGCGGCCGACCTTGGTCGGCACCACACAGCCCCGGTAGTCGCCGACCTTGGTCGGCGCAGCACAGCCCCGGTAGTCGCCGACCTTGGTCGGCGGTTTCGTGCCAACCAAGGTTGGCACCTACCAAGGCAGGGCCAACGGTGGCATCGACCGTACAAGCCGCTGTATTCGTCTTCGTCTGTGCCGCCAGCCATCCGCTGCTGGATGCGATGACCACCGGCGGCCTCGGCGTCGCACTGGCCTGGCCGTGGAGCGAACACCGCTTCTTCGCGCCGTGGCGACCGATCCGCGTTTCACCCTTCGCCCCACAGTTCTTCAGCGCACGCGGCGTGGCTACCCTGCTCTCCGAACTGCGCTGGGTGTGGCTGCCGCTGGCCGGCGCCGTTGTCGCCTGGAAACTGATCCAACCCGCTCCTGCTGCCTCTCGAGATCCGTCATGAGTCCTGCCCTGCCTGCTGCCCTGGTTGCCGAACTGTCCGTCCTGCTGGGCGCGGAGGGCTGGCGCATGGATGACAGCGCGCTGGAGGCCAACGCGCAGGACAATTCATGGCGCCGCCAGCGTCCGGCAGCCGTGGCGCTGCCCGCCGACGTCGAACAGGTTCAGGCACTGGTACGTGCCTGTCGCGCGCATGGCGTGGCGCTGGTCGCGCGCGGCGCCGGCACCGGCACGACCGGTGCAGCCGTCCCGCAGCCGGGCAGCATCGTGCTGTCGTTCACCCGCATGGACCGCATCATCGAGATCCGCGCCGGTGATCGCTGCGCGGTCGTGCAGCCCGGCGTGCTCAATGGCACCCTGCAGCAGGCACTGGCCCCGCATGGCCTGTTCTGGGCGCCGGATCCTTCCAGCGCCGAGATCTGCAGCATCGGCGGCAACCTCGCTTGCAATGCCGGCGGCCCGCGCGCGGTGAAGTACGGCACCAGCCGCGACAACGTGCTGGGCCTGGTGGCGGTGACCGGCACCGGCGAGCTGATCCGCTGCGGTGGTGCCTACACCAAGGACGCCACCGGCTACGACCTCACCCATCTGCTTGTGGGCAGCGAAGGCACGCTGGCACTGATCGTGGAAGCCACGCTGAAGCTGACCCCGTTGCCGGTCAGCCAGGCCGGGCTGCGCGTGCTGTACCGCGATGCCGATGCTGCTGCGGCCGCCGTGTCGCGGTTGATGTCGCAGCCGGTGGTACCCACCCGCCTGGAATTCATGGACGCGCGCAGCCTGGAGCTGCTGCGGCTCAATGGTGCTGACGTGCCAGAGGCCGGTGCGATGCTGCTGGTCGAGGCCGATGGTGACCACGACACCCTGCCCTATCTGCTGCAGGCCCTGGCCAGCGCCGCCGAAGGCGACGGCATGATCGAACTGGACGTGGCGATGGAAGGCCGCGCACGCGACCAGCTGTGGGCGGCGCGCAAGGCGCTGTCGCCTGCGCTGCGCAGTGTGGCGCCGGGCAAGATCAATGAAGATGTAGTGGTCCCGGTGTCGCGCATTCCGGAGCTGGTGGCCGGCGTGCAGGCGCTGGCACGTGACTACACGCTGACCATCGTCACCTTCGGCCATGCCGGCAACGGCAACCTGCACGTCAACATCCTCTACCACCCGGACGATGCCGACGAGAACACGCGCGCGCATGCCGCGCTGCCAAGGATCTTCGAGCTGACGCTGGCATTGGGCGGCACGTTGTCGGGCGAACACGGCATCGGCCTGGCCAAGCGCGATTTCATGGCGCAGGCCTTCACCCCGGAAACGCTGGCAACGATGCGCGCGATCAAGGCCGCGCTGGACCCGGACGGCATCCTCAACCCCGGTAAGGTGCTGCCGCCGGCATAGACTGCGCGCACTCCTGCGCGCTCCTGTAGAGCCGAGCCATGCTCGGCTGCTCTTCGACCAGATCGCGATGACGCCCGCGCCATGCGCGCAAGCCGAGCGTGGGCTCGGCTCTACAACAACGTGTCGTTCACCTTCGCGCTCCTGTAGAGCCGAGCCATGCTCGGCTCCTCTTCGACCAGATCGCGATGACGCCCGCGCTGTGTGCGCAAGCCGAGCGTGGGCTCGGCTCTACAACGACGTGTCGTTCACCTTCGCGCTCCTGTAGAGCCGAGCCATGCTCGGCTGCTCTTCGACCAGATCGCGATGACGCCCGCGCTGTGTGCGCAAGCCGAGCGTGGGCTCGGCTCTACAACGACGTGTCGTTCACCTTCGCGCTCCTGTAGAGCCGAGCCATGCTCGGCTGCTCTTCGACCAGATCGCGATGACGCCCGCGCTGTGCGCGCAAGCCGAGCGTGGGCTCGGCTCTACAACAACGTGTCGTTCACCTTCGCGCTCCTGTAGAGCCGAGCCATGCTCGGCTGCTCTTCGACCAGATCGCGATGACGCCCGCGCTGTGCGCGCAAGCCGAGCGTGGGCTCGGCTCTACAACAACGTGTCGTTCACCTTCGCGCTCCTGTAGAGCCGAGCCATGCTCGGCTGCTCTTCGACCAGATCGCGATGACGCCCGCGCTGTGCGCGCAAGCCGAGCGTGGGCTCGGCTCTACAAACGTGTCGTTCACCTTCGCGCTCCTGTAGAGCCGAGCCATGCTCGGCTGCTCTTCGACCAGATCGCGATGACGCCCGCGCTGTGCGCGCAAGCCGAGCGTGGGCTCGGCTCTACAACAACGTGTCGTTCACCTTCGCGCTCCTGTAGAGTCGAGCCATGCTCGGCTGCTCTTCGACCAGATCGCGATGACGCCCGCGCTGTGCGCGCAAGCCGAGCGTGGGCTCGGCTCTAGACCGTCTTGTCGGCTGCGATATCGATCAGGGTCTGCCGGAAACTGGGCAGCAGCACGCGGTTGCCATGCCCGCTCAGGTGATCATTGTCGAAGAACAATGGTTCGCCGTCTTCCACCGCCGAACAGGCCTGCGGCCCGCACAGCAGCGGCAGCGGATCCCACACGGTCATTGACGGGTAACGTGCCGCCAGGTCATCCAGCAGTGCCATCTGCGGCGCCCGCAGCATTTCCAGATCCGCACGCGGCATGCTCAGACCGCCGGCACACGCCGGATTGCGGCGGTTGAACCAGTCTGAACAGCGGTACGCACCGGCCTTGAACAGCGGCAGCGGTGCGTCGATCACCACCTGTACGCCCAGCTTCTGCAAACGCCCCAGCACGCGTTCGGCTTCGTCGCGTGCAGCCTGTGCATGCGCGGGCGTGCGCTCGGCCAGCAGCTGTTGATAGATCTGCTGTGCATCCTGCCGCTGCCAGTCGAACCCACGCAGTTCCGGCATGCGCAAGGCCGCCAGCAGCACGATGTCACCCGGGCGCGCCTCGCGCTCGATGGTCGACAGCGTGTCTTCAATGAAGTCCTGGCAGTCGGCCGGGCTGGCCCGCAGCAGGTTGACGAAGCTGCAGCCGCCGCGATCCTGCTGGCGCACCTCCATGCCGGTCTGCCGCGCGACCATGCTGGTCACGGTGCGATACGCCGCCGCATGCGAGTCGCCGGCCACGAACAGGCGCCGCCCTTCAAGCGCCGGCGCACTCACCGGTTCCAGCGGGCGCCACGCCGGGTAGCGACGCGCCTGCCATGCGTAGCCGTTGCGGGTGACGCTGAGCGAGACCTGCTCGTGGTACTCCACCGTGGCCCAGGCGCCGGCACCGCACAGCGCCACCAGCGGAAACGCCATCGCCAGCACCTTGGCCGGTGCCAGCCGCAGCAGCGGCGCCGCACTGCGCAGCGGGCGCTCGATGAAGTGGTAGGACGCGGCCGACACCGCCAGCAGCAGCACCGGATACAGCCACAGCGCGACGCCATGCAGGCCATACGTCCAGCGCAGCAGTACCAGCAGCGGCCAATGCCACAGGTACAGCGAATAGGACAGCCGACCCAGGTAGGCCAGCGGTGCGCAGCCCAGCGCACGGGCGATGCGCGATGTCCCCGCTGTCGACACGCCCGCCAACAGCAGCAGGGTACCGGCCACGGTCGCCAGCACGCCCGGCACCGGCATCGCCAACTGCGGGGCGATCAGCACACCCGCGGCCAGCAGCGCCAGGCCCGTCACGGCAGCCGCGTCGCTGCCCTGGCGTGGCGTACGTTTATGCATCCACTGGTAGAGCAGCGCACCTGCGGCCAGCTCCCAGAACCGCGCCGGCAGCAGATAGAACGCCGACGCCGGCGCCGATCGCGCCTGCCAGCCCGCCCACGCCAGCGACAGCATGGTGAGCGCCGGCAACAGCCAACGCGCCCCCGGCCAGCGCTCACGCCCGCGCAGCCACACGAAGAACAACAGCGGGAAGACCAGGTAGAACTGCTCTTCCACACCCAGCGTCCAGGTATGCAGGAACGGATTGAGTTCAGCGCCGGGCGAGAAGTAATCGTCCTGCTGGCCGGCCAGCACGATGTTGCTCAAGCCGACCAGCGCGGCCCAGCCGGTCTGGTCGAACTGCTCATTGCGCCACGCGCGGGGAATGAACAACGCCGACAGCACGAAGGTCGCCATCAGCATCACCAGCAGCGCCGGCAACAGGCGCAGCACGCGACGCCGGTAGAAATCGAGCAGCATCGCACCCAGCGATGCTTGGGCGCGCGAGGCCAGCGACTGGCTGATCACGAAGCCGGATACCACGAAGAACAGGTCCACACCGGTGAAGCCGCCGGGCAGCCACGTCGCGTTGGTGTGGAAAAGGACGACGGCCAGCACCGCCAGTGCACGCAGGCCATCGATGGCGGCGTTGTGGGAACGTTCGGGAGAGGACACGCGGGCAACCGGCAGAAGACAGGGCGGCAGCATCGCCACCGTTTGCGCAGTCATTCAATGGACAATCGCGACAGACGTGGACAACGTTCAGGTCCAGTCCCGGATCGGCGCGGTTGTAGAGCCGAGCCATGCTCGGCTGCCCTTCGTCCAGATCGCAGTGAGCCGAGCATAGGCTCGGCTCCACAGCAGCAACTGGGGGTCAGAGCCCATTGCCTTGCCAATGGGCTCCGACCCCGCCGCAGGCGCGCTTACCAGGCCATGCGCAGGCCCAGCTGGCCGCCTACGTTGCGGTAGCCATGATCGCCGCGCTGCACGCTCATGCCACCCCACGCACCCCAACGCTGGCCCAGCCTCAGCTCGGCACCGGCCTGCACTTCATAGCGGTTGCGCGGCACGTCCGCACCCAGCGTGCCGCCGTTGAACTGCAACGTGCTGGTGCCGCTGCCACGCAGCCAGTTCACGCCCAGGTACGGCTGCACGGTGTTGCCGGCGGCCGTGCCATGGCCGAACACACGCACGCCCAGGCGCCCGCTAAGGCCACCGGCGTCGGCATGGTCGACCACCGTACCGTTGCTCTCCACGTGGCGATCGGCGCGGAAATCGACATGGCTCAGCTGCAGTTGTGGCTGCACATACAGTGCGCTGGCGGTGTCCTGCCACACATTGAATGTGTAGCCGGACTCCAGTGACGCAGTGGCCATGCGCGAGTCGTAGTGCTCCGGCGCCAGGCCGATGCCCTGCACGCGGTTATCGAAGCGGCCGTACTGCAGGGCTGCATCCACATACGCGCCCCGCGTGCCGTCCGCTTCCTGCATCCAGGTGCCGTACCCACCCACGGCGCTGCCACGTACCCGGCCCTTGGCGCTGTAACCGGTCAGATCGGACACTACGCTGCTGTCGGCGCGGCCGCTTCCCAGCATCACACCGGCAACCGCGTTGCCACGCTGCAGCAGGTCAGTGCCGATCTGCAACATCGAGGTGTTGCCATCAATCGACAGCTGGCCGCCGACCGCGCTGAAATCCGCCTGCTGCCGACCCACGCGTGCCCAGGCCTGGCGCTCGCCGTCCATCGAACGTGCGCCATTGCGCTCGTGCATGCGGTGCGCGAACAGGTTGATCGCCGCCGACTGGTTGGCCAGGTAAGCCCCCGCTTCCGGGCGCAGCACCGGTGGCGGCAGGATCGGATCGCCCGGATCAGTCGGATCAGTCGGATCAGTCGGATCAGTCGGATCAGTCGGATCAGTCGGATCGGTTGGATCCGGATCCGGGCCCGGATCGACCACGCACCCCGGTGCGGCCGGGTTGTCCTGGCAGATATCGAACCACTGCGAACGCAGATACCAGTTGCCATCGGAAGGATCGGCCAGGCCGCCCTGGAACAGGAAGTACTCGTACGATCCGCCCACCGCGCGGCCGCTCAGCGTGTAACTCGCCAGCGATGCACCGTCGATCTCGATCAGCGCGATGCCATCCACGGTAGGTGCGCCTACGCCACCGATGTTCTTCACCGCGATCAGCGCGTCGCCGGAGCTGTCGCCGCGCACGTGCAGGCGGTCCATCGCGCTGTCATCGCCGGCCAGCGTGCCCTGGAACAGGAACGTCGCCCCTGCGCTGTGCAGGTCGCCGTCCACGGTGAGCGTATTGAAACGGCCGCTGCCGTCGGACAAGGCCACGCCACTGTTGAGTACCTGCAACTCGCCCACCGTGGCATCACCGGTCAGCGTCCACTGGCTGCCGTTCTCGATCGCCATCGTCTGCACCAGATCCGACGAACCCTGCCAGAGCGAACCATCGGCCAGCCGTACATGCACGTCCGACTGTGGCGGCAGCCCAGCGTCCTCGTCCTCCGGGGTGATGGCGATGTCACCGTCCATCCGCGAGCGGCCCTCCAGCACCACATCGAAGCGCCCGGCCACTGCGGCATCCAGTGCCAAGGCGATGCCATTGCCGCCCGATACCACCGCACCGTTGGACAGGGTCAGGCCGGGGTCGCGGCTGCTGCGCACCCACACACCACCATGCTGGACGCTCACCAGCGAGCCGCCGTCGATGCGCATCCGCCCGTTGTCATTGATCACCGCCGCCCACGCGCCCTCGCCTTCGGTGCGCACATGGGTGTTGTTCAAAGCGATATGCCCAGCACCACCGGCAATGACACCGTGCGAGGATCGGCCAAGGGTCTGCAAGCGGCTGTCGACCAGCGTGACGGTCCCGCCGGTGCGTGCAATCGCCGCAGCAGACCCATCACCCTCGGTCAGCACCTGGGAATCGACCGCCTCGATCCCGGGCGGCCGCCCGGCGCCGCCCTGCGCATACAGACCATGGGCAGAACGCCCCCCTGTGCGCAGGTTGGTACTGAAAAGCTGCGCGCTGCCGCCTCGTGCATCAAGGCCGAGCCCACCGTCTCCCTGGGCCACCACTGAAGACTCACTCAGCACCAGCGTGGAATCGTTCGGCATCCAGATGGCAGTACCTGCAGACGTTGCAAGCGAGCTGCGTTCCACTGTCACGACGTTGCCTCGGCCATTGATATCCAATGCGACCAGCTCGCTGCGGACACTGCTGTCACGCAGGTTCGCGCTGCCATTGTCCATCAGCCTCAGTCCCGTATTGCCGGACAGCTCGCTGCTCTGCACGTCCAGCGCACCACCTGACTGATCGACGGCGCGACCATGGGCGCCCTGCACGCTGATGCGGCTGTCGGAAACGTTTACGCTGCCTCCCATCGCCAGACCGACGGCGGCGTCACCGCGCATGTCAATGTCCACACCCTTCATCACCAGGCGCGTGCCGCGATGCGCCGTTGCGGCCACACCCGAATAGCCCACGCGTCCAATGCTCGCGTCCTGCAGGACGACCTCGGCCGTGCCGGTCGCCAGGACACCATTGCCCGCGTCACCCGCCATGTCGATGTGGACCCCATCCAGCGTTGCTGTGCCCGCATTCGCATACAGACCGTAAGTACCGTAGCGGTTCACCTGCAACTGAGCGCCCTGAACCTGCAGCGTGCCTCCCATCAACCGAAGCGCATCGCCGCCGGTGCTGCGGACCTGCACGTTTCTCAGCACGGCATCCGCGCCCTGCACCTGTACCCCGTGAGCGCCGTTGCCGCGTGTCTCGATCACTACATCGGCGGCCTCCAGTCGGGCGCCTGCGGCAACTGACGCGCCTGCTGCAGAGATGCCAGTGGTGCTCACCGATGCGCCCTGCAACGAGATCAGGCTGCCGGTACCTTCGGCGTGCGCAGCGTGCGCTCCGCGTCCTTCGGTAGAGAGATTGACCGGCCCTGTCGGAAGAATGCGGCCGCCGTTGATTGCGTAGAAGGCATGTCCCGACGGGTCGCCCGGCAGCACCGGCTCAGTGGTGTGGTAATCGCCTTCGGCGGGCATCTGGTCGTCGCCGTCCGCCACGATCTGCTGGGCCGAGGCGGGAATGCTGGCAAGCAGTGCAATGGCTAGGGCAGCTGGCAGCGCATGGTGGCGTGGGGTGGGTGTATGCATGGGGTTGCTCCTGAAAGGAGGCGCCATGCTCGTCATCTCCTTTCACTGCCTCCATCGAATCACTTGCAACCCACCTGCGACAGGGTGTCGCAGTGCTGGCTGAAAGCTGAAGGCGCTACCGGTGTTCAGTGGGCTTTACAACTTTTTGCATGGGTTCGGCCGGGCTGCGCACAGAGACTGGCGCCAGTAGAGACACTTGACTTCGCAATTGCCCACTCTTCACACCATCCTCACAGAGATGAAGGATATACGGCACTTCGTCTGAATGCGGTTGCGTCGTGTCGCGTCTCTCCCCCTTCTCCGACACAAGGATTCCCCCATGAAGCGCACCGCCACCGCATCCCATCCTCTGACGCCGCGCCCGCTGTTCCGCAGCCTGGTGCTGGCGCTGGCGTCCCTTCCCGCCGGCATCGCACTTGCCGGCGATCTCGACGGCCAGACTGCGGAGGTCGGTGCTGGCGATCCGGTCGAAGCGTGGACGTTGAAGAACGGCTCGCTGCTGACCGTGAATGACGGCGCAACCCGCAATCTGACCGCTGAGGACTCGACCGTGGTGCTGTCCAACACTAGTGTGGATGCGACGACGGCGGGCCCCGCTGTGCGCCTCTCCGGCGCCTCGGCCCTGGCGGCTCGATCGACGCAATTCAACGGTAGCATCCATCTTGTCGACAACAGCACCGCCTTGATCGAAGACAGCCAGATCTCCGTGGCGGCGGGAGCGGGCGTGCATCCCGGCATTGCCAGCGTGGGCATCGACCTCGCTCCTGCCGGGGCTTCCTTCCCACAGAACGCGTTCGCAACGGTGCGCAACAGCACCATCCGTGCCCAGGATGCGCCCGGTACGAGTGACATCAACAGCGGCTTGGGCGTACGTCTGATGGGGGGCACGATCCATCTGGAAGGCTCCCGCATCGACGCCGACAACATGGCCGCACTGCTGGCGCCCTCAGCGGCCGGCCAGCCCCCGATCGAACTTCGTGTTGACCACTCCGTGCTCCAGTCCCGTCGCGGCGCTGCAATCCGCGTCGCACCGCGCGCGCGGGATGCCGAGTACCAGATCACCGTCGCGAACGGGTCAAAACTTGTCGCAGGCGACGGGAATCTGCTGCTGATGAGTTCGTGGACCGGCAACCCTGTCGCCGCCGACAGTCGTGTCAGCTTTACAGTGGACGACGCGCGGCTGATCGGTGATGTCAGGCTCGATACGGCAACGGTTACCAACGGCACGATCAACGTAACCCTGCGTAACAAGGCACAGATCGACGGCCGCTTCCTCAGCGTCACCTCGGCCAGCATCGACGGCGACAGCACCTGGCTGATGTCCGGCGACAGCACTGTCGGTCATCTCGCGCTGGGTAGCACCGGTACGGTGGCGCTGGGCAATGGCAGTACGTTCAACACGCTCACCGTGGATACCTTCGACGGGGCCGGTGGCACCCTGCTGTTCAACACCCAGCTGGGCGACGACAGTTCGGCCACCGACAAGCTGATCATCAAGGGCGACGCCAACGGCCAGGCCAACGTGCGCGTGCTCAATGCCGGCGGCGCAGGCGCCAAGACCGACAAGGGCATCGAGCTGATCCGTGTGGGCGGTGCGTCCAATGCGCAGTTCGACCTGCAGGGCCGCGCGGTGGGTGGGCAGTACGAGTACTTCCTGTTCAAGGACGCGACCAACGGCGGCTGGTACCTGCGCTCGGAACTTGCCGGGGCGCCGGATCCGTGTGTGATCGACCCGACGCTGCCGGAGTGTAAGCCGGTCGATCCGGTGGACCCGGTGGACCCGGTGGATCCGGTCGATCCGGTCGATCCGATCGACCCCACGCCGGTGTTGCGCCCGGAAGCCGGCGCGTACCTGGCCAACCAATTCGCGATGGACCAGCTGCTGCGCCATGGCTGGCGCGACCGCCAGGGCGGCAACACCTCCGCCATTGATGGCGTGCGTGGCTGGGCCCGCGTGGACGCTACACAGAGCAAGCTGTCGGCGGTGGAAGACCAGCTGGACCTGCGCGTGGACCGCTCGCGCCTGCAGCTGGGTGCGGACATCGGCGTGTTCGACAACGGCCAGGGCCGCGTTGGCCTGATGGGCACGCTGGCCAGGTCCGATGCCACCTCGCGTTCGCAGCTGACCGGCTACAGCGCACGCGGCAAGGTCAACGGCGGCGCGCTGGGCGTGTACGGCAACTGGAGCAACGATGCACTGTATGTGGATGCCAGTGTGCAGCGCGGCCAGTTCCGCAACCGCGTGCAGGGCGAAGGCCTGGCCGAGGAACGCTACGACTCGGACATCTGGCAGAGCTCGCTGGAAGCCGGCTACCGCTTCGGCATCGGCCAGATCGGCAGCACCGCGCTGAGCCTGCAGCCGGAACTGCAGCTGGTCTACACCGACGCCAACACCGATCGCCACGAGGAAGCCAACGGCACGGTGGTGCGCAGCCTGGGCGACAGCGGTCTGTCCGGCCGCGTGGGCCTGCGCCTGCAGGGCGAAGGCCGCAGTGCCGCCGGCGCGTCGGTCAGCCCGTATGTGGTGGCCAACTGGTACCGCGATGGCGCCAGCAACGGCATGGCGTTCGATGATGAAGCGCTGAAGGCCAGCGTGCCGCGCAACCGCTACGAGTTGAATGCCGGTGCGCGCGTGGACTTCCGTTCCGGGCTGAGTGCGTGGGGTGGCTTCGGCGTGATGCGGGGTGACCATGGGTACCGCGAAGCGACGGCCAATCTGAGCATGTCGTACAAGTGGTGAGGTAGAAGCGCGTTCTACTTTCTGTAGAGCCGAGCCATGCTCGGCTGCTTCTCGATGAGATTGTGATGAGCCGAGCGTCGGCTCGGCTCTACACGAATGTCGCGATTGCCACGCTGTGGCGTGCGCCGCACGATTGCAACGCTTTCGAACTTTCCAACAATTCTCATTGGCGGCACTGGCGCTTCATGCAAATCATGTAGCGCCACCGACAACGGGTGGCACGGGCTTCCAATCCCGTTCGGTTAATGTCGTTTACGCTTGCCTGCCGGCGTCGCCCTTTCCTTGTTGGGTGGCGTCGGCAGGCATTCTGTCCGCGCACCTATGGCGGGCGGTGCGTGGGGGCCTCGTGCCCGCCGGCGTTTGACGACGTTAGCCACCGGTATTGGAACCACGCACCGTCCGCCACCCTCGCTGTTAAGCAGGGTGGCCCCTTGCCGCTTGCACAAGGACGCCGCCATGACCGCTTCCCCTTACCCGCACCTGTTCGCCACCCTGGGCGAGGCCGCCACGCGCCTGCCCGATGACCTGGCCCGCACGCTGGAAGACACCTTCGTTGCGCTGCAGACCGGTAACAGCCCTGGCGCCATCACCCTGCAGGCCTGCCTGCAGTACATCCGCCAGGGCGATGCCGCCGATGGCCAGCCGTGGCCCGGCAGCAACCGCACACCCGGACAGCGTTTGGCCTTGGCGCGCATCGACCGCGCCAATGCGGGGCTGAGTTTCCTGCTGGAACTGCTGCACGCCACCGAACGTGTCCGCGTGGACGGGGATATCGACCAGCAGATGGGCGATGGCGCGCGCGAAGGGCTGCTGCTGGCCTGCCGTGGGCTGGCCGAGTATGTGGATGTGCAGTTGCGGGCGGTGTAAGCATCCAACGACGAGAAGTGCGGGGAAGCGCTCAGTTCAGTTGCACGCTGCACGCAATTGCAACGATTCCGATGGCTCATCATCACAGGAGCACCAATAGTGCGCACTTCTTTTCAGGGAGTGCCCGGATGCACAAGATGATGATTCCGCTTGTCCGCTATGCACAGTTCAATGGGCGCGCCAGCCGCGGTGAGTTCTGGTGGTTCCAGTTGTTCGTCGTGATCGTGTTGATACCGTCGAATGTGCTGGGCTTCATTGCTGGCTACACCGGTTCAAGCACGCTGGCACTGATATCGACGGGCGTGGGCGCGTTGGTGTGGCTGGCGATCATCGTGCCGATGATTGCAGTGACCGTGCGCCGCCTGCATGACACCGACCGTTCCGGCTGGTGGTACCTGCTGATGCTGGTGCCGATTGTGGGCTTGGTGGTGCTGGTGTTCCTGCTGCTACCCGGCACGCCGGGCAACAACCGCTTCGATACAGCGGTTCCGCACGTGTAACCCGCCCCCGTTGGTGGGTGTCGACCTTGGTCGACACGGTGTTGGCACGCGCGGCTGACACATCCGTGCCAACCAAGGTTGGCACCTACCAGAGCAACACCGAGGTATTCCCGCCTGGGTAGGTGTCGACCTTGGTCGACACGCTGTTGGCACGGGCGGCTGACACATTCGTGCCAACCAAGGTTGGCACCTGCCAGAGCAACATCGAGGTGTTCCCGCCTGGGTAGGTGTCGACCTTGGTCGACACGCTGTTGGCACGGGCGGCTGACACATTCGTGCCAACCAAGGTTGGCACCTACCAGAGCAACACCGAGGTATTCCCGCCTGGGTAGGTGTCGACCTTGGTCGACACGGTGTTGGCACGGGCGGCTGACACATCCGTGCCAACCAAGGTTGGCACCTACCAGAGCAACATCGAGGTGTTCCCGCCTGGGTAGGTGTCGACCTTGGTCGACACGCTGTTGGCACGGGCGGCTGACACATTCGTGCCAACCAAGGTTGGCACCTACCAGAGCAACACCGAGGTATTCCCGCCTGGGTAGGTGTCGACCTTGGTCGACACGGTGTTGGCACGGGCGGCTGACACATCCGTGCCAACCAAGGTTGGCACCTACCAGAGCAACACCGAGGTATTCCCGCCTGGGTAGGTGTCGACCTTGGTCGACACGCTGGTTGGCACGGGCGTCTGACGCATTCGTGCCAACCAAGGTTGGCACCTACCAGAGCAACACCGAGGTATTCCCGCCTGGGTAGGTGTCGACCTTGGTCGACACGCTGGTTGGCACGGCGCGTCTGACGCATTCGTGCCAACCAAGGTTGGCACCTACCAGAGCAACACCGAGGTATTCCCGCCTGGGTAGGTGTCGACCTTGGTCGACACGCTGTTGGCACGGGCGGCTGACACATTCGTACCAACCAAGGTTGGCACCTGCCAGAGCGCACCGATGCGCCTCCGCTTTGGTAGGTGTCGACCTTGGTCGACACGGTGTGGCACGGGCGGCTGACACATTCGTGCCAACCAGGGTTGGCACCTGCCAGAGCAACACCAAGGTGTTCCCGCCTGGGTAGGTGTCGACCTTGGTCGACACGCTGTTGGCACGCGCGGCTGACACATCCGTGCCAACCAAGGTTGGCACCTACCAGAGCAACATCGATCTGACCCCACCCCGAAGCTTGGCACCCAGCAGGGCGGTACCGCTGCGGCTACGCGAAGTGCTGGTAACCGCCGTCGGCGGCTTCGCCATCCACATTCACGCCCTGCCCTTCGGCAATCCGACCGATGCGGGTGAGCGGCACGTCCAGCGATTCGGCGAGGTAGTGCAGTGCGTCGCGCTGGTCGGCGGCGGCGGTGAAGCACAGTTCGTAGTCGTCGCCCCCGCGCAGTGCGCAGTCGCGCGCAGTGTCGCGGCCGAGCAGCTCACGCAGCGCGTGCGAGATCGGCAGCGAATCGGCATCCACATGCGCGGCCACGTTGCTACGCGTGGCGATATGACCGAGGTCGGCCAGCAGGCCGTCGGACACATCCACCGCCGCGTGCGCGAAGGCCCGCAGGCGCAGGCCCAGGGTCACGCGCGGCGTCGGCCGCAGCAGGCGCAGGCGCAGGCTTTCGTAGTCGGCCAGCAGCGTGGCGGTGGCGATGCTCAACGCACCTTGTTGCCACAGGCGCAGCGCGCCGGCGGCATCGCCCAGCGTGCCACTGATCCAGATGTCATCGCCTGCCTGTGCGCGGTCGCGCCGCAGGGCCTGGCCACGCCCGACCTGGCCCATCGCGGTCACCGACAGCGACAGCGGACCGCGCGTGGTGTCGCCACCGATCAGCGCGATGTCGTGCTGGTCGGCCAGGGCGAAGAAGCCATCGGCAAAGGCCTCGATCCAGTCTTCAGACGCTTCCGGCAGTGACAGTGCCAGCGTGCACCACGCCGGGCGCGCGCCCATCGCGGCCAGGTCCGACAGGTTGACCGCCAGGGTCTTCCAGCCGATGTCGAAGGCAGGCGTCTCAACCGGGAAGTGCACGCCGCTGTTGAGCGTATCGGCGGTGACCACCAGTTGCTCGTTGGCACGCGGCTGCAGCAGCGCGGCGTCGTCACCGATGCCGAGCAGGATGTCGTCGCGCTCGAGGGTGCGGGCGCGGATGCGGTCGATGAGGGCGAATTCGGCCAGGGACATGGGGCGTTCTGCTTTTTTGTAGAGCCGAGCCATGCTCGGCTGCAGTTCGATCACGCGCCGCATTGCCGAACGCAACCGTGCGCTGCACGGTGAGCCGAGCATGGCTCGGCTCTACAGAAATCGGGTCAGTGACCCGATTCGACCTTGCGCCATTCCACGGCGGCACGATCCAGCACGCCGTTGACGTAGGTGTGGCCGTGTTCGGAACCGAAGCGCTTGGCCGATTCGATCGCTTCGTTGATCACCACGCGGTATGGCACGTCCAGGCGGTAGCGCAGCTCGTAGGCGGCCAGGCGCAGCACCGCGCGTTCGATCGCGTCCACTTCCTCGATGCCACGGTCCAGGTACGGGCCGAGCGCTTCGTCGATGTCACGACGGTTGTCGAGCACGCCGTGCAGCAGCGCCTCGAAGTACGCCAGGTCAGCGATTTCACGGGCCTGCTCGTGGGCGAACTGGGCGATCAGCGACTGTGCGTTACCGCCCGAGATCTGCCAGGCGTAGATGGCCTGCACGGCACGACGGCGGGCGCGCGAGCGCAGCACCGGATCGACGCCATCGCGGCGGACGGGTTTACCGGAGGGCTTGCCCTGGGTGTTCTTGTTCATGGCAGTTGCTCCAGCAGATTGACCATTTCCAGTGCGGCGAGTGCGACTTCCTCGCCCTTGTTGCCGTGGCTGCCGCCTGCGCGGGCCTCGGCGTCTTCAACGCGTTCCACCGCCAGCACGCCGTTCAGCACCGGCACGCCGAAATCCAGCTGCACGCGCATCAGGCCTTCGGCGCAGCGGTCGGCCACGTGTTCGTAGTGGCGGGTGTCGCCACGGATCACGCAGCCCAGGGTGAGGATGGCGGCGTGTTCATGGGCGGCGGCCAGGCGCGCGGCCACCAGCGGCAGTTCCCAGGCACCCGGCACGCGGATCACGTCGATGTTGGCTTCGGTGATGCCGTTGCCGGCCAGGCTCAGGCGCGCGCCTGCGACCAGCGCGTCGGTGATGCGGGCGTTCCAGCGGCTGGCCAGGATGGCGAAGCGCGCCGACTCGGGAGTGCGAAGATCGCCTTCGTAGTGGCTCATATGCGGCTTGGGGACTCGATAAGGGGGTAATTCTAGCGTGGATGGGCCCCGGCCGTGGCTGGCGGGGGCCCGCAGGGTGTGCCGACCAACGGTCGGCACCCACCGGTGGCATGGGGCCGGCACCCACCGGTAGTGCCGGCCGCTGGCCGGCAATCCCCCATTACAGGGTGACCGTCTCCACCACTTCCAGGCCGTAACCGGCCAGGCCAACCTGGCGGCGCGGGGTGCCCAGCACCCGCAGCTTGCCCAGGCCCAGGTCGGACAGGATCTGTGCACCGGCACCGTTGCGGCGCCACTGGCCCACATCCTTGTCCTTGCCCGGCACCACCGGCGCCGGCTGCTGGCGCAGGCGGGCCAGCAGGGCTTCGCCATCGCGCGGGGCCGACAGCACCACCATCACGCCAGCGCCCTCGGCATCGATCGCGCGCAGGGCATCGGTGGCCGCCACGCCGAAGTCGTCGCGGCGCCAGTGCAGCAGGTCGGCCAGCGGGTTTTCCACCTGCACGCGCACCAGGGTCGGGGTGTCCGCATCCGGCGTGCCACGAACCAGCGCGAAGTGCAGGTCGTGGGCGATGCGGTCACGGTAGGTCACCAGCTTGAACGGACCGAATTCGGTGTCGATCTCGCGCTCGTCCACGCGCTCGACGGTCTTTTCGGTGGCCAGGCGGTAGGCGATCAGATCGGCGATGGAGCCCATCTTCAGGCCGTGCTCGCGGGCGAACACTTCAAGCTCCGGGCGGCGCGCCATGCTGCCATCCGGGTTCAGGATTTCCACCAGCACGCCGGCCGGTTCCAGCCCGGCGAGCATGGCCAGGTCGACGCCGGCTTCGGTGTGGCCGGCGCGGGTCAGCACGCCGCCCGGCTGGGCGATCAGCGGGAAGATGTGGCCCGGCTGGTGCAGGTCCGACGGCTTGGCATTGGGCTTTACCGCGGTGCGGATGGTATGCGCGCGGTCATGCGCCGAAATGCCGGTGGTGACGCCCTCGGCGGCCTCGATGCTGACCGTGAAGTTGGTCTGGAACTGGGCGGTATTGGCCTGCACCATCGGCGCCAGGCCGAGGTCGGCGGCGCGGCTGCGGGTCAGCGGCAGGCACACCAGGCCGCGGCCGTGGGTGACCATGAAGTTGATGTCCGACGGCTTGACCAGCTCGGCGGCCATGATCAGGTCGCCTTCGTTCTCGCGGTCTTCGTCATCGACGATGACCACCATGCGGCCCAGGCGGATGTCTTCCAGGATTTCCGGAATCGGGGCGAAGTTCATGCTGCGTCTCCCTGTGGGTGCTGACCGTTGCTCGGCACACCCATCAATCGCTCGACGTAACGGGCCACCAGATCGATTTCCAGATTGACCGCGCTGCCCACGCCGGTGGCGGAGAAGGCGGTGTTCGCCACGGTGTGCGGGATCAGGGCGACTTCAAAACCGTCGTCGTCCACTTCGTTGACGGTGAGGCTGACGCCGTCAACGCAGATCGAGCCCTTCTTGGCGATATAGCGGCGCAGCGAGGCCGGCGCGGCGAAACGCCAGCGCTGGGCCCGCGCGTCGTCATGGATGGACAGCACCTGGCCGAGGCCGTCGACGTGGCCGCTGACCAGATGGCCGCCCAGGCGGTCGGTCGGGCGCATGGCGCGCTCCAGGTTGATGACCGCCCCTTCGCCCAACTGGCCCAGCGTGGTCAGGCCCAGGGTCTCGGTGGAGGCATCGGCCTGGAAGCTGCTGGCGTCGAACGCGATGACGGTGAGGCAGACGCCGTTGATGGCGATGCTCTCGCCCATCTGCACGTGGTCGAACGGCAGATTCCCGACGTGGAAGGTGAAGCGGACATCGCCGCCGATGGATTCGCGTGCGGCCAGACGGCCGACGCCTTCGATGATTCCAGTAAACAAGTAACGTTCTCCGCGAAAAGTGAGCGAAAAACGCCGCAAGGCAAACAGGCGGGCGCAGGGCCGCGAAGGCCCTGTGGCACCGTCTTCTTTCATCCGGACTATGACCGTCGGCTCCGGCATTGGACCGGATCTGCTGACCCCCGGCCGTGGGCCGGGGCGCTCGCGGGCTCGTGCTTGCGCACCTACCGCCGGTGGGGAATTGCACCCCGCCCTGAAGACGTTTGTGTACCGGCGAACCGGCGCGGCTAGTGTACCAGCCCGTGCTGAACGGGGTGGGATGCCCGGGGTCGGATCCCTTTCCGCAGGCAAGGGCTCTGGCCCCGGCCCTCTCGAAATCGCTACGGGTCAGAGCCGTTTTCCGACGGAAAACGGATCTGACCCCGATCCAGGCCCGCTCGCACTCTGATGACCGGGGTCGGATCCCTTTCCGCAGGAAAGGGCTCTGACCCCGGGTCCCTCGAAATCGCGGAGGGGTCAGAGCCGTTTTCCGACGGAAAACGGATCCGACCCCGATGCAGGCCCGCTCGCATTCTGATGACCGGGGTCGGATCCCTTTCCGCAGGAAAGGGCTCTGACCCCGGGTCCCTCGAAATCGCGAGGGGTCAGAGCCGTTTTCCGACGGAAAACGGATCCGACCCCGATGCAGGCCGGCTCGCACTCTGATGGCCGGGGTCGGATCCCTTTCCGCAGAAAAGGGCTCTGACCCCGGCCAAGCCAGACCAGCTTGTGACGGCCGTCTCTCGCATTTTGTAAAACTTTCATTAAAATCCGCAGCGGACGACATGAGGTCGCCACGGGCAGCCGCGAGGGCAGGCCCGCCAATGGACTGAAATTCACAGGAATTCCCATGCGCAAGATCCTGATCGTGGCCGCCCTGCTGGCCGCTGCTCCGTTCTCGGCTTCGGCCGACGCCCTGAGCTACACCTACGTGGAAGGCGGCTGGACCCAGGTCCAGGTTGACGACAACGTGCTGGACGACCCGAAGGTCGACGGTGGCTACCTGCGCGGCTCGGTCGCGCTGGCCGAGCAGGTCTACGTGTTCGGTGGCTGGTCGCGCACCAGCAAGACCCGCCACTACGGCGAAGACTCGCTGAAGCTGGAACTGAACCAGCCGGAGCTGGGTATCGGCTACCACATGCCGTGGACCGACCGCCTGGACTTCACCGCCGATGCCGCCTGGGTGCGCCAGAACGCCGAATCGACCCTGCGCTACGACGGCGTGCGTTACCACGGCAAGGACCACACCAACCTGGGCCGCGTCACCATGGGTATCCGCGGCAAGCCGTCGCGCATGACCGAAGCCTGGGCCAAGGCCGGTTACATGGATGGCGGCAACAACTACAAGGGCACCTGGGTCGGCACCGTCGGCGGCCAGGTCAACTTCACCAAGACCTGGGGTGTAGTGGGCGAGATCGCCGGCTACCGCGACGTCACCCAGTACTCGGTCGGCGTCCGCGCCAGCTTCTGATTTACCGATCGCTCCTCGTCGTGCGATCGAACGGGCCCCGCAAGGGGCCCGTTTTTTTTGGGCCCGCGCGCGCCGGCAGGCGGCCACAGGCACCAACGGGCCTGCGCAAAGATGCGCTACGCTTGCGCGCCTCTGGAACAGGAAACACCGTCATGAAGACTCCCTTGCGTACCCTGCTGGCCAGCGCCCTGCTGGCGGCCCCGCTGCTGGCCGGCGCCGCCCCGGCCACACTGACGCCCGAACAGGCTTTCGACCTGTACGCACGCGTGCTGCTGGAAGATGACGCCGTGGCGACCCGCGCGCTCAACGATGCACTGAAGCCGGCGTTCGAAGGCCAGGACGCGGTGACCCCGAACCCGGGTGCGCTGGCCAAGGCGCTGGCCGATCCGTGGCAGGTCGTGCTTGCCAGCACCGGCGCAAAGGCCGACGCGGCCGCCAGCGAAGCGCTGTATGCCAAGGCCCTGCGTGATTCGAAGTGCCGCGCCAGCAAGAGCGTGATTGAAGACAACGAGTACGTGGAAGACCAGAAGCTGGCGCGCATCACTTTCAGCTGCCAGGTGCCCGACCTCGGCAAGGTGCGCCCGCTGTTCGCCGCCAGCCTTGCGGCCGACGCCAGCCCGGCCGCGCGCAGGCAGTTCACCGACGCCTACACCCAGGCGCTGCAGAGCGGTGCGCGCGTGCCGGTCAGCGGCACCTTCACCCTGTACCCGGCCAAGGACAACGGCTACTGGTACAGCGGCAACTTCGACGATCTGGTGGGTACCGTGACCGGCGCGCTGGCACCGTTCGAGGACTGGATGCAGGACGCGCAGGCGGCCAGCGCACCGAAGGTGACCGGCGTACCCGGCTGTGACCTGCTGCTGCAGCAGCACCGCGCCTGCGTGGCGAAGATCGCGCCGGACCAGATCAGTGGCGTGGATGCCATGACCGAGGAACTGAAGGCCAAGGCGAAGGTGAAGTCAGCCGAAGACATGACGCAGGAATGCAAGGCACTGCGCCCGATCGCCGAGATGATGTGGACCGACGAATGCGCGTAAGTGCGATGTAACGCCGAGCCTACGCGCTGCCCAGCGTTGCCGACGGCAAGGGCAACTGCATTTTCAGAACCCTTGCATGGCCCTGCGCGGCCTGCATGGTCAATGCTGTTGCCCTCTTCCACCAGGGCAACCGCATGAAACACCGTATGACGTCGACCGCGCTCATGTTGCTGGCGCTGATGGTGTGCTGGCAGGCCGAGGCGTCCAGGTTCAAAGCCACGAAGATCATCGTCGTCCAACCCTCGGTCGCCTTCGAGTCAACGCAGCTGAGCGACAGGCACCTGGATGCGTGGATGAGTGAGGATGATCACTGCCGCGACTTCCTGATGTACCACGACCAGTGTGCCGTGCTGGTACTGCCGGATGAGTACGACGACGGTTTTACGCGTCGCCAGTTGCGGTTCAAGGCGAGGCAACTGCCGGGCGAGGCGCTCGGCGCGTACTGCCGCGACCTGCATGTGCTGTGGAAGCAGCAATGGAAAGGCCAATGCCCCGTTGGCGAAGAAGACGACGAAGCGGCCTGACGCCATGGGCGTAGCCCCCTGCCCTGCGTCATTCCTTCATGGGCGCAGCAGCAGCCTGTTGTCCTCGCCGACCTGGCGCTGGTCAACCACGCGCAGGCGACGCTGCTGGTCCATGGCATCAATGCCGAGGCCAGCCAGCAGCGGGCGGCCGTTGTCGCCCAGCAGCGTGGGCGCCTGATAGAGCAGAAGCTCATCGACCCAGCCACCGCGCAGCAGCGCACCGGCCAGTGTCGCGCCGGCTTCGGTGTGCACTTCGTTGATGCCGCGCTCGGCCAGCAGCGCCAGCACCGCGCCCAGGTCCAACCGCCCCTCTGCGCTGGGCACGCTGGCGAATTCGGCATCGGCCGCATCCGGCGCGCTCACCGCCGCAGCGTGCAGGTACAGCGTCGGTGCCCCGCCCTCGCGCACGCGGCTGCATTCGAGCGAGCGCAGGCGCGAATCCAGCACCACACGCAGTGGTGCCATCACTTCGGTATCGGCCAGGCGCACGGTCAGCATCGGGTCGTCGGCCAGCACCGTGTCGCCGCCGGTCAGGATCGCACCGGCGCGCGCGCGCCAGTGCTGCACGTCCTCGCGCGCGGCCGGCCCGGTGATCCACTTGGAACTGCCATCGGCCATCGCGGTACGGCCATCCAGGCTGGCGGCCAGCTTCACCCGCAACCACGGCCGATTGCGCTCCACGCGCGACAGGAAGCCCTTGTTGAGCTCGCGCGCCTGCGCCGCCATCAGCCCTTCGGCGACGTCGATGCCGGCATTGCGCAGCAGATCGAACCCACCGCCATCGACCTTCGGGAATGGATCACGCATCGCCGCGACCACGCGCGACACGCCAGCTTCGATCAAGGCCAGCGCACACGGTGGCGTGCGCCCGTAGTGGGCGCAGGGTTCCAGGGTGACGTAGGCGGTGGCACCGCGTGCTTCGGTGCCGGCCTCGCGCAGGGCGAACACTTCCGCATGCGGGCCACCGGCGCGCTGGTGCCAGCCCTGCCCGACCACGCGTTCGCCATGGGCGATCACGCAGCCGACCATCGGGTTGGGGCGGGTGGTATAGGCAGCGCGCTCGGCCAGGCGCAGCGCGTTGGCCATGTGCAGGTGGTCGAGGACGGAGAACGAAGTGGTCATGCAGCCATGGTAACGCCGCCGGTGTTGATCCATGCCGTCAGTGCCAACCAACGGTTGGCACCCACCAGTGAATGCGGCCACCGGTGCCCACCAAGGTTGGCACCCCCAAGGCAGAGGCAGTCAGCCCTTCTTCTTCTTGGTCAGGGCGATCACATCGCCCAGCAGCTGCAGCTGTTCGGTACTGGACGGCAGGTCGCGCTCGAGCTTCTCGATCTCCTCGCGGAAATCGGCCACGTCCTCGAAGCTGCGGTAGACCGAAGCGAAGCGCACGTAGCCGACATGATCGAGCTTGCGCAGTTCGTTCATCACGAACTCGCCGACCTTGATCGAGGGCACTTCGCGCTCGCCGCTGATGCGCAGCTGGTGAACCACCGCACGCACCGCTGCTTCGATCTTGTCTTCGGCCACCGCACGCTTCTGCAGCGCGCGGTCGAAGCCAGCGCGGACCTTGCGCTGGTCGAACGCCTCGCGCGTGCCATCGCTCTTGACGATGGCCGGCAGCTTCAGTTCGACCGTTTCCAGGGTGCTGAAGCGCTCGCCGCAGGCTTCACATTCACGCCGACGACGGATCGTCGCGCCGTCTTCAGAGACGCGCGAGTCGATGACCCGGGTATCGGCATGTTGGCAGAAGGGGCAGTGCATGGAACGCCTGGCTCAGGAAAGTACCTATTGCCACGGTCATGGCAGCGTCGCAAAGGTACCTGAGAAAGGGCGCAGCGGCAAATGCTGTCTGCGCGGAAGTACCTGCATTTCGGCCAACCAGAGCGTCCAGTGAGGTCAGCAGGACCAGACGTTCAACCAGGTGCCGACGGCACCGGGGCCGCGCGTGCCCAGCGCAGCCACGCCAGGTGCCCGGCCATCACCAGCAGCGGCGGGCCGAACCCAAGGAAGGCCAGGGTCGAGATTTCCCCATGCTTGAAGGTGAAGTACAACGCGGCGGCGACCACGGCCAACGCGGCCAGCACCCCCAGCGCAAGGCCGACCCAGGCGACAACCGGTGATTGGCGCAGGCCGGCAACACCGCGCCACAGGAACAGGCCGCTCAGCCACAACCACGACAGCAGGCCGATGATTCCAGCCGACGACCACAGCAGCAACCACGTGTGCTCGTCGCCCGTCAGGTACTTGCCGTCCCATACGACCATCAGCCCCAGCACGGCACCCGTGCCGCCTGCCGCCACGGTGGGCAGGCCCACCAGCAGGCCGGCGATCGCCATCCAGCGTTTGTGCAGACGCTCATCCATGCGTTCGATGTCCTTCCATGGGCCACGTCATGCGCGGCGTTTGATCCACACCAGCATCGCAGCCGGCACCAGCATCGACGGGCCCAGCAGCAACAAGCCGATGCCTTCGGCATGCACGGCGATGCCCCACCACAGCGCCAGCCCCAGCGGGGGCAAGGCGGCGAGACCGCCCGCCAGCAGCATCCACCACCAGAGGCGGTGCACGTGCAGCCCGGCACGCCCCTGCAGCAGAAAACCCGCGCTGAGCCACAACCAGGCCAGGCAACCGGCAATGCCGGCCAGGCCCCACAGCGGCATCACCGTCACCGAGGCCAGCGTGCCATGACCGAACTGGCCCAGCCCCATCAGCAGCAGCATCGTCGCTACAGCACCGCCCACCACCAGGCTGGGCAGGCCGAAGACCACCGCCAGGATGGCATACAGATACCGGGCGCGGCGCTCATCCACGCGGGCCTACTCCTTTGACCGTGCCGGGCCGGATGGCTCGCCCATGGCGTCGGCACGCAGCCGCAGGAGGATCAACATACCGGTGGGCACCAGCAGGGACGGCCCGGCGAACAGCCCGCTGAGCACGGACGGACCCAGCTCGGCGAAGTAGTACAGCGCCATCGCCAGCAGGGGCAGGCCCGCCAGCACGCCCAGGCCCAGCAGCAGCCACCAGCGGCGTGATGCCATGTGCAGCCCGCGTGCGCCATCGCGCAGCCAGACGATGCTGAGTGCGACCCAGGCCACGAGGCCGGCGATCGCGCACGATCCCCACGCGAACATGCCGACGGCAAACCACAGTTTGTCCGCGTCCAGCGATACGAGCCCGATCACGCCCATGACCACGGCGATGCAGGCGCCGGCACCGCCGAAGAACAGGCTGGGCAGGCCGAACAGCACCGCCAGTGCGATGTACAGGTACTTGAGGCGGCGCTCATCCATGCGCGGGATTCCTGATGACGGGGTCAGAGCCCTTCCCTGCGGGAAGGGATCCGACCCCTGCGTCGATCCGGAAGGCGGGGTCGGATCCCTTTCCGCCAGGAAAGGGCTCTGACCCCGGCCCCGATCAGCCGTAGACCGGGTACTTGCGGCACTGCGCGCTGACGGCGTCGCGCACGCGGGCGATGACCGCGTCATCGTTCGGTGCGTCGAGCACGTCGGCGATCCAGTTGGCCAGATCCACGCAGTCCTGTTCGACGTAGCCACGGGTGGTCACCGCCGGCGTACCCAGGCGCAGGCCCGAGGTCACGAACGGCGAACGCGGGTCGTTCGGCACCGAGTTCTTGTTGACGGTGATGTGGGCCTTGCCCAGCGCGGCTTCCGCGTCCTTGCCGGACACGTCCTTGCCGATCATGTCCACCAGCATCAGGTGGTTCTGGGTGCCGCCGGAGACGATCTTGTAGCCACGCGCGATCAGCGTATTGGCCATCGCCTGGGCGTTCTTCACCACCTGCTGCTGGTAGGCCTTGAAGCCCGGCTCCAGCGCTTCCTTGAAGGCCACGGCCTTGCCGGCGATGACGTGCATCAGCGGACCGCCCTGGATGCCCGGGAACACGATCGACTGCAGCTTCTTGACCAGGTCTTCGTCGGCGCCCTTGGCGATGACGATGCCGCCGCGCGGGCCGCGCAGGGTCTTGTGGGTGGTCGAGGTGACCACGTGGGCGTGTTCCAGCGGGCTCGGGTAGACGCCTGCGGCGACCAGGCCGGCGACGTGGGCCATGTCGACGAACAGGTAGGCGCCGACCTTGTCGGCGATGGCGCGGAAGCGCGCCCAGTCGATCACCTGCGAGTAGGCCGAGAAGCCGGCCACGACCATCTTCGGCTTGTGCTCCAGGGCCAGGCGCTCGACTTCGTCGTAATCGATCAGGCCCTGGTCGTTGACGCCGTACTGCACGGCGTTGAACAGCTTGCCCGAGGCATTGACCTTGGCGCCGTGGGTGAGGTGGCCACCGTGGGCCAGGCTCATGCCGAGGATGGTGTCACCCGGCTGCAGCAGGGCGAAGTACACGGCCTGGTTGGCCTGCGAACCGCTGTGCGGCTGCACGTTGGCATAGTCCGCATCGAACAGCTGCTTCAGGCGGTCGATCGCCAGCTGCTCGGCGATGTCCACGTATTCGCAGCCACCGTAGTAGCGCTTGCCCGGGTAGCCTTCGGCGTACTTGTTGGTCAGCTGGCTGCCCTGGGCTTCCATCACCGCCGGGCTGGTGTAGTTCTCGCTGGCGATCAGCTCGACGTGGTCTTCCTGGCGCTGGGTCTCAGCGGCGATGGCCTTGGCCAGTTCGGGATCGTAGGATTCGATGCGGACGTCACGCGGGAACATCGGGTACTCCAGCAGGCAGGGAAAAGGGGTACGGCTCAGCCCTCGATTGTAGCTCCGCACTGGCCCGCTGGGGCCGAAACGGACGGGGCCGGCATCCCCGAAGGAATCCGGCCCCGTATGGTTTCGATTGATGTTGTGGGGTCAGAGCCCTTTCCGTTGGAAAGGGATCCGACCCCATCAGCGCAAGGGTCAGAGCCCTTTCCGTTGGAAAGGGATCCGACCCCGGCCGCGATCCTCAGCGACTGAGCACGTACTGGGCGATCACACCGGTGGCGATGGCCACCAGCAGCATGTTGCCGCGATCATCCCGGATCCACTGATGGCCGTACGGCGGGCGGCGCAGGTTGTAGCGCGGGTAGTCGTTCACCACGTAGACCGGGCCGCGGTAGTAGTCGCGGTAGCGGTGGCCGACCTTCCAGCCATAGCCCGGGCCATAGGCCGGGCGATAGACCACGCGCGGCGGTGCCGGGCGGTAGTAGCGATCATGGTCACGGTGCCAGTCGCGGCGGTCGCGTTCCCAGTCGCGCCGGGCCTCGCGGCGGTCGCGCTCCCAGTCGCGGCGGTCCTGGCGCCACTCACGGCGATCCTCGCGCCACTCGCGGCGGTCGTGGTCGCGGCGATGGTCGTTGTCGGCGAAGGCCGGGGGTCACGGCGCCCAGCGCCAGCACAGAGGCCACGGCGCCGGCCATTACTCGATTGATGCGCATGTCAGACCTCTGCTTGGGTGGGTGGTGAGCCCATATTGCGCAACCGATCTGAACCGTTTCCGGCTGGAAACGCTTCCCGCTGCAGGACTGTGACGGAGTATTCAGGCCACGGCCAGCCTGCGCGGCTCCGGCCGGGCGCGGGCCGGAACCGGTTCCGGCTATAATTGGCGGTATTCCATTCCAGTCTGTGCCCGCTGCCGCAACGGGATGTTCCCGTGACGGGTCGGGCGCAGGGCCGCGCCTACGGAGACCGCATGTCCTCGCAATACATCTACACCATGAACCGCGTGTCCAAGGTGGTCCCGCCCAAGCGGCAGATCATCAAGGACATTTCCCTGTCCTTCTTCCCGGGCGCGAAGATCGGCCTGCTGGGCCTGAACGGCGCCGGCAAGTCCACCGTGCTGAAGATCATGGCCGGCGTGGACACCGATTTCGAGGGTGAAGCCCGCCCGCAGCCCGGCATCAAGGTCGGTTACCTGGCGCAGGAACCGGAACTGGACCCGAACAAGACCGTGCGCGAGTCGGTCGAGGAAGGCGTGGGCGAAGTGCTGCAGGCCCAGGCCGCGCTGGAGGCGGTGTACGCCGCCTACGCCGAGGAAGGCGCCGACTTCGACGCGCTGGCCAAGGAACAGGAGCGCCTCGAGGCGATCCTGGCCGCCGGCGACGCGCACACCCTGGAAAACCAGCTGGACGTGGCTGCCGATGCGCTGCGCCTGCCGCCGTGGGATGCCAAGATCGCCAACCTGTCCGGCGGTGAAAAGCGCCGCGTCGCACTGTGCCGCCTGCTGCTGCAGAAGCCGGACATGCTGCTGCTCGACGAACCGACCAACCACCTCGACGCCGAGTCGGTGGAATGGCTGGAACAGTTCCTGGCGCGCTATACCGGCACCGTGGTGGCCGTCACCCACGATCGCTACTTCCTGGACAACGCCGCCGAGTGGATCCTGGAACTGGACCGCGGCCGCGGCATTCCGTGGAAGGGCAACTACACCGAATGGCTGGTGCAGAAGGATGAGCGCCTGAAGCAGGAAGAGAACCAGGAAAAGGCCCGCCAGAAGGCGATCCAGAAGGAACTGGAGTGGTCGCGCCAGAACGCCAAGGGCGGCCGCTCCAAGGGCAAGGCCCGTCTGGCCCGCCTGGAAGAGCTGCAGTCGCAGGATTACCAGAAGCGCAACGAGACCAACGAAATCTTCATCCCGCCGGGCGAGCGCCTGGGCAACATGGTGATGGAGTTCAAGAACGTCTCCAAGAAGTTCGGCGACCGCCTGCTGATCGACAACCTGTCGATGCTGATTCCGCCGGGCGCGATCGTCGGCATCATCGGCCCGAACGGCGCCGGCAAGTCGACGCTGTTCAAGATGATCACCGGCCAGGAGAAGCCGGATTCGGGCGAGATCGTGATCGGCCCGACCGTGCAGCTGTCCTACGTGGACCAGAGCCGCGACAAGCTGGAAGGCAACCACAACGTCTTCCAGGAAATCGCCGGTGGCCTGGACATCCTCAACATCAACGGCATCGAGATCCAGTCGCGCGCCTACATCGGCCGCTTCAACTTCAAGGGCCAGGACCAGCAGAAGATGGTCGGCTCGCTGTCCGGTGGTGAGCGTGGCCGCCTGCACATGGCCAAGACCCTGCTGCAGGGCGGCAACGTGCTGCTGCTCGACGAACCGTCCAACGACCTGGACATCGAAACGCTGCGTGCGCTGGAAGACGCGCTGCTGGAGTTCCCGGGCAACACCTTCGTGATCTCGCACGACCGCTGGTTCCTGGACCGCATCGCCACGCACATCATCGCTTTCGAAGGCGACTCGCACGTGGAGTTCTTCCAGGGCAACTACCGCGAGTACGAGGAAGACAAGAAGCGTCGCATGGGCGACGATGCCGCGCCGAAGCGCCTGCGCTTCAAGGCGCTGAAGTAAGAAAGGAAGAACGGCCGCGCTCTGCGCGGCCGTTCTGCATTCGGGTAGGTCACGACCGTTGGTCGTGACACCTTATTGTCGCGAGAAGCCCCATGTCCCTGTTCGAGCGCCTGTTCCAGCTGCAGCAGCACGGCACCACCGTGCGTACCGAGCTGCTGGCCGGTGTCACCACCTTCCTGACGATGTCCTACATCGTCTTCGTGAACCCCGAGATCCTCGGCACCACCGGCATGGACGCGGGTGCGGTGTTCGTGGCCACCTGCCTGGCCGCGGCGCTGGGTTCGGCGGTGATGGCACTGGCGGCCAACTTCCCGGTCGGCATGGCACCGGGCATGGGCCTGAACGCGTTCTTCGCCTTCACCGTGGTCGGTGCCGCCGGCCTGCCGTGGCAGCAGGCACTGGGCGCGGTATTCATCTCCGGCCTGGTGTTCCTGGTGCTGTCGCTGACCGGTGTGCGGGCGTGGCTGGTGTCGGGCATTCCTTCGTCGCTGCGCTCGGCGATCGTGGCCGGCATCGGCCTGTTCCTGGCGATCATCGCGCTGCAGAAGTCCGGCGTGATCGTCGGCAATGAAGACACGCTGGTGGCGCTGGGCCCGTTGAACACGGCGCCGCCGCTGCTGGCACTGGCCGGCTTCCTGCTGATCGCGGTGCTGGAAGCGCGCCGTATCCGTGGCGCGATCCTGATCGGCATCCTGGCGGTGACCGGCGCGGGCTGGGCATTGGGCGACGTGCAGTACCAGGGCCTGGTCTCGCTGCCGCCGAGCCTGGCGCCGACCTTCCTGCAGCTGGACCTGCCGGGCCTGCTGCACCACAACGGTGGCGCGCCGATCGCTGTGTTGCTGCAGGTGGTGCTGGTGTTCGTGCTGGTGGAAGTGTTCGATGCCACCGGCACCCTGTATGGCGTGGTCGGTCGCGCCGGACTGCTGAAACTGCCGGGCGCGCAGAAGCGTTTCGGCCGCGCGCTGCTGGCCGACAGCACGGCGATCGTGGCCGGTTCGCTGCTGGGCACCAGCAGCACTACCGCGTTCGCTGAAAGCGCCTCGGGCGTGCAGGTGGGCGGCCGCACCGGCCTGACTGCACTGGTGGTGTCGGCACTGTTCCTGGCCGCACTGCTGTTCTCGCCGCTGGCGGCGATGGTGCCCGGCTATGCCACCGCACCGGCGCTGCTGTTCGTGGCCGGCCTGATGCTGCGCGAACTGGTGGACGTGGACTGGAGCGACCTGACCGAATCGGTGCCGGCCGCACTGTGTGCCCTGGCGATGCCGTTCACCTACTCCATCGCGAATGGCCTGGCGTTTGGCTTCATCGCGTATGCGGCGCTGAAGGCCGGCACCGGCCGCTGGCGCGAAGTGCATCCGGCGGTGTGGCTGGTGGCGGTGCTGTTCGCGCTGCGCTACGCGTTGGAATAATCGGGGCGCGATGCCGGCCAGCGGCCGGCACTACCGGATGGTGATTCACCTGCCACCCGGGGCACGATGCCGGCCAGCGGCCGGCACCACCCGGCGCGGGGTTCACCTCCCACCCACGGTGCTCTGGGATGATGCGGGCATGGTTCGGCCCGACCTTCCCACGGATCCGTCTTCGCCGTTGCGCCGCCGGTTGCTGCGCGCGGCAGTGCTGGCGCCGTTGGCCGCTACGCTCGCCACCCTGCCCGGCTGTTCGCTGCCGGTGCAGGTGGATGGCACCTTCCTGCAGCCCTGGCGCAGCCATCTGCAGTGGGGCCCGGCCGACTGGCAACGTTCGTTGAAGCTTGCCCACGCGCTGGGCTGCCGGCAGCTGGTGCTGCAGTGGACCGGCATCGTCGGTGGCAGCGATGGCGACTGGTCGCTGCCGGACAGCAACCTGCAGCAGCTGTTCACCGCCGCCAGCGAGAACGACATCCGCATCCGCGTTGGCCTGCCCTTCCAGCAACGCTGGTGGCAGGCCATCGGCGCCGACGACGCCACGCTGCAGGCGTTCCTGGCCGACAGCCTGGCGCACGCGCGCAGCTGGTTGGCACAGGCGCCGTGGGCGCAGCAGCCCGCCTTCGGCGGCTGGTACCTGCCCTACGAACTGGAGCAGTTCCACTGGGCCGATCCGGCCCGCCAGCAATGGCTGGCGCAGTGGCTGCACGGGCTGGCGCAGGCCGCCAGCGCGCGCGGCGGTGACTGTGCGATCTCCTGCTACTTCAGCCGCCTGCAGACCGACGGCGACCTGGTCGCGCTGTGGCAGGCGGTGCTGGCACGGGCCGCGCTGCGGCCGATGGTGCAGGACGGCGTGGGGGTGGCCGGCGCCGGCAACGTGCAGCAGCTGCAACCGCTGCTCGGCCATTTCCGGGCACAGGGCATCGGGTTCGATGCGATCGTCGAACTGTTCCGCGAACTGCCCGGCAGCCCCGCCGACGGCAGCGCGTTCAAGGGCGAAACCGCAGATGCCGCGCGCATCCAGCGGCAGCTGGCGTGGGCGCACGACAGCGGTGCGCAGCACGTGCTGGTCTATGCACTGGAGCCGTGGCTGACCCAGGACACGCCGCAGGCCGCGGCGCTGCGACGACGTTGGGGCCTGCCTCAGTAGGAGAGGATGGCGGTCGCGAACAGGCCCTTGGCGCGCTGCGTATCACCGCCGCCGATCGCGAAGCGGTACTGCACGGTCAGGTCCAGGTAGGAACGCGGCGTGTTGTAGTGGTCTTCGCGGAACCAGTAGCGCACGCCCACGCCCGGCCCTGCGCCGAGTGACCAGCTGCGCTGCGTATCGTTGAGTGCGAACGACTGCGCCGGGAACAGCGGGTAGCGGATGTCGCGCACCCGCGAGCGCTGGTCGAGCCAGTCCGCCCCCACCACCACATACGGCGTGACCACCCAGTGGGTCTGCCCGGCACCAAAGCGGAAGCTGCGGCCGGCACGCAGTTCACCGGCAGCGAACCACTGTTCGCGATGCAGGCGCCCGTTGGCATCGCCCACCCGGCGCACCGGCGCGCCATTGGCATCGAGTGCGTCGAGGGTGAAATGCGCGCTGTTGTCATCCCACGTGTAACCGCCCTGCGCGTAGCCACTGACCATCCACCACTGATTCACGTCGGTGCGCAGGTCGGTGCCGTGGTAATAGCCGTAGGTCAGGTAGGACATCCAGCCACCGGAACCGCTGGCCAGGCGGTAGCGGGCCAGTGTGCTGGCTTCCAGTGGCGGGTTGCGGGCCAGCTGCAGGCTGCATTGCACGGCCGCCGAAGCGGGGTAGACATCGCCCGTGCGGGTGGCGCTGCCGAGGAACTGGCGACGCTCGATGCCGGCGCTCAGGCCGGTCTGGCCGAAGGCGTAGCGCAGGCCGAACGAGGCGATGGTGGACGGCCAGCCGGTGGTGGAACGCGAGCGGCTGAGCCGTTCGGCGCGCGCGCGTGCATCGGGCGTCGATTCGCCGGTGCACGGGTCCACGGCGCGGATCGACTCGTAGGTGCCACCCTCGTCGTACAGGGTGTTGAGCAGCCGCGCGTAAAGCTCCAGCGTGCCGTGCTGGTCATTGAAAGCCGGCGGGCGCCAGAACGCTTCAAGCGTGCTGAACACCGAATCACCCGGCGTACTGATCGCCGCGCCGCCGACATTGGTCGCCGCCTGGCGCGCGCCACGGAAGCCGGCCGAGGCGATCACGCCCCACTCGCGCGAATAGTTGGCGATGGCATTGCGCACGTTGTAGCGCTGGTGCGCATCCAGTGGCAGCTCGCCGGCATCGGCACGATCAATGGCCGTCCGCAGCAGGGTCACCGCCTGCGGGTGATCGCCGTTGGCCGCGCTGGCGTAGGCCTGGTCAAGCACCACGCCCTTTGGTGCCCTGCCGGTGGCCTCGGCGGCACGGAAGTCGGCCAGTGCGCGCGCCGGCTCGTGCGCCTTCTGGTTGAGGTAGCCGCGCTGCATCAGCGCCTCCGCATCGTCAGGGCGCTGTGCCAGCGCCGCATCCAGGCGCTGCCGTGCTTCGTCCTGCTGGCTGCGGTTGCCTGCCGCCAGCGTGCTGGTCAGCAGCCCCTGCAGGCCCGCGTCCTCCGGTGCGAGCTGCACGGCCTGCCGCGCCTCGCCGATGGCCTCGGCATAGTCCCGGCGCGCGTAGGCCGCGTAGGCACGCTGTGCGGCACCACCGTCGCCCTGCAGGTCGGCCGGCATCAACTCGCAACGGTTGCCGCTGTCGCCAGACTGGCAGTGCTGGAACGGCGCCGGATAGGTCTGCGCGCTCATGCGCGGACGCTCGCGACTGGAACGGACCGCCTTGGCGCGCTGCTCGATGCCCTGCTGCAGCAGCTGCTGCGCGCGTGCATCGCTGGCATCTGCTGGCAATGCCGCGCGCAGCGGCGCCAGCAGTGCACCCGCACGTGTGCGGTCCCCAGCGGCCAGGGCCGCATCCACGGCCAGCAGGCGCACGTTGCGCTGCTGCATGGTTGACCCCGGCGCGGCGAGTGCGGCGTCGAAGTCTTCATTGGCCAGCAGGCTGTTGCCCTGGCGCTGGCGCAGGTAGCCGCGCATCACCCGCGCATTGAGATCCTGGCCGTCGGCCTGCAACGCCTGGTCGGCACTGCGCTCGGCGTCGGCCAGCTGCCCCTGCTGCAGCTGCGCGGTAATCAGCAGCAACCGGTACGTCGCCACCTCCGGTGCCAGCTCGACAGCGGCACGTGCCTGCGCAACGGCCGCGGCATCATCCTGCGTGGACAGCGACCGGTACGCCTGCTGGGCCTGCAGCAGCGCGCGCTGTCGATCCAGCGCCACGCGCCGTGCGCGCAATGCCTCGACATTCGGCGCGCCCAGCTGCAGCGCGGTGGCAATGGCGGCGTCGGCCTGTTCGGGCTGCTGCTGTGCTTCCAGCGCGGCCACCCACAGCATCGCCCAGGCGCCCTGCGTTGGCTGCTGCCGGAAGGCCTGCTCGGCCTTGCTGGCTGCCTCTCCCATCCGCCCGGCGTCATAAGCGGCGTAGGCCTCGGTGGCCAGCGCGTAGGCCTGCTGCCTGGCGCGGTCTGCGCCGCTGCCAGCCACGCGCGGTGGGGAGGGTGCGCGCCCGCTCCTGGCATCCGGAGGCGTGCTGCGCGCAGCGGTGGCAGCGGCCAGCGCCGGCAACGCCGGATCCTTCAACCCCGCATCCAGTGCACGACGTGCCTGCTGCTGGGCCTCCGCCGGCCGGCCCAGTTTCTGCAGCGCGTAGATCTGCAACAGGCGCAGCCGCACCACGTCCGGGCGCAGCCGGATCGCTTCGGTGGACTGCTGGTAAGCCGCTTGATAGTCGCCGCGCTCGTAAGCGGTGAAGGCCTGCTCGGCGACGCGATATGCAGCGCCGGACAGCGGCAGGGCCGCATCGGCCTGTGCCAGTACCGGCGTGGCGGCCGTGGCCAGTGCCACGGCAATGACGGTGGACAGCAGCGTGGTCTTCATGCCGGCAAGGCTCCGGGAGGCGGCGACTGCAGCACGGCCGCACGCCGGCGCTGCTCCTGCATGGCCTGGGCGACGGCGTCCTCGGTGGTGACGCCCTGCTTGACCAGGTAATCGCCGATGCGGCCATCGCGCTGCGGCTTGTAGGCATCCAGTGCGATCTCGAAGCGCGCGTGATCGATCAGGCGCATCTCCACCAGCAGGTCCCCGAGCAGCGGCACGTTGTCCAGCTGCCAGTGCCGGTCGCCGCCGATCAGGCGCAGGCCTGCGTTGATTTCGCTTTCGCGGGCAATGCTCTGTTCGATGTGCTCGCTGCGGGTTTCCTGCTTCAGCAGCGCCAACGCTTCTTCGGGCAATGGGCTGGCCACGGCCAGCCGCAGGGTGCCCTGCTGGCGCGGTGGCAGCGGCAACATGCGCCATTGCACGCAGGCATCGGCACTGACCGGGAAGTGGAAGGCGCGCAGGTAGTCCACGTCGATCACCGCACGAGGCAGGTCGCCCTGGAAGGCGATCGCCTCGGCCAGCGTTTCATCATCCAGCCACCCCTGGGTGAGCAGGATGCGGCCCAGTGGCTGCTGCCGGCCGGCGTGCTGCTGGTCCAGCGCCTGCTGCAGGCGCTCCGGCTCCACCGCCTGCCAGGTGGTCAACAGCTCGCCGAGCTGCTTGCGCGTCTGCACCAGCTGCGCCGCATCCGGGAAGTCGTGCATGGTCTTGTCCCAGACCATGCGCTTGCCGAACAGCAGGTAAGCCAGGAACACCTTCCACGCACGCGCGGTGGCCATGAAATTGATCATGTTGCCGACCACCATCCGCGGGATCGACATCAAGGCATGCTCCCAGCCGTACAGCCGGTTGACGAAGTAGAAGCGCTGCACGACGCGGGTGGCCAGCGCTGCGGTGGTCAGCAGCGCGACGTTCATCTGCCAGGTACCGGCCTGGAACACGCTGGGAAACTGCATCGTCCACACCCCGGACATCTTCAGCAGCCAGAACAACAGCAGCTGCAGGAAGATGAGGTAGGCAATGATGCTGACGAACGAGGTGATGATGCCCTTGCGGTCGCGCGCCAGCAGGTACTTGGTGGCCAGCGAGCCACGCCAGCCCAGCGACTCCCAGCTCTGCAGGCCGATGCCCAGCACCCAGCGCGCCTTCTGCCGGTACGAGGCACGGAAGTTGTCGGGGAAGTACTCGCGCACGCACAGCGCCATCTGCTGGGTGCGCTCGCGCACCGGCCCCCAGCCGAACCAGGACGGGCGACGCACGCGGAACTGCACCGGGAAGCGGGCGAAGATCGACTGCATGCCCATCGCCGCCAGCCGCGCACCGACGTCATAGTCCTCGGTGAGGCTGTCGGTGTTGAAGGGCTGGTTGTCGGTCTGCGCGCTCAGCGCCAGCAGCGCGCGCCGCGAGAAGCAGGTACCGACGCCCGCCGATGGCACCATGCCGGAAACACTTTCACGCACGACCAGATCCTTGGCGTGCCATTCGGCGAATTCGTCCATGTAGACACCGGCAACCAGCTCATACCACTCGCGGTCCAGCGAGGTGACCGGCAGCTGGATCATGTCCTTGCGCGGCAGCAGGTAGTTGTAGAAGCGCAGTTCCATCGGATGCAGCACGTCCTCGCTGTCGTGCAGGATCACCCCGGCGAACTCGATGTCGTGGCGCTTCTCGTAGTCGAAGATCGCCAGGATCAGCCAGTTCAGGCAGTCGGCCTTGCTGGTCGGCCCGTCGTGTGGCACTTCCACGCGGCGCAGGCGCTTGTAGCGGCGACGCATGCGCTCGACCTCATCGATGGTCTGCTGGTCGTTGGGATAGGTGCCGACGAACACGACGTACTCGCGGTAATCGAGCACGTTGATCATGTTCTCCACCATCTGCGCGATGACGTCGTACTCCATCCACGCCGGCACCATGATCGCCAGCGGCTGCTGCGGGCGCTGCAGCAGGTCGTCCTGGGTCAGCGGCCGGTAGGCATCGCGGCGCTTGATCGTGAGCGCGCGCCAGCTCTCGCGTACCCAGTACCAGACATCGATGAACAGGTCATCGAGGCTGGAGATCAGGATCAGCACGGCCACCGCCGCCGCCGTGGTTTCCAGGGCGGCGTAGTAGTTGGCCAGCTGGATGTTCCAGAACAGACCGTCCACGGTGGATCAGTGCCCTGTGTTGGCGGACTTGCGGCGACGCACCTGGGTGACGCGGGCGGCCAGCAGCGCGAACACGATCACGCCGACCAGCAGCAGCAGCCAGACCATGTGCCGTTCCCACTTCGATTGCGGGTTGCCGTCCTGCGCGATACGCGTGCCGTAGGGATCCTGGCGGTCGAATTCGCGCACGGCATCACTGCCGTCGAGCACGGCGAGATCGCCCCGCAGCAAACGGAATGGGGCGCCGAACGGCGGTGACTGCGCACCGAGGTCGCTGTAAACAACGCCCAGCTGGCCACCGGACGACCCCACCTGCACCACCGCGGCACGATCCAGCCCGCTCACATCCAACAGCGGTTGCGGCTTGCCGCCGATCAGCAGGTGGCCATCCTTCAGGCCGGCCACATCGACACCGGCTGGCGCCACGCCGAACGCCAGCCACGGCGCGCCCGGGCTGACCACGGCACCGGCTTCGACCACCTTCAGTTCCGATGCCTCCGGCGATGCGCCCACTGCGCTGGTCACCGCGATGACCTTGCCCAGCGAGGCCGGCGCATCCTGCAGCCAGGTGCCGGGCACGAACACCTGGTTGCCGCGCGACAGCTGGCTGCTGGCACCCACGAAGTCACTGCCCAGCGAACGCTTGGCCAAGGTCAGGTGGCTGCTGGGCAGGATCGAGACCGGATAGCCCGTGGCCGGATCGTGGCAGTAGGGACGCGCCGGCTGGCGCAGGAAGCTGACACGGATCTCGTTGCGTGCCGACAGCGCGTAGGCCGGCACCTTGGCCACCAGCCGTTGCGGCTGGCCGTTGGCCGACAGCACCTTGCCACCCAACAGGTAATCGTTGAGGTAGATCGTGGCGACCGCGCCCTGCCCGGCCGCGTTGGGGGCCGCCGAGACATCGATCACCACCTGCTCGGGCAGGCGGCCATCGGCCGACAGTGCGCCGAGGTCGAAGCTGGCGCTGCGGTCGGCGCGGGTCACCACATCCATGGTGCCGGTGATGTTGCCGAGCCGGCTCAGCAGTACCTGGTCACCGTCCAGTCTGGGCGTGCCCGCTGCGCTGACCTGCAGGCTGCGGCCCAGTGCATAGCTGCGCCACTGCTCGGCGAGCAGCCCGGCGACCTTGCCCGCCGCCGCCGGGTCGACCACCAGCGTCGGACGCCCGGCCACGGCCACCACGCTGACCGACGCGTTGGCGGCGGGCTTTTCCAGGCCGCCCATGCCGGTGCCGCGCCACGCGGCGAACGCGGTGCCCGCATCGGCCCCCGCCGCGCCGACCTGTACGGCCAGCGCATCCAGCGCCGCACGCACGCCGGCGCGCAGTGCATCGCTGCCGATCATCACATCGGCGGCCAACGGCCCGCTGTCGCGCAATGACAGCAGCGCGCCGACTTCGGCCAGATCCCTGATCGCATGCGCGCGCTCACCCGTGGCCAGCGCGGCGTAGGCCGGCACGCCCTGCAGGCTGGCCGGGATGCTGATACCGGCCAGGTCAACGCTGTCACCGACCTTGGGCAGGGCCACCACCTGCACCTGTTTGCCCCCGGCCTGCAACGCGGTACCGATGCGCCAAGCCGCATCGTAGGCCGGTGCCTGCAGCGCCTTGCCATCCACCAGCAGGCGCACCCGCGGTGGCAGCGCCCCCCACGCCTTGGCCACGGTATCCACGGCGCGGCCGTCGAAGCGGTAGCTGAAACGCGAGTCCGGCGACAGCCGCAGCACATTGGCCGGCGCGCTCTGGTCGGCGCACTGGTAATCGGACACGATCGACCACCAGCCGACGCCGACCCGTACGAAGCCGCTCTGGCGGGGTTCGCCATCGATGGCCAGCAGCTGGCTGGCATCGCCCTGGGCATCGGTGATCGAACGCGCCGCGATCGGGTCGCCATCGACCGACCACAGGCCCGAGGTGCGCCCGGCGTGGCCGCGCACATAGCGCCCATCCAGCTGCAGCTGCGCGTCGCGGGTGGCCACACCGGCCGGCACCGGCAGGTAGACCTCGCGCTGGCTCTCCTGCCCGCTCAGCACCAGTGGCTGGCGGAAACCGAGTTCGCGCAGGGTCATCTGCCGGTGCACCGTGCTGTCGCTGCTCCATTCGGTGAACTGGCCGGCGACGCTGTCGGCGGCATGGGCACTGCCAACCACGCCCGACAGGACGAACGCAGCGGCGGATGCAAACAGGGAAGAGCGGCCGGTCTGGGTCATGGCGTCACTTCGCGTGGATGGGGTGGACGGCGCCGCTGCTGCGGACGCCGGGCGAGAATTCGGGAAGGGGCGCACCGCGCAGGGCGGCGACGATGCGGGCGCTGGCGCGGCCATCCCCGTAAGGGCTGGCATCGGGGTCGAAGCGGGCCGGCTGCGGGGGGCGTGCCAACACCGCGTTGACCGCATCGACGATGCGCGAGGGCGTAGTGCCGACCAGCGTGACCACACCGGCCTCGACCGCCTCCGGCCGTTCGGTGACATCGCGCATCACCAGCACCGGTTTGGCCAGCGCCGGGGCTTCTTCCTGCACGCCACCGGAGTCGGTGAGGATGACGTCGGCGCGCTGCATCAGGCGCACGAAGCGCAGGTAATCCTGCGGCGGCACCAGGTGCACGTTGTCGAGGTTGCCGAGGTGGGCATTGACCGGGCCCTGCACGTTCGGGTTGAGGTGCACCGGGTACAGCACCTGCAGGTCCGGCCGCCGTGCCAGCTCGGCCAGCGCACGGCAGATGTCCTCGAAGCCCTGGCCGAAACTCTCGCGGCGATGGCCGGTGACCAGCAGCAGCCGGCGGCCGGGTTCGAGCATATGGAAGGGTTCGTCGGCCTGCGCACGCAGTGCCGGATCGGCATCCAGCCGCTGCACGGTCTGCTGCAGGGCATCGATGACGGTGTTGCCGGTGACCAGGATCTGCCCGCCCAGGTGCTCACGGGCCAGGTTGGCGCGCGAGCCGGAAGTGGGTGCATACAACTGATGGCCGACCACATCGATCACCCGCCGGTTCATCTCCTCCGGCCACGGCCGGTGGATGTCGCCGGTGCGCAGGCCGGCCTCGACATGGCCGATCGGGATGCGGTGATGGAACGCGGCCAGGGCCGCGGTCATCGCCGTGGTGGTATCGCCATGCACCAGCACGTAGTCGGGGCGGACCTGCGTGTAGAGCGCGTCAAGCCGTTCGAACAGCCTGGAACACAGGCCATTGAGGGTCTGGTTGGGCACCATGACATCGAGGTCATGGTCGGCGGTGATCTCGAACAGCGCCATCACCTGGTCGAGCATCGCCCGGTGCTGCCCGGTGATGCAGACCACCGATTCGATATCCGCAGCGTGTGCCAGGGCGCGCACCAGCGGCCCCATCTTGATGGCTTCCGGTCGCGTGCCGAACACCGACAGGACCTTCACCGGAGCGCTCCCGAAAGCCGGCGCGGAAGGGGGCAAGCAGCAGTAGCCACGTCTGGATCCTTTCGGCGTTGCCGTCCAGCACCCGCAGGCAGGAGACGGTCACCTCATGAGGAAACTCCAAATTCGCGACATACATCACACTAAGGCGTCTGTATGCGCGTCGTGGCATCGATCTTCATCGTTGCAGGATCAAGACGCAGTCAACGCCGCCCGTGAGCCGGGCGACGTTGCGGCGGAACGCAGCAGGGGCCGCCGCCGGGGCGGCCTTACTCGTACTGGATGGTGAACGTGGCCTGGCCGTTTGCGACACCCGCGCCCACCGTACCGGCCTGGGTCTGCACGTAGCGCGCGCGCAGCGGCAGCGCCATGACGCTGGTACCCGGCGCGGTGGTGCCAACGCTGATGGTCTGGCCGAAGCGCACTTCACGCTCGGTGCTGCCATCGCGCTGGACCATCTGGATGCCGATGCGGGTGGCACTGTTGCTGGCCGCGCTCAGCTTCAGCACGCCCGGCATGTT
Source organism: Stenotrophomonas sp. LC732 (assembly GCF_052446685.1). NCBI lineage: Bacteria > Pseudomonadati > Pseudomonadota > Gammaproteobacteria > Lysobacterales > Lysobacteraceae > Stenotrophomonas > Stenotrophomonas sp. LC732. The sequence goes on along the minus strand of NZ_CP199214.1, from coordinate 389,882 downwards.
CGAGCTGTCCTGGTCGGCATCGAGGCGGATGCCGATCTTGCTCTGGTAGGCGGCAACGTTGCTGCCCTGGCAGTTCAGGCGGATTTCGAAGTCGCGATCAACGGCCTTGGAGCCGACACCAGTGAAGGTGGTGTTGGGCACACTGCCGAAATCGACGGCAATGTTGCGGCTGCCGGCCTGCACTTCACAGGTCGGGCTGACCACGGTGGTGCCCGAGCCCTTGAACGTCGAGGTCAGTACCGGGCGCCCGGGGCCATCGCCGTCGAAGTAGTAGTTGGTGAAGCGGCCGTTCGGCGCGATCACGCCCGAACCGGTCTGCGCAGCGGTCTTGATCAGCTGGATGCGGAACTGGCCACCGATGAGGCTGACCACGGAACCGCCACCGAAGTTGATCGAGTGCGGGTAGTAGGTCTGGATCGCACCCGAATCGCGGTACAGGCGGATGCCGACGCCTGCCACATCGGTTTCATAGACGTTCGAGAAGCCGGCCACGGGGCGCTTCTGCGCTGCGTTGACGTACTCACCGATCGAACGACCGCCGGTCCAGGAATCGCAGCGGGCAACGCTGTTCTGCTGGGTGATCGGTTCACTGATTTCCTTGATCACACCGCCGACCGGGGTGCTGGGCAGGATCACGATCTGGCCCATGTCCATGGTCACGTCCTGGGCGATGAACCAGCTGTTCTGGATGCGGCAGGCGGCGCTGGCCTGCTGCGCCAGCAGCACGCCGCCCAGTACGGCCAGCGCGGCCAGCGCCTGGCGGCCACGGGAAGAAATCATCGGCATGCTGCCTCCAGCGGGATGAAGCCGGTCTTGGACGCATCGGCGCCCGCCGGTACCTGGTAATCAATGGTGCAGCGCTGGTCGGCACCGGCGCCCCACTCGACCTGCAACTGGCCCTGGTTCTTCTCGCTGCGCACGTACAGGCGGCCGCCCTGGCTGACCATGCCGACCGGCTGGCCCTGTTCGTCCTTGACCTGCGCACCGAACGGCATGCTGCGGCCATCGGCGTTGCGCACCTGGATCAGCAGCGCGTTGCCCTTGCGGGTGTCGAAGCGCAGGTAGCTGATGGCACCGGCGAACGGCGCGATGGACTGGCTGGTGCTTTCCAGTTCGACGTCGTGGGCCATGCCCTGCGGATCGAGGGTGACGGTGTTGAGGCGGTACGGCGACACGTACGGCACCACGGCGTAGCCGCGGCCATCGACGCGCAGGCCCGGCGCGTTGCTGACGATCGCATCGCGCGCGCCCGGCGCTTCGACCAGCACCATGGTGTCGCCGCGCTGCGGGGTGAAGGTGAAGCCGCCCGGATGCACGACCACGCTGCCGTTGGCACCGACCGACGCCTGGCGGAAATCACGCGAGTGGCTGTAGGTGGCGTTCAACGCCGAGTAGCGGCTGCGGTACTCGGCATTGCCGACCGCAGTGGTGCCACCCTCGCGGGAATCGGACAGGGCCACGCCGTAGCTGAAGTTGTTGTCGACGCCGGCCGAACCGGTGATGCCGACGCGGCTGTTGTCGTAGCCACCGCGGTCGCGCGCGCCAAGGTCGGCGCTGAACGACACCGGGTGGGTGCCCCGGCCCAGCGGCACGCTCATCGACAGCAGGTACTGGGTATCGGAACGGCCGAGCACGCCTTCTTCGGTGCGCAGCGCCGAGAAGCCGTAGTTCACCGAGCGCCAGGCGTTGTTGTAGCCCACCTGGTACTGCTTGGAGGTGCCGGAACGGTCGTAGAAGTCACGCACCGAGCCGGTCACGTACAGCGCACCGCCACGTCGGCCCAGCGGCTGGTTCAGCGTTACCTGGAACTGGCTGCGCTGACGGCCACGGGTGGTCGGGTCGATGCCGCGCTTGTCCGAATCACGGCCATACAGCGCGTCCTGCAGGCTGTAGAAGCCTTCAGTGGAGTAGCGGTAGGCGGCCAGGGTCAGGTTGGTCCCGGTCTCGCCGATCATGTTGCTGTAGCTCAGCCGCACACTGGCGCCGGCATGGCTGCCGTAGTGGTCGAACGAGGTCCGTGCATGGGTGACGTCGGCAGCGAAGGCACCGACGCGCGTGGACAGGCCGACACCGTACAGCAGCGACAGGTAGCCTTCGCTCAGCGCGCTGCCGCCGTACAGGGTCAACTGGTTGCCGATGCCACGCTGGTAGGTACCCTGCGCCAGCCACGGCTCATCGGCCAGCAGCTTGTTGCGCACTTGGCCGGCGGTCAGCGAGTAGCGCGACACGCCTTCGCGCAGCATCTGCGGCACAGAACCGAACGGCACCTTGAATTCGCGGCGGCGGCCGTCGGCCTCGATCACGCTCACTTCCAGGTCGCCGCCGTAGCCGGTCGGGTACAGGTCGTCGATGACGAAGCTGCCCGGCGATACGGTGGAGGAGTAGATCAGCTGCTGGTTCTGGCGCACTTCGATGCGCGCGTTGGTTTCGGCAATACCGCGCACGACCGGCGCGTAACCGCGCAGCGAATCGGGCAGCATGCGGTCGTCGCTGGCCAGGCTGGCACCCCGGTAGCCGATCGAATCGAACAGCTCGCCCGTGGTGTAGGCCTCACCAATGGTGAGCATGCCGCGCACCTGCGGGATGCCGCGCTGCGCATAGGTGGCAATGCTCTGCCAGTGGCGGCCGTTGCCTTCGGACCAGGTCAGGTTGGAATCGTGGCGGAACTGCCAGCCTCCCAGGTTCAGGCCGGCGTTGAGGCCGAGGTAGGCGCTGCGATTGCGCTGCCCCCCTTCAACACGGCTGTCGCTGTCGATGGCGTTGAAGCTGTAGCCGACGAAGCCAGCGTTGATGCCGCGGTCCCACAGCGACGGATTGACGTAGCCGCGCGCCTCGCGGCGCAGGAACACCTGCGGGATGCTGAGGTCGTAGCGCAGGTTGCCGCTGTCATAGATGCCATAGGCATTGGCCATGCGCCGCTGTACCGGCACGCAGCTGGTCGTGTCGGTCGGCAGCGTCGGGTCCTGCTGCAGCAGCACGGCCTCGCTGTCCACACCCATTTCTTCCAGCATCGGCAGCGGCAGGCAGGCGTCGACGCGGCCCTGCTCATCGGCCTTGAACTGCAGATCGCGACGGCCCTGCCAGCCACCGTTGACGTAGACGTCGACACGGTAGGTGCCAGCCACCATCGGGTTGCCATTGGTGAAGGAGGCCAGGTCGACCTGCTTGGCCTGGCCGGAGAGGAAGCTGGAGTTGAACTGGGCCGACTCGGGTGCACGCGCATTGGCCGCACCGCTCTGCGCCATCAGCGCCTGTTCGCCGAGATTGGCCGGCGCAGCCAGCGCCCATCCTGGGCAGGCCACGCCAGCAACCAGCAGGCAGATCGCCTGGTGGATCGACAATGTCAATCTGTTTCCGATCACACTGACATTCCTTCAATTCGCCGCACGGCGGCGGTGGCGGGATGCGCAGGCCCATGGCCGGCGCGGCGCGTTCAGCCCCCGGTACTGCCGAGGCGGACCGTGTGCTCCACCCGACCGCCGTAATCGTTGATGGTGATGAAGCGCACCTGGTCGGAGCCCGCCGGTGCGGTGAACTCCAGGCTCTGCTTCGGCGCGACCATGGCGCCCTTGTCCTCGACGGTCTTCTCGCTGCTGCCGGTCACGGCATGCACTTCGGCCAGCGTGACGTGGAAGGGGCTGGGGTTTTCCACCCGCAGGCGATCGCCCGTGCGGGTCCAGCGCAACGCTGCCGGCGCGTCGTTGGCGACGCCCTTCAGGCCCTGCGGCCGGTAGAACAGTTTCAGGCGCGAACGGAACGCGACCTGCAGGTAATTCTGGTCGCCGCTGTCGGCGTTGTCGGGCGACGGCGGCACATCCAGCACGTTGAGCCAGAACACCGACTCACGGTCGGTCGGCAGCTGCGCACCGGAGAAGATCACGCGCAGCGCCTGGCTGCGGCCCGGCTCGACACGCGCGATCGGCGGCGTCAGTACAAACGGGGCGTCGCTGTTGTCGGCGGTCTGGTTGGCGTCGCCGCTGTCGATCCAGGCCTGGACCAGCGCCGGCGAATCGCCCACGTTGTCGACCTGCACGGTCACTTCGCGCGCCTGCGCCGGATAGATCACTCGCGTGCCGTTGACCACCACGCCGGCCAGAGCGTTCTGGCAGAAGGGCAGCGTGAACGCTGCCAGCAGCAGCGCCCGGGGAAAGATTGCTTTCATCGGAAGTACTACGCTCGAGGGGTGTGGCCAGGGGCCGCGAAGCACTGGCCGGCGCGTACGCCGGCCAATGCGGGTACGACGACGATCAGTTGTAGATGATCGTGTACTTGACGCTGCTGGTGACGTCGCCCGGGGTGGCGGCGGCAGTGGCGTAGTACTCAGCGTAGTAGTTCAGATCGGCCGAGCCGTCGGTGCCGACGGTGACCCACTGCGAGTTGGTCTGCGCCAGGCCAGCGCCAGCAGCCTTGATCGGCAGGAACTGGTTGTTCGAGCCCAGCAGCTGCAGCTGCACGTTGGTGGCAGCGTTGGCCGAGGCCTGGTTGACCAGGCGGCCGCTGTTGAAGTCGACGGTCGAACCCGGCTCGAAGTAGGTGGCGACGTTGCCGGCGCTGCACTTGGTCAGGTTGATGGCGAACGGGGTACGGCCCGCAACGGCACCGGCGGTGGCCAGGGTGTTCTTGGACACGGTCGGCAGGGTCACGGCGAAGTCCTTGCCGCCCGGGGTCGAGATGGTGCAGGTCTTGTCGGTCACCTTGCCATTGAAGGTGATGGTGCCGTCGGCGGCGTTGGCGGCCAGCGGAGCGGCGGCCAGCATCAGAGCGGCAATGAGGTTCATCTTGTGCATTCGCTTTTACCTAACCCTACTGAAGAGATGAGAAGTAGAGGAGGAAGCAAGGAGCACTGCCGGGCTAACAAGACCCATCCTTGCGTCTCACCTGTGGCCGGACTCGGACATACCTCTCCCTGAATCCGTGACGCAAGTATAGGCACAAATGTGATGAAAGTCTCATTATTTTTCTGAACGCCAATTCATTGACGCATTAAATGTGACGTGCTAGGCGAAATCACAGCCTCGGGGTGCGGGGGATTTGACGCGGGGCCCGGTCACGCTACAAACGACTGGGGATGTCGCATTGCGCGACGCGTTCGGCACGCGCGGAAACAGGCATTTTTCAGGGGGAATTTGGCTTCTTTGATGCGCATCACTCTTTCTTGGTGATGGCCCTAGCAGATTCGGAATCGTCCTATTAAAGGTTGATCGATCCTGTCGCTAACTAGGACACACCGAACCAGAGAACGTGTCATGAGGAACTCCATTCTGCTGTGCGTGGCCCTGATGTCCGTCAGTGCGCTGGCCCAGGCCAGCAGCGGCAGCATCCGTTTCAGCGGCCGTATCGCCGAGCCGGGCTGCACGACGAACCTGTCCCAGGGTGAGCTGAGCCTGGCGGCCTGCCCACCGTCGGCCAAGGGCTCGACGGTGGCCGTGACGGCACTGGCCGATGGCCAGGCGGCGACGCTGCGTGACGGCAAGCGCCAGGGCCAGAAGCTGTCGGTGTCGGCCAGCGCGATGCGCGCCGGCGATATCGCCTTCTCCGAGCGATACAGCGTGCAGGCTTCGAAGCAGCAGCCGCTGCAGGGCGCCTACCTGGTGGTCGTCGACTACCTGTAAGCCCTGCAGGCCGGTATTACTCCGGCTGCGGCAATTCGAACACCTGGCGCAGGTAGGCCAGGTAACCCGGGTCGTCGCACATGCTCTTGCCCGGCGAATCGCTGAGCTTGGCCACCGGCTGGCCGTTGCAGCGGACCATCTTGATGACGATGTTGAGCGGCGTCGGGCCGAGGTCATTGGTCAGGTGGGTGCCAACGCCGAACGCGACCTGGCAGCGACCGCGGAAGTAGTCGTACAGCCGCATCACCTTGGCGATGTCGAGCCCATCGCTGAACACCAGCACCTTGCTGCGCGGATCGACCCGGCGCTGCTGGAAATGCGCCAGCATGCGGTCGCCCCAGTCGAACGGATCGCCGGAGTCATGGCGCACACCGTCGAACAGCTTGCAGAAATACATGTCGAAGTCGCGCAGGAACGCGTCCAGGCCGACCACGTCGGACAGCGCGATGCCAAGATCGCCGCGGTACTCGCGCGCCCACGATTCCAGTGCCGCCACCTGCGAATCACGCAGGCGAGGGCCGAGCGCCTGGAACGCCTGCAGGTACTCGTGGGCCATGGTGCCGTGCGGGGTCATGCCATACAGGCGCGCGAAGTGGACGTTGCTGGTACCGACCAGCTGCGGGCCAAGTGCGTCGCGCAGCAGCGGCAGCAGGCGGGCATGCCAGTCACGCGAGTAGCGGCGGCGGCTGCCGTAGTCGGCGATGCGGCAGTGCTCGAAACCGGGGGTATCGCGCAGCAGCGCGGCCTTGGCCTGCAGGCGGCGCTCGCCTTCGGCGAAGTCGGCCGTGGTGGTGTTGCGGAACCAGACTTCGTTGATGATCGCCAGCAGCGGCACTTCGAACAGGATGGTGTGCAGCCACGGGCCGGTGATGTCCAGCTCGATCTCGCCGGGCACGGCCGTCGACGCACGCAGCTGGATGTACTTGCGGTCCAGATGGAACAGGCCGAGGAAATCGGCGAAGTCCGGCTTCACGAAGCGCAGGCCACGCATGTAGTCCAGTTCCGCGTCGCTGAAACGCAGGCTGCACAGGTGGTCGATTTCCTCATCGATCTGGGCGATGTAGCTTGCCAGGTCGATGCCGGGGGTGCGGCACTTGAACCGGTACTGCACCTGGGCGCCGGGGTGCTGGTGGAGCACCGCCTGCATCATGGTGAACTTGTACAGGTCGGTGTCGAGCAGGGACTGGATGATAGGCATGGGGCGGATTATGCGCCCGGCGGAGTGAACCGTGGGCGCGGCGAGTGGAGCCACACCATGCGTGGATGACCCTTTCCATGCAGCCGAGCGTGGGCTCGGCTCTACAACGACCTGCGCAGCAGGCGCGGCACCAGCATCAGCGCATGCGCCCAGATCGCAGCCCATACCGCCGCGCGCACCGGCAGCGAACGCTGCCTGGCCTCGAACTTCTGGAAGTAGCGCCACAGCCCCCTGTGCTTGTGCCATTCCACGAAGAACGGCCGCGAGCGGCTGGAGACACCGCGCACATGGGTAACCTGCAGGTCGTTGGCGATCGCTACCACCGCGCCGGCTTCGCGCGCGCGCCGGCACAGGTCCAGGTCCTCGGCGTGCAGGCGATAGCCTGCGTCCCAGCCACCGATACGGTCGAACAGCGCGCGCGGCATCATCAGCAGTGCGCCGGACAGTGCCGGCACCCGCTGCAGTGCCTGGTGCGGCTCACGCGGAACCGCCAGCTTCGAGCCCTTGCCGGGCGAACGCAGCATCCTCAGGAAATCCGGGTCGCGGCGGCGCACCGCCTCGTCGGCATGGCCATGCTCGTCCACCTGTTCAACGCCCAGCAGGCAGTCGCCCAGCGCTTCGGCGCGGGAGCGCAGTTCGGCCAGCGTGTCCGGCTCGACCATCAGGTCCGGGTTGATGAAGGCCAGCCACGGGCTGTGCGAGTCGGCCACGCCCTGGTTGTTGGCGGCGGCGAAGCCGGGATTGTCCGGGTTGCCGACGAAGCGCACGCGTGGATCGTGGCTGGCATGCCGCTGCACGATGTCCAGGGTGCCATCCAGCGAACCATTGTCGATCACCCGGATCTCGGCCACATCCTGCGCCTGGCGCAGGCGCGAGAGGCAGGCATCGATGGTGCTGCCACTCTGGTAAGTGACGACGATGGCGGCGATGGCAACATTCAAACGGGTGGCTCCGGCACTGACGGGACGAACAGGTCGCCCTGTTCCTTCGGCATTATCGCCTGCCGCATGCGCTGCTGCAGGTCGGCGCGCAGCCCGTGCAGCGGGTCGTGCATCAGGAAATCGGCCAGCCGCGGTACCCAGGCCGGCCAGCGCGCGGCCAGGGCCTCCAGATCGCCATCGCGGCTGACCGCCTCCCCTGCCCGGCTGACGAAGGCGGTCTCGCACAACACGTTGCGCCAGCCAAGGCCGGCCATGCGCAGGCTGAGGTCGACCAGTGCCGCGTTCCAGCCAGCGTAGCTGTCCACGTCCAGGCCGCCGGCGCGACGGCGCGCGTTGCCGCGCACCAGCACCGCGTGGGTGACCGCCGATGGCAGCTCCGGGTGCAGCGTCGGCAGCGTCGCGCAGGTGTGCGCCAGCAGGACCGGGTCCTGCGGCTCGGGATTGATCTCGCCCAGCCGTGGCCACGCGGCGGTCTCGCCGGCATTGCACCAGGGGGTTGCGGTGGCGATCGCGGCATCGCGGGCGAAGGCATCCTGCAACTGCTGCAACCAGCCGGGTGATGGCACGCTGTCCGGCGCCAGCACGGCCACGTCCAGGCCATCGCAGGCGCGCAGCATCTCGTCCAGATGGGCGACTTCGCCCAGTGGCCGCGCGCGCCGGGTGTACTCGGCCTGCAGCGGCGTATGCGCCAGCCAGTGTTCCACCACCGCCTGCGCGCGTGGCCCGGTCTGTGCGTCATCGGCCAACCAGACCGCGGTCCCTGGCGCCGTGCCGGCATCCAGCGCGGCCAGGCAGCGGTCGAGTGCGGCATCGTCCACGCACAGCGGCAACAACACGATCGCCCCCATCCCGCCTCCGTGGTTGTCGGTGGCCACAGCGTAGCACCGGGAGGGTATCGGCCGGGTTGCACCCGGCACCCGCGGAGGCTGGAGCCGAAGCCGAAGCAACAGCAGAAGCCGGCTATCCGTGGGATGGCGGGGTGGGTCCGGTTGCGGGGGACGTTGCAAGTACGTCCATGTAAGCTCGGTCGCCGCATCCATGCGGCTCACGCCCCCGCAACCAGACCCACCCCGCCTTCGACAGATTTCTGCGATCTGTCGGCAAAGCCTGGGGTCAGATCCGTTTTCCAGAGGAAAACGGATCTGACCCCATTTTCTGATTTCGAAATCTGACAGACAGTCATCCACGCATGGCGTGGATCGTGTCGACCAAGGTCGACACCTACCAACAGCCGCGGGAGTCTGTCAGAGGTGGGTCGGCGTGGGGTGGCAGGACCGTTGGCGCCATGGATGGCGCCATCGAGCCCCAGGGACGGGTTTACGGCGTGTCCTGCCACCCCACGCCGACCCACCCTCCCTCAGTAAACCCGCTGTTGCTGTTGCTGTTGCTGTTGCTGTTGCTTTCGCTTTGGCCGTTGCCGTTGCTCCGGCCTTGGCGGGTGCCGGGCGCCGCCCGGCCGTAACCCCTTACTTCTTCGCGCGCGGCTGGTTCAGCGGCTCCATCGCGCGGAAGCGCTTGCTGTACTCGTCGGTCAGGTTGCGCGATTCCAGGCTGTTGCGCACGATGCTCGGGGTCAGCAGCACGATCACCTCGGAACGGCGGCTGGAGCGGCTCTTCTGCCCGAACAGCGCGCCAACTACCGGAATACGGCTCAGGCCGGGAATGCCGCTGCTGCCATCGGTGCCCGAATCCGTGATCAGGCCAGCCAGCATGATGGTGTCGCCGCTCTGCACCGCCGCTTCGGTCGACAGCTTCTTTGTGGAAATTCGCGGGTTGCAGTTGCGCTCGGTCGGATTGCAGTTGTCGGGCACGTTCGAGGCGCTGCTCACTTCCTGCACGATATCCAGGAACACCGTGCCATCGCGGGTCACGCGCGGGCGCACCTTCAGGATCACGCCGGTGTCGATGTACTGCACCGAGCTGTAGGTGCTGGTGCCCACGCCGGTGTTCACCGTGGTGGTGTTGATCGGCACCTTGTCGCCCACGTTGAGCGTGGCCTCGGCGTTGTTGCGCACGAACACCGAAGGCGTCTGCAGCAGGCGTACATCCGTGACCTTGTCCAGCGCACTTACCACCGCCGCGCCATTGTGGCCGGTGAATGCCCAGCCCAGGCCTTCGCCGCCCGTTGCGGCACCGGCGAAGCTGCTCCACGAGCCACCCGCTGCCGCCGGCAGGGTCACGCCGCCCAATGCGCCCGTCAGGGCACGCCCGGCCACGGCATTGTCAAAGAACCAGTTCACGCCGTACTTCAGGTCGCCATCCAGCGAGACCTCGGCCACCTGGGCTTCGATGTGCACCTGCAGCGGCATCACGTCCAGTTTCTCGATCACCTCGCGGATCGAGCGCCACGCCTGCGGCGTCGAGCGCACCAGCAGGGTGTTGGTTTCCTCCACCGCCGACACGCCGACGCGGTCGCCCTCCACTTCCAGGCTGACACTGACGTTGCCGGGCTGGCGCTGCGGCAGGTTCAGGCTGCCATTGCTGCTGCCACTGCCACTACCACTGGTTCCGCCCAGCGTCGAACCCAGGTTGCTGCTGCTGTTGTCCATGCCACGGTCGCCGTCGCCGCCCAGCTGCGACGGAATGGCGCCCGGTGCCAGCGAGGCCGGGCTGGAGCCGCCGCGGTTGCCACTGCTGGCGAAGGCCTCGCTGAGGCGCTCGGCCAGGTCGCGCGCCTTGATGTAGCGCAGCTCGTAGGAGAACAGGCGGGCGCTGCCACCAGCGGTGTCGATGCGATCCAGCCACTGCTGGATCTGGTCCAGGTAGCGCACCTGCGGCGTGATCACCAGCACGGCGTTGGCATTCTCCAGCGGCAGGAAACGGAACATGCCGGCGCTGGGCGTCTTGCTCTCTTCGCCGAACACCTTTTCCAGGTCGGCCGCGACCTGCTCGGCCTTGCCCGACTGGATCGGGAACACGCCCACCGACATGCCCGACAACCAGTCGACGTCGAAGATCTCGACGGTGCGCAGGTAGTTTTCCAGTTCCGCGCGGGTACCCCCCAGGGTGATCACGTTGCGGCCACTGTCCACGTTGACGATGGCGTTGGGGCGCGCGTACGGCTCCAGCACCTTCTTCATTTCGGTGGCGGAGATGAACTGCAGCGGGACCACACGGACTTCGAAGCCGCGCGCGCTGGCCGCGGGTGCCGTGCTTGGCGCGACCGTGCCGGCCAGCGCCTGGTCGGCGGCGACGATGTTGTAGCGCCCACCGCTGTAGACCATCCGCGCGTTGTTCCAGCCCAGCACCATCTCCAGCAGGTTCAGTGCCTGCGCCGGCGATACCGGCTTGGGCGTGGCCAGGGTGACCGTGCCCTGCACGCCTGGCGCGATCACGTAGTTCTGGCCAAGCATGTCACCAAGGATGGCCTTGACCACCGCATGCAGCGATTCGCCTTCGAAGTTGAAGGTCGCCTCGCCGGTACTGGCACCGTGCAGCGCCGGTGCCGGCGCACGCGCGGCCTCGCGGTTGATCATGGTGCCGGTGCCGCGGCGGATCACCGCCTGCGGTGCCCCCTGGCTTTCACGGGCGGCATCGGCAGCGACATCGGCTGCCTGGCCGGCGTCGGCGCTGGGCGACAGATTGCCGTTGCGCTGCACGTGCGGCGCGGACACCGTACTGCAGCCGACCAGCAGCGCGAGGGCAAAGGACCAGGGAAGAAAACGCAGGTTCATGCATTCACTCTATCGGTTGGTGCCATCGCCCGGGGGCGGCGACGGTTGTTGCTGCTGTTGCTGCAGCTGGCGGCGGCGGGCCTGGATGCGCTCGCGGATGGCCTGCATCTGCGCTTCACTGGGACCGTTGTTGTTGGCCGGTGGGGTTGTTGCAGCGGCCGCCGCAGGCGCTGGTGCATTGCCAGCGGGCGACGGCGATGGGATTGCCGCGGGCGGTGGCGGCGCCGGCGGAGCGCCCGCCGAGGGCGGCACCACGATCGCACCTGCAGGCGGTGCGCCGTTGGCACCGCGCAGCACCGTCGGCGGCTCACCGCCCTGGCCGTTGAACACCGCCAGTTCCAGGACCTGGTTGCCACCGGGGCCGATCACCGTCGCCTGGCGCGGCTGCAGCGCCACCAGCTGCCAGCCATCCACGGCTTCGCCGTTGAGGCGCAGGCGCAGCGAGCGGTTCTGTTCGGTGGTGAACGTGGCCATGCCGAAATCGCCGGTCAGCAGCACACCGGTGAGGCGCAACGCGGCGCTGGCCGCCGGTTCGCTGCCACCCAGCAGATAAGGCCGCGGCCTGCGGTCTTCGGCGAACAACGGGCGCTCACCGATCGCGCTGTAGCTGTCGGCGCTGGCCATGCGCTCGGCCGCCAGCGGCGGCAGCGATGGCAGCGATGGCGCGGCGTCGGCATCACCGCCGGCACCCGGCAGCTGGCTGCCCAGCCCGAAGCCGGTCGCCAGCCAGACGGCGGCCGCCCAACCGGCCAGCGCCAGCAGGAAGCCGGTACGCAGGCTGATCTGCTCAAGCTTCATCGGCCACCTCCTGCCCTTCGGACGGGGGCGCCGGCTGCGGCGCAGGTACGGCCTCGGCCGGCGACGCGGACGGTGCCGGTGTCGCAGCGGGCGCCGGAACCGTGCCATCGGCGGCAGCGCCCGGCAGCAGATAGCCGGCCAGCTCGAAGGACACGTCCAGGCCCAGCCCCGATTCGTTCGGTGATTGCTGGAAGCGCTGCGCGATCAGGTTTAGGTTGTCGACGAACAGGCGTGGGCTGCCGGTTTCCAGGCTGTGCAGCACGGTGGCCAGTTCGGCCACCCCGCAGCGCAGGCGCACCTGCATGGCGACGCGCACGAACTCGGCGTCGCGCCGGTTGTCGGTCAGCGGCGTGCGGTTGCTGATGGTGCAGCTGCGGTTGCCCGGGCTGGCCATCGCCACCGCATCCTGCAGCCGGGCGCCCAATGCAGCGGCGGCAGCTTCGGCAGTGGCTTCGCGCAGGAAGCCTGGCCGCTGCTGCAGTGCCTCGCGGGTAGTGCGAAGGCGCTGTTCGATCTGCGGCTGCTGCTGCAGCTGCGCCTGCACGCGCGACTCGCGTTCGCGCAGGGCGGCGACATCGGCATCGATCGCGCGCAGCGGCTGGGTGAACCAGGGGTGCACCAGCAGCAGATAGGCCAGGCCCAGCACTGCCAGCAGCAGTGCCAGCGCCAGCCAGCGGTCACGGCGTGCGCTTGGCATCGGCATCGGCCGCCTCCGGGGTTGGTGCGGCGGCCGGCAACGGCTGCAGTTCGGCGGTCATGGTGAAGCGGTCGCGGCCACTGGCCGCGCCATCGGCCTGCAGCACCCCGGTCAGGTTGACCTTGCGCCACTGCGGTGCGTCCTGCAGCAGCTGCACCAGCTGCGACGCCTCGCGGCTCAGGCCGATCAGCTGCAGGTTGTTGTTCTCGATCGCCAGCTTCTCCAGGTAGGTACCTTCCGGCAGGCGCCGGGTCAGTTCGTTCCAGATTTCAACGGTGCCGGCGCGCTGGCTGCGCTGCTTCTCCAGGAATGCGGCGCCATCGATCAGCGCCTGCAGCTGCGCGCGTTCGCTGGCCACACCTCGCGCACTGCGCGCGCTGCGCTCGACCTGTGCACGCAGCTCATCGGCGGCGGCCTGGCGGTTGTCGAGCAGCTGCACCGCGGCCAGTACCAGCATCACGACGGCAGCCACTGCCAGCAGCAGGTTCCAGCGTCGCATCGGGTCTGGCCGCAGTTGGCGCTGTGCGGGCGGCAGCAGGTTCACCTGCAGCACGTTGCCCTGCGCATCGATGGCATCGACGCCCGCCAGCGCATCGGCCCATGGGCCCACACTGGTGCGCCATGCGTCCAGCTGCCGCAATGGCCACGCCACCAGTTCGACCTGCAGCTGGCCCTCGCCGCCCGCGCCGAGCTCACGCACGTCATAACTGACCTGGGATGATTCGAACGGGGTCTGCCGGTCGATCTCGAAACCGACCACGGCGCGCAGGCGGTCGGCCGCTGCGGCAGGCAGGCGCAGGCTACGCCGCAGGACGTCCGTCGCCGGCAGCAGCCACACCCGCGGCAGAGTACGCAGGCGAGGCTCCAGCACGCGGTCCAGCTCCACCGGCGACAGCGGCCACGGCAGGCGCGCCACCGCTTCGCGGCGTTCGCCGGCTTCACGCCAGACCTGCAGCTGGTCGCCCTCGTGCTGCAGCAGCAGGCGTGCCTGGCCCCAGCCCAATGCCCATTGCCAGCGCACCGGCACCCAGGCCAGCAGCGACTGCCGCCACCAGCGCAGGAAACGGCCGGCGCCCGGGCCGATCCGGCCCTGCACCTGCCGCAGACTGTCCTGCCACGCCGTCATCTTGCTGTCATTCCCTGCTCCCAGCGAAGCACTGTGTAAGTCCGCCCGGGAACCCCGCCCGAGCCACTGCGTACCACTGCCTGCAACACCGACCTGCGTCCACTGCCGTCGATGGCACCGGACTCGATACTATAGGTGCCGCTGCTGCTGGCAAGCGTTGTCGTGCCGCCAGCGGAATCTGCATCACGCTCCTGCTGTGCGCGCTGCGCCATCACACTGTCCGCATCCAGGCCCAGCGCGGTCAGCACCGGCGCGCTGGCGAACTGCGGATCCGGCCGTGCCTGGCGGCTGTAGAGGGTCAGGTGCGGCAGCATCGCCCGGTACAGGGGTCCGCGCATGCCCAAGACCCGCTGCAGCTCGCCCAGGGTCTCGAAGCGCTTGTTGCGTGGGCCGTAGGGCAATCCGGCTGCGGCGTAGTCCGGCGCTTCGGCGCCACCGCCCGGTTGCAGCAGGCTGTCCTCGTCGCGCCAGTCGATGATGGCGCCGGCCAACTGCCGGGCCTGTGCATCGTCTTCGCCCAGCGCCTTGAGGAAGGCGGTCAGCAGTGCGGCGTCGGCCAGGTTCAGGTTGATCTTGCCGTTCTCGTCCAGCACCTTGATCTCGATGCTGGCGTCGTCGAACTGCCAGCGGTAGGTACGGCCATCGGCACGCCAGGGCGCCCGTTGCGGATCGGCTGACAGGCGCAGGAGGGCATATTCGAGGCCGGCGCGCGCACGTTCCTGCCCGCGTGCATCGTCATCCAGCACGCGCTGCTGCAGGTGCTCGACCCGTGCGCTCAGCGCGAACGCACCGACCAGCGCCGTCATCAATGCGATCAGCCACAGCACCAGCACCAATGCCGCCCCGCGCTGACGGCTCATCGCGTGCCTCCACTGCCACCGGCACGCAGCGCCACCACCAGTGGCGGCCACGGCGCGCCCCGGGATGGCACGATCTGGATTTCCACCAGCATCGGCAGGCGGCGGGTGTCATCCCAGCGCGGCAGCCAGTCGGTCACCTGCCCGGTGCTGGCATCGATGCCGCGATAGCGCAGCTGCGCCGACTTCAGGTTGTCCACCAGCACCTCCGGCGGGCGCGGCGGATTCTCGGCGATGCGCTCGCCTTCCTGCAGCAGCACGAGGTCCAGCAGCAGGCGCTGTTGGCCACCGCGTCCGTCCACCTGCAGCGCGTGCAGGTAGGGGCCGCCACGGCCGAGGTAACCGGGCAGGTCGGCGGCGAACAGCATGCGTTGCTCCTCGCCCTGGAAGAAGATGGGTTCGCGGGTGGGGTCCGGGGCCTCCAGCGGGGTGCGCAGTGCACCCGCCAGCTGCCTGCGCAGCAACGACTCGACCGCGCGCATGCGTTCGCTTTCAGCGGCGATCTGCTCGCCGCGCTGGCTGACCGCCATCGCCGAGCGCACGCTGGCAAAGGCCAGTGCCAGGCCGCCGGCCAGCAGCACGGTGGCCAGCATCACTTCGACCAGGGTGAAGCCCGCGGCGCGCCGCTTCATCGCGCGTTCTCCAGGTCGGGCGGCAACAGGCGCAGGCTGCGCCAGTGCAGTTGTTCGCGCTCGCTGTCGCCCCAGCGCACCCGCAGCTGCAGCTCGGCCAGCCATGGGGTGCCCGCTGACGTGGCCTGCACGACGTTGCCGGCGCGTGGTTCGACCCACGGCTGGACCTGCAGCTCCCAGTGATAGCGCCCCTGTTCCCAGTCACCCTGCTGGCTGCCCACCTGCAGCGGCGCGTCGACACCGGCCTGGGCCAGCAACGACTGTGCATGCAGCACCGCACGCGTGCGCAGCTCGGCGTCACGTACCTGCTTCGCGCCACCGGACAGGCTGCCCAGCAGCAGGGTCAACGCCAGGCCCAGCAGGGCGAAAGCGATGATCACTTCCAGCAGGGTGAAGCCACGCGCGCGCCGCTTCATTGCGCCCGCCAGGGGCCGGAGCGGACCTCGCCGGTCAGCCAGCCGACGTCGACGCGCCATTCGGCACCGTCGCGCTGCAACCGGATGCGGCCGCCGCTGGAGCCACCATCGGGATGGAACTCGATCACGCCCTGCCCCGGCGCGGTGGCCAGCTGTGCGGCACCTTCGAACTGCACCTGCAGCTGTGCCGGCAGCTCACCGTGGCGCTGGTTGGCCCCCTCCCAGCGGCGCCGTGCCGGTTCGATCACGAAGCGCTGCGGTTCGCCGCGGGCGATCGCCTGCGCGCGCACCATGCGCAGCTGGCTGGCGATGTCCTTGCCGGCGCTGCGCAGCTGCATGCCGGCGAACCCGCGCGACAGGCCGGCGGCGGTGATCAGGCCGATCGCCGCGATCAATGCGATCACCAGCAGCATTTCCAGCAACGACAGTCCAGCCGCGCGCCTGCCGTGCAGGCGCGGGCGTGGCAACCGGCGCGGCAGGAAGTGCGTCATGCGCGGTTACGGCTGGTAGCGGATGTCAGCGTCGACGCTGCTGCCGCCAGCCTTGCCATCCTTGCCCAGGCTGACCAGCTCATACGGCTGGCCTTCGCCCGGCGCCCGGTACTCCAGTGCGTGGCCCCACGGGTCATTCAGGTCGGCGGGCTTGGCGTACGGGCCGAGCCAGCCACCGACACCGGCCGGCGCCGTCACCAGGTCGTTGAGCGTGGCCGGCAGCTTGCCGGTGTCGATCTGGTAGTTGTCGATCTTGGAGGCGACGGTCTGCACCTGCGCCTTGGCGATGTTGGCCTTGCCACGGTCGGCGCCGCCCAGCACGCGGCTGGCGACCAGGGTCAGCACCGCGCCGATCAGCACGATGACGATGATGATTTCCAGCAGGCTCATGCCCGACTGGTTGCGCGCGGCGGTGAAGGAAAGGCGGATCGGTCGGCGACGGGCAATCATGGACGGTCCTTTCAGTTGCGGAGTGTCGGGGTTGCAGGGAGTGCCATCGTCAACCGATGGCATTGGTCAGGTCATACAACGGCACCAGCACGGCCACGATCACCGCGCCGACCACCGAGGCCAGCACCAGGGTGATCGCCGGCACCATCGCCGCCAGCATGCGGTCGATGCGCCGGGCGCTGTCCTGTTCGAAGGTGTCGGCGGCCTTGAGCAGCATGGTATCGAGTGCGCCGGATTCCTCGCCGACCTGGATCATCTGCAGCGCCAGGCGCGGGAACCGCTTGCCGCGCGACAGGGCCAGCGACAGGCCGGCGCCGTTCTTCACTTCATCGGCGGCCGTTTCGACGTCAGCGGCCAGGGCGCGGTTGCCCAGCACGTTGCGCGCGATGCCCAGTGCCCCCAGCAAGGGGACGCCGTTGCGCAGCAGTGTGCCCAGCGTGCGCGCCAGCCGGGCGGTTTCCAGCTCGCCGATGAGGCGACCGATGCCACGCCGCTGCAGCAGCCAGCCATCCAGCGCCAACCGGAACGCCGGTTGCCGCGCCTTGCGCTCGAAGAACAGCACCAGCACGCCGGGCACCACCAGCAGCAGCACCCACCAGTCACGCACGAACAGGCCCAGCTGCAGTACCGCGTTGGTGAACCACGGCAGCGCCACGTCCAGGCTTTCGTACATCTGCGCGAACTGCGGCACCACGTAGCCGAGCAGGAACAACAGCGCGCCACCGACCACCACCAGCAGGATCGCCGGGTAGACCAGCGCGTTGATGACCTTGCCCTGCAGCGCGCGGCTGCGCTCGAGGTAGTCGGCCAGGCGTTGCAGGGTTTCATGCAGGCTGCCACCGGCTTCGCCGGCGCGCACCATGTTCACGTACAGGCGCGAGAACAGCCCATGCTGGCGCTCCAGCGCGGTGGACAGCGGTGCGCCACCGCGCACCACGTCGCGGATGTCGGTGATCGCGCGGCGCGATCGTTCGTCCTCGGGCAACCCCAGCAGGATGGACAGCGCGCGGTCCAGCGGCTGGCCAGCACCGAGCAGGGTCGCCAACTGCTGGGTGAACTGCAGCAGCGCCGCCCCCTGCAGCGGGCGCTGCTGCAGCAGGTTGCGCCAGCTGCTGCCGCCGATCGCGCCGGCGTCGGCCAGCTGCGTCTCCATCGGCAGGTGGCCCTGGTCCTGCAGGCGCGCGATCAGCTCGGCCTCACTGGCCGCTTCCATCTGCCCATCGAAGACCTCGCCATGCGGATTGAGCGCCTTGTAGCGATAGTTCGGCATGTCAGCCCCGGCGTCCTGCACGCATCAGCTTTCCTCGGTCACGCGCAGCACTTCCTCGATGGTGGTCTGCCCGCTCAACGCCTTGGACAGGCCATCCTCGTACATGGTGCGCATGCCGGCCTCGCGGGCGATGCGCTCGATCTCGCCCATGCCATCGCGGCGCATCACCGCACGGCGCAGCGCATCGTTCATCACCAGGAATTCCATGATGGTGGTACGCCCCAGGTAGCCGGTCGGTGCCAGCGCAGACGGCTTCGGGCGGTACAGGTGGATCGGCCCTTCCGGCTGCAGGCGGCGCAGTTCGAACCGCTCGATCTCTTCCGGCGAGGCTTCGTAGCGCTCGGCGTGGGTCGGCTCCAGCCGGCGTACCAGGCGCTGGGCCAGGATGCCGTTGATGGTGGACGTGAGCAGGTAGTCCTCCACGCCCATGTCGAGCAGGCGGGTGATGCCACCGGCGGCGTTGTTGGTATGCAGGGTGGACAGCACCAGGTGGCCGGTCAGCGCCGACTGGATGGCGATGCGCGCGGTTTCCAGGTCGCGCATTTCACCGATCATGATGATGTCCGGATCCTGGCGCACGATGCTGCGCAGGGCATTGGCGAAGTCGAGGCCGATCTGCGGCTTGGCCTGGATCTGGTTGATGCCTTCGATCTGGTATTCCACCGGGTCTTCGACCGTGATGATCTTGACGTCGGCGGTGTTGAGCTGGCTCAGCGCGGTGTACAGCGTGGTGGTCTTGCCCGAGCCGGTCGGGCCGGTGACCAGCAGGATGCCATGCGGCTGTTCCAGCACCTTGCGGAACTGCGGCAGGAAGGCATCGGTGAAGCCGAGCCGGTGGGAATCGAACACCACCGTTTCGCGGTCCAGCAGGCGCATCACCACGCTTTCGCCATGCGCGGTCGGTACCGTGCTCACGCGCAGGTCCAGCTCCTTGCCCTGCACGCGCAGCATGATGCGGCCGTCCTGCGGCAGGCGGCGCTCGGCGATGTTGAGCCGGGCCATGATCTTGATGCGGCTGATCACCGCAGCGGTGAGGTTGGCCGGCGGGCTTTCGCCCTCCACCAGCACGCCATCGACGCGGTAGCGGACCTTCAATCGGCTCTCGAACGGTTCGACATGGATATCCGAAGCGCGCAGCTCCACCGCACGCTGGATCACCAGGTTGACCAGGCGGATCACCGGTGCTTCCGACGCAAGGTCGCGCAGGTGCTCGATGTCGTCGACCGCACCGCCCTCGCCATCCGCGGTTTCCACGATCGCGCCCATCGCGCTGCGGCCCTGGCCGAACCAGCGCTCGACCAGGTCATCGATCTCCGCGCGCATGCCCAGCACCGGTGTCACCGGAACCCCAAGGGCCAACTGCACGGCCTGCTGTGGATAGGCGTCGTGGGCATCGGCCAGCCACAGCCGCACCCCGTGTTCATCCAACTCCAGCGGGCACACATGGAACTGCTTCAGGAAGCGCAGCGACAGCGGAAGTCCCTCGGCCAGCGCCTGCGGCGGGGCCTCCGGCACCTGCTTGCCCTCCAGCAGCGGCAGGCCCAGCACCTCAGCGCTGGCCTGTGCCTGGTCGCGTTCAGACACCAGGCCCAGGCGCACCAGCAGGCCCAGCAGACTGCCGCCGGCCTCGGCATGCAATGGCCGCGCGCGTGCCAGGTCTCCTTCCTTGAGCCGGCCGCGCGCCAGCAACGCATCCAGGATGCGGCCTTCGGCGTCGTCGGTAACGGTTGCAGCGAGCGCGTTCACGTGACTCTCCTGTCAATCGGCCCGACTTTAGCAGTTAAGCCGTGATTTCCGCCGCCCTGCGGCCACCTTTCGTAAAAAGACGAAGCCCGTCACACAGGGTGACGGGCGTCGGCCGTTCAACTACGACACGAGGTGATTACTGCGTGGCGAGAATGCTCACGCCGTTGTATGCCGCTTCGCCCACCACCTTGATGTAATAGGTGCCCGCCACCGGCTTGTTCACCCGCACCGTTTCGGACGTGCCGGGACGGGTCGACTTGCCGTCGTTGTCGCTGGCGCTTGGCTCACGCCCCTGGGCAATGTAGACCGAGACGTTGCCGGTGCCACCGTAGGTGATCACGCTGAGCTGCTTTCCGGCGACGGCTTCGAAGCTGTACAGCTTGCTGCTGCCGGCAGCACCGTTCAGGCCGCCGACTGCGGCCTTGTTGGTCAGCGGCGTGGCCACCGGCCCGCAGTTTTCGGTGCACGGTTCTTCCAGTGCCTTGGCCAGCGCGGCCTTGGCATCGAGGATGCCGGTACCGATCGGGGTCGCCGCCGGGATGGCGACCGGGAACGGACGCGCCGTTTCCTTCAGCAGGGTACGCATCGCGGCCGGGGTCAACGGATCCTTGCCCTTGGCGATCAGTGCGCTCTGCACCAGTGCCGCAACGGCGGCCACATGCGGCGAGGCCATCGAGGTACCGCCCATGCCCATGTAGCCCGGCGTGCCCGATTCCGGCGTGGTGGCCGCATTGGAGCCGGTCTGCCAGATGTAGCCGCCCGGGTTGCCGTCGACACTGCCGCCACCGCCCGGACCGGACAGGTCCACGCGGGCTCCATAGTTGGAGTAGTAGGTGATGCCACCGGTGATGCGGGTGGCACCCACGGTCACCACGCCTTCGCAGCTGGCCGGCTGGTACTTGGACGCGTTGTCGGCTTCATTGCCGGCAGCCACCACCACCGTGGTACCGCGCGAGATCGCGCCGTTGATCGCGTCCTGGTAGGTGCTGGCGCAGGAACCACCGCCCCCCAGGCTCATGTTGATGATCTCGGCCGGATTGGTGTTGGCCGGGATGCCGGTCACGGTACCGCCGGAGGCCCAGGTCACCGCATCAGCGATGTCGGACAGGTAGCCGCCGCACTTGCCCAGCACGCGGACCGGCAGCACCTTGGCCTTGTAGGCGACACCGGCCATGCCGACGCCGTTGTTGGTCTGCTCGGCCACGGTGCCGGCGACGTGGGTGCCGTGCCAGGAACTGTCGTCGGCCAGCGAGCCGTCATAGCACTCGTTGTCGTTCTCGACCCAATCACCGTAGTCCTGCGCACCCGGCACGCGATCGTTGGTCGGGCGCCGCGAGGTCTCCGCATCGCTGATGAAGTCGTAGCCTTCCAGCAGGTTTCCGACCAGGTCCGGATGCTGCGGCAGGACGCCGGTGTCGATCACTGCCACCACGATGCCCTCGCCCTGCGAGACATCCCACGCCGCCGGTGCGTTGATGCCGCCGACCGCATTGTGCAGATGCCACTGGTTCTGCTGGTAGAAGGGATCGTTCGGCACCAGCGCCGGCTGCACGTTGCCGGCACGCAGTTCGCTGCGGCGCAGCTTCACGTCGGCTTCGGCGTACTGCACCGACGGATCGGCCTTCAGTTCCTTCAGCACGCGCTGCAGTTCGGCCGGTGCCAGGCGGCCCTGCACACGGATGAGGTCCGCACCGGTAGACAGCTTGCGGACCACCTGCGGGCCGAGCGTGCTGGCGCGTGACGTGCCGCCGGAGAGACTGGCACGGGTCAGTGCGGACTGCACGGTGGACAGCTTCGCCGAGCGGTCGGTCGCGGCAGCAGCGCCGGCCCGGTACTTGACGATGATGCGCTCGGTACGCGGCTGGGCGGTGCTGGCCTGGCGCACCGGTTCACGGGTCGGCAACCCGGCGGCGTGGACGGCACCGACCGCCGTCATCGACAGCACGGCGGCGGCAAGCACATTGATGCGAAGGTTCTGCTTCTTGATCACGTCGAATTCCTCTTCTGGGTCATGGATCGAACCAACACTGCGGCCATCATTCCTTGACGACTCCCGGCCGGCCCAGCCGGGATTGCCGTGACCTCCCCCCAGGCCCTCACTGCAGGTACGGCGCCGGCGTGGGTGGCCGCCGGCGCGATGGAGTGGCTTACCAGCCGAAGCCGGCACCGACGCCGACCGAACTGTCGTCACTGCTGAAGGCGCCGCCGAAGGTGACCGTGGCGCGATCGCTGATCGCACGCTGGTAACCCAGCGACAACGCCGACTCGCCACCCTGGAAACCGATGCCGACGCCGACACGGTTCTGGGTGCGGATACCGGCGGCACTGGTAGCCATGTTGAGCATCGCTGCGCTCATCGCGCCCTGGCGGTCGATGCGGCGGTCCATGTGGCGCAGGCGTCCGTCGATCTCGCCCTTGAACACATCGAAGCTGTCGGCAACGGCCTGGACGCGACTGTCGGTGTAGCTGTTCGCCGTCGCCATGCCACGATCCAGCTGGCCCTTGTTGACGGCGTCGGTGGCGGTGGTGCCCGCGGCGACGTTGGTGACCTGGCGTTCGTTGCCTTCGCTGCCCACCGAGACCGTGTTGGCACGATCGGCAACCGAGCCCTGGCCCAGCGCCACGGCATTTGCCGCCGTGGCACTGGCGCCCTGGCCGATGGCCGTGGACGAAGCGCCGCTGGCTACCGCGCCATCGCCCATGGCCACGGCGTTGAAGCCGGTGGCCGGGGTACCGACCGGAATGCCCGCCCCCGCCGCGGCCACCGTCGGCGTGCCCTGCACGCGTGCGGTACTGGCCGGCGCGGCATCGGCCGTTGCCGGTGCGTCGGCCACGCTGGCCTGCGGGCTTTCATCCAGCGAAGCACTCATTGCGCGCAGGCTGGACGCGCCTGCACGCGTGCCACCGGCAGTACGACGGTCAATCTCACTGACCTTGCGGTCCAGCGCGCCCAGCGCATCGCCGACATTGCTGTAGGTGGCGCCCTGGATCACGTAGTTCGGCGCCACGAACACACCCTGCATGCCGACGCTGGCACCACCGCCGAGGAAGCTGGCGGCATCACTGAGCGACTGGAACAGCTGCCCGCCATTGATCGCCTGGCGGCTGCCGGCGGCGATGTTGCCCGCGCCGACGTTGTCGATGGTGGTGCCCTGGAAGCCGGACAGGGTCAGGCGGTCACGGCTGGCGTCGTCATAGCCGACGGCGCTGGCCGCCGTGGTCTCGACCGTGGCGATGCGCGAGTCGAAATCACCGACACGGGTTTCCACGGCGCCCACGCGCTGGTTGGTGACGTTGAGCTGCGAGCCGGTGACCGCGTCGCTGCTGCCGGCGGCGATGCGGCCGTCGGCCACATTGACGATGCGGCGCGCGGCCGGGCCATCGGTGCCGTTGCCACCACCGACCGACACCACGTTGGCATCGAGCGCACGCGAGCCCGCACCCAGTGCCACCGAGTTCGCACCGGACGCGCCGGCACTGTTGCCCAGTGCAAGCGCACCGTTGCCGATGGCCATCGCATTTGCACCCAGCGCATTGCTGCGTGCGCCGCTGGCACTGGCGGCCGAACCGATCGCTGCGGCATCGCTGCCGCTGGCACTGGCGGTACCCGCGCCGCTGGCCTTGACGTAGCGTGCGGTGCCATCGGCGGTCGCCGCGACCGCATCGAGCTGGCCACGATTGACTGCATCGGTGCGCTCGGTACCGGCGGCGACACGGGTGATCTGACGATCACTGCTGGCACTACCGACCGACACGGTGTTGGCACGATCAGCCACCGAGCCTGCGCCCAGTGCGATGCTGCCGGCCGCCGAAGCGTTGGCACTGACACCCACCGCGGTAGCGTTCGCACCGGTGGCCTTGCTGCCGTAACCCACCGCAGTACCCAGTCGACCACTGGCTTCGGCGTAGCTGCCCAGCGCCGAGGCGCCATCGGCCGAGGCAGTGGCGCGGAAACCGCTGGCCTGCGACTGCGTGCCGCTGGCCGTGGCCTGCGCGCCGCTGGCGGTGCTGTAGGCGCCCTTGGCCTGGGCGCCGGCGCCGGTAGCGCTGGCGCCGAGTTCACTGGCGCTGGCAGCGCTGCCCACGGCCACGCTGTCGACACCACTGGCCTGTGCGTTGGTACCCAGTGCCGCCGCGTTGCTGCCGGTCGCCAGGGCGTCGGCGCCTACCGCCGTGGCGTTGGCGGCCATCGCGTTGGCGCCACTGCCCAGCGCGGTGGCACCGTTGCCGATGGCGTTGGACGCGTTGCCGGCGGCCAAGGCGTTGTCACCGTCCACCAGGGCACCGGCCTCGCCATCGGCGTTGCCGCTGGCCTGGAACTGGCGGCTGGTCCTGTCGGCGACGCTGGCAACGGCATCCAGCTGGCCCTTGTTCACCGCGTCGGTGGCTTCGGTACCGGCTGCCACATGGGTCACCTGGCGTTCGCCACCGGCCTTGCCGACGGCCACGGTGTTGTCACGGTCGGCCTTGGAGCCGGCACCGAGGGCGACACTGTTGCTGCCGTTGGCGGTGGCGTTGGCGCCCAGGGCCGTGGCATTGCTGCCGGCGGCCCACGAGTTCCAGCCGATTGCCGTGGCGTAGTCTTCGGTCGCCCATGCGCCGGCACCGAACGCCGCCGCACCGGTGCCACTGGCACGCGACGGGATCAGGCCGAAGAAGGTGCTGCCACCGATGGCCACGCTCTCCTCGCCGCTGGCCTCGCTGGACTGACCCACCGCCACGGCACCGGTACCGGCTGCAGCAGCACCGAAGCCGACGGCGGTCGTGTTGGCACCACTGGCCGCCGAGCCGTAGCCCAACGCGGTGCCGAGGCGTCCACTGGCCTCGGCATAACCACCGACGGCAGTGGTGCCATCGGCAGAGGCGGCACTACGGAAGCCGCTGGCCAGGGCCTGCGTGCCGCTGGCGTTGGATTCGGTGCCGGTTGCCGTGCTGTACGCACCGCTGGCCTGTGCACGCGCACCGACCGCGCTGGCGCCGAGCTCGCTGGCGCTGGCACCGGTGCCGAGCGCAAGGCTGTCTTCACCGCTGGCCTGCGCTGTGCTGCCCAGCGCCGCCGCATTGTTGCCGGTGGCCAATGCATCGATGCCCACGGCCGTGGCGTTGGCCGCCAGCGCGTTGGCACCGCTGCCCAGCGCGGTGGCACCATTGCCGATGGCGTTGGCCGCATCGCCGGCCGCCAGCGCGTTGTCGCCCTCGACCAGTGCCCCTGTTTCGCCATCGGCGTTGCCGCTGGCCTGGAACTGCCTGCTGGTCTTTTCCGCTGCGGCGGCTACGGCGTCGAGCTGGTTCTTGTTGACCGCATCATTGCCCTGCGTGCCATCAGCCACGTTGGTGATCTGGCGGGTGTTGCCACCGCCGCCGACCGACACGGTGTTGTCGCGGTCGGCGATCGAATCGGCACCCAGCGCCACGCTGTTGGCAGCGCGCGATTCGGCGGCGTTGCCCAGCGCGGTGCTGTTGATGCCACCGGACCAGGCGCCGCCACCGACGGCGGTGGAGTAGTTGCCCGATGCTTCGGTGGCCAGCACGCCGAACAGCGATCCGCCGACGGCGACGCTGTTGGTGCCGGTGGCCAGGCTGCCCTGGCCAGTGGCGGTGCTGTAGGCACCGGAGGCTTCCGAATCACCGCCCAGCGCCACGCTGTTGGAGCCGGAGGCATTGGCGAAGTTGCCGAAGGCCGTGGCATTGAAGGCCGAGGCCTGTGCATAGCCACCGATGGCGGTGCTGTAGCCGCCGGTCGCCTCGGCACCGATGCCGAACGCTGCCGACGCGGTGCCACTTGCGACACTCTCGCTGCCGACCGCGGTGGCGCCGCTGCCACTGGCATTGCTGAAGTACCCCACTGCCACCGCCTCCTCGCCGGAGGCTTCGGACAGCACGCCGGTCGCGGTGCTGCCAGCACCGCTGGCGATGCTGGCCGCACCGAACGCCGCACTCTGCTCGCCACTGGCCTCGCTTTCCGCACCCTGCGCGGTTGCGTATTCAGCGGTCGCCTGTGCATTTGCACCGACCGCGCTGGCGTTGGCGGCGCTGGCCAGGGCGTTGACGCCCAGTGCCTGCGCATTGCTGGCCAGCGCGTTGGCGCCACTGCCGAGTGCGGTGGCCCCGTTGCCGATGGCGTTGGCCGCATCACCGGCGGCCAGCGCGTTGTCACCGTCCACCAGTGCACCGGCCACATCACCGCCGTTGCCGCTGGCCTGGAAGAAGCGGCTGGTGGTGGCTGCCGCGCCCGCCACGGCATCCAGCTGCGCCTTGTTCACCGCGTCGGTGGCCTGGGTACCGGCGGCGACGTTGGTCACCTGGCGTTCGTTACCGGTGCTGCCGACCGAAACGCTGCGGGCGCGGTTGGCGACCGAGCCGGCGCCCAGTGCGACGGCGTTGCTGGCGCTGGCGTTGCTGCCGGCACCGAGCGCGATCGCGCTTTCACCACCGGCCACCGTGTTGGTGCCGATGGCGATGCTGTTGAGGCTGTTGCCCAGCGCCTGGAAGCCCAGCGCCACGCTGTTGTCGCCATAACCGAATGCGCCGCGACCGATGGCGGTGGAGCTGGTGCCGTTGGCCCAGCTGTTGTAACCGATGGAGGTCGCACCACTGCCACTGGCCCAGGCCGCGTTGCCAAATGCCGAGGCATTGGTGGCCGTTGCCCAGGCGCCGGAACCGAACGCACTCGCCCCGCTTGTGGTAGCCCAGCTGTAGCCACCGACGGCGGTGCTGTCGTCACTGCTGGCGAAGGCGCTGTCGCCAACCGCAACCGCGTAGCTGCCGGTCGCACGCGACTTGCCGCCGGCCGCGAAGCTGTTGTCTCCGCTGGCCCTGGCGGCGTTGCCGAACGCACTGCTGGCAGCACCGGTCGCCTGCGCACCACTGCCGACCGCTGTGGCGTCGGCGACGGCAGTGGTGCCGACCTGCTGTGCCGTACCGTCGGCACCGATGATCGGCTGGTTGTACTCGTCGTAGGCCTGGCCGAGGCCACCGATGGCAACACCGCCATTGCCGGTGGCGTTGCTGTTGCGACCCACCGCCACGGCGTCGTCACCGATGGCCGAGGCTGCTGCGCCCTGTGCAACCGCGCCGGCGCCGATCGCATTGCTCGACGAACCCGCCGCAACCGCACCTTCGCCCTCGGCCAATGCACCCGCATCGCTGCCTGCTTCCGGCTGGGCCTGGAAGAAGCGCGCTGTGCTGTCGGCGGTGCTGGCCACCGCGTCGAGCTGCGCCTTGTTCACTGCATCGGTGGCTTCACTGCCCGCGGCGACGCTGGTGATCTGCCGTTCGTTGCCGGCACTGCCCACGGCCACGCTGTTGGCACGCACCGCTTCGGAGTTGGCGCCGAGCGCAACGCTGTTGGCACCGCGTGCGGTGGCGTAGTAGCCCACGGCGGTGCTCTGCGCGCCGCTGGCCCAGGTCTGCGCGCCGAGCGCGCTGGCGTTCTCGCCCGGTGCGTAGGCGAAGTAGCCGACCGCAGTCGCTTCGGCGCCGGACGCTTCGGTCAGGCTGCCGTTGGCCACCGCACGATCACCGCTGGCGATGGCGCCGGCGCCGACGGCGGTCGACGCTTCGCCGCTGGCCTGGGTCTGCACGAAGAAGCCCAGGCCTGGAATCAGATCGGCCGGGCCGCCGATGGCCACGCTGCTGGTGCCGGTGGCGTTGCTCTGCGTACCCAGCGCGGTGGAGTAATCACCGATGGCATTGGCAACCGCACCGAACGCGGACGACTGCGCGCCGGCGGCATATGCGCCAACGCCATAGGCCGACGCGGCGAAACCACCGGCCTCGGCACTCGCACCCACCGCAGTACCACCGACACCGGCACTGGTGGCGCCGGTTTCCACCGGCACGCCGCCACTGGTGATCAGCGGATTGCCATCGGCATCCACCGCAGCCCCCCCCACGGCGACACTGCCTGGGCCGTTGGCCTGCGCGTTGTTGCCGAACGCGGCACTGTTCTGGCCCGAGGCCAGCGCGTTGTTGCCAACGGCGGTGGCGTTCTGCGCGACGGCGGTCGCACCGGCGCCCACGGCCGTCGCACCCTTGCCGATCGCATTGGCGGCCTCGCCAGCCGCCAGCGCCTCGTCGCCCTCGGCCAATGCACCCGCATCACTGTTGCTGCTGCCCGTGGCCTGGAAACGCTTGGCGGTGGCATCGGCCACGGCGGCGACGCCCTTCAACTGGCCGACGTTGACCGCGTCGGTATCTTCAGTACCCGCAGCGACGCTGGTGATCTGCCGGGTCAGGCCGTAGTCGGCGGCGCCGACAGAGACGGTATCGACGCGGTCGGCCAGCGAGCCGGCGCCCAGCGCCACGCTGCCGGTGGCAACCGCAGCGGCGTTCGAACCCAGCGCGGTGCTGTACTCACCCACGGCAGTGCTGAACGCGCCCACCGCGATCGACGCTTCGTTGGCGGCGGTAGCGCCGCGGCCCAGTGCGGTGCTGCCAGGACCCATCGCCACGGCACCACCGCCGACGGCCGTCGCGCCATCGGCAGTGGCTTCGGACAACGCACCGAGTGCGGTGGCCGCACCGTTCTCGCTGGCTGCGTACGCGCTGGCGCCGACGGCCGTATCGCCAAGCCCGAACGCGGCCGCGCTCTGCCCGACCACCACGCTGGCATCGCCGATGGCCAGGGCGCCCTGGCCGAAGGCACTGGCGCCGAGACCGGCGGCAATGGCCTGGGTCCCGATGGCGGTGGTGGCGTTGGCCAGCGCCTGTGCACCGGCGCCGGCCGCGACTGCGCCCTGCCCCTCGATCTTCGCCGCGTCGCTGTCATCGCCTGCGCCGTCGGCCTTGAAATAGCGGTTTCCATCGGCGGCGACATCAGCCAGCGCGGCCTGCGTGGCGCGCGCCTGCGCGTCCAGCTGCGCCTTGTTCACCGCATCGGTGCCCTGCGTACCAGCAGCCACGTTGGTGATCTGCCGCTCCTTGCCGGCGTCGCCGATGGACACGGTATTGGCCCGCGTGGCCTTGGAGCCAGCGCCCAGCGCCACGCTGTTGGCGGCGCTGGCATTGCTGTTGCTGCCGATCGCCACCGCATTGCTGCCCTTGGCCGTGGCCGAGCCTTCGATCAGGCACTTTTCCAGCAGCTTGCCGCTGAATGCAACGCAGGTGGCGCTGCCGCCGATCTGCACCGACTGTGCCGTCGCGCTGCCGCTCATGCCCAACCCCAATACCAGGCCCAGTGCCACCGCCAGCAGTGCGGGCGTGGCCTGTGTCGCATCGCGGCGCTGGTCGACGACCCCGCCACTGCTGCTGTCGGAGGAGGCCAGTTCCGAGGCCACCACCAACTGACCCAGTGCTTTGTTCCAGACCTTGCGATAAATCCGATTCATCGGTACGGCTCCTGATTGGACTGGTTTTGGGCAAAGCAACGCCACCGCTGGGCTTTCCGGCCCAACGTCCCCTGGGGGCGTTTATTCGCGTGATTTACTGCGGGGTATTGCCGAACGGCGCGCAGCGACAGAAAACCGAGCGCGTGCGCCAACCGGTTACTGCGAAATGAATGATTCTGAAACGGGGTTCAAGTGTTAACGGCAACTTTGCAGATCGTCAAGACTTTGACACGACAAATCCTATTGCCGTGAAGCAGTTCACTATTTCACGTGTTTATAAAGGCATTTTGTTAGACATACGTGACGAACTGCTGGCGCATGAAAACGGATGTAACTAGCGGCCAGATCAGCAATTTCACGCACACAAAGAAAAACCCGCCGACAAAGCGGCGGGTTTTTCCATACGCGGTGGCATTGCGGCCTGCGCGGAACGATGCGATCAGCCGCACCACACCCGCGCGTTGCGGAACATGCGCATCCACGGCGAATCACTCTGCCATTCAGCCGGTGCCCAGCTCAGGTTGAGCGCGCGCGGGGTGCGCTCCGGGTGCGGCATCATGATGGTGACGCGGCCGTCGGTGCTGGTCAGGCCGGTGATGCCGTCC
Organism: Stenotrophomonas sp. LC732; assembly: GCF_052446685.1. Taxonomy (NCBI): domain Bacteria; kingdom Pseudomonadati; phylum Pseudomonadota; class Gammaproteobacteria; order Lysobacterales; family Lysobacteraceae; genus Stenotrophomonas; species Stenotrophomonas sp. LC732. The sequence goes on along the minus strand of NZ_CP199214.1, from coordinate 360,040 downwards.
GGCGAACCGTTCGGGTTCAGCGGGTACTGGCTGGCGACGTTGCCATGGCCATCGATGTAGCGCAGCGAGACGCGGGCGGCAGCCTGGTCGACGGCGTTGTCGAACACGGCCTGGCCTTCGCCGTGCGCCACCGCTACCGGCAGGCGCGAGCCGGCCATGCCACGCAGCAGGATCGACGGCGATTCCACCACTTCCAGCAGCGCGGTGCGGGCTTCGAACTGCTCGCTGGCATTGCGGCGGAACTGCGGCCAGTGTCCGGCACCCGGGATGATGTTCTTGAGCTGGCTCATCATCTGGCAGCCGTTGCACACGCCCAGCGCGAAGCTGTCTTCGCGCGCGAAGAACGCGGCGAAGGCATCACGCAGCGCACTGCGCTCCAGGATCGAGGTGGCCCAGCCACGGCCGGCACCGAGCACATCGCCGTAGCTGAAGCCGCCGCAGGCGACCAGGCCGGTGAAATCCTGCAGCGCCACGCGGCCTTCGATAAGGTCGCTCATGTGCACGTCGAAGGCGCGGAAGCCGGCACGTTCGAAGGCGTTGGCCATTTCGATCTGGCCATTGACGCCCTGCTCGCGCAGCACCGCCACGCGCGGACGCGCACCGGTGCTGATGAACGGTGCCGCCACATCCTCGTTCAGGTCGAAACTGAGCTTGGGCTTCAGGCCCGGTGCGTTGAAGGCACGGGCGACCTCGCGCTCGGCATCGGCGTTGGCCGGGTTGTCGCGGCGCTTCTGCATCGCGTGGGTGACCGACCACCAGGCGTCGAACAGTGCGTCCCAACGCCATTCGGCCAGGTTCTCGCCACCCAGCGACACGCGCACCACCGGCGCGGTGGTCGGCTTGGCGATGCGCTGTGCGCATTCGGTCAGTGCGTGGCGTTCGACCAGGTCGGCGAACGCAGCGCGGTCTTCGCGCGCGATCTGCACCACCGCACCCAGTTCTTCGTTGAACAGGCTGCGGAACGGATCATCGCCCCAGGCATCGAGCGTGATGTCCAGGCCAAGGCGCGAAGTGAAGGCCATTTCGCACAGCGCGGCGAAGGCACCACCGTCGCTGCGGTCGTGGTAGGCCAGCAGCAGGCCGGACTGGCGCGCATCGCGGATCAGCTCGAAGAAGCCACGCAGGCGCTGCGGATCGTCCAGGTCCGGAGCGGCACCGGCGAAGGCCGGCAGGTCGCCATGGTCGGCGTGCACCTGGGCCAGGATCGAACCGCCCAGGCGCTGCTTGCCGGCACCCAGGCCGATCAGCCACAGCTCGCTGTCCACGTCGCGGTCGAGCAGCGGGGTCAGCTGCTGGCGCACGTCGGCGACCGGCGCGAACGCCGAGATCACCAGCGACACCGGCGACACGCTCTTGTGTGCTTCGCCCTGGTCGTGCCACTGCGCCTGCATCGACAGCGAGTCCTTGCCCACCGGGATGCTGATGTCCAGCTGCGGGCACAGTTCCATGCCCACCGCCTTCACCGCGTCGTACAGCAGCGCGTCTTCGCCCGGGTGGCCGGCCGCGGCCATCCAGTTCGCCGACAGCTTGATTTCATCCAGCGCATCGACCGGGGCCGCGCACAGGTTGGTCAGCGCTTCGCCCACCGCCATGCGTGCCGAAGCCGCCGCATCGAGCAGGGCCAGCGGAGTACGCTCGCCGATCGACATCGCTTCGCCAGCCACGCCATCGAAGTCGGCCAGGGTGATCGCCACGTCGGCCACCGGCAGCTGCCACGGGCCGACCATCTGCTCACGCGCGGTCAGGCCACCGACGCTGCGGTCACCGATGGTGACCAGGAAGTTCTTCGAGGCGACGGTCGGGTGCGCGAGTACGCGCAGGCCGGCTTCCTGCAGGTCCAGGCCGCCGGTCTTCAGCGCCGGCCAGCGCGGTGCCGGCGGGTGCGCGGTGTCGCGGTGCATCTTCGGCGGCTTGCCGAACAGCACGTCCATCGGCAGGTCGATCGGCGCATCGGCCGGGGTGTGGCCCGGCACGGCACCGTAGGCCACCACCAGGTGCTCCTCGGCGGTGGCCACGCCAACGGCAGCGAACGGGCAGCGCTCGCGGGCGCACAGCGCGGCGAACTCGGCCAGGCGCTCCTGGGCCACGCCCAGCACGTAGCGCTCCTGCGACTCGTTGCACCACAGCTGCATCGGCGACAGCGACGGATCATCGGTGGGCACCTTGCCCAGGTCGATGACACCGCCGACCTTGGAGTCGTGCAGCAGTTCGGGGATGGCATTGGACAGGCCACCGGCACCGACGTCGTGGAAGAACTTGATCGGGTTGTTGGCGCCCATCGCCACGCAGCGGTCGATGACCTCCTGGCAGCGGCGCTCCATTTCCGGGTTGTCGCGCTGCACGCTGGCAAAGTCCAGGTCCTCGGCGCTCTCGCCGGAGGCCACCGAACTGGCCGCGCCGCCGCCCAGGCCGATCAGCATTGCCGGGCCACCCAGCACGATGACCGCATCACCGGCCTGCAGCGGGATCTTGTCGACCTGCACGCGGTCGATCGCGCCGAGGCCGCCGGCCAGCATGATCGGCTTGTCGTATGCACGCACCAGATCGGCGCCTTCGGGCAGCTCGAAGCTGCGGAAGTAGCCGAGCAGGTTCGGTCGGCCGAATTCGTTGTTGAACGCGGCGCCGCCGAGCGGGCCGTCGGTCATGATTTCCAGCGCCGGCGCCATGCGCGGGTTCAGCGCGCGCGGCGCTTCCCACGGCTGCGGCAGCTCGGGGATGCGCAGGTGCGAGACCGAGAAGCCGGTCAGGCCCGCCTTCGGCTTGCCGCCACGGCCGGTCGCGCCCTCATCGCGGATCTCGCCACCGGCACCGGTCGAGGCACCCGGGAACGGCGCGATCGCGGTCGGATGGTTGTGCGTTTCCACCTTGATCTGGAACGCGCTGGGCACCTGCGGCTCGCGGCGGTATTCGCCACTGGCCGGATCGGGGCGATAGCGCGAGGCCGGATGGCCTTCGATCACCGCGGCATTGTCGCTGTACGCGCTGAGCGTGTGCTGCGGAGTCTGCTGGTGGGTGTTCTTGATCATCCGGAACAGCGAGCGGTCCTGCTCCTGGCCGTCGATGGTCCAGCTGGCGTTGAAGATCTTGTGGCGGCAGTGCTCGGAATTGGCCTGCGCGAACATCATCAGTTCCACGTCCGACGGCGACCGGCCCAGCGCAGTGAAACGCTCGCGCAGGTAGTCGATCTCGTCCTGGGCCATGGCCAGGCCGAGGCGCTGGTTGGCGGCCTCCAGCTGGTCCACCGGCACGCGCTCCAGTTCACCCCGGGCCGGTGCCGAGAACAGCGCCTGGCCCTGTTCCACGGTCTCCAGCACCGACTGCGTCATCGGGTCGTGCAGCGCCTTGACCAACGCCTGCTGGGCGGCGGCATCGGCCGGCCAGCCCTGCACGTCGATGCGCAGGCCACGTTCGACCCGGCTGACCGGCTGGCCGGCACCGCGGACCAGTTCGGTGGCCTTGCTCGACCACGGCGACAGCGTGCCCAGGCGCGGCACCACGATGCGGCTGACCGCGCCGTCGGCCACGGCTTCGGCCTGCGGCGCCGCTTCGAGGATGCGGCACAGGGTGGTCAGGTCGGGGGCGGCGCTGCCTTCGGGCTGCACGAAATAGACGTGCCAGGCACCGCTGATGCGCAGGGAGGGAGCGATGGACTGCAGGCGGGATTCAAGACGTTCGCGGCGGAACGGCGACAGGGCGGGCGCGCCCTCGAGGACCATCATGTCCGGGGAACCGTAGTTGGGAAACGGGCCCGACATTGTACCGGAAGCGGGGGAAGGGCTCTGGCCGGGCGGCGCCCGGCACCCGCCGAGGCCAGGGCAACGGCAACAGCAACGGCCAAAGCAAAAGCGGGGTTCCCGTGGGGTGGCGGGGTGGGTCCGGTGGCGGGGGACGCCGTAAACCCGTCCCTGGGGGCTTGGCCGCGGCATCCATGCCGCGGACACCCCCGCCACCGGACCCACCCCGCCTTCGACAGATTTCCGCGATCTGCGGTAAATCCACGCCATGCGTGCATGCTCTGCGGTAGTGCCGGCCGCTGGCCGGCAACCAGGGAAATCTCAGAAGTCAGGCATTGAAGAGCGAAGCGACCGGCTTTTGCTTTTGATTTTTTGTTCTGTCTTTCGTGGCTGGCCGCGCAGGAACCTGTCCGTGGCCGGGCGGGTGGGTTGCGCAGGGGCGTAAGCGCCATGGATGGCGCGCCCGAGCCTACAGGGACGTATTCACGGCGTCCCCTGCGCAGCCCACCCACCCGGCCAACCCCAGAAATCTGCTTTTCGCGGAAAGCCCCCAGCCACGAGGGGGCTCCGCCGATGGCCGCCGACCGCGCGCAGCGCCGCTCTCCGCCCGAATCCCGGAACCATGCGCTTGCTCACGGATTGACCACGCGATTGATGACAACGTTGTCCCCACCTGGCGCCGGACTCTCTCCCCGGCCCCCCAGGTACCCCGTCCGCCCCCTCCGTCGCCTTCCCGGGCGACGCCCGGACCTGCGTCACGCGCGGCGCCATCGGGGCCCGCGCGCCCTTTGATCGGAGACTTACCCATGTACGACCCGATTGTGCGCAGTGCCGAACGTTCGACCCGAAGCTGTCGTCCCCGCCACCTGGCCTGGCTGCTTGCCCTGGCCGCCGGTACCGCCGCCCTGCCCGGCCTGGCGCAGGCTGCCAGCTGTGCCGGCGTGGCCCAGTGGGACCAGGCCAGGATCTACCGGGCCGGCGATACCCTGCAGAAAGGAGGCGTCCTCTATCGGGCGAACCAGGACATCTGGAACGCGCCGCCGGACCATCCGGCCGGTGCGCCCTACTACACCAACCTTGGTGCCTGCGATGGCAGCGGCAGCAACCAGCCGCCGGTGGTCAGCCTGACCTCGCCGGCCAACGGCGCCACCTTCAGCGCCGGCAGCACGGTCAACGTGACCGCTACCGCCAGTGACCCGGACGGCAGCGTCGCCAAGGTCGAGTTCTTCCGCGACGGCAGCTCGCTGGGCGTGGCCACCGGTGCGCCGTATGCGGCCAGCTGGGCCAATGCCAGCGCCGGCAGCCACACCCTGCGTGCGGTCGCGACCGACAACAACAACGCCACCACCAGCACCCCGACCATCACCATCACCGTCAACGCCGCCGGTGGCGACACCACCGCACCGAGCGTGCCGGGCGGGCTGGCGGTCGGCACCCGTACCGCCAACAGCATCGCGCTCAGCTGGAGCCCGTCCACCGACAACACCGGTGGCAGTGGCCTGGCTGGCTATGACGTGTACCGCAACGGCAGCCTGGTCGGTTCGCCGTCCAGCGCCAGCTATGTGGATGGCGGGCTGACCGCATCGACCACCTACCGTTACCGCGTGCGGGCGCGCGACAACGCCGGCAACGCGTCGGCGCAGGGCACCGAAATCAGCGCCACCACGCTGGCCGGTGACGGCGGCACTACCGGCAAGCGGGTCATCGGTTACTTCACCCAGTGGGGCATCTACGGCCGCAACTACCGGGTCAAGAACATCGACAGCAGCGGCTCGGCCGCACGCCTGACCCACATCAACTACGCGTTCGGCAACGTGCGCAACAACCGATGCGAAGTCGGCATCACCCAGCCGTCGGATCCGAACAGCGGTGCCGGTGGCGATGCCTTCGCCGACTACACCAAGGCCTTCAGTGCCGCCGAGAGCGTCAGCGGCAGTGCCGATACCTGGGACCAGCCGCTGCGCGGCAACTGGAACCAGCTCAAGCAGCTCAAGGCCAAATACCCGGGCATGAAGGTGCTGATCTCGCTGGGTGGCTGGACCTGGTCGCGCGGCTTCTCCAGCGCAGCGCGCCCGGAAAACCGCCAGGCCTTCGTCGCCTCGTGCATCGACGCCTACATCAAGGGCAACCTGCCGGTGACCGACGGTGCCGGCGGTGCCGGTGCCGCGCTGGGCGTGTTCGACGGCATCGACATCGACTGGGAATACCCGGTGGCCTGTGGCATCGAATGCGGCAAGCCGGAAGACAACGCCAACTTCACCGCGCTGATGGCCGAGTTCCGCCGCCAGCTCGATGCGGTGCGGCCGGGCCTGTTGCTGACGGTGGCGGTGGGTGCCGGCATCGACAAGATCCGTGTCACCGATCCGGCCGCATACCACCCGTACCTGGACTACATCAACGTGATGACCTACGACTTCCACGGCGCGTGGGATGCGAAGACCAATCACCAGTCGGCGCTGTTCGATTCGCCGAATGATCCGTCCACCGGCGACCAGAAGCTGTACAACAGCAACGACGCCATCGAGGCCTTCATCAGCCGTGGCGTGCCCGCCGCCAAGCTCAACCTGGGCATTGGCTACTACGGGCGTGGCTGGACGGGTGTGGCCAACGCCAACAACGGCCTGTACCAGACCGCTACCGGCGCCGCCCCGGGTACGTATGAAGCCGGCATCGAGGACTGGAAGGTGCTGAAGAACCTGGCGTGGCCGGGCTACACCGACAACACCGCCGGTGCCACCTGGATCTACAACGGCAGCACGCTGTGGAGCTTCGACACCCCGGCCAACATCACCCGCAAGATGGGTTACGTGAAGACCCAGGGCCTGGGCGGCGCGTTCGTCTGGGAGTTCAGCGGTGACGATGCGCAGGGCACGCTGACCAAGGCGGTCAGTGATGGCCTGAAGTAAGCAAAAGGCCGGGGATGCGACACGCATCCCCGGCTTCCTGCCTGTAGAGCCGAGCCCATGCTCGGCTGCTGTTTCCGCAGCCGAGCATGGGCTCGGCTCTACAGAAAAAGACCAGCGACGATCAGCGCTTGGCCGACAGCTTCTCCAGCGCGGCACGCAGCTGCGCCGGCGGCAGGTAGCCGCCCAGCTGGGTGCCATCCGGCGCGAAGATCGCCGGCGTTCCATTCACGCCCAGCTGCTGGCCCAGCGCGTACTGCATCGCCACCGGGTTGGTGCAGTTCCTGGCCGGCACGCTGCCACCGCGCTTGGCGTTGGTCAGGGCCAGGCGACGATCCGCTGCACACCAGACCGAGATCATGTCGGTGTAGTCCTTGCTGCCCAGGCCCATGCGCGGAAACGCCAGGTACTCGACGGTGATGCCGTTGCGGTTGAGTTCGGCGATGTCCTGGTGCAGCTTGCGGCAGTAACCACACTCGATGTCGGTGAACACGCTGATGGTGTACTTGGCGTTCGGCGCGGCAAACACGATGCGATCGCCGTGGTTGGCCTTGGCCAGCAGGCCGCGGCGGTAACCAAGCAGGCCCTCGCTGTTGGCCGGGCCCTTGGCGCGGGTGTCGTAAGGCTGCGACTGGAACAGGTAGCGGCCGTCATCGGACACGTACAGCAGCTGGCCGGAAACGACGACCTCGCGGAAGCCGGGGAACGGCGCGGCACCGATGTAATCGACCTGGAAACCCGGATTGAGCGCGGTCAACGCGGCACGTACCGCCTGGTCAGCCGGCGCGTTGGCGGCCGGGCTGGCCTTTGCCGCAGCGGCAGCAGGCGCCTTGGCGGCCGGCGGAGCCGGCTGGGCGCAGGCGGTCAGGCTGAGCGCACCGAACACGGCGGCGATGGCAAATCGGAGCATGGAGCGATCCGCAACAGAAGAAGACTCCGGATTCTGACACAGCCGCCGGTACCGGGCCGCGACGCCCGGCACGGCCCCGGGCAGCGATTCAGCCCGGCCCTCAGCCGCGCGGATGGTGGCGGGCATGCAGCTTCTGCAGATGCTCGCGCGCTACCAGGGTGTAGATCTGGGTGGTCGACAAGGAACTGTGGCCGAGCAGCATCTGCAGCGCGCGCAGGTCGGCACCGCGGTTGAGCAGATGGGTGGCGAAGCTGTGGCGCAGGCCATGCGGGCTGATCCGCGCCGGGTCGATGCCGGCCACCTGCGCATGGCGCTTGACCAGGTGCCAGAACGCCTGCCGGGTCAGCGCATGCAGCGTCGGCTCGATGAACAACGGGGTCTGACCATCCGCCAGGGCATGCACCTTGCCCTTGCCGACCAGCAGCGGGCGCGACTGCTGCAGGTAACGCTCCAGCCAGTGCTGCGATTCCTCGCCCAGCGGCACCAGCCGCTCCTTGCTGCCCTTGCCGGTGACCCGCAACACGCCCTGGCGCAGGTTGACCGCCGTGGCCGGCAGCAGCACCAGCTCGCTCACGCGCAGGCCGGCGGCATACATCAGTTCCAGCATGGCGCGGTCGCGCAGGCCCAGCGGGCTGTCGATGTCCGGTGCCGCCAGCAGCGCATCGATCTGGCTTTCGGCCAGCGCCTTGGGCAACAGCCGTGGCAGCTTCGGCGGGTCGAGCAGCGCACTGGGGTCTTCGCTGCGTTCGCCACGGCGCACGCCATCGGCGAAGAACGCCCGCAGCGCCGACAGCAGTCGCGCATTGCTGCGCGGCGACCAGCCATGCCGGGTGCGCCAGGCCAGGTAGTCGAACAGCCCGGGCCGTTCGATGCCGGCCAGGCCGCCGTCGCGCCCATCCATCCAGCGCGCCAGCCCTTCCAGGTCACGCCGGTAGCTGTCGAGGGTGGCGCGGGCCAGGCCGTTCTCGGCCCAGATCGCATCGAGGAAGCGCTGGATGCGCACGCTGTCGTCGGCGCGAAGCTCGGGCAGTTGCTGGACCAGCTGGCGGCGTTCGGCGGGGGTGGAAACAAGGGCCATGCGTGCAGGATACGAGGGCCACTGCGGGCACGGCCAGCTTTGCGTATGCTCGGCGCATGTCCCGCCCTGCCACCGACACGGCCCCTGCGGCCGCTACCGAAACGCCCCGTCCGCGCGCGCTGCTGTCCTGGCGCATGCTGGCGATGGTCTACGACGCGCTGCCGGTGCTGGCGCTGTGGATGCTGGCCGGCACGCTGTTCACCCTCGCCTACACCTTCAGCGGCCACGCGCAGCGCGAGAACATCGCACCGTTCAGCGCTTGGCAGTGGCTGCTGTGGGCGGTGTGCTGGGCGATCACGGGGTGGTATGCCACGGCCAGCTGGCGCCGCGGCGGGCAGACGCTGGGCATGCGGCCGTGGCGGCTGAAACTGCAGTCGCGCGATGGCACGCCGTTGCGGCGCGGCCAGCTGTGGCTGCGCTTCGCGGTGGGGACGCTGTCGCTGCTGCTGGGCGGCCTGGGATTCTGGTGGGCCTGGGTCGACCGCCAACGCCTGACCTGGCACGACCGCGCCAGCGGCACCCGCCTGGTGCGCATGCCCAAGCGGTGATGCACGATCTGTAGAGCCGAGCCCATGCTCGGCTGGCAGGCGGTGCGCAAAAAGCAGCCGAGCATGGGCTCGGCTCTACAGAATCCAGCACGCTGGGCCGGGATGCTGGTGGTCGTGGCACGGATGCCGAAGCGGTGGATTGCCCCGGTAGCGCCGGGCATGGCCCCGCGCTACCAGAATCAGCCCGACTTGCGCCGGAACAACAGTCCGGACACGGCCAGCATGACGATCGGCGGCAGCGCATAGGCAATGCGGTAATCGAACTTCAGCGCACCGGCCATGCGGCCGAAGAACAGCTGCAGCAGCCAGAAGCCCAGTGCAAACAGGATGCCCAGGAACAGGCGCTTGCCCATGCCGCCGCTACGCAGCGACCCGAACGCGAACGGCACCGCGGCCAGGCACAGCGCCAGCACGTTCACCGGGTAGAACCAGCGGCTCCAGTACACATCCTCGAAATCACGCGCATCCAGCCCGTTGCGCTGGCGGTAGGCAATGCTGGTGCTCAGCTCGGCCACGCTGAGGTTTCGCGGCTTGGCGATGCCGGTGGCCAGCGCCGCCGGATCCAGCTTCGAGTTCCACGGCTCACGCGCCACTTCCTGGCGGGTGGCCGAGCGCTCGCCGAAGGTGTCGCGACGCACCCCGGTCAGCACCCAACCGTCCTTGTCGTGCTCGGCGGTGGCGGCATGGGTCAACGAGGCGATATTGCCGTCTTCGGCGATCCGGTACAGCCGCACGTCACGCAGGATCAGCCGCGTGCCCTTGTCGCCCACCAGCTGTTCCTCGCCGCTCTGGGCGTTGAGGAAGGTGTCGCCTTCGCGTGCCCATAGGCCGGAGTAGCGGGTGGTGGAGATGTCCCGCCCCCACTTGGCACTGGCCTTCAATGCATCGGCACGGTCCTGTCCCCACGGGCCCAGCGTCTCGGCGCTGAGCACCATCACTGCGGTCAGCAGCGACAGCGCGATCGCCACCGACACGCTCAGGCGCTTGCGCGACAGGCCCAGCGCACGCAGGGCGGTCAGCTCCGAGGTCGCGGCCAGCTGGCCCAGACCCATCAGCGCGCCGATCACCGCGGCGGTCGGGAACATCGTGTAGGCGCGGCGCGGCACCGTGTACAGCACCCAGGCGGCGGCATGGCCCAGGGTGTAGCCGTTCTTGCCGATGTCCTTGAACTCGCCGGAGAACGCCATCACCACGTCCAGGCCGACCAGCACCGCCCAGGTCAGCAGCACCGTGGTGAACACCGACTGGCCCAGGTACAGATCGAAACGCATCGGGCGCAGCCTCATGCGCGGGCTCCCTTCGAGCGGCCCAGGCGGCCATCACGTGCATACATCCAGATCGCCAGCGCCAGCAGCGGCACGGTCAACCACCACAGGCCGAGCGCGGCCGGAATCTTGCCGTTGGCGATCCAGCCACTGCCGATGAACATCAGGTTGGTGCCCACCATGTAGGCCATCAGGGCCAGCATCATGCGGCCGTAGCGCTGCTGGCGCGGCGAGCTGCGGCCCAGCGGCACGGTCAGCAGGGCGAAGGCCAGCGCGATCAGCGGCGGTGCCAGGCGGCGGTGCAGCTGCGCCTGCGCCTGGGGGCGCTCATCGCCGATCAGCTGCAGGGTCGGCATCAGTTCCGGGTCGTCCTCGGTGCGGGTCTGTGCACCGTCGGGCAGGGCCACGTCGTTGCGGGCAAAGGTCGCCAGCCGGTAATCCAGCGCGCCGGCCACCGGGCCTTCCACCTGGTGGCCATCATCCAGCTCCAGGAAGCGCTGGCGGGTGCCCTCGAAGAACATGCGGCCACCATTGGCGGACACCACTTCCAGGCGGTCATCCTTCTGGCGCTGCAGGAACACCTTGCCCAGCTGGGTGCCATCGGGTGAGATCGAGGACAGGTACACCACGCCGCCATTGGGCAGCGGGGTGAAGCGGCCCGGCTCCAGGCCGGCCATCAGCACGCTGCGGTTGGCCTCGATGATCATCTGCTCGGCCATCCGGCCGGCCCACGGGCCCAGCCACAGCGAGCAGGCGCCGACCAGCAGCACCACCGGCACCACCAGCATCAGCAGTGGCCGCAGCAGCCGCTTGGGCCCCACGCCAATGGCGGTGATGACCGCCATCTCCGAGTCGCGGTAGAGCCGGGCCACGGCCAGCAGCAGGCCCAGCATCAGCGCCAGCGGCAGGATCAGCGGCAGGTAGGCGATGAACTGCAGGCCCAGCTGGGAGAACAGCAGCTTGGCCGGCAGGCGTCCGTCGGCGATGTTGCCGAGGATGTCCACCAGCACGCCGCCCACGCTGACCACCAGCAGGACGATCAGGGTAGCCAGGAAACTCTGGACGAAATCGCCCAGCAGGTATCGGTCGAGCTTCAGCATGGGGCGGTGGTTTAAACTCTGGGGTTCGTTCGCGGTGCCGCCCAGTCTACTGTCTGGGCGTAAACGGCCTGCGATTGTACGGACTCGCCAATGGAATCTGCTCAATGGCCCTCGAATTCACCCTGAACCACGTTGCTCCGGCCGCCGCCACCGTTGATTGCCTGGTGGTCGGCGCGTATGCCGACCATACCCTGACCCCGGCCGCGCAGGCCCTGGACGCCGCCAGCGGTGGCCGCCTGGCCGCCCTGGCCCAGCGTGGCGACCTGTCCGGCAAGACCGGCGCGACCACCCTGCTGCACGACCTGCCGGGCGTGACCGCGCCGCGCGTGCTGGTGGTCGGCCTCGGCGACGCCGCCCGCTTCGGCGTGCCGCAGTACCTGAAGGCCGTGGGCGACGCGGTGCGCGCGCTGAAGGCCGGCGCCGCCCGCAGCGCGCTGTTCACCCTGTCCGAAGTGGCCATCAAGGACCGCGACGCGGCCTGGGCGATCCGCCAGGCAGTGATCGCCGCCGATCACGCCGCCTACCGCTACACCGCCACCCTGGGCAAGAAGAAGGCCGACGATGCCGGCCTGGCCCAGCTGGCCGTGGCCGGTGACGACGCCCAGGCCCTGGCCCAGGGCCAGGCCATCGCCGCCGGTGTCGAGTTCGCCCGCGAGCTGGGCAACCTGCCGCCGAACTATTGCACCCCGGCCTATCTGGCCGACGTGGGCGTGAAGTTCGCCGGCGAGCACGAGGGTGCCGAAGCCGAGATCCTCGACGAGCACCAGATGGAAGCGCTGGGCATGGGCTCGCTGCTGGCCGTGGCCCGCGGTTCGGCCAACCGCCCGCGCCTGGTCGTGCTGAAGTGGAACAATGGCGGCGACGCCAAGCCCTACGTGCTGGTCGGCAAGGGCATCACCTTCGATACCGGTGGCGTCAACCTGAAGACCCAGGGCGGCATCGAAGAGATGAAGTACGACATGTGCGGCGGCGCCAACGTCATCGGCACCTTCGTCGCGGCGGTCAAGGCCAAGCTGCCGCTGAACCTGGTGGTGGTGGTGCCGGCGGTGGAAAACGCCATCGACGGCAACGCCTACCGTCCTTCCGACGTGATCACCTCGATGTCGGGCAAGACCATCGAAGTCGGCAACACCGACGCCGAAGGCCGCCTGATCCTGTGCGACGCGCTGACCTACGCACAGCGCTTCGAGCCGGCCGCGCTGGTCGACGTCGCCACCCTGACCGGTGCCTGCATGGTCGCCCTGGGCCACCAGACCGCCGGCCTGATGAGCAAGCACGACGACCTGGCCAACGAGCTGCTGGCCGCCGGCGAGCACGTGTTCGACCGCGCCTGGCGCCTGCCGCTGTGGGACGAGTACCAGCCGATGCTGGATTCGACCTTCGCCGACGTCTACAACATCGGCGGCCGCTGGGCCGGCGCGATCACCGCCGGCTGCTTCCTGTCGCGCTTCACCGAAGGCCAGCGCTGGGCCCACCTGGACATCGCCGGCGTCGCCAGCGATGAAGGCAAGCGTGGCATGGCCACCGGCCGCCCGGTCGGCCTGCTGAGCCAGTGGCTGCTGGACCAGGTCGCCCGCGCCTGATGCCGTACCCGACCCTGGCCGGCAGACGCCGGCCGGGGCCTCGCCCGGCACTGCCGGGCCCTTGCCTGACCCGGACCCTGCCATGCCCCGCGCCGACTTCTACCTGATCGCCAAGCCCCGCTTCCTGACCGAGCCGTTGCGCCTGGTCTGCGAACTGGCGCGCAAGGCCAACGACGCCGGGCTGTTCACCCTGGTGCTGGCCCGTGACCAGGCCCAGGCCGAGGAACTGGACGAGCTGCTGTGGGCGTTCGACAACGATGCCTACATCCCGCACCAGATTGCCGGCGAAGACATGGACGAGGAAGAGGCCCTGGTGCTGATCGCCGTACCCGGCACCGACGCGCCGGCACGCCCGCTGGTGATCAACCTGCGCGATGAGCCCTGGCTGGGCCAGTGCGAGCGTGTGCTGGAAGTGGTCCCGGCCGATCCGGAAGCGCGCGAACCGCTGCGCGAGCGCTGGCGCCAGTACAAGGCCGCCGGTTACGACCTCAACAAGCACGACATGTGAGCCCGGCGAGGACCCCTTGATGCGCCTGCTGATCGCCCTGATTCTTCCCTGGCTGTCCTTCTTCACCATCGGCCGGCCGCTGGCCGGGATCGTCTGCCTGATCCTGCAGATCACCCTGATCGGCTGGCTGCCCGCCGCCATCTGGGCCGCCTACGCGGTCAGCCAGTACCACACCGACCAGAAGATCCGCCGCGCCCTCGGGTCGCGCTGATCTCCCTTCCGCCTTGATTACCGGTTCCCCCGCATGACCCAACTCGCCTCCAGCTACGACCCGACGTCCTTCGAGACCGACCTCTACGAGGCCTGGGAGAAGGCCGGCCACTTCAAGCCGTCCGGCACGGGCGAGCCGTACACCATCCTGCTGCCACCGCCGAACGTGACCGGCACCCTGCACATGGGCCATGCCTTCCAGCAGACCCTGATGGATGCGCTGGTGCGCTACCACCGCATGCGCGGCTACGACACGCTGTGGCAGGTCGGTACCGACCATGCCGGCATCGCCACCGAAATGGTGGTCAGCCGCAACCTGGCGCTGGAAGGCAAGGGCGAGACCCGCGATTCGCTGGGCCGCGAAGGCTTCATCGGCAAGGTCTGGGAGTGGAAGCAGCAGTCCGGCGACACCATCGAACGCCAGATGCGCCGCCTCGGCACCTCCGCCGACTGGTCGCGCAGCACTTTCACCATGGACCCGCAGCCATCGGCGGCGGTCAACGAGGCCTTCGTGCGCTGGTACGAGCAGGGCCTGATCTACCGCGGCCAGCGCCTGGTCAACTGGGACCCGGTGCTGAAGACCGCCATTTCCGACCTGGAAGTGGAGAGCGCCGAGGAGGACGGCTTCCTGTGGTCGATCGCCTACACGCTGGATGACGGCCTGAGCTACGAACACGTCGAGCGCGATGCCGACGGCGTGGAAACCCTGCGCGAAACCCGCGACTACCTGGTCGTTGCCACCACCCGCCCGGAAACCCTGCTGGGCGATACCGCGGTGATGGTGCACCCGGAAGACGAGCGTTACGCGCACCTGATCGGCAGGAACGTGGTGCTGCCGTTGACCGGCCGGCGCGTGCCGGTGATCGCCGACGACTACGTGGACCGCGCGTTCGGCACCGGCGTGGTCAAGGTCACCCCGGCGCACGACTTCAACGACTATGAAGTGGGCGTGCGCCACAGCCTGCCGATGATCAACCTGTTCACCCCGGTGGCGGCGCTGAACGAGAACGCGCCGGAACGCTTCCGGGGCCTGGACCGCTATGAAGCACGCAAGGCCGTGCTGGCCGAGCTGGAAGATCTGGGCATCCTGGTCGAGACCAAGGCGCACAAGCTGCAGGTGCCGCGTGGCGACCGAACCGGCCAGGTGATCGAGCCGTACCTGACCGACCAGTGGTTCGTGAAGATGGACGACCTGGCCAAGCGTGGCCTGGAACTGGTCGAGGACGGAAGCATTGCCTTCGTGCCGCCGAACTGGATCAACACCTACCGCCACTGGATGAACAACATCCAGGACTGGTGCATCAGCCGCCAGCTGTGGTGGGGCCACCGCATCCCGGCGTGGTTCGATGCCGCCACCGGCAGCTGCTACGTCGGTCGCAGCGAAGAGGAAGTGCGGGCCAAGCACAACCTGGGCAGCGAGGTGGTGCTGAACCAGGAAAGCGACGTGCTGGAGACCTGGTTCTCCTCGCAGCTGTGGCCGTTCTCCACCCTGGGCTGGCCGAACGAACAGGCCATGGCCGAGCGCGGCTTCGACCGTTACCTGCCGTCGTCGGTGCTGATCACCGGCTTCGACATCATCTTCTTCTGGGTGGCGCGCATGATCATGGCCACCGACAACCTGGTCGGGAAGATCCCGTTCAAGGACGTGTACTTCACCGGCCTGATCCGCGACGGCCAGGGCCAGAAGATGTCCAAGAGCAAGGGCAACGTGCTCGACCCGCTGGACATCATCGACGGCATCACCATCGACGACCTGGTCGCCAAGCGCACCGGCGGCCTGATGCAGCCGAAGATGGTGGAGAAGATCGAGAAGGCCACCCGCAAGGAATTCCCGGACGGCATTGCTGCCCACGGTGCCGATGCGCTGCGCTTCACCATCGCCGCGCTGGCCACCCACGGCCGCGACATCAAGTTCGACATGAACCGCGCCGAGGGCTACAAGAACTTCTGCAACAAGCTGTGGAACGCCAGCCGCTTCGCGCTGATGAACACCGAAGGTGCGGCGTTCACCGGCGTGCCGACCCCGCGCACCGATGCCGAGCGCTGGATCCTTTCGCGCCTGGCCGCCACCACCGCCGAAGCGCAGGGCCATTTCGCCGCGTACCGCTTCGACCTGCTGGCGCAGTGCCTGTACGAGTTCGCCTGGAACGCGTTCTGCGACTGGTTCCTGGAGCTGAGCAAGCCGGCACTGAACGGTGCCGACGCGGCTGATGCCGAAAGCACCCGCCACACCCTGCTGTACGTGCTGGAAGCGCTGCTGCGCCTGCTGCACCCGCTCACCCCGTTCATCACCGAACAGCTGTGGCAGCAGCTGGCCCCGCGCCTGGGCCTGGCCGAAACCACGCTGTCGCTGCGCCCGTACCCGACCGCCGCCGAATTCGCCGGTGATTTCGCCCAGGCCGAGGCCGACGTGGAATGGCTGAAGGCGGTGATCAGTGCGGTGCGTCGCGTGCGCAGCGAATTGAACGTCGCGCCGTCCAGGCAGGTGCCGCTGCGCCTGCAGGCCGGCCTGGAGCAGGACCGCGTGCGCATCGAACGCTTCAGCGCCTCGCTGTCGTTCCTGCTGAAGCTGGACAGCATCCAGTGGCTGGCCGAGGGCGAAAGCGCACCGCCGGCGGCCGCCGCGATCGTGGGCGAGCTGAAGCTGCTGGTGCCGCTGGAAGGCCTGGTCGATCTCGATGCCGAGCGCGCGCGCCTGGACAAGGAGATCAAGCGCGTGGAAGGCGAGCAGGAAAAGAGCGAAACCAAGCTGGCCAGGTTCACCGACAAGGTGCCACCGGCGGTGGTCGATCAGGAGCGCGTGCGCCTGGTCGACTGGAACACCCAGCTGGCCGGCCTGCGCGAGCAGCGCGCGAAGCTGTAACGCCGCGCTCTGGTGCGTGCCAACCAAGGTTGGCCCCTGCCACGGCAGGGGAGGTTGGCACCTGCCACGGCGGGAGAGGTTGGCACCCACCGAAGCGGAATCGGAAACGCCGGGCGATGCCCGGCGTTTCCATTTGCCCCGCATGGCATCATCGGCGGATGCCGCTTTCCATCTTCCTGCTCGTCCTCGCTGCCGCGGCGCTGCATGCCAGCTGGAATGCGATCGTCAAGCGCGGCCCGGACAAGTTCCTCGGTACCGTGCTGGTGACCGGCAGTGCCGCGTTGCTGTCGGCCGCCGCCCTGCCCTTCCTGCCCTTCCCGGCCGCGCACAGCTGGCCCTGGCTGGCTGCGTCGGTGCTGCTGCAGGTGACCTACTACGGGCTGGTCGCGCGTTGTTACCAGCAGGTCGACATGAGCCTGGCCTACCCGCTGATGCGTGGCAGCGCGCCGATCCTGGTCGCACTGGCCGGCACCCTGCTCGGTGAGCCATTGCCCGCCGCAGCGTGGCTGGGCGTGGTGCTGGTGAGCACCGGCATCCTGTGCATGGCACTGGATGCGCGTGGCGGCCAACTGCGCCTGCCGCTGCTGACCGCAGCGATGATCGCCACCTACACGCTGGTCGATGCGCAGGGTGCGCGCCAGTCCGGCAGCGCGCTCAGCTACACGTTGTGGTTGTTCCTGCTGTCGGGCATCCCGCTGCCGCTGTGGGCGTTGTATACGCGCGGCGGCGCGGTACTGGACTATGCGCGGCAGCATTGGCCGCTGGGACTGGCCGGTGGCGTCGGCACCACCGCCTCCTATGCGATGGCGTTGTGGGCCATGACCCAGGCGCCGGTGGCAATGATCTCGGCGCTGCGCGAATCCTCGATCCTGTTCGCGCTGCTGATCTCGGTGTTCCTGCTGCGCGAGCGGGTGCCGCGCACGCGCTGGCTGGCAGCGTCGCTCATCGTGGGCGGCGTGCTGGCGTTGCGGCTGGCGTGAGCGACGCATCGGTAGTGCCGGCCGCTGGCCGGCAACCCGTCTGCGTTACAGCGGCGGCATTTCCTGCAGATCGCCGTCGACCAGCTCGATCGCCATCACGACCGCATCCTCGCGGCCCTGTGCAGCCGGGTAGTAGCGCGGGCGGCGGCCGATCTCGTTGAATCCTTCGCTGTGATACAGCGCCAGCGCCGGCGTATTGGACGGACGCACTTCCAGGAAGACGCGCTGTGCGCCACGGTCGGCGGCCAGCTGCACCAGCGCGCGCAGCAGCTGGCGGCCCAGCCCGCGCGACTGTGCCAGCGGATCGATGCAGATGTTCAGCACGTGCGCTTCATCGGCGGCGATGCTGAGCACGCCATAGCCGACCAGCAGGCCATCGCGCTCCATCGCCAGGCCGGGATAGCCGGCACGCAGGCAGTCGATGAAGATGCCGCGGGTCCAGGGAAAAGGATAGCCGCGCAGTTCGATCGCCATCACCGCATTGAGGTCGCTCTCGCGCAGCGCACGCAGGCTGACCGGGCCGGGCCGGGTGACCGCGCTCATGGCGTGCCCCGCTTGCGCAGGGCACGCAGCTGCGGCCACAGCGCACGCTTGGCGGCCGGGTCGTGGCGCAGCTGATCCAGCGGCCAGCTGTCCATCAACCGCTGCGTAGCCGGGTCGTTCGGGTTGCAGCCGGACGCACGCAGCAGCGCGATCTGCAGGCGATCCGGCAGGCGGACCACCGGCTGGCGCGCGTTGCCGCTGGGCATCGGGCGCTCAGCCGCCGGCACGGTATCCGGGGCACTGACCGGCGTTTCGCGGCGCGGCGGTGCCGGGCGTTCCGGGCGGGCTGCGGGCGCCACCCCGGCATGCTGTTCGCGCGACGGCACGGGGGCCCGCACCGGTTCCGGCGGGGCGACGCTGGCCTCGGCTTCGGCCACGCTCAACTGCAGCGCGGCATCCAGCTCGGCAGCCAGCTGGCCATCGTGATAGACGGTGTAGCCCATGGCCTGCAGCCAGGCCTGCTGGGCCGGTGACCACAGCACGGGCAGGTCCTCGCTCACGCGGCCTCGGGCTTCTTGCGCAGGCGCTGCAGGGCCCACATCACCGGGCCGGACAGGGCGTACAGGATGCCGACCGCGAACAGCACGCGCGGCAGGTCGATGACCGCAATGGCGATCGCCACCGGCACCAGTGCCAGCACCAGGAACGGCACGCGGTCCGAACGGGTGCCCTTGGCAGCGCCACCCTTGAAGCTCCAGAAGCGGATGCGGCTGACCATCAGCAGCGCAGCGATGATCGTCACCGCCAGCGCCACGTACCGCAGCTGGTTGCCGTCCCAGCCCAGGTTGCCATCGGCGAACGCCCAGACGAAGGACATCATCAGGCCCGCTGCGGCCGGGCTGGCCAGGCCGACGAACCAGCGCTTGTCGACCACCGCCACCTGGGTATTGAAGCGGGCCAGGCGCAGCGCCGCGCAGGCCGCATACAGGAAGGCCACGGCCCAGCCGACGCGGCCGAGCAGCGGATCGTCGAACTTCAGCCACGACAGCGACCAATGGTACATCACCAGCGCCGGGGCCATGCCGAAGCTGACCAGGTCGGCCAGCGAGTCGTACTGCACGCCGAATTCGCTGCTGGTACCGGTCAGGCGCGCCACGCGCCCGTCCAGGCCATCCATCACCGCCGCCACGAACACGGCGATGCTGGCATTGACGAAATCCCCGTTGGCCGCGGCGATGATCGCGTAGAAACCGGCGAACAGGCCGGCGGTGGTGAACAGGTTGGGCAGCAGGTAAATCGTGCGCGAGCGCGGCGGCGGTGTGATCGGGTCCATGGAATCCAGTTTAATCGACTTGCCAGCGGTCGGCGCCAATGCTGCAATCGGCGTTCTGCGCCCATTCCGTGGAGTCTGCCATGCGTGCCCTGTCCTGCCTTGGATGCCTGCTGCTGTTGGCCAGTGCCAACGCCGTGGCCGGCCCCGTCTACAAATGGAAGGACGCCCATGGCGTAACCCAGTATTCGGAGACCCCGCCGGCGGGCAAGAAGTTCGAGACCCGCGAGCAGGCCCGCACCCCGCAGGCCGCAGCCAGCACCGAGACCCCGGCCGCGCCGGTCCCCGGGCAGTGCAGCACGGCCCGGGCCAACCTGGCCCTGCTGGACGGTGGTGGCCAGGTGATGCAGGACACCGATGGTGATGGCAAGGCCGATACCCCGTTGACGCCGGAGCAGCACACCGCGCAGAGGGGATTGGCGGAGGCCGCCATCAAGGCGTACTGCCCACCGGCCGGTTAAGGGTATCGGCAGGGCTGCGCCCTGCACCTGCAGAGGCAACAGCAAGGGCAACAGCCGGCTCTGGGCTATCTGTGGGTTGGGCGGGGCGGTGTCGGTGGTAGATCCACGCCATGCGTGGATGAAATCTGTCAGATCTCGAATTGAATTCGGGGTCAGATCCGTTTTCCTGCGGAAAACGGATCTGACCCCAGGAGCCATTCCGACAGCTCGCAGGAAACTGTCGAAGGCGGGGTGGGTCCGGCGGCAGGGGTGTGAGCGCCATGGGCCCGAGGCATGCCTCGGGCGGGTTGGGCAGGACGCTCAACACCGGTCTTGCCGTGTGCGCAGGACAGCGCACACGAGCAAGCCGCGACCAAGCCCCCAGGGATGGGTTTACGGCGTCCCCTGCCGCCGGACCCACCCCGCCATCTCCCAGGAAACCCGTTTTTGCTGTTGCTGTTGCCGGCCAGCGGCCGGCACTACCCGCAGGTGCAGGGCGCAGCCCTGCCGATACCCCTCCCCCCGGCCGGGCTGGCAGAATAGAGGTCTCTGCCGTTATCCGAAGCCGACGATGCGCCTCTCCCAGTTCCACCTGCACACCACCAAGGAAACCCCCAGCGACGCCGAGCTGACCAGCCATCGGCTGATGCTGCGCGCGGGCATGATCCGCAAGCTGGCATCGGGCCTGTACACCTGGTCGCCGCTGGGCCTGCGCGTGCTGCGCAAGGTCGAGCGCATCGTGCGCGAGGAAATGGACCGGGCCGGTGCCGTGGAATTCCAGATCCCGACCATCCAGCCGAAGGAACTGTGGGAGCAGACCGGCCGCTGGCAGAAGTTCGGCCCGCAGCTGCTGAAGATCAAGGACCGCAAGGACCAGGTGTTCTGCTACAGCCCGACCGCCGAAGAAGCCGCCTGCGACTTCGCGCGCAGCGAGCTGTCCAGCTACAAGCAGCTGCCGGTGAACTTCTACCAGGTGCAGACCAAGTTCCGCGACGAGATCCGCCCGCGCTTCGGCGTGATGCGCTCGCGCGAGTTCCTGATGAAGGACGCCTATTCGTTCCACCTGCACGATGAGTGCCTGGTGCGCGAATACGAGAACATGAAGTCGGCCTACAGCCGCATCTTCACCCGCCTCGGCCTGGATTTCCGCATGGTGCAGGCGGACTCCGGTGCCATCGGCGGTGATGCGTCGCAGGAATTCCACGTCATCGCCGATTCCGGCGAGGACGCGCTGGTGTTCTCCACCGGCTCGGACTACGCAGCCAACATGGAAGCGGCGATTGCCGCCGACCCGGCGCCGCGTGCGGCCGCCACCGAAACGATGCGCAAGGTGGATACCCCCACCCAGAAGACCTGCGAGGACGTCGCGGCGCTGCTCGGCATCGACCTGCAGCGCACGGTGAAGTCGGTGGCGCTGATCGCCGGCGAAGGCAAGGCACAGCAGTTCGTGCTGGCGCTGGTGCGTGGCGACCATGAGGTCAACGAGATCAAGCTGGCCAAGGTCGCCGGCCTGGACGAGCAGCGCTTCGCCAGCGAGGCGGAAATCGCCGAGCACCTGGGCAGCGTGCCGGGCTTCCTTGGCCCGGTCGCCCCGGCCAAGGCCATCCGCGTGGTCGCCGATCGCGAAGTGGCGGCGATGGCCGACTTCGTCGTCGGCGCCAACGAAGCCGGTTTCCACCTGGCCGGCGTCAACTGGGGCCGCGACCTGCCGGAACCGGAAGTGGCCGACATCCGCAACGTGCGGGCCGGCGACCGTGCCGTGGACGGCGGTGAACTGAAGATCGCACGTGGCATCGAAGTCGGCCATGTGTTCCAGCTCGGCCGCAAGTACGCCGAAGCGCTGGATGCCACCGTGCTGGACGAGAACGGCAAGGCCGCGGTGATGGCGATGGGGTGCTACGGCATCGGCATCTCGCGCGTGGTGGCTGCCGCGATCGAACAGAACCATGACGATGCCGGCATCATCTGGCCGGACGCGATGGCGCCGTGGCAGGTGGTGGTGTGCGTGATCAACCCGAAGGGCGATGCGGCCGTGGCCGACGCCGCTGCCAACCTGCTGCAGGAGCTGCGCGACGCGGGCCTGGACGCTGCACTCGACGACCGCGGCCTGCGCCCGGGCGCGATGTTCGCCGACATGGAGCTGATCGGTATTCCGCATCGCGTGGTGGTCAGCGAACGCGGCCTGGCCGCTGGCACCTACGAGTACCGCTCGCGCCGCGCCAGCGACGCGGAGAACCTGGACAAGGCCTCCCTGCTGCAGCGTCTGCAGGGCTGATCAGGAAAAGACCGGGGCCTGCCCCGGTCTTTTTTTTTGCCCGCGCCCTTCCCCGATATTGCAGCGGACATAATCCGGTCAAAATCACCGCGACGGCGTCTGCATGCCGCCACGCCATGACCCGCCTGCATTTGTGCTGTGATTAATTCATCTCTATTCTGTCCGCCGACGCCATGGACTGGCTTGTCCCGTCCACACATTAGTTTCCGGAGTAACCGTAAATGAGCATTGACCTGACCGGCCTGTCAGCACGCGAGCTGGGCGCCCTGATCCGTACCGCCAAGAAGCAGCAGACCATCGTCGCCAAGCGCCGGCCGATCACCAAGGTCCGGGCCCAGCTGACCAAGCTGGCCAAGACCGAGGGTTACACCATCGAAGAACTGTTCGGCAGCGCCCCGGCCACGCGTGCCCGCAAGGCCGCCCCGGCCGCCAAGGCCCCGTCGAAGACCGCCGGCCGCAAGCTGGGCAAGGTTGCACCGAAGTACCGCAATCCGGCCAATCCGAAGGAAACCTGGACCGGCCGTGGCAAGCAGCCGCGCTGGATGGCTGAACTGACCGCCAAGGGCAACAAGAAGCCGGAAGATTTCCTGATCAAGAAGGCCTGAGGCCGGGATCAGGTTGGAATGAAAAACGCCGGCGGACGCCGGCGTTTTTCATTCTCCGGTGTGTGGACCGGGGTCCACACCCACCGACATCATCACAGGGTCTTGCGAGCGGGCATCAGCAGGTTGCCGAACAGCAGGCCGGCGACCAGCGCCATCACCACGTTGAGCACGGTGAGGAACACGCTCTGGCCGGCGCCGACATCCTGTTGCTGGACCAGGGTCAGCACGCCGCGCAGGCTGGTGCTGCCGGGCACCATCATGATGATGCCGGGCAGGCGGATGATCGCGCCCGGACGCCCGACCAGGCGACCGAACAGATTGCCGCCCGCGGTCAGCAGCATCGCCGACAGGAAGATGCCGGCCGGCGCCCCCCAGGCATGGCCGCCGAACTTGGAGATCGCATAACCGGCCACCGAGGCGGCGATCACCCACGGGTAATCGCGCCGGTTGGCCTTGAACAGCATCGCGAACGCAAAGGCCGCGGTCAGCAGCGAACCCCACTCCACCCACGGCCCCTGCGGCCGCGCGGCGCGGATCACCGGATCCAGCCCGAGCACGTCGGCCAGGGTCACCGCGATCATCGCGCCGACGCTGAGCTTCATGATGGTGGTCAGCGCGCCGGCAAAGCGCGCGGTGCCCGACACCCAGTGCTGGCTGGCCAGCTCATTGACCGCATTGGTCAGCGACATGCCGGGCAGCAGCACCACCAGCGAGGCGATGATCACCGTATTGAGGTTGAGCGCGCCAATGAAGGACGCCACCAGGGTGGCGACCATGCCGGCCAGCAGCGCCGCCAGCGCCTCGGCCGCTTCGCGGGTGGCCGGGCGGCGGTCGGTGACCATGCCGAGCAGGCCGATCATCAGGCCGATGACACCGGCGGTGGCGATGTCCAGCCACGGCAGCTTCCACATGCCGGCCACGCCGGCCGCGCCGAGGGTGAATGACAGGATGGTGCGCAGCTTGCCGCGCCGGCCCGGATCCTTGTCCAGCTGGCGCAGCGCGGTATGGCCCTGGGCGATGCTCATCCGCCCGTTGGACACTTCTTCGGCGATATGGTCGGCGACGCTGAGCTTGTGCAGGTCGTTCTCACCGGGCGCCAGGCGGATCACGCGGGTGATGTCGCTGGAGCCGATCGCCTGCGCCGGATCGCTGAAGCTGAGGATGATACCGGTGGGATTCGACCACGGTTCACAATCCAGATCGAGCTGGCGGGCCAGTGCCACCACCGCCGTTTCCAGGCGCTGGGCCGTGGTGCCATAGCTGTGCAGGCGTCCGGCGATCTCGGAAACAAAGGCCACGCGCTGTGCGTAGGTGGCCTGGGGCGTGGGGATCGTGTGAGCGTCTGCGGACATGCGCCGTAGTATTACCTACGCTGGGGCCCACCGGAGAAATTCATCCGAGTTCGACGCGAAGCCCACAGAACGGTTATGCTGCGACCCGAATGGCCCACGTCACCCCGAACCTCGCCCCCCAGCTCGAACAGGATGCCCATGACCCGGGCCTGATCCACCTGTCCGGCACCTGGACCTTGAAGACCGCGCTGGCCGCGGCCGAGGTCCTGCACGGCGTTCCCGACAAGCTGACCGGCATCGATGCCACCGGCATCGAGCAGCTGGATTCGGCCGGCGTGCTGCAGGTGCTGCGCGTGGCCCACCGTGCCGATCTGCACGAAGACGCACTGCAGTTCCGCGCGGACCACCAGGCGCTGGTGTGCACCATCGAGGAAGTGGCCGACGACCGCCCCAAGCCCAAGCGCGATTTCGGCGTGCTGGCCGCGTTGGAACGGCTGGGTGTCAGCGTCCACGCCACTGGCCACAACATCAAGGCGCTGTGCAGTTTCCTCGGCGAGAACCTGGTCAAGGCGGCCCGGCTGGTCAAGGAACCCCGCCGCTTCCGGCTGACCGCCACCGTGCACCAGATGGAGCAGGTGGGGCTGGATGCGGTACCGCTGGTGGCGCTGCTGTCCTACCTGGTGGGTGCGGTGATCGCATTCCTCGGCTCGACCATCCTGCGCGACTTCGGCGCCGAGATCTACGTGGTCGAGCTGGTCAACATCGCCTTCCTGCGCGAGTTCGCGGTACTGCTGACCGCGATCGTGCTGGCCGGCCGCACCGCCAGTGCGTTCACCGCGCAGATTGGTGCGATGAAGGCACGCGAGGAGATCGATGCAATGCGCACGCTGGGCCTGGACCCGGTCGACCTGCTGGTGCTGCCGCGACTGCTGGCGCTGCTGGTCACCCTGCCCTTGCTGACCTTCATCGCGATGATCGCGGGCCTGGCCGGCGGCATCACCGTCGGCGCGTTCGACCTCGACATCCCGCCGCAGATGTACATCGCGCGCATGCACGAGACGATGGAAGTGCGGCACCTGCTGGTCGGCCTGTCCAAGGCACCCGTGTTCGCGCTGGTGATCGGCCTGATCGGCTGCCTGGAAGGACTGAAAGTCGAGGGTACCGCGCAGTCGGTCGGCGAGCGCACCACCTCCAGCGTGGTGCAGACGATCTCGCTGGTGATCATCATCGACGCCTTCGCGGCGTTGTGGTTCATGCACATGGACTGGTGACATGAGCACATCCGCCCTCCCCGACTCCATCGACATGCGCGACGACCAGGGCCACGAACTGGCCATCCGCGTGCGTGGCCTGGTCAACCGCTTCGGCAGCCAGACCGTGCACGAAGACCTGGACCTGGATGTGCGCCGCGGCGAAATCCTGGGCGTGGTCGGCGGCTCCGGTACCGGCAAATCGGTGCTGATGCGCTCGATCCTCGGCCTGCGCGTGCCCGATGCCGGGCAGATCGAAGTACTCGGCCGCGACGCGCGTGCCGACGATGCAGAGAGCCGGCTGCACATCGAGCGCAACACCGGCGTGTTGTTCCAGGACGGCGCCCTGTTCTCCTCGCTGACCGTGGGCGAGAACGTGCAGGTGCCGCTGAAGGAACACCACCGCGAGCTGCCCGAGCGCTGGCACTACGAACTGGCGCTGCTGAAAGTGAAGCTGGCCGGCCTGCCCGCCGATGCGATCAACAAGCTGCCCTCGCAGCTGTCCGGCGGCATGCGCAAGCGCGCCGGCCTGGCCCGTGCGCTGGCGCTGGATCCGCCACTGCTGTTCCTGGACGAACCCACCGCCGGCCTCGACCCGATCGGCGCGGCCGCCTTCGACCGCCTGATCAAGACCCTGCAGGAAGCGCTGGGGCTGACCGTGTTCCTGATCACCCACGACCTGGACACGCTGTACGCGATCTGCGACCGGGTCGCGGTGATCGCCGACCGCAGGGTGGTGGCCAACGCACCCTTGCCTGACATCGAGAAACTGGATCATCCGTGGATCCAGGAATACTTCCACGGACCCCGCGCGCGCGCCGCGCGTGGCGAACAGATCGAGAGTGCCTGAGCCATGGAAACCAAAGCCAACTACGTGCTGATCGGCGCGTTCACCCTGATCACCGGCTTGGCCCTGCTGGCCTTTGGCCTGTGGGCCGCCAAATACTCCTCCGACCGTACCTGGCAGGAGTACCGCGTGGTGTTCCGCGAAGCGGTGACCGGCCTGTCGGTGGGCAGCCCGGTGCAGTACAACGGCATCGCGGTGGGCTCGATCACCGAACTGAACCTGGTGCCGGACGACCCGCGCCAGGTAGTCGCGCGCATCCGCCTGAACTCCAACACGCCGGTCAAGACCGATACCCGCGCCAAGCTGGCGATCACCAGCCTGACCGGCCCGTCGATCATCCAGCTCAGCGGCGGCACGCCGCAGTCGCCGGCGCTGACCACGGTCAACAAGGACCCGGCACCGATCATCCCGACCACGCCCTCTGCGCTGCAGAACATCACCGACGTCGCCAACCGCATCGTCGAGCGCATGGACCAGATCCTCAGCGACCGCAACGTGGCCTCGATCAACGCGACGCTGGCCAACCTGGAGACGATCAGCGGCGGCCTGGCCGACCGTGACCAGGGCACGCAGGCGCTGCTGCTCAGCGCGCGCGATGCCGCCCGCAGCCTGGACACCACGCTGAAGACCACCAACGGCACCATCGAGCGCCTGGACAGGAACCTGGTGCAGCAGCTGCCCGGCATCATCGACAAGCTCGACGCGACCCTGGCCAAGCTCGACTCGGCCGCCGGCAACGCCGATTCGATCCTTGGCGAGAACCGCGCCGCGATCAACAGCTTCGCCAACGATGGCCTCGGCCAGCTGGGCCCGACGCTGACCGAACTGCGCGGCCTGATCCGCGACCTGCGCCGGGTCAGCGACCGCCTCGAGAACAACCCCGCGCGCTACCTGCTGGGCCGCGACGCACCGAAGGAGTTCGAACCCAAATGAGCCCGACCACTCTTCCGCGCCTGCTGCTGGCCGCTTCGATGGTCACCCTGCTGGGGGGCTGCTCCATCCTCGGCAGCAGCGAGAAAACCGCGGTGACGCTGTACTCGCCGTCCGTGCAGGTCAAAGCGGACCCGGCGTGGCCGCAGGCCAGCTGGCAGCTGGTACTGGCCAAGCCCAGCGCCGCGCGCATGGTCGACAGCCCGCGCATCAATGTGCGGCCGACACCGTCGCAGCTTGAGATTTACAAGGGTGCCAGCTGGGCGCAGCCGGCCACCGACATGATCGAGGACACCCTGCTGCGTGGCTTCGAGGATTCCGGCCGCATCCGCGGCGTGGCCCGCAGCACCGCCGGCATCCGCGCCGACTACAAGCTGTCCACCGATGTGCGCCGCTTCGAATCGGATTACCAGGGCCAGGCCACGCCCACCGTGGTGATCGAGGTCAACGCCAAGCTGATCCATGTCGCCGACCAGCGTGTGGTCGCTGACCGCACCTTCCGCCAGGCGCAGCCGGTCGGCAGCACCGACGTACCGGCGGTGACCGCCGCGTTCGAGCGTGGCCTGCAGCAGCTGGCGCAGGACGTGGTGGGCTGGACGCTGCAGAGCGGGCAGGCCGACCAGCCGACCGTTGCGCGCTGATCGCAGCATTCGCCGGGCATGTGGTTACGGGGTCAGGTCCCTTTCCGGCCAGAAAGGGATCTGACCCCTTCTTCGTCAACGCGGCGAAATCCAACGGAAGGTCAGGTTGATCCGCTCGCCGTGCACCCGCGCCATCTTCGGCAGCGCGTGCTGGTAGAAGCGCTGGGTCTGTCCGGCCATCAGCAGCAGGTCGCCGTGGCCCAGCACGAATTCAGCCTTGCGTGCCGGGTCGTCGCGGCGTCGCAGCAGGAATCGGCGCGCCGCGCCCAGGCTCAGCGACGCGATCACCGGGGCCGGACCCAGCTCCGGCTCGTCATCGCTGTGCCAGCCCATGTAGTCACCGCCACCGCGGTAGCGGTTCAGCAGCACGCTGTTGAAGCGGCCGTGGCCTTCGGCTTCCAGGCGCCCGCGCATGGCCTGCAACACCGGCGGCCAGGGGCGCGGCACGAACTCGGCACCGGAATAGCGATAGCGGGCCTGCGGGTCGCCGATCCAGCAGCTCAGCCGCGGCGAGTCGACCCAGTTGCCGAACATGCGGATGCGATGGGTTTCCCAGGGCACTTCGGCCTGCAGCGAATACAGGAGCTGGTCGGCCTCGGCCGCAGCCAGCCATCCCGGCAGGTGCAGGACATCGGCATCGGGCAGGTCGTGGGGGAACAGCATGGCGGCACCTCAAGAAGCAGGGCGGCACGCTTGGCCGCCCTTGCAGCCTCAGCCCCGCCGGAACGCGACGCCGGTCTTTTCCTTCAGCTCTTCATCGCTGACACCCGGCGCGGCCTCCACCAGCAACAGGCCCTTGTCAGTCACGTCGAACACCGCCAGATCGGTGATGATGCGGTCGACCACGCCCACGCCGGTCAACGGCAGCGTGCATTCGGCCAGGATCTTGTGCTCGCCGTTCTTGGCAGTGTGCTCCATCAGCACCACAACGCGCTGCACGCCGGCGACCAGGTCCATTGCCCCGCCCATGCCCTTGACCATCTTGCCGGGCACCATCCAGTTGGCCAGGTCACCCTTGTCGGTGACCTGCATGGCGCCAAGGATGGCCAGGTTCACATGGCCACCGCGGATCATCGCGAAGCTGTCGTGGCTGCCGAAGTAACTGGCACCGGCACGCGCCGTAACCGTCTGCTTGCCGGCATTGATCAGGTCCGCGTCGACTTCAGCGTCGGTCGGGAACGGGCCGATGCCGAGCAGGCCGTTCTCCGACTGCAGCCACACATCCACGCCTTCGGGAATGTGATTGGCAACCAGCGTCGGCAGGCCGATGCCCAGGTTCACGTAGGCGCCATCGATCAGCTCCTGGGCGGCGCGTGCCGCCATCTCGTCACGGGTCCACGCCATGTCAGTTGCCCTCCGCGCGGATGGTGCGCTGTTCGATTCGCTTCTCAGGATGCGCGTTGTGCACGATGCGGTGCACATAGATGCCTGGCAGGTGCACCTGGTCCGGGTCGATGGCACCGACCGGCACCACCTCCTCCACTTCCACGATGCAGACCTTGCCGGCCATCGCACAGGCCGGGTTGAAGTTGCGTGCGGTCTTGCGGAACACCAGGTTGCCGGCCTCGTCGGCCTTCCAGGCCTTGACCAGTGCCAGATCGGCGCGCAGCGCCGTCTCCATCACGTAGTGCTTGCCGTCGAACTCGCGGGTTTCCTTGCCCTCGGCAACCACCGTGCCATAGCCGGTGGCAGTGAAGAATGCCGGAATACCCGCACCACCGGCACGCAGGCGCTCGGCCAGTGTGCCCTGCGGGTTGAACTCCAGCTCCAGCTCACCAGCCAGAAACTGCCGTTCGAATTCCTTGTTCTCGCCCACGTAGGACGAAATCATTTTCTTGATCTGCCGGGTTTCCAGCAGCTGGCCCAGTCCGAAGCCATCGACACCGGCATTGTTGGAGATCACGGTCAGGCCCTTGACGCCACTGTCGCGCAGCGCAGCGATCAGCGCCTCGGGAATGCCACACAGGCCAAAGCCGCCCACGGCCAGGGTCTGTCCATCGGCGACCACCCCCTGCAGGGCCTCCGTCGCACTGGCGAAGCGCTTGCCGCGCTTTCCGCCGGTCGTTGCCGGATTGCTCATCTACGCCCTCACTTCGTTGATGTAATCACACCATTCTAGGCCAGCACGGCAGACGGTCACGTGGCGTTGCGGCATGGAAACGCTTCCCATACAAGACAGGTACTACAATCGCGTGCTGAGCCACCCAAGGATCCCGATCAATGCCCCTGCCCGCCTTCAAGGCCTATGACATCCGCGGCCGCGTGCCGGAAGAACTGAACGAAGATTTGGCCCGCCGCATCGGCGTTGCCCTGGCGGCGCAGCTTGCGCCGGGCCCGGTGGTGCTGGGCCATGACGTGCGCCTGACCAGCCCCGCGCTGCAGGATGCACTGGCCGCAGGTCTGCGCGGTACCGGGCGCGAGGTGATCGACATCGGCCTGTGTGGCACGGAAGAGGTCTATTTCCAGACCGACCACCTGGGCGCGGCCGGCGGTGTGATGGTCACCGCCAGCCATAATCCGATGGACTACAACGGCATGAAGCTGGTCAAGGAAAACGCACGACCGATCAGCTCCGATACTGGCCTGTTCGCGATTTCCGATGCGGTTGCCGCCGATACGTCCGCGGCACAGCCGCCGCGTGCCGCGCAGAGCGCGCAGCACGACAAGAGCGCGTACATCCAGCACCTGCTGAGCTATGTCGACGCTGGCAAGCTGCGACCGCTGAAACTGGTGGTCAACGCCGGCAACGGCGGTGCCGGGGCCATCGTCGACCTGCTGTCGCCGCACCTGCCGTTCGAGTTCATCCGCATCTGCCACGAGCCGGACGGCAGCTTCCCCAACGGCATTCCCAACCCGCTGCTGCCGGAGAACCGCGCCGCCACCGCCGACGCCGTGCGCGAACACGGTGCCGATTTCGGCATTGCCTGGGACGGTGACTTCGACCGTTGCTTCTTCTTCGACCATACCGGCCGCTTCATCGAGGGCTACTACCTGGTCGGCCTGCTGGCCAAGGCAATCCTGGCGCGCAATCCCGGCGGCAAGGTCGTGCACGACCCGCGCCTGGTCTGGAACACCGTGGACATGGTCGAACAGGCCGGCGGCGTACCGGTGCAGTGCAAGAGCGGCCACGCTTTCATCAAGGAAAAGATGCGCGCCGAAGACGCGGTGTACGGTGGCGAGATGAGCGCCCACCACTATTTCCGCGAGTTCGCCTATGCCGACTCGGGCATGATTCCGTGGCTGCTGATCGCCCAGCTGGTTTCCGAAAGCGGGCGCTCGCTGGCCGACTGGGTCGAAGACCGCATGGCTGCCTACCCGTGCAGCGGCGAAATCAATTTCAAGGTCAGCGATGCCAAGGCCGCCGTCGCACGCGTGATGGAGCACTTCGCAGCGCAGTCGCCCACGCTGGACCACACCGATGGCATCAGTGCCGACTTCGGCGACTGGCGCTTCAACCTGCGCAGCTCCAACACCGAGCCGCTGCTGCGCCTGAATGTTGAAGCCCGGGGCGATGCCACACTGATGCAGGCACGTACCGACGACATCTCCCGCCTCATCCAGCAGTAACCGAGGAACGCATGAGCAGCATCCAGCCCGTCATCCTGTCCGGTGGATCCGGTACCCGCCTGTGGCCGCTGTCGCGCGAGGCGTACCCAAAGCAGTTCCTGCCGTTGGCGGGCGAACTGACGATGCTGCAGGCTACCTGGAAGCGCGTGGCGCCGATCGCCGCGCGTGGACCGCTGGTGATCGCCAACGAAGAGCATCGCTTCGTAGCCGCGGAGCAGCTGCAGCAGGTTGGCGCCGAGCCAGCCGCGATCATCCTTGAGCCGGTCGGCCGCAACACGGCACCGGCGATCGCGGTGGCCGCGCTGGAAGCCACCCGCGACGGCGGCGACGCGCTGCTGCTGGTGCTGCCCTCCGATCATGTGATCAACAACGAGACTGCATTCCGCAGCGCCGTCCAGGCTGCCGCCGCTGCCGCCGAAGCCGGAAAGCTGGTGACCTTCGGCATCGTGCCGACCGGCCCGGAAACCGGCTACGGCTATATCAAGGCCGCCGATGGCCAGGGCCTGCGCGCGGTCGAGCGCTTCGTCGAGAAGCCCGACCTGGGCACCGCCACCCGCTACGTCAGCAGCGGCCAGTACTACTGGAACAGCGGCATGTTCCTGTTCAAGGCCTCGCGCTACCTTCAGGAGCTGGAACGCTTCCAGCCCGCCATGCTCGCCGGCAGCCGCCGGGCCTGGCAGCAGGCGCGTCGCGATGCCGATTTCACCCGCCTGGACAAGGAGGCCTTCACTGCCGTTCCGTCCGATTCGATCGACTATGCGGTGATGGAGAAGACCGCCGATGCCGTGGTGATTCCACTGGATGCCGGCTGGAACGATGTCGGCTCGTGGACCGCGCTGCGCGATGTCTCGCAGCAGGACGGCGATGGCAACGCCCACCAGGGCGACGTGATCGCCATCGACTGCCGCAACACCTATGCCTACGCACAGCGCCTGGTGGCGCTGGTCGGGCTGGATGACGTGGTGGTGGTGGAAACCGACGACGCGGTGCTGGTCGGCAAGGCCGACCGCATGCAGGAGGTCAAGACCGTAGTGGCGCAGCTGAAGGCCGAAGGCCGCAGCGAGGCCACCTGGCACCGCAAGGTCTATCGCCCGTGGGGTGCCTACGATTCGATCGACAACGGCGAGCGCTTCCAGGTCAAGCGGATCACGGTCAAGCCCGGCGGCACGCTGAGCCTGCAGATGCATCACCATCGCGCCGAACACTGGATCGTGGTCAGCGGCACCGCTGAAGTGACCCGTGGTGACGAGGTGATCCTGCTCAGCGAGAACCAGAGCACCTATATTCCGCTGGGCGTGACCCACCGCCTGCGCAATCCGGGCAAGCTGCCGCTGGAACTGATCGAAGTGCAGTCCGGCAGCTACCTGGGCGAGGATGACATCGTGCGGTTCGAGGATACCTACGGGCGCAGCTGAGGTTTGTCCGGGTCGGATCCCGTTGCTGCGCAACGGGCTCTGACCCGTTCCTGATCGGCCCGGCAGCGCTGCGTCGCCGGGCATGGCCCGGCGCTACGGCCGTCAGGCCAGCTCCGCCATCACCCGCTTCAGGCCATCCTGCCAGCTCGGCAGCACGACGCCGAAATCCTGCTGCAGCTTGCGGTTGTCCAGCACCGACCAGGCCGGGCGCCTGGCCGGGGTCGGATACTCGGAACTGGGAATCGCCTCGACCATCGGCACCTTGGCCAACACACCGCTGGCCAACGCCTCGGCAAATATGGCCTCGGCAAAGCCATGCCAGCTGGTCCGGCCGCTGGCGGTCAGGTGCCAGGTACCCGACAGCTGGCCCGGATGCTGCAGTGCCTGCGCGGTGACATCGGCGATCAGCGCCGCCGGCGTCGGCGTACCGATCTGGTCGGCCACCACCCGCAACGCATCGCGCTCGGCGCCCACGCGCAGCATGGTGCGCAGGAAGTTCGCGCCGTGCGAGGCATACACCCACGCCGTGCGGAAAATCAGATGGCGGCCACCGGCCGCACGCACCGCGTCCTCGCCATCGCGCTTGCTGGTGCCATACACGCCCAGCGGTGCGGTCGGCTCGTCCTCGCGGTAGGGCGCGCTGCCCTGGCCGTCGAACACGTAGTCGGTGGAGTAATGCACGAACGGCACGCCATGCGCCGCACACCAGCGCGCGATCACGCCTGGTGCCTGCGCGTTGGCGGCGAAGGCCGCATCGACGTCCTGTTCGGCGCGATCAACAGCGGTGTAAGCCGCCGCATTGACCACTACCAATGGCTGCACGCGGTCCAGCAATGCCGGCAGGCTGTCGGGCTGGCCGAAATCGGCCGTTTCACAGGTACTTCCGTCGGGCAGTTGGCCGCTGCGCGTGGTTGCAATCACCTTCCCCAGCGGCGCCAGCGCGCGCAGCAACTCCTGGCCCACCTGCCCGTTGCCACCGAACACCAGCACGGTCATGGCACGTAGACCGGCAGGCGGTCTTCAGCAATGTCCTTCAGGAAGGGTGCGTTCTCGTCCTTGGCCGACAAGGTCGGTGCACTGACCGGCCAGTCCACGGCGATGCCTGCATCGTTCCAGCGCACGCCGGCATCGAAGTCCTTGAGGTACACCTCAGTGCACAGGTAGCTGAACACCGCACGCTCGGACAACACGGCAAAGCCATGGGCAAAGCCCTCCGGGATCCAGAACTGCTTCTTGTTCTCCGCGCTCAACACCACCGCTTCCCACTGGCCGAAGGTCGGCGAACCGCGGCGGATATCCACTGCCACGTCATAGACCTCGCCTTCCAGCACGCTGACCAGCTTGCCCTGCGGCCGCGGCCATTGGTAATGCAGGCCGCGCAGCACGCCCTGCGCAGAGGTCGACACGTTGCTCTGCACGAAACGGTCCGGCAGGCCCAGCGCGGCGAAGCGCTCGGCGTTCCAGGTTTCGAAGAAATAACCGCGGGCATCGCCGAACACCGCCGGCTCGATCACCACGCAGCCGGGCAACTTGGTTTCAATCACTTTCACGGAACGACTCCACGCAGGGCGAGCTTGTGCAGGTACTGGCCGTAGCCATTCTTGATCAGCGGCGCAGCCAGTGTTTCCAGCTGCTCGGCGTTGATCCAGCCCTTGCCGAACGCGATTTCTTCCGGGCAGCACACCTGCAGGCCCTGACGGGTCTGGATGGTCTCGATGAAGTTGGACGCCTCAAGCAGCGACTGATGGGTGCCGGTATCGAGCCAGGCGTAACCACGGCCGAGCGCTTCAAGATGCAGATGGCCCTCGCGCAGGTAGCGCTGGTTCAGATCGGTGATCTCCAGCTCGCCACGCGGCGACGGCTTGAGCTCGGCCGCATAGTCGCTGGCATTGCCGTCGTAGAAGTACAGGCCGGTGACCGCGTAGTTCGATCGCGGATTCTCCGGCTTCTCGACCAGATCGATGACCTTGCCGTCCTTGTCGAACTCGGCCACGCCGTAGCGTTCCGGGTCGTTGACCCAGTAGCCGAATACGGTCGCGCCCTGCTCGCGCTGGTCGGCGTTGCGCAGCACTTCTCGCAGACCGTGGCCGTGGAAGATGTTGTCGCCCAGCACCAGGCAGCTCGGCTTGCCAGCCACGAAGTCGCGGCCGATCAGGTAGGCCTGGGCCAGGCCATCCGGACTCGGCTGCACCGCGTACTGGATGTCCATTCCCCACTGCGAACCGTCGCCCAGCAGCTGCTGGAACAGCGCCTGCTCGTGCGGGGTGTTGATGATCAGCACTTCGCGGATGCCCGCCAGCATCAGCACGCTGAGCGGGTAGTAGATCATCGGCTTGTCGTACACCGGCAGCAGCTGCTTGCTGACGCCCTTGGTGATCGGGTACAGGCGGGTGCCGGAGCCCCCGGCCAGGATGATGCCTTTGCGCTGGGTCATGAAATCTCCTGGATTCAGGCTGCGGTGCCGATGCGCTGCAGACGGTAGCTGCCGTCCAGCACGCCGTTGACCCATTCCTGGTTGTCCAGGTACCAGTCAACGGTGAAGGTGATGCCCTGTTCGAAGGTGTAGGCCGGTTCCCAGCCCAGCTCGTTCTTCAGCTTCGAGGCATCGATCGCATAGCGGCGATCATGACCGGGGCGGTCGGTGACGTAGGTAATCTGGCTGCTGCGCGGCTGGCCGTCTTCGCGCGGACGGCGCTGGTCCAGCAGTGCGCAGATCGCCTGCACCACTTCGATGTTCTGCTTTTCCGAATTGCCGCCGACGTTATAGGTCTCGCCCACCTGGCCCTTGGCCAAAACGGTGCGGATCGCTTCGCAGTGGTCGGACACGAACAGCCAGTCGCGCACCTGCTTGCCATCGCCGTACACCGGCAGCGGTTCGCCAGCCAGCGCCTTGGCAATCACCAGCGGGATCAGCTTCTCTGGGAAGTGGTACGGACCGTAGTTGTTGGAGCAGTTGGTGGTCAGCACCGGCAGCCCGTAGGTGTGGTGGAAGGCGCGGACCAAGTGGTCCGAAGCGGCCTTCGACGCCGAATAGGGGGAATTCGGAGCATACGGCGTGGTTTCGCTGAACTTGCCGGTCTCACCCAGGGTGCCGTACACCTCGTCAGTGGACACGTGCAGGAAGCGGAAGGCGGCGCCCTGCTCGGCCGGCAGCGCCTTCCAGTAGTCGCGCACCGCTTCCAGCAGCCCCAGGGTGCCCACTACGTTGGTCTGAATGAACGCACCCGGGCCATCGATGGAACGGTCGACGTGGCTCTCGGCGGCGAAGTTCAGCACCGCATCGGGCTGGTGCTCGGCCAACAAACGGGTCACCAGAGCACCGTCGCCGATGTCACCCTGCACGAACACGTGGTTCGGGTTGCCGTCCAGGCTGGACAGGGTCTTCAGGTTGCCGGCGTAGGTCAGGGCGTCGAGGTTGATGACCTTGATGCCACGGGCAACTGCCTCGAGGACGAAGTTTCCGCCGATAAAGCCGGCACCGCCGGTGACAAGCCATGTGGGCACTACCTGATCTCCTGTTCAATGATGACGTCCACAGGCACCCACGGTGCCCGACATAGCGGGACAGGATACATCGGGGAAACCTTCACGACTGCCTGCATGACGTGAACATGACATCAGAAAGCTGCCTTCACGCCAAAGCCATGCGGCGGCGCAGCATCACTACAGGACCATACGCATTCGCATGGTCCCCTCAAGCCAGCTAGAATCGGGGTCCCACCCCCGAACCGGTTGCTGTGCGAGGACCGGACGTTCTCTCCGTTATTGAAGGACCCCGTACCAGATGAAAATCCTCGTCGCGTACAAGCGCGTGGTGGACTACAACGTCCGCATTCAGGTCAAGCCGGACGGTTCCGGCGTGGTCACCGACGGCGTCAAGCTGTCCCCCAACCCCTTCGATGAAATCGCCCTGGAAGAGGCCCTGCGCCTGCGCGACAAGGGCATCGCCAGCGAAGTCGTGGTCGCCACCATCGCCCCGGCCGATGCCCAGGCGCACCTGCGCAACGGCCTGGCCATGGGCGCCAACCGCGCCGTCCATGTGGTCACCGACCAGGCCATCCAGCCGCTGACCGCCGCGCGCACCCTGCTCAAGCTGATCGAGAAGGAACAGCCGGACCTGGTGATCCTGGGCAAGCAGGCGATCGACGACGACGCCAACCAGACCGGCCAGATGCTGGCCACGCTGTGGGGGCGCCCGCAGGCGACCTTCGCCAGCAAGCTGGACATTGCCGACGGCAAGGCCACGGTGACCCGCGAAGTCGACGCCGGCCTGGAAACGCTGGAAGTCGATCTGCCGGCCGTGGTCACCACCGACCTGCGCCTGAACGAGCCGCGCTTCATCAAGCTGCCGGACATCATGAAGGCCAAGGCCAAGCCGCTGGAGACCCTGCAGCTGGCCGACCTCGGCGTTGAAGCCGCCGACACCTTCAAGACCACCCAGTACGCCGCGCCGTCCAAGCGCAGCAAGGGTGTGATGGTCAAGGACGCGGCCGAACTGGTTGCCGCACTCAAGCAGAAGGGGTTGCTGTAATGAGCAGGATTCTCGTCATCGCCGAGCACCACGACGGCAAGCTCAACGCCGCCACCGCCAAGACCGTCAGCGCTGCTGCCGCCATCAGCGGCGCCAGCATCGACGTGCTGGTGCTGGCCGCCGATCCGGCTGCCGTGGCTGCCGAGGCCGCGAAGATCGCTGGCGTCGCCAAGGTCCTGACCGTGGCCAACGCTGCCAACGCGCAGGCCATCGCCCAGGTGCTGGCACCGCAGATCGCGCAGCTGGCCAAGGGTTACACCCACGTGTTCGGCCCGTCGACCACCTTCGGCAAGGACCTGATGCCGTGCGTGGCCGCCCTGCTGGGCGTCAACCAGGTTTCCGACCTGATGAGCGTTGAAGGCAGCCACACCTTCAAGCGCCCGATCTACGCCGGCAACGCGATCATCACCGTGGAAGCCCCGGCCGACCAGATCGTGGTCGCCACCGTGCGTGCCGCCTCGTGGCCGGAAGCCGCCCAGGGCGGCAGCGCGACCATCGAGGCGGCCAGCGTCGATGCTGCCCTGCCGACCCACACCCGCTTCGTCGGCCTCGCCGCTGGTGCCAGCGACCGCCCGGACCTGCAGAGCGCCAAGCGCGTGGTCTCCGGTGGCCGTGGTGTCGGTTCGGAAGAGAACTTCAAGGTCATCTTCCAGCTGGCCGACAAGCTCGGTGCCGCCGTCGGTGCCTCGCGCGCTGCGGTTGATGCCGGCTACGTGCCCAGCGACCTGCAGGTCGGCCAGACCGGCAAGATCATCGCCCCGGAACTTTACGTGGCCGTCGGCATCAGTGGCGCCATCCAGCACCTGACCGGCATCAAGGATGCCGGCACGATCGTGGCGATCAACAAGGATCCGGATTCGCCAATCTTCGAGATCGCCGATATCGGTCTGGTGGGCGATCTGTTTGGGATCCTGCCGGAGCTGGAAAAGGCGCTCTGACGACTCAGCGCAGAGGCCTTTCGCCATCCAAGGGCCGGCTGAAGTTCAGCCGGCCCTTTTCTCCTTCACGGGTTCACTTCTTACTATGAACAATCAGATGCAAGACCGCATCCACGGGCCGGACGTCCTCCGCGGATTGGCGGCGCTCGGCGTGGTCATGTTTCATGTCCTCTATCTTTCGGGCATCCCGATCAATGAGACGGCTGCGGCCATTACCGGAAGGATGGACTTCTTCGTCCGCGTGTTCTTCGTGCTGAGCGCGTTTGCTATCGGTCATGCCTACTATTCACGCATGAGCAGTACCGAAGCGATCAAGGTCTTCTACCAGAAAAGATTCTTCCGAATCGCTCCGCTGTTTTACTTCATGATCCTCACAGGCGTGGCTTTTCGGCTGGCCATGGATCAACCGATGCCACCTCTGCTCGACTTCATGCTGTCAGGAAGCTTCCTGTTTACGCTTGTACCAGGCAAGCAGAGCGGCCTCGTCGGCGGCGGTTGGTCCATCGGTATCGAATGGCTTTTCTACTTCATGTTCCCGCTGCTGCTTTCGACCATCAGGACAGTCAAGTCGGCAGCACTCGCGTGGGTAGTGCTATGCCCGATTGCAGTACTTTCAAAGCGCTACCTGCAGGACAGCTTTGATGGCCAACTGAACGAGTTCGCATCACTCAACGTACTGGTCCACAGCCAATATTTCGTTCTCGGCCTCCTTATCCTACATCTCAGCCGTGCCGGCATGCCGACAGCACGCAATGCAATGCAGCGCCAAGCCGTAGGTGTTGCTTTCCTGGCGCTGCTGGCATGCACCATCTATTCCTTGCACGCACCGTTCGGCCTGCCAGAAGAAGTTCTGCTTTCGATTGCAGCGCCCTTGATGGTCGGCATGTCGATAGTGAATCGCCCAGGGTTTTCTAGACAGTCGTCAGCCGTTTAGTGCGTACTGCTTCTCGAACTCTACCGGGGACAGCCCGTCGTTGGAACTGTGCCGCCGTTTTGGGTTGTAGAACATCTCGATGTACTGGAAGACGTCGGCCCGTGCCTCGTCGTGATTGCTGTAGATCCTCCGCTTAATACGCTCCCGCTTCAGTAGCTGGAAGAAGCTCTCCATCGCTGCGTTGTCATGGCAGTTTCCTCGTCGACTCATGCTGCACACGATGTCGTGCTCGCGCAGGAAGCTCTGCCAGTCTTCGCTGGTGAACTGGGTTCCCTGGTCGGAGTGAAGCAGAAGCCCGGGGCTTGGCTTGCGCCGCCACACTGCAGCCAATAGCGCCTGCAAAACCAGGTCCGTATGTTGAGTTGGTCGGGTTGCCCATCCAACGACCTGACGCGAAAACAGATCAAGCACTACCGCCAAGTACAGGAAGCCGTCGTACGTGCGGATGTAGGTGATGTCCGTGACCCACGCGCGATTTGGCTCACTGACTTTGAAGCCGCGAGCCAGAACGTTCTTGGCGACTGATCCAACAGGGCCGCTCAATGGGCGTGGTCGCCGACCGTAGCCGACCATTGCCCGCAGCCCCTCGCTCTTCATCAAGCGTGCCACGCGATGACGACTACACGTCTCGCCAAGCTCGCGCAGATCTGTGGTCACTTTGCGGTGGCCATACACAGAGCCGCTTTCCAGCCAGCTGTGCTTGATTAGGCCGAGCAACCGCTGATCGTCCTTGTCGCGAGCGCTTGCCGGCTCTTTTAGCCAGGCGTAGTAGCCACTGCGATGGACGCCAAGCATCCGACACATCGCCGCGAGGCCGAACTCATCTGCGTGTTGCTTCATGAAGGCGTACTTTGCTCTTACCCCTTTGCAAAGTACGCGGCGGCTTTTTTTAGGATGTCTCGCTCTTCAGTGACCCTGCGTAGCTCAGCCTTGAGGCGGCGCACTTCCGCGTTCTGGTCCTGCTCGACACGCCGGCCAACATCGCCTTTGCCTTGTTGCCGCTTCCAGCCGTAAAGACTATGGATCGACACGCCCAGTCGCTCGGCAACCTCCGCTACCGGACGGCCGTACTCAACGATCTGTCGGACCGCCTCGATCTTGAACTCATCGGTGTACCGCTTCGTGCTCATAACCACCTCCGCCTAAGCCATAGTTTATGGCTGCGAGGTGTCTACGGAACCCTGGGCGATTCACAGCTTTCACATATTACTTCGTGGAAGTACCTGGCCAACGTCTGTACGACAAGCTGCGCGGGGGCAGGCTCACGCGAACCTCATAAAACAAGTGAATCCGCTGTGCAGGAAGTGGCCCGCGGAGCGTGCAGGATCAGACTTCAATTGCCCCTCTGCAGACTGAATGGTTGGGCACATACGTAAGAGCCTCGCTTCAGCGTGAGGGCGTATGTGCCCGGCGACAGCTTTGATCCATCTAGGAGAGCTTCGAATCCTGCCGCGGACAACGCAG
Source organism: Stenotrophomonas sp. LC732 (assembly GCF_052446685.1). NCBI lineage: Bacteria > Pseudomonadati > Pseudomonadota > Gammaproteobacteria > Lysobacterales > Lysobacteraceae > Stenotrophomonas > Stenotrophomonas sp. LC732. Next base: position 319,416 of record NZ_CP199214.1, on the reverse strand, counting down.
GCTCTCCGAGAGAACGCGCAACATCCTCACGGTGATGAACATCTGCTCCGGCGACGTTAATTTCCGTGGTTCCGGGACCCGCAGAAAACACCAGCGAAGTCTCGCCGACCAGCTCGCCACGATCATCGATCTGGCCCGCGACCCAACCACTCAATGCAATCTGACCGTTTGACGCCTGGACCGGTAACGAGGCGACGGGCTGCCCATTGACGGTCTCAAGATTGCAGCCCTGCGCGACATGCGGCTTTTGGATGACGGCGGAGGGGCTTGCCCGCTCGCCGTGGACCATCCCGGCCGGAACTGTCACCTCGGGCACCTGTTCTGAGCACCCGGCTATTCCGACCAGGCTCACCAACAGTCCCGCTACCCACATACGGTACGCGCCAGCCTCCATCCGTTCAGTCCTTCTTCTCATGCTGCACTGTGCTGCGGACGATGTAGCGGGGACGACGCTTCACCTCGGAATAGATACGCCCGATGTACTCACCGAGGACGCCAATTCCAATCAACTGGACGGCACCGAGAAAGAGAATGGCTGCAATCAAAGAGGAGTAACCCTGCACTGCGTTCCCATGCAGCAGCTTGTCGATCACAATCCAGACCCCGTAGGCAATCGAGAAAAATCCAATCGTGCTGCCGACGTACGTCCACACGCGCAACGGCGCGCTACTGAACGAGGTGATTCCCTCAAGCGCAAAATTCCACAGCTTCCAACCATTGAACTTCGAGACACCGGCAGAGCGCTCGGGTCGTGAGTAGTCGACAAAGTCGGTTGAAAAGCCAACCCAACTCAACAAGCCCTTCATGAACAGCCGGTTCTCGGGCAGTTGCTTGATCGCTTCAACGACAGGCCTGGACATCAGGCGGAAGTCACCAACGTTTGCCTCTACAGGACTTTCTGAAATCGCATTGATCAATTTGTAGAACCAGTTGGCACTGTTTCGCTTGAGGAAGCCATCGCTACCGCGATCAACGCGCCGTGCGAGTACAACATCGGCACCTGCCTTGAACTTTTCGACCATGGCGGGAAGCAACTCCAGTGGATCCTGGAGATCGACATCCATCGGGATGACGACATCGCCACGCGCTGCGTGTATGCCAGCCAGCAATGCTGGTTCTTTACCGAAATTACGCGAGAAATTGATCAGCGTGACTTTGGGATCCGCCGCCGCCAGCGCAGTGATGACCGACTCGGTTCCATCGGAGCTGCCGTCATTTACAAAAACAAGCTCGAGATCATGCCCCTCAAGTCCAGGCAGCATCTGTACCGCCCGGTAAAAGATGGGGATGGCCTCTTGTTCATTGAAGACCGGTATGACAAGACTGATTTTCAAGGGACCTCCCGGAAAACAATGAACTTTGCAATAAGGTAACCAATCACCAAGCTTACGGCAGAAAACCCGACCATTGTAACGATCGGATGCAGTGAGAGCGCATCTGCGACGGCACCCAGAACGAAGCTGAGCGTCCCCATTGTCAGAACCATCACCACATACCGCTTGATGCTGGTCCGGGTCTTGAATGTCCACTGAGCATTCAGGAAGAAAGACAATGTGACCGCCACCAGGAACGCACAGAGGTTGGAGATGGACTGTGGGTTACCCAGCCATACCAGAAGCACAAATATCATCCAGTGCACGGCAGTATTCAGGCCACCAGTGACCGCATATCGCAGGAATGGCATCCATCGGCGACTGCTCATTGCGGCAGCACCTTGCAACCGTAGTAGGCGCTTACGTAAGCAGGATTTGCGACGAACCAGGCTTCGCGACTGTTCAGATACTTATAAGAATATGCTTTAGTAGCATGCCCGACATCAATGCCTTGCTGGCAGCGCTCGGTCCTAGACATGATTCGTATGTAGGAATCTCTCTCTTCCAGGCTGCGCGCAAACTCAACATATGAGAGATTCGCCTGCAGCGGAAGGTAAAGACTGGCAACGGCTACAATCGCTGCACCCGAGCGGAACCAACTGATCGACACCAGTCGAATGACAGCGGCGACAACGAGCATGTACCAGATTGCCCACGGAACAATAAAGGCACGAGGCTCCGTGTAGGGCGCGGCAATGACACTGAGCACAGTGAGAGAGGACACCGTCCACGCCAGCACCACCTGCTGCCGCCATCCGTGCACGCGCCACAGGTAAACGCTAGCCGCCGTCCCTGCCAACACGAGCAGCCAGCCTGTACTCACCAACGTGCCAAAAACACTATGGGACCGCTCAAGCACGTGACCAACACCGAGGTTGGCTGGATACATGGCTGCGTATGCGGCACGACGGATTGCTGTGGAGGGCGCCAGCATCAACACTCCCCACGCAGCGGCGAGTGCGATGATGGGAACAATTGCGCGTATTCGCCAGCGAGCCCTTCCGCTCAGCAGAAGTACCAGCCCCATTCCCGCACCCAGCGCAGGCGGTACGTTCTCGAACGAAAGGCCAACAAGGCACGCCAGTACGACCGCAACAAGACAGCGGAGGTTCGATTCACCAAGCTTCTGCGTCGCCTCGGCGGTAAAGTAAAAGGACATCAACAGAAGGGTGAGAATCATTGGCTGGAAGTAGGCCGCTTGGGCCGTCGTCCAGAAAAAAACTTCGTAACCCGGCCAGAACAACCAGAGCATCGCCAGCGCGTAGATTGAGCCATGCAGGAACGAATCGCGATCCGTTTGCCTGCGCCCATACACGGCAACCACCGCACAGAAGAACAGCAGCGAGGCTGTCGTCGCCAGGACGAAGTAGATCCGAGGTACGCTCAGCCAGAGGATTGCGAGCTGCTCTCCAAGACGTGCGTTCCACTGCGTAATCTGTGCCGACGAACGTTCAATGATCCAGCCGAAACGATCCATCGGCGCAACGCCGGCCATATCCCGCGTCAATGCGAAATCCTCGCCGTTGAGAGGTGAAATCATGGCAGTCGCCACGTACACGAATAGTCCGAGGGCGGCGCAGATAGCCACTATCAGCGGGAAGTGACTTGTTTGGGAGGACGCTGTTCTGCTCATTCCTTTGTGCCGATACTCGAAAAATTCCGCAGACTCGCTCGTCGAGACTGCAGTTGGGAAGGGAATCGCACTTGAAGACGAGCGATACGAGGACTGGAGGCCAGATTCAGTTCACACTGAGTTGTGTTCGATGAAGCCACACGACTGCTTGCTGGGCACATTCACCTGCGTCTCCGTGCGACGCCGTCGCGGAGATTCAAGCGAATCTAGCTGCCCGTCGCGTCCTGCATGCTTCGCCAGGCGAGGATCAACCCCTCCGCCAGCGCGATCTTTGGTGTCCAGCCCAGCAACTGCTTGGCGCGCTGGACGTCGAGAACAATGGATCGCACATCAAACGTGCGACCAGGCTTGTACTGCACAGGCAATGCCCTGCCCGAAGCTACCCGAATTGCCGCGCAGAGCTCATTCAGACTGATGCCATTACCAGACGCCGCGTTGAATACTCCTGTCCTTCCGGACTCCGTTGCCAACAGCGCAAGATCGATGAGGTCGTCGATGAACACGTAGTCTCGGACGGTTTCCCCGTCACCCCATATCTCGACAGGCAATCCTGCCAGCGCGCGTCCCAGGAATACAGCCACTGCGCCCTGGATCCCTCGCGTGGACTGCCCTGGCCCGTAGGGATTTGAGGGACGGATGATCACCGGATCCAGCCAACCCTGACGTTGGAACATCGTCAGATAGTGCTCGATGGCGACCTTTACGATGCCGTAGGAGGAAATCGGTCGCAGCGCGTGCGTTTCGGGAACGGGAAGGGTGTCGGGGTTGCCATACACCGTTCCTCCAGAGGAAAAGTAGCAGAGCCTACGCACGCCCCGTACGCGCATTGCCTCCAGCAAACGGTGGGTACCGATTAGATTGCCTTCGATATCAGCGATCGGATCAGCATCAGCAGTGCTCGGCACAGTGCAGCTGGCGAGGTGGTACACGGAATCGACATCCTGCAGCGCCTGCTCCAGTACATCAGCGTCGTGGAAATCGCCCTGAAAGTAGCGCACACCAGCCCAGTCCATGTCCGTGCGGGCAGGGAAGCGATCCAGCACCGCCGTCTCTTCACCACGCGTACGCAGCGCGGCGACGAGTCGTGAACCGATGAAACCATTGCCACCGATGACCAACGCGCTCATGCAATCACTCCGTCCCAGCTGAATGGTTCCGCAACCCGAAGTGGGTGCGCAGCTTGTCTTCGTATGCCGCGGCCGCGCTCCGCGTGGCTGCGCTCAACGGGAAAAGCCGCTGGGCGTGGGCATGCAGGCTGCGGATTTCATCCAGGTGACCCTGCGCTTTGGAGCCGATGGTCACGCTGTTGCCATGGCGGCGGTGCTGGTTGAGCGATTCCGCATTGAAGCTGAGGCCGCCATCGCGCAGCAATAGCAGGTAGACCAGCCAGTCGCCCGCGATCCGATACTGAGTGATCTCTTCGATGTGCTCCTGCATCACGCGCAGCAGCGCCTCGCGACGGAACAGCACGGCGCTGACGTTGGGCAGGGTGTTCTTAACAGCCAGACCGGCTTCAACTTCTTCGGAACCCATCGCCGAATAGCTGCTGCGCCAGCGATCACGCGAGAGATCATTGGTGTATTCCAGATAGTCGCCAGCCATCACCTCGCCGAACTCGTCGATCTGTTCCGACTGCGAGAACGCCATCACCGAGCGGGGGTTGGACTCGAGCAGGTCCACCAGCGAGCGCAGGAATGCTGGCTTGGAAAGATCGTCGGCCTCGGCGATCCAGACGTACTCGCCGCGCGCCAGGCTCACGCCCTTCATCCACTGGCGGAAGACCGACCCGCTGTTGTCCGACGACGCCTCAAGGCGCGGCTCCGGATCAAATGTTGGCCAGAGGCGTTCGAGTTCTGCCAGGCTCCCATCCGATGAGGCGTCATCCAGGATGATGACCTCATACAGGGGGAAGTCCTGCCCGTACACCGACGCCAGACGCTCTTCCAGGTAGTGGGCGTAGTTGTAGTTCGGCACTACCACCGAGACACGCGGAATGCGATGCCCGGCCAGATCCAGCAAGTCCAGCAGGTAGCTGCGGAAGGAGAAGTCGGCATTGACAAGGCGTCGTCCGGCTTCGCCTGCCGTTGCTCGCACCGAATCCTCATCGAGCAGACGCGCCAAGGCGCCGCCATAGGCGACGGCGTCCAGTGCCGGCACGACCACGCCCGCCTGGTGCTGGGCCACGAGGTCCGCACCGCCCCCCGTGCCTGCGAATGCGACGACCGGCAGCTCGACAGACAAGGCCTCCAGCACGACGGATGGGAAAGGATCTTCCCGCGACGCGAGCGCGTAGATGTCAGCGCCTGCGTAGTAGTCATCGGTGTCAAAGTCGAGACCGGCGAAGTGAAACCGCTCCAGCATGCCATGGCGGCGGAGCACCTTTTCCGCGGCCTCACACGCAGCCTCTTCACGGTGACCGACCCAAACGACGTGGACATCAGGTCGCTGGGCGAATGCGCTGGTGAACGCCTCGGCCAGCAGGTCGACACCCTTACGCGCATCGGCGTAGCCCACCGACAACACGATCCTGTCCGTGGATTTGAGACCCAAGCGCTGCCGCAGCGCTGCGCGCGCAGCGTCTCGATTGCGCTTCCCGCGATGGCGGTTGGCTGCAAACAGCCCCTGCGGCAGCTTGGTTACCTTGGCCTGCCCTGCCGGGTCGAGGAAGGGCTGCAAACCTTCGCGTACTGCGTCCGAGGCGACGACGATGCGCTTGGCCACACGGGAAATGTCCGCCAGTGCAGGCTGCAGGCCGTAGCTCTGGATGACACCCGGCAGCTCGTGGATCATCGACACCACGGTAAGACCTGCATCACCCAACGCCTGCACGATGCGGCCGCTGACCGCCGTATTGGCAAGCACCGAGCGCACGCCCAGCTGGCGTAGTTCATTGGCCAGCACCGCTGGATCCCGGTCGCCCAGCAGGTGGACCGTGGAGCACTCGGCGAACTGGCTGTGCAGGCGGCCGTCTTCGAGCAGCACGACATGCACGTCCAGTCCCAGGCCGGCCGTCATCTTGCGTGCCATGTTGAGCGCGAGGTACTGCGCGCCATGCGGGTGCGCATCATGGGAAATCAGTGCGACACGCGGCTTCGCCGTGCCGGCGGTGACATTGCGCGTCGCCTGCAGGAAGGCATAACCGTAGTAACGGTCCGGTTCCAGATGGGCGCCTTCGGCCCACTCGTTCCAGGCGTTGATGAAGACCACGCTCTCGCCACGCACAGGTTTGGCCAGTGCGAACTCGCCCGCCGATTCCAGCCAGCGCTGGTACTCGCTCGGCGAGGAATGGGCGAACGTGTAGCCGCGCCCCGGCTTTCGCGCTTCATTGTCCCAGCGTGGCGTAACCCCCTTGAACAGCGGATAGTCTTCTTCCGGCCAGTTCCTGGAACGTTCGGCCATCTCGCGGTAGTCGACCACGTAGCCTTCATAACGCGGGTTGGCGATGTCCAGCGTGTGGTTGATGCTGGACAGGCCACGCGCCACCTTGTGCGGCGGGAACTCGAGGGCTGCATCGAAGCCGTACGTGCGCGGATCATCGACGTCGAACTGGACCATGGCGATGAACAGCTCGCCAAGGCCCTGCTCACGCGCATAGCCGCGCCAGACATCCAGCGACTTGCGGGCATCGGGAAGCAGCGATGGCCGGTAGATGATGAGCAACGGCCGACCATCGATGCGGATATACCGCGAATCAGACAGGTACGGCATCGCATCACGAATGAACGCGATGTCGTTGTCAGCCGTGTAGTTCTGACCAATCAGCACATCGTTTTCATGCCCATCCCAGCGCCGGGTCCAATTCTCGTTGGCCCAGCAGATGCAGAACGGCAGGTCAATCTCCGGATGCGCGAGCAGCTGGTCCACCGGCCGCTCCATCAGTCGATGACCGGAGAACCAGTAATGGTGGAAGCAGAAGCCGTGAACGCCGTACAGCTTGGCAAGCTCGGCCTGGCGCTTGAGCACATCGATCAAGCGCAGGTCATAGAAACCCAGTTCACCGGGCAGGTGCGGCTGGCGATGCCCCTGGAACTGTGGCACGGCCTTGCTCACATTGGTCCACTCGGTGAAGCCCCTGCCCCACCATGCGTCGTTTTCGGCGAAGGGGTGAAACTGCGGCAGGTAGAACGCGATCGTCTTGAAGCGGAGGCTGGTCGGTGGCTGTAGCGCAGGCGCCAGCTCCACGTACTCAGACCCGCGCACGCCTGCAGCGACGTCGAAGGCGTCTGCGTAGATACGCGCCACGGAGGACACCTTCACGCCTTCGGCAATGATCGGAGCGGCAGCGGCTGGCGGCTGCTGCGCGCCCGCCGTGACAACAGCAAATTCCTGCCCTGCGCCGAAGGTTTTCCATCGGCGGTAGGCATTTGTATTGGCAAAGGCGAAGCTGAAGTTCCGGAACAGGAAATCCTTCAGTGCAAGCCGCGCATTCCAGCCCGGCACCGCCATGTACATGCGGCGTGCAACTGCCCCCAGTTTTCCCATTTTCTGACCCTGATGCATCGCTTACAGGTGCCTCCTGGCACTTCCTGACAGTTTCCTGAGCCATGCAGTGTAACGCCAACTCCGTGACGCCTTAAGCAGTTCCACATCCCGTTCGCGGTGCTCGCTGATGACGCGCTGCTCGGTTACGGCCAACTGCAGCTGCTGCACGGACTGCCTTGCCTCATCCCGTTCGGCCATGGTCCGGTCGATTTCCGCACGCAGAGCGGACATTTCTTCGCGCAGGCTGCCGTTGGCATTGATATGCCCCAACACCATCTCCTGGGACTCGGAAAGCATGCGCTCGAGGGAGCGGACCCTTTCCTCGGTGGCAACGGCCTGAATCAACTGCTGGCGGAGTTCGGCCAGCTGAGCCTTGAATTGACCGTTGTCGATCGACTGGCTGCTGGCTGCTTCAGCAACCAGCGCTCGATTCTGATCCAGCGCATTCTGCAGGCTTTCCAGCCTGCGTTCCTGGGCCAGCCGATCATGACCGCCTTCGCGGCGAACATCATCGACCAGCGAACCCAGCACGGAGATCGAGGACAGCACCTCGTTGCGGCTGTCACGAAGCCGCTCGATCTCGGCCAGATGCGCTTCGCGCGTCCGCCGCAGTTCCTCCGCCGCCTCCAGGGAAGCGGCTTCCCGATGGGAAAGATGGGACTGGGCCTGGGCCTCGAGTTCCTCGACCTTGGCGCGAAGCTGCAGGACTTCGATATCCGCGTTCTGGACGCGCTCAGGCAAGTGCACCCCGTAGAAGGCGCCGGCATCCATTCCATGAACCTTCAGTTCGAAGAACGAGGACGACTGCACAGGCAGCACCCCATCCGTCGCAACCACCAGGTCGTAGAGCGGGCGGCTGAGGCCTTCGGCCCATTCACTGGTTTCAGGGCCGGTGCCCAGGATTGAATCGAAGGCCGCCGGACCGTCAGCGACCAACAGGGAACCGTAGACGACGCGCTGCGAATACACCTGCTGCTGCGGGAAGTAGCGCTGGATGAGTTCGATCAACTCGTGACGGAACAACTCCTTCACGTGATAGGGGTTTTCGTAGCCAGGGTCGATCGAATAGTGCTGCTTGTTCGGACTGGACATGATCAGCATCCCACCCGGACGTAGAACGCGCCGGATCTCCGACAGCATTTCCTCATGCTGGTCGTGGTGCTCGATGGTCTCGAAACTCACCACCACGTCAACGGAGTCGTCCTCCAATGGCAGCAAGGCAGCAGACGCCTCGACGAAGCGTAAGCGATCGGACCCGTAGCGGCCAGCCGCATGGGCGACGGCCTCGGCCGAGATATCCATGCCGGTCACCGAGTCCGCAACGCCAGACAGGATCTGGCTGCCATAACCTTCGCCACAGGCCACGTCCACCACCTGCTTGCCGGCACAGAACCTGGCGGCGAAGTGATAGCGATGGAGATGTTCGAAGGCGATCTGACCGGCCACTTCGGGCATGAACCGTTCGCCGGTGAATGCGAGATCTTCTACGTGCTCGTCAAGCTGGGTTGCCATGGGTCACCTCAATACATGATTGCTGCTGAAGCCGGTCACCCGGATACCAGATCTTGTTGCTCGACTACAAGGCGCACGCGCTGCATGGGTGCGCCGAACAATCCAAGGCAGATGCCACGTGCATGAACATGGAAGGCAAGCGCGTCATGCAGCCAATGGTGCTGGACATGGTGATGCTGATTGCCGTCTGCGATGGCTGCGCTCATGGTGTAGTCACCCTCGCGCAGGACAGGCATCCGGAAATCAAAGGAAGCCACCAGTACCTGCCCCGCTTGAGCGCCGGGAGGGGGATCAATGGAGGCGACATACGTGTTGTCCGCGAACAGGGTCTGCCCCAGGCGGTCGTACACCTCAAAACCGATGATGGGCGAGCTCAACACCTGGTTCACACGGCAGCGGATCTGCAGCCGGACCGGCTCTCCACCCACCACCCAGGACAGCGGGTTGCCATCCACGTCAACAAAGGCAGCGAACTCGACCTGCGCCCCGCCTTGTCCGAACCCCTTGTTTGCATTGAACTCAAAGACCCGGATTTCCTGCCGATGCTCACTGGCGTTGATCAGATCCTGGCGGAAATCACGGGGCGCCATGCCTGCGTGGTCCGGTTCGATGGCGGTCGCACCAGCAGCTGCCGGTTGCGCGTCACTTTCGGGAGCGTCAACGGCCACCGCAGCAGGACCAGCAGCGGCCATCTCCACCGCGTAGAGATCTTCCAGATACTTGGCGGTGACTTCCTTGGGGGCGCCATCTGCAACGATCTTCCCGTGCGACAACCAGACCACTCGGTCGCAGAGATTGATGACGGCGGCGGTGTCATGGGATACAAAGACCACCGTGCCGTTCTGCATGAAGGCACGGAGGAATCGCATGCACTTCTGCACGAAGAACGCGTCGCCGACACTCAGTGCCTCGTCGATGACCAGAATGTCAGCTTCCACGTGCGCGATCACGGCGAAGGCCAGCCGCACGAACATGCCGCTGGAGTATGTCTTCACCGGCTGGTCGATGAACTCGCCGATATCGGCGAATTCGACAATGGAGTCGTACTTGCTGCGCAGCTGCTCGTCCGAAAGTCCCAGCAGGGCACCGTTGAAGAACACGTTCTCGCGGCCGGTGAAATCAGGATTGAAGCCCGCCCCAAGCTCCAGCAGTGCCGCAACCCTTCCGTCGACCAGGATCTGGCCTTCCGATGGCGCCAGCGTACCGCTCAGCAGCTGCAGCAGCGTGGACTTGCCCGACCCGTTGCGTCCGATGATGCCGACCGTTTCACCCTTGCGAATCTCGAATGAAACATCCTTCAGCGCACTGAACTGGCGGCCATAGGATTTGCCTCGGCTTCCCACGACACGCGCAGCGCGCGAAAAAAGGGCGTCCTTCAACCGGTCCTGGGGCGAGCCGTAGACCTGATAGTGCTTGGAAACGCCGTCGATCTTGAGAACGACCGGATCAGATGACATCGGCAAATCCATCTCTAGATTTCTGGAAGAAAGCGTAACCAGCCATGGCCATGAGCAGGCCCACCAGCAGGCCGATCCCGAAGTACGCAGGAGACGGGATGTCACCGAACATCAATACCTTGCGTGCCGCCTCCAGGACACCCGTCAGGGGATTGGCCTGGATCAGGGGACGATAGCGTTCAGGAATCGAATCAAGCGCGTAGAACACGGGAGAAAGGAACAGCAGCAGCGTCGCAAGCGTGCCGGTAATCTGTGCCACGTCTCGGAAGTAGACGCCGATCGCGGCAAGGAACCAGGAAACGCCAAGGCAACCGAGCAACAGCGGCAGCATCACCACGGGGAACAGGATCACGGTCCAGGGCAGCGCAACGCCCATGCACAACTGGGCAATGGTCAGCACGATCCAACTGACGAACGCATGGAAAACCGCCGAACCGAGCGTCACCCACGCGTAGACTTCCAGCGGAAACACAACCTTCTTCACGTAGTTGGCATTGCTCGTGATCAATGCCGGGGAGCGATTGATGCATTCGGCTACCACGCCGTGCACGATCAGTCCGGAAAAGAGGATCAAGGCAAAGCCACCGCTGGTATCAAAGTCCTTCCACTTTGCCTTGAACACGATGGAGAACACGAACGTGTACAGGACCAGCATGATCAATGGCGTGATGAACGACCAGGCCAGGCCGGCGAAGGAACCGCGATAGCGGCCCACGATCTCACGCTGGATCAGACGGAAGATGAGTTGACGGTGCTCCAAGGGCGAACGCAGGAAGCCCGCCAATGGCCGCCGCCGGGCAGTTGCATAGGGCGTCAGCCCGGAAGATCTCTTGTCCAAGCGACTGCTCACGCCAGCGCCCTCTCCAGATCCACCTGCAGATCCCCCAGCTCCTCCACGCCCACGCTCAGCCGCACCAGCGCATCGCTGATGCCCAGCTGTTCGCGGCGCGCGACCGGAATCGAGGCATGGGTCATCACCGCCGGATGGTTGACCAGGCTTTCAACACCGCCCAGCGACTCGGCCAGGGTGAACAGTTCGGTCTTCTCGCAGAAGCGCTTGGCCGCCTCGAACCCGCCCTTGAGCACGATCGAGACGATGCCGCCGTAGCCGGCCATCTGCTTGCCGGCCAGTTCATGCTGCGGGTGCGAGGCCAGGCCCGGGTAGATCACCTTCTCCACCGCCGGGTGCTTTTCCAGCCATTGGGCCAGCGCCAGCGCGTTGGCGCAGTGTGCCTTCATGCGCAGCGGCAGGGTCTTCAGGCCGCGCAGGGCCAGGAAGCTGTCAAATGGGCCCTGCACGCCCCCCACCGAGTTCTGCAGGAAGGCCATCTGCTCGGCCAGTTCGGCGTTGTCGCCGACCACGACCATGCCACCGACCATGTCCGAGTGGCCATTGAGATACTTGGTGGCCGAATGCAGGACCAGGTCCGCGCCCAGGTCCAGCGGACGCTGCAGCATCGGCGAGGCGAAGGTGTTGTCGACCACTACGATCAGGCCATGGCGCTTGGCGATGGCGGCGACCGCGGCGATGTCGACGATCTTCAGCATCGGGTTGGTCGGGGTCTCGATCCAGACCATCTTCGTCTTCGACGTGATGGAGGCTTCGAATGCGGCCAGATCGGTGAGGTCGACGAAGCTGAAGTCCAGCCCGGCGGTGCGGCGGCGCACGCGCTCGAACAGGCGGAAGCTGCCGCCGTAGATGTCGTCCATCGCCACCACGTGGCTGCCAGCGTCGAGCAGCTCGATCACGGTCGAGCTGGCCGCCATGCCCGAAGCGAAGGCAAAGCCGCGGGTACCGCCTTCCAGCGAGGCCACGCAGCGCTCATAGGCGAAGCGGGTCGGGTTGTGGGTACGCGAGTACTCGAAGCCCTGATGCTCGCCCGGGCTGGACTGGGCATAGGTCGAAGTGGCGTAGATCGGCGGCATCACCGCGCCGGTGCTGGGGTCGGGCGACTGACCGCCGTGGATGGCCAGCGTGGCCAGGGCCAGCGCGCGGTCCGGGGAAGAAGCGTTGGACATGTCGTTTCCTGATTGGCGCCGATGACCGGCGCCGTCGAAGGAGCGGGAGTCTATCAGCGCGGCCTTAACGAGCTTTGACGCGGATAAACCGGGATTCAGCAGCGATCTGCGGCGATAAACGCCTTACTGAACGCGCCGACGCAGATAATTCAGCAGGTCGATGCGGGTGATCAGGCCGAGGAAGGCGTCGCCGTCCATCACGATCGCCACCTGGCCGCGGTCGAACACCGGCAGCAGGGCCTCGATCGGCGACTTCACGTCCAGCCGGTCCAGCTTGCTGACCATCGCGGTGGCCACGGTGTCGCGGAAGCGCGCCTCGTCGCCATAGACATGCAGCAGCACGTCGCTTTCGTCGACGATGCCGACCAGCTTCTCGCCGTCCATCACCGGCAGCTGCGAGACGTCGTACAGCTTCATGCGCTGGTAGGCGGTGGTCAGCAGGTCGTTCGGGCCGATCACCACGGTGTCGCGCTGGCCGTACGGGCGCAGGATCAGGTCGCGCAGGTCGCCGTGCTGCGGGCGCTGCAGGAAGCCGTTGTCCAGCATCCAGTAGTCGTTGTACATCTTCGACAGGTACTTGTTGCCGGTATCGCAGACCAGCACCAGCACCCTCTTCGGCGTGGTCTGCTCCTTGCAGTACTTCAGCGCCGCCGCCAGCAGGGTGCCGGTGGACGAACCGCCCAGGATGCCTTCCTTGCCCAGCAGCTCGCGCGCGGTGTGGAAGCTCTCGGCATCGCTGATCGCATAAGCCTTCTTGACGCGGCTGAAGTCGGAGATCGAGGGCAGGAAGTCCTCGCCGATGCCTTCCACCAGCCAGCTGCCCGACTTGTCGTTGAGCACGCCGTCGTTGATGTATTCGGCCAGGATCGAGCCGACCGGATCGGCCAGCACCAGCTCGGTCTTCGGCGACAGCCTGGCGAACGCGCGCGACAGGCCGGTCATGGTGCCGGAGCTGCCGCAGCCGAACACGATGGCGTCGAGGTCACCGCCCATCTGCTCGAGGATTTCCGGGCCGGTGCCGAACTCATGCGCGGCCGGGTTGTCCGGGTTGCCGAACTGGTTGATGAAGTAGGCGCCCGGGGTCTGCTCGGCGATGGTCTTGGCCAGGTCCTGGTAGTACTCGGGATGGCCCTTGGCGACGTCTGAACGGGTCAGGCGCACTTCAGCGCCCATCGCCTTCAGGTTGAAGATCTTCTCGCGGCTCATCTTGTCGGGAACGACGAGGATCAGCTTGTAGCCCTTCTGCTGTGCCACCAGCGCCAGGCCCAGGCCGGTGTTGCCGGCGGTACCTTCAACCAGGGTCGCGCCCGGCTTCAGGTCACCCCGCTGCTCCGCCGCCTCGATCATCGACAGGCCGATGCGATCCTTGATCGATCCGCCCGGGTTGGCGCTCTCCAGCTTCAGGTAGAGCTCGCAGACGCCGGTGTCCAGGCGCTGGGCCTTGACGATCGGGGTCTGGCCGATGAGTTCGAGGACGGAAGAATGGATGGGCATTCGGAGGACTTTCGATTCGCGCCACGCAGGGCCGGACCGATGATTATCCGACGGATGGCGCTGAATGTCAGGTCGGCGCGGAGATGCCGCCCGCCGGCCCCGTAAAGGGATGCGGGCGGCCCCGGATCGACGAGGAGACCGGTACCGCCCGCATCGGTGAGTGGTGCCTGGAGACCAAGGCACCACCGCCTGTGGTGCCTTGGCGCGGCCGCCTCATCGGCGGTGCCGCGATGCCGGGGCAGAAGCGCCCGGCGGGGCCATCGATGGCCGGGTCACGCCGTTCCGGGCGCGACGGGGTGCGTCAAAGCGTGGGGGACGTCGTTGGGAGCGGTGTTTCGTACATTCGCAGAAGGCGTTGCTTGGCCAGCAGCTTCTCACGCTTCATGCGACCCAGGGTGACATCATCGATCGGGAGTACACCCAACTCCGCGTCCATGCACTTCTTGTTCAACTTGCGGTGCTGGTCATGGAGTGCCCTGAACTCCGGATCACGCGCGCGACGGGCGTCGATCTCGCTCTGGGGCTGATCTTCAAACATGATGGACCTCCTTCGACAGATACACGAACGCCCCGGCCACAAGGCACGGGGCGTTGTTCATGGAGGAGCGCCGGCCGATGGCCACCTGGACGCCTGCAACGACCTGCGGCACTGGCCTGCGCACGTCGATCTGCTGCGGTTCGCGCCCTGCTTGCATCGGCCCGGCCCTCCCATCGTCCGGTCCGCGGCATTGCGTCCCGGACGATTGACCCTACGCCTGCTCAAGGCGGGGTACAAGACCCCTGCGTCAAAAAGACCGAACCCCGCCGGGCGGGGTTCAGGCTGAATGCTCATTGCAACGAAAAACAAACAATATCAATGCATTACGGGGCGATGATGACCTCGGCCGAACGGGCCCGGGTGGAGGCTGCCTTCTTGCCGCTGACCTGGATCCGGTTGCTGGCGACACCAGCCGCGACCAGGGCGTCGCGCAGCGCTTCGGCCCGCTTCTGACCCACGCCGTTGGCATTGTCGTAGGCCTCGATGCGCAGGCGGCCCTTCTTGCCGATGTTCAGGTACTCGGCCAGCGCCTTGGCCTGGTTGCGGGCCCCACCGGACAGGCTGGAGGCACCTGCAGCGAACGCGTCGCCATTGAAGGTGAAGACTTCGCCTCGCCCATCGAACTTCGAACCCGGCAGTTTCTGCCCGGAGACCAGCTCGGCCTCCTCACGGGCCAGCTTGGCGGCGTTCTGCTGGGCAGCGCTGAGCCGCTGCTGCTGCTTGCCGGCCACGCTGGTCAGGGCGTTTTCGGCGTCCTGGCGGGCCAGGGTTTCGGCCTCGGCGGCCTGGCGCAGGCGTTCGGCCTCCTCGGCCTGCATCTGCGCCTGCATGCGCAGCTGCTCGGCTTCCTGACGGGCGCGGGCAGCGTCGCGGCGGCTGGCCTCGATCAGCAGGTCGCTGCGGGTGCGCTCCAGGCGGTCGACCTCGCGCGCGGCCATCGCGGTGCGCACGGCCGTCTCGGCAATCTCCACCCGGCGCTCGGCCAGGTAGGTGGCCAGCTCCTGGTCACGGCGCTTGGCCTTGTCCAGGGTCGCGATGGCCTGCTGGGCCTGCATGCGCTCGAAGGCGCCCAGCTCAGCGGTATCCGGGTTGGCCTGGATGGCCATCAGGCGCTGGCTCAGCTGCGCCACCATCGGGTTGTCGGCGGCCACGGCCAGGGTCGGCAGCGCCAGCAGCGCGGCCAGGGTTGCGGCGGTCATCGGCTTCACCGGCGGTCCTCCCCGGTCGACAGCTGGCGTTGCAGCTGGTTGACCTCGTTGCGGCGCAGCTGCAGCTGCGCGGTGACGGTGGCTTCCTCGCTGCGGACGCGTGCCAGGTCGGCATCGGCGGCGGCGCGCAGGGCCATCGCCGGGGCGTTCTTCCGTTCGCGGCGGTCGCCGGCGGCGCGCTGGGCCTGCTCCAGCCCCTGCCGGGCCAGACCGATCAGGTCCGGGGCGTACTGGTCGGCGTCGGCCTGGGTGGCCTTGTCGACCGCCTGCCGGGCCTGCGCCAGTTCCAGGGCGGCGTCCTGCGCCCAGGCGGGGGCAGACAGTGCGAATGCAAACGCCATCACATACAGGCCATGGCGCATTCGTGCGAAGCTAAGTCGTTTCATTGGGGAGGCCGTACCGGTTGTCGGTTCACGGCCATTGTCGTCAAGCCGACACCGTGCTGGCAACGGGCGTCGGCCGTTTCGTTGGGGAAAATTCGCAATGGATATCGGCTACTTCCTGAAGCTGATGACCGAAAAGAACGCTTCGGACATGTTTCTGACCACCGGGGCACCGGTCTACATCAAGATCGAGGGGAAGCTCTATCCGCTGGGCAACACCGGCCTGCCGCCGGGCATGGTCAAGAAAATCGCCTACTCGCTGATGGACGAAGGCCAGGTGCCGCAGTTCGAGCGCGAGCTGGAGCTCAACATGGCCATCGCCCTGCCCGATGCCGGGCGCTTCCGCGTCAACGTGTTCAAGCAGCGGGGCGAGGTCGGCATGGTCATCCGCGCCATCCGCAGCCGTATCCCGAGCATCGAGGAGCTGAACCTGCCGCAGGTGCTGAAGGACGTCATCATGACCCCGCGCGGGCTGGTGCTGGTGGTGGGGTCCACCGGTTCCGGCAAGTCCACCTCGCTGGCGTCGATGATCGACCACCGCAACAGCACCACCACCGGTCACATCCTCACCATCGAGGATCCGATCGAGTACCTGCACAAGCACAAGATGTCGATCGTCAACCAGCGCGAGGTCGGCCTGGACACCCACGCCTTCCACAACGCGCTGAAGAACGCGATGCGTGAAGCGCCGGACGTGATCCTGATCGGCGAAATCCTGGATGCGGAAACGATGGAGGCGGCGATCGCCTTCGCCGAGACCGGGCACCTGTGCCTGGCCACCCTGCACTCCAACAACGCCGACCAGACCATCGAGCGCATCCTCAACTTCTTCCCGGAAAGCGCGCACAAGAACGTGCTGATGAACCTGGCGCTGAACCTGCGTGCGGTGATCAGCCAGCGCCTGGTGAAGAACAAGGAGGGCCGTCGCCTGCCGGCCACCGAGGTGCTGATCAACACGCCGATGATCCGCGACCTGTTGCGTCGCGGCCAGGTGCACGAGATCAAGGCGGCGATGGAAGGCTCGCTGGAAGAAGGCATGGAGAGCTTCGACCAGTGCCTGTTCCGGCTGGCCAAAGCGGGAGTCATCGAGCAGGAGGAAGCGCTGCGCGCGGCCGACTCGCGCGATGGCCTGGCCCTGAAGTTCCGTTTGTCCGAAGGCAGCAGCGGCGAGCACGACCCGTACGCCGATTTCTCGGCTGGCGCACCCAGCATCACCCACGGCTTCTGACCCCACGGAAAAGGGGACGGAGGGGATTAAGTCGTTTGTGCATTTGCGACTTAATCCCCTCCGTCCCCTTTTTTCTGAAGCGTTCATGGGCGGTCTCATCCAATGAGACCCCTCATCCGTAGGTTTCCTCAATGGAAACCATCCGCAAGCTGGCCATTCTGGCCGACGCCGCCAAATACGACGCGTCCTGCGCCTCCAGCGGCTCGGGCAAACGCGATTCGCGCGCCAGTGGCGGTATCGGCAGTACCGAGGGCATGGGCATCTGCCACAGCTACACGCCCGACGGCCGCTGCGTTTCATTGCTGAAGATCCTGCTGACCAACTTCTGCATTTACGACTGCGCCTATTGCGTGAACCGGGTCTCCAGCAACGTGGCCCGCGCGCGTTTCAGCGTGGACGAGGTGGTCACGCTCACCCTGGACTTCTACAAGCGCAACTACATCGAGGGCCTGTTCCTGTCCAGCGGCATCATCCGCAATGCGGACTACACCATGGAGCAGATGGTGGAAGTGGCCCGGCAGCTGCGCGAAGAACACCGCTACGCCGGCTACATCCACCTCAAGACCATTCCCGAGGCCTCGCCGGAACTGCTGGCCAGTGCCGGGCGCTATGCGGACCGCCTGTCCATCAACGTGGAACTGCCGACCGAAGCCGGCCTGAGCGCCTTGGCACCGGAGAAGACGGTGCATTCGATCCGTGGCGCGATGGGCGAACTGCGCTGGCGCATCGAGGAAGCCAGGGAAGCTCGCAAGGCCCCCGCAGTGGTGGCGCCGACGGCCAGTCGCAGTGTTCGCCCGCGCCCTCCCCGTTTCGCACCGGCCGGGCAGAGCACCCAGATGATCGTCGGCGCGGACGGGGCAAACGACCAGCAGATCCTGGCCAGCGCCGACAGTCTGTACGGCAACTACCGCATGCGCCGGGTCTACTACTCCGCATTCAGCCCGATTCCGGACGCCAGCCGGCAGCTGCCACTGCAGCCGCCACCGCTGCAGCGCGAACATCGCCTTTACCAGGCAGACTGGCTGCTGCGCTTCTACGGTTACGGTGTGAAGGAGATTACCGACACCACCCAGGACGGCATGCTCGACCTGGATATCGACCCCAAGATGGCCTGGGCGATCCGCCATCCCGAGCGCTTTCCGGTCGATCTGAACCGGGCACCGAAGGAAATGCTGCTGCGCGTGCCCGGCCTTGGCGTGCGCAACGTCAAGCGCGTGCTGATGGCACGCCGCCACGGGCGGCTGCGCGTGGCCGACATCGCGCGCCTGAAGGCACCGATGAGCAAGCTGCTGCCGTTCGTGCTGCTGGCCGACCATCACCCGCGCAAAGCACTGGATGATCCGGCGGCGCTGCGCGCGCAGCTGGCCCCGCCGCCGCGCCAGGGTTCGCTTTTCGATGCCCCGTCTGCGTCCTGACGCGCAGCGTTGGTCGCTGCGGGTGGATCCGCCGTGGTCGCTGCAGGCCTGGCGCGATGCTGCGCGCGAAGCGTTGCTGCGCGGCGTTGCCCCGCCGCAGCTGGACTGGCTGGAAGGGAGTGACACGTCGCTGCTGGATGCGCCGGCCGTGCAGCAGGCGCCGATGCTTGCCGATGCCGGTGCACCCAACGTTCCACGTGACTTCCTGGAGCTGGCGGCCACCTGCCTGTGCCATCGCGATCCCCAGCGCCTGGCCGTGCTGTATCGCCTGCTGTGGCGCATCGCCCATGGCGAGCGATCAGTGCTGGGCAACCCCGCCGACGCCGATGTCCTGCGCGCGACAGCCCTCGCCCAGGCCGTCCGCCGTGACACGCACAAGA
Source organism: Stenotrophomonas sp. LC732 (assembly GCF_052446685.1). Classification (NCBI taxonomy): domain Bacteria; kingdom Pseudomonadati; phylum Pseudomonadota; class Gammaproteobacteria; order Lysobacterales; family Lysobacteraceae; genus Stenotrophomonas; species Stenotrophomonas sp. LC732. The sequence goes on along the minus strand of NZ_CP199214.1, from coordinate 300,294 downwards.
TGAAGGCATTCGTGCGCTTCCGCGAGGTACCTGGCCAGCCCGATGCGTTCATCGCCTGGTTCGAGCCGCAACACCACATCGTCGACCGGGTCGCGCCGTTCTTCGCGCGCCGCTTCACCGGCATGCGCTGGGCGATCCTGACCCCTTCGCGCAGCGTCGCCTGGGATGGGCAGGCGCTTGCCTTCGGCCCCGGTGCACGGCGCGAAGATGCCCCGGCCGAGGATGCACGGGAGTCGCTGTGGCAGACCTACTACGCCAGCATCTTCAATCCGGCGCGACTCAACACACGGATGATGATGCAGGAGATGCCGGCCAAGTACTGGCGCCACCTGCCTGAAGCACAGTTGCTGCCACGCCTGGTGCGCGACGCGGCCGACCGCGTGCAGGAAATGCATGACCGGCCGGCACAGGCACCGCAACGCAGGATTCCCCCGCGTGCGAACGCTGCGGCGCCGGCAGCCGATGCCAGCAGCCTGGACAATCTGCGCGGACAGGCCATTGCCTGCCGCCAGTGCCCGCTATGGGAGCAGGCCACGCAGACCGTGTTCGGGCAGGGGCCTGCCGATGCGCGGGTGATGGTGATCGGCGAGCAGCCCGGTGATACCGAGGATCTGCGCGGGCAGCCGTTCGCAGGACCTGCCGGCCAGGTGCTGGACCGCGCACTGGCGGAACTGGGAATCGATCGCGTCCAGCTGTACCTCACCAACGCGGTGAAGCACTTCCACCATGAGCGGCGCGGCAAGGTGCGGCTGCACAAGCGGCCGGAAAGCCGCCACATCCAGGCCTGCCGCCCCTGGCTGATGGGTGAGATCGCACGCGTGCGGCCCCAGGTGATCGTATGCCTCGGCGCGACAGCCGCAGCCTCGGTATTCGGTCGTGGTTTCGACCTCGCACGCGACCGCGGACGCTGGCACACCCTCGAGGACGGCACGCGCGGCTACGCCACGGTGCACCCGGCATGGGTGTTGCGGCAGACCGACGATGCGCGCCGCGAGGAAGCCTACCGGGTGTTCCGCGATGACCTGGCCCGTTTGCGGCAGAAAGGGGACGGAGGGGATTAAGTCGTAAGTGCATATACGACTTAATCCCCTCCGTCCCCTTTTTTTCAGGCGGCGTCGGGCTGGTTTTCCGGGCGTGCGCGGTCGAAGGCATCCACTGCCTGGCAGGCCGCTTCGATGCGGCGCAGGGTCGGGTACGGTGCCAGGTCCAGGCCGAAGCGGTGGGCGTTGTACAGCTGCGGCAGCAGGCAGATATCGGCCAGGCCGGGACGGTCACCATGGCAGAAGGCGCCGGTGTCACGACTGTTGACCAGCAGGGCTTCCATCGCCGCGAAGCCCTCGGCGATCCAGTGCAGGGTCCACTGCGTGCGCGCATCGGCCGGCACCTGCAGATCGCGCTCCAGGTACTGCATCACCCGCAGGTTGTTGATCGGGTGGATGTCGCAGGCCACCAGCTGGGCCAGCGCCCGCACCCGCGCGCGGCCGGCGGCGTCGGCCGGCAGCAGCGGTACCTGCGGAAAGCGCTCGTCCAGGTATTCGAGGATCGCCAGCGACTGGGTCAGCACATGCCCCTCATGCAGCAGGGTCGGCACCTGCTGCTGCGGGTTGAGCGCCCGATAGGCATCCCGGTGCTGCTCGCCACCGTCGCGCACCAGATGCACCGGCCGGGCCTCCCAGGCCAGGCCCTTCAGCTCCAGACCGATGCGCACGCGGTAGGCGGCGCTGGATCGCCAGTAGGTGTACAGCACGATGCCGTCGTCGACCGGGATCTCCATGGCCGCCTCCATGCTCAGGGCCTGGCCGCCTGTTCGATGCGCTGCTCGATCGCACCGAAGATGCTGTTACCGGCGGCATCGAGCATCTCGATGCGGACCACGTCGCCGAACGACATAAACGGCGTGCTCGGCTTGCCATCGCGCAGGGTTTCGACCACGCGCTGCTCGGCGAAGCACGACGCACCCTTGCTGGTGTCTTCATTGGCGATGGTGCCCGAGCCGACGATGGTGCCGGCGACCAGCGGACGGGTCTTGGCCGCATGCGAAACCAGCTGGGCGAAATTGAACTGCATGTCCACGCCCGCTTCCGGCGCACCGAACCACTGGCCGTTGATGTGGGTCAGCAGCGGCAGGTGCACCTTGCTGTCCTGCCACGCGGCACCCAGCTCGTCAGGGGTGACGAACACCGGCGACAGCGCCGAGCGCGGCTTGGACTGCAGGAAGCCGAAACCCTTGGCCAGCTCGCCCGGGATCAGGTTGCGCAGCGAGACATCGTTGACCAGGCCGACCAACTGGATATGACCGGCTGCCTGTTCCGGGGTCACCGCCATCGGCACGTCGTCGGTGATCACCACGATCTCCGCTTCCAGGTCGATGCCGTAGTCCTCGCTGACCACCTTGACCGCATCGCGCGGGCCGTAGAAGCCGGCGCTGGTGGCCTGGTACATCAGTGGATCGGTGTAGAAGCTCTCCGGCACCTCGGCGCCACGGGCACGGCGCACGCGCTCGACGTGCGGCAGGTAGGCGCTGCCATCGACGAACTCATAGGCGCGCGGCATCGGCGCGGCCAGTGCCTGCGGGTCGAGGTCGAACACGCCATCGGCATCGCCGGCATTGAGCGATTCGTACAGGGCGTTCAGGCGCGGTGCCATGTGGCTCCAGTCCTCCAGGGCCTGCTGCAGGGTGGCGGCAATGCCGGTGGCGCGCACGCCGTGGCGCAGGTCACGCGAGACGACGATCAGGGTGCCGTCGCGGCCGCCTTCCTTCAAAGAACCAAGCTTCATGGGTGGGTGTCCGGAGTCGTGGGCAAACAAGTTTCAAGTGTAATCAAATCTGCGGCGACGCCAAGCTGCAGCGCGGCATCGGCCCACCCTACCGTAGTGGGGGGTTCGGCAGGGCTTGCAGCCCTGCACCTGCTCAATGCAACAGCAACGGCAACGTCAAAAGCGGCTCTGGCTTTCTGCTGGTTGGGCGGGGCGGTGTGGGCCGGCAGGACACGCCGTAAACCCGTCCATGGGGGCTCGATGGCGCCATCCATGGCGCCAACGGTCCTGCCCACCCACACCGCCCTACCCCCGACAGATCCCCGCGGCGGCTGTTGGTGGGTGCCGACCGTTGGTCGGCACATCTGTCAGATATCGAATGAAATTCCGGGGCCAGATCCGTTTTCCTCCGGAAAACGGATCTGGCCCCAAGAGCATTTCCGACAGACCGCAGCAAACTGTCGAAGGCGGGGTGGGTCCGGTTGAGGGGGTGTGAGCGGCATGGATGCCGCGACCAAGCCCCCATGGATGGGTTTACGGCGCCCCCCTCAACCGGACCCACCCCGCCAACCCTCAGGAAGCCAGCTTTTGACGTTGACGTGGCTCTGGCCTCCGCGGGTGCAGGGCTGCAAGCCCTGCAGACACCCCCTACCTGAACAGGCCTTTTTGCGCGAAGTCTCGAACATCGTTTAGACTTGCAGGGTCTGCAGCGGCCGTCCGTTTCCCTCCGGGATCGCCGGCGACCAGGGTCCGCCCTCTTCGCCCGCCCCCACTCCGACGCCGTTCGTCACGCATTCCAGCCTGCGCTTCGTGCCGGCTGCACCCAATTCTCGCAGCGCGGTTCACGGGAACGCTCCGAGTCAGCCGATCAGTTTGATCTGCCCCCGTCTGTCCGCTCGGACAGGCGTTTCTTGTACTTGGAGCAAACTCAATGTCTTTTGAATCGCTGGGCCTGGCGCCCTTCCTGCTGCGCGCGCTCGCCGAGCAGGGCTACGAAAACCCGACCCCGATCCAGCAGCAGGCGATCCCGCTGGCGCTGGCCGGTCGCGACCTGCTGGCCGGCGCACAGACCGGCACCGGCAAGACCGCCGCGTTCGGCCTGCCGCTGCTGCAGCACCTGGGCACCGCCTCGCAGGAGGTACGTGCCGGCCCGCGCAAGCCGCGCGCGCTGATCCTGGCCCCGACCCGCGAGCTGGCCACCCAGGTGCATGACAGCCTGCGTGGCTACAGCAAGTACCTGCGCATCCCCAGCGCCTGCATCTACGGCGGCGTCGGCATGGGCAACCAGCTGGACATCCTGCGCCGTGGCGTGGACCTGCTGGTGGCCTGCCCGGGCCGCCTGATCGACCACCTTGAGCGTCGCAGCGTCGACCTGTCCGGCATTGAAGTGCTGATCCTGGACGAAGCCGACCGCATGCTCGACATGGGCTTCCTGCCGTCGATCAAGCGCATCCTGGCCAAGCTGCCGAAGCAGAACCGCCAGACCCTGCTGTTCTCGGCCACCTTCGAGGACAACATCCGCCAGTTGGCGCTGGAGTTCATGCGCAACCCGGAACAGATCCAGGTGACGCCGAAGAACACCGTGGCCGAAACCATCACCCACCGCGTGCATCCGGTCGACGCCGGCCGCAAGCGCGACCTGCTGCTGCACCTGCTGGCGCAGGACAGCCGCGAGCAGACCCTGGTGTTCGCCCGCACCAAGCATGGCAGCGACAAGCTGGCCACCTTCCTGGAAAAGTCGGGCATCAAGACCGCGGCGATCCACGGCAACAAGAGCCAGGGCCAGCGCCTGCGTGCGCTGGGTGACTTCAAGGCCGGCCGCGTGACCGTGCTGGTGGCCACCGACATCGCCGCGCGCGGCATCGACATCAACGAGCTGCCGAAGGTGATCAACTTCGACCTGCCGATGGTGGCCGAGGACTACGTGCACCGCATCGGCCGCACCGGCCGCAACGGCGCGACCGGCCAGGCGATTTCGCTGGTGGCGCAGGATGAAGTGAAGCTGCTGCGCGCGATCGTGCGCCTGCTGGGCCGCGACATGGACATCCGCGATGTGCCGGGCTTCGAGCTGCAGACGCCGATCCGCTGGGGCAACAGTGCGCCGGGCAAGGCGGAGCACGATACCGGTGAGCGCGCGCCGCGCAAGAGCCACGCACGCCGTCCGCACGGCGATGCGCCGCGCCATGCGCATGCCGGCCCGAAGAAGGCCGGTGGTGGCCGTCGCGAGGGCGGCGGCAACGGCCAGCAGCGTGCGGGCGCGGGTCAGGGCCAGCGCCGTGGCGGTGGCGGCAATGGTGGCGGCCGTGGTCGCGGCCAGGGTGGCAACGGCGGCGGTCGCGCCGGCTGATCCCAGCTGACAGGGAGGGTGCTTCCCGCTGCGCGGGGGCTTCTTACCGAGGGACGGCGCTGACGCGCCGTCCTTTTTTGTTGCTGGCTACCGGGTGACAAAGCACGCGGTGGCAGTACCGAGGGCGGATGGACATGGGGGCAGCGCAGAACACGCTGTAAATACGTCCATGTAAGCTCGATGGCGCCATCCATGGCGCCAACGGTTCTGCGCTGCCCCCATGCCCATCCGCTTCAAGCATTGCCTGCGCCTTCTTGTCCCGCCGGGTAGCCGGGAGAAGAAAGATCAAATTCAAATTCAAATTCAAATTCAAATTCAAATTCAAATTCAAAGGCAAAAGCCGAAGTCGCAATTCCTGGCTTTGCTTTTGCTTTTGCCCTCGCTCCCGCCTTGGGGTCTGACGCGTCCGCGCCCGCTGGAAACTGTCTTGGGGAGGCCGGGCGGGCTGCGCAGGACCGTTGGCGCCAAGGATGGCGCCATCGAGCCCCCAAGGACGGGTTTACGGCGTGTCCTGCGCAGCCCGCCCGGCCTCCCCCACACGCATCAATCAAGGCGCGCAAACCCTCAACCCCGCGCTTTACTCGGATTCACCAGATTCCCGAAGAAGATCGCGTTGATCAGCAGCCGGTCCGTGCCATGCCAGTACTTGCGATGCGCCGGATCATCGGCGAACAGCACCACGTTACCCTGCCCCTGCGCCGACACCAGCAGCCACGCGCTGCCCGCCACCCGCGTGCGGTTGCGCTCGGACAAGTAACCGTTCACCCGCGGCGGCGCGTCGATGCGTACCACCGTCGAGAACGGGTTCGCACTCGGCTGCAGCGTCACCGTGTTTTCCTTGTTGATCGCCAGTTGCCGGCGCGGCACGCCGAACGCCAACGGATGGCTGGTATCCACGTCGGCACTGAGGATGTTGCCGCTGACCCGCTCGATCGCGGCGATGTCGCGCTGGTCGCCGAACGCACGGCGGCTCTCGTCGGCAGTCTCTTCTTCCTTGCCGAGCTTCTCGCCGTCGGCCAGCTTCTGTTCGATCGCCCACTTCGAGGCGCTGCCGTAGGTCACCAGTGAACCTCCGGCCTGCACCCAGCGCTTCAGTGCGGCCACCGCCGTGGCATCGATGCCGGTGTAGGTGCCGCCGGACAGCACGATCGTGGTGTAGCGGTCCAGCGGCACCTTGCCCAGCTGCTGCGGGTCCAGCTTGCTGGCAGGCAGGTGCAGCTGCTGGTCGAGCAGGAACCACGCCGAACCGATCTCGGTGGCGGCCACGCCCTCGCCCATCACCAGCGCGACCGTGGGTTTGCGCAGCGCCTTGACGCCGTCACTGCCGAGGTCGATGCCTTCGCGGCTGCGGCCGCTGGGCAATGCGTGCACGTGCACACCCGCCTCGCGCGCGGCCGACGTCACTGCCTCAAGCAGCGCTGCGCCCTGCAGCGATTGCCCGGCCACCGGAATCACCAGGCTGCCGGCGGCGAAGCTGACCTCGCCCTGCGCGGTCGCGGTGGTGAACGGCTGGAACGCTGCACGTGCGCTCACGCCCTTGCCCTGCAGTGCGGCCAGCGCGCGCCCGGCGTTGTAGTCGCGCCAGTCGATCACGTAGGCGAATCCGGCCTGGCTGCCCAGCACCGCGCCCTGCGCCGCCGGCAGCGCGGTCACGCGTGCACCGCCTTCGATACGGCTGCGGCTACCGGCGAAGGCCACGCCGTAGGCCGGTGCGATTGCATAGCTGGTGCTGCCGTAGAACACATCACCCTTGATCGGCGGCGTCTCGGCAAAGATCGAATGCACCAGGCGGAACTGCGCCTGTTGGACCGGCACAACGTAGGCGCTGCCGGCATCGAAGCGCTGGCCATCGACAGTGACGGCACGATCCAGCGCGCGCACGTCGATGCGATGCAGCAGCAACAGTTCCAGCAGGCGGCGGGTCAGTGCCGGGTCATGCGCATCACCGAACACGAAGCTCTTCACCGGCTGCTGTGCGGCCTGCTTCAGCGCGCTCTGGAAGAACTGCTTCTGCAGGTCGAACAGGCCGCTGCGCTCGGTCACTGCGCCACGCACCGTGCCCAGCCCGGTGGCGACCTGGTTGCGGATGGTGAACGGGAACGTCAGCAGGCCATTCACCGATTCCTGCACGCGGCCGCGCGAGCTGGCCTGTTCGACGGTCACGCCGACGGCACCATGGAAGTCCGGGTAGGTCGAGCCGTATACCGGCGAGAAGTTGTCGAAGTTCTCGCCGGTGTAGTACAGCGAGCCCAGCGCATCCAGCGCCTGCGCGTGGTACCTGGCCAGGGTCTTGTTGAATTCGTACGACGCCGCGGGAATCAGCGGACTGTGCATGCTCTTCGGCGAGGGCTCGAAGTAGTAGGTGCTGTCCTTGCCCATTTCGTGGAAGTCGATCTGCACGTTCGGGTACCACTGGTGGAACACCTCCACCTTCGGCCGCGAGTCCTGCTGGGTCAGCGCCAGCCAGTCGCGGTTGAGATCGGTGAAGTAGTGGTTGGTGCGCCCTTGCGGGAACGGTTCGACGTGCTCCTTGTCGGCCGGGTCGGCCGAGGCCGGATCGGAGGCCCACGCGTTGTGCCAGTTGGCGGCACGATCGCGACCGTCCGGATTCTGCGCCGGGTCGAACAGCACCACCGCCTGCTGCAGCCACTGCTGGGTTTCGGCGCTGCGGTTGGCCACCAGGTAGTAAGCCGTCAGCATCGCCGCCTCGGCACTGGAGGTCTCGTTGCCATGCACGCTGTATCCCAGCCACACCACCACCGGGCTGTCGCCCGCCGCACTGCGCGGCTGCGCCGGATCGGCCAGCGTCGCGTGCTGCTGGCGGATCTGTTCCAACCGCGCGTGGTTGCCTGCGGCAGTGACAGTGGCGATCAACAGCGGGCGGCCCTCATAGCTGCGGCCGATCTCGCGCACGCTGATCCTGTCCGAGCGCCGGGCCAGTTCCTGGAAGTACGCCACCAGCTGGTCGTGCCGGGTGTAACGGCTGCCGATCGGATAGCCGAGGAACTGCTCCGGCGTGGGCACGGCGGTATCGAACGCCGCTGCATCGGCAGCCTGCGGAAAGAAGTAGGTGCTCTGTGCCTGTACCGGCTGCGGCTGGAACAGTGCGGTGGCGGCGGCAAGCAGAAACGGAAGAACGGCACGACGATGCAAGGACACAGTGACTCCCCTGGAACACAACGGCAGGCGGTCGCGCGACCGGTCCCTTGGGGAGACCGGTCGCAGCGGGTGGATCAGAAGCGGTAGTCGAAGCCCAGCGTGAAGTAGCGGCCGCGCAGGTCGTACTGGCTGAAGTCGTACGGCGCGCGGATGCCCGGGAACGAGGCATCGTACGGCGGCGTCTTGTCGGCCAGGTTCTGCACCTTGGCGTACACCGTCAGCTTGTCGATGCCGGTGTAGGCCAGGTACAGGTCGTACTGGCTGTAGCTGCCGACGCGCTGCTGCACGGCCTTGGCGGCGGTGCTGGCCTCCTGGCGGTAGCTGCTGGTGTAGTACCAGGTCACCGCGGCGTTGAAGTCGCCGTATTTCCAGTCCAGGGTAGTGGTGGCCTTGTCCTTGGGCAGGGTCGCGCCGAGGTTGCTGCCGGCGTAGTCGACCAGCGGGCCGCCGACCACGGTCGGGCGACGGTAGTCGCGCACGTGGGTGTAGGCGGAGGACACGGTGAAGTCGCCGAGCGCAGCGGTCGGGATGCGCTGGCGCAGCTCGACGTCGATGCCCGATGTCTTCAGCTCGCTCAGGTTCTGGTAGCGGTTGTAGACGGCCTGCAGCTTGCCGCGCTCGTCGCGCTGCACGGCGCCGGCCACGTTGTCGTTGACCAGGGTCTGGGTGTTGTTGGTGCCTACCAGGTTGTCCAGCTGGATGCGGTAGTAGTCCACGCTCAGGTTGGTGTTGGCCCATGGCGACAGCACCACGCCGAAGTTCACGCTCTTGGTGCGCTCGGGCTTCAGTGCGTTGTTGCCAACGGTGAAGAAGGTCGGGTTCTGGCGCGAGCCCGGCACGTCCGGATCACGCGGGTCGGCCACGCTGCCGTAGGCGATGCTGGTGCTGTTGGAGTTCTCCGACAGCGACGGTGCACGGAAGCCCTTCGACGCCGAGGCACGCACCAGCAGGAAATCGAGCGGCTGCCAGCGCAGGCCGATCTTCGGCGAGAACGCATCGCCGAAATCATCGTAGTGATCGGCACGCGCGGCGGCGGACAGTTCCAGGGTCGAGGCCAGCGGCACGTTCACTTCGGCGTAGGCGGCACTGACCTGGCGCTGGCCATGTACTTCGGCGATGGCCGGGCGCACCTGCAGGCCGGCATCGATCTGCCACGGGTTGTTGGAATCGAGCTTCTCGCGGCGCCACTCGGCACCGGCGGCGAAGCCGATCTCGCCAGCCCAGGTGTGGCCCAGGCTGCCGGAAATCTTGGCGTCGACGCCCTGCAGCTTGGACTCGGCCGGGCGCAGCGTGGCGATGTTGATCGAATCACGTACCGACTGCGGCGTGGCCGCCGGATTCAGCAGGTTGTAGCTGCCGGTGGCCAGCGCATCGGCCAGCGCCCAGCGATTGGCGAAGCCGCCGGACACGCTCTCACGCTCGCTGCTGCGTGCGCCGAATGCAGCCACTTCCCAGTCCCAGTTCGCAGTGGTGCCACGCAGGCCGAACACGCCGCGATAGGCGGTGGAACGGTTGGTCTTGATCGTGCCGCCGAGGTCGAAGAAGGTGTATTCGATCGGGATCGCACGGCCGTACGGGTTGTACGGATTGTTGGCCGGCAGCAGCGACGACACCGGTTCGGCCAGGCCACTGTTGGCGTTCAATGCGAAGCGGCCGCTCTCCAGGGTGAAGAACGGGCTGCTGCCGAACCATGCGGCACTCTTGATCTGGCTGTACAGCACTTCGCCGAAGGCTTCGACGTTGTCGTTCAGGCGGAAGGTACCGTTGGCATAGGCCTGGTAGCGCTTGGTCGAGGGGATCAGCGTGGTGAACGGGGCCTGGTTGAAGCCGCAGGTGTCGCCGGCCAGGCCGTCGATCGGCGCGCTGGCGACGCGGGTGGTACCGACCGGGCAGTTGCCGTTGGCGTCGAGCATCGGCACCGACACGCCGTTGACCAGGTAGCGCGCGCCCTTGGCCGACCAGCCGTTCCAGCGGCCACCGGGCTTGTCGGTGTAGATGCCGCTCCTGGTCAGGTTGCGTTCGTCCTGGTCCAGACGTTCGCGGTTGTAACCCTGCAGGCTGAAGAGGATGTTGTAGCCATCGGTGTCGAGATCACCAAGGCCGCCGACGAACTTCAGGTTCTGCTCGTGCAGGCCGCCCTGGTCGGCACCGCCGAAGCTGCCGCCGATCTCGGCGCCTTCGAAGTTCTGCCGGGTGATGATGTTGACCACGCCGGCCACGGCGTCGGAGCCGTACACCGCCGAGGCGCCGTCCTTGAGCACTTCGATGCGCTCGACCGCGACCAGCGGCAGCGCGTTGAGATCAACGAACGTATCGGACAGGCCACCGGCCGGGAAGCCGTAGTTGGCCAGGCGGCGGCCGTTGAGCAGCACCAGCGTGTTCTTCTGCGACAGGCCGCGCAGGCCGATGCCGGCCGAGCCGGAGGCCCAGCCGTTGTTGGTGGTTTCGTTGCTGGCGTTGCCGGTGTTGGCCGAGATCGAACGCAGCACATCGGCCACGGTGGCCTTGCCGGTCTGTTCCAGCTGCTGGCGGCCGATCACCTGCACCGGGTTGGAGGCCTCGGTATCGGTGCGCTTGATGTTGGAACCGGTGACACGCACGGCGGCCAGGGTGCTGGCTTCGCCACTGGCGTCGGCGGAGGTTTCGGCGGCGGCAGACAAAGGCGCGGCCAGAGCGACGGCCAGGGCCGCCACGAGCAGGGTGTGCTTGGGCATGACGATGTGGGGGAGGTGGTAAGGGCGATGAAGTTCCGCAGTAGTCCATGCCTGGCCCGGGTCCGGCCAATAACATCTCTTCATACGGATATAAGAGAAACTATCATCTCTTCATCCGGATGGAAAGAGTTACTTCACGAGAGCCCGGCATCCGCTCAGGATGGCCGGCCACCTGCGGCGTACAATTGCGCCATGGAAATCTTCAAAGTCTTCATGCTCGAGGCGGCGCACCGCCTCCCCAACGTACCGCCGGGGCACAAGTGCGCGCGCCTGCACGGCCACTCGTTCCGGGTGGAACTGAAGGTCGAGGGCGAGCCGGGTGCGCAGACCGGCTGGATCATGGATTTCGGTGACGTGAAGGCGGCCTTCCAGCCGATCTACGATCGCCTGGACCATCACTACCTCAACGACATCCCCGGCCTGGAGAACCCGACCAGCGAGAACCTGGCGGTGTGGATCTGGAACGAGCTCAAACCCGGCCTGCCGGCGCTGAGCGAGATCACCGTGCACGAAACCTGCACGTCGGGGTGCCGTTACCGCGGCCCCACTGCCTGATCAACCCATTGATCTGAAAGGTGTTTCAAAGGCGCCTTGGGCGCCTTTGTTATTTTTGTTGCATTGCCGCATCAAGGGCGTATGCTGCAATGCATCAAGCCACTCCCTGACGCCCCCATGGCCGCCGCCTTCAGCGATCGCTTCAGTGATGCCACCCGCCAGCTCGCCGCCGCGGCAACGCGCGCGAACCGGTTGGCGTTGGAGAACGCGGAAAGCATGTTCGGCGTGCAGCTGAAGGTGATGGAGCGCAACCTGACTGCGACCGGCGGCTGGCTGGGTGAACTGGCCCGCGGCGAGGATGCGGCCGGGACGCTCTCCAAGGGCGCGCAGCTGTGGCAGGACAACCTGCAGCGGCTGGGCCAGGCCCAGCAGGACGTGGTCGGTCTCGGCCTGCAGGCCAGCAAGGCTTGGTCCGAGCTGGTGCAGGGCTACAACGAATCAACGGCGGACGCGAACAACCACTGACGCGACGCAACACTCATTGCGTGGGTCCCTCCCCCCACGCAATCCGGACCCGGCAGATCCCTCCCTCTGCCGGGTCTTTTTTTGCTTGTCGTTTGGATACCGAAGCGCGTCTTCGTGCGACGTCTCTGCAGGCTGAAGGGCCCCGCCGGGGGACATTCGTACGCAAGGGTCTCCGCCCTGCGCCGCGCAGAATGCATCCGCCACACGCATGTCTTCGTCCTGATCCGCCGCGAACCGATGGGCCCTGCCCGCCCCGACGAGGCTCGGCTTCCGGCGAGGAGATCACAGCGCTCGCGGCCGCCTTTCAAGGAGGCGCCGGCGAACTCCGAACGCCGGGCGGAGGCCCTTGCGTACGAAGTAAAGGGGGAGGTCACGGCCAACGGCCGGCGCCGGAGGACATTCGTACGCAAGGGCCTCCGCCCGGCGCCACGCAGAATGAACCCGCCGCACGCATGTCTTCGTCCCGATTCCCCGCGAACTGACGGGCCCCGCCGAGACAGGCAGGGGCCTGGGCAAATGTCCCCCGGCGCCGGCCGTTGGCCGTCCCCTCCTCCTTTACTTTGCCCAACCCCCTGCCCGCCCCGACGAGGCTCGGCTTGCGGTGGGTAAGGCTGCGAACAATCTGCCTTCAATGAGGCGCCGACGAACTCCGAACGCAGGGCGGATGCCCTTGCGTACGAAGTAAAGGGGGAGGTGACGGCCAACGGCCGGCGCCGGAGGACATTCGTACGCAGGGGCATCGGCCCGGCGCCACGCAGAATGAACCCGCCGCACGCGATGCAGGAAGGGCTCAGCGCCCGCGACCACCATGCCAGTGCTGGTGCCACGCCTGGAACATCAGCACGTTCCACAGGTGCGTGTGCCACTTGCGCTCGCCCCGCAGGAACGCCTCCCAGATACCACGCACGCGTGCCACATCGAAGCAGCCCTGGTTGCGCAGCAGCTGCGGATCCAGCAGCGCCTCCGCCCAGTCGCGCAACGGACCGGCCAGCCAGCGCGCCATCGGCGGGCCGAAGCCGCGCTTGGGGCGATACACCAGCGGATCCGGCAGGTAGCGCGCCAGCAGGTGCTTGAGGATCAGCTTGTGCTCGCCATCGTGGTACTTCAGGTGCTGCGGCAGCCGCCAGGCCAGGCGCACCACCTCCATGTCCAGCAGCGGCGCACGGGTTTCAACGCCCGCCGCCATGCCCGCACGATCAACCTTGGCCAGGATGCCCTCGGCCAGGTCCATGCGGAAATCCAGCAGCTGGATGCGCGCCTCGGCCGGCAGCGCCGTGTCCTGCTGCTGGAAGATCGTCACCGGCTCACGCGCACCCAGCACCACCTGCGCCGGCTGCCGCCAGCGGGTCACGCGCTGCAGGTAGTGACCTTCCACATCATTGGCAGCCACCTCGGCCACCAGGGCGCGCCAACCACCGAGGCGGCCGCGCTCGACGTTCATGCGGTTGCCGCTGCGCCGCGCCAGGTCGCGTACCCAGTCCGGCAGGCCACCACACAGGCGCGCATTGCGCAGCGCGCGGCCATAGCTGGGATGCCCGAAGAACAGTTCATCGCCACCGTCACCGGTCAGTGCCACCGGCTTGCGCGCCCCCAGCAGTTCACTGGCCAGCAGCGTCGGCAGCTGCGAGGCGTCGGCGAAGGGCTCGCACCAGACCTGCGGCAGGCGCTGCAGCAGGTCCAGGCCCTGGCGCGCGTCCATGCGATGCAGGTGGTGTTGCACGCCCAGATGGCGCGCGACCTGTGACGCCCAGTCGCTTTCGTCATGCCCCGGATCGTCGAAGCCGACCGTCCACGCTTCGATCGGCAGGGTCGATTGTGCCTGCATCATCGCCGTCACCAGCGAGGAGTCGGTACCGCCGGACAGGAACGCGCCGCACGCCAGGGGCGAGTGCATGCGTGAGGCGATGGCCTTCTGCAGTACCGCTTCAAGCTGGTCGGTGGCCTGTTCCAGGCTCGGCGCCGGCTGCAGCGGCTCCTGCAGTGCACTCTGCATCGCGTCGCGTGCGCACCAGTAACGCGCGCCGCCCTGCGCGGCCTGGCTGGAGCAACCCGCGGCATGGTCGCTGACATCGATACGCAGCATCGCGCCCGCCACCAGTTTGTGGATGCCACGGTAGATGGTGTGCGGCGCCGGCACATAGTCGTGGCGCAGCAGCAGGCTCAGGGCATCCTGGTCGATGCTCGGCGCGAAGCCGGCGAAGGCCTGCAGCGCCTTCAACTCCGAGGCGAACAGGAACTGGCCCTGGTACCAGCCGTAATACAGCGGCCGCTCGCCCACCGGATCACGGGCCAGCCACAGCACGCGCGACTCCCGGTCCCAGACGCTGAAACCGAAGGCGCCTTCGATGCGCGACAGCGCCCGCTGCACGCCCCATTCGACGATCGCCTGCAGCAGCAGCCGCGCATCGCTGCAACTGCGGGGCAGATCGCGCAGCTGCGCCTGCAGGTCGCCGCGGTTGTACAGGCGGCCGTCCAGGCACAGCACGTAGCGACCGCAGTCCGAGCTCAGCGGCTGCAACGGCGTATCGGTCGGCGCCCGGCAATGGCCCAGCGCGAGGCCGGCCTCGGCGTCGGTCCAGTAGCCGATGCGGCCACGCCCACGCTGCTGCAGCGCGCGCAGCATCGGCGCCAGCTGCTGCAGCAGCTGCTCATCCTCGGCGGGCGGCAGCCAGGCCCCGACCACGCCGCTCATCGGAAGCCTCCGCACTGGCAGCGGCGGGACGGGTTCGGCAGGCAGGGGGCGGCGGGCGACATGGGGACGGCACGCGGAGCGGAGGAGACTCCATGCTCGGCGCGGGGGCGCGCGGCGTCAGTCGCTTTGCTGTCAGCGATCGTCACCAGCCGTATCACGAAGGTAACGTTTTGTAACAGCAACAGGCTATGCTGGCCGCCAAGTTGTTGCCGGGACTGAGACCCGGCCCGCGCGCCAGCAACCCCGGCTGAATGGCGCCCGCCCCCGGGACCCGGGCGGCCCGAAGCCTGGGATAGCATCGCCGCGCTCGTGCCGTGGCGGTACGTTTGCGCCCACGGAGGCCTTGGAAATGCTGGATATCGTACTGGTCGAAGACGATGCCCGCCTGGGAACGATGGTCAGCGACTACCTGCAACGGCATGGCTACCAGGTGGCCCACGAGCGCAGCGGCGAGCGCGCCGTGGCCCGGATCCTGGCGGAGAAGCCGGCCCTGGTGCTGCTCGATGTAGGCCTGCCCGACCAGGATGGTTTCGAAGTGTGTCGGCAGATCCGGCCCCACTATGACGGCATCATCTGCGTGCTGACCGCCCGTACCGACAACATCGACCAGGTGCTGGGCCTGGAACTGGGGGCCGACGATTACATCGGCAAACCCATCGAACCGCGGGTGCTGCTGGCCCGCCTGCGCGCCCACCTGCGCCGCCACCGCCGGGTCGAACCGCGTGACGGCAGCCTGCGCTTCGGCGAGCTGAGCATCGACCCGTCCACCCGCAACGTGCACCTGCAGGGCAGCCTGCTGGAGCTGACCACCGCCGAGTTCGACCTGCTGTTCCTGCTGGCCAGCAATGCCGGCCAGATCCTGGACCGCGACGCGCTGCTGCGCGGCCTGCGTGGCATCGCCTTCGATGGCCTGGACCGCTCAATCGATGCCCGCATCTCGCGCCTGCGCCGCAAGCTGGGCGACAACCCGGAGCAGCCGGAACGGATCAAGACCGTCCGTGGCCGCGGCTACCTGTTCAGCCGCTCGGCATGGGGATGAAACGCACACCCTCGGCGATGCGCGGCCACGCCTTCCACTTCCTGCGCTACGGCATCGGTTTCCTGGTCGCCCACCTGTTGTTGATCGTGCTGGGCCTGTGGGCCTGGGACGCCCTGCTGGAAGACCGCACCGAAGCCGGCCTGCAGGCCGAGATGCGCGGCACGCACGCGCTGCTGCAGCATCGCTTCGCCGAAACCCCGCGCGAGCAGTGGCCGGCACTGGCGCGCGAACTCGACGCCGATTTCGCCTACGCGCTGCGCATGGTGCCGCTGGCCGAGGCGGTGAAGGCGCTGCCGGCCAGCCAGCGCCCGCCGTTCAACAACGGCCGCGTACAGATCGACCTGGAGCACATGCGCAGCCTGCAGCGGATCGGCGACAGCGACTACGCCGTGATGCTGGGCCCGTTGGACGAGGCGCTGCCGGACGAAGGCTGGCAGGACAGCGAAGTATCCGGTGTGGCGATCCTGCTGCTGATCCTGATGGTAGCGGTGGCACTGCCGATGTACGTGATGGTGTACCGGCTGTGGCGCGACGTCTCGCAGCTGGCCCAGGCGGCCCGCCGCATGCGCGACGGCCAGCTGGACACGCGTGCGCCGCGCGCCGGCACCGCGCTGGTGCGGCCGTTGGCCAACGCCTTCAACCACATGGCCGAGCAGCTGCAGCAACTGCTGGAAAGCCAGCGCGTGCTGGCCCAGGCGGTCGCGCACGAGGTGCGCACGCCGTTGGCACGGATGCGTTTCGGCCTGGCCGACCTGGAAGACACTGCGCTCGACGATGTGCAGCGC
The DNA here is from genome assembly GCF_052446685.1 of Stenotrophomonas sp. LC732. NCBI lineage: Bacteria > Pseudomonadati > Pseudomonadota > Gammaproteobacteria > Lysobacterales > Lysobacteraceae > Stenotrophomonas > Stenotrophomonas sp. LC732. Next base: position 283,781 of record NZ_CP199214.1, on the reverse strand, counting down.
GATGCGCTGGGCGGGCTGCGCACCGACGTCGATCGGCTGCAGCACCTCACCGATGCCGGCGTCGAATACGCCGCACTGGGCCGCTGCCATCAGCTGACCCGCCAGCGCCTGCAGCTGGCGGCGCTGGTGCGCGGCGTGATGGCCCAGTTCGCACCGTTGCCGATGCCGGTGCAGCAGGCGTTGTCGCCGGTGGGCCTGGTCAACGTCAACCGGCACATGCTGGAACTGGCGCTGCGCAACCTGCTCGGCAATGCGCTGCGTTACGCGCGTCGGCAGATCCGCATCGCCAGCACAGTCAATGACGGCTGGCTGTGCCTGCAAGTGGAGGACGACGGCCCCGGCATCGCACCGGAACTGCGCGGCCAGGTGCTGCAACCCTATGTGCGGCTGGACCCGGGCAGCCCCGGCTTCGGCCTCGGGCTGGCGCTGGTGCAGGTGGTGGCCGACAAGCATGGCGGCCAGGTCGAGGTGACCGATTCGGCGCTGGGCGGCGCCTGCATCCGCCTGCACCTGCCGCTGGAAACCGGCGGTGTCGTGGAGGCCGAGGCAGCCTGCTAGACCGCCGTTTCCGCGCGCGGCAAGGCAAACACGAACAGCGCGCCCCGTTCGCTGTCGCGCAGTTCGATGCGGCGGCCATGCAACTGCACGATGCGCTGCACGATCAACAGGCCCAATCCGCCGTTGTCGCCACGCCGCGCGCCGAGCGCGGCCGGTGCCTGGAACAGCTGGGTACGCAGCGCCGGGGCTACCCCGGGGCCATCATCGGCGACGCAGACCTCCACGCTGTCGGCGGTCGCGCACAGGCGCACCTCGATCTGGCCACCCTCGGGTGCATGGCGCAGCGCGTTGTCGAGCAGGTTGGTCAGCACCCGCTCGACCAGGCCCAGGTCCGCACGGACCAGCGGCAGGCCGGGCGGAAACGCCGCGTGCAGCTGCTGGCCACGCGCCTGTGCCGCCAGTTCGAACTTCTGCAGCACGTCCTGCAGCAGCTCCGGCAGCGCAAACACTTCCCACTCCAGCCGCACTTCGCCGTGCTCCAGCCGCGCCAGTTCGAACAGCGCGCGCGCCAGCCGGCCGACCTTGGCGCTCTGTGCCAGCGCAATGCCGAGATAGCGGCGGCGCTCGTCCGGTGACAGCGTGGCGTCCTTCAACGCCAGCGTTTCCAGGTAGCCGTGCAGCGACGACAACGGCGTGCGCAGGTCGTGCGAGATGTTGGCGACCAGTTCACGGCGCTGCAGATCCTGCTGGCGCAGTTGCTGCCACTGCTCGCCCAGCCGCTGCGCCATCTGCGCGTGCGCATGTTCCAGGATCACCAGTTCGTCGCGCTCACCAGCGCGCAGCGGCTCCGGCGGCGGCAGCGGCGTCGGCGCATCGATGTCAAAGGCCTGGATCCGCCGGGTCAGCCGCCGCAACGGACGCGTCACCCAGTAGAACGCGACCAGCCCGGCCAACAGGCCGAGGCTGCCGACCAGCACCACCGACCACAGCGTGGTGTTCCACTGGCTGCCGGCGGCAAGATCGTCGGCGAGCATCTGCCGGTGCTCGCCGACCAGCACCACGTACACATAGCCGGCCGGCCGGCCCTGCACGATCAATGGTGCAGCGCTGAACACCTTGCGGCCATCGGCGCTGCGCGGGTCATCGCCGAGGATCGGCAGCGGTGCACCGGCCAGCAGGCGACGCAACGGCGCCACGTCCACCCGGTTGCGCACCAGATGTCCACTGGGTGCATCGTGACCGAGGATGCGGCCCTGGTCGTCCAGCAGGTAGACCTCGACGCTGGGGTTGACCGCCATCAGCTGGCCGAACAGCGCGCGCACCGCGGCATCGCGCATGCCGCTGGTGTCCATCAGCTCGCTGCGCTGGGCGATATGTTCGGCCAGGCCCAGCGACAGCCGCTGCACGACTTCCTGCTCGTGGCGGGTGTTGGCACGCATCTGCAGTGCCAGCAGCGCCATGCAGCACATCAGCATCAGCGCGGCGGTCACCACCGCCAGCTTCTGCCACAGGTTCGGCTTGATCATGCCGCCGCCCCGGCCGGGTCGACCAGCTTGTAACCGCGGCCCCACACCGTCAGCAACCGCCGTGGGTTGGCCGGGTCGGGTTCGATCTTGCTGCGCAGGCGGTTGATGTGGGTGTTGACCGTGTGCTCGTAGCCATCGTGCTGGTAGCCCCAGACCTGGTTGAGCAGTTCCATGCGCGCGAACACCTGGTCCGGATGACGGGCGAAGAACAGCAGCAGGTCGAACTCGCGCGGCGTCAGTTCCAGCGTGTTGCCATCCACCGAAGCGGTGCGCGCGACCGGATCGAGCTGCAGCCCACCCAGCTCGATCGCGCCGGCATCGATGCGCGCGCTCTGCGCCATCGCCTCGGCGCGGCGCAGCAGCGCACGTACCCGTGCCACCAGTTCCGGCATCGAAAAGGGTTTTGCCAGGTAATCGTCCGCGCCCAGTTCCAGGCCGACGATGCGCTGCGTTTCACTGCCGCGCGCGCTGATGATGATGATCGGGACATACCGCGCCATCGCGCGTGCGCGCTGGCACACCTGCAGCCCGTCCACGCCGGGCAGCATCACGTCCAGCACCAGCGCATCCCACGGGCCGTCCTGCTCGAGCAGGCGCAGGCCGGCATCGCCGCTGGCGGCATGGGCGACGTCGTAGCCCTCATCACCCAGGTGCATGCGCAGCAGGTCGGCGATGTGGGCATCGTCTTCAACGATCAGCACGCGTTTGGTCGACATCGGCAGCTCGGGGCCAGTGGGGAGGCTGGCTGCATTGTGGCGCGGGACGGCCGCCGATACCTCACGAAAAATTGAATCCTGCGTGAGGATTCGTTGACCCGGGCGGGCGCAGCATGGCCCCGTCGCCCCTTCCCGGAGTCCGCCATGTCCCTCTCCCGCCGCCATCTGCTGGGCCTGGGCGGTGTCGCCACCGCCGCCGGCCTGTTCGGCCTGGGGGCCTGCAGCCGCGCCGCCCCGGCCGCCGCCGAAGCGCGCCCGTCGCGACAGTTCGAGGTCATGCACAGCGATGCCGAGTGGCGCCAGCGACTGACGCCGGCGCAGTACGCGGTGCTGCGCCAGCAGGCCACCGAGCGCCCCTGGAGCAGCCCGCTCAACAAGGAACACCGGCAGGGCACCTTCGCCTGCGCCGGGTGCGCACTGCCGCTGTTCTCCTCGTCCACCAAGTTCGAGAGCGGTACCGGCTGGCCCAGCTTCTGGGCGCCGCTGCACAACGCCATCGGCGAAGACCGCGACGTCACCTTCGGGATGCTGCGGGTGGAGGTGCATTGCCGCCGCTGCGGCGGCCATCTCGGCCATGTGTTCAACGATGGGCCACGCCCCACCGGGCTGCGCTACTGCATGAACGGTGCGGCGATGGTGTTCGCTCCCGGCGCCACGGATGGCACTGCCGACGGCTGGCGGGTGCCGGTCGGTTCTTCCCCTGCTTCCGGAGCCTGACCATGCTGCTGTTGCTGCTTGCCTATCTGGGGGGCGCGCTGACCCTGCTCAGCCCCTGCATCCTGCCGGTGCTGCCGTTCGTGTTCGCGCGTGCCGATCGCCCGTTCCTGCGCAGCACGCTGCCGCTGCTGCTGGGCATGGCGCTCACCTTCACCGTGGTCGCCAGCCTGGCCGCGGTGGGCAGCCAATGGGTGGCACAGGCCAACCAGGTCGGACGCTGGGTCGCCCTGCTGCTGATGGCGTTGTTCGCGGTCGCCCTGCTCTGGCCACGACTGGCCGACCACCTGCTGGCGCCGTTCCAGCGCATGGGTGCCCGCCTGAGTGCGCGCGCCGATGCGGCGGATGCCGCGGGGCACGGCGGCGCGTGGACCTCGCTGCTGATCGGCATCGCCACTGGCCTGCTGTGGGCACCGTGTGCCGGGCCGATCCTCGGTCTGGTGCTAACCGGCGCCGCCCTGCATGGCGCCAGCGTCGGTACCACTGCGCTGCTGCTGGCCTACGCACTGGGTGCGATCACCGCATTGGCGCTGGCGGTGTGGATCGGCGGCCGGGTGTTCCGCGCGATGCAGGCGCGGCTCGGCCTCGGCGATGTACTTCGCAAGGTGCTGGGTGTGGCCGCGCTGCTGGCCGTCGTGGCGATCGGCCTCGGCTGGGATACCGGCCTGCTGACCCGCTTGTCCACGGTCAGCACCGCCCGTATCGAGCAACGCCTGCTGGATGCAGTGCCCGGCGCGCAGCCGGCGGCACCGCCGATGATGATGATGGCCGGCGCCAATGCCGGTGCCGATGCAGCGCTGCCGGTGGAGGGCACGCTGCCCGCGCTGGACGGTGCCACTGGCTGGCTCAACAGCCCGCCCCTGAGTGCACAGCAGCTGCGCGGCAAGGTGGTTCTGGTCGATTTCTGGACCTATTCCTGCATCAACTGCCTGCGCGCGATGCCGTTCGTGCACGAATGGGAGCGACGCTACCGCGACCACGGCCTGGTGGTGGTCGGCGTGCACACGCCGGAGTTCGCCTTCGAGCGTGACCCACGCAACGTGATGAAAGCGGTGCAGCAGCTGAAGGTCGAGTACCCGGTGGCGCTGGACAACCAGTACACGATCTGGCGCGCCTTCAACAACCGCTACTGGCCGGCGCAGTACTTCGTCGACGCGCAGGGCAATATCCGCGGCCACCAGTTCGGCGAGGGCAACTATGCGCGCTCGGAACAGATGATCCGTCGCCTGCTGACCGAAGCCGGGCAGACCAATCTGCCGCCACCGGCCGATCCCGCTGCCGCCGGCCTGAAGGGCGTGGCCGTGCAGGCCGACATGGGCAACCTGCGTTCGCCGGAAACCTACCTGGGCCACGCCCGCGCCGAGCAGTTCGCCTCGCCCGGCGGGCAGCGCAGCGACGCCGCGTTCGACTACACGCTGCCGGCCACCCTGGCGTTGAACCAGTGGGGGCTGTCCGGGCGCTGGACCGTCACCGATGAGGCCGCACAGCTGCAGCAGGCCGGCGGCCGCATCGCCTTCCAGTTCCATGCGCGCGACCTGCACCTGGTGCTGGCACCGAGCGAGGACGGCAGGCCGGTGCGCTTCCGCGTCTGGCTGGACGGCAAAGCGCTGCCCGCCGCCGATGCCGGCAGTGATGTTGGTGCCGATGGCAGTGGCGTGGTCGACGAGCACCGCCTGTACCAGCTGGTGCGCCAGCGCGGCGCAGTCGGTCCGCATCGCTTCGAGATCGAGTTCCTCGATGCGGGCGTGCAGGCCTATGCCTTCACCTTCGGTTGAACCGGGAGGACATGATGAAACTCTCCTTTGAACAGGGCATCGCCGCCGGTGTGGCCGGCCTGGTGGCCACGGCCTTGATTGCCGGTGTGCTGCTGGTTGACCACGGCGCGATTGCGGCGCCGGTCGAGGCCAGCGCGCAGATCCAGGCACTGCCGGCCCCCACCGGCGATGCGGCGTTCCGCGATGACGCCAGCCACGCCAGCGTGGTGTTCGCCGGTGGTTGCTTCTGGGGTGTGCAGGGCGTGTTCCAGCACGTCAAGGGCGTGAGCAATGCCGTGTCCGGCTACATCGGTGGCAGTGCGGCCAATGCGCGTTATGAGCGCGTCAGCGGTGGCCAGACCGGCCATGCCGAAGCAGTGAAGATCGACTACGACCCGCGCCAGGTCAGCTACGGGCAGCTGATGCAGGTGTTCTTCTCGGTGGTGCACGACCCGACCCAGCTCAATCGGCAGGGGCCGGACCACGGCAGCCAATACCGCTCGGCGATCTTCAGTGACGACGCACGCCAGCAGGCTGCCAGCCGCGCCTACATCGCCCAGCTCGGCCAGGCCGGCAGCTACCGCGCGCCGATCGTCACCCAGCTGGTCAGCGGCCAACGCTTCTACCCGGCCGAGAGCTACCACCAGAACTACATGACCAACTACCCGCAGGCGGCCTACATCCGCTACTACGACGCACCGAAGCTGGCCGCGCTGGGCAGGCAGTTCCCGGCGCTGTACCGGCGCGAGGCGGTGCTGGTGCCGATGCGGTAGCCGGCATTCCCCCTTGGGCTGACCGACGCTCGGCGGTGCTCTCTGTAGAGCCGAGCCCACGCTCGGCTGCTGTTGGCGGAAGTGCAGCCGAGCATGGGCTCGGCTCTACACACAGAAAAAGACGCACGGCCATCCAGCCGTGCGTTTGGGAAGTATCGGCCGTGCCCCGATCAGGCCCGGCCGACAACGACATGCTAGGCTCGCCATCATCATGGGTACAGCACCAGATGATGGGAAATTCGATGGATACAGATGACCAGAGCGCGATGATCCCACCCCGCTACCAACGGCTGTCCGATGAGCTGGCCGAGGCCATCCACGGCGGACGCCTTCCGGTTGGCAGCCGCCTGCCTTCGCTGCGGCAGATGGCCCTGCAGCGCAGGCTCAGCCTGAACACGGTGATTGCCGCCTATCGCCAGCTGGAGGACGCCGGCCTGGTCATTCCGCGGCCCAAAGCCGGCTTCGAGGTGGCGCCGCGCTTGTCGGTGCCAGAGCGTTCGCTGCGTGATACCCCGTCCGCACCCACCGCACCACTGCAGCAGGTGCTGATGGCCCGCGTGCTGGAAGCACAGCGCCGCCCCGGTGTGATCGACCTGGCCTTTGCCGGTCCGCGGGGGCGCCAGTTCTATCCGGGCGCGCAGCTGGCCCGGCATACCGCACAGGTGCTGCGGCACGGCCAGCAGACGGTGGAGACCTACGCGCGCCCCAACGGCTCGCCACGGCTGCTGGCGCAGATCGTGCGGCGTGGCCCGCGCATGGGGCTGCACACCCGCAGCGAACGCCTGCTGCTGACCCATGGTGCGATGGAGGGCCTGCAGCTGGCGCTGCGCGCGGTCACCCAGCCCGGTGATGCGGTCGGCATCGAGGCACCGTCCTACTTCAACCTGTATCCGTTGCTGGCCAACCTCGGCCTGCAGGCCATCGAGCTGCCCACCCATCCGCAGCACGGACTGGATGTGGGTGCGCTGGACGCGCTGCTGCAGCACACACCGCTGGCCGCGCTGGTGGTGATGCCGACCGTGCACAACCCGCTCGGCTGCACCATGCCGACCGCCGCCAAGCAGCGCCTGGCCGAGCTGGTCAACGCACGGCAGCTGCCGCTGATCGAGGACGCGGTGTACGCCGAGCTGCAGTTCTGCGAACCGCCGGCGCCCCTGCTGAAGGCCTTCGATCGCGACGGCTGGGTGATGGTGGTCGGAGGTTTCTCCAAGACACTGGCGCCGGATTACCGCATCGGCTGGCTGGATGGCGGCCGCTTCGCCGAGCGCATCGCGCTGCTGAAATTCCAGTCCACCGGCGGCGAGCCGCAGCTGCTCGGTGACGCGGTCGCGGCTTATCTGGAAGCCGGCAGCTACGAGCACCACCTGCATCGCATGCGCCGGCTGTACCGCGACCAGGTGGGACGGCTGCGCCAGCTGGTGGCCGAGCACTTCCCGGCCGGCACCCGCGCCACCGAACCGCAGGGCGGATTCCTGCTGTGGCTGGAACTGCCGGGCGTGGATACGCGCGAGCTGTTCGAGCGAGCGCTGCAGGAGGACATCGTGTTCATGCCCGGCCAGGTCTATTCACGTGGCGCGCGATACCGCCACTGCCTGCGGCTGTCGTGCTGCCAGACCCTGGATGCGCGCTTCATTGGCGCGGTGGAACGACTGGGCGCGATCGCGCGGGAGCTGGCGGCCGCAGCACGGTAGTGCCGGCCGCTGGCCGGCAACATCGGGATCACCGGGTGGATGCGGTTGCCGGCCAGCGGTCGGCACTACCCAGGATCACTCGAGCAGGTGCGCGCTCAGCGCTTCGCCATCCGCACCCGGCAGATGCGGCAGCCGTCCCCAGCACGGCATCGGCAGGCGCTGCTGCAACGTGGCGATGTTCTCATCCTGGCGCTGCATCGCCGGGTCGATGTGGTTGCCGATCCAGCCCAGGCACTGCACGCCGCTGGCCTGCAGCGACTGCGCAGTCAGCCGCGCATGGTTGACGCAGCCCAGCCGCATGCCCACCACCAGCAGCACCGGCAACTGCAGTGCTCGCACCAGGTCCAGCTGGTCCAGCGTGGCCGAGACCGGCGCCAGCCACCCACCGACGCCTTCCACCACCACGATGTCGGCCTGTGCGCGCAGTCGCGCGAACGCAGCCACGATCGGCGCCAGTTCCACCCGCACGCCGTCCTCGGCAGCGGCCAGCTCCGGTGCCAGCGGCTGCCGCAGCGCATACGGGTTCAGATCGGCATAGTCCGGCACCGGCCAGCTGGCCGCCTGCAGCGCCAGCGCGTCTTCGTTGCGCAGGCCCTGCCCCAGGTCTTCGCTGCCGCTGGCCACCGGTTTCATGCCCACCGCGCGCAGGCCGCGCCGGCGCAGCGCCTGCAGCAGCGCGGTGCTGGCCGCGGTCTTGCCGATCTCCGTATCGGTGCCGGTAATGAACAGGGCGGGCGGCAGCGTAGCGGGCAACGGCATCGATGGGCTCCAACAGGGCAACAGAGCGTGCATTATCGCCGGCCCGGCGCGCTTGCTAGACTGCGGGCATGTTCGCCAATGCCTCGCTTACCGGCAGCAAGCCGGAACAATACGCCCAGCTGCTGGAACAGGCCCGTGGCCTGGTCTACGCCGAGTCCGACCGCATCGCCAACGCGGCCAACCTCTCCGCACTGGTCTACCACGCCCTGCCCGACCTGAACTGGGTGGGTTTCTACCTGTACGACGGCACGGAGCTGGTGGTCGGCCCGTTCCAGGGCCTGCCGGCCTGCGTGCGCATCCCGCTGGACAAGGGCGTGTGCGGTGCCGCCGCCAGCCAGCGCGTGACCCAGCGCGTGGACGACGTCGATGCCTTCCCCGGCCATATCGCCTGCGATTCGGCCTCGCGTTCGGAACTGGTGGTGCCGCTGCTGCGCGGCGATGAACTGATCGGCGTGTTCGACATCGACAGCCCGAAGATCGGCCGCTTCGATGCCGATGACCAGGCCGGCCTGGAAGCCATCGCCCGCGTGTTCGTCGAGGCGCTGGGATGAGCGCACCGAAGCTGCGCAACATCGGCCCCAAGAGTGCAGCGTGGCTGCGCCAGGTCGGCCTGCGCAGCCGCGAGGACCTGGTTGCGACCGGCGCAGTCGGCGCCTTCGTCAAGGTCAAGCGCGCCGGCTTCAAGCCCAGCCTGAACCTGCTGTACTCGCTGGAAGGCGCGCTGCTGGACTGCCACTGGCAGGAACTGAGCGAGCCGCAGCGTGAGGCGCTGGTGCAGGATTACGAAGCACGCATCGCCGCGCATCCGCTGAAGGCGGCCGGCCCGGCGTCGGGTCCGGTGCATGAGCAGCGCTTCGATGCCGACGATGACGCGGAAGACAGCGTGACCGAGGATGCGGACGAGGATTGACCGCACCGGTAGTGCCGGCCGCTGGCCGGCAACTGCGTGGTCTTTTCAACATTCCTGAGACTGCCGGCCAGCGGCCGGCACTACCGATGGGTTACGGCTGCTGCAGTTCCAGCAGCTCGCCTGCCAGCCCGGCTTCGCCACGTTCCAGCCGTACCCGCAGGCGCGTGCCGTGGTCGATGCGCAGTGCCCAGCACAGCGACATCGGCAGGCCGCAGACCTGCGACAGCACCATGCGCAGCGGGCCGCCATGGCTGACCACCAGCGTTGGCACCGGGTCGTCATCATCGAGCAGTCGATCCAGCGCGCGCGCGATACGCCGCTCGAAGTGGCCCCAGCTCTCACCGTTGGGCGGTGGGTATGCATGCGGATCGGCATGGAAGGCCGCCAGTGCATCCTCCGGCAGGTCGAACAGCGACTGCCCGTCCCAATCGCCGAAATCCAGCTCTTCCCATTCCTCCTCCGCTTCCACGTCCAGCCCGCGCGGGGTGGCCAGGGCCATCGCCGTGTGCAGCGAGCGCAGCCGCGGCGAACTGATCACCCGTTCCCAGGGCTGCGCAGCGTAGGCCTCGACCAGTTCCTGCGGCAGGCGGGCCAGCTGCGGTGGATCGCTGCGGCCATCGAGGAACTCATCGCGACCGTTGCCGGCATGGCGGACCAGGTCGAGGATCATGCGTGCGTCCTGTACAGGCAACGCGGGAACAGCGGAAAACGGGCGGACATCGGCAACGGCACCACGGGATCGAGGGACCATTCTAAGGGCACAGCAAAGGCAGTCGGGTACGCTCGACGCTACGGGCCGCCTGCGATGCCGTAGACTGCGCGCACTTCCAGGTGACCTGCGGCCACGGCCGGCAGGTTGAAACGGGAAGCCGGTGACGCGTGAATCCACGCCAGGCCGGCGCTGCCCCCGCAACGGTAAGCACGTCAGTTCCAGGCAACAACGCCACTGTGCCGCAGGCATGGGAAGGCGCCTGGACGGTGGCCTCGCGCCACCCGGCGGCAAGCCCGGAGACCGGCCCGGAAGCCTCAGGTCGCGGTGCGGTGGGCATGGCGCTGGATGACCGCAGCCTGCGCTGCGGCGTCGGCGCATGCCTGCCTTCGCGGCTCCTCCCCTTCGCCACGCGGGCGTGCGTGGCACCTGGAGTCCCCCATGAAGCTGCAGTCCCGAATGCTGTCCCTGGCCGTGCTGGCCGCCCTGCCCGCGCTGGCCCAGGCCGCCGATGACACCACCGCGCTCGACCAGATCCTGGTCACCGCCACCCGCACCCCGATCGCCCTGCAGGACAGCATCGCACCAGCCCAGGTGATCGACCGCGCGCAGATCGAATCCAGCCAGGCCACCTCGTTGCAGGAACTGCTGCGCGGCCGCGCCGGCATCAACCTGACCAATGCCGGCGGGCTCGGCAAGCAGAGCTCGCTGTTCCTGCGCGGCACCAACTCGGGCCACACCGTGGTGCTGGTCGATGGCGTGCGCATCAACAGTGCCGACCTCGGCCTGGCCATGTACCAGGACCTGCCGCTGGCGCAGATCGAACGCGTGGAAATCGTGCGCGGCCCGCAGTCCAGCCTGTACGGCGCCGACGCCATCGGTGGCGTGATCCAGATCTTCACCCGCCGCAACCAGGGCGATTTTGCTCCGCACTTCCAGCTCGGTGGTGGCAGCAACGGCCTGCGCGAAGCCAGCGGCGGCATCGGAGGTGGCACCGAACGCGGCTGGTTCGGCGCCGACATCGCCTACCAGCATTCCGATGGCGTCGATGCCTGCCGTGGCTCGGCGACGCTGTTCACCGGCTGCTTCGCTGACGAACCCGACCGCGACGGCTACCGCAACCTGTCCAAGAGCCTGCGTGGCGGCTACACCTTCAACGACCAGTGGAATGTGGAAGGCAGTGCGCTGCGCGCCGACGGCAAGAACCACTACGACGGCTATTACAACTACTCGGAAACCCGCCAGCAGGTGCTGGCCGGCAAGGTGCGCTACACCCCGTCCGGGCGCCTGGCGTTCACCGCCAACGTCGGCCGCAGCGACAACGAATCGGACAACTTCGGCGACTTCGGCGCACGCGGCAGCGCGCAGACCCACCGCGACAGCGCCTCGCTGCAGGGTGACTTCACCTTGACCGGAAGCCAGCTGCTGAGCACCGGCGTGGACTGGAGCGAAGACAACCTGGACGGCAGCAGCGCGGGCTACCTCGTCGACAGCCGTCGCAACACCGGCGTGTTCGTGCAGTACCAGGGCCGCTTCGGCCGCCATCAGCTGCAGGCCAGCGCACGCAACGACGACAACCAGCAGTTCGGCAACCATGCCACCGGCAGCCTCGGCTGGGCAATGCAGCTGGACCACGGCCTGCGCGTCAATGCCAGCTACGGCACCGCCTTCAAGGCACCGACCTTCAGCGACCTGTACGACCCGTGGAGCGGCGTGCCGACGTTGAAGCCGGAGAAGTCCAAGAGCGCCAACCTCGGTGTTTCGCAGCAGGGCCAGGGCTGGCATTGGGGCCTGGACGTGTACGAGACCCGCATCGATGACCTGATCACCTACGATGCGTCCACGATGAAAATGCAGCAGGTGGAGAAGGCGCGCATCCGTGGCGCCGAACTGACCGGTGGCGTGCTGCTGGCCGGCTTCGACCTCAACGCGCAGCTGAGCTACACCGACCCGCGCAACCGCACCCATGGCAGCACCCAGTTCGACAACTGGCTGCCGCGCCGTGCACAGCAGACCGCGCGCCTGGACGTCGACCGCCGCTTCGGCGATTTCCGCGCCGGCCTGACCGTGCAGGGTGCGGGCAAGCGCTATGACGATGCCGCCAACGCGGTGAAGGTCGGCGGCTACGGCACGCTGGACCTGCGCGCCGAGTACGCGCTGACGCCGGCGTGGTCGCTGCTGGCACGTGCCGCCAACGTGTTCGACCGCCGCTACGAGACGGTGGCGTGGTTCAACCAGCCCGGCCGCGAGTACCAGCTGAGCGTGCGTTACCAGCCGAAATGAAGGCGCGCGCCGGGCATCGCCCGGCGCCGATCTACTGTAGAGCCGAGCCCATGCTCGGCTCACGCAATGAAGCAGCCGAGCGTGGGCTCGGCTCTACACCCGAACGCCCGCGGCCAGCCCCGGCAACTCACGCAGGTCGTCAATCACCGCCACCGCCTGTGCGGTGGCCAGGTCCAGGCCACGCGGATAACCGTAACGCACCAGTGCGATCGGCATGCCTGCCTCTTCGGCGGCGCGGTAGTCGGTCAACGAATCACCCACCATCAGGCAGGCATCCACCGCCAGCCCGAAGTGCGCAGCGATGTGCCGCAGCGGCTCACCGCTGGGCTTGCGCTGCGGCAGCGAATCGCCGCCCAGTACCAGCGCGAACGCATCACCAATGCCCAGGTGCTGCAGCAGTGGCGGCACCAGCGCTTCGGGCTTGTTGGTGCAGATCGCCAGCGGAACACCGCCTGCACGCAGCTGCATCAGCGCTTCGGCCACGCCATCGAACAGGCGCGGGCTGCGCAGCAGGCACTCACGGTAGTGCGCCATGAACACCGGCATCACTTCGGCCAGGTCGACCTCACGACCCGCGGCATGCACGGCCTGCTCGACCAGGCGGCGCACACCGTCGCCGATCCAGCCCAGAACCGTGGCTTCCGGCACGCGTGCCATGCCGATGTCTTCCAGCGTGCGGTTCAGTGCTTCGGCGATATCAGCTGCGCTGTCGACCAGCGTGCCATCTAGGTCGAACACGACCAGCGGATAGGGATACGACAAGGGACGGCACCTGCACGACGTGGGGCCGCCCATTGTACGCCGCTGGTTTCTGCGCCGATCCGCCTCAACCGATCCGGCGTGCGCGGGTGGCCAGGAACGTGGGCAGGTAGCGGTCGATCAGGAAGCGCGGCTGCGGCTGCCAGTCTTCCATGAAGCGATCAATGACGAACCCCGCATCCAGCTGCCCGCCGATCAGTTCGGTCAGGCTGTGGCCAAAGGTCAGCGCATCGCCGCGGCCGAGTTTCGCCTCACGTTCTGCGGCGGGCAGGTCTTCCAGGTCCGAATAGGGAATGGCGTACTGCGGCCGGATCAGGCCCTGCGCATCGAGCTGCGGATCGCGCGCGCCGACGAACAGCACCGGGTTGTAGAAGCTGGCCATCAACATGCCGTCGCGCGCCAGCACGCGGCGGCATTCGGTCCACACCGGGCGCACGTCGGGTACGTACAGGTTGGAGATCGGATGGAACACCACGTCGAAGCTGTCGTTGGCGAATACGTGCAGGTCGCGCATGTCGCCCTGCACCGTGCGCAGCTGCAGGCCATCGCGCGCCGCCACGCTGCGGTCCTGTTCCAGCTGCCCGTCGGAGAGATCGAACACGGTGACGTCGGCGCCCGCAGCGGCCAGCACCGGTGCCTGCTGGCCCCCGCCCGAGGCCAGGCACAGGATGCGGCGGCCACGCACATCGCCCAGCCAGTCCAATGGCAGCGCGCGTGGGGTCAGATGCACCTGCCAGCGGCCTTCGCGCGCGGCGGCAATGGTTGAACTTTCCACCGGGCGCGACCATTCGCGCACTTCGCTGGCCTGGCGGTCCCAGGCAGCACGGTTGTGGTCGATCAAGGCCTGTCCATGGTTCATGTGTTCTCCTTGCCCGGTGGGCGCCAATCCAGATCCTGGAAGGCCGGGCTGGCGAAACACTCGGCCAGGTAGTCCAGGAATCGCCGCATGATAGCGGGCTGCTGTCGCCGTGACGCGTACACGGCATGAATGCCGAGTTCGTCCAGGCTGAATTCGGGCAGCAGTTCGATCAGCTCGCCGGTACGCAGCAGCGGCGCCACCTGGTAGGTCGGCAGCATGGCGATACCGGCACCGGCCCGCACCGCCTCCAGCAGCAGCGAGGCCTCGTTGGCGCTGATGTTGCCGCCCACCGCCACCGACAGCGAACGGCCGTCTCGGTGCAGCTGCCACAGGCTCTTGCCGACGTAGTGGTGGGTCAGGCAGTTGTGCGCGGCCAGATGCTCGGGAGCAGTCGGCGTGCCGCGTGCCTGCAGGTAGGACGGCGTCGCGCACAGCACCGAGCGGCAGGTGGCCAGCCGCCGCGCGATCAGGCTGGGATCGATCTGGCGCGCGATGCGCACGGCCAGGTCCACCCGCTCCTCCACTAGGTTGACCGTGCGGTCGACCAGCAGCAGCTCGATGCGTGCCGCCGGATGGCGCGCAACAAAGCCGGCCACCGCCCGCGCCAGGTGGCTCTGCCCGAACGACACGCTGGCAGTCACCCGCAGCGTGCCATGCGGCTCGGGATCATCGCTGGCCAGCTCGCCCTGCAGTTCCTCGCCGATCGCCAGCATCTGCCGGAAGCGCGCCAGTGCCGCCTCGCCGGGCCCGGTCAGACTGACCCGGCGCGTGGTCCGGTGCAGCAGGCGTGCGCCCAGCCAGCCCTCGACCTCAGCCAGGTAGCGGCTGACCATCGCCCGCGACATGTCCAGCACCTCTGCCGCCGCGGTCAGGCTGCCGCGCTCGGCCACCTCGACGAACACGGTCATGGCGGTCAATCGGTCCATATGCTCGATCCATGCAACAAACAAGCGCGTTATACGCTGCTTTTCGAGCGACTGCAGCGGCCTAGAGTGGCGCCATTCCCACCCCACAGCGCCCCACGGAGTCCTGCCATGAAGATCGCCCTCGTTGGTTCCACCGGCAACATCGGCCGCCAGATCGCCCGCCACGCGCTGGCCCGCGGCCACGAACTCACCGTCATCGTGCGCAGCGCGCAGGACCTCCCGGCCGAGCTGGCCGGTGCCCATCCGGTGATCGCCTCGCTGGATGACCAGGACGCGCTGATTGCCGCCATCGCCGGCCACGACGTGCTCGCCAGTGCCTACGGCCCGCGCCCGGGCGATGACATCGGCCGCGTCGGCGAGGTCGCCGCGCAGCTGGCGGCTGCCGCGCGCAAGGCCGGCGTGCCGCGCCTGGTGGTGGTTGGCGGTGCCGGCAGCCTGGAAGTCGCACCCGGCGTGCAGCTGGTCGACACCCCCACCTTCCCGGAGGCCTACAAGCCGTACGCGCTGGCCCACCGCGAGGCGTTCAACCGCCTGCAGGCAGTGGACGACCTGGACTGGACCTTCTTCTCGCCGGCCGCCGAAATCGGCCCGGGTGAAGAGCGCGGCCAGTACCGCGTGCAGCCCAAGGCGTTCCTGGCCGATACCAGCGGCCACAGCCGCATCAGCTACGCCGACTATGGCGCGGCGTTCGTCGCCGAGCTGGAAGCGCACGCGTATCCGAAGCAGATCATCACCGCAGCGTATTGATCCACGCACGTCCCATGTAGAGCCAAGCCCGCGCTCGGCTCTACGCGAACATGCAGCCGGGCATTGGCCCGGCTCTACACAAGGAATTCCCATGCGTACCGCTGCCCTGCTGCTTCCCCTCGCCCTGGCCGCCAGCTTCACCAGTGCGCCGCTGCTGGCCGCACCGGCCACCACGGCGCCGGCGGCGGCGACGAAATCCCAGCTGCACCTGCAGACCTTCCATCCCGGCCCGCAGGCAATGTTCTCGGTGTCCTCGGTGCTGATCGAAGGCCGCCACGACGCGATCCTGGTCAATGCGCAGTTTGGTGCCAGCGATGCGCGCAAGCTGGTCGAGCTGATCCGCGCCAGCGGCAAGCAGCTGACCACGATCTACATCAGCCACGGCGATCCGGACTACTACTTCGGCCTGGCCACCCTGCAGGACGCGTTCCCGCAGGCACGCATCGTCGCCACCGCGCAGACCGTCGCCCATATCCAGCAGACCCAGGCCGGCAAGCTGGCCTACTGGGGACCGAAGATGGGTGCCGACGTGCCCGCGCGCATCGTGCTGCCGCAGGTGCTGGATGGCGATGCCCTGCAGCTGGAAGGCCAGCGCCTGCCGCTGATCGGCCTGGATGGCCCGACCCCGGACCGCACGGTGCTGTGGGTGCCGTCGCTGCGCGCGATCGTCGGTGGCATTCCGGTGGTGGCCGGCGAGCACGTGTGGATGGCCGACACGCAGACGCCGAAGTCGCACACCGACTGGCTGCAGACCCTGCAGCGGTTGCAGGCACTGAAGCCGAAGGTGGTGGTGCCGGGGCACTACGCGCCGGGTGCGGCGCTGGATGCCAGTGCGTTGCGCTTCACCGCGGACTACATCCGCGCGTTCGATGCCGAGACGGCAAAGGCCAGGGACAGTACGGCGCTGGTAAAAGCGATGCAGGCGCGCTACCCGAAGCTGGACGGCGTCGCATCGCTGGAGCTGAGCGCGAAGGTGGCCAAGGGCGAGATGCAGTGGCCTTAAGGTAAAGGGTTGTTTTGCAGGGCTGCGCCCTGCACCTGCTCAATGCAACGGCAACAGCTGGATATCTGTGGGTTGGCGGGGTGGGTCCGATGGCAGGGGACGCCGTGAACCCGTCCATGGGGGCTTGGTCGCGGCATCCATGCCGCTCACACCCCCGCAACCGGACCCACCTCGCCTTCGACAGATCTCGGCAATCTGCTGGGGTCGGATCCCGTTGCTGCGCAACGGGCTCTGACCCCGCCTTTGCCGATCAGAGGGATGTGGAATCGTTCGGTCCGTGCTCGAACAATTCCCCCTGCACCACGGCCTCCTTTTCGCGGAACCCACCCAGCCCGACGCCGACCAGGCGGTAACGCGTCTCCGCCGGCAGGTCGACGCGGGCGCGCAGGGCCAGTGCGATGTCGCGCAGTTCTTCCATCGATTCCGGCGGGCGCTCCGGGGTGAAACTGCGGGTGAGGATGCGGAACTGCGCGGTCTTCAGCTTCAGCACCACGGTGTGGCCGACGCGTTCGGTCTTGCGCGTGGCATTCCAGGTCTTCTCCGCCAGTTGCACGATCGCCTCGCCCAGGTCTTCCAGCAGCAGGTCCTCGGCAAAGGTGTCCTCCGAGGAGATCGACTGTACCTGCTGGTCCGGTTCCACCGCCCGCTCGTCAATGCCGCGTGCACGGTTGTACAGGCTGCGGCCGAAACTGCCGAACGCCTCTTCCAGGTCGACCAGGGACCACTGCCGCAGGTCGCCGCAGGTGACGATGCCACGCGCGGCAAGTTTGCCTTCCATCACCTTGCCGACGCCGGGCACCCGGTTCACCGGCAGCGGCAGCAGGAACGCGTCCACCCGCTGCGGTGGAATCACGAACTGGCCATCGGGCTTGCGCCAGTCCGAAGCGATCTTGGCCAGGAACTTGTTCGGCGCGATCCCGGCTGAAGCGGTCAGGTTCGTCTCCTCGCGGATCTGCGCACGGATGGTGCGGGCGATGTCGGTGGCTAGTTCGATGCCGCTCTTCGGCTCGGTCACGTCCAGGTAGGCCTCGTCCAGCGACAACGGCTCGACCAGGTCGGTGTGGCGCAGGAAGATCTCGCGCACCTGGCGTGACACCGCCTTGTAACGTGCAAAGTCCGGCGGCACGAAGATCGCGTCCGGACACAGGCGTTCGGCGCGCAGCGCCGGCATCGCCGAACGCACGCCGAACACGCGTGCCTCGTAGGACGCCGCACACACCACCGAGCGCGCGCCGCGCCATGCCACAACCACCGGCTTGCCGCGCAGTGACGGATCGTCGCGCTGCTCCACCGACGCGTAGAACGCGTCCATGTCGACGTGGATGATCTTGCGCAGTCGGGTCATGTCAGGCGGAAAGGGCGGGGGCGTGTCGAACGGGCCACACGCCGAAGTATGGTCGTTGCACATCAACAGGATGCGCGTATTCCATTGAAAACACTACGGTTGCGTACGGTTGAAATGTTTGATCGGCGAAGTTTCCACGGGCATCCTCGAACGCTTGTTTCCCTGTTTCCCCGCTTCCAGGATTGTGCTTCATGACCCGTCTCCACGCGTTCAACCGCGAACAGCTGCTGGCCAGCGCACGCGGTGAACTGTTCGGCACCGCCGCCGGCCGTTTGCCCAACGATCCGATGCTGATGTTCGACCGCATCACCGACATCCACGAGGACGGCGGACCGCACGGCAAGGGCATGGTACGCGCCGAGCTGGATATCCGCCCGGACCTGTGGTTCTTCGGCTGCCACTTCATCGGCGACCCGGTGATGCCCGGCTGCCTGGGCCTGGACGCCATGTGGCAGCTGACCGGCTTCTTCCTGACCTGGCTGGGTGCCCCAGGCAAGGGCCGCGCACTCGGCTGCGGCGAGGTGAAGTTCACCGGCCAGGTACTGCCGGACGCCAAGCTCGTGCGCTACGAGATCGACATCAGCCGTGTCATCAACCGCAAGCTGGTGATGGCCCAGTCGGACGCCCGCATGTACGTGGATGACCGCGAAATCTACAGCGCGCGCGACCTGCGCGTCGGCCTGTTCACTGAAACCGGGAGCTTCTGATGCGTCGCGTCGTCATCACCGGCATGGGCATCACGTCCTGCCTCGGCAATGATCTGGATACCGTTTCGGCCGCGCTGCGCGAAGGGCGCTCGGGCATCACCGCCTTGGCCGACCATGCCGAAGCGGGCCTGCGCAGCCAGGTCGGCGGTCGCGTCGACCTCGATCTGGAGGCGCTGATCGACCGCAAGCAGAAGCGCTTCATGAGCGACGCGGCGGCCTTCGCTTACCTGTCCATGCGCGATGCCATCGCCGATGCCGGGCTCAGCCCCGAGCAGGTCAGCAACCTGCGCACCGGCCTGATCGCCGGTTCCGGCGGCGGCTCCAGCGAATGGCAGATCGGCGCGGTCGACCTGCTGCGCGAACGTGGCGTGCGCAAGGTCGGCCCGTACATGGTGCCGCGCACGATGTGCTCGACGGTCTCGGCCTGCCTGGCCACGGCCTACCAGATCAAGGGCGTCAGCTACTCGCTGTCGGCCGCCTGCGCGACCTCGGCGCACTGCATCGGCGCTGCCGCGGACATGATCCGCCACGGTGCGCAGGACATCATGTTCGCCGGTGGCGGTGAAGACCTGCACTGGTCGATGAGCGTGATGTTCGATGCGATGGGCGCGCTGTCGACCAGCTTCAACGAGACCCCGGCCAGCGCCTCGCGTCCGTACGACAAGGACCGCGACGGCTTCGTCATCGCCGGTGGCGGCGGCATGCTGGTGCTGGAGGACTACGACCACGCCGTTGCGCGTGGCGCGCACATCCATGCCGAGCTGATCGGCTACGGCGTGACCTCCGATGGCGCCGACATGGTCGCGCCGTCCGGCGAGGGCGCGGTGCGCTGCATGAAGATGGCACTGCAGGGCGTCGATCGCCCGCTGGACTACCTCAACACCCACGGCACCTCGACCCCGCTGGGCGATGTCACCGAGCTCAACGCGATCCGTGAAGTGTTCGGCGATGCGGTACCACCGCTGTCCTCGACCAAGGCGCTGTCCGGCCATTCGCTGGGCGCGGCCAGCGTGCACGAGGCGATCTACTGCCTGCTGATGATGCGCGATGGCTTCGTCGCCGGTTCGGCCAACATCGGCGAGCTGGACCCGAAGGTGGAGAGCTTCCCGATCCTGCGCGAAAGCCGCGAGCAGAAGCTGGACACGGTGATGTCCAACAGCTTCGGCTTCGGTGGCACCAACGCTGCGCTGGTGTTCGGGCGGGTGTGATTGAACAGGTGTGCCGACCAACGGTCGGCACCCACCAGAAGATGTGAAGCCGAGCCCATGCCCGGCTCAGTGCCAACCAAGGTCGGCAGCCACCGCTACTTCGGCAGCAGCGGCAGCAGCAGGGCGTGCGCGTCCACCAGCGAGCCGACGATGCGGTGGCCCAGTGCGCGCAGCTCTTCATCCGGATGCACCAGGTCCGGCACCTGGATCACGGTCATGCCGGCGGCCAGTGCGGCCCGCGTGCCGGCCGGTGAATCTTCCAGCGCCAGGCAACGTTCGGGCGCCTGGCCCAGCCGCTGCGCGGCCAGCAGGTAGATATCCGGCGCCGGCTTCGGCCGCGCCACATCACCACTGGTGATCACGGCATCGAAGTACGGCAGCAGGCCTGCGGCCGCCAACTTGCGGTTGGCGCGCGGCTGCCGCGTGGTGGTCGCCACCGCACGCGGTACCGCGTGCGCCTTCAGCAGCTCCAGCAGCTCCAGGATGCCCGGCCGCAGCGGCAGCCCGGTCTGCGTGCGTGCTTCGTACAGCTCATGGCAACGTGCCGCCACCGCGTCGATCAGGCTGTCCTCGATGCCCTGCGCGCGCAGCAACGCATGCGTATCGTGGTCGCCGAGGCCGACCATGCGCAGGAACACCGCTTCCTCCAGGCCCAGCCCGAATTCGTCGGCGGCCTCGCTCCAGCAGGCCAGCGAGACCCGCTCGCTGTCGATCATCAAACCGTCCATGTCGAAGATGACGGCGTCGGGCAGGAACGGCAGCGCAGCGAAGGGGGTCATGGAGCGAACAACGTATCCAGGTCGGTGGAAGTGAGCTGCCGCCATTGCCCTTCGTCCAGCCCCTGCAGGTCCAGCCCGCCGACGCGGCTGCGGTGCAGGGCCTGCACGTGGTTGCCGGTGGCGGCGAACATGCGGCGTACCTGATGGTAGCGGCCTTCATGCAGCACCAGGCGTGCGCGACGCGCCTCCAGCACTTCGAGTTCAGCCGGCAGCAGGGGCGTCTTCTCGGACTCCAGCATCAGCGTGCCGCTGGCGAACAACGCCACTTCGTCGCCGCGCAGGTCCTCGCTCAACTCGACTTCGTAGACCTTCGGCAGCTTCGACTTCGGCGAGATGATCCGGTGCAGCAGGCCGCCATCGTCGGTCAGCAGCAGCAGGCCACTGGTCTCGCGGTCGAGGCGGCCCACCGTGGACAGCACCGGATCACGGTCGCGGAAGCGCGGCGGCAGCAGGTCGTAGATCAGGCGGCCGGTGTCCTTGGTCGAACAGGTGTAGCCGGCGGGCTTGTGCAGCGCGATCGACAGCCCCACCGGCGGGTCCAGCGGCTCGCCATCGACGCGGATCGCCTCGTGCGGCACCTGGTCATCGGCGTACAGCACCTCACCGTCGGCGTCGGTGACGCGGCCTTCGCGGAACATCCACTGCACCTGCTTGCGGCTGCCATAGCCCAGGTTGGCGATGAGCTTGACCAGCTTCACTTGCCCTTCCCCTTCACTGCTTCAACCAGCTTGAAACCGTCGCGCTCGGCGACCACGCGCACCGCACCGAAGCTGTCGTTGAGGGTGTGCTCGTACGGCAGATGGCGGTTGGCCACCACGTACAGGCGCCCGCCCGGGCGCAGCGCCTGCGCGGCCACGGCGATGAAGCGCTGGCCGATGTCCGGGCGGTCGGCACGCGACGGCGTGTGGAACGGCGGGTTGCTGATGATGACGTCGTAGCCCGGCTCGATGCCGGCGGTGACGTCGCGCCACAGGAAGCGCAGCGGCAGCGCGCGCGGCGGCGGCGCCAGGTTCAGTTCGGCCAGGGCCAGCGCACGCTGCTCGGCCTCGTACAGGTCCAGCGCGGTGATCTTCGGGCAGCGTTCCAGCAGCTCGCGCGAGAGATAGCCGTAGCCTGCGCCAAGGTCGGCGGCGCGGCCGGCCAGGTCGGCCGGCAGGTGCTCGGCCAGCAGCGCCGATGCCGGATCGATGCGGTCCCAGGCGAACACGCCCGGGCGGCTGAGGAAGCGTCCGCCCATGATCGGGCGCACCGCATCCAGCGCCGACCAGCGCTTGGCCAGGTCGGCGTCGTGCTGGCCCTGCAGCGGGGCGGTCCAGTACACGCGGCAGTGGTTCTTGGTCAGGCAGCCGCCGAGACCGGCCAGCTGCTTGAGGTCGCCTTCACCGGAGCGCGCGCCTTCGTTGTTGGACTGGCAGGCGACGATACGGCCGCCCTCGGCGACCAGCGCCAGCGCGCGGGCGAACAGCGCACGGGCTTCTTCACGCTGGCGCGGCGGCAGCACCAGCACCAGCGGGTAACGGCACTTGCCGGCCACATCGTCCAGCTGGCCGCTGACGGTCCAGCCGGCGGCCTGCTGCAGCGGCTGCGCGAACGGGGCAAAGCTCTGTTCGCAGTGCAGCTCGCGGTTGCCGGCCGCTTCGCGCAGCGGCCAGCCATCGCGGGCACGCAGGAAAGCCACCGGGCCCTCCGGCCAGCGCAGGGCGCCTTGGGAGAACGGCAGGAGCAGGGTCTGCAGGGGGGCGTCGTCGCTGGAGGCCATCGGCGCGGGTACTTCAAGCGTGAGGGCCGTCCATTGTACCGGCTTGGCCGGGCCGGCCCCGGCAGGCCGCTTTGCGAAACCCGAACGGGGCCTTGATCTGCCAGAAACATTGAAACGTTCAGGGTAGAGGCTCCCCCGGAAACCCAGGAGAACCTGCATGCGAGCCTTGTTCGTCGGTGGCGTGGTCGACAACAGTGAAATGGACCTGGAAGGCAGCCATCCGCCCGTGCACTACCCCGAGGACACCGGCGGCGGCCACTCGCGCTACCGGCTGCACCAGGTCGGCCATGGCGCCGATGGCAGCGTGGCCTACGCCGTCTACGGGGCACCGGACCTGGCCGATGACGAGGTGGCGAGGGTTGCAGAGGAGCGGGCGTACGCACGCCGATTCGAGGCGACGCCGACCCTGTTCGAGCATTGACACACCGGTAGCGCCCGAGCCCACGCTCGGGCGACGGCGCAGCCGAGCGTGGGCTCGGCTCTACATCCGATCAAGGCGCCTTGGGTGGCAGGCGGTTGATGCTGGCGATTTCATCCAGCCACACGTGGTGCTGCTGCACCGGCGTGTCGTAGTCATCCAGGCGCAACTGGCCGTTGCTGCCTTCATCACCAGCGACGTTGCGGTACTGCTGCACGGTTGGCCTCACGGCCACCGTGCCGAGCAGGCGGCGGCCATCGTGCAGAATCAGTTCCACCTGCGTTTCGCCTTCCAGCTGCGGCAGCAGGGCTTCCAGGCGCGCGATCTGCGCCGGATCGGTATGGATACGGGGAGCTATGCGGGACATCGGCGACCTCCTGCATGCAGGGTCGCCGATCGGCCGTGAATGCTCAGTGCAGCGCGCTGTCCGCGCGGGGTACCTGCACCTTGCGTACCGCAGCCACCAGCTGCGCCACCGAGTACGGCTTGGCCACGTGTTCCTGGAAACCCGACGCCAGCGCACGGCGGCGGTCATCGGCACGCGCCAGCGCGGTGACGGCGACCGCGGGCAGGGTCGTGGCATCCACGCCCATGTCCTCGCGCAGCGTGCGCACCAGGCCATAACCATCCATGCCCGGCATGCCGATGTCGGTCAGCATCACGTGGTACTGCAGATGGCCGGTGTCGGCCAGCAACGCCAGCGCCTCACCGGCCGAACTGGCCGCCGACACGCTGGCGCCCTGCTCTTCCAGCATGCGCCGCAGGTACTCCAGCACTTCCGGCTGGTCTTCCACCGCCAGCACGTGCATGCCGCGCAGCGGATACGGCTCGACGATCACCGGTTCCAGGATCGGCCCGCTGATCACTTCGCGCAGCGGGCGCCGCTCGGCATCGGGAAGGTGCTGCGGCAGGCGCACGGTGAACGTAGCGCCATGGCCGTGCCCCTCGCTGGCCGCGGCGACCGTGCCGCCATGCAGTTCGACCAGCTGCTGCACGATCGCCAGGCCCAGTCCCAGTCCACCATGGCGCCGGGTGGTGGTGCCATCGGCCTGGCGGAAGCGGCTGAACAGGTGAT
Source organism: Stenotrophomonas sp. LC732 (assembly GCF_052446685.1). Classification (NCBI taxonomy): domain Bacteria; kingdom Pseudomonadati; phylum Pseudomonadota; class Gammaproteobacteria; order Lysobacterales; family Lysobacteraceae; genus Stenotrophomonas; species Stenotrophomonas sp. LC732. Next base: position 259,863 of record NZ_CP199214.1, on the reverse strand, counting down.
TGAGGAATTCGGGTGCGATGCCATCACCGGTGTCGCGCACGGTGATCTCCCAATGGTTGCCGTCGGCCCGCAGCTGCAGGTCGATGCGGCCTTCAGCCGGGGTGAACTTGATCGCGTTCGAGAGCAGGTTCCAGAACACCTGCTGCAGGCGCGTGGCATCGCCCAGCACCAGGCTCGGCTGTTCGGGCAGCTGCAGGTGCACGTCCAGTGCCTTGCCTTCGGCCACCAGTTCCTGCGCGCCGATGGCCTCGCCCAGCACCGTGCGCAGGTCCAGCACTTCCACCTCCAGCTGCACCTTGCCCAGCAGCATGCTGCTGAGGTCCAGCATGTCCGAGATCAGCCGCTTCTGCGCACCGGCGCTGTTGGCGATCACGTTCAGGCCCTTGTACAGAGGGCTGGTGTTGTCCACGCGCTGCAGCAGCAGCTCACTCCAGCCGAGGATGGTGGTCAGCGGCGTACGCAGTTCATGCGACAGCGTGGCCAGGAACTCGTCCTTCAGCCGCGCCATGTTCTCCGCAGCGCTGCGCGCGGCACGCTCGGACTGCAGCAGTTCCTCGCGGGCCAGTTCGATCTCGCGGCGTTCGGTCACGTCCGGGCTGCTGCCGGCCAGGCCGATGAAGCGGCCCATCCGCGAGAAACGCGGGCGTGCGTTCATCTCCAGCCAACGCCACTGGCCATCGGCGCGCCGCGCACGCACCAGCGCGTGCATCGAACGCTGCGCCTTCAGCGCTTCCTGCAGTTCGTATTCGAATACCGACGCATCGTCCGGATGCACCAGGCCGCGCCAGACATCTTCCGGCACACGCGTCTCGTCGCCACCGAAGAACTCGCTGAAGGCGCTGTTGACGAAACGGGCATGGCCGCGCTCGTCGAGCACCCACACCGGCATCGGCAGGCCATCGGCCAGCGCGCTGAAGCGCGCTTCGCTCTCGCCCAGCTCCACTTCCATCTGCTTGCGTGCGGTGATGTCGAAGAACAGGATGCCGACCTTGTCCTCGCCTGGCCGGCCCACGCGCACCGCGTCGACCGCGAACGAACGACCCAGCGCACGCGCTTCCATCTCGAACTGGGCGGGACGGCCGCTGCGTGCGACCTCGCCGTAGATACGGAACCAGTCCTGCTCATGGTTGGGTTCCAGCTCGGTCATGCGCTGTCCACGCGCATCCTTCAGCCCGGTGTGGCGCTCGAAGGCATCGTTGACCTCGAGGAAACGATAGTCGACCGCACGATCGCCCTCGAACAGCACCTGGATCACGCAGAAACCAGCGTTGATGCGCTCAAGCACGCCATGATGCAGGTCGGGTTCGGGCGCCTGCACCATCATCGGTGGGCGCTCCACGAGGGGCGGCAGTGTGGACAAGGGCGTCTGGACGGGCCGGATTGGAAGCACAGCATCTTCCAAAGCGCGTATTCACAGCGTCAAGCGCCGTCAGTCATGGTTGACGACGATGAATTGGCGGCAACCGCTCTTGTCGGTGTCGCAATCGGCCGTTGCGGTGGCTGGAAAGCGGGATCACACTCGATCTATAAATCGCATCGTCCCCGTCGATGGGGCGCAGGAGACCGTCATGAACCGCTCGTTGGCCACTGCCCTGCTGCTGGCAGGCGCCCTCATGGCGGGCAGCGCGAACGCCGCGCCGCGCGCCGTCACCGATCCGGATGCGCCCCGCGCGCTGCAGGCCAATGGCCCGGTCAGCGTGAAGTGGGACGATCCAGCCGGATTCACCGAAATCCGCCAGAGCACCAACCGCTTCGAGGCCGAACGCGGCAACTGGGTGCAGCAGCTGGCCAGCTACGTGCAGACCACGGCGGCCAAACCGCTGCCAGCCCGGGCAGACCCTGGACGTGACCCTGGTCGACATCAAGCGCGCCGGCGACTACGAGCCCTGGCACGGCCCGCGCGGCAGCGACATCCGGATCATGCGCGACATCTATCCGCCGCGGATCACCCTGCAGTACACGCTGAAGGACGCCAGTGGTCGCATCGTCGATGAGGGAGAAGCCAAGCTCAGCGACACCGGCTACCTGCACAACCTGGGGCTGAAGAGCGACAGCGATCCGCTGCGCTACGAGAAGCGCCTGATCGACGACTGGGTGAAGCGCGAGCTGAGCACGCGGGCTACTGCTGCACGATGATTCCGGGCAGCTCTACCTGCCGGCAGGTGTCGACCTTGGTCGACACGCATTGCACGGTGCCGACCAAGGTCGGCTGCTACCAGAGCCGAGCGCGGGCTCGGCTCTACACGTAGACTTTCGCCACGCGCTTGACCGCGCACGGCAGCTGGTAGGCACTCACGCCGCAGCGCGGCGCCAGTTCCGACAGCGTCGGCGCAGAACCCCACAGTTCCACCACACTGCCGATGCCGGCCTGCGCATGCGCGGTCAGGTCCACCGTCAGCATGTCCATCGACACGCGCCCGATCAGTACGCCGGGCTGGCCATCGATCAGTACCGGCGTGCCGTTGGGGGCGAACTGCGGATAACCGTCGGCATAGCCAAGCGCGACCACGCCCACGCGGGTGCGCGCCTTGGCCACGAAGCGTGCGCCATAGCCCACCGGCTCACCGGCCTCGATCCAGCGCTCGGCAATCACCTTCGACTGCATCGTCATCACCGGGCGCAGGCGCTGGGTCAGCGCGGTGTTGTCCGGCAGCGGATTGGCGCCGTACAGCATCAGGCCCGGGCGCACCCAGTCGCTGCGTACATCCGGCCAGCCCAGCAGTGCCGGCGAATTGCACACGCTGGTCTCGCCGTCCAGGCCGTCGATGGCGCGCGCGAAGGTCGCCGCCTGTTCATGGGTGCGTTCGCTGTCCAGCTCGTCGGCACGCGCCAGGTGGGTCATCAGCACGATGCGCTCGACCTGCGGCAGCGCCGACAGGCGTGCATGCGCGGCGCGGAAGCTGTCCACGTCCAGGCCGAGGCGATGCATGCCGCTGTCCAGCTTCAGCCACACGGTCAGCGGGCGCGGGCTGTCGAATGCGACCAGCGCTTCCAGCTGCCACGGCGAGCCCACCGCGAACCAGAAATCGTGCTCGGCCACCAGCGCCATGTCACTGGGTTCGAAGATGCCTTCCAGCAGCAGGATCGGCGCACGGATCCCGGCCTGGCGCAGTTCCAGCGCCTCTTCGATGGTGGCCACGCCGAAACCATCAGCCTCGCCTTCCAGCGCCTGTGCACAGCGCACCGCGCCATGGCCATAGGCATCGGCCTTGATGATCGCCAGGGCCTTGCCACCGCCCAGTTCACGGGCAAGCCGGTAATTGCTGCGCAGGGCGCCCAGATCGATCAGCGCGCGGGCAGGACGCATGTGCGGTTCTCATGTTGCGGGGCGTGACCGTACTGGCCGTAGCGGAAAATATCCAGGCCTTCGGTGCTGATCTGCGGCTGGCGCGCGCTCATCAGGTCGGCCAGGTAACGGCCCGAGCCGCAGGCCATGGTCCAGCCCAGGGTGCCGTGGCCGGTGTTGAGGTACAGGTTGCGGAACGGCGTGGCGCCGATCACCGGCGTGCCGTCCGGCGTGGCCGGGCGCAGGCCTGTCCAGAACTGTGCGCGCGACAGGTCGCCGCCCTTCGGGTAGAGGTCGCTGACCACCAGCTCCAGGGTCTCGCGACGACGCTGCGACAGCGACAGGTCGAAACCGGCCACTTCGGCCATGCCACCGACGCGGATGCGGTCGTCGAAGCGGGTGACCGCCACCTTGTAGCTCTCGTCGAGGATGGTCGAGGTCGGCGCCATCGCCGGGTCGGTGATCGGCAGGGTCAGCGAATAGCCCTTCAGCGGGTACACCGGCAGGCGCATGCCCAGCGGTGCGACCAGCGCCGGCGAATAGCTGCCGAGCGCGACCACGAAGCGGTCGGCGGTTTCCCGCTTGCCGTCGATGCGCACGCCGGTGATGCGGTCGCCCTCGAACTCCAGGCCGGTGATGTCCTGGTCGAAGCGGAACTCGACGCCGGCGTCCACGCACATCTGCGCCAGGCGCCGGGTGAACAGCTGGCAGTCGCCGGTCTGGTCACGCGGCAGGCGCAGCGCGCCGACCAGGCCGTCGACATGGGCCAGGGCCGGTTCGGCCTGGATGATGCCGGCGCGGTCCAGCACCTCGTACGGCACGCCGTACTGGGCCAGGATCTCGATGTCCTGCGCCGAGGCATCCAGCTGCTGCTGGGTGCGGAACAGCTGCGTGGTGCCCAGGTCGCGGCCTTCGAACTCGATGCCGATCTGCGCGCGCAGCTCGTTCAGGCAGTCGCGGCTGTACTCGGACATGCGCACCATGCGCGCCTTGTTGATCGCGTAGCGCTCGTGGGTGCAGTTGCGCAGCATCTGCCACAGCCAGCGGTACTGGGCCAGGTCCATGCCCGGCTTGATCGCCAGCGGCGCGTGCTTCTCGAACAGCCAGCCGATGGCCTTCTTCGGCACGCCCGGGGCTGCCCACGGCGAGGTGTAGCCGAACGACAGCTGGCCAGCATTGGCGAAGCTGGTCTCCAGCGCCGGGCCGGGTTGGCGGTCGATGACCGTGACTTCAAACCCGGCCTGTCGCAGGTACCAGGCACTGGTGGTGCCGATCACGCCGCTGCCGAGAACTAGGACTCGCATGGGACTTCTCCAACCCGATCATTCCCTGCACTGGAGCGTGCCGGGACCATAATTGGGGAAGTATAGACAGCCAATCCCAGTTGATTTGCCTGATTTGAAATCAACCGGCAGGATGTTCTCCTGCAATTCATTCCCCAAGGTTGACGGCCATGGCCACCCGTACCCGCGAACTGGACAAGATCGACCGCAAGATCCTGCGCATCCTGCAGGCGGAGGGCCGTATTTCCTTCACCGAACTGGGTGAGCGGGTCGGCCTGTCGACCACCCCGTGCACCGAGCGCGTGCGCCGGCTCGAGCGCGAAGCGGTGATCACCGGCTACCACGCCCACCTGGACCCGGCGGCGGTGAAGGCCAGCCTGCTGGTATTCGTGGAGATCAGCCTGGCCTACAAGTCCGGTGACATCTTCGAAGAGTTCCGGCGCGCCGCCCTGAAGCTGCCCAATGTGCTCGAGTGCCATCTGGTCTCGGGCGACTTCGATTACCTGCTGAAGGCGCGGATCAGTGAGATGGCCTCCTACCGCAAGCTGCTCGGCAGCACCTTGCTGACACTGCCGCATGTGCGTGAATCCAAAAGCTACATCGTGATGGAAGAAGTGAAGGAAACGCTGAGCCTGCCGATTCCGGATTGAGGCGGTCGCAGGTTGGGGTCAGAGCCCGCGTTGCGGGATCCGACCCCGGCCAGGGATTGCGAGGGGTCAGATCCCGCGCAGCGGGCTCTGACCCCGGTCATGTCGACAGTCAGCGCTGCTGCGGATGCTTCTGCGAGCGCTGTTCCTGCTGCTTGCCACCCTTGTGCGGCTGCTGCGGTTCCATCTGTTGCTGTTGCTGCTGATGCTGCGGGTTGCGGCCCTGCGGTTCCTTGCCGGGATGACGGTTCTGCTGGTTTTTCATGATCGCGATCCAGTGGACAGAGGACATGCGGCGGCGGAATGCCGGCGCAGGGCCACGGTGGTCCCGGCACGGTTAATCGCAGGCGAAAAAGCAGTGATCGGCAGGATGTTGTTTTCGTGCGTTCAGGCCGTGCAGTGTGTGGAAGCTGCCACCCTTGCCTGGCATCCGAGGTCAGCGCTTGATCTGCTGCCCATCGCCGGCCGGCACGCTGTCGTAATAGCGGCCGGTACGCGAATCGAACACCCGGTTCGGGCCAGCCGGGCGCACGCCAGGCACGATGCGACCATTGCGGTCATAGACCTTGTCGGCCGGCCTCGGCGCCGGGGTGGGCGCAATCCGGGCAGGACCCGTGGACCTGATCGGCTGCGCCGGCTGCGGCGACGGCAGCACCTGCGGCTGCGGGCGTGCGGCCTGCGGCGGCGGTACCACCGGCGCCGGAGCCACGGTGGTCGCGCTGCGGGTGACCGTCGGGTCGGCAGCAGGCACCTGGGCCAGCGCCAACGTGGGCAACAGGGCCATCAGCAGCAGGGGAAGGGTCGGTTTCATGGCACGCTCCGGCGTGGATCGCATTTACCTTGCGCCTGCGCCTGTGTGCCGCCCATGAACGGCCGTCACACTTGCAAGCGCGCGCCGGCACCCCCACGTTTTCCGGCATCCCCAGGCCATCGACCCCACGGAGAGCCGGCATGACTGCCTTCGACCTGACGCCCCCCACTGCCACCCAGACCGAGGCGCTGATCGCCGGCCTCAGCAGCGAAGAGCGCCGCGTGCTGCTGCAGCACGGTACCGAAGCGCCGTTCTGCGGCGTGTTCCTGGACAACAAGCGCGAGGGCGTCTACTGCTGCCGGCTGTGCGCGCTGCCGCTGTTCCGCTCCAGCACCAAGTTCGATTCCGGCACCGGCTGGCCCAGCTTCTTCGCCCCGTTCGACCCGGCGCACGTGCGCGAGATCCGCGATACCAGCCATGGCATGGTGCGCACCGAGATCACCTGCGCGCGCTGCGGCAGCCACCTCGGCCACGTGTTCCCGGATGGTCCGCCGCCCACCTACGAGCGCCACTGCCTGAACTCCGTCTCACTTTCGTTCACCGGCAATGGCGAGCCCTGGCCCGACCCGTTGCAGCGTGGCGGCGCGGAAAGCGGTGTGGCGGGCTGAAACACCCCGCTGACCGATTTCACAGAATTCCCTCTTCAGAAAACCGGGTGACGGGCCGACAAGGAGATATCCCCTCTCCTTGCGTCGCCCCATGCTCATCATCGTTGGATTCCTGGTCGTCATCATCAGCGTGATCGGGGGCTACCTCGGTGCCCACGGCCGCCTGGGTGCCCTCTGGCAGCCCTACGAGCTGGTCATCATCGGCGGTGCCGCACTGGGTGCGTTCCTGGTCGGCACCCCGGCCAAGACGGTCAAGCAGACCCTGCAGGCCATGGTCGGCGTGTTCAAGGGCCCGCGCTACAAGCAGCAGGACTACATCGATGTCCTCAGCCTGCTCTATGAACTGCTCAACAAGGCCCGCCGCGAAGGCTTCATGGCCCTGGAAGACCATGTCGAGCGGCCGGCCGAGAGCGCCCTGTTCGCCAACTACCCCAAGGTGCAGGCCGACCACCACCTGATCGACTTCATCACCGACTGCCTGCGCCTGATGATCGGCAGCAACATCGAGCCGCACGAGCTGGAGCCGCTGCTGGAGCTGGAACTGGAAAAGCACCACGCCGAGGCCATGGCGCCGTCGCAGGTGCTGACCAAGGTCGCCGACGGACTGCCCGGTTTCGGCATCGTCGCGGCGGTGCTCGGCATCGTCATCACCATGGGCTCGATCGGCGGTGACATCGTCGAGGTCGGTGGCCACGTGGCCGGCGCGCTGGTCGGTACCTTCCTCGGCATCCTGCTGGGCTACGGCTTCGTCGGCCCGATGGCGGCAGCAATGGAGGCACGCGCCGAGCAGGACAGCCGCATCTATGAATCGGTCAAGACCGCCCTGCTGGCCTGCCTGCGCGGCTACAACCCGAAGATCGCGCTGGAATTCGCCCGCAAGACGCTGCCGTCGAACGTGCGCCCGGCCTTCTCCGATTTCGAGCAGCACCTGAAGACGGTCAAGTAAACCATGGCCGAGACCAAGCCCACTGTCATCGTCCGCCGGGTCAAGAAGGCCGGCCACGCCGCCCATCATGGCGGTTCGTGGAAGGTGGCCTATGCTGACTTCGTGACCGCGATGATGGCGTTCTTCCTGGTGCTGTGGCTGATGGCCACCACCAACAAGAACGACCGTGCGGCCATTTCCGAGTACTTCCGCAACCCCAGCCCGCTGAGCGGGCAGAACGCCACGCCGGCGCCCGGCATGGCCGGCCCGGGCGGCGCCAGCACCTCGATGATCAAGCTGGGTGGTGCCACCGACATCTCGCGCGGCAGCAGCAACGATCCCTTCCAGAACCAGAAGGAAGCGGTGCCGCAGCCGGTGGACCAGCAGCAGCGCGACAAGCAGCAGCTGGAAGCGTTGATGAAGGAACTGCAGGAAGCGATCAGCAGGAGCCAGGCACTGGAGCCGTTCAAGGACCAGCTGCTGCTGGACCTGACCCCGGAAGGCCTGCGCATCCAGATCGTGGACAAGCAGAACCGGCCGATGTTCGACCTCGGCAGCGCTACGCTGAAGCCGTATACGCAGCAGATCCTGCACGAGCTGGCCAACTACCTGAACCACGTGCCGAACCGGATCAGCCTGACCGGCCACACCGACATCACCGCCTATTCGGCCGAGCGCGGCTACGGCAACTGGGAGCTGAGCGCCGATCGTGCCAACGCCGCACGGCGTGCGCTGGTGGACGGTGGCCTGGAGGACAGCAAGATCACCCGCGTGGTCGGCCTGTCTTCGTCGGTGCTGTTCGACAAGGCCGACCCGCAGAACCCGATCAACCGCCGCATCAGCATCGTGGTGATGACCCAGGCCGCCGAAGCGGCCGCCCTGGCCGGTGCCGGCCCGCAGGTGGGACTGTCGGCGCCGACCGCCGACCCGGACGTGCAGGCCGCGCAAGGTGAGGCCGCGCCCGTGGCACATTGAACCGGGGTCAGATCCCTTTCCCATGGAAAGGGATCTGACCCCGCCTGTGTGCGGCCGGTACAATGGCGGTCTTTCCGTTTCCAGGTGACCCCACCCCATGTCCCAGAACTCCAAGGCCAAGCGCGACAAGCGCAAGAAGCAGCAGGCCAAGCGCCCGTTCCTCCGCCTGAATGCCCAGCAGCAGGTGCAGAACCATGCCGTGCTGACCAACGAAGACGGCCAGGTGGTAGCGGCCATCGGCCTGCAGGGCCGTGAGTGGCTGCTGGCCATCGGCGGCCAGACCATGGGCAACGCCGAAAACCCGGTGCCGATGCTGGCCATGCTCAAGCACCTGTCCAACGTGCAGGAAAAGGAAGGCCGCAAGGTCAACCTGGAGTACTCGGAACTGCTGCAGAAGCTGCTGGACACCCTGGCTGCCGAATCCGAGCAGACCGCTGACGAATACCTGGACAAGCTGGTTGCCGAATTCGAAGGCGTCGACGCCGCTGAGGGCGAAGAAGGCGAAGCCGTCGAAGGCGACGCGGCCGAAGAAGCCGCTGCCGAGGCCGCCCCGGCCGCTGACAGCGACAGCAAGCCGCAGGCCTGAACCGGCCGCGGCGGTGACGGTCTACGTCGATGACGCGGTGCATCCCTGGCGCGGACAGCGCTGGGCGCACCTGATGGCCGACACCCTGGCCGAGCTGCACGCGATGGCGGCGCAGCTCGGCATTCCCCCGCGGGCCTTCCAGAACAAGGCCAGCGGTGCTCACTACGACGTCACTGCCGAGCTGCGCGCACAGGCAATAGCGCTCGGTGCGCGGGCGATTTCCCGGCACACCGACCGCGAGCTGGTCAAAGCGGTGATTGCCAACGCCAGGGCGCAGTACCGGCCGTAGGCCGCGCCCAGCAGATCGTCCCCGCCGGGTCGTGCCCGGCGGATCGGCCCATCGCTCAGAACGGGTCGCTGCCCAGCCGGATTTCCACGTTCAGCAGCGAGCACAGCGCCAGCATCGCGTCGTCGTCGCGGGTCAGCGCCATCACGCCGGTGAAGCCGTCGCTGCCGGCATCCACGCTCCACAGCGTGTAGTTGTGCTCGCGCAGGCGGTCGAAGGCGGTGGACATCAGCTGCACGCCGTCCAGGCCCTCGGCGAAGTCCTCGTCGTCCAGGTCGCCGCCCCAGTCGAGTTGCAGGTTGAAGCGCGCCGACAGCTCGTTCACCGCCGACTGCAGCGATTCCAGGTCATCGCGCTCCACATCGAAACCGGACTGCCAGGCGATGGCCGTGAACAGGGCCGGCAGCCAGTCGCTGTCCGCTTCCAGCGGCTGCCCGTCCTCGGACAGGTGCTCGCGCCAGCGGTTGAACTGCTGCAGGGCCAGCTCTTCGTCGCCCGGGTTGATCAGCACCAGCAGGTTCCAGACCCGCGCCTCGAAGCCCTCCTCGTCGAAGTCGTGGATGTCTTCCTCGAAGTCGAAATAGTCGCTGTTGTCGGGCATGGCGGAACGTCCTCTGGGGCAGGCCGGCATTCTACGGTTTATCCTGTGCCGCTGAAGCCGGCCTTGGTGGCCGTCACTGTGAATGAAGCGATGAGCGATACCCCTCCCGACCACCTGGCGATCAACCCGGCCAGCCCCTTCCATGATGCACAGGCGCTGGAGCGCGGCGTTGGCGTGCGTTTCAACGACGTCGAGCGCGACAACGTCGAGGAATACTCGGTCAGCGAAGGCTGGATCCGCGTGCAGGCCGGCAAGGCCCGCGACCGCCGCGGCAATCCGATGACCATCAAGGTCAAGGGCAAGGTCGAGGTGTATTTCCTGGACCAGAAGCCGGAATAACCCGCTGTTCCGACCTGGGGTCAGGTCCCTTTCCTGCGGAAAGGGACCTGACCCCGCTCGACGGCGCACGACCGCCGCGTCATTCGCGCTTGCGCGATTCCAGCAGGTCCAGGTTGCGGATCAGGCGCCGCGAGATCTCATCGGAGATCACCCCGCGCCGGGTCAACCGGAACAGTTCCTCGCGCTCGGCATTCAGGCCCGCGCTGCGCAGCTGGCGGTAACCCAGCTCCATGCGCCGCACCTTCTCCGGGTCCACGTCGGGGCCGTCGTTGTCTTTCTCCAGGTGCCGCTGGTACAGCAGGCTCACCCGCGAGGCAGCATCGTTGTACAGCTGCACGTTCTCGGTGTTCTGGTTCATCACCAGCTGCTGGCGCATGCGTTCGACCCCGGCCAGCGCGGCCTTGGAGGACAGCTTGCGTGCCAGGTCCTCTTCCTTGCGCTCGCCCGAATCGGCTGGCAGCTGCAGGCCCTTCAGCAGCTGCGGCAGCGCCACGCTGGCGCCGACCAGCGAGAACAGGATCACCGCCGCGGCCAGGAAGATCACCAGGTCGCGCGCCGGGAACGCACTGCCATCGGGCAGGAACAGCGGCAGGGTCAACACACCGGCCAGGGTGATCGCGCCGCGCACACCGGCCACCGAGGTCGCCACCACGATGCGCCAGTTCGGCGCCTCGCCCCGCTCCAGGCCACGGCGGCGCGCGCGCAGCAGGTTCCAGCGCAGCGACAGCCATACCCACAGCAGGCGCAGCAGGATCAGCGCCAGGTTGATCACCACCACGTATACCAGCAGCCACCATGCACTCTGGTGGCCGGACTCGTTCATGGTGGTGGTGGCGCGCTCGACGATGCCCGGCAGCTGCTCGCCCAGCAACACGAACATGATGCCGTTGAAGCTGAACTGCAGCATGTTCCAGACGCCCGCGCGCTGCACGCGCATGCTGCCGGAGACACGGCCGGTCAGCTCGACGTAGCTCATCGCGATACCGGCGGCGACCGCAGCGAGGATGCCCGAGGCATGGATTTCTTCGGCGAGCAGGTAGGCCGCGAACGGAATCAGCAGGTTGACCAGCATCGCCGCACCCGGCTCTTCGCCGAAGCGGCGCCACAACCAGCGCTGGAAGGTGGACACGCCGAGGGTGACCGCCACGCCCACGGCAAGGCCGGCCACCGCCACCCACAGGAAGGTCAGCGAGGCCGTGGCGAGCGAGAAGGAGCCGGTCATCACCGCGGCCACCGCGAAACGGAAGCAGACCAGGCCGGACGCATCGTTGAGCAGCGACTCGCCTTCCAAGATGTGCATCAGGCGCTTCGGGATCGGTGCCTTGGAGGCGATCGCCCCGACCGCCACCGGGTCGGTCGGCGAGACGATGGCCGCCAGCGCGAAGCACACTGCCAGCGGCATCACCGGAATCATCCAGTGGATCAGCAGGCCGGCGCCGATCACAGTGAACACCACCAGGCCGAACGCCAGTTCGAGGATCGCGCCCTTGTCGCGGAACAGGCCCTGCTTGGGAATGCGCCAGCCATCCAGGAACAGCAGCGGCGGCAGGAACAGCAGGAAGAACACTTCCGGCTCCAGCGCATGGCCGCGGTTGAACACGCCGGCGATCACCGCGCCCAGGCCGATCTGCACCAGCGGCAACGGCAGCGAGAACGGGAGGACGCGAACCAGGTAGCCGCTGGCGACAACGGCCACCAGCATCGCCAGGACGACTTCAATGGTATGCATGCTTCTTCCAGGAAGCGGCGCGTGGGGAGGCACGAGGGCCAGCGCCGGAAACCCGGAAAAAACTACCACATGCGGCCCTGACCGCGACGGCCGGGGCCGCCGCGCGTCCAGCCCCGGCTCATGCCCCGTCGAACCGGTACAGATCCATGGCCAGGAAGCCGGCATCGATGCCGGCGTCGATGCGGCGTGCGCCGAAACCGCCCTCGCCGGCCGCTCCCATCGCGAAGAACAGCGGCAGCAGGTGCTCGTCGGTCGGGTGCGCACGCTCGGCGAACGGGGCCTGCCGGCGGTAATCGAACAGCGCCTGGCGGTCATCAGCGGCCAGCCGCTGCTCCACCCACTCGATGAAGGGCCGCACGTATGGCGCTTCCTTGCCGTCCTGGTAGTCGCCCCAGTCGTGCAGGTTGTGGGTGATGCTGCCCGAGCCGACCAGCAGCACGCCTTGTTCGCGCAGTGGTGCCAGCGCGCGGCCCAGCGCAAACTGATGCTCGGGGCCGAGCAGCGGCTGGATCGACACCGGCACCACCGGGATGTCGGCCTGCGGGCGCAACAGCCGCAGCGGTACCCACGCGCCGTGGTCGAGGCCACGCTGCGGGTCGATGGCCACTGTCAGGCCTGCGGCGGCGATGCGGCCGGCCACTTCTTCGGCCAGTGCCGGATCACCCGGCGCCGGGTATTGCAGTTCGAACAGCGCGCGCGGGAAGCCACCAAAGTCGTGGATCGTCGGCGGCTGCGGATGTGCGCCGACCAGCGGCTGCCGGCCCAGCCAGTGCGCCGAGGCCATCACGATGGCGCGCGGCGGCGGCAGGTCGCGCGCCAGCTCGGCCAGGCGCACACCGACCTGGCCCGGATGCAAGGCGGTCATCGGCGAACCATGGGAGATGTACAGCGAAGGCAGGCGGGACATGGAATTCTCCAGTTGCAGGATCAGGCGGCGATCAGCGCGAACGCAGGGTCCACTTGCCATCGCCGACCAGGAACAGCACCACCAGCGCCAGCGCCCAGAACGCCGGGTATTCCCAGCCGCCGCCGGCATTGGCGAAACCGAAGCCGTTGGCGCCGTGCACGGTGACGATGGTGCCCAGCAGCAGCGGCACGCCGACCAGGCCCACCCAGCGCGCATAGATGCCCAGCAGGAGCGCGACAGTGATCACCAGCTCGACGCCGAGGGTGAGGTAGCCGAGCACGCCGGGCAGGCCCAGCGACTCGAAGAACGCTGCCGTGCCGGCCGGGGTGAATACCAGCAGCTTGGTCAGCGCATGGACCAGGAACAGCACGCCCAGTGCCAGGCGCAGCAGGGTGGCGCCATACGGGGCCAGCGGCGAAACAGGAGCGGTCGTGGCGTGCATCGGAAAGCACCTTGAAGGGAGTGGGCTCAGGTTATTGCGCCTTCACAGGCCGATAAATACGATCGATTGACCGTATTTATTTCAGAAGGCGCAACAATGGACACCCTTGAGGCGATGCGCGTGTTCGTGGCGGTGGTCGAGCGCAACGGCTTCAGCGCCGCCGCCCAGGCCCTGGACATGTCCACCGCCGGCGTTACCCGCCAGGTCGCCGCACTGGAAAAGCGCCTGTCCACCCGCCTGCTCCATCGCACCACGCGGCGGGTCAGCCCCACCAGCACCGGCGCCGCCTACTACGCCCAATGCGTGCGCCTGCTGGCCGAGTTCGACGCGCTGGAGGCCAGCATCGGCGCGCAGGCGCTGGAGCCCTCCGGCACGCTGCGCATCAATGCACCGGTCAGTTGGGGCATCGCCCGCCTCGGCCCACTGCTGGCCAGTTACCGCGAACGCTTTCCGCAGGTGGAACTGGACCTGGCCCTGTCCGACCGCCTGGTGGACATGGTCGAGGAAGGCTACGACGTGGCCATCCGCATCACCCGCGAGCCGGGCCCCACCCTGATCGCTCGCCGCCTGGGCGAATCGCGGGTGAGCCTGTGCGCCGCGCCCGCCTACCTGGCCGCACGCGGCGCCCCGCAGACCCCGCAGGACCTGCAGGCGCACGCGTGCCTGGGCTACAGCTACTGGGCCGCCGGTGACCACTGGCCGCTGCAGGGGCCGGGCGGCGAAGTGAAAGTAGCGGTGAACAGCCTGCTGCACGCCAACAACGGCGACGTGCTGCGTGAAGCGGCGATCGCCGGCATGGGCGTCATCCTGCAGCCCGACTTCCTGCTGGAAGACGCGCTGGCCGATGGCCGCCTGGTGCGCGTACTGCCGGAATGGGAGGCCTCGCCGATCGGCATCTTCGCGGTCTATACCAGCCGCAGCCATCTGGCACCGAAGGTGCGCAGTTTCATCGACCATCTGGTGGACACCGGGGTGTAGCCGAGTCTGGCGCTTGCCGGTAGTGCCGGCCGCTGGCCGGCACATACGAACCCCCGTCATGCTTCGGTCGGGTAGTGCCGGCCGCTGGCCGGCACATACGAAACCCCGTCATGTTTCGGTCGGGTAGTGCCGGCCGCTGGCCGGCACATACGAAGCCCCGTCGTGCTTCGGTCGGGTAGTGCCGGCCGCTGGCCGGCACATACGAAACCCGATCAGGCGGGGACCTCATCCAGCGCGTCGATGATCTGTTCCAGCGGCGCCGGCCGCCCCAACAGGTAGCCCTGCACCTGGTCACAGCCATGCGCAGCCAGCCAGTCCAGCTGCCCCGGCGTCTCCACGCCTTCGGCGATGATGGTCAGGCCCATGCTGTGGCCCAGCGACAGCAGCGCGCGGCAGATCGAGGCATTGCGTGGATTGGTTTCCACGTCGGCGACGAAGCTGCGGTCGATCTTCAGGATGTCCAGCGGCAGGTGCTGCAGGTAGGACATGCTGGAATAGCCGGTGCCGAAATCATCCAGCGACACGCGGATGCCCTGCTCGTGCAGGCGCTGCATGGTCTGCATCGCCTGTGCCGGCTTGCGCATCAGGCTGCTCTCGGTCAGCTCCACGTGCAGCGCGCCACGGGCCAGGCCGAAATCCTGCTGGGCACGGGTGAATTCGGCCACCAGGTCGCTGTTGAAGAACTGAACCGCCGACACGTTGACCGCGATCGGCAACTCACCCCACCCGGCCTCGACCAGACGGCGCTGCGCCTTCGCCGCCGCGCGGATCACCCAGCGGCCCAGCGCCAGGATCAACCCGGTGTCCTCGCACAGCTGGATGAACTCGTTGGGCGGGATGAAGCTGCCATCGGCCTGCGGCCAGCGCAGCAGTGCCTCCAGCGCTGCCGGGCTGCCATCGCCGGCATGCCGGATCGGCTGGAAATACAGCTGGAATTCGTTGTCGATGGCGGCATGGATGCGCCCGGCCAGGCGCAGGCGGTCGGCCAGGCGCGTGGTCACGGCCGCGTCGAACCAGACCACCACGTTGCCCTCGGCGCGCGCCGCATGCGCGGCCTGCGCGGCCATGCCGATCACCTGCTCGGCCGTGTGCCCGTCACCAGCGATGTGCACGGCCACGCCGATGCGCGGCTCGAACTGGTGCAGCGAGTCCTTGCCGCGCATCGGCGCCGACACGATCTGCAGCAGGTCGTCCAGCACGCGCTGGGTATCGTGCTCGGCACCGATGGCGAAGACGAAATCCTCGGCCGGCTGGAACGCCAGCGTGCCACAGCGTGCGCCCAGGCCCCCGAGCCGGGTCGCCATCGACTGCAGCACCGCATCGCCGATCTCGCGGCCCAGCGTATCGGCCACCAGCTGCAGCCCGCGCAGCTGCACGAAGGCGATGGTGTAGCCCTCCTCCTGCTCGTCCAGCTGTTCGGTCAGGGCGCGCACATTGAGCAGGCCGGTGGCCGGGTTGTGCCGTGCCTGGTAGGCCAGGTCGCGCTCGTAGGCCAGCCGCTCGCTGACATCCTCGGCCAGCACCAGGCACGCGGGCTGCCCGTCGAAGTCGAGCTTGGACAGGTGTGCGCGCACCTCGAACACACTGCCGTCCTTGCGCCGGTGCAGGCGCACGGTCGCGTCGGGGGGATCGCCCACCTGCGCCCGCTGGATGGCACCACGCACTTCGTCCCAGCCTTCGCGCGGGCGGATGTCGAGGATGCTCATCGCCAGGAACTCGTCGCGGCTGTAGCCGTACTGGCGCACTGCAGCGTCGTTGACCTCGATGAAGCGCAGCGTATCCGGGTCGAACACCCAGAACGGTGCCGGATTGCGGTCGAACAGCAGGCGGAAGCGGCGTTCCACTTCGCTCATCTGCTCGCGCGCCTGATAGCGTTCGCTCAGGTCGGTCAGCGCACCGATCATGCGCCGCTCGCTGTCGGCCACTTCCACCCGCTGCCCGCGCGCGCCGACCCAGCGCACCTCGCCCCCGGGCAGCACCAGGCGGAACACCTGGTCGAGCACAGCGCTGCCGGCGAAGGCCTGGTCAAAGGCCTGCTGCAGGCGCGCGGCATCATCGCGATGCACGCGCGCGAAGAAATCCGCGACCGGCAAGGCGTCGGTCTGTACCCCAAAGATCTCGCGGGCCAGCGGCGACCAGCGCAGCAGCGCGGCGTCCTCATCCACGTACCAGGTGCAGACACGCCCGACCTGGTGCGCCAGGCGCAGCTCGGCGTGGCCCGTCTTCAGTTCCTCGGCCATCGCCTGCTGGCTGCGGGTGCTGCGGCGCACGGCGTACAGCAGTACCAGCAACACCGCGATGTAGGCCAGTACGATCGCCACCGACGCCTTCAGGTACGGCCACCACGGTGCGAGTACATCTTCGTCGGCCAGGCCGACCTGCACCGCCAGCGGGCTGCGTTCGAGCGTGCTGATGGTGAGGATGCGCGGCACGCCGTCGACAACGCCGGGCATGCTGCCCAGCTCGACCACTGCCTGCGTGCCGAGCAGGTCCCGGCGCGGCAGGTCATAGCGGCGGCCCACCGTGCCATGCGGATCGGGTACGCGGGCCAGCATGTAGCCCTGGGCATCGCTGATCGAGACCAATCCGTTGGGACCGACATCCAGGCCGCCGACGATGCGCTGCAGTTCGCCACAGCGCAGCCGTGCCAGCAGCCAGCGCCCATCGGCCATCGGCAGCGCCAGCGGGACCACCCAGCCCCCGTCGCTGGCACGCTGCGGCGGGCCGATGTACAGCGCGCTGCCCGAGCCGCGCCGTTGCGGATCGGTCCACAACGGCAACTGCAGGTCGCCCTTGCCGGCCGTCAATGCGCGGCCATAGCTGTCGAGCACCACGATGCTGTGCAGTTCGGCGTGCCGGCCCAGCACGCCGCCGATGGAGGCATCCAGCAAGGCCGGCGCCTGTGCCGGCACGCTGCGGAACAGTTCCGCGGCGTCGGCGGCGATGCCGGTCATGGCCCGCTCCAGGTTGCGCAGCTCCAGCGCCAGCAGGCGCTCGCTGCCCACCGCCAGCGCGCGGCTCTGCCGCTGCGCCGCTTCCAGGCGGCGGTGGTGGTCGTTGACCAGCATCAGGGCCAGACCGGTCACCAGCAGTACGCCCAGCAGCACACCGCCCCAGGTGATGGCGCGCAGCGGCCGGGCCAACGCCCGTTTCAGCGCGGGCATCGGTTGATGTTCCTTGTGCAGTCGGCTGGCTTCATGCGCGAACGAATCCTCCACGTCCCCGACCTCAACGGCCGGCGGACGCCATTCTTGACGCCTGACCCCATCCTGCATGGCCACCTCCCCGTGTCCGCGCAGGGCTCGAGGGTCCAGCATGCACCACCCCGGTGACGGCGTGAAGATCGCATCCGCACGTTCAGCCAGATCCTGCACAGGGCGGGCCCCGCAGGGGGGCGGCCAGTGGCGCCGGAGCGGATTAGACTTGGGGTTTTCCGCTGCAAGAGAAGTCCATGTCCAAGCTGCGCCGTCCCACCCTGGCGCTGGCCATTGTTGCCAGCCTGTCCCTGGCCGCCTGTGACCGCCCGGCCGACCCGGCCGTCGGTGCCACCGCGCCGGCCGATGCCGCCCCCGCTGCGGCCAAGCCGATGCTGGGCAGTTTCGGCTTCGATGCCAGCGGCATGGACCGCAGCATCGCCGCCGGCGACGACTTCTTCGGCTTCGCCAACGGCACCTGGGTGAAGAACACCGAGATTCCGGCCGACCGCTCGCGCTTCGGCAGCTTCAATGTCATTGCCGAGAAGACCCTGGCCGACACCCGCGCCATCCTGGAAGGGGCCGCCGGCAACACCCAGGCCAGCGGCGACGACAAGCTGATCGGCGACTACTACGCCGCCTACATGGACGAAGCCGGCATCGAGCAGCACGGTCTGGCGCCGGTGCAGCCGCAGCTGAAGGCCATCGATGCGATCGCCGACAAGGCCGGGCTGGCCCGCGCACTCGGCGGCGACCTGCGCGCCGACGTCGACCTGCTCAACGCCACCAACTTCTACACCGACCGCCTGTTCGGCCTGTGGGTGTCGGTGGACATGCTGCAGCCGGATCGCACCGCGCCGTACCTGGTGCAGGGCGGCCTGGGCATGCCCGACCGCGATTTCTACCTGGGCGATGGCCGCATGGCCGAACTGCGCAAGCAGTACCAGGCCTACATCGCACAGATGCTGCAGCTGGCCGGCGTCGCCGACCCGGCCGGCAAGGCGCAGCGCATCCTCGCGCTGGAAACGAAGATCGCGCAAGCACATGCCACCCAGGAAGAAACCAACGACGTGACCAAGGGCGCCAACCCCTGGACCCAGGCCGACTTCAATGCAAAGGCGCCGGGCCTGGACTGGAACGCCTTCCTCGATGCGGCCGCGCTGGGCAACCAGCAGGACTTCATCGTGTGGCAGCCCAAGGCCGTGGCCGGCCTGTCCAGGCTGGTCGCCACCGAGCCGCTGGACGCCTGGAAGGACTACCTGGCGTTCCACGCGCTGGACCGTGCCGCCGCCTACCTGCCGAAGAAGTTCGCCGATGCCCGGTTCGCCTTCCATGGCACCGCGCTGAGCGGCACGCCGCAGCAGAGCGACCGCTGGAAGCGCGCGGTGGACGATGCCAACCATGCCGTCGGCGAAGCGATCGGCAAGCGCTACGTCGAAAAGCACTTCGACGCCAGGACCAAGGAGCGTGCGGACGAGATGGCGAAGAACATCATCGCCGCTTTTGCCAAGCGCATCGACGCGCTGTCGTGGATGTCGCCGCAGACCAAGGCGCATGCCAAGGCCAAGGTCACGGGCCTGACCGTGGGCATGGGCTATCCGGAGAAGTGGCGCGACTACACCGGCCTGGAGATCCGCCGTGATGATCCGCTGGGCAATGCACAGCGCGCCGAGCTGTTCGAGTACCAGCGCAACATCGCCAAGCTGGGCAAGCCGGTCGACCACAGCGAGTGGGCGATGCTGCCGCAGACCATCAATGCGATGAACGTGCCGCTGGAGAACCGCCTGGTGTTCCCGGCCGCGATCCTGCAGCCGCCGTTCTTCGACGGCGCTGCCGACGACGCGGTGAACTACGGTGCGATCGGTGCGGTGATCGGCCACGAGATCAGCCACGGCTTCGACAACGCCGGCGCGCTGTTCGATGAGACCGGCAAGCTGCACAACTGGTGGACCGCCGAGGACCTGAAGCAGTTCAACGCCGCCGGTGATGCGCTGGCCGCGCAGTTCAGCAGCTACGAGCCGTTCCCCGGCGTGCACGTGAACGGCAAGCTGACCCTGGGCGAGAACATCGCCGACGTGGCTGGCCTGGGTACCGCCTACGATGCCTACCAGCTGTCGCTGCAGGGCAAGCCGGGCCAGACCCTGGAAGGCTTCAGCCCGGACCAGCGCTTCTTCCTCGGCTTCGCCCAGGCGTGGCGCAGCAAGAGCCGCGAGCAGGCGCTGCGCAATTCGCTGCTGACCGATGTGCATGCCCCGGGCCAGTTCCGCGCATTGACCGTGCGCAACATCGACGCCTGGTACCCGGCGTTCGAAGTGAAGGAAGGCCAGAAGCTGTACCTGGCCCCGGACAAGCGGGTCAAGGTGTGGTGATGTAACCGGAACGGGCGCCGCAAGGCGCCCGTTTCATTTCCGGGTAGCGGCCAACCTTCGTCGGCACATACTCCGCTCTGGTGGGTGCCGACCTTGGTCGGCACGGGGTAGGAATCCACGCATGGCGTGGATCTACCTGCGGGTGATGGCAGCCATCAGCAGGGCACTCCCAGCCAACACCGCCGCAGCCCACAGATTCGCATGCAGGCCCACGCCATCCAGCAGGCGGCCACCACCCCACGCACCCATTGCGATGCCGATGTTGAATACCGCCACATACAACGCGGTGGCGATCTCCACGGCCTGCGGCACCGCCTTCATCATCCAGCTCATCAGGCCCACCGATACACCGCCATAGGCCAGACCCCACAGCAGCAGCACTGCAATACCTGCGGAGGGCGTATTTCCCACCCACAGGAACAGCAGAGGCGTCAGCAGCAGGCCCGAGGCTATCGCCAGCAGCATGCCCCGTGGATGGCGCGCAGCCAGCGGCCCGGCGATGAAGTTGCCGGCGATGCCAGCCAGGCCGTACCCAAACAGCAGTGCACCTATCCACGACGCATCCACGCCCGATACGGACGTCAGCAGCGGCCGCACGTACGTGAAGGCGATGAAGTGCCCGGACACCAGCAGCCCGGTCAGCCACAGGCCACGCCGCAGGTTGCGCTGGCCAAGCTGCTGCACGAACTGCCGCGGCCGCACCGATGTGCTGACCGGCAACGCGGGAACCACCCGCAGATGCAGCAGCATCACCGCCGCACTGAACAACGTCATCGCCACGAACGCGCTGCGCCAGCCCAATGCATCCCCGATCAGCGCGCCCAACGGAACGCCGAGCACCGAAGCTGCGGCCACGCCTCCGAAGATGATCGAGGTGGCCAGACCGATGCGCTGCGCAGGTACCAGGCGCGCTGCCAGCCCACCGGCAATGGTCCAGATGCCGCCCATGCAGAACCCCACCAGCACACGCGCGGCCAACAGCCAGCCGATGCCAGGTGCCAGCGCCGACGCAAGGTTGGCGACCAGCAGCAGGCCCAACAGCGCACACAGGATGCGGCGACGATCGATGCCACCGGCTGCGATCACCGCAAGCGGGGCGAACACTGCCGCCAGCAGGGCGGGCAGTGAGATCATCAGGCCGGCGGTGCCGGTGGACGCGCCGAGATCTTCGGCGATGGGAGTCAGCAGGCCGACCGGCAGCATTTCGGTGGTGACCACCGAGAACGTGGCGAGGCCGACGGCGGAGACCGCCCACCACGGATGGCGGGGCACAGACGCGGCATGCGCAGGCGATGAAGCGCTCACGGGATGATTCCTTCAGGAGATGTGGACGCGGCAGACGGGCGCAGCGCACGTTGCACGAGCAAGGCGAACAGCAGCACGCCACCGCCTGCCGCCAGCGCAACCACAAAACCGCTGCGCACGCCCGCCGCATCGACGCTCTGTCCAGACAGCGCCGCGCCCAGCGCCACGCCGATGTTGAGGCCGGCCAGCAGCCACGTCATGCCTTCGGTCAGGCGTGCTTCGGGCACGCGTTGTTCAACCAGCGACATCGCCACGATCATCGTCGGCGCGAAGAACACCCCGGCCAGCAGTACCGCAGCGGCCAGTGCCGGCAGAGTGCCGACCCACAGCAGCGGCAACGTGGTCAATGCGGTGGCCGCTGCTCCGGCCAGCAACAGGCGCGGCAGCGGCATCGGCAGCTTCAGGGCACCAAACAGCAGGCCCGCCGAGCAGCTGCCCAGCGCGTAGGCCGACAGCACCCAGCTGGCAGCTAGTGGCTGTCCGCGCAGCTCGGCCAATGCCACGCTGGTGATGTCGACGGTGCCGACGATCACGCCCATCGCCAGCATCAGCAACGCCAGCAGGCGGATCTCCGGTTGCCGCAGCAGCGAGTGCGAGGATGCTGCACCTTCGTAGTGCTGTATCGGCGGCTCGGTGCCCCGCTGCAGCACCAGTGCGGCGACGCCGGCCACCAGCAGCAGGGCGGCCGCCAGTACGCCAGCCTGTGGCCATACCGCCACCGACAATCCGACGGACAACGGTGGCCCGGCGATGAAGGTCACCTCGTCGAACACGGTCTCCAGCGAATACGCGGTCTGCAGCTGTGGTCGTCCGCGATGGGTCGCGGTCCAGCGCGCTCGCACCATCGCCGACACGCTGGGCATGCAGCCGGCCAGCATCGCCGCAACGAACAGCGTCCAGTCCGGCGCGGCCAGCAGCGTGCACGCGAGCAGCAACAGCAGACCGGCCGCACTGGCCGCAGTGGCCCATGGCAGTACCCTGCCCTGCCCGCGCCGGTCGACCCAGCGCGACACCTGCGGCGACAGCAACGCATAGGTCAGCACGAAGGTGGCCGACACCGCACCGGCCAGTGCATAGCTGCCGCGCAGCTGGGACAGCAAGGTGATGATGCCGATACCGGTCATCGGCAGCGGCAGGCGTGCCAGCAGCCCGGCCAGGGCGAGGCCGGCGGTGCCGGGGGTCGCGAACAGGTCGCGATAGGGGGTGGCCATCAGGTTCTCCAAGCGACTTGCCTGGCGCACGGGGCGCCATGACAATACATACGGGGCGTATGAATAAGAGGCTACATTCATACGCGCCGTATGTAAATAATCATGCACTGCGTATGTAAGGAGCTCTGAATGGTTCGCCGCACCCGCGCCGAGATGGAAGAAACCCGCGCCACCCTCCTGGCCACCGCCCGCCGGGTGTTCAGCGAGCATGGCTATGCCGCCACCTCGATGGACGACCTGACCGCCCAGGCCGGGCTGACCCGCGGCGCGCTGTACCACCACTTCGGCGACAAGAAGGGTCTGCTGGCGGCTGTCGTCGCCCAGCTCGATGCCGAGACCGACCAGCGCCTGCAGGCGATCAGTGATGCCGCCGACGATGCCTGGGAGGGCTTCGTGCAGCGTTGCCGCGCGTACCTGGAGATGGCGCTGGAACCGGAGATCCAGCGCATCGTGCTGCGCGATGCGCGCGCGGTGCTCGGTGGCGCCTCACCGGAATCGCAGCGCCACTGCGTGCATTCGATGCAGCACCTGATCGAACATCTGGTTGCCCAGGGCGTGGTGGCGCCGGTGAATGCGCAGGCGCTGGCGTCGCTGATCTATGGCAGCCTGGCCGAGGCCGCGTTCTGGATCGCCGAGGGCGAGGATGGCGACGTGCGCCTGCGGCAGGCGACGGCGGCGCTGGAGATGCTGTTGCGCGGGTTGAAGTCGGCGGGGTAAGGCCCATCCACGCATGGTGTGGATCTACTGCGGCTCCTGCGGCACCGCGCGCAACGCGTGCCAACCAAGGTTGGCACCTACCGGGGAACGGTGGGCCACTCGCGCAGCACCGACACCGGCACGCCCATGCGCGCACAGGCGCGGCTGGCCAGGCCATCGGGCAACGCACGGCGAAACAGCGGCGCCATGCCCTGCACCAGTGTCGCCGACGCGGCGGCCTGCGCGCGCTGACGGCCACTGCGTTCAAGCATGCCTTCGGCCCAGTCCGGCAGCAGTGCCGCGCCTGCACCCAGGAACACTTCGCGCGACAGCCCCGGCACCGGTACCGGCAGGCGCACGCCGGACAGCACCTCCAGCACCTCGCGCGAGCGCTCGTCGACGCGCAGCTCCGGCTGCCGCGCACAGAAGTACGCCGCCACTTCCGCTTCGCTGCGCGGCACGTCCACCGCACCCAGTGCCTCGGCCACGCAGCGGTACTCATCGTAGTAACGGTCGGCGATGTGTGCCGGCACCTCCCGTCCGTACCGGCGGAAGCCCTGAAGGAACCCGAACGCCTCGGTCACATGCACCCAGGTCAGCAGCTGCGGATCATCGGCGGCGTAGGGTTCGCCCTGTGCGGTCTGGCCGCGGATCCGTGCATGGATGCGGCGCACCTTGGCCACCAGCGCCTCCACCTCGCCGGTGGGCGCATAGCTGGTACCGGCAACGAACGCGGTGGTGCGACGCAGGCGACCCACCAGGTCCTGGCGGAAATTGGAGTGATCGTAGACCCCGGCCAGCGCGCGCGGATGCAGGGTCTGCAGCATCAGCGCGCACAGGCCACCGGCCAGCATCGAGGGGAACTCGGCGTGCAGGCGCCAGGTCACGCTGTCGGGTCCAAACCAACCCGGGTCACCCAGCGGCTGGTCGTAATCGATGCCGCTCTGGCCACGGGGGAAGGCCTCCAGCACCCAGCGCCGGATCGGCGCGGTGACGGGGCGGGAGAGTCGCTGCAGCAGAGCCGGCATCACAGGTCCAAGAAAGACGGAAGAACAGTCGCATCTTGCGCGGTTGGCTCCGATTCTCGGCGATCACGACCGCGGCGGCGAGTCTTCGTACTCAGCCACGGTTTCATGTGCGGCCGCAGCACATTTCACCCTGCGACATCCTGTCGCAGGCAGCGCCCTCGATGCTGCGATGCAACAACATTCACCGATTCAGGCAAAGCCCTTGCGCAGCTTGGCATTGCGCCCATTGCACGGCTCGCTGGAAGTGCTAGAACTGGAACCGCCACACCGTCCAATGCTGATCGACGCACGTTCCACAAGGAGCCAGCCATGATTGCTTTGTTCAAGGGTTTGGGAATTCTGCTTCGCGACAACGAGCTCTACAGCAGCCCGTTCGACAAACAGGTCGCGCATTGGCGCAATCTCAGCGAGCAGCAGATCCGCGATGAAGTCGCGGTGCTGGCCCAGGCCAAGTGCCAATGGCTGATCGCCTCGATCGTCGGCTGGCAGGCAGCCTCGCTGCTGATTCTTGGCCTGATCGCCAACTACCTCTGGCGCGACGACTTCCATATCACGTTCACCCGCGTGGTAGTCGTGTTCGGCTCGTGGGTGTCGATCCTGTTCGTGATCTGGTTCATGGCCAACATGTTCGATCAGCAGGCCGGTTTCGAGCGCTGGATGAAGGCGTTCAACAGCCGCGCACGCATCAGCTCCAAGGCCGACAGCGTCGAGCACGTGGCCGAGGCACTGGACCTGGCCGAGCATTACCCGGAAGTGCTCGATTACAAGCAGGCGGTCACCGCCAAGCGCGAGCTGCGCCACGAGGACATCCGCATCATGACCGAGATCGGGCGCATGAAGCAGCACTCCGAACTGGTCGGCCGCCTCAACCACGTGGGCGAGAACGAGCACCTCCACGACCTGACACTACAGCCTGCCTACTGACCCTTCAGGGAAGCGGGGGGAGCCACAATGCCACCGTGATCACTCACGGTGGCATTGTTCTTTCCGATCCTCGCTGACGCACTGGGCGAAGCCCTTCGGCAGGCCCCTGAACTCCCGGGTCGTGCCGGCCGCCAACGCGAACGACCGTATCGGCGCTTTCGCACAGGCGGCATCAGGACGACAGGCCGGGTCCAGCACCAGGTAATGGCACTGGCCGCTGCGGCTGGCCATGCACTCGAAACGCGCCACGCCGTCCACTACCGTGCGCTTGCTGTACAGCGTGTCCACGCCATTGGCAGTGGTGCGGGTGATCGCGGTTTCAGTGGACTTCCGGCAACCGGCAAGCGCCAATGCGGCGAGGCCGACAAGCAGGAAAAAACGCATGCAATGCTCCTGGCGGCGGAGACTGCGTCGCGGCTACATGCCGCGGAACAGGCTCATGAACGGTTGGCTGACCACCAGCGTCTCCGTGCGCCCGCGCAGGCGCAGCACGCCGCGCCCGGTGTCGTCGCGGCTCACCGCTGCCACCGCCTTCATGTTGACGATGGTGGAGCGGTGGATCTGGCGGAAGTGCTGCGGGTCGAGCACTTCAAGCAGTTCACGTAACGGTGTGCGCAGCAGGCTTTCGCCGGCAGCGGTGACCACGGTGGTGTACTTGTTGTCGGCGCGGAAGTAGGCCACATCTTCCAGCATGATCAGCTGCGTCTCGCGGCCGTTGCTGGCGGTGATCCAGGCCAGTGGCGGGCGCTCCGCTGCGCCCTGCGACGGGCCCAGCCGCTGCAGCAGGCGCTCCAGCACGGCATCGTCCTGTCGCGTTGATGGCAGCCGCGACAGGATGCGCTCGCGGGTGGCCAGCAGGCGCTCGTCGCTGACCGGCTTCAACAGGTAGTCCATCGCGCCCTGCTCGAACGCATCGATGGCGTACTGGTCGTAGGCGGTGACGAACACTACCTGGGTGCGCGGGCTCAGCTCGGACAGCGAGCGCGCGACCTCGATGCCGCTGATGCCGGGCATGCGGATGTCGAGAAAAGCGATATCCGGCTGCGTCTCGGCCAGCTGCTCCAGTGCACTGGCACCGTCCTCGCACTCGGCCACCAGCTTCAGCTCCGGCCACAACCGGCCCAGCTGCTCCACCAGTGACTGCCGCAGCAGTTCTTCGTCTTCGGCGATCAGGGCTTCAAGCGGCATGGCTGCGCTCCTTGTGCGACTGCGGCAGGGTCATGGTCGCGGCCACGCCGCTGGGGAAGTTGGCAACGATCGCCACGCCGGCCTGCTCGCCGCAGGTCAGGCGCAGGCGCTCGCGCAGGTTCTTCAGGCCGATGCCGGTACCGCTGGTGCCCTGGCCGAAGCCCAGCCCATCGTCGGCCACGGTCACGGTCACGTGGTCATCGAAGCCGCGCGCCAGTATCCAGATCGTGCCACCGCCGGGCTTGGGTTCCAGGCCATGCTTGATCGCGTTCTCCACCAGCGTCTGCAGTGCCATCGCCGGCAGGTGCACGCCGTGCAGTTCGTTCGGTACCTGCATTTCCACCGCCAGGCGTGCGCCCATGCGGATGCGCAGGATTTCCAGGTACGCGCGGGTGCGGTCCAACTCCACGCCCAGCGTGGATACCGATTCGTCCACCTGCGGCAACGAGCTGCGCAGGTATTGAATGAGGTGGCCGAGCATCTGTTCGGCACGCGCCGGATCGGTGCGGGTCAGTACCTGCGCGTTGGCCAGCGTGTTGTAGAGGAAGTGCGGTTCCACCTGCGCATGCAACAGGTTCAAGCGTGCCACCGACAGTTCCTTTTCCACCTGGGTCTGTTCGGCCGCAGCCTGTTCGTCGCGGCGCTGGTCGGCGACGCGGCGGCTGATCGCACGGGTGACTGCTTCGGCGTTCTCGAAGTTGCTGCCCTCGTCGAGCGCCAGCAGGTCGGCCCACCAGCCGGCATCGGGTTCGAACAGCAGGGTCACGGTGCTGGTGCCCTGCCCCGGTGTCACCGTGGCCAGCACGCTGTTGCGCTTGATGGCCAGCCGCGCCGGCAGGTTCCAGCGCGAGGGCTGGCGGCCGTTCCAGAGGTCGACCCGGCGCACATAGGCGCGCACCTGCAGGCTGCCGGCCGAGCTTTCCACGTCTTCGACGCGCGGTAGTTCGGAAATCGCCGCCTCCACCACCGAGAAGGCGTGGCCCGCGTCCATCGGCAGTTCGATCTGGCGGCGCTGGCGGCCGGACAGGGTGGTGGCATCCAGGCGACCGGCCACCAGCCAGACCCGGCGGATGTGGGTGATGGCACTGCCCAGCGCGGAAATGATCAGGAACATCGCCAGCAGCCCGAAGATCCAGCCCGGGCCATCGTTCATGCCACTGAAGATGCCGCTCCAGACCATGCCGGCGACAACCAGCGCGGCAGCCCAGGCCAGCAGGTGGCGGATCAGGAGAGAGAGGCTGGCGAACACGGCGGCGCCTTGAGGAAGGGGGTGAGCCGAGCATAGGGCGGCCCGCCGGGCAAGCAAGCAGGCTGCGACG
The DNA here is from genome assembly GCF_052446685.1 of Stenotrophomonas sp. LC732. Classification (NCBI taxonomy): domain Bacteria; kingdom Pseudomonadati; phylum Pseudomonadota; class Gammaproteobacteria; order Lysobacterales; family Lysobacteraceae; genus Stenotrophomonas; species Stenotrophomonas sp. LC732. Next base: position 232,226 of record NZ_CP199214.1, on the reverse strand, counting down.
AAGGCCGGGAAAGTTGGGATGGAAGCCGTTATGGAAACGCCGGGCACGGCCCGGCGTTTCCGGGGGCGGCAATGCCGGCCAGCGGCCGGCACTACCGGACGCCGTTATTTGCGCTGGTCGGCGCTGGCGTCACGCACGGCGCGGAACGCCTCGTCCTTGCTCCAGTTCGGCCAATCGCGGGAATTGGCCAGCTGGTTGCCCAGCGTGTACAGCACTTCCAGGTCGCGCGCGGCACCGGCAAACACCCAGTCCGGCTGCCACTCGTCGCCCTGCTGGTGATAGCGCTTGGCGGTGTAGTCCTCGGAGGCCTTCCTGCCTGCGGCCACGCCACCGTCCACCCAGTCCTGGCCGGCCGACCAGGACAGCGCCGGCACGCCACGCTTGGCGAACGGGAAGTGGTCGGAGCGGAAGAACAGGCCCGCTTCCGGCTTCGGGTCCGGCGTGTAGCGGATATCCCAGCCCTTGGCCACGTCCTTCAGCTGGTCCAGCAGCTCGAAGCGCGCGGCACCGTAGATGCCGAAGTCACGCGACGGGCCGAACGGCGCCATGCCGTCCATGTTGATCACGGCCACGGTCTTTTCCAGCGGATACAGCGGATGGGTGGCGTAGTACTCAGAACCCAGCAGGCCCTTTTCCTCGGCGGTGACCGCCAGGAACAGCAGCGAGCGCTGCGGGCGCTTCTCCTTGGCGAAGCCACGGGCCAGCTCGACCAGCGAGGCGGTGCCGCTGGCGTTGTCCAGCGCGCCGTTGAAGATGCGGTCACCGCGCGCGTCCGGCTCGCCCACGCCGATGTGGTCCCAGTGCGCGCTGTAGATGATGGTCTCGTCCGGATGGCGGCTGCCTTCCAGGCGCGCGGCCACGTTGTGAGAGGTGATCACTTCGGTCTTCACCGCGTACTTCGCGTCCAGGCTGGCGCCGGTCAGCGGCACCGGGGTGAAGTCGCGCTGCTGCGCCTTCTTCTTCAGTGCCTCGAAATCCTGCCCGGCCGAGCGGAACAGCTCCACGGCAAGGTCGCGCTGAATCCAGCCTTCCAGCAGCGGGTGGCTTTCTGCCGGGTTGTCACGCACCACGTCGAACATGGTGTTGGTGTTGGAGCCGGCCACGGTGGCCCAGCCATACGACGCCGGTGCGGTCTCGTGCACGATCAGCACGCCCAGCGCACCCTGACGGGCGCCTTCCTCGTACTTGTAGGTCCAACGGCCGTAATAGGTCATGCCCTTGCCGTCGAAATCACCTTGGCCGGTTTCGAAGTCCGGGTCGTTGATCAGCACCACGGCGATCTTGCCCTTCAGGTCCACGCCCTTGAAGTCGTCCCAGTTGCGCTCCGGTGCCTTCACGCCGTAGCCGAGAAACACCAGCGGGGCCTTGCTGATGTCGACGCTGCTGGCGCCGTTCATGGCGGCGCGCACGGCGATCTGCTTGCCCTGCTCCAGCGGCAGGGTCTTGCCGCCCTGGTGCAGCGCCAGCTGCGGTGCGCCGACGATGTCGCCCTTGCGCAGCGGCACGGCCTGGGTCCACAGGCGCTTGCCGTCCTTGAGGTCGCCGCCCGGCTGCAGGCCGGCGTCGGCAAACTGCCTGCTGAGGTAGGCGATGGTCTTTTCTTCGCCGGCGGTGGCCGGCGAGCGGCCTTCGTAGGCGTCGGAGGCCAGTTCCTTGACGTCGGCGGAGATCCGCGCGCCATCGAATTTCGGGGTGGCCGCCATCAGTGCGCTCGACACCGACAGGGCCAGCACGCCCAGTACCACTCGTTTCATTGCTCTCTCCAGCAGGGAAATCCTTCTGGAGTGTAATGGGATTCGCCAGGGCTGCGCCCTGCACCTGCCGAAACAACGGCAACAGCCGAAGCAACAGCAAAAGCTGGTTTCCTGAGGGTAGGCGGGGTCCCACTGCTGTTGGTGGGTGTCGACCTGGGTCGACACGCACGGAAACACGAAGGGGTCAGATCCTTTTCCCGCCGGAAAAGGGCTCTGACCCCATCGGTGTGTTGCTTGGGCGTGTTACCAGTTCGGGTCTTCGGCCGGGGCGGCAGCGGGCTTGGGCTTCGGCTTGGCCGCCGGGCGTGCGGCGGCGGCGGGAGCGGCCGAGGCAGTCGCACCTGCGGCGGCGGCCGGCTTGCTGCCCAGCTTCTGGCGCAGTTCGATCTGGCCCGGGCGGAAACCGCCGCGCATCGCGTCGACGCCGTCTTCGATGGTGCCGTACGAGGTCTGTGCGGCCACGCGGTCGATGCGGATGGTGCAGCACGGGTGTTCACTGCGGCCCAGTGAGCGGCCGGTCTGCGGGTCCTTCAGTTCCTCGCCCAGGCGCACGGCCTGCCAGCGCTGGCCGGCCTGCAGGGTTTCGCCACCCTGGCTCAGCACCACCTGGTCACCGTCCACAGAAACCACCGACACCGGGAACAGCGTGGTGACGATGGTGGTACCGATCTGGCCCGACAGCGATTCCATCATCGCCGCGGCCATGTTGCGGCCGTTGACCACGCGGGGCAGGGTGCTCGGGCCGGTCGAGGCCAGCTGGTGGTCGAAGCTGTCGGACATCACCACCTGGCCGGTGGTGGCGTTGATCAGGCGCAGGGTGATGCGGCCGCCACCGGAGTACGAGGTCACCTGGCGGTCGGACATGCGCAGGTTGCGCACGCTGCGCGGGTACTCGAAGCGTTCGATGGTCGGGATCAGGATCAGGTCGGTCGCCAGCTGCTGGCCGACGCGTGCGGTGTCCTGCAGGCGTACGTTGCCGCTGTTGATATGGTCGATCTCGGCCTGCAGTTCGTCGCCGAACTCTCGGTCCAGCACGATGAAGCGCTGGGTCTGGGTCAGCGTGTCGGACAGGCGCGCGCGGATCGCGTCGGCCACTTCATCGGCACTCACGCGGCCATCGCCCACGGCATAGCTGCCGGCCTTGGTGCGCGGCAGCGCGACCACGATCTTCGGCTTGCCCTGCTCGTCCGGTGCCCGGTACTGGGCAATCTGTGCACGCACGCGCACCTTCCAGTAGCTGCGCATGCTGCGGTGGGTCACGTCCGAATCGAACGAGCTTGCGCCACGCTTGGCATCGACGCTGACCTTCTCGTCGTAGCTCTCCTTGACGCTGGCCGAGGCTCCGCCGCCCTTGGCCGTGGCCTCGCCGGACGCGCTGGCAGAGGCCGAACCCTTGAAGCTCCAGCCTTCGTCGCTGGCGCGCACGCGCGCGATGGTTTCTTCATCCAGCTGCCGCACTTCGTCCTGCGACAGGATTTCATAGCCCAGCACCGCGCCCTGCGAGCCGGCGATCATCTGCTGGGTGAACGCGTCGGCGCGGATATCGCCGACGTGTTCGTCATCCACATCCACATGCAGGCCTGCACGCAGGCTCTGCATCTGGCTGGCCACGCGTACGCCGTTGACCTGCGCCACCGCCGACTGCAACGCCGCCAGCACCGCCAGTTCCGGGGTGCTGCCGATGCCGTCGGCCTCGCGCGCGACCTGGGTGGTGCCGCCGAAATCCGGCGTGCCACGCAGGGGCGCTGCTTCCACTGGCGCATTGCTGGCCAGTGCACTGGTTGCCTTGTCCTTGGCAGGTGCGGGCGCTTCGGCCGGGGTGTCCTGCTTGCCACAGGCTGCAAGCAGCGCGGCAGCCAGGCCCAGGCCGATCAAACGGGAGGTCGTACGCATGGGGATTCGCCTCGGATCAGTTCATCTTGTCCAGCTGGCCCAGCATCGAGTCGGCGTTGGACGGCACCTTGACCTTGCTCTTCTTGGCGAAGGTCACAGCCGACTTGGTCGAACCGTACAGGCCCTGGATGAAGCCCGGCGATTCCTTGGCCACCCATGCACCAGCGGCCAGCTTGCGGCCGACGGTAGCCATCTGGGTGGCGCCCAGGTTCTTCATGCCGGCGGTGAAGTTGCTGGCTTCGCCACCCAGCTTCTGCGCTTCGGCGGCCGACGCCAGCAGCGAGACCAGGCCTTCGGCGTAGTGCTGCTTGGATTCAGCGTTCAGCTCCGGCTGCGCGGCCTGGCGCTCGTCGATCGCGGCCTGGGCGGCTTCGCTGACCGACACCGACTTCTTCATCGCATCGACGCTGACCGAACCCGACGACAGCGCCTGGCGCTCGGCTTCCAGCAGCTGCACCTGCTCGGCCAGGCCGAAGGCACGGGCGAACGAGGTCTGGGCCTGCAGCGAGTGCGACTGCGAGCTGACGAAACGACGCACCAGCGCTTCCTGCGCGGCTTCGTCCGGGGCAGCGGCGCTGGAGGTGCTGCTGGAGGAGCCGGTGGAGCCACCGGCCAGGTCCTTCAGCTTGCCCAGGCCGGCATGGGCCGGCATCGACAGGGTGGCGGCCGCGATGGCCAGGGCAAGAGCGGTATTGCGGATCATGTGAGAGTCCTTTGGAAGAAACGGCCGCGTGCGGCACGTGGGGAATCGGTAACCCAGGGGCGATGCCGAGCGAGCTCGGCACCCAACGGGCCGGCGGATCAGCGGACCGCCTTGACGTTCAGTTCGTTGATCATCTGCTGGGCGGCCTTTTCGGCAGCCAGCTGCAGGGCATTGGTACGGGCCACGGTTTCATTCGGGCCGGTGCCGGAGAACTGCACCGGGCCGACCGACGACACGGTGCGCGGGAAACGACCGGTCACGTCCAGCACCTTGCCGGTGACAGTGACGAACACGCGGGTGTTGCCGCTGGCCGGATCGCGGTCACGCATGCCGACGTCGAGGGTGCCGACGGCGATGTACGGGATGTTGGCCGCACGGATGCCATTGGCGGTGTCGCGCAGGGTGGCCGGGGCCAGGTCGTTGCCGGTGCTGAAGTCCTTGCGGATGCGCTCGATGCTGAGCAGGCCGCGCGACTCGCCTTCCACGTACTCGGCTTCAACCACCTCGTAGCCGGCGGCGCTGAAGGCACCGGTCATCGCGGTGTTGACTTCGGCGGCGTTGGCCACCTTCCAGGTGATGTTGTCGGCGCGCGCGGTGGTGCTGCCGCCGCTGGTGACCGACACCGAACCGTTCTGGTTGATGCTGCCGTTGGTGCTGACCGAGTTGCCGCGGAAGCTGTCGCCTTCACGGGTGTTCTCGCTGTAGCTGCTGCTGGCGTCGACGCGGCGGTATTCCTTGTCCTGGAACGACTGCACGGTGTCCTGCGAGCGCGCCATGAACAGGAACGTCAGCAGCGAGCGCTGCGCAGCGGTGGCGCCGGCCACGGCCGAACCCGCATCCAGCTTGGTCTGCAGCAGGGTGGTGTTGATCTCGGCGCGGACGGTGACGCTGTAGGTCTTGGCCTTCTTGTCTTCGGTGTCCGACAGCTGCACGGCGCTGAGCACGTAGCGGTCGATCTCGCCGATGAACTCGGCGCGGCGCGCCTCGAACAGGCGCAGCTTGGCCGCACCGGTTTCGGCGATGTACGCCTCCAGGGCATTGACCTTGGCCTTGTTCAGGGCCTGGGCACGGGTATCGGCGCTCAGGCGCAGGCCGTAGCTGGCCGAGCCGGTACCGCGCGAACTCGCGGTCTGCGCAGCGACCGGCGAGGCCACCGCCAGCGCGATGAGGATGAGCAGGATGGTACGCATCAACGACATGACTTGATCAACTCCTGGATGGCTTGGGTCTGCTGCTGCAACGGGCGGCCGCCCGGCTTCTGTTCGTCCAGCCAGGCGCGCGAATCGGCACGCTTGGCGGCGGCGCCGGCGAAGGCGTCGAAGCCGGCCAGCAGGGTTTCGTAGCTGGCCGACCACTGGTCGACCTGCCACTGCGTGACCGGCACCACCTTGGTGGCCCCCTTGCGCAGCGGCTGTTCGAAATAGACCTTGCCCGAGAACGGCTCGCTCACCTTGGCGGTGAAGAAGGCGCCGAACAGCATCGTCTTCATCGCCGGGGTTTCCTCGATCACGCCGTTCTTCAGTGCATCGACCTGCAGCTGGATGACGTAGTCGGGTTCGGGAATCTTCAGCTGGTAGACCTTGCCGTCGGCAAAGCGGGCGGCCATCGCACCGCCGATCGCCTGGCCCGAGGCCGGCGGCAGCAGGCCAACGCCGGTGTTGGACGACAGCGTCTTGGACAGTTCGTGCGCAAGCGTGGCACGCAGCGGTGCTTCCCACTTCGGATCGGGCAGCTTGGCGCGTGCCGCGTCGGACAGGGTCACCCCGCCCACCTGCAGGCGACGCACGGCGGCATCGGGCAACCGCGCCTGCGCCAGGCTGGCCGCCAGTACCTGCGACAGGCTGGTATCGGCACCGCCGTACAGCAGATCGGCGACGATCGCGTCGATATCGTCGTTGTCCGGACGGTAGTCCTGCACGTCGATGCGCTGCAGGGTGAGCGGATAGGAGGCGATCACCTGGCGCTCGCGGAAGTCGAAGAACAACGCCTGCAGCGCCACTTCCACCAGCACCTTGTACTGGTCGCCGATCGGTTCGACCGAGACCAGCTCGCGATCCAGCGCAGCGGCCAGCACGGTGGCACTGGTGGTGCCGTCGAGCATCGCCACCGGCTGGTCGATCAGCTCCAGGTGGGCCGGTGCGCGGCGCTTGAGCGACTGTGCCAGCGTCTGGTTCAGCGGGACCAGCCCACGCCGTTCCAGCACCGCGTGCGCATGCGGGGTGGTCGCCTGCACGGCGGCGGCGTCAGCGGTATAGGCAAAACCGGCCCAATAGGCCTGCTGTGATTTGTCCGCAGCCTGCACGGCCATCGGCCATACGGCCACGCACAGGGCACAGGCAAGCAGGCGCGCAAAAGCGCGCGATGCGCTCTTCGTCCTTGAATACATCCAACCGCTCCTCGGTCAATACGCACGGATCGCGGACGCTGATGCGTCCGCTGGGCGCGAAACATAGCCGCTCAGGCGGCCGGCGACAAGTGCTGCCTTTGTCGGCTCAGTCCGTAGGGGGCAGGCCCGCCCGTTGCCGCAGCAGTCCGCGCTCGGCCTGGTTCTGGCTGAGCCGAGCGGCTTGGCCAAAAGCGTCACGCGCATCCTGCTCACGCCCCAGTGCCTGCAGCAGCTCGCCGCGCACCACCTGCAGCGGCGCGTAGTCGCGCAGGCGCGGATCGACCAGCAGTGGCTGCAGTTGTGCCCACGCGGCGAAGGCACCGTCGCTGCGCAGGATCGCCACCACCCGGTTCAATGCCACCACCGGCGAAGGTTGCACCTGCAGCAGCTGTGTATAAAGCGCAGCAATACGCGGCCAATCAGTGGCGTCAGCATGCCGCGCAGCCGCATGGCAGGCCGCGATGCGCGCCTGCAGCACGTAGGGATCCTGGTCGCCACCGATGGCCAATGCGCGCGCCAGCACCTGCTGCCCACGTTCGATCTGCAGCCAATCCCAGCGCGCGCGGTTCTGCTGGTCCAGCAGCACCGGCACCCCCTGCGCGTCCACCCGTGCCGCTGCACGCGAGGCCTGCAGTTCCATCAGCGCCAGCAGGCCCAGTACCGGCGGCACCGGCAACCGATGCGCCAGGATGCGGGCCAGCCGCAGCGCTTCCTCGCACAGCGCCGGGCGCATCCAGTCATCACCGGCGCTGGCGGCGTAGCCTTCGTTGAACACCAGATAGATCGCTTCCAGCACCGAGGCCAGGCGCTCCGGCATCGCGTCCGCGCGTGGCACTTCATAGGGCACCTGCTTCTGCGCCAGCGTGCGCTTGGCGCGCACGATGCGCTGGGCGATGGTCGGCTCCGGCTGCAGGAACGCACGCGCGATCTCGACGGTGGTCAGGCCACCGAGCAGGCGCAGGGTCAGTGCCACCCGCGCATCGGCCGGCAGCACGGGATGGCAGGCCACGAACATCAGCCGCAGCAGGTCATCGCCCAGGTCGTCCTCCAGTGCCCGGCTGTCATCCGGCGCCGGCAGTGCCGCCGGATGCAGTTCCTCGCCCCACTGCGCATGCTGCTGCGTCACCCGCTGGTGCTGGCGCAGCACATCGATGGCACGGTTGCGCGCGGTGGTCATCAGCCAGGCTCCGGGGTTGTCCGGGATACCCTGCTCCGGCCAACGCTCCAGCGCGGCCAGCCAGGTGTCCTGGGCCAGCTCCTCGGCACGGCCGACATCGCCACCGAGCAGCCGCGCCAGGCGCGCAATCAGCACTGGCGACTCCATCCGCCAGAGGGTTTCCAGACGCTGCGTCAGTGCGGGCTCGAGCATGCGCCGATCACAGCACGCACGCCCGGCCCGCACAAGCGCCGCAGCTCACGCTTCAACAATCGGCTTGAAACCGCCCCAGAACATGCGCCGGGTATCGAATGGCATGTCCTTCGGGCCCAGCGACGCCAGCCGCGGGTCGGCCATCACCTTCGCGTTGATGCGGTCGCGTGCCGCGCGCGAGCGGAACACCACGAAGGCGACGATCACCGTCTCGCCCGGTTTCGCCTTGACCGCGCGCGGGAAGGAGGTGCTCTTGCCCGGCTCCACATCGTCGGCCACGCATTCCATGTACTGCAGCGCGCCATGGTCCTTCCACACCGCACCGGCCTTGCGGGCAAGGCGACGGTAGGCCGCCACCTTGTCCTGCGGGCACGGCAGCACGTAAGCGTCCACGTAAGCCATGCGGGTTCTCCCTGCGGCGGCCGTCAGCCCGGCTCGCCGTCCATGTGTGCGATTTCCCAGAGATGGCCATCCAGGTCCTGGAAGCCACGCTGGTACATGAAACCGTAGTCGCGCGCGGGCTGCGGTTCACTGGCGCCGGCCGCCAGAGCCTTGTCCACCATCACGTCCACCGCCTTGCGGCTGTCCGCCGACAGGCAGGTGATCACCTCGGTCTGGCTGCGTGCGTCGGCGATCGGCTTGGTGGTGAACTGCTTGAAGAACGGCTGGGTCAGCAGCATCACGAAGATGCTCTCGCTGATCACCATGCAGGCGGCATCGTCATTGGTGAAGGTCGGGTTGAAGCTGTAGCCAAGCGCTGCGAAAAAGGTCTTGGACGCGTTCAGATCCTGCACGGGCAGGTTGACGAAGATCATCTGCGGTTGCGGTGCACTCATCGGTGAAGCTCCTTGTGGATGAAAGAAAGAGAGGAATCAGGGCTGCTTCATGCAGTTGACCATCCACGGCTTGCCATAGCGGTCGACCAGCATGCCCCAGCGGTGCGCCCAGAACGTTTCGGCGATCGGCATCTGCACCTGGCCCCCCTCGGCCAGCGCGGCAAACACGCGTTCGGCTTCTTCGATGCTGTCGACATCAACATTGATGGTGGTCGAGCCACCCTCGCCGCCGCCGGGGCCGTCGGCCGCCATCACGATGGCGTTGCCGATCTCCAGCTGGCTGTGGGCGACGTGGTCCAGGGTTTCCGGCGGCATCTCGTTGCAGCCCGGCGAGCCATCGGAGGGCGGCATGTCGCGGTATTTCATTTCCGAAGTGACCTGGCCACCGAGTGCCTTGGCGTAGAACGCCATCGCCTCGTGGGCCTGGCCGCTGAAGCCGAGGAAGGGAATCAGTCTCATGGCAATACTCCGTGATGTGGTTCAGGGCGGTAGCGCCGGGTCGTGCCCGGCGTGGAGATGAATCGGGTCAACCTTCCAGCTGTGCACGCAGACGCTGTTCCTGCTGCTGTAATTCGGGGGTGAAGGCTTCACCGAAGTCTTCAGCGGAGATCAAGGGACGCAGTTCGAGCGTGCCGCCACTGCCGAACGGCGCGCGGCTGGCCCATTCAACCGCTTCGTCCAGCGACCGCACCTCCCACAGCCAGAAGCCGGCGATCTGTTCACTGGCAGGACCGAACGGACCGGCCTCGACCTGGGGTGCCCCGCCGCCGAAGTGAATGCGACGGCCGCGCTGGGTGGCGTGCAGGCCTTCACCGGCCAGCATGATGCCGGCGGCCACCAGTTGTTCGTTGAAGGCGCCCATTTCGGACAGTTCCTGTTCGCTGGGCATGCGGCCGGCTTCGGAGTCGGCGTTGGCCTTCACGATCACCATCACTTTCATTGCGGTCTCCCGTGGGGACGCGTGGTGCGTGCCCTTCATTGGGTACAACGAACCAGGGGGCTGGGAATCGACACGTCCTCTGAAAATTATTTCTTCCGTGGAAAGCGCGCCTTCGGCGGAGGTCGGCGAACGGCGGAGCCCCTCCGTGGTGGGTTTGGGTTGGTCGCTGAAAGCTGGTTTTCTGGGAGTGGGCCGGGCGGGTGGGGTTGGCGGGGACGCCGTGAACCCATCCGTGGGGGCTTAGCCGCGGCATCCATGCCGCGGATACCCCGCCAACCCCACCCGCCCGGCCCCAGACAGATCTCTGCGGCTGCCCCACCACGGGAAAATCAAGAGAAAAGGCAAAAGCAACAGCAAAAGCAACAGCAACGGCGGTTGGCTGGCGGGCTCAGCTTTGCGAGCGAAGCGACCCGCTTTTGCTCTTGTTTGTGATTTTCCGGGGTGGACGCCGCAGGAAACTGTCCAGGGCCGGGTGGGTAGGCGGGGCGGGGGTGTCCGCGGCATGGATGCCGCGGCCAAGCCCCCATGGATGGGTTTACGGCGTCCCCCGACCCGCCTACCCACCCGGCCAAGCCCAAGCATCACGTTGTAGCGCCACCACGGAGGGGCTCCGCCGTTCGCCGTCCCCGCCGAAGGCGCGCTTCTGCGCTGCAACATGCCCACGCGCCATCCTGCGCCATCATGGGCACCCGCCCCCGCCAGGACCGTCCCATGCAGCAGTACCTGCTTCTGATCTATATCGAGCCTGCCCTGCTGCAGGCCCTGCCCATCGAAGAATTCAACGCGCTGATGCGCGACTGCCTGGCCCACGCCGACAAGCTGCAGGCCGAAGGCACGCTGCTGGCCGCGCAGAAACTGCAGCCGGTCGACACTGCACAGACCCTGCGCGTGCGTGATGGCAACAGCCGTGTTCTCGATGGCCCGTTCGCCGAAACCCGCGAACTGCTGGCCGGCTTCAACCTGATCGTCGCCCGCGACCGCGACGAAGCCATGCGCATCGCCCGCGACTTCCCGTGGGCGCGCTTCGGCAGCATTGAAGTGCGGCCGCTGGAAGACATGGACGCCGAGCGCGAACGCTGCGGCGCCCCGGCTGCGGCTATGGCAGCAGCCGTACCCTGATCTCGCGCGGGCCGACGCCTTCGTTGCCGCTGTAGTCGCGCACGCTGGCGCGCACGATGTACTCGCCCGGCGGCAGCGCCGCCGGCTGCCAGCGCCCGGTTTCCATCAGGCCGTCGCGCACGGTGTTGGTGGCCAGGTAGCGGAAACGGGTGACCGCGCTGCCATGCACGGTGATGCCGCTGTCCGGTGCGTAGGCCACGCGCACCGCTTCCTTCTGCGGCGGCATGCGGTTGAACACGATGTTCCAGCGCGGCTGCTCGTAACCCTGCAGCGGCTGCCCAGCGGCATCGAGGATCTGGTAACCGACCTGGTACATGCCCAGGCGGCGGCGCGGCAGGTTGTTGTCGACCTGGTCCCAGGCCTCGACCACGATCTGCACGCCGCGGCCCTGGCGCGCCACCATCACCACGCCATCGCCGCCCGCCGCCATCGGCTGGTCGTTGTCGTCCAGCAGGGCCACATCGGTGATGCGCGGCGCGAAGTGGTCGGCGTAGCCCTGGAAGCCCAGCGCCACCGCGTTGGTCTCGAAGCCGCCGGTACCCACCGCCAGGTGCACGTGCGCCTGGTTGTTGATGCTGCCCAGGCGGTCACCGACGTGGATGCGCATGCCGCGGCGCACGCGCATCCGCTCCAGCCTGCCCTGCTCGTCGTACAGCGCCTGCCAGCGCGCATCGTAGGGTTCGTCGCGCGGGGTGCGGCCGACCCGCATGTGGATGTACTTGAGGCGATCCACGACCAGGCCCTCGGCCTGCTCACCCAGGTTCCAGGCGGCCACCGGGCTGCTGATCTTGCCTTCGGCGATCGCCAGCACGGTCTGGCCCACATCACCGCGCACGTCGAAGCCGCCATGCAGGTGGTGGCGGCTCTCACCGGTGAAGTTGCCGCGCACCTCGCCCAGGGTGCCGACCACTTCGTGCCAGCCGTCCTGCGGTGCCAGCGGCCAACGGCCCCCGGTCTTCGGCAGCGCGGCATCGGCAGCCGGGCCGACCAGTGCCGGTGCCGGCAGGTCGCCCACCGGCAGCGGGCGCAGGCGATGCAGGCGGTAGCTGGCGGCGTCGGCCACCAGCACGCTGCCATCGGCATCCAGCGCCAATCCGCTGGGGCGGGCCAGGCGCGGCAGGCGGCCATTGCCGACCAGCGCGATCTGATGGCCCTGCGGCGTCACCTGCACGATGCGGCCATCGAGATCACCCACGTACAGCACGCCGTCATGGGTGGTGGCCAACGACAGCGGCCCATTGATCACGCCACCGGCGGCGACCACGGTGCTGACCGTACCATCGGCACCCACCCGGCGCACGGCGTTGTTGAACAGGTCGGCCACCAGCAACGCGCCCTGCGCGTCGAAGGCCAGCGCCACCGGCGTATCGAAGCGCGCAGCGGCGCCCACGCCATCGGCAAGGCCCGGCCGATCACCACCGGCCAGGGTGCGCACGCTGCCATCCGTACCGATCACCCGGATGCGATCGTTGAACGTATCGGCCACGTAAACCTGGCCCTGCGCATCCACGGCGATGCCCATCGGCGCATCGAAGCGGGCCTGCGCGGCAGGGCCGTCGGCGTGGCCCTGTTCGCCACCGGCCAGCGTGGTCACCTGGCCATCGGTGCTGATGCGGCGGATCGCATGGTTGCCGGTGTCGGCCACATACAGGTTGCCCTGCGCGTCGGCGGCAATGCCCGAAGGCGTGTTGAAACTGGCCTGCAGTGCAGGGCCATCGACACGTCCCTCGCCCTGCCCGGCCACCGTTTCAACGCGGCCATCGGGAAGGCGGCGACGGATCCGGTTGTTGTCGCCGGCATCGGTGAAATAGACGCTGCCATCGGCACTGCGCAGCAACGCGTACGGATCGGCGAAGCGTGCCTGCGCGGACGCGCCATCACGGTCACCCGGGTGGCCATCGCCGGCCAGCGGTTCGATCTGCGCGGTCCACGCCAACGGCGTCGGAGCCGGACCCGCCGGTTCAGCCAGCGTATGCAGCGGTGTCTCCCACCAGGTCGCAGCCAATGCCACTACCGTCGCCAACGCTACGCCTGCCGCCATCCATTGCCACCGTGCCATCGTGCTGCGCTGCCTGCCTGCTGTCTGAAGAGGCACCGACAATAGACGCTGCGCGTGCGATCCGCCACGGCCGATTGTGCGGCTGAACGCCAGAATTCGCTTCGTCGTGCTTGTCCTCGCTGGCTGCAGCAGGTTCAATGCGGTTCCCACGGATGGAGATTCTCCATGCCCCGCGTTCTCCCGCTCACCGCCCTGCTGCTGGCCGCATTGGCCAGCACATCCGCCACTGCCTCGATCACGGTGGCGCCGCAGAAGCCGTCAATCACCGCCGATGCGATGCATCAGGCCTATGCCACGCGCTGGGATGAGGCCATCCAGCAGTCACGCAGTGGCAACACGCTGGGCGCGCTGATCAGCATGGAACGGCTGATGGAGGATCCCCTGCTGGACGACTTCGATGCCGAGCATCGTGGCCGCGCCTCGCAGGTCGCTGGCTGGACCGCACTGATGCAGAAGAAGCCGGCCCTGGCCCGCCGCTACCTGCAGCGGGCGCAGGAGGCCCTGCCGGAGGATGCACAGATCCTGCTTACCCAGGTGTCGGTGGAACTGTCGGACAACATGCCGGCCGCAGCCACCACCTTCCTGGTGAAGGCACTGCAGCATGCCGACGCGCCGCTGCCGGTCGATCACCACGCCATCAACTACCTGCAGTACCGCCTGCGTGACCAGCCGATGAAGCGCATGGACCTGCTGCAGGCGCTGTTTGACAACGGCTGGAAAAGTGCCGGCCTGGAACCCACCGGGCTGTGGCTGACACTGGCCACGCTGCAGGCCGACAATGGCCGTGGCGACAGCATTCCAGCCACGCTGGCCCGCATCGACAGCCCGGCCGAGATCATCCGCCTGCGCAGCGACAAGCGCTTCGACCGTTATGTCGATCGCGGCGATGCGCGTTTCGATCCGGTGCAGGCGGCGCAGCGCCACCTCGATGAACTGCGCGTCTCCGGCCTGCTCGACCGTGCACTGGACGCGCGCATGGCCGAGTTCAGCACCACCCTGCTGATGCTGGACCGCAACGAGGAAGTGCTGTCGTTGACCGAGGGCATGGCCGGTGCCGCGAGCAACGGCGAATCACCTGCCGCCGCCGAAGCGGAATGGGTGGCCTGGCTGCTCAACAGCCGGCTCACCGCACTGCGCCGGCTGGGCCGCACCGATGAGGCACTGGCCACGGCGCAACAGGCCCAACGCATCGGCGCACTCGGCCCGGATGGTGTCGAGCACCAGATGAATGTCGGCTTCGTCTTCAGTTCGCTGGGGCGCATGCAGGACGCTGCGCAGGCAGTGAATGACATGCCGGGCCTCGCCGGCTACGGCAAGGCCGCGCAGGCGCTGCTGCAGTTCGCCGCCGCCCGCGAGCGCGGTGATGCCGAGGCGCGCGACGCAGCACGCGCGGTGATCCTGGCCCAGCGCGAGGATGCCCGCCTGTTCCATCGCGAAATGCTGCTGGAGGAAGGCAACCTGGACGGTGCCGCCGCCGTGCTGATCGAACAGCTGCGCTCGCCCATCGAACGCGGGGAAACCCTGGCCAGCCTGCAGGACATGCGGACCTATCCGTCATTGCCGGGCGATGTGCGCATCGATGCCGCGTGGCGTGCACTCAAGCAGCGTGCCGACGTGCAGGCCGAGGTGGCACGCGTCGGCCGCATCGAGCGCTACGACCTGGTCAGCAGCTCCACCTCGCGCTGAGCGGCTTTTGTGTAGAGCCGAGCCGATGCTCGGCGGCAATTGGCGCAGCCGAGCATCGGCTCGGCTCTACAACGCCACGTGCAGGCAGCACCGTCCGCTAGCGCGCCGGCACTTCGGTGCGGATGCCCATCGCTTCCCGGTAGCGTGCATACAGCGCCATCACCTTGTCCACGTAGGCCAGGGTTTCGGCGTAGGGCGGCACGCCCTTGTAGCGGGTGACCGCACCGATGCCCGCGTTGTAGGCAGCCGCCGCCAACGGGCGGTCGCCGTTGTAGCGGCGCAGCAGCGCGCGCATGTAGCGCGCGCCACCCTCGATCGACTGCTGCGGCGAGAACGGATCGCTCACCCCGTATTCCTGCGCGGTTTCGGGCATCAGCTGCATCACGCCCTGTGCGCCCTTGCTGGATACCGCCAGCGCGTCGAAATTGCTTTCGGCGTGGGCGATGGCACGCAGCCAGGCATCATCGACGCCGGTGGCCTTGGACGCGGCCTTGAACTGCCGGGCGTGCTGCGCCAGCTGCGGCGTGCCGACCTTGCCCAGGCCCTCGTGCGCCGGCTCGCCTGGCGGCGTGGCCACGGTGAACTTCAGGAACACCCGCGAGCCGGGCAGGTTGCGCGTGGAGTAGACCAGCGCCCCGTCCTGTTCGCGCTCGTACAGCACGCCGCTGAACACGCCCATGTTGCCCCACAGGTTCGGGGTCTGGACGGCGTTGTCGTCGATCTCCTTCGGCGTGCACCGCGATCCCGGCTCCGGCGCGGTGGCCAGGCTGACGGTGTTGCCCTGCACGCAGCGGTAGACGGTGCGCGCGGCGGCCAGCCCGGGCCACAGGCTGGGCAGCAGCAACAGCGCGAGCAGGAGGGGGCGAGGGGACATGGCGGCCGGATGATCCGGCCGTGCCCGCTAATGTTGGGTGAATGGGGGCCGGCAGGGCGGCGTCCTGCACCCGTGGTAGTGCCGGCCGCTGGCCGGCAACCTCCCGCGACCTGCCGGGGTCAGATCCCGTTGCTGAGCAACGGGATCTGACCCCACTTCGGATCACTTCGCGGTCCTCCGACGCACCCAATAGCCCACGCCCAGCAGCACGAACCACGCCGGGCTGGCGATCAGCGCCTGGCGGGTGTCGCCCTGCAGGCTCAGCAGCACCAGCACGGCGGCGAAGAACACCAGGCAGGCCCAGCACATCGCGACGCCGCCGGGCATCTTGAAGATCGATGCAGCATGGCGCTCCGGATAGCGACGACGATAGGCCATGTAGGCCACCAGGATCAGCGACCAGACGAAGATGAACAGCACCGTCGCCAGCGTCGTCACCAGGGTGAAGGCGGTCACCAGGTTGGGAATCAGGTAGATCAGCAGCGTGCCGCCCAGCAGGCACAGGCACGAGAACAGCAGGCCACGGGCCGGCACTGCGGCGCGCGACAGTTTCGACAGCCCGCGCGGGGCGTGGCCCTCTTCGGCCAGGCCGTACAGCATGCGGCTGGTGGAGAAGATGCCGCTGTTGGCCGAGGACGTGGCCGAAGTCAGCACCACGAAGTTGATCAGGCTGGCGGCGGCGGGAATGCCGGCCAGCACGAACAGCTGCACGAACGGGCTCTTGTCCGGCACCACCTGGCGCCACGGGGTGACCGCCATGATCGCGATCAGCGCCAGCACGTAGAAGATGATGATGCGCACCGGGATCGAGTTGATCGCCTTGGGCAGGTTGCGCTCGGGGTCGGCGGTTTCGGCGGCGGTGGTGCCGACCAGCTCGATGCCGACGAAGGCGAACACCGCAATCTGGAAGCCGGCGAAGAAGCCGACCAGCCCCATCGGAAACATGCCACCGTCATTCCACAGGTTCGACAGCGACGCGGTGTGGCCGCTGGGTGAGGTGAAGCCCCACGCCACCAGCCCGGCGCCAGTGATGATCAGCGCGCAGATCGCCACGATCTTGATCAGCGCGAACCAGAATTCCATTTCGCCGAACAGCTTCACCGTCACCAGGTTCAATGCCAGCAGCAGCATCACGCAGGCCAGCGCCGGTTTCCAGGCTTCAAGCCCGGGGAACCAGAACTGCGCGTAGGCGGCAATGGCGATCACATCGGCGATGGCGGTGACGATCCAGCAGAACCAGTAGGTCCATCCACAGAAGAACCCGGCCCACGGGCCGAGCAGGTCGGTGGAGAAATCGATGAAGGATTTGTACTGCAGGTTGGACAGCAGCAGTTCGCCCATCGCGCGCATCACGAAGAACAGCATCGCGCCGATGATCAGGTAGACGAAGACGATGGAGGGGCCGGCCAGGCTGATGGTCTTGCCCGATCCCATGAACAGGCCGGTGCCGATGGCACCGCCGATGGCGATCAGTTGCAGGTGGCGGTTGGACAGGCTGCGGCGCAGGTGCTCGGGGGGCGTTGCGGGCTCGGTCATGGGCGCGGGCAAAAGGGGCGGGCGAAGCATTCGACGGTAGTCCTCCGCGGCGCCGAGCGCCAGCGCCAGACGGACCTATTGCGTCAAAGCGGGCCGCTTTCACCACAATGTGACCGAATACCGTATTGATCCCATTCCGCCCGGCCCGGCGCCATGCTCAGATAGCCGCACCTGCCCAAGGACCGGCCCACCATGCGCCCTGCCCCGCCCGCCCCGCTGGAGCCCCGGCCATGAGCCGGCTGCGCGTCATCATCGGCGGCACCGCCCTGGCCCTGCTGGCCGCTGCGCTGCCGATCGCGGTCATGGCCTACGCCACCTGGGACCGCGCGATCAGCGTCGAACAGCAGCGCCTGCGCGACATCGCCGATCGCACCCTGCGCCGCTCCGACCTGTCCTACCAGGAAGCGCTGGCGGCACTGAAATCGGCCGAGGCCGGTGCCTACGCATCCTGCAGTCCCGAACACATCCGGCGCATGCAGACCCTGGTGATGACCACCCCATCGATCGACCAGATGGGCTACTTCGAAGGTGGCAAGCTGCGCTGCACCTCGTGGGGTCCGTTCCTGTCCGATGTGGATCAACCCACGCCGGACCACGTCACCAGCGATGGCGCAGGCATTGCAGTGGATGTGCGCCCGGAAATCAGCGGCCGCCGCCAGGTGCTGGCGGTCCTGTATGGGTCCTACGACGCACTGGTGGACCCGCGCCGCTTCGTCGATGTCATTGCCGACCCGAACGTGCGGCTGGCGCTGGCCAGCCCCGATGGACGCCTGCTGGCCAAACAGCCCGGCCTGGATCCGGACCTGCTGCAGGCACTGCTGCGCGACCCCGGCGAAGGCCTGGATCACGCCACGCTGTTCGCCACCGCGCGCAACGAGGAATGGCTGGCCATCGCCACCACGCCGCGCACCGCGCTGGCCGCCGCCTTCCGCCAGCAGGCATGGCTGTACGTGCCGGTCGGCCTGCTGCTGGCCGCCGCCGGGGCCGGCCTGGTGATCTGGCTGTCGCGGCGCCGCCTGTCGCTGCGCGGTGAGCTGGCCACCGCCATCCGCCGCCGCGAGCTGTACCTGCATTACCAGCCGATCATCGAACTGGACACCGGCATCTGCGTCGGCGCCGAGGCGCTGGTGCGCTGGCAACGCCCGGATGGCACCCAGGTGCGGCCGGACCTGTTCATTCCGCTGGCCGAAGAGGCCGGCATGATCGCCGACGTCACCGACCTGGTGATCGAGAACGTGGTGCGCGACATGCGCGAGCTGCTGGTGGCCGACCGCAGCGCGCACATCGCGATCAACCTCGCCGCCGAAGACATCAGCAGCGGCCGCGCCCTGAAGATGATTTCCCGGCACATGGCCGGCAGCGGCATCCTGCCGCAGCAGATCTGGATGGAGGCCACCGAACGTGGCTTCCTCGACCTGGACCGCGCGCGCACCATGCTTGCCGCCGCCCGCCGCGCCGGCCACAGCGTGGCGATCGACGATTTCGGCGTCGGCTTCTCCAGCCTGCAGTACCTGCAGCAGCTGCCACTGGATGCGCTGAAGATCGACAAGTCGTTCATCGATGCGATCGGCACCGAAAGCGCCACCAGCCCGGTCACGCCGCACATCATCGACATGGCCAAGGAGCTGGGCCTGTGGGTAGTGGCCGAGGGCGTGGAAACCGAAGCGCAGCTGGCCTACCTGCACAGCCGGCATGTGGAATTCGGCCAGGGCTGGCTGTTCTCGCGGCCGCTGCCGCGTGATGAGTTCGTCGCCTTCCACCACAAGCGGCAGCAGCAGTACGGCGCTGCACGCGAGCACATGCAGAACCCGCGCAGCGTGCCGATCGAGCGTGAAGGGATCGAGTAGGACGGCCAACGGCAGAGCCCCTGGTGGTGGGTCGCGTACAGCTATCCCGGCGTTGGCCGGGACGGTCTCTGACAGGTTCCGGCGGCGGCCCTACCACGGAATCAACAGAAGAAAGCAAACGCGGGTCGCTGCACTCGGTAGATCCACGCCATGCGTGGATGGCGCGGCCCACGGTAGTGCCGGCCGCTGGCCGGCACCGCGCCAGCATTGATCGGCGCTTACGCCCACGCCTTCGGCCGTGCCAGCAACCACGCGACGGTCACCGCCAGCAACAGCAGCGGCAACCATCCCAGCTGGCTCGGGCCGCTGGCCTGCAGCAGCACGCCGCCTGCCACGCCGCCGGCCGCAATGGCCAGGTTCCAGCCGGTCACCAGCATCGACTGCGCCAGGTCCGCAGCGGCGCCGGCGCGTCGTGCCAAGGCGGTCTGGAACAGGGTCGGCACCGCGCCGAACGCCACGCCCCACAGGATCGTCGCCAGCAGCAGCGCGCTGGCCACGCCCGGCCATGCCAGCAAGGCCAGCACCGGTACGATGAAGCCGATCACCGCCGCCCACACCAGCGCACGCAGGTGGCGATCCACGCCCCAACCAGCAATCCCGATGCCGGCAATCGCCGCCACGCCGAAGGCGAGCAGCAGCCGGTCCAGCCACGGGCCGGCACCCGCCTCCACCGCCAACGGTTCGATGTAGGTGTAGAGCACGTTGTGCGCCAGCACGTACAGCACCATCACCAGCAGCGCGCTGCGCACGCCCGGCATGCGCCAGACCTTGGCCAGCGACGCACGTTGACCGGCACCGGCCGCTGGCAGCGCCGGCAGTGCCCAGCGCGCGTACGCCAGCAGGCCCACGCCCAGCACGCTCATCAACGCGAACGCCCAGCGCCAGCCGACCTGCTGGCCCAGCAACGTACCGGCCGGCACGCCCAGTGACAGCGCCAACGGCGATCCCACCATCGCCACCGCGATCGCGCGCCCCTGCAGCGACGGCACCACCATGCGTGCGGCATAGCCAGCCACCAGTGACCACAGCAGGCCACCGCTCACGCCGGCCAGGAAACGCGCAGCAAGGATCAGCGCATAGCTGCTGCTCAGCGCCGTCAACGTATTGACCACCACGAAGCCGGAGATGGCCGCCAGCAACAGCGGACGCCGCGGCAGGCGCTGGGTCAACGCCGTCATCGGCAGTGCTGCCATCACCGAGCCCAGCGCATACACGCTCACCAGCTGGCCCACCGCCGCATCACTCACGCCCAGGCTGTCGCCCATCGGTCGCAGCACGCCGGCCGGCAGGGTCTCGGTCAACAGGGTGATGAAGCCGCCGCCTGCCAGCGCCAGCAGGCCCGCCCACGGCAAGCGCGTGGCCTCACCGGCCGGGCTGGCCGCATCGATGGCGTGGCCGCTCATCGCGCAGCCTTCAGGTCGGCATAGACCGCATCGCGCAGGTCGTCGACGAAGGCACCATCCATGCCTTCGTACAGGGTGTTGGTCAGCGCCACCACGCTCAGCCCACGCGCCGGATCAACAAACCAGCTGTGCCCATAAGCACCGCCCCAGCGCCAGGTGCCTTCGCGCTGCGGCGTGCCGCTGGCAGCGGCCTCGTGCAGTACTGCAAAGCCCAGCCCGAAGCCCCAGCCGGCCGGTTCCGGCGGCCCAAATTCGCCCACCTGCGGGCTGGCCATCTCTGCCGCCAGCGCGGGCGGCAGCAGGCCGGAGCGCTGCACGTCACGCAGCGCCTCCAGCACCGACATCACGTCATCGGCAGTACCCACCAGGCCGGCGCCGGCCGAAGCGAAACGGCTGGCATCGAGGGCACGCGCAAGGCTGTACTCGATGCCCACCGTTCCCTCGAACGGCGCGACCACCTCCCCTTCCTGCAGGCGATGCGGCTGCGGCGTGCCGCTCACATACGGCGTGGCCAGCCGTGCGGCATCGCGCGTGGCGAACGCGGTATCGCGCAGGCCCAGGGGGGCAGCCAGCAAACGCTCGAACAGCACCTGCAGCGTTTCACCGGTCGCCGCTTCGGCCACTGCACCGGCCACGTCCACGCCCAACGAGTACAGCCATTGGCTGCCCGGTTCGAACAGCAGCGGCGCCTGTGCGATACGGCGCACGTTCTCGGCCAGGGACACCGGATTGGCGTCCATGCCATCGCTGACGCCGGCCCGGGCGTACGGTCCGTGCGCATCGGCTTCCAGGAAACGGTAGCCCAGCCCGCTGCTGTGGCTGAGCAGCTGGCGCAGGCTGATCGGCGGCCGGCGGCCATCGGCCAGCGCCGGCCGGAAATCCGGCAGCCAGCGCCGCACCGGCGCATCGAGGTCGAGCACGCCCTCGGCCACCAGGCGCAGGATCACCGTGCTCAACAGCGGCTTGCTGACCGATGCCAGCCGGAACAGCTGGTCGCGCTGCATCGGCAGGGCCGACTCGCGATCGGCCTGCCCGGTCGCGCTGGCATGGCGCAGCACGCCGTGCTCGCACACCAGCACCACCGCACCGACCAGGCGCGTCGGGTGGACCTGCTGCAGCAGCCGCTGCACCGAAGGCAGCATCGGTGCAGGTCCGAGGGAAAGAGCGGCATTCATCGCGGTGATCCGTGGGGAGAGGCCCGCCACGTTAGGCAGCACGGCGCGGTGCAAAAAGCCGGTTGCCGCTCCGGGCATCATGGACCGTGGAGTCCGCAATCGGCATGATGGCCGGAACTGCAAGGCCGCAACAGCAGGCGCCCCCACCCTGCACCACAGTGTTGCGGTGGCGGCGCCGCCCGCCGTGATCACGCCGCCCCTACCCTGCCGCTTTCATTGCCCCTACGCCGATGTCAGTCCTGGACAATCTCGCCAACCTGCAGACCTTCGTGCACGCCGCCGACACGCGCAGCTTCGTCGAGACCGGGCGCCTGCAGGGCATCTCCGCATCTGCCGCCGGCAAGTGCGTTGCCCGGCTGGAGCATGCACTGGGCGTGCGCCTGTTCCACCGCAGCACGCGCAGCATCACGCTCACCGCCGAGGGCCAGCTGTTCCTGGCGCGCTGCCGGCGCATCCTCGACGAGCGCGATGCCGCACGCACCGAGCTGGCACAACCGCACGCCACGCCCAGCGGCACGCTGCGCATCAGCCTGCCGCTGGTCGGCGATCTCACCCTGCCGTTGATGGCCGAGTTCATGGCGGCGTATCCGGACATCCGCCTCGACCTGGATTTCAGCGACCGCCTGGTCGATGTCATCGAGGAAGGCTTCGATGCAGTGCTGCGCGTCGGTGAACCCAGCGACTCGCGGATGAACGCACGCCGGCTGGGGGTGTTCCCGCGCCGTGTAATCGCCTCGCCGGGCTACCTGCAGCGCCGCGGGGTTCCGCGCACGCCGGCGGAACTGATGCAGCACACGCTGCTGCACTATCGCTTCCCCAGCACCGGCAAGCTGGAGCCGTGGCCGATCCACTGGCCCGATGACGAAGCACCGCAGGAACTTCCGGTGCACATGGTGGCCAACACCATCGAAGCGCGGGTGGCGCTGGCACTGCGTGATGTCGGCCTGGCCTTCGTGCCGGTGCACTCGGTGCGCGATGCGCTGGCCGACGGCCGCCTGATCCCCGTGCTGGAGGATCATGTGCACTCCTGCGGCACCTTCCACCTACTGTGGCCTTCGGGCCGACACGTGCTGCCGAAGCTGCGGGTGTTCATCGACTTCGTCGGCGCCCGGCTGGGTACCGTGCCGTAGATCCACGCCATGCGTGGATGCTTAAGGTCAGCCGAGCATGGCTCGGCTCTACCGCTGCACGCAGCCATTCAGCCAGTCCCGCTATACTGGCCCCTCATTCCTCCAAGAGGCTCGCGACCAATGCGCCATTGATGCCGCCGTCTTCCCATCAGACGGCCTGACTCTTCCCGCCCCTGCGCGCAGGGGAGAACCCGGCATTCATGGAGGTCGCATGACCCCGTATTCCCTCACGCTCGATCGCGTGTCGTATCGACTGGCCGACGGCCGCCCGCTGTTTTCCGTTCTGACGTTTTCCTTCGATCCGGTCGCCACCGGCCTGGTCGGTGCGAATGGCGCTGGCAAGAGCGTGCTCGCACGCCTGCTCGCCGGCCGGGTGCAGCCAGAGAACGGGCAGGTACGCGGCAGCGGCCGCGTGTTCCTGTTGCCGACGCCCGGCTATCCACCCGCTGGCACGGTCGGTGAACTGGCCGGCGTTGGCGCTGAACTGGCCGCACTGCAACGCATCGAAGCCGGCAGCGTGGACGAGGCCGACTTCGCCTGCGTCGGCGACCGTTGGGACCTGCGCGAGCGCCTGCAGCAGCAATGGCAGGCGCTACGGCTGCCCGACGACCTCGATCCCGCCCAACCCGCCGCGCGCCTCAGCGGTGGCCAGGCCATGCAGGTGGCGCTGTCCGGCGCCTGGGCCAGCGGCGCTGATTG
The DNA here is from genome assembly GCF_052446685.1 of Stenotrophomonas sp. LC732. Taxonomy (NCBI): domain Bacteria; kingdom Pseudomonadati; phylum Pseudomonadota; class Gammaproteobacteria; order Lysobacterales; family Lysobacteraceae; genus Stenotrophomonas; species Stenotrophomonas sp. LC732. Next base: position 208,817 of record NZ_CP199214.1, on the reverse strand, counting down.
GCTGATCCTGGACGAACCCAGCAACCACCTCGATGCCCGCCATCGCCAGCAGTTGTACGAACGGTTGCAGCAGTGGCGCGGCGGCCTGCTGGTGATCAGCCATGATCGCGAACTGCTGGCGCACATGCAGCAGATCGTCGAGCTCGACGCGCGCGGGCTGCATCGCTATGGCGGGCCGTGGCAGCACTACGCCGACGCGCGTGCCGCCGAACGCGAAGCGGCCGCGGCACAGCTCGACCACGCCCGCGCCCAGCACCGGCAGCAGCAGCGCAGTGCGCGCGAACAGCACGAACGCCAGCAGCAACGCCAGGCACGTGGCAATCGCGATGCAAAGCAGGCCAACCAGGCGCCGATCCTGCTCGGCCGACAGAAACAACGTGCAGAGGGCAGCCACGGCCGCGCACAGCAGGTACAGGCCGAGCGCCTGCAGGCCAGCGCAGACCAGCTGCGCGCTGCAGCCTCGGCGGTTCACGCCACACCGGAGCTGGCACTGTTTGCCGGCGAGGGGGAACGCGGCAGCGCACGCCTGCTGCAGGCGGAGTCGCTGGTGCTCCCGCATGGCTGCCGCGCGCCGTTGCAGCTGGACATCCGCCGCGGCCAGCGCATCGCCGTGGTTGGTGACAACGGCAGTGGCAAGTCCACGCTGTTGCGCGTGTTGGCCGGCCAGTTGCCTGCACGCAGTGGCAACGTACAACGGCATGCACCACTGGCGCTGCTCGACCAGCAGCTGCTGGGGCTCTCCGGCGAGCGCAGCATTCTCGACACCGTGCAGGCTGCCAACCCGGCGGCCGATACCGGTGAACTGCGCACACGGCTGGCCCTGCTCGGGCTGGACGCGCAGCGCATCCGGCGTGCAGCCCATCACCTCAGCGATGGCGAACGGGTGAAAGGCGCGCTGGCCAGCGTGCTGTATGCCGACCCCGCACCGCAGCTGTTGCTGCTGGACGAGCCCGGCAATGCGCTGGATCTGGGTGCCCTGCAGGCGTTGGAAGAACTGCTGGTGGCATGGCCGGGCGCGCTGGTGATGGTCAGCCACGACCGGCACCTGCTGCAGGCGTTGCAGCCGACGCAGGTGTTGCAGGTGAGCACCGAGGGTTGGCAGTGGCGTGACGCCTTGTAGATCCACGCCATGCGTGGATCTACTGCAGCAGCCGAGCATGGGCTCGGCTCTACAGGATTGGCCGCGACGGATCACATTGTAGAGTCGAGCCATGCTCGACTCCGCCATGCATCCATCCACGCATGGCATATCGACCAGGGGTAGTGCCGGCCGCTGGCCGGCAACCCATCGATCCTCAGTGCACCGTCACCGCTTCCACACCGGGAACGCCTGCGGCAACTGATGCCACAGCAGCGGGCCCGCACGCAGCTCCTGGTCGTTGAGCAGGCAGGCATCCAGTTCCGCACGTACCGCACGCTCATCCATGTGCACGCCGATCACCACCAGCTCCTGGCGGCGATCCCCCCACAACGGGTGCCACAGGCGTTGCATCGCCGAGTGCGCGGCCGCATCCGGGAAGTCTTCCGGCCCCGGCAACGGTGCGCTCCAGCAATCGGCCTGCTGCCGCGCCCAGCCCAGGTCGCTGTACGGCAGCGGCGTGGGCGGCAGCAACGGCGGCGTGTCCTCCAGCCCGGCACGCACGCGATCGCGAGCGGCGTACCAGAACCCCGCCGCCTGCGTCCGCGTCGCGGCACCTACGGTGTTCAGCTCGCCCACCCAGTCCATGCGGTTGGCCAGCCAGAACCAGCCCTTGCTGCGGATCACGCCCGGCATGCCCGACTGCAACGCGCGGGCGAAACGCGCGGGATGGAACGGTCGCCGCGAGCGGTAGACGAAACTGGCGATGCCGTACTCCTCGGTTTCCGGCGTGTGCTCGCCACGCAGCTCCTTTACCCAGCCCGGCGCACGTTGCGCACGCTCGAAGTCGAAGCGACCGGTGTCCAGCAGCTCGGCCAGCGGCACGTCACCGAAGCTGGACAGCAGCAGCTTCGCGTCGCGGTTCAGGCCACGCAGCACGGCCAGCGTGTCCTGCAGCACTTCGTCATCGGTCTGATCGACCTTGCTGACCACGATCACGTCGGCGAACTCGACCTGTTCGCACAGCAGGTCGACCACGCCGCGATCGTCATCCGGCCCAGCCTGCTGGCCACGCTCGGCCAGGCGCAGCGTCGAGCCGAAGTCGGCGAGGAACGCGCTGCCATCCACCACCGTCACCATCGTGTCCAGGCGCGCGATGTCACTCAGGCTGAAGCCCTGCTCGTCGCGTACCGCGAAGGTGGCCGCCACCGGCATCGGCTCACCGATGCCCGTCGACTCGATCAGCAGATAGTCATAGCGCCCCGCATCGGCCAGGCGCCGCACTTCCTGCAGCAGGTCATCGCGCAGCGTGCAGCAGATGCAGCCATTGCTGAACTCCACCAGCGTCTCTTCGGTGCGGCGCAGTTCGGCGCCGCCCTCGCGTACCAGCTGCGCATCGATGTTGACCTCGCTCATGTCGTTGACGATGACCGCCACACGCAGGCCCTCGCGGTTGCGCAGGATCTGGTTGAGCAGGGTGGTCTTGCCGGCCCCGAGGAAGCCGGACAGCACGGTGACCGGAAGGCGACGGTCGGCGCGGGAAACAGTGTTCATGTCGGAGCGGGTTGGCTGCGGAACGGAAATGTTACTGTATAACAATTACTGCGCAAGGAACCTCCCCCCATGAAGTCGCCTTCTGCCGCCCTGCTTGATGCCAGCGCGGTCGCCCTGTCCAGCCTGTGCCTGCTGCACTGCCTGGCGCTGCCCCTGCTTGCCGCCGCGCTGCCGCTGTTCGGCACGTGGGCCGAAGCGGAATGGGTGCATCTGCTGTTCGTGGCCATCGCCTTGCCGCTGACCGGCTACGCGCTGTGGCGGGCAGAACGCCGTCACCCGCTGCCCGTGCTGGCCTGGGCCACCGCCGGCGCCGGGCTCGGCCTGCTGCTGGCCGGCGCGTTGGCGCTGCCCTCGCACGACTGGGAAACACCGATGACGGTCACCGGCAGCCTGCTGCTGGCCGCCACGCATATCTGGAACGCGCGGCACCGCCACGGGTAGTGCCGGCCGCTGGCCGGCAACCTCATGAACGGGGAAGACAACCTGCAGTCGCCGGCCAGCGGCCGGCACTACCCGGTCATTTGCCGTAGCGGCGCAGCAGCTCGACCAGCACCTGGGCCTCGGCCGCCCGCTGCTGCGGGTCTTCGGCGCCCACCACGTGTTCCTGCAGGTGCTCGTGCAGCAGCTCCATCAGCAGGCTATGGGCGGCACCGCGCACGGCGGCAACCTGCACCAGCACGTCCGCACAATCGCCGGCCTCACCCTCCGGCCTGTCCAGCGCCTGCTCCAACGCCGCCACCTGGCCGCCGATGCGGCGCACCCGGGTCAGCAACTGCTTTCGATGCTTGTGTACATGAGCCATGCCGGAATCATATACCCTATGGGGGTATCCACTCCACCGCTGGCCCCCATGCACCTGGACGCCCTTGCCGCCGCCCGTCGCCACGAACACCGCTTCGACGACGGCAACCCGCTGGCCGAACGCAATACCCGCCGCGCCCTGTGGCTCACCGTCAGCATGATGGTCGTGGAGATCGTCGGCGGCTGGTGGTTCAACTCCATGGCCGTGCTCGCCGACGGCTGGCACATGAGTTCGCATGCGCTGGCGCTGGGCCTCTCGGTGTTTGCGTACCGCTGCGCACGCCGCTACGCGCACGACCCGCGCTTCGCCTTCGGCACCTGGAAGATCGAGATCCTGGCCGGCTATACCAGCGCCATCGCCCTGCTCGGCGTGGCCGCGCTGATGGCCGTGCAGTCGCTGGAGCGGCTGTGGGTACCAGCACCGATCCACTACAACGAAGCCATCGCCATCGCGGCGGTCGGGCTGGGCGTGAACCTGCTGTGTGCCTGGTGGCTGCACGACAGCCCGGGCCACGCGCATCATCACCACGGCCATGACCACGGGCATGGCCACGAACACCACGACCACGGGCATGCGCACGGTCACGACCTCAACCTGCGCTCGGCCTACGTGCACGTGCTGGCCGACGCCGCCACCTCGGTGCTGGCCATCGTCGCCCTGCTCGGCGGCAAGCTGCTCGGCCTGACCTGGCTGGACCCGGTGATGGGCCTGGTCGGCGCCGTACTGGTCACGGTGTGGGCGGTCGGCCTGCTGCGCGACAGCGGCCGCATCCTGCTCGACGCGCAGATGGACGCGCCGGTGGTGGCCGAAGTGCGCGAAGTGATCGAACAGGGCCCGTGGCCGGCACGCCTGGCCGACCTGCACGTCTGGCAGGTCGGTCGTGGCAAATACGCGGTCAGCGCCAGCGTGGTCACCAGTGACGCCACGCTGGATGCCGATACCGTGCGCAACGCGCTGGCCATCCACGAAGAACTGGTGCATGTAACGGTGGAGATCCACCGCAGCGAGTGATGCACGCCAGGTAGTGCCGGCCGCTGGCCGGCAACCCCATGAACACCGCACGCCACCTGCAGTTGCCGGCCAGCGGCCGGCACTACCGCTAGAGCTTCAGCATCATCCGCAGCAGGTACATCAGCAGCGGCAGCGCGCTCAGCACCGCACCGCTGATGCCGATCCATGGCCAGCGCTCGCCACGCACGCGCGCGGCCACTGCCAGGCCGCCGCCCACCAAGGCCGCGCCCAGCACGCCCACGCCCAGCCCAGCGGCCATGCCATTGCCACCGGCAGCGACTGCCGCCTGCGCCGCCACGGTGCCTGCCCCCCACCCCACAGCAATCCCCAGCCAACTGGCCACGCCGCACCACGGTGCCTTGCCCTGCGCCATCCGAAAACCCCTGTGTCCTTGCCGAATTTCTGTACGGGCCACGCCCGCGTGCTGCCTACACTAGCCGCACCTGCCCTGTAGGGACATCCCATGCGCACGCTCCGCCTGCTGCTGCCCGGTGCCCTCCTGCTGCTCACTGCCTGCGGCGACGATGCGCGGCTTCCCTTCTCCGCCGACCCATTGCAGGGCTGCTTCGCCACCGGCGCGCGCAAGCCCGCCGACTTCCGCATCGAGAAGGAAGGCGGCCAGTACTTCGTTTCCTTCAGCCGTGGCGAGCAGTGGCAGCGCGAACCGAACGCCCTGCACAAGGCCACGTCCAGCGAGATCAGCCGCTACTTTCGCGACGACGCCGACCAGATCGACAGTGCCCTGATCCGCATGTCCGGCGGCTTCGGCATCTTCCACTTCAACAAGGGCGCGACGCTGAAGGGCAAGGCCAGCGACAGCGACTACATGGCGCTGATGCTGATCGGGGCTGGGCCGGTGTATGCGGTGAAGTGCGATTGAACTGTAGAGCCGAGCCCACGCCCGGCTACGTTTGCAGTAGATCCACGCCATGCGTGGATGCAGGCATGGTGGAGCCTAGGGCGGGCTCGGCTCTTCAACAGCTGCGGTACCATGCCCTCCCCCGAACCGCCCCGGTACCCGCCGTGCCCCATTACACCGGCCCCCTGCTGACCCGCGACAGCGCCGATACCCTGCGCCGTGCCCGTGACAAGGGCGCCGCCGACTGGCAGGGCTCGCTCGATCTCGGCCGCAGCCAGGACAGCGTGGCGCTGGATGCGGATGGCTTCCACTTCCGGGGCCAGCCCTATCCCTGGCCGGGCAAGCTGAAGGACCGCACCCTGTACTACTGGGATGGCGAGGACTTCGCGCCGATCTCGCGCTACAGCGGCTCGCTGATCAAGCTGGTGCCGACCGAATGGGGCGCACCGACCTTCGAGATCGACGGCATCAAGATGCTGCCGACCTCGAAGCTGTCGCCGTTCGAGGATGCACGCCGCAAGGTGGAGCTGGTCGCCCCGGCCGGCAAGGTCATCCTCGATACCTGCGGTGGCCTCGGCTACTTCGCTGCCTGTGCGCTGGAAGCCGGTGTCGGCCAGATCCGCTCGTTCGAGAAGAACGCCGATGTGATGTGGCTGCGCACGCTCAACCCGTGGTCGCCGGATCCGGACTCGGCTGCCGCCGGTGGCCGCCTGCAGTTCAGCCACGGTGACGTCTCGCAGCAGATCGAACAGGTGGCCAGCAACAGTGTCGACGCAATCCTGCACGACCCGCCGCGCTTCGGCATCGCCGGCGAGCTGTACTCACAGGTGTTCTACGACCACCTCGCCCGCGTGATCCGCAAGGGCGGCCGCCTGTTCCACTACACCGGTGCGCCGAACAAGCTGACCAGCGGCCGCGACGTGCCGCGCGAAGTGGCCAAGCGCCTGGAAAAGGCCGGTTTCAAGGCCGAACTGGCGCTGGACGGCGTGCTGGCCGTCAAGCGCTGAGCCTTACTCCGAATCGACCTTGGCCAGCTTCATCACCCACGTCGGCACCTCGGGCTCGCCGGCGTAGAAGTCCTTCGGCTTGTTCTCCGCCATCGCCCAGCGGTGCAGCCAGCTAGGGCCATAGCGGCCGTTGTAGCCTTCAGCACCCCGCGCATACGCGGGGTCACGCATCGCCTCGTCCAGCGAAATGAAGCGATAGCCGCGGCGCTTCGTGGCCGCCACCAGTTCGGCGAAGGTGGCCGCGTTGAGCTCATTGGCGTGCATCAGCCACACCTGCGGCAGCGCGTACCCCAGCAGCGCCTGCGATTGTTTCTCGTAATAGTCCAGCTTGTTCAGCATGTACGGCACGTAGCCCTTGCGCAGCTGCGCCAGCGTCGCCGCGCGCGCGGGCGAGTCCGCCTGCTCGTTCATCACGTTGGCATAGGCGAACGCCCACACCCACTCACCGTTGTCCACCGTCACCGGTGCCACGCGGTAGCCATGCTGCTTGAAGAACGCATCCATCTGCACCCGCTCATCCGCGGTGCGCCCGGCACGCAGGTAAGGGTGGCGCATCCACTGCGGCGCCTGCCCCTTCTCGGCCAGCAGCGGCCGCAGCACCGTCTCGCCGCGCAGGAAATCCTGCTGGAACGCCGCCAGGCCCTTCGCATTCAGATCCATGTGCGAGTACGTGTGATTGCCCAGCACATAGCCGGCATCGCGCCAGTCGCGCAGCATCTGTACCCGCGTCGGCTGCACCTGTCCATCAACCTCAAGCTTGTTCTCGTTGACGAAGCCCACCACCGGCACGCCAGCCTCGCGCAGCTGGGCCATCAACGCCTCATGCCGTTCCTGCAGATCCGGCGGCACGATCTGGTCAAGCCGTGCCCATGGCAGATCGTCGATGGTCACCGCGATACGGCGGTCCACCTCGGCGGCATGCACCGCCAGCGAACACAGCAACAACGGCAACGCACGCAGCAACAAGCGCATCGGGTCTTCCCTGGAGTGGCGAGGCGTCGACTGTAGCGCGATTGCCGCGCGCCGCCGAGCGTGCTCAGCCCGCCCGGGCCCGCGCGATCGCATGCCACAGGGCAACGCCGCCGGCCATCGCGGCCAACAACAGCACCGTCAACACCAGCGCCAGATCATCCGGATTGCGCAGCAGTGGCGCGTTCACGCGCGTCAGGATATGGAACACCACGCGCTGCGCCTGCTCCAGCGGTACATCGCCCTCCGACACCAGCTCCACCAGGCACGCCGTGGGTGACAGCCGCGCCACATTACTCCACGCATCCTCGTACAGGTGCAGTACCCATCCGGCCAAAGCCAGTGCGCCACCGTGCAGCACCATAAGCGCCACGTTCGCCGTGCGCAGCCGATCGCGCAGCCACAGCGCACGGCTTGCGCATACCGCCATGGCCCCCAGCAAGGCCAGCACCAGGCCTACCCATGGAATCCAGCCCAGGGGTTGCCAGTCATCCAGTGCGCCCGCACGCGCCATCACCTGTTCGGCAACCTGCAATCGCGCCTGCGCGTCCGGCCCCCCACAGGCCACCGTCACCGGCTCCAGCAACAGCTCCACGCGGTAATGGAAGAAGCCGGCAGCCAGCACCACAGACAGCAGCGCGACCCACTGGAGCATCAACAGGATCGGCCCCTGCCCACAGATGCGGCGGATTCGGGAAGTGGCGGCGCTCATCGGTTCATCCATGACAGCAAAGAGCCATCCTAACCAAGCGCTTCGCACGTGTCGGCTGGCGGATGCGACAACGATGCCCATCGCAGCGTAGCAGCGCCGACCGTAAGCGATGCTACGGAGGGCGCGGAACGCTTCTTCACGGACGATGCCATGACCCTTCCGCTAAAGATGCCCTGCTTTGGGCCGATGTTTCGGTGGAGCTGCAAGCGCGGCAGCAGGTACCCACGGCATCAATACCGAAAAGGACTTCCCGATGAGCACGTCGGAATCACCCGCAAAGACCATTGGATTCATACTCAAGCTCATCAGGAAGCACGGCTGGGTCGTAGGCATAGGCAGCCTTTTGCTTCTCATCCTTCAGTTCGTGAGAATGAACTATGTGCCGCAACTAGCGATTACCGACCTCGGTGTCGTCGGTGCCTCCATGCTGGCCGTCAGCGTGATCGGTGCGGTTTATTTCTTGGTCCCGCTATTCCTCCCGGGCTATGCATTCCATCTGCTGAGCGAGGCCAGGGTCATCCGCAGACCTCAGCGTCCCGAGCTCCGGCGTCAGTACGCAACACGCCGGATAGCCGTAATGAGCGAGTGCGGTTGCTGCGGCTCGTCACTACCAGTTCAGTCGCTGACTAAACGCAGGAGGTACGTCTGGGCGCTCTCGCTGCTGGCCATCTGTGCAGGCTTCCTGCTCGCGTTCCTGACCCACGCAGTGCTTCTGTTCGGCCTGTCGGACCATCTGGTATTCGAACTTGTCTACGTCGTGGTCGCGCTGGTGCTGGCGGCGGTTCTGCTGGCAAGTGCCCAGACCCTAAAGGGGCGACGCTTCCTCAGCCACTGCGGGCTCTCATGGACAATGATTCTCACCATTGCCGCGTGGTCCATCTACGCGGTCGTGATTCCGACCGCAACGTTGCTCTACGAATTTCTGGCTCCGCCGGAGGCGCAGATCAAGCCACTGGGCATTTCAGCACTGCTTCTGCTGGTGCCCATCATCAACTGGGTGATCTATCAGTCAGGCCGAAAGAAGACGTGGAACCGCGTCGGAGGCCTCACCGTAGTCGCTATCAGCCTGCTCTTGGGGCTGGGTGCCTTCAACCATATCGCCGATCTCAGCTTTGCCGCACTCAAGCTGGGCCGCATGGAAGGCCAAACCGTCATCCTCTCCGCCAGAGGATGCGGCGTCCTCCGGGAGGCCGGCATCATCGACCAATGCCGGGTCACGACGTACGACAACGGCCTTTACAGCGCAGGGCCGGTAAGTGTGATCTCAAGGATTGGCGCGGAGGTCCTGATTGGCTGTCGGATCGCCGATACGCCGACGGAGATGCGCAGCGTCCCCATCCGCCGGGAGGATTTTTCTGGCTTCCGGCCTGCGGCATGGAGTGGCAGCTCCCAGCGGCGATCGGCACTTCCCCGAGTTGCAACTCGTGCTTGCTCGGCAGCAGTCGCTACGCCGGAATAGGCTAGCGACTCAAGTCAGCGCCCACTGACGGCAGATAAAGCACAGACTCAAAGTTAATATAGAACTGAAATAGGCCTGTCGCCGGGCCATGCTCGGCGACAACGCTCACGACCCACGCGGCAGCTTCGCCGCCCACATGTTGTCGACCAGGTTGGGATAGCGCCGCCCGTTCTCCTCGGCACGTTGCCGTGCCGCCGCCTTCTGCGCATCCGATAGCGGTTGCGACGTCTGGCCCTTGGGGTCGGGCTTCTTCCATGGGGTGGTTCTGGTCTGGCGCATGGCCGCAGCTTAGCGCTTCAGGAAGTTCAGCAGGGCCAGATTGAAGCGGTCGGCGTGGCTGGTGTTGCAGCCATGTGGCGCGCCTTCCAGGATCACCACTTCGCTGCCTTTGATGGCCTTGTGGGTACGCTGGCCGGAGCCCTCGAACGGCACGATGGCATCGCTGTCGCCGTGCAGGATCAGCGTCGGCACCGTGATCTTCTTCAGGTCATCCCGGAAATCGGTCGTGGCGAACGCCTTCATGCAGCCCAGCGCCGCAGTCTGGTCGGATTGGTGGCACAGTGCGATCGCCGACTGGCGTGTCTCTTCGGTCACCATAAACTGGCCGTTGGCGCTGAAGAAGTCGCGGGTGAAGCCGTCGAAGAACGCCTCGCGGTCCTTCTCCAATCCGCTGCGCATTTCATCGGCCTTGTCCTGGGTCAGCGGACCTTCCGGATTGTCGTCACTACGCAGCAGGAACGGCGGCACCGCCGCAGCGAACACCACACTGTGCAGGCGATCCTGGCCGTGGTTGGCCACGTAGCGCGCCACCTCGCCACCGCCCATCGAGAAACCGACCAGGGTGACATCGCGCAGGTCACGTTCCTCGATCAACCCCGCCAGGTCTGCCGCCAGGGTGTCGTAGTCATAGCCGTCGGCCGGCTTGTCAGAGCGGCCAAAGCCGCGCCGGTCGTAACTGATGACCCGATACTGGGCATCGCGCAGGATCGCCACCTGGGTCTTCCAGGCATCGGCGGACAACGGCCAGCCATGGATCAGGATCACCGGGCGGCCGTCGCCACCACTGTCTTCAACATGCAGGCGGATGCGGGAAGCAGGCATGGGCGCTCCTGTGGAAGGGGAGGAGTGCAGGCTAGCGGCCGTCACCTGTGGCGGCTGTGAGGGAATCCCGGTCGCTCATGACATCCCCTGCACAGGCAACGGCCTCAAGGCTGGAACCGGGCGGCCAGTATGGGCATTCATTCCGTGGCAGGGCCGTTTCGTCGGAAGCCGGGTGCAGCGGCCCAAACGCCATGCCAGCCTGCGTGAACCCTCCTTGGAGCCTCACCACCATGCTGCTGCTCACCCTGCCCTTGCTGGCCGCCGGCCTCGCCACCGCACCGTCGCCCGCCAATGACCTGCGCGAACAGATCCGCCAGGCCGATACCCAGCTGTTTGCTGTGGCCTTCGAGGCCTGCGACGCCGACAAGGCCGCCGCGATGACCACCGAAGACATGGAGTTCTTCCATGACAAGGACGGCAAGTCGGCCAGCAACCGCGAGGATTTCCGCCGCAGCGTAGCCAACCTGTGCGACAACGCGCGCAAGGGCGGCTGGCGCCTGCGCCGCGAGCTGGTGGACTCCTCGCTGCAGGTGTTCCCGCTGCACGACGAGCGGGCGCTGGAAATCGGCGACCACCGCTTCCACGAGCGCGGCAAGGACGGTGTGGAACGCTGGGTCGGCCAGGCCCGTTTCATCCAGGTCTGGCGCCGCGTGGACGGGCACTGGCTGGCCGAACGGGTGATCAGCTATGACCACCGGCCGGCGGACTGACCTTTCCGGCGCCCTTCACCGGCCGGATCTATACTGGCGGGGTTCACCCCGACCCACCGCTACCGTTCGATCGCCATGGCAGAGATCACCCCCAACCACCCCGACTACGGCCTCAACCAGCAGATCCGTCAGGGCGTGGCCGCACTGGACGCCCAGCATGGCCGTCCGTTCGACCAGACCAGCGAGCGCCTGACCGCCAGCCTGACCGTGCTCGCCCGCGAGCAGGGCCTGCAGCAGGTCGACCATGTGCTGGTCAGCAACGCCACGGCCCAGCACCCGGCCGGGCACAACGTCTTCGTGGTGCAGGGCGACCCGGCCAATCCGGCGCACCTGCGCGCGATGATGCCGACCGCTGTGGCGATACAGACGCCGGTGGAGCAGTCGATGCAGAAATTGGGGTTGGCCCCGCAGCAGTCGGCCGTGGGGTTAGTGCCCGAACAGCAGGCCCGTGAGCAGGAGCAGCAGCAGAACCCGGCACACCGTCTGGGCTGAGCCGCCTCCAGCGTTGTTGGCGGAGCGGCGCAAGTCTCTGATCATTTTCCCGACAGAGGGTCCGCGTGGACCCGCAGCTGTGCCGGGTAATGCTGGAGCAAGAGGGTGGGCTGCACCGTGCGCACATCGAGGCGGTAGCGGGCATCGGTTTCCATCGGCAGGGTGACGATGCTCAACCTGTATCGGCTGGCGTCCATCGATACCTGCTGCGCGTAGCGCCAGTCTGCCGATGCATGCCATTCGGGGAGCGGCTGACCCAGACTGCGCGCCCTTGCCTGATGGACATCAGACGTTGCAACGTCCTGCCAGGCACCTGCGACCCAGCGCTGCAGGGACAGCTGGAAGGGGACATGAACAGTGTCCATGTCAGGCCCACTGTCAGGCCCGGGTCCATGTCGCTGCACCTCAAGATCCAGCACGTAGGGTCGACCCGGGTAGAAACTGCGGGCATTCGTCTCGAACTCGAACCGCACCGTCTGGCCTGGCTCGGCAAGGTTGATCGGCTTGACCAGATCCAGCGGCTCCGGTGCATCCGGTATGCGGCTGCTGCAGGCGCCGAGTGCACCCACCAGCGTGAAGATCAGGCCGGCGCGCAGCCAGCGGTGGATACCCAGCATGATGAAGACCCTTTGGCGTCCTGCCATGAAGTACCTATCCTGGCGAGCGACCAGTGGCGCCGCAACCAGGCGATTGATTACTTTCCGGCGGGACGGGCGGCATGGATCCGCAAACGGGCCGAGTAATCCTGCAGTGCCTCGGTCCTCTGCACCGTGCGCACGTCCACGCGGTAGCGGGAGTCAATTTCCACTGGCAGAGCAACCAGGCTCAGCGTGTACTGGCCATCACTGCCCATGTGCGGCGACGTATACCGCCATTCGCCGGATTCATGCCATTCCGGAAGCTGCTCACCGGCATTGAGCACCCCGGCTTGATGGCTGTCGTAGGTGGGAACATCCTTCCAGGCATCAGCACGCCATTGCTGCAGGATCACCTCGAACGGGATCCGCATTGTGCCCACGTCAGGCTCGTCGGGCTTTCGCGTCTCTTGGCGCTGCAACTCCAGCTCCAGCGCATACGTGCGACCCGGGTGGAAGTTGCGGGCATTCGTCTCGAACTCGAACCGCACCGCTTGGCCAGACTGGGTCACGTTGATCGGCTTGACCAGATCCAGCGGCTCCGGTGCATCCGGTATGCGGCTGCAGGCGCCGAGTGCACCCACCAGCGTGAAGACCAGGCCGACGCGCAGCCAGCGGCGGATAGCCAGCATGATTCAGATCCTTTGGCTCCCTGCCATGGGCTTCAACCCTAGCGGGCAGCCTCTTGCACTGCAACCGGGCAAAGAAGAAGGCAGAGCCTGCGCCCTGCCTTCCTCATGCGACGCGCGACGGCGCGGGGCCTTGCGTCAGCGCCTTACAGCTGGATGCGCGCCACGCTCTCGTCAGCGCCCTTGTCATCCTTCTCGCCGTTCTTGATGCTCACGAACAGCACATTGTTCTTCGCATCCAGCGCCAGGCTGTTCGGGTGGGTCGGCACGGTGTAGGTGGCCACCTTCTGGTAGCTGTCACTGTTGTAGGCGGTCACGGTACCGGCTTCGCGGTTGGTCACGTACAGGCGCTTGCGCGGTGCATCCAGCAGGATGCCCAGCGGGCCGGCATCGGTCGGGATGCTGGCCAGTTCCTTGCCGGTGCTGCGGTCGAGCACCAGCACGCGCTGGCCCGGATGCTTGCTGACCAGGCCGCTGCTCTTGGCCTGGTAGCCACGCAGGAATTCCGAGCCCTGGTCGGTCACGAACAGGCGCTTGCCGGCCGGGTCCAGCGCGATGTTCATCGGCTGCTCGGCAGCGATCCTGTGCTGCGCCACCACCTTGTTCGAGTCGGTGCCCACCACCACCAGCTCGGCCAGCAGGTTGCTGGTATAGACGCGCTTGTTGGCCACATCCAGCGCCAGGCCCGGTGCCTTGGCATTGCCCAGGCCATCGATGGTGTTGATCACCTTCAGCGTGTTCGTATCGATCACGAACAGCACGCTGCTCACGTCCGGCTGGCTGCTGTGGCCGGTCACGTACAGGCGGTTGGCCGCGCTGTCGACCACCAGCTCGCGCAGGTCATGGGTGTAGGCGGCCTTGCCGTCCTTGCCGGTCTTCTTCTCCATCAGCTGGATGGTGCCGACGGCCTTGTTCTGCGCGGTGTCGACCACGGTCACCGACAGGTCCACGGTGTTGCCCACGTACAGGCGGTTGTGGGCGTCATCCAGCACCACGCCGAACGCCTTGCGCTCCAGCGGGATGCGGGTTTCCACCGCCAGCGTGGCCGGATTCAGGCGCAGCACCTGGGTCGGGCCGGCGTCATCGCCGAAACCGCCGGAGGAGGCCACGAACACGGCGTTCTGCTTCGGGCTGTAGGCCAGCTCGTACAGGCCCTTGGCCACGGCCTGGCGCTGCACGGCGGCGGTGGCACTGGCGGCGGGAGCGTTGTCGGCGAACGCGGAGGGCACGCCGAGGCTGAGCGAAACGGCAACGGCCAGGGCGGCCGAGCGGAAGAGAGGATTACGGAACATGCGAGCGTCCTTGAATGGGCACGGGAAGGTGTCCTGGCTCGCTGGGCCGTACGGCGACGGCCCGCCCCGCATCTGTCTGCGCGGGGTGGGCTGGCTGGGGTTGCGGGGGAATGGTAGCAGGTGGGGGGCGTGGCGTGCGTCTGCGCAGGCGTGGTAGACGTTCGACTTTGGAACCGCGTCCGCCGGCTATGCCATCCGTGGGCCGTGGCTCTGTTGCAGTTGCTGCTCTTCCTGCAGGTGCTGCACATCGCGCTGCGGCGGGTTCTGCTGCAACTGCGCCACCCTTTCGAACGAGGTCTCTACCGGTGCCTGCGCTGCCAGCTCCGCCGGCACGCTGGCGCGCTGGTGTGCCGGGTCATTGCGGTCCCCCTGCACGATGAACAGCTTCGGCGCGGTATCACCGCGCGGCTCGCCCAGCACCACTTCGTCCACGCGCGAGAACTGCTGCTCCTTCGACAGCGCGAGCAGGCTGGCACTGACATTTCCGTTGCGTGCACCGAAAGCGCCGAGGTCGGCCACCTGCTGGTGGATCTGGTTGAGGCGGGCATGATCCTCGTGCGCCGGGTCTGCGGGCGTGCCGCTTGCCGCGAGGCTGCTGTTGCCGCGCCACTGCTCGCCGTTCTCGGTGAACATCCACTCGCGGAACGTCTGCTTCGGCATCGGGTTCCACTGCACCCTGTCCAGCTCGCTGTCCTTCACCTGCTGCGGAATGGCGTTGACGGCGCGGATGTTGTCCAGGACCTTGGTGGCGCCCTCGTAGTTGGTGATCTCCCCGGCCAGCCCGACCGGTCGCAGGCCTGCGTGGTTCAGGGCACCCCATGCGAAGTCGGTGCACGCGTTGGAGAAGAAGTCGTATTCCATGTCGAAGCCGTGCTTCTTCGGGTCTGCCGAGAACTCGAGGATGCGGTCGTACTGCGCCTTGCTGATCTCGATCGTGCGCTCGAAGCGGGGCTTGTCGTAGACCGACACGTCCATGTCATCGACTTTGCCCCTGTTCGGCTCGTCCTTGGTGCCTGCGTGGGTGAAACCAATGCTCTCCGGCAAGGGTTCACCCGAACGGCGCAGCGACAGGAACATGTGCCCCGCGAACGAAGGCTCCAGCAGAAACCTGTTTCCCTCGGCATCACGGCCGTAGCGCGGCGTGCCGGGGGCCGCCAGATGAATGGTTACGCTGTAGCGTTCGGCATCGTCCTTGTGCATGTCTACTTTCCTAGTGATTGGTAGCCAACGATCAGTTCTGCGTTCAGGCCGTCCAGCTGGGGTCGATCCTCCACAAGGTCGACCCGCAGAACGTAGCGCCCGGGTGCAATGCCTCCGACCTGCGCCAGCTGCAGCGTGCGATAGAGCACGTCTTCAGAGTACAACCCGGCCTCGGCCAAGCTGTTGATGTCCACACTCCCCGTCGTCAGGTCTGTGACCACGCCATCATCCCCGATCTTCTGCGAGTCGCGTCCGTCGCGGGTACGCTGCCAGAGCTGCACATGACGAGGCGCGCTGCCATCAATCCGCTCCAGGCGCAGCCGCGCTGGCAAACGTCCGAGAGTGATCTTCTCCGAAGCATCCAGCAGCCGTCGCGCGTCGGTATCCTGCAGCCGCAACCCAATGTTCAGGATCGGAATGGCCGGCTTCTGGGCTGCCGGCAAATCAAACGTGACGTCGGCAATCCGACCGGCCTTCTGCAACTGCACGGCCCGCGTGAACGGCACAACCGTGCGCGCCTCGGCCTGTGCGCGCGTCAGCAGGGGCGGCGCAACCTCAGGCGCTGGTGACGCACGGCATGCCGCCAGCGCACCCAGCACCGCCAGTACCACCAGCCCCCGCCGCAGTGACCGCGTCATTGCTCCTTCAACCGCAGCGAATCTGCCACATCGGTCTTGGCCGCCACCTCGGTGGCGATGCTGGCGCGGCGGTGCCCTGGGTCGTTGCGGTCGCCCTGCACGATGAAGATGCTCTCGGCGGCATGACTGCTTTTTGTCGGCCGGCTGAGCAGCACGTGGTCCACGCGCGAGAGATTGTTCTGCTTGGCCAGCACCAGCAGGCTGGCGCTGATGCGCTGGCTGGCCGCATCGAACGGGCGGCCGTGCGCGGCGTCCAGTTCGGCCACTTTCTGGATCAGCTGCGAGAACAGGCGATGGTCCGGATGCGAAGGGTCCAGTAGCGTGCCGGCCACTTCAATCGGCGTCGGCGGCGGCTCATCGCTGGCGCGGTCGCCCTGGCGATGATGCTCGGCCTCGCGCTCGGGCATCGCATGATGGGTCTCGGCATTCAGATCACTGCCCGGGAACGGCGCGGCAATGCACTGGATCTCTGGCAGGTTGAACAGCACCGCGAACTCGCCCAGGTTGCTGCCGCCATCCAGCGGCGCCGGCAGCGAATGCAGGCCGGCGTAGTGCAGGGCCGCCCAGACGAAATCGCTGCAACGGTTGATGGTGGCCGGGCGATCCACATCGAATTCGAACTCGGCCGGCTCCTCGGCGAAATCACGCAGGCAGCCGTAATGCTCCTCGGTGATTTCCAGGGTGCGGCTGTAGTACGGGTCCAGGTGCTCGTCGGCATCATCGTGGCGCACCTGCGCGTACTGCACGCCGGTGGGGGCTTCGCCCGGCGCCTGGCGCGGTGGTGCGAAGCCGTAGCTGTGAGCCTCGTCGCCCGCAGCGACCTGCAGGTACATGTGGCCGCGCGGCGAAATGCCTCCGCTCTTCAGCGGGGTGCCGGGGGCGGCCAGGTACAGCGTTGCGGTGTAGCGTGTTGCCTGCTCCATGCCTGTTCAGCCTTGATGGGTGCTGCGGTCCTGGCCGGATGATGGCATAGGTGGGATGGGGGGCAGGTGGAGGACAAAGCCAGGGCCACGGCTGACATGCTGAATGTGTGAACCAGCCAGCAAACGTGGGCGATCAATACCCCGCCGGTAGAGTCACTCGGGGTCTGCCCCGTATAGTGACCTCTCCACTGCAAGGGACTTGCCGATGGGCACCGCAATCCAAGGGGCGCTAGCCTCGCTTCCCGCGATCTCGGCTTGGCGGCCTCTACTGCTTCCGCGTCATGTGATGTCGCATCTAGCTCGCGCTGGCGCAATTTCCGGACTATCGGCCATGCTTACTCTGACGTCTGCATGTGCGCGATCGCCGGATACGTCTGCCCTCAATGAACGTGCCGCTGCCGCAGATACGCAGCCCGCCCGCATCTCCATGGCCGAGCTGCAGAAACGGATTCTTGCCTACGCGGATTCGCTCAGGTCAAGGGCGGACATCAGTCCGGACAAGCTCGGCACGGCGATCGGTGTCTCACTCGTGCCAGACGAAAAGGTCAGCATCAGGCACATCGCCAAGGACCTGGCAACGACGAACGGCTACAACTATGGGGCGTCTTATCTGTCGGTTGAGTCGGCACGTGAGTTCCCCAACCAAGAGGTGATCTTCTATCAGCTGGGCAAGCAGCCAGTGACGGATGCTCCGAATGGCGTGTGCTACTGGGAAGCCGAAAGTGCCGGACGAGCCCTCGAAGCCCTCGGATACAGGACCGGAGGAGAAGTGCCATTTCAGAGAGGGGGCATCAGGCAGTACCGGCGCCCCATCACCGGTGGTAAGCAGTATATGGATACCAGCCTGTTGACCTATCGTTCCGATGAAGGTGATACAGCGAGAACCTGCGTCTACGCGGTCCAGTTTGGAGGAGGAGACAAATGAAGGGAATCGAATCCAGCGTCGAGCCACTATTGGCCGATCTGCGCGCAGACAAACAGCTTCCCAGTGGTGCCGAGGATGCGATCCGACGCAGCATTGCAGGCTCCCCCTACCTCAATCACCTTCTGGCAAACGCAGCCACCAGCGGCCAGATCGGCCGGATTGCCGTGTCCTACGGACATCACAATGGCGGCCACTTCCAGGAGGGGGCGGATGGAAACCCTCCAACGATCTTCATCAGCGCCTCCAATTTCCAGAGCGTAACCGGCGCCCGGCTTGAAGAACGACTTACCGAAGTGCTAGGCCACGAGACCATGCACGGCATCCTGGCTAAGGAACGCGCCGCAGCACTCAAGGACTTCAAGCAGACCTACAGCGAGGAACTGAGCGCTTCACACGATTCCCGGTCAGGCTCGGTGAACCTGACCGAGCCGGTGCGCACGCTTCTGGACAAGGGACGACAGGACGAGGCACTGGCGGAGGTCTCGGGCCTGCGGGCACTGAATAGCCGATTCAGAGCGTTGAATCCAACCTTGGATGACAACGGACTGGAGGCAATGCTTGCGTCCCGCTCGCTCTCCCGTTGCATTCGAGCGGAGGGTGCAACCAGGAGCTTGGCGGATGGCATTTCGTATGATGCGCTTGCCAAGCGCCCCAACAATGAGAGCGTCCAGCTCACCAAGGCCGTCGAGCAGTGCTTCTATGACGGCACTGGCACGCTGGGCCGGCACGGCGATTCCGACTACCGCAACTACTACGGTACCTATCCGCTATCAGTGATCGGGACGAGCCATGCCTTCCTGGCTGAAGGTCGCCAACCCCCGGCCATCCGCATCGACCTGCATGAGCTTGGTCTGGAGCCGAAGCAGCTTGAGCGCAATGGCCTCGACTTTGGCAGCGCAAAGATCCTGCCTGTTGGCGACTTCGGAAAGGGCGGGTTGGGCTGGGTGGAGCTGAAGAACACCGGCAGCGCACACACCATTTCGCCACCGACGCAGAGCGTTGCAGATATGCAGTCCTCGCCCACCCACTCGCTCAGTCCAGCAGATCAGGCGCTGCTGGACCAGATTCGGAGCAAGGTGGAAGCACTGGACAAGGCCAACGGCCGAACTTTCGATGACACCAGCGAGCGTATGTCTACCAGTCTGCTGGCCGCAGCCAAGGATGCCGGAATCACCCGCGCGGACCATGTTGTGCTGAGCAGACAGACAGATGCCTCCCCCGCCGCACATAACATCTTTGTGGTGCAGGGTGCGATGTCCGACCCTGCTTCCCTTCGCACTCACACTGCGACTGCGGAGGCCGCCCAGCGGCCAGTGCAGGAGAGCTTGAACCAAGTTGAGGCGATTGGTGAGCGCCAAGCGCGTGAGAGGTCGGCAGAAATGCAGCATGCGCAGGAGCAGCATCGGGCTTCGGCACCATCGATGTAGCTCGCGCGCCTCTCCCTGAGCGCGACTGTGTGCCGGCACTAACCCATCTGCATGCCGCCAGACGTTCGGGCCGCCGCCTCACGTTGCAGCGTTTTCTGGTGGACTTGCTCAGTCACTCGCGTGTCAAGCTGCCGACTATGGGCCAGCTCCTTCTAAAGGACTGTTGAGACTGGTGACTGTCCATAACCCTATTTCACGTTGTAGTTGGCGACGAGAAGCTCGAAGTTGAGATGTGCAACTTCCGGGTTGGCCTGGAGGTTGGTCACCTTCAGCCGGTACTTCCCGGCCGTCAGATCCCCGGAATCGGCACGGGCCACCTCGTATTCCCTGTAAGCCAGGGATATGTCGTACTTTCCTGCGTTGACCAGACTGTTCGAATCCGCGCCGACGGCGCTCCTGTATTCGTACACATCGCCCTTGGCCGGTTGATATCGGCTGCCCTGCCAGACAGCAGGCAGATCGCGATTCAGTGCCTGTAGTGCTATGGGCGTTTCGGTGTCGCCCTCCAGTTTCCACAGCTGCACCTTCAGGGGAATCCGGGCGTCTTCGAGGAAGTCGACATCGCCCGGTTTCATGTCCGGGCGCTTTGCAGGCCCACCGGTGCGGAAGCCGATCAGGAACGTGCGTGGCTTGGGATCCTTCTCCCAAGGCGGTGGCAGTTCAAAACGCGCCTCTACCGTCGCACCTGCATGGACTAGGTCCATCGGCTTGGCGACGGGAAAACCATCGCCATACATCTGGGGTGCCTGGGCGCCGCAGCCACCCGCGAGCAGGGGCAGCAGTACCATCCATGGCCTCAGTAGCTGTCGCATCCATTCCTCGCATTCGGGCACTCAGGTGTCGGCAGTTTATACACCGCACCGGCCCGCAGGACCTGAACTGGCTTCACATAACCTTGGGGTGGGATGGGGATTCCTGCCGATGAACATTGCACGGGCCAGTTCTGGAGTTAGCAGGCATGCGATGGTGCAGGCACTATTCCTGCACTCAGGAGGATGACCATGACCAAGCTCGACCCCGCATGGCTGGAAGCCTTCGACAAGGAGCTCCTCCACCTGTTCGCCATCGACCATAGCGACGCCGGCATGGATGAGCACCTGCTGGGCTGCTACGCAGACCTCACGCCGCGCGAGGCGGCGCTGGCGTTCGGTAGCGACTACGACCTGGAGCGCGACGATGCGCTGTGGCCTCGGCCGGGCGTGGCGCTGCAAAGTTAAGCCGTGTCGCAATCGGCCAACTTCGGACCTCAGCCATGCGGGCGGATTGTCGCTTTTGAGACCCCGACCCTCTGCAAACCGTGCTTTTCAATTCGCGTTCGGGCGGTAACTTAACACCGGCCGAAACCGCTGCACCGCAAGAGTTCTGCCGCCCGCGCGCCATGCAACAATGCCGTAAGCGTCAGCATTTACGGCCTCTGCGGTCTACGGTTTCTTGGCATCTCGCAATCATGCGAGTACACCTTGGTGTGCCACCGGAAAAGGGTGGCGCGGGACTCGAAAACCCGTGTTTATGCCAGCTGTATGCGCTTGCCAGCCGACGTCACCTTTTATGTGGCGTCGGCTGGCAATCCGTTCGCGTTCCATGGCGGGCGGTGCGTGGGGGTCTTCGGACCCGCCGGTCTGGCATTTACCGGTTTTCGAGCCCGCACCGTCCGCCACCTTTATTGGTGGCGCTGCTATCTGTCCTGTACGGAGCATTGCCATGAACACATCGGACTTCCGTTCCCTGCACGCGCAGTACGATCCGGACAACGCCGAATCCGAACACGAACGTTCCGTCGATCCCAACGCCTTCGTCGCCACGCTGCACCGCATCGGGACCGGTGCAGCTGCGGACGGCCAGCCTTGGCCGGAGCGGCATCAACTGCCCGGGCGTTGTCTTCAACTGGCGGATGCGGATTGCGCGCTGGCGGGGCTGCGCGTAGTGGCGGAGTTGATGCTGGCTGCGGAGCGGACACGGCAGAACGGCGCACCCGAGGAGTACCTGGGGGATCGGGTGATGGAAGGGTTGAAGATGGCTTGTGTGGCGTTGACTGCGCAGGTGACTGAGCGGTTGCAAGTGCGGGAGTAGCACGTGTGCATGAGCGGCCGGCTCAGATAGTTAAGGAAACCCAGCTACTGAGCTCGCCGCTATACGCGGCGGGTGGGTTCACTTGAGGACAGACGTTGCCAGTCAGCCGCCAGTGTGTAGGCATCACCAGCAATCCACGCTCTAGATCAAAGGGCAACACCCAAAGCTGTAGTTCGGCGCTGAAATCAAATGCGGGAAGGGGCTGCGCGAATCCCGTGTGCTGCGGATAGACGAGCGCCATCTGCCCCACTCCACCCAGGTAGCGCTGTCCGTATGCAAACATTTGGTAGAAGTCGGATTGTTTAAGCCCGTACTTCTCGCGCGCGTTGCTGGCCGTTGCATCCAGCACTTTCCACTTCGTATCAAGTACGCGGAGCTCATCGCCCCGCCGCAGCAGAAAGTCTGGAATCAGATTGAACCAGTTTGCCTCACCATGGCTGCACAGGTACTCCGACGCTGCACCACCAACCTGCCACTCCGGCGCGAACTGACGGGCGAGGCAAGCGCCCACGTAGCGCTCAAAGAGCCGCTCCATGGGGAACATCATGCTTGGGCTGCGCCAATCGCCTGCCAATGCCAAAGGACTCTGGCCCGACAAGATCAGCTCGCACAGCGGACGAACTTCACGATAGTGGGTCATCAGCCGGTCGCTGCCCCAGGCGCGCAGATCGTTAGCCACCTGGGTACTTCGTGGCACGCTGCCCATACGCGTAGACAATTCCTGGGCAAGTCTCCAGGTTCCCCCGTTGCGCGTACGTGCACACACGCGATCCAGGGCGACGCGCAGTAGCCGGTTCTCAGGCCTGTCCTCGCTAAACACATCGTGCTCGATGTTGAAGACGTGGGCACGAGTGGGCGACTGACGGAGCTGACGCGAAATATCCAAGCGACCACGCAGGAACAACTGCTCCTCGCGGACCCGTGTGTAGTCGAAGCGAAGCCCGCGCTTTAGTAGTTCATCCAGCGCGCCGATGAATCGCCCCATGACCCACTCATTCAAGGGCGTATCGAACAGAGTCACGTCGGCGGGACTACCTTCCCTCGGTGGGAGGTCTAGCACTGTGCACAGCATGCGGCGCAGCAACCGCCTCGCGCCGAGAGCATCATCCGCATGTGCAACGTGCTTCGGCAGCACCTCCAATGTGGTGCCGTCGGGACATTCCACCACACCAACGTACTGGTCCAGACGCAGCCAGCGTGCGCCATCGCGCTGCATGAGCGCCGCTCCACCCGCGCGCAAGCGCTCGAACTCACCACAGAGCCAGTCAAAGGACGCCTGCGGCAAGAAGGCGGCATCCAGCCCCTCCTGCCGCGGACCGCCTACTGAAACGCCGATCCGCGCATACTCGCGCACAGTCAGCACAGACATCGGTCAGTCTGCCTGGCCGACGAGAATTCCCCTGTAACTGGCTGCCTGCTCGAACGCTGCCTCATGGATATACCAATTGGCGGTGTCAGGTGCGAGCTGTGCTTCCGGGGCAAACAGGCGGTTCAACTGCAGCTCGCGCCGGCGCAAGAAGCGCTCACCCTGCGGCTTCGCATCATCGTTCAGCACCCAAGCGATACGACGCCAGTCTTCGAAGAAGTACTCCTGCAGCAACGGCAGAATGCGCAGGCGGAACGCCTCAGCCAGCCCAGGCAGATCTTTGGCGCCCATCAAGTACGCATGGCCAATGAGGTGGTCCCGCCCGAGCAGAACTTCGATGCGACTGTTTAGGGTGCTTAACAGTTCACCCATGCGAATACCGTCGACGTCCCAATCAAGCAGCTCCGGCTGGGGCGGCATTTCGATGAACCGGAAGCGTCGGCGCAGCGCTACGTCCATCGAGGCCAGCGAGCGGTCCGCAGTGTTCATTGTGCAAATGATGTGCAAGTTGGCTGGCACCGCAAAATCTTGCTTGGAGTACGGCAAGCGAACGGACAACGCTTCATCCATACCCTGCCGCTTGCTGGGCTCAATGAGGGTAATGAGCTCGCCGAAGATGCGGGCGATGTTGCCCCGGTTAATCTCGTCGACGATGAGAACGTATGGCAGGTCGCTGTGCTGCGCATCGATGCAGAGTTCGAGGAAGACCCCGTTCTCAACGCCATACTCGAGCGCACCGCTTGCGCCCGCACGAGCCTTCAGGCCCTCCACGAAGTCCTCATAAGCGAAGCTCTGGTGGAAGGTGACAAAGCGGATGCGTCCTTCTTCATGCAGCGCATCGAAGCGTTGCTTGAGCGCGGCTCGCGCGCCAGTGCCCTGGCCCTTGGTAGCGGCCAGCAACTCCGGATCAAGGATCTCCAGAGCCTTATCCACCACACCGTAAGTCTTGCCGGTACCGGGCGGGCCATAGAGGATGGTGTTGGTGGGAGCGTGAATCACCGGCATGTCGTCATCCTGCTCCACAGCTTCAGCTTCATCTTCAGCTTCAGCTTCAGCTTCATCTTCTTCCTCAGCATCTGCACCGTCCCCCTGCTCGTAGGCGATGGCTACCCAGAGGAATGACTGTACATCGATCATGTCTGCCGGCCGCCATCCGTCTTCAGACAGACGAACTGCGAGTCGGTCTGCTAGCGCGCGAATGCGCTCCCACTCCTCACCGGTCATGCCACCCTTGCGGAAATCAAAGGTCGGATCGAGCATCTCCAGGGCACGGCGTATCTGCCCGGTCTTGACGAAGAAGTAGTGCTTCGAGTCTTCAAGCGTGAGCAACAGACTTGAGAGCGATCGCTGAGCAGCGGGCTGTAGCGGCGAGCTCAGCTTGGAGGTTCCTCGATTGAATGCCTCCAGCCCAGTAGACACTGGTTCAGCCCTAAGCATTGAAAGGACAGCCTTGCCTAGTCTTAACTGATCTATGCCCGACAATTCGGCCAACTGCGCCACGATCCTCCATCCAACCACATTCTGCGGCTGCGGGTTCTCAGCGCCAACACGAACTCGCAGCAATTTGATCAGCGCAGACCACACGCCCTTCGGCCCACCTGCATCCAGCGCAGGCAGCAGCAATGACTTGTAGTGCTCTACTAGCTGACGCTTGTAGATAGTTTCGCGCAGCAGGCGCTGATCTTTAGAGAAGCCGGTGAATCCGGGGAATTGTGCGAGGAAGCGTTCGCGCAGACGTACGTAGCCGAGCTCAAACGTGTCTCGGCTGCCCTTGCGCGCCTCAACTCGGTACTGCCCGATTGTCTCTTGAATGATGAGCAGCGAATCGCCAGCCGCTACCCCAAGACGCCTAAAAGCGGGCGCAATACGTGCGCGGATGCGAGCTGAGCCTGGTCCATTGGCTCGCAGATCGGAGGTGATCTGATAGCCATCCGGGAACGTAAAGGTAGCTTCTCTTCCTGACGCTACGTCTGGACGGCCCAGCATGGCTGCATCGAAGCCTGACCAATTGGGGTCAACTGAGATGTAGCCGTTGCGTATGGCACCATCGGTGAGCACGACTTCCCAGATCAGCGGCCCATTCGCCATCGAGGGGGTAGGAACTGCGAAGGAACTCGCAACCGCTGGTGGCAGAACATTTCCGCCCTTCTTCAACCTTAGTTGACGCGCAGAAAACTCAGTTGAGGAAGCGCTAGGGCGCCACTGCAGGATCTCGGCCAGGCTCCCGCCATGTCCGGGTTCAATGTCGACCGCATCGAACAGACATGTAACAGGGTGCTCACCATCCATCGCCACGAAGTCGAGCTTTCCGCAGTAAACGAATGGAACCGCATTAGAGGCGCCTCGAGCCTTTGCCCTGATCCGAGCGAACAGATAGGTGGGCGAGCCACCTGACATCCTGCGGATGATCGGGGAGCTCTGGCTGTTCCGATTCTGGCTTTCCCAGTAGAAGTCAGTGCCGTCGAAGACATCCAAGTAGCTGGCCTCGCCCTCCTTCTCCAGTGTGACGAACAGCAACACGGCATTCTCTAGTTCTAGGATGCCGTCAGCCCAGGCTGTGCCATAGATCTCAGCGGGGACAGGTAGACCGGCAACTTGCGCGACATTCTGGCGAGAGTACTCGGCGCCGAGGCGGAAATCCTTGGCTTCGATCCGTGCGTTGATACGTCCCATGTGCTACCAGTCAAATCTGTGCAGGCCTCCATACTAGTAGATGCAGGCCGTTAGCGTCACCCCATGCCGGCCTTAAACATATAACATCTCGTGACGTTAAAGCCAGGAAGTCCGCATTATTTTATCAAAAGCTTCTGCTGGACGGCGTCAATCTAAATGATGGGACTTGACCACCCAAGGCATCCCGATTGCCTGGCGATCGAATAGCAGATAATTTCTCAAGAGAAATTTACGCTCCTCTGAATCGCCCAGGGTTTTCTAGACAGTCGTCAGCCGTTTAGTGCGTACTGCTTCTCGAACTCTACCGGGGACAGCCCGTCGTTGGAACTGTGCCGCCGTTTTGGGTTGTAGAACATCTCGATGTACTGGAAGACGTCGGCCCGTGCCTCGTCGTGATTGCTGTAGATCCTCCGCTTAATACGCTCCCGCTTCAGTAGCTGGAAGAAGCTCTCCATCGCTGCGTTGTCATGGCAGTTTCCTCGTCGACTCATGCTGCACACGATGTCGTGCTCGCGCAGGAAGCTCTGCCAGTCTTCGCTGGTGAACTGGGTTCCCTGGTCGGAGTGAAGCAGAAGCCCGGGGCTTGGCTTGCGCCGCCACACTGCAGCCAATAGCGCCTGCAAAACCAGGTCCGTATGTTGAGTTGGTCGGGTTGCCCATCCAACGACCTGACGCGAAAACAGATCAAGCACTACCGCCAAGTACAGGAAGCCGTCGTACGTGCGGATGTAGGTGATGTCCGTGACCCACGCGCGATTTGGCTCACTGACTTTGAAGCCGCGAGCCAGAACGTTCTTGGCGACTGATCCAACAGGGCCGCTCAATGGGCGTGGTCGCCGACCGTAGCCGACCATTGCCCGCAGCCCCTCGCTCTTCATCAAGCGTGCCACGCGATGACGACTACACGTCTCGCCAAGCTCGCGCAGATCTGTGGTCACTTTGCGGTGGCCATACACAGAGCCGCTTTCCAGCCAGCTGTGCTTGATTAGGCCGAGCAACCGCTGATCGTCCTTGTCGCGAGCGCTTGCCGGCTCTTTTAGCCAGGCGTAGTAGCCACTGCGATGGACGCCAAGCATCCGACACATCGCCGCGAGGCCGAACTCATCTGCGTGTTGCTTCATGAAGGCGTACTTTGCTCTTACCCCTTTGCAAAGTACGCGGCGGCTTTTTTTAGGATGTCTCGCTCTTCAGTGACCCTGCGTAGCTCAGCCTTGAGGCGGCGCACTTCCGCGTTCTGGTCCTGCTCGACACGCCGGCCAACATCGCCTTTGCCTTGTTGCCGCTTCCAGCCGTAAAGACTATGGATCGACACGCCCAGTCGCTCGGCAACCTCCGCTACCGGACGGCCGTACTCAACGATCTGTCGGACCGCCTCGATCTTGAACTCATCGGTGTACCGCTTCGTGCTCATAACCACCTCCGCCTAAGCCATAGTTTATGGCTGCGAGGTGTCTACGGAACCCTGGGCGATTCAAAATTTGCTTGATGAGGTCAAGAACGAAGATGTAACCGGCGAGTCTTTACTCCGGCATGTTCGCCTTGAAAACGTAACGGGCAGACTTCACCGACTTTCATTGGGAGACGCAACGCTTACTGCGTTTGATTTTTCATTCTCGATACCAGGAATGACAGTAGACGGATCTGAAAATGGCGCCCTGAGCTTTTCTGTTATTCCGGAATCCGTACCACCAACAAACGTTCATGCAGTAATAGGAAGGAATGGAGTAGGAAAGACGAGGCTGATACAGAACATTGTCTTTTCAGTACTCAACGCAGGCGACGGCTCTACACAACTGATAAAGGGCCACGAAAACTGGGGATTCACCGGGATAGTTTCCGTTTCATTTAGTGCATTTGATGAAATCGAATTTCCTGCAGCATTAAACTCCGGCATGCCGGTGAATTTTGTGGGACTACGCATTCGCGGCAACGACGGACAGATAAAGACCAAAAATCCAGCGCAGTTGAGCGAAGAATTTGTTGAGTGCATTAAAAGATGCTTTGAAGGAGTAAAGCGGGAGCGCTGGCGCGTGACAACACACGGCCTGTACGGCGACCCAGTGTTTGCGGACACCAACCCTCTTCAATTGCTTGAAATTAATTCCAGTGACCTGGGTGCTGCCGCATCCGATTATTTCAAACGCTTAAGCTCGGGCCACAAGATCGTTCTGCTAACAGTAACCAAGTTGGTCGACCTTGTCGCAGAGAAGACCCTCATATTTCTTGATGAACCGGAAGGGCACCTTCATCCCCCCCTTCTTTCAGCTCTCGTACGAAGTGTATCCAAACTGTTGTCAAGCCGAAATGGCGTTGCGATTATTGCGACACACTCCCCAGTTGTACTTCAGGAAGTGCCGCGCGATTGCACTTGGATAATTCATAGATCCGGCCGCTATTCTAATGCCGAGCGTCCCGAAATTGAAACCTTTGCAGAGAACGTCTCCGTCCTGACAAGACAAGTTTTCGGACTCGAAGTTACCCACACTGGATTTATGAAAATGATCCAGGATGCGGTCAGCGTCAGTCATTCCTATGAGCAGCTCATCCAACACTTTGGCGGAAAACTGGGAACGGAAGGCCGCCTTATTGCTAGGGGCCTTATCGCTGCTCGCGATAATTCGGAGTCAGTGACATGAGAAGAGTGAGAGAGCCGAGCTATAGTGTCTCCCAGGTTCTAGCTGTATGTCTTCGTCATACGGAAGACCATAGCCTCGTAGCCCGAGCAAACGCCGCGCTAAGTAACTTTACCGAAGCTGAGATTGATTACCGAACAAAGGCAGACACGAGGGAGCTCTATAAAATTGCTGAGTCACCAGCTGTCGGAGCCCTATTGTCGAAGGATGAAATATCCTTCCTATACAACAAACTTTCAAGCTCGACTCCTGAAACTCGGATCCTTTACGATCACATCAAAGGTCTCGCGAGGGGAATGATATGCCCTCTGTGCAATCAACGCACAGTATCGACCCTTGATCATTATCTAGCAAAGTCATTGCATGGAGCATTGGCGATTACGCCTATAAATCTCGTGCCCGCTTGCAAGGATTGCAACACCGACTCTGGAACTCGACGATCAACTTCTCCGGGGGATCAAACATTCCACCCATATTTCGACAATGGCGACACTGAGACCTGGATTGTCGCCAGGATAACCCCCGAATCACCACCTGCCGCCATTTTCTCGACGTCGAAGCCTGCAAGCTGGAGCGATGATTTTTATCTCTCCGCGGAGGCTCATTTTAGAGACTTCAGACTAGCTAAGCTTTATTCAGCCCAGGCCGGACAGGAGCTGGTTAATATTTACATGGACATAATTAACTCACCGAATAGTGAAGATCCGCACGAGCTTCGCCAGCATTTCTTGGAAACTGCAAGAAGACGAAGATTCCCTGTTCGAAACAGCTGGCAAGCTGCACTTTATCAGGCTGCCGCGGATTCAGCATGGCTATGCGACGGAGGCTACTTGGAGATAGCAAACAGCGAACTTCTTCAAGACTAGCAGCCATACTCTTGTACCGTCACTCGCAAACTATATCTTTAAGTAAAAAAGGCGGCCCGCGGGCCGCCTTCCTTATCTTCACAATTGAACCAAGAAATCAAACCCCAACAGGATTAGCCTTCTCCGGATCAATCTTGTACTGCTTGATCGCCCGGGCCACATCCTTCGCGGTCATCTTCCCTTCCTTCGCCAGCGCCGCAATCGCGGCATGCGCGATGTAGTACCGGTCAACCTCAAAGAACCGGCGCAGGTTCGCACGCGTATCCGAGCGGCCGAAACCATCCGTACCCAGCACGGTGTACGACATCGGCACGAACGCGCGGATCTGGTCCGCATACGCACGCACATAGTCGGTGGCGGCAATCGCCGGGCCCTGGCGGCCTTCCAGCAGCTCGGTCACGTAGGCCTTGCGCTGCTCACCTTCCGGATGCAGGCGGTTGGCACGCTCCACGTCGAAACCATCGCGACGCAGTTCGTTGAAGCTCGGGCAGCTCCAGATATCGGCGGTCACGCCGAAGTCCTTGTCCAGCAGCTCGGCCGCGGCAATGGCTTCGCGCAGGATGGTGCCCGAGCCCAGCAGCTGCACGCGCAGCTCGCCCTTCTTCGGCTTGCCGGCGTCGGTCAGCAGGTACATGCCCTTGACGATGCCTTCGGCCGCGCCTTCCGGCATTTCCGGGTGGGTGTAGTTCTCGTTCATCAGGGTGACGTAGTAGTACTCGTCCACCTGGTCTTCCATCATGCGCTTGGTGCCGTGCTGCAGGATCACCGTCACTTCGAAGCCGAAGGTCGGGTCGTAGCTGCGCACGTTCGGGATGCCACCGGCCACCAGATGGCTGAAGCCATCTTCGTGCTGCAGGCCTTCACCGTTCAGCGTGGTGCGGCCGGCGGTGCCACCCAGCAGGAAGCCGCGGGTACGCATGTCCGCTGCCTGCCAGGCGATGTCGCCCACGCGCTGGAAGCCGAACATCGAGTAGTAGATGTAGAACGGCAGCATCGGCACGTTGCTGACCGAGTAGCTGGTACCGGCGGCCATCCACGAGCTGATCGCACCCGGCTCGCTGATGCCCTGCTGCAGCACCTGCCCGCTCTGGTCTTCGCGGTAGAACATCAGCTGGTCGGCGTCGACCGGCTTGTACTTCTGGCCGAACGGCGCGTAGATGCCGATCTGGCGGAACAGGCCTTCCATGCCGAAGGTACGGGCTTCGTCGGCCACGATCGGCACGATGTGCGGGCCCAGTTCCTTGTCGCGCAGGGTGATGTTCAGGCTCTGCACGAAGGCCATGGTGGTGGAGTAGCTGCGCTCGCCGCTGCTCTTCAGCAGGCGCTCGTACGCTTCCAGCTTTGGTGCCACGAAGGTCTTGTCGGCCTTGCGGCGGCGCTGCGGCAGGTAACCGCCCAGCGCGGCACGGCGTTCCTGCAGGTACTGCACTTCCGGCGAATCCGGGCCCGGGTGGTAGAACGGCACCTGGCCGTCGGCCAGCTGCGCGTCGGTCACCGGAATGTTGAAGCGGTCGCGGAAGTGGCGCACCGCTTCGTCGTCCAGCTTCTTGGTCTGGTGGGTCGGGTTCAGTGCCTCACCGGCGCTGCCCATGCCGTAACCCTTCACGGTCTTGGCCAGGATGACGGTCGGCATGCCCTTGGTGTTCACGGCCTGGTGGTAGGCGGCGTACACCTTGTGCGGGTCGTGGCCACCGCGGTTCAGGCGCCAGATGTCGTCGTCGGAAAGGCCGGCGACCATCGCAGCGGTTTCCGGGTACTTGCCGAAGAAATGCTCGCGGGTATACGCGCCGCCGAAGGCCTTGCAGTTCTGGTATTCGCCGTCGACGGTTTCCATCATCAGCTTCTTCAGGACGCCATTGGTGTCCTTGGCCAGCAGGGCATCCCAGTAACCGCCCCACAGCAGCTTGATCACGTTCCAGCCGCCGCCACGGAACACGCCTTCCAGTTCCTGGATGATCTTGCCGTTGCCGCGCACCGGGCCGTCCAGGCGCTGCAGGTTGCAGTTCACCACGAAGATCAGGTTGTCCAGGCCTTCACGGCCGGCCAGGGCGATGGCACCCAGGGTTTCCGGCTCGTCGCTCTCGCCGTCGCCGATGAAGCACCACACCTTGCGGTCGGACTTCTCGATCAGGCCACGGTTTTCCAGGTAGCGCATGAACTGCGCCTGGTAGATGGCGGCCAGCGGGCCCAGGCCCATCGACACGGTCGGGGTCTGCCAGTAGTCCGGCATCAGCCACGGGTGCGGGTACGAGGACAGGCCACCGCCGTCCACTTCCATGCGGAACTTGTCCAGCTGCTCTTCGCTGATGCGGCCTTCCAGGAAGGAACGCGCGTAGATGCCCGGGGCGCTGTGGCCCTGGATGAACAGCAGGTCGCCCGGGTGGTTCTCGCTCGGGGCGCGCCAGAAGTGGTTGAAGCCCACGTCGTACAGGGTGGCGCCGGAGGCGAACGAGGCGATGTGGCCGCCCAGGTCACCCGGCTTGCGGTTGGCGCGCACCACGGTGGCCATCGCGTTCCAGCGGATGATCGAACGGATGCGCCATTCCAGCTCGGCGTTGCCCGGGCTCTTGGCCTCGAACTGCGGTTCGATGGTATTGACGTATTCGGTGGTGGGAGAGAACGGCAGGTAGGCGCCCGAACGACGGGTCAGTTCCACCATGCCTTCCAGCAGCTGATGCGCGCGCTCGGAGCCCTCGACATCAATAACGGCCTTCAACGACTCGATCCACTCCTGGGTTTCCACAGGATTCGGGTCGTTGTTCAGCACCTCGTTCAACCAGTTCATTAGCGCTCCCATAACCGCACGCACGCGCGCGACTGTTGTATAGATTTCTAGACCGCAAAGTGTAGCGCACCAAGGGCTTTCGTCACTTGGCTACGCAGGCGTATGGATGCAACCGGCCAGTGTCCGCAAGGGGCTTGCCGGGCCCGCTGACGGCCCTGCGGCGGGCCTTGGCGGCTGCGCGGGCTGTCGCTTGCGGGCCGCTGCGCCCATGTGCAGGACGCAGTGTTACTGCTGCCGATGACGGTTGTAGGGCAACTCCGGCACCGCTGTAGGGGCGGATCGGGCAACGGTACTGAACCGGCGACAACATGTCGCACCTGCCTCTGGATCGGTACCGGCTGCGGGTCCAGCGTGGGCCGCGAGTGAGGGGCCTGGCGGCCCTGCTCCCTTCCACGGTTCGCCGGGGCGCCCCGCAAGGGGCGCCCCATTTGCTGTGGGCCCGCAGACGGCCGTGGCCCAAAACGCACCTGCTTGTGGCCGGATCGGTGATTGCCGGCTTCGATATATCGATATATCGTTTGCACACTCGTTTACCGATATATCGAAATGAGCCGAAGCCCCTCTCCCAGAGCCCGTTCCACCGATTCGGCGGTGCCGCGCCGCAACGGCCAGCCACGCGTGCTGAGCCGCGGCGACCTGCGCCTGCTGGTGCTGGCCCTGATCGGCGAGCAGCCGCGCCATGGCTACGAGCTGATGCAGCTGATCAGCAACCAGTTCATGCAGGCTTATACGCCCAGCGCCGGCACCATGTACCCGCTGCTGGCCAGCTTCGAGCAGGCCGGCTGGATCGAGGCCGAGGAAGTGGACGGCAAGCGGATCTTCCGCATCACCGCCGCCGGCGAGTTCGAGCTGAAGGTGCAGCGCACCCAGGTACGCCTGGCGCAGCGACGCGCCTTCGACCGTGCCCGCGAGATCACCAAGGCCTCGCTGCCGCCGCCGCTGGCCACTGCCCTGCGCGAGTTCAAGCGGGCGCTGGTGCATCACCACGGCCGCTGGGCCGAGGGCGAGGCGGAAGAAGTGGCGGCGCTGCTGACGCGGGCCTCGGCCCTGCTCAACGGTACCGCCGATAGCGAGAGCCCACCGTTTTCAACGACCCAGCCAGACTGAATCCAGCCAGGTCCTCCCCTACGCCGCGCGCCCCCGCGCGACACCTTTACAGGTATCCCCATGACCGAACACAACAACACGCGCCTGCGCCTGGATGTGCGCTTCCGTGAACTGACCGTGCTGCGCATCGAAGAAGTCACCCCGCACATGCGCCGCGTGGTGCTGGGTGGCGACGATCTGGCCGGCTTCGATTCGCCCGGCGCCGACGACCACATCAAGCTGTTCTTCCCAAACAGCAGCGGCGAGATGGTGCTGCCGGTGCTGACCGCTGAAGGCCGCAGCTATCCGGCCGGCAAGGAGCCCTCGCCGGCCCGCGACTACACCCCGCGCTGGTGGGACCATGAAACCGGCGAGCTGGCCATCGACTTCGTGTTGCACGACCAGGGTATTGCCGGGCCGTGGGCCGAGCGCGCGCAGCCGGGCGACACGCTGGTGATCGGCGGCCCGCGCGGCTCGTTCGTGGTGGCTGACAGCTACGATGCCTATGTGCTGATCGGCGATGAAACCGCGCTGCCGGCCATCGCCCGCTGGCTGGACGTGCTGCCCGACGGTGCCGAGGTGCAGGCCTTCATCGAAGTGCGCGACGAAGCCGAACGCCAGGACCTGCCGCAGTACGAGAACGTGCGCATCCACTGGCTGGAGCGCAACGGCTTCCCGGCGGCCAGCAGCACGCTGCTGGAAGACATGCTGACCGACTTCGAGGCACCGGACGGCGATGTCTTCTATTGGATCGCAGCCGAATCGCGCCGCGCGCGGATGATGCGCAAGTTCATCGAAGGCCACCTGGGCGTGCCGCGCGACTGGATCCGCTCGACCGGCTACTGGAAGGCCCACCCGGACGAAACCGACGGCGATTGACCGGCTCGGGGTCAGATCCCTTTTCCTGTGGAAAAGGGATCTGACCCCATGCACCAGAACCTGCCTGGTGGGTGCGGACCGTTGGTCCTCACGCCCTTGACTGTGTAGAGCCGAGCCCACGCTCGGCTGCTCTCCACTCGGCCACCGATGGACCCATCGCGCTACACGCGATGAGCCGAGCATTGGCTCGGCTCTACAGGAGGGACCGCGACCGGCGGCACGCCCCCCTGCCGCACCCACCCGAACCGCTGCGCGGCCCAGATCTCCAGCGCCACCAGCAGTGCGACCACCAGCAGCGGCAACAGCAGCCCGAAGTACACGCCGGGCATCATGCCGTTGATCTGCGCCTTCACCAGCCGCAGCACGCCACGGGTGTGCAGCAGCTCATCCACATGCATGGTCAGCGCCTCACGCACCACCTTGGGTTCCAGCCCGACCGTGCCGGCCTTGTCCACCAGCGTGTCTTCCACCATGCCGCGCAGCAGGCCTTCGCGCACCTTGCCGATCACCCAGTCGGTGCCGCGTGCCAACGGGCCATTGCCAAGACGATCAAGGCCGGGCAACGGATGTTCGCTGAGGTAGGCAGAGGCAATGGTGTCGGCCACATCGCCCACCGTGCCCTGGCTGCGCAACGCCTCGCGCATGCGCGGGTCGTCCAGCGAGTCGGTGAAGCCTTCGCTCCAGCCTTCCACCAGAGTCTGCAGGTGCGGCTGGAAATGATCGAGCTGCTTGAACAGCGCGCGGTGCGCACCGGCGGTGAAGCCCAGCTGCAGCCCGAAGATGGCCGTGGCCAGCGGCAGCAGCACCACGTAGCTGGCCAGCAGCCAGTGATGCCAGCGCTTGCGCCGCTGCAACCAACCCCGGCTGTGCAGCCAGCGCCAGCCGAGGATGCCCAGCACCAGGCCAAGCAACGTGCCGAGCACGCTGCCGCCCAGCAGATCGAGCACGCTCAGGCCCGACCAGAATTCGTTCAACCAGTACTGCGCGTCCTGCATGGGTCTTCCTTCCGTGGGTGATACAGCGGGCCATTGTAGAGCCGAGCCCACGCTCGGCTGCTCTCCGCTCCGCCATCGGAAAACCCTCGCGCTGCGCGCGATGAGCCGAGCGTGGGCTCGGCTCTACACGGATTCCGACACCCGGTTCAACGCATCAGCCGCCAGGCAATGCGACAATCGCGCTCCTTTCCTGCAGCAACGAGGCCCACATGGCCAAACTGACCCTGGCCAGCGTGGATGCGCTGCGTACCCGCTTTGCCGATGACGCCGCCTGCGATGCGGCGCTGGCCGCGTTCGCCGACACCGCCGTACTGCGCGCGCCGCTGCGCGAGCTGGTGGCGGCACAACACCGCTACCTGCAGGCCGAATTCGAAGTGGCCCAGGTGGCCGACGTGCTGCGCCGCGACCAGAAGTACGCGCCGGTGGGCCGGCCGTCGGTGCACATCGTGCAGCTGCGCAAGCAACAGGCCGCGACCAAGCAGGCGGCGCTGATCGCACGCCAGGTGGTGGCGCAGGCCGCGCAGACGTTCGTGCGGGTGAGCGGGCTGGCGGTGAAGGCCAAGCAGAGTCCGAGCGAAGCGTGCGTGGCATGGTTGGGCGCGTTGCGCTGAGGGCGCGTACCCGGTAGTGGCCAACCTTGGTTGGCCTGCGGAGTGCCCATGTGCCAACCAAGGTTGGCATCTACCAACGCGCGTTCCCCCGCACCCAAAAAGAAGGCCCGCTTTTCAGCGGGCCTTCTGCCTTCTCACGACGAGTGAGCGGGGTGCATCAAGCGGCCGGCTTTTCGCCGGTGGCTTCGGTGGTGATGCGGATCTTCACTTCATCGCTGACGTTCGGAGCATACGCGCCGACGCCGAAATCGCTGCGCTTCAGGGTGGTGGTGGCATCGAAGCCGGCGGCCGGAACCTTGGCCATCGGGTGCTCGCCGCCGCCGTTGACGGTGACATCCAGGGTGACCGGCTTGGTGATGCCCTTGATGGTCAGGTCGCCGGTAACGGTCAGCTTGTTGGTGCCGGCCGCTTCCACCTTGGTGCTCTTGAAGGTGGCATCGGCGAACTTGGCGGCGTCGAAGAAGTCGGCGCTCTTCAGGTGCTCGTCGAACTTGGCGGTGAAGCTGTTCAGGCCGCTCAGCGGCAGCTTCACTTCCACGGTGGACTTGGTCACGTCTTCGGCGTTGTACACCAGGGTGCCCTCGACGTTGCCGAAGTGCGCGCTCGGGTTGGAGAAGCCGAAGTGGCTCCACTGCGCCAGCACGTCGGTGTGGCTCGGATCCAGCTTGTAGGTGCCCGAGGCGATCTTGATCGCTTCGGCGGCCGGCGCGGCAGCAGCGGCATCAGCCGCCGGGGTGGCGGCCTGCTCGGTGGTGGCCGGGGCGGCGGCATCGGCGGCCGGGGCAGCGGTGTCGGCCGGCTTGGAGCAGGCGGCGATGGCCAGGGTCAGGGCCAGCGGCAGCAGCAGTTTACGGGTGGCGCTCATCTGAGGAACTCTCCGGATCGTAGGGTGGGTACACGGTGCAGCAAGAGCCCGCCGCACGACGGCGGGCCCGAAACCGATACAGCGACTTACGCGATGCGCGCCGCTTCGTCGAACGACAGGCGCGGCAGGCGCGGGAACAGGCCCGCCGGATCACCGTAACCCAGGTTGACCAGGAAATTCGACTTGATGGAGGTGCCGGCGAAGAAGGCTTCGTCGACCTTGGCCGGGTCGAAGCCGGACATCGGGCCGGCATCCAGGCCCAGCGCGCGCGCGGCCAGGATCAGGTAGGCGCCCTGCAGGCTGCCGTTGCGGATGGCGGCTTCATGGCGGCCTTCCTGCGGGCCGTCGAACCAGGCCTTGGCATCGGTATGCGGGAACAGGTACGGCAGCTTCTCGTGGAAGTCCAGGTCGAAACCGATGATGACGGTGACCGGCGCGGCCATGGTCTTGGCCAGGTTGCCTTCGGACAGCGCCGGGGCCAGCTTGTCCTTGGCTTCCTTCGAGGTGACGAAGACGAAGCGGGCTGGCGTGGTGTTGGCCGCGGTCGGGCCCCACTTCACCAGGTCGTACAGTTCCTTCAGCAGGCTCTCGGGGACCGGCTTGTCGAGGAAGGCGTTCTGGGTGCGGGCCGTACGGAACAGCTGGTCGAGGGCGGCGGCGTCGAGCGCGTGGGACATCGGTGGATCTCCAGGGCGGCGAAGGGAAGTCAGTGCCCGCGGGCGGCGCGGGGCGAATCGACGAGCCGCAGTGTAGAGTGTCGCGACTGTTGCAACACCCAGCAGGACTGAAACGAATTAATGCCAATGGTGAAACGATCGAGCGCGCCCTGGACGGTCACTGACGGCCGTGCGGGCAATGTCCGCCAGGCGGTCGCGCTGGCCTCGGCATTGCGCCAGGGCACCCACCGACCGCTGCTGCTGCAACCGCGCGCGCCCTGGCGCTGGCTGTCGCCGCGCCGCCTGCCCGGCGATGTGAACGGCTACGGCGAGGCCTTCGCGACGCTGGCTGCCGACGCCCCGGCGCTGGCGATCGGCTGTGGCCGCCAGGCCGCTGGCGCCCTGCGCGTGCTGCGCGCACGCGGCAGCCAGGTGGTGCAGATCCTCGACCCGCGCATCGGCGCGCGCCACTGGGACGTGGTGGTGGTGCCCGAACACGATGCCCTGCGCGGCAGCAACGTGCTGACCCTGCTCGGCAGCCTCAACCCGGTGGACGATGACTGGCTGGCCTGGGGCCGCGCTGCGTTCGCCGGCTTCAGCACCCTGCCCGGCCCGCGCACCGCACTGCTGGTCGGTGGGCCGACGCCACTGGCGCCGTGGGATGAGACGGCGATGGTCGGTGTATTCCAGGCGCTGGCCGACCAGATCCGCAGCGAAGGCGGCAGCCTGCTGGCCACCACCTCGCGACGCACCCCACCGGCGTTGGCGGAGATCCTGCGCGCGAAATTCGCCGACCTGCCGCACGTGATCTGGGGCGATGGTGGCGACGGTACCAATCCCTATGGCGGCCTGCTCGGCTGGGCCAACCGCGTGGTGGTCTCGCCCGATTCGGTGAACCTGCTCTCGGAGGCGTGCGCCACGCGCATGCCGGTGATGGTGGCGCTGGCCGACACAGCGCAGGGCCGCCTGGCGCGCTTCCAGCAGCAGCTGCGCGAACGTGGGCGGTTGCAGGCGCACTGGCTGGACTGGCAGTACGACCGCATCGAGCCGCTGCGCGAAACCGCGCGGGTGGCGGCGGAAGTGAAACAGCGCCTGGCACTGGGGTAGTGCCGGCCGCTGGCCGGCAATCCTGGGCGCCTGGCATCGCGGTAATGCCGGGTGCGCAGCGTTTTCTGAACATTTCGATCCGGCACCACGGTTACAGTCCAAGGCCCCCCGTTGGACTGAACATCTTCATGCGTACCCTGCTCCTGCTGCCCCTGGCCCTGCTCGCCGCGTGTTCCACCGCGCCCACCGAGCTGGATCCGATCTCGTATCAATGCCAGCAGCAGCTGGACGCGTACCGCGAACAACCGGCGCTGCGCGATCCGAAGGGCCAGCGCCCGCCACTGCCGGTGGCTCCCATCAGTGACGCCTGCGACAAGGAGCTCAAGCGCAAGGGCGTGGATCGCCCGCTGCGCTGAGCAGCGTATGATCGGCGCGCGGGCCTGCCCGCCGTTGAAGGTACCGACATGGATCGTTTTTCCCGCCTGCACCGCGCCGCGCTGCTGATCGCCAGCCTGCTGGCGACCGCACCGGCCTGGGCCAACAGCACCGAATGCCGCGAGCGCTCCCCCAGCGTGGCGTCGCAGGCGGCGATGCTGGACGTG
Source organism: Stenotrophomonas sp. LC732 (assembly GCF_052446685.1). NCBI lineage: Bacteria > Pseudomonadati > Pseudomonadota > Gammaproteobacteria > Lysobacterales > Lysobacteraceae > Stenotrophomonas > Stenotrophomonas sp. LC732. The sequence goes on along the minus strand of NZ_CP199214.1, from coordinate 170,260 downwards.
GCCTGGACCACCGCCGAACGCCTGGACGCGCTGCCCGATGTGGACGTGGTGGTGGCCGCGCGCGGTGGCCAGGACCTGAGCCGCTACGGCCTGCGCCACAGCCACCTGGCCTTCCTGCTGCGCGAGGACGACGGCCGCTGGCGCGCGATGCACCTGCTCAACCGCTGCAAGACCGACAGCTCACAGCTGTACCACGAGGGCCTCGGCAACTTCGTCGGCGAGAGCGGCGGCCATACCGACCTGCGCATCGGCGTGCCGTCGGCCCCCTTGCGTGCCGCACTGCGCGCGATGCTGGTGCCGCCCTCGATCCAGCCCAAGGCGCTGCACGAAACCAAGTACAACGTGGTCGCCTACCCGTTCGCCACCGACTACCAGAACTCCAACCAGTGGGTGCTGGAAGTGCTGGCGGCGGCGATGGCGCAGGCCGAAGGCGCGCCGGCCATCGTCAAGCGCGAACAGGCACAGCAGTGGCTGCGCCAGCAGAAGTACCAGCCCAGCGTGCTGCATATCGGCCTGGGCAAGCGCGTGGGTGCGCGCCTGTTCGTGGCCAACGCCACCACCACCGACCATCCGGCCGGCGAACGCATCTCCGGCAACTATTCGGTGGTGACGGTGGAATCGGTGTTCGACTTCCTGCACCAGCGCAGCCAGCTGCAGCAGGAACTGGTGATCCCCCATGTGCCGGTGGCCGGTGCCACCGCCGCCTCGCCCTGAATCCCGCAAGGAGAACGACATGCGTCTGCTGCACAACTCCCTGGTATCGATGCTGATCGTCACCGCGCTGGCCTGGTCATCGGCCGCCCATGCCGAACGCCGCATCGTGATCATCCATGACCCGGGCCCGCAGGGACCGAGCCTGGAAATGTCCACGCAGATGGTGGCCTCGGCCCGCGCCGCCGCGGCGAAGGAAGCCCAGGATGCCGCCGATGCCGGCCAGCCGCTGGCCCGCCCGCAGCAGATCAAGCTGCCGCAGATGGAGGTGAGCGCGATTGCCACTACCGTCGACGGCCGCCGCGAAGTGCTGCTGCGCGATGCCAACGATCCGCAGAACACCGCGTCGATGCAGTACCCGCGCGGCGTTGGCGACCCGGCCGTGCAGTTCACCGTGGGCCAGACCGTGAACTTCGAGCCGACGGGCAATGACCAGGGCTGGCAGTTGAAGGACAACCAGGGCCGTGCGCTGGAATACCTGCCCGAGGCTACCGGCCCGCGCGACATCTTCGATACCCGGCGCTGAGCCGCCGCCCCACGCTGACCAGGAGGTCTCCATGTTCCGTTGCCTGCGCGTTCCCACCACTGCATTGCTGCTCTCAGCGCTGCTGGTGCCCACCGTCCATGCCGGCGCCGCGCCGCAGTTGAACAGCAGCGAGGCCAGCGTGATCGTGACCTCGTTCGTGGTGCTGTCGCTGCCGATGGCGGCCTCGATGGGCCTGTCCGAACTGTCCAAGGCGCCGTTCAAGGCCAGCGAACGCAATGCCAGGGCGACCCGCACCAAGGCGGTGCCGCTGCCGCCGATGGAAGTGAAGAAGGTGGAGACCACGCCCACGGGCGAACGCCAGGTGCAGTTGCAGGTACCGGACAAGGCCGACCACACCGCCACCCTGCGCTGGCCGGTGCAGCCGCCGGGCGAGAACCCGACTGCAGCCTTCGTGGTCGGGCAACGGGTGCATTTCGACCCCACCGAGGCCGGTGCCGGCTGGAACGTGAAGAGCGCGCAGGGCCAGACCCTGGCCTATGTGCCGACGGCCTATGCCGCCGGTGATGTGATGAGTGAAGCGCTGTAAAGCTGAACGACCGGTTTTGGCTTTGCCGCAGGCCGGGCGGATAATGGGCGATCCCCTTTGTCCCCCTGGCTCGCCATGTCCGTGCGTCCTGCCCCTCTGTTTGCCCCGCTGACCCCGCGCGCCCTGGTGCTGGCGGTACTGGCCATGGGTGCAGTGGTGCTGCTGTCCAACGTGCTGGTGCAGTACCCGATCAACGACTGGCTGACCTGGGGCGCCTTCAGCTATCCGGTCGCGTTCCTGGTCAGCAACCTGATCAACCGCCGCTTCGGCCCGGGCCCGGCGCGCCGCGTGGCGTGGATCGGCTTCGCGGTGGCGGTGCTGCTGTCGATCTGGGTGGCCACCCCGCGCATCGCCATTGCCTCGTGCTCGGCGTTCATCGTGGCCCAGCTGCTGGACATCACCGTGTTCGACCGCCTGCGCCGCGGCAGCTGGTGGCGCGCACCGATGGTGGCCACCACCTGCAGCGCGACGGTGGACACCACCCTTTTCTGGTCGATCGCGTTTGCCGGTTCTACCTTGCCGTGGGTGAGCTGGGCCGCCGGCGACCTGGCAGTGAAGCTGGCGATCGGTGTCTGCCTGCTGGCCCCGTTCCGCGCGTTGTTGTGGAAGATGGCGCCGTTGCGCGCCACCAGCTGACCGCCATTGATCCGGTGGGTGCCGACCGTTGGTCGACACGCCCTGCAGAACTCATCGCTGCCGACAGATTGTGCCGACCAACGGTCGGCACCTACCAGGAGCGGGCCACCGAAGGGCCATTGATCCGGTAGTCGCCAACCTTGGTTGGCATTCATGCCAACCAAGGTTGGCATCTACCAACGGCGTGCCATCGAAGGGCCATTGATCCGGTGGGTGCCGACAGATTGTGCCGACCAACGGTCGGCACCCACCAGGAGCGGGCATCGCAGGGCCATTGATCCGGTAGTCGCCAACCTTGGTTGGCGCTTGGCATTCATGCCAACCAAGGTTGGCATCTACCAACGGCAGTCCTCCGCCATCCGGCACTCAGGCGAACGGCAGCTCTGCCGCTCTGCACGCCGCCGCAATCGCTGCACACGCCTCTTCAATCGCCGGCGTGGTCGGGGCCAGCCGCGGGCGGCGGTCCAGCGTGCAGGCCAGGCCCACGTCCAACAGCGTGGCGTGCGCGCCATGCAGCGCCTGCGCAGTGGCATCGGGCAGGAAACCAACACCAGCCAACGCATCGATCAACGACGGCGTATCGCGCGGCTGCAGCAACGCCACGTGCCGCGCACTGCGCGCCAGCACGCCGGTCTGCAGCAGGAATTCCAGGTCCACCACGCCACCCGCACCCTGCTTCAGATCCAGCCGTGCGGCGTCGCTGCGGTCCAGTTCGGTGCGCATGCGCCCACGCATCTTCAGCACGTCGGCATACAGCACATCAATGTCGCGCTCACGCCCCAGCGTCTGTGCACGCACCTGCTCGAAATCGGCCAGCAGGCTGGCATCGCCGGCCACGCCACGCGCGCGCACCAGCGCCTGGTGTTCCCAGGTCCACGCACGTTCGCGCTGGTATTCGGTGTAACTGGCCAGCGAAGACACCAGCGAACCCTTGCCGCCATCCGGGCGCAGGCGCACGTCGATGTCGTACAGGCGGCCGGCGGCGGTGACCGCACCGAGCAGCGCCATCACCTTCTGCGCCAGCCGCGCATACCAGCGCCCCGGCTCCAGCGGCCGCGCGCCGTCGCTGGCCTCCACGCCGGCCGGGTTGTCGTGCAGGAATACCAGGTCCAGGTCGGAACCGAAGCCCAGTTCAAGCCCCCCGAGGCTGCCGTAGCCGATGATCGCGAAACGTCCACCGGGAATCGCGCCGTGCGCGGCGCGCATGTCCGCCTCGGCCATTGCCAGCACAGTGACCACCACCGCCTGCGCCAGTTCCGCCAGCTGCCGCGTGCTGTCCACCGCGCCCTGGCGACCGTCCAGCGTGGCCATCGCCATGCGGAAACTGAGCGCCAGCCGCGTCTCGTTGAGCCAGCGCAGTGCCGATTCGGGATCTTCCACCGCCAGCACCTGCTGGCACTCGGCCAGCATGCCGGCGGCATCGGGCATCGGTCCGGACACGCGCACGTCCAGCAGTTCGTCCAGCAACAGCGGGTACGCGGCGAGCCGCTCGGCCAGCAGCGCGCTGCGCGCCAGCACATCGACCAGACGCGCCAACGCGCTCGGTTGTTCGTCCAGCAGCGCCAGATAGCTGGTCCGGCGCAGCACCGCCTGCAGCAGGCCAAGCACGCGCTTGAGCGCGGCATCGGGCTGCGGCGAACGCGTGGCCGCATGCAGCAGCGCCGGCAGTACGCGATCCAGCCGTGCACGCGCGGCGTCGGACAATGACTTCACGCCGGTGCCCTGGGCGAAATCGCGCAGCGACTGATCGGCGCCATTGGCATCGAGGAAACCGGCTTCGGCCAGCAACGGCGCGTTGCTGCCCTCGGGCAGGCTGCGCCAGTAGTTGGCCAGCGCGTCGGGCGCGGCCTGGCCCTTGCGCGGGGCCAGCAGCGCGGCGAATTCGGTGCTGACCCGCTGCTGCTGTTCGGCCAGTGCCGCGCGCAGTACCTCCCAATCCGGGTAGCCGAGGCCGATGGCGATGCGCGCGCGGTCCAGCGCGTCGCTGGGCAGCACGTGGGTCTGCGCGTCGCGCAGCATCTGCAGGCGGTTCTCCAACCGGCGCAGGAACAGGTAGGCCTCGCGCAGCGCAGCGCCATCGTCGGGCGCAATCTGTCCGGCGGCCACCAGCGCGTCCAGTGCCACCAGCAGGCGGCGCTCGCGCAGCGCGGGCTCGCGGCCACCGCGGATCAGCTGCAGCGCCTGGCACAGGAACTCGATTTCGCGGATGCCACCGGCGCCGCGCTTGATGTCTTCGTGCAGCTCGCGGCGCGCGACTTCGGCGGTGATCGCCGCCTTCATCTCACGCAGGCCGTCGAGCGCGGTGAAATCCAGGTAGCGGCGGTATACGAATGGGCGCAGGGTCTGCAACCACGCTTCGCCGGCGTCGATATCGCCGGCCACCGCGCGCGCCTTCAGCCACGCATAGCGCTCCCAGTCGCGGCCTTCGCGCTGGAAGTACTGATCCATCGCCGCGAACGACAGCGCGACGCGACCGGCGCTGCCGAACGGGCGCAGGCGCAGGTCGACGCGGTGGCTGAAGCCATCGACCGTGGTTTCGTCCAGCAGCTTGGCCAGGCGCTGGCCGAGGCGGGCGAAATACTCCTCGGCGGCCAGCGCGCGCGGACCGTCGGATTCGCCGCCCTGCGGGTACGCATAGACCAGGTCGATATCGGAACTGAAGTTGAGCTCGCCACCGCCGAGCTTGCCCAGGCCGAATACCACCAGCTGTTGGGGGACGCCTGCGCCATCACGAACCACGCCGTGCCGCTGTGCGAATTCCTGCTGCAGGGCGTCCAGCGCCAGCCGCAGGCAATCCTCGGCCAGGGTGGTGGCGCCGGCCAGGGTCTGCGCCACGTCGTCCAGCCCGGCCAGGTCACGCCAGATCAGCCGCGTGGACATCGCGGTGCGCCAGCGCCGCAGCTGTGCCGGCCAGTCGCTGGGTTGCAGCGGATCGAGCACCGGCGCCGGGATCGGCGGGCAGCCGGGCGCGGCCAGCTGCGCCAGCAGCGCCGGTTGCCGTACCAGGGTGTCCAGCGCGAAGTCGCTGGCCACCGCCAGCCGGGTCAGCAGCGGCAGCAGCTCGGCCGGAACGGGCTCGGGCAGGACCTGGGCCAGGCGCGCCAGGGCGCGGTCGACAAGAGGCTGCAGGGAGGCGGGCAGGTCAGCGGGGGCGAGGGTCATGCGCTGATTCTCGCGGGGTCGGATCCCTTTGCCAACGGCGAAGGGCTCTGACCCTGAGGTGCCGCCGGTTGATGCCGCGGGTGGGGTCAGAGCCTTTTGCCCTTGGCAAAAGGATCCGACCCCAAAGGGGTGCCGCGCATTCATTCTGGGCGGCAGGCAATAAAAAAGCCCGCTTGCAGCGAACTGCCAGCGGGCTCTGCTCCCTCCCCCACGTCGGGATGCAGGGCCATCGTGCGGGCTGCGAAAGCACTTTGCACGCTGCACTGCAAAACAAAACCGGTGGGTATGGGTGACCCCGGTGGGGAAAAGCCATTCCACGAAGGTAGAACCCCCCGTACGGATGAGGATGGCCGATAATCGGGTTTCCCCCCAGAAACACTGTCGTCATGTCTGTTGATCGCATCGCCAACGCGCGTCTTCGTGACCGCGTGGTCTCCGCCGAGGCCGCAGCCGCGCTGATCCAGCCCGGTGAAACCGTGGCCATGAGCGGCTTCACCGGCTCCGGGTATCCCAAGGCCGTTCCCGTCGAACTGGCCCGCCGCATCGAAGCGGTGCACGCCCAGGGCCAGCCCTTCCAGATCAAGCTGATGACCGGTGCCTCCACCGCGCCGGAACTCGATGGCGCGCTGGCCAAGGCCGATGGCATCGCCATGCGCATGCCGTTCCAGAGCGATCCGGATGCGCGCAACCGCATCAACGAGGGCAAGCTGGATTACATCGACATCCACCTCAGCCACGTCGCCCAGCACGTGTGGTTCGGCTTCTACGGCGAGATCGATACCGCCGTGATCGAAGTCTCGGCCATCCGCGAAGATGGCTCGCTGGTGCCCTCCACCTCGGTCGGCAACAACAAGACCTGGCTGGACCTGGCCAAGAAGGTGATCGTCGAGGTCAACGAATGGCAACCGGCCGGCGTCGACGGCATGCACGACATCTACTACGGCACCGCGCTGCCACCGCACCGCAAGCCGATTCCGCTGGTAAACGCCAACGACCGCATCGGCGACACCGCGCTGCGCTGCGACCCGGACAAGATCGTGGCCGTGGTGCGCACCAACGGCCCGGACCGCAACAGCCCGTTCAGCCCGATCGATGCGACCAGCGAACAGATCGCCTCGCACCTGATCGAGTTCCTCAAGCATGAGGTGAAGAAGGGCCGCCTGCCGCCGAACCTGCTGCCGCTGCAGTCGGGCGTGGGCAACATCCCCAACGCCGTGCTGGCCGGCCTGGCCAGGAGTGGTTTCCGCGACCTGGCCGCGTTCACCGAAGTGATCCAGGACGGCATGCTCGACCTGCTGCGCGATGGCGTGCTGAGCTACGCCTCGTGTACCGGCTTCGCGCTGAGCCCGCAGGCCAACGAGACGTTCAAGGAGAACATCGATTTCTACCGCGAGCGCATCATCATGCGCACGCAGGAGATCTCCAACCATCCGGAACTGGTGCGCCGCCTGGGCTGCATCGGCATGAACGGCATGATCGAGGTGGACATCTACGGCAACGTCAACTCGACGCACGTGATGGGCACGCGGATCATGAACGGCATTGGCGGTTCGGGTGACTTCGCCCGCAACGGTTTCCTGTCGGCGTTCCTGAGCCCGTCCACTGCCAAGAACGGCACCATCTCGGCGATCGTGCCGATGGCCAGCCATGTCGACCACACCGAGCACGACGTGTCGGTGATCGTCACCGAACAGGGCCTGGCCGACCTGCGTGGCCTGACCCCGCGCAAGCGCGCGCAGGTGCTGATCGACAACTGCGCGCACCCGGATTTCCGCCCGCAGCTGCAGGATTACTTCGACCGTGCCAGCCGCGAAAGCTACGGCAAGCACACCCCGCACCTGTTGCCCGAAGCACTGTCGTGGCACCAGCGCTGGCTGGATACGGGCACGATGAAGGGCTGACCCCAGGTCCGGACATCGGGTAGAGCCGGCCGCTGGCCGGCTTCCCCTACAGCCGGCCAGCGGCCGGCTCTACCTTCACGCGGTGCGCAGCGCCGCCAGCGACTCAGCCTGCAGCCGCTCGTAGATCTCGAACTCGTCATTCACCGCCACGCCCAGTGCCTGCTCGAAAGCCTCGCGGTTGGCGTGCGCGGCATACGCGCGCTGTTCTTCGCCGCCCAGGTTCGACTGGAAGATGCCCGCGGCACTGACCGGCAGGAAATCCTCGTAGACGATCGGATCGGCCGTGGCCAGGCCGGCGGCCACCAGCACTTCGGCAGGCAGATCGGCCACGCGTTCCGGCGCGGCGCGGCCGGCGTCGGTCAGCTGGTAGCGGTAGTAGCCCAATCCTTCCTGGCGCAGCGTGTCATGGTCATCCGGGAAGCTGGCGAACACCGCCTGCAGGCGCTGCCCGTAGTCGCCACCGGTACTGCCTTCGCCACCGGCATCGCGTGCCTGCGACAGCAGCTGGTCGTACAGCGCGCGGCCCTTCGGGGTGAGCGCAAGGCCGCGTTGTTCGATCTCGCCGAAGCGCGCGGTATGGGTGCCGGCATCGCCACCGTCCGCATCCGGGAAATGCACGGCCTCTTCCAGCGCCTTGAAGCTGGTCTGGCGCAGCAGGATCGGGCAGGCGCGGCGCGGCGGCCCTTCGATCACCGCCTTGGCCGCCATGCCGTGCTCGATCATTGCCGCCTGCGCCGCGTCGATGTCCAGCGTGCGCGGGGTCAGGTGGTTGATGTGCGGGCCACGGAAACTGACCACGTCGGCCACCAGGCGGTGCGCATTGTGCAGCGCGTGGTAGGTCGGCAGATCGACCGTGGCATCGCCGTGCCAGCGGAAGGTTTCCAGTGCTTCGTCGACGAAGCGCTCGGCGTCGGCCTGCGACAGGCCACCGTCACGCTCGGCCTGGTCGATCAGCGCCAGTGCGCCGTCGGTGAAGATGCGGCGGCGTGCCAGGATCTTCGCCGACTCGGCACGCAGGGTTTCGTCTTCGATCAGCTCCAGGCGCAGCAGCGAGGTGAACACGCGGAACGGATTCTGCGCCAGCGCGGCGCCGGTCAGCGGGCGGAACGCGGTGGAGTGCACCGGCACGCCGGCTACCGACAGGTCGTAGTAGCCGACCGGGTACATGCCCATCACCGCGAACAGGCGGCGCAGCGTCGCCAGCTCCTGCGCGGTGCCGACGCGGATCGCGCCATGGCGCTCTTCGTCCAGGCGCGCACGCTCGTCGTTGCGCTGCAGCTGCGCGGCCAGTGCCGGGTCCTGGGCAAGCACCTGCGCGTTGATCCGCTCCACCAGTTCCACCAGCGTGCCGTACAGCGGCACTTCGGTGCGGTACATGCGGGACATGGCCTGCGCGAACAGGCGGCGGATCACATCAGGCGAAACGAAAGAGGCGCTCATCAGTCACTCGATTACGGGAACGGGGAACAGCTCGGACCCGTATTGTCGCCGGAGCGCGCGGCGGCGGCGATACGCAGAGCAACATGGCCGGATAGTGCCGGCCGCTGGCCGGCAACCTCCTGATGCCTGTAAGGGTGCAGTTGCCGGCCAACGGCCGGCACTACCGCTTCAACTGGCGCTTCAGGGTGGCATCCAGGGTGATCGGCCGGTCCCAGTGCTGGTAGCTGGCCACGATGGCATGCCGCACAGCGCGGTAATGCAGGTTGTCCGGCTTGGCCGGCATGCGCTTCACCACCGCTTCCCAGCCGCCCTCCGGGTCCTGGCTGAAGGCGCGCACGCTGTCGCGGCAGGTCTGGCCGCTGGCCTTGGCCCAGAAGCAGGCGAAATAGATATCCCCGGCCTGCCAGCCATGGGTGGTGAACAGCGCATTGATGTAGCCGCGGGGGACATCGGCGTAGCGCGACACTTCATCGAGGAAGGCATCGGGGTAGCGTTCGGCGTAATGGTTGATGTCCTGCAACTGGGCATCGATCCAGCGGTCACCGGTTTCCACGGTGTACGCCGCCGAACGCTCGGCGGTCTGCTGGGCCGGCACGGTGGCCGGCACCAGCAGCAGGGACAACAACAGCGCGCGCAGTCGGACGTTCATGCCCCGATTCTGCCGCAGCTGCCGGGCCCTGTCAGGCCGCCGCAGCGGCCTTGGCCTCGATCGCCGCCAGTGCGGCCGGCCAGTCGTGGGCGGTATCGGCGGTGACCATGCGCGGTTCGTCGTCGGCCACGCCGTGCTGGGTCTCGTGGGCCCAGGTCACCGCGTACGGGGTATGCACGCCCCAGCCACCCAGGGTCACCACCGGCTCGATGTCCGAGCGCAGCGAGTTGCCGACCATCACGAAGCGCTGCATCGGCAGGTCGAATTCGGCCAGCACGCGGGCGTAGGTCTCCGGGTCCTTCTCGGAAACGATCTCGATGCGCGGGAACAGCTCGGCCAGGTTGGCGACCTTGATCTTCGCTTCTTGGTGGAACAGATCGCCCTTGGTGATCAGCACCACCGGGTAGTGCTCGGCGATGGCCGCCACCGCTTCGCGCACACCGTCGATCAGTTCCACCGGGTGGCGCAGGGTATCGTGGCCGATATCCAGAATGCGCTGGATGTCCTTGGCCTCGATGCGCTGGCCGGTGATGTCGATGGCCGCTTCGATCATCGACAGGGTCATGCTCTTCACGCCGTAGCCGAAGGTGCCCAGGTGGCGCTGCTGAACTTCCAGCAGGTGGCGCGCGGTCTGGGTGTCGTGCACGTCGACATAGCGCGACAGCAGGTCAAGGTAATCCTGCTCGGCCTTGCGGTAGTAGTCCTCGCTCTTCCACAGCGTGTCGTCACCGTCAAAACCGACCAGGCCGATGGCGCGCGGCGGCGCAGGCGTGGACGTGTTCATCGGCCAAGGATACAGGGGTGGCGATGACGAGAAATACCCGGGCGGCCGCAGCCGCCCGGGTCCCCATGCACCGGTCTTCCCGAATCAGGTCTGGATCAGCGGCCCTGCGCCGCGCCGGCACCCGCACCGGCCTGCTGCGCGGCCACGTAGGCCTTGTACTCGTCGGCGCTCAGCTCGCCGTCCTTGTTGGTATCGGCCTGGTCGAACACCTGGGCCAGGCCGGCGTTCACCTGCGCCTCGGTCTTGCTGATGGTGCCGTTGCCATCGGTATCGATGCTGGCCCAGGTCTGGCCACCACCGTTGGCCTGCGCCGAGGCCGCTGCGGCCGCATCGGTCGCCTGGTCAGCCGCCTGCCCGGCCTGTGCTGCCGCCTGCTGGGCCTGCGCCGCTTCATTCTGCGCATGTGCGGCCTGCTGCTTGGCCGACTGGGCCATCGCCGGAATGGCCAGCACGCTGCCGGCGGCGACGATCAGGGCGATCAGGGGCTTGCGGTTGCGAATAGTCATCAGGGGTGTCTCCTGCATATTGGGTGGTGTTGCGCGGCCTGTTGTTTCCGCACGGCACCTACCCTGCCACCGCGTTTCTGAATCGATTTGGGGCCGCGACCGGCCTCCACACGCACGATTAACCACTCGCATCCACGCATGCTTTAGCGCGCTGGTTAGCGAGGAGTGAGCAGCTCATAAGATGCGCATTCAGCGCCTCTGCATTTAACCGGCAGGCAACGAAAAACCTGCGTCAGTCGACGGTTTTTTCCAATGACCGCGAACTGAACAACACCCATCCCAAGGCGACACCGGCGAGCGCGCCGGCGATTTCCAGCACGACACGGCTGCCGAGCTCGTTCGGATCGTGGATGGTGGCCAGGAACAGGCGCGCGTACAGCGGCGACTCCAGTCGCACGATGCCCATGTAGAACAGCTTCCACGCATCGATGCCAGCGGAGGCCACCACCGAGATGACGCAGGACCAGCCGATCGCATGTCCCACCGACCAGTGCAGCAGCCGGCACAGCCGCGACCACACGAAGTACACCAGCAGCCCGACCAGCAGGGCGATGGCGCCGGCTTCCAGGGTGCCGAGCAGGCCGAAGTGCAGGGGAAGGTTCATCGGGTGGGCAGGGATGAAGAGGCGGCCAGTGTAAGGGATCTGCGCCGGACCCAATCGGCAGCCACAGTGGATCCACGCCATGCGTGGATGAATCTCCATCCAAATCGAATATCTCGACGATTGAACAAGGAGCAGCCGAGCATGGGCTCGGCTCTACAACGGACCACGCGGGAAACTGTCAGAGGCGGGGCGCAGCCCTGCCGATGCCCCTACCGTACCGGGACGTCGTACGCGGTGCCGGGATCCGGTTCGGGCTGCAGGGTGTAGTGCCACCACTCCTGCGGATAGTTGACGAAGCCCCGCCGCGCCATCGCGCGCACCAGCTGCTGGCGATTGGCCTGTTGCGCATCGCTCAATCCACTTGCCTGCGTATGCGCGCGTGGACCGAAGAAATCGAAGTCGGTGGCCATGTCCAGCGGCGTGCATGCACCGCTGCGGCAATCCAGCAGGCCCAGATCAACCGTGGCACCGCGGCTATGGCCGGAGCGCTCGGCGATGTAGCCGTCGGCCAGCAACCGTGGTTTGTCCAGGTCCGGGTACTGCTGTGCCTTGCGCGAGCGCTCGCGCGGATCGTTCACCCAGGCCATGAACGCCTGCACCGAACGCACCGGCCGGTAGCAGTCGTAGAGCCGCAGGCCGAAGCCATCGCCGCGCAGGTCCTGTTCCACCTGTGCCAGCGCCTTCGCCACCGGCGCCAGCAGATAACACGATGGCGCCTCGTAGCCGGGCACGCGCGCGCCGGTGAAGTTGTTGGCACCGGCGTAGCGGATATCCAGGTCGATGCGCGGCGACAACGTGCGGATCTCCACCAGTCCGGCGCTGGCCGCGTCGGTTGCCGGTGAAACGCGCGGTGGCTCAGCGGCGCGGGTGGTCGCCGCCAGCGCAGTCGCCAGCACGAGTGAAGTGCAGATCCTGGAAGTCATAGCTGAAGTCGATGTCCGGGTCGATGGCGCGCAGGTCCAGCGTCGGTGCCGGGCCTTCGCCCGGCTGCAACCACGCCTGCGCCTCGTCGCCCAGCGTATCCCAGCGCAGCAGCCAGCGCCCCTGCAGCTGCAGCACCGTGGCCTGCAGCCTGGGCGACTTGTCCACGCTGAAACGCAGGCCGTCCTTGCCCGGGCAAAGCGAGGCCGCGCCCAGCCACGGATCGCGGTAGCGGCCCTGCCAGCGGGACAGATCCGTACGGCTCGTCTCCTGCGCCGCCGCGGAGGATCGCCGCGAATGGCCGGTCGCGGCCCGCGTTGCCTGGTCAGCCTTCAGTTCGGCCAGGTAGTCCATTGCCGGGCGCGCATCGTCCGCTGCGGTGAAGCGCTTCAGCGCGGCCTGCATCAGGGCCGTGCGTGCGTCCTCGCCTTCGCCGTTGATCAGCATCACCACGCCCACCCGGCGATCAGGCAGCAGCGCCAGCGACGAGTACATGCCCGACAACGTGCCGGTGTGCGCCACCTTCCACTGGCCGTCCATGTCAGACACGCGCCAGCCATAGCCGTAGCCGTAGAAATGCGCATTGTCCCAGCGCCGCTGGCGCTCGCCCAGCGGCATCGGCATGTGCAGGGTCCACAGCGTGCGGCGCTGCTCCGTGTCCAGCCAGCCGGGCGCCAGGGTGGGATCGAGCAGCACCTGCATCCAGCGCGTCATGTCGCGCAACGAACAACGGATGCCGCCGGCCGCCATCGACGGCAGGTCCGGGCTGGTTCCACCATCGGCGTTCACCACTTCATTGCGTTCGCCACGCCAGGCATGCGGCTGCGCTACGTTGCCCACGCCTTTCACCGACCACGCCCCCACCTGGCAGCGCGTCATGCCCAGTGGTTCGAACACCTGCTCGCGCATCAGCTGGTCATACGGCTTGCCACCCGCTGCCGCCGCCACTTCGCCGGCCACCACATACATCAGGTTGTCGTAGGCGTAGTGACTGCGGAAGCTGCTGACCGGCTTGAGATGCGCCAATCCGGCGATGATGTCGGCACGGGTGAACGCGTTCGGTTCCGGCCACAGCATCAGGTCCCCGGCGCCCAGGCCCAGGCCGCTGTTGTGGATCAGCAGGTCGCGCACCTGCATCTGCTGGCCCACCCACGCATCGTGCATGCTGAAGCCCGGCAGATGCCGCTGTACCGGATCATCCCAGCGCAGCCTGCCCTGCTGCACCAGCCGCGCCAGCAGTGCAGCAGTCATCGCCTTGCTGTTGGAGGCGATCTTGAACAACGTGTCCTCGTCGATGCGGCCGCCATCGCCACGCGCGCCCTCGGCGTGGCGATAGACCACCTGCCCGTTGTCGACCACCGCCATCGCCAGCCCGGGCAGGTGCTCGAGCTGGACGACGGCAGCGACATCGGCATCGAGGGAGGCGGTCGCGGTGGTCTGTGCCACCGCAACCGGGAACACCGCCAGCGCCGCCGCGCAGACACAGTTTCGAGCCTGCCGTGCGGGCTTCAGTAGGCCCATGTCACGGTCAACTGCGCATAGCGCGGTGACTGGAAGCCGGTGCCGTAGCGGTACAGCGGGTTCGGCGTGCCGATGCTGTCCTGCGGCTCGTAGTCCTGGTCCACGGTCACCACGCGCTGCTGGTTGAGCACGTTGTACACCGCCAGCTTCAGGCGCAGATCGGTGGGAATCGGCACCTTGTACGAGACGCTCACGTCCAGGTCATAGGTCCAGGGCGTGCGGCCATCGCCACCGCGTGGCGAATGCACGAACACGCGCTGGGACGGAACCGTCGCCTGGCAGTTGGACACGCACACGTAGTAGCTGTGGAAGTCGGTGTCGTCGAACGGATTGCCGGCGCCGAAGCGGGTAATCGGGCTGCCCGACTGCACGCCCAGCGTAGCCGCCACACTGAGGTTCTCGGTCAGCGCGTAGCTGCCACGGAACTTGAACTGGTGGCGGCGATCATTGGCCAGGTAGCCATAGCCCCCGTAGTTCACCCACGGATTGTCGAAGTTCTCGGTGCGACCGGCATCGGCGAAGTCGGTATCGGAGTTGACCGGACCCTCGGCATTGCCGCGGCCATAGGCCAGCGTGTAGGACGCATTGAAGCCCCACTTGCCGTCCCAGGCGCGGTCGACCTGCAGTTCCAGCGCCTTGTAGTCACGCTTGGGCTTCACCCAGCCGCGCTGGCCGACATAATTGCCGTTGTCGTCATACAGCGCCCAACCTTCCTTCGAGGTGTCGATGCTGATCCAGCCATCGTTGCGGCCGTCGCAGTCGGTGTCACCCCACACGGTGTTGGTGCGCCCCGGGTTGCCCATGATCCACACGCCGTCGATGGCACCACACTGCCCGGTCGCGGTGATGTTCATGTCATCGATGGCATTGTGCAGGCGCCGGTAGGTCACGCTGGCGCCCACCGACCAGGCCTCGTTGATCATCTGCTGGAAGCCCAGGATCGCTTCATCCTGGTAGACCGGGTCCATGTCCCGGTTCACTTCCGCGCGCAGGTCCGGCACGCTGCCGTCGCCCTGCGAGTTGTCCACTGGGCCGATCTGCGCGCCCAGGTTGGGGATGTTGTTGGCTGCGCCGGTGTAGCCGAGGAACTCGTACCAGGTGCGCTCGTCGAGGAATCCACCGGCCTGCTTGATGTTGATGACGTTGGCCACCGGCAGGAA
Source organism: Stenotrophomonas sp. LC732 (assembly GCF_052446685.1). Lineage (NCBI taxonomy): Bacteria > Pseudomonadati > Pseudomonadota > Gammaproteobacteria > Lysobacterales > Lysobacteraceae > Stenotrophomonas > Stenotrophomonas sp. LC732. The sequence goes on along the minus strand of NZ_CP199214.1, from coordinate 155,192 downwards.
GTATCGGCCCAGGTTGCCGAACACCTTGGTCGTGCCATCGCCGCGCACGTCCCAGGAGAAGCCCAGGCGCGGGGCCAGCATGTCGTCGATCTTGATGTAGCTGCTGCCGTCGCCGCCCTTGTTGTCGAAGGCTTCCAGGCGCAGGCCCATGTTCAGCAGCAGATTCGGCGTCACCTGCCAGTTGTCTTCCAGGTAGTAGGCCGAGTTGATCGTCTCGAAGGCCCCGTCCACTTCATAGCGACGGGTGCGCACGACCACGCCGCTGGCCGGCACCACGCCACCGTTCAGCGAGCTGCCGGGAGTGCGGTAGTAGATGTCGTAGCGGAAGCCGCCCGGGCCCGGATAGGCGCGGCTGTAATCGGAGGTGTTCTCTTCCCGATCCAGGCCGAACCGCAGCAGGTGGTTGCCCAACGTCCATTCGAAGTCCGCGCGCGCGGCCTTGCGCGTGTCCAGCGCCGACTCCAGCTGCGAGCTGCTGGTGCAGCTGCGGTCGCCCTGCAGTGACGGCGGCACGCCCTGGCCGGCCGTGCGGTTGTCGAACACGCGGTTGCAGTTCTGGTCCATCAACGAGCTCTGCACACGGTTGCGCTTGTTCTCGCCGTACATCAGCTTCATGGTCAGGTCGTTGTTGACCTGCCAGCTGTAGGTACCGGACCAGTTCTTGCCACCCACCGTGTTGTAGATCTGGTTGCTGCGCTCGCCCACGGTCTGCCCCGTGGCGTAGTCGTAAGCGTAGACGTCGGTGAGGGTCTTGCTCTTGTCCGAGAAGCCGAACAGCGACAGCATCTGGTTGTCGGTGATCTGCCAATCGATCTTGCCGCCCCAGAACGGATCATCGGCCTTGCCCTGGCTCAGGCGCGTGCCGGCATCATTGGTCGAGGCGGGACGGTAGTCGCGCGCCTCGTACATGCCGAAGAAGAACAGGCGGTCCTGCACCAGCGCACCGGAAGCGAACACATTCAGCGCGCTGCGGCTGTAGTCGTCGCGGCTGGCGGTGATGTAGCGGCTGCCGCTGCCGTCGTAGCGGTCGCGTGCCTGCGACTGCCACGCGCGCGGCTCGAACACCAGCTCGGCACCGGCCTTGAAATCGTTGCTGCCCGAGCGGGTCACCGCATTGATGACGCCGCCGGTGCTGCGCCCGAACTCCACCGAGTAGCCGCCCGTCTTGACCTGGAATTCCTGGTAGAACGAGAACGGCACCGACGAGAAGCCGACCCGGTTGTAGAAGTCGGTGACGTTCAGGCCATTGATGTAGACGGTGTTCTCGGCCACCGACGAACCGCCGAAGGAAATGCCCTGCCCGCCCAGCGACCCCTTGCCCTTCACCGCGCCCGGCGCGAGCAGCGCCACCGCGGTGATGTCACGGTCCACTGGCAGGCGCGACAGTTCCTCGCGGGTGATGTTGGTGGCCGACTCGGTGGACTTCACATCCACCATCGACACCACCTGCGGCGCCCGCACTTCGACCGTGCCCAAGGTACTGACCGCACCCAGCGGCACGTTCACCGTGGTCGCGCTGCCGAGACTGACCGTCACCTGGCCGACACGGCTGGCGCCTCCACCCGGCAGGCTCACCTCCATGTCATAGGTGCCGACCGGCAGCAGCGGAATGCGGTAGCTGCCGTTGGCTTCGGCCTGCACGGAGCGCACGAAGCCCGTTGCCGGGTTGCGTACGGTCACCGTGGCACCGGCCGGTACCTGGCCGGCATCGCTGACCAGCCGGCCGACCACTGAACCATCCTGTGCGAATGCGCTGGGCGCGATCACGCCCAGACACGCCCCGAGAGCGACGCACAACGCCGCCCGCTTGATGCTGTAAGCCTTCATCCCCTGCTCTCTCCTGCAAGAATTGAATGGTGTGGAATGCGATGTGTCGCGCTAGCGTTGCCTGGCTGGCAGTACCCGCCACTGGAAGTCGTAGCTCCATTGGTCGAAGTACAGGTTGCCGCCTGCCCACTCGGCCTCGCCGCGCTGCGAGTCGACCGTTTCCGAGCGGAAGTGCTGCTTGGCCGGCACGAGGGGCTGGCCGAAATCATCGTTGAAGGCGATGCGGTAGCCATCGAGGCCACCCAGGTAGAAGTTGCGCAGGGCCGGCACATCGCTGGCCAGTGCGCCGGTGGTCACGTCCATCGGCAGCCAGCCATACGGCGCCAGGTAGACCTGTCCCCAGTCATGCAGGTTGTTGTAGCCACTGCCATCGTCGGAGAACACCATGCCCGACTGCCAGCGCGCGGGAATGCCATTCAGGCGCAGCAGCGCGATCAGCAGCAGGGTCTGCTGCCCGCAATCGGAATGGCCGGAACGCAGCGCGTAATCGCTGATGTTGCTGAGCGTGGAATATTCGCGCGCACCGGCCCAGGGAATACGGTCGACCGCAGCAAACAGCTTGCGCACCACTTCATATGGGCGCGTCTCGCCCTGCAGCACCTGGTCGGAGAACAGCTTCAACGCAGGGGTGAAGCGCACATGCGGCAGCTGCTCGGCCAGATACGGCTTCAACGCCGTATCGGCCGGGGTCGGTTGCACCACGGCCGGGTCGATCGCGGTGTGCCGGGCGAAGATCGTGACCGCGTAGCGGATCTCGAAGCGGGTCGGCTGCCCGGCCACCGCTTTGGCCTCCAGATAGGCCGTGCGTTGCAAGGTGCTGGCCGGTGCCACCCGCGCCTTGCCTGGGCTGCTGCCCAGCCACTGCACCTGCTCCTGCTGGCCGGGGATCTCGCGTGGGTACGGAATCCAGGCACGCACGGTTTCGCCGGCCGGCACGGCATCGGCCTTCACCGTGAGCGATTGGGTGAATTCGATACGCTGCGGCAGCACCGACGCCCGGCCACTCTGTTCGGCCGCGGCGACCACGCGCGTGTGGTGCGCGTTGAGCACTTCGTTGGGCCCTGGAGGCGGCATCGGTGCATCCGCACGGCGGCGTGCGCGTGCCTCGTCGCTGAGCAGGAACAGGTTCGACGGTGCGCGCTTGAAGTACCAACGCTCGCCATCGATATCGAGATGCTCGATCAGGCCAAGCTGGTCCCAGCGCGCGAATTCCTCGTCGGTCAGGTCGGGAATCCAGCGGCGCACGGCAGACTTGGCGGCGGTTTCGTCGAGGGAAAGATCCAGGCGGATGCGGCGCATGCGCTCACGCTGGAACGCGCCTTCGGCAGCATCGCTCCCTGTCGCCAGCAACGCATCGGCGTCGCTGAAGCGGCCGCCGTCGATCAGGTCGATCACCTGCGCCTGGCGCGCACGCTGCTGGCTGCTGCGCCCGTCTGCCGCCTGCGTGACCGACACCCACAGCAGCAGCGCGGCACACAGGCCGGCAGCAGCAGGCAGACGCGGTTTGCGAATGGCAGGATCCACAGCGACACTTCCCCAGCGCGGGTGGTAACGGCTGTGTAACACGGGCCGGGATGCCGGTCAATAATTTATTCTTGCTTTCGATGCCGAAAGGAATAAATATTCCACAAGGCATTCGAGGAGGGTGTGCACCGCATGAGCCTGGCTTCCCGCGAACGGCACCGGCATTGGCCGCGCCGCTTGACCCTGGCCCTGTGCCTGCTGGCCGCACCGGCCTTTGCACAGGCCGCCCCGGCGCCCGATCCCGGCGCACCGCTGCCCTATGTGATCGGCCTGCACGAGGCCTACCTGACGCCGCAGTACTGGGCGGCGCGTCTGGACAACGCCGATGCGCCGATCCTGGATCGCGCGCAGATCGAGGCGCAGAACGCACGGATGCGGGCGCAGGACAGCCATATCCGCGACATCGCGGCGCTGCCAGCCCAGCTTGATGCGGCGACGGTGCGTGCCAGCATCACCGCGCTGTCGAGCTGGCCCACGCGCACCCTCTACAGCGACAAGGGCACGCCCATCGCGCCGGCCCTGCGCAGCGCGATCGAAGCCAACCTCGGCCTTGATGCGATTCCCGCCCAGGTGGCACCGGCCTACGGGCTGGTGGTGAAGCGTGCCGCACTGCGCACCTTCCCCACCCGCGAGCGCGTCTTCAGCACCGTCGGTGACACCGACATCGACCGCTTCCAGGAATCGGCACTGTTCCCCGGCGACAAGGTCGCCGCGGTCCACCGCAGTGCCGACGGACGCTGGCTGTTCGTGCACAGCGAGCGCTACAGCGCGTGGATCGAAGCCGACGCCATCGCCAGCGGCGACAAGGCCACGGTGCTCGGCTACGGCGCGAAGGGGCCCTACCGGATCATCACCGGTGCCACCGCGCAGACCGCCTACACCCCGGAAGAACCGCGTGTCTCGCGCCTGCAGCTGGACATGGGCGTGCGCCTGCCGGTGCTGGCCGACTGGCCCGCGTCAGAACCGGTGAACGGCCAGCAGGCGCACGCATCGTGGGTGGTGCAGCTGCCGGTACGCGAGACAGATGGTCGCCTGAAACTGGTACCGGCCCTGCTGCCGCGCTCGCAGGACACCGCCGCCGACTACCTGGCCCTGACCCCGCGCCTGTTGCTGCAGCAGGCCTTCAAGTTCCTCGGCGAGCGCTACGGTTGGGGCCACGACTACGACACCCGCGACTGCAGCGGTTTCGTCTCCGAGATCTACCGCAGCTTCGGCGTGCTGCTGCCACGCAATACCAGTGCACAGGCGGTCAGCCCGGCGCTGGATCGCCTGCCGTTCACCGGCAAGGACGGCAAGGCACTGCGCGACCGTGCCGTCACCGACCTGAAGGTCGGCGATCTGGTCTACATCCCCGGCCACGTGATGATGGCCATCGGCCACGTCGACGGCCGTACGTGGGTGATCCACGATACGGCGGGCGGCAGCTGGTTCGGTGCCGACGGCACGCGCGTGCAGGCCCATCTCAATGGTGTTTCGGTCACGCCGCTGGAGCCGATGATGGCCAGCGATACCGTCCGCTACATCGACCGCATCACTAACATCCAGCGCCTGCGGGCCAAGACTCCTGAATGAAGATCACCGCCATCGAACTGGGCATGCTGCGCGTGCCGTTGAAGACACCGTTCAAGACCGCCCTGCGCACGGTGGAAACCGTGGAAGACGTGGTCGTGCTGATCCGCACCGACACCGGCAACACCGGCTATGGTGAAGCCCCGGCCACCGCCGTGATCACCGGCGATACGCACGGCTCGATCATCGAAGCGATCCGCCACTTCATCGCCCCGCGCCTGATCGGCCAGGACGTGGTCAACCTCAACCACCTGTGCACGCTGGTGCAGACCGCGATGGAGCGCAACACCAGCGCCAAGGCGGCGGTGGAGATCGCGCTGTACGACCTGTGGGCGCAGCTGCACGGCGCCCCGCTGTACCAGATGCTCGGTGGTGGCGACCCGGTGATCACCACCGACATCACCATCAGCGTGGACTACATCGACAAGATGGTGGCCGACTCGCTGTCGGCGATCGAACGCGGCTTCGAGTCGTTGAAGATCAAGGTCGGCAAGGACATCGGCCTGGACATCGAACGGGTCAAGGCGATCCATGCCGCCGTGGAAGGCCGCGCCCTGCTGCGCCTGGACGCCAACCAGGGCTGGACCGCCAAGCAGGCAGTGCATGCGATGCGTACCCTGGAAGACGCCGGCGTGGTGCTTGAACTGCTGGAGCAGCCGGTGAAAGCGGCCGACATCAGCGGCCTGAAGTACGTCACCGACCGCGTCAACACGCCGGTGATGGCCGACGAGAGCGTGTTCAGCCCGAGCCAGGTGATGGACCTGATCCAGCAGCGCGCGGCCGACATCATCAACATCAAGCTGATGAAGACCGGCGGCCTGTCCAACGCGATCCGCATCGCCGACATTGCCGGCATCTACGGCGTGCCGTGCATGATCGGCTGCATGATCGAATCGAGCATCAGCGTGGCCGCCGCCGTGCACCTGGCCGTGGCCAAGAGCGATGTGATCACCAAGGTCGATCTGGACGGCCCCTCGCTGGGCCAGTTCGATCCGGTCAGCGGCGGCGTGCATTTCAACGAATCGGAGATCAGCATCAGCGACGTGCCGGGGCTGGGCATCACCGAAGTGCGCGGGCTGGAGATGCTGGGTTGATTTCTGCCTTGCGGCTGACGTTGCGTGCCACTGACGTTGGGTCGCGCGTTACTTTTCTTTTCGCGAAAAGAAAAGTAACCAAAAGAAACGCTCCGCCGGCCGCGAGCCGGTGCTACGCACCGGTTCCCTGCGCTCCTCGGCCCGTCGAGGGACGGCGCGGGAACTCGCTGCGCTCAGACACCCGCGCCTCTTCGCCCTCGCCGGACCTGCGGTGCTCGGCTCGCTTGAAGGCGGACTCAACGTCAAAGGCAACAACTGCACTCCGTAATCTCTTCGCGGCTGGAACCCATCCGACCCATTCCATGACACGCTCTAAGCTGCCAACCGCAACGCGCCTACACATGCCCGGACACCCCGCATGCCGCCCCTGCTGAAGATCCGCACCGAGCGTGGGCAGATGTCGGCCATCGAGCGCCGCATCGCCGACTTCATCCTCGACAACGCCCACCTGCTGCGCGACTACTCCTCCCAGCAGCTGGCCAGCGCGCTCGGCATCAGCCAGTCCAGCGTGGTGAAGTTCAGCCAGAAGCTTGGCTTCAAGGGCTACCCGGATCTGAAGTACTCCATCGGCCAGGACGTGGCCCGCGCCGGTGCCGATCCGCAGCAGGCGCCCGACGAACCCGACAGCGGCGATGACTACCAGCGCCTGGGCGAGGCCCTGCGCCGCAGCAAGGCCCAGGCCGAGGAGGAAACACGCCAGGCCAATCCACGCGGGGAGATCGAGCGCATCGTGCAGCTGCTCGACGGCGCACCAAAGCTGTTCGTCTACGGCCTGGGTGACGACGGCCTGTTCGCCCGCGAGTTCGCCATGCGGCTGTCGCTGCTCGGACTGCTGGTGGTGCCGCATACCGATCCGATCCTGATGCTGGCCAACCTCTCGGCCGCACGCCCCGGCGATGCGCTGCTGATGTTCTCCGAGTTCGGCAACCTGCCCCAGCTTTCACAGTTGTCGCGGCAGTTCCAGGACATGGGTGGCAAGGTGATTTCCATCACCCGCCACACCGCCAACCCGCTGCGCGCGCATGCGGATGCGGCACTGGCGGTCTGCGCGCACGACCGCACGCCACAGGTCGCGCAGCTGCTGTACCGTAGCGCCATGCACGCCCTGCTCGATTTCCTGTTCGTGCTGCTCTGCCACACCAATCCGGATCGCCAGCAGCAGCTTGCGGTGAACCTGGAGCGGATCGACCACCTGCTGGATTCCTGATCGGAGCACCTGTTGATGAGATCGCTGGTCCGCCTCGCTACCGCTGCACTGCTGCTTGCTACGGCGGTGTCCGTTCACGCGGCGCCGCTGGATGGCGCGCGCCAGCTGATCGTGGTCACCAGCGAAGGCTGGGACAGCACCCAGGGGCAACTGCAGGCCTACGTGCGCGACGGCCAGGGCTGGCACCCGCATGGCCAGGCGTTCCCGGTGGCGCTTGGCCGCACCGGCAGCGCCTGGGGCCTGGGCCTGCATCCGGCGCAGGCCGATGGCCCGCAGAAGCAGGAAGGCGATGGCCGCAGCCCGGCCGGCATATTCGCGCTCGGCAGTGCGTTCGGCTATGCCGTCACCCGCCGCGGCACTGCCATGCCCTACCAGCCGATGCTGGACAGCAGCTACTGCATGGACGTGCCCGGTTCGCCGTTCTACAACCGCATCGTCGATGAAAAGAAGGTCGGCAATGCAGCGGTCAAGGGCTCCACCGAGCCGATGCGGCTGGACCTGCACAACAAGGGCGACGTGCGCTACCGGGAAGGCTTCGTCATCGCCCACAACCCGGACAACCAGCCCGGCAAGGGCAGCTGCATCTTCGCCCATCTGTGGCGCCAGCCCGGCGAGGCCACCGCCGGCTGTACGGCCATGCCGCAGGAACGCATGCAGGCACTGCTGGACTGGCTGCGGCCGCAGGACGCGCCGCGTTTCGTGCTCCTGCCGCGCGCGGAGTACAAGCGCCTGCAGGCGCAGTGGCAACTGCCCGCGCTGGCCGGAGACGTCCGTTGAGCACGCAGGACGAACCGCAGCTGCAACGCGCGGTCAGCCGCTGGCAGATCGTCGGCCTGTCGATCAACGATGTGATCGGCAGCGGCATCTACCTGCTGCCGGCCGCCACCGTCGCCCTGCTCGGCCCCTTCAGCCTGTGGGGCGTGGTCGCCGCTGGCATCGTCGTCGCGCTGCTGGTGCTGTGTTACGCGCAGGCCGCCAGCTACTTCGATGAACCCGGCGGCAGCTACCTGTATGCACGCGAGGCGTTCGGGCGCTTCGCCGGTTTCGAGATCGGCTGGATGATCTGGCTGACCCGCATCAGCTCGGCCGCTGCGCTCAGCAACGCGCTGGCCGACGCGGTTGCGCGTTTCTGGCCGTGGGCCGATGCCGGCCTGGGCCGCATCGCGGTGATCGTGGTATCGCTGGGCTTCCTCACCGGCATCAACATCATCGGCGTGCGCTCGGCCGCGCGCACCGGCGTGGTACTGGTGATCGGCAAGATGCTGCCGCTGCTGCTGTTCGTGGCCATCGGTGCGTTCCACATCGACCCACAGCTGGCCTTCTCCGGCCAACGCCCGGACCCGCATGACCTGCAGCGCATGGGCGAAGCCGCCTTGCTGCTGCTTTACGCCTACGCGGGCTTCGAGAACATCCCGGCCGCCGCCGGCGAGTACCGCAATCCGCGCCGCGATATTCCGTTCGCCCTGATCACCATGATCATCACCGTCACCGTCATCTACGGCGCGGTGCAGGTGGTGGCGCAGGGAACGCTGGCCGGCCTGTCCAGTTCGGCCACCCCGCTGGCCGATGCCGCCGCCGGTTTCGGTGGCGAAGCACTGGCGCTGATCCTGACCGTCGGTGCCACCATCTCCATCCTCGGTACCAACAGCAACACGATGATGATGGGCCCACGCTTCCTGTTCGCACTGGCCCGCGATGGCTACGGCCCGAAGATCCTGGCCCAGGTGCATCCACGCTTCCACACCCCGGCCGCGTCGATCCTCTGCCAGGGCCTGATCGCGCTCGGCCTGGCCCTGTCCGGTTCGTTCGTGCAGCTGGCCCTGCTGTCGATGACGACGCGCCTGTTCGCCTACATCGGCACTGCCGCAGCAGTCCTGGTACTGGCCAAGCGCTACGCCGACCGCCCGGGCGCCTTGAAGCTGCCCGGCGGGCCGTTGATTCCGGTGCTGGCGCTGCTGCTGTGCCTGGCGCTGTTCGCCAGTGCCAGCTGGCAGAACATCGCTGCTGCGCTGGTGGCGTTCGCCATCGGCGCGGTGATCTACACGCTGCCGCGAAAAGATACCGATGCCGGATGACCGATAGCGCCGGGCCATGCCCGGCGGATTGATCTGGTGATCACGCTGCCGGACCGGGCCGTTAACCGCCACACAGGCACGATCGGGCTACGTCCACAACGGAGCCTTCCATGACCGAGTACCAGATCCCCGGCCGCGTACCGGACGACAGCACGCCGCGCGACGCGATCAGCAACTACTGGCGCGAACGCTACACGGCCGAGCCGTACTACGACGACCAGCTGTTCTTGGAGGACTACGAGCCGGCCTATCGCATCGGCCACGCCGCGCGTGCACAGGACATGATCCGCGCCTATGAACAGGTCGAGGCCGAGCTCGAATCACGCTGGGCCAACGAACGCGGCCGCAGCCGCCTGGACTGGGCGCAGGCACGCAATGCGGTGCGTCGTGGCTGGGAGGAGGCACAGCTGGCGGATCCGCGGCTGGCACGATAGCGCCAGGCTTCTGTAGAGCCGAGCCTACGCTCGGCTCTCGCACCTCGGCTGTAACGTCGAGCCACGCTCGACTGAGCCGAGCATGGCCCGGCTCTACATCGGATCGATCACTCCTGTTCCGGCAGCGGCGGCACGATCGCGCTGCGCTTGCTCTCGCCCCCACCGGCGGCGATCAGGTCGCGGGTGTTCTTCTGCACCGCCACCGCGCCGAACAGCGACAGCGCATACGCCATGCCATAGAAGCCCTTCTCACTCGGCGCCAGCGTGGCATTCCACAGGCCGACCAGCAGCAGCATCAGCGCCGACAGCAGCGCGAACCAGCACAGCGCATAGTACAGGCCACTCACCGGAATGCCTTCGACGCGGTCGCGCACGCTCTTCTGCAGCGACACCGCCGCGAACAGGCCGAACAGCAGCAGGGTCAGGTAGTAGCCCTTCTCGTTGAGCGCCATCGTGGCGTTGAACAGGCCGATCAGGTACGCCGCCGCCCCCAGCAGCAGGGCCACCCAGGAGGCGGCGATGAAGGCGGTGGACGGCTTGTGGGGCATGGCAGTGTTCATTGCAGGTCCTTGGCAGGCAGGCGGGCACGCTTTGCCCGGGCGTGCCCACCCTAGACGATCCCGCCGCGCTCGCACAGGGGGCGCAGGACCTTCGGGCCACGACGCTCACGGTGCCGGTGGTATACAAGGGACAGCCCGGCCATCCGCATCCCCGCACTGGAGATACCCATGACCCGCACGCCCCTGCTGCTCGCCCTCGGCCTTGTGCCGATCCTTGCCACCTCCGCCTGCAATGCCGCCGATCCGGCCGCCAACGGTGCGCAGACCGCCACGGCGGCCTCTGCCGCCACCGACCAGCGCCCGTTCACCGCCACCGAAGTCAGCCGCTTCGACCAGCCCTGGGCGATGACCTTCCTGCCCGACGGCAGCCTGCTGGTCACCGAAAAGCGCGGCAAGCTCCAGCACCTGGACCCGGCCAGCGGCCAGAAGCACGAGATCACCGGCGTTCCGAAGGTCGCCTATGCTGGCCAGGGTGGTTTCGGCGACATCATCCTGCACCCGGATTTCGCCCGGAATCATGTCGTTTACGTCAGCTATGCCGAGGAAGGCACGCTGGATACCCGCGGTGCCGCCGTAGCCCGGGCCACGCTGGCACTGGATGCCAACGGCGGTGGCCAGCTGAAGGACCTGAAGGTGATCTGGCGGCAGAACCCCAAGGTCAGCGGTGAGGGTCACTACGGGCATCGCCTCGCCTTCGGCCCGGACGGCAAGCTGTGGATCAGCTCCAGCGAGCGCCAGAAGTTCGATCCGGCCCAGGACATGGGCAGCAACCTCGGCAAGATCATCCGCCTCAACGACGATGGCAGCCTGCCCGCCGACAATCCGTTCGCGTCGCAGGGCGGGGTGGCCGCACAGGTCTGGTCGCTGGGCCACCGCAACATCCTCGGCATGGCCTTCGATGCCAACGGCAAGCTGTGGGCGCACGAGATGGGCCCGGCCGGCGGCGACGAGCTGAACCTGATCGTGCGTGGCGCCAACTACGGCTACCCGATCGTTTCCAACGGTGACCATTACGACGGCCGGCCGATTCCCGACCACGATACGCGCCCGGAATTCGCCGCGCCGAAGGTGACCTGGACGCCGGTGATCTCGCCGGCCGGCTTCGTGATCTACAGCGGCAGCCTGTTCCCGCAGTGGAAGGGCAGCGGCTTCATCGGTGGCCTGTCGTCCACCTCGCTGGTGCGCGTGGCCTTCGATGGCGACAGCGCGCGCGAAGCCGAGCGCTTCAACATGGGCGAGCGCATCCGCGAAGTGGAACAGGGCCCGGACGGCGCGCTGTGGCTGCTGGAAGACGGCAGCAAGGCGCGCCTGCTGAAGCTCACGCCGAAGACCTGAGGTAGTGCCGGCCGCTGGCCGGCACCCTGGATCCTTCCGGCATCCTGCGGTTGCCGGCCAGCGGCCGGCACTACCCTTGCCAAACGGCCCCGCACGCGGGGCGTCTGCATTCATTGGATGGTGATGACCTTCACCTCGGTCTTCGTGCAGGCCTGGTCCAGGCACTGGCCGCTCAACCACACCTGGCCGCTGCCGATCATCACGCCCTGCTGGTTGACGAACACCTTGCCGAAGTCCTGCTCGGACACCGCCTTGACCACCTCCGGCGTGATGATCTTCTCGTAGTTGCGCTGGAACTCTCCGGGGCCGGAGATCTTCTTTCCGCCGCTGATGTTCAAGGGGAATCGCACTTCCTCGACCACCGCAGCGCGATCACCGCCGACCACGGCGGCCTTGAACGCATTGAAGACCTTTTCGAACTGCGCGGCATCGCCGAGCAGCGACTCGATGCGCGCACGCGCATCCTCGGCGGCCGCCTCGGCTGCCGGTGCGGCAGGTGCAGCGGCGGCTTCGGCAGCCGGCGCCGCCGGTTCAGCCGCAGGCGTCGAAGCAGCACTGGCCTCCATCGGCGGCGGCGCATCCGCTGCAGGCTCGGCCGGCGGCGCCGGCTGCGAACAGGCCGCCAGCAGCAGGGCGGGAATCAGGTAGGCCATCCGGCGCATGCGCGCACTCCATTGGAACAGGAGGCCCGATGGTAGCGCCGCCACAGTGAGGACCACAAAAAAAGGGGACGGAGGGGATTAAGTCGTTTTGGCACAAACGACTTAATCCCCTCCGTCCCCTTTTTTTCGATCAGGCCTTCAGCAGCTCGAACTGCACCGCTTCGCCGGCGGCCGACGAGGCACAGACCCACAGGTCGAACTGGCCCGGCTCGGCACGCAGCACGCCGTCGCGGCCGGTGAAGGCCAGTTGCTCGCGGGTCAAGGTGAACACCACTTCGGCTGACTCGCCCGGCTGCAGCGCCACCTTGCGGAAGTCCTTCAGTTCACGCACCGGACGCACGCGGCTGGCCACGCGATCATGGATGTACAGCTGCACCACTTCCTCGCCCGCCACGCGGCCGGTGTTGGTCAGCACGGTGGTGATGGTCAGGGTGTCGTCCCAGCCGAGCTGTGCCGTGCTCAGCTGCGGCACGCCGTAGGCGAAGGTGGTGTAGCCGATGCCATGGCCGAACGGGTACAGCGGTTCATTGGGAATCTCGCGCCAGCGCGCCTTGAACTCCGACATGGTCGGCAGTTCCGGACGGCCGGTGCGCGGGTGGTTGTAGAAGTACGGCTGCTGGCCGGACACCTGCGGGAAGCTGACCGGCAGGCGGCCGGACGGGCTGTAGTCGCCGAACAGTACATCGGCCACGGCATGGCCGGTCTGCGTGCCCAGGTACCAGGTCACCGCCACGGCCTGCGCATTGCGCACTGCGCCCTGCAATGCCAGCGCGCGGCCATTGCGCAGCAGCACCACCAGCGGCTTGCCGGTCATCGCCACGGCCTCGGCCAGCGCCTGCTGTGCCGGCGGCAGAGTGATCTCCACGCGCGACTGTGCTTCGCCGCTGTAGCGCTGCGGTTCGCCCAGCGCCAGCACCACCACGTCGGCACGCAGTGCGGCAGCCACAGCGGCTTCCGTGCCGCCCGGAATCGCGGCTTCCAGTTCGCAGCCCGGCACGATTTCCAGCAGCGCTTCGTCGCCGATGGCGGCACGCACGCCGGTTTCCAGGTCCACGTAACGCTGCTTGTCGCCGAACAGCGTCCAGCAGCCTTCGATGTTCTCGCGGTCCTGCACGAACGGGCCGATCAGCGCGATCTTCTGCCCGGTCTTCTGCAGCGGCAGCACGTTGTCACGGTTGTTCAGCAGCACGATCGAACGCCGCGCGGCATCGCGCGACAGTTCGTCATGCGCGGCAATGTGCGAGGTATCCGCTTCGCGCGCCGGGTCCAGCGAACGGTACGGGTCGTCGAACAGGCCGATGGTCTCCTTCAGCCACAGGATGCGGCGCACGCCCTCATCCAGCACCGCCATCGGCACCTCGCCGCTCTCGACCAGGCCGGGCAGGTGCTCGGCATAGAAGCCGCTCTGCATGCTCAGGTCCAGGCCGGCGGTGAACGCCTTGGCCGTGGCATCGCGGTCATCGGCGGCGTAGCCGTGCGCGACCAGCTCCATGTCGGCGGTGTAGTCGGAGATCACCACGCCCGGGAACTTCCATTCGCCGCGCAGGATGTCGGTCAGCAGTTCGGCATTGGCACTGGCCGGCACGCCATTGATGTCATTGAACGAGGACATCACGGTGATCGCGCCGGCCTCGAAGGCGGCCTTGAACGGCGGCAGGTGCACGTCGCGCAGGGTCTGCGGCGAGATGTCCACCATGTTGTATTCCATGCCGGCCATCACCGCGCCGTAGGCGGCGAAGTGCTTGGGCGTGGCCAGCAGCGAATCGGCCGCACGCAGGTCGCTGCCCTGGAAGCCACGCACGCGGGCGGCGGCGAACGCACAGCCCAGCACCACATCCTCGCCGGCACCTTCGGCGCCACGGCCCCAGCGCTGGTCGCGGGCGATGTCCACGGCCGGCGCATAGGTCCAGTGCAGGCCCGCGGCGGTGGCTTCGATCGCAGTGGCGCGCGCGGTGCGCTCGGCCAGGTCCGGCTCGAAGCTGGCGGCCTCGCCCAGCGGAATCGGGAACACGGTGCGCATGCCGTGGATGACGTCGGCCGCCAGGATCACCGGGATGCCCAGGCGGCTCTCCTCGGTGGCGACCTGCTGGATGCGGCGGCCCAGTTCGGCGCCCACACCATTGAACAGCGAGCCGACCTTGCCCTCGCGCACCTGCTGCAGCACCTGGTCGGCATTGCGCACGTTGGCTTCCGGGTTCACGTCCGGGGCGAACGGGCGGACCATGTCCGCGAAGACACCCAGCTGGCCGACCTTTTCCTCGACGGTCATCTGGGCAATGAGGGATTCGATGCGATCGGAGGCCACCGGCAGTCCTTGATGAAAACGTTTACAAGCCCGGCATTCTAGCGATCCCGAGCCGTTTGGCGAGAGGTTTCTTCATTCAGTTTCAGCCACCAGCGGGGTCCGTATGGCCCCGCCGGGGGCACCGCAGCTTACTCCGAGCCGGCCAACTGGCGCTGCCCGGCCATCAACATGGCGTCACTGGAGGCCTGGAATACCCGCAGGCCGAAGGCCGGCAGGATCGCCAGCAGGTGGTCGAAGATGTCCGACTGCACCGCCTCATACTCGGCCCAGGCAGTGCTGCGGGTGAAGCAGTAGAGCTCCAGCGGCAGGCCCTCGGTGGTCGGCTGCAGCTGCCGTACCAGCAGGGTCATGTCGGTATGGATACCCGGATGGCTGCGCAGGTAGCGCTCCACATAGGCCCGGAACGTACCCAGGTTGGTCACGCGGCGGCTGTTGACCTCGGCCACGCCCTGCTCGCGCAGGCGCCCGTTCCACTGCCCCAGTTCCTGTTCCTTGTCGCGCAGGTAGTCGCGCAGCAGCGCGAACTCGCCGAGGAAGGCCAGGTCACCCTCGTCCAGGAAGCCGACGCTGTGCTGGTCCAGGTACAGCGCGCGCTTGATCCGGCGCCCGCCGGCCTCCTGCATGCCGCGCCAGTTCTTGAACGACTCGGTCACCAGCTTCTTGGTGGGGATGGTGGTGATGGTCTTGTCGAAGTTCTGCACGGTGATGGTGTGCAGCGCGATGTCGATGACGTCGCCGTCGGCGTTCTGGCTGGGCATCTCGATCCAGTCGCCGATGCGCACGCGGCCATCGCCACTGATCTGCACGCTGGCCACCAGCGACAGGATGGTGTCCTGGAAGATCAGCATCAGCACCGCCGTGGCCGCGCCCAGGCCGGTGACCAGATAGCGCAGGTCGACGCCCGCCAGCGTAGCGACGATCGACAGGCCGGCGATCACGAAGAGGACGATCTTGGCGACCTGCAGGTAGCCCTTGATCGGCTTGTTGCGTGCCTCGGGGCGGCGCTCGTACAGATCGTTGGCCGCATCCAGCGCATGCGAGATGGCCAGCACCACGGTCAGGATCGCCCACGCCTGGCAGGCGCCGATGATGAAGCTGACCAGGCCCGGCGGCAGGTCCGGCACGATGCGGATGCCCGAGGCGATCACCTGGCTGGGCACCACGTTCGACAGGCGCGAGATCACCCGCATCAGGTGGCTGCCGCGGCCGGTATCAGCGCCCGGAAGGCGGCTCAGCAGCCGCCGCAGCCCGCGCAGCAGGATGCGCTTGGTCACCCAGTTGGCCAGGCCAGCGGCGATCAGCAGCGCCGAGATCATCAACGCCAGGTAGGCGCCGGGATAGGGTTCCAGTGTGTTCTGCAGCCGTTCCAGCCACTGTACCGCCACCACCGCGTCCACCATCAGTTGTCTCCTGTCTGTTTCGTTGTTGCCAAGGTTGCCAGCCAGCGGCCGGCACTACCGGGGTTGTCGGCCAGCGGCCGGCACGACCGGGTCAGTCCCGCGTGCGTTCGATGATCACGCCCACCGCGCGCGCGCCGCGCACTGCGCCCGGCTTGCTCAGCTTCAGGCGCAGCCACTTCACGTCGAATTCGTCCAGCACGATCTGCGCGCAGCGCTCGGCCAGGGTCTCGACCAGGCCGAACTCCGACTCGCGCACGAACTGTTCCAGGCGCTTGCTCACCGCCTTGTAGTTCAGGGTGTGGGCGATGTCATCGGTGGCAGCGGGGCGACGGTTGTCGAAACCCATTTCCAGGTCGAACACCAGGTCCTGGCGGATCCGTCGTTCCCAATCGTAGATACCGATCAGGGCGTCGATCGTCAGCCCCTCGATGAAAACCTTGTCCATTGCGCTTACCGGCACGAATACAGGCGGCCATGGTAACGGCACGGCGGTGAGCCTGCCCGGAACGGGCGGTGGGCCACCAGCGTGGGGCGGCCCGGAAAAAACAAAGGGCCCTGCTAGCGGGGCCCTTTGGTACTACCGTTTGTCCCCGGGGGGAGCTGAAATCCAGCCGCGAGTCCCGGTGGCGCAGGCACGCAGATTAGGCAAGGACCAGATCGCCGGTCAAGGCCAAATCCGACAGGACAGGTCAGGTATTCGTCCGAGGCAAAACGCAGAAAATCAGCCGCGCGGACAAGGACGTTCCCTGATGGTCGCCGCCGCCCACTCTCGCGAACATCGATTCCTCCTTCACCACCGCACATGACGATGGCTCCATACGATGTACTGCGGCGCGCGTTGTCAGCGGAGCGTCTGTCTACTTACGAGAGAATCGCATCGAGCTGCAGCCCCGACGTCACAGCCGAATCCCTGTACCTGTGGAACATGCGGATGTGCAGTGCACTGATGATGCCGGTCCATCTGTGCGAAGTGGTCACCCGCAACGCCGCTGCAGCTGTGCTCGCCAGGCAGCATGGCCCGCGTTGGCCCTGGAATGGTGCCTTCCGACGGAGGCTGCCAACCTCATCCAGTACTTCTCCGCGCACGGTACTGGAACAACTTGCCAGCCGCGTAACCGATACACCCGGGATCGTCGCCAACCTGCCGATGGTGTTCTGGCAGCAGCTCTTCACCTGTCGCTTCGACTCCACGCTTTGGATACCCGCACTCAGCAGGGTTCTGCAGCATGCTCCCTCTGCTCATCCCAGTGCCGTCAGGAAAGCCATCCATGCGGATATCGGACGCATCCGCCACCTGCGCAACCGCATCGCCCACCACGAGCCGGTCCTGGAACGTGACATCGGCGCCGACCTGGCCGCGATCGGGCGGCTGATCCATGCCCGCTGCCCACACACGCTGGGCTGGCTGCAGCGCCATGAGCGGGCGACAACCGTGCTGGCGGCGTCGCCGTTGGCAGTGCATCGGTAATGCGTCCGCCGGCCGTCGCCCGACGCTACCGGTTCACACCGCCGGCAGGGTCGCCATGTCCCAGCGCGGGGTCACATCCACTTTCGGCGGGCTGTACTGGCCGGCCTGCAGGCGCAGCGCGCCGGCGAAGGCGATCATCGCCCCGTTGTCGGTGCACAGTGCCGGCCGCGGGAAGCAGGCACGGCCGCCGAGGCGCTCGGCCATCTGCTGCAGGCGGGCGCGCAGGCGCGTGTTGGCGCCGACGCCGCCGGCCACCACGATCACGTTGGTGCCGGCCGCTTCCAGTGCGCGCTCGCACTTGATCGACAGGGTCTCGACCACCGCGTCCTCAAAGCCCCGGGCGATGTCGGCGCGGGTCTGCTCGCTCTGGTCACTGTCGCGCCAGGCCATCAGGACCTGGGTCTTCAGGCCGGAGAAGCTGAAATCCAGCCCCGGGCGGTCGGTCATCGGCCGCGCGAAGCGGTACGCGCCCGGCGTGCCCTGCTCGGCCAGCCTGGCCAGCTGCGGGCCGCCCGGGTACGGCAGGCCCATCAGCTTGGCGGTCTTGTCGAAGGCCTCGCCGGCCGCGTCGTCCAGGGTCTCGCCCAGCAGGCGGTACTGGCCGATGGCGTCCACCGCCACCAGCTGGGTGTGGCCACCGGACACCAGCAGCGCCACGAACGGCGCTTCCGGCGGGTCGTCTTCCATCAGCGGGGCCAGCAGGTGGCCTTCCATATGGTGTACGCCCACGGCCGGCACCTCCAGCGCCCAGGCCAGCGAACGCGCCACGCCAGCGCCCACCAGCAGCGCGCCGACCAGGCCGGGACCGGCGGTGTAGGCCACGCCATCGATATCGCCCACGCCCAGGCCGGCGTCGGCCAGGGTCTGGCGTACCAGTGGCAGCAGCTTGCGGACATGGTCGCGGCTGGCCAGCTCGGGCACCACACCACCGTATTCGGCGTGCAGGGCGATCTGGCTGTAGACCGCATGGGCGCGCAGGGCCGCGCTGCCGGCCAGGTCGGTGTCATACACCGCCACGCCGGTCTCATCACAGGAAGATTCGATGCCAAGGACTCGCATGCCTGCTATTATGACGCCCCTGCCGCCCCCTCGGGGGACGTGCAGATCTCACTGCTTTCGAACCCCCGGCCCGTATTCAGGGTTGGCCGCTTGCAGTTTGTCGTTTCGCCGCTATAATGTGCGGCTCGCCGGGCGTGACCCGGTTCTACTGTGTCCCGGAGATTCCATGCCCAGCGTCAAAGTCCGCGAGAACGAGCCCTTCGAGTTTGCTCTTCGCCGCTTCAAGCGCACTTGCGAAAAGGCCGGTGTGCTGGCCGAAACCCGCAAGCGCGAGTTCTACGAAAAGCCGACCCAGGAGCGCAAGCGCAAGGCCGCCGCTGCTGTGAAGCGTCAGCTGCGCCGCTCGTCGCGCGACGTCACCAAGCGTCAGCGCCTGTACTGATCGGACGCATCTTCATTGCGGCGGGCCTGCCTGTCGCGATGGAGCCGAAGCCGGCACGCGCGAGCGTCGCCGGCTTTTTGCGTTTCCGGGTTCGGGCATCCGCCCCGCCCCACCTACCACCACGAGGTTCCTCATGAGCATGAAGCAGCAGCTCACCGAAGACATGAAGGCCGCCATGAAGGCGGGCGAGAAGCACAAGCTGGGCGTGATCCGCCTGATCAACGCTGCCATCAAGCAGCGCGAAGTGGACGAGCGCATCGAGCTGGACGACACCGCCGTGATCGCCGTGCTCGACAAGATGGTCAAGCAGCGCAAGGACTCGGTCAGCCAGTACGAAGCCGCCAACCGCGAAGACCTGGCCGAGATCGAGCGCGCCGAGATCGTGGTCATCGAAGCCTACCTGCCGGCCAAGATGGGCGAGGCCGAGATTGTGGCCGCCATCCAGGCCGCCATCGCCGAGACCGGTGCCGCCGGCCCGGCCGACATGGGCAAGCTGATGGGCGCGCTGAAGCCCAAGCTCGCCGGCCAGGCCGACATGGGCCTGGTCTCCAAGCTGGTCAAGCAGCTGCTGGCGTAATCCAGCACCTGGGGTCGGATCCCTTCCGCAGCGCGGAAGGGCTCTGACCCCATTGATGCACCCGCTTCACCGCACCTTCGTCGGTCGCCTGCTACAACCGCACACATGGTTGAACCCGAGCCCAACGTTCCCGTGTCCCTGCACAAGTACCTCAAGCGCCTGCAGGACAGCTTTCCGATGGCGGTGGCCAAGCGCTTCATCGACGTCGACGTGCTGACCCAGGCAGCTTCCGTCTCCTTCTACGCCCTGCTGTCGATGGCACCGTTGCTGGTGCTGCTGCTGTGGCTGACCGCCTCGCTGTACCCACCGGCCCAGCAGGCGCTGATCGACCAGATCAGCTCGGTGGCCGGCAGCAGCGCGGCTACCGTGGCCGAAACCGTTCTGAAGAACGCCGACAACCAGCCGGATGTCGGCTCGCTGGCGGGTGTGTGGAGCACGCTGCTGCTGTTCGTCGGCGCCACCGCCGTGTTCGCCCAACTGCAGAACGCACTGAACCTGATCTTCCGCACCAGCGGCGAGCGCCTGGAAGGCCTCAAGGCCTGGCTGCGCAAGCGCGTGTTCTCGTTCGGCGTGGTGCTGGCCCTGGGCTTCCTGCTGATCCTGTCGATGACGGCCACCACGGTACTGCAGGTGGCCTTCGCCCAGCTGCCCTCGATCCTGCCCGCGCTGGGGTACGTCACGAGCCTGCTGCTTTACGCAGTCGGCTTCGCCTTCATGTACCACTACCTGCCCGACCGCCGCGTGGCCTGGCGGCAGGCCTTCATCGGCGGCGTCATCACCTCGGCACTGTTCGCACTGGGCCGCTACGGCATCGGCGTCTACATCGCCACCGTGGCCCCCGGCAGTGCCTACGGCTCGATGGGTGCGCTGGTGATCTCGCTGGTCTGGATCTACTACGCCACCGTCGTGTTCTTCGTTGGCGCATTGATGACGGCGGTGATCGATGAGCGCCTGCGCGCGCGTCATCACCTGGCCGCAGCCGGCATTGATCCGGCAACCGCCAGCCAGGTGCCCGACAGGGGGTAAACTAGGCCGACCGCCCCCGGTTCCGTCGCGTGGTCCTGCACCGCGCCCTGCCCTGTTGCCCATGGCCCGTATCCCCGACGCTTTCATCGACGACCTGCTCGCCCGCACCGACATCGTCGAGGTGGTGGGCAGCCGCGTGCCGTTGAAGCGCCAGGGCAAGGAGTACGCCGCCCGCTGCCCGTTCCATGACGAGCGATCGGCGTCGTTCACGGTCTCGCCCACCAAGCAGTTCTATCACTGCTTCGGCTGTGGCGCGCACGGCACCGCGATCAGCTTCCTGATGAACTACGACCGCCTCGAGTTCCTCGACGCGGTGGATGAACTGGCCAAGCGCGCCGGCATGGAAGTGCCGCGCAACGAGAATCCGCGCAGCCCGCAGCAGCAGGACGACAGCCGCGAGCTGTACTCGGCGCTGGACGCGGCGACCAAGTTCTTCCAGAAGAACCTGGAGGGCAGCGAGAAGGCCCGCAGCTACCTGGATGGGCGTGGCGTGGACGAAGAGAACCGCGCACGCTTCCAGATCGGTTACGCACCGGATGGCTACAGCGGCCTGCGCGACGCGCTGGGCAAGGACGAGCGGCGCATGAAGCTGCTCGACCGCGCCGGCCTGTTCTCGAAGAACGACCGCGGCCACGTCTACGACAAGTTCCGCGACCGGGTGATGTTCCCGATCTTCGACCGCCGTGGCCGGGTGATCGCCTTCGGCGGCCGCGTGTTCGAGAAGGACGACGGCCCCAAGTACCTCAACTCGCCCGAGACCGCGCTGTTCCACAAGGGCCGCGAACTGTACGGCCTGTGGCAGGTGCGCCAGGCCAACCAGAAGATCGAGCGGCTGATCGTGGTCGAGGGCTACATGGACGTGGTCTCGCTGTTCCAGTTCGGCGTCACCCAGGCGGTGGCAACGCTGGGTACCGCGACCACGCCGGACCATGCCGAGCTGCTGTTCCGCAACGCACCGGACGTGTTCTTCTGCTTCGACGGCGACGCCGCCGGCCGCCGCGCCGGCTGGAAGGCGCTGGAATCGGTGCTGCCGCGCATGAAGGATGGCCGCCAGGCCTTCTTCCTGTTCCTGCCCGATGGCGAAGACCCGGACACCATCGTGCGCAAGGAAGGCGCCGAAGCGTTCAACGAGCGCCTGAAGCAGGCCACGCCGCTGTCGCAGTTCTTCTTCGACGAACTGACCCGCGAGATCAACCTGGGCACGCTCGATGGCAAGGCACGCCTGGCCGAACGCGCCAAGCCGATGCTGGCGCAGATTCCCGACGGCGCCTTTGGCGACCTGATGAAGCAGCAGCTGGCGCAGCTGACCGGCCTGGGCGGTACTGCCCAGGCCACGCGCGCGCCGATGCCGCAACGCCAGCCGCAGCGGACGATCCAGCCCGTGGCCAAGCGCAGCCTGGTGCGCGGCGCGATCGCCGTACTGCTGCAGCAGCCGTCGCTGGCGCTGACGCTGGGCGGCAAGCACCACTTCCAGGGCCTGCGCCTGCCCGGCGTGGAACTGCTGCTGGAGCTGCTGGGGCTGGTCGAACAGCGCCCGGACATCAGTACCGGCGCCCTGCTGGAACACTTCGACGGGCGCGAGGAACAGGCCTCGCTGCATACCCTGGCCGCACAGACGCTGCCCGGCACCGAGGCCAGCTGGACCCAGGAACTGCACGACGCAGTGGCACAGCTGGAGAAACAGCTGCTGGTGCAACGTCTGGAGGAGTTGTTGGCAAAGCAGCGCCAGCAGGGCCTGGACGATACTGACAAGTACGAACTGCGCGAGCTGCTGAAGGCGCGCGCCGGACTGCGCCTGTAGCGGCAGAACGTTTTCACGGAGAAGACCATGCTGCTGCGCCTGACCTGCCTGCTGTTGTTGTCGCTCTGCCTGTCACTGACGGCCCTGGCCGAAGACGCGCCCCTCAACGAAGTCCGCCCCGGCCTGTATGCCGGCGGCCAGCCCAGCGCCGCACAGCTGCAGGCCTTGGCTGCACAGGGCGTGCGCACCGTGATCGACCTGCGCCAGCCCAGCGAGGACCGGGGCTTCGATGAAACCCGCCTCGCCGAATCATTGGGCCTGCGCTACGTGCGCATTCCGGTGGCCGGCGCCGATGGCCTGGATACGGCCAACGTGCGCGCCGTGCACCTGGCCCTGCAGCAGAGCCAGGGGCCGGTGCTGCTGCACTGTGCGTCCGGCAACCGCGCCGGCGCCGTGCTCGGCCTGGTCAATGCACGGTACGAACATGCCAGCCCCGAACAGGCCCTTCAGCTGGGCCAGCGTGCTGGCCTGAAGTCGCTGGAAGCCGCCACCCGCCAACGCCTGGCAACGCCGGTCACCTCGCCCTGAACCCTCCGCACCAAGGACCCTGCCCACCATGACCCGCTGGTGGTCGCGCCTGCGACCGGACAACTTCACCCTCGCCCTGCTGTGCACCGTCGGCCTGGCCTCGCTGCTGCCGATGAAGGGCGCCGCCGCCATCGTCCTCGACGATGTCACCACCGTCGCCATCGCTGCACTGTTCTTCCTGCATGGCGCGCGCCTGCCGCGCGAGTCGATCATCGGCGGCATGCTGCACTGGCGGCTGCACCTGACCATCCTGGCCTGCACCTTCATCCTGTTCCCGCTGCTGGGGCTGATGTTCAAGCCACTGTCGGGCTGGCTGCTGACCCCGGAGCTGTACCTCGGCGTGCTGTTCCTGTGCACCCTGCCCTCCACCGTGCAGTCGTCCATCGCGTTCACTTCGATGGCGCATGGCAACGTGCCCGCAGCGGTGTGCAGCGCCTCGCTGTCGAGCATCCTCGGCGTGTTCCTGACCCCGCTGCTGCTGACCGCGCTGGCCGGCACCTCGGGCGGCATCCATGATCCGCTGCATGCGATCGGCGGCATCATGCTGCAGCTGCTGGTGCCGTTCGTGGCCGGCCACCTGCTGCGGCCGTGGATTGCCGGCTGGGTGGAACGACAGCGCGCGCTGCTGCGCTACACCGACCAGGCCACCATCCTGCTGGTGGTGTACTCGGCGTTCGGCGAAGCGGTGACCGAAGGCCTGTGGAGCAAGACCCCGCTGCTGTCGCTGCTGGCTGTGGCCATCGTGGCCGCTGTGCTGCTGGGCATCGCCATGCCGCTGATCACCTTCATCGCCCGTCGCCTGCGCTTCAACCGCGAGGACGAGATCGCCATCGTGTTCTGCGGCTCGAAGAAGAGCCTGGCCACCGGCGTGCCGATCGCCAAGGTGCTGTTCGCCGGCGGCAGCCTGGGCGCCATCGTGCTGCCGGTGATGATCTACCACCAGATCCAGCTGATCGTCTGCGGTGTGATCGCGCAGCGGTATGCGCGGCGCAAGCCCTGACCCGGAAATCCATCCACGCGTGGCGTGGATCTACAGCAGATCCACGCCATGCGTGGATTCACGGCTCCACCAGCGTGCCCACGCTCAGCTGCGGCATCCACACCCACAGGTCGTACTCGCGGCCGGCGTGGGTGTTGACCTCCGGCGCACGCGCGGGCCGTTCGAGCAGCGCCAGCGCCTTGCAGCGGTCCATGCATCCCCAGAAGTGGCCGCGCAACGCTTCCAGCCGCACGCTGTAGATATCCAGGTCGCGCAGTACCGATGCCATCGGCTGGGTCTGCATTTCCGGCGGAGCATCGGCGGGGCGCTGCAGCATGGCGTGGACATTGCCGGTCAGCACAACCATCCGTGCACCATCGGGCAGGCGCTGGTACAGGCGCCGTAGTTCGGCGGCCATGCGGTCATCGCGGGCCTGGCTACCGCCGTTACTGTGATTGACGTCGTAGCCAACCACCTCGATCGCGCGGCCCTGCGCCTTCAGCGCGCGCAGGCCTTCGATCATCGCCAGCATGTCGCGGCTGCGGCGACCATCGTGCTGGTCGTCGCGTACGGTCCAGAACGCGCGGCCGTGCAGGTGCTGGCGCGCCGCGGCCCCGCCATCGGATTCCAGATAGTCGCGCAGCACAGGGTTCTCGGCGCGTGGCAGTTCCAGCGCCAGCAGGACCGGCGCGCCATTGCGGCTGTAGTCGTCCACCAGCTGCCGCACCAGCAGTGGCGTCTCGCGTGTGCCGTGGAATTCGCCCAGCACCAGCATGCGATGGCCAGCGGCGTATTGGCGGATCTGCGCGGTAGTGTCGTCGGCATGCGCGGTCACGGCCATGCCCAGCGCCAGCATCAGCGCGGTGGTCCAACGGAAGAACGAATGCATCCCTGCTGCTTCCTTTCCCTGGGGTCAGGAACAGCAATGGCGACGCCGAGACGGCGGTTCAAGGTGATCCACGTCATGCGAGGATGTCCGCGCGATCAGGTGGGGTCAGAGCCCCTTCGGGGATCCGACCCCGAGGTCACAACCAGGGCAGGATCCAGTGGTCCACCAGCAGGAAGGCAAACAGCGCCATCAGGTAGACGATGGAGTAATAGAACATCTTCATCGAGAACAGCTCGTCCGGCGGGTCGAGCATGCGCCAGGCGTACCAGAGGAACACGGCGTTGAGCACGATCGCGCCGCCCAGGTAGAACGCACCACTCATGCCCACCAGGTACGGCAGCAGGCAGACCAGCGCCAGCACCACCGAATACACCATGATCTGCTTGCGGGTGTGCGCCACGCCGTGGGTCACCGGCAGCATCGGGATCTCCGCCTTGGCGTAATCCTCGCGGCGGAAGATCGCCAGCGCCCAGAAGTGCGGCGGGGTCCAGATGAAGATGATCAGCACCAGCAGCGACGAGTACGCCCAGTCCGACGAACCCTGCATGCCGGTCACTGCGGCCCAGCCCAGCATCGGCGGCATCGCGCCGGCCAGGCCACCGATGACGATGTTCTGCGAGGTCGCACGCTTGAGGTACACGGTGTAGATCACCGCGTAGCCGATCAGCGAGGCGAAGGTCAGCACTGCGGTGATCAGGTTCACCCACAGCACCAGGAGGGTCATCGACAGCACGATCAGCACGCCGGCGAACACCAGCACCTGCCACGGCTTGACCTTGCCCACCACCAGCGGGCGCCACGAGGTGCGCGCCATCTGCGCATCGATGTGCGCGTCCAGCAGCTGGTTGATGGCGGCCGCGGCCGAGGCCGCCAGCCAGATGCCGAGGAAGCCGAGCAGGCCGGCGCGCACCTGCTCCCAGCTCGGCACGCCGGGGATGGCCAGGACCATGCCGACCAGGGCGGTGAAGACGATCAGGGCGACGACCTTGGGCTTGGTCAGGTCCCAGTACTGGCGGTAATTGGAAAACATGGAATCAGTCCGGGGCACGCAGGCGGGCCAGCAGGCTGACCAGTACGAACAACAGGGCAACGGCCACGCCGTTGTGGGCCACGGCCACTTCCAGCGGCAGCGCCAGCTTCACGTTGAGGATGCCGAGCGTGACCTGCAGCACCAGCAGCGCGATCAGCGCGCTGGCCCAGCCACGCATGCTCGGCAACCGGAACAGGCGCACGCCAAGCCACAGCAGGTAGACGGCCACCACCACCGCGAACAGGCGGTGCGCCATCTGGATGGCGATGCGCGAAGCGCCATCCAGCACACCGCCTTCGTAATCCACGCCGATGCCGCGCCACAGGGTGAAGCCTTCGACGAAGTTGTGCTGCGGCCACCACTGGTTGGCGCAGCGCGGGAAGTTGTCCAGCGAGGCGCTGCCACCGCCGCAGGCGAGTGCGGCGTAGTTGGCGCTGACCCAACCACCCAGCGCGATCTGGGTAACCAGCACCGCCACGCCGATGCGCATCAGCCACTTCAGCTTCGGCGCTTCAGCCAGGGTGATCGGCATGTGCGTCGCGCGCCAGGCCATCCACACCAGCAGGCCGAACATCAGCATGCCGCCCAGCAGATGGCCCATCACCACGATGGGTTTGAGCAGCAGGGTCACCGTCCACATGCCCAGCAGGGCCTGGAAGATCACCACCGCCAAGGTCAGCAGCGCCGCACGTGCGAGATCGATGTTGCTCCAGCGCAGCGCGGCGATCAGCAGGATCGCCTCGCCGGTCAAGGCCAGGGCACTGGCGGTGCCGTGCCAGCCCATCATGTACAGCGGTATGCCGGCGGCCACCAGCACGCAGGCGGTCACCACCGCCGTGCTTCCGAATCGTCGCTTGCGCGTGGCCAGCAGCGCCAGGGTCAGGATCTCGATGCCCAGCGCGCCGGCCAGGAAGCGATGCACCTGTTCTCGCCAGGCCTTGTGGGTCTCCAGCGGGCGGATCTCCGCCGCCGGGTGGCCGATGGTCTCTTCCACGTGCTGCGGCCAAGTGGCCTGGCCATAGCAGGTCGGCCAGTCCGGGCAGCTCAGGCCGGCATCGGACAGGCGCACGAAGGCGCCGAACATGATCGTGCTCGCGGTCATGATCATGGCGAACCACGCCAGGCGGTGGAAATTGCGGTGCAGCGCCGGACGCGCGGAAAGGCTCATCAAACGGGACTCACTTCAGTTTCAGCAACGTGGCCATGTCCTTGCGCAGGCCACCGAGGTCGGAACCCGGGGCATGGCGCATGATCACGAAGCCGTTCGGATCGATCACGTAGACCGGCAGTCCCGCCGGATCGTCGACGCCCGGCAACGCCGCGCGCAGGGCTGGCGACGGAGCCAGCGGCCGCAGCGCGGGCAGCGAGGCGATCGACGCCGGTGGCGTACCCAGCCACAGGATCTCGACATTATCGGCGTTATGGCCGAACAGCTGCCACACCTTGCCCAGTCCCTGCGACAAAGTGACGCACTGCGCGTCGCAGGCACCGGCCGGCGCCACCAGCAGGCGCCAGGTACGGGCCTCGGGGTTCCAGGGGTAGGACTGGCCGCTGGCCAGGGTCGGCGCCTGCTGGCGCAGGTCCACCGGCGGCTTCAGCAGCTGGCCGGCATTGCGGTGCCCGGTCGGCTGCCAGCCGGAGAAGCGCAGCACGGCGGCCAGTGCCATCGCCCCGAAGAACACGGCAAACAGCAGCACCAGGGTCCGGCGGCCGGAACCGCGCGCCTGCGGGGACGTAGCAGTGTTCATGCGGGGCATTTTCTCATGGTTGGATAGGGGATGCCGGTAGTGCCGGCCGCTGGCCGGCATCCAGGATTGCGGGGGTTGCCGGCCAGCGGCCGGCACTACCGGGTAATCACGCGCCTCCGCCGCCGCTCCAGCACCACGGCCACCACCAGCACGGTCAGGGCCAGCCCTAACCACTGCACGGCATAGCCCAGGTGGCGCTGAGGCGGCAGCGTGTTCGGCAGCAGGTCCAGATCGCGCTCGTCGCCAAAGGGCAGCGCCGGGTCCAGCCTCAGCACGCGGTCGGGTAGCGCCTGCAGCCCCAGCGCGCGCGCCAGCCCGTCGTCCGGCAACCGGCTGGCCAGCCAGCGCCCGGCCTCACCGGTAGCAGAGAACGCCGGGCCCAGTAGCAGTCCCGCCGACGGTGGCGGCGCGAGCAGCCCGCGCACGGCCACCGGCGAAGGCGGCGACGGCACCTCCGGAAGCGTGCGATCTGGCGGCAGCGCACGCCAACCGAGGTCGACCAGCAGCACGCTGCCGTCGTCACTGCGGAAGGGGCGATAGATCTTCACGCCGGCGCGGCCATGCCGGATCTGGTTGTCCAGCAGCACCACGCCGGGCAGGAAGCGGCCATGGTCGGCCACGCCATGCAACGCGCCCGGTGCGGCCAGCGCCTGGGCCAGCGACAGCGTCTGAGCCACGGCTGGACCCTGTGCATCCAACATTGCCTGTTTGGCATGCATGCGCTGCAGCTGCCACAGCCCCAATGCGGTGAATCCGGCCATCGCCAGCACGGCCAGCAACCATCCGAACACGCGCGTGTGCTGGCGCATCATGACAAGTCCGCGCAAACGCGGTCAGATAGGCACATCCACCCTGCCCTCGAGCCGCGCATGAGTGATTCGCTGAAGACCCTGCTGGTAATCGCGTTTCTGATCGTCATCGTCTGGAATCTGGGCGCCGGCCTGTACTACCTGCTGGTCGACCGCGGCCAGACCAAGCGCACGGTCAATGCACTGACGCGCCGCATCGCGGTGTCGGTAGCGTTGATCCTGCTGGTGATCGTGAGCATCTACATGGGCTGGATCAAACCACACGGCATCGGCGGCTGAGACCACCGATGCGCGCCTGATCAAAGCACGTAGACGAACAGGAACAGCATCAGCCACACCACGTCGACGAAGTGCCAGTACCACGCGGCGGCTTCGAAACCGAAATGGTTGTCGCGGGTGAAGTGTCCCTTGGCCGAACGCAGCCACATCACGATCAGCATGATCGTGCCCAGCAGCACGTGCGCGCCGTGGAAGCCGGTCAGCATGAAGAACGTCGACCCGTAGATGCCGGAGCCGAGCGTCAGGTTCAGTTCCTTGTAGGCATGGATGTACTCCTCTGCCTGCAGGGTCAGGAAGCCCAGGCCGAGCACCACGGTCAGGCCCAGCCAGATCAGCAGCTGGCGGCGGTTGCCGGCCTTCAGTGCGTGGTGGGCGATGGTCAGGGTCACGCCGGAGGTCAACAGGATCAACGTATTGATCAGTGGCAGGCCCCAGGCCGGGATGGTCTGGAACGCGCCACCGATCGCCGCCGGGCCATTGGTCGGCCATCCGGCGGAATAGCCCTGCCAGAGCAGCTCGTTGGTCATGACCCCACGGCCTTCGCCACTGAGCCACGACAGGCCCAGGTTGCGGGTGTAGAACAGCGCGCCGAAGAACGCGCCGAAGAACATCACCTCGGAGAAGATGAACCAGATCATCCCCATCCGGAATGATCCGTCGACCTGGTGGTTGTAGTTGCCGGCCTGCGATTCGCGCACCACGTCGCTGAACCACCAGAACAGGGTCAGCACCAGCATCGCGATGCCGATGTAGAACGTCCAGCGTCCCCAGCTGGCATCGTTGAGCCAGCTGGCCACGCCCACCATGGTCACCATCATGGCGATGGAACCCACGAACGGCCATTTGCTCTGGGCCGGGACGAAGTACACGTTGGCGTCGGTCGGTGTCTGGGCCATGTCGGTATCCGGGTCAGGGTGCGGCGTGCGCGCCGTCCGAGGTGGCGGCCGGAGCCAGCCGATCGGACAGCGCGTCGTTGCGGTAGAAGGTGTAGGACAAGGTGATCGTCCTGATCTCCGGCGGCAGGTCCGGATCGACGATGAAGCGCACCGGCATGTCGCGCTTCTCGCCGGCCTGCAGCGTCTGCGCGGTGAAACAGAAGCACTCGGTCTTGCTGAAGAAGCCCGACGCACGCGCCGGTGCCACCGAAGGCACCGCGCTGCCGACCACGGCAGCTGCGCTGTCGTTGCGGGCGAAGTACAGCGCCTCGTTGAGCTCGCCGGGCACCACGTCCATGGTCAGCTGCTCAGGATGGAACGACCACGGCAGTCGCGAATTGACGCCGCCATCGAACTCCACCCGCACGGTGCGCTTGCCGGCCGCGGCACCTGCGCTGGCTTCGCCACCGGGACCGCGTTCCAGGCGCACGCCGAACACCTTCTCGCAGGCGATGCGGTACAGCGGCACCAGCGAGAACGTCAGCAGGAACACCGCCACCGCCACGCCGATCAGGCGCGGCAGCCCGGCACTGCGTGACGGTGTGCTGGCCGGTGCCTCGCTCATCGGCCGATCACCCCGCTGAGGATGAAGCCGACGTAGACCAGCACAGCGATGGCGCCGACCCACACCGCCGTGCGCTTCGCACGCTGGCGCTGCTGCTCGATGCTTCCGCCCTGGTAGAGCCGACCGCTGGTCGGCTGCTTCTCATCCGCCGAGCATGGCTCGGCTCTACAGGTCTGCAGCGGGCTCTCGTTATGCATGCCCCACCTCAATGCGTGATGTCGTCATGCGCCAGATCCCCCGGGCGGATGGTCGGCGGGGTGGTGAAGGTGTGCGCCGGTGCCGGCGACGGCAGCGTCCATTCCAGGCCGCGTGCACCCTCCCAGGAACGCGCTTCGGCCTTCTCGCCGTTGCGCAGCGAGGACAGCAGGATCGCGGCCATCATGAACGGGGTGACGAACATGCCGAACGCACCGATCGAGCTGATCAGGTTCCAGTCGGCAAACGCCACGCTGTAATCGGGAATGCGGCGCGGCATGCCGGCCAGGCCGAGGAAGTGCTGCGGGAAGAACAGCAGGTTGACGAACACGATCGACCACCAGAAGTGCACCTTGGCCCACTTCTCGCTGTACATGCGCCCGGTCCACTTCGGCCACCAGTAGTACACCGCGGCGATCAGCGCGAACACCGCACCGGTCACCAGCACGTAGTGGAAGTGCGCGACCACGAAGTAGGTGTCGTGGTACTGGAAGTCGGCCGCCACGATGGCCAGCATCAGGCCGGAGAAGCCACCGATGGTGAACAGGATGACGAACGCCACCGACCACAGCATCGGTGCCTCGAACGTCAGCGAGCCACGCCACATGGTGCTGACCCAGTTGAACACCTTCACGCCGGTCGGGATCGAGATCAGCATGGTGGCGAACATGAAATAGATCTCGCCGCCCAGCGGCATGCCCACGGTGAACATGTGGTGGGCCCAGACGATGAACGACAGGAACGCGATCGCCGCGGTGGCGTATACCATCGCCTGGTAGCCGAACAGCGGCTTGCGGCTGAAGGTCGGGATGATCTCGCTGACCACGCCGAAGGCGGGCAGGATCATGATGTAGACCTCGGGGTGCCCGAAGAACCAGAAGATGTGCTGGTACATCACCGGGTCACCGCCACCGGCGGCGTTGAAGAAGCTGGTGCCGAAGAACTTGTCGGTCAGCAGCATGGTCACCGCACCGGCCAGCACCGGCATCACCGCGATCAGCAGGAACGCGGTGATCAGCCAGGCCCAGCAGAAGATCGGCATTTTCAGCAGGTCGATGCCCGGCGCACGCATGTTCAGCACGGTGGCGATGATGTTGATCGCACCCATGATCGAACTGATGCCGGCCACGTGGATAGCGAACACGCTGAAGGCCACGTTGTAGCCGCCCTGCAGCGACAGCGGCGGATACAGCGTCCAGCCACCAGCCGGCGCACCACCGGGCAGGAACAGGGTCAGCAGCAGCAGGCTGAAGGCCACCGGCAGCAACCAGAACGACCAGTTGTTCATGCGCGGCAGCGCCATGTCCGGCGCGCCGATCTGCAGCGGGATCATCCAGTTGGCGAGGCCGACGAAGGCCGGCATCACGCCACCGAAGATCATCACCAGCGCATGCACGGTGGTCATCTGGTTGAAGAACTCGGGCTTGACGAACTGCAGGCCGGGCTGTGCCAGCTCGGCGCGGATCACCACGCTCATCGCCGCACCGATGATGAACATGATGAAGCTGAAACCCAGGTACAGCGTGCCGATGTCCTTGTGGTTGGTCGAGAAGAACCAACGCTCGAAGAAACTCTGCTGGTGATGGTGATCGTCGTGCCCAACTGCCGAGTGCGCCATTGCAAAACACCTCTCAGAATCGGTTGTCACCACGGCCGCGGGCGGCCGCGGGCTTTACATCACGCGCCGCTGGCTGCAGTGGCAGGTGCGCTGGCCGCTTCTGCAGCAGCAGGCGCAGCCGGCGCCTCGCCCGCCGGTGCAGCCGGTTCGGCAGGTGCCGCAGGCGTGGCCGGCGCGGCAGCCGGCGCCGGCTTGCGCTGCGCCAGCCACTGTTTGAATTCCTCCTTGGACACCGCCTCGACCACGATCGGCATGAAGCCGTGGTCCTTTCCGCACAGCTCGGCGCACTGGCCGCGGTACACGCCAGGCTGCTCGATGCTGGTCCAGGCTTCGTTGATGAAGCCGGGAATGGCATCCTGCTTCCAGCCCAGCGCCGGCACCCACCAGGCGTGGATCACGTCGTCGGAGGTGATGACGAAGCGCACCTTGGTGTCGACCGGCAGCACCAGCCGGTTGTCGACATCCAGCAGGTAGTGCGGATGGCTTTCACGGGTCGGCACGATGCCACTTTGCCGCACGCGGTCGGACTCGCGGTCCAGTCGGCTGGTGAAGGTGACGTTCTCGCCGAGGTATTCGTACTTCCACATCCACTGGTAGCCGGTGACCTTGACCGTCATCTCGGCATCGCGGGTGTCGTACATCTTGATCAGGTTGGCCGTGGCCGGCCACGCCATCACGATCAGGATGATCACCGGGATCACCGTCCAGATGATCTCGGCCTTGGTGTTGTGGCTGAAGGTGGCGGCGACTGCCCCCTTGGATTTGCGGAACTTGAAGATGGCGTAGGCCATCGCGCCGAACACGATGACGCCGATCACCGTGCAGATGATCAACGAGAGATTGTTCGATTCCCAGGCCAGGCGCGAGGTCTGGGTCACCCCCTTGCCCATGTTCAGCTGCCACGGCTTGGGATCGGCCGCCTGGGCCCAGGCCAACGCCGGCATCAGTCCCCCGGCCACCATGGCGGTGACCACTGCAACGCACTTCGTGCCCCACCTGCTGCTTTGCTTCATTGCCTAGACCCTTAGCGTCGTCGGTTGCCGCCATCGCTGGCGGCGAGCAAGCTTTCAAGTGTCTCTGCGAGCGTCTGACGTTCGGCCGGCGCGAGGAAACTCCCCACCTCCACCTGCCGGCCGCTGGATGCCAGCCGGACCCTCTCATCGCCGGTGAGCAGGCGCACCCAGTGGGGGTGGGCCCGGAACACCGGCGATCCACCGGGTACGGGGATGACCTCCACGTACGCCGGCACTACCCGGATCTCCTCCTGCCGTTCACCGCTGCGCCACAAGGCACGCAGTGCCGCCGCCAGCACCAGGCTGTACAGCAGCGCGAACAGGGGGGCGAATGCACTGCCGGCCAACCACCCGAGGGCGGACACCAGCCACATCGCACCCGACAACACGGTGAACAACAGGACGAACTGCCGGGCATCGAGCGCCCGTGGGGGACGCAGCCGCAGCTGCGTACCTGACCCATCCGGAGCTGGAAGCACCTCGATCATGTCGCAACCGCGTTCCTGCCGCGGGAAACGTCTCGATGGTAGCCCCGCCCTCTCGCCGGTAGCAAGGGTGCATTCACACTTTTTCCCATGCTGCAACACAGCATGGGGTCGGCGGCGCGAATGCCGAATTCAGCACAAATATTGCCGGGCTTGCTGAACACGCTGAATCCACCACCATTAGGGGCTATCAGCCCTTCACTAAGGTGGCTGCGGGGCACTTCCGCAACCCGCAAAAATGATTAAAATCGCCAAGTTTTCCATTGGCCGGACCGGCATGAACGCACCTTCCTCCTCCCCTGCCGCCAGCGACGCCCAGCGTCCCGGCGCGCTGCTGTCGCCGGAACTGCCGGCGCCCCCCAACCCGTTCCGCCAGGCCATCACCGATGCCTGGTTGAAGGACGAGGCCAGCCACGTCCGCGAGCTGCTGGCGCAGGCCCGGCTGCCGGCCGACGAGCAGGCCAGGGTGCAGGCGCTGGCCGCCGACCTGGTCGGCCGCGTGCGCGTGCGTGCCAAGGACCAGGGCGCGATCGAAGCCTTCATGCGCCAGTACGACCTGGGCAGCGAAGAAGGCGTGCTGCTGATGTGCGTGGCCGAAGCGCTGCTGCGCATTCCGGACCAGGACACCGCCGACAAGCTGATCCGCGACAAGCTGGCCGATGCCGACTGGGAAAAGCACCTGGGCGGCAGCGACTCGGTGCTGGTCAACGCCTCCACCTGGGGCCTGATGCTGACCGGCAAGCTGGTACAGATGAACGACGCCACCCGCGCCGATGCGCCCAGCGCGTTCAAGCGCCTGGTCGGCCGCGTCGGTGAGCCGGTGGTGCGCCTGGCCGTGCGCCAGGCGATGAAGATCATGGGCCACCAGTTCGTCATGGGCCGCACCATCAGCGAGGCGCTGTCGCGCTCGCACAAGGGCGACAACGCGAACTACCGCTACTCCTTCGACATGCTGGGCGAAGGCGCGCTGACCATGAAGGACGCGCTGCGCTACCTGGAAGACTACCGTCGCGCGATCCACGCCATTGGCGGTGATCACAAGGCCCGCGGCGGCCGCCCGGATGGCGACGTCAACAACGCACCGGGCATCTCGATCAAGCTGTCGGCGCTGTACCCGCGCTACGAGCACGCCAAGCGCGAGCGCGTGCTGAAGGACCTGGTGCCGGGCGTGCTGGAGCTGGCGCAGCTGGCCAAGAGCTACGGCATCGGCTGCACCGTCGACGCCGAAGAGTCCGACCGCCTGGAACTGTCGCTGGACATCATCGAGCAGGTGTTCTCCGACGCCTCGCTGGCCGGCTGGGACGGCTTCGGCGTGGTCGTGCAGGCCTACCAGAAGCGCACACCGTACACGATCGACCACCTGGCCGACATGGCGCGCCGCGCCGGTCGCCGCCTGCAGGTGCGCCTGGTCAAGGGCGCCTATTGGGATGCCGAGATCAAGCGCGCGCAGATCGAAGGCTATCCGGGCTACCCGGTGTTCACCCGCAAGCAGAACACCGACGTGTCCTACTTGGCATGCGCCAAGCGCCTGTTCACCCATGCCGACGCGATCTACCCGATGTTCGCCACGCACAACGCGCACACCATCGCTGCGGTGCGCAGCATCGCCAACGGTGGCGTGTACGAGCACCAGAAGCTGCACGGCATGGGCGATGACCTGTACGCCGAAGTGGTGCCGGCCGATCGCCTGGGCCTGCCCTGCCGCGTGTATGCCCCGGTCGGTTCGCATGAAGACCTGCTGCCGTACCTGGTGCGCCGCCTGCTGGAAAACGGCGCCAACTCCAGCTTCGTCAACCGCATCACCGATGAGCGCGTGCCGATCGCCGACCTGATCCGCGATCCGGTCGAGATGGTCGCCTCGTTCGCTTCGATTCCGCATCCCAAGATCCCGCTGCCGGTAGACCTGCTGCGCAGCCAGAACCACGACAGGAAGAACTCCATGGGCGCCAACCTCGCCAACGACAACGAACTGCGCGCCCTCGCCGAGCAGCTCAACGCGGCCGTGAAGCCGTGGCAGGCCGCCCCGCTGGTGCCGGGTGCGAACCCGGCCGGCGCCTCGCTGCCGGTGACCAACCCGGCCGACACCCGCGAAGTGGTCGGCCAGTGGCTGGCCGCCGATGCCGCCACCGTGCAGAAGGCGCTGGCGAATGCCGTAGCCGCGCAGCCGGCCTGGAACCGCACCCCGGCCGCCAGCCGCGCCGCCATCCTCGAGCACGCCGCCGACCAGCTGGAAGCGCGCATGCCGGAGTTCATGGCGCTGTGCGTGAAGGAAGCCGGCAAGAGCCTGCCCGACAGCATCGCCGAAGTGCGCGAAGCCGTGGACTTCCTGCGCTACTACGCCAAGCAGGCGCGCGAGCAGTTCAGCCACGCCGAGAAGCTGCCCAGCCCGACCGGTGAGTCCAACGAGCTGCAGCTGCACGGCCGCGGCGTGTTCGTCTGCATCAGCCCGTGGAACTTCCCGCTGGCGATCTTCCTGGGCCAGGTCGCTGCTGCACTGGCCGCCGGCAACAGCGTCATCGCCAAGCCGGCCGAACAGACCAACCTGATCGGCTACTACGCGGTGAAGCTGCTGCACGAAGCTGGCGTGCCGGCCGAGGTGGTGCAGTACCTGCCGGGCGACGGCGCCACCGTCGGTGCCGCACTGACCGCCGACCCGCGCGTGGCCGGCGTGGCCTTCACCGGCTCCACCGACACCGCACGTGCGATCAACCGCGCCATGGCCGCGCGTGACGCCGCCATCGGTGTGCTGATCGCCGAGACCGGCGGCCAGAATGCCTTCATCGCCGACTCCTCGGCGCTGCCGGAACAGCTGGTCAAGGACGCGATCGGTTCGGCCTTCACCTCCGCCGGCCAGCGTTGCTCGGCCGCGCGCGTGCTGTTCGTGCAGGACGACATCGCCGACAAGGTGATGACCATGCTGGCCGGCGCGATGAAGGAACTGAAGGTCGGCAACCCGGGCCTGCTGTCCACCGACGTCGGCCCGGTGATCGACGCCGACGCGCTGAAGATCCTGCAGGACCACGCCGAGCGCATGGACCGCGAAGCGCGCCTGATCGCGGCCGCCGAGCTGTCCGCCGAAGCGGCCAATGGCACCTTCTTCGCACCGCGCGCGTATGAACTGAAGGACCTGGGCCAGCTGCACAAGGAAATCTTCGGGCCGGTCCTGCACGTGATCCGCTGGAAGGGCGACCAGCTCGACGCGGTGATCGACCAGATCAATGCCACCGGCTACGGCCTGACCCTGGGCGTGCATTCGCGCATCGACGAGACCGTTGATCGCATCAGCAACGGCGTCCACGTCGGCAACGTCTACGTCAACCGCAACCAGATCGGCGCGGTGGTCGGCGTGCAGCCGTTCGGCGGCCAGGGCCTGTCCGGCACCGGCCCGAAGGCCGGCGGCCCGCACTACCTGCTGCGCTTCGCTACCGAAAAGACGGTGACGGTGAACACCACAGCCGCCGGCGGCAACGCCTCGCTGCTGACCCTGGGCGACTGATCGCCTGCTTGATGCAGTAAACAAAAAACCCCGCGAACGCGGGGTTTTTTGTGCTTTGCTTCCTGTAGAGGCGGGCCCACGCTCGGCTTTCCTGGCTGTAGAGCCGAGCCCATGCTCGGCTTTTCTGGCGCAGCCGAGCGTGGGCTCGGCTCTACAGAGGCAAGGCGACACTGAACCGATTGTCCGCCCGCTTCGCCAGCTCGCCCTGCACGCGTGCGATGCGCGTCTCCAGATCGCCTTCCAGCAGCACATGCTCGACACCCTCTGCCTGCAGCTGCTCCAGGTACCACGCATGCTGCTGCGTCCGGAAGGCTTCGCCCACGCGCGTGCCATCCTGGTCAAACGGAATATCCGGCGCGCACAGGAACAGCAGGTCGTAGCGTCGTCGTGCCGCTTGCCGCAGCGGCTGCGGCGCCGTGCCAAACATCCAGCCGCTGTAGCCCAGCGTCACCAGCGGCGTGGTATCGCAGAACAGCCAGCGATGCGCACGCCGCACAGCTTCGTCTTCGTGCTGTGGCTGTGTCATTGCGATGCGCAGCAGATCGCCCGGCGTCAGCTCTCCGCCTCGCTGCTCCCACAGCGTGCGGCCATACTCCGGCACCCAGACAGTCTGCAGACGCTCGGCCAGCACGCGGGCCAGCGTGGTCTTGCCGCTGGACTCGCCACCGATGAAGGCCACGCGCTGTACATGGTCGGCATACACCTGCGGTGCGAGCCCATGGCGATGCGCATGCGGATCGCTGCGCAGCTCGGTGCCGCAGGCCTGCCCGACGTCCAATGCGCGTTCGAGCCGCTCATGGCGTACCGGCGCACCGAAGTGCGTGGCCAGCGCCTGCGCGAAGCCGTCACCGTAGTCCTCACCGGTGTACACCGCCTGCACCGGCCCACCGAACAGGTTCAGGCACAGCCAGGCGGTAAAGTCACGCTGCACCTGTTCGTCATCACTGTCCTGCGGCAGCGCTCGCACCGGCAAGCCATGCTGCGTGCACAATGCGGCCAGTCGCGCGTCGTCAAGCACCGCTACCGTGGCCTGCGGGAAACGCGCACGCAACCAGCGCTCGCGGCGCGCAGCGCTGTAGCCGGCAAAGCCCGGCTGCGACCAGCCGATCACCAGCAGCTGCTGGCAGCGCGTGGCGGCGAAGTCGATCAGTCGTTCATGGCCGAGATGCAGCGGGCAGAACTTGCCCACCACCAGGCCGCGTGCAACGCGCTCAGGCAGCGGCATCGGCCGCCCGGGCCTCGTCCCGCATCAGGTGCCGCCAATGGCGCAAGGCGACCAGCGCGTTGATCCAGAAGCCCACATACAGGATCGAGGTCAGGTGCAGGCCACGGCTGTAGTAGAGCGGCACCGCAACGGTGTTCACCAGCAGCCATACCCACCACGATTCCAGCTTGCGTCGCATCATCAGGACCTGCGCGATCACACTCAACACCAGCACCGCCGAATCGATGTACGGCGCATAGGCATTGGTCAGGCGGGTCAGCATCCAGCCGTAGCCGAACGTGGCCACTGCCGCCAGCGGCGCCAGCCAGGCCCAGGCGCGCGGCCGCAATGAAGTGATCGGCAACGGCGCGCCATGGTCACCACGCAGCCACTGCCACCAGCCCAGCACGCTGATGGCGATGAAGAAGAACTGCAGCACCATGTCCGCATACAGATGCGATCGTTCGAACACGGCAGCAAACAAGGCGCAGCCGACGATGCCCAGCCACCAGGTGTGCACGTTGTTGCGGCCGGCCAGCAGGATCGAGCCGGCGACGGCGATGTTGGCAGCCAGCTCCAGCTGGAAGTTCGGATCGGACAGGTTCATGTCGCTATTGTCGTGGATCCGTGCGCTGCGTGGACGCCCCGGCCCGTCCCCACAAAAAGAAAGGCCCCGCTTGCGCGGGGCCTCCTTCGTACTGCTCCAGGCAATCGCCCGAATCAGAACTTGTACTGCATCGACGCCGCCAGCACGTCGCCGCTGACCTTGTACTTGCCGGTCACGGTGTTGCCGGTGGCCGAGGTCGAGGTGATGTTCGGATCCTTGGTGAACAGGTGGGTGTAGCCCACGCTGTATTCCATCTTGTCCGAAGCGGCGTAGGTCATGCCCAGCGACATCCACTTGCGGGTGGTGTCCGGCACGCGCACGTCGCGGTGGGCATCGGTGGTCGGGGTCTGGTCATAGGCCAGGCCGCCGCGCAGGGTCAGCTTGTCGTTCACGCGGAAATCGGTACCGATCGACGCGAAGGTGGTGTCACGGTAGTGGAACGGCAGCACGCTGTCCGGCTGGTTGGAGTCGTAATCGACGACGACCTGGTCGAACTTGCTCCACGCGGTGCGCGTGACTTCAGCCATGATCTGCCACTGGTCGTTCACACGGTGGGTGAAGCCCACGGTGGCGCTGGCCGGCAGGGTGATGGTCGCGCGACCGTTGCTGTCGATGAAGGTACCCGGGGCAGCAGTGGCCAGGAAGGCCGCCGCATTCTGCGGGATGGTGAAATCGGCCTTGCCGTCGGTGATCTTGTGCTCGACCTTCGAGCGGTAGCTGAACGCGATGTTGGTGCCTTCCACCGGGGTGACGGTCATGCCCAGGGTGTAACCGACCGACACTTCATCGCCCTTGATGCGCAGGTAGCCATCGGCGGTGCCCGGCGAGAAGCCGAGCTGGGCGGCCTGGCGTGCAGCCGCCTGCGACGCCGCCGCAGCCTGGGCCGCGGTGCCGCCGGCAGCCAGCACACGCGCCGCAGCGGTGCGCTGGGCAGTGGCGTTGATCGCGGTGCCGGTGTCGACAGCGCTGGTCAGGTCGACGTTCAGGCGCTCGGCGAACACCGACGCACCGAACGACAGGTACGGGTTGACGTCATAGGAGAACGCCACGCCCAGGTCGATGGCCTGCAGCTCGGTCTTGACGCCGTTGTAGCGGCCGACCCAGTCGCGGTCGTATTCGGTCTTGAAGCCGAACGGCACGGTCAGCGAAGCACCGAAGTGCATGTTGTCGTTCTCGCCGAACGGCACGTGGAAGTACGCGGCCGGAACCGGGGCGATCATGCCGGCGTCGCCGCCGTTGCCACCGGAAATCGGCGCGCCGTTGGCGTACTTGCCCTGGCCGCGGAACTTGGCGCCGAAGCTGATGGCGCTGACGTCGCCCTGGACCAGGGTGCCGTCGAGCAGGCGCATGGACGCCGGGTTGGTAGCGATGACCGAGGCGTCACCTTCGGTCGAGGTGGAGCCGGCGAACGCGCGGCCCAGGCCCTTGGCGCTGTTTTCCTTCAGCTGGAAGGCGGCAGCATTGGCATCGGCGGCGGCCAGCGCACCGGCAACGCCGACGGCCAGCAGGGTCAGTCGGGCAATGGTGGAAGCGGTTTGCATCGTAGTTCTCTCTCCGGTAAGCGGTGATGGTGCTCTGAGTGCGCCTGCGCCCGCCGGGTCCTGGGACCCATCGGAGCGCGCCGGATTCCCCTCCCGACATACGACGCCGTATGCGAGTATTACCCAGAGCTGTTAATGAAACAATAACAGCGCAGGCGGTTTTTTCGTCTCAAAAGCTGAACAGGACCGTCCCCACCGAACGTGGCCGCACGCTAGGCTATTGGCATGTTCGTCTCCCTCCCGTCGCGCAAGAAGGCGGCCCTGCGTTGGGCCACGCCCGTGCTGTTCGCGTCATTGTGGCTGGCATTCCTGTGGTCGATCTCGCGCCCGGACGATGCCCGCGGCAGTCTCTGGCTGGACTGGGGCGCCCTGTCCACCGGCCTGACCCGTCCGCTGGACTGGTGGGCGACCCTGCAGGACGGCAGCGTGCTGCGCCTGTTCACTGCGCTGTTCCTGCACGCCGACTGGTCGCACCTGCTGGGCAACCTGGTGTTCCTGCTGATCTTCGGCCTCCCCGCCGAGCGGGTGTTGGGACCCTGGCGGTTGCTGCTGCTGTTCCTCGTGGGCGGCGCGGTATCGAACCTGGTGGCGATCTACACCATGGGCAGCCCGGACCAGATCATCATCGGCGCCAGCGGCGCGGTGTCGGCGCTGATCGGCGCCTATCTGGCCCTGTTCCCCGGTGCCCGGCTGGGCGTGGTGATCCCGCTGGGCCTGTTCCTGGAGTTCGTGCGCGCCCCGGCCTACCTGCTGATCGGCGTCTGGGCCGCGCTGCAGGTGGTGTTCGCCCATATCGGCCCCAGCTTCGGCATGGTGGCCTGGTGGGCGCACATCGGCGGCTTCGTGTTCGGCGTGGTGTATGGCGTGTACGTGCGCGCCGCGATCGCGCGCCGCCTGCGCAAGCGGCACGGATTCTGACCCCTGGTAGTGCCGGCCGCTGGCCGGCTCCACGCTCACCCGCTCGTTCGTAGATCAGTCGAGCATGGCTCGACTCTACAAAATCAAGGCTTGGCCGGGACGGGTTCGGGCTTTGCTTCCGGCTTTGCTTCCGGCTTTGCTTCGGGCTTTGCTTCCGGCTTCGCCGCAGCGGCCTTCGCGGCCTTGGCCGCATCCGCCTTGGCGGCCTCGGCCTTCAACCGTGCGGCCACCGAGCCTGGGTTCTTCAGCTCGGCCAGCGCGTCGTTGATCGGGCCATCGCCCGGCAGCACCGCACCGGCGTGGTAGCCCTCGGTGCCTTCGTCATCGCCGCGCAGATGGCCCGGCAGGGTGGCTTCGCTGTAGTCGCTCAGGCTGGCCGGCAGTGCATCCTCGGCCGGCGTGGCGGCCGGTTTCAGCTCGACGTCCGGCACGATGCCGGTGGCCTGGATCGATTTGCCGCTGGGCGTGTAATAGCGCGCGGTGGTCAGCTTCACCGAATCACCGTTGTCCAGCGGCAGCACGGTCTGCACCGAGCCCTTGCCGAAGGTACGGCTGCCGACCACGCGCGCCCGCTTGTTGTCGCGCAGCGCGCCGGCCAGGACTTCCGATGCACTGGCCGAACCGGCATCGGCCAGCACGACCACCGGTGCGCCCTTCAGCAGGTCGCCCGGGGTCGCGTCGAATCGTGCATCGCTGATGCTGATGCGGCCACGGGTGCTGACGATGTTGCCCTTGTCGAGCAGATCATCGGCCACCTGCACGGCAGCGGTCAGCAGGCCACCCGGGTTGCTGCGCAGGTCCAGCACCAGGCCCTTGAGCTGGCCACCGGACTGCTTCTGCAGCTGCTGCACGTGCTTCTGGAAGTCCGAACCGGTATCGGCCTGGAAGGTGCTCAGGCGGATGTAGCCATAGCCGGGTTCCAGCAGGCGGCTGCGCACGCTGGTCACGCGGATGGTCTGGCGGGTGAGGCTCACGTCGAACGGCTTGGGCTTGCCTTCGCGCACGATGGTCAGCACCACCTTGCTGCCGGCCGGGCCGCGCAGCGGCTCGCTGGCATCGATCGCACTGATCGGCTTGCCGTCGATGGCGATGATCAGGTCACCAGCGAGGATGCCGGCCTTGGCCGCCGGGGTGTCGTCGATCGGCGCGATCACCTTCATGCTGGCGTTGTCCGGCTGCTGCTGCAGCTCCACGCCGATGCCCTCGTAGGCACCATTGGCCTGCTCGTCGAAGGCCTGCGCGTCTTCCTTGTTGAAGTAGGTGCTGTGCGGATCGAGGTCGAGCAGCAGGCCACGCACGGCCGACTGCATCAGCTTCTTGTCATCGACCGGATCGACATAGGCGGCGCGCACCGCGTTGTACACGGCCACGAAACGGCGGATGTCCTCCAGCGGCACCTTCGAGGTCACCGCCTCCTCGCTGTTCGCTGCCTGCCCGCTGGTTTCCTGGCTCGGGGCGGGCGCGGTCTGCTGCGCCCAGGACAGCGCTGGCAACAGGGCCAGCAAGAGGGTGGCGGTACGGGCTGCGCGCATGGATCACTCCTGTCGACGTTGGCATCGTGCCCAAGGCACATGCACCGATTATGCGCGAAGCACAGCTAAATTCCCGTTGAATCCAACTCGCATCCGGCAGGCCTGGATTCAGCGCCGCTGCAGCCAGCTGTCCGGGTTGACCGGCTGCCCGCCACGGCGCAGCTCAAAGTACAGCGCGGTGACGCCCTGGCCACCGGAATTGCCGACCTTGGCCACCGCATCACCGCGGCTGACCCGTGCGCCGGCATCCTTCAGCAGGGTGTCGTTGTGGGCATACAGGCTCATGTAGCCATTGCCGTGGTCGACGATCAGGATCATGCCGTAGCCGGTCATCCAGTCGGAGAACACCACGGTGCCGTCGGCCACGGCCGTGACGGTGCTGCCGGCCGGCGCGCCGATCAGCACGCCGCTGCTGGTACGGCCATCGGGCAGCTTGCCGCCATAGCGGGCCAGCAGGTTGCCGGACAACGGCCAACCCAGGCCGCCGACCTTCGGTGCCGGTGCCGACGCCACCGCAGGTGGAACCTTGGTTGCCGGCGGAGGTGGCCGGCCCTGTGCGGCCGCCTGGCGTGCGGCCCGCTCGGCAGCGGCCTTTTCGGCAGCAGCTCGACGTGCCGCCGCGCGACGCTCGGCTTCGGCCCGGGCGGCAGCGGCACGCAGATTGGCCAGCAGCGTTTCCAGCGCCTTGGCATCCTGGCCCAGTGCCTGTTCCTTCTCGCGCCGGTCCTTGAAGCGTTCGTCGAGCGAGGCCACGGTCTGCGCGCGGTCACGGCGGTCGGCCGCCAGCGCCGCTGCCTGCTGCTTCTGGTCCTGCTGCGCCCCCTGCAGCTTCTGCTTGCGCTCGGCGATCTGCGCCTGCAGCGCTTCCAGTTCCTTCAGGTCGGCGGTGAGCGTGGTGATGCGCTGCGCTCGTTCGCGCTGCAGGTAACGATGGTAGGCCAGGGCGCGATTGGCATCGGCCACCGTGTCCTGCGACAGCAGCAGCTTCAGCGGTGCGTGATTGCCAAGCTGATACGCCGCGCGCAGCAGGCCGGCCAGTTCGCGGTGCTGCTGGGCCAGGTTGGTTTGCAGGCTGCTGCGGCGCTGCTCGGCCTGGGCCAGGGCCTGGGCCTGCTCGCGCAGCGCCGCTTCGGTCTGCGCAAGCGCACGGCCGGTGCGTGCCACCTTCTCGTCGGCCTCGCGCAGCTGTTGCGATGCTTGGCCACGCTGCCCTTCGATCTGCCGTCGCTCCTGCGCCACGCCCTTCAGCTCGGTACGCAGCTTCTGCAGCTTGCGCTCGGTCTCGCGGGTGGTCTGCGCAGCACCCGGCAGGGGCAGGGCCAGCGCCACAGCCAGCCCCAGCAGCAGCCAGCGCCCGCCGCGTACGGCGGCGATGTGATGTCGGCGTGATGGGAAGGCGTTGTCGCGCAAGGGCTTTCCAGTGACTTCAGGCAGTTGCGGGGGGTACCGGGGAATGGTGACATCTCCGCACGCGGCCTGC
This sequence comes from Stenotrophomonas sp. LC732, assembly GCF_052446685.1. Taxonomy (NCBI): domain Bacteria; kingdom Pseudomonadati; phylum Pseudomonadota; class Gammaproteobacteria; order Lysobacterales; family Lysobacteraceae; genus Stenotrophomonas; species Stenotrophomonas sp. LC732. Next base: position 111,036 of record NZ_CP199214.1, on the reverse strand, counting down.
CAGCCGCACATCCATCGAGGTTCCCATGAAAACTCTATCCATTCCGCTGCTGTTGGGCGTACTGCTGGTCACCGGGCCGGTCTGCGCCCAGGAGAACATCAGCAAGGTCAACGGCAGCATCAGCGCCGAACCCGGCCAACGCTACGGCAAGCTGGACACCGTCAACGGCGGCATCCGCGTCGGCGAAGGCGTCGAGACCGGAAGCATCGACACCGTCAACGGCGGGGTGAAGGTTGCCGACCGCGCACGCACCGGCAAGATCGAGACCGTCAACGGCGGTGTCCGCCTGGGTCGTGAAGTGATCGCCAGCGGTGGCGTCAGCACCGTCAACGGCAGCATCTTCACTGATCGCAGCAGCCAGATCGAAGGCGGCGTCGAGACCGTGAACGGCGGCATCGGCCTGGTCGAGAGCCGCGTCGGCAAAGACGTCGAGACCGTCAACGGTGACATCACCGTCGGCATCGGTTCGCAGGTCAACGGCGGCGTGCATGTGCGCAAGCCGAACTTCAGTGTCTCGCTCACCGCCAGCCGCAAGCCGCGCGTGATCATCGGCCCCAACGCGGTCGTCAGTGGGCCGCTGCAGTTCGAGCGCGAGGTGGTGCTGTACGTGCATCGCACCGCACGCATCGGCCCGGTCACCGGGGCCGAGCCGATCCCGTTCGATACCGAAACCGCGCCGGCCGACTGAACCCGTCGCACCCGCCGCTTCAGTGATACTCGCGTTTACCGGTCGCGCATGAGATGCGACCGCCCTTTGTTCTCCAGGAATCGACGATGCCCCGCAAACTCCTCCTGTGCTTGGCCGCCGCGGCCGCGCTCAGTGCCTGCAAAGGCGAATCCACGCCGGCTGCCACGCCGCCCACCGATACCGCTGCCGCGAAGCCGGCCGCCCATCAGTTCTCACCGGAGATCAACGCCGGCGACTTCGCCGAGATGGTCAAGACCCTGGCTTCGGATGAGTTCGAAGGCCGCGCCCCGGGCAGCGAGGGCGAAGAACTGACGGTCAACTACATCCGCGACCAGATGCAGCGCATCGGCCTGCAGCCCGGCAACGGCGACAGCTGGTTCCAGGATGTGCCGATGACCGAGACCACGGCCGATGAATCGACCGTGCTGAAGATCACCCAGGGCGGCAAGACCACCGAACTGAAGTTCGGCACCGACATGGTGGTCGGCACCCGTACCGGCCAGGCCGAAGTGAAGGTCGATGCCAGCGACCTGGTGTTCGTCGGCTATGGCGTCGATGCGCCGGAGCAGAAGTGGAACGACTACGCCGGTCAGGACTGGAAGGGCAAGACGGTCGTGATGTTCGTCAACGACCCGGGCTTCCACGTCGACGACGCGAAGCTGTTCGACGGCAAGCGCATGACCTACTACGGCCGCTGGACCTACAAGTTCGAGGAGGCCGCCCGCAAGGGCGCCGCCGCCGCGCTGATCGTGCACGACACCGCCGGCGCGTCCTACGGCTGGGACGTGGTGAAGAATTCCTGGGCTGGCCCGCAGTACGACCTGCCCGCCAAGGATGACCCGGAAGCGCGCATCCCGGTACAGGGCTGGCTGAGCGCCGACGCGGCCAAGGCGCTGTTCGCCGGTGCCGGCCTGGACCTCGCCCAGGCCTACAAGGACGCCAGCAAGCGCGGTTTCAAGCCAGTGCCGCTGAAGGCCACCGCTGCGGTCGACCTGAAGAGCCAGATCGCACAGAAGCAGTCGCGCAACGTGGTCGGCGTGCTGCCGGGCAGCAAGCGCGCTGACGAGGCCGTCCTGTACATGGCGCACTGGGACCACCTGGGCAAGCATGAGGGTGAGACCGGCGACAACATCTACAACGGCGCGGTCGACAACGCCACCGGCGTGGCTGGCATTCTCGAAGTGGCCGAAGCCATGGCCCACCAGGAGCCGAAGCCGGAGCGTTCGGTGGTGTTCCTGGCGGTGACCCTGGAGGAGTCCGGCCTGCTGGGTTCCAAGTACTACGTCGCCCACCCGACCTTCCCGCTGGACAAGATCGCCGGCGTGATCAACATCGATGCGATGTCGGTGGCCGGCCGTGCCAAGGACGTGACCGTCACCGGCTTCGGCAGCTCGGAGCTGGAGGACATCCTCAAGCCGCTGGCCGCCGCTCAGGACCGCACCCTGCACGGTGAGACCTCGGTACAGAGTGGCTTCTACTTCCGCTCCGATCACTTCAACTTCGCAAAAGCGGGTGTGCCGGCCCTGTACGCCGATGGCGGCGAAGACCTGCGCGAGGGTGGCGTGGACGCGGGCCGCAAGGCGGCGGCGGACTACGGCGCCAACCGTTACCACGGCCCGAAGGACGAGTTCGACGCCGCCACCTGGAAGCTGGACGGCACCGTCGAAGACCTGCAGCTGATGTACGGCGTGGGCAAGGAACTGGCCGGTGGCGATCGTTGGCCGAACTGGTATGCAGGCAATCCGTTCAAGGCAGCCCGCGACGCGATGATGAAGGACAAGGTCCCGGCCAAGTAAAGTCGGGCCATGCTCGACTGAGCACTGTTGAGAGCAGAGCGGCGCCCCACGGGGCGCCGCTTTTCTTTTGCGTACCGTCGGCGGCTCATCCACGGTTGGTGTGGATCTGCCGGTAGTGCCGGCCGCTGGCCGGCAATCGATTGGTAGCGGCCAACCCTGGTTGGCGCCATGCTCCTCGCGGAGCACTTACGCATGGCGTGGATCTACCGGGCTATGCAACGCCATCGGGTTGCCGGCCAGCGGCCGGCACTACCTGCACTTTCTGCGCACAAAGAAAAACCCCGCTGCATGAGCAGCGGGGTTTTGGGTGTAAACCCTGGCGATGACCTACTCTCGCATGGCTTGAGCCACACTACCATTGGCGCAGCTGCGTTTCACTTCCGAGTTCGGGATGGGATCGGGTGGTTCCACAGCGCTAATTTCACCAGGGAGACGGTTGCAGCAGCGCTTGCAGCGCCAGCTTCGCGATCTTGCCCTTGGGGCGGAAGGGACCCGCAAAATGCAGTGCCTTCACTTAATAAGAAAAACCCCGCTGCGCAAGCAGCGGGGTTTTGGGTGTAAACCCTGGCGATGACCTACTCTCGCATGGCTTGAGCCACACTACCATCGGCGCAGCTGCGTTTCACTTCCGAGTTCGGGATGGGATCGGGTGGTTCCACAGCGCTAATTTCACCAGGGAGGCTTTTGGAGCGTCGCACTCGTCCCGGTGGGACAAGGCGCCAGCCTCGCATAGTTCTTGTGACGTAGCGTGCACTTGGATGCTCTTACGACGTTGTCGTAAAGCCAAGGCAACTTGAGGTTATATGGTCAAGCCGCACGGATCATTAGTATCAGTTAGCTCAATACATTGCTGTACTTACACACCTGACCTATCAACCACGTAGTCTACATGGTTCCTTCAGGGGGCTTGTGCCCCGGGAGATCTCATCTTGAGGCGCGCTTCCCGCTTAGATGCTTTCAGCGGTTATCGCTTCCGAACATAGCTACCCGGCAATGCCACTGGCGTGACAACCGGAACACCAGAGGTTCGTCCACTCCGGTCCTCTCGTACT
>NZ_CP199214.1:0-102500 GCF_052446685.1 Stenotrophomonas sp. LC732 | reverse complement strand
CCTGCGACGGGGGAGGAGAAGTATGGCCCCATCCACATCATTTGTGAAGGGGGTGTGGCGATTTTTTTCACCGGATGTTGCATCTGTTCATCCGTCGCGCTGCGGTAGAAACCCGCGAAGCGCAGCCAAGCGTAGGCTTGGCTCTACAAGAGCATAAGGAAGGGCCGGCTGGCGCCGGCCCTTCCCTGCTGTCAGGCAGTGACCAGGCGCACGCGGGCGAAAGTACGCTTGCCGACCTGCAGCAGGCCTTCGAAGCCCGGCTGCAGCACCTGCTGGCCATCTTCGACCACTTCACCGTCGACCTTGACCGCGCGCTCCTTGAGCTTGCGATTGGCTTCAGAGTTGCTCGGGGTCAGGCCGGCCGCCGTCAGCAGCGCAGCGATACGCAGTCCTTCGGCCGGAATCGCCACGTCCTGCAGCGGCAGCTGGGTAATGTCACCCTGCCCGGTCACCGCTGCTTCCCAGCCTGCAATGGCCTGCTCGGCCGCGGCGGCGTCGTGGAAACGGGTCGCCAGTTCACGCGCCAGGCGCAGCTTGACCACACGCGGGTTCAAGCCGCCATTGGCCACCTGCTCGCGCAGCTGCACGGCTTCGGCCTGGCTGATGTCGAAGGACAGCAGTTCGATCCAGCGCCACATCAGGGTGTCGTCCACCTTCATGGTCTTGGTGACGATGTCGATGGCCGGCTCGCTGATACCAATGTAGTTGCCCAGCGACTTGGACATCTTGTTGACGCCGTCCAGGCCTTCCAGCAGCGGCATGGTCAGCACCACCTGCGGCTTCTGGCCGTGGTGTTCCTGCAGGCCACGGCCCATCAGCAGGTTGAACTTCTGGTCGGTACCGCCCAGTTCGACGTCGGCCTCCAGGGCCACCGAATCGTAGCCCTGCACCAGCGGGTACAGGAACTCGTGGATGGCGATGGACTGCTGGGCGGCATAGCGCTTGGCGAAGTCGTCGCGCTCGAGCATGCGCGCCACGGTGTGCTGGCCGGCCAGGCGGATCATGTCGGCCGCGCCCATCTTGCCGAACCACTCCGAGTTGAAGCGGACTTCGGTACGGCTGCGGTCGAGCACCTTGAACACCTGTTCCTCGTAGGTACGGGCGTTGGCGAGCACGTCATCGCGGCTGAGCGGTTTGCGGGTCAGGCTCTTGCCGGACGGGTCGCCGATCATGCCGGTGAAGTCGCCGATCAGGAAAATGACCTGGTGGCCGAGGTCCTGGAACTGGCGCATCTTGTTCAGCAGCACCGTATGGCCCAGGTGCAGGTCGGGCGCGGTGGGGTCGAAGCCGGCCTTGATCCGCAGCGGACGGCCTTCCTGCAGGCGCGCACGCAGATCCTCGAGCTTGAGGATCTCGTCGGCACCACGGCCGATCAGGGCAAGGGCTTCTTCAATCGAGGACACGTGACTACTCCCGGCAACGCCGATTCTTGTGTGGGGTGTTAAAGCGAAGTTAACCCGATTGGCTTCACAAAAGCCAATGGGCACAAGGGTTTGACGCGGTTTTCTGAGGTGTCTATGGTAACCGGCGATCAGGCCCGCACTCCCAGGCCGCCAGGAAAAAACTGCCGATGCACAATTCCGAACAAGGGCGCGCACGCAAGCAGCGCTTCCAGGAACGCCTCCACGTCCTGCACGACAACACCCTGCATCGGAAGCTCAGGCAACATCTTCCCGCCGCCTTCAATGAGCGCTGGACCCGCCGCCATTGGATGCATGCCAGCCTGTTTGCGACCATCGGCGCCCTGGTGGCGACGATCGTCCCCGGTTTCTCGCACACCATCGATGCCCCCTACGCCGACAGCCACACCAGCCTGGCGCTGCCGTTGCCGCCGCTGACCATGGCCCGCCAGCAGCAGGTGCCGGGTGACAGCTGGCAGGTGCTGCGCGTGCAGCGTGGCCAGACCCTGAGCGACCTGTTCGACAAGGCTGGCATTCCGGCCACCACCCTGCACCGGGTGCTGGACCACCCCGGCGCGCGTGAGGCGTTGACCAAACTGCGCCCGGGTGCCGAGATCGCCTTCGACATGCCGCTGTCCGGCGACCTGCGCAGCATCCGTTTCGACCGCGATGCCGACAACCGCGTGGAACTGAGCCTGGCCGGCGATGACATCAAGGAGAAAGTGACCAAGCGCGAGTCCTCCACGCGCACCGTGGTCACCAGCGGCGAGATCACCAGTTCGCTGTATGCCGCGGCCCGACGGGCCGGGCTGTCGCCGTCGGCGATCGCGACGATGACCGACGACATCTTCAAGTACGACATCGACTTCTCCAAGGACCTGCAGCCGGGCGACCGCTTCAGCGTGGTGATGGATGAAACCTGGCGCGAAGGCGAGAAGGTGGACACCAGCAAGATCCTGGCGGCGACCTTCACCACCGGTGGCAAGACCTATTCCGGCTTCCGCTTCGACCGCAACGGCAAGTCCGAGTACTACGACATCAACGGCCGTTCGCTGAAGAAGAGCTTCATCCGCATGCCGATCCCGTTCGCGCGGCTGAGTTCGACCTTCGGCGCGCGCAAGCACCCGGTGCTGGGCAAGATGCGCATGCACAAGGGCGTGGACTACGCCGCGCGCACCGGCACTCCGATCATGGCCGCCGGCGATGCCCGCGTGCAGTTCGCCGGCGTGCAGCGCGGCTACGGCAACGTGGTGATCCTCGACCATGGCCGCGGCCACACCACCCTGTACGGCCACATGTCGCGCTTTGCGAACATCAGGACCGGCCAGCGCGTGGCCCAGGGCACGGTGATCGGCTATGTCGGCTCGACCGGCCTGGCGACCGGGCCGCACCTGCACTACGAATTCCGCGTCAACGGCGAGCACCGCAACCCGCTGACCGTGACCATGCCGCCGCCGGAACCGCTGAAGGGCGCCGAGCTGGTCGCCTTCCGCGCGCAGACCGCGCCGGCGATGGCGCGCATCCAGGGCATGGAGAAGCTGATCTACGCCGACGCCAGCCCGGCACCGACCAGCCGCGACGAGGCTGCGCCCGAGGTGGCCAGCGCCAAGGACAAGCAGGCGACCGGCCGCAAGCGCGGCTGAGCGTCTTGCGTTGACGAAGAAGGACGCGGCAGCCCAAGCTTGCCGCGTCCTTTTTTTATGCCTGCCATGAACACGACTGCCGACGCTGACGCCCCCCTGTACCTTGGCCTGATGTCGGGCACCAGCGCCGATGGCATCGATGCCGCGCTGGTGCAGTTCCCCGCCGGCGGTGGCTGCCGCTTCGTGCACGGCCTGACCGCCCGCTGGGAGCCGGTGCTGCGCGCGCGGCTGGTGGCGCTGGGCGAAGGTGGCCCGCTGGAGTCGCTGGAGGAACTGGGCGAACTGGACGCGCGGATCGCGATCAACTTCGCCGGGGCCGCCAATCAACTGCTGGCCGAGGCCGGCGTGGACCGCAGCCAGGTGCGCGCGATCGGCTCGCACGGCCAGACCGTGCGCCACCGCCCGCTGGCCGACCCGGCGTTCACCGTGCAGCTGGGCGACGGCAACCGCATTGCCGAACTGACCGGGATCACGACGGTATCCGACTTCCGCCGCCGCGACGTGGCGGCCGGGGGCCACGGTGCGCCGCTGATGCCGGCCTTCCACCTGGGCATGCTGGGCGCCGCCGACGAAGACCGCGCGGTGCTCAACCTGGGCGGCATCGCCAACCTGACCCTGATCCCGCGCGAAGGCGCGGTGCGTGGCTTCGATACCGGCCCGGCCAATGCGCTGATGGACGCCTGGTGCCAGCGCCATACCGGCCGCACCTTCGATGCCGATGGCGCTTACGCTGCCAGTGGCACGTTGGACGAGGGCCTGCTGGCCGGCTGGCGCTCGGACCCGTGGTTCGCGCTGCCGCCGCCGAAGAGCACCGGGCGCGAACAGTTTCACCTGTCCTGGGCCGAAGCCCACATGGGGGAAGGCGAGTACGCCGCTGCCGATGTGCAGGCCACCCTGCTGGAGCTGACCGTGGCGACCGTGGCCGATGCGTTGCTGGCGCAGCAGCCGCAGACCCGGCGCCTGCTGGTCTGTGGCGGCGGCGTGCGCAACCGGCAGCTGATGAAGCGGCTGGCGGCGCGGCTGCCGGAGGTGCAGGTTGAGTCCAGCGCGGTGCATGGGCTGGACCCGGAGTACGTGGAGGCGATGGGTTTCGCCTGGCTGGCGCAGCGGACGATGGACGGGCTGGCGGGCAACCTGCCGAGCGTGACCGGGGCAACGGGCCCGCGGATCCTGGGGGCGATCCACCTGGCGTGAGGTGGGCCGTCCGCGCAGGTGAGGCGCCGTTGTAGAGCCGAGCCCTGCTCGGCTTAGCGCGGGCCGGGCCGGGCCAAGAGCAGCCGAGCATGGCTCGGCTCTATAAGGGCGCTAATCGAAGCCCTGCCCTGCCGGCAGGGCCTGCAGGGCGGCAATCGCGGCGGAGAGGACGTCCACTTCGGGATCGCCGAAGCCGGAGCGGACCTCCAGTTCACTGCTGAACAGCCCCTGCTCCAGCAAGGCGGCGCAGGTCTGTTCGTGGGTCCAGCCGCGGGCGACCGCGACCCGTCGGATGCGTTCCAGCAGCAGCGGGTCCAGGTCCCGCAGCACAACGTCGGCCATGCTCACTTCCCCGTTCGCAAGGCACCGCCCCCTCGGCGCGTCGGGGGCGATGATCCCGCAGTCCGGGCGGGCAGGCAATCAGGCGACCGGCGGCGGCCCGCGATCGGCGATCCGCGGCCACAGCCACGCCAGCAGCAGCAGGGTTGGCACCACGGTGATCGAGCTGAGGATGAAGAACGTGCTGTAGGACGTGGCTTCGACGATGTAGCCGGAGACGCCACCGACGAACTTGCCCGGCAGGTTGGCCAGCGAGACCAGCAATGCGTACTGGGTGGCGGTGAAGTTGCGGTCGGTCAGCGACGACATGAAGGCCACCAGCACGGTGCCGGCAAAGCCCTGGAACAGGTTGTCGGCACTGAGCGCGGCGTAGAACGCCCACAGCTTGCCCGGATTGTGCGCCATCAGCAGGAAGGCCAGGTTGGACAGCGCCACGCCCAGCGCGGCCACCAGCAGCATGCGGCGGAAGCCGAACGCAGCCACCGCGATGCCGCCAAGGAACGCGCCGCCGATGCCCATCCACACACCGAACAGCTTGGAGACGGTGGCGATGTCGGCCTTGTCGAACCCCGAGTCGAGATAGAACGGCCCGGCCATCACTCCGATCACCTGGTCGGGAAACTTGAACAGGCCGACGAAGGCCAGCAGCACCAGCGCCAGTGCCACGCCATTGCGGCTGAAGAAGCTGGAGATGGGCTGGACGAACGCTTCGGCAATATCGATGCGGCGCTGCACGGCGGTGGCCGGGCGCTGCGGTTCGGCGCACAGCAGGGTGGTGACGATCGGCAGCAGCATCAGCGCGGCCATCGCCAGGTAGGCGACGATCCAGCCTTCGAACTGGGCCAGGTACAGCGCGCCGGCACCGGCCAGGATCAGGCCGATGCGGTAGCCCAGCGTATAGGTGGCGGCCAGCGCCGCCTGGGCGGTCTGCGGCGCGATCTCGATGCGGTAGGCATCGACGGCCGAATCCTGGGTGGCGCCGGCGAACGACGCCACCAGCACCCACATCACCAACGGCCACACGCCCTGTTCGGGCCGCACGAAGGCCAGCGCGACCAGCCCGACCAGCACCAGCACCTGCGACACCAGCAGCCAGGAGCGGCGGCGGCCGAGCCGCCCCAGCAGCGGGAAGGCGTAGCGGTCCAGCAGCGGTGCCCACAGGAACTTGAGCAGGTAGAAGAAGCTGGCCAGGCTGATCAGGCCGATGCTGCCCAGGTCCAGCCCGACGTCGCGCAGGCGCGTGGACAGGGTCTGCGAGGCGATCAGCAGGAACGGCAGGCCACTGCCGAAGCCGAGCATGGCCATGGTCAGCGCCGACGGGGTACCGAAGGCGCGCTTGATGCCGGCCCAGCCCTTGTAGCTGACCGGCGTGGCGGCCTCGGTCACAGGTCGTAGTCCACGGTGAACGGGGCGTGGTCGGAGAAGCGCTCGTCGCGGTAGATCGAGCAGCTGCGCAGTCGGTCACGCAGGCCCGGGGTGATGAACTGGTAGTCGATGCGCCAACCGACATTGTTGGCACGGGCGGCGCCGCGGTTGCTCCACCAGGTGTAGTCCTCTCCGGTGGGGTTGAGCAGGCGGTAGGCATCGGCCCACCCACGGCCGCCGGCGACATCGGTGGCCTGGCCGTGGTCGGCGCACAGCGCGTTGAGCCAGTCGCGCTCCTCCGGCAGGCAGCCGGAGTTCTTCTGGTTGGACTTCCAGTTCTTGATGTCCAGCGCCGAACGCACGATGTTCCAGTCACCGCACAGCACGTAGTCGCGGCCGCTGCGCGCCCACGCTTCGAGGATCGGCCGCAGCCATTCCATCACTTCGAACTTGAAGCCCTGGCGCAGGTCGCCCGAGCTGCCCGATGGGATATAGAAGGAAACCACGCTGAGATTGCCGTAGCGCGCCTCGATGTAGCGGCCTTCGTCGTCGAACGGCGCCCAGCCCAGCGAGGTGATGACCTGGTCCGGTTCGCGCTTGCTGTAGATCGCCACGCCGCTGTAGCCCTTCTTGGTGATGGCATCGCGATAGAAGCAGTGGTGGCCGTCCGGACGGAACATCGGGTCGGTCAGCTGGTCTTCCTGGGCCTTGGTTTCCTGGATGCACAGGACGTCGGCGTCCTGGGCACGGAACCAGTCGAGGAAGCCCTTGGTCGCGGCGGAACGGATGCCATTGGCGTTGAAACTGATGATGCGCATGCGGGGGACCTGCGGCGGGAAACCGGGCAAGCATACCGGTTGCCCGCAGGGCTGCGCAGTCCGCCAGGCCGGGCCTGGACGGCTTTCACATGGCGCTGGACGAGCGCAAAACGCCCAGCTGGATTAGGATTTGTGCTCCAAATGAAGATGAATCGAGTTTTGATGAGCGACCACCGCCACCGTTTCCTGCAGCTGGCCCTGACTGCCGACGCCCTGCGCTTCGGCCAGTTCACCCTCAAGTCCGGCCGGCTGAGCCCCTATTTCTTCAACGCCGGTCGTTTCGACTCCGGTTCGCTGCTGTCGCAGCTCGGCGCCTGCTACGCCGATGCCATCGATGCCACCGGGATCAAGTACGACGTGGTGTTCGGCCCGGCCTACAAGGGCATTCCGCTGGCCACCGCGATGGCCTGCGAGCTGGCTCAGCGTGGCCGCGACCTGCCGCTGTCGTTCAACCGCAAGGAAGCCAAGGACCATGGTGAAGGCGGCCAGCTGATCGGCGCCGACCTGAATGGCAAGCGCGTGCTGATCGTCGATGACGTGATCACCGCCGGTACCGCGATCCGCGAAGCGCTGGGCATCATCCGCGCTGCCGGCGGCACCCCGGCCGGCATCGTGGTGGCACTGGACCGCCAGGAGATCGCCTCGGAAGCCGACCGTCGCTCGGCGGCACAGTCGGTGGCCGAAGAAGCCGGCATTCCGGTGATCGCCGTGGCATCGCTGGCCGATCTGCTTGATTTCGCCTCCGGCAACCCGGAACTTGTCGGTTACCGGCAGCCGCTGGAAGCCTACCGGGCCCAGTACGGCGTCCGTTCGATCCGCTGACCGACCAGGGGAAAGGTCATGTCCCGAGTTCCTGCTGTTCTCTTTGCCGGCCTGCTGCTGGCCGTGCCGTTCACCGTGCCGGCGCAGTCGCGCGACGGCGGCAAGGTGGAAAAGAAGCTGTACTGCTGGAACGAGGGCAAGGAGCGGATCTGCAGTGATTCGCTGCCGGCCGATGCGGTCAATCACGCCCGCGAGGAGTTCAACGCGAAGAGCGGCCTGCGCAATGCGCAGGTCCAGCGCGCGTTGACCGACGAGGAGCGCGCCGCAGCCAGCACCGTGGCACAGCAGCAGCAGCTGGACCTGATGGCCGAGCAGACCCGCCAGCGCACCGAGCAGGCGATGCTGTCCACCTATGGCAGCGAGGACGACCTGCGCCGGGTGTTCGCCGAACGCCAGGAAGTGCTGGACAACAACCTGAAGACCGCCGAGTACAACGTCACCAGCCTGCGCGAATCGCTGGTGGCGCTGCTGTCGGCCGCCGGTGACCGCGAACTGGCCGGTGGCAAGGTGGCCGACAAGCAGGCCGAGGCGATCCGCCAGCGGCACGTGCAACTGCAGTCGCAGCAACGCCTGCAGGCCGGATTCCTGCAGCAGCAGCAGGCGCTGAAGGCCGAGATCGACAGCACGCTGCAGCGCTATCGCGAGCTGAAGGGCGTGGCGCAGGCGAGCCAGGCGCCGTGATTCGCCTGTAGCGTCGGGCCCACGCTCGACTCCGCGTGACCTTGGGAAAGGGCAGCCGAGCATGGGCTCGGCTCTACAGCAGGCGGCGCCTGGTTACGGGTTGGCCCACGGAATTTATGCACTCTTTACGCGTCGGCCCGGTCCGGCGCGTAGTTCGTTTATGGGCGGCAGGACGACGATGACGGCCTGAGGTGGAGGGGTTCCACCAGGTCGCTATTGAAATGTCCCCCTGGCTGTCTTTGTTGTGTGGCGTGCTGGTGCTGGTCGCCGCCGCCTATCTTCTCTATGTCGTGCTGCGGCCCGAATCGTTCTAACGGAGCCGGCCATGACTGAGATGCTTGTCATTCTTGCCGCCAGCCTGCTGCTGGCGTGGCCGCTGGGCCTGTACCTGGCCCGCGTGATGCGCGGCACGCCGATGAAGGTCGACGTGCTGTTCAACTGGATCGAAAAGCCGTTGTACAAGGTGTTCGGCGTCGATCCCTCGCGCGCGATGTCCTGGCGCGGCTACGTGCTGGCCTTCGTGCTGAGCAACGTGGTGGTCGCTGTGTTGACCCAGGCGGTGTTCATGACCCAGGCCTGGTTGCCACTGAACCCGGACCAGATCCCGAACATGCGCTGGGACACCGCGCTGCACACGATGATCTCGTTCCTGACCAACACCAACCAGCAGCACTATTCGGGCCAGGCGCAGCTGTCCTACCTCTCGCAGATGACCGGCATCACCGGCCTGCAGGTGGTGACGCCGATGATGGGCCTGGCGCTGGCGGTGGCGACGCTGCGCGCGTTGTTCTCGCGTGCGCCGCAGGCTGCGGCGGCCACCGGTGCCGGCGATGACCGCCAGGTGGCGGTAGGCAACTACTACGTGGACGTGGTGCGCCTGTGCGTGCGTTTCCTGTTGCCGCTGTGCCTGGTGTGGACCCTGCTGCTGACCAGCCAGGGTGTGCCGTCGACGATGGCCGGTGGCCCGCAGGCCACGCCGATCGATGCCAGCGCCGGCATGACCGGACAGAAGCTGCCGCTGGGCCCGGTGGCGGCGATGGTCGCGGCCAAGCAGCTTGGCGCCAACGGTGGCGGCTGGTACGGCCCGAACAGCAGCTTCCCGCTGGAGAACCCGACCCCGCTGTCGAACGCGCTGGAAATCGTCGGCATCCTGCTGGTGCCGATGGCGGTGATCTTCATGATCGGCGCGTTCACCGGCCGGCGTCGCTTCGGCGCCCTGGTGTTCAGCTGCATGCTGGGCATGTCGCTGCTTTCCACCGGCGCGATGATGTGGAGCGAAGGGCATAGCGCCAGCGCCGCCACCCCGCTGCTGATGGAAGGCAAGGAGGTGCGCTTCGGCGCCGACGGCACGGCGCTGTGGGCGGCGGTGACTACCCAGGTCTCCAATGGCTCGGTGAACGGCATGCACGATTCGCTGGCGCCGCTGAGCGGTGGCATCGCGATGGTCAACATGCTGGTCAGCGCGATCTGGGGCGGCATCGGCTGTGGCCTGCAGCAGTTCATCGTCTATCTGCTGCTGGGTGTGTTCCTGGCCGGGTTGATGACCGGGCGCACGCCGGAACTGTTCGGCCGCAAGCTGGAGACGCCCCAGGTGCGCCTGCTGGCCCTGCTGGTGCTGCTGCAGCCGATCACCCTGCTGGTGTTCACTGCGATCACCCTGGCCGTGCCCGGCCTGGCCGGCACCTCCAACCCCGGCTTCCATGGCATCAGCCAGGTGTTCTACGAGTATGTCTCGGCCTACGCCAACAACGGTTCGGGCTTCGAAGGACTGGGTGACGCCACGCTGTGGTGGAACCTGAGCTGCTCGCTGGTACTGCTGCTGGGCCGCTTCCCGCTGCTGATCATTCCGCTGGTGGTGGCCGCACAGCTGGCCGCCAAGCGCCAGGCGCCGGAGTCTGCCGGCAGCCTGCAGATCGAAACCCCGACCTTCGCCCTGACCCTGGTCTCGGTGATCGTCATCCTGACCGTGCTGCAGTTCATGCCGGCGCTGGTACTCGGCCCGATCGCCGATCACCTGAGCCTGGGACTGCGCTGAGGACACCCTGATGAGTACCCAAGCAAGTTCAACCCGTAGTACCCATGCACCGCGCCCTGCCCTGCTTGATGGCGCCGGCCTGCGCCATGCGCTGGTCGAAGCGGTGCGCAAGCTGGCGCCGATGCATCTGGTGCGCAGCCCGGTGATGGCGGTGGTGATGGCCGGCACGATCGTCGCCGCGATCGTCACCCTGACCGGCAATGCACCGCTGGGCTTCGGCCTGGCAGTGACCGCCATCCTGCTGGTGACCGTGCTGTTCGGCAATTTCGCCGAGGCAGTGGCCGAAGCGCGTGGCCGTGGCCAGGCCGCCTCGCTGCGCCGTGCCCGCCAGGACCTGGTGGCGCGCCGGCTGGCGGCGCCGCAGCCGGGCGCAGCCGAAGCCCAGGTGCCTGCCGCCGAGCTGCGCCCGGGCGACCATGTGATCGTCAGTGCCGGTGAGCTGGTGCCGGCCGATGGCGAGATCGTGCAGGGCCTGGCCACCATCAACGAAGCGGCAGTGACCGGCGAATCGGCACCGGTGCTGCGCGAGGCTGGTACCGACCGTTCCGGTGTGATCGGTGGCACCAAGGTGCTGTCCGACCAGATCATCGTGCGGGTGACCGCCGAGCCGGGCCACAGCTTCCTGGACCGCATGATCGCGCTGGTGGAAGGTGCCAATCGCCAGAAGACCCCCAACGAGATCGCGCTGACCCTGCTGCTGGCGGCGATGACGCTGACCTTCCTGGTGGTGGTGGCCACGTTGCCGGCGATCGGCGCGGCCGTGGGCGTGCAGGTCGATCCACTGCTGCTGATCGCACTGCTGGTGTGCCTGATCCCGACCACCATCGGCGGCCTGCTGCCGGCCATCGGCATCGCCGGCATGAACCGTGCGCTGGCTGCCAACGTGCTGGCCAAGTCGGGCAAGGCGGTGGAAGTGGCCGGCGACGTCGACGTGCTGCTGCTGGACAAGACCGGCACCATCACCTACGGCGACCGCCAGGCCAGCCACTTCCATCCGCTGGCCGGCATCGACGCCAGCCAGCTGCGCGAGGCGGCACTGCTGTCCTCGCTGGCCGACCCGACCCCGGAAGGCAAGTCGATCGTGCGCCTGGCGCGCGAACAGGGCTGCGCCACCGCCGAGCCGGACCGTGCCGACTACCTGGCGTTCAGTGCCCAGACCCGGATGTCCGGCGTCGATCTGGAGCATGGGCGGCAGATCCGCAAGGGCGCTGCCGATGCGATCCGCACCCACGTGCAGGCGCTCGGCGGCAGCGTGCCGGCTGAACTGGCCGGCCGCGTCGAGCAGGTCGCGCGCAATGGCGCCACCCCGCTGGTGGTGGCCGAGGGCCGCCACGTGCTGGGCGTGATCGAGCTGTCGGACGTGGTCAAGCACGGCATGCGCGAGAAGTTCGCACAGCTGCGGGCGATGGGCATCCGCACGGTGATGATCACCGGCGACAACCCGCTGACCGCTGCCGCCATCGCCGCCGAAGCGGGCGTTGATGACTACATCGCCGAGGCCCGTCCGGAAGACAAGCTGGCACGCATCCGCCAGGAACAGGCCGGTGGCCGCCTGGTGGCGATGGTGGGCGATGGCACCAACGATGCTCCCGCGCTGGCCCAGGCCGACATCGGCCTGGCGATGAACTCCGGCACGCAGGCGGCGAAGGAGGCCGGCAACATGGTCGACCTCGATTCAGACCCGGCCAAGCTGCTGGCGGTCGTGGAAGTGGGCAAGCAGCAGCTGATCACCCGCGGTGCGCTGACCACCTTCTCGCTGGCCAACGACGTGTCCAAGTACTTCGCGATCCTGCCGGCGCTGTTTGCCGCTGCGGTTCCGGCCATGGCCGCACTGAACGTGATGCAGCTGTCGAGCCCACGCAACGCGGTGCTGGCGGCGCTGATCTTCAACGCGCTGGTGATTCCCGCGCTGATCCCGCTCGCCCTGCGTGGCGTGCGCTTCCGTCCGGCCACGGCCACCGCGCTGCTGCGCCGGAACATGCTGGTGTACGGCCTCGGCGGCGTGCTGTTGCCGTTCGCGGCGATCAAGCTGATCGACCTCTTCCTTGTCCTGGTATTCGGCGCATGAACCGTTCTGCTTCCACCTCCACCACCCTGCCCCGCGAACCGAAGGCCGAAGCCCGCGTGGCCAGCCTGCAGGACGGCGCCGGCTGGCGCCCGGCGATCGGCCTGGGCCTGGCTACCCTGCTGCTGGCCGGCGCAGTCTACGCCGGCATCGCCACCGGTTTCGCCGGCCTGGCCTACCCCACCCAGGCCGAGGGCAGCCTGCTGCGCGATGGCAACGGCCAGGTGCGCGGCTCGGCCTGGCTGTCGCAGCCGTTCACCGGTGATGGCTACTTCCAGGCACGGCCGTCGGCGGCCAACTACGACCCGATGGCCGCGGCCGGTTCCAACCTGGCGCGCAGCAACCCGGCGCTGGCCGAGCGTGTTGCCGCCAGCACGGCGGCGGTGGCCGCGCGCGAAGGTGTCGCCCCGGCGCAGGTGCCGGCCGACCTGGTCACCCAGTCCGGCGGCGGGCTGGATCCGCAGCTGTCGCCGGCGGCGGCGCAGCTGCAGGTGGCACGCGTGGCACGTGCCCGCGGCCTGCCGGTGGAGCGCGTGCAGGCCTTGGTGCAGGCACATACTGAAGGGCGCCAGTGGGGCGTGTTCGGCCAGCCGCGGGTGAACGTGGTGACGCTGAACTTCGCGCTGGACCATGCGGCCAAGGCGCCGTGATGCCGGCCTGCATCGGCTGCGCGCACAATGGCGGCCATGACAGTGGCCCCCATGACTGATGCGCGTACCCGCCAGGCCGATGCCCTGGTGGAAGGCCTGCAACGCGAAGCCGGTGGCAAGCTGACCGTGTTCCTCGGCGCTGCGCCGGGTGTGGGCAAGACCTACACCATGCTGACCCGTGCCCAGGAGCAGCTGCGCCGCGGCGTGGACCTGGTGGTCGGGCTGGTGGAAACCCATGGCCGCGCCGAAACCCAGGCCCTGCTGGAAGGTCTGCCGCAGCTGCCGTTGAAGGACGTGGCCTATCACGGCCACGCGCTGCAGGAGATGGACCTGGATGCCGTGCTGGCACGGCATCCAGCGCTGGTGCTGGTGGACGAACTGGCCCATCGCAATGCGCCCGGCAGCCGCCATGAGCGGCGCTGGCAGGATGTGATGGAGCTGCTCGACGCCGGCATCGACGTCTGGACCACGGTCAACATCCAGCATCTGGAAAGCCTCAACGACGTGGTGATGCGCATCACCGGCGTGCGGGTCAGCGAGACCGTGCCCGATGGCGTGCTCGATCGCCTGCACGACATCGTGCTGGTCGATCTGCCGCCGCGCGAACTGATCGCGCGCCTGCAGCAGGGCAAGGTCTATGTGCCCGAACAGGCCGCGCAGGCGCTGCAGGCGTTCTTCTCGCCGGCCAACCTGACCGCCCTGCGTGAGCTGGCGATGCAGGAAGCCGCCGACCGCGTCGACAGCAGCCTGCGTGAAACCCGCGCCGCACGGGGCGAAGGCAACCTGCCGCTGCGGCGCGGCGTGCTGGTGGCCATCGATGGCGGCGGCCAGAGCGAGTACCTGGTGCGGGTGGCGCGCCGCATCGCCGAGCGCCGCGACGCACCGTGGACGGTGGTGACCGTGCAGGGCCGGCGCCAGGACGAGGCCACGCGGCGCGAGATCGATGCGGCCTTCGCCCTGGCACGGCGCCTGGGTGGCGACGCCGAACTGCTGCACGGATCGAGCATCGCCGATGCCCTGCTGGACCATGCAGCGCACAACGGCGTATCGACCCTGGTGCTGGGGCGCACCCGTGAGCGCCCGCTGGCGCGGATGTTCAACCGAACCCTGACCCAGCAGCTGATCCAGCGCGGGGCGCACTACGAGATCACCATCATCAGCACGCCGCAGGCCCGGGCGCGCTCGCGCCGCGAGGGTCTGCTGCCACCGATGCGCGGCATCAGCTACGAGCCGGTACAGGCACTGATCGCCACCGCGCTGGCCTGTGCGGTGGCTTGGCTGGCCGAACGCTGGGTCGGCATGGCCGACCTGTCGATGGTATTCATCGTGGCAGTGGTGCTGGTGGCGGCGCGCACGCGTGCCAGCGTGGCGGTGATGGCGGCGATCCTGTGCTTCCTGGCCTACAACTTCCTGTTCATCGCGCCCCGCTTCACCTTCGCCATCGGTGCGCGCCAGGGCGTGATCACCGTGTTCCTGTTCCTGGCCGCCGCCTTGGTGGCCGGACGGCTGGCCTCGCGCCTGCGCATGCAGGTCATTGCGCTGCGTGCGGCCAATCGCCATGCACGTGCACGCCAGCAGCTGGGCCGTCAGCTGGCCAGCGCCGCTGGCAACGGCGAGGTGGCACAGGCAGGTCGGCATGCCTTGGAGCAGGCGATGGATGTGCCGGCGTGGCTGCGGATCGGCGCGGACACTGCCGCCGGTGGCCGCAGCCAACCCGGCGATACCGACCTGGCTGCCGCCGACTGGGCGCTGCGCCACGGCCAGCCCAGCGGCCGCTTCACCGACACCCTGGCCGGTGCGCAGTGGTGGTTCCTGCCATTGCTGGATGGCGAAGATCGCGCGATCGGCGTGGCCGGCCTGTACCTGCCCGGCGCACAGGCACGCCTGCTGCCCGAACAGCGGCAGCTTGCCGAAGCGATGGTCGATGACATCGCGCAGGCCGCACTGCGTACCCGGCTGGTGGCCGAACTGGAACAGGCGCATGTCAGCAACGAGACCGAGCGGTTGCGCTCGGCCCTGCTCTCTTCGGTGTCGCACGACCTGCGCTCTCCACTGGCGGCGATGATCGGTTCGGCCGACAGCCTGGCCAGTTACGGCGCGGCGATGGACACGGCCGATCGCCGTGCCCTGCTGGACACCATCCTGGTCGAAGGCGAGCGGCTGGACCGCTACATCCAGAACCTGCTGGACATGACCCGCCTTGGCCACGAAGGTCTGAAGATCAACCGTGACTGGATCGGCGTGGACGAACTGATCGGCTCGGCCGCACGGCGCCTGCAGCGCTACCAGCCCAAGGTGCGGCTGGAGCTGGACATTCCGTCCACGCTGGCGCCGATCTGGGTACACCCGGCGCTGGTCGAACAGGCCGTGTTCAACGTGATGGAGAACGCGGCCAAGTTCTCGCCGCCCGACGCCGCCGTGCAGGTGCAGGCGCGCGAACTGGACGGCCAGCTGCGCATCGACGTGATCGATGCCGGCCCCGGCATTCCCGACGACGAGCGCGCGCGCATCTTCGACATGTTCTACAGCGTCGAGCGCGGCGACCGCGGCCGCCACGGCACCGGCCTGGGCCTGACCATCTGCCAGGGCATGATCGGCGCACATGGCGGCAGCGTGCAGGCGCTGCCCGGACGCGACGGTCGCGGTACCCTGATCCGCATCACCCTGCCCCTGCTCAAGCCAGCCTCCCACGATGAGCCCGACCCCGATTGATGCCAGCGTGCCGGCCGCGCGCGTGCTGGTGATCGATGATGAAACCCAGATCCGCCGGTTCCTGGACATCAGCCTGCGCGCGCAGGGCTACCAGGTGCGACAGGCCGCCACCGGCCAGGAAGGCCTGCAGCTGGCCGCCAGCGAGGACATGGACCTGGTGATCCTGGATATCGGCCTGCCGGACATGGAAGGCCACGAGGTACTTGAACAGCTGCGGCAGTGGAGCCAGGTGCCGGTGATCATGCTGACCGTGCGCGCCGGCGAAGCCGAGAAGGTGCGCGCACTGGATACCGGCGCCAACGACTACGTGACCAAGCCGTTCGGCACGCAGGAACTGATGGCACGGGTGCGGGCGCTGCTGCGCACGCGCAGCGTACCCAGTGATGGCACGCCGCCGGTGTTCGACGACGGCCACCTGCGCGTGGATCTGGTGCGCCGCGAAGTCGCCCTGCAGGGTGAACCGGTGGCGTTGACCCGCAAGGAATACGCGTTGCTGTCGCTGCTGCTGCGCAATGCCGGGCGGGTAGTGACGCAGCCGCAGATCCTGCAGGAGATCTGGGGGCCGACCCACCAGCACGATACCCATTACCTGCGCATCCTGGTCGGCAAGCTGCGGCACAAGCTGGGCGATTCGGCGCTGGATTCACGCTACCTGTTCACCGAACCGGGCGTGGGCTTGCGATTCAAGGGGTGAGGGTGTGCCGAACAACGGTCGGCACCCACCAAAGCAAATTCGGAAGAGCATCCACGCATGGCGTGGATCTCTGCTGTGTCGACCAAGGTCGACACCTACCAAGAGCAGTTCATGCGGTTCGGACAGATCGCGGAAATCTGTCGAAGGCGGGGTGGGTCCGGTTGCGGGGGCGTGAGCCGCATGGATGCGGCGACCGAGCTTACATGGGTGAGGGCGCTTTGCTTGCGAAGCACTGCTTCGCAAGCGCCCGAACGCCCAGCCGCCAGCGGCTGGGCCGGGCCCCGGAGGGGGACTTGCAGCGTCCCCCGTAACCGGACCCACCCCGCATCCTACGGATAGCCGGCCTTTGACGTTGACGTTGATTCGGCGGGTGCCGGGCACCGCCCGGCCCCACCTCAGAACCCCAGCGGGGTGTCGCCCAGCACCGGCTGCAGCTGGCTGCGGAACAAGGCCTTGATGCGCTCCAGTGCGGCCTCGTCGTTGCCTTCGAACCGCAGCACCAGCACCGGCGTGGTGTTGGAGGCGCGCACCAGGCCCCAGCCATCGGCGAAGTCCACGCGCAGGCCATCGATGGTCGACAGGCGGCCCCCCACATACGGGTTGTCCGGCGACTGCGCCGCCGCCACCAGCATCGCCACCAGCGCATGCGGCGTCCCGTCGGCCACCGGCACCTTCAGCTCCGGCGTGGCGACCATCTCCGGCAGTTCGCCCAGTACTTCGTCCGGGGTTTCCTCGCGCTGGGCCAGGATCTCCAGCAGGCGCGCAGCGGCGTACAGGCCGTCGTCGAAACCGAACCAGCGTTCCTTGAAGAAGAAGTGGCCGCTCATCTCACCGGCCAGCTCGGCATCGGTCTCGCGCATCTTCGCCTTCATCAGCGAATGCCCGGTCTTCCACATCAGCGGGCTGCCACCGTTGCGCAGCACATGGTCGGACAGCTTGCCGGTGCACTTGACGTCGTAGATCACCATCGCGCCCGGATTGCGCATCAGCACGTCGGCAGCGAACAGCATCAGCAGGCGGTCGGCATAGATGATCCTGCCTTCGCCGGTGACCACGCCCAACCGGTCGCCGTCGCCATCGAAGGCTACGCCGAGGTCGGCGCCGAAGCGCTTGACCGTCTGCACCAGGTCTTCCAGGTTGGCCGGCTCGCTCGGGTCGGGATGATGGTTGGGGAAGGTGCCATCGACATCGCAGTACAGCGGAATGACGTCGGCGCCGATTGCTTCCAGCAGCTGCGGGGCCAGTGCGCCGGCCACGCCATTGCCGGCATCGGCCACGACCTTCAGCGGACGGTCCAGCTGCACGTCATCGGCGATGCGCTGGATGTAGTCGGCACTGACATCGCGCTGCTGGTAGTCACCCGGCTCGGCGGACTGCACCAGGCGGCCCTCGACGATGCGCTGGTAGAGATCGGTGATCGCGTCGCCGGACAGCGTCTCGCCGCCGATCACCACCTTGAAGCCGTTGTACTCGGGCGGGTTGTGGCTGCCGGTGACCGCCACGCAGGTGCCGGTACGCAGATGGAAGGCGGCGTAGTACACGAGCGGGGTCGGCGCCAGGCCGATGTCGATCACCGCGCAGCCGGCACGGCGCAGGCCCTCGGCCAGCCCGGCCGTCAGCTCGGGTCCGGACAGGCGGCCATCGCGCCCGATCACCACCTCGCGCAGGCCCTGCTCCAGTGCCACGGTGCCGATGGCCTGGCCGATCAGCGCCGCGGTCTTGGGTGTCAGTTCGCTGCCCACCACGCCGCGGATGTCATAGGCGCGGAAGATGCCGGCGGCCAGCTCTTCGGCAGGCACCGGCGGTGGCGGCGGTGGCGTGGCATCGCCACTGCCGGTCACGGCGGCCACCGGTGGCGGCGCCTGCTGCAGGCTCTCGCTCAGGGTCGGGCCATGGTCGGCTTCGGACGCGGCGGCGCGGCGCGGCAACGGCAGCGACTTCGGCAGCCGGTCGCGCCCCACCACCAGCAACACGGCAATGAACGCCAGCAGCAACGCCACAATGGCGCTGGCCAGCGCGCCCAGGCCGAGCGGACCGGCCTCGACATTCGGCACCGACGCGACCAGCCGCAACGGCGTGCCTGCAACCGGGCGCGCCAGCGCTTCCGCACTTTCGGCCAGGCTCGGGTCGCCCTGGGTGACCAGATCGAATGCTCCCTGGCGCAGGCCGAGGAAGCCGGCGGACGGCGCGCTGACCTGGTCGAGCGGCGACGTCAGCCGCAGCAGCGGTTGGCGGACATAGATGACAGCCGGCCCCAGGCTGCCCAGCTGCACCGGCGCGGCCAGGCCCAGGCGGTTGCCGCCGCCGTCGCGGACCACGCGCAGGCTTGGCCTGGCCTCGGCCAGCGCCGCTTCCAGCAGCGCCAGGCGGGAATACCCGAAGGTGGCCGGATCGGCATAGGCGTTGGCCAGATCGGCCGCCAGCACCTCGACCTGCTCGACCCCGGTCCAGCTCTCGCGAACGGCCAGCGCCGCCGCAGCGGCGTCGCCGGCCTGCAGCGCCTGCTGCACGCGATCGTTCTTCAACTGCTGCTGCAGCTGCTGCAACTGGCCCGCAGCAGCCTGCTGCAGGCCCTGCACGGCCTGGTCACGCGCCTCTTCCAGCGCCTGCCCGTTGGCCTCCTGCCGCCATTGCTGCACCGCGCTCCATCCGAACCAGCCGGCCAACAGGATCAACAGCACCCCCAGTAGAGGTGCACTGCGACCCAACGACCGTCCCCGCTGTCCTTCCCCGATGCCGCTCATCGATGTCCCCTGTCAACGCACCCCGGTATGGCCGAATCCACCCGCGCCCCGCACGCTGTCGGTGAAAGTATCCACTACCTGCAGGCTGACGCGGGCGATCGGAACCACCACCAGCTGCGCGATGCGATCGCCCGGCTCGATGGTGAAGGCCTCGCGGCCACGGTTCCAGACGCTGATCAGCAGCGGCCCCTGGTAGTCGGCATCGATCAGGCCGGTGCCGTTGCCCAGCACGATGCCATGCCGATGGCCCAGCCCGGAACGCGGCAGGATCACCGCGCACAGGTTCGGGTCGGCAATATGGATGGCCAGGCCGCTGGGCACCAGCGCGGTGTCGCCCGGCTGCAGGGTCAGCGCGGTATCCAGCGCCGCGCGCAGGTCCATGCCGGCACTGGCCTCGGTGGCATAGGCCGGCAGCGGCCAGCTGTCGCCGAAGCGCGGATCGAGCAGCTTGACCTGCAGCGGGTGGGAAGTGGATGCCTGGGTCATGCCTGGAGTCTCCGCGCGATCAGCGCCAGCAGTTGTTCGGCCAGCTCGCGCTTGGAAGTGGCCGGGAATACCTGTTCACCGTCCTGCCAGAAGGCCGTGGCGGCATTGTTGTCGCTCTCGAAACCGCCGCCACTGATGCCGACCTGGTTGGCGATCACCAGGTCCAGGCGCTTGTCGACCAGTTTGCCGCGCGCGTATTTCTCCACGTCGTGGGTCTCGGCGGCGAAGCCGACCACCAGCTTCAGCGACTGCGTCTGTGCAGCGACTTCGGCGAGGATGTCCGGCGTGCGCACCAGTTCGATCACCAGCGACTGGCTGTCGGCAGTCTTCTTCAGCTTCTGCGCGGCGACCTGGCGCGGCGTGTAGTCGGACACCGCGGCGGCACCGATATAGATGTCGGCGGGCAGCGACTTCAGTACGGCATCGCGCATCTGCGCGGCCGAGCGCACGTCGATGCGCTGCACGCCCGGCGGCGTCGGCAGCTGTACCGGACCGCTGACCAGCACCACCTGCGCGCCCAGCGCGGCAGCAGCGGCGGCCAGGGCAAAGCCCATCTTGCCGCTGCTGCGGTTGCCGACGTAACGCACCGGATCGATGTCTTCGTAGGTCGGGCCGGCACTGATCAGCAGGCGCAGCCCCTGCAGGGCACGGGTTTCCGGCGCGGCAACCGTCGCAGCGGCGCCGCCATTGGCGGCAAGCGCGGCCACGATGTCGCCGGGTTCGGCCAGCCGACCGGGACCGGATTCACCTTCGGCCAGCGGGCCATCGACCGGGCCGATCACCTGCGCACCACGCTGGCGCAGCAGGGCGATGTTGGCCTGGGTGGCCGGATGCAGCCACATGCGATGGTTCATCGCCGGGCAGATCGTCAGCGGTGCGGTGCTGGCCAGGCACAGGGTGCTGACCAGGTCATCGGCATGGCCCTGGGCCAGCCGGGCCAGCAGATCGGCGGTTCCCGGCGCGACCACGATGCGGTCCGCCCAGCGGGCCAGCTCGATGTGGCCCATGGCCTGTTCGGCGGCGCTGTCCCACAGCGTGGTGCGGGTCGGCTGCCCGGACAGGGCCTGGAAACTGAGGGGGGTGACGAACTGCTGGGCGCCGGCGGTCATCGCCACCTGCACCTGGGCGCCCGCATCACGCAGGCGTCGCACCAGTTCCAGGGCCTTGTAGGCCGCGATCCCGCCTCCGACGCACAACAGCAGTTTCTGGCCTTCCAGCGCGCGGCCGGGCGCGGGGGAAGCGTTGGGGGAGTCAGCCACCTGGAATTCCTGTGCAAACGAGGGCATTAGCTTACCCGATGGTCGGTAATGTCCCGGTGCACAGCGCACATAGCGGGCAGCTATCAGCAGATGGGACTTGCACCACAGCGCTTCCGGGGTTCAAGACACTGCGATTCGGAACTTTCCTATACCTGTAGGCCGGCCACGTTTGCAGAATCGTCAGTGGCCGCCGCAGGTGTGCCGCTTCGCTTTTCGAGGATTCCGCGTGCACCCGCGCATCATCATCGCCGACGACCATCCCGTCGTCCTGCACGGCATCCGCATCGTGCTGCAGACCCACCTGATGGAGGTCGTCGGCAGCGCGCGTGACGGCGCCGAGCTGCTGCAGCTGGTCGAGCACCACGGCTGCGACGCGGTGCTGACCGACCTCTCCATGCCGGGCACCGGCCCGGATGGCCCGGAACTGATCGCTGAACTGCGCGCACGCCACCCGCGCATGCCCGTGGTGGTGCTTACCGGCGCCCGCCACCCCGGCCTGCTCGATGGCCTGCTGCGTGAGGGTGTCAGCGGCCTGGTCGACAAGTGCGCCGATTTCGGCGAGTTGCCGCAGGCCCTGAACGCGGCCATGGCAGGGCAGGTGTTCGTCTCGCAGCAGCTGCGCCACCACCTGCAGGCGCGCGACCTGATGTTCGCGCGCGAACCGGCGGCGCTGTCCGCCCGCGAACAGGAAGTGCTGGACCTGTTGGCCGCCGGGCTGAAAGTGAACGCCATCGCCGTCCACTGCGGCCGCAGCCCCAAGACGATCAGCCGGCAGAAGGCCGAGGCCAAGCGCAAGCTGGGGCTGCAGAACAACCAGGAGCTGTTCGCCTACCTGCAGTCGCGACGCGACTGAGGCAACGGCCGACCCGGGCATGCGTCCTGCCCTGATGGGCCGCATCGCCCCCACTGGCGATGATGCAGGCATGCCCATCCACGACTGGCCCGAACAGGAACGTCCCCGCGAGAAGCTGATCGCACGCGGCCCCGCCACGCTGTCCGACGCAGAACTGCTGGCACTGTTCCTCGGCTCCGGCTTCGGTGGACGCGATGCGGTGCAGACCGCGCGCGACCTGCTGCAGGCGCACGGTCCCCTGCGTGTGCTGCTGGACCGCCCGGCCCGCGAGCTGGCCCGGTTGCCGGGGCTGGGCCCTGCTCGAAGCTGTGCACTGGCCGCCGGGCTGGAACTGGCCCACCGCTATCTGGCGGCCGAACTTCAGCAGGGCGAGGCCGTCGGCAACAACCCCGCTGCGGTCGGCCGCTATCTGCAGCACCGCCTGCGCGGCCAGGCCCGCGAGATCTTCATGGCGCTGTTCCTGGACAACCGCCACCGCCTGATCGCCTGCGAAGAACTGTTCCAGGGCACCATCAATGCCGCCCCGGTCTATCCCCGCGAGGTGGTGCGGCGAGCCCTGCTGCACAATGCGGCAGCGGTGATCCTCAGCCACAATCACCCTTCCGGCGACCCCGAGCCCTCCGGCGCCGATACCCGCATCACCGATGAACTGCAGCAGGCGCTGGCACTGGTGGACGTGCGCCTGCTCGACCACTTCGTGGTCGGCGAGGGCCGCCCCGTTTCATTTGCTGAACGGGGCCTGCTGTCCCCGCCCCAGCCGCGCCTGTTCGGCTGAACGGCCCTGGTCAGGGCCGGGCGGGCGCCCCGCAGGCATGTCCTGGTCAGCGTGGGCGCGGGCATCTGCGCTAAAATGGGCGATTCCGCCGCTCATTCTCACAGCAGGCCTCGTGAAAAATCTCCTCCGCGCCCTGATCAGCCAAGGCATCGAAGCCTTGCGCGCCAATGGCACCCTGCCCGCCGACTCCCTGCCGCCGGACTTCGTGGTCGAGCGCCCGAAGACCCGTGACCACGGCGACTTCGCCACCAACGCCGCGATGCTGCTGGCCAAGGCCGCGCGCAGCAATCCGCGCGCACTGGCACAGGCACTGGTCGAGGCGCTGCCGCGCAGCGAGGACGTCAGCAAGGTCGAGATCGCCGGCCCCGGCTTCATCAACTTCCATCTGGCCCCGGCCGCGTACCAGCGCGAAACCGCCTCAGTCATCAAGGAAGCCCACGACTACGGCCGCAACCTGTCCGGCAATGGCCGCACGGTGGGCGTGGAGTACGTGTCGGCCAACCCGACCGGCCCGCTGCATGTCGGCCATGGCCGCGCAGCGGCGATCGGCGACTGCGTGGCCCGCGTGCTCGATGCCAACGGCTGGAACGCCAAGCGCGAGTTCTACTACAACGACGCTGGCGTGCAGATCGAGAACCTGGCGCTGTCCACCCAGGCGCGGATCAAGGGCATCGCACCCGATCAGGACGGCTGGCCGGAAGGCGGCTACCGCGGTGAGTACATCGCCGATGTCGCCCGCGCCTACATGGCCGGTGCCAGCGTCGACCTGGAAGGCAGCACCGTGGTCGGCGCCAAGGACCCGGACGACATGCAGGCAATCCGCCGCTTCGCCGTGGCCTACCTGCGCAACGAGCAGAACCTGGACCTGGCCGCGTTCGGTGTCGACTTCGACATCTACTTCCTGGAAAGCTCGCTGTACGCCGACGGCAAGGTTGCCGAAGCGGTGGCCAAGCTGCAGGCGTCCGGCCACACCTATGAGGAAGGCGGCGCGCTGTGGCTGCGCAGCACCGACTTCGGTGACGACAAGGACCGCGTGATGCGCAAGTCCGACGGCACCTTCACCTACTTCGTGCCGGACGTGGCCTACCACCTGTCCAAGTGGCAGCGCGGCTACGAGCGCGCGATCACCGAACTGGGCGCCGACCATCACGGCTCGCTGGCGCGCGTGCGCGCCGGCCTGCAGGCGATGGAAGTGGGCATCCCGCAGGGCTGGCCGGAATACGTGCTGCACCAGATGGTCACGGTCATGCGCGGCGGCGAGGAAGTGAAGCTGTCCAAGCGTGCCGGCAGCTACTTCACCCTGCGCGACCTGATCGAAGAAGCCGGCCGCGATGCGACCCGCTGGTTCCTGATCGCGCGCAAGCCCGATTCGCAGCTGACCTTCGACATCGACCTGGCGCGCCAGCAGAGCAACGACAATCCGGTGTTCTACGTGCAGTACGCGCACGCCCGTGTCTGCAGCCTGCTGCGCCAGGCGCAGGAAAAGGGCCTGGTGTACGAGCAGGGCAATGGCCTGGCCAACCTTGGCCACCTGGCCGACGATGCCTCGCTGCTGTTGATGAACGAGATCTCGCGCTATCCGGAAGTGGTGGAAGCGGCCGGCGTGGCGCTGGAGCCGCACCTGGTGGCGCAGTACCTGCGTGAATTGGCGCATGCCTTCCACACGTGGTATCACGGGACGCCGGTGCTGGTGGAAGACGCCGCCGATCGCAACGCCAAGCTGACCCTGGCCTGCGCGGCGCGCCAGGTGCTGGCCAACGGCCTCGAACTCCTGGGCGTGAGCGCCCCGGAAAAAATGTAAGCATCAGGAGACGCAGTACACATGGCAGCACGACGCGGCAAAACCCAGGCACGACGCAACAGCAGCAGCCAGGGCACACCCGGATGGGTGTGGCTGGTGGCCGGTGTGGCGATCGCCGCCGTGGTGTTCCTGGCGGCGCCGAACCTGTTCAAGGGCGAAGGCGACGGCTTCCTGCGCGCCGGTCCGCAGCCGAACCCGAACGCGCAGCCGGCCCCGGTTGCTGATGCAGACAGCGATGTCGGCAGCCAGCCAGCCGCGCAGCCGGCCACGCCGAAGCCGGCCGAACCGGAGAAGCCCGCGGCGACGCAGTACGACTTCTACACCCTGCTGCCGGGCAAGGAAGTGGAAATGTCCGACGCCGAACTGGCCGCCAGCGCGCGTGCCGAGGACCAGCGCCGGGCCAAGGCCGAAGCGTCGCGCGCGCAGGCCGCGCTGGAGGGCAAGCCGGTGCCGCCGGCGAGCACGGCCACGCCGGCACCGACCGCAACGGCCAGCGTCGCCAGCACCGCACCGGTGACCGCGAGCAACCGTCCGCTGCCGGCACCGCTGAGCGAGCGCCCGGCCGCGGCAACCCCGCCGGCCAGCACCGCACCGGCGTCGACCAGCACGGCCGCCACCCCCGCGCCGCGCGCGGAAGCCGCGCCCACCGCGCCGGCGACCACTGCCGCACCGGCGCCCGCCGACAACGCCCGCTACATCCTGCAGGCAGGTGCCTTCGGTGCGTCCGGCGACGCCGAAGCCACCAAGGCCAAGCTGGCCATGATGGGCCTGGCGGCACGCGTGGAGTCGGCGCAGATCAACGGCAAGACCGTGTATCGCGTGCGCATGGGGCCGTACGGCAGCGCCGGCGAACTGTCTGAAGCGAAGCAGAAGCTGGATGGCACCGGCCTGCAGGCGATGGCCATCAAGGCGCAGTGACGTTCTGCGGGACTGCATGAAGAAAGCCGGGCATTGCCCGGCTTTTTTTGTTTCTGCCGAGTCGAGCATGGCTCGACTCCACACACGGCGTCAGCCCTCGCGGGCGACCTGGAACCCGGCGAAGGACTGGCTGACCGGCATCAGCTCCAGGCGATTGATGTTCAGGTGCGGTGGCAGCGTGGCCACCCAGAAGATCTGTTCGGCGATGTCTTCGGCGGTCATCGGATTGGCACCGCTGTACAGCTTGTCCGACGCATTCTGGTCGCCATGGGTGCGGACCACGGTGAACTCGGTCTCGGCCATGCCCGGCTCGATCGTGGTCACGCGCACGCCGGTGCCGTGCAGGTCCGAACGCAGGCCCAGCGAGAACTGGCTGACGAAGGCCTTGGTGCCACCGTAGGCGTTGCCACCCGGGTACGGGTAGACGCCGGCCACCGACGAGATGTTGATGATCGCACCCTTGCGCTCCACCAGCTGCGGCAGCAGGCGGTGGGTCAGGGTCACCAGCGCGGTGATGTTGGTGTCGATCATCGTGGTCCAGTCCGACAGCCTGGCGCTCTGTGCCGGTGCGGTGCCCTGCGCCAGACCGGCGTTGTTGACCAGCAGGTCGATCTCGCCGAAGGCCGGCGGCAGCGCCAGCAGGGCCGCCTCCATCGCCACCGGATCGCGGATGTCGAAGGCGGCGGCGTGCACCACGTCCTTGCCATAGCGCTCGACCAGCGGTTGCAGGCGTTCGCCGCGGCGGCCGGTGGCGATCACTTTCCAGCCGGCCTGGGCGAAGCGGTGGACGGCGGCGGCGCCGAAGCCGGACGTGGCGCCGGTAATCAGGACAGTGCGGGTCATCAGGCAACTCCAGGGGGAAAACCAGATCTCCATTCTGGCACCGTCCGGCAGCACCCGTGTTGCCGGATCGGCCAGATCCGGGGCGGCGACCCCACGTGTCGGGGTGACCGGTACAATTGCGCCATGATCAACAATGATGTCCTGCGCAGCGTGCGCTACTCCCTGGACCTGGGTGACCAGCACGTGGTCACCCTGTGCCAGATGGCCGACCCGGCCTTCGCCGTGGATACCGAGCAGGTGAAGGCCTGGCTGCGCCGCGAGGACGAAGCCGGTTTCGAGGCGATGAACGACAGCGCACTGGCGCACTTCCTCGATGGCCTGATCGTGCACCTGCGCGGTCGCGACGAGAGCCAGCCGCAGCGTGCGGTGGAAACCCGCATCGACAACAACCTGGTGCTGAAGAAGCTGCGCGTGGCCTTCCAGCTGCGCGACGTGGACCTGATGGAGATCTTCGCCAGCGCCGGCTTCAACGTGTCCAAGTCGGAAGTCGGTGCGTTGTTCCGCCAGCCCGGGCACACCAACTACCGGCGCTGCCTGGACCAGATGCTGCGCAACTTCCTCAAGGGCCTGAGCCTGCGCCTGCGCGGCTGAGCACGGCCTCGACGAAGGCGCGCGCGGCCGGCGTCGGCAGCCGCTGCCAGACCAGGTGTACGCGCCGGGTCGGGGTCGGCTGCAGTGGAATCTGAACCACGCCCTGGAAACCTTCGGCGATCAACGCCGGCACGATGCCGACCGCCAATCCGTGGCGGACGAAGCGCTCGACCAGTTCCATCAGGTTGACCTCGAAACGCACCGTGTGCGGCAGGCCAGCGGCGGCGAAGGCATCGTCGGTCTGCCGGCGCGCACCGGTACCGCGCGGGAAGTCGACCAGCGCTTCATCCTGCAGTGCGGTCAATGGCAACCGCGTGCGCCCGGCGAGCCGGTGCGACGGCGCCAGTACCGCTACCAGATCCTCCTCCTGCAGCACCTGGTGGCAGACGCCATCCAGCGCTGCCGACGGCGCCAGGCCGACCAGTGCCACATCCAGCGCGCGCGACTGCACCTGTGCGATCAGGTCTTCGCTCTTGTCCACGCGCAGCTGGAACTCCACCTGTGGGTGCACCCGCTGGAAGGCCGCCAGCATCGCCACGACGTCGATGTCGGTCAGCGAAGAAATCTGCCCGATGGCCAGCAGGCCACGCACTTCGCCACTGACGGCGGCCACGTCGGCGCGCAGGTGGCGCAGGCTGGCCAGCACCTGGCGTGCGTGCACCAGCAACGCCTCGCCGGCGGCGGTAGCCCGCACCTGGCGTGGCAGGCGCTCGAACAGCGTGGCACCCAGTTCCTGTTCCAGGTGGGCGATCTGGTGGCTGAGCGCGGACTGCACCACGTGGCAGCGCTCGGCGGCACGGGTGAAATTGCCCTCCTCGGCCAGGGCGACGGCAAACTCGAGCTGCTTGAGGTTCATCCAGCTATCTTGTTTTCAGATGACAAGGATGATGATGATTCATTTCCATCATGACCGCAGCAGGCGGACACTGTGCACCCCGCTTCCTGGAACACCGCGTGAGCCCCTCCCTTCCCCCTCTGCACCGCTGGCAGGTGCTGCTGATGTCGGTCGCCACCGGCGTGGCCGTGGCCAGCAACTACTATGCGCAACCGCTGCTGCACACCATCGCAGATGCCTTCGGCGTGCCGTTCGGCCAGGTCGGCATGGTGGTTACCGCAGCACAGCTGAGCTATGCCGCCGGACTGATCCTGCTGGTGCCACTGGGTGACCTGTTCGAGCGCCGCCGCTTGATCGTGGTGATGAGCCTGCTGTCGGCCGGTGGCCTGGTGATCAGTGCCTGCGCGCCGTCGCTGGCCTGGCTGCTGGTCGGGACCGCGATCACCGGTCTGTTTTCGGTGGTGGCACAGGTGCTGGTGCCGTTCGCGGCCACGCTGGCCGCGCCGGAACATCGTGGCCGCGTGGTCGGCACGCTGATGAGTGGCCTGCTGCTGGGCATCCTGCTGGCGCGTACCGTGGCCGGCCTGCTGTCCAGCCTGGGTGACTGGCGCCTGGTGTATGCCATCGCTGCCGGCACCCTGGTGCTGACCGCACTGGCATTGCAGCGCGGCCTGCCGCGATTCCACCACAGCGCCGGCCTGGGCTATTTCGCCTTGCTGCGCTCGATCGGCGTGCTGTTCGTGCAGGAGCCGGTGCTGCGCCAGCGCACCCTGCTGGGTGCCTGCAGCTTTGCCATGTTCGCGATTTTCTGGACCCCGCTCGCGTTCCTGCTGGCGCAGCCACCTTACTCCTACAGCGATGCCACCATCGGCCTGTTCGGGCTGGTCGGTGCAGCCGGCACGCTGGCGGCCGGCCTGGCCGGGCGCATGTCCGACCGCGGCCAGACCGGACGCGCCACTGCCATCGCGCTGGTGCTGTTGCTGCTGTCGTGGCTGCCACTGGGGCTGTCGGCCCACTCGCTGCTGGCGCTGCTGATCGGCGTGGTGGTGCTGGACCTGGCCGCACAGCTGCTGCACGTCAGCAACCAGAACCTGATCTATGCGCTGCAGCCCGCGGCGCGCAACCGCCTCAATGCCGGCTACATGACCGGCTACTTCATCGGCGGCTCGCTGGGTTCGCTGCTGTCGGCGCAGGTCTACCAGCGCTACGGTTGGACCGGCGTCTGCGTGGCCGGTGCCGCCGTGGCCGTGCTGGCCCTGCTGCTGTGGCTGCCCGGCGCGCTGCGCGCGCGCCAGGCGGCATCGTCGAACTAGAAGCTGCCCTGCAGCGCCAGCTCCCAGCGTCCACCGGCATTGCCCGGGAACAGTCGCTTGGCCGCGCTGTCGGTGTCATGCACGGTGGCGCGCAGCTCCCATGCCGGAGTCAGCGTGGCAATGGCACTGAGCTGGCCATGCAGGTAATCCGGGCCCTGCGCGGTGGCCAGCCAGTACTGGCCCACCGCTGCTTCCAGGCGGACGCGTTCGTGCAGCGGCACACGCACGCCCAGCTGGGCATAGGTTCCGCGATGGCCACCGGCCAACGCATCGTTGGAATGCGCGACCTGCAGCCAGGCGCGCTGCTTCCAGGTCACGGTGGTGTTGAGTTCGGTCCAGTCCAGCGCACGACCGGTACCCGGATACACATAGCGGGTCAGGTTCGCATCCAGCGTCCAGTCCGGTGCCAGCGCGCCGGACCAGCCCGCCACCAGGTCGAACTCGCTGCGCGCGCCATTGTCCGGCTTGAACGAGACGTTGGACCCCCACACGCTGGCGTACCAGCCCGATGGGATCGAGATCTTCGCGCCGGCTTGCACCGCCGGGTCACCATCGCTCTGCGAGCTGCCGCGCCACAGGTAGTCACTGGTCAAGGCCGCACTGCCACTGACCTGCACCTGTGCCTGCGCGCTGCCCATGCCAAGCAGCCCTGCCAGGGCGGCCACCACCGCCGCCATCATCCCCTTGCTGTTCACTGCACTGTGTTCCTCGTCGAAGGCGGTCACGCCGCCGGGACGGCAGTGTCCAGCGCGTGGACGTAACGGATCGAGGGTGCGGCCCGGCCCGCGGCGCAAATTCGGCGTAAATCCCGTGGATCGGGGCCATGCGCCAGCGGCGCGGTATCATGGCGCCCTGTTTCCAGGAACCAACCGCGTGGACGCCATCCTGACCCCGGTATCGATCGGCGAGCTGATCGACAAGATCACCATTCTCCAGATCAAGGCCGAGCGCATCGACGATGCCGCCAAGCTGGCCAACGTGCGCACCGAGCTGGACGGCCTGCTGCCCCTGTTGCAGCAGCAGCTGCAGGCACAGCCGGCCCTGGCCGCGCTGCAGCAGCAGTTGAAGGCGATCAACGAGCGTATGTGGGACATCCAGGACCAGCTGCGCGACAAGGAAGCGGCCCAGGTGTTCGATGATGCATTCATCCAGCTGGCACGCGGTGTCTATGGCACCAATGGCGAGCGCGTGCAGGTGAAGAACGAGATCAACCGCTTGGCCGGTTCTGCACTGGTGGAAGAGAAGCAGTACCAGGGCGAGTAACGCCGCTCATCCGCATTCCAGCAGGTGGCGGAAGCGGAACAGGTCACCGTCCCCGCGGATGCCGAGCTTGCGGTAGGCCGAGGTTTTCTGCGAGCTGATCGTGCTGGCTGAACGCCCCGATCGCAGGGCCATTTCGCTGGTGCTGACCCCTTTCAGCACCAGCCCGAGCACTTCCCGTTCGCGCTGGCTCAACGGCACCAGTGCCGGGGCCGGCATTCTGCGTGCACGCGTGCCCGGCAGGTTCAGTTCCGCGCGCAGCTCCGGTGGCACGAAGCGCCCTCCCCGGGCGACCACATCAATGGCACGCAGCAGCACGTCCGGTGGCGTCGACTTGGACAGGAAGCCGCGCGCACCGGCACGCATCGCGGTGGCCACCGTGCTGGCATTGCAGTGTGCCGAGAGCACCAGCACCGGCAGTGCCGGCCAGCGCTGCGACAGCACGTGCAACAGGGCCAACCCATCGCCCAGGTCGCCCATGGGCAACGCATCGATCAGCAGCAGGTCGACACACGTCGGGCTGCGCTCCAGCAGGTGCAGCAGGTGCGCCTCGCTGGACAGGCTCACCCGTACCTGCACACCCGCGTGCTGGCGCAGCAGCACTTCCACGCCCAACCGCAGTACCGGGTGCGGGTCCAGCAGCGCCAGGCGTCGTGGCCGATCAGGCAGCAGAGGCGGGAGGGTCAGCGGCATTGCGGCATGTCCAGGCAACATGGGACATCCAACGTAGGTCGGTGCCCGCAGCGGCGGAATCCAATTCCTTGCAATGGCTGGCCCGCGCATTCCGCCAGTCAGACAGCATTCCGGTTTGCCACGGCGCAAACGCAACAGGCCCGGCAAATGCCGGGCCTGTTGGGGCGTCTCCAGCGCGCAATCGCGCCGAGGCAGCAATTACCAGCTGAAGCGCGGGCCGACGGTGTATTCCTTGTCGCCGTGGCGGTTCATCTTCAGCTCGCCGTTCAGGCCCCAGTTCTGGTTCAGCTTGACCTGACCACCCAGGCGGCCGTACCACTGGCCATCCGGATTGACGCCGTGCTTCTTGGCGTAGTCTTCGTAACCGACCATGCCGTAGACCTCGGCGTGGGCGCCGAAGGCAGTGCGGATACCGGCTTCAGCGCTGTAGCCGTTGAAGTCCAGACCGTGCTTGCGGTCGAACTTCTGGTAGGCAACGCGGGCAACGAAGTCGGTGCTCGGAGCGATTTCAACGTTGTAGCCGGCACCGACCTTCCACTGGTCAACCTTCAGGTTGGTGTGGTCGATTTCCTGGCGGCTGTATTCGCCGAAGGCGTGGAAGTTCGGCAGGAAGCCGTAGGAACCCTTCACGCCCCAGCCGTCGGCCTTGATGCCTTCAACGTCGGTCTTGGCGTAGTCGGCTTCGGCGTAGTTGTAGGACAGGTTCTCAGCAGCCGAAGCGGTGAACGGCAGGGCAGCGGCCAGGGCCAGAGCAATCAGCGAATTCTTCATGGGGGTACACCTTTACTTTCTTATGGTGTGCAGCAGCGCCAGGGCGCCATCGCATCGGGAATGTAAATTCTCCGTTATTCGCCACAACGCTCCCTGAAAACAGCGGTCTTCGCATTGCTGAATTTTTTGGCTTGATTCAGGCTGCGTCTGGCATACGCGCGCGGCGCGCGTGCATTCGAATTCCGCTGACCCTTGCAACAGGAGGTTGCCTTGCACGTACCTGCCCCGCTGCGGTTCCGGTTCTGCGCCGCCGTCCTCGCCTTCATCGGCGTGCTTTCCACAGCATCGGCTCGGCCGTTGCAGCCCTCCGATTACCAGCGCGCCGAGCGCGTGCACGACAGCCACCTGCGCGGTGCGCTGCGCAATGCCTCGCTCCTGCCGAACTGGCTGGCCGATGGCCGCTTCTGGTACGAACGCGAAGACGGCCAGGGCCGGCGCGAGGGCGTGCTGGTCGATCCGGCGCAGGCCTCCCGGCAGATCCTTTTCGATCGCGCTGCGCTGGACAGCGCTGCGGGGGCCCTGGGGGTGAACGGGCAACGGTTGCGGTTGGTCAATGTGCAGGTGCTGGCCGATGGCCTGCGCCTGCGCTTCAGCGGTGAAGCCGGCGTCGACTGCCAGTGGCCACGTTGGCAGTGCCTGCGGACGCAGGGCGCCATGCCTGCTGCCGATGCACTGCCCGCACCCGACGGCGAGGCCTGGCTGCAGGTGCGCGACCACAATCTATGGCTGCAGCAACGCCGACAGGCACCGCGGGCGCTGACCACCGGCGGTGTCGCCGGCCATGGCTATGGTGTATTGCCCGATTTCACCCTGCGCGGTATTCCACGCAGCCAGGGCCGGATGCCGGCGCGGCCATTCGCCGTCGGCTGGTCGCCCGATGGACGCTATGTTGCCGGCATCCGCTACGACGAACGTGCGCTGCAGGACTACCCCTATCTGGAAAGCACCCCGGCCGGCGGCGCGCGGCCCCGCGTGCACACGGTGAAACTGGGATTGCTGGGCGATGCACAGCAGGTGCGTGACAGCCTGTACATCGTCGATGTGCGCAGCGGCCGGCAGCAGGACATCACCCTGCCCGAGGGCTGGAACACCCTCAGCGAGGCCGGCGTGCTGGGCTGGGACGGCCACCGGCTGTATGCCGCGATCGCGCACTTCGGCGCGCCGCGACGACTGCGCCTGGTGGAGATCGATGCCGGCAGCGGTGCGCTGCGCACCGTGCTGGAAGAAGCCGGCGACGCGCGCCTGCAGCTCAGCCTGTATTCCTACAACCGTGCCTCGGTTGCGATCCTGCCCGGCCAGGACACCGCCGTGTGGTTCTCGCAGCGTGATGGCTGGGGCCATCTGTACCGGGTGCGCCTGTCCGACGGCAAGGTGATGCGCCAGCTCACCCGCGGCCGGTGGGCGGTGCGTGACCTGCTCGGGGTGGACAGCGCAGGCGCTTGGGCATACTTCAGTGCTGGCGGTGTCGAGGGCGGCGATCCCTACGTACGTGGCCTGTACCGGGTAGCACTGCACGGTGGGCCGGTGCAGCGCCTGGCCGCCGATGGCAGCGACCACCTGGCCGATGCGGGCACCGGCATGCTGTTCGGCGGACGCGCGCCGCAGGCGCTGTCGCCGGGCGGCAGCTATCTGGTGGATACCGTGTCCAGCCTCGCGCAGCCGCCGCGCACGGTGCTGCGCGCCAGCGACGATGGCAGCGAAGTGATGGTGCTGGAGGCTGCGGATGCGCAGGCGATCATCGCTGCTGGCTGGCGGCCGCCGCGGCGCGAACGGCTGCTGGCCGCCGACGGGCGCACGCCGATCTTCGCCACCGTCTACCTGCCCCGCGACTATCGCGATGACGGCAGCTTCCCGGTGATCGACGCGATGTACGGCGGCGCCTTCATCAGCAATGCGCCGGTGACCTATGCCGAAGCGGTTTCGGCGCAGAACCCGGTATCGCGCGCCAGCCTGGCCGAGCTCGGCTTCGTGGTGGTCAGCATCGATGCCCGCGGCACCGGCGGCCGCGACAAGGCATTCCATGACAGCAGCTTCCTGCACGGCGCCGATGTGCAGCTCGATGACCATGTGGCCGCGCTGCGCCAGCTGGGCGAACGCTACCGGGGCATCGACCTGCAGCGGGTCGGCATCTACGGGCATTCGTTCGGTGGTTACAGCGCGGCGCGTGCACTGCTGCGCCACCCGGCGTTCTACAAGGTGGCTGTGGCCTCGGCCGGCAGCCACAATTTCCAGGGCATGTACGGCGGCGCCCTGCACGGCATGGACCGGCTGTTCGGTGGCGTGGTGCCAGCTACAGCCATGGCCGGTGGCGTGCCGGCCCCCCTTGCCGGGCTCGACAATGCGGCACTGGCCGGCAACCTGCGCGGGCATCTGCTGCTGGTCTATGGCGAACTGGACGAGAACGCGCCACCGGCGCTGACCCTGCAGCTGGCCGCGGCCCTGAACAAGGCCCAGCGTAGTTACGACCTGCTGTACCTGGCCCGGCAGGACCACGAACTGTTCCGCAACGACGCCACCTACACGCACCGCATGTGGGACTACTTCGTGCGCCACCTGGCCGGCCAGCAGCCACCGGATACGGTGCTGGCCCCGCTCCCGGGTGGCCCGGGCTGAACAGGCGCACGCGGGATGTCGATTCCCTACGCGCTGGTTCGTCGTGTACCTGAAGGCCGTGCATGTGGCACGGTCCATCCGGAGGCAGGCAATGAGCTACATCGACGGTTTCGTCCTGGCGGTGCCCACCGCCAACAAGGAGAAGTTCCTCGCCCATGCACGCACAGGGGATCCCGTTTTCATCGAGTACGGCGCGCTGCGCGTGGTCGAGTGCTGGGGCGATGACGTGCCGCACGGCAAGACCACCGACTTCTTCGGCGCGGTGAAAGCCACGCCGGATGAGACGGTGGTGTTTTCCTGGATCGAATGGCCGGACAAGCCGACCCGCGACGCCGGCATGAAGAAGATGATGGAGGACCCGCGGTTTGATCCAACGAAGAATCCGATGCCGTTCGACGGCGCGCGGATGATCTACGGCGGCTTCGTGCCGCTCTACGAGCTGACGCGCTGAACCCGGCGGACGTGCTCAGCGCGCGTCCGTTTCATCGCTGGCAGCAGCATGGCCGGCGCCCAGTGCGGCGCCGGCACCGAGGCCCATGCCGCCCATGCCGGCGCCCATTCCACCACCACCGCCACCGCCTCTGCACGGCCGCCCTTGGCATCGCCGTCGTTACGGCCCTTGCCGCCACCACTGGCAACGGGCCGGGTCGGCCCCTGCGGTGGAATCTGCAGATCGGCCGGAATCGGGGCCAGATCCAGCGCTTCGCGCACGAAGTCGCGCAGCGAGACCACCAGTTCGTGGGTATGCACCGGGCGCCCCTGTGCCAGTTCGTTGGCGGCACGCGTGGCCAGCCGCACCTGTTCGTCGGTGCCCAGCAGCAGGATGTCCGACAGCGCGGCCTCGACCGCATCGCGGATGCGCCGCGCACGGTCCGAGCGCGGCTCGGCGATGCCGTCGGCATCTTCGCGCTGGCGCAGGTCGCGACGATGGCTGGGATCCACGCCCAGCTCGCCGGTGAACGAACCGCCCAGGGTCTTGTAGGCGGCCATCAGCGTGCGCAGCCGTTCGTTGATCTGCCGGTTCTCGCGCTCGCGGCGCTGCTGCAGGGTCTGCATCACCAGCAGGCGGATGCCGACGCCGAGCAGGGTGATCAGGACCAGGCCGGCCAACGTGGACAGCACGCCCTGCCAGGAACTGAAGTCGATACCGCGCATGGTCGGGGCTCCGGCGGGAAGAACCTGCATCTTGCCCCAGGTAGCGCCCCAGAAACGCGAAAGGCCCTACCACCCGGTGGGTGGCAGGGCCTTCGGTCACGGCGCGATTACTTGCGCTTGGCGACCTTGCGCACGGCCTTCTTGGCCGGAGCCTTCTTGGCGGCGACCTTCTTCAGCGGCGCAGCCTTCCTGGCGACCGTCTTGCGGGTGGCGGCAACCTTCTTGCCCACCGCCTTCTTGGCGACGGCGGTCTTCTTGCCGACAGCCTTCTTGGCGACGGCGGCCTTCTTGCCAACAGCCTTCTTGGCGACGGCAGCCTTCTTGCCGACAACCTTCTTGGCGGCCGCGGTCTTCTTGGTGGCGACCTTCTTGGTGGCGGCAACCTTCTTGCCGACAACCTTCTTCGCAGCCACGGCCTTCTTGCCGGCGACCTTCTTGGCGGCGACGGTCTTCTTGGCCACAGCCTTCTTGGCGGTGGCGACCTTCTTGCCGACCACCTTCTTGGCGGCCGCGGTCTTCTTGGCAACGGTCTTCTTCGCGACGGCGGCCTTCTTGGTGGCGGCCTTCTTCACGGTGGCGACCTTCTTGCCGGCAGCCTTGGTGGCCTTCTTGGCGGCAGCGGTCTTCTTGGTCACAGCCTTGCCTGCAGCGGCCTTCTTCTTGGCCACTTCCTTCTTCAGGGCAGCGGCTTCGGCCTTGGCGTTCTTCTTGGCCGCTTCCAGCTTCTTCTTGGCATTGGCAACGGTCTTGCCGACCGACTTGGCGGCCTTGTCGGCCTTCTTGGCAACGGTCTTCTCGACCTTGGCCACGGCCTTCTTGGCCTTGGCAACGCGGGTACCGGCCGCCTTGGTGGCGCGCTTGACGGTCTTCTTGACCGACTTCACGGCGTCTTCGGCGGCGTGGGCGATGGTCTCGCCAACGTTGGTGGCGGCTTCTTTGACGTTCTCGACAGCGTCGGTCACGACCGACACACCATTACCGTTGCTCATGTTGCCCTCCTGGGGGCCTTAAGTATCAAAACGGGGCGATGCTATACCGACATTGACGATCGTGGAACGGGGCACGCGCCCGCAATCGCATCTGATGCGACGGCCATGGTGTAGCCCACCACTGCCGCGGAAGCGGCGGGTTCACAGGAAACCCCTTTTTTTAAGGACTACGCCACAGCAAGCGCGTGGTCGAAGATGGCCGTTGCGTGCCGTTGCACGGACGCGGCATCCGATGCGTGCTGTGGCGCATTGCGGCACCCGGTTGCGCGGAACTGCGCAGGTATCGGTCTGTGTCGGCGCCCCCGGCGATCGTCTTCGGTGGTGCAGGCGTCGCCTGTGCGGTGTCGCCACAGCCATGCTGTCAGCCTCCTCACTCGCCTTTCGCGGCCTGCGGTTTTCATGGCGCATTTATCCAGATCGCGACACACTCATTCAGCTTGTTTTACCGTAGGGCCGAACCGCCCCCACCCACGCCAGCGAACCGACAACCATGCGACCGCTTCCCACCCTGCTTACGCTCGCAATCGCCGCCGCCTTCGGTGGCTTCGTTGCCACCGGCATCAATGCCCACCTGGACAACCGTGCCGATGCAGCACCGCTGCCAGCGGTGCTGCCGACCACCGCCGCGTTGCCGGCCGCGGTGGCCGGACAGGCGGTGCCTTCGCTGGCGCCGATGCTGGAAAAGGCGATGCCGGCCGTGGTCAGCGTCAACACCAAGCAGGTGGTGCGCGTGCGCAACCCGTTCTTCAACGACCCGTTCTTCCGCCGCCTGTTCCCGGATATCCCGCAGGAGCGCATCAACGAATCGCTGGGCTCGGGCGTGATCATCGACGCCAAGGAAGGCCTGGTGCTGACCAACCACCATGTCATCGACAACGCCGATGACGTGCAGGTGACACTGGCCGACGGGCGCACGGTGAAGGCCGAGTTCCTCGGTTCGGACCGCGATACCGACATCGCGCTGATCCGCATCCCGGCGCAGAACCTGACCGACATCAAGCTCGGCAACAGCGACCAGCTGCGGGTCGGTGACTTCGTGGTGGCCATCGGCAACCCGTTCGGCTTCAGCCAGACGGTCACCTCGGGCATCGTCTCGGCGGTGGGCCGCAGCGGCATCCGTGGCCTGGGCTACCAGAACTTCATCCAGACCGATGCGTCGATCAACCCCGGCAATTCCGGTGGCGCCCTGGTCGACCTGCAGGGCCAGCTGGTCGGCATCAATACCGCCAGCTTCAACCCGCAGGGCAGCATGGCCGGCAACATCGGCCTGGGCCTGGCGATTCCGTCCAACCTGGCGCGCAGCGTGGTCGACCAGCTGGTCAAGCACGGCGTGGTGGTACGCGGCACGCTGGGCGTGGAGAGCCAGAACCTGACCGCGCAGATCGCGCAGGGGCTGGGCCTGGGCGAAACGCGCGGTGCGCTGATCACCCGCGTGCTGGCCGGTTCGGCGGCCGCCGCGGCCGGGTTGAAGCCGGGCGACGTGGTGGTCTCGGCCAACGGCCAACGCGTGGACAGCGCCGAAGCCCTGCACAACGTGGAAGGCCTGGCTGCGGTCGGCAGCCCGATGACGCTGGACGTACGCCGCGAAGGCAAGCCCGTGCAGATCAAGGCCACGCTGAAGGAACAGGCGCGTGCGGTCACCGGCGAGAGCCTGGACCCGCGGTTGACCGGTGCCACCTTCGTCGACCTGCCCGAGTCGCTGCGACAGTCGGGTGTTGGCGGCGTGCTGGTCAGCGAGGTCAAGCGTGGCAGCCGCGCGGCCAGCAACGGCCTGCAGCAGGGCGACATCATCACCGACGCCACCGTGGGTGAATTCGCCGACCTGGCCAGCTGGCGTGCCAACTTC
This sequence comes from Stenotrophomonas sp. LC732, assembly GCF_052446685.1. Classification (NCBI taxonomy): domain Bacteria; kingdom Pseudomonadati; phylum Pseudomonadota; class Gammaproteobacteria; order Lysobacterales; family Lysobacteraceae; genus Stenotrophomonas; species Stenotrophomonas sp. LC732. The sequence continues at coordinate 64,337 of NZ_CP199214.1, read as the reverse complement.
CAGCAGCGCCCGCCGACCCTGGTGGTGCGCGTGCTGCGCAACAATGGCCAGCAGCAGGGCCAGCTCGTGATGCGCTGATCGCCCCGCCGTAACACCCCCTATACCCCGGCAATGCTATTGCTGTCAGTCCAGGTCGGCACCGCCGACACCCGTTCCCCCATCGCAACAGGAGTGATTCGATGAGCCCCACCAATACCGAGAACCTGAAGGAACACCTGGGTGAAGCCGGTTCCCACCTGAAGCAGGCCGCCACGGCCGCCGGCGGTGCGATCAAGGGCGCAACCGGTGCCGCGACCGACGAGCTGCGCATCGGCAAGGCCAACGTCAAGGCCGAACTGTCCGACAGCGCACTGTCTGGCCTGGCCGCCGCCGAATTCGGTGGTGCCGCTGCCAAGGAACAGGTTGACGCGTTGATGGACAAGGGCAAGGACCTGATCGACAGCGCCGCCGAGTTGATCCGTGAGCGTCCGCTGGCATCGTTCGGCGTCGCCTTCGCTGCCGGCTGGATCATCGCCAAGCTGGCCCGCGGCAGCAGCGACAAGTAAGCCGCGGCGTGAGCGAAGACAACGCGCAAGCCCCTGATCCGGCGGCCACCCCGCCGCTGGATGAGAGCATCCGCCAGGTCGGCGCGGCCGGTCGTGCCGCTGCCGATTCGGCCAAGCACACCGTGCGCTCGCTGCGCCGGCTGGCCTCGGCCGACTTCGCCTTGGCCCGCAGTGCCTTCGGCCGTGCGCTGGCCTGGGCCGGCGTGGCGATCGTATTTGGTGCCTCGGCCTGGCTGCTGATGGCGGCCACCCTCATCGCCCTGCTGCAGAGCTGGGGCCTTAGCTGGCTGCAGGCGCTGCTGATCACCTCGCTGCTGAGCCTGGCCGTCACCGGCTACGCGATCTGGCGGGTGTCCTACTTCTTCCACCACACCGGCATGCATGCCACCCGGCGCCAGCTGTCACGCCTGGGCCTGTTCGACGAGCCCAGCGAAGACGACCCCGATGCCGGCGTGCAGCTGCCCGAGGGCAAGCCATGAAGTTCGGCGCGCTGCAGCGGCGGGTGAAACGCTGCGAACAGGTGGTGACCGTGCGCCTGGGCGAGACCCAGGACCACTGGTCCACGCTCAGCGACGTCTGGCGAAAGGGCTGGTCGCCGTTGCGCATCGTGGTGGTCGGCCTGGCCGGTGGCTTCATCGCCGGCAAGCTGGAAGTGCCCGGCAAGGTCAACGGTGCGCGCTGGCTGCAGATGGTCGGTTCGGTCTCGAACCTGTTCGCCAGTGCCCAGGCGGCGTTTGCCACGGCGATGGCGGCACAGGCTGCAGCGACCGCCGACGACGCGGCCGAAGAAGCCGACGATGCCAGCGAACAGGCACAGGCGGCGGCCTCCGCCGCCAACGCACGGCCGGCACCTGCCCCCCGCCCGGAACCCGAACCGGAACCGCGCGAACCGCGCCCGGCCGAAGCCGCCACCGAGCTGTCCGAACGTTGATCCACGCACTCCGCCGCGCCGATCGCGGCCGGCGGATAATGCGCTCCCCTTCCCGGTTGGTGCGTCGATGAGCGAGTCCCTCCTGTCCCCGTCACCAGCCGATCCGCAGGGTGCGGAGGCGCCGCTGCCGCCCCCGTCGCGTCCACGCGGGCCGATGTCGCTGGTGGTCCTGGCCACCCTGGCGGTGGGCTACACGCTGTGGGCCGCGCAGGACATCATCCTGCCGGTGCTGCTGGCGATGTTCTTCGCACTGGTCGGCAACCCGATCCTGCGCCTGCTGCAGAAGCTGTGGATTCCGCGCGCCCTGGGCGCACTGCTGATCCTCGGCGCCGGGCTGGGCGTGACCGGTTCGCTGGCGGTGCAGTTGATCGGTCCGGCGATGGAATGGGCGCAGGAAGCACCGCAGCAGCTGCGCAAGGTGGCCCGGCAGGTGCAGGACCTGACCAAGCCGGTGCAGCAGGCCAACCAGGCGGCGGAAAACTTCGCCCGCGTGGCCGGCGGTGACAGCAACCACAAGGTGCAGGTGATCCGCACCCAGCTGGACGATCCATACCGCATGCTGACCCGTGCACCGCGCCTGGCCGCGTCGGTGCTGGCGGTGGTGCTGCTGACCCTGTTCTTCATGATCTACGGGCAGAGCCTGCAGCGCGCAGCGATCGCCCTGTTCCCGAACCGCCAGCAGCAGCGGTTCACCACCGACATCCTGCGTTCGATCGAACGGGAGGTCTCGCGTTACGTGCTGACCATCAGCGTCATCAACACCCTGGTCGGGCTGGTGTTCGCCGGCGTGCTGATGCTGCTCGGCATCGGCCTGCAGGAAGCACTGCTGTGGGGCACGGTGGCTGCACTACTGAACTTCGCCCCGTACGTGGGCCCGCTGATCGGAGTGGCATTGATGCTGTTGATGGGCTTCGTCGAGTTCCGCGACCCGCTGCAGGCCCTGCTGCCGGCCGCCGCCTACCTGGGCCTGCACACCCTGGAAGGGCAGATGGTGACCCCGATCGTGCTGGGCCGTCGGATGAAGCTGTCGCCGCTGGTGCTGATCCTGGCGCTGATGGTGTTCGGCTGGGCCTGGGGCATGATCGGGCTGCTGCTGGCAGTGCCGCTGCTGGTGTGCATCAAGCTGGTGCTGGCACGCCTGGATGGCATGCAGGGCTGGGCACGCCTGCTGGAGTGACGGCATCAACAACGGATGGACGCAGGTGGCGGAACCAGAAACAGGGACGAAGTGGCAGACTATGGCGCCCTACCCGGATGGATCCGCTCGTATGAACTCTCTCGCCACGCGTTGCCTTGCCTTGGCCTGCATTGCCGCTCCCGCGTTCGCCGCGACACCGCCGACTGCCGATCAGGCGCGCACCCAGCTTGCTGAGGCGGTTACCTGCAAGCGGCACCTCACGCCCATGCAGTTCGACGCCATGGCCCGGATGCTGGCACCGGCCCCGGCAAGGGCGCAGGACGGCGAATCCAGCGGCGAGTTCCGGCTGACCACGCCCTTGATGGTGCTGGGCCAGCCCGTGAACCGGCTGCAGTCCTATGACGGCGACAGCGGCGAGGATGGCATCGACAGTTTCACCGCGTACTTCAGCTCGGCCAGTGTGGAACAGGTCGCGGCACTGGCGAAGATGTCCGATCCGGTAGCAGGCACCTACACGAAGGAAGTTGGGCGGCACAACCTGGACGTGCAGCAGTTCGACGGCCAGACCACCATCGCCTGCTCGTACAACCTGCGCTGACCCGGCCCAGCCACAGTGCCCACCCGCCCGCCGCGTCGCATGAAAGCCCGCGCGGGCAGGGGTAGAATGGCGAGGTGAATTTCCCCGTCCAAGCCATCACCCTCGACCTTGACGACACGCTGTGGCCGTTCGCTCCGATCGGCGCCCGCATCGAACAGGTCCTGCACGCCTGGATGTGCGAACACAGCCCCGCTACCGCCGCGATGTATCCGGTGGAGGCGATGCGCGAACTGCGCGAGCGGCTGTACCACGCCCATCCGTACCTCCACCACGACCTGAGTGCGCTGCGCCGGCTGACCCTGCACGAAGCACTGCACACCAGCGGTGCCAGCCTCGATCTGCTGGAGCCTGCGTATGAAGTGTTCTACTCCGCGCGCAACCAGGTGGAGTGCTATCCCGATGCGATCGACGCGCTGGCGCGCATTGCCGCACGGGTACCGGTGGCGGCGCTGAGCAACGGCAACGCCGACCTGGAGCGGATCGGCCTGGCCCATCATTTCGCCTTCCAGCTGGGTTCGCGCGAACACGGCGCGGCCAAGCCCGAAGCCAGCATCTTCCATGCCGCGTGCACCCGCCTGGGTGTGGCACCGGCACAGGTGCTGCACGTCGGCGACCATGCCGACATGGACGTGGCCGGGGCGATTGCCGCCGGCCTGCGCGGCTGCTGGATCAACCGCGACGCAGCCACCTGGACCCATCCGCAGCTGCAGCCGGACCTGCAGTTCGACACCCTTACCGGCCTGGCCGACTGGTTGGATGCCAACCTCGACGCCGCCGCACCCCGGAGTACCTGACGCATGAGCGAGATCACTGGTTTCACCGCCGACACCGCTGCGGCGCTGCCGTTGTACGTGCTGGACCGCGAGCAGTTCGCCGCCTGGAAGGACAGCCAGCCGGCTGCCACGCAGGCGTGGCTGGCATCGCAGGGCTTCAACGCCGGCGCCCACAGCGTGGCACTGCTGCCGGGCGCCGATGGCCTGGCCGGTGCCGTGATGGGCGTGGGTGATCGTGCCGATGCCTACAGCTATGCGCATGCGCCGCACGCGCTGCCGGAAGGCAGCGTGTGGCAGCTGGCCAATGAACTGCCGGCCGCCGAACGGGCGCTGCTGCAGCTGGGCTGGGGCCTGGGCAGCTACCGCTTTGACCGCTATCGCAAGCGCAACCGCGCACCGGCGCAGCTGGTGGCGGCGCCATCCGGCGAAGTGGCCGACCTGATCGCCGCCAGCCTGCGCGTGCGCGACTGGGTCAACACCCCGACCGAAGACATGGGCCCGCAGCAGCTGGAAGACGCCGCGCGCGCGCTGGCCGATGCACATGGTGCGCAGGTCGAGGCGATTACCGGCGACGAACTGCTGAAGCAGAATTTCCCGGCCATCCACGCCGTGGGCCGCGCTTCGCATCGTGCGCCGCGCCTGGTCGTGCTGCGCTGGGGCAAGGACACCGATCCGGCATTGGTGCTGGTGGGCAAGGGCGTGTGCTTCGATACCGGCGGGCTGGACATCAAGCCGGCCGACGGCATGCGCAACATGAAGAAGGACATGGGCGGCGCCGCGCACGCACTGGCCCTGGCCGGCCTGGTGATGGCACGTGGGCTGCCGGTGCGGCTGACCCTGCTGGTGCCGGCGGTGGAAAACGCGATCGGTCCGGATGCCTTCCGCCCGGGCGAAGTGATCGCCACCCGCAAGGGCCTGAGCGTGGAGATCGACAACACCGATGCCGAAGGCCGCGTGATCCTGTGCGATGCGCTGACCTTCGCCGGTGAGCAGAAGCCGGACCTGGTGCTGGATTTCGCCACCCTCACCGGTGCCGCGCGCATCGCACTGGGCCCGGACCTGCCGGCACTGTTCAGCAACGACGACACGGTGGCCCAGCAGTGGCTGCAGGCCGGTGACGCGACCCGCGACCCGGTCTGGCGCATGCCGCTGTGGCGCCCCTACCTGCGCTACCTGAGCAGCGGCATCGCCGACCTGGCCAACGCCGGTTCGCGCATGGCCGGCTCGGTGACCGCCGCGCTGTACCTGGAGCGCTTCCTGGAAGACGGCCAGCGCTGGGCGCACCTGGATGTGTATGCCTGGAACGACGGCGAGCGCCCGGGCCGTCCGGCCGGTGGCGAAGCGCTGGCGCTGCGCTCGGCGTGGGCGATGCTGAAGCAGCGCTACAGCTGATCGGGTGGGTGCCGACCGTTGGTCGGCACCCCGTCCCCGGAAAATCTGACGAAAAATTGAATTTCGGCCCCGGCCGGGTTCTGCGAGGATGTGTAGGTCGACCACCCACACGCTCCGTGAAGGCAGGACTCCGACCATGTCGCTCTTCCGCTACACCCGCGCTGGCCAGACGCCGGGCGCGCCACGCAAGCATTCCCCCCTGCTCTGGATCGCACTGATCGCACTCATTCTGGGTGCCGTCGCGCTGGCCTTCGCCTGGCTGGCCGGCTGGATTGGAAACCGCCTGACCGCGCAGCGCTTCACCGACACCATCGAGGCCACCGGCCCGGCCCACCCGGGCTTCCGCCGCGCGCACAGCAAGGGCATCTGCGTGAGCGGCTGGTTCGAACCCAGCGCGCAGGCCCCCACCCTGTCCAGCGCACGGGTGTTCTCGCAGCGCCGCGTGCCGGTGATGGGCCGCCTGTCGATCGGCGGCGGCGACCCCTACGGCGCCGACAACACCGCACGCGTGCGCAGCCTCGCGGTGCAGATGGTCAGCGATGATGGCCAGGAATGGCGCATGGCGATGAACAGCTTCCCGTTCTTCGCCGTGCCCAGCGCAGAGGCGTTCTACGAGCAGACCCGCGCCTCCATTCCCGACCCGGCCACCGGCAAGCCCGATCCGCAGAAGATGGCCGCGGTGCTGGCCAAATACCCCAGTGCGCAGGCTTTCCAGCAGTGGGCCAAGACCGCGCCGTGGACCAGCAGCTGGGCCGACACCACCTTCAACAGCGTCAACAGCTTCTGGTTCACCAATGCACAGGGCCAGAAGCGCGCGGTGCGCTGGCGCTGGCAGCCGCAGGCGCCGGTGGTGGAGATGGATGCGGAAACCCGCAAGCAGGCCAGCGTCGATTTCCTCAGCCAGGAACTGCAGCAGCGCCTGGCCAGCGGCCCGGTGCGCTGGAACCTGGTCGTGACCACCGCCGAGCCGGGCGATGCCATCGATGATCCGTCGGTACCGTGGCCCGAATCGCGTGACCAGGTAGTGGCCGGCGTACTCAGCCTGGACCGCATGCAGTCGCAGGAACAGGGCGCCTGCGGGCAGATCAATTTCGATCCGCTGATCCTGCCCAGCGGCGTGCGTGGCAGTGACGATCCGATCCTGGCGGCCCGCTCGGCCGTGTATTCGCAGTCCTTCAACCGCCGCGAACGCGAGCGCGCCACCGGCAACGTCGAGCAACGGAAGGAGGCCGCACGATGAGCACCGGCAACGGCCACTTCAACCTGCTGGCGCGGGTGCTGCACTGGTCCATGGCGCTGATGATCGTCGCCATGCTGTTCATTGGCGTGACCATGGTCGCCTCGCTGCACCTGCGGCCGATGCTGATCGACCTGCACCGCCCATTGGGCATCACTATCGGCGTACTGGTGTTGCTGCGCCTGTACAACCGGCTGCGTCATCGCCCACCGCCGCTGCCGGCGGATCTTCCTGTGTGGCAGGTGATGGCGGCCAAGGCCTCGCACTGGATGCTGTACGCACTGATGCTGGCGATGCCGCTGATCGGCTGGGCGATGCTGTCGGCCGGCGGTTACCCGATCGTGCTGTGGGGCGGCCTGCACCTGCCGCCGATCGTGCCCCATACCCCGGCACTGTATGCCGCGTTGCGCAATGCGCACAGCCTGCTGGCCTATGTGTTGTTTGCCACGGTGCTGATGCATGTGGGTGCGGCGCTGTTCCACCTGTGGGTGCGGCGTGACGGGGTGTTCCAGGCGATGGCGCGCGGGAAGGATTGAGAGCGAGCTCCTCTGCGCCCACGCATGAGTAGCGCCGGGCCATGCCCGGCGGATCGTTTCCGCGCCCGCGGAGGGGTGTCACTTTCTTTGCTCGTGCAAAGAAAGTAACCAAAGAAACACGCCGCCAGATCGCGAGCCGTCGCTCCGCGCCGGTTCCCTGCGCTTCTCGGTGAATCAGGGGACGGCGCCGAACTCGCTGCGCTCAGACATCGGCGCCTCTGCGCCCCTGATTCCCCTGCGATGCTCGGCTCGCTAGAAGGCGGACCCAACGTCAAAGGCCACAGCTGCACCCAGTAGATCCACGACGTGCGTGGATGCTCTTGCCCTTCCAGTCCGCCTTGAGCGAGCCGAGCACCGCAGGTCCGGCGAGGGCGAAGAGGTGCGGGTGTCTGAGCGCAGCGAGTTCCCGCGCCGTCCCTCGACGGACCGAGGAGCGCAGGGCACCGGCGTGCGAAGCACGCCGGCTCGCGGCCGGCGGAGCGTTTCTTTGGTTACTTTCTTTGCGCGCAAAGAAAGTGACATCCCTCCGTGGTCGCGGAAACGAAATCACCGGGAACAGCAGGACGCCCCTACAACCACCCCTTCTGCCGCGCCAGCCGGTACGCCTCGATCCGGTTGGCCACGCCCAGCTTGCCGATGCACTCGGACAGGTAATTGCGCACCGTACCGTGCGACAACCCCAGCTGCTCGGCGATCTCGCTGGCGGTGCGGCCCTCGCCCGCCAGCCGCAGTACGCGGCGCTCGCGGTCGGTCAGCGGATCGGCCTGCGACCACGCATCCAGTGCCAGCTGCGGGTCGATCGCGCGGATGCCCTGTTTCACCTTGCGCAGGGCATCGGCCAGGTTCTCGGCCGGTGCATCCTTCAGCAGGTAGCCCAGCACGCCGGCTTCCAGCGCGCGGCGCAGGAAACCGGCGCGGGCGAAGGTGGTCACGATCACCACCTTGATCGGCAGCTCGTGGCGCGCGATGCGCTGGGCAAGCTCGAGCCCGGACAGGCCGGGCATCTCGATGTCGGTGACCAGGATGTCCGGTTGCAGCTGCTGCAGCATCCGCCACGCGGTTTCGCCATCGGCGGCGCTGCCCAGCACCTCGATATCCGGCTCCAGGCCCAGCAACGCCGACAGTGCACCGCGCACCATCGCCTGATCCTCGGCCAGCAGGATGCGGATCATGCGGCACCGTCCTGTGCCAGCGACGGCGGCGCTCCCGGCGGCAACGGTGTGGTCGCGGCAGCCAGTGGCACGCGCACGGTCAGTCGCGTGCCCTCACCCTTTGCGGACTGTACCTGCAGGCTGCCCCCCAGGGCGGCCACGCGTTCGCGCATGCCGCTCAGCCCGTTGCCCTCGGCCTGCACGCCGCCACGGCCATCGTCGCGGATCTGCATCGCCAGCATGCGTCCCTCCAGCATGAACTCCACCCGTGCCTGTGTCGCCTGTGCATGGCGCACGATATTGGTTGCGGCCTCGCGCAGCACCAGCGCCAGCCCGCGTTCGACATCCACCGGCATCGCCGGTGGTGGTGCGTATTGAAGGTGGACCTGCTGGCATTCCAGCAGCAGCCGCGCCGATGCCAGCTCACCGGCCAGGTCGCTGGCGCGGATGCCGGTAACCGCGCTGCGCACCTGTGCCAGCGCTTCGCGGGCGATGGCCTCGGCCTCGCCGATCTCCAGCCGCGCGCGCGCGTCGCCGCGGTCGTGCAGCTTGCGCGCCAGCTCCAGCTTCAATGTGATCAGCGACAGGGTGTGGCCGAGCAGGTCATGCAGGTCGCGGCCGATGCGTTCGCGCTCGGCAGTGGCCGCCAGCCGCCGCACCTCGTCCTGCGACAGCTGCAGTGCCGCATCCTTCTGCTGGTTGAGCGCTTCCACGTTCACGACCAGCCCCACGATGTAGGACACGGCCGGGATCCAGACCAGGCTCTGCCACGGGTACTGGAACAGCAGCGCGAGGCTGCAGAACAGAAGGTTCAGGCCAGTGAGCTGCAGCAGATACTGCCACCAGCCACCGCGTCCGCTCACCCGCAGCAGCACGCAGCCGAACACGAAGTAGGTCAGCCCGGACGGATACCAGGGCAGCAGCACCAGCGACATCGCGATCAGGCCCAGCGCATAGCGCGGAGCGTGATGGCGCGGCGCCACCATCACCTTGGCGTACAGCAGCAGGAACACCGGATAGCTGGCCAGCGTCAGCAGCAGCCAGCGCAGGGTGAAGCCGTGGCCAAGCAAGGGCGTCAGGAAGATCCACACCGACCACAGCAGGTGGACTGCCTCGCTCCAGGGCGATTTTCCCCGGCGCAGCGTATCGGCCACCGCCGAGTCCGGCGCGGGGCGCAGCAGCGAGGCAAGCCATGTCGACGGCACGGGCGGTTCCAGGCGGGGACGATCGCCGCCGATCATGCCAGTTCAGCCGCCTGCGCGCAGGCGCCACCACCGGCCGGGCGGCACCGGCGCAACCGAGCGCGGATCACGGTACGCTTGGCGGCGCGGCTGTGGCGGGCCAGCGACGGGGTGATCGGATCCATGGGCGGTACCGGTAGCGGGGACGTTGCCATCCTGTGCCGCCGTGGTCACGTTTCGCAGTTGCCGCCGTCAGTGTCATCGGGTGACAGCTGTCACTGCCGTCATCGCTGTGCCTGCCTGCATGCTGTGCCGCACGCTCCACCGCCGGAACCGCCGCCGTCCGCCCTTCCGGCCACACCCGCCCAAACGCCTGTGATGGAACGAATGAACGCTTCTGCCGAGCTGTTGAAGGAACTCCGTATCGACCGCAAATCGCCGCCGCCCGCCTCCGGCGGCAGTGGCGGTGGCCGCCGCTGGCTGTGGATCGCGATCATCGTGGTCGTGTTGTTGCTGGCCTCTGTCGGCTTCGCCCTGTTCGGGCGTACGCCGGCAGTGGACGTGGAAACCGCCCCCGCCGTGGCCATCCAGCAGGGCAGCCCCAGCAGTTCGGTGCTCGATGCCAGTGGCTACGTGGTCGCCCGGCGCATGGCCACGGTATCGGCCAAGATCACCGGCAAGGTGCGCGAGGTGATGATCGAGGAAGGCATGCGCGTGGAACAGGGCCAGATCATGGCCACCCTGGACCCGATCGATGCCGACGCGCAGCGCAGCCTGTATGCCTCGCAGCTGCAGGCCGCACGCAGCCAGGTGGCCGGGCTGGAAGCGCAGCAGAGGCAGGCGGCCGCTGAAGCCAGCCGCCTGCAGGCACTGGTCGGCCAGCAGCTGGTGTCGCGCTCGCAGTACGACCAGGCGGTGGCCCAGCGTGACAGCCTGCGTGCACAGCTGGACACCGCACAGCGCAACGTCAAGGTGGCCAACGACCAGCTGGCCATCGCCGATCTGGGCGTGGACAACAACATCGTGCGCGCGCCGTTCTCCGGCGTGGTCACTGCCAAGGCCGCGCAGCCCGGCGAAATCGTCTCGCCGCTGTCGGCGGGCGGTGGGTTCACCCGTACCGGCATCGGCACCATCGTCGACATGGACTCGCTGGAGATCGAAGTCGAGGTCGGCGAGGCCTTCATCGGCCGCGTGCAGCCGAAGATGCCGGTCGAAGCCACGCTCAACGCCTATCCGGAGTGGAAGATTCCGGGCGAGGTGATCGCCATCATCCCCACCGCCGACCGCGGCAAGGCCACGGTGAAGGTGCGCGTGGCGCTGAAGGTGAAGGACCCGCGCATCGTGCCGGAGATGGGCGTGCGCGTCAGCTTCCTGGAACAGGCGCAGCCGCAGGCGGCCGCCAAACCGCAGGGCGTGCGCGTGCCGGCGGGCGCCGTGGTCCAGCGCGAGGGCGCCTCGGTTGCCTTCGTGCTGGGTGACGAAAGCCGCGTGCAGCAGCGCACGGTCGAGGCCGGCCAGGCGATGGGCAAGGACCGCCAGATCCTCAAGGGCGTGAGCGCAGGTGAATCGGTGGTGCTGAACCCGCCGGACACCCTGCGCGATGGCGCCAAGGTGCAACAGAAACAAGCGCAGTAGCGGCCTGGCGCCCACGGGCGCCGCCGGCAGCACCGCTCGACGCACGCCTGCGGCCCCTGCCGTGGCGCTTCCCCGTTTCCCGCCTTCCGTGGAGAACCACCCATGTCGACCCTGGTTTCACTGCGCAACATCACCAAGACCTACCAGCGTGGCCCCGAGAAAGTGCAGGTGCTGCACGGCATCGACCTGGACATCGCCAGCGGCGACTTCGTCGCGCTGATGGGCCCGTCCGGCTCGGGCAAGACCACCCTGCTCAACCTGATCGGCGGCCTGGACAACCCCAGCGGCGGCGAGATCAGCATCGAGGGCGAGCGCATCGACCAGATGAGCGGCGGCCAGCTGTCGACCTGGCGCAGCCACCACGTCGGCTTCGTGTTCCAGTTCTACAACCTGATGCCGATGCTGACCGCGCAGAAGAACGTGGAACTGCCGCTGCTGCTGACCCACCTCAATGCGGCGCAGCGCCGCCGCAACGCCGAGATCGCGCTGACCCTGGTCGGCCTGGCCGACCGCCGCAGCCACCGCCCGAATGAACTGTCCGGCGGCCAGCAGCAGCGCGTGGCAATCGCCCGGGCGATCGTCTCCGACCCGACCTTCCTGATCTGCGACGAACCGACCGGCGACCTCGACCGCCAGTCCGCCGAGGAGATCCTCGGCCTGCTGCAGCAGCTCAACCGCGAGCATGGCAAGACCATCATCATGGTCACCCATGACCCGAAGGCCGCCGAGTACGCCACGCACACGGTGCACCTGGACAAGGGCGAGCTGGCCGACGCGCCGCTCGCCCACTGACGGAGGCCACGGCGATGAAATACTTCTCGTTGGTGTGGGCGCAGCTGTTCCGCAGCCGCACCCGCACGTTGCTGACCCTGCTCTCCGTGGTGGCCGCGTTCCTGCTGTTCGGCATGCTCGATTCGGTGCGCGTGGCATTCACCTCCGGCGGCAGCGTGGAAGGCGCCAACCGCCTGGTGGTCGCATCGCGGCTGTCGATCACCCAGTCGCTGCCGATCCGCCTGGAGGCCCAGGTGCGGCAGGTGGCCGGCGTGCGCGACGTGGCCTATGGCATGTGGTTCGGCGGCATCTACCAGGACCCGAAGAACTTCTTCCCGAACTTCTCGGTGTCCCCCAACTACTTCGATGTCTACCGCGAGCTGCAGATCGACCCGGCACAGCTGGAAGACTGGAAGCAGACCCGTACCGGCGCCATCGTCGGCGAAACCCTGGCCAAGCAGTTCGGCTGGAAGATCGGCGACACCATCCCGCTGCAGGCCACGATCTTCCCGCGTGGCGGCAGCAACGACTGGCCGCTGGTGCTCAAGGGCATCTACCGTTCCAAGGACCGTGCGCTGGCCGCCAACGAAGAACGCCAGTTGATGATGAACTGGAAGTACTTCGATGAATCCAACGACTACATCAAGAACCAGGTGAGCTGGTACACGGTAACGCTGGACAACCCGGATCACTCTTCGCGGGTGGCGCAGGCGATCGACGCGATCTCGGCCAACTCCGACCACGAGACCAAGACCCAGACCGAATCGGCGTTCCAGCAGGCCTTCGTCAAGCAGTTCGCGGATATCGGCATGATCGTCACCTCGATCATGGGCGCGGTGTTCTTCACCCTGCTGCTGTTGACCGGCAACACCATGGCGCAGGCCGTGCGCGAGCGCGTGCCGGAGCTGGCCACGCTGAAAACGCTGGGCTTCAAGGACAGCACCGTGCTGACCCTGGTGATGGTGGAATCGGTGCTGCTGATCGGTCTGGGCGGCCTGATCGGCATGGGCCTGGCCGCGCTGATCCTGCCGGCCATCGGCCCGAAGAGCATGGGCATGCTGCCGCCGCACGTGCCGACGCCAACCTGGCTGATGGGGCTGGGCCTGATCGTGGTGATCGGCATCATCGTCGGCCTGTTGCCGGCGCTGCGTGCCAAGCGCCTGAAGATCGTCGACGCACTGGCCGGTCGCTGAGGAGAACACAGACATGTTCAAGAGCAAACTCAAGAAGTGGCTGGGCAACGGCGTGACGGTGCTGCTGCTGGCGGTCGGCCTGGTGCTGTGGATCAGCCTGCCGTGGACCGGCGTGCTGGCCGTGACCGTGCTGGTGGCCCTGTGGCTTCTGCTGACCCGCGGGGGGCGACTGGCGCTGGCCGCCACCCGTATCGGCGTGGCCAGCCTGCCGCAGCGCTGGGGCGCGTCCTCGGTGATCGTGGTCGGCATCGCCGGCGTGGTCGGCGTGCTGGTGGCAATGCTGGCGATGGGCGAAGGCTTCCAGGCCACGCTCAACAACACCGGCGATGACACCACTGCCATCGTGCTGCGCGGTGGCTCGCAGGCCGAGACCAACTCGGTGATCACCCGCGAGCAGGTACCGATGCTGTCCACCCTGCCCGGCATCAGCCGCGATGCGCAGGGCCGGCCGCTGCTGTCGCCGGAGCTGTCGCAGGTGGTCAACCTGGTGTCGAAGTCCGATGGCACCGACGTCAACGCGCAGTTCCGCGGCGTGGGCCCGCAGGCATGGGCGGTGCATGACAAGGTCAGGATCGTCGAGGGGCGCAAGTTCGCCACTGGCCTGCGCGAGATCGTGGTCGGCCAGGGCGCCAAGGGCCAGTTCCGCGACATGGAGGTGGGCAGGACACTGACCCTGGGCAACCAGACCTGGACCGTAGTGGGTGTGTTCGCCACCGGCGATGCGCATGATTCGGAACTGTGGACCGACGCCGATACGCTGGCCACCACCTACCAGCGCAGCGCCTGGCAGTCGATCAGCGTGCGCACCGAGGGCAAGGCAGGCTTCGATCAGTTCAAGGCCGCCGTCGCCGCCGACCCGCGCCTGAAACTGGACGTGGAAACCACCCGCGTGTACTACAGCAAGCAGGGCGGTGGGCTGACCAAGTTGATCGACATCCTTGGCAAGGTGATCGGCACGATCATGGCGGTCGGTGCGGTGTTTGGCGCGCTCAACACCATGTATGCGGCCGTCGCCACGCGCGCCCGCGAAATCGCCACCATGCGTGCGATTGGCTTCCGCGGCCTGCCGGTGGTGACGGCAGTGATGCTGGAGACGATGCTGCTGGCGCTGCTCGGTGGCCTGCTCGGCTGTGCGGTGGCGTGGCTGCTGTTCAACGGCTACAGCGTGTCCACCATCGGCAGCAACTTCAGCGCAGTGGTGTTCAAGTTCCATGTGTCGCCGGAACTGCTGTGGACCGGCCTGAAATGGGCACTGGGCATCGGCCTGGTCGGCGGCCTGTTCCCGGCACTGCGCGCGGCACGTTTGCCGATCACCACGGCGCTGCGCGAAACCTGAGCATCGCGCAGCGGTGGACTGCGCATCACGCAAGGGGACGGAGCGAAGGCTCCGTCCCTTTCACGTTGCCGAACTCAGAGATCCGCCGCCGCAGCATCAGACGGCGGGGCCGCGCGCGGCCAGATGCTGGCGAAGGACCTCCTCGGGCGGATACGCCGTGCCCAGCGCGTGCTGCTCGCCTGTGTGCCGGTCGACGAAGATCGGCCCATTGCCGGCCAATGCATCCGAGATTTCGCCGGATTGCAGGTAGCGCAGCGACTGGAAGCAGAACAGCCAGCCTTCGACCACTTCGTGCTCATGCGTGATGGCAACCGGCTCATCGTCGCTGGCAAGTGCAGCCTCCACGCGACGGCGTGCTTCTTCAAGCTGGATCATTCCTTCGTCTCCTGCCTTCGATGACAAGGCGAAGAGCATTTCATGCGGGCAGGTGCATCACAACGGCTGCGCGCCTGCATACAAGCGCGTATTGCGACGCGTTGTCGCAACCACTCAAGCGTGCCAGCTTCGTGCCGCTATCGATGCCTCTGCCCATCGCAAACGCAGCGCGCGTGACGCTGCGCACAGCGCATCTGTGGATTGTTGGTTGCGATTCATTTTCGCGCACGTCCAGCGGCGCCGAGACAAACAGTTACGAATGGAAACATTCTAGAATCGCGCCCCCCACGTTGGTTTGCAGCACCCCACGCGCCCATAGAACGGGCGCTTGTTTTTACTGAAACACGAGATTTCACGGATGTCCCTGAAAACCAATCCGCTGCGCAACGCGATCGTCATCGCGCTGGCCGCCAGCTGCACCACCCCCGCCTTCGCACAGAGCGCCGGCGATACCCCGACCAACCTCGACCGCATCGAAATCACCGGCTCGCGCATCCGCCAGGCCAGTGTCGAAACCGCACAGCCGGTGGTCGCGCTCAACCGCGCCGAGATCGAGAAGAAGGGCTACGTCAACGTCGCTGACATCCTGCAGGACATTCCTGCCGCCGGTGCGCCGAGCATGAGCCGCGCCTCGTCGCTGACCTCCTCGCGCGACTTCGGCGGCATGTACGTCAGCCTGCGCAACCTGGGCCCGGAACGCAGCCTGGTGCTGATCGACGGCCGCCGCATGGGCGTCAGCGCCGGCGGTTACTCCGACCTGGCCTCGATCCCGTCGTCCATCGTCGAGCGCGTGGAAGTGCTGACCGACGGCGCCTCCGCGCTGTACGGCTCCGATGCCATCGCCGGCGTGGTCAACATCATCACCCGCAAGAATTTCGAGGGTGGCGAAGCCAGCGTCTATGTCGGCCAGTACGGCCAGGGTGACGGCCAGAAGCGCGCCTACAGCGCGACCTTCGGCAAGACCTTCGAGCGCGGCTGGTTCAGCGTGGGCGCCGAGCGCACCAAGGAAGATGAGGTGCTGGGCAAGGACCGCGCGTTCAGCCGTTACACCAACGGCCCGCGCCACCCCAACGATGGCCTCAATGGCAACACCCCGTGGGGCTACGTCACCGTCGGTGGCAAGAACCTGACGGTGGGCCCGGGCGGCGACCCGGGCAAGGCCGGCAACTTCCATGCGCCGGACCCGGCTGATGGTGCCAACACCAAGTCGAACATGAGCCTGCTGACAGGCCTGGAACGCACCTCGGTGTTCGCCAACGGTGGCTTCTCGATCACCGACAACCTGCGCATCGTCGCCGACGCGTTGTACAGCAAGCGCGAGTCGACCAAGCACCTGGCCGGTTACCCGTACTCGGTCAGCGCCGCACAGGTCCGCAATGGCAGCCGTGCCGCCCTGTCCAAGGACAGCGCGTTCAACCTGTGGGGCCAGGATGCGCTGTTCGCGCACCGTACCGAGGAACTGCCGCGCGGCACCGAGAACAACCTGGAAACCAAGCGCGCCAGCATTGGTCTGGAAGGCAGCTTCGAAACCGGTTCGCGGTACTGGGACTGGAACGTCAACTACATGTACAACCGCAACGAAGGCGAGCGCATCGGTACCGGCAGCATGTACCAGCCGCACGTCAACCTGGCCGTCGGCCCGTCCTTCATGGACGGCAACGTGGCCCGCTGCGGTGCGCCGGGCGCGGTGATCGCCGGCTGCGTGCCGTGGAACCCGGCCGCCCCGATGGGTTACACCGGACCCGGCTCGCTGAGCAACCAGGACGTGCAGGACTACCTGTTCACCCGCTTCGTCGACAAGATGCAGAGCACCACCAAGGTCGCCAGCGGCAACATCTCCGGCTCGCTGTTCACCCTGCCGGCCGGCGACATCCTGGCCGCGATGGGCTTCGAGCACCGCAGCGAAGAAGCCAGCTACACTCCGGACACGATGGTGCAGAAGGGCGAGATCGCCGGCACCAGCGGCCAGCCGACCCGCGGCAACTACTCGCTCAACGAGGTCTACCTGGAGCTGCAGGTGCCGCTGCTGGCCGACCTGCCGTTCGCCCGCGAACTGTCGCTGGACATGGCCGGCCGCTACTCGGACTACAACAACTTCGGTTCGACCACCAACAGCAAGTTCGGCCTGAAGTGGAAGCCGATCGACAGCCTGCTGGTGCGCGCCACCTACGGCACCGGCTTCCGTGCGCCGACCGTGGATGACCTGTACGGCGGCACCGTCAGCAGCCGCGACTCGTTCACCGATCCGTGCGATACCTCCTTCGGTACCGCCGCCACCAGCCCGACCGTCGCTGCCCGCTGCCAGGCGCTGAAGGTGCCGGCCAACTTCCGCCAGCTCAACAGCGATGGCAGCGTGGCCACCAAGCCCGGCCAGCAGGCCACCACCGATTTCAGCTCGGGTTCCAACCCGGGCCTGAAGCCGGAAACCGCCAAGACCTGGACCGTCGGCCTGGTCTACAGCCCGGACTTCGTGCAGGGCCTGGACGTCAGCCTGGACTGGTGGAAGATCCGCATCGACAACGCCATCGTCGGTGAGTCGGCGACCAACATCCTGGAACAGTGCTACGTGCAGGGTTCGGATGCCGCCTGCGGCCGCTTCACCCGTGGCAGCAACGGCCAGGTCAACTCGCTGGACCGCTCGCTGGTCAACGCGGGCTACCGCGAAACCGCCGGCTATGACATCAACGTGCGCTACCGCCTGCCGGAAACCGCGTTCGGCAAGTTCGCCGTCAACTGGAACACCACCTACACCGACTACCTGGAGCAGCGCAACGACAGCGCCGCCACCACCCCGGTGGAACAGCGTACCGGTTGGGCCGGCGACTTCCGCGTGCGCTCCACCTTCAACCTGGATTGGCAGTACGGCGACCTCGGCATCGGCTGGACCGCGCGCTACTACTCCAGCATGAAGGAGAAGTGCTCGTACATGGATGAGTGCAACATGCCGGGCTTCAACTCGTCGTACACCAGCGCGTCGCCGACCAACAAGGTGGGCTCCAACACCTTCCACGACCTGCAGGTGCGTTACAGCCTGCCGTGGGATGGCACCGTGTCGCTGGGCGTGAACAACGTGTTCAACCACCAGGGTCCGATCATGTACAGCCAGCCGAACAGCAGCTTCACCTACTACGGTGGCTTCGACATCGGCCGCTTCATGTACATGAAGTACCAGCAGCGCTTCTAAGCCTGCAACCGCCTTCCCGCCACGGCCATCCCTCTCTCCTGGCCGTGGACGGAAGCAGAACGGCGCCCCTCGGGGCGCCGTTCTTTTTTTGGTGGAAGCGGGTCGGATCCCTTCGCCCTGCGAAGGGCTCTGACCCCACGCGACGGATAGAACAGGGTCAGAGCCCTCCGCGTTGCGGAGGGATCCGACCCCGCAGCCCCGCCGGCGCTAGCGCTTGGCGCGCATCGTGCGGATGTTGTCGCCGACGAACAGGATCAGGCCGGCCCAGATCGCGGCAAAACCGATCGCCTTGGCGGTATCGAACGCTTCGTGGAAGAAGAACACGCCCAGCAGCAGCTGCAGGCTCGGTGCGATGTACTGCAGGATGCCGACCAGCGACAGCGGAATGCGCTTCACGCCGTAGGCAAAGCCGATCAGCGGTACGGCGGTGACTGCGCCACCGAAGATCAGCAGCAGGTCGTTGCGCCAGCCCCAGCCATGGAAGAACGCACCGCCATGGCCGTTTTCCGCCCAGATCGCGAAGGCCAGCGCCGGCAGGAACAGGTACATGCTTTCCACGCCCAGGCCGGCCACCGGGTCGACCGAGACCAGCTTGCGCAACAGCCCATACAGGCCGAACGAACAAGCCAGGCCGAGCGCGATCCACGGCGGTGTGCCGGCGTCGATGGTCAGCCAGGCCACGCCCACCGCCGCCATCGCCACCGCCACCCATTGCAGGCGGCGCAGGCGTTCCTTCAGCACCAGCACGCCCAGCAGCACGTTCACCAGCGGGTTGATGAAGTAGCCCAGGCTGGTCTCGATGACATGACCGGCGTTGACCGCCCAGATGTACAGGCCCCAGTTGAAGGCGATGGTCAGGCTCGACACCAGCAGGATCGGCAGCGCGCGCGGCTGCGCGGCGATCTTCTGCCACCAGCCCAGGCGCGAGCTGATCAGCAGCCAGCCCAGCACCAGCACGGTGCTCCAGATGATGCGGTGGGCGATGATCTGGAACGAAGGCACCTCGTTGAGCAGGTGCCAGTACACCGGCACCAGGCCCCAGATCACGAAGGTGGACGCGGTGACCAGCAGGCCCCGGCGTTGTTCTTTCTCGTCCATGCTCATCTCTTTCGCGTCCTTGCCATCGTCAGTACCACCACACCCAGGAGAATCACCGCCATCGCCAGCAGGTCGCGCCAGCCGAAGCGTTCACCGTTGAGCAGCGCGCCGAGCAGCACCGCGATCACCGGGTTGACGTACGCATAGCTGCCGGCCAGCGCCGGACGCACGTTCTGCAGCAGCCACACGTAGGCAGTGAACGCGACGATGGAGCCGAACACGCACAGGTACGCCATCGCCAGCAGGCCACCGGTATCGGGCAGCGTGCTCGGGCGCTCGCCGACCGCCAGGCCGATCAGCACCAGCAGCACGCCACCGCAGATCATCTGCCCGGCCGCGGTCATGAACGGGCCCGGCAGGTCCAGCCCGCGTGCCCACACCGAACCGAAGGCCCAGCCGATCGGCGCGATCAGCAGCAGCACCAGCCCGGTCGGCGAGGCGGTCAGGCTGCTGCCGGCATTGAGCCAGACCACACCGAGGAAGCCGATGGCGATGCCCAGCCACTCACCGCGGCTGGCATGCTGCCCGCGCAGCGCCGAGAAGAGCGCCATCCACAGCGGCACCGAGGCCACCGCGGTGGCGGCCAGGCCCGAGGACACCTCACGCTCGGCCAGCACCACCATGCCGTTGCCCAGCACCAGCATGGTCACGCCCATCACCACCAGGTTGCGCCACTGCCGCAGGGTCGGGTTCGGCAGCTTCCAGAACAGACGCAAGGCCAGGAACATCAGGCCGCCGGCAATGATGAAGCGGCTGCCGGAGACCATCGTCAGCGGCAGTGCGCCGCCGTGCAGGGCCTTGGCGATGCCCAGGTAGGTCGAGCCCCAGACCACGTAGACCAGCAGCAGTGCCAGCGCGACAAGGCCACCCCGGGGGGCAGCCGCAGACGAAGAGGGGGGAGCCGACATGACACACCAGGGAGCCGGGGGAAGGCGGATTCTAGGACGTTTTGAGTATGGTCCGGGACCCCATACGGTGGCACGCTGTCATCCATCCATGCACCCTGCTCTGGTCTGCTACCCCGTGTTGACGGTCGATGCAGTACCAAGAGGGCTGCCCGGCCGCGCCGCCCCAAGGCCGGGCGCCGTTTTCCCTGCGCACGGACGCGCCGCATCGAGGATTCCCACCCAGATGAGCACCACGCCCCAACCTGCTGTCCCCGCGAACGACCGCGCCGCCCTGCGGCGGTCGATCTCCAACACCCTCAAAGGCTCCGCCGGCAACCTGGTGGAGTGGTACGACGTCTACGTGTACTCGGTGTTCGCCGTGTACTTCGAATCGCAGTTCTTCTCGCCCGACGACAAGAACTCCACGATGTACGTGTGGGCGATCTTCGCCGCGACCTTCCTGATGCGCCCGATCGGCGCCTGGTTCTTCGGCCGCTTCGCCGACCGCCATGGCCGCCGCCTGGCGCTGACCGTCTCGGTCACGCTGATGGCACTGTGCTCGTTCCTGATCGCCATCACCCCCACCGCCGCCAGCATCGGCATCTGGGCCGCGGTCATCCTGCTGTTCGCACGGCTGCTGCAGGGCTTCGCCACCGGTGGCGAGTACGGCGCCAGCGCCACCTACATGTCCGAAGCCGCCATTCCCGGCCGCCGCGGCTTCCTGTCGTCCTTCCACTACGTCACCCTGGTTGGCGGCCACGTGCTGGCCCAGCTGACCCTGCTGCTGATGCTGACCTTCTGGGGCAAGCCGGAAATCTCCGAGTGGGGCTGGCGCATCGCCTTCGGCATCGGCGGCATCGCCGCGGTGGTGGTGTTCTGGCTGCGCCGTGGCATGGACGAGTCGCTGTCGGAGTCGTCCATCGAGGCCGCGCGCGAGGGCAAGGCGCAGAAGTCCGGCTCGATGTACGAGCTGTTCGTGCACCAGTGGCGACCGCTGCTGCTGTGCTTCCTGATCACCGCCGGCGGCACCGTGGCCTTCTACACCTACTCGGTGAACGGCCCGAAGATGATCCAGAGCGCCTTCGCCGGCAACGATCCGATGACCGGCACCCTGATCAACCTGGGCGTGCTGGCCTTCCTGATGATGCTGCAGCCGGTCGGTGGCTGGCTGTCGGACATCATCGGCCGCAAGACCCTGCTGGTGTTCTTCGGCGTCGGCGGCGTGCTGTACAGCTGGTACCTGATCACCCAGCTGCCGCACCAGCATGACGCCACCCTTGCCTTCCTGACCCTGGCGCTGGCGTTCGTCATCCTCACCGGCTACACCTCCATCAACGCGGTGGTGAAGGCCGAACTGTTCCCCACCCACGTGCGTGCACTGGGCGTGGGCCTGGGCTATGCGCTGGCCAACTCGCTGTTCGGCGGCACCGCCCCGCTGCTGTACCAGGGCGCGCTGAAGACCGGCCACGTCGATTGGTTCGCCCTCTACGTGACTGCCACGATCGCGGTATCGTTGGTGGTCTATGTGTTCTTCCTCACCAACAAGGGCCCGAACTGGCTCGACGGCACCCGCAAGTAAGCGCGTTGCCCTGATCGCGGCCACCGGTGCAATGCCGGTGGCCGCTGCGTCTCCCGCTCCTCCACTGATGTGGATCGCGGTGACGCTGGCCGCAGCCACGGCACTGGCCTGGCTGCTGCGCCGCCCCAGCGCACAGGCCGCATGGCCACGCATCGGCTTCGGGATCGCCCTGCTGCTGTTCTGCGCCGCACTGGCGCTGCAGCTGGCAGTGGACCTGGGCAGCGGCCACAGCTCGCTGCAACTGCGCCTGCATCGCGGCGTCAACGGCGGATCGCTGGTCGGCCTGCGCACGATGGTGGCGTGCTATCTGGCAGCGCTCGCCGCCAGCGGCTGGGGCGCCTGGAAGCTGCTGCGCCGGCGCTGACGAACACCCGGTCGTGCCGGCCGCTGGCCGACACCTCCACATTCTTTCGGTCGTGCCGGCCGCTGGCCGGCAACTCAACATTCCTTTGGTAGTGCCGGCCGCTGGCCGGCAACGCCACCTTCTTTCGGTAGTGCCGGCCGCTGGCCGGCAACCTCATGAACCTCCGGAAAGAGCAGGGAGTTGCCGGCCAGCGGCCGGCGCTACCTCAGCGGCGGGCCGCTTCGCTCTTGTCGCGCGCGCCGCGGAACTCCGATTCCTTTTCCCACGTCGGCCAGCGGCGGCTGTTGGCCAGCTCCGCGCCCAGATCGTACACCAGCAGGGTATCGGCAGCGTGGCCGCTCGGGTCCCAGCGCGGCGTCCAGGCATCGCAGGCCTGGTGGTAGCAATCGGCGAAGTACTTCTCGCGCAGCGCGCGGCCGGCTTCAACCCCACCGTCCAGCTTGTCCAGGCCCGGGCCGATGGTGATTGCCGGCACGCCCAGGCGGGCGAAGGCGAAGTGGTCAGCGCGGTAGAAGAAGCCCGCTTCCAGGTTCGGGTCCGGGCTGTAGCTGCGGCCACGGGCCTTGGCCACGCGTTCCAGGTCGCCTTCCAGCGAGACCCGGCCCTTGCCCCACGACGCGATGTCGCGGGTCGGGCCATCCGGGCTGAACATTTCGATGTTCAGCACCGCGGCGGTCTTGTCCAGCGGCGCCAGCGGGTGCGCGGCGTAGTAGCTGGCGCCCAGCAGGCCCTTCTCTTCGGCGGTCAGCGCCACGAAGTACAGCGTGCGCTGCGGCTGCGGGCCGGCGGCGAACACCCGGCCCAGTTCCAGCACCGTGGCCACGCCGGTGGCGTTGTCGATCGCACCGCGGCGGATGCGGTCCCCCTTGGCGTCGGGCTGGCCGATGCCGAACGCATCCCAGTGCGCAGAGAAGATCACCGCCTCGTCGCCATGCTCGCCACCGGGCAGCTTGGCCACCACGTTGCGGGTCACCACCTGCTCGCGCTTCAGCGCGAAGTCCACGCTCAGCTTGGCGTTGTCCAGTGCCACAGGACGGAAGTCGGCGCGCATCGCCTTGCGCTTCTCGGCATCGAAGTCGAGGCCGGCGTCGGCGAAAATCGCCTCGGCCAGCTCGCGCTGCATCCAGCCACGCAGCGGCGTGTGCTGCGCCATCGCCTCGTCCTGGCCGCGCTCGATGTCGAACAGCGGCGATGTGCCCGAGCTCTTCACCGTGGCCCAGCCGTAGGCGGCCGGCGCGGTCTCGTGCACGATCAGCACGCCTTCGGCACCACGGCGTGCGGCTTCCTCGAACTTGTAGGTCCAGCGGCCGTAGTAGGTCACCGCCTTGCCGTCGAATGCGCCCGGTGCATCGGCTTCGAAATCGGCATCGTTGATCAGTACCACGGCGATCTTGCCGTGCAGGTCCACGTCCTTGTAGTCGTTCCACTGGCGTTCCGGCGCATCGATGCCATAGCCGACGAACACCAGCGGCGCATTCCTGATCTGCACGCGCTTGCGCGGCTGCAGGCTCTGCAGGGTCACGTCCACGCCATTGGCCAGCGCACGCTTGCCCTGCTTCAGCGACAGGCTGGCCTTGGCCGGGCCGTCCAGCTGCGCGCGCACCAACGGGACCGGCTGCACCCAGCTGCCATCCACGCCGCCGGGCTGCAGGCCGTAGCTGCGGAACTGCTCGATCAGGTACTGCACCGTGCGCTCTTCACCCTCGGTGGCCGGCGCGCGGCCCTCGAATTCATCCGACGCCAGAACGCGCACATGGCGCGACAGCGCCTGCGGATCGATGCCGCCACCCGGCAGGTCGTTGGCCGCATGGGCAAGGCCACCGACGAACAGGCAGGACGACAGCAGCAACACGCGCATCGGATTCACGGCAGTACCACGGCTAGCTTGGAAGTCACCAGAGTGTAACGTGGTCGTGACATCACGGCGCGGCTTGGGCCTGCGTCATCCACGCAGGGCGTGGATCTACCTGCTGATGCGATCCAGCCAGCAGGCCAGGCCCTGTGCATTGAGCTCGATATCCATCGCCAGCACGGTGGTCACTGCCGCATCGTCCAGCGCACAGCCATGCAGCTGTGCACGTTCCAGATACAGCGCCTGCAACGCGGCCAACAGGCAACGATGGCGGTCCGGTCGACCGTCGCACTGGCGGCCGATGGCGGCCATCGCATCGATCTGCTCGAACAGGTCGCCGGCCAGTTTCTCCACCTGTTCCACACGACCGTAGTGGGTCAGGTACATCGCCTGCGGGCCGTAGCCCAGCATGCGCTGGATCGAGGCCTTCATCGCCTCCGGGTCGAACTGCACCGGCGAGGAGGTCGGGAAGATGAAAGCGCCCTGCACGCTGTCCAGCTCGCGGTAGGAGATACCGAAGGTATCGCCGGTGAACCAGCTGCGGCTGCGCGCATCCCATACGCAATAGTGGTGCAGCGCGTGACCCGGCGTGTGCAGCAGCACCAGCTCGCGGCCGGCCAGATCGATGCGGTGGCCGTCTTCGGCCACCACCACGCGCGACTCCGGAATCGCCTCGATGCGGCCATAGCTGCGCGCGATCTCGTCGGCGCCATACACCGCCGTGGCACCGGCGATCAGCCGGGTCGGGTCGATCATGTGCGGCGCACCGCGCGGGTGCAGCACCGCCTTTGCGTTGGGCAGCTGCTGCATCAGCAGGCCGGCACCGCCGGCGTGGTCCAGGTGCACGTGCGTGAGCAGCAACCAGTCCACCGCTTCCACGCCCAGGCCGGCATCCGCCAGCGCCTGCAGCATCGCCGGCACCGACAGGCCGGTGCCGCAGTCGACAAACGCGGCGCGGCCGTTTTCAACGATCAGGTAAGCCGCGTCGAAGTCCGGGCGCTGGAAGCCGGTATCGATGGTGTGGATGCTGGGGTCGGCGGTCATCGGCACGCACCTGGCAGGATCGGGAACAGACGCCCATGGTAGGCGCGCAGGCGGCCCGGGTTCGATGCGGCTTTGGTCGGGTAGTGCCGGCCGCTGGCCGGCAAACCTCGGCGCAGCCCGTTGAATGCAGTTGCCGGCCAGCGGCCGGCACTACCGGTCCAGCCAGCGCGGTCGCAGCAGCAACGCCAGCACCAGCACCGCCAGGAACGCGCCGTAGGCGTACAGCACCGCCAGCACCTGCGGCCAGATCGGGCCGGCGCCGGGTTGCACCACGCCGATGCGGTAGCCCCACAGCATCGACACAATGCTCAGCGCGAACGCCAGTACCAGGGTGGTGCCATCGAACAGGCGCCGCCGCGCGCTACGCGGCTGGCGCGGGAACAGCCAGTACAGGCTGCCCAGCAGCAGGAACCAGGGCAGGAACAGCAGCAGCGACAACCAGGCCATCGCAGACTCCATGTCATCGCGCCGGCGGCGCGCGGACATCATGCCATGGGTGCTGTGCCACGGTCGTGCCGGCAGGGGGGCTTCCCTGTAGAGCCGAGCCCATGCTCGGCTGCTTTGCTACCCAGCCGAGCACGGGCTCGGCTCTACAGAGGCGGAGCAAAGTCGAGCATGGCTCGACTCTACAAAGGGCAGGCAGGCCCGGCGATCAGGCCGCTTCGCGCAGCACGGCCAGCGCGGCCAGCACGGCGTCCACCTCGGCGTCCAGCTTGAACAGCTCGCTCTGCAGCTGGTCGCCCTGCTCGGCCTGCTTGATCACGGCAATCAGCTGGCCGGCATCACGCGGCGAATCGAAGCCTTCGCTCTGGATCAGCAGCGTGCCGTCGCCGGCGGTCAGCTTGAAGTAGAACCGGCCGTCCTTCTCGCGGTACTGCTTGAACTGCGGCGGCGCCACGCGGGCCACGCCGGCATCTTCGCTGGCGATGTCGCCCGCCGTGGACAGGTCGCGCAGACCCACGGCGTGGCGCAGTTCTTCCAGCAGCGGTGCCGCCAACTGCTCGCGCAGCTGCTGCCCACGGCGCTTGAGCAGCGCTTCGATCTTCTCCGGCTCGGCCATCAGCGCGTTGTAGCGCTCGCGCAGCGGCGACAGTTCGCTGTCGATGCGCTCGAACAACTGCTGCTTGGCGTCGCCCCAGCTGATGCCGGCAGCGAACGCCTTGGCGAACTCTGCGGTCTGTTCCGGCGTGGCGAACGCCTGGTACATCTGGAACAGCGCCGAGCCTTCGGTGTCCTTCGGCTCACCCGGTGCGCGCGAGTCGGTCAGGATCGAGAACACCAGCTTCTTCAGCTCCTCGCGCGGCACGAACAGCGGAATGGTGTTGTGGTAGCTCTTGCTCATCTTGCGGCCATCCAGGCCGGCCAGCGTCGCCACCTGCTCATCGATCACCACGTCCGGCAGCGGGAAGTACTCCTTGCCGTACACGTGGTTGAAGCGCTGGGCGAAATCGCGCGCCATCTCGATGTGCTGGATCTGGTCACGGCCCACCGGCACCTGGTTGGCCTTGAAGATCAGGATGTCGGCGGCCATCAGCACCGGGTACATGAACAGGCCGGCGCTGACGCCTGCGTCCTCGTCCACGCCTTCCTCGCGGTTCTTGTCCACTGCCGCCTTGTAGGCGTGCGCCCGGTTGAGGATGCCCTTGCTGGCGATGGCGGTCAGGAACCACATCAGCTCGGTGGTCTCGCGGATGTCGCTCTGGCGGTAGAACCACACATGCTCCGGGTCCAGGCCGCAGGCCAGCCAGCTGGCCGCGATCTCCAGGGTCGCGCGCTGGGTGCGCTGCGGGTCCTGCGACTTGATCAGGCTGTGCAGGTCGGCCAGGAAGAAGAAGCTCTCGATCCCCGGCGCGCGGCTGGCGGCGATGGCCGGACGGATGGCGCCAACGTAGTTGCCCAGGTGGGGCGTGCCGGAGGGGGTGATGCCGGTAAGGACTCGGGTCGTCATGACTGCGTGGGGTAACCTTCGATGAACGGGGCCAGTTTACCTTGCACGCCACCAACCCCGTCAGGGCCTGCGGCGCGTTCATTCACCCAACCCCGCTGGAGACGCCCGATGAAACGCCTGCTGCCCCTGCTGCTGATCCTGCCCCTGGCCGGCTTCCGCCCGGCGCCACCTCCGCCACCGGCCTACGAAGGCGGCCCGGTGCGCATGACCCTGGTCGACCGCGACCGTGGCACCGAACTGCGCAGCTACCCCGCCGACGGCCAGCGCTGGGTGGCCGGCGAGCGCGGCCACCGCTACGCCGTGCGCCTGTACAACGACAGCCCGCGCCGGGTGCTGG
The DNA here is from genome assembly GCF_052446685.1 of Stenotrophomonas sp. LC732. Classification (NCBI taxonomy): domain Bacteria; kingdom Pseudomonadati; phylum Pseudomonadota; class Gammaproteobacteria; order Lysobacterales; family Lysobacteraceae; genus Stenotrophomonas; species Stenotrophomonas sp. LC732. The sequence goes on along the minus strand of NZ_CP199214.1, from coordinate 37,252 downwards.
TGGTGCTGTCGGTGGACGGCGTCAACGCCATCTCCGGCGAGGATGCCGATCCCTCGCAGACCGGCTACGTGCTCAACCCCGGCCAGCGCGCCGACATCACCGGCTGGCGCAAGAGCCAGGACGAAGTGGCGCAGTTCGTGTTCAGCAGCCCCAGCGGCAGCTATGCCAGCCGCACCGGCCGCCCGGACAACATCGGCGTTGTGGGCGTGGCGGTGTTCGAAGAGGCACGTCGCTGGCGCCCTGAGCCGATCCTGCGCCGTGGCCTGCCGCTGCCGGCCCCGGCGGCCGAAGCGGCGGCCGATGCCAGTGCCAGTGCCAATGCCAGCCGCATCGAAGGCTACGCCAGCAAGTCGCAGGCCCCAGCGCTGGGTACCGGCCACGGTGCGCGCGAGCAGTCCTCGGTGCGCGATACCGACTTCGAGCGCGCCAGCCGCAGCCCCGCACAGGTATTGCAGCTGCGCTACGACAGCGCCCGCAACCTGCGTGCGCGCGGCATCCTGGTGGATTCGCCCTCGCGCCTGCCGCGCGAACCGCAGGCTTTCCCCAACCGCTACGTGCCGGACCCGCCGGCGCGCTGATCGTCCCGCGCAGACAACACGACGCCCGCAACCTCACGGTGCGGGCGTCGTGTTGTGGGGGAAACCGAAGCGCTTACTTGTAGTCCGGATAGTCCTTGCTCACCGCGTCCTGGAACTCGCGCACTTCCTTCTCCGCGCGGTCCTTGGCCCAGCCATAACGTTCCTGCAGGCGGCCGGCCAGATACTCGGCATTGCCTTCGGCCACATCGAAATCGTCGTTGGTCAGATCGCCCCACTTGGCCTGGGCCTTGCCCTTCAGCTGCGACCACTTGCCGGAAATGATGTCTTTGTTCATTGCTGGGAGTCCTTGGTTGCAACGGCGTTCTTACCGTGGCTCCAGCTTCGCGCAGCGGCTGTTGAGTACCGGTCAACCGGCAATGAAATACATGCTCACCTGCTTGAATGGTTCACTCCGCTTCGACAGCCACGCGGCAAACAGCGCGCACAAAAAAGGCCGGGAAGATTCCCGGCCTTTTCGCTTTCCAATCCGCGCCGGGCTCACTTGCCCTTGGCGGCGTCCTCAACTTTTTCACCGGCCTTCTGCACGTCCTTGCCGGCACCGGCAACGGTATTGCAACCGGCCAGCAGGGCCACCGAGAACATCGACAACAGCATCAGGGCAACTACGCGCTTCATGGGCTTCTCCTTGGGTTCGCCGCTACACCGCTTCATTCGCGGATGGGGTTCTGTCGCTCGGCGGGAGGGCACACTGCCACCGCCGCCGCGTGAAGTGCAATCTGGCGGCAGCGGCGTGGAGCGGGTGTGAACGGATCGGCGATCCGTTCAGGCCAGGCCCTCAGTCGCGCATCAGGGTGGACTTGCCGAACAGGCTTTCGACCAGGTCCACGGCCAGTTCGGCGGTGGCATTCTGCTTGTCCAGCAAGGGGTTGAGCTCGACGATGTCCAGCGATCCCATGCGCCCGGTGTCGGCGATCATCTCCATCACCAGCTGCGCCTCGCGGTAGTTCACCCCACCCGGCACCGTGGTGCCCACGCCCGGCGCGATGCTCGGGTCGAGGAAGTCCACATCGAAGCTGACATGCAGGTGGGTGTTCTCATCGATGCCGGCCAGCGCCGCCTCCACCGCGCGCTTCATGCCGTTCTCATCGATGTAGCGCATGTCGTACACATCCACCTTGTGGGTCTTGATCAGGCGCTTCTCCTCCGGGTCCACCGAGCGGATGCCGATCTGGTGCATCTGCGCCGGGGTGATCGCCGGTGCGCTGCCGCCCAGGTGGGTCAGCGCCTCCGGGCCGAGGCCGCACAGGCAGGCCACCGGCATGCCGTGGATGTTGCCCGACGGGGTGACATCGCTGGTGTTGAAATCCGAGTGCGCATCCAGCCACAGCACGCGCAGGGTCTTGCCCTGCTCGCGGCACCAGCGCGCGACGGCGGTGATCGAACCGATCCCCAGGCAGTGGTCGCCGCCGAGCATGATGGGCATGCGGCCGGCCTGCAGCTCGGCGTAGCTGGCTTCCATCAGTGCATGGTTCCACGCCACCACTTCATCCAGATGGCGGTAGCCTTCCACCGGCGCGGTCCACGGGTTGCGCGGGCCATCCAGATTGCCCACGTCACGGACGTCCACACCACGTGCTTCCAGCGCCTCCGGCAGGCCCGCCACGCGCAGCGCCTCCGGCCCCAGCCGTGCACCGCGATGGCCCGCACCGACGTCGGTGGGAACGCCAATCAGGGATACGGAGATGGGATGGGCCATGGGTGCCTCCTGCGGTGGGAAAAAAGAAGCACAGTCTAGCCAGAGCTGTGTGACACCACTCGCGGCGGTGCAGCAGGGCAATACCCGGATCGCCGCGAGCACAAAGGCGCCCCCGTCAGGGATTCCAGCGCTGAGCGGTCAGGAACCCGCCCTTCCTTGATCCACTTCACACCCGAGTCGGCATCGCCTCTTACCCACGGCGGTCCTTGTGTCCACCCTGCGTCGGCACCCGGACGGTGCGGCTTCATTTCCTCAACCCTGGAGAACGACGCACATGAAACATGCACTCAATGGATTTGCGGTACTGGCAATTGCCCTGGGCGGACTGTTTCCGGCAGCTGCCAATGCCTCCTCGCAACGCATCACGCATACGGTGACCACCGACGCGTATCCCATGCAGACTGCCAGCGCACGCCAGGTGCTCGACTGGGTGGCGCAGCGGGTAAAGCCGTCGTTCGCCCCGCAGGGCTACGGCAACGTACAGGTGGAACGGCGTGCGTTCTCCGTAGGGCGCGCGTCTGCACGCGCGGATGAATCGATTCCGGGAAAGCTGCCGGAGCAGGGCATTCCCGGTGAGATCTACCGGGTGGAAAACCTGCTTCCCGACGGCTCCCTGCAGACGTGGGAATTCACCTGGGTGGAACCCTCGTCCGGCCATGGCGGCGGCTGGGATGTCACCGGGTACACCTACAAGAAGGGCAATGACCCGGTAAACCAGCAGTAACGGGACGGGGGCAATGTTTGCCGCATTGCCCCTTTAGACTCCCGGCCGACGGCGGTCATGTCGGCCTGCGACGGCTTTTACGGCGGCGGAAAATTGGTGACCGACCGTTTGGCGGGCCGCGCTTAGAGGATCGCCGACGACCACTTTTCAACTCGGAACGGGCGCCTTTTCAACACGTCGATACGCCACTTTCCACTCACGCGTCTGAGTACGAACAAGTGCTCGTAACGCAAGGAACTCGACTTCTGAGGATCGTCGCGTACCAGCACTTCCGCCTTCGAGATCCCAAGCCTCGCAACTGATACCAGTAGGTCATCCGGCACATACCGTCGGGGGCTGCCGACTGAAATTCCAGTCGAGTACACACGTTGGCGGTCGGTGCACCAGGCTGTCAAAATATCCGCTTTCTCCTGCTGGAAGCCGGAGCTTCGCAGAAGGTTGCCACCGGACCGGGAATCCTTGTAGCCACGCGTTTCCCATTCGTAATAGGCCAACAAATAGCCACGCACCACTGAGGCGGGTTCACCTTCGGCGTCTGGTTCGGGCCACTCAAGCGCCGGCGCCTCTATCAACGGCGGCGGCAACTGCGCCCCCGCCAACTTCAAACGCGCCACTACGTCTTCGTGCTTGCGGGCATCAGCCATTGCCAGTGCGTTTGTCTCCTCGAAGTTCAACGGTGCGACGGTAGCTCCGCTATCCAGCAACAGTTCGACCATCGCGAGATGGCCGCCCGAAGACGCCAACATCAGCGGCGTGTACCTCGATTCCGGCGAAGCAGCATCCAGCAATGCACCGCGAGCAATCAGCACACGTCCGATTTCCGTATCGCCTGCGTTGGCAGCCCAACCCAGCGCGGTGTAACCCAGTGCAGTGCAGGCGTGCTGGATGTTGGCGCCACGATCCAGTAACCGCTCCACCGAGTCAGCCTTCCCGGCGATCACAGCCGATAGCAGCGGGGTGCGCCCCGTGCCTTTGTGCTGCCACTCGATATCGGCACCCTCATCCAGCAGCGCGTCGATTCGGGCGAGATCCTGCTTCTCAGCTGCTTTGGCCAGAAGATGGGACATATAGGTGCCACCAGACGGGTGTATGGGCGGTCACCATAAGGCCGCTGGCGCGATGAACTCAACCGCCGCGGCGACGAACCGGCGTCAGGCTCTGCACCTGGCCGTTGTTGCGCATCATGCACAGGAAGCGGCCATCGGGATAATCGATGATCAGTTCCTGGTAATCGCTGCCCACCGGCATCCGGGTCACCAGCGTGCCCTGCGCGCCCTTGCGCATATTGCAGGAGCCCAGCGCGGTATCACCCGCCGGCGCGCTGTACGCCACTTTGGACACATTGCGGAACACCGCCCGGCACCCGCCGTTCACCCATACCGAGTGCCGCGACAGGCCCCAGTTCCCGGCCACCCAGGCGATGGTTGCGGAGATGCGCGCTCCACTTGATGCCCCTGGACGACCGCAATGCGCCCTATTCCTGTCTATCGCAGAGCAGTTTGAGGCGACGGTCCTGCTGGCTCAGGCCGGATTGACTACTCATGCCGGCGTTCATGTCCGCTCTATGTTGGAAGCGCTGGCTGACGTGTACCAGCTTGCTTCCAAGAGCGATCACGTGCGGCGAATGCGCTACGAGCAGGCTCATGGCGAGAAGAAGCTCTACGACCGGATGCTAGCCACCGACCTGCTGGAGCCGCACGACCGGGCGATGCTGGAGGCGCGCTTGGCTGAGTGCTTGACGCGCTATCAGCCTTTGCATGAAGAGTTCCGCAGGGGTAAGCCTTCCCAGGCCGATCACTTCATCGCAGCAGGGCTGCCGGAACTGATTGGGCCATACACGATGCTATGCAGCTTCACCCACAGCGATCTGACTGCGTTGGCGCTCCGGCACCAAGGCGAGCGCGGGATGATCCTTCGCGCGCCCGTAGCATACGACGTGTTGTTCCTCGTCCTCTCGCTCGCCACCTACTCGCTGGTCCATGCTGCACGTGCACTCGAAGCGGTGGTCTACCTACCCGAAGGGAGCTACGACCTTCACATGGCGAGGCTGGAAGCGCTACAGGACGAACTCATGGTTCTCAGGCCCGAATTGCCGGAGGCCGACCAGGCAAACGAAAGCCGCCCGGAGGCGGCTGGTGCACAGTGAAGTGCGGGCAACAGCCGCGCAACAAAAAGCCCCCGCCGTGAGGCAGGGGCTTTGGTCGCTACAGAAGGCAAGGAAGGGTAACCTTCCTTCTACCGAGGTTTGGGCTTATGCCGCCCGAGGGGTGATTTCGTCGATCACATCGGCCAACTCAGCACTGGTCGTCACCAGGTCGTAGTTGGCCTGCAGGTTAAGCCACACCTCGGCCGAGGTGCCAAAGTAGCGCCCAAGGCGCAAAGCGGTATCGGCAGTTACGCCGCGACGCCCTGCGATAATGTCGGAAACGCGGGCCGGGGTAACGTTAATTTCATGGGCCAGAGCGCGGGCGGACATACCCAGCGGGGCTAGAAACTCGACGGACAGGATCTCTCCCGGGTGAATTGCGGGGAGCGCGGTGGCGGTTTTCGCGTTGGCGCGTGTCATGGACTTGATAGTTTCGCCGCACGTTGCGTGCGCGGCGCCTCCTATTTGAGTGTGAATGCTTACGGAATGTTCCAATTGTGTGAAGCTGAAATTCGATTCTTAAATGAGACTCTACGTGATGGACTGAGGGTCTTACTTGGGAGGCCCGCGCCGGTGTTAGCCGGCGCTCCCTCTCCTTAGTGGTAATCGGTGACTTCTACATCGTAGGCGTCACCATCCTTCCATTTGAAACAGATGCGGTACTGGTTGTTGATGCGGATGCTGTGCTGCCCAGCTCGGTCGCCTTTCAGCGCTTCCAATCGGTTGCCGGGCGGTGACTTCAAATCTTGTAACGTCACCGCAGCATTCAGGTACACCAGTTTGATCTGAATCTGCCTCTCGATACCTGCCAGAGGTTTGACCTTCTTACCGCTGGCTATTCGTTCGGTATCCTTACTTCCATACGTTTTTATCACCGGCGCCTCCTTTACTCGTAGCGACAGGCGTATCGTATACCGATACACGGTACACTGCAACCCCCCCCCTCTGGACAGAAAAAACACACCTCCCAGGCAGATGCTCATTGACGTGGACCAGCAGCCCTTAAGCTGCGGCGCCCAGGTCGAAGGGGTTGAAGCGGATCACCTCATCGCCCAGCCATTCGTTAAGCGCGGTCAGCCGCGTCTGCAGGGGTGACAGTTCCATTGCAGTCCACACGGTCGCCGCCTCGCGGATCGAGCCCCGGTAATTTTCCCGGTAGACGTAAAAAGGCCAGCGCCCCGCGCTGGCCTTTTCTATTGAAACCCCTATTTTCAAGGCGTTTCGGCGCTTCCCATGTGGTGCCGCTTATCCGAATCGAACGGATGACCTACTGTTTACAAGATAGTTGGATTTAGCTGTAAGATCAGCGAGATAGATCGATATATTTTCCCAGCGACCTTGCGTGAAACCACTCAGTCTGCTGGCCTCACTACCTTTTTTTACCGGCGGCAGTCCGTGAGTTCCAAGAGCGTCGAAGTCCAGAGGAAGCACCACTTCGTGTGGTCATGGCACCTTTCACGCTGGGCCCAAAACGGGAGGGACGTCCACTACACGACACCGACTGGCAAGATCGGTTTTGACAGCGTCAGAGGTCTTGCTCGGGAGATCGACTTCTACCGCGCCTCCATCCTCACTCCGTTCCAAGTCGAGATCCTAAGGGTGTCCATCGACGCCATTCCCTCTGGCGCGTCAAGGGAGTTTCTCCACTCGATGCTCCAGAAGTGGCTTTCCATCCAGCGCGGTCTGGAGACTTCGGTAATACCAGAGCTAGCCGATGAATTTAGGCAGGTGAGAGATGCCTTGGAGTGCAACTTCATGGAGACGCTGCACACCGCACATGAGCTAGAAGCCAGGAAGGCGATGGATGCGCTGTTGCAGGACGACACGTCTTTGCTATCTGATACCACGCGGCTGTTGCCGCTTTGCATGTACGTGGGCCAGGCGACCATGCGGACCAAGCACATGCGGGACAGCGTTGCCAAGGTCAGATCGGAGGCGATACAAGAGCCGACCAACAAGGCCTTGGCCGGAGCGTGGTGGTTCCTGAGTTTCGTTTACGGTGCGGCGTTTGGGCAGAGCCTGTATCGGTCACTTGACTCTTCGCGCATTTCCCTGCTGGCTACAACCCCTGAGGCACCTTTCATAATTTCCGACCAGCCGATAGTCAACATGCAACCGGATGTGGCCGCATCGCTTGATATGGTTATGCCACTGTCTCCGCTTCGCGCTATCGCCATATGTGATTCGGACCGATTTTACCCAGGCCTTCACTTCCTAGAGTGCGATGCGGTTGACGCGATTAATCGCCTGCAGACCGAGCGCTCTACGATGATCTTCGCTTCGTCTGAGGAGCAACTGCGTAGGTACTCCACGCCTGCACTTAGTAGCCGGTAGGCGCTGCCGGCTTCACGCCGTGTCATGGCGTGTGGCGATACGGTCTGGAGATGTGCGGTCGATTCGTCCAACTCCCCGTCGTCGACTTCGGCCTGCGATCGCTGGTCGACCTCGCGCCGGCGTTGGCCGAGATCCCGTCGAGCTACAACCTGGCGCCCACGCAACGGGCGTCGGTCATCCTCGATTGAGGAACGGGCAGGCAGCTGTCACGGCTCGCGTGGGGCCTGTTGCCGTTCTGGGCCAAGGCCAAGAGCCTGCAGGGCTCCACCATCAACGCCCGCATCGAGACGGTGGCCACCAAGAACAGCTTCCGGGCAGCGTTCAAGAAGCGCAGGTGCCTGGTGCCAATGGCGGGCTACTACGAGTGGTCGATCAGCGACGTGGACGGCAAGAAAGATCCTTGGTTCATCCACGCCGACGGTCCACTTTGGGCTGCAGGTCTGTGGGAGGACACCAGCCCGCTGCTGCCTGACGGCAACCTGGGCACCTTCACCATCATCACCGGCGACAGCAGCGGGGTGTCGGCCGATATCCACGACCGGATGCCTGTCTGGATCGACCCTGGCCAGCTCGACGCGTGGCTCACGGCTGAGCCGGAGGAAGCGATGGCAATGCTGCTGGCTTCCGAGCCGCCCGCTATGCAGGCTTACCGCGTGAGCCGGGCTGTGAACACCCCACGCAACAACACCGAGCAGCTCCTGCAGCCCGTAGCCTGAGCGTATGCCGGCAGGCGTCTACCCCTCCCAGCCGAAGGGCGGCTCGATGTGCAGCTTCTTCAACCTGTTCGCCCGCACCGCCTCTCGATAGGCCTCGATCTTCGCCACATCCTCGCGCAGGCGGGTCTCGTGCCTGGTCACCCACATCTCAGCGCCGGCGCGGCCCTGCTCGTAACTGCTACACCGGCGGGACGGCCCGCCCGGACCATGCCGGTGCCGGTCGAGACTGGCAATCCAGATCCCATCGTTCACCCGTTTTATCAGTACGACCACCCACACGCCGCTGCAAGCGATGACCGTGGGGGCATCGTCTGGGAGGCTGGCAGAGCGCGTCGTCCAGTAGAAGTCGGGGGGCAGCGGCATGGCCGGCAGGATACGGCTGGGCGTCGCAAACGCTGCGACAAGGGCGCGGGCTGCAGGCGTGAGCGAATGCGGCGGCAGTGGTGTTGATCGCTGCAATCGGCCTTTAATTGCAAAAAATTACTCGGCCACCGGGAAGAGGCAATTTCTGCAATCAAGCCCAAGGATCGATGAATAATCCATATATTTCAATAATTTAAGTAACTATATCAACAGTAATAATAAGGCAACCCTAGGGCAATCAGATTGCTTTTTTCCCGGCAACGGTGACGGCAAATTTTTCCCTTAGAAATCAACTACATTGCATTCTAGGGGTGCTGAAATTGCTCAATATTCCCCCATCCTGCAATCGAACTAATCCATGAGAATCAAACACTTACGGGCTTGTTTCCGAGGCCATTGCTGGAATTGCCTGTTTCCGGACACCCCCCGTCCCCCTAAGTGGACCGTTCGCACTGAGCCGGCACCACGGGCACGCAGAACTCCCCCTTTCGCGCAGGGAACCGCAGGGCCGTGCGGTGGCTACAACCCGCGGAGAACGCCTTACAGGGCCTAGCTTGGGCCTCCCTGCAGGCAGCGCAGAAAAAGCACCCTATGAAGTGCGCAGGCGTGGCGGGGAGACGAGTGCGCGCGTCGAGGTACAGACCGCAGAAACGTACGCGCGCGCCCTGTTGGGTATGGTTTGGTCCGACGCTCGGGCGTCGGGCTCGCACGGCACACGCGGAGCCAGGGAGGCCGGCATCAAGTTGGCGCGCCAGTTGCCGATAACTGCCGAAGGGGGGCCTCATCAACTCAGATTGGAGAACGCTTCATGCTGCAAGGCTTGTCGGAAGGTTTCGCGTTGGGCACCTGGACCATCGTCGGCGCGGCAATCGGCCCCTTGGTGGTTGCCGCTGGGTTCGGCTTCCGTAAGGTCGTCGCCTACTTCAACGGCGTTCCCACGCCCGAGCGCCCGTTCATGGCGTGGTGCATCCTGAGTGCTGTCCTGTTCGCCATTGCGGGGTCGATGTGGCAGGCGAAGGCTGGTCCGTTCGCCGAGTGTCGGGCGGCCGGCGGCACCAATGCGCAGTGCCTCATCCTGCCGCAGAGCAACAGGGCGTAAACGGAAAAGGCCGCCCGTTGGGGCGGCCTTTATCTCGGTGTGGGGTGGCCAACTGGCCGCCCTGTGGAATCACGTTGTGGCTGGGGCCAGCTCGAACGGCTCGAAGCGAATCACCTCCTGGCCCAGCCACTCATTGATCGCGGTCATGCGCGTCTGCAGAGGGGCGAGTTCCATTGCCGCCCACACCGCCGCTGCGTCCCGGATGGAGCCAAAGCCGCCGCTGTTCTGCGGGACGATACCGAGCAGTTGCGGCGGCACCCGCAGCGCAGCCAGCATGTCATCACGGGTCACGCTCTTGATGCCGGTGAATTCGTCCCGGGCCGCGACCTCGCTGACCGGAATCACCTGCAGCCCGTCCTTCTTCCCGCTGGGCGAGTGCACGAACAGGTTCTTGAAGTTGCCCGGCCCGCGCGATTGCCGCAGTGCATCGCGCAGCGCATCCACATCCGCGCCATCCGCCTGGGCGTCGGTCAGGTAGAGGATGTAACCGGCGTGGGAGCCGTTGTTGTAATACTTCCGCCGGAACAGCGTGGCCGATTCGTTGAGCAGCGCGGCCTGCACGGCCGGCATCCATTCCGGCAGGCCGTAGATTTCCTGATCGGCATCGGCCTCCCGCAGCTGGAACACCTCACCGGCGGGAAACTCATGCTCTACCCGTCCGGCGCGCACCTGAAAGAACTCACCGGGCTGCACGCCACGACGCACGTACTGCGCCAGCGGCACGGCCAGGCTGTGTGCCGCACCAGACATGGCGCGGCGCCGCTCGACATACCCCATGCCGAAGGTGGTGTAATCCAGCGCCAGCTGCGAGAACGCGTCGCGGCTCAGCAGCCGGTGCGGCCGGAACGTGCGCACCAGCATGTTGCGTTTGAACGTCAGGCCACTGTGCAGGTACGGGTTGGAGCGCGTGGTGCGCGACAGCCCTTGCAGATCCACCGGCGGCTCGAAGTAGCGGCCATTTCGCCAGCATTCGAGGTAGTCAAGGAAGCCACGCGATTCCAGTACCGGGCTGGCCTCGCCAAAGGTGAACGCCTCGATACTCGCCGGCGGCGCGCTGGGTGCGCCGTGGTCAGTGTCGGTCATCAGAAAATCTCCATGGTGCCGCGCGCAGCCTGTCCGCCTTCCAGCGGTTCATTCTGCAGCGCGTGCATGAGGGCCCAGGCCAAGTCGGCATGGCCAGTGGTACGCGAGCGCCCGGCGGTGTAGGTCACCTGACGCCCGCTCGGGGTGATGGTTTTCTGGATCGCCAGCAGCGACTGCGTGAGGTCGGTCCAGCCGGCGTCGTACTCCAGCCGTTCGTCATTGATTACGTCGTAGGCTTTCAGCACCAGCCGCGTTTTCACCTCGGGCGAGTAGTTGAAGACGGTCACGCCGGGGAAGAACTGGCGCACCAGCTGTGCAACGCCGGTGCCCATGCCGGTCGCGTCCACGCCGATGTAGGTCACCCAATAGCGCTTGGTGATCTGCTCGATGAACGCGGCCTGGTCTTTGAACTCCATGCCCTTGAACTGGTGCCGTTCCAGCACGCGGAACTTGCCCCCGGGCACCAGCGGCGGGGCCACCACCACAATGCCCGCGCTGTCGCCGGTCTCGGCCGGGTCGTAGCCGATCCACACAGCGCGGTCGCCGTAGGGCCGGACGGCAAACGGCTTGTAGTCGTCCGCCCACTCGACCCAGCTATCGACCTGGCAGGGCTGCAGCATGGTTAGCGGGAACACGCTGGCGCTGTCATCCACGAACTCGCACATCAGCAGATTGGCGAATTCCTCGGCGCTGTAGTCGCGGCGTAGTTCCTCGATGTCGAACAGGTCACAGCCACGGCCGGCCGCATCAAGAACGGTCACGATCTGGCGCCAGATCGCGTCCTCGCAACGCCGGCCACCCATCAGGCGCGCGTGGCTCACATCCAGCTGGATCTGCTGGGACACCGAGCGTCCCTTGTTGAAGCGCTCGCCGGTCCAGAAGTCGAAGGCTTCATGCGCCATGGTGGACGGCGTGCTGAAGTAGGTCTTGCGCCACTTCTTGTGCATCGCCATGCCGCTGGCGACCTTGTTCAGCTGGTTGAAACCGTAGGTCCAGAAGAACTCGTCAAAGTAGAAATTGCCGTGGTAGCCCTGTGCGGTGCGGGCGTTGGTGCCCAGGAAGAACAGCTCGGCGCCATTGGCCAGGGTGATCGGGTCGCCGGTCAGGTCACGGTCCAGCACCTCACGCACGAACCCGCGCATGTAGCCGAGGAAGATGTGCGCCTGGCTCTTGGATGCGCTCAGGAAAATCTGATTGCGGCCGGTGGTCAGCGCGTCGATCAGCGCCTCGCGGGCGAAGTAGTAGGTGGCACCGATCTGACGCGACTTCAGGATGATGCGCGTGCGTTCGTTGCCCGCCCGGTACCAATCGCGCTGGTAGTCGAAACAGCCATCCACGAACGCCGTCTGCAGGCGCTCGATCTCTTCCTCGCTGAACTCGTTCTTGCGCGCCTTCTTCTTGGGCGCTGCGTTGCGGTTGGCCACTGCCGGATTGAGGTCGGCCTCGTTGCCACCTCCCTGGTACCGTTGAATGCGCGCCTGCCGTTCCAGCTGGCGGTGCAGCAGATCAATCTCCTTGAAGTCACCGCCGGTCTTGCCCTCCTTGTGGATCAGGATGGCCAGGCGTGCCTCCAATGCGCCGCCGATGCGCTCGACGGTGTCTGCACGGTCCCAATCGTCTCGCGCCTTCCAGCTGTGGACCGTCTTTTCCTTTTCGCCGATCAGAGAGGCGATATCGCACACGCGCCAGCCCATCCAGTACAGGAACTTGGCTTGGCGTCGTGGATCGACGTGGAGTTTTTCGGCTACGCTGGTCACGTGAACAGGTTGCCCGCCGCCACGCGCGCGCGACACGAAAAACCCACGTAGAACAGCGGCTTACAAACTGACCGCGTTGCCGCTGCAGCGCCCTCATTCGACCATGGGTCATCGCATCGAGAACCGATGCGCAACGACACCAGCAGAGGGCGAGATGGCCAGCAAAACCAAGAAGCGTTCCGAGTTCTTTCGTGTTGCCGTCGAAGGCGCCACCACCGATGGCCGCGTGATCGAGCGGCAGCAGATTGCCGAGATCGCCGAGACGTACAACCCGGAGGTCTATGGCGCCCGGATCTGGATGGAGCATATCCGCAGCTCGCTGCCGGATAGTCCCTTCCGCGCCTACGGTGACGTGCTGGCAGTCAAGGCCGAGGAGGTCGATATCGCCGGCAAGAAGAAGCTCGCCCTGTTTGCGCAGGTGGAGCCAACTGACGACCTGGTGGAGATCGTCAACAACCGTAAGCAAAAGGTCTTTACCAGCATCGAGATTTCCCCGGAGTTCGCCGACAGCGGCAAGGCGTACCTGTTCGGCCTGGCCGTGACCGACTCCCCCGCCAGCCTGGGCACCAGCATGCTCGCGTTCTCGGCCCAGCACCCCGAGAGCAGCCCGCTCAAGGACCGCAAGCAGGCCCCGGAGAACCTGTTCACCGAGGCCACCGAGACGGTCATCAAGTTCACCGCAGAGGATGAGCCGGAGGCTCGCCCCGGCCCGGTCGCCGTGTTCCTTTCGAGCCTCGGCCTGGGCAAGAAGACCGCGCCGGCGCCTGCCAAGGAAGATCCCGAGTTCAACGTGGCCGAGTTCGCCGCTCAGCTGCTCGGCGCGGTGGGTGAACAGGATGCGGCCATGGCCAAGCTCGGCCAGGACAACCGTGCACTGCGCGAGCAGGTACAGGCGCTGTCCACTCAGGTCGCTGGGCTGCGCAAGAAGCTGGACGACACCCCGCAGGCATTCACCCAGCGTCCGGTTGTTCCGGGTGGCAAGGATGTGGACGCCGCCAACATCACCGATTGCTGATCGGCCCCTCTCTCAACATTCCGGAGCTACCCCATGCGTACCGAAACCCGCCGCCTGTTCGAGGGCTACACCCAGCAGGTTGCCACGCTGAACAACGTCAGCGGTGTGGCCAACACCTTCTCTGTCGAGCCGACCGTGCAGCAGAGCCTCGAAGCCCGCATGCAGGAAAGCAGTACCTTCCTGCAGGCGATCAACATGGTCGGCGTGAACGAACTGAAGGGCCAGAAGGTTGGCGTTGGCATCACCGGCACCATCGCCGGCCGCACCGACACCAGCGGCGATGGCGAGCGCAACCCGTCCGATCCGACCTCGCTGGTGTCCAACACCTACGAGTGCCAGAAGACCGACTTTGACACCGCCCTGCCCTATGCCCGTCTGGACGCCTGGGCACATCGCCCCGAGTTCCAGACCCTGATCCGCGACGCGATCATCCAGCGCCAGGCACTGGACCGGATCATGATCGGTTGGCACGGCACCAGCATTGCCATCAACACCAACCGCGTCGCCAATCCGATGCTGCAGGATGTGAACAAGGGCTGGCTGCAGAAGTACCGCGAGCATGCGCCCGAGCGTGTCATGACCGAAGGCGTCGATGGCAGCGGCAAGATCAAGGTGGGCGGTACCGATGCTGACTACGGCAACATCGATGCCCTGGTGATGGACTTGGTCGCCAACCTGATCGACCCGTGGCATCAGGAAGATCCGAGCCTGGTGGTGATCTGCGGCCGCCAGCTGGTGCACGACAAGTATTTCCCGATCATCAACCGTGACAACGCCCCCACCGAGAAGGTCGCGGCCGAACTGATCCTGGGCGCCAAGCGCATCGGTGGCCTGCAGCCGGTCATCGTGCCGTTCTTCCCGGCCAAGTCGCTGATGGTGACCAGCCTGAGCAACCTGTCGCTGTACTGGCAGATTGCCTCGCGCCGCCGTCACATCATCGAGCAGCCGAACAAGAACCGCGTCGCCAACTTCGAGTCGTCCAACGATGACTACGTGGTGGAGGACTACGGTCTGGGCGCGGTGGCCGAGAACATCGAGTTCGGGATCTGACCATGGTCGACACCCCCGCCAGCCGCCATGTGAAGCGTGCGCTCGCCTCGAAGGAGGCGGCGCGCACCGCCGGCAGCAACCTGATGGAAGGGACCACGATCTACCAGCAGATGCAGGTGCGCCTGGCTTCCGACCGCGCCCGGCTGAAGCAGATCCAGTCCACGCAGGGCAAGGCTCAGCTCAAGACTGCGCTGCTGCCGTCCTATGCCCCGTATCTGGACGGCGTGCTGTCGGCGGACGCCGGCGGCAAGGACGATATCGTCTCCACGCTGATGCTGTGGCACTTCGATGCCGGGCTCTTCGATGCCGGCCTCGACATTGCACGGTATGTCCTGGCCCACGGTCTGGATATGCCGGACACCCACAAGCGCACAGCGGCCTGCGTGGTGGCTGAGGAGATCGGCTTGGCCGCGCTGAACGCGCTCAAGACCAGCGCCCCGTTCGACCTGAATGTGATCGACCGGGCGGCCACGCTCACCGAGGGCCAGGACATGCCCGACGAAGTGCGCGCCCGTCTGCTGCTTGCGCGTGGACGCAGCCTGCTGGCCACCGATACCGAGGCTGCGCCGCTGAGCGCCGACGCAGTCGCCCAGGCCATCGAAGACCTGCGCACCGCCATCCAGCTGCATGACAGCTGCGGCGGCAAGGAAGACCTCAAGCGCGCCGAGCGCCTGAAGAAGAAGTTCGAGGACAGCCAGTCCAACGACTGACCTCACACCGAGCGTACCCCGCGACTCCGCCGGCTCGGGGCCGATCACCAAGACCTCTCTCCCTTGGTGTGACGCCCCGACCACCGGCGACCTACGGACACACCATGAGCGCATTCACCGCCAACGCATCGCCTGCACCCAAGCTCGCCCCCGTCACCGCCGGTGCATTCTGGCCGGAGATCGACGTGGAGGCGCTGCGCGAAGCCATCCGGGTGCCGGGTGACGTGCTGCCGGCGCGGCTGCGCAACACCGTGGTGCTTGCCGTGGCCTCGGTGACGCGGGAGCTGGCGTTGTGGCACGCCCGCAAGGAAGCGGACGGCTTTGCTGCGCTGGCAGACATACCGGCGCAGCAGATCGACGGAGAGTCGGTGCTGCTGCAGCTGTACCGGCGCGCAGTGCAGTGCTGCACCGCCGTGGAGCTGCACGAACGCTACCGGTCCTACGACGCTACCGCCCAGGGCAATCAACGCGCCGACGATCTAACCCCGACCATTGATGAACTGCGGCGCGATCACCGCAACGCCATCAGCGATCTGCAAGGGCTGCGCCGGGTCACGGTGGAGTTGATCTGATGCGCGTCCGCTCGCTACAGGGCGACACCATCGACGCGCTGTGTCATCGGCACCTCGGAACCACCGCCGGCATGGTCGAGAGGGTGATGGCGCTGAACTATGGAATCAGCCTGCATGGCCCTGTCCTGCCCATGGGCACCGTGGTGGAACTGCCGGACGTACCGACACCCTCAACCGGCGCAGTGATGCGTCCCCTTGTCCAGCTATGGGATTGAAGATGACCGAACCAACTTCCACCGGCAGCATGGCCGCACTGGCCACCGGCGTCGGCCTCGCCTCGCTGCTGCCGGGCATCGAGACGGACGCATTCATCGGCGCGTTCGCCGGTGCCACACTGTTCGTCGTATCGGCCAAGGATCTGTCGCTCTGGAAGCGGCTGATCTACCTGGCCATCAGCGTGGTGGCCGGCTACATGGGCGGCACGGAGGTCATGCGCCGGTTTGACGTGGCGTCCAGCGGCCTGGCCGCGTTCCTGTGTGCGGCCACCATCATCACCCTCACCCTGGCCCTGATCGAGCGCAGCCGCAGCGCCGATCCGAGCCGCCTGCCGCGCGGAGGCTCCGATGGCTGAACTACTGACCACCGCCACGCTGCTGTGCTGCGTGGCCATCTGCGTGCGCCTGCTGACCTACCGGCCGGCCCCCAACGCCAACCATCGCCACGGCATCGCCTGGTGCGCCTGGCTGCTGATTGCCAGCACCGGTGGGCAGGCCCTGCAGATCATCCTGCAGGGCGCCGGCGCCCGCGTCACCGCTTGGCAGCTGGCACTGTTGGTGGTGCTGCTGGTGGCCGTCTATCGGGCGCGTGGGAACGTGGCCCACCTGTTCGGGAGCAACTGACATGCTGACCCCTGCTCTGCTCGCTCAGATCATGCAGTGCCCGCTGCAGCGCGCACAGCGCTGGGCCGAGCCGCTGAACGCGGCCATGAAGCGCTTCGGCATCAACACGCCGGTGCGCGCGGCCTACTTCCTGGCACAGCTCGGCCACGAAAGCCTGAGCCTGTCGCGTGTCGAAGAGTCGCTCAGCTACAGCCGCGAACGCCTGCTGGAAGTGTTCGGCCGGTACATCTCGCCGGCCGAGGCCGCCGCGTTCGTTCATCAGCCGGCAAAGCTCGGCAACCGCGTCTACGCCAACCGCAACGGCAACGGTAGCGAGGCCAGCGGCGACGGCTATCTGTTCCGCGGCCGTGGCCCGCTGCAGCATACCGGCCGGGGCAATTACCGCCGCATGGGGCAGCTGATCGGCCAGCCGCTGGAAGAACAGCCGGGCCTGCTGATCGAGCCGGAGATCGGCGCCATGGCGGCGGCTGCGTTCTGGAAAGAGAACGGCCTCAACTCCTACGCCGATCAGCGCGACGTGCTGACCGTCAGCCGCGTCATCAACCTGGGTAACGCCCGCAGCCGCGCCACGCCCAATGGCATGGCAGACCGCACCGCCCGCACCACGCGCGCCCTGGCCGCGCTGGGGGCGCGCTGATGCTCTACCGCGCCCTCGCACTGGCCGCCCTGGTGCTGGCCACCGCCGGTCTCTTCAGCTGCCAGCAGTCGCGCGTCAGCCGCGCCACCATCGCGCTGGACAAGGCCAACGCGGCCTTGGCCAAGGCCGTCGCCGACAACGCCGCCCTGGCCAGCAGCCTCAAGCTGGCCGAAGGCACCACCCGCGTCGTGACCGAGTACGTGGACCGCGTACAGCTGGTGCATGAGCGCGGCGACACCATCGTCAAAGAGGTTCCCATCTATGTCACCGCGAACGCTGATGCTGCCTGTGTTGTTCCTGCTGGCTTCGTGCAGCTCCACGACACCGCCGCGAGCGGCAGCCCCACCGCCGGCCCTGCCGGAAATCCTGATGCGCCCGCCGCCGCCACTCCGCTCTCTGCGGTCGCCGAAACCGTCGCCAGCAACTACGCCACCTGCCACGCAACCGCCGAGCAGGTAGTGGCCTTGCAGGAACTGGCCCGCGAGCTGCACGCTGAGCTTGAACGGCAGGCAGGTACGCCATGAAGAAGCCGCAGCTGCTGCGCGACCACCTGGTCGCCGCCGTCCCGGCACTGGCCAGCGACCCCGACAAGCTGCTGATCTTTGTCGACGGTGGCGGCCTGGCCGGTACCTACCGGCCGGGCCTGGCGTTCGAGTACCGCTACACCCTGGACCTGGTGCTGACCGACTTTGGCAGCGCACCCGAGGCGGTCATGGTGCCGCTGCTGCAGTGGCTGACCCGTCACCAGCCCGAACTACTGGCCAATCCTGCCAACCGCGAGAAGCTGACCTTTGAGGTGGACGTGCTGGGCGACAGCCTGGTGGATCTGGCCATCAAGATGCCGCTCACCGAACGGGTGTTGGTCACCCGCGCCGCTGATGGCAGCGTGCAGCTGCAGCACCTGCCCGAGCCGCCTGCAGAGGATGCCCACGCCGACACGCTGGCCGGCGGCGTCCTGGTCGCAGACGGTGTCCAGATCGCCACCCTGCCGGCGATTACGCAGTGAGCGAGGATCTACAGCGACTGGAAGCCTGGGCCGCGCCCCTGCTGCGGCGTCTGCAGCCGGCCGAACGCGGCAAGCTGGCGCGCAAGGTCGGTACCGCGCTGCGCCGGGCACAACAGCAGCGCATCGCAACGCAGAAGAACCCGGATGGCACGCCGTACGCGGCGCGCCGTGCCGCGCCCCTGCGCCGGGCCAAGGCCGGGCGCATCAAGCGCGGCGCAATGTTCGCCAAGATCCGGCAGGCGCGGCACCTTCGCGTACGCGTGACCCCAAATGAGGTGGCCGTCGGCTTCACCGGCCGTGTATCGCGCATTGCACTGATCCATCAGGAGGGCCGCAGCGATGCGGTCAGCAAGGGCGGTCCCCGCGTTACCTATGCACGTCGGCGCCTGCTGGGCTTCTCGCCAGCCGACGAACGGCTTGTGCGCGATCTGATCCTCGACCATCTGGAAGGTCTGTAGCGTAATCGCCCCCCCTACATGGCGTAGCCGATAGGCACGCGCGCGCGCGATGGGATGCTGAAACGCATCCCCGAATCGGCGCTGTCGTGTCCACATTTACCGCCATCGAAGTCGACAAGCTGCCGGCGCCCGACATCTTCGAGCAGCGCTCGTTTGAGTCGATCTACGCCGAGCGTCTGGCTGAGTTCCGCCGCCTTTGCCCGGAGTACACCGCCGTTGTCGAATCCGACCCGGTGGTGAAGATCCTGCAGGCCAGCGCGTACCGAGAGGTGCTGCTGCGCGAGCAGTTCAACCAGCGCGCTCGCGGCCTCCTTCTTCCGTACTCCCAACGCGGCGACCTCGACAACCTGGCGGTGCCGTACGGGGTTCAGCGAAAGCTACTGACCCCCGCAGATCCCGAGACGGGCACACCGGCGGCCTACGAAAGCGATTCAGACTTCCGACGCCGCATCCAGCTGGCGCCTGAGGGCCTGTCGGTTGCTGGCCCCGAAGGGGCCTACATCTTCCACACCCTTTCGGCCGACGTGGCCGTACTCGACGCCAGCGTGGCCAGCCCTTCGCCCGGCGAAGTCGTGGTGACCGTGCTTTCACGGGAGGGCGATGGCACGCCCTCTGGGCAGCTGCTGGCTGCGGTGGAATCGGCCCTGCTCAACGGGAACGTGCGCCCTCTCACCGACCATGTGACTGTGGCGGCAGCCACCATTGAGCCGTACGAGGTGCGCGCGCAGCTGACCACCTTCAACGGACCTGACAGCGCCCTGGTCATTGCCGAGGCCAACCGCCGCATGCGGCTTTTCCTGAGCCAGTCGCAGCGGCTGGGCCGTGACGTTCCTCTCTCGGCGCTGTATTCGGCCCTGCATGTAGAGGGCGTGCAGCGCGTGCAGCTGGACAGTCCCGCCGCAGATATCACGGTCAGTCCGCAGAGCGCGGCGTACTGCACCGCTGTGGTGATCGAACACGTGGGCACCAATGACTGAGGTGCGCACCCTGCTGCCCCCCAATGCCACCGCGCTGGAACGGGCCGTGGAAGGCGCCGATGCGCAGCTGATGGGCATCCCAATGGTTCACCACCTGCTGTGGAACCCGTGGACGTGCCCGGCGGAGTTTCTGCCGTTCCTGGCGTGGACGGTGTCGGTGGACACCTGGGACAGCGAGTGGCCGGAACAGATCAAGCGCGCCCGCATCGCCAGCTCGTTCCAGATCCAGCGGCACAAGGGCACCGCGCAGAGCATTGCCGACGTGGTGGCCAGCTTCGGCGGACAGGTGCAGCTGCGGGAGTGGTGGCAGATGGACCCGCCCGGCCAGCCCCACACCTTCGAGCTGCTGCTGACCCTCAGCGGTCAAGGTGGGCAAGACGCTACCGCCGACTTTATCGACCAGGTGATGGCTGCAGTGGACCGCGCCAAGCCCGTACGTTCGCACTACTCCTTCACTCAGGGCATCAACGCCGAGGGCGCCATCGGCGTCCTGGGCGTGGCCCGCGTGCTTACCTCTACCCGCCTGCAGCTGGCCGCCAGCGAACCGTAGGACATACCCATGCCCATCCCCCAGATCACCATTACGCCGGCAGGCTTTGCCGCCATCGTCAACGCAGAGAACACGGGTACCGCGCCGGTCAAGGTCACACAGGTCGGCTTGACTGCTCAGCACTTCGATGTGGGCACCGTGGGCGCATCCGTGCCGGCGGAGTTCAAGCGCCTGACCACCTTCGGTGGTAAGGCCGTTGCTGACGACACGCTGCACCTGAACGTGCGCGACGACGGTACTGACACCTACACGCTGCGCGGCTTTGGCCTGTACCTGCAGGACGGCACGCTGTTTGCCGTCTATTCGCAGTCCACGCCCGTCATGGAAAAGGCAGCGGCCGCAACCCTGTTGCTGGCCACGGACATTCGGTTCGCCAAGATCAACGCCACCAGCATCGAGGTCGGCGATATCGACTTCATCAATCCGCCGGCGACGACCACGCAGATGGGTGTAGTGCGGTTGTCCACCGAGCAGGAGGCGGACGCCGGCAGCGATCACGTCACGGCGATCACCCCGCGCGGCCTGGCCCGATACATCAACAACCGCTTCGGCACCGGGGCGCCTTCCACCTTCGTCAAGACGCTGCTCGGCTTGGCCACCGCTGCCATGTTCCGCGTCGAGCTGGGCCTGAAGTCCGCTGCGCTGCGCGATGAGGGCCATGGGAACGGCCTCAACGCGGACCTGCTCGACGGCGCGCACGGCGATTACTACCTGGACTGGAAGAATTTCACCGGCGTGCCGAACAGGTTCACGCCGGCTCCCCACACGCATCCCATCGACGAGGTCGACGGCCTGCAGCCCGCGCTCGACGGCAAAGCCAACCGTGCCGGAGAGACCTTCACCGGGCCACTGGCGGTGAATGGGGCCATGCTGCGTTCTTACGGATGGAACGGCGTAGCCAGTAACGGAATCCTGGTGCTGGGTGATACCGGCTCCTCCGTCGTTAAAAACGGGGCTTACTTCGACTTCACCAACTCGGCGGGCGGGTATACCGCCACCCTTTCGGCCGGCGGCACCATCTGGACCAGCGGCAACTTTGACCCTGCCAAGAAGCTGAACAAAGCCGGCGATACGATGACGGGTGACTTGACCACCGTCGGTCTTCGTGTCGGCTATCCCGGCAACGCTGTTTGCCGCGTCTTCAGTTCCGCCGGCGTCGTCTACTGGGACAGCCGCAGCAGCTATGATGGCGCGCTGCCCGACGCCACCGCCTACTACCGCGCTGTTTCACACGAATTCCGCAATTCGTCAGGCAATCGCGTTGTGCTTATCAATGGCAGCGGCGGGATCTACGCCAGTCTCTTTGCTGGGGCGCAAGCCTTCATCGGTGGCGACCAAAACACCCAAGGGACGCAGATTTTCTGGAACGCTGCTGGCGAAACGAACGGTTACGGTTGCTCTGAGTACATCTGCAACTATGGCGGCGGCACTGGCGGGCACCACTTCTACGTCAGGCCTAGCGCAAGCGCCGGACTCGCTCGCGTCATGGGTGTTGGCCGCAACGGAGCGCTGTGGACGGCCGGCGGCTTCGACTTCGGCTCATCGCGCAAACTCAAAGACGTTGACGGCCCGATGCCCTATGGCCTTGCGGAGGTCCGTCGCATTGCGACCCTGATTGGCCGATACAAGCCGGAGTACAACCCAGACGGACGCAAACGTCTGTTCTTCGACGCAGAGCAGTTCGCCACCGTCATGCCGGAAGCTGTTGATGCTGAGAGCATCGAGTTCGGTGGCGAGCGAGTTGCATCCATGAAGCTGGATCAGGTGATGCCACCGGCATACCGAGCCATTGCTCAACTCGCCGACCTGGTGGACGAACTGCTCGCGGAAGTCGCCGCTCTCAAGGAGCGCTGCTGACATGGCGAGCGGATATCGAAGCGGCGGCGTGGACTTCGACGACCTGTTCGACGCCGATGTGATGGGCGATGGCCCGACTGCCAGCGGATACCGGCAGAGCGGGCAGCCTTTGCGCTATGCCCACATCCAGTACGGGCAGAAGCGCGGCGATGTGGGCTATCGCTCCGGCGGCGTCGACGTATCGAACCTGTGGGCTGCAAAGGGCACAGCAACCTACGTGCTGCCGTTTCACGGCAAGGGCTTCTCCGCGCACAACCAGTCCGACACCAACGCGCAGGGCAACAGCTCGGCGCAGGTGGAGCTGCGCATCAACGCCGATGGCGCCTACGAGGTCTGGGTGTCGACCAACGGCGGCGGCAATAACTCCAGCCGTGTGGCTGAGCGCGGGATGTGGCTGCGCAACGGCGGCGCTGGCGAGTACGACGTGCGCTTCGAGTTCGCAAACGCCGGCGCGGCGAACGTTGGCAGTACGGCGCCGGACTGGCGCAATGCCAGCGCTTCGCAGTCGTGCTCGGCCCAGGTCAGCGTGCCCAGCGCTTCGGGCCAGAATGTGCGCGCGGACGTGGAGTTCCACTGCCTCATGCGAAGGGCCGGCGGGAACGTCAGCCGTTCCATCATGGTGGCCAGCGTAGGCGCGGCCGGCTGGTGGTAACCGCAGCTTTGTAGCGCGTCGATCTACGCGTGCCATTACGTGCGCGCGCGAGAGGCACGGCACAACATGGGCGCATGGATAGCGCCCAGCCCCAACAGATCAACAACCTGCTGCGCCATGGCGTGGTGACGACGGTCGATCATGCGCGTGCGCTGTGTCGTGTCCGCACGGGCGAGGCCCATACCGACTACATCCCATGGCTGGCATCCGCCGCCGGCACGCTCGCGGTGTGGGCACCGCCGAGCGTCGGCGAGCAGGTGACGCTGGTGTGCAGCGACGGCGACCTGGCCAATGCGGTCGCCCTGCGCGGCCTGTACTGCGATCACTACCCCGCCCCGTCCGACAATGCGGATCTTGTCATGGTCAAGTTCAGTGATGGCGCTGTCATCAGCTACGACAGCGCGTCACATGCGCTCGCAGCCATCCTGCCCAGCGGTGGCATTGCCACGATCACCGCAGATGGTGGCGTGACGATCAACGGGCCGGTCACCATCAACGGCGATACCAGCATCACCGGCCAGGTCACCATCAACGGCAAGGCTGAGGCTTCCGAGGACGTTGTGGGCGGCGGCATCAGCCTCAAGCAGCATAAGCACGGCGCGGTGCAGCCGGGCAGCGGCACGTCGGGACCGCCGGCATGATCGGCATGGACGGTCAGGCAGGCAGTTTCAAGGACGACACCGCGCATCTGCGGCAGTCCATTGCCGACATTCTCACTACTCCCATCGGCTCGCGCATCCAGCGCCGCGACTACGGCTCGCTGCTGCCGGAGCTGATCGACCAGCCGTTCAACGAAGCCACGCGGTTGCGCCTGTATGGCGCTACTGCAACGGCGCTGATGCGTTGGGAGCCGCGCCTGCGCCTCAGCCGCATCACCCTCTCGCGTGGTCAGGAGCCAGGCACGTTCGTGCTGGATCTGGATGGCCAGCGCACGGTGCCCGCCGGCGCCTCCAGCACCACCCGTCTCTCTGTCCCGCTTCGCTACCGCACCCCATAACCGCAGGAGTTCCCTCATGGCCACCGACTACCACCACGGCGTACGCGTCATCGAAATCAATGGCGGCGTGCGTCCGATTCGCACTGTTGCCACCGCTGTTGTCGGCGTCGTCTGCACCGCGCAGGACGCCGACGCCGCGCTGTTCCCCCTCGACCGACCGGTGCTGCTGACCGACGTGCTGGGCGCCGTCGGCAAGGCCGGCACCAGCGGCACGCTGCGCGCCACGCTGCAGGCCATTGCCGACCAGGCCAACGCCATTACCGTGGTGGTGCGCGTCGCCGAAGGTTCCGACGACAGCGCCACCACCGCCAACGTGATCGGCAAGAAGGACGGCGCCACCTTCACCGGCATGCAGGCGCTGCTGGTGGCTGAGGCGCAGGTAGGCGTGCGTCCGCGCATCCTGGGCGCACCCGGTCTGGACACCCAGCCGGTTTCGGCCGCACTGGCGGTCATCGCCAAGAAGCTGCGCGCGATGGCCTACGTGAGCTGTGCCGCCAGTGCCTCGGTCAGCGAAGCCATCGCCTATCGCGAGCAGTTCAGCCAGCGCGAGCTGATGCTGATCTATCCCGACTTCGTCGCGTTCAACACTGCCGACGCCACCACCAGCATGGCGTTCGCGACCGCCCGCGCCCTGGGCCTGCGCGCGATGATCGATGAGCAGCAGGGTTGGCACAAATCGATCTCCAATGTGGCCGTCGCCGGCGTGACCGGCATCAGCCGCGACGTGCACTGGGATCTGCAAGATCCGGCGACCGACGCTGGCCTGCTGAACGCCGCCGACATCACCACCCTCATCAACTCCAACGGCTACAAGTTCTGGGGTTCGCGAACCTGCAGCGACGACCCGCTGTTCGCCTTCGAGACGGCCACGCGCACCGCGCAGATCCTGGCCGACACCATTGCAGAGGCGCAGATGGTCTACATCGACAAGCCCGAGCATCCGTCGCTCATCCGCGACATGCTGGAGAGCATCAATGCCAAATTCCGCGAGCTGGTGAACGCGGGCTACGTGCTGGGTGCATCGGCCTGGTACGACGAAGCCGCCAACGAGCCCAGCCAGCTGAAGGCCGGCCGGGTGACCATCGATTACGACTACACGCCGGTACCGCCGCTGGAGAACCTGGTACTGAACCAGCGCATCACCGACCGCTACTTCGCCGACTTCCCGGCCCGTATCAACGGCTGATGCCGTACTGAGGAACCATTCCCATGTCCATGCCCAGCAAGCTCAAGAATCTCAACCTGTTCAATGACGGCCTCAGCTACCTGGGCCAGGTCACCGAGGTCAAGCTGCCGACCTTGACCCGCAAGATGGAGGAATACCGCGCCGGCGGCATGCTCGGCCCCATCGATATCGACCTCGGCCAGGAAAAGATCGAACTGGAATGGAAGTGCGGCGGACTGATGCGCGACGTGCTGCGCCAGTACGGCGCCATCGCTCACAACGCCGTGCAGCTGCGCTTCGCTGGCGCATACCAGCGCGAAGATAGCGCCGACGTGGACGCGTTGGAGATCGTCGTCCGCGGCCGCCACAGCGAGATCGACCCCGGCACCGGCAAGGTCGGTGACGACACCGAGTTCAGCGTGAAGACCACCGCCAGCTACTACAAGCTGAGCATCAACGGCCGTACCGAGATCGAAATCGACATGGTCGGCATGGTGTTCATCGTCAACGGCGTGGACCAGCTGGCCGGCCAGCGACGCGCCATCGGCGCCTGACCCACATAACCGGGCTGCCTCAGCGGCCCGGCCCACCTCTGCCCTGAGAGACCCACGACATGACTGACAAAGCCACCCCCACCGCCGGCGCCGAAGCCATCGACGCCAACACGGTCACCCTCGACTACCCAATCCAGCGCGGCGAGCAGGTCATCGCCACCATCAAGCTGCGCAAGCCCAACGCCGGGGAGCTGCGCGGCATCAAGCTGGTGGACCTGCTGCAGATCGACGTGAGCGCGGTGGCCGCGCTGCTGCCGCGCATCACCGAGCCGACGCTGACCGCTGCCGACGTGAACAAGCTGGACCCTGCCGACCTGGTCGCCATCGGCACCCTCGCCGCTGGTTTTTTTGTGCCGAAGGCGCAGCGGGAATTCCTCAGCGCGTAGAGGATTTCATGGCCGATATCGCGGTGATTTTCCCATTCACCCTCACCGAGCTATCGGCCCTCTCGCTGTTTGAACTGATCGAATGGCGCGAGCGCGCCCGTGTAAGAAGTGGAGCCGAGCCGTGATACCTTTCGCCCATGGCCACCTTGATCGCCATCGCTGTTGCGCTGCTCCTGCTGGCTTCGGTCGGCGGGTTGTTGGTCTGGGCATTAAGCGCGCTCTGCCGCCTGCTGGCGGCGCTGGTGTCCTCACCGACCGACACGCCCTCGGCGTAGCCGGCGCAGCGGTTGTCGTCGCATGAGCGGCGGCAACCTTCGCCTGCAGGTGGTGCTGCAGGCTCTCGATCAGGCCACCGCTCCCTTCCGCAAAGTCATGGCCGGCAGCAAGGGGCTGGCTTCGGCCCTACAGGCGCAGCAAGCCACCCTCCGGCGCCTGAACAGCGCCCAGCGCGATGTGAGCGCCTACCGCCAGCAGCAGCAGGCGCTGCGCGGTACCGAGCAGAGCTACCAACAGGCGCAGGCGCGCGTGGCGGCGCTTGCCCGCCAGATGAGGGAGGCTGGCACCCCCACCCGCAAGCTGAGCCGCGAGTTCAGCCAGGCCAAGACGGCCGCCGCCCAGCTGAGCGCCCAGCAGAAACAGCAGCAGGTTGAGCTGCAGCGGCTGCGCTCGGGACTGGATCGGGCCGGCATCAGCACGCGCCAGCTCGGTGCGCATGAGCGCAGGCTGCGCACGGATATCGCCGCCGCCTCGCAGCAGATGGAGCAGCAGCGCGCTCGCCTGGCTGCGCTTGACGCAGCAAAGGCCCGTAGCCAGAAGATCCACAGCGCCGGCATGAATGCAGCAGCCCACGGTGCGGGTGTCGCACTGGCCGCGTTCGGCGCGCTGCGCGCCCAGGTCCTGCCCATCGCTCAGGCCATGGACTTCGAGTCGGCTATGGCCGACGTGAAGAAGGTAGTGGACTTCGACACGCCGGACGGCTTCGAGAAGATGGGTAACGATATTCAGGAGCTGTCGCGGCGCCTGCCAATGGTGCCCACCGACATCGCCAAGATCGTCGCCGCCGCCGGCCAGGCCGGCATCGCCAGCAACGAGCTGACCCGCTTCGCCGAGGACGCGGCGAAGATGGGTGTGGCGTTCGATACCACCGCCGAAGACGCCGGCCAGACGATGGCTACTTGGCGCACCGCGTTCCGCATGGGCCAGGATGACGTTGTCGTGCTGGCCGACAAGATCAACTACCTGGGCAACACCGGCCCGGCCAGCGTCCAGAAGATCAGCGAGGTGGTGAACCGTATCGGTGCCCTTGGCGAGGTCGCCGGCCTGGGTAGTGGCCCGCTGGCGGCGCTGGGCGCGACGGTGGCCGGCATGGGCATCGAGTCGGAAGTGTCTGCCACCGGCATCAAGAACATGCTGCTCACGCTGTCCTCGGGCGATGCCGCAACTGCCCGGCAGGTGGCATCGTTCGACAAGCTCGGCCTCAAGGCAGGGGATCTGGCCAAGGCGATGCAGGACGATGCCGGCGGCGCGATTCTCGGCGTGCTGGAAAAGCTCAAGCAGCTGCCCAAGGCCGAACAGGCCGCGACCATGACGCAGCTGTTCGGCCGCGAGTCCATCGGCGCCATCGCACCGCTGCTGACGAACCTCGACCTGCTGAAGGAGAACCTGGGCAAGGTCTCCGATGAGCAGAAGTACGGCGGTTCGATGAACGCCGAGTACGCCGCCCGTGTCGGCACGGCCGAGAATGGCCTGATCCTGCTCAAGAACAGCGCCATCGTGCTGTCCCAGCGCATCGGCAAGACGCTGTTGCCCACGGTGAAGGAACTGGCTGCGCGCGTGGCCAAGGTCGCCGACCGCATGGCCGAGTGGGTCAAGAGCAACCCTCAGATGGTCGCCACCATCGCCAAGCTGGCCATCGGCGGCACCGCGCTGGCTGCTGCGCTCGGCGGTTTGGTTGTCGCAGGTGGGGTCGGCGCGATGGCGCTGACGCAGATCCACAAGGCCGTGATGCTGCTCAGCGGTGGCGGCGGCTTGGGCAAGCTGGTGGGCCAGGTGCTTTCCTTGGGCGGCCGAGCGTTCCCGATGCTGTTCAACGTTGGCCGCATGCTGCTGCCGCTGCTCGGGGGTATCAGCCTGCCGGTGCTGGCCATCGGCGCCGCCATCGGCGTGGTGGCAGCGCTGGTGTGGAAATACTGGGAGCCGATCAAGGCATTCATGATCGGCACCTGGCAGGGCATTGTCGACGTGGTCAATCCGATCATGGCGGAGCTGGCCACCGCGCTCGAACCGCTCGGCCCGGTGTGGGACATGGTGTCCTCGGCGATGAGCCAGGCGTGGGGCTGGGTGATGAAGCTGTTCGCCCCGTTCGAGGCCACCAGCGAGCAGCTGCAGGGCGCCACCGATTCGGGGCGCGCGTTCGGCCAGATCCTGGCCACCGTGCTGACGGTGAACCTGCGCGTGGCGGTGAAGGCCATCGGCTGGCTGGTCAGCGCCTTTACCACCATCCTGCCGGTGATCCAGAACGCTGTTGGCGGTGCGTGGACGTACCTGCAGGGCGCGTGGAATCTGATCGTGGGCCTGTTCACCGGCAACGGCGACAAGATCCGCTCGGGCCTGAGCGCGATGTGGGCAGGCGTCAATCAGATCCTGCTCGGCTGGCCGGCGCAGATGATGCAGGCCGGCATCGACATGGTGCAGGGCCTGGTCAACGGCATTGTGTCCAAAGGCAGCGCGGCCATGGATGCCGTCGCCGGCGTCGCCTCGGGCGTGGTGGGCAAATTCAAGGGCATGCTCGGCATCCACAGCCCATCGCGGGTGTTCGCGCAGTTCGGTGACTTCACCATGCAGGGCCTGGCCGGGGGTCTCGACCGCAGCCAGGGCGAGCCGCTGTCGCAGGTGGCTACCCTGGGCGACCGGATGAAGCAGGCAGGCGCAGGAATCGCCCTGGGCGCCGCTGCGCTGCCCGTCATGGCCAGCGCCGGCCCGGTAGTGGCGCCGGGTGCCGCGCAGGCCGCCACGGGCGCCGCAGGCGGCAACAGCTACACGATCCAGATCACAGCGGCACCGGGCAGCGACGGCCAGGCCATCGCCGACCTGGTCCGCCAGACCATTGAAACCATTGAGCGCGAGCGGGCCAGCCGCCGTGGCTCCCGTCTGAGCGATTGAGGCACGCCGCCATGATGATGACCTACGGCACGTTTGTGTTTTCCCTCTCCACAGCGGCCTATGAGCAGCTGCAGCGGCAGATGACGTGGCGCCACGCCAGCAGCGACCGGCTGGGCGCACGCCCGGCCCGTCAGTACGTTGGCCCAGGCGACGACACCATCACCCTGCAGGGCACCATCGCCGCCGAGCTGGTGGGCGATCTGCAGGTGCTCGACACGCTGCGGGAGCTGGGCGACCAGGGCAAGCCACAGGCGCTGGTGGAGGGCAGTGGGCGGGTATATGGCGCCTATCTGCTGGTCAGCCTGAGCGAGACGCGCAAGGAGTTCTTTCCCGACGGCACGCCGCGCCTGATCGAATTTCAGATGCAGTTGGAGCGCGACGACGACGGCGCCACCGAGGCGGTCGCATGAGGGCGACACCGTACCCGATCCCCGCATGGCGAGTGGTGCTGGACGGGCAGGATCTGACCGACCGCCTCGCGCCGCGCCTGCTGGACCTGTCGCTGACGGAGAGCCGGGGCGACGAAGCCGACGAACTGAATCTGCGGTTGCACGACCATGATGGGCGCGTGGCGCTACCGCGACGCGGCGTCACGCTGCAGGTGGCCATCGGCTGGCGCGAAAGCGGATTGTTCGATAAGGGCACGTTCGTGGTCGATGACGTGGAGCACAGCGGCGCTCCCGATATCGTCTCCATCCGGGCGCGCTCGGCGGATCTGACCGGTGCTGTCCGCAGCCGCCGCGAACGCAGCTGGCATGACGCCACCCTGGGCGACATTCTCGGCACAATCGCTGCCGAGCATTCGTTGCGCCCGTCCATTGCCGCAAACCTTGCGTCAGTCCGCATCCCGCATCTTGACCAGGCCAATGAGAGCGATATCAATCTGCTTACGCGCTTGGGGAAGCGTTTTGATGCGGTGGCCACGGTGAAAGCCGGCGCGCTGATCTTCGCGCCTATCGGTGCCGGCACTACCGCCAGCGGCCAGCCGTTGCCAGGTGTCCAGATCACTCGCGCATCCGGCGATCAACACCGCTACACCGTCGCTGACCGCGAGAAGTACACGGGCGTGCGGGCCTACTGGGGCGACCGCAAGGCAGCGCGTCGCACCGGTGTGCTGGTGGGCACGTCAGAGAACGAGAAGAAGCTGCAGCCCACGTATGCCACTGCGGAGGAAGCGCGCCAGCATGCTGAGGCGGAGTTCAAACGGCTTGATCGCGGCACTGCCCAGCTCAGCTACCGCCTTGCGCTCGGGCGTGCCGATATCTATCCGGAGCAGACCGTGACGGTGAGCGGGTTCAAACCGGAAATCGATGGCACCGATTGGCTGGTGTCAAAGGCTACGCACACCGTCGACGGCGGCGGCGGCTTTGTTACCGCGCTGGAGCTTGAGCGCGGCGGCGAATCCAGCGCAGAAGTCTCGGCTTGAAGTAACGCGTGAGCGCGCCTGCGGCGAAGAACATGGCGGCATGCGCGAGCGATGATCCGCAGTCATCCGCAACCGCTGCCGCCGGGTAAGTGGCCTGCCAGATCGCCAGCGCGATCAATGCTGTCGACAACGGGCGCCCCGTCTCCGTGGGCGCCCGTTCGCGTTCGTCGGCTTGCGCGCTGTGGTGGTGCGCATGCGGACACTGCATCTGCACATCGCCGGTAAACACCTGGCCAATCACGGCCCCCTCGAACACGGTGGGCCCGCCGCACACGCACACCACCTCGCCACGCTTCACATCACTGCTGCAACCCATATTCCCTCACATCGAAAACCGCGCCCCACCGGCGCCCTGTACGGGCGAGTTAGCGGCCTGAATGCGATGTGGGGTGAGCCTCAGCGGGCGGCTTTCTTCGATCCTTTCGGAGCCTTGACAACGATCTTTTGTCCGCGCAGATCAACATCGCCGCTGATCTGCTGGCCGATGCTGGTGTTCTCGAAAGAGGTTCGAGGCGCGCTTGTGGCCGACGCCGGCGCTACGCCACGCAACGCGGCCATCACGGCGGCACGTGCCGAAGGCGACGCACCGCGCCAGGCATCGAGCAGATCGGCATCGGCCTCGGCCAGGCGCTCGCGGGTGCCGGTCAACAAATAGACCACGTCGACGCCGAGTTCATAGGCGGCGGTGAGGTAAGCCGCGCTGGCTCCCACACTATCCATCTCATAAAAAATCTGTGTGCGCTTGGTCACTCCACACGCGACACCCATGGCCTCTTGGGTAAGGCCCAGACGCTTCCTTTCTTCCTTCAGCCTAAGACCCACACTCACGCTCAAACCTCCTTGACAGGTGAAATATGTTTCACCGAAGATAGTGAAAGATCTTTCACTGCTCGCTTAACACGGGGAATTGGTATGACTGCCACACGCCGCACGAATCGCCAGAAACTGCGTACGCCGGAGGAAGCTCGCCAGCACCTGCGCAACATGGGAATCACCGTCGTCGCCTTTGCTCGGCAGAACAACCTCGACCGGCACGCGGTTAACGATGCGCTGCGCGGTGTCGGCAAAGGCAACTTCGGCAAGTCGCATGAAGCGGCTGTCGCGCTTGGCATCAAGCGCGATCCCAATTCTTGCACAGTTCCCGCCAAATCCCGTCAGTTGACCGCCGGGCGTGGCAAGACAAACGAGGCCTCCCCCAAGCGCACGGCCGCCAAGCGGGCATCCAAGGTTCGGGGCAAGGTATGAGCGCCGCCGTTGGCCAGCGTGCTGTGTTCTGCTGTCCAGCCTGCAAAGCGCCGTTGGTGAAGCGCACCAGTGCGTTGCAGCACCAGTTCCTGCGAACCGATGCCTATGTGTGTCCCAATCCGATGTGCGGGGCGACATACACTGGCAATTCAGAGCTGACCAGCGTCGCCAGCCCGAGCGGCCTTCCGAGCGCACCCGCATGCGAACTGCCACCGACGCCCGGCTACCAGCGCACTTTGCTGCAACAGCGCTGGAAGCAGGATCGGGGCGAGGTACAGCTCGACTGGATCGACTCGTTAGACGAAGCACCACCCGGCGGTAGCGATCAGCCCGCCGTCTGAATCAAGGTTTCCCCTTCCACAACGAAATGACCTGGCGGCTTTGGCCGCTGGCTAGGAAGTGCTGCGCATGATGCGACATAAAACTCAGCGTGACGGTTGGTCCACCGCCACACAACCGAACTTCGTCACCAGCCCGAGCGGTGTTGAGTACGTGCCGTACGCGGAAAAATCCCGCAATGCGGCCGAACTGCGCGCCTTGGTCGAGGCCCACATCGCCGCCGGTGGCGACTACCAGCAACTGCCCTCAACTGTCGATGCGCGGGTGTCCGCATGAGCCTGCGTGTTGCTGAATCTCGTTTCCACACTTTCCGCCATTCCCCCTTGACTTCCCCGCAGGCAGGGAGCAGAGTTTGCCGCAAGGAGCGTCGAAACTCCGAGAACACAGCGGCATCCGCGCCCGTAAGCATCGCGGTTTTTTTGCGCCTGCGAAACGAGCGCACTGACGTTTTCTGCGTCGGGAGGGCGGCAGTCATACAACACCCGCAAGGGGAAAGCTGCCCGCCGGTCTGTGTTCCGGTTTCGAACCTCCCGACATCCTCGGTGCGACGCGTCGAAACGTCTCACCGAGGCCAATCCTCGAACACAGGAGACGTCTCCATGCCTCATGGCGCCCCTTCCACGCCCGGCAATCCTTCCGCGCGTCAGCTCTCGCTCGTCTTCGGCCTGATCGCCGACACCCTCGCATGGCCCTCTGAGGACTATCAGGCGTTCATCGCCCGACTGGTCGGCGTAGGCGTGTCCCCGCTCGCCATCACCCTGGGTGACGTGCTGATGGCCTACACGGCACAGTGCGATGCCCGCAGGGGCGCGCACCAGGACGACAGCAAGGGGGCGCACTGATGTCCCCCGCAAATGTCGTGATGCCGACCGAGGCGCTGCGCCCGGTCATTGTTCTGGATACGCAGATCCCCGGCTTCGGCCTTCGCGCCTCCTTCGACCAGCGGCGAGTGCTGTACTTGGCCCTGATACACATCGATTCCGACACCGCCGCAACCGTCTCCGCGCACAACTCGCGGAATGTGCAGCGCGCCGCTACCGAAGGCATCCAGACCGGGACCGTTGTGTACTTCCTCGCCAAAGGCGAGGCCGACCGGTTCTTCCACTGGCTGCGCACCGGTGACAGCTATCCGGGCGGGGTGAACTGATGGCCAGTCACAACGGGCACACGCCACCGCACCGGAACCCCTCGCGGGCCGTTACCGAGGCGCATGGCCATCTCATCAGCGCCGACGACGTGACGCGCCTGTGGCGCATCTCCTACGCCGTCGAGCTGATCGCCGTACTCCCTGCTGAGGCCGCCAAGGTGCTGGGCATCACTGCCGACCACACTTCGGCCGTGGCCGAGTACATCAGGGACGACCTGCGGGGAATTCTCACCCGGTCCAAGCCAGCAGACGAATAGGCCCGAGGCGGCGCACCACCGCCGCCATGGGTCGCAAGGAGAGAGCCATGCACGCCCCCGCGTCACCAGTCAGTACCCCGTAAGCCGACCACACCCGCATCGCCGGCAGCGCACCACCGCTGCCGACGGTGCCAGGAGAGAACCATGCACCACCACTACGCCGCAGCTGCGGCTTGCCAGGGCTGAACCGGCATGCAGGAAGAGATCCGCCAGCAGGTCCTGTCGCGCATCGAGCGCGACTACGGACTCAAACACCGCGTCGGCACGCCGTACATGCGCGGGGGCAAGTGCCCTCATTGCGGCAAGAAGGAGCTGTACACCAGCCACCTCACGCCGTGGGTATTGCGTTGCGGCCGTCAGGCAAAGTGCGGACAGGAGGTGCGCGTGCGCGACCTCTACGACGACCTGTTCGACGACTATTCCAAGCACAATCCGCAGACCCCGCAGGCACCGCACGCCGCCGCTGACGCCTACTTGGCGACCGGCCGCGGCTTCAACATCAAACCGCTGCAGGGCCTCTACACGCAGGAGGACTACTACGACCGCGCCAAGCGCCAAGGTACGGCCACAGTACGCTTCCCGCTGGTAAAGGGCGGCTGGTGGGAGCGCCTCATCGACCGCCCGCACCGGTTCGGGAAGATGAAAGCCCGTTTTGCCCCCGGCGAAAGCTACGCCGGGGTGTGGTGGGGCGCGGCTGCCCGCGACCAGCTGCGCACGGCCCGTGAAGTGTGGATCGTGGAGGGAATCTTCGACGCAATCGCCCTGCTGCAGCGCGGGATTTGCGCCGTGGCCGCCATGTCGAGCAACGCCTATCCTGAACTGTCACTCAAGGAACTGCGGGATGCACGCCCCAACGACCTACCGGTGCTGGTGTGGGCCTTGGACAACGAGCCCGGGGCACGTGGCTACACCGCCAAGCATGTGCGCCGCGCCGAAAGGCTGGGGTATCGCTGCAAGGCGGCACAGATCGAGCAGACCGGCGAGAGGAAGACCGACTGGAACGACCTGCATTTGCGTGCCCAGGCTGCAGAAGACGGCGACAGCCAGTGGCAAGCCGATATCGAGTTGGCACTGCACAACGGCGCGCTGCTCCTGGCGCGCACCGCCATGGACAAGGGCCTCATCATGTACGAGCGCGAGAAGAACACCGAGTTTCACCTTGAACACAACTCGCGCCTGTACTGGTTCGAGTTCGACGCGTTGCGCTACGAGAAGCTGTGCCGCGAGCGCGCCGGGGACCGCGACCTGGCCAGCGAAGATGAGCTGGA
Source organism: Stenotrophomonas sp. LC732 (assembly GCF_052446685.1). Classification (NCBI taxonomy): domain Bacteria; kingdom Pseudomonadati; phylum Pseudomonadota; class Gammaproteobacteria; order Lysobacterales; family Lysobacteraceae; genus Stenotrophomonas; species Stenotrophomonas sp. LC732. The sequence continues at coordinate 2,466 of NZ_CP199214.1, read as the reverse complement.
AGATGAGGAGCTGGCCAAGATCCAACGCGCAAGCGCGTCCGTTCGACAGATCGCCAACTGCTATCCAGAGGCCCTGTACTTCCAGAAGCACGAAGCCACCGACGAGAGCTGGTACTTCTTCCGCGTGGACTTCCCACACGATGCGCCCTCGGTAAAGGGCACCTTTACCGGCGCTCAGATCGCCAGCGCCACCGAGTTCAAGAAGCGCCTGCTAAGTCTTGCGCAGGGTGCGCTGTTCAGCGGCACGGGGAAACAACTGGACCGGGTGATGGACGCGCAGACGTTTGGCATCAAGGACGTGGCAACGGTCGATTTCGTCGGCTACAGCCCGGACCACAAGGCGTACATCTTCGGCGACTTGGCCGTGCGCAATGGCGAAGTCACCCTGGCCAACGCCGAGGACTACTTCGAGTTCCCCAAACTGCGTATCAAGACCACGCAGCGTTCGATCCGCATGGACATTCAGCGCGACCATGAAGCCTACAGAACCGACTGGCTGCAGTGGTTGTGGATCTGCTTCGGCACGAACGGCATGGTGGCGCTCACGTTCTGGTTCGGCTCGCTTTTCGCCAACCAGATCCGCAGCGCGCACAAGTCCTTCCCGTTCTTGGAGGCTACCGGCGAGGCCGGTGCCGGTAAGACCACGCTCCTGACGTTCCTCTGGAAGCTGCTCGCCCGCAGCGATTACGAGGGCTTCGATCCCGCCAAATCATCCAAGGCTGGCCGCGCCCGCGCCATGGGACAAACCTCGGGCATGCCGGTGGTGCTGCTTGAAGCCGACCGCGATGCCCCGGACAAGGCGCATGCGAAGTCGTTTGAATGGGACGAATTGAAGGACTACTACGGTGGCGGCACGCTGGCCACGCGTGGCGTGCGCAACGGTGGCAATGAAACCTACGAGCCACCCTTCCGAGGCACGATCGTCATCAGCCAGAACGCCGCCGTGGATGCCAGTGAGGCGATCATGACGCGCATCGTCAAGCTGCACTTCCGCAAGCCCAACGCGACGACGGAGAGCCGGCAGGCAGCGGACAACTTAAATGCCCTGCAGGTCGAAGATCTGAGCCACTTTCTCATCAAGGCAGTACGTGCCGAGGCACAGGTGATGGAGAAGTTCGGCGAGCGAGTGCGCTTCTATGAGGCCAAGCTGCGCGACAACAAGGATCTGCGGATGGAGCGCATCATCAAGAACCACTCGCAGATGCTTGCCATGCTCGATGGGTTGCGCCTGGTCATCGACATTCCCGAAGAGCTGGTAACAGCTACACGCCAAGCGCTGGTTGCCATGGCAATGGAGCGCCAATCGGCCGTCAGCGCAGACCATCCCCTGGTCAATGAGTTCTGGGAAGCCTACGAGTATCTGGAAAGCCTTGGCAACGGTGAGCGGCCCGTGGTCAATCACTCCCGCGACCCCCAGCGCATTGCCATTAATCTGAACGATTTCATCGCCAAGGCTGCGCACCACAGCCAACCGGTGGCGGATCTAAAGCTGCTGCGGGCGTACCTGCGCGACTCGCGCCGCTACAAGCTGGTCGACGCGAATCTGACGGTGAACAGCGCCATCAAAACCAATAGCACCGGCGGTGGCGTGGCCGTTCGTTGCTGGGTATTCAAGAAGTGACTGGCTCGAAGCACATGACGGTATTGGAGTCATTCTGGCATGTGGTCGCGCGAGGGCTGGCATCTCGGGGCGTCGGCGATCACATGGGTGATTCCGATCACCTTGGTATTTGCATACCGGAAGTCAGGACGGAAGCACGCCGCTTGGGAGTGCAGCTGCCGGCGGGCAAAGCGCTTCTTGACGCCGTCCGCACTTGCCCTCGGCTGGTTCGCATTTCGGCGGTCAGGAGCCGCATCCGACACAGCACCGTGAGGTGCTGGGTTTTCAAGAAGTAAGCGCAACAGCGGTCCGGCGGGCAGAGCACCACCTCTGACCCCAAGGCCATCCACCAACGAAGTTCAGGAGAGAACCATGCACGACATGATCGGCAATACCGACCACACCAAGGCATTTCCGCAGGATTCCGACACCGGACCTGTGGCAAAGGCTAGCACGGCTGGGGGAATGTGTGGATTTGACATCGCGCAAGGCCGCGACTGCAGCGCCACCATCACACTGCGGATCACCCACAACCAGGTGATCGCCACCGCCCAACTGGACATGGGCGGGCAGAAGATCGCCCAGCGCGTGTTCGAGCGGCGGAAAGGCAGCTCACCAGGATGGGTGCTGGCCAGGGGAAATGAACGCTTTTCAGACGAGGCAGATTGGATCTCGGCCGAGCTTGCGGCATTCGCCGACCGACTGCCCTTTCCGTTCGCGGTAGCCAACATGCTTCCCGGTGCGAAGGCCAGCTCCAAGGTGGTTGCCCAAGCCGCGCGGGAGGTGGCCAATGGCTGATTTCGTCGCACTGCTGGCCATGTGCGTGCTGCTGCCGGTCGCTGGCGCCACCATGCTCAAGATGTGGC